>OY969786.1:0-4567500 GCA_963703075.1 uncultured Acidobacteriaceae bacterium
TCGCTTTGCTCGCTCAGGATTTCGGCTGTCGGCTCCCGCTGCGCTCACGCCGCCAAAGCGCCTCAAGTTCAAATCTGCCCGTCCCGACCATTCGTTCCCAGATCCTTCGACTCGCTTTGCTCGCTCAGGATTTCGGCTGTCGGCTCCCGCTGCGCTCACGCCGCCAAAGCGCCTCAAGTTCAAATCTGCCCGTCCCGACCATTCAGCTCCCAGATCCTTCGGCTCGCGTTGCTCGCCCAGGATTTCGGCTGTCAGCTCCCGCTGCGCTCACGCCGCCAAAGCGCCTCAAGTTCAAATCTGCCCGTCCAGACCATTGAATCCTCAACTAATCACTGAATTAGATTTGGGGAAGGTGCTGGCATTTCCAGGACTTGGGTCGGTTTGGGTCCAATCAGTTTCTTCCAGTTCATTCACACCGCTCTGGTCGTCCGCTGGAATCGCGTGCATATCGTTTCACGATTTTTTGGCTAGATGTCGGCCACCCAGCATCCTGAAACGGTCCGGGCGATCTTTCGAGATATCAATTTCATCGACAGGGTTAGAATGGGCGCTCTGATTACGGCTCCCGAACACCTCAATCAAGAGCGAATGCGCATTCACCTGATCACTGCCGAGTCGCCGGAGTCACGACACCTGCGTCGCGGGCGCCTGATTCAATTTCCTCAGCTGACGATGCCCCTGCTGGCTGCTCTAACGCCGCGCGAGCATAGCGTGACTCACACGGATGAGATTGTTGATCGGGTGCGCTTCGATGAACCGGCCGACCTTGTGGGGATTACGGCACCCACCCCCTCCGCTCTTCATGCGTATGGTCTCGCGCGCGAATTCCGTCGCCGGGGTGTGCCCGTGGTACTCGGTGAACCGCACGCCACGGCACTTCCCGAGGAAGCCTCGCGCCATGCCGATGCCGTCGTGGTAGGCGAGGCGGAAGACACCTGGCCAGCCGTGCTCGAGGATGCTCAGCGCGGCAAGCTGCAAGGTGTGTATGTTTCCACGCGGAAGGCATCTCTCGCCGGTATGCCCGCACCGCGTTGGGATTTGATCCGGGGGCGCCGTTACGGGAAGTCGGTCACCATTGCAACCCGCGGATGCCCCCATCGATGCGATTACTGCACGATCCCACTTCTCTATGGTCCTGGGACAGTCCGGTACCGTCCTATCGATGAGATTGTGCGCGAGGTCGCGACGAGCCCGACGCGCGCGGTCGTGTTTTGGGACGATAACATCGGCGCCAATCCCAGGTACGCGAAGGAACTCTTCAGGGCTCTTACTCCGCTCGGAAAATGGTGGACGAGCCAGTGCACAGCGAATGCCGCACGCGATGAAGAGTTCGTGGAACTGGCAGGGAGAAGCGGGTGCAAGGCGCTCTTCCTGGGCTTCGAATCGATCTCGCAGGAGAGTCTGCAAGCCACGAACAAGGCGCATAATCGCGTCGACGACTATAGCCGGTTGATCGCGCATCTGCATCGCAACCGGATCGCCGTCCACCTTGGCATCATGTTTGGCTTCGACCAGGATGATGTGGGGATCTTCCGGCGCACCGCTGATTTTCTCGATGAGTCGGCCGTCGATGTTGCCACCATCAGTATGGTGGTGCCGATGCCCGGCACTGCGACATTTCGCCGGATGGATGCCGATGGAAGGATCCTCACGACGGACTGGTCGAAGTACGACGGGAAGAAACACTGCGTTTTCGAGCCGGTGAGGATGTCACCGGCAACGCTCGAAGCAGGAACGGAGTGGGTAGCGCGACGCTTCTACTCTCCCGGCTCAATTTTTCGGCGGCTTTCAAAGTCGGGCGCCGGCCTCTGGTGGAATCTTCCCAGGAATGTGGGTTACATGCTGGCGGATTCTTTCAACGCCGGGCCGGCGTGGGATCCGAGTCAGCGACTCTAGTCTTTGCGATTGGAAATCGATCGCCCGACGGTTGTGCTTGCATTTTGGGTGGGTACCCCCTCCCCCATCGAAAAATGCAAAATATAGATATTGTGGTACTTAGCTCACTGTGCGCCGATCCATTCTACGTAAAATATTCCATCCAAATGACTTACGGGTAAAATATTAAAAACGTGAGACTTAGGAATGATTTGCCGCCGTTTTCAAAGACCGGATGTGGTTGAGAGCGTTTGCTCCACAGAGTTCGGGCACTCAGAAAGACACTGCCGAAAACCCCACATGCGCAGGATAGAGACCGGCGTGTCACCAGTATGTGAGCGCAGGCACGGGAGCGCGTGAGAGCGGTCACGGGGAAGCGTGATCGTGGGATCGGGCTTTTCGGAACTCTGAAAATTTTCCCTGTGCATGCTGTCGATTTCGCCCATACCCCACTCGACTCACCCTGTTACAAGGCCCCATTGGTTCCACGTAATCGCTCTTCGCTTTTGAGCGAAAGGAGAGGTGCATGCAAATGAAGAATTTTGTTTTTTCGATGCGGGTAGCTGCGATCTGGGTTCTGGTTGGCTGCGGCGCGGTGCGCGCGCAGGGAGGCGCGTCGTCCTATCCCGCCATGGCGCCGATCAGCCAATACAGCATGGCTGATCGCAACGCGGAAATCGCTTTGGCGCGCAGCGCGGCCCCGCCTTCGGTTGCAGGTGATGCCGAAGTGCGGGTTCTTGGCGCGAAGGGCTATGAAACCGTGGTCCAGGGGAAGAATGGGTTTGTGTGCCTGGTCGAACGGTCGTGGGCCAAGGACACAACCGATGCGGAGTTCTGGAACCCCAAGATGCGTGCTCCTACATGTTTTAATGCCGCGGCGGTCGAGTCCTATCTTCCGATTTCCCTGAAGAAGACGGAGTGGGCCCTGGCCGGCCTGTCCAAAGAAGAAATAGGAGCGAAGATGAAAGCAGCCTTCGCGAGCGGCGAATTTGCCGCCTCACCTCTGCCGGGGGCGATGGCTTACATGCTGGGGAAGGAGATGTACACGAGCGACCGGGACCGGCACTGGCATCCGCACGTGATGTTCTACGTTCCGATGGCCGATCCGGCCACCTGGGGCGCTGACCTCGATGGCTCACCCGTTTTCGGAGTGCAAGATGTAGAGCAACACTTCTCGATTCTCTTCATCCCGGTTGCCCATTGGTCGGACAACACTCCCGATTCCATGCCGTAACAGGGGAACGGGTAGAGTTCGGAACTGCGTCGGCAACGAAGCTTCCCACGTCTCGGAAACGCGAGACGTGGGGCACCCGCAGGATAGGAACGGGTAGAGGAAGAGCTACCAGGAGGACTGAGGTGAGTCACCCGCACGTCTACTGCGCGGAGTACTTCCGATAGGCAAATTTTCCGACAGGCGGGGGAGGACTGAGTCGCGGTCGGTGCACATTCTGAACGACATTCCGGGTGCCGGTCTGCGGGGCCACAAAGTCGCCGTTCACGATGTAGACCATTCCGGAAGGCGCGGTGTAATCGAGGTAACCGGGCGCGAGAATCGCAAATCCGTTTGTACCCCAGCGAATGAAGTCAAAGGGGAGATACACTCCGATGTCGGGGAGAGTCAGCGAGCCGATTGCCTGCATGGACTGCTGATCTAAAGCTTCGATGGTGAAGCTTTGGGTGCCGGTCTGGTCGGCGGTTTGCCCGAGAAAATAGACGCGGTGCTGGGAGGAGTCGACCACACACCACCCGTCGGCTGCGAAGGATGAGACGAATGAACCGGTGCTCGCGTTGATCACCTTTCCGCTGTCCGAATAGATATAGCCCGTTTCTGGATCGAAGTGGATGCGCTGGGAGCCATAACCCAGAAGATTCGGCTGGTCCTTCAAGACGGAAACGCCACTGCCGTTCACGGCCAACTGGTAGAAGTCGCCGTCGGTGGATTCCAGATCGCCAGCGTACATGATCGCGGCGGTTGTGCCCCATTGCAAGCTATCAAACAGGCCGCCACCGGGTTGGCCGAACCCAGGAACAGCCTGATGCCTGGGAGTCGCATCATCGAAAATCTTCACTCCACCGAGCGAGGTCGGAACGGACTGGAAAGATCCCAAGCTCACCGCGGTTGTGTGGGGCTGCCCGGGTGCGACCTGGAGGTCTAATGCGAAGTACGTTCCAAACGTGGGATCGGCGCCCAGTTGCCAGGCAAGGTCGCTGGTGAAACCTGGTAAGAGGAACCTTCCGATACGGCCGAGATCGTCTAACCCGGCATAGAGATATTGCCCGTCATCGGAGATGCGCATGGTGCCCGGACTCCCGGGAATGGCATGCATTGCGCCCGTCGTAAGCAACACGGGATCAATTTCCACGATTGAGCTGCCGTTCGTGGCACTCCAAGGGGCGATGGAGACATAGAGCTTCTGGGTGTTCTGGTTCCACGCCAAGCTTCTTCCAGAGAGATTCATGGCGGCAAGGGTGACGCCGGCAGGCAGCTTGGCGAGTGTGGTAAAGCTCAGGCCGTTTGAGAGCACGGTGGGATCAGACGGGTCCGTGACGTTAAGAATTGCGACGCCCGGAGAAGTGGAACCCGGAAGCTGCGCGGTGAGCTCCGTCGCACTGACGAAAGTTGTGGTGAGTCGTTGGTTCCCATTGAAGGTGGCGGTTTCGGTCGGCGTGAAGCCGCTTCCCTGGATGGTTACGGTGGTCGTGGAAGAGCCAGCGGTGGCAGTCTCCGGACTGATTGAATTGAGGATGGGTTCCGGAGTGATCCGAGTTCCTTTGGTTTCGTCGGGTGAAACTGACGGATTCACGAATGCGCCATCGATGATGTAGACGTCCGAAAAATTGCCGGGAGGGACAGATTGGGTGACGATCGCAAGTCCGGCGTTTCCCCATCGCACCACGCGCTGCAGCGGCGCCGTAACATTGGCAAGCTGGAGCGCGCCCACGTAGCGATAGGTTGTGAGATCAAAAGCTTCGACGGAGATGGTGGTACCGCTGGGGTCGCTATTCATGAGGCCGACCACGAACAAGCGGTTGAGGGCAGGGTCCGCGACGCCGCAACCTTTGCCCTGCACAAGTTCGCCGCCATAAATGTCGGGTCGTGCGAGGCCGATGAGAGATGCGGTCTTCGGGTCCACGACGCCGCCGAGAAGACTGTAGATCAAGCCGGTTTGGGGGCTGTATTGAGGTGCAATGAAGCCGATCGGCGGAAGGAACGGAGCCGAAGTGTTCGTAACGGACAGGCCGTTTGTGCTCGCTTGCAACGTGACCAGCGACGAGGATGAGTATGTGTAGATGGTCGAATCGTCCGCTCCCCACGTGAAGTCAGAAAAAACCGGTCCTGACGGGGATGATCCAGCTAAACCTCCCCGTTGGTTGGCGTCGTCAAACAACAGGATTCCGACATTGTTTCCTGCGTTCGCCTGGAGAATGCCTTCCGTGACCGCGATCCGGTGCGGATTTCCGGGGGCCACCTGGATGGACGCGGCCATGCCACCTCCCAGGAACGTTGTGGGGAGAGGCATCTGGATGTCGGCGGTTAGAGCGGGCAGAGCCAGTCGTTGAATGGAACTCGTGCTGTTCACGCCGGTGTACAGATATTGGCTGTCATCCGAAATCGCGAGGTTATTGGCCCCGTCCGGCATTGGCTGGGAACCAGTGACACTCCCACTCACTGGGTCGACGGTGACGATGTCGTTCGGGTAGGAATGGTCCAGGGAGGAGACGGAGACGTAAAGTCTTTGTCGCTGGTTATCCCAGGCGATATCGTTGCCCGCTATCCCCAATTTGTACAAGGTAGTTTGGGCAGTAGCAGGAGGCGGCGGGGTGACCGGAACTGGCGTAGATGAACTGGAGGAGCCGCACCCGTCGAGGAGCATTGGCAGGAAGAGGAAAAAGAAGGTGCATAGCTTGAAAGCGCCCCGCTGGGCAAGCTTCTTCGCGAACGAAAGGTCCCATGATGACGAGACTATATCGTCGGGCCCGCCAGGTCGTCAGGGAGAAAATTCGGCCGGTCGGGGGAAATTCCGCAAATCGGGAAGGCATACTTTGCCGCATTTCGAATTTAGAATTACAACGCAGGAGGTCGCATGAGCACGGAAACGATTGAGCAATACAAGACCCGTATCCTGGCTAACACGGACGGGAAAAATCCGCTGGAAGTTTTGCGACAGAGTTCGCACGAGCTGGTTGCATTGGTGAAGGGACACGATCCCGAGTCCCTGCGGCGCAATCCTGAGCCGGGACGATGGTCGGTTGCGCAGATCGTGACGCACATGGCTGAAAGCGAGGTGGTGGCCACCTGGCGCTATCGTCAAATCCTGGAGCGCAGCGGGGGCAACATTGCGGCTTACGATCAGGATCTCTGGGAACAACTCGGCGACTATGGCCATGCGGATCCGCAGGCGTCGCTGGAGCTTTTCCGGCTGCTGCGCGAGCGCAATTTGCAGCTCCTCGACCGCCTGACTCCGCAGCAGTGGGAGATGTACGGCATCCACGCCGAACGCGGCAAAGAGAGCATTCGACACCTGGTGCGCATGATGGCGGGTCACGATGTGAACCATGTCGAGCAGGTAGGGAAGATTCTGGCTAAGTAAGTACAGGATGGATTGCAATGATTTTTCTTCTCAAGACTGAGCCGAGCGCTTATTCGTTCGCCGATCTCCAACGCGACAAACAAACTGTTTGGGACGGCGTAAGCAATCCCACGGCGGTTAAGAATCTCCGCGAAATGAAAGCGGGAGACCAGCTCATCGTCTATCACACGGGGGATGAGAAGCGCGCTGTGGGAACGGCGACGGTGGTGTCGGTCGACGCCAGCGATCCGAAGAAACCGCTGGTCAAAATAAACGCGGGCAAGGCAATTGCGTCGCCCAAGACGCTGGCCGAAATCAAGGCGGATACGCGATTCAAAGACTCTCCGCTTGTGCGGCAAGCGCGCCTCTCGGTGGTGCCGCTCACCCCAGCTCAGCACAAATTCCTGGTGGGCGGGGACTAACGTCGGCTCCGATCGCGTACATGAGGCCGCACCGATGCGGCCTTTTTCATGGGAATGAGATTGAATCGGCTCATCACTCCCTCCCAGAAGTGGTGAGCCGATCCTCGGGGGAGGGTACTCATGACTTCGATGACGACGGCGGAAAGGAGTTTGGTCGGCCGGGCGTGACGATATTGTCATCTTGGCCCTCTGAAAGTGACCGAGTGTCTGGCCCGGATAAGCTTCGGCGTAAACTTGGGACATGAAGAACAAGAATCAGCGCGAACTCGAGAAGCATTGGGCCAAACAGCAGAAGAAGGCTTCCAAGCCGGTTACAACCGCCCCCAAAAAGAAGAGCCCTGAAGCCGCTGACCACACGCCTGCGCCGACCGCGGAAGATTCGCCTGAGAAGTAGAACCTTGCATCGGCAAGAAGCTTCGCAATTCTGAATCTGCGAGAGCGGCTTGCGAGCAGGAAACACTTCGCTTCGAGCCGGGTGCGTGGTCGGGTCAGGAATTTCCCTTGACGACACGGCTATCCGCGAGTGAGTATCATCGCCGCTTTTCTTAGGTATTCATCCCTTCTTCATGCGCGAACCGCGCGTGCGGCCCTGAATTCGGCTTTGTAAGTTCCAAGCTGTCGAGCGCCGCATGATTTGTCCTCTTCGGCGCGGGCCCTTCCTGGTGATTTTGAACAATTTGAAGCGAAAGTAGAGGTGTGTCGAATGAGAAGGACATTAGGAGTTCTACAGTTGAGCTGTCTTGTTCTAGCTGGGATGGCCAGCGCGGCAGCGCAAGAACAGTCGTCCATGTCGCCTCCCAAGGTGCTGGTGATTACGCGCGAATGGGTAAAGCCGGGAAAGTCGGGTGCTCCGCACGAGAAGACGGAGAGCGCATTCGTGAGTGCGATGGCAGCGGCGAAATGGCCGCAACATTACCTCGCCATGGATGCGATGACCGGTGCTCCCAGGTCGCTGTTTTTTGAAGGCTACGATTCTTTCGCCGATTGGGAGAAAGACAATCTCGCGACCCAGAAAAACACCAGCTTAACTGCAGCGCTGAGCCGTGCGGCGGTGGCCGACGGAGAATTGCTGACCGGGATGGAAAGCACGGCCTTTATGTATCGCGAAGACCTGAGTTTCGAGGCGAACATCGATGTCAGCAAGATGCGTTACTTCGATATCGCGCGTTTCAAGGTTCATCCTGGGCACGGCAAGGATTGGGAAGCATTGGCGAAGATGTACAAAGAACAGTTCGGCAAAGCCGTTCCTGATTCGCATTGGGCGGTTTTTCAAGACATGTACGGCAAAGATAGCGCCGATGTCTTCATCATCATCACGCCGATGAAATCCCTCGCGGAAATCGACAAGAATGTAACGGACTCCAAGAAGTTCGAGGAGTCGCTGGGAGAAGAGGGAATGAAGAAGCTGCACGATCTGAGCAGCTCCGTCGACTTCCTGGAAGACAACCTATTCTTTTTCAATCCGGCAGAAAGCTATGCCTCGCCGGAGTGGATCAAGGGCGATCCCGATTTCTGGAAGACGAAACCGGCCGCCGCCGAAAAGAAGTCCGAAAAGAAACAAAATCCTTAGCTTCGTTTTCCTGGGGCGGCACCCAAGGCTGCCCCAGTTCCGCACTCTCCGGGCCGATTCCCAGGTAGTTACCGCGAAAAGATTCAGCTAACCGATGCAAGTCATTCGCTCCCACACGTAAAGCGAGAAGGAGAACAATATGAGGAAGCAGCCACTCTTGTGGGCTGGACTTTTGTTATTCACGGCCACGACATGTTTCGCGCAAAGCGGTCCCGACCAGGTGTGTGAGATCAACGTCACCACGCCAAAGCCGGGAGCGTCGATGCAGTTCGAAGAAGCTCGCAAGAAGCACAACGAGTTCCACAAAACCGAAAAGGACAAATTCCCCATCCTGCTGTGGATGATCACCACGGGCCGCTCAACGGGAAGCTACCTGACCGCCACGTGCGGCATGACCTGGAAAGACATGGATGGGCACGACGACATGGATCAGCGCGACGTAGCCGACATCGCAAAGACCATCGGACCGACCGCCGCCAAGAACGAGACCTCGTATTACATTTTCCGTGCGGATCTCAGTACCGACAAGGGGACGGCAACCGTACCCGCCAAGCGGATGAGTATCGTCCATTATTTCGTGAAGCCAAGCGGCCTGAGCGAGTTTACCGATTCGATCAAGCGGATTGACGCAGCCATCGCACAGACCAAGTACCCGGCAAAGCCGACGCGCTGGTATCAACTGGTCAATGGCGGCGAAGGTCCTCACTACGTCGCGGTCACCGATCGCAACTCGTGGGCAGATATGCAGCCTCCGGAACAGCAGATGAGCGACATGCTCAAGCAGGCGTACGGGAATGACGATAAGACGATGCAGAATCTGCGCGACGCCGTCGACCACACGGTCTCCGAAATGGCGGAGTACCGCGGCGATTTAAGTTACAGCCCGCAAAAATAGCGGCCCATGTTCTGTGCCTCGCAACTTGCTTGCAGGCACAGAACACTTTTCGAAAATCTATTCAACGGAAATAATCAGGCAGGTCGCGTCGTCCGCAAAGCGGTGATGGCAGTGTTCGGCAACGGTGGACATGACGAGGGTGAGTAACTCGGTGGCGGAGGCCCCGGGATTTTGCTGGAAGACGCCACGCAGCCGTTCCTGGCCGAACTCGTCGCCATCCTGCTCTCCGGCCTCGGTAATGCCATCCGTGTAAAACACCATGCGGTCGCCCGGTTGCAGCGTGCACTCGGCATCGTGGTATTGCCATTCCGGCATTTGGCCAAGCACCAGGTCCGGAGTATCGAGCAGTACATACTCACCGTTGGCGCGAATCACCATGGGCGGATTGTGACCGGCGTTGGAGTAGGTCAACTTCCGCGTATTCGCATCGTAAAGGGCGTAGAAGAACGAGATGAACTTGTCCATCGCGCCGTTGCGGCAGGCGAGACCGTTGACCCTACGGCAGAGCTCGGAGGGTTGCACCCAGTCGGCGGCCGTGACCTTCACCGCGGCCTGAAGGTTGCTCATCATGAGGGCCGCGGGCAATCCTTTGCCGATGACATCGGCAATGCAGAGACCAAGGTTGTCGCCTAACTGCAAAACGTCGAAATAATCTCCTGCCACGGCTCCCGCCGGCTGGCATTGTCCCGCGAGCGCGAGCCCCGGAACCTTCGGCAGGTTGGTGGGCATGAGCCGCCGCTGGACCGCGACGGCATCCTGGAGTTCGCTCTCCTGCTGATAGCGGAGCCTGGCTTCGGCGCGGTGGGCGCTGATATGTTTTTCCGCCAGGTGCAGCAGGTGGGTGTTGTCCCATGGTTTCTGGATGAAGTCGCGGGCGCCCATATGCATGGCCTGGACGGCAAGCTCAATGCTCCCCCAGGCCGTCATCACGATGACCGGCGGAGGCGCACTCATCTTTCGCAAGATGCCAAGAATCTCAAGACCCTCACTCCCCGAGGTGGTATCGCGACGGTAGTTCAGGTCCATGAGCAGCAGGTCATACTTCTCGCGCTCGAGCTTGGTCAGGATCGCGTCCGGGGTAGCTGCGGCTTCGGCCGCATAGCCCGCGCCCTTCAAGAGGAGATTCAAGGCGTCTTGAACGTCCTGCTGATCTTCTCCAATCAGAACTCTCGGCATTTGGGGGGATAGACTCATCGGGCGCTTTCCGAACAATCGCCGGCAAACACGCCGGACAGCAATCTCTGTTGCACTCCCATGGCCAGCGCCACGAGAGGTGCAGGCTGTTTGTCAGCAGCGAGTTACCCACTCGGTAAAGGCAGGAACCTGTTCACCGTTGGCTGCTTTTGTTCATAATCGGACAGCCTGTGCGCAGACCGGTAGGCATCGATTGCCCGCAATAGACCGGAAATAGAACTGACCTAAGGCACCGAATGCCAATCCGTGCTAGTTCCAGAAAATGTATTCTTCTTTCTTGCGATTTGGGGAACTCTAAGTAAGAATACTTAGCGTTGCCTTCAAAAATAGCACTGTGAAGCACCGGTTTACAGCTCTTAGGGGGAGCTTACATTTGGATATCGAAAGACTATTAACGGAATTGAAGCAGGAGCGCGACCGGATTGAAGAAGCGATTTCCGCTTTGGAAGGTCTGGGCGGCAGCAGCCGGCGAACTCCGGGTGCGGGGCGCCGCGGCCGGCGCCACATGAGCGCAGAAGCGCGCGCGCGCATCTCGCGGGCGATGAAGCTGCGCTGGGCGCAACGCAAAAAGAAGGCGGCCTAAGCAGGCGCGGTGTTCAACTGTCCCGCATCCGCCGGGACTCAGCCCTCCTTTACCGCCTTTGCCTCAGATCTACGGATAGGAAATCTCAAAATCCGTGCCACGGATGACGAGGGAGGGTGATTCGGTTCTTCGAGCATTGGCGACGCTTTGGTCGCGAATTGATCGATTGGTATGATCCGGGATCGCCCTCTCTCGTGCCGTAAATCGTTTCTCCGGATATTCTCCAGCAGTGCAATGGCAACGTTTACACTGGCGAGTTTCCGTCGGAGTGCGCGCAATTCCTGGGTAGGGGTCATGGGTGTTTGGCCGTCCAATTTCCATGCGATTTTGCACGGCAAAGCGTCTCGCCGGGTTTTCGTTCAATTTTGTTCTGGAATTGGAACAGAGCGCTCCGCCGGTCAGGACAGCGGCCAAGAATTCAGTTGGCCCGAAGTCCTGAAGTGAGAACACGACCTTTTTTTCGACGGAGAAGAGGCGGGTGAAGTTCTATGCGCGGACCTGGAGATTCGTGAGTATATTCTTCCGGGAAAGGAGACCCTAGGAGGCCACGTGGCTGGCGGCGAGAGCTTACGTCAAATTCGCGAACGGCTTGGCTTGACCATTCGCGACGTGGAAGCCGCAAGTATCCGGCTGGCCGAAAAGTACGGGAACCCTGATTACACCATCTCTCTCAGCCGGCTTTCCGATATCGAAACAAAAGACGTCACTCCCAACATCTACAAGCTCTATTCGTTTTCCGTAATCTATCGCCGCGATTTCCGCGAACTACTGGGGCTCTACCACATCGATCTCCACAAGATCGGCGAGGATGGCGACGTGGTAAAAATTCCGCGGACCCACACCCTTTCGTCGATTACCGGGGGACCTGTCGAGGTTCCCATTCGGCTTGATCCGGGGTTCGACACCCGCACCACCAGCGCCATGGGACGGATGATCGTCAAGTGGGGTACGGTGCCGCTTTCCGCCCTCGAACAATTCAAGCAGCGCGAGTACACCTACGGCTACATCGGCACGGATGACCTCACCATGTATCCGCTTCTGCTACCAGGAAGTTTTGTGCAGATCGACGAAAGCCGTCGCAAGGTAGAAGAAGGCCCATGGCGTTCCGAGTATGAGCGCCCAATCTATTTTCTCGAGACCCGGGAAGGGTTTGTCTGCTCGTGGTGCGAGGTAAATGGTTCTATCCTGGCTTTGCATCCGCACCCTATGTCGCCGGTGCGCACGCGCATGTTTCGCCACGGCAGCGAGGTCGAAGTCTTAGGGCAGGTGGTGGGGATTGCTATGCGACTAAGCGGCTGGGCGTCGAACGGGAATGGGCAACACGGGAAAGGTTAGTCACCACGAACCGCAAGTGCTCGGGCGGTACTCCCTGTAGCTCGCCAGGCAGCGATTCTTCCGTCGTTGGTATCGTCCTTAAATAATCCGCAACTTCCATCCGATCGCGTTGCGCGGCTTGATCTGCCGCCAGCCATAATTCTGCGAGCTTGGTCGAAACCATCTCGTTGAACAGTCCGGCGTGCGCCTCGGTCATCGCTGCCTGCGCTGCTTTCTTACCAAACTTCTGCTCCAACCCCCAATGCTGATACTCCGGACCGGTGCGCAGTTCGCTCACAAAGCGGAGCTTTTCCCAGACTGAGGGAAGGGTCGAGAGCGAACGTTGCAGCAGATCTTCTAAGGCTGAAAGGAGCGGCATAGTGTTCTGTCTTCCGAACGCGGAACGTTGTTGAAGAAACCGTGTGCAGGTTCGGATTGAGCAGAACTTATCACGAAACCTCTATCCCCGAAAGGAGAGTTTTCGTGAAAAAGATCAATAGTTTCGTGGTTCTGAGCTTTATCGCTGCATTGGTGATGTTGTCGCCTTCCGCCATCCCGGCCAGCCTTGGGAACCCGGCTCACCCGCAAGTGACGGGCGGAGATCCGCCGCCGTCCTGCAACCCAAACCTCGAAATCTGCCCAAAAGGGACATAACAGAGTTGCACGCTGCTACGAAGGGACTTATGCTCCGTAGCAGCTCTCATGGCCCTCAGTACCGCCTCGACGGTGATTTCGTATAGCGCCATCGCGATGATGATGTTGGCTGTCATCGCGATGGTGTCGCGCGGCCTGTTTCGACAGCTTCCCATCTTCGGCATTTTTGCGGTGTACGAGGTAATCGCGAACCCGGTAACGCATTGGACCCTTCTGCACTGTACGATCAACACCTACTTCTATGTCTATTGGGTCGTTCAGTTCATTGAAGCAGTCCTCACGCTGCTGACCATCCAAGAGCTATTCCGGGTAGTGTTGCGTCCTTACGGAAGTTTCCGTTCGATCGCGCCGAGTCTTTTCTGGACAGCCGCGTTGATCTTCCTTCCCATCGCTGCATGGATGGGACTGACCACGCCGCGACCGATCGTTGCACGGGTGACCACTACTCTGATCAGCGTCCAACGCAGCTTCAGCTTTATCCAGCTGAGCATGATCCTCTTGTTGTTTATCTTCTGCCGTCTGTTTGCCTTGCACATTCGCCATCATGCTTTTGGTATCGCGTTCGGCTTCGGCCTGGCGGCGTGCATCGAGGCGCTCGCCAGTTCGTTCCGGGTGCAACTCGGCATAACGAATGCGGTTGTCTACAACATGGTGATGCCCCTCGCGTTCGATCTGGGCGCGCTGATTTGGGTATTCACCCTGGTCAGATCGGAAGCGCAGGTGGGAATCGTGGAAACTCCGTTGTCTCCTCAACTTGCCCGCTGGGACATGGCACTGGAAGAGTTACGAGCCCGGTAAGAAGCTAGAATTATCTTGTTCTGGTTTCGGGAACCATTCAACAAACTACTTCGGGGTAGTCTGCCACGCCTTACCATTTGATGAGCATTCGGCCATAATTGTGTATTCGACGTATGTAGTCGGCGGATGGAGGCGCCTTGCGCGATGACGATAACGCTGCTGCTCCTGGCGCTCGCGCTGGCCTTCGTCCTTTTCTTGATCCGCTACGAACCATGGCGCTCGGCATCTGCCGGGACCGGCGATTTGCGGCCGGAGCTTTTACCCATCTCGATGCCGGCGCTCATGAACCTGATTGACGCGCGCAACCTGGAATTCCTCCGCCGGTCACTGTCTTCCCGGGAGTTCCGCAAAGCGCAGCGCGAGCGCAACCGTGTCCTCCGCATTTACGTTCGCCGCATTACCCACAACACGCGGCTGTTGATTGCGGTTGCCGAATCGGCGCAACGGGCAGAGGACCCCACGCTGGCGGCTTCGGGACGGGTGCTACTCGATGCGTCCGTGGCCACGCGGACCCGCGCTGTCCGTGCCCTGGCATCGCTCTACATCGGCGAAATCTTTCCTGCTTTTCTGCCCGATCTTTCGCCGGCCATCCATACCTACGAGTCGGCCGCTGCGAGTATGGACTCCCTCCAGTCTCTGAGCGTGCGGTAGCCTCGCTGTTCTGTTTTCAGAACATGATCTGCTGAAAGTCCATGCGGGTACTCTCTCTGGAATTATGTGGGCGTACCAACGTCCTTTGGCATGCAAATCTTCTGAGAGCCCGGGTTCCTCGTGTCCGTTTGCAAAAGAGTCAGGTCAGAAGCGGAAGTCGTTGTGGTGAAGCTGGGGGTAGGCGAGTTTCTTCAGTACCTTGTTTCCAGTCCGTGCGCTGACCTTCGGTTTTCGCTGGTGGATGTTAAGACGAACGAGATCATCCTCTCCGAGCAGGCTTCCCCGACGATCCTGGCACCGCCAACATTCACGCGACTTTGGCCGTTGGTGGGCGATCGTCCGCAACACGAGTCATCCCTGTTGCTGACCATGATCTTCGCGGAAGCCCGGCACCATTGTAATTTCCAGATACAGCACCGCCGCGCCGATGGCTCATGGGATGCCGTGATGAACATTGATTTCGAGGCGTCGGAAGGCGGCGACTCCCACGTTCACTCTTTCAGAGTGCTGGCAGAGTAGCGGAAGAATCCGGGTTTTCAGCGCGTAGCAACGGCGAGTTCCATGGGGCAGAGTTGCGCCGTGAAGTGGCGCAAGAAGGGCGCTTCGTAGGTCAACTGCATGCCTGCGACGGCATGCCGCCGCTGCCAAACCTCGATCAAAACCTCGATCACGTAATCGATGTGGCTCTGGGTATAGACGCGACGGGGAACGGCCAGCCGGACCAAGTCCATGCTGGCTGCTTTTCCGAACATGAGGCGGCCAATCTCCACGGAGCGGATGCCACCTTCGAGATAAAGCTCGCAGGTGAGAGCCACAGCCGGGAACTGATCGAGTGGAATATGCGGCAGGAAGTTACGGGCGTCGAGATAAATGGCGTGGCCGCCGGGTGGCTGCACGATTGGTATGCCGGCCTCAGACAGCTTGCGTCCCAAGTAGCCAGTCGAGGTGATGCGATAGCGCAGATAATCTTCTTCGAGCGCCTCCTGGATGCCGACGGCGATCGCTTCCAGGTCTCGTCCGGCGAGGCCGCCGTAGGTGGGATAACCTTCAGTAAGGATCAGCAGGTTTCTTTCCTGCTGGGCGATGGCGTCATCATTCGTGCAAAGAAATCCGCCGATATTTGCCATCCCATCTTTCTTGGCCGACATGGTGCAGCCGTCGCCCAGCGCGAACATTTCCTGCGCGATCTGCTTGGGTGTTTTGTCGGCGTACCCCGGCTCGCGCAACTTGATGAAGTAGGCGTTCTCGGCGAACCGGCAGGCATCGAAATAGAGCGGGATCGCGTGCTTGCGGCAGACCGCGCTTACCTGGCGGGCGTTTTCCATGGACACCGGCTGGCCTCCGCCGGAATTGTTGGTGATGGTCAACATGACCAGCGGCACTCGGTCCCGTCCTACGCGGGCGATGAGGGATTCGAGCGCCTCCACATCCATGTTGCCCTTGAACGGGTGAACGAGGGAGGGATGCCGTCCCTCTTCACGTAGCAGGTCCACCGCTTCGGCGCCGGTAAACTCGACATTCGCCCGGGTGGTATCGAAGTGGGTGTTATTGGGCACCACGTCGCCCGGCTTGCAAACCACACTGAACAGGATCCGTTCCGCGGCGCGTCCCTGGTGGGTGGGGATCACGTGCTGGTATCCCATGATCTCTTGCACGGAGTTGCGAAAACGGTAGAAGCTGGGGCTGCCGGCATAGCTCTCGTCGCCGCGCATCATGGCTGCCCACTGCGCGGTAGACATCGCTCCCGTGCCGGAGTCGGTAAGCAGGTCGATGAGCACATCATCCGCATCGAGCAGGAAGACGTTGTAGTAGGCCTTGCGGAGCAGTTCTTCGCGCTGCAGGCGGGTGGTCCAGCGGATCGGTTCAACGCTTTTAATGCGAAAAGGTTCAATGATGGTGCGGATCGGCATGGGAGGCCTCGCCTTCTGCTGAACCCGCGAGTGTATGACTCTGGATGCCTGAAAGATGTGATCGCGCTCACCGCGAAACGCCCTTGCCGCTTGTCACTGGCGGCTAAAACGATTACGCTCGGCAGACAGTTTTTCTTTCGTAAACGTTAAATATTCAAGGACATTCGGTCACTATGGCGATTGCAACCCCCAAAGCTCCTTTTTCCCCTGTCCAGGACGCCCCGGCTAAGACGAACCACAGCGCCATGGCGATGGTCACCACGCTGTTTTTCATGTGGGGTTTTCTCACCTGCCTGAATGACATCCTGATTCCGCATTTGAAGGGGCTGTTTGACCTGAGCTACGCCCAGGTCATGCTGGTGCAGTTCGCCTTTTTCACCTCGTACTTCGTCTTCTCCATGCCCTCGGGCAAACTGATTGAGGCGGTCGGCTACAAGCGCGCCATGGTCGCTGGCCTCGTCACTATGGGCATTGGCACCGCGCTCTTCGTTCCCGCAGCGATGGTTCCTTCGTTTCCGCTGTTCTTGACCGCATTGGTGATTCTCGCCGGCGGCATGACGATTCTCCAGACTTCCGCCAATCCTTACGTGGCAGTGCTGGGCTCCTCCCAAGACAGCTTCGAGCCGCTTGAATTTGACCCAGGCGTTCAATTCGCTGGGCACGGCGGTGGCTCCCTACTTCGGAAAGTGGCTGATCCTGGGGGCAGTGGCTGCGCCGGTAGCGGTCGACGTGTTCCGCAAAATGTCGGCCGACCAGCGCCACCTCTACCAGGTGGAACAAGCCAGCGCCATCAAGGCTCCGTATATAGGGCTGGCGATCGCCCTGCTTGCGCTGGCGGTGGTGATCGGGTTTTTCAAGTTGCCGGTGATTCGCTCGGTGGAAGGACACGCGCAGCCGGGGGATTCGGTTTGGCAGCATCGACACCTGGTGCTGGGCGCACTCGCCATCTTTGTCTACGTAGGCGCTGAGGTCTCGATCGGCAGCTTCCTCGTGAACTACATGCACGAGCCTGACATTGCGGGCTTCTCGCTGGAGAGAGCGGCGGGCTACCTGACGTTCTATTGGACGGGCGCAATGATCGGCCGCTTTATCGGCTCGGCGTTGCTGCAGAGGGTCAATCCTGGTATTTATCTTGGCCTCAACGCGATGGTGGCGTGCCTGCTCGTGGTCATCTCCATGGCGACCTTCGGCCACCTTGCAATGTGGACAATCCTTGCGATCGGCTTGTTCAACTCAATCATGTTCCCGAGCATCTTCACCCTCGCGATTGACGGTCTTGGTCCCCTCACCGGGAAGGGAAGCGGGTTGCTGGTCGCCGCCATTGTGGGAGGCGCGATCATACCGGAGTTGCAAGGTTTGATTGCCGATCGCATCGGCATTCATCATGCCTTTTTCCTCGCGGCCCTCTGTTACCTTTACATCGCTTTCTATGGATTTAAAGGCTCGAAACATGGACACCACGCCGTGGCGGGTTAGCCTGTAAGGAATGGAGAGCATCCGCTGCACGGCTGTTCTGTTCGATCTGGATGGGGTGCTGGTCGACTCCACTCCGGCGGTGACGCGCGTATGGGAGCGATGGGCGCGCGAGCACGGCTTCGATCCGGTTGAGGTCGTGCACCATGCACACGGACGTCCGAGTATCGAAACCATTCGCGAATATTTGCCCAATGCAGACCACGCCGCCGAGAACCGCATCGTGGAACAGGGCGAGCTCAATGACCTGGGAGGCGTGGTGGCGCTGCCTGGAGCGTTGCATTTACTTTCCACGCTGCCGCCGGACCGATGGACGATCGCAACGTCGTGCACCCGCGAGCTGGCCGAGGTGCGCATTCGCGCCGCTGGATTGCCGGTACCGCAGGCGATCATCACCGCCTCCGACATCACCCATGGAAAACCCAATCCTGAGCCTTACCAGAAAGCGGCCGCGTTGCTGGGCTTTTCCGCTCGCGAATGTGCAGTGTTCGAGGATGTGAGCGCGGGCATTCGGGCCGGCAAAGCCGCGGGTGCACGGGTGATTGCGCTGCGCACCACGGTCAGCGAGAAAGAGTTGCGAGAATCTGGCGCGGACTTCGTAGCGGGGAGTTGCGCCGATGTATCCGTTGTTTCCTTTTCCAGCGAAGGGCTGGTGCTTGCGCTGCGTCAAGAAGGAGATCCGGCATGAAGCGATACATCCTGATGTTTATGTTGTTGGTCGCGCCCTGGCTCGCGATGGCGGCGGACACGCCCGATGCGGCGCACCAGGTCACGCCGCAGGAACTTGCCCGGGAACTGCAGTCCGCCGACGCAAAGCCGCTGATTTTGAATGTTCGGACCTCAGTTGCTCTACAGCCAGGCGCATATCCGCGGGGCGGAGTACATGGGAGCCGCTTCGAGCGACGAAGGCCTTGCGAAACTGCGCGAGCGGGTGAAGTCGCTGCCGAAGAGCACGGCGATTGTGCTTTATTGCGGATGCTGCCCGTGGGAGCACTGCCCCAACGTACGGCCCGCTTTCGACGAACTGCAGAAAATGGGTTTCACTGCGGTGAAGGTTCTCTACGTGGCGCACAACATCGGGACGGATTGGGTCGACCAAGGCTATCCCACAGAGAAAGGAAAATAGCCGTGGCCAGAAAGCTTGGCGTAGCCGCGATCGTTTGCTTCATCGCGGGAGCGCTGTTCTGGCAGGGACGCCATCGGGCAGCACCGCCGGCCCAGTCGCTCGCGGCGAGGACGGCGATTCCGCACTTCTCGTTCACGGACGTTACCGGCCAGCCCATCGATTCCGACAAATTACGCGGCAGAGTCGTGCTGGTAGATTTCTGGGCGATGTGGTGCCCACCCTGCGAAGCGGAGATCCCGCACTTTGCGGCATGGCAAAACCATTACGGCGCGCAGGGGCTGCAGGTGGTCGGTCTTTCCATGGACGACGCAGAGCCGCCGGTGCGATCCTTCGTGCAGCAGCGGAAGATTTCCTATCCGATTGCGATGGCCGACGAGAAGACCATCGCAGCCTTCGGGGGAATTCTTGGTCTCCCGGCGAACATCCTCATCGACCGGGAGGGCAAACTGATCGTCAAGCATGTCGGGCTCACCGATATGCAATCGCTGCAACAGGAAGTTGAACGGGCACTGGCCGCGAAGTAGCCGGCTATTTGCCTGTGACCTGGAGATCGTTCTTCACGCTGAAGACGCCTGGGACCTGGTTGGCCGCAATGCCGGCCATGTTCTTGTCGCTGTCATCCATCACATAGCCGATCAGCCGGAGGTGACCGCGATCCACAATGATGTGGATACTCGGCGAAGCTTCCCAGCTATAGCGCGACAAGCCGCCGGTGCTGAAGATCTTACGCGCCGCTTCATGGCGGATGCGCTCATCGTCGGGGGCCGGCGAAAGAAGTTTGATGTTGTTGGTCACCTTCTCCACGCCTTCAATGTGTTTAACGGCCGATTCCGCCTCGCTGCTGACCGCCCCGTTGGTCACGGCGCCGGTGAGTTCGACATTGTTGCCGCGCACGGTAAAGCCGAGGTCGTCGAAGAGCGTGTACCAGGGAATCATCACCAGTTCGTGACGCACTTCCTTGGCAATGCGGGTTTCGTTCTTGTCCCCGGTCGGGCTCGCGACCGCTTTCACATCGACAACCACTGGATCGACGGTGATCTGTCCCCACGCAGCCGCGGCCAACAGCAGGGCGGCTGCACCCACCTTGATCAACATTTTTGTCATGATGAACTCTCCTCCGCAGTGTAGCTTCGAGCAATCCAGAGCCGCGTGTCTGCGGGACCGCAACACTTGCTATTAGAGTGACGTGGGAAAGCAGAACTGGTTATCGCGACTGGCCCTTTTACGCAGGTTTACGCATGCCAGCGATCAACAAGACTGCGCCGACGGCGCACAAGACTCCACCGACTACCGGCGAGAGTTTTTCGTCATGATGGGTGGTCACACTCATCGACGCATCCCCGAGATTGACTCCATGCCGCTCGCTATGCGGCACAGGGAACACGAACGAAAGAATCCCGAGTACCAGTACGATAATGCCCACCACAGCCAAAATGCGCATTCCGTTCCTCCTTGCAACGACCGCAGGGTAAGATGCCGGATCCCGTTCCCCTGCTGCACGCAGAGTAGCCTCTTTGTCTGCTTCTCCAATTTCGTATTGAAAAACTGAGTTTGCCGCCGATGTCTGGCATCCAAAATGTCAGGTAAGGTAACTCATTGATTAACAGCAGGACTCAAGGGGATCTCATGCCCGATAAATCTATGCCGAATCGTTGGCTCATCGCCGCCGCCGCCGTGGTAATGCAAATCTGCCTCGGCGCAGTTTATGGCTGGAGCGTTTTCGTTAAGCCGCTGGTTTCCAGCCAGCATTGGACTTTGACGCAAGTCGCGCTGAACTTCACGATCGCGCTGGGGTTTCTGGGCGCCGGAACCGTCATTGGCGGCATGTGGCTTGATCGCGTCGGGCCGCGGCTTGTGGCTACAGTGGCGGGTGTGCTCTACGGGCTCGGATACATTGTGGCCAGCATGGGCGTTGCGCATGGCTCTCTGGCCGGGCTGTATCTAGGTTACGGCGTACTCGGCGGGTTCGGTATGGGCATGGGATACATCTGCCCCGTGGCCACCATCGTGAAGTGGTTCCCGGATCGGCGAGGCTTGATGACTGGAGTCGCAGTCGCGGGATACGGAGCCGGCGCTTTGATTATGAGCCCGGTCGCGGCACGGCTGATTCTCTCCCGGGGAATTCCGTTTACCTTCCTCAGCCTCGGAATCGTCTACGGAATCCTGGTGATTTTGACGGCGCAGTTCTATATCAATCCCCCCGAGGGCTGGCAACCGGCAGGATGGAAAGCCAACTCCACCGTTTCCAAGGCGGCAACCACGGAAACGTTTACGGTTGCGGAAGCCATGGGTACATGGCAATTCTGGCTGCTGTGGCTGATGCTGTTCCTGAATACTTCGGCGGGCATCATGATCATCAGCCAGGCGTCTCCGATGGCGCAGCAGATTGTCGGATTAACACCGATTGCTGCCGCCGGGATCGTCGGCATCATTTCGATCTTCAACGCCATCGGCCGTGTGTTCTGGGCATGGGTCTCTGATCTGGCGGGACGGGCTCCGGTCTACTTCCTCCTCTATGCAATCCAGGCAGTGGTCTTCTTCATGCTGCCGCACTTGACCACAAAAGCTCTTTTCGGGACCGCGGTTGCGCTGGTCGGACTTTGCTACGGAGGTGGATTCGGGGTGATGCCGTCGTTCACGGCAGACTTCTTCGGCGCCAAGTTCATGGGCGGCATTTACGGCTGGATTCTCTTAGCCTGGGGCGCGGCCGCCATCCCGTCGCCGTTATTGATTGCACACGTACGGCAGACGACAGGACAATACCGCGAAGCGATTTACATCATTGGAGTGGTGATGGTGCTGTCCCTGGTGATGCCGATCCTGGCGAGAAAGCGGCCGCGGCGCAATGTCGCTGCCCCGGCGGATAGCAGGCTCGCGGCCTAGCGCTTGCGCTTGGACAGGATCCCCAGGATCTCGTTCAGGCCGCGCTTGACCTCACGCAATCCGGCGGTAGGCGCAGGTTTCGGGAAGGGAAGTCCGGACTGCGCCTTGGCCGGCTTATTTTCAGTCTTCAGGCGCTCGCGCGCGCCGGCGATGGTGAATCCTTCTTCATATAACAATTTCTTCACGCGAATGGCGAGTTCCACTTCGCGGCGCCGGTACATCCTCTGGCCGGTGTTGCTCTTGGTGGGCTTGAGTTGGGGAAACTCTGTCTCCCAGAACCGCAATACATAAGCGGGCAACGCAAGCAGTTTGGCGACCTCGCCGATGCGGAAGTACAGCTTCTCTGGAATGATCAGCTCTTCCTGTTTCCGGGCGCGTTTTTTCTTCGGAGCAGCCATCGCAGGTGCCATTGTTCTCCTCGGCGAACCGGTTGCCTTCCGGAGTTATTTCGACGTAAAGGTACGCAACAATTCCTGAAACTTTAAACCACAACCTATTGTTTTGTTAGTGCAAACCAAAGATTACCCTAAAGTCGTTTTTCGCGAAACCATTCTTCCAAAATGATCTACCATGAGCGATGAGGAGCAACTCTGCCCAGAGTTGCTCAATCCAAGAAAGCCAGACAAAACCTAATTGGGGTAGCACCGTGACTCGATGCCTGCGCTGTTTCTTCGTCCTGGTTCTTGCGTCCCTGTTAATGACTTTTGTAGCTTGCGGGGGAAACGCTTCCGCGACCTCGCCGACGCCGCCGAAAGCAGCAGCTCCCACCCTGACTTTCTCGGCCGATTCCACCAGCATCAATACAGGCCAGGCGATTAACCTGACATGGCCCTCGACCAACGCGACCTCGGTCACAATTACCCCGTCGATCCTGCAGTCCGGGCAGACCTCTCTTCCGACGTCAGGAACGCAGCAGGTCACGGTGAATGCAACCACGACTTTCACGGCGGTTGCGACCGGCGCCGGCGGCAGCACCCAGCAGGCGGTTACGATCACGGCAACCGCTCCGGTGCCTGCCACGGTGACGTTCACGGCCAGCGCGACATCTGTCCAGGCAGGTTCAATTGTCACCCTCAACTGGACGACAACGAACGCGACCAGCTTCAACGTAACACCCAGCATTCTGGGTGAAGACCAGACGACTCTCTCGCTTTCGGGTACAACCACGGTGGTCGTGAATACCACGACGACTTTCGTCGCGACGGCTGCCGGATCGGGCGGGAACGCAACCGCGAGCGTGACGATTACCGTGGCGGCTGCGGCGCCAACCATTACGTTCGCCGCGGCGCCGACGTCGATTGGACCGGGAGGTACTTCGACCCTGAGTTGGTCGACGACGAATGCGACCGCAGTGAGCATCGATAACGCTGTGGGCAGCGGATTGCCGCCCACGGGTTCGGCAGACGTTTTGCCGAACGCCACGACGACATACACTGCCACGGCAACGGGGCCCGGAGGAACGGTCACAGCGCAAGCGACGGTGACGGTTTCGGCGGCTCTTTCCGTGACCCTAACTGCATCTCCGACTTCCATTACCCCGGGCGGCAGTTCGACTTTGAGTTGGGTATCGAGTGGCGCCACTTCGGTCACGATTTCTGGGATCACCGGAACGCAAGCGACGAGCGGATCGGTGTCCGTGACTCCGGCTTCGACGACGAACTACACGGCGACCGCCACCGATGGCAGCGGAAATACGGCTACGTCTACTGCGACTGTGACGGTGGTGACCTCGAGCGGCGGGCTCGGCTCGATCAAGCACATCATCTTCATGATCCAGGAGAACCGCAGCTTCGATAACTATTTCGGCAAACTCGGGGCCTACCGTGCCGCGGAAGTGAGTGGCGCGTTACCGAGCGACGTGAACGATCTCGATAGTCTGCCGTCGGGCTTCACGCTGAAGACCCGTACGGATGCGCCAGACCCGAGCTATCCGGTGCCACCGTTCCATCAACGCACACTGCAGACCGAAAATTTGTCTCCGTCGTGGAACGAGAGCCATTACGATGCCCACCTAAAAGGGCTGAACTACATGACCGTCACCCCGAGCTCAACGTTCCTGATGGATTACTTCCTGCAGACGACGCACTCGGTTTCGCCGGACTTGTACGATCCGAACGGCACGCGTCCGCTGGGCTACTACGACAGCACCGACCTTCCGTACTATTACGAGTTGGCCACGCAGTTCGGAACCAGCGACACCTATCATTCTTCGCTGCTTTCGCAAACCAATCCGAACCGCATGTACCTGTTCGCCGCGACTTCCATCGGGCGTTGCAATGCAGACCCAGGTGGACACCCGCTCTGGCCGGCGCCGACAATCTTCTCTTCGCTGACCAACGCGCACGTCACGTGGCGCTATTACTACCAGGATGGCGTGTTCCTATCGCAATTTGAGGATTGGAACAATCCGGCCATTCAGCAGCAGGTGTGGAACATCAGCAACCTGTTTACGATCCTCGCCTCTCCAAATGCCGATCAGCAGTTGCCGGAGGTGATCTTCATCGAGCGCGGTGAGTCGACGGACGAACATCCGGACAACAATATCCAGGCAGGCGCAACCTATGTGAAGTCGGTGATCGATGCGCTGCTGGCAAGCAGTGCGTGGAAGGATTCGATCTTCATCCTGGCCTACGACGAAGGCGGTGGCTTATACGATCACGTGCCGCCGTTCATGGTGCCGCCGCCAGACAGTATTGCGCCGAATTGTCCCACGCTGACTCCGGCCTTGTTCAACCTGAGCGGTTTCCGCGTCCCGCTGGTGGTG
Organism: uncultured Acidobacteriaceae bacterium; assembly: GCA_963703075.1. Classification (GTDB taxonomy): domain Bacteria; phylum Acidobacteriota; class Terriglobia; order Terriglobales; family Acidobacteriaceae; genus Korobacter. The sequence goes on from OY969786.1 coordinate 24,684, forward strand.
ATGTCACCGTATTCGAAGCCGCATTACGTGTCGCACACCAATATGGAGGCGACCTCGATCCTGAAGCTGATCGAGACTCGCTTTAACCTGCCGCCACTGACCGCGCGCGATGCAGCCGCGCCGGACATGACCGAGTTCTTCGACTTCACGAATCCGTACTGGCTCACACCGCCTCCGCTGCCGGATCAGCCGAACGAATGCCTGACCGACAGCTCGCGTTGCAGCCAGAAGTTGGAGCAATATCCGAACCTGCCGTAGCTGACGAATAAAAGACGGAGGCGCTCCTGGTGAGCGCCTCTCTTTCTTTGCCGCAAAACTAAAAACCCCCGCAGATCGCGGAGGTCTTCTCTAGGAAATTGTTGCTTTTAGGCTTCCTTACTTCTTCTTTTTCTTCGCGGCTTTCTTTGCTGCCTTTTTCTTCATTGGCATGGTGTAGCCTCCTTTGTCGATCCTTCTCCCTTGAAAAAGAAGGTCTGGATTTGGGCCCACTTCTACCAGCCACCCTTATACGTTGTACAAGGTTGACCACTAACCCAAGATATTGAGGGTGATTAACACAAATGTCAATAAGAATTTGGTTTTCTTCGCGTCCAAATGAAGCCCGATGACGGGTGAAAGAATCCGCTAAACTTCTCCGATGTCAAAGATGCGCGGAGCGAAGTTCGATCCCATCGAGCTCGAAATTTTCAAGAGCATCTTCCACTCGATTGCGGAAGAAATGGGAGCCGCGCTGCGGCGCACCGCCTTCTCGCCGAACATTAAGGAGAGGCGCGACTACTCATGCGCGGTCTTCAATGCCGCCGGACAAGCACTGGCAATGGGCGACCACATGCCGGTGCATCTCGGATCGATGCCGATGAGCGTGCAAGCAGCGCTGGATGATTTGCAACTCGCGCCCGGCGACATCGCTATGGTCAACGATCCGTTTCGCGGTGGTACCCACTTGCCGGATATTACTTTTGTCGCACCGGTGTTTATCGCCAAGAGATCGAAGCGGCCCGACTTTTTTGTTGCATCGCGCGCGCATCACGCCGACGTGGGCGGTACGTTCGCGGGTTCCATGGGATTGTGCAGCGAAATCTACCAGGAAGGTTTTAGGATTCCTCCGGTGAGAATCGTGCGCCGCGGAACGATGGAACGCGACCTGCTCGCGTTGCTGCTGGCCAATGTGCGCACCCCGCGTGAACGAGAAGGAGACCTGAGCGCGCAAATTGCAGCGTGTCATACCGGCGAAGTGCGTCTGCGCGAGGTCTGCGCCCGTTACGGCTTGCCAAAGGTGACGCGTGCCGCGACAGCGTTACTCGATTATTCAGAAAAGATCATGCAATCGTTTCTTGCGACGATCCCGAACGGAAGCTGCACGGCAGAAGATTTTCTCGATGACGATGGATCGCCGGTGGCAGGTACGTCCGACGATGAGAGACAAGAATCGAAGCCGGTGCGGATCGTAGTGAAGATTACATTTGCGCGGCAACGCGGCCGCAGCCAGGTCACGGTTGACTTCACGGGCACTGATTCACAGGTTGCCGGGAGCACCAATGCGGTGGAAGCCATCGCCTACTCCGCGTGCTTCTACGTTTTTCGTTGCCTGCTGCAGGAGGATGTGCCGGCGACCGCGGGCTTGATGCGGCCGGTGCATCTGATTGCGCCCCCGGGCACGGTGGTGAACGCACGTCCGCCGGCCGCGGTGGCGGGTGGCAATGTCGAAACCTCGCAACGCATCGTCGATGTTCTGCTGCGCGCGCTGGCGCAGATGATGCCGGAGCGCATCCCTGCCGCATCCTCGGGGACGATGAACAATCTGACGATTGGAGGAATCGATCCGCGCTCAGGCGAACCGTTTGCCTATTACGAGACGATCGCCGGAGGTTCGGGCGCGCATCCAACGCGCAATGGAACGAGCGGCATTCACACGCACATGACGAACTCGCTCAACACGCCGGCCGAGGCGCTCGAATACGCGTACCCGTTTCGCGTTACGCGCTACGGATTGCGAAGATGCAGCGGTGGTGCGGGCAAGCATCGGGGAGGAGACGGCATTGTGCGAGAGATTGAAGTTCTTACCGACGCGCAGGTCACACTCCTCTCCGAGCGCCGCAAGGTTCCGCCGTATGGTTTACAGGGAGGGTCGTCGGCAGCGGTCGGGGAAGCAGTGATCACGGATATGCACGGTCAAACCACGCAACTCTCCGGCAAAGCGTCGGCGAGAGTGAAGCAAGGAGAGCGTATTCGCGTGGAGAGTCCGGGCGGGGGTGGCTGGGGGCGATAGACGAATCGACGCCGGTCGATCCATTGAAGGATGTGCAGGCGACGCGCCCGCTCGTCAGCCTGCGCGCAAGTGATAAAATGACGGGTTTGCGCGTTGCTCCGCGGGCCCGGCAGTGCGTCTCAGTCCGTGCCGGCCGCGACTGCGAAAGCGCTCTTCTATGGCCAATACGATGCTTGCCGTCATGAAAGCCGAGGCCGCTCCCGGCTCGGAGATCCGTGAAGTTCCCATTCCGAAGTTCGGGCCCAACGAGGTCCTCGTCAAAGTCAAAGTGGCTTCCATCTGCGGTACAGACCTGCATATTTACAACTGGGACCAATGGGCGCAACGCCGTATCAAGCCGCCGCTCATCCCCGGCCACGAATTTTGTGGAACGGTAGAGTCCGTCGGCAGCGAAGTGACGCTGGTTAAAGAAGGCGATTTCGTTTCTGCCGAGATGCACGTCAACTGCGGCAAATGCCTGCAATGCCGGACCGGCCAGGCGCACATCTGCCAGCACGTGAAGATTATCGGGGTCGATGCCAATGGGGCGTTTGCTGAGTACGTGGTAATTCCCGAGTCGAATATCTGGAAGCTCGACCCGGCGATCCCGCAGGAGTATGCATCGATCCTCGATCCGCTGGGCAACGCGGTACACACGGTGTTGGCGGGTGAGATTGCGGCCAAGACGGCTGCCATTACCGGTTGCGGGCCGATCGGCCTATTTTCCATCGCAGTGGCAAAGGCCTGCGGCGCAACGAAAGTCTTCGCGATCGAAGTGAACGAGCATCGGCGCGCCATCGCAAAGAAGATGAAAGCGGACTTCGTGCTCGATCCGACGAAAGACGATGTGAAGCAGGTGGTGCTCGACAACACGGATGGCGTTGGGGTCGATGTTCTGCTGGAGATGGCAGGACGACAGGACGCGATCAAGCTGGGGTTCTCCATCCTGCGGCTTGGGGGACGCGCCTCGCTGCTGGGCATCCCGGGGCGGCCGGTAGAAATCAACCTGGCGGAAGACATCATCTTTAAAGGCGCCACCGTCCAGGGCATTAACGGACGCAAGATGTACGAGACGTGGTACCAGATGCAGGCATTGCTGAAGGCCAACCTGCTCGATCTGCATCCGGTCATCACCGACCGGATCCCCATGAAAGACTTCAGCAAAGCGATGGAACGCCTGCAGAGTGGCGAAGCCAGCAAGATTTTGATGTATCCCAACGGAGCGAAGTAGAGATTATGACGACGACGACCCGCACCAATCCGCTCTCCTATCTCACGGATCAAATGAATGAGCTGAAGGCCAAGGGAACGCATTTCCGGCTGCGGGTGCTCGAGGATGAGCAGGAGCCGGTGTGCACCTTCGACGGGAAGAAGGTCATCAATCTCGCTTCCAACAATTATCTCGGGTTGACCACGCATCCCTTGCTGCGCGAGGCGGCCCTCGAGGCGACGAAGAAATATGGCGTCGGCTCCGGGGCGGTGCGCACCATCGCCGGCACCATGCGCATTCACATGGAACTCGAGGAGAAGATTGCGCGCTTCAAGAATGTGGAAGCGTGTGTCGTCTTCCAGTCCGGCTTCGCGGCCAATGCGGGAACGGTTTCCGCCATTCTTGGCAAAGAAGATTTCATCATCTCCGATGAACTGAACCATGCTTCCATCATTGACGGCGCGCGGCTGTCACGCGCCAAGATCCTGGTCTTCCGCCACAAAGACGCGGCCCATGCCGAAGAGCAGCTTGCCAGCGTGAAAGACCAACCTGGCAAGAAGCTCGTCATCAGCGATGGCGTTTTCTCCATGGACGGCGATATCGGGCCGCTGCCTGCGCTCTGCGCGGCCGCCGAGAAGTACGGCGCCATCATGATGGTCGATGACGCGCATGCTTCCGGTGTTCTCGGACGCAATGGCCGCGGCACGATCGATCACTTCCACGTGCATGGCCGGGTCGACGTGCAGGTCGGCACGCTATCGAAGGCGATTGGTGCGCTGGGCGGGTATGTCTGCGGATCGAAGGACTTGATCGACTTTCTTTATCACCGTGCGCGTCCGTTCCTGTTCTCGACGTCGCATCCGCCGTCGGTGGCGGCTACGTGTATCGCGGCTTTCGATGTCCTCGAGCAAGAGCCGGAGCGGATCGAAAAGCTGTGGGAGAACACGCGGTTCTTCAAGAAGGAACTCGGCCGGCTCGGGTTCAACATTGGCGGAGTCAATACGCCCCCGAGCGAGACGCCGATTACGCCCATCATTGTTGGGGACGGCCGCTTGGCCATGCAATTCTCACGCGAACTCTTCGAGGAAGGCGTGATGGCCACGGGGATTGCTTTCCCCACCGTGCCCGAGGGCAAGGCGCGCATCCGCACCATCATGACGGCGACCCACACCCAGGACCAACTCACCCAGGCGCTTGAGATATTGCAGCGCGTCAGCAAGAGACTTGGGATTTTGAATTAGCCTTAGTCGGAAGCGGGATGCTCGTCCACGCCCTCGCATTCGTGTTTGCGAATATGTTCGCCGCAAAAGAAACGGTCACACTTGTAGCATTTGGTCCCGACCGGATTGTGGCAGAAGCTCGTCCAGTCGCCGCCGTGTTGATGATGAGGCACGGGCACATTACAGCTGTGTTGTGCAGAATGCATGGGAAAGCCTTTCCGGGGAAATGAGCGGAAAGCATATCGCAACTTGGGCGATTTGGCGCGGGACAGAGATGTTAATTTCTCTGGCACCTCAGTCCCCGTTACTCAAGCGCTGCGATCACATCCTGGATCGGCTTGGCTTTCCAATGCCGCGCATAGTTCTCCAGGGAAGCGAAGCTGCGCGTCCGCATGCGGTCGATGTAGAGCATCCCGTTCAAGTGGTCGACCTCATGCTGCAGGATGCGCGCGTACCAGCCGGATGCCTCGATGGTGCGCGGCTGTCCTTGTTCGTCGATGCATTCAACCCGCACTTGCCGGTAGCGTGGCACGAGGGCGGTGAATCCGTTCAGGCTCAAGCATCCTTCAAAAAATTCGATTTCCCGTTTGCCGATCGGCGTGAGCTTGGGGTTGATGATCACGTGAAAGGGAACAGGGATGCGCTCGCGCTCGGCCAATTGCTCCGAGGCGATGTCCTTGCTGTACTCGGGGCGGTCTTCAATGATGGCGAGCTGCAGAGGGAGACCGACTTGGGGTGCGGCCAGGCCGACTCCGGGCGCGTCCTGCAGGGTTTCGCGCATGTCCTCGATCAGGCGGGTGATTTCTCGTCCGGTGATTTCCTTCGGCGCAACCTCGCGGGCCGACAAGCGTAGAACAGGTTCACCAACTTGCACGAGTTTCAAGCGCATCGCGAGATCATACAGGTGGTTAACACGCTTTTCATGTTGTGACGCCAGCGGCTTGCAACGTTGCACAGTTGCCGGTGCATCACAGCGCTCATGGGAACGGAAGCATGTCCGGAACTTGCTCACCTGGTGCAGCGCCTGGCCGAGGCAATCAACGAAAGAAAGCGTCTTGAGTCTGATGATTCCCATTCCTCGAAACAACGAATGGACGTTGACAAGCAGATGAATACGGCGCTGGAAGCCATGCGTGCCCACAAGGCGACCCATGGGTGCGCCCTTGACGAGGCAAGCGAGGGCTCGGCTTCTCAGGCATGAGCTGAAAAGCTGGGCATCCCGAGAGGCTCAGTTTGCCTTCCAAATGAGAGTTGCAAGATTCGTTAACGGAGGGGATAAATGATAATGATCCTGTTAGTAATCCTGGTGCTGATGTTCATCGGCGTTTTCCCGTCGTGGCCGTACAGCCGCGGATGGGGATATTATCCGAGCGGTGGCCTGGGAATAATTGTGCTGATCCTCGTGATCCTGCTCCTGATGGGACGCCTCTAACCTGCAACTTACGGGAGAACGAATGATGAAGAAGCTGTTGAGCAAGCTGATGATCGCAAGTTTGCTGTGCGTTACCGCTGCGCCCTTGATGATTGCGCAGGATACGCAGAGCTCGAAGCAAGACATGAAGGACGCGGGATCCGACACCAAGGACGCCGCCAAGAAAACCGGAAAAGCGACGAAGAAGACCACCAAGAAGGCAGCCAACAAGAGCGCGCAAAAGACCAAAGAGGGCGCGGATAAAGTGCAAGACAAAACCCAGCCGCAATAGGCTGGGTTCGTTGTCTAAAGTCTTTGTGGGTTAGGCAGTCGCCCTGGCAGTGTTCCCGAGCAACGCGGACATAAGGTACTTCGCGACTTCCACCGGGTCGGCCAGCAGCTCCCCTCCAGAAGTCACATACAGTTCGCCATCTCCCAAGAGCGAGAGCGGCAGGTCCTGTTCGGACTCTCTTTTTCCCGTGGCGCCGCCTTCAATGCGGTTGATCTGGATGATGTGGGCATCGAGGTCGATGGAGGCGACGAGGCTACAGTTCGCGGCCGCCTGCTTGATCTGCACAGCCTCATTGCTGAGCTGCTCGCACGCGATGTGGCTCTTCACTTCCGGTACGTAATGATTGACTGACGTGACCCGCGATTCGAGAGCGTGGACGACTTCGCTCCAAAGGGTACGGCAGCGGCTTTCAATTCCAGCGTTGTTATGCATTGCTACTCTCTTCAGCGAGGTTTCAGAGCAGGGAACCTGTTGACATCAAAGAGTCTATGCTCTACTGGGACAAATCCAAGAGTACGCTGGTCACTGTACTTCCGGTTACGTCGGGAGGGCGAAGGGCCATCCTAGCCGCGGGAAAGGGCTGATTTTGCACGTTTGGAGCTTTACGGCCGTCCTTTTTCTGGGGTCATTTGGCGCCGGCTTGCTTGGTGCGTTGACGGGGCTTGGCGGTGGGGTGGTTATCGTCCCGCTGCTGGCTTTGTTCTTCCACGTCGATCTACGCTATGCCATTGGCGCATCACTGGTTTCTGTAATCGCCACGTCCTCGGGCGCGGCCGCCGCATATGTTCGCGAAGGGTTTTCGAATATCCGGATAGGCATGTTCCTCGAGATCGCCACGACGGTCGGCGCCCTCTGCGGTGCTTATCTCGCAACCCGCGTGGCCACGTCGTGGATCGCCGTCATCTTCGGCCTGGTGCTGCTTTACTCGGCGTATCTCTCCTCGCGCAATCAGGCACCGCAAGCAACCGACAGCACCAAGGATCGTCTCGCCTCCGCGTTACGGATGAACGGTTCGTTCCCGGGAGCGCAAGGGCCCGAGCCGTACGACGTTCATCATGTGCCGGCTGGCTTTGGGCTGATGTTCGCGGCGGGATCGCTCTCAGGGCTACTGGGGATCGGATCGGGCGCCGTCAAAGTGCTCGCCATGGACCAGGCCATGCGGATCCCCTTCAAAGTTTCCACCACCACCAGCAACTTCATGATTGGTGTGACGGCTGCGGCCAGCGCGGGCGTTTACTTGAGCCGCGGCTACATCAGTCCAGCCTTGGCGATGCCGGTCATGCTGGGCGTGCTGGCGGGGTCGATGCTGGGTGCGAAGGTGCTGGTACGCGCGCGGGTCGCGGTACTGCGATGGATCTTCGCCGGCGTCATCGTCGTGCTCGGGATCGAGATGATCTTCAACGGGGTGACGGGGCGCCTATGAAGCCAATGAACGATCAAAGCGCGGAGCGCATCATCGGCCAACTGCTGCGCTCCGGCGTATTGCTTTCCGCGTTTGTGGTGCTGGTGGGCGGCGTGCTTTACCTGCGCCAGTCGGCCTACGGTCACCCTGATTACGGTACGTTCCACGGAGTGCCGCAGCAGCTGAAAACGATCCCGGGCGTGATCCACGGATCCGCCGCGCTGGACCCCGAATCGATCATCCAGCTAGGCCTGCTTTTGCTCATCGCAACCCCGATTGCCCGGGTGGCATTTTCGATGGCGGCGTTTGCCCTGGAGCATGACTGGCTTTACGTAGGGCTGACCCTCATCGTGCTGGGGGTGCTGATCTATAGTCTCCTGCAATCCACCTGACGCGCGTGAATTTGTGACGTATGTCGCAGACCGGACAGGGGCGGCCTTCCTACACTTTAGAGAATGGAAAGGTATGGCATTCTCAACAACCGTAAACGGGCCATCATCGCGCTCGTGCATTCCGTGGTGTTTCTCGTTATTGCGATGGTGGGGCTGCAGTCGCCGCCTAAGACCGGGCTCTTTACCGCCCAAGGTCGAATGTTTACGGGAGGAAGAGTCGCCATCTTCTGCGTTTATCTCATCGTCACCAGCGTACTTCTGATCCTCACGGTTTATTCACTCTGCATGCGCGAGCGTTTGTACTTCGGCTTTTGTTCCTCTAGCGCCGCGGTAGGACTGTTGCGCGCCCTATTCGGCGATCCCGTTCCCCATCTCGGTCCCGTGGCGCGGGTCGTGCTTTTGGGGACGGCGGTGATGATCGGATTTGCGATTCTCTCCTTCCATACGCAGCCGCAGAGGATTGCCGAAAATTAGCTCAAGAGTTCTTCCCTAAAAAAAGGCCCGATCCGAGAGGACTGGGCCGTACTGTTTCAGGTTGGGAAGAGGTTAGAAGTTTAGTTTCAAACCGAGCTGCATGATGCGCGGATCATGCGCGTTGGTGATGACCCCGTAGTTCTGGTCTCCCAGGTTGGTGTCGGGATTTCCGAGATTGACATGGTTGAACACGTTGAAGGCCTCGGCGCGGAATTGCATGTTGAGCCGCTCGGTGAACTTGATGTTCTTGAAGAGCGACAGATCCCACTCCTGGATGCCAGGTCCGAGAATCGTGCCCATGCGAGCGTTGCCGGGAGCGTAGCCGGTCGGGTTCACAAAAGCGGCCGTGTTGAACCACTGTTGGGCGGTGTGAGGCGCCCCGGCATTCGGGTTCGCGACCTGGTCCGGCAGGTTCTCGGTGCCATTCAGCGGGCCGCTGTTGAACTGGATGCCCACGCCGCCGGGATCCGCCGTCGAGGTCGTGCCGGGATTCAGCCATGCGCCGGATTCGACCTGGATGATGCCGGAAGCTTCCCATCCGCCGAGGATGTGCCCGATCAATCCCTGTTCGCTTGCGAGCCATGGAATTTCATAAACAAAGTTGGCATTGAACACCTGGTTACGGCTGAAGCGGGTGGGTCCGTAGTCTTGCTGGATGTCGCCTGTTACCTGCGGCACGCTGTATTCCTGCGGGAAATGCAGGTTGGAGAGCGCCTTGGACCAGGTGTAATTGACGGCGAGGAGATTGTTTCCCTTGAAATGCTTTTGCAGGCTCGACTGCAGCGAGTTGTAGCTGGACGAGAAGGTCGGCTCGTACACATTGATGCTGCCGTATCCCGGGTAAGGCCGTAGAAGGTTCAACAGTCCGGCGCTGGCGTAGGCATCGTTCTGCGGAACCGGCGTACCGGGCGTCCAAAGACCGTTGTACTGGAGCGCGGCGAGATACGTTGGATTGGTTGCGTACGCACCAGGCTGCGGTTGATTGATGTCGACATAGTTGAACAGGTGCGTGCCCTTGCTGCCGTAATACCCGATATCCAGCAGAAATCCGTGTTCCCACTGGTGCTGGATATCGATGTCAAATTGCTGGGTGTAGGGCTGTTTCCAGTTGGTCGCAAGGCCGCCGATGGACGGGACCGCGTTGTTAATCGCCTGGCCATTCACAACCACTTCGCCGGCCGCAGGATTATCGAGCGTTGTGCCGGAGGTGTTCAGGAACGTGTTGGTGACCGCAAACGGTGGATTCGTGAAGACGTTGTTCTCCACGATATTGACCGCAACCGAATCGACGAACATTCCATATCCGCCGCGAATCGCGGTTTTGCCGTCCTTAAACGGATCCCATGCAAAGCCAAAGCGCGGAGCGAAATAGAACGGCGTGGACGACACTTGCTGTCCCCAAGGTGTGCCATTCGGAACTTTGGGGCCGATCAGGCCGTTATTGACGTCGTAGTTGGGATTCGGGGCGACCGGGCCGGCGCAGGTGTCGGTCGGGTCGGCCGCGAGGCATAGATTGCCGTCATAGCCGATGGTCGGCGCTGCGGCGCCGGTGAATTTCGAAGGGTTGAAGTTCGTCGCCAGGCCATTCGCGTCCCAGGGAGAGCCAAAGCGCGAGAACCGGACTCCGTAGCTGATGGTCAAGTTGGTCCGTGCCCGCCACTCGTCCTGCGCGTACATCTCGAGAACGTTCTGGCGGATCTTGGCGTTGACGTCGGCCTGTGATTGCTGATAGCTCTGCGGCTGACCCAATAAAAACTGGTGAAACTCATCGCCCAGGGTGTTGTCGGGATCGACGCCCGAGAAGTTGAACGTGCCGGTGTTTGGGCCGGCGGCGTTCTCGTGCTTCTCATACCAGTTGTACTGCGCGCCGAACTTGAGCGTGTGCCGCCCGATCACCTTGGTGAGATTGTCGAAGGCGCTGTAGTTGTAGTTGTAGTCGTTGTAATTTCCGAAACCGTAAATCCCGGTATCGCCGCTGGAAAACGAGATATTCGGGATGCGATCGAGGGTGGTGGGGTAGGGAAGAATCCCGGGCGCCTGGTAAATCGCTGCGATGTCCGGCGAAGCCTCGTACGACACCAGCCCGGTGTTCCGGCTGATCACACCGCCATAGGAATAGGCGAAGCTCAGATCGTTGAGCAACGTCGGCGAAAACGTGTCTGTGGCAGTCACGATGAAGCTGCGCCCGGGAGAGTTGGTGCTGGTGGTCGCGATGCCGGGAAGAGGAACACCGTTGAACAGGCCGCCGGATTCGATGGTCGGAATGTTGTCATTCATGTAGCGCCCGAAGATCGAGAGCTTCGAGTTGAACTGGTGATCGATGCGCAGGATCTCTTGTCGGTAGTTGAAGGTGTTGCGGGTATCGGTCGTAATCGTATTGGTGCCGGGGGCCGGCAGAGCGATATGCGAGTAGATGTCCTTCAAGTAAGCATTGGCGGCGGGAGAGATGCTGGTGGTTGCCGGTCCATATTGCGCACAGCTTCCGTCCGGGTTCGACACGAAGCAGTCACCGGAAAAGTTTCCCGCGCGCTCGGCTGCGTTGGGAACCTCGACGCCGCCGTTGGTGTCGGTTTCCACCACGCGCCGGATTTCCTCGGAGAAGAAGAAAAACGTTTTGTTCTTGCTTGCGTTGTAGTGGCCCGGGATGAAGATCGGGCCGCCGATGGTTCCACCGAAGTCGTTATAGCGGAAAGGGCCCTTGGGAATATCTTGCTGATTGTTGGCCCAGGAATTGGCGTCGAGCGCGTCATTGCGGAAGAATTCGTACAAGCCGCCGTGGAACTGCGAGGTGCCGGAGCGGGTGATCACGTTGACCTGGCCGCCGGCGCCGCGCCCGAATTCCGCGTTGTAATTTCCGCGCAGCACTTTGAATTCTGCAATCGCATCGACGCTGGGATAGTTCAGCAGCGTGTAATTGCCGCCGCGGTCCACGTTATCCGCGCCGTCGACGGTCCAGTTGTTTTGCCCTTCAAGGCTGCCGTTGATCGAGAACGCCACTTCGTTCGTGCCGCCGCCGGGAGCACTCACGCCCATGTAAAGCGTGTCGCTGGCGAGATCGGTCGTAACCCCGGGCATCAAGCGAACCAGTTCTTCATAGTTGCGGCTGCGCAATGCCAGTTCGCGCACCTGGGTTCCGTTGATGAGGCCGGTAGCGGTCGCATCCTGCGTCTGCACTTGCAAGGCATCCGCCTGGACGCTGACCTGTTCCTGGTGGCCGCCGAGTTGGAGTTCGGCATTGACCTCCAAACGATCGTTGACGTTGAGGACGATGCCGGTCTTGTCGTAGGTCTTGAAGCTCGCTGCCTCGATCTTCACCCCGTAGTGACCGATGGGGAGAAGGGGAGCGGTGAATGAGCCGCCCTGGTTCGTTTTGACGATGCGAATCACGGCGTTGCGGTCGGTGTTGGTGATCGTGACCGTTGCGCCGGGGACGACCGCGCCCGAGGCGTCTGTGACAGTCCCGGAGATTACGCCGGTCGTCTCTTGCCCGAACAGTCCGCAAGAGAACATGAGCAGCGTTGTAAAGACGAAGAGGGAAAGAATCTGACGCATCGCAGCCTCGCTTATTCCACGTTTGAGCCCTGGGATTCGAACCCGGGCTGTTGGTTTCATGTGCCGCCGAACTGGCCGTTTAGGGGTGAAACGAAATCAATCTCGCGCGAGCGACTTTCAACAAGGCAATAAAACGTAACACCCGCCGATTTAAGCCGCAAGTGAGAATTCGCATAAAGCTAGATTTGAAACCGTTTAATGAAGCGGATGGTCCTCGCGGAGAATTGGCTTCACGCAAAGCGAAACTTCGCTGCCAGCTCGAGAATTCGAAATGAAAGTCCCCATTGATCCCATGTTCACCGTGCGCAATTGCGGCTTCTCGTGATGGAGGAGGTGCATGTAAACATTGGGAATATCGTTATTTTCTGGTCGCTCGTCGGTTGTTTCGGGAAGGCCGATGGGCCTGCCCTCACCGATGTTGAGAAGTTGTTTAAAGGCAATTATTCTGGCCAAGCGTAAGCAAAAGGAGTAAAACAAAACGCCTAAGGGCTGGAGACCTATGGGAAGCTCACACGTTGGAAAAGATTGGCTCACGGATGAGCGGCGGCAGGAAATTGTGACCATCATCCAGCGCGAAGGGCGCGCCCTGGTCGTCGAACTTGCGCAACGCTTCTCGACCTCGACGATCACGATTCGCAAAGACCTCGAGTTTCTCCAGAGCCGGGGCCAGGTGCAGCGGACGCACGGCGGTGCGCTGCCGGTGCGAGCGAACCAGCTCGGCGACCCTTCCTTGCAGGACAAAGAGAAACAGCATCAGCGGGAAAAGCTCCGGATCGCGACTGCCGCCGTGCGCATGGTGCGGGAAGGCCAATGCGTCATCCTGGATTCCGGATCGACCACCACCGCTATTGCGCGCGCCTTGCGCGAATTCCGGGAGTTAACCGTCATCACGAATGCGGTGAACATCGCGGCAGAATTGGCGGGCACAACCATCGACGTGATGTTGACCGGCGGCACGCTGCGCAAGAATTCCTTCTCCCTGGTTGGTCCGCAGGCGGAAGACACGCTGCGCGAAATCAATGCCGATATTTTGTTTCTCGGCGTCGACGGCTTCGACACCAAGGTAGGACTGACCACGCCGAATGTACTGGAAGCCCGCGTCAATCGCGCCATGGCGAATGCCGCGCGCAAAGTGGTGGCAGTTTGCGATTCGAGCAAGTTCGGACGCCGTAGCCTGGCAGTGATCGTGCAGCCCAACGGCATTCATGAGGTGATCACCGACAAGAATGTCGCCCGGGCGACGGTGCAGGAGCTGCGCGAGGCCGGTATCGAAGTCACGCTGGTCTGAGTTACATCCCTTTTCCGTGCAGGCGCACGCGCAGGAAAATCACCACGCCCGCCGGATGAGTACCGTAAATCGGCGTGAGGAACGACGGCTTGCTATACAGCGTCACCTGGCCCCCGATACCGGTATCGGCGCGATCGATTAGGTGAAAGTCGCGTGCGTAGCCGGCGGTGTAGGCTTGCACCCGCGCCAGGAAGGCGTCGCCGGCATCTGGTGTTTCCAGGAGTTCAGCGCTGCGGTCCACGCTTTCAATCCGTCCCCAAACGTAGTTCCGATCTGCAAATTTCAAGGTACTTTCCGCAAGATAGCCGTTGAAGGGCTGCGGCTGCCCCAAGGTCCGCGTTCGTCCCCACAGCAGCGTGCTGGCCCAGTTTCCGTGCGATAGAGGGCGGTTGTATCCGATGGACGCCGTCATGCGGAACTGGTTGTCGTTTGGAGTAAGCACTTCCGGACTGACGATCCGCGCGGCCGATACTTGCCCAATCCAATTGACGGCAGGAGCAGCAGTCAGGCGCGCCGAATAGGAGTCGATGCTTCCCTGGTCGATGTTCCACCGATTCTCATCCGGTTCACGGCCGTGAAAGCCGGAGGCCTCCAGTCGGGCTTTCTTGTAGGCAAGGCCCGCGGTTACGACATCGGCGGCTACGTGGGTCGAGTCCTGCAGATGGTGGCCGAGCGTCGCCAGTGGATCTTCCGACGCGGAAGTTCGATGGGGATAAGCGGTCGGGCCGATGGCGGGATCTCCGACAGGCGCCGCATAGAACGAGAGCAAGGTGTCTTTCGCCAGCTTCAAATCGTAGAGCGCCGCGATTTCCATAAAAAGATCATGGGGATGCTGGCCATCGATAATCGCTTTCCCGAAAGCCGTTTCACCGACCTGGAAGAGCTCAGGATAGCGGCGCTCGGTAATGGTTGCCGGCTCCAGGCTGAGCATGGTGCGCAGGGTGATTTTTCCGGGACCGAGGTCTCGCTGGGCCATGGGCATGAACCAGTTCGTGGAGAAGACCTTGTCGCCGCCGCGCGGGCCACTCTGCTGGATGGCGTTGAAGAAAGCTTCGCCGTGCAGCATGAGCATCCAGCCCCGATGCATCGACATCATCATGGGCACCGGGGTCGAGATGGGCTCCAGGCTGGTTCCCGACGATTCGTGACTCTCGATCGCCTGTTCGAAGGTCGTGGGCTGCATGCCTCCCATAGCGGGCATATCCGGAGTGGATTGGGCGGCGATAAAACCCACGAAAACGAGAAGGATGCTAGACTGCGCACATCGGCGGAGCCATCGGGCCCAGTTCATGAGCGGATTCTCCCGCCGGCGAGCAGTTTCCAATTGGTCACGAAATGCATCATACGCACCTGGGAGATGACTCCATGCCGTTGAGCGATTCTCTACGTGAGCAGACAGGCAGCGCGGAACGCACCCCCATCCTGGCGCACGACCCGGACGACGCCGAGTCCGAGGAAATTGAGACGCCCATCGAATCGGGTGCACAGGCGCAAGCCGAGCATGAATTCGAGACCCAGCGGAAGATTCCGGACACATGCCATAGAGCGATCGTGTCGGTAAACGGAAAAGACGTAGACGAAGTTCCGCTCCCGGCTCACGAACGCGCAGCGTAATCGGTCGCCTCTTGGATTGCCTCGCCGAGCAACTCCACGCCTTCCAGCAAGCGGTCCACTTCGCCTGCGGGCGGCGCAAGCAGGATGTGATCGCCTTTCTTTCCATTGATGCATCCCTGCATCGGATACGTTAGAACCCCACGCTTCATCGCCATGGAAGCGACTAGGCCGGAAAACTTGATCTCCGCAGCAAAGGGCTGCTTCGTCGCTTTCTCCTGAACGAATTCGACCGCCCACAGTAGTCCCATGCCACGCACATCTCCAACCGCCGGCAAATCCCGCAGCTTGCGAAGAGCAGTGGCGAACGGTTTCCCGATAGAGCCTCGATCCGAATCGGCCGCTTGAACCAGATCGCCGGAGCGGATTCGCTCGAGCACCGCCGCCCCGGTGGCCAGGGAGACAGGATGCCCGTTGTAGGTAAAGCCATGGACCAGAATGCCCGAGCCATGGCGGATGGCGTCAACCACGCGACGAGACGGAATCACGGCGCCGAGCGGGGCATAGCCACTGGCAATGCCTTTCCCGGCGACGATGATGTCTGGGGACACGTTCCAATGCTCCATGGCGAAATTGCGGCCGGTGCGTCCAAAGCCGGTCATTACCTCGTCGGCGATGAGCAAAAGACCGTGCTCCTGGCAAATCGCAGCGATCCGCGCCCAGTAATCGGCGGGAGGAGCGGCAGCGCCCAGGGTGGCGCCGCTGAGAGGTTCGCCGATGAAGGCAGCCGCCCGGCCTGCGCAGCGCTGGAGGGCGCCGCGAAGCTCTTCTGCATAGCGGTAGCCGCAGTCCTCATGCGGATAGACATTGCGGTAGAGATAGGGCATGCCGATGTGCTCGAACTCGCGCACCATGGGCAGATACATCGATCTACGGGAGGCGTTCCCGCTGATCGCCAAGGCGCCGAGGGTCGCGCCGTGATATGCCTGATCCCGGCTGATGATCTCGTAGCGTTCCTCGTGCCCGGTTTCAAACTGGTATTGCCGGGCGAGTTTGATGGCGGTTTCCACCGCCTCTGAGCCACCGGAAGTGAAAAATACCGCGCCTCCTGCAAACGAAGGCCCGGCAAACTCCAGCAGGTCGGCGGCAAAGCTTTCCGCGGTATCTGTAGTGAACTGGCTGGAATGGACGAAGGGAAGATCGCGGGCCTGGGCGGCCATGGCATCCACGATGTCGTCGATGCCAAAGCCGATAAAATTCACCGCGGCGCATCCGGAGAGGTCGATGTATTCATGCCCATCGATATCCCAGATCCGTACCCCATCGGCACGGACGGCGACCGGGTAGTGCTTGGAAAACGAACGGGGCAGAGTAGCGCGATCACTCACGAGGGCGATTCTCCTGGAGCCGCACGGCGCGAGTCAAAGCTGATCTTTCGCCTGTCGAGCGACGGCACAACGTTATCGATAAACAGAAGCCCGGCTACGCTCCGCAGCGCTCATCTGCTTCCAGATCGACTCCTGGTTTCGTTCCAGCCATTCACTGCCGGGATTGACCTGCAGCGCTTCATGCACCCATCGGTACGCCTGTACGCGATCTTGGGGTACGCATTCGCCCGACGCATACATCGCGCCCAGCTTGGAGCGCGCATGCGGGTTGGGCTTCTTGGCGGCGGCCTTCAACAGGAGCACAGCCTGCTCGCAATCCTTGGTCACGCCCCGACCCTGGGCATACATGTCTGCGAGCAGAACGGGCGCTTCGCCATTCCCCTTGGACATCGCTCTCCACAACCATGTGCGTCCCATGGCGGTCGCTCCGGCCGCAATGCCTTTCTGAAGTTCAACGCTTCCGGCGGTCAGGGAAGTGTCGGGTGCGGTCTCGGGCTCAATGTCGCCCTTCGTGGAAGGCCGGCCGGCCGCAGGTTTCGTCGCCGCCGACGCCGTGGTCACGGGTTTTCGCGTTTCTGCCGTGGGCTTCGGTGTCGTACCCGCAGGCTTGGCGGCAACCGTGGCCGGCGTAGACGGTTTCGTCGCCGCATTCGCGGCTGGCTTCGTGGGTGGTGTCGACACCCCCACGCCAGGCTCTTCAGGATTGGAGGGTTTGCTCCCGGGAGTGGTGATCGTCGTCGAATCCGATGCGATTGTGGAAGCCGGCTTCCCGCCCTTGTTCGCCGGGATCCCATCGTTTAACCCGGTGGCGGGTGGCGTCGATGCCGGAGGAGGAGCGGACGTCTCGGCAGGTGCAGGTGTATCGGTGCTGGTGGAGGGCGGGGTCGCGGAGTCTGCTGGTTTAGTCGGTTGCATGGCCGGCTGATTGGGCTCGGCGACCAAGTCCGGCTTGCTGTTATCGCTGGTGTCGTTGGGCGCAGCGTTGCTTGCGGAAGAAGATGTGGCTCCGCCAGCTCCGGGAGGCATGACAACAACGTCTCCCTGGCCTTTCTTCTTCGGCAGCTTCAAATGAAGAACGTCCACCGGGTTGGTGGATTCTCCGTGGCTGCTGGCACGCCACTCCAGCGCGCCCAGGACGACTACCACCGCAAAAACGAGCAGAAGAAGGTTGCGCCTGGCGTGAGAAGGCGTTTCATCTTCCAGCAGATACTCAGGACTGTCGGATGTACCGAGTCCGAGGAACGAAGGGCCGGAAACATCGCCATGCGATTCTGCCGGCTCATCAAAATGGAGGAACGAACCCGAACTTCGCTGCACCGGGACTTCCTCTTCTACTACTTCGTTTCGCGGCGTCTCCACTTCCTCGTCGATTTCCGCCGCCACCGGTTCAGCCGGTTCGGTTGCGTAAGGCTCCGGTTCGTTGAGCGGAGCGGTGAGGCCGAGGATCGATCCGGACACGGGAGCGCTGTGGGACATCGGCTTTCGTGATTCACGTTCGGCGGCCGCCTTGCGAACCCACTCCGCGCGTTCGCGATCGAGTTGCTCTGCCGTTTTCACAAGGTGCACCGAGCTATCGTTTTGCTCAGTTTCAGCTTGCCGACGCGCCGAAAAAAACGGTTCATCCTGTGGATCGACGGGAGCAGGCTCCGCCGGCACAGCTTCACCGTGGAAGATCTCTTCCTCCGGTCGGACAGCTTCAGTGGAGCGGCGGGCAGATAGCTGGAGTGGGTGACGCTGCCAAGGGTCTGGGGAAGGACCACGCGCGTGACCTGCGAGGTCGTGTCCGTAGCCGTGGTGGAGACGATAAAAGGACGACGGGTGGAGTTGCTGTGGGTTGGGACCGAAGACGAAGTGTCGTCAGGGCTCGCGGCCGAGGTAGGCGACGCGTCATTGGAGCGAAGCGGTTCTGCCGGTGTGCTGGAATCTCCCAAGCGATCGCCACACATTCCACAAAAGCGATTCAGCTCTGGATTGTCAAAATGACATTTCGGGCAAATCATGCAGAGTCTCCGTCTCCCAGTCTGGTGCGTAAACACCCGCTATTTTAGATGACAGAACCCAAGAATATTCGGCATGGGCCGGAGTTCTGAAAATCCTTGGCAGGACACATTCGCCCGTTCCTCGCCGCCGTAAGGCCACCGAAGGGCCATTACCGGACGGGCTGCAAATCCATCACCTTCATGGTGCTGAGGATGGTTTCCACGGCAGTATCGATCCCGTAGGAGGTGTTCAACATCAGGTGGTACAACGACCGGCAAGGCCAGTCCTTGTTGAAATAGCGCTTGATGAACTCGGCCCGCTCGCGGTCGATCGTATCCACTAATTCGACGGCCTCCCGTTCGCTCATTCGCCGGCACAGGCGCTGGATTTTGAAGTCGCGCGGGGCGTAGAGGAAGACGTGAAAAGCGTCTTTCCTCTGGCGTAGCAAATAGGGCGCTCCGCGGCCGACAATCACGCAATGGCCGCCCTCGCCCGCCTGTCCGATGATCTTCGTCGCCATTTCGACCATGCAATCGGCATCGAAGAAGCGCTCATCATTCATCGGAAGCATGCGCTCGTAGCTGCCGCGCCAGAATACCTTGGCAAGCCGACGCAAGGGCCGGTCACAATGTTCGTCGCAGCTAGCCACGACCGAGCGGTCGACCGCCGCCTCCTCTGCGATACGCGTCGTGAGTTCCTGGTCGAGTAACTTCCATCCGAAGTGTCGCGCGAGCTGTTGCGCGACGATGCTGCCGCCGGCTCCGTACTCCCGTTCAATCGTGATGATCTTGAACACCGCTCTTCACCTCGAACGCCACTGCCTAATACGATGCAAGAGAATAAGCGCAGAGCAGCCATTCTGCAACGATGAAGCAGGATTTGCCGTCCTGGGACGCCCGCAACGGTTGCGGTTGCAGCCTCGTGCGGCCATGGACGACAATGCTGGGGAAGCGGGATCTATGCTGCCTTTTAAGCTGGTATTCAGCGAGCACTACCGTTTTCCCATCGGGGAGCATGTTTTCCCGACCCGAAAGTATCAATTGGTGCACGATCAGCTCCTGGCTGAAGGGGTCGCCACCGCAGAGGATTTCCTGAGCCCCGTCGAAGCCTCGGAAGCGGATGTTTTGCTCGTCCATTCGCACTTTTACATCGATAAATTGATGGAAGGCACGCTCACCGCCCGCGAAGAGCTGCAGATGGAGATCCCCTACTCTCATGAAGCGGTGCAGGGATTCCTCTGGCATACGGGGGGGACGATCCTGGCCGCGGAACGCGCCTTGGCAGACGGCATTGCGATAAATCTCGGCGGCGGCTTTCACCACGCCTTTCCCGATCACGGGGAAGGGTTCTGCATGATCAACGACGTCGCCGTGGCGATTCGAAAACTCCAGAAGGGCGGCCGCATTCGCCGGGCGATGACCATCGATTGCGACGTCCATCAGGGCAATGGAACCGCGGCTATCTTCGCGAAGCGCAATTTGGGGAAAGCCGATATCTTGCCATCGCGTTCCGCGTCAACCATCGGCGAACAACGGAGCGGAACGATGCTGGAAAACGGGGCGCAAGACGTGTTTACGATTTCCCTGCACCAGGAGAACAATTATCCGCTGAGCAAGCCGCCCTCATCGATCGATGTAAACCTGCCTGATGGAATCGGGGATGCAGAATACCTGGCATGGCTGGACAATGCGCTAAGCTCCGGCCTGCGCCAATTTGATCCTGAATTGATCGCTTATATCGCGGGAGCGGGCCCTTACAAGGAAGATCAGTTGGGAGGGTTGAACCTCTCTATGGAAGGACTCATGCGGCGCGACGAGCTCGTCTTCCGGGCGGCGCAGGCGAGGGATATCCCCGTGATGGTGACCTACGCCGGCGGCTACTCGCAGCGAATTCAGGACACCGTCACGATCCACTGCAATACGGTCGCAGCGGCAGCCAACGTATTTTCAAGGATTGAGAACAGGCAGTAAAGGAAGGATTCTGGGGTGGGTAGTGGGATTCGAACCCACGACAGCCGGAGCCACAGTCCGGAGTTCTACCACTGAACTATACCCACCGCGAACTCTCAGTATAACAAGAGAACCAGCGCGATCAGCAGTGTCACGCAGAGCAGGTCAGTAGAAATCGGAACAGCTCAAGAAATATCCGCAGGTTGGGCAGACCAGCTTGCAATGATTTTCCTGCATTCTCTCCGAACAATTCGGACAAACCTGGTTTGCCTGTAGATCGGTTTTGCCAGTTTCGGCCGGCGGGGTGGATCGAGGATCTTTGTCGTCCATGTTGGCTCTCCAGGGGAGACTCTGGTGTTCCCGCGACCAGTTTAGCCCCCTAGAAACCCGCCCGACCGGGGGGCACTGACCCTTTTCCAGCATTTTGGGGGAATCTCGAAACAGGACATCGACAAAAAGTGTGTGAGTTTCTGCATTTTTCCTTGACGGCTAACAAGTGACTTTGGTTATACTCTTTGGTCACAGGGCAAACCTTAGCCTTGTATTCATGAGTCGGTCTTGCATTTAGGTGCGGAACGCAATTTTCCCACCCTCTAGGAGAAACAAAATGAAGAAGTCGATGACGTTCCTGCTTGGTACTCTGATGGTCGCTGGCGTTCTTGCCGGAGCAACCACATCTACGTCGAATACCAAGAAAGGCAACACGATACAGCCGGTTCTGCACGGCGGCGTTCCTGCGCCTCTTTGCCCGGCCTGCACGGGCGGCGGCGGCAACGCCGGCGGCAAATAGCTCGACTCATGGATCTCGGCCCAGGCGGATCGCGCTTGGGCAGGAATTCTGATCGGCTATATAAAAATTTCCAGTAACTGTTACTGGGGTAACGAAAAAACGCTTGCCACGGCGTGAGTACCCGCATATGCTGCATTTCGCTATGCAGCTGCACGGATATGAAATCGCGCTCCTGGTCGCCGGCTTCGTTCTCGAAGCGGCCGTCGTGTACCGAATTTGGCAGGCAGGTCTCGTCAAAGAGTGCCCGGCGTTATTTCGCTATTGCTCCGCTAACCTTCTCGCCATGATTGGCACGGCGCTCTGTCTGCGTTTTGCGTCGCAGCAGGTCTACTGCTATTTCTATTGGTTTGAGAACATCGTTATTGACAGCCTTGCCTTGGCTGTAACGCTGGAGATTTTCCGCGACATCTTTAAGCCTTACGAAGCGCTGCGCCATTTCGGAACGGTCATGTTCCGGTGGATCGTCGCCGTGATGGTGCTGGTGTCGGTCGTCTCCGCCGTGAGCACCGGCACGATGCATGCAGCCGCTATCGTCAACAGTGTCAGCATGATGCTGGATCGCGGCCTGGCAATTCTGCAATGCGGAATTGTCCTCTTCCTTCTTATCAGCAACCGTTACATCGGAATCTCCTACAAACAGCGGGTGTTCGGCATCGCGGTTGGCTTCGGAATTGGCGCCGCCGTGACCCTGCTGGTGCTCAGCGTCATTGAGTGGGTTCCAACCTCTATGATTCAACCGCTAGGTGGCGTGGTCAGCTTCGCCGTCTGTCTTGGCGAGGCGATTTGGCTTACCTACTTCTTCCTGCCGCAACCGGAACGCCGGATCTCGGATGCAGCTCCGGAGTCGCGCCGCTGGGAATACGCGTTGGCCAGCATGCATTCGCCGGCTCCCGAGGGAATGTTCCTGAGCAGCATCGACCGCACCGTGGAACGTCTCCTGACGAAGAACAATGTCGCCCCGCAAGCGAAGGCGAAAGAAGACAAGCACTGGTTCGGAGACTAAGGATTTCGAGGTTCAAAGGCCGCCGTCACGCACGGCGGCTTTTCTATTGCAAGTGCATCGGTCACAGAGTTTCTGAGGCGGGTGAGTATACTTCAGTCGAGAGACCTGGAAGGGTCCGATCCTGAGGCGTGCATCCCATGAGCCAGGCCGAACAAAATCTTCGCGTCGATTACGTCGAGTTTCCAGCCGTCGACCTTGCGGCCGCCGAGCGCTTTTATACCGAAGTGTTTGGCTGGCATTTCAAGCAGCAGAACCCCGACTACATTAGTTTTAACGATGGCCGGATGCGTGGCGGATTCTTCAAATCGATGCAGCCGCGCGCGGGTGGATCGGTCGTCGTCATGTACACCTCCGACCTCGAAGAAACCCGCGCCAAGATCATCGTGAATGGCGGTTCGATCTGCCGGCAGACATTTTCGTTCCCGGGTGGGCGGCGTTTTCACTTCACCGATCCCTCAGGAAACGTGCTCGGCGTCTGGTGCGACAAATAGCCGTCTGTCCCCCGCATTTTCTGGACAGGGTTCAAGCCAGCGGGTATCGTTTCACGACCCTCTCGTACATGTAGACCGAAGTTGTTCAATTACTCGTTTTGCCCTTTTGCGGGCCCCTCGTTTCTTCGCAATGATCACGTAGATGAAAGCAAAAGATCGCTTTTGATGGGTCCCTTGCAGGGCCGCCCTCTGAGCGTGCGTCTTCGCCGGAGCTTTATCCCTTTTCCAGCAGCGTGGGTTGCGAGCTTCCAAGGCAGCGCTTCGTGGCGCCCTCCTCGGTAGCGACAGGTGTCGAGTTGAAAACTATGTTTTCCGCACGATGTTCCTGTATTTTCTGGATGATGACTTTGAGTTCTTGCCTCGGCCGTGACAGTCAAGGAGCTAAAACAGTGACCCTCGCAAGAAAAGAGACCCGCATTTCTGGAATGCTGCCGGTTAGAATTTCGGTTCAAACCGGCGAATCTGAATCCATGAACTGTCTTGCCCACACGCTTGACTTCTCCATGAAGGGCGCGCGGTTGGGCGGAGTAACGCTTAAGCTCGCAAGAGGTGCAACCATCGAAGTTCACCGGCGTGAGACCAGCCAGAGCTTCAAAGTTGCCTGGGTCGACCACCAGCATGTAGGGGTGGAATCTCGTGACGACACGGCGGAATTATGGGGTATCCAATACTTCCCGCCACTCTCTGAGGAACAGGAGCGCTTGGAGTCTCAGGCGAGGCGAAGCGACTCTTGATGTGGTGTCGCCAGCGAAATTTCAATGCGCGATTTCGGTCATGAGCCACGCCCTGGCCATCTTCCAATCGCGCAACACGCTTTGCGGAGAGATCTTCAGGACTTCCGCCGTCTCCTCCACGCTGAGTCCTCCAAAAAACCGGAGTTCGATGACCTTGGCTTTGCGCGGATCGATCTGGGTCAATGCATCCAGAGCTTCGTCGATGGCCACGATCTCACGGTCCCGGGAGCTTGAGGCAACGTCGGGCACGTCGTCGAGGTTCGGTTGCAATACGCCGCCTCCCCTCTTCGCCATGCCTTTGGCGCGGGCCCGGTCGACCAGAATGCGCCGCATCATCTTCGCGGAAACGGCGAAGAAATGGGCTCGTTCCTGCCACGTGACGCTGTCTACCTCGACCAGACGAAGAAAAACCTCGTTACGTCGCCCCTTACAATGTCGCCGTAATCTACGCAGGGCTGGGAGAGAAAGACCAAGCTTTTCAATGGCTGGAGCGCGCGTTCGATGACCGCTCGTACCTGTGGCCCGTTTACCTGAGCACGGACAGCCGTCTCGACTCGCTGCGGACAGACCCTCGGTTTGATCAACTGCGGCGCCGCATCGGGTTGCCGGATATTCATTGAGAAATCTCCTTCATCCCGGCGCTCGCGCTTGACGACGAATACGAATTCCTGTATCAACTCAATATGATCTCGGTTTGCCAGATGTGCCGAATGCTCGCCTGCATGCTGTGTTGTTGCGGGATGACACATATTGGCGCGAGGGAGATCGTGGTATAGCACTAGCTTAACCAAGATTGCTTTTCCGAAACCCACCGCCAGTTGCACCTGGCCGGTGGGTTTTTCTTTTTGGGGTTGCAAATGGCCGACAGCTTACAAGAAACGAAGGCGCAGAAGGTAGAGCGGTTGAAGCGTGAGAAAAACGCTTGGGAGCGCATCGACGAAATTCGGCAGTTCGCCCGCGAGGGGCACGCGTCGATTCCGCCGGAATGGCTCGGAACCTATTTCCGCACCTGGGGCGTGTACACGCAGGGCGATGGAGTGGGCGCAATCGGCGGTCAGGGCGGCGAAGGGAAAGCCACTCCATTTTTCATGGTGAGGATCCGAATCCCCAACGGGATCCTCACAAGCAGCCAGCTTCGCGTGATTGCCGATGTTTCCGCGAAATACGCCCGCGGCGTAGCCGACATCACGGTGCGGCAGAATGTGCAATTGCACTGGGTGAAGATCGAAGATCTTCCCGACCTGCTCGCCGCGTTGGAACTTGCGGGACTGAAAACCATGGGCGCGTGCGGCGACGTCACTCGCAATATTACGGGCTGCCCACTCGCCGGGGTGGACGGCCACGAGGTCTTCGACGCGTCGCCGATCGCGCTGGAACTGAACCAGTTTTTTGTCGGCAATGCCGACTTCTACAATCTGCCACGCAAATTCAAGATTTCGGTCACGGGATGCCGCGATTGGTGCACCTACCCGGAGATCAACGACATTGGGCTCACGGCAGTCGCGCGTCATCGTTCTGCAACTCCCGAGAAAGGATTCGCCGTCCGGGTGGGAGGCGGCCTCTCGACGCAGCCGCACCTTGGCGTCCGTCTGGATGCGTTCATCCCGTACGACAAAGCGGTCGCCACCGTGCGCGCCATTGCGGAGATATTTCGCGACGCCGACGTGCTGCGGCAGAGTCGTGAACAGGCTCGCCTGAAATTCCTATTCTTGAAACACGGATGGAACGCCGAAACGATGCTTGCGGAAATCGAGCGACGCCTCGGCTTCAGGTTCGATCCGGCAGAGCCTGAGCGGGTTTCGGGAGATGTATTCCGGGACCACATTGGAATCCATCCGCAACGCCAAGCCGGTTACAGCTACGTAGGCGCTTCGGTATTGCGCGGACGCACCAGCGCAGAGCAACTCAAGGCCGCTGCCGATCTCGCCGACCGCTATGGCAGTGGCGAACTTCGCGCGACCACCATGCAAAACCTGATTTTCATCAACGTGCCCAACGAAAGAACCGCGGCGCTCGCGGCTGAACTCGCGGCGCTCAACTTGAAAGTGGAACCAAGCGTCTTCTGGCGTGGGGCGGTGGCTTGCACGGGTACTGAATTTTGCAAGCTGGCGATCACCGAGACCAAGTCGTTCACCCGTTGGATCGTGGAAGAACTCGAAGGGCGCGTGCCTGAATTCAACGAGCAACTGCGCCTCAACGTCACTGGTTGCCCGAACAGTTGCGGCCAGCATTGGATCTCCGACATCGGGCTGGAGGGCAAGAAGATCAAGGTCGATGGCGTGATGCAGGACGCTTACTATTTCTGCGTCGGAGGCGCGGTTGGCCGGGACCAGGCGATCGCGCGTCCCGTGGGCTATCGCTGTCTCGCGACCGAGGTGCCCGAGGCGATCGCCCGATTGCTGACTGAATACGTCAGCTCGAAAAAGGAAACGGAAAGCCTCCGCGGATTCCTGAACCGCCATAGCAACGAGGACCTGCGCAGTTTGCTGGCAGGGGATGTAGTGGAGGCGGTCGTTCGTGACACTCCCGCTGCTCCCGCTCCACACGGGATCGAGGGCTGACCGATGACCTCCCTCTTTCCCGCTTTTCTCAAGTTGCACCAGCGTACTTGCCTGGTAGTGGGCGCGGGCACGATCGCGGAACAAAAGCTCGGCGGCCTTCTGGATGCGGGTGCATCGGTCATCGTTGTCGCTCCGCACGCTTCGCCTGAGATTCGAAAACTGGCGGATGCCGGGCGACTGCAGTGGAAGCCACGAGCGTTCCAGCCCGCCGATCTTGACGGAGCCACGCTCGCGATCGCCGCCACGGGAAATCCTGCAGTCAATGAAATCGTCTTTCGCGAAGCCGACGCCCGAAACATTTTGTGCAACGCGGTCGATGAGCCAGAACGGTGCCATTTCTATTATCCCGCGGTGGTGCGCCGGGGAGACTTGCAAATCGCCATCTCTACGAATGGTAAGAGCCCGGCGCTCGCCCAACGCCTTCGCGTTGAGCTCGAATCGTACTTCGACAGTTTCTATGCGGACTGGCTGCAATGGCTCGGCACCGTCCGCGATCTTTATTTCCGCACGGGCATTCGCCGCGAAGAACGTGTCCGCACGCTTCACCACATCGCTTCGCGAGATGTCTTCGAGCGTTTTCGCACGGCGCGGCGAACCCGGGAGGGAACTCATGGCTAAAGTTTTTCTTGTCGGCGCGGGTCCCGGTGATCCTGAGCTACTCACCGTGAAAGCCCTGGGCCTTCTGCGTCGTGCGGAGATCGTGCTGCACGACAATCTCGTCGCTCCGGCGATTCTGAATCTCGCCAGCAAGCGCGCGGTCCTTATCGACATCGGCAAGCGCTGCCGACGTAAATTGCTCACCCAGTCGGAAATCAATTCACTGCTCATCGCCTACGGACGGTCCCACTCCGTTGTCGTTCGTCTCAAGGGCGGCGATCCGTCCGTCTTCGGGAGAGCCGGTGAAGAGATCGCAGCCCTCACAGAGGCTGGGATCGAGTTCGAAATTGTTCCCGGAATCACCACCGCGCTGGCAGCTGCCGCCTCGGCCAAGATTTCCCTCACCGATCGCCGCTTCGCTTCAAGCGTCACTTTGATGACGGCGCACCGTGGGAGCGGGGAGCAAGCCGTCGAGTGGGGACGCCTCGTGACCTCCGGATCGACGATTGCAATCTACATGCCGGGAAGCGACTACCGCGCCCTGAACGCCAACCTGCGCGCTGCCGGACTGCGCCGCGACACGCCTTGCGTCGTGGTTTCCAACGTCGCTCTCCCTGGCGAACAAAAGCTGTACACGTCCCTCGACGGTCTCGCGCGTTGCACAGCATTACCGGCACCCTCCTTCGTCATTGTCGGAGAATGCGCCAGCGCCTTGCAGCGTTCGGAGCTGGAAACCGACTACCTCCAACTACAAAAAAATTCGCAATTAGTTGCTAAGGAGATTGCCTGATGCCGAAGCAGGATTCACTCGCTCGTCGAGATCCGTTTTATTTTTCTCTGGACGTATGGGCGGTTGCCGCAGCCTTGACTCTGGCCCTGTTGGTCCGGATCGGAATCCTCAAACACATTCCCTGGTAATGACGAAGGAGAATTGACGTGTCCAGTTCCATCGCACTTCCAAGCGCTGCGATACAAAATCCATGGATTCGTTTGCTGCGTCTTCTCCCCGGCATCGCGCTGCTGGGCGCCATTGGCTTTGCCGGCAAAGTGATCGAGCAGTCCATCAATCGATACGTGAAGGCTCATCATCTTGTCTTTCCAAACATCGAATACGTGTTGTGGGCGATCGTGATCGGCCTGCTGATCTCGAACCTGTTAACCGTCCCCAAGATTTTCCAGGCCGGCATCGCGACCTACGAATTCTGGCTGAAGGCCGGCATCGTGTTGCTCGGCGCTCGGTTCGTGCTGGGCGACGTCGCCAAACTGGGCGGTATCAGCCTGGCCCTGGTGGTTATCGAGATCACCGGATCTCTCGCCCTGATGACTTTGCTCGGACGCCTCTTCAAGCTTCGTCCCAAACTCACCAACCTCCTCGCCGTTGGATCGGCCGTGTGCGGAGTGTCCGCGATCATCGCCGCCAAGGGCGCGATCGATGCCGACGATGAGGATTCCTCATTTGCCATCGCGGCCATCCTCGCGCTCGGCGCAATTTCCTTGATCGCGTTTCCTTTGGTTGGGCACCTGCTTCATCTCAGCGACCACGCTTACGGGCTTTGGGCCGGGCTTGCCGTCGACAATACTGCCGAAGCCACTGCCGCCGGATCGCTCTACTCCGATGCGGCCGGAAAACTCGCAGTGCTGGCAAAGGCTTGCCGCAACGCCATGATTGGCTTCGTGGTGCTGGGCTACGCCATCCATTGGGCAAAGCGCGGTCAGGCAGAAACGGTCACCAACAAGGCCCGATTTTTGTGGGAGAAGTTCCCCAAATTCGTTCTTGGATTCCTTGCGATCTCGCTCCTGGTCAGCGCACACGTCTTCTCCAAGGATCAGGTATCAAACCTGGCCAATCTTTCGCGCTGGGCTTTCCTGCTGACTTTCGCCGGAGTGGGGCTGCGCACAAATTTCCGCGATATGTCGAAGCAAGGACTGCGCCCATTCGCGGTTGGAGCCCTCGGTGAAATCCTGATCGCCGTACTCACCCTGGGGCTGGTGGTCGGCGCTAACTACGTCTGGAAACTCTAGACGCTACGGGTTGGAACCATAGTTCGGACGGCACGGAGGAGTTCGCTGTCGCCCACGCTGAGCCCAGCAACATCGCAGCCTGGCTTGAAGGTTCTCCGTATTCGACGATTGCAGTACCCAAGATCCGGGTCGTAGCAACGTTTCGCCCCAAGGTCCTTGGTGGGGTGCGCGCCCGCGTCCTGCATTGAGATCTCATCGTCCGGATTTGCAAGTGCCCTGGGAAAACCGCGGGCCTCCGGAGTCCTGCCTATAGAGCGTGTGTAACGCGAAATCCCAACGTCCTTGCGGTCTGACCTACCGCGGCCAAAAATCCGCTTGACACGTTATCTACTGTTATAGTTAACTATAACAGTGGATTTGAAGTTCGTTTTACTTAGCGGACTGTGCCAACGAATCATCGTGATTCCAGAGCCAAACGCCGACGAACTTCATGAGGAGAATGGAACATGAAATCCCTTCGCTGTCTGTTGTCCGTTGCTCTGTTGTCGCTCTCCACTGTGGCTTTTGCGCAACATGAAGAAGCGCATAAGGCCGCTGTGGCAGCGGTGCCATCCGAGGCGCAAACGTCCTTTACAACCTTGAAAAGTCTGGCGGGAGAGTGGGAAGGTCTCGTCAGCGTTCCGGATATGCCGGATATGAAGGGCCCCACAAAGATGCACGCCTCGCTGCGCGTCACCTCTCGTGGACACGTCCTGGTGCACGAGTTTCAGGAAGCAGGAACGCCGTTGGACGCAACCAAGTACGACCATCCGGTCACGATGTTCTATATGGACGGTGACAACCTAACCCTGGTTCACTACTGCGACGCGGGGAATCGCCCGCGCATGACCGGCAAAATGTTGCCCGATGGGAAGACGCTCGATTTCGAGTTCAAGGACATCAGCGGCAGCCCGGAGTACCACATGCACCATTCTGTAATTACCGTGATCGATGCCAACCATCACACCGAGGATTGGACGTTCATGATGAAGGACAAGCCGATCCACGCGCACTTCGACCTGTACCGAACGAACTGAGCGTACGTCTGGTAATTTCTACGTGAAAACCCATGGACCATGAGTGGAATGACAATCAGCCGATTTACCGCCAGGTGCGCAACCGTGTGGTCGCGATGATCCTGGAGGGAGTGCTCAAGGAAGGCGATCCGCTGCCGTCCGTGCGCAACGTTGCGGCGGAGTATCGGGTCAATCCACTCACGGTCCTCAAGGGCTATCAGCAACTGGTGGATGAAGGGCTGGTGGAAACCAGGCGAGGGCTCGGCATGTTCATCAATGTGGGCGCACGCGGCACGTTGCTGCAGGGCGAGCGACAGAAGTTTCTAGGGGAAGAATGGCCGAGGATTCTGGAAACCATCCATCGACTGGGCCTGAAGGCGGAAGAGCTCCTGAATGGCTCGCGGGCACCGTCGACGCCTGATCCGTCGGACGAGGAGCGCTGAAGCCATGGCATGCATAGAAGCACGCGGTCTCCGTAAGACATTCGGACGTACCATTGCGCTGGATGGCGTGGATCTGCGGTTGGAAGAGGGACGCATCCTCGGATTGATCGGGCCCAATGGCGCGGGTAAAACCACCGCACTCAACGCAATTCTCGGTCTCACTCCGTATCAGGGAGAGCTGAGGGTGCTCGGACGCGACCCGTGGGCCGAGCGCGATCAACTCATGCGCGATGTTTGCTTCATTGCCGACGTTGCCGTGCTGCCCCGCTGGATCAAGGTCTCGCAGGCGCTCGACTATGTCGAGGGCGTGCATCCGCGATTCGATCGCGCCAAGGCAGAAGGCTTCCTGGCGAAGACTACGATCGGGCGCGGCAAAAGGGTACGGGAGTTGTCGAAGGGAATGGTGACCCAACTCCACCTCGCGCTGGTCATGGCAATTGACGCGAAATTGCTGGTGCTCGACGAGCCGACGCTGGGTTTGGACATCCTGTATCGCAAGCAATTTTACGATTCGCTGCTCAACGACTACTTCGATCGCAGCCGCACCATCGTAGTGGCGACCCACCAGGTGGAAGAAGTGCAACACGTCCTCACCGATCTCATGTTCATCAACCGAGGCCGGATCGTTTTCTCGCAGAGCATGGAGGAGATAGAGTCACGCTACCTGGAAGTAATCGTAAGTCCCGAGAAAGTTGCAGCGGCACGCTCGCTCCGTCCCATGCATGAGCGGCAGGCGATCGGTCGCAGCGTCCTGTTGTTCGATCTAAAAGTCGAAGGCTCAGCGAATCAAGAACTCGATCGCCAGCAACTTGCGGCGCTTGGCGACGTGCGCACGCCCAACATCGCCGACCTATTCGTTGCCGTGTTGGGAGATAAACCGGCCGATCCAGTAGGGCAGGCACAAGGAGGAGCTCGATGAATGCTCAGTCGGTTGTCATGAACGAGTCCTCGCAAGTATCCATTTCGGGTACACGACCCCTGTACTGGTCGATACGACGCGAACTCTGGGAGCACCGGTCGATCTACGTGGCACCGCTGGCGGTGGCTGGCGTTGCGTTTTTCGGGTCTTCACTGGGCTCGATCCTGGGGATATGGGAACCAGCGCTGCGGTTGAACCCCGAGCAACCTCAAGGGCACTACGATATTGTGGCGGGGCTCATGATGCTGACCGGGATCGTGGTAAGCGTGTTTTATTGCCTCGACGCGTTGCACGGTGAGCGCCGCGATCGCAGCATTCTGTTCTGGAAATCATTGCCGGTCTCCGATGTGACGACCGTGCTGGCGAAGGCGAGTATCCCTCTCGTGATTTTGCCGCTGCTGATCGTGGCGATCACCGTCGTCACCCAGTGGCTCATGCTGCTGGTGGGCAGCGCCGTATTGCTGGTGAGCGGCCAGAGTGTGGCGACCTTGTGGACGAACTTATCTTTATTTCGGATGTCGTGGCTGATGCTGTACCACATTGTTACAGCGCATGCGCTCTGGCCCGCCCCAATCTATTGCTGGCTGCTGCTCGTCTCTGGATGGCCACGCCGGGCAACATTTCTATGGGCGGTACTGCCGCTGGTAGCGATTGCCGGCGTCGAGCAGCTCGCCTTCCACACTTGGCATTTCGCTGGTATGGTGGGCGGCAGATTGCTGGGTGCCGCACCCACGGTCGACTCGAGATCATCAAACACAATTACAACCGGCCCAATGATCCACTTCACGCATAATTTCTTGGGCAGCCCGAGTCTGTGGATCGGCTTGGCACTCGCCGGTGTTTTCCTGGCTGCAGCGGTGCAGTTGCGCCGTTATCGAGAACCGATCTGAGTTGCGATCAATGTCGCGGTGGTTCTTGCGCGCGCCGATATGGATCTCTAGGCAAGAGCGTGGCGGAGATATCCGGCCACGTCGCTGACGAAACGATGCACCGACACCTCTGCGATACGGTGGCCGACGAGGGCGTTCATGGTCTTTCCTACGGCGCCGAACGGCGGTTCGTAAACTCCGGAGAAATCCAACTGGGTTTCGGTCGAGGTGAGCGGGTACACGGAAAGCTCGCCCTTCATGAGCGGAAACAATCCTGGCATGGTCGCGGCCTCCCACTCCAGCAGCAAGCGCGTGCTGGGAGTTGAAATAGCGTCCGCGGCCTTTTCCTCTATGCTCTTTATGGAAATATTGATGTCGGTCTTCACGCCGATCCCGGCAAAATCTACGTGCAGTTCAGCGGCGATGGATTGTGCCCGTGAGGCAGCCGCCTTTGTAGCCGACTGGAATACGGTGAGTGCATTCTCCCGCAACGCATCGCGGACCCGCTCGTAGGGACGGTTCACATAATCGTAGCTGCGAATCTCGCGTCCTGTACTCATAATTCCGTCCAGCCGGACCACCGCGCTTCAAGCTCGTGATCACGAAACTGTACCATAGCGCGCTCCTGCCAAGGTTCGATTGCGCGCAGCTTCGGCGTTTCGGCGGCATTGTAGCTTCACCGATACTGCGCACACCGTTTCGCAAAACATGCCAGCGCGTTTCGCTGTATTATGGCTGCCGCCCGACTTCAGTCGCAGATTAGCGATGGATAAGGGATGCGAGATCCGCACGGAAGCGTGAGGAGGTTGGATGTCTCAGATTGACGTCCCATTGGTGCGCGGGGGGTTTGGACAGACGCGGCGCGCCGACAATTGGTGGATACAGCCACTGGTTGTGTTTCTCGGTTTGTCGACATTCATCGGTTACTCGACATGGGCTGCATTGCAGGGGCAGCATTACACGTTCGGACCCTATCTTTCTCCGTTTTATTCTCCCATTCTCTTCGGCCCTGCACACCAGGGTTGGTTTGGTCCCACGCCAAGCTGGATTCCTGCGTGGGTCACGGGCGCGATGCTGATTCTGTGGGCGCCGGGCGGATTCCGGGTCACCTGCTACTACTATCGCGGCGCCTATTACAAGGCATTTTGGGCCGATCCGCCTTCCTGCACCGTGGGTGAGCCGCGCAAGACTTATCTCGGGGAACGATCGTTTCCGCTGATCCTGCAAAACGTGCACCGCTATTTTCTATACCTCGCCCTGGTGTTTCTCGTGCTTCTGGCGCGGGACGCATGGGATGCGTTCTGGTTCGACGGCCACTTTGGCATCGGCGTTGGAACACTCGTCCTGCTGACGAACCTCGTGCTGCTCAGCTCTTACACGCTGGGATGCCATTCGTTACGTCATCTCGTCGGCGGTTTTCGCGACCGGCTGGCGGGACGGTCCGTGCAGAAGCGCGCATACGATTGCGTGAGCTGCCTGAACCGGCGACACATGCTGTTTGCCTGGTGCAGCCTGTTCTCGGTAGGTTTTTCCGATTTGTATGTGCGGATGTGCTCGATGGGTATCTGGACGGATTGGAGGATCCTCTAGTGACCGAGTACATCACGCATGAGCACGACGTTCTGATCATCGGCGCCGGGGGCGCAGGTCTGCGGGCCGCCATCGAGGTATCTGCTGCCGGAGCGAAGGTGGCAGTCATTTCGAAATCTCTTCTCGGCAAAGCACACACTGTCATGGCCGAAGGTGGTGTGGCCGCGGCGATGGGGAATGTGGACGACCGGGACAGTTGGCGGGTTCACTTCTCCGACACGATGCGAGGCGGTCAATACCTGAGCAACTGGCGGATGGCGGAGCTGCATGCCCAGGAGGCTCCGGCGCGGGTGCGGGAGTTGGAGGCTTGGGGCGCGCTCTTTGATCGCACTAAAGACGGCCAAATTCTGCAGCGGAATTTCGGCGGGCATCGGTACCCGCGGCTGGCTCATGTAGGCGATCGTACTGGGCTGGAGATGATTCGTACGCTGCAAGACCACGGAATCCATTTGGGTCTCGACGTTTTTATGGAGCATACGATCGTCACGCTGCTGAAGGACGGCGGCCGCATTGCGGGGGCGTTTGGATACGATCGCGAGCGCGGACGATTTCACGTGTTTCGCGCCAAAGCCGTGGTGCTGGCGACGGGAGGAATTGGCCGGGCTTTCAAAATCACCAGCAACAGTTGGGAATATACCGGGGACGGCCATGCGCTCGCGTACGATGCTGGCGCGTCGCTGATGGACATGGAGTTCGTGCAGTTCCATCCTACGGGAATGATTTGGCCGCCCAGCGTGCGCGGCATCCTGGTGACGGAAGGAGTGCGCGGCGAGGGCGGAGTACTGCGCAATCGCAATGGCGAGCGCTTCATGTTCAAAGACATCCCCCCGCTCTACGTGAACCAGACTGCGGATTCGGAAGAAGAAGGCTGGCGGTACACGCAGGGGGACAAGAACGCGAGACGTCCGCCCGAACTGCTGACGCGCGACCACGTGGCGCGCTGTATCCGGCGGGAAGTTCGCGAGGGGCGTGGTAGCCCGCACGGCGGCGTGTTCCTGGATATTGCCTGGATCAAGCAGAGAATTCCGAGCGGTGAAGCTTACATAAAAAAGAAGCTGCCCAGTATGTATCACCAGTTCAAGCAGCTGGCCGACATTGACATTACCCAGGAGGCGATGGAAGTGGGTCCGACGACTCACTACATGATGGGAGGCGTTAAGGTGGACGGCGATTCCCAAATGTCGGACGTCCCTGGATTATTTGCAGCGGGCGAGTGTGCGGCAGGGCTGCATGGCGCCAACCGGCTCGGCGGGAATTCACTTTCCGATTTATTGGTGTTCGGCAAGCGGGCAGGTGAGTACGCTGCAGTCTATGCAAAGAAGAACTCGCTGGGGGCCGTGAACAAGGATGAACTCGCATCCGCTGAAAAATTGGCGCTGCGGCCCTTCGAGCACCAGGGATCCGACAATCCTTACACCGTACAACACACATTGCAGGACGTGATGCAGGAACTGGTGGGAATCGTCCGCCAGGAACCGGAGATGCTGGAAGCGCTCGAGCGTATCCGGGAGTTGAAAGTTGCGAGCGAGCGGGTGAGCGTGGATGGAAATCGGGAATACAACTCCGGCTGGCACACGGCGATCGACTTGCACAGCCTGCTGACGGTCTCGGAAATAGTTACTCGGGCAGCGCTGGACCGGAAAGAGAGCCGCGGCGCGCATTTCCGCGATGATTTCCCCAACAAGGATGAAAAGTACGGTGGCTTCAACATCGTGGTGCGAAAAGGTGCCGGTGGAGAAATGCAGCTCACCCACGAGCCGATTCCCGCGATGCGAGAGGACCTAAAGCAAATTATTGAGGAGATGAAGTAATGGCGACGGCCACCTTTCGGATATGGCGTGGGGAAAAAGGCCAAGGAAGCTTTCAGGACTTCAATACCGAAGTCTCCGAAGGTATGGTGGTCCTCGACGCCGTACACCAGATCCAAGCGGAGCAGGCGGGCGATCTTGCGGTTCGCTGGAACTGCAAGGCGGGTAAATGCGGCTCGTGTTCGGCCGAGATTAATGGTATGCCGAAATTGATGTGCATGACGCGGCTCAACACCGTGCCGCTGGATAAGCCGGTGACCGTCGAGCCGATGAAAGCTTTTCCGCACATGAAGGACCTGGTCACAGATGTGTCGTGGAATTACGAGGTAAAAAAGCGCATCCCGAAGTTTCAGCCGCGTAAACCGGACGAGCCTGATGGAACCTGGCGCATTGCCCAGGAGGACGTCGAACGCGTGCAGGAATTTCGCAAGTGCATCGAGTGCTATCTCTGCCAGGATGTCTGCCACGTCTTGCGAGACCATCACATGCACGAACAATTTATC
The DNA here is from genome assembly GCA_963703075.1 of uncultured Acidobacteriaceae bacterium. Taxonomy (GTDB): domain Bacteria; phylum Acidobacteriota; class Terriglobia; order Terriglobales; family Acidobacteriaceae; genus Korobacter. The sequence continues at coordinate 60,366 of OY969786.1, forward strand.
GGACCGCGATTCCTGGTGTATGCAGCCGCACTCGAAATGCATCCCTTGGATGTGGGAGATCGCGTGCAGGAATTGAGGAAGGACTTTGGCATAGGTCTCTGCAACATCACCAAATGCTGTACGAAAGTTTGTCCTGAAAATATCACCATCACCGACAACGCGATCATCCCACTCAAAGAACGCGTCGTTGACCGCTTCTTCGATCCGCTGTCGAGACTGTTTCGAGTCTTCAGCAATTCGAAAAGTTAGGAGATGTTATGCACTTCGAACTGAAATCCATTTCCGAGCAGAGTATTCCTGAGGCACTTGCGAAGGTCGAGCGCTATCGGCTATTGAATGAGCCCAGCCTGGCGGAGAGCATTTGCCTCGATATTCTGGCCATTGCTCCCGATCATCAGGAGGCGCTGATTTCGCTCCTGCTCGCTCGAACCGACCAATTCGATTCTCACGCGCATGTGAAAGCGGCACACGAGGTCCTTGCCAGGATCAAGGGAGATTACGAGCGGGCCTACTACCATGGCATCATCTGGGAGCGTTTAGGAAATGCCCGCATTCGCCACGGGGGCTCTGGAGCTATCGCCTCCGCCTATCACGCCCTGCGAGAAGCGATGGACCACTATGAAAGGGCCATGCCTTTTGCGATACCCGGAAACGACGATGCCATTCTGCGATGGAATACCTGTGCGCGCGTGATCATGCAGAATCCGGACATGCGTCCCATTCCTGAGAATGAACCCGCTGAGGCTTGGGAACACGACGAAGCCGGCTCCAGGATCGCAGACGCTTAGCGTCAGGCACCAGCATGAGTCCGCGCCAAGAGGTGTGCCAGCCCCACGCACCAAACAAAGCCCGCTGATTGGGCGGGCTTCAGCGGATAAAGTTGGTAGCGCTACCGGGAATCGAACCCGGGTTTGAAGATTGAGAATCTTCCGTCCTAACCCCTAGACGATAGCGCCGCGTTAGCAGAACTTTACGATTATACGAGGTGCGCTTGTCTGCCGACAAGGCACTGGCCTATACGCTGGCGCTCGCTTTGCGGCTCGGCGGCGATATTGCTGAAGACACTAGCAGCCGAATAGGCTGCCACAAACGCTCGTAATGCCGGCGCAGCAAGAGGCTTCTTTGCGTTGCAATGACAGAGGCTGCGCAAGCTGATCAGGTCACTCTACACTCGGGAATCAGAATTCGCCATTCCCGCGTTCACCCTTTCGTTGCAACCTTCTCTTCGGAGATCGGAGATGCTGGGCGCGCAGCCTTACGACGACGGCGCTTTGCTTTTTGAATGACCATGCGCTCCTGGAGAAGTAGTTCGGTTGCCTGCACGTAGATGTCGCGATGAAACCACTTCTGCACGACATCGCCGCAGAGGAAGTTGCCCATTGAAAGCAGGCTCATGCCGTGGTGGTGCACCATCCAGGTCTTCACGACTTTGGGCGAACGGAACAGCGCATCGACCGGTCCGAAGTCGGCAGATTCATAGAATCCGCACTCACCGAACCAGCCGCGCCTCGTCATCCTGCGAAGATTGCGCAGCGCCGCCTCGGGATCGACGGAGAGAGCCATGGCGGTCGCATACGGCGCAATCACCAGTCGATCCTCTTCTTCTCTCTGCAAGGCGAGGTCGGGAATACCGAAGAAGCGGTAGCTGTAGACGCCTTCTTCGTTCAGGTCGCTGTAAGCCGATTCCGAAATGCCCCAGGGAACATCGAACTTATCGGCGTAGGCCTGCTGCTCTTTCACAGCTCTTTCCATTGCGCATTGCAAAACTGAATCGCGGTACGAGCCCGTCCAGATCGCAGGCATCAGGTACTCAAACATGGTGCCCGCCCAGGAAATCAGGGCCGGACCGGCGCTGGTCGCAACGTGTTTCCTCCCCAGCTTCAGCCAGACGTCCTGTGGAACCTCGCCCTTGGCAATGGCGAGGAAGGCGGCAATACGCGATTCGGAAGCGAGCAGGTCGTAACAGGCGTCATGAAGCTTTGCCTCGTCCACGGAGTAGCCGATGGATAGGAGCTTGCGACGACGGTCGAGCAGGAAAGTGAAATCCATGCCGATGAAGCGGTCATCCGCTTCATTCGCGATCCGGTTCAGGTCCTGCAGCAGCGTGGAGCACCGCGTATAGGCCTCTCCTACTTGCGCCAAAAGTTTCCGGCACAGTTGCCGGTACTCGGCCGATTCGCTTCCACGATCGATGGCGTCCTGCAGTTTGCTTTCAAGATCGCGGATGGTGGCCGGAAGCTGCGAGAGCGGTGCTTGCAAACCAGCGTTCGTGATTGCCAGGCTGCGGCTCACAGGCTCGAATTCGGGCAGCAGCCACGGCATATAGCCGGCCAGCAGGGCTTGCAGCGAATCTCTGCGCGCAGCCAGTTGTTCGGTGAACCACGGCGCTTTGTGTTCGCGAGAGTCGCTTCTGACGGTTGGGTCGGAAATAGTTTCGGACAAGCGTTGCAGCAGCGGCTGTTTTCGCCGTCCACGAAGCGCACGCATCGCCCTCCATGAGGAGACAGCCTTCAAATCGACTAACGCGCGGACGCAATCGTCATAGCCTTCCAGCAACGTGGCCGGCAGCAGCGGTTTATCAAGCAACGCCCGGGTTCCATGATTGAGGACCACGAACGATGCGGCGAGATTCCCGCTGTCCACACTGGAAACGAAACGAGGACTCAAAGGGGCGAGGGTACGGGTGTCGTACCAATTGAGAAGGTGTCCACGGTGCAGTTGCAGGCGTTTTATAGTGTCGAGCGTGTGAAGTGTCTGCTCGGCGAACTCAGAAACCGTCAGATATCCAAGCTCGCACGCGATTTGGCGGGCGTTCAGCAGCAGGCCAAGGTTGGTCGGAGAAACGCGGGCCGCAACCAATTCCGGTTCTGCCTGCACGTTGTCGGGGATCAGCCAGTTATGTTCTGGCGAGCTGTATTCCTCGAAATAGCGCCAGGTGCGCAGGGCGGCGCGGCGCAGGAACAATTCGTCCTTGCGCGAAGCGGGTCCTTTCTCCATCCGCGGCGGACGATCTAGCCACTGGGCAATCAGGTTGCTGAATCCCCACAGGGTGAGGAAGGGAAGCGCGACCCAGAGGCTGGAGCGATGCCAATAGAACAGGGCTGCGCCGATGCCCAACGCGATGACTGGAGTCCAGAGTAGGTAAAGATCGACGGGTGTCCGTTTCTTCTTGCCGTGTTCGGATTCTGCCGCGGTTTCCCACTGCAACAGGCGTTGACGAGAGACGAAACGGCGATAGATGGTGCGCCAGATTGCGTCGGCTGACAGCAAGGCGTCGTGCACGCGGAAAGCGAGGCTGAGGATAACGCCGGCGGGCCCGGTGCCGAGCGAACGGAATGCGCCCTTGATGCCAGCTAAATTTCCGGCAATCGTGGACCGTAGCAGTCGCACGAAAAAATCGAGCAGGGTTGGGGCGAACAAGACCGCCAGGAGGGCGAGCGTCCAGTAGAGCGGGCGTCCCGGGAAAACCGTCCAGGCGAGGATGAAGGCTGCCACGGTGGCAGGTTCAACCATGCTGCGACGCAAGTTATCAAGAATCTTCCATCGCGAGATCAGGGAAATGGGATTCGGCACCCAGCGGCCGCTTTCGTCGGGAACCTTCGAAAGAAGCCATTCCACATTCTGCCAATCGCCTCGTACCCAGCGATGCTTGCGGCGCGCGTAAGCGCTGTGGTGCGACGGGTAGGAATCGATGACCTTGATGTCACTGGCCAGTCCGGCGCGCGTATAGGCGCCCTCGATCAAATCGTGGCTCAGGATCTGGTTGCGCGGGAAGCGCCCGTCGAGCACGCGATGAATGGTGCGGAGTTCGTAAAGGCCCTTGCCGACGAAGCTGCCTTCACCATAGAGATCCTGGTAGACGTCAGAGACTGCCTGAGTGTAAAGATCCAAGCCCGACCATTCGGAGTAGATGGAGGCAAGGCGTGAACGCGAAGTGCTCTGGATGCTGATGCCAACGCGCGGCTGGAGAATCCCATAACCCTGGGTCACGATGTTCTTCTTGCTGTCGATAATCGCCTGGCATAACGGGTGAGCCATGGTCCCGATCAGGCGCTGCGCGGCTCCGCGGGGCAGTTGCGTATCCGAATCAAGGGTGAGGACGTAGCGCACCTTCGGCAGGATCGACAAGTCGCCCACTTTGTACGGGAAGCTGTCGTACTCTCCGATGATGAGCCGATTGAAGTCGAGCAGCTTACCGCGCTTGCGCTCCCATCCGATCCACACGCCTTCGCGCCGGTTATAAACGCGGTGGCGATGGAACATTGCGAAAGTGCCGGCGCCCTTACCTGAATACTTCCGGTTCAGCTCTTTTATGAGACCGCCACACAACTCCACCAGAGGATCGTCTTCGCGGGGCTGCTCGGCTGAGTCGGGAAGGTCCGTCAGCAGGGCGAAGTGGACATTCGGCGTCATGTTTCCGATGAAACGCACTTCCAGTTCCTGTACTGTTTCCCGCACCTGTTTTTCATTGAGCAACAGGGTGGGAACAACCACCATGGTCGTGCAATCTTCTGGAACACCGCTGGAGAAATCGAGTTTGGGAAGAAGCTGTGGGTCGAGCAGCGAGGTGGTAAGGAAGTTCATGATCTCGACCGCACTTTGCGTGCAGGGGATCAGCAGGGCGAGGAAAGCGAGAAGTGTTCCCCAGAGGGAATTGAAGTTGACCGACCACAACACGGCCAGGATCATGAGCAGCGTCAGGGTTTCGACGCCAAGCGGGTAGAATTCATCCGGATGCCGGCGCAGGAAAGCCTGGTATTTCTCGCGGAAGGGAAGTCGAACATCGGCACGCCGGTGCAGTTGATCCCGACCTTCAGCGATGAGGTAGTACCCGACATGCGAGTGGCGCAAAGTCACCCGGGGATCGCGCTCACGTTTCAAAGTTGATTCGCGTGCCAGGGCAATCGCCATTTGTGCAATTTCCAGCTCCGAATGGTCGGAGTGCTCTGCCAGCTTGGCGACTTCCTGGCGATACCGTTCGCGGCTCGGAGCATCCATGTGCGCATAGGCGCCGGCTGGATCGGTGCGCAGGACCTGGTCGAATACAATCGACGCCTCGAGCAGTTCCTTCCAGGGCGCTTGCTCGGTTTCACGCAGACTGCGAATGCAGTCGCTCACCGCGGTTCCACTCGGAGTGTTGACCCCGCTTTCCAGGACCACCGTAGCGATCCGCTCCAACAGAACAAGCTTCAAGGCAGGCTCGATCTGCCACAATTCGCGCATGCCAAGTACAACCACGGTCTGGAAAGCGTGCAGGTAGTCGGTGAAGCTCTTGTCGCTGTAGCGATACTGGATAGTGGCCAGCAGGTCCTCGGACAGTACGAGAACGCGAGGAACCAACTCCTGCCCGGGACCGCGGACCTGTTCCGTCTGGCTAAGGCCCTCGATGGAGCTCTGGAGCGTCGCTAGTTCACCGCGAAGAAACTCGCGATTCTCGCGGAGCCAGCGGCGTTCATCGGCAACCAGGTGAATACTGGAGGCCGAGCCTTCCGCACTGTCGAAGGCAGTCTCCAGCCGCTCATGAAGTTTTTCGAGACGCTCGAAAAAATGCTCCGAGGTCTTACCCGGTACCCAGTACATCTGCCGGGCACAGGCCACGGCGTTGTCGGCAAGCGACGGCTCATTGACGGCATCGCGGGTGCGCGCCGCATCTTCGAGCTCTTTGATAAACGCGTTATTCGTCATAAAGAGGGTCCTAACTCACAGCTATCGGTAGCTCGCAGCCTGCAACTCAAACATTTCGGCATATCGTCCGCCGAGGGCCATCAACTGCCGGTGGTTCCCGTCCTCGGCGATCCGGCCGTTGGCGAGCACAATAATGCGGTCGGCCATCCGAACCGTGGAGAAACGGTGAGAAATAAAGAGCGACATCTTGCCCTGGGTGAGCTCCGCAAAACGCTCGAAGACTTCGAACTCGCTGCGCGCATCCAAAGCCGCGGTTGGTTCGTCGAGGATCAAGAGTTGCGCATCGCGCAGGTAGGCACGCGCCAAGGCCAGCCGCTGCCATTCGCCGCCAGAAAGGTCCACACCTTGCAGGAACCGGCGGCCGAGCATCTGGTCGTAGCCACCTTCCAATTTCGAGATGACTTCGTCGGCGAGGCTTTTATGGGCGGCGCTCTCAATTAACTCCGTAGACGGTAGCTCGTCGATACGTCCCACCGCGATATTTTCGCGGGCGGTCATTTCATACCGCATGAAATCCTGGAAAATGACGCCGATTTCGCGGTAGAGATCTTCCAGGCTGTATTCCCGTAGGTCGATCCCGTCGAGAAGAATCTGGCCTTCCGTGGGATCGTAGAGGCGCGTCATCAGTTTGACGATCGTCGTCTTGCCCTCGCCGTTTTCCCCGATCAACGCGACGCGCTCCCCCGGGTTCAGGGTGAAGTTAAAGTGGTTGACGACTGGCCGCGTGGTGCCGGGGTAGCTGAACGAGACATTCCGGAATTCGAAGCCTTGCTTGATCGGCCGGGGCGCAGGCAGCGCGTTCGGCTTGCTGCGAATCGTCGGCTTCATGTCGAAAAATGCCAGTAGATCGGTCAGGAAAAGGGCTTGGTCGGCTATGCTCGACAGGGTTGAGAAGATCTGCTGAATGTTGTTGCTGGCCTGCAGAATCGCGCCCGCCAGGAAATACAAAGTGCCGATCGAGAGGGCGCCGGCCAGGGTTTTCCAGATCACCCAAACGTAGGCTGCGTAATATCCCAGCGTCCCGATCAGCGATAGCAGCGCCCCTGCACGCAGCCGACGATCGGAGAGCTCAACGTTCTGCTCGTAAATATCGTTCGAGAGCTTCGTGAACCGGTCGGTAAGGAACCCGCTGAGCCCAAAAAGCTTGAGTTCCTTGGCCGCTTCCTTGCTGCCGCCCAGGATGCGCAGGTAATCGAGCTGGCGGCGGATCGGGGTTTGCCGGAAGTTCTTGGCATAACCGAGAAACGCAAAATGGCTCTCGCCCAGGAAGGCCGGTATGACGCCGGCTACCAGCAGCAGCAATAACCAGGGTGAGAAATAGACAATGGAAATCGAGAGGGAGACAGCCGTCACGACTTGCTGCAACAGCCGCCCGATGGCTTGAATCATCCCCAGGCGATCGGTGGCTTGCACCCGGGCACGCTCAAGGCGATCGTAGAAAACGGGATCTTCGTAGGCCGTCAGGTCGAGCTCGGCTGCGTGCCGCATAACCTCAATGCTGACGTGCCGCGTATACCGGTCGGCGAGGAGCGAGTCGAGATAGTCCAGTAACCGGGTCAAAACACTGCTGCTGACCGCCAAACCGAACTCCGCCGCAACCAGCCACCAGAACGTGCGGGGCATCGGCTGATGGCGCTCAACGACGGTCACGATGTTGTCGATGATCCGCTTACTGATGGCCAAAAGACCGATCGGCACCAGCGCGGTGATGACGCGGACGATCACCCCCCACGTGACTACGCTCGGGCCGGACTCCCAGACGATTTTGAGCACGGGAGGAACCTGGCGCAGCGCCCCCAGGCGCTCGTCCCATGCACTCCAGAAATGCTCTCTTTGTTCGGACATCGAATAGGCCAACGAAAGCTGCAATCTCTCACTGCGTGGGCAGAGAACGGGCTTGCCTCACAAGCAAGCCAGACAAAAGGGCACACTCATTCAGATGCGACTTTGGACACGAGAGTCTAGGCCAAAAGACGCAAAAAACAGATACTTAGCGATTGTATTCCGACTCGATCGCTCCCCAGGCTGGAAGGTCGCACCGGGCTGGTAGGCCATTTCCGGTGAGGGGCACGTAAGTAGTTGAAATGTAAGCTGCTGCCCGATCAGAAGGCAAGGCGGGGCGGTCTAGCCGCCCCGGCGCATGATGTCCCGCAGCTATGGCACGGTCACGTAAATCGTCTGCTTCGCGAGTCCGCCCTTATTGTCTACCGACTGCACCGTCAGGCGGTGGGTTCCGGTAGCCAGTGTGATGGATGCGTTGAACGAGCCGCCCGCCTGTTGAGTGGCCTTTACCTGGTCGACGTAAAGCTGCATCCACGACACCGGCAGGGTATTTGTCGATAGCGCCACGACATTAACGGGCGACGCTACCGTGGCATTCGCTGGCGGAGAGCAAATCGTGACCGAAGGAGAGACCGGATTCGCGGTACACGTCGGCGCATTTACGGTCAGGTAGAGAGTCTGCTTGAACAGCCCTCCAGTGCTGTCTTGGGCCTGGACGGTTACCCGGTGGGTTCCCGGTGCAAGCGTGGTGTTGTTGCTGAAGATGCTGCCGCTCTGGGCCACATTTCCAATTCCATCAATGAAGAGCTGCATCGTGGATGCCGGATTCGAGTCCGTTGCCCCGGCGGTGAATTGTACCGGAGAGACCACGGTCGCGTTGTTGACGAGATTGCAGATCGTCACCGACGGCGAGACTGAGCTCAATGGGCAAGGGGATGCCAGGAAAAAATTGGTATCGGCGTCATAGCCATTGTTGACGGTCGCGGGCATGGCGCCCGCGTAGTAGCCGTTGGCGATGGCATTCACGGTGTAGTTGCCCGACGGGAACGTGAGTGAGTAATGCCCGTTGACATCCGTAACCGTGGAAGCGGTGCCAGAGGTGATTTTCACCCCCGGCATGCGCTTACAGGTATTGACGTCGCGTGCCAGTCCGCTGATGGTTCCGGTGACTGCAGTGATCGTCGGGGCGTGCCAATTGATCGTGAACTGATCTGCGGCATCGGTTTTGTACACGTTTAGATAGGGCGAATAGGACTTTACGTCGATGGTGTTGGTCGCGGGATGAAAAGTAAGTATTCGCAGATATCCGTCACCGCCGTTGGGCAGCTCCTGGAAGTTCGAGAACATCTGGTTGACCAAGTTTCCGTTCACTCCGAGATCGGCGCGACGCGAACCGTTGGCGGCAGTGATGTGCCCGCTTGTGACCGTCTCGAAGTTAGGATATTGGCTGATCAGTTTGGCCCACAACTTGTCGCCGTAGTTGTCCTTATTGAGATCTCCGGTATCACACTGATCGACCCGTGTCCCATCCCAGAACATATAGCTATGGGTCACCACAAAGACCTCTTTGTCCGGATTCGCGGCTATAACCGAAGCCGCCCACGTCACCGCCAAGTCGCGTGGAACGAATTCAAGCACCAGGATCAGGTAGTTCTTCCCACTAATATTCAGAACTCCATAGAAGTTCTCATTGCTGATGCCGTTGTAATTGCCCTTGTACCAGGAGTACCCGCTGTATCGCGCCGGACCAAACCACTGGTTGAAGCCGGTGGCTGTTCTGGTCTTGGCGCCGACGTTCGCCCCGTCATAATCGTGATTCCCGATCGCGACGAAGTAGGGGATCTGTGCCTGGTCAAGGAGTTTGAAGGCGGCGTCCGCTGTAGCCCATTGAGTGTTGTCGGAACCGTCATTGACGGTGTCGCCTAAACCGAACACCGCCTGGATATTCAAAGTTGTTTTGTTATTGACCACCCATTGCGTCTCTGAATCGAGCACTTGCGGGTAGTATTGCGTCTCGTTCTGCACATCGGGCAGCACGATGATCGTGAAGTCGGAAGTCTGGGCAGCGGTGAAAGAGGCAAACGCAGACAATAGGATAAAAAGCATCGCGAGGGAGCGTATGAGGGATTTCATTGGGAGAACCTGGCGTCCTGGGTGCTTGGGTTGAAGAGCGAAGGGGTTTCGAGTGCACGCGGAGGGTTCGGCCGAGCGGCGATCCAGCTTTGGTTGTGCGGCGAGTCGGGCTGGTATCGAGGAGACGCATTGCTCCCACCCTGGTGCTGCAAAAATGGAGGTACGAGCGCAGAGCAAGGACAGCAAGGGTCTACCGCGGGTTGCTCGCCAGATGAGATGAGAGCCTGAAGACGTATCGAGGCCCTGATTTTGCGTCAATCTGCGTCGTGAACACTATAGCGTTGAACAACGACGCACTTTCAAAGTGTTGTGGGTTCAGTTTCTTTTTGGGAAAGGCGCGATACAAGGCCTTCGAGGCTGCAAGCTCCGGTACGCTTCAACCTTTGCCGAGGATCGCGAGGAGCCTCTCAGCGGCATGTACCCCACGGTACTGCGCTTCCTCGAAGATCGAGAAGCCACTCAGGTCTGAGTTCGCGAACAACAGCCGTCCGGTTTCCTGCGCCAGGCGGCGCCGGTCCGGATGGAAGATCGCGCCAACAACTGGACGCGCCATGGCGTGACCCATTCGCATAAGGTCGATGCGCGAGACACAGTCGCGAATGTCCGGATGCACGCGGGCCAGATCGCTGAAAATTGCTTCTTTCCAATAGCCCCAATCGCTGTTGAGCAGCTTTTGGCGGTTCGCCGCCGCTGATCCCTCGGCAAGCGCCCAGTAGAACGTCCAAACGGTGCGGTCGACGTGGGTACGAAGCGTCTGGTGCATGGCATCCACGTAGCCGAGGGTAGGGGAGTGCATCACCACGTTGTCCCAAGCGCGTTCGTCCGTGTTCGCCCCTTGGGGCGGCCGTTCGATGGTCAGATTCGCAGTGAGCCAAGGCGAATATTCGAAACCGCCAAGCGGCGCGAAGCCTTCCACAATATACGGCGCAAGAAACGTCGGCGCTGCGAAGATCACCGCGTCACAGAGGATTTTCGTATCGTTTGTGGTAACGATGTATTTCGTTTTTTCTTTCGTGATTCTGCGCACGGGTTGATTCGTGCGCACGTTGCTCGCGATCCTCTGCAGAAGCCGCTTAGTAATCCAACCATTTCCTTCCGGCCAAGTGAGCGGTCCTTTTTCGTCGCGCTCCCGCGAAGAAAAGTATTGGATGCCGGCCCATGCTGAGGTTTCGGCCGCGATCGCACCATAATCATCGCGGCAGCAATAATTCATGTACCAGAGCACCTGCGGCGAGTCGATGCCGTTCTGCCGCAGCCAGTCGGCGAACGTCATGCGATCCAGGTCAGCAGATTTCGTCGACAAGCCAATTTCCATGGGGATCGTGAATGCGCCGCTTGCCCGATGGCCTTCGAACAATTGCTCAAGCTTTACAAATTGTTCGCGATCGCGGGAGGTGAGTCCCACGGCAGGTTCGATCCCATCTTGCCATTTGCCATACGTGAACAAACGTTCCTGGGGAGCAAAGCAGAGATACCGTTCGTCCCAGACGCCATTTTGCAGGACTCCCAGGTCCTCAAATAGCTCGCGAACGTAAACTGCCTTTGCCCCAGGCGCCGGCACATAGTGGGCGGCCCACGGGTAGGCGGTGATCTCGTTCTCTCCAGACCGCGCATTTCCGCCAGCGGTGTCATTCATTTCCAGCAGTACGAAATCGTGAAAGCCACGCTTCTGCAAACGCCAGGCAGCACTCAGGCCAGCGATCCCACCCCCCACGATCACCAGCGGAACACGTTCAGTGTGCGCCGGCGGCGCGACTGCCGCACGATCGCGGATGGCATGTCCGGCGGCAAAGTTGTCATTCACCCATCCGCCCGCAATCTTGCGTTCACTCTTGGTGCTCATGCCAATGAGCGCCGCACAGCCCAACTCCAAAAACTCGCGTCGCGTTCGGAGTTTCCGCGGTCGATCTTGCGGAACGACCCTCTTCAATGGCTGATGTCCTTCCAGTCGTTGTCGTACATGCGGACGAGTACCTGGTCGTTCAGGTGGTTCGGCGGAGAAGCCAGCGGCGCCATGTCAGGAGGAAACTGGAAAAGAGTCGGCAGAGTTTGGGTGTTGACAAAGCGCAGGCCCGAGGGAAGGGATGTCGGCGTTTCATACGGGTGCGTTCCGGCGAGGACGAATCCCCACTCCCCGAAGGAAGGCACATACACGTGGTACGGATAGGTTTTCAGGCCCGTCTGCTTCAGCGTTTCCTCGATACACCAGAAGGAATCGCGCGCGAACATAGGCGAAGTGCTTTGCACCACCATGAATCCCTGGTCACTCAAGTGGCGGGCGACAGCGCGATAGAAGGTGGTTGTATAAAGCTTGCCCAACGAATAATTCGTTGGGTCGGGAAAGTCGATCACGATGAAGTCGAAGCTGTCGTTGCTTTGATCGATCCAAGGGAACGCGTCCGCGTTGATGACGTGGACCTTCGGATTCAAGAACGATCCTTTATTCAGGGCGGTGAGCATCGGATTGCTGGAAAAGATGCGGGTCATTTCCGGATCGAGATCCACCAAGGTGATGCTCTCGATCTGGGGATACTTCAGGATCTCGCGAACGGCAAGCCCATCGCCGCCGCCCAGCACAAGCACGTGTCGTGCGACAGGGACAGCCGCCAGTCCGGGGTGCACCAGCGCCTCGTGATAGCGATATTCGTCGCGCGAGCTGAATTGCAGATGGCTGTTCAGGAACAGGCGCAGATCGTCTTTGAACCGCGTGAGCACGATGTGCTGGTAGCGCGTGTCGCGGGCGAAGATGATCTCATCGGCGTAGATGTTATCTTCGGCGGCAGCCGTAATCCTCCGGGCATTCACCATCCCCGTGCAAAGCGCGACCAGCACCAACACGGAAAGCACACGCAGCATTCGTTTCGCGCTAAGCTGCGACGCGAAGAGGAAGGTGCTCCACAGCGCCACGACTGCATTGATGATGCCGAACATCATGGCCGAACGCACCAGGCCGAGTTTTGGCACGAGGATAATGGGGAACAGGAGTGATGCTCCCAGCGCGCCAATGTAATCGAAGGTGAGCACGTGCGCGATGGTGTCGCGAAAATCGAAGCGGTCGCGCAGAATGCGCATGAGCAAAGGAATCTCGAGGCCAACGAGCATCCCAATCGCGATCACCAGCGAGTACATCAACAGGCCGAAAGCCTGTGTGTAAGCGAATGCCAGGAACAGCAAGGCGGAGGAGAAGCCGCCGATCAGCCCAACCATCAACTCGATCCAGATGAAGCGATGCACGAGGCCGCGGCGGATGTAGCGGGAAAGAGCGCTGCCGATGCCCATGGCAAACAGGTAGCTGCCGATGATGGTAGAAAACTGAAAAACCGAATCGCCGACAAGGTAGCTTGCCAGCGTGCCCGCGATCAGCTCGTAGATGAGACCACAAGCCGAGATCAGCAGGACCGAGATGAAAAGAAGAATCGCCACGCCCTAGTGAACGGCCGCGGCAATGATGATGCAAATCCCCACCGATAGCGCGCCCACCAGGATCGCCAGCGCCATGTTGTGCTCCTGCACAATTTCTTTCCAGAGGTGATACGGCGTCAGCTTATCGAGGACGATGAACGCCAAGCAAAAAATGAAGATGCCGATGAACGCGAATACCAGCGCATTCACGACATTGCTGACTGGGATGAGATTCATTTACTTGCCTCCCGTGTAGTGGTGGTAGCTGCTGTAGACCGACCGGTAAGAACCTGGGTTGTCGCGCACCGATCGCGGGACATTTTTCACTTCGTTGACCGAACTGAAGCTGTAGCCGCGATACTGTCCTGCCGCGAGCAAACCCAACACTATGACCCCGTACATCAGGTACAACTTGCTCATCGCAATCCCTCTCTAATCGTCAGCGCCGGAGCTGCCGATCCTGATCCGCGGATGATCGCTCTCCGCCCATCGCATCTGCTCGAAATTAAAGGCACGCCAAGAAATCAGCAGTGCCGGCAACAGGAGTGCCAGGAACGCAAACAGGTAAAGGCTCATTACGGGGACGTCACGCGTGACCGTCACCCAGTAGGCGATCGGCCCAAATCCCGTGCCGGATTCCGGCTCGATTCTTAGGTAATAGTTTCCGGAAGGCACAGAGGGAACAAAAACGGAGTCGTTCTTCTTTCCTTCCGTCCACGAACCGTCGGAATCGTAACCGTGGTAATAGCTCACCTCGCGACCGAAATCGTACGCCTGGCCGGTGTCGTCATTGATCAGCGCATAGTTCAGGTAGATCCACGAATTATCCACATAGGCCCGCGTCGCGACTTCAATGTTGGAAGTGCGTCCCTTCAATTCAAAAACTGGAGTAACGAACGATGCCTCTTGCCCTGGCTTTTGCTGAAACACGTAACCATGTTCGAAAACCTTCGCGCGGCTGCTGATGGTGTAATCGGCGACCATGAAAACCAGCAACGCCATGGCGAGCATGGTGAAGAATAACCAGATCTCGCCGGCCTTCGCGCCCACCGCGGATGGCTGGTCCTCGAACACGCCGATCGGCGCAGGCGGCGAGCCGGGGAGATTGAAGCTCTTCCAAACTGTGCTGCCGGCCACATACTCGCCTAATGACCACGTAGTTTCATTCCCGGTCGTCTCGGCAGAAAGCATGAACGGTGCGCTCACGTAGTCGATACACACTGCCTGATCGTTGATGCGCACCTGCCAAGGAAATTCGCCCAGCACATAAGTCGTGCGAGCGTCGGCGGTTTGGAAATGTTTATAGGACTTTCCCAGGTATTGCGCACCACCGCCGCGAACCGTTGGCAGCCCGGTGACCGGCGTCACGTCATTCCAATGACCGTTGTATTCGGTCAGGTAGCGAAAGCCTTTGTACGGATTAAACAGCAGGTATTCGTGCCAGCTGTAGTCAACGCCTTCCTCCGTGATCGTCCTGCGTTGAAAGCCGATGACTTCGTAATCGGTGCCCCGCATTTTCCCGCGCGTGCCAAGCGGAATCAGCGGCCGGTCTACTCCCAAAGTAGCTTGAAACTGTTGCACCACCCGCAGGTTGGGATCCTTCGCATCGAGGACGCAATGACAGTTTTCGCAGACGATGGACACCGCGCGGTCCATCGAGCGCATTACGAGAGCCGCGCCGCAATTCGGACAATTCAGCGCCTTCGTTACCGGTTTGGGTGAGACGGGCGGTGTGCTCATCACCAGCCCTCGAAGCTGCGCAGGTTTTTCAGGTGGAGCGCATCGAAATCCACCATCTCGCCGCGATAGAGAACCGGCTTGTCATCGCTGTAATCAAGGGTCGCGAAGTCGCCGCCCGGCGACATGCAGTCGGCGAACTTTGCCGACGTCTTGTCCCAGTACTGAAATGGCAGTTCGCCTTCTACCCCCCGGTAGTTGGCTTCTGTGATCGTAGTCACGGTAAAAGCGATTCCATCCCAGTTATAGCGCTGACCAACGCGAACGTCCGCGGCAGGAGGCAAATCCGTATGGGCCGTCAAAGTGGTATAGCAGTATTGGCTTTGAGCGTCGGAAAGCCAAGCGCTTGCGCCGTCGCTTTGCACCACGTGCCACTCGTTCCACGTGCCCTGGTCGTATTCGTAGATAATCCTTCCGGCGACGGTGAATGCCTTGTTCTTATAAATGCCTTCGGTCGCGATCTGGATCGGGGAACTGTCGGGTGGAAGATCGGCCACCTTGCCGACCTTTTGCAAGTCCACATCGGTCCGGATAATGATCGATTGGCAATAGGTGCAAACGGTCTGGACGCTGCTCGGCCACTTGAAATCGAGGGGCGCGCCGCAGTTCGGGCAAGTGCCCGCAACATGGGTCATCGTTTCGCCTCGGCCGCGTTCGCCATGGGCAGGCCAAGATCTTCACTGCTGGCATACGGTCGAATGATCTGTCGTACGTTAACCTCAGCAGCGCCCAGACGGTCCTGCAGTTCACTTCTAAAATTCCAGTGCGTCCGCGGGCGGCAACAGAAGAGGTTCAAACAAATCGATTGGTATTCAGGAAAGGTGTGGATCGCAAGATGGGATTCGGAAAGCATGCAAAGTCCGGTAATGCCGCCTTTGCCGTCGAATTTATGCCAGCGCGTTTCGCCGATCGGATGCAGATCGAGGTCTCGCACGATCGCGGCGAAGAGAGAACGCAAGATGGTGATATCACGCAACGCACCCGGTCGACAGCCCTGGGCCTCGACAATCCATTCGATTCCATGCATCCGAACCCAACCCCGTGCAATGTTTGCAGCGGATGTTATGAAGTTTGCGGGGCGGTGTCAACGAAATCGTAAGGTCGTAATTTCCAGCTTGTAAATTGCGATCAATGGAAGTCGTGCGATGGTGCGGCGATCTGGTTGAGGTGTAACGAGTGCACCCGCTGCGCCCGGATGTGCACTACGTTATCGATGTTCTGCAGCTTACCTTCCACCACCAGGAACCGCTCAGTCGAGATCACGGTTCGGTTTTGTTCGTATAACTGCGGCGTAATAATTGCATTCGCGATTCCGGTTTCATCTTCAATGCTGAGGAAGATGAATCCCTTGGCGGTGCCGGGGCGTTGACGGGCAATGACGCATCCTGCAAGGCGAACATGTTCTCCGTTCTCTGCGGAGCGTAGCTGTTCAGCGGAAAGGATCTTTAACTTCGCAAGCCGTTTCCGATGGTAGGCCATGGGATGTTTTCCCACGGTCAGGCCGGTGCCCTGGAAGTCGGCCACCAGCCGCTCTTCCCACGACATGCGCTCGAGTGGCGAATCCTGCTCCGCCTCCTCGGCCGATTGCAGCAGCGGTCCGGGGCGGCGGCTCACCCGCTCCACTTGCCACAGCGCGTCCCGGCGATGCGCCGTTTCTCCTACCCAGTTCAGCGCTCCAATGCTTGCCAGGGCGACCATCTCTTTCCGGTTCAGCGCCGAAACACGACGCCCCAAGTCATCGGAAGACAGAAAGCTGCCGCTCGCCTCGCGCACGCCAACCAGCATCTCTGCAGAATCTTTCCTCAACCCGCGCACATAGCAAAGGCCGATTCGCAAGGCAAGCCCATCCTTCGTAGGTTCCACCGTGCACGGCCAAGAGGAGCGCTGTACATCAATGGGCAGCACGCGCAGGCCATGCCGCTGCGCATCTTTCACCAGCACCGCGGGCGAATAAAATCCCATCGGCTGATTATTGAGCATGGCGCAGGTGAATGCCGCGAGATAGTACTCCTTAAAATAGGCCGAGGCATATGCGATCAAGGCAAAACTCGCCGCGTGCGATTCCGGAAAGCCATACAGCGCGAAGGACGAAATGCTTTTCACGATTTCTTCCTGCGTCTCCGGATCGATGCCGTTCTCCGTCATCCCGTGCCGCAATTTCACGCCCAGTTCGCGCATGCGTTGGGTCGATCGTCGCATGCCCAGCGCGCGACGCAGTTCTTCCGCTTCCGCCCCGCTGAAGTTGGCAACGATCATCGCCATGCGCAGGAGTTGCTCCTGGAATAGCGGAACGCCCAATGTGCGTCGCAACACCGGCTCCAGCAACGGATGGTAATACCGTACCTCTTCTTTCTTTTGACGCCGCCGCATGTACGGGTTCGACATGTTGCCGACGATCGGGCCGGGCCGGATGATCGCTACCTGCACCACCAGATCATAAAATCGGGTTGGAAAATTGCGTGGCAACGACGCCATTTGCGCGCGGCTCTCCACCTGGAACATCCCAACCGTGTCCGCCTGCTGCAAAGTGGCATACACCCGGGGATCGTCCGCCGGCAGTTGTGCCAGATCGACCGGAACACCGTAGTGCTGCGGAACAAGATCGACACAGTCCTTGATAACAGCCATCATCCCGAGCCCGAGCAGATCGACCTTGATGATCTTCATATCGGCGCAATCATCTTTGTCCCATTGCACCACTGAGCGGCCGGGCATCGACGCCGGCTCAATCGGCACAATACTGTCAAGTTGGCCCTGGCAAATCACCATGCCGCCGGAGTGCTGTCCCAGGTGCCGCGGCAAATCGAGGATGCGCTGGCAAAGATCGAGATACTTGGCAATGTGTGGATGACGAATCTCGAACCCGGCGGTCTGGAACTGGTTCTCCAGCGTGTCGTTGGGACCGCGCCACTCCCAATTGCTGACGAGCTTTGTGAGCTTGTTCAACGTATCGAGATCGAAGCCCAATGCCTTGCCGACTTCGCGGGCCGCCGACTTTCCACGATAAGTGATGACATTGGCTGTCATCGCTGCCCCCAACTGCCCGTAGCGCTGGTAGACGTATTGAATTGCCTGCTCGCGCTTATCGCCCGAAGGGAGATCGAGATCGATGTCCGGCCACTCCCCGCGGTTTTCGCTGAGGAAGCGTTCGAAGAGCAATTCCATCCCAACAGGATCGACTGCCGTAATTTCCAGCGCATAACAAACCGCGGAATTGGCGGCACTCCCGCGCCCCTGCACGAGAATGTCGTGGTCCTTGCAGTAGCGAATGATGTCCCAGACAATGAGGAAATATCCGGCCAACTGTAGCTTTTGAATCAACGCGAGTTCGCTGCGCACCTGCTTTTGCGCGCGCGCAAATAGAGCCGGATCATTCTTTGCGCCATAGCGCTTGATCACACCTTCGGTCACAAGTTTCTCGAGAAACGAATCCATGGATTCACCGCCGGGCACCGGGAAGCGCGGAAATTCGTAACCGAGATTGTCCAACTCGAAAGTCAGCCGCTGCGAAAGCTCCCAGGTGTTGGCCGTCGCCTCGGGCAGATCGCGGAAGAGCTGAAGCATTTCTTCTGCCGGACGAAGATAGCGGCATGCATTGCTGGCTAATAAACGTCCGGCTTTTTCAAGACTGACGTGGTGGTGAATGGCGGTGAAGAGATCGGCGATCTCGCGCTCGTGCTCATCGGCATAACGAACGCCGTTGGTGGCAAGAATCGGCAGCCCCAGCGAGCGTGCGATGCGCAGCGCCGCCTGGTTGCGCCATTCCTGCTCGCGTTGGCCATGACGCTGCAGCTCCACATAAACATTCTTCTGCCCGAAGATCGAGACCAGACGCTCGACCATTGTGGCGGCCTCCATTTCTCCGCCACGCGCAAGCGCCGCCGCGAGTGGGCCTTCGTCTCCACCCGTAAGACAAACCAGGCCGCTCGAGAACTCTTTGATATCGGCGAGCGTTGCTGCGCCTTCCGTTTTTGAAGGCTCGCGCATCTTCAGGCGCGTCACCATTCGGCAGAGGTTCTGATACCCCTCGCGCGATTCACAGAGGAGCGGCAGTCCTACAGGTTCTGCTGGATGCTGGTGCGGCAGCCATCCCGGCGGAGTAAGCCGGTTGCCAAGGTCGCGCACTGCGATCTCGCTGCCGACGTGGGCCCGAATCCCATTGGGCTTGGCGGCAAGATGAAAACGCGCCGAGCCATACACGCCGTTGCCGTCGAGTAGCGCGATGGCGGGATATTGCAGTTGTTGCGCGCGGAAGATCATCGTCTCCGGCAGGGAAGCCCCACGCAGGAAACTGAATGCGCTGTTGGCGTGCAATTCGATGTATGGCTCTGGGCTCACAGTTCTCCGCTGGGCTCTTTACTCGAAACAACCCTCAGTCATACAACGCCTCTACCTGCCACGCTTGCGTTCCATCGCAACTCAATTGGCAGCAAAGCGGCTTCCCGCTGCGCGAACTTGCCACCACATCCCACTGCTCGCGCGACCAGCGTTCCGGGCCCCACCAATCGCCGCTGCTATGCCATGGCCCGTACGATTCCACTACCTGGTATTGCTCACTGCGAAAGACAAACTGGTGCGGCCGCTCGTTGTACCTCTGCACGTACACCGCCTCCGGCGGGCGTAGCGCGCGCAGGCCAACGCGCGACGGTACAAGCGCTGCCTTCGTCTTCCTCTCTTCTGGCGCGGCAAAATGTCGCACGCGAAATGCATCGCGATGATGCGAGTCGAGCAACTCCGGCGCGCCTACGCGCTCGGTGCTGCCAACCACCGCTGCCAATCGCGCGAGCGTCACTTCCAGCCGCATAGGCTCGGGAAATTGCGGGGAAAACAATCCAAGCTGTGCGCGACTGGGACGATTTGGCTGCGCCACGACTTTTATCGCCACCACTTGGGCACTCGGCGAATGGGCGATCAGGTCAAGATGAATTAACTTCAGCAGCGCTTCATGATCGACCGTGGGCAGCACCGGGCGAACGGTTCGCTCGTGCCACGTGCCCCCCTCCAGCTTGCATTGCAAGGTCACGGAAGCCAGCGCCAATGCTCTTGATTGGGCTCGCACCGAAAGCTGCTGCAGCATCGGCGAGAGGACGAACATTACCGAGTCGAGCGATTCCACCCCTGCTTCAAACTCGATTTCTTCTTGGAGCGAGAACTCCTGTTCCAACGGCTTCAACAGGTGCGGATGTTCACCACTCGCCAGTTGATGCAGCCGCTTTCCATCCTGTCCCAAGCGCGCCACCAGTTCGGTCAGCGGTAAGGCCGCCAAGGCTCCGAGCGTATGTACGCCCCACAACGAGAGTGTCACCGATTGCTCCAGCGTGAGATCGAGAACGTCCACAGGAATACGTGCCAGGGTTTTTCGTTCCTCCCCGCCGGCAATTACTTTCGCTCCCGGATGCGCTTTGGCCCAGCAGAGCGCTGCATGAAAATTACAGGCAGCGGCAACCGATACGATGATCCCGAGCACAGCTGCTCTTTGCAGCAATTGGCTCACAATCGTTGTCGCATCTCCCAGTAGTTTTTCTGTTCCGCTGAGGTCTGCACAAAACCCCTGGGCGTATTCAAAGGTCAGCTCTTCGACGCGCGGCGAGAAACGTCCCGTGCATTCCAACAGCGCAGCCCGCGCCGATTGCTCTTCCGCCGGCGAGCGCCGCAAGACTTCGAGGTTTTCCAGTATCTCCATCTGCGGCCGCGTCATGCCGCGCTGCACGCCCAGCGCATACCCCTGCTCGTTTGCCGAACACACAAACTCCCGCGGCAGCTCTCCCTCGATCACTGCGACTGCCTTCTGCCGTAATGCGGGCCGCAAACGCAGCAACGCTTGCACGGGGAACTCTCGCGCATAGAGGCACGCATACATCGATGCGCTCATGGCTCGCCTGCCCATGAAGCCGGCTGGCCCCACGCCGCTACCGACGCCGGAGGTTTCTTCCCGGCCGTGAACCTCACATTGCGATCGCGCACTAACTCTGCCTGGAATTGCAGCCCGCTCAGGACCTGGTGGTTCTCGTGCCGCGTGCGCAGCCGATCCAATCGCAACTGCACCGCCGAGCAACTTTTCGCGCATGAGATCTGTGACAGCAAGAGAAATGTCGATTGCGTTCTCTCGGACGCCTGGCGAAAACGGAACCACGAGGCCAGCGGCACGCGCAACGCGTGTTCCGGCGCGACCGACCCCATGTCGAAGACGATGGCGCCGAAGCCCCCAGCCTGCAGAACTAAATCGGCTGCGCGCAGCGCCTGGTCCAGGCGCGACCACGGCTTTCCCCGCTGCGATTTCTTCGGGGTGTCCGTTTCTCCGCAACGCACCCAGAGCAGTCGCTGCAAATCCACCCCGCTGGCCGCTGCCGACTCCGGATCGAGTGCATCTGCTACGTCGATCCACGCGCATGCGCTGCCCTGTTGTGTCACTTGCGCCAGGAATGACAAAGCAATGCTCGTGCGCCCCGAGCATTCCGGCCCAAAAACTTCGCACACGGCACCTACCGGAAACCCGCCGCCAAGCAGGTGGTCGAGCGCTTCCAGGCCAGTGGTTTGCAGCGGCTTGGAATTCTGCGCGCATGTGCTGAAAGCTGCCGGCACACGCGGGGCCAGGGCGGATTCAATCTGTGAACGAAGCAGGGCAGCAGTAACCATAACGGGAGCAAAGCAGGGAAGCGATATTCGCCTTTTCTTCGCCTTTAGATTGCGCTGCGGGAAGGGTGGTTGTCAACGCCCAAAAATGAAAAAAGCCCGCGAATTTCGCGGACTTCTGCACCAAATTTTATGCAAATAGGCGGGCCAAGGGGTTGCGCTCGAATTGCTGCTGGTGCCAGTAAGGATAGGCGGGCGTACGGTCGCTCGCTGTATCCAAGCGCTTCACCTGGTCGGGGGTGAGGTTCCATCCTACTGCCCCCAGGTTCTGCGCCAATTGCTCTTCGTTACGCGCGCCGATGATCACGTTCGCCACCGTCGGACGCTGCAGCAACCAGTTTAATGCGATCTGCGGAACCGTCTTTCCGGTTTCCTTGGCGACTTCATCGAGTGCGTCTACTACTTTGTACAGGTAATCACCGTCTACTTGCGGACCCTGGTCGGACGTCTTGTGCAAGCGGCTCACCTTTGGGAGCGGCTGGTTGCGGCGGATCTTGCCCGTAAGCCGTCCCCATCCCAACGGGCTCCAGATCATGGCCCCAACCTTTTGGTCGATGCCTAGCGGCATCAGTTCCCACTCGTATTCGCGGCCGATCAGCGAGTAGTACACCTGGTGCGCAATATACCGCTCCCATCCGTACCGCTCCGAAACCGCCAGCGACTTCATCAGGTGCCATCCCGAGAAGTTCGAACAGGCGATGTAACGCACCTTACCGCTTTGCACGAGCGTATCCAGCGTGCGCAGCGTCTCTTCCACCGGCGTCAACTGATCGAAGCCGTGCAGGTGGTAGACATCGATATAATCCGTTCCCAGGCGACGCAAGCTGGCTTCGCAGGCTTGCACCAGGTGATAGCGCGACGATCCGATGTCGTTCGGTCCTTCGCCCAAGCGGAAGGTCGCCTTGGTAGAAATCAGCACCGATTCGCGTGGATGGTTCTTGAGGGCCTTGCCGAGAATCTCTTCCGACGTGCCGTTCGAATAAATGTCGGCGGTGTCGAAAAAGTTCACGCCGGCTGCCATACACATATCGATCAGCCGCGTTGCTTCCGCGACATCGCTCGATCCCCACTCTTTGAAGAACTCGCCTTTACCGCCAAATGTTCCTGTACCGAAACTAAGCACGGGCACCTTCAATCCTGAACCGCCAAGCTGTCGAAATTCCATAGGAAACTAGATGAAGCGGTCAGCGTTTGCGATGCAGGTGAGATTTTGAAGTTAAAATACTTTTCCGAACATCGAATGACCAGAGATTATGTGCGGCCGTTATCGCCTGACTCGAAAAAAGGAAATCCTTGCCGAGCACTTCGGCATTGAGCCTGACGACAATTGGCAGCCACGCTACAACGTGGCTCCCACCCAGGATGTCACCGTGATCCGCCAGGATCCGGCGGAACCAAAGCGCACGGGGGGAACCATGCGCTGGGGGCTCATTCCTTTCTGGTCCAAAGACCCGAAAGCTGGCTTCAAGATGATCAACGCCCGCTCTGAAGATATTGCGGAGAAACCTGCCTTCCGTGAAGCCTTGAAGAAACGCCGCTGCTTGATTCCCGCCGATGGCTTCTATGAGTGGCAGAAGTCGGGCGGCACAAAACGTCCTTTTTGTTTCACCATGGCCGACGAGGGCCTCTTTGCCTTTGCTGGAATCTGGGAACGCTGGAAAGATCCTGAAGGCAAATGGGTCGAGACCTGTTCGATCATCACGACTGCGGCCAACGCGCTTTGCGAAGATATCCACGACCGCATGCCGGTCATTCTTCATCCCGAGGACTACGACCTGTGGCTGGATCCGGGTTTCGAGAATACCGAGGAATTGCGCGCACTGCTCAAGCCGTACGAGTCTGACCAGATGAAGCGCTTCGAGGTCAGCTCGAGGGTAAACGCGGTCAAGAACGACGATCCTGATTGCGTAGCGCCCACGGCCGAGCCCGAATCTGCGGCGCCATCCCAACCAACTCTCTTCTAAGCGAACCGATTTCAACCGCGCAGCAGAGACGTGCCATCACCGCTGATCCTTGCGCCATTTCTCCCGCAGGCGTACAACCGTTTGTCGGAAAAACTATGGCCTATATCCAATTCCTCGGCGCCGCCGGCGTCGTGACCGGCTCCAAACACCTAGTCAATACATCCAACGATGAGTCCGGGAGCGAGGGCTTCCAGCTCCTGATCGACTGCGGCATGTTCCAGGGGCAGAAAGAGTGGCGCGAGCGCAACTGGAAAGACACGCCGATTCCCGCACGCGAGCTCGATGCCGTCGTTCTTACCCACGCACATCTCGATCACACGGGCTGGATTCCGCGCCTGGTGAAAGAAGGCTTCAGCGGGCCAATTTATGCGACGGCTGCCACGGTGAACCTGTGCGGCATCATCCTCCCCGACAGCGGTCATCTGCAGGAAGAAGACGCGGCCTTTCACAACAAGATGAAGAGTTCGAAACACGATCCAGCGCTGCCGCTTTACACGATGCAGGAAGCGATGGATAGCCTCAAGCTGTTTAAGTCCGTCGACTTCGAGCAGACGGTCGAACTCTCTCCCGAGCTCTCGTTTCGCTATGTGCGCGCTGCCCATATTCTCGGCTCGTCCATGGTCGAGCTCGCCCTGAAGCAAAACGGATCAACAAAGCGTTTGCTCTTTTCCGGCGACATCGGGCGGGTGCACGACACCGAGGTGGCACCGGGGAAAGTCGTCTACTCCGGTCCCTACGAAGGCGAAACCGCGGACGTCGTCGTGATGGAATCCACCTACGGCAACCGCGACCATCCGAAAACCGATCCGCGTCCCGAGATGGCGAAGCTGATTGGCGATACCCTCGGCCGGGGCGGATGCGTTGTTGTTCCAGCGTTCGCGGTCGAGCGTACCCAGAAACTCATCTTCATGCTGAAGGAGATGATGGAGTCCGGTGCGATACCGAAGGTCCAGGTGCACTGCGACAGCCCGATGGCGATCAAGGCGGTCGAGATTTTCCTCAAGCACACCGAAGAGTTCAGCGACGACACCAAGCGGCTGATTGCGCAATATGGAAACCCGCTGCAGTGGCCGGGATTCCACTTCGACACCACGCAGCAGCAGTCAAAAGCCATCAACAACTCGAACAACCCGCAGATCATCATCTCCTCGAGCGGCATGGCCACTGGCGGGCGCATCCAGCACCATCTCGCGCAGCGTTTGCCGGACCCCAAGAATCTCGTGCTGTTCATTGGGTTCCAAGCTCCCGGCACGCGCGGACGCCAGATCAAGGACGGTGAAAAGGAAGTCAAGATCTTCGGGCAGATCATTCCAGTGCGGGCGCAGGTCGCGGCGCTGGAACAGTTCAGCGATCACGCCGATACATCCGAGCTCCTCGAATGGCTGCATAGCTTCAAACAAGCGCCGTCGCAGACGTGGCTGGTCCACGGCGAGCCCGATGCCGCGCAAAAGCTGCGCGAGGTGATGATCAAAGAGCTGCACTGGACCGTGAACATCGCGGCGTGGATGCAGAAGGTGCCGGTAAGCTAACTTCTGTTTCGCGCAGTGAAGAAGAAGACGGTTGCTTGAGACGTTGAATCACGCTGATCGTGATATACCTTTCCCTTCATTTCTACGTTCAGGTGAACGGATGTCCAAATCCCGTAGAGAATTCTTGACGCACACATCCTTGGCGCTGCTCGGCGCGGCGGCCGCGACGTATGGGCAGGCACAACAGCCGAGCGAACCTACCCCGGGGGCGCCCCCGGCATTCGGCACGGCGCCGGCGGTGGGGCCGGAGGTTTCGGCGACGACGGTGGCGGAGGCGGAAAAGCTGGTGCAGGTGAACTACACCGAGGCGCAGGTGGCGCAAGCAGCGGGCAACTGGCGCAGCGCCATTGCACCGCTCTACGAACGGCGCGTCGGGCCGCGCAAGACGCCGCTGGAAGAGACGCTGGCACCGGCGACGCGCTGGAACCCGATGATTCCCGGCGAGCGGCCTGGCCCGGCGAGCGACACGTTCGTCCGCAGCAAGACCGATCCTGGTCCTTTGCCGCAGAGCGAAGAGGACATTGCCTTCGCTTCCGTCCACCAGCTCTCGCGCTGGATCGAGCAGCGCAAGCTCACTTCCGAGCGCCTCACGCGGATTTACCTGGCGCGCCTGGAGAAGTTCAACCCCAAGCTGCGCTGCGTGATCACCCTGACCTCCGATTTGGCGCTGGCCCAAGCCAAGCAAGCCGACCGTGAGATCGCGGCGGGAAAGTATCGCGGACCGCTGCACGGCATTCCCTGGGGCGGCAAGGACCTGCTCGATACCGCCGGCATTCCGACTACGTATGGCGCCGAACCTTTTCGCAACCGCGTTCCCAAGGACGATGCGGTAGTGGTGAAGCGGCTGCACGAGGCCGGCGCGGTGCTGGTGGCGAAATTGAGCCTGGGCGCACTGGCGCTGAACGACATCTGGTTTGGCGGGCAGACGGTGAACCCCTGGGCGCCGGAAGAAGGGTCGTCGGGATCGAGCGCGGGCCCGGGAGCGGCGACGGCGGCGGGGCTGGTGGGCTTTGCCATCGGCAGCGAAACCGACGGCAGCATCGTGAGCCCATCGATGCGCTGCGGGGTCACGGGATTGCGTCCGACGTTCGGCCGGGTGGCGCGGACGGGGGCGATGACGCTGTGCTGGTCGCTCGACAAGCTCGGGCCGATGGCGCGCAGTGTGGAAGATACGCTGCTGGTGCTGCACGCGATCTCGGGACCGGATGCGGGCGATGTCTCGAGCGTGGCGAGTCACCTTGAGTTCGACGCGAACGCGGGCGTCGAAGGGCTGCGGGTTGGGTACTTCCCGGCGTGGATGAAGCAGGACCCCGCGACCGATGTGGACCGCGCGGCGCTGGAAACGGTGAAGAAGGTCGGCATGACGCCGGTCGAAGTCTCTTTGCCTGACTGGAACTATGACTGCCTCGACCTGATCCTGTTCGCGGAGAGCGCGGCAGCGTTCGAAGAACTGACGCTGAGCGGCGGGGTGGACCAGTTGAAAATGCAGACGCCGGATTCGTGGCCGAACAGCTTCCGCCAGTCGCGGTTTTTGTCGGCGGTGGACTTTGTGCAGGCAGACCGGATGCGGCGCAAAGTTGCGATGGAGATGGCGCGCATTTTTTCGCAAGTCGATCTGCTGCTGGTTCCGTCGTTGCGCGACGAGATGCTGACGCTGACTAACTTCACCGGCCACCCCTCGCTCACGCTGCGCGCGGGATTCGTGCAGATTGCCGAGGCTCGGAGCGACTGGGCACCGGATCCGGCGCACCCGTTGCCGAAGTTTTCGCCACCGAAACGGGTGCCGCACGGCGTAACCCTGATTGGCCGTCTGTTTGACGAGGGCACGGTAGGCCGAGCAGGACTTGCCTTGGAGAAGGCGTTCGGAGTGGTGGGCGAGCGACCACCGGGATTCTCGTAGCCTACCTATTGGCGGTTCTTTGTTTTCTATATTTTAGACGGTGTAGTCTGTGCAAAATATTGGAAACAAGATAGTTAGATGTAAAATATTCAAAACATTGCACTTGTGGGACGACCAGCAGATTGCCACGTCGGGCTAACGCCCTCCTCGCAATGACAAGAGGCTGCTGAGACGGCGTTGACTGCGTTGTTGGCTGGCCGCTGAAGCAAGCGAAAGAAGCGCGGTTTAGCACGGCTTCCCACGACACGTTGCTCCCTGCCACAACACGCGAGTCAGCGAGTGCTCGCCAAGGGGCAGAATCCACCTAGGTTTTCAAAGAGCTACTATTCCGTTGGGACAGCCCCACATGCGCAGGTTAGCGGGTTGGTGCGCAAGTGTCTGTGACGGGCGCACGGGAGCTGTGTGATGTGCGGCAAGGGGAACGCGTTCGCGAGAGGCCGCCCGTTGGACGCTATCGCCGGTTTGTGAAATCGATGAGGAGTTGGAGGCGGCCCTTCGCCTGGCCGCTGTCGATGGCGTAGGCGGCGAGGGGGATGGCGACAGCGATGGACTCCGCGTGACCGGCGGCGACGAGAGCGGCGGCAGCGTTGAGCAGCACGACATCGCGCTTGGGTGAGCGCTCGCCCTGCAGGATGTTACGGATGATCTCGGCGTTGAGCTGGGCGTCTCCGCCTTCGAGCGAGCTGAGTGGGGCGCGCTGGAGACCGAATTGTTCCGGGGCGATTTCGTAGGTTCGCACCTGGCGGTCGCGCAGCTCCGCGACTTTTGTCGGGCCGGAGATGGTGATTTCGTCGAGGCCATCGCTGCCATGGACGACCAGGGCGCGCTGAAGGCCGAGTTGCAGCAAGGCTTGGGCGAGTTTTTCGACGAGAGATTCGGTATAGACGCCGACGACCTGGCAGGAGGCATGCGCGGGATTGGTGAGGGGGCCGAGAAGATTGAAAACGGTGCGAAGCTTGAGTTCTCGGCGCGCCGGCTGGACAAATTTCATGGCGGAATGCATGGCGGGCGCGAAGAGAAAAGCGATGCCGACTTTTTCGAGGCACTCGGCGAGGCGGTCCGGCGGGAGGTTGATGTTGACGCCGAGAGCTTCGACAACGTCGGCAGAGCCACACTTCGAGGTGACGCTACGGTTGCCATGTTTCGCAACTTTGATACCAGCGCCGGCGACGACGAGGGCGGTGGCGGTGGAGATGTTGAAGGTGCCGCTGGCGTCGCCACCGGTGCCGCAGGTGTCGAGCAGGGCATCGCGTTCGGTGCCGCTGACGTCTAGAGCAGAATCGCGAACGATGAGCGGAGTGGCAGCGGCACGGATGGCTTCGGCAAAGCCGACGATCTCATCGACGGTCTCACCTTTCATTTGCAAGGCCACGAGCAGAGCGCCGATTTGGGCTTCGGTGGCATGGCCGGCGAGGACCTCGGCCATGGTGGTGCGCGCCTCGTCGCGAGTGAGGTTGTGGCGGTGAACCACGATCTGGTGGAGGGCGTCGGTAATCATTTCGGTGATTCTTACTTTACAAGGTGCAGCGGGACTCAGCGGGCCGCGGCCTTGGCTTCGAGTTTCTGGCGCAGGTCCTTTTTCCAGTTCTGTGAGAGCTCCGGCAAGTCGATGAGTGAGCGCAAGTCAGAGACCTGGCGATTGCGGGAGTAGTTCACCTGCGCGGTGCGGGCCACGGTCCACTCGGGGTTGGGCCGATTGGTGAGTTCGACCGCGTCTCCGGCCGCGATATGGCCTTCGCGCAACACGCGGATGTACCAGCCGGAGCGGTGATTCTGGCGCACGATTTTGACGAGGTCGGGACGAGCCCAACGACGGGCGAGGGTGGCGCAGGGTCCACGGGGCTGTGAGACTTGGACCTCGGCTTCACCGATGCGGTAGGTATCGCCGATGCAGACGGTGGATTCATCGAGACTGTCGATGCAGAGATTTTCGCCGAAGCCGCCGGGCTCCATGGGGAGAGCGAGTTCCTCGCGCCACTTGGGATAGTGGGCGGCGGCGTAGAAAAGGGCGGCTTTCTCGGGTCCGCCATGGAAGCGGCGATCGGCGACCTGGTCTCCCGCGAATCCGGTCTTGGAGAGGAACACGGGTTGCGAAACTTCCTGGCGGTAGATCGCGGTAACCCATTCCGGCTCGCCGGCGGGCGCATGGTTCTGGGGACGGCCGATCAGCAGTTGAAGGACGCGAGGGTTGTTCACGTCCTTAGGATACGACAGTCGTCGCCTACTTTTGCCGGGCAGGGCGGGCGAAAAACCGCCGCCATGGCTCCCAATAATATTTTCGCCAGCCGTCGGTGACGCCGCGGTGGTCGTGCTCGGGAACATTGACGTGCACGAGATCGACGCGCGTCCCCTTGGGACTGGGGGTGAAGGTGAGGACGAGGATGGAGTCGTCGTCGGTGGCGGGCCAGTGATCGGCACGCCAGGACTGGACGATGAGGCGGTTGGGAACCAGCAGCAGGTTCTTGCCGCCGATAGATCCTTCGAAGGCGCTGAATTTGCCGCCGACTTTGCGGCTGATCCTGGCGGGAGCGCCGGTGGAGGCAGAGTGCTTGCGCGAATCCATGTAGGTCTCGTAAAGGGTTTCGGGCAGAGCTTTGAACTCCGCTGATTGTTGGATGGCTTTGGTCATTGTGACCTCCGCAGATAGGTGGGCGGAGGGTACGGCTGAGGGGATTGCACCGTCAAGCAGTGTTTCCCAAAATCTTGGGGAGTGTTCGGGGCGGGAGACTGCGGTTTACTCGGCTGCTTGCGGGGTTATACAATCAAGGGTTTTCTGCTTGCGTTTCAGCGGTTCAGGTACGTTCATCCAGGGATCATAAGGACTTCAATTCATCAGCGGGTTCGTCGCTCAGCCAATGCCCGCCCGGAAGCACAAGAGCTCATCATGAAAATTCACGAGTACCAGGGGAAAGCAATTCTCCGCAAGTACGGAGTTGCGGTCCCGCGAGGCGAAATGGTGACTACGCGCGAGGAAGCGGAACGCGTAGCCAATGACCTGATGCACGAAGGCGCGAAGGGCGTCGTCGTAAAGGCGCAGATTCACGCGGGAGGCCGGGGCAAGGGCGGCGGCGTGAAGATTGCGAAGAGCGTGGAAGAGGCAGGCCAGTTCGCCGGGAAGATGCTGGGCATGATCCTGGTGACCCACCAGACGGGGCCCGAGGGGAAGAAAGTTCAGCGGCTGCTGATTGAAGAGACGCTGCCGATCGAGCGCGAGCTGTATTTGTCGATCGTACTCGACCGAGCGGTGGGTAAGCCGGTCTTCATGGCGTCGGGATCAGGCGGAATGGAGATTGAAGAAGTCGCGGCCAAGGACCCGAAACGCGATCGTCAAAGAGTGGATCGAGCCGGGACTTGGGCTGGGCGCATTCCAGGCGCGGAAGATCGCTTTCAAGCTTGGGCTGAAGCCGGAGTTGATCAACCAAGCGGTGAAATTCATGCAGGCGCTGTACAAGGCTTATGACGAGACCGATGCGTCACTGATCGAGATCAATCCGTTCATTACCACTTCGGATAACCGGTTGTTTGCGCTGGATGCGAAGTTGACCTTCGATGACAACGGGTTGTTCCGGCATCCGGATTTGAAAGGACCTGCGCGACGTTACGGAAGAAGATCCGCTGGAAGTGGAAGCGAGCAAGTACGGGCTGAACTACATCAAGCTGGATGGAACCGTGGGGTGCATGGTGAATGGCGCCGGGTTGGCGATGGCGACTATGGACATCATCCAGTATGCGGGCGGGATGCCGGCAAACTTTCTCGATGTAGGCGGCGGAGCGAATGCGGAGCAGGTCACGCATGCCTTCGAGATCCTGTTGAGCGACAAAAATGTG
The DNA here is from genome assembly GCA_963703075.1 of uncultured Acidobacteriaceae bacterium. Classification (GTDB taxonomy): domain Bacteria; phylum Acidobacteriota; class Terriglobia; order Terriglobales; family Acidobacteriaceae; genus Korobacter. Next base: position 90,959 of record OY969786.1, read on the forward strand.
AAAGCGGTATTGATCAATATCTTTGGCGGCATCCTGCGGGTGGACACGCTGGCCAATGGCGTGGTGCAGGCGGCACAGCAGACTAAGATTCAATTGCCGATCGTGCTGCGGCTGGAAGGAACGAATGTGGAGCAGGGACGCGAGATCCTGAAGAACAGTGGACTGAACTTCATCGTGGCAGAAACGATGAAGGATGCAGCCGAGAAGGTGGTTGCTGCCGCGAAAGGGGCCCGGGCATGAGCATACTCGTCGATCAGGATACGCGGCTTATTGTGCAGGGCTTGACGGGCCGCGAGGGAACGTTCCACGCGAAGGCGTGCGCGGAATATGGAACCAAAGTGATGGGTGGAGTGACGCCAGGGAAAGGCGGCACCACGCACGAGGGCTGGCCGATTTTTAACACGGTGCAGGAAGCGGTGGAGAAGACCGGCGCGAATGCCAGCGTGATTTTTGTTCCGCCGCCGTTCGCCGCGGACGCCATTATGGAAGGCGTGGATGCGGGGCTGCCGCTGGTGGTCTGCATTACCGAGGGCATTCCGGCACAGGACATGGTGAAGGTGTGGTCGTGCATGCAGGGCAAGAAGACGCGGCTGATCGGTCCGAATTGCCCTGGCATTATTTCGCCGGGCAAATGCAAGATTGGAATTATGCCGGCGCGGATCCACAAGCAAGGCAACGTCGGCATCGTTTCGCGCTCGGGCACGCTGACGTATGAAGCGGTCTATCAACTGACGGTGCGCGGGATCGGGCAATCGACGGCGATCGGCATCGGCGGCGATCCGATTATTGGAACCAACTTCATCGATGCGCTCGATTTGTTCAACCAGGATCCGGAGACGGAAGCGATCATCATGATCGGTGAAATCGGCGGCAACGCGGAAGAAAATGCGGCGGAGTTCATCAAGGCCAACGTGAAGAAGCCAGTGGTTGGATTTATCGCGGGGCAGACGGCGCCTCCGGGACGGCGTATGGGCCACGCAGGGGCGATCATTTCCGGCGGCAAAGGCACGGCGGCGGAGAAGATGAAGGCGATGGAAGCGGCTGGGATCCACGTGGTGAAGTCGCCGGCACTGCTGGGGGAAACGCTGGTGCAGGCGGCGGGGGCGAAAGCGAAATAAAACTGGCCCTCCGCAATCAGCTCTCCGCCGTCTGGTAAGACGAATTACCTGAGTGGCGGACGGTAGACAGCGGATGGCCCACACATTCTTATCAAGGACTGAACAACGAATGAAGACATTGCAACGCACTCTTTCGATCATCAAGCCGGACGCGGTAGAAAAGAACGCGGAAGGCGACATCATCAGCACGCTGCTGAACAACAATTTCCGGATTCTCGGGATCAAGATGCTGCAGCTCACCAAGGGGCAGGCCGAGGGTTTTTATGCAGTGCACTCGAGCAAGCCGTTTTTCAGTTCACTGACCGACTTCATGGCGAGCGGGCCGATCGTGGTGATGTGCCTGGAAAAAGAAAACGCGATTGCCGACTATCGCAAGCTGATGGGCGCGACGAACCCGGCAAATGCGGAGGAGGGAACGATCCGCAAGAAGTGGGCGAGCAGCATCGAGAAGAACGCGGTGCATGGCTCCGATGCGGACGATACGGCGCGCTTCGAGCTTTCGTATTTCTTCGCAGGCTACGAACTGGCGAAGTGAGCGCGGGCCTAAAAGAGCTTTAGCCCAGGCATGCTGCGAACCGGCATGCCTGTTGTATTTGATGACGAGCTGGCGCTCAACTCCGGGCGTGTGGCGTCGATTAAGAGCTCGGTAGGTGATCGAGGATTTTTTCCGCGAACATTTCCGCGGCCGCGGTGTTGGTGCCGAAGTAAAGCATGGGCTCGATCAGTTCCAGCTCCATCAGGATGAAACGTCCATCGCGGACGATGCCGTCGACCCGGGCGTAGAGCAGTTGTTGATCGACCGAATCCAAGATCTGCTTGGCTTGGCGCCGCAAATTTTCGTCGGGCCGCTGATGCGACCAGGTTCCGCCGTGTTCATCCTGCACGCGAAAATCGCCGGACTTGGGACGTTTCACGGCGGCATGACTGAATTCTCCGCCGAGGAAGACGATCGACCACTCGCCCTGCTCGATTTCCGGCATGTATTCCTGCACCATCATGTCGCGCTCGGAGAGCAACTCGGCAAGCTTTGAGTTCTGGTCGGCGACGATGGGTGGCTGAACCACCCAGGTGTGCATCGAGGTACCGGAAACCGTAGGCTTGACGACGGCTTTCTGCCAGCCTTGCGCGCTGAGAATTTCTTCGAGCTTGGGCGCTCCGTTGCGCTCGCACCAGAAAGTTGGCGCGATCTCAACGCCGCTGCGCTCGAGGTCGCGCAGGTATTTCTTGTCGTGATTCCAGCGCACAATGGGGAGTGGATTCAGGACGCGCGCGCCGAGCGCTTCAAGCTTGTCGATCCAGGCGACGAACCGTTCGGGATGATAGAAGTAATCCCAGCAGGATCGGATCACGATGAGATCGTAGTGCGCCCAGTCGGCAGAGGGATCGTCCCAAACGACGCCTTCGACCTGGACGCCGCGATGGCGAAGGGCTTCGGCAGCGGATGTATCGTCAGGAGCAATGCCGCCGAGACCGCGATAGGTGACGAATGCGATGGAGGACATTGGGAGCTAGGCGACCGGCTTCATGAGATGCGCTTCGGTTCGCTGGCCGAGCGTGGGCAGGGTTTGCGCGGCGATCTGCTGGAAATGCGGAGTATCGCGATGCGCCTGCAGGGCGGCATCGTCGTCGTATTGCTCGTAGACGAAGAAGCGGCGGTTATCTTCGCGGTCCTGGTGAACGACGTACATGCGGCAGCCGGGTTCCTTGCGGGATCCGGCGGCGAGTTGCTGGAAGGCGCTGAGCATTTCGGTTTCGTGGCCTTCGTGGGCGATCCAGGTTACGGCGAGAACGACCATTCGTGGTACCTCAGGGGCTGAAGCCCCTTCTTTATAACAGTACAGCGGATCGGCGACGTGAACGTCGCGCTACCTCAAGTCAAAGGCCGGTGGTTAAAACGCGGCGACTTCGTGGTACCTGAGGGGCTGAAGCCCCTTCTAACAGTACAGTGGATCGGCGACGTGAACGTCGCCGCTACCTCAAGTCAAAAGCCGGTGGCGAACACACAGCGAATTTCGTGGTACCTCAGGGGCTGAAGCCCCTTCTTCAACAGTACAGCGAATCGGCGACGTGAACGTCGCCGCTACCTCAAGTCGAACCCGGGACGAAAACGCGCCGACAGAGAAGTTTGTACCTCAAGTCAAACCCTTGGTGTCAACGTGACGACACAGGAGTTTCTGCCTACTTGCCGAGATGCTTCATGCCGAGGGCGGAGACGAATGCGTCGGTATAGATCGTCTGGTCGCGGTCGGGTCCGGTGGAGAGAATGCCAACCTTGGCACCGCTCTGCTGCTCGACAAATTTCAAGTACTCTTTCGTGCGCGCCGGCAGTGAGTCGTAGCTGGTGATCTGGGTCGTATCCGTCTTCCACCCGGGCAGCTTGGTATAGACGGCCTCGATACTCTCGAATCCGCAACCGCGCGCGGGGATCTCCTCTGTGTTCTTGCCGTTCACCTTGTAGCTGGTGGCGACGGGGATCTCGTCGAGGTCGTCGAGCACATCGAGCTTGGTGACGACGAGCCACTCGGTGCCGTTGATCATGTTGGAGTAGCGCAGCAGCGGGAGGTCGAGCCAGCCACAACGGCGGGGGCGACCGGTGACGGCGCCGAATTCGTTGCCCTTCTTGCGGATGGCATCGCCCATGGCATCGTGCAACTCGGTGGGGAACGGTCCTTCGCCGACACGAGTGCAATATGCCTTGGTGACACCGATGACGGTACTGATGGAGGTCGGAGGAACGCCGGTACCGATGACCGCGCCGCCGGAGGTCGCGCTCGACGAGGTGACGAAGGGATAAGTGCCGTGGTCGATGTCGAGCATCGTGCCTTGCGCGCCTTCGAACATGACCGACTCGCCATTGGCGATGGCGTGGTTCAGCAGGATGGCCGTATCGGTGACGAAGGGCGCGATTTGTTCGGCGGCCTTGGCGTAGTCGGCGTACATCTTGTCGGGATCGATGGGCTCGGCGTTGAAAAGAGCGTGGACAATGGTGTTCTTTTCCCGGCAAGCGTTCTCGATGTGCTTCTTGAGCAGTGAGGAATCGAGCAGGTCGGCGACGCGGAGGCCGCGACGGCCCATTTTGTCCTCGTAGCTCGGGCCAATGCCGCGCGAGGTGGTGCCGATCTTCACGCGACCCGGCGCATTTTCGGATGCCAGTTCAACCATGCGGTGGTAGGGAAGAATGACGTGAGCGCGGTTACTGACAAAGAGATTGCCATCGATGGCGACGCCGGCATCCCGCAGGCGCTGGACCTCGTTGAGGAAAGCGATAGGGTCGAGCACGACCCCGTTCCCGATGACGCCGCGGCAGCCGGGGCGAAGGACGCCGCAGGGAATCAGTTGCAGCACGAACTTCTTGCCGCTGATGGTTACGGTATGGCCGGCGTTGTGTCCACCGGCATAGCGCGCGACGACCCGAAAATTTTCCGAGAGAACGTCGACGATCTTGCCTTTGCCCTCGTCGCCCCACTGGGCGCCAATTACGACCGCGGTCTTGCCTTTACTCACCATGCACTCCAGGACTGCAAAATTCCGCGGATCGCCTTGCGCGGGGTGATTTCCGGTGGCGCAGGCGTGCGGAGCGACCGAACTTCGTCGCGGGTTCTGCACACAGACACCCCGCAATTGTTAACGCAGGGCTAGAACTATGGTTGGGTCTCAGGAACGGGCTGTGTACACATGATTTTACCTTGATGTGCCCACCGGGGGCAACGAAGCCGGAGCCGGTTACGGGACCGCCCGTTTCGCAGAAGGCTCCGGCGCACGGTACCATACGGGAACGACGGTATGCCGGAACTTCCTGAAGTTGAAACCATTGCAAATGGGCTAAACAAGCGGGTCGCGGGCGCCACCATTGAGTCCGTGTGGATTGGCGAAAAGCGTCAGCCGCTCAAGTCGGACGCGCAGGCCATTGCTTCGATGCTGGAGGGCGCGCGGATCAAGCATGTGCGGCGGGTGGGTAAGCACATTGTTGCCGACCTCGACGAAGCGAATGGCGATCCGCGAGGACAGTGGATCATTCACCTCGGCATGACGGGAAACACACTGGTTGCCGATCCGGCGACGGAGATCCCGAAGCACACCCACCTCATTGCAAAGATTTCGTCGGGTAAAGAGATTCGTTTCGTCGATCCGCGGATGTTCGGCAAATTGGCAGTGGTGCCGACGTCGAAAGCCTTCGCGGCGGCGGGCTTGGAGCCGTTGCAGGTTTCTGTAGAAGATTTTCAGCGGCTGTTCCGTGGAAGAAATACGCCGATCAAGAGCGCCCTGCTCAACCAGAAATTGTTGAGCGGGGTAGGAAACATTTATGCCGATGAGTCGTTGTTTCGGGCTGGCATTCGGCCGCGGCGCAAGGCAAAATCGTTGACCCGGGCCGAGCTTGTGAAGCTGCATGCCAAGGTGGGAGAGGTGCTGCGCGAGGCGGTGGAAGCAGGCGGCTCATCGGTGAATGACTACGTGGATTCGGACGGGAATGAGGGCTTCTTTCAGCTGCGACACAACGTTTACCAGCGGACGGGGCAGGCGTGCCTGGTGTGCAAAACGCCGATCAAGAGAGTGGTAGTGGGTGGGCGAAGCAGCCATTACTGCCCGAGGTGCCAGAAATAGTTTCCAGATTACAAAGGATTCTTGCCAGATTTAAAACGTTTCAGCGACAATGGCGGTGGTGATCCGAGGCCGGGTGTCTGTCTAGTCTCAACACACGTGAAACGATAGGAAGCGCTATGTCTTATTCAATTGGAGTGGACCTCGGAGGTACGAACCTTCGCATCGCGGCGGTGAACGACCGCGGCACGCTTCTGGAAAAGGTGACGCTGGGCACGCAGGTGCAACGGGGGCGCGAATATGTCATCAGCGAGATGACCTCGGCGATCCGCAGCGTGACGGAAAAATATAAGGGACACGGCGAACTGGCAGGCATTGGGATCGGCGTGCCGGGATTTATCGACATGGATACGGGCACGGTGCGGGAGTCGCCGAATTTGCCCGGATGGGCTGACTACCCGGTGCACCAGGACATTGAGCACCGGCTGGGGACCAAGGTCGTGCTCGAGAATGACGCAAACGCTGCAGCGATGGGCGAAAAGTGGCTGGGCGCCGGACGCGACGTGGATGACATGGTGATGTTCACGCTGGGCACGGGCGTAGGCGGCGGCATTGTGCTGCATGGGCGGGTGTGGCACGGCATGAAAGGCATGGCCGGAGAGCTGGGCCACAGCATGGTGGTTCCCGACGGGCATCCATGCGGGTGCGGAAGCCATGGATGCCTGGAGCAATATGCGTCGGCGACGGCGATTGTGCGCATGGCGCGCGAAGCGGTGGCGCAAGGAATGTCGCACGCATTGGAGAATGCATCGCGGAACGACGTGGAATTCAGCTCGAAGGTTGTGTATCAGCTCGCGATCCAAGGCGACCAGGCGGCACAGGATGTGTTCAACCGGGTAGGGCGCACGCTGGGGATTGCGATTGGAAACTTCGTAAACGCGCTGAATCTTCCGATGTATGTGATCGGAGGCGGGGTGGTGAGCGCGTGGGATGCGTTCAGCCCGGCGATGTTCGAAGAAATGCGGGTACGTTCGTTTATCTACCGCGTGACCGCGCCGGAAGCGGTACGAGCGGGGGAGAAGCGGACCATCGTGACGCGTGCTTTGCTGGGCAGCGACGCCGGACTGTTTGGGGCGGCGCGGTTGCCCATGTTATTGGCCGATGGGTCGCAGCCAGTGCAGGCGAAAGAGGGTGTTTCGGGAACTCCGATGGCGGGCACGCGCTAGACTTTAAGGAGAACGATGAAGGCCGCCTAACGGCGGCCTTTTGCTTTGCGACGACAATTAGCGAACAGGTTCCTTGGCAAGAACCTTCTGGAGCGCATGGAGGAAGTTGCGGTTTTGGTCAGGGTTGCCGATGGTGACGCGCAGTCCCTTGGGGATTCCCCATCCGCCGAGCGGGCGGACGATGACGCCGGAACGTTCCAGCGCCTTGGCGATGCCGGGCGCGTCGTCTTCCACTTCGAAGAAGACGAAATTCGCCCAGGTGGGAACGACGTGCAGCCCCATGGTACGCAACCCTTTCACGAGGACCTCAGCACCCACGGCATTGTTCTCCACGGTGCGGCGCAGGTGCTCGTCGTCGTGCAAAGCGGCGATGGCGGCAGCTTCGCCGATGCTGGTGGTCTGGAAGGCAGTACGCACCCGGGCAAGGTAGTTCATCAGTTCGGGATCGCCGATGCCGAAGCCGACGCGAACGCCGGCCAGGCCGTGGGTCTTGGAGAAGGTGCGCAACACGATGACTTTGCGTCCTTCTTTCACGTAGCGCACGGAGTGGGAGTATTCGACGCCGCGCAACTCGGCCAGGTGCTTGGCGAAATCGTAATAAGCTTCGTCAATCACGGTCACCACGCTGTCGGGCACGCGATTGAGGTAATCATCCATCGCCTTGGCGTCGAACATAGTGCCGGTGGGATTGTTGGGATTCGCGAGGAAGACGACGCGGGTGCGATCATCGATGGCCTTCAATATGCCGTCGAGGTCGAAGCCGTCGTCCTTGGCGGGAACGAGCTTCAGGGTCGCGCCGGCGGCGCGGGTCACGATGGGATAAACGATGAAGGTGCGTTCGCTGGTGATGGCGTTCAGCCCGGGTGCGAGCAGGGTTCGGCCGATCATATCGAGACACGGGGTAGATCCGCCGGTAACGAGGACGTGGTCGGGCGTGACGCCTTCATTTTCCGCGATTTTCCTGGCCAGTTCGGGGGCGCCGTTCTCGGGATAAAGGTGCACCTCGCGGAGAGCGTGCTGCATTGCTTCGAGGGCGCGCGGTGACGGACCGAACGGATTTTCGTTCGAGGCCATCTTGGTGCACTTGATGCCGGTTTCTTCTTCGGCCTGCCGCAGGGGCTTACCTGGAACGTAGGAACCGAGGGCGCGGAGGTGGGCCGGAACCATGTCTTCGTACTTCATCGCTTGTCCTTGGGCTTACGGAAGGGGCGCTTGGGAGCGCGGCCTTCCGGGCCTCGGCGCGGAGTTCGAGGTCCGCGCCCACCCGATTCTAGCTTTCCGGTGAATCGCTTGGCGACCTTATCGACGAATTCCTGGGACCGCGGTTCCTCCCGTTCCGGAACGGGGCGATCGGTGCGCGGGCGAAAGTCCTTGCGCGGACCTCCGGGCTTCTTGCCGAACCGATCGCCGGTGAAAGGACGTCCGGAGCCTGGGCGGCGCTCGCCTCCCGCTCCTCGTTCTTTGCCTCCGGAGCGGAACGCAGGCCGATCGTCGCGCTTGCCGCGAAATGTCTTGCCTCCGGCGGGTTTGCCGCGAAACGGACGGGCTGAACTGCCTTCACGCGCTGCGTCGCCACGCTCGAAGCGTTTGGCGCCCGTGCTGGGGCGATCTCCGCGATCGGGACGGGCACCGAACTTGGGCCGACCAGCGAATGGCGGACGCGAGCCCGTGCGTGCCGGCGGACGTCCGAAACTCTTACCACGTGATTCTCCACCGGCTGCAGGGCGGCCGCGGAATGGCCGCCCGCCGCTCGAACTGCTGGAAGCGAACCGGGACGGACGAGCCGAGGGACGACTTGCACCCTCGCGTCGAGCGGGCGGCTTGCCAGACCTCGGACGCGCTCCGCGCGCATCGTCAGGGCGGCCACGGAAGGCTGGGCGTTCACTGCCTTCGCGCTTCTGGAACTTCGGACGCTCACCGCGCGCATCGTCAGGGCGGCCACGGAAGGCTGGACGCTCACTGCCTTCGCGTTTTTGGAATTTCGGGCGCGCACCGCGTGCATCGTCGCGGCGGCCGCGGAATGCGGGGCGCTCACCACCTTCACGTTTCTGAAACCTCGGGCGCTCAAAGCGTTCACGAGGCGCTTCGACTTCGCGTTTACCTTCCGCATCAAAGCGTGCTGTGCGAGTACGTTCCTCGCGGGGAGCTTCGAACTCTGAGCGATCTTTGTAGGAGCCTTTCTGAAACGGGGCACGTTCGCCGGTGCGGCCTCTGCCGAAGGCGGGACGCTCGCCGCGTCCGCCTTTGCTAGCGCGTGGCCGCTCGTCGCGGGCGCGGGGAACGGCATGCTGGCCTTCCGCCGCCTGCTTCAGGCGTGTAACCTCGGCGCCGTTCAGGATGCGGAACACGCCATTCTCGACATCGAGCTTGAGGGGACCATATTCCACGCGCTTGATCTTCTCGACGTGATGGCCGACGAAGTCGAACATGCGACGGATCTGGCGGTTGCGACCTTCGGTGAGAGTGACCTCATACCAGGGATTGTCGCCTTCGCGCGAGAGCTCAATTTTTGCCGGAGCGGTCTTTACCGGGGTGGAGCGACGCTTGTCGCCACCGAATTTTCCGCCATCGCCGGGAGCGGCGTGGACGTGGCCTTGCTCGGCGGGAAGCTGCACGCCATCGCGCAGTTGCTGGATCTGCTCTTCCGTCGGTTCGCCGCTGACCTTGACGAGATATTTTTTCGGCACATGGGTGGAAGCGTGGGTGAGCTTGGCAGCCATCTCGCCATCGTTGGTCAGCAGAAGCAGGCCTTCGCTGAGGTAGTCGAGCCGACCGACGGGATAAACGCGCGCGGGAATCGCCTTCACCAAGTCCATAACGGTGGGGCGGCCTTCGGGATCGGTCACGGTGGTGACGTAGCCCTTGGGTTTGTGGAGCAGCACGTAGACCTGCTCTTCCGCCTTTATAGATTTGCCGTCGACGCGAATGTCGTCCGTGGCGGGATCGGCTTTCGATCCGAGCTCACTCTTGACTTCGCCGTTCACGGTGATACGGCCGGAGGTGATCAGTTCTTCCGCTTTGCGGCGGGAAGCCACGCCGGCAGCCGCGATGATTTTTTGCAAACGTTCGGAAGCCATTTTGAGCCTTACGCTTTCTCGGTGGTTGAGCCGTGCACTTCGGTTGTACTGGTATTCGACTCGCCGTCGGGCTCAATCGGTGCAGAGACAGCGGCATTTTCGGCCGCTTCCGCGACTTCTTCGTCCTGTTGCTCGACCATTTCATCCTGGCGCGCCATCATGGCGTCGTCCGCTTGCCCGGCCTCGGAGGAGGAGGGCGCGGTTTCAGCTTCGAAGATTACGCCCTGTCCGGCATCGCCGAGTTTTTCAAACTCTTCCATGCTGGGCAGCTCGTTGACATCGCGCAGACCGAAGCGGAGAAGAAATTCCTTTGTGGTCTTGTAGAGAATGGGACGACCGATGACTTGCTTGCGGCCGGCGGTGGTGACCAGCTTGCGATCGAGGAGGGTGGCAATCACGCCAGAGGAATCAACACCGCGAATCTCGCTGACCTCAGGCGCGGTGACAGGCTGCTTGTAGGCGACGACGGCGAGGGTCTCGAGGGCCTGCAACGAGAGGCGGATCGGCGGTTTCAGGCTCTTGGCAAAGCCGACGACCAGATCGTGGTGCTCGGGCTTGGTGGCCATGCGGTAACCGCCGGCAATTTGGCGAATTTCAATACCACGGATATCAACCTGGTAGTCAGCCGTGAGTTCTGCCAGCACGATGCGAAGGCGTGCCTTCACGGCGGTCAGCTCGGGATCTTTCGCTTTTTTCTTCGCCGGAGGAGCGGCTGCTTCGGTGCCGGCAGCTTCCGCGCTCGGCTCGCCGGTAATTTCGGGTGCGGCTTCGACCTCGGGTTCAGCCGGAAGCTCCGGAGTCTCGGGTACGGGTTCCGCGGGGTTGGAGGAGGCTTCAGTTGCGAGCTCCCCGAGCACATCATTCTTCAACAGCGCGGCCATCTGGTCGACGGTTACCGGCTCTTCGGCGGCGTAGATGATTGCTTCGAGTTTTCCCTTGAGAGACATGACGTTTCGGTTTCCCTCTTTATGCTCGTCTCACGACGGTGCGGCATTGTGCGTTCATGGCGTTCCAGCAGAGTGCGCGGCGGAACTTACTTCCAGTCGTCGCGTACGGCGCTTTGCTCGGCCATGATGTCATCGAAGTGCGCGTCTTTCTTGATCACGATGTCGCCGAAGACGCTGTCTTGCCGGGCGAGCACCGCTTGCAAACGGATCAGTTCGAGAAGCGCCAGGAATGCGCAAATCAGCGCATTGCGGCTGTTCAAGGGCTTCAGCAGAGCCTTGAGGCGGATCGGCCGTTCTTCCAGAGAAAGCCGGCGGCGCATGTAGTCGATCATCTGGCCAACGGTAACCGATTCATCGGCGACATTGAAGGTCGGCTTGGAACGCGCACGATCGAGGATCTCGCGGAAGGTTTTCACGAGATCGATCACGTCGGCGGCCATCTCCGCTTCGGCGCCCTCGGCGTTCTTGAACTCCTTCATCGCGGGATTGCTCAGCACCGCATCTTCGATCTGTTGCTTCTGCATCAGCATCTGCGCGGCGGTCTTGAATCGCTCATGCTCGAGGAGGCGATTCACCAACTCCATGCGTGGATCGTCCTCTGCGCCGGCAACCGCGTCGGGATCGCGCGGCAACAACATCTTCGACTTGATGTGAATGAGCAGCGAAGCCATATAAATGAATTCGGCGGCAACATCCACGTCGATGTTCTTGATGTGCTCGGTGTAGGTCAGGTACTGGCGCGTGATCTTGGCGATGGGGATGTCGTAAATGTCGATGTCCTGCTTGCGAACGAGATCGAGCAGCAGGTCGAGAGGGCCGTCGTAGATCTGGCCGACGATAATCGAGAAGACGGAATCATCGCGCTCCGGCGGCCGCTTGGTTTCCTGCGCGGCGGGAGCAGCTTCCAAAGAGGCCTTGGGCGCTTTGTTCTCGGTCGGCTCTGGCATGGCTACTTCGTCCCTGTAGTGGCGGCGTTGTTTTGCGGCTCGTAGTTATGCGAGAAGTTCATGGCTTCGCGCACTTCGACCATGGTTTTTTCGGCAGAGACACGCGCCTTGGCGGAGCCGGCCTCGAGGATATCCCAAACCATCTTTGGATTGGCGTCGTAGCGGGCGCGGCATTCCTGGATGGGAGCAAGGACGCGCATCACGCTGTCCGCCGCCCAAGACTTGCATTGAATGCAGCCGATGCCGGCGGTGCGACAACCTTCGTTGACCTTCGCGATGGTTTCGGCGTCGCTAAAGATTTTATGCAGGTCGCCGACGGGGCAGATGTCGGGATTGCCGGGGTCGGTGCGGCGCACGCGGGCCGGATCGGTGACCATCGTCTTGAGTTTGGCACGCACCTCGGCTTCGGGATCGGAGAGCAGGATGCTGTTGCCATACGATTTCGACATCTTGCGGCCATCCGTGCCGGGCAGTTTTGCGGCGGGCGTGAGCAGCGGCTTGGGCTCAGGGAATACCGAATCGCGCTGCGGATCGAAAGCGCCGGTGCGGATTTTCCGCGGATAGAACTGATTGAAACGGCGAGCGATTTCGCGGCTGATTTCGAGGTGCGGCACCTGGTCTTCGCCAACCGGGACGTACTGTGCTTGATAGATGAGGATGTCGGAGGTCATCAACACGGGATAGCCGAGGAACCCGAAGGTGCTGAGATCTTTGTCTTTGATGTTTTCGCGCTGTTCTTTGTAAGTGGGCACGCGCTCGAGCCAGCCGAGCGGGGTAATCATCGAGAGCAGGAGGTTCAACTCCGCATGTTGGGGAACGTGCGACTGGATAAACATCGTTGAGTGTTCGGGGTCGAGGCCGGCGGAAAGAAAATCGATAACCAGATCCACACAGCTCTGCTTCACGTCGGAAGTGTCGGCGTAGTTCGTGGTCAGGGCGTGCCAGTCGGCAACGAAATAGAAGCAATCGTACTGGTCCTGCAATTTAACCCAATTCTGCAGGGCGCCGACATAGTGGCCGAGGTGAAGTTTTCCCGTGGGGCGCATCCCACTTAACACGCGCGCTTTGGTGTTTTCCATGTTCGACATCACGACAAGAAGACCCGGTCGATCAGCACATAGGCTGGCCGAAACAAGTAACCGAGGAAATTGAAGTACCAGTTGGCGATGAAGAGCAGCATCAACCCGTAGGTGCCGAGCCGGTCGTAGGTCGCGAGCGCGGACCCGGAAAGAAAATGGCGGATGACGTGGCTGCCGTCGAGCGGCGGCACGGGGATCAAATTGAAGATGGCAAGCACCAGGTTGATGGTGACGGACGACAACAGAAGATACAGAAGCGGAGCGGCGCTGGAATGCATGCGCGGCGCGCCATTCATCGAAAGATAGATCTTCAGCATGATCCCAAAAACGATGAGCAGGAGCACGTTGCTGGCGGGACCGGCGAGGGAGACGAGGATATCGTCGGCCACCGGGCGCTTAAAATTGCGAGGGTCGACGGGCGTAGGCCGGGCCCAGCCGATAAACCCGATGCCGGAGAGCATGCCGATCAGCGGAATGAGGATGCTGCCGAAGGGGTCGATATGGCGCAAGGGGTTTAGCGTGATCCGTCCAAGCATCTTCGCCGTGGGGTCGCCGCAGCGCGCAGCCGTCCATGCATGGGCGGCCTCGTGGAGGCTGATCGCAAACAGGAATGCGACCATATCGAAGAAGATTCTGGCGGGATCGAAGGACATAACCGACTTCGATACTATCACGCGGAAGTGGCGGAATTACGCAGGGTTGAAGGGGGTGCGGCGCTCGCAGAGGGACGGTTATTTTTGCGTGAACGTAACCCGGCCGTCGCCCACGATGGCGGAGTCGATGCGATAGGGCATGCCGAAAACGCTGTCCAGGTCGGCCTCTGGAAACTTCGGCTGGAGGTATTTCTGCACGAAGTATTCGAGGGCGACGCGCGGAATCTCAAGGCCGTCGAGCGACACGCTTTGCACCTTGACGGAGGCACGGCCGTGCACGGCGGAGGCCTGGGCGGTTACGTGCACGGTGTGAACGCCAGAGAAAAGCGCGAGCAACGGACTATTGGAATGGCTCTTGGCCGTGACCTTGTCGAAATCCACGACGCCGGAAGCATTGACCACCGCGGGTTGCTCGTCGATCTTGACGTCGCTCACGCCGTCCGGCCACTTCACACCGCCTTCTGCAAAGTAGGCATTGATTTCCTCATCCGTCAGGGTGGTTGTGGCCGGACCCTTCGAAGGGCTGGCGTCGAAGGCGACGATGGCCGAAATTTTCCTGTCGGCGCTTAGATACGCGGGGCTGTGTTGCGCGAACGCGTACTGCGCCAGCGTTAAGCTAACGAGAAGGCAAAGGAGCAGTGTGATCTTCATGGATGAAGTGAGGCTTCGGTTGCGGGTCCCGGCTTGACCTCGGGATGATCGACGGTGCCCGAGAGCGCGAAGACGTGCTGATTGTCGGAAAGTGTGAAGTTCAACTCGCGCTTCCACGTAGCTGTTCCCTGGACGCTATAAACCGCGTTGCCGGTTTGAAGTTTCGTGTCGTTAACAACAAAATTGCCTTCGCGCAATTCTACGGTTCCATCGAGCCTGGCGACTCGCAGCGCACCCGCCTTGGCATCGAGGCTCAAGCGACGCAGCACGGCGTCGCGCACGGAAAATTCGCCTAAGCCCGAGGCCGATCCGCGGAGATCAGAAGGGGTCATGCCCACCATTTTCAATTGGTAGTTCAGGTCCGCGGTGCCGGTGCCCCACGTTCCCTGCATGGTTGCCGCGAACTGCGCGAGGCTGGCATGGAGGAGTTTGCCGCTCCCGATGAAAACAGGTTTCGGTCCGGAGAAGTCAGCCTGCCACGCGCCGGTATGCTGACCGCCAAGCAAGTCGGCGTGCAGATTATCCAGATTGACGCGCTGAGCTGCGACTTTTGCAGTGCCGTTCACATGGGCGGCAACCGCTTCGCCCATCTTCCAGCGGTCGATGGTGAACTGGCCGGTAGCTTCCAGGGTCAGCAGCGGATTCGCCTGGTCGGACGGATGCGGCATAAAGAAGTTGTACCAGGGGCGGCTGCGTAGCTTTGGGTTGAGCAACTGGTTGAGGCGCTCGGGCGAGAGTTCGTCGGCGTGCACAACGAAGGTGAGGGGGCACGGCGGCGAGGAACAGTTGCGCGGGACTGCAACTGTTCCGGTGAGGTTCGGACCCTTGGCAAAGCTGGCGACCACGTTCTGCAAAGTGAGTGACCTCGCGTCGATGCTCGCCGTCGCGGTACTGAGCTGGACAGTTTCGATCACCCCGGGAATGTCGGCCTGCACGTTTTTGAATTGGGCGGTTCCGCTCAGGGTTGGGGCCTCGAAGCCAGTCCACCGGCCCGCGAGGTGGAGATCGATTTTCGCGAAACCCTTGGCCGCAACCGCGGGGGCATTGATTCCCAGGGCGCGCGCGACTTGCAGAGAACGTTCGAGGTCGGTATCGCCGGCGATGGCGATGCTAAAGCCATCGTCGGTCACAACGACTTGGGTGGCGGCCGGAGAAGCCGCTCCTAACTGCAGTGCGAAGGGCGCGACTTCCAGGCGAAATCCAGTGACTGCCAGGGCGGATGGCGGCGATGAATTGATCCTAGCGCCGCGCATGGTGCGGTGAGCGCTATCCGGCGCTGCGGGCGCGATGAGATAGTTCAGCGAACCAAAGGAAAGATCGGGACCCAGCGCTTGCGAATGGAGCGTGAGGCCGTGGGTGGTACCGTCCCCGGACCACACGGCCTTGGCCGCGGGATCGAGGGCCTTGTGTGCGCTGAAAGAGAAATCGGTAGTGCCGGTTGCGCTGAGATCTTCCGGCAGATCGCGCTTCGCGTGACGCGCGAAACCCACGACGCTGTTCAGGGAAATGTTCTGCCCAATGACGTTGAGGTCGTAGAAAGGAGATCGCAGCCGCTGCGCAGTGCCGTGCAGTTCGACGGTTCCTTCGGCCACAGGACCGGCGCAATAAAGAGCAGAGAGTCTGTCTTCCGCCGACATGTAGTGGGCGGTGCAATGAGCCAGCAGACGCATCGTGCCGCCGCCGAAGATATCGTAGCGGCGAAAATCGTCTACCCGGATGTCGCTGACGAGAGCCAAGTCCGCGGGGGTGCCGATACCGGAGAGGGACACGGAAGTCGTGCCGCGCCACCCACGATCGCCGCCGGTGAGCAGTTTGGTCATCTGGCCGAGTTGGGCCTCACGCCAGGTCAAGGTGAATTTCACCGGGGTGAACCGCAGCATGGAATTGCGCTGGAAGGAGGCTTCCATCTTCACTGAGCCGGTGTCCGTGACGTGGGTATCCACGCGCATGGGCCGTGCTTCGAGCCGCATATTCCAATTGTTTTCCGACGCAAGCCAGAGGGCGAAATCTGCGTCGGTAAAGGTGAACGCCTTCTTCTCCAACCCGAATTTGAAATTGATGCGCGCGTTCGTGGCCTCGATGTAAGGGAAGCGGCGACGCAAGGTTTCGGGATGGGCCTGTCCGGTGGGAGCGGTGGGAATTTGTGCGGTGCGGGAAAGGAGCGTTTCGAGGTTCCAGCGTCCGTCGTCGGAGCGAACGAGGTTCAAACTCGGCTGTGAAAGATTTAAACGAGCGATCTCGAGGCGGCCGCGCCAAAGGGAACTGAGGCGCAGGTAGGCAGTCACGTCGTCAGCATATAGGAGATACTCGGCGCTAATGGCAGGGTCGTCGCCGACGGAAACATTGCGCAAGTCGAAGCCGGGCTGGGGGAGAAGCCGCAATCCGACGTGGCCGACGGTGACTGGGCGTCCCACGGCATTGCTGATTGAACTGGCGATGTTGGAGCGATAGCGGTTCACGTTGACCAGCGGGGGAACGAATATCCCGAGCAGGATGCTGGCAACAATGACCAACATCAACTTCCGGGAGCCCCGCTGGGCCATCAACGCACCAGCCTGAACATGCGCGACCAGCGTGTCTGGTCGAAGAAGTGAATCACGATATGGAAGATGAAGCCGAGGCGGTCGCCGAGATCCTGCTTGGTGTACTGGTCTTCGGGCGTCTCGAACGACCAATAGATAAACATCGGGCGACCGATAAGATTCTGTTTGGGAACGAAGCCCCAGAAGCGGCTGTCCCAGCTGCGCTCGCGATTGTCGCCCATGGCGAAGTAACTGTCCGAGGGGACGACGAGGTCATCGCCTTCGATATGCGAACTCATCGTCAGGTGCCACTCCGGCGTTAGAGTGACGTTTTCGTCGGGCGGGACAGAAGGGAAGTCCATGGCGTAGGGCAGGTGCGGCGCGGCGGGGTCTTCAAACTTGTAGGGCTCGTTCTGTGCCTGGCCGTTCACGTAGACCACACCGTCGCGCAGGTGGATTTTGTCGCCCGGCAATCCGATAACGCGCTTGACGAGATACAGGCCGGGTTGCGCCGGTGAGACGAAGACGACGATATCGCGGCGATGCAGCTGCTGGTAGGGAATGAGCGGCATCCAGTTGGTCTTCGGCGCGAGCAGCGCGCGATCGACGAAGAGATGGTCGCCAATCAAAAGTGTCTTGATCATCGAGCCGGAGGGAATCTCAAACGCCTGCATGCAGAAGGTGATGATGAATAGTCCGGTGACGAGCACGACCGCCATCGACGAAACAAATTCGGCGGTGGTTTCCTTCTTCTTTTCCGGCTGCGGAGTCTTTACGATTTCTTCTTTTGCGGTCTTTGTCGGGCTCATTAAAAGTTATTCCACCAGGCGCACCACGCGGTTCCAGCGAACATCCTGAAACACATGTTCGAGGCGCATTCCCAGACTCCAAAGTCTATCACCCATAGTATCTGCGGGCGGCTGAGCCTCGGAGGCGCGCAGCGAGAAGTAAATCAGCAGCGGTCGCCCTACGACATTTTCCCTGGGAACGAAGCCCCAGTAGCGGCTGTCGGAGCTATCGTCGCGGTTGTCGCCCATCACGAAGTAGCAATCCTGGGGCACAATCAACTGCTTGTTTTCGATCAATTTGTGGAACTCGATGCCCCAGTGGGCGTCGATGTCGAAGGACCACCAAGGTCCGTCGGGGAAGTTATCGCGATAAGGATCGAAGGGCTTGCTGTAGGTGACGTACTTTTCGTCGAGTGGGACGCCATTGATGAAAACACGTTTGTCGATGAGTCGTACGCGATCGCCAGGTAAACCGATCACGCGTTTCACGAAGTACATCGACGGGTGGACAGGGTAGCGAAAGACCATGATGTCTTGCCGCTTGATGGTCTCGTAGGGCATGAACGGATGGGCCCACCCTGTGCCGAATCGTGCCTTATCGACGAGGAGATAGTCGCCGATGAGCAGGGTCTTTTCCATCGACTCGGAAGGAATGGTGAAAGCCTGGATGATGAAGGTGATCACGAAAACGGCGATGGTAATCGTGCCGATGAGTGATTGGATGGTGGCGAAGCCACCGGTGTCCACCAGACGCATGGGTTGGCGGACAGGGAGGGGCGCAGGCTCGGGCGGTGGGAGCTCCGGGCCGGTCGCCACTGCCGTGGATGGCTGCGTCTGTTCCAGAGGATCGGTCATTCGGGTTGCGGGCCTGTGGGCGTTGCAAGCGACTGCACATAGTGCAAAGCATGACGCGCCGCGTTCTGTTCTGCACGCTTCTTCGTGGGTCCTTCCGCGCTGGCCACGAACTCGGGTTTGTCCCCCGACTCGCCGAAGATACGCGCTTCGATGGTGAACACTTTCTTATGTTCCGGTCCGTCTTCTTTCACAACGGTGTACACAATACGTCTACGTCCGGCGGCATGGGCTTGTTCCTGCAAAGCGGACTTGTAATCCGTCACCGGGAGCACGCTCCCATGTTCCGCTTCAATCCGCTGCAATTCGGGTCGCAGGATTTCGCGCAGGATAAAGGAACGGGCGATGCGCAAGCCTCCATCCTGGTAGAGCGCTGCAATGACGGCCTCCAGGGCATCGACCAGAATGGCGCTTTTGTTGCGGCCGCCGCTTCGCTCTTCGCCGCGTCCCAGGCGCAAATACTTGCCGAGGTCGAGATTACGGGCAGGCTGCAACAAATGACGGGCACTGACGAGGTGGGCCCGCAGCTTCGAAAGTTCTCCTTCCTCGTAGTGGGGGAAGCGCTTCACCAACTCCTGGCTGGTCACGAAGGCAAGCACCGCGTCTCCCATGAACTCAAGCTGCTCGTTGTCCGCGGGAGCGGTGTCATCGTGTTCCTGGTCGCGTTCCTCGCGTGCAAAGGAGCTGTGGGTGAGCGCCCGGACCAAAATCTCAGGATCCTGAAATTTGTGTTCCAGCGCTTGCTCCAGCGCAGCCGTTTCGCGTGTCTTCATAAACAGGGGAGCCAGGGTGTAACACTTCGAGGCTCGTTAAACGGAACTCCTATTGCGCTGTAGGCGCAGGCGCTGCGGCGGGTGCGGAACTGCCAACCAGCTTCTGCAGACGCGATTTCTCCTGGTTTGCCAGATTCAGCGCTTCGCTTCCCTGCTGGTTGTACTTGATCGCATTCTCGGTGGCTTCCAAGGCCTCGGGATAACGCTTCTGATTGTCGAGAGCGATGGCGAGACGGAGATAGAGCACGCCATCGGGCTCGTTCTTGGTTACGTCAAGTCCCTTGCGGAAGGCGGCTTCGGCAGCCGGGAAGTCCTTTTTTGTCATGGCGACCGTACCCTCGGTCTCGTAGGCCATTTCCAGGATGCTCTTCTTCGCCGAGTCGACCTTTTCCGGAGGCGTATTGGGCGGCACTGCCATACCGGTGTCGATGTTGTCGATGGCGCGCTGCGCATCGTGGGCTGCCTCGTTCAGACGATCGTCCTTGTCGAGGTCGGAATCGCGCGTGGACTGGGCGAGCGCCAAGGCGACGAGCACGTTCGGGACTGGGTCGGTCGGATCGATGGCCAGCGATTTGCGCCCGACGGCGATCTCGCGGTCGGTGGCGCCGGCGTTGCGGTAGGTGTTCAACAGGCCGGTGTAGAGGACGGTGCGCAGCTCACTGTTCGGATATTTCTGGGCAAAGGCGTCAGCGGCTTGCTCCATTTGCGCGGTGTCGGGTTTCGCGACGACGTCCTGGTAGGCCTTGAATTCGTCTTGGGTCTTGGCTTGCGGCGTGCCTTTGCTATGTGGCGCCGCTGGGGTAGCGGGAGTCTGTGCGGTGCCGTTCGCGGCGGCCGGGGCAGACTGGGTGCCGGTCTGCGCAGCGGGTGGGGTGGCGGTCGAGTTCGCTTGCGCGGATGCGAAACTGGCAGCGGATAAAATTGCGACGAGAATTGATGCGCGCTTCATGATTCCGTTCTCCAAACTTTCCCTGGATGTTCCAGGATCGGATTTATTGGGACTGCGTGTGCTTTACCGGCGCGGTGTACGGCGATTTCATGCCTCGTTCTGCGGCCGCCCTCGTGTCGGGCTTGGGATCGTTGTCGGCAAGGGCGGCGTTGTACTGTTTTAACGCTTCTTCCCGCTTGTCTTGAAGATCGAAGATCCTGCCAAGGTAGATATGCGACCAGGCTTGGGTGCGCGGATCCGAGCCGCGATCCAGGGCCAGGTAGAAGTAGCTTTTCGCGCCTTCCATATCGCCTTTCATCGTGGAAACGCGGGCGAGGAGGAAATAGGCCCTAGCCGGGTCTTCTTCTTTGCCTTGCAGCACCTGATTTGCGCACTTCTCTGCCGCATCCAAATCGCCCTTCACCAGCGCCTGCTCTCCCTCGGTCAGCAGCGACTCCTTGTGCATGATAGATGCCTGCACGACTTCCGGAGCGGCATGGGAGCTGAAGGTGATTGCGCGGGCATGCTTGCGCTCGTGATCCACGTCGAGGAAATGCAGCCAGTCGGCATAGGCCTGGTCGAAGCTCTGGTCGCTCTTTTCGAATTTCACCAGCTGATCGTAGAAGTATTGCGTCAGGATGAACCCTTCGCTCTCCGACTGGAGTACAGCCTCTTCCCGTTTGCGATCTTCGCCGTTCGGCACCGGCATGGTGCGCGCCTCGACCGCCTGGATCAGCGATTCGGTCACCAGCAGCGTCGGATCATTCTTGAAGGCGTCGTCGAGGGGAGCCTTTTGAACGGAGACCAGGAGCGGGCGGATGCGAATCATGTCGCTGCCGCGCTTATAGGCCAGCGGATCGAAGATGTAGTGCAGGTACGTATGGTGGATTTCGTGCATCTTCAGGTTGGCGGCGGCAGGCGAGACTACGAAATAGTAATCCGAGCCGTAATTACGCGAATTGGTCAGGGAGGGACCGATCAACGGTTCAAGGTAGATGACGTAGGTCCGCCCTACGTAACCGCTCTGCGGCAGGCGCAGATATTGGTCGGTGGAGGCGATCATCTGGCGCATGGGCTCGTGATAGCGCTCCACGAGGGCGTCGTATTCGCGTTTGTGCTTCAGCCAAACGCTGTGCAAATCCGCCTCTGCATACATGCGCTGGAGCGGCGAAACGATGCCAAGGACAAAGGAAGCATCCGGCGGCAAGTCCGCTTCGGGCACCTTGGTCGTGAACTTTGGCGGATCGTTGAGCAGAATCCCTAAGGAAATGTAAGCCGAAACGGTGCGTGGTTCGTCCGCCGCCTGGTGATCGCGATAAAACGCACAAACATCTTTCTGGGCGGCGGCGGCATTCTGGTGGGTGGCCAGCGCGGTCGAAACCTCGGCGCGAACCCGTGCACGCACCGGCGCAGATGCAGCCACCTCGTCGTTGTAGCCACAGTTATTGATCGCGGCCATCAGGGCGAAGAGTGCTTCGCTGGTATCGAGAGTCGCCTTGCTCTGCTGTGCGACGCTCTGCTGCTGCGCGGCAGCGGGTACGAGCAAGGACATCCCGATGATGAAAGAAACCGCAGAACGGAAAAAGAAGCCCAGAACAGCCCCCTGCTTCGGCAATTGGAACTGAGGATAAGTTTACGGGCCTACCGGACGGGAATCAAACCGTCAAGACAAAGCGCCGGACAGGCCGGCGCTGGGCGAAGCGAAAAGGAATCGGGCCGGGTACGATTTCCTATCCCTTCACCTGGATATTGGAGAAGGAGAGGATGGCGCGGCTCGCGGTAGGCTGGCCAAAAGCGGTGGCCGGCTTGAAGGTGGTGAAGATCAGCATGTTCTTCAACTCTGGCGTCAGGTCCTTCACCTCGTCCGGCGCGGAGAGCACTTTGTAATCCTGGACGCGTCCATTGGCGTCCACGTAGGCTTCCACCACAACCGAGTCGGCGTTCACGGAGCCCATGCTCAAGCCAAAGGGCGAGAAGGAGATCTCCGGCGGGGTATACAGCATGGTGGGAACGTCATTGGACTGCCGCATGACGTTGGGTACCAGCAATCCGATGAGCAATCCGAAGACGACGATGGCCGTCAGAACCCCAGCTGCTGCCGGGACCATGAAGGCATTGAACAGGTTCTCCCCGCGAACCAGAATGCCAGTCCACGGAGACCGGCGGGATGCAGCCATTTCCTGCGACAGAGCGACACGAAGGCGCAACGCGAGGTCAGGAGGCGCCGGCTTGCGCCCCGCGGTCGAGACGAGTTCGTGGGTACGGCGCAGCAGCGCATACTCCTCGGTACACGCGATGCAGGTCCGCAGGTGCAACTCGATCGCCGTACGCTGGTCCCGAGAGGTTGCGCCGTCAAGGTAAAGCGACAACAACGGTCTTGTTTCGGAACACTTCATAGCTGAACCTCGACGTCCTTCCGGGGCCGAACCGCAGGTTGTTTGTCGGCCGGCTCGCATAGTCCGAGTTCGGGGCCGATCTCCCTCACGTATCGCACCAGGCGCTTCTTCAAGGCCTCGCGTCCACGTACCAATCTTGATTTCACCGTACCCAGGGAAGTTTCAGTAATCTCGGCTATCTGTTCGTACGACAACTCCTCGATATCGCGCAAGATTACCGCCGTACGGTACGGTTCCTGGAGGTTCTTGAGTTCGGCCTCCACCTTGGTCCGTACCTCGGAATGGAAGACATGCTCGAAGGGCGAATCGCCTGTCTCCACGAGCGTGTCCTTCAAAATCGCTGGTTGTGTGCGCTCTTCGCTCTCATGTCCAGCCTCGATGGAAGTCTCACGACTTTTGTGCCTGAACCACCAACGTCGCCGGTTCGAAGCTTCGTGCAGGGCAATCCGATATATCCAGGTTTTCAGGCTGGACTGGGCGTTAAAACGCGCGATTCCGCGGTAAACCTTAATGAAAACTTCCTGGGTGGTATCGGCAGCGTCGGAGGGGTCGTCGAGGATGCGATAGACCAGGCTGTAGATGGGCTGGTGATATTGCGCAATTAACCAGGAATAGGCATCTTCCGAGCCAGCCTTCAGCTCGGCAATGATGGATGCTTCTTCGTTGCGGATTGCTATCGCGCTCGCGAGATCGGACACAGAGGCACCCGCCATAACACTCATGGCGCCACCTCAATGATAATGCCAAACGGCTGCAGCAACAATGCTTGTGAGATCCGTCCGTAACCCCTGGAGGCTAACTCCGCACGCCGCTGCCCGCGCTTGTGCATACCTCTTTTGACACCAAGCGCCGGAACAAAGTTCCTTTGGGTATCGAGCCGGTAGCTATCCCTTCGGCGTGGCAGTCCCTGGATCGCTCGATCCGGAGGCAGGAGTGGCCGTAGGGGTGGCCGGTTTTGCGGCCGGTTTCTTCTTCTTGGGCTTCTTATCCGGCTCGCTATCGTCGATCACGATCTTCTTTGGGGACGCGCTGGTGGCGGTGGATTGGGCTGTGCGGGCCTGGGAACGGTACTGAGTTAACTCTGTCTGGGCCGATGCAGAAAGGGTGTCCATGCGGTCCGCCATACTGCGGCGGGCATTTTCGAGGCCTTGCAAATCGCGGGCCAGGGTATCGAAATCTTCACGGCTGCCAAAGGCGCCGGCGGTCTCGGTAAAGCGCGAGAAATATTCGTAAAGAACGTTCAAATTGCGATAGAGCTTGAAATTGGCATTGAGATCCTGCGGCGCGGATCGCACCTTGGCAATGAGTTCGGGCAGGGCGGAGCTCATATTGCGCTGAATGGAATCGCTGTCACTCTGGGCGTTTTTCCTGGTGCCCCCGTCGGCTTTCCACTTCTCAATGCGCAGGTGCGAGATATCCGAAACGCTAATTCGCGCCGTTTGGTCGATGGAGTCGAGGGTTGGGGAGACATCCGGCGAGGGCTGCTGGGCGACGCAAAAAAGAGCGGCCGACAGGAATAGAACGATCGAGGCACCCGTTCGGTAGAGGTTTCGGTACATGCTTGCTCCGTGAGGCTTAGACTGTCGAAAGCGGAATGGGTTGAGGCAAAAGCGAGCCGATGATCCCCGAGTTCAGCGCCTCAGATGATATGCGTTGATTCAGGTTAACGCGAACGTCGGATGCAAGCAAAGCGGGATCCGGGCGAGGGGCATGGGTTCGCCATAGTGAGCATTCGGGTACACACAGTGAGTCATTTTCACCCGCCAGCGAAATCGTCAAAAAATAGAGGTATAGTGAGCGAGTCAAGCTAAGCCCCTAGCGGGTTAGAGCTTATGGCTTTTCAGGGCTGCGGCAGGGACCTTTGGCAACATTGTTGCGCTTATCTCCTGGCTGCTCGCTGAGCTGCGAACCCAAAATCATTGGATTTCTAACGAATGAAGCATCGCCGGTCGGTTTTAGCAGGTCTTTTCGCGGTTTTATTGGTTTCTGCCGGATGCCGGGGTCCGATGACCCCCGCCCAGTCAATTGGCCCGGGCACGGGAGGGAATCCCATTTCGCCCGTGAAGCACTTGATTGTCCTGGTTTTACAGAACCACTCGTTCGATTCGATGTTCGCCACCTATACGGGTCTGGCGGACCCTCTGAATCCTACCTCGCCGGGTTACACGCAACCGGGCGCGACCGGTGGAACGACTACGCCGTATCTTTTGACCGACCCGTTTCCCGCGGACATGCCCCACGGTTACACCTATTACCTGGGCAGCATTGACGGCGGCAAGATGGATGGTTTCGCGGTCACGGAAGGCACCAATGTATCGATGGGGCACTACGACAACACCATCGCGGGGGTGGACACCTTCTGGAACTACGCCGGCCAATTCTCGCTGGCCGACAATTTTTTTATGCCCGTCGTCGGTACGGAACCGAACCTGGCGGTGCTGATGGTGTCGGCGGCGGATACGGGAAACAACTATGGTATTCAGCCCATCTATGGTCCCTGCAACAAGCAGGATCCGGCAGCGGTGCCCTTAACGCAAAAGAACGTGGGCGATGAGATGAATTCCGCGGGCGTCACCTGGGGATGGTTCCAGGAAGAGTACGGAGTCTGCGGGCAGTATGTGGCGACGGAAAATCCCTTTCAGTACTTCACCACCACGCAGAACACGGCGAACTTGCTGGACATCACCAACTTCTACGCGCAGTTAGATAACGGCACGTTGCCTTCGGTTTCGTTCGTGAACCCCGGCGGCGGTCACAACTGCCATCCTGGTAATGACGCGATCACCACATGCGCCGCCTATTTCGACAAGCTCATGCAGGAGATCGAGGCTTCGCCGGTGTGGGCGGATTGCGCCGTCGTCGTGTATTGGGACGAGGGTGGAGGTTTTTACGATCACGTTCCTCCACCGACGGTAGGCGGCATTGCGGACGGAGTACGCATACCGATGATGGTGATCTCGCCTTACGCCAAGACGGGTTACGTCTCGCACGTCCAAATGGACAACATCTCGATCCTGCGGTTCATTCAATGGAATTGGGGACTGCCTAGTCTCAACGCGCGGAATGCCGCGCCGGGCGCCTTGATTGAAATGCAAGATATGTTCACCTTCTAGCGATAACGCTGTACGAAGTGTTCTCTCTCCCACGCGGCGCTTCCCGGCGTCGCGTTTTTATGCGGATAAGCTACGAGGAAGCGGCGGAGATGGAGCGCGGTGTGTCCCTGGTCGTTTGACTCAGGCGAACGGGTGAGCGAGAATGAAACCAGTCGTGCTTCGGCACGATCCTTTCTTGAAGAGTGGGCCTGTGGCGCAGCTGGGAGCGCGCTTCCATGGCATGGAAGAGGTCGTCGGTTCGATCCCGACCAGGTCCACCAATAATCAATCTCCTTACAAATCACCAGGCCGTTGAGAAAATGACCGACGGCCGCAGCAAGCGCCCCACGTCCGCGCCGTCAAGCACTCCGCCCGCGCCAAACATGCCGAGGTCAAAGGCCGAGATCTTCGAAGACGCCCGCCGCATAACAGTGCGCGCAATTTCAGAGCGTCGCACGCGCTTTACTGCGCTGGGGTCCTCCTGTATGCTGCCGCGTATTCTTCACTCTGGGTCAAGGTATGCTCCGGGTCTGCGTTAGTCTGCTGGTCGCACTCTTCTCTGCCGCCTCAACTCCCGCTCAACAGCAACCCGCGGATCGCGTCTTCCGTAACGGAGTCATTTTCACGGCCGACGCCCACCATTCGCAAAGCCAAGCGCTCGCGATTCGGGAAGGGAAGATCGTTTTTGTCGGAACTGACGACGAGGCGGCTTCATTCGTAGGCGAACGCACCAAGGTCACTGATCTTGATGGGCGCTTTTTGATGCCGGGGCTTATTGATGGGCACATGCATCCCCTCGAAGGCGGACTCGAGTTGCAGAAGTGCGGCCTCCGTTATGAACCAATCACGGTTCCCGAGATGCAAAGGAGGATACAAGCGTGCCTGGATGCGACGAAGGACCAGGAACCTAACGGTTGGATGGAGGTCGTGAGTTGGTTTCAGGAAGGCATGCTTCCCGCCGGTACGAAAACGACCCGCGCTACACTCGATTCTCTCCATACCACTCGGCCAATCATTGTGCGTTCTTCGTTTGGACACACAGTCCTGGCAAATACGCGCGCACTCGCACTGGCAAGAATCAACAAGGACAGCCCCGAGCCGCTGGGTGGAAAGATATGGAGGGACGCGAATGGCAACCCTACCGGGCTACTGGAAGATAAAGCGTTCGATATTTTCTCCAGCCTGCTTCCGGTCCCAAGTACAGAGCAAAATATCCACGCCGCCGAATTTGCATTGAAGGAGATGAATGCGCAGGGGGTCACGACGTTTCTCGATGCGGACGCCCCCGACGAAAGCATGTCGTCCTTCACGGAACTGCAGCACCGGGGCCAACTCACGGCACGAGCTCATTTCGCGCCGCAGATCTTTCCTCAAGAGGGAAGTGATCCCGAGCGCGCGGTGGCCAAGATCATCGGTTTCGCAAAACGCTTCGACCAGGGCCCGCTGCGGGTAGAGCCGGGGATCACAGTGCGGAATGCCAAACTCTATCTCGATGGAGTGATCGCCGCGCCTGCGCTTACTGGCAATATGCTTCAACCCTATTATGTGAGCGTCGGAACAGGTGCCCAGGCCCACTGGGTGCCTGGCCAGAGCCGCGGCCCGGATGTTTACTTCCAACAGAAGTCGTTGTCAGAGGTTCTTATTCGTCTCGCAGTCAACGGTATTGACCCTCATATGCACGTGGACGGTGACGGCGCGGTGCACGCGGCTTTGCAAGGTGTCGAAGCAATGCGCGCCGCTATCGGTAAGCGAGATATACGGCCCGGGCTTGCGCATTGCGAGATCGTAGACCCTGCGGATTTCGGGCGCTTCCGAGAGCTGGAGGCACTGCCCGTGCTGTCCTTCCAATGGGAAAAGCCTGCGGGCGACACCGTGGGACTCACGAACTACTTTGGACCGGAACGGATGAAGATCCTGGAACCGGCGGGTCTTCTGGCTAACGAAGGAGCGCGAATCGCGTTCGGGAGCGATTGGCCCGTAGATCCGCTCGACGAGTGGTTTGCATTAAAAGTGGGCGTCACCCGAACGAACGCGCCCAGTGCCGCCCCGGAATACCGTGACCGGCTCGGCAAAGATCCGGGACTTTCGCCAGAAGCTGTCCTCCGTGCGGCTACGATTGACGCCGCCTATGAGCTGCATCAGGATCACGAAACCGGATCGCTGGAGAGCGGCAAGTTTGCAGACCTCATTGTTCTAGATCGCAACCCTCTGCAGATCGCACCAGAAGATATTGCTAAGGTGAGAGTTTTAGAGACGGTGCTCGGGGGCACCACTGTCTACAAAGCCAATCACCCGTAAATGGCGGGGCGAGTCTCAGCTGATAACCGCCTGCCAATAGTTCTGAATATCCTGGCTGAGGCGCAACGATGCGGAAGGGAACCGTCAATACTGCATTCCGCAAGCGGCTTGACTGAGATTTTTCGAGCTGCTACTTTCGACAAGATTTCCAGTACTCTTCCTGTTTGACGGAATTTGTGTCAACAAGGGGCTTCCTCCATCTTTAATCATTCCGCCTCATGCGTCACGAATACTGAATTTCGAGACTAGAAGCCATGGCCCATACGATGGAGGAAGTGGCGAAGCTTGCAGGTGTTTCTCCGACAACGGTTTCGCGTGTTTTGAGTAAGAACCCGAACATCTCTGCAGCCACAGTCAGCAGAGTGATGTCGGCTGTCGAAAAGCTTCAGTACCACCCGAACGTGCATGCACGGCGCCTGGCTATCGGGAAAAGCGATCTCTTCGGACTCGTCATTTCCGAGATTGCAAACCCGTTTTTTGCGGAAATCATACGCGGGTTTCAGGCTGCAGCCTGGGACCGCGGCTTTGACGTTTTGTTGCTCAACACCGAGTACGATGAGAAACGCGCCGACGCGGTCGTCGAAAAGCTAATCGCAAATTCAGTGCGTGGTGTGGGGGTGATCACTTCTTCCCTCAACGACAGCGTGATCTCCAACTTGACCGATAAGGGGATTGCGGTGGCGACCCTGAATCCCGTACCGACAGGCCGTCTGGTGAGCACGGTTACGATCAACTACGAGCGCGGGTTGGTCCAGGCGATCGCTCATGTCGCCTCCCTTGGTCACCGTCGTGCCGCAGTAATCGCGGGACCGGGAACAAATCGCACGGCTTCGCTCATTCAGCAGGTTCTGGTCGAGGGATTGCGGCAGAAGGGGCTAGAGCCAACGGCTGTGACTCACAGCGATTATCACTTCGATTCGGGCGCGTCAGCGGTGCAATCGATTCTATCTGTAAGAAATCCACCGACCGTGATTTTCTGTGGGAGCGATTTGATCGCGATGGGCGCAATCATTGCTTTGGAAGAAGCAGGTCTCAACGTTCCGAATGATATCTCGATCGTCGGTATTGATGATCTTCCATTCTCATTTCTCGTCCGACCGGCACTCACCACGATTCGGGTTCCCCGTGACGAGTTGGGCCAGATGGCCTTCGCGGCACTCGACAAGATGCTGAAGCTAAAAAGGCAGAAAGGCATCGGGCACGTGGTTGAGACAGAACTCGTTGTCCGGAAGTCGACGGCCCCGCGGCCGAGGTAAAGAAGCGATCCCAGAGGGCAGAGGCTTCAATCCCGAGGCACTGCGGCGTTTATGCAAGCCCTTGCAGAAATCGTTTGCATTGAATTGAACAGCGCGTTATCTTGGGCTGTCCAACAGAGAAACGCTCCTGTTGGATACATCTTGTGCCGAGGATTGTTCGTTTGCCCATCCCATCCTCTTACCCGACGGACAGCTTACTGGCGTTCGAGATCGCGCAGCAGCCGGAACTATGGCCGACCACACTGGATCGGGTGCAGGTGTCGATATCGGAAGAAGCTAAGACCTCTGGGCCAGTGATTCTCGCGGGAGCCGGCACGTCGGCCTACGCCGCAGCTGCGATCGCCGAATCGTGGCCGGCAGCGTGCGCCATTCCCACCACCGATCTCCTGCTTCAGTCGGCTGCAGAACTAGAGGCGGCGCTGCCTTTTTTGCGGAAAGGCGGGCTTTTGATTTCCCTAGCGCGCTCCGGCGATAGCCCAGAAAGCACCGCCGTGGTTGCGAAGTTCCAGAGGCTCTTTCCGCGTGTAGGTCATCTCGCGATTGTCTGCAATCCTGATGGGCGACTGGCTCATATGCCTGACGTTAAGGTCATCTTGCTCGATCCTCGAACCAATGACCGAAGTCTCGCGATGACCGGCTCTTTCTCGAACCTGGCACTTGCCGGAATGGCATTAGAGCACCGTACCCGCTTGCATGAGGAGATCCACGGCGTTTGTCGACGGGTCGCCGAGATTCTGCGGCAGTCGAATGATGCGATGGCGGAGATCTCCCGGTCGTGTGGTGATCGCATCGTGATTCTGAGCTCTTCGATGCACGCGTTGACTAAGGAAGCAGCCCTCAAAATCATAGAACTCACGGACGGCCGCGTGATGGCTCTGCCCGAAACGTTTCTCGGTCTTCGACACGGCGCTGTAGGATTTCTTCGCGAAGACACTCCGGTGGTGTGTTTTCTGTCGTCCGATTCCCGCAAACGAGTGTATGAACTCGACCTGATTGAAGATCTCAGAGGTAAGGGTCTGGGAAGGCTCGTGGTGATCGGCAACGATGCTGGGTTGGCGTTATCACGCGACTGGTTTATTCCGGCGACGGCCCCAAATTTGCCGGATGGCCTTCGTACTCCCTTCGAGATTCCGTTGGCACAGTTGCTGGCCTATCACTTGAGTCTTGCCGTGAACGTGGATCCCGACAACCCGAGTCCTCAAGGAACCATTACACGGGTGGTAAGGCCGTTCCGACTTCATCCGGAAGCGGATGTGGCATCGTGAGGTTCGTGCGTTACGGTGCGGTCGGCGAGGAAAAGCCCGGAGTTCTCGACGAGTCCGGACGAATCCGCGACCTCTCGGCGCAGGTTACAGACATCGGGGGCCGAACGCTCTTGCGGCCTGCAATGACTCGACTACGGGAGTTGGAGGTCGAGAGACTGCCTCTGGTTGGCGGTGAACCCCGCTTGGGCGCCTGTGTGGCATCCATTGGAAAAGTCATTTGTATTGGTCTCAACTATTCGGACCACGCCGCTGAGGCCAACATGGTGATCCCGCCAGAACCGATCGTCTTCATGAAGGCAACCTCGGCGGTGACTGGACCCAACGATAATGTCGAGATCCCACAGGAGGCCACGAAGTGCGACTGGGAGGGGGAACTTGGAGTGGTGATTGGTGCCCCCGCGAAGTATGTCAGCCCAGAGAGGGCGCTCGACCACGTCGCCGGCTACTGCATCATCAACGACCTCTCAGAGAGGACCTTCCAGTTCGACCATCAGGGACAGTGGACGAAGGGCAAATCGCACGACACCTTCGCCCCGATAGGACCGTGGCTGGTAACTCCGGATGAGGTGCCCGACCCGCAGAACCTCTGGATCAAGTTGGATGTGAACGGTCGTCGCTACCAGGACGGGTCGACGGCGACAATGGTTTATACCGTCCCCTTTCTGATCGCTTACCTTTCCCGATTTATGTCCTTGCAGCCTGGGGATGTTATTGCGACGGGAACGCCTCCGGGGGTTGGCATGGGCCAGAAGCCGCCGGTCTTTTTAAAAGCTGGAGACCGAATCTCGCTCGCTATCGAAGGCCTGGGAGAGCAGCACCAGTTAGTTACGTCGCCACACCAGGGATGAGGGACCGCGAGGAGCCCACTATGACGTTAAAGAAGACATTACGAAGCCAGGCTTGGTTCGCACGTGACGATAAGAACGGCTTTTACTATCGCTCGTGGCTAAAAAATCGCGGCCTGCCGCAGGACCAGTTCGACGGACGTCCGGTGATCGGCATCTGCAATACCTGGTCCGAACTCACGCCCTGTAACAGTCACTTCAAAACCATTGCCGATCACGTGCGCTGGGGCATCCTGGAAGCGGGCGGATTCCCACTGGAGTTCCCGGTGTTCTCGCTTGGCGAAACCATGCTGCGCCCGACGGCGATGCTCTATCGCAACCTCGCGTCGATGGATGTGGAAGAGTCTATCCGTGCGAACCCTCTCGACGGCGTGGTTCTCCTGATGGGGTGCGACAAGACAACGCCCGCACTGCTGATGGGAGCTGCCAGTGTGGACGTTCCGACGATCGGCATCTCCGGCGGCCCGATGTTGCGTGGCGTATACAAAGGCACCTACATCGGCTCGGGAACGAACACGATCTCGATGAGTGAGCAACTGCGCTCGGGGCAGATCACGCGAGAGGAGTATCACGAAGCTGAATCGTGCATGCATCGCTCGCATGGACATTGCATGACCATGGGCACGGCGTCGACCATGGCTTGTTTGGTGGAAGCGCTGGGGGTTGGCATGCCAGACAATGCTTCCATTCCCGCCGTGGACGCACGCCGCAACCTACTCTCTCGAATGGCGGGCCGCCGTATTGTCGAAATGGTGCAGCAGGACATCGTATTGTCCAAGATCATCACCCGCGAGTCGCTGGAAAACGCGATCCGTGTGAACGCCGCGATCGGCGGATCGACAAATGCAGTCATTCATCTCATCGCCTTGGCGCGTCGGCTCGGACTGGAGATGACCCTCGACGATTGGGACCGGCTTGGCAACGGCGTGCCGTGCCTGCTTAACATGATGCCATCGGGCGAATTTCTCATGGAAGACTTTTTCGAGGCGGGCGGTCTGCCTGCCATTCTCCGAGAACTCGGTGAGCACGGACTGCTGCACCAATCAGCGCTGACCGTGAATGGACGTACGATCTGGGAAAACAATCAAGACGCTCCGTGCTGGAACCGCAAGGTTGTTCACGAGTTCGAAACCCCGGTGAAGCCGGTCGGCGGGATCGCGGTGCTGCGAGGGAACCTGGCTCCTGACGGCGCTGTTTTGAAGCCGTCGGCTGCGTCACCAGCCTTGATGAAGCACACGGGGCGCGCCGTGGTATTCGAGTCCATTGAAGATCTGCGAGCGCGCATCAATGACGAAGATCTGGATATCGACGAGACGTGCGTGATGGTGCTGAAGAACTGCGGCCCAAAGGGCTATCCAGGTATGGCGGAAGTCGGCAACCTCCCGCTTCCACCCAAAATCTTGAAGCGCGGTATCACCGATATGGTGAGAATTTCAGACGCCAGAATGTCGGGTACCGCTTACGGCACGGTGGTGCTCCATTGCGCTCCGGAAGCGGCCGCCGGCGGACCTCTCGCGCTAGTCCAGAACGGAGATCTGATCTCGCTGGATGTAGAGGAGCGCACTCTCACCCTCAACGTGGAGGATGCCGAGCTCGAACGCCGGCGAAAGGCATGGCAGCCACCTACACCGCCGGTGACTCGTGGCTATACAAAGTGGTACATCGACCACGTGTTGCAAGCCAATGACGGCGCCGATTTCGATTTTCTTGTGGGTGGCAGCGGCTCCTATGTCCCGCGAGACAACATGTAGTCCAATCCGCGTCGCAAATGAGCGCATAGCTCGTCCAATCAAGTCAGAGGAGAACAGTTCTGTGATGAATCGGCGTAACGCCCTCTTCGCCCTAGGAGCCACAGTCTTTAGCGGGATCCGTCCTCTCCACGCGGCACTTGGAGGAGCTTTGCAAACGCCTGGCATGACTTCGGACCAAGTCGCCTCTGGCGCACAGTCTGCGACGAACGAGAACATCGACGAGCGGATGCGGAAAGATCTCGCTCCTCACGAGTACTCTGAAGAAGGCATACCAGTCTTCCTCGCTTGTGAAGACCTGACGGTTAACAAGCCCGTGCTTAGCCCGCTGAACGCATACCTTTCCTCGGAAATGCGACGCAACGCGGAAGCCATGCAGCGCGTGAAGCCCGATGCCGCAGCGGGAGATGTCGGCAAGCTGATCGAGGTGCTCGCGCAGCGGGATTTCGCGCGCGGCGGTACTGTGGAGCAGACGGCAAATACGCCACCCAGTTTTCTCGAGAATGCTGGAGCTTTGGCAGACGAATTCTCCCGCCATCCGTTGATTCGGGCGGTGAACTTCCACAATACGGCGCGAGCGCAAGCGGATCTCTACGAACGGCAACTCGCGCAGTACAGCCGTTCGTTTTCGTCTGTCACCGCTGACGACCTGGATCGCTACCTGACCACAGGAGAATGGCACAAACCAAAGCCCGGACTGATCGTTTCTGTTTTCGAGGGGTATCGAAACAGCTATGACGTGCTCGCATCCATGATCGAGAAATACGGGTTTGTCGCCTGGTTCTGGATCATCACGGGTTTCCTGAATTCCCCCATCGCGGACCAGCGTAATTACGCAGAGCATCATGACATCGACATGGTCACCCACGAATATCCTGACGGACGCTACGCTCTGACGTGGGAGGAGCTGCGTGAACTCGACAAGAAGCATGTCGTGGCGGGCCACACCCGCTCGCACACGCTGCTCTCCGCGCTCCCGCCGGATGTGCAACGACAGGAAGTCGTCGGGTCGCAGGAAGATTTCAGGAAGAACCTCGGCCATCCGGTGCGGCACTTCGTCTCGCTCACCGGTCCGGCCTACGGAGAGAATCCCGCAATCGATCAGCTGATCCAGGAAGCGGGCTACGACACGGTGCTCTCCAATTACCGCATCCAGCGCATCAGCACGAAGCACGTGTACGACGTTCCGAAGCATTGATGCGTCTTAGCTCTAGGCGTTGCGCACCGTGATCGTCTCCAACCCATGCGCTGCAGGGCCTTTTTCACGAGCCAGCAGGAGTGCGGCGCAAACGAAGCCTCCAACGGCCAAGGCGGTGAACGTCAGCATTCCGAGCCGATAGCCGTGCAGGTTCTCGAGTCCGGCGTGCTCATAGTCATTCGCCCTTCCGATGAGCAGGTTCATCGCGAAAAACCCGATCTGTTCAATCAGAGTCATCAGTGCATAAGCGGTGCCCAGCCGGTCCTGATCGACGATGTACGCCACCGAAGGCCACATCACCGCCGGGATCACGGAAAAAGCAACTCCCATCATGCAGAGTGGTACGAAGAGCGGAACGTTCGTGTAACTCAGCATGAAATAGACCGGCATCAGGAGCAGCGAGGCGAACATCATGAACGATGCGCGTTTGCCAACCTTGTCCGACAGGAGCCCCAACAAAGGGGTCACGACCATGGCGGAAAGCGGCAGCAGGCTGGTGAACATCCCTGCCTGTTTGTGAGCGAGGACCCGTGCCGCCTCCGATGCGACGTTCCCGCCTTGGGCGAGGAGAATCTTGTTGGTGAGAAAGTCGATCGCGAAGGTTCGGAAGGGGAAGATGTCCGAGTAGAAAGCGACGCAGATTCCGACTACCAGCCAGTACGAACGACCGAACTCAACAATGCAGCGGAAATCGAAGCGCCGGCGTTGCGACGCGGCAGGATGTCCGGTTGTGAATCGGTCCTCGGCCCAGTCCTCAAGCCGCCAATAGACGAGAGAGGCAACGATGGCGAGCAATCCGGCGCCGGCGGCCAGCAGCAGGGGTCCGCGCCAACTCGGCTCCCCTCCGAGGCTCTCGGGATAAAAAACGCGGTGGGCCCAAGTCGGCGAGTTGTCCGCCGCAACCGACATCAGTCGCGCGATTGTGATCTTAATGCCGAAGGCAAAGCTCAGTTCCTTGCCCTTGAACCATTTTGCGACCGCCGTCGTCGCCGCTACCACGAGCGACTCGCCTCCAAGCCCGAGCACTGCGCGACCGGCAATTATGAGGCTTGGAACTCCGCGCGCCGCCGTAAGGGCAGCGCCTAAAAAGCAGAGAACCGCGAAGCAGGTGATCGCTCGCTTTGTGCCGATCCGGTCAATGATGATGCCGCCCACCAGCAGCGTCAGGACAGCGGTTACCGCGTAAGCGGAATTGAGCCAGCCGAACTGGGTCGCGGTGAAGCCGAGTTTCTCAATGAAGATGTGTTCCAGCGGGTTGATGCTGTCGTACACGTAGTAATTGCACCCCATCGCGGCGCCCACGACGAGGAGCACGAGCCAGCGATAAAAGCGCGAGGGAGCGGGTCGTTCCACTGACAGCTGCGGGTTTGAAACCATGCAAACCTCTATCCTGGAGCGATGCGCTCACACAGACTACCGAACGACGCGCTGCTTCGCTGGAAAAGCCAGCAACAGCAAGGTGCGGAAACGTCTGGTACGGTCGGGCGGGAGATGCTTTGTTCCAGTTGTGCAAAGGATTTCTGAAAGGGCTTGCACAATACTACATTCCATGCTATTTCTGTCAAAGTTTAAACGGCTTCACGCACGCGATACTCCGATGATCCAGGTCTTCCGATACGCTCATTGCACCGGCTGAGGCGCCCTGATTAAGGATTGCTTTCCGGTTGGCTCGTGGAGAACCTGCTCTCGGATTGACGTGTCCCGTCACCCTTCGGCCAGAGTACGTCGTTCGAGAGATAACCATGAATCTGAATAGTGTAAACCCCGCTGCACGATTCGCCTTCCGCCTCCACGTCGTCCTGGTCTTCTGTGTTCTGGTGGGAACTTCTATGTTCTCGTCTGCGCAATCCGTCCTGGGCAGCATCGCCGGAACGGTGTATGACGCGTCGGGAGCGGTCGTCCCGCGAGCCACGGTCCTCGTTCATCGCCTGGAAACCAACACCGACCGTTCTACGACGACCGACGACGCTGGAAACTACACGATCGTCAACCTCGAAGCCGGAACCTACGACGTCACTGCGTCTGCCAGCGGCTTTGCTGCGAACGAAGGCAAGGGCGTAACTCTAACTGCGCGCCAGCAACTGCGGTACGACGTGACCCTGGGCGTAAACACGAGCCAGCAGAAGGTCGAGGTCAATGCCTCCGACGTTGGAGCGATCGAAACCCAGAGCGCCCAGATCTCTGCCTCCCTCACGCCGCGCGAAGTCCTTGACTTGCCCGCAAACTACCGCGGGGCGGGTTCGACCTCGCCGGTGAATGTCATTCAGACGCTGCCCGGCGTGCAGCCTGATACCACGCCCTATCCGCCGCAGCCCTCCACCCACCCGCAGCCGACGTTGAAATTCTCCCTGCAAGGTGGCCTGCCGTCGCAGACGGAAGTGACCGTCGATGGTATTTCCGCGCAGAACGTTACCAACAACAACATCCAGGCGGATGCCTTTCCCTCTGCCGAAGCGGTCGCTGAGATTCGCGTGGACGGCGTAAACAACAATGCCGAATACGGCCAGCCCGGCGAAATTACGACGGTGACCAAGAGCGGCACCAACAAGCTGCATGGCTCGCTCTACGAGTATTTGCAAAACCAGGCACTGGACGCGACTCCCTGGGGCCTCACTTCCGCGACCAAGCCGCATAAGGTGGCAAATGATTTCGGTGGCAGTATCGGCGGGCCGGTGATAATCCCCAAACTCTACAACGGTTCCGGTAAAACATTTTTCTTCGTGGACTACGAAGGTCTGCGTTATCCCCAGTCCACAGCCATACAGGCCCTGGTGCCGACGGTTGCCATGAAGCAGGGAGACTTCTCTGCGGAGAATGCAACGCCGCTGACGAACCCGTTTACCGGCGGAATTTACCCCGGCAATGTCGTCCCGGTTAACGCGAGTTCCGCGAAGTTCCTGCAGTTCTATCCCGATCCCAACGTCGGTCCCGCCGGACAGTCGATGGCCGCCGCCGCCGCCACTACCGGCTACAATTACGAGAGCGCGCGCCGCGACGACATCAACTCAAACCAGGCAGACTTTAGGGGCGATCAGATGTTCGGCTCCAAGGCCACGCTCTCGGGCCGGTACACCCTTAAGAACGTCAACCAACTCCAGCCTACCGATCTCACCCTGCCGTATAGCACGGCGTATGCGAATTACCGAATCCTGGCGACCACGTTCACATACACCTTCAATCCTCACCTCTCCAACGAGCTTCGGTTTGGTTTCACGCTCGAGCGCGATGGCAACAGCAACCCGTTCGATGGGCCAAGTTTCTTGGGTTCCACAGGCCTCCAGGGAGTTTCCCCCGCGTTCTTCAACGGACTGCCGTATCTTGGATTCAACAATGTTCGTTCCATTGGCGAGCGCCTTGGGTTTGAAGAACGGTCGCGCATCTTTCAATACACCGACAATCTTTCCTGGCAGCGCGGAAATCACCTCTTCCGTTTCGGCGGGGACATCCGTCATTTTGTGGCACACACCGAGGCAGGAGGATCGACGGTCTCGGCAAGCTACGGAAATTTCACGTTCAGTTCAGGTTCCCCTACTTCCACGGGGAATGAGTTCGCTGACTTCCTGATTGGTGTTCCAGCCACCTCGCAGACCAGCTATATCGCTCAGGACAACAACGGCACCGACAACCAATACAACCTCTACGCGCAGGACACCTGGCAAGCCACTCACAAGCTGACCCTGAATTATGGCGTGCGGTACGAACTGCACCCCGGCCTCACTGCTTCGAATGGCCTGGCGGGGAACTTCGATCCATCCGTCCCGCTCACCGGCCGCTTGGTTTATCCCAGCGGTTATGCCAACACCCTCTCCGTGCAGGAACTTGCCAACGTGAATGCGTGTCCGGTTTCCGGCGTAAACAACCCTTACGCTACCGGCCAGGCGGTCAACGGAGTACCCTGTACGCCCGTGGTTTCGAGCTCGCAGGCAGATCTGCCCGCCAGCTTGCGTCAGACTCCAAAGCTTCGCTTCATGCCTCGCCTCGGCTTCGCATATCGGCCGTTCGGCAATGACAAAACCGCCATCCGCGGTGGCGTGGGGTACTACAACATCACCACGACCGGCGCCCTTTTCTACGCTCTGGCGCAGACCCTGCAGTCCAACTTGCAGAGTTTCACGAACTACATAATTCCGGGCCAGGGACCAGCGTTCTCTTTCCCAGCCACAAACACCAACACGAATACATTCTCCCCAAGTCTCGGAAGCGTCTACTTCTATGCGACCAATGCGGTGAAGTGGCACGATCCTTACTCGCTCCAGACGAACCTGTCGATCGACCACGACTTCGGGCACGACCTCGGCGTCCGGATCTCGTATGTGGGCATGCACACCTGGCACCTGGTCTGGCAGCCTCAGTTGAATCAACTGCCGTTCTCGTCCACTACTCCGTACTCGGATCCGAGCCGCGTTTCGCAGATCCCATACCCGAACTTTTACCAGATCACGACCCGTACCCCCGGCGCCAGTGCCGATTATCGCGCGCTGGAACTTGAAGCTTCGCACCGGTTTACC
This sequence comes from uncultured Acidobacteriaceae bacterium, assembly GCA_963703075.1. Classification (GTDB taxonomy): domain Bacteria; phylum Acidobacteriota; class Terriglobia; order Terriglobales; family Acidobacteriaceae; genus Korobacter. The sequence continues at coordinate 129,665 of OY969786.1, forward strand.
AAGGGTCTGTCGTTCGACAGCGCGTACACGTGGGCGAAGAACCTCTCTGACAACCAGGGCACGAACGGCGATTATTCCGGAAGACCCTCGTTTGTCGATGAGCAGGGTGGTTACAACCCGACCGACAGCACCAACCCGCGGGAGGACTATGGCAACGTTTCCGGTACTCGCCGCCAGCGCTGGATCACTACCGCCATCTATCAGTTGCCCTTCGGGCGCGGGCAACGTTTCGCGTCCGGCATGGGTCGCGTCACCGACGCGGTGTTCGGTGGTTGGCAATTAAGCAATATCTTCGTTTGGGAAACCGGTCCATACCTCACAGCCTACTTCCCGGCGGGCATGATCGATCCTTCCGGAACGGGTTCTGGCTCGTATCTTGGCGGCGCGCAGCAACGGCCCGATATCATCGGCAATCCCAACGCTGGGGGGCACAGCCGCAGCCAGTGGTTCAACCCCGATGCGTTCGCCTGCCCGGGTCAGATTGTTGCCTACGTCCCCAACGTTACCACTTGCGATGTGGGGATCGGCTCAGCACCGATCGGCCGATTCGGGACCGAGAGTCTCGGATCTCTCGTAGGGCCCGGCTTGTGGAGTCTGTCGAGCGGCCTCAGCAAAACGGTCCATCTGACGGAGTCCGTTTCGCTGCGCTTCGAAACCACATTCACCAACGTTCTCAATCACACCAACCTGGCCGACCCGAATCTCCTGCTTACGGACCCGAACTTCGGTAAGATCACCACATCGCGGGGCTCCGACTTCGGTGGAAACCGTACCGGCCAGGCGTCCTTGAAGGTCGAGTTCTAAACGGTTGCTTTACTCCGAGGGCGGCTTGCTTACAAAACCAGCAAGCCTTCCTCGCTTGCATCCACGCCGGCATTGCCCGAAGTGATTATGGAACCCTTCCGCATTCTCGTCATCTCAGATAGCTTCCATACTCTGCCAGAAGCGGTTTCGCTCCTGGAAACTTCAGGCCACGCGGTGGACTACATTCACGAGTTGAAGTCCTGGGCAGAGTTAAAGGGAACTGAGCGGAAGGCTCTCGAACGGGCGCACGCTGTCATCACCGGCAGGGGCCCGAACGTCGAACCCGTTCATCTTGCGCTGGCACCAAAGCTGCGCGTGATCTCCCTGCACACGTCGGGTTCCGACAACATCGATCTTTCCGAAGCGACACGTCATGGCATCCTCGTCACCAACGTGAAAGGCGTGAACGCGGAGCAATGCGCGGAATTCGCGATGGGTCTGACCCTTTGCGTCGTTCGCCAGATTCTGACCGGTGACCAGGCACTCCGCAGCGGGCATTGGGCGGGACGAACCCAGACCAGCATGGACCTTTACGGCTCAACCCTGGGAGTGGTTGGATTCGGGCAAATCGCCAAGGCTTTTGTACGGCGCGCCCGCTCCTTTGGGATGCGAATCCTGGTCCACACCCGAACGCCGCAGCCCGAACTGGAGCAAGAGTTCGGAATCGAGTACGCGTCGTTGGACGAAGTCTTGTCGCAGTCAGACATTGTCAGTCTCTTCGCGGCCTTGACGGACGATTCTCGCCATATGATCGGAGCCCGGGAGCTAAGCCTGATGAAATCTTCGGCTTATTTCATCAACATTGCGCGCGGGGAACTGGTGGACCAGGAAGCGCTATTGCAGGCACTTCGCGAACGCCGGATCGCCGGTGCCGGACTCGACGTATTCGAGAACGAACCGGTTCACGCCTCGCCCTTCTTCGAACTGGATAACGTGGTGCTTACCCCGCACCAGGCGGGATTGACGCAGGGTGGCAAAACGGGTGCCGCGGTTCGCGCAGCGCGCAATGCACTCGAAGTCCTTCGTGGTTCGATCCCCAGCGACGCGATCAATCCGGCGGCCTGGGCGCAACGAGCGTTGAAGACACGGAAGACCTGAGCGGAACATTGCTCAACAGAAGTTCAGGAGGCAGGTTTTGCGGGAGCGATTCAAGTTCGTACTCATCGGCGCGGGCAGCACCGTCTTCACCCAGAGACTCGTTTCCGATCTCATTCTCAGCGGCGAAGCGAATCGGTGGGAACTGGCGCTGGTCGATATTGATCCGGTCACCCTTGATGCCGTGGACCGGCTCGTCAGGAAAATGCTGGCCTTCAAAGGCGTCGAGTTTCCGATTATCTCGACGACCGACCGTCGCAAGGTGCTGCCCGGTGCCGACTTCGTGGTCACCACGATTGCCGTCGGTGGCCGTCGCGGGTGGGAAACCGATGTCCAAATACCGCGCAAACACGGTATCTATCAGCCTGTCGGCGACACCGCCATGCCCGGTGGCATCTCGCGAGCCATGCGCATGATCCCGCAAATGATCGCCATCGCCGAGGACATCGCCGAACTCTGTCCTGATGCCCATTTCTTTAACTACTCGAATCCGATGACCGCCATCTGCCGCGCGATCCGCATGAAGACCGGCGTCCCGGTCGTCGGTCTCTGCCACGGAGTCCATTACGTGGAAGGATTGCTGGCGGGCTTGCTTGGCGTCCCTGAGTCTAGTATCAGCACCTACGGAGTCGGCCTCAACCATCTCACTTTTCTCACGAAGATCCTGTGCAACGGGAAGGACGCAGCCCCCGCGCTGCGCGCAAAGCTCGAAGAACAGCGCTCTCTCGCGCCGCAAGAGATTCGCGAAAAAAAAGAATGGCCCAACGGAGTCAGCGGCCGTGCCATTCGCTATTCCGACGATCCCTTCGCATGGTCGATCTACGATCATTACGGTCTTTTCCCCGTCGCCATGGATCGCCACATCACCGAGTTTTTCCCTGAGCGCTTTCCGCAGGGTGCCTATTACGGACGAACTCTGGGGGTGAATGCCTTCCCAATTGACGCGCGTATCGCTTTGGGCGACACGTGGTTTGACGAGATGCTCGCCGTCGCACGCTCTGATGATCCATTGCCCGCATCTTACTTCGAAAATGTTCCAGGAGAGTCCGAGCAACTGGTAGACATCATGAAGGCGCTGCTCTTCGATCAACGAGGTGTGTACTCGGTGAACATTCCGAACGGGGGCGCGGTTCCGGGCTTGCCGTCGGAGGCAGTTTTGGAGATGTCTACGCTGGTGGGTGGGAATGGCTTCATGGCATTGCATTCGGACCCGCTCCCCCCGGCCCTTGCGGCCAAGCTTTTGTCAAAAATCTCCGCCATCGAAGTCACGGTGGAGGCAGCCCTCACCGGCAAGTTCGACCTGATGGTCGAGGCGCTCCTGGCAGATAGTTCGGTCAGCGATCCTGAGAAGGCCGCGGCACTCGCGCGAGATCTCATTCAAGCCCACGCAGTTCATCTTCCCCAGTTCGCGACCACGCAACGATGAAGCTCGTCAGGCCTGATTTTGATCGTCGGATCGAGATCGAAGGAGTTCCGGCTCCTGTCCGTCGTCCCGTCGATATCGATCAAGAGAAAACGGGATTCGCAAACTTGCGTACCCTCAGGATCTATCGATTCGAACCGGGATCGGTGATTGATGGACACGCTGAGGAGGACGAGGTCTTTATAATTCTGCTGGCTGGGTCGGCGGAACTTCTGATCAAAGCGGAAGGTTCGGATGACATCTCGGTCTTGTTGTCGGCCGGCGCGGATCCGAACAACTCGGGATGTGCGGCTTACCTGCCGCCACATGCTGTTTATAAACTTGTTCCGCGCGAAGAGACAGACGTTGCGTACGCACGCGCCACCCCGGTCGGCAGCATTCCGCCAAAGATTTTCTTCAGACGCGTCCCGGCGCCAAGGGACGGAGTCACCGTGCTGTTGGATGAAATGGATTACGCCGAGAGACTCCGCCTGCGACTGCTACAGATCGACGCAGCGCAACAGGGCACACGCTTCCGCCAACCAGAGTCGACGCATGAGGCGCTCTTCCATGTACGAAATATAAAACCGGCCGGAAACGCGACCTTAATCGACTCCGAGGGAACGCGGATCGAGCTCGAGTCCTGGGACACCGTTGCACTCGTTGCCGGTGAGCGGCCTGAGCTTCAACTTGCTGCGCGCTCGTCAGTGCTCGTCTTGATCGTGCTTGCGTCATAAACTCGGACAGGCCCTGCACTACACCCGCGGCAGCACTCTGTTCACCAAAACAAATTCATCAAAAAACAATACTTACCAAACGACGATCGCTCGGCCTGCACAGGCCGAGCGCCGGCGAGCACGTGTCCCGGCGGTCGAGCGATTCAGGTGTGGTCCTGAAATTATCGAAGATTTCCATTGAGCGCATTTTCCACCGCCAAAGGGCTGCGCGCATTTCTACGGAACGCGCGTCCGATTGCGTCCGAAGCGGATCGTTCGAATATCGAGATCGCGGTTTACGCGGGCTGCATCGTCAAGCCGCTTGCCATGGGCGAGAAGGAGATCGCTGCGGGTGAGCCAGCCTGTGACCTTATGGGGCTGATCGCGCTGAACCACGGGAAGCCGGCCGACGTGTTCCTGCACCATGTGGTCAGCGGCTTCACGAAGGGAGTTGTCCTCGAAGACGATGGCTGGTGGCCGCTTGATGATTTCCCGAACCAGGGCACTCTCTGGTACGGCGGTATCAAAGATGTCGCGACGCGTGATCACACCGACCAGATTTCCTTCCTGATCGTGGACTGGGAATCCCTGGTGGCCCGTTCCGGGCGCCCTGGATTGAAACCAAGCGCGAACGTTGCCCAGAGTGTCATCGGCGCCGAGAGCAATCACCTCCCGGGTCGCAGCGTTTCTCACCATGACTTGATCGAGGAAGTCGGCGGAGTACTCGAACGGTACGCGGGAGCCGCGCCGGGCAATTTTCTCCGTCATGATGGTGTTACGCATCATCAACGAAGATATTAAGAATGCCGCGGTGCAGCCTCCAAGCAGCGGTAACAGGCTCAACGGCTGTCGCGTGGTTTCAAAGGCAAAAACAACGGATGTGAGGAGAGCTCGCGAGGCCCCAGAGAACATGGCAGCCATCCCAACTAAAGCGGCAACGCGAACGTCGACGCCACTTCCAGGGAACAGGCGAACGGCTACGCTCCCTAAAACGGACCCGAGCCCACCTCCGATGGTGAACAGAGGCGCGAGTGTGCCGCCGGATGTTCCACTGCCCAGCGAGATAGCCCAGGAAACAAACTTGAGCACAAAAAGGAAGATCAGCGCCGTCCCGAGAATGTGCCCGTTGATAATATTTTCAATGTTGTCGTAGCCCACTCCCATGGTGTGCGGAGCGAAATAGCCGATCACCCCGACGGCAACGGCGCCGATCGCGGGCCACCACATCCAGTGAATGGGTAGCCGTTCGAAGACATCTTCGACGGCGTAGACTGCCCGCGTCGCATAGACTGACGCAATGCCTACCACGGCTCCCAGCACGACATACAAGCCGAGCGCGTATCCGTGCGGCTGTATCAAGTCCGACATTGGGAAGATCGGCGCAGTTCCCACGAAGGCGATCCGTGTGGCGTGGGCCGTTGCGCACGCTAAGGCGACGGGGATAATCGAACGCGGCTTGTATTCAAACAGGAGCAACTCGACGGCCAGTAGTACGGCCGAGACCGGGCTTCCGAAGGTCGCCGCCATGCCGGCGGCCGCGCCTGCTGCCAGCAACGTCTTGCGCTCATCGACGGTGATCTTGAGCAATTGCCCAACCAGGGAGCCGAGAGCTCCGCCGGTCGCGATGATCGGCCCTTCCGCTCCGAACGGGCCTCCGGTTCCGATTGCGATGGCAGCCGAGAGAGGCTTCAAGAAAGTGATTCTTGCCGGAATCCGGCTTTCGCCGAACAGGATTTGTTCCATCGCTTCCGGGATCCCGTGGCCCCGGATTGCTGCCGATCCATAGCGCGCGATGATTCCGACGATCAAACCTCCAGCGACCGGAACGAGAACCACATACGGGCCCAGGTGATTGCCGGCGGGGGAACTGAAGGCAAACGAGAAGCGGACGTAGAAGGAAAGGTTCGTGATCAGCCCGATCAGGGCCGTCAGGACTCGAGCAATCAGACCGGCCGCACAAGCGATCAGGATCGCGATCCCGCTTATGTACACGAGGCGAAAACTTACAAGTTGAGCTTCGACCGGGGCGCGCGCAGAGAGAAGAGCTGGCGCCAACGATGTGTCAACCGGCACGCCTCCCGTCGTAGATGCGCGCGAGATGTCGCCTTCCGACATGCCTTACCTTTCGCGCTGAAACCCGCCCTAATTTACGATATCACATCGTTATACGATACATCCTTGGATGCGCGCCGCCGCCGCGGGGACGGATCGATCGCTCTACAAACTTTCCACGAACTTATCGCCAAGCGTTGCAATTCTGCGGATAATAGGTTGAAGGCCGATTCCGACCAGATCCATCAAAGTGACTCGGAGTTTTGCGTCCCTCAAAATCCTCGGAGCGTATTCTCGGACCAATGACTCTGTTCGATCGTCGCCGCTTTCTAATTCTCGCCTCGGGTGCCATCGCTTCGTTGAAAAGCTTTGGTTCTGCCGCGCAAGCTGCCAACCCTGAAGCCCCGTCGCTTACGCTGGTGCACCCTGATCAGATTGGGTCGATCATTCCCACCAGTTTTATTGGATTGTCGTACGAGACCCAGCAACTGGCGGACCCCAATTTCTTTTCGGCTGCGAATGATGGGCTCATCGCCCAGTTTCGGGCGCTGAGCATACAAGGCGTTCTACGGCTCGGCGGCAACACCTCCGACGTTGGCTGGTTTCGCTTCACGCCCGAGACGAAGCCGCCCACGATCGCGACGCGCACGGTCGTCACCGGCGAGCCATCGGCAAAGCAATCGTTCTTCATCACCCCCGAGGCGATTCAAAATCTCCGGGGCTTTCTTGAAGCCACCGGTTGGGCTTGTCTCTATGGCCTGAATCTTGGGACGGGGACGCCTGAGCGTGCGGCGGAAGAAGCCGCGGTCGTGACCTCGATACTCGGCCCATCGCTGGAGCATTTTCAGATCGGAAACGAGCCCGATTTGTTTGGCCACCACATGCGGGATCCGAAGAAGTGGAATGTCGATGCATATCTCGACGAATGGCTTGCGTTCGCCGATGCGATTCGGGCGCGGGTTCCACAGGCGCGGTTTGGCCTACCGGATACTTCCGGCAATCCGCAGTGGAGTGAGCGCATTGTGGAACGACTTGCAGCCATGCCGCCGGGGACCGGGAAGGGAACGCGTCCGCGCATTGCGGCCATTACCCACCATTATTACTTCGGCGGACCGCCGGAAAATCCGGATGTCAACATCGACCGTCTGCTGCATGCGGACCCTCGGGTGAGCAAGGTGGCGGCTAGCACGCAGGAAGCGGCCGGCAAGTTATCCGTGGCGCTGCAGTATCCGGTTCGCTATCGGATGGCGGAGGGCAACACTTGCTATCGGGGCGGAAAGCCCGGGGTATCGGACGTGTTTGCCGCGGCCCTTTGGGCGGCGGATTACATTTTGCTGCTGGCTTCGCTCGGCTACAGCGGGGTCAACCTGCATGGTGGAACCCGCAACCAGGTGGCCGCGAGCTTAGGGGGTGTGCTGCCGGGCGAAGCCCTGCTCGCGAATCCGAATGATCCGCACCCACGGCCGTTTTACACGCCGATTGCGCAAATCGATGGGAAATATGTCCTCGAACCCGTTTTCTACGGCATGCATTTTGCGGGACAGTTCGCCGGAGGAAGCGTGATCCAGGTGAACTTCGATCCGGGACCGGTGAACGCAACTGCCTACGCGGCCAAGCTTCCCAGCGGACAGAACATCGTCGCCATCGTTAACAAGGACAGTTCGCGCGCGCTGCCGCTCACTCTTCCCGGGTTCAAGCTGGTACGCACGCTCTCCGCGCAATCGCTGATGGCCACGAAAGTGGACGAAACGGAGGTGACCGATACGCGTGAGATCACGTCGGTTCCTCCCATTACCGCAATGCTGTTCTACGCCACAGGCAAGTGAAGCCGTCCTCCGCTACTTCTTGCCGATCGGTGCTGCCGAATAGAGTGAAGTGCGAGCAAGGATGAAGAGCGTATGTCCGTCCTTGCTGAAGATGAGCGATGTGGGGCGCTCGGGTAGATCGATTTCACCAACGGGCGTACCGTCGGGCCGATAGACGTAGACTTGACCGGCGGCAATGTAGACATCGCCGTTGGGCGCGACCGTGACGGCTTCTCCGCCTTGATTCACGAAGAGTTTCAAATCAGAAAACGTGCCATCGGGATTGATGTGGGCGGCGTAGGTTTTCTTCTTCCCTTCATCACTTACATAAAACGTTTTGCCGGGACTGGCGGGAGCTAATGAGAAGGCGCGGAGAACGTCGGCCATCTTGGTTCCATAGTAAAGTTCGCCTTGTACGAAGTCGTCACCCGCGGGGAGGAAAACGCTGCCGTCGGGCGAGACATAGTTCCACGACTTATGAAGGTCCAGGTCAACGCCTAAATCGCGGTTGAAGCTCCAGTGGTCGACCGGGAGCACGGGGACGCTGTCGGGGTGCGTAGCGGCCGGCTCCGGCTTGAGCATCGTCAACTCATTAATGGGCGAATCTGGGCGAACGCTGTAAACCGTTCCGTCGCCGCGGTAGGACACGATCATCAAGTCACCGGCTTTATCGAAAAAGATGTTGGCAGGCTCGATGGGACTGTCGCGCACCATCTCCAGGCGGTTGTCTGCGGTGAGGTAGCGGAAGATGTGCTGCTTCACGGTATCGACGAAATAGAGATTGCCCTGGGGATCCAAAGCTGGGCTGGAGGCATTGAAGAAACCGTTGGCGAGCCGCTTGCCTTGCGAGGGGATGGTCTTGGAGGGTTTCTTCGCAGGGCCGGGAATTGCGGGGAGAGTGAGAGCTGCGATTTCTAGCTCGCGATTCGCGGTGAGCGAGTCGTCGTCGCGTACGGAAGTATCGAAGACGGCGCGGCTATCGCTGTAGATGTGCAGATTGCGAAAACGAATCTCGCGCGAGCCGCTGGTGTGGATGGTTTCCGGAAAAGGCTGAAAGCTGCTGACGACCCGGTAGGCGTGCATCTCCGCGATGGTTATATTCTTTGACCTTTCAATGCTGAGCGGGAGACAAAAGCCGCCCTCCCCGCGCTCTTCCTCGGTTTGCAGGGCGACGAGCTCCCAATTGGCCACGTGATTCAGTTTCACTTCGTTGCGGACGTGGTGCTCGCTGGAGAGCTGATAAACATGGCCCTCCGTTTCGGTATCAGAGATGTAGAGCCCGGCTTGCGCAAACGTGTCGGGGGTCCAGATATCGGCGAAAGTACCGCCACCACCATTCAAGATCCACAAGCTGGGATACTGAGCGTCCCATCGATACTGCGGATTTGGGTCGCCGCCGTGCGTGCTGTTGTACGGATTGATGCGGCTGCCGTCGGGATTATTGGTGCCGTGCCCGCCGAGGAAACGCACGTCATCGAGAAGAGAATCGGCGCCCGCCATCCACATGGCGGCCACGGCGCGGCTGTTGATCCCACCGGTGAAGAGTCCAATGCCCGTCACGATGTTGTGACCGCCCGCGGGAGCGAGCAGCATTGGCTTTGGCGGCCCAGCGCCATCGAAGCCGGGTGTTCGGTCGGAAAGATCGAATTGGGTGGTGCTCGGATGCAGGCCAAGGAGAACTGTATCGGGGCGAAGCTTCAGCGTCTCCGTCAAGCGATAGCGGCCGCTCGGAAGATAGATGATCCGCTCGGAGTCGATGAGGTGCTGAAGGGCGGCGGTATCGTCGGTCGCGCCGTCGCCTTTTATCCCATGTTCCTGGGCATTGACCCAGCCAACGTGCGAGGGTAGGGGCGTGATGGCCGGCTTATCATCCGCAGGTTCTGTTTCAACCGCGCTGGCGTTCATTCGGGAATCGAAGATGCCCTTCGATGACGGAGTATCAAAGATCAGGCCATGGGTGAAATTAGCCACGCGATATCGTTCCGATGGACCTTTGAAAGCCTTGCCACTGTCGCGTAGCTGCGCGAAAACCGGCACGTGATTACAGAAAACATTCTGCATATTGATTTCGGTCAAGCGCGAATGTTCCTGGCTGATCATGACTGCCGGTCCGCTGATGTTTTCGAAACGAGAATTCTCGATCCATAGCTCGTCGATGGCTTCGGGTTCGATGTCGACCGCGGTTGGAAGATTGCGGAAGGTGTCGTGCACCAGCGCCAGCCCGGCTTCGTGCTCATGGATTGCCGCCTCACGTTGTCCTTCGAAAATGGAGTCGAGGACGGTAAATTGCCAGCCTGGCGACGGGCGTCCGGTCATGATGGCGTAGCGGCCGCCAACGAAGTGCAGGTCCTCGGCTTCGTTACCGATATCGTGCAGCGCAGCCAAACCGGAGCCGATGCGGAAGGTCATGTGGGTCAGGAAGCAATGCTGCGCCACGTGGAAGCGAATGCCGACCGCGCCCGGATTGCCGTCGCCAATTTCGAAATCGATATTGCTCATGGCGGAATAAAACGTGCCGGGATTCGCGTCGATGACTTCGGCGGGGGGTACGGTGCCGGGGAATGCGGCTGTTGGCTTGCGGCGCTCCTCCTCGCCCGGACGGCCGCCGGTGAACAGAACCATGTAGGCAGGACCTTCGCCGTAGCCCGATGTTTTCTCTGCGAGGGTCAGCACGGGCCGTTGAGTGCCATAGCCAATCAGGCGAATTCCTGGCCACACGTAGAGGGTGCGCGTGATCCGATAGCGCCCTTCCGGAATAAAGAGGATGCCCTGGCGGGTGCGGTCGGCCACGGCATCGATCGCGCGTTGTAAGGCGGCGGAGTCGTCGGCAATGCCATCCCCTTTGGCGCCAAAGTTTTCCTCTCCGAGATATACGGCGGCTTTGTCTGCAAGCCGTTCGGGATAAAAAGATTGTGCCGCGAGCGAGCACGCGCTCGTCATCAGGCTAAGTAAAATTGCGAACTTCGTAATGTAGATACCCATGGGCCAACTCCTCAACTTGTCGGAGATGCTGTCATCGCTGAATGTCGTACACAATAAGCGAAAACCGGGCACCTTCGATACGGGCAACTGCACGGCGAGGGGCGCGTTATCAGTTTTAAGTTAGAATCGCCGAATTCGCCACTGCCGGCCATGAACGCATCTTCCTCTAGCCCGCCGTTTTCTCCACCTCGCCAAAGCTTGCGATCATATCTGCCGCGCTACCAGTTGCGGATGATCCTTCAAGGGGTCCCTCGCGGTCCTGAGCCCTACCTCGAGAAGAGTTGGGGAGCGATCCTGCTGGTGGACGTTTCCGGCTTCACCGCTCTCACCGAGCGCTTTGCTGCACAAGGCGCGGCCGGCGCCGAGGAGCTTTCCGGGATCCTCAACCGCTACTTCGGGCAGATCTCCGACATCATTACGGCCTGGGGCGGCGACATTGTCGCGTTCGCCGGAGACTCTGCCATTGTGATGTGGCCGGGAGAGGAATCGGAAACCGCGGCGAACGTTGTTCATGCAACGAACGCGGCCCTCAGAATCCAGTCCAGCCTGGACCGCTACGAACCGATACCGGGCGTGGTGCTGCGACAGCGCGTGGGGATTGGCTGCGGTCGGCTTCAACTGATGGAACTGGGCGGAGTTTCGGGGCGCTGGCAATTTGTCGTGACGGGCGACCCCGTCGCCCAAGCCTCGATCGCAAATGCGAAAGCGGAACCCGGGGAAGTTTTGGTGTCCGCGGAAGGTTGCAATGCCGCCGGCACCGCTTTTCGCGGTACGCTTCTGCCTACGGGCCTGCTGCGGGTAACGGCGATCGAGGCAGGCGATCCTGCCGCAGGGACACTTGTTCACCCGGCTTCAGTGGCTGAAACCGGGGAATCTGCGGCCACGCTCGCTCAGTATGTTCCCGCCATTGTTGCCGAGAGCGTGCGTGCCGGGCAGGAGCAATGGATCGCGGAGTTCCGCCATCTCAGCATGTTGTTCCTGAATCTGGGAAGCGGCGCGATCGACGGCGTTGAGGCGGTTTCAATTCTTCACCAGAACCTGCGCTGCATCCAGGAAGTCCTGGAGCGGTTTGAAGGCACGCTCTACCAATTCCTCATGGACGATAAAGGGCTGACCGCGGTGTGCGCTTTCGGACTTCCGCCGTTAGCTCATGAGAACGACCCGCGGCGGGCTGTCGAAGCCGGGATCGCGATGCGGGAAGAGTTGGGGCGGCGGGACGTTCCGACATCGGCGGGCATCGCGACGGGCACAGCTTTTTGCGGTGTTTACGGCAGCGAGCATCGTCGCCAATACACGACGCTGGGAAGCGTCATCAATCTTTCCGCACGCCTGATGCAGGCAGCCGAGGGCTCGATTCTATGCGACGAAGCGACTTTCCGTGCGACACGCTCTGCTTCGACCCTGCTCATTCAGCCGCATGGTGAAATACACGTAAAGGGACGCGCCGAGGCGATTCCGGTGTTCGCGCCGGATGTGCGTTCTGGAGCGCAATCACTGGAAGATTCATCCATAGCGGCAAGTCCGCGCGAAACTCAGCTCATGGTTGGCCGCGAAGCTGAACGCGCAGAACTCGCGGACGCGATTGTGGCCGTGATAGAGCGCGGCGAGAGCCGCTGCATCGTGGTTGAAGGGGAGGCCGGGGTTGGCAAATCATGTTTGCTCGACCATCTCGCGCATGAACTCGCGGGCAAAAGAGGGAATTCCGAGATCCAATGCTGTCGCGCAACTGCGGATTCGATCGAGCAGTCCACTCCCTATCATGTATGGCGGGATATTTTCCGCGGCATTTTTCAATTGGATTCGGTCATTCCCATCGATCAGCAGCGAGAACATGTGCTCGCGCTACTCGCAGTGGATGAGAGGTTGTTGCCTCTTGCTCCGCTGCTGAACGTTGTCGTGCCTCTTGCGATTCCGGAAACCGGTGCGACCACCGCGATGGAAGGGGAAGCCCGATCAGCCAACACCCAGCAACTTCTCCTGGATATTCTGAAGCTGTCCGCCGCGCGTTCTCCTCTCGCGATCATCCTGGAAGACGCCCATTGGTTCGACTCTTCCTCGCTGCGGCTCGCGGTACTGGCGGCCCAGCAGATCGCGCCGCTGCTGTTGGTGCTTTCCACCCGTCCGCTGACGGAACCTCGGGCCGGGGATTTTGAGGCTTTGCTTGCGCTGCCCACTAGTCGCCATCTCATGCTAGGAGCCCTCGAGCAGGGTCTTGCGTTGGAAATGGCCTGCCAGCGCCTGGGCGTGAGCCGGCTTCCGCCCGAGGTCGCGCAGTTCGTGCAGCAAAGGGCGGCCGGGCATCCGCTCTTTACCGAGCAACTCGCGTATGCGCTGCGCGACACGGGATTGATTGAGATCAACGACGGCAAATGCCAGATCGCAGAGAATTCGTCGGGAGTCAGCTTCGAAGCGGCCGTTTCTGCCATGCGCTTTCCTTCGACGGTAGAGGGCGTTATTACCAGCCGTCTCGATCGCATGCCGACCCCGCAGCAACTCGCGGCGAAGGTCGCCAGCATTCTCGGGCAAAGTTTTCAGTTGTCAGTATTGAGTGAAGTCTTTCCCGTCGAGGCAACGCGGGTTCAACTGCGCGCCTACCTCGAAGAGATGGAAAAGCTCGACCTCATTCACCTACGCGCCGATGCCGATGCGGTGTACCAATTCAAACACTCCGTCGTGCAGGACGTTGCCTATAACTCAATTCCATTTGCACAGCGCCGGCAAATCCATCGCTCGGTAGCAGAGTGGTATGAGCGGCAATTCGAGCACGACTTACCAGACCACTATGCTTTGTTGGCCCATCACTGGGGACGCGCGGAGGTGGTGCCGAAGGCCATTCACTATTGCTCGGAAGCGGGGAACCAGGCACTCCTGAATCACGCGAACCCAGAGGCGGTGCGGTTCCTAAGCGAAGCTTTGCGGCTGGACGAGCGGCAAGGGGAATCGAAAGGCACCCCCAAACGGCGTTCCGAATGGGAACTGCAACTGGGCAAGGCCTATGTCAATTGGTCGAAGTATGTGGAGGGGCGGAGCCACCTGGAACGCGGACTCATGTTGCAGCGCAGAAAGATCCCAGGAAGCAATTCCGCTGCAGGGGTCGCGCTGCTTGCGGAGGTCACCCGCCAGTGCACGCACCGGGTGCTGCCCGCGCGCCGGAGACCGTCGCCCAACCGAGACCGTGAGATGTTACTGAAAGCGTCGCGAAACTTCGAAGCGCTCACTGAAATTTATTTCCTGCAAGACGAGGCGTTGAAGTGTCTGCACGCTGTTTTTCGTTCGCTCAATTTAGCTGAATCGGCGGGAGCCTCACCCGAACTGGCGCGGGGTTATTCGTCCCTCGGATCGCTACTGGGCTTCATGACATTGCATCGTGCCGCCGATCACTACTTTGCCTTGGCGGATAACACTTGCGCCCAAATTGACGATGGTTCTTCGCGAGCCTGGGTCTCGCTGGCGCGTGCCGTGTATCTCGTCGGCGTGGGCCAGTGGGAGCTTGCCGCGACCCTGCTGGATCAGTCGATGCAGGCGAGCGATGGCGCAGGAGACCGGCGTCGCGGCGATGATGCGCGCATCGTCTTGACCGTGGTGCTGTTTCTGCAGGGCAACTTCGCAGAGAGTCTTGCTTTGGCGAATCGACTTTACGATTCCGCGAAAGCAAGGTTAGACATACGCATCCAGGCTGAAGCTTTGTATGGCAAGGCATGGAACCTTCTCATCCTGGATCACCGGCAGGAACTGCCTGCGTGCCTGGAGGAACTCGACATGTTGCGGTCGGCGCAAGCCAAGATCGGGGGTCGACACCAAAAGCAGGACGTCCACTCGCTATATGCGCTGTGGCACCTATCGAATGGCGATCTTCCTGCCGCCAAGCGAGCCATTGACCAGGTTCTTCAGAGCCTGAAGGGCAGCTACTTTTACAACGACATTCTCGTTCTCTCCGCGATCACCGAGGTTGGCTTGGCTTTACTTGACGCTGGAAGAAACGACGAACAACTCATGGCACTGTTGGGATGCAACCACGAGCAGTTGCAGGCAGCATTCTTGCAGGGGTTGAAGGGCCTGCGGGGATATAGCCGGACTTTTCCGGTCGGCAAATCGATGATGTACTTGCGCCAGGGGCAATATGAAAGGCTCGCGGGTAACGAATCGAAGGCACGGCAGTGCTGGGAGAGGTCTTTGCAGGCGGCGACCGCTCTGCACATGGCCTATCACAAAGGGCTGGCGCACCTGGAATTGGCGAGTTCTCTCAGATCGGGCGAGCATCTTCGTGCTGCGCGAGACATTTTCACCCAGCTGGGTGCGGCTCGCGAGCTTGCGCGCGTAGAGGCGGAAGCAGACAAACGTTGACTTCCGGGAACGCCGCTGGTAGAAGTGATCTCCCGACGAGGGCTGAAGCCAGAAGCTCGTCTGTTCTTCTACGCTCGCTCCGGCCATGCTCCGTCCTTCGTTGCCATGAACAATTTGGATTTGACGTCGCGCATATCGTCGGCCATCGAACAGCTCAGCGCGAATCTGCAGAGGCAAGCTCCGTTTCTTTCGCGTGAAGTCTCCTGCTGGATTCAAGAGATTTCGCCGGACGGCGATGCGAGCGCCCACTTCACCCACGTGCGCATGTTTCCGACCCTACGGTTTCCTGAATGGATCGCTGAGTCGCTGGCGGGAAAGCCGGATCCAGAGTTTCAGCAGGGCATCCTGCATTCTTCGATTCACGGCTACTACTACATCCGGTTGATCGATGACGTCATGGATGGGGACCGGAACCATGCACTCGAAGTAAAGATCCTTTCGGCTGCAGGCTGGTTCTGTAGCCAATTCCAAATGTTTTATCAGGATTATTTTCCGCCCGAACATGAATTCTGGCGATGTTTTCGGGAGCGGTGGATAGCGGGAGCCGAGAGCGCGGCCCATGACGCCAGCTTGCGTTCCGTAGGTTGGTCCGAGTTCGAACGGGTTGCGTCGCGCAAGTTTTCTGCTGCGGGAATACCGGTCGCTGCGGCTTGCCACTACTATGGACAACCGAAACCGATTGCTTCCTGGTTGGAGGTAGTCGATGAGCTTGGTCGTTGGTCGCAGATGGTCGACGATCTGCTCGACTGGCATTTCGATCGCCGCGATCAACGCGCGACCTATTTTCTCTGCGAAGGGGAACGGCGCAAACGGCAGGGAGAATCCCTGGAGAGTTGGATTGCACGAGAGGGGTGCGCGTGGGCATTCGAACTGCTCGAACAATGGATGCGCGCGATGCAATCGAAGGCAGCCGAACTCGGCAGCCAGGGAATGCAAGTGTACCTGTACCAAAAGGAAGCGTGGCTGCAGTCGCAGAAGACGGTGATGCTGGCTGGATTCGCGGCGATTTCAGGATTGGCCGACATTCTCGAAGGTGCTCCATGGGAGACTGCGTCCGGAATGTCAGAAGAGTGCGACGCTCCGCCGGATGTTGCGGGGAGATGTGTTTAACACCTTGAGACAGAACATTAAGGAGAGAACAAAATGGAGAACATTACCTTTGCGGCGCTCGTCAAACAGGCCTTGGCACAACCAGCGTTTTTCGATGGATTGAAGGCAAACCCAGTGCAAACTCTTCGCGGTGCCGGCATGAAGCCAACGCCGGCGGTATTGGCTGCGCTGAAACTGATTGACTACGACGCGATCAAGAACCTCGCAATTGCTTGCGATCCCATTACCGGCCCTCTCTGCTAGGAGTGCGCGAGCATTTCCCATGCAATTTGCGCGATAATTCGCGCTGTTTTGAGGTGGCTGGTTGATGGCAGTGCCTGCGCGCACGGAGCAATGCTCCTGCTTCGGCGTGCTGCTTGATGGAGGATTTCCTTGCCGTACAGCATGGTCCAAATTTCCGGCGTACCGGTCTGGCTGGGAATCATTAACATCGTTGGCGATTTGCTTTGGCTGCTCGCCTACATCCTGATTATTCGCAAGGGATTCAAGGACCAGACCTACGGCATACCCATGCTCTGCGTTGCTTTGAACTTCACCTGGGAGTTCATCTACGCAGTGCAATTTCCTTTTCCGAATAAACTCATCGAAGGGATTCGCTGGGCATGGCTGGTCACCGATGCAGTGATTGTTTACCAGTTGTTTCGCTATGGCCGCGCCAACCAGGTTATTCCCCTGATCAAACAATATTTCTTTCCGCTGTGCATCGCGATGTTTGCGTCGACCTACATTGCACAGATGACATTTCACTACAGCTTCAAAGACAGGTATGGCGTGGAAGACGCCTACATGATTAACCTGGTCATGAGCTTGCTGTTTATTTTCATGTTCTTCAGCCGTTCGGGCATGAACGGAATTTCGCTCGGCGCCGCATGGGCGAAAATGTTGGGAACCGGAATACTTTCCCTGGGCAGTTGCTTCATGATTAAAGACTGGTTGAAGTCCAGTTTCATGGTCTACCTGTTTGCGACCATCTTTGTTCTGGATGTGACCTACATTATTCTGATTTACATGGCGCAGAACTCGGAGAGCGGCAGCCCGGAAAAGCACGGTCCGCTGGTCACCGCCTGAGTGGGGCCTTAGAACATGGCGCTCGCACGAAAAACTCTTCCCATCTTTCCCTTTCAACTCGGGGGCGTTGTGGTACGCGAGCGGCCTTATCCTCACTTTGAAGCATCCGACTTCCTGGCAACCGACGTGGCGGAAGGCATGCTCAAGTGGTTCGAGCAAAAAGCGCAGTGGCAGCTGCGAAAGCTCGATGGTTACACGGGTTATGCCGACCTCAGCTTGCAATACGAAAATCTGCCGCCTCCGCTTGATGCCTTGTCGGCTCCAGAGACGCTTGCTCAACTCAGAATCGCGATGGGGAATCTTTTCTCGATCGAAAGGGAAGGGTTTGTAAGAGTCACCGCCCACCGTTTGCTGGCAGGAGGCTCTTTGAAACCACACTGCGACCTGGCGCCGATTCGCTTTACCCATCGACTGATCATTCACTTGAACCGGGGTTGGACGCGCGCGAACGGCGGGCTTTTGTGTGTCTTCGACGGAGACCCATCGAGAAAGAAACAGGCAAACGAAAAGCAGTTTCTGCCGGCACACCGGAGTGCGTTCGCCTTCGAAATCTCAGCACGGTCGTTCCATGCGGTCACACCGATCCTCGCGGGAGAACGCTATACTTTGTCGTACACGTTCTATCCGCCGAGTGGTTCCAATGCGTGACCGTAAATGGCTACGACGCTAATCCCATCGCGTCCATGATTGCTGTGACCCGCGGATCGTTGCGCACGCATGCGAATACCGGGCGCACCTTCAACCAGATCAGGTCCGTTGCCCGCACCGCCTGCGCTCGTTGCAACTCTACGATGGCGTCGTCCCTGCGATTCAATCCAAGCAGCACTTGCGCAAGCAACATTGGCGACACGTATTGGTCCTGCGCTTTTTCGCGCAGTCGCTGTAACACTCGCTCTGCCGCTTCTGTGTCTCCGCCAATCGCGCTGGCGCGCGCCAGCGCTGCCTCGATCTCGCAGCTTCCCGGCGTGAGTTCCAAGGCTCGCGTGAGCGATTGGATCGCCGGAGAATATTGTCCTTCCTGTTCGTAGGCTTGTCCGAGAAAGTAGTGCGCCAAAGCGAAGTTCGGATCCATTTCCAGCGCTCTCTGGTACTCGCGAATGGCAGTGGAGGAATCGCCCTCGAAGTAAGCGAGCAGCCCCAGAGTGGCCAGGACCGCTAACGAGAGTGGATTGTTCGCGAGCGCCAGTTCGATCTGCTCTCGTCCTTCGGCAAAACGCCCGAGCGGCAAAAGATGGTGAGCCGCGTACCAGTGGTGCGCGGTTCCGTACTGCGGATTGATCCCGATCGCCTGCAGGAAAAGTTCTTCGGCTGCCGCCCAATTCCACTGGTACACAGCCTCGATACATCCCAGGCTGGTCATCGCTTCCGGCATCTTCGGATCGATGGCGAGCGCTTCTCGGGCGTACTCAAGCGCTCCAGGGAAGACCTCTTGCGGATTATGGGTACCGTGAATACCGCGGACGATATAGCAATCCGCAAGACCCGCCAAGGCGAGGGCGAAGCGGCGATCCTTATGGAGCGCCTGTTGAAAGTTTTCAATTGCCTTGCTGATATCGGCGGGCCCTCGACGGTTCCAGAAGTAGCGTCCCTTTAAGTAGAGGTTGTAGGCTTCGAGGTCTTCCGTGGGAGGCGCGACCAGCGACTTCTCGCTTTCCAATCCCAACTTAACGCGGAGCTGATCGACGATGGCGCGGGCAATTTCCTCCTGGATGTCGAACACGTCCCGCATCTCCCGCTTATAGCTCTCCGACCACAAGTGGTAGCCGTTCTCCGCGTCGAGCAGCTTGGCGTTCACCCGCAGCTGAGTGCCGGATTTCCGCAAGCTGCCCTCGAGCACGCTGGTCACCCCAAGCTTCTTTCCGACTTGGCGAATGTCCACATCCCCACCGCGAAAGCGGAATGCAGAGGTCCAGGCGGCGACCTTGAGACCTTCCAGCTTTCCCAGCGCTCCGATCAGCTCTTCCGCCAGACCATCACAGAAGTATTCGTTTTCCGGATCGGCGCTGAGGTTGGCGAACGGCAGGACCGCGAGGGAGGGTCGGGCCCCGGGAGGCGGCGCGACCATGCTGCCGGAGATCGATGCCGCCGCGGAGCCCACACTCTTCAGCGCTTTGAGCAGCTCTCCGCCGTCGGCATAGCGATCCTTGGCATCCTTCTCCAGCATTTTGTTGAGCACGGCATCCAGGCCGCTCACCAGTTGCTGCTGAGCGATGGCGGTTTCCATGGAGTCCATCATGATGGCGCAGGCGGTTTCAAAAGGAGACTTCTTGCGAAACGGATGGGTACCGCGCAGCATTTCACAAAGCACGACCCCAAGAGCGAAAATGTCACTGCTGGCGGTCACGGTTTCGCCGCGGACTTGCTCGGGAGACATGTAATCCAAGGTGCCGGCGATGCGACCATCGAGCGTGATCAGGTTGGGATCGGCGTCGAGCGTGGCTGCATCGGGCGAAGCCAGGACGGCGCGTATCGATTGCTTCGCCAAACCGAAATCCAGGATCTTGGCTCGATTTTCGTCAGTCAGAAAAAGGTTTTCCGGCTTGATATCGCGATGTACCAGTCCCTTCGCATGCGCGGCCTTCAACCCGTCAGCAACCTGCGTGATCAACTCCAGGATGACTTCCGGCGCGAGTTTCCGTTTTGCGATCACCTCACGGAAAGTCTCGCCCACCAATAGCTCTTCTACGAGGTAAGGCCGCCCCTCGTGCTCGCCGAGCTCATATACGGTGCAAATGTTCGGATGGTTGAGCGCGGAGAGGGAACGCGCCTCCCGCTGCAGTCTCTTCACAGCGTCATCCAAGTCCTCCTGCGTATCGGTGAGGAACTTGATGGCGACCTTGCGGTCGAGGGTAACGTCCTGTGCCTCGTAGACCACGCCCATGCCTCCCCGGCCCAGAGGCCTGAGGATTTGATAATGGGAGATGGTTTCGCCGTTCATGTCGATTGAGCGTAGAGTTTAGCAGCCCGCAGGGCAGAAATGCTTCTGGTCGACGATCGGCACGTTGCCGCAGACCCGCAGACCTCTAAAGATTGCGCATCGGCAGTGCGATGGTAAACACCGATCCATGGCCGAGTTGGCTGAAGACGCTGATCGTGCCGTTATGCGCCTCCACTAGAGCCTTGGCGATCGCCAGTCCCATTCCCGTTCCTTCGATGATCGACCGTTGGCCTCGGCCGCGGTAGAACTTGTCGAAGACCATTCCCTGGTCGATGCTCTCGATCCCGGGACCACGATCCGCGACGCTTACCACCAGTTTTCCTTCCTGTGTCTCGGCCGTGATGGTGATCAGCGTTCCTTCGGGAGAATACTTTCCGGCGTTGTCGAGGAGCTGCGCTAGAACTTCGGCGATCCTTCGCAGGTCCATGTTGACCACGGGCAGATTGTCGTCGGCGATAATTTTCAGGGAATGCTTGGCGAGCGCGCTCCTGGAGGAAGCAACCGCGATGTCAATGGCTTCCCGTATCGCATGCGGCTCAAGGTGAAGCTCCACGGCATTGGCATCCAGCTGAGCCATCTGCGCCGCTTCCCCGACGAGACGGTCAAGGCGATCGCTTTCTTCATTGATGATGGTCAGCAACTCCTTGCGGGCGTCTTCGGGTAACCCGCCGTTGCCGAGCATGGTTTGTGCGGAAGCCTTGATCGAGGTGAGAGGAGTGCGAAAGTCGTGGGTCACCGAATCGAGCAGGATCGAGCGCAAGCGTTCGCTTTCGCGGTTCGCCTCGGAATGCGCCAGCTTTTCGACCGCACCCGCTCTTTCGATCGCGATCGCGATCAGGCCGCCCACTGCGTCGAGGATCTGGCGGCTGACAGCCGCACCCGCCACGCCCAGCGCGCCCACGGAACGAACCCCGACGCGCAGCGGCACGATGCTGACGTCGTCAGCGGCGCGGAAGATGGGCTCGCCTCGCGTGGCTACGCTCCGCAACTCCTCCTCGCCGATTGCTTCCTGCGCCTTGAGATCGGAGTAGTAAACCTTTTTGCGTTCAACCAGGAACATGCCGGCGACGGCGGCATTGAGGGCTTCGATTACATTGCGCGGGATAGCATTCACCAGGGTGAGAATGTTGTCGGCCGCCAGCATCTGCTGGCTGAGAGAGTAGAGCCGCTCGACTTCGCCACGGCGCTGGTTCGCGCTGAGCGCTTCGCGTCGAGCACGTTCCGCAAGCTGGCTTGCCACGATCGCCGTACAGAGGAAGGCGGTGAGCGCGACCCAATTCTGCGGATCGGAGATGGTAAAGGTTCCAATCGGAGGCAGAAAGAAGAAGTTGTACGCCAGGGTGGAAACAATCGACAGAAACACGGCATACCGCAATCCCCATCCGGCCGATATTACGAGGACAGCTACCAGGAGAGTGAACCCAACGGTGGCGGGATTGACGTGAATCCACAGCCGGTACACGGCCACGATGAGTGCGATGACCAGCACTCCCAAGGCGAATCGAGCGACAGGCTTATTGAGGGCGTTCACAGCGCGAATTTTACGCGCATTCGACAAGCTCTAGCTATTTGACGACAATATGGCGGTGCAGAAGACACCCGAGCAATGGCTGGAGGAGACCGCGCCCACCAAACAGCGCGGGTTATTCAAAGTGTTTCTCGGGTATGCGCCGGGCGTCGGCAAGACCTACAGCATGCTCAGCGAGGGCATTCGGCGGCGCAGTCGCGGCGAAGATGTTCTGATCGGGGTCGTCGAGACACATGGGCGTCCGGCAACCGCGGAACTCGCGAGTCGGCTAGAAGCGGTCCCACGCAAACAGCTCGAATATAAGGGCACAATGTTCGACGAGATGGACGTGGATGCGATTCTCGCTCGTAAACCGAGGGTCGTACTGGTCGATGAGTTAGCGCACACCAACGTTGATGGGAGCAAGCATCGCAAGCGCTACGAAGACATCCTGGAACTACTGGATGCCAACATCGATGTGATCTCGACCATCAATGTGCAGCATATTGAGAGCGTCACGCCGCTGATCTCACGGATCGTGGGTGTGATCGTCCGTGAGACTGTCCCGGACTGGGTGATGCAACGCGTTGACGAAATTGTCTTGAGCGATTTGACGCCGGAAGCCCTGCAAAATCGCATGAAACGAGGGGATATTTATCCCCTTGATCGGACTGAGCGCGCGCTGGGCAACTTCTTCCGTCCCGGGAACCTGATCGCTTTGCGTGAGATTGCGTTACAACAAGTCAGCCACGTCGTTGATCAAAGCCTGGAGTCGTATCTAAAAAAAGAGCACATCGAAGAACGCGTTCCAATTACGGAAAGAATTGGAGTTTGCATCAGCTCTAACCCTGCCGCGCAGTACCTGATGGCGCGCGCTTCCCGCATGGCGCACCGTATCGAAGCGGAGCTTTACGTCATTTATGTGGATGTGGGAGCCGACAGTTCTCCTGAAAATCGAAGAACCTTGCAGGAGAATTTTCGCTTCGCCGACAATCTAGGCGCCCAAACCATCCGCGTGACGGGCAAGAAGGTTGCGGAAGAGGTCGCAAAGGTCGTTCGGGAGAGGCATATCACGCAGATCGTTTTCGGCAGGTCGGCAGTGAAAGGTTTTCGACGGTACCTTTACCTTTCCACAATCCACAAATTTCTTCGCGATGCGCCGTCAGTCGATGTGCACATTGTGACGCAGGAGGCTCGCTGAAATGCGTGGGAATGACGTGCGTCGCAATATTCTGGTCGTTGATGACGAGCCGCAGATTACCCGTGTTCTGCGCACCACGTTAGCGAGTCACGGTTACAACGTAAGGACCGCGGGGGACGGCGACGAGGCTCTCGAAGTGATGCGGGAATGGGCGCCTGACCTTGTGATTACCGATCTGTCGATGCCAAACATGCCGGGGCTGGAACTCTGCCGTCGCATCCGCGCGAAGTCGAACGTGCCGGTGATCGTATTATCGGTTCGCGGTGAGGAGAAAATCAAAGTCGAGGCGCTTGACGCGGGGGCAGACGACTATGTCAGCAAGCCATTCAACATGAATGAGCTGCTGGCGAGGGTGCGCGCAGGGCTGCGACGAACCGGAATGCTGGCAGACCAGGAGGCAGACAGCAAGCGGATAGAAATCGGCGACTTCCAGATCGATTCCGATTCGCGGATGGTGCTGGTTGCCGGCAGGGAAGTTCGCCTTACGCCCAAGGAGTTCGACCTTCTGCGTTACCTTGCGACACACCCGAATAAAGTGATTACCCATCGCGCGCTGCTATTGGCGGTGTGGGGTTCAAACAGCACCGAGCAGCCCGAGTATCTGCGTGTCTTCATCAATCACCTTCGAAAAAAGCTGGAGCCGGAAGAAGGCTCGCTGAAGTACATCCTCACCGAACCGTGGGTCGGCTATCGGTTTGAGCCGGGCGACGAAGTAGCGTAGCCCCGGCCGCACACACCATCTCAACCAAGTCCGCCTTTTAAAGGCGTGTTGCCGGGTGGTCTTTACGACTTTTTTATTTTTCCTTTAGACACACTTTACGAGCTCTGCTTTCTGATAGAGAAGGGCTCGGAATGAACAATCGGCTAGCAGTCCTCAACTCTGGATGTCGTGTCAGCATTGTTGCAACAGTCTTTTTCTCCCTCGTCGTCCTGCTGGTGCCGGTATTCGTCTCGGCGCAGAGCGACTCGCAAACAGGTTCCACGGCGTCTTCCAATGACGTGCAGCAGCTACGTGAACAGGTGAAAGACTTGGCCGTCCAGGTGCAGCTCCTGCAGCAACAATTGGACAAGGTTGCATCGCGGTCTCCTTCTTCGCAATCACCCACACCGCACACAAGCAACGTTGTCGAGCCGGCTCATCCGGACGCCGTGCCTGTTTCTACCGTCGCTGCAACAGGGAAACCCGCAGCGGCAGTGACTGAACAAACCCCGAACCAGCCCGCTGAGCAAGCATCCGCAAAAAAGGAAAAAGCGGAACCTTTTGCTTTTGCCGATTGGTCGTGGCTGAACGGGAACGCGCGAACCAAGACACCTGCCTTCGATAGCAAGTTTTTCACCCCCGAAATCAGGACCGACGTCGATTACATTTACGACTTCGCTCATCCGAAGGACGACACCATCGGAGGATCAAGTGAAGTGTTCCGTACGGATGAGGTTCAGGTAACGCAACTCGGGGTGGGCGGAGACTTCCACTACGACAACGTGCGCGCCCGGATCATGACGCAGTTCGGGATGTATTCACAGACTACGCCACGGAATGATGCCAGTACGGCGCGCGGACAGTGGAATCTTGCCGACGCCTATCGGTACCTGTCCGAGGCCTACGGTGGCTACCATTTCAACGCGCTGCACGGTATCAACGTAGATGCCGGGATCTTCATGTCGTACATCGGATTGTTCAGTTACTACAATTTCGACAACTGGGCTTATCAGCCTTCCTATGTTTCATCGAATACCCCCTGGTTTTTCAACGGGGTTCGCGCACAGATCTTTCCTTCGGAACACCTGAAGATCGAACCGTGGTTCATCAACGGGTGGCAATCGTATGGAAGGTTTAACAGTCGCCCCGGAGTCGGCGGGCAAATTCTGTGGCGTCCGACGCCATGGCTCTCCATCGTGGGGAATCAGTACGCGCTCGGCGCGGATGCGCTAGGCATTCCCGGCCGTATCCGCTACCACACCGACGATAGCGCGGAAGTGAAGTATTACGACAATGGTTCGCGCTTTTTTGATAAGGCCGCCTTCTCCTTCACCGGCGATGCCGGTTGCGAGCATGGTGGAGGCGTGAGTTGCGCAGGTGATTCTGCCAAAGGTCCGAAGCAGAGTTTCCTTGGAGCGATGTTCTACAACCGATTCTGGTTCGACAAGGATCGCTACGGTTTCACGTTAGGTGGCGGCGCGATCAATAATCCAGGCCGTTATCTCGTCCTGCTCCCGCCGATTAACGGAGCGACGGCGAGTTCGGGGACACCCTATTTCACAGAAAATCCCGGCGATCCGTACAAAGCGTGGGACGCCTCAGCGACCTTCGATTACATGCCGAGCCAATACATCACCTTCCGTTGGGAATACAACTATCGCGCTTCGAACGTGCCGTATTTCTCCGGTTCGGGCGGCGTTACGCCGCCGGGAGGCAACACCGGAGCGCCTGGATCGGTGGTTCCGGGTTGGGCGCCGGACCTCCGCAAGAATGAAAATCGGCTGAATATGGCAATCCTGGTGAAATTCTGATGAGCGGCCGCGAAGACAAAAGAACGACCGTGGGAGAGAGCTTATGCAAGACGCAATTTACATCGCCATCACAATTCTGTTTTTCGCAGTGTCGATCGCTTATGTGGAGTTCTGCGATCGGATCCGGTGAGGGGGAAGTATGAACCCGGGAACGATGATCCTGCTGACCCTATGCGCACTTCTTATGGTCTACCTCATCTACGCGCTGTTGCGTCCGGAGAAGTTCTGATATGACGACCAATGGGTGGTTACAAATCGTTTTTTTCCTGCTGTTGATTCTCGCGGTGACGAAACCGATGGGGATCTTCATGACCCGCGTCTTCAATCGGGAGAAAACCTTTCTCGATCTGGTGCTGCGCCCGCTGGAGCGCCTGATTTACCGCCTCACCGGCGTGGATGAAGCGCATGAAATGAAGTGGACCGAGTACGCGATTGCTATGTTGCTGTTCAGCACGGTTTCCATGCTGGTGCTTTATGTCATGCAGCGTGTGCAGGGTCATCTGCCATTCAATCCGCAGAAGTTTGGCGCGGTTGGCCCGGCGCACCTCGCGTTTAATACGGCAGCGTCGTTTACTTCCAACACGAATTGGCAGGCTTACTCCGGCGAAGTGATAATGAGCTACTTCACCCAGATGGCCGGACTCGCCTATCACAACTTCATGTCTGCGGCGGTTGGCATCGCGATGGCGATCGCGTTCATTCGTGGCATAGCCCGCCGGCAAATGGAGACAATCGGTAACTTCTGGGTCGACATGGTGCGGGCCACGCTCTGGGTGCTGCTTCCGTTCTGCATCGTTGGGGCACTGTTCCTGGTGTCGCAGGGCGTAGTCCAGAACCTGAAGCCTTATGACACAGTGACCATCATTGAGCCGCAGCAGGTCGCGAAGACCTCTTCCGATGGAAAACCTTTAACGGGAGCCGACGGGAAGCCTCTAATGGATACAGTGACGACCCAGACCATTGCGCAAGGCCCGGTCGCCTCGCAAGAGATCATCAAGGAATTTGGGACGAACGGCGGGGGCTTCTTCAACGCGAACAGCGCTCATCCTTTTGAAAATCCGACTCCACTCTCGAATATGTTCGAGATGTTCTGTATTTTCGCGATTTCTGCCGGCCTGACCTACACGCTGGGCCGCATGACCGGATCGCAGAGGCATGGTTGGGCCGTTTGGGGCGCGATGGCTGCGCTCTTCCTGGTAGGAGTTACGACGGCCTACTGGGCAGAAGCGGCAGGAAATCCGCTCCTGCATGGGGTCGATCAACGCGCCAGCCTACAGCAAGCCGGTGGAAATATGGAAGGCAAAGAGGTGCGCTTCGGCATCGCGGACACGGCGCTCTTCGCCACCATCACGACCGATGCAAGTTGCGGGGCAATCAACGGATGGCACGATTCGTTTACACCTCTCGGAGGGATGGTTCCGCTCGTCAACATCATGTTGAGCGAAGTGATTTTCGGCGGAGTGGGCGCGGGGATGTACGGAATCCTGATCTACGTTGTGCTCGCCGTCTTCATCGCCGGTCTCATGGTGGGCCGCACGCCAGAATATCTCGGCAAAAAAATTGAGGCCTACGACGTGAAGATGGCGATGCTGGTGGCGCTGATCTTCCCACTTGTGATCCTGATCTTCACGGCCATTTCCTCTGTGAAGCCTTTCGGCACAGCGGGAATTCTGAACCCTGGACCCCACGGATTAACTGAGATTCTTTACGCCTTCACTTCTGCCACCGGCAACAACGGATCGGCCTTCGGGGGACTCACCGCCAACACGCCCTGGTACGACAGCGCGATTGGAGTGTCCATGCTTGCTGGCCGTTTCCTGATGATCATTCCCATGCTGGCGATCGCCGGAAACCTGGCGAAGAAGAAGTACGTACCCGCATCGGTCGGCACGTTTCCGGTCACGACCCCGTTGTTCTCCATGTTGCTGGTCGGCGTCATCATCATTCTCGGCGCACTCACGTTTTTCCCTGCGTTGAGCCTCGGTCCAATTCTCGAACATCTGCAGATGAACGCAGGAAAGGCGTTTTGAGGTCTATATGGCGGGCCACGCACAAAGCAAGCCGTTCTGGGATTTAAAGATCGTCCGTCGCGCCTTGGTCGATGCGATCGTCAAACTCAGCCCCAAAAAAATGATGGGGAATCCCGTCATGTTCGTCGTAGAGGTCGGGAGCGTCGTCACAACCGTTTTGTTGCTCCTGCATCCGCACACGGGCTTCAGGTTCAACCTGCAAATCACGCTGTGGCTCTGGTTCACCGTGCTGTTCGCAAACTTCGCCGAAGCAATGGCGGAAGGCCGCGGCAAAGCCCAGGCAGACAGCCTTCGCAAAGCACGCTCGGAAACTTTGGCGAACCGTTTACAGGCGAACGGAACCGTGGAACAAATCGCCAGTTCCAAGCTGAGGGTGAACGACGTGGTGATGGTCACTGCCGGAGAATTGATCCCGGGCGATGGCGAAATCATCGACGGCGTGGCGTCGGTGGATGAATCGGCGATCACCGGCGAATCGGCGCCGGTGATCCGCGAGTCGGGTGGCGACCGCTCGGCCGTGACCGGTGGCACCCGCGTGCTGTCAGACCAGATCAAGGTCAAAATTACTTCCAACCCGGGCGAGACGTTCCTGGACCGCATGATTGCGCTGGTCGAAGGGGCAGAACGACAGAAAACGCCCAATGAGATTGCCCTCAACATCCTGCTTGCCGGGCTGACGATTATCTTTCTGCTGGCGGTGGTCACGCTCCAACCTTTCGCGATCTACTCCGGCGCGCCGCAGTCGATCTTCGTACTGGTATCGCTGCTGGTATGCCTCATTCCGACGACCATTGGCGGTCTTCTGTCGGCGATCGGGATCGCAGGCATGGATCGACTCGTTCAACATAACGTCCTGGCGATGTCGGGCCGTGCCGTCGAAGCAGCAGGTGATGTGAACACGTTGCTGCTCGACAAGACGGGAACGATCACCCTCGGCAATCGGCAGGCTGCTCGATTCGTTCCGGCGCCCGGCGTGACGGAAAACGAGATGGCGGATGCCGCGCAGCTTTCATCGCTGGCGGATGAAACACCGGAAGGCCGATCGATTGTCATTCTGGCCAAAGAGAAGTATGGATTGCGCGGCCGCGAACTCTCCTCGCACGAAGCGCACTTCGTTCCATTCTCCGCGCAGACGCGCATGTCCGGTTTGAACCTGAATGGCTTCGAAATTCGTAAAGGGGCGGTAGACGCGATCGAGCGCTATCTTTCCGAAAGCTCGAATTCCATGCATGCCGAAGTGCGGGCGACGGTGGAAGAAATCTCCCGGCGCGGCGGTACTCCCCTGGTGGTAGCGGAGCGCAGTCGTGGAGCCCTGGGAGTGATTGAGTTGAAGGATGTAGTTAAAGGTGGCATGCGGGAGCGTTTTGACCAGCTGCGCTCGATGGGAATTCGCACTGTGATGATCACCGGCGACAATCCCCTGACCGCTGCCGCCATCGCTCGCGAGGCCGGGGTGGACGATTTCCTGGCGCAGGCCACTCCGAAAGACAAAATGGACTTGATTCGCAAAGAACAAGCAGAGGGGAAACTGGTTGCCATGACCGGAGATGGCACGAACGACGCCCCAGCTCTCGCGCAGGCGGACGTCGGCGTGGCCATGAACACCGGAACGCAGGCGGCCAAAGAAGCGGGCAACATGGTCGATCTCGACTCCAATCCCACCAAGCTGATCGAAGTCGTGGAGATTGGGAAGCAACTGTTGATGACCCGCGGCGCGCTCACGACTTTCTCGATCGCCAACGATGTGGCGAAGTATTTTGCGATCATTCCGGCGATGTTTGCAGCAACGTTTCCCGTGCTCGGCGTGCTGAACATCATGCGATTGAAAACGCCGCAATCCGCCATTCTGTCGGCCGTCATCTTCAATGCCTTGATCATTGTGGCGTTGATCCCCTTGGCGCTTCGCGGCATTAAGTACCGCCCCATGGGCGCGGCCGCAATTCTTCGTCGAAACCTGCTGATTTACGGGGTCGGCGGCGTGATCGTCCCATTCATCGGAATCAAGCTGATCGACATGCTGATAACGAGTATTCGGTTGGCGTAGGAGTTCTCACAGTGAAGAAAAATCTCATTGTTTCGGTTTGGATGACGATCGTGACCACGATCCTGCTGGGACTGGTCTACCCGTTGATGGTTACTGGAATCTCGCAGGTGCTCTTTCACGATAAGGCAAATGGCCAGCTGATCTCGAGGAACGGAGTCATTGTTGGTTCAAGAATCATCGGACAGCCGTTTCAAGGCGCCGCATACTTTCGGTCGCGCCCCTCGGCAGCGGGAAACGGCTACGACGCTGCCAATTCCGGCGGAACCAACCTCGGCCCCACCAACCAGAAATTGATCGACCGGGTGCAGCAGGATACGGCTGCAGCAGGGACGGAGAATCACAGCGGGCTGGTTCCAGTGGACCTGGTCACAACGTCAGCGTCTGGCTTAGATCCGGACATCACGCCGGCAAATGCAGAGTTTCAGCTGTCTCGCGTGGCGCATGAGCGCGGAATCTCCACTGAGGATCTAAAAGCTCTTGTCGCGAAGCACACCCAAGGACGTCAGCTAGGGTTCCTGGGCGAATCGCGCGTGAATGTGCTGGAGTTGAACCTGGAACTCGATCGTCGCTACCCGATGAAACATTGATTCTCAAAAGCAGAGAAGCCCAGTCAGCGCAGACTTTAGCCGTTGCTAGGAACATCCTTCTCGCCCGCCACTGAGTAGCATCGGCGTTTCCCCACGCCACGATATGGACTACTGCCCGTGTCGACGATATCCACGCAGATTTCAGCTTGACACCGGCCACTGCCAAGGATATACATCCGCTCAATTTTGCGAGTGGGAATGACTTGCAAGCGTGGTGTTCGCCTCGAGACGCCGCAAAATTAGAGTTCACATGTCCTCAGAACCGCTTAACCGGTTTGGATCTCGCCTGAAAGTACTGGGTGCAGTCGTGCTGCTCGCCCTGCAAGTGGCCGGAATCGCCTACGCCCGGCTCACGCCTTACCGATATTTCTGCTGGGCGCCGAATGACTACGTCACCGATTACACGCTGAAAGTCGTGGTGAATCATCATGAGCTCACCGATCGTGAGATCCTGGCACGCTACCGCCTGCCAGAACCCTTTGGTGTGTACGAAAATCCCGCCGAGCACATCATGGATGTCATTCATCAGTACGAGACGACCTATGGAGCGCGAGAGGGTGCGGAGGTCCAACTCAGTTGGACTTTGAATGGCAAGGGCCCGACAAGGAGATGGCAATGGCCAGCCCTCCGGAATTGACGCCGTTATCCGCTCCGCCCGGGCTTCAACGGCCGCGTCGCAATCTCTTTTCAATTTACGGAACTGAACTGCCGCCCAACGTGCTCCTCATGGCAAAGCTCGTGACGGCGGCATTCCTCGTGTTGCCGTACGTTCCTGTCGCAGGGACCTTATTTGCCATTCACGCCCGCGCTCGACGGCGATCTGGCGCACAAGCTGCTGCACGCCACCCTGAGTGTTTTGTTCGTAGGCTCCGCACTGTGCTTGCTTTTCAACGTTAGTGTGCGCCTCAGCGCCTTCATCGCAGGTGCCGCAGTCTTCGTCTCCATCTTGGCATCCAAGCCCTTCTACTCCAACAACATGCTTTATGGGTCACTCCTGTTGATCTTGACCGGCTTATTTGAGCGCCGAGCGGGATGCTGGATACTTCGACTCCAGACGGCCATCATGTACCTCGGAGCGGGGCTTAATAAACTGATGGAGCCGGACTGGCGCTCTGGACAGTTCTTTCAGCATTGGTTCGGGGTGACCCACCATCATCTTTGGTTCATCAAGGTCGGTGCTGCCTTTCCGCCGCTGCTCTTCTCCCGCCTTACCAGTTCGTCGATCATCTTTCTTGAACTGGCCTTTGTTCCTGCCCTGCTGTATCGCCGAACCGCTCCGCTCGCTATGTGGACGGTGATTGCCTATCACACCGGCATCGTCGCTCTTACAGGCTCGACGTTCGGTGTCTTCTACTACTCGATTGGCGCTTCCATGCTGGCATTTGTGGATTGGCCGCAGCGTCCATTCAGAATCAGTTTCGTTAGCGAAAAGATGGCACGACTGGCCAAAGGTCTTCGGCATACGATCGATCCTGACGGTGCGTTCGTTGCGCTTTCGGAAGAACGCCGCTCAATGCTGGTCGTTGGGAAAACAACAGAGACCGGCGTAACTGCACTACTCCGCGCGCTCTTGCTCTGTCCGGCGACCTATTTCCTGCTTCTGTTCCTTATCAAGCTCCCCGAATCTGTACTCCACATGAGACGGCCCATCACGATCATCGGGGTGCTCTTGTTCGCGCCCGTGGCATTCAAGAGCGCGGCAAGAAGTCTCCGCATGCCCGCCGCTCGTCTCATCTCTCGTCCTACCGCACCCAGTGCCGAGCAAGAGCATGTTGCCTGACGACCAAAAAGTTTTGTTATTCGAAATGCTTCGATGTCTCGGCGGAAATGCTTGAAATTTCCTGGACGCCAGAATCAAGCTTTACGGGTGGTTCCTGCAGGACAACTGCATCGCCCTTGGCGAACACCCGCGACAGGGCGAGATGTTTGCCATCCGGCGACCAAGTGCAAGAGATGATCGCTTGGAGCGTACTGCCGGAAAGGTGAAAGTCAGTAAGTGGCATAGGTGCTCCGCCCGAAATTGGTTGAAGCCAGATATTTTCGACCCCATGTTCCTTCCTTAGGTAAGCAGTCGACTTTCCATCGGGCGCGAAGGACTCGTTGGTTGAAAGTCCATCGGAGGCGATGCTTTGCATGATCGCTCTCGTGGGAGGTGACCAAAGGTGGACTTCAATGGTGTCCAGTTCATCGGCTTGACTCGACGGTCGGCCCGCGACCACGAACTGCTTACCGTCAGGGCTGATCCCGAACTGATTCGCGGGATGCTGAGCACCCGGTATAAGAATTTCTGCCTGTCCGCCCTCGATCTGCAGCGTACGGATGGAATGATCGTCGAATGTGTAATAAACCAGGAGTTTTCCGTCCGGTGTGCAGCGCATGAATTGGTCGGCGTTTCCAAAAGTAAGCTTGCGCGGTGCTCCTCGGCGAGGCTCACCAGGTAAATGTTTGTATTGTCGGATTCCAGGTTGATCGTGCCAGTGAAACGACTTTGTCAGCTCCGCAACCCTGCGGGTCAAAAACTTGCAACGAGCGTCCGGAGAGAACTCTCGATTTTCTCCGGATGCTAAGGAAACGGATCGTAACGCGTGCTGATTGTCCGTGTAAACAATCAGGTCGTTATTCGCCCAATCGCCCATTGCGCGCTGTCGAGCGTCGAAACCTTCGAGGCCTCGTGGATTGGACTACAGGAAAGACATCGAGTCGATATTCTCTTGGGGTCTGGATCGTCCCGATATTTTTGCCGCCTGCGCCAAGACTGACTCCGGAATAGTCGTTCAGATCATTCGTGAGGCGCTGGAACTCTCCCCCTTGGATAAGCAAAACACGCGCCGAACACGGCTAGGGAAGCCCAACCTTCTTTACCAGGTCACCAAAACGCGGGTCGGAGCGCAGAGAATCGTAGCGGAAGTCGGTCTTCAATTGAATGAGCCCTCTGTCGCGCTCTCGAAGGGCCGTATTGAGCCACTGGAATGCGGCTTCCTGATCGCCCGCCTCTGCAAAGAACTGCGCAATGTTCGTTGGATCTGCGATCTTATGCTCGATCGTCATCGCGGCCGCGTTCCGCATCGCAGTTTTCCATCCACCCCTGCGATAGCCCTCTTCCTCCGCCTGCGCAATACTTTCCAGGTCTGGATCGCCGGTCAACTTCGCATGCGTATGAAACTCTGCGATAGTCTCCGGATACATCTTCATGCCCCAGTACCCGATCGCCAGATTCTCGTGCAGGCGCGGAAAGTCAGGGTACTGAGCCGCTGCTTGTTTTTCTAACTTCATGCCTTCATCGAAGCGGCGTGCCATGATCCGTATGTATCCACGCTCTATATCAATGATGATCGAGGAGGGATCGAGTTGGTGCGCGCGATCGATACTCGCAATCGCCTTCTCGTCACGTCCTCCGACAAAAACTATGTCCTCGGCGTACCACTGCCGGGCGGTCGGATCGTTCGGATCCAATTGAAAAGCTTTCTCGAACTCCGCCTCGCCTCCCGCAAAATCCCAGTCGTGCTCGATGTAATCGGACCCCAGCACCGCGTGCGGATGGCCCATCGCCGGGTCGAGCGCGAGTGCCTGCCGCGCGGCTGCATTGGCCTTGCTGTAGCTCTCATTCTGCTCGCCACCATAAGTGCTGAACGACGAGTACGCATCCGCCAGCCCCGACCATGCGATCGCATAATTAGGGTCCTTCACCACGGCCTGCTCCAGGTATCCGATCGCAGCCTGCAGGTCCGCGTGGGTTCTCCTGTTCCAGGCATATCTTCCCTTAATGTAGAGATCATAGGCTTCCGGATCCGCCGGTCCCCTGCCGCGTTACTTGCTGTTTCTGTGCCCCGCTCAGGTTCGACCGTAACCGTTGCGCCAAGTCGCCCACCAATTGCTGTTGCAGCGCGATCATGTCAGACCGCGTTCCGCTGTACTGCTGTCCCCAGATTTCGGTGTTGTCGCGCACGTTCGTCAGCTCTGCACTTACCTGCACCGCGTTTCCTTGCGAAGTCATGCGCCCCGTCAAGACCGCGTTTACCCCCAGGTCGTTGCCGGCTTTTTGCGCGTCCACATCCTTTCCCTTGTAGCGGAAAACCGAGTTTCGTGACTTCACCTTTAAGTCCGGCACATGCGTCAGGTTATTGATCAGCGATTCCGTCATGCCGTCACTCAGGTACTCTGCCGACCCATCGCCACCGACGTTCGTAAACGGCAGTACAGCAATGGAATCGATCCTGACCTTGCTCGTCGAGCTCCAATACCAACCCGCAGCCAAGGCAATCAACATCAGGGCCGCAACTGCGATCGCAGCCAACTTCGTCTTTGACTTGGCCGGAGCCATCGCCGCGGCTGAAACCCCTGCGGTCTTTCCTGTCTCCGTGTTGCGCTTCAAGCGTTGCAGGTCCGATCGCATCTCCGCCGCGCTTTGGTAACGCAGCGCGCGGTCTTCTCCAGCGCCTTCTCGACAATGCGTTCCAATTCCGGCGGCGCATTTGGGTTCATGCGCACCAGCGGCCTCGGTGGCGAATCCAGGATCGCTTTGAAGACGAGCGGCGACGTCTCTCCATGGAACGGAAGAGCGCCCGAGGCCATCTCGTACAACACCGCGCCAAACGAGAATAAGTCTGTCCGCGCGTCCAGATCTTTGCCACGCACCTGCTCCGGAGACATATACGCCACCGTTCCGAGCGTCGTCCCGGGACTCGTCAGTTGGTCGTCTGCCCGTGTGATGGTGTTCCCGGTCCCACTCGCCGTCGCGACTTGCGTTCCAACCTTCGCCAGCCCGAAATCCAAAACCTTCGCGTGCCCGCGGTCGGTTACGAAGAGGTTCGCCGGCTTAATGTCGCGGTGCACGATGCCCTTCGCGTGCGCTGCGTCGAGCGCATCCGCGATTTCAATGCCGAGCCCGAGCAGATCCTCCACGTCCATCGCACATCCGTTGATCCGGTGCTTCAGCGTCGTTCCTTCCAGGTACTCCATGGCGATGAAGGCTTGCCCGTCAGCTTCTCCAATGTCGTGGATGGTGCAGATGTTCGGGTGGTTCAAGGCCGAAGCGGCCTGCGCCTCTCGCTCAAAACGACCGAGCGCCTGGGGATCGCGTGCCAAGTCCTGCGGCAGGAATTTCAGCGCTACAAAGCGATGCAGACGGCTGTCCTCGGCCTTGTACACCACGCCCATGCCGCCGCCGCCCAGCTTTTCGAGGATTAGATAGTGCGAAACCGTCTTTCCGATCAAGGTTTCAGCATCTTATGTTCGATTTCCGCACCAGTCGAGCAGAAACAATATGTCCAACTCGCCGCCCCACATTTCCGTTGTAGCCAAGAGATGACGGTGTAGTTGAGAAGATTCTGGCGGAAGCGTGTGCGAGTCGAACACACCCTTGACGGGACGAGCCCGCCAAACACCGGTTTTGAAGACCGGGGCAGTCACCGGACCACTTGCGCTTCCGTAGCTCGATTCTAGCAGTGGACCGGGAATTCATTGCTTACCGGTGCGCTCGGTAAATTTTTGGCCACCTTTTCTTCGGGCGCTAATCGAATCCAGTGATGAAAAGCCCAGGAGTTTCCCAATGAGCCCGCGCACCTTTCCTTATGTCCAAGTTGACGTCTTCTCCTCCACGCCGCTGGAAGGGAACATGCTTGCAGTCTTCCCCGACGCGCATGGCCTGACGGATGACCAGATGCAAGCGATCGCCCGCGAAACGAATCTTTCGGAAACCACCTTTGTTTTCCCCCGCGATGCCAAGGTAGAAGCAAAGGAAGGCGTGAAGGTGCGGATCTTCACGGTTGCGGAAGAGCTCGAATTCGCCGGTCACCCAACTCTAGGAACGGCTTACGTGCTCCACCAACAGAAACCAACCGACTTGATCACGCTCGATCTGAAAGTGGGGAAGATTCCAGTCACATTTTCCGAGGGTGAGCGCGGGCTTCCGTTTGCCGAGATGCGGCAACGCGATCCGCACTTCGGTCTCATCCACCAGGACCGGGAAGCGGTCGCGCAGGTTGCGGGGCTGACCGTCGACAATCTCGACCCGGCGCTCCCCGTACAAACCGTCTCCACCGGCATGGGGTTTGCGATGGTTCCAGTGCGCACGTTGTCCGCCATCCGCAACCTGCGGTTCAACCTGCAGGGAGCCACGGATTACCTGGCGAAGACCGATGCCAAGTTTTTGTATTTCGTCACCCGCGAGACCGTGGAACCATCTTCGACGCTGCATGCGCGGATGATCTTTTATAACGGCGAAGACCCGGCAACCGGTTCCGCCGGGGGCTGTTGTGCAGCGTGGGCGGTGCAACATGGGGTTGTGCGGTCGGAAGAGCGCGCGGTCATCGAGCAAGGATTTGAGATGAAACGGCCCAGCCGTATTTATTTTCGCGCTTCGAAAAGTAATGGCGACGTAACCAATGTGCGGGTGGGCGGCTACTGCGTTCCAATTGCGGAAGCAACGCTGCGCTTGTGAAACGGCGTAACCGCTATGGAATGCGGCACATCACAAATTCTTTTTTTCCACATCTTGCACAGGCATGATTACTACAATGAGTACTTTACTTCGAGGGTATCGACCCGTACGATCAGCCTCGCTCTGGCTCACAGAAAACTGAAAGAAAGTGATCGACGGAATGCGCTCCCATTCCGTTGAGAAGTGCATCTCCCCGATGAAACCGAAGCGTACGATTCTTTGCGTTGACGATAATGAACAATCCCTCTCCATCCGAAAAGTAATGCTTGAAACTCGAGGTTATCGCGTGGTGACCAGCCACAACGGACGCGAGGCGCTGGAAATTTTTCGTCAAGGCGGAATCGACCTGCTGTTAACCGACCTCATGATGCCCGAGGTGGATGGAAACGAACTCATCCGGCTTGCCAAGGAACTTTCGCCCTTCACCCCGGCGATTCTTTTCTCTGGACATACCAA
Organism: uncultured Acidobacteriaceae bacterium; assembly: GCA_963703075.1. Taxonomy (GTDB): domain Bacteria; phylum Acidobacteriota; class Terriglobia; order Terriglobales; family Acidobacteriaceae; genus Korobacter. The sequence goes on from OY969786.1 coordinate 166,756, forward strand.
GTTCTGCGCTGGCGATACATGTGCCGACGTTTTTCTGCCCAAGGGCGCGCACGCTCCCATGGAATTGCTCGAACGGATCCGGCTGATGTTAGTTCGCAAGCGAGGTCCAAAGCGCACCGTCGTTGCTGTATCGAGCGAACTGCCTGCAACGCCTGCGCTGCGCATCAGCGCCGCCTGACAGCGCTCGGCGACTCTAAGAATACCGGCCTGCGGGCCGGTTTTTTCTTTTCAGCGCCGCAAGTGCAGCAGCTACTCTCCTCAGGTGATTTGCTTAGAAGCAGAGTTGCTGCTTTTCCAGATTGGGAAATCCACAGAGAGCTCGTTCACGCCGGATTCCAGAGTCTCACCTCTCTAACACCCTGCGAACAAAAGCCAATAATGATGTGTTACGGAACAAAGGCTAGTTCTTGATTACGCAAGAACCCTGAAGGCTTCTAAGGTTAAAACTGCAGCTGCACTAAGCGCAAAGGAGGATTTTGCCGGGCAACCTCAGGGCATAGTCTGCAGCTGTCCATATGGAAGTTTGTTTTGCCGTGTGGCAGGCATTCATATCTTTTCTTACGGCTGCAGAGGTTCCTCGAAGTGACATTTATCGATTCGCTAGCCCTATTTCATTCGCTTGCCACAATTTCGTTCGCGGTCGTGGCCATTTACTTCTCGCGCAACGGCAACGGAATTCCTGCCCGCTTCGCCCCAATCACTAGACCTGGTTCGCTTTCAATCGGAATGACATATTCCGTTCGAAAAACCACACCTTCAGCACGCAAGGTGTGAAGCGACTTGTGTCCTTTAAGCGCGAACGGTAGCTCCAACTCCACGCCCAGCACCTAGTCCTACGATCTGAACCTGACGGTGTGGTGACGCAAAAGTCTTCTGGCCAAAATCCTAGCGTAGCACTGCAAGACTGTTGTACTGACGGAGGCAATTTATGCGCATTTCATTCATCGGCACCCTTCTATTCACTCTCACCACCGCGTACGCGGCGGCAACCGTTTCCGTAAGCTCTCCCACCAACGGATCGACCGTTTCATCCTCAGTCCACGTCGCTTCCAGTTCCTCTTCCTCGCACGCGATTACCAGGACGATCGTTTACCTCGACAACCAGGACACGTACAGCGTGGCTTCGGCCACGGTGAATACGAACATCACGGTAAGCTCCGGCAAGCACACGATTGTCGTGCAGTCATGGGACACCGCCGGAACGGTCGTGAAGTCTGCGGGAATCAGTTTCACCGTGAGCGGTTCCTCGGCGCCTTCCAGTTCGAAGTCCTACTCCAATATCAACCAGATGAGCGGTTGGGACGGATGTGACAAGTGTGCAGGGTCGAGCGGAGATGGCCCCAGCGCGACCTACAAGATGACGCAGAACGTGTCGTCGCCATCGCTCGACGGTAAATCGGCGGAGTTCTATCTCAAGGGCAGCAAGCCTTACTCGAATGCGCTCTGGTGGAAGCAACTCGGTGCAAACCCAAGCGCCAGCAATTTCGAGTATGACCTTTATTTCTATCTGAAAGATCCAAGCGCCGCCCAGGCCCTGGAATTCGACGTAAATCAATCGCTGGACGGGAAGAAGTACATCTTCGGGACCGAGTGCGATATCAAAGACCATCACGACTGGGACGTCTATAACGCAGCCGCCCACAAGTGGACGGAGACGGGAATCGCATGCACCATGCCCAAGGCGTATGCGTGGAATCATCTCACCCTCGAGTTTCAGCGCTCGAACGGACAACTGAAGTTCATCTCAGTCACGCTCAATGGAAAGAAAAGTTACATCAATAAGACGTATGGCCCGGCTTCCAGCGGTTCGAGTGAACTCAATGTCGCCATCCAGATCGACGGCGACGGGTCCAACACGGCCTACAGCGAGTGGTCCGACAAGGTCGCCTTGAACGTGTGGTAATCCACCGGCAAGGGTACCGAGGCATGGCTTCGCGCCATGCCTTTTGCTTTTACAGCAGGCATGCCCTTCGGATCGCATCGTGTAATATCAAAGATTCGGACCGCTCTCCCGGATGCGACCGGGAGGAGCGCGCTAGGACTCATGGCTGCCATCATCCAAGCTCAGGACTTAGTGAAGACCTATAAGATCGGGAAGGTCGACGTGCCCGCGCTGCGGGGCGTTTCTTTCGACGTCGATGGGGGCGAGTTTGTCAGCGTAGTTGGGCCCTCCGGCAGCGGAAAGTCGACGCTCTTTTATATTCTTGGGGGACTGACCAAGGCCGACGGCGGCCGCGTGCTGATCGACGGCACGGATTTCGCTCAACTTTCCGATGCTGAGCGCACTCGGCTGCGAAAATCAAAGATTGGATTCGTATTTCAAAAGTTCAACCTCTTGCCGACCTTGAGCGCTCGCGACAATATTCATGTCGCACGCGACATTGCTGGGCGCAAGGCGAATGCGGAAGACGAGGCGCTCTTCCGCAAGATCACGCAGTTGCTGGGCATCGACAAGCGCTTGGACCATCGTCCCTCTGAACTGAGCGGCGGTGAACAACAGCGGGTTGCACTGGCGCGGGCACTTATCAACCGTCCTGCAATCATCCTGGCGGACGAACCGACTGGTAATCTTGACTCGAAAAACTCCGACATTGTGCTCAACATGCTGCGCCAGGCGAACCAGGAATTCGGCCAGACGGTGTTGATGATCACTCATAATCCGGAGGCAGCAAGCTTTGGTGACCGCATCATTCACATGCGCGACGGAGAAATTGTGGACGCTGCGAACGATCCGCAGTGGACGCGCGATTGATGCGGCTCTGCGCGCTGTATGGAATGGCACGAATTTGACCGTGGTTCGCAACGCTTTGTTATAATCGGTAGTGCTGAGCGGGAGTAACTCAGTGGTAGAGTGCGACCTTGCCAAGGTCGAAGTCGCGGGTTCAAATCCCGTCTCCCGCTCCATAAAAAATTTCCGGTCCCTCGCAGCAGCGAGGGTTTTGTGTTTTACCCGCTTTCAGGGCACCTCGCTTCGATGCGGTAAAATACGATTCAGTCTCAGTTAAGGCGCGGTACCCAAGTGGTAAGGGAGAGGTCTGCAAAACCTTTATGCGTCGGTTCGATTCCGACCCGCGCCTCCAACATTTTCATCGTCCCCAAAATGGTCATGCTATACTCCTGAAATCTTAAGTTAGGACTTTGCACGTGACGATGATTCTCACTTCTCGAATGTATATGGCCATGCGTCCCCCAGGCGGTCGTCGGCCAGCTTCGGAAGTCTGAGTTCATCCACTCAATCTTTCAAACTGGCAGCCGCCTGGGGGTCCCCAAGGCGGCGAAGTTGTTTTTGGAGCATTTTCTATTCCATGCCAGGAGATTGCAGTGCCTTCACAAGACTTCGACATTTCTACGATTGCCATTCACGGCGGCCGCACGCTGGATTCTCATGCCAGCTCGATTCTCTTTCCTCTTTATCAGACCAGCACATTCGTCCACGACGCGGTTGGGGTCGATAAGGGTTTCAGCTACTCGCGGGTTTCCAATCCAACCGTCGATGCCCTGGAAAAAGCCATCGGCGCTCTCGAAGGCACACCGCCCGCTGTCTGTTTCCGAACCGGCATGGCAGCCGTCACAACGCTGTTTTTGTCCGTGCTGAAAGCTGGAGAGCATGCGGTGCTTTCGGACGTGGTCTACGGCGGCACGATGCGTTTGTTTCGCGAGGTGCTGGACAACCTCGGGATCTCCGCTTCCTTTGTCGACACATCCGATCCGGCGAATGTCGAAGCGGCCATCACTCCCGCAACGCGCATTGTCTTTCTTGAGAGTCCCGGCAATCCGACGTTGAAGCTGACCGATATCGCGGCTGTTGCCGCCATCACCAAGCGGCATTCCATCTTGTTAGCTGTCGATAACACGTTCCTCACCCCGGTGTTGCAGAAGCCATTGGAACTAGGCGCCGACATTTCGCTGCTCTCCACCACGAAATACATCGACGGGCACAACGCTACGCTTGGCGGATCGTTGGCGACCTGCGATGAAGCGCTTCTGGAGCGCTTCCGTTTGATCCGAAAGACGATTGGCACGACGCAGGCCCCCTTTGAGGCGTGGCTGGTGCTGCAGGGAATCAAGACCCTGCCTGCGAGGCTCAGATTGCATTGCGAGAATGCGCAGATCATCGCCGAATGGCTGGAGGGACATCCAGCGGTTTCACGTGTTTATTTTCCCGGCCTCGATTCTTGTCCGCAAAAGGCGCTGGCTGACAGACAGCAGAGCGCTCCAGGAGGAATGATCTCCTTCGAACTGAAAGCGGGATTTGACGCGACCATTCGCGCGCTGAACAACGTGAATCTCTGCTCACGGGCAGAGAGTCTCGGCGGCCTCGAGACCTTGATCACACATCCGTCCTCGACGACGCACGCCGATATCGGCCCGGAGTTGCGGAGGCAACTCGGCATCTCGGACGGACTGGTGCGACTTTCCGTCGGTCTCGAGGCGCCGGAGGACATCATTGCCGATCTTGCGCAGGCGTTTGAAGCGGCGGGTTGTTGTCCCGAGAGCGAGGAGGTTCGCGATGAAATTCGCTAGCCGCCTTGTCAGTTTCGATCCCGCGCCGGGCGACCAATTCCGGCCGATTTCCACACCGATCTATCAGACAGCAACCTTCGAGCAGGAGCACGCCGATCAGTTCGGGGAATATGACTACTCCCGCAGCGGCAATCCTACACGCACAGTCCTCGAGAATCACCTGGCGTCGTTAGAGAGTGGCAGCCGCGGATTTTGCTTTTCGAGCGGCATGGCAGCGATCGCTACCGTTACCAAGCTCTTGAGAAACGGCGACGATATTCTTGCCGATAGCGATTTGTATGGAGGCACTTGCCGGTTGTTTTCCAAGATACTCGACCGAACCGGCATTACCGCCCGTTACGCAGACGCGTGCGATCCCGAAAGGTTTGAGCAACAGATCACGCCGCAAACCAGGCTGGTGTATGTCGAATCGCCCACCAATCCGCTCCTGCGCGTTGTCGACCTCCGCCGGATCGCTGCAATCGCACACGCCCATGGAGCGCTGTTCTGCGTCGACAACAGCACCATGTCGCCGTACCTCCAGAATCCGCTCGACCTCGGCGCGGATATTGTCCTGCACTCTGCGACCAAATACCTGGGTGGGCATCACGACGTGACTGCAGGCGCGATCGTCGTGCGCGACGAAGACCTTGCGAGTCAGATCTATTTCTTGCAGAACGCGGAAGGGAATGCACTCGCACCCTTCGACTGCTATCTCCTGCTGCGCGGGATCAAGACTTTGAAGCTGCGACTCGATTGCCAACAGCGCAATGCGCAGCTTGTCGCGTCCTTTCTCGCCGCCCACAAGGACGTCACGGGCGTTTATTATCCAGGGCTGCGCGAGGCGCGCGGATACGAGTTGCAACGCTCCCAAGCCAGGGGCGCCGGGGCGGTGCTGAGCTTTACCACCGGTTCCATGGAGGTTTCCAAGGCGATCGCGGAACAGGCAAAGCTGTTTCGCATCACTGTCAGTTTCGGCAGCGTCAACTCGTCCATCAGCCTGCCCGGAAGTATGTCTCACGCGAGCGTTCCTTGCGAAGTCATGGCCACGCGCGATCTGCCGCCAGACCTGGTCCGGATCTCCGCCGGGATCGAAGACGAAGAAGACATGATCGCCGACCTCGACCAAGCGCTCAGTTTTGCGAAACAGCGTGTACTGATCGCGATCCCCTGATGCCCGGAAACGAGCCGCAGTTCGGCACGATGAAGATGGCCATCACTCCTGACCGCAGGTGCAACTGTGAACCCGACTCTCGTTCTAGAAGCGCCGGGGGGTGGCGAAGATGTGCGTTTGCCCGTATGAATTCCATGGGTCAGTTCGACTCCGACCCGCGGCCGGAGCTCTTTCCGATTCCATAAACTTGGCGGACGGAGCGGGATTTCTCTGATTTTCCGCCCTTTGCGGGGCAAAATCAGCCAAACAACCCACCGGGCCCCTTTTCATCAGAGGGGGGGCTGTTCATACTCTCTTCGAGGCATCCAGCCTCGGGAGAACCCTAATGAAACGCATGATGACGATTATGGGCTTGGCTGTAGCGATCCTGGTCAGCGCAGCCGCCGCATCCACTTCGACCAAAAACCCTACCTCCGTTTTGCGGGGAGACGGAAATCCACCGCCCTGCTCGCCTCTTGGGTGTGGCAACGGCGGGCACTAGCCGACACGACCGGGGAAGGAGATACTATGGGCGCATGAGCTCCTTCCCCGCCACCACCAATATCGTGTGGGCACTCGCCACGCTCGCCAAACCAGCAGTCGGCGTCCTGGCATTCAGACAACGACAGGCGTACCCCTGCTTCAATATCTATATATGGGTTAGTTTCGCACTCACGATTGCGCTCTGGGCGATCGCAAAATTCCCGACTCATTACTTCTACGGCTACTATTACGGCCTATTTGTGATCGATCTCCTGCTGGTCCTGGTCGTATGCGAGTTTGCGAGGCTTTTGTTCTGGCCGCTTAAGATTCTTCCGCGGGAGATCCGCATTGCGGGTGCAACATTCCTGTTCGGCGGCACGATCGTCGCGATCGCGCTCTGGAGGCTCTTTCCCTCCGCCTACCCCGATAAAATTGCTGCCATCGCTCGTACCGTCGATCGTTCAGCTTCAATCCTGATGATCGCGGGGATCGCCGTCATCTGGGCAGTGGCCTGGTACCTACAGATTCTTTGGCGCAGCTGGGCAGCTGGCATAGCGATCGGCATTACCTGCAATGTAACGCTCTCAGCGTTTTGGAATTGGGCTACAAATTCAGCGAACGACCGCCTCTGGGTTTCGCTGCAGTGGTTTCCTGTGGCGGCCTATATCGTCGCGGAAATCATTTGGATCAATACTTTCCTGCGACCTGAGGCCATTCTGTTGAGGCCCATGCGATCGAAGTCCGCAAAGCGAGAGAATTCTACGAGCCGACGGAGCAGTCTTGCCGGCGGGCATGAAAGCAATCTCGAACTTTGTCCTTCACAGGAGAGTGGCAGCCCCAGCCCCACCCCGCGTGGAATTCGAACACGTTCGCAGTTTATCGAGGGTTCGAAAGCCACGTTGCAGCAGTGAGCTGCAGGTGGACTCTTCTTTTCGTTCGGAAGGACAACGCAAGGCGAAGCAACGCGCTAAGCCGCACAGTGTCCGCGAGGGTGTTCATTCCCTCCGTAAGAACGTCCCGGTGCAGCCAAAACAATGAATTGCGACGGTTGATGCCCACGCCAATTACCGAACACGCAGCTTTGTAACCTGCTTCCTCCACTAGATCCGCGATAGCTCGGTTGAAGACTCCGCCCGGATAGGCGAATAGGGATGCAGGCGCGCCCAGCACGTCTTCAATATCCGTCTTACAGCCTCGGATTTCTTCCTTGGCTTCGTCGATCGAGAGTGCCAGCAGGTCGGGATGCCTCCTGGTATGCCCACCGACTGACATGCCGTGTCTGTGAACCTCGGCGACTTGCTGAGGGCTCATTTTTCGGTCGTCAAGAACGCGCCGGTTTAAGTGCTCCGTTGTTATAAAGAACGTAGCAGGAACGCGGTACTTGAGGAAAACAGGGAACGCATACTGATAGTTGTCTGCCCATCCGTCGTCGAGAGTGATGGCAGCCGTACGAGGGGACACATAGCCGTGCTGCACGATTTCGTCGACCATCGTGTCGGTCGACACGAAACGAAAACCTAAATGAAGAAGTCGGAGGATCTGGGCTTCCAGCGCGTGTGGGGTGATGTGACAATTCGGCTCAGTGAATACCGAGTCGTCGCCCGCCGGGGACACATGGTGGTACATGAGGATCATGTCTTTGTTTCGAGTAGACCTTAACGGTCCTGTCGCAAACAATACACATCTTCCAACGTTTGTTGCTGCTTTTGATACGCGCAAATCATCGTGTTCAATTCCTACCCGCGCTAGCAGCATTTCGGAGGCTGCGTGCCGCGGCTTAGCGCGCATCGGTCGCTCTCGCAATTCCCTAAACCGAAAGCCCCGCCAGATGGATCGGCGGGGCTTTGCGTTTTGCTAGCTATCGTTTTCCCTTACCTGCGACTGCTGAAATCGAACAGTTCAAACAGATCGCTGATGGCCGGGCTGTTGACTGGAACGTAGGGGTTATCCCACTCCGCGACCGGGTTAGGGAAGTTATCGCGGCTACGCTTCGTGACCGGCTGCAGGTTCCAATTTCTCTCGATGAACTTGAGAATAGAAACATGGTCCGAGTAGTTGTGTGCGATATGCCCGCCGCGTGAGTATGGAGAGACCACGATGAGCGGGATGCGCGTACCGTCGCCGAAGTAATCTAACGGCTGTACATATCCGGAGTCGTAGTAGCCGCCACCTTCGTCGAAAGTGATGAAGATCGCGGTATCCTTGCTCAACTCAGGATTCGACAAGACTCCGTCCACAATCTTTTTCGAGAAACCTTCGAACAAATTGAGTTTTGACGACGAAGGATGACCGTCGACCAATCCACTTGGCTTCACGAACGAGACTGCAGGCAGCGTGCCGTTCTGGATGTCGTTGTAGAGATCGGCCGTGTCTTTGATGTGGGCGGTTCGTACAGCTGGATTGGCCATGACCGACGTGTCGTACTGGAACGGGTTGCAGATGTTGCAGTACTCGTCGCTCTTTCGGACCCACCGCGCCATAATTCAGCTGGTAGGGATCGGGCACATAGTTGTTCCATTGGTCGCCGTAGTATTTCCACGACACCTTCTTCGAAATCATCTCGTCGCCGATGCTGCGCACGGAAGACGGGGGAATCGTGAAGACGGTGTTGTTCGGGCTGGGATCGGTGAAAGCGTTGTTGCCGTTACCGAAGTATCCCGGGTTGTAGTTGTTCAGCAAATAGTAATGGCCTGCCTGGCAGTTCGGCTTAATTGGCCGGTGCAGCGATTTGAGGTAGCTCACAATCGGAGCAACGCCCGGCTGCGAAAGATCTGCACAGTTGGTGTAGGAGCCTCCACCATACGAGGCAGACCCATAAGAACCGCCACCGTAGCCGTCTTCGGTGTACCAGTTGTTCGTGCCGGCCGCCGGGTTCGGATTCTCGACTTCATCCACAATCCCTGCGTTGGCTGTTCCAGAGGCAACTTCCACATCGTGGGGCGGCTTGGTTGCATGGCCATTGCCATCGCTGAAAAAGATCATGTCGCCGTGTCCGAGCATGATGTGATTTGCGCCAGTACCTCCATTGACAGATTGATGGAAGTTATCACTCATCGCGTAGTTGTCGGCCAGGCTCTTGAAGTACGGTGCATCTCCCTTCAACACGTTGTAGAAGCCCATCGAAGTGGAACCTTCACCTGTGGTCGCTGCGCCCACCGCATATTCGGTGCTGAAGTTGGTCGGTTGCGGCAAACCGTTGGTGCCCGCTCCGACCGTCACTTCTACCCAAGGGAAAAGCTTCGCATTACAACCTGAGGGGTTGGTCTTGGTCGCGCGTTTGGCGCTGCAATCCAACTGTTGCCACATCTGGTAAAAGCGATGCACCGGGCTCGCAGCATACGAGTTGTAGGTGAAAGAGGAGCCGTTGGTGAGTTGGAAGGGCCCCGGAGGAAGGGAATTCACATTCGAGATGCGTGTGTCCGGAGTCTTCGAGGTCAGGCCGGTGCCACCGGAGACCAGGTAAGGATAGTAATTCGATGGCAAGCCGTTTTCGGACTGCTCGGCGAGAGTCAAGCTGTCTCCCGAAACGTAGGAATCAGTAGGACCTCCCACCAGAGGCGCCGGCAGGACGTCGCCGCTGAACTGGGTTTTCGGAGGACTCAGCAGGAATGCATCGGGCGAAGCGTCCGTTGCTGCCTTCTGTTTCGCTCGATCGAAGTAGTGACCAGGCGTGCCATCGGCGTTGATGACGCCTTCGGAGAGCAAATTCCAAACGCTCTCGCCTCGTCTCGGGATGTAGGTGGCAAAAACGTGATCGAAGCTGCGGTTTTCTCCGATGATCACAATCACGTGTTTGATCGGAGTACGCGTATTCGAATTTTCGGAATCGGGTTGTGGGGGTGCGCCGGCAAATGCACTACCGACTACGAACTGGAACATCGCTGCCGATGTCAGTCCGGTGCGCAAAGCCTGTAGTGCCTTCGATGCGATTTGGTTGAGAGACATGCCATCCTCCTGCTGATCGGGTCTGCTACCCCGTACCAGAGTGATAGCTGCGGCATGTTGCGGGTGCGTTTCCTTCCTATGAACGACAGAATAATCGACGGAGTTTTTCCACTGCGCTCTGTAAATTCTTGATGAAGGCACCACCTATGGGTGGGTCGTCTGAGGGCTCGCAGCGCAGGTCTTCGAGCTGTCGGTTGAACAGGACGATCGTCCCGCGGATGTTTGCTGGAGGTTGGGTGGCAGCACCTGGATCACCCCCATCATTCCCTTGTCTTCATGCTCGAGGAGATGGCAATGGTACAAAAATGTGCCGATCGTATTGGGGTCGCGGAAATCCATGCGGAGCCGCACGCTTGGATAGGCGAGATCCTGGTCCTTGTAATAGGGCACATTCACCGTATCGCGCAAAAAAGATTCGTTGACCGGTTGGCCGTTGTAATCAAGCAAAAGAAAATGGAGCTGGTGAATGTGAAAGGCGTGTAACTCCTTGGAGCGGTTTTCGATGATCCAGTCTTCTACCGTCCCCTGCTCCACCGTGATGTTGGGAAACGGAGAACTGGGATCGTAGGCCTGCGGAGTTTGTCCGTCGACGGTGACGTAAAACTCTGTGGCACTGGCAGGATTGTTGGGGTCGTCCAACTTTTCGGAGAAATAGAGTTTTCGGACGCGGACGGGGGCCACGCTGCCGAGCCACGGTGGCCTCGCGATTGAGAGTGGCTCCGGAGCGGCAGAGAGTCTCACGCGCGGATCCGAGGCTTGTTCGCTTGCGCGGATCACCGCCAGTGCGCGGTTGGGATCGTTTTCACCGCCCGGCCCAGTGTCAACGCTGCGCGTCACCAGCAATTCCGAAGCACCGGCCGGCGGTCCTTTTACGATGAACTCGACGCGTGATCCCGGAGGCACTCCCAGGTGGGTTTGCGAATCTACAAAATCGGCTGGCTCGCCACTCTGGTTGAGCGGAACTCCATCCAGCGCGACCAATCCGAGCGGCTGCGGAACGCGATTAAGAAGCACTTCAAGATTCAAGTAGGTAATCGCGGAAGCGTTGAGTACGCGCCAGAGCTGCCGCTCGTCCGGCTTCATTGCAAGCGCAGCAGGCTGGTAATCGGGGTAGGGCACCGGAACATAATTGATTGATAGATCTTTCGCAGGTTTCCCGAATCCCGTTCCCGTGTTCGTGGCGTCCCCGTCACGATCCACCATGAATTTTGGGGTTACGGGTTCGGATTTCGACGGAGGAGCATTTGGGTTCACAAGATCCTGATCGCGAATAATCAACACGCGCTCCGGCAATCCAGCGACCGCCTTGTCCGCTCTCTCGGTCCCTTCCACGATCAGAGCGCCTGACGCTCCTCCCAACAATTCTTGTTTGCTGAATCCATGGATGTGCGGGTGATACCAATACAAGCCAGCCGGCTCGTCATCGGGAATACGAAACCGGTACTCAAAGGGCGGATCTCCGGGCTGAATTGAAGTTTTCAGCACATCGTCTTGATGGCAATTTGGCGGAATGGTGAGGCCGTGGAAATGCAGGTTCGTGGAGATCGGGCTCATAGCGCCACTGGTGCACGGATCCGAGACGCCGGTTTGGCTATGCAAAGAGTGAGCAGCGTGCGCCGTGGACGGGCTGAAATCCTTGAGCTCATTTTTCAAATGCAGGATCACGAGATCGCCCGGATTTACGCGGAGATTCGGTGACTCGTCGCCGTTCCCGTCGAAGTAACAGAAGCGAACCGAACCGTCCAGCTGTTGCGCGTTTCGTATGGTCAAGTCAACCTTCAGCACTCCGTCAATGCTGTGAAGGTCGGCAGGTTCGCTGATCGCGCTTCCGGCTTCAGGCCGGGGACAGGTGTTCTCGGCCTCACTTTGTCCTGCTGCTCCCATTGAGAAAACAGGCAGGAGACAGACATACACGATTCCGATCAACCAAGGCACTCTCGCTAGCGATTTCATGGTTCCCCGAAGCAGCCACGCACTGCGCACGGCCAGCTCTTCGGGACAGACTAGCGGGCGATCATCAAAGATTGATGAATGAGCGGAGTGGCCGAAGGGATATCCACTCAGCAACAGATCACGATCCTTATTGCCGGTCGGCAAAACCGCCGAGCATTGCCTGCATCTATGGGTATAAATCAAGTTAGACATGGGAGATCAGGAATGGCTGAACAGAAAGGCACGCGCTTTGCTGTGGTTACGGGTGCGTCCAGCGGAATCGGTTACGAACTGGCCAAAGTATTCGCGAAAGAGGGTTTCGACCTGCTAATCAATGCGGAGAACCCGGAGATCGAGCAAGCGGCCCAGACGCTGCGGGCATCTGGCGCAAACGTGGAGGCCGTGCAGGCAGACCTGCGCCAGTACGATGGCGTGGAGAAACTCTGGCAGGCTGTGAAGCAGACCGGACGACCGGTGGATGCAATCGCGATCAATGCGGGCGTTGGCACGGGCGGCGAGTTCGCCCGCACCACCGACTTGCAGACCGAGCTGGAGATGATTGACCTCAACGTGAAATCGACCGTTCATCTGGCCAAGCGTGTCTCCGCGGACATGTTGGAGCGCGGCGAAGGGAAAATCCTTTTCACCTCATCCATCGCGAGCATCATGCCGACGCCTTTTCAGGCGGTGTACGGGGCCACGAAAGCGTTCGTCCAGTCGTTCTCCGAGTCTCTGCGGAGTGAGTTGAAGGACTCCGGAATCACGGTCACGGCATTACAACCTGGCGCTACGGACACGGATTTCTTCCGCCGCGCGAACATGGAAGATACCCAGGTCGGGTCGGAAGGGAAGCACGAGAACGATCCGGCCGATGTAGCACGTCAGGGGTACGAGGCCCTGATGAAAGGTGACGATCGGGTGGTCTCGGCTTCCCTCAAAACGAAGCTGCAAGGCGAAGCGGCGCGGTTTATGCCCGAATCGGTCAAGGCGGAAATGCATCGCAAGCAAGCGGAACCGGGCTCGGCAAAGAAATAAGCCCGGGGGAAATTCAGAGGGCCTTCGGGCCCTCTTTCATGCGATTTCTCCTATCCTATTTCAGGAACTCTGTCCAGAGTAGTCACACTCTTTGGTAATTCGGCATAACGCCTGATTTCAAAGTAGGATAACCGGCATTGCTGGAGGTGTTTGCGCTTCAGCAGGACGGTTGATTGAACGCAGAAAACGCATATTTAAAGAAGGGCCTTTGCCTGCTCGCGTTGGCCATCGCAGTGGTGTATGCGGTCGTCGCGTTGCTCGGCCAACCCTCATTTCCGCTGACGGTTTTTGGAGATGTGGCGCAGTTTGTATTGGCCGCCACCCTGGCGGTATCGTTCGCCGCCAACGCGTTCACTTCGGAGTCGCGGCCCCGCTGGTTCTGGTACTTGATGACCGCGGGCGCCTTGTTCTGGGTCGCCTCGCAAGCGGCCTGGTCCGTATTACGAATTATGGTTGCGCGTTGCTCCGCCCGACCCGGGATTAGGCGGCGTTCTTCTCTTCCTGCATCTCGCGCCCATGACGGCGGCACTGACGGTCATGCCGCACAAACGAAGCGAGATTCCTCCACTCACTGCGCTTTCCATGGGGATGATCTTCACCTGGTGGCTGTTTCTCTACGCCTACTTGGTGGTGCCGTGGCAGTACGTGCAGGCTTCGCCGGAAGCCTACAGCCACGCCTTCGGTGGCCTGTACAACATCGAAGATCTCGTGTTCATCGGCTTGCTGGCGATCTGGAGCTTCCATGCGCGGGGATCCTGGCGCTGGCTCTACATGCGCCTTTGGCTCGGTGCAGCGGTGTATGCCGCCGGGTCCATGCTGCTGGACCGGATGATTGCGCAGAATCACTATTACACCGGCAGCCCTTACGACCTTCTCTTCATTGTGCCGATTGCATGGCTCGCCTATGTTGCCGCCAGCTTCCGGCCAAAACAATATCCAAAGGAAGCCGAAACAGTCGACCGCAGCGATCGCCGCGTGAGTTGGCTGACCGTGGTTGCCTTGCTTTCGGTGCCATGCCTGCTGATCTGGAATAACTACTCGCAGGTTCCGGCAAATGTCCGTGGGTTCCGCTCGGTCGCGGGCTTAGCCGCGATTATCGTTCTAGCCCTGTTGCTCTTCGCCAAACAACACGTCCTGGCATTAGGTCTTTCTGAGTCGCTCGAGATTTCAGAATCCAATGTCTCCGAACTTTCGCTGTTGCGCGAGCAGTTGGAGCAGAAGGCAACCCACGATTCGATGACTGGGTTGTTGAACCGCAGCACCGTGATCGTTAGCTTGGAACGCGAACTTGCCCGGGCCGCCCGTGAAGGGGCCAAGGTTGCTGCGCTATTGCTCGACCTGGATCACTTCAAGTTGATCAACGATAACTATGGTCACTCCGCGGGCGACACTGCGATCGCATTCGCCGCCACTTGTATGCAGCAATGCGTGCGTGCCCACGATTACATCGGACGCTATGGCGGGGAAGAGTTCCTGATCGTAATTTCGGATCGCGAGGAACTCCTCGCCAAGGAAATTGCAGAGCGCATCCGCCTTCGCATCCAGGGGGAAGTCGTGATGTTCGACGGCAACAAGCTCGGCGTCACCGCGACCATTGGTCTGGCGGTCTCGATTCCGAACGAAACTTCCGAAGCGCTGCTCCGGCGCGCGGATGCCGCTCTCTACGCCGGCAAGCAGCAGGGACGTAACGTAGTCGTCTGTGCACCGGAAGTCCTTCGGACGGACGGCTTGCGCCTGGCCTGATCTCATTCCAATTCGCTCGCATACTCCAGCAATTCTGCTGTAGGATGACGCAACATGCCGCATCGTTTGGTTAAAAAGAAGCCAGCGAAACGAACCGCCTCACGCGCCGCCGGCGGCAAGTCGCAGCCCGCCGAACTCGTGATCATCACCGGCATGAGCGGTTCCGGCAAGGCATCGGTCCTGAAATCCTTTGAAGACCTCGGCTATTACTGCGTCGACAATTTGCCGGTGGACCTGGTTCCGCAGTTCGCTGACCTTGTAGCCGACTCCCCGGAGATTAACCGGGCCGCTCTCGTCCTCGATATTCGCGAGGGCGGAGGTCTCGACCGGCTTCCCGCCACGCTTCGCGCGGTGCGCAATATTGTCAAATTGAATGTGGTCTATCTCGAGGCGGACAACGAAATTCTGTTGCGCCGCTTCAGCGAAACCCGGCGCCCCCATCCGCTCGGCATGTCTGTACCTGTCAAAGATTCGATTGAGAGTGAACGCCGCCGTTTGGATCCAATCCGCAAGCATGCGGACATGACCATCGACACTTCAAAATTCAATGTGCACGAGTTGCGGGCCCTCATCTTCGATCGCTTCGGGCGTACGCGTAGTCATGACCACAAGAAAATCCTGGTCTCCTGCGTCAGCTTCGGTTTCCGCAAAGGCGTGCCGGACGATGCCGATCTCGTGTTCGACGTTCGTTTTCTGCCGAACCCGCATTTCGTCTTGAAATTCCGCCCTTTGACGGGACGGCATCCCGCGGTTGCAAGGTACATTCGCTCCTTCCCCCAAACGCAGGAGTTCATCAAGCGCATCTCGGAGCTGCTTGTCTACTTATTGCCGCACTACATCAGCGAAGGGAAAAGCTATCTCACGATTGCGTTCGGCTGCACCGGGGGGCAGCATCGCTCGGTGATGATCGCAGAAGATGTAAAGAAACGTCTTGGCAAGGCAGGCTACAACGTAAAAGTTGTTCATCGAGACTCACCGAAGTAGCTGCATCCGGCCCCGCTGGAGCGAGGTTTTCTCGCATCAGCCGCAGCACTCCTTTAAAATAGGAGCAGAATTTCTCTTGAATTTTGCTGGACCGTAAGGACGCTGTTCAATGCGCCAATTGAGACCTCTAATGCACTATCTCCGGCCGTACTGGTTGCCGGTAGGGGTTTCTGTCATCCTTTTGGCCATGGTTGGCCTGCTCCAGGCCTTTCGCCTCCTCCTGATTGGTCCCGTTTTTCAGCGCGTGCTGAATCCCTCGGTTTCCAAGCAGGGAATCGCGCTCTTCCCGGTGCCCGGAACGCATTACGTCTTCCACCTGAATTACGTTGTGCCCGACAGTTTGCATAATGACTGGACCGTAGTTGCCTTCGCCCTGGTGGCGTCCACCATCCTCAAGGGAATTTGCGATTACGCCGGCACCTACCTCGTGAATTACGGCGGCTTCGGGATGGTTACCGACCTGCGCAACGACGTCTACAATGCCGTCCTGCGCCGCTCCGCCGCCTTTTTCCAGAAGCACGCCACCGGCGCCCTCATATCGACGATCGTCAATGACATCGAACGTGTCCAGTTCGCCATGTCGAGCGTCCTCGGCGAGATGATGCAGCAGTTCTTCACCTTTTTCTTCACCTCCATCGTCGTCCTCATCTACGGCCGTAAGCTCTCCTGGATCCTCCTGATTTTCGTGCCCGTGATCATCGGCTCCAGCCGCAAAGTGGGCCGCAGCGTCCGCAGCACCACGCGCAAGGGTCAGGACCGCCTCGCCGAAATCCAGAACATCCTCCACGAAACCATCACTGGGGTTCGCATCGTCAAGGCCTTCGGCATGGAACTTTGGGAGATGCTCCGCTTCCGCAGTGCTGCCAAGCGGCTTTTCCGTGCCAACCTCCGCTCCGTAAGCGCCGCCGCCATCAGCTCTCCCCTGATGGATATCCTCGGCTCCATTGCCATCGCGCTGCTCCTGTTAGTCGGGCGCCAGCAAATCAAGACCGGCTACATGGATCTGCCGCATTTCATGACGTTCATCGCGGCCGTTTTCAGCCTCTACGATCCTGTTCGCAAGTTTGCCGGTTTCTACAACAACTTCCAGCAGGCCATCGGTGCGTCGTCGGGAATCGTCAGCTTTATGGACGCCGAAGACGAAGTCCGTGAGAAGCCTGCCGCCCGCGATCTTCAGCCGTTCCAGGGACACATTCGTTTCGACCACGTCAGCTTTGCCTACAGTGGCGATGGGGAATGCCGCGAGATCCTTCGCGATATCGACTTTGAAGTCCAGCGTGGCGAAGTTCTTGCCATCGTCGGCTCCAGCGGCTCAGGGAAAACGACCCTCGTTCACCTACTGCCTCGCTTCTTCGACGTCAGCCATGGAAGCGTTACCATCGATGGTCAGGACATCCGCGAGGTGACCCTTGCGTCGCTTCGCAAGCAGATCGGGATCGTCACCCAGGAGACCATCCTCTTTAATGACACAGTCCGTAACAATATCGCCTACGGACAGCCGCACGTCTCGCAGCAGCAGGTGGAATCCGCAGCCAAGGCGGCGCTGGCGCATGATTTCATTCTGAACCTGCCCGAAGGTTACAACACGATCATCGGCGAGCGGGGAGTGCGTCTTAGCGGCGGCGAGCGCCAACGACTTGCGATTGCCCGCGCTTTGCTGAAGAACGCGCCCATCCTGATCCTGGATGAAGCCACCTCGGCCCTCGATAGCGAAAGTGAATCCCTGGTCTCGTCCGCTTTGCAGAACCTCATGGCTGGTCGAACGGTCTTCGTTATCGCCCACCGGCTCTCAACGGTGCGGCGCGCGGACCGCATCCTGGTGCTCGAGAAGGGCGTGATCGCCGACTCCGGCTCGCACGACGACCTGATGTCGCATCTTGGGACTTACCGTAGGTTGTATGATTTGCAGTTCGTCGAGTTCGATAGCGCCGTTGCCGAGCCGAACGGTGTGCCGCAGCCCGTGAACCGACAACCCTAAATCTATGGCGATCCGCTCCATGACTGGTTTCGCGCAGGTGAAAGGTCAGTTCAACGACCAAGTCGCCTTCACGATCACGCTTAAGTCCGTCAACCACCGTTTTCTCGATCTTCATTTGCGCATGCCGGCCGACAGTGACGCGTTGGAAATGAAGATCCGCCGCGTTTTTAAGGAGAAGCTGCACCGTGGCCACGTAGAGCTCACCTTATCGATGGAGCGCGCGGACGGCTCGTCGTTGGCCGTGAATCGGCAACTCGTCGGTGGCTATGTCGATGCATTCCGTACCGCTGCCAAGGAGTTCGACGTCCACGCCGAGCCTGACCTCATGTCGATCCTCAAACTTCCTGGGGCGATGAGCGGATCCACCATCGACGCCAACGACGAAGCGCTGGAAGCCGCCATCCTGAAAAAGCTGGACGATGCGATTGCGAAGCTCGACACCATGCGCGCAGAAGAGGGTGCGACCATCGTCCGCGAACTCCGCGAACGGATGCACCACCTGCAGCAAGCGACCGATGAGGTCGATACGTTGCGCTCTGCCATGCTGCACGCCCACATGGACAAAATCCAGGCACGCATGCGGGAGCTCATCGGCAATCATGCTGACCAGGATCGGATCCTGCAGGAAGCCGCCATGCTCGCTGAACGCAGCGACATCCAGGAAGAACTCGTCCGCATGAAAAACCACATTCAGCATTTCCTGGGATTGCTGGACGCCCCGGGGGAATCCGGCAAAAAGCTCGACTTCCTGCTGCAGGAAATGAACCGAGAATCGAACACTCTGCTGTCCAAGACTTCCGGCGTTGCCGGGGAAGCCCTGCGCATCACGCAATTCGGTCTCGCGATGAAGAGCGAGATCGAGAAATCGCGCGAACAGGTACAGAACATCGAATGAGCGGCATCGTCTTCATCATCTCCGCGCCTTCGGGTTCCGGGAAATCATCGCTGACCAACGAGCTGCGCAAGGTTGTGCCCGGGCTGGAATTCTCCATCTCTTACACCACCCGCGATCCGCGCGGCAGCGAGCAGACGGGGCGCGAATACTTCTTTATCGGCCGGGAAAAGTTCGAGCAAATGGCGGCGAAAGATGAGTTCCTCGAGCACGCCGAGGTTTTCGGCAAGTGCTACGGCACCGCCCGGCATTTCGTGCAGGAGGCTCTCGCGCGGGGCAGCGACCTCGTTCTCGACATCGATGTTCAGGGTGCGGCGCAGCTTAAGGCAAAAATTCCCGAGGCTGTAAGTGTTTTCATCCTCCCTCCATCCCGTAACGAACTGGAAACAAGGCTCAAGCGCAGAAACCTCTCAGACAACGTAGACCCCGCAATCATCGAAAGAAGGCTTAAGGAAGCGAGCCGGGAGATTGAGAACTTCCGCAGTTACGACTATATTCTGGTAAACGCCAACTTTGAGACTGCAGTAGAGCAGCTTCGGGCAATTGTGCTCGCGGAACGAATTCGTCATTCCGGAGCACCGCCGTCCGAGGCAGATCGGGCTATACTTGAGGCCGCCGATTGCTGCGTACGACAAAAAGCGATGCAGCGCGTGCAGTCCATACTTGATTCGTTTCGGAATTCAACGAACTCGTAGTGAACGGAGTGTCAAC
The DNA here is from genome assembly GCA_963703075.1 of uncultured Acidobacteriaceae bacterium. Classification (GTDB taxonomy): domain Bacteria; phylum Acidobacteriota; class Terriglobia; order Terriglobales; family Acidobacteriaceae; genus Korobacter. The sequence continues at coordinate 186,115 of OY969786.1, forward strand.
ATGAAGCTGATGACCGGATTCGATAGCAACTATCGTTACATCCTTGTAGCCGCCCGCCGTGCACGCCAACTGCAATCCGGCGCCCAGCCGACGGTGGACACTTTGACCAAGAAATCCTGCCGCATTGCCGAAGAGGAACTGAAGGCAGGCAATATCGCGTGGTACATCCCGGAAAAGAAGACTGTGGTTGAACCAGTCGCGGAACAGCCCGAAGCGCCGCCTGCCGACGCGTAGGCGTCCTCTGAAACGTTCCCGGTTGTGCAGCATCGAATGACAAGAGTTCGGCTGTCGTCTGCTGGGCGAAATATGAAAATCGCATTGGGTGTCACCGGGGGAATTGCCGCCTATAAAGCCGCCGAAGTCCTGCGCCTGCTGCAGGACCGCGGCGTGAGTGTGCAGGTCATAATGACCCGCGCGGCCCAGGAATTCGTGCGTCCCCTCACCTTTGCTGCCCTGTCTGGACAGAAAGTAATCACCGAAATGTTCGGCGAAGGCAATGCCGAGCCGAACCTTGACTCCGCTGTCGAACACATCGGCGTGGCGCAAGGCATCGACGCATTCCTGGTTGCGCCCGCGACGGCCGATGCTCTTGCGAAGTTTGCCCAGGGGATTGCAGGCGATTTCCTTTCCACCCTTTATTTGGCCACCACCGCTCCGGTGCTCGTCGCGCCGGCCATGAACGTGAATATGTGGGAGCACCCTGCCACCCGCGCTAACCTTGAGACGCTTCGGCAGCGTGGGGTGCACGTTATCGAGCCGGGGGCAGGCTACCTCGCTTGCGGCATGGTCGGGGCCGGGCGCCTTGCCGAGCCCGAACAAATTGTCGCCGAAACCCTCGCGGTGCTTGGAGTCTCCCAGGACCTGGCAGGTGAGACCGTGCTCATCACCGCCGGTCCGACCTACGAACCCATCGACCCGGTGCGCTTCCTTGGCAATCGATCGAGCGGCAAGATGGGGTATGCCATTGCGGAGGCCGCGATTCGTCGCGGAGCCAAGGTCATCCTGATTACCGGCCCCACAGCACTCACGCCTCCGTCGGCCGCCGAAGTGGTTTCGGTGGAAACCGCGGAGCAGATGCGGAATGCCGTCATGGCGCACTTCGCCGATGCGAGCATCGTGATCAAAACCGCTGCCGTGGCTGACTACAGCGCGAAACATCGCGCCGAGCAGAAGATGAAACGCAAGGGTGAGATGACGCTTGAGTTGGTGCCGACCGCCGATATTCTCGCGGAGCTCGGCGCTCGCCGGGTGAATGCGTCGCAGGTCATCATCGGCTTCGCCGCCGAAACCCACGACGCCATCGCCCGCGCTCGCGAAAAGCTGCGTAATAAAAAAGTAGACGCGATCGTAATGAACGATGTCTCGCAGCCCGGGATCGGTTTCGGTTCCGAACGCAATGCCGCGACCGTGGTCACTGCGCACGAGGAAATCGAGATTCCTGAAATGCCGAAGTTCGAAATGGCACAGCGCGTCCTGGAGATTGCGCTGAGGCTTCGCGCTGCGCGCAATGCCGAGGTCTCCACCCGCTGATGGCGCGCACCCTCGATCCGCAAACCAAAGCTGAAATCTCCGCCCGTCTTTCTTTCTATCGCGAGATGGGTATCTATGGCCTCTACCGGCGGCCCATCGCCGAGAGCGCTGATACCATAGCCGTGGCCACAGAATCTGCTGCATTTGAAGACGACATTTTGCCCAGAAAGACCAAGGAATTTAACGGAAGCGCCGCCACCGCGCTCAAGCGTCCTGCAGCCGGAACTGTCGAAAGTCGACGGATTGTTCGCGATTCGGGAAGACATTGGCGACTGTACCCGTTGTGTTTTGCATAAGCAGGGGCGCAAGCAAATCGTCTTCGGCGTCGGTAATCCCGAGGCAGAACTGATGTTCGTGGGTGAAGGCCCTGGCGCCGACGAAGACGAGCAGGGCATCCCCTTCGTCGGTCGCGCCGGACAGCTTCTCACCAACATGATTACCAACGGCATGGGTCTCAAACGCGACGACGTGTACATCGCGAACGTGGTGAAATGCCGCCCGCCGGGAAACCGCACTCCCGAGCGCGACGAATGTGAAACTTGCTCGCAATTTCTGTTTCGACAAATCGAAACCATCCAGCCGAAGATGATCGTTGCCCTCGGCGCCGTCGCTGCCAAAACCCTGCTCGGCATGAACGAGGCGATGGCGCGGTTGCGGGGGCAGATCTACGAGTTCTCCACCCCCCGCCACCCGGGAGGGGTGCCGTATGACGGCAAACTCGTCGTCACCTATCACCCGGCCTTCCTGCTGCGCGATCCGCGGCAGAAGAAGGAGGCGTGGAAGGACCTGCAGATCGTCATGCGCTACCTGGGCATCCCCATCCCGAGCAAGTCTGTCGAGTAGCGCTCATGCCGCGCTACTGTGACGTAGCTCTTCCCGTCCCCCTCGACACCAGCTATACCTACCGCATCGAAGGCGCGGAGCCCGTGGTCGGCGGCCGCGTCGTCGTCCCGTTCCGCCAGCAGAAGCTGTCTGGGGTGGTGGTCGCGGTGCACGACAACCCGCCGCCGGTCGAAGCCAAGTTGGTCATCAGTGTGCTCGATACGGCGCCCGTACTGAACGAGCAGCTGCTGGAACTCGGGCGCTGGATCGCCAGCTACTACATCGCTCCCATCGGGGAAGTCTTCCGCACCATGCTGCCGCTGGCGGCCGAGTTCCGCCGCGCCACCGGATATCGCATCACCGACAAAGGACAGGAGGCGCTGTATACCAGCGCCGAGGTCGGCTCCTCGTTGCGGGCCAAGAAGGACACCGAGCACCAAATGCTGGAGTATGCCGTGCTCAACCATTTGGCGGATGGCGAGGTGATCCGCGAGCAGTCGCTGCGAAGCGCCACCGGCGCCAGCCGCGAGGTCTTCCGCACCATGCGGAACAAGAAGTGGATCGTGCGGGAGGACCTGTCGTCGGTGCGGGATGCGACGCGCACGGTGCCGGTCGCGGTGCTCAAGGAGGTGGCAGGGAAGATCAACCCAAACCAGCAGGCGATCCTGCTGGCGCTGAAGGCCGCACCTGAGGGTCGCGTGCGCGTCGAGGACCTTCGCGATCTGCTGGCGGATGGCAAGCCGGTACCGCGCACCACCCTGGCGACCCTGGTCAAGCGTGGCGTCGTCGAGATCATTCATGAGCCGGCAGGCTTCCGCGTTTCGGGTCTCAAGCCACGCAAGCTGGAGTTCCTCTTCACCCCGGCGCAGCAGGATGCGATGCGGTTCATCAATACCGGCGTCGAGTCGCGCACGTTCACGGCAGCGCTGCTGCATGGCGTGACCGGGTCGGGCAAGACGGCTGTCTATCTCTCTGCCATGCAACAGGTGCTCGCAGCCGGGCGGTCGGCGATCCTGCTGGTGCCGGAGATCGGACTTACGCCGGCGGTGGCGGCCGACCTGCACCAGGTCTTCGGCAGCGAGGTAGCGATCCTGCACTCTGGCCTGTCGGACGACGAGCGAGCGGAGCAGTGGCACCAGATCCGGCGCGGCGAGAAGCGCATGGTCGTGGGTACGCGATCCGCGGTATTCGCGCCAGTGGCCGATCTTGCGTTGCTCATCGTCGATGAGGAACACGATCACTCCTACAAGCAGGAGGAGATCCCTCGCTATCACGCACGCGACGTGGCGGTGATGCGCGCCAAGATGGCGGGCGCGACGGTGGTGCTGGGCTCGGCAACGCCCTCGATGGAATCGTTTTACAACGCCGAGCGCAAGAAGTACGCATTGTTGTCGCTGCCCAACCGCGTGCAGGAACGGCCTCTGCCGGAAGTCGAAGTCATCGACATGCGACAAGAGTTCCAGGAGACCGGACACGAGCAGGTGCTTTCGCGGCGGCTGATCGAGGAAGTCAACGACCGCATCGAGCGCGGAGAACAGGCGATGATCCTGCTGAACCGGCGCGGGTTCGCCAACTTCGTGCTCTGCCGCGCCTGCGGCGAGACGATCCAGTGCCGTAACTGCGCGATCGCTTTGACCTTTCACAAGCGCGACCGCAAGCTGATGTGCCATTACTGCGGATACATGGAACCGGTGCCACGCACCTGTCCGCAGTGCCACAGCGAACACATCCAGTTCTTTGGCATGGGCTCGGAAAAACTGGAAGAGCTTTTACACGCGACCTTCCCGAAGGCGCGCATTGGAAGGTTGGATCGCGACACGGTGCGCGGACGCGACGACCTGGAAAACATGTTGAGCGCGCTGCACAATCGCGAAATCGATTTGCTCGTCGGTACGCAAATGATTGCCAAGGGCCACGACATTCATGGGGTGACGCTGGTGGGCGTCGTGGGGGCGGATGCCGCCCTGGGCATGCCGGACTTCCGCGCCGCCGAGCGGACCTTCCAGTTGCTGACCCAGGTGGCAGGGCGCGCGGGTCGCGGCGACGCGCCGGGCACGGTGCTGATGCAGAGCTACCATCCCGAGCATTACGTGATCGAGTACGCGGCCAAGCACGACTTCCTCGGTTTTTACGAAAAAGAGTCGCGGCTGCGGAGTTGGATGCATTACCCGCCTTATGCTTCGCTGGCCAACGTGGTGGTACGCAGCGACAAGCTGAACGATGCGCTGACATGGTCGGGAGTGATCGACAAGTGGTTTGAGAGTGCGCCGCACGAAGGCGTGCGAGTGATGGGTCCGGCGGCGGCGCCGATCGAGCGACTAAAAAACGATTACCGCTATCACTTCATCCTGAAGTCGAAATCGCGCGAGCGTTTGAACAGCGTGCTGCGGGAAATGATTAACCACGCGGTGCAGCAGAAGATTCCGCGGACGGCGGTGATCGTCGACATGGACGCGCTGAGTTTGATGTAGCACCCCTCCCCCATCACAAAATGCAAAATGTTGATTTCATGAGAGTTAGCGGACCCATGGTGCGCAAAATATTCCATTCAAAGGAGTTGGTGGCAAAATATTCAGGACATTGAAGTTATGTGGTTTTCAAAGACCGGTTTGCACGACGAGGAGCAACGCCCACATGCCCACAATACGTTGGTCTTGTCACGATGTATGTGACGGATGAACGAGAGGAGTGTGACGAGCCCGGAAGATGTAGACATGCCGACGATGGTCGGGAAGATGTCCCCCGGGGCTGATCGCCCCGGGCTTTAACGGCGAAACACGCTTACGCTGGATCGTTGCAGAGGGGCGCGGGATTGGAGTTGCGGAGCACCGCCTTCACATTGGTGGGCAGGCGCGAGGCTGTGCGCCTCGCTTGCGAGAGCCTGCCGCCCCTGAAGGGACTGGGATCTTCTGCGCTGCTGTTCCCGGGGCTAATCGCCCCGGGCTTTAACGGCGAAACGCTACGCGCTTGATGGTTGCGGGTCGGATCGCAACGTCGCAGTTACCCGGCCGTTTTACTGGTTTCAAATTGGGGTTCGCGTTGGCGTGGGGTTTCCATTGCTTGCTCCTGTCGAGCGTAGGCGGCGCCATGCACCAGGTGCAAGGTGAGATGACGGGCGGTGTAATCCGCGCCAAAAGCGAAGCGCAACATGGGGCCGAAGCTGTTGGCGGCGGCCAGTCCGACAAAGTAAAGGCCGGGCACGCTGGACTCAAAATTACCCGACAGCACCGGGGTGTTTTCGAGAGTTTCCAGACGAGAGCGGACTTCTTCGCCGAGGAAACGCAAGCGGCGTACGTCAGCCTTGTAACCGGTGGCGAGGATGACGTGATCGGCGGAGCCTTCGAGAGTTTTGTCCTGAGCGTCTTTGAAAGTGAGGCGGGCTTTGCCGGCATCGACCTTGATTTGCAGATCGCGGCAGCCGAGGAACATTGGAATTTTTCCCACCACGCGTTCGCGCATGGGCCATCCGGGCGCGGGTCGTAAATACTTCTTCACGATATCGAGCCGGGTACGGGCGGGAAGCAAGCGGAAGACGCCCGGCGCATTGCAGAAGAACCACGACGACCACGACGATCCCAAGCCGGAAGATGGCCGGCGCAGGCGTTCCCACAGGGTACGCTGAGCGGAGCCGGGGCCCTGGTTGAAGGCGATGGCGGAGCGGCGAGCGACAACCGACACATTGCAGCCGGCTTCATGGAGCAGGGCAGCGGTGTCGATGGCAGAGGAACCTCCACCGACGACGAAGACACTCTTGCCGCGCAAGGAGGCCAGATCGCGATGGGCGGAGCTGTGCGAGACGAGATCCGCGGAAAGATTTTCGAACTCGGGAGGCGTATACGCGAAGTGAGTGATGCCAACCGCCAACACGACCTTGCGCGCAGTGATGCGATAACCGTCTTCGAGCTTGAGGCGAAATCCATGGCGATCGAAAGCGATGTCGACAACCTGCCGCGGATCGAGCTTCGGCACGAAGCGACGCTGAAATTCTGCGCCGTAGTTGACGAAGGTTTCGAGGGGAACGGGCAGGCGGGTTGCGTCGTATGGCAGACCGTGATCGCGACAGAAGCGTTCAAGAGTTAATTCGGAGCGCGGGTCGGAGAGGTTGGAGGCAAAGCCGTCCGACTTGAGAAGCATGCCTTTGGGCATGGTGGTGCGCCAGGTCTGAAAGGGCGAACCGAATACCTGCACCGACAGACTCGAAGCCTGCAGATGTGCGCCCAGTGACAAGCCGTAAGGTCCCGCTCCAACGATTGCGACATCCAAGGTGGTCGTCATGCTTTCTCCGAACATTTGCCTGCGCAGGCACACGGAGCCGGGATCCGCAGCGCGCGGCTTGGTTGTCTGGGGAGGACCCGAACATAGTAAGACGAACTGAGTAGCTGGACAACCGGAAGATTCCAGAGGGAAGGCACCAAGGAAGTGACTTTGGTGTAGAGACCAGGGTTTGAGAGCTGCGGTATCATCGGGCGGTCACTCAAAGACCCATTGAAAGTGGATAAGAAGCCGAAGGTTTTGCTCGTCACGAGCTGCCGGTGGTTCTCGGCGGCACGTCTGGGCATGTCTCTGAGCGAAGCCGGATGCGAGGTCGAGGCGGCCTGCCCGGCGCGGCATCCCTTGCGCCATTCGCGGGCGTTTGCCCGGATCTATGCGTTTCACGCGCTGTGGCCGCAGAGGTCGCTGCTTCATGCGCTGGAGCAGTCACAACCGGACGTGGTGGTGCCCTGCGATGAACTGGCAACGCAGTATCTGCACGGGCTTTATGGGGTGTTGTCCGGGAAATCGGAGGAAGCGTCGCGGCGGGTGCGGGATCTGATCGCGCATTCCCTGGGAGATCCTCAGTGTTTTCCGTGCATCGCGTCGCGGGCCGCATTTTTGGCGCTTGCGCGCGAGGAAGGCATCGCGGTTCCGGACACGGTTTTGTTGAACTCCACCCAGGAGCTTGAAGCATGGATGAAACAACATTCTCTGCCGGCAGTGCTGAAGGCGGATGGAACGTCGGGCGGGGAAGGCGTGCAGATCGTGAGCGAGCCGCAACAGGCGCTGCGGACATTTCGCAGGCTGCAGGCGCCGGTGCCAGGGTTGGTGGTGTTGAAGCGCAGCCTGGTCGATCGGGACCACACCCTGGTGGGATCCTGGGTCCGGCAGGAGAAGCGCACGGTGAGCGTGCAAACCTTGGTGAACGGCAGCCGTGAGGCAAACATCGCATTTTTCGCGTGGAAAGGCGATGTCCTGGCGAGCGTTAGCGCGGAAGTGGTGCAGACCACGGCAAGCAAGGGTCCGGCAGCAGTGGTGAAAATCTTAAAGAGCGACGCTTTGTTGGGAGTGGCACAAAAGTTGGCTACGAGGCTGGGACTTTGTGGATTTGCAGGGCTGGATTTTGTTCTCGAGGATGGGACGAACACGCCCTACCTGATCGAGATCAATGCCCGGGTCACGCAGACCTGCCACCTGGTGCTGGGGCCCTCCAGCGACCTGGCAGGGTCGCTCGCTGCGGTTCTGAGCGGGAATGGCTTGCGGGAGTCGCACTCGCCGGTGACGGGAGACACGATCGCGCTTTTTCCCGCAGCCTGGCATTTGAAGGGAAGCGCCGAGGTGCTGCGCGGATGTTATCAAGACGCGCCATGGCAAGAGCCAGCGCTGCTGCGTGAAGGGTTGCGGCCCGCCAGCAAAATCAACCGGGAGAATTGGGCGGCCTTAAAAGGCCGGCTGCGTCAGCCCAAGAAAACCGATCCGGGCAGGAAAAATGACGCATAGGGTCTTGCATTTGATCGGCAGCAACCTGGTGGGCGGCCCCGAGAAACAGATTCTGCACCACGCGGTGGATATGAAGGGGTCCGATTTCGAGATCGAGATTGGGTCGTTCCACGACCTGAGCGACCGGCCGGAGGTGTTGGCGGCGGCGGAACAAAACGGCTTGGGAACGGTATGTCTGCCGGGCGGTGTGCACCTGGGGCTGGTGCAGGAGCTAGCAGAAATCCTGCGCCAGCGTTCCGGATACCTGCTGTGTACACACGGCTTCAAATCAAACGTGGTGGGATATTTGGCAGCACGCAAGACGAAGACGCGGCACATGGCATTTCTGCGCGGCTGGACCGGCGAAAATCTGCGGGTATCGTTTTACGAGGTATTGGAACGGCAGGCGCTGAAGCGGGCGCAGTGGGTGGTATGCGTCTCACGCAAGCAGGCGGAGCAGGTGGCGAAGCTGCGCGGGAAGCGGGTACCACCATTCGTGATTCCAAATGCCATGTTGCCGCCCTACGCGCGGCAGCAGGACACGCCGGTGACGCGCGAGGCTTTGGGGATTCCGGCAAATGCGTTTGTTTTTGGTTCGGTGGGAAGGTTGAGCCCGGAGAAAGGGCATCGCTTCATGGTGGCGGCATTCCATGAGCTTTGCGAGCGGGCTGGAAATGATCGGCCGCTGCACTTGATCGTGGTGGGCGATGGGCGGGAGCAGGCGTCGCTGGAAGCACAGGCGTCGCAACTTGGCATCGCGAGTCGGGTCACCTTTACCGGTTTCCAGGGCAGTCCGGGGGAGTGGATGCGTCTGATGGATTGCCTGGTGCAGCCATCGCTAACCGAGGGTACGCCGAACGCGGTGCTGGAAGCGATGTGCTTAAAAGTGCCGGTGGTGGCCACAGCGGTCGGTGGGGTTCCCGACCTAATTACGGATGGCGAGAATGGGCTGCTGGCTGCTGCCGGAGATCCGCATCCGCTGGCGATGGGGATGGAGCGGATGATGAATTCGGCTGAGTTGCGCGAGCGCGTGGTGGCGGACGCGTTGACCGCAAGTGGAGAATATTCTCCTGCATTGCAGCGCCAGCGGCTGGTGCAAGCCTACGAAGCAGCCTTCGCAAAAACCCCAAGCTGAGTGGCGCAACGACAAAAAAAGCAATCGAGAAGAGATCAGACGTTTGCGGTGATTGGAGGTTGGCGCAGCCGTTCGATGCAGTCATCCAATTCCCGCAGAGTGCGGTAGAGACGCCATTTCTCATCGGGGTCGCTGGTCACGCACATTGCGGCCTTGAACTCATGACGAAGAGAGCGAAGTTCGTCTAGCTGGTCGAGCGTTCCGTTAGAAGACATACGAACAGAGTATGCGGATTGACCGGGGGTTACAGTCCCCCGGCACGGTGGAATTTGTGCCACGGATGGGGGATGGTCTGGCAATTCGGAAGGCTGGGAAAAAGATGTTTTATCGGCGGAAGTCGATGAAAAGCCGCACCCACAATGAGGTTTGGGGTGCGGCTGCCATTTATTCGGGTCTCAGCGAGCGCGGATCCGATTTATTGACGGGCGAATGCTTGTTGAGGACGGCGAGGAGCTTCGCCGCAGAGGGCGGGGCTTTGACCTTGCCCTGGCGAACGATTTCCGGGGCGGTGAGTTTCTGGCCGTAGAGGTTTTCATTGGCGCCGTTGTCGGAGCGAAGGGTTGTGCCTTCGAGAGATACCCCGGCAAAAAGGCCGCGTGAGCGGGAGTAGGAGAGAATTTCGGCGCGCAGGACGACGTCGGTGGCAGCTTGCGCGTCGCGTCCCTTGGGACCGGCGGCGGCCGCAGCATCAGCGCCTAACTTCACTTTGCTCTTCATGAGCGATGAAGCGCCACGCGGATTCATGACAAGCAGGACAAAGTCGGTTTCCTGGCCGCCAAGTTGGAAGCCGATGTTGGCTCCTTCCAGGGCGTACATAGCGGGAGCGCTCCAGTGGCCGGTGAAATGGGCACCGGTGCGGCAGGTCATGACGCCGCGCCCGTAGTTGCCGCCGACGCCGAAGGCGAGCTTCTTGACCGAGGGCAGAACGACGACGCACTCCGCCTTGTCGAGCAAGTCCTGGGGAATGTCGTCAGGGATGTTGAGAATTTCGCTCATCACGGTGCCGGCTTCTTCGACGCGGTCCGATTCCTTTTCGGCGTCCTTGGCCCACGAGAGCAACGGCAGTATCGCAAGGCCCAGTAGAACCGCTAACGTTCGCTTCATGCTTCCTTATCCTCCGTGCCTGAATTGCTGAATGGTCTGCTGAATGACTTCGGGAAGGGTTGAGTTGAGAATGGGACTCGGTGCGAGAGTGACAGCCAACAATATCATCCCCAGCAATGCGAGTAACAGTCTTGCCGGATTGAGACGCGGGTATTCGGGAACGCGGGGATGACGCAGGGCGATGAGCAGGAAGATCGCCCACAGGAGCCATCCGGCGAAAAGTTCCCAGGACATGACGAGCAGCGCCGCGATGGTGCAGAGCGAGATCGAGCGATGGCCGCGCGGCCATACGCTGGCGATGATGTGACCGCCATCGAGCTGGCCGCCGGGAAGCAAGTTCAAGGCAGTGGCAAACATGCCGAACCAGGCGGCGATAGCGATAGGGTGAAGCTGGAGCTGGGCGAGCGGAACAGCCGGGCCGCATAAGCGGTGGGCGAAGGTGAAGATCAGGGGAAATCCGAAGACGGCTGCCTCGGTGTTCGTCCGCGCGGCTTGGGAGAGCGACAAGCCGACAAAAAGCAGCGGGAGCGCGACGACAAATCCGGCAATCGGGCCGCCGATGCCAATATCGAAGAGGGCACGGCGGGTGCGGATGGGGGACTTGATCCGGATAAATGCGCCGAGGGTGCCGATCAACGTGGGGGCAGGAAGAAAAAACGGGAGGGTGGCAGCGACGTGATACCGGCGACAGTAAACGTAGTGCCCCATCTCATGGGCGAGCAGAATTCCCATCAAAGAAGCAGCGAAGGGGAGGCCAAGCAACAGGTTCGCGGGATGACGCAGGATCCAAAACAAGGGGAAAGGCCAGCCCGAGTCATCAGTCAGCCCCAGCACCGGCGCATGGTGAAGAAAGTTGTACTGAAACTTTGCGCCGACGGTGAGGGTGGTGAACAGGGTGCCGAGCAGGAGCAAGCCATGCAGCCAGTAGCGCGGACGGACTCGCGGCGCCATGTAGACGCGCATGGGCTGCAACTCGTCAAAGGGGACGTAGCTGCGGGAGGGAACCGGAGGGCTCGATTCGGACATGACGGGTACGTGTTTATGATCTCACAGGGAAGCGGTGGTGCAGGACGAGCTTGAGAGCTGCTGCGGTTATCGATGAGAAGGGTTCGGACGAGGGAAGCGGGCGTGCGGAGGGGATCACGGCGGCGAGCAGCGGAGGACACCAAAGCTGGCTCCGCTTCGAACGCGCAACTCCTGCGCGTTCGGGGCCACAGCCGAGCGGCAAGGAAATTAGTCGATCGACTGCAACTCTTTGCCGGGCTTAAAGCGAACGGCTTTGCCGGGCGGTATGTTGACTTCCGCGCCGGTCCGCGGGTTGCGGCCGATACCGGTTTTGCGGGGGCGCACGTTGAAGACGCCAAAGCCGCGCAGCTCGATGCGATCGCCGCGCGAAAGTGCCTTCTTCATGCTTTCAAAGACGGTTTCCACCGCCAGCTCGGCCTTCGTCTTGGTGACGCCGGTCTTATTCACGACTTCGTTGATGATGTCCAGCTTGATCACAGTCCAGGCTCCGTTTTCGCAGTCATCGCTCGGCTATCCTGCTCTAAATTCAGAACATACGCAGAACAGCTGAAAGCGAATCGTAAGAAACCTGAGGCCCATTGTCAATCACGGTAATTGCCTTTTAAGATGGCTCAAGATTCCCAAGTATCATTGGCAGCACCAGTTAACTGTCCCGATCGAGGCTCGAAGGAGACGCATGGCCATTAAGAGTGACCGCTGGATTCGCCGCATGGCGCAGGAAAACGACATGATCAACCCCTTTTATGAGAAGCAGATGCGACAGGGAGTGATCTCGTACGGACTGTCGTCGTATGGGTACGATTTGCGGGTGGCGGACGAGTTCAAGATCTTCACCAACGTGAACAGCGCCATTGTCGATCCGAAGCATTTCGACGAGAAATCGTTTGTGAGCATCACCAGCGATGTGTGCATTGTGCCGCCGAACTCCTTTGCCCTGGCGCGCTCGGTGGAATATTTCAAGATCCCACGCGATGTGCTGACAATCTGCGTAGGCAAAAGCACCTACGCGCGCTGCGGGATCATCGTGAACGTGACCCCGTTCGAGCCGGAGTGGGAAGGGTACGTGACCCTCGAGATCTCCAACACCACGCCGCTGCCGGCGCGGATTTACGCCAATGAAGGGCTGTGCCAGATTTTGTTTTTCCAGAGCGACGAGCCCTGCGAGACCAGCTACAAAGACAAGAAGGGCAAGTATCAGGCACAGACAGGCATCGTGCTGCCCAAGCTGTAGACGATCAGTACCAGGGCAGACCTTCCCAGTGCTTTTGCAAATCGAATTTCAAACCATGGCAGACATGGATTAGCGGTCCCTTGAGACCGACGCCGTCGTACATGTAGGGATTGACGAGGGGCGGCGCTTCTTCGTAGCTCTTGCAAAAAGCCGGGGGAAACAGGGGACCGACAAGAATCAACGTCTCGCCGGTGTAGCCCCGTGGACCCCACATGTGCCAAGTCATAGCGGTAGAGATCGGCTTGGGCAATCCGTACTTTGCGCCAAGCAAATCAACCGCTCCCGCGGTGCCGTAGTGGAAGGTGAGAATGCCGGCCTGCGACTGCTCGGCGGGCGGCAAGCGGTGATAGACATCCGCGATCTCGGAAACCATTTCTTCCCATCCTGTTTCCAACGAAAAAACCTGCGGAAATTTCTGCTGAAGAGCGTAGGACTCGGTCTGGATCGGCAGCGGAAGAGGAATGCGGCCCTGATAAGCGACGACGCGATCGATGGGCAGAATCGGCACGAAGCAGGGCGCAAGGATGGCGCCGGTGATCAGCAGGAAAGCGATGAGAACTACGCGCAGCGAACGCAAATTTTGCGTTGCGCGTTCGAGATAGACGCCGCCTCCGGCGAACATGAATCCGTAGAGGGGCGACGCATACGGCGACTTGCCGGACATCAGGATCAAGGCAACAATCACGCAAACGAATGCAATGCCGGCGAAGCGAAAACGCTTTCCATCTTGCGCGAACAAGAAGTAGCCGAGTCCTGCCAGCCAGACCAGGCAGGTGGACGCCGTCCAGAGAAATTGTTGTTCGATGAATCGCCAGGCAGGAAGCTGCAAGGTGTCGCCACGTTGCGCCATAGTGGAGCGCCACTGCAGAAACGGAAATTGATGGTGGACGAGCCAGAGGTAGTTCGGCAGGAAGATCAACAGGGCGAGCAGCAAGCCGATCCAGAAGTGGACCGCCACGAACGCGCGACGGGCTGGAGTCGCTAAGAGACCGAGGAAGATACCGGCGATCAAGAGCGCGGCGGAATACTTGTTTTCCATGCCGAGCCCACAAAGGATGCCGAAGAAAATCCAGTAACGGGGATCGTCGCGGCGGATGGCACGGATAGCGGCCAGGGCACAGGCGGTCCACAGCACCGGCTCCACGGCATTCATGCTGAAGAAGTGGAACTCCAGCATGTAGATGGGCGCGGCCAGAACGGAACAAGCCGCCAGAGCCTGGGCGAAGCGGCCGCCGCCCAGTTCGCGCGTGGTGACGCCGACCACCCAGACGAGCAGGGCACCGAGCAGGGCGGGGACGAGGCGAATGCCCAGCAGGGAGTGTCCGAACAAGTGAGTGGTGATCCACATCAGCCCGGCGACGAGCGGTGGGTGATCGACGTAGCCCCACTGGAGGTGCTCGCTGCAGGAGTAGTAGTAGAACTCGTCGATGAAGTAGCCGTAGCGGCTGGCGGTGACGATTTGCAGGATAAACTTGGCTGCCGCGACGGCGAAGACGATGTGTTCTCCGGAAAGGCGGCGCGGATTCGGAGCGACGGAAGGTGACGTCGGCATGAATGAGGTCACCTGCATCGTGCCAGAAAAATTCTGTGCCGCAAATGAAAAACCCCGCGATGGGCGGGGCTTATGAACCGGCGTAAGGCCACTACTTTTCCGATTCCTTGTACATGTATTTAATGCTGGGTTTGTAGATAAGCAGATTCGCGCCGGTGCTGCGAGTGATCTTCAGGCAGGTCCGGTCATACCACTCGATAACGCCGTGGATTTCCTCGCCATCCTGCAGCAGGAAGACCATGGGGGTCCGGGCCTGCATTTGTTTCTGGTAATAGAAATTCTCGGCGTGGGTTTGTTCAGCGGGTGGAGTTTTCTTGCCGTTTCCGTTTTGCGGGCGTTCGGCGCGTTCGCGCCGCTCTTGCAGTTGTTCGCTGCGCGCGTGGTCCGGACGGTTAAGCGAGGGCCGAATGAGTTTCCGATTCGAAAAGTCCGGTTCCAATGCGCGGCCGACCGCGGTGGAATCCATTGAATCTTTCATGGTACGTCTCCCGAGAGTCGGGCGATTTATCAGCCGGTCAAAACTGCGACGGGCCGCCGCCCGATGCCACGTCACTCCAAGAGCACAGCCGCGGAGGGATGGCGCATGCAAAGCCCGTCGACACTGCGGCAACGGCAGTTGCGCTTACCCGAGAATGTACTAAGGTGTGAACTTGTGCCTACCGTATCACAGGCCTTCGCGGGAGACAATCACCGGAATTTGCGAGGGATGTTACTTTAGGCGCATGCGGGCGTCATTCTGCGTCAATTGCGTTCCAAAGCGGTCGCAAAAGCGTCCAGAGACAAGTTCCGGAGAAGGTTGCGACGCATCCCGCTTTCCACCTCGCCAAGCTTCTGCGAAGCGAGCTGCACCCACACCAGGTCGACCGAAGTTGCAAGTTTGCTCAACTCACTTTGCAAGTCCGTGTTGCGCACCAGCCGGGGAGTTCCGGAGAGCAGATAAAGCAGGTCTTCCAGGAGGGAATAAGCGGCACGGATCATGTGGTCCGTCTTCTCTTTTCCGTCGGCGCCGGCACGATAGCCTTCCGTGACTTTGAAAAGTTCGCTGTGGTCCTGCGATGTGACGGAGGAACGCAGCAAAGTGAGGGCATCCTGGCGAGCGGCAGTGTAGGCGGCGAGATCGAAGGTGCGGGCTTGGCCGATACCGCCTCCGCACAAACGTGCGACCAGGGCACGCTGGCGGGGCGCCCACTCCGGCCGCTCCCGCGCGAGGTAAGTTTCCACGTCTTCGCAAGTGATACATTCCAGCCGCAGCTGCACGCAACGTGAGCGGATGGTGGGCAGCAGCGATGAGGGATTTTCCGAGAGAAGAAAGATGGTCGCGAAATCGGGCGGCTCTTCGAGAATCTTGAGCAACGAGTTGGCGGCTTCCTTCATGAAATTCGAAGTCGAGAAGATGTAGACCTTGTGCTCGCCCTGGGTCGGCTTGTAGTAAATGTGGCCGATGACGTGGCGGACCTGGTCGACCTTCACCAGGAGCTGCGGTGGATCGGGCGGGATGATGAGAACGTCGGGGTGAGTCTGGACGAAGATGCGGGTTTCTTTTTTATCGGTCTCGCGCAGGGCCTCACGGGCCTCGACCGCTTCGGCAATGCGGGTGTCGAGATCATCGGCCTGGGCGATGCGCTCGCAGTTGGAGCAGTGGCCGCAATAGTCGGGAAGTCCGTCGGGCGTGCGGGGACGTTCGAGACAATTCATGGCCTTGGCGATCATCTGCGCGAGGGTGAATTTGCCGCTGCCCCGCGGCCCGCTCAGGATAACAGCGTGGGGAAAGCGTCCGCGGGAGAGCATCTCGCGAGCGGCGTGCACGGTGGCTTCGTTGCCGTGAAAATCGGAAAAAGACACCGGGTCAGTTTACTGCCTTCTGGGCCACGGGAGCGCTACGTCCCCGACAACGGAGCGGATAACTGCATGAGGAGCAGCTACTTACGTGTGTGTGGCCAAGGCGGCCGAAAAACATTGGGGAAAGTCAGGAATGCACTTTAGTGTCTGAGATTTTAGTGACTTACAAAACGCCACTTTTGTGGAAAACTAGGTCGCGGGGATGCGCCTTCTATGACCTATGTGCCACAAGCGGTACCGCCTCACTATCTGGCCTCCGACGGTGTCCGGCAGAGCTTCGATAAAACGCCGTTCACCTACCAGCACAACTTTTCAAACCACGAACTGTTCGGCCTTCCTGCCCTGAAGGAACTCGCCAAGAAAGCCGCGAGCCCGGAGCGGATGATGCGGAAGGGCGCGGTGCGAGAGGCAATCGTGCCCGGCTTCATGGTGTTGAAAGGCAAAGCCGTGAAGTGGGGATCGCCGGAGTTCTTCAGCGCGCTAGACGAAGCGTTCGACAACCTTGAGGCAGCGGACCTGCGGATGAAGATAACGGCCGTCCATGAATACGATGGGTACCGCGAGTTGATGGAAGAATCGAAAAGCAACTTGAGCGACCTGACCGGCGTGGATTTTCGCAAAAAGCTGAACCAAGGGATTGCGACGATCTTCATTGCTTCGCCGAACGAGACGACTCCGTACCACATCGATGAAGAGGTGAATTTCCTGTCGCAGATCCGCGGGATCAAGCTGGTGCGCCTCTTTGACGGCAACGATCGCACGATTGTGACCGACACCGACATGGAACGGTTCTGGTTTGGACATTCGTTTCTCGATCCGGTGCCGGACAGCAAGTTTCAACTCTTCACCATCGGGCCTGGCCAGGGACTGTTTCAACCACCGTTTTTCCCGCACCTGGTGACGACGGGTCCCGAGATTTCGATCTCGTTGAGTTTTGGTTTAACCAAGCTCAGTTTCCCCGAAGCGGAGGTCTATCGGGCGAATGCCTACCTGCGGAAGTTCGGGATGAAGCCAGGCGCGGTGGGGAAGAGGCCGGGAATCGATCGCGTGAAGAGCCAGTTTGTGCGCCGCGCCCTGTCGTTGAAGCGGGCGATGCTGGGCGGGTAGAACGACCGAGATCAGTCGCAGATTCATGACCACCCTTCGCGCGTTGCGCTCAGGATGGGTCATCCGGATTCTGTCGGGGCAGACTTCAGAGGACCCGCTTTCTGCCATGGACACTCCAGAAACTCCGATAGGTGCGAGGTGCCACCGCTGCGGCTTTCGTTAGCACGCGCGAAGACCTGTTCCATGTCGGCGGCGAGGCGCTGCTGGGCCTCGGGATCGAGACGCTCGAAGGTCATTTTCATGGGGCCGAAGTATTTGCGGAAGAGGGCAACGACGCCCGCGGGGTCTTCTTCGAATTCGGCGCGCACGGTTCGCTTTTCCACGCGCACTTCCACACCTTCGCCAAAGCGCTCGCGCACAATTTTCTCGACACCCCACAGAGAAGGGGGCTGGGTTCCGGGCGGCGAGGGTAAGTGTTTCGCGCTGACGGCGAAGAGCTGGCCGGGAACGCCTTCGGGCGTCCAGTTCGCCATGGCGATCAGGCCGCCGGGCTTGCAAACGCGCTGCAATTCCGCGGCCGCACGATCAGGACGCGGAGCGAACATGGCGCCGAACATGGAATAGACAACGTCGAAACTCTGGTCGCCGAAGGGAAGGTCTTCGGCATCGCCTTCGACGAAATGGATGTCTACGGCTTCTTCCACGGCGCGGGTTCGTGCCTGGGCGAGCAGGTTGGGAGCGATGTCGAGGGCAGTGACGTCCGCACCTTTGCGGGCTGCTGGAATGGCCTGGTTACCGGTGCCGCAAGCGACGTCGAGAACTTTCATTCCTGGCCGCAGTTTGAGACGGTTCACGAATTCCTCGCCCCAGGCGCGATTCATGCTGGCGATCTTGCCGAAATCGCCGGCCACCCACATGGCCTTCATGCGACCTTTCAGTTCCTGCAGATTCGGTGCTTGTGACGACATTTCTCTACCTCCCGTCGGCCGGAATATTATGCCTCTTGATTGTCTCGGACCGCGACTTGCGCGAGAAATGTACGTCTAAGTCGACCAGGAGAGCGCCATGAAACGTCTGGTTTACCTGTTGGCCGGGTGTGCGTTGTTGGGCTCGTGCGTGTCGCGCCACACGACCGCGATTACGCAGGAGGAAGTTGTACAAAGGACCCAGAAACTCTTTGACGCGGTAGCGGTCGGCAATAAGCAGCCGTGGCAAGAATACTTTGCAGAGGATGCGATGTATTTCGACGAGCAGGGACACAACATGGATAAAACCGCGCTGGTGGCGACCATCGAGCCGCTGCCTGCGGGGACGACCGGCAACATCAAGGTGACCAACTCCAAGTTCCACCTGATTGGCGATACCGCGATCCATTCTTACGACATGGACGAAACGGAGACGATCCAGGGGCAGTTCATGACCGCTCGCTATCACGCCACCGACACGTGGATGGACCGCAACGGACACTGGCAAATTGCGGCCGGTCAGGTGCTGCGCTACTACGAAGATCCGAAGCCGGGGCAGGTGGATGCGCGCAAGCTCCGTGACTACATAGGGACGTATGAACTCGTTGCCGGCGATCACGCGCAGGTGACGGTGGAGGGGGACAAGCTGTACTGGCAGCGCGGGACGCGACCGAAAGTTGAGTTGATCCCGGAAGCGACGGACGTTTTCTTCCGCAAGGGGGTTGAGGGACGGCGCCTGTTTCACTACGAGCACGGGAAGGTCGATGCCATGATCGACCGGCGCAACAATGAAGACATCGTATGGAAGAAGCTGGGGTGAGGGCTGTCGTAGAATCGTTGCCGATGTTCTCCTCCTCGGTTGTGATTCCGCAGAGCGTCTGGGAAGTTGTGCGTGATTCTCTGGGAACGTTTCACGAGCCGATTTCCGGCTTCGATCCGCACTGCTGTGCGGACGATCAGTTGGGTTTGGCAAAGGCGGAGGGCCATGTTGCCTCGTTGCGCAAGCTGACCACGCTGGAAGGAAAGAAACTGCTGGAGATCGGCTCCGGCTTCGGCACGCTGCTGGCAGTACTGATCAAGGATTGCGGCGTGGATGGCTACGGTGTGGAACCGGATGGCGAAGGCTTCAGCTGTTCGTTCGCGGGCTCGCGAGAACTTTTTACGGCGAACGGTCTGGATCCGGCGCGCATTTATCCCGCGAAGGGGGAAGCGTTGCCGTTTCCCGACGCGACCTTCGATATTGTGTACTCGTCGTTCGTTCTCGAGCATGTACAGGACCCGGTGAAGGTGCTGACGGAAGCGGTGCGGGTATTGAAACCCGGCGGCTTGCTGCGATTCGAGTTACCGAACCATCTCTCCTACTTCGAGGGCCATTACCTGGTGCCGCATCCGCCATTGGTGGCGAACTTCCTGCCGTTCTGGGTGCGGATGCTGGGACGCGATCCGGCGTTTGCGCGCACCCTGCGGACGGAGATTAACCCGCTGTGGTGCCGGCGTACGGTGCGGAAGATCAACCAACTTTATCCGGTGAAGCTGCTGTCGCTGGGGGAAAAAGACTTTCTCGAGCGGCTGGCGCGTCCCTTCCAGTTCGAGATGCAGAGGGTAGCCCAGAAGCTGGGGCGGACGATCTCGTTTATGCAGAAGATCAACCTGGGGAACTGGATCGGCCACACGATCGTTGCCCTGCAGGGGTTTTATCCCATCTCCATGACGTTGCGCCGCGAGCCTGTGAACGAAGAGGAAGCTGCGCGAGCTGCGCTTTTTGCCTAACCCCTGTCCGCCATTTAGAATCAACGTTTGAGCCTCACGCCCCAAATCTTGAAGATGCAGTCTGGTGGCGGGGTCCTCGGCAAACGCCGCTTTTCGTTTGCTGGGGTGACTGAGTGAGTCGGCAATGCTCAAGCAATCCGAGGCGATCGTTCTGCGCACTTACCCGATGCGCGAGGCCGATCTGCTGGTGACGCTGTTCACGCGGCTGGAAGGTAAGGTCAAGGGAGTGGCGCGGGCGGCGAAAAAGTCGCGCCGCCGGTTTGGCGGAGCACTGGAGCCGCTGACGCATGTTCGGGTGTACTACGAAGATCGCGAACGGCACGAGTTGACGCGGCTGGATTCCTGCGATGTGCTGGAGTCTCCGCTGTCGCGCGAGGTGGACTACAGCCGGGCGCTGGCTCTCGGGCATGTGGCCGAGTTGATCGACGACCTGCTGCCGGACCGCGAGCCGAATGATGCTGTGTTCCGTCTGGCCTTGGCGGTGTTGGGCAGCGTGGCTCCGGATGAGATCTGGATGCCACTGACGTATTTCGATCTTTGGATGGTGCGGCTGGCTGGCTTTCTTCCCGACTTAACGCATTGCGTGGTGTGCGGAGAAGAGCTGGAGGAACGGTCTTTTTACCATCCGCTGGTCGATGGGCTGATGTGCGGGAATGATAAGCGGCTGGCCTCGAGTGAGTTGAGCGTGGACTCGCGTGCGATGGCGGAATTGATGTTCCGGGCCCCGTTGGAAACGTTTGCCGGCGCGCCGTGGCCGCGCCAACGCTGTGCCGATCTTCGCCGCTTCCTGATGCAGATCCTGGAGCGGCACATGGAAAAGAAGCTGGTCACCGTGACCATGCTCGACAAATTGGACTGACCTGCCTCCGCGGATCTACGTTAATTTTTCACAAACGGATCGGGCGGAGCCTGAGATTGATCAACGTCAATCTCTGTAGAATTGGAACTTATTACCGTGCCCTCTTCGAAGAACCCGCTCACCTTCCAGGAACTGATCCTTCGCCTGCAGAATTTCTGGGCCGACCATGGCTGCATCCTGCAGCAACCGCACGATGTGGAAGTGGGGGCAGGCACCATGGCGCCGGAGACTTTCCTGCGGGTGCTGGGGCCGAAGCCGTACAGCGTGGCGTACGTACAACCGTCGCGGCGTCCGGCGGACGGGCGCTATGGCGAAAACCCGAACCGGCTCTACAAGCACACCCAGTACCAGGTGATTTTGAAGCCGCCGCCGAATAACGTGCAGGAGCTTTACCTCGAGTCGCTGCAGGCCATCGGGATCGACCTGACGAAACACGACATCAAGTTCGAGGAAGACAACTGGGAATCGCCAACGCTTGGGGCGTGGGGCATTGGGTGGCAGCTCATGCTCGACGGGCTGGAGATCACGCAGTTCACCTACTTCCAGCAATGTGGCGGGGTAGATCTTGATCCGATTGCGGTGGAGCTGACGTATGGGCTGGAGCGCATTGCGCAGTTCCTGCAGGATGCGGACAGCATTTACGACATCGTGTGGGTCCAGGGGCCGGATGGCAAGCCGGTGACGTATGGCGATGTGCGGCTGGCGGACGAACTGCAGTATTCGGTTTACAACTTCGAGAAGGCCGATGTGAGCAAGCTCTGGCAACACTTCGACCTGTATGAAGCGGAGGCCAAGGCGCTGCTCGATGAATATCAAGCGGCGACGCGCCCGCCGAAAAAAGGACGTCCGGAGGCGAGCGTGCAGTTCACTCCGGGAGAACGAAAGCGTTTTCCGCTGCTGGCCGCGTTCGACCTGACGTTGAAATGCTCGCACCTGTTCAACATCCTGGACGCGCGGGGGGCGATCAGCGTGACCGAGCGGGTGGGCATCATCGCGCGGGTGCGCGCGCTGGCGGTGGCGGCTGCCAAAGCGTGGGTAAACCAGCAACAAGAGGCGGTTGAGGCGCCGGCGGAGGCGACTGCAAATGCTTGAGACCCCACCCTTCGCCAAAGAGGCTCAGGATGGGGCACCCGGCTCACCCTTCGCCAAAGAGGCTCAGGATGGGGCACCCGGGTTTTAGGCCAGCGATTGTGACAAGCCTCACATACGGGAAGGGGTTGGAAATTGAGAATGAAGAGACTGCATGGCTGATTTTCTACTCGAGATAGGCACGGAAGAGATTCCCGCCCGCATGATCGACGGGGCACGCGAGGAACTGGCGCGCCGGGTCAGCGACCTGGTGCAGCGGGAACGCCTGGTGGAAGAAGCATCGGTGGTGTCGTATGCCACGCCGCGACGGCTTGCGGTGGTGGCGAAATCGTTGCGCGCGGCGCAGCCCGACGTGCGGGAGCAGGTGCTTGGGCCCTCGGTGAAAGTGGCCTACAAAGACGGTGAACCTACGCCCGCCGCGCATGCTTTCGCGAAAAAGGCCGGGGTGGACCTGGATGCGGTGGAGAAGATCAGCACCCCCAAAGGCGAGTACATCGCGGCGACGGTCGCCAGAAAAGGACGCACCGCGGCAGAGATTCTGAGCGAGCTGCTGCCGAAAGAGATTAGCGGAATTTACTGGGCGAAGAGCATGTATTGGCGTCCCGGCAAGACCTCGGAACGCTTTGTGCGGCCGGTGCGTTGGCTGGTCGCGCTGCTCGACGGGCAAGTCGTGCCGCTGGAGTTTGACGGAATCAGGGCGGGCAATCGCAGCCGCGGACATCGCATCCTTTCACATTCTGAAGTCACGCTGGCTTCTCCAGACTCTTATCGCGAAGCGCTAGGTTCGGCTTCGGTCATCGTCGATCGCACGGAACGCGAGCATAAGATCCGCAAGGCGCTCGATGCCGCCGCCCGCACGGTTGCCGGCATACGCTGGCGCGAAGATAAAGAGCTGCTGGAGACGGTCGTCAACCTGACGGAAGCACCTTCGGCGATTCTCGGCAGCTTCGATCCCGAATATCTCTCGTTGCCGGAAGAAGTGCTGGTAACGGTGATGCGCGACCACCAGAAATATTTCGCACTCGAAGATGCGGACGGCAAGCTGGCTCCGCACTTCCTCGCGGTGCTCAACACCACCAGTGATCCGGATGGCCTGATCTGTCATGGCAATGAGCGGGTATTGCGAGCGCGCTTCAATGACGCGCGATTCTTCTGGAACACCGATCAGAAATTTGATTTGAAGCAACGCTTTGATTGGCTGAAAGCGGTTACCTTCCAAAAAGACCTTGGCAGTTATTACGACAAGACATGCCGCACGCAAAAGCTGGCCAGCCTGATTGGTGAGACGGTGGTGCAAGCGGGAATCTCGATCCGTCCGGGGGTAGTGCACAAGGCCGCGATGCTATCGAAGGCCGACCTGACCACGGAGCTGGTGAAGGAATTCACCGAGCTGCAGGGCATCGTGGGAGGGCTGTATGCGAAGGCGCAGGCGGATCGTTTAGAGCTGGCGTCCGAACCGGCATGTGCGATTGGCGATGCGATTTACGACCACTACAAGCCGGTGTCGATGGAAGACAGCGCGCCGCGCAGCGTTGAGGGTGCGGTGCTCGCCATCGCCGACAAGACGGACACGATCGCGGGAATGTTCGCGCTGGGACTGGTGCCAAGCGGATCGAAGGATCCCTTCGCTCTGCGCCGCGCAGCCAACGGGATCGTGAAGATCATCGCCGAGCATAAGCTGCCGCTGAGCTTGCGCGGGATCTTCGAAGATGCGCGCGCGGAGTATAAGGGCAGCGAAGCCGAGTTACGTTTCACAGCCGACGCGGAGTACCCGAACAACGTTGCGAGTTTCCTGCGCGAACGTTTGGACTTCTATCTGCGAGAGGCGAAGGGTTTCCATTACGACGTGGTGAACGCGGTGCTGGCTTCCGATGCGGACGATGTAGTGGATGCGATTGCGCGGGCGGAAGCGGTGACGGCGGCGCGGGGATCGGAAGATTTCATCGCGGTGTCCGCGGCATTCAAGCGCATGAAGAACATTCTGAAGCAAGCGGAAGAGAAGAAGCTGCCGCCGCTGTGGAATGAAGGCGCGGCGGAGCGGGTTGTGCTGGCCGCGGAGAAGTATGCGGACCTCGCCGAGTACGCCGAAGAAGCAGCCCTGGTACGGGAGTTCATGCAACTGGCTCCGAAGTTTGAAGCGGCCGTGGAAGCGAAGAATTACCAGGAGGCGGTCTCTCTGGTAGCGGCCCTTCGCAAGCCGGTCGATGCATTCTTCGACAAGGTGATGGTGATGGTGGACGATGAGCAGAAGCGCACAGCCCGGCTGTTGTTGCTGGTCGCCATCGTGTCGCAATTCGAGAAGATTGCAGACTTCAGCGAAATTGTGACGGAGAAGGGCTAATCCGCGTTAGGCGGACCAAGGATTGTTGCAGCGCGGGATGCGCCGACTTGTAAACGATTTTCAATTACCGAATTACCGAGGACTAATAACTATGTCAACGACTCTAGAACCAATCGAGGCCAGTATGGCGACGCCCCAGAAACAACCTGCAGTGCAGTACGTGTATTCCTTTGGCGGCGGCAAGGCCGAAGGCAATGGAAAAATGAAAGATACGCTCGGCGGCAAAGGCGCAGGTCTCGCCGAGATGACCAACGCGGGCCTGCCCGTCCCTCCCGGCTTCACCATCCAGACGGAAGCCTGCCGCGAATACATGAAGAACGGCAGCACCTCGGATGCGGTGCAGAAAGAAATGCTGGCGGCGCTGAAACAGCTCGAAGAATTGCGCGGCAAGAAACTTGGCGCACCTTCCGACCCGCTGCTGGTGAGCGTGCGCTCGGGCGCGAAGTTCTCCATGCCCGGCATGATGGACACCATCCTCAACCTCGGTCTGAACGACCAATCGGTCAAAGGGCTGGCCGAGCGCAGCAATAACCCGCGCTTCGCCTATGACAGCTATCGCCGCTTGATCCAGATGTTCGGCAACGTGGTGCTCGACATCGAGAAGTCGGCCTTCGAAGAAGTGTTCGATGGCAAGAAGAAGCAGCGCAAGGCGAAGCTCGACACCGACCTGACCGCGAAAGACCTACAGGAAGTGATTGAAGGCTACAAGAAGGTCGTAAAGAAGGAAGCCAAGCGGGAGTTCCCGCAGGATCCGTTGGAACAGCTTTCGATGGCGCGTGATGCCGTGTTCAGAAGCTGGAAGAACGATCGCGCGAAGCACTATCGCCGCATGAACAACATCGACGACGCCATCGGCACCGCGGTGAATGTGCAGTCGATGGTTTTCGGCAACCTCGGAGAAACCAGCGGTACGGGCGTTGG
Source organism: uncultured Acidobacteriaceae bacterium (assembly GCA_963703075.1). Lineage (GTDB taxonomy): Bacteria > Acidobacteriota > Terriglobia > Terriglobales > Acidobacteriaceae > Korobacter. The sequence continues at coordinate 211,079 of OY969786.1, forward strand.
CTTTACCCGCAATCCGGCAACCGGCGCCAAGGAATTCTATGGCGAGTTCCTGATGAACGCCCAGGGCGAAGACGTGGTGGCCGGCATTCGTACCCCGATGCCGATCCTCGAACTGCAAAAAGTACAGCCCAAGGTTTATGACCAGCTGCGTGAGATCACCTCGCGCATGGAGCAGCATTACCGCGACATGCAGGACTTCGAGTTCACCATCGAAGACGGCCAGCTCTTCATGCTGCAGACGCGCAACGGCAAGCGTACGGGACGCGCTGCGGTCCGGGTGGCAATCCAGATGGTGGAAGAGGGCCTGATCACGAAGGATGACGCGGTGATGCGCGTGGAAGCGATCCAGTTGAACGACTTCCTCGTGCCGTCGCTGGAAGAGAAAGGCGTAAAGGTCGAGGTTCTGTCGAAGGGTCTGCCGGCGTCGCCGGGGGCGGCGGTTGGCCAGATCGTTTTCACCGCGGATGAAGCGGTGGCGGTCGTGCACAAGGACAAGAACGCGAAAGTGATTCTCGTCCGGGCGGAAACCACGCCGGAAGACATTCACGGTATGGAAGTGGCGGCAGGCATTCTGACCTCGCGTGGCGGCATGACGAGCCACGCGGCGGTGGTTACCCGCGGCATGGGCAAATGCTGCGTTGCCGGCGCGGGCGAAATCGACGTCGACGAAAAGAAGCGCGAGATGCGGGTGAAGGGCAAAATCCTGAAGGGCGGCGACTGGATTTCGCTGGATGGAACCAGCGGCCGCGTCATTCTCGGCAAACTGAACACTAACCCGGCACGGACGGACGATCCTGAGCTGATGAAATTCATGAGCTGGGCCGAACCGCATCGCAAGATGGGAGTTCGCGCCAATGCCGACATTCCCCGCGACGCCAAGCAGGCGGCCGCGTTCGGCGCCGAAGGCATTGGGCTCTGCCGCACCGAGCACATGTTCTTCGCCGAAGACCGCATTGAGCACATGCGCGCCATGATTCTCGCCGATAACGAGAAGGACCGTCGCGCGGCTCTCAAGAAGCTGCTGCCGATGCAGCGCTCGGATTTTGCCGGCCTCTTCAAGGAACTGGACGGATATCCGATCACGATCCGCACTATCGATCCTCCGCTGCACGAGTTCCTGCCCAAGCGGGAAGACCTGATGGTCGAGATCGCGAAGCTGGAAGTCACCAAGCCGAAGTCGCCGAAGCTCAAGGACCTGCACAAGCTGCTCAATCGCGTGGAACAGCTCCACGAGATCAATCCAATGCTCGGCCACCGTGGCTGCCGTCTTGGTATCACCTATCCGGAAATTACCGAGATGCAGGCGCGCGCCATCTTCGAAGCAGCCGTGCAGGTTGCGCAGAAGGGCATCAAGGTAAAACCCGAAGTGATGATCCCGTTGACCACCGGCCTGAAAGAAATGAAGAACCAGGCGGACATCGTTCGGCGCGTGGCCGAGGAGGTCTTCAAGGAAAAGGGCAAGCGCGTCGAATACATGGTCGGCACCATGATCGAGTTGCCGCGGGCTGCCCTGATGGCGGATGAGATCGCGCAGGAGGCTGAGTTCTTCAGCTTCGGCACCAACGATCTCACCCAGACGACCTTCGGTTTCTCGCGCGACGACGTGAACAAGATCCTGCCGACTTACTTCGAACTGGGCATCCTGAAGCAAGATCCGTTTGCGCAGCTTGACCAGGAAGGTGTGGGACAGCTGATCAAGATGGCCGTCGAAAAGGGCCGCAAGACCCGGCCGAATATCAAGCTGGGTATTTGCGGCGAACACGGCGGAGATCCTTCGTCCGTCGAGTTCTGCGCCCACGCAGGATTGAACTACGTTTCCTGCAGTCCATTCCGGGTGCTGATCGCGCGTTTGGCGGCGGCACAAGCCGGCCTGGCGGAGAAGTCTGGGAACGCCGAGGCAGGACGCAGCAAGTAGTTTCGCAACTTCGCAACCCCCAAAGGCACGGCTTCGGCCGTGCCTTTTTTACACGCTTGCGAGTTGCTGCTGTTTTTTTTCTTCAACTTGCGGGCCCGTTACTAAAGATCAGCCACTACACTCACCTTCCGGAACTTGTCGATCTGGGTTCCCGCTTCTAGCCTCCATCCAGAGTAGCTGCACAAATCCTAAGTTTGCGAGTTCGCATCCATGACCCGTTGGCTCACTACCATCACCCTATTGCTCGGCACATTCACCGGTTTGTCTTCGGCGCAGACCAAGAAGGTTTTCTCGCACATCGAACAGATGTCGGGATGGACTTCCTGCGACGTATGCTCGGGTGCGGGCGGTGCAGGCAGCACGACGGTCCATTGGCAGGCGCAGTTCCAAGCCACGCCATCGTTGAGTGGCGCGTCGTCGGAGTTCTATTTCGGCGGGCCAACCAAATACAGTTCAGCGCTGTGGTGGAAACAACTCGGCGCACTTCCGACCGCCAGTCACTTCACTTATGACCTGCAGTTCTACATTGCCGATATCACGTCCCCGCAGGCGGTGGAATTCGACGTGAACCAGTCGCTGAACGGCAAGAAATATGTTTTCGGCACCGAATGCGATTTGCGCGGCACCTACAAAGGCTACTGGCGGGTGTATGACGCCAAGTTGCACTGGCAGAATACGGGAGTCGCGTGCGAAGGAATCACGGCGTCGAAGTGGCACCATCTCACGTGGGAGCTGCAGCGGACCTCCGCCGGGCAGACGAACTTCATTGCCGTGACGGTGGATGGCGTTCGCCGCGTGGTGAATCGCTATTACACTCCGGAAACGTCAAGCGCGAAGGAACTGAATGTAGCGGTGCAGACGGATGGCGATCAGTACGCCACGCCGTTCTCGTTGTGGGTGGACGACATTACGCTGACCGCCTGGTAAGAAGTATCCTTTCTGAGAGAGAAAAGCCCGGCGGGATGCCGGGCTTTCCTGTTGCTGCTGAATCTTAGCGGCGAGTCGCTAGGTGTTCCGGGGCGAAGAAGTGTTCGGCGGCCTTGACGGCGCGATGATCGTTCAACACATCGCCCGGCTTCGATCCGTTCCCAATCAGTTCGCCACCCCAACCCATCTGCATATATTCAGCGCTGCGCTGGAGCGTGGTCAGCAGAAGGTCGGCGCCGTTTGGATCGTCATCCGCGAGCACGCAGACCGACCACAGCTTTTTCCCGGCCATGCGTTTCTTGAATTCCACGCCAGGCGCGCGTAGCCATGCGCTCCAGTGATCGAGATAAAGCTTGGCGCTGGCGGGAAGGCTGTACCAGTAGAGCGGCGCGACGAAGACGATGTCGGTGGCTGCGAGCGTGGCATCGAGGATCAGACGCTCGTTGCCCTCGGGCTGCGGCCACGGGTTATTGCGTTCGCCATGATGGCGGATGTCCTCGAAGCGGGGAAGCGGCAACTCATCGAGATGGATCCATTTCTGCTCGACCGAATCGGGCAGATCGGAGGCGGCGATCCGCGCCAGCGTCTCGGTATTGCCTTCGCGACGCGCACTCGCGACCAGGAAGAGAAAACGGCGTTTCATTGAGTTGTCTGGAGCCGCGCCACGAGCTTCTGGGCGAGGTTTTCTTCCGATTCCGACCACAGCAGGCGGCCACTCAGGGCGCAGTTCTGCTCGAGCTTCTGGCTGAAGTCAATCAGTTTCGCAACATTGAATTTCACCCGCTCGGCCATGAAGGGCGTCAGGTCGAGTTCGTCGTGCAGGAACGGCGTATCGAGACCGAAGTCGACTTCCAGGTGGCCGCGGTCCGTGTAGATACCTTCTTCGAATTGCTTGCCGTGCACAACGAAGCGAACCGCGATGGGGCGCTGAATCCACGGCAGGGTGAGATCGTCCTGCGGCGCCCAGAGGTCCCAGAACGCCTCGAAAACGAAGGCATAATCGTCGTAAATAAACTCGGACATCAGGTCGACGGCTTCTTCCGGCGAGATACCCTGGTTGAAGCGACGCTCGAGAACCGTAGGTTCCGACCACGCAATGGGGTGAACGGAAATGTAGGTAATGCCGGGGCGTACCGGCGAGAAGGGGAACTCGCGCATGACGGCGGCGCTGCGGGTGAGCATCTCCGCGTCGTCGAAACTCGGAAACCAAAGACTCAGATAAAGGGGGTCAGCCATCTAGAAATTCTAGATGAGAAAAGCCGTCAAAAAGATTCGGGTGCTCTGGTTGGCCCGGCTAAAACGGTCAATCTAGGTGCGTTTGCGGATGCCGATATTCAGTTCTGCAAGTTGCCGATCGCTGACCGGGGTGGGTGCGTCCATCATCAAGTCGGTGGCGGCGGCGGTCTTCGGAAAGGGAATGACTTCGCGCAAACTAGTCGCGCCGGCGAGGATCATCACGATGCGGTCGAGCCCGAGGGCGATTCCACCGTGTGGCGGCGTTCCGTATTGCAGGGCTTCGAGGAAGAAGCCGAAGCGCTGCTGCTGCTCTTCGGGCGACATGCCGAGCGACTTGAAAATGATGCTCTGAATGTCCTGGCGGTGAATACGAATCGATCCCGAGCCGAGCTCGATGCCGTTGAGAACGACGTCGTAGGCCAATGCACGGACGGCGGCGGGATCGCTCTCTAGCTTGTCCATGTCTCGCTCATGCGGCGAGGTAAACGGATGGTGCGCGGCATTCCATTGCTTCTCGCTCTCGTCCCACTCGAAGAAGGGAAAATCCGTGACCCAGAGGAAGCGGAAGTCGCCTTTTTTGAAACAGCCATGGCGATCGGCATATTTCTGCGCGATCGCCAGGCGCAGCTGTCCGGCCGCACCGTAGATGGCGTATGCCTGTTGGCGGGACTTGGACTCGCTGCCTCTTTCCGTGCGCGGAACGCCGGCGACGAGCACGAGCAAATCGCCTTCTTCCGGTTTTACGGACGCACGGATCTTCGCGACGACGTCAGGAAACGACTTTTCCAGGCGCTTGAAGTCTTCGAACATCTTGGCGCCGCTCTTCGCGTTGAGGAGCGGCTTGAGATCGTCGCGTTCCTTACGCGAGAGCTCACCGATCTTGGGAATGCGCACGCAGACCACGGGAAGCTCAGGATCGATCCCCAGGGTCTGCAGGTTCTCCGCGGAGAACGCGTCTTTTACTTCGGCCATGGCGGGCAGGCGAAGGTCCGGTTTGTCGATGCCATAGAGTCGGATCGCGTCGTCGTACGACATCCGGGGAAACGAGCCTTGCAATTCATGTCCGGCGGCGGCCCACGCGGCTTTCAGGAAGCCTTCGACGACCGCGAAGACGTCTTCCTGGGTGGGAAAGGTCATCTCAAGATCGATCTGGGTGAACTCCGGCTGACGGTCGGCGCGCAAGTCTTCGTCGCGGAAGCAGCGGGCGATCTGGAAGTAACGCTCGCAGTTGGAGATCATCAGGATTTGTTTGAAGATCTGCGGAGACTGCGGCAGCGCGTAAAACTCGCCGGGATGGACGCGGCTGGGAACGAGATAATCGCGCGCGCCCTCGGGCGTGGAACGCGTCATGATCGGCGTCTCGATTTCCATGAAGCCGATGGACGAAAGATACTGCCGGATCGCCAGCGTGACCTTGTGGCGCATCTCGACATTGGCCTGCATCTCTGGACGGCGCAGGTCGAGGTAACGATACTTCAAGCGCACCTCTTCGTTCACCGCTGTGCTGTCAGCAAGCGAAAAGGGCAGGGGCTTGGAATCGTTGAAGAGGCGCAGTTCGTGGGCGACGACTTCAACCTCGCCGGTGGGGAGGTTTTTGTTGATCGTGTTCGGCTCACGCTGTTTGACCTTGCCGAGGACGGCAATGCAGTACTCGGAGCGCAAATCGCCGGCTTTCGCCTGGAGCTCGGGGCTGGAGTTGTCGAACACGACCTGGGTGATCCCGGTACGGTCGCGCAGATCGATGAAGATCAATCCACCGAGGTCGCGGCGGCGGTTGACCCATCCCATAAGAACGACGTCCTGGTTGGCGTCGGATGGGCGGAGCTCTCCGCATTTGTGGGTACGCTTCAGGTCGCCGAGAAAATCGAGGTTAGCCACGGTTGCTATCTTCCTTTACTGACTGCGGTTCGTCCGGTTCGATGGTTTCGCCGCCGGGCTTCTTGGCGCCGTGGTTGCGGATGTAGAACGCCAGTTCGGCGCGGGCCACGCTCACCTGCTCGCCGGTGGATAAATTTTTGACGGAAAACTCGTTGTTCGCCACTTCGTTCTCGCCGCAGATGACGATATAGCGCGCGCCGGCGCGTTCCGCGGCTTCGAAAGACTTCTTGAGCCGGAAAGTCTCGTCGCCCAGTTCGACGCGCAGGCCTTGTCGCCGCAACTTTCGGCAGAGGCTGATGGCTTCGGCGTTGGTCCCGGGCCCAAGCGGGGCGACGAAAGCATCGATGGTCAACTTTTCCGCGGGATGTACGGCTTGCAGCGCCATAATGAGCCGGTCTTCGCCGATGGCGAAACCGATCCCCGGAGCTTTCGGTCCGTCGAGCGCTTCGCTCAATCCGTCGTAACGGCCGCCGCCCAGCACTGCGCTCTGCGCGCCAAGTTCTCCGTGGGTGAATTCGAAAGTGGTGCGGGTGTAGTAGTCCAGTCCGCGCACCATCCGCGGATTAACGGTATAGGGAACGCCCACTTTATCAAGCATGGCGCGCACAGCCGCAAAGTGCGCTTTGCAAGCCTCGTCGAGGTAGTCGCCGATTTTCGGCAGGCCATCGATGATGGGCTGGTCCTCGGGAACCTTGCAGTCGAGTACACGCAGCGGGTTGGTCTCGGCGCGGCGCTGGCAATCCCCGCACATTTTGTCTTTCACGCTAGCCAGTGCTTTGCGCAGCGCTTCGTTGTAGGCCGGGCGGCAGTTGGCATCGCCCACGGAATTGATGAACAAAGTCCAGCCCGTGACGCCGACTTCTTCGAGCAAGGTGGCAAGCATCTCAATCACCTCGGCATCGCGCACCGGTGATTCACTGCCCGAGGTCGGAGGCCCAATGGCTTCGGCGCCGATTTGGTAGAACTGGCGGTAGCGCCCCTTCTGCGGGCGCTCGCGGCGAAATTGCGGACCGATGTAGTAGAGCTTTTGCAGCTCACCGGATTGCCCTAGCTTGTGTTCGATATAGGCGCGCACCACGCCGGCCGTATTTTCCGGGCGCAGGGTAAGCTGCTGCGATTTCTCGCTTTGGGCGCGGGCCTTGTCTTCCCAGGTGAACATCTCTTTCGAAACAATGTCAGTTTCTTCGCCAACGCTGCGGGAAAACAGGGCTGTGTCTTCGAAGACCGGAGTGCGGATCTCGTGAAAGTTGTATCGCTCGAACACGTCGCGCACCTTCGCCTCGACACGGTTCCAGGTTTCGGTGTCGGGGGGAAGAAGATCGCGGGTTCCTCGAACGGCTTTGATCATTGGATATAGATGTCCTGCAATGCGTCCCGGAAGCGCTGGATGACAGCTTCTATTTCTTCACGAGCTCGCTTCGGTAATTTTCTTTGTAGCCGAGATAACGTTCGGCGTATTGCCGGATGGTGTGCTGATCCTCATCATTCAGGCTGCGACGCATCTTGCCGGGCAAGCCCATCCACAGCGACCGGGGTTCGACTACGGTTCCCTCCGGGATCAAGGTTCCGGCAGCGATGATCGAGCCTGCCCCGATGCGGGCGCCGTTCAGGATGATCGAACCCATGCCAATCAGGCAGTTGTCTTCAACCACACAACCGTGCAAGGTGACGGAATGGCCGACGCTGACCCAGTCGCCCACGATCACCGGCCACTGGCCGAGCATTCCGTGCAGCACGCTGTTGTCCTGGATATTGCTGTGGGCGCCGACGCGGATCGAATGCACGTCGCCGCGCAGCACGGTGTTCATCCATATGCTGGCGTGCTCGCCAAGGACAACATCGCCGATCAACTGGGCGGAGATATCGACGTAACACGTATCCGGAATGACGGGGGACTTCCCCTGGTACGAGCGAATCATAGTTTCTGCTTCCGAACTCATTCCCCGAGCGCCCGGCAACGACGAGGCACCCGCAGGTAACTCTTGAAAATATCATGTTGCACCGGCGATTCGGAAATACGGAGCGAACTGATCGAGCGATTTCGAGCGTCAATCCCACGAACACGGCATGCAATGTGCCTGAAAGCACTAGCACAAAATCACTGAGCGTCAGTGTCCGGTTGGTCTATAGCTCAAAGCATGACTCGCGCCACCTTGGTTTTACTGGGAAGCCTTGTGCTTCTCACGGCCCTTTTCTCCCCCATGCATTCCTTTGGGCAAGACGCTTCCACGGTGGCTATCCAGGGCGCGATCAGCGATGCGTCGGGCGCACGGATCGTGGGAGCGCGCATCAGCGTAGTGGGGACGGGTACCGGAGTTGCGCGCCAGATGTCCACCGATCGCGAGGGAACGTTTCGCTTCGAGATGTTGCCGCCGGGCGAATATTGGATACGGGTGGAATCGAGCGGGATGGGAAAGCAGGAGCAGCAGGTGCGGCCCGAAATCGGAGGGGCGGCGAAGGTCGATTTCGTGCTTCTGCCCGGCAGTGGCAGGCAGTATGTCGAAGTGGTGTCTCGCTCGACGATCGTGGATACGGTGGGCAGCGATGTATCGCGCGTGATCGATGAGAAGACCATCGACGAGACGCCGCTGAACGGACGACGCTTTACCGACCTGGCGTTGCTGACGCCCGGGGTCACGCAAGATCCTCGCAGCCTGACTTCAGGCTCGAACGGCGACCTGGCTTTTGGCGGCATACGCGGGTACCAGACGAGCTTCCTGGTCGACGGAGCCGACTTCAACAACGGCTTCTTCTCGCAGCAGCAGGGACGCTTTCGCGCCCCTTACCAGTTCAGCAACGACGTGGTGCAGGAGTTCCGCGTTTCGTCGAATGCCTATGGGGCGGAGACAGGACGGGCGGGCGGCGCGGTCATCAACGTTGCCACGAAATCGGGAACCAACCAGATCCACGGCAGCGCGTTTTACTATCTGCGCGATACCGACCTTGGAGCAGCCTATCCGTTCACCGGCATCAAGCCAAGCGGGGAACAATGGCAGTGGGGATTTACGGCCGGTGGGCCGCTGCGTCAGAAAAAGATTTTCTTCTTTGCCGGGTGGGATCAGCACAGCTTCGATGATCCCAACGTAGTGCGGTTTCTTAACGGGCAGCCGGATGTAGTCCCAACGCCTTACGATTATGACCCTCTTGATCAAGGTCTGGTACTGTCGCAGGCGGCGCAGTTGTCGCAGATGGGCGGCAGTTATCATGCCGCGCTCGATGGATCGACAAAATTCCTCAAGCTCGACGACACATTGAACGCGAGGAATTTCCTGAGCCTGCGCTGGAGCAATTCGAACTTTAGTGGCGCGAACAACGTCTTCTTCGATCCCGGGAACCCGGTGACGAATTCTCCGATGAGCGCCAACGGTGAAGAGGTGGTGCACACCAACTCGGTGCTGGCCACATTGACGACGGCCTTCACCACGCGCTGGACCAGTCACGCGCGTTTGCAATTTTCCGAGGACCTGCAACAGTCGTTCGCGAACTCGGACGATTCCCGAACGGAGATTTACGGTATCGTCGATGGGTTTGGGCGGTCGACCATCCTGCCGCGCAAGACACGCGAGCACCGGTTGCACGGCGCGGAGACGGCGAGTTTCGACAAGGCGCGGAATAGCTGGAAATTTGGTGCCGACGCGCTGTGGACGTGGGACTACAACTTTTTCCCTTCGATGTTTGGCGGCGAATACGATTTCGATACCATCCGCGTCAACCCCTGGACTTTTGCTCCGGAGACGTATGGGGAGCACCTAACCCCGTTGCGGGCTTACGCGCACGGTACGCCGCGTTATTACATGCAGAGCTTCGGAACGGCGGTTTCGCATCCAGATTCGCGCGAATATTCCGCCTTCGCGCAAGATTCCGTGCGCGTGACCAGCCATCTCGGGGTGAGCCTTGGAGTTCGTTACGACCTGCAGAATTATCCCGCGAATGGGTTGGTGGAAAATCCGATCTGGCCCACCAGCGGCAAAATGCCGAGTCCAAAAAACAATTTTGCTCCACGCGTTTCGTTTGCCTATGCCTTCGGCGATCATCATCCACTGACGGTACGCGCAGGCTATGGATGGTTTTATACCCGCATCCCGCAGATCTATGAATCGTCGGTACAGACCGGCAACGGATTCGGGCAGAGTTTCCTCTTTCTCGATAACCAGCAGGCGGCGAATGCGCGGCTGTTTCCCGCTTATCCCAATCCACTCGTGAACTGTGGGGTGACGGCGACGACGTGCGTGGCGCCGGCCAACGTGGCGGGCGATCTCACCACTGAGATCTATGCATTCGATCCGAAATTCCGCACGCCGTTTGTCCAACAGGGGAGCCTGACGCTCGAGAAAGAGTTGAGTTCGAAGCTGGTGGTGGCAACGACCTACTTGTACGTGCATGGAGAACATTTGTTGCGAGCGGTGGACGCGAACCTTCCCGCGCCGGTCACGGTCCCCTATCCGGTGTATTCGGCGGAGGGCAACGCCACCGGGCAGATCTACCAGGAACAGAGCTTCGGCACCTGGCAGATGACGAAATCCCTGACGTGTCCGTTTCCACCGTGCATCAATGACGCGCAACGGCCGATTCCGCAGACGGGAGCAATCGACGTGTTTCAGAGCGCCGCCACCAGTCTTTATAACGGGCTGACCATATCGGCGCGCAAGCGCATGGGCCGGGGCGTTTCATTTCAACTGGCGTACACCTACGCGAAGGCGCTCGATGACGGGCAAGATGCGCTGGTGGCCGGAAGTCCGTCGACAGTGCAGAACCCATATGCGCTGAACGCGGACCGGGGCCTCAGCACAACCGATCAGCGGCAGCGTTTCGTGTTGCAAGCCGTAGCGGAGCCCCGACCGTTTCATCGGGACCAGGCGGTGTTGCGATCGCTGTTCAACAACTGGAAATTCTCCCAAGTCACGACAGTTGGCAGCGGACGGCCCGTCAACGCCGAGGTGAGTGGCGACGCCAACGCGGACGGCAACATCGGCAACGACCGTTTGCCCGGCCTTCCCCGCAATAGCCTAGTGGGTCCTGATTATGCGTCCACTGAACTCCGCGTCAGCCGCAACATCCGGCTCAATGCTCGTTATCGGTTCGAACTTCTGGTGGAGGGCTTCAACGTGATGAACCGCGATAATAAAAAGATTACGACCACCGACAATGGTTTTGTCACCACGGCTGCGGACTTCCAGGAAGGCTCGTATCTCGTGGGATCGACCCTGTATCCGGCGCGCTACGTGACGAATTCGCAGTTCATGCAGGCGGACAGTTCGTATATCCCCCGGCAGATTCAATTCTCGGCGCGGCTAAAGTTCTAAGATAGCCGCTTGACTTGCGCCCCGAAGCTTGGGATTCTAGGAGTGTCCAACAGGGCGAGTTTGGGGGTGTTACCGTTTGGCCGAAGTGAAGATTCAGGAGGGCGAGTCGCTAGAGAATGCCCTTCGCCGCTTCAAACGGAAAGTCCAGCAAGAGGACATCATTAAAGAAGTGAAGCGTCATAGCTTCTACCTCAAGCCGGGCGAGAAAAAGCGGGTGAAAGAAGCATTAGCCCGCAAGCGCAGCCGGAAGAAGGCACGCAAGGAACAAGACTAAGTCGTTGCCCAGCAACGCACAAGATAGGGCCGCAACTGGCAAAAATCCGGTTGCGGCCCTTGGTTTTTCTGCCTTAATCCAGATTACAGTTGCCGACATTCGAAACCGAAATATGTGCGATCCAGGCGCATATTTTATGTGCGCCTTGACAGAACAGGGTTATACTCCGCAAACCAAATTGCGCTGAGCAAGCTCGGGTCACTCCCGGTCCCTTGAGGCGCGACGTGGTGTCGTACCGGACTAGGGTTGAGGGAGCAACACTCCAATGGAATTCCAGGACAAGGTTCTCAAGTGTATCGATTGCGGTGCGGATTTCGTCTTCACCGCCGGCGAACAGCTTTTCTTTCACGACAAGCAGTTCAAGAACGAACCCAAGCGATGCAAACCGTGTAAAGGGAAGCGGGCCTCGATGCTCGGCAGTACGCCTCCCGGCGCCACGTATCCGAAGGTGGAAACGCGTACCATGTGCTCGGGTTGTGGCAAGGAAACGACCGTGCCGTTCAAGCCCACGCAAGGCCGCCCCGTTTTTTGCCGCGAGTGCTTCCAGCAGAAGCGCACCACGGCTGCAACAGCCTGAGCGTCTTCCTTTGAGGCGATTGCAGGTTTTGTTTCAGGCCCCGGACTATCGCGTCGCGGCTCCAAGCCCCTCTCGTACGTTCGTAGAATTCCCGTCCGTCTAGAGAGCTTTCTTCTCTGCCTTCGCCTTTTCTGCCCGCGCTAAAGGTGGGTCCGCGCTGTTGCGCGTCTTGTTGGATGCGTGCGTGCTCATGAGGTGTTCGATTTGCCGCAAGAGCTCGTCGGTATTGACGGGTTTCACCAGCAGGGAATGCGCGCCCTTCGACATCCAATTAGCGCCCAGGGAAGGATACGCGGTGAGAATCGCGACTGCCGGATCGTACGGCTGTTGCTTGGCGGCGCGGATCACATCGTAGCCCGCTGTTTCCGTTTCCATGCGCATGTCGGTAATGACCATGTCATAGGTTCCCCGGGTCAACTTCTGCGCGCCTTCTTTCCCGGAGGATGCTGTTTCGACCTCGAAATGGTGCATTTCGAGAATTGCTTTCAGCGTTAGTAGAATCGCCAGCTCGTCGTCGACTAGCAGAATTCGACGTTTCATCAGTTAGCTCCAGGGGACACTTTGGACCACCGTGCGCTTGCGGTAAAGATGCAGCAACTCGGTCCAGAGATGCTTTGCCATCAAGGTACCTACCGCAAGACCAAAAATGCGGCTACCCGTACGAAACGGGAGCCGCCCATTGCTCCGTATAATAACACCGTGACCCGTTTCCATGTCGAGAACTTCGGCTGTCGCGCGACCCAGGCGGATGGCGCTGCGATTGAGCGTCAACTGCTCGACCGCGGACTTGCGCGCGGCGGAACGGCGGAGGACGCCGAGCTCGTTGTCCTCAATACATGCACCGTGACGGCGGCGGCCGACCAGGATGCCCGGGCAGCCATACGCCGCATAAGACGTGCCAATCCAGAAGCTCACATTGTTGTGACCGGCTGTTATGCGCAGCGTGCGCCAGAGGAAGTTGCCGGGCTTGAGGGCGTCAGCCTGGTGGTAGGAAATTCGCATAAACATAATCTTCCGGCATTGATGATGGCAGAGTTTGCCGACAGATCCTTCGTACCTCTGGCGTCGATTGGCGCGACTGTGGAAAAGGCCCCGATTGTTATCGGAGATATATTCGCGCACACCGAGTTGATGGCAGCCGCCGTCTTCGACAGCGATTCCGCGGCCGAGAGAACCCGGCCCAACCTCAAGATCCAGGACGGCTGCAATAACCGCTGCTCCTTTTGCGTGATCCCGTCGGTGCGCGGCAAAAGCCGCTCCCTGGCCGCCGACGCCGTGTTACGCGAGATCGATGCGCTGGTCGAGGCCGGCTACCAGGAAATTGTGCTGAGCGGCATCAACCTCGGAAGATGGGGAAATGACCTGCGTCCGCGGCTGCGCTTTGAAGAACTGCTACGCATGATCCTGGACACGACCGCCATCCCAAAAATCCGTATCAGTTCAGTCGAGCCCATGGACTGGAGCAACGAACTCATCGCGATCGTCGCCGGTTCACCGCGCGTGTGCAAGCATGCGCACGTTCCGCTGCAGTCCGGCAGCGACCGCATCCTGCGCAAGATGCACCGCCGATATCGTCCCTGGCACTATGCAGACCGCATCCAGCGCCTCCGCGCTTCCATGCCCACGGCGGCCATCGGCGCCGATGTCATGGTCGGCTTTCCCGGCGAGACGGACGAGCACTTCGAAGAGACACGCTCTTTCATCGAGTCGCTGCCCTTCACCTACCTGCATGTGTTCACGTATTCGTCGCGACCGGGAACGCCTTCGGCTGCGATGACAGAGCAAGTGCCGGTGCACATCGCACGCGAGCGCAACAAAGTTCTGCGCGAACTGATCGCACAGAAGAAACAAGGATTCATGCGTACGCTTGTCGGCTCAGAAGTGGAAGCGGTGACGTTGACGACGGCCAACGAAGCCCTCACCGACAACTATCAGAAGATGAAACTGGCCGGGCCACACGTTTCCAACCGGCTGGTGCGAGCGCAGGTGGAAAGCGTGGATGGCGATGCGCTCATGGGACACGTTTCTTCCTGAAATAAACCTCGCGCTGAAATGCACCTCGTCACATTGATCGCCTTCTTCCCGCGCTGGTAGACTCATCCGTTCATTGCAGGGGCCACTATGCAAATCAAGCAGGTAGGTGTCATCGGTTGTGGGCTCATGGGCTCGGGGATTGCCCAGGTAGGGGCAACGGCTGGGTTCCCGGTCACCGTCCTGGAGGCGGAGCAGAGGTTTTTAGATCGCGGCTTCAAAGGGATCGAGCGTTCGCTGGCGAAGTTTGCGGAGAAGGGAACGATCTCCGAAAAGCCGGAGGCGATCCTCGCACGGCTCACCGGGACCACCGACGTCAATGCGCTCGCCAATTGCGACATCATCATCGAGGCAATCGTCGAAAGCGTTCCCGAAAAACACAAGATGTATACCGCGCTCGATACGATTGCGAAGCCGGAGACGATCTTTGCCACCAACACCTCCTCGATCTCGGTGACCGAATTGATGGCAGTCACCAACCGGCCGGAGCGGTTCATCGGGCTGCACTTTTTCAATCCCGTGCCGCTTATGAAGCTGGTGGAAGTCGTCCGCACCATCGCCACTTCGGACGAGGTCTTCGAAACCGCGGTGAACTTCGGCACGCAGCTCGGCAAGGTTCCAGTGCGCACCACTGACAGCAGCGGGTTCGTCGTGAACCGCTTGTTGGTGCCGTATTTGCTCGACGCGATCCGCGCCTACGAAGAGGGTGTCGGTTCGATCGAGGACATCGATAACGCCATGAAACTCGGCTGCGGCTATCCCATGGGTCCGTTTACGCTGCTGGATTTCGTGGGACTCGACACCTGCTACTACATCACCCAGGTCATGTTCGAAGAGTTCAAAGAGAAACGCTTTGCTGCCCCACCCCTTCTCAAGCGCATGGTGCTGGCAGGATGGTACGGACGCAAGAGTGGCAAAGGTTTCTACGACTACACGGACCCGAACAAGCCGGTGGCGAATCGTTTTTGAACGGATGGCTCACAACGCCACGACTCGGAATGAATCGGCGTTCTCAAAGGGAATTATGAACTTCGAAAATATTTTGTATGAAGTAAAGAACCAGATCGCCTACGTGACAATCAACCGCCCCAAGGTGCTGAACGCCCTCAGCATTGCCACCATCGGGGAAATTGGCAAAGCGATGCAGGCCGCGAAGAACGACGCCGAGGTTCGCGTCGTGATCCTTACT
Source organism: uncultured Acidobacteriaceae bacterium (assembly GCA_963703075.1). Classification (GTDB taxonomy): domain Bacteria; phylum Acidobacteriota; class Terriglobia; order Terriglobales; family Acidobacteriaceae; genus Korobacter. The sequence continues at coordinate 226,409 of OY969786.1, forward strand.
GGATCCGGCGAAAAAGCCTTCGTGGCGGGCGCCGACATCAACGAGCTGAAGGCTGCGAATGCGGAGGTCGGCAAGCAATACGCACTGCACGGACAGGAAGTGCTCAGTCTTCTCGAGAACCTCGGGAAGCCGGTGATCGCGGCGATCAACGGATTCGCCCTTGGTGGTGGGTGCGAGCTGGCCCTCGCCTGCACCATGCGTTTTGCGGCGGACACAGCCAAGCTCGGCCAGCCTGAAGTGAAGCTCGGCATCATGGCGGGTTTCGGCGGCTCGCAGCGGTTGCCGCGTTTAGTGGGCAAGGGCATGGGCATGCAACTGCTCTTGACCGGCGAAACCATCACTGCGCAGGAAGCGCTTCGCGTGGGACTTGTCAACGCGGTGGTGTCGGCAGCCGAGCTGATGGCGCACGTCGAAGCGGTGGCGCAGAAGATTATTGCCAACGCGCCGCTGGCCATCCAGTTCACCTTGGAGGCGGTGAATCACGGGATGGATATGACCCTCGACGAGGGACTCTATCTTGAGGCGACGCTGTTCTCCATCACGTGCGCAACCGATGACAAAAACGAAGGCACGAAAGCGTTCCTTGAGAAACGCGCGGCTACGTTCAAGGGCCGGTGATTCTCAAAAAAGTTCGAGTGGAAAACACGCGTGCGTGCAATGCCCTGGCTGTTTCGCTCACGCGTTTTCTTCTGTAGGATGACTGTTTGGCGCTGCGATGTTGAACCGGTCTGTGCGCGTTCTTCCTTGTGAGCTCGCGTGCATCCCGCGCCTGAAGGCTTTGCCAATCCCATGATCAAGAACGTGCGCATGCTCCGCCTGGCGAAGAACAAGGCGGAATTCGAGCAACTCAAGGAATTCTTCTCCCAGCTCGGCCTCAACCCAGGCGAACACTGGGAGGGCCGCAGCAACAGCGGTTACGTATTCCTATTGGAAGATGGTGGAATCGAAGTGGCTCTCGGCGAGGGATTTCCGGAAACCGACCTTGTGTTTGAGGTCAATGACGCCGACGGGGCCTACGAGCTGCTGAAGAAGCATGGGTGGAAGAAGCTCACGAAGCCCGAAGATCAACCCTTCGGAGCGCGTATGTTCACCGTGGAGGTCGCCGGACAGAGCATCGCTTTCTATAACTACCTGGCCGAGAAGCAGCATTCGGCGGTGCGCTCGCGGGAAGCGACGCTGCAGGGGAAGGGCAAGAAGTTCGCACTCGTCGTCAGCCGCTTCAACAGCTTTATTACCGAACGCCTGCTGGAGGGTGCGCTGTTGGCCATGCGCCATGCCGGCGCGGAAAAGAAGGACCTCGAAGTGGTGCGGGTTCCGGGAGCGTTTGAAATTCCCAGTGCGGCCCGGGCGCTCGCCGAATCCGGCAATTACGATGCGGTGGTCTGTCTCGGCTGTCTTTTGCGTGGCGGAACGTTGCACTACGAAGTGATTGCCAACGAGGTGACCCGCGGCGTTGGGCAATCAGCGCAGGAAACGGGAGTTCCTCACGGTTTTGGGGTGCTGACCTGCGATACGCTGGAGCAGGCCATTGACCGCGCCGGGCTGAAGTCCGGCAACAAGGGCTACGAGGCCGCGATGGCAGCGGTGGAGATGGTGAACCTGAAACTCGCGGGCGAACACGCGAAAACGCCGCCGAAGCCGAAATCCACGGCCAAAGATCTAATGAAGACGCGGGGTTTGCGCCCTGCTAAGCCGGCCAAACGATAGAGACGGAGACAGGAGAGAAGTGAGTTGGGCATGGTGAAGTCGGGAACCCGCCGTAAATCGCGTGAACTGGTGCTGCAGATGCTCTTTCAATTGGATATGGGCAAGCAGACGCCCGATCATGTAGAAAAGACATTCTGGGCAGAGCGTACGGACCTGGAAGAAGATGTCCGCAGCTTCGCAATCGACCTGTTTCATGTGGCGGAGGCGCGCAAGGAGGAGATCGACGGGCTGATCGAGAAACACGCGGAACACTGGCGCATGGACCGCATGGCCACCGTGGACCGCAACATCCTGCGGGCGGCTGCCGCGGAGTTCCTCGGTTTTCCGAAGACGCCCAAAGCCGTGGTCATTAATGAATCGCTGGAAATTGCGCGAAGATTTTCCAGCCCGGAGTCGGTGCAGTTCATCAACGGAGTACTAGACAGCGTAGCGCGCGAACTGGACAAAGCGTCCAAAGCGAACTCGCAGGATTTGTAGAACGCGGGCAGGAACGAAGCAGAATGCATTGGTCAGACGAAGCGAAAGAGATTTTTAAGCAGCTGATGAAAACGCTGCCCGCGGGCGAGCGCCAGGAAATCAAGGAATCGGCGCAGCCGCGCGCGGAGTCCCTGGCGGAAGAAGAAGGTGACGACGAGGTTTCTGTCGAAGCCGCGATTCTTGCGGTGATCGAGAGCACGCCGAATGAGTTCCACGACCGGCTGCGCGATATGCTGGCGTACAACGGAATCGATCCCGAGGATTACAACACCGCTTTCGGCGGGTAGAACCGGATCGCACGCAAATGAAAACCCTCCCTAACGGGAGGGCTTTTTGTGCGATTTTCTGCTTATTTCGGTTCTACCGCGACCAGGCTTGGGTTTACATACGTGGGTGTCGATCCACTGCTTGGGCCTTGGATCGATACGCTCACCTGCTGCGTATCCGCCAGCTTCGTGACATCGATGAAGTGGATGTAGGAATCATCCGCTCCCACCCACACTCCGCTGTCGTCGACCATGAACGAGCCGCTATAGACCTCGGTCAGAGGATTCGTGCCCTTGTCGACCAGCGGAACGACGCTGACCGTCCCCTGCGTCAAGTCCACGATGCCAACCTGCGGTGTGCAACCGCCTCCGCTGCAACCTGTCAGCACCGCAGCATAATGACCGCTGTTGGAGATCAGCAGTTGGTTCACGGTGAAGCCCGAACCCAGGGCGGAGAGTGAGATGGTCGCCGGCGCGCTGGCAAACCCGGTGGTCGGACACCCCGCGAAGGGCGCCGTCAACGGATTCGGATTGGTGATATTCACCTCGTCAAGTTGATGGCCATCGACGGCGAGCACCCCGGTGCCGTTGGGGATTGCCTGCAACTGCGTGGGAGCCGTGAATGTCTGGCTCGGGAGTGGCTCAAGCGCTGCAAGGTACTGGCTCCCCACCAGGGCATTGCACGTTTCGTTGGCCACGATCTTGGGTCCCGTGCTGGCGAAGAGGACCGTGCCATTGGCGCTGGTCTGAAGGCTCGATGCCGCCGCGGGCAATGGACTGCCGCCCGGAGTGAGTGTCAGGGGTGCGGGCGTGCTTCCACTGTCGCCAACGACGCGGTAGCGGTAAAGGTTGGCGCCCGCCGAGAAGTAGACGGTGTTCCCGTCCGGCGTAATGCTCGCGGCAGTCACTCCCGGAATCGCGAACCCCCCGGGATTGGCAAGCGTCAAGCTTGAGCCGCTCATGATGTTGACCGAGGCCGGTACCGACCCCGAGGCGTTCGAGGCAAAAATTACGTACGCGTTGTTCGGGGCGACAGCTAGAACCTTGCCCGGGAAACTCAGTGCCTGGACCGAATTGCTGGCGGTGGTGACCACCATGCCGGCGGTGTCGCCACCCAGGAAGATATGCGATCCGTCACGGCTCATGATCATTGAGTTCGGCGGATAGGGTAACGAAATCACGGTTCCCACGGTGAAGGTCGTCGTGTCGACGGGATACATCTGGACCCCGCCCAGGCCGGTTACGTAGACGTTGGTTTCGTTGGCTACCACGGTGGCGGCGCTGGACGAAGTCTGCACCGTGGAAGTGACCACGTTGCTGAAGGTCGCGGCTGCGTTCTTATTGCATCCCGGAGGCGTACAACTGGCCACTACACCGCCATAGCCGGGAGCCTTGCCCGTATAGGTCGCCGACGATGCGGTTCCAACTGCCGGTTGCAGGCTGTTGAACGTAATCGAAGGCGTGATGGTCGCGCCGGACGTGTCCAGCACATCCGCCTGCAAGGTTGCCGTCGAGGCATCCGCCACGGTGAAGGAAGTGTCCGTCTTGCTTTGCACGTGCAGCGAAATCGAATCCACCAGGCAAGTGGTGTAAGGAACGGCCGTGCTGGTGCTGGTGTTGGCTCCGCTGGTGACGGAGGCATAGATCTTAGTAGTTCCGGGAACCCCGGCCGTTAAGTTGCCCGTGGCATCAATGGAGGCCACCGTCGAATCGAGAACGTTGTAGGCGAATCCGCCAATCTGGTCCGTGACATTGCACATCGCGGGGTTGTCAGGACAGGTGGAAGAGCACGTGCCACCTGCGTTCGCGGCGCTGGTGCAGGCGTACGCGACGACGCCGGCGGTCTTGCCCATGCTCGTGCAGCTTGCCGAAGGAGCATGCAGGTAAACCGACGTTACGGGGTAGTGAATGTAGGCAGTCGCATTTCCCGTCGCGCCGTTCGCGGTCGCGGTAATGGTGTATTGCCCGACCTGCGTGGACGGCGTGCAGAGGGTGAAGGTGGCATCCCAGGTTCCGGCGCACAGCGTGCCGCCCTGCGTAATGTCCGCATGCACTGGATCGGAACTCGTGTAGGTGACGGTGGTGCTTACCGTTGTGCCGCTGGCGTTATATGGCGTGGCGGCGACCGTTACCACCTGGCCAGGCTCCAAAGAAATGATGGTTGGGCTGAAAACGAATTTCGTGACCGTGTACGTTGAATTGCTGCTTCCACTGCCGCAAGACGACCAAAGCGCTGTGAACAACAGGATTCCTGTGATTGCTGCAAAAGAAGCCAAAGAGAACCGACGCATGTATCCTCCCCGCACGTGCTTCGCTTTAGACGTGCGGTATCTTGCCAGAGAGAGAGTTCCTCGCGGGAAAACGTTAGTTTAGAAGCTGCCGGATTTTTCGGCAAGGGAGGGAGGTGGCAGTTATCCCCTCTCACATCGTCGCGAATCGCAGTTTCGCGGGGTTTTACGGTCTGCGCTGGAGTTGTTCCAACTGCGCTTTCGCATCTTTTGAGTTGGGATCGATCTGCAGTTCCTGCAATACCTCCTGCTTCGCTTCGTCGCGGCGCCCCTCGCCTGCCAGGACCTGCCCCAGAAGAAGATGCTGTCCGGTGATTTGCGGCCAAATCGCAATCGCCTTACGAATAGGGATTTCCGCGGCTTCCCCGCGGCCCAGGTTCATGCGGGCGATCGCTTGGTACTCATAGCAAACGTTGTTGGAGTCCGGCGCAATCTGGTTTGCACGCTCGCAATAAACGTCAACCCCTTCCCAGTGCTGCAACCGGTAGAACATCACGGCCAGCCCGAAATTCGCGTGCCAGTCGTTGGGATCGAGTGAAACCGATTTTTTGTAAAGATTAATAGCGGCCATCGGGTCACCCCGCTTATACAGCTCAAAAGCGAGGTGCTCATAGGCGACGGGATTCCCCGGCGCAATCGCAACCGCGTGGGTGAAGAGGGTGAGATTGCTCGTCCAGGGAGCCAGCTGGGCTTCGGTTGCGTAGCCCAGTCCCGCCAAGAGAACGATCGCAGGAATAGTCCGCGCTGCGGGCTGTCCGAAGCCGAGCACTTCCCCGGAACGCAATTGACGCAGCACGGCAGCGAGCACAAGCCCGACCCCAGCGCAGGCAGGTAGAGATAACGGTCGTGCACATAGTCGTGAGGATCGAAGGCCGTCACCCCCGCGATGGCAGGCGCCAGGGGCAAAGCGATCCAGGCGAGGGCGATGAAGAGAATACTGGAACGGCGCGCGGTGTAAACCGCCAGCCCTGCGACCGCGAGGATGACAAGGATCGGCAGGATCCAATTGCCGTGGGAAAGCTCAAAGTCGTAAATCGCACTGAGCCGCAGCGGCCAAAACAGGTGCTTGATGTAGAACCACGAGACGCGGAGCAGGTTCGCGAGCACCGCGCTCCATGGCCGCACCGCCGGTGCATATTCGAAGCGCAGTACGCGCCAACGGATCACGAGATATACCGCCAGAACGAGGGCGAAAAAGAGACAATCGCGCAGGGCACGCAACGAGCGTGCGACGAGCGATTCCTCTTCCGGTTTCAACGCGATGGAGTACACAAACACGAGGATCAGGGTGATGGCCGCTGTCTCTTTGACCAGCAACCCGATCGCGAAGACAGCCAGCGCACCGACCAGGAATGACATTCGCTGCCGCTCGCGATATGCGAGCCAATACAGGAGTGATCCGAAGATGCACACCGCCATCAGCGGCTCGGAGACTCCAGAAATCCACGCCACCGACTCGATATGTGCGGGATGCAGGGCAAAAACTGCGGTAGCAACGGCAACCGTGAATGCGTCGTTAAAGGTTCGCCGGACGAGGAAATAGACCAGGACTACGGCGGCGAGGTGAACCGAGAGGGTAGAAGCGTGCCATAAGGCGGGTCTTGCGCCAAAAAGCGCGTAATTGAAGCGCAACCAGACGAGCACCAGCGGTCTGTAATAAGAGCCGGTTTCCGAGACATTGAACCAGAAATGGTGCTGAAAATAGCTGGGAACGAAGCTCCACGAGGTCAGGCGCGGGTTGCTGACGATCAGGATCGGGTCGTCGTAAACGAAACCGAAGCGCAAACAGGGCAGGTAGATCAACCCGGTTGCGGCGAGAATCAACCCGAGAACGCCGAGTCCTGCGGCGCTCGCCCGATCGGGTGAATCAGACATTGTGTGGCCGAAATTCAAGTGGGTGCGCCGATTGTAGTGCTCAGTTTGGCTCCTTTTCTGCGTTTCTCCGCCCGGTCGTTGACGACCGTGGTTCCAGTTGTTATATTGGATAGGTTCTGCGAGTCACTTTGGCTTGCCTGTATAGGTAGTGGCTGAGCTGCAATCTGAGTTGTCCTGCAAGCGTCGCGTAAGCGGCTGATTTAAGGGCATCCTCGCTGAAACGAACCTGCGCTACCTTCGGACCTTCCGAGGGGTATGCAGGTCGAGGCCGACGAAACGGAGCACCTCCCAACCGGGACTTGGCGCCACCGTCGTTAGCCCAACCACATCGTTTAACCTCAAATTCCCGCAGTGGGTTTGCGGGAAGCATGGTCAGCAACAGCCCTTCACGTGTGTGAAGCGGGTCAAAGCTGTCCAGCCCCTGCAAAGGGAACAAGGAAATCGCGCTGAAAGGCGCATCCGGGAGTGTGTGCCCGGAAGGAGCTTGGAAGAGTGCCTACATTTAATCAACTCGTGCGTAAGGGCCGAACGGCGCCGAATTTCAAGACGGCGAGCCCGGCATTGCAATCCTGCCCGCAAAAGCGTGGCGTTTGCACCCGCGTTTATACCCAGACGCCCAAGAAGCCGAATTCGGCGCTGCGCAAAGTTGCGCGCGTCCGCTTGACGAACGGAATTGAAGTTACGACTTACATCCCTGGCATCGGCCACAACCTGCAGGAGCACTCCATTGTGCTGATCCGCGGCGGCCGTGTGAAAGACCTGCCGGGTGTTCGTTATCACGTAGTGCGCGGAACCCTTGACTCGGTGGGCGTGGCCAACCGCAAGCAGGGCCGCTCGAAGTACGGCGCCAAGCGCCCGAAAGCTTAAGGTAGAGGATTTCGATGCCTAGAAAAGGTCATATTGCGAAGCGCGAGCCGTTGTCCGATCCGGTCTACAGCTCGACCCTGGCCAACAAGTTCGTGAACTCGATGATGTGGGACGGCAAGAAGAGCACCGCCCAGACCATCTTCTACGAAGCCATGAAGAAGCTCGAAGCCAAGGGCGGCGGCGACGATGCCCTGAAGCTCTTCAAGAAGGCCGTGGAAAACGCCAAGCCGCTGCTGGAAGTGAAGACCCGCCGCGTAGGCGGCGCCAACTACCAGGTTCCGGTGGAAGTGAATGCCGACCGCCGTACTTCGCTGGCCATCCGCTGGCTGATTTCGTATTCGCGCGCTCGCGGTGAGAAGGGCATGATCGACAAGCTCGCCAACGAGCTGCTCGACGCTGCCAACGGACGCGGTGCAGCCATCAAGAAGAAGGAAGACGTACACCGCATGGCGGAAGCCAATAAGGCCTTCGCGCATTATCGCTGGTAAGCGGCGGAGAGCGGTGAGCTGAGACCGAGGGGTTCGAGTTCAGCCGTCAAAGATCAACCAAGAAATGCGGCAGACCCGGCCGCGAACGAGAGAAACGGATCATAGAGTGGCGAGACAGGGCCCATTAGAGCGTTGCAGGAATATCGGCATCATGGCGCACATCGATGCCGGTAAGACCACGACCACGGAGCGCGTCCTGTTCTATACGGGCCGTACGCACCGCATTGGCGAGGTCCATGAAGGCACGGCAACGATGGATTGGATGGCGCAGGAGCAGGAGCGCGGCATCACGATCACATCGGCAGCCACCACCTGCACCTGGCGCGACGAGCGCATCAACATCATCGATACCCCCGGCCACGTCGATTTCACGGCGGAAGTCGAGCGTTCGCTGCGTGTGCTCGACGGCGCAGTTGCCGTTTTCGACGCCGTGCATGGCGTCGAGCCGCAGTCCGAGACCGTGTGGAGACAGGCGGACAAGTACTCGGTCCCCCGCATTTGCTTCATTAACAAGATGGACAAGATGGGCGCCGATTTCGAGCACGCCGTCGATACCATCCGCAAGCGGCTCAATGCCAAGCCGGTCGCGATCCAATATCCCATCGGGCAGGAAGACAAGTTCAAGGGAGTCATCGACCTCTTCAAGATGAAGGCGTTGATGTGGCACGACGAGGCGATGGGCTCGCAATACGACACAGAAGAAATTCCCCCCGAGTTGATGAAGAAGGCGCAGGCCTTCCGCAACCTGATGGTGGAAACGATTGCTGAGAACGACGACGCCCTGATGGCGAAGTACATCGAGGGCGAGGAGATGACCGAGGCTGAACTTCACGCCGGTCTTCGCCGCGCCACCATCGCCATGAAGATTTTCCCAGTCACCGCGGGAACGGCTTTCAAGAACAAAGGCGTGCAGACACTACTCGATGCGGTGGTCGATTACCTGCCTTCGCCGCTCGATATTCCTCCGGTTACCGGAAAGAACCCTGACACCGGCCAGGAAGAGCAGCGCAGCGCCGACGACAAGCAGCCATTCACTGCCCTGGCGTTCAAGATCATGACCGATCCGTTTGTCGGTCAGCTGACCTTCATCCGGGTTTACTCGGGACAATTGAAGACGGGCGACACGGTCTACAACAGCAGCAAGGGACGCAATGAGCGTATCGGCCGCCTGTTGAAGATGCACGCCAACAAGCGCGAAGAGATTACCGAGATCATGGCGGGCGACATCTGCGCCGTGGTGGGATTGAAGACGATCACCACCGGCGACACGATTTCCGACGAGAAACATCCGCTGGTGCTCGAGTCGATCGAATTCCCCACGCCGGTTATTTCCGTCGCGGTGGAACCGAAGACCAAGAGCGACCAGGAAAAGATGGGCGTCGCCCTCAACAAGCTGGCGCAGGAAGATCCGACGTTCCGCGTGAGCACCGATCCCGACAGCGGTCAGACGCTGATTGCGGGTATGGGCGAACTCCACCTGGAAATTCTTGTCGACCGCATGATGCGCGAGTTCAACGTGCAGGCCAACGTCGGCAAGCCGCAGGTTGCGTATCGTGAAACCATCCGCAAGGAAGCGCAGGCGGAAGGCAAGTACATCCGGCAAACGGGCGGCAGCGGCCAATACGGACACTGCAAGATCCGCGTCGGTCCGAACGAGCCGGGCAAGGGATACGAGTTCATCAACGACATCGTGGGTGGAACGATTCCCAAAGAGTTCATCAAGCCGATCGACCAGGGCATTAAAGAAGCGCTCGAAGGCGGCGTTCTCGCCGGCTACGAGATGGTCGATGTGAAAGTCACGCTATACGACGGCAGCTACCACGACGTCGACTCCAACGAAATGGCCTTCAAGATCGCCGGTTCGATGGCGTTCAAGGAAGCCGCGCGCAAAGCCAGCCCAGTTCTGCTGGAGCCGGTGATGTCGGTGGAAGTGGTTGTGCCGGAAGAGTACATGGGCACGATCATCGGCGACCTGAACAGCCGTCGCGGCCGCATCGAGGGCCTGGAGCATCGCGCTGGTTCGCAGGTGATCAAGGCGATGGTGCCGCTCGCGGAGATGTTCGGCTACGTCAACAGCATGCGTTCGAATACGCAGGGTCGCGCGACGTTCTCGATGCACTTTGCGCATTATGAAGAGGCGCCGCGTTCCGTGGCGGAAGAGATTGTCGCCAAGGTGCAGGGCAAGCCGGCAGCACGGTAATGGGTAACGCGGGACTTCAGTCCCGCAAGACGGGCTTGAGCCCGGCGATAACAAGTTTGTAATAACGATTGAGAGATACGGAGCAGGGGAATGGCGAAAGAGAAATTTGACCGCAGCAAGCCGCACGTGAACGTAGGGACGATTGGTCACATTGACCACGGGAAGACGACCTTGACGGCGGCGATCACGAAGGTGTTGCAGAAGCACAACCCGAAGAACACGTTCCGCTCGTTCGATTCGATCGACAACGCGCCGGAAGAGCGGGAGCGCGGCATCACCATCGCGACCGCGCACGTGGAGTACGAGACGGCCAACCGGCACTATGCGCACGTCGATTGCCCGGGCCACGCCGACTACATCAAGAACATGATCACCGGTGCAGCGCAGATGGATGGCGCGATCCTGGTGGTAGCGGCGACCGACGGTCCGATGCCGCAGACCAAAGAGCACGTGCTCTTGGCCCGCCAGGTAGGCGTGCCCTACGTGGTGGTGTTCCTCAACAAGTGCGACGCCGTCGAAGACGCGGAGCTGATCGACCTGGTGGAAATGGAAGTGCGCGAGCTGCTGTCGAAGTACGGCTTCCCGGGCGACGACTTGCCGGTGGTGCGTGGTTCGGCCCTGGGTGCGCTCAATGGCGAAGCCCAGTGGGAAGCCAAGATCGACGAGCTGATGGACGCCGTCGACAAGAGCGTTCCTTTGCCGGCGCGCGACGTGGACAAGCCGTTCCTGATGCCGATCGAAGACATCTTCTCGATCTCGGGGCGCGGCACGGTGGTAACGGGCCGTATCGAGCGTGGCAAGGTGAAGGTCGGCGAAGAAGTAGAAATCGTCGGCTTCCGCGAAACCCGCAAAACGGTGGTTACGGGCGTCGAGATGTTCAAGAAGCAGCTGGACGAAGGCATGGCGGGCGACAACGCCGGCCTCTTGCTGCGCGGCATTGCGAAAGAAGATGTGGAGCGCGGCATGGTGCTGGCCAAGGGTGGATCGATTACCCCGCACACCAAGTTCAAGGGCGAAGTGTACGTCCTGAGCAAAGAAGAAGGGGGACGTCATACCCCGTTCTTCAAGGGCTACCGTCCGCAGTTCTACTTCCGCACCACCGACGTGACCGGGGTAGCGACCTTGCCGGCCGGGACGGAGATGGTGATGCCGGGGGACAACGTATCGCTCGAAATCGAATTGATTACGCCAGTGGCCATGGAGAAGGGCTTGCGCTTCGCCATCCGCGAAGGCGGCCGCACTGTGGGCGCAGGTACGATCAGCGAGATCATCGCGTAGGTTCATGATTTCAAGTAGGTGCGATCGGCAACGGTCGCACCTGAAACGAAACTTGCGGCAAGGCCGCGGGGTGGTTCGTGAGAACGGCCGCTCCAGACAAGATCTTTGAGAGAAACTGACGTGATTGGCAAAGAACGTATCCGGATCAGACTGAAAGCTTACGACTACCGCGTTCTGGACCAGTCCACGGGAGAAATCGTGGATACCGCTCGCCGCACCGGCGCGCAAATCGCGGGACCGATTCCGCTACCCACGGTGAAGAACAAGTATTGCGTCCTTCGCTCTCCCCACGTGGACAAGAAGTCTCGGGAAGCATTCGAGATCCGCACCCACAAGCGCTTGCTCGACATTCTCGAGCCGACGCAGCAAACCGTGGATGCGCTGATGAAACTCGATCTGCCCGCGGGCGTGGACGTAGAGATCAAGGCATTCGGCAAAGCCAGCAAGTAACACGAACGATCCGACAGTGCCCCGCCAGAGCGGTCGGCATGATGAGGAAAGAAAATTATGGTCAACGGAATCATTGGCAAGAAAATCGGCATGACACAGCTCTTCGACAGCAAAGGCGAAGTGCGCCCTGTCACGGTGCTGCAGGCCGGCCCCTGCGTGATTACGCAGCGCAAGTCGGCCAACAAAGACGGCTACGATGCCGCCCAGGTCGGGCTAGTTGAGTTCGTGAAGGAGACGCGCCTGTCGAAGGGCGAGCGCGGACACTTGGCGAAGAACAACCTGCCGCCGGTGCGCACCCTGAAGGAGTTCACCATCGCGGTCGAAGGCGATGCCGACGGCGCCGGCAAAGTCGGCGACAAGGTGCTGGTCGATATTTTCGATGGCGACAAGTTCGTGGACGTGACCGGCGTGAGCAAGGGCCGCGGTTTCGCGGGCGTGGTGAAGCGCCACAAGTTTGCCGGCGGCGCCAAGTCGCACGGCTCGATGTTCCAGATCAGCGGTTCGATCGGATCGTCGGCGTTCCCGTCGCGCGTGTTCAAAGGCATGCGCATGGCCGGCCACATGGGCACGGACCAGGTGACGGTACGCAACCTGCGCATTCTCGGCATCGACAAGGATGAAAACCTGTTGGTAGTCGAAGGCGCGGTACCGGGACACAAAGATGCGACGGTCTACATCACCAAGTCGAAGCGTCCGCCGAGAGAGCGTCGCGGGTTCGCCGGTTCGAGCACGGTCGATCCGTTGAAGGCCTCGAAGCGCGCAGTGGCGAAGAAGAAGTAGTCGGGCAAAAACCCCCACCCTTCGCTGGGCTCAGGATGGGGCACCCGAAGAGATTGAGAGAGTCTTATGGCGACAATCGATGTAGTGAACCTGAGTGGCGAGAAGGTCGGTTCGTTCGATCTGGCCGAAGAAGTTTTCGGAGCGGTCAACGAAGACCTGCTCTGGGAAGCGGTGAAGCATTACCGCGCCGGGCAGCATCGCGGCACACATGCCACCAAGAACAAGAAGCTCGTCAGTGGCGCGGGCAAAAAGCTCTGGAAGCAGAAGGGAACCGGCCGCGCGCGCGTGGGCTCGATCCGTTCGCCTCTGTGGCGGCACGGTGGTACGGTCCACGGACCGCAGCCCCGCTCTTACGACTACGCCTTTCCGCGCAAGAAGGTGTTGGGTGCGTTGCGCTCTGCCCTGGCCGCCAAGTTGGCCGACGGCAAGCTGACGGTGGTCGAGAGCTTCGACGTGAAAGAGCCGAAGAGCAAGGCTTTCCGGCTGGCTCTCACGGGTCTGAAGTGCGACAAGACGGCGCTGCTGGTGGAGTCGAACCTGGAGAACGAGAACCTTGCCCTGAGCTCACGCAATTTGAAAGGTGTAGAACTCATGGCCGGCAACCAGGTGCACCCGTATCACCTGCTGCGTTATGACCGCGTGGTGTTTGCGCGTCCGGCGCTGGAGAAGCTGCAGAATTCGCTCAAGGCTTCGGCTACCAAGCGGAAGGCGGAGGTAGCGTAATGAAATCGGCATATCAGATCCTCCGCAAGCCCGTGATCACCGAAAAAGGTTTGGGCGTGAAGGAAACCGAGCAGACCCTGGTCTTTGAAGTTGCCGCGAATGCGAGCAAGACGGAGATCAAGGAAGCGGTGCAGCGCACCTTTAAGGTGAAGGTGGACACCGTGCGCACGGCAAACTTTGTCGGCAAGGAACGGCGCCGGGGAAAGTTTTCCGGCTTCCGTCCCGATTGGAAGAAGGCTTACGTTCGCCTGAAAGACGGCGAAAAGATGCCCGAGTACGCCGAAAACCTGTAGCGGCGTGAGGTTCAACATCGCGTGAGAAACGCGAGGGACCGGACAGCGGAAGCAGAAGTTGCTGCCTGGTGAATGTGAAGAAGAGACGAATATGGCAATCAAGACATACAGACCGCTAACCCCGACGCTGCGCTTCCAGACGAAGCTGGTCAACGAAGAGCTGACCACCGATCGTCCGCACAAGGCGCTGACCAAGACCAAGCAGCGCACCGGCGGACGCCGCAATGCAGGCGACATCACGATCTGGCATCGTGGCGGCGGGCACAAGCGCAAGCTGCGCCTCATCGACTTCAAGCGCGACAAGAGCGGCATTCCCGCGACGGTCGCAACCGTGGAATACGATCCCAACCGTTCGGCCAACATCGCCCTGCTGCACTACGCGGACGGCGAGAAGCGTTACATCCTTCACCCGGTGGGTTTGAAGGTGGGCGCCAAGGTCATCAGCGGTCCGGAAGCCGATATCCTGGTAGGCAATGCCCTCCCCCTTCGCAACATCCCGTCGGGCACGGTGGTGCACAACATCGAGCTGAAGCCCGGCAAGGGTGCGCAGATGGCGCGTTCGGCCGGAGCCCAGGCGCAGTTGGTGGCCAAGGAATCCGAGTACGCGCTGCTCAAGCTGCCTTCCGGGGAGACCCGCCGCGTGCTGGTGGATTGCATGGCGACCATCGGTCAGGTCGGCAACCTCGACTACGAAAACGTGGCCATCGGCAAGGCCGGACGCACCCGCTGGATGGGTATTCGTCCCACCAACCGTGGCGTGGTAATGAACCCTGTCGACCATCCACATGGCGGTGGTGAAGGCAAGACCAGCGGCGGCCGTCATCCGGTGACCCCATGGGGCCAGCCGACCCGCGGCTACAAGACACGCAACAACAAGCGGACCGATAAATTTATCGTGACGCGACGCAGCAAATAGTGAGCATTTGTGCGAGGCGTACGAGCCTCGCAGCGAGCATCCTGAGCGAAGCCGATAGGCGAAGTCGAAGGATCTAGAAGAGAGTAGAGACAAGATATGCGTTCGGCAAAAAAAGGTCCGTTTATTGATTCGCACGTGCTGGCCAAGATCGAAGGATTGAACAACCGCAACGAGAAGAAGGTTGTTCGGACCTGGTCGCGGCGCTCGACGATCATCCCCGAGATGGTGGGACACACATTGGCGGTGCATAACGGGAAGAAGTTCATTCCGGTGTACTGCACGGAAAACATGGTGGGTCACAAGCTGGGCGAGTTCAGCTTTACCCGCCAGTTCAAGGGTCACTCGGTCAAGGCTGCAACGGAGACGGCTGCAAAGCCGGCCCGGTAAGAGAGAGGCGAAATGGAATTCACAGCGAAAGCAAATTTTATTCGCGTCTCCCCGCAGAAGGCCCGGCTGGTCCTGGACCTGATCAAGGGGCAGCGGGTGGAAGACGCGCTGAACACGCTGCTCTTCACCAAGAAGGGCATCGCGCCGGCGATCCACAAGCTGGTCCGTTCGGCGATGGAAAACGCGAACTACCTGAGCGCGGAAAAAGGCATGGACGTGGACCTCGACCGCCTGTACGTGAAGTCGGCCATTGCCAACGACGGCCCGCGCATGAAACGCATCCGTCCAGCCCCGATGGGACGCGCCTTCCGCTACCAGCGCAGGATCTCGCACATTGAGATCGCGCTCGCCGAGAAGCCCGGTTTCCTGGGTACGACGACGGTGGAAGGGGATGAGACGACCCCGGTAAAGGCCAAGGCCCGCAGGGCGCCCGCGAAGAAGGCGGCTGCCAAGAAGGCCCCGGCGAAGAAGAAGGCTGCGGCGAAGAAAACCGCCGCGAAAAAGTAGTACCAAGTTTTTGACAAGCGGCGCAGCCCGGCTGCGTTGCGGAGAAGAAGCGAAGATATGGGACAGAAGGTCCGATCCTTACGGATTCCGCCTCGGATATACCAAGCCGTGGAAGTCACGCTGGTTTATCGTGCGCGACTACGACAAACTTTTGCTCGAAGACGTCAAGCTCAAGGCCGAGCTGAAAGAAAAGCTGAAGTCGGCGGGCGTCAGCTCGATCGAGGTCGAGCGTCCGGGCAACAAGCTGCGCATCATCATCCGCACCGCGCGTCCGGGCATCATCATCGGCCGCAAAGGCGCCGAGATCGACAAGCTCAAGGGCGAACTGCAGAAGCGCACCGGGCGCGAGGTGTACATCGACATTCAGGAAGTGCACAAGCCTGAGCTTGATGCGCAACTGGTGGCCGAGTCGATCGCGTTGCAGCTGGAAAAACGCGTTGGCTTCCGCCGCGCCATGCGCAAGTCGGTGGATTCGGCGCTGCGCTTCGGTTGCAAAGGCATCAAGGTCCGCGTCAGCGGCCGCCTGAACGGCAACGAAATCGCCCGTTCGGAGTGGTACCTGCAAGGCCGGTTGCCGCTGCATACCCTGCGCGCGGATATCGATTACGGTTTCGCCGAAGCGAAGACCACGTATGGCGTGATCGGCGTGAAGGCGTGGGTTTACAAGGGCGAAATTCTTCCGGCAGCCAAGAAGCGTGAGCCGCAGACGGCCAACGCCGGCGGATTTTAGGACACCCCGTCAGCGGGAGCTGACGGGACCCCGGTAAAGAGATTTTTGATGCCGCCAACGATGCGGTGATGCGGCAGAAGCCGCGGAGATACGACGATGTTGATGCCCAAGAAAGTGAAGTACCGCAAGCAGCAGCGCGGACGCATGCGCGGGAAAGCATGGCGCGGCTCCGAGCTCTCTTTCGGAGATTACGGACTGAAGGTGCTCGAACCGGGCTGGATCAGCGACCGCCAGATCGAGGCGAGCCGCGTGGCCATGACCCGCTTCATCAAGCGTGGCGGCAAGATCTGGATCCGTCTCTTCCCCGATAAGCCGGTCACCAAGAAGCCGGCCGAAACCCGTATGGGCAAGGGCAAAGGAGCTCCCGATCACTGGGTAGCCGTGGTTCGTCCCGGCAAGATCCTGTTCGAGATGGAAGGCGTTTCGGTGACGGATGCCGCCGAGGCCATGCGCCTGGCGGCCCACAAGCTGCCGTTGCGCACGAAATTTATCGCCCGCGAAGCGACGCACTAAACACCCTTTCGAGCGTTGAAACGGCGCTCGCGGGGCCCCCGAACCGGTGGCTGACGTTCGGGAGATTAAAGAGAAGTTCGAGAAGACACGAAATGGCACAACAACAGCAAAGCATGGCGGACAAGGTCCGCAACCTGACACCGGCGGAACTGCACGCGCGCGAACACGAGCAGAGCGAACAGCTCTTCAAGCTGAAGTTCCAGATGAAAATGGGACAGACGGAGAGCGTGAAGAAGCTGCGCGAGCTGAGAAAAGAAATCGCCCGCATCAAGACCGTGGCCCGCGAGAAGGAACTGGGCATTGGGCCGGTGGTATCGGCAGAACCGCAGGAAAAGCCGGCGCACAAAAACGCAGCCAAGAAGAAAGTTGCCAAGAAGAAGGCTGCGAAGAAGCCGGTACACAAGACGGCCGCAAAAAAAGCTGCTCCGAAGAAGAAGGCAGCCAAGAAAGCGTCCAGCAAGAAAACGGAGAAGAAGTAAGCCATGGCCGAAACCAATACCAATACGAAGCCGGAATCGCACCGCAAACAATTGATCGGCATGGTGGTCTCCACCAAGATGCAGAAGACCATCGTGGTCCAGGTGGAGCGCCAGAAAGCGCACGCCCTGTACGGCCGCGTGATCTCGCGCCGCAAGAAGTTTTACGCCCACGATGAAGAACAGACGGCGCATGTCGGCGATTACGTGAAGATCGAAGAGACCCGCCCGTTGAGCAAGCTGAAGCGCTGGAAACTGGCCGAGGTCCTGCGCCGCACCGCGCTGGCCCCGGAAGTGATCGAGGAACAGGCGAGCTAAACGGTTTTGATGGGGACAGGAATCAGGAGATAGAACGATGGCAGTGCAAATGAGAACGATGCTCGAGGTGGCCGACAACAGCGGCGCCCGCAAGCTGCAGATGATCAACCCGCTGGGCGGCGGCGCCGGACACGTGGCGCACCTCGGCGACATCGTCACCGCGGCCGTGAAAGAAGCCTCGCCGGATGGCACGGCGAAAAAGGGCACAGTGGTGAAGGCAGTGATCGTGCGCACGCACAAGGAACATCGCCGCAAGGACGGCACCTATATCCGCTTCGATTCGAATGCGGCGGTGCTGATCAACGACACCGGCGAGCCGGTGGGAACCCGCGTCTTCGGACCGGTGGCCCGCGAGCTGCGCGAAAAGCGTTTTCTGAAGATCGTTTCTCTGGCGCCGGAAGTTCTGTAGACCCGGCACGAAAAGGATTTGGCTATGGCAACCGCAACGACGACCGATATTCGCCGCAATGACACCGTGAAGGTGATCACCGGCAAGGACAAGGGCAAGGAAGGCCGTGTACTGCGCGTGATTCCTGACAAAGGACGCGTGCTCGTCGAGCACGTCGGCATGGTGAAGAACCATGTGCGCCCCAACCCGCAGAAGAACATCAAAGGCGGCATCGCCGAGCAGGAAAGCGCGATTTCGCTCTCCAACGTGATGCTGGTCTGCGGCACCTGCGGCCCGGTCCGCGTCGGCCACGAAGTTCGCAACAACAAGAAAGTGCGCATCTGCAAGAAGTGCGGCACGACCTTAGAGAAATAACGGCGCTGCGCGCCAATTGAGCACCTCACGTAACGGAGAACATCCGGGTCCGTGAGAGGAAGAAGCAGAGAGATGGCAAAAGACACGAAAGACACGAAAGAGAAGAAGCAGAAAAAGGGCGAAGCCTCCGAGGCGCCGCAGACTGGGCGTCCCAAGGCGAGCAACCGTACTTCTGCCCGCATGCGCGGCAAGTACGTGAAGGAAGTGATGCCCATCCTGATGAAAGAGTTCGGCATCGAGAACCCGATGGCGTGTCCCAAGGTCGAGAAGGTCGTGGTCAACATGGGCGTTGGCGAAGCCACCCAGAACGCCAAGGTCCTTGACCCGGCGGTGAACGATCTGCAGGCCATCACCGGCCAGAAGCCGGTAGTCACGAAAGCGAAGAAATCGATCGCGCAGTTCAAAGTCCGCGAAGGCCAGTCCATCGGCGCCATGGTCACCCTGCGGGGCGACCGCATGTACGAGTTCCTGGACCGCCTGTTGAACGTGGCGCTGCCACGCGTGCGCGACTTCAAGGGCGTGAACACCAAGTCGTTTGACGGGCGCGGCAACTACACGCTCGGCATTCGCGACCAGTTGATCTTCCCGGAAATCGATTACTCGAAGGTCGAAAAGATGAAGGGCATGAACGTCACCATCGTGACCACGGCCAAGAATGACGACCAGGCGCGCTCGTTGCTGAAAGCGCTGGGCATGCCGTTTAGGCAAGCGTAAGGACAATGTGGTGCTTCGGCGCCGCGACACGAAACAAGATTCAGCGGGGGCGCAAGCCTCCGGGTAAAGGAAACAATGGCCAGACTATCGCATGTAGCCAAGGCGAATAAGAAACCGAAGTTCTCCACGCGCCAGCACAACCGCTGCCACATTTGCGGACGGCCGCGCGCGTTCCTGCGCAAGTTCGGCATCTGCCGTCTGTGCTTCCGCGGCCTCGCGCTGCGGGGAGAAATTCCAGGTGTTTCCAAGTCGTCCTGGTAGAAAATTCCCATCCTTCGCGGTTCAGGATGGGGCACTCACTGTAACGGTCGGTCAGCGGACCGTGATGCACGCTGACGAAGACGTTGTCGCTGGTTCTTCTTTTGAACAAAGAAGCGAACGGGCAACGATAAGGAGAAGCAAACGATGAGTTTGACCACCGATCCGGTCGCAGATTTCCTGTCCCGCATTCGCAACGCGATCAAGGCACGTCACCAGAAAGTCGACGCGCCCGCTTCGAAGCTGAAGACGGAACTCGCCCGTATTCTCAAAGAAGAAGGCTTTGTCGCCAATTACAAGGCGGTCGAGGAAGACGGCAAGAAGCTGATCCGCGTGTACCTGAAGTACGGCTCGGACAATGTTTCGCCGATCTCGAACGTTACCCGCATCTCGCGCCCCGGTTGCCGCGTGTACGTCGGCAGCAAGGAAATTCCACGCGTTCTCGGCGGACTTGGGATCAGCATCCTGACGACTCCGAAGGGCGTGATGACCGGACGCCAGGCGCGGCGCGAAGGCGTCGGCGGCGAAGTGCTTTGCGAAATTTACTAGGCTGCTGAGGCAGCGGCTCGGCCGGCGCATTCCCGCCGGCATGAGCAAACACCAGGAAGAAACCGCGGCCAGCTCCGCGGCAGAGAGCAGAGAAAAATGTCGAGAATTGGTAAAAAACCGATACCGATGCCGAAGGGCGTCACCTTCAACGTGCAGGGCGATGTCGTCACCGTCAAAGGACCGAAGGAGACCGTAAGCAATCACCTGCCCTCCGGCGTGAAGTTCGTCGAAAAAGACGGCGTGCTCACCCTGACCCGTGACGAAGAGTCGAAGCGCGCCATTCACGGCCTGGTGCGCGCCCTGGTCAACAATGCGGTGGAAGGCGTAACCAAGGGCTGGACGAAGAACCTGGAAATCGTCGGCATCGGCTACCGCGCGGAAATGAAAGGCAAGGGCGTAGTGGTTTTCACCCTTGGCTATTCGCACCCCATCGAGTATCCGCTGCCCGCGGGCATCGAGGTCACGGTGGATGCGAAACAGACAGCATTGACGGTCTCCGGTATCGACCGGCAGAAAGTTGGGCAAGTCGCGGCGGAAATGCGCAGCCTGCGTCCACCCGACCCGTACAAGAACAAGGGCGTACGTTACGCCGGCGAGAAGCTGAAGAAGAAGGTCGGCAAGACGGGCGCGAAATAGTCCGCGTTGCGCGAGGCGTTTGAGCCTCGCGGCGGACTACCCTGAGCGGAGTCGAAGGGCCCTCAGCGAGACCGAGGGACAGAAGAAGGATTCAACCGGAGATACGGCGGGCATGACTCGCCATCGCCGACCCGGTACAGAAACCCGGGAGAAACGAAGAAGAGATGCTGAACAAGGATTCGAAAAACATCACGCGCAACCGGGTTCACATCCGGATCCGCAAGAAGCTGCAGGGCACGACGGAGCGTCCGCGCCTGAACGTGTACCGCTCGACCAATCACCTGTACGTTCAGATCATCGACGATCTGAAAGGTTCGACCCTGATTTCGGCGAATACGCTGGAATTTGGTGAGGCGAAGGAAGGCAAGCGGCCCACCGGCGGCAATGTCGGCGCCGCCAAGCAGTTGGGCAAGTCGATCGCGGAACGCGCCAAGTCGAAGGGCATTAAAAAGGTCGTGTTCGACCGCGGCGGTTACCTGTATCACGGGCGCATCAAGGCCCTGGCCGAGGCCGCGCGTGAAGGCGGGCTGGAGTTCTAAACCAACCGCCAGGCGCACAAGCAGCGCTCGTCGGGGACCCCGGGGTTTTCAGAATTCCGGGAACGAGAGAAGAATCGAGAGTCAACTGAATGGCAACAATTAAGAAAAAGCTCGACGCAGGGCAGTACAACCTGAAAGACCAGGTCGTGGCCATCAACCGCGTGACGAAAGTCGTCAAGGGCGGCAAGAACCTATCGTTTGCAGCGCTGGTCGTCGTCGGCGACCCCTCGGCCGCAGTCGTGGGCTATGGCTCCGGCAAGGCGAAAGAAGTGCCGCAGGCGATCCGCAAGGGCATCGAATCGGCCAAGAAGAACCTGTTGAAGGTGAATCTCAGCCAGACGTCGATCCCGCACCAGGTGCTGGGCCGTTACGGCTCGGGACGCGTAATGCTGAAGCCGGCGCCGGAAGGCACGGGCGTCATCGCGGGCGGCGCAGTGCGCGCGGTCATGACTTCGGCGGGGGTGCAGAACGTGCTGACCAAGTCGATCGGGACCACCAACCCGCATAACGTGGTCAAGGCGACCTTCGAAGCGTTGCGCCAGTTGCGCGATCGCGCTGAAGTGGCTGCCGGACGCGGCAAGACCGTACAGGAGCTCTAAACCATGCCTCGCACACGCAAGAAAGTTGAAATCAAGGCTGCCGCCAAGGGCGCGACCATCCAGATCAAGTGGGTGCGTTCGGGCATTCAGGCGCCAGTGAAGCACAAGCTGGTGATCAAGGGTCTGGGATTCACCCGCCTCAACCAGGTAATCGTTCGCGAAGACTCGCCCTCGATCCGTGGCATGGTGGCCAAGATCCCGCACCTCGTCGAGATCGTCAGCTAGGTTCAAGGTCTTTAACTAGGTTTGAGGTAGGTCGCCGCTTCAGCGGCGACACCAGACGACGAACACAATGGGGCTTCAGCCCCTGCAGGACAGTGAGACGGACGAATCAGCGTCCGCTACAAGCGAGCGGTAAATGTACCGCGACAGGAATGGAAATGAATCTCAGCAATTTGCGGGCACCGAAGAAGGCAGCAGAAAACAAGAAGCGCGTGGGCCGCGGTATGGGCTCAGGCATGGGCAAAACTTCCGCCCGCGGCCATAAAGGCCAGCGCTCGCGCAGCGGTTCGCGCATGATGCGCGGCTTTGAAGGCGGCCAGATGCCGCTTCACCGTCGTTTGCCGAAGCGCGGCTTCACCAACATCTTCCGCGTCGAATACGCCGTCGTGAACCTTGACCGCCTGGCCGAGCTCGGCGTGAAGGAGATCACCCCGGAAATCCTGGTGAAGCACAAGGTCGCCGGCAAGAACGACCTGATCAAAGTTCTCGGAACTGGCGAACTGAAGTCCGCCATCACCGTGAAGGCGCACAAATTTTCCAAGACGGCCGAAGAGAAAATCACCAAGGCGGGCGGCAAGGCTGAGGTACTCTAGTTTTTATGTTTGAGAAGCTGGCCAACATCTTCAGAATTCCGGACCTGCGCAACCGCGTGCTGTTCACGCTGGCGCTGCTGGCCGTCTATCGCCTGGGCGGGCATATCCCCACCCCGGGCGTCAACGCCGACATGCTGCAGCAGTTTTTCAACAACAATCGCGGCTCCGTGCTCGGCTTTGTCGATCTTTTCAGCGGTGGCCAGCTCCGCCGCCTCACCATCTTCGCCCTGGGTATCATGCCCTACATCACCGCCTCCATCATTCTTCAGCTCCTGACCGTGGTCTATGAACCGCTGGCCAAGCTGCAGAAGGAAGGCGAACTCGGGCGCAAGAAGATCACCCAGTGGACCCGCTACCTGACTTTCGGCCTGAGCGCGATGCAATCCTTCGGCATCGCCATGACCCTGCAACATCAGCCGGGCATGGTGTTGAACCCGGGCTGGGGCTTCGTCATGATGACCATGCTCACCCTCACCACCGGCAGCGTGTTCATCATGTGGCTGGGCGAACAGATCACCGAGCGCGGCGTCGGCAACGGCATGTCGCTGTTGATCTTTGCCGGCATCGTCGTCGGCCTGCCTCGCGGCGTCGCCGACCTGGTCGAAAAGATCAAGACTTCCTACTGGGGACCGTTTACCGTTCCCGCCATGCTGCTGCTGATCGTCGTCATGTTCCTGGTGGTGGCGTTCATCGTTTACGTGGAGCGCAGCGAGCGCCGCATCACGGTGCAGTATGCCAAGCGCATTGTCGGCCGCAAGATGATGGGCGGAAGCTCGACCTTCCTGCCCCTCCGGGTTAACTCGGGCGGCGTTATGCCGGTCATCTTCGCCTCCTCGATCTTGACCTTGCCGCAAACCATCGGCATTCTTCCCGGATTGAGCAAGTATCACTGGGTGAAGAGCCTGACCGACCAGCTCAAGTGGGGCGAGCCGCTCTACACGCTGCTGTATGCCCTGGGCATCATCTTCTTCGCGTATTTCTATGTGTCGATCGTCTTTAACCCGAACGACGTAGCCGACAACATGCGGAAATACGGAGGGTTTATCCCGGGCATTCGGCCGGGCGCCCGGACATCGAATTACATCAACGAGATTCTCACCCGCATCACACTTGTGGGTGCTCTATACCTGATCGTGATCAGCTTCATTCCCGAGTGGATGATGGTCGGATTGCATCTCAACCACCTGCCGTTGTGGTTGGGAGGCGGGTTGTTTGATAAGCTGCCCAACTGGATGACCACCGGCCTTGGCGTCACCTTCTACTTCGGCGGCACTTCGCTGCTGATCGTCGTCGGCGTGGCTATGGATACGGTGCAGCAGATTGAGTCGCAGCTGATCATGCGGCATTATGAGGGTTTCACCCCACGGAGCGGCCGTATCAAAGGCCGCCGTTGGTAGTTGTCAGTTCTTGCTGTTTTTTCTGTGCAGTCGTCGTAAAGCGGCTACCGGGAGGCCGCTGGCGCTAAGCGCCGGAAGAGAGCGCTTCGTTTGCTCTCTGGGCGAACGGATGAATACACAAGCTTCTACGGGAAGTATTGTGCAAACGCGAACTCATAACGTCGGTCCGGTGATTTTGTTCGGACCGCCCGGAGCAGGCAAGGGAACGCAGTCCAAGAAATTATTGGAGCTGCTGAAAATCCCGCAGATTTCCACCGGCGACATCCTCAGGGAAAACGTCGCTCAGGGAACTGGGTGGGGGAAGCAGGCCAAGGCCGCCATGGAGAGCGGGAACCTGGTTTCAGACTTCATCGTCTGCGCCATGGTTGCCGAACGCCTCGGTCAGCCAGATACCCGGCGGGGATTCATCCTCGATGGGTTTCCCCGTACCGTCGCCCAGGCCGAATGGCTGGATAAGTTGTTATGCGGCAAGCTCTTTGAAAGTACCCGTGTGCACACAGCATGTGAAGTGCCACCCATTGTGATTTCCATTAAGGTGGACTATAATCAATTGCTGCAAAGGCTTACCGGACGTCGTATCTGTCCCGTCTGCGGCACCATCTACAACGTTTATTCGAAGCCCCCCAAGGTTGAGGGAATTTGCGACCTTGAGGGTGCAACGCTTGTAACGCGGCAAGATGACCGCGAGGAAGTCATTGCCGGGCGTCTGAAAGCGTACGAGCAGCAGACTCTTCCTCTTGAGAACTATTACCGTGCTCAGGGCCGTCTGTTTGAAGTCGACGGCAACGCGCCTGAGGGCCGGATCACAGAGGAGATGTTGAGTCTGATCGAGCATGGCAATCATCTGTAAGTCATCTGCTGAGATAGAAAAGATGCGCCGCAGCGGGCGTATCGTGCGTCAGGTGCTGGACGCGGTCAAGGTCCTGGTAGCTCCCGGTGTCACCACCATGGATTTGGAGCGGGCGGCGGAGAAGAAGATCCGCGAGCTCGGCGCCAAGCCGGCATTTAAGGGTTATTACGATTACCCCTGCGTGCTCTGCACTTCGGTCAATGAAGAGATCGTGCATGGCATCCCGTCCGAGCGGCGGGCGCTCAAGAGTGGCGACATCGTTTCCATCGATTGCGGGGTGGTGCTGGACGGCTACTACGGCGATTCCGCAATCACCGTTCCGGTCGGCGATGCGATCAGCACTGAATTGACCAGGCTGCTCGAAGTGACGGAAGAGTCGCTGTACAAGGGCATCGATGCGGTACGCGTCGGTCATACCCTCGGCGATGTTGGTTCGGCCGTGCAGCAGCACGTGGAAGCCAACGGCTTCAGCGTGGTGCGCGAGTTCGTGGGCCACGGCATCGGGACCCGGTTGCACGAAGATCCGCAGGTTCCGAATTACGGGACCCAGGGGCAGGGCTCGAGGTTGCGCGAGGGCATGGTGCTCGCCATCGAGCCGATGGTGAACGTGGGTAAGCCGGGAACGCGTACGTTGGAGGATCATTGGACCGCCGTGACCGCCGACGGCAGCTATAGCGCTCATTTCGAGCACTGTGTCGCGGTAACCCGGGATGGCCCGGTGATTTTGACGAAGTAGGTCGGCACGTTCCGCCGCCCGAGGGTTTGAGTTAGCCACCGCTTGAGCGGCGCGCAAGCATTTGAGGTAGGTCGCACCTTTAGGTGCGACATCAGGAACCGAAACCAGAGTGGGCTTTAGCCCCTGAGGTTGAGGCGTCCTGGCCGAAATCCCGAGCGTAGCCGAGGGATCTTCGAGAGAGAGGCAACAAAGGTTGAAGAGCAAAGGAATGCATGAGTAAGGAAGACGCGATTGAAGTTGAGGCGTCTTTGGCGGCGTCTGAGCCGCCAGCCGAAATCCCGAGGGGAGCCGAGGGATCTTCGGAGAGAGGCAACAAAGGTTGAAGAGCAAAGGAATGCATGAGTAAGGAAGACGCGATTGAAGTTGAGGCGTCTTTGGCGGCGTCTGAGCCGCCAGCCGAAATCCCGAGCGGAGCTGAGGGATCTTCGAGAGAGAGGCAACAAAGGTTGAAGAGCAAAGGAATGCATGAGTAAGGAAGACGCGATTGAAGTGATGGCGGTGGTCGTCGAACCACTGCCCAATGCCATGTTCAAGGTTGAACTGGAAAACAAGCATCAGGTGCTGGCGCACGTGTCCGGCAAGATGCGCAAAAACTTCATTCGTATCCTTCCCGGGGACCGGGTCGCGGTGGAACTCTCACCCTACGATCTAACCCGCGGGCGCATTGTTTATAGATATAAATAAAACCCCACCCTTCGCGCAGCTCAGGATGGGGCACCCAGAGAGAACGAGAGAAGTCAATGAAGGTTCGGGCATCGGTTAAGAAAATTTGCGACAAGTGCAAGGTCATCCGCCGCCACGGTGTGGTGCGCGTGATCTGCGAAAACGCGAAGCATAAGCAGCGGCAAGGCTAAACTACCCCACCAGGCGCCCTAAGCGCTCGCCGGGGACCCGCAAGGGACGAGGGTTACAAGAAAATGGCACGTATTGCAGGCGTGGATCTTCCGCGCAATAAGTACATCAACATCGCGCTGACCTACATCTTCGGCATCGGCAACTCGCGCGCGGCGGCAATCCTGGCGGAAGCCAACGTGGACGCCACGCGCAAGGTTTCGGACCTGACCGAAGAAGAAGCTAACCGCATCCGCACTGCGATCGAGAACGGCAGCTCGGTGGAAGGCGACCTCCGCAAGGATGTCTCCATGCACATCAAGCGGCTCATCGAAATCGGCTCCTATCGCGGCTATCGTCATCGCCGCAGCTTGCCGGTCCGCGGACAACGCACCCACACCAACGCGCGTACCCGCAAAGGCCCACGCAAGGGCACCGTGGCGAACAAGAAAAAAGCGACAGCGAAGTAAAAGGCGAATTGAGACATGGCTAAAGCTGCAACCACCGGCGCTGCCGGCGAGAAAAAAGGCAAGACTGGCAAGAAGTTCAAGAAGAAGGAACGCAAGCACGTTCCCCATGGACTGGCGCACATCCAGGCGTCGTTCAATAACACCATCGTCACCATCAGCGATCCTTCGGGAAACGTGGTGTCGTGGAAGAGCTCGGGTTCGCTCGGCTTTCGCGGATCGCGTAAGGGCACGCCCTTTGCCGCTCAGCAGGCTGCCATGAACGCCGCTAACGCCGCGCGCGATCACGGGATGCGTAGCCTCGATGTCCGTGTCAGCGGTCCCGGCTCGGGCCGTGAGTCCGCGGTGCGTGCTTTAGCCGCTGCCGGTCTCGACGTGCGCGTCATTCGTGACGTGACCCCGATTCCCCATAACGGCTGCCGTCCGCCTAAGCGCCGCCGAGTCTGATCCCACGAGGCTGTGGGTGCCCCATGCTTCTCCAAAGGAGAGGGTGGGCGGGAAGCACAGCGAACAGCTGCGAAGCAGTTGTTTAGAATTGAATTTGATCGGGAAGACCGGACCGCCAAGTCCCGTAAACCGATCGCAACCGAACGGATGATCCGTTCGCCAGGAGAAAAAATTGGCACGTTACAAAGATGCAGTCTGTCGCCTCTGCCGCCGCGAGGGCATGAAGTTGTTCCTCAAGGGGCAGAAGTGCTTCACCGATAAATGTCCCATTGAAAAGCGCAACTTTGCGCCTGGCCAGCACGGCAAGGACCGCAAGGCCAAGATCGTGGGCTACGGCCTTCAGCTTCGCGAGAAGCAGAAGACCAAGCGCATGTACTTCGCGCAGGAAAACCAGTTCCGCAACTACTTCGAGAAGGCAGCGGCAACGCAGGGCGTCACCGGCGAAATGTTGCTCCAGCAGCTGGAGCGCCGCCTCGATAACGTCGTCTACCGCCTCGGCTTCGCCACCGCGCGCCGCCAGGCCCGCCAGCTGGTGCGTCACGGTCACATCCACGTGAATGGGCGCAAGGTCAACATTCCCTCGTACCAGGTGAGCGTCGGAGACGAGGTCGTGATTCGCGAACGTAGCAAGGAACTGACGATCCTCGGACAGATTAAGGAATTGACCAGCCATCAGACGTCGCCGGCGTGGCTCGAAGTCAATCGCGATAATTGGAGCGGACGCGTTCTCAGCCTACCCAAGCGCGATGAAATCGCCCTGCCTGTCAACGAACAGCTGATCGTCGAGTTGTACAGCAAATAAGGATGAATTTGGCGAGTGGCCATCGGGGCCATTCGCCTTGTTCCTAATCGTCGCGCCAGTTCAGCCGGACATCGTCCGTGCAGCATGGCCGAATTGAGTAATAGGAGACAAGAATGCTCTGGAAGGGATTTCAAAAACCCAAGCGTCTCGCGTTTGACTCGGAATCATTGACGGATAAATACGGTCATTTCTGGGCCCAGCCGTTCGAGCGCGGCTTCGGAACCACGATTGGCAATGCGCTGCGCCGCGTATTGCTTTCCTCAATCGAAGGCGCGGCCATCACCGCCGTCAAGATCGAAGGCGTCCTGCACGAATTTCAATCGATCCAAGGCGTCGTCGAGGATGCGACTGACATCATCCTCAACCTGAAGCAGATACCGTTCCGCCTCAGCGGCGACGCGCCGAAAGCCATCTACCTGCGCGCCGAACAGCCGGGCATCGTTACCTCCGGCATGATCGAGACCGACGCCGATGTCGAAATCCTCGACAAGGACGTCTACATCGCGACCATCAGCGAGGGCGGCAAGCTCGACATGGAGATGCGGCTTAAGAAGGGCCGCGGTTACGTCTCCGCCGACAAGAACTTCGACGAGGACCTCGGTCTCGGTTTCATTCCGATCGATTCCGTGCACTCGCCGGTTCGTAAGTGCAACTACGCGGTGGAAGCTGCCCGTCTTGGCCAGATCACCGACTACGACAAGCTTTCCATCGAAGTGTGGACCAACGGCTCCGTGAATCCGGCCGACGCGCTCGGCCTCGCCGCGAAGCTGCTGAAAGACCACATGAACATCTTCATCAACTTCGAGGAAGAGATCGAAGCTTCGCACGCGGAAGATCGCAAGCCTGAAATTCGCAACGAGAACCTCAACCGTTCCGTCGAAGAGCTCGAGCTTTCGGTGCGCAGCTACAACTGCCTGAAGAACGCCAATATCCAGACCATTGGCGAATTGGTGCAGAAGTCGGAAGCAGAAATGCTCAAGACCAAGAACTTCGGCCGGAAGTCGCTCAACGAGATCAAGGAAATCCTGGCCTCAATGGGACTCAGCCTCGGCATGAAGATCGACGAGCAGGGCAATGCAGTCGCGCCCGCTCCGGGTTCGCAGCCAACCGTTACCCCCAGCTACGGTGGATACGGTGGGGGCGGATACGGCGGCGGTGGCTTCGGTGGCGGCGGCGAGAACCCCGGCTTCTAGTTGAAATGGCTTTCGCTGTGAGATAGCCCGCCGCTTCAGTGGCGGGATCTCACCGAAGCTGAGAAGAAAGGGGCTTTAGCCCCAGCGGGTAAAGCGGCGCTTCAGCGCCCCGTCGCCCGACAAAAATTCAAGGGGCTTCAGCCCCCGCGGTAGAGGAAACGACAATGCGTCATCGAGTAGGTGGATGGAAACTGGGACGTAACACGGAACACCGGCGCGCGCTGCTGCGCAACCTGGTCACTTCGCTGATCGTGGAAGAGCGCATCGAGACAACGGTGCCCAAGGCGAAGGCAATGCGTCCGCACGTCGAGAAGATGATCACCCTCGGCAAGGTTGGCAATGTTGCGGCACGCCGTCAGGCGGCTGCCTACCTCATGACCAGCGAAGCCGTCGACAAGCTGTTCAGCACCATTTCGCCGCGCTTCGGCGACCGCGAAGGCGGTTACCTGCGGATCGTTCGCACGGGCTTCCGTCCGGGCGACGGTGGCGAAAAGGCCTTCATCGAACTTCTCGGCAGCGAGAAGATCATCGATGAGAAGCGCCAGAAGCGTGCCGATGCCCGTGCCAAGCGCGCCGAAGACAATCGCAAGGCCCTGGAAGCGCAAGCTGCCCAGGAAGAACACGCCGCCGGCGACGAAAAGTAACCCACCCACCTTCACGGTGAGTAACCTTGCAAATGGGGACAGCTATTCTGTCCCCTTTTCTATTGTTCGCAGAAACGTCTTTAGTGGGCGCTGGCGAATCCCGCCGCGTCCGGATTCGTGTGTGTGTCGTGCTGTTTCCAAACCCGCACCGTTCCATCTTCGCCACCGGCTGCCACTCGATGCCCTGCCGCATCTACCGCGACAGCGTATACGTCCTTGGTCTGCGCCGGAAGTTCCTCGAGCTGCCGCCCGTTCTTCACATCCCATATCCGGACGGTTCCATCCCAACTCCCCGACGCCAGCCACTTCCCATCCGGGCCAAATGCGATCGACGAAACGCGTTCCCGATGTCCGCGCAGCGTGACGATCTCGCGCCCCCGCGCAAAGTCCCAGATCTTGATTGTCTTATCGCTGCTGGCCGAAGCCAGCCGCTGTCCGTCCGGACTGAAGGCCACCGCATCCACGCTCTTGCTGTGTCCCTTCAGCTTGCTCAGCACCGTTCCGGACGCCACATCCCAAACCGCGATCGTCTTATCGTCATCGCCCGTGGCCAGCATCCTGCCGCCCTGGCTGAACGCGATGTAGATCACCGGCCGCTTCTCGCCCGTCAGGTCGCGCACGACTTTCCCTGTTTTCACGTCCCACACGCGCACTGTTTTGTTGTCGATCGCGCTGGCCAGCCAGCGGCCATCGGGACTGAATGCGATCGAATACACCCAGCTCTTACCGAATCCGATGAGCGGCTTGTTTCCCCGAAAGGTGCGAACTTCACGCCCGCTCTGGCTGTTCCACACCGTCACGCTGTCGTCGGAACCTTCGGCGGCCACCAGGCTGCCATCGCCGCTGTAAGCCATGGCCTGCACTTTCTTCACATCGCCGGTAATCGATCCGGTGCTGCGGCCGCTGGCGACGTCCCAGAACTTTACCGCGTGGTCCCAGCTTCCCGATGCAAGCTTCTGTCCGTCATTGCTGAAAGCAACGCCTGTCACCCAGCCGGAGTGCCCGTCGAGAGTTTGCGAGGGCTCGAACTGTGGACTTCCCGCGTTACGGAGCGCCGCGGTGGTTAAAGCCGCTGTGGCGTTATCGTTTTCGGGTGCGTCGATCGTGCCCGCATCGGTCGTGTTGACCTCAACTCTCGGCGTGGTTCCCGTCGTTTCGTCCGGTGAGGTCAAGTGCGGAAATGTAGGCTCATTGGTTGCCGGTATCGCCCGATTGCCGATCGGCAACCGGTTCGTCGCCACCGTTTGCGGAGACTCGGGAGCGCCAGCCTTGGTCGGCGTTTTCGTGTTCTCCGTCACATCGTCGTCCGCCAGATTTTCGTCTTTCGCAGGAACGACTGGCTTTACTTTTGCCTCACTTGCGGTCAATGACGGCGTAACCCAAGCATCGGCGCGCAAGCCGGGCTCCCGCGCCGACGCATTTGCCTGGAGCGTGACCGGCGTTGCGTGGCGCGGAAGGAAAAACGCGCCTCCCATCAGCAACACTAGGACGGCCGCTGCCGCTACCTTCGCCATATCGCGGCGATCAAACCATGGGACCAGGACAGGAACGTCCAGCTCCGCCCCGTCTTCCGGCGCGAGTTTGTGGGCAGTCAGTTGTATGTTGCGCAGATCACGCGGACCGAATGTCGCTTCCCGGGAAAATATGCCGACCACTCCGCCCGCAGTCTTCGGCCCGAATGTCACAATCACCGCAGAGGTGAACCCGCTCAGATCATTCGAGACCGCTACGGAGGAGGCGGCTTCCACCCGGGCGAAACCTTCCGCGCTGCAACGCTCCGCCAGTTCACGATTTAGGCGCAAGCGCGATCCCAGCGGAGGAGCATCACCCGTGCTCGCCCAACAGCGGAATGCCTGTTCTCCCCGTGCCCGCAGGGCGATCATCGCCCCGTCTGCCTCGGTAGCCGAACGCAACTGTCGCGCCAGGTTCGCCAGGAGTTGGGCCCGTTCGTCCGCCTTACGATTCATCCAGCGCTCAATGCCCTGGAGGAGTGCGGCGATCCGGGATGAAGGGGTCTCCTTCGCTGCCTTCTGCGTCAAAAAGCGAAACACGTAACACCTGCCAGGGGAAATGGTCGGGAACGCAGAGACGATTCGCACCTTGCGCGACGGGAACTGCTGCTCTCGATGAACTTGCTCGGTGCAGTTACGGCAACTCAACCTGCCGCCAGGGGCGGCGTCTCACCAGCCAACATGTGAGGGGTATAAGAATGATACATGTTCAGACTTGTTTCTATTAACGGATAGGGTACGGCTGAGGGGAGCTCGCGGATTTCTGGAAAGGCGCGCTGGGCGCGAGTTTCAGCTACAAAGCTCATCTCCTGGGAGTTCCCGATCCGCCTTCTCCGACGAGTTGCTTGGCGCTGGTGCCGCAAGGCCTTCTTCCGCGGCTGTCAACCCCTGCCATTCCTTCATTTCTCCCTAACTTGCTGCCACCACAGCAACTTATAAATTCCAGAAAAGTGTCCGGTTTGCCCCCTTCTCCTTGCTATTCTGAAAATAGGAGAGACAAACGGTAGCTACTAAGCGCCTTCTGTAAGTCTTTATTTTCGAATATTTTACCTATAACTGGTCTATTGAATATTTTGCGGACAATTGCCACCCTAAGCTGCTGAAAATAAAGGGGTGGCACCGGGAGGGGGAGGGAAACGCTATGCCATCAATCACGCTCGTCGGAAGCCGGGTAGTGTTGAAGCCGATGCTGCCGCAGCACGCGGACGCACTCATCTTGGCCGCTAGCGATGGCGATCTGCCCTCGCTGAAGGTCACGATTGTCCCGAACCCCGAAAACGTTGCTGAGTACATGCAGCTAGCCTTCGATCACCAGGCGCAGGGGCTCGCCGTCCCCTTTGTCACCACCCTGAAAGAGACGGGAGAGATCATCGGTTCGACCCGCTTTTTCAAGATCGATAGCGTGAACCGCAACGTCGAGATTGGGCACACCTGGATTGCCGGGTCGTGGCAGCGCAGCTTCGTGAACACGGAAGCGAAATACCTGATGCTGAGTTACGCCTTCGAGGAGATGAATTGCTTGCGGGTGCAGTTCTCCACCGACGAGTTGAACGCGAAGTCGCGCGCCGCCATCCAGCGGCTAGGCGCTCAGCAGGAAGGAATTCTGCGCAAAGAGAGAATTGTGCCCGGCGGCCGTATTCGCACCACCGTCGTCTTCAGCATCATCGATGACGAGTGGCCGCAGGTGCGCGCCACTCTCGAGAGCCGGCTGCGCGCAGGTGGCGTTGAGCCGGCATTGTCCGTCATTGCGTGAGGGTGGAGTCCGCCCCGGCGGCGGCGTGCACTTTCTTTTCATGCGCCCGCATGCGCTTCATCTGCCAGGCGCGGTCCTTTGCGATCAGCTCCTCGATGTCGTACCCATACGGCCCGTATTCTTCGAAGTGCTTCTCATCAAACAATCGCTTGATGCCAC
Source organism: uncultured Acidobacteriaceae bacterium (assembly GCA_963703075.1). GTDB lineage: Bacteria > Acidobacteriota > Terriglobia > Terriglobales > Acidobacteriaceae > Korobacter. The sequence continues at coordinate 259,611 of OY969786.1, forward strand.
AGTTCACGCAACAAACGTACGAATAGTGATCGTCATGCTTGACCGGCCAGCTGATCTTGCGGTGCCAGCAGCCGCGCAACATCACCGCAGCTACACTTCCCGCACCGGCCAGCGCAATGCCAATCGGCCAGATCCAGTGCGGAACTTTGCTTTTCTTCGTCATGAGGGGTGCCTTGTCGGTCGGTTCATTTCGCATTCGTAGAAGCTGTGCAAGTTCCATATTAAGAAGTTGAGGCGAGTGGCTCCGCATCCCGGTCGCGGAAATGGAAACGGAGATATAAGCAAAACTGCAGCGCAATCGCTCCCGATGAGTCGATGACCACATCCTGCCAGCGCCCGGTGCGCGCAGGATTGAAAGTCTGGTGGATCTCGTCGAGCGCGGCCACCATTGCCGTTCCCGCGACCGCCATCACCGACCAGCGCAGCCGCCAGAAGTAAATGCGTGCCCGCTGCACGATCGCTTCCCGGTTTTGCCACGAGCTGCGCAAGGCGCGAAATATGAGCCAGCTCAGAATGGCGTAACCAACAAAATGCCCTGATTTTCGAATCAGGTTATGAACCATTTCAAAGGTCGCACGGTTCGGAGGGCCGAACAGCGCAGTCCAAACGTTGAGCAGGATGGCCCCCGTATGCTTGCTTGAGCCCAGGTCTGAGGATTCCGTCGCGATTACGCCGATCCACAACAGCACTGGGATCCAAGGGGTCAGACGATTAGGAGTCGATGCCAAGCCTGTCCTTATTCTACGCGGTAATTGGGAGCTTCGCGGGTGATGATGACGTCGTGTACGTGGCTTTCACGCAGGCCAGCGTTGCTGATGCGCACGAACCGCGCCCGCTCTTTCAACTCAGCGATGGTTCCACAGCCTACGTAGCCCATGCCGCTGCGCAGTCCACCCACCATCTGGTGAACGATCATCGCGACCGTGCCACGATAGGGAACCCGTCCCTCGATTCCTTCCGGAACAAGCTTGTTCAACCGGTTGCCGTCTTCTTCTGTCGCCAGGCCTGAGCTTTCCGCATCGACCGATTGGAAGTAACGCTCGCTCGAACCCTGCGCCATTGCCGCCAACGATCCCATGCCGCGGTACGACTTGAAGGTCCTGCCTTGGTAGAGAATGGTTTCACCCGGACTCTCTTCCGTCCCGGCCAATAACGAACCGATCATCACCACGTCTGCGCCAGCGGCGAGGCCCTTGGCAATGTCGCCCGAGTACTTGATGCCGCCATCGGCGATCACCGGCACGCCCTTGTCCTTGAGTGCCCGGTACGCCTCGGCGATCGCGGTGATCTGCGGTACGCCGGCGCCGGTCACCACCCGCGTGGTACAGATGGACCCCGGCCCGATGCCGACCTTCACCCCATCGGCGCCTGCATTCGCGATTTCCATCGCGCCATCGTGAGTACCGACGTTTCCGGCCAGCAGATCGACTTCGGGAAATTTCTTTTTCACTTGGCGGATGGCGTCGAGAACACGGCCTGAGTGTCCGTGCGCGCTGTCGATGGCCAGCACGTCGACCTTCGCCTTGATCAACTCCTGCGCGCGCTCCAGGAAATCGCCGGTCGCGCCAATAGCTGCCCCGACCCGCAGCCGCCCGTGATCGTCCTTGGCTGCGTTTGGATATTTCAGTTTCTTTTGGATGTCTTTAACCGTGATCAGGCCTTTGAGTTCGTACTTGTCGTCGACCACCAGCAGCTTTTCCACCCGGTGCTGGTGCAGGATCGCTTCGGCGTCTTCCAGCGTCGTTCCCACCGGAACGGTGATCAGGTGTTCCTTGGTCATCACCTGGCTGATGGGGATGTCGGTCCGGGTCTCGAAGCGCAGGTCGCGGTTGGTGAGGATGCCGACCAGCTTCTTGTTCTTGGTCACCGGCACCCCGGAAATGCGATAGCGTTTCATCACCTCCAGCGCTTCGGAAATCTTGTCTTCCGGCGCCATCGTGATCGGGTCGACGATCATTCCGCTTTCCGAGCGCTTAACCTTGTCGATCTCGCCGGCTTGGGCGTCGATCGTCAGGTTGCGATGCACGATGCCGAGGCCGCCCTGCTGGGCCAGCGCAATCGCCATGCGGCTCTCTGTCACCGTATCCATGGCAGCGGAGATGATCGGGATGTTGAGCGTGATGTTGCGGGTCAGTTTGGTTACGGTGCTGGCGCTGGTCGGCACAACGTCGCTCTTGGCGGGCAAAAGCAGCACGTCATCGAAGGTCAGCGCTTCTGGAACAGGAAAATGAATCATTGCTGTCTTTCAAAAATGCGCCCGCAGATGCCCGTGGCGCGCGGTTGGGTCGTACAGACAATCATTGAAGTAAAGGATAAACATCTATTCTAAATTTCCGATCACCGCCTACGCAAACGGCCGGGCTTTGACCCGGCCGTCCCGTTATTTCGCATTTTCTTGTTCTTTCTTTTTTTGCCGGCGCGCGGCCCACCTTTGTTGAACATCGGGCCAAAACTCATCTACCAAGCCTCCTACGCTCCCGTAGGTCAGTGCGATCACCGACCGGCTCATGGTGTTTCCCAGGCCGCGTTCCGGACCGGGGTAATAAGCGTTTGAAATCGCGCCGGAGGTGAATGCTCCCAGCACGTTGGAGAAGTTGAAGGTACGGGTGCGATCGTCTTTCACCGCGGAAAACTCCTGCGCCAGGGAATAGAGAATCCGATGCTTGATCGGTCCCTCGCCTAGCCGGAAGTAACGCGGATCTTCTTTGAAGAGCACCGGGTAAAAATAATTGCTGAAAAACTGGCTGGACGCTTGGTCGGCAAACGACGCCCCATAACGTTTGGCGTAGCCTTCCGCGCCTTGCCCGTATTCCGGAAACTCATCGGTCGCCTGGCTGAGACCAGCCTGGAATCCGGTCGCGACGAACTCGAAGGGATTCACCACGCTCTTGGCCATGAGGTGGAACTTCTGACTCGAAGTCAGCGGTGCCGCGTCGCGACGGTTGGTGACCGAGAATTGCGGCACAACTCCCAGGATCTTCTGGGACTGTTCCTTACGTTCGAGTTCCAGCTCCTGTTCGGTCTTCGCGGCTTTTGCCTTGGCGGCGGAGGGCGACTCCGGGGGTGGTCCGGGCACTTCCGGACGCGGGCTCGCAGGAGGCTGTTCGGTATCTGGCGGCTTGGAAGACGGGTTCGCCGGAGACGTTGGCTGTTGATTATCTTGCGCGGTGCTTTGTGCAAACGAGACTGTGCTCAGGGTAAGAAGGGCCCCAAGGCAGAGGGAGAAGCGAGTTTTCATCATTCAGAATAGATCCAGGAACGCGTCGAGGAGCCGCGCCAGCCCCGAACTCCGTTTACCTATTCTTCCAGACGGGCTTCCTTTTTTCCAGTACCGCACGCAGGCCCTCTTCCACGTCCTGCAAAGCCATGAGCTGATTCAGGTAAATATCCTGCGATTTCTTCATGGCCTCGGCCAGTGGTCGCCCGATGGAAGTGGCAATGACTTTTTTCGTCATTTCCAGCACCGGGGCGCTGAATTCGACGATCCGCGACACCAGGTCATTCAAGGTACTCTCGAGGGCTGCTTCCGGGACCACGCGGTTCACGAAGCCAAGATCCAGGGCTTCTTCCGCGCTCAGCGCCTGTCCGGTGAGGATCAGCTCGTAGGTCTTCTTGGGGCCGATGACGGCCGGCAGCATGATCGCGGCAAAAGGCGGGAAGACGCCCATTTTTACCTCTGGCTGCGCGAACCGGGCATTTGGAGTCGCGATAATCATGTCGCCGAACGCAACCAGCTCCGATCCTGCGCCGATGGCGGGGCCGTTGACCACCACGATCAGCGGCTTTGAAATCTCTGCAATCGCCTGGAAAACCCGGTTGAAGGCCTCGATCGTCTGGAAAACCCGGTCGGGCTTGGAGTCTTCGATCGAGATGCCGGCGGAGAATGTCTTTTGCGACGAGGTCAGGACAATGCATTTGACCTCGCGTTTGTTGTCGAGGCTTTCAATGGCGTCCGCCAGTTCCGTCATGAGGGGGACGGTCAGCACGTTGTACGGCGGATAGTTCAGCGCGATGCGGGCGACGCTATCATTGATTTGAAAATCGATATATTTGCAGATCATCACGCCGGAGTTTGCAGGGCTAGACATTTTGGCCTTTTAACATCTGAAAATGCGCAGACCGGTCGTGCGCGGCTGCTGGCAGTCGTGTTGTAAACAGCCTGAGTATGCTCTGAAAGACGAGCGGTCACAAGCCCCATTGGACACTGCCTTTTTGGCCGATGCGTTCTCCGAACCTAAGGGTACAATTGTGCTCATGAAGATCGCCCTGGGCGCCGACCATGCGGGATTTGAGCTGAAGGACAGGATCAAACAGCATCTCAGCGAGCAGGGAATCGAGGTCGAGGACGAGGGTACGAATTCGGCGGATTCGGTCGATTATCCGGATTTCGCCAAGAAGGTTGCGGACAAAGTCGCGGAAGAGCATGTCGCGCGGGGAGTTCTGGTGTGCGGAACGGGCATCGGAATGGCCATTTCTGCGAACAAAGTTCCAGGCATTCGCGCGGCCCATTGCGACAATGTATTCGAGGCGCAGATGAGCCGCGAACACAATGACGCGAATGTCCTGGCCCTCGGTGCGCGGGTACTCGATCCGGCGACAGCTTTGGAAATCGTAGATACATGGGTAAAGACCGAATTCGCCGGCGGCCGTCATCAGCGCCGCCTCGACAAGATCCACGAGATTGAACACGAGAAGTGAAACGCCTGACATAAGCGGCTCACAGAGATTCTCCTGCAATCGCCAATCTTTGGCCTCGAGGTAGATATGCCCAAGAATCCCATGACTCTCCCGCTCAGCGAAGTAGATCCGCAGATCGCCGATGCGATTGCCAACGAAGAGCGCCGCCAGCATGAAGGCCTCGAACTGATTGCCAGCGAAAACTTCGTCAGCGAAGCTGTCCTTGAGGCAGCCGGATCGGTGTTCACCAACAAGTATGCCGAGGGCTATCCCGGGAAGCGTTACTACGGCGGTTGCGAGTTTGCCGACGTCGTCGAGAACCTGGCACGTGATCGCGCCAAACAGCTCTTCGGCGCGGAATACGCGAATGTGCAGCCGCATTCCGGATCGACCGCCAACATGGAGGCCTATGCCGCGATCCTGCAACCGGGCGACACGATTCTGGGCCTCAACCTTGCGCATGGCGGGCACCTCACGCACGGCCACCCACTGAATTTTTCCGGGAAGACCTACAAGATCGTTCCTTATGGCGTGACCAAGGAAACCGAAACGATCGACTATGACGAACTTGAGAAGCTGGCGCTGGAACATCATCCCAAACTGATCGTTGGCGGCGGCAGTGCCTATCCGCGCATCATCGACTTCGCGCGCATGCGCCAGATTGCCGACAAGTCCGGCGCCCTCTTCATGGTCGACATGGCGCATTTCGCCGGGCTCGTCGCCGGCGGCGCGCACCCTTCGCCGGTGCCGCATGCGCAGATCGTGACCAGCACGACCCACAAAACCCTGCGTGGACCGCGGGCGGGGATGGTTCTAGCCAAGCAGGAGTACGGCGCAGCCATCGATAAAGTCACCTTCCCCGGCGTACAGGGAGGTCCGCTGGTTCACATCATCGCCGCCAAGGCAGTTTGCTTCAAAGAAGCGATGGAGCCCTCGTTCAAGGAATACGCGAAGCAGGTGGTCGCCAACGCGAAGGTCCTCGCCCAGTCGCTGGCAGACGCCGGCTTCCGCATCATTTCCGGTGGGACGGATACACACCTGATGCTGATCGATGTCTTTGCCGCGGGCATGCTCGGCAGCGAGGCTGAGAAAGCGCTAGGAGAAGCGGGCATCACGGTGAACAAGAATGCGATTCCGTTCGATACCAACCCGCCAATGAAGCCGAGCGGCATCCGCATCGGAACGCCCGCACTGACCACGCGTGGAATGAAAGAGGCCGAGATGCGGCAGGTCGGCATCTGGATCGCAGAAGGCTTGCGCCATCGCAGCGATGCCGACTTTCTCGCCCGGATTCGCCGCCAGGTGCACGAGTTGGCGGACGCCTACCCGCTCTACGCGGAGCGTAGGGCAAGTCGTTTAGCGACGGTTTAATCTCAACTCCGAATGCCCCACCCTGCGCGCTGCGAGGGTGGGGTATTTCTTTTCCGTTACAATCCTCCCGTGAAGGTCGCGATTGACATCCGGCGCATCAGCGACTTCGGGGTCGGCACCTACATCCGCAACGTGGTGCGCACCCTGGGGCGCCTGGATCACAACAACGAATACGTGTTGCTCGGAATTCCGGGCCGCATTCACGATATGGGTGCGTTACCGCCGAACTTCTCGCACATCCAATGTCCCGATAACGATTACTCGCCCGCGTCCTACTTCGAATTCCATGGAGCTCTCAAGAAGCAGGGCGTGAACGTGTTGCACGTGCCTCATCTTTTCTGGATCCCGCAGGGTATTCCCTGTCCGTACGTGGTCACGGTTCACGACTTGCTCGACTATCTGTATCGCAGTAACAGCGCCTCACCGGCCAAGCGCTTCGCGCATTTCTACTTCACGAAACGGGTCCTGAATCGCGCCTCACGCATTTTCGCCGTTTCGAAATTTTCGAAGGCAGACACGGTCCGTCTGTTTGGCGTTCCTGAGCAGAAAATCGAAGTGGTGTATAACGCCATCGACGACCGCTTCCGCCTCGGTCATACGACGCAGGCGGACAAGTTGATGATCGCCGAGCGTTACCAGGTGAACTACCCGTTCATTCTGTACGCCGGGCGCATCAGCCCACATAAGAATGTCGTTCGTATCATCGAGGCGTTTTCCTTGCTCAAATCAGAGCTTGGGAAAGAGAACCAATATCCCGATCTCAAGCTGATCATCATCGGAGATGAAGTTTCCAGCCATCCGGACTTGCGCCGTGCCGTGATCAAGGGCCGGGTGCAACAGGATGTTCGCTTTCTCGGGTTTGTTCCCATCGAAGTGTTGCGCATTTTCTACGACGCGGCCAAGGTCTTCATCTTCCCGTCGCTCTATGAAGGATTTGGGCTCCCGCCGCTGGAAGCCATGTCACATGGGACGCCGGTGATTACGAGCAACACGTCTTCTCTTCCGGAGGTGGTTGGCAACGCCGCCGTGCTCGTGAATCCAGAGAACGTATTCGAAATCCAGCGCGCGCTGCAGCGTGTGCTGCTCGACCAGCCTTTACGCGAGAAGCTGAAAATCCGCGGCGAGGAACAAACTCGGAAGTTCTCGTGGGAGAGTTCCGTCGGGCGCATGCTGCAGATCTTCGAGGAAGTTGCGAAATAGGTCAGGCGGAATGCCCTCCGGTGCCCACGTTAGGTAGCGCGATGCCACATCGTGCTCTGCGCATCTTGCCGAAACCGAAGCCAGAGGAACTCCGATTCAGCAGCTTTCGTTCTTACCTCCTTCCAAGCACTTCCTGCCGGTATTTTGGTAAAGATTTCCATAAAAGCCTTCGCTTCGTGGGGCACCGCTTTGGCCCATAAACTGCCTCTAACCAGAGGGAAGTCGTCATGGGGTAACAATCATGCGGGCCAGAACACTGACAATCTTGGGCATTTTGCTGATGGCCATCGGGGCTTTCGCACAAAATCCCACTCTGGATACGATTGTCAGCCGAATGCAGACCGCGATGGCAGCCCAAAACCACGACCGTGCTTACTCCGTAACCCGCGAGTACAAACTGGCCTCCGATGATCCTGCGAAGACCTCGCACGTCGTCGCCGAGGTGAATACCGTTGCGAGTGGGAAAAAGGATTACAGCATCACCGAGGGCGACGGTGGACAGGCCGAAAAAATTGTTCGTAGAGTGCTCGACCACGAAATCGAGAGCGTGAACCAGGAGCACAGCGGCGTACTGCTTTCTCCGGAGAACTACAACTTCGCGTACCTCGGGACGGAAACGGTGGATGGCCAGAGTTGTTACATTTTGCAACTCACCCCGCGTCACGACGGGCGCGATATCGTGAAGGGCAAAGCTTGGATCGACACCCGCACTTATCTGCTGCGCCAACTTGCTGGTACGCCCACGAAGACTCCCTCATGGTGGATTAAAGATCTTCAAATCACCATGCACTACAAGGATATCGATGGTCTATGGCTACAGGATTCCGCCGAAGCCATAGCCCAGGTGCGTCTCGTCGGCAAGCATACGTTGAGCGCGCGTAGTGTGGATGTGCGTACCGACAGCGCCGTTGCGAAAAACGCGACCCCGCAAAACCCAACCCACAAGCGGACACGGCGCACAGACCCGGCGCTGCTGGGTGCCGGCGTTTTCTCTCACCGCTAAGCCTAAATCGTTCCCAGCACCCCGATTGTCTGCATCCAAGCAAGGCAGCGGGAGGACCTTCCTCGTATGGATGAGAAAGTCATCGATGAGTTGCTTGACGCAATACTGCCGATGTTGGCTTCTGCCGAATCGCAAAGTACAGCGGCGCTCCAAGCGGTCAAGCAAAGCGGTGCACTCACCGAAGAACAACTGGCTCCGCTCATCGAGCAGGCATCGAATGCCACAGAAATCAAGATGCGAGCCACCCGCCTACGCCTGAAGAGGGTTCTCACGGCCGCCGTCAGCGATTTCGAAAACGATCACAAGAAAAAGAACGAAGAAGAACAGAAGTCCGCGGAATCCGCCGAGAAGAAAGCGGAGTCGGACGACAAAGAGAGCGACCACCAGAAGACGGAAGGACCACCAAAAGAATCGGCGGAGCCCAAGAAAAAAGCGAGCGAGCCCAAACCGCGTGCGGCGGGCGATCAGGAAAAGCAGACGAAGCCGCAGCCTGCTGCCGAATCAGCCGCCCCAACCGATCAAGCACCAACCGATAAAGAAAATAACAAAAACAAAGAAGTAGAAACGAAAACGCAATAGTTCCGAACGCAGAATTGTTTACCGTTCGGACCAGTTCTATGGGAATGCCTCACCGTTCGAGGGTTGACGAAGCTCGCTTCATCCTATTGCTGTAATCCTCCTTAGCGACTCCGAGGATGCGAAGACCTTCTCCGTGGTGGATTCCGGCGCGTCGTTCACATACACTCTGCAGGTCGGTTCACTCGTTCCCAGGACCGGCAACCCGCTTCGATCCAGTAGTGCAAACCTAAAGAAGGCATATTTCATGAATCGTATCGCTTTTCTGAGATCGCAACTTGCAGTGTTGTTGGTCTGCGCGCTGGCCGCGTCGGCGCAGAAGCTTCCCACCAGACAAGAAGCCGCCCAGCGTGCCGAGAAGATCCTGGCGCAGATGACGCTCGAGGAAAAGGCTGCTTACGTGGGCGGCGAGAACGATATGTATCTCCGCGCGATTCCGCGGCTGCATGTGCCTGAACTGAAAATGTCGGACGGACCTATCGGCGTGCGCGATGGCAGCACGTCAACCGCCTATCCCGCGGGCATCGCCCTGGCTGCCAGTTGGGACACATCCCTGGCGCGACAAATGGGTACCGCCATGGGTTCCGATGCGCGGGCCCGCGGCGTGAACTTTCTCCTCGGACCGGGAATGAACATCCATCGTGCGCCGATGTGCGGACGCAATTTCGAATACTTCGGAGAAGATCCCTACCTTGCCGCCCGTATGGCCGTTGCCGACGTGCAGGGCATCCAGAGCCAAGACGTGATCGCGACCGCCAAGCATTTTGACGCAAACAACCAGGAGTGGGACCGCCACAACGTGAGCTCCGATATCGACGAGCGAACCCTGCGAGAAATTTACCTGCCCCAGTTCGAGTACTCGGTGAAGGAAGGTCATGCTGGCGCCATCATGGATTCCTACAACCTGGTGAACGGCGTTCACTCCACGCAGAACAGTTACCTGAATATCGATGTGCTGCGCAAAGATTGGGGGTTTACCGGCGTGGTGATGTCCGATTGGGATGCGACCTACGATGGTGTGGCCGCCGCTAACGCCGGTCTCGATATCGAAATGCCAAACGCAAAATTCATGAAGCCGGAGACGCTGATCGCCGCCGTGAAAAGCGGCGCACTCAAGGAATCGGTCCTTGACGACAAGATACGGCACATCCTGACCACGGTGATCGAGTTCGGATTCTTCGACCACGCGCAGAAAACGGCGACGCCCCTCGACGACCCCGCCTCGCGTGGAGTTGCGCTCAAAGTCGCGCAGGAAGGCGCGGTCCTGCTGAAGAACGACGGCCTGTTGCCTCTGGACCGCACGAAAATCAAGACGGTTGCGGTCATAGGGCCGAATGCCGGCGTGGCCGTGACAGGTGGCGGCGGCAGCTCGCTGGTGCGCCCTTTCCCGGCGCAGACTCCGGTTGCGGCTGTACAGGCTCTGGTGGGACCCGCTGTGAAAGTGGTCTATAAACCGGGTGTAATCCGCAAGGCCGATTACTTCAAGACGACCAGGCTCACCACCGCCGCTGACGGCAAAACGCAGGGGATGCGGGGCGAGTACTTCAACAATGAACAATTGTCCGGAAAGCCAACGCTGACCCGTACAGACACGCATCTGGCGTTTGACTGGGGCGAGGGCGGTTACGTGAAAGGCGGACCGGTCAACAACTTCTCGGCACGCTGGACAGGCTACTTCACACCCACGGAGAGTGGTACATACTCCTTCCTCATCTCGGCCGACGATGGTTTCCGCCTGTTCGTCGACGACGAGAAAGTGATAGAGCGTTGGTCTTACGGCGGCCTCGAGGTTGTCTCCAAGGAGATGCCGCTCATCGCGGGGCATCCCTACAAGATCAAGATCGAATACCACCAGGTGGCGGGCGAGGCCAGCATCGGATTTGGCATCGCAAATACCAGGTCTAACGAGCTCGCGGAAGCGATCGAAGCTGCCAAAAGTGCCGACGCCGTCATTCTGAACGTGGGCTTCGACGCCAACTCCGAAGGAGAAGGCGCGGACCGTCCCTTCGAATTGCCGCAGGAGCAGGTGGCGCTGATCCAGGCGGTGCTGCAGGCCAACAAGAACACCGTGCTGGTGTTGAATGCTGGCGGCAACGTGGACATGACTCCCTTCATCGACAACACTCCGGCGCTGCTGCACGCCTGGTACCTGGGAGAAGAGGGGGCAAAGGCAATCGCGCAAATCGTGTTCGGCGAAGTGAACCCGTCAGGAAAACTGCCGGTTTCTTTCGAGCGTCGCTGGCAGGACAACGCCACCTACAACAGCTACTACGACCCGACGGGCAGCAAGCATGTGAAGTACACGGAAGGCGTATTCCTCGGCTACCGGCATTTCGACCAATCCACGGTGAAGCCGATGTTCCCCTTCGGGTTCGGTCTGTCCTATACGACGTTCCAGTACGGAGGCCTGCAGATTGCGCCCCCGGCAGGTGACGACACTGTTACCGTGAAGTTCGAAGTGACGAATACGGGCCAGCGGCCGGGGGCGGAGATAGCGGAGGTCTATGTCGCGGAGAAACATCCGAAGCTGCCGCGCCCGGTGAAGGAGTTGAAGGGTTTCAGCCGGGTGGAGTTGAAGCCCGGGGAAGCGCGCACCGTCACCCTGAACCTGGATCGCCGCGCTTTCTCGTATTACGACGTAGATGGCAAGCAGTGGACGGTCAATCCCGGCGAATTCGAAATCTTGGTGGGTGGGTCGTCGCAGGAGATCAAACTCCAGGGCAGCGTCCAAATTGCACAGTAAAGCAATCGGCATCTGATCGCCGCATGCCGCGGGTGGAAGCTTGTTAGCTCCGCGTTCGAAAAGAAGAATCGGTGAAAGCCGCCGGGCCTGTAAGCCGAATTCTGTCCACCCTTGCGAGTGGGACGACCATTCCTCTGGGCCGCGCATTGCTGTGCGGCTCTAGCGACCTACCCGGAAGTTTGGCGCGCCGAGTCGGCACGCATGCGGTTTCCCGCAACTCCTCCCCTATTTGGTCTTGCTCCGTGTGGGGTTTGCCATGCGGCGCGTATCACTACGCGTCCGGTGCGCTCTTACCGCACCTTTTCACCCTTACCCACCTTGCGATGGGCGGTATTTTCTCTGTGGCACTTTCCGTCGAACGCCCTTGACGGCGTCCTCCCGGACGTTATCCGGCACACTACTCTGCGGAGTTCGGACTTTCCTCTGCTACTACCGGTGTTACCCGGGGTCCCCATCGATTGGACGGGGCTGAACAGCGGTCGTCCGGCCCGGCGGCTGACTCTCCCATTATAACGGTGCTGGAACTGTCGAGAGTTGGGAGACGCTGAGGTTTCTGTTTTAATGAGAGTAATGGTCGATATTCACGCCCACATACTCCCCATGGTTGACGACGGAGCCAAGTCCTGGGAGGTTGCTGTCGAGATGGTGAAGATGGCGGAGAAGGATGGGGTCACCCACATGGTGGCCACCCCCCACGCCAACTACGAGTACGAGTACAACCGCGAGAGTCACGCGCAGCTACTCGCCGAACTGCAATCCAAGGTGGGCGACGGCATCCAGCTCATCCTCGGCTGCGACTTCCATTTCTCCTACGACAACATCGAGGACGCCTTGGCGCACCGCGACCGCTATACCATCGGTAACACGCGCTACATCCTGATGGAGCTGAGCGACTTCAGTATTCCGCCCCAGCTTCCCGCCATGATTGCCTCGTTGAGCACCCGGGGACTCGTCCCGATCCTCACCCATCCCGAGCGCAATCCGCTGCTGCAGCGCCAGCCGGAGCGGGTGGCAGAGTGGGCGGAGATGGGCGTCCTGGTGCAGATCACGGCCTCCGCATTTACCGGCAAGTGGGGCAAGGGCGTGCAGAAGCTCGCCAAATGGTATGCCGATCACGACTTGATCCACGTGATCGCCAGCGACGCTCACAGCGCCAACCATCGCACACCGGTTCTCTCCGAAGCGCGGAAGGTTCTGGCCAAGGCTTATGGAGACGAATTGGCCACCAAGCTGGTTGAGACTAATCCGCTGGCCATCATCAACAACCAATCGCTGAGACCCGAGTAAGGCAATCCCTGCCGGCGCGGGGTTGTGGCAAACTCTTCACGTGCATCTGACCGGCGCGTGGATCCTGCTCATCTTCGCCTTCGCCGTGGTGGGGGCGATGCTCCTTCTTCTGCATCTCACGCGCGCCGGGCGCATTCTCCATCACCACATCCAGGACCGCCCGCGTCGGCGGATGTTTTTAGCATCGGTGGCATTCTTTATCACCTTTCTCGGCGTGCGGCTGCTGGTGTTCTGCATCACCCACCACATCGGGCCGTTCGGCTGGGTGATGATGGGCGGCCGTCACATCCATCACTTGGTGTGGGGAATCTTCATCCTCCTCGCCGTGGGCTATGGGTTGGTTGGCGAACTGGGCAGCGGCAATTCGCCGTCGAGTCTTTTCGCGGGACGCCTGCTCTCGCTGATGTACGGCGTGGGGGCGGCGCTCACCCTCGATGAATTCGCGCTCTGGCTCAACCTGCGCGATGTTTACTGGGCCCGGGAAGGACGCAGCAGCATCGATGCCGTGGTTTTATTCGGATCGCTGCTCGCCATCGGCGCGTGGGGAGCGCCGCTGCTCGACCATTTCCGCGGCAAAGAGCATTTGGATGAGTAGCGTCCGCATGGTTAATCGGCGGGCATGCGCGAATACGTCAGGTCCACGCTAGGCTTCCACTCGGTCTTTCCTGCGGGACGAACCGCGCCCACGAAATGAAACTCCCGCGGACGAATCTCCCACTCGGACCGCGACTCCATTTCGGTTTTTTCCGAAGTCGTTTTCATCACCTGCACCACGCGATTGCCAATTTGTTCATAGGTGCCCTCGGCCACGCTGCCGTCACTGTCGACCTGGAAAAGCTTGTAAGTGTTTTCGCGAGGATGCCAGTAGTACATCCCGTTGTATTTCGGGATATGGCGGCCCTTGCTCTCGATCCAGGCGCGATAAAGGATCGACTGATGGTTATCGCTTTCGCGCACGCTCAGGTGAAGCACGGTCTCAACGCCGGCTGATTTTTCTACGGCGCGCCAGTCGCCCACCATCCACTCGAGATCGGCAATTTTCGTTTCGTCCTGCGCCTTCGCGGTGAATGTCGCGAGGAGAAGAATGCAAACCACGCGGCAAGAAATTTTGCGGAAACGGTTCATCATGGCTGCCTCAGTACGGCAAGCTATTGTATGCGCGTCCGGAAGCGCGCCAGCAACTCACCCCTCCCCGAAGGCCCCTCGCGTTTTCAGTCACTTAGGCGATATAAGGTTTGCAAAATATTGATAAAAAGCCACTTATAGGTAAAATATTGCCGAATAAGGACTTAGCCACGATCTTCTTTCTTCTACAAGGTCAGTTGTTCAAGGAAGAATCAGGATAACGAGAGCGCTGAAGAATGTCGGTGATGGATGACTGTGGTGGGCGTGAGCGGGATCACCTGAGCAAGTTCAGCGGGGTAGTGGCCCATCCTGTCGCAAGAGAAGCGACGGGGATGGGCACACACACGATTGCAGCTATTGCTGCGGCGGTTGCTGAGGATTCTGCTGGGCTGGTGCGTTGGGATCGGGCGTCTCCAGGATCGGGCGAATGTTCTCGACCGGCTTGGTCGGTTTCGGCGGAGCCACCGGCGCGGGCTGGGTGACCTCTTCCGTGTGAACGACGACCGGGCTTTCTTCCTGGACCGCCTGGATCGGCACTTCCTTGATAGGTTCGCCGTTGCGCTGCTTGAGCAGGACCGCGCTTTGGCTTTGGCTGGCACGGCGGGCATCGATGACCGCCTGTTGAGCGTCGGTCACGGCGGTATCGCTGACGCTGGCGACTTCCGCGACACGCTTGCCTTCGGCCGTCTTGCGGGTGGCGGCGATCACACGCGCGTTGGAGCGGTTCGCTTCCTGCGCCTTGGCATAAAAGAAGTCAGCGGTTTCGCGGTCGCTATCAAGCTCCGCGAGATAACCCATATTGTTCAGGGTGAATGCGTTGTTGGGATCGAGCTTGTAAGCCTGCTGGAAATATTCCCGGGCGGAGGCGCGCTCATTGCGGTTCAACGCCGAGACGCCGCGCAGGTTCAGGCGTGCCACTTGCGCGGGCACGTCTTCTTCCTTGTTCATTTGTTTCTGCACTTTTTGCGCATTGGCGCTGGCGATTTCGTCGATCGGCTTGCCACGCCAGCTGGGGTGCAGGCTCACGATGACCGGTTCATGCGAGCCACTGGCAGCGGCTTGCGAGTAAAACCTGTAAGCCTGCTGGAGCTCGCCTTCTTTTTCCTTGGCGTACCCGAGGTTATTCATCGTGAAAGGGTTCTTCGGGTCGATGGCTAAAGCTTTCTGCAAGGCGACATCGGCTTCCGGCGCGCGGTCTTTCTCGAGCATGCCGATGGCGTAAACGTTCAAACGGTTCACGCGCATCTGGTCGTCGGCAGCGCTGCCGGCCACGAGTCCAACGGCTTTGCCCTTGGCTTGCGCGGTGGTTGCGGTAGCGACCACGGCATCGGAGTGCTGATCGGCGGCGAGCGCGTAGTAGCGCTGCGCGCGGTCGATTTCGCCGTCGAGTTCAGCCATGTAGCCGAGATTATTCAGGGTAAAAGGATCATCGGGATCGAGCAGGTAAGCCTGGTAAAAGAGCTTTTTGGCCTTCTTGTAATCGTGCTTATCGAGAGCTTTTACGCCGTCCTGGTTCAGCTTTTGCACCGGCGTGGGCTTGGTCTTCTTGGGAATCTTGACGTGGATATCGCCAGCCCATGCGCCGCCGGCCAGCGACAATAACAGTGCGGCCGTACCCATCCAACGGAGGGTCGTGCGCGTGCCGGAGGCAGTCTGTAATGTGTGGAGCAATGCCATCGATCCTCCGCGAGAGCTTGCCCGATCCCCTTTCCCTGTCAATCGAGAAAGGTTACCCACACACGGGTATACTGCAGCGGGCAGCAGCTTCGCTTCCTTGTTGGATGGGTGAAATCGTACCAGCGTTGTGAGCTTCTGTGCACCTGAATCCAATTTTGCGGTATGTTGCTGCTAACTCCCCGAAGGGCTTTCGGCATCCAATCGGGAGCAGGAGCACTCTCCTGGAGATTTCAGAGTTCCCTTGATGACTAAGTACGTACTCCTAAATAGCTGTAGCGTCATGCTTTCCGTGGTTTTAGTCGCCGGCGTTGCGGGGGCGCAGACGGGACTGCCGCCGGATCCTCGGGCGGGGCAGTCGTCGACTGCGCCGGAGGGGGCACCAACGAACACACCCCAAGCGCCGCAGCAATCGTCCCCGGCAGCCAACACCAACACCACCACGCAATCGGGGGCTGCCAACCAGCCGACGGAGACAGCGCCGCCTTCTCCAACCCCTTCGCTGCCGCCCAGCCAGCAGAAATCGGGCACTTCGAACCAGCAGAACACCCCAAATGCAAAGCCGAATGCGACTCCGCAGACGACGAACGTAGAGTTGACGGCGCCGGTGACGGGCTCGCCGGAGACCAAGATTTTCGACTCCTCGGCAACCGGCAAGCACACTGGAATTACAGGAGCCCCCGATCCGTTGCTGGACACGCCGCCGCTGCCCAAGGGCAAACCCACGTTGATCGGTGGGACGGCGACCAAGGTCGATCGCGTGCGCAACCGGGTGACGGTGGAACCGTTCGGCGCGAAGAACAAGACGCCGATTTTCATCGACGAGCGCTCGCACATCTATCGCAACGGTGTTGAGACGACGGTGATGGGCATTAAGAAGGGCGACCGCGTTTACTTCGATACGATGCTCGACGGTCGCGGATTTTTGCCAAGAACGTACGGGTGGTGAGTGAAACCGGAGCGGCTGAAGTACGCGGGCAGATCACGGCCTACGATCCCGTCCGCGGCACGATTGAACTGCAGGATGCGCTCTCGTCACGACCGGTGACGTTCCGCATCAGTAAGCAGACGCAGGTGAAGACGCAGCAGGGGAGCGTATCGACGGGAGACCTTGCGAAAGGCGCGTTAGTGGACGTGATGTTTGCTCCCGACAAGGCGAACCGCGGGATTGCGACGCAGATTATGCTGCTGGCGAGACCGGGCGTCAGTTACACGTTTGCGGGGACTATTACCAACCTGAACCTGCGCGATGGAATTGTTTCGGTCGAGAACCAGACGGACGGCAAGGTGTATGACATTGAGTTCGATACGCGCAGCAAGAGCGATCGCAACGCCATGCACGTGGGCAGCACGGTCAACGTGCGGGCGACCTTCGATGGGGAGAACTACCGGGCGACGAACGTTACGGTCTCGGAAGCGACGGTAAAACCAAAAGCGCCGGAGCAACCAGCGCCCAAGCCGGACGACCAGTAAGCGACATCAAGACTGAAAAACGAAAGCGCCCGGAATTATCGTCGGGCGCTTTGTCTTGTTCAGAAAACTTATTCGTGGGGTTCGCGGGTGCGCTTGAGGGCAATGGCAGCCAGGAAAGCGGCGGCGGCGCCGAGCAGCCACTGGATACGCCAAAGCTGGACGGCCTGCCAATCGAGCACGGTGTTCGCGGTATAGAGAAATCCGACGGCGAGGGCGGCCAGTCCGCAGCCGAAGCCGACGACGAAGAGCACGAGGGAAGCGGTGCCCAGGCCGGTGCGTTCGCGAATGGAAGCAAAGTCGAGCCACTCGACGAGATTGAATCCGTGGGGCCGCAGACCCATGTCGGGGACGCGGTCCGCTCCGCAAACGTGGCAGTAACGGGCACCCATCAGGTAGTCCGCCCCGCATTCGCAGGTCGCATCGCTGGGAACGGGATCCACCACAATCCGGCGTGACCCGTTTGCGGGCCGCCAGTATTCCTGTTTCACGTTCTGCGCTGCATCGGCCATGACAAGTCTCTCAGTAGGCGAAACAAGTGTCGCAAACATGGTGCCAAACTGGTAAAGAGTTTAATAGATTGAAAATAAGGAGTTTAGCTCGCGAGAGAGTTCCTGGGCAGGGCGCCGGGCGAGAAACAATTACGCTCTTTTCGGAAAAAGCGGCTAAGTACGAGGGGTTTAGACGTCGCGCTTCGGCATGGCGACGACCTTCTGCAGCGGCAGGGTGCGATTCCAGAAGCGCAGCAGGAGGATGTCGCCAGCGGTCAGTTCGATGTTCCGCGGACGCGATCCGCCGTCGTTGAAGACGTTCTCGTCGAGCAGGAGCTGAAGCCGGGCTACGGAGATACCGAGGAAGTCGGCGGCTTCTGCTTCGGAGTAGAACTCTTTATCTTTCGCGATGGTGCCGTTCGCATGTCTATTCATTGGGTAAGGCCGTCCCGGGCGTTTCTCCGCGTGGTGTATTGTTTGTACCCGCTTTCGGTGCCCGTGCGTATCGGGTAAACTGCGGATAGTCACCCGGCGATGAAACCTTACCGTTTCGCCTTTTGTCGTGTAACCGCCACTATCCTACTGACAGTATTGTGGTTTCCCGCCCTCCACGCTCAGGACAAATTTCCTCCGCCTACCCGGTTAAATACCGATGCAACCAGCCGAAAAGGCGCGGATTACTTCTATAACCTCGAATACGACAAATCGATCCGCGAATTCGAGACCGCGCTGAAAGAGCATCCGGACGACCCCTTCGCAGTGAATCACCTGCTTACGGCCGTCATGTTCAAAGAGCTATACCGGATTGGAGCCCTCGATACGGAGATGTATTCGGGCGAGGGATTCCTGACCAAGAAGGCGTTTGCGCCCACCGATCCGGTGGTAACGCAGCGGGCCAGCGAGCTGACGCAGCGCGCCCTGCAAATGGAAGAGTCGCGGCTGAAACAGAATCCCAACGACGTGGATGCGCTTTATGCGCGGGGCGCGACCCGGGGACTGCATTCGACCTGGACGGCGCTGGCGCAGAAAGCATGGTTCGCAGCGCTGCGCAGCTTTATGGGCGCCCGGCGCGACAATGAGCGCGTGCTGGAACTGGATCCGCAGTACGTGGATGCGAAGACGATTGTCGGGGTGGATAACTACATCACCGGGTGCCTGCCGTGGGCAGCGAAGATGGCAGCCTCGGCGGCAGGCCTTTCCGGAAACAAGCAGAAGGGCATGGCTGACCTGCGCGACGCCGCTGCGCATGCGCCTGAGACCGGCATGGATGCGAAAATCACGCTGGCGCTTTTCCTGCGCCGGGAGCAACGATATCCCGAGGCGTTGGCAGTCGTGGAAGAGATGCTCCGCTCCTATCCGCATAACTTCGTGCTGGCCTCGGAGCACGCCCATTTGTTGAACGCCGCGGGGCACGGCAAAGAGGCGGTGACGGCGTACCAGCAGGTGCTGGACAACTATCGCAAGGGGTGGTTCCCGGTGAGCCGTCCGGAGCAGGCGGCGTTCGGGCTGGGAGAAGCGGCGCGCGGACAGAAGCAGTACGAGATCGCATTGGGCGGTTACAACCAGGTGCGCACTTTCAAGAATGTGGATCCGGAACTGTTGCAGCGGGCCAACCTCGGCGCCGGGGAAATGCTGGACTTATTGAACCGCCGCGACGATGCGGTGAAGCGCTACCAGGACGTGGTGAGCGCGGGTGGGCCGGGCAGCGCAACCGAACTCGCCAAGCGATATATCAAGGCGCCTTACCGCTTACAATAGGCGGCTTCCGCGGCGAGGTGGAACTTTTCGACGGCGGCCGCGTATGTAAGGGTGGAGAGCGAATATGTACTGTAACTACTGCGGAAAAGCGATTCAGGACGATGCGATTCATTGCGCTTACTGCGGCTGCCGGGTGGGGAATATCCCGGTGCGCAACCGGCTGATGCGGCCCCGGAACCGACCGCAAGATTGCCGGTGTCTGCGCGGGCGTAGCCAACTACTTCGACCTGGACGTGACGCTCGTGCGGGTGGTCTGGTTGATCCTCATCATCTTCGGAGGAACCGGGCTGCTGGCGTACGTCATTGGGTGGATCGTGATTCCGGAAGAGCCGGTGCGGGTGTATAACGTGGCGCCCACCAGCGTGCAACAGGTGGATCGGAATTAAGACGATGAGAGTTCCCAGTCCTCAGACAACGTGCTGAGCCGGCGGTCGTGAGGTGAATTTCACGCCCGCCGCATTTTGCTGCGGGCGTGCTACTGACAAGTCGCGGTGAAGCCCTTCACCGTCGACGCTTGCCCGTTGTACACAACCTCGCCAGTAATGAGTCCATTGGGCGCGATCCCGGTTGCATGGGTGTAATACGCGTTGGGCGCCGAGATTACTTCGAACTTGCCGTTCTTGTAGAGAAACGCGCGACCCTGCTCCAGCGAGTGATCGAGGCCAATCACAACTCCGGCATCACTGATACCGAACAACTCGGTCGCGGTGGTATTCGGATAATCGACCGTGGCGTATACGCCGTTCTTGTAGACGAAGCCGTGGAGCCCGTGGTTCGCGTCGTTATAGCTGCCCGCGATCCAGCCGGACGAATTGATCGAATTCGGCATGGTGCCGGTCGATTTCGGATACGCGATGCTCATGAAGCTACCGCTGGTAAACCGCTTGAAACCGTGAGCAAACTCGTGCGAATCGAAATAGTAGCCGACGATGTTGTTGTACTTGTTGACGCCGCGCACCAGGGTTCCACCCATGGCCGCATCGGCGCCCGGATGCGCGATCGTCGTCATGGTGGAGCCTTGCAGCAGGAATGAGGTGCGGTAGGGCGCTTTCGTCGAGTAATCGCCGACCATCGCGCCGCTATCGTTGCGGTCCGAGAGTTCCGCGGAAATCGATCCGGTCGGATTGACGTAATTGACGCTGCCATTCGAAAAGCGTGTGAAGCCGCGCGGCGGGTAGGTGCCGGTGTCGTCGATCGCTTGCCCCACCACCGAGCCGTAGCTGTTGATTCCCAGCGGATGCGTCTCCGGCTGATCGTTGTTTGCGGGATTGATTTGGAAGTAGTTGAAGCTGCAAGTCGCCTGTGTCTGGGCGTGCGAGGCAAGAACGGTAAGGCACACTGCAGCGAGTGCCGCTATGCGCAGATAGGGACGCATGAAGCTTGGCATGGAAAGCCTCCTGGGAACTTGCTTGCCTGGTGAGATGACGCTGAATTCCGGTTGAGTTTGCAAGCTGCTGCAGTATTTTTTTCAGGGCGATTTGGCCCTGGATGCATAGCTCCAAGGCGCCTTTGCTATCATCCCGCCCATGCCGCGTGGCGCTCCAAAGAAAAAAGAAACCGACATCCTGAAGCTGATTCCCGCGCCGCAGGAGCGGCCGCCACGCACCCGGCTGCGCATTGGAATTCACACTTCGACCGCGGGTGGGGTGGAACATGCGGCAGAGCGGGCCTACAGGCTGGGTTGCAGCGCATTCCAGGTTTTCTCGTCCAGTCCGCGGCAATGGAAGCCGTGGGAACTAGGCAAGTCGCAGTGCGAGGTGATGTCGAGCCTGCGCGCGCAGTACGACCTCTCGCCCCTGGTGATCCACGCCAACTATTTGATCAATGTGGCGGGGGTGACGCCGGAGTTCCATCGCAAATCAGTCGCTGCCTTTCGCGCCGAGGTGGAGCGCGGGATGGCGTTGTGCGCTGACTATCTTGTGTTCCATCCAGGATCGTTTCGCGGCGGTACGCGGGAAGAAGGACTGACGCGCTCGGCGGAGGCGATCGAGGAAGCGGTCGAGGGACTGGGGATTGAACGATCCAGCTTGAAGATCACGATCGAGAACACGGCGGGCGCGGAATTTTCGCTGGGCGGCAGCTTCGAGCAGGTGGCCGAATTAATGGACCGGCTGCGGAAGCACGTGCCGGTGGCCGCCTGCATCGACACCTGCCACACCCATGTGGCGGGCTACGATCTCACCACCCGCAAAGGTTTCCAGCAGACGATGGAAAAGCTCGATGCGACGGTGGGGATCAAGAACGTAGGCGTGTGGCATTGCAACGACGCCAAGGCAGCGCGCGGATCGAAGCTCGACCGGCATCAACATATTGGGCAGGGAACGATTGGACTGGAGCCGTTCCGCTGGTTGTTGAACGATCCACGGGTGGCGCATGCGGCGTTCATCGCGGAGACGCCGATCGATGAACCGCTGGACGATCTGCGGAACATCGAGACGCTGAAGAGCGTGGTGGATAGCCCGGCGGGAAAAAAGAAGCAGCAGATTGCCACGTCGGGCTTACGCACTCCTCGCAATGACAAGAGAAAGCTTCGGTAGAACCAGCGTGTTTGGCGGCCGAACGCGACGCCCTTTCACGCGAATGTAAGAGGAGATCTTTGGTAGTACGTGCAGCTTTGTCACCCACCCTGTCCTGCGGACAAGGGTGGGGCACCCACAGGTTAGGCGGCGGTCAGGATGATGGGCTCATCCGGGGTGATGACGATGGTGTGCTCGTAGTGGGCGGCTAAGGAGTGGTTGTGGGTGGACATGGTCCAGCCGTCCTGGCCGGTGACGGTGTGGGCGGGCTTGGCGGAGATGATGGGCTCGACGGCGAGCACCATGCCGTCGCGCAGCACGTCGGCGTTCATGGGGTGATAGAAGTTGGGGACGCTAGGGGCCTCATGGATGGAGCGGCCGACGCCGTGACCGGTGAGTTCTTTCACCACGCTGTAGCCATGACGACGGACTTCGCGCTCAATGGCGCGTCCGATTTCGTTGACCCGGGTTTCAGCGCGCGCGACCTTCATTGCCTCCGAGAAGGCTGATTTTGCACAGGCCAGCATCTTGCGGCCTTGCTCGCCGCCTTCGCCATCGACCACGACAGTGGTGGCGGAATCGGCAAAGAAGCCATCCAGCTCGGCAGTGACATCGAGCTTGACGGCGTCGCCGGCGCGCAGCATGCGCTTATTGGGTACCCCGTGAACGATCTGGTCGTTGACGCTGATGCAGTTGAAGCCGGGAAACTTGTAAACCACTTGCGGCCCGGAACGGGCCCCGTTGGCGCGGAGGAAGGTGGCGCCCACATCATCAAGCTCGAGGGTAGTGACGCCCGGCTGGGCAGCCTCGCTCATACGCAGAATCGCCTCCGCCACCAGCTTTCCTACGCGCCTGAGTCCTTCGAGCTCTTCCTGCGATCTAATCGTCATACGCTGCCAAACAAAGCGGGCTTACACCTGTTCCCTAGTCCGGGGATTGCTAGAATAAGAAGTTTATAGCCTTCTAGAAGTAGTTGCCGAGACCATGAGCGAAGAAATCGAGATAAAGATCACCACGGCCAGCGTGTTCGAAGGGCGAGCCGACCGCTACGATCCGAAGACGATCGAAGAAAAATGGGCAGAGCAGTGGGCGAACGACCCCAAGCTCTACGCTTCCGAACGCGACAGCGCCAAGAAGAAATACTACGTGCTCGAAATGCTGCCGTATCCCTCGGGTGCATTGCACATGGGACACGTGCGTAATTACTCGATCGGCGACGCGCTGGCGCGTTTCATGTGGATGAGCGGCTACAACGTGCTGCACCCCATGGGTTGGGACGCCTTCGGGTTGCCGGCAGAAAATGCCGCGCTCAAAAATAACAGGCAGCCGAAGGAATGGACGCTGGGCAATATCGAGGCGATGAAGAAGCAGATGAAGCGCCTCGGCTTCGCCTACGACTGGTCAAAGGAAGTGACGACCTGCCTGCCGGAGTACTACCGGTGGAACCAGTGGTTCTTCCTCAAGTTTTATGAAAAGGGGCTGGCGTACAAGCGCAAGAGCAAGGTGAACTGGTGTCCGGAATGCGCCACCGTGCTGGCTAACGAGCAGGTGGTGGACGGCTGCTGCTGGCGCCACGAAACCACCCCGGTGCAGCAGAAGGAACTCGAACAGTGGTTCTTCCGCACCACGCAGTATGCGGACGAGTTGCTGCGCGACCTGGATGAACTCGAGGGCTGGCCGGAAAAAGTGCGCACCATGCAGCGCAACTGGATCGGCCGCAGCGAGGGTGCACTGGTCACCTTCAAGATCGATGGGCCGGCGGGGCCGCATGGCGACGACATCACGGTGTTCACCACGCGGATTGACACCATCTTCGGCGCGACTTCGTTGCAGCTCGCGCCGCAGCACCCGATCGTTACCGACCTGATTGCCGGGAATCCGGAGTTGCTGGCAGCGGTGGAAGACCTCGCGAAACAGCAGCGCACTGCGAAAGAAGTGGGCGACATCGGCGCGATTGAGAAGCACGGCGTGGACACGGGCGCGTTCGCGATCAATCCGTTCAACGGCGAGAAGGTTCCCATCTGGGTGGCGAATTACATCCTGATGGATTACGGCACGGGCGCGATCATGAGCGTACCGGCGCACGACGAGCGCGACTACGAATTCGCGAACAAATACGGTCTCGAGATCCGGGTGGTGGTTTTGCCGCGCCGTACCAGCGAACCGCCGAACGCAGGCGAACGCGAAACCAACGTCCTGCCCTACAGCGGTACGGAAAGTTTGCTGATCAATTCAGGAGACTTCAACGGCCTGCCTGTGGCCGAGGCGATCGAGAAGATGACGAAGTACGCCGAGGAGCATGGTTTCGGCAAGGCGACGGTGACCTTCCGCCTGAAAGATTGGGGCATCAGCCGTCAACGCTACTGGGGTACGCCTATCCCCATGCTGTACTGCGGGAGATGCGGGATAGTGCCGGTTCCCGAGGACCAGTTGCCGGTCCTGCTGCCGGAAAACGTGGAGATTACGCTGACCGGCGGATCTCCGCTGGGACACCTGCCGGAGTGGCTGAACGTTACCTGCCCGAAGTGCGGAGCCCCCGCCACGCGGGAGACCGACACGATGGACACGTTCGTCGATTCGTCGTGGTACTTCTATCGCTATACGAACCCGCAGCTGACGACGGCCCCGGTCGATACCAAGACCATCGATTACTGGTTTCCCATCGATCAGTACATCGGCGGAGTCGAGCACGCGATTCTGCATTTGATCTATTCGCGTTTCTGGACGAAGGTGATGCGCGATCTCGGCTTGGTGCACAACAGCGAGCCGGCGCAGCGGCTGTTCACCCAGGGAATGGTGATCAAGGACGGCGCGAAAATGTCGAAGTCGCTGGGGAACGTGGTGTCTCCGGACGACATGGTCGCGAAGTACGGGGCGGATGCGACGCGCATGTACACGCTGTTTGCCGCGCCCCCGGACCGCGATTTGGATTGGCAGGACGCCGGGGTGGAAGGCGTGAGCCGCTTCCTGTCGCGGGTGTACACGCTGGTGGCGAGGAACGCTGCGGCGGTGCAGCAGAGTTATCCGGCGGCCGAGGCGAACCCCGGAGTTCGCGAGACGTCGCGCAAGTTGCAGCGGAAGCTCCACCAGACGATTGAAAAGATCTCGCGCGATTTCGAAGGACGCTGGCACTTCAACACCAGCGTGGCGGCGTTGATGGAGCTGGTCAACGTCATGTACACGGCGGAGCCCCAATTGGCCCAGGCGAATGGCGATATTGCCGTCTGGGGCGATTCATTGCGGAACCTCACGTTGCTGCTGCAGCCGTTCGCCCCTTACCTGGCGCACGAGTTATGGACCATGCTGGGGGAAAGCGGCAACCTGTTGCGCGCTCCGTGGCCGAAGGCAGACCCGGCACTGGCGAAGGAAGACGAAGTCGAGATCGTGGTGCAGATCAACGGCAAGGTGCGGAGCCGGCTGATGGTCTCCACCGTGGCCGACGAGGCCCAAGTGCGGGAGATGGCGTTGGCGGATGAGAAGGTCAAAGCGGCCATTGCGGGAAAAGAGATCGTGAAGATCGTGGTTGTGCCGCGCAAGCTGGTCAACATCGTCGTGAAGTAACGAAAACGCGGGCTGTGAGGTCGCGTTTTTCCTGGCGGCGATAGTTGACAAAGTCAATCATCAGCTTGACTATATCTAACATGAAAGCCGAGGCCAAAGTATTGCCGCTCGAGGTCGCGGAGGTGCGGGCGTTCAATCGCTTTTACACGCGAGAGATCGGGATCTTGCGCGAGAGTTTTCTCGATGCCGGGCTCAGCCTGCCGGAGGCGCGTGTCCTGTACGAGATTGCGCATGGGAAGGATTTGACGGCGTCGGACGTGGGGCGCCATTTGCGCATGGACGCCGGGTACCTGAGCCGGTTGCTGCAGAAGTTGCAGCGGCGGAAACTGGTCTCACGGGAACGCTCCGGCGAGGACGGAAGGCAATCGTTGCTGAAGCTGACGCCACGCGGCCGGCAACAATTCGAACTGCAGAACGGGAGGCAGAACGAGGAAGTCGAGAAACTGCTCGCCAAGCTTCCGTCGGAAGATCGGCAGCGTTTGGTGGCTTCGATGAAAACCGTGCAGCGGGTGCTGGGTGGAGAGCCCAAGACAAGCGCAACCAGGCATTTTGTTTTGCGGGCGCCTCGCCTCGGCGATATGGGGTGGGTCGTCTTCCGGCACGGGGACGGGTACGCAGCTCTGCACGGATGGGGTGAACTCTTCGAGGCGCTGGTGGCGCGGGTGGTGGCGGACTTCGAGACGGAACACGATGCGGTGCGGGAGCGCTGCTGGATTGCGGAGCGGGACGGGGAGCGCATGGGCTGTGTTTTTCTGCTGAAGCATCCGGAGCAGGCGGATGCGGCCAAGTTGCGACTGCTTTGGGTTGAACCCTCGGCGCGTGGGCTCGGGCTGGGCAAAGCGCTGGTGCAGGAGTGCACGCGTTTCGCGAAACAGGCGGGCTACCGCAAGATCGTGCTGTGGACGAACAGCGAGTTGAAGGCGGCGCGCGGCATCTACGAGCGCGAAGGCTATAAGCGGACGAAGCGGGAACCGCACCCCATGTTTCCCAAAGGGCAATTCGGGGAAGAGTGGGAGTTGGCGCTGTGACGCGCCATGACGAGGCCTGGAGTGGCGTGAGACAGCATCTCGCGCGCTCGTGTAAAATAAGACTGCTTCCGGAGAGTGAAGACAGCGCGCGGGCGGCTCCGCCCTGAGGCGCACAGAAGTTCCCGGTTCCCGAGCGGAACCTGACCAGGTTTTTAACTCCGACGACAGCAAAAACGGCGCGACTCAGGCAGCCGAATTTTGTCAGGAGACAGAGATGGCGAAGATCGCAAAGACAGCAGACCGCAAGAAGGTGATGGACACCACCAAGAGCACGGATTGTCCGAAGTGTGGCAAGCCGACACGCATTGTGAAGCGCACCAAGGACCGCGAGCGTAATGTTCCGGGCGGCATTTATATTTCGTGCTCGGCGTGCGAGTTCTACGAGAAGTTGTAACTGAGTTCGTTTCGTGAAGGGCCGCCTGTGGGCGGCCTTTCTAATTGCTACGCGCGATTTCGATCCAGCCAAAATTGCACAATAAAACCTCGCCGCAGCGAGGTTTTGGGACTTCCTCCGATTCGAGCGAGGAAACTTTAGGAGGCGACGAGCCGTTCGAGGGCTGATTTATTGCGGATCGTGAGGGTCGAGCCTTTCAGGATCGCGATCTGCTTCTTGCGGAACTCAGCCAGCACGCGGGTCACGGTTTCACGCGAGGTTCCGATGATTTGCGCAATCTCTTCATGGGTGAGGGAGAGCTTCACCTTCACTTCGTCCGAGCTGTTGAAGCCGACGGTCCATTCAAGCAACAGGCGGGCGAGGCGTTCAGGGGCGGAATGCGACAGGCCGAGCGAGCGGATCTGCTGATACGCCGACTGGCAATCCTTGCTGAGATGCTGGGCTGCTTGCAGGCAGGCGTCGCCGTGTTTCTGCAGGAAGCGCAGGAAGTCATCGCGCTTGACGAAGTTTAACTGGCAGGGCTGGCCGGTCTCGGCGGTTATCTCGTAAGGCGATCCAGAAACGGTGGCGTGCAATCCGAGAACCTCGCCGGGCTGGGCGATTTTCAAAATCAAGGTCTTGCCATCGCTGGAGGTGGTCGACATTTTCACCCGACCCTTGCAGAGCATGTAAATGCCGCGCGGCATTTGTCCTTCCACAAATAAGACGGCGCCTTGTGGGTAGGCGGCGGTGTACTTGATCTTGTCGAGCGACTCGAGGGCGGGACGGGGCAATCCGCAGAAAAACGAGTCGCTGCGCAGCTTGCAGATCAAGCAATTTTCGACCAGTTCGAAGCCATAAGGTGATCCCACAACGCACCTCCGTTTTGTGACAGGTCAAACATACGCTTGTGATAAGCAATGACTTATCCCACATTTAGGGACTACGCAGCCCTCGAATGTACCAATCTGGCAAACCGTTGAAATTCCAGCAGTTCTGACGCGAGAAATGCATTTTTCGAGCGAACTCCCGGGCAAAAGTCTCCTTCTAAGTTGCTGTACGCCTGCGAACGCGGGCGAAGTCATCGGCTGGGAGGAAATTCAAGTGAGAAAGCTGGTTGGTTTGGCGCTGATGCTGGCGATGAGTGGTTTCGCTCTCGCCGCGGACGAAAAGGATGCCGTGCAGGAGCGGGTGCAACGCGCGGGTACGGTTTTCCAAGAGATCATGGCAGCCCCGGACAAAGGGATTCCGGGCGATGTGCTGCAGCACGCGAAGTGCATCGCGATCGTGCCCAGCATGGTGAGCGCGGGCTTTATGGTCGGCGGGAAACACGGTCGTGGCGTAGCTACATGTCGTACCGCGAATGGCTGGAGCGCTCCGGCGTTCTTCGATGTCACCGGCGGCAGCTACGGGCTGCAGATCGGCGCACAGAAGACCGACCTCGTGATGCTGATCATGAATGACAAGGGTATGGAGCATTTGCTCTCGAGCAAATTCGAGTTGGGTGGCGAAGCGGGCGTGGCGGCTGGTCCGGTAGGACGCCAGGGGACGGCGGCGACGGACTGGAAGATGAACGCCGAAGTGCTGACTTACTCGCGCTCCAAAGGCGTTTTCGCAGGGGTGGATTTGTCGGGCGCGTCGATCAAGCAGGACGAGGATGCGACGAAGGCCTTTTACGGTCAAGACGTGACTTTCCGCGACGCGCTGATGGGGAAAGTGCCGCCTCCTCCGGCGGCGCATGAGTTCCTTGCGGAAATCCGGCACGCGACGGAGAGCGCAACTTCGGCGGCTGCACACTAACCGCGACAACGGTTATCCAGAGAGCGCTCGGAAACGGGCGCTCTTTGTGTTTTTGCCTCACTTCCACTGCACTTTTCCGCAGGAGTAGATGGATTGGATTCGTCCCCGGAAAAAGCCTCTACGAATCACAGTGAAAGACGTTATAGTGAGCAAACAAACCAATTTTTTTCACGTTTGTTCAGTTGATGGCCCGTAACGGAAATCCTAAAACTTCGGACGAAGCACGCGGTAGCGTTCGCACGGACGAGAGCGAACTCGACGATCGATTTTCCGATCTCGAGCCGGAGCAGGACTCGCCCTTTTTGCGCGCGCAGAAGCGGGTTCCGGTGCGACGCGGACCGTTGCCGTCGAAGAAGGCAGCGAACCGGGTCAAACTGGTCCTGATCATCCTGATGGTGCTGGGCTGCGCGGGAGCCATCTGGGCGGTGTTCTACCAGTACGGGACGCATTCCTGGCGGTTCGAACTGGATTCGAGCGACAACATCGAGGTCACGGGCAACGATCACGTTTCACGGTCGGAAATTACGCGGGTTTTCGGCGGTGACATCAGCCGCAACATCTTCGCGGTCCCTCTGGACGAGCGGAAGAAGCAGCTGGAACAGGTGCCGTGGGTGGAATCGGCGACGGTGATGCGCATCCTGCCGGACCGGCTGCACGTGAACGTACTGGAGCGCAAGCCGGTGGGATTCGCGCAGGTGGGATCCCGGGTGGAACTGATCGACGGGCACGGAGTGCTGATGGAGATGCCGTTCAGCAGCACGACCAAGTATTCGTTCCCGGTCATCATCGGCATGAACGAGAACGAGCCGCTTTCGACGCGTTCTGCGCGGATGAAGATTTACCAGCAGCTGGTCAGGGAACTGGATGCGGGCGGCGAGCACAATTCGCGGGTGCTGAGCGAGGTCGATATTTCGGATCCCGACGACGTGAAGATCACGGTGGACGATCCGGATGGAGCGGTGCTGGTGCATCTCGGCTCGTCGAACTACGCGGACCGCTTCCACATTTACCAGACGCACCTGAAGGAGTGGCGCCAGCAGTACAACAAGCTGGAGTCGGTGGACCTGCGCTACGACCGGCAGGTGATTCTCAACGCAGACACGCATCCGGGCGATCCGAAACCGGCGAGCCCGGTGCAGGTACGTCCCTCGGCAACAGTCAAGACGGCGGCAGCCAAGACGGCGGCGAAAAAGAACGGCAAAAAGCACTAGCGTCATGGGTAAAGTCGACGAAAACATATTGACGGTGTTCGATGTAGGCAGCGCCAAGACCTGCGTCCTGGTGCTGGACGTGAGTGATGGAGCGTTCCAGTATCGCGGCCACGGGGTGCGGGAATCACGCGGCATCCGCAAAGGCCAGATTGTCGACCTGGAGAAAGCGACGACGTCCATTCAGAAAGCGGTGGACGATGCGGAGAGCATCGCGCAAGTGCCCATCGAGCGCGGGATTGTTGGGGTCGCCGGCCCGCACATCCGGGGCATCAACAGCCAGGGTGGGATCACCCTGGGGCAACGTCCGCGGGAGGTCACGCGGGAGGATGTGAAGACGGCGGTGGAGCGGGCGCGGAGCATTCCTTTGCCGGGCGATCGCGAGGTGCTGCACCTGCTGCCGCAGGAATTCATGATCGACGAGCAGAGTGGGGTGCACGATCCGGCGGGCATGATGGCGCACAGTCTTGAGGTGCGGGTACATGTCGTGACGGCGGCGCAGACCTCGACGCAAAACGTGATCAGCGCGATGAACCGCGCTGGGATCCACGTGGACGACGTGATTTACGAGCCGCTGGCGTGTGCCGATGCAGTGCTGCGCAGCGACGAGCGCGAGGTCGGCGTCTGTCTGGCGGATATCGGCGCTGGCTCGACTGATGTGATCGTTTATTACGAAGGCGCGGTGGTGCATACCGCAGTGGTTCCGGTGGGAGGCGACCATTTCACCAACGACATCGCGATCGGGCTGCCGACGGCGCTGTCCGAAGCAGAAAAGATCAAGCAGCAGTTCGGCTGCGCGGTGGTGACGCGCATTCCTGAGCCGAACGAAGTGGAAGTGCCTTCGGTGGGAGACCGGCCGTCGAAACTGATCCCTCAGAGGTTCCTGGGGGAGATTCTCGAGCCGCGGGCGCGGGAACTGTTCGAGATGCTGCGCGACAACATGCGCCAGGCGGGCGTGCTGGAGCTGTGTGGGGCAGGCATAGTAATGACCGGCGGCGGTTCGCGCATGCCGGGGCTGATGGAAATCGCGGAAGATATATTGCGCCGGCCGGGCAGGGGATCGTTACCGGCACGGCTGGGTTACCCGGCGCCGATTGCGAATATGCCGTCGGAGCTTGCTGAATTGGAATTTGCCACTACAATCGGACTCGCATATTACGGACATCGCACGCGTTTGCAGCGCAGCCAGCAGGATGTGGGGATCGCCTCTCGCCTGAAGTCGCTGTTCGCGCGCCGCGAGTTCTAGGATTCACCGCAAGAGCAGCCAGCCGGCGACACTTGGCTACCTCAGCAGACCCGAAAGGTTTGTCGAGGGCCCCGGGGAAAACGGGCCCGGCATGGGACAAAGCGCATGAGCGAGAAAAAAGATCTCCGAATCCAGTTCAATGAAGAGCCGACGAACAATGCGAAGATCAAGGTCATTGGCGTCGGCGGCGGCGGCACCAACGCGGTGAACCGCATGATCGACGCCAAGCTCGAAGGCGTCGAGTTCCTGGTAGCCAACACGGACCTGCAGGCGCTCAAGCTTTCGCGCGCCGGCAGCAAAATCCAGCTCGGCGTGAAGCTGACCAACGGACTCGGCGCGGGCGCAAATCCCGAAGTCGGACGAAAAGCAGCGCTCGAAGATGCCGACCGCATCATCGAGGCGTTGGAAGGCGCGGACATGGTGTTCGTCACCACCGGCCTGGGCGGCGGCACGGGCACAGGCGCGGCGCCGATCATTGCCTCGCTGGCGAGCGAGATGGGCGCGCTAACCGTCGGAGTAGTCACGAAGCCGTTTGCCTTTGAAGGACGGCGGCGGCAATCGCAGGCGGAGCGCGGACTCGACGAGCTGCTGGAATCGGTGGACACCATGATCGTGATCCCCAACGAAAAGCTGCTGGCGGTGGCGCGCGACGCCGGCTTCTTCGAATCGTTCCGCGTGGCTGACGACATCCTCCGCCAGGCGGTACAGGGCATTTCCGACATCATCACGATTCCCGGCATCATCAACCGCGACTTCGCCGACGTGAAGACGATCATGGCAGGCATGGGTTATGCGGTGATGGGCACGGCGACCGCGAGGGGCGACCGTCGCGCGATCGAAGCAGCGCAGGAGGCGATCGCTTCGCCGCTGCTCGAGGCCGGGGCGATCGATGGCGCACGTGGCATCCTGATCAACGTGACCGGATCGAGCACGCTGAAACTGGCCGAAGTAAACGAGGCTTCGACGATCATTCAAACTGCGGCGCACGAAGACGCGAACATCATCTTCGGTGCGGTGCTCGACGAGCGTATGAAGGACGAGGTGAAGATCACGGTCATCGCCACCGGCTTCAAGGGCGAGGCGCACCGTCCAGACCACGCTCACGTGTCGATGGTCTCGCAGGCCATCAATACGGCGCGAACCGCGACCGGGTTCCAGGTGAAAGGCACAACCAGCACGCCGGTCATTTCGCAGCGTGTGTCGGAGCCGGAGCCGGTGCAATCGGCGCCGGAGCCACAAGCGCGGGCAGCCGTGGCGCCGCCGCCGCGCGAGACGCAGAAACAGGGCTACGACCAGGACGAGTTGGACGTGCCCGCGTTCATGCGCAAACGTGGAGATATGTAAATCGGTCGGTAAAAAAGGCCGCCTGCGGGCGGCCTTTTCGCTTGAGCGGCAAAAAACGACTACTGCTTGAGGTACTTGTCGAACCACTCGACGGTCCGTTGCAGGGCATCGATGCGGTTCTCGCGCTTGCGGAAGCCGTGGCCCTCGTTGGGGTAGTAGGTCACGTCCACGGTCTTGCCGCCCTTCTTCAGGATTTCGACAATCTGCTCCGCCTCTTCCTTCGGAACACGGATATCGTTGTCGCCCTGCAAGACCAGCAGCGGCGCCTTGTCGTCGCGGATGAACTTAATCGGCGAGGCATTCTCGTACACCGATTTGTCTTTCTCCGGATCTCCCAGCAGTGATTTTTCATACTGCTGCAGGAAAGGATCTTCATGCTGCAGCATGGTGTACCAGTCGATGATGCCGTACGACTCGACGGCCGCGGCCCAGAGATCGGGCGTTTTGCCGACCGCCATCAGCGTCATGTAGCCACCGTAAGAGCCGCCGGTGATGCCGACCTTCTGCGCGTTCACGTAGCCGGTTTCAATGAGGAACTGTCGGGCTGCGACTTCGTCTTTCAGATCGCCGCCACCGAGGTCCTGGTAATTCGCTTTCTGGAACTCGATGCCGTAGCCGGTAGAACCACGCACGTTGGGGGCGATGCAGATGTAGCCGCGCGATGCGAGAGCGGCCGCGGTGGCGTTAAACGTGTCGACGGTTTGGCCGGTGGGACCGCCATGGGGAAGCACGATGCCGGGATTGCTGCCATCGCGCTTGAGGTTCGTTGGTACCCAGAGAAGTGCGCTGATGATTTTTCCGTCGAAGCTTTTGTAGTGCACGATCTGCGATTGCGGCAACGATTCCGGATTGAGCGAAGCCAGCGCAGAGTAGGTGAGCTGCGTGCCTTTGTTAGCGCGTACGTCGTAGCTCCAGAGATCGGAAGGGCGGCGTGAACTCTGATGCGAGAGCAGCAGGCGGGTTCCATCGGGTGACCACGGAGTCGGGCTGGCTTCCTGCCCGGTGAGGCCTTCCGGCATGTTCAGGCGATTGCATTTCAGTGAAGCGCGCTCGCAGAGGAAGACGTCGTTGCGGCCATCCTGGTTGACCTCGTAGGTGAAGCGCTTGCCATCGGGGGAGAAGAAAGCCGCACTGGCCTCCCATCCGGTGTTCGTGACCCAGGTGATTTTCTTAGTCGCAATCTCGAGCAGGGCAATGTTGGAAGAGCCGGTCTTCTGGTTCGATTGAAGCAGCGCGGTGCGGCCGTCGGGCGAAAGCGAATTGGCAGAGAACTGCGCTTCCTTTTCGTGCGGAGTCAGGTTCTCCGCTTGCCCGGTGGCGACGTCGATGCGATAGACCGAGGCATCGGTGAAGCCGGGGTTGATGCGCTGCACGAGCAGGCTCTTGCCGTCCGGAAACCAGGCGGCGATGCTCCACAGGTAGCCGGGCGTTTTTTCGTTGGTGAGATTGCGGACGGCGTGCGAGTTCCAGTCGAGCAGGGCGATGTCGTTGGTGGAACCGGTCTTGGATTTGTAGACCACGGCGAGCGACTTTCCGTCGGGCGAAAAATCGTACTGTTGAACCGCCGCATCGGGTTGCTGGAAGTGGTTTTCGACGGCGCCGCCGTTGGCCGGAACCGTCATGAGCTGCCACATCTCATTGCCGCCCAGGTCCTGACGATAGGTGATCCATTTACCGTCGCGGGTGAAGCGAGGGTCAGTTTGCGATTCCTTTGAATATGACATCTGCAAAAAGAATCCGCCGCTCGGGGCAAATTTCCACACGTTCTGGTTGCCGGTCATGTCGGTGGTAAAGACAATCTCTTTGCCGTCGGAGGACCACGCGCCACCCGCGGCACGACGACTGTAAAAGAGGTCGTCGACGGGCACCGGCCGAGCGCCCGGATTGGTGGACGAGGTGATTGAATGCGGGTCGGTGGGCTGACGATCGTTCGGGCCCTCAGCAAGCGCCAGGCAGGCAATGGAAAGAAGGATAAAAATCGCGAGACGTCGCATGAGGCTCCTTAACTATCGGTTGGCCATTCTAGCGACTTGGAGAGAAATGGAAAAGCGCGCGGGGAGCCAAAACCCCATCCTGGTGATCAGGATGGAGGGAAAGGCACCCCTCCTAAAGGGTTCCGTTGGTGGCGTCGGATTTCGTCAAAAGATCGAAGGGGGTTATGCCGCAGACGCTATACTGTACGGTGCCGGAGCGGTGCTTTCCCGCATCGATTCGCTCCGGGTTCCATCTAATTGAGTAGCGCTTTCATGGGGGAGTTGTTCATTCGTGTCAACCGCAACGATCAACGTGGCAAGTGAGAAACAGGAGCGCATCCTGGACGCGTTCCGGCGATGGGGACACCTGCAGGCTAACCTCGATCCGCTTGGGCACTTCAAGCCGATGGCGCATCCCGACCTGGAGTTCCCGGAAGAAGAATCCGAGTTTGCGCGCAAGATTTACTGCGGGACAGTGGGCGTGGAGTTCATGCACATCGCCGATCCCGAGAAGCGGCGCTGGCTGCAGGAGAAATTCGAGTCGGAGCCTGCGCCGGTTGATCGACAGAGGATCCTCGAAGGTCTGCTGCGGGCGGACCTGTTTGAGCAGATGTTGCAGTCGCGTTATATCGGTACCAAGCGCTACTCGCTCGAAGGCAACACCTCGCTGATTCCGCTGCTGCACGAGATTTTGAATACCGCCGCGGAAGAGGGAGCGGAGCAGGCAGTGATGGCGATGAGCCATCGCGGACGGCTGAACGTAATCGTGAACGTGGTGAACCGGCCGGCAGCGGAGATCTTTGCGGGCTTTGAAGACGTGGATCCGCGCAGCGTGCTGGGTGGCGGCGATGTGAAGTATCACATAGGATCGACCGGCGATTACACCGCGGCCAACGGCAAGGCAGTCCACATTCACCTCGCTTCCAATCCCAGTCATCTTGAGGCGGTCAACCCGGTGGCGGCGGGACGGGTGCGCGCCAAGCAGCAACGCATAGGCGAAGGCGCGCACGAGAAGGTCGTTCCCCTCATCATGCATGGGGACACGGCGTTCGCCGGGCAGGGCATCGTGGCGGAAACCCTGAACCTCGAGCACCTGCCGGGCTTCGACATTGGCGGAACCGTGCACGTGATCGCCAACAACCTGATTGGCTTCACTGCGAGTCCGCGCGAGGCCTACTCGTCGCGCTATTCATCGGACATTGCGAAGCGGCTGCCGATGCCGATTATCCACGTGAACGCGGAAGATCCGGATGCAGTGGTGCGGGTCGGTCGTATTGCGATGGAATACCGCAACGCATTTGCCAGCGACGTGCTGGTGGACTTGATCGGCTTTCGCCGCCACGGGCACAGCGAAGTGGACGACCCGACCATTACCCAGCCGATCGTCTATCGCAAGATCAAAGACATGCCGCTGATCTCAGAGACGTACGCGGCGAAGATTGGCGCGGACACGAAGGACATCGCGGCCACGGTGACTGCGGAGTGGGATGCGGCGCAAAAAGAAGGCCGCGCCATGCAGAAAAAGCCGTCGATGCGCGACCTTCCGGCGTACTGGAACGCGTTCAAGGGTGGTCCCTACAACCCGTCGTACGAAGTCGATACCGGGATGAGCGCGGAAGAGTTGTTGAAGATCACCGAAGGGATTACGAGTTATCCGGCCGATTTCAACATTCATCCCAAGGTGCAGAAGCTGCTGGAACAGCGTCGCGAAATGGGTGAAGGGAAGAAGCCGCTGGACTACGGCATGGCCGAGGCGCTGGCTTTCGGATCGCTGGTCAAGGCGGGCGTTCCGGTGCGGTTGAGCGGGCAGGATTCCAAGCGCGGGACGTTTAATCAGCGGCATTCCGTCCTGGTTGATATCGAGAACGAGAACGAATACATGCCCCTGGCGCATCTCGCGCCGGACCAGGCTTGGATCGAGATTTACAGCTCCGAACTTTCCGAAGCCGCGGTCATGGGCTTCGAATATGGCTTCGCCCGCGATTTTCCCGAGGCGCTGGTGATGTGGGAGGCGCAGTTCGGCGATTTCGCCAATGGCGCGCAGATCATCATCGACCAATTCCTGGTGGCCGGCGAAGATAAGTGGGACTTGCTGTCAGGCGTGGTGCTGCTGCTGCCGCACGGGCATGAGGGCCAGGGGCCGGAACACTCGAGCGCGCGCATCGAGCGCTATCTGCAACTGTGTGCCCGCGACAATATGCAGGTCTGCCAGCCTTCGGATGCGGGACAATACTTCCACCTGCTGCGCCGCCAGGCGTTGCGCAAGTGGCGCAAGCCGCTGATCTGTTTTACCCCGAAGAGCATGCTGCGGCATCCGGAGGCGGTATCGCCCTTAAGCGACCTGAGCCGTCCGCGGTTTGAGACGGTGGTGCTCGATCGTGAAGTGCAGAACG
This sequence comes from uncultured Acidobacteriaceae bacterium, assembly GCA_963703075.1. GTDB lineage: Bacteria > Acidobacteriota > Terriglobia > Terriglobales > Acidobacteriaceae > Korobacter. The sequence continues at coordinate 296,428 of OY969786.1, forward strand.
CCGAGCGCGTCCTGCTCTGCAGTGGCAAGATCGGTCACGAGCTGAAGATGGAACGCCGCCGGCGCCAGGACGATTCGACGGCCATCCTGCTGCTCGACCAGATTTACCCGTTCCCAGAGGCTGACCTGGAGCAGGCACTGAACCAGCATGCGCAGGCACGCGATTTCGTATGGGTGCAGGAAGAGCCGGCGAACATGGGCGCGCTGTCGTTCGTCGAGCCGCGACTGCATCGCCTGATCGGCCCGGGGGTGAGAACCATCAAGCGGGCGGCCAGCGCTACCCCGGCGACGGGATCCCACAAGGCGCACGAACTGGAGCAAAAGACGCTCCTGAACATGGCATTTACCACGATAAAAAGCTGATTTGGCCCCATTCTGAGCTTACAAAGCCGCGCCGCGAGGTGCGGCTTTTGCGTGATGAAACCGGCAAGATCTGGGACGAAAGTTCCCCCGATTCGCCTCCAAAATATGAAATTTTGAAGGTCTCTGTAGGCGAGTTATAGATTCTCGTATTCATTTGTAAATAGACTCTCCATCTCTATGAAAACAAACAGGCTACTTTGGTTACCGTCGTGCAGTGACTTACTCCAGGTATTGAGCTCCCACGAAAACGATCAGTGCCTACCTAGAAGCGGAGAGAGACTGAATGAGCACATATTTGAAGAAGCTGACGATCTTAGGTCTGCTGATGCTGGCAGCGGTATTTGCGCTGGGCCAAGCGATCAGCGGTGACCTGATTGGTACAGTTCGAGACAATTCGGGCGCAGTGCTGCCGAACGTCACCGTAGAAGTGGCGAACTTGGCGACTGGCCAGAAGCAGGCTCAGCAAACGACATCCGTCGGCGAGTATCACTTCATCAACTTGCCGGTTGGTCATTACAAGGTCACGGTCAACGCGAGCAGCCTCAGCGGAGGTTTCGCGGACGTCGAAGTGCAGTTGAACAAGACTGCGACGGCCAACGTGGTCGCGCAAGTCGCGGGCGCCGGTACGACGGTCGAAGTCACGGGCCAAACCGAATCGATCGACACCACCACGGCGCAGATTCAAAACACGTATGAGTTGAAGGAAACGCAGGATCTTCCTTCGGCGTCCCAAGGTTTGGGCGTACTGAACCTTTCGCTGCTGGATGCGGGCGTGGCGAGCGCGGGCGGTATCGGCGTTGGCACCGGCCCTTCGGTTTCGGGTCAGCGTCCCCGCAACAATAACTTCACCGTAGAAGGCGTGGATAACAACAGCAAGTCGGTAACGGGTCCGGTGGTCACGATCCCGAACGACGCGGTGCAGAACTTCACCGTGCTGCAGAACCAGTTCAATCCCGAATTCGGACACTCCTCGGGTGGACAGTTCAACCAGACGATCGTCAGCGGCACGAACCGTTTTCACGGCCGCTTGTATGAGTACTTCCAGAACCGCGATCTGAACGGAATCGACGCGTCGGTTGCGCGTACGCAAACGGGCACCCCTTTCAATCCGCGCTTCGACAACAACCGCTTCGGTGGCCAAGTCGGCGGACCGATCATCAAAGATAAGTTGTTCTTCTTCACCAACCAGGAATACAACCCGGTGGGTAACGTGACCGGTTCGTATTATGTTTGCGCTCCGACGGCGCTGGGATATTCGCAGATTGCCGCTTTGGGCGGTGCCAACATCAATGCGAACAACCTGGCGATCTTCCAGAAGTACATCGGGACCGCTCCTTCTGCCGGTGGCCCGGGATGTACCGGCGATACCGCGGAAGGTGCTGATCCGAACAATAACCTGTTCGTGAGCTATACGCCGTATCTCAACGGGAATCCGGCTACCCCTAATCCCAATCCTTACAATGCAACGGGAGAGTACGAGCAGGGGCTCATCAATACGAACGGCTCCTATTTTGCGAACACCTACACCACCGCAAACAGCGTGGACTACAACATTTCGGACAAGGATCAACTGCGTGGCCGCTGGATTTACCAGCACTACACGAGTCTGGATTTTGCGGCGAACCTGCCAACCTTCTGGACACCGCTTCCGGTCCGTGATCAGTTGATCGCGATCAACGAGTACCACACTTTCACTCCCTCGCTGACCAACGAGTTCCGCCTGGGTTTCAACCGCAACACCCAGTACTACACGGTGGGCAACCAGACCTTCCCTGGTCTCGATCAGTTCCCGAACCTGCAGTTCTACGATATCGGCGGCGCACAAATCGGCCCCGATGGGAACGCTCCGCAGTTCGGAGTACAGAACATCTATCAGGCAACGGAAAACTTGAGCTGGGTACACGGGCGCCACAACTTCAAGTTCGGCGTTGAAGGCCGCAAGTATATTTCGCCCCAGGGCTTCACGCAGCGCGCCCGCGGCGATTACGAGTACAGCTACTTCAGCGAATACCTGTTGGACAACATACCGGATGCACTGGGTGAACGTTCCACGGGTAGCAACACCTATTACGGTGACCAGAGCGCCATCTACGCCTATGCGAACGATGAACTCAAAGTCAGCCAACACCTCACGTTAGATCTCGGAATTCGTTACGAATTTACTTCCGTGCCGTACTCCGAACGTCTACAGAGCCTGAACTCGGCTGCCAGCGTGCCTGGACTGATCAACTTCAACACGCCGCAACCGCAGTACACGAACTTTGCTCCTCGCATCGGCTTCGCATATTCCCCAGGTTCTTCGGGTGATACTTCGATTCGCGGTGGATTCGGCATCGCCTACGATGTGCTGTTCGATAACCTCGGACTCCTCTCGGTACCTCCGCAATTTGGTGGTACTTGCGACGTGGGCAACGGGCCAACCTCAACCTGCCCCTACAGTACGAGTGGGTTCCTCGCGGGCGGCGGCTATCCCCCGGGTCAAGGGAGCGGTCTGAACACCTTCACCGACGTTTTGACGCAGCAGGAATCGACGGCCGGCTACGTTCCGAAGCAGCAGATTCCGTACACGGAGACCTGGAACCTCGGTATCCAGCACATCTTCGCCAACAAGTACACGGTAGAAGCGCGCTATGTAGGCACGCGTGGTGTTCACTTGCCGGTGCAGGACCAGATCAACAAAGCACCGTCAGTCACTCCGACCAACTACATTCCGACCTTCCTCACGCCACCTTCGGCGGCGCAGATTGCTGCCATTCAGCCGTTCGTAATTCCCGATACCGCACCGTACGTTCCGTCGTACGTTGCCGGATGCGTCACGGGGAATGCTTCTCCATGCTTCGTAAGCAACATCACGGCGTATGAGCCCTACGGCGGTTCTCTCTATCATGGCCTGCAGACGCAGGTTAGCCGCAACTTCACCAATGGCTTGCAGTTCCAGGCTGCCTGGGCCTGGAGCCATGCATGGGATAACTCAACCGCAGAAGTGTTCTCGACCCAGTTGACGCCTCGCCGTCCGCAGAACTCGCAGGACGTTGCGGCCGACTGGGGAACCTCTGCATTGGATCGCCGCCATCGCGTGACGGTGGAACTGCTCTACAACTACGCAGCGTTCAAGAATTCGAACTGGCTTGTGAAGAACGTCATTTCGAACTGGGAAGTTGCGCCGGTGTACACCTTCCAGTCTCCTGAGTACTGGACGGCCCAGAGCGGCGTGGATTCAAACCTGAACGGCGACTCTGCTCCGGATCGCCCGATCTACAATCCGGCGGGCGTCCCGGGAACGGGCACGGGCGTCACCTTGGTAACCGATCCGGGTACCGGCAACCAGTATTATCTTGCCGACAATCCGAACGCCATGTACATCCAGGCGGGTCGCGGAGCCTTGGCGAACACACCTCGTAACACGGTGGCTCTGCCGCACATCAACAACTTCGACTTGACCGCGGTGAAGCGTATCAACCTGACCGAACATCAGTCGGTTGAGTTCCAGGCCCAGGCGCTGAACGTCTTCAACCACTCGCAGTACATCGCGGGCGCAATCAGCAACGTTGCAGGCTACTCCTATACTTCGATCCCGACGTTTGTCCAGGTCACGGGATCGGACTTCAACCAGCCACAACTGACGTTCAGCAACAACCCACGTACGATGCAGCTGGTATTGAAGTACATCTTCTAGATTTAACTTTGTCGGGAGACGAAAGTCTCCTGGACTTCAGGCCTGCCGGTTTTCGGCAGGCCTTTTTTTTGCATGACGCGGAGACTGAGCTGACAGAGGGGAAATGGGAACTACTTGCTGAGGGTCCTGCGGATGCGTTGGACGAGCGCTAAAGGCTCGTAGGGCTTGAGGACGAGCTCAACGCCGTCGAGTTCCGGCCAAAGTTCTCCGGCGGACTCCGGACTTACCAGCAGGAAGATCTGGGTGCTCGTAGACCCGCCAGTATGCAGGCTCTGCACGGTTCGGCCTACACTCGACGACGGCAGGCTATCGATGACGATGGTGCGGGGCGCAGCCGCGGGATCGGAGGCGGCCAGCTCTTGAAGGCCTGCGGATAGGTCGTGATAAAGGTTCACCGTATAGCCACGCATTTCCAGCAGGTGGCGTAAAGGTGCGGAGACGGAGACGTCGTTTGTAACGATCGCGACATCGATGCGGGTGTCGTCGCTGGAGAGCAGGGTGGAGTAGACCCTTCGTCCCCCGGCCGATTTCGCCTTGTAAAGCGCCTCGTCGGCGACGCGATAGAGCGAGTGCAGGTTCCTTCCCGTCCACCGGAAACTCGGCGACGCCGGCGCTGAAGGAGACGCGAAACCTTGTGCCGGGGTTGGATTGAAACTCGTGACTGTCGAGGCCGCTCAGCACATTGGCCACGCGTTCCACCGCATCGGAGCGGTGCATGGCGAACATGGCGATCAGGAATTCCTCGCCACCCCATCGCGCCACCACATCTTCACTGCGGAACGATTGCCGAAACAATCCTCCAAGGAACTGGAGCACGTCGTCCCCGGCCTGGTGCCCGTAGGTATCATTGACCCGCTTGAACTTATCCAGATCGAGGACCGCGAGCGAAACCGGCAGCCCATGGCGCTCGGCGAGCCGTAGATAATTCGCGATGACGATGTTGGAGCTGCGGCGGTTGCGTACGTTGGTGAGCTGATCGTAGTCCGACAGGTTGCGATACAGCCGGTCGCGGTCGAGACGGTTACGCACGCGAGTAGTGAGCTCGATATCGATAATCGGCTTGGGAACCAGGTCGTCCGCCCCGGCGGAGAAGATGCTGGTCACGGTCTCGGGATCGCTGGCGGCGCTGAGGAACAGAATCGGCAGACGGTTCCATTGGGGATCGTTGCGCACCGTGCGGCAAACTTCGAGGCCGGAAAAGTTCGGCATTTCATGATCGAGGATGACGAGGTCGGGAGCCGTTTCTTCCAGCACGCTCCAGAACAACCGGGGATCGGAGAGTGACGTCACGCGGATCGAATGCCGTTCGAGCATGGCTTTGATGGCGCTCAAAACGGCCAGGTCGTCATCCACCGTAAGCACTTTGAAGTGAGCCGTCTGAAGATCGAGGAGGTGTTCACAGGTGTCCACAATCTCGTGGACGGGAGCGTTTTTCGGCAGCAACCCGTGAGCGCCGATCTGGGCGGCGATCAACCGGTCTTCGAAGGTATCGATCGAAGTCAAAGCGAGGACCTGCATGGGCGATATCGACAGGATGAAGTCGTGCGCACGCTGCACATGGCCCTCGGGAATGTTGCGCGCGTTCACTTCCGGAGAGACGAGGTCGAACACGACGACATCAAAGGTCTCTTCCTTGATCAGCTGCTGCGCAGACTTGAAGTCGGCCGCAACATGGGTCTCGATGCCTCTCTTCCCGGCAGCGGCAGAGATGGTCCGCGCAAATTCCTCGTTGGTCTCCACAATCAGAATGCGGCGTCGACTTTCGACCATCGGGGCATCGACGTTAACCTGAAAAAACTCGATCAGCAGACGCAAGCGCCTGGCGAGTGCGGGAACATTGGCAGCGAGCAACTCCGGGGGGGAGTTGTCCTTCAAGAGATACTCAATCTCGCGGGCGACGGCGGTCCCTTCGGTGAGCCCGAACATGCCGAGTGAGCCGGCCAGCTTGTGGGCGCCGGCAGCCGCTTCGGCGCGCAAAGCGTGTTCCGCTATGGAGTCGGGGAGGCGCAGGCAGAATCCTTCGATGGCTTGCATGCGATCCAGCAGCAAGTGGCGATTTTTGTGCCAGACCGCGGCGAGCATGGCTTTGGTTTGCTGGCTAGAAATTGGTTCCGGCATGGTCTAGGAGGTCGGCCATCCGAGGGCATGCGCCAGCTCGGACGACAGGGTGAGGGGGTCGAATGGTTTGGAGAGCACGGCGGCTGCTCCCAGGCTGGCGAAACGCGCTCGCTCGCTCGGCTGCACCTTGGCGGTGAGAAACACCACCGGGATATGGGCGGTGGATGGCTGCGCCTGCAGCTTGCGGAATGTGGTTGGTCCATCCATGTCGGGCATCATCACATCAAGCAAAACGGCGTCGGGCTGCTGTTCCGCCGCGATCGCAATGGCTGACATGCCGGAGCTGGCGCTGATCACCTGGAAGCCACCGATGGTTTCCAGGCTGAGCGCAGCGACTTCGCGAATGTCATCCTCGTCGTCCACGATCAGAATACGCTTTGGCATCTCAATCCAGCGTTCGTCGAAGCAAAATTATCGCATCACGATGGCAGCACCTTGTTTGGTGCGCCCGTGACCTGCTGCCACATACCACTGCCATCCGGCTGAAAGCGCGGCAGTAAAACAAAAAACTCGCTTCCTTTTCCCTCGGTGCTGTCCACCCAGATGGCCCCACCGTGTTGCTGCACGATACTGCGACAGATGGCGAGCCCCAGTCCGGTCCCGCCTTTGTCGCGGGAATCGGAGGCATCCACCTGCTGAAACCTTTCGAAAATCGTTTGCAGCTTGTGGGGAGGGATGCCGCGGCCATGATCGCGGACGCGGATGAGCAGTCCCGCGCCCCTGCGTTCCGAACTCAACGTGATGGTGCTCTCCGGGTTCGAGAACTTGATGGCGTTGCTCAGGAGGTTGGTGAGCGTTTGAAGGATGCGGTCGCGGTCGGCGAACACCGTTCCCTGCGCCGGGTGAACTTCAAGGTGCACGCGGTTGGCATCCGCCATGGCAGACATCGTAGCGCTCGCCTGCACGATTATGTCAGCCGCATCCACAGACTGGATATCGAGAGCGATCTGGCCGGATTCGATCTTCTCAATGTCGAGAATGTCGTTAATCAGGCGCACGAGGCGCTCTGTGTTCTTGAGCGCGATGTCGAGCATGCGGTTAGCTTTTTCCGGGTCATTGCGAAGCGCACCCCCAGCCAGCAACCCCAGCGAACCGCGAATGGAAGTGAGCGGCGTACGCAACTCATGGCTTACGACGGAAATGAACTCGTTCTTCATGCGGTCGACTTCGCGCCGCTTGGTCACATCCTGGAAGATCGCGTTGCAGTATTCGATCCCGGTGACGCCATAGCGGCAGTTGATGCTGCCCTCCACAATGATCTGGCGGCCATCCCGCGAGCGGAATGACAGTTCCGCTTTATCCAACGAGCCACTGGAGATGGCGCTTTCCACCAGGGACTGGCAAGCTTCGCGGTCATCGGGGGAGACGAGGTCGAAGAGGCTCATCTTCATCAGTTGGTCGCGAGGATAGCCGAATGTCTGCAGCCATGCGGCATTGAGGTGGAGAATGGTGCCGTCTGCCGCGAAGGTGAGAATGAGGTCGGCCGAGTTTTCGAAGAGATAATGATAGCGGTCCTCGTTCTCGGTGATCTGTTCTTCGGCACGCTTGCGGGCAATGAACTGGCCGATCTGCGCGCCGACGGTATTCAGCATCGAGAGCAGGTCGCCATCGACGTGGCGGGTGCGCAGGCTGAAGAGAGTGAAGACGCCAATGATGCCGTCGCGGGAGCGGATCGGGAAGCCGACTGCAGTTTTGAGCGAGAGCGCCTCGACTTCCGTTCTTCGCACAAAGTTTTCTTCATGCGAGATGTCGAAAACGTGCATCGCTGTGGCCCTGTCCCATACCCGGCCGGCGAGGCCTTCGCCGCGATGAATGCGGGTATGCTGGCTGATGTCGAGGAAATTGTTCAGGTCGAACCCGGGGAGCGACCAGGCGTAATTGAAGATCAAAACATTCTGATCGGGGTCCACCGCCCAGAATTCGCTGAGCTCCCAGTCGAGATTGTTGCATAAGGCTTGAAGGATTTCCGGAATTGATTGATCGAGGCTGATGGCCTCGGCAAGCACGCGGGCAACCGCGTTTTGCACTTCCAGTTGGGAGCGGGCACGCATACGTTCGGAAATATCGCGGGCGTTGAGAACGATTCCCTGCAGCACTTCGTCTTCGAGCAGGTTATTGCCCACGATTTCCGTGACGACAGTTTCACCGTTGGCCTTGCGCAGCCGGAGTTCCTGGGGCGGCGAAGATCCGGGGCGGGTTGCCATGCTGTAGAAGGCCTGGCGGGCGGTCTCGAGATCACCGGGGTGGATGAGGTCGAAGATTTCGCGTCCAACCAGTTCATCAACTTCGAACCCGAGGAGTCGTTCAACAGCGGGGCTCGCGTACTGCAGTCTTCCAGCGGGATTGATGATGGCCACGATATCGCTGCTGTTTTGCAGGAGGGCACGGTAGCGGCGCTCGATCTTGGTACGGGCCTCTTCGGCCTCTTTGCGCCGGGTGATGTCGCTGACGATGAAGACATAGCCAATGATCGACCCGTGCTCGTCGTGCATGGCGCTGGTGGAGAGCAAACCGGAGAACCGCGATCCATCGCGGCGGGTATAAGTCCACTGGGCCTCGTCGGTGGTCCCGAGCTTGGCTTTGGCAACCAATGCTTCGAAGCCAGGCGCAACGCTTTCCCCGAGGAAATGGCTCACGTCGCCCGCATAGCGCTGCAGCTCGGCAGGATCGTAAAGCACGATGGGAGTGAGCCGCCCAATCACCTCGCTCGAATGGTATCCAAAGACGTGTTCGGCGGCCGAGTTGAAGGTAACGATGATGCCGGCGGCATCGGTTGAGATGATGGCATAGGTCGCACTGTTCAGAACGGCGCGTTGTAAGGCGGTGGTGTTTTGTAACCTGCGTTCCACCGCCATACGCTTGCTGACGTCTCGCTGCAGCACCACGCCGGCGATGGCTAGAAAGAGCAAAGCCAGGGCGCCGCCAAAAAGGATACTGCGCAGCGAGCGCTGAGCGCTTTGGCGCTGTGCATCGGTACGCAGGGCGAGGGATTGTGTTTCAGCCGCGGTCAGTTCGGCCACTTTTGCCTGAATCTGATCCATGCGGACCTTTCCCTCGGTGGCAAGACGCTCATCCAGTTCACGCGAGTTACCGTTCACCTGCCGGTCATGAATCGTCGAGTCCATGTGCTCGATCTTGGAGTGCATCAGGCGGAGAAGTTCCTGCAGGCGCTGTTGCTGCGACTGGTTGTCGGCAGTCAGGCGGACGAGGCGTTCGTAAAGGAGATCGACAGATCGAAGGTCGGCGCGGTAGGACGTTAAGAAATCTTCATTGCCGGTGATGATGTACCGGCTTTGCGCCGACTCGGCGCGCTCCATGCGATACATCAATTCGTCGAGTTGGCCGATGACTTCGTCAGTATGCGTGACCCAGGAACTGTCTTCGATGAGGGAGTGAGTGGTGCGATAGGACAGCCAGAACACCACCACGATGATCGCCATGCCGGAAAAAAATGCGAGGGCCATCGCGAGGCGATATGCGTGCATATGCCGCTCTGGACGTGGCGATGCTTGGTGATGAGAATCCGTTCCCGATGGCATGTCATTGAGCAGCCGTGCTCTTGACGCTCATCCTCCCACGATGCGATGTATCGTCGTTCCTCGGCCTGTCGAGAGAGTTTGCTTCTCCGGGCTAGGAGCGTCTCGCCAGGTTGTGGTCTAGCGCGAACAACGCAAGTTCCAGGCGCGTAGACATTCCTACCTTGTCGAAGATATGGGTCAGGTGACGTTTCACAGTCTCTTCGCTGATGGTGAGACGTCCGGCGATTTCACGATTACCGCAACCTTCGGTGACCAGGGCCACAATCTCCAACTCGCGCGGGGTCAGACCAAAATCATTGCGCGGGGTGTCGGAGCGTGTGCTGGCCGCCAGCTCGTTCAGCAGTTGAACTACGTTTGGAACGATTTTGCCGTCCAGCCAATACTGTCCGTCGAGCACGGCACGAATCGCCGGGAGCAACTCTCCCAGGGCGTCTTTGCGAACCACACCGCGTGCCCCCAGTTGCAGTGCCTGTAAGACTTGCTGCTTGGTAATCGACGCCGTGAGGACGATGGTCCGGACGAGAAAATCGGAGGTCGTCATCTCCTTAAGTGCGTCCAGGCCGGGTAGGTTCGGCATCAACAAGTCGAGCAGGAGAAGATCGGGCTTCAGGTCCCGGGCGAGGCGCACCGTCTCTTCGCCGTTCTTGGCTTCGCCGGCCACGGCGTAGTCGGCGTTGGCGGAGAGCATGTTCCGGAGGATCTCTCGGACGATCGGATCGTCGTCCGCAATCAGGATTCGGGCGCTGCCGCGGGCGCTAGTCGGTTTGGATTGAGCCACTTAAATTGACTCCTGTCGATCAGGGTCCTGAACGCCTATAAGTGATAGCACATTCCTCGGCGCTACGAAACTAGCTCCTGCGAGGCTGGGTATTCCTCGTTGTGCGATAGAGTAACTCGATACTACCTCAGTGGGATGGAATGAAGAAATGGGATTCGGCAAAATGCTTTCAACCCGTAAAAGACCATGCGGGGCGCGCTGGAACTCCGGCCTACGAGCAAGGCCACCAGGCCCCCGCAGGGCATTCAACAAGTGCAATACCGCGAAGAGGCCTGCCACAAGCGGGCCTGTCGCATTTTCCGAGGGAAAAGGCACCCAGGTTCGTATCACGATACAGCCGAGGTTGGTGGGCCCGGTAGGATTTGAACCTACAACCAACGGATTATGAGTCCGCTGCTCTAACCGTTGAGCTACAGGCCCCGGTGGGATTCAGGCTTCGTGTCTACCGCTTCACGGGTACAACGGATACATTGTAACGTTTCGATGTAAAGAAACTGCCGCCCAAACAGCAGCGCCGCGCAGATCATCTTGCGCTTGGATATCATACCTGCGCAGCATCGCTGGCGTCTTGTGTCGAAGGGGGGCAGCGAAGATCTCGGCGGCTATGGAGCGTAGGGGGACACGGATTCCCGACGGTCCGTCAATCACGAACCGAACCGCGGACGGTAGCATTTGTAGTGGTGTTACTTCGTTCCGTTTACAGCGCAGACGGGGAACAAGGCTCAGCCGGTTACCGCGCCGACGAGGCTCTTCGAGCGTGGGCTTTCAGAGCAGTCATGGAGATCAAAGATTGACCGGGCCTCGTCGTGGCTGTTCTCCCGGCCCGAATCCGTTCTAAGCACCGGGTGCCCCCATTCGCAGCCAGTACACCGCCAACCGGTGAAATCATCCTTCTCTACATATCTGAGTTCACGCATGGCTACCTCGCCATCAGCAGTCGAAAGCGCTCTGAAGCGGACTCCACGACGATCGGAGTAATGAGCTTGAACATGACAGGGTCATCGCATCGAGGGCAGCCCGGAAAAGTGTGGCCCTTGATAAGGGGAGTTTTCAGGCTGACGCGGTGGGTGTGCAGTATGCCGTAGGTACCGCTCCTTGGAACCGTGCTTCCATTTTGGAATAGGAATATGCTGGGCTCTCGCGAACGCTTGTTGGTGATCTTCTTGTTGCTTCTCAAATGGTTTCCCCCTGTGGATTAAACTTCCGCGATCCTACAGGGTAGACTCAGACGAAGCTGATCAATCTAGATCACGAAATGCAGGCTGTATACTTGAGCCCAGCCTTACCCGGAACCCTCACCGCGTGCCATCTTTCGCGCTTGCGTCTTTCGAGAAAGAGAGACGCCCATATTGTCCTCTCCTCCATCCAAGAAACCGAAGCGGTTCAAGGTAAAGAGTCCGACAGAAGCGATCTGCCTGAAGTGCTTCGCTACCGTACGGGCCGCGGATGGCGAGAGTTTGGGGTCAGCACAACAGAGACATACGAACGAGTGCGCCGGGGAAGCCGGCGTCTAGTAGTTCTTAGGAAGCAAACATCTCCGTGAAAGCCGGCATCCACTGCAGGGTGTCCGACAATCTGGCCGGGAACCTGAACAACGTGCCCGACGTCCCAACAGCGTGCCCCGTGTGTGGGAACTCCAAACTGCAACCCTCGCAGCGTCAAGCGGTAGGACCGTCGAGCGACGCCAAGGCGATCCAGGGCGTTCTCAGTTACCGCTGCGACAACGGGCACGTCTTCATGCGCGCCCAGACGCCGCCCCCCTCCACTGCCTAAGGTTTCCCCAACTCGGGGTGCCATCGCATCGAAGGGCGTAGACTCAAGGAATGAATCTCACGTTCCGGTGCGTCAAGTGCAAATATCCGCACCACTTCGAGTCGGAGGACCTTCAAGGGAAGGCGTCTGTCTCATTCACCTGTACAGGCTGCGGGACGCATCAAGAAGTGGAACTTCCTTTCAACAAAAAAGGCGAGGGTACGGTAACGAGCTAGTACGAAAAGCTCGGACCTGCAAATACAAGAAAGGCTCTCCTTGGTCTTCCTATCTGCGGCAGGGGCGTCTTGAAAGTCAGTCTACCGAGACGGGCTTGGCGACGACGCGAAATGGAGAAAGCTTGGGGGCGGAGGTTGTGCCGCCGACTTCAACCAGGCGGCCGTTCTCCTGTAGCGAACGGCAGGCAGCCTCGACCGCGGCAACTACCTGGAGGGCGATCCACGTATTGTTCTCCGCCTCTATGCCGTACTGCACCCAGTCGAGAAAGGCATGGGTTTGTTCGAGCAATGGTTCGATGTTTTCGAGGCAGGGTGAGACCAAGTCTCCGTTGCGATAGGTGAGTTGATATTCGCCGAAGGAAGCGGGCGCCGGCATCATGCTGGCGCTGCTGTCGTAGAGCTTAATCTTTTCGTTGGGCTGCGTATCGTCGTACACAACCATTTTCAGGCTTCCCACGACCACCGTTCGTCGCAGCTTGTTCGGTGCCAGCCAGCTCACCTCAATATTGGCGATCGCTCCCGAAGGAAATTCGAGATGGAGCGAAGCTACATCGATGGTGTTGCCGACACACGCCCGCCCGATGGCAGCCACCCGGGACGGCGACTCCTGCAGCCAATAGAGGAGCATGGAGAGATCGTGCGGAGCGAGATCCCAGATGACGTTGACATCCTGGCGATGAATGCCCAGGTTCACCCGTGAGGAACTGAGCGAGAATACCTCTCCCAGGACGCCGTCCACAATATAGCGTTGGACTTTGCGGACCGCCGGACTGTAGAGAAACGTATGGCCCGTCATGAGCGCGAGTTGCCGCCGACCGGCCATTTCGACGAGCTCAGCGGCGTGGGCATAAGACGATGTAAGCGGCTTTTCCACGAAGACGCCTTTACCCGCCAAGAGCGCCTGCTGGGCAATTGCGTAATGCGATTTGACCGGGGTGGCAATGATCACGGCATCGCACAGACCCAATAGATCCTCGAGCCCGACGGTGGGAGTGATCGAAGGAAACCGTCCAAGAAGGTTCTGTAACGCCTTTGGTGCAGCATCGTAGCAATAGATTGTTTCGCAACGGTGCGTTGCCAGCAGATTCCGGACCAGGTTCGGCCCCCAATAGCCACAACCGACAACGCCTACCTTCATGATTGGCCCCCAGGAACATCGTTTATTGCCGCCGCCCTGCCGCTCTCGTTACCCACGCTGACCGGTGCGATGTGGGAAGAAAAAAGCTGCGAGTCCAACGAGATGCAGGCATGAATGCCACGGCGAAAGTTCTGCACCATGTTCTCGATGGTGTATTGGAATCCGCTCTCGGTCGCCCCTGCGTGCAGCCGCGTCAACAATTGCGGGTCTTCCAGCAGCCGCACGGTTGCATCCGCGTAGTCTTGCGGGTTGTGAGCGGTCATCAGCCCGTTGTTTCCTTGCCGCAGGTAGCTGATCTCGGGACCATGGGTGCGGAGGTCGGTGGTGAGTATCGGCAGCCCGGCCGCGAAACTGTCGAGAATGGCAAGGCCGACGGCTCCCGGAAGGAGAAAGACCTCCGCCATTTTGAGCAGCAACGCCTTCTCTCGTCCCACGCGGGGCCCGACATAACGAATGAAGCGCTCGCGCGCAGCCACCAGTTCCACGTGCTCGCGGAATGGCCCGTTGCCAATGATGACAAGGGAGAAATTCGCAATGCGCTTGTGAATAAGCTTGGCCGCTGCGAAGAGGAAATCGAGATGCTTGTTGGCGCTGAGGCTTCCGCAAAATACGCCGATGGGACCGTTGCCGGCGCCGGTCGAGAATCGGGCATTGCGGAGGCAGCGCTCCGAGATGCAGGTTAGGTCGCGGTGCAGGCCGACGGTGTCAATCGCATTGTCGACTGCGGTGATTCCGCAGTTCACCCCATGCCGGCGGAGGTTGTCGGCCGCGGCGTCGGTGTAGGGGAACCACCAATCGACGGCGTTAGCCGTCTTGTAGCGAAGCCATTCCCCGGGGCATCTGAGACCAGCGGGCGCGATGTTGCCTTTTCCCCAGAAGGCAACTTTCTTGACACCGCCGGCTCGCAACGCCAGCAACAACGGATTCAGCAGAAGCTTGTTTTCGTTCGGCGTTATGACCAGGTCCGCGGCGGCAATCTCGCGCCAAGCAGACTGATAGACGAGGCGATCGCCGATCCAGAAGGAGGGCACGGGATGACCATAGGTATTGGGCAGCCGGACATTGTCTTTGCGCGCGGCATGGGCGGTGTTCGGCTCGCCGTAGAGAACGCGCAACTCAATGCCGTCGGGCTTAAGCGCCTCGTAGAGCGCGTCGAAGAACGGAAGCCGGTAGTGCTTGACGTGAGCGGCGAGGAATACGACCCGGAGCGGCGTCAACATTGTGTCCGCGGGTCGCAGCCGCCGGGCATCGAGAGGCGGCTGTCGATCGGCTCGATTTCTTCACGAGAGACTTCAATGGAGACAGATTGCCGGATGAGCTCGATCGAAAGCACCACGCGGAGGTCAGAACGCACGCAGGCAAGGATCCCTTCGATCCCTGCAAGCGGTCCACAGACGATGCGCACGCGGGCGCCTACCTTGGTGCCCAGGCAGGGGAAGATGCGTTTCGAAGCAACCCCGGCCCGAAGTGTGGAAATGTACTGTTCGGGGATGGCGCACGATCTCTGTTGTCCGCCAACGATCGTTACTACGCCGGGAACCGCGAGCACAGTGCCTCGCTGCTGCGGCGGCATGCGCACGAACAGATAGTTAGGAAAAAGAGGCAGATCAAGATGGACGGTTTGCCGATTCTTCCAGGTACGCGTCAAGCTGTATGTCGGCAAGAACTCTTCGATCCCGCGAGCCTGGAGATGTTGCGCAACCTTCTTCTCGTGCCTTGGGTTGGTGAATACCGCGAGCCACAGCGGTTGCGAACAGATCATCGCATCCAGGCCGGAAGATCGTTTCCGCACCGCAACACCGATAGAGCGTTCACGCATGCTTCGCACGAAATCCCAGGGAAGTATCCCATTGATCAAGCTAAAAAGCGGAGATTCGACGTAGCCGTTTCAAAAAGAGTCGAGCGAGGGAAGTACAAATCTCGGACTATTTCGGGATGCTACAGACGAACAACGAAGCCGGAGAGGGAAAGCTGAAACTTTATAGCTATACCGCGTCTCTCAAGCTCTAGCTGCAATGTAAAGAAGTGTCGCGTTACGAGCTGTGATGTGGGACACGTTCCCGTGTGACCTCTGCCTCGTAATTGCAAGAGAAAGGCACCCATACCACGTTTGGAGTACCAAACTTTAGTTTGAACTCTACGCAGCTTCTTCGTTGTTAGTATTTGTAGCGGATGCTTCGTCGGGAACTATATCGCGCCGACCTACACTGAAGTAGAAGAAGCCGAGTGCCTGCATCTGGGCGGGCTCATAGAGATTCCGGCCGTCGAATACGATGGGTTGCCGCAGAAGAGAACGAATGCGTCCGAAATCGAGGGACAGGAACTCTTCCCAGTCGGTGAGCACCAGCAACGCGTCGGCGCCTTCAACGGCGTCGTATGCATTTTCCCAGAAAGTGATCGCCGGATCGGCGGAGAACTCATTATCTGCGCGGCGCATGGCCGCGGGATCGTACGCGCGAATCGTGCAACCTTCGCGAAGCAGGGAATGGACGAGGGCAATCGCCGGAGATTCGCGAACATCGTCGGTGCCACCTTTGAAAGCCAGACCCAGCACGGCTAGTTGCTTGCCTTTGAGCGTCCAGAGAGCGTTTCGGACCTTTCGGACGAACGCAATGCGCTGGTTTTCATTGATGCGCATGACCTCGTCGAGCAGCGGGAAGTCGTAGCCGCATTCTTTCGCGACGGCGCGCAGGGCACTGACGTCCTTGGGAAAGCAAGACCCGCCATAGCCAATGCCAGCCTTCAGGAAATGCGAGCCGATACGGCGATCGGAGCCGATGCCGCGTACCAGTTCCTCCACGTCGGCTCCGGTCGCTTCGCAAATATTCGCGACCGCGTTGATGAACGAAATCTTCATGGCGAGGAACGCATTCGACGCGTGCTTGATCATCTCCGCGCTGGCCGGGCGGGTGACGATGAGTGGCGCCGGGCTGCAGCTCTCGTCGGGTTGGGGAACCCGGTCGGGCCTGGCGTGATAGGAGCCGTCGGTCAGAGGTGCATACACCTGCGCCAACAGACTGGTTGCCTGCGGGCTGCTGCTGCCGATCACGATGCGGTCAGGGTAGAGAAAGTCGGTGACGGCAGAACCTTCGCGCAGGAACTCGGGGTTGGAAGCGATGTCGAAGGTATCGCCAGGAACTCCGTTGCGAAGCAGAACACGGCGGATCCAGTCATTGGTGCCGGCGGGAACCGTGCTCTTCACCACCAGGGTCTTCGGCCCATGGCCATTGATCTCACGCGCGATATCCCGGCAGACGCTCTCGATGAAGCTCACATCCGCTTCGCCGGTCTCGCAGGGCGGTGTTCCCACGGCGATAAAAATGATCGAGCTGAAGCGAACCGCATCGGGCAGGGAAGTGGTGAAAGTGAGGCGTGTGCCACGGTGGCGGGAAAGCAATTCGGGGAGAAATTCCTCGTGGATCAAAGGATCTCCAGTGCAAAGGGCTTTCACCTTGTCGGGGTCGTTATCTACGCACACGACGGAGTGTCCAACTTCCGCCAGGCAGGCAGCTGCGACCAGTCCCACGTATCCCGACCCAATCATGGCAATGTTCATCGGGCTGCACTCTCCTGCTCGGCCTCTAGTTCTGCGATCGAGCGCGGACGCTGCTCTTGGATGTCGCTCCAGTCTCCTTCGGAAAACAAACGAATGTAATGGTTGTGAGCTCTCTCCCAAGCTTGATCGTCAGGGGCAGCCCCAAAGGTTTGGGCATAAAGCGGGCTACCGGGGAAGGGGAACATGGGAACTGGTTCGCTCACCCATACCCCATGCGCTTTCAGCTTTTCCTGCCAGCGGTGGATGTCGGCTTTGTCGTCTCGCTCGGTGAGAATCAGGTTCGCTTGTACCCAGGCGATCCCGGCTTTCTCCTTCGCATAGATCAGCAGCTCGGTAATCCGATCGGTGGTCATGCGGCAGTTTTTGTTGAGTTCCTCGCGGCCAGCCTCGGTAATGGATTCGATCCCGCATTCCATCGAAATACAGTGCGCGCGCCCGAGAAGGTCGAGCGACTCTTCATCCCAAAGATCGATCCTGGTCTGAAACCCGATGGAAACATTGCGCCGGCTGACCTCCTCAAGCAACGTACGAACGTTCTTGCCGACACCAAAGATCTCGTCGATGAAATAGACGTAGTCCACACCACGAGCGACCACAGTATCGATCTCGGCCAGCACAGCGTCGATGGGCCGCTCGCGAAACTTGTTGCGGAAGAGCTGCTTGTTGCAGAAGGAGCAGTTCCACGGGCAGCCACGGGCGAATTCCAGCTCCGCCCCGCGTCCTTCACCCGAGAAAACATGATGACGGTGCGGGTGCGACTCGACGTTGTAGTTCTTGAAGTCCAAGGCATGCAAAGTCTTCATATCGACCACAGCCAAGCTGGGGCTGATGTGAAGAGTGCCATCGTTCTTCGCGAAACAGACGCCGTCGATCGTGTCCCACGACATGGCGGCGAGATCGACAATCGCCTGTTCGGGTTCGCCTTTAATCGCTATAACAGTGCCCGTCTTGCGCAGGACAGCGGCCGGCGTGGCGGAGGAATGGGGGCCGATGCACACCTTCGTCGCGTCTGAATCAAGGGCGCGGAAGTATTCCATGGGAACGCGCAGCTCTGGAGGAGGGCAACGCCAGAAAAGGTAAGAAGGGGCTGTCGGAATGACCAGGAAATCGGGAGCGAAGGCGGATACCCGGCGCTGCACTTCCTCCAGCGCGAGATTGTCGGTCTGCGCATCGACCAGCAATGCCTGGTGGCCGGCACTTTCAACCTTCTGCACTGAAAACAGCAACTCGAGCGGGTAATGGGGATCGCGGCAACCGAAGTACGTGGATC
Source organism: uncultured Acidobacteriaceae bacterium (assembly GCA_963703075.1). Taxonomy (GTDB): domain Bacteria; phylum Acidobacteriota; class Terriglobia; order Terriglobales; family Acidobacteriaceae; genus Korobacter. The sequence goes on from OY969786.1 coordinate 314,853, forward strand.
CCGAGAAGCTCCAGTTGGGGTTGACGAATGCGAATTTCATGCCGGTTGCGCCAATTCGGAAGGGGGTGTGCCCAATACCCCGGCAGCATCGGATGCGGTTGTGAACAGGTCGCGGTTCTTCTTCCAGAAGTCATAAATCCGACGCAGCGTCTGCGCCGGGGTGACTTCCGGCTTCCATCCCGCTTCTCGCTGGAACTTGGAGAAATCGGTGACGTAATAGAGCTGGTCGCCGGGGCGGGGCTGGTCATAATGGACATCGAACTTGGTCGCCGTCATCTCTTGCACAAGCTCCATGAGTTCCAGGAGCGAAAGTGTGTTCTCCGGCCCGCCGCCGATGTTGTAGATGCGTCCCTCGGGCGAAGCCGGCAATTGCCGTGCGGCCTCGAACGCGCGTACCAGGTCGTCGACGCAGAGAACGTCGCGCACCTGCTTGCCGTCGCCATAGATGGTGATGGGAGCGCCGCGCAGTGCCGAGTAGAGAAAGTGCGCGACCCATCCCTGGTCTTCGTTGCCGAACTGCCGCGGCCCGGCAATGCACGACATGCGAAAAACGACGGAGCGGAGACCGTAGATGCGTGCATAGTCGCGGACGTATTGGTCGGCTGCTCCCTTTGAGCATCCGTACGGAGAGTGAAAGTCGAGAGGCTGGTCTTCGGAAGTGCCGGCAGCGTGGCGGCTTCGGTAGCGTTTGCCGTCGAGGTAAAGATCGGCAGCTCCGAAATTGCCATACACCTTGTTGGTGGAGGTGAAGAGAACGAAAGGATGGTTGCCGCTCTTGCGAGCCGCTTCGAGCACGTTGAAGGTGCCGCCCAGGTTTACGTCGAAATCCAGCCGAGGGTCGGCCACGGATGTCGTCACCGCAACCTGCGCGGCAAATTGATAAATCTCGGTCGCCTCGCGGGCCACACGTTCTACGTGCGCCGCGTCGCGGATATCCCCAACCGTAATCTGGAGCTGCCCTGAGTTCCCCGCCAGTTGTTGCAACCATTCGAGATTATTGCGCACGCCCGGGCGCGAAAGGTTATCGAACACATGAACCTTCGCCGAGGAGTGTCGCAGGATCGCTCCTGCGAGATTGGAGCCGATAAATCCAGCTCCGCCCAGAATCAAAACCGAACGGAAACTTTCTTTTTTCATCATCGTGTAAAAGAGACCCAGAGTCCCGGCCCGCGCACCGCGGCCGTTTACCGTTCTAGGTTTGTAGATGCGGTCGGGGGGTCGGCCGTTTGCTGCTGCAAGGACTGCAATGTCGGCGACCCCAGAGACTCCACAAAAGGGTAGCAGATTTCGACACTGCTAGGCAGCGCGGACGGTATCGATGGGAGTTGTGTTGATCACGGTGCCGTCGGGATCGCTGAAAACCAGGAGAGCCTCATTCTCCAGCACGCTGACCCGCATGGCCCGTGAGCACCGCGCGCAAAGCCAATAGTGTTCGATTTTACGCGCCGGTTTCGCATTTGAATCGGGTGTCATTCGGCGTTCCACCTGGAAGAGCCGGCCTTCTCCGAGATAACGAAATGGTTCTTCACAACTTGGATTGGCGCATTTCGACAACATAGAGTTCATCCCGTTTTCGCTAACGGGTTGATTGGATGCGAGTGAGATGTCCGCGGGTTGAATCGCCTTAATGCGTTGCACCGGCGGCTTGTACCAACTTTTGTAATGGCGGGGCGATGGCAAGCAGCAGCTCGGCTTGGGGCTTTTGCGCAGCATTGATCAACGAGAGCTGCTGCGCGGCCCAGCCGGGCGCAGGCACACCGTTATGCTCAAGATAGTCGAGTGCCACGAGACCTGCTGCTCCGATCACGGATAAGTTTTGTGAGATCGATGCGGTTTCCTGCAGCAGATACGAAGCGTGAAGTTGCTGGCGCAATTTGGCGTCGTTCTCCCGCCAGGAGGTGAGCAGCGCACGCATTTGATCGATCTCGGCAGCGGACGCCTTGTGCGCAAGCAGGTCGTCGACCATGCGATTGAATTTCACCGCGACCACACTCTCGGGATGGCTGGCATCCACCAGGCGGTTGAAAGCTTCGAGGCTGGTGTAGTCGTGACCGGTCGCCTTGCGGTGGAGTTCTTCCCGCGCGTACCCCGGCGAACCCTGGACCACATCCGCCAGCGTCTGGATCGGCCCAATGTCGGCGGATCCGACGAGGCGCTCCAGCATGGGCTGGTAATAAGAGAGGTGGTGCAGTCCGGTCCACTGCAGTCGCAGAGACTCTGCTTCGAGGCGGGCGTACATCGAGGGCACATCGCGTGTAGCCTGTGGCGACCAGAATCGCTCCGCGATGGCGGCCATGCGCGGCCAGATGCGGGAGTCGACGTTTTCCGGAGTCACCATCTCCGACCATATGCAGGCCTCGCCGCCGAGCACCATCTTCTTTTCTTCGTCGCTCAGTTCGGCCGCTTTCCCCGAGAGAGGGTCCATCGCATAGTGGAAAGCAGCGGATTGATATAAGTCGAGGTAGTAGCCGAACGAGAGCAGCCCGTGGAACCCTTTACGCGCGGCATCCGCCAGCGAATCGGGACCGCGCCAGGACTGGATGACGATCGATTTCGGGAGATTGGGCGAGAGGATTTCGTCCCAACCCACCATCGTCTTGTTGTTCTTCGCCACGATTTCCTGCAGGCGTTGATTGAAGTAGGCCTGCAGGTCGGCGTTGTTCTTCATGCCGTGGGCGTGCATGAATTCCTGGATCTGCGGGTTGGCGTTCCACGCCTTGCCGGTTACTTCGTCTCCGCCGATGTGGAAGTACTGATCGGGGAAGAGCGAAGCCATTTCGCCTATGAACTCTCCGAGAAACTTGTAGGTCGATTCCTTGGTCGGATCAAACGCGGGATCGAAAACGCCATAACGCCGCTCAATGGTGTACGGACCGGGAGCGCTGGCGAGCTCCGGATAGCCCACGAAAAATGCCGTGCTGTGCCCGGGAAGATCGAACTCGGGGATGACGCGAATGCCGCGGTCATGGGCATACTCCACGACCTCTTGTACCTGCTCCTGGGTGTAGAAGTGGCCATCCGAGCCGAGCTGCTGCAGCTGTGGGAACTTCTTGCTTTCGATCCTGTAGCCCTGGTTATCGGACAGATGCCAGTGGAAGACGTTGATCTTCACGGCTTCCATGCCGTCGAGGTTGCGCTTGATCACTTCGATGGGCTGCCAGTGGCGGCTTACGTCGATCATCAGCCCGCGCCAGGGAAAGCGCGGCTGATCGTGAATGGTCACCGCGGGAGCGGAGAATCCCGTCGGCGTGAGTTCCACGAGTTGCAGAAATGTTTGCAGGCCCCGGAGAACGCCGAGGGGATTGGCAGCCGTCAGCTTTGCGCCTTGCGGAGTGACTGCCAACTCGTACGACTCGTCTTCGCCGACGCTTTGAACGGGATTGCTGGCGTGATCGGCATGAATCACGAGGGTGGCGTTCGGTCCATTCACCGGCGCGGAGTTCAGCGGCAATCCGGTTTCGCGTGCCAGGGTTTCGGTGATGCGAACCGCAGCGCGTTGCAGGCGCGGCTCATTGTACCCAGAGAGGAACACAGAAAAAGAAGTATCGATCGGAAGACGGCCGCCGCCGGTCTGCACCGACGAAGGCACGGGCATGAGGTTCGCAGTGTCGGCCAACGCCATCGGCAGGAATGTGAAGAGAGCGAGTACAGCGGAAAAAATAATTCGCATGGGTTCTCTAGGTGAAGATGTAATGCAGAACACCATACGCGATTTGAATCGATTTTGGCGGAGAAACTTCGCACCACGAGGCTTATCTTCTCGACGCGGGACCGGAAGATTCACGCACCACGAACTCCGGCTCAATGCGGATCTCCTCGGGAAATCTCTTGTCTCCTTCAATGCGTTCCACCAGGGTTTCCGCTGCGATCTCGCCCATCTTGTGCAAAGGCTGCCGCACCGTCGTGATGCTGGGCACAACGTAGGTCGCGCCGCGGATGTCATCGAATCCGATCACCGAGACGTCTTCGGGAACGCGGAGATTCGCCTCACGCAGTGCGCGGATGGAACCGATGGCAACAATATCGTTGTAAGCGAACAGTGCAGTGAACGGATTTTTGCGCGCCAGCAGATCGCGCGTCAGTTGATAACCCTGCTGCATGGAGGGTTCGCTTGGATCCAGTTGCAACGCCATCTCGGAGCGTATCGGCACTCCCAGCTCGACGGCCACCTCACAGATTGCACGCCAGCGGTCTTCGGCGTCCACGCTGGTCGGACGCCCGCGCAGGTAAGCAATGTCCTTATGGTTTCCTTGCAGAAGATGCTGCAAGGCGAGGCGCGCAGCGCGCTGGTAATCGAGTACGACGTTGATCACGCCAGAGGTGCGAAACTGTCCGGCAACAGCGACCGTCGGCAGGGCAGGGGCAACCGGCAGGTTCACATCGACGGTGATGATGCCTTCCACCCCGCGATCCACAAGAATTTGCGAATACTGCTCGATCACCCGTGGATCCTGGCGGTGCACGGCCATGAGAAAGAAATAGTTTCTCCGGCTTAATGCCGCCTCAATGCCTCCCATGATGAGCGCCACCGACGGGTCGCCAATTTCCTTCGCGATCACCCCGACGGTATACGTGCGCTTCTTGCGCAACGTGCGCGCAAAAAAGTTCGGCCGGTATTTCAATTTTTCCGCGGCAGCGAGAATGCGGTCCTTGGTGCGCTGTGGAATCGCGCGCGCGGACGGGGCGTTATTTAAAACTGCGGATACGGTGCCGGGGGTAAGACCGACATATTCGGCAAGTTGCCGTAATGTAACAACCTCAGGGGACTGGGGGACGAGCTTCTTGTTGTCGGCCACAGGGGGCCATCCTCAAAACGCGCACGACATTGAATCACGCACCACCACTTCCGCGCAATAAGGTGGATCAAGGCCGCTCCCACCGCGGTCTTCCAAGCGGAGGCATGAAGGTCGGACGGGCTACCCGGCGCGCGAGTGGAGAGGACACTTAAGTACCGCAACTCTGGCTGATTCTCCGGGTTTTCACAATCAGTGGGTGGCAGCAGCAACATGGCTACGTGCATCCAAACCAAGAACTAACGTTCGGCAATGGCTTTCATCCGGACCGCATTCTTAATAGACAGTGAGCGCGCGTACTGGCAATGTGGCGAATTTTTAAGACCCTGGGATTGATGTTGTTCCTGAGCTGTTTCGCACAAGCCGAGATTGGCCTCCTACTCGGCGAGTCCACCGGACAAGGCATGTCTCGCTGGACCAGCGCCGGCCATTCGGCCATTTATCTTTCGCGCGTATGTCCCGAGTCGCCCGTGCGGATGCGTCTGTGCATGCCCGGCGAGCAGGGCTCCGTCATCAGCAACTACATTAGCTTCAATGAAGACAAGCCGTACGAGTGGAACATTGTGCCGCTCAGCGTGTTTCTCTATGGAGTCGAAGACGCGAAGGACCGGCCACTCTATGCTTCGCCGGAACTGCGCACTGCCTTGCAGGACCACTACCGGCAGGAGCATCTGGCGGATATCTGCCCCGAAGGTCCGTGCACGGACCCAAAGCCCACTGGCGCGATGTAATCGCGGCCAGTTTCGTGCGCGATGTTTACATGTTCCAGGTCTCCACAACCGAGCAGCAGGACATCGCATTCATCAACCACTTCAACGCCCTTGCGAACATCGATCACTACAACGGGTTCACGCGAAACTGCGCCGATTTCGCGCGCCTCGTCGTCAATGCATACTTTCCCGGTGCAGCGCGGCCCGACCACATCAACGATTTCTGGATGACGAGTCCGAAAGCAATTTCGAAGTCGTTCACTCATTACGCTGTGAAGCATCCGGAGCTGCAGTTTCACGTGGTGCGGTACACGCAGATTCCCGGCAGTTATCGACGCAGCAGCGACGCTCGCAAGGGAACCGAGGTCGCGTTCACTTCCAAGAAGTGGTTTTTCCCCATGCTCCTGCGCAGCAACGAGCTCCTCATGTTTACCGCGAGCTACATGCTGACCGGCAGATTTAACCCCGAACTCGAACTGCGTCGGCGGCCGACGGACGATGTCACCGCCGAAATGGTCATGGCGAAGGAAGCGCGGGCCACGGGCGACACCGGATTCGTAAAAGAACTCAAGGCCTCGAGCGATCGCCAGCGTGAAGCGCAATTCGGCACCACAACCGAGTGGGAGAAATACGCCGAAGCCTTGGCCGAGTTCCGCAACCAGGCCGACGACCACGGCTTACTTCTCGAAAGCCGCAACGCCAGGGATATGGCCTACGCGCTGAGTGCGAATGGCCGCGTCATCATCGATCAAACGGGCGCCATCTGGCTGCAATACGAAGACGGCAACCGCTCGCGGCGCGTGGGTGTAAGCGCCAGCAACGTGAATGCGCCCAATTCCGACGATGAAATTGCTTACAAGTTACTGCTGGCCCGGGCCGGCGCGGAACTGGCAAATTCGCCGAAGAACCGGGAAATGCTGCCGGAGTTCCGCGAAGACTGGCAGCTCCTCGACGATGCCCGCCGCAGCCTGAACTGGAAGGTTATGGCGCACCAGCTACAGCTTTCCGAGCCCTCAACCCCCAGCCCAGCCTCGACCTCTGGCGAGCCGATGGAAGGATTTGGCAACTCGTTACTTCCCTGATCCGGCCCGCCAAAGCCACTATTCCTAGCGATTTCAGGTTATTCCTTTCATATCCGCCGCCACTTGCCGGTGGATGCCCCCCATTTGCCGAATAACCAAATGCAACCGGCTTTTCGAGGGGTACTTTGTGATCAGTTTCACGAAGGAGTAACGCCGTGGCTAAGAACACCTCACAAGAATGGACATCGGACATGGTGATCGGCGTAGCGATCGCCGTGGTAGGCGCCGTCGCCACGCTGGTTCAGCTGAACGTCCTGGTGGTGCAGTGGAACGTACTGTTACCTCCCGCTGTCGTGCATCTCTGGCCTCTATTGCTGATCGGAGCTGGTATCTTGATGCTGTTCGAGCACGACGAACATCGCGCCACGCGTGAGCAGCACTATCTTCGGAGCGGAGAACGGCAATGAGCAGCTGCAGGAGAGGGCCGCAGGGAGGAATTATCACCGGCATCGTCATTGTCTGCGTCGGGGTAATTCTCTTGCTGGCGCAAATCGGCTTCCTGGACTTGGGTTCCATATGGCGCTTCTGGCCCGTGATCTTGATTCTGGTCGGCCTCAGCAAGCTGTTTGAAGCAACGGCCCCCAGCCAGCGGGTGTGGGGCGGCATGCTTTCCATCATTGGCGCCCTGCTTCTTGCGCACTACTTCGGACACTTTCGCTTTGGCATCGACCGCATATGGCCACTGTTTGTCATCGGCGGCGGATTGTCGCTGGTGTTTCAAAACTACTGGCGGGGTCAGGATGGAAGCGAGTTCGCTTCGACTGACAATGGCAGCTTGCACTCGATGAATGTTTTCGGCGGGACCGACCGTAAGATACGCGACCAGAACTTTCGCGGCGGCAACGCCTTTGCTTGTTTCGGCGGCTTTCAGCTGGATCTGACCCAGTCCGAGATCGAAGGTGATTATGCCGTCCTTGAAGCGACGGCGATCTTCGGTGGTGGAGAGATTCGTGTACCCGTGACCTGGAACGTGATCGTTGAAGGAACAGGAATTTTCGGCGGCTACGAGGATTCTACCCAGCACATCGCCATTGAAGGGAAACCGAAGAAGACGTTGGTTGTGCGTGGGGCCGCGGTATTTGGCGGCGTAGAAGTCAAGAATTAGCGCGCGATGCATCCCATACTCGGTCAATTTCGGCGGCTCACCATCTATCTGCTTGCGTGGGTGCCCTTCGCCGGACTGCTCTTTTATCTGTTCACGGCTATCGGGGGGCTGACCCACGCCGAGGCGGATGTGCTGGTTCCCATCCTCTGCCTCGTCTACGCCTTCGACTGCCTCACTTCCTGGTACACCTGCAAAGCCACCCCGATCGAGAGCACGGGTGTGCTCCGGTTGATGGGCACGCACCTGCTGGCCGCGGGCATCATGAGCTCGCTCTGGGTGCTGATCGCGCGGGGTTTGGCGCATCTGCTGGCCTATTGGCCTTCATTCGCCGCAGCTCCCGAACACCTGAATCGCACCGCCTCGTTACTTTTTGTCTCGGGCGTCATGCTGTACCTGCTTTCCGTTGGACTGCACTATGTGCTGCTGGCGATGCAGCAATCGCAGGCAACCGAGCAGAGGTTGAATGCGGCCAAGCTATTGGCGCGCGACGCCGAGCTGCGTGCCCTTAAAACGCAAATCAATCCCCACTTCCTATTCAACAGCCTGCACTCCATCAGCGCCTTGACGTCTATCGATGCGGGGCGGGCGCGCGACATGTGCGTCGCTCTTGCGGACTTTCTTCGTCTCACCCTGGGCATGGGCGAGAAAGAAGTGATTTCTCTCGAGGAAGAACTCGTGCTGCTGCGCAAGTACCTCGCCGTGGAGCAGATTCGTTTCGGTGCACGGCTACGCATGGAAGAAGAGATTGAGACCGCATCTCTCGCCCTGACCTTGCCCCCGTTGCTGCTGCAGCCGCTCATCGAGAACGCGGTGAACCACGGGATCGCCAGCCTGCCGGAAGGCGGTTGGATCAAGCTGCAGGTGCATGGCAACGGGAATGATGAACTGCATTTGTCGGTGGCGAATAATTACGATCCGGAGACACCGCCGCGACGCCGCAGCGGCGTGGGCCTGGTCAATGTGCAGCAAAGGATGGAAGCCCGCTACGGCAAGCGCGCGCGCTTCACGGTTAATAAGCTTGATGGTCGATTCGAAGTAAGCCTGGAAATTCCAGCCGAACCCCTGGTGCTCGCATGAAATCTGAAAAGAAACTAAGTGCCGTCATTGTCGACGACGAAGAACTTGCGCGGGCGGTGCTGCGCGAGATGTTGTCCCATCATCCGGAAATCGAAATCAGCGCCGAGTGCGCTAACGGCTTTGAAGCGGTGAAGGCGATCACCGACCACAAGCCCGATTTGCTGTTCCTGGATATCCAGATGCCTAAGCTGGATGGTTTCGAGGTCCTGGAACTGATAGGCAGCGATATGGCGATCATCTTCGCCACCGCCTACGACCAATATGCCCTCAAAGCATTCGAAGTGCACGCTGTCGATTACCTGCTGAAACCGTATGGGGCAGACCGCTTCGAAGCCGCATTGTCGCGGGCGAAGGAACGCACCGCCGGCAAAATGCCTCCACCTGCCGAATTACGAGCGGTGGCGACCCCGCCCGGACAGTTCGCCGACCGCATCGTGGTACGCGACGGGTCGAACGTTCACATCATTCCGACCGCTAAGTTGGATTACGTCGAAGCCCAGGACGACTACATTGCGTTGGCGTCCCGTGGCAGCAAACACTTAAAGCAACAGCCCATTTCCAGCATTGAGACGGTGCTCGACCCGAAACAGTTTCTCCGCATCCATCGCTCCTACATCGTGAACCTCGAGCGGGTCGCGAAGGTGGAACCGTATGGCAAGGACAGCAAGGTGGCCATCCTGCAGGACGGAACCAAGCTCCCCGTCAGTCGCGCCGGCTACGGCCGCTTGCGCGAGGTGCTGGATGGAAAAGGCTAGCTGGGATTCAGGCTTGGCGGGGCGCTGGTGTGTTCATGATGCACCTGCACACGCACGTACGCGATGTACAGCACGACCATCACATTAATCAGGATCAGGGTCGCATGGAACCAATTCGGCCGGCGCAGGAACTCCCATAATTCCCAAGGCAGGTACGCGGCGCCCGAGAGCAGGGCAAACCATTCCGCCCATGTGCGCGCGTTCCAGAGCCCATATCCTTCCGTGAAGCGAACGATGGCGTAGAGGAAGGCGATGATCGCAGCGATCACCACCTTTTCGGGGGTGATCTTGTCGGCCACGCTGACCAGTTTGACGGCGAACTCGTGCGCCGGATCGACATGCATTCGATCCAGCAGGTTAGCCATCATGTCGCCAATATCTTTATCGCGAAAGCTCAGCAGCCAGATTCCGAACAGAACTGCCCCGACGCCCTTGGCTATCTCAAGAACGGCGACCGCACGGAGGCCCTGGATGTGCGATTTCGGTTTGTGCTGTTGCAACGTTTCTGTGTTCAAGCGATCGGAGCCAACCGGGCAGAAGGATTGCTTTCGTCTAGATGTCTGATCAGTGTAAATGGTAGGCGCAACCCCGGCAGTCTTTCGACAAATGTTCCCCGGGTGAAACCCCGGTGTATCCACCGCCAAATTGGGAATGGCGTCCATCTTCGTGGGATTGGGTAGCAGCCACCACCCAGAGAACATGAGAACATCCGCTTTGCCTCCTGCCCCTTCGGCGGGGAAGAGCCGCGGCTTGCGAAAGCAGAGTCATTGTTCATGGATCCGAACCCAACCCGCAACGAAGTGCGCCTGGCAGCGGTGCTGCCGGTGCGGATTTATGGCATCGACGCAGCCGGCAAACCCTTTAACTCCGTTGCACATACCCTCAATGTCTCGAAGAGCGGCGCATTGCTGGCAAATGTCGATACCGTCCTCAATGTTGGGGACATCATTGGCGTGCAGAAAGGCCTTTATAAAAGCAAGTTCCGGGTGACCTGGGTAGGCCGAAAGGCCAGCAGCTCCCAAGGGCAACTCGGCATTACCTGCGTCGAAGGCGCGAAAAATATCTGGGGGATGACCGAGCGTCCCCAGGCCCGCAGCAACGAGGAGATGGGCGCGCAGCGCCGCATGCTGGCCGGAGGAGGTTTCCCCCGGGAACGACGTAATGCGCCCCGGCACACCTGCGACATCGGCGTACAGATCCGTCAGGAGAGCGCCGAAGTAAGCCTATGGTCCCGCTGCACCGACATCAGCGAGGGAGGCTGTTACATCGACTCCCGAGCCCCGCTGCCTCCCGGCACACAATTTCAGCTCACGATGTTTCTGGGCCCTGATCCGCTGGTCGTCCCCGTCGTGGTTCGAACCTCATTCGCGGGCATCGGTATGGGAGTGCAGTTCGCGTTTGAATCGCAAGATCAGCAAGTCCAACTGCGGTGCGCCATCCGTCAAAAATTTGGCGGGACGGAGGAAGCTTCCAGCGATCCACAGGACAGTGAAGAGTCGCCGGCGCTGGCGAAGCTCGCGGAGTGCGTCGAGCAGCTCCGTGCCTGGAGCAAGGCAACCGCGATCGAAGAGGCCGACCGGGAGGAACTCGAACGCCTGGCCCACTCCTTACGCCGTGAATTGCAAGGCATCCGCGCCGAAATCAACGAGCGCGTCATTCAGCGCCGCACCAAGAATGTGGCGGCTGCGACTTCGGCGTAGATTGTCGTTGCGTTACTTGCCTGGCTCACTGGCAGCCGCACGCGCTCCCGGGTTCTCCGTTTCACCATCGGGATCTCCTCTCGGCAGATACTGCACCAGGATCGTGATACGACGGTTCGACGGATCTTCCGGATCGTTCTTTTTCCGCAAATTTTGATCGGCAAAGCCGCGTACCTGGGACACCTGGTCACGGCGAACCCCGTTCTCCTGCATGAGGCGGCGCGCCGCATTGGCACGGTCGGCGGATAGCTCCCAATTGCTGTAGTTGCCGGTGCCCGCATAGGGGATGGAATCCGTGTGGCCTTCGATCGAGATGGTATTCGGCAGTTTCTGCAATTCCTGCGCCAGCATTACCAGCAACTCCTTCCCGCTGGCATTCAATTGCGAACTGCCGCTATCGAAGAACGTTCCTGCTGCCGATTCCAGCAACTCGATCCGCAAGCCTTCGGGCGTGACCGTGATCTCAATCTGCTTCTTGAGCTGATCGAAATTCGTCATCTTGCGAATCGCCTTCTGCAACTGGTCCTTCAACTGCGCCATGTTTTCCTTGGTGAGAGTGAAGTTCTCTCCTGATCCGCTTTGCGCGCTTCCGACTTTCTTGGCCGTGCCGGTTGGGTCTTTGAAATAGCCGCCCACCGCCACCTGGATTTGCTTACTCGAGTTCATCAGCCATAGAACAATGAAGAGCGCCATCATGGCGGTGACGAAGTCGGCGTACGCCACCTTCCATGCGCCCCCGTGATGGCCACCGTGGGAGACCTTTTTTTTGATGATGATCGGCCGGGCGTTGGACATTGATTCCTCCTAGGCCGACTCCGCGGCGTCTGCCGCCGGAGGCGCTGCACTATTGCCTGCCTCGCGACAGGCTTTTTCCACCTCGGTGAAGCTTGGGCGCACGTACCCCGGCACCGCCCGGCGTCCCATCTCGATGGCCAGCAGCGGCGCGGTGCCCTTGATGAAGGCGATCATCACCACCCGCAGTACTCCGTAGTAGGCATGCTCTTCGTCGGCTGATTTCGCCATGTTGGCCGCCAGTGGGCCAACCATGCCGTAACACAGCAGGATGCCGAGGAACGTTCCGACCAAGGCGGCAGCGACTTTGCGTCCAATCTCTTCCGGCGGTCCGCCGAGCGCCCCCATGGTAATGACCACGCCCAGCACGGCAGCGACGATCCCCAAACCAGGGAGTGAATCGGCCACCGTACTGAGCGCCGAGACCGGTTGCGTGATCTCGCCGTGATGCACTTCAATGTCGAGGTCCGATCATCTGGTCGACATCGAACGGATCGACGCCACCGGTCACCGCCATACGCATCGTGTCGCAGACGAAGTCGCGCGCATGGTGGTCCCCCGTAAACGACTTGTACTTGGTGAAGATCGGGCTCTTCTCGGGTTCCTCGATATCGGATTCCAGCGCCACCAGGCCCTGGCGCCGCGCCTTGTTGAGCAACTCGTACATCATCTTCAGCGATTCCAGGTAAGTGCCTTTGTTGAATCGCGATCCCTTGAGCACGCCCAGCAGGCCGCCAAAGATGTCCTTCAAGATGCGGAACGGATTCGCCACCAGCATCGTCCCGGCCGCGGCGCCGGCGATGATGAGGAGTTCGGCGGGCTGCATGAGGACCATCATGTGGCCCTTCTCCATGAGGAAGCCACCGATCACCGCACCGAAAACGATTAGAATTCCGATAATCGCAAACATCTCTGTTCCTTACTCGCTCACCGACGTGATCCGGTCACCACCCTGCTCCACGCTCATGGCCAGTGCTTGTTCCATCCGCTGCGCGACCGCGTCAACCGTGTCTCCGGCGCGCGCCAAAGTCCCACCACCGGAAATGCTGACCGGGATGGGATCGCCCCACCAAATAACGCTGGAACACGACACCAGCGCCCGCAGCCGTTCGCCCGCGCGGGTAATCGCCTCCGGCGCGGGCGAGGCCAGTACCAGCAGCAGCCGCCCCTCCGACCAGGAACCCATGCAATCGCCCGGCCTGATCGTGTTTTTCAACGTATTCGCGATCACGTGCAGCACGGCCTCGCAGGCCTCATGGCCGCGATGGGTGCGCATCTCCTCGAACCGGTCGACCTGCATGCAGAGAACGCCGAAGGCAGGTCCGCCTTCGTTCAAGCGCGCCAGCCGCGAACGAATCTCCGAGAGCATGAACGAATATTCCGGGATCCCGTCGAACGAGTACGACCCACTGCTCTCCCGCCGCTCCGGATAAGGCAAATAGCGCTGCCGCTGGAAACACTCCGCCGCGCCGATCACCGCCCCCTGGGCGTCCCGGATGGGCAGGGTGTGGATGCGGATCGGGATCCGGTGCCCCGACTTATGCCGCAGGAAGAGAGACGCTTCGCGCGGCTTGCCATCCGCAATCGCCTCGGCCAGGGGACAGCAGTTGCCGCATACCACCACCTGCTTGTGGTCGCAATGCAGCAGGATGTTGTCGCGGCAGCAACGCCCCACCACTTCGTGGCCCAGGTACCCGGTAATGCGCTCCGCGCCTGTGTTCCAGAAGACGATGCGGCGGCTGCGATCGGTAAAGTACACCCCGACCTGCAGCTCTTCCATCACCCTGCGAAACACGTCGGGATCGAGGAGATCGGACATAGCTTCTCAAGAAGTACATCGGCGGGAAGGCGTGAGACTTAAACCACACGCGGCCCGGGCAGAAAATCGTGAAGTGCTTTAAAATAGAGAAGTACAGAAGATTCCGTAGGGTCCCCTCTGAACCTGCAATTTGTTCGCGCCTTTGGCGGGTTGTCCCGATCGTCTTCCATCCTGAGTTCCACATCCAGGTTCAAAGAAGAATGCTTTCAGTCAGCAATGTCACCATGCGCTACGGCGCCAAAATCCTGTTTGAAGACGTATCAGTCGCCTTTACGCCCGGGCGGCGCTATGGCCTTACCGGACCGAACGGCGCCGGAAAAACCACCTTCATGAAGGTTCTCTCCGGAGACCTGGAACCGCAGAAGGGCGATGTCGTGCGCCCGCGGAAGCTCTCCGTCCTGAAACAGGACCAGTACGCCTTCGATCAATACCGTGTCATCGACACCGTGATCATGGGCAACAAGGCCCTCTGGGCGGCGCTGGAAGAACGCGAGCTCCTTTATGCCAAGCCGGACATGACCAATGAAGACGGCATCCGCCTCGGCGAACTGGAAGGCATTGTCGGCGACGAGGACGGCTACACGGCGGAAACCGACGCGGCCATCCTGCTGCAAGGTCTCGACATTCCCGACAGCGTCCACGAGCGCCGCATGAGCGAACTGCAGGGCGGACAAAAAGTCCGGGTATTGCTGGCGCAGGCGCTTTTCGGCAAGCCGCAGGCATTGCTTCTCGACGAGCCGACCAACTCGCTCGACTTGGATTCGATCCACTGGCTACGCGAGTTCCTCAACCGTTTCGAAGGAACCATGATCGTGATCTCCCACGACCGGCATTTCCTCAACGGCGTTTGCACCCACATTGCCGACATCGATTACCAGACGATCATCACCTACACCGGCGGCTATGACGACATGGTGATGGCGAAGACCCAGGTGCGCTCCCGCATCGAGTCGGAGAACGCGCAGCGGGAAAAGAAAATCGCGCAGTTGAATGAATTCATCGCGCGCTTCTCGGCCGGCACCCGGTCCAGCCAGGTCACTTCCCGCAAAAAAGAAGTGGAGCGGCTGCAGACTACCGAACTGGCGCGCTCGAATATTCAACGTCCCTACATCCGCTTCGACCAGGTGCGTCCCTCCGGGCGCAACGTGCTGGAGTTCGCAGGGGTTCGCAAGGCGTACGGCACTCACCACGTGATCAACGGATTCTCCGCGGCCATGCAGCGCGGCGAAAAAGTCTGCCTCATGGGACGCAACGGCCTCGGCAAGACCACCCTGCTGCGCGCCCTGCTGGCCAATGCTCCCGGGCTCTCCGAGTATGACTTCGGCATCGACAGCGGCACCGTGAAGTGGGGCCACGAGGCGCAGATCGGCTACTTCGCCCAGGACCACACCGGCACCATCGAAAAAGGAACGACTGCTGCCGAGTGGCTGCACCAGTTCGATCCCAAGGCCAGCAAAGAAGAAATTCGCGGCCTGCTCGGACAAATGCTCTTCAGTGGTGAAGAGGGACTGAAGCCCACGGCTGCGCTCTCCGGCGGCGAAGCGGCGCGTCTCATTTTCTGCCGCCTGATGCTGCAGAAGCCGAACATCCTGGTGCTCGATGAGCCGACCAACCACCTCGATCTTGAGTCCATCAACGCGTTGAACATCGCGTTGCAGCGTTATGAAGGCACGGTGCTGATGGTGACCCACGACCAGGACGTGATCGAAGAGGTCAGCACCCGCATCTGGCATTTCGACGATGGAAAGATCCAGGATTTCCAGGGTCCGTACGAAGAATTCTTGTCGGGGACCTCGGCCGCAACCAGGTAATTCGCAGCGACCCACCCGATAGCCCGCGATCTGGAGCCAGCCCGACTGTTTTCAGGCGTGATGATGCCGAACATGAGCGGTGTGCAACTAGCAGCGGTTGGGTTCACTAAGCCCTCACCGAGATCCGGTGACTCCGTGTATCCTTCCCTCATCCCGAGTTGATCCCGGCTCCTACTCCGGACTCCTTCGCAGGTCACACATGCTCGATGTCCACGTCCCACACAAGACCGAACACACCTGGACAAACTTCATCATCCACATCGCCACCATCACGGTAGGCCTCTTCATCGCCATCGGCCTCGAGCAAACAGTGGAGTACTTCCATCACCTCCACCAGCGCCACCAGCTCGAAGAAGACCTCCGCGACGAACTGCGCGCCGACCTGAAACGCGATGCCGAGGACTTTCGCATCTTCAACCAGATTCGCGCCTACACCGTGGACTTAAAGTCGGCAGTCTCGGCTCGCCGTACCTCCGCGGCCTCGCCCCCCGCGCCTCCGGCCGCAAACGACGCACGCCGTTACCAGATCCCTACTGCGCCCTCGATGGCCATCTGGGAGGCGGCGAAGCTCGACGCCACCATCACGCTCCTTCCCTCTAAGGAGATCGACGTGTTAAACGGCGTTGTCCTTCAGCACACCTTCACTTTCAACGCCCTCGAAGACTTCCAGCATGCCGCTTTCGCGCTCGAAAGCTTTGAAGAACGTTTCGCGGACTCAGCCGGTGCCTTTGACATGGGCTATCCCGCGCCGCCTCCCCGCCTGGATACCATGTCTCCGGCCGACCTCACCCAGTACGAGGCCCTCCTCGCCGCGTACATCAAGGCCGCTGACCGCCTCACCGTGCGAGTTCACTTCTTCGACCGCGTCGCTCGCGGCGTTCTGGAGGGAGCCACAGACCGCAACGATCTTACCCGGCGTGCCTTTCCTGACCGCAAGCCGCCTTCCCTCGACATATCGGAGCCAGCAGAACGGAGCACGCCATAATGATCGACATTCATCCACCGCAGAAGTCCGGCCACCACACGCGGAAGGCAATCTCACTCGCGTGATGTTTTCGGCCCTGTGGGTCGCCGTGCACTCCGTGCCACAATAGAGACGATGTCCCGCATCTCCTTCCTCGTGGCTGCGCTGGCGATTCCGCTTCTGCTGCTCGCCGCATCCGACGAAAAGCCTCCCACCTTTTACAAAGACGTCCTCCCGATCCTCCAAGCGCATTGCCAAAGCTGCCACCGTGTCGGCGAAATCGCGCCCATGCCGCTGGTCACCTACGACGAGGTGAAGCCGTGGGCTGCCGCGATGAAGACCGCGGTGCAATCGAAGCAGATGCCGCCATGGTTCGCCGATCCGCGCTACGGCAAATTTTCCAATGACCTCTCGCTGAGCGCCGCGCAGATTGCCACCCTCGTGAAGTGGGCGCAGGCCAAGGCGCCGGCCGGCAATCCGCACGATGCGCCCCCGCCACCCCATTGGGCCAACGGCTGGATCATTCCCCAGCCCGACCAGGTGTTCACCATGCCGGTGCCGGTGCAATTGCCGGCGCATGGCGACATCGAGTACACCTACGAGATCGTGCCCACCCACTTCGCGGAAGGGCGATGGGTGCAGATGTCCGAGGTACGGCCGACCAGCCGCGATCATGTGCATCACGGGGTGGTGTACATCCGCCCACCGGACTCGACCTGGCTGCGCGATGCTCCCGTCGGTAAGCCGTTCACCGCCTCCGACATGACCGACCCGAAGAGCCACGCCGACGCGCTCGCGACGACCAGCGACATGCTGCTGGTGTATGCGCCCGGCAGCGAGCCCGACCGCTGGCCCGATGGCATGGCGAAGTACATTCCACCCGGCTCCGATCTTGTCTTCCAGATGCACTACACGACCAATGGCAAAGTCGCCGAGGATCAGACGTCGATCGGCGTGATCTATGCCAGGCAGCCGCCCAAGCAACGCGTGCTCACCTTGCAGCTCACCAACCACAGCTTCGTCATACCGGCGGAGACGGACGATTACCAGGTCTATCGCCGCGGCACCTTGCCCAATGACGCTACTTTGCTTAGCTTCTTCCCGCACATGCACCTGCGCGGCAAGCGCTTCGAGTACGACATCGTTCATCCCGACGGAAGCATCGAGCCGCTGCTCAAGGTGAACTATGACTTTCACTGGCAGCTCAGCTATCGGCTGGCGCAACCGATTCCGCTGAAGGCCGGGACGGTCCTGCTCGCCGTCGCCACGTACGACAACAGCGAAAACAATATGCACAACCCCGATCCGAAAAAAGCCGTTCGGTGGGGCGGACAGACCTATGAAGAGATGATGGTCGGCTTCTTCGACGTCGCGGTTCCTGCGACGACCGACAAGGAAGAGTTCTTCGAACACAAAGCCCCGCCGCGCCCGTAAACCTGATCCACGCGGTGAACGGGAGTGCCCGGCAGTTGTGGCAAACTATTTGCAATGGCTTCAGGCTCGCGCGCTGCACTCAGTTATCCCTCCTTTCGCTATTTCCAACTGGCGCGCTTCCTGGTGGTCTCGGGCACAGAGATGCAGTCGGTCGCCGTGGGATGGCAGGTGTATGAGATCACCCGGCGTCCGCTGGACCTGGGGCTGGTCGGGCTCTCGCAATTCCTGCCGGGCATCCTGCTCTTTCTGCTGGCGGGGCATACGGCGGACCGCTTGCCGCGCAACCGCATCGTCGCGGTGTGTTACTGCGGCTTCGCGCTCTGCTCGACTCTCCTCCTCGTGATCACCCTGCATGGAACGAATTCGGTGCGTCCGTTTTACGTCGTGGCCTCCTGTATCGGCGTGGTGCGCGCCTTCAACGGACCTGCGGGCCAGTCGCTGATGCCGCAGCTTGTGCCGGCGGAAGATTTTCCCAATGCCGCCGCCTGGGGTTCCTCGATCTTTAACATCGCGATCATTCTCGGTCCGGCGCTGGGCGGCCTGCTCTACGGATGGACCGATGCGAAACACGTTTACATCGTCGCCGCCTCGGCCTACCTGTTTGCCTTCGTTTCGGCGTTGTTTATTCATACCCGCACCCAGCAGCGGCCGCGCGGGGTGGCGTCCCTCCGAACCGTGCTCGCGGGCTTTCATTTTCTCGGGGAAAACCAGATCGTGCTGGGCGCGATTTCGCTCGATCTGTTCGCGGTGCTGCTGGGCGGCGCAGTGGCGCTGCTGCCCGTCTATGCGCGCGAGATCCTGCGGGTGGGCCCGTGGGGGCTGGGACTGCTACGCAGCGCCCCTGGGGTGGGCGCAGTGCTGATGGCGCTGGTATTGGCGCACCGTCCGCTGCAACGGCGCGCAGGGGCGGTGATGTTGTGGTGCGTTGCCGCCTTTGGCGTCGCCACGATCGTCTTCGGGCTCTCGCACTCGGTGGTGCTCTCGCTGCTTGCCCTGCTCACGGTCGGCGCCTCCGACATGGTGAGCGTGATCGTGCGCTCGACCCTGGTGCAATTGAATACGCCCGACGAGATGCGGGGCCGGGTGAGCGCCGTGAATATGCTGTTCATCGGCGCTTCCAACGAATTTGGACAATTCGAAAGCGGTTTGACGGCCCAGTGGCTGGGAACGGTGCCGGCGGTCGTCTGGGGCGGGGTGGGGACGCTGGCAGTGGTCGCGCTCTGGGCTCTGCTCTTCCCGAAACTGCGGCGGGTGGACTCGCTGACTCAAGCGCCAGCCGAACTCGTCCCGGCCGAGAGCACCATTACGGCTGACCCGCAGTAAAGCCTTGCCTACCCCATTCCAAGGTCGTCCGAGCTCTCCAAGGGCGTCCCACAGACGCGGCAGATCTGCGCGGAACAGTCGCCGCAGGTGAGCGGATCGTGTACTTCCTTGGCACAGCGGGGGCAATAGAAGAGCGCTGGGGACGGTTCGCTGGATTGCGTCATTTCTGATACCCCCGGGGGAAGGTCGTTCCTTGTTTTCAATGGGTTACGTACGGTATTCCCGGCAAAATATTGATTCCACGGTGTTTATAGCTAAAATATTAAAAACGTTGCACTTAGCTGGGAAACGTTGACTTGTCGCTCTTGGTCTCTATTCCTAGGATAGCAGGATGAATAGGGTAAACCGGACACTTTTGGCGCACTTATTTCGCCAAGAAATGCAGTGATTTGCGTTGAAATCGACCTTTTTCGGGGGTTGACAGCTAGCGTGCGCGGGCGAGGACGATGGTGATGTCGTCGGGCTGCTCGGCGCCGCCGATCCAGTCGGTGACGGCGGTGATGACGGCGTCCGCGATACGGGGGAGAGGCAGGGTGGAGTTCTCGCGGACGATCTGGAGGAGGCGTTCCTCGCCGAATTCGCCGTATTCGTTTTCGGGTTCGGTGACGCCATCGGAGTAAGCGACGATGATGTCGCCGGAGTGCAAGTCGACGGTGTCGTTTTCGTAGCTGACGCCGCCGAAGAGTCCGACGACCATGCCGCCATCGCCGAGCTTGCGCGCGGAGCCGTCGGCGCAAATGACGAAGGGCGGTAGGTGTCCGGCGTTGGAGTAGGTGAGGCGGCGGCGGTCGCCATCGTAAAAGCCGAGGAACATGGTGGCGTACTTGGCGGCCGGGGTGCTGCGATAGAGCTGCTCGTTGAGCAGCGCCAGCAGAGTGGCGGGCGGCAGGTGCTCTCCGGGATGAGAGAGGATGAGGGAACTGGCGCCGACCGAGGTGCCGACCTTGGCCTCGGTGAAAACTTCTTCGATGGTGTAAGCGCGAACGAAGGCGTGGACGGTCGCCATGAGCAGGGCAGATGAAATTCCCTTGCCGCTGATGTCGCCGACGGCCAGCCCCATCTGGTTCTGGCCGAGCTGCAGGAAGTCGTAATAATCGCCGCTGACGGTCCGGGCGGGGCGGCAAACGCCGTGCATTTCGAGCGATTCGCTTTGGCTGATCTCACCCGGGAAGAGCAGGGCCTGGACTTCCTGGGCGATGGCCAGCTCGCTCTCCATTTTCTGCTTTTCCTTCTGCTCGGCGATCAATCCCTCGATGGAAGAGGTCATGGAGTTGAAAGACGACTCGAGGGCGGCGAGTTGGTCTTTGGAGCGCACATCGATGCGGTAATGGAAGTCGCCCTGGTTGATGTGCTGGGTGGCTCCATAGAGCTCGGCGACGCTGCGAGTGATGGTGCGGGTGAGGCGAAGGCCGATGAAGAGAGCGATCAGTTCGATGACGAAGAGTAGGGCGGCAATGACTTCGAGGACGACGACAGCGATGGATGCATTCTTGCCCATCGCTTCAAAGAGCCTTGTATACAGCTGTGAGGGACGGGTCTGGACCATGAGGAGGCCGCGTTCCGACTTGCCGTTTTCCCAGTGGAGAAAACTTGGCACGGTGGGAAACGGCGGCAGCCAGTCGAGGATGTTGACGGGCTGGGGAACGGATCCAGCGGAAACGGCTCCGCCGCCTTTATCGGCTTCGTCGAGGGTGACGAAGGACTGTCCTTCTTTGCCATCCTGAATGCGGACCTTGGTGGAGCCCTGGCGTTTTTTTTCGTCCTGGGCGCGCTCGGTGTCGGGGGGATAGATGCTGACGGCGCCGAGCTGTTCCGCCATCTGGGCGAGAAGTTCTTTTTCGACGGGGATGCTGCTGACCAGGATGAGCTCATCTTTGCCGAGCTGCTGGCGGGAGACGGCGCGGAGGAAGATGCGGCCATCGCCAATGACCATAGCCTGGAAGCCGTCGCGGGCATGCTCCGGCACGGGGAGCGGCGAATCGCCGGGCCGGGCTTGTAGGAGGTAGGCCTTGCTGCGATACCAGAGGGTCACGCGGCGACGAGGAAACTGCCGGTCGGCGATGTCCTTATCCACCAGGCCGCCGATGTTCTGCTCGAGCTTACCGGCGCGCGC
Organism: uncultured Acidobacteriaceae bacterium; assembly: GCA_963703075.1. Taxonomy (GTDB): domain Bacteria; phylum Acidobacteriota; class Terriglobia; order Terriglobales; family Acidobacteriaceae; genus Korobacter. The sequence continues at coordinate 336,331 of OY969786.1, forward strand.
CCAAGTCGTGGCTTCGCCCATGAGGGTGCTATTGGCGGAGGCGAGGCGATGCAGTTCCATGTGCAGTTCGTTGGTGGCGAGGTAGGTGGCGAATTGTCCGGCGAAGATCCAACCGGCGACGACGAACATGGCGAAGAGCAGGACGACGGGAAAGACGCCGATGAAGACGTAGGTAACGATGAGGCGGTTGCGCAGGCGCCACATCCAGGTGCGGCGGACCCATTGGAGCAGCCAGATCAAGGCGAAGAAGGAGAGGACGATGGTGAGGAAGGTCAGCCAGCCACCGGCGAAATCGGAGCGGGGATTGACGAGCTTGAGCCCGCGGCGCACCAGCCAGATCAGGAGATCGACGAAGCCGAGATAGACGGTGTACCTGCCCATGAGCGACCGGGGATACCAGCCCTTGAGGGTGAGCCAGTCTCGTGCGGTCAGGAGTGGAAATCGCTTCATGGTGGTTCGGCCAGTCGAGTGCGTGATTATATCGTTAGCGTGCGCCAGGACCTCGCTTGCGCAGGGCTTCCTCTTTTGTACGGTAGCGGTTGGAAGACGGTTCGCGGTTAAATCTCAGGATAAAAATCGAAAAATGCCTCGAGGCTTTGCCGCAACTGCTTTTCGATTTCCTCTTTGGAGCCTTCGAGCAGGTGCATGGTGACGCGTGCCTCGTGACCGTTTTTCAGCTTGATGGGTGCATCGCTCACCGCGGTGATTTCGTCCGAGGGAAGCAGTCGAAGTCCATAGATCAGGGTCAAGTTTGCCATACCTAAATTCTAACTGGCGCGAACGATGTGCGCGCGAGGGTTTCAGCAATGCTGGAAACCGGATAAAATCCTCTGCGGTGATTAAACCTCTCATTTTCACGACGCTCGTACTCGGTGCGGCCCTTGGCTTTGGCCAGGGACAGCCGCCCGCCCAGGAGCCTGCGCAGGAAGCTCCGGCGCAACCCGCCACCGCCCCGGGACAGCCGCAGGTCAAGGTGAACTACCTGAACGTGTGCAGTCCTTCGGAGGAAGAGCAGAAGGAACTGCAGGCGGCACTGACGCGGATTCCCAAGCAGCCGAAGTTTGCGCGCGACTTCGAAGTTTCGCGCGGACGTTCGACGCTCTCGGAGCAGGCAAATGTGTTGCAGGCGATGCCTGCACCCTCGGAAGAGGCAGGTTCGCCAGTCTCGGACTGGGTACGCATCCGGCATGAATTTGGCGCGCTTTCAGCCTTTGCCAACGCCCAATACTCGTTTACGACGGATGACAAGGGAGCGATCGAGAATTTAGTGTTTCGCCTGCGCGAGCCGAAGGACGTGGTAGAAGTTTCGCTGTCGAACATGGTGACGACGACCAAGTCTCCAAAAGAGATTCTCGGCACGGAGACGCCGGTGGACCGCATTCGCCTGGAGCGTTTCGGGAAATCGTCGGTGGTGCTGGCGCGCTGCCCGGCGGGCAACCAGTCGAAATACGACTACCTCTTCGATTCCGCGACGACGATCTTTACGACGTACCGAGCGGCGATGGGAGCGCGGACAATTGTGCCGCTCGATATGGCGCGGCTGGGAGACACGCAAAGCACGAAGAAGACAGCCACTAAGCCGGCGGCAGCGAAGACTCCGGCAGCACCGCAGAAGTGAGTAGCTGAATCGAATTCATCCTGTCAGGAATCAAACCATCCGCTATGAGTGAAAGCGTACAGAACACGGTAATCCTGGGATCCGGTTGTGCCGGGCTGACGGCTGCGATTTACGCGGCGCGCGCCAATTTGAAGCCAATGGTGATCCAGGGGCACGAACCCGGGGGACAGCTCTCGATGACGACCCTGGTGGAGAATTTTCCCGGCTGGCCGGAGGGGATCCAGGGGCCGGAGCTGATCGAAAATATGCACAAACAGGCGGAGCGCTTTGGGACCGAGTTCCATACCGGTCACCTGCACCGCGCCGATCTTTCGAAGCGGCCCTTTGAGCTGAGCGTTGGCAAAGAGACGATTTTGGCCCGGACCTTGATCATTGCTTCCGGAGCGTCGGCACGTTGGCTGAACCTCGCCAATGAACAGGCGTTGATTGGGCACGGGGTTTCGTCGTGCGCCACCTGCGATGGATTTTTCTTCTCGGGGAAAGATATTGCGGTGATTGGCGGCGGAGATTCTGCGATGGAAGAGGCGCTGTTCCTGACGCGCTTCGCGACCAAGGTGACGTTGATCCATCGCCGCGAGGCGTTTCGCGCCTCGAAGATCATGCTGGACCGCGCGCGCAAACACGAGAAGATCGAGTTCCTCACGGACACGGTTGTCGAGGACGTGCACGATGTTTCGAAGAAGGAAGTGACCGGGCTGACGCTGCGCAACCTGAAGACGAGTAAAGTCTGGGAGCTGCCGGTTTCGGCGATGTTCCTGGGAATCGGCCACCATCCGAATGCGGCGGCATTTGGCGACCAGCTCGACAAGGATGCCGACGGCTACCTGGTGACAAAAGACAACGTGTTTACGCGGGTGCCCGGCGTTTTTGCCTGTGGCGATGTGCAGGACCGGCGCTACCGGCAGGCGATTACCGCCGCCGGAACGGGATGCATGGCGGCCATCGAGGTGGAACGCTTCCTCGAGGATCATGGGGCTTAGGCCCGTTTGTATTTGCCCTGGAAATAAGGTTTAATAAGTCTCCATGACGCTTTCCGTCCACACCTGTTGCTGTACCTCAGAGGCCATGCTGATGTGTATGTGCATGCAATCGGTGGGCGAGAGGAGAGCTTCTTAAGCTAAACAAGATCGAATCCTCAAACGGCCCACGACTCAACCTCGTGGGCCGTTTTGTATTTACGCAAGATTGACGAAGGAGATGCCTTTGAGCCGCATACACCATTCCCGCACGCTGGCGGTTGCAATTGTCGCGGCGGTCGTTCTGTTCACCGCGAGCTGCAGGAAATCCGACAAGCTGCAGGTCATCCGGCTCGATTATGCCAACTACAGCCCGGTGAGCCTGGTGTTGAAGCAGCAGCACATTGTGGAAGACGATTTCGCGAAAGATGGGATCCAGGTGGAGTGGGCGCAGAGCCTGGGAAGCAACAATGCGCTGGAGCTGCTGAACAGCAAGAGCGTGGACTTCGGATCGACGGCGGGGGCGGCGGCGCTGATTGGGCGCGCCAATGGCAACCCGATCAAGACGATTTATGTTTCGTCGCGGCCAGAGTGGACGGCGCTGGTGGTGCTGAAGAACAGCCCGATCCAGAAGGTGCAGGACCTGCGGGGAAAAAAGATCGCGGTGACGCGCGGCACCGATCCGTATGTCTTCCTGCTGCGCGCGCTGTATGGCGCGGGACTGACGGAGAGCGATGTGGAGCTGGTGCCGTTGCAGCATCCGGATGGGCGTAATGCGCTGGAGCGCGGCGATGTGGATGCGTGGGCGGGGCTTGATCCGATGATGGCGCAGACCGAGTTGGAGAAAGGGTCGCGGCTGTTCTTCCGCGACGTGAATTTGAACAGCTACTCGGTGCTCAATGTGCGCGAGGAGTTTGCGCAACAGCATCCGGATTACGTGAAGCGGGTGCTGGCGGATTATGAGAAGGCGCGGAACTGGGCGATCCAGCATCCCGATGACTTGCGCAAGCTTTACGCGGCACAGACGAAGCTGAGCGAGGCGGTGGCGACGCGGGTGCTGGAGCGCAACGACTTCAGCAACTCCACCATCGGCGATGAGCAGAAGAAGGTGATCGCTTCGAGCGGCGACGTGCTGAAGAAAGCGGGAGTGATTTCGCAGACCACCGATATTCCGGCGACGTTGAACCAGTTGATCGATCCCCAGTACGGGCAGGCAGTGACGGCGAAGGCGCGATGAGCAGCTTCGATTCCAATGCGGTGACGATCCCGGCGAACCTGGCGGCCGAGCAGCAGCGAAGAGCTGCGCGCCGGTGGAGACTCGATCGCCTCGCAGGATGGATTGTGCCGGCGGTGGCGGTGGTGGCGTGGGAGATCCTGTCGCGCACCGGCGTCTTTCCGGCCAACTGGCTGCCGGGGCCAGGAGTGGTTGCGCAGACGATGGTAGAGGAAGCGACCCGCGGCGATTTGTTTCGGCATATCGGCATCACGCTGCTGCGGATTGTGATTGGTTTTCTGCTGGGGGCAATGCTGGGGACAGTCGTCGGCTCGGTTACCGGATATTTCCGGTGGGGCTTCAAACTGCTCGACCCGACGCTGCAGGCGCTGCGCAGCATTCCATCGATGGCGTGGGTACCGCTTTTCTTGCTGTGGATGGGCATCGCGGAGAGCTCGAAGATTTCGCTGATCGCGCTGGGAGCGTTCTTTCCGGTTTACCTGAACACATCGGCGGCAATGCGCGGCGTGGACGGCAAGCTGATCGAGGTGGGGCAGCTTTACCGGCTCTCACCGTACCAGATGATTCGGCCCATCATTTTGCCGGCGTCGTTGCCGCAATACATTGTAGGTTTACGCGGCGGTTTGGGCTTGGCGTGGATGTTCGTGGTGGCGGCGGAGATCATGGGCGCGAGCAAAGGGCTTGGCTATCTCATGGTGGATGGGCAGATGACGGGGCGGGCGTCGATTATCGTGGCGAGCGTGATTTTGTTTGCCGTGCTGGGCAAGACGACGGACCTGATTCTCGAACGCACGGGACGCTACCTGTTGCGCCATCGGAGCGCTTGATGCCGGGAGAGATTTCCATGCCAGAGAATGCACTGCGTATCGAAAACCTGCGGCGAGCGTTCAAGGTGAACGATGGCAGCGAATTTGTTGCGCTCTCCGGGATCCATCTCGAGGTGCAGCGCGGCGAGTTTCTCTGCGTGGTGGGAGGCAGCGGTTGCGGCAAGACGACCCTGCTGCGGATCATTGGGGGACTCGACCGGGAGTTTGGCGGCACGGTTGCGATCGACGAGGAACCGATCCACGGACCAGGGCCGGACCGGGGCTTCGTCTTCCAGGAACACCGGCTGCTGCCGTGGCTCACGGTGAGCGATAACGTTGCCTTCGGACTGAAGGATCGATCCGCATCCGAGCGCAAGGAGCTGGTGAAACATTACATCGACCTGGTGGGGCTGACGGAATTTGCGCAACGTTATCCGCACCAGCTGTCGGGCGGCATGGCGCAACGGGTGGCGATTGCCCGCGCCCTGGCGAACCAGCCGCGGGTGCTGTTGCTCGACGAGCCATTTGGGGCGCTCGATGCGCTGACCCGCATCCGCATGCAGCAGGAGATCCTGCGGATTTGGGAGGCGGAGCGAACGACCATGGTGCTGGTGACCCATGACATCGATGAAGCGATTTACCTGGCGGACCGGGTGGTGATCATGTCGGCGCAGCCGGGGAGGATCCGCAACATCGTGGGCGTGGATTTGCCGCGGCCGCGCGACCGCTCGGACTATGGCTTTACCCAGTTGCGCAAGATGATCTACGGCGCGTTCTTTCCCAACGCGCAAACGCCGCAGGACTACACCATCTAGCCGCTGCGCAGCGGCAATCCCTTCTGCTACGATGTCCTGTTTGCCCGGAAAACATCGGCGTGCCAGTGCGATGAACAGGTGTTTGTGACCTACGTCATGGGCGGCGGCGCTGGGGAAGTGGTACAAAGATCAGTCGTACTTCGTACATTATGTATTCATTTATTTCTTCCTTTTCTTTCTTCCTGCCGTTTCCTGCGAGGCCATCATGTTAAGAGCACTCTTCATCGGGCTATCCGAAAACAAACCGCTGCGCCATTTTGCGGAAAGTTCCGCGCTGGGGCGGCGCATGTCGGGGCGCTTCGCCGCCGGCCTTGAAGTGAAAGACGCGATCGACGCGTCCCGCCGGGTGAATGCAATGGGCGCGACGGTAAGCGTCGATAACCTGGGCGAGAACGTCACGAATCCTGCGGAGGCCCGCGAGAGCGCGCAGCTCTATCACAACCTGCTGGATGAAATTCAGAAAGATGGATTGAACGCGAACATCAGCCTGAAGCTGACCCACATGGGGCTGGATGTCGATCCACAGCTTTGTCATCAGCTTGTCTCTGAACTGGTGGCGCATGCAGTCTCGATCAACAACTTCGTGCGCATCGACATGGAGGGTTCGCCCTACACGCAGCGCACGCTGGATTTCGTGCATGAGCTGCATAGGATCCCAGGCCATGCGGGTCGGGTGGGCGCGGTGATCCAGTCGTACATGCGGCGCAGCGAAGCCGATGTGGAGAAGCTGCTGTCGGAGCGCATCCGCATACGCCTGTGCAAGGGGGCTTACAAGGAGCCGCCGGAGATTGCGTTCCAGGCGAAATCGGAAGTAGATGCGAACTACGTGAAGCTGGCCAAGAGGCTGATGAAAAGCGGCGTCTATCACGGGCTGGCGACGCACGATGAGACCATCATCACGGAGCTGAAAGAGTTCGCCAAGGGCGAGGCCATTCCCGCCAACGCCTTCGAGTTCCAGATGCTCTACGGGGTACGGCGCGGGTTACAGGAGCAGCTCATCAAGGAAGGTTGGGGGCTGCGGGTGTACGTGCCGTTCGGGACGGAGTGGTATCCCTACTTCATGCGGCGGCTGGCAGAGCGTCCGGCGAACGCGCTGTTCCTGGCCAAGAACCTGTTCCGCAACTAACTACGTATGCGGTCTAAAAGGCGCCGGTGCAGGCGCCTTTTTCTGTCTGGAAGAGCAGTTGGGCATGTCTGGACGGATGGCTGCGAGACTCAGGAAGTCTGCTAATCTTGGCGCATGCAGGGGGTGCGCACACGATCGGTAACCGAGGCCTTCGCGGCGCTGGTGCGCGCCGACATTGAGGATGACCGCATCGACCTGCTGCGAGCGTCGCTCACGATTGCACGCACCGCCTATCCGGAGCTCGACACGCGCAGCTGCGTGGCGCGCATCGAGGCACTGGCCGTGCGGGTGCGCAAGCAGATTTCGCCGGAGCTGACGGTGGTCGACATGATCACGGCGCTCAACCAGGTGATGTTCCAGGAGATGGGGTATCGCGGGAATCGCGAGGATTATTACGACCCCCGCAACTCATTTCTGAATGACGTGATCGAGCGGCGCCTGGGCATTCCGATTACGCTTTCGGTCCTTTACATGGAAGTAGCACGGCGTGTCGGCCTGCCGCTGGTCGGGGTGGGCATGCCGGGGCATTTTCTGCTGAAGGTGTACGACGTCGAGGGCAGGCAAATCCTGATCGATCCCTTCAACAGCGGATCGATGTTAAGCGCGGACGACTGCGAACAGCGCATGAAGGAGATCTACTCCGGCGAGATCCGCTTCAAGCCGGAATTCCTGTTGCCGGTAAGCCGGCGGCAGATTCTCACCCGCATGCTGAATAACCTGCGACACATTTACATGTCGCTGCGGCAATTCAAGAAGGCGCTGGCGATCGTCGATTTGGTGCTGGCGATCTATCCTCGGTCGCCGGAAGATGTGAAGCAGCGCGCGATGCTGCGTTTCAGCGTTGGAATGTTATCGGGCGCCGCCACCGATCTCGAGCAATACTTGAAGATGAATCCCGAAGCCTCGGATGCGGACGAGATCCGGCAGACCGCGTTAGGCATCCGGCGCACGATGGCGTCGTGGAATTGATCGCGTACTGAACGTTTCGTCGAACGACCATTCTGTTGTGCGTCGCGTCACATCCCGCTTGGGTTGCATTGCTTACCGTAAAACGATGTCGCATCCCTACGCGCGCAATTATCTTCATCTAGTTTTCTCGACCAAAGAGCGACGTCCCTTCCTGAAAGCTTCTCTACAAAACGACGTTTATTGCGATCTGCGTCGGGTCGCGAAGGATTATGGAATTCCAATCGAGGCGGTCGGCGGGATGGAAGACCACGTGCACATTCTGCTGCAGCTGCCGCCGAAACTCTCAGCGTCGAGCGTGGTGTGCGCGCTCAAGGCAAAGACGTCAAAGTGGATGAACGACCGCGGACATTTGTTCGCGTGGCAAGCGAGTTACGGATGTTTCAGCGTGAGCGCGTCGAACCTTGCGAAGGTGAAGGAATACATTCTGCAGCAGGAGGAGCATCATCGCAAACGCGACTTCCTGGCGGAATTTAATGCCCTTCTCATTTGCCATGGGATTGAGAAGCGCGCGGAAGGCATGTTCGCGGAGGGTCAGCCGCCCTGTTCCCGGGGCTGATCGCCCCGGGCTTTAACGGCGAAACGCGCTGCGCGCTTGAGTTTCGGTAGAGCGTGGGTGGATGAGTCCCGGAGATGGATCGAGGGTGCGGCGGTTGATGAGTTCCGGGGGCAGAAGGCAATCGACCGCGGCGTGCTTGCAAGGCTGATCGCCTTGCAGCCAAGAGCCTGCCGCCCTTCGGGCTTGGGCGATTTCCTGCGTTTCTTCCCGGGGCTGATCGCCCCGGGCTTTAACGGCGAATCGCGCTGCGCGCTTGAGTTTCGAGAGTGCAGGGGTGAGGGTGATCTGGGAGGCGCACATGGCGAAATGTGGTGTCGCATTGCGGTCGTCCTGGCCTGCAAGGCTAGGTCGCCTTGCGGCGAAGAGCCTGCCGCCCTGCGGGGCTTGAGGAATTTGCGCAATTCTTCCCGGGGCTGATCGCCCCGGGCTTTAACGGCGAATCGCGCTGCGCGCTTGGGTAGCGGATCTGCAGGCGTTAATCGTGCCCAGTCTCCGAGGATTGTGGACGGTGCCTCTGAGATCGAAGGCAATGCGAGTCTGAATGAAAGAGATGTTGTGGCCCTACAAAGCGCGCCGTTAATGGGGCAGGCTGTTGTTGATGTCCGTCATGTTGCGGATGACGGTGCGTTCCTGTTCGCTGTAGCGGCCCTGGAACTCGGGGCTGTTGAGCACCTGCTCGCGGGCGGAAGGCGGCATGGCGCGCAAGCGGTGGTAGGCCTGGTTGACCTGCTGCTGGCGGTCGGACGGCATCGACTTCAACTGGTTGTAAGTGTTGCGCGCCTGGTCTTTCTGCGCTTGCGACAAGTGACCCCACGCGTCCATACGGTTGATGAGGCGCTGCTGATCCTGGGGCGACTTGTTGGAAAACTGGTTCAACTGGTTGCGATAGCGCTGCTGGTCGGCAGGCGGAAGACGCTTGAAATTGGGGTCGTTCTCCAGGGCGTGCTGCCGCTGCTGCGCAGGCAGAGTGTTGTAGCGCCGCAGCCAATCGCCCGCGTGGGGACCGTTGTGCACATCACGCGGAGTTCCGATGGTCGGGGGACGCGGCACCGGCCTCGCATTACCGACTTGCGGTTCCTGTCCGGCGAGGTGTGAACCTCCAGCCTGCGGGGGACGCGGTACGGAGTTCTGCCCGCCGGCGAAGCGGCTGCCGTTGTAGCTTTGCGGCGGACGCGCAACCTGGCGCTGTCCGGGGTAAGACTGCCTGCGCGGCGCGGAACGCACCTGTCCACCACCGCCGGAACGAACGGCGGGATGCGGTGCGTCGTTGTGCTGGCGGGCGAACACCGGGGTCACTCCCAGTGCGAGAGCGATTGCCAACACCATCGCGAATTGTCGTTCCCTGCGCATCCTACAGCCTCAGTCGTGCAACTTGAATACAAACACCGCTTATTCCGCGGTACCTGCGCTTTGGTCGTCGTTACTTGGATCGTCGTCCAGCGCGGCGAAGTTGTTAATGACATCCTGATCTTTGTCGAGCGTCTGGAGATCGCGGATGGCGGGATCGCCTTGCGCCACCATGCCATTGTCGACGTGATAAGTGGCATTCTGAACGCCCGCATACACGCCTGCTCCCACCACCAAGGCCACCGCGGCGGCTGCCGCGAGCACCGGCTTACGGAACCAGTCGAAGATCCAGTTGTGCTTCTGCGCGGCTTGGGCCTGCTCCTCGCGGAGCATCGCTTTCAGCCGCGTGTCGAAGAACGGTGAAGGCGCGGGCGCCTCCCATTCATCGAGCAGGGACATGGTCCGCTGCATCGAAGCCAACTCGGCGGAACACGCGGCGCAGCCGTCCAGGTGCGTGCGCACCTCGGGGGCAAGCCTCTCCGCCGTTACCAGCTCGAACATCTGTTCACGAATCTCATTGCACTTCATCACTGCCACCTTCACACCCTATAAGAACTGCTGTAAGCTCTCGCGCAAACTTTCGTAGGCGCGGAACAGTAACGACTTGGTCGCCGACTCGCTCAACTTCAGAACCGCGGCGATCTCCTTGTAATCCATATTCTGATACTTGTGCATCAGCACCGCCATGCGTTGCCGCTCCGGCAGTGCCTCTACGACTTTACGGATAGCCTGCAAGCGCTCATTGCGGAGCAGCTGCTGCTCCACCGACATGCGCGTGTCGGCTACATCCATCGTCGTCCCGGTCTCTTCGTCGGGCTCGTCGATGCTGACCTGGTTCTCGGCGCGTTCGTGTTTCGTGTCGCGCGCATTGTTCACCGCCAGGTTGGTCGCGATGCGATACAGCCAGGTCGTAAACTTCGCGCTCGCCTCGTAGCTTTCGCGAGAGCGATAGACGCGCAAGAAAACTTCCTGCGCCAGTTCCTCCGCCGTCGCCTGATTATGTGTAGTGCGATACATGAAGCTGACAATCGGCCGGCGGAATTTTTCGACCAGGTAGTCGAAGGCTGCGTCATCGCCCTTGGCCACGCGGAGCATGACTTCCGCGTCGCTCAATTGCTCTAACACAGCAGGTTCCATTGCCATTCGCTCACGCTCAGCCGAGAATTTCCTGGCATCCCGTTTCGTCGGTACGTCCGACGCCGGTTCAAGTCCCAGCAGCCCACGCGTTATGGCAACGCTGCTCACATCCAAATGAACCCAGCATGAACGAGAAAGTTTCGTCCTTTGAAGGGATTATCGGGAATGTAAAGCTTCGTGAACGGCTCGGGTGTATGGCCGCAAAGCCCCAGCCCACAGGTACTTTCCGGCGAAGAATGCCCTCCGTATTATGCACTGCGACGAGGCTTTACGGCCATGCTGCCGGACCCGAACTGCCGCTGGGCAGCTACCCACCGGGGCGAAGCGGTTGTAAACCACTGTAAAAACGGGGTTTCCTTCACGCCAAGCGGAGGGGCACCTCTAAACCATTGAATTCAGAAGTCTTCTTCGTTGGGTGCGGATCAGCTAAACTGCAGCACGAGCTTCGTTATGCGCAAACTTCACTGGCTAGTCCTCTGGATGATCGTGGTGGGAACCGCCCTGGCGCAGAACCCGCCGACGGCGGAGACGCCCCCGAGCCAGGCGGCTACGGACCAGGGCAATGATTTCTCCGAAGCCACCGTCAACCGGGTCCTGCGGCAGCTCAAGGATGGGCTGGAGGGGCACAACGAACACCGGCTGCTCTCGGCCTTCGATCCCGACCAAATGGACGGTTACCTGGCGTTTCGCGACCAGCTCGAGGGATTTTTCCGGCGCTACGATGCAATCCGGGTTTTTTATCGCATTGTGCAGACCAGCGTGGATAGCAGCAAAGGCGTTGCCCTGGTGGAGATGCAGATGGAAGCGGAGCCGGCGGATGCGAGCAGCCCTCCGGTGCGGCGCGACCGGCAGGTGCGGGTGGAGATGGTGCGCAGCAAGAAGGGCTGGAAAATCGTAGCGCTCACACCGGCGGACTTCTTAGCGCCCTAGCTAGAGGCGGTTGATCATCGAGGCAACATAGCCTGCACCGAAGCCGTTATCGATATTCACCACGGTTACATTCGACGCGCAGGAATTCAGCATGCCAAGCAGGGCCGCCAGGCCGCCAAAAGCCGCTCCATAGCCAATGCTGGTAGGCACGGCGATGACGGGAACCGAAGTCAGGCCGCCGACCACGCTGGGCAACGCGCCTTCCATGCCGGCACACACCACGAGAACGCGGGCATCCATCAGCACCTCGCGCCGGGCGAGCAGGCGATGGATGCCGGCGACCCCGACGTCGAAGAGGTGTTGCACTTCGTTTCCCATGAGCTCGGCGGTGAGGACGGCTTCTTCCGCCACCGGGATATCGCTGGTGCCGGCGGAGACGACAACGATTTTTCCTTTGCCGTAGATTTTCTTGTCTTGCCGCAACACGATGGCGTGGGCGAGCTCGTTGTACTCCGCTTTGCGCACACGCTTCTTGACCGCTCGATATTGGGCGTCATTGCAGCGGGTCGCCAGCACGTTATTTCCTTGCTTGGAGAGGGAGACGAAAATTTTTGCCAGATGGTCGGGAGCTTTTCCCGGGCCGAAGATCACCTCTGCCATCCCCACGCGTAGCGCGCGATGATGATCGACATTGGCGAAGCCGAGGTCTTCGAAGGGCAGGTGCCGCAACTGCTGCACCGCATCGTCGGGAGTGACAGTACCTTGTTTTACCTGCTGAAAGAGTTTACGGATCGCGTCGGCATTCATGAGGATGGAGGAACCAGCTTACTATGCGGCCATGCGGCGCGCAGGTTTGAGGCAGCAGCGCTGGGCAATGGAAAAATAGGCAGCTTCGGCGGCGCCTGGTGCGCTGAGATCGGTGAAGAACAAGGCCCGAAGGCTGCGCTTGCTGACTTGTCCCGCGAGGTAGGCGTCGTAGAGCTCGTTGGCCAGCAGTTGTCCCATGGTTCGGGTGAGGTAGTCGAACTTTCGGCCAGTCTCCTGGATTCCGCGCTCGATCAGCAGTGGGGTGCGCCAATACTTTCCGCGGTGCGCTTCGTAATCTTTGTGCATGACGAGAAAATCGATCAGCGCTTCGAACTCTGCGGGCGGGAATTCCGCTTGCGTCTCGGGTGAACCGTACATCGCGTAAAGATCTTCTTCGCGCAGCACCGGCCGAGCGGGATAGAGGACCCGCGATCCGAAATAGCGCAGCGTGCATTCCATCGCCTGCTCGTAGAACAAATCCCGCGGGCTGCGCTCGACGACGGCAGCCGGCGTTTTGCCGATGGCGCCACGGCAAACGCGGTGGACATACCAGGCGATCTCTTCCGTCAGGTGCAGCATCTCGACATGGCGCACGAAAAACGTATTCAGTCGCGGAGCATAGCAACATCCGTACTGGTTGAGGCGCGCCAGCACGGAACGCAACTCATTGCCGCCGCCTTTGCGCAACACCAGGCGGGCGATAGCGTCTTCGGTGCGGCGGTGAAAGACCTCGGGAAAGGCATCGACGATGCACTGTCCTGACGTACCCGCGGCGGTGGTGTACTTATCGATGTTGAGGAACTGCAGGAGCGCGTCGATCAGGTTGAAGACGGTGGGGGCGAGATCGAGCGAGGCCCGCGGCTCACGCGCCCAGCGCTCCAGGTACATGCGATAGCTCTCGTACTTTTCCAGGGGCGTCGCGTTGAAGACGCAGAGTACATCGTCGCGCACGCGCACGGCTTCGACCATGGAGCGACGTTCGCCGCCGGCCTTCCAGTAGAGGGCATCGACATTCTGTAGGACGGTGGTGACTTTGAGCTCAGGCAGCAGGGTGCGGATTTCCTGTGGCAGATGGTTAGGCGCGAGATGCGATTCGCCGAAGAGCACCACGATGACCGCCTTGGGATTTTCCTTGCGAATGCGGCGGATGCGTTCGGCGGCATGTTCATCACGGCGCGCGATCTTGCGAAGATCGTTGCGCGGGCAGCAATCAAGGCCGTAGATGCGACGGCAATTTGCCCGTGCGGTTTCCAGTAGACGGTAGAAAGGGAACCAGTCGTAGGCCCAGTCGGCGTCGTAGCGCAGGCGTTCGCGCAACTCGGCGCCGTCGATCTCGCGCGAGCTCCATTCGTCGAGCAGATGCTGATCGCGGGCAAAGACCGTCTCGACCCCGAGCACCACCTGCCGTCCTTCGGCCGCCAGTTGAGTAATGACCTTCTCGCAAAAAAGCTGGGAGCTGGGCAGGGCGTGGTAGTCACCGACGAGGACGATATCGCTCGCCGCCAGCTGCTGGCGCACCTGTGCCGCGCTTTGAACAGAGTGATACGATTGAAAGGCTTCAGTGAACTCGCGCAGATACTTGCGCCGGTTGTTAGGGTCCGTGGCTCGTATGCTTCGCTCGACCTCGATCAGCGCTTGGATTTGCGCTGCGTGCCGGCGGAACCTGAGGGTAGACGTAGTTGCCATGAACTTGCAAAGAACAACAGGGATAAGTTGGATGCAGGCGCGGAGAATTCAGCAACCTTGATTCTGACAATTGCAACCACCGGGGCCAGCGGCTCGGTCTTCCTGCGGGAGACACTACGCCGGGTAGAAGCAGACCAACGTATTGAAAAGGCGAACTTTATCGCCTCCGACAGCGCTTTGCGGGTGATCGCCGAAGAACTTGGGCTGACCGGCCGCAGCCATCTCGTCCAGCAATTGCTGGGGGCATCGTCAACCAAGATCGAAACCCTGAATAATGAAGATATCGGCGCCTCGGTGGCCAGCGGTTCGTATCCCAACGACGCCATGGTCGTCATCCCCTGCAGCATGGGGACGCTGGCCAAAATCGCCAACGGCCTGGCGGACCAGTTGATCGAGCGCGCCGCCGATGTTTGCCTGAAGGAACAGCGCAAGCTGATCCTGTGTGTACGCGAGACCCCGTTCAATAAAATCCATCTCCGCAACATGTCGCAGGCGGCGGACGCCGGTGCGACCATCTTCCCGGTCATCCCCGCCTTCTACGATCAACCGCAACGTTCCGAAGAAATGGCGGCGCAGTTCGTGTGCCGCGTCCTGCAGCAGATCGGGCTACCGCAAGCCGATATGTATCGCTGGAAGCACGTTTCGCCCTGATAAAACGGGGTCTTCTCGTAGTTAACTTCGCAAGGTTGCGACCTACTCTGCCTTTTGCTAATCTGCGTTTACACCGGGAAGGAGGTGGTCCGATGACCTTGTCTGACAGTTGTGGTAGATCTTCGAACCTGAAGATTGGTGAGGTGGCTGAGGCTTAGGGCGTCACGCCCGAAGTGCTCGCAAACCCGTTCGGGTTTAGCTGAGGCCACGGAAATCCTGACAAACGCTACGGCGGGAGTCAGGGCGTGTGACCGCCTCTAGCCAATCCCAACAGTACACCGGAAAAGGCTCGCCCCTATTACGCAAAGGGACGGGCCTTTTCTCTTTGCGGAGGCGGGCATGGCGCGGAGGCGCCGCAGATATGATGGTGGTGTGAATGCTGTTTTGCCATCTCTGACCGCCACGGATGCCGATGCCGGCTCGCGTCTCGATCAATTCCTGGTGGCGCACTTGCCCGACGTCAGCCGGGCGCGGGTGCAGGCGCTGATCGAAGACGAGAAAATCCTGGTCGACGGAAAAATCTCGAAGCCCTCCTTCAAACTGCGTGGCGGCGAATCGATCGAAGTCGTTGGCATTTATCAGCCGCCTCCTTTGCGCGCCATTGCCGAAGACATTCCGCTGGATGTGGTTTACGAAGACGATGACCTGGCGGTGATCAACAAGCCTGCGGGGATGATGGTGCACGCCGGGGCGGGATCGACGGAAGAGGCGCGGAACCGCGGCACGCTGGTGAATGCGCTGCTGCATCGTTTCGGAGGGCTTTCGGAAGTAGGGGGGGAACTGCGGCCGGGCATCGTGCACCGGCTGGACAAGGAAACCAGCGGGCTGATCGTCGTCGCAAAAAACAATCTGGCGCACCGCAAGCTGGCAGAACAGTTTTCTGCCCGCAAGGTCCATAAGAAATACATTGCCCTGGTGCATGGCTGGCCCAAGAAATTGAAGGGCACGATCAACGCTCCGATCGCCCGCGACGCCTCGCGGCGAACCCGTATGACGACGCGGGGCCCGAGTGGACGTGACGCGGTAAGCCACTACCAGGTGCTGGAGCGACTGGAGTCGCCCTACGGCAAGTTCGCGCTCATCGAGGTGCGGATTGAGACGGGACGAACGCACCAGATCCGGGTACATATGGCGAGTCTTGGGCATCCGGTGGTGGGCGATTCGTTATACGGCGCGCCGGGTGAGCTGCGGGTCACCAAGGCGCTGAAGGGGATCGCGTCGAAAATGCCGTCACTCGACCGAAATTTCCTGCATGCGGCGGCGATCGAACTCCAACAGCCGAAGACAGGGAAGGCGTTGTCGTTTGCCCGGCCGATTCCCCATGAGCTGGAAGTTTTTCTGGAGGGCGTGCTGCATCCGCAGCCTCGGTCGGACTAGACCGAAGGTGCTCGGCTTAACACGGTGTTGCCCCGGCAGCTCGGCTTATAATGGCGTTATCGCATGAAACATTGGGTACTTTTGCCAGGTTTATGGGCGGCAACTTTGGCCGCTGCGCAGCAGCCGGCGGAGCTTCCGTCGGCGCCCTCCGCCACGTTGCAACAACAGCAGCAAAAACAGAACGCGGCGGAGTCTTCGCCGGCGCAGAGTCCTTCCTCGCAACCATCTTCCGGAATCGATCTGCCAACGGTGCCGAAGGATCCGCCAGCGCCGCCAGCTGCGAGACCGGCAGCCAAGCCGCAGACAGGCGATGCGGGCGCTCCGGTCGATGCGGACATCCCCACCATTAAGGTGGGCGTGAACGAAGTCAACGTGATCTTCACTGTCACCGACAAGCGCAATCACTTTGTCAAAGACCTGCAGCAGAACGATTTCAGGTTCATCGATGACGGCAAGCCGGTGGCGCAGATCAACTCGTTCCGCAAGGAAACCAACCTGCCTCTGCGCGTCGGTCTGCTGATCGACGCCAGCAATTCGGTGCGTGACCGCTTCCGCTTCGAGCAGGAGTCGGCGATCGAGTTCCTCAACCAGATCATTCGGCCCAAGTTCGATAAAGCATTCGTGATCGGCTTCGATACCACTGCGGAAGTGACGCAGGACTTCACCGACGACACGGACCAGCTCGGCAAGGGCGTGCGCATGCTGCGCCCGGGTGGCGGCACCGCGATGTACGACGCTATTTATTACGCCTGCCGCGACAAGCTGCTGAAAGAGAATGCCGGCACGGCGACCCGCAAGGCGATCATCCTGCTCAGCGACGGTGAAGATAACCAGAGCCGCGTAACCCGCGAAGAAGCGGTGGAGATGGCGCAGCGCGCCGAGGTGATCATCTACACAATTTCCACCAACACCAGCGGCATCAAGCTGCGCGGCGACAAAGTGCTGGAGCGTTTTGCCGAGGCAACCGGCGGACGCGCGTTTTTCCCCTTCAAGATCTCGGATGTGGCGAACGCGTTTTCCGAGATCCAGGATGAATTGCGCAGCCAGTATGCGGTGTCGTACCTTCCCGCCGATTTCAAGAAAGATGGCCGCTATCGTCCGATTGAGATTTCTGCCGATAACAAGAAATACAAAGTGCGGGCTCGCAAGGGATACTACGCGCCGAGGCAGTAATCGCAGAATTTTGCAGCAGAGATGGCGACGGACTCCGTCGCCATTTTTTTATGCGGCGGCCCGCGCTGGCTTGGGCTCGTTAGGTTTCTTGCTGTCCCGCTTGTGACGCCGCCAATAGTACAGCCCAGCTAAACCGCCGGCCACCGAGAGCACGATTACCGCGATCAGCATGGGCTTGTAGTACCGGTTCATCCCGCGGATGAGGGCGTGTCCGTAGAGCGAAGCGAAATAGGCAACCAGGGTGTAGCGGATGGCGCGGCCGAAGAAGAGCGCGGCGAGAAATTTTTTCAGCGGATATTGCATGGCCCCGGCGGCCATCAGGAACGCGGACATCGGTACCGGCGGCGGCGCCATCGCGCCGAGAAAGACTGACAGGAATCCATACTTTTCGAAGACGGCGTAAACCTTCTTCGCTCGCCGCTCGCCAATTTTCTTTTCCAACGTTTCCTTGCCGCCCTTCATGCTGAGGCGGTAGGTGACGTAGCCCGCGACCATCGCGCCAATCAGGGCCATCAGGGCGTAATACCACCAGAGGTCTTTGCGCGAGGTGGCGAGGATGATCAGCAACACGTCCATGCTGCCCGGCACAGGGATGGGTGAATTGTCGACCTGCGCAAGCAGGAGCAGGCCGGGACCGCCAAGGCGGTGCAGCCATTGCATGAGGGCGTGCGAGCTGAAGAGTACGAGGAGCATAGTTCCTGCTAATCACTTAGAAGCAAGAAACAGACTGCTCGGCGCATGATTTGCACGAATTTACAGCCGACGGTCACTCGCCAGGCTTGGCGAGACAGGTACGCGCTACCAGGAAGCGAAGATCGGGCGACGCTTCGATCAAGCCGAGTTCGGCGCAATACTGGAAAAACAGCGCCAATCCTTCCAGGTTCTCGGCGTCGAGATGGTAATGGATATTCTCAGTCAAATAGGTGCGCACGTTTTGTTCTGAGATTCCAACTCTCGGTGCCCACGCGCGCGCGAGTTCGTCGATGTGCGCCGGCTCCAGGCCGTGGTCACGGGAGCGCTGGAAAATCTCGACGACATCCAGGGCCGGGGCGCTGCTGTTGAGGGCTGCCATGCGAAGGGCCCATACGGCGAAGACGAAAGACTTGCCGGTAAATTTCTTCCACTCGGTCGCGAGATCGTACACGTAATAGCCGGTCGTCCTGGCGCGCAGTGCCGGGTCGCCGATGACCAGGGCAGCGTCGCACTTCGCGAGCATCTGCTCGACATCGGGATCGTGCGAAAGAAATGTCTGTTCGCCGCCCCAGAACTTCGCAAAGAGTACGCGCGTAAGGGCAACACTGGTACGCGACGATGTGTCGAGGGCAACGCTCTTGACCTGTTCGACGGGAACTTTGCTGATGAGGAGGATGGATCGAACCACGCCCTTGGTTGCGATGGCGATGTCAGGAATGATGACCAGATTGGGAATCAGGGCGTAAGTAAAAACCGGGATGATGCCGATATCGGCGCTGCCTTCGCGGAGTTCCTCGGCGCAGCGGGAGGGAATCGTGTAATGCACATCGAAGCCGGATCCGGCGCTGCCATGCTCGAAGTCCCACATTAGCGGTGCTGTATTCAGGAAAGAAATTGCGGAAACTCTCAATTGAGCCATAAGCCTTCGGGCAAACGGACGATTCTAGCAAATACGGGACCCTTGCATGACGGTAATGGAAACCGGAAACGTCGGAGTGCGCCAGCGGCAGTGGTTAGCGCTTTCCCTGACGCCGCAACTCGGCCCCACCCGCGGACGGCGGCTGGTGGAACACTTCGGCGACATCGAGCGTGTTTTTCGTGCTTCGTTAACCGAGTTGGAAGCGGCAGGATTGCCGGCGGCCTCGGCGCAGTCGGTGGCACTCGGGAAATCGTCGGAGCTGGCGGAAGAAGAGCTAGTGAAGACCGCCGAGGCGGGCGGGAAGATTGTAGCCATTGGGGATGCCGAGTATCCGCAGAGACTGATGGAGATCTATGATCCGCCGCTGGCATTGCGGGTGCGTGGCGACGCCTCGATCCTGAACAAGCCGGGGATCGCGGTAGTGGGGACGCGCCACCCTACGCCTTATGGGCTGGGGATGGCCGAGCGGCTCTCCTGCGACCTTGCGGCACGTGGGCTCATCTTATTCAGTGGGCTGGCACGCGGAGTCGATACCGCCGCCCATCGTGGAGCCGTCAATGCCCGCGGCAGGACGGTCGCCGTCTTCGGGACCGGGGTCGATGAGATCTATCCTCGCGCCAATAAGAAGCTGGCGGAGCAGATTCTCGAGTATGGCGGCGCGCTGATCAGCGAATTTCCGACTGGAACCTTTCCAGCGCCGCAGAACTTTCCCATACGCAACCGCATCATCAGCGGGCTCTCCGTCGGAGTTCTGGTCGTGGAGGCGGGCGAGTACAGCGGGACGCGCATTACCTCACGCTGCGCGTTGGAACAATGCCGCGAGGTCTTTGCTGTTCCCGGAAACGTGACAAACAAACTCGCGTGGGGACCGAATACGCTGATCAAGCAGGGCGCCAAGCTGGTGGCTACGTGGGAAGACGTATGGGAAGAACTGCCCACCGATGTACGCCTGCAGGTAGGCCGACGAGGGAGGCCGCTGCGACCGATCAGCCAGTCACAGCATCTCTATTCGACCAGCAGGAAATGCCGGCGCAGGAACGAAAGGTCTATGCCCTTCTGCGCGCCGATGAAGCCGTACACATCGATACACTGATGGAAAAGCTGGACGGGCGTCTTTCGTCGGCGGAGATATTTTCGGCTTTGTTCGAGCTCGAAATGGCAAGCAAAATCAGGCAGATGCCGGGAAAGTACTATGTTCGTGTCATGTGAGATTTTTGCGGCGCTGACAAATTCCGTGCTAGTTTCTTGGAAAGTGTCATAGCGTCTTATTCTTCCCAGCAGCATCTGTAGGAATTCAAACCGGAAAGAGGAAGCATTGTCTAAGGGATTGGTAATCGTCGAGTCGCCGGCAAAGGCCAAGACGATTCAAAAGTATCTTGGGAAAGGCTACGAAGTCGAAGCTTCGCTCGGCCATATTAAGGACCTGCCCAAGAAGGGCCTCGGGGTGGATGTAGAGAACGATTTTGAGACCGAGTACGTCGTAATTCCTGGAAAAGAGAAGGTCGTCGCGCGGCTGAAGAAGCTGGCGAAGACCGCGGATGCGATTTACCTGGCGCCTGACCCGGACCGCGAAGGCGAAGCCATCGCCGCGCATCTTGCCGAAGAACTGGGCGACGGCGACGGCAGAAAAAAGAAGAAAAGCGGCGACCAGCCTTTCTATCGGGTCACATTTAACGAAATCACCAAGAAAGCGGTGCAGGAAGCCTTCCAGCATCCTCGCGGGATCGACCGCAACCTGGTCGACGCGCAGCAGACGCGGCGCATTCTCGACCGCTTGGTCGGTTTCCAGGTTTCACCTTTATTGTGGGACAAAGTCCGCCGTGGTCTCTCCGCCGGACGAGTGCAGACCGTTGCCCTGCGGCTAATTGTCGAACGCGAACGCGCCATCAAGGCGTTCATCACCAAGGAATATTGGACGATCGACGCGCTGCTGCACGGGCAGAAGCCGCCTGACTTTGACGCGCGCTTTACCGGCATCGATGGCGAAAAGACGGAAGTTGGGAACGAAGAAGAATCGAAGAAGATCGTCGATGCGCTGAATAAAGCGGATTGGACGGTGCGCTCCGTCGATAATCGCGAGCGCCGCCGCAATGCGGTCGCGCCTTTTACAACCAGCAAATTCCAGCAGGACGCCTCGCGCAAGCTGGGCATGAGCGTGAAGCGCGCGATGATGATCGCGCAGCACCTCTACGAAGGCGTAGAACTGGGAGAGGAAGGAACGATCGGCCTCATTACTTATATGCGTACCGATTCGACGCGCGTCTCCAACGAAGCGCTGACTGAGGTACGCGAGCTGGTCGGCAAGACCTACGGCAACGAGTTCCTGCCGGAGTCGCCGAACACGTTCAAACAGAAAAAGGATGCGCAAGGCGCGCACGAAGCCATTCGTCCCTCGTCGGCTTCGCGTACTCCCGATGACTTGAAGGCGTACCTGAAAGACGACGAACTCAGGGTCTACAAGCTGATCTGGCAGCGCTTTGTGGCTTCGCAGATGGCTCCGGCAGTCTTCGACCAGACGACCGTCGATATTGATGCCAAGGCAGACCGCACCTATAACTTCCGGGTGACCGGATCGGTGCTGAAGTTCGAAGGCTTCTTGAAGGTTTACGAAGAATCGAAGGACACCAAGGACGAGGAAGACGACGCGCTCAAGCACAAGCTGCCACCGCTGACCGAAGGCCAGACGCTGACGATGAAGGAGATCAAGCCGGAGCAGCACTTCACCGAACCGCCGCCGCGCTACAACGAGGCGTCGCTGGTGAAGGAACTGGAAGAGCAGGGGATTGGCCGTCCTTCGACGTACGCCGCCATCCTCAGCACGATCCAGGACCGCGGCTACGTGCAGAAAACTCCCGGCCGGGGAGGCAAGTTCTTTCCGACCGAAATTGGCATGGTCGTGACCGACCTGCTGGTGGAAAACTTCAAGGAGATCTTCGACACGCAATTCACCGCGCGGATGGAAGAAGAGCTCGACGAAGTGGAAGACGGCCAGAAGAAGTGGACCGACACCCTGACCGAGTTCTACGGGAAGTTCGAGCAGAACCTCGACTATGCGCAGAAGCACATGGAAAACATCAAGCGCATGGAAAAGCCGACCGACGAGAAATGCGAAAAATGCGGCTCGCCGCTGGTGATCAAGTGGGGCAAGCACGGCTCGTTCTTCGCGTGCAGTTCGTACGACAAGAAGGATCCGAACAGCTGCACTTTCACCAAGGAAAATCCGATCGACCTGCCCGACCTCGACACGGCCGACGTGCAGGAAACCGAGCAGGAAGAGTACTGCGAGAACTGCGGACGCCCAATGGTGCTGAAGCGCGGGCGCTTCGGACAGTTCATGGCCTGCACCGGCTATCCGGAATGCAAGACCACGCGGCGGCTCGACCAGGCAAAGAAAATTCCCGATGTTCCGCTCGATGAGAAATGTCCGGAATGCACCCGTCCGCTTGTGCTGCGGCATGGGCGCTTCGGGGAGTTCGTTTCGTGCAGCGGGTATCCCGAGTGCAAGTGGATCAAGCAGAACTTTGTTGGAGTGAAGTGCCCGCAGTGCAATGAAGGCGAGATCGTCGAGAAGAAAGCCCGGCGCGGCAACTTCTTCTACGGCTGCTCACGCTATCCGAAGTGCGATTTTACCTCGGCCCACAAGCCGGTGGCGGAGAAGTGTCCGCAGTGCGGCAGCGAATATTTGCTGGAAAAGAATTTGAAATCCGGCAAGTACCTGAGCTGTCCGAACAACAAAGCAGCGGCGGCCGATGAGCCGAAGCGCCGTGGCAAGAAGAAAGCCGCGGAAACCGAAAACACTGTGCAATGTGATTACTCAATTAAAATCGCGGAGCCCGAAAAGCCCGCAGACGTAGCCTAGAAAGGGCCGCCCATTCGGCGGCCTTTTTCTTGAAACTTAGTAAGCAGAGGTGCTTATGCCGGACTTTGGAAAAGCGACACACGCAGACGCTGAACTCATTCTGAAACTCTACGATCTTCGCCGGGAATCCGTGATGCGCGAGGCCCGTGGCTTTCTTGCCAGCTTCCAGCCGCAATCGGCGCAGGACATTGTGAAGGTCTTCGAAGCTTCGGCGTCGCCGGAAAATGCTTACATGCGCCAGGTCACTACCTTTTGGGAGATGGCGGCTTCGCTGGTGTTGCGTGGCGCGCTGCATGAAGGAATCTTCCTCGACAATGCCGGCGAGATGTTTTTCATCTTCGCGAAGTTTGCTCCTTTCCTCGCCGAGGTTCGCGAGAAACTCGAACAGCCCGCGTTCCTGGGCAGGTGCGAAACTGTCATCAACCACACCTCCGAGGCGCAGGACCGCCTGACCGCGATGATTGCGCGCCAGAAAAAAGTGGCGGAACGCCGCGCGCAGGCCGCCCGGCAATCGTAATGGGATCGAGGCCCGGAGCCGCTCCGGGCCTTTCCAGGCCATGAAACAAATCTTCCTGTTACACGGAAAAGGCGGCTCCCCACTCGGCAGCGTGTCGAAGCTCGAACCACTGCTGCGCGAGATCCATCCTGAATTCACCTACCATCGGTTGCTGCTGCCACACCACGATCCTCACGTTTTCGCTGAGACTTCCGTCAACTATTTGCGCGACTTCAACCTGCCGCGTGAAGCGCGCGTGATCGGGATCAGTCTCGGCGGACTGGTGGCGGCCAAACTCCAGGAAGAATCGCGGTCCGATCTAAACGTGGCCTGCGTGAGTTCGCCGACGTGGGCGGATGGGGTTCGACTGATAGCCAAGCCGCCGCATCGACTGGCGCTCTATTCCTCGCAGGATGAAGTGATCGCCGACCGCGTAAGCGACTGGCCGAAGCTGGCGGAATCCTACGATCTCGCCTGGCTAACCCACGACACGGACGCGCATAAAGAGCGTATCTGCGAACTGCTCATCCGTTGGATCGAGGGTTCGACGGTCCTGACTGAGAATCAGTTGCCGTAGGGATCGCGGAGATAGCCTTCGACCGCGAAGTCTTCTCCGAAACGGTGCAGCTCGAGCTTTTGCAGGTACGCGGCTTCATCCAGTTTCTGAAATCCAGCGCCCAGCGCGAAGGGAATAGCTCCTCCACCGCCGAGGATCTTCGGCGCGTAGTAAAGAAATACTTTGTCCACGATGCCGGCGGCGAGTGAGGCCCAATTCACCGCGGCCCCGCCCTCGATGATCATACTGTTCAACTCGCGTGCTCCAATGCGCTCGACCACCGAGAGGAGGTTGGGGCGTCCACCGGCGACGGGAGCAACACTGCCCGGCTCATTGTTGGCGAGTGGAACCTGCTCGACCTGGATACCGCGATCTTCCAGCGCGGCGCGCTTTTTCTCTTCTGCAAAGGAGCAGAATACGAGGACATCGTGATGCGCGGTCTTCACCAGCCGCGAATCCAGCGGCAACCGTAGTTGCGAGTCAAGCACTACGCGTAACAGAGGACGGCGTCGCGGAAGCCCAGTGCGGTCGGTGAGCAGCGGGTTGTCGCTCACCACGGTTCCCACTCCAATCATGATGGCATCGGCCGCATGACGCAGCTCCTGCACATGCGCGCGGGCAATTTCGCTGGTGATCCAGCCCGGCTGCGAACTGGCGACGTCGGCCAGCTCGGCCGGCGGAGGCGCGATCTTTCCGTCGAGGGTCATGGCCGCTTTGAGCGTAACCAGCGGCAGCCCGGTGCGAATGCGCTTGGCAAAACCTTCATTCAGCTTGCGTGCTTCTGCCGCGAGAACGCCTTCCACGACCTCAATCCCGGCGGCTCGCAATTTCGCGAAGCCGTTGCCGCTGACCAGCGGGTTCGGATCGCGCATGGAACAGACGACCTTGCGGATACCAGCCGCGATCACTGCGTCGGCGCAAGGGCCGGTGCGTCCCTGGTGCGAGCAGGGCTCGAGATTGAGATAGAGGGTGGCGCCGCGTGCCGCCGCACCCGCTTGCTCGAGGGCGATCACTTCTGCGTGCTTGAGACCGTCGTAGGTGTGGAACCCTTCTCCCACGATATCGCCGCTGGTAGCGACGATCACTGCCCCCACCCGCGGGTTCGGAGCGGCAAGGGCGATTCCCTTGCGCGCTAACTCGAGGGCCAGCGCCATGAACCGTTCGTCGGCACTTGGATTGGTGGCCAGGCTGTGGGTCGAGAAGTCCGCGGGCTCAGGCAAAGAGCGACTCCACGAAATCGTTGGCGTTGAAAGGCAGGATGTCGCTCGCCTTTTCGCCTACCCCGACGTAGCGCACCGGCAATCCGAGCTCGCGCGAGATAGCGACCACCACTCCACCCTTGGCGGTGCCGTCGAGCTTCGTCAGCACAATGCCGGTCACGCCAGCCGACTCGGTAAACAGTTTCGCTTGTTGTAAACCGTTCTGCCCGGTGGTGGCGTCCATCACCAAGAGCACTTCGTGCGGCGCGGTGGGAATGAAGCGTTGCGCGGTGCGCTTCATCTTCTCCAGCTCGGCCATCAGGTTCTGCTTGGTATGCAAACGGCCCGCGGTATCGATGATGACGTAGTCCACGTGGCGCGCCTTGGCGGCCTGCAAGGCGTCATAGAGCACTGCCGCCGGATCGCCCCCGGGCTTGGTCTTGATGACTTCAGTCCCGGTGCGATCTCCCCAAACCTCGAGCTGATCGATGGCCGCCGCTCGAAATGTATCGGCGGCGCAGAGCAGGACGGATTTTCCCTGGCCGCGCAGCAGACCCGAAAGTTTGCCGATGGTGGTGGTTTTCCCGGTGCCATTCACGCCGACGACCAGGATCACCTCCGGCTCGCCATCGACCGAGATCACTGGATGCTTCGCGCTGGCGGCCTCCAGCACGGCGAGGATCTCTTCCTTCAGAACGCGCTTGAGCTCGTCGATGTTGTTGATCTGCTTGCGGTCGACCTTTTCTCGTACCGCTTCGAGAATTTGCTGGGTGGTGGTCGAGCCCAGGTCGGCGCCGATCAGGGTGGCTTCCAAATCGTCGAGGGTCTCGCGATCGATTTCCTTGCGAAAGGCAACAACGTCTTCAATGCGCTCGGTAAGGCTCTCGCGGGTGCGAGTGACCGCCTCTTTCATGCGCTGGAATACGCTAGGTTTTTTCTCTTCTTCAAGACTGCCGAATAACGTCTGGATCATGAATGCCCCGCCAAAGTGGCAAGCTTCAATTATAGAGATTGCGCGGGCAGGACGTGCGATTGGCTGGCGGGGAGGCTGGGGAAGGGAAGCTACATGCGCTCGGTGTTGACCAGCGAAGCGACTTCCTTCGCAGCAACCGCGGGCAAAACGGTACTGCCGGCGGCCGCCGCCGAGACTGCGGGCATTGGCTCGGTGCGGTGTACACGAACCTGGCCGCGCTCGAAAACGGCCGTGAACGCCGCAACACAGCGTGGGTCGAACTTGGTATTGGCGAGCGAGTTGATGATGCGCACCACGTACTCGGGATCGGCAGCCGCCTGGTACGGACGGTTGGTGGTCATCGCGTCGAAGGTGTCGGCCACGGTGATGATGCGCGGCATCAACGGAATCTCGTCGCCCTTCAGGCCGTGCGGGTAGCCGCGTCCATCGAGCGATTCGTGGTGCAGTTCGATGCCCGGGATCATGTCACGCAATTGCTCGACCGGGCGCAGGATGGTGGCGCCCTTGGTGGTGTGCGTCTTCATGATCTCGAATTCTTCCGGCGTCAGCGCACCCGGCTTCTTCAGGATGCGGTCTTCGATGCCGATCTTGCCCACGTCGTGCAACTGCGCGGCAATGCGGATCTTCTCGACTTCTTCGGTGCTCAGGCCCATCTCGGTCGCAATCAGCACCGAGTAGCGAGTGACGCGGTCGGAGTGACCACGGGTGTACGGATCCTTTTCGTCGACCGCGCCGGCCAGCATCTGGATCGAGTTTAAGAAGAGCGCGCGGTTCTCTGCGGCGGCGCGCTTCAGGTCCTCGATGTGACGCTCGATCTCGTCGGTCATGCTGTTGAAGGTCTGCGCCAGTTCGCCGATTTCGGTGCGGCTGCGCACCTCCACCCGGCGGCTGAAGTCTCCCTTGGCGATCGCGCGGCTCGACGCGGTCAGAACTTCGAGCGGAGTCGTGATGCGTCGCGCCGCCCAAATGCTGATGATCACCGACATCAGAACTGCGAGAATCGCCAGCAGGCGCGCGCTGCGCTGCATCTCGTAAATGCCCTGGTAGGCCTGGTTGGTATCTTTTTGCGCGATGACCGCCCAATTCAGCGAAGGCACGGGGCTATACGTGCCCAGCATCTCGGTGCGTGTGCCGTTCACGTTCATCGAGAATTCGTGCGTCGCCGCCAGGCGTCCGCCTTCGTCCACAAAACTCTTGACCAGTTCGATCGACGTCATGTCCTGGCCGATGGCGTAGGTACGCTCGGCGCCGGCAATCAGGCGGCCGTTGCTGTCGACCACGTAAGCGATCAGCCCGCCGTGGCTCACTTCTTCCAGGCGGTTCAGCAGGTAATCGAGATCGACCACCGCCGAGATGAGACCGATGAAAGTTTCTCCCGCCATGATGGGCCGGGTCACGAGCATCACGGTATGCGTGTCTGAGCCGATGCCGACCTGCAGGGCCTGGCCGTTGTAAGCGTGGCCTTCGCGCGCGACCTCGAAGCCCTTCTGCATTTCGCGGCGCAGGAAATCATCGGGGACGATGCGCCCGGCAGTCACGCCCTTGGCATCCGCGTTGGTGATGGTGGCGTAGGCAATGTCGCCGCCGTTGGCGACGAAGGTTTCCAGCAAGGCGCGCATTTCCGGAGAAGCGATGGTGGCGTCGTCGAGATTGCCGCCGCTGTTGACCTGCACGGCTGCCGATAAATTCTGCAGCATCATGCTCAGGTTCTGGTGGCGCTGCGAAGCATCATCGGCCAGCGAGCGCGTGACCGTGTTCTGCAGCAGCATTTCGTTGGTCTTCAGCCGCTGGCGATTGATCGCCACAACCTTCGCGTAGAAATACATCGGCACCACGCTGACGGTCAGCAGTGCGCCGAGAATCAGGTACAGAATCGGAATGCGCTTGGGCATCGTTTCGTGTATCCCGCGAAGGAAGAGGATCGCATTTCAGAGTAGCCGAAAGGGCCAAGGCCAGCTAGTACGAACTAGTACATGTACGATTGGGAAACGAAAGAACCGGCAGGGGTTACGGTCGTCACTTGCGAGTCTTTCCGGGGCCGGGTCGCGTCTAATGGATTTGCCGTAACTGCACCAGACCTTGTACAACTGCAAACGCTGATGAAACTGACGAACGGCCGACCTCTGCGCCTGCTGCTAACCCTTCGACCGCTGCTTGCGACCCTGCTCGCGGCCTCGCTGGCCTTGCCGGCGGCGGTTTTCGCCCAGGCTTCCGCCAGTTCTCCCAAGGTGGTGGACGAACTCGCGCCCCTGCCGCAGGACGAGGGCCGCGCCGGGCTCGAATTGCTGCTCAAGCGCCTGAAAACTACCGCCCGGCTGCTCCACACCACCGCCCATCCCGACGACGAGGATGGCGGCATGCTGGTCCTCGAGTCCCGCGGCAAGGGCGACGACGTTACCCTCATGACCCTGACCCATGGCGAGGGCGGCCAGAACAAGACGGGCAGCAATCTCTTCGACGAGCTGGGCGTCCTGCGCGTGCTCGAACTGCTCGAGAGCGATAAATACTATGGCGTCCACCAGCGCTTCAGCATGGCCGCCGATTTCGGCTTCAGCAAGAGTGCCGACGAATCGCTGGAGAAGTGGAAGGATGGCGGACCACCGGGCTACGTTCCGCTGCGCGATATGGTGCGCGTCATCCGCACCTTCCGGCCGGACGTAATTGCGCAGCGCTTCCAGGGCGCTCCGCGCGACGGCCACGGTCATCACCAGGCATCGGGGATCATTACCAAGCAGGCGTTTCGCGCTGCGGCCGACCCGAAGCAGTTTCCCGAGCTCCATCTGCCGCCCTGGCAAGCCAAGAAGCTCTACATGGATAACGTGCACGAAGGCGAGGACTACACCGTCGGCTTCGATACCGGCGCAGAAGATCCGGCGCTGGGGATGAGTTACGTGCAGTTCGCTATGCTGGGATTGAAGCATCAGCTCTCGCAAGGCGCGGGATCGTGGCATCTCGAACCCGGCAAGCACATGACCTATTACAAGCTGATCGATTCCGTCCTGCCGCCGTTAAAACCGGGCGAGCATGAGAAGGACTTCTTCGATGGGATCGATACGTCATTGCCGGGGCTGGCTGATCGGCTGTCGGAGACTGACAAGAAGCGTGTTCCTTGGTTCCAATCCAAACTTGAGCACATCGCGAAGCTGATCGACGATGCTACTCAAGATGAGGCAAAAGATCCGGAAACCGCGGCTTTTCCGCTTTCGAACGCGCGGCTGGCTCTGTTCCAAGTTCGAGGAGAAATTCATTCGGCAT
The DNA here is from genome assembly GCA_963703075.1 of uncultured Acidobacteriaceae bacterium. Classification (GTDB taxonomy): domain Bacteria; phylum Acidobacteriota; class Terriglobia; order Terriglobales; family Acidobacteriaceae; genus Korobacter. The sequence continues at coordinate 365,409 of OY969786.1, forward strand.
TTCTGGCCGAACCATCGCGCAGCGAAATACAGGCTCAACTTTCTGAGAAGATAGAGCAGCTGAGCGCTGCGGAAGCACTCGCGCTCGGTATTAAAGTTCATGTAACGACCGCTGGCGACTTTGCCGGAAAACCCTTCGCACCTCCGGGTACTTCGGTGCCGGTTGAAGTCGAATTCACGAATGGAAGCTCGCATCGTCTCGGAATCAGCGAACGTGAAGAAGAGGGAAAAGCGGCAAAGTTCAAGGGAACGGTAGAGCCGCACGCAACCTTGCGGTTCCACGCAACTGCGGCTGCCCCTGAATTAGTCACAAAGCCCGGATTCCATCGTGAGAATCCCGAGACAGACTCCGTGTACGAGAGCACTGAGGCCGACCCGACGATTCCGTTCTCTGCACCTCTTCCGCAAATCCGGCTTAGCTATATGGCGGTCAGAGCAGCTGCGGGGCAGGAACTGACCGTGACAGAGGATGCCGACGCCGAAACCGCACTTCATCAAACCGACGGTTCGATGCGTCTGCGTCCTCTCGCCATCGCTCCGAAATTTTCCGTCCTCATCGATCCATCCACGCAAGTCGTTCCAACCAGCGCCACGGCTGCGCGCGCCATCAACGTTGACCTCCGGAGCATCGCCGAAGGCCCTGCCAAGGGCAGTTTGAAGCTCACCGTGCCGGATGGCTGGAAAGTGTCTCCCGCCGAGCAGCAGGTTGAGTTCGCGAAGTATGGCGATGAACGGCGGGTGAAGTTCGACGTCTCTCCCGGCAACCTCAGCGAGAAGAAATCAAAGATCCAGGCGACCTTCGAAAGCGACGGCAAGAACTACACCGAGGGCTACACCACGGTGGAGCGCGAAGACCTCGGCACGTATTACTACTACCAGCCCTCGATCCAGAAGATCAGCGAAGTCAACGTCAAGACCGAGCCCGGGCTCAAGGTCGGCTACATCATGGGCGCGGGCGACGACATTCCCACCGTGCTGCAGCAGGTCGGAGTCGACGTTGCGACGATCTCTCCCGAGGAACTGGCTGCCGGCGATCTCTCGAAGTACGGAACCATTGTCGTTGGCATTCGCGCCTACGACACCCGCGACGACGTGAAGAAGAACAACGGTCGACTGCTCGATTTCGTGAAGAATGGTGGTACGTTGATCGTGCAGTACAACGCCAGCGTCGCCGAGTTCAATGGCACGGCGCCGGTGCAGCAGACAGGGCCGATCCCGCCTGCTGCGAATCCGAATGCTCCGATCCCCGGCCAATTCACGCCGTATCCAGCGGAGCTGAGCCGCGATCGCGTCAGTGTCGAATCGGCTCCGGTGCAGATCCTCGAGCCCGAAAATCCCGTCTTCCACTATCCGAATGCAATTGCTGCGACCGACTTCAACGATTGGGTGCAGGAGCGCGGCCTCTACTTCATGGACCGCTGGGATCCGCAGTACCACGCCCTGCTTTCGTGCCACGATCCCAACGAGCCCGATCGCAAAGGTGGACTGCTGGAAGCGAAGTACGGGAAGGGAACGTACATCTACACCGGCTATGCGTTCTTCCGGCAATTGCCGGTGGGCGTGCCGGGGGCGGTGCGTCTGTTTGTGAACCTGCTGAGCGCGGGACATGCCCAACCCTGATCCCAACCGTGAAGACGAGCACCTGGTGCGCGGGCTAGGCCTGGCGGGCGCGACTGCGCTCAACATGATCGACGTGATCGGCGTCGGCCCGTTCATTACCATTCCCATCATCATCAGTGCGATGGGCGGTCCGCAGGCCATGCTCGGCTGGGTTTTTGGCGCACTCTTCGCACTCTGCGACGGGCTCGTGTGGGCGGAACTAGGCGCCGCCATGCCGGGTTCGGGCGGCAGCTATCGCTACCTGAAGGAAATGTACGGCCCGCGCAAGCTCGGGCGGCTTCTGTCGTTTCTCTTCATCTGGCAGCTTTCGTTCAGCGCGCCGCTCTCCATCGCCTCCGGCTGTCTCGGCTTCGCCCAGTACGCGAGTTATCTCGCGCCCGGGCTGGAAGTGCCCTGGTTCACCCACTCGCTGCATCTCGGGCCCATTGAGATCCGCATTCTCTTCAACGCCGCCACCCTGGTGGCGATCGGCACCTGTGCGGTCATCGTTCTGCTGCTCTATCGCGGCGTGCTGGCCATCGAGAAAATCTCGAAGCTCCTCTGGGTGGGCGTCATGGGCACCATGGGTTGGATCATCTTCGCGGGCCTCACCCATTTCCAGGCATCACGGGCCTTCGATTTTCCGCCGGGCGCATTCCATCTCTCCCATAGTTTCTTTCTCGGCCTCGGCGCTGCCATGTTGGTGGCGACCTACGATTTCTGGGGCTACTACAACATTGCTTTTCTCGGCGGCGAGGTGCGCGACCCGGAGAAGAACATCCCGCGCGCGCTGGTCATTTCTATCGTCGTCGTCGGAACGCTTTATATCGTGATGAACGTCAGCATCCTCGGCGTGATGCCGTGGCGTGAATTGATGCGAAGCGCGCAGTCGGACACACGCTATTACGTTGTCGCGTCAATGATGGAGCGGCTCTACGGTCACTGGGCCGGCGTCCTGGTGGCATTGCTCATCATGTGGACAGCCTTCGCCTCGGTCTTCTCGCTGTTGCTGGGTTACTCACGCGTGCCCTACGCCGCCGCGCGCGATGGCAACTACTTCAAGGTCTTCGCAACCCTGCAACCGAAGCACAAATTTCCCTCGGTCTCGCTGCTGGCTTTAGGCGGCGTTGCCATGCTCGCCTGCTTTCTTCGTCTCGCAGACGTCATCGCTGCCCTGGTGGTTATCCGGATTTTGCTCCAGTTCCTCGTACAGATCTTCGGTTTCCTGTACTGGCGTACCCGTCATCCCGAAGCTCCGCGGCCCTTTCGCATGTGGCTCTACCCGATTCCGGCGGTGCTGGCTTTTTGCGGATTTCTCTATGTTCTTCTCATGCGAAAGAACTTTCTTCAGGAAATCCGGTATGCTCTCGTAATCCTCGTGGTCGGCCTGGCGATCTACTTTCTGCGCGCCTGGCGCAATCACGAGTGGCCGCTCGAGAAGGTCTCCGCGACCGGCATCTCGACACCTTGAAGTAGAGTGTTTCAGAGCCGCGATCAGCGGACACCGAAACCTGCCGTGCCCGGCCCCGCAACAACCCGGCCCTCAATCTCTCTGGAGGAATCCATGAAACAATTTGCAATCGCGCTCCTGCTTGCGTTCACGGCTTGTTGTGCCATCGCGCAAGACAAAGCCCCCGCAACCAGCACCCCCGACATCCTCAACCACAGCCTCTCCAGCGTCGAAAACGAATTTGTTCCCGCGGTCGAGGCCATGCCCGACGAAAAATTCAATTTCGCTCCGAGCCCTTCGATGGGTGAATTCAAAGGCGTTCGTACCTTTGCCGACCAGGCCAAGCACGTGGCTGCCGTCAACTACATGCTCGGCGCTGCCATCCTCGGGGAAAAGCCACCCGTCGAACTGAAGAACGAATCCGCGCCGGACAGCGTCAAGACCAAGGCTGACACCGTCAAGTTCGTGAAAGACAGCTTTGCCTATGCGCACAAGGCGCTGGGCGCCCTCAACCAGGACAACATCCACAGCCTGGTGCAAATTCCCTGGGGTCCGCAAAAGGACACCCGCGCCGCTCTTGCGTTGATCATGCTCGAACATCCTTGGGATCACTACGGCCAGATGGTCGAATACCTCCGCATGAACGGGATCGTTCCGCCCGCCAGCCGCGGACAATAAATTGGTGTGCCCTCGATCCAACCATGGTCGAGGGCTTTTGTGTATGCTGTCACGGTTCAGGAGGATTTCATGAAACGCATGTATGCCATGTTTCTCGCCGCTGCGCTCGCCTTCGCTTGTAGTTTCGCGCCGGCACAAGATAAGCCCGCCGGGCCAGCCACTACCGTCCCCGCCGCCTTCGACCAGGAACTTTCGCACCTGGAGCACGGACTGATCGGTCTTGCGGAAGCCATGCCGGCCGACAAATACAACTTCAAGCCAACGCAAGGCAAGTTCGACACGGTGATGGACTTTGGCGGCCAGGTCAAACACGTCTCGGAGGGAATTGCGATGTACGCCAGTGCGATCCTCGGAGAAAAGCCGCCGGCCGAACCCGCCAGCCTCAAGACCAAAGATGAGCTCGTGAAATACCTGAAGGACAGTTGCACATACGCTCATAAAGCGTTGGCGTCCATCAACGATCAGAATATGTTCACGTCGGTTCCGCCGCCGTTCGGCAAGAATCCGACCAACCGCATCTCCCTTGCCATCGGCATGGTGTCGCACCCCTACGACCACTACGGCCAGATGATCGAATATCTCCGCGGCGCCGGCGTCGTCCCGCCCGGCAGCAAGTAACGCGACGCAAGTCACGGCGCGGGCTCCTTTTGGGGTCCGCGTTTTTATTTTGTGTTCGTGGCTTTAGTGTGGATCGCGCGCCACTCGGCAAAATCGCGGCGAATGCCTTTGCGCATGGCGCGTGCACTGTCAAAGAGCCAGCGACCCTTGCGCTTCCCGAGATCGTCCAGGATCTTCTTCTGCACACCCTTGGTGCCCAGGTGGATGTTCGCCACTTCGAAGCCCATGCAATACAGCAGGGTATGTTCATCGCGCTGGGTAGGCAGCTCGGTCAAAAGAATTTTTGTGCAGTCGGGCGCGAGACGCCGAACGAGCCAATGCTCATGTACGTGGAAGAAGGGATCATGATCGCGCACCGACTGTTTCAGGATGGAGTTGTAATAAATGCGGTCGCGCCCAGTGCCTGCAATCCAGGCCGCCGCCGAAGGCACCAGCGCCTTGGCTTCCCGCGCCACCCATCCACCATGCCAGTGCACGATGGCGACATACCGCTGATGTCCACGTGATCCCAAACCGGCCTGGCGCGCCACGTAAAACGGCTGTCCGCAGTTGGCCGGCAGCATGCCGATCATGCGCTCTTTTGCCACGGGCGGCAGGGCATTCTCTTTCACTTGGGGCCACGCGGTCATGCCGGTCCCAATAACGGTTGGGATCTTTCAACTGCTGCGAAGCAATGGCGCGCAGCCAGTCTTGCCCCTCGGCGAGAACGAAGGGCTTGCCGTCGCTCTTCAGTCCATCGCGATAACCTTCGAGCAGGGCATCGGTCACGCTTTTCGGACGTTCTTCGAGATGTTCCGCGTCTTTCGCCAGCAGCACGCTGGTAGCAAGCCGCACCAGGTCGAGCGTGTAGGGAAACATCCACGCTTCATCGAAATCGTTGACGCCCCACGCCAGCCGTCCTTCGGCATCGCGCCACGTGCCGAAGTTTTCTACGTGCAGGTCGCCGACCCCGAGCACCCGTTGCGCGCGCGCCAGCGGTTTCGCGATCTCAGGCCACAGTTGCAGCCAGCGATAAAAGGTCGCGCGGAAAAAAGGGAAGACGCCTTGCGCCATGAACTGATGCTTGCGGCGCAAGTCGGCGGTAATCACGTTAGTCTGCGCCGCGAGCCACTTCTCGTACGCGCGGGTGGATTCAAGAATGTTCATCGGGAATAGGGGAAGATCTTTAGCTGGCGTGTGCGGCTGTCGCCGTCTCTTGCTGCACCAATACCGGGCCCGGCTTTCTCGTTACCGCGAACATATCCGAGAGGCGTGCTTCCAGCGGCTTCACGGCTTCCAGCGCGCTATGGAACCGTCCCCGTACCTTGCCGCGCAGGATGGTCATCAGCGGATGCCCGGGCAACGATCCCAGAACCTTGTCGGCGGTGGTCAGCAGGTTCAGCCAGTCGTGCCATTCGCCAATTGCGTCCTGCACCGGCTTCAGCAACGCCACCGTGTCCATTCCGGTTTCCCCGGCGGCTTCCGCCGCGTAACGCACATGCTTCAATTCCAGGCGCACCTCGTGCAATGTTTCCACGTCGAAGTGATTGGCGTGCAGACGTTCTAGAAACGGCATCACCTCTTTGCGAAGGTCGATGCGGCGCTGCATGGCGCTGCGCGTTTGCTCCAGCGAACCCAGGAGCAACGCCTTGGCCCGGCGCTGCCGCCGCGGCAAGCGCTTGGAGAGTTCCTTGTCCACCGTCGCAGCCAGCTTGCGCTGCCGCTTTCCGCGCTGCCGCTGCAGATGGTTCTGCAGGATCGTCTGGTCGTCCTCGACAGAGGGCAGCGAAATCGTTGCCAGCGCCTCCATCTGTACGTCCACGTCGCGCAGTTTGCCCGCTCGTTCAAAAATCTCGGCCAGCACCTTATCGAACTTGGAAAACGCCTTCGAGTCTTCTACTCCGAGCGAAGCGGCAAACGTCTGGATGCGGCGAATGGTGGTACGCAACTGGTGAACGGATTTCGCCGTCGGCGCCGAGCGGTTGGCCCGCAGCCAGCGTGAAAGCTTGCGGAACAAGTAGGCGGCGTGGGCTTCAGGATCGTGGCGCAAACGAGTGGCTCGCGCCGCGTGATGATTATTACGATTCGATGAATTTGTCACGAGGGCCAAAGAAATGCCGCTCTTCACCCGGTAGGGGCAGTCGCGGCCAAACTTTCTGAACTCCATTTATTATGAACGGGTGACCCAACGGAGTACAACCGCCAACCGTGATGCGTACCCCCCACTTTCAGGCGGTCATCCGCATCCCCAGATGCTGCTTATAGATGCAGACGATACCCTGTGGGAAAACAACGTCTATTTCGAGCGCGCAATCGCCCGGTTCATCTCCTTTCTCAACCATCGCGAGTACACTCCGGAGCAGGTCCGCGAAGTCCTGAATGAGGTCGAGCGCGAGAACATTCTGCGCCATGGCTATGGCCTGCACAGCTTCGCCCACGCCCTGGTACATACCTTCGAACGACTCACCGTCGACCCAATCACGCCGGCGCTACACGAACAGATTCACCACATCGCCCACGAAATTGCCGAGCATCCGGTTGAATTGATCACGGGCGTCACCGAAACCCTGCAATACCTGGCGTCGAAACACCACCTCATCCTCGTCACCAAGGGCGACATCACTGAGCAATCCGGCAAACTGCAGCGTTCGGGACTGGCCGGGTATTTTTCCGCGGTCGAGATCGTGGCCGAAAAAGATATCTATGCCTATCGATCTATTGTCGAGAAGTACGCATTGGCACGGGAGCGTACCTGGATGATCGGCAACAGCCCGAAGTCGGACATCAACCCCGCACTCTGCGCCGGCGTGAATGCGATCTTCGTGCCGCATGACAATACCTGGGTGCTGGAGCACGAAGAAGTGCTATCCACCGGCTTTTCCGGGAAGCTCCTCGTGATGGAATCGTTTTCGCAGTTGCAGGAGTTCTTCTAAACCGCTGTCGTTTCGCGGCTTGCGCACGGATGGGAACCGTTCGTTTCATTGACTTGGCTTTCTATCCCGCCTACCATACCGAAACTTCATGGCTGAGCTGAATATCTCGCACTACCGCGTTTTGCAGAAGATCGGCGGAGGCGGAATGGGCGTGGTGTACCAGGCGGAAGACACTTCGCTGGGACGTTTCGTTGCTTTGAAGTTCCTGCCGGAAGATGTGCACGACGATCCCCAGGCGCTGGAGCGTTTTCGCCGCGAAGCCCGCGCTGCCTCAGCCCTGAATCATCCCAACATCTGCACGATCTACGAGATCGGTGAACACGAGGGTTCGCGCTTTATCGCCATGGAGTTCCTCGAAGGCGCGACGCTCAAGCACGTCATCAACGGTCGCCCGATGGAGATCGACCAGCTCTTGTCGCTGGCAATCGAAATTGCCGATGCCCTCGATGCCGCCCACGGCCAGGGCATTGTCCATCGCGACATTAAGCCCGCCAACCTCTTCGTGACCCAGCGCGGCCACGCCAAGGTGCTCGACTTCGGCTTGGCAAAAATCACTCGCACCGGCTCGGCAACCTCGGCTGCTGAAACCATGACCGAGGCCCCCGGAGATCTCACCAATCCCGGCAGCGTGGTGGGTACCGTGGCCTACATGTCGCCCGAGCAGACGCGCGGCAAGGAACTCGACGCCCGCACCGACTTGTTTTCCTTCGGCGCCGTGCTATACGAGATGGCCACCGGGACGCTCCCGTTCCGCGGCGAGACTGCTCCGCTGCTGTATAAAGCCATCCTCGACGCCTCACCCACCCCCGCGGTTCGCCTCAATCCCGATCTTCCTCCGGAGCTCGAAAGCATCATCGGCAAGGCGCTGGAAAAGGATCGCTCGTTGCGCTACCAGCACGCCGCCGACATGCGCAGCGACCTGCAACGTCTAAAGCGCGACCTCGAGAGTTCCAAGACCAACCCACAATTCAATCCCGTATCCGCCAGCGTCTCGACTTCCGCGCCTTCGCAGCCGACCCTTGCCGCTCCCCCGCAATCGCATTTGAAGGCGATTGCGCTCGGTGCCCTCGCGCTCGTTCTCGTTGCCGGCTCAGCTTTCTGGATCTTCACCCATCGCTCCGCGCCCGCCACCGGCCTTGGAAAGGCCACCGCCGTGGCCGTGCTGCCTTTCCAGAACATGAGCGCCGACGCCAACGTCGATTTCCTGCGCCTGGCATTGCCCGACGAGATCGCGACCTCGTTGAGTTACGTGCACTCGTTATCGATTCGTCCTTTTGCGACCACCAGTAAATACATCTCCTCCAGCCTCGATCTCGAACGGGCTGGGCGCGAGATGAATGTCGCCGACATCGTTACCGGGCATTTCTTGAAAGAAGGCGACCAGCTGCAGATCACCCTAGAGGCGGTTGACGTCGCCAACAATCGCACCCTGTGGCGCGATACCCTCAACCTCGCGGCCGCCGACCTGATCGCGATGCGCGGCCAGGTCAACGACAAGGTGCGCGCCGGGCTAGTGCCCGCCCTCGGCGTTGCGACAGAATCCTCTGAGTCGAGCACCCGTCCCCGGAACGAAGAAGCCTACGATCTCTATTTGCGCAGCCTTTCGCTCTCGACGGATGCGGCGCCGAACCGCGACGCGATTGCCCTGCTCGAGCGTGCGGTGGGCCTCGACCAAACCTATGCGCCCGGATGGGCGTCGCTGGGTGAGCGCTACTATTACGACGCGCGTTACTCCACCGGTGGGCCGGAAATGTTCAAGCGTTCCATGGACGCGCTCTCTCGCGCCGTGGCACTCGATCCCAACTTCGGGTGGGCCGCCGCTCGCCTCATCACTAACCGCGTGGAGACCGGCGATCTGACCGACGCTTACCACGAAGCGGTCGATCTCGTGAAGCGCCAGCCGAAGAACGTGATGGCCCACTTCGCCCTGAGCTACGTTCTGCGCTATGGCGGCTTGCTCGAAGAGGCTGGCCGCGAATGCGAGATCGCCCTGGCGCTCGATCCCGGCGATCGTCAACTCCGCTCCTGCAGTGCGGTCTTCTCGCATCTCGGTCATCCCGAGCGCGCTTTCGCCTACTTTCACACCGATCCCAACTCCGAGTGGGTTCTCGTGAATATTCCCATGGCGTACATCCGCGAAGGGAAAACCGCCGAGGCGCACCAGAGCGCCAAAGCTGTGCTCGCCCAAAGTCCCAACGCCGATCTTGTACGCGCATGCTTCACCAACCCTCCCAACGCCGAGCAAGAGATTCGCGAGGCATTCCCGCGCGCAGAAGCCAATGCTGATCCTGAAAATCGCGTGTGGGCCGCTACCGTCCTGGCTTCCTGCGATCACACCGCCCTCGCCGTGCAGCTGATGAGAAGCGCGCTCAAAGACGGGTATTGTGCCTACCTTCCACTGCAGAAAGACCCCGCGCTCGCGTCCCTGCAGGCCACGCCCGAATACCCGCAGTTGCTGGCCGACGCCAAAAAGTGCCGCGACAATTTCGTCGCCCAGATCGCACAGAAGGCCCCGGCAAACTAGCGAACGGCAGCCTTCTTCCTCGCCTTCAGCTACAATCGTCCGCGTTCCAGGGGCTGGAGGCGGCATGGCTTTCGCGATTTTCGTTGCAGCAACTGGGCTCGTGATCTTTGTGCTTATCTTCGCGGCCACCCGGCCCGACACGTTTCAAATCCAACGTTCCCGCTTGATCGAAGCTCCTTCTGAAAAAGTCTTTGCCTTGCTGGAAGACTTCCACAACTGGCCTCTCTGGGCTCCGCAAGACACCGGAGACCCAACCGTGCGACGGAGTTTCAGTGGGGCCGAACGCGGCACGGGCGCGATCTCTGAATGGATGAGCGAAGGAACTGGAGGCGCCGGCAGCATGTCGATCACCGAAGCGGTGCCGCCTAAAACACTCGCCATCACCGTCGATTTCGTGAGGCCCTTTCCGGCGCACAATATCAATCGTTTCCTGCTCGAACCCAGCGGCGCTTCCACCAACGTCACGTGGACCATGGAGGGAACCAACCTCTATCTCATGAAAGTGATGAGCCTGGTCGTCAACCCGGACAAAACCATGGGAAAGCATTTCGAGACAGGACTCAATAACTTGAAAACCGTCGCGGAAAAGAACTCCTAGACGAATGCGGACTCGGTTCTCCTAAAGACCCTTTCTTGTCCGACTAAAATGTGGCATGGCATTCATCGCCCTCACCCGCCTGAGAATTCGCTCCATCCGCTATTTGCCATCGTTCGCGATCCACACCTCCCGTTCGCTCCGACAGGTAAAGAAATCCGCTGGGTTTCAGGGAGGCGGGCTGCTGGTCGACCGTCAATGGCACCTTCTGGACGATGACATCGTGGGGCGACGAGAAACAAATGCGGGCCTTCATGACCTCCGGTGCGCACAAGCAAGTCATGCCCCATCTCCTGGACTGGTGCGATGAGGCTTCTGTCGCCCAGTGGGAGCAGCCGGAAACGCAGATCCCTTCGTGGCAGGAAGCCGACCAGCGGATGCGGAAGAACGGCCGCGCTTCCAAGGTCCGAAACCCCAGCACTCGGCACGCCGACTTGAGCTATCGCGAGCCCCGCTTCACCATCACCCAAAAGATCGATCCCGCCCCACGTAGTTCGTGAAGTCGATGAACGCGTTCAGCCACTTGATCGGCGGCCTCTTGATTACAAGGAGTCCTCCGTTGCTGCATCGCTTGTAGAAATCCCCTGCTCGTCACAAACTGAGAGGATTGTGATGAAGCTTGCGACCGCTGTTCTGTGGGTCTTCTTCGCATCGCTTACCCTGCGCGCGCAGATGCCTGACTGGCAGCCTTCTCCGGGACACACACAAATTCCGATCTGGCCAGGGGCTGTGCCGGATGCGCGGCCGGTCAGCGGACCGGAGAAGACGGACAGGGATACGAAACTCGTTGCTGGCCGCCCATGGGTCTACATCGGCAATGTCTCACGCCCAACCATGACGGTCTATTCGCCGTCGGGGAAAAATACCGGCGCTGCCGTCGTGGTCTTTCCCGGCGGAGGCTACGAAATTCTCGCCATCGATCTCGAAGGCACCGAGGTCTGCGATTGGCTGACGCCCAAGGGCATTACTTGTGTGTTGTTGAAGTACCGCGTGCCCGGTGAAGCCACAGCGCGCAATCCGAAATCCGGACCTTATCCGAAATCGCCCATCGCGTTGGAAGATGCGCAGAGAACGGTGGGGTTGGTGCGTTTTCACGCCGCCCAGTGGCACATCGATCCGCACAAAATTGGAGTCCTTGGTTTTTCTGCCGGCGGACACCTGGTGGCGGCCACGAGTGTCCACTTTGATCACCGTCTCTATCCCGCGGTCGATGCAGCCGACCAGGTAAGCTGCCGCCCCGATTTTGCCGTCGCTGTCTATCCGGGGCACCTCTCGCTGGCGGCAAATAGTTTGGCGCTCACTCCAGATATTCGCACCCACATCACCCGCCAGACACCGCCTACCTTCCTGCTTCAGAATGAAGACGACCCGGTGGACCGTGTAGAGCACTCGCTGAGTTATTACGCTGCGCTCAAAAAAGCAGGCGTACCCGTGGAGATGCATTTGTATGCCCAGGGTGGACACGCGTTTGGGCTGCGGCGCACGGCGTTGCCGGTAACGGCCTGGCCGCATTTGGTGGAGACGTGGCTGGCTTCAATCGGAATGACGACAGAATAGGCAGGGTCGCTGTCATTGCTTGGTCTCGGGCGCTCCTCTAAAATAGTGTCGTTCGATGGCATCCGGTGGCTAGGGTTCCGATCCGCAGATCGGTCCGAGCGCCACAGACGGACGGTGCCGGTCCGCACCCAAGGGCAAAAATCCCAGAGGGAGAAATCGAAGGCGACTTCGTGTCTCTGGGAGCTGATCTTGCCAATCCATGCATTCCTTCTCGTCCTGGTAGCTTCCTTCGCGCACGCTACCTGGAACTTCCTCGCCAAGCGGGCAGCCCACTACCAGCACCTCATCTGGTTTTCCTCCGCCATGGAGGCGCTCCTGTCTGCGCCCATCGCCGTTTGGATCCTGAAGAGCACATGGTTCACCCTCCACTGGAAAGCTGCGCTCTTCCTGCTGGCCACCGGAATTCTGCACCTCCTCTACAGCGAGAGCCTCGTGCGCGGATACCGCGTGGGCGACCTGACCGCGGTCTATCCCTTGGCCCGTGGTTCGGCGCCCGTTCTGTCGTTTCTCGGCGCCGTTCTCCTTTTAGGTGAACCACCCTCGACGTTGTCCGTGGCGGGAGCATGCCTCATCTCGTTCGGCATCCTCGTCGCCTCCGGCGGCCTCGCCGCATTTCGGCGGGGCACCAATCGTGCCGGATTATTCTGGGGTCTCGCGACCGGCTGCACCATCGCGGGCTATACGTTGGTGGATGGATACTCCGTGAAGACGCTGCTCATCTCTCCCTTCCTGCTCGAATACGCCGGCAACCTGTTTCGCGGGATCGTTTTGTCAGGACGGGCGTGGCAACAACGAAGTTCGCTGAGAGCGGAGTATCGGCAATGCTGGCAAGAAGCATTCGGCATTGCTACCCTGACGCCGATCGCCTACATCCTGGTTCTCTTCGCCATGAAGCTGGCTCCTGTCAGCCACGTGGCGCCGGTACGCGAGATGTCGATGATGGTCGGCATGTATTTCGGGGCACGCCTCTTGAGCGAAGGACAGCTCATGCGTCGCATGGTGGGTTCAGCCTTTATCGTTCTCGGCGTCGCCGCCCTGGCGTTCGGTTGATCGCTGCCCAGCGCAGCCGCAACTGCGTTTGACAACCTCGGACACGCTCGCAGATACTGCGGTCTGCGCATGTAGGAAGCAACGGCACGTCGCCCAAGGGCAATGCCCACCTACGATCTCATCGTGGAGGTCTACATGCCCCATCTCGAGAACCTCAAAAAGCAAGCCAAGCTCGTATTGCGGTGGCATCGCGAACACCACTATCCCGTCGCCGCCCAAATCCGCCAGCATTTACCGCGTTTTCGCAACATGCCGGACGCCGAAATTCTTGACGCCAGCTTTAAGCTCGGCGAGGCCCAGGAACTGGTCGCAAGACAGCAAGGCTTCGAGAGTTGGCAAGCCTTGAAAACCGGACTTTCGACGACCTCGCCCGAGGTGAAAGCCTCGCCATCCAAAGCAACCATCGTCGGGGTAGAGCCGCAACTGTTCGTCACCGATATCGAACGGGCCTGCAAATTCTACTGTGAGAAGTTAGGCTTCTCCCTCGTCTTCAGTTACGGCAAGCCTCCCTACTATGCGCAGGTAGCTCGCGATGTGGCGCACCTCAACCTGAGGTGTGCCGAGCGATCCGTCATCGAGTCGACGGTCCGCGATCAGGAAGAACTGTTGTCGGTATCGATGACCGTCGCGACCGCCGCCGAGATCAAGTTGCTGTTTCTTGAATTCCAGTCGGCGGGTGTTGCCTTTCATCAGAAGCTGAAAAAGCAGCCGTGGGGCGCCAGGAACTTCGTCGTCAGAGATCCGGATGGGAACCTGCTGCTGTTCGCTGGACCCGCGAGCTAGGAGCTACCAACCCGCGGATCTTCACTCTGCCTGGTTTGCAGGCGAGGACCTGGACGACCGCGCTTGCGGGCGCATTCGTGCTGTCACATTGCGCATGCGCAACGCAGACCGTGATTACCGCTCGTGACGTTGTTCGAGCGACTGCGTGAACCTGCCAAATCCATAAATAGCGACGGCAAGAACTGCGCCTAAAACAATCTGTACTGGATTCATGGTTCGGGGATTCTCGCAAAACCAGACACTCTGGACAAGTGACCAAAGGGTTCCGCTCTTCCGCGGAAGCCAATCGCCTGCTTCCCGGCTGCGATATTGATTAGGACCGCGCGTCACAACCCTCTGCGTCGTCGCTCACAGACTTCGTGACACAGCCTGAATACTCTGTTCACGTGGGGCACTCTCACTGGACCTTTGCGCTCTTTGTTAATTGGTAAACTGCGAAGCCACAGGCATGCATTTACAACTTGCGAAAACTGGCGCTAAGCCTCATGTTTTCAATATTTTGCCTCTAAAGTCTCTGGATGGAATATTTTGCCGACTTTACCCAGCGTAAGTTGCTGAAACAGTAAGAGGGGCAGGGGAGGGGGTACCCGGCATCGAGCAGTAAACAGTCTTCCTCCGCGGCGCTGCTAGAATTTTCTTTTCCTACTGGAGCTACGGATGAAACTTGCCCTGCGTTGGGCGATTCTCGCACTTTTTCTCGCCTGTCTCGCTTCTGCCCAAAGCCAGACCACGGCTCCGCCCGAAAAAATATCCCATTGGTGGCTCCGAACCCAACGGCATGCGTCTGAAAACCGCCGGTAACCTCGACCTCGAGTTGGCGAAATGGCGCCGCACTCCCATGCCCTTCAACGGCGAGAGCCTCTCCGCCCGCGATGCCTGGATGGTGCAGAAACTCGTGCTCGCCTGCCAGTATCTCGACGACATCTATTGGCGTCAGTCCGATCCTGACGGACTTACCCTGTTCCGCCAACTGGAGGGTGGCAAGCTTGCGCGCGACCAGAAGATCGAGCGCATGCTGCAGATCAACGGCAGTCGCTGGGACCTGCTCAACAACAACGAGCCCTTCGTCGGCAGCGACCCCATGCCGCCCGGCCGCGCTCTCTATCCCGAGCACACCACCCGCGATGAAATTGAAAAGTACGTCAAGGATCATCCTGACGAGAAAGCCGACATCTACAACGAGCACACTGTGATTCGCAAACAAGGCAGTGAATTCGGCGCGATTCCGTATCACGTTGCCTATCGCTCGTTCCTCGAGCCGGCCGCCAAGGCGCTGCGTGAAGCCGCCAATTTGAGCCGCGATAAAGCCTTCGCCGACTTTCTCCGCAAACGTGCCGACGCCCTTTTGAACGACGACTACTATGCCAGCGATGTTGCCTGGCTCGATCTCGACCGGCCGAAGTTCGACATCATCTTCGCCCCCTACGAAACCTATCTCGATGGCATGCTCGGGGTGAAGACCAGCTACGGTGCGGCCGTCCTCATCCGTAACGAAGCGGAAAGCCGTCGCCTTTCGTTGTACGAGAAGTACGTGCCCGAGATGCAGGCGTCGCTGCCGCTGGCGCCAGAAGACAAGCCGTCAAAGGAAGGACAGCGCCTGCCCATGGAGGTGATGGACTCGCCCTTCAGCACCGGCGACCTCGGTCACGGCTACCAGTCGGTGGCTGACAACCTTCCCAATGACGCGCGTATTCACGCCGAGAAGGGAACCAAGAAGATCTTCTTCAAGAACTTTATGGATGCCCGCGTGAACTACGTGATCGTCCCCATGGCGAAACTCGTGATGACCCCGGAACAGGCGGCACGGATCACCGGCGAAGCCTACCTGGCGACCACCATGATGCACGAGATCGCGCACGGACTCGGCCCCGCTTTTGCCCGCATCGACGGCAAGCAGGTAGATATCCGGGCCGCCATCGGACCTCGCTTCGCCGGCCTCGAAGAAGCCAAGGCGGACATCGTTGGCATGCTCTGCCTGCAGTGGATGATGGATAAAGGCTATCTTCCGAAGGCGAAGGCTGACGGGTACTACATCTCGCACGTGGCCGACCTGTTCCGCTCCATGCGTTTCGGAGCCGGGGAGGCGCATTCCACGGCTGAGACCATGGAGTTCAACTACTTCAGCGAGCAGGGCGTTGTCGTCTACGAACCGTCGGGCCGCTACTCCGTCGACATGACCAAGGCCCCCGGGGCGGTAGCCTCGCTCGCGCGTGAGCTGCTGGAGATGGAAGCAACCGGCGACCGCTCCCGCGTTGAAAAATGGTTCGAAAAGTACGAAAAAACGCCTCCTGAGTTGACCAAAGCCCTGAGTTCGGCGAAGAATGTTCCGGTAGATATCGATCCGGTATTTACTTTCCCCCGCAAAGTACAGTGAGTCTGGATCCCGGAGGGTTCTATGAACAACATCGACGATCGCCGTAAGTTCGAGCGAATCGTGCTTCCCGAGTCCACCAAGGTTTATGCCCACGATGGACACGGTGACCGGCTTGGCCGCATTCGCGTCATCGGCCGCGGCGGGTTGCTGGTAGAGACCCACCAGGTGGTTACTCCCGGCAGCCATCACGAGTTGGTCCTTGTCGACGACACCGAGGGCATCAAGCGTCCCGTTCCGGCGGTGGCGCGGTATTCCACCCCCCAGGGGGTAGGCTTCGAATTCGAATCGCTCGAGCCCGATGCCGCCGTCGAAATCGGCGTGATTATCGGCAAATACTATTCGGCGACCGCCGGGCATTAACGAATTCAAGAAGCAAAGCGAAAGGCCGACTGATGTCGGCCTTTTCTTTTTGGATCGATAGAGGTTACGCTGCGGCGGCCATCTCCACCCAATCGGGATGAGCACGGTGCGGGATGATGCCCTTTTCGAAGCCCATATCGAGCAGCTTCGCAACCGCTGCCCGGCCGTCTGCACCGTAGTCGAGGGTGCGCTCATTCACATACATTCCGACAAACTTATCGGCCGATTGCACATCGAGATCGCGCGCGAACTGCATGGCGTATTCGAGTGCTTCGCCGCGGTGGTCGAGGGCGTACTGGATGCTGTTGCGCAGGGCCACGCAGACGCTGGCCATGAGGTCGGGCCCCAGGCTGCGCTTGATCGCATTGCCACCCAGCGGCAACGGTAAGCCGGTGAGGTCATGCCACCACTTGCCCATGTCGAGAACCTTGTAGAGTCCGCTGCGTCCGTAGGTGAGCTGGCCCTCGTGGATGATTAATCCGGCTTCATATTTGCCCGCCAGCACGGCGGGGATGATTTGATCGAAGGGAACGACTTCGGTTTCGATCTCCGGCGCAAACAGTTTGAGGGAAAGAAAAGCCGTCGTCATCGTACCCGGGACGGCGATTTTCACCTTGCGGATTTCGTCGAGGCTGAAGTGTTTGGGCGACACGATCATCGGTCCGTACGACTCGCCGACACTGCCGCCGCTGGGCATGAGCGCGTACTTATCCTGCAGGTAGGGATAAGCATGGAACGAGATGGCGGTCACATCGTAGAAGCCGTCGAGCGCCTTACGATTCAGCGTCTCGATATCCGTGAGTGTGTGGGTAAACTTCAAGCCGGGGACGCGCACCTTGTTGGTTGCGAGCCCATAAAACATGAATGCGTCGTCCGAGTCCGGACTGTGTGCCACGGTGATTTCGCGCGACTGCGCGGAAGAACTGCTCATTCCAACTCCCCCAAACGATTGCGAGACCGGGTCGCGGCCTTCATATTTCGATGAATTAAGAAATGCGGCGGACGCGGGACGCCAATCCTGCAGCCGCCATGATTTTGATGACTTCGCCGAAGACGAACCAGTAGCCGCCCAGCAGCAGCGCCTTCTGCCATGAATGGGTAAAGGCAAAGAGCCAGGTAATGCCGCCGACGAATAGCACGAGGTCACCGGCGATCGCAGCCACCAGGTTGCGCACGAACGAGCGGTTTCCGCGCTCGGAGATCCATCCGGCGACAAACGCCACCAGCGGGAAGGCCCAGAGATAGCCGGCGGTTGCGCCAAACAGTTGGGCAAGACCACCCGGTCCTGCCGGGCTGAAGACTGGAATCCCAGCGGCGCCGTAAGCCAGGTACAGGAGTCCGGCGGCTCCGGCACGACGGCTGCCCAGGAGCAGGCCGACTGCCAGCAATCCAAAGTTCGCCAGAGTGAAAGGCACCGGGGTAAACGGCAGAGGCACGCTTAAACGCGCGCAGATCGCGATTACCAGGCTGGCGCCGATGACCAACGCGACATTCTTCGCCACGCTGTGCGTACGTAGGATTTCAGTGGAACGAGCTGCGGAATTCATCATAGCGAGCCCTCGTGAGGGAAGTCGTTCAATCTTATTCGCCCGGCAATCTCTCGATATCCGGAGCGCGTTTCTGCGGGTCGTCCAGGTGCTTGCGGACACGAACATAGAATGCCCCCGCAACCGCCAGCACGACTGTGACAGAGATCACCAGGGCAATATACAAAGCCTTGATAAACACAGGCCTTTAGGATACCAGAGCCGCGCACACGAACCATGGAGAAACTGCTGATACGATGGCGGGATTCACATCCGGTCCAGGAGTGACCCATGCTGCGCCGCATCGTGTCCTTGCTCATCACTATTCTTTTCATCTTGTCGGTCACTTCGTTTGCGGAACAACGTCCGGGCGCCGACACCATCATCACCAATGCCAAGGTTTATACCGTCGACGCGAACCATCCGGCGGCGGAGGCAGTCGCGATTCTCGGCGACCGCATTGTGGCCGTCGGAACCAGCGCCGAAATCGACGCCTGGCGGAACGACCGAACCAAAGTCATCGACGCCCACGGACATCTGCTGGTTCCGGGTTTCAATGATGCGCATGTGCACTTCGTTTCCGGCGGCATGCAACTCGATTCCATCAACCTGCGTGAGGCAGCCACGCCCGACGCCTTTCGCGACATTGTGGCCGCGCGGGTAAAGCGCACCGCAAAAGGCGAGTGGATCACCGGCGGAGACTGGGACGAACAGAAATGGAATCCCGCAGTGCTGCCGGCCAGGGAGCTCATTGACGCAGTCAGTCCTGACACCCCCGTGTTCGTTACCCGTTACGACGGCCATATCTCTCTCGCGAATTCCTATGCACTGAAACTTGCCGGCATCACCGCGAAAACCCAGGCGCCCGCGGGAGGCGAAATCGTTCGTGACAAGGACGGAAATCCCACTGGGGTGTTGAAGGATGCCGCCCAGGGCCTGGTCAACCAAAAAATTCCTGACCTGACCCGGGAGCAGCGGATGCGCGCCGCGAAGCGCGCTCTCGCCCATGCCGCGTCGCTCGGCGTCACCAGCGTGCAGGACATGGATCCGGATTACGCAGACATCGAGGTTTATTCGGAGTTGGCGGAACGCGGCGAACTCACGACCCGCATTTATGCTGCGCCCCTGCTGGCGGGATGGAATGACTTTGCGAAAATTGGCGTGCGCCGCGCCTGGGGATCGCCCTACCTGCGCTTCGGAGCCATGAAAACCTTCGCCGACGGTTCGCTCGGCGCGACCACGGCTTACTTCTTCGAGCCTTATACGGACGCGCCCAACAGCCGCGGCCTGCTTTCCGATGAGCTGCATCCCATTTCGCAGGAACGCGAACGCCTCATTCACGCCGATGCCGCTCACCTGCAGATCTGCGCCCACGCCATCGGGGACGAAGCCATATCGACCATGCTCGATCTCTTCAGCGACGTCGTGAAGGCCAACGGTCCGGGCGAGCGCCGCTGGCGCATCGAGCACTCGCAGCACCTGGCGGCAAAAGATTTCAAGCGCTATGCCGAGCTCGGCGTGATCGCCTCGGTGCAGCCCTATCACGCCATCGACGACGGACGCTTCGCCGAGAAACGTATCGGTCCGGACCGCATCCGGCGCACGTATGCTTTCCGCACCTTCCTCGACAACCACGTGCGGCTTGCGTTCGGCACTGACTGGACGGTCGCACCGCTCTCCCCCATGTGGACCCTTTATGCGGCCGTGACCCGCGCCACCCTCGATGGCAAAAATCCCAACGGATGGGTTCCCGAACAGAAGCTCACCATCCGCGAAGCCGTCGAGGCCTACACGATGGGATCAGCCTATGCGGAGTTCCAGGAAAACGTGAAAGGCTCGATCACCGCGGGGAAACTCGCCGACATGGTCCTGCTGAGCGACGACATTTTCAAGATCCAACCCGCGGCGATCAAGGACGTACGGGTGGAAATGACGATGGTTGGAGGAAAGATTACCTACCGGCCCTAGAAACTTGTTTGCGACGCCAAATCGCGGCATCGTATCTGGTGAACTGGGAGGTATTGCATGTCCGAATCGCAGGAATTCTCGCCGCTCCACCAGGCACGCCGCCGCTTCCTCCAACTCTCCGGTGTACTGGCGGCCGCGACTGCATTGCCAACATCTCTTTTCGGTTCGTCGCAGTGCGCGCCACCCATTCCGCAGGGTCCTTCCAATGGCGGAAGCTGTCCTTATCCCATTCCGTGGCTCGACAAGAACGGCAACCACAATCAGATCCCCAAACCGAACGTCGAGCTCTGCCACATTTTTCATTTCAAAGGAAAGATCGCGCGCTGCTCCGGGTTCACCGGCATGGGAACCGACAACAAACAGAATCGCTTGCCATTCGGCACCCCCACCACGGACTTCAGTTACATGTTGGGTGAATACTGGGCGGCGCGGCGTCCGCAACAAGGAACCTTTACCCATACCTGATTGACGGTCTTCCAGGGGCAGGCTGCTCCGCAAAATCAGATCCACGATTTCCACCCGCCGATTTCACCCGAAGGTCTTTACTGGGTCACGCCCTTCGCCGAGCAAGAACTGAAGTTCAGCGACGACGGCAAGACCGCCACCCTCCAGATGACCAATGTGCCGATCATCGACCAGCCACGCTGGCCGGCGCTCGATGCCGACTCCACTCCGGCCTTCATGGATTTCAAACTTGTTTTCAAAGCCACGGACGAGCCGGTCACGTACGAAGACCCAGCGCTTTACTACCGCTTCCGCGGTTTCAAGGCGCAGGCACAACTCGAAGCTTCCGTGCGAGTGCCGTCGATCGACTTCGCGTGGAAGTCGGACCCGCTGGAAAGCTCGAGCTGCAACTTCGCCGTGATGGGCGAAGAGGTCAACGGAAAATATTACGAAAAGTAAATCGAAGGGTGAGGATTAACCAGTTGCCTGGCTCAAGCTCTCGCGCAGCCAGTACCGGGCCTCAAGTTCGCATTTCTTGGAGCAGAAAACACCGGTTTCGCGCGCGCGGCTGTAGGCTTCCGCGTATTCGGCATTGCACCATGCACAACTGTGGACAGACTGATTGGTGTTGTAACGGTCCGCTTGCATCTGCGACTCCCTACTCTCAATCAAGCTCCAACGGTGTGCAGAGTACGTGGATTGCCAACGGGACGCAATCAGCAAAATAGCGCGGTACCTTTAGGAGAAATAGCTTAGCGTTCCGCCACCAACAGGTCGTCGATTGTCTCCCGCCGGCGGATGATTTTTACCCGCGAACCCTCGACCAGCACCTCGGCAGGCCTGGGCCGCGAATTGTAATTCGAGGCCAGCGAGACTCCGTAAGCGCCGGTATCAAGAATGGCCAGCAGATCGCCTTGCGATATTCCTGGCAGCTCTCGATCGCGCGCGAAAAAGTCTCCCGTCTCGCATACCGGACCGACCACATCGACGATCCGCGATCCCTTCCCCTTCGCTTCAGCCGGCACGATTTCGTGATAAGCGCCATACAGCGAAGGACGGATGAGATCATTCATCGCAGCGTCCACAATGATGAATTCCTTCCGACCATTTTTCTTGCAGTAAAGCACCCGCGTAAGCAGCGCACCGGCAGGACCGATGATGGCGCGTCCCGGTTCCAGCAGCAGGTGCACGCCAATACTTTTCAGCGGCCCTGAGAGCGCGGCACTGTACTTGCGCGCCGCCTCCTGGAATGCCTTGAGGTCGTTACCCCCATCGCGATAGCGGATGCCCAGGCCTCCGCCGGCGTCTACCAGGCGAATGTCGTGGCCCTGCGCGCGCAGGTTGCGCACCAGTTCCGCTACCCGCTCCATGGTGGCGGCGAACGGATCCACATCGGTGATCTGCGAACCTATGTGCACGCTCACGCCGGCGGGCTCCAGCCATTTTGCGGAAGCTGCCTGCGCGTAAAGCAGCGAAGCATCCGCGATCGGCACGCCGAATTTGTGCTCGCGCAGTCCGGTGGATATATAAGGATGGGTTTCGGCCGGAACGTCGGGATTCACCCGGAACGCGATGCGCGTTTTCTTGCGCAGCTTCGCCGCACGCTCGGCGAGCAGCTCCATCTCCGATTCGCTCTCGATGTTGAAGAGCAGGATCTCCGCGCGGATCGCCGCATCCATTTCCGCCGGTGTTTTGCCAACCCCTGAGAAGACGACTTTCCGCGCCGCCTTGCGGTCGACGGTGAGAACGCGTTCGAGCTCACCACCCGAGACTACGTCGAAACCCGAGCCCATCTTCGCCAGCCCGCGCAAGATGGAGAGATTGGAATTCGCCTTCACCGAGTAGCAGATGGTGTGGGGCAGGCGGCCGAAGGCGCGGTCAAAGATCTTGTACCGCTCGCGCAGCGCCGTCGCGGAGTAAACATAAAGCGGCGTTCCGAAACGCTCGGCCAGCGATTGGGCCGGCACTTTCTCCACCAGCAATGAGGATCGCCGAAAGATGAAGCCAGGAGGTCGCGTGGGGAATGACTTGGCAGTGCTCACTTGCGCGTTTTGTGCCCCTTCACTTTCAACGCGACAATCGTCTGATCGTCGAAAGCCTCCATGCCGGCGACATGAGTTGAAACTGCGTCGTAAATGATGTCCACAATCTGCTGGGCGCTGGCGTTCGCATGTTGCTCCACGATCTTCTCCACCCGCGTGCCTCCGAAGAGTTCGCCCTGGCGGTTGCGCGCATCCAGAATGCCGTCGCTGAAGAACAGGAACATATCTCCAGCGGCAGCTTCGAGCGTCAGCTCGTCATACTCCGCAGTTGAGAAAAGGCCGAGAGGAAGCCCGGTTACATCGATGCGCGTAACTTTGCCATTGTGGCAATGGATTGGACGCGGCAGGCCGGAATTCGCCAGGCGCAAGCTGCGGTTGGAATCGTCCCAGATGGCATAGATCATCGAAACGTACTGGGCATCGATGGGACGGCCCACCAACGATAGGTTAATGATGCTCAGCATTTCCGACGCATTCGGTTCCTCGGCTGCATGCGAGCGCAGGATGCCGCTGGCCAGTGCGGCATAAATCGCCGCCGGCGCGCCTTTGCCGCTCACATCGCCCACCGCGATGGCGTTGAGATAGCCGCCCGAATACTTCAGGAAGTCGTAAAGGTCGCCGCCGATGGCGCGCGCGGGTGAGAATTTGGCGGCGACTTCGGCGTGCGTCATCTTCGGCAGGACCGACGGCAACAACCGGTGCTGCAGCTCGCGAGCCAGCGACAGGTCCTGCTCGAGCCGCTTCTCCTGGCGCACGATCTGCTCGTAGAGCTGCGCATTCTCAATCGCAATCGCGATCTGCGCCGCCAGCGTGGTCAGCGTGCGTTTGTGCTCCTCGGTGAAATAACCCCGCCGCGTATGTTCCAGGTCGAGCACCCCAATCACCTTGCCCTTGTACACCAGCGGCACGGCAAGTTCGGAGCGCGTCTCCGGGTTGAGCATCAGGTAGCGCGGGTCCTTCTTTACATCCGGAACCAGCACTGCGTGGTTGTGCTGTGCCGCATGCCCAACCAGGCCGCGGCCGAGCGGGACATCGTGCTTGATATGGATGTTCTCGTTAAAGCGCAGCGAGAAACGATGCTGCAGCTTCTCCCCCGTAGGATCGAGCAGGAGGATCGAGAACATCTGGTAGTCAATGACGCGGGTCAGCAAGTCGCCAATGCGCTTGAGAAGTTGGTCGAGGTTGAGGATCGACGTGAGCTCGCGGCTGATCTCGTTGAGCAGCAGCAACGACTTCGCCTGGTTGGAAACCCGCGTGTACAGTCGCGCGTTTTCGATGCCGATTCCCACCCGCGACGCGATCAGGGTGACCAAGCGGCTGTGCTCTTCGGTGAAATAGTTCGGTTGCGGCGCTTCGATATCGATCACCCCGATCACCTTGTTCTTGGTGATCATCGGGACAGCCAACTCGGAGCGGACCGCATGAACCGAGCTGATGTATTCCGGCCGAATGGAGACGTCGTTCACCAGCACAGGTTCGCGGCGTTGCACCGCCAGCCCGGTAATGCCTTCACCAATTTTTATGCGTACCCGTTCCGCGACCTCCGGAGGATGCCCAACCTGGAACCGTATGCGCAGTTCCTGCGCTTTGTCATTGACCAGCAGGATGGCGAAGATATCGTAGTCGATGATCTTGCGTACCAGTCCCGCCACGCGCGCGAGCAGCGTGTCGAGATCGAGCGTCGTGTTGACGACGTCGGCCACTTCCAGCAGGAACGAGTCCACGGAAGTCTGGCTGGCATTTGGCGGGGAAGTGGTCATACCGAACTGGTGTCCATGATAGCAGCCGAGAATTCACAACCGGGTGCTGCTCACGATGCGGCGGACGACAAAATCGCACCCCGCGCGCCTCGGTGACAGGCGCGCACTTTGTTTTAGAATGCTCAACGCGAGGAGAATCCATGGTCCTTCCGGAATTTAAGCAGTTGGTCGAAGCCGCAAAACGAGAGATCCAGGAGATTACCCCGGCCGATTTGAAGCGGATGCAGCAATCGGGCGAGCCTTTCACCCTGGTCGACGTGCGCGAACGTGATGAACAGAGCCGCGGGATGATCCCCGGGGCGGTCGCTATCCCGCGCGGCGTGGTGGAGCGCGATATCGACCAGGCTACGACGAACACCGCGCAGCCAATCGTCATCTATTGTGCAGGTGGCGGGCGCTCGGCCCTGGCCGCCGTAAACCTCAAGCGCATGGGCTTCCAGCATGTCATGTCGCTGGCCGGCGGCTACGGCGCTTGGGAAAAAGAGAAGTAAAGAACCCGGGAGAGAAACAATGGATTTGAACGGCCTGAAGATTACATGGCTTGGCCATGCGACGTTCCGCGTGGTCACGCCCAAGGGAACCACCCTCCTCATCGATCCGTGGGTGATGGGAAATCCCGCGTGCCCGCAGGGCGAGAAGCAGGTGAAAAAGGTCGATATCATGCTTTGTACCCACGGCCACTTCGACCACATCGGCGACGCGGTTTCTATCGCGAAAAAGCATGCGCCCAAAGTCGTCTGCATCCCCGAGATGGGTACCTGGCTGGAAAAGAAGGGCGTGAAAAATGTAATGGGGATGAACAAGGGTGGCACTCAGCACATCGATGACATTCACGTCACCATGGTGCATGCGGTGCATTCCTGCGGGATCACCGACGGCGAGGAGATCGTCTACGGCGGCGAGGCCTGCGGCTATGTGATTGAGTTCGACAACGGGATAAAGATCTACCACGCGGGCGACACCATGGTTTTTGGCGACATGCGGATTATCCACGAACTGTGGCGCCCGCAGATCTGCATGCTGCCGATCGGCGATCACTACACCATGGACCCGAGGCAGGCGGCCTACGCCGTCGAACTGCTGCAGCCCAAACTCGTCATCCCCATGCACTTTGGGACCTTTCCGGTACTGACGGGAACGCCCGCCGAACTGCAAAGGCTCAGCGAAGGCGTGGAAGTGCGCGAAATGAAGCCGGGGAACACCCTGTCATGATCCCGTTCATCGAACCAAACGTTGAAAAGTATCTTTACTCCCTGCTGCCGCCGCGTCCGCCTGTTTTGCAGGAAATGGAACTGCAAGCCCAGAAGCGGGACATTCCCATCGTCGGCCCGGCGGTTGGGCGCATGCTGTACCAATATGCGCAGCTCATCGGCGCGAAAACGGTTTTCGAGATGGGCTCGGCTATCGGCTACTCGACTATCTGGTGGGCCATGGCGGTTGGCGAAGGCGGCCGCGTCTTCTACACCGATGGTGACGAGAAAAACGCGCGCGAAGCGGAGGGCTATTTCCGGCAGGCCGGCGTGCTCGATCGCATCGAGATCCAGGTGGGCGATGCCCTCGACCTGCTCTCCAAACGCGAAGAACAGTTCGACATCCTTTTTAACGATGTCGACAAGCAAGCCTACCCACGGGTTTTCGATATGGCTGCACCCCGGGTGCGCAAGGGCGGCCTGTTCATCACGGACAACGTACTGTGGAGCGGACGCGTGGCGGAGACGGACCCGAAAGAAGAATCCACCCGCGCCATCCTGAAGTTCAACCAGAAGTTGAAGGATGCGAAAGAGTGGTTCACGACGGTGCTGCCCCTGCGGGATGGCGTGGCCGTCGCAACGCGATTGTAAGTTGATCCGGCGTTGGCGCGGCAGCTCAGGGTGAGCTGTAAAACTTCAATCCAGCGGTTTGCAAATTTCCCAATGATGGCCGAACGGATCGGCGACCCGGCCCAGTCGCCATCCATAGTCCTGGTCCGCGATAGGCTGCACCACCACGGCGCCTGCCCCGACTGCGCGGGCGAACATCTTGTCCGGATCCTCCACGGTCAGCACCATGCGGACCGTCGATCCCGCGAGAGATTCTGGACTGAAGTTCTTATGCTCCGGAGACTCATCCGCCACCCAGAAATCGGCGCCGTCAATGGAGAGCTGCGCGACCACCGCTCCGTCGGGTGCATCGATGCGGAAAATTACCTCTGCGCCGAAGGCCTGTTGATAGAAATCAATGGCGGCCGAACCCCGTCGAACGGAGAGCATCGCAGCGAGGGTCGTTTTGCGCGATGTCATTGAGGCGTGAAGGTCAGCGCACCGGCGCGGTCTTTGCACGATCCTGTGCCGTAGCTATAAGCGCCGACGATCGACGCCGGCTGCCCGCTGGCGAAATCGCCTTCCATGCGAAACGTTCCCGTGCCCCCAGCGGATTCGTCTGTCGCCGCATTGATCACCACGATGCTCCCGGCAACATAGCCCGAGGTGATACGGCCCGAGACCTGGCACGAGGATCCGGTGAAGGCGAACGTGCCCGACAGCGGATACACCCCGTGTCCGTTGGCATGCGCCGATTGCGCCAGGGCCATGTTCACCAGGCTCTCGGATTTATCCGCTTGCGTCTCGATCGCGTTCCACATGCCGGAAACCGGAGGTACCAATTTTCCGTTGAGGCTGCCTTCGTCGCCATCGCTGCACCCGCCGGAGAACAAGTAGTTGCCGACCAGCGTGCTGTCGTGGCCGATCAAAGACGCGTGCAGCACCTGGTGACCGACCGGCAGTGACGTGAGGCTCGCCGTGTCGCTCTCGATCGTGCCGCTGACGGGAATATCCTGGTCCACCTTGAAGCAACGCGAACTGGCGATGTGCAGGATGCCCGTGATCGTGCTTCCGTTCTGCTCCAGGTGCCCGCCCATCAGGAACTCGCCGCGATCGGTATTAATCGAGGAACTCGCCCCAAAACTCCAATTGCCGCGCGCGATGGAAAACTGTTGTGCGGGAGAATTGAGCGAGGGCGTGAGGTTGGCCGCGCCGCAGCCGAAGAGCACAAGCAGGCAAAACGCCATCGAAATTGCACTGAAGATTTTGCGCATGGCTCCAGGACGCGACAGCAACAGTTTACGCTGGAAACGCGTGGTTTCGCGATGGGTTAGGCGCCAAAGCGAGCGAAGAGGTGCCAGAGGTGCCCACACTTTCGGGGCGATTTACATACTTTTTACAGGAATCAGCGTCAGATCCTCGACCAGGCCGACTTCCTTCTGCACAAATGGCTCCGCATAATCTACTCCCGCTAACAGTCCGTAGAAGCGTGCCATCGTTTCCAGGCGTTGCCGAACTTCCGCATGCGCCGGAAAAAGTCCGGTGCCGGCCGACTGATCGGCATATTGCGATTCGTAAGCCAGCAGGCTTTTCACCTTGTCGTCGAACTGGTCCGTGATATCGACCACGAAGGAGGGACGCACATCGTAGTACAGGCTCGCATACACGATCTTGAACGGACGATGCGGCTTGAGTGCCAGCAATTCCCCGGCAGCGGGAATGTCGGCCGTGGCCGGCGTCGAGCCGAGCTTGGTGAGCCCAGCGAGAAACGTCGCTTCGTAGCCAAGGACGGAAGCGGTGGAATGGTCCGGGTGACGGCCTTTCCAGTAGGGAAGAATCAGCACCCTGGGACGCAGCTCGCGAAGCACCCGGGCCACTTTGATTTTATTGGCGAAGGTGTTTTCCACTCGCCCATCGGGAAGATGGAGCGCCTGCCGCCAACTCACATGCAGAATCTTGGCGGCCGCTTCTGCCTCCCGGCCACGGGTGGCAGCATCCCCACGTGTTCCCATCTCACCTTGGGTGAGGTCGAGGACCCCGGTGCGCTGGCCCGCTTGTGCAGCTTTGCGCAACGTACCCCCGCAGGTCTGCTCAACGTCATCGCGATGCGCGGCCAGGGCGAGTATGTCGACATCACGCATGCAGAAACCTTTCAACCACAAAGGACGCAGAGGAGCACAGAGTATTTTTTTGTTGTCTGTTTCTCAGGACCGGTCGCCGTCGAGTGCCACGGTACTTTTTCAACAGCAAAATCTGGAAATCCTTCGCGTTCCTCTGCGCCCTCTGTGGTTCTATTCCCCTGCTATTTCTTCCGTTCCACCAGGAACATGGCCAGTTCTTTCAACGTCTGTGCCCGCGCTCCGAAACTGTCGAGCCGCTTGTTCGCCTGGTGCACCAGTTGATCGGCTGTCTCCAGCGACTTGTCCACGCCATACAGCGACGGCCAGGTCGATTTCTCGCTCTTGGTGTCCTTGCCCGCGGTCTTGCCCAGTTGTTCCGAGGTCTGCGTGACGTCGAGCACGTCATCAACGATCTGGAAGGCCAAGCCCGCCCCCCTGCCGAATTCGCGGATGCGCGCCGTTTGCGCCGTGTCGGAGCCGGCATACAATCCGCCTGCCACCACGCTGGCGGTGATGAGTGCGCCCGTCTTCGAGCGATGAATGTATTCGACGGTCGCCGCGTCGGCGTGGGTGTGCTCGGATTCCAGGTCAAGCACCTGCCCGCCGATCATTCCGTCGATGGTGCCGGTGGCATGCGCGACCTCTTCGATAATGTGTACCTTGGCATCCGCCGTGGTGCGCAATCGCGCCATCACTTCGTAGGCATAGGTTTGCAGCGCATCGCCCGCCAGGATCGCCGTGGCCTCGCCGAAAGCAACGTGGCAGGTCGGACGCCCCCGCCGCAGATCATCGTTATCGAGCGCCGGCAGGTCGTCGTGGATGAGCGAATAGGTGTGCAGCATCTCGATCGCCGCCCCGAGTTCTTCCACGCCATCGGGAAGGGAACCGTGCACCATCCTGGCCGCTTCCATCACCAGGATCGGCCGCAACCGCTTGCCGCCCGCGAAAACGCTATGGCGCATCGCTTCGTGAATCTTCGGCGGACGCTGCGAGGCCGCCGGTAATAACCGCTCCAGCGCCTTGTCAGCGAGAATGCGCCCCTGTTCGAGTGTGTCTTTGAGCATGAAAAGGGAAGTATAGCAATCGCCAGCGGATGACGCCGCGCTGCTTGCTCTTGAAGTCTTACGCCAGGGAAATCCAGCTCTTCTTTTCCGCCGACTCCTCCACCGCTCCCAGGATCCGCTGCACTTTCAGCCCGTCTTCGAAGTTGGCGTGGAACTCTGTTCCTTGATCCAACGCTTGAAGAAAATCTCCCAACGTTGCAATGAAGGTGTGCTCGTAGCCGATGACGTGTCCCGGCGGCCAGAACTGGTTCACATACGGATGTCCCGGCCCGGTCACCAGGATGTTGCGCATCCCGGCAAGCTCCGGCGGATCGTTGACGTCGAAGAACTGCAACCGGTTCATCTCCTCGAGCTGAAAGACCGCGGCGCCTTTCGATCCGTGGATCTCGAACATATTGCGGTTGCGATTGCCGGTCCCGTAGCGCGTAGCTTCGAAGGTACCGACGCTCCCGTTCGCGAAGCGGGCCAGCAGGATCGCGGCATCGTCCACATCGCGTCCGGGAACGAAGGTCTTCAGCATCGAGCAGAGCTCCTGGATCGGACCGTTCAGCCACAACGCCAGGTCGAGCAGGTGCGAGAGAAGATCGCCGGCAGCTCCGGATCCCGCGGTGGCTTTGCTGTAGCGCCAGGTATTCGCACGGGCTGCATTGAGACCGCTGCTGTTCAGATAGGTCGCCCGGTAGTGATAGACCTCGCCGATCCGCCCCTCGTCGATGAGTTGCTTGGCGAAGGCGATCGCCGGCACGCGCCGGTAATTGAACCAGACGAGATTCGGCTTGCCCGCCACCGCTTTCGTCATGCGTTCCGCTTCGGCCACGTTCATCGCCAGCGGCTTTTCGCACAGCACGATCTTGCCCGCCGCGGCCGCCGCTAAAGCAATTTCGGCATGCAGGGCGTTGGGGGTTCCGATGTCGATTAGGTCAACATCTTTGCGGTCGATGATGCGCCGCCAATCGGTTTCCGTCTCCGCCCATCCCCATTGCGCGGCCATCTCTTCCAGCCGCCCCTGGTCGCGCCCGCACACAACCTTCAAGTTGAGGTTGAAGTTCGTTTCAAAGAAGTGGTTTACCTGGCGGTAGGCGTTGGAGTGGGCGCGTCCCATGAATCCCTGGCCGATCATCGCCACGTTGAGCGTTTTCTTCGCACGCATATCGCTGGATTGTAGAACAGCACGGCACAACCAACTGTGCATCCAAAATCCCATGCCTCGTCGCAGCGCTTCCGCCAAGAGCTCCAAGATTACCGATGGCGCAGTTCCCGCCGAAGAGTTAAAGGAAAGCTTCGCGAAATTGCAGCTTCCCCTCCAGCCGCCCTTCCCACCCATGGAGGCCAAACTTGTAGACGAAATTCCCCGTGGGGCGCTCTGGCAATACGAACCCAAATGGGATGGGTTCCGCTGTCTAGCCTTTCGTGACGGCGACACGGTCGAGCTGCAGTCGAAGGCCGGCCAGCCGCTGGGACGTTATTTCCCCGAGATCGTCGAAGCCCTGCGCGATCTTAATCCAGAGAAGTTCGTCCTCGATGGCGAGATCGTGATCCTGTTCAACGGCCATCTTTCCTTCGATGATCTTCTGCAGCGGATCCACCCCGCCGCCAGCCGGATCAAGAAACTCTCGACTGAAACCCCGGCCACCTACCTGGTTTTCGATTTGCTCGTCGATGATCATAGCCACACACTCGTGAACGAGACTCTCGCCGCAAGACGCGAACGCCTGGAGCTCTTTTCCAAATACTTCAAGAAGAACTCGAAGGTGCGTCTCTCCCCGATGACCCGCGAACGGCAGACTGCGGAGCGATGGATGACCGAGCTGGCTGCCACCGGTTTTGACGGTGTTGTCGCCAAGGCGCTTGACCAGCCGTACGCATCCGGGGAACGTGCCATGCGGAAGATTAAGAGCATTCGCACCGCTGATTGTGTGGTCGGCGGCTTCCGTTACGCCAGCAAAGGCGGCGAGATCGGATCCCTCCTGCTGGGCGTTTATAACGATGAAGGCCAGCTCGACCACATCGGCTTCAGCTCCAGCTTTGCAAAGGAAGAACGCAAAGAGTTAAAGAAGATCTTGAAGCCCTACATAAACGGCGAAGGCTTCACCGGAAAGGCTCCGGGAGGCTCCGAGCCGCTGGAGCACCGAGCGCAGTGGCGAATGGGAGCGTCTCGATCCGAAGCTCGTCTGTGAAGTTCGCTACGACCATTTTTCCGGCGGCCGCTTTCGCCATGGGACGAAATTCCTCCGCTGGCGTCCGGAAAAAGATCCGCAGTCCTGCACCTACGAACAGATCACGCCTGCAAAACAGAAAGGCACGATGGACCAGTTCCTCGCGGCGTGAGTCCCTACGCGGCGCGGGCGTAGGCATGCCTCGTGTTCTGCAGGTAATGCGAGATGGCTCGCAGAATTCCTTCTGCGTCGCAATGGCAGCAGTCGAGCGCTCCTGCATCCATGCACGCCTTCCACATTGCCTCGTCCGGCGCATGATGGGTCACAATCAGCGCCGTACCGCGGAAATCGGTACAGAGCTGCCGCAGTTCCTCACGATTGAACAGTTCGAGGTCGACCACCGCGGCGTCCGGACGCATTCGCCATATTTCTCCGGAAAGCTCCGCGCGCGAGTGTGCAACCGCCACATGTCTCACCCGAAGTTGCAACAAGCGTGCAAGCTCGTCGGCGATCGCAGGGTTTCTTTGCGCAACGACAATCGACAGGGTATGCATGAACGACTCCCTGAAAAAGCCGGTCAGGCGACCGGGCTGCGAATATTGATTTGTCAGGGTTGCAGCGGCCTAGTGTTTGGGTTCGGCCGAAATCTCGAACGGCTCCGCTTGCAGTTTGCCGTTCTGCTTCAGGAGAATCTCCACCTTACCTTCGGCTTCCTCGAGCTCTTTGCGGCACGAGTTGGAAAGCTGCACACCTTCTTCGAACAGCTTGAGCGCCTGTTCCAGCGGAACCTCGCCGCGCTCTAGTTGGTTGACGACTTCTTCGAGCCTCTGCAGACATTCCTCGAATTTCGGCAAGGAATAACCTCAACGAACTTCCTAAATTTTATTCCTATTCCAAGTACTCACTGGCAAATTTTTGATCAATGTCGGCCTTTGGCGTAAAGCTTTTCTATACCACTGCGGGCGCTGAATTTCCGAGCACCTCGAGCACATCGGCGGCAGCGGAGTAGCGTCCGAACGGCGCGCTCAGTTGCGTGCCCTGCACCATCGGGCGAACCGCAGCCAGCATTTCGCGAGCGATCGCCACACCTTCCGCCCGGGCTGCTTCAGCATTGCTCACCAGCAGCATGCGTTTGTAAATCTCGTCCGGGATCGATATGCGCAACTCGTCGCGCATGAACTCTGCATTGCGGGCGCTACTCAACGGCCAGATGCCCGCGACCACCGGAATGCGGCAGTGCTCGATCCGACGCAGAAACTCTTCCAGCAGATTCAGGTCGAACACCGGCTGGGTGACGGCGAACTCGGCTCCGGCTTCCACCTTGTATTCAAACCGCCGGATTTCTTCATCGAGGTTGGCCGCGCCTGGATTCGCCCCCACGGCGACGGCGAATTCCGTCGGCGTTCCAATCGAGTTGCCGCCGATATCCAGGCCTTTATTCAGGTTGCTGACAATGTTGACCAGGCCGATGGCATCCACGTCGAAGACCGCGGTGGCGTCGGGATAGTTGCCCATCTTCGGCGGATCGCCGGTAATGCAGATCAGGTTGCGGATGCCGACTGCGCTTGCCCCCAGCAGGTCTGACTGGATCCCGAGCACGTTACGGTCACGGCAGGTGTAATGGAGCACCGTTTCAATGCCAACCTGTTGCTGCACCAGCAGGCAGAGAGCCTGGTTGCTCATGCGCGCCGAGGCGCGCGGGCTGTCAGGAATATTGATGGCGTCGACCCCAACCGACTTCAGGTAGCGTGCGCCCTCGATCTCCTTCTCCGCCGCCACGCCCTTGGGCGGCACGATTTCCACCAGGGTCAGGAATTCACCATTGGCGATCTTGGCGCCGACCCGTGAACGCTGGGACAGCAGGACTGGGTCGCTGGCGCGGTTCTCGGGTTCGCGCACGACCTTAAACGCTCCCGAGCGGGCTTCCCCCACGCGCAACGCCGACTTCATCGAGCGAATGTGCTCCGGGGTGGTTCCGCAGCAGCCGCCCACCAGGGTCACACCCACGCCGATGAATTTCTTCGTGTAGCTCGCCATGTACTCGGGCGAGCACAGATAAATGTTGCGTCCTTCTACCGAGCGCGGAATGCCTGCATTCGGTTGCGCGGAGAGCGGTTTCGGCGTGACGGCGCGCAGCCGTTCCAGCGCGTCGAGCATGGCGACCGGCCCCACGCTGCAATTGCAGCCGATCACGTCGGCGCCCCACTCGGTGAGACGCGCTCCGTAATGTTCCGGGCTCGAGCCGTCGAGACAATTGCCGTCTTCGTCGATGGTGACCTGCGCCACGACGGGAATCTTCGGATCCACTTCGCGGGCGGCCAGGATCGCCTGGTGTAACTCGCCCAGGTAACCAAAGGTTTCGAGGATGATCAGGTCAACGCCCGCATCCACCAGTACGCGAATCTGTTCCGCGAAAGCCGCGCGTGCCTCCTCGCGGCTCGTCTTGCCCAGCGGTTCAATGCGAATCCCCAGCGGCCCCACCGCTCCGGCGACATATACGTTTCCGCCTCGCGCCGCCTTGCGCGCCAACTCCACCCCCGCCCGGTTAATGTCGTTGAGCTTCTCGTGGCAGCCGTGACGTCCCAGCCGGAAGGAATTTGCTCCAAAGGTGTTGGTCTCGACGATTTCGGCGCCGTTGGCCACATAGTCCGAATGGATGGCAGCGATCATCTCCGGCTGCGACAGGTTCAGCTCGTCATAGCAGCGGTTGATGAAAATGCCCTTCGAGTAGAGCAGCGTTCCCATCGCGCCATCGCACAGAATGGGACCTTCCGCCAGCCGCTCGAGAAATGCTTTCTTCATGCGTCGAGCATAACAAACGGCACGGTCGTGGCAAAGCCACACGCACCTACGGGCAGACGAGTCAGCCGCTCTGCTCTGTTATAATCAGCGTTTTCCAAAGAGCGAATTACCGTGTTCACATGGTTTTGGGAGTGTTCTTGAAGCGAGCGGCATTTTTCTTCGTAGTTCTTTGCGCGGTTGTCTGGACATCGTGCGGTAGCAACAACGGCAGCAGCACCACCGTGTCCAACATTAAGGACCGCCTCCTCTTCGACAATGCTACCAACGGCGCGGTGAACCTCCTCAACATCGATACCGTTCCACCGACCCTGTACGGCAATTCGCTCGCCTCGCTCACCGAGCCGGAGCAGATGCTCATCGCGCCCGACCGCAGCTTCGTCTTGATTTACGACGACTCGGCCTTCAACCTGACCATCCTCAATAGCGCGCAGGAAACCGTGACCGCCACGATGCCCATCAACTACCACACCGAGAGCATCGTGATGAGTTCCGACGGCACCCATGCCTATGCGGCGGTTGCCGACAATCCGGAAGAGAACGCACCCTCCGGCGCCGTGTTCTCCTTCGACCTCACCACCGGCACCGCCGGAGCCGAAATCCCGGTGCCCGGCGCCCGGCGCGTGGCCATCAGCAACGACGGTAAGTCGCTCCTCGCTTTCGCCGACAATAACAGCACCATCTATTACATCAACCTCGCGGGAACCACCCTCACCGCCGTTCCAATCGCCGGCTTTAACCAGCCATACACTGCCGTCTTCAGCAGCGACAACGCCACCGCCTACGTGCTGAACTGCGGCACCGAATGCAGTGGCACGGTTGCTCCCAGCGTTCAGCCGGTTGCCATTTCCCCTACCGCGCAGACCCCTGGAACACCCCTGCCGGTGCCCGGTGCGACCGTTGGATGGTTGAATGGCACCACCCTCTACCTTGCGGGGAACGATTTGACCCAGCCCGTGGGGAGCCAGGGCGTATTGACGAACGTCAATGTCTCGAACATGACCATCGCTGCCACGACCGCCATCGCCGATGGACTGCACACCAAGATCGCGTCGTTCGACAACAAGCTTTGGATCGGCAGTTCCAACTGCACTACCACTCGCTGCCTGTCGATCTTCGATACCACCGGCAATACCGTTACCATCGGTTCAAGCACGGGCAGTGTCACGGCATTGCGCGCGGCTCCAGTGAAGAATTGGATGTACGTCGTCGAAGGCGGCGTGATCTATCAGTACGACCCCACCGCGCTGACCGAGATTATTCCCTACGACGTGCTCGGTCAGGCGTGGGACCTGGCGCTCCTCGACCAATAATCTCCGTTAGAAATTTCAGTCGCCCGGCTGCAGCGTCAGCTGATGCCTGGCTGACGGTTTGATCGCATCCGCGGTGAACGGCCATGCGAACGTTGTCCCTCCGCTGTAGGCCGCCCACTGATCGTTGAAGTAATCGCTGAAAATGTTCCCCGATTGTCCGTTCACGATGTTGAGCGTTGACTTATCGAAATCGGAAAAATCCACCGTCATGCGTTCCGACGCTCCGAAGTGCCGGCCCGCTGCTTTCACCGTGTAGGCGTTTCCGGATTGCGGCACCGGCCCCGTGCCTGCGTTGTTCTTGATGATCGGCACCTTGCCCCAGAACGGATGCGAGAAGTCGACCGGGAATGCGCGCCCATACTTCCAGAGGGTCAGAACATGCGGTGCATTGTCGCCATTCACCACCGCTTCCACCGCCGCGGCGAATAACGCGTTGTAGTCCGGATACCCGGGCGGAATCCAGCGCTGCGGGTCGTGCGCGAGCACATTCTCAAACCATACCGAGTTGTTTTCCCAGTCGTAGTCGTGCGGGTCGCCGATCTTGGCCGCCAGAATCTTCTCCCATGCCCAGCGGCGCGCGTACGTCTCGATGGTCGGGGCCACCGCATCTTTATCCATGTTGCCGTCCCAACCTCGCATCAGGTCGGCCGCTTTTCTCGCGCGCTCCGACGCCCTCGGGTTGTGATCGACCGCATACACCAGCCGCTCGGCCGTGAACTTGTCATACTCCGAGTGGGCGTCCATCTGCAGCGCGAGCATATCCGGCGGCGTAAATTTCTTTCCCGATCCCAGCACCTTGTAAATGCGCTGCGTCCGGTACGGCGCGCCCCACTCGTTGCTGATCACGTACGGATAACCCTCGGGCGTAATGCGTCCGTTGGCCGTTCCGATGATGCCCGACGGCGGATCGAAGACGCTGGGCAGCTTCTCGAACGGAATGTAGCCCGTCCACTCGTGCGCGTCGTCGTTGCCCGGCACCGGCAGCGCCCCATCCCCCGATGCACGGATCGGCACCTTGCCTGTCGCGTGGTACCCGATGTGTCCATCGACGTCCGCATACACCACGTT
Organism: uncultured Acidobacteriaceae bacterium; assembly: GCA_963703075.1. GTDB lineage: Bacteria > Acidobacteriota > Terriglobia > Terriglobales > Acidobacteriaceae > Korobacter. Next base: position 401,967 of record OY969786.1, read on the forward strand.
CTGTCCCGGCCCACCAAACTTCGAGAATGCGTCCTGGAACTCTTGCCAGTTCGCGGCGGTGTCTACATCGAAGAACGGAAAACCGAAAGCGGTCGGATCCGCCGCCGTCCACTTCAGCGCCAGCTTGCGCGTTTCTCCCGGGAACAGTTCGCTGATGATCGGCCCATGCCGCGTCACCACTACATCCACCGTCGCCTCGGGCTTGCCCTTTACCCGCATAATTTCCTGCCTGTGCTCCGGCTGCCGCCATCCCTCCGGCGTCTGGTACTCGCCATTCGCGTTGAAGGTCTCGATATAAATGTCCTGCACATCCGGCCCGATGTTGGTGAAGCCCCACGCAATCCGCCGGTTGTGGCCCACCACCACGTACGGCATGCCGGGCAGCGTTACGCCGGCCACGTCGTAATCGCCGCACACCAGGTGCGCCTCGTACCACGTGTTCGGAATCTGGTGGTCGAGATGCATATCGTTCGAGAGCAGCGGTTTTCCCGACGCCGTATGCGCGCCGCTCACCACCCAGTCGTTCGACCCCGGCGCCATTGCCGCAGCGTCATCTTCCAACTCCCGCAGCGCAGCACGCGGCTTGGCTCGTGGCGGCTTCTGTGGAGTTTGTGATTCCTCTTCCGTCTCGTCCGGCGGTGTGGTCCCGTTATTCTCGATCTCCCCGCCTTCACTTCCCGGCGCGTGATCGCGCCATGAACTGTTTACAAAAAGATCCGCCGCCAGCTCCGCTCCCACTCTGTTGGTGATCTTCTCGCGCAGGATTTTCGTCTTCGCCTCGTAGCCGTTCAGGTACTGATACATCGACAGCCCAATCAGCATCGAGTCCACGGGCGTCCACGCGTGCGGAAAGTAGGTCAGCAATCGGAATTCAAGCGGCAGGACTTTCTGGTGCTGCGCGATATACGTGTTGACCCCGCGTGCGTAATCTTCCAGGTAGGCGCGGTCCCGTCGGACTCAAGCGTTCCACCGCTTGCTCCGCCATCTGGTGGATCCCCAGGATCCTCTGCTCGGTGTCGTGCATTACGAGGTCGGGCCCCAGCACCGCCGACAGGTCGCCCGATGCGTAGCGCCGCGAAATATCCATCTGCCACAACCGGTCTTGTGCGGCTACATATCCCTGGGCGAAGAAGAGATCGTCGAGGCTGGCAGCTTCGATCGTCGGAACCCCGTGCTCATCGCGCAGAACACTGACCGGCGCATGCAATCCACCGACCTTCAGCGTTCCGTCGATTTGTGGCAGGGCCGCCTTGGCGGCATGGAAGAACCACGCATCTGCACCGAGAAACACCAGCAACAACGTCGCCAGCAGAAAAATGACGATCTTCAGCGCGAAATGCGACTTTGGTCGAGAGGAATAGGAAACCTTGGTTGTCGCCATGAGAACCCTCGATTGTAGTGAAGCGCGCAACTCACGACAATCCAGAGATGGTTGACGCCACGCGGCGCCATCCATAAGATGATTCAACCCCTGGGCCCAAAACTGAACGTCCATCCATGATCGACCGGACAATTTCACACTACCGCATTGTCGAGAAACTCGGCGGTGGCGGAATGGGAGTGGTGTACAAGGCGGAAGACACCCGCCTGCACCGCTTTGTCGCCCTCAAGTTCCTGCCCGAGGATGTCGCGCGTGATCCCCAGGCGCTGGCCCGCTTTCAACGCGAGGCCCAGGCCGCTTCCGCTCTGAACCATCCCAACATCTGCACCATTTACGACATTGGCGAAGAAGACGGCACCGCCTTTATCGCGATGGAATATCTCGACGGCCAAACTCTCAAGCATCGCATTGAAGGCCGCCCCATCGAGATGGAGCTCCTTTTTCCCATCGCCATCGATATCGCGGATGCCCTCGATTCCGCCCACACGGCCGGCATCGTCCACCGCGATATCAAGCCGGCCAACATCTTCATTACCAAGCGCGGCACCGCCAAGGTCCTCGACTTCGGACTGGCGAAAATGACCGCCAACCTGGGCTCATCCAGCCAGATTGCCTCCGCCAACACCCTCACCGTTGCCGCCGACGATCCGCATCTCACCAGCCCCGGTTCCACCCTCGGCACCGTCGCCTACATGTCTCCGGAACAGGCGCGCGCCAAGGAGTTAGACGCTCGCACCGATCTGTTTTCCTTTGGCTCGGTACTCTACGAAATGGCGACCGGCCAGTTGCCCTTCCGCGGCGAGAGCACGGCCACCATCTTTGAAGCCATCCTGAATCGCATGCCGACCGCCGCCGTGCGCCTCAATCCCGACGTCCCTCCGGAACTGGAGCGCATCATCGATAAGGCCTTGGAGAAGGACCGCGATCTCCGCTACCAGGTCGCCTCCGAAATGCGCGCCGACTTGAAGCGCGCCAAGCGTCAACTCGATTCAGGCAAGAGCTCTGCCGCCTTGACGCCGGCGTCTGCCTCCACTCCATCTGCTTCCGCACCGTCGTCGCACGTGACCGCCGCAGCTCCATCCGCCGCTTCGTCCAGCCCCGCCATGCAAACGGATTCGCACGGCGCTTCTGTTGCCGTATTACCCGGCAGCAGCACTTCCATTTCTGCTTCAACCGTGGCCGTCGCCAACGTACCCCCGGCAAAAGGTCGGGGGCGGCGGGTTGCCACGCTGGCTGCCCTCGCCGTCATCGCCATGGTCGCGGCTGCCTACTTCGCCGGCTGGTTCGGCAAGCACGGTCCGTACACCCAGGCCGATCTCAAGCCCCAGGTGCTGACCTCCAACTCAGCGGAAGACGCCGTCTCCCTGACGTCCATTTCACCCGATGGCAAATATCTTCTCTTCGCCGATCTCGAAGGCCTTCACCTGCGCCTCATGACCTCTGGCGATACCCAGACGCTGCCCACCCCCGATGAATTCTGTTTTCGTTGAGCGCGCGTTGAATGGTCCCAGGATGGGACCAAACTCCTGGTGAGCGGCCCCGTCGCCCAGGAAAAGCAAGCCATTTGGATGATCTCCATCATTGGCGCTTCGCTCAAGAAGCTCCGCGACGAGGCCCATGATGCCGTTCTCTCGCCCGATGGCTCGCAGATCGCCTTCACGAATGTGGACGACGATGCCATCTGGATCATGAACTCCGATGGCAGCCAGGCGCGTCAGATTTTCAAAGCTGACGGCGATTTTCATCTCTACGGGCCTACGTTCATCTCCGCCGGCAAGCGAGTCATTTATGCCAAGTACAAGGCGGAAAACGGCAACGTCACCGCCATGGTCGAAAGCCGAAACCTGCGAGGCGAAGATCCCGTCGTCCTCCTCAGTAATCCTGATCTCCTGGATTTCGCCCTCGGCCAACCCGGCCGCCTCATTTACTCGGTCAGCGAGCCGATCCCCCACGAGCGCGATTCCAATCTCTGGGAACTCTCCTACGACGAAAGCACCGGTCATCCCTCGGGTGCGCCGCGCCGCCTCACCGATTGGACCGGCTTTAGCTTCTTCAATCCCGGCATCAGCTCCGATGGCAAGCACTTCATCTTTCTTAACCAGCGTGACCATTCCGCTGTTTTCGTCGCCGAACTTGGCTCCAATGGCGACGAACTGAAGAACCCGCAGCGCCTCACCCTCACGGAGAACTACAACTGGGCCACCGGATGGTCGCCCGATTCCCATTCCGTCCTCTTCTATTCGAATCGCAATGGCCACTTCGATATCTACCGCCAAGGCCTGAACGATCGCACCCCGCAGCCCGTCGCCACCGACGGCGAAGAGAAATGGCAGCCCCAGATGAGCCCCGACGGCAAGTGGGTGCTCTATATGCAATTCGTTCGCTCCACCCCCGGACACCAGGTCACCTCCGGCAAACTCATGCGAGTCTCCAGCAGTGGCGGTGCTCCTGAATTCGTTATGGATATCACCGGGGCGCATTCCGGGACGCAGGCCAATGCCCTGGCCACCATCGCCGGCTATCCCAACTTCCGTTGCCCCACCAGTCCTACGGCTCAATGCGTGATCGCCGAGCGCAAAGAGAAGAACATCGTCTTCACCGCCTTCGACCCGGTGGAAGGACGCAAAGCCGAAGTCGCCAGGATTCCCTACCATCGCAGCAATTGGGACATCTCGCCCGACGGATCCCGCCTGGCACGCTCCGAGTTCAGCTACACCGAAGGTAAGATCGAAATCATCCCTATTCATGGTGGTGAACACCAGAAGCTGACCGCTGCCCCCTGGAACGAGATCAGCAACCTCGCCTGGGCGGCGGATGGCAAGAGTCTTTTCTTGGGAAGCTTCTCCTCCCGAGGCACCGCCATCCTCCATCTCGATTTCGGCGGCCAAGTGAAAATGCTCTACAAACCCAGTTGGGAGATCTATGCCCTCAGACCCTCGCCCGATGGCAAGTACCTCTCCTACGGCACGGCAATCTACGATTCCAATGCCTGGACTTTGGGCTACGTTCCTCCCCGCTAGCCATTCTTGGCGTCGGTGATATTCTTACTTAAGATAGCAAGTCCGTGGGTGCCCCATCCTTCTCGCCCCGCGAAAGGTGGGAACGTAAAATTCCATCGATGGGAACATCTTGAGCCCAACCGCCCAACTTCCGAAACGCGTCGACGACCAGCCCACCATCTCTCGCGAGATGATGCACGAGGCCGAGGACGTTTTTCACAAGCACCTCCGCAAAGTCGGCCTCAAGCACACCGGCCAGCGCGATACCATCCTCCGCACCTTCGTCGAAACCCGCGACCATCTCTCTACCGATGAACTTTTTCGCCTGGTGAAGAAGAAAGATCCACGCATCGGTTTCACCACCGTTTATCGCACTCTCAAGCTGCTGACCGAATGTGGTCTCGCCAGCGAAGTGGCCTTCCATGACGGCGTTGCCCGCTACGAGCATCAGTTCTATCGTCGCAGCCATCACCACATGGTCTGTACCGAGTGTGGCACCTCCGTCGAATTCTTCTCCCCCGAAATCGAGAAGATCGAGAAAGACATCGGCCGCAAACATCGCTACCGCACTACCCGCCATTCCTTCCAGATCTTCGGCGTGTGCGAACAGTGCGCCAAGCATGAAGGCAACGGGCAATAGATATTCGCCACGTAACCTGTGTTCCTCCCACCAAAGTTTTCAACCAACGTGACCGGCGTCACATCTCTTGTCATAGTCATGCGTCAAAATAGTGAGTAAGCGTTTCTTTCAAGGGGATTCGTAATGAAGGTTACAGAGTGGGTGGGCGAGAATCTTGAGTACGGTCGCAAGCTGGTCAATACCGGCTTGGAAGGTGCACAGGCGGGCGGGGAAGCCGCTTTAGGCGAAGAACGCATTCCCCAGGTGCTGCTCCATTCCGCGCCAAGTTCTGTCGGACTGGCTGCTTTCGGCGCCGGCGTCGGCGTTCTCTGCAGCTATCTCAGCAACAAGCGAAAGATGTCCAATGAATGCGTGCTCTTCGGCATTCTCGGCGGCGTCGCCGGCCTCCTGGTCGGCCTCGGTTGGTCCACCCGCCACCTCACGAGTGGCGTAGCCGTGGGCGCAATGCGAAATGTGAAAACCGCCCGCGACGAGCACTGGCTCGATCGTCACCCCATCGACTACGCATAAATTCAAGCCGAAAGCATGAGAGCGCAATCTGTCGAGCGTTCAGCCCACGTTCCCGTCGGCATCTTCCAGGAATCTACTTGTCATCCCGAGGAGGGCGTCAGCCCAAGGTGGGGACCTGCTGTTCTGGAAATCAACTTGTCATCTCGAGGAGGGCGTCAGCCCGACGCGGGCACCTGCTGTTCTTGCCGGCGTGTACGCTTGCACCTTGTAATCTGTGGAAGTTAGGGGTTCGATGTACACTAACCCTCTACTTTTGAATATTTTAGCTCTAACTCCTTTAGTCCAAATATTTTAGCGGGAATTGAACGGCTAAAGTGCTGAAAACAGGACAGCGTAGCCGGAAGGGGACCATGCAGATTACTGTCGACGATGCCGAGCTTTATTACGAGATCCACGGTACCGGCCCAGATCTGGTCCTCCTGCATCCGTTTCCCGCCAACCACAAGTTCTGGCTCCCAGTGGTCGATGCTCTCGCCGCGCGCTTTCGCCTCATCCTGCCCGACCTCCGGGGTCACGGCCAATCCACCCCCGGCCAGGGCCCCGCGACCATGCAAAAGCATGCCCGCGACCTGCTGCGCGTCTGCGACGAGGCGCGCAGTCCTCGCGCTGTCTTCATCGGCTGCTCGATCGGTGGCTACGTCAATTTTGAAATCTGGCGGCAGGCCCGCGAACGCGTCAAAGCCTTCGTTTTTATCGATACCAAGGCACCCGCCGACAGTCCGGAAGCCACCGCCAATCGCTTGAAATCCGCCGACGATGTCGAACAGCGCGGCCCTGAGTGGTTCATCGATGGCCTGCTTCCGAAATTGCTCGGCCCGAGCACCCGCGCCAATCGTCCCGACGTCGTCGCTCGAGCCCGCGCCATGCTGATGGAATCGTCCTCAGCGGGGATCGCCGCCGTGCAGCGCGGCATGGCCCAACGTCCCGATTCGACGCCAACCCTATCAACGATCACCGTCCCCACCCTCGTCGTCTTCGGCGAAGAAGATGACGTGCCCCTCGCCGAAGGCGAGGCCATCCGTGCCGGAATTCGTAACGCTGATTTACGCGTCGTCGAAAAGGCCGGGCACTATGCTCCTTTCGAAAAGCCCGACGAGGTGGGGCGCATCCTGCGCGAATGGCTGGAGCGGCTGCCACGGGTGTAAACATCACGTCAACTTACTTTGGAGCTATTTGGCTTTTTGGGGAGTCGCGCTACTCTGGCTTCGGTGCAGAACTTTCGCGCAAATGTCGTTCGCGCTCTGGGAGACCCCGGCCATGCATGGTGGGCCATCCGCATTCGCGTGCGCGGCCGGCTGTTTGCGCAATGGTGTCGCCTCTTTCGTCCGCGGGTTTCTATCGGCCGCAACTTCAAACTCGATGGAAAACTGAGGATTCGTGGTAGCGGCCGTGTCGTCATCGGAAACAATGTCCTCGTATCGATGACCGTGACACCCTATACCTATGCTCCCGACGCCTTGATCGAGATCGGCGATGATGTCTTCCTCAATGGACCGCGTTTTGGGTGTAAACAACATATTCAGATCGGAGCGCGCAGCATCGTAGCGGAGTGCCGGATCAGCGATTACGACCACCACAGCGCGAATCCCGATCATCGCGATGACCCTGCCTACATCAAGTCCGCTCCCATCATCATTGGAGAAAATGTCTGGATCGCGGCCTCGGCCTATATCCAGAAAGGCGTAACCATCGGAGCCAATTCAACCATTGCCGCCATGGCCCTGGTCCGCGGAAACATTCCCGCCGGAGCGATTGCCGGAGGAAATCCGGCCACCATATGGAAAATTACGAAGAAAGAGAGTGACAACGGTCAACCTTCCAGCTAGGCCCCGCCGTCGGTTGAGCCGCTGTCCCTCGTGACATTGTGTCCGGCGTTACTTGGCATTCAAACTTTTGCGAAAGTGCCGCTGGACGCGCTCCGAGACTCTGTATCTGGGGTATGATGCGTCTCTAACGCAGAGCTCCTGCGGGGAGTGTGATCCATGTCGCAGCGTCGGTACAGTCTCCTGATAGCGATCATGGTCGTCGCCAGCAGTTTGGTTACGCTGCCGGCCCTGGCCGATTCCAATGTACGCATCGTTCGCTTAAGCAACATCAATGGCGACGCCCAGATCAACCAGAATGACAAGGATCAAAACTTCACCCACGCGGTTTTGAACATGCCCGTAACCTCCGGCATGTGGGTCTATACGCCGGCCGGCGGCCGCGCTGAAATTCAGTTTGAAAACGGCAGTACCGTGCGGCTCGTCGAAGATGCGCAGATCCAATTCGAAAAGCTTGCGCTTGCTAAGTCCGGCGGCAAGATCAACGTGATTCACGTGGACCATGGCGTTGTCTATTTCAACTTCAGCAAGGTCGACAAGGCTGACCAGATCATGATCGACGCTGCGGGAAGAACCTTCCGCGTCGACAAGCCCGCGCACCTTCGCATTGACGCCAAGGACAAAGTGGTGAGCCTTGCTGTTCTTCATGGGCAGGCGCGGCTTGATGGCGACGATGGCTTCGCGATCAAGGATAACCAGACGCTCTTCCTCAATCCGACCGACCCCGAGCAATTGAAGGTCGCCAAGGGAACAGACAAGTTCGGCACCGATGCCTGGGACAAGAACCGTGACGACGAACTGGTTGTGCAGTCGACCCACAGCAACAGCGCCATGGGCCTTAACGGTTACGATGCGCAGATCAGCTCACTGGGCAATTACGGAAACTTCCTCGCCGTTCCCGGCTACGGCAATGTGTGGCAGCCCTTCGGCATGAGCGCCGGATGGGATCCCTTCATGAACGGCACCTGGGGCTTCTATCCCGGCATGGGCTACGCGTTCATCTCACCGTACGCGTGGGGATGGGCGCCGTATCGCTACGGCCAGTGGAACTACCTCTCATCCTATGGCTGGTTCTGGGCTCCCGGGGCAGCCAACAGCGCGTGGAACCTCGGACCGAGTTTCGGCGCCGTTCCCGCTGGGTGGCGCGCTCCCGCCCAACCCGTGGTGGGCGCAAGTATGAAGCCGGCGCAACTGGTGGTCGTGGGGAACCCCCCGGGGGTACACCCGACAATTCTTGCCGGGCACCCCAACCTGAACACGCACCCGGCTCCGGTCAATACAGTCAATTCAATGAGGCCGATCGGCATCAACCGAGCTCAGTCCGGGATTGCCGGAAAGAGTTCTCCCATGGCGGGCCGAGCGAGCGCACGCCCTCTCGGTGGGCCGTCGTTGTCGTCGGGCAATACCGCGTCCCATGCATCGTCTGGCGGTGTAGTCGGCGGCGGACATCCGAAATAAACAAATCGTTGAACAAAAAATGCCCGGGATCTCCGGGCATTTTTCATTGCGTGCGATCTAGAGAACAGCAATCCCCGCATAACCGACCACCTTATCGCGGTCGCCAGACACGTCGCCGGAGGTTGCGTACTTGATCAGTTCCGCGCGCGTTGCGCCCAATCGTTTCGTCGCCGTCAGCATCGCCACTGCCGGCCCATAGCCGCACATGCTGATGTTCTCCTGGTGCACCACTTCGTACAGCCCCTTGGGATCGAGCGCCAGCATCCGTTCGATCGCGAGACTGTCCTTCACCCGCGTGTCGATATCGCTTTCGTAGTGATTCATGTCGCTCGATGCGATGACCAAGACTGGCGCGCCCGAAGCGGCAATGACCTTGGCGATCGATTCTCCCAGCGCGGCGAGCACTTCGAAACGCCCCGTACCTATGGCGATGGGCACGAACGTGAACTCGCCGACCAGCGCCTGCAGAAAGGGAAGCTGTACTTCGAGCGCATGCTCGGAGCGATGCGCCTCGGCATCGAGGCTTAGCAGCGGGAAGGCTGCACGCATGCTGGCCGCAAGCTCGCGGTCGATTGCGACATCGCCCAGCGGCGTCCGCCATGCGCCGTCGTCGAGCAGCGCCAGTGGATGCCCTACGCCGGTGTGATTCGGGCAAAGGATCACGTAGCGACGAGGAAGCGCGAGACCTTGGTAGACCGCGCCGGCTACGTGTCCGGAATACATGTAGCCCGCATGCGGAACCACGCAACCCAGGGCCGCTCGTTTCTCTGTGGATGTCGCCGTCGTGTACGACTGGATATCGGCCAGCAGTTTGTCGGGTTTCCCGGGATAAAAGCGTCCGGCGACGGCGGGTTCTCGGATCTCGGCCGGCATGAGGAAACTCCTGTTCAGTCTGATGATATCCCCGGAGCGCAGGAGAATGGGAATTCGAGCGATCACCCCATAACGGCCATGGGCACGATTTGCACCGTGCCCATGCCTTCTTACAGGGGAGAGAACTACTTGGTTGGCGTGGTTGGGGCCTCACCGGGTACCGGCTGAATGACCAGCGGCGCCCCCGCCTGCGCAATGCGCACGTTGCGCTTGAACTCGTCGACCATGGTTTCGTCGAGGCGAACGTCAGTGGGCCGCTTGGCAATCGTCATCTGGTCGATCTTGTCCTGCAGCTTGAGCAGACCGTAAAAGAGGTTCTCCGGGCGCGGTGGACACCCCACCACGTAAACATCCACCGGGACGATCTTGTCCACGCCTTGCAGAGTTGCGTAGGTGTTGAACGGCCCGCCGACCGAGGCGCAAGCGCCCATTGCCATGACCCATTTCGGTTCCGGCATCTGCTCGTAAATACGTTGCACCACCGGCGCCATCTTGAGCGTGACCGTGCCCGCCACGATCATCAGATCGCTTTGCCGGGGGCTGGGGCGGAAGACTTCGCTGCCGAAACGCGCAATGTCGTACTTGGCGGTGGAGGCAGTGATCATCTCGATGGCGCAGCAGGCGAGGCCGAAGGTCATGGGCCAGATCGCCGACTTGCGGGCCCAGTTGAAGACGTAGTCCACACTCGTAATCAGAAAATTCTTTTCGAACTTGTTCTCAATCCAAGACATGCTTGCCTCAACACCGCCGATTCCGGCAAGTTCATGGTGACAAATCGAGCGGACGAGGCGCTGTGATAGCCATCACAGCTGCAAGATTTTGACTCTGCAGGGCCATCGTCAGTTCAACTCACCCAGCGGCCCTGGAGGCTTCTTCGAACCCATCCGGACTACTCCTACCGGAAATATTGCCCGAAACTATGAAATTCCGTACCATATTCCTAATTTCGGGATTTGCACCGCGTATAATCTCGCAAGAGCTTACTCTCCCTATCAGTTAGCTCGAAGAGCGATGGCAGTGCATTTGCAAACTGAGTTGCCGGAGATTTCTGTCCCCGCCCGTGTGGCGACAGGACCGAGCCGGCCCATGTTGAAGGAAAACCAAGCTCGCTTCATTGCCGCCCTTGTGGCGCTGATGACGGCGACTGCCATTGTGTTCGCCTTCATCAACTTCCAGAAAGAACGCGAGTTTGAAACCCCCACCGACGGCGTCTGGTGGGTGGAATCCGGCGGACACCTCCGGGCCGACCGCGTGGAGCCGGACAGCCCCGGCGAGAAGGCCGGGATCAAGCAGGGCGACATCCTGGTCGCTGCCAATGGTTCCGACACCACCCATAAAGCCATTCAGGTGCGGGAGATGTATCGCACCGGCAACTGGTCGAAAACAACCTATTCGCTCACCCGCAACGGAGTGCCGATCGAAGTGCCCGTGATCCTGGTGCCGGCCGACCGGTCGCTCAACGGGGGGCTGCGCCTCATTGCACTGATCTACCTCGGCATTGGGGTTTACGTTCTTTTCCGGCGCTGGACGGCACCAAAAGCGACCCATTTCTACCTTTTTTGCCTCGCTTCGTTTGTTCAGTACTCGTTTCACTTCACGGGTAAGCTCAACCAGTTCGACTGGATTATTTACTGGGCGAATGTGTTGGCATGGCTGCTCCAGCCGGCACTCTTCCTGCACTTTTCGTTGACCTTCCCGGAGACGAAAGAAGTGGTGAAGCGTCACCGCTGGCTGGTGCCCGCAGTTTATGTCTTGCCTGCGCTGATGTTGGCCTTTCACATCACGGCGCTGAATTTCCTGCGTCCGAGCGAAGTGCTGCGCTGGAATCTTGATCGCGCGCAGATGCTGTACCTCGCGGTGTACTTTATCGTCGCAACGATCGTCCTGTGGCAGACCTACGCGCAAGCGACCTCGCCCATTCTGCGGCAGCAAATGAAGTGGGTGACCCGCGGCACCTTCCTGGCGATTGCGCCTTTCACGATCTTCTACGTGATCCCGTACCTGCACGGCAGCGTCCCCGGGCCGGCGATGAAGGTCTCGGTCCTCTCGCTGATCTTCCTGCCGCTCACCTTCGGCTACGCCATCTTCCGTTATCGCTTGATGGACGTAGATTTGATCTTCAAGCGCGGCATGGCCTACACGCTGGCCGCGGGCACGATTACGGGCATTTATTTCGTCGCCATTGGCGCTGCGTCGGAAATGTTTCACAAGAATTTCCCGAGCGCCGGTCCGGCCGGGTTGATCGCGGCGATCGTGGTGACCGCGCTGCTCTTCGATCCATTCAAGAACTGGATCCAGGACAGGATTGACAAGTTTTTCTATCGCAAACGCTACGACTACCGGAAGACGTTGATCGAGTTCGGGCGCGAGCTCAACTCGGAAACCGATCTCGATAAGATGCTTTCGTCAATCGTCGATCGCATCTCGCGCACCCTGCTGGTCGACCGGATTGCCGTCCTGGTGCACGATGAGAGCGGCCTGTGGACCCTTGCGAAGAGTTGCGGCATCTCGCAGACGCAAGCGCTGGACCTCAGCTTCCTCGACGCCGAGCGTCCCGACATGGAAGCCGCCGGCCACCTCTTCTTCGACAACACCAGTCAAGCGGTCCGTGAGACGCCGTTGGCCCGCGAGACGATACGGCGCCTGGACCTGAACTATTACCTGCCGTGCACGGTGATGAACCGCACCATCGCCATGATCGGCTTGGGAAAGACCACCGAAGGTGACTTCCTTTCCAGCGAAGATGTCGAGTTGCTCGAGACTCTCGCCGGCTATATCGGCATCGCGCTGCAGAACGCGCGGCTGTATCAATCGCTGGCGCAGAAGATCGGCGAATACGAGCGCCTGAAGGAATTCAACGAGAACATCGTTGAGTCGGTAAGCGTGGGCGTGCTGGCCGTCGATCTCGAAGACAAGATCGAGTCCTGGAACGCGCAGATGGAAGTGATGTACGCATTGCCGCGCTCCGAGGCCCTCGGTCGTAGTCTGGCCGACGTCTTTCCTGCGAGCTTCATGGAAGAGTTTTATCGCGTACGCCAGATTCCGGGGATCAACAATCTGTACAAGTTCCGCATCGGCACACCCGCAGGCGATACGCGCATTACCAATATTGCGATCGCTCCGCTGGTCACGCGCGAGTTCAACGTCATTGGCCGCATCATCATTCTCGACGACATGACTGACCGGGTCGAACTCGAATCGCAGCTGGCGCAGGCAGAAAAACTTTCTTCGATTGGCCTGCTGGCGGCCGGGGTGGCCCACGAAGTCAACACGCCGCTGGCGGTGATTTCGTCGTACGCGCAAATGCTCTCCAAACAACTGCAGGGCGACGAACGCCGCTCCGCGCTGCTGGAAAAGATCACCACCCAGACCTTCCGCGCCTCCGAGATCGTCAACAACCTTCTGAACTTCTCCCGTACCGGCAGCTCCGAGTTTGGTGAGGTCGATATCAACAAGATCGTCACCGACACCCTGGCGCTGCTCGAACATCAATTCAAGACCGGACGGGTGAAGGTAGAGCAGAACCTCACGCCGGCGTTGCCGAAGATTTATGGCAATACCGGAAAATTGCAACAAGTGTTCCTCAACCTGTTCCTCAACGCCAAGGACGCCATGCCCTCCGGCGGCACGTTAAGTGTCGCAACTGGCAATGGCCGCGCCGTGGAGGTGCAGGTACGCGACACTGGCAGCGGCATTGCCCCCGAGCACATCAACCGCATCTACGACCCATTTTTCACTACCAAGAAATCGCCGCGGCAAGGTCATTCCGGAGGCACCGGCCTCGGACTGGCCGTGACCTACGGCATCATCCAGGAACATGCGGGCAAAATTCGCGTGGATAGCCAGCCGGGTGCCGGCACGCAGTTCACGATGGAATTTCCCATGATCAGGAAGGCTGTGAATGCCTGAACTTGCAGTGTCCCGCTCGAGCCGAGCCGTGCGTGAACAGAACGCCGCCGGAGTTGTGCTCATCATTGACGACGAAATGGCGATCCGTGAGTCGCTGCAGACCCTGCTGGAATTGGAAGGCTACCAGGTTGACGTTGCGGTCGACGGCGGCGATGGATTGTCGCAAATGGCCGCGCATCCGTACGACTTGGTCTTGCTTGATTTCGCCCTGCCCGACCGCAACGGGATCGACATTCTGCGTGAGATCCGCAGCCGCGATGCCGAGCTCTCGGTCATCATGATCACCGCTTATGGCACAGTGGAGAATGCTGTCAATGCCATGCAGGCGGGCGCTACCAACTTCATTCAAAAGCCCTGGGACAACGAAAAGTTGCTGGCGGATGTGCGCGCCGCAATCGGCCGCCGCCGTGCAGAAGAAGAGAACCTGCAACTCAAGCGCGCTCTTAAACAGCGCTACAACTTTGAGAATATCGTCGGCAAGAGCGAGCCGATGCTGCGCATCTTCGACCTGGTGGCGCAGATCGCGCCCTCGCGCTCGACTGTGCTTCTGCAAGGCGAGAGTGGCACCGGAAAAGAATTGATCGCGAAAGCGATCCACATGAATTCCACCCGCAAGGACCGCGCCTTCGTTCCGATCAACACCGGATCGATGCCCACCGATTTGCTCGAATCCACGTTATTTGGGCACGTCAAAGGCGCCTTCACTTCTGCGATTGCCAGCAAGAAAGGTCTCTTCGAAGTTGCCGATGGCGGAACTCTCTTCCTCGACGAGATCGGCACCATGAGCATGGAGACGCAGGCGAAGATCCTGCGCGTGCTGCAGGACCGCAGATTCATGCATCTCGGCGGCGTGCAGGAAATTCAGGTGGATGTGCGCATCATCGCCGCGACGAACGTTGATCTGCGGCAACTGGTGAAGGAAGGGAAGTTCCGCGAAGACTTGTTCTATCGCTTGAACGTGATTACGATCGACCTGCCGCCCCTGCGCCAGCGCCGGCTCGACGTGCCGCTGCTTTGCGAGCACTTTACCCGCAAATTCTGCGAAGAAAATAACAAGCCGCTCATGCGCATGACGCCCGAAGCGCTGCGTCCGCTGCTCGACTACAACTGGGCCGGCAACGTTCGCGAGTTGGAGAACGTGATCGAGCGTGCCGTGGTGCTTGCCAATGGCCCGAATATCACCATCGACTTATTGCCCGACAACGTTGTCGGGCGTGGTTCGAGCCTCTCGTTCGTCGATACGCGGCCGGACGCTTCGCTCTTCGAGATCATGGAAGACTGCGAGCGCCGCATTATTGTTGACATGCTGGAAAAGGTAGGGTGGAACCAGACCGAAGCCGCCGAGCGTTTTCGTATTCCTCTGTCTACGCTCAACCAGAAGATCAAGCGTTTATCGATCGAGATCCGCAAAAAGAGCGGCAGGGAAGCGCAGCCACAGCAGGTGTAACCAAAGCGCGCCGGACTACGCTGCTCTTTTCGTCTGGATCGTGGCAGCCACCTTGCGTAAATCATCGACGAACAGCCGCATCTCTTCATGTCGCGCGTCTTCATCAGGTGCGCGCAGGATTGATGACGGATGCACGGTTGCGATGACCGTGTATCCCTCCGGCGAGCGCAGAAGTTCTCCGCGCTGCCTGGTGACCCGAAAGCTCTTGCCCATGATGGCTTGTGCCGCCGTAGCACCGAGACAGACCACGATCTCCGGCTGAATTGCGGCGATCTCGCCATCCAGCCATGGACGGCAGGCCGCGACTTCCGCCGCATTCGGTTTCTTGTGAATTCTCCGCTTGCCGCGCGGCTCCCACTTGAAGTGCTTCACCGCGTTCGTTACGTAGACTTCGTTGCGGTCGATGCCCGCCTGCTCGAACGCAGTGTTCAGTAGATTTCCCGCAGGACCGACGAAGGGTCGGCCTTCCAGGTCCTCTTTATCGCCCGGCTGTTCGCCGACAAAGAGCAAGCGTGCGTGCGCGTTGCCCTCGCCAAAGACCGTTTGCGTTCCGCACTTCCACAGATCGCAGTTGCGGCAATCCTTCGCCTGTTTTGCGAGCTCTTCCAATCCTCGCGGCTTCACCAGAAGCGGCAACTCGGCTTGCACAGCAGGTTTTCGACGTGTAGCCATACTTGTCGAGATGCCAGCCATAGCACGCCTGGTTGTGCAGAATGCAGAGCTGAACTCGCCTCAGCGTACCTGTCTTGCCAGCATCAGCGCTCCCGCAGCGGGGTCTGCCGCGGATAGCGAAACGACGCAACCAGGATGAAGTGTGGTGAGCTGGCTGCGGAAAGTTTCAAAGACTAGTTCCGAATTGCGGAACACGCCGCCAGAAGCCGCGATGGATGCGGACCCCATTGGGTTGAACAAACGTGCAAGAACCGTATCTGCCAAGGTCGCGAGTTCCTCGCCGGCGTGCCGCAGGATTGTCTGTGCGCTGGTATCACCCAGATCGGCCAGGACGACCACGGCCGGAAACACCTGCGCGAAGTCAGGATTGGCGGTTGAGTTCGCGAACTGCGCCAGTTCCTCGGCTTTTTCCACGCCGAGCGCAGCGGCGAGATGGTGCACGAAAGCTTCGTTCGTACCCGCATCAAAGCTGCGCATCGCCGACGCGATTGCCACCCGGCCAATCCAGTGGCCCGATCCTTCGTCGGAGATTGCGAAGCCCCAGCCACCGGCGCGCGCCGTGTCGTTGTCGGCGTTGCGGCCATACGCGATGGAGCCAGTACCGGCGTTCACCAGCACACCCGGCGCTCCCTCCAGCGCTGCATGATGCGCAATGACCATGTCTCCCACGATCACGATTTCGCCGCTGATTTTCTGCCGCAGGATGGATTCGAGAGAGGCGCGTACCGGGTCGTTCGATGACCCGGCGATGCCGCCAACCACGCGCGCGATCTGCTGGGCTTGGATTCCGGCCGTTGCGCAGGCTTCCTCAATGCCCGTGTGCAGCGCCCTTTGCACGGACTCTTCGCCGGTCCGCAGAATATTGCTGCCCGCTGTCGAAGCTTCCGCGAGCACCTGCTGCTCGTCACCTAAGAGGAACTTTGTCTTCGTGCCGCCGCCATCGATGCCGAGATAAAAAGTCATCGCCGCGAAGTTATCACAGCCTCGCTGGCTTGCCGAGGTGGTGCTGAAGTCACTGGCCATAAACAGCACTCACCATGAATAATGTCTTCACTCGAATCTGCAGTGGGAGACTTGCCATTCACGCGCGTCCCGGGTTGAACGCCACTGATTTTGCAATCATTGCGGTGTATCTCGCGGGCATTACGCTGTTCGGCTTGCGCTTTCGCAAGTCGCAAAGGACGCTGAAGGATTATTTCCTGGCGGACCGCAATATCCCCTGGTGGGCGCTGGCTCTCTCCATCGTTGCCGCGGAAACCAGCACCCTCACCCTCGTCAGCGTACCCGGTCTCGCCTACGACACCAACTTCACCTTCCTGCAACTAGCATTCGGGTACCTGATTGGCCGCGTCTTCATCTGCATCATCCTGCTGCCGCAATATTTCAAGGGATACCTGTTTACCGCGTATCAATTGATCCAGCGACGTTTCGGAGGCAAGCTGCGCAGCTACACGGCCGGGCTTTTCTTGATAACCCGTGCCGCCGCGGAAGGGGTTCGGATCTACGCGGTCGCGCTGGTGGTCGGCATCGCCCTCGGTCCGCAACTCAGCGGGTTCAGCGATTTCCGCCGCGATCTTATCTCCATCTCGATCGTTTCTGTATTGACGCTGATCTATACGTTCGAAGGCGGCCTGGCAGCAGTCATCTGGACCGACGTCATCCAGACCTTCATCTACATCGGCGGCACGATTGTCGGCTTCTTTACGATCCTTCATCTCGTGCCCGGGGGATGGCACACCATTCACAGCACGGCGGCAGTGGCCGGGAAGTTTCGCGTCTTTGACTTCAGCCTTGATTTCTGGAAGACCTATACCTTCTGGTCTGGGGTGATCGGCGGAGCGTTCCTGACGACGGCCAGCCACGGGACGGATCAACTCATCGTGCAGCGGTTGCTGGCGGCCAGGAACCTCGCACAATCGCGCATGGCGCTTCTCGCCAGCGGCGTTGCGGTCCTGCTGCAGTTCGCGCTGTTTCTTTGCATCGGGGCGATGCTCTGGGTCTTTTACCGGGCCTTTCCACCGGCCGAGGCATTCACCAAGACCGATCGCATCTTTCCGACATTCATCGTCACGCAGATGCCCCACCTCGTCTCCGGCTTGCTGATCGCCGCCATCCTGGCTGCCGCCATGTCGAACCTCAGTGCCGCCCTCAATTCGCTGACGTCCACTTCGATCATCGATTTCTGGCTGCGCATCAGCCCCGCCAGCAGCGAGCGGACCCGCCTGCTCCTCTCGCGCATTGGGACGATTGCCTGGGGCATCGTTCTTTTCTCACTCGCGATTCTCTCGCGACGCGGCGGCAAGGTGGTCGAACTCGGCCTCGCCATCGCTTCGGTTTCCTACGGGGCATTGCTGGGCACATTCATGCTCGGCGTTTTGACCAAGCGCGCCAACCAGCGGGGCACGGCCATCGGCTTGACCGTCGGCTTCCTCACCAATCTCTATATCTGGCAGGGAAGCGCGATCGTGCCTCGTTTTGCGCTGCCCCGGCCTATTCCATTTCCCTGGTATGTCCCGATCGGCTCGCTCATCACCTTCGCAATCGGGTATATTGCGAGTCTCGCCCTAGGAAGCCATGACGAACCCGACGCCCCGGCCGACCACTGAACCTCAACCGCACCTGGCCCGCGATCTTCGCGTAAGCCACGCGACGGCGGTGGTCGTGGGTACCATCATCGGCAGCGGCATCTTTCTCGTGCCCGCCGAGATGATGCGTGCCGTCGGCACCGCCAAGCTGGTATACGTTGCGTGGATCGTTGGCGGGATTCTCTCCTTTCTCGGAGCGCTCACCTATGCCGAACTCGGCGCGATGAAGCCGCAGTCGGGCGGCGAATACGTATACGTGCGCGACGCCTACGGCCCCCTTCCCGGATTCCTTTACGCATGGTCGCTGTTCGTAATCTCAAAACCGGGCTCAATGGCCACTATCGCCGCCGGCATGATGCAGATTCTCGGTGGATACGCGCTGCTCTCGTTCCTGCCGGCGCCAGTGGTTCCTGGGATCCCCTTCACCTGGGCGCAACTCGCCGCGATTGCCCTCATCGTCTTCATATCGACGATCAACTATCTGGGGGTAAAGAAAGCCGGGAATTTCCAGCTCGTCTTTACCGCCTTTAAGGTGGCCATCGTGGTGAGTGTTGTGGTCATCGCCTTCTCCGCCCGGCATGGCTCGTGGAGCAACTTCCTGACCAGCTACACGGGGGCAACCGGCGGGATCTCCGGCTTCATGATTGCCCTGGTGGCCGCCCTCTGGGCATACGACGGATGGAACGACCTCAACATGGTGACGGAGGAGATCGACCGGCCGGGCCGCAATGTACCGATCGCATTGATCGCCGGCGTAGGCATCGTCGCGGCCCTGTATATGCTTCTGAATGCCGCGGTGCAGTATGCATTGCCCGCGCAACTCGTGGCGCTCTCCAAACGCGCCGCGTCCGACGCCGTCTTGGTTTCGATCGGTGCCGGCGCAGCCTCGGTTTTCGCGGCGCTGATGGCGGTGCAGATGCTCGCTACCATCAACGGCACTACCCTCAGCGGCTCGCGCGTAACTTACGCTGTCGCCCGTGACGGATATTTATTTAAGTCCCTGGCGAAGGTTCATCCGCGCTACTTCACTCCGGCCAATGCGATCGTCTTCCAGGCAGCGCTCGCGGTGATCCTCGTCTCTCTGGTCGGCAAATTCCAACAGCTTTTTTCGCTGACGATTTTTGCCGAGTGGCTGTTTTACATGATTGCCACCAGCACGATCTTCGTCTTTCGGCGCCGCGATCCCGCCGCTCAACGTCCCTACAAAACCTGGGGCTACCCCGTGGTTCCGGGCCTGTTTATCCTCGCTGCCGCACTCCTGCTCTGTTACACCTTCGCCGATAACCTGAAATATCCCATGATCCCGACCACCTTGATCGGGCCGCCGGTCAACTCGCTTTCCAGCGGCGGAGTGGCTCTTATTCTTCTCGGCATTCCCGTATTCCTCTACTTCTCGCATCGACGCCGGTAAATATCCCTCTTGCCAATTTGCCTCGACGCGTTTTTAATAAAGGAGATGTCGGCTACCGCCAACCCGCTCTCGAATGCCACGGTCACCATGGCTATGTGCATGTGTATGTGTCTGCACCCGAGCGTGGGCGTGAGAGCCGCAATGGATCCCTAGGCGCATAAGCGCAATTCCAAGTTCTCAATGGCCCACGAGCAATCGTGGGCCATTTTGTTTTTGCCAATTTGTTTCGAGGAGTCAGGAATGCCGGCCGAATTCGCCAATCAGACGCAGTCTTCCCCCGCTGCCGCCCAACCGTGGCGCGCCATCTCCGCACCGCCTATCATTCAGCTCTCCAGCGCTCACCTGGCGGAGCGCATGGGACGGACCTTGCTGCTGGTGCCGCACTATGACGACGAATGCGCTGCGGGAGTTCTGCTGCGAAAGCTCCCCGAGGCGACCGTGTTGTTTCTCACCGACGGGGCTCCCCGCGATCCCTATTTCTGGCGGCGCTACGGCACCCGTGAGCACTACAGCTCGCTCCGCAAACGCGAATCCGTGGAGACATTGCAGGCCTCCGGCATCCACGACGTGCTGTCGCTCGACGATATCCCCGGCAGCAAGGCTCCCGCCGATCAGGAACTCTATCGCGCGCTCCCAGAGGCGTTTCAGGCCGTGAAAGCTGTGGCCACGCGATTCCTGCCCAAGACAATCCTCGCCCCCGCGTACGAGGGCGGACACCCAGACCACGATGCGGCCGCTTTTCTCGCAGCCGAGATCGCGCGCCATGTGAGTGCGCAGCACTGGGAGCTGCCCTACTACCATCGCAAGGCCGACGGAAAGGTGTACCAGCAGGAGTTTCTGCAACACCTGCCCTCCGCTTGCGAAGTGACCCTCGCGCTAAGCGAAGCGGAGATTCAGCAGAAGCGCGCGATGTGGTCTCGTTACCAATCGCAATGCGCGGTGCTGCAGGAGTTCGCGGTGGAGCGCGAGATCTATCGCCCGGCGCCTCCGTATACGTGGCAACGGCCACCGCATCCCGGCACGCTCAATTACGAGGCATGGCGTTGGGCCGCAACTGGCGGTGACCTCTGCGCCGCCTTCCAGTCGGCACTCAGCGTGATTGGATAAACGATGGCACTAGGGCTTCGAGCGGGGCGGGGTAGCTGGTTTCCTGGCTTGCTTTGCGGTCGGATTCGCCTGGGCACGCACCGGCTTCGCAAGCTTCACGCGTGCCGCTTCGCTCGAATGCTCCGCCTCGTCAAAGTGCGTACTGCGCACCAGGATCCTCCGCCAGGAAATCTGCTTTATTCTGACGTGAGTCTCTGATTCTGCAATTTGCAAGGCTGGTTCCTCCGCCGAGGTTCGCAGGGCATCAAGGCGACGGCGCCCGTACCTGGCGTGCTTTCTCGTAGACGCGCACGTACTCCTTGGCTGAGGTGTTCCAGGAAAAATCGCGGCCCATCCCATTGCGCATGAGTTGCTGCCACGAAGCCTTGTCCTTGTACGCCTGCAACGCCAGCCGGATGGTCGCTAGCATCGCCTCGCCGGAGTATTCGGAAAACTTGAAGCCCGTACCTTTGCGGCCCACCGGGTCCCAGTTTTCGATGGTGTCGTCGAGGCCGCCGGTCGCGCGGACGATCGGCACCGTCCCGTAACGCAAGCTGTAGATCTGGTTCAGTCCGCAAGGCTCGTACCGTGAAGGCATCAGGAACATGTCGCTGCCCGCTTCGATCTTGTGGGCGAGCGCGTTGTCATACGCAATGCGGATCGCGAAACGGGTCGGATATTGTCGGTTCAAGCGGCGCAATACGTCTTCATACGCTTTGTCGCCCGAGCCCAGCACAACGAAAATAGCTTCCTCGCGCGCCATGCGATCCGCTACTTGCTGGATCAGGTCGAATCCCTTCTGTGAAGCGAAGCGCGAAACGATGCCGATGACCGGCAGAGTCGAATCGGCCAGGCCAAATTCCTGCAGTAGCTCCGTTTTGTCCTTCGCCTTGTTCACCAGGTCTGCGGCGGAATAATGCGCCGAAATGTGCTGATCGACCTCGGGACTCCATTGACTGTAATCCACGCCGTTGAGGATTCCAGCCACCGTCCCGGAGCGCGCACGCAGCACACCTTCCAATCCGAACCCGTATTCCGCTGTCTGGATTTCCAGTGAATAGCGGCGGCTCACCGTGGTGACGTAATCGGCGTAGACGAGGGCGCCTTTCAGGAAATTGACCTTGCCGTAGAACTCCATTTTCGTCAGCGTGAACAGGTCCCAAGGCAACATGAGCAGCGGCAGGATTTCTGGTGGAAACAATCCCTGGTATCCCATGTTGTGAATGGTGAAAACCGAATTCACTCGGTCGAAGGCCGGATCTTCCGCATAGAGCGTCCGCAATAAAACGGGCGCCAGGGCAGTCTGCCAATCGTGACAATGAAAGATATCGGGAACGCCAAGGATTTTCGCGCCTTCGAGCACGGCGCGGCAAAAAAGCGCGAAGCGTTCGGCGTTGTCGTGATAGTCGCCGATCGGCGTCCCGTAGAGGGCGTCGCGGTCGAAATAGGCCGGGTAGTCGACGAAGTAGTGCTGCACGCCGGCGAGTATGCCGCCATCGACGATCGAGCAGAAGCGGTACTGGTCGTCGAAGGGAACCGTGATGCTGCGCACCGCGATGCGCGGATTCTCCAGCTTGGTGGTGCGATAAAGAGGGGTGTAGACCGAAACTTTATGGCCCAAGGCTGCCAGCGCGGGTGGCAGCGCACCCACCACGTCGGCCAGCCCGCCAGTCTTGGAAAATGGTACGCATTCCGACGCAGCGAATGCGATTTGCATGCACCCTCCCGGGTTCGGTTCGCAACTTTGCAACCTCTTAGGATAAATTCTTAAGAGAGAAAGATGTCCTTGCTCTACCGCTCAACGCCCAACGCAGTCTAACTGTGCCGCAGGAGAGACGCAAACTTGCCGAAATCTGCGAATGAGAAAGTCCTCCGACCCGCTAAGAAACCTAAACTCGGCCAGAATTTTCTCGCCGACGCAAACGGCGCCCTGAAAACCGTTGAAGCGCTCGGCGACATTAGCGATGCGACGGTGGTGGAAATCGGTCCCGGCAAAGGGGCCATCACGAATTACCTCGTAAAGCGCGCGAAGCGCCTGATCGCCGTGGAAATCGATCGCGTGCTGGCGGCGCAATTGCGGCTTCGCTATTCGCGGTTTCCCAATGTTGAGGTCCTTGAGGCGGACATTCTCGCGGTAGAACTCTCGACCGTTCTCACGCAGCGCATCGGTCCGCTGCGCGACCTGCGTCCGACGAAGGCCGAAAAAGTCCGCGTCATCGGAAACCTACCCTACTACATCACCTCCGACATTCTCCTGCGCCTTTTTGAAGCCAATGAGCTGATCGATTTCGCGGTGATCATGGTGCAGAAGGAAGTTGCGGACCGAATCGCCGCCAAGCCGGGCACGCGCGACTACGGCCTGCTATCGGCGACCGCCCAGTTATACAGCCAGGTGGAAAAGCTGTTTACCTTGCCGCCGGGCGCCTTCACGCCGCCGCCGCTGGTGCACTCCACCGTCCTGCGATTGCAAATGCAATCGCGCGTCGAGGAACTCGGTGTGGACGAGGCCGGTTTCATCGAGTTCCTGAAGCTCATCTTCGGACAGAAGCGCAAGACGCTGTTCAACAACCTGCGCGGCCGCTACGAAGTCGAGACGGCGCGCAGTGCCATGAAGACAGCCGGTCTGAAGCCTGACATACGTGCGGAAGCCGTCAGCCTGGATAAGACCGCGAAGCTTTACAACGAATTGCGTAGCGGATAGGGCCCGCATGTCGGATTTCCGCAAGCTCACCAGTACATCCGAACTCCCTCCGCCCGGCGAAGCCCGCGAATTCACGGTTGAGGGTCAAACCATTTGCGTCGCGAATGAAAACGGCAAATGCTCGGCCATGGACAACGTCTGCGCCCATCGTGGAGGCCCGCTCGGGCAAGGTGTGGTCGATCAAGGCAAGATGGTTTGCCCCTGGCACGGCTGGCAGTTCGACCTGGTGACCGGCAAGAGCGAGCAAAGCGCGACCTTGGGCGTCGATGTATACGAGCTGAAGATCGAAGGCGACGATGTGCTGGTGAAGCTCTAGCCCAGGATTCCCAGGAAATTCTTTGGAGAGTTCTGGAAATTCGGGAACACCGTATTCAGGTCACGATTGCCAAGATGCGCATACACGGCTTCTCCGACCACGCGCCGGAAATCAGTGGTAAGCGCGAGGTCGCGGCCTTCATAGAGTTGGTTCGGCGCAAGCCCCGGCCACTGGCCGTAAACGCGTCCACCGCGCACCGGGCCGCCGAGGACGAACATCACGTTGGCGTGCCCGTGATCGGTACCCCGGTCGCCGTTTTCCCGTGCCGTGCGGCCGAATTCGCTCATGGTCACCACCACCGTCTCTTCCTGCAGATCGCCAAGATCGGTCCAGAAGGCGGAAATCGATTGCCCGAAATCGCGCAGAACGTTTGCGATCTGCCCTTGGGTTGAACCTTCGTTCACGTGGTGGTCCCATCCACTAATGTCGGTGAACGCCACCTGAACGCCGAGGTTCGCTTTGATCAGCTGCGCGGTTTGTTTCAACGCGTCTCCGAACTGTCCGCGGGGATAATCAGCTCCCGGCGTCGGCTGATACTTTGCCGGATCCGCGGCTTTCAGCATCTTCACGGCGTCGAAAGTCTCCTGCCCGGTGCCGTGCAGCACGGAATCCACCGAGCCTTCGTACATCGATTCGAAGGTATTGGCGGCAGGCGTAGCCGCTGAATTGTTGCCACCCACCCCAAATTGCCGGACGTTGCTCACCGCAATCGCCGGCTCGTGCCCCGCCAGGATGCGCGGCAGGTTGGTGCCGAGCGCCACGGCACGAAATGGTTCGTTCTTGGCGTCATGATCTTTCGCGCGCAGGGTACGATTCAACCAGCCGTCTTCCGTTCCCTTATACCCAGGGGTGCCGCTTTCCATGAAGTCTTGTGCGTCGAAATGCGATCGCGTTGGATCGGGCGAACCGGCGGCATGCACGATCGCAAGATGCTTCTGGTCCCAGATCGGCTTGAACGATGCCAGCGAAGGGTGCAGGCCGAACATGCCGTCGAGATCGATCACATTGCGCTGCGGAATGTTGATCGTGGGCCGCATACTGTAGTAATTCGCTTCGCCGTGCGGGACGACGATGTTCAGCCCATCGGCCGCGCCGCGTTGAAAGATGACGACCAGCCGCTTCTTGCCCTGCGGCAGTTGGGAGCCGTATACGGCCCGCGTCAGGAATGACGGGACGACAGCGGTGCTCACCAGTGCCAGGGCGCTATTCTTCAAGAAAACTCGGCGTGTGATCGGCATCTTCAACCTTTCAGCGTCGCTGAAATTCTGGCGATCCTAGGATCAGCCCTTCCAGCACGCCTTCGCGCTGCGTGCGTTTTGCATCGTCAGCGATGTTGGTTACGACTTGCGGATCGCTGAACTGTTTCTGGATCACGTTGCGCGTTTGCTCGGAAACATCGCCGGCGAGTAGATCGCTTTCCAGCACGGTCTCCATCGCCCGTGGATCGTTGGGCGTCTGTTTCCCGAGCAACAGCTCTGGAGCGATCTGTGTTCCATTCATCTTTCCCGCGCCCAAGGCCAAAGCGAAGTTCATCCGGCTCAGCAGCGCCCCGGAATTGACCCAGGTGTCGGCGGTCATCGAATAGCCCGTGGGCGGCTGCATCTGGTAGAGCGGCATGCCCATCTGGTTCAACACGCGAACCAGCGGTTTGGCATCGCTCACATCGGCGCCGGTTGCACGCGCTGCGCTCACCACGAATTCCAGCGGAGTTTTCACCTTCGCGCGATACGATTGCGGCACCCAGAATTCCGGCGAGTGCAACATCGTGCGCAAAACTTCACGGATGTCTCCATCTTTCTTCTCCCAGGTGTCGGCCATGCGGTCGACCAGGGACTGCGGCGGATCATCGGCCACAAAGCGCATGGCGAGCTTGCGGCAAACGAACTTCGCCGTATGCGGATCGCGCGCGAGCATCTCGAGTACCTGCTCGCCCTCTTTTTCTCCGTTTTCCTTGATCTTTTCCCCAAGCACATACTTCACGCCCGGTTCATGGCGCCGCTCTGCGAAGTGGAAGCCGCCTCCCTTGCGCGGTTCTTCAATTGTCCAGCCGGTAAAGACCTTCGCCACCTCGGTGACGTCTTTCTGGGTATAACCGCCATTCACGCCCAGGGTGTGCAGTTCCATCAACTCGCGCGCATAGTTCTCGTTCAATCCTTTTTGCGCGTTTTTCTTCGGCGGCTGCTGTGGTCCCGGCATCGGTTCACCAAACGGACCGCGGCGCATAGGCCGCCGGAGGCTGTCGGGAATGCCCAGTCCCGCGGCTGAATCGGGTCCAACGCTCTCAGCGTTGTCGAGATAGAACAGCATGGCCGGGCTGTGCGCCGTCGCTTTGAGAAGGTCTTTGAACTTGCCCAACGCGTGCGGCCGTATCACCTCGCGCTCATACTCAGTAACGTAATAGCGGTCAGCGCCCTTGTTGAGATAGATGTTGAAGTGATTGAACCAGAAATCCGCCATCACTTCTTCCAACTGACGGTTGCTGTAGATCGCGCGCAGCAACTTCGCTTCGGTCAATTCGTCGTTGACCAAGTTCTGCGGGTTGCGCATCGCCAGCACGGCTTCGCGGTCCGCCGGGTTCATGTCCTGGATCAATTGGGCGCGAACGTCGTCGCTGATGCGCAGCAAATCGCGACGGTCTCCCTCGGATAATCGCAGAAGTGCAGAGATGCGCTGCTCCGGCGGCAGGGAAGCGATCTTTGCGGCAACCATTTCCCCATGCTGTCGCTGCTCGCGCCGATGCTGCTTCTCGGCATCATTCACCTGGTCATCCGGAAGATCGGCCTGATCAGCGGCGGCAGGTTTCCCATCGCCCTGCTTCTTCGCCAGTTTCTGGTCGTAGCGGTCAAGCGCCGCCAGGTACACCAGGCGCTCGTCGGGATTGCGTGGCATCGCCATCTTGCCGTCGGCCACTTGCTTGATCACCTGGTTGGGCGGAAACTTCTCCGCCATTTCGCGGGCACTCATATCAAGGGTACGAAAGCTCGCGAGACGTATCTTGAGCGCGGAATCGTCGATTTTGTCAGGATGAAGCTGTTCGTCCACCCAGGCATCGATGCCGATGGATTTCACGCGTTCCACATCGCCCGGCCGAGGTCCGAAGGTGAGCCGGTTCAGCGCGTGCACCACACGCTTGGTATCGTCCAGCTGCGAAGCGGCTTTGATCTTTTTGGTCGCGGCAATGGAGACGGAGACCGACGCACAGATGAGACTGGTGACAAGTGCCGCCGTGGCTGCTCTGCGCAGAAATGCCATCCTGCCGCCTGGAACACGAGTGGTGTTCTGGCATTATCAACCCAAATGGCCGGAAAAGTTGCTGCTCGCCATGGCACGACGGTGCGCTGACCTATGGGCCGCAGCCCTGTATCTAGTTGGAATAAACGCGGTTGCGGGTGGTTTTGTGGTGCAGCACGGCGGCCAACTGGTCAACGTCCGGAGGGGCGATGGCGCACATTACGCGGTCGTCGAGAAACTTCGGCTTGTTCTCACTCTGTTTCATCCATGCAGCGCTCAATTTCGGGCTGCAGGCAGCCACCGCATCGCGACGCACTTGCACCAGCAGCGCCTGCACCGTCTCCGGATCGAACTGAGTGGGGGAGAGCTTAACCACCTCGCTGAGGGCTTCCCCAATCGAGAGCGGCTGCCGGTAAGGACGCTCGCTGGTCATCGCATCGAAAGCATCCGCTAGGCCCATGATCCGCACATGCTGCGGGATCTGGTCTCCGTGCAGGTGGTCCGGGTAGCCGGAGCCATCCAGTCGCTCGTGATGCGAGCGTACGACTTCTCCCACCTGCGGCCACGGGAACTGCACGTTCGAGACAATTTCGTAACCGACGACGGTATGGTCCGCCATCTCCTTGAATTCCGCTTCATCGAGCGCACTCGGTTTTCCGAACAGGCGACGGTCGACGGCCACCTTGCCGATGTCATGCAAATATCCTGACGCCCGTATCGAAGAGGCTTCCGAGGCGCTCATGCCCATGGCCTCGCCGATGAACGCGGCATAGCGGCCGACGCGAATCGAATGGCCTCGGATGTTGATGTGCTTGGCGTCGATCGCGACTGCGAAGGCCTCGAGTGCATTGTCGTAGAACGAATGCACGGATGCCATCAGCTTCAAATTCTCGGCCACGCGCGACGCCAACGATTCCGAAAGACCGCTGTTATGCACCGCCAGCGCGACGTAGTGCGCAAACATCTGCAGCCCGTGTAATTCTTCTTCGCCGTATTGTCCTTCTTCGGGCTGTCCGAAGGCGAGCAGGCCGACCAGTTTCTGGCCCACCCGCAGCGGTGCCGCGCAATGCAACAGTTCTGGAGGAAAGTTGCCGTTCGAGCTGAAAAGGTTGCGGCGGTTTTCGGTGGTCAACAACTGCGGACCGCGCGAAGTCGTCAGCGCATGCACATGAGAAGGAAGCAGAGGGATGACTGCAGGTGTGGGGAAAGAAAGGAAGCCGCGGGATGCAACCGAGGTCAGTGCTGCCGGCTTGTCATAGAAGCGAAACAGGGCGCTCTCTCGAGCCCCGATCGCTTCCATCAACAGGCGCAACAATTCGTCGGCGGTCTGCGCGAAATCACGTTCCGCAGTCAATGCCGGTCCGAGATCGCTGAGCGCCTCGAAGGTCGTGAACAGCTTACGAAATTTGTTCTTGATCTCCGCCACGCACAGGCGCGCGAGAACCTTTCAGAGCACAAGCAGAGTACATCTTCGCCACGGGCTCTGCGTAGTGGTGTTTATGGTGCAACGTAACTGACTGGGTTCGTGGGACAACCGTGCCGAGGTTAAATATCAAAAACGCGGTAAGCACAGGGCGGCGTCATGGCCTGCAGAAGCGGCATTGCGACGTTATGCACCGGGCATCCGGCCGTGGTTTTCCCATCGGCCGAGCCATGATGCGCGTGGCCGTGCACCACCAGGTCGGCGCCGTGACGGTCGATCACTTCCATCAAGCGCGAGCTGCCGAGGTATGGATAGATCTCCATCGGTTCGCCTTGGACGGTCGTGCCGATCGGAGCATAGTGCAGCACCACCACGCGCTTCGGCGTGCGCAGTTGTGAGAGCGCGCGCTCCAACTTCAGCGCTTCATCGATGGCTGCCTGCACGAATGCTTTGACTTCGGGCTCGCCAAACGCCGTCAATGCACCGCGGCCAAAGCCCCCGGGAAAGCCCTTGGTGCCGGCGAAGCCAACGCCATCGCGTTCGTAACCGGTGCCATCTAGCAGCTTGATGCCCTCCGCCATGAGCATCTTCATCAATTGGTCCGCGCAACCGCTCTCGTAGTCGTGGTTACCGAGCACGGCGACGATCGGAATCCGCAGCCGTACCAGGCTGTTCAGCATCGATTCGATTTCCTGCGGCTTGCCAAAGTTCGTTAGGTCGCCCGCGATTACCATCAAATCGGCTTCGTCGCGAACGCGGTTCATCTGGTCGCGAATGCGATCGTAAACCTGGGGCGTGAAGTGCAGGTCTGCTAGGGCAGCAATTCTCATCGTTTAGTTAGATGTCGGGATCACGCGGCAGGCTTGCTCGCCGCATCTTCGGGAATCTTGTGTTCCCGCCGGGCACGGCTCTCTTCCAGCAGGTTATCCAGCCCCCACTCATTCACGTCGATGGCGAACATGCGCTCATCCAGCAAGCTGCCGCGGAAATTCGCATGGGTGCGAGGGTCCTTGAGATTGGTACGGAACCTCTGCAGGAGCTCATCCCAAACCTGCTGCGGAACTGCATTCGTCTCTTTCGGGTAGACGTAGTTGAAGAGCACGAGGGCCCAAAGCAAAAGCTGCCAATGATCTCCCACCAGCTGCAACTCTCGATCCCAGTCGAACTTGCCGCGGGTACCGTAAATGAGGTGAACGATGTCAGCCCCATCGAAACGCTCGCGGAACGCGATGAAGAGCTTGGAAACCAGCAATTCTTCGGGCGCCAGCACGCGTACCGGAATGCCAAGAATCTGCGATGGGGTGGCACGCTTAATCCAGCTGTGATCCACGGTCACAACCCCATTGCTCATGCCGGTGATGAGGTCAACAAAGAAATCGTCGCGATGTGCTTTCGCCAGCCAGACCGGATCCTTGACCTCGGTTTCAAAGCCTTCTGCTTTGAGCTCAGCCAAGGCTTTCGGTACATCTTCGGGAGCCAGGAAAAGATCCAGGTCTTTCGTGTTGCGGCAGATGCCGGTATGCTCGCGTAACGCAAACGCACCGGAAACCGCGTAGGGAATCTCGCGCTGGTTCATGAGCGTGAGCACCTCGCGGAACAGCGACTCCTGCTCGGCGGGAAACTCCGGGGGTGCCGAAGAACTAACCGGTAGCGGTTTGTCGTCGCAAGCCACGGGAATATTACGATGTTGAAAGGCATTACTTTCGTTGTGTTCAATCGAAGAAATTAACCTTCATAGAGGAGTCTTTCAGCAACAGCTCACGTTCTGCAGCATCTAAAAAACGCAATGGCAAAGCGCAGCGAACAACTCGTCGACATCGAAGGCAAACAACTGAGCCTGTCGAACTTGGACAAAGTGCTCTATCCGGCCGCCGGATTCACCAAGGGACAGGTGATCGATTACTACGTGCGGATCGCGCCCGTGCTGTTGCCCCATTTGCAGGGTCGTCCGCTGACCATGAAGCGCTATCCCAACGGCGTCGATGGCATGCATTTTTACGAGAAGAATTGTCCCGAGCATCGCCCGGAGTGGGTGCAGACGGCGCCCGTCTGGAGCGAAGGCAATAACCGGACCATGCATTACTGCCTGGCGCAGGACTTGCCAACGTTGGTATGGGCCGCAAATCTTGCGGATCTTGAGCTTCACACCTCGCTGTCGCTCGGCGCGGACATCATGCGTCCAACTTTCATCGTCTTCGATCTAGACCCGGGTCCGCCGGCCGATATCGTTCTCTGCTGTCAGGTCGGCCTGTGGGTGCGTGACATCTTTGCGCAGCTGGGACTCGAGAGTTTTGCCAAGACCTCGGGATCGAAAGGTCTGCAGATTTACGTCCCGCTGAACACGCCAGTGACCTATGACCAGACCAAGCCCTTCGCCCACGAATTAGCGCGCCTGCTCGAGCGGCAACATCCGGACCAAGTGGTTTCCGATATGAAGAAAGCGCTCCGCACCGGCAAGGTGCTGGTAGATTGGAGCCAGAATGACGACCACAAAACCACCATCTGCGTCTATTCTCTGCGCGCCAAGGAACGCCCGACGGTCTCTACCCCCGTCTCCTGGAACGAAGTCGAACAGTGCCTGAAGAAACGGGACGCCAACCTGCTGGTCTTCACCTCCGACCAGGTTCTGGGAAGGGTACAGAAACAGGGAGATTTATTTGAGCCGGTCCTGACGATGAAGCAAAAGCTTCCAGCGCTCGCCTCGCTGCAATCGCTCGGAGAAGCACCATCGAACACCGAGGCGAAATCGAAGCCCAGGAAGACGGCCGCCAAGAAAAGTTCGAAGCCGTCATCCACGAAGAAGCGTCAAACCGCATGATGGCGAAGAAGCAAGCAATCCAGTTTCCAGAGCCGCCGGATCCGCGAGGGTTTTATGTCGGCACCTCTGGATGGGCGTACGACATCTGGAAGCCGGCCTTCTTCCCGGAGGAGCTTCCGAAAAGTAAGTTCCTGCCCTACTACGCATCGCGCCTGAGCGCCTGCGAGGTCAACTACACCTTTCGCATGCGTCTGAGCGAAGCCACAGCGGCGAAGTGGATCGCCGAAACGCCAGCATCGTTTCGCTTCATCTGCAAAGCTAACCAGTTCATCACCCACATGCGCAGGCTGAAGAATTGCGAAGAGCCAGTGCAAACCTTCGCCAAGGGCATGGAACCGCTACTCGCAGGTGGCCGTTTTGGCGGTGCGCTCTTTCAGTTGCCGCCGAATTTGCAAGCCGATCCCGTCCTTCTGCGCGACTTCCTGCAACTGCTGCCGCGACCGATGAAAGCGGCTTTCGAATTCCGCCATGTTTCATGGTTCAACGATGAGACCTACAAAGCCTTATCGGAGGCCGGCGCCGCCCTCTGCATTGCCGAAACCGAAGATCTCACCACTCCCGAGATTCAAACTACCGACTTCATCTATTTCCGTTTCCGTAAGCCAGAGTATTCGGCGGACGATCGCAAGAAACTGGCCGACCGGGTCGCGGCCGCAAAGGCGAAATCGTCAACCGTTTACGCGTTCTTCAAGCACGAGGAACGGCCGGACAGCCCGTTGTTCGCGGAAGAATTGCTGAAAAGCGTCCTCGCGTAGCACCAAGTCTTCTATTCCCGTCGCCCACCTCGCCGAAGCATACTTTCCTCGTGGGCCTCACCAACCAACACGAGCGGCTGCTGCACAGCTTCGTCGACTACCTGAAGGTCGAGAAGGGACTCTCGAAATTCAGCGTCAGCGCCTACTCGCATGACATCGTGCAGCTATCGGAGTTCCTCGCCAAACGCAAGCGCTCCCTGGAAACCGCCCGCCGCCAGGACCTCCGCGACTTCCTGGACGCGCTCTTCAGCGATCAGCTCGACGGTCGCAGCGTGGCGCGCAAGCTTTCCTCGGCACGGCAGTTCTACAAATACTTATTGCTCGACCGCAAGATCGACCACGATCCCACCCTGAACATCGAGTCGCCGCGGCAATGGAAAGTGCTGCCGAAATCGCTGGCTGCCGACGAGGTAGAGAAGACCCTTGCTGGGCCGCCCCGCGTTCTCGATTCAAAAGAGTCGCAAGCGCTTGCCTTGCGCGATCGCGCCATGCTCGAGGTGTTTTACGCCGGGGCGCTGCGCGTTTCGGAAATCATCGGCGTGCGCATGGAAGACGCCAAGCTCGACCTCGGCTACATGATGGTGCGCGGCAAAGGCGACAAGGAACGCATCGTGCCCCTCGGACAAGGCGCGCTTGGAGCTTTGAAAACCTATTTGCAGTCCGGCCGCGAGACGCTGTGCGCGGGGAAGTCTTCGCCCTTGCTCTTTATCGGCCGCCGCTGCCGCAAGCTCAGCCGCCAACGTGTCTGGCAAATGGTTTCAGCCTCCTCCGTTGCCGCAGGTAGGCACGCAAGCCCGCACATGCTGCGCCATAGCTGCGCGACCCACATGGTCGAGAACGGAGCCGACCTTCGCACCGTGCAGACGATCCTCGGACACGCCGATATCTCCACGACCCAGGTCTATACTCATTTGGCGCTTGATCGCTTGAAAAAGGTTTACCGCGATCATCATCCGCGCTCCAAGCGGCGCGTTCCCGGAGACACACCATGAGCGCGCCCACCGTCGAGAAAGCAATCGGGCACTTCATTCGCTCCCTCAGAGAAAAGAATTCCTCGGCGCACACCATCAAAGCCTATGCCACCGATCTCGCACAATTTTCGGCGTACGTCGGGAATGCCCACTGGGAAGAGATCGATCATGTGCGCATCCGTGGATTTCTCTCCCACCTTTATGAAAAAGGGTTGAGCAAACCCTCCGTCGCACGTGCTCTCGCAGCGTTGCGCTCGCTCTACAAGTGGCTGGCGCGTGAAGGCAAGGTTGAGCAGAACCCGGCGGCCTTGGTGGCCACGCCCAAGCTTCCAAAGAAATTACCGCGCGTGCCCACCATGGAAGAGCTGAATACCGTGATGGATTCCGCCATGCCCGACGTGGCGAGCTTCCCCGAGCGCGATGCCTTGATCTTCGAACTTCTCTATGGCTGCGGCATTCGCAACTCCGAACTCACGGGCATCAACCTCGACGACATCCGCTGGTCGAACGAAGCCATCCTGATTCGCGGCAAAGGCAAAAAAGAGCGTTTCGTGCCCCTGGGAGATGCTGCGGCAAGCGCCGCCAAAATCTACCTCCCGAAGCGGCAAGTCGTCCTCGGCGAGCGCAAGAGAAGCAGTAACGCGCTGCTCATTAACTTACGAGACGGCTCACGGCTCACCTCACGCAGT
This sequence comes from uncultured Acidobacteriaceae bacterium, assembly GCA_963703075.1. Taxonomy (GTDB): domain Bacteria; phylum Acidobacteriota; class Terriglobia; order Terriglobales; family Acidobacteriaceae; genus Korobacter. The sequence goes on from OY969786.1 coordinate 435,665, forward strand.
GTGGGACGAATCGTCAAGCGCATCGCCATCGCCCGCGGACTACCGGCAGACGTTCATCCCCACACCCTGCGGCACGCCTTCGGTACCCATCTCCTGGAAGAAGGGGCGGACCTGCGCGCTATTCAGGAACTGCTTGGGCATGAGCGCCTTGCCACCACCCAGCGCTACACCCAACTTTCCACCCGCCACATCCTCGAGGTCTATGACAAGACCCATCCTCGCGCGAAGTGACTTAAGTTACGAGGTTAGTAACGTTGCCTCCCAAATTGAGCTTGGGTACCATGCACGTGCATGTCAGTCCGTTCCCTGATGTACTCCAACGACTCCGAGTTGACCGAGAAATTCACGGCATCGCTGCGCGTGCTGGGAATCCAGAACGAGCCAGTCGTTGAACTCGATCGCGCGGTGAAGCGCCTCTATGATCGCTTCGACGCGGTGCTGGTGGATTGCAATGATCCGTCTGCGCTCGAGCTGATCAGGGCGGTGCGCTCCAGCCATAACAACGCCCGCGCCATCATTTTCGTGATCGCCGATTTCGAGAACTCGCGCAGCGTCGGGCCGCTTGCCAACTTTCAAATTCCAAAGCCGATCAATTGGGAAATCGCGAAGCGCACCTTGCGCGCTGCGCGCACCCTGATCCACCGTGAACGCCGTCTTTCCGAGCGCATGTTGCTGCGTAGTAGCGCGCTCGTCAGCGTTGATGCGAAAGAAGTTGCCGTCCGCATTCTCGACCTGAGCGCTCGTGGCATGCTCATTCAGTGGAGTGGCAAACTCGAATTGAACCGTCGCGTGCTCGTCCGTTTCAACTTGCCCGATACGAAAGTCGCGATTAATTGCAAAGGCCGTGTAGCCTGAACCGACCAGCGGGGGCAAACCGGAGTTGAGTTTCTGAACCTGCCCGATGACATTACAGCGCAGATGCAGCAGTGGTTTGAGAAGAACCGCACCGCGCGCAAAGCCGCGGTTGCCGTGCGCTCTAACGTCTGGTAGCGGCGCCAGTTTCTGACATCGAAGGGCCCGCCGCTAGCGGATCCTTTTTTCCGCTCATCCGCTCCCACTCCCGAACAATCTTCTCTCGCAGCTGGGCCGTCAGGCGGTCGTACGTCTCTGCATTCGGAGCTCCCGCCGGCGGGAGCACGGGATCGCAAACCGTGATTTGCAACGGCGCGAACTTCTGAAATCCTTTTCCCCGTGGCCATGCGTCGTGGAATCCTTCGATTGCCACCGGGTAAATCGGCACGTGCAAGTGGGCGGCGAGAATGGCTGCGCCTTTCTTGAACATTTTCGGCGGCCCGTCGATGGTCCGTTCGCCCTCCGGATAGAGCACCAGGGTGCGTCCATGCTTCAAGCCAAAGGCTCCAGCTCGCATCGCCGGCACGAGGTTGGCATCCGGATCGATGGGGATCAATCGCACCGTGCGCGCCAGCGTGCGAATCAGTTTCCCCCCGAAAATCTCGCTCGTCCCCACGAAGAACAGGTTGCGGAGCACCGGCCAGGGAAGCGCGAAGATCATCACCGGGGCATCGAGAAAACTTTGATGATTGGCCGAGAGGATGAAAGGGCCAGACAGCGGAAGCTTCTCCATTCCGGTGACCTTGAGCTTGAACAAATCGCGGGCTACAAGGTTCATCACGCGTCCCACCGCATACCAGAACCGGGTGGCGATCGGCCGATCGCTGGCGACCGCCAGGACCTCAGGATCGGTCACAGGTTCCGCCAGGATCGCCTCCCACCCGGCGCTGTCGCGCTGCGCTCCTGCTCCCCGGTTGGCGAGCACGGCATCCACCAACTCCCGGACCGAATAGATTTCGCTGCTCACCGCGTCGGGGACGCTGGCTCCCATCGCCTGCTCGATCTCTACCAGCAGCTCTACCCGTTCCATCGAATCCAGCCCGAGATCCAGTTCCAGGTTGTCGCTGGGCTGGAGCTCCTTCTTGCCGTTCTTCGCGTTTCTTTGAATGACGGCGAGCGCCTCCTGCACCTCAGGACGCCCCAGCCACTCGCGCTCTTCCGCACTGAGTTCCCGCACCACCGGCGCGTCCTGCTGCCGCTCGCCGCGCGCATGCTTCTCCCGGGTGCGGCGCTCGATCTCAAAACGCTTCAGCTTGCGGGTGGTGGTGCGCGGAAGATCTTCCTGCCAGATGTCGTAGCTGAGGATGCGCTTGGTGCTCGGCATTTGCGCCGAAAGACTTTCGATGTCGAAGCGGATTACTTCGCGGATGTTGACGATCTTCTTTTCCTTGAGAAAATCGAAGTTGGGCACCACCGCCGCGTGCAGCCGCTCGCTCACCGGTTCTCCCTGACGGCTCTCCAGGCCCATCACGCACAGTTCCTTGATCCACGGCGACTTCAGGTAGAGAGCTTCGACCTCCTCCGGGTAAATGTTCTTCCCGGAACTCAGCACGATCATCTCTTTGGCCCGCCCGGCGATGAAAAGAGTGCCCGCAGGGTCTTTATATCCAAGGTCGCCAGAGTAGAACCAGCCATCGCGCAGCACGGCGGCCGTCGCATCGGGACGGTTGTAGTAGCCCTTCATCACGATGCCGCCGCGAATCTTCAACTCGCCCACTTGATGACCATCGGCGTCGGGCTGCGGTTCGTGGATCTCGATCTCCGTGCCGGGAAACGGCTTTCCGATCGACCCGATCACGTTGACTTTCGGCGGGGTGATGGAAGCGCCACCGCTGGTTTCGGTCAGCCCGTATGCCTGCAGGATGGTGAAGCCCATGGTGCGCAGGTCGCGGCCAATCGTGGCATCGAAGCGCGAGCCCCCGGTAATGAGGTAACGCATCTGCTTGCCGAGCAACTCATGAACCCGGCGAAAGAAGATCTTGCCGGGATTCAATCCAATTCTCCGCGCCACCCGCGAGGTGCTCATCATGGCGCGAAACACAGCTTTCGTGACTGCGCCCTTTTCATTCACCTGTTTCTGGACACGTTCGTGAATTAGGTAAAAGAACTGCGGCACACAACAGAAGACCGTGATTTTTCTCTCGCGCAGGGCCCGCAGCAACTCCGATGTGTTTAACGATTCCAGGTACACCACCCGAGCGCCGATCGCCAGGGGAATGAGCAGGTTAGCCATCTGCGCCAAGGCGTGAAAGAGCGGCAACACCCCGAGCAGCGCGTCCTCATGGGTCACGTCCAGCACTCCGAGGGCTCCCTCCATCTCCGCCAGGAGGTTTTTGTGGGTGAGCATCACTCCCTTGGGATCGCTGGTGGTACCGGAGGTGTAGAGGATGCAGATGGTGTCTTCCGGAGGGGAAATCACCGGACTGAACTGCTGCGCGCCGTGGGCGAACATCGCATCGAGGTTCGGCAGCTCAGGGTCCGCGCCGGTCACCATCGCCAGCTTCACCGGTAATCCTTCGATCGCCTTCCTCGCGCTTTCGAGATTGCGATCGTCCACAAATAGCAAAACCGCTCCGCAATCCAGCAGCAACTTGCGAAGCTGCTCTGGCTTGTAGGCCGTATCCAGCGGCACAGCGGTGTTCCCGGCGGCGACAATGCCGATATACGCCGCCGTCCAGCGAGGCGAATTGGCCGCGAGGATGGCGCACCGCGCCCCACCGGAGACTCCGGATTGGGCGATCCATGCGCCCACCGCCTCCGCCATCGCGCGCAATTGGACGTAGGTGTAGCGCTCTACCTCGGGATTGGGATGGGCCGCCGTAGGCGCATGCTGCATCTCCAGCGCAACCGACTCGGACCAACGCTCCACGCTTTCGACGAAGCGGGCATAGAACATGGGTGAAGTGCCTGTAGCAATTTACGAATTCCAGCACATCTTACTCGTCCGGCAGCTCTCGCCCCAACGATTTCCTCATCCAAGTTGCACGGAGGAGAAAATGCAAACCGCACATGAACTGTTTATCCACGAGCTGACGGACATGCTCGACGCCGAGCAAAACCTGGTCGAAGCCTTAGGGAAGCAAGCTGAGGAAAGCTCGCGTCCAGAGCTTCAAAAGGCCTTTCAGAGTCACCAGGCCCAAACCGAAAAACAGGTGGAACGGCTTCGCCAGTGTTTCGATCTGCTGGGCGAGCAACCGGAAGACGCGGAGTGCAAAGGCATTCGCGGCTTGATCGCGGAGCACGATACGTTTATCGAAGAAGAAGATCCTGCCGAGGATTTGGTCGACATCTTCAACACCGGCGCTGCTGAAAAAGTCGAAAGCTACGAGATTTGCGCCTACGAAGGGCTGATCCGCATGGCCGACCTCATGGAGCACACCAAGGTCTCGAAGCTGTTGAACCAGAACCTCAAGGAAGAACAGCAGACCCTCAAGAAAATGCAGGCATTCAGCAAGAAACTGAAGCCGGAAAACCTTGGCATGGACGAAGAGGATAGCGAAGAGAGCGAAGAAGAACAGGCCGATTCCGACAAGAAGGGATCTCGCTCGAGCGGTTCCAAGCAACGCCGCGGCAGAGTTGCTTAAAGAGAGTTTTTCCCGCTTTCAGCTCCCCCATCCTGGGGGAGTTTTTTTTTGGCCTCATGGGTATCGAGGACGGCGATGCCACGAAGATAGGGGGGCGTGCTCTGGGTCGAAACTGCTTGAGCTTCACGGAATGTTGTTGAAAACGCAGCCCTGAACCCGTGAGCCTTGCCTCCAGCAGCCCGCATCTAATCGACTGGATGTGGTAGGCTTTCAATGGCATCCGTCTCGCTTTCTTAATCGTTTACGAGGTGCGCGACGGCCCTTCGGAACCCGCAGCGCCCGGTGATTGGCCTCGGAGCGCGCGCAAAGGAAACCAGGTTTGATTAATAAGGCAATTGCCAAGATTTTTGGCACCAGCAATGAACGCATGATCAAGCGGCTGATGCCCACGGTCGCCGAAATCAACGCGCTCGAACCGCAGACAAAGCAGCTCACTGACGAGCAATTACGCGCGAAAACCGACGAATTTCGTGCCAAAATCGCGCAAAAACTCTCTCCTTTTGAAGAGGCCGAGCACCGCGACCATGCCCTAAAAGAGGTACTCGACGAGATCCTTCCCGAAGCCTTCGCGGTTTGCCGCGAGGCCGGATGGCGGGTCCTCGGCATGCGTCACTTTGACGTTCAGTTGATCGGCGGCATGGTGCTGCACCGCGGCATGATCTCCGAAATGAAGACCGGTGAAGGCAAGACGCTGGTTGCGACCCTGCCGGTGTACCTCAACGCGCTCTCGGGACGCGGCGTGCACGTAGTCACGGTCAACGACTACCTTGCCAAGCGCGATTCCGAGTGGATGGGCAAGCTCTACAGCTTCCTCGGTCTCACCGTCGGCGTTATCGTGCACGATCTTGATGACGACCAGCGTCGCGAGGCCTATCGCGCCGACGTCACTTACGGAACCAACAACGAGTTCGGCTTCGATTACCTACGCGACAACATGAAATTCGAGCTCCGCGACTGCGTGCAGCGCGAGTTCAATTTCGCCATCGTCGACGAAGTCGACTCCATCCTGATTGACGAAGCGCGGACCCCGCTGATCATCAGCGGCGCCAGCGAAGAGTCCACCGACAAGTACCAGCGCGTCAATGTCATCATTCCCAAGCTCGAAAAGGGTGAGGAGATCGAGGGCAGGGAGCCGGGCGACAAGATCCTCACCGGCGACTACGTGGTCGATGAAAAACACAAGACCATCACGGTCAGCGACGACGGATGGGAGCGGGTCGAAAAGCTGCTTGGGATCGGCAACATCGCCGACCCCGAGAATTGGGACCTGAAGCACCACGTCGAGGTGGCGATCAAAGCGCATTCGCTTTATCACCGCGATGTCGAGTACGTGGTGAAGGACGGGGAGGTCCTGATCGTCGATGAATTCACCGGGCGCCTGATGCCCGGCCGCCGCTGGTCCGATGGACTGCACCAGGCGGTGGAAGCGAAAGAGAACGTGAAGGTCGAGCGTGAGAACCAGACGCTGGCGACCATCACCTTCCAGAATTACTTCCGCCTTTACAAAAAGCTGGCTGGCATGACCGGTACGGCCGAAACCGAGGCGCCGGAATTCGACAAGATCTACAGGCTCGAAGTGGTCGTCATCCCGACCAACCGGACGCTCCTGCGCAAGGAAAATCCCGATGTCGTTTACCGCACGGAGAAAGAAAAGTTCTTCGCCGTCGCGGACAGCATCGCGGAGCTGGCGGAAAAACAGCAGCCCGTCCTGGTGGGCACGGTTTCCATCGAAAAGTCGGAGCGGCTCTCCGATCTGCTGAAGCGCAAGGGCATCAAGCACGTGGTCCTCAACGCCAAATATCACGAGCGCGAAGCCGAGTTCGTGGCCCAGGCAGGACGGCTCGGGCAAGTGACGATCGCGACCAACATGGCCGGCCGCGGAACCGACATTCTGTTGGGCGGTAACGCGGAGTTCCTGGCGAAACAGGAATGTGTGAAGAAGGGCGTGGCGCAGCCGGTGCATGAAGCCGGCGGCGAAGTCGACGCGCGGCCTGACGATCCGACCACGACCTACTGGTACTACGCCGGCAACGAATACATTTGCCCCAAGCAACAGTGGGATGAAGTCTTCGCCAAGCACAAGGCCGCCACCGATGCGGAGCACGCCCAGGTAATCGCCTCCGGCGGCTTGTTCATTCTCGGCACCGAGCGTCACGAGTCGCGGCGTATCGATAACCAGCTTCGTGGACGCGCGGGCCGCCAGGGCGATCCCGGCGCATCGCGCTTCTTCCTCTCGCTGGAAGACGACCTGATGCGCATCTTCGCCAAGGAATGGGTTTCGACCTTGCTGCAGCGGCTGGGCATGGAAGAGGGTGTGCCGATCGAGTCGCGCATGATTTCGCGGCGTATCGAGAAGGCGCAGGAGGCGGTGGAAGCGCAGAACTTCGAAGCCCGCAAACACCTTCTCGAGTACGACGACGTGATGAACAAGCAGCGCATGGCGGTCTACGGACTGCGCCGGCAGCTGCTGGAAGGGCTCGACCAGAAAGAGCTCATCATCGACGAGTACGTGACCGAGATCCTGGGCGAGCTGCTCGACAAGTTCGCGCCCGTGGAAAAGCACGCCGAAGACTGGGACACCCAAGGCCTAAAAAACGAGATCTTCACCCGCTTCGGCGTCGATATTGCCGCCGAGGGCGTGGAGGCCGACAAGCTCAACCGCGTGGAACTCGGTGACCAGATTTTCGAGAAGCTGAAAGAGCGTTACGAGGCCAAGGAGCAGCTCATCGGCCCCGAGCAGATGCGCCATCACGAGCGCGTCATCATGCTGAGCGTGATCGACCAACTGTGGAAAGATCACCTGCTCAACATGGACCACCTGAAAGAAGGCATCGGGCTACGCGGCTATGCGCAGCACGATCCGCTGGTGGAGTACAAGCGCGAGTCCTTCGACATGTTCGAAGGCATGATGAACTCCTTCAAAGAACAGACGGTCCGTTACCTGTACCTCATGCAGATCATCGATTCGGCGACCAACATGCCGGTCGAGATACCGCGTCGCACGAAGCCGGCCAACGTGATCGAGTCTGGCCCGGCAACCTCGGCGGAGCCTCCAGTTTCAGGCAACGGGCACCAGCCTCCCGCCACGCCACGCCGGGCTGCCACCTCGCTTGACGACATGGAAAAGCAGTTCGAACGCAAGAAGCGGCGCGAACTGGAGCAGGCGCAGCGAGCCGGCGCGAGTGTTCCGGAAGCGGTGCAGCAGGTGGTGCGTGGCGACAAGGTCGGCCGCAACGATCCATGCCCCTGCGGCAGTGGCAAGAAGTACAAGAAGTGCCACGGGCAATAGAGAAAAGTTTGGCAGTAAGAGAGCGGGAGCCTTCGGGCTCCCGTTTTTTAAGTTGGGTAAGAGGCATTATTAATCGATCAACTGCTGGCTATACTCCGAGCATGAGCATTGTTTCTGCCTTGCGTCGCCCTTGCCCGATTCTGTTGAGCGTGATCATTGCCTTAACAGCGCCTGCACATACCGCCGAAACAGCGCGCCACCCGGTAGATGAGATTGCGCGGTATGGTGTGCGGGTAACTACGCCTGCTGGGACCGGGTTGCTGCCGATCTACGTTTCGAGCGACTGGAACAAGCCACAGCCGCAAGTTACGCGAGCCCTCATCATTTTTCACGGGGTAAAACGCAATGCGGCCGCCTACTTCCGGTCTGCGCAAGAAGCAGTTGACGAGGCAGGAAAAGCTGGGCGAGGAACAATCGTGATTGCACCTCAGTTCTTGATCGACGAGGACGCCGCTGCGTTACATCTGGCATCGCCGATTCTTCGCTGGCGCCATCCCGAATGGGAAAGTGGCTCAGATGCCACGGGGCCTGTGCCAATTAGTTCTTTTGATGCTGTCGACGCGATCCTTGCGCAGCTTGCGGATCGATCGCGCTTCGCGAATCTGCAACAAGTAGTACTTGCCGGACACTCTGGTGGGGGACAAATTCTCCAGCGATATGCGGTTGTTGGGCGTGGCGAAGACGCGTTAATTAAAGTAGGAGTACGGGTACGCTACGTGGTTGCCAATCCCTCTTCGTATGTCTACTTCTCCGACGAACGACCGTTAAGCGCAAACAGTTTCACCCACTACGCTGGTGCTTGCAGATCTTTTAATCGTTGGAAATATGGGACTGTCGAGCCACCATCTTATGTCGGTCGAAGCTCGTTCTCCAATATGGAGGAAAGCTACGCCCGCCGCGATGTCATTTACCTGTTGGGCACGGCAGACACAGATCCACACCACTCTGATCTCGACATATCGTGCGAAGCCGAGGCGGAAGGCCCCAACCGCTTTGCCCGCGGCACAGCCTATTTTGCCTATATGAAGGGGCGGCATCTCGATGCGCTTTCGCAAAGGTTGTGGCTGGTTCACGGAGTCGCCCACGACGAACGTGGAATGTTCCATTCACCCTGTGGTATGGAAGCTCTCTTCGACATTCCAGGATGCGCCTCTGCCAAACGATGATTGTTGTTGTCCAGAACGCCCGATGCCACAAGGAATGTTCTCATCTCATGATCTATCGGATGCCGTCCCCTTAAGGGGACTTGCCCTGGTCTGTGCGCTGCCCAGCGCTCACGCGCTGGGCTATTGACTACCGTGCCTGCGGCACTTGGTCTTTCCTGCCCCGCTGGGGCACTTCGGCTCTTTCCTGCCGTGCCTGCGGCACTCCATGAGGGCATGCTAGCGACCTTCGCCAACGCATCTGCCCGCCTACTATTTTGATTCCTCCAGCAACTGCTGCAGGTATTGCTGCCACACGGCGGCCCAAGTATGGGTGCTGTGGCCGTGGGTTTGGTCGGAAGCGGGGATCAGGACGAAGCGGCCTCTCTTCACCTTTTGAATTTCAATCTGCGCGATGCCTAGCTCGGGCGGGTTGATGAAGTCATCGGCAGAATTGACAAACATCACCGGCGCTTTGATCTTGTCGAGCCCACTGGACGGATCGTAGTTGCGCGAGGCGTTGACGGCGTAGAGAAAATCATTGGCATCGAGTGTCGAAGTCAGGTGGTGCATGGTTTCGTCGAGGTAGCTGTCGGTCGCTTCGCGCGTCGGATCTTTCTTCTGCATGAGGATAGGAGCGCTGCCGGCGATGATGAGGAAGTCGGCGCTGATCTGGAGAGCGGCGCGAGGCTGCGCGGTGTAGTCGCCATTCTTCCAGTCCGGATCCTGGCGGATGCCGTCGATGATCATCTTGCGCCAGATGCGGTTGCGGCCGGCGATCGGCACGGGCAGGCAGGCCAGCGGCATCATGGCATCCATGAAGTCGGGATAGGTTTCGCCCCACACCCACGAGTGCATGCAGCCCATCGAAGTGCCCATCAGGAGGCGCAGGTGATCGATGCCGAGCCCTTTGGTCAGAAGTTCGTGCTGGGCGAGGACCATGTCGTCGTAGTCGTACTGGGGAAAATGGGCGCGCATGCCGTCACTCGGCTTGCTGGATTTCCCGTGCCCAATGTTGTCGGGCAGGATGATGAAATAGCGGCTGCTATCGAGGAGCTGACCGGGACCGAAGAGCACGTCGGCAAACTGCTGCGCGAGGAACTGGTGGCCGCTGCCGCCGGTGCCGTGCAGCACCATCACGGCGTTGTTGACGTGTCCCTGGGCGTCGCGAACGGGTTTGCCGAAGGTGGTGTAGTGCATGCGAAGCTCGGGCAGGGTCTCGCCTGACTTGAAGTGGAAGTCATGCAGAACATAGTCGGCTTCCTGGGTGGGCTTGGTGGTAAGAGCCGTTTGTGCCTGAAGTCGAGCGGCGGAAGCCGCGAGGGCGAACAGAGCAAGCAGGATTGAAGTGCGAAGCCAGGGTCGGGTCATTGCGCCTCCGAGCATGGGGCACTTTAGCACTGAAGGCGATGGCAAGAAAAAAGGCGCCGTTGCCGGCGCCCTGCTGCCTTTACTTGAAACCGATTAGCTTGGCATGCGGAACTGCAAAACCACTTGCACGGTGGACTCAACCGGACGTCCGTTTACGGTGGAGGGTGCATACTTCCACTGCTTGACGGCGCTGGCGGCTGCTTCGCGGAGCATGGGCGGCCCGGAGATGATCTTGGCGTCGCGTACGTGTCCGTCTGAGCCAATCGTCGCGCTCAGGGTCACGGCGCCTTCCACGCGGTATTGCTTGGCGGCTGCCGGGTAGTTGGGATTGACGCGCTGCAACAGGCGGCTGGGCACAACCACGGCATTGGCCGGGGCGGGAGCCGAAAGCTTCGGCGCAGAAGTCGTCATGGGCACATCCAGCGCAGGGCCAGCGGCGCTTCCACCAAACGAAATGCTCGGCGGTGCGACATCTGCGGCCTGCTGCTGGTTGCTGGCAGCCGGGGCGTGGGTCACGACCAGCGGAGCAGCAATCGTTCTCGTCGTGTCCGCCACCTGGGAAGGTTTCGGAGTCTTGTCAGCCGCGGTCTTCGCCGCATCCGGTTTGCCGGCGGGCGCGGTAGTCTGTGCCGGGGCAGCTGTGCTGGCAGTGGGAGTGGTTGCCGGAGCCGGCGTGGTCGTTGCCGGCGCGGGCTTGCTGGCCGCAGGTGCCGAAGAAGCAGCGGGCTTCGCGGAGCTGTGACCGAACATGAAGTAGCCGCCAATCGCGGCGAACAGAACCACTGCGGCAATTCCGCCGATGACCACCGGGTTCTTTCCACCCTCGTTGGCGCTGGTGGATTCCGCGGTGAAGATCGGCGCGGACATTGGCTCGACTCGGGGCTGCGGCTTGGGCTCGGCCTTGGCTACCGGCTTTTCAACCGGAACAGCTTCCTCGTCCTGTTTCGGAGCGACGGGAACCGGCTTCCATTTGCCCTGGGATTCCTGTTTTTTCGGTTGTTTCGTCTCGGGCGCCTTCTCGAAAGCAGGCGCGGTCGCGGTGGCCGTGGCAGCTGCCGGCTTGGAGACAGGTGCGGATTTGGGCTCTTCAACTCGCGGGGCCGGGGTGGGCTCCATGCGCGGTTGCGGCGGAGCTGCCGGACGGGAGGCTTCCACTCTCGGCGCGGTCGGAGGCGGTGTATACGTTGCCGTTGAGCTCGTAACGTGGCCTTCCAGCCAGCGCTGGATCACGGCTCCCAGGCCATCGGCCATGGTTTTCAAAACCGCCATATGGGTGTCGCTGAATGCGCCACCGATGCCGGAGAAAACGGCGATGACGCCGGTAACCTTCATTCCGCTCAGGACGGGTACTACGGCCATGGACTTAATGCGAAGAGCACGGCTGATTTCGGGGTCGACGCGGGAATCGTTTTCCGTGTCGTCGCAGCGGACCGCCTTCATTCCGGTGACGGCCAGGCCGGTAAACGTGCCATCGAGGCTGAGGATCATTCCAACGTCTGGGGCATTGGAACCGCGGGTCGCGCGGCATACCATTTCTGCCCCCTCGCGCAGCGCAATCGCGGCGCCAGTGGCTCCCGTAAACGTCTGAACTCGCTGTACCAGCTTGTTGACGTCTTCGAGAATCGAGGGCGGATACTGGACCTCTGAAACAGGGTCCTTTGTCACGGAGTCAGGCATATTGGGCTCTTGGATGCTGGGTCATCCTGTTGCACGATTTCTCGTACCACAAGTGGATGAATTATAGAGGCCAACCATACCTTTCCGTATCGTTACGAAAGGGCATTGGAAGGTAACTATTCAGGAGCGTGATGAAAATTTGAGTTAGTGAGATAATAACAGCACCAATCGCTCGTCCCGAGGTGGCCATGAAGAATCTGATGGATAAGTTGCAGGAGAAAGAATTGCAGATCGAAGCGCTGCGTGCGCAGATCGCAAAACTGGAAAAGGACATCGAGACACTCCAGAGCGCGGCGCGCATTTTGGCCGACGAGGATGACGGCAACCCCCTGACCGATCTGGTGGCGCCGGAACTTTCCGGAAAGTCCGCGGGATCGAATGGTTTCGACCAGGGCAACAACAAGAAGAAAGCCTGGCCATAAACCTCACCCTGGCAGTGCAGTGGCAAGCTGCATGGCTTCAGCAACCGTGCGATCGTAGTTTGCGCGGCTGAACGCCTAGACAAGATTAGAAGAAGCAAGGTCTCCTCGCGGAGGCCTTTTTTATGTGCTCACGGCGGTGCGTGGAAGCTCCAGGGACGAGGGAAGATCCGCCGTTGCCGCTCACAGATATTTGTGACGTGCGCACTTGCGCGGGAAGCGAATTGCACCGGCCGGGATGTCGTTGCGGGATTTTCGGGAATTGCCCATGCTGGACTGTTACATGCACGCGACCCGCATGGATACTGGCTGAGCTGTGACTTCTCCTTTTTTCGGGCGGGCATGAGACCTTCGCGTAAATCCCTTTTCGCAAGCGCCGTGTACATCGAGTTGGTCCAAAAGTCACCGAAGTTTGGGTAAATTCGCACCATGCCCTGTGATGTGCCATTTTTGCGGCGCTAAGATGATGGGTCCTACGCGAGGAGAAGGCCGTGCTTACACCCTACGGACTCGACATCATCGAAGACTGCCTTAGTTGCAAGATGCGGGCGGAGCATATCTTCTGCGATCTGCCGGCCAGTGCCATGCATTCCTTTGAAGCGATCAAGTACGCCACCGCTTATCCCAAGGGCGCGGTGCTGTTCGTGGAAGGCCAGGCGCCTCGCGGAATTTTCGTGCTCTGCAAAGGACGGGTGAAACTCTCGATCTGCTCCACCGACGGCAAGACGCTGATCCTGAAGATCGCGGAACCGGGCGAAGTGCTGGGGCTGAGCGCGACCGTCTCGGGGAAAAGCTACGAGCTGACGGCGGAGACGATCGATCCGTGCCAAGTGAACTTCGTCAAGCGTGAAGACTTCCTTCGCTTCCTGAAAGAGCATGCCGATGCGTGCTTCCGGGTAGCTGAACAATTAAGCGACAAGTACAACACGGCCTGCCGGGAAATCCGGTCGCTCGGTTTATCGCACAGCGCGGCGGAGAAGCTGGCGAAGCTGCTCCTGGAGTGGAGCTCCCGGTCGGGAGAGAGCAACAAGCAGGAGCCGCGGGTCCGGTTGTCGCTGACCCACGAAGAGATCGCGCAGATGATCGGCACCTCGCGCGAGACAGTCACTCGCCTGTTCGCGGAATTAAAGAAGCGGCAGATCGTGAATGCACGCGGAGCGACGCTGGTGATCCGCAACAAGGCAGCGCTGCGGGCACTCGCAAGTTCCTGACAATTTCCCGCCGCGGTCCGGTGGCGCAAAACGGAACACCTGTTCCAAGCCGCCCCAGATGAGGGTTTTCGCAACCCTGTTGTGATAGTCGTTGGCCGTGCCTCACGACCTCGCGTGACTACAATCACAGCTTTCCCCGCGCGAACGGCGATACTTGGTAGTCATGGAAAGCATAGGGAAAGCCTCCAGCTGCTCACAATGCAATGCACGTCCCGATCGGGCCTTCTGCGATTTGCCGGATGGGGTACTCGAAGCGTTCGACGCCATGAAGTCGGTCGCTCCGTATCCCAAGGGCTCGATCCTGTTCGCCGAAGGACGGGCGCCAAAGGGAATCTTTGTGCTGTGCAACGGCCGCGCCAAGCTGACCGTGTGCTCGGAAACAGGCAAGCGCTTGCTGGTGCGGGTCGCTGGGCCTGGCGAAGTCCTGGGGTTGGGAGCGGCCATTTCCGGCACCAACTACGAGTTGAATGCCGAACTGCTGGACGCCGCGAAAGTCGCCTTCGTCCGCCGCAAAGACCTGATCGCCTTTCTTCGCGAGTACCCGGAGATCTGCATGCGCATCGTGCGGCGCTTGAGCTCGGACCTGCATAGCGCCTACGAGCGCGTACGCAATGTGGGGATGGCGCGTACCCGGCGTCCACGCGCCCTGCGCGCTTCCTGAGCTCCCGCCCGTTCCATAATTGCAAATCAAGGCAGCCTGCAGTTCCGAGCTGCCTCTTTTGCTTGCTGGCAGCATCGAACTTTTATGGCTTTCGACGTAGATCACCTGCAGAAGCCCATCGACAAGCTCATCAAGAGCAGCAGGTCCTCGTCGAAGATTGACGCTCCCGAGTACGTGCACAAGCTGCGTACCACCACGCGGCGGGTGGAAGCCATTCTGCAAGCGCTGGATTTGCCGAAGAGTCACCAAAAAACGCTCTTGAAAGAGCTGAAGAAAATTCGCAAAGCCGCGGGCAAGGTACGCGACATGGACGTGCTGACGGCGAAGGCAGCAGACGTGAATGTCTCCGAAGAGCGGGACTGCCAGGTGCACTTACTGTCACATCTCGGGGCAAAGCGGCAACAAAAAGCGGCGGCTCTCAAATCTGCACTGAAAGATCGCGGCGCCCACATCCGTCGGGAATTGAAGCGCTTTGCGAAGCAGGTTGCGCCTCTACAGGGGGCTGCAGCTTCCAATCGCAAAGGACAAGCGGAGGCGGAAGCGAATGCGGCCGCGCGGGCGCTTGAACTGTCCGGCGAGTTGCAGAAATTCGCGCCCTTGGGCAGGCGGAACCTGCACGCCTACCGCATCACGGGAAAACAGCTGCGTTACGTGTTGCAGATGGCACAACCGCGGGACGACGCCATCCTCAAGCGCTTGCGCACTATGCAGGATGCGGTCGGGGAGTGGCACGACTGGGAAGAGTTGCACCGCATTGCGAAGAAGGTTTTGCATCACCAGCGCAATTGCGGATTGCTGCGCGAATTGCAGTTGCATGCCGACGCCTCGTTCGACGCGGCGTTGCGGGTCGCCAACGATGCCCGGAAGCGTTTCGTGAAATCGGAAAAAAACCGGCCCTCACGGATGACTCAAGCGTCGGCCAAACTGGTCGCTTAATTGGCGAGAACCGCGGATCTTAGCGGCTGGCGCGGGCGTTGGCAGGTTCAAGTTTTTCGCCTGCCGTTGCCGGAGCTTCCGACGGGTCCGCCACTCTCTGCATCAGCACGGCGGCAAGGATCAGGAACACTCCGCCGGCAATCACCGCGTAGAGCCGGTTGTCATGCAGCCAGTGCGACATCACCCATCCAAAAGCTAACGAGGCGACGATCTCCGGCGTCACGATGAAGAAGTTGAAGATGCCCATGTAGACGCCGGTGCGATCCGCCGGAAGTGAGGCGGCGAGGATGGAATAAGGCATAGAGAGAATGCTTGCCCAGGCAATGCCCACGCCCGTCATCGATAGCAGCAAGAGGTTCTTGTCGTGGATGAATGCAACGGAGAGCAGCCCGGCCGCTCCGCATAAGAGCGAAAGGCTATGAGCGTGACGGCGTCCGAGAGCCTTGGCGAGCGAAGGCAAAAAGAAGGAAATGATGAAGGTGACGCCGGAATAAAACGCGAAGCAGATGCCGCCCCACGCCACGCCCTCGGTATAGAGCTGCGATTTCGGATCGGTCGCGCCGAGGACATTGCGGGCGACGGCGACGCCAAAGAAAAGCCACATGCAGAACAGTCCAAGCCATGTGAGGAATTGCACCGGTGCGAGCTGCCGCATGGTCGGAGGCATTTCCCGGATGGCGGCAAGAATTTCGGCGACGTTTTGACCGATGCCGCGCTTCTCCGCTTTCGTCGCGCGAAAACCCGCGAGATCGTCAGGCGGATATTCTTTCGTGGTCAGGATGGTCCAGAGCACCGCGCCGAAAAACGTGGCCGCCCCCATGTAGAACGAAAGCCGCACTGTCATCGGGATGGCGAGACCGGAGGTATCTGGCGCGAGATGAATGACGTTGGTCAGGAGCCACGGCATGGCGGATGCGAGCACCGCGCCGAGGCCGATCATCAGGCTTTGCATGGCGAAACCGCGCGTGCGCTGCTCCTCGGGAAGGATGTCGGCAACAAACGCGCGAAACGGCTCCATGCTGATATTGATGGAAGCATCGAGGACCCAGAGGAGTCCAGCGGCCATCCAGAGCGTGCCGACCCGCGGCATGAAGAGCAACGCCAGCGAGCTGAGAATCGCGCCCACGAGGAAATAGGGACGTCGGCGGCCCAGCGGTCCCCACGTGCGATCGCTGGCGTGCCCGATCAGCGGCTGGATCAGAAGGCCAGTGAGGGGAGCGGCGAGCCAGAGAATCGGAATCTGGTTGGCGCGCGCTCCGAGATACTCATAGATGGCGCTCATGTTGGCCATCTGCAATCCCCAGCCGAACTGGATTCCGAAGAAGCCGAAGCTCATGTTCCAGATCTGCCAGAAATTGCGGGTAGGCTTTTGCATGGGTCACCTGTGCGATGCGGAGCAATGATAGTGCATCGGGGAAGTGTGGATCAGGTCTCAGGGTATCGGCGATCAGCCGTCGGGCGTCGGCCGTCAGGTAACGCTGGCGGACGGCGAGGCGTCTGGAAGCTTTACCTGACAGCTGACAGCTGACGCCTGACCGCCATGTCCAGCAACCACTCTGGTTTTTGAGCGGACAGCGGATCACCTTGTTGTTCTAATACGTGATTTCCACCTTCCAGGCTGTCCGCGCAGCGGGCACTTCGAACGAAGCAGCGCTGTTGGTGAACTCCGGTTGCACCGATTGTGAGCCATTCAGCGTGACCGACTTTGGAGCGCGATGGTCATACACCACCACCTTGATCGTCTTGAACCACGGGGTGTAGGCTCCTTCGACCGCGCCGAAGTTTACGGTTGTGCCATGTTCGGTAGTTGCGCAACTGAATGACTGACGGTAGTAGTCCCCTTTGAGGTAGTCGAAGTTTTCTCCCTGGTCCCAGTAAAGAGCGCCCTTGCAGTCCGGCCCAGGGTAGACGCGCAGCTCCAGCGGCCCTTGGGGAATTTCCGCAGTGCTTTGAGTAAGCGGCTGCTCAGGGATGATCGCACCCGCGCGGACGTAGACCGGAAGCTCATCGAGCGCTACGTTGCGCTTGAATTGATGGGGGCCGGTGAGTTTCTTTCCCGTCCAGTAGTCGAACCAATCGCCCGGCGGGAGTTGAACCTCGTTGGGGTTCAGACCTTCCGCAAGCTGCGGCGCGACCAGCAAATCGTGACCAAAGAGGAATTCGGTGTCATTGGTAATCCAGTCGGCATTTGGCTTTTTCTCATCAGCGGAAGCCGGGTATTCGAGAAAGAGCGGACGCATCACCGGCATCCCGTTGCGGGAGTTCTCTTCGAAGGCAGTGTAAAGGTAAGGCATCAGGCGGTAGCGTTCCTCGATGTAGTGACGCCGAATGTCTTCCTGCACCGGTCCGTGCACCCACGGCTCTTTCGGCATGGTGTCACTCGAGTTGTGGTCACGAAAGAGTGGAGTGAACGCGGCCAGTTCAAACCATCGCGTGGTGAGGTCGGCGGGAGGGCTATTGCCGAAGCCTCCCGTGTCGCTGCCAACGAAGGCGTAGCCGGAGACGCCCATGCCGAGCAGGGTAGAAACCGTAAGTCTGTAGTGTTCCCAGGTGGCCTGGTTGTCACCCGTCCAGGTGGCCGCATAGCGTTGCGCTCCTGCGAACCCGGCCCGGGTCAACACGAAAGGACGAAGATCGGGGGCCAAGGTACGCAAGCCGTCGTAAGTGGCGCGCACCTGCTCCATGCCAAACACGTTGTGGATTTCGCGATGGTCGGTCTTGCGTTCACCTTTACCCTCGTCCACCCGGTGCACGGTGTCGAGCGGCATCGTGCGCTCGGGATAATGAAAGACGGAGGGCTCATTCATGTCGTTCCAGAATCCACGCACCCCCATCTGCACGAAATCTTTGTAGAGCGAGCCGTACCAGTCGCGGACGCGATGCAATGTGAAATCCGGAAATACGCTGGGACCCGGCCACACGGGTCCGACATATACCGAGCCATCGGGGTTCTTTACGAAATCATCGCCCGCCAGTCCCTCGTCGTAAGGTTTGTAGCCTTTCTGCGCGGAAAGGTGCAAGTCGGAAATAACGACCAGCCGCAGGTTTTGCTTCCCCAGGTTCTGCACCATCTGTTCGAAGTGCGGGAAGTAAGTGCGATTGATGTCGAAGGCCCGGTAGCCCTGCAGGTAATCAATATCGAGATAGATGACATCGGCGGGAATGCGATGGACGCGCAATTCGTGGGCAATTTCCTCGACGCGCGATTCGGGGTAATAGCTGTAGCGCGATTGCTGGTAGCCCAGCGAGAAGCGTGGCGGCAGCGGCGTGTGCCCGGTCAGCGCGGTGTACTGCGCGAGCACGCTCTTGGGATCGGGACCGTAGAAAAAGTAGTAATCCAGCTCGCCGTTGACGGAGCCGAAGGAGTACATGTCGGGCGCCTGTTTACCGAAATCGAAGCTCGACTGGTACGTGTTGTCGAGATAAATGCCGTAGGATGCACCTTTGCGCAGGGCGAGAAAAAACGGGATGCTCTGGTACAGGGGATCACTGCCGTAGTGCCAGCCGACGGCGTCGGTGTTCCACATGGTGAAGGCTTGGCCGCGGATGTCGAGGCCACCGGCTTTGTCGCCCAGGCCAAAGTAGTGTTCGTCGACCGGCATCGATTTATAAACCCGGAACGCGGAGCCGTGAAATTCGACGGGAAAACCCGGCATGTCCTGCGAAACGGTCTCTCCCGACGCATTGATGAACGTCAATCTTCCGGTGGCGCGGTCGATGGCGGCCGAGAGTTGGCCGGTGGAGACCACCACCTGTTGGGGGCTGTCGCGGCGTTGCAGGGCGACACTGTTCGGCATATCGATAACCGCAAATGAGGCGTGATCGGAAAATTTCCCTGTCTGGGAATAGCGTACGCGGACACCGGTAGGAGAAATCGCGGCGAGGCGGATCGAAAGCGAGCCGGCGTGGACCTCGACCTCGTTCGGAGCCGCGTTTTTAGCGGGTTTCGCCGACTTTCCGGCGCCGCTTTGGGCCTCGGAACACAGCAGCAAGGCGAGAGGAAGGAAAGCGAGCAAGGCAGGGCGACGTGGAATTCGCATCACCCCGACACGCTAGGAGACTTCAGTGACGGTGTCAAATTGCGCACCGGGTGATTGTGAAATCAGCAGGAACATGGTTAGAATGGGTGGCCACTTGAGAGCAGAACCACGGTGAGCGCTAGCCGAGACCGTACAAATGGCTACCCACTGACTCTGCTTTGATTGGAAAACTCCAGGACACCTATTGGAGTTTCAGCTAAGACGTGCATTGATTTGCGCGGTGACCCCAAGGCACTGCTCAAACTTTGGTTGAGGAGGAACTATGAAGAAGTCGTTCTTAACGGCTTCGTTTGTGCTGCTCTTTGTAATTACGATGGGCATCTTCGGATACGCCCAATCGGACAACGGCACCATCACAGGAACCGTGACCGACGCACAGGGCGCAGTCATTCCCAATGCGACTGTGACCGCCACCAATACCGCAACGAACCGCATCTACACCGCAAATTCTGACAGCCGGGGCGCGTACACCATTCCCGGAGTCACCATCGGGCCGTATCACGTCGAAATCAAGGCTGACGGATTCAAGCTCGATACCCAGGATTTCACCC
The DNA here is from genome assembly GCA_963703075.1 of uncultured Acidobacteriaceae bacterium. Taxonomy (GTDB): domain Bacteria; phylum Acidobacteriota; class Terriglobia; order Terriglobales; family Acidobacteriaceae; genus Korobacter. Next base: position 455,398 of record OY969786.1, read on the forward strand.
TGCACATCAACGAGCAGAAGGAATTCACCGCTGCCCTCCAGCCCGGTTCTGTCAGCGAATCCGTGACCGTGGATGCAGGCGCGACGGTGGTGGATACCACCAGCTCGAGCACTGGAGAAGTCATCCAGGGACAGCAGGTCACAGAGCTGCCGTTGAACGGCCGCAACTTCACGCAGTTGGCATTGCTCACGCCCGGCGTAACCCGCGGCGCGTATGGCAGCGGCGCCAGCGGTGGTCCCAACGGAGCCTCTACGGAAACGTTCCGTTATGCCCAGACGGGCGGCGCGGCACTGAGCGTCAATGGTCTGCGTCAGGAAGCGAACAACTACGAACTTGACGGCGTGGACAATAACGAAGCGCTGGTCAACAGCATCATCTTCTTCCCACCGGTCGAAGCGACCCAGGAATTCAAGGTCACCACTTCGGTGGCGCCTGCCGAATTCGGACGCGCCGGCGGCGGTATCATTCAAAGCTCGATCAAGTCCGGCTCCAACCAGTGGCACGGAACCGCGTTCGATTTCCTGCGTAACAGCTACTTCGACGCGAACAATGCCTACTTCGATCCCATTACGAACGGGCAGCCGACGGCGAAGACGCCGTTCAAGCGCAACCAGTTCGGCGGCACCCTCGGCGGCGCCATCATCAAGAACAAGCTGTTCTTCTTCGTGGACTACCAGGGCATGCGTTCTTCCCAGCCGCAGAACCCACAATTCACGACCGTACCAACGACGCTTATGCGGCAGGGCAACTTCTCGGAATTGCTGGGAACTTCGCTCACCACGCCTCCCGCTTGCGCATCGCCGGCCGCGCCTGCGGGCTCGATTTTCAATCCGACCAATTGCCAGCCGTTCAGCGGAAACATCATTCCGTCGGGCAGCATCAATTCGGTTGGGTTGGCCTATCTGAACGCATTCCCGGCAGCGAACGTTCCGGGGACGATCCAGAATAACTTTGTCAGCCGTCCGGTGGTGACTGAGAACTACAACGACTACGACGTTCGGGTTGACTACAACCTGACCGCCAAGGACGTGGTATTTGGCCGATACAGCTACGCGGAAGACGACACCACGCAGGGCACAGTCCTCGGCGTTTTGCCTTCAGGCTTCGGCTCCGGCGGCCGCGATGCCTCGCCTCGCGGCGCGGCTATCGGCGAAACCCACACCTTCGGATCCACGGTCCTAAACGACCTGCGGGTCGGATGGGTACGTCAGTTCTATCAATACCTCAACCCGTTTGAAGGCGTTCCGTTGTCTGCCGATCTCGGCATTCCCGGCGCCAACCGTTCCCCCGTTCTCGGTGGTGGCGCGCTCATCGGCCCATACGGAAGTCAGATCTCCTATACCGGTGATGGCGGCCCATACATCGTCAAACAGCCGACCGAGCAGTTGGCTGACAACGTTTCGTGGATTCGCGGCAACCACAGCTTCAAGTTTGGCGCGAACCTGATCCATCGCGACGTGAACTTCTTCGAATCGGATTACCGCGGCAAGGGCTTTTTCCAACTCGGAAACGGCATCACCACCGGATATCCCGTCTCGGAAATTCTCGATGGCTTCATGGCGGAGTACGACATTTCGACGCCCGTCACCAACTACACGCGGGCGTGGGAAACGGGCTACTACGCACAGGATGACTGGAAAGTTACGTCGCGCTTGACCCTGAACCTGGGCCTCCGCTACGACCTTTACACCAACCCGACTGAGGCCGCCAACCAGCTATCGAACTTCGACCTGAACACTGGTCAGTTGCTGGTGGCTAACCAGGGTGGAAACTCGGGAAGCCTGATTGCTACCGACAAAAACAACTTCGCTCCGCGCATCGGCTTTGCCTATGACCTGTTTGGTAATGGCAAAACGATTCTGCGTGGCGGCTTTGGTATGTTCTACTTCCTGGATCGCGGCGGTATCGGAAACGAACTGGGAGAAAACGCGAACTGGACCGCTGCGGGTGCTTACCAGTACTCCAACGGGTTCCGCGTTACCCTCTCCGGTGTTGCTCCGATGAACGCGACCGATCCGTCCACTGCAGTCGCGGGCCAGATCTACGGACCCGCCCCGGTGAGCTTGACCAACCCAACCAACACCCAGGTTCTGGCGTATCTTCCGAACAACCAGAACTCGTCGATTAACGAGTGGAACATCCAACTCTCGCAAGAGCTGGGGAACGCCACTGAGTTCGACATCGCGTACGTTGGCAACGTCTCCGACCACCTGATGACCATTTACAACGCGAATGGTCCGCATCTGGCCGGGTCGGCCGTCAATCCTTATGCCGCGGACGGCTTGAACGTAATTATCAATGCCGCAACCGGCACCTCGAACTACAACGGCTTGCAAACGCGCCTGGTTCATCGCATGACCAATGGATTCCAGTACACGGCGTCCTATACCTGGTCCCATGCGCTGGATAATTCGCGTGGTGCTTTCTCGAACACCGGAAGCAACCAGCAGATCTTCACCAATTATTATGGTAGCCAGTTGCAGTACAACTACGGCAACTCGGATAACGATCAGCGCCAGGCCTTCACCTTCGCCGCCCTGTACGAACTCCCGTTCGGACACGGCCGCCGTTGGGGCAGCTCCTGGAACGGTGTGGGGAACGAAGTCCTGGGTGGATGGCAGTTGAACATGATTGCCTCCGTCGGAACCGGTACGCCGTTTGATCTCACCTACCAGGGTGCGAACTGCAACGGTTGCCAGGTGCATCCGGACCAGGTCGCCGGCGTAACCACAGGAAACTTTGGCCGCGACCCGAGCCAAAACAATGCGATCATCTGGTTGAAGGGCGCGAACAATGCGTTCGTCACCGTTCCGCAGGATGTGAACGGCTATTTCCTGTCGGTTCCGAATGTGGAAAAGAACAAGTACTACGGCCCCGGCTACAACCCAGTGGATGTCTCCATCTTCAAGGATTTCGCTCTCACCGAGCGGGCCAAGATGGAGTTCCGCGCCGAGGCGTATAACGTGCTCAACACTCCGCAACTCACGAACCCGAACGGTATCGGTTGCTCGACCAGCACTGGCCTGTGCAACACCGCCGGGAACTTCGGTGAGATCAACGCCACCCGTAATTACTCGGAACGCGAACTGCAGTTTGCTCTGAAGTTCATGTTCTAAGCGGACCTCACGGAAGCAGGCAATGGCGACATTGCCTGCTTCCATTCCTTATTCCCGAACTTGAATTCATCGGATAGAGGTCCAGTCTATGGCCCCGCGAACCCACTCGCGCCTTTTTCTCGCGATCGTTCTCTTTTGCTCCGCGTGCCTTGCGCAAGCTCCGAAAGTCAGCAAGGTCGATCCACCCAACTGGTGGTCAAATTATCCGCACAGTCCCATGTTGCTGCTCACCGGAGAAAATCTCTCCGGGGCGAAGGTCTCTGCCGATTCCCGCGACCTTCATATTCTCAAATCCGAATCCAGCGCAGACGGGCATTATCTTTTCGTTTATACCGCTCCCGACAGCAAAGCGAAGCCCGGGACGGTGCACTTCAAGGTAGCGAACTCCTCCGGCTCTGCTTCTTTTGATTTCACCTTGAACCAGCGCGCGCCGCTGCAAGGCCGCGCCCAAGGGGTGAACCCCAGCGACGTCATCTATCTCATCATGCCCGACCGCTTTGCAGACGGCGATCCCGCCAACAACGATCCGCCCAATGCGCGCGGCCACTACAACCGCGACAACCCCCACGAGTATCACGGCGGCAATTTAAAAGGCGTGACCGAACACCTCGCTTATCTTCGCGATCTCGGCGTGACCACCTTGTGGCTCACCCCCTGGTGGAAGAACGACAGCAACTCGGCGGACTACCACGGCTATCACGTTACCGATTTCTATGGCGTCGACGACCACTTCGGCAACATGAAAGACCTTCAGGAATTGGTCGCGGCCGCACACCGCTCCGGCATGAAGGTCCTGATGGACTATGTCGTGAACCACACCGGGCCAAACAACCCCTGGGCGAGCGATCCACCAACTTCGACCTGGCTGCATGGCAGTCCGCAGAAACATCTTGCTCCGCTTTATGACTTCTGGCCGCTGGTGGATCCCCATGGGACGGAGGCGCAGCGTGCTCCCGTCCTCAATGGCTGGTTCGCGGATCGCTTGCCCGACCTCAACTGCGACGATCCGAAGCTTGCCGAGTACCTGACCGACAATGCTCTCTGGTGGATGGAAATTGCGGGACTCGACGGTTTCCGTCTGGACACGTTCCCCTACTCCTCGCGCGGCTTCTGGAGCAATTGGCACCAGGCGCTTTTCCACGTTTATCCCCAGACGTTCACCGTCGGCGAAGTTTCGAATGGCGATCCTGCGGTGGTTTCGTTCTTCCAGGGTGGGCGTAAGCAATACGATGGGATTGATTCCGGCGTAACCTCGGTCTTCGATTTTCCCAACATGAATGCCATCCGCGATGTGGTATTGCATGGCGCCGAGGCGAAGAAACTTTCTGACACCCTTGCCCACGATGCGCTCTATCCCCATCCGAACGAGTTGGTGACCTTTATTGGCAATCACGACAACCGCCGTTTCATGGGAGAGACCGGCGCGAGCGTCCAGAAGTTGAATGCCGCAGCCAGCCTGCTCATCACCCTGCGCGGGATTCCGCAGATTTATTCGGGCGATGAGATTGCGATGCCGGGTGGAAACGATCCCGATAATCGTCGCGATTTTCCCGGCGGATTTCCCAAGGATACGCAGAACGCATTTTCCGCATCTGGCCGCACCCCGGACCAGCAGGAAGCCTTCACCCATCTGCAAAAGCTTCTTCGCCTGCGCCGCGAGCACAAGGCGCTGCAGGACGGCGACGAGACGGATCTGCAGGCAACAGCTGTGAGCTTCGCCTTCTTGCGTTCGAGCGGCAACGATCGCCTGCTAGTGGTGCTGAACGCGAGTTCCAAGGAACAGGCCGTCCATGTTGCCACCCCGGAGACCCCGTTGGCGAGTGCTCATTCATTGACTCCGCTCGATGAAGGTTCTCCCGCTGAGATCGTTGGAGACACGATAAATTTGAGCGTTGCTCCGTCCACGGTTGCGATCTACCAGGTGAACTAAACCGGCGCTGCTGCCCTCCTCGCAGCAGCGCCTTTTCTTCTCATCCCGAGTTCCTCGAATCCCCTCGACCATCCTATGGCGCCCAGCATCTAATTTGCGGACGGGAGATCAACAATGCCGACGAACGATAGAAATCATCGTGACGAACTAGGGCCGAACTCCGCCGGGCAATCCGGCGACCTCCAGCAACTTCCGGATCAGGCTGACGCCGATTCGGAGAGCGTGGCAGAGCTGATAGAAGAAGGAAATGCTTTTGAGGCCGAGGCCGTGGATGGCGTCGAAAATGCCGAGAGCCCCGATGTCTCCGAAGTGAAGACTCGTCAGGTGCCCGAAGACGACGTTCCCCCAGAGTACTGGAACGACGAAGAACGAACCGCCTGATCGTCACTGCCTCAAATTCTTAACCGCCCGGCGGGCACGATGTTTCCATCGTGCCCGCCAACGCCCTACTTTCCCAGCACGTCATACAGCGGCTGTGCCGCTTGTGCGTTCGCATGATCCTTCGCCACTGTGATGGCGAGTACCCGGATTTTGTCGTTGTTCGGAAGCGTCAGTGTCTTCGCTCCCGGCGGAAGATCCAGCGGGAAGGCAAACAGGTAGGAATAAGCGTAGGCCTCGTTGCTCCCATCGGCGCCGTGCCGGTGCGAGGCATACCACGCGATGTCCGCCCGCTTGATGAATCCCGGCGTAATCTGGCCGGTGAATTCCATCACGGTTCGCATCGACGGCGGTTCCGTGGATCCCGGTTCCGGCGGTGCCGGTTCCCGCCGAATGTTCCAACCCCGGTTGTCCCATTGTCCAACGAAGCCCGTCCATTCCGGTATATCGATGTTCATCGATTGATCGTCGACCGCAATCGCGGCTTTCTGATCGCCCCCAGTGGCAGCCGCGAGGATATACACGCGGTTATAGTCGCCCGGCGGTAGCGCGATCTGCTGGCCCTTGGCGATCATCGCATCGTTCTTACCGGAGGGAGCGATGCGGAAGCGAACGCCATTGAAATCGATCGCCTCCGGCAGCATTTCTGCCGGCAATGCGTGTCCCTGTCCATCGGCGGTCGGAACCTGCAAGGAACAGTCAATGCAGCCCTCGCCAGGTTTTCCGGTTATGGTTGCGACGGAGGTGTCGTAGGACAGCGGAACGGCCATCCATTTCGCCGTGGCGACGTGCGCCGGAGCCGGTGCAAGCTTCACCGCAAACGTATGGAACTGGAAGGGAGTAAACGAAGCGGTGAGGGCTCCGTCCTGGATATTCGCAGTCTCAAGGTTCATCTCTTGCCCGTTCAGTTCGCGAGCGGTGGTCACCGGGGCTGCAAATTTCAGGTGCACGTCTTTCGCGGCGCGACCGTCAGTTTCGACCAAACGCACCACGACCTCGTCCGAGTTCTCGGCTTTCTTCAGAGCCAAAACCCGCACGTTCGGATCGTCGACCTTGAGCAGTGAAAACTGTTTGCCCAAAGGGCCCTCGTGCGCAGTACCCACAAAGGCCATGAGCGGTTGGTTGAGCCGATATCCCTGCCAATCGGTGCGTTCTTTGCGCCAATCTCCTTCATGTGCCGAAAGTCCATACACAATCTGGTGGTGACCCCAATCCTGGGTCGTCTGATCGTCGTAATCGCTGCGCCCGCTGCCCAGTCCGGGCGTATAGATGAGCGTCAATCTCAGGGTGTGGTCGTCCGGCTTATCGGAACCGTACTTGCAATCCGAGAGCACGGTGACGCCGTCGCTTCCGCTCTTGTCGGTCAAGTCGAACCACTGGTGCGAAGGCACCTCGAATTTCTTTGGAGTGTTGGTGGGACGCTCGATGGTTCCTACGTCCCAGTTGTAGGTCGCGACATCGTTGTTCGCGGTCAGCGGGAATGTCGCTTTGAGCGCGGCTTCTTTCGTCCGCCAGTCGATCTCATTCACAAATTCGACTCGGTTGCCGGCGTCTCCAGCCGACAGCCGGATCGTCTGCACGAAGTGTGAGCCTTCCGATTCGCGCTCCACCTCGACTGCGACGCGTGCCGGTCCGCGCTCTACAATGCGCACCTTCGCTGGGCCGGAGACGAACGACCGCGGAGCCTTTTCCTGGTCTTCCCAATCCATGTTCCACGCCGGCCACTGTTTCGGCTTCTCCGTCTGGAACGCCAGGCGGATCGGCGCCGAGAGCAACTCCTTTCTCAATTTCTTGTCGAAGATGCTGCTTACGTCTCCGTTCTGGTCGATCTGGATGCGATAGCGCGCGTTCTCCAACGACGACGTGCTCACCTTCAGTTCTTCCGCGTTCGACTTCGCCTCGCCCGACTGCACGTGATACACCGCGAAGCCTACCGAGGGAACCTTCGCCACAAAAATGACTTTGTCTCCTTCGCGCTGCGAAGGCACTTCGCTCCCATCCGGCGCGATGACCCGCGCTCCCGTCGCGGAAGAGGGAAGTGCGGCTTCGACGAGATCTTCGCGCTCGATGTTCAGCGGGTTGTAAACGACAATCGGGATTCCGTAGCCCCGGGTATCCATGGCCGAGATGACTGTGCTGCTCGCATCCTGCAGCACGCCGGCGAACTGGTTCATCGCGATCACATCGTCATTCCATGCGTAGTTGTAAGACTGTGGCGTTGCTGTTCCCGCCATGATGTCGTGAAACTGCCCGCCCATCACCAATGTCCACGCGTCATTCAGGCGCTTCTGCGGATAGCTCCTTCCGCCCAGCCACGCCGCCGCGATCGACGCCTTCTCTGCCGCATCCGCCAGTAGTTCATTCTTCCGGTTCCATCGTTTCTGGTAGCTCTCCGAAGTGAGCGAGCCGGCAGAATGGTTTGTGAGTTCCAGCTCTCCCTTGTAGCGTGGCAAGTGAGCCGTGTTGTTGCCGATGTCGAGAAACATCTGGTCGGCGGCCGAGGAGACCACGCGCACCGGACCATCGCCCACGCGCACCATCTCTTTCCCCTGCGGAGCGGATTGTTCCGTCCCGGTGTAAGGCGGCAGCGGATACTCGCCCTTCCTGAGCATTGCTTCAAGCAACTTGATCGATTCTTCGGTCGGAGCGCCGCCAATGTCACCCGTACCGTAATAGTGGTAGTCGGTGAAGAGACCGCTGACTTCGCCGTTGTGCTGCACGCGCCGCGCCCAATCGTCCTGGTAAAGCCAGAGCTGATGCTGCTGTTCATCATGGCCGCGCGTCGACTTTGCTCCCGGCGGCAAAGGCTTGGTGAGGTCGGTCGAAATGTCGGCGCTGTAGCTGCCGGGGTTAAGTCCCGCGAGGACGCTGCGGCCATCCGGGCCTTCCCAAATTCCCACGTTAAACGGAGTGCCCTCCGGCGTCTTCTCGGGTGAATCCCATCCCCCTACAGGTGCGGACGATCCCCAGGTCAGTTTCTGTGTCGAGAAACCCTTGATGCCCGCATGCGCCAGGATGCTAGGCAGGGAAGCAGGGAAGCCGAAACAATCGGGCAGCATGTACTCTTCGCTGGCTTTGCCGAAATCCCTGCGGAAATAATCGTTTCCATAAAGAACCTGCCGAAAGATCGACTCGGCCGATGGCGAGTTCACATCACTTTCTTCCATCGAGGATCCAGCCGGAAACCAGCGCCCCGCGGCCACGTAACGACGCAGCCGGTTGTAATCGTCGGGGTAGTACTCCTTCATCAGCCGATAGCGGTTTGCCCCGCTGAAGTTGAAGATGTAATCCGGATATTTTTCGAAAAGCGCGAAGTTGTTGCGCAGCGTCTTTGATAAGTATTCGCGAATTACCTGCGGATATTCCCAGCGCCACTCTGTATCCAGATGGGCATAGCCGACCACGTATAGGGTGGGTTGTTTCGTAAGATCGGGCTTCGGGCGGGTGATGGAGTGGTTGGATTTTGCTGGACGCTCGCCGCCTGCTGCGCGGGGAGAAGTTTGTGCGATCGAAGAGGTGCAAGAAAAGAGAGAACACGCGAGAAGAGCAAAACAAATTTTAGTGTCGAACCGGTTCATGATCACTCCTGGGGCCGTATCGCCGAAGTGCGGTCGCTGGGACTTTTGACTAGCCGATACATCGTTTCACTCGGCCCATCAGGATACATGAAGGAGGAGTGTCGACTGAAAGGCACCTGCTTCGAAGGTGTACTCCCGATGCGGGGTCGGATATAAATAGGCACAGTATGCCATTGCCTCTGCAGCCCTCTTTGCGAGTTGCCGGCTCCTCTCAGCAACCGGAGTCGCTGGCGGTTCGGCTGCTGCAGCCGAAAATCATTTTCCGCGCTGGAATGCTGCTGTTGTTGTGCCTTTACCTGCGCACCGTCGGCTTCGATTTCGTTTACGACGACCTGATGATTCCCGTGAGCCCGTGGATACAGTCCTGGCACGGCATTCTCGATGCGTTCAAAAGCGACATCTTCGGTGCCGGCGGACAGGTCGGCACCTCGTATTACCGGCCTCTCGCCTCCGCCCTCACTGTCTTCGTCGCTCGCGTAACTCCCGCGACACCTGCGTGGTTCCATCTCGCGTCGCTCGTGATCGGCCTGGTCATCTACTTCGTCGCCTATTCCTTTGGAAGACTGTTCTTCGAAGACGAGACCATGGCCGTGCTGACGGCCTTGCTCTTTGCGTTGCACCCGACAAAAGTTGAAACCACCGCGTGGATCGGCAGCGCGTTTTGCGATGGCCAGGCGACCATCTATTTCTTTGCGGTCCTCTTCTGTTACCTGCGATGGTGGAAGTTGCGCCGTGCACCGTGGATCGCGTCGTCGGCGGTCTTCTTCCTGGCTGCCATCTTCACCAAAGAAACCATGATCGTCCTGCCGGTGCTCATTGCGATTCATTGCCTGCTGCTGAGCCCACGTGGCAAGCGGTTACGCACCACCGCCGTACTAATGATTCCCTATGCAGGAGCTGTGGCAATTTTTGCGCTTGCACGTCGTGCCGTGCTTCGCCCACTGGCCGAGACGAGCATCGCGATTCAGCCCCGCTTCACGCTGGTGAATGTGTGGAGCGCACCCCTGGCATTCTGGTGGTATGTGAAGCGGCTGGTTTTTCCTTCAGGCCTCTCGATCCTCTACGACTCGATCGTCGTTCACCAGCCATCGTTGCGAAACTTCGTATTTCCGCTGGTTGCGGCTTGTCTCCTGCTTGGCATCATCGTATGGGCATGGTCGCGAACGCATTCGTGGCGCTTGGTGCTTTTGACCGTTTGGTTTGTGCTCGCCCTTGGGCCCGCCATTGTCTTATCGCCGGCGGTGACGGTGCATGATCGTTATCTGCAACTTGCCACCTATCCCTTCTGCGCCGCGCTTGCGTTTGCCATCCTATGGGTGGCACGACACCGGTTAAAGTGGCGCTGGGCGGCGGTTTCAGCCGGCGTCGTGCTGATCGCCGGATGGTCGGCAAGCACTTGGCACGAGTCGGGTTTCTGGTTTGATGGTCTGTCGCTGTGGAGCCGCGCCGTACAGATCGCTCCCCATAACATCAATGCACGCGTAGAACTCGCGCGCCTCTATGCAGGTAAGAGCACGGATGCCGCCCTGCAAGTAATCGACGACGGATTGCGCCTGGTTCCGAGTTCACCCGGACTCTGGCGAACCCGCGGCCTGCTGCTGTTCAACGCCGGGGCTTACGAGGACGCCCGTACCTCGCTGATGAAAGCCTTAGCCGTATCAGCACCTTTCGAATCCGATCCCCGATCGATGCCGACTGACGTCAAATTCGGACGAGCCACCGCGGCATTTTATGTTGGTGAGATCGAGATGGTGGAAGGAAAGCCGCAGGCTGCCGATCCATGGCTGCGAATGGCGATCGAGATCGACCCTGCGAATATCGACTATCACCGCGTGATGGCGGCGAACCTTCAGAAAGAAGGGCTCAGCCCAGAAGCGGATCGAGAGCAAAAAATCGTTGATCAGCTCGTGGCTGCTACCACCATGAAGTCCGGCAAGTAAGTTTCGTCAGGCCCGCGGAGTGCGCTCTTTAATCAAATCTTCAATTCTTGCGACGACCTCATCGATGCCGAGCTTGGAAGAATCCAAATGCACGGCGTCGGCCGCCGCCGTGAGCGGCGAAGCGGTTCGCGTTGCGTCGCGCTGGTCGCGACGCCGAAGCTCTTCCGCTAAAGCTTTCGCCTGCGCAGGATTGCTCTTCGCCTCCGCCTGCTCGATACGGCGCGCCGCACGAATCGTGGGATCGGCGTCAAGAAAAATTTTGACGTCGGCGTCCGGAAACACCGCAGTGCCGATATCCCGTCCTTCCATGATGACGCCACCCTTGGCGCCCAGCTCTCGCTGCCGCGCCACCATCCATTCGCGGACCGATGGATGTACCGACACGCGTGACGCCGCTTCCGTTACGTCGCGCTCACGAATTCGCCGCGAAACGTCCTGGGTGTCGAGCAGAACCCGGTTGCCGTCGAGTTGCGGCTGCAGCTCGATTTTGGATTTATGCGCAAGCTTTAGGAGTGCCTCGGCGTCGTCGAACGAAATGTCGTTCAGAATGGCCTTGAGGGCCAGCGCACGGTACATGGCGCCAGACTCGAGATTCACATATCCGAGTTTCCGCGCCAGGCGAGAGGCAATCGTGCTTTTTCCCGCCCCTGCGGGACCATCGATAGCGATGACCAGCTTGCGAAGTTCGTTCATGAGCGCGGTTTTGATCCTGGAAGTATGCGCGGTTTTCGCCGGTTCACCAGCGGTCGGTTCCGCTGCGGGGTTTGCGCGTTCCGTTCCGGCCGCGGCGCAGCCTCAACTTTCGGTGGGGTGGTCGTCAGCATCGCCCGCCCGCCTACGTGCATGTAGCTGAACTCGCGAGCGGCGAGCAGCGCATGGATCGCATCGCGTGCCTTGGAGCGCGCCACCAGGTGGCTGAAGAACTCTTCCACTTCGCTTTGCTCCGCTGCCACCACGCAGTCCACGTATTTCGAAATCAATGCGGAGAGAGATTCAGGCACGGATAAATGCATGCCTTCGCGCACCGGGTCGGGCGCCCAGCGGAACAGCACATCCCAGAATGCGCCCTCCTCGCGCGTGTAGTCGACACGAGTAATCCGCAGCTTCGACCACAAGTCGTTGAGCGCGCGATCGAGCGCCGCATCCGAAGGTTCGCCGCCCAGGGCAACGCGCAATCTTTGTTTCGAGATCGGCCCGTCTTTTTGGATCGCCTGGAAAGCGTGTGCGGCCAGCGGAGAGTACTCCGAACCGCCTTTCGGAACCTGCCGCGGGTTGCGGTCTCCTACCAGTCCATAGAAGAAAGGAAACACCGACGAAGCTACGAGAAATGGTGTCTCTCCAAAAACATTCGCTTCGAAGCCGCCGCGCGATCGTAGCAACCGTACCATCAACTCGGTTGCTTCCTGCGCCCGGTGGTCGGCAAACGCGTGCTGCCACGTCGGCAGATTCACTTCGTTTCCCACGCATGCGCCCAGGAACGTCGGCACCAGCACCGGCGGCCGCAAAGGGTACATGGTGCAGAAGCCGACCGTCTCGATGAAGTCGCGCGCGTCTTCCACGGTCTGGATCGGCTCCGCACCCAGCCGCCATTTCTTTTGCCGAAGCTCCTGTAGCTGCTGCTCAGTCATAATCGATCGAATTCAATCTCTATGTTAACCGACGACCGCACTCGGCGCGCAGCTCTCGATCGTCAGATACGTTTGAATGCTTTTTGTATATCCCGTACGGAGTAGCGCAGCACCACTGGCCGTCCATGAGGGCATGTCATCGGGTGCTCCGTTTTCGCGAGTTCCGCGAGCAGCCATTCCATTTTGTCGAGGGTGAGCGGCATATTCACCTTGATGGCCGCATGGCAGGCGATACTCGCGGCAATGCGCGTCCTGGCGTAATCGAGGTTGAAGGCCTGCTGCTCGCGTTCGAATGAGTTCAAGACCTCGTTTAACGTGTTCTCGATTTCTTCCGCGCGAATGCCGGCAGGTGCTGCCTTGATTGCCACCGTGCGCGAACCGAACGGCTCCGCTTCAAATCCATTCTGCCGAAGCTCTTCGGCAATTTCCCCGAACACCGCCTGCTGCCCTGGCGTGAGCTCCAGGATGAGCGGCATCAACAGCTGCTGTGTTTCTACGGAAGCGGCGGCTCGCTGCTTGATTACCTTCTCGAAGAGCACACGCTCGTGCGCCACATGCTGATCAATAATCCAAAGTCCTTCTCCGTTCACCGCAAGGATGAACGATTCGCGAATTTGTCCCAACGGCTTCAGCGTGGAGAGTGGCGCTTCGGTGGGCGGGGCCTCGGCGATCTCGTAATCGCACCCGTCTTGCACCGCCGCAGCCGTTTCGCCTCCATAGATATGGGAACCGAATGTCTGCGCGCCGAAGCGTGCCACCGGCACAGCAGCATTCGCTTCGACGACGATGGCGTCGGGTCCGAACTGCAATCGCTCCGCCAGCAGCGCTGGCTCCTGCGCCTGTAACGCGAACCCGGCGCCAGTTAAGGTCGCTCCCTGCGCGCCGGGAGTCAGCGAGGCCGACGCCTTCGGTTGTGCGGAGATCTCTGTCATGAACTGCGGAATCGGCCGGGCCTTGGAGAGCGCCGCGCGCACCGATTCACGCACGAAGTCATGAACCACGGTCTGTTGCCGGAAGCGCACTTCGGTTTTCGACGGATGCACATTCACGTCGACCTCGGTGTACGGCATCTCGATGAAAAGCAGCACGACCGGGAACAGCGTCGGCGGAAGAATGTTCCGATAGGCGTCAGTCAATGCGTGCTGGATCAGCCGGTCGCGAATCAGGCGTCCGTTGACAAAGACGAAGATGGAATTGCGATTGAGTTTCTGAATCTCCGGCTTGGAGATGAACCCGTGCAGTCGCAACTCACCCGGCGGCTCGGCCTCTTCTTCTTCGTCCGCGTCCTTGCGCAGCCATGGCGGCGGCTTCGGAAGCCCCACCCGCTCGAGCTTCTGCAGGGCCGCCAACGGAATCAGCTGCTCAAGGGTATCGTTGCCGAACACCTGGTAAATGCGCTCGCTTTGCGAAGGCACCGGCGGTGCGATGAGGATGGCATTGGTCGCCGAGTGCAGCTCCCAATGCATTTCCGGATGCGCCAGGGCGTAGTGCGTTACCAGTGACGCGATGTGCGAGAGCTCAGTCGATTCGGACTTCAGGAATTTCTTTCGTGCCGGCGTGTTGAAGAAGAGATCGCGGATCGCGATCGATGTGCCCTCCGGCAGGCCTGCCTCTTCGATCTTCAGAATTTTGCCGCCGGCAATCTCCAGCACCGAACCACTGCTCTCCTCCGCCGTGCGCGTTTCGAGCCTCACTCGTGAGACCGATGCGATGGAGGGGAGCGCCTCGCCGCGGAAACCGAGGGTTGCGATCGTGAGCAGGTCTTCGGGATTCTTCAGCTTCGAAGTCGCATGGCGCTCGAAGGCGAGCATGGCATCGTCGCGCACCATTCCGCAGCCGTCGTCCACTACGTGGATCAACTTCTTTCCGCCTGCTTCGACGTGCACGCGCACTCGTTTCGCACCGGCATCGAGCGAATTCTCGATCAGCTCCTTCACCACCGACGCAGGACGCTCCACCACCTCGCCGGCGGCGATTTTGTTGGCGACATGTTCGGAAAGTAAGTGAATGCGGCCCATAGTGAGTGAAGGACTGACTTAGTTTACTGGATCACTCACGGCATGGCTTCGCGAATGAACATGGGCCACAAGTCGAATCCTCATGATCGGGATTTTCCACTACCAATTCAAATATTGGCTCGTATAATCCTCCATCAACTCAGAATCTGGCAGTACAAGCCGGCAAAGACCGGGAATTTGGATACCCCTACTCCAAGCGGCCAACGCCGCATACCCCGAGGAAGACTGCATGAGAGCCAAGTCCCTGCTGCTTGTTGTTGCGCTGATGATGAGCCTCCCCCTATTCGCCCAGACCTTTCGCGGCAGTATCGAAGGGACGATCACCGACCCCTCCGGCGCGGCGATTCCCGCCGCACAAGTGACCGTTACCAATCCCGCAACCGGTACCACACGAACCGTGCAAACCGACGATGCCGGCAATTACATCGTGACCGAACTGCCCTTGGGGACCTACGACGTAACGGTTGAGCATCAAGGGTTCCGCAAGCAAAACGTGCGCTCGGTGCAGGTGCTCGTCGCCGAGCCCACCCGCGCGAATGCTGTGTTAACCGCGGGAGAAGTCCGAGAGACCATCGATGTGTCGGCCGAGATCCCGGTGATCGAAACCCAGTCGGATACCACCGGCGACACCATTTCTGGCGATCAAGCTAAAGACTTACCGGTGAATGGCCGTGACTTCACCAAGCTGTTTGCGCTTGTACCGGGCGCAGCGGGCGATCCCAGCGGCATCAATGATTCCCCAGGTTCGTTCGGCATGGTGAGCATCAACGGCAATCGTGGCCGCTCGAACAACTATCTGCTCGACGGCACCGATATGAACGACGGCTATCGCAACCTGCCGGCCATCAACGAAGGTGGCGTCTTCGGCACGCCCGCAACCATCCTGCCGCTCGATGCCCTGGCGGAAGTTCCTGTCATCTCGAATACCGAAGCCGAGTACGGTCGCAACTCCGGCGCGGTCGTCAACAGTGTCACCCGCTCAGGCACCAACAGCGTGCACGGAAGCGTGTATGAATATTTCCGCAATAATGCGCTGGACGCGCGTAATTATTTCAACAGCACCGGTCCGCAGGATGCCTTTCACAACAACCAGTTCGGGGCATCGCTTGGCGGCCCAATCATTAAGGACCGCACCTTCTTCTTCCTGTCCTACGAAGGCCAGCGTGAGAGCGGAGGTATTCCCACCCCCGAGAACGTGCCCACGCAGGACGAAATCAATGCCTACACCGCGGGCGGCGGCGTCATCAATCCGGTCATCCAAAGCCTGCTTGACCGCAATCCCTGGGGACCGCTGCCGCAGTCGAACGGCAGTGTCACCCTCACGAATCCATTCACCAACTCCATCGATAGCCTGATCGCCAAAATCGATCACCATTTCCTTGGCAACGACGCCCACGATCTCATCACTGGCCGCTACTACTACGGCAACAGCACGCAGAGCTATCCGCTGGCGCTGGTTGGTGGCGGCGTAACTCCAGGTTTCAATACCAACACGCCGACGCGGGTCCAGATTGCTTCCATGTCGTACACTCACATCATTTCGCCGAAGTTCCTCATGGAATTCCGCGGCGGATGGAACCGTTTCGCTGAGCAGTTTGCCGCCCAGGATCAGAGCTTCGATCCCGCTTCGATCGGATTGGATACCGCCGCACCCGGCGCACTGCCGCGCGATGGCGGGCTGCCTCTCATCGAGTTTGGCGATGGCACCGGCAGCATCGGAGCCAACGCCGGCGACCCGCGCGGGCGCGTCGATACAAATACACAGTTCTTTACCAACGCCTCCTACAGCACCGGTAAACACAATTTCAAGTGGGGCTACGAGTTCCGCCGCACCTCGGTCGCCGGATATTTCGATAACGGCTATCGCGGCAAGCTGTATTTCAATACTTTCGACGACTTTCTTGACGGCAACCCCGATAGCGGCCACTCCGCCACCGGCAATTCTTCGCGCCACACCTACGAGAACAATCACGCCCTGTACTTCCAGGATAACTGGCGCGTGACCTCGAGGCTCACCTTCAACTACGGTCTGCGCTGGGATTATTTCGGCGTAATCGGCGAGAAGAATGACCTGTTCAGCTTCTTGAATACCTCAAGCGGCCAACTTGAACAGGTCGGCGCTAACGGCGGACCCAGCCAGCTTTATCCGAAGGACCTGAACAACTTCGGCCCGCGCCTCAGCTTTGCCTACGATGTTTTTGGCAAGGGCCACACTGTTCTGCGTGCCGGGTACGGCGTTTTCTACGACGCCTTCTCGCAGGATTTCTTCGTCGGTCAGTTGCCCTTCGACACTTACAACCCCGGTCCAGCTTACAACAACGTACCGGGAGCGGCCATCGGGTTCTCCGGCAACGTGAACCCCATCGTCGCCAACACTCCGGTCTTCACCGGGTATGCCACCAGCGACATCTTCAGCGTGTCGCAAAATCTGCGTACGCCTTACATTCAGAGCTACAACCTCGGCCTCGAGCAGCAGCTCGCGAACGGTGTCGCGGTGAACATCGCGTATGTCGGATCGCAGGGGCGCAAGCTATTCCGTTACACCGATATCAACCAGGTCAACCCGGCGACCGGCACCCAGCCCTACGCCGTCGATGGCCTGACCGGATACATCAACCAGTTCCAGTCCACCGCCGCTTCCAACTACAACTCGCTGCAAGCGAGCTTGCGCATTTCCAGCTTCCACGGCCTCACGTCCACGCTGAACTTTACCTACGGGCACTCGATTGACAACGCCAGCGATGGCCAGGACTACGTGCCGAACGCAACCCAGCCCGACAACAGCTATAACCCCGGCGCCGAGCGCGCCAACTCTAACTTCGATCTGCGTCGCGCCTTCAAGTGGTATTGGAGCTACGACCTACCAAAGTCCGAAACCGCCAAGTGGTTGAGCAATGGATGGTCGATCAACGGCGTGGTCACGCTCGATGATGGCCAGCCGTTCAACGTCAGCTTCATCGATGGATATAGCTACGACATCAACGGCACCGGCGAATACTTCGGCCGTCCGGACCTGGTCGGCAATCCCTGGGCCGGTACCAGTGGGCCCGCGCAGTTCCTCAACCTCTCCGCCTTTGCTGCTCCCTGTACGTGGGATCCGGTCAACGGTGGATGCACTGGCGGCGAGCATCTTGGCGACCTCGGGCGCAATGCCTTCCGGGGTCCCGCCTACAAGAACTTCGACTTCTCCGTCGCGCGCACCATCAACATCACGGAACGGGTGCACGCGCGGCTTGCCATCGACTTCTTCAACATCTTGAACCACCCCAACTTCACCAACCCGCTCCTGCCCAATTTCGTGGTTGACGTCGCAAACAACGGCGTTGCTCCCAATGGCCGCGGGGTTGGCTTCCTGCCGATCACTGCCACGCCAGACGTAGGCGGCGGCAACCCGTTCCTCGGCGGCGGAGGTCCCCGCGACATTCAACTGTCGCTGAAGCTCACGTTCTGAGAGCTGGGAAAGCCAAAAGGCCGCATCTTCGCATGCGGCCTTTTTCGTTGCGTGCAGGTTAGAAATGGAGCGAAAGTCCCACCATCGCCATCACGTTCTGCTGCCGGCTCCCGGGGTTCGGAAAAGCCAATCGCGGCACGCCCGAGTTGTAGTCGCGCAACTCTCCGCGAATGCTCAGCAGCGGCAGAAGCTTCCAATCGACTCCGGCTCCGTAATCGACCACATTCTCAAACGAGCCCTGGCTCGTATCGGTGTCGTGAAAGTGTGCTAAACCCGCGCCCACAAAGGCGTAGGGCGAAATCGGAAGTTGCGGAAGTAGTTTGACCTTGATGCCCGGGGTCACGAAGAAAGAAGTGTAGTGGTCGTGCAAAGCCGCCGCGGGATCGGTGCGCGCGTTCTTGAAAGTCCATGTCAGCGGCACTTCCACGTAGAGTTCGGCCACGCCTCCGTTGACGAGCCGGTGCGCCGGGTTGACTTCGAATACCCCGCTTTGTCCGAAATCGTAGCTGCCCGAAACAAATTGGCCACCGAAGGTCGCGCCGATTTCGTTGCTCTGAGAAAACGCGACGCAAGTAAGAAAAACAAGACAGGCGAGCAAAAGGACATACTTCTTCATCAGGCTCTCCAAAATAAAAGATTGGTTCTCTGTGAGATGCAGGAGCGCCGAAAAGGTGAGCTGCCCGATCTATAGAACTGCGGCTCGATAGAGCACGTATTGGGGGGTGCTGCGCATCGGCGTGAGGAAGTTCATCGTACGAAAAACATCTTCGTGCACCAGGTTGTGATAGATGACGTACGTTTCTCGTGGATGTTCAACGAGTGAGCTGCGCAGGTTTTCCAGCACGCTCCGAAGTACATCAGCCGGGAAGGGATTGAAGAGATAGACGACCATCGGCTCCGTGGGAAAGGGGAACTCGCGCGCGTCCCCGAGCCACGCCTCGAGGGCAAAACATTGTTGCCGCTCGCTGTGGTAGCGCTCGATATTCGCCTGAGCGATGTCATGCAACTCAGGGATGATCTCCGCCCCAACAATGCGCCGAAACGGGTAGTCGGAGGCCATCAACAGGGTTCGGCCCTTCCCGCTGCCGAGGTCGATGAAAGTAAAGTTCTCGTGCACAATGCCGAGCTGCCCGAGAATCTGATGGAAAAGCGCCGGCTCGCTCGGCTGGTACTTTCCCCGCGTAAACACCTCGCGCAAGCGAACCGAAAGCGCCGGCTTGGCCCACGTCGTGTTCACACCATAATCGAAATCGTAGTCGATATCGCCATAGCGGAGGCGCCTCCGCGCCGGAAGGTAGTCCATCGCCAGTTCGTAGAGGCTGCGCATAGCCGTGCCACAGCCCCGCAGCAGGCCCTCGCGCTGGATGAGTCCCCGCCACCATCCAAGTCCGGCCGCACTCAATGTCGGTGTCTTCGCCACTCGGTTCCCATCATATGCGGAGTGACTGCGGGAATAAAAAGAGGGCCCGCCTAGCGGCGGACCCTGGAGGGATACTGCACGAAAACAGTCGGGTTAAATTACTGTCCGTTGACGCTGGCGCTCGCCTTCGCTGCCGGCGGAGTGCTCATACGCGTCAGGTACGGGAAGATTGGCGTGATTTCGAACTGCATCTTGTCGCGCGCCGAAAGCAAAGGCACGGCTTTCGACTTCGAGATCTCGATGCGATCGGACCAGGGGTCCATTTTGATGCGTCCGCCCAGCGGAAGCGCAGCAACCTGTTTCACGTCGGAGTTATCCAGCTTCGGTGCGCTGCTCTCCAAGCTTGCCATGCGGATGGAGGAAGGCGTTACGTCGCTGTTTTTCTTGCTCTTCGCCTGTACTGCCACCAGCGAGCTGCCCATGTTGCCGGTCAACAAGTTCGGCAACTGCGGAGCGCTCTGTTGCAGGGCTGCCAGGAAAAGTCCAGGGCTCGCCAGCTTGTCTTTATAAGGCGAGTTCTGGAGAAGCTCGGCGGCCTTTTTGTCGGCGGCTTCTTCTTCCTGCGGCGTGTGCTTAATGTCAATGCGCTGGAAGGCCTGGTTGTCCGGGAAGAGCATGCGATCGCTGAATGCATACTTCGTATCGAACTTGTGGCCCAGCAGGATGTGTCCCAGTTCGTGTGCCAGCACAGCGGCGAGTGACGCCTCATCCGGCAAGGTATCCAGGAACCCGCGGCTGATCACGATCGTGTGGCCGATGTTGTACGACTCCAGCGGAGCCGTCAGCATCACCCGGCACCGGATCTCCGGCTGCACGTCGAGATTGTTCGTGACCTCGATGTTGTTCACAACCGTGTCCAACACTTTGTCGACTTCGCCCTGAGGCGCAAGCAAGCCCAGCTTCTGCAAGCGCTCGAGGATGTTGTCTTCCGCCTCGCGCTGCCACTGCCGTTCGCTGGCCAGCGGGGAAGCATCCGCTTCCTGTGTGCTCTGATCTTTCACCGGGTCCGGAGCATCGACCATCACTTCGGTGAGCTCTGAGTTGTCTTCCGGCTTGGTCACGTTGTAGCCCCACAACCGTGTCTGCGCCCGGAAGTCGTAATGCACGTTGTGCTTCTTATCTTCCATCAGCCCCGACTCTTCGCTGTAGATGTAAGCCGGAAGCCACATTCCTTCGCCCATGTTGGTGCGCCAGGTGTCGAAGTGGAAGAACGCCGCACCCTTGGGAGCCGGCGTAAACGTTCCGTTCACCCGTACCACGTTGTAGCCTTCATCCTCAATCCAGAGGCGGCCGAGGAAACGAACGTCAGGATGCTTGTCGCCGCCTAAGCGTTTAGGCGAAACGTCGAGCACGATGGTCCGCACGTCGCCCAGAAACTCGCGACGCACGAACTTGAAGTCGTAACGCGCGCGATTCAGGCCGGTCGTGTCCACGATCACCATGGAGTCAAAGCCGTTGGCCATGTATCCGTAGCGCGGTCCTTTTCCCATCTTGCCGAGCGTCAGGGCTGAGCCCATTCCATCAGCGGCGCGCGAGAAAAAGCGCTTGTGATCGGCGTCGTCGGATGAGCTCAGGTCATTCTTACCGGCGAAGTTCAGAACATCGACCTTCTGGTTCGCTAAAGAAAGCCGGCTCAGGTGGTACCAATCGTTCTTGGGGACCTCGCCCATCGTCGGGTCTGGCTGCATTTCCTGCAGGTAGGTCTCCACCAGCGGGGTGTAACGCCGCATGGTCTTCACATATTCCGCTTCGCGCGCAGCTACCTTATCGACGACCTGGTCCAGCGCCGCGGAAGAAGACGATTGCGCCACCGGCTGCTGTGCCGGCGCGTCCGCTTGCGCGAAGCCCGCTGTCGAAATCATGCTGGCCGCGAGGATGACTAAAGCTTTGTTAATACCGCGCATACTTTTTCCCTTTCGAACTTCCCAACTACGTCAACTGAAAGACAATCCTGAGTTTGGCCTGGTAATCCACGGGTTGATCACCGCGTTTTGCCGGGACGAACTGGATCTTCTGCGCGGCTTGAATCGCCGCTTCATCCAGGCCATATCCGAGCCCGCGGGTTACCCCCATGATCTTGACTTGTCCATTCGCCATGAACACCACATCCAACTGCACTTCGCCCTCGATGTGGCGCTTGCGCCCTTCTTCTGTATAGGTCGGCTTAGGTTTGGAAAGAATGGTGAATGGCGTAAATCCTGCATCGGCCGTGGTCGCCTTGTGCGTGCCCGTCGGTTCGGCCGGTTGCGGTGCCGCGAAAGCGGTTTGCACCACCTGCCCGTTGCCGTGTCCCCCGCCACCTTGGATCGCCGTACCGTTTCCGAATCCAGCGCTCGCCACCGTTCCGCGCGCGCCCTTGGCTCCACCGGTTCCGTTTCCTTGTCCAGCGCCTGCGGGTTGGTCAAACGAACCAACTTTCGCGATCGCTGCTTTTCCAGTGCTGCTATTGTTGGCGGGCACGCCGTTGGGATCGCCAAAGCCGCCCGTCTGCACCTGGGTTGCAGGACGGTTTGCCAAAGTCGGCACTGCCGAACTGCCCGTACTGGCAAAGTTCTCCACGTGGATCGGTTTCGCCGGCTTCGGGGCGGCCGGAAGATCTAGACGCGGCGCATCAAACTTCGGGGTCGGTGGGGCTTCCACCTTCGCTTCCATCACTGGTTTCGGCCGCGGAATCCGGGTGGGCAACGGCGGCGCAATTCTCGCCTGTTGCGGCTGCGGCACCACGCGTTGCATCTTAAGTTTTTGCGGCTGTGGCTGTACCTTCGGGGCAGGCGATACCTTCGCTTGTTCCACCGGCGCGGTTAACTCGATTGTCTCGTATCTTTTTTTCTCGAGGAGCTGCGGCGCGGCGAAACTCAGGTTCAACAGGATCGCCACTCCCACCGCTTGAACGAGGAAGCTGGCGCCAAACGGCCCTTTGCGGCTTTCACTCAGGTCCAGTTGACCGAAATGTATGTACTGTTGCGAATCCATCGCAGATTTCCCTCTAGAAACTTCAGTCTCGCCAAAATTCAGCCCGCTCGGTGGTCCGGGAACCATCTGTTCCGAGGTTTCCCTATTCCGCTACTCTGATAGCAAAGAAGGAACCCGTCCAGTTACCGAAGGCGTACTGCCTCTGGGAACCGAGCACGCCAAGTTCTTAGCTCGTCGTCAAAGCCGGCCAATACCGGCAGAGCTTTACTGCTTTCATCTTCTTCTTCTTGCGCACTGTTTGCTTAGAACGATCATCTACAACTTCGGATGTGTGCGTTCCTGATAAATTGCAGGGTTGCTGCACCATCCTCGCCTTCGCGGAGCTGCTGTTCACATCTAATTCATGTGAGTTGTTCGGAGCTTCCTTAATGGTTCCTTAGACCCATTGGTCAGCCCAAAGTTGCGTATCGATCCGGTAAAAATTCAGACATTCAGGCCCTTGAACACGCTTTCCGGCAACACTCGAATCACCGCCATGATCACGCGCCAGAATTTTGGAATGTATACAACATCCTTATGTTGTTCGATCGCGCGCGCAATGCCCTGCGCAACTTTTTCTGGGGTGGCGAATAAGATTCCCTGCGGCAAGTGCGCCGTCATCGGGGTCGCCACAAAGCCCGGCTTGATCGTGAGTACGTTCACTCCTTCGCGATCCACGCGATTTCGTACCCCTTGCAAAAACGTGGTCAGCGCCGCTTTCGATGTGCCATATACATAGTTGCTCTTACGCCCACGGTCTCCTGCCACTGACGAAATCGCTGCAATCGTTCCACTCTGTTTCGCTACGAAGTAGTTCGCCAACCACGTGATCAACGAGATCGAGCTCAGCACGTTGGTGCGCAGAACCCTCTCCGCCGCCCGATAGTCCTGCTCTGCCTCCGCCTGGTCGCCCAGCACGCCATGCGCGATCAGCGCGATCCCAATCCCCTGCAACTTCCTGTCGGCGTCCTCCAGCATCAACGCATGCCTGTCGGTGTTATCCAGGTCCAGCACGCAGGTGTGGACTTCCACCGCCCCTCGCACTTGCAGATCGGCTGCCACAACCCTAAGTTTTTCCTTATTGCGCGCTACCAGGTAAAACTTCGCTCCCCGCGCCGCGTACCAGCGCATCGTCGCAATCGCAATCGACGACGTCGCCCCCAGCACCAGGATGTTCTTCATCGTGCGCCGCTCACGCCATCACCCTGCGCCAGAAGCTCGACGAAAAGTTCGGATCGATGTACGACGAAAACCGGTCCCACCTCGGATAAAAATCGCGAAACTGCTTCCCGGTCATCCGCGAATCCTTCGCGGGATAGAGCCGTCCGCCGGCTTCCTCCGTCATCGCGTTCAATCGGTCCACCAGCGCAAAGGTTCGTTGCTCCTTGATTGGGAAATCCAATGCCAAAGTGATCCCCGGTTTCGGGAACGACATCATCCCCGGCGACGGCGCGTCCCCGCAGACCTTCAGTACCGCCAAAAACGACGCCAATCCGGAATCTGCGATTGCCTTCAGGATCTCGCGCACCGCATACAGCCCGTGGTTGTAGGGAACGACACACTGAAACTGCACCAGCCCTTGCTTCCCGTACATCCGGTTCCACTGCAGAATGGCGTCCAGCGGATAAAAGAACGGTTCGTAATCCACCACCTTCTCCACTTTCTTGCTGGTCTGCATGTGGAAATAAAGGGTGTTGAAAAGTCCAACCGTGGCGCGGTTCAACGCAATCGACGGAAGATCGAACGGAAATGCCATCGTTCTCGCGTGCGTCACTCCTCGTTCTTCCGCGATCTCGGCGTGATCTCCACTCATGAAAATACCGCGCGCAGCATTTTTCCCCCGCGCCACACAGTCGATCCAACTCACCGTGTATTCGTGATTGCGGTGGCTCTCCGAGAGCGCGAGGAATTCTTCCAGGCCATGAAACTTCGTCGCCTCGTAGCGAACTTTCCGCGAGACGATCGGCTTCAGTTGAATCTCCGCCCAGTGAATGAGCCCCGTCAGTCCCAGCCCCGATATGGTGGCGCCAAACCAATCAGCATTTTCCGTGGGAGAGCAAACGCGTCGGGTGCCGTCCGAACGGTAGAGTTCGAATTGCCGCACATGCCGTCCAAACGTCCCCGCCACGTGATGATTCTTGCCGTGCACGTCATTGGCGATCGCTCCGCCTACCGTCACGAACTTCGTTCCTGGCGTGACTGGGAGAAACCATCCGCGCGGCACCGCGAAATCGAGGATCTCCGCCAGGCTGACTCCAGATTCGCAGCGCAGCTCTCCGGTTTGCGCATTAAACCCCAGCAGGCGGTCGAGCCCGCGGGTCAGCAGCACGGTGTTGTCGTGGTTCAGGCAGACGTCGCCATAACTGCGGCCCAGTCCGGCAGGCAGCACGGACAAATGGTCGGCATCGGGAAGAGGGAAGTCAGAGGCCCAGAACAACGGTTTTACGTTCTGCTTGCCTCGGGGATAGCGTCCCCACGACTCGAAACCCTTCAAATTGCGCTCCGCATTACGAATAACGCAACCAGCGCGAAGAGCGGGCTCCAGCGATCGGTCAGGGCGAATACCACCGGATCTTCGTCGAGTTCGCCGCGATGCGCTAACAGCCAGATACGGCTGATCCAATAAATCAGCAACGGCGCCAGCAGCCACAGCCAGTGCGGATGTCGATAGAGCTTGGTGATCTCGGGATTGTTGATATACAGCGAGAAGACCACCACCGATGCATAACCCGCGGCCGTGCCGAAGCTGCGCAACTGCTCGATATCGCTCACCTGGTAGCCGCGGCCGTTGCGCGCGATCGCGCCGCTCTCCCGCAGGTTGTGCAGTTCGCCATAGCGTTTCACAATGGCGAGGCTCAGGAAGAAGAAAAGCGAGAAAACTTCGAACCAGGGCGAAAGTGGAACTCCCGTCGCCGCCGCCCCGGCCAGCAGCCGCACCGTGTACAACCCCGCCAGCGTGATCACGTCAAGCAATGCGAGCCGCTTCAGGGCCAGCGAATAAGCCAGTGTGGTCACGAAATACAATCCGAGTGCCAGCATGAAGCGCGGTGGCTCCAATCGCGCCAGCAGCGCTGACGCAGACAGCAGCCCAACAATCAGCGCGAACCCTGCTTTGGGTGAGAGTTCTCCGGACGAGAACGGACGTTTGCGCTTGCGCGTGTGCTGGCGGTCGACTTCCAGGTCGAGAAGATCGTTCAGGATATAGGTAGCGGATGCTGCGAAGCTGAAGCTCAGGAAAGCCACCGCGGCGCCCATCAGCTTCTGTCTGTCGAGCAAAACGTGCGCCAGCAGCATCGGGACAAAGATCAGCACGTTCTTCGGCCATTGCGTGACGCGTATCGCCCTGACAACCGCGCGGAACCGCGATCCGCGATCCTCAAAGACCCGCGCCACCGTCGTCCCTTGCCGGCGCAGTTGACCCGCAAGTCCCACCGCGGGATTCGCCAACATCGCGACCTTCGCCCGTTTCAGGAGGACCGCGTCAGGCGCGGCGTTTCCTATGTACTCGAACCCCGTCTCGGGAAACTGGTCCTCAATCGCTTTCAGCTTCGTCTTCCCGGAAAGATTTTCACTGCCACGGGTCGCAATCACCCCGGCAAATAGACCCAGGAAGTCGGCGATCGCTTGCGCCGTCCGTTCGTCCGTGGCCGTCGCCAGGTAAATCTTGCGTCCCGCCCGATGTTCCGCGCGGAGATACTCCAGCAGCGGCTGATTATAAGGAAGTGTTTCCGGCGCCAGTTGGACGCGGGACGCGACTTGCGCTTTGAAATGGGCTTTGCCACCCGGCAGCCAGAAAGGCGCCTGTAACGCGTCCAAAGGCTTCTGACGCACCAGCAGGCAGACCGAATCCCACAAGGTGTCCGATTTCACCAGCGTGCCGTCAAGATCCACGCATAGAGGCGTGCTTCGTTCCACGGCGACTCCGGTGAAGGTTTGCGGCACCATACGGTTCGCTCAGCTCATCGGAATGCGCCGAGCACTCTCCTCGATCCAGCGATCAAACGACCGCCTCTTTGCAAGTACTTGGGTGTACTTCAGAGTAACATCGCGCGAGCCCAGGGTGCATCCTTGGTATTTACCCTAATTCACCACCGGCCGCCATGTACTTTGCGGGTCCCCTCGCCTCATCCCTGTGGAAAGAAATCGTCTTCTCGCAGGCATTTAGATCGAGAGATTCTGGATCAGAATTCCCGCATGAAAGTATCGAAAATTCCACCGCACTTGCATGGAACTCCACTCCCCGAATCAGGTAGAATAGAGGCAACCAGAACATCCAGCCTTGCGTCTTGTATTGATGTTCTAAATTATTGATTCATAGGGAGTTAGTGAAGTATGGCAAGAGTAAAGAACGCTGCTGCAACCGGCGAAAAGAAGACTCCAACACGGGCCAAAAAAACTGCGGTTCCGACCAACGGTCAGAACGGTCACTCCGCGGAATTACACCATCCTGAAACGGGAAATTTGGAAGAACGGATCCGCGCACGTGCCTATGAACTCTACCTCAGCCGCGGCCGCCAGCACGGCGCCCATGAGGCCGATTGGTTTACTGCCGAAGCGGAGTTCCGTACCCGCAGTGCGTAAGCTTTCCTGAAGCGGTTCTGCCTGTCTTCGCACGCTTCCCTGAACTTACGGAATGGGTTACCATGGCTGCGCCCGAGTTCTTCTGCGCGCCATCGTCCCCCGATGGGCCGGAAAACTCAAAAGTTCCGGCCCGAGGCACTTCTGCACCCTCGGACCTCTCATCCCTCAGCCCTCGGAGTCCGTATTGAGCCAGGTCCTTCTCGTTGACGATGCACCTGTCCAGCTACACATCCGTGAAACCATCCTCCGCAATGCCGGCTTCCGTGTAGCCATTGCTACTTCCGCGGAAAGCGCGTTAGCCGTCCTCCGCTCCGCCAGCCAGCACATCGGCCTGGTCGTCACCGATCACATGATGCCCGGCACCAGCGGCTCCGAATTCGTTCGCCGCTTGCGCGCCGGGGACTCACAGGTGCCCGTCATTGTCCTCAGTGGCGCGCCCGATGCCGAACCGGAATATGAAGGTCTCGACGTCGTCTTCCGCCTCAAACCCTTGCCCCCGACCGAACTCATCGACTTAGTGCGCCGGTGGATGCGAGGCCAGAGCGCCGCTTAGCTCCGCTCCTTACCTTTAAACTCTCGCTGCCGCTACCTGTGCCGGGCCTGGCACATAGGGACCGATCCATATACTCTGCTGCACCCGCTCCAGCAGTTGCAGCGGCGAAAATGGCTTCGGCAGAAGGTTTAACCGGCTCAGCCCCAGTTCGCGTGCCAGCGGTTCCCGCGCTCCGTAAGGTGTAATCCATAGCACCGGGATCCCCGCAACGCCCGCCGAGAACTGCAGCAGGTGCCGCATTTGGCGGGTCAGGTCTTCCAGCGCGCAATCCACAATCACGCACGCCACCTCCGGGCGACGCATCATCTCCAGCCCCATCCCCGGATCGCTGGTTTCCAGCACTTCGCAATCCGGATTCGCCAGGACTGCCCGTACCGTACATTTCGAGTTGGCATCTTCGGCAATCATTACCACCCGTTGCATCTTCACCTCCGGCCGAACTTTCAGCGCCATTCATCCTCCTTGCGAACCTGTGGCCAATCGGGTCTAAGAATCGCTGTCTCCGCGAAATTGTTGGCCCGCCGCTGTACTGATTCGACACGGATTCCATGTCCGGAAGTAATTCCGCTTTTGTGGACTCGCCGTCCCACCATCCGCGCGCGCCTTTTATTGCCCCAACGTTGCTGCTGGCCTCCGTTTCGGAGACAATAGGCACATCCCTGGGGTCCGAACGTCCGAACGTTGCTGGACTCGAAGCGCGGTTAACAAATAAATGCCACAGATCGGTAGTTTCTCGTTGTTGCTGGCGCTGGCGCTCGCGCTGTACTCGTTTGTCGTAGGCGCTTTCGCCCTCTATCGAAAAGACGATCTTCTTTCCGAAACCGCGCGCCGTGCCGGGATCGCGTGCTTCGTCGCCGTCGTCGCCGCGGCTGCCGCCCTGGTCGTCGCTGCCCTCAGCAACGACTTCTCGCTGGCCTACATCATGCATCACAGCAACCGCGCCCTCCCGACTCCGTACAAGTTCGCCGCACTCTGGTCGGGACAGGAAGGCTCGCTGCTCTTCTGGGCTCTATTGCTTTCGGCCTACGGGTTCGTACTGCGCGTGCGGCACAAGGTAGACGTCCAACTTACCGCTTACGCTTCCGTCGTTATCGCCGCCGTCCAAGTCTTCTTTCTACTGCTCGTTAATTTCGCGGCGCACCCGTTCGCCATGGTCACCGGAACCATTCCCGCCGATGGCAACGGCCTCAACCCGCTCCTGCAATATCCCGAGATGGTCATCCACCCCCCGATGCTCTATCTCGGCTACGTCGGCGTCACCGTTCCCTTTGCCTTCGCACTTTCCGCGCTGATCATGAAGTACCCCGGCGAAAAGTGGATCCACATCACCCGCCGCTGGACGATGGTCACCTGGCTCTTCCTTACCTGCGGCATCTTCCTCGGCATGCACTGGGCCTATTCCGTCCTCGGCTGGGGCGGCTACTGGGGCTGGGATCCCGTCGAAAACGCCTCGCTGCTGCCCTGGCTCACGGGCACTGCCTTCCTGCACTCCGTGATGATGCAGGAGAAGCGCGGCATGATGAAGCAGTGGAACATGTGGCTGATCTTCACCACGTTCTTCCTCGCCATCTTCGGAACCTTCCTCACCCGCAGCGGCGTCGTCAGCTCCGTCCACGCCTTCGCCCAATCCGGCATCGGTGTCTGGTTCGTCTGGTTCCTAGCGATTACCGCCGCGGTGTGTGTTGGCTTTTTCTTTCTGAACTATAAGCACCTCAAAACCGAGAACCATCTCGAGTCGCTGATCTCGCGCGAGTCCAGTTTTCTCTTCAACAACCTGTTGCTGCTCGTCTCCTGCTTCGCGGTTCTCTGGGGCACGCTGTTCCCCATCATCTCGGAAGCCGCCACTGGATCGAAGGTCACCGTCGGCGCGCCGTTCTTCAATCGCGTCAATGTCCCGATCGCCATGTTTCTCCTGTTGCTGACCGGCATCGGCCCGCTGCTCGCCTGGCGTAAGACATCGCTCGACGCGCTGCGCCGCAATTTTCTCGCTCCCGCGGTCCTCACTGTCATCATTGTCGCCGTCCTCATCGCCATGGGTATGCGCCCCTGGCAGGAAGACATCTCCGGCCTCTATTCGCTGATGGGCGTGGCCCTCGCCGTCTTCGTTATCGCCACCGTCGCCTCTGAGTTCTATCGCGGCGGGCGCGTGATCTCTTCGAAGCAGCATTCCAACATCTTCGCCGGCATGGTGCAGCTCACCCGCCGCAACACCCGCCGTTACGGTGGATACATCGTTCATCTCGGCGTTGTGATTATCGTCATCGGCTTCTGCGGCTCCGCCTTCAACCAGGACAAAGAGCAGGAACTGCCCAACGGCCAGTCCATGACCATCGGCTCCTACACCCTGGTCAGCCGTCTCGCTACGCAAGATGACAACGCCAACTTCCAGAGCGAAGCCGCGGTCATTGACGTCTACAAGCACGGCCGGCAGATCGACACGCTCTATCCTGAGCGCCGCGTCTATCACGCCACCGAGCAGCCCGCGACCATGGTCGCCAACCGTTCCACCTTGCGCGAAGATCTCTATCTCGTCTACGCCGGCGCCTCCGACAAGGGAAACCCCATCATCAAGGCGCACCTCAATCCGCTTGTCATTTGGATATGGATTGGTGTCTGGTTCATCATCGCCGGCACCGGTATCGCCCTCGTGCCCAACCTGGCGGCGGTTCGCGTCATGTCGCCCGTGCGCGCCACCGAAGCCATTACCAGCGGCCACACCGCGGGAGT
Organism: uncultured Acidobacteriaceae bacterium; assembly: GCA_963703075.1. Taxonomy (GTDB): domain Bacteria; phylum Acidobacteriota; class Terriglobia; order Terriglobales; family Acidobacteriaceae; genus Korobacter. The sequence continues at coordinate 485,670 of OY969786.1, forward strand.
AGGGGACTGATATGAAATTTGTCTCCAACAATATGGGTGCCCCATCCTTGTCGCGCGAGCAACGGGGTGGGCGGCAACAACGCCGGCACTTTCAAGTCACCCGTTCTCGTCGCCTGCTGCAACTCCTTGTCCTTGCCCTGGCGATTCCGTTTCTCGTCGGCGCGAGCAATGACGAGGCGCGCTTCAACACCGTCGGCCACAAAATGATGTGCGCCTGCACTTGCGGGCAGGTCCTGCTCGAGTGCAACCACGTCGGCTGCACCTTTTCCGACCGCATGCGCAACGAGCTCGCCGCCGGCATTCAGCGCGGCGATAGTGACGACCTCATCCTCTCGAACTTTGTTTCCAATTACGGTCCCATAATTCTCGCCGCTCCCATTCGCGGTGGCTTCGATACCGTCGCCTGGATCATGCCCTTCGCCGTCTTCTTCCTCGCCACAGGCCTGGCTGTCTGGGTGGTGCGCATCTGGAAATCGCGGCCTTCGGTGCTCGCCGCCACCGCTGCACCGGCCACCGTGCCCGAACTCGATCGCTTCCGCGCGCAGGCCCGCAAGGAGACCGAACTGTGACCGCGTACCTCGCAGCTTTCTTTGAAACCAACGGCGACGGGACCGTCTTCATCCTCTTCGGCTGTTTCCTCTTCGCCCTCGCCCTGTTCGTTTATGTCTTCTATCAACCGGGTGCGATTGCCCACTCGCCGAAGAAGACACGCCTGTCGTATCTCGACGAACGTAAGGAAGCGGTCTACGAGAACCTGCGCGACTTGAGCTTCGAGCACAATGCTGGCAAGCTCAGCGACGACGACTATGAGCAGCAGCGCCGCGGACTGGAAGGCGAAGCCGCCATCATCCTCGCCGAAATGGAAGAAATCCAGCGCGCCCCCGTACAAACCAAAGCGCGCCCACGACGAACCTGACCGTGGCTGATTCGAAGGTTTGGGCCATCACCACGGCCAAAAGCTCGCAAAGCGGGCGTCAATGAATAGCCCAGCGCGTAAGCGCCGGGAAAAGACAACAGGAGGACGAGCCCGACAGGACGGCACCTGTCAAGGTGCGAAAATCGCCGTTTTTGCCACATCTCATACACAACAGGCGAGATATAACTTCGGCGAGATTGTCCGGTTTACCCCTCGCGAATTGGTATTCTGAAATTAGGGGCAGGAAGTAGCGAGACTGAGAAAACGTTCCCGCAACTCTCATGTTTTGAATATTTTAGCTATAACTCTCACGTTTCCAATATTTTGCGAAGATTGTATGAGCTAAAACATTGAAAACAAGAGAGCATCAAGGGGAAAGGTACCCCTGCGAATCATTCTGCGAAAGAAGGCTACGTTGCGTTTGAAACAGTTATGGATTGCGGTTCTCGCGTGCACTGCGTTCGCCGCATTGGCATCGGCAGCGACCGTCACCGGGCAGGTCCTGAACGGGACGACCAACAAGCCTGCCGCCGGCGATGTCGTCGCCGTTCTCTCGCTCTCCCAGGGAATGCAGGAGATCGGGCACACGAAGACCGATGCCTCCGGGAATTTCAAGGTCGAGGTTCCCGACGATGGCACTCCGCACATGGTGCGCGTCGAACACCAGGGCGTGAGCTACTTCCCCAAGGGCGGCCCGCTGATGCCCGGCGCGACCTCGGCCACCATCCAGGTCTATGACTCCGCCAAGAAGCTCGACGTCACCACCACGGTGAATGTCATGCGCGTGCAGGCCGACAATTCGACTCTCCAGGGAACCGAACTCTACGCCGTGCAGAATGCTTCTTCGCCCGCACGCACCCTCTACGATCCCGACAAGAGCTACGAGTTCACGCTGCCAGATGGCGCGGTAATCGATTCAGCCGCCGCCCGCACCCAGGACGGTCAGCCGGTGAATTCTTCCGCCATCCCGCTCAAAGAGAAAAATCATTACGCCTTCGTCTTCCCCCTGCGGCCGGGCGAAACCCAGTTCCAGGTGGCCTACCACATCCCCTACAGCGGAGAAGCGACCTTCACTCCCAAGCCGCTGACCCCGATGCAGCACTTCGTCGTCATGTTCCCCAAGTCGATGAAGTTCGAAGCCAAAAAAGCCTCCGCCTTCGCTCCCATGAACGACGACACCGGCGCGGGCATCCAGGTGGCGAGCGACGTAAAGCCCGGAGCGGATCTGGCGTTTCGACTCAGTGGCACCGGCGCGATTGCCGAAGCGGGGCAGGGCGGGCAAGGGGGCCCACCTGAGCAACAATCCAACTCGCAAATGCCGGCTACCCAGGCCGGCCGCCCCGGCGGTGGACTCGGCCCTCCCATCGAGGCGCCGGATCCGCTGGATCGCTATCGCTGGGTCATCCTTGGCGTGATCGTGGTCGCAATGTTGGGAGCAGCCCTCATCGTCAGCCGCCGCTCCGGTGCGCAGCCGGTCCGGGAAGACGCGGATGAAGACATTGCCGCGCCGCCGAAGATTCCTGCCAACCTGTCCGCCAGCGCGCCTGCCGCACCGAAAGTCCAGGCCGCGAGTAACGGCGACCGCTCGTCGCTGCTGATGGAAGCGATGAAGGAAGAACTCTTTCAGTTGGAAATCGATCGCCAGCAGGGAAAGCTGACCGACGCGGAGTATCAGAAGGCGAAAGCAGCGCTGGACGAGACCATCCGCCGCGCCCTGTCGCGCAAATCGCAAACTTCGGCCTGAGACGCGATGGCTTCAGCGGAACCTAAGCTACTTCGTTGAATCTCCCAACCCCGGATGATTCCGCCTCGAAATCCGTCAAACCCGTCACCGCGGCGATGGCTACGCCACTTGCACGAAACAGCTTCGCTTCCCGATCGCCGCCGAAACTGAGCGCAAGCGGCATGGACCCTACCAGGCTCGCCAGCGCTACATCCAGGCGTTCATGGGTTCTGAAGCTGATGATCGGTTGTATCCCGCCCGGATAGTCCGTAATCGCCGAAGTCGCCACCTCGGCCAAACCGCAGGCGATCGATGCAATCGCCGCCTTGCGATGCCGCTGCCACAAGAGTGTTCCAGCAATAAAGAATGACGCCGCAATTGCGTAGTCGATCACCGCGTGCGTGCGCGGTGAGATCATTTTCGGCATCCGACCCGTCGCCGCCGATATACCCGCTTCCATCAGCCCCATGAGTGCATTCCCTCCGTCTATCAGAGATGCAGTGTATTGGGCGGCAGTTGGAGCGAGCATGTGCAAATCCAGTTCGCGCGACATCTTACGCGGCTTCGCACCCTTTACCGCGGATTATCATCTACATGGAAGGACTAAGGTTCCACAACTTGTATGGCCAACGCCCTTAAAACTACCTTCTTGCTGGCGCTCATCACGGCTCTGTTCCTGGTCGTGGGTGAGGTGCTCGGCGGACAGCGCGGGATGATCCTCGCCTTCGGCCTCGCCGTTGCCATGAACTTCACCTCGTACTTCTTTTCCGACAAGATCGCGCTGAAGATGTCACGCGCCCAGCCGGTCACCCGCGAGCAACTGCCGCGTCTCTATCAGATCGTTGAACGACTGACTGGAAAAGCCAATTTGCCGATGCCCAAGCTGTACGTGACGCCGGACGAATCGCCCAACGCGTTTGCGACAGGCCGCAATCCGCAGCACGCGTCGGTGGCTGTAACCCACGGCATTCTGAATCTGCTGAACGATGATGAGATGGAAGGCGTGATCGCCCACGAGCTGGGCCACGTCCGCAATCGCGACATCCTGATCAGCTCGGTCGCTGCGACCCTGGCCGGCGCCATTACCATGCTGGCGCGCATGGCTTATTGGGGAGAGCTGTTTGGCGGCTTCGGTGGCGGCGGAGATCGCGATCGCCGGGGTGGCCCCATCAGCGCCCTCGCCATGCTCATCCTCGCGCCCATTGCCGCGATGATGATCCAGCTGGCAATCTCCCGCTCGCGCGAATACGGTGCCGACGAAAGCGGTGCGCACCTGACCGGCAATCCCTACGCTCTCGCTTCTGCGTTGGCCAAGCTGGATGCTTATTCGAAGCGGATCCCCATGGCCGCCTCGCCATCGACCGCGCACCTGTGGATCGTGCAGCCGCGCCTGAATTGGGCCAGCCTGTTCAGCACGCATCCGCCGATCCCCAAGCGCATCGAGCGGCTCACCGGGCAGCCTGCGGATCTTTACATGCACTAGCCCGTAGTTAGCAGCATATGGCGCGGTTTCTTCATCCGACTGCGCATGGCAGAGAAGAAACCTACGACACGTCGCGAGTTCGTGGCAGGCACCGCAGCAGGATTGATTGCGGTGCCTCTTGCATTTGCTTCGGAGCAGCCCTCACAAAGTTCGCAAGCGTCATCCAATGCTGGCATGAGTGCACAGAATCAAACGCCACTTACAAATCCTAAAGACGAATATCCCAAACCACCCTTTCAGAAGCAGTACCAGGACCCGCCCGGCCTCGCCTCGAAAATGACGCCGCGCCCCGATCACGGGGAAAAGAGCTACAAGGGAAGCGGCAAACTGGTGGGCCGCAAGGCTCTAGTCACGGGAGGCGACTCTGGAATTGGCCGTGCGGCGGCGATTGCCTTCGCTCGCGAAGGTGCCGATGTCGCCATCAACTATCTTCCGGTCGAAGAACCGGACGCGAAGGAAGTCATTGAGCTGATCAAAGCAGAAGGACGCAAGGCCATTGCGCTTCCGGGCGACATCCGCGGCGAGCAGTTTTGCCAGAAGCTGGTGTCGGATGCCATTGCACAGCTTGGTGGACTGGACCTCCTGGTGAATAATGCAGGCAAGCAGCACTCGGTCGATTCCATTCTCGATGTTTCCACGGAGCAGTTCGACGCCACGTTCAAGACGAATGTCTATGCGATGTTCTGGATCACCAAGGCGGCAGTGCCTCACATGCCTGCTGGTTCTGCCATCATTAACACCAGTTCGATTCAAGCCTTCAGCCCATCGCCCAGCTTGCTCGATTACGCCCAAACCAAGGCATGCATCGTGGTGTTCACCAAGATCATGGCAAAACAACTGGCGAAAAAAGGAATCCGGGTGAATGCGGTTGCGCCTGGACCGGTGTGGACACCGTTGCAGCCAAGTGGCGGCCAGCCGCAGGACAAACTGGTGGAGTTCGGCGGGCAAACCCCGTTCGGACGCCCCGGTCAGCCCGCCGAGCTGGCTCCAACCTACGTCCTCCTCGCCTCTGCGGAGGCGAGCTATACCACGGGCGAAGTTTATGGGGATACCGGCGGAACTTCTCCCTACTAAGGGAAGAAAACCCCGCAGAAATGCGGGGTCTTCCATCCTTTACCGGTCCACGTACGCCATTTGCTTCTCGTTGTAACGTGGTCCGGCGATCGCTTCCGGGCGGAGCGCGTCATTGAGCTTCTGCATATCGTCGGTAGATAGGCTCACATCCACCGCGCCGACATTGTCTTCCAGGTTTTTGCGTTGCTTGGTTCCGGGAATTGGCACAATGTCGTCGCCCTTGTGCAGCAGCCATGCAAGCGCCACCTGGCTCGGCGTCGCGCCGATCGACTTTGCGACTTCGGCGACAATGGTCGCGGCTTGTTGGTTCGCTTTGAAGTTCTCGCCCTGGAAACGCGGGTCGCCCTTGCGGTAATCGCCTTCCGGATATTCCTCGGCCGGCTTTGCGCTCCCCGACAGAAACCCGCGGCCCAGCGGACTGAAGGGTACCAATCCAATTCCCAGCTCGCGGAGCAGTGGAATGATCTTCGGCTCAAGGTTGCGTTCCCACAGCGAATACTCGCTCTGGAGCGCGGTCACCGGGAACACTTTGTGCGCTCGCCGGATCGTTTGCTCGCCGGCCTCGGATAATCCGAAGTGGCGCACCTTGCCTTCACGCACGAGATCGGCAACCGCCCCCGCCACGTCTTCGATCGGCACCTCCGGATCGACTCGGTGTTGGTAGAACAGATCGATATGGTCCGTCTGCAGCCGCTGCAACGACTGTTCGGCAACCTCCTTGATGTGCTTCGGATGGCTGTCCGTTCCTTCGAGCTTGCCGTTCTTGAAGCGCCACCCGAACTTGGTGGCCAGCACAATGCCGTCACGCTTGCCTTTCAGGGCTCTGCCCAGCAATTCTTCGTTCTTGAAGGGACCGTACGCCTCAGCGGTGTCAAAGAAGGTGATGCCCAGCTCTAAAGCTCGATCAAGGGTCGCAAGCGACTCGTCCTCGTCCGCCGCCCCATACGCCCAACTCATCCCCATGCACCCCAGCCCGAGGGCCGAGACTTCCAGCCCCTGGCTACCCAGCTTTCTTTTCTGCAAAACGTGCCTCCATGAAACTAATAAGTATGGGATGCGATGCACCAGGAGGCGATGCACATTCGTGTGTTCCGGACCAGCATGGAACCCGAGAAATCAAAGAGAAGGAGTGTAAAATTAGCCTTTCATGTCAACTCCTATCACGTCTACGGCCACGAACAGGGCTACGCAACTGGAACGTACTCTGCGGACCGTGATCCGTGGAAAAGATGAAGTCGTTCGAATGGCCCTGGTTGCCGTCTTTGCGCGCGGACACCTACTGATCGAAGGAGTTCCGGGAGTTGGCAAGACGACCCTGGGCCACGCCGTCGCGCGCGCCCTCGAAGTCGGGTTTCAACGGGTGCAGTTCACCAGCGACATGCTGCCCAGCGACGTGCTCGGCATCTCCATCTACTCGGCCGCCGAGCAGAAGTTCGAGTTCAAGCGCGGCCCGGTCTTCACCAACGTTCTGCTGGCCGACGAGATTAACCGCACCACCCCAAAGACCCAATCGGCGCTGCTCGAGGCGATGAACGAGAACCAGGTCACCGTGGATGGCCACTCCTACGCCCTGCCGCAGCCCTTCCTGGTGATCGCCACCCAGAATCCCGTCGAGCATCACGGAACCTATCCGCTCCCCGAGTCGCAGATGGACCGCTTCCTGATCCGCGCGCGCATGACCTATCCGGATGCCGCTGCTGAACGCGAGGTGCTGCGCTCCGAGGCGGGGGCGGCCCGCCTCGAAGACGTTCGCAGCGTGCTCAGCGGCGACGACGTGCTCGCCATGCAGGAAGAAGTCAAAGCCATTCGCGTCGATGACTCGCTGGTGGATTACGCGTTGCGCATCGTGCAGCGCACGCGTGAGTCACAGCATCTTTCGCTGGGCGTTTCTCCGCGCGGTTCGCTCATGCTCTATCGCGCCGCGCAGGCCATGGCCTACCTCGATGGCCGCGGCTTCTGCGTTCCCGAGGATTTCAAGAGCCTGGCCGTGCCGGTCTTCGCGCATCGCGTGGTCGTCAGCGCTCGTTACAGTTCGACCCTGCGCAAATCGGAACAGTCCGACGAAGTCCTGCGTGAGATCGTCGACAGCGTCGCCGTTCCGGTCTGAAGCGCGCCTTACCGGGTGGCGTGGTCTTCCAACCACTTCCTGGCGTCGGCCGACTTCATCCATTCACCGGCCACTTGTCGCGTAGGAACATTTAGCCGGTTCCACAGGTTAATCACCCCGATGGCCAGAACGAGTCCGGCCATGCCGCGTTCATCGTAGTGGGTAGCCGCCTCATTCCAAATTTCGTCGGGGACGGGATCCGACCGGTCGCTCAGGCGAGTGGCTGCCTCGGTCAGGGCCAGGGCTGCACGTTCTGCATCACTGAAGAAGGGAGCGTCGCGCCAACCGGCCACGGTGTGGAGCCGCTGATCGGTTTCGCCCGCCTGCTTCAGAAATTGCGCGTGCATGTCGAGGCATACCGCGCACCCATTGATCTGGCTGGCTCGCATTTCGACCAGGCCCAAAGTCTTGGCCGGAAGGTCGGTTTTCTCCAAGAGCGACGACAACCCTTGCAGCGCCTGCAGGGCCCCGGGAATGAGGTTAGCGGGATTAGAAATTCGTGCTTGCATATACGTTCTCCTCACAATGCATAATTTTGTCTAGCTATCATGTTGACGAATGACAGCGCGGAAATTCGACAGAAAAAAACGAGGCTCCTGGCGCAAAACTGGAAAGGGGTGAGATCTTGATGCAGCGAGGAGCTACACTGGTTCCGTGAATCTCCTCAAATTCTTCATGCTGCTCGCCCTGGTGCTCTGGATCGGCGGCATCGTCTTCTTTGGTGCAGTGGTTGCGCCGACCGTGTTCGCCGTGCTTCCCACCCACGATCTCGCCGGTAAAGTGGTCACCCGCTCGCTCGGAACCCTTCACCTGATCGGAATTATTTGCGGCGTGATCTTCCTGGTTTGCTCCATGACGTACGGATACTTCGTTCGTGGATCGGCACAGGTCTTCGCTCCGCGCCATCTTGCCATGGCTGCCATGATTGCGCTCACCTTCATCGCACAGGATGTGGTGGCAGCCAAAATGCTGCGGGTGCGCAACGATATCGGGGTGATCGACAACGTTCCCCTGAACGATCCACGGCGAGTGGAGTTCAACCGTCTGCACGTTTGGAGCACACGACTGGAAGGGTGCGTGCTCGTTTTAGGCCTGGGCGTGCTCTACGGCACGGCCCGGCGTTTATCATAGAGAGTTCGGACAAGATGCGCGGGCGTGCCTGCGTACCGTACTCAATTTGTCGATCGAGAAATCATACTTATGAAGACTGGAATTGTGGGCCTGCCCCAGGTAGGCAAAACCTCGTTGTTCGTCATGCTGACGAAAGCTGACCTCTCGAAACGCTCCTCGAACCCGCGCGAAGCCAACCTCGGCATTGCGATTGTTCCCGACGAGCGCCTCGACAAACTCGCAGCGCTCTTTAACCCGAAGAACCTGATCCATGCCCGGGTGGAGTACGCTGACGTGGCTGCGATCAGCCAGGAGGCGCTGAAGGAGACTGCCTTCGCTGCCAACCTCCGCAATGTGGATGCGCTCGCCCACGTCATCCGCGCCTTCGATGATCCTTCCATTCCCCACGTCGGAGAGATCGATCCGCTGCGCGACATTAAAAATTTGGATTTCGACCTGCTGGTCAACGATCTGGGGCAAGTCGAGAAGCGCCTTGAGCGGGTGGAAAAAGACCTGAAGAAGATGCGCACGGCGGACCTCGAAAAGGAGTTCGAACTGCTCAAGCGCGCCAAGACGCATCTTGAGACCGAACGTCCCCTGCGCGAAATGGAAATGACGGCCGACGACAAAAAGCGTTTTCGCGGCTTCATGTTTCTCAGCGAGAAACCGATTCTCTACGTCCTGAATATCGGCGAGAGCACGACGCTGGGCGATGACCTGGAAAAAGCAGTTGCGAAGTATGGGCTGAGCGAAGTCGTGACGCGACCTAACACCGGAGCCGTCGCGGTGTGCGCCAAGGTTGAGGCGGAACTGGCGCAAATGCCCGACGAAGATGCTGCGGAATTTCTTTCCAGCTATGGTTTACGAGAGAGCGGCCTGGTGCGCTTGATCCGCAAAACCTACGAGTTGCTTGGTCTTATGTCGTTTTTCACCGTCGGGGAAGACGAGTGTCGCGCCTGGACGGTAGAGCAGAATAGCCGGGCACAAAATGCGGCGGGTGCAATTCACACTGACCTCGAAAAGCATTTCATCCGCGCTGAGGTCATTCATTGGGACACTCTGCTGGCGGCAGGCAGCGAAGCCAACGCGCGTTCGCAAGGAACGCTGCGACTGGAAGGCAAGGAATACATTGTGAAAGACGGCGACGTGATGCACATCCGGCACAGCGGATAAGTCTTGCTCGGCAGCTCTCCTTCAACTTTGGCCGGCATCCAAATTAGGAGGAGGAGAACATGGTCAAAATCACCTGTGATAACTGCGGGGCAGAGCGTCCGGAAACCACAGCCGGTGCCGAATGGGTTTTGGGGTACGACATCGAGATCGAGTCACCTAACACGGTGCAACGGTCGCTGCGTTTCCTGGATCATTGGGACGACCGGCGGGTCCTGGAATTCGGCTCGATTCATTTGTGCAGTGATGAGTGCAAGGCGGAGTACAAGTCTGCGCAAGCTGCCTGATGCGGCGGGCGGCTCAAATTCCGTGGAAGAAGTGATCGAGCAGAAAAAGCGCAGCGACGCCGACGAACACCAGCAGCGCCATCCGCACGCCGGGCTCCTGGTTGACTTCGGGCATGAGGTCGGTCGCAGCGACGTAGATGGTTACGCCTGCTGAGAGTGCCAACCCATAGCTCACCGAATGTTGCAGCGCCGCCATCGCCATTACCCCGGCGAAGGTGGCAGCGCCCAAAATCGCGGAAGCTCCCCAGGAGCGCAGGTTATCCAAGCCGCTTGCCAGCATGACCGACGTGACCGTGAAGCCTTCCGGAATCTTGTGGAGGAACACGGCGAAAAAGATGATCCAGCCCAGCCAATTGGAAACCAGGAAGCCCGAAGCAATTGCAACTCCGTCAAAAAAAGAATGGATGATGAGACCGAACAGAACCGAGAACCGCTTGTGCGAATGGACAAACTCTTCGCCATGCGTCTCTTCTCCATAGTGAAAGTGTGGGGAGAGGGTGTGTTCAAAGAAATGGATGATCAGGTACCCGAGCAGGATGATGTATCCCGCACTTGCGCCTTGCTCGCGAACGCTCTCCGGCACCATCTCAACGATGGCGGTCGCCAGCATGAAGCCGGCCCCGAGCGCGACAAAATATCGCAGGTAGCGGCGCTCCCAGTTCTTCTGCACGATCACGGCGCCGCCAAACACGTTCGCCCCTGCGGCCGTGAGCCCCAGCAAGATACTTAGCACCACTGGATTCATCGAAATCGAGCATACCAGAGCAGGGCAGCCGGATGGCTGCGCGGTCGGCTGCTTTGTCACTGGCGCGGAAAGGTTCCTCCGCTACAATAAAAGCAGTTTTGCGGGCGCGTAGCTCAATTGGATAGAGCATCGGATTTCTAATCCGACGGTTGCAGGTTCGATCCCTGCCGCGCCTACCATCCGCTCGGTAATCCCAGCAGGCCCTGTACCTTTGGCCGTCCCGTGCATGTACTTTGGAGAGTTGGGGCACTGTACCATTGCTTGATTCAGGCAATGTTCGGCAGTACTCTAACGCTCGTTCAGACCTGGGCAACCCCAGGTCGAGCAGGGCCCCTTTTACAGAGGATTGTGATGGCAGCTTTTTCCAGCGGTGCGACGCCACGGCGTGAGCCGCGACAAGCCGTTGCCCTGAATGTGCGTCTGTTCGGTCTGGACGCAATGGGGCGGCCGGTGAATTGCGAGTGCTCTACCGTTGACATCAGCGCTAATGGAGTCCGCCTGATCGGCTCCCAGCAATGGCGTCCGGGGGAGATTGTCGGCATCCGTCATGGCTCTGAAAAGGGACGCTTCCGCGTCGTCTGGACGGCCCAGCCGGGCCCCGCAGCCGAAACCCACATTGGGCTGCAGGCAGTTGAGGTCAGCCGATATTTCTGGGGCGTGAATATGCTCCAATTCTCGCCGTCGACCCCGACCACTACCTCCGTCGGCTCGCGTGCGGCCGGCACAACGGAAACCACTCCGAAGCCTCACCGTTTGAGCGCGACGAGCGTGCCTCTTCCGCAGGCGGATGGCCGTTACCATCTCCGGCTTCGCTGTAATGGCGGAGCGAAGATCGTGGTCAGCGGCACAAACCACTGGGCGACGGTCATCGACATCAGCAATGGCGGATGTTACGTGGAATGTCCCACGACGTACCCGGTCGGGACACTGCTCTATGTGAAGTTGGGCATCGACGATTTCAAGTTCGATTCCGATGGTGTGGTGCGGGTCTCGCACCCCGGCATGGGAATGGGTTTAGAGTTCCTGCGAACGACCTCGCTGCAACGCCGCATCCTCGAAGAGTACGTCGCCGAACTGGCGCGCGATCCCAATCGCCTGCGCCACTAGAGCAAGAAAAACCCCTCGTGTCTCCGAGGGGATGCTGCAACGCTCCTGAAAACTACGAAACCTTGGTCATACTGAACGTGCCGTTCCCGCTGCAACCAACTCCGCCAGTCAACGTCCAGGTGCCGTTGATGGTGTTGTTCTGGTAAGCGCCGTTCAAGGTGAGGGTGTTGCCCGCGCTCGCGCCGGTCGAAGTAATCGTCAACTGGACGCCTGCAGCGGTGACTCCGCTCGTCGTGCCACTGATGGTGAGAGCACCCGTCTCCGTGCCGCCGTTGGCGAAGCACGCGCTGTTGGTTGTGAAAGTAAGATTCTCACCCGCGATCGAGTTGTTGCTGCTCTGTGTCAACGACGTAGTGAAAGTGAAGGTCGGATTCCCATTTACATCCGCTAAAGCTGCCGACCAGTTTCCATTGACGTTCACATTGCTGTTATTGCTGTTGCCGGCGCAACCCGCCAGCATCGCGATCGACGCGAGTAGAACCGCGCTCCAGATATACCTCATGACCCACCCTGTGGAAGAGATTTGTCCCCAGGAATTGAAGGCGAGAGATTCTCACCACAATCCGCTTTCAGGAGGGAACACTCTTGTGGAGTCAAAGTTCTTTACAAACGACACGTAGTCCCAAGGAATCATGCCATGCAGGGCCAAACGGCAGACGCCTTAGAAAGAAAAAGCGCCGTGACGATGGCCACAGCGCCTGACAAAGAGACCTTCGCCTCTTAAAACTTGTTCCAGAGGTACTGGTTGTAAACGTCGTGGTGATACTGCACTTCGGGGGCTTTGACGAACGTACCCAGCAAACGCGGGCAGCGGTCGGCGGACGCCTGCTTCAGGTCTGCATAGCGAGCCTTCACATCGGCGCCCAGCAGTTTCGTCGTCCAGTCGGCGAGACGGAAATGTTCGATCGCGGTGTAGATGTTGTCGGGCAAGTAGCGCTCGGCTTGGCGCAGGTTCTTGATCTTCGCGGTTTCACCGTCGATACCGGTTTTGAAGACAGAGTACATCACCAGGTAGGGGTTGGCGTCCGGACTGACTGAACGCACCTCGACGCGCATGCTCTTTTCGTTGCCGATCGGGATGCGGATCATCGAACCGCGATCCACCGCCGAGGCCTTGATCTGGTTCGGCGCTTCGAAGTGAGGATCCAGACGCCGATACGCATTCACGCTGGCGTTCAGCATCAGGCAAATATCGTTGCCGTGGGTGAGGATGCGATCGACGAACGACCAGCCGAAGCTGCTCAATTTCTCTTCGCCCTTCGGATCCCAGAAGAGATTCTTGCCGCCCTTGCTGATGGAAACGTTGGTGTGCATACCGCTGCCGTTCACACCGACGACGGGCTTGGGCAAGAATGACGCCGTGAGCCCCATCTTCGTCGCCACCTGCCGGCAGATCAGTTTGTACAACTGGATCTGGTCGGCGGCCGCAACCACTTCGCCGTATCCGTAGTTGATCTCGAACTGCGACGGCGCAACTTCCGGATGGTCTTTCTCGTTCTGGAAGCCCATCGAGCGCTGCACTTCGGCGGTCATGTCAATGAATGTCCGGAGCGGATCTCCCGGCAGGGAGTGGTAATAGCCGCCAGTATTGACGTATTCGAACTGGCCAGTCTCGTGATAGCGCCGCTCCGCATCTTCACCCTGAAAAAGGAAGCCCTCGATTTCGTTGGCGGCATTCAGGGTGTATCCCTCTTTCTTATGCAATTGCTCCGAGAAGCTCTTCAGCAAACCGCGAACATCGGCTTCGTAGTGCTGCCCTTCTTTGCTGATGACTTCGCCAAAGACCAGAACTTTTCCGGGACCAAACACGTCCGCCGGACCCCAATAGAACGAGCTCCAGTCGATGTACAACCGCAGATCGCTCTCGCGCTGGGCCGTGAATCCGCGAATTGAAGAGCCGTCGAAGGTGAGGTTGTCGAAGCTCTTCAGCAGGAACTTTTTGTCGTAGTCCAGCATATGCAGACGGCCTTCCAGGTCGCTAAACAGAACCGTCACTGCTTTTATGCGCTTTTCGTCGGTGAGGTATTTCAGCCGCTCTTCCTGAATCTTGTTCGGGGCCACGCGTTTCAAGCGCTGCTCTTTGGCGTTTAAATTGAGGTCCTCGAGTTCATCGTAGGGAAGCGCTAAGAAGTTCCGCAGTTCTGTTGACATGAATCTCCTCGGAATAAGATCAGGGTGCAGCCGGTAAATTGTGGTGCGGTACTGCTTAGACTAGCGCGGCCATAGATAGCCCAGCCAATTAAAAACCGTGATACGGCCTATCAGCGGAATTTATCAGCATCGAATTTGCACGATTTGTGGTGCAAGAGTTCTTGGCACACGCACCATGTTTCCTGTGACTGTTCCCGAAGATTCGCGTCCATGGCTGTTTTCCGCGTGACGTCCTGTTGTTGTCTGATTTGACAACATGACCAGCGGCGGTACAGAATTGCCGACGCTCATCAACTCCGGACAGAGATGCTCCTGAAGTCCGAAGTCACCATCCATCGCTCACAACCTAGACCCGAAAGGCACGGAAATATGACGATCGCGCCCCGATTCCTGCCCAGCCTGCTACTTGCGATTGCAACGGTCGCAACTTTGCCGGCGCAGACCGCCTCCACGACCCTTGCGAACAATACGCCCGGATTCACGAAAGTAGCTTCCGACCTCGGACCGGCTGATCCGTCGCAATCCATCAACGTAACCCTAGCGCTCGCCTCCAAAAATCCTGCCGGCCTCAATCAATTCGTGAACGATGTGCGTACTCCTGGCACCGGCTCTTATCATCAGTTCCTGACCCCGGCGGAGTTCCTCCAGCAGTTTGGCGCCACCACCAAGAACTTGAACGCGATCAAGACGTTTGCCGCTGCCCACCATCTGCAAGTCACCGGCGTTGCCGCGAATCAACTTTCCGTTTCGCTGCGTGGGTCGGTTTCCGCTGTGCAGAGCGCATTCTCTGTGCAGATTCACAATTACAGGAAAAATGGCCAGGTGATGCGCGGCAATACAGCCGACCCCAAGATCGACAGCACCGTCGCCGCCGCCGTCACCGGCGCCAGCATGGCCGATTATTATTTCCAGCCGGATCACGTGCAGGCACTCGATCCCAATGGCAAGCCGGTCAAGCCGGTTCCACTCTCCCTGCATCCGAGCGGAATCTTCTACGCGGATGGCTGCTTCCGCGCGCCAGAAACGGTGAAAGGCTCAGGCGCGGGCGTCACTGTAACGTACGTTGGCAACCGGTACGGTTCCAACATCACCAGCGGGGCTCCCAACCTTCCGCCATGCGGCTATGACGTGGCCGATGTGTGGGGCGGCTACGGCCTCAAGTCGATGTACGATGCCGGCCTGGGCGGCGAAGGCGAGACGATCGTGATCGTCGATGCGTATGGTTCCACAACCATCAAGAACGATGCCAACGTCTTCTCCTCCATCAACGGTCTTCCAGCGCTCAACTCCACCAACTTCAAAGTAATCGGCACCCTCACGAACGCCAATTCGAGCTGGGCCTCTGAGACGACCCTCGATGTGGAGTGGGCGCACGCCATCGCTCCGCATGCAAAGATCGTCCTCGAGATCGCGCCGACCAACAGCTTCGATGACCTTTATAACGCCGAACTCGACGCCGTTTCGCATCACCGCGGCGTCGTGATCTCGAACAGCTGGAGCGGGTACGAATCTCTCTCCACGCCCGGCCTGCGCAGCGCCTTCGACTCGCTGCTGAAGGAAGCCATATCGATCGGCATCGATGTGAACTTCTCTACCGGCGACTATGGCGACGACGTCATCGTGCTGGGCTACGCCGACGTTGGCTATCCGAGCAGTTCTCCCTACGCCACTGCGGTGGGCGGAACGAGCCTGGCGCTGACCAGCGCGAAGACGATGAAGTTCCAGACAGGGTGGGGAACCAACATCACGAAGCTGATCGACGGCGCCAGCGGCGACCCGATGGATCCGCCCGAGATCGAAGGGTTCATCTTCGGAGCAGCGGGCGGCAACAGCAATGTGTACGGCAAACCTTCCTGGCAGAAAGGAACCAACCAGCCACGTCGCGCATTGCCTGATGTTTCCTGGCTGGCGGATCCGTACACCGGCGTCGAGATCGTGCAGACGGTCGATGGACAGCTCGGCGTGGGAGTGATCGGTGGCACCAGCCTGGCTTGCCCGATGTTCTCTGCCCTGTGGGCCGTTGCCAACCAGAAAGCCAACACCACGGTCGGCCTCGGCGACGCTGCCTCGCAACTCTACAACCTGCCTTCCGGAGCGATCGACGATGTGGTTCCGTTTTCCACTCCGAACAATGTTCACGGCGTCCTGAAAGATGCGTACGGCACCTACCAGGAGACCGCGACGGAACTCGCAACGCCTCTCGATTACACTCGCGGCTTTTATAGCGCGCTGTACCAGGGAGCAAGCACCAAGAGCTGGTATGACCTGACCTTCGGGACTGATTCCACCCTCTTCACCAAGACGGGATGGGACAACGTCACCGGTGTCGGCACGCCGAACGGATTAAAGTTCGTCACCGACATAGCCAACAAGAAATAACCCGCGTCTCAACTGTGCACGGCAGCGCCGCTTGATTCACTTCAGGCGGCGCTTCGTTCTTGTGGAGAAACATCCACGGGTTCAGCGCTGTCAGTTCGCGTTTCAGGCATCATGAAAGTGAACCAGAGTGCGCCCGCGGCAGCGATGATCGCGAACACTAGGAAAGTCATGCGGAATCCGAAGTGCTGAATGAGCACTCCCGTGCATAGCGGCCCAGCCACTCCTCCTACCGCAAGCGCGGTGGCAAACAATCCCATCAATGTGTTGAAGCCACCCTTGTCCTCCGCCAGGTCAGCACAGAAAAGCGCGATGACCACTCCATAGATGCCCGCGCCGATTCCATCCAGCGCTTGCAGTCCGACCAGAGCCTTTGGTGAATGAACGAAGATGTAGCTGAGGATGCGGAAGGGCAGCACCCAGAAGGCAATGGCCATGACCGCTTTGCGGCCACGCGAGCGCGCATACTTCCCGGCAATCAGCGCGGATGGGATCATCACGGTCTGCGCGGTTAGGACGGTGGCCGTCATCCACTGATCGCTTCCGCCGAGCTTCTTCACATACAGGGCGACGGCCGGCAGGATCGGCGCATTGGCGAAATGAAAGAGGGCTACGGAAACAAACAGCACCAGAGTCGTCCGGTCCGCCAGCAGCTTGCGGATGGGAATGCCATCCCGTTGATGGTGAACGCGGCAGGTAGCGAGATATGGATCGAGTTCGTCGGACTTGATCCAGAGCACCGAAATCGCGGCCAGTAGCGAAGCGATTCCCACAAAATAGAAAAGCGAAGTGATTCCGAACTTCGCCACCATGGCAATTGCCAGCAGGGCGGAAACGATATTGCCCGCATGATTCCACGCCTGGTTTTCCCCCATCATCTTGGGCAAACCGGCGTGGCCCACTAGCGATAGCGCAAGCGCTGCCAAAACTGGCGCGAAGAACGAACCGGATGCACCCGCCAGGAAAAGCTGGGTGTTCACCCACCAAAAGCTGTGGGGAAAGAGGGGCAGGGCGGTAAAGCAGACGCCGGTAACTACACACATCGCCGCGAAGAGACCGCGCCGGGCTTTCACTCGATCGGTGATTACCCCGGCCGGAACTTGAAAGAGCAGAGTTCCCAATCCGCCGACAGCGGTGGCAACCCCGATGGCATCGAAGCGCCACTGCATCTGTTTCAAATATCCGGCGAGCACCGGCAGGACGACGCCGACGGACTCGGCTTGAAAAAAATTCGCAGCGTCTAATCCTCGAATGCTGCGCCGCGAACCGTGCGGCTGGCCTGTCTGCCGGCTTCGTTCAACCCCAACCAACTCCTGCATAATCTTCCCGGTCTTCCTGAGACGCTATTGTGCACGTTTGAGGCCACGCCGAAACTGCGCGATTGACAAGCGAATGCCCTCGTTATGGCGCGGCAAAACAACACACGCGTACGGAAACCGGACGAGGAGGATTGTTTAGGAAACTTATTTTTGCGTGGCGGCATTGTGCGGCTCGTAGGTCGGCACCTGCTCCACGATGTGGATGCCGAAACCTTCGAGGGCGGCCACCCGGCGCGGCCGGTTAGTGATCAGCCGGATGCGGGTCAGCCCCAGGTCAGAGAGGATTTGCGCCCCGATGCCGACCTCGCGCTGGGTCTTGCGCTGGTGCTCGGGCAACGTGGGCAGCCGCAGATCGTGATGGAACTGGATGGTCAGCTTCTCGCCGAGTTTCTCGACTGAGTAGCCCTTTGAGCTCTGGTGCAGGTAAATGAGCGCGCCACGTCCCTCGGCGGCGATCATCTGCAGGGCGCGATCGATGGTGCTGTTGCAATCGCACTGGGTCGCGCCGAAGACATCGCCCACCAGGCAATGCGCATGCATGCGGACGAGCACCGGATCGGGCGAGTGCTCTACATTGCCTCTCACCAGCGCCACGTGGGAGTCGCCGGTGATGTCCGATTCGTAGGCGATCATTTTGAAATCGCCGTAGCGGGTCGGCACCACCGCCTCGGCGAGACGACGGATGTATCGCTCGTGCGCCATGCGGTAGCGAATCAGTTCGGCGACGGTCAGCATCTTCATGTTGTGCTGCTGGCAGAACTCGGTCAACTCCGGCACGCGCGCCATAGTGCCGTCGTCGTTCATGATCTCGCAGATGACTCCCGCGGGAACCATGCCCGCCAGTCGCGCCAAGTCCACCGAAGCTTCGGTCTGCCCGGCGCGTACCAGGACGCCGCCCTTGCGGGCCCGCAGGGGAAACGTATGACCGGGGCGAGCGAGGTCGTTGGGACGGGTACGCGGGTCGATGGCCACCTGGATGGTGTGGGCGCGGTCGTAGGCAGAAATCCCGGTCGAGACTCCCTCGCGCGCATCGATGGATTCAGTGAACGCCGTGCCGAAGTTGGAAGTGTTCTCCATCGACATCGGTCCCAAGCGCAACGCGTCCAGCCGCTCTTCGGTCATGGCGAGGCAAATCAGGCCGCGGCCGTACTTCGCCATGAAGTTGATCGCCTCGGGCGTGATGTGCTCGGCCGCCATGGTGAGATCGCCTTCGTTCTCGCGATCTTCATCGTCGACAACGATAATCATGCGCCCGGCGCGGATCTCAGCGATCGCGGTTTCAACATCGCAGAAGGGCGATTGCGGCGTCATGGCTCAATTCTAGCAGGGCAAGCTGCTCGTTTTCGAGGCCAGCCACCGCGCCACGCTGTTGCTGGCTCTCCGAGAGGCATGCGCTCACCAATCATTTAGTCTGGCTCGGCAGGAATTCTTCCAGCACGGCTTTGCGCATCATGTCCGGAGGCAATAAGCCTTGAGCCAGGATGAAGTCGTGATACTTCTTCTGGTCAAGCTTCTGGCCTTTGGCTGCCAAAGCTTTTTCAGCTTCTTCGCGCAGCGACAGTAGACGGGTATATCCGTAGAAGTAGCTGTTGGCCTGGCCCGGTGCGCGATAGGTAAAGCGCTCGACTTCTTCCTGCGCAAAGGCATGGGAGAGGCCGACTTCCTGTTCGAGCACGCGATAGGCATCGGCGGGTGTGACCTTGCCGGACTGCAATTCCGGATCGAGAAAAGCGCGGGCCGCCCGTTGCAGGCGGAGTTGCAGCGAAATCAATTGTCCATCGAGCGGCATGTAGGGCTTGATGAGATATTCCGAATACAGGCCCCACCCCTCGGCGTTGGTGCTGTTGAATGCGTAGCGCACCCGCGCCAGCGAGACGCCGTTTTCCAGCATGGAATCGAACTGCAGTTCATGGCCGGGCCGTGCCTCGTGGGCCGTCAAGGTCCAGGCGGCAGCGTCGAAGGTGAAGTCGTCGTACTTCTCGGAAGCGGCCTGCCCGGGTCCCGCCGGGATGTTGAGAGGCAGCACGAATTCGCCCTTCTGGCCGGTGTTGTGGATGAATGGAGGGGGAACCATGTGCGGAGCGGGCTGTTGCGCGGTTTCGGCGGCGCTGGCAATGCGGATACGTGCCGGCCGCGCGGGCAGGGTCACGATCTGGTGATCGACGATGATTCGCTCGATCTCCTTCAGCCGGTTTTCGTAGAAGGGAAGAATCGCTTCACCCACTAATTGCTGCTTTTTTAGTTCGCGGATCACATCGCGGTAGTCGCTGGAGGGCAACTTGCGTTGCTGCGCCAACTGCGCTGCGACCGTCTTCATCTCGCCCTGGATCTGGGTGAAGGCCTGGTGCGCCATGGCGGTCAGCTGGTCCGGAGGAATGTCGATCCCGTATCCCTCGAGCTCGAGCGCATAACGCTCCGGCGGAAGACGGAAGTCATCACGCGCCTTGGGCAGCACAGTGGCGCGGATCCAGGCGTCGTAATCAGTGAGCTGTTGTTTCAGCTTGGCGAGCGGTTCCTGCCAGCCGGTTTGATTTTTCTTCTGCAGCAGGGCGGCAATTCCCTCAACGTAATTCGAGTTACGCGCCATCTCGGTGACGATCTCTACCCGTGCGGGGTAGAGCACCCCCGGCTTGGCCATCTGCTCTTCGGTGCGGTGCTTAAGGATCTCGGTGATGGGGGTGTAGCCCGGCTCCATGCCGGCATACTCATGGATGCGGGTGACGGCTGCGGCATTGCGCTCGGCGGGCGTCTGGTCGTCGAGAAGGAGGCGCACTCCGCTGAAGACGTGCTGGCTGGCATTGAGGAAAGGAACCTCGTGAGCGCGCTCATAGTCTTCGCGGCGGAAGTTGAGGTCGACGCGGCGGATCATGATCTCGAGGTCTTCCTGGACTTTCTGCGGTTGCTTCGCGGCGGCGGCGGCTTTCAGGTTCGCCAGGACTGCTTCGTTCTCATGACGTTCCGCATCTTCGTCGGCGAGAGTTGGCTGCGCAACCTTGCTGTCGTACTGCGCCAGCCCCTGCGAAGAACCAAATTCGGGATTGTGCCGGAAAGAAACCTCGATCAACTGGTTGGCGTACTGATTGCTCTGCGCGATCCAGTCGGGGTGGGCGGGCGAAGTTTCCGCAGGCGGTGCAGAAGTGGTTTGGGGAACAGCGGGAATCGCGAAAAGGGCAGCGGCAGCGATGAAGAGTAGGGATCGCAAGTAAGCTCCTCGGGAACGACCGACTAGTAAAACATGCTGCGAGGAAGGGCTGCAATGTGGGGCGGGAAGAATCCGGTGGAGCGCTGGAAGACCATGCAGTGGTCCTTGCCCATCGTGTCCTTCGGACAAGGATGGGGCAGCCACAGTTACTCATTGATACCGACCCCCCTCCCCCTCCCCCATTTGCAGTTTCAGCAACTTAGGCTGGGTAAAACCCGCAAAATGTTCAATCCAAAGATTTTAGAGGCAAAATATTCCAAACATTGGACTTATGCCGCAGATCCGGCAGATCTTCGAACTGCGGTCAGAGAGTGTCTGTCTATTGATTGTCAAAGAGCAGGATGACATGGGGAAGCTGCCCCACGTGCGCAGATTAGCGCGGCGAGGTCAAGAAGTCTGTGCGCGGTGTACATGGCAGACGTGCGATAGATCACGCGCAAGAGTGATGCTTTGGGCCGGGATTTAAGCGTTGGGATTAATGAGGCGGATGATCCAAAAGCTTGCCATGGCGACGCCGGCGGAGGCGGGGATGGTGAGGATCCACGCCCACACGATGCGGCCGGCGACGCCCCAGCGCACGGCGGACATGCGTTGGGTGGTGCCGACGCCGACGATAGCTCCGGTGATGGTGTGGGTGGTGCTCACGGGGATGCCGGCGGCGGCGGTGACCCACAGGGTGATGGCGCCGGCGGTTTCAGCGCAGAATCCGCCGACCGGTTTGAGCTTGGTGATCTTTGCCCCCATGGTGTGAACGATGCGCCATCCGCCGAAATATGTGCCCATTGCGATGGCGGCGTTGGCAGCGAGGATGATGGGCCAGTGAAATGGGCCCCAGGTGTGGTGGAGTTGGTCGGCACTGAGGAGGCCGGCGGTGTAGAGAGCGCCGGCCACGATGCCCATAGTCTTTTGCGCGTCATTGCCCCCGTGGCCAAGGCTGTAGGCGGCAGCGGAAAACAGTTGAGCTTTGCGGAAGGTGCGGTCCACGCTGGTGGGGGTGCGATTGCGAAAGATCCAGGAGACGGCGACCATCATACCGAGGCCGAGAACGAGACCCATGACGGGGGCGACGACGATGAAGATGAGGGTCTTGGTCCAGCCGCCGGGAAGGATGACAGCGAAGCAGGTACGCCATCCATGGAGGAGTGCGGAACGCGCGATCGCGGCGCCGGCGAGGCCTCCCATGAGGGCGTGCGACGACGAGGTAGGAAGTCCCCACCACCAGGTCAGCAAGTCCCACACGATAGCGCCGACGAGGGCGGCGAGGACCACGTACTGGGTCATGATATCGAGGCGCACCAGCCCCTGGCCGATGGTTTTAGCCACCGCGGTGCCGAAGAGGAAAGCGGCGACGAAGTTGAAGAATGCAGCCCAGATCACCGCCAGCTTGGGGGAAAGCACGCGCGTCGAGACGACGGTCGCGATGCTGTTGGCGGAGTCGTGAAAGCCATTCAGAAAATCGAAAACAAGTGCCACGGATACCGTGACGATAAGCAGAACCATCCCCGAGCTCACGCAGACCTTCCTTTCGTTGACACGGGTTAGGCGCTCTTCAGGACGACGGTTTCCAGCACATTCGCGGCATCTTCCGCTTTATCCGTGGCGGTTTCGAGGACTTCGATGAGTTCCTTAATCTTGATCAGGGCGATGGGATCTTTCTCGACATCGAAAAGCCTTCCGATGGCCTCGCGGCTGAGGCGGTCGGCTTCGTTTTCGAGGCGGTTGACTTCGACGCAATGCGGCAGCACGTCTTTCAATTTTTCCAGGTTGCGCACGGCACGGCCAAGGGCTTCGGCCTGCTTGACGATAATTTGCGCGATCTCGTAGGCGGCGGGCGGAGCGGCGGTGATCTTGTAGAGAATGATGCGATCGGCGGCAGCGTTGATGAAGTCGAGGACATCGTCGAGCGAAGAGGCCAGGGTGTGAATATCTTCGCGGTCGAAGGGGGTAATAAAGGTGGAATTGAGCTTAACGAAAACGGCGTGGGTCAATTCATCGCCACGATGTTCAATGTCCTTAATCTGTCGTACGTACTCCACCGTACCCTTGAAGTCGCGCAAGAGGTCGGTAATGGCGGTGGCGCCAAGGATGAGGTTGGCGGACATCTGCTCGAACATGTCGAAGAACTTTGTTTCTCTCGGGAGGAGCCGAACCATGCAGTGAACTTCCTTAAGCTGCGGGCGAGTCAAGACCCACGGCGAAGTGTTGCAATCAGGTTAAAACCCAACAATATCTCACGCGTAGGAGGGCGGGTCAATTTGACAAGGCCCGGCCGTTCTGCGTATGCCACGAACGGGAAGCAGGGCGCGGAATTCCAGACTTTGGTGGTGTTTACGGGGAAGGTAGCAAAAGAAAAGGCCGCCAAGGGCGGCCTCTCTCGGAAATTCTCTTAATTATAAGGTGGATTCGATCTCGAAACCCCAGGCTTCAAGAAGTGGTTCCGGGATGTACTTGGAGTTCTTGTTGCGGCGTGCCCACTCGCGCAGACGGGTGGAACGGATGTACTGATCCGGCTGCAACTTGTATTCGCGAACCACCTGTTCAAACTCGGTGATGGTCGGGGTGACCGGCCCTATAGGTTCGGGCTTGCCCCAATTTGGATTTCCGCGTCGCTTGGCCATTGTGTATGTATTCCTGTTCTTTCAGTTTTATTGAAACGATATTGTTCGTATTCCAGACGACTGCGCAGCAGTCCTGTCCCTTGTAATTGTCCCTATATCTTTTGGATTCCCTAACTACTTAGAAAGATTCATGCTTAGGGAACAGAGAAACGTTGCTCTTAGGGTTCACCCTACACGGCTGGGTAGTCGGTCTGTCATCAAACGTCGCATTCTACCTTAGTTTAGACACCGCATTTTCCGAAAAAGTATGCATGTGCATAACTTTACATTTCCGATTCGGGAACTCTGCCGTAAGCCTTTACGAATGAGTTGGTTAGGCAGGGCCGAAGGAGTCGCATTCAGGGTCTCTCGCGGGGTGGCTGGGAGACAGAATGACGCCGAATGAAAATGACGGCGTGGGGATCCTCATATGCGAGCGTCCAGTCTCCGCGAACGGTGATCATGCGGAGGAGGGTGACGAGGCCGGCGGAAGGTGCTAGGAGGACGGTATTGATGTGATTGCGGTCGAGAAACGAGGTTGGATCGGCCTGACCGTTGTAAATCTCAACATACTGGGAAAGAAACTCGTCGCCATAGAGGTCGGCGCGGCCGTCGACATAGACCTGATAGGCGGGAAGGAGACGCCAAATCATGTAACCGCCAAAGGTGTAGTCGTTTAAAACGTAGGGAGCAAGATGGTGTTCGGCGAGGTACGTGACGGCGGCGCGGGGATAGAGATCTTTTTCCGCCAAGGCCTGGAAGGCGAGGCCGCGGGAAGCCGCCTGGGCACAGAAATATCCAGCGAGGGCGAGAAGAACGGCGGCCGCGGCGGCTCGCACGGGAGCGGAGAGCCTGCGGGCGAGCGCGTCGGAAGCGGGAAGCCAGAGATGATCGGCAAGAAGCACGACCGCCACGAGACAGAACACCGGAATATTGCGCGCAGATTTGAGGGCGGCGGCGAGCAGGGCGGCGTAGATCAGGAATGAGCCCGGACGATATTTTTCTTTGCTGACCAGCAGCGAAAGAAATGTGAGCACGGCGAGCGCGATGAAGGGATAGAGATGAGGGTCGTGAAGGTTGGGAGACTGCCACTCGAGGATGGTTTGGTTGATCTTCATCCGCATGACGAAGAAGGGGAAGGTAAGCATGGTGAATCCGTTCGGATTCAACGGGACCACCGCGATGCAGGCGATGCCGGAGATCGCAAGAGCGAGTAATTCGCGCGGAGTGGTGTTGGAACGGCGGATCAAGGCATCGAGTGCGGAGGCAGCGAGAAAGAGAATGATGAGGCCGATGCCAAGCAGATATCCGGCGTGCAGTTGCACCCACAGCAACATGAGGCAGGGAAAAGCGAAGAGCCAGCGCGGCTTATGGTGCTGCAGAGCGTGGCGGATGATCCAGACAAACGCGGCGCCGAAGGCGAGCGAGATCGACTGCGGACGGAGGGCAAAGGCCGGTTGCGAAGCGTAGGCCGCAAGGAGGGCTGCCGCATAGGCAACGAAGCGGGAAGAATGGGCGGAGTGCGCGACGATGGCGAAGGCGACGGTGAGCAGCAAAGCGTTGACGACAGCGAGGGCGATGAATCCGCCGGCGCGATGGAGGAAGAACATCACGATGTCGGTGAGGTATTCGTGTGCGACCCAGGGCTTGCCGGGGGTGGCGAAAGAGAAGGGATCGGTATGCGGGATGGCGTGGTGCTGGACGATCCAGCGTCCGGTGGCGAGGTGCCACCAAGTGTCGGCCGAAGCGATGGCGCTGCAGCACAGGCCGAAGAGCGCGAGAATGAATGCCAGTCCGAGAAACAGCCGCGCGTAGCGCGCGAGACGCGGATCGGAAGAGGAGTCGATGGCTTCTGGCGATGTCGGCAAATCAGGTGGATTCTACAAGTGCGCGAAACATCCGGGAAGGTGACGGGTAGGAGCCGGGCTTGGAGTCTGATGGATTGGCAGCGGGCATTGGCTGTGCGAGACTGGAAGAGCGAGGCCTTCTCGAGCCGGGATGGCGAAACTGGCAGACGCAGCGGACTTAAAATCCGCAGACCAGAAATGGTTGTGGGGGTTCAAGTCCCCCTCCCGGCACCAACAAAGAAGAGATCCCTCGGCTACGCTCGGGATTTCGGCTGCGGGCTTTCGCTGCGCTCACGCCCGCAAAGCGCCTCAACTTAAAATCCGCAGACCAGAAGGTTTGGGGGTCAAGTCCCCTGCCGGCACCAGCAAAGAAGAGATCCCTCGGCTACGCTCGGGATTTCGGCTGCGGGCTCCCGCTGCGCTCACCCCCGCAAAGCGCCTCAACTTAAAATCCGCAGACCAGAAATGGTTGTGGGGGTTCAAGTCCCCCTCCCGGCACCAACAAAGAAGAGATCCCTCGGCTACGCTCGGGATTTCGGCTGCGGGCTCCCGCTGCGCTCACGCCCGCAAAGAACAGATCCCTCGGCTACGCTCGGGATTTCGGCTGCGGGCTCCCGCTGTGCTCACGCCCGCAAAGCGCCTCAACTTAAAATCCGCAGACCAGAAATGGTTGTGGGGGTTCAAGTCCCCCTCCCGGCACCAGCAAAGAACAGATCCCTCGGCTACGCTCGGGATTTCGGCTGCGGGCTCCCGCTGCGCTCACGCCCGCAAAGCGCCTCAACTTAAAATCGCAGACCAGAAATGGTTGTGGGGGTTCAAGTCCCCCTCCCGGCACCAGCAAAGAAGAGATCCCTCGGCTACTCGGGATTTCGGCTGCGGGCTTTCGCTGCGCTCACGCCCGTCAATCCACAAATCGGATTACTGGGCGCCGAGAACGCGGTCTGGTGGGGTTGCCGGATACTGGGTGTTCATTTTTGACCAGACGACAACTTCGCAATGAAGGACGATATTCCACTCGCTCCGCATTGCAACCGCCTGTCGGCTGGGGTCGGAGATGAGTGAAGGAGAACTGGATGTCGAAAACCTGGGAGCACTACGATCTTGCGGCTCATCACCATGAGCGTGCTGCACATTATTACAAGCAGGCGGCCAAGTATGTGCAGGCCGAGGAGCACGAAGAGGCCGTCCATCATGCCTATATGGCGCACGGCCACAGCCAGAGCGCTCTCCTGCATGAAAATGTAGCCGCGAAATTGCACGCGAATGAGTGTGACAATATCGCTGCGTCCACAGTCGAAAGTTCGATCCGGGGAGAAGTGATGCTCGACCCCTTCAAGGTTGTCACTGAACCCATCGTATAACCGCAACCTTCCAGGAGACTTGCTATGCCGCAGAGCTCGCACAATCGTGTCGCAGAACTTCACAATTTAGCCGCCCATAGCCATTCCGCAGCCGCTACCGCGCACGGCAAAGGGGATCACCTGAGCGCCCACGAGCTCAGCAAACAGGCGCATGAACACTCGACCAACGCGCATGCGCTTTCGCAAGAACTCATGGAGCGGGAGGCAAAACAGGGCAGCCAGGGTGAGCGAGAGCCAACGAAACCTTAGCGCACCAGTCAGCAGCTTTCTTCACATTTGTGGTGAAAGCGAGAACCTGATGACCGGTTTACCGTCGTTCCTCTGGACGTTTAGGCTTTACGGCTTGCGATAGCGTCAAGCGGCTTTGCCGGGTGATGGGGCTGATCTGGAGGTTGTATCCGTTGGGAGTTTCGGTGTGATAGCTCTTGTAGGAAGCGACGTGGATCTCGCCTGATTGCGCTGTGTCGACTCGCGCGGGCAGTCCGCGTTTTTCGAGTTCCGCCTTTACACGGTCCGTATCCCATGGCTCGATTCCGAACGAGATGTGATCGATGATCGCATGGCGTGGCTGCTGGGAGTTCTTAACTTTCGGATCGAATGCATTGCCGCCGCGGATGATGATGTTTCCGACGTCGCCCATCAAGCATTCGATCTGGCTCCCTTCGTCGTAGGTCGGCTTCCATCCGAGCAGATTGCAATAGAACGAGGCGCTCTCCTTGTAGTTCGTCACGCGAAAAGAAATGTGATCGAGCCATACCGTCTTCCAGCCGGTTGGCGCAAAGGGGGATGACGGCGTCTCATGCGCAAGTTTCGTTCGGCGGTCTCTGGCAAGCCCGTTGCCATTGCAGATCTGCAGGTCGAAGCCATCGGGATCCTTTGTGCGGTAACTCTCGAAGCCGTGAGCGTCGTTTTCGGCCACGGCCGCCAAGCCGCGTTTTCGCAGTTGGACGCCAATCTCCTTTGCATTCCATGGAGCAATGACGAAGCCGATTGAATCCACCACCGCATGCACGGGACTGCCGTCGCTCGAAGCCGGTTCCTTCTGCAGAAATCCCGGTGAAGCCTGCTTGAAGATGACGGAGGCCCAATCTCCGATGTCGAGAATGGCTTGTGTGCCATCGTCGCTCCGCAGCGTCCAACCGAGGAGCGCGGCATAGAAGGCGGCTTCCTTGCGGTAGTCCGCGACTTGAAATGACAGGTGATCGATGGCGGTGGTTTGCCAGCCAGTTGGCGCGAACACCGGCTTAATGGGGGCGGTGGCCACCTCGGATGGCAAGGGACACGCTTTGGTTTCGTACCCGTCCCGGCAGTAGCCCTGCCCGACCACGACCGGGGCAAACGAAATTCCGGCCGTTGCGGCTGCAAGGATGCGCAGCATTCTGCGACGCGACAGAATCGGGAGATCGGCAGTATTGGTGGGTTGAGACATGATATTTCCACAGTGTTGCTGGCTGGCGGTTCATCGTAGTCGAGTTTCAGGTCAAAAACCATCGGCGGGACAGGGATACATCGAAATGTCGAGCGTTGCGGGCGACCCACCTATAATGCGGGGCTATGACCAAACGGCTCCTGGCCTCGATTGCCTTGTCGCTGCTGTCTGTTTTCGCCTTCGCCCAAAATCCTACAAGTTCTAATCAGCGTCCGCGCGCGTCGGATTTGGGGCTGAAAATCGGCATCTTGCCAGCCGGTCCCCTGGATGCAATTACCGACGTCGGTGGAGTTACAGTCGGGCAGCAGACGATCATTCGCGGCGAAAATGTTCGTACCGGAGTAACGGCCATCGTGCCGCACCCCGGCAACTTATACCGCGAGAAGGTGCCGGGAGCGATCTTCGTTGGCAATGGATACGGGAAAATTACCGGCACCACGCAGGTGGATGAACTCAATGAGATTGAAGGGCCGGTCGCTACTCACCAATACGACGAGCGTGCCGCAGGTAGCGGACGCGCTCACCAGCTACATGCTGAGTCTGCCGGGGAACGAGGATGTTTTATCGTTCAACCCGGTGGTGGGCGAGACCAACGACGGATATCTGAACGACATCCGCGGGCGTCATGTCGCACCGGAAGATGTGTTTGCTGCGATCAAGAGCGCAAAAGGCGGTCTGGTAGAGGAAGGAGACGTTGGCGCGGGAACGGGCACGGTGGCTTTCGGCTGGAAGGGTGGCATCGGGACTGCATCGCGTCGTCTTCCGAGTAGTCTCGGCGGCTACACCATCGGGGTTCTCGTGCAAACGAATTTCGGCGGCGTGCTGACGATTGCGGGTGCTCCGGTCGGGCAGGAGCTTGGACAATACTATTTGCGGAAAGAGTTGCAGCAAGCAGGGAGTGGAAGTGGCCGCGCCGACGGGTCGTGCATGATCGTGGTTGCAACCGATGCGCCCATTGACGGCCGCAACCTGAAACGACTGGCGGCAAGAGCTCTGCTGGGACTAGCGCGCACCGGCAGCGCCGCCTCCAATGGCAGCGGGGATTACGTGATCGCTTTCTCGACGGCGGAGCAGAACCGGATCCGCACGGCGGACAAGGCCCTGACCCGACATACGGAAGTGTTGACCAACGATGCGATGTCACCATTGTTCCTGGCGGCGATCGAAGCGACCGAAGAAGCGATCTATAACTCCATGTTGCGCGCCACGACAATGAGCGGGAATGGGCACACCGTCGAGGCGCTACCGGTAGACAAAACGAAAGAGATTCTGCGGAAATACGGCGCCATTCATTGACCAACACATACGGCGCGATCGCCGCCTACTGAACGACGATCGTGCCGGTCATTTTGGGATGCACCGAGCAGAAGTAGGTATACGTGCCTGCCTTCGTGAAGGTAAAGGAAAACGTTTCGTCGGTGTCGCGCGCCTTGGACTTGAAAACACCGTCGGTACTGACGATGGTGTGCGGGATATCGTCACGATTCGTCCAGGTCACCGTGGTTCCAACGGCAACGGTGAGGGTCTGGGGACCGAAGCTGAAGTTGTCGATCTTGACTTGCGCGGGCGGCGCAGCGGTTGAATTGTCCGCGGCGAGGGTGCGTGCGGTCGTCGCCAAAAACAGGGTTGCGACCAGGAGTGGGGCTGCGAGCCAAGCTTGTTTGTTCGTCACGATGTGCTCCTTCTTCAAGAATCCGAACTGGGTTGCTGGTGAATGGCGGGGGCGCTCCCGCTAAGCCAGGGTTGAATCCACGACGGCGAGCGAATGATGGCCGCGGACGTAGTCCACGTCGGTAATGCCGAGCAGGCTCTTCAGTTGGTCCGCGGGAACCTTCATCGGTCCGGGAGAGTCGGCTTGTCCGGGATGCGGTTGGGGGAAGGCGGTAGACATTGCAGAATGGAAGGTCACATGACCTTCGACTTTCTGCATGACTTGGTGGATGTGACCGTTCAGCACGGTCACCGATCCGAATTTCTTCAGATGGCCGAGTGCCTGCGCGCTGTCTTCGGTGCCCCATCCCCACTGGGGATACGCGGACCACAACGGCACGTGCGCGAAAACGACGATGGGGGTGCTCGATTTCAGGTGCTTGACGTCCTTTTCGATCCACGCGAGCTGTTCACCGCCGAGTGAACCCAAGCCTCCGGCTTTCAGGTTCATGACATTCACCAGTCCCATGAAGTGGACGCCTTTTTTGTCGAAGCTGTACCAGCCATCACCCTGGGTATTTTTCGCGTAGCGCTCGCGGTACGACGCACCGTTGTCATCGAGCACATCATGCTCGCCGGGGACGTAGAACACGTCCTTGGCCCTCGATCCTTTGAGCAATTGGTCGACGGTGTCGAACTGTTCGGGTCGCGACAGGTGGCTGATGTCGCCGGTGTGGAGCAGGAAATCCGGAGCCGCAGGCAGTGCGTTGATCTTGTCGATGGCGGCTTGCAAGGTGGCGGCCACATCCGGATTGGCAGGCTTGTTAAAGCCCATGTGGCTGTCGCTGATTTGCGCGAAGGTGAAATCCGCGGACTTTTTCGCGAGACGCGAGGCGCTGCTTGCAAAGGTCTGCGCCGTGGGGATGCCGCCGGCCACGGTCCATACCAGTCCGGTGCCCACCCACGCCATGCATTTGAGGAATCCTCGGCGGTCAATGCCGTCGTTCTGCATTTCTTGTATCTGATCGTCGATCAGGTTTTTCGATGTGTCGCTCATGTCGCCTCCATCGGCTGTCTTACAGGACGTATAACCGCGATGCGAAGGTTGTATTCCACAGAAATCGGAATGGCGGATGCATCGTTCACGAGCTCACTCCATTCACGCCGCTGAGAAAGCCGCCGAGGTGTGCGGTGAGGGCGATTAAGGCCGTACCGAGCAATTCGATCGCGAAGCGGAAGTTGGGAAGACGGTCGTTGCGCCGGCGCGATCGGAAATGGATCCACCACACCAGCCAGATGAAGAGGGTCGACGCACCGGCTAAGAGCGCGTGCATCCGCAGGATGCCCTTGAATTTCTGTCCTTCCAACTGGAAATGCCATGCCAGAAGCCCGGTTACGACAACCGGGAAGGTGAAGAGCGCTGCGCCCAGCAAGTTGTAATACGAGGCATCGGCCAGTCCCTGGTACTTCGTCCGTTGCGCAAGCAGATCAAAGAGCACTGCGGCGAGAAACAGCGCGATAGGGAAGTGGATGAGCACGATATGTTGCGCGTGCTTCGCGGTTAAAGCCGCCTGAAGATCGAATGGATGCATATTACTTTCCTGTTTGGTGCTCGACAGAAGCGCCCGGACGGTCAAGACGCCGTCTCGCTGCCCTTCGTTCGGGT
The DNA here is from genome assembly GCA_963703075.1 of uncultured Acidobacteriaceae bacterium. Lineage (GTDB taxonomy): Bacteria > Acidobacteriota > Terriglobia > Terriglobales > Acidobacteriaceae > Korobacter. Next base: position 516,990 of record OY969786.1, read on the forward strand.
AGGAAAACAAGGGCAGGCCGGATTTATTCCAGGCATTCGTGGAGGAAGACGAGCAGCGGAGTATGCTGTATCCGTTCAAATCCCGGGTTCGCAAAAAAAAACTGCATGGCCCGGGAATAAAGCGTCTGTCGCGGAGTTGCACTCTGGTGGGAATGTCTCGACCCGGTCCTGAGCCCGATTCGTTTGAAGCGATGGCGATGCCGCTTTTCGCGCAGCTCTACAATTTTGCGCAATGGCTCACGCAAGACCGCGCGGAAGCGGAAGACCTGGTGCAGGAGACGTACGCGAAGGCGCTGAAGGGATTCTCATCGTTCCAGCCGGGAACAAATTTTCGCGCCTGGATGTACCGCATCCTGCGCAATACCTTCCTGACTTCGCGCACCGGACTGAAAGCGACTTCCACGGTTCCCCTCGATACGGAAGAGGACGGACCGGAGTTGGCAATCGAGAGGGAAACGCCAGAGTCAATTCTGATGACGCGTATCGACTCGCAAGTTCTGCAACGGACGATTGCGGAGTTGCCGGTGCACTACCGGGAGGCGATCCTACTCTGCGAGGTAGAAGAGATGTCGTACCAGGAAATTGCCGAAGCTCTTTCCGTGCCGATGGGGACGGTGATGTCACGTTTGTCGCGGGCGAGAAAAGCGTTGCGCGAGGCATTGCAAAAGACGACTCAACGGGACCGTGCGACGACCGGGACGCAAAAAGGAATGAATTATGGAGTGTGAATTTTCAAGAGCAAAGCTCGACACGTATCTGGATGGCGAACTTCCGGAAGGTGAAATGCGCACCTTCGATCGTCACATTCGGAGCTGTCTCTCGTGCTCGGCCGAAGCGCTGACGCGGACCCAGCTGAGCCGGTCAATTCAGGCCGCGGGCCGCGCCTACCAGCCCAGCGCCGATTTCCAGAGAAGGATCCAGCAAACGGTCACACCCGGTCGCCGCTTCCTGTCGGTGAACCTGCGTTCTGGGTGGATGCTGGCAGTGGCGGCAGGCATTGTTCTCGCTTTTGGACTACTCCTCTCGACGTTCATGCGCACCAAGAAAGCGAACGAACAAACATTCAGCGAGATAGCCGACCTACACGTAGCTACCCTCGCGAGTTCTTCCCCGGTTGACGTGGTGTCGACTGACCGGCACACGGTCAAGCCGTGGTTCCAGGGGAAAATTCCGTTTGCCTTCAACCTGCCAGAGCTGCAAAACACAGGTTTCACCCTGGTCGGTGGGCGGATGGCGTATCTCGATCAAGTCCCAGGCGCACATTTGATCTACGACATCGGCAAGCACCACGTTTCTGTCTTTATCTTCCAGGACCGCGCCGTGCCGGCATCGCTCGCCCCAGGTACCCTGCAACCCAAGGGTCTTTCGTACAACATGGAAACCTGGAGCGAAGGGGGCCTGCGCTATTTCGTGATTAGCGATGCCGGGAGCGCCGACGTCGATCGACTGGCGAGATTATTCAAAAGTTAATTTTCCAGCCTGCTAGTGCTTCTTGAAAGCGTCCGATTTTGGGTCGAGAGCGTCCAATTTCGGGCACTTTTTTCTAGAAGCCTTCGAGCCCCTCCCAACATCTGATCACCCATACGTGGGGATCTGGCGGAAATGCCCGCGTGGCGGCCCGATCACGCTACGACCAAGCGCATGAGTACACCTTCGATCACACTCTCGATGCCGTACACCGAACGCTATGAGGCGCTGGTGCGTGCTGCCAATGCCATCGGCACGTGCAGCGATTGCGATTCGACCAGCAGTGTGCTCGTGGAAAAGCTACGCGACGTCGTCGCTTTCGACTATTTGCAGATCGTTACGTTTGAGGAGAGCGGCGCCGTCGCCTGGCACCTGCTGTATTCCAATGGCAGAAGAAGTGATTTATCCCGCGCTGAAGTAGTTGTAGAGAACACGCCAATGGAGTGGGTTCACCGGACCCAGGAAGTGCTGATGACGCCGGACTGGCGGGCGGAAACTCGCTTCAATGGGCATGCGGAATTCTTGAAGCAGGCCGGGATTCGATCAACTTGTCATCTGCCACTGGCGAGAGGCGAACGTCGTCTGGGCGTAATGAGCCTCGGCAGCGCGCGGTCGCATGGCTATCCCGCGGAAGAAGTTCATTTCCTGACGTTGGTCGCAGACCAGATCGCGCTCGCCATCGATGCGGCGGTGAACTTTTATCTATCGCGCCAGGCGCAAGATCGACTGAAGCTGGTGCTGGACTTGACGAACCAAGTGGTGTCGACGCGCAAGTTCGACGACCTGTTGCGAACCATTTCTTCGAGCGTGCGCCGGGTCATGTGCTGCGATGCCGCCGCCATCATGCTGCCCGAGCCTAGCGGGAAGGAATTACGAGTTCACGCCCTGGATATTCCTGAGGGCAGAGGTTTCTTCACGGAAGGGCTACTCGTGCCCATCGAGGGCACGCAACCTGGCGAGATCTTCCGCAGTGGAAAGCCGTGGGTGCTAAACCGGCTACATCCCGACGATGTGCCGGCAGCGTTCTATGCGAAGGCGTCGGGCGAAGGCATGAAGTCGTTTTGCGATGTGGCTTTGGTGAGCCGGGACAGGATGCTGGGCGTCCTGGCGGTGACGAGCCGGGAGGAGAATGCGTTCGACGAGGACGAGGTCGCCTTTCTGACGCAGGTCGCACAGCAGGTTGCGGTCGGCGTAGAAAATGCACTCGCCTACGGAGAGATTGCTGATCTCAAAGATAAGCTTGCGCAGGAAAAGCTGTACTTGGAACAGGAAATCCGCGGGGAAATGGACTTTGAAGGAATTGTGGGGCAGAGTTCCGCCCTCCGCCACGTCCTGAATATGGTCGACACCGTGGCTCCCAGCGACTCTACGGTGCTGCTCCTCGGCGAAACGGGAACTGGCAAAGAGTTGATCGCGCGCGCCATCCACGATCGCAGCCGTCGTAAGGATCGGACCTTCGTCAAGCTGAACTGCGCTGCGATTCCGACGGGGCTATTGGAGAGCGAGCTGTTCGGCCATGAGCGCGGCGCCTTTACGGGCGCAATTTCGCAGAAGTTGGGCCGCCTGGAATTGGCCGACCAGGGTTCGCTGTTTCTCGACGAAGTGGGAGATATTCCGCTCGATATCCAGCCCAAATTGCTGCGCGCGTTACAGGAACGTGAATTTGAGCGGTTGGGCAGCACGCGGACGAAGAAAGTGGATGTACGGCTGGTCGCAGCCACCAACCGCGACCTCGAGAGAATGATCGAGGACCGTGAATTCCGCAGCGATTTGTATTATCGCCTGAACGTTTTTCCAATCCGTATTCCGCCGTTGCGCGAACGGCCGGACGATATTCCGCTGCTGGTCCGTTACTTCACGCAGAAATATGGCCGGCGCATGGAAAAGCAGATCGAGTCGATTCCCGCCGCCTCGATGAAAAAGCTCACGAGCTGGCATTGGCCCGGAAATATCCGGGAGCTGGAGAATTTCATTGAGCGATCAGTGATCCTGACCCGCGGACCGGCGTTGCAAGCGCCCATCGGGGAGCTCAGCAATCACGGCGGGAGCAGCCCGGTTGGGGACACACGCGAAAACCATGATCGTGATGAAATTCTTCGCATGCTGAAGAGCACCAACGGACGCGTGGCCGGCGCCGATGGAGCGGCGGAGCGCATGGGCATCAAGCGCACGACGTTGATCTCGCGCATGAAGAAGCTCGGCATCGATCCGCGAAGAGTGTCGTAGGTTTCGACAATTGTCGAAGGCAGCGACACCGCTGTGAGCGTACTCACGGGCACCGCGAATTCGAAAATCCCAATACATTCATGAACTTCTGCCGAACGAGCCATGCGGCAGAGAATGGCATGCGCCGTGCACTACCTCGTGGCGTGATCCAATTCATTTCATTTACGAGTTTTTGCAGCGCTGCCATTTTCTTCATGCTGGCGTTCTTCCGCGCTCTGCGGAGCGAGGCCAGGAAGAAAGAGTCCACCAAGACTCACATTCGGCTGGTGGGAAAGCGCATCGTCATGCGCCCTGCGCGCGTGGCGCGTGCGCAGGACTCCCGTTCGCTGCGTCGCGCAGCGTAGCTCTGGCGCCGTCTAATCCGCTCGAAGACTGACGCGGTCGTTGGCATCGTCGTGCTCGATTCATTATTTCTTAACTTTTATGCATTCAAGATTTCGATCGACACTCTCGACAGTGTCGACACTCGATCTCGACATTGTTCGACACATGATCGTCGATACTTTTGCATTCATCCGTGGATTCAGCGGCTTGCGGGACGATGCTGTTTGGCAATCGGTGTGCACTTGCAAGGGCAGCGATAGAAGGCCCTATGTTCAAGATTTCCACGATCGACACACGATCCAAGCGGCGACTGGTCGTTGAGGGAATGCTCACGGAACCGTGGGTAAGCGAGCTTCGTACTAGTTGGAGAAACGCGGCCCGCGACCTCGATGGACGCAAACTGGTGATTGACCTGAGCAGCGTCACAGTCATCAGCCGCGATGGTGAAAGCGCGATCTTTGATTTGATGGAAGAAGGCGCGAAGTTTTCCTGTGGTGGTGTATGCAACCGGCACGTGTTGTCGCGGCTCACGAGGGTTTGCCACCGCAAGCTGCGAGACACGGCGAACCCAACCCAATCGCACGATTAAACGCATTCCGCGAGGGCAATGATCGCGGAACCAACATTTATGGATGAGATATCAGCACTTTCTGTCGTTTTTAGCGCCGTCCGTTCGACATATAGATGACAGGCAATAAGCGACAGAAGCACGGAGTGATTATGGCGGAGACAAGACAAGTTGTTCGACCCGCGCAGTACGCGAGCAGCGACGATTTTCAACAGATTTTCAAAGAAGAAATGAACAGCCTTTACCTGCTGTCATTCCTTCTCACCGCCGATCGTCAAAAGGCTGAGGAGTGTTTTGTTTCCGGCCTCGAGGATGCGGTCGAGGGGAACCCGGTTTTCAAGGAATGGGCTCGCTCATGGGCAAAACGGAAAATCATCGAAAACGCGTTGAGCGTTATGAAGGCGACCTCGGCGGAAGAGAGCGCGCGGTCAGTCTCTGCGTTGAAAAGCGAGGTCCGGCTGTTCTCGGAGGAGCAACTGGCCATGGCATCGATCCTCGCGCTTCCGACATTCGAGCGCTTCGTGTACGTGATCTCGGTGCTGGAGCACTACTCCGACCAGGAATGTTGCGTTCTGCTGGGGTGTTCAAGGCGCGACATGATCGACGCTCGAACCCGGGCATTGCAGGCTCTGGGAAAAGGCATGGAGTCGAATTATCACCGGTTGGTGAATACGGGTTCGGAGAAGACGACGTTGGGCGAATTGCGCAACTCCTTTGTGTCGCTGTTCGCTCCGCATCTTGCGATTACGGCGTGAGTCAACGGGCTTTGAGGATGAGGATGGCAATGACTAAAGCGAGCATGACTTCAAAAACTTTGCACGTATGGGCTGGATCAGTTGCAGGGGCACTCTTACTGCTGGCGATGGCCGGCTGCGGCAAAAGCAATGTCGAGGCAGCGCCGATGATGCCGGCACCGCTGGTGACGGTGGTAAACGCGACGGCGCAGGATGTTCCCAAGTACCTGGATGAAATCGGGAGAAATGCGGCATTCGAGTCGGTGACGATTACACCCCAAGTGGGCGGACGCATCGTTGAGCGGCATTTCCAGGACGGGGACAACCTCGAAAAAGGTCAGTTGCTGTTTGTCATCGATCCTCGTCCTTATAAGGCGCAGGTGGATTCGGCGCAGGCGGCTTTGGCCCAGTCGAAAGCGGCACTCGACCTGGCCAAGATTCAATTCGCGCGCGACGAAGAGGTCATCGGCACCAACGCGATCTCGAAACAGGATTTCGATACGAAGAAGAACGCAGTCGACGTGGACCAGGCGCTGGTGGAAGCGGCGGGAGCTGCTCTCGAAACCTCCAAGCTCAACCTTGAGTACTGCTACATCCACTCCCCCATTCACGGCCGGGCCGGATCGCGCCTGGTGGATGTAGGAAACGTGGTGCAGGCGAATGCCACGTCGCTGCTGTCGGTTCAGCGGCTTGACCCGATCTACGCGAATTTCACGGTTACCGAGAGCGATCTTCCTGAAGTCCAACGACAGATGGCGCGCGGCACGCTGAAAGCTGCAGTACGGCTTCCGTCCGACGCAGAGGGCGCAGCCAAGCCGGGACGCGTGGAGTTTCTCGATAACGCGGTGCAGAACGGAAGCGGCACGGTGAATCTGCGCGCGACCATGAGCAACGCCGACCGTCACTTCTGGCCGGGTCAGTTTGTCGACGTGAAGCTGGTCCTGGCGACGGAGAAGTCGGCCGTGCTCATTCCAAACCAGGCGACCCAGATCAGCCAGCAGGGCACCTTCGTATACGTGGTAAAGGCGGACGACACGGCGGAATTGCGCCCCGTGAAGTTGGGCCAGCGCCAGGGAGACGACGTGGTGGTACTCCAGGGGATTGCGCCCAACGAGCGGGTGGTGCTGGCGGGACAAATGCTGGTTCGGCCAGGCGGTAAAGTGCGTGTCGACGCGGGCACTCCGGCTGCGCCCGCAACCAACGCCGACAGCCACGCGCAGAGCGGTAAAGGAGACCGGTCATGAATCTTTCAGAAGTCTTCATCCGTCGTCCGGTCATGACGATTGCACTGACCGTCTCGGTCATCCTGTTCGGCGTGGGCGCATATTTTGGCTTGCCGGTCAGCGATCTGCCGGCAGTGGATTATCCGGTCATCCAGGTACAAGTCAACTATCCGGGTGCGACGCCGGACACGATGGCCAATAACGTGGCCACGCCGCTGGAACGCCAGTTCATGCAGATCCCCGGCCTGGAACTGGTGACCTCGAACAACGGCCAGGGACATTCCAGCTTCGTGCTGCAGTTCGATCTCTCGAAGAGCCTGGACGGGGCAGCGACAGATGTGCAAGCGGCCATCACGCGCGCGCAAGGGCAGTTGCCGGTCGATCTGCCCAGTCCGCCGACGTTCACCAAGACGAACCCCAACGATCAGCCGATTGAATACATTGCGCTGGTCAGCGACACCGCGACGGAGGGCCAGCTTTACGATTACGCCAACACGCAGGTGGGCGAGCGTCTCAGCATTCTGCCGGGCGTAAGCCAGGTTGCGGTCTACGGAACGCAGTCGGCGGTGCGGATCAAGGCGGACCCATCGGCGATGGCGATTCGCAACATCACTCTTGAAGACCTGACGAACGCGATCAAGAACGGAACCGCTTATACCGGCGCCGGCCAGTTCGATGGGCCTCACCGGAGCTTTCTGCTTCAGCCGCAAGGGCAACTCTCTACGGCGCAGGAATACGACAACCTCATCGTCGGGCAAACGAGCGGCGCGCCAGTGTACCTGAAGGATGTGGCGAATTCCAGGCAGTCGGTGCAGGACGAGCGCATCGACATGCGGTTTTGGGTGCGCGGATATCCGCAGCCCGGCGCGACCGTAGTGGTGGCAGTGTTTCGGCGCGCGGGCGCGAACGCAGTGGACGTAGCGAAGTCGGTGGGGAAGGTGATCCCGACCATTCAGTCGCAGCTTCCGTCGTCCGTTCTGCTGGTGCCTGCGTACGATCGCTCGCAGACCATCGTGGGCAGCATCAAGGACGTGCAAGCCACGCTGTGGATCGCATTCGTGCTGGTGGTCTCGGTGATCTTCATCTTTTTGGGCAGAGCGACCGACACGCTGATCCCCGCCGTAGCGCTGCCGCTGTCGCTGCTGCTGACGTTCATCGCCATGCACCTGCTTGGCTATAGCCTCGATAACCTTTCGCTTATGGCCCTTACGCTCGCCATCGGATTCCTGGTGGACGATGCCATCGTGTTCCTGGAAAACACGGTGCGCTTGATGGAGGAAGGGCAGAATGCGTTTGAAGCTTCGTTGAACTCAGCCAAGGAAATCAGCTTCACCATTTTGGCCATGACGCTTTCGCTGGCCGCGGTCTTCATCCCGCTGGTTTTCATGAGCGGCTTGATGGGGCGCATCTTCCGGGAATTCTCGATCACGATCGTGATCTCGATTCTCGCCAGCGGCGTAGTGTCCCTTACCTTGACTCCGCTGATGACCTCGCGACTGTTGTCGCAGCGCGGTGAAGGCGCGAAGAAGACCTGGATGGAACGGGTTTTCGGCGCTTTCGAACGTCGCGTGCTGGATGTTTATGGGCGTTCGCTGTGGTTTTTCCTTCGCAATCGATGGGTGTCGGCCGTGGTTTGGGTAGTGTGTTTGATCGGCACCGGCTACCTCTTCTACGTGGTGCCGAAATCATTCCTGCCTGTGGGCGACAGTTCGTTCATACGCGGCGTGATGGTGACCCAGGAAGGAACGTCGCCCGACCAGATGCACGCCTATCAGTCCCAGGCGGAAAAGATCATGAAGGCGAATCCCGCCGTACGCAGCACCTTCACCATGAGCGGGAATGGTGCGTTCATGGGGTCGAACCAGGTATTTCTGATTGCGTTCTTGAAACCGCCTTCCGAGCGTCCCCCAATTGCGGCGGTAGCTGGCCAGTTGATGGGCGGGATCAGCAGTGCGATCCCCGGAGCTTTGGCTTTTTTGCAACCGAACCCAGCGTTGGAAATCAGTACCGGCGCGACCGCGAATGCGCAGGGGCAGTTCGCCTACGCGCTCTCAGGCATCGACGCTGCCCAGGTGTACGACACGGCCGGGAAGATGATGGCCAAGATGCAGGCGTATCCAGGGTTTCTGTTCGTGAACTCCGACCTGTATAACCACACGCCAAACCTGCAGGTGGATATCCTGCGCGACCAGGCGAAGCTATATGGCGTCTCGGAAAGCCGCATTCTTACGCTTCTGCATGATGCCTATTCGCAGAATTACAGCTACCTGATCAAGAAGCCAACCGATCAGTACCAGGTGATCCTGGAAGTGGCGGATGACAAGCGTTCCGCGCCAGAGGACCTCGGTAGACTTTATATAAAGAGCGACGACGGGCTGCGCATGGTTCCGCTGAACGCGGTGACAAGCTGGCATCCGGTGATCGGGCCACAAGCGGTCAACCACATTAATCAGTTCACCAGCGTGACCATGTTCTTCAACTTAAAGCCCGGTTTCGCGATTGGTCCGGCCACTGACTTCGTGGAAGGCACGGCGAAACAACTGCTGCCGCCGGGCGTGGTGGGAGAACTGCAGGGCGAAGCGCTCACGTTCCGCAACACCGTCAGAGACCTTGCTGTGTTGATGGTGGTGGCGGTCTTCGTCATGTACGTAATCCTGGCCATCCTGTACGAGAGCTACCTGCACCCGCTGACCGTGCTTTCGTCGTTGCCGGTCGCGCTGTTGGGCGGCCTGCTGACGTTGTGGCTCTTCGGCGCGGAAGCTTCGCTGTATGCCTATATCGGCATGTTCATGCTGATGGGCATCGTAAAGAAAAACGGCATCATGATCGTTGACTTTGCGGAACAGCGCGTGCGGCAGGGGATTCCCGATGATCAGGCGATCCACGACGCCAGCCTGGAACGGTTCCGTCCCATCATGATGACGACCATGGCGGCGCTGCTGGGTGCGCTTCCGATCGCGCTCGGATACGGAGCGGACGGATCTTCGCGGCGGCCACTCGGACTGGTTGTCGTCGGCGGACTCATCGTCTCGCAATTCATCACGCTGTTTGTTACGCCGGCCATCTACCTCTATCTTGAGGAATTCCAGGAGAAGGTGCTTGACCGGGTTTCGTTCTTCCGGGCAAGACGCGATCGCGTGTCGTCGCCAACGCCCGTCTATGGGCTGCAGGAAGGAAGTGGGGATTAATCCATGACTGGAACTTTGAAGACTTCATATGCTGCGTTTCTTACTCTCGTGCTCGGCATGACATGGCTGACCGGGTGTGCGGTTGGGCCTAACTACAAGCGGCCGAATGTCGATGTGCCCACCATGTATCGGGGGACCGCGGCTGACGCGCCTTCGGGTACAGCGGAGGCGTCGCAGCCCAGCAATACTGGGCAAACAGCCGCTTCGTCGGGTGCGTCGCTGGGCGATGATAAATGGGAGGAAGTGTTCCAGGATCCGCAACTGCAAAGCCTGATCCGCACCGCGCTCAAGAATAATTACGATATTCGCCTTGCTGCCGCGCGTGTTTTGCAAGCGCAGGCACAGCTTGGCATCACGCGGGCAGATCAATTCCCGAATGTCGGCGCCGGCGGCAATATCACGAGCCAGCGTAGCCCCCAGATTGGGCCGATTCCTTCGTATGAGGTGACCCAGGGGCAGCTGACGGGATCCGCGGGGTGGAACCTTGATTTCTGGGGCAAGTATCGCCGCGCTACGGAGGCTGCACGGGCGACCGTTCTCGGCAACCAATGGGCGCAAAATGAAGTGAAGGCAACGCTGGTGGCGAACCTTGCGACCGCGTATTTTCAACTCCGCGAATTGGACCTGGAGTTGGAGATCTCGCAGCGCACCTACAATTCGCGCAACCAATCTCTGAAGCTGACACAAACGCTGCAGCAGCACGGCATCAACTCGCTGCTGGATGTACGGCAGTCGGAACAATTGGTGTACACGGCGGCGACGGAGATTCCGGATTTCGAGCGGCAGATTGCGCAACAGGAAAATGCCATCAGTATTCTTCTGGGAAACAATCCTGGGGACGTTCCACGTGGGCTCAAGCTCACCGAACAGCCGCATGCGCCGGAGGTCCCAGTCGGGCTGCCTTCGTCGTTGCTGGAGAGACGTCCGGATGTTCGCGCTGCGGAGGCAAACCTGATTTCTGCGAATGCCCAGATCGGTGTGGCACGGGCGGCGTATTTTCCCCAGATCTCGCTTACGGGATCGGCCGGCTACGAAAGTCCGGCGCTCACAAACCTGTTTACCGGACCGGCGGGGCTGTGGGACCTGGCTGGATCGTTCACCCAGCCGATTTTCGAGGGAGGTAGGTTGAAGTCGAATGTTCGCCTGGCCGAGGCGGAACGCGAGCAGATGCTCTTGACCTACCAGCAAACGATTCAGGGTGCATTCCGCGACGTCTCGAACGGGTTGATCGCTTACCGCAAGGATCGGGAGTTCAGAGTGCAGCAGGAACGCCTATTAGCCTCCGCCCAGGATGCGGCGCATCTTTCGGAGGTACGTTTCAAGGCAGGAACCACCGATTACCTGGAGGTGCTGACCAACGAGACGAATTCCTTCTCGGCCGAACTGGGGCTGGCGCAGGCCCAGACCAACGAACTGCTGGCGCTGGTGCAGCTTTACCAGGCGCTGGGCGGGGGGTGGCAACAATAAGGGTGGGCGAACTGGCAGATTCCAGCGTACTTTTCGTTCCAAACTGCGTAAAATCGAGTGATTCTGCTGCCGCTTTATGTGCGGTGCCCATCGTCTGCTGAGCGTAGGGCCAACGACCAAATCACTCGGAAATGACAAAAAAACGACCGATCGTGGATGGCACTGTCAGCCTGAAAAAGCTGGCTGAACACCTGGGTCTGAATCCAGCCACTGTTTCCGTGGTCTTAAATGACGTTCCCGGGCGCTCGATTCCGCAAGCCACCCGCGATCGGATCAAAGCCGCTGCCAAGGAACTGAACTACCAGCCAAGTCTGCTGGCTCGTTCCCTGCGGAATCGTCGCACGCAGACCATCGGCATCCTGGTTCCTGAGCTGGGCGATGGCTACCACACGCAGGTGATAAGCGGTATTGGCGACCACCTGATGGAGGCAGGGTATTTCTATTTCACCGCCCACCATCGCCATCACAAAAACCTGGTGGAAGAATATAGCCGGATGCTCCTGGGACGCGGGGCCGAGGCTCTGATCGCGGTGGATACGCTCATCGAGCATTCGTTCCCCGTTCCGATCGTCGCGGTCGCCGGCAACCATGCGGTTTCGGGAGTCACGAATGTTGTCCTGGATCATCGTTTCGCAGCCGAGTTGATTCTCACCCACTTGCACTCTCTCGGACATCGACACATCGCGTTTATGCGCGGCCAGCCATTCAGTTCCGACTCCGACGAACGGTGGCGTGCTCTCGTCTTAGTGGCACGCCAGATCGGCATTCCGATCAAGCCTGAACTGGTGGTGCAACTGGAGCGCGACATCTCTTCGCCGCAGCTGGGCTATCCCGTCATGCAGCAACTGATGTCGGCCGGCAAGCATTTCACCGCCGTGGTTGCGTTTAACGACATGTCCGCCATCGGCGCGATTCGTGCTTTGCAGGATTTCGGATTCGATGTCCCGGGAGACATTTCGGTGATCGGATTTGATGACATCCGGGCGGCGGAGTTCAACAACCCCCGACTGACGACGATTCGTCAGCCACTCTCCAACATGGGCAGAATTGCGGCCCAATGCGTTCTCAACCGGCTCCACGGCGCCGAACGTTTCCGCGAAACCATCGTTGTGGAACCTGAACTGATGGTGCGTGAATCGACCCAAAAGATGAAAGCGAAGAGCGGGAACATTAAGCATTGAACACCCTTCGTTTTGCAGCGAAGAAGCCGGCAGCCTATGCAGGGTAGTCACGGTCTTCGCGGCCGCCTTGTCTGGTGGCTTTATGCCGGGTTCGTTCTGACCGGAATTGGCACGACTTTGCTGGGATGTACGCTGCCCTCGCTTACCGCGGGATGGCACCTCAATGACAACCGTGCCGGCATCCTCTTTGCCGCACAGTTCTCCGGATCGGCTCTTGGCGCGTTGCTGCTGGGCAGCAATTTCCTAGCAAGCCTGATTCGCGGTTATTGTCTCCTCGTAGTCAGTGCGATCTCTATCGTTCTTATCCCTGATGCAATGCGCGTGCTCTGCTTCTTCTTTCTTGGCCTGGCATTGGGGTTGAGCATGACGGCTACCAGCATGCTTATCGGGTCGGCCTACTCCGACCGCCGCGGACGAGCCCTCAGCTGGCTGAATGGGTTTTGGACGATTGGTGCTGCGCTTTCTCCGCAGATCGCGTTTGCGTGGACTTTACGCTGGGCGCCTCCGTACGTCTTTGCCGCCCTCGGGATCGCAGTTGGGATCGTGTGCGCTGCGGTGCTGACCGTGGCGGATTCCGCTTCCCAAGCGCGTCCACGAGAAGAGAGCAACCCGACGCTTCATCACGTTTTGCCGATCATCCTGATGTTTTCCGCCCTCGGCTGTCTGTATGTGGGAGTGGAAGCATCGATTGGCGGATGGCTGATGTCGTATGTCCACCGCCTGCCCGCCGCCGGCCAGGGATGGTCCCCGGTGGCCACCTCTGCGTTTTGGGTGGCATTGCTGTGCGGCAGGATGCTGGCACCGGCCGTGCTGCTCCGAACGTCCGAGGTGCGCCTTTTGAGTGCGACGACCGCATTGGCGTTCGTGAGCAGCGTGCTCATGCTCATAAGTCGCGGGCCGCTTGCGATTACGATTGCGGCCGCAGGCGCCGGGCTCATGCTTGGACCAATCTATCCACTGTGCCTGGCGAAAACGATGGAGAGCCTGCGCGATTCGCCGCAATCAAAGTGGGTCTTCGCGCTCTCCGGGCTCGGCGGAGCCGTCTTCCCATGGATCACCGGGGCCGTCTCGGCACACACGGCGTCACTGCGGCAAGGGTTGCTGGTGCCTACGTTCGCGCTGACCGGAATGATCCTGTTGATCTGGTACGCGAATTCGGCGATGAGCGCTTTGAAAGCGAACAGCGCGCGATAGGGTGACGCGCTACTTGGCCGGAACGATGCCGGCGCCTTCCTTCACTTTATAGAAGCGATCGGCTTCCAGGTTAGAGATGACTTCGGTTTTCCCGCCGGGCCAGGTAATCTCAACTTTGTCGACCCGCGGCCGGTTGCCGAGACCGAAGTGAATGCGCAAGTCGTTTTGCGATAAGTAGCTGCCGCCGCTCAACACTTCGCCGGTTTGCACCAAGTCTCCGGCGGTCGCTTTTATGCGCGCATTCAGCGCGAGGCGGTTGCCGCGGGTGCCTTCCAGTTCAAAACTGATCCAATGGTTCGCCGGGCCGCCCTTTGGGCGAAGGATCATCGGTTTTCCTTGGAGATTCTCGATTACGATATCGAGCTTGCCGTCGTTAAAGAGGTCGCCGATCGCAACCCCGCGGCTGACCTGGGGAATCTGGATCGCTTCCCCTGCAAGTTTGCTGATGTCCTTAAACTTGCCATTCCGCTGATTGAGATAAAGAAGTTTCGGCTCGCGATATTTGCTGGGGAGATCGATGCTGTCAATCTGCGGATAGACGTGCCCGTTGACGAGGAATAAATCGGGCCAGCCGTCGTTGTCGAAGTCGAAAAAACCGTCACCCCAACCGACATAGGGAACTGTCGCCGCAGCGATGCCAGCCGCGTAGGAAACATCGCTGAAGTTCATGTTGCCGTCGTTGCGATACAGCGCCGCGTACTCGTCGCTGAAGTGGCTAATGACAATGGAAGAAAGTCCTGTATGTAGATAGTCGCCCAGCGCCAGGCCCATGTTGGCTTGGGCTGCGCCATCCTGGCCGACGGCGACGCCCGCGTTATAAGCGACATCGATGAAGTGGCCATTTCCTTCGTTGCGGTAGAGATAATTCGGCTCGCCGTCATTGGTGACGAATAGATCGAGCTGGCCATCGTTATCGAAATCTGTCCATACGGAAGTCAGGCCGAAGCGGTGCTGCGCATCATCCACGCCCGCCTTAACGGAAACGTCGGTGAAGGTGCCGTCGCCGTTGTTGTGGTAAAGGTTGTCGGGAGATCCCTTCAGCCCACGCGGTCCGCATTGCACGTCGATGCCGTGGTATTTGCATGTTTTTTCCGATCCAAACTTGGGAAGGTCATGCAGATCGACATCGACATAATGCGAGACGAAGAGGTCTACCCATCCATCGCGGTCGTAATCACCAAAAGCGGCGCCGGTTGCCCATTTCGAGTCGTCGCTGAGTCCAGCCTGCTTGGTCACATCGGTGAACGTCCCGTCGCCATTATTGCGATAAAGAACGACGCCTCCTAAACAGGTGACGAGCAGGTCCGGCCATCCGTCATTGTTGTAGTCGCCAACGACCGCGCCCATTGCCCAGCAGGGATAGCCGACGCCGGCCTTCTCTGTGACATCCGTAAAGGTTCCGTCGTGATTGTTGTGGTAAAGAGCGCTACGTGCCTTCTTGCCGGTGAGAGCCATCTCCACGCTTTGCGCATTGGTGAAATAGATATCGGGCCAGCCGTCCCGATCGTAGTCAATGAGCGCAACCCCGCCGCTCATCGATTCCACAATGTATTTCTGTTCGGGGCTGGAAAGGTGCTCGAACGTGATGCCTGTGGAGGCCGTGATATCCACGAGCTGAGGGAAGTCTGCGTTGGAAGATGGGGATGGTTGCAGATTTTGCGCTGAACCAGACGTTACAAGCGCGAATAGGAAAAGGGAAGCGAGCAGGAGAACCTTCCTCCTGCGGGTGCGGTGTGACTCTGGGCTAGAAATTGACATGGGTATGAGCAGCAGCCACCGCAGAGTTCGGTTCTAGTGCTTCGGATCGCCATCTCGATTTTCGTCGCCCTCGTCGCTGCGAAAATCGTGGTAGACCGCCCGGAGCTTTTCCTTCATTTCGCTGTACTTCTTATATTCCTCAAGCTCGCGCTGTGCGTCCGCAGCTCTGCCAGACTGGCGATAGAGGGTGCTCAAGCGAAAGTGCGCGGTGGCACTGGTCGGGTCGATTTCCAGGGCATGCAGGAGAAGCTTTTCCGCCTTCTCCGGCTGGTCCTGGGACATCAGCACCTTGGCAAGGCCAATATTCGCCTCTGGATCGTCGGGACGGAGTTTGACCGCGCTCTCATAGTATTCGCTGGCCCGGTTGATGTCGTTCGCCTGCAGGGCAATCTCCCCGAGCCGGCACTTTGCCTGCTCGTCAGAAGGATCTGCCTGCAGTGCAGCGTTGTACTCCTGCTCGGCTTCGCGCTTGCCATCCGCCGTTCCTTGCGCCCGTAAC
Source organism: uncultured Acidobacteriaceae bacterium (assembly GCA_963703075.1). Taxonomy (GTDB): domain Bacteria; phylum Acidobacteriota; class Terriglobia; order Terriglobales; family Acidobacteriaceae; genus Korobacter. Next base: position 532,819 of record OY969786.1, read on the forward strand.
ATTTCGCCGAGCTCAAAGTGTAAACCGGGAAGCTGCGGATCCGCGGTGAGAGCCGCGCGATCATTCTGGATCGCCTCTGCAAGATTCCCGCGCATGGCAAGCTCGTGCGCCATCGCCTGGTGCGTGCGCCCGGAATTGGGCGCCACGACCGACAGGCTCAATAACGATTCGCTGGCGAGATCGGAATAGATTCGATAGGCAATGTAGAGAATAGATTGATCCGTAGGTTCGAGTTTGCGCAAGGCCGAGGCAGTTTTTGCGGCCGCATCAAGATCACCCATGCGGGAATCGAGTTCAACGAGTTCCACTCCGGCTTCGATCCTGATTTTTGGTTCCTGCACCTTGGGAAAAGCGACCTCCAGATCGTGACGTGCAGCCTCCACGTCTCCCGTACGTTTTTCAGCAATTCCCAGCAGGGCCTGGATTTTCGAGAGGCTCGGCTTGAGCTTCAGCGCCGCCCGCAACTCGGGGATCGCCTCGGAATAGTTCGTCTGAAAAAAAAGAACTACGCCTAGATTGCCGTGTGCGTCCACGTTATTCGGATCGATTGCGAGGATCGCCCTGAATTCCGGCACAGCCAGGTCGGGCCGATTTTGTTTCAAGGATTCGGAGGCCTTGCGATTGTGAGAATCGATCTGCTGCTGTCGGCTCGGCGAGGACTGGGAATATCCCGCGAACGATCCCATGCACAAAATGGACAGCAATAAGGCGACTGGAGAAATCCGCATAACAGGAATTGTACGGCGACGGATGCAATCCGTTGCGCGGCCATGAAAAAAGGGCGGCAGTGTCGCCGCCCTCTTTCACAACCGTGCGGTTAGAAGGTAAACTTCGCGCTGAGTTGGCCACTACGTGGTGCGACTGCGATGCCGCCGCCCTGCGTAGAAGGATTGATTTCTCCAAAGTTTGCTCCTCCACCCGGGGCGCCTGCCTGGAAGACGTTGCCTGGAGTGTTGAAGCTCGGATGGTTGAAGACGTTGACCCAGTCAGACCGCAGCTGCAGGTGGAACCGCTCCCCGAAGCTGAAATCCTTTGCGATCGACAGATTGAAAACGGTCAAGCGCGGGCCGCGCAGGGCGTTTCTCTGCTCATTGCCCCAGGCGAACGTGCCCGGAGCAGCAGCGTTCGCAAAGGCAGCCGTGTTGAACCATTGAGAGATGCTCGGGTTACTGACGGAAGTGCTTGCGATCACGTTTGGAAACCACTGGCAACCGTTGCCACAGCCGGTGTATTGACTGTTCTCATTGCTGGCATTGATGACCGTGAATGGGTTTCCGCTCTGAGCGATCATGGTGCCGGCGAGTCTCCAACCGCCAGCGATTTCGCTCAAAGCGCTATTGCTGTTGAGGTAGGCTCGACCATGCCCGAACGGTAGATCGTACGAGACGTATCCCTTCACAGCATTCGGGATGTCGAAGTTTGAATTCCCGTAGTTGCTGCTGGGGTCGTTGCCGATCTGCCAGTACTGCGTTCCTCCACGGCTGCCCCATCCGCCCGAGTCCTGCGAATCGAGCATGTGCGACCACACGTAGTTAAAGCTGAAGAGCAAGCCACTCGCGAACTGTTTGTTGATGGTGGCTTGCATGGCGTTGTAGTTTGAGGTTGCGTTGAAGTTGTTGCCGGTTAGCTGACCCCAGAAAGGATAGGGACGGTTTGCCTGGACAGTCGATGTTCCAGCGGCAATGGCGTTGATCGCCGTGAGATTGGTGACCTGGTTGATGTCAGTGGGATATTGCAGGTTAGACGCGTGACTGCCCACGTACGCCAGCGAAGCCATATAGCTGTTGGCAAAGGAATGTTCAAGGCTGAGCTGCCACTCTGAGATCCGCCCCGGCGAAACATCGTAAGGAACGTAGGTCTCATTGGCCGGAGAAGTCGGATTGTAGTAAGTCGCGACGTTTTTCGCGTTGGGCGAACCTACCACGTAATTCAAAACGCCTGATGCGGTTGCGGCCGACGAACTCAGGTAGATGAGTGGAGTTGCACCCGTGCCCTGGTTCGGGTCGCTGGCACTGCCCGTGCTGGTGGACAAGGCGCCAAACCCGATGCCATTGCCGTAGTCGTCCTGACTATAGTTATACGAATACATCCCGAATCCGCCGCGCAGCACCGTGTCTTTGAGGAAGGTCCAGGCAAATCCCACGCGCGGCAGGAAGATGTCCCAGATAGGCTTCTGCAGAGAGTCTCGGCCATCTTGCGGTGAGAACCACAGCGAACCTTGCGAGCCATTGGCAGCGCCGCAGGTTGGGCAGTTCATCGTGATGCTTGGCCAGAAACCGCCCAAGCTGTTGTTGACTTCCTTGAACCCGGTTGTGCCGGTGTAGCGTAGGCCCAGGTTGACCGTAAGGTTCGGACGAACCTTCCAATCATCCTGAACAAAAGCTTGCGGGCTCTTTAACCGTGCGTACGAGGTGGTCTGGTTGGTGGCGTTCCAGTTCTGCACATCGCCGAGCAGGAAGTCGCCCAGAGGTGAATCAGCCGTCGCGCCGGCTCCGACCTGGGAGGAGTAGTTGCCGGTGAAGGTAAAGTTACCCGCCGTGACGTTGCCCCACGGCGTGGTATTGCCCTCGCCCATCAGGAACTCAAAGCCGAAGTGCAGGACGTGTTTACCACGAACCAGCGTTAATGTATCCGATGGATCGTAAAGGTTCTCAATGTAAATGGCATTCGTGCCGGGAGCAAGCTGTGAGCAGCAGTAGGACCCGCTGGCGCTGCCGACGTTGCTGCCGATGTTGATCTGCGGGAAAATGTTCGCCTCGGCATACTGCAGCCCAAGCGTGCTCGCCGAATCGAAGCCGAGCGTCTGCGGGACGAACCAGTTGCCCTGCTTGGTGTATCCCATGCGGAACTCGTTGATCATCGTGGGGCTGATCGTCCAGGTGTCGGTCACCTGTGCGTTATAGCCGTCGATGTCACCCGAGAAACAATTGATCGGGCAGGGGAACGGACCCGCTTTGTTGACCGCTGGATTGTCTTTCTGGCTGATCGAGAAACTGATCCGGTTCTTGGACGACATATCGTAGTCAATGCGTCCGAAGAATCTCAGGTTTGGATTAGGCGCGGAAAGGGTGGTGGAGTAGTTATTAAAGAGAGCGTTTGGGCCGCCGGAATTGGGCAAGGGGTAATAGCCCAAAATCTTCGCTGCGACCGGATCGATACGGTTGGCGGGAATCGCATTCACGCCTGCCAGTGCACCCGTGTTTTCTGCGGCAAATGAAGTGCGCGTGCAGACCGGGGGTGTTCCCGAACACACGGTGCTCGCCGGATCGTAGAGCGTCGGAAGGCCGGTGAAGTCATAGGCGCCGGGATAAGCGGTCCCTTGGCCTCTCTCCGCCAGGGTGGGCACCGATCCTTGTGTGGCGGCTGCGGCGCCGTTGTTATAAATCTTGTCCAGCACAAAGAAGAAGAACAACTTGTTCTTGATAATCGGACCGCCGATCGAGCCGCCGTATTCGTCGTAGCGGAGCTTGGGGACCTTCTGCGGCTCATAGACGCCGGCGCTATTCTGGATCTCGAAGTACGGCCGGGCGTTCAAGAAATCGTTTTGGAAATACTCGTATCCCGAACCGTGAAACGCGTTGGTTCCACCCTTGGTGATCTGGTTGAACACCGCGCCGCCGATGCCGTACTCGGCTGAGAACGAGGAGGTCGTAATCTGGACTTCCTGCACTGCCTCGAGCAGCGTGTTGTCGACGTTATTGCTGACCGGCAGCTGGACTACGCCGCCGTCCTGCAGATAGTTGGCGTAGTTCGGCAGGTTTCCATTGATCGAGACCGCATCGCCTGCATTGTAGGCGCCACTGCCCTCGGAGGCAGGTTGACTGGGCGCGCTGCTCGCGCCAGGAAGCAAAATGTTGAAGTTTGCCCAATCGTTTCCGGTGATTCCGGCACCGATCTGCGGCAATTCCTGGATGGTTCTCGCATCGAGGATCGCGCCCATCTTCGAAGTTTCCGTCTCCAGCAGCGGGACGCCCTCGTTCACCGTGATGGTCTCCGTGGTCGAGCCCACGTCGAGGCTGGCATCCTGGGTGACGACATCCACCTGCAGGACGAGCGGTCCCCGGATGAGTTTCTTAAATCCGGGCGCTTCAAAGGTAAGGGTGTAGTTGCCCGCCTGCGTGGATACGGTGTCGTATAGACCGTCGCCGTTGGTGACGAAGCTCTTCGTCTCCCCCGTATCGACGTTCGTCACCGTGACTTTCGCACCGGGCACAACTGCGCCCCCGGCCATTACGGTGCCGCGAATCTCACCGGTGTTTCTGCTTTGTGAAAATGCCGGAATGCATACGCACAGCAGGCAGGTAATTCCAAACGCGCAGCGGAAAAAACGCGCCATGAGCTCCTCCACCTTGAAGTTCCTTGTTTAGGACGCAACACCCACACCAGAGTTCCAGAAATCGAGAGACAATCGCTTGTCTTCGGACAAGTCTTGTGCAGCAGGGACACTACATTCGATTTCAGGTGAATGTCAAGGGGGATCTGCAAAAAAACTTGCTTTAGACAAATCGATTGTCTAGTATCTCCTCTCGTTCGCGTAAGTGCTCAATGTTCGCGGACGCGCTTCAATTGCCGGCGGTGCAATACCCCCGGACAATCGCTTGTCTCTGGAGTATGCGAAGTACCCTGGAGCCGCACCGAGGGAGAGGGATGCCCGGTACCCGACGCGAATTTCTGAAGACTGCTGCTTCTGCCATCGTGCTGAGCACGCTCAAAACACCTGTATTGGCGTCGATGGACGCAACCTCCGTGCAGGGATGGGTCACCTCCAAGGACAAACGTCACCAGGCAGCCGGCCCTCTTCAGTGGCGGCCGGCAACGGCTTCGGCATCGTCGACCATTCGCCTGGACCCAACCAAGAAATGTCAGGAGGTTCTCGGCTTCGGCGCGGCGTTCACAGATGCCTCCTGTTACCTGCTGAACCAGATGAGTCAAGAGCAGAGGGCCACGGTCCTCGCTGACTTTTTTGGAGCATCGGGCTTGCGGCTCTCCGTTTGCCGAACCTGTATTGGAGCCAGTGACTACTCCACCCAGGTCTATAGCTTCGACGAGGGTCCTGAGCCGGACCCGGAACTGAAACGCTTCAGCATCGACCACGATCGCAATTACATTCTTCCCACGCTGCGCGCTGCGCGAACCCTGAATCCCGAGCTCTTCCTCTTTTCGACCCCCTGGAGCCCACCAGGATGGATGAAGTCGGGAGGCTCCATGTTGGGGGGCTGCATGGAGAAGAAATATTTCGCTCCCTATGCCGACTACTTCGTTCGCTTTCTCGAGGGCTATGCCAAGGAAGGCGTCGTGATCAACGCCGTCACGGTGCAGAACGAAGTGGACACCGATCAGGATGGCAGGATGCCTGCGACCTTATGGGGACAGGAGTACGAGATGGCTTTCGTGAAGAGCCATCTCGCCCCCGCACTGCAGCGCGCCTCGCTCGATACCAAGATCTGGATCCTCGATCACAACTACAACCTCTGGGGTCGTGTGGTGGATGAACTCAGCGATCCCGAGGTGGCGAAACATGTCGACGGCATTGCCTGGCACGGCTATTACGGAACTCCCGACGCCATGACCCACGTCCACGAAGCTTTCCCCAACAAGCATTGCTACTGGACGGAAGGTGGCCCCGACATCAGCAGCCCGGACTATGCCACTGATTGGGCGAAATGGTCGGAGACGTTCAGCACCGTCCTGCGCAATTGGGCGCGCTGCATCGTTGGATGGAACCTCGTGCTCGACGAACACGGCAAACCCAATCTGGGTCCTTTCCCCTGCGGGGGCGTCATCACTGTCAATTCTCAATCGCGCGAGCTCTCGCGCAGCGGCCAGTACTGGGCCTTCGCGCATTATTCAAAGCACATTCAGCGCGGCGCGCACGTCATCGCCTCAGAAGGTCAGTTGCCCGACATTCACCATGTTGCTTTCGAGAATCCAGATGGGCGTCATGTCCTGGTCCTGACGAACCAGGGGGCGGCTAAGCAGGTTCAATGCGCGCTTAAGCAAAACGTATTGGATTTAAGTCTCGACGAGGATTCAGTGACGACCCTGGTCTGGTGATTTCGTTTCCATCTCCACCAATGCAGCATCTCCGGCCCAAGACGCCCGTCTTGGGCTTTTTTACTTTTGCTTGAGCCCCGTCGCCGTCGAGCCTGCGGTCTCGCGTGGTTCGGACCTTCAGAAGCACCCTCGGGATGCAGAGAGCTATCCCGCTGATTTCGGGGTATAATAATATGTTGCAACGAATATCGTTCCAACGCATCCAAGCTACGTAGAAAGGGGAACCACCCATGAGCACCTTCGCTACGCCACAGACGGCTACCACCACCTGGAACATTGACCCGGCGCACTCCGTTGCCGAGTTCAAAGTGAAGCACATGATGATTTCGAACGTGAAAGGCCAATTCGCCAAACTCACGGGGACACTGACCCTCACCGACGCGGACCTGGCGAAGTCTCACGTCGAAGCGTCCATTGAAGCGGCATCGATCGAGACCCGCGACGCACAGCGCGATGCACACTTAAAAAGTGCCGATTTCTTCGACGTTGAGAAATTTCCTACGTTGTCCTTCGCGTCCACGGGCGTACGTCGCGTGGAGGAAGGTGAACTGGCGGTGGATGGCGACCTGACGATTCACGGGGTAACGCGCAAGGTCGTGTTCTCGGTTGAAGGGCCGACGGCTCCAGCGAAGGATCCCTGGGGTAACACGCGTGTAGCCATCTCGGCGACCACGAAGATCAATCGCAAGGACTTCGGACTCACCTGGAATTCTGCGCTCGAGACGGGCGGAATCCTGGTCGGCGAAGACGTGACCATCACGCTCGATGTAGAGTTCGTGAAGGCGTAACGATCGACGCTCGTCGTCATCAGAACGAAGAGTGTGCGAAGAAAGGGAAGAGTTATGTCACTCCGCCCAATTCGAGAAATCATTCAAACCAAGCCGACGATCGAAGGCGCGGGCGTCAAGTTGCAACGCGCCTTCGGCTTCGGCAAGACGAAGGATTTCGATCCGTTTCTCCTGCTGGACGATTTTCGCAACGATCATCCAGAAGACTACCTGGCAGGATTTCCCTGGCATCCACACCGGGGCATCGAGACAATTACCTACGTGCTCGCCGGTTCTGTCGAGCATGGCGATAGTCTCGGCAACCGCGGCAAGATGACGGCTGGCGATGTGCAATGGATGACGGCCGGCAGCGGCATCCTGCACCAGGAGATGCCAAAGGGAGACCCGCAGGGCCGCATGCACGGTTTTCAGCTCTGGGCGAACCTGCCCGCGACGCTGAAAATGACAGATCCGCGTTACCAGGACATTCCATCGAGCGCAATTCCCGAGATCACCGACCACGACGGGACGCACGTGCGCGTGATTTGTGGCGAGTTCTGGGGAAAACGCGGACCCGTCGAAGGTGTGGCTGCGGATCCGAATTACCTGGATATTTCGGTGGCTCCCGGCCGCCGGAAACGCCTGAAGGTCGAAACCACGCGCAACGCGTTTGCCTACGTCTTTGCAGGCTCAGGTACGTTCCGGGATTCCTCGCACCCCCGCGGTGTCTTGACCGAGCAGGTCGCGAATCCTGAGGCGCCGCCGGTGTACGATGCGCAGAACCATTCGCTGGTGTTGTTCGACCGCGGCGATGAGATCAGTGTTGAAGCGGGCGAAGAAGGTATCCGTTTCCTGCTCGTCTCCGGGAAGCCGATCGAAGAGCCGGTCGCGTGGTACGGGCCGATCGTGATGAACACCCAGGAACAACTGCGCCAGGCGATGGCCGACCTGCAGACCGGCGCGTTTATCAAGTCGTCGAGGAAGTAGGGCAGATGGAGAAGAGAAAGCAATCTCGGCGCATCGTGCCAATCCAGCCATTGGCGCTGGTTGCGTTCTTGTTAACACTTGCGGCTTCTGCATCGGCCCAACAGGCCGCCGAGGTTGCCGTGGCTCCGCAATACGACACGACTCACGTTTACGTTGCGCCCGCCGACTTCGATGCTCTCGTAAACAGCTTCGTCGCGACGTTCGGCGGAACGCCGTCTAAGAGGATAGTTGGGAACGTCTTGCCGGAGCCGAGCAGCACGGAGATGCAATATGTTCTATCTCCGGTCGGCGCGCTCTCCATCTTTGCGTTCCAGACGCCTATTCCATTCCCGTTCGGCCAGGAGCGCACGGGATACCTGGTCAAAGATATGAACAGCGCGATCAAGGCCGCGCGTGCTGCCGGGGCTGAGGTGATCGTCGAGCCGTTCAAAGACCCGATCGGCATCGACGCGGTGATCCAGTGGCCCGGCGGTGTGAAGATGCAGCTCTACTGGCACTTCACACCATCTACCAATCCGCCGCTTGCGGCCGTACCCGAAAACCGGGTCTACGTCTCGCGTGATGTGGCGGATCGTTTTGTGAAGAGCTTTGTGCAGTTTGCTCAGGGCGCGGTCACCGCGGATGACCAGCAGGCTGATGCCGGCGAGATCGCGCGCCCGGGAGAGATCTATCGCCGCATCCGGATCGCATCGCTCTTCGGGAATATGGTGGTGCTGGTAACGGATGGACATCTGCCGTATCCGTTTGGCCATGAGACCACCGGATACGAGGTGCAGGACCTCGCCGCTACTTTGGAAAAGGCGAAGGCGGCTGGAATCAAGGTACTCTCAGCGCCATACGCAACTGCCGACCGGAAGACGGCTATCCTTGAATTTCCCGGTGGGTACATCGCCGAAGTTCACAGTGTGAAAGTGAGCGGCCACGCTTCAAACTGAGTAGCTCCTTCGAGATTGATGGTGTCTCACCGCCCTGCCATTTAAGATGGGCGGGCCTGAAGTCGTGGCGATTTACACCCTCGTTCCCCATGAAAATATCCTCCATCGTACGTAACCAGCACGCAGGATTGATCGTGGTTGCGCTGCTCTGCGGGATGTTGCTCGGCGCTGACTCCCTTGCGCAAAACCCGACGTCCCAGCAATCGGGCACAGTTCGGGTGGATGCGACGCCCGGACACGCTATCAACTCATTCGATCCGGATAGCGCCCTTGGTAGCACGATGGATGTCCTCTCCCACGACGACATCGATAAGGTCTACACGCCCCACATTCTTCAGGAATCGCTCTCAGCGGGATGGGGGCCGATCAGTTACCGCAACAACTCCGAGCTGCGCATGGCCGCCTGGCATTGGACCGAGAATGGTACTTGGAGCGATCCCGCGCATACGAGCGGGTATTTCACGGGTAGTACCGATCTGAAAGAGCCCGTCCGTTACATTTTGTCGTATGCCTTGCCGCACCGCGGCTTCTCGACCAGCGGAGATCGTCCGCTCACGGGACCCAATCTCACCTACTGGAAAAGCAATCCGTACCTCACGAGCAAATTCACAGGCGAGAGCAATGCGCTCCATCCGCAATGGGTGGTGATCGATCTGCAGGCGAGTAAACCGGTGGACGCAATCAACATCGCCTGGGGGAGCCCCTACGCAACAAGCTATCGGGTGGAATATTGGGTCGGTGGAGACGCGCTCGACTTTGATGCCGGGCCGAAGGGCGAGTGGAAACCGTTCTCCGCGGGCGCAATCGACAAGGCACAGGGCGGGACGGTGACTCTGAAGCTCGCGGATGCGCCGGTGCAGACGCAGTTTGTGCGGATCTTGATGACGCAATCGTCGAATACCTGCGATCTGCATGGTGCACAAGACGTCCGCAACTGCGTGGGATACGCGATCCAGAACATCCGCGTCGGCAGAATCGATTCCGAAGGAGCCTTTGCCGGGGTCGCCAAGAATTTCGGAGACAAGCCTACAACGTATTGCACTTCGTCGATCGATCCGTGGCATGCGGCCTCCGACGTGAATGCGACCGGCGGTTACCAGCACACAGGATTTGACCTCTTCTTTACCAGCGGAATTACCAACCATCTTCCTGCGATGATCCCAGTCACGATGCTCTACGGCACGCCCGAAGACGCAGCGGCCGAGATTGCGTATGTTGAAAAGCGCGGCTACAAAATCGGATACGTCGAAATGGGCGAGGAGCCTGACGGCAAGCGCGCCATGCCGGAAGACTATGCAGCCTTATATCTGCAGTGGGCCACCGCCATTCACAAGGTGGATCCCAGCCTCAGACTCGGCGGCCCGATTTTTGAAGGAGTGAACGAAGACATCCACGTGTGGCCGGACGCACAAGGCCGAACCTCATGGATGGGCCGGTTCCTCGATTACCTGAAGACGCACGGACGGATCTCCGATCTCGCGTTTGTATCCTTCGAGCACTATCCGTTCGAGCCATGTGACATCACATGGAAAACGTTGTACACCGAGCCGCACGTGATGAAGCACATTCTCCAGGTGTGGAGGGACGATGGGGTGCCGAAAGACGTTCCGTTGATGGTGACAGAGAGCCACCTCGCCAACCAACTGAGCGGACCGATGACTACGATTTTTTCAGCATTGTGGCTCGCTGACAGCATCGGGTCCTTCTTCGAAGCGGGCGGTGCGGCGTATTACCATTCGCCCATTCAGCCGCAGGGTGTGCAGAACACTTGTCTCGGATGGTCCTCGTGGTCGAACTTCGTCTCCGACGAGAACTACGACATCAAGGGATATACATCACCCTATTTTGCTGCGCACATGATCAACCAGGAATGGGTGCAGCATCGATCGGGAGTGCACCGCATGTTTCCCTCGACCGCCAACCTCAAGGATCCAGACGGAAACGTCCTGGTCACGTCGTACGCGGTGTTGCGTCCCGACGGAAACTGGTCCCTGATGCTGGTCAACCGCGATGAATCCAGTCCGCACAGCGTTTCCGTCTGGTTCGAGGACTCCACCGGCAAGCGTAGCGGGACGTTCATCGGACCGGTTACCGACATCACTTTTGGAAGCGACCAGTATGTGTGGGTCAATGATGGCCCGAACAGTCACCCGGATCCGGACCATCCGCCCATCGCATCAACTGTGGAAGGAAATGCGCAAACCTTGTTCACTTTGCCAAAGGCATCCGTTACGGTCTTGCGGGGCAAGGTTCGTTTCCAGTAGCAGGACTTATGGTTCGGGCTGACGCAGCTTCGACCCCTTCTGTTCTGCCCATTTGTTGAAGGCGCGGACCATGTCCCGGGTCCACTTGGAATCGATCTGGCCCGGCGTGTATTTCCCCTCGCGCAGCATCATGTGTCCCCATTCATCTACGAGACGATCCATCTCGGAATCGTCCGCGACCTTGTCCGCGAGTTGGGGTGGGATGAAAGTGACGCCCTCAGGATCGCCGACGACCACATCGCCGGGCATGACCGTGGCATGTCCAATGCGGATCGGTACGTTGATTCCGACCAGCATGACATTCTGTAAATCGGAAGGATCGGCACCGCGGGTGTATACCTGGAAGCCCTGAATCTCCTGGATTCCGCTCACATCGCGCACGGCACCATCGACGATGAGCCCGTTATGGCTCTTGGCGTAGATCGCGGTAGAGAGATTGTCCCCGACGATCGTGCCGTATTCAATTTTGCCGAACAAGTCGACCACCAGCACGTCGCCCGGCTGCAGGATGTCGATGATCCACGAGTTCTCGTCACCCACGCGATGCTCTTGCTTCCCATTCGCCTGGATCACCGAGTCGACGTCCGGGCGTCGTGGCATGAACACCGCGGTCACAACCCGGCCCACCATGCGCTTTCCGGGATTGATGACCTTGAAGCCGCCTTCGAACTGATTGCGGAATCCTTCCGTCTGCAAAACATCCCACGCCTGCTCGGCGGTGGTTTCACTGAGACGATTGAGGGTGGCTTCAGGCACCTTCGGACGGCCATCGGGGAAGCGTTCGCCATGCCAATCTGAAGTGAATGCAACCCGCTGTTCCTGCGAAAACACTCCTAGCTGAGCGAGCCCACGCGTGGAAGTGAAAAGAAGAACGACAAGTACAAGTGCGAGATTAAGAACTCGATTCATAGACACGACTCAATGGGAGAGATACGGAATGAATCCGTGCGTTTTCGTGGAGAGGCGATAGACCGAGGTCGTCGCCGTGATATAGAGGGTACTGTAGTCAGCGTCTCCCCACGCGAGGTTGGCGGGCTGCTCAGGCAGTACGATCGTTCCAAGATGGTGGCCCCGCGCATCCCAAACCCAAATGCCTTTCGGCCCGGTGACGAAGATATTTCCTGCCTTGTCTACCTTCATTCCATCGGGAACGCCATCATTTTTTCCGCCCGGCTCTTCGCCGAAGATGCGGCCGTTCGCGAGCGTACCATTCGGCTGAAAGTCGTAAACGCGCAGGTTACGCTGCTCGCTATCATCCACGTAGAGGTGTTTGCCATCGGGTGAGAAAGCGAGTCCGTTGGGCTGTGTAAGCTCTTTGGTGAGCAGCTGTACTTCGCCCTTCGGACCGATGCGATAGACGCCTTGGAACGGAATCTCCTGCTTCTGATCTTTGGTTAAGTCAAGGGTGGGATCGGTGAAGTAGATGGCGCCGTCAGGGCCCAGGACAACGTCATTCGGCGTATTGAGTTTCTTGCCATCAAAATGATCGGCAACGACTTCGTAGCTCTTGCCATCCGCGCTTAGACGAATGATCGCGCGGAGAACGCTGGCACAATCGAGCACACGATGCTGCTGATCGTAGGTGTTGCCATCCGGGTCGCCGAGAGCAAGCACTTCTTCTTTGCGGCCGTCCGGATAGAGCCGGAAGATCTTATTCAGTATTTCGTCACTAACCCAAACAAATCCGCTCTCGTCCCATAGCGCGCCTTCGGTAAAGCCAAAGCCGGTTGCGATGGTCGCGAGCTTTGCGTCGTGATCGAACAACTTCCAAAATTCCGGGGATTCGGATTGGAGCGCAAACGCGCGCGGCGCGGCTTTGTCCTGGGCACACGCAAAAGCAGCCAGGGCAAGAATGACCAACGTAACTCGAAGCAACTTAGTCACCATGAAGCTGATTCCTTCGCAGAAAATTTGGTGGAGGAGCTAATCTTCGTCGTCCCAATGCCGTTTCGCGCCTCGCTGGGCGGCAGAGGGATCGAGCTTAGGCTGCAGGTGCATCAGGTAACTGATCACATCCGTCAGCTCGTCGGCCGTGAGTGTCGTCGCGTAATCTTTCGGCATCAGCGGGTCCGCATTGTATGAGAGGCTTTCGACGTCAGACTTTTGCAAGCGAACAAACTCGCCGCGCAACGTCAGCAATACCAGCGAAAAATTGTCTTCCGTTCTCACGATCCCGCTGTACTTCTCGCCGCTGCGGGTTACCACGGTGGCCTGCTGTACGTTACGATCCACATCCTGCCCAGGTGCAACAATCGCCGCGCGAATTTCGGTCGGAGTGCGCCCCTGTCCGTAGGCGGTGAGGTCCGCGGCAAGAAATCCTCCCTTGCCGTTCGCCATGTGGCAATCGGCGCAGCGGGCCTTTCCGAAAAATACCGCGGATCCCCGCTGGGGGTCGCCCGCAATTTGTTCGCTGCTCCCTTTGCCTTGGAGAACCCGCAGATAGCTGACGATTGACCGGATGCCTGCATTTCCGAGGGAGCTGAAAGGCGGCATGCCTGCTCCCGCAATACCGTTTGCGAGAATGCCCCGCAGGTCGGCATCGTTCAGCCTCGAGGCGTCGGACCCGGCCGCGATGCTCGGAGCGCGCTCGCCGCCGCTTCCATCGAGCCCGTGACACACACCGCAATTGGCAACGAATGCCTGCTTTCCTTGAGCAGCGCTGTCCGGATTTTGCCCGGCGGTGCTGTGGCTGGGTTTGCCTTGCGGCATCGCAAACCAAGCCACGCAGATGATGGAAAGCAGCCCTGTCAGGCGGGCCGACTGCTTTGGCAACAGTTCCTCCGCTTAGAACGTGAACTTCAGAGCCACCTGCATAATGCGCGGATCGCGCGCGGACGTGACGTATCCGAAGGTGCTCGAGTTGATTTCGCCAGACGGATTATAGAACTGCGCGTGGTTGAACAGGTTGAATGCTTCAAAGCGGAACTGTAGCTGTTTGGCTTCGGAAAATTTGATGTTCTTTAACAGCGCCATGTTGAAGTTGTTCAGCCCCGGGCCGTGAAAGAAGCGGCGGCGGCAGTTGCCAAACTGTCCGAGCTGTTCGTTGCTGAAAAGAGAAGTATTGAAATACGAGTTTCCGTCGCGCGGATTCGTGTCTGACAAGACCGAACTCGTCAGAGAGCAATTTGGAACGTCGACTGGAGCGGCATTGGCGCCGATCAGCGAATTGTCATCGTTCTCCGAAAGCGAGATCGGCAGACCGGTGGCGAAGTTCGTAATGCCCGACAGGCTCCACCCGCCGAAAACGTTCCTCACCCAATCTCTTGTCATAAACCGGTCAAAAGGCAGCAGCCAGTCATAGCTGAATACGAAGTTGTGGGTCACATCAAAGTTGCACAGCGCCACACTCTGCTTTGGATCGAACGGATAGATCGAGTCCTGCAGTCCGGACGCGTTATCCATGCACTTGCTGAAAGTGTATCCAGCCAGGAAGCTCAAAGATCCGGTCTGGTAGGTGGCGCTGAGTTGCAACGAGTTGTAGCTGGAATTCGCCACCGTGGAAACGAACGGATTGGTGTCGAAGAGCGGGCCCAGCGGCCGTACCGAAGAAATCGTTTGGCCTGAGGTCGTCACCCAGGGCGTCGATGTTCCGATTGATTGTCCGTTGACCACGTTGACGGAAAATGGCGGCGTCTCGCTGAATGGGCCGCACGGTGGGGCACTGTTCGGCGCGAGGTTTGCGGGATTATTTAAGAACAGACACATTGCCTGGTTGGCCGGATTTGCTTCGACCGCAGCCACCAGGTGGTGCGCCTGATTTCCGACATAGCTGGCGGAAATCACCGTGCTCGTGCCAACCTGCCTCTGGATGGAGAGCTCGTAATGCTCCGAATACGGCAGCGTGTTCTTGGAGTTGAACGACCAGTCGTAGGACAGTGGCTCAACTTGTGCCCAGGGGAAACTAGCATCGGGGTTCGACGTTGAGACATTCGTCGAGGGGTAGGGGAAAGGGAAACGCTGTCCCACCGATTGTCCGGTAGAACGATTGATGTAAGGAGCTTCGAGCAGGGGAGGGTTCGCGCTCCCGTAATAAAGCCCGTAGGGCGGGTCACCGACCTCAAGGAACTGCGAGAGATCTTCGACCGAGGTGTAGTAGAGACCGGCGCCTACGCGGATACTGGTGCGCCCGGGCCCTCCGAAAATTTTGCCCCAAATACCGGAAGACGCGCTTGGGGAATAGGCCAAGCCCAGGCGCGGCGAAAAATTGTGCCACTGGGTGGGCGCGAGGGTTGAGGGTACACCCGGATCGCCGGCAACCACATAGCCTTGTGGCGCGCCAGGGAACTTCACCGACTGCGCCCCGGGCACAATGGTTTCCGTCTTGTCCTTGATGTCGTACCACGGCATGCTCGCTTCCCAACGCAATCCATAGTTGAAGACCAAGTTGGACGTTACCCGCCAGCTATCTTGTCCGAACAGGGCGATGTACTTGCTACGAGAATCCAGGATTTGTGGACTGGCCTGGGTCAGGCTATCGGGGGCGCCGATGAGAAAGTCGGCAAAGTCGACGCCGGTTTCGCTGCCCGAGAATCCGTACTGGCCGTTCTCCGCCGCGAGATTCCGCTCGTTGATCTGGTCGTAGTGGAACTGGGCGCCAAACTTCAGCGAGTGCGTGCCGATCACCTTGGAATAATTGTCGAGCCACTGGAACGAGTTGTTGTACTGCCTCGTGCTGACCTGCGGAACGCCAATCGCAAAGTTATTGAACGTAATGTAGGGAACGCCTTCCAGGGTCGGCTGGATCGGGCTGATTCCGCCCGTGGTGGCATTCCAGGGTGTGACGAAGCCCAAGCTGCCCAAGCTGAAATTTGATCCAACTCCTCCGGTCGGCGTCGCCAGGGCCAGCGCGTTACGCACGTAGCTGAAGCGGAACTCGTTTACCGCAGATGGGCCAAAGCTTTTCGTCTCGCCAAGATTCACAAGCTGGGCGCGGCCTGCCGTAGCACCAGAGTAGGCGAAGCCCGCGGCCGGCACGGACGCTCCGCCACTCGGGTAGGGAGAGTTCAGCAGGTAATCGTCGGCGAAATAGTAGCCGAAGAGAGTACCGAAATTCGTGTTCTGGTCGACCCGAACACCGCCCTTGTCGTCGCGCAACGATTGGGCGTATTGCGAAGACTCGAAGAAGTTATTGGGTGCGTTCGGCTGTGGGATGAGACCGAGATTCAGCATGTTCACGGCAACCGGCGACCATGCTTTTTGCGGGATGCTGGCGTTCGGGAAGACGCACTGCGAAGAACTGGTGCATCCGGCGGTGTAATAAGGCTCCTGGTCGCTCACCGCATAGCCCAGTCGTTGGGAAAGCAGGTTGGCAAAATAGGCTCCGTTCACGACGCCGGAAAGTGAATCTGCAGAATCCGCGAAATTGCCGAGAAAATTCGCGGTGGAGGGCATTTGCGTGTTGACGGTAGGAGCCTGCGTTTGGCGAGTGCCTTGATAGTCGAGGAAGAAGAACGTTTTGTCTTTCTTGATCGGGCCGCCAACGGTTCCCCCGAACTCGTTCTGCCGAAACACGGGAGTCGCATCGGTGGGTAAAGAGTAGTAGTTCTTCGCGTCAAGCGAGGTGTTGCGAAGGAACTCAAAACCGCTGCCGTGCAGGCTGTTGGTGCCGGATTTGGTGACTACGTTGATTTGGCCGCCGCTATAGTTGCCATATTCGGCGTCGAAGTTGTTGGTGATGATGCGAAATTCCGAAATCGAGTCGAGGTTGGGAATGATGGAGGCCCCGTTGTTCTTGCCCTCCTCCACGTTCGAACCGTTCACCATGAATCCGTTAGCGGCTTCGCGCTGACCGTTGACAGACTGGTTGCCGGAATTCAGCCCTCCATCGACGGGCCGATCGCTCACGCCGGGTGTGCCGGTGTCGGTCGCAGAGTAGGGAGAGACACCGGGCTGGAGCGCCAGCAGATCCGTGAAGGCGCGCCCGTTCAGCGGAACCGCGGTCATGCTTTTGCCCGTGATGACATCGCCCATTTGCGTGCTCTGGGTCTCCACGTGGACGGCATCGCTCGTGACTTCCACCTTCTCACTGATCGTGCCGACCTCGAGGCTTGCGTCCAGGCGTAGCGCCGCGTTGGCGTCAATCGTCACGCCGGTCGTCCGGAATGTTTTGAAGCCGCTCCGGGTGACTTCAACGGTATAAGTGCCGACGGGTAGCGCCGTCAGGCTGTAAAACCCTTTACCGTCGCTCGTCACCCTGGTTTGGACGCCGGTCTGCGTATTCGTGGCGATCACCGTGGCGCCCGCTACCACCGCCCCGCTGGAATCCGTCACGAGGCCGGAAATCGTGCCCACAATGCTAGCCCAACCTACGGCCGTGAGCGTCAGGATTGCGAGGATGGCGCAAACAAGTCTTCTTCCACGGATTACCATTGAGCCTTTTCCTTCCGCCGAACCGCGGTTTTTAGAGCACCGATATCGGACTTTCATGCAGTGAAAGACGTGTTATTAAATGTGAGAATCGGAGCATGCACCGGGGAATCGTGGGTTTATATCACGTTTCACGATTCTGTCAACATTGAGAATTGTAAGAAGCGAACGAAAAAAGAGGACGGTACCTTTCCAAGCAAATACCGCCCTGCCGGTGAAACTATTCCGCGATGTCAGCTAGCGCTTCACCGCGATCGCCGAAATCTCGACGTGCGCGCCAGCCACCAGCGCGCTCACTTGTACGGTCGCGCGTGCCGGCTTCGGATCAGGCATGATGCTCCTATAGACCTTGTTCATCTCGTCAAAGTCCTTGATGTCTCCCAGGAACACGGTGACAGAGACGATATCTTTCAAGTCGTATCCGGCGGCCTTGGCGACTTTTTCAATCGTCTCAAGCGCGGCGCGAGTTTCGCCCGCCGTCCCGCCTTCGGCCAGTTTGCCATCCGCCGTGCGTCCCTCTTGGCCTGCGATATACAGGGTGTTCCCGGCAACAATGCCATCGCTAAAGGGCAACTGGCTTCCCGGTCCAGCGAGGCTGATGGCTTTGTGTTCCTGCGCGGAAGCGGCACACGTCAAAAGGCCGAGGCACACTGCGGTGAGCAGTGCCGGTAGCAGCGTCTTCAAGAATTTGTTGTTCATTGATTTGCTTCTCCTTCGAATTTCGAGCGGGTTGTAAGACCAAGGCGGAAGGGAGTACAAATCCCAGAGCCGCGCACATATATACATCCTGGAGCCCCCAATGAACAATGCTTCCGTCTTCCGTCGACCTATGAAGGCCGCCCTGGCGATGGCGCTCTTGCTCGCCATTTGTGCGGGGATCGTGAAGGTCATTCCGAATTTATCCGCACAATCGGCCCCCGCTAATTCCGCAGCAGACACTTCGGAACTCCTCACCGATTTTCGCCACGTGGAAGTTGCTTCCGTCTCTGACGCCATCGAACAGCTTCTCGGAAAACGCATGTACATGACTCACCGCATGCGCCCACTGTTTCCCTCCAGGTTCGCCGGGTATGCGCTTACAGTGAAGTTGAAGAAGGAAGAGAACCACGATCCGCAGGCCCTCAATGGCATGATTGCGGCCATCGATCGTGGCGGCGCAAACTCGGTGTACGTCATGGTGGTGGAAGACGGCGCTGACATTGCCGGCATGGGCGGACTGATGGGCACAGCCATGGCGGCGCGCAATTTCTCCGGCGCTGTAATCGACGGCGGAGTGCGCGACACCGCTTACCTGCAGAAGATCGGCTTCCCGGTATTCGCGCTCGGCACTGTACCTTCGACATCCGTGGGCCATTATCGCTTCGAATCGTCCAGTATGCCGGTGGTTTGCGACGGGGTTCCGGTAAACCCTGGCGATATCATCGTGGCCGACAATGATGGAGTCGCCGTCGTGCCCATCGATCGGGCGCGCGATGTTTTGAAGCTGGCGCAGGAGATGGACTTCAAAGAGCACTCCATGTACGCAGTCATCGAGAAACTTAAGTCGCTCGGGGAGGCAATCCGCCAATTCGGCAGGTTGTAGACCGAGATGTCGAAATTCGCCGAATGAACTTGCACTCCGGCTAACTTTCATCAGATAATTCGCACTTTCATTTCTGAACTGTGCAGAGGTCTTCAGGGCAGGTGCCGGGCGTGGGACGAGGAAAACGGACATATACGATCACGGCGTTGCAGCGGGGATTGCGTTTGCTCACCCTGTTTGCCAGCGCGGAGCGCGGCATGACGGCTTCAGAGGTTGGAAAGAAGTCGGGGTTACCGGTCAGTACCGTGCACCGTTTCCTCGCAAACCTCGAAAGCTCCGGCTTTCTCAACTGCTCGGAAGAAGGCATCTATCACCTCGGCGTGGTTTGCTTCGGCCTCGGGCACAGCGCTCTCGCTCAGCTCGACATTCGCCGGTTAAGCCTGCCCTACCTGCGCGAACTTAACCAAAAGACGCGGGAGACTATTCACCTCACAGTCCGCTATGGCGTCGCCGCGGTCTATGTCGAGAAGCTCGATTCGCAAGAACCGGTGCGCATCTATTCACGCATTGGAGCGTCCGTGCCGCTGTATTCGTCCGCCGTCGGAAAAGTAATGCTCGCCTACATGCCGCCACCGGAGCGGGACCGGCTGCTGAGCCAGGTTGAGCTCAGGCGATTCACCCCGAATACGGTTGGAAGCTTGCAGGAATTGATGGGGATTTTGCAGAAGGTCAAGCGGCAAGGCTTCGCCTACGACCTGGAAGAAAACGAGCCACACATTCGTTGCATCGCGGCGCCTATCTGGGACCACGCTGGCGCCGTGAATGCCAGCTTGAGCATCACCGGTCCAGCCGTGCGCATGTCGACGACTCGATTGCGCGAGTTGGCGCCACTGGTGAAGGAAGCTGGCCTGAAGATTTCGCGGGACCTTGGACATCAGCCACAGCAGGAAAAGAGCAGGATCAACGAACACCTTCTTCCTTCTCACGAGAATAAAGACCCCTTTGCGCGGCGTTCCGCGACAGCTCGTTAGAGCGGAGATGATGCGAATCCCTCAACCCGTGGCAGCTTCGATCATGGCATTCGGAATCGCAGCTTCGGCGTCTCTCAGTGCCGCTTCCGGCGCACTCTCCGGCCACGCATGCCAAGTCACCCCTACGGTTTTCGAAGGCTGGAAGGCGCAGCAAATCTCGAATGATTGGGTGCGGCTGACCATTGTTCCCCAGCTCGGCGGACGCCTGATGCAGGTTTCCTTCGGCGGCCATGACTTTCTCTTTGTGAATCCCAAGTACAAAGGGAAGTACATTTCACCGGCCGAGGCCGCGGGGCGCTGGATCAATTATGGCGGAGACAAAATTTGGCCGATGCCCGAGGGCAACGAAGATGAGCACCACTGGGTGCTGAAGTCGGATCCGCTGGATGACGGGGAATACGCATACCGCATCACGTCCCAGGGTGAGCGCTGTGCGGCGCTGCTCGAAGGCCTCTCCCGATCCCGTTACCGGGCTGCAGTACTCGCGCGAAATCGGTATCGGTGCCGATTCTCCCGCCATTTCATTTCACGCGGTGATGAAGAACGTCGCCAACCACCCGATTACGTGGTCAGTGCAATCGGTCACGCAGTATGACCTGTCGGCACATAGCTCGCTGGGTACGTTCAATCGCGAATTCTACGCATATACGCCGCTGAATCCGCATTCTTCCTACTTCACCGGGTATCAGGTGCGCGATGGGTTGGCGGATGATCCTTCGTTCGAAGCGAAGGATGGACTCTTTCGGCTGCATTGGCTTTACCTCGAGAACGAGGTCTGGCTCGATTCTCCAGGTGGATGGCTGGCGGTGGTTGATCGCGCAACGACATACGCGATGGTCGAGCGATTCAAATATCAGCCGGCGGCGGAATACCCCGGAAAGGCCAGCGTGATCTTTTATAAAAATGGTGTTTCGATCGGAGTTGATAAGGATTTAGTTCCGAAGCTTTCCGTGACTTCGCCGGAGGAAACGCCCTATTACATGGAAGCCGAGTTGAATAGCCCCATGGTTTCCTTACGTCCCGGTGAAACTTACCGCTTCGACACCGAATGGTTTCCAACCCGTGCCGCGAATGAGTTCAGCACAGTGACGGAAGCCGGCGTCGTGGAAGTTCCTGCTACCGTTAAGAGCGACGGCAAGGACTTATTCATCACCGGCGTGTTTGGAGTTTTCTTCTCTGGAACCGTGCAAGCGCGTTTTCTCGACAAATCCGGCACGGAGTTGGGAAAGGCCATCGTTGCGAAAGCGAATCCGCTCGTGCTGCTCGAACTGAATGCGCCGCTGAACCCACCGCTTCATACCGCAAAGGTCTCCCTCCACTTGATCGATGAAGCTGGAGCAGATCGCGGTGTCCTCGGCGAAGCGGAAACGAAGCAGAATGCTGAAGGAGATGCTGCGTGATCGCGCTTTCGCGTTTTGCTCTCACCAGCATCGTGGCGGTGGTTCTTGCTGGAGCTTCGTTTTCGGCGGAGCAGGACGTAAACGTTTCCTCCATCAACGTGCAGGCCTCGGAACTCAACCAGGCAACGCTCACCGGCAACTGGCTCAGCTACAACGGAGACTACAGCGGCCGCCGGTACAGCAACCTGGCAGAGATCACCCCCGCGAATGTTGGGCAATTGCGCGCTCAGTGGGTGTTTCATAGCCGTGCCCCGGGGACTCTCGAGGTGACACCGGTGGTGGTAAACGGGGTGATGTTTGTTACCGCTTCCAACGATGCTTACGCACTGGACGCCAGCACCGGCCGCGTGATCTGGCATTATGCGCGCCCGGTTTCTGAAGGTCTCATCGATGACGCTTCCGGCCATATCAATCGGGGGGTCGCGGTGTACGGCAATCGCGTGTACATGGAAACCGACAATGCTCACCTGCTCTGTCTCGACGCACGCTCCGGCCACTTGATTTGGGATGTCGGCTATGCGGGCACGAACAAAAACTATGGCGCCACCAGTGCGCCCCTGCTCGTGAAAGGCAAGGTGCTGGTGGGAACGTCGGGAGGCGACGATGGCGTGCGCGGTTTCGTCTCGGCCTACGACGCCGAAACCGGCAAGCTTGCCTGGCGGTTCTGGACGATTCCCGCGCCGGGCGAGCCGGGCTCCGCGAGCTGGCCGGGGGACGCGTACCTGCATGGCGGCGGCACAACCTGGATGCCCGGGACCTACGATCCGGAACTCAACACGATCTATTGGGGAACCAGCAATCCCGCGCCCGATTTCGATGGCGCCGTCCGTCCCGGGGACGATCTCTATACCGACTCGGTAGTCGCGCTCGATCCCGACACGGGCAAGCTCAAATGG
This sequence comes from uncultured Acidobacteriaceae bacterium, assembly GCA_963703075.1. Taxonomy (GTDB): domain Bacteria; phylum Acidobacteriota; class Terriglobia; order Terriglobales; family Acidobacteriaceae; genus Korobacter. The sequence goes on from OY969786.1 coordinate 555,041, forward strand.
TATTTCCAATTCACGCCCCATGACCTCTACGACTACGACGCGACGGAAACGCCGGTGCTGCTCGATGCGATTTACAAGGGTGAACCGCGAAAGCTTTTGTTGGAAGCGAATCGAAACGGCTTCGTTTATCTGCTCGATCGCACCGACGGAAAATTCCTCTCCGCAGCTCCTTTCGTGGAGAAGCTGAACTGGGCCAAAGGCATTGGCGTAGACGGGCGGCCAGTCCGAACCGGCACTGGGCCGACGCCCGAGGGTACCCGCGTGTGTCCGGGCTATGCGGGCGCCACCAATTGGAACTCGCCCTCGTATAGCGAAGCCACACACCTGTTCTACTTTCTCTCCTTGGAAGACTGCAGCGTGTATTCCACCAAGCCGCAAAAGTTTGAGGGAGGGCAGGGCTACTACTCCACGGGCGCCAGACACAGTCCTGGAGAGAACGCGCATAAAGTCCTGCTTGCCTATGATCTGCAAACCGGCAAGTTTGCCTGGAAGACCCCGCAGGTCGGCACATCGCATTCAATGGGCGGAGTCATGACTACCACGACCGGCCTGGTTTTTTTCGGCGACGATGCGCAATCCTTCGAGGCGGTCGATGGCGCGACTGGGAAGCCGCTATGGCATTTCAATACCGGGCAAACTCTGCACGCATCGCCCATGAGTTATGCGGTGGGCGGTAAGCAGTATGTTGCCATTGCATCGGGAAGCGATCTGTTTAGTTTTGCATTGCCGTAAAGATGGTGGGCGAAATTCACAAGGAGGCAGCATTCCATGAACGAAAATTCTCAATCGCGTCGATCCTTTGCCGTCCGCTTGGGCTCATTGCTGGCCGGACTCGGACTCGCCAAGGGCGCATTAGCCGCAACCCAGGCCCCACCGGCCGCGTCATCCAGCAGCAAAGTGCAGAAGCTCGACTACGACGGCAAGCCGGCCAGCGGCAAGCAGATGATTACCTCGCTGATCGTGCACAACGGTTTGATTTACATCTCCGGCCAGGGCGCGAATGACGCAGGCAACGTGCAAGGCGCCGACATCGGCACCCACACCAAGAAGGTGATGGACAACGTCAAGAAGCTGGTCGAGTCGGGTGGCGGGACGATGGAGAGCATCTTGCAACTCACCGTCTATCTTGGCAATCTCGACTACTACGACGGCATGAACAAAGTCTTTAAAGACTATTTCCCGAATGGCGGCCCCGCACGCACTACCGTTGCGGTTGCCGGTGTTCCCGGCCACTCGCTGCTCGAGATCAATTGCATTGCCGCGGTTACGCGAGAGTAAGTAAATATTCAGGAGCGAATCTTGCAAACGAATCTTGGTTGGAATCGCCGTGGTTTCCTAGGCGCCATCACTGCGTTCGGCGCTGCAGTCCTGGCCCCCGCAAAGCTTTTCGGATCGGCGGACCCGGCGGCGGCGCAGCCGTCTCCCTCAGCCAAGCTGACCGGGCTCGGCCAGACCGGCAACGTCTATCAGGAGCTCGGGGTCACGACGATCATTAATGGTGAAGGAACCATGACCACGCTGGGCGGCTCCCTGATTCGTCCGGAAGTCGAAATGGTGATGCAGATGGCCGCTCAACATTTCGTCAGCATTCCGGAGCTCGAGATCGCTGTCGGCAAGCGCGTTTCCGAACTGCTTAAGCTTCCGCAAGGCTACGGTGCCTTGGTCACCAGCGGGGCTGCCGCCGCCATCCAGTCGGGTTACGCCGGAATATTAACGGGCGACAACCCGAGCCTGATCGAGCAGATTCCTGATCTCACCGGCATGAAGTCGGAAGTCATTATCCAGAAGTCGCATCGCAATCCATTCGACCACCAGATTCGCGGGACAGGCGTGAAATTGGTGGAGATCGAAACCGAAGAACAGCTGCGACGGGCCATCAATTCGCAAACAGCCGCTCTCCACTTCACCAACTTCGCGAACGCCCAGGGTCGAATCAAGGTGGACGAGTGGGTGAAGTTAGCGAAGGAACTTCGGCTGCCGACATTGATCGATGCGGCCGCCGACACCCCGCCGATTTCGCACCTCTGGGATTACGCCAACATGGGGTATGACCTGATCACCTTCAGCGGCGGCAAGGCGATCCGCGGCCCGCAATGCGCTGGGCTGTTGCTCGGACGCCAAGAGCTCGTTACTTACGCCATGCTCAACAGCAGTCCGTTCGAAGACACGATCAACCGTCTCGCCAAAGTCGGTAAAGAAGAAATCGTCGGCATGCTGAAAGCGCTTGAGCTATTCATCAATGAGGACCAGGATGCCCTGACGAATGAGTGGTGGAAGCGGCTGGACACAGTATCGCAAGCGGTGGCGCACATTCCCGGTGTGACCGTCGAGCGCTTTATGCCGGATATCGCCAACCACGTGCCGCATATCAAAATCAAACTCGATCCAAATCGAATCAAGACGGCTCCGCATGACATTACGAAACAGCTGAGGAGTGGCACGCCGTCCATCGTGTTGAGTACGGGCGAGCGTGGGGAAGGCAACATCATCACCATGAATTCGTTCATGTTGAAACCGGGCGAGGACAAGATCGTCGCCGACCATCTTGCGGAAGTCTTGCGCCAGCACGCGTCGTAGAACTTTCTGGACACACAATGACCACGCTCGCCAACATCACGAGGCCGCAAACCAGCGTTATGCGCTGGGTCCTCGTGTTCTGGCTGTTTGTGCTGAGTGCGGTCGCATTTCTCGATCGCGTCAACATTTCCGTCGCGGGCACGCTCATCAGTGCTGAATTCCATTTAAGCAAGGTGCAACTTGGATGGGTCTTCAGTGCCTTCCTGCTCGGCTATGCGCTGTTTCAAACCGTGGGTGGCAGGCTGGCCGACCGCTTCGGGTCGCGTCGTGTCCTCGCCGCCGGCGTCGTGTGGTGGGGCGTCTTTACTGCGATCACCGCGCTTGTGCCCTCGCAGTTGCCGTATGCTTTGCTGCTCTTTATCGCAGCAAGGTTTTTGCTCGGGGCCGGGGAGGCGATCGTGTATCCGGCGTCGAACCAGTTCGTCGCCCGTTGGATTCCCATCGGTGAGCGCGGCATTGCCAATGGCTGGATCTTCGCCGGCGTAGGTGCAGGCGCAGGGCTGACGCCGCCTCTCATTACATACATCATGCGGAACTACGGATGGCGGTCGTCTTTCCTGTTCTGCTCTCTCGCCGGGATCGTTGCCGGCACGGTCTGGTACATCGCGTCGCGGGATAACCCCGAGCAGCATCCGGGCGTCTCGCAGGCCGAGTTGCAGACCATTCGTGGAGGATTGCCGGCGCCCTTCTCGCATTCCGATAAGAACCAACCTGCGATCATCTCCTGGGCAACCGTGCTCACCAGTAAAGAGGTCCTCGCGATCACCGTGAGTTACTTCTGCTACGGATACGTGGCATGGATCTTCTTCAGTTGGTTCTACATCTATCTTGCGGAAGTTCGCGGACTGAACCTGAAGACCAGCGCGTGGTATGCGACTCTGCCATTCCTCGCCATGGCCGTCACCTGCCCGGTGGGGGGACTCGTGAATGATGCGCTGACAGCGCGTTTCAATACCCGCGTGGGGCGATGTGGTGTGGCCGCATTTGCGATGGCTCTGACGGCCATATTCCTTGCCGTCGGCTCGGTTGTATCGAGCACACGGGTGGCGAGTATCGTTCTCGCCGGTGGCGCAGGCGCGCTCTATTTCTCGCAAAGTTCATTCTGGTCGGTCACGGCCGACATTGCGGGTCCTTCGTCGGGATCGGTATCGGGGTTCATGAATATGGGCGCACAGATTGGCGGCGCGGTCACCGCCTCCCTGACGCCCATCATCGCCAGCGCATTCGGATGGACAGCTTCCTTCTGGGTGGCGGCGGCCCTGAGTTTGGTCGGTGCCGCGGCATGGTTGCTTGTCGATCCATCGTCGCAGTTAACAGGACAGCAAGACGTGCCTTCGCCGGCGTATTCCGGTCACACCTCCGAAACTTAAGGAACGAGAACGATGGCGTTGCAGATCAAACCGAAACAGGGCTGTCGCCGGGACCTCGTGAGTCTCGGCGAGGTCATGTTGCGGCTGGATCCAGGCCATGAACGGGTGGCGAATGCTCGGTCGTTTCGTGCGTGGGAAGGCGGCGGTGAATACAACGTTGCCCGCGGCCTCCAGCGTTGCTTCCGTATGCAGACTGCGGTGGTCACCGCACTGGCAGATAATCCCGTCGGTCGTTTAATCGAGGATCTCATGCGGCAAGGTGGTGTTGATCAGCGCCATGTACGCTGGGTGCCTTACGACGGCGTCGGGCGTTCTGTGCGCAACGGGCTGAACTTTACGGAACGCGGTTTTGGAGTTCGTGCAGCGCTCGGCTGTTCTGACCGGGGACACACAGCGGTCTCGCAACTGAAGCCCGGCGAGGTCGATTGGGAAATAATCTTCAATTCCGAAGGTGCGCGCTGGTTCCACACTGGCGGGATTTTCGCCGCGCTCTCAGAGACCGCCCCCCTGGTGGCGAAGGAAGCGATGGAAGCCGCGCGCCGGGCCGGGACGATCGTCTCCTACGATCTGAATTACCGTTCATCCCTTTGGAATTCGAACGGGGGACAGACACAGGCTCAGAAAATCAATCGGATACTCGTGCCACTGGCGGACGTGCTCTTCGGAAACGAGGAGGATTTTACGGCGGCTCTTGGATACGACGTGGCAGGGCTCGATCGCAATCATCAAAACCTCGACCCCGCCAATTTCAAGAAGATGATCAAACAAGTCGTCCGCGATTTCCCCGATCTCTCCGTCATCGCCACCACGCTGCGCGTTGCCAAGACCGCTTCGACCAACGATTGGGGCGCGATTTGTTATTGCGACGGCGAGTTCTTCGAGGCACGGGCAAGGAACGATTTGCAAGTCTACGATCGCGTAGGCGGCGGCGACTCGTTTGCCTCGGGACTAATTTATGGTTTGCTGAACGGCAAGGGTCCGCGCTGGGCCGTGGAATGCGGAGCCGCGCATGGCGCCTTGGCGATGACCACCCCCGGAGACACGAGCATGGCTACCCTCGAGGAAGTGTTGCGTGTGATGGAATTCGATTCGGCCCGGATTGCAAGGTAGCCGCCCATGAAAGCGAATCGAAGTATGCAGATGGATCGCACTCTACAACGGATCGGGGAGATCGGCATCGTGCCCGTGATCCGAGCTGCAGGCGTCGATGAGGCGGTTCGCGCGGTGGACGCGATCTATGAAGGCGGCATTCCGATTGTGGAGCTCACCATGACCATACCGGATGCCCCCCGCGCGATTGAGAAAGTCCTTCGCAAGTATGGCGACGCAATCATCGCCGGCGCGGGGACGGTGACGACCGCCAATGATGCTTTGCGGTGTATCGACGCCGGCGCAAATTTTCTCGTCAGCCCCGGCCTCTCAGTCCCCGTCATGGCCACTGCCAGGAAACTCGGCGTGCTCGCCATCCCCGGCGCGTTCACGCCGACGGAAGTGATGAATGCTTTGGCGGAGGGGGCCCGCGCCATCAAGATCTTCCCCTGCAGCAGCGGCGGTGGACCCCAGCACCTGAAAGCACTGCACGGCCCGTTTCCAGAGATCGCGCTTATCCCCACCGGCGGCGTTAACCGCTCGAACGCCGCCGAGTACCTGAAGGCGGGTGCCTTTGCCCTGGGCGCTGGAGGCGATTTGATCGACAGCGCCACGCTCAGGAACGGTGATACCTCAACGACGATCGAAGCCGCCAGGGCACTCGTCGCGGCAGTCCAGACTGCCCGCAGTGTGCGCGCCATTTCCTGAATTCCTACGATTTGTGAACGTCCGGACGTCCCTCTCCACGAAATTCTGAACAGCACCACCATCGTCCCATGCGGAGTCTACGCTCTGGCCCATGAAAAGGGTCGGCGGCATCTTGTCATCCCGCCGCCGAATCTGATCTAAGATAGTGGTCGCAGGCGAGCGGCTCACTGGCACGAAACCTGGAATCACGTCCAACACCGGATGGCCATGGTTGTGCAGATACTCTTCTTCATTTACGTGCTCTACGCGGTGATCGTGCTGATCTGGAGTTCTTCCTCCACATCGAGGATGGCGATACGCCACCTCGTGATTTCCCCTGAGCGGCTTCAGCAGCGCTCGACCGTCGGCTCCAGCCCCATCATCATTGAGTTGTGCCCGAACCGACTCGACCAGCCTGCGGATTCCAGGATTCCCGGCTCCCTGGTGGTGTCGAGTGAACAGCTCAATAGCCTGGTGCGATGGACACCGCCGGGAGCGACTCTCGTCTTCAAGGGACCGGAAGCAGGACATCATCTGGATCCCAGCGTCGAGCAGACTTTGCTCGATCTCGGCATAGGCTCCGTCTACTGGCTGGAAACCTCTTCCTCCGGATAAACCAATAAGCGCAAACTCTTCCGTCCGAAATGAATTCGATCTCACTGCTTCTTTGCTGCAGAAAAAGAGGCGCGAACCGTAATTCGCGCCCCTATCGTTCTCCACTACGCGTGCCTGTTTAGCCTTGTGCCGGATGCAGCACACGGAAGCTGCTTCCACCATGCGACCACACCAGGACCAATGCATCGCCATCTTTCGCAACCCCCGACAGAGCTTTCTGCACGTCGCTGGCAGACTGCACCGGTTGACGGTTCACTTCCGTGATGACGTCACCGGCTTGCAGCCCTGCGTTATCCGCTGGACTGCCAGGCTGCACCTGCTGGATCACGGCGCCGTGGACGGCATCGCTCGCCTGCAGTTGCTGCCGGAGATCCGGCGTAAGGTCCGCCAGTCCCAGACCCCACCGCGGCTTACCATGCCCGGCATCGGCGCTCTCATTGCCACGATCGTTTTTGCCCATCGCCGCCAACGTAACCGGCAAGTTGACGGATTTACCGTCGCGCAGTGCCGTCACCTGCAGCGTCGTTCCGGGTTGCTGCTGCCCAACTTCAACCTGCAACGCTCCCGCATCCGAGACCGCTTTTCCATTGAGTTCGGTGATTACATCGCCGACCTTGAGACCGGCCTTCGCCCCCGGTGAGTTTGCTTCCACCTGGGTCACGACGGCTCCCGTAGCGTTGTTCACGTGGAAAAACTTCGCTTCGTCCGGGGTTACGTCGCTGATCCCGATGCCCATGTATCCGTGGTTGACCTTACCGAATTTGATCAGGCTTTCCACCGTAGGACGAACGATCTGCGTGGGAATGGCAAATCCCATGCCCGAGAAGCCGCCTGTCTCCGAGATGAGGAAGGTGTTAATGCCAATCACCTCGCCGTGGGCGTTCACCAAGGGTCCGCCGGAATTGCCCGGGTTAATCGCCGCATCGGTCTGGATGAATTGGCCTGGCGAGCGACGGTCCGCTGCATACGGATTCGGCCGGTTCAGCGCGCTGATAATGCCCCGCGTTACCGTAAACCGGAAGCCCAATGGATTGCCGAAGGCAAGCACCGTCTGTCCGGGATGCAGCATCGTCGAATTGCCAAGCGGCACGCTGGGGAAATTCGCTCCCTCGATTTTGATGACCGCAAGATCGGTCAGCGGATCCGTGCCAATCAGCTTCGCCGGTAGAATTCGCCGGTCCGTCATGGTCACGTGGATATCCACCGCGCCATCCACCACATGATTGTTGGTCACGATGTAACCGTCCGGCGAGATGATGACGCCGCTGCCCAATCCGTGTTCAATGCGCGGTTGCGCCTGTTGCCCAAAACCGAAAGGCATGAAACGCCGCATTGGATTGGAGCCGTTATCGTCGTCCTGATCCTGTCCATCGCTTCCGGAAAGGTTGGAGACTTCCGCCGACTTCTTCGAGGTGACGGTGACGTTGACGGTCGCCGGCGTTACGCGTGCCGCCAAGGCCTCCATTGCCTCGTCGAGCGACAGTAAAGCGCTTACACTTTGGTCGTTGAGGGCCGCCGCGGCGGGAGCGGCTGTAGCTGCGCGCGCGCGTCCAACAAATTGGTAGCCGGCCAGCAGGAAGACCATCGAAGCCGCCAGGAAGCCGCCAAAGAAGCGACGACGGAACGCTGACTTTGCAGGTTGAAACAGGTTTTTCACGTTCTCTCCTTGTAACTAATTGATTAGTTGATAAAGGCAAAAAAACTGCCCTCAGATCTTTCGAGCGCTCGCCGACTCCAGCTGCATTTCCGGTGTTCCTACCTCCACCCTCCAGATGCAGATCGTGAACACCCCTGAGCCTGACTCGTCGTATTCCGCTTGTTGCAGGACGACGTAGATCGCAGGGCTCGCGATCCGTGGCTGTTGCGCCTTCACACGGACCACTCTTGTTTTCTTCTTCGAGGAGGTTCGCAAAGCCGGCGTCACCGACTGTGTGAGAACATTTGGATGAAACACCGCGGGAATCACTTTCGGCGCGCTTGTGAAGCTCACATTCTCGAATCCCGGATGCGCTTCCGGCTGCTTCGTTTTCACAGCCTCGCGCTCCGCATCTCTCATCGCCGGACGATTTCCGAAAGCGACCAACTGGGGCACTGACGGGGCGATCACGAGAGTCGTGGCAAACAGTCCTGCGCTCAGAGCCAGCAACGGTTTCCGAAACGCGCTGCGGTTTCGCTGTTTCGCATCCAGAATTTCAGCAACCCGCAAAGAGAGCTGGCAGAATCGGCTGACGAGTCCATTTACCAACGCCAGGCTTCGCGCCCGTTGCAGCTTCTCGGTAAAGGAAATCAGCAGGGATGCGTAGGTTTTCGGGCTGAGCTTCTCGGCCAGCACGATGTCATCGCAGGCCATCTCGCGCTCCAGTGCCAGACGGTTCTCGATCCACCAGACCGCCGGATGAAAGAAGAAGACCGCCTTCACAATTTTCTGCGCCAGGTTCGTCCAATCATCCCTGCGGCGCAGATGGGCGAGCTCATGCAGCAGGATGACGTCCATTTCCTCGCAAGAGAGCTGCGACACCAGCGATGCCGGAAAAATCACCGCCGGACGGAAAAAGCCGATGGCCGTCGGTACGCTCACCTCCCTGGAGACGCAGAGTTTGACCCTTCGCGATACCTGGTATTCCTGCAGCCTTCTCGCAATCGCCGGATCGAGGGAGGCGAGGTCCATCTCCAGGCAGCGTTCTCGTAATTGCCGCACTCGCCACAATCCGGCTGTCACCCTGAGCATGCTTACCGCAATACCAAATGCCCACGCAACCAGCAAGTAAGAAGCAATCGAAGCAGGCAGCGTAATCTCGCCGCTTAGCCTTGCCCGTGAGGCTCCCGCAGCGTGCGGCCCAGCTAAAAGAGGAAGTGCGGCAATCGCAAGCAGCGCTAGAAACCAAATAACGAACCGTGTCCGCGAGTTCTGCTTGCCAAACAGGGACAGCAACGCCCACACGGCAGCCGCCAGGAGAATGCCTTCCACCGTCGTATTGAGCAAACGTCCAGCGACACTCTGGGCTACATCAGGGAGAAGGGAAGCGTTCATTTCTGATCGCTCCTTTCCAGCAGCTCGCGTAATCGCTTGAGTTCCTCGCTGTCGATGGTCCCATCCTGCAGAAGATTCAGTACCAGCGCCTCGTGAGAGTTGCGGAAAAACCGCCCGACCAGCTGCCGAACTGCGGATCGTGTCGCTTCCTCGCGCCGCACCAACGGATGAAAGATGTGCGCCCGACCGTCCTTCACATGCTTTACGTAATTCTTCTTTTCCAGAACCCGAATCGTGGTGAGAACCGAGTTATAGGCCAAGGGAAGGGTCAGCCAATCCATCACCTGCTGCACCGTGCAGGATCCCTTGCGCCAGAGCACCTCCATGATGCGGAGCTCGGCTTCAGTCAAAGTTTCTGATTGCTTTGGTGGCACCCTCGACCCCCTCAGAAAGATTGGACGTCGAACCTTCGAAAAGGTAACTAATCAATTAGTTGCTATAGTTGAGAGTCTCACGCTAGACAGGGTTAACGCTTTATTTTGTTGAAGATGCCAAGGAAGTCTCAACTTGCAGTTGTGAAGGGAGCAGGTCTACGGCGTTCAACCAGAGACCTGCTCCTTAACTTATCTTCGGGCGGACATTGCGACCGTCGTCATTGCCATCCGGTACCACTCGACGGTGCGACGTAAGCCTTCTTGAAAATCGATATCCGGCTCGTACCCGAGTGCTTCGCGCGCCGCGGCGATATCCGCCAGCGAGTGCTTCACGTCGCCGGTCCGCTCCGTGGTGTGATTCACCGGCCCCATGTAGCCGGTAATCTGTCGCAGAACTTCGACCGTCTCGTTTAACGTTACCCGGCTGCCCGTGGCGACATTGAACATCTTGCCTGCAACCTTGTCGGCTTCGCCGGTCGCCGCCAGCAGGTTTGCGTTCACCACGTTCTCAATGAACGTGAAGTCGCGGCTCTGCTCGCCGTCGCCGTAAATGGTTGGTACATCCCCTTTCAACATTTGCGGGATGAACTTGGCCAGCACGCCTGAATATTGCGAATTGGGATCCTGATAGGGTCCGAACACATTGAAGTAACGTAGCGATACTGTCTCCAGGCCATACACCTGGTAGAACGACTGCATGTAATACTCGCCCGTCAGCTTCGACACTGCATATGGCGAAATCGGCTTCGGCAGCATGTTTTCACGCTTCGGCAAAGTTGGCGTATCGCCATAAGCGGATGACGAAGCGGCGTAAACGACCCGTCGAACTTCCGCCCGTCGGGCAGCTTCCAGCACCTGCATCGTTCCGGTCACATTCGCGTGGTTGCTGGCAATGGGATCCTTGACGGAGCGTGGCACCGACGCCAGTGCGGCCTCGTGGAACACCACTTCGATCCCGTCGCAGGCCTTTTCCATGGCCGCCGGATCGGTGATGTCGCCTTCAATAAACTCCAGGCCATCCAACCCCTCGAGGTTCTCATGTTTTCCGGTTGAAAAATTATCGATGCCCCGGACCGAATGTCCTTCTTGCAGCAGTCGCTGAGTAATCGATCTCCCAATGAACCCTGCGGCTCCAGTGACCAAGAAATGTGTCATGTGTATTCCCCGTAAACCTGCACCCAAGCAATTAAAATGATGCTAGCACGCATCTATTGTCTTCTTCCGCTTACCAACGTAACGGGGATAGGAATCAGACGAGGCTTGTGTTTCCCATTTGCCGTCGCATCTCCGTACCCGCGGAAATTGAGCCGCTTCGGATCTTGCGCAAAGTGTTGCGCCCGCGAAGCTGTAACTTTCATCTAATTTCAGAGTAGTTTGGCGGCAGAATTTACCCGCTCTGGTACTTGGATCATCTCCGAACTTGCTGCATTCGTTGACGTTGGGTCGAAGACGCCTTTACTGTGATGAGTTGCGATGATGTTGGGCCTATGCCTGTGTGCGGGCCCATGTTCCCTTTGGGGGGAAGAACGGTGAGTTTTTTGTCGAGTCATCTTACGAAAGCGCGCACCCGTCGTGTCACGACGCGCTTATTTTTTCCGCTCAGTGTTTTTGCGATTTTCTCGGTGGCCTGGGTGCATGCCCAAACCTCGGTTGGCGGCGGTCTTACGACGGAGCCCGCGGCGTCGTCTGCTCCTTCGCAGTCTTTGGGCAGCGGCAGCCCCTTTTCCGGCTCCGTCGTTCAACTGAAACCCACCGCCGACGTTCTGCCGTTGACCATCAAAGATGCCATCCAGATGGGACTGAAGTACAACCTCGGGCTCATCCTTTCAGGAGCGCAGAACGATGCTGCCCGGGGAGCGCGGGTGCACGCGCTTTCGCAGCTGTTGCCGAATCTTTCCGCCCGCATCATGGAATCTGCCCAGCAGGTCTCTCTTGCGCAGTTCGGTTTTCCGGCAACCTTGACCGGCGGCAAGGAAGTTATCGGCCCCTTCGCGTATTTTGATGCCCGTGCGGTTTTCACCCAGGATGTCTTCGACTACACCGCCTTCCAGAACGCCCACGCCAGTGCCGAAGACGTGAAGTCCGCGCGTTTCGATTACCAGAATTCTCGTGACCTGGTTGTGCTCGTTTCCGGAGCAAGCTATCTGCAATCCGTCGCTGCAGCCTCGCGGGTCGACGCCGCCCAGGCCGAGCTGACCACCGCAACCACCGTCTACAACCAGGCTGTCGATATGAAGGCCGCTGGCGTCATCCCGGCTATCGAAGTCGTACGTGCCCAGGTGCAGATGCAATCGCAGCAGCAGCGTCTACTCGCCGCGAAGAATGAGTTCGAACGCTCCAAGTTGACTCTTTCCCGCGTCATCGGCTTGCCCATGGCGCAGAACTTTGTTCTCGCCGACAAGATCCCCTATGCGCCTCTTCCTCCGGTTACCTTCGAGGAGGAACTGCAGCGTGCCTTCGACAACCGGTCCGACTACAAAGCTGCCCAAGCCCGCGTCCGCTCGGCTGAACTGGCCCGCAAGGCTGCCGTCGGCGAACGTCTTCCTACCCTGAAGATCAATTCCGACTATGGCGACATCGGTCCCCATCCGGACAAGTCGAACGGAACGTTTACCGCCGCTGGAGGCCTCAGCATCCCCATCTTCCAGGGTGGTCGCGCTCGCGGCGACATTATTCAAGCCGAGGCGCAGCTCAAGCAGCGGCAGTCTGAGCTCGACAATCTGCGCGGCCAGATCGAATACGATTTGCGCACGGCCTTCCTCGACGTGCAAACCGCTGCCGACGAAATCAATGTTGCCACCAGCTCCTTGAAGCTGGCGCATGACCAGCTACACCAATCGCAGGACCGTTTCGCGGCTGGCGTCGCTGACAATCTTGAAGTCGTGCAGGCGCAGCAAGCAGTTGCCGTGGCCGACGAAAACTATATCTCCAGCCTGTACGCGCACAACTATGCCAAGCTGTCTCTGGTGCGTGCCGTCGGCGTCGCTGAAAATGCTGTCATGAATTTCTTGGGAGGGAAGTAGCGTGCCCGAAGTTAAAAATAATGAAGAAGTCGAGAAGCGGAACGAAGCGGCTGACGATCATCATCGCGATCCCGAGGCTGAGCACCCCGAGCCCAGGCGCTCTTTCTTCCAGCACCATCCCGGCGCGCGTTGGCTTTTCCTCGCCGTGTTGATCCTTGTCATCGTCGGCGGCATCTTTATATGGCGCTATTACTCCGTCCGTGAGAGCACGGACGATGCCCAGATCGATGGTCACCTCTCGCCATTCAGTGGCCGGGTCAGCGGCATCGTCACTGCGGTGAACGTCAATGACAACCAGCAGGTCAATGCCGGCGACATCCTCGTGCAACTCGATCCCAAGGACTACGAGGTAGCGCTGGAGCGCGCCAAGGCCGATCTCCAGGATGCAATTGCCACCGAGCAAGGCGCCAAAACGAGTGTTCCCATCACCCACATCACCGCCGGCGGCAGCCTCGATACCGCGCGGGCCACAGTCGCCGCGGCCCTGAAAGACGTTGACGCTGCCAATGCACGTGTCGCCGAAGCGCAAGCCAATTACGACAAGGTCGCCAAAGACCTCGAACGCGCTCGCATGCTCGTCGAGAAGGATGAAATCTCGCGCCAGCAGTACGACGCCGCCGTTGCTAACTACCAGGCCGCCAAGGCTTCAGTGGACGCTGCCCAGGCCGCTCTCGCCGCCTCTCAAAGCCACGTGACCGAGGCTCGCGCCCAGGTCGCCACAGCCTTAACCGCGCCGCAACAGGTTCTGGTTTCCCGCACCCGCCTTGGTTCCGCAGAAGCGATGGTGCAGCAAAAAGAGTCCATCGTGAACCAGGCCCAACTCAATCTCAGCTATACCTCCATTCGCGCTCCCGCCAACGGGGTGATCAGCAATAAGACCGTCGAAGTCGGACAAGTCGTCACCCCGGGCCAGCCGCTGGCTTCGCTCATCGATCTAGATAACGTTTGGGTCACCGCCAATTTCAAAGAGGACCAGTTGCGGAAAATGAAGGTGGGCCAGAAGGTGAAAATTCACATCGATGCCTTCGATCGGGATTACGATGGCCACGTGGACAGCTTTGCCGGCGCAAGTGGTGCCCGCTTCAGCCTCCTGCCCCCGGAAAACGCCACCGGAAATTATGTGAAAGTCGTGCAGCGCCTTCCGGTGAAAATCGTCTTCGAAAAGGGTCAGGATCCGCAGCATAACCTCCGGCCAGGACTGTCCGTCGTTCCCACAGTGCTTACGGACTCGCAATAGGCTCCCGGCTGCGTCCCACAATCCGGCAATAGCCAACCGGCCCGTCCCTCTGAGTTACTGCCAGGTGGAGGGCCGAGGTGTCGGCAACTGCAACCCGCCTTTCGTCATTCAGCGCTCCTGGCTCGACGGCGCCCGCCGAGCACCATGAAATTCCGTCTATAAACCCGTGGTGGGTCGCCGCTGCGGTCATGTTGGGCGTCTTCATGGAAGTGCTCGACACCACCGTCGTCAATGTTTCGCTGCCCCATATCGCCGGAAATCTCTCCGCCAGCGTCGACGAAACCACCTGGGTCCTCACTTCCTACCTTGTATCCAACGCCATCGTCCTTCCCATGACCGGTTGGCTTGCCAACCACTTTGGCCGCAAGCGCATTCTCATGCTCTCCATCCTGGGGTTCACTGCTTCGTCCGTGGCCTGCGGCCTGGCGCCCAACCTTTCGTCGCTGATCTTCTTTCGCGTCGTCCAGGGCGCCACCGGCGGAGGCCTTCAGCCCCTCTCGCAAGCCATCATGCTCGAAGCCTTCCCCGGGAAGAAGCGCGGCCAAGCCATGGCTTTGTGGGGTCTGGGCATCGTCGTCGCCCCCATGCTCGGCCCCGTTCTCGGTGGCTGGATCACCGACAGCTATAGCTGGCGCTGGATCTTCTACATCAACTTGCCGGTCGGATTACTCGCCGCACTCATGGCCTACTGGTTCGTCTTCGATCCGCCCTACATTCGGCGCACTTCCGATGTCGTCGACTACTGGGGAATTGGTTTGCTCGTGATCGGCATGGGTTCGCTCCAGATCATGCTCGACAAGGGACAGGAAGATGACTGGTTCGGCTCCCATTTCATCGCCGTCCTGGCCATTCTCGCCATCGGCGGACTTGCCGCTTTCGTCATTCGCGAGCTGAAGGCCGGACACCCGATCGTCGATCTGCGCGTCTTCAAAATCCGCACCTATGCCACCGGTGTCTTGCTTATGACGATCCTTGGCTTCGTGCTGTATGGAAGCACCGTGCTCATTCCCATCTGGCTGCAGACCCTCATGGGGTATCCATCGCTGCAGGCCGGGTTCGCCGTGCTGCCCCGCGGTCTCGGCTCGTTCCTGTTCATGCCCATCGTCGGCATTCTGATGGGGATCATCGAACCACGCAAATTGCTCGCCACCGGCCTGATTACCGCTTCCCTCAGCCTGTACTGGCTTGGCACGCTCAACATCCAGGCCGGCTACTGGAACATCTTCTGGCCGCAACTGATGCAGGGTGCGGCCATGGGATTACTCTTCGTTCCCCTCACTACCATCACCAACGACCCGATTGCGCCGCAGAACATTGGCAACGCCACCAGCATCTTCAACTTGATGCGAAACATCGGAGGGAGCATCGGGATTGCCTCCGTGACCACCGTCGTAGCCAGGACCTCGCAGTTGCAGACCAACAATCTGGTTCACAACATCAACTGGAATAATCCGCATGCGCGTCAGATGCTGGCTGCAGCCCGCGCCATGTTTATCGCCAAGGGCGCAGATCCGCACACCGCACAGCTTCGCGCTTACCGCGCATTGTGGGGAATGGTTGTGCAGCAGGCCACCATGCTCTCGTTTATCCGCGCTTTCCAAATTCTCGCCGCCTTGTTCGCGCTCTGCCTTCCGCTCATCTTCCTCATGCGCAAACCCCGGCACCACGACAAAGCCAACGCCGCCCACTAGCCGAAATCTCATTTGAGCGCTGCGTCTTCTTCTGATAACGTGGCCCGCCATGGTCCGACGCTCGTCTCTTCTCGTCTTCGTTCTCTTCTCTTGCGTTGTCTTCACCCAAGCCCAAACTCCCGCCCAGCAGGCCGCTCAACTGATCAAGGATGAGTGGGGGTTCGAGCTGCGCACCTCGCCCGAATTCGCCACCTATCTCGGCGACCATCGTTACGACGACCAGGTCAGCGACCTCCGTCCCGCCGCCATCCAGGCACAAGCCGTCGAACAGAAAGCATTCTTGGCGCGCGCCAAGCAGATCGACCTCGCGAAACTCGACGAGCAGGATGCGCTCAACATCCGCCTGCTCCGGCGCAAGCTGCAGATGTCCCTCGACAAGTTTCCGCTCGAGCCTTGGCTCATGCCGGTGGACCAGATGGGCGGCCCGCACACCGAGTACGCCCAACTCGCCCAGCAGACTGTGTTTCGCAATGCTGAAGATTACGATCACTACATTGCGCGCCTGAAAAAGCTTCCCGCGGTCTTTGCGCAGGTCACCGCTCTCATGCGCGAAGGCATGCAGAAAAAGCTCATGCCGCCCGCGTTCTTATTACCGGAAGCCGCTCACCAGGCGCAGGTCATCGCCTCTGAGAAAGGCGAAGAGAGTCCTTTTGCCGTTCCTTTGAAGAACTTTCCCGACACGGTTTCCGAGGCTGATCGCAAGCGTATCCGCGAACAGGTAATGGCGGTTGTCGAGACCGACATTGTTCCCACTTACGAGAAGTTCGCCAAGTTTCTCCAGGACGAATACGCTCCCGCAGGTCGCAAGGAGCCTGGAGTCTGGTCTCTTCCCCACGGCGCCGAGCGCTACCAGATGGCCATTCGCGAGATCACCACCACCGATCTCAAGCCCGACGAGATTCATGAACTCGGATTGAAGCAGGTACAGCAAATCCATCAGGAGATGCTCGTCATCGCACAGCAGTTCGGCTACAAAGACCTGGCGAGCTTTCATGAAGCCATTCGTAACAATAAGAATCTTTACGGCAAAAGCGGCGATCAGATTCTGGGCCTCTACAAGCAGCATCTCGACGACATCACCAAGGACTTGCCGAAGCTTTTCGGCCGCCTGCCCAAGGCCAAGCTGGAAGTCATCCCCATGCCGTCCTACCGCTCCGCGCAGGTGCCGGCGGACTACAGCCCGGGTACCCCCGACGGCTCCCGTCCCGGCCATGTCAACGTGAACGAAACTGAGCCTACCAAGCGCCTGCTCTTAAATCTGGAAGCCATTGCCTACCACGAGGGACTGCCCGGACATCACTTGCAGATCTCTCTCGCCTACGAGCTGCCCGATCTGCCGGATTTTCGGCGCAACGGCGACTACACCGCTTTCGTCGAGGGCTGGGCGCTGTATAGCGAACAACTCGGCAAAGAGCTCGGCTATTACCAGGATCCCTACAGCAATTACGGACGTCTCGAAAATGAAATGTGGCGCGCTATTCGCCTGGTGGTCGATACCGGCGTCCACTCGCAACACTGGACGCGCCAGCAGATGGTCGATTACTTCCACACCTACACCGCCATGGATGAGCCCAACATCAACACCGAAGTCGACCGTTACATCGCGTGGCCGGCGCAGGCCTTGGCCTACAAGATCGGGCAGCTCACCATCCTTCGCCTGCGCGAGAGCGCAAAACAACAGCTTGGCGACAAGTTCGACCTGCGCGCATTCCATGATGAATTGTTGGGAGCAGGCGCCCTTCCCATGGATGTGCTCGAGGAACGCATGAACGGTTGGATCGCGCAGCAGAAGTCGAATCCCGCCGCAGGGCTACGATAGCGTCGTGACTTAGTGTCCTGCGGGCGGAGCTTCCGCTCCCGCCTTCGGACGCTTCAACAGCAGCGGTAACGGAATCAGGCACGCTACCAGCACCGCCACCACGTAAAACGCATTCACATACGCCAGCGTTGTCGCCTGGCGCTCGATGGTTCCCATAATCTGCGAGTAGCCCTGCTGCAGCGCCAGCGCCGGGCCCGAGCCGGCTGCCCTCATCGATGCCACCGAACCGGCCAGAGTGTTGCGGAATGCCTGGTCGTAGGGGGTCACGTGCGCCATCATGTTGTTCTGGTGCGTCTGCGATTGCCGCGCGAGGAAAGTCGTCAGCAGGGAAATGCCCACGCTGCCGCCCAGGTTACGAATGAAGTTCGACATCCCTGAGATCTGGTTGTTTTTCGTCATCGGAATACCGACATAACTCAGGGTGCTGATCGGGATGAAGATGAATGCCAGACCCGCCACCTGGAACACGCGCCACAATACGAACGTTCCGAAGTTCAGTTGCAGGTTCAGGTTCGTCATGTGGTAGAGCGCCAGCGACATCACCCCGAAGCCAATCATGATCAGCTTGCGCGGATCGAATTTTGAGACAAGAAATCCCGTGAGCGGCATCATCAACATCATGAAAAATCCGCCCGGCGACAGCGCCATCCCCGCCTGTTGCGCCGAATAGCCCATCTGCAACTGCAGGAATTGCGGAATCAGCACCGTCGTTCCGAACAGCACCAGGCCCAGCACGAAGTTGAAGAAAAACGATGCCGCGAAGTTGCGGTTCTTCAGCAGGCTCACTTCCATGATCGGGTCTTTATGGTTCCACTCCCAAATCACGAGCGAGACAAGACACACGATGGCCACGATGAAGAACGTGGTAATGAACCGCGACCCGAACCAGTCGTCTTCCTGTCCTTTGTCGAGCACAACCTGCAGGAACCCGATGCCCACCGCCAGCAGCGCCAGCCCGATGTAATCGATCGAGAATTTCTGACCGCGGCGTCCCCGCAAGTGCGGCGGATCTTCCACCACCCGATGGGTCATCAATAACGACACAATGCCAACCGGCACGTTGATGAAGAAGATCCAGCGCCAGTCGTAGTTATCGGTAATAAATCCGCCCAGCGTAGGCCCAATGGCCGGCGCGACCACCACCGCCATGCCGTACATGGCGAAGGCCTGGCCTCGTTTCTCCGGAGGGAATGTATCGGCCAGAATCGCCTGTTCGCTCGGTCCCATGCCGCCGCCACCCGCCCCCTGCAATACGCGGAAGACGATCAGCCATCCCAGCGACGGCGCCAGCCCGCACAAAATCGACGATGTCGTGAACAGCGCCACGCACGTCATGTAGAAGCGTTTGCGGCCGATCACTGTCGCCAGCCATCCCGAAAGCGGCAGGACCACCGCGTTCGACACCAGGTAGCTGGTGAGTACCCAGGTCGATTCGTCTTGTCCCGCGCTCAGGCTGCCCGCGATGTGCGCCAGCGAGACGTTCGCGATGGAAGAATCCAAGACTTCCATGAATGTCGCCATCGTCACCGTGAAGGCGATGAGCCATGGGTTATAGCGCGGCTTCCAGGCCGGCACTGCTACCGCCGCCTGCGACATCAGCGCACCTTTACGTCTGGCGTCACGGACATGCCCGGCCGCAGCAACCCGTCTTTGTTGAAGTCTTGCTTGTCACGGTCGTCAAAATCGAGCCGCACCGGGATGCGTTGCACCACTTTCACGTAGTTCCCGGTCGCGTTCTCCGGCGGAAGCAAGCTATACCGCGATCCCGTCGCCCCGCCGATCGTGGACACATGTGCCTTCCACTTGCGGCCCCCATACATATCGACCTTAATCTCAACGGGCTGTCCTGGATGCATGCGCTCTAGCTGCGTTTCCTTGAAATTCGCGGTCACCCAGACATCGCGCAAGGGCACAATCGCGAACAAGTCGGTTCCCGGCTCCACGTTTTGTCCCGTCTGCACCGCGCGCCGGCCCACAATTCCATCCACCGGCGCGACGATGGTGGCATATTGCAGATTCAGTTTCGCCTGCTCCAGCGCCGCCTTCTTCTGCTCCGCCTGCGCCTCCGCCGATTCCGCTTTCGCCCGTGTGACTCCAATCTGTTTTGGCGTGACCTGCGCATTCGCCAGGCTTGCTCGCGCCTGCGTCACCCGGGTTGCCGCCTGTTGCACTTGTGCCAGCGCCGCTCGTACCGACGCTTCGCGCGCTGCCAGCGTCGCATTCGCCGATTCGGCCGTCACCACCGCCTGGTCGAACTGCTGTTGCGCAATTTCTTTCTTCACCAGCAGCGAACGATACCGCTCCACGTCGGCGTTCAGCTTGCGCGCGTTGGCCTGCGCCTCCACCACTTGCGACTGCGCTGCATCGGCCTGCTGTTGTGCCGCTGTCAGCCCTGCCTGCGCATTCAGTACGTCCGCGTCCGCGCCGCTGATCTGCGTGCTCGAGCCTACCGTCGTGATCGGCACATTCAAGGCGGCGGCATGAGCCGTCGCAACGGCATCGTCATAGTCGGCCTGCGCTTTTTGCAGCGCAACTTGGTAGTCCTTCGGGTCGATCTGCACCAGCACATCGCCCGCATGCACCGACTGCCCATCGTCCGCGAGCACCTTCACCACCTGCCCGCCGACCCGCGCATTCACGTTGTAGATGTGCCCATCTACCTGAGCATCATCCGTGCTTTCGAATTGTCGGCTATGCAGCCACAGCAGCAGCCCGAGCACCGCCAGCAACAGCACCACCGCAAAGATCGCGAATTTTGCCCTTGGATTGCGCTCGAAAAATCCAGCGCTCTGGTCCCGCTTTTCCAGGTCCGGGTCAGCGACTCGTGCGTTCCCGTTTTCTTCCGGAACCGCGACCCGCTGTTCGTCGTTTTCTGCTTTCGTTTCGTCCGTCGTCTTCATCATCTCGCCTTAAGGTTGCTGTGGAGCGGCATTGGCCGGAGGTGTTGCAGGAGCTTGCGGGGTCGTATTCCCCGGCTCGTTCAAGTAAGTCGTCACTGCCTGTTCTGCGTTTCCGATGGCGCGTGCCAGCAGCACCTTCGCAATGTTGTGCGCGTATACGCTGCTAATGTATTGATCATTCGCCGTGGCCACCGCGTCCTGCGCCTGGATCACCTCGATGTTGTTCGTGAGCCCGGCCGAGAAGCGATCCTGCGCCTGCGTCAACGCCTGGTTCGCATATTCCAGGCCCGTGTGCGAGGCTTCAACCTGCCGCGCAGCGGCGCGCAGATCCAGGGTTGCATCGAGCACGTCCTGCTCGATCCGCCCCTTGAGATCGGCCACTCGTGCACGGCTCTGCGCCAGTTGCGCATCGGCCTGTTCCACGTCCGCCCGAACTTTGCCGCCCTGGAAGATGGGAATGCGCAACGTTCCCGTCGCCGTCCAGCTCGGAGAAACCGTGCTCGGATGCAGTCCAATCACCCCGTAATCCCCTGCAAACTGCAGCGACGGAAGATATTCTTTCCACGCCGAACTGCGCGTCAGCTCTGCCGCCTTCAGTTCCTCCACCGCGCCGAGATAATCCGGCCGCGTCGCCAGCGCCTGGTTCACCGAACGGCTTAGATCGACCTCGGGAATCTGGTGATAGGGAACGCGGTTCTCTAGCGTGAACTTCTGTGCTGTCGGCAGGCCGATCACCCGCGCCAGCGCGACCCGCTGCTTTTCCAGCGCATTCTCCGCCTGGATTTGGTCCTGCTCCCGGCTCTGCACTTCCACCCTCGCGCGCAGCGTATCGATGTTCGCCGCCAGCCCGGCATTTTCCTGGTCCGTGGCCAGTTGCAGCAGTGCCTGCGCCGTTTTCAGTTGCGCATTCTCCGCCGCCAGTCGCGATTCCGCCGCCACCGTCAGCAGGTAATTCGCGCCCACCGCCAGCACCACCGTCTCACGCGCATCGCGATACGACAGGTTCGCCGCGTTCACGTTCTTGAATTGTGCGCGCAGATTGTCGATCGAGTGCAAGTCCACAACCGACCACGTCACCCGCGCCCGTGCGTCGGAAACGCCAAACGGCCCTACCGAACTCGGGATCGCAAAAGCCCCACCCAGCAGGGAAGGGTTGAATCCCAGCGCCGCCAGGTTGATCTTCTCTTCTTCCTGCGAAAGGCTTCCGTTTACATTCGGAAGCACGTCGCTCGCGGCTCGCAAGCGCGCAGCACGCGCAATCTCGGTGTCCTTCCGGTTCAGGTAAATGCCCAGGTTGTATTTCAGGCCGCGCTGGATCGCGTCCTGGATCGTAAGCTGCAGGACTTCGTTCGTCGGCTTTCCCTGCGGAAGCGAGCCCGCGTAAGGGTCCGTATTTCGCTGGATGATCTGCTCGACGGTGGGCAACTGCACGCTGCTCGTTTGCGCGGAAGCGAGCGCTGCAGCGGCCACAAGTATGCCCAGGGCTGTAATGCGCATTACGTTGTCTTCCGTTCTAGGATCGATATCGGGTCCCGGGAATATTCCCGGAACCATCCTCGCGTGTTAATATACATACATGCATGTATCCGATGCAATTTGCGAGTTGCCGGATGCGGGAAAAATATGGCGGTAAAAGAAAAGTTGCGGCCCATGGCTCGCGCTCGCTCCGGCGCGCCTTCCGGCAAAACCAAGCACGCGCAATCGGAGCAGACACGCGCCCGACTGCTGCATGCTGCTGAAAGAATATTTGCGCGCGATGGCTTCGAGGCGGCCAAGCTCGAGGAGATTGCCGCCGCCGCCGGCTATACCCGCGGCGCGTTCTATGCCAACTACGACAGCAAGGAAAGTCTCTTCCTCGCCATGCTGGAAGAAAAAATCCATCAGCGCATTCGCGGCATGCGTGAAGCCGCCGACCAGTTCGATGATCCCGTGAAAAAGCTTGTGGCCATGCGCGACTACTTCGCCGATTCTCAGCAGGATTGCGACTGGACCCTCATCGGCCTTGAGTTCAAGCTCTTCGCCTTGCGCCACCCCGAGCTACGCGCGAAAGTCTCGGCCATGCGCAAACGTATCTTTGCCGTCGCAACCGGCGTCTTTGAAGAACAATTACGGCTCCGCCCGCATCAAGCTCCCCGTTTCTACGATTGCTTTTGTCATCTCGCTGGGCACCCTTACCCAGGGCCTTGCCCTCGATCGCATGCTCGACAAAGCGATTTCGCAGGACGAAATCAAGAAAATAGGAAAGCTCTTCTTCGACTGCATGGTCCAGCCGAAATCCACCTAAAAGAGAAAGGCGCGGATGGCTCCGCGCCTCTGTCGAATTCCAAATTGTTTAGTAAAGGTGGAAGCTCACTTCGATGCTGACCAGCACCGCTACCGGCTTTCCGTCTTTTTTGGCTGGATCAAACTTCCATTCCTTGATCTTGTCCATGGCCTTCTCGTCCAGGCCCATGCCCAGCGAGCGTTGCACGCGCGGGTTATGCGCCCTTCCATCCGGCCCAACCACGACGGCCAGCACTACCACGCCCTGGTATTTCGCCTTGCGTGCCTCTTCGGAATAATCGGGCTCAGGATCGTAAGTCGCCACCGGCGGACTTACGCCGTTGCCGACCCGATAAATCCCGCCACCATATCCGCCGCCTTCGCCGGGGCCAACGCCGGGTCCGTGTCCCGAGCCCACACCGCCGCCCGAGCCGCTGCCAATTCCACCGCCCGCTCCAATGCCGTTCGAGGGTGGTCCAATGATCTTCGCCAGCGGATCGCCCAGGTCCCCCGTCTTCACCAGCGGAATATTTGGAGGCGCTACCACCGAAGGATCGACCGTCAGCTTCGGATTCTGGTTCCGCACCACGATTGCCGGAGGCGCCAACGGAACATCCGTCTTTACTTTCGGAAGCGCGCCCTTCGGAGCTGCCAGCTTGTCCCGGTCTCCGCCGCCACCGCCACCGCCCATTTCCTTCTGTCCCACCGTCATTGGCAGATACGGGCTGATGTCCGTCGCGATCGTCGAAACCTTTTTCTGGATCAGCTCAGTATGCGTGAACGTCCAGTGGCTTGCGAAAATCAGCAGTGCCACGGTCAACATGTTCAGGCTATAGGAGTAGAGAAACGACTTCCGATCGACCGCGTAGCTGCCTTCCGCATCCAGGATCAGGACGTGGAACCCAGGCTCGTTCGAGGGCTCTTCAGGCGGGGGAAGTTTCGGGTTTTCCAGGGCGGAGGTGGACATACCGTTACTCCAAAGTATAGACCGCCAAAGTTACAAAACGTTTCCAAAAATAAAGCTTTTCCGCATTCCCGCCCGAAAAGCCCCACTAACCGGGAGCCTCCGGGACGATCGCCCGCAACGCCCGCGGCAGAATGGTGATTTCGGCCGGGGTCTCGCAGATATACTCTCCATCGGCATAAATCGGCGTAGCCATCTCCGCCGAGAGCCGTACCCGGTCCGCCTGTAAATATTCCACCTGTTTCAACTCTAAGTGCGTTCCCGCGAACACTGTACGAAAGAATCGCAGGACCGTCAGCTTGCCCACCGCCCGCACAAAACAGACGTCCAGTTTGCCGTCGTCCAGTTCCGCCTTGGTCGTCAACCGCATCCCGCCGCCATAGCTGGGGGCATTCCCCACCGCCACCAGGAGCGCATTTTCCTGCAGTTTTGTCACCCATCCATCGTCCGTTGGAGCCCAACGCGGTGCCGGCAAGGAAACCGTCATCCTCCTGGGACGATAGGCAAACAGCGCCCCCAAAGCCCCCAGCACATATCCCCCTCGACGTCGCAACCAGGTCGGCATCTTGTTGGCCCGCCGATTGGCTTCGCTGTCGAACCCAGCCCCCGCAACACAACAAAAGAAAATCGGCAGAGCTGCGAAATGCTGTTCCCGCTCGATCAAATGCCGCAGTTGCGACTCCATGATCTTCGGACCAAGCACCGCAAGATGGTTCGCCGGGTCTTCTTCGCTTGCCTCAAGCTCCCGCGACCAGGCATCTTCCTCTCGCGTCACGGCGTCTTCTGTCGCTTCTTGCTTCACCCGCGTAATCGTTCCCGCATCGATCTCGCGGACGTTCGCGCCCGTCGCCACGAACTTCTTCCACGCCTCCATGGCATCCTTCGTCGTGCGGATTCCCAGCGCTCGTGCGAAATCGTTGCCGCTTCCCATTGGCACATTCAGGAATGGCGTGCGGCTCTCGATCAGGGCTGCCAGGTGATGATGCATCGTCCCGTCGCCGCCAAATACCAGCGCCGCCGCCGGACGGTCCGACGGGTCCATATCATTGCCGGTGAAAAGATTCACTCCCGGCAACTCGAACTTCCGGACGACAGACTCTTCCGCCCGTGGCCCTACCAAGGCAACGACTCGCAAACCGTCAACTCCCAGTAACTCTGATGTCAGAGAAAAAACGTGGATGACAACTCTTATCCATGAGTGGCCGGAACGAAACGCCTATTCGACCGTGACCCGCTTCATTTTCTTTCCCACGCGAACGACCCACGATGCTGGCATTCCGCTGACCGCAAGATGTGGCGAAGATACCACCTCGCTGTCCACCTTTACCGCTCCCGCCTTGATCTTCCGACCCGCGTCCGTTGCCGACTCTGCCAGCCCAGCCTTGTGCAACAGGCGATCCAGCCTCACTTGCTTTGCGCCGCCGTCCAGCCCGATGTCGGACGCCCTCAGATGCACTTCTTCCAACTCATCCGGCACTTCTTTTTTCTGGAATTGCTTCGACCAGTTCTCCGCCGCATGCTCTGCCGCCTCCGGCGAATGGAAATCCTTCACGATGATCTTGCCCAGTTCCTGCTTCACCTTCATCGGGTGCGCGTCGCCGCGCGCCACTTGCTGCTTCAGTTCCTGGATCTGTGCCGTGGTCACATCCGTCAGCAACTCGTAGTAGCGCCACATCAGCTCGTCGCTGATTGACATCACCTTGCCGAACATCTCCTCCGGAGACTCCGTGATGCCGATGTAGTTCCCATAGCTCTTTGACATCTTCTGCACGCCGTCCGTGCCTTCCAGCAGCGGCATAGTCAATACAATTTGCGAGGGCTGCTGGTAATGGCGCTGCAGTTCGCGTCCCACCAGCAGGTTGAACTTCTGGTCGGTTCCACCCAATTCCACATCCGCCTCGAGTGCCACCGAGTCATAGCCCTGCGCCAGCGGATACAGCAATTCATGCAACGCGATTGGTTTCTCGTCCATGAAGCGCTTGTGGAAGTCTTCGCGCTCCAGCATCTGCGAGACGGTATACTTCGCCGCCAGCCGGATAATACCCTCGTAGCCGAGCTTGTCGAGCCACTCGCTGTTGAACCGCACTTCGGTCTTTTGCGCGTCGAGAATTTTGAATACCTGCGCTTTGTACGTTTCAGCGTTTTGATCGATTTGCTGCCGCGTCAGCGGTGGCCGCGTTGCCGAGCGTCCCGTGGGGTCTCCGATCAAGCTGGTGAAATCGCCGATCAGGAAAACCACCGTGTGCCCCAGGTCCTGGAAATGCTTCAGCTTCCGCATCAGCACCGTGTGCCCCAGGTGCAGGTCCGGCGCCGTCGGATCGAATCCGGCCTTCACCCGCAGCGGTTTATTCGATTGCCGCGATTTCTCCAACCGCTCGCGCAGGTCGCCTTCGCGAATGATCTCCGCGGCGCCCTTCTTCAAGTACGCCAGTTGTTCGTCCACCGCAGCAAATTGAGCCATGAAGTTGCAATTATAACGAGTGCCGTGCGTGACCTCATTGCTGTGGGTGCCCCATCCTTATCGCGCGTCGTCTGCGCGATAGGGTGGGTCTGCCAATTCCGCTGGTACTTCCATTACCTAAAACAAAAAGCCCCGCCATTCGGCGGGGCTTTCAAATCCTCTGCGCGTTACAGGCTGTTGTTCAATGCCTGCTCAATGCGCTCACGGGCCACATAGCCCACAATCTGCTCCGTTACCTGCCCGCCTTTGAAGACGAGCAAGGTTGGAATTCCACGGATTCCGTAACGCGAAGGCGTCGACGCGTTCTTGTCCACGTCCATCTTGCCAACCGTCACCTTGCCGTTGAATGACTGCGCCACTTCGTCCACGATTGGCGCCAATGCCTTGCATGGTCCGCACCACGCTGCCCAAAAATCAATAAGAACCGGCTTGTCCGACTTCAGAACTACCTGATCAAAATTCGAATCTGTAACTTCAACGATTGCGTCGCTTGCCATTGCGCCTCCAGGCTATGTCGTGGGGAGATAAAACGCGGCCCGATGTGCGCAGCCGAATTTTCATCCTATCACTAGCGTTAGATGGCGCAGGAGCGACTTTCGACTCAGGGTTCCGTATCACGGGAGATCTGCCCAGAACGGGGCAAGAAGAAGTACAGCGATAGCAAAAAAACAACGCCCTGGGCTCTCGCCACAGGGCGCCGACGGCAGCCCTCCCCCAGAACTGCCGAACCTACGAGAAGGATAATGAGACTGACTGCGAAAAATGTAAATGTAACGGCGGTAACAATAAGGTAATCAAAAAGTGGTTACTGGGGTGAATGACTGTTCAATGCACCTGACAAGGCCAATGCAACTTCCCCATTGCTTCCTCCTTCGACACCCGTTGTCCGCTCAAGTCCCGTGTTTACCTTGTATTACCGATATTCAGTTTTATGCAGCCCGGGCACTTGCCAGACCGCCAAACTGTTCGCTCGGAGCCACCTTCACTGACGTTTGAACCTGCCGAACGACAGTTCACCCGGAAAGTTGATGGCATGCGCGCGAATCTGGAAGCTTCTTTCCGTGCCAAATTCCAGAAAATGTCGGCGTGCGTCACGTCTTTTGCTAGGTCAGCCTCTTCTCTGGGGACATGCACATCCGCGTAGCGAACATCAGAGATGCTCCGAAGTGAGCGCGCTATTCACTTGCTGAAGTTCGATCACATCCGCGCGTGATGCGGAGAGCTCGTCGCATCGTGAGCGTCTACATCCCGTCGTAATTCGGGCCCCCGCCGCCCTCGGGTGGAACCCACGTGATGATCTCGTAAGGATCCATGATGTCGCACGTCTTGCAGTGCACGCAGTTCGACGGATTCAAATGGATCTCTTTTCCTCCCGGCACATCCTGCGAGTCCACCATCTCGTACACGTTCGCCGGACAGAAGTTCGTGCACGGGTTTCCAAACTCTTTTGTGCACCGCGTGCTGCAAATATTCGTATCGTGAATCACCAGGTGGGCCGGCTGATCTTCTTCGTGCTTGGTGCCCGAGTGATAGAGATCGGTCAGTTTGTCGAACGTCAGCTTGCCATCGCCCTTTGCCGGACCAAGAATCTTTTCCCGCCGATTGCCATAGCCAATCAAGTCCCACAGCGGACGCATCTTCGTATGCCCCGCCTTTGCTGGATAGCGATTGCGCAGCCCGTGTCCGCCGGTCACCTGCTGGATCGCCGTGTGCAGCATGCCCTGCACGAAGCCGTGCTCGAATCCCTGGTGAAAGTTGCGTACCGGCCACAACTCTTCGCGAATCCAGCTGGCGTCCACTTTTCCCGGATAGGCCGCAAGCTGTGTCTGCGAGAATTCGTTTTTTAGCAATGCATCGAATGCCGTCTCCGCCGCCAACATGCCGCTCTTGATCGCCAGGTGAATACCCTTGAGCCGCTGCGAGTTCAAGAATCCAGCCGAGTCTCCGATGATCATCCATCCATCGCCTGCCAGCGGCGGCAGGGCATACCATCCGCCGTACGGCAGCGACTTCGCCCCGTAGCGAATCATCTTGCCGCCCTCGAGCAGCTTCGCAATAAACGGATGCTCCTTGAACGCCTGCAGCACATGCTGCGGATCGATGCGCGGATCTTCGTAGTCCAGCCCCGTCACGTATCCGAGCGACACCACGTTGTTTTTCCCGCCGTAAATCCACGCCCCGCCGTACTCATGAAACGTCAGCGGATGCCCCAGCGTGTAAATCACCTCGCCCGGCGCAATCCGGCCCGACGGAACCTCCCACAACTCTTTCACGCCCACGCCATACGTCTGCGGATTGCGGTGCTCGTCGAGATTGAATCGTCCCACGAGCTGCTTGGTCAGCGATCCCCGCGTACCCTCCGCCAGCACCAGTACCTTGGTCTTCAAGTCGTACCCGGGTTCGAAGTTCGACTTCGGCTCGCCACGCTTATCCACGCCCTTGTCATCGGTTTGCACCCCGACAACTTTTCCTTCTTCAATCAGCAGCTCCGAGCCTGCAAAGCCGGTGAACAAAGTGATCCCCGCTGCCTCCACCTTCTCGCCCAGCCACTTCGTAAAGCGGTTGATCGAGATCACGTAATTCCCGTGGTCGCGCATCGGTGGAGGCGTGATCGGCGCCTTGAACTTTCCCTTTTTTGTCAGGAAGTAGACGGCTTCTTTCGTGACCTGCGCCTCGATCGGCGCCTCTTTCTCCCAGCCCGGCAGCAGTTCATTCATTGATCGCGGATCGAGCAGCGCGCCGCTCAGACAGTGTTGCCCAACCTCGCGCGACTTCTCCAGCAGGTAGATGTTCTCTTTGCTGACCGGCGTATCCGGGTGCGCTTCGTTGTGCTGATCGATCAACTGCGAGAGCCGCAAGGCACACGCCATGCCTGCCGGGCCGCCGCCCACGATCACAACATCGGCGTCCATCTGCGGGCGCTCGACGCCCGAAATCGGTTTGCGAAAAACAATCATGTCAGGAATCCGTAAAGGACTGGAGAGTCTATCAGCCGCGCCAAACCACGAGCAAATTTCCCGCCGCCCGTTCTCCTATAGATGCCGAACTGGAACGACACGCTCCTCGTCATCCCCCGCGGCCCAGCCCACAACCCTCCCAGCCTCCTCACTCTCTCTTGTCATTGCGAGGAGCGCCAGCGACGCGGCAACCCGCTGTTCCCCGGGGTGCCCCATCCTGAGCAAAGCGAAGGGTGGGGATTTTATCCGTGGTCAGCCCGCTCCTTCGCCAGCCTCTCCCTCACTCTCTCTTGTCATTGCGAGGAGCGAAGCGACGCGGCAACCCGCTGTTCACCGGGTGCCCCATCCTGAGCAGAGCGAAGGGTGGGGATTTCCCCCGCGGCCAGTCCACAATTCTCCCAGCCTCTCCCTCACTCTCTCTTGTCATTGCGAGGAGCGAAGCGACGCGGCAACCCGCTGTTCCGTTACAATGCCGTACACCCATGGCCACCGCGCCTCCACTTCGTATCGACTCTCTCGTCAAGCATTTCGGCGAGCTTGCCGCCGTGAATGGCGTTTCCCTCGAATTGCGTGACGGCGAATGTCTCGGCCTGCTCGGCCCCAACGGGGCAGGGAAGTCCACCACCATCCGCAGCATCGTCGGCCGCGTTCGCCCCAACTCCGGAACCGTCCGCATCTTCGGACACCCCGCCGAATCCGCCGCTGCCCGCGCCGCCATCGGATGGGTTCCGCAGGAGATCGCGCTCTATCCTTTGCTCACCTGCCGCGAGAACCTCGATTCCTTCGGCCGCTATCAAGGCCTCTCTGGAAAAGTCTTGCACGACGCCATCGAGTGGTGCCTGCAGTGGTCCACGCTCGCCGACAAAGCCAAAGAAACTGTGAAGCAGCTCTCCGGCGGCATGAAACGCCGCCTCAACATGGCCTGCGGTCTCATCCATCGCCCCCGCGTGGTTCTCATGGACGAGCCCACCGTCGGCGTCGATCCGCAATCGCGCAACCGCATCTTCGAAATGATCGAGGGCCTGCGCGCCCAGGGCATGTCGATCATCTACACCACCCATTACATGGAAGAGGCCGAGCGCCTTTGCGATCGCATCGCCATCATCGATCACGGCCAGGTGATCGCCCTCGGCACCCGCGACGACCTCGTCCTCCAGTCCTTCGGCGGACGCAGCGACGTTCTCATGCGCCTCAAGGATCCGCAGCAGACCGCTGCCGCCTGGATCGCCTCCCGCGGCGGCACCTACGACGCCCAAGTCGCGCACTTCTCCGTCGACCGGCCCACCGAAATCGCCGGCTTGCTCGACGCTGCTCACAACGCCGGTCTGGAAGTCATCGACGTCGTTCTCCGCCGCCCTAATCTCGAATCCGTATTTCTTCAGCTCACCGGGAGGGACCTCCGCGAATGATTGCCGCCATCGTACGCACCAGCTTCCGCGCCCTCCGTCGCGATCGCGGCGCTTTTATCCTTTCGTTCGTCCTGCCGGTCGCGTTCTTCAGCATCTTCGCCGTCATTTTCGGACAGACCCACAACAGCACGCCGAAAGTCAGCGTCGCCGTCGTCGATGAAGACCACAGCATCGCCTCGCAGCGTCTCGTCGCTGGACTCGAGCACGAAGAAGCCCTCAACGCCTTCACCGCGCCCAAGCCGAAAAACGGCGCACCGCAGAAGCCCGACTACACGGCGCAAACTGCCGAGGCTGGTGTCAAAGCCGGAGACTTCTCCGCCGCTCTCATCATTCCCAGCGGTTTCGGCGCCCACCCTATTGCCTTCGGTCCGCAAGCCACCGGCCAGCCGCAAATCGAAATCCTCCACGACAGCTCCGATCCCATCGCCGCCCAGGTTTTAGCGGGAATGCTGCAGAAGGTCGTCATGACCTCTATGGGCGACGTCATGGCCGATCAGGGCATGCAGTACTTCGACCAGTCCTCTGGCGGCCTCACCGCCGAACAGCGCAAAAATATCCAGGCCAACCTGGCCCTCTACCGCGCCTCCCTCAACCGCGAGCAGCAGAATCCCTCCGCCGCGAGTAACAGCAACAACGCCTCGCTGGTCGCCATGGACATCCGCGACGTGGTGGGCGAGAACAAGAAAAATCCCATGGTCGCCTTTTACGCCGCCGGCATCGGTGTCATGTTCCTGCTCTTTACCGCAAGCGGCGCGGGTGGTTCGCTGCTCGACGAATCCGATAGCGGCGCTCTCGATCGCGTGCTCAGCTCGCATGTCAGCATGACCACACTTCTCGCCGGAAAGATGACCTACTGCACCCTGCTCGCCTTCTCCCAGCTTTGCGTCATGTTTCTCTGGGGATGGGCCGTCTTCCATCTCGAGCTCTGGCCTCACATCGCCGGCTTTCTCGTGATGGGCATCTGCACCGCTTTCGCAGTTGCCAACTTCGGCATGATCCTCGCCAGCGTCTCCAAGACCCGCGCCCAGCAAGGCGCGATCGGCACCCTGCTCATTCTCACTATGTCCGCCATCGGCGGCAGCATGTTTCCCCGCTTCCTCATGCCGGAAGGCATGAAGAAAGCAGGCTTGCTCACCATCAACGGCTGGGCCATCGATGGCTTCACCAAGGTTTTCTGGTACGACGAGCCCGTCTCCCATCTCTGGCAGCAGGTCGTGGTTCTTCTCGCCATCGGCGTCGTCCTCTTCGTCGTTGCCCGCCGCTTTGCCGCTCGATGGGAAAGCGTTTAGCAACAGAAAACCCCGCGAGGGCGGGGTTTCTGTGGTCAGGGAGGAACGTACTTCAAGTTCTAACTGCGTTTTGCTGCCCATCACTCGCCACGTCAATTTGCGATTCTTGATCCCTCACTCTTGTCATCCCGAGGAGGGCCAAGCCCGACGTGGGGAACCTGCTTTCCAACGACTAGGCCGCCCGGCTGCTGCTCAGAGCGTCCGACCCATGCTGCTTCACCATCTTGTTGTAAGTGCCCATAATCAAAAACGGCGCCGGCCATTGCCCTACAAACAACGCCCAATTGTCTTTGCCCATAATCTTCAGAATGGCTGAACCTACCATCGAACCGACCGCTAATCCGAGGTATACGCTCGAAGGAATTTGCGACGTCTGCGATTCAATCGCGCCCGTGAATCCGTCTTCTTGTGCCTGCCCGCGGTAAACCTTGTTCTCCATCAGTCATCTCCATTTCATTTTCACTGCGTCTGAGCAAGAGATGAGACCGCCGGGGGACAAGAGGTATGACGCATAATCGAATTCGCAAGCTCCTTCGTCAAATGTGAGTGAGGATCACTTCAGCGCATCGAACCACCTAAATCATTCAAATCAGCGTGCCGCTCTGCTTGGAGGCACCGGCGCTGCTGGATTTCACACCCGCTGCGAAATCCGCTACCATACTCACTCTTAACCTTCATATCCGTCCGCAATCAAGGTGAATGCAGCTCTCAGCAGCATCGTCGTACCGGTGAACTGTTGAACACACGCTCTCAAGATCGCGCGCTCTGGACGTCCATTGTCGTCATCATGGTCGTCGTCCTCGCCGCCATCGCGGTTCTGCAATACCGCTGGAGCGAGCGTGTGTCCAATGCTACCCAGGCACGTATTGATGCCAGCCTTACGGCTTCCATCATGGACTGGCATCTCAACCTTCTCCGGGAAGTGGCCGAGCCCTGCTTCGCCATGCAGATTAGCGCCGAGCCGGATAATAAGGAAGATTGGGACAAGTATTTCCAGCGCTACGAGAACTGGTATCAGACCGCCACCCGTCCCCAGCTCTTTTCCAATCTCTACCTGGTGGAGGTTCCCAGGGCCGGCCAGGACCGGATCTACCGGCTCGATGTCTCCCATAATCGCTTCTTCAAGGAGCAGTGGCCGGAGCGCTTCGATGCCTTGCACCAGGAACTGCGGCGCCAGTCTGCCAATCCGGAAACTCTCGAGCGCACCATTACCGACGATCCCCGCACCAAGGCAGACAATCCTCCCGGGCAGATGCCTCACGATCCTCTTTTCGGCTGGCAGTTTGAGGAGAACTTACCTGCTCTCGTGCATCCCCTGATGCATACCGATGTTCTCGAAGACGAGAAAGAAGAACATGCGAAAGCGCAGCGTTATCGAGGCGCCGCCACCGAGGAACGTCGCGAGCACGACACCCCGCGTCAGAAGGACAAGGACATCGATGAGATTGAGCCCGCTTACTGGATCGTCATCGAGATCGATCCCAAAGTCCTCACCCAGCAGCTCCTGCCGGACTTAGCGCAACACTATTTCGGAGGTCCCCAGGGCGCGAATTACGATACTGCCGTCATCGCCGGCCGCAGCGCGCGTGTCCTCTTTTCCTCGAGTCCTGCCTTCACCGAGCGTCCTTACGATCATCCCGACGCCGTGCTCGACATCTTCGGGCCACCCGTGTTCGACGGACGAGCGCCCCTCTCCCACGACTTCGCCGGAGACTTCCATTCCGGTGGGCCTAAGCCTGCCACCATCGGCGACGAACGCCGCAGCATGTCCGCGCCCTCGTGGCTCCCCGTCATGCAGGACCTTGGGCATAACCCACACTGGAATCTCGTTGTGCGCCACCGCCAAGGTTCGCTCGAGTCGCAGTTGTCATCCATGCGCCGCCGTGATCTTGGCATCAGCCTCGGCGTGCTGCTCCTTCTTGGCGCAACCATGACCATGCTCATTATCGCGACGCGCCGCGCCCAGCGCCTCGCGCGTCAGCAAATGGATTTCGTGGCCACCGTTTCCCATGAGTTGCGTACTCCGCTTGCCGTCATCTGCTCCGCCGCCGATAACCTCACGGATGGCGTTGTCAGCGGAAAACAACAGCTCGCCCGGTATGGCGAGACCATCAAGATCCAGGGAAAACAACTCATCGCTCTCGTCGAACAGATACTTCTCTTCGCCTCCACCCGCGAGGGACGCCAGACGTACCATTTGGAACGTCTCGACGTCAAAAGAATCGTGGATGTCGTTCTCACCAACACTGCTGGGCTGATGGAAATTGGCGGCATCCATGTGGAAAGCTCGGTCGAGAGCGGTCTGCCCCAGGTCATCGGTGACCTTGCCGCTATTTCCCAATGCTTGCAGAACCTCGTCATCAACGCGGCAAAGTATGGCGGCGACGCCCGGTGGATTTGCGTGCGCGCCCGCCAGGTACCCTTGGAAAAAACGGGAGAAATTCAAATCTCGGTGGAGGACCACGGACTTGGCATGAGCCGCGAGGAACTCGATCACATCTTCGAGCCCTTTTATCGCAGCCCGCAGGTCGCAGCCGCCCAGATCCGCGGCACCGGCCTCGGCCTCCCGCTGGCGCGGAGTCTTGCCACCGCCATGAGCGGTTATCTCACCGTCCAAAGCAAGCCCGGACAGGGAAGCACCTTTATCCTGCACCTGCCCTTCGCCCAGGACTCGCCTTTGCGGGCCGCCGTCCCGCAGCCTTCCGATAAAATATTGACCAACGCATGAACGAACGCATTCTGTTGATCGAAGACGAAGAAGCATTGTTGATGACCCTCACGGATCGCCTCACCAGCGAAGGCTATTCCGTCGAGATCGCACGCAATGGCGATGAAGGGTATGAGCACGGAACCCGCTCGACCTTCGATCTCATCGTCCTCGATATCCAGCTGCCCAAGCGCAATGGGTTCGACGTGTGCCGCGATATCCGGCAGGCCGGCGTCGCCACCCCTATCCTCATGCTCACCGCGCGCGGCCAGGTGGTCGATAAAGTCGTCGGCCTCAAAATCGGCGCCGACGATTACATGACCAAGCCCTTCGAGATGATGGAACTCACTGCCCGCATCGAGGCCCTCCTGCGCCGTGCCCCCATTCGCGCTCCTGAACTCGACAATGTTCAGCAGTTCGGAGATTTGCGCATTGACCTGCGAGGCACCGAGGTCTCGCGCGAGGGCCGTGCTGTCCCTCTCAGTGCGCGCGAATTCCAGTTGCTCCGCTACCTCGTCGAACATCGCGGCGCCACCATCTCGCGCGGGGAACTGCTCAAGGAAGTCTGGGGCTACAACGCCGCTACCTATACCCGTACCGTCGACATGCACATCGCCAGCTTGCGCCAAAAAATCGAAGACGACCCCAAGCAGCCCCAATGGGTCGTGACCGTCCCCGGGTTAGGCTACAAATTCGCCAATCTCTGAGAACCGCTTAGATCTCCGGCGTCGCGTCCCAAAAATCTGTTTAGGGCGATCAGGATTTTCGCTAACTGATTGACTTTACAGACGCTTTACAGCCACTTTACCGCCCTTTTCTCGTTCCGATGATCTACTACCTATACGCAAGGGAACTTCTCCAAACGGAGAAGAAATTAGGAGAAGATCATGAAGAGAATTGTTGGATACGCGCTGGCAATGACGATTGGGTTGGGCACTGGAGCAATCCTCTCCAACGGAGTTTCCGCCAACACCCTCACGCCCACCACGGTTGCCGTGCAGCATGGCACCGATGCCGCCTTCCACGATGGCCTTTATATGGGCAAGCACGACGCCGAACAGGGCCGTCTGCGCCATGTTTCTACCGGTCGCTGGAGCAGCTCGACCGACCGTTCGCATTATCAGGCCGGGTATGACGCTGGCTTCGCCGCGTCGGCCACCGCCAAGTAATTTCGCTCTCCCTGTCACATGTCACTGGGGCAATTTCTGACCAAAATTGCCCCTTTTTTGTTCTCAAAACACGTCTTTTGCCTCGTTTTTTGCGCTGTTCAATTCCGGACACTTTTCTCCGCAACAGGACACTCCATCCCTTCCTGGGGTCCCTGCGCCTCTCGATAAGTAATTTGTAATCAGCGCATTACAGCCGCTTCCCGGTTGGCGTTCAGCTTGCATCCTCAACTTAACGTGGATATCGCGCGCCCAGAGTTCAAGCAGAAAAAACGCCGTCGCCAGCTTCTCTTCGGCAGCCTCGCAATCATTGTTTTGTTGGCCATCACGGCTGGTGTTTCACGGTTGAAGCCCGCTGCGCCTTCGGTGGAGCGTGGAACGGTCTGGACCGACACTGTGAAGCAAGGCCCCATGCTGCGCCAAGTCCGCGGCCTCGGCACATTGACTCCCACTCCCGAAGATGTTCGGTTGATTCCGGCTGAAACCGAGGGAACCGTGCTGCGCATCCTCAAACTCCCTGGTTCGATGGTGAGTGCGGACACCATGCTTCTGGAAATGTCGAACCCGCAACTCGAGCAGGAGGCGGTGGACGCGCAACTCCAGTTGAAGGGCGCCGAAGCGGAATACCAGAACCTGAAAGTGAAGTTGCAGAGCGACTTAATGAACCAGAGGGCCGGCGCCGCCACGGTGGGCGCCGATTACAGCCAGGCCCAGCGCCAGGCGCAGACCGACAAGGCTCTCTACGATCTCGGCGTCATTTCCGGCCTCGCCTACAAGGCTTCGCAGGGCAAAGCCGATGAGCTCACCACCCGCAATGATCTCGAAGGGCAGCGATTGACCATCAACCAGCAGGCGATTGTGTCGCAGATGTCAGTGCAGCAGACCAAGGTCGATCAAATGCGGGCCCTGGCGCAGCTCAAGGAAAGACAATTAGACCGCCTGAAAGTGCGGGCGGGGATTGATGGAGTGCTGGTCGACCAGCCGTTGCAAGTCGGGCAGCACGTAACTCCGGGCACCGCGCTGGCGAAGGTGGTACAGCCCAACCGCCTGATGGCATCGCTGAAGATTCCTGAGACCCAGGCGCGTGACGTGCAGATCGGCGAACCCGCCTCGGTCGACACCCACAATGGCGTGGTCCAGGGCAACGTGATGCGCGTGGATCCGGCGGTCGTGAACGGAACGGTCACGGTTGACGTAAAACTCACTGGGGAGCTTCCGAAAGGCGCTCGTCCGGACTTGAGCGTAGACGGAACGATCGATCTGGAGCGGCTGGACAACGTGGTGTACGTGGGGCGTCCGGCCTTCGGGCAGGAGAGCAGCACGATCAGCCTGTTCAAGCTTGATCCTGACGGCAAAGGCGCAACCCGCGTGCCGGTAAAAGTGGGCCGCGCTTCCGTCAACACGATCCAGGTGATTGAAGGTCTCAAACCGGGCGACACAGTGATTTTGTCGGATATGTCCCGTTGGGATAACACCGACCGGATTCGACTCGACTAATTCCGGCGCAGGCACCAGAAGTGCTCGCCGGGTCCATGGGAATCCATCTTTTCAGGAGAAAGAAATGAGCGAAGCAGGGCGGTCGTTGATCGAGATCCAGGATCTAACCAAGGTTTTCTACACCGATGAGATCGAAACGCATGCGCTCTCCGGGGTGCATCTGGAAATCGCGAAGGGCGAATACGTCGCGATGTCGGGCCCTTCGGGCTGCGGGAAGTCAACGCTGCTTTCCATCATCGGGTTGCTCGACACCCCCACCGCCGGCAAGTATCACCTGAACAACAAGCCGGTGGAGAACCTCGACTTCGCCGACCGTTCGCGGATTCGCAACCAGGAGATCGGGTTCATTTTCCAGAGCTTCAACCTGATCGGCGATCTCACGGTCTATGAAAACGTCGAGCTGCCGTTGACCTATCGGCAGGGAATGGCGACGCCCAACCGCAAGCAGCGGGTGATGGAAGCGCTGGAGCGGGTCGGCATGGCGCACCGGGTCCGGCACTATCCTTCGCAACTCTCTGGCGGTCAGCAGCAACGTGTGGCAGTGGCCCGCGCGCTGGCCGGCAATCCGTCGATCCTGCTGGCGGACGAGCCGACCGGAAACCTCGATTCGCGCAACGGCGAAGCGGTGATGGAACTTTTGCAGAACCTGCACCGCGAAGGTGCGACCATCTGCATGGTGACGCACGATCCGCGCTTTGCGGCGCACGCCCAGCGTCAGATCCATCTTTTCGACGGCAAGGTAGTTGCCGAAGAAGAGCTCAACCGATTGACCCAGGAAATCAACTGACTCCTGGCCCGGGAGGTGTTCCATGCGTGGCTTCCTGCAAGACCTGCGCTACTCGCTGCGTCAATTAAGGAAGAGTCCGGCGTTCGCGGTCACGGCGGTGCTCACGCTGGCACTCGGCATCGGTGCCAATGTCGCGGTGTTTACCGTGATGAACGCCACCCTGTTGAACCCCAGTGGTGTGCCGCATGCGGACGGAGTCGTCGCGGTGCGCGCCGGCTACAACATTGGCGACCTCGGCAATATCAACCTCTCCGCACCAGATTTCGAAGACGCCAGCGAGGGCAAAGACGTTTTCACCTCTGCTGCCGCCATGGCCGGGATGGACTACAACTACCAGCCTGCGGGCGCAGCTTCTCCCGAGCTGTTGCGCGGGGCGCGTGTCACCTGGCAGTGGTTCGATGTTTTCTGGTCGAAGCCTGTCCTCGGTCGCGTCTTTCGTTCCGAAGAAGATCAACCGGGCGCGCAGCATGAAGTGGTACTGGCTTACTCCACTTGGAAAAAACGTTTCGGCACTGATCCTAACGTGATCGGCCGGAAGCTCGAACTGAAC
Source organism: uncultured Acidobacteriaceae bacterium (assembly GCA_963703075.1). Classification (GTDB taxonomy): domain Bacteria; phylum Acidobacteriota; class Terriglobia; order Terriglobales; family Acidobacteriaceae; genus Korobacter. The sequence goes on from OY969786.1 coordinate 593,503, forward strand.
CACGAGATGTATGAAGTCATCGGCGTGATGGGGCCGGAGTTTGCGTGGCCGAACCGCGCCGAGATGTGGACGCCGCTCGCGCTCAAGCCAAGCCTCTACACCGATCCCAACGCCCGCTTCAACGAATACCTTTTCAGTGTTGCAAGACTTCGACCCGGCAAGACCCTGCAGGAAGCCAACGCCTATCTGGCGCACGTGACCCAGGGCGTCAAGCAGACGCCTGGTCCGCTGGGAGATAATGCGCGCTCGGGCGGATGGCGTGAGTTTTGCATGCCGCTGGTCGAGCTCGTCTCCGGCAAGATGCGCAAGCCCCTGGCATTTCTGCTCGGCGCAGTTGCCCTGGTGCTGCTGATCGCCTGCGCCAATATTGCCGGCTTGCAACTGGCGCGTGCTTCAGCACGCCAGCGTGAGGTCTCAATCCAGATCGCCCTCGGTTCCTCGCGCTCGCGGCTGATCCGCCAGGCTTTTGCGGAGAGCCTGTTGCTTGCGGTCTCCGGCGTCGGCCTCGGATTGCTGCTGGCCACGTTCAGTATTCCTGCTCTCCTGGCGCTTGCGCCCGCCACCCTGACCCGCAATGTCAGCGTGCATATCAGCGGCTCGGTCCTGCTGTTCGTCGCCGCTGTCGGTACGCTCTGTGCTCTGCTGTGCGGCATCGCGCCTTCCTGGCATATGAGCCACATTCGATGGTTCCAGTCGCTGCAAGAGGGCGGACGCTCGGATTCCGCCAGCCCCACGCGCCAGCGCGCTCGCTCCTCGCTGGTCGTGATCGAGGTCGCGGTTGCGATGTTGCTGTTATTCGGCGCCGGCCTGCTGGTGCGCAGCCTGAGCGCCCTCGAAAAGGTCGAAACCGGTATGCAGCCGCACGGCGTGATGACTGCGGCTCTCACGCTGCCCAAGGCCTCGTACAAGAACGAAGAGCAACAATCGACGTTTTTCACCTCGTTGGAAGAACAACTGAAGCAGATTCCCGGCATCCAGCACGCCGCGATCTGCGATGCGATTCCGTTCAGCGATTCCGGCGGCTCGGCTTCGTTCGAGATCGAAGGACAGACAGTTGCGCCGAATCAACCGGGCCCGCACGCTAACCTTCGCCAGGTGTCGCCCGACTACTTCGGCGCGCTTGGTATTCCGCTGCTTCGCGGGCGCGTGTTCACGGGCGAGGATCGCCGTAAGACCGAGAAGGTCGTCGTGATCGACGATGTGCTCGCGCGCCAGTACTTCGGCACCCAGGATCCAATCGGCCAGCACATCAACTTCGGCGGCACGCCGGACGACAAAGATCCTTGGCGCCGCATCGTCGGGATCGTGCACCACGCCCGCGCCAGTTCGCTCGAGTCCGATACAAACGAAGGCTTCTACTATTTCCCAATCGCGCAAGAACCGAACGATTCAGCATTCATCGCCGTGAAGTCGTCGGCTGCCCCGAGCAGCCTGGTGGGTGCCATTCGCAGTGCCGTGCGAACGGTCGACCCAAGCCAGGCTGTCTATGACCTGAAGAGTCTCGATGACCGCATCGACGAATCGCTCGTAGGGCGCCGCTTCCTCGTGGTGCTGCTGTCCGTCTTTGCCGGACTTGCGTTGTTGCTCTCTGCCATCGGCCTGTATGGCGTGATCGCATATTCGGTGCGGCTGCGCAGGCGCGAGATGGGGGTTCGCCTGGCGCTCGGCGCCCAGCGCTCCGACGTTCTGAAGCTCGTGCTTGGCCACGGAATGCAACTGGCCGGCATTGGCCTGGTGCTCGGCCTGGCCGCGAGTTTCGCGCTCGGGCGGGTGTTCGAAAGCCTCCTCTACAAGGTCTCCGTGTTTAACCCGGTTGCGCTGGTCACAACGTGCGCCTTGTTGGCGGCCACTGTCCTGCTGGCGAGCTACCTGCCCGCGCGGCGCGCGGCCCGACTCGATCCCATGCGCACGTTGCGCGAGGAGTAAGCGATGATTGGAAGTCTTCTACAAGATGTGCGCTACGCAATCCGGCAATTACGCAAGTCCCCGGGATTCGCGGCAACCGCCATCGTCACCCTCGCGCTCAGCATCGGGGCGAACACCGCGATCTACAGCCTTTTCGACCAGGTGCTGTTGCGCCGCTTGCCGGTCAAGGATCCCAAACACCTGGTGTTCCTGGAGTTCACTGGCGCCGACACCGGCAGCACCAGCGATCATGGCGGTCCCGAGGGCGCTTACTTCTCCTACCCGATGTACAAGGACCTGCGCGACCGGAACTCTGTCTTCGAAGGACTGATTGCATCGGACATTACCCAGGTCGGCGTGCAGTGGCACAAGCAGCCGGAGCTGGTGAATGCGGAGATGGTGTCGGGCAATTATTTCGACGTGCTCGGAGTGCAACCGGCCGCGGGACGATTGTTCGTGCAGTCCGAAGACATGGTGCCGAACGCCAATGCCGTGATCGTATTGAGTTACGCCTACTGGCAGAGACGGTTTGGCCTTGACCCACGGATCATCAACGACACGATTGAAGTCAACGGGCATCCGTTCACGGTGGTGGGCGTGGCCGCGCCTGGATTTCAAAGCGTTCAGGTTGGTTTCTTGCCGGCGGTCTATACGCCGATGATGATGAAGCCGATCGTTACCCCTTCGTGGAACGATTTGGATCAGCGCCGTTCGAAATGGCTGAACATCCTGGGCCGTGTGAAGCCGGGAATGACGACGGCACAGGCGGAGGCTGGACTGGATCCGCTGTGGCATGCCATTCGCGCGGACGAGCTGAAGGACATCAAGAACCAATCGGAAAAATTCCGCGCCAACTTTGACGCGAAAAGCCACCTCTTTCTGCGCGATGGCACCCGCGGCTTCTCGCTGGTAAACCAATACCGCATGCCCATGCTGATCGTGATGGGCATGGTGCTGCTGGTGGCGGTGATGGCCTGCGCGAATATCGCGACGCTGTTGCTGGTGCGCGCTGCCGGGCGGATGCGCGAGATGTCGGTTCGCTATGCGATGGGAGCGCGGCGCAGCCGCATCCTTCAGCAATTGCTGAGTGAAGGATTGCTGCTGGGATTGGCGGGCGGCCTTTTGGGATTTGTGCTGGCATCGCCGGCGTCCGCGTTGCTCTTGCGAAATATCTTTGCGGATCCCAACGGGAATGTGCCGTTCTCGTCCGCGCCCGATGCCCGCATCCTGGCTTTCAATTTCGGCCTCGCGCTGTTGGTGAGCCTGATCTTTAGCGTTGCCCCTGCGATCCAGTTCTGGCGCCCGAATCTTGCCCCGGCGCTGAAGCAGCAGACGGTGACCACGGGCGGCGGCCCGTTGCGATTCCGGCGGGTATCGGTGGCCGTGCAGATCGGCGTCAGCCTGGTGCTGCTGGTAGGAGCGGGACTCTTCGTTCGTACCCTGAGCAACCTGAAATCCGTGAATGTTGGATTTGCGACCGAGCATCTCATCACTTTCGGTATCGATCCGCAACTCGCCGGATACGAAGACACCCAGACCGTCGCTTTACACAAGCGGCTTACGGAAGCATTGTCGCAACTGCCCGGAGTACGCGGCGTTGCGGCGACGACCGATCCCGAGCTTTCGAACAACAACACGACCAGCAACTTCAATATCTCCGGGTACAAACAGAAAGACAGTGATTCGGACCGCATGTCGGCGGAAGCTCCGAACGTGAGTTCCGGGTACTTCACCGCGATGCAGATGCCGCTGGTGCTCGGACGCGACTTTACCGACCAGGACGCCCGAACGGCGCCTCGCGTGGCTGTGGTGAACGAGATGCTGGTGCGCAAGTATTTCGGAACTCCGGACAAGGCGGTTGGACAATTCATCGGCTGGGGCTCTGGCGACGATGCCAAGCCGAGTATCCAGATTGTTGGTGTGGTGCGGGACGCGAAGCACTCTGGGGTGCGCGAAGACATGCGGCCAACGATCTTCGTCCCCTACGCGCAAATGACGAAATGGGTGCGTAATGCGCAGGGACAAAAGTATGAAGAAGCCCCGGTAGACCCGAGCGCCCTGACCTATTACGTTCGCACCTGGCAACCGGCGGATGTGGCGATGGCCTCGATCCGCTCGGCGATCATGGGAGTTGATTCCAAGCTCGTCCTCGATACCTTCCGCAGCATGGACGTTCAGATCGACGACAACATTCATACCGAGCGCATGATCGCGCTGCTGGCTTCGTGCTTCGGTGTGCTGGCGGCGATCCTCGCGGCGGTCGGTTTGTATGGCGTGCTGGCCTATTCCACCGGCCAGCGCACCCGCGAGATTGGGGTGCGCATGGCGCTGGGCGCGAGCCGCGTCTCGGTCGTGCGCATGGTATTGACGGAGGTGCTCTGGCTGGCGGGCATCGGGATTGTGGCCGCCGTCCCGGCGTCGCTGGTGTTGAGCCGCTTCATGCGCTCGCAGCTGTTCGGGGTTTCCAATAGCGATCCGGTGACACTCATCGCGGTCGTCTTCCTCGTGACCCTGGTGGCCCTGGCGGCGGCCACGTTGCCGGCGCGGCGGGCAGCGGGTGTGGATCCCATGAAAGCGTTGCGGTACGAGTAGGTGAAACCATGAGAGGCTTGCTTCAGGATCTGCGGTATGCGCTGCGCTATCTCCGGAAGAATCCCGGGTTCAGCGCGGTGGCCATCGTCACGCTGGCGCTGGGAATCGGCGCCAACACGGTTGTGCTCGCGCTGGTGCAGTCGGTGTTGATCGCGCCATTGCCGTATCGCGACGCCGGCCGGATCATGTCGGTGGACACGCACTGGATCAGCGAAGCGCGGAATAGCCGTCGGCTGACGGGCCCGGATTACGTCGACCTGCGCACCCAGGCGACCAGCTTCGAGTGGATTGCGTATGTGTATGGCGGCGAGATGGGCGTGCAACTGCCGGACCACGCTGCTTTCACCGGAGTCGAAATGGTTTCGGCGGAGTTTCCGAAAGTCTTCGGCGTGACGCCGGTGATGGGTCGCCTGTTTGGCCAGGCGGAGGCGGAGCACTCCGCGCTCGTGAACGAAAATTTCGCACGCGATAACTTCGGCAGTGCCGAATCGGCCATAGGTAGGTCGATCGGGATGGAAGGTAGAAGCTACGAGATCGTCGGCGTGCTGCCCGGCTCGTTCGCTTATCCCAAGGGCACACAGGTTTGGCTGGGGAGCCCGACGCAGCCTGGGAACATGAATCGCACCGCTTTTAATTACACTGCCGCTGCGAGGCTGAAACCTGGCGTCTCGTTGCACGCGGCGCAAGCGCAACTGGAGGGTATCGGAGGACGTCTGCGCGCCGCCTATCCTGGCGAGAACAAAGATAAGAGCTTCACCGTGGTGCCAATGCAGGAGCAGTTGGTGGGAAGGGTTCGCCCGATGTTTCTTCTGCTGCTGGGCGCCGTCGGGCTGATTCTGCTGATTGCCTGCGTGAATGTGGCGCATATGCAACTGGCGCGGGCTACGACGCGGGTGCGGGAGGTCGCGCTGCGGACAGTGCTGGGCGCGTCCCGCTGGCGGGTGATACGGCAGGTTTTGCTTGAAAGCCTCACACTTGCCTCCATCGGCGGCGTTTTGGGAGTGCTGCTGGCCAATCCTCTGCTTCGCGGGTTCGTGCGGCTTGCGCCAAAAGATATTCCACGCCTCGACGAAGTGCACATCCGCCTGATTTCACTTTTGGCGATCGCGATGCTCGCCATTGTCGCCACGCTGCTTTCGGCCGTCGCACCGGCCTGGCAAATGCTTCACCTCAATGTGAGCGAATCGCTGAAGCAGGAGACCGCCCGAGGCATCACCGGTCGCGGCGTTTCGCGGCTGCGCAGCGGGTTAGTGGTCGCCGAGATCGCTTTGACGTTTGTCCTCGCCGCCGGCGCAGGGCTGCTGGTGCGCTCGATGATCAAGCTGAATGCAACCGATCCCGGGTACCGCAGCGACCAGGCCCTGATCATCGACGCGCACGCTCCGGCGAAAACGGAGGCGGAGTATGTCCAGCGCACCCAGATGTTCCAGACCTTGTTTGATCAATTACAAGCCGTTCCCGGCGTGCGCGGAGTGGCGGGCGTGATGGGGCTTCCTGCGGGGCCGTACGGTTCGAACGGCGGCTACCAGGTCGAGGGCCAGTCGCTGCCGGCATCGCTGAACGATCTGCCGCAAGCGAACTTTACGCTGAATAGCCCGCAGTATTTTGCGACCATGGGTATTCCCCTAATACGCGGACGCGAGTTTACCCGCAGCGATACCAACAACAGCCAACCGGTCGCCATCATCAGTGAGTCGATGGCCCGGCAAGGTTTCGGAAATCAGGATCCGATCGGCAAGCAACTTCGCTGCGGTCTCGATCGCGACGATTGGATGACCATTGTCGGCGTGGTAGGCGATGTCCGGCAGGACTCGCCGGCCTCGACGCCGGGGCCGACCCTGTACATGCCCCTGACCCAGCATCCATTTCATGCGAACGAGATCAACATCCTGGTGCGCACGCAGTTGCCGCCGGTCGCGCTGATGGAGACCGCGCGCCAAATGGTGAAGCGCATGGATCCCCAGGTCGCCACCAAGTTCACCACCATGGATGCCTTACTCGCCGAATCGACGGCCACACCGCGCTTCCGAAGTTGGATCGTCGGTGGCTTCGCGGTGCTCGGTCTATTGCTGGCGATGCTCGGGATTTACGGAGTGATGGCGTACACGGTTGCGCAGCGCACCTTTGAAGTCGGAGTCCGCATGACCTTCGGCGCCCGGTCGGCAGACATCCTCGGCATGGTCCTGGGACGCGCCATGCGCCTGACCCTTGCCGGGATCGTAATCGGCCTGGCGCTCTCCATGGTTGCTGCACGGCTGATCGCCAGCATGCTATTCGGTGTCACTGCCGAAGATCCGGTCTCCTTCAGCATCGCGAGCGTGATCCTGGCGCTGGTCGCCTTGGCCGCCGCCTACTTCCCGGCGAGGCGCGCGGCATCGGTGAATCCGTTGACCGCGATTCGGTACGAGTAGAGACCTCGATGAATAAAAGGAATTGAGAGACGCATGATTCGACTGAGAAACATCGAACGCAGCTATAAAACTGGAGCGGGTCAAACGTGGGTTTTGCGTCGTGTGAACCTCGACATCCGTCCGGGTGAATTCATTACCGTGATGGGCCCATCGGGTGCAGGCAAGTCTTCGCTGCTGAATGTGCTCGCGCTGCTCGACGATCAGTGGGCGGGCGAGTACTGGTTCAACGACGAAGCGGCGCATGGCATGAAGCGCAGGCAGCGGGCCGAACTGGCGAAGAAAAACATCGGCATGGTCTTCCAGAGTTATCACCTGCTGGATGACCTCACCGTGCAGGAAAACATCGACCTGCCGCTTTCCTATAAAGACATTCCACGCGGCGAGCGCCAAAGCATGGTGGCTGACACCCTCGACCGGTTTCAGATCGTTGCGAAAAAGGATCTTTACCCGAACCAGCTCTCCGGCGGACAACAGCAACTCGTCGGCGTTGCGCGGGCCGTCATTCACAATCCCGCGCTGCTTCTCGCCGATGAGCCAACCGGAAACCTGCACTCCAGCCAGGCCAAGGAAATCATGGAACTCTTCAAGGAACTCAACGATCAGGGAACAACCATCGTGCAGGTCACGCACTCGGAGGCCAACGCCGCTTTCGGCACACGGACCCTGCAAATGCGCGACGGGTGGCTGGTCGGCGACACCGCCAATCCCGATTTGCAATTTCAGCCCGAGGTCGCGGCACGATGACCGATTCGTTGGCAATCCGGCTCCGCAAGATCACCGCTGTGGTGTGCGCCTGTGCGACGTTCGTCGTGACGGGAGCGGCGCAGAACGCTCCCGGCTTCGACATTACGTTGCCGAAATCGCACGACCCGCTCAGCGCCTATGCCCCCAGCCACGTACCGTCGCCCACGCTTTCCAATTCTCCGCGGCTCAGTGCGCTCGTCCAGGACGGCAAGCTTTACCTCTCGCTGAAGAATGCGATTTCCCTCGCCCTGGAAAATAATCTCGATCTCGCGATCGCGCGCTACAACCTGCCCATTGCAGACACCGACATTCTTCGCACCAAGGCAGGCGGCTCGTTCCGCGGCGTCAACACCGGCGTGGTGCAAGGGACGCCCGGCGGCGGCGTGGGAGGATTTGGGACCGGCGCACCCGGTGCGGGCGCAGGTGGAACCACGAGCGGCGCGGGCGGTGCAGGTGCCGGCGCTTCCGGATTGGTGCAGTCCACCCTCGGCAGCGGCACGCTGGTGAACTCCTACGACCCGCAGATCACGGGCACGACCGGTATCGAGCACTCCACGACGCCACTGTCGAACCTCGCGATTTATGGCGTTCCTTCGCTGCAACTGAATACCGGGACGGTCAACCTCGATTACACCCAGGCCTTCCCGACTGGCACGCAGTTGTCGTTCGATTTCGACAATAACCGCCAGACCACCAATAGTACGAATTTCTTCCTTTCCCCATCGTTGAACGCCATGTACCGGATCACATTGCAGCAGCAGCTGCTGGCTGGCTTTGGTTTCGGTCCTAATCTGCGTTATCTGCGCATCGCCAAGAACAACAAGAAAATTTCTGATATCGCATTTAAAGACCAGGTCACGGCAACGGTCACGCAAATTGCCAACATCTATTGGGACCTGGTGAGCGCCTACGAGCAGGCGCGGGTGAACCAGCAGTCACTCGACTTCGCCAGCCAGACACTGGACAACACCCGCAAGCAACTGAAGCTGGAGGCTGTCCCGGAGATGGACGTGATGCGTGCGGAGGCTGAAGTCTCGAAACGCGCCCAGGATTTGACTGTGGCGAAGACCAGCCTTGAGTTGCAAGAATCGTTAATCAAGAATGCGCTCACCCGCAGCCTCGACGATCCCCTCCTGGAAGAAATGCCGGTGATCCCCACGGACACGATGGACTCTGCGAGCGCACCCGCGCCCTCGACGCAGCCGGTTCAAGATCTGATCGCGAAAGCTTTGCAGGACCGGCCCGAGCTGCTGGAATCGGACATCGACCTGCAGAACCGGCAGATTAGCCAGAAGGCAACCCGCAACGCCCTGTTGCCCACCGTCAATCTTTTGGCCTATTACGGCGGAACGGGCCTCGCTGGACTGCCGACGCCGGGAAATCTCTCCACCGTCCCCGTCGGATTTCCGGGCGCGCTCGGCAACGCATTCAACAGCACGTCTCCCGATTACTTCGTGGGACTGAACCTGAATATCCCAATCCGTAATCGCATCGCGAAGGCCGACCAGTTCCGTTCCGAGCTGGAGTACCGGCAGTCTGAACTACGCCGGGAGCAGTTAAAGAAGCAGATCCGCATCGAAGTCCGCAACGCGCAGTATGCTTACGAACAGACGGCCGCGCGGGTGGATGCCGCCATCAAAGCACGCGACCTGGCGCAGCGCACCTTCGATACCATGAAAAAGGAACAAGACCTCGGCGCCGGATCGACCTACCAGACCTTGACCGCCCAACGCGACCTGGCGCTGGCGCAACTCGACCTGGTGACGGCCCAAACCACCTACCAGAAGTCGAAGGTGGAACTCGACCGCGCGACCGGCTCGACTTTGGACCATAATGACATCCAGATCGAGGAAGCAGTGAAGGGTGTGGTCGCCACCCAGTCGACCCCTGGAAAATAAGCTGGAGCATGGATGACGCAGAGTAGTTCGACAGTGAACCCAAAGATTGTTACGCCGGCCAAAGGCGAACGGGCTGCACGGATCCTCGCAGCCGACGACCAGGAACATATCCTCGATGCCTTGAAGATCCTGCTGCGTCCCGAAGGCTATGACGTCGATACCGCGAAGTCGCCGGTGCTGGTGCGGGAGATGCTCAACAGCAACTCGTACGACGCCTTGCTGATCGACTTGAACTACACACGCGATACGACCTCGGGACGCGAAGGCCTGGATCTGCTGACCGAGATCGTGGCCATGGACAGCACCGTGCCCGTGATCGTGATGACCGCGTGGGGAAGCATCGACGTCGCGGTCGAAGCCATGCGCCGGGGAGCGCGCGATTTCATTCAAAAGCCGTGGGAGAACGAGCGGCTGCTGACGATTCTCCGCACTCAGGTCGAGCTCTATCGCACGCTGCAGCGCGCCGAACGATTGCAGGCAGAGAACCAGTTGCTGCGCGCCTCCGGTCTTCCACAATTGATTGCCACCGCGCCCGCCATGAAATCGGTGCTCGACTCGATCACGCGCATCGGACCCTCGGACGCCAATGTCCTAATCACCGGCGAGCACGGGACGGGCAAGGAAGTGGTCGCGCAGACATTGCACGCGGTCTCCGCCCGTGCTTCCAAGACACTGGTCGCGGTCAACACCGGAGCGCTGCCGGAAACCCTTTTCGAGAGCGAACTTTTCGGACACGTGAAAGGCGCTTTCACCGATGCCCGTACGGATCGCATTGGGCGCTTCGAACTGGCCGACGGAGGCACGATTTTTCTCGACGAAATTGGCAATGTCCCGGTGCGGCAGCAGGCCAAGCTCCTGCGCGTGCTGGAGACGGGCGAGATCGAGCGCGTCGGTTCGTCGAAAAGCCGCCACGTGAACGTTCGCGTGATCTCCGCCACGAATGCAGACCTGCGCGCCGCCTCTGCCAGCGGACAGTTCCGCGAAGATCTGCTCTTCCGGCTGAACACGGTCGAGATCCATATCCCTCCGCTGCGCGAACGGCGTGAAGACATCGCTGCGCTGGCGGTGCACTTCCTGAAACGTTACTCCGAGCGGTATCGCCGCCCGGCGCAGGCCCTGGAAAAGGGAACCGTGCAGGCACTCATGCAATACAGTTGGCCGGGCAACGTGCGCGAGTTGGAACATACGATGGAGCGCGCGGTACTGATGGCGCGTGGCAACGAGATCCAACCAGCCGATCTTGGCCTGGTGCAGCAGAAGCAGCAGAGCAGCCCCAACCTCGAGGAGTTGAGCATCGAGTCGGTCGAGAGCATCCTCATCCGCAAAGCTCTCCAGCGTTACCACGGCAACGTAAGCCAGGCCGCCGAGGCGCTGGGCTTAAGCCGCGGAGCGCTCTATCGCCGGATGGAAAAATATGGGCTCTAGCTTCTCACCCCAGCGATTAAAGTCCACCGTCGCCGGGGAGCCCGTTACCAGCGGAGAAGCTACACACCCGACCAACGCACCCTCCCGCAGCAAACGTTCGCGGCTGCGCTACGAACGCCGCGTGCTCTTGCTCGCCTTCCTGGTAGCGCTCCCCAGCATGGTGGTGAGCGTCATCGTGGTCCTCATTCAAAAGTGGCCGACCGACGGCAAGGTCACATTGCTACTCGCCGAGGCAATCGCCTGGCTCCTCCTGGTGTTGGCACAGCATGAGCAGATCGTGCGTCCACTGCAAACGCTCACCAATGTCGTTGCCGCCTTGCGCGAGGAGGATTATTCGTTTCGCGCGCGGGGAGCGGCGCAGAACGATGCGCTCGGCGAACTTGTCTTGGAAGTCAATGCCCTGGCCGACGTCCTCACCATTCAGAAGACCAGCGCCATCGAAGCCACCGCGCTCCTCTCGCGCGTGGTGGAAGAAATCGATGCGCCCCTGTTCGCCTTCGATCCCGAACACAAGCTGAAGCTGGTGAATTCAGCAGGTGAACGCTTGCTCCAGCAACCGGCTGCGAAGGTGCTCGGACTCTCGGCAACCGAGTTGAACCTGCAAGCTTGTTTCGAAGCCGAGAGCGAAACCCTCGTCCCCCTGCCGTACAGTCCGAATGCGCGCTGGATGGTGCGCCGCAGCCGTTTCCGCGAGGATGGCGTGCCTCACACCCTGATTGTGCTTTCGGACGTGAGCCGCGCGCTGCGCGAGGAAGAACGCAGCGCCTGGCAGCGCCTCATCCGCGTTCTTGGCCACGAATTGAACAATTCGCTCGCTCCCATCAAGTCAATTGCCGGCAGCCTGACGTCGCGCTTGAATCGATCGTCGCTCAGCGAGGATGAGCGCGAAGACTTCGAAAAGGGACTATCGATCATTGAAGGACGTGCCGAATCGCTGAACCGCTTCTTGCAGGCCTATCGCCAGTTGGCGCAAATGCCTCCACCGAAGTTGAAGCCCGTGCACTTGCGCGCGCTGGTGGAACGCGTGGCCGCGCTGGAGACGCGCATCAAGGTCCATGTGCGCGAAGATGCGGACCTCACGTTGCAGGCGGACTCGGACCAGATCGAGCAGATGCTGATCAACCTCATCAAGAACGCGGTGGAGGCGACGAAAGAGACGTCCGTCGCGCCCGAGGTGCTCGTAGGTTGGGAGACGGAACCGGCCAACGTCATTTTGAAGGTGGAAGACAATGGCCCCGGGATCATGAACCCCAGCAACGCCTTCGTTCCGTTCTATACCACCAAGCAGGGCGGTAGCGGCATTGGCCTCGTTCTCTCGCGGCAGATCGCCGAAGCCCATGGCGGCCGGTTGGAACTCATCAACCGCGAAACTACGCGAGGATGCATGGCGCGCGTCACTTTGCCGCGAAGCCTCGACTAAGCGCTACCAACGTGCCTCGAACTCCGCCAGTTGTTTTTCCAATTTCCATTGCAATTGCGCTTTCTGATTTGCCTGCAGGTAACTCTTGCAGGCAGCGGTCAGCGTTTCTGTCGCCGGTTGATCCCGGGCACAGTCCTTCACCCGCAGAAACCCGCGCTCGTCGCGCCATAAGCTTGCCCCGGCAATGAAAGCATGTTCCAGAGAAGTCCGGGCCATTGTTTTCAATTGCAGGTAGGTGAGGTTTTGCTCCTCCGCGGCTTTCAGATATTCCATCGAAAGATCGGAGCGGGCTACGCCTTCGTCGTCGGTCGAAAGCGCTACGGGAACCTTGTACTTCAAGTAAGCCGCCAGCGGATGGTCCTTGCCTTTCACTCCCAGGATCACATCGTTACTGGTCAGGTTGATTTCCACCATGACCTTGCGTTTCGCCATTTCCTTCAGCAGATCGATGGCATGGTCTTCTTCCATAACATCCACCCCATGGCCGATGCGCTCGGCATGGCCTTGCTCCACCGCCTCGCGAATGTGGAAGGTGAGCCCGTCCGGTGGCACCAGTCCGGGCGCGAGTTCGCCCGCATGCAGGGTGATGTGCACCTTGGGATAGAGCGGCTTGAGAAAATCTATGATGCGCATGTGCAGATCGTAGTCGCGCATAGGAATGAGGTAGTCTTCCGGCATTACGAGATTGAAGCCCACCACTCGCGGGTCGCGCGATGCCAGCTCGAATGCCGCCAGGATCTGGGCAAAGACCGCCTGCTTCGATAATCCGCGGAGCACCTGGTAAAGGTAGCGTTGGGTTATGGCGCAACCCGGCTCTGCCTTCGCGGTTCCGCATTGCAGGTCGGTGTCGCGCTTCTGTTCGGCGGCATCGATGGTCTTGCGCCCGGCCTCCACGGCGTCGGTCAAACCATTGGCAAGCAGCGTCTCCCGCATCGTGCCGAAGTCTTCGATCCAGCCGACCTTTTTGCCGACCGTCGTGGCGCGGTGCTCATCGGGGCCAAACATCAGCTCCTGGTAGACTTCGTGATTGAGAGCGGCCCGGCGTGCGGCCTCGGCTAGCATGTCTCCGGTGTGATCGTCACCGGACAAATCGAATTTGCCAAACGTATCGAAAAAATGGTCGTGACCCGACTGTCCCGAGAGCTGCCAGTTGCGCATCGACCAGGCATCCACGATCTTGCGGTAGAGCACGGGATCTCCCAGCGCATTCTCGGCGGGTACGTTTCCGGCGGCTTCATTACAGGGCGGCTTGACCAGTTGCAGGGTCACGGTCTCCACGCAGAGCTTCGCATCCGCTGCCCAGGTGATCATGGTTTCCGCATAAATTCCGCCGGAGAGGTGGTAATGCAGGTCGGCGCCCTTCGGCATCTCGCGCAGAAAACTGGTGAGCAGGGGAATGTTGCCGCGGATCGATTGCATGTAGCGATCGGTGCGAAGTTCCGCTGAAACCCTCGTCTTTGGCTGGGAAAACGAAAAGGCCGAAAAGACAAGCAGGCACAGCGCGACCGACCGCATGCGAGAAGTGATCATTTCTTCAAGCTCCGGAACGACGGCGAATCATAACAGGACGATAAAAGACCCGGCACGCGTTGCTACTTGAACCGGCCCCGCGGCTCATCTACCATCCAATTTTTCGGGCACAGGAGCCACGTGGCGAACCTTAAAGTGCTGCTCTCGCGGGAGCAGATCCAGAAACGTGTGGCGGAGCTCGGGGCAAGAATCTCCGAGGATTTTCACGGACAGCCGGTCGTGCTGGTCGGCGTTCTCAAGGGCGCCACCATCTTTCTCGCCGACCTGGCCCGTACCATTGCACTCGACGCCAGCTTCGACTTCATTTCGGTTTCCAGCTACGGGGCTGGAAAGCAGACCAGCGGCGAGGTCAGGCTTAATAAGGATGTCGATACTTCCATGGAGGGCAAGAACGTCATTCTCGTCGAGGACATTCTCGACACGGGCCTGACGATGTCATACCTGCTCAAAATGCTCTCCGCGCACCGTCCCAAGGAGCTCAAAATTGCCGCCCTGCTCGACAAAACATCCCGCCGCCTTCTGCCAATCCACGCCAATTATGTTGGCTTCCAGATACCCGACCAGTTCGTGGTTGGCTACGGAATGGATGCGTCCGAGCAATACCGCAACTTGCCCGACATTTGTGTCGTCGAAGAGTAACTTTCGTACCGAATCGTGATTTTAAATCAGGTGTAGAATTTGAAAACGATGGTTCAAAACGTCGCGCTTCCCGACGTCCGCAGTCAGGCCAACGGATGGCATTTCGTCGCCAACCTCATTGATCACACATTATTAAAACCAGAAGCGACCCGGGACCAGGTCACCCTACTCTGCGACGAAGCCTTGCGCTATGGCTTCTGTTGCGTGATGGTGAATCCGCATCTGCTTGCCCACGCCAACAGCGTTTTGCACGGCTCGCACGTGAAGACCGGTACCACGATTGGGTTCCCGTTGGGAGCGACCCTCAGCACCGTCAAGTTATTTGAAGTCTCGGAGGCGCTGAAGCTCGGCGCCAACGAACTCGATATGGTCATCCACATCGGCGCCCTCAAGGCCGGCGATCGTCACGTGGTAGAAGGCGAGATCCGTAGCCTGGCGGCGCTGGCGCACGATGGCGGCGCGATCTTAAAAGTGATCATCGAAACCGCCCTGCTCGACGAGAAAGAAAAGATCCTGGCGTGCGCGCTGGCTATGGAAGGCGGCGCGGACTTCGTGAAAACCTCCACCGGCTTCAGTTCCGCCGGGGCAACGCCCAAGGACGTTCACCTGATGCGTGGCGTGGTGGGGACCAAGCTCGGTGTCAAAGCGGCCGGCGGCATTCGCACCTTGGCCGATGTCGAGGCCCTGATCGAGGCCGGAGCCAGCCGCATCGGTACCAGCGCGGGCGTAGCCATTGTCCGGGAACTTGGCGCGCCGGAATAAACGGCCCGAACAAATCCTTTCTTCGCGAGAGACCATCCTGCTAATCTGCTCCTGACTCGGTCCCGCAGGAGCGTGCATGGAACGCCTGACCGGTGTTCTCGGTCTGCTCGTTTTCTTGTCCCTGGCTTACGCTTTTTCCACCAACCGCCGCGCCATCCGCTGGCGGACGGTGATCGTCGGCCTCATTCTGCAATTACTCTTCGCCGTGTTCGTGCTTCGCGTGCCCATCGGGCAGCGCATCATCCAGGCGGGGGGCGACGGCGCGAAGAAACTCCTGTCGTATTCGTATGCCGGTTCCGAATTTGTCTTCGGCGATCTCGGCAAACCGGGTAGCGCGTTCTACTTCGCCTTCCAGGTTCTTCCTGTCATCATTTTTATCGCCGCATTTTTTGCCATCCTCTATCACTACGGCATCATGCAGTTTTTTATCCGCGTTGCCGCAAGAATCATGATGCGTTTCATGGCGGCCAGCGGCGCTGAGTCGCTCAACGTTGCCGCCAGCATCTTCATGGGACAGACGGAAGCGCCGTTAACCATCCGGCCTTTCCTCCCAAAGCTGACGCAGAGCGAATTGATGGTGGTCATGACCAGCGGCATGGCGCACGTTTCCGGCGCCATGATGGCCGCGTATTTCCAGGTGGGACACGTCGAGCCCGCCCACGTGCTTGCGGCAGTGGTGATGACTGCTCCCGGAACTTTCGTCGTCGCCAAGATGCTTGTGCCGGAAACCGAAACCCCGCTGACCGCTGGGCGTCTCGATCCTGCCACCGAGGACGAACTGACCGGTGATGAGAAACATGCCAACGTGCTGGGAGCCGCCGCCAAGGGCACCACCGACGGCCTCTGGCTGGCGCTGAATGTCGCCGCCATGCTCATCTCGTTCCTGGCGTTGATCGCGTTGGTTAATGGCATTCTCGGGGGCACTCACAATTGGCTTGCGCACCACGGAATCGCATGGTTTCCGGCGAAGCTCGAATCCATTTTCGGCGTCATCTTTGCTCCCGTCGCGTGGCTCATCGGGATCCCGTGGCGCGATTGCCTGAGCGTGGGAAACCTGCTCGGCACCCGCATGGTGCTGAATGAACTGGTGGCGTTCACCATGCTTGGGCAGCAACAGGCCTCCC
Source organism: uncultured Acidobacteriaceae bacterium (assembly GCA_963703075.1). Taxonomy (GTDB): domain Bacteria; phylum Acidobacteriota; class Terriglobia; order Terriglobales; family Acidobacteriaceae; genus Korobacter. The sequence continues at coordinate 609,953 of OY969786.1, forward strand.
TGGATCCGCGATCGTTTACCATCGCTACTTTTGCGCTGTGCGGCTTCGCCAATCTGAGTTCCATCGGCATCCAGATCGGCGGGTTGGGCGCGCTCGCTCCGAACCGCCGCAACGACCTTGCCCGTCTGGGCTTTCGCGCCATGCTGGCAGGTACCATGGCAAACCTGATGTCTGCTTCTATCGTTGGAATTCTTCTGCATGCCTAGCGAACCAGATCTCTTCCAGTCTGCCAGCGAAGCGGCCGCGCTCGTCGCGAAACGCACTGCTCTTCGTCCGAAGATCGCGGTCGTGCTCGGCTCCGGGCTGGGCGATTTCGCCGACGAGCTTTACGAGGCGACGATCGTTCCGTATCAAGAGATTCCGAACTTTCCTGTATCCACCGCAGTCGGGCACGCGGGAAAGCTGGTGATCGGAAACTTCGAGAAGCTGCCACTCGCCGTGATGCAGGGCCGCGCTCACTACTACGAGGGAAATTCCTTCGCGCAATCGGCGGTTCCCATCCGCGTGTTGCAACGCCTCGGCGTGCAGGCCGTGGTGCTCACCAACGCCGCTGGAGGCATCAATCCGGAGTACGGACGTGGCGCGCTGGTGCTCATTCGCGATCACATCAACCTGATGGGCGGCAGCCCGCTGATCGGTCCAAACGATGACCGCTTCGGGCCCCGCTTTCCTGACATGACCTACGCCTACGATCGCGAATACCGCAAGCTGGCGCTGGGCGAGGCGCAACGGCTAGGAATGCCGCTCTTCGAAGGGATCTACGCCGCCATGCACGGTCCGAGCTACGAAACTCCCGCGGAAATTCAAATGCTCGCGCGCATGGGCGCCGACCTGGTGGGAATGTCCACCGTTCCCGAGGTGATCGTCGCCCGCCACATGAACCTGAGGGTGCTGGCCATCTCCTGCGTCACCAACATGGCCGCCGGGCTTTCCGGCGAAGTCATCCACCACGCAGAAGTGCTGGAGACCGGGCAGCGGGTGAAGGGAACATTTCTCGCTCTCCTCCGCGCCGTACTACCAAAACTCGCCGCCTCGCTCGCATGACGCAGCTTCCGTACCTCATCGGCATTGCTGGACCGTCTGGAGCAGGGAAGAGTTTCCTCGCCGAGCATCTCGCGCAGGAGCTTCGCCACGCCATCCTGCTTTCCATCGATGCTTACTATCCCGATCTTGGGCATCTCTCGCACGACGAGCGCGCCAAGCTCAACTTCGACGACCCCGGCATTCTCGATACACGTTTGCTCTTCGCGCAGGTTGCAGCGTTATCCCACGGCGAGCCGGTGCGACAGCCGGTCTACGATTTCGCCAACCACACTCGGACCGAAGCTACGCAACTCATCGAGCCCGCGCCCTTCGTCATCATCGAAGGCTTGTTCACGCTTTACTGGCCGGAGCTGCGCAACCTCCTCCGCACCCGGGTATACGTGGACACGCCCGATCCGATTGCCCTCGATCGCCGTATCGCGCGCGATGTGCACGAGCGCGGACGCACGCCAGAATATGTGGAGCATCAGTTTCAGTCATCCGTGGTACCGATGGCCGAGCTCTATGTCCGCCCCACCGCTCAGTTTGCCGATGTCGTGCTATCAGGAGCCTCCGATATTCGGGAAGAAGTCCAGGCCGTTGTCGCGCACGTCCGCCGCTCTGCTTAAGCTTTTTACCTCTTCGTCATTGATGTAAGCTTTTCGCATGCGCTGCGCCTGCGGCCTCCTCTGCACCGCCTTGTTCGCTGTCCTCTGCTGTCCTGCGCAGGAGATTCCGCTGCCCAGCAGCAAATCGATCTCCGGCACCGCGCCCGGCGCTCCGCAGCGGACGAATACCTATCCGACAGAGTTGGCCGTCAGCCCGGATCGTCATTACGTCGCCATCCTGAACAATGGGTATGGCAGTGAAGCGTCGGAATACCGCCAATCCATTGCAGTTCTCGATGTCGCCACCAACCAGCTCACGGATTTTCCCGACCCGCGCCTGGCATTGAAGGCTCCGCAAACTTATTTCGTGGGACTTGCATTCAGCCGCGACGGCCAACATTTGTTTGCGTCCATTGCCTCGCTCACTGATCCGGAAGGGAAGAAGCCCGGCGCGCTCGGCAACGGCATCGCGGTTTACACCTTTCGCGACGGAAAGATCGCGCCGGGGAAATTCATCTCACTCCCGCCGCTGCAGCTCTCCGGGCAACAGAAGTTTTCGTACGGCGCAGAGCACATGGCCGAGCACTTTGCCAATCCTTATCCCGCAGGGTTGGCGGTCGTCGAACTGCCGGGCGGGCAAGAGCGGCTGCTGGTTGCTTCGAATTTGTCCGACACCGTCCTCATGGTCGATCCCGCCGCCGACACCGTCGGCTCCCGCTTCAACTTGGGGCGTGAGAAGGGCGTTGTGCCGGCACGTTTTCCTTATCGGCTTGCGGTTTCACCCGACGGCCGTACGGCCTGGTGTGTGCTTTGGAACGATTCGTCGGTTGCGGAACTCGGCATCCAGGGGTTGACGAAGGAGCATCCGCAGCGCAAGTTCCGCGATGACGCGCTGCGCATCGTGCGGCTCGATGCGAGCCACAAAAGAAACCGCACCGGCTCGCATCCCAACGCGTTGCTTCTGACCCCGGATGGCAAGTATCTCTTCATCGCACTTGCCACCCGCGATGCCGTCGCCATCCTCGACGCGCAGAACGGCCGGAAGATCGGCGAGATCTCTGCCCGCCTTCCCGGACAAAATTACGGCGGAGCTTATCCCGATGCGCTCGCCCTCGCCGCCGATGGCAAGACCCTCTTCGTCGCCGACGCCGCGGCTGACGCGGTCCTCGCCTATGCTGTCCCCGAAACCCTCAGCCCTCATTCGCTGCCCACCGTCAAAGCCTACATTCCTACCGAGTGGTATCCCACGGCGCTGGCGGTAGTCGGCAACGATCTGCTGATTGCCAGCGGCAAAGGCAAAAGCGCGGGTCCGAATAATTCCGAACGCCTTGGGCCGGGATCCAACCGCTCCCACCCCTACATTCCGTCGCTCATGTATGGATCGCTGGCACGCGTTCCCATCGATTCCATTCCCCAGCACGCCGACGCGTTCAAGCAGGAAGTTCTGGAGGAGAATCGCTTGAACGGCCGCAGCGGGGAAATCGCTTTCGCGGGCGGGAAAAATCCGATCAAGCATGTGATCTACATCATCAAGGAGAACCGTACCTACGACCAGATTTTTGGCGATCTCGGCGTGGGCGAGGGCGACCCTTCGCTCACCATGTTCGGCGCCGACATCACGCCCAACCAGCATGCTCTTGCTCGGCAATTCGGCGTGCTCGACAATTTCTACGACTCGGGCGAGGTCAGCGGCAACGGCCATGTCTGGTCCACCGCCGCCATCACCAGCGAATACACCGAGCTTGATTGGCCCATCGCGTATCGCGGCGAGGAACGCCAGTACGACTTCGAAGGCAAGGTCGGCGATATCTATCCTGTCGATCACGATGAAGACGACATCAACGAGCCCGGCACCGGTTATCTCTGGACCAACGCCGCCCGCCATCACCTCTCCTACCGGCACTATGGCGAATTCATCGACACGGAATGGTGCTCAGTGGGTGCCCAGAACACTCCAGCCTCCACCGGCGCCACCACCGCCAGCGCCCCACAATGCGCGAAGCCGCAGATCCTTCCGGGCGAGCCATTGCCGCCGACAATTGGCGATCCCAAGGGCGGCCCCAGTCCGTACGCGTGGCCCATCCCCGTTCTGCTGAAGAACACCGCGACCAAGCGCGAGCTTCGTGGACACTTCGATCCCAGGTACGCCGACTTCAAAGTCGATTATCCCGACCAGCTTCGCGCCGACGAGTTTCTCAACGAGTTCGATCGTTTCGTGCAGGCGCGCCAGGCTGGCCGCGGCGAGCAGCTTCCTGGTTTTGTGCTGCTGCGCTTACCCAATGACCACACCGCCGGCACTCATCCCCAGATGCCCACGCCCCAGGCTTCCGTGGCCGATAACGATCTCGCGGTAGGGCGGGTAGTGGATGCCGTCTCGCACAGTCCTTACTGGGAAGACACGGCCATCTTTATTCTCGAAGACGACGCCCAGGACGGCGCCGATCATATCGATGCTCATCGATCTACGGCGCTGGTCATCAGCAAATATGCTCCCCGGCAGGCGCAGCCCACGGTCGACCATCACTTTTATACGACGGTCAACGTGGTTCACACCATGGAATCGCTGCTCGGCTTGCCGCCGATGAATAACAACGACGGCCAGGCGGCGCTCATGTCGCCACTGTTTGCCGGAGACGGATCACAGCCTGCCTTTAAGGCGGATTACCGCAACCGCGACAATCGCCTGATTTACCAGGCCAACCGCCCAGAGGCCTTTGGCGCGCAGCAATCCCTGCTGATGGACTTCTCCCGCGAAGACCGCGTCGATCCACAAGTGTTGAACCGGATACTGTGGCGGGTTACGAAAGGCGATACACCCATGCCTGAGCCCAAACACGCTGTTCCTCTGCGATAATAAAAGAACTGCTGGAACCGGCCTCAAGCGGCCGCTTCGGCGATAAACGCTTAGGAAATCGTTGATACAACATGAAGTTTCGCTACTTGGCCCCTGGGGCCTTGCTGTTTTCATTTTTTGCCAGCCATGCTTTTGCGCTGGATAGGACCGCGGAAGACCTGATGAACGCGGGCCACTTTAAGCGCGCCCGCGTTATCGCCGAGCACCGCCTGCAGGCCAACGCCAATGATGCCGACGCCCTGTACATCCTGGCGCGCGTGCAGCTCGCGCAGGACCACCTCGACCAGGCCGAGAACTTTGCCGAGCGTGCCGCCGAAATCGCTCCGAACTTTTCCGAAGCCCATCGCGTTCTCGGCGAATCGCTCGGATTGAAAGCCATCAAGCTCAACCTCGTCACCGGTCTCGCGATTGCCCGCCGTGGCAAAAAAGAAGGCGAACTCGCGCTCACACTGAATCCGCAAAGCATCGACGCCGCCGAGTTCCTGGCCTCCTATTACAACGCCGCGCCGGCCATTGCTGGCGGTGGACACGAGAAGGCCGAGCGCATGGTTGACACCATCATGCACATGGACGCCGCCCGTGCTTACCTCGCGCGCGCTACCGGTGCAGACGAGAAGAAAGACATCGCCGGCGAAGAAAACTGGCTGCAGAAAGCAGTGCAGGCCGACGCGAAGAATTACGAAGCGAAGGATCGCCTGGCGCACTTGTACATCAGCGACGATCGTCGCGACCTTGTGCAGGCCGAGAAGTATGCGCGCGCGGCGCTCGCTCTCGATGCCGGCCGTTCCGGCGGCTACGCCGTGCTCGCCGCGGTTTTTGCTACGCAAGCAAGGTGGTCCGAACTGGACGCCATTTTGGTGCAATCCGCCAAAGCGGATGCCGATGATCTGTCCCCTTACTTCGAGGCTGGAAAAGCCTTGGTAACCAGCGGCAGAGACAACCTTCGTGCGGAACGTTACCTCAAAACATATCTCTCCCAGGAACCGGAAGGCGACGCACCGCAGTCGGGCCATGCTCACTGGCAACTTGGCCTCTTGATGTTGAAGGAGGGGAAGAAACAGCTAGCGGTCGCGGAGCTTCAGACCTCGGTCAACCTGCTACCGGATTTTCGTCCCGCGGCCGACGATTTGAAGCGGGCGCGTTCGTGAGAAGTGATCTTAGTAACCTGTTTTTCGCGCGTTTCGTCATCTTTCCATCTGTCTTGCCGATGAAGCATTCAGGTACAATGCCGTTATTGTTCAGGTGGGTAGACGTGCTTGTGCGGTGTTTCGGCCGAACGCAACAAGCTGCCTCTGAGCAATGCGGGTCCGCCACCGTGGTGTGCGTGCCCAAGAGCGTCGGCCGCTGACAGGCCCGGAGTCCATGGCTTCTTCGAACTTACTACCTAACGTTCGGCCTGCAGAGCTGCTTCGCGAATCGATCTATCGCCACATTCGCTACACCCTGGTACGAGATCCCAAGGAACTGAAGCCCGCCGAGATGCTTTCCCCGGTCTCTCTCGCAGTACGCGACCGCATTGTCGATCGCATGCTCGAGACCGAGGAACGGGTGCGCCGCACCGACGTCAAGCGTCTCTATTACCTCTCCATGGAATTCCTCATGGGCCGGGCGTTGAGCGATAACCTCAATAACCTCGGCATGTATGACCTCTGCCGCGATGTGCTGGCCGGCATGGGCGTCTCCATCGATGAAGTTCTTTCCACCGAACTGGACGCAGGTTTAGGCAACGGTGGCCTGGGCCGTTTGGCAGCTTGTTTCCTGGAATCCCTGGCGACCCTCGGCATGCCCGGCTACGGCTACGGCATCGATTACGAATACGGCCTCTTCCGCCAGGAAATCGCCAGCGGCTTTCAGCGCGAGAAGCCCGATCGCTGGAAGACCAACGGCACCCCTTTCGAGATTGGCCGTCCTGATCGCGCCGTGGCCATTCCACTCTATGGCCGGGTTGAGACGGGCCGCGATTCGCACGGCAACCTCCGCCAGGTCTGGAGCAACCAGAAGATCGTGCTGGGCGTTCCCAGCGACATGCCTGTGGTGGGATGGGGCGGCGAGACCGTCAACTTCCTGCGCCTTTTCTCCGCCCGCGCTTCGGAAGACTTCGACATCGAAATCTTCAACCGCGGCGATTACATCCGCGCCGTCGAGCAGAAGATCGGCATGGAAAACATCTCCCGCGTCCTGTATCCGTCGGACTCGGTGATGTCAGGCAAGGAATTGCGCCTGGTCCAGGAATACTTCCTCGTTGCCTGCGCACTCAGCGACCTGATGCGCCGCTACGATTCCGATCACAACAGTTACGACGAGTTCCCGGCAAAGATTGCCATCCAGATGAACGACACCCACCCCAGCCTGGCAGTCGCCGAGTTGATGCGGGTCTTCATCGACGAAAAAGGTTTGGACTGGGAGCAGGCGTGGGAGTTGACCCAGGCCACGTGTGCCTACACCAACCACACGCTCCTGCCGGAAGCCCTCGAGCGCTGGTCAGTTTCGCTCATGGAACGCGTGCTGCCCCGGCACATGCAGATCATCTACGGCATCAACCACCAGTTCCTGCGCAGCATTGCGGAACACTCGTTCACCGATCCCGATCTCATGCGGCGCACCTCGATCATCGAGGAAGGTGCCGACAAGCAGATCCGCATGGCGCACCTCGCCATCGTCGGCAGCCACGCCATCAATGGCGTCTCCGCGCTGCACAGCGAATTGATCCGCACCACCCTGGTTCCCGATTTCGCCAGGCTCTGGCCGGAGCGCTTCAGCAACAAGACGAATGGCGTAGCGCCGCGACCCTGGCTGCGTAAATCGAATCCCGAGCTCAGTGAGCTGCTCACCGCCAGCGTCGGCGAGCGCTGGATCACCGATCTCTCCCTGCTGCTGGGAATGGAGAAGTTCGTCGATGACCCCGCGTTTCTTGCCAAGTTCCGCGAGGTGAAACAGCACAACAAGAACCGCCTCGCCAACCTCATCTTCGAGCAAGTCGGTGTCCAGGCCGATCCCACTTCGCTCTTCGACGTCCAGATCAAGCGTATCCACGAGTACAAGCGCCAACTGCTGAACGTCATGCGCATCATCGACCAGTACTTGCAGGCGGTGGATCACGGGGTCGAGATCGAGGTTCCGCGCACCTACATTTTTGCCGGCAAAGCCGCACCCGGATACTGGGCCGCCAAGCAGATCATCAAGCTGATCCACAACGTGGCCGCCATCGTAAATGCCGATCCCCGCGTGCGCGACCGCATCAAGGTCGCGTTCCTGCCTGATTACCGCGTCTCGCTGGCCGAAGTCATCATCCCCGCCGCCGACATCAGCGAACAGATTTCTACCGCGGGCATGGAAGCCTCAGGCACGGGCAACATGAAGCTCTCCATGAACGGCGCGTTGACCGTCGGCACCTTCGACGGCGCCAACATCGAAATCCTGGAAGAAGTCGGGGAAGAAAATTTCTATCTCTTCGGTCTGCGCGCCGAACAGATTGAGGAGATGCAGCACAAGGGTCTCTACCGTCCGCAGGAGTACTATGCGCGCGACGAACGCACCAAGGCGGTCATCGATTCACTGGTGTGCGATCGCTTCTCGCCGCAGGAGCCTGGCCTCTTCCGCTGGATCGTCGACGAAATTCTCTATCGCGGAGACCGCTACTTCCATCTCGCCGACCTGCCTTCGTATATCGAAGTCAACCAATCGGTCGACGCCGACTATCTCAACCAGGAACTCTGGTCGCGCAAGGCAGCCATCAACGTCGCCCGCATCGGCAAGTTTTCCAGTGACCGCACCATTCTCGAATACGCGCGCGATATCTGGCATATCGGACCGTTCGAACAGCCCTACATACCAAAGCCCCGAGAGCAGGCCATGGTGGCGGCCATCCCGCACACCCAAGCTTCCGAGTCCAGCACCTTTACCAGCTAGCCGCCCGTTTCTTGTTTATCCAAGAGATAAGGGATTCGTGCTAAGTGATTGATTGAACTATGTCTTCCGCGCGAGCCTAAGCTTCGCCGCTGGTCGCCGGCCGCAGCGCTGTAAACAGCTTTTCCGTCAGGGGAAGATTCAGCCGCTTCCATTCGGTAAAGCCGCCCTGCAGCGGACGCACGCGCGCGATGCCGTGCCGTCTGAGTTCCAGCGCCGCCCGGGCGCTGCTCGCTTCGTTTGGTCAAGTGCAGTAGAGGATGATCTCCCGATCGCGCGGTATTTCCTTCGCTCGCTCCGCCAGGTCATCCATCCGAATCTGCAAAGCTCCCGGCAGGGTGCGCGGGTCGGTGAGCAGGTCCAGCGGATGCCGCAGATCAATAATGACCACGTTCTCGCCGGACTGCAGCTTTTCCAGCAATTGCTGCGGGGTGATTCGTGCCACTCGCACGGAGTTCATGAATCGTCGCCGCTGCACATATTTCCAGACAATCCAGCCGACAATCGCAAGCACCACCAGGATTCCGAAGAACTGGCCCACTTGGCGCGAGCGGCTCAGAATGGCATCGACCTTGGCGCTGAACATGTAGCCGATCATCAGCGACGAACCCGCCCAGATCAGCGTTCCTGCGACGTCGAAGGCAATAAAACGAAGGTAGGGAACGCGCGCCATACCGGCCACGGGAGCAGCGACGGTATTCAGTCCGGGCACGAATTTTGCATACAGAAGCGATTGCGGACCGCGACGGTCGAACGTTCCCTTGGTGCGCTGCACGCAGGAGTCCGGCTCCAGCGACATGCGGCAAAGCACATTCAGCACCGCAGCCCCGCGACGCTTCCCCAACTCGTACCAGAAGCTGTCGCTGATCAAGCTGGCGATGAGCGCCGTGAGCAGCACAAGGAAGAGGTTCATCCGGTGTTGGCCGGCCAACGCTCCCGCCGAAAGCAGCAACGGGAACGCAGGGATCGGCAGGCCGATCTGCTCGACCAGGACCCAGACGAATACCAGGAGATATCCGTACTGCACCAGGAAATGAACTGCCTCGCCCACCGCCCCTCCAGACCGCTGGTAACTAGATACAGATTTACGAACATCGATCAACGCTTCACAAGCTTTTCAAAGCTGAGCAAACCTTGCCATCGAGAGATGGTTCCAATCACCCTGAGGAGATCCCGAAGATGACGCTGATGGAGAAGCTGAACGAACTGATTACAGGCATTGACTTCGCAATGTTGGCGTCAGTGGACTCAAACGATCAAATCCACACCCGCCCCATGGCGACCCAGGCGGCTACGGACGACGGCTTCCTCTGGTTCTTCTCCGCCCAGCACAGCTCGAAAATCGACGAGATTCGGAACCATCCCCAAGTCAACGTCTCCTATGCCGACTCTGCCAAGCTGCGATTCGTATCCGTGACCGGGAACTGCGAGCTGGTGCGCAACCGTACGATTGCCGCGGAATTCTGGCGCCCCGAGTACAAGCGCTGGTTCCCGCGCGGCGTCGAAGACCCTGATCTCATCCTGCTGAAAGTCACCATCAACTCCGCTGAATACTGGGATGTCGATGCCGGACGCATGCGCGCCCTCGAAGCTCCCGCGCAACATGAAACGGTGGTCCTGCGCGACCGCCGTACCGAAGTCGCCTAGCTACTTCGCCGCCTGCACCAATGCCTGCACCGCATCCTCCGGCTTCCATTCGTTGCCGTTGAAGAGGTGCGCAATTTTTCCATCCGGCCCAATCACCGCCGTTCGCAGGGAGTGCACGATCTGTTCTCCATCCGGCGTATAGCTCAGCCCGAAGAAGTCGGCGGCTTTCTTGATCTCCGCCGGCGTCGAGGTTACGAACTGCCAGTGGGTGAACTTGGGATCGATGTCCCCCGCATAGTTCCCGCCATAGGCGCGCAGTGTCGCCGGTTTGTCGTATTCCGGATCGAAGCTGATGCTGAGCATCTCCGTCTTGTCGTACACGTCAGGCTGCTGCTTCAGCTTCCGCGCAATCGTGCCAAAGTTGTTGCTCATGCGAATGCAGTAATCCGGCAGCGGACAGCGGGTGTAGATAAACGTCAGCAGCACCGCTTTCCCGCGCAGTTGCGAAAGCCGCATCTTCTTTCCGTCCTGGTTCACGAACGTGAGGTCCGGCACCGGATCTCCGATCTGCGGTAGCCGTATGCCCGCTACCTCGGGAGGCGGCCCGGCATTCTTGGTCACGACCACGTTTTCCAGGTGCGAGCTGTTCCCACGGATCACCAGGGTCGCGCTCACGTTATCGCCTGCTTGTGCCGCGCGGAAGACCCAGTCGTCGTTTACCCGAAAGGGCATCGTCATCCCCGGCATCAGCCCGGCAATGTCCTCGTGCTGAATCGTGATTTGGTGCGCCTCGCGATCCACCGCCACGATCTTCCCGGAGAGGTCATAGCGCCGCTCCGGTTTTCGCGAACAACTCACCAGGTGGATGAAGACAACTGCCAGCAGAAGAAAAGACAGAGCGCGACCGACCCGCATCGTTTCATTGTAGAGAGAAATATCCCGCAATGAAAAAGCGCCGCAGGGAAGCGGCGCTTGCCAAACTCCCGTCAGTCTATTTCGGCAGGAGCACAGTGTCGATCACGTGAATCACGCCGTTCGATGCCATCACGTCGGCCTTCACCACCGTTGCATCGTTCACCATCACCTTGCCGCCGCTGGTCGAGATCTTCACCTCTTGCCCGTTCAGCGTCTTCGCCGACGTCATCTTCATGACCTTGGCCGCCATAACCTTGCCGGACACCACGTGGTACAGCAGGATCGCCTTCAGCTTTTCTTTGTTTTCCGGCTTCAACAAGTCGTCAAGCGTACCGGCCGGCAGCTTTGCGAATGCATCATCCGTCGGGGCAAACACCGTGAACGGCCCTTTGCCCTTCAACGTATCCACCAGGCCTGCCGCCTGTAACGCCTTGGCCAGGGTGTTGAACTGCCCCGCGGCCATCGCGGTATCGACAATATCTTTTCCGCCTTTGTCGGCGGCCATCACCGGCAGTGCCAGCAGCACTCCAGCCAATAACAGGGAAAACTTGCGAATCATAAACGCTCCTCGGAAAGTTTTTTTGCTTCCTTGGTCGGGAAGCTTGCATCTGTTATTAACTGTAGTGCAAAATATATTTCGTGACAGGACAATCGATCAGCGCTTTGCGTCCTGCAGCCGGATCTTCGATTTACTTGTCCTGTGGAGAAAATCATGGTGAATGAAACCATCGTCAATGGCCTCAAGCCCTATCGCATCGGGGAGAAGCTACGAGCATTACGTCTGAAGAAGAAACTTGGATTGGTCGAACTTGGCAAACACACCGGGCTTTCGCCGGCGCTGCTCTCCAAGCTCGAACGTGCCAAGCTCTTTCCTACTCTTCCGACACTGCTGCGCATTGCGTTGGTCTTCAGCGTCGGCCTCGACTATTTCTTTTCCGACGAAAGCCAGCGGCACATCGTCTCGGTCGTGCGCAAAGACGACCGCCTGCGTTTTCCCGAGCGTCCCAACACAAAAGACGTCGCCTACTTTTTCGAGAGCCTCGACTTCGCAGCGCCCGAGCCGAAGCTCAACGCCTTCCTCGCCGACTTCGAACATGTTGCCCCGGAGACCCTGCGCCTTCACCAGCACGTGGGCGTCGAATTCCTGCTCACCCTCGCCGGCAAACTCGAGCTTGTCATTGGCGGCATGCCCTACGAATTGAATGCCGGTGACTCGATTTATTTCGATTCATCCGTGCCCCACACCTATCGCAACGCGCAGAAGAAGCCTTGCTCAGCCATTGTGGTCACCACGGAGTAGCTTCCATCCATGAGCACCGACACGTTCCCCCTCACGAAAAACCCGCGGCCCTATCGTTTCCCCGACGGCGTGAAGCACAACCTTCTCTGGGAGGGGTTGAAGAACTTCGGTCCGGTCGAGCCCATCCCGTTCTTCGAGCGGCTCAAGCGCGACTTCGGCAGCGCCGCGACCTATCGCGTGGGCAAGCAGAAGGTCGTTTTTCTTGCCGACCCCGAACTGATTCGCGAGGTGCTGGTGGTGCAGAATGACAACTTCGTGAAAGGTGAGCCGGTGCGCCGCACGAAAATGCTTCTCGGCAATGGCATGATCACCGCCGAACGTGCCGACTGGCGCACGCAGCGGCAAGCCGCCCAGCCCGCCTTCCATCGCCAGCGCATCAAGCGCTATGCCGACCAGATGGTCGAGCTCACCATCGAAGAGTGCTATGCCATCCGGCCGGGCGAACCGTTCGATCTCGCGCAGCGGCTGATGGAACTGGCTCTCAAGATCGTGGCGAAAACGCTGTTTGATACGGATCTCCGAGCCGAAGCCAGGACCGTAGCGCAGGAGATCACCAATATCATGAACGTCTATAACTTCATGATGGTGCTGCCCGCGCCGCAGCTCCTGCTGCATTTTCCATTCCCGCAGATCGTCGCCTTCCACAAGGCCCGCCGTCGTGTGGATGCCACCGTGCACCGCATGATCGACGAGCACCTGCATGGCGCCAAGCGCGGCAGCGACGACCTTTTATCGATGATGATCCAGTCGATGCCCAACGTCGAAACCGAAGCAGGGAAGCAGCAGCTGCGCGACCAGGTGGTCACGATCTTTCTCGCCGGCTACGAAACCACCGCCAACGCGCTGGCGTGGATCTTCCGCCTTCTTGGCGAGCATCCCGACATCGAACAACGCCTGGTGACAGAAATCAACGACGTGCTGCATGGCCGCGCCGCTACGGTCGACGATGTGCCGCAGCTGAAGTACACCGAAATGGTGCTCGCCGAGTCGCTGCGCCTCTATCCACCCGCGTGGGCGCAGGTGCGCCAGTCCCTCAACAACTTTCAACTGGGCGATTACTTTCTTCCCGCCGGAACCACCATCGTGATGAGCCAGTGGATCATGCACCGTAGCGAAGAATTCTTTCCCGACCCGCTGCGTTTCGATCCCGAGCGATTTCGTCCCGAAGCCAAAGCCGGACGCCCCAAGTTCGCTTACTTTCCCTTCGGAGGCGGTGGCCGTCAATGCATTGGCGAAGCCTTTGCGTGGATGGAAGGTGCGCTTGTGCTTGCCACCATCCTGCAGCGTTGGCGCTTCCGCCTCATCCCTGGGCAGGAATTCAAGCCGCAATCGTTAATCACGCTGCGGCCCAAAGGCGGCGTGCGCGTCGTTGCGGAACCAGCCGCTTCCTGAATTAAACGAACAGAGGAGATTTAGGCAGCTTCCGTGCGGAAGAAGCGGTCGGCCAGCGTTCCGCCCACCTTCATCAACGGCTTCTCGATCCAATGGAAGCACGCCACCGGGATGAACACGGCGCAGGCGATGAACACGCTCCACACCACGAAGCGCGGCATCCAGCGGGCGCAGATGCGGAAGGCGAACCACAAAATGACGATGTTGCTCAGATAAATTCCGTAGGAATAAGTCGCCACCCATTTCGCGGCCCGGGCCAGCCACTCCGTCTGGATCTGCGCGAAGAAGGGAACGCTCAACCCCAGCAGCAGGCACGCCAACCATCCATAACGCTGCCGCTCGAAGGCGAGATACACGTTCAGCACCGCCAGGATCGTCAACGGCCAGAGCCATCCCGGCAGCAGCGGCCGCGACTTCTGCGCCATCTGGTAAGCCACCGCCCCACCCAGGAAGCATGGGATAAACACGATCACTTCCAGCCGCCACAACACATGTCCGGTGCTGCGGAAGGGAAGATACGCCACCGCGCCCATTACCGAGAGGCCCCACAGAATCAGCAGGAAGGTCGGCGAAATTCGACGCACCAGGTAAAACACCAGCGGCAGCATCAGGTACATCTGCACTTCCAGCGGCAGGCTCCACAGCGGGCCGAACAGGCAGGTCGTGCCCATCACGTTCTGTGCCAGCAGCAGGTTCCCCAGGATGGTATGAAAATCGTGCGGCGCCGTGCCCGCTCCCCACACGTCCTGCGGCACATTGCACAAGTACACCAACAGCACGAAAAACATTGCCAGCGGATAAATGCGGAACATCCGCCGCAGGTAAAAATGCAGGACTTTTCGCAAGCCGTGGATCAGGGTCCGCTCCAGCGACATCATCAGCACCAGGCTGGTATGCACGAAGAAGAAGTACACTCCCACCCGCCCCAGGTCGGCCGGGCTGAAGAATGCAATCCGCTGAATCCCCATGGTCAGGAACAGGTGATCGACAAACACGAACATCACTGCCATCGCGCGCAGAAAATCCAGGTTCGCCGACGATGCGGTCAGGTGGGGCTGGGGAGCTCTCGCCGCCGGGGGTTGGGCCGCCAGGGCGTTCATGCCCGTACTGCTCTCAAGGACGACCGGCATTGTGCAGTTGGAAGCCTGCCGGAGCGCTGAAGGTTTGATTTCGATTGCACTTATTAGGATAGCAAATGAGGCAACCCGAATTCTGCTATCGTACCGTGGGACGCGGGTTGCGCCAGCTCTGCTCGATTCGGCTGCTCAACCGGTAAAAGTGCCTTGTCCTACGCGTTTCGAAGCAGTGCTCGTTGCCCCGTTGATGTGCAGGCACTGTGCTCGAGTGGACGGTTTGTATCAGGGCGCGACTTGAGTCGTGCCGCTCCAGTTTTCTCTAGGACGGGCTTTAGCCGGCAAGTCGAAGCATCGAAAACTTCATGATCCATGAGGAGCCGTTGGATGAGCAGGAAGATTGTTGGCGCGCATGAAATGCATGCCATTGATGGCGAACGTAGCGCCGCCGTGGTACGCACCGTCCGCCAAACCTCGCCCGCCATGGCCGACGCCCTCACCGAGTATGTCTTCGGCGAAATCTTCGCCCGTGCCGAACTCGGCCGCCGCGAACGTGAGCTCGTGACCTGCGGCATCCTTGCCGCCATCGGCGGCGCCGAAACCCAGCTCCGCGTCCATCTCAGCGCCGCTCTGCGTACCGGCGTCGATCCCGACGAACTCATCGCCCTCTGCGAACACGTGACGCCCTACGCCGGATTTCCCCGCGCCCTCAACGCGCTGCGCGAAGCCCGCGCAATCCTGAAGGAACACAAGCTCACGCGCCCCAATTTTCCCAAGAAGATCCAGCTTTCCGATCACGAAACCCTCGTCGCCGAAACCGGCAAAGGCGAGCCCATGGTCCTCTTGCACGCCATCGGTCTCGATTGGCGCATGTGGCGCGATGCCATCCTGCCACTTGCCAAACACTATCGCGTCATCGCTTACGATCTTCGCGGCCATGGCTACGCCGCGCCCGCCCCCAAGCCGCTTTCGGTGAAACGCTGGGCGGACGATCTCCTGCAACTTGCGGATCAATTAAAGCTTGAGAAGTTTCACCTCGCGGGACTCTCGCTCGGCGGCATCGTTGCGCTGGAATTTGCGCTCGACCATCCCGAACGCCTCAAGTCGCTCAACGTTGTGGCCAGCTCGGTGCACGGCAACAAGGACGCCTATCAGCAGCGTGCTCAGGAAGCCGAAAAGCATGGCGTGGAGCCTCAAATCGGTCCCACGCTGACCCGCTGGTTCACCCCCGAGTGGCTCGCCGTGAACGGATGGGCCGTGCGCTACAGCCGCGAACGCATCCTGCGTTCCATGGTCGAAAACTGGGCCGGCGCCTGGCGCGCCATCGCCGAGCCCCATCTTTTCGAGCGTCTACAGGAAATTAAGGTAGCCACCAAGTTGATCGCTGCCGATCTCGACAAGAGCGTTCCCGTCGACTCCATGCGCGAAATGGCGAAGAAGATCCACAAGGCCAAGCTGCATGTGATCGAGGGTGCCAGCCACATGGTCAGCCTTATGCGCCCCGCCGAGCTCGCCGAAGCGCTCGTCTAGGCCAAACCATGAACATTGCCACGTGATCCAGAACACGTGTCTACCAATCACCGCTCACAGACAGCTTCCGCAGCGCCCGCATATCCTGCGCATGTGGGGCATGCCCACGTGACCTGTTCTTTGAAAACGTGTTATCGGAGTGGTAACACTTTCCGTCTCGCTGATAGTTGCAGAACTTTGCAACTGATAGCCTGAACCCCTTATTTTGGAAGATTTTGCCTCTAACTCCAGCCATTCCAAGATTTTGCGCGTTTTCCACAGCCTAAGCTGCTGAAAATGCATAGGGGTGGGGGGAGGGGGTGGGGGTAACTGAAGACCAAACTGCTGACCTGCGTGAGCCAAAAGAAAAGGCCGGCACTTGCCGGCCTCTCGAACATCCTTGAGGCTACATGCCGCCCGGCATCTTCATCCCGGAGAGCCGTTTGGCAAAGCTCGGCTTCGACATGGTCTTGAACATCTTGCGCATTTGCGAATATTGCCGCAGGAGCTGGTTGACCTCCTGCACGCTGGTTCCGGATCCATTCGCGATGCGCTTACGGCGGCTCCCATTGATCACGTCGTGATGTTCGCGTTCATGCGCCGTCATCGAGTTGATGATCGCTTCCACCCGCGAGAGTTCTTTGTCATCGACCTTGTCGGCCACCTGCTGCAATCCGGCGAACGGCCCAATGCGCGGCAGCATGCCGATAATGCTTTGCAGCGATCCGAGCTTTTTCACCTGCTTGAGTTGATCGCGAAAATCCGCCAGCGAGAAGCCATCGCCGCTGAGCGCTTTGTTGGCGAACGCCTCCGACTGCTTTTTGTCGATGTTGGCTTCCGCCTTCTCGATGAGCGAGAGAATGTCGCCCATGCCGAGAATGCGGCCCACGATGCGGTCCGGATGAAACGGCTCCAACGCGTCGTATTTTTCGCCGATGCCGATGAATTTGATTGGCTGCCCGGTGACGTGCCGGATCGAGAGCGCCGCGCCGCCGCGCGCATCGCCGTCCATCTTGGTCAGCACTACGCCGGTGAGGGTCAGCTTGTCGTGGAACTCTTTCGCCGAGTTCACCGCATCCTGCCCGGTCATGGCATCGGCCACGAACAGGATCTCCTGCGGATTGAGCAGCGATTTCAAATGCTGCATCTCGTCCATCAGTTGCTCGTCGATGTGCAGGCGCCCGGCAGTGTCGACGATGAGGATGTTGCAGCCGTTGGCGATCGCTTCGCGGCGTGCTTCTTTCGCCAGCCGTACGACGGTGTCGGTGTTCGCCTCTTCGACTTTGCCCTCGTAGAGCTGCGCCTTGATCGACTGCGCCACAACTTTGAGTTGTTCGCGCGCCGCCGGACGGTAAACGTCCACCGAAACCAGCAGCGGACGGTGGCCCCCGTTCTTCAGCCAATTCGCCAGCTTGCCCGAAGTCGTCGTTTTACCCGAACCTTGCAGGCCGGCCATCAGGATCACAGTCGGCGGCTGCGAGGCGAACTTCACCTTGGCCGTGTCTTTGCCCAGGATCGCGATCAGTTCATCGCGGACGATCTTGATGACCTGCTCTGCGGGCGAGAGAGCCGTCAGTACCTCTTGGCCCAGCGCCTTCTCGCGGATGTGGTCGACCAGGTCTTTGACCACCTTGAAGTTGACGTCGGCTTCGAGCAGCGCCAGGCGGATCTCGCGCAGCGCCTCACCCATGTTCTCTTCGGTGAGTTTGCCTTGGCCGCGCAGGCTCTTGAATGCTCGTTGGAGCTTTTCGGAAAGGTTCTCAAACATGATGGCGGGGACACTCCGGTAAAAGCCTATTTTACCAGTTTGACCGAATCCCTCATCGGCCGCGTGGCCCGCTCGCAGCCAATACCGCCAAAGTTACCATCGGCTCCGACACACAAAGGTCTTCAGCAGTTATTCTGGTAACGACTGAGTACGTGTTGAACGGAGACAGGAATGAGCAGGAAGATCGCGGTACTGACGAGCGGCGGCGATGCTCCCGGCATGAATGCTGCCATTCGCTCGGTTACGCGTTGTGCAATCGGCAAAGGATGGGAGGTTTTCGGCGTAAACCAGGGCTACGCGGGTCTTGTGGCGGGCGACTACCAACAGCTCAGCGCGCGCGATGTCGGTGGCCTGCTCGCCCGGGGCGGCACCATGCTCGGCAGCGCCCGATGTCCCGACTTCGTGAAAGAAGACGTGCGCGAGAAGGCGCTACGCAACCTCAATCGCCATAATATTTCTTCGCTGGTGGTCATCGGCGGCAACGGTTCGCAGACCGGTGCGGCCGCGCTCAACGGCATGGGCTTTCCCACCGTCGGCATTGCCTCCACCATCGACAACGACTTGGTCGGATCGGAGATCACGATCGGGGTTGATACCGCCCTCAACATCGCGCTGGAAGCCATCGACCGCTTGCGCGTGACCGCCGCCTCCCACCAGCGCGGCTTTCTGATCGAGGTCATGGGCCGCCAATGCGGATACCTCGCCCTCATGGCCGGCATCGCCGGGGGCGCCGAGTTGGTGCTCGTGCCTGAGATCGACTTTGAGCCTGAACAAATCGCTGAGGCTATTCACGATGCCTATCGGCGGGGTAAGTCGCACGCCATGGTCGTTGTCGCCGAAGGCGCGAAGTACAACGCCGAGGCCTTGGTGAGACACTTCAAGGATATGAACACCGGTTTCGAACTGCGGGCCACGATCCTTGGACACGTGCAGCGCGGCGGCGTTCCCACTGCCTACGATCGGCTTCTGGCATCGCGATTGGGGGCCGGTGCAGTCGATGCGCTCGATAAGGGAATCTCCGGCGTGGTGGTTGGTATGAACCAGGGGGTGGTCTCGACCACGCCCTACTCCGAAGTCACCGGCAAGACCAAGGGCATTTCGCCGGAGTTATACCAGTTGGCGCACGTCCTATCGCGTTGAGCCGTCGTTTTAGAAGTTGAATTTCATTGCCAGCTGCACCTGGCGGGGCGGCATGGCATTCACGATTTGTCCGAACCCCGCGCTGCTGAGATTGCCGTTCACGCTGGCGGCGCCAAAAAATTGCCCGTGATTGAAAACGTTGAACGCTTCCAGGCGAAGCTGCAACGCCGTGCGTTCCGTGAGAGTAATCTCTTTCTGCAACGCCATGTCGAAGTTTTCCATGCCCGGTCCGTAGAAAAATCTTCGCGGAGCATTCCCCAATTCCCCGAGATACGGGGTGACATTGGTAGGGAACAGCGCCGTATTGAACGCCGTCTGCCCATTGCGCGGATCGGTATTGATCGCGAGGTTGCCGGGAATGTAGTAAGGCGTATCGACGCCATTGTTGTTGATGCCGTTCGGCATGCTTCCCAGCAGCGAGCTGTCGGTATTGTTATAGAGCGTGACCGGCAACCCGGTCGCGAAGCGCGAGATTCCCGACAGGTACCAGCCCTCGGTCCAGCGATTTTCGGCGTGAAACAGTGCGTCCGCCGGTAACTTGTAGCGGTAGCTCGCCACGAAGTTGTGGCGCAGATCGAAAGCGGAGACAGCCTTTGTCATCGCCGCTCCCATCGGATACACCGGCTCCGCCAGGCTCGAAGAGTCGTCCAGCGATTTGCCGTATGTGTATCCCGCCATGAACTCGAAGGCCTTGGTGTTGCGTCGCAGCGAGGCTTCGAAGGCGTTGTAGTTCGAGAAGCCGATTGTCTTCTGGTAGGTGATGCCGTCGAAGGCTGAGCCGAAGGGTCCGCGCACCTGCACCGTTTGGCCGTCGGCCTTCGTAAAGGTTCCACCTTCGCTGAAAGGTCCGCAGGTCGCCGTGCCCGGCATGACTTCGCTGGCCTTGCTCACGCTTAGGCACGCGGCTGCATTCCCGGGATCCGCTGACGTAAGCACCAATAGATGATGCGCCTGCGAACCCACATAGCTGAATGTCAGGAACGTGTCACCGGCGAGCTGGCGCTCCCACGACAGGTTGTAGCTCTCGGTGTAAGGAGATGTGTTGCGGTAGTAAAACGCGGGATCGCCGGTGATCGGGTTGTACTTCGACCAGTCGACCGTCGTGTTGGGATGGCTCGGGGACGCGCCGAAGGCGGGAATCGGCGAAGGATACGGCTGGCCGTAACTCTGCCCTGTGGTCGCCGACACGAACGGCTCATCGAACAGCGGATGTCCGCCAGTGCTGTCGTAGTCGTAGCCGTAGGGCGCGCACGCGCTCATGATGCCGGCCGACAAGCCCTCGAACGCGGTGTAGAAGATGCCCCCGCCGGCGCGAAGACTGCTCTTGCCCGCTCCGCCAAAGATGCGGCCTAGAATCCCGCTGTTGATGTCGGGTGAATATGCAACCCCGAAGCGAGGAGCGAAGTTCGTCCACTTGGTCGGTGCGAGTGTGTTGGGGACGCCGGGATCTCCCGGGAACACGATGCCTTCCGGGGCCCCGGGGTAGACCCGCGATTGTTCGCCGAGAACAAACGTCTGCAGCTGGTTGTACTTCTCGTGCCAGGGGGGCAGCACATCCCAGCGGATCCCATAATTCACGGTGAGGTTGGGTCGCACTCGCCAGCTGTCCTGCGCGAACGCTCCAATGTAATGGTTGCGGATGTAAAACGGACTGGCATCGCCTTGTTCGTAGGTACTGGCAATCCCCAGCAGGTAGTCGGCGAAATCGGAACCGGTTTCGGTTCCCTGGAAAACGAATGACCCGTTATTAATCGAGTGGGAGTGAATGTTGACTTGGTCCAGGTGGAAGCTGCCGCCGAACTTCAGCGTGTGTCGCCCCAGGATGCGAGAAAAAGAATCGCTCCACTGGAACGTGTTGTTCACCTGGGTTTCGCCAGTGACATCGACGCCGATCGTGAAATCGTTGAAGGCGACATTCTCGATGCCTTCGATCTTCGGGCTAAGCGGTACGATGCCGAGCGTTCCCACGCCTTCGACAAAACCTTGCGACGCCAGCGTCGGCCCCACCCCGCCAACCGGCTGCCCGATGATGTTCGCCGAGCGCATATAACTGAAGTGGGTTTCGTTGACCGTGTTCGCGCCCCATGCCTTGGTAAGCGCGAGGCTGAAAAGTTGCGCCCTCCCGTTCGAGATCGCGTTGAATCCCGGAACATTGGCTCCGCCCTGCGCGGCGGGATACGGATTGTCCATCGTGTACTGATCAACGAAATAGTATGCGGCGAGATTGCCGAAGCGAGTCGCGGTATCAATGCGCGCCGCCGCCTTGTTGTCAGAAAGCGTTTCGTTCTGCGTGGAGTTGGAGAACAGGTTGGTGCCGATGTTGGCGGTCGGAATGTATGGCAGCAGCGCCGCCGCTGGTTCAGACCAGATCGCGTTGGGAATCTTCGCGTTGGGAAATACGCATTGAGCGCTGCTGGCACAGCCTGGCGCGTAGTAAGCTTCGCCCGCCGATACGTTGTACCCAAGCTTCTGGGTCAGTTGGCTCGCCCAATAATCGGTGCTCACGGTCCCGGTGAGCTGGTTGCTCAGGTCGAGCAGGTTGCCCTGGCGATCGGCTGCGCTGGGCACCACGATGTTTCCGGTCTCCTGCCCCTGCGTCATCCCAGTGCCCTGGTAATCGAGAAAGAAGAAAATCTTGTCCTTGCGGATCGCTCCGCCGATCGTGCCGCCGTACTGGTTGCGATCGTAGCTGGCGCGCTCGGTGGCGAAATAGTTGCGGGCATCGAGCGCCGTGTTGCGAAGGAATTCAAAGCCGCTGCCATGCAGTTGGTTGTTGCCCGATTTCGTGGTGACGATGACCTGTCCGCCGCTGAAGTTTCCATACTCGGCGTCGAAATTGCCGGTCAACACACGGAAGTCGCCAATCGCATCGAGGTTGGGCACAATCGCGGTTCCGTTGTTGAAGTCTTCTTCGGCGAGGCTGCCGTTGACGGTGAAACCGTTGGCCGTTTCGCGCTGTCCGCTGACTGACAAGTTGCCGGGATTGAGGTCGCCGGAGGGTGGCGTAGCGGTGCACCCGGACATCACGACCGCATTGGGCTGCGCGGAACTGGTAGGCACCACGCCCGGTTCCAGGGCCAGCAAGTCGGTGAAGCTGCGTCCATTCAGGGGCACTGAAGTCATCTTCTTCGCCGTGATCAGGTCGCCCATCTGCGTGCTCTCGGTATCGAGCTTTTCCTGCTCCGCGGAGACTTCGATCACCTCGGCGTTCGAAAGCAGCGTCAGCGTGGTATCGAGCCGAAGCTCTTGCGCGCCGGATATCTCGATCTCGGAGAGAAAAGGCGAGAAGCCGCGCGCTTCCACCTTGAGTTGGTAACGGCCCGCTGCGAGCGATGGGAAGGAAAACGACCCGTCCTCTCCGGCGATGATGCTTTGTGGAGTGCCAGTCCCGCTGAGAATCACGGTCGCGCCGGGAATCAGTGCGCCGGTCGGATCGAGAACAGAGCCACGCAGGCTGCCGGGATCGGCGGCCCAACTTAAACTGACGAGAAAGCAAGCAAGAAGAGCGCAGCGCAGGGTGAAGCGTTGAGCGCGCGCCGGAATGAAATTGAAAATCATATTCAAAATCGTAAGGAACTCTTTTGCTTCCCGATGTGATCTCTGTCACCAGGTTCGGTGACCGCTTACCCAGAAAGACGGCCGCTTCCCAGGCTGGGTTCTTCGCGTACAATTCGTCATCGCAGTTCCAACAACCAATCGAATTCCGGGAGCGCACCATGCGGATCAAAGAGAGTTCTGGGGTTGCTCGCGCCACCGATTTCACCCGTCGCGGCTTTCTGCGGGCGAGTGCCATAGCCGGCGCCGCCGCGGCCATCGGCTCGTTCAGCGAAGCGCAGTTTGCCCTGGCGCAAACCCGGCAACACCACCCCATGCCCAGCAACATGGTCTTGCTGAATGCCAACGAGAACCCGTTGGGACCATGTGAAGTAGCGCGGGCTGCCATGCTGGAGGGCGTGGCCCAGAGCGGCCGTTATCACGACGAGTACGCCGAACAACTGACGGAACTCTTCGCCTCGCAGAACGGGCTCAAGCCGGAATACGTGCAGCCCTATTCAGGTTCGAGCCAACCGATTGCCTACAGTGTCCGGGCATTTTGCAGTCCGCAAAAGGGGGTGGTGATGGGTACTCCGGGCTACGAGTCCGCTTCGTTTACCGCCAAAACCTGCGGTGCTCCGGTGGCAAACGTGCCGCTCACCCCGGAGGGAGCGCACGATGTTAAGGCGATGGTTGCGGCCAGCGCCAGCCCCGGTCTCTACTACATTGCCAACCCCAATAATCCGACGGGAACCGTGACCAGCCGCGCGGACATCGAGTGGCTGCTCGCCAACAAGCCGCAAGGTTCCGTAGTGATCGTCGATGAAGCCTACATTCACTTCAGCGACGCCACTCCCTGTCTCGATCTCGCAGCCGCCGACAAGGACATCATTGTCCTGCGGACCTTCAGCAAGCTCTACGGCATGGCGGGAGCGAGGCTCGGCCTGGTGATTGCGCGTCCGGATCTCGTGCGTCGCGTGAACGACGTTGGTGGATTCACGTTCTGTCCGGTGCCGGCGATGAAGGCTGGGATCGCCAGCCTGAACGATGCCGCATTGATTGCTAAACGCAAGAAGATCAATGCCGACGCGCGGCAGGAGACCTTTGCCTGGCTTACGAGGCAGGGCTATGCGTACACCGCTTCACAGGCGAACTGTTTCATGAGCGATGCGAAACGTCCGACGCAATCGGTGATCGACGCCATGGCGCTCGCGGGTGTGCTCATCGGACGTCCGTGGCCGGTGTGGCCGACGCACGTGCGGATTACGGTTGGTACTCCCGAAGAAATGGCCCGCTTTCGGACGGCCTTTCAGCAGGTGATGGAGAAGCCGGTCAGCGCAGCAGCGCGGCGGCATTCCACCTCGCGAACCGCCCTGTTTAGCTGATAGGCCAGCGATCGCCCCAGGCGGCTTTTCGAGCGGGACGATAGTTCTCTTTTTGCGATTTGGTGACCGTCACCTGCTTGAGTGCGTCGGGCGCGCAGACTTGTAACTGCACGTAGCCGGAGTGAATCTGCGGATGACGGATGATTCTTCCGCCACGTTCCGGGACCGGCAAACGGGTAGCAGCGAGGTAGCAAAACTTCTCGTCTTCATAGCCGAGCGATCCGCCTTTAATGCGCCGGTGCTCGGAGGTCCGCTCCAGTCGCTCCGCGAAATGACACCAGTCGCCACGCTCAAACAAAGGACAGGCGCGCTCGTGCGGGCAGGGAGCGGCGATCGTCGAGCCTGTAGCGATCAGATGTTTTCTGATTTCTGCCATCCGCGCAAAAGCTTTGGGTGTTCCCGGTTCGATCAGTACGAGTACGTGTGCCGCTTTCGCGCAAGCGTCCACCACGCGCTGGGCATCGCCGCTGTTCAGTTCGCCGAGAGCATACGAGACGACGACCAGGTCGTGCGGTTCTGCAGGGATGGTGCGCAGGTCGGCCACGGTCCAAATTGCGTCGCGAAGCGCCGGAGACACGCTCTCGGCGGCCAACGCCTGGCCGATCTGCAGGAACGCGACATCGCGCTCGACCAGCGAAATCTTCTCAATGGAAGGGAATAGTTCCACCGCCGCCCATGCGACGGTTCCGGGACCGGTACCGAGATCGAGCAACGAGCGTGGCTGAAAACCGGGCAGTGCCTCGTGCAGATGGGAGAACACGTGGCGGCAAGCTGCCAGAGTTGCCGGCATCCGGACTTGGAGATACGCCAGGCGATGGGCGGGGCGTTGCAACGGAGCCGATGAGAATGCGACCCTGCGATAAGCTTCGCTGATCTCGGCGGCGGCACGCGCCATCTCGGGTGCCGAGACGTTCTCGATCTGCCGGTCGATCGCCCGCTGAAGCTCTTCCGGAAGCTGCATGTTTTGCTAGTTAACCACAGAAACAAAATCTTTAACCACGAAGGACACGAAGGTTCACGAAGTGCCTGCGGAGGGTTGAAAACAAACTTGTTTGGCGGCAGGAGGTCTGTCCTTCGTGGTTCAATGTTTCTGATTTTAGTTTTGTGCCCCTCTGTGTTCTGTGGTTGCTATGAATGGAAATTGAAAACGATGTTCAAAAAACACAGAGCGAAGTGATCTTTGTCACATCGGTTTGTGTCGTGCCCCGCTAGCCTCAAAAAGCAGGTCATTATGCGGATCGCCCTGGCAGGCCAACCTAATTGCGGTAAAAGCACCATCCTGAACTACGTTGCGGGCTATCGCTCCGAGACCGCGAATTTCCCCGGCAGTTCCGTAAAGGTTACAACCGGCTCAATCCGTCTCAACGGAGGCGTTGCCGAACTGGTGGACCTGCCCGGCACGTACACCCTCACCGGCTCCAATCGTGCGGAATCGATCGCGGGCGAATACCTGCTCGACCACAACATCGACCTCATTATCAACGTCATCGACGCGTCGTTACTCTGTCGTAGCCTGGAATTGACCCTCGAGTTGCGGGAGTTGGGTATCCCCATGGTCGTCTGCCTCAACATGGCAGACGATGCGGCGCGTAAAGGCATCACTATCGATAGCGCGAAGCTGAGTCAGTTGCTCGGCATGCCGGT
Source organism: uncultured Acidobacteriaceae bacterium (assembly GCA_963703075.1). Lineage (GTDB taxonomy): Bacteria > Acidobacteriota > Terriglobia > Terriglobales > Acidobacteriaceae > Korobacter. The sequence continues at coordinate 635,591 of OY969786.1, forward strand.
GGTGGAGACCATCGCGCGTCGCGGGGAGGGTTTCGATCGGCTGTTTGCCGCTATCAAAAGTACGCAGCGCGTCGTGCCGGGTTTTTCACCGGCATTGAAGTGGTCGCGCGATGTCGACTCCGTCGTCGAGCGCGTGGAACAAATGATTTGCGAAGCCGGCGATGCAAGCCACTATCCCAGCCGGTTTCGCGCCATCCGCTATTTCGAGACTGGCTGTTGCGATTCGCTGCGCGCGCCTGAAATTGCGGGTGTGGCCACGAAATGGAAGACTGCACTGGAACGCAAGCGCGGACGGCCCGCAGATGCGATCGTCATGTCCGAACGGCACGATATCAGCCTCCGACTCTTCGAAGAGGTCGCGACCGTCGGTAAGCCACAGTCGGATATTCGCAACCGTCTGGACGCCGTCGTGACTCATCCCTTCTGGGGCTACGTCTTTCTCGCTGCACTGCTCGTCGGCTTTTTCTGGATCATCTTCGGCATCGGCTCGCACCTTGAGAATCTGCTGCAAGCGCATCTGGCGAGCGGTTTCGCGCGGGTCAGCCGCGGCATGGATCCCGGCACCCTGCGTTTCACCCTCTTCAAAAGCGCATGGGATGGATTGGTCGGAGGCGCAGCCATCGTGCTTCCTTACCTCGTTCCGTTTCTTTTCGGCTTGGCGGTGCTGGAAGACATCGGCTATCTGCCGCGGGTGGCGTACCTGATGGATGGCCTGCTGCACCGCATCGGCTTGCACGGGACGTCGATGCTGCCGCTCATTCTTGGCTACGGATGCAGCGTGCCGGCATGCATGGCCGCGCGCATCCTGCCCTCGCGCCGCGATCGCTTCATCGCCACTGTGCTGGCCATTCTCATCCCCTGTTCGGCGCGCTCGAATGTCATCTTCGCCCTGGTCGCCTTTTACCTCGGTCCGTGGTGGGCGCTGGCAATCTTTCTGTTGAATATTGTCGTCGTGATCCTCTCCGGATGGATGATGCGAAGGATTTGGCCGGAGGTCTCGCCCGGCATGGTGCTTGAAGTGCCGCGCTACCAGTGGCCTCGTTTTAGCATTCTTTTACGTAAAGTCTGGCTGCGTCTGCGGGAATTCATCGTGCTGAGTTGGCCCATGCTGATCGGCGGCAGCATGGTGCTGGGCCTTGCCAGTTACTACGGGTGGGACCACGTGATTAACCTCGGGCTTTCGCCCCTGACCCGGCTGCTGGGTCTGCCGTTCGCTACCGGTACAACCCTCATTTTTGGGCTTTTGCGCAAAGAATTGACCCTGATCATGCTGACCCAGGCGCTTGGCACATCGCATATCAACCTGGTCATGACCACCGCGCAAATTGTCGGTTACACATTATTCATCACCTTCTACATGCCATGTCTCGCGACGGTTGCGGCCTTGGCGCGTGAAGTCGGTAAGAAACTTACGACCTATGCGATGGCCTATACCTTCGCCCTCGCGGTGTTCGTGGGGCTGATGGCCCGGGTCGTTGGCGGAATGTTGCGATAGAGCCGTGTGACGGAGAGCACAGTGGGAATCTTGATTGAACCTGTAAGTTGGAACCTGATGGCCATCCGAACCGGATCGCACAACCTTGGTATTGGGCTCGACCGCGTCCCTGCGCTGAGTGAGGTGGAGATTGTTTCGCTGCCCAACGACGCTGGACAGATGCGTACCCTCGAACAACTCGGCGTTCGCGAAGCAGAACGCGGCCGCGTCCGTTCCACCGCCCCCATGGGAGGTCCCATCCTGCTCGAAATCGGCGGCAGCGCCGTGGCCATTGCGCGCGGGGTCGCAAAGAAGATCCGGGTCAGGGTGGTGTGACCTTCCGCCTGGCGGCGACATTTTTTTTGCCTTCTCGTAACATCTTTCCGTGACCTCTTCCTACCGTGGCCGCATTGCGCCCTCTCCAACGGGATACCTCCATCTCGGCCACGCGCGAACCTTTTGGACAGCCTACCAGCGCGCCCTCGCCCACCACGGCACCCTCATTTTTCGCAACGAAGATCTCGATCCGCAACGTTCGAAGGCTGAGTACACGCAAGCCATGCTGGAGGACCTGCGTTGGCTTGGCATCGAGTGGCAGGAGGGGCCGGATGTCGGCGGCCCGCACGCGCCCTATGAGCAAAGCCGGCGTCGCGATCTCTATCTACGAGATTGGAGGCGGCTGGTGGAACGAGGTTTCGTCTACCCGTGTAGTTGCTCGCGGAAAGACCTCGCGACTGCGGCCCAGGCGCCCCACGAAGGCGAGGAAGAGCCGATCTATCCCGGGACGTGCCGGCCACCGGTCGGTACGAAGCTCGCGGCGCTCGATCCGAAAGGCCTGAATTGGCGCTTCCGTGTCCCCGAAGGCGAAACGGTTTCCTTTGTCGACGGCAATCTGGGACTGCGCAGTTACTTAGCCGGCAGCGATTTCGGAGACTTCGTCGTCTGGCGGCGCGACGATGTCCCTGCCTATCAACTGGCCGTTGTCACAGACGATTGTGATATGGAAGTGACCGAGATCGTGCGCGGCGAAGACCTGCTAGTTTCCACCGCACGGCAGATCCTGATTTACCAGGCCTTCGGTCAAACCAGCCCCGCCTATTTCCACTGTCCACTGCTCCGTGACGCCGCCGGACAGCGTCTCGCCAAGCGTACCAACGCCCTCAGCCTGCGTGCCCTGCGGGAAAAAGACTACACTCAAGAGCAGATTCGGGAAGTATGGGCCTGAACCCCGCGCATTATAACTTTCTCATTCTAAATACCTAATCGCGGGCCATCATCTGCCGATCAGAAGGGCAGAGGCGCCTTGCGGGGAAGAATCACAAGTAATTGTGATAAGCCTCACAGCCGCTTTCTTGTCACAAGCGTTCAATAGGTTGTGACGGCGCGAGTCGCCGGAGATTGGAAACCAAGCATGGGACGAATCATCGAAGTCACCGACCTTATCCTTCGAGATGCACACCAGAGTTTGATGGCGACCCGCATGGCCATGGAAGACATGGTGCCCGCCTGTGAAGACCTCGATAACGCGGGGTACTGGTCGCTGGAGTGTTGGGGCGGGGCCACTTTCGACGCCTGCATACGCTTTCTCAACGAAGATCCGTGGGAGCGGCTGCGCCAGTTCAAGAAACTGTTGCCCAAAACCAGGCTGCAGATGCTGCTACGCGGGCAAAACCTGCTTGGCTACCGGCACTACGAAGACTCCGTCGTCGAGCGTTTCGTCACCAAGGCCGCGGAAAATGGGATGGACGTCTTCCGTGTCTTCGACGCATTGAATGACATCCGCAACCTGCAGACCTCGATCAAGGCGGTCAAGAAGTCGGGCAAGCATGCCCAGGGAACCATCAGCTATACGGTCAGCCCGGTGCACACCATCGCTGCTTTTGTTGAAATGGCGCAACAATTGGTCGAGATGGGCTGCGATTCCATTTGCATTAAGGACATGGCGGGCCTGCTGAAACCGCAACCCGCCTATGACCTGGTGAAGGGCATCAAGCAGGCGTGCGGGCAGGAGACGCTGGTGCATGTCCACTGCCACGCCACCACCGGAGTGACATTAGTGAGCCTCATGAAGGCAGTCGAAGCCGGCTGCGACACCGTGGATACGGCGATCAGCGCCATGTGCCTGGGTCCCGGCCATAACCCGACCGAGAGCTTTGTGGAGATGCTCGAAGGCACCGGATACGAGACCCGGCTGGATATGGGCCGCATTCTCAAAGCGCGCCGCTATTTCGAAACCGTGCGGCCGCGTTACAAGGAGTTCCTCAGCGACATTACCGGGGTGGAGACAGAGATCTTCAAGAGCCAGATCCCCGGCGGCATGATCAGCAACATGGAGAGCCAGCTCAAGGGACAGGGTGCGGGCGACCGTCTGCAGGAGGTCCTGCTCGAGGTTCCGAAGGTCCGCAAGGCTGCCGGGTTCCCGCCATTGGTGACCCCCTCCAGCCAGATCGTCGGCACCCAGGCGGTCTTCAACGTGATCATGGGCCAATACAAAGTCATGACCGGCGAATTTGCCGACCTGATGCTGGGCTACTACGGCAGCACTCTCGGAGCGAAAGATCCGGAGGTCCTGGCGAAAGCCGAGCAGCATGCCAAGAAGAAGCCGATCACCTGCCGGCCAGCCGATCTGCTGCAACCCGAATGGGAAAAGCTGCGAGGCGATGCGCTGGCGCTCAAGGGCTGTAATGGCAGCGACGAAGACGTGCTGACCTTTGCCATGTTCCCCCAGGTGGCGCCGAAATTCTTCGGTACCCGCGACCAGGGTCCGAAAAATCTTGGAAAGGCACCTGTGAAAGAAACGACGGGGACGCCTGCTCCAGCGGCGACGCCACAAAAGCCTGCAAGCCAGCTGCCCGGAGTGGTGAATTACGTGATCACGCTCGACGGCAAGACGCACGCCGTCGCCGTCGCGCCGGTAGGGAAGTGAGTTTGCGCATGCCGCCTGGCGGCGTGCTTTAACGATGGCGCAATCCTGACCGTTGCGCTACCGCAAGACGAGTGGAGAGTATGGCTACTATCGAAACGCCGGAAAAAGTCGCAAGCAAGGCCACGGGGATTGCCCAGAAGATCCAGGAACTCGAGGCCAAGCGCGCCGAGGTAAAGCTGGGCGGTGGGGAAGACAAGATCGCCAAACAACATGAAGCGGGCAAGCTGACCGCACGCGAGCGTGTGGACCGGCTCGCCGATCCCGGATCCTTCCAGGAGATCGGGGCCTTTGCCAAGCATCGCGCCACCCTCTTTGGCATGGAGAAGAAAGACATTCCTGCCGATGGCGTGGTCACCGGCGTGGGCACAATCGATGGACGGCTGGTGCATCTCGCCAGCCAGGACTTCACCGCGCTGGGCGGAGCGGTGGGCGAGGTACATGCCGACAAGATTGTCGAGATGATGAGCCTCTCGCTCAAGACCGGCTCGCCTTTCGTGATCATCAACGACTCCGGCGGGGCGCGCATCCAGGAAGGCATCGATGCGCTGGCCGGGTATGGACGCATTTTCTACAACAACGTCATGCTCTCGGGGACCGTTCCCCAGATATCGCTGATCTGCGGTCCATGCGCGGGAGGCGCGGTCTATAGCCCGGCGCTGACCGACTTCATTATCCAGACCAAGCAGGCACAGATGTTCATCACCGGCCCATCGGTGATCAAGCAGGTTACAGGCGAAGTCGTGACGGCTGATCAACTCGGCGGCGCGGTTGCCCACATGACGCAATCGGGCAACGTGCACTTCGTCGCGGAGAATGACGATGATGCGATCTACATCACGCGTCGGCTGTTGAGCTTCCTGCCTTCCAACAATCTGGAAGACCCGCCGCGGCTCGAGTTCGACGGCATTCTCGACTCCGATCCGCAGATGAACTCCATCATTCCGGACGACCCGAAGCAGGCCTATGACGTGCGCCAGGTCATCGGTCAACTGGTTGATCGGGGAGACCTGTTGGAGATCCAGTCCGGCTACGCGCAGAACATCGTGATCGGCCTGGCCCGCATTCAGGGACGCTCGGTCGGCATTATTGCCAACCAGCCCTGCGTGATGGCCGGGGTGCTCGATATCAACGCCAGCGACAAGGCAGCGCGCTTCATACGCTTTTGCAACGCTTTCAATATCCCCTTGCTGACCCTGGCAGACGTACCGGGATTTTTGCCCGGGGTGGCGCAGGAATATGGCGGAATCATTCGCCACGGCGCCAAGATGCTCTTCGCCTACTCGGCGGCGACTGTTCCTAAAATTACGGTTGTGTTGCGCAAGGCCTACGGCGGCGCGTATCTCGCGATGTGCAGCCGTGACCTGGGGGCCGACCGGGTGGTCGCGTGGCCGACGGCGGAGATCGCGGTCATGGGCGCCGAGGGGGCAGCCGAGATCGTCTTCCGCAAGGAGATCAGTGAAGCCGAAGACAAGCCGGCCAAGCGCAAGGAATTGATCGAGAAGTACCGCAGCGCCTTTGCCACGCCTTATGTGTCGGCCGCGCGGCGCCTGGTGGATGACATCATCGAGCCGGCGGAAACGCGCCGCTACCTGGCGATGGCGCTGGATGCGCTGCACGCCAAACGCGAACTGCGTCCACCGAAGAAGCACGGGTTGATGCCGCTCTAAGGAGTTCGGAATGAGAAACGCTCAAATTGAAATTGCGGACATCGCCGGGCAGGTCGATTCATTGCGGCAGGCTTTCGAGATGCAGATGGATGAGTTGCGCGCGAAGCAGGCGGAACTCGCCGAGCAGCTCAAGTCGGTGCAGCACTCGGTGGCGGGGCTGGAACGGAAGCCGGCAGCAGAGCTTCCGCCGCTGTCTTCGAACCAGACCGGCGCCGTTCAGCCCTCGACTCAGCCGCCCGCGAAACCGGCCGCGCCCGACGGCATGACGGAAGAGATCATGCTGGTGATCGCGGCCGCAGTCGCTGCTTTCGTCGGCAAATCGGCTCGCATCCGATCCGCGCATTATGTGCATGAGGGCATGAGCCCCTGGGCACAGCAGGGCCGCGCCTTCGTGCAAGCCTCCCACAATCTTGTTCATCACGGATAGTGCCCCCCCGGCGAGACCGTCGAGGCTCGCCGGGGCAGAAAGAAATGCAGGAGTGCCTTGTGAAGCTCAATGTAACGGTGGATGGTAAGACGTATGAAGTCGATGTAGAAGTACAGGACGAAGAACACGGACGCTCGCTCGGCGGTTATATCCCTCCGCACCCGCCGGGCAGCTCCGTGGTCATGCCTTCCGCACCGGTCGCGGCTGCGTCGAACGGCCAAGCACCCGCATCCGATGTGGACGTCGATGAGACGAAGGTGTGCCGCAGCCCGATTGCCGGCATCGTGATCAAGATCAATGCGCAAATCGGTCAACAGTTACAGGCGAACGATCTGCTGTTGGTGTTGGAAGCCATGAAGATGGAAACGAACGTGACCGCACCGATGGCGGGCAAGGTCAAGCAGCTCCATGTGCATCCGGGAGATGGCGTGCAAGTGGGTCAGTTGCTCGTGGAGTTCGAATAAGAACGCGATCGGATTTGCAAAGCCAGTGGTTGCGCCTCCCGTGCGCATCCCCGAAGGCTCGGAGAAAACCATGCAATCGGTAGCGGTACATCCAGAAGTCACAGCAGAGCTCGCGCATGTTCCTGGCATTCAGTTCGTCGATCACGTCGCCATCGCGGTGAAGAAAGGCGATCTCGAGGGACAGGTCGCTGCTTACAAAATGCTTGGGTTTACGGAAGTCCACCGCGAGGACGTCTTCGGCACCGACCAGGTGCGGGAAGTTCTCCTGCGCATTGGCGATGGGCCGAACCTGCTCCAGTTACTCGAGCCGTTGCATGCGGATTCGCCGGTGCAGAAACTCATCGACAAAAATGGCGGCCGCGGCGGTTTCGCGCATGTCGCGTTCCGCGTGCGCAGTGCCCAGTCAGCCTTTGACGCAATGAAGAAGCAGGGATTCAACATCATCGACAAGTCGCCACGCAAAGGGTCGCGCGGCACCACCGTCTTTTTCGTGCATCCCAAATCTCTTGAGACTACCCCGTTTGGTCTGCTGATCGAAATTGTGGAAGAGCCGGCTTAATCCCGGCACGCCATCAGCCAAGGAAAAGTCGCACCCATTCTCGCAAATGGATGGGACTGATCCCCGATCGTGTTTCGTGTTACTGCTGTTTTCTCCAGTCCGCTTCCGTCACCACCGTGAGCGGTTGCAGGCTTGCCTTCTGCAGGGCGGCGTTCGTCCCGGTTAGCTCCGTGGTCGACATCGTGTTGAACTTCTTGCCGACATCGTCCAATCGTGTGCTGAGCAACACAAGGCGATCCAATTGCTGCTGCGTTGGCTTGCCTTCGTAGCCGTTGACGGCTCCATAAAGTTCACCGATGTACTCGCGCAGCTTGCGTTCGCCGGTGATGCCTCCACCTTCCTTCACCGTCACCACGGTGGCCCGGAACGCCTCGACTTTCTGCACCAGGTCGGTGAGTTGTTTCTTCAGTGCCTCGTCGGAAGCCTTGGCCGCGCGGTCCTTCGCCTGGTCACGGATCCCGGTCATGGCCGCCACCAGGTACGCCAGCCGCTCCTGCATCGCATACAGCTTCAACACGGTTTGGCGCTGCAAAGCGCGGTCCTGCGGCGTGCTCTTGGCCCGCGGATCCGTCACGACCTTAATGGTCGAGGTCAGCGTCACCTTGCCCTTGGTCAGCTTCACGGTGTACGTACCTTCGGGAAAACTTGGACCAAAGAACGCGAACGGCTGCTCCACGAGCGAGGCCGCCGGTGGAACCTTTGGAGGCGGAACGCGCAATGGCAACTCGACACGCACCACGCCGCGCCGCTTGTCACCCGCCGAGGAGGCGACGAGTTGTCCGCTCGGGTCGAACAGCTCGATTTTCAATTCGCCAAAAATGTGCCGCTTCTTCTGGTAGTAGGTGACGGTTGCGTTGTCCGGCAACGGAGTGCCGCGATAATCGGCGTCGCCTTCGGCACGTTGTTCTTCCGCAGGAAGCGCGAGCACCGACGGACGCGAAGGCAACATGGCCACGTCTTTGTTGAGCATGTCAGAGGTGAGAGCGCGAATCGGCGTGACATCGTCGAGCACGTAGAGCGAGCGCCCGTGGGTGGCGATAATCACGTCGTTTTCACGCGGCTGGATGAAAATATCGCGCACCGGAACGCGTGGGATATTGCCATTGAACTCCGCCCAGTCCGCGCCTCCATCGATGCTGATGAACAATCCACTTTCCGTGCCCACCCAAAGCAGCTTGGGGTTCACCAGGTCCTCGCGGATGACGTGAGCGAAACTCTTCAGGGCGGGGCTGGTGAGCTGCGTCCAGGTTTTACCGAAGTCCGTGGTTTTGTAGACGTAGGTCTTCATGTCGCCATGGGCGTGACCGTCGAAGGTGGCATATGCAGTGCCGGGTTCGAAGTGACTGGCCTCGATGGTCGAGACCCAGGTATTGGGCGGAAGACCGGTCACGTTCTTGGTAAGGTTTGTCCAGCTCTTGCCGCCATTCTGGGTGAGTTGTACGTTGCCATCGTCGGTGCCCGCCCAGATTACTTGCGCGTTCTTGGGGGACTCCGAAATGGTGTAAATCGTTTCGTACTTTTCGGCGTCGGAGTTATCGAGGGTCAAACCGCCCGACTCCGATTGCTTCAGCCATTCCGGGTTATTGGTGGTTAAGTCCGGAGAGATCTTTTCCCAGGACTCGCCATGGTCTTTCGACCGGAAGAGGAACTGGCAGCCAATGTAAATCGCCTTCGAGGTTGCGCCAATGTGGATCGGCGTATTCCAGTTACAGCGGAAATCGGGATCGCCGGTCTTGGCCAGCGGATAGATTTCCTTGATTTCACCAGTACTGCGGCGCACCCGCAACATGCGTCCGCCCTGGTACTCGCTGTAGATGAGATCGCTGTCAGTGGGATCAGCGAACGACCAGAAACCATCCCCATAGCCGATGTTCCGCCAGTGACGGTTGAAGACACCATCCGGATAAGTATTCGGTCCCATCCAGGTGCCGTTGTCCTGCAGGCCTCCGTACACGTTGTAAGGTCGAGCCATGTCGGCGCTCACGTGGTAGTACTGGCCGATGGGGAAGCTGTTGAGGAAACGCCAGTGCGCGCCGCGATCCAGGCTCTCGTACAGGCCACCATCGTCGCCCGTGATCAGGTGATCGGAGTTGGTGGGATCGACCCAGAGGGCATGATAATCCCCGTGGACCCCGCCGCCCGCTCCTTCGCTGCCGATTTCAGCAAAACTTTTGCCGCCGTCATCGCTGACGGTGAGGGCAAAACCCGGCTTATAAACGCGTTCGCCGTCGTTGGGATCGGAGATGAGGAGGGCGAAGTAAAACGGACGGCCGATGATATTGAAGCTGTCGTTGGCATAGTTCCAGGTCGCGCCACCATCGTCCGAACGATAGAGCGCACTTTTCTTGGCTTCCACCGCTGCCCAAATCCGTTTCGGACTGGCTGGCGTGGTGGCCAAAGCAATGCGGCCAAGATCGCCTTCCGGCAAACCGCTACGAATCGGTTTCCAGGTGGCGCCAGCGTCTGTGCTCTTGAAAATTCCGCCCGTCGAACCACCTGAATTGAAGCTGTACGGATAACGCCGGAACGGCCAGAGCGAAGCGTAAAGCGTGTTGGGATCGGAAGCATCGAAAGCTACATCGCCGCAGCCGGTTCTTCCATCGGCGTGCAGGATGTTGGTCCACGTCTTGCCGCCGTCGGTGGTCTTGTAGAGGCCACGCTCATCGTTGTCGTTCCAGGCATGACCGAGGGCGCAGACGTAGACAGTGTTACCGTCCTTGGGATGAATCAGGACCCGCGAAATGTGTTCGCTGTCGGCAAGTCCGACCTTCGTCCAGTTCTCGCCACCATCCGTGCTCTTATATACGCCGTCGCCGACCGAGACACTGTTGCGCATCCAGCTTTCGCCGGTTCCCACCCAAATCACTTTCGGATTGCTGGGATCGACGGCGAGCGCGCCGATGGAAGGGCTGTTCATCTTGTCGAAGATGGGCTTAAAGGTGATGCCGCCATCTTCCGACTTGAAAATTCCTCCTGCGGCTGCACCGACGTAAATCGTCAAGCGCTTGCCCGGGATCGCGGTGAGAGTAGAGATGCGGCCGCCCATGACCGCCGGTCCGATGGAACGGGCGGTGTAGCCCGCGAAGGTATCGTTATCAATTTGCGCCTGTGGGGCGGGAGTAGTTTGCGCGCCCCCGACGCCGAGCAGACCAAGAATAACCGCAAGCACCACCATGAAAGGCCGTGTCCGGCTGAGCATCTAGGATCCTCACTTCGTAGGAATTTGTGAACAGGGAATAGAAAAGCTAAGGAGCGGCGCTTAGGCCGCTCCTGTGAACCTATTGCTTTGGCGTTTCCGCTTTGGGAGTTTGGTCAGGCTTGCTGTCCGGCGGCGCTGGTTTGGGTTCCGTTGTGTCTGCGCCCTTGGTTGTGGTCGCGGCCTTCGGAGGCATTTTGAAAATTGCGGCATCGACCGGCACGTTGAACTCGACCTTATCTAATGTCACTTTTTGTTTCTGGTCCGGATGATCGGCATCGCTGCTCTCGAACGAGAAGGGCAACGGAACTCCGTCGACCTCTTTGTAGTCACCGATCACGGTGCTGGTCTTGTGTTCGGTGCCGCGGATCATGGCTACGCGATCCACGCGGATCTCGAGATTCGAATCGGGATCGATGTAATAGGTGTACACCGTCCCATCCGCGAGGGTGGCTTTCAGCTTGAGGACGTCTGTGCCTTCGAGCTTGTCTTTGCCCAGGAACTCCACTTTAGTTCCCTTGGCGGCGTAGTCCATCAGCAGGCCGCCAATCGTGGCATCCTCGACGAGCTCATCGCGCTGTTCGGCGGGAAGGAGATCAGGATCTTTCTTTCCCATGAATGGCATGATCCCCCAGGCCTGTTTGCCGTCGTACGACAGGACTGCCGTCATCCCCTGAAGGGTAAATTCCTGGCGAATCAAGTCGGGACGCTTTCGATACTCGGTGGCCGGTGCTTCCATCCCCGGACCAACCTCCACTTTCCCTGAGCTCTTGACGGTTTGAATGGCATTGATCTTGGCGGCTCCGCCGTGCGCCTCGATGTTCTTTGCGACAATTTCTTCAGCGGTCTGCGCGTACATCAGGGGTGCTGCACAAACCATCGTTAGAATTCCTACGGCTACCTTGCGTAGCATCTGCTCTCCTATGCGCTGTAACAACGGGTGCTTGCAATGACGTCAAATAACGCCGAACTGTGAAGGACACAACCATATGTGGGCGTGTATCGCATGTCAAACAGAGACCGAAGCCCCCAACTGGTGATGTTCTCTACGGGAGCGGATTGCGAAAAGTTCACCGAAACGATTGGATGAAGTCTGGAATCCGGACGGCAACTTTCCGAGATCCAGACAAATGGCTTCGGCCGGAGGTCTAAGTCACTGATTGGCGAGGGATAAGATTGCCTCCAAGTTGGCATTCGGGGTGCAAAGTGTTAGCGCAGGACGCGTGTATCCATTCGGGGGCCATGATGTCGGGTGTGAGTCTGGAAGTTCTATTCGTTCCGCGTAAGGCCGACACTTTGTCGATGATTCGTCGTGCGGCAGAAGGTATGGACGTAAATCTCCAGGTGTGCACCGATCCTGAGGAAGTGGAACGGCTGCTTTTCTGCCATCGCTACGACGGACTCATCGTTGACCACGATGAGACGACAGAAACCATCCTGCGCTCTTTGCGGCAGTCGCCCTCCAGCCGTAGCGCCATCGCGATTGACGTGCATGACCAGGACGTTGACCTGCAGAGCGTGTTCGCGATGGGTGCGAACTTTGAAATGATCAGTCCGGTCACGGTGGACCGCGCCCGGCGTACGTTGCACCTCGCCCAGGGTTTAATGATGCTGGGCCGGCGCCGCTACTATCGCCATCCGGTACAAATCCCGGCACAAGCGTGGGTGAACGAACGGCCAGTCGATGCCTGGGTCAGCAATGTGAGCGAACTGGGCCTCGGGCTGCGCTCCGAAAACAGTGTGCTTACGGCGGGGCCGATACGCTGTTCTTTCCAGATACCGGGTACTACGACTGACATCCGGCTCGATGCCGCCGTCGTGTGGGCTGATAAGACAGGACAGGCGGGTTGCCGGATCGAGCAGATCACCCAAGGGCGCGACCAATACGTGGAGTGGCTCTGCCGGCTCTTTCATCGCGGGCCAGCCGTATTGCCCACCCACTTCGGTTCAGGACAGAATAACCGCATGGATGCCGAGCGCGTCTCGCGATATTGAAGCCTGTAGTTTTGCTGACGTAATCCCTCCCCCTGAACTCATTGATTTGCCAATTTGTCCGATATCTCTCGTGGGCGCCGCATAACGGAGGCGGGCCCGGATAGCGTTGTATGAGCGATTCAGCAAAAAGTAGTGCCCAAGCCCCGGCGGCGGCAACACGCGCCCTGGAAACGTCGGTTCACGAAGCGGCTTTCAGGGCTTCGCTCGATGGCATGCTCATCATGGACGAGGAATCCCGCTACATCGATGTCAACGATGCGGCCTGCGAAATTCTCGGCCGCACGCGGGAAGAACTTCTGGGCGCAGAAGTAGGAACCTTTCTCGAGCACAAGGGAGATATAGGGATCATTCTGGACAAGGTGCGGCGAGGCGGCTCGTTGCGCGCCGAGATCTCGATCCTGCGCCCCGATGGTCAGCCGTGTCAGCTCGAATTCTCCGCCGTGGCAAATTTCCAGCCCGGCCGGCACTTGATCGCGATTCGCGATATGACTCCTCGCCGTCATCTCGACGAGCAGATTCGTAACGCTTCGAAGATGGAAGCCGTGGGCCGGCTCGCCGGAGGTGTGGCGCACGATTTCAACAATCTCCTGATGGTCATCAGCAGCTACACGGAACTCATCCTCGATACGCTTGGGGAGTCCGATCCTCTGCGGAGAAAGGCGCACGAGATTCTTAAAGCGTCGTCGCGCGCCGCCGGACTCACCCGCCAACTCCTCGCTTTCAGCCGTAAACAGGTTCTCGACCCGCAACTGCAGGATTTCAACAGCCTGGTGAAGGAGATGTCGAAACTGCTGGGCCGCGTGCTCGGGGAGGACGTCAGCGTTGCACTGCAGTTAAGTGAAGAGATCGGCCGGGTGTATGCCGACCGCAGCCAGATCGAGCAGATCCTGATGCATCTGGCGGTGAATGCACGCGATGTGATGCCCACGGGCGGCCGCTTGACCATTTCGACCGCGGACATGGAGTTCAACGCGGACTGCGAGCGTTTGCCCGGTAGTCCGCCGCAAGGCAGTTACGTGATGCTCGCCGTCGAAGATACTGGCACCGGGATGAGCAAAGAGGTGTTGTCTCATTTGTTCGAGCCCTTCTTCAGCACCAAGGGCACCGGCAAAGGCACCGGCCTTGGGCTGGCAGCCGTGTATGGGATCGTAAAGCAAAGCGGCGGATACATTTGGGTGGATAGCGAGATCGGCAAAGGAAGCCGTTTTCACATGTATTTCCCGCGCGCCACGAAAACTCCCGCGGAGGCGCCCAAAATCTACGCGCAGAGCTTTTCATCCGCCCGCATCCCCGTTTTACTGCTGGTGGAGGATGAAGAGGCGCTCCGCCAAGCGGCCACGGATTTCCTCAAGATGCGCGGCTACACCGTGCTCTCCGCCCGAGACGCCGCGGAAGCGCTCAACATCGTTTCTATCCGCTCCGAGAAGATCGACGTTCTGATCACCGATCTTGTAATGCCCGGTCTCAGCGGCCGCCTGCTGGCGCAGGAACTGGTGAAAATCAGCCCTGAGACTCGCATCATGTACATGTCCGGCTACAGCGATGCAGCCGTGCTCGAAGACGCCGCCATGGACCAAACCAGCGCCTTTCTCCGGAAACCCTTCCGTATGGATGCACTCTCCGCTAAGATTCGGGAAGTCCTTGGTGTGCAAGGCGAAACCACCACCGGACCTGCCTAATCGCGGCGAAGGGGAATGTTTGGCGGATAGGGTACTGCTGGTAGAGGATCAAGAGCCGCTACGGCTGGCGGTGCGGGAATACCTCGAGGGACGTGGCTTCGACATCGTTGAGGCCGGCAATTGCCAGGAAGCGCGCCGGGTCTTCACCGATAGTCCTCCTACCGTGGCCGTTCTTGACTATCATCTCCCCGACGGCACCGCGCTCGATCTCCTGCGCGAATTCAAGCGAATCGATCCCTTTGTGCCGCTGCTGATCCTCACCGCCTACGGCAGCATCGATCTCGCCGTCGACGCTATCAAAGCCGGGGCCGACCAGTTTCTGACGAAGCCGGTTGAACTCGCCGCTCTTACCCTGGTGATCCAACGAACCATCGAGGCACGCAAGGATCGCCAAAAGCAGATGGCAGGCCGCTCCAAGCTCGAGCGCGACGCTGTGAATCCATTTCTCGGTTCCAGCTCAGCGATCCGCAAGCTTGAAGAACAAGCCCACCGGGTGCTGGAGGCCGATAGCCCGGTGCTGATTCAGGGCGAGACAGGCACCGGCAAAACCGTGCTTGCCCGCTGGATCCATGCGCATTCCCGGCGGGCCGACGAAGCTTTCGTCGATCTCAATTGCGCCGGTCTTGCCCGCGAACTGCTCGAAACCGAACTCTTTGGCCACGAAAAAGGAGCATTCACCGGCGCGGTCAGCAGCAAGGTCGGGCTCTTCGAAGTGGCGCACCGGGGCACGGTGTTTCTCGACGAGATCGGCGATGTCGATCCGCAAATCCAGCCCAAGCTTCTGAAGGTCCTGGAGGACAAACAATTCCGCCGGCTCGGCGATGTGCGCGATCGCAAGGTCGACGTCCGCCTGCTGGCCGCTACCCACCAGGAACTGGCCGCCCTGGTGCGCGACAAGAAATTTCGCAGCGACCTCTATTTTCGTATCAGCACGATTCCGCTGAATGTGCCCCCGCTGCGGGAACGAGCGGAAGATATCCCCATTCTCGCGCAGAAACTCCTGCGGGCGGCGGCTGCTGAAATGGGCAAGCCGGAAACCTCGCTGCACCCCGATGCCATGGAAGCGATGCAGCGTTACGCGTGGCCGGGCAACATCCGGGAAATGAAAAACGTTATCGAGCGTGCTGTGCTTCTCGGTGGCCAAGGTGAGCTGTCGCGGCGCGATCTGCTTTTCGATGCACGTCCTCAACTGGCAAACGGATGGCGCCCCGAAGGCGAGTTGACCCTCGATGCTCTGGAACGCCAGTACATTGGATGGATGGTGGAGCAGTGCGGAGGCAAGGTGGCGGAAGCGGCCAAGCGGCTCGACGTGCCGAAGAGCACGCTCTATCAAAAGCTCAAGCAGTACCAGATCGAGATCCCGCGCGGCGAATGACCGGGGAAGTCCCGCTATTTCGCAGCGCCCAGCGAGTCCAGAAAGCTTTCACCCTCCTGCATGGCTGCGTCAAAACTCTGTTCCACGCCCCACCCCAGGATGTCTTTCTTCCCGTGCTCCTGTGCCACATAATAAAACTGGCTTCCCGGATTGATGCGGTCGGTGACCACGTCAATCACGTAACGGCCTTTACGAATCGCCAGGCTGGCGTGGCTGGACTCCGGCGCAGGATCCGTCAGTGCCTTACGGTGCGACGCGAGGACGGACTCGAGGAACTCCGGCGCGAATGAATGAACCCGATACTGGCACACTCCGATCACGGGATGCCCGGGAAATGCTTCTTCGACCAGGCGTTCGTAATGCAACAATTGATCGCATTCGCACAGGCCGCGGGCGGCAAATTCCATCTCGCCCGCCATGCGGATCCCGGTAAATCCTTTTGCCGTGGCATCTGCGATCGAAGCCTTGAGAAGTTCCATCAGTGCAGGAGGGTCAAAGCTGGAACCCGAAAAATAGACCTCGTCCGTCGTATGGAGTTCGAGGGCGCCGGGACGAATCGCTTCTCCGGTCCTGCGGCTATGTGCCTGAAGAGCTTCACGGATACGCTTGGCCATCTTGGGAGTTTGTGCGCAGAAACAACGCTCGCCTTGGCGCAAGCCATCCAGGAAGTAGGCAGTCAGGAATTCGAGCAGGTCCGATTCGTCTTCGTAGAAGACGCAAATATGGTCCCCTTGTTTGAAGCGGAGCAATGGAGCAGCAAACATCACAAATCCACTCCTGGTTCAGCCGAAATTCTATCGCGACTCATCCCCCTTGCGAAGGAATAAGAACCGCGTGTTATTTCTCTCCTGAGTTCCTGCGAGCTTCCGCCAGGTGTTCGCGAATGGCAGCGGCTACTTCGCTGTCACCGGATCCCTGGCTCTTCATCAATTCATCGGCGTGTTTCAATTCAACGATGGCCATCGAGTATTCCCGGCGTTTGAGAAGAACATAACCGAGAGTGTCCGTCACCGCCGGGTTAATCGGATTGGCTTCGAGCGCACGCTGCGCCAACTGTAAAGCGCGGTCGAGGTTAATGCCTTGTTCCGCGTAAATCCATGCAAGGTTGTTGGCTGCAACCCCGGTGGTATCGCCTTCCTGCAGCGCTTCTTCATACGCCCGGATCGCCGCAGGATTGTTACGCGCTGAGTCGGCCCGGATTCCGGAGATGAGCAGAGAATTGGAGGTGCTGGTGCCGGCTGCCGAAGAAGACGCAGCTTCCACATCGCCGGTGCGGGATTCGAGCGCCGCAAGTTGAACGGCGGAGCTGCTGCGCTTGGGATCCATCGCCAGGGCCGCACTGAAACAGCGCATTGCGTCCTTGTTCCAGTCATGTTCGGCGTACAACCGGCCTGCGAGTTCCATCAAGGCGGCGGACGACGGAGGCGCATTGGCGCTGCGTTCCATTCGCTGCAACATGGGCCGCGTGATCTTTCCCATGCGATACACCCGCACCAGGCCGTCCATTCCGGCCGCGGAAGTTGGATCGAGCAACACCGCCTGCTCAAATTCCACCAGAGCATAAGCCAACCGGTGCTGCGCCAGCGCCGCTTCAGCCAGAAGCAGGTGCGATTGCGGACTCGCTTTGTCGATTCCCTGGTACCGCAAGGCAATGCTGTTGGCGGAAGCGAATTGCTTTTCGGCGATCAGGATATGCGCAAAGAGACTGAGAGCGGAAAGGTTCGCCGGCTCCTCGCGTACCACCGGAATCACAAACTGTTCCGCGCCCGGCAGGTCGC
This sequence comes from uncultured Acidobacteriaceae bacterium, assembly GCA_963703075.1. Taxonomy (GTDB): domain Bacteria; phylum Acidobacteriota; class Terriglobia; order Terriglobales; family Acidobacteriaceae; genus Korobacter. The sequence goes on from OY969786.1 coordinate 653,131, forward strand.
CTTCTGAGAGCGATAGCTCAGCCAACGAGAGGCGTGCCGGAACAAAGGTTGGATCATCGTCGAGCACCGCCTGCCATTGGGTGCGCGCATCCGCATTCTTGCCCAATCGCGAGAGGGCGAGACCCAGCGCGTAATGCGCGGATGGCGAATCCGTATGAATTTCCAGCGCGGAACGCGCCAGGGTCTCCGCGGAAGCCGGGTCGCCTTGCACCAACTCGATCTCCGCTGCCAGCACCATGGTCATCGCCGGGCCCAGCTGCGCACGGTTCGTTCCGAGAGCTGTCTTGGCCGCGAGTAAAGACTGATCGCGTTGGATCCCGGACTGCTGGCTGGCCAGTGAGAGCTTCGCCTCGATCGTCCGCGCCGTGAGCGTCGCCGCGTCCTTGTCGGCGGAATTTGTTTCGTGCTTCAACAGAAGATCGAGATAGTGGCGCGAAGCATCGGTGCTCTTGCCGGATACAAGCTGGAAGTCGGCCAAGGCGTATGGCTTGGCCGGCGTCATCCTGTCTACCTTGCGAAGGACGGTCTCTGCTTCGGGAATACGCGCGCTGCGTTCGAGAAATTGAGCCAGGCGCAGATTCGTGGCCGCGTCATCCTGCAGGCCGACCGCTTTCCGATAAGCGTTCTCCGCCTCGGCACTGTGACCTTCTTCTTCCTCGAAATGCGCCATGGCGAGCTGAATAGGAGCGCTCCGTGGAGCACTGGCCACCGCGCCTTGTAACACCGTCCGCGCCTGTGCCGTATGTCCAGTGCCGGAATAGATTTGTGCCAGGGTCACCGCTGCTTCCGGGCGCCCGGGATCCCGCTTCAGCACCTCTTGAAATTTGGCAGTCGCTGCTGGGATGTTTCCCAAATAAGCGTAAGCGCCCGCTTCAGCGCTCATAGCATCGAGATCGTTGGGATCATGTGCCAGAACGATGTCGGCGAAAACCAGCGCGCCGGTCCGGCGCGCCTCCGGCAAGAAACAGTTGGGCGAGGTGAAGCTGCGCGGAGGTATTGCCGGGATCGAGTTCGGCGCCCTTCAGGAAAGCATTGAGCGCTTCCGTCTGATGTTCCAGCGTCCACTCGCACTCGCCAATGTGCACATACAGTTCCGACTGCGCGGTCCGGTTCCGGGTGCGAGGCACCAGACCTTCATAGATGGCCAAAGCCTCTGCCGGCTTACCGCTCTTTTGCAGCGTGATGGCGCGGGCCACCTGTTGATGGTTGGTGGAGCACCCAAGCGAGAGCGCTAGCAATGCCAGCGCGAACAGAAGAGCCGGACGAAAAGGCACGTGGTATCCGCTGCCGCCCAAAGACAAGAACGGTATAGAAGAGATGCAATTTGCCCAAGGAGCGTTGCTGGAATGACTTACGAGATCGACACCAATTCGGTGCGCTTCAGCTGACCACATGCCGCAAAGATGTCGCGACCCCGTGGCTTACGAATAAACGTCGGGATCCCCGCGCTCATCAGGATTCGCTGGAATTTCTCCACCCGCTCCGGTTCAGGGGTGGTGAACGGTATCTCCGGGCCCGGGTTCCAGGCGATCAGGTTTACTTTAGCCCGCACCTGGCGGAGGAGTTGCACCACTTCCCGTGCATTGTTGTCGCTGTCGTTAACCCCACCCAGCAGCACGTATTCAAATGTGAGCCGCTCCCGGTTGCGCAGGGGAAATTCATGGGCCGCCGCCATCAGTTTTTCCAAGGTCCACTTCTTGCTGATCGGCATCAGCTCGCGGCGCGCTTCATCGTTCGAGGCGTTCAGCGAAATGGCAAGTTTGGGCCGGATCGCCAGCTTTCCAAAATCGGCGATGCGGGGCACGATGCCGGAGGTTGAAACCGTCATCCGTGATTCGGGAATGCCAACTCCTTCAACAAGAAGCGCGATAGCCTTCACAAAATTGTCGAAGTTTAAAAAGGGCTCGCCCTGGCCCATAAAAACTAGGTTGATGCGCTGCGCTTGAAGGTTGACCTTCTGATCCTTGAGAACGGTCAGAACCTGTCCGACGATTTCGCCGGAGGAAAGATTGCGCAAAAGGCCAAGCAGCGCGGTCATACAGAAATGGCAGTCCACCGCGCATCCGACCTGACTGGAGACACAGATCGTCGCCCGATCATAGCTCCGAGCGTCACTCTCTGATCCGTCGCCTTCCTCACCCCCATCGCCCTCGGGCATCCAAACCGTTTCAACGCTTTGGCCATCGGAAAATTGGATGAGATAGCGCACCGTTCCATCGGTCGAGGTGAATCGCTTCTGGATCGCCGGCAATCCTATCTTCCATCCTGCCGTAGCAAGTTGTTGCCGAAAGGTTTTGGGGAGGGTGGTCATCTCATTGAGCGAGCCGAGGCGGTCCCGGTAAATCGCCTGCCAAAGTTGGCGAGATCGATACCGAGGTTCACCGAAACTTTCAACAAGCTCGGTAAGCTCTTGAAAATTAAGGCCTAAAAGATCAAGTTCCTTATTTTCCGCCACTCATCTAATCCTATGTGCTCAGTGGTAGATTCTAAAGGAGGGATCGAAGGTGCACCAGAAGTGGTGAATCGGTCAATCCTTCTCCCCGCGTCATACCCAGGTACAACACTGCAATAAGTCAGGATCCATTCTTTGGCGACACAGATTCAATTGGAGAACCCAATGGCGAGCGCACTTCGTAACGTTCGGAAGGAAGTATTGCCGAACGGACTCACGATTTTGACCGAGGAGATGGACCACATCCGCTCGGTATCGATCGGCATTTGGGTAAAAAACGGCTCAAGGCATGAAGCTCCGGAGGTCAACGGAGTTTCTCATTTCATCGAACACATGGTTTTCAAGGGGACGACGTCGCGCAATGCCGAAGACATTGCCCGGCAGGTCGATTCCATCGGCGGCAACATGGACGCGTTTACCGGGAAAGAGATGGTTTGTTTCAACATCAAAATCCTCGACGAACACATGCCTGTGGCCATGGATGTTCTTACCGACATGGTGCTCAACCCGGTCTTCGACGGGAAAGAGATTAACCGCGAAAAGGGCGTCATTCTCGAGGAAATCAAGATGGACGAGGACAATCCCGATTACCTCGTACACGAGATCTTCACCCAAAACTTCTACAAGGACCACCCGCTGGGAAAGCCGATCCTGGGCACAAAAGAGACGGTGCGGGGCTTCGATCGCGATATCCTGTTCGGTAATTACGGGCGCAAATTCGCGCCCGGCAACCTCATCATCTCGGCCGCCGGCAACTTGAATCACAAGATCTTTGTTGATGAAGTCCGGCGCCGCTTCGAGCATCTCAAGCCCGTGGCCAACGGCTTCCACCAGGAGCCTCCTAAGACGTATGCGCGGATCATCATGCGCAACAAGAAGTCCCTGGAACAGGTGCAGATCTGCCTGGGCGTTCCCGCCTATTCCATCTCGCATGAGCGGCGCTTTGTCTGTTACATCCTCAACACGCTGCTGGGCGGGGGCATGAGTTCGCGCCTCTTCCAGAATATTCGCGAGAAGCAGGGACTCGTCTATTCCATTTTCAGCGAACTGAACCCGTTCCAGGATTCGGGATCTCTGGCGGTCTATGCCGGCACTTCGCGGGAATCCGCGCCGCGTGTCGTACAGCAGGTGGTCAAGGAGTTTGCCGACTTTAAGAAGGAGCCGGTCAGCGCCGAAGAGTTGCTGAGAGCCAAGGCGCAGTTGAAGGGAAGCCTGATGCTGGGCCTGGAATCGTCCACCGCGCGCATGTCGAACCTTGCCCGGCAGGAGATGTATTACGACCATTTCCACACCATGGACGAAATCATCGCCAAGATCGAGGCGGTGACCAGCGAAGAGGTGTGTTCGGTAGCGAACGAAATCTTCCACTCGGAAGAGATTGCGGTCACGGTCTTGGGCAATATGAATGGCGTGAAGATCTCGCGCGATCATTTGGCCTGCTAGGGTCACGCGGGCGGCAAACTTCCCAATTGACGCCACAATCGTCCATTGAATAGGGAATCCGGCAATCTGACACTTTTTGCGATTGCCGGATGACAATCTTTGTCAACCCGCCAATCTCTGTTGATCCATCCACCCTGGTGCCCCTCCCTAAGCTCCCACGGGTACTTTTCCAAGCCTCTGAAAATAAGAGACTTGTAAAAGAATTACGAAGGTAACGGGTCAATCAGCCCTTTGGGAAGCCGAGTTGCACAATACAAGGCAACATCAGGGACGCTGCAAGCCGTAACCGGATGGTGAAGGGGCGCAAAAAGCTCCTGAAGACTTTGGGAATGAGATCCGGTTGCAGCCGGAGATGCATTCGAAAAAATTGAAACCACACCTCTAATGGGAGAGAAGTGAAACAAATGCGTAAACAGAAGGGCTTTTCGCTAATTGAGTTATTGATTGTGGTGGCGATCATTCTGATCATCGCTGCGATCGCGATTCCGAACTTGATGCGTTCGCGTATGGCTGCCAACGAAGCTTCGGCAGTGGGTTCCGTCCGCACCATCAACACCGCTGAAGTTACCTATCAGACGGCGTATCCTGACGTGGGCTTCACAGTTACCCTGGCGAACCTGGCCGGCGCGACAGCGACCTGCTCCAGCGGCGCCAGCGCGAACTCCGGCGCGGCCTGCTTGATCGACAACGTTCTGGGCGCGGGCACGAAGAGCGGCTACACGTTCAAGTTGACCAACAATGGTTCGACGACCACCCCGCAGCAGACCTACAACGACACCGCTACGCCAGTCACGATCGGCACCAGCGGTCAGCGTGGATTCTACAGCGATCAGACGGGCGTTATCCGTGGCAACCCCACCGGTACCGCGACCTCGGCTGACAATCCGCTGCAGTAGTCTGCACCAAGTTACACTCAATGGGAGTCGCAAACCTGCGACTCCCGTTTTGCGTTTGCAACCGATTACTCTTGTGGTCACTGCTGCATTCAGAGTGGATGCATCCAGTCACTGATCCCGTATAATCATGGCGATATCAGCCATTCACAGATTGCGTCATGTTCGCGATTGAAACCGTAGATCTAGAAAAGACCTACACCGTTGGTTTCTGGCGCAAGGCGACCCGTCAGGCCCTGAAACCGCTTACCCTGGCCGTCCCGGAACACGAAGTCTTCGGGTTCCTCGGACCGAACGGTGCCGGTAAAACCACCACACTCAAGCTGCTCATGGGATTGATCTTCCCGACCGGTGGGTCGGCGAAGATCCTCGGCCTGCCCGTCGATCATCCCGAAGTCAAGGCGCAGATCGGCTATTCCCCGGAACAGCCCTATTTTTACGACTACCTTACCGCCCACGAATTGTTGCGCTACTACGCGCAGCTCTCCGGTGTTCCTGCAAAGGATCAGGAGAAGCGTATCGCCGCGGTCCTCGCGCGGGTTGGGCTGCACGACGTCGGCAAGCTCCAGTTGCGGAAGTTCTCCAAAGGAATGCTGCAACGGGTCAGCATCGCCCAGGCGATCATCCATGATCCCCGCCTCGTTTTTCTTGACGAGCCCATGTCGGGCCTCGATCCCATGGGACGCCGCGAAGTGCGCGACCTCATCCAGGCGCTCAAGGAAGAAGGGAAGACGATTTTCTTCTCTACTCACATCCTGTCGGACGCCGAGACCCTCTGTGACCGCGTCGCTGTGGTGAATAAAGGGGAACTGAAGGGAATCGGTTCCATCGCCGAATTGAGAAGCCGTGCCACGGGGCGAAGCGAGATTCTGTGGGAGGGTACGTCTGCTCTTCCAGAACTCGAAAACAGAGCTGTGGAAGTTCATCGCTCTGCCGAGATTTGGCGCGCGGTCGTGGAAGATGCGGAAATCTATCCTGCTATCGAACTGATCCGCAAGAGTGGTGGCCGCTTGATCTCGGTCACGCCGGTGCGCGAAACCCTGGAGGATTATTTCTTCGAGCGGCTGAATGCCGAAGAGGTGAAACCATGATCCGGCGTCTGCGGTCGATCGCTTTCAATACCTTTCGCGAGGCGGTGCGCGACCGGGTTCTCTACAACCTGGTCATTTTCGCCATCCTCCTGATCGGTTCTGCCCTGGTCCTTGGGCAGATTTCCATCGGCATCGAGAAGATCGTGCTCGTCAATCTCGGACTCACCGCGATCTCGATCTTTGGGGTTGTGATTGCGATCTTCATTGGCATCGGCTTGGTCTCCAAGGAAATCGACAAGAAGACGCTCTACACGGTCTTGGCGCGTCCGGTGCGACGATGGGAGTTCATTGTCGGCAAGTTCGCCGGGCTCATCGCGACCTTGACCGTCAACGCGGGACTGATGGCATTGGGATTCTTCACCGCCCTCCTGATTGAACAGCACAACTTCCAGCGTCCCGATGTGTATCTCCTCGCCGCGCTGTATTTCATCCTGCTTGAGTTCGTGATCGTCACCGCGGTGGCGTTGCTCTTTTCGTCGTTCTCGACCCCGCTGTTCTCGACGATTTTTTCCTTCGCGCTTTTCGCGGTCGGCACTTTCGGCGATGACCTGCGCGGCTTCGCTGCGACCACCCGTGGGCTCACAAAAATCGCTCTCACCGCGTCGGCGTACCTTGTGCCCAATCTATCAACCTTCAACGTGATCTCGCTGGTGGCGCACGAACAACCTGTGGTGGGCCGATTGATCGCGATGAATACTCTCTACGCCTTGTGCTACTCAGCCCTGGTGGTAGCGGCGTCGGTCATGATCTTCGAGCGAAGGAACCTGAAGTGACGCAGCGCGCACGCACCACGGTGATCGCGGGATTGATCCTGCTGATGGGACTAGCGGGATCGGTGGCGGCGTCACGCAACCTTTGGCAAATGCGCGACCAGATCGCCCTCCAGGAAGTGCTCTACCTGCCTTCCGCCAAGACCGTCAAAGCGATCAGTCTCGGCTACACCGGACTGATGGCCGATATCTACTGGACCCGGGTGGTGCAGTATTACGGCCGAAAACACGAGGCAGATTCTCTGACCTACAAGCTGTTGCCGCCATTACTCGATATCACCACGACGCTCGATCCCCATCTGGATATCGCTTACGATTTCGGAGCTTTTTTCCTGTCGCAGAAGCCGCCCCAGGGTGCAGGTTCGCCGGACGAGGGAATTGAGCTCGTGCGCAAAGGGATTGCCAGCAATCCAACCCACTGGCGTTTGTACTACGACCTCGGTTTCATCTACTGGATGGAGAAGAAGGACTACAGGTCCGCAGCGGATGCGTTCGCCACAGGAGCAAAAATTCCCGGCGCGCAACCCTGGATGGGAACCATGGCCGGAACCATGGCGCAAGGCGGTGACGACCTGAAAATGGCCCGCAAGCTTTGGGATGAAGTGCTGAAAGGTACCAAGGACCCGATGATCCGCTCCAACGCGATTCAGCGTCTCGCCTCCATCAGCTCCGATGAAGCGGTGATCGAGTTACAGAAACGGGTCGATGCCTACTCCGAGAAATTGGGGCATGCACCGGGCAGCATGCGCGATCTCATCGAGGTGGGACTGCTCAGGGGAATTCCATTGGATCCCATGGGCAATCCTTACGAGATCGATTCGTACGGAAAAGTCGTCGTGAAGGACCAGCGCAAGCTGCCGTTCATCACCAAGGGCCTGCCGCACGGGACCGAGCCGACGATTTTCTATAACAAGTTCGCGGCCGAGGAGACCAGAAAACGCGAACTGGAAGGGAAGAACCGCCAAGCGGGGCAATCTCCGAATCCAACTCCGCCAACCACGGATCAGAAACACTAGCTACCGCCCTTAGAAACGGAGAAGCGTTGAACCTCCCCGCGAAGCTTCCGCTCGGTATCCTGTTTGTCGTCGCTCTCATTCCTGGCTATGCCCTCGCGGACATGAACGTTCGCCAGCTCGCCGACGCCATCGATCACCGCTACAATGCACTGCACTCCATGGAAGCCCAATTCACGGAAAAATATAACGGCAACGGCATGGAACGCGTCGAAAGCGGCACTTTATCGCTGAAAAAGCCGGGAAAAATGCGCTGGGAATACCAGAATCCGAAGCCTAAAATCTTTGTCTCGGACGGCCGGCTGGCGTGGTTCTATGTACCCGGCGAAAGGCAGGCGCGCCAGGCCCAGGTGAAGAACCTGGATGATCTTCGTTCCCCGCTTCGTTATCTACTCGGACACACCAAGCTGGAGAAGGAATTCACGGGACTTTCTCTCGCTCCTGACGTCCAACCCATGAGCCCCGGAGACACCATGTTGCGCGGCGTCCCGGCCTCGATGGCCGACCGGATCAGCCAAGTTCTGATCGAGGTCACGCCCGAGCATCGCATTGCGCGATTGGTGATTGACGACCTGGATGGCTCGACAACGGAGTTCCAGTTAACCCAGGAACAAGACAATCCGCCCTTGCCGGACGAACGGTTTGAGTTTAAGCCTCCAGCCGGAGTAGAAGTCTTGCAGAGTCGTGAATTGACTGCCCCCTAGAGTGCAATCTCTTTAGCAACATAGGTTTGCAGCACATGGTGGTAGACTTAAGAGTAACCCTTTCGGATCAGAGCTTAAATGGCGGAATATTTAGTTAAGCTGGCTGACGAGCGCGGCCACATTCAGGAAAAAGCCGAAACCGGCCATTCGGAAGCCGAGGTGCGCGAGCGCTTTTCGCAGGCCGGGTTCCTGGTGTACTCCGTCAAGCCACGCGGGGGAAGCACCCGCATCAGCCTGCCGTTCGGACGCAAGATCAAGGCGCAGCAGTTCCTGATTTTCAACCAGCAATTCCTCACCCTGATCCGTGCCGGCTTGCCGATTGTTCAGGCGCTTGAGTTGCTCATGCGCAGGCAGCGCAACGAATATTTCGCAAAAGTTCTGGAAGACGTTCGCGACCGCGTGAAATCAGGTTCGCTGCTCTCGGACGCGTTCGAGACCCAGGGAATTTTTCCCAAGATCTACACCACCACGCTCCTCGCCGGCGAGAAGAGCGGCAACCTTGAAGAAGTGGTCGGGCGTTACATCTCTTTTCAACGCCTGTTGTTGAGCTTCCGCAAGAAGCTGGTCGCGTCGTTGATTTATCCGTCGATCCTGGTGGTCGGCGTGATTGTGTTGTTTTCGATGCTCATCACCTGGGTCGTTCCACGCTTCGCGGCGCTCTTCCAGGATTTGGGATCGGATTTGCCCGGCATTACGAAGTTTGTTCTCAGCTTCGGTCAGAGTTCCCAGGAATGGGCGCCCGCTCTCTTCGTGGCGATCCTCTTGTTGGGATTCCTCTTCACTCGATGGGTCAAGACCGAATCCGGGAAGCTCCGTTGGGACCGGTTCAAGTTATCGCTGCCAATCTTTGGGCAGATCTGGTTGAAGGGGCAAGTGGCAACGTTTTCGCGCATGCTTTCTACCCTGTTGAGCGGCGGTTTGCCGCTGGTCCCGTCACTCGAGACGGCCGCAGCTTCGATCGGCAGCAAGTCGTTGTCGCTGGGGATTCGCGAGGCCAGCAAGAGTGTGCGCGAGGGCAGGACCTTGGCAAAGAGCCTTGAAGCGACCGGAAGATTTCCTGACCTCTCGGTGGAAATGATCGAAGTGGGCGAGTCCACCGGCGCCTTATCGCAAATGCTCGTCTCGGTGGCGGAGTTCTACGAAGAAGACGTACAGAACGCGTTGAGCGCCGCGATGTCGCTCATCGAGCCGGTGATTTTGATCATCATGGGATTAGTGGTCGGGTTCATCCTGGTGGCGCTCTACCTGCCGATTTTCAGTATCGGCTTGGGCGGCGGACATTGAGCGTGGATCACCGGCCGCGGACTTAGAAATAGGAGATATGGCAGAAAAACCACCAATTTTTTTGAACGGCGGGAACGGCGGAAACGCCGGGAACGAAGAAGAGCGCGGACGCGATCTCGCGCGCCGCTATCGGCGTGAGTTCGTGGACCTGAAGTCGTTCCACCTGCAGCAGGAGTTGTTCCGCAAAATTCCCGTGGAGCTGATGTTCCGCTACAACTTTGTGCCCCTGGAAGAGCTTCCCGATGGCCGCCTGGCGGTTGCTATTGCGGATCCCAGCCAGTTGATGATGATCGATGAGGTCAGCCTGTTGCTGGGCCGCACGGTGCTGCACAAGGTCGCCACGCTTTCACAGATCAGCGACATTCTTCAGAAGACGGAGCAATCGCAGCGCGTTCTTGAGGAAGCCAGCGAAGACTTTGCCGTCCATGTCATCCGCGAAGACGATGAAAACGATGAGACCATCTCCATCGAGCGGCTGACGGCGGAAGGGGACATGAGCCCCATCATTCGCCTGGTCGATACCACGATTTTCACCGCTCTCCAGCGGCGTGCCAGTGATATTCACATCGAGACCCAGGACGATTCCGTCAACATCAAGTACCGCATTGACGGCGTGCTGCAGAAAGCCATGCAGCCGATTGCCAAGGAGCACCACTCGACGATCATCTCGCGTATCAAGGTCATGAGCGAACTCGATATCGCCGAGCGCCGCGTGCCGCAGGACGGACGTTTCCGGGTGCGTTACGCCGGACGCCAGATCGATTTCCGCGTCTCCATCATGCCCTCGATTCACGGCGAGGACGCTGTGCTTCGTGTGCTCGATAAAGAGAGCATGAGCGAGAAGTTCCATCAGCTCACTCTCGACGTGGTCGGCTTCAGCGATGACCATATCCGCAAGTTTCGCCGCTACATCAAGGAGCCCTACGGCATGGTGCTGGTGACCGGACCCACTGGTTCCGGTAAGACCACCACCTTGTACGCGGCCCTGAACGAAATTAAGACGGAAGAAGACAAGCTGATCACGATTGAAGACCCGGTCGAATACCAGATTCGCGGCGTCACCCAGATTCCGGTCAACGAGAAGAAGGGGCTGACCTTCGCCCGTGGATTGCGCTCCATCCTGCGCCATGATCCCGACAAAATCATGGTCGGCGAAATCCGCGACACCGAAACCGCGCAGATCGCCATTCAATCGGCCCTGACCGGCCACCTGGTGTTCACCACCGTGCACGCCAACAACGTGGTGGACGTGCTGGGCCGTTTCCTGAACATGGGCGTCGAAGCCTATAACTTTGTTTCGGCCCTGAACTGCATTCTTGCCCAGCGCCTCGTCCGCGTGATCTGCGATCACTGCAAACGCCAGGTTCGCTATGACGCCGAGACCCTGGATGCGAGTGGGCTCGATCCGAAAGAATGGGGTGATTTCCTGTTCAGCGAGGGTGCGGGATGCATCGAGTGTGCCGGTACCGGTTTCCGCGGACGAACTGCCATCCATGAATTATTGGAGTTGACGGATCACATCCGCGAGATGATCCTCGAAAAGAAGCCGAGTTCGGAAATCCGCAAGGCGGCTCGCGAGGATGGCATGATCTTCCTGCGTGAGTCGGCGCTGGCGAAGCTGCGGGCGGGCATTACGACCCTGCGCGAAATTAATAAAGTTACTTTCATCGAGTCGACGAGATAGCCATGGCGAGACAAACGGGAGGACGGCCGGGCATGGCGTGCGAGATCACGGCCACACGTATCTTTGCGGTCCGCTCGGCCCAGAAGGGCGAAGGCGTGGACGTCCTGCAGGTGCGCACGATCATCGATCCTCTCACACCGAACTTAATGAACCAGAACTTTCCCGACGCGGACGCCGTCCGGATCGTTCTCGACGATGCCTTGCTGAACACTTTCGCCCATTCAAAAGAGCTGACCTTGGTTGTTCCGGACGCCGCGGCCCGCGTGGTCCTGCTCGATTTCGATACTCTTCCCGATCGCAAGGCCGAAGCCGATGCCGTGGTCCGCTTCCGTCTGAAAAAGACGCTGCCGTTCGACATCGACAAGGCCGCGGTCAGTTATCATGCGCAGCCGAACGGGAAAACTTTGAAAGTGGTTGTCGCCGTAATGATCGATTCCGTGCTGGCAGAATACGAAGGCCTGGTGCGCGCGGCTGGATATGTCCCCGGCGTGGTGATGCCCTCGACCCTCGCGGCCCTGGGCAATATTGACGGGGATACCCCGTCGATGGTGTTGAAGGTGGCGGAAGGCAGCACGACTGTCGCCATCGTGAACGACGATAAGCTGCTCTTCTATCGAACCATCGGACCATGGATCGAGCAATGTCGAGGCACAAACCCTCGCCGAAGATATCTATCCGTCGGCAGTGTTTTTCCAGGATATGTACGGTTTCCCGGTGCAGAAGATCTATCTCTCTGGGGTGTCGCATCCGGAAGTTGTCGGTCCCCAACTGGCGCGGGAGACTTCGGCCAATGTTGAAGAACTGGTCAATCCGATCTTTGCCGACTTGAATCCGGGAAACATGCCGCGCAGTAGTCTTGCCGGCGTGCTGGGGGCGCTTATTTAATGCGATCCAAGATCAATCTCGCAACCCAGCCCTACGAAGATGCGCAGCAGTACCTGTTGCGCTGGGGCCCGGTGGTTTTTCTATTGTTGCTGGTCACCATCGGACTGGTTTGGATGACAGTGCGCAACGTTCGCAGCTCAAGCGACATTAACCGCCAGTTGAGCCAGATGCGCAGTAACATCGGCTCCCTTGATCGCGAGAAAGCCAGCGCCGATACGATGCTGGCGCTCCCGCAAAACCACGGTACGGTGCAGAAATCGCAGTACCTGAACGCTATCTTCGCGCGCAAGGCTTTTTCCTGGACAACCGTGTTTTCCGACATGGAGAAACTGATGCCGCCGGGACTGCACGTAATCTCGATCGCTCCAGAGCTGGACGCGCAGAACCAGTTGCAGGTGCACATCATCGTCGGGGGCGAGAAGCGCGAACGCGCAATTCAACTGGTGCGCAATCTCGAGCAGACCCCGCGCTTCCGCAACGTCGTCCTGCGCTCCGACATCACCAGCCAGGGAATGACCGGAATCCGTAACGGCAGTGGCAGAGCGCTGTCCACCACGGACGAAGACCGCGATGTCATCAAGTTCGATATCGTAGCGCAGTACATTCCATCCACCGCGGGGGCTAATACATCGGAAAGTGATGCTTCGCCGGCGCAGGATATCTCGATGCTGGAAGGCCAGCGATGACGATACGCGAAACCAAGCGGGTGGTGATGGTGGCATGGGTCACCCTGGCGGTGATTTGCCTGATTGCCATCGGCGTGCTTTTGTCGCCGCTGGCGAAATCGCGCGAGGCGAAAGAGGCGGAATTGCGCGATTACCAGCTCCAGTTCAAAGACAAGGAACGCGAGGTCGGTCCGTCGCGCGGCATGGAGAAGAAGATTTCCGGCGCGACCGGAGCCATCTCGAAGTTCTATCAGCAGAGACTGCCGGCGCAGTATTCAGAGATCGACGCGGCCCTCGGCAAATCGGCCCAGGATGCCGGCGTGCAATTGCAGAACATCACTTTCAAGGCCGATAAGAAAGCGGTTTCGGACCTGGAGCGGGTGCAGATTTCGCTGACCATCTCCGGCCCATACGTCAACGACGTCAAGTTCATCAATGCGATGGAACGGGACCGCGTATTCTTTGTGATTAACAGCGTTACCCTCGCGGGAAGCTCGAACGGCGTGCAACTCCAGTTGAATGCCGAAACCTATTTCAGGACGGGAGCAGCCTAAGTGAGAGTCGGCGCGGAGAACAAGAAGAAGACGTGGATTGCCCTCGCGTTGTTTGCGCTTGCAATCCTGGCCGTTGTCTACGAACTGTGGCCTTCTTCCTCCACGTCCACGCCAAGTTCCGCCGCGGCTCCGGCAGCGACCAGGGGCGGCCAAACCGCTACCCCCGTATTCTCGAATCTCGATCCGACCCTTCGCACCGATCTGTTGAAGGGCAGCGAAAACGTGACCTACCACGGATCGGGCCGCGATATCTTCCACTCGTCGCCCGAAATGGCGGAGATTCAAAAGGCGCCAGACCCGCGAATCGAAAAGCAAAAAGCTGCTGCCGCTGCCGCCGTTCCGCAAAATCCGCAGATACCGCTGAAATTCTATGGCTTCGCGACCGACAGCGATCGCAAGCAGATCTTCCTCTCCCAGGGCGATGACGTGTTTGTCGCCAAAGAAGGCGACATCGTGAAGGGCCGCTACAAGGTTGTGCACGTGAACTCGAACAACGTCGAAATCCAGGACGTGCTGGGCAACTACTCGCAATCGATTCCGTTGACCCTGCCAAATTCCTAAGCTGATGCCTGTGAATCAACCCATTCCGATGCCCCGGCAAGTCCATCGCCGGGAGCGCGGCTACATGCTGCTGATCCTCATGTTCTTCGTGGCTCTTCTGGCCTTCAGCATGATGGCCATATTGCCGCGGGTTGCGCAGCAGGTGAAACGCGACAAGGAAGAAGAAATGATTCATCGCGGCACGGAATACGCGCGTGCCGTCAAAAAGTATTACAAGAAGTTCAATGCTTACCCCAACAGCATTGAGGCCCTGGAAAATACCAACAACATCCGCTTCCTGCGCCGCCGCTACAAGGATCCAATGTCGAAGGATGGAACCTGGAAGCTGCTGCACATCACCGACGTGCAGCAGGGCGTTTCCAATCCGAACTTCGGCGTGAGCCAGGCGGGCAACTTCAATCCCGCGCAAGGCGCAGCCGGACAGGGAATGGCCGCACTCGGAGCGAATGCCCAGGGCAATCCCGGACAGGGCATTAGCATCGGCGGCGGAGCGGACGCTTCACAATCCGGAGGGGGAGGCGCTTCAACTCCCGTAACCCAATCCGGCAACTCGAATGATGCGACCAGCAGTTCTACCCCTGTAACGGCAGGCACGAGTCCAGGTTCACCGACTTCCGCCACCGGGGGCCAGGCGGGCCAGACCTACGGTGCAGGCGGCATCGTCGGCGTGGAGAGCGTAAGCAAGGCCAAGAGCATTCGTGAATTCGACAAGAAAGCCAATTACAACAAGTGGATGTTTATCTACGATCCGACCCAGGACAAAGGAACTCTGCTGAAGGGGCCCTACAACCCGCAAGCGTTTCAGGGCGGCGGCAACGCGAATGGTACGACTGGGAACGGACAGCCCGGGCAGCCAGGACAACCAACGTCCCCAGGCAGTGCATTCGGTCCAAGTTCGGGACAACAGCAGCAGAATGGGCCGGGCAACACTGCGCCCCCCGACCCCAACGCTCCTCCGCAGTAATCTTTCCAATGTTCCGGGCAAGCAAAAACCCCGTCCGAAGACGGGGTTTGATTTTGTGCTGGGGGCAGGGCTACACGCTGAACGACGAACCGCAGCCGCAGGTGCTCTTCACATTCGGATTCTCGAACTTGAAGCCCGCACCCTCCAGGGTCTCCACGTAATCCACGATGGCGCCGTTGAGGTAGACGACCGAGGTCGCGTCAATGAAGACCTTCAGGCCGTCGAATTCATAAACCTTGTCCATCATCCCGGCGCTGTTCTCGAAATTCATCGAGTACGAGAAGCCGGAGCAGCCGCCGCCGACCACGCCCACGCGCAAGCCAGCCGGAACCGGGTTCTGCTGCGACATGATCTCCTTCACCTTGGCGATCGCGTTGGCGGTCAGGTTCAGGGGAGCGCTCTTGGTGCCGACGCTGGGGGTGGTTGGGGTGCTCGTTGCCATGATGCTGGTCTCCTAGAAATGACTTCGTTAATTATATCAAAGTGGGAAAAATCGCTTGAAATGTGTTGCTTTCAGTCGATTTAGATTAAGAATCCGCTCTCCGAGGCGCACAATTTTTTAGCCCAAAATGAACCCGGAGCAGCACTGGAAATGTGAGATTTTTGGCAGTCGGGCTCTCTGGATGGGGCATATAATCGCCGCCATGGCCCCCCTACGAGCCGCGCGGGGGATGTGGGGAAGTACCCTTCAGCTACCCAGTCAATGGGTGGCTGGAGACTCCGGGCAAGCGAAGTTCCGCCTCCCGGCGTGACCCAGTTCGAGGGACCGGACCGATCCAAGGAGTGTTTTCATGTCTACCATGATGATCCTGCTGATCGCCTGGGCTGCGTTGACGTCGATTCTCATCCTGCTGCTGATTTACCGCAGCACCTTAACTTTGCATGAGGACGACCAGATTTTCCTTAGTGATTCCGATGCTCACTTGCAGAGGGAGCAGGATGAACTAGCCGTCAAAGTCAATCGAATCACCCCCTTCGTCCGGCTGCTCGGTGCAGCTTCGACCTTGCTCATTTTGTTCATTGGCGGCTTAGCCCTCTATCAGCAGCTGAATAGAACCGGGCTCGACTGACGTTCTCGTGTCCGCCGGAGATTCGAACCTCCGGGATGAAGTTCGGCCCGTGATTGCGCAAACTGCTCCCATTGCATGGGAGCCTGGACTTTCTTTCGGGTGATGGTCGCTCTCCGTTGGCATTTTCCGGATAGACGCGATCGGTCCCGACAGTCTGGCGAATGGACGCGCTCGACCGAGGCGCGTCCTGCTCCCCGGCCGACGCTGGAGCGGAGCGCGAGAGTTTGCGGATCACGGGCCGCGGCTTTTCCCGTATTCTCGTCGCCATCCTAAGGTGTCAATCCATCCGTCTGGGAAATGGGTAAACGCGCATTTTCAATCCGCTCGATCTGGACCAGCGCCACCCACTCGCCGCGGCGCTGCGCTCGATACACGGTGCGTCCCCCAATCATCCGCGCCGCCACCTCGGGCGGCAGGTCGGTGTGGTAATCGAAGAACTTCTTTTGTATGCGCTCCCAAAACGCCGATCGGAAGAGCAAGGTTGGCGGCTCGTACTTGGTGGAGAAAAGATAAGCCCAGTCGTACTGACCTTGCGCCGCCGCCGCCATTTCCATCTGCGCGCCGGTGAAGTTGTCGATGCGCACCACCGGCAGCGTCTCCTTCACATAGCCAAGAAACGGCCGTGAGATTTCGTCCGACGCCGGCCACGCCGTCAAGATACGCGCATCGTGCGTGTGCTGTGCGAGATATGAGGCCGCTTCCTTGTGCAAGAGAATGTAATCGCGATAAGTGAGATTGTCTTCGGGTGCGAATCGGTAAGGCGGGTTGAAGATCAAGGCCGCCGTGAACGCCGCGACCACCACCGCGGTCGCAGCCGGCCACCAGCGCAATCGCCGGTGCAACGTGCTCACGCAAATCAACACCAGCAGTGGGTACACCGGCAACAAGTAGCGCGCCAGCACCGCACCCCCAAGCACCGCCAATCCAAGAATGTGCGCCACGATGAGGAGTTCAAAGACCAATTGCACCGGGAGGGCAATCCGCCGTCGCGCAACCCCCAGGAAACTGAGTGCCGGCTCGAGCATGGCGGCGAGCGTCAGGAGAGTGAGGACAAACAGGTTCATGTACCCGAGCGTGTGCCATAGCCGAAGGATGATGGCAAACACAATGCGCACCGGTGTAAGCGTTGCGCCCAGGTTGTAGCGTAGATATTCGGGGTTTCCCAGGAAGTAGCCGGTGCGATGGTGGTGGTAGAGGAACCACAGCGCGAGCGGAACGCCGCAGAGGAGCAGAGATAATGTCCGCCGCACATTGCGTTCCCGCAGGCACAACCGCGGCCGGCGCAGCCACGGGCAGACGAACTCCCAGCAAAGAAGTACGACGGGGGTGAGAATCGCCGTTTCTTTCGCCAGCGGCGCCAGCGAAAGCATAAAAAGCGCCCACTCTGGTTTGCTCTCAGTGTAGAAAGCGACGCCCCACAGGGTCAACGCCGCGGCCAGCATATCGAGATGCGCCAACGTACTTTGGGTGAAGAACACGGGAAAGATCGCGGTGCAGAGGACGGTCACTGCCGCGATGGTGCGATTCGCCACCACGCAAGCGATCCGCCAGATCGCCAGCAATGCGAACGATGCCACCAGCAGCATCGCGATGCGCGTCACCGCCGGGGTGAAGCCGCTGAACTTCCACCATCCCGCAAGGTAGATCATCAGCAGCGGCGGGTGTGCGTTGGACAGCGTGGTATGCGGAATGAGATCGCCCGTGAGCAGGAAGTCGCGCGCTGCCGGGATGTAATAGCCGGCCTCATCCCAGAAGTAGGGAAGGCGCAGCAGGGCGGCATGGCTGAGAAACAGCGCGGAAAAGATCAGCGAAAATACGGAAAAATGTTCGCGCACCGAGGGCGCGGGACGAACCGGTTGGTCGATGGTGGGGTCGAGTGAATCCATTCTCTGCGATCCGGTCGCACCAGGAGCTGTCAAAAGCAAGAACCCCGGCTGCTAAGCCGAGGTTCGGAAATGGGCGGGCTCGCGTTTAGTGAACGGGACCAACCATGCGCGGATCGAGTTTGATTTCGCCAAAAGTGTTCTCGTAGTTCTGCACATTCTGCTGCAGCAGCGTGAGCAGCGCTTTCGATTGTTGCGGGCTTAAATAAATGCCCTGGAAATTGCGAACCTCAACTTCGGTTTCGCTGGATTGGTGCAGGGTCCCGAACACCAGGAAAAAATCCCAAACATTCACGCGGACTTGCACACTGTTGGAGTAGCTCTCACGATACTCAGGGGTGGTCAATATCTGGATCTTCGGTTCCGTGGGGAACGCCATAGGAGTCGAACCTCGCCTCATGCGAATCGTTCGCAAAATAACTGGACTTCGGATGCAAGGAGTGTATCAAACGCGGCGATCCGGTGGCCCCGGAATGCTCGGCCATCACTTTTCGATGCGTTGAAACGTGCCGTCCGTGGCATCCACCGCGACCCGCAGCTTGCTGTCGTCGCCGCTCGATCCGTAGGCCACGTGCCAGGTCAACTTGTTTTTCGTATGGTCCCAATCGAGCGTGTAGAAGATTGGAATTTTCGCATCCTTCTTCGTCAGCTTTTCGCCGCCATGCTTTTGCGCGACTTCAAGCGCCTTGTCGCTGTCGACTTTCAGGAAGCCCATGTCGAATACTTGCGTCGAAGTATTCGTGAGACTGTAAGAATCCTCGCTCCCGTGCGAGATGCCTTGTTCCACCTCGGGCGCCACGATCCCCGTCCATTGGAAAGACTGCATGGAGCGTCGCGCGGCTGAGCCGAAGGCGGCGCGCCAGATTCCCGCTTTGCCTTCGGTCACCGGGGCGTCCGGCGTATATTGGGACTCGAGGCGGAAGGGTTTCGCATCCGGCGCCCAATTGTGCGCGGCGATATAAAGTTTCTGGAACGCCTCGCGTCCGGTCTCGTACTCCGCGGTTTTCGGCGCCGGCTTCGCCGCTGGTTCCGTGGCGGTCGAGTTGCCGGCTGGTTTTGAATCGCAAGCCGCAAGCGCGGCCACAAAGAGCAATATCAGGCTGAGTCGTTTCATAGGTCGTTCACGCGACGAGCAATGCACTCGCGATAATACATGGATGCAAAGGAGTAGGCATGGGGTCGTATCTGGATCAGCTTTCGGAAGTCCTTGAGTCCGCCACGTCGGGCATGAGCGATCAAGCCCTGACCCGCGCCCCCGAAGGAAAATGGTGCGCTGCCGAAGTCCTCGAGCATCTGCGACTGACCTACACCGGCACCGCGAAAATGCTGGAAAAGAATCGTGACCAGGCAGTCATCGATCCCGCTCCCATCGACGACCGGGCGCGCGCCGCTCGTCACCTCATCTTCGAGCAGGGCGGCTTTTTTGAAGGCCTGCAAGCGCCACCGTTTGCCACGCCTAAAACGCCTCCGGACCCGCAGGTGAGAGCGCGGGTCCAGCAAGACCTACGCCGACTCGCAGAGGCTTTGGACGAAGCGGAACAACGCCGCGGCAAAGACGCAATCCTGGGAAACCATTTTGCGCTGGGACCGTTGAACGCCGAACAATGGCGGCACTTCCACTATGTGCACGGCTGCCACCACGCCAAACAGCTCGAATCGCTGGAAAAATGGACGGCAAATTCCTGAGCTGATCCCTCTAGCCCCGATAGCGTTCCAATCGCGCGTCGATGCCCGCCCGAACCGCCTCCCACTCCGTCCTCAGAATGCTGTAGATGGCCGAATCGCGCAGGCCGTCGTCGCGCGTAATTTGATGGGCGCGCAACACTCCTTCCAAAACTGCGCCGACCCGTTCCAGCGAGGTTCGCGAGCGCAGGTTGCGGGTGTCGGTGTGAAACTCAACCCGCACACATCCAAGTTCTGCAAAGGCGTAGTCGAGCACCAGCAATTTCGCTTCGAGATTTGCGCCGGTGCGCCATGCCTCGGGTGCATACCACGAGCCGACAGTTCCATGCCGATGCCGGCGATTAAGTTCCTTCACCCGCGTGCACCCCACAATGTTTCCGCTGCTGTTCTGCCGCACCGCGAAGGGCACAGCCGCTCCTCGCTCCCAGTCGCGCACCTGGCTTTCCACGTAGCTTTGCATGCCCGCATCGGTGACTCCGCGACTGGTGGTGAACTCCCAGACGGAAGGCTCGCGGCCGGCGGCGGCGAGTTCAGGGATGTGCGAGGAATTCAAAAGTTCGAGGGAAACAAGTTTTCCGGCAAGGGTGGTCGCGGGGAGGGGGATGGGCCATGTTGCCGGCTGAAGAGTTGCAATCATGAGGTCTCCTTTCTGCGTGGTCGCAGAAGACCTCAGGCCTTCTATGCCGTCAGTTGTGGGTTTGTATGCCCTGGTGTCGCTTGGTCGCAGCCTCGGAAACGAGCGGAACCCTAGACACAATCGCGAATTATTTAGCAGTCTAACAGGCTGGCTATTCGTACGCCTTGTTCGCCCCGGCCTTGTGCGCCTGGTCCTGCATATCCGAAAGCTTGGCCTCTTCGTCGGCAATCTGCTTCTGCATCGTCGCCAGCTTGTCGTGATAGGAATTTTCTTTGTCGAGGAAGTCTTTCTGATCGCGCAGGCGATTGCCGGCATCGGCATAATAAGTCGTCGCGGAGATTTTTTCTTCTCGCTGCGTCAGGTCGTATTCACGCTTTAAATCGTTGATTCTCGCTCGCTGGGCATCGATTTTGCCCTTCCACTCTGCGTCGAGTTTTTCCTGGTCGGCGGCCGGATCTTTTGCCTTCGCTTTGTCCGCACTCAAATCGACGTTCTTTTGCGAATCATCCGGGGTCGATGGAGTGGTCGGTGACGCATCGGCAGAAGGCTCCGTCGGTTGCGCGGCGGGCGTGGCGTCGTCGGGAAAATCTTCGTTGGTCCACACTTTGTGCGACGGGGCGGCCTGGTCCTGGGCTTTCGACTTGCGCGCCACGTCGCCGACGCTCTGGTTGGACTGCGCATCCTGTTGCGCGGAAACACAAACCGTGGCTGCCAGCACCATCAACGCAAGGGGCACAAACTGCTTCATAAAGCCTTCCTCCTTGGAGGAACAACCCAAATTTGGCGTATCAATTGAGAGCTGGCGGTATTCTATCCCGTTTATTTTGCGATGCAATGCGTCCCTGGGTACCTATGGGCATAGGTCCTTCGATTGTTACGGGATCCCCATGTACCAGTGCACCAGGTAGCGGCTGAAGAACACCCCGGCCAGGGCCATGGTACCGAGCGAGACGCCGAACGGCATGGGCAGGAAGCGGTAGGCAACGAAGGCTGCTTTCCGCGCCCTGCGTGGTCCCTGCTCGCCTCCCATGCTCTTGTTGTAGCGGCTGCGGCGCTTCCAATACACCACTGCGACGGTCGCCAATCCCAGGACCGATCCCAGCAGCGACGCAGTGAAAATCACGAACAGGGTGTTGGCGGCTCCGAGAAACGCTCCAACCATGGCCATCAGCTTGACGTCGCCAAAGCCCATTCCTTCATAGCCGCGCACCAGTTTCCAGAGCGCGCCCACTCCCCAAATGAAGCCACCACCCACGACGGCGCCCATCACCGAACTTAGGACGGAAACGATAACCAGACTGTGCGCAGGAGGAATGCGGACGGGCACGGATTCCAGAACAATTTCGGTAATCAAGTCGCGCATGGGTACGAAAACGCTGAACAGCAGTCCAATCAGAAGGCCCGGAAGCGTCATCTTGTCGGGGAGGAGCTGGGTCTCGGCGTCGGTGAAAATCAATCCCAATAGGAGAAACGAGAGCGTCGCATATTTCAAAAAACGAAGGAAAGGTGCGATCACGAGCAGCTGGAGCGTGGTGTCGTTGAAATAGAGAGTGCTTCCCACCCGCGGCCCGAATTCAAGGAAGCATGCGAGAAACAGCAGTCCGCAGATGAATTCCACGATCATGTAGCGCGGGGTGATGGGAGACTTGCAGTGACGGCACTTGCCCCCCAGCAGGATCCAGCTCAGCACGGGAATATTGTCGTAAGCCGCGATCGGCTTCTCGCAGGTGGGGCAGGCCGAGCGGGGCGAAACCACTGACATGCCGCGTGGCAGCCGATAAATGCAGACATTCAGGAAACTGCCGAAGACCAGGCCGAAAAGAAAGGCGAAGGTGGCGAAGAGAATGTCCACGAAAGGTGGCACGTCCTATGAATAAAGTGACTGAAAGTGCCTCGATTATAAGGCACATACCGGACTTCGCATCTATAAGCGATTTCACTAGAATATGAATGTGAAATACCGTTGGTTCATGCTCCTCGCAGCTTTCGTGGTTTCGGCGACGCTCTTCGCCCAGGATATTCCCCAGGGCCGTCCCGATCAGCCTCCGCGCTCCGATTCGGATATAGAGAGTTCAAGCAACGACACGAAGATCGACACCTCGGCCCCTGCCGACGATGTGAAGAAGCATCCCGACAGCAACGTGGACGACGTCTTGGAATTTCATCCCTGGGACCCGCACAAGGCGCAGAAGGATCTCGAGGTCGGAGATTATTACTTTAAACGGGCGAACTATTCTGCTGCTGCCAGCCGCTATCAAGAGGCGCTGATCTACAAGCCGAAGGATGCCGATGCGACCTTCAAGCTGGCGCAGGCCCTGGAAAAAATGAAGCACTTCGACGACGCGCGCGACAACTACCTGGCTTACCTGAAGATCATTCCCAAGGGCAAAGACGCTGATGAAGCGCGCAAGGCGCTGGAGCGTATGCCGAAGGACAGCGGTACGACAGCCCAGCAATAGAAGTTTTTAAGCAGGAAAAGAGGCTGGCCATAGCCAGCCTCTTTGCTTGAGACGGTAGTGATCAGGCAGCGCGGTTTTGATCGCGCAATGCCTTGACCTGGTCATGGGTCGCTAACACACGATCATGTTGACGCCGGACAATCTGCTGGGTTGCCGTTGGTAGGGTGGCCTGCAGCGCTTCGCTATAGACCTTCTTGGCACGGTCTTCGCCCTGCTCCAGCCAATCGAGGATGGTCTGATCACCGCCGCCGAGCGCTGTTTTGATGTCGATCCAAGCGCGGTGCATTGAGCCTTCCATTGAGCCTTCCGATGGCTTCTTCGCGTCTGTTTGCAACTCCGGTTCGAGTTCACGGGCAAAGCTGGCGCGCTCGGCGCTTACACGCTGAGCCATGCTCTTCAAATCGGCGCTCTTGAAATGTTCGGCCGCTTCACGGAAGCCCTTCTCGCCGTCTTTCGCGGTGTCGATCACATTTTTCAACACGCTGTTTGCATTGTCCTTATCCATGAGTCCTCCCAACTCATTCGGATGCTGGTGAAGGAACACGCAGAACTGCTGCTTTCAGGATTCGTGCAGCAAAATGCCTAATCCGAGCGGATTGGGCACCACTTAGGTACGCAGACGCAATCTATTTCTTTTCTTTGACCTCGACGGCAGCGGAGGTGTTCTCCCACTCCAACTTGAGCTTGGCTGCATCGCTCCCGGCTTTGTCGAGTGAAATCGTGAACTGCTCGACCGGTGCGCTGGTTTTGCTGACCTGCATGTCAATCCTCGCCAGGTCCTGTGATTGGTCGTATTTCGTGCCCCACTGGCCGGTCTGCTTGTTAACGATCAACTTCCAGGAACTCGCGCCCGGCAGCGTGTAGAGGGTGTATTTCCCGGCAGGAACGGTGGTACCGCCGATCACCAGGTCGGCATCGGTGGTGAAAGAGGTGGCTTCATTGGCGCCCGTCCGCCAAACCTCTCCGTACGGAACCAGGCCGCCCATGATCTTGCGTCCTTTCGCTACCGGTCGGCTGTAGGCGATGGTGATGGTCTTCCCATCGGCAAAACTGAACGTGGCTGTGCCCGCAGGGCTGGGACGAGGCTTCTGGTCCCCCTGCGCGGAAGTGATCACGGAAAGCAACAACAAACATGAAAGCAAACTGCCGATGGTACGCATGTAGTTCCTCCAAAAGGTACGTCAATCGATGGATTCGAGCCGCGTGACATTATCGTTCGCCGCCGACGATAAGTACAATCAAGCTATGACGGTCTTCGATGATCACCGGCAGGACCTGGAAAAATTTGAATTCATGATGGGACCGTCGCGCGGACGGCTCGCGGTCACGCTTGATCTGCTGACCGATGCCATGGCGCTGGTCGGGCAGCACGGAGTCTATTGCCAGAGCGCGCGTCAACCCGGCAAGCCGGCAATGGACATCCAGGCCATCATGAAAAGCATGACGGACGCGAAAGAGTTGATTCAGTCGGTCATGCAGGAACTGAAACCGCAGACAGAAATCTAGCCGTGCGTTCCGTCCAGAGCGTCTGTCCCGGCAGCTTCGCGAATCTTTTTCCACAACTCGTCGTGGCCGGTAGTGCCCTTGGCCGAGAACGGCACAATCTCCTGCACCAACAGCTCTTCTTTCAGCTTTTGCAGATTGTTGCGCAGCTGGTTGTTGGAGACGCGGTCTATCTTCGTCCCCACCACCACGTAAGGACGTTCCACATGGCGAAGCCAGTTGAGAAGCTCAAGATCTTTCTTCTGCGGGGGAATGCTGGCATCGATGATCGAAATGCACAGAGCCAGCGCAGCCCTTTCCTGCAAATATGGATCGATAAATTTCGGCCACTCTGCCAGCAGATCTTTCGGCACCCGCGCGTACCCGTAGCCCGGCAGGTCCGCAAAGATCCAGTCGGCACGCGGTTTTCCGGGACGACGGATCTCGAAGAAGTTGATGGTCTGGGTGCGTCCGGGGGTTGAGCTGGTCTTGGCGATCTTCGATCCAACCAGGGCGTTGATCAAACTCGATTTGCCAACGTTGGAACGGCCTAGAAAAGCGATCTCCGGCACGCCAGGGGCAGGGAACTGGCGCGCGTCGGCTGCCGATAGAAGAAATTTTGTCAGTACCCTCACGTATGCAGTGTCCCGGTCGCTGGAGCAACTTGCAAGCGACAACACAGTTTCTAGCGATTCTTTACAGAAAACAGGTCGAGCGCCGAGCTGACCTCGGTCAAGATCGCCGTTCGCATGGTCGGCTCGAGGTCCGGCGCCCACTTGGATGAATGCAACGACGGTAAAGTTTCGCCGCTCCGTTGCGCTTCGTCCAACTTCTCCGGCTTCACGCCTCCCACGAACATCAGTACGCTCGGAATCCCCGCGCGGCCAAACTCGCTGAAATCTTCCGACACCATGCGGCGCTGGTCATTCACCACGTTTTTGCTGCCCAGGACCGGTTCCAGCACCTGCATCAATCGTTCGGCAAGATGAGGATCGTTGTTGGTGAAGTAAAGCGGCTCGGAGACCTCGATTTTCGGTTCCTGCGTCGCCCCGGCCGCAGCGGCTTCGTCTTTCGTGATGCGCGCAATCGAGGCCAGCAGATGCTTCTGCACTTCCGGCTTGAACGAGCGCACCGTGAGCAAAAGCTGCACCTGGTCGGGAATGATGTTGTGCTTCGTTCCCCCGTGAATCGCTCCGACCGTGATCACCGCCGGATCCAGAGGATTGATCTCTCGCGCGACAATCGTCTGCAGGCTGAGCACCGTCCGCGCCGCGATCACGATGGGATCGATGGTGGTTTGCGGAGCCGCGCCATGGCCGCCTTTGCCGAAGATGGTGATGGTCACTGAGTTCGCGCCGGCCATGATCGGCCCTGGCGTAACCGAGACCTGGCCGGAGGGCATGAACGAATCATCGTGTACCGCGATGGCGTAATCCGGCCTGGGAAAGCGCGTCAGCAGTCCGTCTTTGATCATCGCCCTGGCCCCGGCGCCGATCTCTTCTGCCGGTTGCCCGAGCATGATCAGCGTCCCGTGCCAATCGGCCTTGTCCTGGCTCAGCAACGTTGCCGTGCCCATCCAACTCGCCATGTGCAGGTCGTGACCACACGCGTGCATCACCGGAACGTCAATCCCATCGGCGTTCTTGGTGTGCACCTTGCTCGCGTAGGGAAGGCCGGTCTGTTCCTCCACCGGGAGCGCGTCCAGTTCCGTCCGAATCAGCACCACTGGCCCCTCGCCATTTTTCAGTACTCCGACAACGCCTGTACCGCCAACGTGCTCCGTAACCTCGAAGCCCAGTTTACGCAGACCGGCAGCCATCTTCGCGGCCGTGTTGGTTTCATGCAGCGAGAGTTCGGGAGATTGATGCAAGTCGATATACAACTCCCGTAGTTTCGGCAGTAGTTGGTCTACCTGGGCATTGAGTCCAGCAGGATTGGGCGCGGCCTGGGCAGCAATTGCAAGGGAAGTGAGTAGAAGTAGAGTCCGTGACAGCTTCATGGAGAACCAGTGTAGACGATACAAGGTTAGGGCGCGGGTTCCAGTGCGGCCGGCAGGTTTTCGCAATGCTCGATACAGCGCCAGTCGTACATTGCGATCGATACTTCGTTCTGCGGTAAGCCCGGCGCAGCAGTTTCCGCCTTTTTCTGAGCGCCGCCTTTTCGCGACGATGGTTCAGGAGCGGGATCTTCGCGCGTGTCGACCAGGAGCAAGTAACGTTTCTCGGGCTGTGTAGCGCAGTTCAGATCCACGCTCGTGGTAGAAGCTGTGCCGCAGGGCAAGCTGGCGAACTCGACGGGTAGAACAGTCGAGGTGTAACGACCAAACGTATCCGGGGTCACAAAGCCGAAAGCCACCGGTTGACTAGAACGTAAAGTCACGCGAAACTTCGAGGGAAGTTGACGGTAAGAAAATCCACGATAGCCGCTGGGCTTCAACTCGAAGTTTTCGCTGCCCAGGGTATGCCAGCCGAAGACCGGCGTCTTCGCTTTCGCTTCTCGTTGCCGCCAGATCGTAATGCCGCCCACGATCAGCACGGCAATCACCACCGACAGCAGGATGCGGTTCTGGTTTGTTTCCATCCGCTCACGCTCCAGAACGAAACTTCACTCTATGCTCCAGGCGAAGCTAACGCAATCCGCGAAAGTACCTGTTTTGGCGGTTCTGTTGTATGGGATTGTTCCGACTACCGGTGTGAACCTAGCGTCCCGCCGAAGCGGTGAACGCCTCCGCCGGATCGAACCAGCATTCCTTCAGGAAGGCTGCATCGGAGAGGCTTCCGGCGCCCCACTGCTGCAGGACGGCCACCGTGGTAGCGGCCATTCCGCCCTCGGCTGCGTCGAAGACGATCACAACGCCTTCCACGCCGCTGCCTTTATTCAATTGCGGTGCCTGCTTCTTGAAGACCGATTCCGCGTACGACAAGCGGCTCTTCTGGGTTGATTTTCCATTCGGCTGTACCCAGATAATCTTCACGCTCTTGCCGCGCAGCGGCGCCCAATCTCCGGGAAACGTGGATGTCTCTTCCTTGGTTTCACGGAACGATTCCGGAGCGGCTTGTCCGGTCGCTACCGACGACTTGGTTGCCCCCAGTACCTCTACCTGCGAACTGCGAATCCAGCCGCGGTTCAGGCCAGAAATCTGGACGTGTACCCACCCGCCCTCGTTCTTGAGGAACTGGAACTCATCTTCAGCGTCGGCATACATCA
Source organism: uncultured Acidobacteriaceae bacterium (assembly GCA_963703075.1). Lineage (GTDB taxonomy): Bacteria > Acidobacteriota > Terriglobia > Terriglobales > Acidobacteriaceae > Korobacter. Next base: position 680,515 of record OY969786.1, read on the forward strand.
CGACACGCGAACCCTCGGCGGGGCTGGCGACGACGGGCGTGTGCGCTGCCTTCACGGCCACCAGGTTATCGGGATGCTCCTGCGCGGCAAGCACTTCGTGCAAGCTCTTCTCTTCCTGCACCAGGCGCTCGTAGTGCGCATCCTGTTCGGGAGGGGCAGAGTTGGGCGTCATCGGAGTTGCGTTCGGTGCGAATGGCCGAAAGGCGGGCGCGGTCCCCGTCGACGCGGAACTCGGCGCGTCCGGTTGGCCGGATGTTTTCTCCGGAGGTGCCTCCGGAATTCCCAAAAGCTTCGGCGAGACGAGAGGTACGCGCGACGAGGCTACTTCGGCAGCATGGGTCCGCAGCCGCGCGTGCAGGCGGTCCAATAGATCAGCTTCCAGGCGTCCGTTCGAGGGCAGGTCCCGGTAACCCGATTTCGCCGCGTCCTTGTCGACATACCACGCACTGATCTTCGCATTGACGCTCACAGTCACTTCCGCATCGGAGAGCTGGCGTACTTCGACGGTGTACTGGTAATACGCTCTCTCGAAACTCGACAGCGGCTGATCGATCGCGCCAACAAATCCTTCGACGAACGGCAGTCTCCCGCTCTGATACGCGTTCAAATCTTTAAGGGCTTGTTCCACATCTGCTTTGGGCGCGTTGAACGACTGTCGCAGCGCCTCCGTCGTCTGCGCCAAGGCGGCAGCCGCCAAACACAACACCATCAAAACCACGCGGATCTCCCGCCGCCATCCGTTCACGGCAGGTGCTCCACTTCACTGTGATGGATCCAGCCACGGTGACCATCTGCCGTCTGCACGCCATACCAATAGGGAGTGATGACGAGCACAACCACGTCGGTATAAGGAGCCAGCGCTTGCAGGTTGGCAGCGCCTTTATAGGGAGCGGTCTTCAATTGCGTTCCGGAAGGTCCGACTCGTATCTCCGCTTGCTTGCGCAACTGCGCAACCCGTTGCTCGAGGTCGCTGGAAAGGGGGGCGGCGGCCGCGCGTTTCGCCGCGGCGGCGGCATCCTGGCGCGACATCAGGTCGATTTCGGACTGTTTCTGCTGGCGCTCGCGCGCAACCCTGGCCTCTTCGTCCTTCTCGATTTCACGCTTGGCGGCGATCTTTTCCACGTGTTCGCGAATTTCCCCAAACTCAGCCGTCTCCACCGATCCATCCGAGTCGTGGATCTTGCGGCTGGTGTCCTCGATGTACACCGCATCAATCCGGAGATTCGTGCTCTTTTCGTCGAACGGCGTGATCACATAGCGCACCGTGATCGTGCCTTGGTCGCCGCTCTCTTTGAAGTTTGTGGGCGAAAGAACCCCGTCCGCCACCTTGTACAGTATGGTTCCTGTGCTCTCCAGGTCCGCGAACGCGCTCGAACTCTCCGCCGAGTGCGCTCCGGTCAGGTTCCGTTCCCGCTGATAGGACTGGGTGCCGTAAATGACCTGATCGCCCGCCACTTCCTCCACTGCCTCGATCACATCCTTGGCCGGGGCGTTCAGGATCACCTTGAGAGCGTTGGGCGACTCACGCACCGTCTTCTTGGTGGCAGCGCTGCAAAGTGGTGAAAACAATAGAACTGTGACGGTAAGACAAAAGAGGAGCCGACGGATATCCGGGCACGGCCGTCGCGAAGGATCACGGTGCAAGAGGTTGGACAGGAGGTTCGTCAGAAGTGAAACCATGTGCCGACTGCCAGCCATTCGTACTCTCCTCGCCCGCGCGATGTCAAGTGCGTGGGATCGCCATGCCGCCGAGCTTTTCGGCGTTCCGGCCCAAGATGACGAAACGTTCACCTAATCGTTTTTTCATTGACTTATCTTTACGGAGGCGGCACTAAAGAGCCATTTGCATTTTTTTTGGCGCAAGCGTACTATCCTCCACCGTTTGTGGGGAATGACAAAAAGTCAAGGCTAAGCAGGGGAAAGCTTTTGCCCTTTCCCGATTTTGAAGTGGAAGACGCTCCTATCTTCCATACAACAAAAACGTTTTTTCTACAATTTTTTGACATTGAAAACAGAGCCGGGGACGAGGCTTTTTGCGGGTCCGGCAAGTCGAGTCGGCATTGCGAAAACGAGCGAACAACAGACTCGTGGCCGTGTCGAGATGCAGTTCTCACTGTGTCGCGTAGCTAGAGACGCTGTTTGCATTCTGAACCAAGACATGTGGTCAGAGGAGCTGGTATGCGGATGGATGTAGCCAGGCACCTGAGGGGCCTGCGGTCGGGCACCGCTTCGTTCCTTGCAGCGGTTTCGTTTCTCCTGATCTTCGTTGTATCGAGCAGCCAGTCGAGTTTCGCGATTGCTGCGTTCGCCAGGAAGTATGGGCTGCCTTGTTCAGCCTGTCACGACGCTTGGCCTAAACTGAACAACTTCGGGCAGACCTTCAAAGACAACGGCTACCAATTGATGAACGATCGGGATGCTCCGATCTGGCAAAACCCCTCTTACTGGCCGGTCGCTTTCCGCATTACCCCGAACTGGGACGCGGAAACAGTTACCAAGACGGCCACCGATCAAGCAGCTTCCGGATACCAGTCCGTCACCACCCACGGATTCAACCTCACCGGCCTCGACATCCTCACTGCCGGCACGCTCAACAAGGACATCTCCTTCCTGCTGGTTCCGTCTTCCGACGAGACGGGTGCCTTCCACTTCGAGTCTGCCTGGGTTCGATTCGACAACCTGTTCCATTCATCGTGGGCGAACTTGAAGTTCGGCAAGATGGAACTCGACAACCTGATTTCGGAGAAGCGCATTTTGACGCTATCCCCGAATGGCGGCCTTTACCAGTTCTATCACTTCCTGCCCTTCGGAGATCAGAATCCATACCAGTGGGGCTTGGGTGACAACCAGCTCGGCATGGAGTGGCTTGGGCACTCCAAGAACGACTACACTCGCTTCTCGGCGTCGCTGTTGAGCAGTAATGACGGCAACGTCGATATTCCTTACGGCAGCACCTACGATGGCGACTTTACCTTCAGCACCGGATTCAATGCCGGCAGTCTCGGTTTCGAACGCATAGGCGCGCAGGTCTACGTCGGCCAGGCTCCAACCTATTACCTGACCAGCGGCGGCGCGGATCTACCGGGTACGGGTCGCGGCAACAAGACGTTCGCTCGCGAAGACGTATTCGCTCTCCTGTATTTCAAGAAGTTCGACGTGACCCCGATGTTCGGTCACGGCAGCGAGAGCGCTTACCTGGCGAACTACACGCCGGCCAACGGCATCCTGCCGGCTGGATCGCACGATCCGTCGTGGAACGATGGAATGGTTGAGGCGCATTACATGCCCAATCCCCAGTTCATCGCAACCTACCGGTTTGAGGCGATTCGCATGCAGCAGCAGGCCAACGACGCTTATCCAAGCGACGCCGGAAACCTCAACTCCAATACCATCGGCTTCCGCTACTACCCGTTCATGACGAGCCGCGCAGGCTTCGCCATCCATGGAGAGTATTCGCGCGTCAACCAGAAGCACGCCTTCCCCAGCGGCACGAGCTTGCTCGACAACAGCTACCAGAGCGTGTTTGCCGGCATGGATTTCATTTTCTAAACGGTGATGACTATGAATGCGATAACGAAAAGTTTGCTGTCCATGAGCTTTAGCTTCGCCATAGCGATCGCCGTTCCGGCGCTCGCCCAGGAACCTCCGGGAAGCGGCATGCCGCAACCGGTCCCACAAACCCCGCCGACCCACGACTTCGTTTCGCACATTGGCAATGTCACCGGTCATGCCGACGCGGGCAAACAGGATTACCGTCGCTGGTGTATCGGATGCCATGGTCCGTATGGCGATGGCGCCGGTGAAAACGCACCGTGGATCGATCCCAAGCCTCGCGATTTCACCCAGGCGACGTTCAAATGCCGTTCCACTCCGACCGGCACGTTGCCTACCGATGAAGATCTCTACAACGCGATCACGCGCGGCTTCAACACCAGCAACATGCCGCCGTGGCGGCCGCTTACACCGCAAACCCGCGCCGACCTGATCGCCTACGTGAAGACCTTTTCGCCGCGTTGGAAAACGGAGAAGTCTGGACCACCCATCCCGATTACCGCGGAGACGCCAGTGACGATCGAGAGTATTGCCCGCGGCAAAGCTCTCTTCGTGAAGCTGGAATGCTGGAAGTGTCATGGCCCGCTCGGCCGCGGAGACGGCCCATCCGCCGCCACCCTGACCGACAGCAAGGACATGCCGATCAAGCCTTACAACTTCTCCACCGGCGGCCGCTTGAAGTGCGGCGAAACCAATCGCGACATTTACCGTGATTTCATGACCGGCCTTGATGGAACTCCGATGCCGTCTTTTGCGGACAACATCAAGCCGGATGAGGCGTGGGACCTTGTCCATTTCCTCCGCACCTTGCAGGTAACCCGTCCGAGTAAAGAGAGGGAAGTCCTGAAAGCTGCAGGCGGAAAAATACCGGATGTTGCTCCTCCGGCGCAGGATAATAACCAAGCTCCGCCGCCGGACCAGACGAAACCTCCGAGCAGCGGGAAATAGCAACGAGTTCTAAGCCCAGGAGATACGGATGCAAATGAAGCAAGTGTGTACAGCAACACTCGCACTGCTGATTGGGTCGGCGAGCGCTTTCGCCGGCACCATCAGCGGGACGGTCAAGGTCGATGGACCGGTTCCCAAGCAGAAGGTCATCGATATGTCGAAGGAGCCGGCTTGCGCGAAGGATTATCCCGCGGCCACTCCACCGACGACGGAAACTGCCACGGAAGGCCCGGGCAATACCCTGGCCGATGTGGTGGTTTACATCTCGGCGGGCGCCAACGATGAAGGGACGGTTCCCTCACAAGCTGTCACCCTCGATCAGCACGGTTGCCGCTACATCGGCCACATTACCGCCCTTCACGTCAATCAGGACATGAAGATCACCAACAGCGATCCCACCTCGCACAACATTCACCCGTTGGCGAAAACCAATCGTGAATGGAACAAGTCGCAGCCGCCCGGATCCCCGCCGCTGGATGCAAAATTCGAGCAGGCGGAATTCATTCCCGTGAAATGCAACATCCATCCCTGGATGCACGGCTACATCGTGGTGCTGAAGACCGCCCACTCGGCCGTGACGGGAAAAGACGGCGGGTTCAGCCTGAAGGACCTTCCGCCAGGCAAATACACTGTGACTGCGTGGCAGGAAACGCTCGGTACTCAGCAGCAGGACGTCACCATCGGTGCCGCCGGCGAGACCAAAACACTCAACTTCACTTTCAAAGGCAAGGCGTACTAACCACACCCGAGAGCTGCGAGGCATTGCCTTGCAGCTCTCCTTCATAATGCACGATCCGAGATCGTAATTCCGAAGAGGAAGCGGCATGGGCAAACTGTTCGCTGTCGTTCTGGTTTTGATTGCCATCGTATCGGCGATTCCGATCATCAATCACACGTGGAAGATGCCGGAAGACATATCGACCCAGGGACACCTGATCGATGAGCAGATTTCCGACACCATGGTCGAAGCGGGATGCGCCTTTCTCGCCGCCCAGTTCATCCTGGCTTTCTTTGTGTTCCGTTTCGCGGACCGCAAGGATGCCGGGAAAATCAGGAGCTTCCCCGGTGGCGCCAAGGTCATGGTCGCAGCGGCAGTCATCCTGGTTGGGACCGAGGTGCTGGCGCTCGGCATCTTAGGACAGCGTGCCTGGGCAGGGCAGTACTTCGCGGCTCCCGCGGCAGATGCTCTTACCGTGCAGGCCCAGGCTGGACAATTCGCCTTCTACTTCCGCTACCCCGGCCCTGACGGCAAGCTCGGGGCGCAACATCCGGAGAAGATCGATGAAGGCAGCCAGAATTTCTTCGGGCTCGATCCCGAGCACGATGTCGAGTCGCGTGACGATGTCGTCACGGCAGAACTTGGCGTACCTGTAAATAAGGAAGTTCGCCTTCTCCTGCACTCTAAGGATGTAGGGCACTCCTTCTACGTCCGCGAGCTTCGCGTGCAGCAGGACTTCGTTCCAGGGCTCGACCTGATGGTGCACTTCACCGCCACCAAGCCGGGCAAGTACGAAATCGTTTGTACTCAGCTTTGCGGATTGGGTCACTACAACATGAAGGCGTACCTGGATGTAATGACGCAGGCGGACTATGACGCGTGGATGAAGGAAAAAGCGTCGCAACAGTAAGAATTCCCGGCCGCGCCCCGAGCGCTGCCGGCATCCTTCTGGCGAGGTAGGGGAATGCACGACATGTCTTCAACGCACGCGGCCCAGCACCATGCACCGCCGCAAGGCTTCATTCGCAAATACGTCTTTAGTCTCGACCACAAGATCATCGGCTTGCAGTATTACGGTCTCGCCCTCGCCGCGGTCTTCATCGGCATGTTCCTTTCCTGGCTGATGCGTATTCACCTGGTGTGGCCGAACTCACCGCTTCCCGGCCTCCATCTGCTCAGCAAGGTGGGCGCGCCTGGCGACGTGATGACGCCGGAATACTATCTGTCCTTGCTGACGATGCACGGAACGATCATGGTGTTCTTCGTGCTCACCAACGCTCCGTTCGCGGCCTTCGGCAATTATTTCTTGCCCATCCAGATCGGCGCGGAAGACATGGCCTTCCCGCGCTTCAACATGATGTCGTTCTGGACCACCTTCGTCGCGTTCATCGTGCTGATGGCGGCTTTCTTTATCCCTGATGGCCCCCCGATCTCCGGTTGGACCGCCTATGCTCCTTTGAGCGCGGTTGGAGGCGATGCCGGACCGGGGCTTGCCTATGGACAGACCCTGTGGGGTATTTCCATTGCGATCTTCTGTATTGGATCGCTGCTTGGATCGCTGAACTTTATCGCGACCACCCTTGACCTGCGCGCCAAGGGCATGACGATGATGCGCATGCCGCTCAGCACCTGGGCATGGTTCATTACCTCCTGCATCGCGCTGCTGGCCTTCGCCGTGCTGCTCCCGGCCTGCATCCTGCTCTGTCTCGATCGCGTTGCCGGAACCAGCTTCTTTATTCCCTCGGGCCTCGTGATCAGTGACCGCCTGCAGCCGCACTCCGGTGGTTCCACGCTGCTTTGGCAGCACCTGTTCTGGTTCTTCGGCCATCCCGAGGTTTACATCGCGATTCTGCCCGCCGCCGGCATCGTCTCGCACATCCTCATCAACAGCCTGCGCCGCCCATTGCTGAGCCACAAAGTCGTCATCGGCAGCATGATGACCATCGGCTTCCTCAGCTACGTGGTGTGGGGACATCACATGTTCATCAGCGGCATGAATCCCTGGTCGTCGCTGGCGTTCTCTTTCCCCACCCTGGTCATCACCATCCCGGCCACCGTGTTAACCCTGATCTGGCTGGGTAGCATCTACGGATCGCGGCTGCGCATTACTACCGCTTCGCTGTTCGCCCTCGGGTTTCTCTCCATGTTCGTCAGCGGCGGCGTCAGCGGCTTCTTCCTTGCCCAACCGTCGATCGACATCTATCTCCACGCCACCTACTTCGTCGTCGGCCACTTCCACATGGTGATGGGCGTCGCCTCCATCTTCGGCATCCTTGCCGGAACCTATTTCTGGTTCCCCAAGATGACCGGCCACATGATGAACGAGACCCTCGGCAAGATCCATTTCTGGGGAACCTTCATCGGGACGTATTGCATCTTCATGCCTTTCCACTACCTCGGCCTGGTCGGCAATGTCCGCCGCTACTCTGCGTTCGTGGATGACTACCTGATACCGCTCCTTCCGCTGCATAAGTTCATCACGTTTGCGGCGCTGATTACCGGAGCGTTCCAGTTAGTGTTCCTCGTCAACCTGGCCTACAGCCGCTTCAAAGGGCCCAAGGCGCCGGCTAATCCCTGGGAGTGCACCTCGCTCGAATGGACAATGCCATCGCCACCGCCCTTCGATAACTTCGGCGGCGTTCACCCGGTCGTATACCACGACCCGTATCAGTACGGCATCGAAAGCTCAACCGGTGATTACGTCATGCAGACCGATCCTGAACAGATCGTGGTCGAGCGCGACGAAAAATAGTTGGTCGTGCATTCACGGCATGACTTCGTCGTGCCAAACAAAACAGTACGGGGTTAGCCCCGCAGGTTTCGCGACCTGCGGGGGAGTTCCAAGGGGTCATGATGTCAAGCGCATTCAATGAACCGCTGAGAATTGGTCAGCTTGTCGAAGTCGAGCGCGACGTTGCGCGCAAGGCCGGCGGTGGGGGTTCCATCCCCAAATCTCCCGAGGGCGGAAACCTGCGCTCGGTAGAAGACCGGGCGGGTGAGCCGATTCGCACTGGGGTCTGGGTCGGGCTGGCAACGATCGGGATGATGTTCGCCGCCTTCACCAGCGCGGCGGTTGTGCGCCAGGGCTCGGCGGATGACTGGCGGCATATCGTCCTGCCGTCGATCCTGTATTTCAATACCGCCGTCCTCGTGCTCAGCGGCATCACCCTTGAAATCGCGCGCCGTAAAGTTCTGGCTTACGCCAAGGGCGAGAACGCTTCGCAGATTGTTCCTCTCGCCTGGCTCGGTTCCACCCTCGCGTTAGGCCTCGTCTTCGTGGTTGGGCAGTTCGTCGCGTGGTCACAGCTCAAAGCGCAGGGCGTCTATCTCGCGACCAGTCCCACCAGTTCATTCTTTTATGTCATGACGGTGGTGCATGCCATTCACGTGGCTGGCGGTCTCGGAGGCTTAACCCGCGTCATCCTCAAGACCAGCGGGCATGTTTTTACGCTGCGGCGCAGCACTCTGGATGGCACCGCCTACTACTGGCATTTCATGGGCGCGCTCTGGATCTACCTGCTTTTGCTGCTTTGGTTCAAATTCTAGTTTTACCGGGCAAACCACCTGGGTTAGCCCGGGACCTCGAATCCGATTGCCGGAGGCTCTGTGAGTCAAGCTGACGTGGCACAAGTTGGGCATGGAGATCAGTACGAAGCACCGCCATTTTCCATCCCCTCGAAAAAACTGGTGATGTGGCTGTTCATCATCTCGGACGCCGTAACCTTTGGAGCCATGCTCTACGGCTACGGCTACTTGCGCAATGCCTCGTCCGACTGGCCGATGCCTTTCAAGTTTTCGCCCAGCATCGTGAATGTCATCATCATGACCTTCGTCCTCGTTACCAGCAGCTTGACGATGCTGATCGGCGTCCGCAAGGCCCAGGCTGGAGACAAAGATGGCTCCATAAAATGGACGTTCATCACCGTCTTCCTCGGCCTTGTCTTCGCCGGATTGCACCTCAACGAGTGGCGCGGCATGATCCACGAGGGCGTCACTCTCACTCATAATCCGTGGGGATCGAACCAGTTCGGCGCGGTCTTTTTCTCCATCACCGGCTTGCACTTAACCCACGTCATCGGCGGCGTCATTGCCTTGACCGTGGTTGCCCTCGGCTACAAACGCGGACGCTACAAGGCCGCCGACATGGAGCTCTGGGGCCTCTATTGGCACTTTGTCGATCTCGTCTGGATGTTCGTGGTGCCGCTGGTTTACCTGTTGAACGTAGAAAAATAAGCGCGGAGAAAAATCTATGACCGGTACCATGCGTGAAGAGAGTCTGAAGAGCGATATCATCGTCTACTTCATCATCCTGGTTATCGCCGGGCTGCAGATCCTGCTTGCCTACCGGCCGGGCACCATCGGCCAGCATGTGCTTGAAATGCTCTCCCTGGCCATCATCCAGGCAGGCCTCGGTGTACTGTTCTTTATGCATCTATTCCAGGAGAAGCGGTCGCTCATGTTTGCCCTGATTCCCGCGACCGTGTTCGTGCTCCTGATGATGAACATGTTCTGGAGCGACAGCTTCCGGATCATCCATATGAAGCCCTGGCCCAACTAAATCCGGGGACGTTGAAGGTGGAATGATGAAATCGCTGCGCATGCTTCTGTTGGGCTCTGCCATGGCGCTCGCTGTTCTGCTGCCCGCTTCCGCCATCGCCCAGAGCTGCGCCTTGTGCTACACCCAGGCGGCAGGCTCCGGCCAGAAGATGATCCAGGCCCTCAAAAGCGGCATTCTCGTTCTCGTCTTCCCCCCGATGGGCATTTGCGTATTGCTCACCGTGATGGGTTACAGGAAACGCAACCGGTTCCATTCCCTCGAAGCCGATCCATCGTCCGCTTCCGAAGACTCCGGGCCCAACGCCGATCTTGGTTGGTAGGTTCTCTTCCAGCGTCCTTGAGCCCTCTGCGGGGGGCTTTTTCCGTGCTGCTCCACGCCCGGTACTCTGACCCCGGCGGGATCGTTTCCCGCGCCTCCGGCATCTCACCAGCAATGGCTTTTTTTCTATCGAGAAAATTCTTTGTAAGTGCCGCCATGGCCGTGGTCCTGCTGACCACGCCCGGCGTCCCACAAGCAAGTACGACCGATCACGACGTGATCACCTTCCTCAACCAGGCAATTCAATGGCACCGGCAGATCGTCGGCGCACAGCAACTCGCCACCGATGCCTCCGACGTCGTTTACATCGAGAATCTCCGCCAGATGAGCCTCGAGGTGCTGCGCGACTGCTTCGATTTCGCCCGTGCCGTCGCCGCGCTGCACCCTCCAGACGCTACCCCCAACCCTCCTCAACCAGGAGCCCCAGCCGACGGGGATAGCGCCGTAAACGCCCAGAATTTGGCCCAGGCCGCGATTCAGGCCCAGAACGCGGTGAAACAGTCCCAAGCCGAACTCGACGCCCTCGAAAAGCAAGTTGCGACGGCGAAAGGCAAGAAGCTGCAGATGTTGCGCGCCCAGATCGACGAAACCCGTAGCGAACTCGATCTCGCCCAGGCGCGCAGCGAAACCCTGAGCGGTTTCATGCAGTTCATCAACAGCACAGCTTCCGGAAGTCGCGCTGGCCTGGCGGCGCAGATCGATGAACTGGAACGTGCCGTTCCCGAACTCAACGCCAGCAACCCGACGGCAGCCAACAAGAAGGCCGCTGCTGCCAACGCAGCTTCTTCGGCATCGTCCTCCACCCCGCCCGCTGCCCAACGCAAGCAGGAGGCTTCCGGCATCATCGGCACCATCGAGGAGAGCTTCGCCTACAACGCCAAGCTGAGCGCCCAGAAAGACCAACTGGCCTCGACCGCAGCCTTGCGGGCGGCCATGCAGAAGCTTCGCGCCCCGCTCCTCCAGGAGCTTAAGTCCGCCTCCCAGCAGGGAGCGTCGCTCAGCGCAGCGCCCGACCTGAATGATGCTGCCGCTGTCGAGCAGCGCACCAAGCAGATTGCCGAGCTCACGGCGCGGTTCAAACAGGGTTCCGCGGCGGTCGTTCCCCTCGGTAAGGCTCTCGTGTTGCTCGACTCCTTCCGCGCAACTCTCTCCGAATGGCGCAATGACACCGAAGTCGCTTATCGCCAGGAATTGAAGCGTCTCCTGCTGCGTCTGGCATTCCTGGTGATCGCCGTTGGCTTGGTCTTCGCCGCCTCAGAAGTCTGGCGCAGCGCCACCATGCGGTACGTGCAGGACACTCGCCGCCGCAATCAGATCATGTTGCTGCGTCGCATCGTCACCAGCCTTGCGATTTTTCTGATTATTTTGTTCATGCTGGTCACGGAGGTGGGCTCGATTGCGACCTTCGCCGGCTTCATCACCGCCGGCCTGGCCGTCGCCCTACAGACCGTCATTCTCTCGGTGGTGGCTTATTTCCTGCTCATCGGCAAGTGGGGAATCCGCGTTGGCGATCGCGTCACGATCTCCGGCGTGACCGGCGACGTTATCGACATCGGTCTTGTCCGGATGCATTTAATGGAAGTCGACGGCAACGGCGGAGAAGAGCAGCCGACCGGGCGGGTCGTCGTGTTCTCCAACGCCGTCCTCTTTCAACCCACGGCAAATTTCTTCAAGCAGATACCCGGCACCAACTTCACCTGGCATCGCATCACGCTGACCCTGGCGCCGGAAACCGATTTTCACCATGCGGAGAAATTGCTACTTGACGCGGTGACTCAGGTCTTCGAAGAATACCGCGACGAAATCATGCGCCAGCACAATTACATGCAGCAAACCCTGACGATTCCGATAAAAGCCCCGCAGCCACAAAGCCGTTTTCGCTTTACCGATACCGCTCTCGAGCTCGTGATTCGCTACCCGGTGCCGCTCGACAACGTCTCGCTCGTCGACGACAAGGTGACGCGCGCCCTGGTGCAGGCCATTCGCTCCGAGCCGAGCCTCCAACTCGTGCGGCAAGGCAATCCCGCAATTCAGCCCATGCCTGAAGCTCCGCACGTACAAAAGACGATTTAAGAAGGCGGGCTGGTTAGCGCTGTACTTCGCGCAGTCGGCCTGTCTCCACTTCGAAGACGAACCCGCGGACCTTCACGCGATTGCGCAGCCAGTTATGGGATGTGAGCCGTTCCACCTGAGCCCGCGCGTTGGCGTCGACGTCCTGAAAAGCGTGGAACCGTATTTCGGAGTTCGGCGCGCCGCCTGCCTCCTTGGCGATCGTTCGGTGCAGTTCCTCTTCGGTCGCTTTCATCAGGCCGCAATCCGTGTGACTGATGACCATAATCTCGCTGGTACCCAGCAGGTAATGCGAAACCACCAGGGAACGGACAGCGTCATCGGTGGCAATCCCTCCGGCGTTGCGGATCATGTGAGCATCGCCCACCGTCAGTCCCAGCGACGGCAGCGAGATGCGCGTGTCCATGCAGGTGAGAACCGCCAGCCTGAGCCGCGGCCTCGGCGATACCTCTTTCGGGTCGTAGGAAATGGCGTTTTTCCGATTCGCTTCGAGAACGCGGTCGATGGCCGACATGCTTCGCTCTTTGCCCTCCACCCGACAGAGTAAAGCACTCTCGCGCCCATGACAAAGCGGCAGCCTGAGCTGCCGCTAGTGGCACTACATTCGACGGCTTTACTGAATCGGGCTGTCGCTGGAGGTCGCTGTGGTGGTCGCGTTAAAGCGGATGACGCCAGTGGCATCCGTGAAAAAGTGGCGTTGTCCCGTCGAGCCTGCAATCGTCGGATTCGCGTTCACCTGGTAAGTGGTGGTGGGAGTGCCGGTGGCGTTGGAAATCGCAAAGGTGTAGCCCGATTTCGTTCCCGATTGCAATACGTTATCCAGCAAGCAAGCGGTGCTCGAGGTGGCATCGCCAGATGCGAGGCAGGCCGAGCCCGCCGGTGGTCCCAGCGCCGACAAGGTCGATGCGTAGCCGGTCGACGGGAACGTTGCGTTGTAGGCGATTTGCGCTGTGTTGATCGACCGCATCGAACTGACCGCCGATGCTTCATTCGCGGCCATGCGCGAGCGCATCAGATTAGGGATCGCAATCGCCGCGATAATCAAAATTATCGCGACTACGATCAGAAGTTCAATGAGTGAAAAACCCTTGTCTTTCCGCACGCAAACATCCTCCATACACTTTTCGGAGGGAGCAGGACCAATCATTCGAGGTGTCCAAAGTTTAGCGCATTGATTTCGAATGTCGAGACTTTCCTTCCCCCGGTGCGCCGCACCCTGTGCCTTCGCGGGCCACGGTCGACCCTGCGAAAAGTCCGGTTTCTCCAACATTGATTGATTTAAGTCGCTTCCAACATGGCACTTACGGGCCGCCCGGCGAATCCATCTCGCCCCCCAGTCCCCAAAGTAATCTTGCGGCCCATGTACCAACGTAATTGCGCCTCTAGCATTCGGCCACCGGATCCAGGTGCACATTGCCCTCATCCGCATCGTCCACCAAACCCTCCGGCAGCGCACCGCCGTTGTACTCCAACATGCGGTTCTTCCATTTCAGGAAGTCCGTGATGGTCTGCGGCTCGATGCGCACTTCAACCCGACGCAAGCTTGCCAGCAGCAGATTCATCTCCTTCATCAGCCCGGCCGGGGTTCGCAGGTCGCGACGCACCGGTTTGACCGCCAGCCTCACCATCCTGTTGCTGTACTCCAGCAGTCCCCAGCAGGCGGGCAGTTCCTCTGGCGCGATCAGACCCGCGGGCGCCATATAAATTCGCTCCGACCCCAGTGCTTCTTCCGGACGCAGCCGGAAATCCTTACGTGCATCGGCCAGGAAATCGGCGCGGCTCACCTTGCACTCCACCACCACTGACCGGCTATGGCCCTTCCACCCGATGGCGTCCGGAATCTCCCCCGTCGCGCACGATTGCTCCGACAAAATAATTCCGCACCGATATTGCCGGCGGAGCCATTCCACCGCCTTTTGCACCAACACCCCATGTTGTACTGGACGATCTACGCGAGACATATCCAAGTTCTACGGTGCACGCTCGTATCTGCAAAGTGCTCGAATGGATTCGCCGTCACTTGCATACAATAGACAGAATGTGCGGGAAGGGAACCACGCCATGCGACGAACCCTGTTAAGTGCCTCCGTTCTTCTGCTCCTGATCGTGCCGGTGCTATCGGCGCAGCCCGCGACCAAGCCCGCCACTTGGAATTTCGTCGTCTCGGGTGACTCTCGCAACTGCGGCGACATCGTCATGACGGCCATCGCGGCCGGCGCGAAGAAAGACAATGCCCAGTTCTACTGGCATCTCGGCGATTTCCGCGCCATCTTCGGCATCGATGAAGATATCGCCAACCGCGCCACCGGCCCTCGCGCCGGCGTCCTCGCCGATTATCAGCAGACTGCCTGGCAGGATGCAATCGACAACCAGCTCTCCCTCTTCGGCGACATGCCTTTCTACGTCGGCATCGGCAATCACGAAACCATCCCACCGAAAACCCGTGCCGAGTTTGTTCAAACTTTCTCCAAGTGGCTCGACGCCCCCGTCCTCCAGCAACAACGTCAGCAGGACGACCCCAACGACACCACCGCGAAGACTTACTATCACTGGCGCCAGCAGGGAATCGACTTCATCTATCTCGACAACGCCACCGACGACGAGTTCGACCCCGCCCAGGTCACCTGGCTGGAAAAGGTTCTCGCTGCCGATAAAAAGAGCGATTCAGTGAAAGCCGTCGTGGTGGGCATGCATGCCGCTCTGCCCAACAGCCTGGCGGCCGGTCACAGCATGAACAATTGGAAGGTTGGAGAATCCAGCGGCGATCACATCTATTCCGACCTGCTCGATCTCCATACCCAGACCAGGAAGAACGTCTACGTGCTCGCCAGCCATTCGCATTTCTATATGCGCGGCATCTTCGATACCGATTATTGGAAGTCGCACGGCGGCGTGCTGCCCGGCTGGATCGTCGGCACCGCCGGAGCCCATCGTTACAAGCTGCCGGAAGATGCGCACAAAGCCGCCGAAGCCAAGACTGACGTCTACGGCTACCTGCTCGCCACCGTGCGCGAAGATGGGTCCATCGATTTCAAGTTCAAAGAGATCAAGGAATCTGCTATCGCCCACGACGTCGTTGCGCGTTTCGGCTCGTCGCTCGTGCACCAGTGTTTTATCGGCAACTCCGACACGCCACACCGCTAGAACTACCAGTACTGATAAAACCCGTCGCGTTCAACTGGCTCCACGTCGGTTTCATAGAGCTTCGAGAGGATCTCTCGCGTCAGGATCTGTTGCTTCGCGCCATCGCGGAAGACGCGCCCTTTCTTCAGTAGGACCACCCGCGTGATTTCAGGAATGATCTCGTGCAGATGGTGAGTCACCAGCACCACCCCGGTTCCGGCTTGCGCCAATCGCCGCAAGCGCGCCTGCAGATCTTTCAGCATCCCCAGGTCGAGGCTGTCGCTCGGCTCATCCAGGATCAACGTCTCCGGGTCGTGCACCAGCGCACGGCTGATCAGCACCCGCTTCCGTTCACCCGACGACATCTCGCTGTAGCGCCGGCCAGCGAGGTGTTCCACGCCCATCTGCCGCATCGCCGCTCGCGAACGCTCTGTCATCTCCGAAGTCGGTTGGTGATGAGGCCACAAACCGAAGCTGCTGTAGAAACCGGAAACCACGACTTCCAGCCCCAGCGGATCACGTTCGCTGCGCGCATATAAATCGTTCGAGACCACCCCAAGGTGCTCGCGTAGCTCGGAAACATCCCACTGTTCCCGTCCGAGGATGCGCGCGCTCGATCCCTCGCGATAGAGCGGGTACAACTCGCGCGTAATCGTCTTCAGCAAGGTGGATTTGCCGCAGCCGTTTGGCCCGATGATCGCGACATTCTCCCCTGCAGAGATGCGCAAGGTCAGCCCATCCAGCGCAACCGTTTGGTCGCGCACGACGGTGACGCCGCGGAAGTCAATTAAGGGCAGGGAAGCTTCTATCTTGTCTTGGATTGTCATCAGTTCCGTGAAGGGGTGCCAGTCGTCCCAGGGAAACACGCGGGCTTGCGCCCCTGGTTTACAGCGACCGCACCATGCCTCCATCCACCAGCAGGTTCTGTCCCGTGATATACGATGCCTCGTCCGATGCGAGCCACGCCACCACCTTCGCCAGTTCCGCCACCCTTCCAATGCGTTGCATCGGAATGGTCGCGATGACTTCCACCGGAGCTTCGTAGCTGTCGACGAATCCCGGCATCACGGCATTCACCCGGATACCCTTCGCGGCGCACTGCTCGGCGTGTAATTTCGTCCACGCTCCCAGCGCCGCCCGCAGCACGCTCGACACCGGACGCGCCAGCTCCGGCCGTACCGCTGCATAGCTCGAAATCGTGACGAACGCCCCCGACCCTTGTCGTTCCATGATCGGCGTAACCAGCCTCGCCATGCGCATCGCGCTCTCCAGGATCAGTTCATAACCTTCGCGCCAGGCATCGTCGCTCAACTCGAGCAGCCGGCCCTTCGGCGGATGCCCCGTGTTATTGATCACCACGTCGATCCGCCCCCACGCCTCCAACGTGTTCGCCACCAGCCGCTCCAGGCTCGCCTGCTCCGTCACCGAACCCTGGACCGCAATTCCGCCCAACTCCTTTGCAAGCGCATCAACCCCTGCGGACCGCGCCAACAAGGCAACCCGGTATCCACGGCCGGCAAACTCACGCGCTAGGCCGGCGCCAATCCCTTTGCTCGCCGCGGTGATCAAGACAACTCTTTCTTTCGCGTTCACCTGCACCTCAATGCGCTTCAACCCAGCAGTCCCAAATTCCTTTCGCAACCCCGGCAATCGCTCCGTTGCGCATCGTGGCATTCGCCTTCGAATCGGAAAGGAAGATGGCCATCGCCATCACGCGCCCATCCGGCAACGTCACCAGCCCGACATCGTTAGTCGCCGCTGTCAGGCCTTCATAAGTGCCGGAGCTTCCCGTCTTATATGCCACCACCGTTCCCGCCGGCAGCTGCGCGCGAATCCGCTCGCGTCCCGACTCGGTCGCCCGCATCCAGCCCAGCAGCAGGGCCGTATGCGACGGGTCCAGCAACTTGCCGGACTGCAGCCGTTCCAGCAGCTCCACCATGGCATCCGGCTTGGCAGAGTCCACGTATTGTGCGTGCGTATCTTCCACCAGTTGCGCTTCCGTATGGATGACATGGATCTGCTTCAACTCGGTTTGCTTCAGATACCTTCGTACCGCACGCGTTCCGCCCATCATGCGCAGCAACACATCCGAAGCCGAGCCATCGCTGTCCACGATCGAGCGCCTGAGCAGGTCTTCCAGCGTGAACTCTCCGCCATGGCGATGGTGATCGCGTAGCGGACTGTGTCCGGCGGCCGGGATCAGATCGCTTTCCTCCACACGCACTGTTTGCTCGAGCTTCAGCCCGCCGTCTTCCACCCGATGCAAGACCGCGATCGCGATCGGCAACTTGTAAACGCTTTGCATCGGAAAACGACGGCCGCCATGAAATTCGAACGACTCTCGCGATTCCAGAACGCGCGCGCTGACTCCGATTTTGCCCTGCGCCTTGTGTGCAGCATTCTTGGCCCCAGCGGTCATCGCCTGCGGAGAACAGGCCGCCATGGTTGCCATCGAGAGAACGAGCACTTGGGGAAGCATCGCCCGCGAGTATAACGGAACTGCATTTCGCCCGTGCCCGAGTTGCTCCCCAGCGTTTTTGTAAATTGATGTGGCGTCGGCGATCCTTGGCCGTGGCCGCTACATCCTAATCAGTCGCCACTTTCACAGGAGAATCTAATGTCCAAGAAGCTTCTTACGATTGCTACAGCAGCCCTCTTTTCCATCGGTATGGCGGCTGCGCAACAGTCTGGCACTTCCTCCCCCGGCGCGGGTACCTCGCCGCAGGGCACTTCCGCTGGCCAATCGAGCGGTTCCAGCTCCGGCAATATGAGCGGCACCAACTCCGGAAGCTCGGCCTCCAGCACCGACCAGAGCGGCACCGACCAGAACAGCACGACCGGGAAGAAGAAGCACAAGAAGAACAAGAACAGCAACTCGAGCAACAGCAGCACCGACAGCGGCACCAATCCGAGCAACTCCAACAGCACGTCCGATCCAAACGCTGCCGGCACCACTTCCAACCCTCACTAGAATCCAGCCAGACAAAAAGGCAGGCGGCTACCAGCCCCTGCCGTTTTTTTTTTGCTGCTCGTTTCTATTGTCTGGTGAACAGGACCGTCCCAGTGGTGCTCGGACAGGCCGGGCTGCTGCCATTTGCGCCGAAAGTCGCGTTGAATGTCCCGTTGATCTGCGTCACTCCGGAATTCGCCGAGCCGCTGATCGTGAAACTTGAATTCGTCGTCGGATCATTCACCACCAGCGTAATCACCGACCCACCGTTGGTATTCCCCTGCGCCGTCAGCTTGCCATAGTTAATGCAGCCCGCGTTGTACTGCGCTCCGGAGGTGTCGGGAATTTCCGTCCCATAGATATTCGTTGTGTTCTTGGTGAACGCCATCCCAAACCCATACGACGGAGTGGTTTGCCCCGATTCCAGGAACGCGGCATTCCAGTTTCCCGTCACATCTACTCCGGGGTTTGACGCTTGTTGCGAGCCGCAGCTCAACAGCGTGCCCATGAGAAATACGAAGAGAATGAGTGCGAACAAATGCTTCATGAAGTGAGTTCCGAATGCTGCTTGCCCTGGTGTTCGAAAACTATAACAGAGCCGTTGCACTTGTTTATCCACCAGCTCCGATTCGCTTCGCCGTTCCCTATGATTCGTTCCCGTCGCCGAAATCCGGCTGCTGCTCAATGGGATTCGCAGCCTGGGACAGTTGAAACCGAACTTTGTCTCCGCACACCATGCACGGCGGAAAGGTCTGACCTTTGAACAGAATCCCGTCGTGGTCCGCGCGGTGCTCCCCGTGCTGTATCCGGTACACGCCCGAGCAGGGGACTGCCTCGCCAGCTTGGAACTGGCTCTCTGCCATGCGTGCGCTGCCTTCTGGGGACGCCATCGTGCGTCATTCTACTCTGCTGCTCGCGCCAGTCAATCCAGCCACTTTGCCGGCACCCAGAGCTGCCTCGGGAGGATTTATTTCTTCTTCTCCTGGATCTTGCGCGCCATCTTCGTGACCAGGTTCCGCGGCGCGATCCGCAGTAGCTGAACCCCGATCCGGTTCAGTTTCCCTGGAATCACCACCCGCTTGCCTTCCTTCAACCCCTGGAACCCGATCTCCGCCACCGTTGCCGCATCCAGCGACGCTGGAGATTTCAGCAAGGGCGAGCCCTGCAGGTTCGCGCGCTCCTGGAAGCCGCTCGGCACAGGCCCTGGGCACAGAGCGCACACCCGTACTCCGCTCCGCGCCAGTTCTTCCGCCAGTGCCTCGCTGAAGCTCAGCACATAGGCCTTGGTCGCGTAGTAGACCGCCATCAGCGGCCCGGGCTGGAACGCCGCCGTCGATGCCACATTCATGATTGCACCCTTCCCGGCGATAATCTGCGGCAGGAACAGCTTGGTCAGGTACGTGAGCGCCACCATGTTGAGCTGCATCATCTCCAGCGTCTGCTGCAACTCCTGATTGGCGAACTCGCCATAGCCGCCGAAGCCCGCGTTGTTCACCAGGGTGTGGATCTTCACTCCTGCTTCGGTCAATTCATCGAAGAGTTCCTCCGGCGCTTTGCTGTGCGCCAGGTCCTTGGGCGAGATGCGCACGTTCACACCGTAGCTCTTCTGGAACTCCGTCCCGATCTCCATCAGCCGGGCGCGGTTCCTTGCCACCAGCACCAGGTCATATCCTTCCGCCGCAAACTTGCGCGCCAGTTCCAAACCAATACCGCCCGAAGCCCCCGTTATCAACGCGGTTCCTGCCGAGCTGTTCTGCATATTCATTACTTTCATTCCGCCGACTTCGCATCAGAATAGCAAAGTCTCTCCGGCCCACCGTAACTTGTGAACCGGGAAGGCGCCATTGATGATCGTGCCAGGCCCTGAAGATCTGAACCGAGAGAGAGTTCCCCGCACAAATCGCGGATCCCGGTCAGCCGAGTAGAGGAGGGCGTCGTCATGACACTCGCAAATTCTTTGACCAGCAGTTCCCGAGCTCTGGCCATCACTGCCACCTCGCGCACCACCGATCTCGCGATCGCACGCGTCGTCCGCTCGACGACCGCCAATGCTGCCTCCGCGCGATCCGCTAATTCCGCGACCAGCATCAAGCTCTGAGAATTCCGACAAAACAAGGGCGGCGATTTCACTCGCCGCCCTCTGCGTCTCTCTCTTTGGTCAATTGAGCGTCTGCCGAAGAATCCCTAACCCGGGAAAGCCTGCTCAGCGTTCAGCCTAGAATGCTGAGCGCCATCGCGAGAGACTCTCTCTTGTTGTCATCCAGAGGCGGAAGCGACGTGGGATCCGCTGTTCCTTCAGGTGGTCCGAAAAAACAAGCGCCCCTCCGAGACCTCCGCGTCCTCTGTGGTTAAACGCCCTTGCGCTAGCGCGCCGCGCCCACTTCCTGCACCCCATAAATTGGGAACCACGAACTCGCCGACTCCAGCGCTTTGTTCACGTTCTCGATGTTCTTCAGGCCGTCCGTCGTGATCCACTTGCGGAATGCATCGGCTCCCTGTGTCGCGAAAATCGAGATACCGTCTTTCCAAGTTGCGCGGCCGCACAGCACGCCGTTATATTTCACGCCGCTCTGCGCCACCAGTTCCAGCGTCTCGATAAACTCCGCGTTGCTCACCCCCGCCGACAAGTAAATAAACGGCAGGGTCGTGCACTTCGCCGACTCCTGGAAGTGTTTCTTGGCTTCGTCGATGGTGTAGGCCTTCTGTCCTTTGAACGACTTCGTGCCCTCCACGAACTGCATATTGATCGGCACCTCGAGCTTGAGCACGTCCACGCTGTACCGCGGGTTCGTGAACTCGCGCATGTACGCCTTCACGATCTCCGGCTTCTTCTTGGCGTACTCCACACTCTTCTCATCCAGTCCCTCTTCGTAGCCCACGATCTCCAGGAAGAAAGGAATGTCGTTCGCCTTGCACTCATCGCCGATCCGCTCCGTCCACGCGTGCTTGTGATCGTTGATGTGCTTCGGGTCCGCCGGCGCGTAATACAGCAGGATCTTCACGCAGTCCGCGCCTGCTTCCTTCAACCGCCGTGCCGACCATACGTCCAGCAAGTCAGGCAGTCGCCCCGGCGTCTGCTTGTCGTAGCCGGTCTTTTCGTAGGCCAGCAGCAGTCCCGAGTTCTTGGAGCGCTTCTTCGCCGCCGAAAGGCCATACTCCGGATCGAGCAAAATCGCACTCGCGCGCGTGGTCAACACCTCGGTCACGATTTCCTTGAACTCTTCCAATTGGCGGTCGGTCGCATTTGCCCCCAGCGCCTTCTTCAACGAACCGCGCTGGTCCATCGCGGCGGCAGCAATCACGCCCCGATCATTCGAAACTGCCTTCATTCCGGCCAGCTTCCCCGGTGTCAATTTCACGATGATGCCTCCTGCACTCTCTGGTTTGATTGCGACACTGCTTAGAAATTCTTGAAAGGGCACGTCCCATCAGGGACGGTTCACATTCCCGAATTGAACTCACTCATTTTAGCCGATTTGCGCTTTCCCCGGAGTACCCCGCCCTGCGCCGCATACGATGAAATCGGAGTCATCTCGTCTTCCTAGGAGTTTTCAATGGCTTTAGTCTCACTGCGGCAAGTTCTCGACGAAGCGGCCAAAGGCAATTACGGTGTCGGCGCTTTCAATGTCAATAATATGGAACAGATTCAGGCGATCATGGAAGCCGCCCGCGAAACCCAGTCTCCCGTCATTATCCAAGCCAGCCGCGGTGCCCGTTCCTATTCGCAAGACAAGTACCTCTACCACCTCATGCTGGCCGCCGCGGAACTCTATCCCGAGATCCCCCTCGTCATGCACCTCGACCACGGCAACTCCGTCGAGACCTGCAAGTCCGCCATCGACTTGGGATTCACTTCCGTCATGATGGACGGCTCTCTCATGCCTGACGGGAAAACTCCTTCCAGCTTCGACTACAACGTGAAGTGCACCCGCGAAGTCGTTGCAATGGCACACGATAAGGGCGTTACCGTGGAAGGTGAAATCGGCGTGCTTGGTGGCATTGAAGACGGTCACGGCGCTGGTGGCACGGGCCTCGAACACATTACCGACCCCGATCAGGCCGTCGAGTTCGTGGAAAAAACCGGGCTTGATGCCTTGGCCATCGCCATCGGCACCAGCCACGGTGCCTACAAGTTCTCTAAAAAGCCCGACGGCTCTGTGCTCAAAATGCAGCGCCTCATCGAAATCCACAAACGCCTGCCCCACGTCCATCTCGTCATGCACGGCTCCTCCAGCGTGCCCAAGGATCTGCAGGACGTCATCAACCAGTATGGCGGGAAGCTGAAGCCCACCTGGGGCGTTCCGGTCGAGGAGATCCAGCTTGGTATCCGCAACGGCGTTCGCAAGGTCAATGTCGACACCGACAACCGCCTCGCCATCACCGGCGCCATCCGCAAGGTCTTCAGCGAGACGCCCGAGAAATTCGATCCCCGCGACTACCTCAAACCCGCCCGCGAAGCCATGAAGAAAGTCGTGGCCCAGCGCATGACGGAGTTCGGCCAGGCCGGGCACGCCGGCGACTACGCGCCTATCCCCCTGAGCGACATCGCGAAAAAGTACGCCGCGAAAGAACTAGCTGCCACTCGGTAATCCTCCCTCACTTTTCTCCCTTATCCGGGAACTCCGCATTGCCGCATCTTTTTGCAACCCCGCGACCCAATGCCGAATCGATTTCAGGATTAGACATCTCGTGTGACACCGCCGCACTCCTGCTCAGACCAGAAACTCTGGTTTAACTCACCTCAGCCAATTCAGCAAAAGAGGTAAACGCGTGACCGTTTCCGATTCTCTCTCCACCATCACTCTCAAGGTCAACGGAGCCGAAAAATCTGTCACTCTCGAGCCGCGCGTGTCTCTGCTCGATGCCCTCCGCGACCACCTCGGCCTCCATGGCACAAAGAAAGGCTGTAACCAGGGTGCGTGCGGCGCCTGCACTGTCCTCGTCGACGGCGAACGCATCAATTCGTGTCTCACGCTGGCCATGCAGTACGAAGGCCGCGAGATTGTCACCATCGAAGGCTTGGAAGTTTCCGGCGAGCTTCACCCACTGCAGCAGGCCTTCATCCACCACGATGGCTTCCAGTGCGGCTACTGCACTCCCGGCCAGATCTGCTCCGCTGTGGGCATGCTCAGCGAACTGGAAAAGGGAATGCCCAGCGCGGTCACCACTAACGGGCATACCGAACTCACCGACGCCGAACTGCGTGAGCGCATGAGCGGGAATCTCTGCCGTTGTGGGGCCTACGTCGGCATTCGCGAAGCAATCCAAGAAGTCCACGGAGCGACCAAGCGATGAACAACTTCCAATACAGCCGCGCGACTGATACTGACTCTGCTCTGAAAATCATCTCCGGCGATGCCGCGCATTCCCGTTTTCTCGCCGGAGGCACGAACCTGGTTGACCTCATGCGCGAAAGGATCGAGCAGCCGCAGACCGTCATCGACATTACTCGCCTGCCGCTCTCTGAAGTCGAAGAACGCGACGGTGGTCTCCGTATCGGCGCCATGGTGCGCAACAGTCATCTCGCCGCTCATCCCGCGGTGCGCGCGAAATATCCGCTCCTCTCGCAGGCGATCCTCAATGGTGCCTCTGCCCAACTCCGCAACATGGCCACCACCGGCGGCAATCTCATGCAGCGCACCCGCTGCTACTACTTCTACGACGAAGCGGCCCACTGCAATAAACGCACCCCCGGCACCGGATGCGATGCCATCGGCGGCTTCAACCGCATCCACGCAATCCTCGGCGCCTCCTCGCAATGCATCGCCACCCATCCTTCCGACATGTGTGTTGCCCTCGCCGCCCTCGACGCCACCGTGAATATCTCCGGTCCCGGCGGCACCCGCAGCCTCGCCTTCGCCGACTTCCACCGCCTGCCGGGCGACACCCCGGAGCGCGATACCAATCTTGAACCGGGCGAGCTAATCACCTCGGTCGACCTGCCCGCGGCGTCAGCGAATTTGCCCTCCGCTTATCGCAAGGTGCGCGACCGCGCCAGCTACGCCTTCGCTCTCGTCTCGGTCGCGGCCGCCATGAAGATCGAAGGCGGCGTCATCCGCGAGATTCGTCTCGCTCTCGGCGGTGTAGCTCACAAGCCCTGGCGCGCCACCCTCGCCGAACAGGCGCTCCGCAACACCGCGCCCTCCGGCGAAAATTTTGCCCGCGCCGCTGCCGCCGAACTTGCCCCCGCCGTTCCCCGGCGCGACAACGCATTCAAAGTCGAACTCGCCAAGCGCACCATCGCGTTTGTTCTGGCGGATCTCGCCGCTGCCCAGGGAGGCGCCCAGTGAGCATCATGAAAAAAGTTGTCGAGACCGTAGCGCAGGTCATGCCCGACCGCGATCGCGACCGGTTGACCGAGCAGCATCAATTCCTCGGCCAGCCTATGGATCGCATTGACGGCCGCGGAAAGGTCACTGGCTCCGCCCATTTCTCCGCTGAATATCCCATCGACGGCCTCGTCCACGCCGCTCTTGCTTTCAGCACCATCTCGAAAGGGAGGATCACTGCTATCGATACCGACGCCGCCCGCGCCGTGCCCGGCATCCTCCAGATCGTCACCCACTTCAACGCGCCTAAGATGAAAGTCGCCAAGCCGTTCTCCATCCAGGGCGACCCCAGCGCCGGTTCAACCGACGTTCCCATCCTCAACACCGATCAGGTTTCCTGGAACGGCCAGCCCATCGCCCTCGTCATCGCGGATACCGAAGAGCGCGCCGAACACGCTGCCTCGCTGCTGGTCTTCACTTACGAAACCGAATCCGGCGCGAACTCGTTTGAAGCCGCCATTCCCGGCGCCACCCGTCCCAAGCAAATTCTCGGCGACGATCCCCAGGTCACCAAGGGAGATGCCGACGCTGCCTTCGAAGCCGCTCCCCATCGCGTCGATCTCCACTTCACCACCCCGCCCTACAATCACAACGCCATCGAGCCCCATGCCACCATCGCCATTTGGGAGGGCGACGACAAGGTCACGGTTTACGACACCAGTCAGTTCACCGCCGGCACCGCCAACAGTATTGCCGATGTCTTTGGTCTCAAGAAGCACGCCGTCCGTCTCATCTCGCCGTACGTCGGTGGAGGCTTTGGCGGCAAAGGGGGACTCTGGCCCTACAACCAGCTCTGTGTCCTCGCCGCTCGCGTGGTTCGCCGCCCTGTTCGTTTGGTGCTGAGTCGCGAAGGTGTCTTTCGCACCATCGGTGGCCGCACCCCATCGCAGCAGCGCGTCGCTATCGCCGCCGATAACGACGGCCACATCACATCCTTCATTCACGAAGGCGTGACTGCGCAATCTACCGACAATGATTTCCCCGAGCAGTTCAGCTTCCCGCCCCGCCATCTCTACGCGATGGGTTCCTATCGCATCGGCCAGGAAATCTGCGAACTCAATCGTGTCGCCAACACCTTCATGCGTGCTCCCGGCGAATCTATCGGGACCTTCACCGTCGAGAGCGCCATGGATGCCCTCGCCTACGAACTCAAGCTTGATCCCATCGAGTTCCGCATGCGCAACGAACCAGAGAAAGACCCCGTCAGCGGCCACGAGTTTTCCGGACGCCACATGCGCGAAGCCTATCGCATAGGCGCGGAGAAATTCGGCTGGTCAAAACGTTCCGCCGCTGTTCGCGCCCAGCGCGATGGCGTTTGGCTCATCGGCCAGGGCGTGGCCACCGGCACCTATCCCATGTACCGCATGGTGACCGCCGCCCGCGTCCGCATCCTCGCGGACGGAAGCGCCCAGGTCCAAAGCTCCGCGCAGGAGATGGGGATGGGAACCCTGACCGTGCAGACCCAGCACGCCGCTGAACTCCTCGGCCTGCCTATGGAGAAGGTTCACTTCGAGTACGGCGACAGCACCCTGCCATGGGCCGGCGTTGCCGGTGGTTCTTCACAAACCGTCAGCATCGCCCTCGCCGTGCAGCAGGCCTCCGCGCAGGTCCTCAAGGAACTCCTCGCACTCGCCCAGAAGAACGCTGACTCCGTCCTCAAGGACGCCAGTCTTGACGACGTGCGCATGAGCAATCAGGGTGTCTTCCTCAAGGCACAGCCGACGATCGGCGAAACCTACGTCTCCATCCTCAGCCGCGCCAAGAAAGAGTCGGTCGAAGCCGAAGTGAAGACCGGCGCTCCCATGGAGATGATGAAGTACTCCATGCACTCCTACGCCGCCCAATTCTGCGAAGTGCGCGTCCACGCTCACACCGGCGAGGTCCGCATCAGCCGCTGGCTCGGCTCCTTTGACGCCGGCCGCATTCTGAATCCGAAAACCGCCGTCTCCCAATTCCGCGGCGGCATCATCATGGGCATCGGCATGGCCTTGACCGAAGAGACTATGTTCGACGATCGCACCGGTCGCATCACCAATCCGACCCTCGCCGAATATCATCTCCCCGTGCAGGCCGACGTCCCCCACATCGACATCGTTTACACCGATCTCCCCGACCCGCATACCCCCATGGGCGCCCGCGGCATCGGCGAAATCGGCATCACCGGCGTCGCCGCTGCGATCGCTAACGCCATCTACCACGCCACCGGGAAACGCATCACCAGCTTGCCCATCACCTTGGACAAAGTGATGGAAGGCTGAGCTGCTCTTCCGTTTTGCGTCGATCGAGATCGGCCGGGTAAAGCGGCGCTTCAGCGCCGCGTCCCGCACCCTTCTACAAGAGGGCTTTAGCCCCCGGGTTCCGCAACCAGCTATAATCCCGTACCGCCATGACCAACAAAGAAATCGTCCAAGGCCTGTACGCCGCTTTCTCCACCGGAAACATTCCCGCCGTCCTCGCCGTATTGGACGAAGGCATTGTCTGGACCGAGGCCGAGGGATTCCTCTATGGTGGCACGTATTACGGACCGAATGCCGTCCTGGCAAATGTCTTCATGAAACTGGGCAGCGAGTGGGAAGACTTCACCGTTCACCCTCACCAACTCGTCGCTGACGGCGACACCGTCGTGAGCCTCGGGGAATACACCGGAACCTACAAGGCGACCAGTCGCCCCATGAGGGTCCCCGTCGTCCACGTCTGGAAAATCAAAGACGGCAAGGTGATCCAATTCGATCAGCACACCGACACCAAAGTCCTCGCCGAGCAAATCGGAACCGACCGCTGATCGCCACTCGCAAGCCGGACAAGTGCTCTGGATCGAAATCGAAAAAGCGCTGAGCGCAGCCGGCGCAAGCATCTGCGGATCACACGCATCCCGTTCACCCGTCACAGACCGCGTGACACAAACCAACTACTGTGTGCATGTGGCGTCCTTCCAGTAGAAACTGTTCTTTGAAATCTTGCGTTGATGAAGCAGTCAACAAAGTGTCGCATTGCCATGGTTGCGAAACTCTGCAACTGTGGTCTCTAACCCCAATTTCCGGCATATTTTACCCGCAACTCACCGGCAATCTATATTTTGCGAAGATTGCATCGCCCAAGGGTATCAATATACTACGCACACAAACGAGGACGCTTGGCAATGGCTCCTGATTCTGCTGATTTACTTACTGATAAGAATCCTTGCCCCAGTCGAGGGATTCTATCTGGGGAAGCTCTGTGACCGGATTGCAAAAGGAGATGTAAACATCCTTAGCAACCGCGTGGTAAAAGGTCTGGAAACAAAAAGAGAGGTGCTGTACCGGAGTATTGGGAAATCCATCCGTATAGTCGAGGATTCCCTCGAAAATAATTTTTTGGGTTCCCGCCTTCAATCTATCCATCGACAGCTTGGGTTATCGGAATGGTGTCGGATCCGGGGATTCCGGGCGCGATAACGGGAAAGTTGAGGCTACTCTTGTGTCGCTCAACGATTTTGTCATAGGGTGTCCGGTCATAGGTAGGCGCATCAACGTTGAAAGTCGCCTCGTAAACTGTTCCAGTGACACGCTCCGTTGGCAAGTGACCACCATTCATTATAGGCAGCACAATCGTATTGTGCGCGATATCAAAGGTTGGTGCTCCGACTGCGATGTAAGCCCGTTCGGAGATATGCAGAGTGTCTTCCGAGACTTTGGCAGCTTTTTGCGAGGCTGTGGCGCTCTTGCTTTGCGCTCCAGTCTGTTTTCGAATTTCTCCCAAGGTTTGTTGAAATTGCCTTTTGTTCTCGTCCAAGGCGCAAGCGGCGGTGTTAGAAGCATCGGTATTTGCCTTAGTAGCTTTGCGCATCTCCTCCCACTGGCCCGGGCATAGTAGGTATAGAGAGCAACTACGCCGAAAGTCGCGAGGCTTATGAGCCACCCCGTTATCGTCATGGCGAGATCGAATCCGCTCTTCTCGACTTGAACGACCATGGGAACCAATGGCGCTACATGATCCTCGGTTCGCTCGCTGTGTTCTCGCTCGGCTATTGGCGTATGTATCTGGCAATTCATCTTTCGCGTGAATGGCCCGTAACGACTTTCGATCTCGTTGATGGCGCGGTTCTGATTTTGTTCGCGTTCTTGATGTTCCATGCTGGTCTAGACCTCGAGTTTTATGGGCGGCGTCCCGGTCATGGCAAGCAGCGGGGATGGCGTGCGGTCGCGGCTGGTTGGTTACCCGCTGTCGTGCGAAACGCGCACGAGTTTGCGACTATTCGGGTCAGCCCGGTACTCGAAGCCGATGGTGCGAGTGTCGTTGAAGATGTCAATGATCTTGACAGAGCCGTGGAGCGACATAACGGTACGTTCGCCGACTTTTCCCTCGGTGACGGGGTTTTGGTGGATCTCAATGGGCTTCGTGTGAAGCACCTCCGCTTCGCGCCGAATTATTTCAGCGATGGGCAGCTTATTCGGTTCGTAATCGCCAACAAACAATCCCAACCTTATTTCTACAATCCATGCTGGACTCCGGCCAAAGTTGTGGATTTCCATCGTTAATGGCACGGAAACTGTGAACCTATCCTGATTGTCGGCACCCACCATCCAACTACCTCGCTCGCCTTGGTATCGCAGGATTACCACCGGAGCGGCTCTCTCGCTATTCTTCAGGGTCTCGACTTGCTCCCTCGTGGCTCGCGCTGCATCAATAGCGCCCTGCGCAGCTTGGGCCGTCGCTTGGGATTGCCTGTAAATGTAAATGAGCGCGACAAAATTGAATATGACCGTCGCTATCGCGGCACAGAGGTACACGCGATAGAGCGGGTCTTTGCTGGCATCGTATTCATCCTGCTTTTTGTCTGCTGCTTCCGTCTCGGTTTTGGAAACGGTATGGAGATTAGTGGATGAGGGTTGGTGGGAAGCATCGCCTGTCACTGCGCTTCCGTCCCCTTTTTTGCCTTTGCTGTTTTCGGCTGGGTGCTGTGATGAAACGAGAGCACAACAGCACAACACGAATAGCATTAATGCTACTGAAAGGCGCATGTAACGTCCCCTGTGAAGCCGCGAAAGAATACACCGAAGGCCCAAAGGCGCGGGAGAATTTCGATTCCGCCATGAAAACGCTGTTCCAGGCCAGAAAACGGCCCGCAGCGCGAAGCCGAAGGCCGCAAAGAAGTCGAAGCCCAAAGCTCAGAACGGTTTCTTCTTTCGTCTTTTTGTAAGCTCAGAAGACGTCAGACGCTTTCGCCAAGTCAACCTACTGGCTGAGTACCATCGTCCCCAGCACCGCCTTCTGTTTCACGATTAAATGCTCGATCCCCGCCTTCGCCAGGGAGAGCATCTCCGCCAGTTGCTCATCGTCAAAGGGATGCTGTTCCGCCGTCCCTTGCACCTCGACCATCTTCCGGCTGCCGGTCATCACGATGTTCATGTCTACTTCGGCGCGCGAGTCTTCTTCGTATGCCAGGTCGAGCAGCGCCGCTCCATCCACAATGCCCACGCTCGTCGCCGCCACATAATCGCGCAACGGCGAGACCGTGAGCGTGCCCGCTTCGGTCAGCTTCTGCACCGCCAGCGCCACCGCCACAAACGCTCCCGTGATCGATGCCGTCCGCGTGCCGCCATCCGCCTGGATCACATCGCAATCCACCCAGATGGTCCGCTCGCCTAGCTTGGTCAGATCGGTCACCGCGCGTATCGAGCGCCCGATCAGCCGCTGGATCTCGTGCGTGCGTCCCGACTGCCGTCCTTTGCCCGCCTCGCGCGCCGTGCGCGTCAGCGTGGCCCGTGGCAGCATCCCGTATTCGCTCGTCACCCAGCCCTTGCCGCTGTTGCGCAGGAAGGGCGGAACGCTCTCCTCGATCGAAGCCGTGCAGATCACGCGGGTGTTGCCGACCTCGATCAGGCACGACCCTTCGGCGGTGGAGATGTAGTCGGGAAGGATGTTAACGGGACGCATCTGGTCGGGAGCACGGTTGTCCGAGCGGAAGAACATCCCTTGATTGTAATCCGAGGAATCCGGGACCGCTTTTCGCAGCCCCGGTTCAGGCGTTAGAACACGTCGAAGTCCGGCGCGCTGGGAGCGCTGCCGGGATCCGGTGTGGCGCGGACCGCATTGAGTACGGTCTTCAAAGTGGATTGGTGTTGGAAGAACATCGTCGAACGGTATCCTCGCTTTACCCCCGGCCCCACCACCACCGCCGCAATGTGCCCGCCGCCGTGCGCCGTATCGCTGTCGTACGACTCGTCGAACACGATGATCAGGATGCCGTCTTTCTTGAATTCGGCATTGTTGAGGAGTGGCGCGATGTTGGTCTTCAGCCAAGCATCCGCCGCCTGGAGGCTGCCATTGTGAGCATCGTGCATCACATCCGGCGCGATGTAGGAGAATGTCGGCAAAGCTCCGTTCGCGAGGTCCTTGGAGAACTGCGTGAACGGCACCAGATGTTGTTTCTCAACCGAGCTATCGGCCACATCCGTGAAGTACGCCAGCGGGTTGTGATGCTTCAGATAGTAGCCCTTATCGCCGCCGGTGTATCCGACGGACGGCAACCCTTCGGCATACGATTTCCAGCTCTTGCCGATCAGCAGAAGTTCGCGTACGACGTTATCGGCAGACACCGTTTTGGAATATGAGTCGTTGTTGGTGATGATCTGGCCGGTGGTCATCTCCATGTAGTTGCCAATCGATGGGTGAGTATTGGCGTAGTAATTCGTGAGCAGGGCATAGCTCTTGGCAAGCGAGTTGAGATAAGGCATGGCCGAGTTGTTGATCACACTCGAATAGCTGTGATTTTCTTCCACCAGCACCACGACATGGTTGGAGGCCGGAACCGCAGCAAACAGGGGACCACTGCATGCTCCAAGGAGCACCGCGACACAAACTGACTTAATCGACATCCTGACTTTCCTCGATAGGGGAGTATCGAAGTGGCTTCTAGATAGGATGCCGGGGCATCAACTCACGCTAAATAGAACAGGGGTGCACCAGCACCCCACTGTTGAGTAGTACAGAGTCACAGCTCGCGCAGGGCCACCGCAATGCGTGCCCGGGCGGCCCGCACAGCAGGAGGAACTCCTCCCGCGATGCCCATGATTACGGAGAAGATAATGCCGCCAAGCACCAGCTGCGGCGTGATCTGGAAGGCAAATGCGAGATGCGAAAATGTCTGAAAATTCATCGTGCCGGTCGTCAATCCATTCACCGGCCACACTGCAATGCAGCCCAGAATTCCTCCAATGATCGCAATACAGATCGCCTCAATCATGAACGAAGTCACCACGGCAACAGCGCCGAAGCCGAGAGCCCGCATCGTTGCAATTTCACGGCCGCGCTCGGAGACAGCGGAATACATCGTGTTGAGCGCACCGAAAATTGCGCCTACCGCCATCACCGCTGCTACAAGCCCGCCGAGCACCGTGATCAATGCCGACATGGTGCGCGATTGCTTCTCATAGTAATCACGCTCGCGCAGGACTTGCACGGTGAGCCGCGGATCGGCCGTCAGCGCATCCTTAAACTTGTCGAATGCCTTTTCCGATTCGAGGTGCACAGTGAGCGATTGGAAACTGGTCGTCGGACGTTTGTAGACCTCATCCAAAATAGTGCTGTCGCACCAGATCTCTGAGTCAAAGGCGCTACCGCCCGCGTCGAAGACACCCACCACGGTCCACTCACCGCCGCCGAAACGCACCGTCTGGCCAAGATCGAAGTTCACCGGCTGGCCGTTGGAGAATGCTGCGGCGTAGGTGCTATGCACGTTGCGTCCAACAATCAGCTCATTATGACCGGGCTCAAACGACCGCCCGGCGACGATGTGAACGTTGGGACGAACGTCGAAGATCTGCGGCGAAACTCCGCGTACTTGCACGTTGGCGTCGGTGCCGCTGCTCTTCAACGGAAAAGCCGCGACCACCACAACCTCAGGGCTGATGACCGGCTGCCCATTCTTGCGAGCCACGCCCGGAGCGTCCTCGATGATCTTTACCTGGTCAAGTCCGACGCCGCTCATCATCTCGGAAGTAGCACCGCCGCGCATCACGATCGCGTTGTCCGGCAATCCGCTGTGCACGAGAGTGGCCTTGAAGCCGTGGGCCAGCGCGAGCATTGCCACGAAGACGCCGACGGTGCCAGCGATCCCGATGACGGCAACAAGTGTGGAAGACCAGCGCACGCCCAGGCTGCGCAAGTTATATGAAAGAGGAATCGCCATCTCACACTCTCCGGATTGCGTCTACGACGCGCAGACGGCTGGCATTGATCGCCGGAAGAATTCCGGCAAGGAATGCGATAAACAAGGTGATCACGACACCCTCAATGGCTTTGTCGGTCGGCAGATACACCGACTGCAAGAAAGATCCGAGATTCTGTTGCAGCTTGGGTAAGGAGAGCAGCAGCAAAGCCATTCCCAACACAATGCCGATGAACGCCACCAGCAGGGATTCGGCGATGACCGAGAACAGCACGAACCGGTCGGTAAAGCCGATCGCCTTCAGCACCGCAAGTTCGCGTACCCGCTCCCGGATCGACATCGCCATCGTGTTGCCAATCACCAGCAGCAGCGTGAAGAAGACGATGCTCCCGATGATGGTGATCATCAGGCCGATGTTGCCGGTTTGCTTGGCCCAACCCGCCATCATCTCTTTTTCCGTTTGCGTCTTCGTTTCAGTTGACGAGTTGGCAAAAAGCGCATCGATTTCTTTGCTGATGCGTGCCGCGTCGTCCGGATTGTTGATGCGAACGATGTACCAGCCGACCGTGCCCTTGCCGAACGCACGACGCTCGTCAAAAAGTTTCCAGTGCAGCCAGAACTGGCTGGTGTCCTCGTCCGGCTTATCGGCGTGATAAATGCCGCGCACGTTGAAGGACCACGATTTTTCCGGGCTCCAGAGCACACCCATCAACGGAACACGGTCGCCGACCTTGAAGCCGTAGCGGCTGGCGGTTTTGTCCCCAATGATCACGCCTTCGCGATCTTCGGAAAATGCCTTCCACTCGGCGTCCGTGACTTTGAACTCCGGATACATCTGCCGGTAGTTCTCTTCGTCAATCGCGTATTGCGGGAAGAAGTTTTTCTCGTCCTGGTAATAAGCGCCGAACCAGTTCGCGTAGGTGACCGACTTTACCCCTTGGATCTGCTGAATCTTGGCCTCGTACGCCTGAGGTACGGGCTGAATGATGGAAACGCGGTTCTGCACCATCAGGCGATCCACACCCGCAAGGTTCAGCGCGCCATTGAACGCATGGTTCACAATGGCCAGAATTCCGAAAAGAAAGAGCGCAATCGCGAATGACCCGATGGTCAGGATCAGGCGCGTCTTCTTGCGGAGGATGTTCTTGAAAAGTAGTGGAAGATACTTCATCGCACTTCTCCAACTCTGGCCGCCTCGACCAGCACACCTTTATCCATGTGGAGCAGGGAATGCGCACGCTCGGCAGCAAGGGGATCGTGCGTCACCATGAGAATGGTTTTTCCATGTTCCCGGTTGAGTTGATCGATCAGGCTCAGGATTTCGTCGGCCGCCTTGCGATCAAGATCGCCGGTCGGTTCGTCGCAGAGCAGGAACGTGGGGTCCGCAACGATCGCCCGCGCAATGCCGACTCGCTGCTCCTGTCCGCCGGAGAGTTGCCGGGGATAGTGAGCGGAGCGATGCTCCAAGCCCACCAGGGCGAGCGCGGTTTCCACGTGTTGCTTGCGCTGCGACTTGGAAAGCCCGGTCAGCAGCAGCGGAAGCTCGACGTTCTGGAATGCCGTCAGAACGGGAATCAGGTTGTACATCTGGAACACGAAGCCGACGTGACGCGCGCGCCAGGTGGTCAGCTTGCCGCCCGACATGCGCGAGACTTCGTCGCCGGCCACGGTGATGCTGCCCGCCGTCGGAAGATCGAGGCCGCCCAGCAGGTTCAGCAGCGTTGTCTTACCAGAGCCGCTGGGGCCCATAAAGGCGATGAATTCACCCTTGCTCACGTCGAGGTTCAGTCCCTGGAGCACGCGAACATCTTCGCCGCCGCGCTTATACGTTTTGTCGAGCCCGCGCACCTTGATGAGGCTGTCGCTTCCGTTGCCGTCCACGCGTACCATGCGAATCTTCTCCTATTACTTAATTACTACAGTCTGCCCGTCATGCAAATCTGCCGGACCTTTCACAATTACCTGCTCGCCGTCGGTCAGCCCGGCGATGATTTCTTGGTCGTCCCCCGCGGTTCCACCGGTTTTCACCGCCCGGCGTTCCGCTTTGCCGTCATGAAACACATAGACAATCGTCGATCCATCCGCCTGCCGTACCGCGTCCTTCGGAAGCAGGATGGCATGCGATGGCTGCTTCTTGTCCTGCGGCTTCGCCTCTTCCAGGAACGCAACTTTCACGCCCATGTCAGGCAAAATCCGCGGATCGAGCTTGTCGAACGAAATCCTCACCTTGACCGTCGCCTTCTGTCGGTCAGCCGTCGGGATCACCGTGCGCACGTGCGACGGAATGTGCCAGTCCGGGTAAGCATCCAGCGTCGACATCACCGGCTGATGCTCGTACACCCGTCCGATATACGACTCGTTCACGTCGACTTCGACCTCGTTCGAGTTCATGTCCACCACGGTCGCAATGCCGGTGCGGGTAAAGCCGCCGCCGGCTGAAATTGGCGAGACCATCTCCCCGCGCTGCGCGTCCTTCGACACCACGATTCCGTCAAAAGGCGCCAACACTGTGCAGTTGTCAAGGTCCTGCTGCGCCACCTTGATTTTCGAGTCCGCCGCATCCACCGCTTGCTGCGTCGCTGCAATCCGCGCTTTATAGCTGTTGACGGTAGTGCGCGCGTTATCCAGCGCCTCCTGCGTAGTTACTCCGCTCTTCGTCAACTCCTCCGAGCGGTGCAACTCAACCTCGGCGTTCTTAAGGTTCACTTGCAAGTCGTTGAGCGTTGCCTGCGTGCTTTGGCGGTCGGCGACGGCGGAATTCAAGCGCACCCGGTAATCCGATTGATCCAGGACGGCGAGCACCTGGCCGGCTTTCACGTGCATGCCCTCTTCCGCATACATCTGTTGGACGCGGGCGGTAATCTTCGCCGCGATCGTCGACCGGCGACGTGGGGTGACATATCCGCTGGCATTCAGCAAAGTGGCTGCCTGGCTGTCGCCCGGGTTGGTGGTGTGGGCCGAAACGACCTCGACCGGGGATACTTTTTTCTGGAGCGCGAAGAAGATTCCGCCGCCCAGCACGATGACGCCCACTAGGATGGCCAACCATCGCAGGATGCCGCTTCCTTTGCTGTGCCGCGCATGATCGTCGATTTTGAGTGCTGATAAATCCGCTGGAGACATGAGAGTTTTCCGTAATCCAGGGCTACTGGTTCCATCCAAACTACATCGACTTTACAAATGCTTGCAATCTTCAATTATGTCGATTGAATGGCTTGCAAATCGACGGTGCGAGATCAAATTAACCTGCGGAGCAGGGAATTCGCTGGCGTTTTCGGTAGATGAACCTCTCCTACCGGCCAATAGCGGTGCTTTCCGAGGGAATCGCCTTCCCATCCTTGTGAGCCGAAACCAGAACCACGCGGGCCTCAAAATGCACCTGGCCTCCACTTTCGCGGGAGCGGAGTTCCCGCAACACCGCTTCATCCACCGCTGCCCGTGCGTTCTCAGGGATAGCCCGCAACAGCGGTTTGAACGGCACGGAAACATCTTGGAAATAAAG
This sequence comes from uncultured Acidobacteriaceae bacterium, assembly GCA_963703075.1. Taxonomy (GTDB): domain Bacteria; phylum Acidobacteriota; class Terriglobia; order Terriglobales; family Acidobacteriaceae; genus Korobacter. The sequence continues at coordinate 716,732 of OY969786.1, forward strand.
CCACAAATCTTCTGCTGTTCCCGGCCAATTCCAGAGTACGTCAGATGGATGCTCGTCGATGTCGCCAAAACCAGCGCAGCGTAAGGCTTCGGTGAGTGTTCCCGGCACGCTGAATTTGAACATCGCCGCGGCGGTCGCGGGCAATTGCGCCTCCGGAAACATCCGCAAAACCGTTCCGATGGTTGCGTCGAAGTATGGCTGCTCGATCGGTCCCCAGGCCAGCAATGTGGCGCGTCCATCGTCCGTTAACACGCGATGAATTTCGCGGAGAGCAGTCGGCAACTCGGAAAAGAACATCACGCCGAGGCGGCTGGTGACCCGTTCGAACGCCTTGTCGGGAAAAGGAAGCGCGTGCGCGTCTGCTACGCGGAATCGTAAATTAGACAGTCCTCGCTGTTGCGCCCGCTGCTCGCCGACAGCAAGTGGTTCGGCGGAAATGTCGGTGGCCGTCACCATCCCCGTGCCGTCGAGCGCGGTGGCAATCGAAATTGCCGGCTCGCCCGTACCGGACGCGATATCGAGCACTCGCAGATGGGGCACGATCTTCGCCTCCGCCACGATCGCCTCGGTCATCGCGCGACCCATTGAGGCGGAGGGCTTTCGCCAGCGTTCGCTCGCGTTTACCCTCGCGAAACTGTTCCAATCCGCGGCCGGCTCGCTCATGCCATCATCATAGGCTCTCCTGCACAACGTGCTGGACCGGGAGGCGGTTGAGGGTCCGCATTCGTCCGGCACTGCAGATCGTAGCGAGATGTAATAGTCTTAGGTCGTAAACATATTGCGGTAATTCTCCGTACCTCCTGTGGCGAACGGTACGGGTGCATTCCGGAGTGACGAGGGAAATGGCTAACATCAATAAAAAGAAGGGTGTGATTGGCATTCTGACCGGCGGCGGCGACGTTCCCGGCCTGAATCCTGCGATTCGTGGCGTGACTTTCCGTGCCTTGCGCGAGGGCTATGACGTGATCGGCCTGCGCCGGGGCTGGGGCGGGTTAGTGGATATCGTCCGTGAAAAAGATTATGACAACTCCGAAAATTTCGTCCATCTCTCGGAGTCGGTGGTGAACCGTGCGGCCCGCACCGGCGGCACCTTCCTGCATACCTCGCGTACCAACCCGAGCAAGGTGGCCAAGGATAAAGTTCCCCCGCATCTGCAGGCGAGCTTCAACGCTGAAAAGAACGATCTCACTGCCGAGATGCTGAAGAATCTCGAGTGGCTCGGCATCGATTACCTGATCCCCATCGGTGGCGACGATACCCTGAGCTATGGTGTGCGCCTATACCAGGAAGGTATGAAGGTTGTCGCCATCCCCAAAACCATGGACAACGATGTCCCCGGCACCGATTACTGCATCGGCTTCAGCACCTGCGTCACCCGCACCATCCAGATGGTCAACAGCCTGCGCACTTCCGCCGGATCGCATGAGCGCTTTCTCGTTGTAGAGGTTTTTGGCCGTTACGCAGGGTTTACGTCGCTCCTGCCCACTATGGCCGGCGCTGCCAACCGCTGCGTGATTCCTGAATACAAATTCCACATCGATCAGCTCGCGGAGCTGATGGCCTCCGACCGCAAGCGCAATCCCAGCCGTTATTCGGTTGTGCTGATCTCGGAAGGCGCAATGTTCGAAGGCGGAGAAATGGTCTTCCAGAGCGAAACCACCGATGCTTTCGGACACAAGAAACTCGGTGGCATCGGTGACTTGATTGCCCAGAAGTTGACAGAACTCTCGCCGAAATATTGTGGCAAGACTGTCAATTGCCTTACCCAGAAGCTCGGATACCTGGTGCGTGGCGGCGATCCCGACGCCATCGATTCCATCGTCCCGATGGCCTACGGTAACCTGGCGCTCGACCTGATCCTCAACAAGATTCACGGGCGCCTCGTAGTTCTCAAGAACGGCCGTTACGACAATGTTCCGGTCGACGTAGTCACTTCTTCCAAGAAAGTGGTGAATGTGAAGGAGCACTACAACACCCAGCGTCTGCGGCCGCATTACGAGAGCTTCGAGATGAAGCCGCTCTTCATCATGACCAGCGAATAGAAGCGAAATCGAGAGGGGCAGGGATTTGATCCCTGCCCACCTCTTCCATCTGCACTATTCTTCGTTGCCCCGCATATCTACCTCCGCATCCGCGCCGCGTTTCTCCGCATTCAATTCCGGCAGATTTGCCTGCTTCAAGTGCTGATTGAACTGCGGGAGTTCCTGCCGCTGGAACTCCTGCCACCGGGCAAGCACTTTCGGCACCAGTGCATGGACGGCGGTCGCGTTCTCCGTCATGCCCGCCGTGGGCGCCGCGTCTGCGTCCTGGATGAGCGTCATCGTCATGAGCGCCGCCGTCCGGATACCGTCCAAAGTTTCTGGCACTCCGCCGCGCGGTGGACCATGTTCTTCGCTGCCCGCCACTGCCTCGAGTTTCTCGCCGAAGGCCTTGATCTCCGCTGCCGGTGCACCCGTCTTCGTCTCCAGTTCCGCAACCTGTTTCTTCAATGCCTCTGCGTGGTTGGCAGCCTCCGAGAGCGAACGCGCGTCCTCATACAGTTGCTGCGAAAGGGAGAATTGCTGCGCCAGTGCGGCAGCCGGCGTCTTGACCCGAGGATCCATCTGGATGGCCAGCGCCTGGGTGTAGCTGTGCCCGCCCGCCGTGAGCACAACAGAATATTGCCCCGGCTGCACCCACGGAGACGTCGGTGCCGGAGCCGTCTCATGCGGTACGGCCGCGATCGGATATTCGGCGTGAATGCCGGCGATTGGCGCCAGGTGCATGTCCCACAGAAAACGATGCATGCCCGGCGTTGCCGCCAGTTCCTGCGGCGGACGCACCCAGTACTGCGGGATATCCAGCTTCGGATCAGTGGGTGGAACCGGTTCCTCGCTGGAGAAATGGCGAATCGCATTGCCGCTGGCGTCGCGAATCTCCAGCGTCACCGGGCCATTCACCGAAGCGGGCAGCATATAGTCGAGAATCGCGCCCTCGGGCGGATTCTCAGCCGTAGGCTCATCCGGCGGCAGCGGCGTGTCCGTATTCGTATTCCAACGGACCCGCAGCGCGGTGGCGGGATGGAAGAGCACCGCAACGTTCGTGGTCTTTCCGGCGATCTGCCGCAAGGCGGAGATGTCGTCGAGAATCCAGAAGCCGCGCCCGTGAGTAGCAACAATCAGATCATCGCCCTTCACTTCCAAGTCGCGCATCGAACTTGCCGGCAAGTTTAGCCGCAGCGACTGCCAGTGGTCGCCCGCATCCAGCGAGATGTACACCGACCGCTCGGTTGCCGCGAACAGCAGCCCCTTCTGTTTGGGATCTTCTCGCACCGCATTCACCGGCGCGCCGTCCGGGATCCCCTCGTGAATCTCGGTCCAGCTTTTCCCGCCATCGCGGGTGCGCAGGATCTTCGGTTTCATCACATCCAGCCGAAGGGTGTTGATCGCAGCATATGCAGTTTGCGGATCGAAGTGGCTCGCCTCGATGATTGAAACTTTTTCGAAGGGGGTGAGCGTGTTGCCGGTCACGTCGTTCCAGTGTGCGCCCCCGTCGGTGGTCACATGCAACAGACCATCATCCGTGCCCGCCCAGATGCGCTTACTGTCGAGCGGCGAGATGGCGACGGCATAAATCACCCCACGTTGCTTTGGTTGCGCCGCCGGTTGTTCGCTGAATGCACCGATCGTCGCCGGTACCGAAAACGTCTTGCGCGTCAGGTCCGGACTCGCTTGGGTCCAGTGCTTGCCTTCGTCAGTCGTCTTCCACAAGGTGTTGGCGGCGAAGTAGAGGGTGTGCGGGTCCTTGGGATCGAACACAATCGGCTCCGTGCGCAGCACCCGGAAGTCAGGGCCGCGCAACGGTTTCGGCGAGATGTTCTCTGCCTGCCCGGTGCGACGGTCGTAACGCGTAAGCTTGCCGCCCATCACGATATCGGCATCAAGCGGATCGGGCACCACGTAGCCGTATTCTTCGGCCGCCACCGGATGCCAATCGCGCATGGTGATCGCCCCGTCGTTGCCGCGGCTTGACACGCAAGCGGAACCGCTCTCCTGTTGCCCGCCGCACACCCGGTAGGGAAACGCGTTGTCCGTATTCACGTGGTACATCTGCGCAGTCGACTGGTTGTACCAGGAGCTCCAGCTCTGGCCGCCATTCACGGTCACAATCGCGCCCTGGTCGCTCACCAGGCAAATGATCTTGCTGTCGTTAGGATTGATCCAGATGTTCTGGTAGTCGTCACCGCCGGGCGCGCCGCGGAAGCCCGCCCACGTCTTGCCGCCATCGGTCGACTTCCAGGTGACGGTGCTGGTCATGTAGAGCACGTCGGGGTTGCGCGGATCGGCCTTGGGGACCGGCAAATCTCCGCCGCCAATGCGTTGCTCGGGCCGCCGGTCATCGGTCACCTGCGCCCACGTCTCACCGCCATCGCTCGATCCGTAAATGTGGACCGTGCCCTTGGCCGCGACCGACGCATAGAGCCGCTTCGAATCACTCGCCGCAATCGTGATGTAGGCCTGGACGATGCCCTCCGGCAATCCCCCGCCGAGTTGTTTCCAGGTCTGTCCACCGTCAGTCGACTTGTAGATGCCGCCGCTCGTGCCGTTGAATTGACCGTTCTCCCAAGGACCCTCGCGACTCTCCCACAACCCGGCGTACACCACGTCAGGATTGCTGGGGTCCATCTCCACATCGGAGGCGCCGACGTTTTCATCCTTGTAGAGAACTTTCTGGAAACTCTGGCCACCATCGGTCGAGCGGAAGACACCACGCTCAGGATTGGGCCCGTAGGGATGCCCGGCTACTGCGACCAGGATCTTGTTGGGATCGCGGGGATCGACTGCCAACGCGGGGATCTGCTGGCCATCGCGCAAACCGAGATGGGTCCGATGTCTTTCCGCCATCGGTGGATTTATAAATGCCGTCTCCCACGGAAAGATCGGGGCGATGCAATCCCTCGCCACTGGCGACATACACAACGTTCGGGTCGGAGGGCGCAACCGCCACCGCTCCGATCGAAGCCGTGGGCTGGCTGTCGAAGAGAGGTTCCCATGTGCGTCCAAAGTCGTTGGTGCGCCACACGCCTCCGTTCACCACCCCGATGTAAAACACGTTTGGTTGGCTGGGCACACCCGAAACAGCGCGCGTACGGCCACCGCGCAGCGGCCCTATATTGCGCCAGTGCCAGGCGTGCGAGAGATCGGGAAGCGATTGCTGGGCAATGAGGAGCGACGAGAGAAAACAAAAGGCGAGGAGAAAGGGGAACCGCTTGCGCGAGAGAATCAATGCAACCTCCAAAACGAGCGAGCATATCGCATTGGGAGTGGGTGCAACAAATGGGCGGAGGATCGCCGAACGGATGGGCTGCGCAAAAACCATCGCCTCCTTCCTGCGGTAAAGGGCTGCGGGACGCGGGTTTTCCGTGCTAAACTTCGCTTCCTTGCAGGTTTGCTGTATTCGTACTTCGGCCCTTTCTGTTCCCAATTCCAAGCTGTTTGCACTCCCGCCCAAAGGAGCACGTCCGTGAAGACCCCTCGTTTTGTTGCCGGCCTGGTTGCCACTTGTATGGCTTTCCCATCGCTTTCGTTGGCCGAATTCCAGTACACAGAGACCACCACCATCACCGGTGGTACGGTCGTAAGCATGTTGAAAATGGCGGGGACGTTCAGCAAGGCCGCCCGGCAGGCGAATGAGCCGATCAGCACCACGGTCGTCGTCAAAGGCAACCGGATGGCGCGCATCACCAGCGCCGACACCGAGATCGTGGACCTCGACAAGGAGACCATTACCCACATCGATACCGCGCACAAGTCTTACACGGTGATGACCTTCGCGGAGATGCGGCAGCAAATGGAAGACGCTGCGCGCAAGATGCAGCAACAGCAGCAGAAGGCACCCCAGCAGCCTGCGCAGGCCCCGCCGCCGACGGACCCGGACACCAAAATGAGCTTCCATGTGGACGTGCGTAGTACGTCAAACGCCAAGCAGGTAGCGGGGGTGGACGCGGCCGAATCGATCCTCAGCATGACCCTCGAAGCGCAGAACACCAAGACCGGCGACAGCGGCAACATGGCCATCACCAACGATATGTGGATGGCGACGGAAATCCCGGGGTATGCGGAGATGCGCGATTTCGAGCGGCGTTATGCGGTCAAGATGGGCGCGGTCTTCAGCAGCGTGATGAATCCCTCGACCCTGGGGGCGTTGCAACCCGGCTCCGCGGAAGGAATGGCCGAGTTGGTGAAGGAGATGTCGAAGCTCAAGGGCACGCCAGTGCTGCAGATCATGCGCATGGGCACCACCCTGAACGGACAGCCGCTGCCGGCCGCTTCCGAGGCGCCGCTGCCGGAATCGAGTTCTCCGCAGACCCCAACCGCCGGGCAAGTAGCCAAAGATAGCGTGGCCTCCTCCATCTCCAGCCGGCTGGGAGGGTTCGGCGGCTTCGGACACAAGAAGAAGGCCGACACTCCGCCGCCGGATCAGCAATCAGCCGACGCGCAGCCCGCGCCCCAGTGGGTCGTGTTGATGGAGTCGAAGACTGAGCTGGCGAGCTTTTCGCAGGGACCTGTGGATACGTCGAAGTTCGAAATTCCCGCCGGCTTCAAGCAGGTAGAGTCGCGGCAGTCGCGAGCCCAGTAAGAAAAAGTGTGATCCCAACATCGAGCGCCCCGTTCTCTCCCATGCAGCGATGAGAGAACGGGGCGTTCGAATGTTTTCTGACGTCTTAATCCGCTAGAACCACGAGCGGACCGGCTGAGGGACAAAGCGCGAGCCACCCAGGTCTGCGTCGCTAAAGCCGAAGACGAAGAACTGGTTGGGATTCGGGATCTGATTGTTATTCGCGTCCGGCACCGTCTGCAGGAAATCGTTATCGTTGGCGATCCACAACGTGTGGATCGTGTTACGCCCATCCCGAACATCCGGCCCAAACGCAACCCCCTCGATCTTGGCGGGAATGTTTCCCGCGGCGATGCCGTTGGCCGTCAGGACCTGCACGATATCCAGGAACAACGTCTTGTTCACCGCATGGGTTGAGGCCGTGGTCCCATCCATGCCACTCACATCGGTAGCGCCGTCCAGATCAATCTTGAAAAGTTGTTTGACCTTCGCATTGTCACCGCTGGCACGGCCGTGGCCATCGCGCTCATCGACCAGGAGCTCGTGATTATTGAGAGCGACGATCTCGCTCACGCCGGACCCGGTGGTGAGCAGGTAGGCGAATTGATGGGTGGTGCAGCCGCAACCGATATCCATGGTCACGATGCGCAGAAGATTCTTGGCAGCGCCGCCCTCGTTGGCGTCCTGGATCAAAGCATTCTGCATGATGCCGACCAGGGTTCGGCCATCGGGGGTGATGGCGAGACCTTCCATGCCCTTGTTGGCAGTCCGGCCCACCGTGTTGTCGGCGATTTCAGTGTTGCCGACCGGGGAAAGATTGGTGACGAAAAACGAGGAAGGCAGCTGGAAAGACCGCAGACGCATGCCCGTGAGACGATCGAACTCGTAGACATAGGGACCGTACTCGTCTGAGATGTAAACCTTGCGTCCGTCATTGGAAACCCGCATGCCCTCGGAATCGAGGCGGGCATCGCTGGGATCGCCGGAGTTGCGCGCGGGATCGAAATTATCGGAGCGTCCGGTGAAGAAGTGTTGGAAGAAATTGTTGATCGGCGGCTTGCCGGAACCTACGCCGAGCCCGCTGCCCGAGCCGTACACGAGTGGACTCCAACTCCAGAGCAGGGTGGTGGCGCGCAGCGTGGGCGTGAGGCGATACGGAAGTCCGCTGCTCGACGGGCTGCGGTCGAGGTCCATGCTAATGGTGTGAAAGCGGTTGATGTAACTCGCCGTGTTATCGATCGCATCGTCGAACTCAACCGCGTTGGGACCGCGATCGGGAAGCGCCAGAAAGGTATTTCCACCAGCGTAGGCAATGGCCGAGCCAAAGCCGCCGAGGGAATTGGCAGGCACCCCATTCTCGAGGTCGTACTTGAGGCCGGAGAGATCGGCCCACGCTCCGGCACGGGATTGATCGAGGGTTCCGACGGCGAGCAAACGGATTTGGGCTTGCGCCGGCACGGTCGCCAGTACGCCCAGAACAAGCGCGATCCAGGCAAACGGGCGGTGAATGGTTTTCATAGACGAATCTCCTAGGTGGGTTCACTGCTGGAAAACGTCTATTGTCGGAAGCTTTGGTAAAAGGCTCGTGAATGGCGCGTAATTTTTCTTCAGTGATTGCGCGACGCCGACTTAATCCCAGAACTAGGACGGAAGGAATGTACCGCTGCGGGTGGCGACTACCAGCGCAAAAAATGGCGGCTACCTGCGGACTTTGCAGGCAGACCGCCAATCTCTAAATCGCTAGCGCTTTTCCGTCGCCAGGGTACGGCCGCTGGTCTCTTCCCAGATGCGGTTCCCGTGGGTTTCCTTGAGCAGCAGGCTTCCGATCACCAGGGTAGCGCCGGCGACGATCATCGGGTAATACAAGCCCGCGTAGATGTTGCCCGTTGCCGCCACCGACGAGAGGCCAATGAGCGGCAGCAGTCCTCCGAAGACGCCGTTGCCGATGTGATACGGCAACGACAGCGAGGTGTAGCGGATCTTGGCAGGGAAGGCCTCGATCAGGTAAGCGGCGATCGGTCCGTAGATAAGGCACACGTACAGCACCTGCACGAAGACCAGCGCCACCAGCATGGGAATATTGGGTGCGGGCGCTTCCTTCGCAGGTGTCAGCGCGCCCGTCGTCGGGTCCTGGGTCAAGGGGGTCAGGCCAATCGCCCCGGTGACCTTGTTGCGCGCCGACTTCACGGTGACCACGTTATTCCCGGCCGCGCGTTCCATCCCTTTGTAGATTGGGATATAGGTCAACACCGCCAGGAGGCAGGCCGACATCATCAGTTTCTTGCGGCCAATGCGGTCGGAAAGCGCTCCTACCACGGTGAAGAACGGCATGGAGAGCAGCAAGGCAATGGCGACGATGATGTTCGCCGTTTTCACATTCACTTTCAAAATCGTCTGCAGATAGAACAACGCGTAAAACTGTCCTGTGTACCAGATCACACCTTGCCCGGCGGTCGCTCCGAACAGTGAGATCAACACGTTCTTCAGGTTCGGCCACTTGGTAAACGCGTCCCGCAGCGGCTGGGTTGACGTCATGCCGGCGCTCTTCAATTGCGCGAAGATCGGCGACTCTTTCATCTTCAGGCGGATGTAGAGCGAGATCAGCACCAGGATGATGGAAATCAGGAAGGGAACGCGCCAGCCCCAGTTAGAGAACTGTTCTTTCGTCATGGAAGCCTGGGTCGCCAGGATCACGATCAGCGACACGAACAAACCAAGCGTGGCGGTGATCTGGATGAAGCTGGTGTAGAAGCCGCGCTTGTTGTCGGGAACATGTTCGCCGACATACACCGCTGCGCCGCCATATTCACCGCCCAGCGCGAGGCCCTGGAGAACGCGGATCAACAGCAGCACGATGGGCGCGAACCATCCGGCGGTTGCGAACGAAGGCAGCAAGCCGATGGCGAAGGTGGAGAAGCCCATGATAGAAAGCGTGACGAGGAAGGCATACTTGCGGCCGACCACGTCCCCGATGCGCCCGAAGAACAACGCGCCAAACGGCCGCACCAGGAATCCCACGGCAAACGTGGCAAGGTAGGCGATGTAGGCGAAGGTATCGTTGCCGGGAGGATAAAACTTCGGCCCGAGGATGGCGGCAAGGCTGCCAAAAATGTAGAAGTCATACCACTCGATCATGGTGCCGACCGAGGAGGCCATGATCACCCGCCAGATGCTGTACTCCGCGTTGACGGTTCCCATCGTTTGAGAAGAGTTCGCCATCTCTTGTTCTCCATGTGACTGCAGAAGATTTTCCGGCCAGAAACCACATCCACTGCCAACGATTGCTGACTGCACACAGGCTTCAGAAGGAGAAACAGAATGCCCGGCCTCCCCGCCTCGTGACGAATGGACGGGAAGTGCGGATGCGGGCCAAATTTGACCTGAGATTCATATCACAGGCCTTAGTACAAGTCACTGCCTATGTGCACCAAAAACGATGCCATCGCGCTCTTTCACGAAACTGCAATAGAAAAGGCCCGGAAGAAGCTTCCTTCCGGGCCAACTGCAAGGGTGAGTTCTACAGCAAGCCGTAAACGTCCAGCTCGCTCGCCGTCCCCACAAACACTTTGCCGTCGGTGACCGTGGGAACGGTGAACTTCACGGCTGGACCGGCGGTGTCGCGCGATCCGGCCTGCGTGCTGTTGTAGAGTTCCGTGGCTACGTTGGTGGCGTCGTAGGCGTGCAGGATCGCTGGGCCTCCGGTTTTCTGGTTGGTCGATTCGATCTCCCACACGATGCCGTCGGTGCTGCCATTCGACGAGACCGAAGGCGTTGCCCCGTGCACGCCGAAGACGGCCGTGGTGCCTTTCGAAGTAAAGGTGGTTGACAGCAGTCCGGTCGAACTCGACCAACTGAAGGCGCGCAGCACATCTTTCTCGCAATGCACGTAGATGTTTCCGTTCCAGTAGGCCGGCGTGGAGAAGATGTTGTCGTACTGCTGCGTGCCGGTCTGGACCGTTTGCACTACGTGGTTGGTGGTGTTGAACATGCCCATGTTGTCGCGGTCGACCACGAAGAGCCGTCCATCCTTACCGCCGCCGATCACCTCATGCGGATGCGCGGAAGAATTGTCCGGCATCAGCACGATGTTGCCGCTGCCCAGGTCGGCGTCGGCTGCGCGCAAAGCCGCTTCGTTGGACGGCATAAAGAAGTCTGTGACCGCCAGTGAGCTGGAGAACTTCAGAATGGTGTCGTTGTATCCCGACGAGGGATCGTTTGCATCCACTCCCGAGATAAGGAAGAGGTTGCCGCTCGAATCGATGGCCGGGCCGCCGCCACTGTTCCAGAATCCGCCGCCCGCCCCGTTGGGCGTGTCGTTGTACACGTTGACCATGGCCAGCGTGGACTTGTTATAGGAGAAGATCCATCCGTGAGAACAATGTCCGAAAGCGATATAAACATTGTTGCCGTCGAGCGCTAGCGCCGTCCGCTGGTAGCAGTTGGATTCCAGCGTGATGGTGCCATTCACGCTGTCCGTGCCCGTGCCGCTTACCTTGCCGGTTACGACGACTGACCCGCCCAACTGCTCGGCTCCCGTGGTCGTGCTCAGCGCATGCAGGCGGTACACCCGCTTATTCGATTCGAGCGTGTCAGAGAGCACGTAGAGGATACCGGCGGCTGAATCGATCACCGGCGTGCTCGTGATCCCAAGGCTCGGGCTGATGCCTTCCGAGTCGGTGGCGCTCGGCGGAGTTCCCAGACTGACATGCCACAACGGCGAGGTGGTCTGGTTGTCGGCATCGAAGGCGTACACGCTGTCATTCTCCGTCGCAACAAAGACCACGTTGTGCTGCGCCCCTGCAATCGTCAGGTTCGGAAGATAGAGAGGCTGCGCATACACCTGCCCATCTACCGGGAACGAGTACTTCTTGCCGAAGGTGCTCTGGTTCACGTTCGAGGGATTCAGGATGGTTTCGCTCGAATTGGATCCGGTGCGAGCGATGTCGTTGTGGAACGTAGTGACCGGCACGATGCCGGGCGGCGGAGGATTGGCGACCGTCACCGTTGCATGTGCGCTCTTTGTCGTATCGGCAACGCTGGTTGCCGTGACGGTGTGAGTGCCGGTGGCAGACGGCGCGGTATAGAGCCCGGTCGAGTCGACGGTTCCGATGCTGGAACTGCCACCCGGCGTGCCGTCCACCGCCCAAGTCGCGGCCGTGTTCGTGCTGCCAGTGATCGTTGCCTTGAATTGCTGCTCGGCGCCCGGAGCGACTGTCGCTGAAGTGGGAGCGACGGTGATGCCGGCGCCCGCGGAGACGGTAATGCTGTCCGCGGCCTTCGTCCATACTCCTGCGGAGTAGAACTGGAAGGTCAGATTGTTCTTGCCGCTGGCCAGCGTCAAGGATGTGTTCACGCTGTTGGCGGCAACCGTGTATTGCAACGTGTTGTTTACGTAGATGCGGAAGTTCGTAATCGGCGAGTTGGAAACGCCGGCGGCCGACAAGCTCACCGGGTTCGAGACCGTCGATCCCGGCGTCGGGCTGCAAATCGTAATCGATGGCGGTGCCGACTTGGCGGTGCATCCAGTCGTACTCGTGACCGTAACCGCTGCCGTGTCGCTCTTGGTCGTGTCCGCCTGGCTGGTGGCAACCACTTGATGTGTGCCGCTGCTCGACGGCGCCGTATAAAGTCCGGATGTCGAGATCGTGCCGGCCGTCGTATTGCCGTTGGTAACGCCATCCACGCTCCAGGTCACCGCTGTATTCGAAGTGTTGGAAACGGTGGCTGTGAATTGCTGCGTGCTCCCCGCGGCGATAGTTGCGGAATGGGGTGCCACCGCGACCGAAACCGCCGCCGTTCCGGATACGGTGACGGTCGTCGAAGATCTAAAAGCTGAGCCGCCGCCCGAGTCCCAGGCATTCACCGTGATGTTGTGCTTCCCGTTGGTCAACGTCAGCGACGTACTCAACTGGTTGGCCTTCACTTCGTAAACCTGCACGTTGTCCACGTAAACGATCATCGCGGTCACCGTGTGCGCCGTGTCGGTGGTTCCCGCGACGACTTGCACCGGAGATGTGACAGTCGCCCCATTGGCCGGCGTACAGATGGTCACGGAAGGCGAGGCAGGGTTCAGGGTGCATGCAGCCGCCATCGCCCGATCCGCTGTAAACGAAAGCAAACAAATGATGAAGGTGAGAGCGACGATCCGGGACGAGGGGGAAATGAAGCGAGTCTCCACGGTGATTCTCCAGCTGGCCGGGTTACTGCGACAGCATGGTGAAGAGTACTGCTGCTGGATTTTTTGTGGCGAGAAATTCGCGCCTCAATTCGCACCTTAGTACGGTGAAAAGGAAGATACGTGAGATGTACGGTGCTGAAAAAGGTACATGCGTTACCATGTCCACCATTCTGGAGGGAGACGATGAGTGACCCTGTCCCGCAGTCACTTCCGAATCATGTTCGCCGTGACCCGCTGTTTCATTTCGTGCTGCTCCCGATTTTTGCGGCGGCGGTGATCTGGTCGATCATCCACGCCGTCCGTCATCCAGGAATTCACCAGGTTGGCCTGGTCATCCTTCTCATCGGTGTGCTTCTGCTCACCTTCAAGACGCGCCTCTATGCTCTGAAGGTGCAGACCCGCGTGATCCGCCTGGAAGAAAGGCTCCGTCTGCACGAAATCCTCTCCGATCCTCTCCGCACGCGCATTCCGGAGCTGAGCGAGAGCCAGTTGGTCGCCCTCCGCTTCGCCTCCGATGCCGAATGTCCTTCCCTGGTGCAGCAGACGCTGACGAATAAATGGAGCAACGCCGATATCAAAAAAGCAATCCAGCACTGGCGGGCCGACGAATGGCGGGTCTGACGCTCGCTCGAATGGAATAGCCATGCGTCGCATCGGCCTGGCACGCGCCCTTTCCAAGCTTGGATACTGCTCCCGCTCTCGCGCCGTCGAACTGATTCGTTCGGGAAAAATTAGCGTGAATGGAAAGCTACGTCGCGATCCCGAGTTTCCCGTTCATCTCCCCGGCGACCGCATCGCTATCGACGGGGACACTCTCGACAAAGCCGAAAACGTCTACCTTGTCTCGAACAAACCGCGTGGCATCGTGACCACGGCCTCCGACGAGCAAGGCAGGGAAACGGTCTACGATCTGCTCCCGAAAAACCTGCCGTGGATTGCACCCATAGGACGCCTCGATAAAGCGAGCGAAGGGCTCCTGCTGCTGACCAACGATTCGGAGTGGGCCGCGCGAGTGACCGATCCAGCCTCGCATCTCGACAAGACTTACCACGTCCAGATCGCCGCCGTGCCGGAAGAATCTTTGCTGCAAGCACTCACCCGCGGAGTTTCGTCGAAAGGAGAGGTTTTGCGTGCCCGGAGCGCAACCATCTTGCGTGCCGGTCAGAAGCACGGCTGGCTCGAGATCGTTCTCGACGAAGGACGAAACCGGCAGATCCGGCGCATGCTCGAAGCGCTCGACATCGGAGTCCTACGCCTCATCCGCGTTGCCATCGGACCACTGCTGCTGGGCGATTTGCGTAAAGGCGCCTGCCGGAGATTGGAGCCTGGAGAGAAGCGGTCGCTGGATCGCGCCCTTGCGACGAAAAAATAACTGCGCATCACGGGAGTTGCTTTCCGGCCGGGAATCGACTATCAAGAGACGCGATGAAAAAGGGCACAAAGCGCGCCTCGACAATTCGCGATGTTGCCGCCGAGAGTGGATTCTCTCCGGCAACGGTTTCGATTGTCCTGAACAATGCGCCGCTCTCCCGCTACATCCAGGCGACCACCAAGGACCGCATCATCAAGGCAGCCCGCAAGCTGGGATACCAGCCGAACCAACTGGCACGCTCGTTACGCAGCCGTCGCAATAACACCATCGGCGTCGTCGTCTTCGATCTCACTGATCCTTACTGCACCCCGATCCTGCGTGGTATCGAGAACACCCTCTACCACTCCTCGTATGTCTCTGTGCTCGCCGACGCGCATAACGAACTCAGCCGCTTTGAGCGTTATCTCGAAATGCTGCTGGAGCACCGCGTCGAGGGCATGATCGTCGTCGCCAACTGGACGCTGGTCGATATCAACCTGCTGGCGGACCTCGAAAAACGCAACGTTCCCACCGTGATCATCGGTCGCGAGCTTGAGAACGACAGTATCAACTCCATTTTGGTCGACAACGAAAATGGCGGCCGCATCGCGCTGCAGCATCTCTACTCGCTGCGCCATCGGAAAATCGCTTTCGTGCGTGGACCGAAGATGGTCGTCGATAGCCCGATCCGCTGGGCTGGCATCAATGGCTACGCGCAATCGGTCGGGCTGACGATCGATCCGAAATTGGTTGTCGAGCTGCCCGATCGCAAGGAGCCGAACTCGAGCTTCGAAGGCGGCTATCGCGCCGTGGAAGAACTGCTGAAGCGTAAGAAGCCCTTTACTGCCGTGCTTGCCTTCGATGACATGACCGCGCTGGGAGTGATCCGCGGATTGTCGGAACGCGGCATCAAGGTTCCGGAACAGTGCTCCGTGATTGGCTTCGATGACGTTGCTCCCGCCGCGCTCGCGTTTCCTTCGCTGACTACCGTGCGGCAGCCGATGGAAGCGATGGGTTCGTCGGCCGTGGAAATCGTTGTGGAGTGTCTGACCGCCGACCTGAGCCCGAGCGAAATCGCGGTCGTCCATCGGCAAATGATGCCCGAACTCGTCGTGCGCGAATCCACGCGCGCCCTCCAGACTGCCGGCGCGACGGATTGAACCGGTTTAAACCAGCCCAACAGTGATATGGTGGGTGGGCGCGCGAGCGCTATCTTTCTCTCGCGGGGTCCCATGAATCCACGCCGAATCTGCCTCTTCGCCGCTCTTCTGCTCACTTCACTCTCTGCCTATTCCCAGGAGAAACTCTCCGTCAAATGGGAAGAGCTGACCGCTTCCGATTTCGTGAAGGCCATCGGCCAGTCGCATAACACCTGCGCACTCCCCATCGGCATCCTGGAGAAACATGGCCCGCACATGCCCATCGGCACCGATCTGCTGAACGTGCGTTATGCCGCGCTCGGGGCCGCGCAGAAAGAGTTCGTGGTCGTCTTCCCTGAATACTATTTCAGCCAGATTTTCGAAGCGCGCCAGGAACCCGGCACGGTGGCTTATAGTCTCGAGCTGCAACTCAAGCTGCTGCAGGAAACGGTGAACGAAATGGCCCGCAACGGCTGCAAGAAGATCGTCATCGTCAACGGCCACGGCGGCAACGAAAGTCTTCTGCCGCTTTTCGCCCAGTCGCAGCTGGCGTCGCCCCACGATTTCGCTGTCTTCCTCTATGGCCTGCCGCATCTCGACGTGCCCGGCCGCCCTGCGCAGCGCGATAAGAACGACATGCACGCCGGTGCAACCGAAACCTCGCACATGATGATCTCGCACCCCGACCTGCTGCGCATGGACCGCATTCAGCAGGAGTCGGGCGCCGACCAGAATCGCCTCAAGCTGCCCGACAGCCTCTACACCGGCATTTGGTGGTACGCGAAGTTCCCCGACCACTTTGCCGGCGATCCTTCCTCCGCCAGCAAGGAACTCGGCGCCTTCGACATGAATACCTGGATCAACAGCATTGCCGACGCCTTCCGTGCCGTGAAAGCCGACCAGGACACGATTAGGCTGCAAAACGAGTACTTTGAAAAAACGAAGAACCCCTTAGATACAAAACAGTAATTGCCGAAAATCACAGGACTTGGTCTTTGACTCTGAATTTTTTCCAGCCCTCGGGCCAAGCCCGGCATGACCATTTATATCGACCGTCGTCTATCTCATTACTTAGACCCAAACCGAACGGTGAGGCGCCTTCCCCAAAAACGCATCCCCATGCGTCGGCGCCTCATTTTTTGTTGCTCCAAGGTTGTAAAATGGAGCTATCTGTTTACTCGGAAGTAACTATGCCTGAACTGCACGAGGCACGCTGGTGGGAGACGATGCCGGATGGCCGTCTCCATTGTTACCTCTGTCCCCGGCACTGCCACATTGGCGAGAACCAGACCGGCTTCTGCTTCATCCGCAAGAATATCGATGGCCATCTATATCAGCTTGGCTACGGGCGCCCCGCTGCCCTCAACATCGATCCCGTGGAGAAAAAGCCGCTCAATCATTTCTTCCCCGGCACGCGCATCCTCTCCATGGGGACGGCCGGCTGCAACATGGGCTGCTTCTTCTGCCAGAACTGGGATATCTCCAAGGCCAAGGCGGACCAGGTCCACGCCGCCGATCTATCGCCTGCCGATGTTGTGGAACTCGCCCTAGAGCGCCGTGTCCCGCATCTCGCCTTCACTTACAACGAGCCCACCATCTGGGGTGAGTACGTCATCGATATCGCGCGCGAGGCGCATGCCTCGGGCCTGAACAATGTGATGGTCTCCAACGGCTACATTACCCGCGAAGCCTTCTTCGACGTCTATCAGCACATCGACGCCGCCAACATCGATCTCAAGGCCTTTACAGAGAAGTTTTATTCCAAGGTCACACTCACGCATTTGCAGCCGGTGCTCGACACCCTCAAATGGCTGCGGCACGAGACCAACGTCTGGTTCGAGATCACCAACCTCATCATCCCGACTCTCAACGACGAGCAGGACGAATTCCGGCAACTGGTTGACTGGATGCTGACCAACCTTGGCGACGACGTCCCGCTGCATTTCACTGCCTTTCATCCGGATTTCAAGCTGGTGGACAAGCCCCCAACACCGCCTGAGACCCTGCATCGCGCCCGCAAACTCGCCATGGAGATGGGTCTGAAATTCGTGTACGAAGGAAATATCTTTTCCGACGGTGGAGACACCATCTGTCCGGGATGCCGTCGCCGTATCATCCGCCGCTCATGGCACTCCGTCACCAGCAACGACCTCCTGGAAGGGAAGTGCCGCCACTGCGCCACGCAGATCCCGGGGGCCTTCTCGCCTTGCAATTCCGAGGTTGTTCCACGGTTCTCCGAAGCAGCAGACAAAAAACAAGCTCGAACTTAGCTACAGCTGAAAATCGCGAGCAAGAAAGAGGACGGCCCGAAAGGCCGTCCTTTTTGCGTCAGGAGGGAGGAGGGATTATGCTGCCTGTCGGTCGCGGATGTGGTCCTTGACCGTCTGTTTCATCTTGTCATCGAAATTCGTAATCCCATGCGCTTCGCGGCCATGCTCGCGGACGCGATCCATAATCTCGTTATCGTCGCTTCCACTTACTTCCCAATTGCATTGCTTGTAGCCGGCATCTGCGCACTTGAACGTTCGTTCCTGTTTATTTTTCGGATTGTTGTCCATAAAACCTCCCGGTTGAATCAGCTCGCCATCTTGTCGCTTCGCTTCCGCAAATCGTCGTGACGAATATCCTTCGGTTGGTCTTCTTCAGGCTTGTGTTTGTTTCCTTTGCCAGGTGGATTATTCGCCGCGACGTTTGTCATGGCGATGTCCTTCTCTCCTGGACCCGTGCCCCAGCCTTCCGTCCCGGTGCTCGGCCCTGAAGGATTCACCCGGTCGCCGGCCCCGCTTGGCACTGAGCCGGGATTGACTACATCGGCTCCGCCCGACGGGGTATCGATTTCACGTTGGCCGTGCGTCTGATCGGCGTCGCGTTTCGAGGCGCTTCCACTCTTCGGAAAGATGCTGTTCCCTGCGTCGTTTTCCATGCAGTCATGGTCGCAAAGATCGCGAGCTGATTGGGAGGGAATCGAATGCTGCCGCTGGAATATTCAAGGAGTCGTCGAGGCAACCTCGACGGTATCGAGCAGAGTTCCCGCCGCCTTGGCGACGCTACTTCTTCTTCCGTTCTTCACGCTTGCGCTTGGCCCAGCCTTCTTTATTGACCTGTCGGGCGCGGGCCACGGCCAGGGCATCTTCCGGAACACTCTCCGTGAGGCACGAAGCAGCGCCGATGTAAGCTCCTTTGCCAATCTCGATAGGAGCCACCAGCGTCGTGTCGCTGCCCACGAAGACGTTGTCGCCGATCACGGTTCCAAATTTATTCACCCCATCGTAGTTGCACGTGATGGTGCCCGCCCCGATGTTCACGCCCGCCCCAATCTCCGCATCGCCGAGATAGGTCAGGTGATTGGCCTTCGATCCCTTGCCGACCTTCGTCTTCTTCGTCTCAACAAAGTTCCCAATGTGCGCGCCTTCGCCAATGTCACTGCCGGGACGCAGGTGGCAGTAAGGACCGAGCAGCGCGCCGTCGGCCACTCTCGCCTGGTCGACAATCGATCCGTGGCGCAGCAGCACGCCATTGCCCAGCGTGGAATTCGAAACTACCGAGTAGGAACGAATCCGGCACTCCGAACCAATCTTCGTTTCGCCGAGCAGTTGCACGAACGGCTCGATCACCGTGTCGGTGCCTACTTCTACATCGGCATCGATCACGCAGCTCTCGGGCTTGAAGATGCTCACACCCGCCGCCATCAACGCCTGCGTCTTCCGGGCGCGCAGGTGCGCATCCAGTTCCGCCAATTCGTTGCGGGTGTTTACCCCCAACACTTCGTAAGCGTCCTCCGCCCGCAGCGCGACTACTTTTTCCCCGGCCTTGGCAAGAATGCCGGCCACGTCCGTCAGGTAATACTCGCCATGAGGATTTTCTGTCGTGAGTTTGTCGAGGTTCGACAGCAACGCCTTAACGCGGAAGGCGTAAATCCCGCTATTGATCTCGCGATGCCCCAGTTGTTCGGCTGCGAGTTGCTTCTGCTCCACAATGCGTTCCACTTCGTCGCTGCCGGTTTTCTTGCGAAATACGCGTCCGTAGCCAGACGGATTTTCCGGCTCGGTGGTCAGGATGGTCATCGCCGCCCCCGCCTTCGCGTGGAACTCGAGCAGGCGTTCGATGGTTTCCTTGCGAATCAGCGGCACATCGCCGGAGAGTACGAGAACATTGTCAAAACCCTTCAGCGCCTCGCGCGTCTGCATCATCGCGTGTCCGGTGCCGCGCTGCTCCTTCTGCTCCACGAACTGGATCCCGCTGCTGCGCATCGCCTCTCGGACCCGCTCCGCCTCGTGCCCAATAATGGCGAAGATCTGCGCCGCCGGGACCACCTGCTTCGCCGCTGCTACCACGTGGCCGAGCAGCGGTTTTCCCGCGATTTCGTGCAGCACCTTCGGAAGCCTGGATTTCAGGCGCGTGCCCTTGCCCGCCGCCATAATCGCGATCGCGAAACTACCTGTGTTGTTGCTCATTGGTGGAAAGTTTAGCAGAGAAGCTGTCGTCGGAATCCGGCTCCCGCTGCACTACAACCAAAAACACTACGCCGACGACGGTAAACATTCGGAAAGCTTCTTCCTGCCCATTCCACATCTTCGACTGCCACATCAGGAACCATTCCCCTCCGACATCGAGAAATGCCACCAGCCACATCAGCAGGCTCGTCGTCAGCGCAATCACCGTGAGGTTCGACGCCGCCGCGTACTGCACCCTGTCTGCACGATGGGATTTCAGCAACCGAACCCCAGCCCACCAGCACAGAATCATCGTGACTGATTCCCAGGCGATGATGCCAACGTAGAAGACCGTATGGACTTGCGGCGAATGGACGGCGCGCCACATCAGGTGGTTCCCCGGAAAGGTGGAGTCCATCATCAGGACGTGGCGGACAAACTCCTGGTTGGAACCGTAATCCGTGATGTTGTTTAGGACCAGGATCGTATAGAAAAGTGCGATTGCGAAAACGAGAACCGCTTTGGAAACGCGTACCGCCATCACATGCCGCATAGGTTGTCGCACGCGCGGATTATATCTTCTTGGTGGCTACCGCGAACCTCCTTGCAGTGCGTACCTTCCCGATGAACGGGCGCCGACCACACGGATGGCCCTATTCAATCTGAGTTAAAGCTGGTTGGATCGACACGGGTTACGAGGGGATCGAGAAGATCTCATGATAGTGGTTCCTCGTGGTAGCAGGATTTCTCGACAGTAGTAGCAAGCTTGTTGCTGATCGCCGCCGCGCGGAACTCTGGCTGCTGTTGATGGAAAGCCCTCTGCACGAAGAGATTCTGTTCATGAGCGTTCTGTTTACCGACCCGCGGCAGGGGAACCCGCACCGAGTCGGCCGGCAGCGCGCAATTCGCGTTCGAGCGCATCTACTTCGCGCTCGAAACGTTGCCCGATGGCTGAGTAGGAGGCGGGATCGCGTGCGTCAAATCCAGCGCGCTTCAGCAGAACGTAGGGGTCTTCCGATCCGCCGGCTTTCAAAAGCGTGAAGTATCGATCGCGGACCCCGCTGTCGTGGTGTTCAACTCCCTCCACGAAATACGCAGCCGCACTGACGGCGGTCAGGTACTTGTAGAAATACAGGTCGTCGTAGGGCTCTTGTGAAATCGTCCAGGCGAGACAAGCGGCAGGGTCTACGATGGTCACGCCACGGTCCGCGCCATCGAAGGCCCGCATTTCATTGCATTCAAGCTTCGTGAGTCCCTCGGCGGTAAGGGGTTCGCCTTTGTCGGCGGCGGCGCGCTCGGCCATCTCCATGCGCATCATCGGAAGCACTCTGTAGTAGGTTGAGCGCAGTAACTCGATCGCCTCCGATAAGGCAGCAATGCGTTCGTCGCGGTTCGCTGCATGTTCAACCATGTAATCATCAAGCAACATTTCGTTCAGCAGGGATGGAGTATCTCCGATGAAAACGGAGAAATCGGCGGTTTCGAAGGGCTGCGCCGCGCGTGCAAAATCCATATGCATTGCGTGCCCCCATTCGTGCGCTAGAGTCGAAACGCTTTTCGCATCGCCGGTGTAGGTGAGAAGCACGAAGGGCGCCATGCTATCGTCCACCGGATCGGTCGAGGCTCCAGGTGATTTTCCGGGTGCGGCAGTCGCGTGCATCCGCCTGGCGTGAAATCCTTCGGAGAGTCGATCGACATAATCGGATCCGAGCGGTGCGAGGGCTTTGAGTACTATCGCTTCGCCCTCGGCAAGCGAGTAGGTACGTGTTCGTCCGGCTAGCGGCACGCCGAGGTCGTAAACGTGCGGGTCCGCGAGGCCGAGCGCTTGCGCGCGCAGGCGGAGGTAGCGATCGATCACAGGCTGTTCGCCTTGCGCTGCGCGGCTGAGGCTCTCGAAGCACCCTTCGGGCATCGCATCGTCCGCCAGGAGAAACGCAGCCGAACTCGAATAGTGCCGGAGCCTCGCCTCATATGCGGCGCCCCCGACATGGGTTTGGAGAAGCGCGGCCTGCGTATTCTTGAATGCGTCGAGTGCGCTGGTGAAGGATTCGAAAGCGGCGCGGCGCAAACCCCGGTCCGGATCGGTGAGAATCTCGCGGTAGGCCCCGAAAGTCAGTTGCGTGGACTTGCCGTGCACCGTGATCACAGGCCAAGGCATTTCACCATTTGTGAAGACATCGTGGGTGTTCGATGCCGATTGCCGGAGCGCGCTGGACGCTGCAATTGCCGCTTCGGTCTGCGGCTCGAGCACGTGGTCGGCGCGGCGCAGCAACTGTTCGAGCGAATGGCGATAGCGGTCGAGGCCCGGTTCGGCCGCCTCAAATGCGGCGATCTTGGCGCGGCCAAGGGCAATGATCTCAGGATCGTAAAAGGAGCTGGCCGAGCCCAACTGGTCCATCAGGTCGCCAGCGGATGCCAGAAGCGCTTGCGAGGAACCGACGCGCGCGTCCTCGGCGACCTTTAACGATGCGTAGGAGGAAATGCGGCGTGCGCGTTGCATGAGCTTCGAGCGCTGATCCAGCGCCTTCCGGAGGGTCGCCGCGTTCTCGCCGAGGTGCCCTTTGAACGCAATGAGCCCGGGGAGTTCGGCTTTGATCGCGACCCCCTCACGCTCGGCGGCAGCATCGTCAGGAAAAATGACTGTAAGATCCCAAACCGCTCCCTGCGCCGGATCAGCAGAGGGTGTGCGTACCTGCGCACTCGCAGTAAAAGCGACCATCAGTAACGTAGCGACCGCAGTGTGCCTCATTCCTGGCGCTCTCCCTGTTTAACTGAGCATCGCGCGATGTGGACGGAGACCCGGCCTGTTCTTGAAGAATAGCGTTCAGACCGGGTTCCTGCATTCCCATGGGCGGAACCGCAGCAACCTCAAAATGGGTGGGACGTTTCAGATTCTAGCAACGAGGACAGTTGTTGGCGATAACAGGCGTTCCCACTACCGAGCCACACTCGGATTCTTTGTGGTAACGGGATTTACCAACAGCAATCACGTTAACGCTCCCATTCCAAGGAGGTTGAACGGTTTTGCCTCGGAGAGGCGCTGTAGCACAAGTTTGGTCGACTTGTTGTACGGAAGTACGAGTTGCCGAAGCGGGATATAAACGCCCGTGCAGTTGTCGTCGATAACTTCGGCGCAAAGCTTAGCCAGCAAGCAATGCTCCTGATGCACGTCGGTCCCTCCCGCTGCACTGCCTGAAACGTAATCGATGGCAGCCCAAGCTGTATGTTGCTCCCAAGCTTTTCGCTGGGCCTCAATAGGGACCAAAGTGTTCGCGAACTCTGGAGCGGCCTCGTAACGCCGGAATTGGGCCTGCAAACTCAGGATGTGAGCGCCAACTTTTAAAAGCGTCACGTTTCCGTCCTGTGTCACGAAATTCTTCGCGTCATCCCCATCCGTGAACGGAATCCCAAACGCTTTTTCCGCGGCATTCCGCAGCCATTCAGCCTCAAAGAACCTTGGCTGGTGAAACAGCAGGACAATCGACGCTTGCAACTCGGCCCTCTCTTTCGTCACCCAGAAGCAACACGTCACCAATCTTTTCCAAGGCTGCGATACGTTGGCACATTCTGTCGTGAACAGGCCTTACCACTCCCTATCCTGCCACATCGTGTTTGCTTACGGTGAGGGGATTTATCGTTAGCTACCGCTCGCAATTGATAGCGTTACTGGGATGAATAAGATAAGACCAAGCCACAAGCGCGGGAACCGCAAACGGCAAGAGCACTGAAAATGAAAACCCCATCCAATACGCGAAGAGACGGTAGCTCTCGATCTTCACCGGTCTGACGAGCGACTCAGACCACCGCCCTACGTTGTAGCAGAGGTTTGCTATCCCCATCATCACGATGTAGCCAATGGCTTGGAAAGCGGTCGTGAACAATGTGATCTCTGCACAGGGCATCGTGCCACGGGAAACGCCTCGGTCGATGATACCGACATAAGCTGCGAACGCGAGCACGCCCGCGACCACGAGGCCGAGGTTGTAACGCAATCGGCGTCGCTCCCACCATGCCTTTGCGTCATCTGATTCGGCGTGCTCCAATCCTACTTCCCCTATAACTAATTGTCGTCATTGCGTAAGCGACAAAGTGCCGTTGAGCAAGATACCTGTCATGAACAGGCGTTACCACCAATGACCGTGCCATAACCCGATTAGTTGTGGTGCCGGGATTTCGCGCCAGCTATCTTCTGATTTAAAAAAGCACCCGCCGAATAAGCGACAGCCGCGCAGATTGGGGTGATAGTGAACATGCGTGAGAGCGGACTGAAAAGGTCAAAAGGCATACGGGGTCGGCTGGTCTTGTCTAAATACTCGAGTATTACGCAGAGCAAAAGGAGTGAACATGGAATGGCCCATGTCCAAAGCGCCTCGCGACCCAATTGCCTCGCGGCGTACCCTGCGAGCATACCCAGGGTAATCGGTATCGCAGGAAAGGGCCCGACGAGGAGAGACTCCGCGATATGAGGATTCATCGCCTTCGAAAGCACCAAGCTGACGAAGAAGCTGATGAAAGCCACCCCCACGCTGGCCGCCAGCGTGTGCCCTAGAAGTCTCCAAATGACCTCTTCTTGTCGTGAGTATTCGTATCCTGTATCAAACATCCGACTTAATACGCTCGGTTGAATGTTAGCTATTGAGAACAGGCGATACCACCAACAATCCGCCGCACCCACCGCTTATAGTAGCCGCATTTTACCGCCAGCCATTCGTCCTGGAGGGCCCGTGAGTCTCGGCTGTCTTGCGTCTGTCACCGCCAACCCTCAAAGGTATTCACATTCTCGAAGATCAACCCCCTAATTCGAAGACGGAGTGCGTTGTTTCGACTGCGGCTTGCGCGCCGCCTTGGCGGTTTCGCCGTCGCGGCTTTCACCCTTGGCCGCGTCGAGTCGGGCTGCAAGTGCTTCGAACTCCGGCTTTGGCCCGCTCCAGTGCAGCTGCTCCACGTCATCGAACAACTTGATGTCGGTGCGCAGTGTTGCCAGGGTACGAAAGAGGAAAGCCCGCTCGCGCTCCTCGGACAACCTTGCCGCCAGCTTAGCCGCACCGGAGACGTTCACTCGCCAGTCGCGACAATCGGCCGGAATCGATTCCAGATGGAGAAATTTCGCCAGCACCGCCGAGGAGGACTTCGCGCCCCAACCCGGCAATCCCGGATAACCGTCCGCTGCATCGCCCACCAGCGCGAGGTAATCGGGAATCGATTCCGGCGTCACGCCGAACTTCTGCACAATACCCTCTTCGTTCAGGGTCACATTGGTTCGCCGGCTCAGCTGCACGACGCGCGTTCCGCTCACGCATTGTCCCAGGTCCTTGTCCGGCGTGCAGATGATCACCTGCTTCACGCGTTTGTTACCGGCGGCGGCCGCGGCTCCGGCAGCCAGCGCGTCGTCCGCTTCAAACTCAACCATCGGCCAAACCGCGATGCCCGCTGCCGTCAAAACATCTTCCAGCAGGTGAAACTGCGCCAGCAGGTCGGGCGGTACACCCGCGCTGGTCTTGTATTCCGGCCATAACTGGTTGCGGAAGGATTCGATCACGTGATCCGTGGCGACGGCAATATGGGTCGCCCCGTTACGGATCATCCCCATCACCGACGCGAGCACGCCGCGCACGGCGGCCACCTCATGACCCTCTACATCTCTCGCGGAAGGCAGCGCATAGTAGTGGCGGAAAAGTTCGTAGGTGCCCGTCAACCAGGTAAACGTTCACGATCACGCCATGATAGAGGATTCGTAGAGGCGGCGGAAAGCAAG
Source organism: uncultured Acidobacteriaceae bacterium (assembly GCA_963703075.1). Taxonomy (GTDB): domain Bacteria; phylum Acidobacteriota; class Terriglobia; order Terriglobales; family Acidobacteriaceae; genus Korobacter. The sequence continues at coordinate 742,185 of OY969786.1, forward strand.
CGAGACGCCGGATTTCTCGATAGTGATTTCACGATCATTCGGCAGGGAATTGGCCAGCAACGCAGCCCGCAACACCTAGATCCGCCCTGGAAAAAGCGAATGGCGGTGCTGATCAATCCTTCAACGAACAGTTACCAACCAAGCCACCACACGGGAAACATCGCCGCAAGCACCGCGCTGAGCTGCAGGGCAAGAACGAAGAGTCCTTTTTTGTGCTGGGCTGGAATCCATCTCACCGCGAAAAATACAATCAAAGGAATTTGCCCCGCGATCAGTATCTGCCAAAGGTGAGCCGCAGTCCCCTCGTCGGCCTGGCGTGCCACGCCGAACATCGCGGCCGACCCAAGCACGATGCTCAGCGCTGCTACCGACATGACCATTGGAAAGAAAGCACTCGGTTTTTTAAGCAAGTCCGCATCCATCGGGATACTCCATGCGACTCCGTTATTTACGAGACCTGAAATCATAGCGACTGCGAACAGCAGTGACCACTCTTAATTCCGTCGCCCCAGGAAGAGCACTCCCGTCAACGGCTGCTCTTGACCGTGCAGCCGCTGAGTCTGTACCGCCACACTTCATGGTGACTCTCTCGGATGATGGCAAGGTGGTCCGGCAGCTGTACGCCATCTACGGTCTGGTACGTGTAATTGAAGATCAGCGGGTAGCCCGGTTGGGAGTTTCCGACTTCCTCTGTGGTCAATGAGGTCAAGAGAAATCCCTGCGGGCCATTCTCGAATGACGTCTCGACATGATCGGATTGGGACGCTTTCGAGGCGGCGCTCTGCAAGCGCATGTCGGGCCCCAGAGTCATCTCGACATCCGAGGTGTCCATCTTGAAATCAAGTTTGTACCCGGCCGCAGATCGCTCGACGGTAACCGGCGTTGCTGGATCTGGAAGGATCTTGTTCGTGCTTGCGGGCAACCAGGCATAGAGACTCTTCTCGATCGCGTGCTCAAGCAGGAACTCAGCCATGCCTCCATTGGGAAGCTTGCGGATTGCCTCGTCGCTCAGCCCCGAGGAGACAGTCACGCTCTGCTGCGTCACCGTGACACGGTTCCGAATCGGCTGGAAGATCTTCTCAAGCTCTTCGTCTGACCCTTCATCGCCTACGCGCGTCGTCTCCGTAAAGTGCTGCTTCCAGCTGAAATCGACGCCGCACTCGAAGGACTCCAGATTCCGGGTGAAGGGAGCGTCGTATTTCCCGCGCATTTCGTTCAGCAATCCCTGGTCGGATTTTGACGTCTGGCCGGAGCACAGCATGGCGCACGAGCAGACCACGATCAACGCACGATGAATTTGCATTACAGGATCTCCACTGAAGCTGATCCGGGCAGGAGAAAATCTTGCCTTAAGTCAACGAGCGTGAACCGCAGATTCAACGGCATCGAATTCAATGGTCGAAGGATCGCTTTCAATGCAGCCGGATAACCTTACTATTGCACCTGACCGTCGATGACCGCAATCCGGATGTTACGAAAGCTTGGGTAGATATTAATGCGCAATGTCCGTGAGCACTTCTCGGGGGGCCCAGTGTATTCCGCAGTAGACGCATACAGCTTTTAACGTCGTACGCCCCCGGTTTATCTCCCGCCTAAATCCACTCTATCGAAACCACTTAGCCGTTAACCTGCAGTTAACGTAGGGTTTCGTTGACGCCTCGTCTCGCGCCATCCATGGTCGTCTCAGAAGCGGAAAATGCCCGCATGTATCCCGAACAGCAGCACCCCACCCACCCGGGCCTATCCCCTTCGCATCCACCACGGAGACGAAACCATGAAACGTCGATCCAGCTTATCTGCCTTCGCCCTGGCCGCACTCGGAACCGTAATTCTAGCCGCGGCCATGCTGTACGCGCCCATCGCTTCGGCCGCCGGCGCCTCTCCGCAATCCCCGGCGACGCCAAAGATCACCTTCCGTGGCACCGAGTACCTCATGCGCTCCTCGCAGGGCAACCAATACGAATTCACGCCCACGGGCCAGGACGAACCTTCATACCTTCACTGACATGCTGGCATTCAACGTTTATCCCGCGGCCCACGACGAAACAGCTCTGGCCACCATCACCAGCCGCGTCCGGGCGATTGCCGAGAACGCGAAAGCCACCATCCTGCCGCCAACGGCTGCTTCTACGGGCGACCATTTCTTTGCCATCGTGCTGCCCACTCCCCATGGTGCGGATTTCGATGCAACGCGATTCGTCCTCGTCGACCATCAAGCGGTTGGAGTGTTTTACACTCACCGCGCCTACGGCGATTCGGCAGCCGCTACCGCGAAGGAATGGGCAACGAAGAACGCCGCAGATGTCGAAAAGCAGCTTCTGCGGTTCGATGCCTCCCAGGCGCTAGCGTCGGCTAAAACTTCCGCCGGCCCATCCCCCGCCTCTGCCAATGATCTTCCGCCCGGTACGATTCAAAAAGGCACGCTGACCAGCCCGCAACTCATGCGCGACACGATGCAAGGCGTCGTCGGCAAGGTGGGCACACTCGGCTGCAACAAAATCGAGGATGTTGCGCGTTACGTCATGACGCCTTTCTCCGGCGCGCCCGGCGTTCGCCAGTGGCAGGAGAAGTGGATCGCGAAGGGTTGCGGCAAAGAGTACACCGTCGACATTAGTTTCAAAGAGGACGGCTCCGGCGGGGCCGATTCGGACCATCAAGAATTGACGGGTGTATTTATGGGTTTTGCGGTCGACCAGAACACTGTGCGGCAGCTCGAAGCAATCGAGTGGTAACATTCACGGCTGGTTTTTTCGCGAGGTTCGATGGGGATACTTTCAAAGCACCGCGTCCTGATATCCGGGATCTTGTCCCCCATCCTGGCGGTTCTCTTAAGTGCTCTTGTAAATGGAGCACTGCTCCGGGTTAGCGCCGAGCCTCAGGAGAACTGGCTGTTTCGGCTCTGCGTTTCCACCGCTGTGATGGTCGTACCTTTGGCGATCACGCTTGTCTTCGTCATGAAAGACCGCCACGGTTCCGGGCTGCGGGTGTCCGCGAAGATCGGGCTTGTAATAGCCATTCTCTCGCTCGCACTTATCGCAAAACCTGTGAACGATGGCATGAACCGATCCAAGCAAGAGAAAAACAAACGGATGCGCGGTGTGGCTGCGCCGCTCTTTGAAACTAGCGACATCTCCGGGAATCCTCAACGCCTGGCAGATTACAAGGGCAGGGTGGTACTTGTGAACATTTGGGCAACCTGGTGCGCTCCTTGCCGCGCCGAAATGCCGGCGTTGAACAGGCTGTACCAGGAACACAAGAATCAGGGATTCGTGGTGCTTGGCATGTCGGACGAAAGTAGCGTCACGCAGAAGAAATTTCTGAAGGAAGTTAACGTTACCTATCCGCTTCTCACTTTAGATGGAGATGTTCCGAGCTTCTATCGGGACATTGCGCGCTATCCTGAAATGTTTCTGATTGATCGCGCCGGACGCTTACAGCCCACACCTAATCCCGGACAACCGTTCGAGAAACTTGAAGCAAACGTGGATGCCTTGTTACGTGCAAATCCCTCGCCGTGAACGTGAGCTGGATGAAGCAGAACCAAGGGAAACTGATTACACGTCCGCGGAGGACTTAACCACCCCGTACCGATCGAGTGTATTTCCCTGGTTGCCGGTTAGTTTGGCAAATTCCCTTGACGATTGCTGACGATAAGAGGCGTTGCCACGGTATCCACCAAATTCTCTCCGCTGTGATTGTTGACTCTCAGAGCCCTGTCATTGTGTTCCGGCGATAAACGCCGATAACAGGCGTTGCCACTGTAATCCTGCCACACCTCGGTTACTTGTGGTAACGGGATTTATCAGCGACACTCCAGCCCGTTGCGTTACTATCGCCGACGATGCGCTCCGCTTCTGCCACGTTCCTATCCACAGTCATTGCACTTGTCATGTGCTCCAGTTTCGTTTTTGCCCCTTACGCCTCCGCCCGGCAGGCGTGCTCCGCTGAAATTGTTGGGCGCTGGCGATCCCTCGAAACAACCAAGGGCGGAATCGGACAAATGTGGGAGCTTCGGTCGGACGGTACAGCGGATTGCAGCACAGGTGCAGTTGTAATAATGGCGTGGCGGATCGAGAACAACCAGCTCATTCTGCCCCCTGCCATGAAGGATGGTGCTGACCAGAAGTTCACCCTAAAATGGCTCGGCGACGATACGGTCATGTGGGAAACGGGAAAAGGGGTGGCTAAACTCCAACGGGTCGGCAATCGTTCCGAGCGCGAAAACCCCATCATCGGCGAGTGGATTGAGCACCGTGAGATGGATGGTCGCAATGTCGAAGCGCGCTATTTGTTCTACCCATCCGGCGAAGTATTGCTTCTGATTCCGATGTCGATTCAGCACGGGACTTACTCAACCTCCGGCTCTGCGCTTCGCTTCGAAAGTCAGGGCTTGACCCTCGAGTTCAAATTCAAGCTTACTGATAGTCTCTTGACTGTTTCCGAATCAGACAAAGGTCAGAAATTCAGCTTGGCACGCTACTGAGCCTTGCCCCGGCCGCACCTGTGCAGGATTCGTCCGTGCTGAGCGCGATAGTTGGCGAGAACAGGCGTTACCGCTAGTGATCGCCACAGCCCCGATTCCTTATGGTAAGAGGATTTATCGCCATAAACCTAGGGCCAAGCAGAAAGCGGCCACCCAAATTAAAACGTTTGCTGCGCCGACCAACCTCTTTCGGAGAACCACGAACGCAGTCGTGAGGAACAACGCAATCGACCCAAATAATATTGGGTGGGGCGAGTGGCTCTCCTGAAGCACACTGTGCGACGGAATAAGGGAGTGCCCTGCGAGAAACCCAGAAGCAGCCATAAGTACAGACCACGCCGTATCGGGCACCAAATCAGCGAATGACTGTTTCTGCATCGAGGAAAACTCACGGCAATGATAGTTGGCGAGAACAGGCGTTCCCACTAGTAATCCTGCCACACCTCGGTTACTTGTGGTAACGGGATTTATCGCCAACAATCGGCGGCGCTAGGTGTTCGCGACGAAATCCTCAATGATCATCGCCACTACACACATGTTGATTGCGAATAGGAACCAGAAACCCTTTCCAAGAGAGCGCCAGCGTAGAGCAACAAAGGCTAACGCTGTAATGCCCCAGAATAGGTAAAGCCAACAGACGGCACTCAGGGCGCCATGACCGAATCCGCGCAGTGGAGTGTCGGTGGGAGCAAAGGAGAGAAGCCCGATTGCCCCGACGAGAGCTGTGAGCAGCGTCAATCCCGTTGTCCTGATTATCTGTTGCGGTCTTGAACTGAGGTCCGTATCGACTCCGATTCTGCCGGACACTTCAAGCTCCCTGAATAGGACAGGGGTGGCCGGAGTTCCACCTCGATCACATCGATGGTATTGAAGGGTGCATTCTCCTTTGCGCCTCGTGCATACCCTCTGTAGGAGGCCAAGTCAGTCAGCCCTGAAATCGATGCTGCCGCGCGACAAGGTGTAAGTGGAATTGCCTGGCACGACCGTTAGGCTCTTTCTAGTTCGCTTCACACACTTCGGTGCTCCACAAATCTATGATCCCGAAGGCCAAAAAAAAGAAGACCCAACTCACCACGAGCAAGAAAAAGAAGATGCTTGTTCTGTCGATTCGTGCTTCGCTAAACAGGTCGTAACGAAGTGTGTCACTCAGCAGGATATACAGCCCAATTCCGCAGACCGAGGTGACTATCGCCGCGATTACGGAGTCGCGTAACACTTTTGTAACGGATGGAGAGCCATCTTGCGCGTCTATTTTCATGTTCGCTTTCATCTTTTCGATGAGGCTCCTCAACCTCATTCAGAAAAGCTTCCTAAAGCTCTCGCATGCTTCGGTCGTTGACCTGGAGTTCTGCACTTATCGCGATAGCTGTCCGATCGCGGAGAACTTGCCATAGGCTTTGTCGGAGGTCACTGTTAGGGCGAGCCCATGCTGCTTGCAAAAACGAACTAAAACTTCTTTTTTCGCGCCTATTAATAACTGCTCGACCGCATCGTGCCGAAGATTGTCTAGCCTCGCTAATAGCGCTTCGCCGCGATGCTTGCACACCACAATGCGATAGCGAACGTAGAGAACGGCACTCAGGATGAGGAGCAAGAAGACCGAGATCAGCGTTCTCCTCGCAATCCGTGGAATACTCAATTGCATCGTCCCCTGTTGATTTCAAAGCTAAACTGTCGATAACAGGCGTTTCCACTAGTAATCCTGCCATACTGCGGTTACTTGTGGTAGGGATTTACCGATAGTCATCGACTCCAGTGGACGCCAGTTAGCTTGTCCTCGGGAAGAAGCGAGAGGAGCATCAGGTAAACCAGCAGTATCGAAGCAACCGCCACAGCGATCCAAAGTGCGTTTCTTGGCTTCACTTCGTCTCCGTTAGTAGTGGTAACAACATTTCCCGACATCAATCGGACGATCCACGAACCAATTCAGTGCCGAGCATACAGCACACACAGAACTGCGCCAATGAGCACGGCTGTTATAAAGACAACAACGAACTTCACAAACCGCTTATCCGACTGATTGTTGAAGTCCAAGTTTCGATTGTAAGAAATAGCCCTGAGTACCGGCAGCATCGCAACGAAGCACAGAACTGATCCGCCACAGAGAAACCATAACCGGTGAGTAGAAACCGATAATCCTGTGACAATCAAAGCGAGACCAAGCCACGCAAGTATTTGCACTTGCCACGAACGAACATACTCTTGTGCCTGCGTTTTGTGGTTGGTAGGATCCGTGCTCATCGAACCAGGCTCTCACAAAACCGCGGGTGTATCCAGATCACTGTCCAGAACAGGCGTTACCACTCACAATCGCGCCACACCCCGGCTGCGGCAACGGGATTTGTCGCCACCAAGCCGTCAACGTGCAAGGGCATCCGGCTTTTCCCATGCCAACCTGCGGTGAAAACAATCGGACATGGAAGTTGATTTCGAGTACCACAGCAATCCATGCTCATCAGAACAAAAAGAGATGGTGCTGAGTTTTGGGTTCTTTGGAGAGGCATTGGCTGATAGCTGATGACCGCGCCGTTTGCATCGGTTGCGCAATCGGTCAGCCAAAAACGATACCCGGCTTTGTCGCCTCCGGCGAGCACACCGTCGATCAGGACAGCGTCTGACAGTTGTGAGAGGTCGCAGGTGAAACCAAGTCGCACATTACGAGCGGCAAAAGCTCCCTCGGCAGTGTGAAGTTCTCGCAAACTGTGGACTGCGCGGAACTGGTTGAGTTCGATACGAGACGCTACGGGTGGAAATAGTGCGAGCCATGCGGAGCCCCATATCAGGAGAGCCGCAACAACGACGGCAACCCCCTTCATCATGCGCCGCATCTTTGGCATGGTTTTGAGCATACCTATCGCGAACAGGCGTTACCACTCCCTAATGCGCAGTGAAGTCTCTCGCGCGTTAGTCAGACACTTTTCTTCAAGCTGTGCCTTGCAGGACTTACTTCTGGCCGTTGCCGCCGCCGTTTTCGGCAACCATGTCGTCCGCCTTCTTCATCGCCTCGATCCCCTGCGCAACTGTCAAGCCGTCGCGGACGCGCTGGAAGTCGTACAGTGTCTCATCTTCCTGGATGTTGATCGATTTCAACATCAGCGCTTTGCCGGTGAAGTGGAGCACCGAATGCGTGGTTTCCCAACGCGTGCCCCCGAGACAGTTTTGTTCGATCAGGAATCTTCCCCCGCGATCCAGCCGCCCCAGGATGCCCCAGCCAAAATCCACCGGCTGAAACAAGCTCGCATCGATCTTTGCAATTCGTTTGGCGTCCAGGCTGATGAGCAGATCACCCTTCATCCCTTCAAAGACGCGGGTTTCATGGCTCGGAGGAGTGAAGCTCGGATCCGGTTCGAAAGTGTAGTGCACCACCTTCCCGCTTTTTCCTTCGTCGATTCCCACGAACGCAAACAGGAACGCATCGGGAATGGCGGCCAGAAGCTTTTGCACGTGCGCTTCATCTTCCTTCTGTTCCTGCTGCTTCTTGTGCAAGGCGCTGGCATCGGTCAGCAAGCGGTTGACCCGTCCATCGTCCTGCGCACGCTCTTGCGCATTTAGCGGACGTCCATCTACCGCGATCAGCCGGCTGATAACGCCCTGGCTGGTTTCTACCATCAATTTCGTGGTGGTCGCCTTGGGCTTCTTGTCCGTGTCCTTCCACATGAAGTGCTCGCCGCTACTGTGGGCGTGCAGTTCGTTGTAAATGGCGGTCCGTACGAATTCCTTGGGATGGCTTTCGTACTCCCGGTTCTGAGCCCAGGCACAAAGAGCCGTCGCCAGCAGGCCGACGCCTACGACCGCAACCTTCAAGAACCCTCTTCCTGCGGCTTTGCCCACCCGGACAGCTCCCTGGAGCAGATTCTACTCTGACCATTTAGACGTACCACGGCGGGGTCATCGTTGCTTGGCAATGCAGGCACTCGGCAGGGATCACTCCCCCTCGGGATTCGGCTTGCTCGGTCAGGCTGCTCATGAAAAAAGCCGGCAGGGGCCGGCTTGAAGAGAGAGTCGAACTGAATCTATAAGGGCAAATCGGCTGGCCGGAAGAAGGCAGTCCCATTAGTTTTGTCGTCGCATGCCACGAACCAAACCGCTGTTCCCCTGGTTTTCGGTTTCGCTCGCGTTTGCAACCTTCCGGCCCGCCGATGCTCCCTCTAGAGCACATCCGGGGCCAAACCCAAGCAGCAATTCTGCCCAGAGTTCCTCAAGCGGCCTCCGTAGAATCAAGCACTTGAAACCGTGAAGTTATCGTTGAAGTAAATGGAGTCATGAAGTGTCATCTAAGTGCTTAACCGTTACCCTTCTGGTACCACCCCTGCGCACTTCCGTTCTCGTTTGTTTACGATGTCGCCGCTCAGGTTTTGTATCTGCGGCGCGCTGAAGGTTATTGGCCGATGGTGCATCGAGTTACGAGCTATTTGCGCTTGCACCCTGCGAGGCGGTCGCCTAAGCTAGGCAACACCGCTCCGCAATCCTTGCGTAACTGAAAGACGGAGGCCCCTTCAAATGCCCGATATGGCGAACATTGGCAAGTCCGTGGTGATCCGCGGCGAACTTTCCGGCAGCGAAAACCTTTTCCTCGACGGCGAGGTAGACGGCAGCATTGAAATGAAAGGTCACTCGCTGACGATTGGTCCCAATGGCCACATCCGGGCGCATGTGCATGCCAAGGAAGTCATCGTTCATGGGCGGGTGGATGGGAATCTGCACGCCAGCGATCGCGTGGAATTGCGAAGCTCCGCTGTTCTCACCGGCGACATCTTCACCCAGCGCATCCGCATTGAGGATGGAGCGTTTTTTAAAGGATCCATCGATATTCAAAAGGCGGAGGACAAGGCGGAACTGACGCCGGAGCCCCACAAGGAAGCAGCCGCCGCAGTCGCCCACACCCCGACCTTTACCCCCACCCACACCCCGCCGTTGATCGAAAGCAAGTAGGCGCAGGAGTCGGCTCCGTCGGTAACTGCCCTTGCGATTCGACCGCGATCTACTCTCACCATTTACAATGGTTGCGTGGCTCCAGGATTCTTAGAAAAGTTCTTCGGACGGGGCGAAAAGGCCTCCGGCGGTGCCGGCGCCGCTTCGAAGGAGCGTATTCAGCGCCGTTCCACAGGGTTTCAGGAGTTTATGAAGACCGTGGGGCGGGAAGAGAACATCTGGGTTCTCGATCTCGGCCCGACTTCTGCCGACAACATAAAACACATTACCGAGCGCGGCCACCGGATCTATAACGAGGACCTGCTCTCGGAAGCCACCCGCCCAGACCTGAAAATTCCTTCGCTCGAGCCCGGCAAGGAAAATGAAAAGGTCGTGGATGTGGACCGTTTCATTGGCGAAACCCTCCGCCACGAGCGGGAGATGTTCGACGCGGTCATGGCCTGGGATGTGACCGATTACCTGCCCGAAGAAGTCGTCAAGCCGACCATCGAGCGCATTCACACCATCATGAAACCCGGCGGCATGCTGCTTGCTTTTTTCCATACCCGCGACGCTGGTTCCGATGCGCCTTACTATCGCTACCATATCGGCGATCCCGAAACGCTTGAACTGCAGCGCGGGCCGCAGTTCCCGTTGCAGCGGGTCTTCAATAATCGCAACATCGAAAATCTCTTCCGCGATTACGCCTCCATCAAGTTTTTCCTCGGCCGCGACAACATGCGGGAAGTGCTGGTCATTCGCTAGGCTTCGCAAAAGTCTCAAAAACTGCGATTTTGTTCGTTTTTAGGTGAATCAGGCTACGAACATCGATGATTGTTGCTGCCATTTTTCGTCATTGGGAGTTGACGGAATTTGTCAGTACGACAAATTTCGCGACCCTTACTACTTTTGAGGTACAAGCCAAACTGCTGATTCGATTGGACAAAGTGCTGTTCGTCGAGTTTGGCATGGCCCTTGCATTACTAAGAGCATTCGAGCGAGCCACAGAGTTCAGTGGCAACACGGGACCGGGACATCCCGTGCAAAGGCAAGTACTCGGGGGAGGGTACAAGCCATAGGTAGGGCTAGGGTTAACAAACTCTAGCCCTTTACCTTTTGCGGCGGAAACTACACCTTGCGCACATCCGAGCGTGACCGCAATCACTGCCGAGAAGCCCTTTTCATTCTAGCGTTTACACGAGAATCTAATGCGCCGGTTCGCCATTCCGCCCGGCCCGCAAAGCGCCTCCGCGTGCGCCTTTGCCTTCATTTTGTTCGTTCCGTTTCAAGCAGATACAAGCCCTTTCGCGCTGCTGAAGCCGATTTTCCTAGGCTTCGCCGCCGGCCTCTTCGGCGGCCTCCTTCTTTACCTGTTGGCGCGTACGCAATACCGCAAGCTCTTCCGGCAAATGAACATTACATTCGAGTTAGCGGAGCACAACGAACACGAACGCGATCTGGCACAGCAGGAATTGGTGCGACGTCTTGAAGAAGAGCGGGAACTGGCGAAAGAGAAGATCCAGTTCGAAGCGCAGTTGGCAGATTACGAAAAGTTTGCCGCGCTGGCGCAACTGGCGTTAGGGGCCGCCCACGAGATCAACAACCCGCTGCTGGGAATCCTGTCTCATCTTGAATGGGAAAAAAAGAGTGCGGCGGATGCCAGCGCGCGCGAAGAGATCGACCAGTGCATTGGAGGCGCGAAGAGAATATCGTCAGCCGTCCGAGGCTTGCTGAACTATGCGCGGCCGGGGCCGTTGCTTTTGGGGCGAATTCACCTGGACGGCTTGGTGTCGGAGACGGTCGCTTTCATCGCGCACCAGCCGATGTTTCGCTCGATCAAGCTGGAAAACCGGGTTCCCTCGAACCTGCCGGCGATTACGGCGGACGCTAACCAGATTTCGCAGGTGCTGATGAACCTTCTGTTGAATGCGGCGCAAGCGACGCCGCCAGGTGGAACGGTAAGCATCTCCGCGGAGAAGGTCCAATTTAACGAGAGTATCGAGCTGCGAGTGAACGATACGGGATGCGGAATCCCTGCCGACATCCTGCCGCACATCTTCGAGCCTTTCTTCACGACCAAACGAAACCAGGGAACCGGCCTGGGACTGAGCATCAGCCAGGCCTACGTGCGCAGCCACAACGGGACGATGCAGGTAGAAAGCCTGCCGAACCACGGGACGACGGTCCGCATCGTGTTGCCGATACGGCAGGAGGGGCGCGGTGTGTCGGTGGATGAAGAGGTAATCGTCTAATGGCGTATTCGATCCTGATCGTCGACGATGAAGCGCTGACGTTGCGGACGATCAGCCGCGCGCTTGAAGCGGAAGGATACGAGATCTTCCTGGCGCAGAGCGGGGAACAGGCGCTGGAAATTGCAGAGAAAGAGCATCCGGATATTGCATTGCTGGATGTCGTGCTGCCGGGGATCGATGGAGTCGAAATACTGCGGCGGCTCAAGCGGGAGGACCCATCGATTGTAGTCGTGATGATGAGCGCCTACCGCGTGGTCGAACGTGCGGTGGAGGCGATCAAACTCGGCGCCTACGATTACCTGACGAAACCGTTTCATGTCACCGATATGGTGAACACGATCGGGCGGGCAGGCGAGGTGCTGGCCCTACGCATACGGGTGCGGGACTCGGTGCAGGATGCGCGCGGACGTTACGATTTTGGCCGGGTAGAGACGCGTAACGCAGCGCTAACCTCGATGCTGGAACAAGCGAAAAAAGCCGCTGAATCGGACAAGACCACAATCCTGATCCAGGGCGAAAGCGGCACCGGCAAAGAGGTTTTGGCGAAGACCATCCATTACTACAGCCCACGGGCGCAGGCGCCGCTGATCTCGCTGAACTGCGCAGCGCTGCCGGACGCGCTGCTGGAAAGCGAACTATTCGGCTACGAGCCCGGAGCATTTACGGATGCGCGGCGGCGTAAAGAAGGGCTGCTGGAAAAAGCCCACTCGGGCACGCTGTTTCTCGATGAAATCGGAAATATGTCGTTCAGTGTGCAAGCGAAGCTGCTGCGCGTGCTGGAAGAAGGCAACTTCATGCGACTGGGCGGCACGCGGACGATCCAGGTGGATGTCCGCATCATTGCCGCGACCAACAAGGTCCTGAAAGATGCGGTGACGCGTGGTGAGTTCCGCGACGATCTCTTCTATCGTCTGAACGTGATGCCGCTGTTTATTCCGGCGCTGCGGGAGCGGAAGGAAGATATCGTACCGCTGGCGCTCGACATCATGCAGCGCTTCAACAAGGACCTGAAGAAGAATTTCAGGGGTATGACGCCGGGAACAGCGGACTGTTTGCGCGCCTACGCGTGGCCGGGCAATATCCGTGAACTGCGCAACGTCATTGAGCGGACGATGATCCTGGCCAATGAAGGCGAGATCGACATCAACGATTTACCGCAGGAAATTCGCGAATTCGAAGCGCCTCCGGAAACGCCGCCGGAAGTCGAGATTTCTTCGTTGAATACTCCGTTCGTGACCCTGGAAGAGCTGGAGGACCGCTACATTCTGGAAGTGTTGACCGCGACCGGGAACAATAAGACGCATGCGGCGCGGATTCTCGGGATCCATCCAACGTCGCTGGCCCGGCGCTTGAAGAGAATTCCGGAAGAGTGCGCGGTAGAGCGGTAGACGTAATTTAGACTTGACCATTTATGCCATATCTGGCATAATTTCAGGAGCAAGCTTGAAATCACTGGTCTTTGTGGCGGACACACGCCGTGTCCTGCGAGAGTTTCCTCGGGCAGTACAGCAACACATCGGCTTTGCGCTTTATCAGGCGCAGATGGGCAGTAAGCACCTCGACGCGAAACCGCTGAAGGGTTTTGGGGGCGCCGTGCTGGAGGTTGTGTCCGATCACCGAGGCGATACGTTTCGTGCGGTCTACACCGTGAAACTGGAAAAAGCGGTGTACGTGCTGCACGCGTTTCAGAAGAAATCGAGGCACGGTATAGCCACGCCGAGGAATGTGATGGCACTAGTGAAACAACGGATGCAACTTGCAATCGAGATCGAATCGGAGCGATAGCATGGCGGGGAGCCGGAAAGATTACACGGTAAGCAGCGGGAACGTCTTCGCCGATCTGGGCCTACCGAATGCGGAAGAGGCGTTTGCCAAAGCTGAACTTGCTCACAAAATCACGGTGCTTGTGCAAAAGCGCGGGCTTACTCAACTGGAAGCTGCCAAAATGTTGGGAGTTGACCAACCCAAAATATCCGCGCTCATGCGGGGACAACTCGCAGGTTTCTCGTTCGAGCGCCTGATGCGGCTTCTGCTCCTGCTTGGACAGGACATCAAGATCACCATTCAAGCATGTCCCCGCTCCCGCTCGCGCGCGACGATGAGAGTAGCGTAGTAACGGTACAAGTCCGTAGAGGTTGGGTACTCTCGAATTTGATTGAACCGTTTTAAATCGGAAGCTACACTGGCGCGCACTGTTGGAGGGGTCCCGGCGATGCGTCTTGCAAAGTGGTTTCTCGCAATCGGTTTTGTGATTGGTTCCGTGGTTCCAGCCTTTGCAGAGGGCCACAAGCGGCTGCTGGCGTACTACCCGGACTGGGCGAAAGACCAGGCGCCTGCGTACACGGCGGAGAAAATCCCTTACCAAAAGCTCACGCATATTCTGCATGCGTTCCTGCTGCTCGATCCTTCGGGGAATGGAGCGCTGCAGGTCGATCCTGAATTGATTGAGCCGGCCCTAAATCGCAACGCGCATAAAGCGGGCGTAAAGGTGATTCTCTCTATGGGTGGTGCCGATTCCGCACAGGCTGCGGCCTATGCGAAGATCGCCGCGAGTGCGCACCTGCGTGCGGTGCTGGCGAAGAACATCCACAACTTTTTGGTGGCGCACGACTATGACGGGATTGATATCGATTGGGAGGTGCCAAATGCTCCGGACGATACGACCCATTGCACCATGCTGATGGAGGCGCTGCGGCACGAGATGCCGTCGCCACGCTGGTTGATCTCGATGGCGATTTCTGCCGATCCGCGCAATTACGGGACAGGATTCGATGTGCCGGCCCTCACGCCCATCGTCGACTTCTTCAACGTGATGACCTACGACTTTTCCGGGCCGTGGATGGATTACGCGGGCCTGAACTCGCCGCTACTGCAAGACCCGGCGGATCCAGAGCAGGCGGGCAGCCTGAAGACGTCGATGGATTTGTACAACAAGACCTATGGCGTACCGCGATCGAAGCTCAACATCGGCACGGCGTTTTATGGATATGAATTCGATAATGTGCAGAACCTCTGGAACTATTGTCCCAGCGGCGACTGCAGCGCGGCGGGTTCGTGGAACTACGGGACATACATCAAGCAGCGCGTGAATGCGAAGGGATGGGCGCGCCACTGGGATGACGCCGCCGATGAACCCTACTTGTTGTACCAGGGACCCGGCGGGAAGGATGGATTCATTACCTACGATGATCCATATTCAACCGCGCTGAAAACCTATTACGTGGTGGGCAAGCGCGATTTCGGCGGGATGTTCATGTGGGACCTGAGCGGCGATTACGATGGCAAGTCGCAGGACCTGCTGGACGCGATGTTCGATATGGTGTGGGCCGTCAACCACCGCTAGTTTGTGATTGCGCCCTGAGGCTCCTTCGGAAATTGAATCGATACGGCACGAGGCCACTCGTGCCGTGTTCCAAACCACTACGCTGAGCTGCAATCTGCTGGCTTGCTCCACTGCAAAACGCTGTACCGCTGCAAAACGCAGTGGTCCAGATTGGGAACAAACATCTCCTTCCATCCCGCAACTACTCTGCTTTCAACAAAACTGGATCGCATCGCACATGGCGTTGTGACTGCATAGAACAAGGCTGAGCGCGGTGCAGTGAGGCACGGCCGCCCTTGCGGAGTTTCCCGGGAGACGGGAGCGACGCGGAGTTCGAGGAGGGCGCGATGTCGATTTTATTCGTACTTCTTACCTTCTTACTGATCATCACGGTCACCTATTTTCGCCGTCCCGCGAGGGATGGATTGCAAGTGCAACCGGAAGCTTCAAACCGGATGCGGGTCAATGCACCTGCGATGACGAAGGCAGCGGGACTGGAGATTCCCACCGGTTACTCGTTCCATCCGGGGCACACCTGGGTTTGTGACGAAGGACGGCAGAACGCGCGGGTCGGGATGGATGCGTTTGCGGCGCAGCTATTCGGCAAGATCGATCGAATTGAGACGGTCGAACTGAATCGCTGGGTGCGCCAGGGACAAAAGCTTTGGACGGCGACCCGCGAAGGGAGATCGGTCGAGATGCTTTCGCCCGTCGAGGGCGTGCTGGTTTCGTTGAACCACCAGGTCATCAAAAATCCGGCGCTGCTGAATTGCGATCCGTATAAGGATGGATGGGTATGTGTGGTGAAGTCGCCGGACCTGCAGACCAACATGAAGAACCTGATCCAGGGGCCGCTGGTTGGGCCATGGATGCAGAACACGTTGAGCCGTATTGCGGCGCTGGCTTCGCAGCACGCGCCGGCGCTGGCGCAGGATGGCGGAGTTCCAGTGAGGGGTCTGCTGATGCAAGTGGATCCCGCGACCCAGGAGCGGATGGTGAAGGAATTTTTCCTTACATAGAGCAGCCGATCCGCAGGCAGGGGCGGTGAGGAGACGAAGACCATGGAAAAACAATTTGCGATGTTGATCGACGTGAAGCAATGCATCGGGTGCCAGAGTTGCGAGCAGGCGTGCAAGACGCTGCACCATTATCCTCCGGGGCATGAGGCGGAGCTTTCGTACACGGCGTTGACGGTGGTGCAGGAAAAGGTGGACCGGCATGTGCGGCGTGTTTGCATGCACTGCCAAGACCCGGCATGCGCGTCGGCGTGCCCGGTGGGAGCGCTGAACAAGAATTCCTTCGGCCCGGTGACCTACAACGCGGACAAATGCATTGGCTGCCGGTATTGCATGGTGGCGTGTCCGTATTCGGTGCCCCGTTACGAGTGGACGAAGCTGGCGCCCTTCGTGAAGAAATGCGATATGTGCGCCGAGCGGGTGAAGAAAGGCCAGCAGACGGCCTGCGCGGAAGCGTGTCCGGTGGGGGCGACAATGTTCGGCACGCGGTCGGAGATTTTGGCGGAAGCGTGGAAGCGGCTGCGCGATGATCCTGCGTATGTGCAGAGAATCTATGGAACGGAAGAACTGGGCGGCACGTCAGTGTTTTATGTCTCCGATGTGGAGTTCGAAAAAATCGGCTTCAAGGCGACCGCGAAAGATGCGCAGCCCCTGCGGACGCTGACAGCGACTGCGATGGGTGACGCACCGACAGTAGTGATGGTGGGAGGATCGATCCTGGCGGGTCTGTACTGGATTACGCAGCGGCGGCGTGAAGTCGCATTGGCGGAACAGCAGGAGCGCGTAGCGAAGAACGAACAGGGAGGTCGATAGTCATGGCGGAGACGAAGATTCCTAAACTGACAGTGTGGCGCGCGATCACGATGATCATCTTCGCGGCGGGGGCCTATGCCACATACCTGCGTTTCGCGCAGGGGCTGCACGCGAGCACCAATCTCTCAGACCGCATGCCCTGGGGAATGTGGGTTGGCTTCGGTACGCTGTGCGGCGTGGGACTTTCAGCTGGCGCGTTTGCGCTGTCGGGCGCAGTCTATCTGCTCGGGATGGAACGGTATCGGCCCATCGTACGGGCGGCGGTGCTGATTGGGTTTCTCGGATATGTCAGCGTGATGTTCGGCTATATGTATGAGATCGGGCTTCCCTGGCGCTTCTGGCACATTTTGATTTACTGGAACCACACATCGATGCTCTTCGATGTCGCGATCTGCGTGATGACGTACACGACGGTCTTGACGCTGGAATTCTGCCCGGCGCTGATCGAGAAAATTCCATGGCAACGCACGCGAGAGCTGGTGCTGCATTGGCATCACCGGGTGACGGTGGGCGTGGTGATGGCGGGCGTGCTGTTGTCGTCGATGCACCAGTCGTTCCTGGGCGGATTGTTCCTGATCTCGCCGGGCAAGCTGTATCCGCTGTGGTACACGCACAATATCCACGCCTTATTTTTCCTGTCTGCGATTGCCGCGGGGCTGTCAATGACGGTCATTGCGCTTTACCTGAGCATGCGGTCGCTGGGCGCGCGGATCGATTACGGAATTCTGCGCGAGCTGGCGCGCGTGATCTCACTGCTACTGGTCGTGTACCTGTTCTTCCGCGGGCTCGACCTGGTTTCGCATGGAGGCGCGCAGTATTTGTTCCTGCCGGTGCGCGAGACTGCGTACTTCTGGCTCGAAGTGATGCTGCTGGCGATTGTTCCCTTCGTGCTGCTGCAATTCAACCAAGTGCTGAACACGCCGATTTACCTCTATTGGACGTGTTGCATGGTGGTGGCGGGCTTCGTGATCAACCGGTTAAACGTTTGCATCACGGGCTTCGAGCGATCGATGAATGTCTTCTACACCCCGAAGTGGTCGGAGATCTCGTCGACGCTGCTGCTGGTTGCGGGCTGCGTCATCGCCTTCCGGTATGCGGTGTTGTATCTCGAGATCTTGCCCCGGGTAGTTCGGGTCATAAAGCCGCAGCGCTGGTTGGCGAACGGCGGAGCGGCAGCGCAGGCGTAGAGCTTGCGTTCGCTTGGGGAGCGCTGATTCTCGTGCCGTGTGGCGCGAAGTACGACCTCCATCAGCGCTCGCCAGGCGATGAAAGAAGCATATGTTGACGGCGGAAAGAGCGCAGACCGGAACGACGAGGAACGAGCTTGACCGGGCCGCTGAGTGGGAGCGAGCTGTGCAGGTTCTCGACCTGTCGCCAGCCTTGGTACGTCGGCTGAAAACTCCGCAGATAGAATGCGTTTCGCGACATCCTTCTCTCGGAGGCGGCTCGGATGGGGTAGCGCGGCTGCATATCGCGGCGAACGAACGAAGCTGTGAGGAGAGCCTGGTTCGGGTCTCGGTCGGCGCTGGCTGTTCGGGCGCGAATACCGCGGCGGAAGCGCAACAAATACAACTCGCCGCAGCGCTTGCCGGAATGCAAGGGGCTGGTGCTGCCATTGGATTGCAAATCCCGGTCTCGGCGATCGGCGAGCGCGATCTCTGGCAGTTGTCGCGGGATTGTGCCGCGGTCGTGGCCAGAGTGGTCGGCGATGCGCGGCTGTTTCCGGCCGATGTGGCTTCCGCGGCGTTTGCACGGTGGATGTCGGAGGCTGCCGCCCAATTCGGTGTGAAGTTGAGAATGGGGGATGTAGATCCCGCTGAATATGCGGCGGAACTGGATGAATTGCGCAGCGATACGATCCTGTGCCTGACTTCGCTGGCGTTGCACAAGGCGGGGAAGAAGTTGGCAACTTCTCGTGCGTCGGTTATTGGTACAGGCCCAATTGCACGCCAGTGTTTACAAAAATTGGAGCAGGCGGGAGCGCGCCTGGTTGCCGTAGCCGATGAGTCGGGTGCGGTGATGAACACGGCAGGGCTGGAGGTGCCGGAGTTGCTGCGGCATATCCGCTCGGGTGGACTTCTGGCTGAATATCCCGGCGCGCAGCACGCGTTGCATTCCGAGGCCGCTGGCGTTGCCGCCGAGGTCATACTCCTGTGCGCAGAGGAGACCGAACTCACGGAGGACAATGTGAGTGCAATCCGCTCGGCCACAGTGGTAATTGATGGCTCCGGTCATTGTGTGACCTGCGGCGCTGCCCTGGCACTCAGCGCTTGCAACGTTCAAGTCATCGACCAAAGCATCCTATGGGGCATGGAGATGGTCCCGGAGCTGCTGCCGGGAGTTCATCGTCTTACGCGGAGCGGGAGAGGTTCAAGGCTGCGGCAGCATGTAGAAGAACTTTGGGGAGACATTCAACAATTTGGCGAGAAATACGCGCTGCCGCTCTACTCCGCCACATTAGCGCTCGGGATCCACAGACTGGCAGTTCGAATGGGAGGCGTCCGTCCTTAATTGGCATTCGCATGTGATGGCGGTCACTGCGATTACACCGAAACCCGTCTAGGCTTACGCTTGCAGAGATACACTCGACAGGGGGTTGGCCCATGCTGATTACCGAACGGCCCTCGTTAATCGCCATCCGCAACATTCTGTTTGCGACGGACTTCTCCGCAGCGTCGGAACGCGCACTGCCTTTCGCCCTGGAATTTGCAACCCGCTACAACGCGACCCTATTTCTGGCTCATGCGGTTCCGCCCATGCCGGCTGTCGTTCCGGTCGAGCCCATGCCCGACCAGACGGAGATGCTGCGCAAGGGTGCGCAGCGGGAGATGGAGAAATTTCTAACTTTCGCTCCATTGCAGACCGTGCCACATCAGCCGATTGTGATGGACGGGGAGGTATGGGACGTCATCCGCCAGGTTGTGGCGGACAAGCGCATTGACCTTGTCGTCCTGGGAACTCACGGCCGGGGCCTGCTGCACAAGCTAATGGTTGGATCGGTGGCGGAGGAGGTCTACCGGACGGTGAAGTGTCCGGTGTTGACGATTGGACCCGAAGTGTCGCCGCAGCCACTGGCGTGTCAAAAGTTTTGGAGGATCGTGTTCGCGACAGACTTTTCCGATGGCTCGTTGCATGCCTTGCCGTATGCGCTGATGTTCGCGCAGGAACACCATTGCAAGGTCACGTTCCTTCACGTGATTAGCCAGGTTGGAACACTTCCACTCGATACAGGCGATACGTTGGTCCGTGAAAGCGCAGCGCGCCTGAAGGAACTCGTACCGGAAACGATGGAAGGCGCCACCCTGGAATTTGCGGCGCAGTTCGGCTCTCCCGGGCCGGATATCGTCCGGTTAGCAACCGAAATGGAAGCGGACCTGGTGGTGATGGGAGTTCACGCGGGACACCATGCGACTTCGCATCTACCGTGGACGGTGGCGAGCCATGTTCTCGCGCACGCGCGTTGTCCGGTGCTGACGGTGCGCGGCGGAAAGTAACTCTTTGCCTATGGGCACAACAAAGGCGGACCTTCACCGGTCCGCCTCGTCGTTATTGGCTTAACGTTTACTTCTTCCTTCCGGTTTTCTGCGGAGGAGCTGCTTCGGGCAGGACAGCATCCTTGGGAAGAGGCTTGCGCGGGAGCATCTCGTCGCGCATCGCGGCGTTATAGAGAAACGACGCAAGGACAACGGACGCCTGCATCATGTCGTCGCGCTGCAAGCGCTCGTAGACATCCATGTTGGAGTGATGGGTTCGTGTTTCGTACTCGATCGGGTCCTGAATGAATTGAAAGCCGGGAATGCCGACAGCGTCGAAAGAGAGATGATCGGTGCCGCCGGTGTTGCGGTAGGTGATCGTATCCACGCCAAGATCGCGGAAGGGCGCCATCCAGGCGGTGAAGATGGGCGCGACCGCCGCATTTTCCTGCAAGTAGATGCCGCGGAGCTTACCAGTACCGTTATCGATGTTGAAATAGGCCGAGACTTTCTGCTGTTCGGGTTTCAAGGTAAGAGGTGTGCCCGGTTTGCGCAGGAAAGAGGGAAGGTCTTTCTCGGCGGGATCGGTACTTTCCGGCCGCGATCCAAAATGTGCAGCCACATAGGCGCGCGATCCGAGCAGTCCCTCCTCTTCACCCGTCCATAGCACGATACGAATGGTGCGATGCGGCTTCACACCCAGTGACTGCAGGATGCGGACAGCTTCCATCGTCATGGCGCAGCCGGCAGCATTATCCGTAGCGCCGGTACCGGCATGCCAGGAGTCGAGGTGAGCACCGACCATTACCAGCTCGTCCTTCTTGTCGGTGCCCGGTATGTCGGCAACAGTCACGAAGGCATTGGGATCCGCGTCGTAGGATTTGTTGCGAACATCCAATTCCAGTTCTACGGGAGTTCCACGGTCCAACAGACGCGCGATGCGGCCGAAGTGTTCCGCGGCCATGGAGAGCGAAGGGACGACCGCCGGGTCTCCCTGCTTGTAGGAGCCCGCAGACTGGACGAAGACGGTCCCGCCATCGCCATTGCTGGCATCGATCACGGCAGCCACTTTCTCGCTGGAGAAGAATTGATTCATCGCATTGCGTAAGGCGATGCGCTGTTTGATCTCTTCCGGGCTGAAGCGAGGCTTTTCGCTTGGGATCTCGAAGCTCGAGATTTCCGCCAGCTTCTTCTCGTCATAGCGAACCATCGCAGCTTCTGTTTGCGGCTTCACTTCCGGCATGTCTCCGAAGATCACGATCTTGCCGGAAAGCTGGCCACGGTATTTTTCCAGGTCCTCAGGACGTTTCGCGATCACCCGAACGGCGGTGGCTTTGATCACGCCGTTGGTGCCATCACTCCACGCTTTGGGATAAGCGATCAGCTCCATGAAATCGGGGGAGACCATCCGCACCGAGGTGAACTCGTTCTGCCATCCGCGGCCGAAGTTGTAAGGTTCGAGGTGGGCGTTCTGCAGGCCCCAGGTGGTGAATTGATCCCGCGTCCACTCGTTGGCGCGTTTCACGTTGGGCGATCCGGTGAGGCGTTCGCCGATGCCGTCGATGATGGCACTGGCAGTTTTCATGACTTGGGAGTTATGGAAGCCTTCCTGGCGAATCTGCGTCACCATACCCAGGTCAACGGCTTCGGTTTGCTCAGCGGCGAAGCAGGTCAGAGAGACGAAACTAAGAACTGCGCAGAGAAGGATGCAGGAAGTGCGGGGTCGTAGGTCGAAAGTAAACAATGAGCGTCCTCCAACAAAATGGAAACGAGGAATAATACCTGAACGGGAAGTGTACGCGCTGGCGTGATCCCGGAGTGGGAGCTAAGCCTGTTATGGCAGCCCAATTTAAGCCGATCACCCACGACCGCCCATTTAGGCCCATAAAACAACCGACGCCTGCCGAAGAGGTTTTGGCATCCTCCGTGCAAGAACCATGACAGGAGGGCAGCATGGTGAATGCGGAAACGACGATCTGCCAAATACGAGAACTATTCGACAAAGTGAAAGCTGCCAGCTTCGGTGGGATGGAGGCGAGTGCTCTCACCGTCAGGTTTCCGGATTATCTGCCACCGCTCATCCTTCGATCGGACGCAAGCGAATTGATTTGCCGAGCCACCTCGGCG
Source organism: uncultured Acidobacteriaceae bacterium (assembly GCA_963703075.1). Classification (GTDB taxonomy): domain Bacteria; phylum Acidobacteriota; class Terriglobia; order Terriglobales; family Acidobacteriaceae; genus Korobacter. Next base: position 764,582 of record OY969786.1, read on the forward strand.
ATACGGAAGTGTGCGCTGCCGGGCGACTCGCTTTTCGTTTCCGCACGCTATGAAGACCGTCGCGATCCTGCGGATTGCTGTGTTGTCCTGTCACTCGATTTGCGTCGTCCGGGGGAGGAGCTTGCTTTTTGCGTGGAGAGCGGATGGTTGGAAGAGTTCGATCGAGTTGCGGACGAATTGCTTTGCCGATCCGTGGCTTCATCGATGTGGACGGCAGACGGGTGCTTCAGCTTTGATTTCCGTCTAGCCGTGCATTTTGGTGGCGCAAAGACAAACTATCATCGCAATGCGATCCTTCTGGTGGAGGATGACGATTTTGTACGCGGCGCGACGCGGGAAGTCCTTGAAGTTGCGGGTTACAACGTAATCGAGGCGGAAAACGCGGAGGCGGCGCTGTCTGCCTTCGAACGAAACCAGGGCGTGATTTCCGCTGTACTCTCTGACGTGACCATGCCTGGCCGCAGCGGGCAGGAACTTGCGCGTGCGGTGCATGCATTGCTGCCGTCTTTGCCGGTTCTTCTGATGACCGGATACCAAACACCTGTGGTGGAAGATCGACTGCGTCGCGTATTTTACCTGGCAAAGCCATACAACTCGGCGGCCTTACTCGAGGCAGTTCGACGGTGTCTCGAGGTGCACCACCAGCCTCCGGCGACGATAGGCATATTGGGCACTGCGGCGGAAAAGCGGATTACTGCGTTCGAGTGAGCAGCAGATGCCACTCGCGGGTTCGGGTGATCCGCGCCTGTTCTTCGAGTATCCGGTCCCGTTGTTCGCGAAGCTCGGTTTCGAGATCGGCCAGCCTTTCTCGAAGGCGTTGCAGGCGATCACGATAAGTGACGAAGAGCGTAGAAATCGGCGCACCGACGGAACCTCGTGAGGAAAAACGAGCACGCGAGGAGTGCGCCAGTGCAATGCGCTGGGAGAGCTCACGAAACGATGCGACTGTGAAGTCGCGTGGATCGCGTGCAGTGACTCGCAGAAATTCGTCAATGACCACGATGGCATCCCGGATGGGCTGTTCTGGGCCTTCCATTCAGGCACTCCATTGGGCGGTGGGGGCGAGATCAGCTTCGAGGATGGCGGGCGCCACGGCGGGAGCTTCCACGGAGGGGGAAGATTCAGGCTGCGCCATTTGCTCGGACCTCACCTGTCGCCAGGCATCGCGAATCGAGGCAACGAAGGTCAGCTGCTGTTCAAAGATTTCCGGCGAACTCTTGATCTGGCCTTCCAGCAGTTTGGCGCGGGTAAAGTTATAGAAACGTTCCAAATTCGCGGCCACTACCCCGCCGTGGGCCATGTCGAGCGTCCCCTGCAGCTGCTGCAGCACAAGCAGGCTATGTCGCACAGCCGCGGCACGCCGTTCGATGTCGGCGGAAGCCAATGCCAGTATCGCCTCGCGCAGATCCTTGAGCAACATGTCATATAACACCACCACCAGGCCTACTGGGTCGGTGGTAAGGGCTTCGGTTTCCCGGTATGCGAAATTCGCGTCGTTTGTCATGAGTTAGATGAAGAAGATGAAGAGGACGAACTGTATCCGCCGAGTGAGTCAAGTTCTGCGGAAACCTGGTCTTGCAGGCTGGGCAGTTGCTGCAGCTCTGCATTGATCTGACTGTATTCGGTCGTCAGGAATGCCTGTTGGGTCGTCAGGCGAGCTTCAAAGTCGTTGATCTGATTTGTGAGGTCCTGGTTGGTCTGCTGAATGCTGTTCAGGTCAAGCGCGAGAGGTCCGATCAGAAGGATTGTTCAATGCGGTCATCGTGCTGCTAAGCGCGTCGCCGAAGCTGCCTGTACCAGCCTGGAAGAAGTTCGCTAAATTAGAGAAATTGCTCGTAAGCACAGTATTCAATGCACTGCTGTCGACGGACAAAGTTCCATCGTCATTCATGCTGATGCCGAGCGACTGCAGCGAATCGACGTTGCCGTTGCCGCTCATGGAAAACGAGGTCAGGGAGAGCAAGGCATCCTGGACGATACGCACCGAACTGTCGCCCGAAAGCGCTCCGGAGGAGCTGGTGGAAGCGTTGTAGGTGAACTGCGAATTGATTGAGCTAATGATGGAGTTGTAGTCGGTGACAAACGTGTTCAAAGCGCTGGCGACCGAACTCGCGTCCGGTGACACACTCAGCGTAACGTCAGTGCCAGGCGCAGCGCTGGCAAGATTAAGAGTCACACCCGGGAGGGCTCCGGAAATTGTGTTTGAGTCGCTCTGGTAGGGGACGCCATCGATGTTGACCAGCGCGTTTTGTCCGGCGATGGTTTGAAATGATAACTGGGTGGTGCCGCCCTGGATCGTGATGCTGCCAGCGCTTCCGGGAGTATTGCTGGCAAAGGTCAAGCGACTTCCCGAAGAGTCCTCCTGAACATTGGCCGTCACTCCCATCTGGAGGTTATTCACTGCGGAGGCGATGGCGGCCAGCGAGGTATTGCTCGTGCCAATGTCCACCGTTTGGGTGTTGCTGCCAAGCGTGACGGTAAAGGTCCCGGGATCGAGGGTTGCATTGGCAGCAATCGAACTGGAATACGCCGCGCCGGTAGAAGCCAGGCTTTGCACCTGCAAGATGTGGCTCGCGGTGGCGGCCGCGCTGGTGGCAGTCGCTACCACAACTCCGGGCTGCGAGGAACTGGCGGTTTTTGAGGCCATGACACCCGAGAAATCGCTGAGGTTGTTGGCATCGGTGTAGAGAGTTGCAATCTGTGACTCCAGTTGATTCAATGCCGTCGACTGACCCTGTAAGGTGGTCTGTTCGGATTTCCACTGCGTCTCCTGGCCACGTTCGGAATCCAGAACCTGGCTCACCATGGTCTGCACATTGAAGCCTTGGCCGCTATAAAGAGAAGTCGTGTCCAGCGTAACCGTCATGCTCTTTGCTCCTCACAGACGCAGATCCAACCGGTGAGCACGTCGGATGCGAGCCAGCAACTCGTCCAGAGACAATGCGGTTGAAACAGTCCGCGGAGTTGCATCCCCTGGCTCGGGAAAACCAGCAGACGGAACGAGCTGATAGCAGACCTGATCGGGAGTTTCGAGCCATGCGGATGTGCGGAAATCATCATCTTCTTCACGTTCGTTTGTATCAGCATCCGGATTGCCATCTCCCTCTAATAATGCCTCAACCCGAAAGGGAGGGTTTCGGTCGAAACGAGAATGACTGCGTGTGTTCTGATCTGGCATTTTGCTGGTTTCAGTGACGCGGCTCACCTTCATGGGCTTCTCCTGTCCGCCGCAAAAGCGACCGGGGCGAAGCTGTCACTTCGCCCCGTAAGAAGGAGGGATTTACTGCAACAGCTTGAGTACGGACTGCTGCATCTGGTTGGCCTGGGCCAGGGCCGAGATGCCGGTCGAACTGAGGATGTTGTACTTGGTGAGATTCGCGACTTCCTGCCCGATATCGGCGGAACGAACCCCATCTTCAGCGGTAGTCAGATTGTTCACGTACACATCTACCACGTTGGTTCCTGTGTCGAATTTCAAATTCCATACGTGCTCGATGATCATGGTCCGGGTGACGCGCCGGCCCGCGTTGCGCATGAGGTACTCCAGCAGGGCGAATTCTTTCGACGTCAGCTCGATTCGTTTTCCTCCGCGCGCGACAATTCGCTGTACCCGGTCCAACTCGAGGTCGCCTACGCGCAACTTCAGTTCCAAGGCTGGTCCTCCGCGACGCAGCAAGGCGCGCACCCGCGCCGACAGCTCGGAAAAGGAGAATGGCTTGAGCACGCAATCATCGGCTCCTGCATCCAGCGCACGTATCCGGTCTTCAAGCCTCGTCCTCCCGGTCAGGATCAGCACCGGGCAACGTTTGCGATCGCGCAGGTGTTGCAGGATCGTGATCCCGTCCAGCTTTGGCAAATTCAGATCGAGGAGCACCAGATCGTAGTCGCTCTCGCACGCCATGAGCCGCGCCTCCTCCCCGTCGTGTACGATGTCGACCGCGTAGTGCTCTTCTTCCAAGCCTTTCCCGATGAACTTTGCCAGCGGGATGTCGTCTTCCACTACAAGAATCCTCATGTGTTCCTCATGTTTAATCCAGGATCGGCGGATGAACTTCGACGTCTGTGGCCTTAGGTGCGGATTCCTCTCTCAGCGCCATTGATCCTGCCAGAGCCGGCAACACTATCTCGAAGGTCGTACCACGTCCGGGTTCGCTGGTGACGAGGATCTCGCCATTGCTTTGCTTCACAATTCCGTAAACGGTTGACAATCCCAAGCCGGTACCTTTGCCTTGCGGTTTGGTGGTGAAGAACGGGTCGAAGATGTGTGGTAGGACCTCCGCACTGATACCGGAGCCAGTGTCGTGTACGAAGATGGAGATGTCGGTACGCAGAGGTTCTCCGGCGAAGCGCCCTGTCGTCGCCGTGTTTCGCTCGTGCTTTGCGGTGACGAAGAAGATTTTTCCGCCGTGGGGCATGGCATCGCGCGCATTGACCGCCAAATTCACCATCACCTGGTTCAATTGCCCGGCGTCGGCCAATATCCGCGGCAGTTCGGGTTCTAGCTCCAGCACCAGTTCAACGTTTTCCCCAATCAGCCTTCTCACCAGCGCGGCCGCTTCGCGGATTACTTCGTTCACATCGAGTTCGGTAAGCTTCTTGTTCTTGCGGCGGCAGAATGCCAGCAATTGTCGGGTCGTTTCGGCGGCGCGTTCGGCGGCTGCCTGGATCCCGCGCGCGTAACGGCGGACTGCGTCATCATCATTCGGCGTGCGCTGCAGTTGAAGATCGGTATAGCTGAGGATCGCGGTCAGCATGTTATTAAAATCATGGGCCACGCTTCCCGCGACTTGCCCAATCGCCTCTAACCGGCTGTGATGCTCCAACTCGCTCTGTAACTGACGGATCTCGGTTTCATCGCGCATGAAAGCAACGTGCAAACCGGAGATGAGATTGGGCCGCGTTACCAACCGCACAGCGCGCGAGCCGCCATCCGGCAAAACGATGTTCAGTTTCTCTTCCATGACCACATCATGCTCGAAGACGCGTTCTGCCAGCCCTGCTCCCTCCGCCTGGGCGGAGAATCCGCCAATCCGTGTCCCGACGATCTGGTCCTTCGAACGACACAACAACCGTTGTGCTGCCGGGTTAGCATCCACATACCGCAAGCTGTTGTCGAAGACGAGAATTGCCTCCGGCGACTTTTCGAAAAGCCTTTGCGGCTCTCGCTTCCATGCCTCATACGCACTTCTTACGTTCTGGAGATCACGATCCACGCTCACGCTCACTCTGACTACTTGGTTTGCCCGGTTATATTCCGCTGACATGAAGCCGTTCTCATGCACATGAGACTTTTGCAATTTATTCGCCATAGTGGAGCTGCTAATCGTCTGCGGCCGCAAGCCAACGGCTTGGAATTCCCAATTCTGTGGGTAGACCTTCGGCTGAGGAGCCTGAGCCGGGAATCGCGTAATATTTAATGAAATGCCTGTTTCCGTTGCCCGGCTTCGAACCTGGTTCGCGCTCAGCGCGATCGTGCTGGTGCTCGTCGTTAGCGGCTTCTATCTTGTGCGACGCTACGAGGCGCGGGTGTTACAGCACTATGTTGCGAAAAAACTAGGGGCGGAGATCCAGCAGAGCACGGTAGGCTTTTCCTACTCGCAATCCGAGGGCGGTCGCACCATCTATAAAATCAGTGCAAAAAATGCGACCCAGTACAAAGACACAGGAAAAGATCTGCTCGAAGACGTCAACATCATCGTGTATGGGCGCGACGCTTCCCGTTTTGACCAGATCTATGGTTCCAAATTTGAATATGACAGTAAAACTGGGAATGTTGTCTCTAGCGGTGAAGTTGATATCGATTTAGAAGCCAACGCCGAGGGCCCGGCGCGTCCCGACCAAGCCGCGCCTTCCGAATTAAAAAATCCTATTCATCTCAAAACCAGTGGGCTGGTTTTTAATCAGAAGACGGGGCTCGCGCAAACCGACCAGGAGATCGAGTTCCATGTTCCCGAGGCGAATGGCGTTGCCCGTGGTGCGCTCTACGATTCCCATACCAACCAGCTGACGCTTAACTCCGAGATTCACGTTACGACAGTCGGCGTCGTGTCTCGAACCTTGATTGCCCGGCACGGCGTGATCACGAAGCAGCCGCGGCAGGCGCTCCTCGATACCGTCACCGTTACCCAGCCGGATACCAAAATTACCTCAGACCACGTAACGGTTGATTTTCGCGATGACAACAGCATTAGCCAGATCTTCGCCGACGGCCATGTTCAGGCCGACAACAACGGAGTCAACAGCTACGAAGTGAAGGCTGCAAAAGGGAACCTGCAGTTCGGCGGTTCGAATGATCTGAAACTCGCGATCCTCTCCGACGGCTCCCAGTTCCGCTCCAGCGGCGAACGCCCGCTGCATGGCTTCGCGGACCGCATCTTTGTCCACTTCGGCAATGACACCCAACCGCGGACCGTGCGGCTTGAGCAAAATGCGCACGTCATTCAGGATCCCTCTGCCTCCGGGCCCGCCAGTGAACAACAGCGTACCGAGGTGGTTGCCGACGCGCTCGACGTTGACGTTCGCGCCGGCAAGACACCCTCAAAGGCCACCACAACCGGTGCCGCGCACGTCAATATCGATCAGCCCGCCTCCGGCGATCAACCGCCCACCGCCACCGTTGTCAATGCCGGCCGGTTCTTTGCCGACTTCAACCAGGATGGCCACATCAATCACATCCTCGCCCAGCCCGACGTGAAAGTCGTTTCAACTGCCGAAAATCAGCCGGAAAAGGTTTCCAACAGCGATCAGCTCGAGGTTTTCTACACGCCGCAGGGTGAACTCGCGAACCTCGTGCAGCGGGGACATTTCGTCTATCACGAAAAACTCCCCAAAGAAGGCGACCGAACCGCCCACGCCGAGATGGCGCACTACACGCCCGGCGACGAGATGCTCCACCTGACCGGATCTCCGCGGGTGACAGACGGCGGCATGAGCATGACGGCCCACCTCGTCGACATCAACCGCCGAACCGGAGAAGCGGTTGCGGAAGGAGATGTGAAATCCACCTATAGCGACATGAAGCCCCAGCCGAATGGAGCCATGCTCTCCTCCAGCGATCCGATTCACGTGACTTCCAAAAAAATGGTCGCGCATCAGGACAGCGGCATCGCACTCTATACCGGTGGCTCACGCTTGTGGCAGGGAGCCAACATCGTGGAGGCACCCACGATCGAGTTCAATAGAGATAATCGCAGCCTGGTGGCACACGGCGGTCCGCAAATCGCTTCGCCGGTCAAAAGTGTCTTTGTGCAGAAGGACAAAGACGGCAAACTGACTCCTGTCAACGTCACTGCGCGCAAGCTCACCTATGTCGATGCCGACCGGCACGCGCGCTACGAAGGGGGCGTCACGGCGCACAGCACCGATGGCGTGGTGACGGGCGATCATGTCGATATCTACTTGAAAAAGTCGGGCACCGCCGCCCCGTCCGCGCAACCCACGCCCAGCCAATTGGATCGCATCATCGCGGAAGGGAAGGTCGTGCTCACCCAACCCGGCAGGCGCGGCACCGGAGAGAAACTCACTTACTATCAGGATGACGACCGTTTTGTTCTGACCGGCGGGTCGCCGCTGATCTCGGACACGGAACACGGCACGGTACGTGGCACTACATTGACCTTCTTTAATAAGGATGATAGGGTGCTGGTGGAAGGCTCCGACGCCGCCCCCACCGTAACTCATACAAGAGTAAGCAGATAATGAGCATCCTCTCGGCCGAAGAACTAGGCAAAACCTACCGCGGCCGACGTGTGGTGAACGATGTCAACATCCATGTGGAACAAGGCGAAGTCGTCGGGCTCCTCGGTCCGAATGGTGCCGGCAAGACTACCAGCTTCTACATGATCGTCGGCCTTATACCTCTCGATACCGGCCGCGTGCTGATCGACGAGAACGAAATCACCGATGTCCCCATGTACCTGCGCGCGCGCAATCACGGCATCAGCTACTTGCCGCAAGAGCCCTCCGTGTTTCGCAAGCTCACGGTAGAAGAGAACATTCTCGCCGTGCTCGAAGCCCAACCGATTTCCTGGCACGAGCGCCGCGAGCGCATGGAGCGTCTCATCGACCAGCTCGGTCTCGGTCATATTCGGAAGAGCAAGGGTTATTCGCTCTCCGGCGGCGAACGGCGTCGCGTCGAGATCGCACGCTGTCTCTGCATCTCTCCAGCGTTCATCCTGCTCGACGAGCCATTCTCCGGCATCGATCCTATCGCCGTCCTCGACATCCAGAAGATCATCTTCGATCTCAAAGCCAGTGGCATCGGCGTTCTCATTACTGACCACAACGTACGAGAAACGCTTTCGGTCACCGATCGCGCCTACATTATTAATGAAGGCCGCATCTTCCGCGCGGGTACACCGGAAGAGCTCGGCAGCGATCCCGAAGTGAAGCGCGTGTACCTCGGCGAGAGCTTTACGCTCGTCTAAGCGCACTCCGTTCGATCCTTGCGCCACTGGAATCATCTTTCAATCTCAGGCGTGTCCTTTGGGACATGGCGCGGATCGGCACCTCCCACGGGTTCACGCATTTCCTTCACCAATCCCACGTTCGAGGTTCCTAAAGTAACCTTAATCAGGCGAAGAAAATCCCGAGTCTGGTTTAAAATCTAAAAAGTCGCTTCCAAACATTTATGGTGCTTCTTCAGCCCAAGCTGAATCTGAAGGTCTCGCAGAAGCAGATCCTCACCCCGGGTCTGGTTCAGATGGTCAGCGTCCTTGCGCTCAATAAGATGGAGCTCAAGGAGATGATCAACGAGGAGATGATCGAGAATCCCGTCCTCGAGGAACTCGATGAAAATGTTCCCCTCCTGGACGACGTTTCGGCGAAAGAAGAACAGCGGGAGCGCGATTCAGCCGTAGCCACCGAGGAAGCCCCCGCTACCCCGGAAGCCAAAGATCCTTTCGAAGAAATCGACTTCGGTTCGTTTTTCCAGGAATACCTGGACCCGGGCTACCGCAGCACCAGCGAAATCGAAGATGTCGAGCGCCCTTCGTTCGAGAATTTCCTTTCCAAGCCGACTACCCTGACCGACCACCTCATGTGGCAGCTTGGCTCCATGCACCTGAAGGATGACGTGGTCGCCGCCGCCGAGTTGGTCATCGGCAACCTCAACGACGAAGGTTATCTCACCGCCAGCGAGGACGAGTTGCTCGGCATCGTCTCCGAAGAGCCCGCCGACGCCTCCGATCATCCCGATCCCAAGAACGTTCTCGACCCCACTCTCATTCTTGCGGCCGATGTCGACGAGCAGATTGCCGCTTTGGATATGGCGGTATTCGAGTCTCCGTCCGTGGAAACCGAGAGCTTGGAAGCGGAAGCCGAGACCGCGGTGCAAGTGCAGACGGTGGAAGCTTTCCGTCCCAGCCTGGTTCCCAAGCGTACAACTCCCGCCGCCGTCCCTTTCAGTCGCGACGCTTTGCGGGAAGCGGTCCACATTCTCCAGAATCTCGATCCCATCGGCATTGCGGCGCGCGACTTGCGTGAGTGTCTCCTTATCCAGCTTCGCTATTTCGAGTCGATGCCGCACAAAAACGGCAACGGACACATCGCCCAGGCGATCGACGTCGCCATCAATATGGTCTCCGACCATATGCGCGAGCTACAGAACAAGCAGTACAAGGAAATCGCCAAGGCCCTCGGCCATACCATCGAAGACGTCAGCGCCGCCCTCGATTTTGTCCGCACTCTCGATCCGAAACCTGGCCTTCGTTACAACAAGCAGGAGACCCGCCTCATCGAGCCGGATGTCGCCTTCGTCAAACAAGGCGACGAATACATCGTTGTGATGAACGACGAAGAGATTCCGCAACTCCGGGTCAATCCCGGATACAAGCGACTGCTCAATCGCGACGCCGCTGAAAAAGATGTGCGCAACTACGTCAAGGAACGCTATAAGTCAGCGATCCAACTCATTAAAAACATTGAGCAACGCAAGCAGACGATCCTAAAGGTCTGCTACTCGATCATCAACCGGCAGCGCGACTTCCTCGACCAGGGCATCGACCAGCTCAAGCCCATGATGATCAAAGAAGTTGCGGAAGAGATCGGGGTCCACCCCTCGACCGTGAGCCGCGCGGTGGCTAACAAATACGTTCACACCTCGCAGGGAGTGTATGAGTTGCGCTACTTCTTCAGCGAGAGCGTCAACGGTCCCGAGGGCGGCGCAACCTCGTTGCTGATCCTGAAGCGCCGGGTGAAGAAGTTGATCGAGGAAGAAGATCCGGCCCGTCCGTTGACCGACGAACAGATCACCCGCATCCTGCAGTCCCAAGGAATCCAAGTCACCCGCCGCACCGTCGCGAAATACCGCGAAGACATGCGAATCCCCAGCACCCACCAGCGCCGCGTCCGCAATTAGCCCTGTGTCATCCTGAGCGAAGAACGCGAAGCGTTCGCAGCCGAAGCACCTCTACAATCCACCCATGCCCCTTTTCGAGTTGTTGTCTCGAACACGCTACAAATTTCCAAACCTTCTTACCGCCGCTTGCGCCGCGTTATAGCCGCACATGCCATGGACTCCGCCCCCGGGTGGGGTCGACGACGAGCATACATAGATATCGCGCGCCGGGGTCCCATACATACGCCAGGTTGGACGGGTGAAGAACTGCCGCCAGCTTGCCAGGCCTCCGACGATGTCCCCACCGATCAGGTTCGCATCGCGCGACTCCAGTTCCGCCGGCGACCACACTCTCCGTGCCAGCACGCAATCGCGGAAGCCCGGCGCAAAGCGCTCAATCTGCGCCTCTAAGCGCGGCAGCATGTCCACCGTCGAACCGTTCGGCACATGGCAGTAGGCCCATGCAATGTGTTTCCCCTGCGGCGCGCGGCTCGCATCGAACAGCGACGGTTGGGCCAGTAACACAAACGGGCGCTCGGCAGGCCGGCCGCGGCGCAGGCTTTTCTCCGAAGCCGCGATCTCTTCCATCGATCCGCCGAGATGCACCGTCGCCGCGCGAGCGCAGGCCGCCGCCTTCCACGGAATCGGCGAAGAGAGCGCGTAGTCGACTTTGAAGGCCGCCGGGCCATAGCGAAATCTCTGCAGCAGACGCGCATATACCGGGGTGAATCGCTCGCCTGCGATCTTCAGGAGTTGCCGTGGCGTCACATCGCACAGCGCAAGCTTGTACGCTCCCAACGATTCCAGGCTCTCGACCGGTCGTGATGTGTGGACGATCCCTCCTAAACTTTCTAAATGAGCGACGAGAGCGCGGGTAATTGACTGCGCACCGCCGCGCGGAATGGGCCAGCCGACCGCATGTGCCGCCGTTCCCAGCACCAATCCTACCGCCGCCGTGAGCGGCTCATCGAGCGCGAGAAATGAATGTGCCGCCAAACCGGCAAAGAGCGCTTTGGTCCGCGTCTCGCGAAAGAAAATATTGGCAAACAACTGCGCCGGCATCATGCCTACCGCTCCAAATTTTGCGAGCAGAAGTGGGTGCCGCGGAACGTGAAACACCGGTTGCAGGATCTCGGGCGCAAAGTCTGTCCAGCGCGCGGCAAGTTCGCCCACCAGGTTTTTCCAGCGGAGACCATCGCGTCCCAGTGCCAGCACCGCATCGGCCATGTCGCACTCCAGCGTGACGACCGTGCCATCGTCCAGCGGATGCGCCAACGGCGCGGGTGAATAAATCCATTCCAGTCCGTGCTCACGCAGGGGAAGGGAATTGAAGAACGGCGAACCGGCCGCCATAGGGTGCACGGCAGACCCGAAATCATGATGGAAGCCGGGTAGCGTCAACTCCATCGTTCGCGCGGCGCCGCCCGCCTCCGGCTCTGCCTCGAACACCTCGACATCGAAGCCCGCCTGGGCGGCGACGATCGCGGCTGAGAGGCCGTTCGGCCCGGCGCCGACTACGACTGCTCTACCTCGGCTCATGGTTGGGGACTCTCCTGCTGCGGCATCGCGAGGACGCGCACCTTGCCGCCGTCGTCGAGCGAAATGGTAGGCGCATACAATCCCAGGAATTCGCGCCTCCACCAGTTGCCGGTTCGCCGTTTCTCTTCCATCGAGGTGAACCAATACTGCCACAACACGGCGCGCACCTGCTTTGGCGGCGCCTGAGGAAACGGATTCCCAGCAAACAGGCTCAGCACGCTCGCGTCATTCGAGAGTAGCCGCACCTCGGTATTCGGCACAATCGCGCTGTCGCGCCAACCTTCCAGCGAGCAGAACCACAGGTTCCAATCGAAGCGAGGCTGGTAAGGAGCATAGATCTTCGGAGCCTCGTTCAGCGCCTGCGGCTTGTAGCGATATGGATAGGCCGTCCAAGTCTGTCCATCGTTCGATCCCTGGAACTCGATCTCGTAGCGCGCCCGAGTCATCACCGCAAACAATCCGTACTGGTTGGCGATGCGGTAGGGCTCGAGAAAGACGATTGGCGCGGTCGGTATGTGCGCGTTTCTCCACAACAGCAGCAAAAGTTCCCCGGCGGTCGCATAGAAGACCCACGTCAGCATCACCGCTGCCACAGCCAACTTCATAGCGTGGAAGTTCCGGTGAACGAACGAGGTCTGCGACCCCGGATCGCTCATCACTTCTTCGCGGGCGCGTTCATCCACGGCGGATGCTGCCTTGAAGCGGGTAAACCGTGCAAGCAGGCTGCGCAGGAACCGATCATCGACCAACAGGATTCCCAACGACAAAACCAGGTAGTTCAAGAACGCATAGTTCGCAGTCGAGATCACCCCGATCTCCCAAACTGTAACCAGGAAGAACAGGACAATGCGGAAACGCCGCGGCAACAGGATCATCCAGACCAGTCCAAGCTCCATGACCAGGGTGGCACCGGCGCTGAATGCCTGGAAGCCGTGCGGCAGGTGTTGCACGTACCACCCGATCCAGGTGGGCAGCGGGCCGTTCTGGTAGTACTCGTCCATGGCGGTGAAGTTGCGCCATTGCGGGTCGCCACTGGCCAGCTTCACGATCCCCGACTCGAAGTAAATCCGCAGCCACTCCCACTGCAGCAGGAACAGACTCGCGCGCGAGGGCGGATGCGCCGCGCCCAGTCCCGGCCGGAGACCCGGCGGGGCAAAGAAGAGCGAGATAAATCCTGCTTCCAGCAGCATTCCGTCTGACTGGTAGGAGGAAAAGTCACCGGCGGCGCTGACGAAGGCGAGGAAGCAGAGCAGGCAAATGACGAGAGTGCCGCGCGGCCACAGATTGAAGACAACCAGCACCGAGGCAATCAGCCCGATCCAGCAGAAGGCGAGGATCGCCGCGGAACTCGAGGAGATCCAATACAGCGACGGCGCGTACCATAAGCGCTCGATCCCTGATGCGTTCTGCGCGATGGCGTGCAGGTACTGCTGAGCGGGGAGAATGCCATCGGTCCCAACCAGGCCTCGCACTTGGGAGAGCAGCGAATAGAAGGCCGAGAAGTAGATCAGACCAAGCGCGCGGAGGAAAATCCAACGGGGAAGCAGACGGTCGGCTGCGCCATACGCAGAGCTAAAGAGGATACGGAAGACGTTCTTCCACCACGGGTTCGGACTGTTCTCCGCAATCTCAGGGTTGAAGAGCTCTCCGGGCATGCGGAGAGTTTAGATGAAAAACGCGGTGCTCGCGTGGAAGTGCAGGTTGTGGAGGGCCAGCTACTCGAGCGGCTCGGGATGGAGTCCGATGTTTTTTTCGCCGAGGGCTTTCTTTTCGTTGTACTTCTTCACCCAGGCTTCGAAGCTCTTGCCGGCGGCGGAGTCTTTTCCGGTGAAGCTCAAGGCCGCGATATCGCTGTAGCGAATGCTCATTTTTTCCGCGCTGTTCTTGGGGAACATGCGGACGACGCATTGGCTCAGGTCAGCGCTCTCGGCGCGGCGATCGAAGACGTAACCCTCGACGCTGTCGCCCGTCTTCAGCGTGATCGTCAGGTCGCCACGGTAATCGAAGGCCTTGTCGAAGGCGTCGCGGATTTCGTCCGGAGAAGCGAGCGAAGGCACGTAGCCCTCGAGGTTCTCGTGAACGAAACCCAACTTTTCTTCTTGCTGTTCGGCCATGCGCTTACGACTCGGGGTTGCTGATTTGCACCAGCTGGGGCGATGGGCGATTCGGTCGCGGCTTGCTGTCGATATCGACGTCCGGATCTTTGTACTTGCCGAAGAGGGTGGCCTTGGCGGTGGCGAAGAGTCCGGCGAGCGAACCGAAGGTATGGTTCACGGCGCTGGCTTCATAGCCGCTGTGCACCATGCAGTTGGCGCACTTCGGATTGCCGCTCTCAGTGCCGTAACGCTCCCACTTCGTCTCGTTGATGAGTTCTTCGAATGTTTCGGCATAGCCGTCTTGCAGTAAGTAGCAGGGTTTCTGCCAGCCGAAGATGTTGTAGGTCGGCATGCCCCACGGAGTGCACTTATATTCGCGCTTGCCCATGAGGTACTCGAGAAAGAGTGGGCTCATGTTGAACTTCCACTTGTCGTGGCGGTTGCTCAGGATCTGGCGGAAAAGGCGTCGCGTCTTGTTCTTGGTGAGGAAGTGCTCCTGGTCGGGCGCCTTGTCGTAGGTATAGCCCGGGGAGAGCATCATGCCCTCAACGCCCACGTCCATCATGGTGTCGAAGAATTCACGGACGCTTTGCGGGTCGGCGCCTTCGAACAGCGTGGTATTCGTGGTGACGCGGAAGCCGCGCTGAAGCGCGAGTTCAATCGCCTCCATCGCCTTGTCGTAGGTGCCTTCACGGCAGACGGCGAAGTCGTGGTGCTCTTTCAAGCCGTCCATGTGAACCACGAACGAGAAGTACTTGCTGGGCTTGAAGAGGTGCAGTTTTTCCTTCAAAAGCAGGCCGTTGGTGCAGAGATAGACGTATTTCTTGCGGGCCAGCAGGCCTTCAACGATTTCGATAATCTGCGGGTGCATGAGGGGCTCGCCACCGGGGATGGAAACCATCGGGGCGCCGCATTCGTCCACCGCTTTGAAGCACTGCTCGGGCGTGAGTTCCTTCTTCAGGATGTGGCCCGGGTACTGGATCTTGCCACAGCCGGCGCAGGCGAGGTTGCAGCGCATCAGCGGCTCCAGCATGAGTACGACAGGGAAGTGCTTGCGGCGCTTGAGCTTCTGGCCGACGACATAGGACGCAACCGTCCACATTTGCGATACGGGAACTGGCATAGTTAGCTGAACTCAATGATACCGGATTGCGATGCCCTGAGCCACCGGAGCGGCCTCGCTTGTCACATTTCGATGTGACGCTTTTGGGTACCCCTCCCCCGGGGCGTGGAACGTGTTCTCAAGGGGTTAGATAGGCAAAGGTTCGCAAAATATTAAAAATAAATTGGTTATAGGTAAAATATTGAAAACAGGGAGGTTAGAGGGACGGCCCTGTAATTCGTCTTCCTCTATTTTCAGAATACCAAGTGGAGAGGGGTAAACCGGACACTTGGTCGGGATTTATATCTGGCGTGGTTTGAAGCGCTTCGTGGCGAAAGGGCGTTCTGAGTGGGTTGACAAGGTTTGGAGCGGATCAAAAGCGGCTCGATTTGGAGGCTATTTCGGAGCTGTTTTTGCCTGTTTTGCGACTTCCAGAAGCGCTTTTATGCGTTGCTGAGAGGGGTAATTCGGGGTGGTGGCGAGGAGGTGTTCCCAAATCCGGATGGCGGCTTCGGGGTCGTGCTTGGAATGGAAATCGATGAAGCCTTCGAGGTCCAAAGCGGCGGGTTGATTGGGGTCGTCGGCGAGGGCGGTTTGCAATTCGCGGAGAGCGCCGTCGGGGTCGCCCTGGAGGTAGAGAGCTTTTCCGAGATTGGTGCGGGCTTTCACCTCGTGCGGGCGAAGGGCGAGAGCGCGGCGATAATCGATGGTGGCGGCGGCGTAGTCCTGGTGATCGAAGTAGAGATTGGCGGCTGCGACGAGGAGATCGTAATTTTTGGGATCGGCTTGCAGGCGCGCTTCGATCGATGATGGGTCGAATTTAGGTAGCTGCAGGATGGCGGGTGCAGGAGCGGGGTGGCGCATTGCGTACCAGCCGATCGCACCGAGGGCGAGCAAGCAAACAAAAGCGCCGATGATGAGTTGGGCGCTCGCTCGTGAATCGGGGCTGGTGGTGGCGGTCACGGGCAGCATTGTATGTTAGCCTTCGCCAAGAAACCCATGCATTCACCGAAATGGCGGAGCATCGTGCTGTTCGCAGTGGCGGCGTTGCTGGTCGTTGCGACGGTTCCCTACTTCGTGCCGATGCGGCCGACGGTTTCGGATTCGTACATCTTCGGATACAACAACCGTGCCGGGGTGCTGCTGTTCGTGATTTTGGCGGCAGCGGGGGCATGGTGGACGCGCAGCAAGCGGTTGCGAGAAGACGCGTCCGTGGAAGAGATGCCGCGCTGGATTTTGTGGGCGTCGATAGGGATCGCGGTGGCGATCTGCTGCGCGGTCTGGCGGTGCTTCACCTCTGCGACGGGATTCGCCGAGTCGGTGTATTTCATCCAGAGAATCAACCTGCTAGCACAGGGCCGGGTACCGTACCGGGATTTCGAATTCGCGTACGGTGCGGGGGTGTTGTATGTGCCGCTATGGATCAGCCGGATTTTTCACCTAGGGCTGGCGAATGCCTATTACCTGTTCTGGACTTTCTGCATTGCGGCCGGCGTGTTCATGCTGTTCGAAAGCTTGCGCCTGGCCGGCTCCGATCGGCAAGACCGGCGCGGAATCTTCCTGATCGTTTTCATTTTGACGCTCTTCGGGGTCCTGACCACCGGGTTGAATTATGCTGCGCTGCGTTACGTGCTGGCGGTGTATGCGGCGACGCTGGTGTACCGGTCGCGGCAGCGGGAGAGTCAGCGTTGGACTTCGAGTGGTGTGGCGCTGGCGATGGTCATCGTGCTGCTGCTGCTCTCGCCGGAGATTGCGGTGGCGTACGCGATGGCGAGCCTGCTGTATTTCGCGATCAACGTTGCGCGCGGCGAGAGACGGGCCGGATTTGCATTGGGAGCATTTGGCTGTGCGGCGGCGGCGGTCTTCGTGTACGCGAATTCGCTGGGCGTCTTCTCGACCATGCGCGCGTTTTCCGAGGGTGGAAACAACTTTCCGATTTACGTTGCGCCGACGATTGCGATCTTCTTCGCGGCGGTGTGGTTTGGGTTCCAGTATTTCCTGCAACGCTTCCAACAGATCGACCGTGAAAATGTTCTGCTTTACTGGATCGCGCTGGCGACCATGCTGATCCCCGCGGCATTGGGTCGCGGAGAGCTGGGACACATTTTTCTCAACGCACTCGGGCTGTTTCTGGCGGTGGGCCTGGTGCTCTCGGGTTCGTTACGCGGCCGGTGGTGGATTCGGGTTGCGTCGAGCGCGTACATCCTCCTGGTGCTGATCCCGGCGTTGCGAGTGGAATATATTCCGATCACGGCGCGGGCGGCGGTGCGGGCGAAGTCCGGACCTTTGCATCGGTATGCGGTGTTGGTGCTGGGAGAACCGACGGTGCAGGCTCTGCAGGAAAAAGAAGCGGCGCCCGAGTTCGATGCGCCGGGAGAGAAACTGCTGGCGCCGTTCTCGTTTGCGCCCGATGGGTTTGGGGCGTACGTCTCGCCAGAAGTTGAATATGGCTACTACGAGGCGCTGACAAATGTGCTGACGCCGGCGCAGGTGAACGCGAAGATCGAAGAGATGCGAAGCAATCCGGAAACGATGTTGCTTCTGCCGCGGCAGTGGATCACTTACTGCCTGCGCACCGCCGATAATTCGAGGGTACTGTTATCGGGGCTTTATGGTGTGCCGTACATCAAGCAGCCCGCGCACGAGATGGACCTGTACCTACCGGTCTGCGAGTACATTCGAACGAACTACCGCCAGGTACCGGCGCGCGCCGAGCAGAACCTTGGCGACTACGATCTATGGGCGCCGCGCCGGGTGGCTTCCAAAGTTCAACAACCTCATTCCGACATGAAGTAATCGACCTCTACTTTTGGATGCTGCGGTCGCTGATGAAGGCGAGTGCGTTTTAGTTCGGACTTGCAACCGTGGGGCTGACTGATTTTTTCCCCAGCAGCACGATGGAGCCGTCCGCTTCCTCCACGGTGGTATGAGTCGTGAAGCCAAGTTCGTGAAGGGTGTTCACGACTGTCGAGACGTCGCCACCGAAGCTGTGCACTTCGCAAGCGATCTGGGATGTCCGCTGGAGCAGCTTTGAGTTCTTCGTTAGTATGCCGAACTCTCCTCCCTCGATGTCACACTTGAGAAAGTCAATTGAACCGGCGGACAGGTGGGCGAGAAGTTCATCCTCGGTGATCCAGGAGACGTCGAAGTAGGCGGGCTCGGTGGCGATGACATTGGTGATTTTGTTGGTGCGGGTTCCAAGGAAGGCGCGAATCAATTTCGCCCGTTCTCGATGGCCGCGATTCAGCGATAACGAGTTGTCGAAAGCGGTATTCAGTGCGGAGCTCGGTTCGACCGCAATGACGTGGACATTTGGATCGGTTGCCAGCGCGAAGTTGGTGAAGTTACCCATGTTCGCGCCGAGATCAACAACCGTGGCAGCCGACGGGATAGAAAGCCAGCCTTGACCCAGGTATTGGTCGCGCACGTACATTTCGCGAATACCCGAGAACGCATTCGGGCCTTGAATGCGGAAGCGAGCGCCGTACCGTCGCAGGTGCACGGTGAAGGGCCCGTCTCCTAAGCTGCGGTCGGCGATCGCGAGGTTCCGGCTCTTTAGGATTTTAGGTGCGTTGACAACGACCGCGATGAGCCAGCGGAAGGCCACGACAGGGCCGCAAATTCGAAACAGGCCTGTAAAGTCCGCACCAAGCTTACGAAGAGTTTGCATACCATCCAACCGCTTTCAGTTCGTCGCCGAGAGCGCGCAACCTATTCGCTGGTGAAGTAATCGACCTCGACCGGACTTTCGAAGAGCGAATAGTCACGGGTGACGACGGTGATGCCGCTGTCGGTAACGTGATACTTCTGGCGGTCGCTTTCGGTGTCGTAGCCGATGACAGTTCCCTCGGGAATATGCACGTCCCGATCGATGATGGCGCGGCGGATGCGGCAATGCCGGCCGACGTTGACGTGAGAGAAGAGGATGCTGGAATCGACCTCGGAAAACGAATTCACGCGCACGTCAGGCGAGAGGACGCTGTTGCGCACAGTGCCGCCGGAGACAATGCACCCCATGGAGACGACGGAGTCGAGCCCGGTACCCATACGGCCTTGTTCCGCGAAGACGAATTTGGCGGGAGGGTACTGGCGCTGGTGGGTACGGATCGGCCACGCCTTGTCGTAAAGGTTGAAGACCGGGGCGACGCTGACGAGGTCGAGGTTGGCTTCGTAATAAGCGTCAAGGGTGCCGACATCGCGCCAGTAGAGCGCTTCCTTGCGGTTTTCGTCGATAAAGTTGTAGGAGTAAACCTTGTACTCGCCGACCATCTTGGGCAGGATGTTGTGCCCGAAGTCGTGCTTGGAGTTGGCGTCCTCGGCGTCTTTCAACAGGACGGGGATGAGCACGTCAGTGTTGAAGATATAGATGCCCATGGATGCGGAAACTTTTTCCGGATTGTAGGGCGAGCGCGTTTTGGTGGACTTAGGTTTCTCTTCGAAGCCGGTGACGATGCTGTCGCGGTTGACGTCGACGACGCCGAAGTGCCGGGTTTCGGAGGGATCGATGAGGATGGTGGCGAGGGTTACATCGGCACCGGAATCGCGGTGCTGGCGCATCATCAAGTCGTAATTCATCTTGTAGATGTGGTCGCCGGAGAGGATGAGAACGTAACGCGGCTGCTCGGAGCCGATGGAGTAGATGTTCTGATAGACAGCGTCGGCGGTGCCCATGTACCAGTTTTCGCTGACGCGCTTCATGGGCGGCAGGATTTCGATGAACTCGCCGAGCTCGTTGCCCACGATGCCGCTCCAACCCTCGCGGATATGGCGATTGAGGGAGAGCGCCTTGTACTGGGTGAGAATGTAGACGCGGCGGAGGCCGGAGTTGATGCAATTGGAAAGGGTGATATCGATAATGCGATAAATGCCGCCGAAGTTTACAGCCGGTTTCGCGCGGTCACGGGTTAGAGGATACAGGCGCTCTCCGGCGCCGCCAGCCAGCAGTACTCCCAGGGTCTCAATCATTCTCTCTCGCTATCGCTGGGTATGAGTTGATTGAACGAATGACAAAACAGGCTACGAATCCCGCAGCCAAACGAAACGGGAATCGATGGTAGCACAGGCAAACTGCACGCTGCAGAGCCGGGCTACGCTGCGTCGTCCAGCCGGATCCGCAACGATTTCAGGAACCGCTCGTCTTGTGAATTCACTTTGAATTCGGGCTCGCGTCCACCGGCATTGACCAGGGATGGACCTGTGCCTACGGTTTGTTCTTCCTCATCCTGCTTGCTGAAGCCGATGGTGGCTTCGAAGGCGAGGAAGACGTCGTAGCCGTTGGACTTGATCTGCCCAATCACGTTGGCAACCTCGTCCGAGTCGGCAAGCGACTTGTTCATGGCTTCGCCAAGTTGTTGGAAGAGCTGTTTGAGATTCTCGTCCACCGTTATTTTCCCCTGGACCGTCGGGTTTCGCGGTCTGGCTGAGTGGCATCTTAACCGAAGATCCACTCTTTCAAATACTTGGATGCAATTCCGGGCCGGAATGTTTTGACCATCCCACGGTTGGGGACGATTTTGTTAGGTAAGGGGCGTAGAATCATAGTTTGAGCGAAGCACGCGAAAACCGGCGAAACGGCAGCTTAGGGGGCACGATTGGCTCCGGATTGGGGTCGGTGGCCCGATATGCCCTGAACCCGAAGGCTCGCAACAAGGTGCTGCGAGCGGCGGGAGTTGGCCTGTCGACCACGGCCAAGACGGTGCGCCGGACGACCCACATTTTGTGGCTTGAAGTCACCGGCTTCTTCTTCCTGGTGTTTGCGACGGTATGCGGCGGGGCGGGGTGGCGGGAGTACCAGCTGCACCTGGCCGGGAAAGCGGACATCAACCGCGTTTATATCGCCGGCGTGCTCGCATTGCTCTTTGCCTGGTTCGGCGTGAGTTCCTTCTGGAGGTCGCGCCGGAGGTAAACAGGCAGGGTTACTGATGTTTGTTTTCATATTTTGATTAAGAAGAGGGCCGCTCTCATGGCCAACGCCAGCACACAAGAAGCACCTGCAAAAAAGAAACCCGCCATTCCAGACGCTCGCACTACTTCCAACATTCCAGTCAAAGTTGTTTATGGTCCGGCGGACCTTGAAAGTTTCGAGTACGATGCGCAGCTCAACCAGCCGGGACAATTTCCTTACACGCGGGGAGTGCAGCCCACCATGTACCGCGGGCGGCTCTGGACCATGCGGCAATATGCCGGCATGGGTGACGCGGAGGAATCCAACAAGCGCTACAAGTACCTGCTGAGCCAGGGCACGATGGGCCTGAGCGTGGCATTCGATCTGCCTACGCAGATTGGCTACGACTCGGACAATCCATTTGCGCTGGGCGAAGTCGGCAAAGTCGGAGTCGCGATCGACTCCATCGAGGACATGGAGCGGCTGTTCAACGGCATCGACCTGGAAAAAGTTTCGACCTCGATGACGATCAACTCCACGGCCACAATTCTACTGGCGCTTTATATTGCCGTCGCCAAGCGCAACGGCGCTGACATGAAGAAGCTCAGCGGCACGGTGCAGAACGACATTCTGAAGGAATACATTGCGCGCGGCACATACATTTATCCGCCGGCGCAAGGCATGCGGCTGATCACCGACCTTTTTGCTTTCTGCAACGAGAATGTGCCGGAGTGGAACACGATTTCGATTTCGGGTTATCACATGCGCGAGGCGGGGTCGACCGCGGTACAGGAAGTGGCGTTCACCTTGGCGGACGGCATGACCTACGTGCAAGCGGCCAAGAATGCGGGGTTGGACATCGACAAGTTCGGTCCGCGGCTGTCGTTTTTCTTTTCATGCGACCGAAATTTCCTGGAAGAAGTGGCGAAGTTCCGGGCAGCGCGGCGGATGTGGGCGAAGATCATGCGCGATCGCTTTGGCGCAACCAGCCCGAAGGCGATGATGCTGCGCTTCCACACGCAGACCGCGGGGTCGTCGCTGACGGCACAGCAGCCGGAGGTGAACATCGTGCGCACGGCGATCCAGGCGCTGGCGGCGGTGCTGGGCGGAACGCAATCGCTGCACACGAATTCATTCGACGAAGCGCTGGCCCTGCCGACAGAAAACTCGGCGCGGATCGCGCTGCGTACGCAACAAGTGATTGCGTATGAGTCGGGGGTGCCGCAGACGATCGATCCGCTGGCGGGGTCGTATTACATCGAGTCGCTCACCAATGAGATCGAGAAGCGGGCGATGGAATACATCGAGAAGGTCGATGCAATGGGTGGCATGCTGAAGGCGATCGAAAGAGGATTCGTGCAGCAGGAGATCCAGAACGCGTCGTACGAATTCCAGCAAAGCGTCGATCATCACGAGGCTGTGCTGGTGGGCGTGAACAAGTTCCAGGTCGACGAACACCGGGAAATTCCGCTGCAGGTCATCGATCCTTCGCTCGAGCCGAAGCAGGTGGAGCGGCTGAAGGCGCTGCGGGCACGGCGGAATGCCGAAGAGTGGCGTGCCGCGGTGCAGGCGGTGGAAGACGCGGCCCGGAACGGCAGCAACGTGATGCCACACATCATCAATGCAGTAGAGAAGTACGCGACCGTGGGAGAAATTGCGGACCGGTTGCGGAAGGTGTTTGGCGAGTACAAGGAAGCAGTGGTGATTTAAGAGCTAATCCATGTGATTGGAAAAAGCGCGGCTTGCGGGCCGCGCTTTTCATTGTCCGGCTAAATGACCGCCAGTTCGTAGAGGTATTCGACGAACGATTTGACGGCGCCATCGTAGCCTTGCACCTTGGGGTTGGACGATTCGATGACGTAATACTCGTTGGGTGCGTGGGCGCCGCTGCCGTGGCCGAGGCCGAAGTGCCCAGCGCCGAGGTTGAGAGGTTCACCGGTGAAAACATAGCCGGGCCAGGATCCGGCATTGCGGGGCAGCTTGATGGCATCGATGCCGGCACGCTTGTACACCGCGTCTTCGGCGCGCAGGATGGGCGCGTCGTAGTTGGTGCTGGTGGGATCGTAACCGCCGGTCATGTTGACTTCGATATCTTCGAAGCCGTGTTTTGCGAGATGAGCTTTCAGTAAAGCGAGGGCATTGGCGGCGGTCATGTTGGGGACGAGGCGCAGGTCCATCTTGGCGACGGCCTTGTGTCCAAGAACGGTTTTGCCACCCGGGCCGGTGTAGCCACCGACCAAGCCTTCGATGTTGACGGTGGGCTGGCCCTGGAGCATCTCGAGCGCCTGCAGCCAATTTGCATCGTGCATCCAGTGCGTCACCCCAAACTGTTTTTTCATGGTTTCTTCGGAGAGACGCTTGGCGGCATCAGCGATCATGGCTTTTTCGGCGGGGGACAGCGGGCGCACATCGTTGGTGTAGTTCTCGATGGCGATGGTGTTGCCGTCAGGACCGACGAGGGTGACGAGCGCTTCGACGAGGTGCCACACAGGGCTATCGAGTTCGGCCTTGAGGGAAGAGTGGACGTCCTTGGTGGGACCGCGGCCCCACTTCTCGCCGGAAGAAACAAGTTCCAACTCGACGACACCTTTGGCGCCAAACGTGGTTGTGACAGTGCCGTCGAGATCCTGCGAGGCTGACGGCATGAAGATTCCGGTGCATTTCTTCAAAGCGGCCAGGGTTTCGGGACGGCGGACAACCTGGGGAAAATGCGGGGAGCCGATTTCTTCTTCGCCCTCGGCGACGAAGACGAAGTTGACGGGTGGCTTGCGGCCAGCGCCGCGGATGGCGTGAAGGGCGGCGAGGAAGGCGGACTCGGGACCTTTCTGGTTGACCGCGCCGCGGCCGACCACGACTTTGCCCAGCCCTGGTTTGTCGACCAGGGCCGCTTCGAAGGGCGGCGACGACCACTCGGAGGGATCGGCCTGCTTGACGTCATACATGAAATAGAGGCCGACGGTGCGGGGGGCGCCGGCATCGAGGGTGGCATAGACGCCGGGCTTGCCGTCGGTAGGAACCTTTTCGACATGGTGGAAGCCCGCATCACGCAGCAGGTTCATCATCATCTCGCAGCCTTCGTTCATGCCACGATTTTCGGCGGCAATGGAGGGCTGGCGGATCCACGATTGCAGGCGCTGCACGGCTTCCTCGTGGCGCTTTTCAATTTCCGCAAAAATGGGTTGGAGTTCGGGAGTGGCGGCGAAGGAGAAGCGCGACAGAGCTGCTCCGGCAGCGGCAAGCGATGTAGTGCGAACAAATTCTCTGCGATCCATGGTGGGCAAGGTTAATGGAACGCGCGGAGACTGTCTAGGTTCTATCGTAGAACGACAAAAGCGCGGCAGGTTCGCCGCGCCTTACTTGCATTGTCGCTAATGGGCATTAGCTCGTAAGAAATTTATTCGTCCTTTTTCCATAAGCTGCGCGGAGGATCTTCTTCCTCGTCGGAAAAAATCGGCTCATCTTCTAAACCGAGAAATCCTGAGGGACGTGATCCGATCTCATGGATTTCCTGCTCGCTTTGTTTCTTGTCCTTCTTCCGTTTCTTCGATTGTTCCGCTTCGTCAGCGCGCAGGGTGTCGGCGATTTGGACCAACAGTACCTGCTCGTCGCTGGCGGGCATAAAGACAGCGGTGCGCCGCGGAGAGCGAATCGCGTCGAAGAGTGCGGGATTTATATTTCTTGAGATTACTTTGGCATCGCGCAATTCGACGCGATGCACTCCCACCGCTTTGGATAAGCGAGCGGCCACTTCTTGATCGTACGTAACAAATCGGGTCATGCGTCTTCTCCGGGAACAGAGGGGACAGCATCAGCAACTACTGGCGATAAGGTAAAGCACGTCGGATGCCGCTTTGGAGTTTCGCCCGATATCAATCACTTAGGGCAGCAGCAACTTAGCTTGGCCGGAAGATTTTACCTACCGGGGCAATTTCTGCGGGAAGCAGAGTGGCAGCGGGCGGAGGATATGTTATATGGAAGGCACCTGCAAAGGTGGAGAGACAATCTGCAAATCGGAATACGCGTTTTGCGTCGTGGGGATTTCGTTCTAATGAACGAAGCGAAGTACCTCAGGGGCTCAAGCCCTGGCGAAAAAGCGCGTGCTTGACGCGGACCTGAAGGCCCGCTCTACCTCAAACCAAAAAAAGCGTTCGCAAGGGCGGGGAGGTGAAAGCCCCTCCACCGCAAATTTCGAAAAATAGTCCGCTCTACCCCAAATCAAATAAGGAGGCGGGCACACGCAAGCGGGAGCGGCGCGCATCGGCAAAACTTAGCCTCGGCTCGCAAATCAGGCGCCGGCTTTGGCTTTTTTCACTTCTTCAATCAGCGGGGGGACGATATCAAAGAGGTTGCCGATGACGGCGACATCTGCGATTTCGAAGATGGGCGCTTCGCTGTCCTTGTTAATAGCGATGATGGAGCGTGAGCCCTTCATGCCGACGAGGTGCTGGATAGCGCCGCTGATGCCGAGGGCGAGATAAAGCTTAGGGGCGACGGTCTGGCCCGATGAACCGATCTGGCGGTCCATGGGGAGCCATCCGGCATCGCAAATGGGACGCGAGGCGGCGATTTCGCCACCGAGAGCTTCGGCGAGCTGTTTTGCGAGATCGATGTTTTTCTGTTCCTTAATGCCGCGGCCGACGGAGACGATGATCTCGGCCTGAGTGAGATCGACGGCCTGCTTGGCTTCCTTGAAGACTTCTTCGGGCTTGTTGCGGATCGCTCCGTCCGCGATTTGTGCAGCCACATTTTCGACCGGAGCCGCGGCACCGGATTCCAACTTGTCGGCACGGAAGGCGCCCGCCTGGAAGGTTGCGAAATGGGGGGCGGGCCGGTGAAGGCCACGTCGGCGGCGAACTTTCCCTGGAACATCTGGCGGGTGAAGAGAACGCGATCGCCGTCTTTGCGGTAGCCGATGGTGTCGCTGATCAGGGTGCGGCCGAGCGAGGTGGCGAGCTTGGGAGCGAAGTCACGCACCTGGTAAGTGTGCGGCATCAGCACCAGGCGGGGCTGCTTCTGCTCGATGAAGGTTTTCAGCGCGGCCGCGAATCCGTCGGGGGTATAGGGCGTGAGTTTTTCGGACTCAATGGCATAGACCTTTGCGACTTTCTTGCCGGCGATCTCCTGCGCGATGGAGGCGACGCCGGTGCCGACGACGGCAGCTTCAAGAGTCCAGCCAGTTTCGGCAGCGATGGCTTGCGCGCCGACTAAAGTTTCGTTGGAAACCGGGTTCAACTTCCCCTGCCGCTGTTCCACCACTACCAGAATTGTGTCAGCCATATATTCGATGATTCCTTTAGATGTTATTGCATACGACGAGCCCGAACGCCGGCGATGATCAGACCGAGACCGACGAGGGCATCCATGCCCAAACCGACGGCGACCATGGGAGCTCCGGCTGCCATTCGTTTCCACATCCAGAGCATGTGAAAAGCGAAGAGAGCGAGTGAGAGGAGCAGCAGCGTCCAACCGATGGTGAGGAGGACGCGGGAGCGGAGCAGGGCAGGCGCCCGGGTGATTCTTGTTTCTTCGAGTGGTTGCGCCCCGGGCATCAATGCGCCTTTCCGCGAAGGTGATAGCCGACAGCATTGCAGCCAATGCCACCGGCGACGAGCGCGATGGCGATGAGGTCGATGGTTTGGCGGCCAATGCCTCCGGCGGCCGAACGGAAAAAGACGACGGCGAGCGCGAACAACATCAACAGCCAACCGATGACGATCAGGCTACCGGCGGTTTCCTGGCGATTCGGATCCATCACGGTCTCCGTTTTGTTCCAGCGCTGGGACGTGAGGCGCCGCCGACAGGACCGAATCGCGATGAAGCGAGTCTAGCTGGGTACCTGGCGACGCTTGATCGTTCCAAGCGCGATGAGTGCTAAAGCGATGATGCCTACCACCGCCGTCCAAACCAGCCACATATGTGAACCTTCGCGGATGGTCTGGAAGACGAAGATACCGGCGATCCCGTTCATCGCCATCAAAATCCAGCCGAGTACCAACATGAAGGAACCCAGCCGGCGGTTCTCCTGAAAGCGCTGTTCCTGGTCGGGGTTGAATCCAATCTGGGGCATGTTTACCTCCGGGAGGTTAGATGCTCGATCTATGCGACCCGACCGCAGGGGCAAAAACCCCTCTTTTTCGCGTTGCTTCGGCGACGTAAACGTCGCCGCTCCCTCACTGCAAAAACGCTTTCGTTCAGCGATGTAAACGGCGGCTTCCTCACGTCTAAAGGCCGCGTTGAATTCGGCGATTGCAGCGTTTCCTGCCTAGTACCGCAGGGGCTAAAGCCCGGTTCTTTTTTCGCTTTGTTTCGGCGACGTAAACGTCGCCGCTCCCTCACTGCCAAAACGCTTTCGTTCAGCGATGTAAACGGCGGCTTTCTCACGTCTAAAGGCCGCGTTGAATTCGGCGATTGCAGCGTTTCCTGCCTGGTACCGCAGGGGCTAAAGCCCCTCTTTTTCGCGTTGCTTCGGCGACGTAAACGTCGCCGCTCCCTCACTGTAAAAACGCTTTCGTTCAGCGATGTAAACGGCGGCTTCCTCACGTCTCAAGGCCGCTTTGAATTCGGCGATTGCAACGTTTCCTGCCTGGTACCGCAGGGGCTAAAGCTCGCTTCTTTTTTCGCGTTGCTTCGGCGACGTAAACGTCGCCGCTCCCTCACTGCCAAAAGCTGCTTCCGGTTTCGGCGGCATCACGTTGCCGGCTCCTCAAGTCAAAGGCTAGAACGTCGCAAACAAGACGCTGCTTGGCGACCCACCCTCTCGCTTCGCGAGGAGAATGGGCACCCACAGTCCCTTCTCAGAGAACGCGCACGTCGTTCTTCAGTTTCTCGACCAGCTTCTTGGCAATTTCCGCAGGGGAGCCTTCCAGCTTCTCCGTTTTTTTCGTTTTCTGCGGGATATAAAGTTTTTCGATCTTCTGCAGGTTCTCGCTGACCGCGTCTTTCACGTCGGCGAAACTGACCTTCTTAAGCGGCTTGTTTTTTGCCTGCTTGATGCCGATCAAGGTGGCATAGCGCAACTTGTTGATGCCGGACTGGATGGTGAGCACGGCAGGCAGGGGCATATCGACGAACTGGAAGTAGCCGCTCTCCAACTCGCGCTTGACGCGAATGCCGGCGTCCTTTTTCTCGAGGTGCATGATGATGGTGGCGTGCGGCAGGCCGAGGATTTCGGCGAGAATGACGCCGGTCTGGGCGAAGCCGTAGTCGTCGGACTGCAAGCCGGTGAAGATGAGATCGAAGTTCTCGTCTTTGATAGCGGCAGCGAAGGCCTTGGCGGTATTGAAGGCGTCGAGGCCGACAAAGGCAGGGTCTTCGAGGTGGATGGCGCGATCGGCGCCCTTGGCGAGAGCTTCGCGGAGCACCTGCTGGGAGCGGGCCGGACCGGAAGTGATGACGACGACCTCGCCGCCGTTTTTCTCTTTCTGGCGGAGGGCTTCTTCCAGCGCGTAAGCGTCCGGCTCATTGACTTCGTACGAGACATCCTCGCGGATCCATGTACCGGTTTCATTGAGCTTGAGCGGTGCATCTTTTTGCGGCACCTGCTTCATGCAGACCAGGATTTTCACCCAACACCTCGTTGAACGTTGTACGAAAGAATTATGCGCCGCGCGCACGGAAAGGGCGGCGCTCGGGGAGAAAACTTGTCAGTATAAATTGTTTTTGGGAATGGAGGAAGCGACGAGGACTTCTTTGCACCTCAGCGGATAAAGGCGGCGTTTGGGGCGGCTTGGTTTCGGCGACGTAAACGTCGCCGCTACCTCCGGTCAAAAGCGTAAGCCTTGGCGATAGGTCAATCAGCGAGAGTCTTGGCGATACGTCAATCAGCGAGAGTCTTGGCGGTATAGGCACGTCAATAACAGAACATCGCGTCGGACGAAATCCCTAATCGATAAATGCGACGGACTGGACGCCGGAGACTTCGAAGCGCTTGCGGCAACGGATGTTTTTGCAGGCGAGGAGGTCATCCTTTCGCACCATGTAGGAGCGGGCCTTGGCGAAGCGGGCGCGATCGCGCTCATCGGCGCGGCCGGGCAGCGACTTTTTCTTCATGCGGACCAACCACTGGACTTCGTATTCAGCAGACTGGTGGCAGTGTGGACAATTCAGGGAGTGGGTGCGCTTTTCCTGGCGCTCGTCGTAGAAATCCTTCTCTTCCATACAGGCAGTATGTTAGCGCAACGCGAGGCACAACGGCGGCAAAACGAAGACAACCCACCCTGTCGCAAAAACCGGCAAGGGTGGGGCACCCACAGGTTTGGCGGTTATTTGCCTTCTTTTAGACGACGGTTGACTTCAGTCCAGTTGACCACGTTCCACCATTCCTTCAGGTAGTCGGGGCGGCGGTTCTGGTATTTCAAATAGTAGGCGTGTTCCCAAACATCGTTGCCGAGAACCGGGAACTGGCCTTGGGAGAGCGGGCTGTCCTGGTTCGGCGTGCTGGTGATGGCGAGCTTGCCATCCTTGCCGCGTACGAGCCAGGCCCAACCGCTGCCAAATTGCTTCACGCCGGCTTCGTTGAATTTTTCTTTGAAGGTATTGAAGTCGCCGAATGTGGAATTGATGGCGTCGGCAATTTCGCCGCTGGGCGGGCCGCCGGCGTTCGGACCCATGATCTTCCAGAACATGGAGTGGTTCACATGGCCGCCGCCGTTGTTGCGTACGGCGGTGCGGATGGCTTCCGGCACGGCGTTGAGATCGCGCAGCAAGTCTTCCGCACTCTTGCTTTGCAGCTCAGGAGCCTTCTCGAGGGCGGCGTTGAGGTTGGTCACATAGGCGAGATGATGCTTATCGTGATGCAGGTGCATTGTCTGCGTGTCGATGGTTGGTTCGAGGGCCGCGTAGTCATACGGCAGCGGTGGGACTTCATGAGCCATTACGATCCTCCAGTCACGTTGATGCTTGGGAATGAGTAGGGTTGCAAACTTCTGCACACAGCCAAACCCGGGTTCGGCTGTGGAAGCTGCAGAAAACACTGCCGCAGACAGCCAAAACTAACGATTATAGCGGGTTAAGGGGAAGGGGGAGTACGCTGACAGGGCCATACGTACAACACTTGATTGTCATTGAATGTTGAAAGAATCGTGGTAGGTTGGGGCCATGGCAGAGCTGAGATGCCCAAGATGTAAGAGCGCGAACATACATCGTTCGCGGCATCGCAACCGCAGGGAGTGGCTGATTTCCCGGCTGCTCTTTCGTTGCTACGCGCGATGCCACAGCTGCGATTACCGCTTTCTCGCCCCGCATAATATCGCGATGCAGCGAAGTCCGCGCCGCGCCATCTAAAGCACGACGCCGAACCTCGCTGCTTCCTGCGATTGCCGCACTAGTCGGACGTGCCGAACGAATATCCGAGAGATACGCCGTAGCGTTCCGAGTGCGAGCTGTTGAACTCGAAGTTATTGTGGGTGTAATACCAGTGCGCTTCCGGTCTCACGAAGAAGCGATTCCAGACGTAAAACCGTACCCCGCCACCGACGTGAAGAAGCAAGTGATTGCTGCTGCTGTAATCGGTGCAGCTGAAGGTGCTGCAGGTTTCGTATCCGTAGAACCGGGTGCTCTGGGCACCGAAACCAGCAAGAGCTTCTATTTCGACTTTCTTGCCAAGATAGGGCGCATACATCGCATTGAAGTCATACATGATGGGGCGGAAGGGTTCATAACCGCCATACAGATTGTCTTTGCCGCGCCACGCGACCTCACCTTGCACGCCGAGATGATTCTTCCACAAGTAATCGGCGCTGACCGAAGGGAAGAAGCCTCCACCGATCGACTGAGGATAGAAGTTGGTCGATGTGATGGTCTGATTGGAGGGTGCCTTTAAGGTGTTAAAACCGAAAGCGGCATCCAACTGCTGGGCGTAGAGGCTACCGGCAAACGCAAAAAAACCAAAAAGCAGGACGAGTAGGGGAATCTTTCGCATTGAAAATCTCCGCAAATTCTCACGTTCTGATTGGGTCCCAAGCGGACCAACACTCGATTTCAACTACAACCCCATTAGACGAACAAAGTTGCAGGATGGTTCAAGGGCTTTGGCTGGGATGCGTCGAATTGGTTAACAGTTCGTCAAGAATTGCAAAGAGCTGGTACTTAGGTGTTGCACGTACACGCTATTTCAGCGTGTACGTGAGCCCGGTGGTGAACTGCAGCGAATTCTTTTTGAAGCCCGGCGGCGGGTTATTTAAGAACCCGTCGAGAAGATTGATCGAGAGACTGAATTTCTTGGAGAGCGGAGCGGCCAGGCCAACCGTGCCCTGCCACGAATAGGCGTGAGTGTCATTCCACGATGCGTCGTAGAGCAAGCCCTCATTGAAGATCATGTTCTTGGGCAGCTTGCGCAGGTAGGTTTCGGCAAACTCCGAGCCGAAGAGGTTGACGTTGAGGCTGGAGGTTTCGAACTGCTGTTTCTCGTAGTGCAAGTCGGCTTTCACATCCAATTCTTCGACCTTGTTCTTGAGGACGGTGTAGCCCAGGCCGCCGCCGAAGAGTGATTGCAGGTCGAGGCCCTGGGAGAAGTTGTGATCGAAGGCGAGGTGGCCGAAGCCATAGAGTTTCTGGCTGAGGTATTCGTCCTGCTCGGCGTCGGCGTGGTAGATGCTGGTCTTGACGTCGGGTGAGCCGGGTTGCGTGACCTTGCCGTAACTGTTGCTGAAATCGAGGGCGGTGCGGGAGCTGGTCGGCAGCCAATCGACGCCGGGGACGGAGCGCACGAGGGCGATGCCGGTGGTGATGTTCTGGTTTTTCTGAGTCGCCTCAACAAGAGAAACACCGGCCGTGACGGCGCCCACCCAGCCATTCATCCATCCTTCGCGGTGGTTCATGGCTTTGTCGAAGCTAGCCTGGTCGATGGCGAAAGCGGCTTGGTCCAGCGGAACAGGTGTGGCCGCGGCGCCGCTCACAACGATCTTGTTGTCTTCGACGACGAGCGTTCCCTCGGGAACCTTGGTGGCGCCCCGGTGCTTCTTATCGAGCTTGGCGTCCTTGGCGATCACGGCGAAACTTTTCGCGGTATGCAGGTTCTTGACCTTGGCCAAGTCGAAAGTGACGTCGCCGAGCATGTCGCTATGGAAGGACACTTTCCCATCGGCAACCTTGGTCAGTTGTCCCGACATCTGCTCGCCGTTGACGAAGGTCACGACATCGGGCGTAGCCGGAGGATCGGCGGCGAATGTAGCGATATGCAACGTGGCGAGAAGAGTGGCGATGCTCAGGAAAGTCTTCAGCGTGGGGATCAGAGTCGTGCGTGCCATCTGGAGAGCGTAGCGCACTGATTTGGAGTTGCGCTACTGACCGACGATAATTAATGGGACACGTACTCAAATAGTTTATTTCAGAAGAAAAGCGGCGGATTTGAGCATCCTCATCAACGCACAACAGATTTCGAAAGTCTTCGGCGCAACCACGCTGTTCCGCAACGTCTCGCTCACGATTTCCGATAACGAACGGGTGGGGCTGATTGGCCCGAATGGTTCCGGGAAATCGACGCTGCTGAAAGTGCTGGCGGGCGAGATGGAGCCCGATGATGGCGCAGTGACGCGGCGCAAGCGCGTGGTGGTGAGCTACGTCGCGCAGGATTCGGAATTCGACGCCGGGCGCACAGTGCGTAGCGTGATTGAGGATTCTTTGCGGCGCGCCAAGGTTGCGGAAGCCGACCAGGCGGGAAGAACGGGTGAGACGCTGGGGCGGGTAGGTTTCCAGGATTTCAATGCGCAGGCAAGCGCGCTCTCGGGTGGATGGCGAAAGCGATTGGCGATTGCGGAAGCTCTGGTGCAGCATCCGGACCTGTTGTTGCTGGATGAGCCGACGAACCACCTAGACCTGGCGGGGATCAATTGGCTGGAGGAGTTCCTGGAGGATGCGCCGTTCGCCTGCGTCGTCGTGAGTCACGACCGTTATTTTCTGGAAAACGTGGCCAGCCGCACGGCAGAGTTGAGCCGCGCATATGAAGACGGGCTGCTGATGGTGGAAGGAAACTACAGCGAATTCCTGGTGAAGAAAGAAGAGTTTCTGGAAGCGCAGAGCAAGCGGCAGGACGCGTTGGAAAACCGGGTGAAGACGGAAATTGAATGGCTGCGACGCGGGCCGAAGGCGCGCACGACGAAGTCGAAGGCGCGCATCAACAAGGCGAACGAGATGATCGGCGAGCTGGCGGACTTGAATGCACGGACGCGCACGGCGACGGCCGACATTGATTTCGCGGCCACCGAGCGGCGTACCAAGCGGCTGATCGAGTTGGAGCGGGTGACCTTTCAGTATGGCGAGCGCACCCTTTTTCAGGACCTGGATTTTCTGATCACGGCGGGAACGCGGGTCGGCCTCGTGGGTCCGAATGGCAGCGGTAAGACAACGATCCTGCGGTTGCTGAACGATGAACTGCAACCGGTGGCAGGAGAGATCAAGCGAGCGAATGCGTTGCGCATCGTGTATTTCGACCAGAACCGGCAGCTCGATCCGGAGGTCACGTTGCGACGCGCGCTCGCGCCGGAGGGCGACTCTGTGGTGTATCAGGACCGGGTGATCCACGTGGCTTCGTGGGCGGCAAGGTTCTTATTCAGTGGGGACCAGTTGAATCAGCCGGTGGGTAGCTTGTCGGGGGGCGAGCGGGCGCGGGTGCTGATTGCGAAGTTGATGCTGCAGCCGGCGGACGTGCTGCTGCTCGATGAGCCGACCAACGATCTCGACATCCCGACGCTGGAGATTTTAGAGGAGAGCCTGCTGGAATTTCGCGGCGCGCTGGTGCTGGTAACGCACGACCGCTACATGCTGGATCGCGTGTCGACGGTGGTGCTGGGACTCGATGGGCTGGGTGGAGTAGAGCGTTTCGCGGATTACTCGCAGTGGGAGCAGTGGCAGCGGGAGCAGTTGTCGCCACGGAAAGCGGTGCCGGCGGAGGTAAAACGCGAGGCAGCGGCGCCGGCGCCGCAGAAAAAGAAGTTGTCGTACATGGAAGCGCGTGAGTATGCGGCGATCGAGCAACGCATTGCGGCGGCGGAGGAGCGGCTGAAGGTCGCGCGCGAGAGTTTCGAAGATCCATCGATTGCGAGCGATGCGGGGAAGTTGATGGCGGCGCAAGAAGAGATGCAGTCGGCGCAGAAGTGCGTGGACGCGCTGTTGGAGCGGTGGGCGGAATTGGAAGAGAAGGGAAGCAGCTAGCGCGTGCCGGTTCTGCCCAATGCACGGTTGACGATGTAGGCAGAGCGAGTGAGTTTTGCAGCCGCGGCACGGCGATCGATTTCCGCGATCTGGCTTTCACGCGCGGTGATGTTGACGCGAACGGTCTTTTCCTGCGGTGCCACTTCGACGAGGAACGCAACCGAACCTTTCATTGCGGGGTCGCCCTGCAGTTCGTCGAGGGTGGAAGGTTCGGGAATGTCCTCGCCGTCTTCCTTCATACCTTCAATATGAAGTGCCAGAGCCTCGGCGGCCAATTTGCGTGCTTCTTCCAGGGTCGATCCGGCGGTGATGCAGCCCGGGAAATCCGGGAAACTGACGCCGTAGTCCGATTTCCTATCCTTGTGCAGATATGCGATGTATTCCATTGCTCGATCCTCAGCGGAGCTTGATACCAGCCTGTTTTTCGATGCTACGTAAGGTTCCGAGTGGCACGTCCTTGCGCGGTGAAGGTACCGTGACCCGCCCCTGCTTCGTGGCGTGCTTGAACTGTTTGTGACTTCCCGATTGGGCAACCTCGAACCAGCCATCCT
Organism: uncultured Acidobacteriaceae bacterium; assembly: GCA_963703075.1. Lineage (GTDB taxonomy): Bacteria > Acidobacteriota > Terriglobia > Terriglobales > Acidobacteriaceae > Korobacter. The sequence continues at coordinate 799,239 of OY969786.1, forward strand.
GCTCGAGCCTCCTGATGATTTCCCGGCTGGTCACGAAACTCCCTAGGTGTCATCATACACACGAAATACACACCACTCCAAACGAAAAAGGGGATTGGCCGTGCGCGTCGCTGAGTTGGGTTGATGCGAGGAGCACTGGTGGAGGTCAGGTGCGATCTACTCCGCCACCATCTTCGCTTTCATGGTGACGGCGCCGACGCACCAGAGGAAGGCGTCTTCGAGGCGCTCGCGGTTGATTTGTTGGCGCAGGAATTCGCCGTAGTCATGAGTTTCCATGAGGTGTTCCATCAGGGCGCTGAGAGCTTCCTGATAGGGCGGCGGCATGCTGAGGCGGGTGGCGCGGACGAGGTCGTCGAGCACTTCCAGACAATCGAGGATGATGCGGTCCGGGTCGGACTCTTCGGAGTTGACGAGGTAGAGTGCCTGGGCGACGTCGCAGATCATGTCAAGGTCGTCGGGAGGGGCACCGAGGGCCTGCATGGTGGGGTCACCGATCTCAAGGGCCTGGGTGGCGAGCTCAGGGCGCGCGAAGAAGACGATGCGATCGCCAACAGTGGTGATGGGGCGCTCGTTCTCGCCACCAAAAGCGAAGAGGGTGTAGAACTGGGGGCCTTCGGCCGCCGGGTCGATGCGAAAGCCCACCAGGTAGAGTTCTTCCGTGCTTTGCGGAGGGAGGATGGGGAGGTCGCTCATGCCAGGAAACCGGACAGCCATCCTAACATTCATGCAAACCCTCGTGGCAGAGCACCACAACTTGCTACAATTCCCGCAAGTGTCGGGTGCGATTGAACTTTTGCGCTCGTCGCAGCGTATCGACAGGAATGGGACTTGGGGCTGGCGGGATCGCCCTTGCAATAGAAGTTGGCAGGGACTTCAGAACTGGCTTCCCGAAAGACACGGCTGCGGGAAAGCTCGCAGGCCGCGCATTGGTAGCGGTCCCCGGGCACGGAGCAGCGGGTGTCGGCAGGGATGGGCGCAGTTCGGCGGAGCGGCGGTTGGACGAAAATCAGGCGATCGCCATACTGGTTCGTCGCTGTGTGGCCGGAGATGCGGCTGCCTGGGAAGATATCGTCCGCCAGCTGAACCGGCGTATCTACAATCTTTGCTATCGTTTCGCCGGATCCGCCGATGACGCACAAGACCTCACCCAAGAGGTCTTCATCAAGATTTACCGCACCCTCCCGAGCTTCGATTCCGGCAAAGCTTCGTTTGTTACCTGGGTAACCACGGTGACACGGAACTTGCTCGTGGATCATTTCCGTAAAGGTAAGTACGACCGGATTACCGACTCACTGGACGCCCCGATGGGCGACGAGGAAGACGGGGCCGGGCTGGGAACGCAAATCCAGGACAAGGGCCAGAGCCCGGATGAGCGGTTGCAGTCGTTGGAAACGAAGGAACTGGTCCACGGGGCACTGCAGAAGTTGTCGCCTGAATTGCGGGAAGCGGTTATCTTACGGGACCTGCAGGACATGGATTACAAAGAAATTTCCCAAGTGTTAAAGATTCCGGAAGGCACGGTGAAATCGAGAATTAATCGAGGCCGGACGGAACTTGCAAGGCTATTGCAACGTAGTAATAGGCAGGTCGGCGATTAAATTGCTAGACCAGCCGGACTCCGGTTGTGAGAGCGACCGGATACGAGGAGTTTGAGAGCTGCCATGAACGGCGAAGAAAAATTCGAGACGCAGTGTACGGACTTCGATGCGCTGCTGACAGACGCTCTCGATGGGCTCCTGAAAGGCGAGCAGTTGGCAGGGTTCGAGCGCCACAAAGCGCAGTGCCCCTCCTGCAGTTTGCTGTTCCAGGAAACTAAGTCCGGACTTGATTGGCTGCACACGCTGGACGAGGTCGAGCCTCCGCTCAACCTGGTGCACAACGTGATTGCCGCCACCAGCGGGGCCGAGGTCAGCTCGTCCGCGGCGGAGATGTTGCCGCGCAAGAGTTGGCTGGCGCAGATGAAAGAGCGCTGGGTACCGAGCCTGGGATCGCTGATGACGCCGCGTTTCGCGATGTCATTCGGGATGGCGTTCTTTTCCGTCTCGATGCTGATGAGCGTGGCGGGCGTGCGGTTAGGCGATATTCGCCATCTCGATCTGTCATCGAAGGGAATTCGCAAAACGTATTACGAGACGCAAGCGCGGGCCACCCGGTATTACGAGAACATCCGGCTGGTGTACGAGATTGAATCGCGCGTGCGCCAGTTGAAGAAGGCTGCCACGAGTCCGGAGCCAAAGAGCCAGGAGTCCAAGCCTGAGTCGAACCAGAACCAGAGCAAAGACCCTGACCGCAGGGAGCAGAACTACAGCCGGCACGACCAGAACGAGGTTTTGGCGGTAGTAGTTCGCGACCGTATCGCTGAGCGCGGTTAACTGCTGTTGTGACTGGGGAAGACCAACCCAGCAAGCCAGTGAGGTTTGCCGGGATCCCGGAAGTTTGGGGGAGAGGAGAAACACCAATGAACTGCGCCAATCATCCAGATACACCCGCATCCGCCTTTTGCCGGACCTGCGGCAAGGCGCTGTGTTCCACTTGCTCGCGCGATGTGCGCGGGGTGATTTACTGCGAGGAGTGTCTCGCGAGCCGGCTGGGAGATACAGTACCGCCGACGGCGACTCCTCCGTATGCCACCGTTCCCCCAGTCGGTACGCCCGTGGTCATTCGCCAGGGGGGAAGCCCCGGACTGGCAGCGCTGCTTTCGTTCATCCCCGGAGTCGGACAGATGTACAACGAGCAGTATGCGAAGGGACTGATTTTTGTTCTGATCTTCGCGGCCCTGATCCAGATCACCGACCACGTGAACGGCCTGTTCGGATTATTAATAGCCGGCTTCTATATCTACCAGATCATCGATGCTTACAAGACGGCGGAAGCTCGCCGCTTCGGACAGCCACTGCCCGATCCATTCGGGTTAAACGACATGCTGGGGGGCAAGAGCAAGCCAGCGTACAGCACTGCACCAGCAGCGGCGTATGTGGCGCAGCCGGGAGATCCTAACGCGCCGCCGGTGGTCGTTGCGCCGGTGGAAGAGGTGCCGGAGAAACCCGGCACTCCGATCGGCGCGATCATCCTGATCGGGCTGGGCGTGCTTTTCCTGCTCGATTCCTTTGACCTCTTCCGGTTCGATTGGTTCAGCCGGACGTGGCCTGTGATCCTGATCGTCATCGGGGTCTGGATCTTCATCCGCCGCAGAGATGCGGCAGCGAAATAGGAGGCATCATGTACCGCTACAACCGCAGATGTTCCTGTGATCGCTGTAAGGCGCACGCCTTGATGGGGCCGTCCATCCTGATAACGATTGGAGTGCTATTTCTGCTGCAGGAGTTCGGGTCCTGGCGAGTGGGATTCGATCATACGTGGCCGCTAATCCTGATCGTCGTCGGAGGAGTGATTCTCGCTATGCGGAATGCATCGATGACGAACCATATCGACCCGGCACAGCCGTATGTCGTGCTCCAGCAGCCTGTGGCGGCCGCTCCGGTAACTCCAGAGGCTCCGAATTCGGAGGTGAGTCATGGCTAGCCCGGTAATGGCACCTCCTGCTCCTCCGCGACGGCGCAAGTCTTACGCCGGAGCGGTGGTACTGATCCTGATCGGAGTAATTTTTCTACTGCACAACTTTGGGGTGGTCTCGGCGTGGCAGTTTTACGCGCGCTGGTGGCCACTGATCATCATCCTGGTCGGCGTGATCAAGCTGATCGAGTATTACCAGGCGAAGAACGAGAATGCGGTGCCCTCGGGAGTCACGTTCGGGACGATTGTCCTGCTGTTCTTCGTGATCGTATCGGGTCTTTCGATCTCGAAGGCGGAGGGCGTGAACTGGGGCGCGGTGCGCGACCAGATCGGCATCGACATGGGCGATGACGATCTCGAGCACTTCGGGCAGAACAGTTACACCTACGAAGACCGTCTCGAACAGGCGTTTCCCGCGAATGGCAGCGTGAAAGTGGTTTGCGATCGCGGCAACATCAACATCAACGCTTCAAACGACGGTAAAATCCGGGTGCTGGTCCACAAAAAAATCTGGGCCGGAAGCCAGGGCGATGGCGACAGCACGAACCAGAGCTCCAAGCCGACGATTGAGATCAATGGAACGGCGGTGGTGGTGAATGCGAACACGCAGGCGGGCGGCAAGCATCCGGTCGAAGACGACATGGATATCTTCCTCCCACGCAAAGCGGATGTCGTGCTGAACACTCGGCATGGCGATGTAAGCGTCGTGGGACGCGACGGCCAGCTTTCCGTTTCCCACCAGATGGGAACGGCGAACTTCGAGGACATCACCGGCAACGTGGATGTGAACGGAGAGAAGATCACGATACGCGGGACCCGGCTGAACGGGAATATCGCCATCCAGGGACGGGTGACGGAAGTCACCCTCGAGGATGTTTCCGGAAGCGCGACGTTGAACGGGGACAGCTTTGACGAGGTCCGGGTCGCGAAGATCGCCAAGACGTTCGCCTTCAAGTCATACCGGACAGACCTGGAATTCGCCAGTCTGCCGGGAGACTTCGACATGAGCTCCGATGACCTTCGCGCCAAGGATGTAGTCGGCCCGGTGCGGGTGGTCACGCGCTCGAAGACGATTCACCTGGACGATGTGATCGGCGATGTGCGGATTGAGAACTCAAGCGGGGACGTGGAAGTGCATGCCGCCAAGCTGGGGAACTATGACATTCGCAACCATCATGGCGATGTGACGGTCACGGTTCCTAACAAGGCATCGTTCAGCGTCGACGCCAAGACGCAGCACGGCGATGCCAGCTCAGACTTCACCGAGTTGAAATTGAATAACAACGACAACCAGGGCGAAGTCACGGGACAGGTTGGCAGCGGCGGACCGAAGATCGTGATTACGACGGATGGCGCGGACGTGAACATTCGCAAGAGCAGCTAGCTGATCTCGCGAGAAAACTGGAGGCCAGGCAGCTCACGCTGTCTGGCCATTTTATTTGAGCAAGGCTAGCTGGTTTTGATGGAGGGATCGTGCGCATCCACGGGGGTAGGCGCCGGGGCAGGCGGAGCCGTTTCCTTGTTTGCGATGGCGTCCTTGAAACCCTTGATGCCGTCACCGAGGCCGCGGCCGAGTTCCGGCAATTTCTTCGGTCCAAAGATCAACAGGGCGATGCCGAGGATTACCAACAAGTGCATGGGCTGAAACAGTCCTTCAAACATGTCATCTCCAGAGAAGTAAGAGGAACGGGGAGAAGGCGCAGTTGCACCTTCTCCCTTAAGAATTGACCAAAAACGCTATGCAGAGTGAATGGTACCGTTAAAGCCGTCAGGATAGAACCCACCCTTGGTGGTGCCTCCGGCGTAAACGATCTTCAGGACCTGCGACGTGCTGCGGGCGATGGCGAGACCGCTCGTAGTAACTGAAAACAGAGTGTTCCAGGTGGGAGGGACGTCTTGCGAATCGACCTTCGGTTCCTGCAAGCCGCTCAGGACCATCTTGAGGCGAATGTTCCCGGAGTGCTCTGCTTCGGTGGCCAGAATACGTGCGGCAGCCCCCAAATAGGTTGCATTCTTGATCAGCGGAGCTGCTCCTGCATAAGCGCTTACGCCTACATCTTCGAAGTCGCGAGCGAGTTCCAGGAACTGCTTGTAGTTCGTGAAGCCGCCGGCCGCGTTGAGATTGATGGTCGGCTTCTTCACGGCGCCGCTGCTGAGAGCGGAGCGGAGGAACTTCACGTGCATCTGCTCGTCACTCATGATCTGTTCGGCGATCATTTTGACCTGCGGGCTGGAGCTGAAGTCGATCTGTTCGCCGCCGGTGGTGGGACCGGTTTCGGCGGAGCTGGGGATGATGCCGGCTTGGACGAGAGTCTTGCCGGTGACTGCCTTGGTGTAGAACTCAGCCTCCAAGTACTCCAAGTTCAGGGCGAAATTCAGAACGTCGGCATCAGTCACTGTGGCGGATGGGCTCGTGGCTTCCGTGGACTGGGCGGTTGCTTTTTCAACTCCGCCGAGCAGGGTACTGCCGAGCATGGAGGCACCCATAATGCCGGCGGTGGTGAGTCCCATTCTTTTGGCAAAATCACGGCGGGAATGTGGGCTATCGATGAGGGTTTGCAGGAAGTCCAGCTTCATGAGGGTCTCCGTTTTCAGAACAAGGGTGAGCCTTGTGCGTGACTAGTACGGTCCCTCTTTGCGAGTAGATGGATTTTTGGCGCAAAAAAAATGAGCGCGATGGTCGCGCCCATTGGTGGTGCCGGGATCCCTAGGCCGCCGATTCCTTGTTCTCGTCGTCTTTGTAGAGCTTTTCTGCTTCTTTCCGGTCTTTCTCAACCTGATCCGGATCGGGGATCTCAAACTCAGGGTCGTATCCCTCGCGGAGGTTGTTCTTCTCTTGTGGATCGCGATTGTCAGCCATGAACGCTCCTTCTTCCCATTGTCGGGAAATTGGTGAGTGATGGGATGCACAGGCCAGAGCTGAAGATTCGGTGTTGCGGGATTTTCACAGTCCTCACGAAGAGGGAGTACGATAACTATTTTTACGAACACCGGAGACCCAGGCCAGAGCACCCATGCCAACCTTCGCCGCAATCGATATCGGTTCCAACTCCGTTCGCCTGAAAATCGCATCGTTAAACCGTCGCCGGTTGGAGACACTGGTCGAAGACCGCGAAGTTACGCGTTTGGGCGAGTCAGTTTTTCGTGGAGGGCTGCTCGATCCGCGCTCCATGGAGCATACGGTGAAGGTGCTGCGGCGCTTCCATCGCGAGGTGCAGCAGCATGGGGCCGACCGGGTGCAGGTGGTGGCCACCAGCGCGCTGCGCGACGCACGCAATGGCAACGCCTTTCTGCAATGGGTACGGGCCGCCACGGGATGGCAGGTTGAAGTCATCTCCGGACTGGAAGAGGGTCGCCTCATCCACCTCGGGGTGATGGCCGGGAGCCGGATCAAGACATCGCCCATGTTGCTGATCGATCTCGGTGGCGGCAGTTGCGAGCTGACGGTTTCGGTGAAAGAGAACATTGCAAAGATCGTCAGCCTGCCGCTCGGTGCAGTGCGGCTGACGCGCGAGTTCCTGCAGCATGATCCTCCGAAGAAGAAAGAGCTGCGAGAGCTGCGCGCCTTCGTGGCCGAAGAAATCGGGCGCGTGGAAAAAGCGATGTTGCAGGCGAAGGTGAAGCTGACGGTGGCTACGTCGGGCACCCCAGCCGCCCTGTCGGACATGTGGGCGGCTCGGCAGCATAAGCGGACCTCGACCGTGCCACGACCGGGGCTTCTCGAACTCACCCAGGAGTTGAGCCGCATGACGCTGGCGCAGCGGCGGGCGGTGCCGGGGGTGGGCACGCGGCGGGCGGAGATCATTATCGCCGGGGCGGTGGTGTTCTCGGAGCTGCTGACACGGCTGAAGCTCACCAGCTTCCGTTACCTGCCGCTGGGGCTGCGCGACGGACTACTGGCGCAGATGGCGGCGGAACACGATCAGCGGGCCGACCTGCGCACGCGGCTGGTGGCAGAACGCGAGCGGTCGGTGTACGACGTCGGCACGCACTTCGGAGTCGATCATCGCCACGCGGAACGGGTACGGGACCACGTGGTGCGGCTGTTCCACTCGCTCAAGGCGGTGCATGGCTTGCCGTCACAGTACGAGCAGTGGCTGGCGGCAGCAGCCATGCTGGCCGAGGTAGGGTCGTTCATCAACCGAACGGGACGGCATCGGCACACCTATTACGTGATCGCCAACTCGGAGATCTTCGGCTACACGGTGCAGCAGCGCAGGGTGATTGCCGCGCTCACGCGGTTTGTGGGGAGCTCGCGTCCGACGCCCCAGAGCCGGGCGGTGCGCCTGCTGGATCCGGAGCACCGGCTGCTGTTGCCGCGGGCAGTGGTGTTGTTGCGGATGGCGCGGGCACTGGAGCAGGGGCGGCGCGGGGCGGTGAAGGGCGTGCGCACGCGGGTGGAACCACACCGCGTGTTGGTGGCGGTGGACGAGAAGTCGAGCGGCGCGGAGCTGGAGATCTGGGCGCTGCGCAAAGAGCGGGCTTACTTCCGCGAGGTCTTTGGCAGAGACTTGGTGTGCGCCGAACCGTAGAGGGCGCGCGCCAGCTTCGGAGTCACCATCCAGTTCAGCACGGAACGCTTGGGGCTGAAGTCGACGCGGGCGATGCCGCCCTTCTTCAACTCGATCGAGCGGCGTGAGCCGCCGTTGGTGACGACCTGGCTGATGAACTCGGTCAGGTTTGGATTGTGGCCTACGACCATAATGGCCTCATGCTTGGCGCTGGCGCGCACCAATTCACGGAAGTCTTCGAAGGTGGCGGACGGACGGAGCGCGTTGCTGACCTGCAGCTTGCTATCGAAGCCGATTTCGTTGCCGACGAGCGAGGCGGTCTGCATGGCGCGCTTCAGCGGGCTGGTGATGATCTGGTCGACCTGTACGTCGAGGGCGGCGAGCAGAGCTCCCACATAGCGGCATTGCAACACGCCGTCCTTGTCGAGCGGACGCTTCTCGTCTTTCACCGGATCGGCGCGCTTCTCTCCTGCATTGGCGTGGCGCAAGAAGTAAATGATCATAAGAGCTACCTGGCTCGGGCACGAGTGCGGGTACGGCGCACGGTCTTGTGTTCGGGTTCAGAGGGAATGGCGTCGAGGCTCTTCTTGCCTTCGGCGACGGCGATAAGAAAGTCCTGCGCGGAAAATGGCGTCACAGTGCGCCCACGCGGATGGTGCAGAGCGTAGCTGCCGTCGGCATGGAGGACGCGCGCTTTGGCGGTGTCGGCGAGGTAGGGCGCGAGAATTTCGTGGCGGATGCGGTCCTTCAGCATGGTGTCGCGGATGGGAAACAGGGTTTCCACGCGCTCATAAAGATTACGCGGCATCCAATCGGCGCTGCCGAGATAGATTTCGGGGTTCTCACCATTTTCGAAGTAGAAGATGCGGCTGTGCTCGAGAAAGCGACCGACGATGCTGCGCACGCGAATGTTGTCGCTGAGGCCGCGAACCCCGGGACGGAGGGTGCAGATGCCGCGCACGATGAGATCGATTTGTACGCCGGCGCGTGACGCCTCGTAGAGCTCCTGGATCACGTCCTTATCGAGCAGGGAATTCATCTTGGCGATGATGCGCGCGGGCTTGCGATCGCGAGCTAAGTCGGCTTCGCGGCGAATCAGGCCGGCAATGCGCTCGGCCATTTCGAGCGGCGCCACGAGTAATGGGTCGTAGCTCGCCTGTTCCGAATAAGCAGTGAGGAAATTGAAGACGCGATGCACGGCGGTAGTGATTTCTTCGTTGGCCGTCATCAGGCTCATATCGGTGTAGAACTGCGCGGTGATGGGATTGTAGTTGCCGGTGCCCAGATGCGCATAACGGCGGATCACACCATCGGTATCCTTGCGAGCGACCAGCGCGAGCTTGCAATGGGTCTTCAATCCTACGAGGCCGTGGAAGACCTGCACCCCGGCATCTTCGAGGGTGCGCGCCCAGCGAATGTTGGAAGCTTCGTCGAAGCGCGCCTTCACTTCGATGACGGTGGTGACTTCTTTACTGGCGGCGGCGTCGACCAGGGCGTCGATGATCGGCGATTTTTCGTTGGTGCGATACAGCGTCTGCTTGATCGAGAGGACGCGAGGGTCTTCGGCGGCGGCCTCGATGAAGGACACCACCGGGGTGTAGGAATCGAAGGGGTGATGGAGGAGAACGTCTTTCTGGCGGATGGCCTCGAAGACGTCGTTGGTGCCTTTCGGCAGCGCCCACTCGCGGGCGACGAACGGCCTGAACTTCAGGTCCGGACGATCTGTCTCGGTGTACAGATGCGAGAGCCGTGACAGGTTGACGGGACCATGGGCGCGGAAGACCTGCCACTCTTCGAGCTCGAAGATTTCGCGCAGGCGGCTGGTGATTTCGACCCCGGCATCGGCTTCGATCTCGAGGCGCACGGCATCGCCACGACGGCGGTTATGCAGTTCGGTACGCACCGATTCGAGCAGGTTGCGCGATTCTTCTTCCTGCACGTAGAGGTTGCTGTTGCGGGTGATACGGAACGATCCCTGGGCGACGATATCGTAGCCGCGATACATGCGGGCGGTGTGCAGCTCGACCAGGTTGGCGAGGGCAATGTAGTCGTCGGTACCCTGCTGGCTGGGCAGCTTAATGAGGCGCGGCAGGGCGCGGGGCACGGTGACGACGCCCATGTAGGACTCCGAGGCGCGGCGGCGGCGGCGCAGGAGCAGGGCCTGGCAGAGAGCCTTGTTGATGACGCGCGGAAAAGGATGCGCGGGATCGACGGTGACGGGCGTGAGCAGGGGATCGAGTTCCTGCAGGCAGTAGTGCTCCACGAATTCGCGGGCATGACTATCGAGTTCGTCGAGCGACAGCACGCGCACGCCATGCTCTGCCAGTTGGGGACGCAGGCTCTGGTTCCAGCAGCCATATTGCCCGGCGACAAAATCCTGCAAAGCGACGGAAAGACGGTCGAGCTCCAGTTGTGGGGTAAGACCGTCGGGTCCGGCGTCGGCATAACCGTCTTCAATGCGCTGCAGCAAGCTGGATACGCGGATCTCGAAAAATTCGTCGAGATTGCTGGCGGTGATGGCGAGAAACTTCACCCGTTCGAGGAGGGGATTGTTCTCGTCCTCCGCTTCTTCAAGCACCCGGGAGTTGAACTGGAGCCAGGAAAGCTCGCGGTTGAAGTAGTTCGTCGATCTAGCGAGGGATGTGGTCACGGTCGGCGGGATTCTAGACGTAAATTATGACGACAGTGTGAAAAGGTCACAAGCGAGCCGGTGCCGGGATTGGATGTGTAAACAATTTGCAATTTGGCTCTGACAATCCGATACCCCCTCGCGTCACGGGTGTTTCTTTTCAGAAGTTTGGCTCAGCAATTCCCGGCAAAATATTCAATTCAAAGGATTTGCAGGTAAAATATTGAAAACAGAGACCTTATTTCCTGACGTCTTTTTATTCTGTCCCTATCTTCAGGATAGCAAAGAGGAATAGGGAAACCGGACACTTTGGGGGAATTTCTATCGTCCGCGGGGTCAGCGAGTTGCGCCGCAGGGCGGCATGTTTCGGGACTTGACGAGTTCTCTTGACCAAAATGGAAGAGGGGCTAAAATGGCACCCCGGCGAGTAAGATCGCCGGGGTGACTCGGCTGAGTTGGTCCGCCAGGGCAGGTGGAGTACCAGATCTCACGCCGAACTTGTAATAGATCGGGGGCTGAAGCCCCCTTTTCTATTGAATGTCTACCGCAGGGGCTAAAGCCCTTCTATCTTCCAGCTCCGTACGGCACGACTGAAGTCGTGCCCTGATACAAACTGTGATGCGGAACGCGGCCCTTTCATCTTCCTGCTCCGTACGGCACGACAGAAGTCGTGCCCTGATACAAACTGTGCTGCGGGGCTAAAGCATTTTTCTCTTCCAAGTGCGTACGGCACGACTGAAGTCTTGCCCTGATACAAACCGTGCCACGGGGCGCAGTCCTTTTAACTTCCTGTTTCGTGCGGCACGACTGAAGTCGTGCCCTGATACAAACCTGTCTTTCTGCGTCGTGCGCTGGTACAAACCTTCCGGGTTAGATGCCGGCGTTGCCGCCGTGAATCTTGATACTGCCGTTGACATTGCTGAGCTCGACGCGCGTGGCGCCGGTGCCGAGCGTAGTGTCGAGATCGGAGTTAACCCAACCTTTATGGATCGGCAGATTGAAGTCGCTGCTGATGCTGCCGCTCACGGTGCTGGCGCTGAGGTGGGCGTTGGCATCCTTCGGCATGGCGATTTCGACGTGACCGTTAACGCTGGAGAGCTTGACGTGGCGGGCGTTGGAGGAATCGAGAAGTTCGCTGCTCACGCCGCCGTTGACGGTGGATAGATCAACATTTCCGCCGAGCCCGCGACCGGTGACCGATCCATTCACGGACGCGCCTTCAACATCGCCCTTGACGCCATCGATATCAAGCTTGCCGTTGACCAGGTCGATTTTGGAAAGGCGCGCTGCGCGCGGGACGTGGAGTTGATACTCGACGCTGGCCGGATTGTTGTTATTTCGCTGGGGATAGTGAGTCTCGATGTGAATGCGGGAATCGGAGGCGTCGACGCGGATTTCCGCTTCTTTCAGTTTCTCTTCGGCGTCGGCGGTTTTGACGGCGTCGAGTTGGACCTCGTTGCGGTCCCACGCGGTGATCTGTACGGAGCCGTTGATATTGCTGAGCGAGACTTCAACGGTGGAGGAGACGGGATACGTCTTATGGAACTCGTCACGATAGGGCGATGCCGCGGCGGGAAGAGCGGCGGCGAGGAGGACGAGCAAGGAAGCTGAAAGCAGGAACGGTCTGCGGTGTAGCTGATTCATGATCTCCCTCCGGAGGCAATAGACGGAGCACACGGGATTCCGTGAGGCTCTTAGGTATACGAAGGAGATAGAAGGGTGGTTCCGAGGAAAGTTGTCGAAGGGTGGACGAAGGTGTTCGGGAGTGGACAGTTGGTGACGCTGCCCAGCGCTTGTGCGGTGGGTATTGGCTGGCGCGCCTGCGGCGGGGACGAAAATCCACGTTGACACGAGCGAAAGCGGGGACAAAAGGTAGCTCCGCTGCGAATGCGGATTGTTGTCCGCATTCTTCGGTCGCCATGACAGTTGCGGTTAGTCTTTGAGTTGGAAGCGGATGAGGTGGTAGAAGGCGGCGACGCCGTCGGTCCAATTGATTTTCTTGCCTTCGGCGTAGGTGCGGCCGTGATAGACGATGGGGACTTCGTAGATGCGCGCCTTCAACTTCGCCAGTTTGACGGTGAGTTCGGTTTCGAAGCTGAAGCGGTCGCTCTTGAGATTCATGCGATTGAAAAGGTCGCGGGTGAGGACCTTGTAGCAGGCGGTGACGTCGTTGAGAGAGAGGCCGGTGAGCATGTTGCAGGTGATGGAGAAACAGCGATTGAGGACGAAGCGATAGAACTTAGGGACGCGATGCGGGCCGTTGTGAAATCGGTTGCCGAAAACGGCATCGGCGTGGCCATCGAGAATGGGCTTGAGCAGGGCAGGATAGTCGGCGGGATCGTATTCCAGGTCGGCGTCCTGCATGAGGACCAGTTCTCCGGTGCAGTGTTCGAGGGCGGTGCGGACGCCGGCACCTTTTCCCTTGTTCACGTCGTGGAGGACGACTTTGACGCTGACGCCGTCTTTGCCGAAGAGCGAGGGGAGATCCATCTGTTGGAGGAACTCGCGGGTGCCGTCGGTGGAGAAGTCGTCCACGATGACCATCTCCTTACGCAGGGTTCCGATGGGCTGCCGGGCGACGGCATTGAGCAACTGCATCACGGTGTGACGCTCGTTGTAGACAGGGATAATAATGGAGAGAGTGTTGAAAGTGAGGGGATCCGGACCGCGAGCGGGAAGGCTCTCGGGCAGCGAATTGCCAGTGGTGTCCGGCCGTGTCTGTGAAACCAAAAAGACCCCCAGGATCAAGATGACCGGATCCAGCGGATGCCGGTAGCGCGGATGCGGGAACGTAATATAGTAAACCGCCGGATAGAAAATCAGAAGGCTGGCAAAGAGCCAGATGCCATGAATGCGGCGACGAATCGCCAGGAATAAACCCCACCATCCGAGAACCGATGTAGCAAGAAAGAGCGAGTTTTTGGTCTGCTCGAGATACGGGATCTTCGACAGGCGCGGCAGTCCATTCCAGAAATAGATAAAGCGGCGGAAGGTAAGAACCGCGAAACGTTCCTTGTGCGCCTTGATCCAGGCGACGGTCTGTTTCTGCACGGCGGCGACATAGGCGGCTTCGCCCATCTGCTTATAGCGCTGATACTCGACCACGCTCTGGGTGGGATGAACGCCTCCGACCCAGATGCCTTCGGCGAAGTCGTTATTGCCGCAATGGAGTTCCACGCCGAAGTTTCCCCGCAACAAAAATGGCTTATGGAAAACGCGATCGTTGCGGATGAGCCAGGGCGAGAGCACCGCGATGAAAACGATGGCGCTGACGACGGCCTGCAGGAACCACGTCTTGTGGCGCTTATGCAGTTGATAGACGAGCCATAGTCCAGAGAACGGCAAGAAGGAGCCCATGGCGGTGTTAGAGAGCGCGGCGAAGCCCCAGATGGCCCCGAAGGCGATCCAGCTCAAGTAACGGTTGTCGTCTTCCATCTTGAGGGTGATGAGAAGGACGAGGGTGAGCAGGAAGGTGGAGAGGCTGGTTTCCCAGATCCAGCGCACCGCCCAGTAGGCGATGTAGGGAAGCAGCGTCCAGATCCAGCCGGACCAGACCGCAACGGTTTCGTTGAACATGCGCTGCGCGATGCGATAGACGGTCCAGGCGGTGAGGGCGGAGAAGAAGCTGTTGAAGGTGAGCAGTGCGAACGAAGCCGCGTGCGTGTAAATGCCGAAAATTTTGAACGCGGCGGCGACGACGTAGGGGTAGATGGGAGCAGCCCAGGCGGTGGGACCGGTGTCTCCATAGAAGGGCGAGGAGAAGCCATGGCCGGTGGCGATGGAGTTGGCGATGCGGCCGATCTCCCAGCCGAAGCTGAAGTTTTCGTCGTTGGCGCGGAAGCGGTAGCTGTGGGCGATCCAGATATAGAGGACGCGGAGGGTGAAGCCGATCACGACCATCCAGAGCGGCGAGTGGGTCCAGCGGTCGGTTGAGCTGGAGGCGGAGCGCGCGGGATGGGGGACGATGGTTGAACTCATGCGAAAACTGCTTCTTTTGTATCGGAAAGAGGCAGGGATCAGCAACTCGGGGGTGGAAGCCTCGAGTACAGCAGGTTGCCGCGTCGCTTTGCTCCTCGCAATGACAAGGGAGGGGAATGGGAGAACGGGCTGTGTCACGGCTGTCCGCGGGGGAGAATCCAAGGTGTGCGGGCGGTCACAGCAGGGGTGTGATGGAAATCACCGACCTCTGGCAGGTTAATCCGTAGTGTGGGGTTGGGGTTGATAGCACCCCGGAGATTGCAGCGCCGAAGACGCCGAATGACTGGTAGGGGCGCGAGGAGAGAAGCGAAGATGGCACACGTGATTATCGACACCTGCGAAAAGGACATGCTCTGCATCGATTCGTGTCCGAGCGACGCGATTCATCCGTTGAAGGATGAAGAGGGTTGGGAGGTGGCGACGCAGGTTTATATCAACCCGGAAGAGTGCATGGATTGCGGTGCGTGCATTGCGACCTGCCCGACGAACTCGATTTACCTGGCGGAAGAGGTTCCGGCCGGGAAGGAAGAATTCGTGGCGAAGAACGCCGCGTTCTACGGAAAGTAATCAGGCCTCATTCATGCGTTCATCCCCAGCCCGCGATTCGTCGCGGGTTTATTTGTTGAAGGGGCTAAAGCCCAGTCCTTCTTGCTTCGGACGGCACGACTGAAGTCGTGCCCTGATACAAACCGTGCTGCAGGGCAAAAGCCTTCTTTTTATCCCGCGGGAAAGTTCGCTCTTCGCAGGGGCTAAAGCCCGCAAGGGAGTGGATCGTTGCGGCACGACTGAAGTCGTGCGCTTGAAACGGCGGAATGGAGAAGTTTGCGGGGCGTTGTGAGACTCCGCGGGTCGAACTCATTTTAATTGCGGAGATGGAGATGCCGACGTTGTTGTAACCCACCCTGTCCTGCGGACAAGGGTGGGGCACCCACAGTTCTCATTCGTTGTTTAGAAACTGTGCAACTTCGACGTAAAGGTCGATCGCTTCCAGGAGCTCTTGTTTGCTAATGAATTCCTTGGGGGTGTGGGCGACGTGGATGGATCCCGGGCCGAGCAGCACTGGTTCGCCCCAGTTGCTCAAGCTGGGAATGTCGGTGGTGAACTTGGCGGTCATGGTGGGGATGCCGGGAACGGTACGGAGTTGGACGAAGGGAATCTCGAGCGAGTATTCGCAGCGGGCGTCGGGCGCGACGGCGGCTTCTATATCTTTACGCAACTTTTCCGATGGACCGACGAGGCGGTAGAGCAGCTGCGCGTTGGCTTTGTCGGGGATGACGTTCGGGGCGCGGCCGCCTTCGATGAGGCCGATGTTCATGGTGCAGGGGCCCACGTCGGGATTGTTGGGAAGCTCGACCTTGCGGAGTCGCTCGAGGGCATTCAAGAGCTTTTCAATGGCGGAGTCCCCGAGCTCGGGATAGGCGGAGTGCGCCATGCGGCCTTCGGCGATGACGCTGACGCGCAGGGCCCCCTTGGAGGCGATGCCGATGCGATTGTCGGTGGGCTCGCCGTTGATGAGGAACTTCGATCCGGGAGCATGCTGATTGGCCACGTAGGCGCCGGTGCTATCGCGTTCTTCGCCGACGACGAAGAGCAGCCCGGGATGAACGCCCTGGGCACGCAGGCGTTCGGCGGCGGCGATTTGGGCGGCGATGATGCCCTTGGCGTCGCAGGCGCCGCGGCCGAAGATGCACATCTGGTCCTCGGAGGAGGGAATCCAGGGTGGCACGACGTCCATGTGAGTCGAGAAAACGATCTTTGGCGTGGGATGGCCGGGAGACGTTGCCCAGATATTAAAGCGGTCTTCTTCCACGGGCATGCGGACGGTTTCGTAACCGAACGCTTTCAGTTCGCGGAGCAGCAGCTCTCCAACAGCCGCTTCGTTTCCGGTAATGGACTCGACGTCAATGAGGTTGCGAGTGAGGGCGAAGACATCCACGGGCATGGATCGAGAATACAAGGCTGGCGGGCGGAAGATAAAGCGCCGTGGCCGGAACTTGCATCCAACTTGTCGATGGGAAAGAACTGGCCGACATTATTAATGCTCGCGATTGCCGGGGTGGTCTACGCCGTGCTCGGAATTCCCTGGGCAAACATGTTCGGCGGGTGGTGGATCACGATCGTCTTCTACGCGCTATTGCTGGTGGCGGCACTCTACTGCCGCTGCAATTCCGAGCCTATCCACAGCAAACTCTTCCACCGCAAGATTCGCCGGAGCCCGCAGAACCTGTAAAACAATCGAGGTAAACTGGGTGGAGATGACTCTCCATGCCACGCCGAACGCATCGATCCGCTCCTTCTTCCTGGAAGGTCCGGCGGGGCGGCTGGAAGCGTTGTTGAATGGCGGCGCGTCGGATGCCCGGTTCGCAGCGGTGGTGTGCCACCCGCACCCGCTGTTTGGCGGCACCATGCACAACAAAGTCGTGTATCACGCAATGAAGGCGCTCAACGAATTTGGCTTCCCGGTACTCCGGTTCAATTTTCGTGGGACGGAGTTGAGCGAGGGAGAACACGATTACGGGAAGGGCGAGCAGGAGGATGTGCGGACCGCCCTGGCGTGGATGAAGCAGGAGTTCTCACTGCCGATCATCTTTGCGGGATTTTCATTTGGAGCGGCGGTTGGATTGCGGGCAGCGTGTCCGGCGCCGGCCGTGAAGGCGCTTATTTCGCTGGGGACGCCGGTTTCGGCGGATGGGCGTTCGTACACCTACGAATTTCTGAAGGATTGCAGCAAGCCAAAGCTGTTTGTCAGCGGAGACCGCGACCAGTACGGAGCAGCCGAGCGGCTCTACGAGGTGACAGCGAATGCGGCGGAGCCGAAGCGATTCGTGCTGATCCCTGGCGCGGACCATTTCTTCGCAGGACAGCTCACGGCGATGCGTTCGGCGATCGAATCCTGGGTACGCGACATGTTGCTGAACCCTGCGTAATTCCCAAGGTTCGCGGGCCGGCACTTGCTTCGGAGCGGAGGGCGCTCTGGCTATAATTGGAAGGTATGGTGAATCCGCTTGATGCGTCGGGACCAGGGACTGCGAGCGCGACCGCGGATTTCCGTGGAGTGGCGCGACAGATTTTCCTGCACGCGCTGACCGAGTCGAGCATTCGCAAGGCCTTCGACGTTTATGTGCAACTCGACCGCGGCATCCTGCGGGTGGGCGAAGATTTGTTCGACCTGGGATCGTTCTCGCGGATTTTCGTAGTCGCCATCGGCAAGGCGGCGCACACCATGGTCGAGGCGCTGATGACGCACCTGGGCGCGGGGGTGACGGGAATTGTCGCCTGCTCAACTGCGCCGACCACCCAGGTATTCGGATTTCGCTACTACCGCGGCGGTCATCCTACGCCCAACGCCGACTCGGTGAAGGCTGCGGACGCCATCCTGAAATCTCTCGGCACGCACGCTTCGCGATCGCTGGTGCTTTACCTGGTGAGCGGGGGAGCGTCGGCGATTGTGGAGAAGCCGGTGGACGATGCCATCTCGCTGGACGACCTGATGGCGACCTACCGGGTGCTGGTGCATTCGGGGGCGCCGATTCGTGAGATCAACGCGGTGCGCAAACATCTTTCCGCGACCAAAGGCGGGCGACTGGCGCAGGTCGCTTCGCCGGCGCAGCAGGTCTCAATCCTGGTTTCAGATGTGCCGGATGGGGCTTCGGATTCGCTGGCTTCGGGGCCAACTATGCCGGATACGACGTCGGTGGACGAGTGTTACGAGATCGTGCGGAAACATAAAATGCTGCGGCAGTTTCCGGCGTCGGTACGAGAGCTTTTCGATCGCGGACTTCTGGAAGAGACCCCGAAGCATGGCGATCCTGCGTTCGATCGGTCGCGGTTCTGGACGATTCTCTCGAACGAGACAGCGCGCAAGAATGCGGTGGGCAAAGCGGCGATGAGCGGTTTCGCAGTGGAAGTGGATAACAGCTGCGACGATTGGGACTACGCGGACGCCGCCGACCACTTGTTGCGCAAGCTGCGCGAATTGCGCAAAGGCGTGTCGCGGGTGTGCCTGATCTCGGGCGGCGAAGTGACGGTCAAGGTTTCCGGCGATGCGGGGATTGGCGGTCGCAACCAGCAGTTCGCGCTTTATTGCGCGAAGAAGATTGCCGGCGAGCCGATTACGGTGTTGAGCGCGGGCACGGATGGCATCGACGGAAACAGCCCGGCAGCGGGCGGCCTGGTGGATGGCACGACCATGCAGCGGGCCGAAGCTTTGGGGATTGACGTGGCGGGAGCGCTGCGAGGCTTCGATGCGTTTCCGGTCCTGGAGGCGCTGGGGGATGCGATCATCACTGGACCGACGGGGAACAACATCCGGGATTTGAGGATTCTGTTGGCGTATTAAGCGCAGAACAGCAGGTTCCTACGTCGCTGCGCTCCTCTGGATGACAAGAGAGCTGGTTGGTAATCGAGCGGCATGTTGGGCTGGCCGGGACCTCTTGAAGGCTGGCCTTTGACGCTTCTTACCCCAGCGGCTAAAGCCGGTCTCTTGGGAGCGCGGTTTCGGCGACGTAAACGTCGCCGCTACCTCGAAGCTTGTTTTAACGCTTGGACGTGAATGACGCCGCTACCTCAGCTACCTCAAAGCTTGTTTTAACCCATGGACGTCAATGACGCCGCTACCTCAAAGCTTGTTTAACGCTTGGACGTGAACGTCGCCGCTACCTCAAAGCTTAACGCTTGCTTTCAACGTCAACGCTGTTTTAATCCTTCGCGAAAATCTTGGTTTTGCCTTCTTCGAGGACCAGCACCTGGCGGGTGATGTGGCGGGACTCGGCTTCGGCGAGAAGGCGATCGACGGGCTCTTCCATCGGTTCATGCGAGAGACGGAAGGTGCCGTAGTGCATGGGGATCATGCAATGCGCTTTGAGATCGACGAAGGCCTGGACGGCGTCTTCGGGGCTGGTATGCACGTTGCGAAAGGATTCAGGATGGTAGGCGCCGATGGGGAGCAGGGCTATCTTAGGATGCAGGCGCGCGCCGATTTCACGGAAGCCGTCGAAGTACGCGGTGTCGCCGGAGTGATAGAGAGAGTGGGTGCCGGCTTTGAGAACGAATCCGCCGTAGCCGCGGTGCATATCGCGAATAATGCGCGCGCCCCAGTGACGCGATGGGGTGTGGGTGATCTCGAGGGATCCGAACTTCGTACTTTGCCACCAATCCATTTCAATGACGCGTTCCATGCCGAGATCGGAGACGAGATCTCCGACGTTGCGGGGCACGACGATGGTCGGGCGCTTGCCGAATTTGCGGGCATTCGATCGGGCGATGGCGCGTAATGAGGGACGGTGGAGGTGGTCGAAGTGAGCGTGAGAGACGAGGATAAGATCGATGCAGGGGAGGTCGGCGATGCGGACGCCGGCGCGGCGCAGACGCTTCAGGACGAAGATCCACGGCGCATAGTTAGGATCGACAACAATATTCTTACCAGCGATTTGGATAAGAAAGCTGGAGTGCCCAATGAAGGTGATTCCGAGTTCCTGAGGCTTGGCCTGGATAGGCTGATGAGCTACCCCGGTGCGGGGAGTCATGGCCGAGTGGCGAACCAATTTGCCGAACTGTTTTGCTTTCTTGCGAAGGGTGATCTTCAGCATGAACGTACTTCTATTAGACGCAGCCAAGGGTAGTCGCGATGCGGAATTGGTGCAATCGGAACGGAAGTTACGGAGAGACTCTGGCTGGACGGTTTTTCAACACGCGTGTGCAAAACATTGTGGAAAAATGGATTGGAATTCACAAATCAGCAACAATGATGCGTATTTGACCTCCTTGCACCATTGTGGGTGCGAGCAAATGCAACGCTCCTGATTCGAGAATCGAATGTAGATGTTAGGCGGCCGCGGTGAAAGTTCGTCTTGACAAATTGCTCGTGGAACGTGCGCTGGTGCCTTCCCGCGAGCGGGCGCAGGCGCTCATCCTGGCGGGACGCGTCCTGGTGAACGAACAGAAGGTGGAGAAGGCGGGCGTGCCGGTCGAACCGGACGTTGCGATACGGTTGCTCGGCGATGCTCAGCGCTACGTGGGGCGCGGCGGACTCAAACTGGAGCGGGCGCTGGAGCATTGGAAGCTGGATGTGAGCGGCAGGACTTGCATGGATGTAGGTGCTTCGACCGGTGGCTTTACCGATTGCTTTTTGCAGCATGGAGCTTCGCAGGTGATCGCGGTCGATACCGGGTTCGGGCAAATCGATGCGAAGCTGCGGGCGGATGAGGGGGTGCATCTGCTGGAGCGGACGAACGCGCGTTATCTCACGCGCACGCAGGTGGAACAGGTTTCTAGCGGTGGTTTGTTGCCCGATGTGGCGGCGATGGATGTGTCGTTTATCTCTGCTACACTCGTGCTTCCGGCGGTGGTTGCGGTGCTGCGGCAGGCAACGGCGGAGCGCAAACAGCTCATCGTGCTGGTGAAACCGCAGTTCGAGGTCGGTCGCGAGCGGGTGGGCAAAGGCGGGATCGTGCGCGATGAAACGGCCCAGCAGTTTGCCGTAACGAAAGTCCGGGAGTGCGTGGCCGCACTGGGCGGGCAGGCGGTGGACGTAATCGATTCCCCGGTGCTGGGGGCGGAAGGGAACCGCGAGTTCCTGATGTATTGCGAACTATGACCATGAAATCGGTTGCGATCCTCTCGAAACCGGCGAAGCCGGAACTCAGCGAAATCATTCCTCCCTTGTCAAAGTGGCTGGCGCGCCACGGGTACGAGGTGATCTTCGACGAGCAGACGGCGGCGTATGTCGCGGGAAGCCGGGCGGTGGACCGGGCACAGCTGGCGGGGATGCAGCCTGAGTTTGCGATTGTGCTGGGGGGTGACGGCACGTTGCTTTCTGCTTCGCGAGCGCTGGCCCCGGCGCATATCCCGATTCTCGCCGTGAACCTGGGGTCGCTGGGTTTTCTCACCGAGGTTCCGCTCGGCGAGATGTACAACACGCTGGAAAAGGTATTGGCCTGCAACTGTCCGACGGATGAGCGGACGATGCTGGCATGCGACCTGACGCGCAAGGGCGAGGTGCTGCACTCGTTCACGGCGCTGAACGACGTGGTGGTGAATAAGAGTGCGATCGCGCGACTGGTTGGTTTCGATCTATCGATCAACGGACGCTACGTGTTCGGATACAAGGCGGACGGAGTCATCGTCGCAACGCCGACCGGATCGACGGCGTATTCGCTGGCGGCAGGCGGACCGGTGCTGATGCCTTCGGTCTCGGCTTTCCAGATTACGCCGGTGTGTCCGCACTCGCTGACGCATCGTCCGGTGGTGGTGCCGGATACGGGGACGATTGGGATTGCGGTGCGCAGCAATGGCGAGGCGGCATTCCTGACGATTGACGGGCAGGTGGGCGAACCGTTGAAAGATGGGGACGAAGTGGTTTGCCGGAAGGCAACGTACTGCGTGAAGCTACTGCAGACGCGGCAATCGTTCTTTGAGGTTTTGCGCGACAAGTTGAAGTGGGGCGAGCGGGAATAAGAAAGGCGGCCCGCAGGCCGCCTCGCGATGCTACTTCTTCTTGCCGCCGTCCGAGGGGACGACCTGCAGGTTGTTCTTCACCTCGAAGACTCCCGACACGCCGTTGGCACGAATGCCGGCCAGGTTTTTGTCGGCCTCGTTGTCGACCACACCCTCCAGGCTTACGTGGCCGCCTTTCACGATGATGCGAATCGGTTTGATGGTGCCGAGGTCATACTTCTGAAGCGGGCCATATCCGTAGATTGCGCGGAAGAGGCGAACGCGTAGGCGGTCGTCCATCGGCGACGGCGGGAGCACTTCGATCTGGTTATCCACCGACTGGACGCCTTCGATGTGCTTCACGGAATTCTCCGCGTCGGACTTGGTGACGGGACGAGTCACCGCCCCTGTGAGGGTCACGCTATTGCCCGTCACCTTGAAACCGATGATGTCGAACACGCCGTAGTAGGGAAGCATCAGGATCTCATGGCGAACTTCACGAGCGATGCGAGATTCCTCTTGCGGCGATACCTCGCCGGGCGATACCTGCTGCGACTGGGCCACGGCCAGGGCGGCGGAAAACAGCATCAAAACAACTGACAGAGCTTTCTTCATTGCCTTTCCATCCTCCGAACTCTTCGATGCGATTAAACCCGAGTACGGTCGATTTGTTTCGACTTAGGCAGGTTCGAGGCGGGTGCGAGCTGCACCTCATTTACAGCGGCGCGGCAAAGCACTAACATCCTCGATTATGCCCGTCGACACAGAAACGCCTGTTTATACGCCGGTTAGAGCGCCCCGAGGAAACGTGATTACCTGCCGGAGCTGGCAGCAGGAAGCTGCCATGCGCATGATTATGAACAACCTGGACGAGGAGGTGGCGGAGCGTCCACGCGACCTCGTGGTGTATGGCGGCACGGGCCGTGCGGCGCGCAGCTGGGAGTGCTTTCACGCCATCGTGAACTCGCTGCGAAGCCTGGAGAACGATGAGACGCTGCTGGTGCAGTCGGGCAAGCCGGTGGGAATTTTCAGAACCCATGAGTACGCGCCGCGGGTGCTGATCTGCAACTCCAACCTGGTGGGACATTGGTCGAATTGGGAGCAGTTCAACCAGTTGGAGCGCGCCGGGCTGATGATGTACGGGCAGATGACGGCGGGCTCGTGGATTTATATCGGGTCGCAGGGGATTATCCAGGGAACGTATGAAACGTTCATGGCGGCGGCGGAGAAGCATTTTGGCGGAGAGCTGGAAGGCAAGCTGATTGTGAGCGGCGGCATGGGCGGCATGGGCGGAGCACAGCCGCTGGCGGCGACGATGACGGGCGCCTGCTTCCTGGGGATTGATGTAGATCCGGAGCGGATCAAGAAGCGGCTGAAGACCGGCTATTGCGACTTCATGGTCAACACGCTCGACGAGGCGCTGCGCATCCTGAAGAACGCGGTGCGGAAGAAGGAGAATATTTCGGTTGGGCTGGTAGGGAATTGCGCGGACGTGATTCCGGAGCTGGCGGAGCGCGGCGTGGTTCCCGATATCTTGACCGACCAGACCTCGGCGCACGATCCGCTGAACGGGTATGTGCCGAATGGGATGTCGCTGGAAGCGGCGCTGGAACTCCGCAAGAGTGATCCGCAGGCTTACAAAGAGCGTTCGCTGGATGCGATGGCGCGGCACGTGGAAGGCATGCTGAAGCTGCAGAAGATGGGCTCGGTAACATTCGACTACGGGAACAACATTCGAACCTTCGCGCACCAGCGTGGAGTGGCGAACGCGTATGACTTCCCGGGATTCGTACCGGCGTATATACGCCCGCTGTTTTGCGAAGGGCGCGGACCGTTTCGCTGGGTGGCGCTGTCGGGAGATCCGGCGGACATCCACGTGACCGATGACTTGATCCTGCAGATGTATCCGAAGAACCGCATTCTGAGCCGCTGGATCGATTTGGCGAAGAAGCGGATCAAGTTCCAGGGGCTGCCATCGCGCATTTGCTGGCTGGGCTACGGCGAACGCGCGGAGTTTGGGTTGGCGATGAATGACCTGGTGAAGAAAGGGAAAATCAAGGCGCCGATCGTGATTGGACGCGATCACCTGGATTGCGGCTCGGTGGCATCGCCGTTCCGCGAGACCGAAGCGATGAAAGATGGCAGCGATGCGATTGCCGACTGGCCGCTGCTGAATGCGCTGCTGAACACCGCGAGCGGGGCATCGTGGGTGTCGATCCATAACGGCGGCGGGGTGGGCATTGGCTACTCGCAACACGCGGGGCAGGTGACCGTCGCGGACGGAACCGATGAGATGGCGAAACGCATCGAGCGGGTGCTCACGAACGATCCGGGGATCGGGGTGGCGCGGCATGTGGATGCTGGGTATGACGAAGCTAAGAGCTTCGCAAAAGAGAAGGGCGTGAAGATCCCGATGGGCCATTGAATGAGCGCAGGATGAAGCGCATCCTGCGCCGCTCACCTATGTCGAAAACTTCCGCGACACTCCTTCGCAATATTCGGCAGCTTCTCACTCTGCGGTCACCCAGCGGGAGCGCCGGGCCGCGTCGTGGGCGCGAGCTGGCGGAACTCGGCATTGTGGAAGACGGTGCGGTGCTGGTGCAGGCGGGAAAGATCGTCGCCGTGGGCACCACGCGCGATGTGCTGCGGCACGCCTGGGTGAAGCGCAATGCGAAGGCGATCAAGGAAATCGACTGCCGCAATCAGGTGGTGCTGCCGGGGTTCGTCGATTCGCATACGCACCCGGTTTTCGCGGGGCCGCGGCTGATCGATTTCGAAAAACGAATTGCAGGCGCGAACTACGAAGAGATCGCCGCGGCGGGTGGAGGCATTCGGGCGAGCATTCGCGGGGTGCGGGACGCTTCACGAGCGAAGCTGAGTGCGGCAGTGCTGCGAGCGTTCGAGGAAATGGCGTCGTATGGAACGACGACGATCGAAGCGAAATCGGGCTACGGGCTCGATGTTGCGTCAGAGATGAAGTCTCTGGAAGCGATCCGGAGTGCTGCGAAGCAGTTTCCGGGAACCGTGGTCGCGACGCTGCTGGGTGCGCATGTGGTGCCGCCGGAATACAAAGAGCGTCCGGATGAATACGTTCGCGTGGTTTGCGAGCAGATGATTCCGGCAGTGGCGCGCAAGGGGCTCGCCAAATATGTCGATGTGTTTTGCGAGCGCGGGGCGTTCACGCCGGAGCAGTCGGAGCGGATTTTGCAGGCGGCGCGGGACCACCAGCTGGGCACGCGGGCGCATGTGAACCAGTTGAGCGAAGTCGGGCTGCAACGCTTCGACGCCTTCGAGCCTGCTTCCTATGATCACATGGACAAAGTGAGCGACGGCGATCTCTCGCGACTGGCGAAGTTGGAAACGGTGGCGACGCTTCTTCCGGCGGCGAACTATTTTCTCGGGCTGCGGCACTTTCCGCCAGCGCGCAAGATGATCGATGCGGGCGTGGCGATCGCGCTGGCGACCGACTACAACCCCGGGACTGCTCCGACGGCGAGCATGCCGTTTGTGCTTTCGGTGGCGTGCACACAGATGAAGCTGCAGCCGGCGGAGGCGATTGCGGCGGCGACGTTTAATGGCGCTTGCGCGCTGCGGATACAGGACCGCAAGGGAAGCCTCGAGCCGGGCAAAGACGCCGACCTGGCGATCTTCGATGCCACGGACTACCGGGAACTCGCCTACTGGTTCGGGATGAACCGCTGCGCGGCTACCATGCTGCATGGATATCTACGCCAAGGGCAAACCATAGCCTGAACGGCAACTCTGGATGAGATCAGTTATATTTCTAGCAACGAAGAACCGGGCTCCTGCCCGCGACTGCTCGCAACCTTAAAGGGATCCATGAAGAAGTTTCTATTCGGTTTTATTATCCTCGTCTCGTCTTTTTGTTTCGCGCAACGCCTTCCCGGCAACGTAATTCCCGACCACTACACCCTGAGATTCACGCCGGATTTCGCCACCAACACGTTCACCGGTGAGGAAACGATCGATGTGCACGTGGCGTCGGCGACGAAGAACATCGTGCTGAACGCAGTCGATATCGATTTCAAGGCGACGTCGGTGAAAGCTGGCGGGAAGGAACTCACGGCGACCGTCGAGCCGAATGACGACAAGGAGACGGTGACGTTGCAGCTGCCGTCGGAAGTGGCTGCCGGGCCGGCGACGATTCACATCGCATACGTTGGGCAGTTGAACAGCAAGTTGCGGGGTATGTATCGCAGCGAGGCGAACCACCGGAAATATGCGGTGACGCAATTCGAGGCGGTGGATGCGCGGGTTGCTTTTCCTTCGTTCGATGAGCCGGCGTACAAAGCGACGTTCGACATATCGGCGGTGGTCGATAAGGACGATACGGCGATTTCGAATGGACGCATTGTGAGCGACCAACCGGGGCCGGAGGGGAAGCACACGATCAAGTTCTCGACGACGCCGAAGATGTCGACGTACCTGGTGGCTTTGACCGTCGGCGACTGGAAGTGCGTGTCGGGCGAGCAGGACGGAATTCAGCTGAGAGTCTGTTCGGTGCCCGGCAAGGAAGAGCAGGGACGGTTCGCGCTCGAGGCCACGAAGGCGATCCTGCATTATTACGACCAGTATTTCGCCATTAAGTATCCGTACGAAAAACTGGACCAGATCGCTGCGCCGGACTTCGAAGCGGGGGCGATGGAGAACACGGCCGCGATTGTGTATCGCGAGCGGGCACTGTTGCTCGATCCGGCGAAGGCATCGGTGAATGATCAGAAGGAAGTCGCGGAGGTGATTGCGCACGAGATGGCGCACCAGTGGTTCGGCGACCTCGTGACCATGAAATGGTGGAACGATATCTGGCTGAACGAAGGCTTTGCCACGTGGATGGAGAGCAAACCCGTGGCGGCGTGGAAGCCGGAGTGGGGAATCGCGCAGGATGAAGTGCTGACATCGAATGAAGCGCTCTCTACCGATGCGACGCGCAATACGCGGCCCATTCGACAAAAAGCGGAGTCGCGGCAGGAGATCAATTCGCTGTTCGACGGCATCGCTTATGGAAAAACGGCGTCGGTCCTCCGGATGCTCGAGGGCTACCTGGGGCCGGAGGAATTTCGCAAAGGCGTGAACAGCTACCTGACGGCGCACGCATATTCCAACGCGACCGCCGAAGACTTCTGGGATGCAATGGCCAAGGCCACGGGCAAGCCGGTTGACAAGATCATGCCGACCTTCGTGACCCAGCCAGGCGCTCCATTCGTTGCGGTGGACGCGAAATGCGTGAATGGGGAGATGGCCGGCACACTTGCGCAGCACCGGTTCTACGCTTCGGCGAAAGACATGCAGCAGGGTTCGGACCAGCTATGGCAGGTGCCGGTGTGCATGAGCGAGCTCGGCAAAGTAAAGAGGGGTTCCTGCGAGTTGCTCACGCAGAAGCAGCAGGAGTTCCGCATCAAAGGCTGCGGGGTCGGCGTGTTCCCGAATGCGAATGGAGCAGGATTCTATCGCTACAGCTTCGATCCGGCGATATTCAGCGCGGCAGATTTCAACGTGCAGGAGTTATCGCAGGACGACCAGGTTTCGCTGGTGGGCAACGAAGGGGCGCTGCTGTCGGGGGGCGAACACCACATCCAAGACGTGATGGCGCTGGCGAGCAAGTTCCGTGGAGTAGAGACCTATGCAGCGGTGGAAGAGCTGGCGGCACAGGTTACGTTCGCACGCACGCATCTTGCGTCTGAGAGCGATTTGCCGCAGCTCCAAGCCTGGGTGAGAAGCGTATTCAAGCCGACGCTGGAGAGATTGGGCCAGGCAGGTTCGCAGTCGGGCACGCCGAATGACCGTAATACGCGCGCGACGTTGGTCCTGTTGTTAGGGAATGTCGGCGAGGATCCGGAGGTAATTGAAGGCGCCAAGAAGACAGTGGCTGCGTACATGGAGAATCCCGGATCCCAGGACGCAACCCTGGTGGATGCGAGTTTCCCGGTGGCTGCGGCCCACGGCAACGCGGAGCTGTATGACTCGTTTCTGTCCAAGCTCAAAACGGCAAGTTCTCCGCAGGAGTATTACCGGTACTTCAACGCGCTGGCAGACTTCCGCGATCCCGCCTTGCTGACGCGGACCATGGAACGGATACTAACGCCGGAAGTGCGCAACCAGGACCTGCGGATCATGATGGCCGTTTTGAGGAATCCGGCGGGCCAGCGACTGGCATGGGACTTCATCCGGGAGCATTACGCCGACATCCAGAAGAAGGCAGGGCAGAGCATTTTCGGAGCGCAGTTCGCGTATTACGCGGTGGGAGTTTTCTGCGATGCCAAGTCCGAACAAGAGGCGCAGTCCTTCCTAGACGAACACAAGGTGCCAGGGCTGGACCGAGTGGGGCGACAGCAGATCGAACGAGTGAATCAGTGTGTCGACCTGCGGCAGCGGGAAGAGCCGAACCTGGCGAGCTATCTGCAAAAGACGGCGACGGCGGCGGGTTCTCACTAGGTTGGCGGGAGACTGGCGGAGCGTTGCTCTCTCGATCGCGTGGTGTTTGTGCAGTTGGAGAGCCCGCGATTCGCCTGTTATAATTCGGCTGTTCGAACGCACTGATTTCTTGCGACGATTTCGTCGTGAGCCCACCCGAAAGTGATGCGCGCCGTTGTGAAACACATCCGGCATCGCTCCGTGGCCAGGTAGCTCAGTTGGTAGAGCAGCGGACTGAAAATCCGCGTGTCGGCGGTTCAATTCCGTCCCTGGCCACCATTTCAAATCAACTCTTCGGCGGAAAAATGTAAGGGACAGCTTTTTAGGCTGTCCCTTTTTGCTTGCCCAAGTTATGCGGGGCGATCCTTGCGCGTTACGGTTTCGACATCAGGTCGGGCTTGCCGGAGGCGAGATCCACGGGCACGGACACATGCTCCTGCACGATCAACCATTTTCCTTTGACCTTGTGCAGTACGTCGGTCACGCGCACGGCCACCTCGAGCTTGGAGCCGTCTTTGCCGGTGAAATAGCCGCTCTGAATGCTGTGGGTGTAGGCAATCGGGCCTTCCACCGTGACTGCCAATTCGGACACGTTGTCGTCGGCCGGGCCGGGCATCGCCGCAAAAAGCTCTTCCCAATCCTTTTTATAGGCGGCCCAACTCGGGTATTCGCGCGGCGGCACGAGATCGAAGACAAATGTTTCGTTGGGATCGTAGAAGGCCATGAGGGCGTTCACGTCCTTCGCCTTGAAGGCCTGCGAGTAGGCTTGATAGAGGGCTTCGATCTTCTGTTTGTCGCCATCGGAAGACTTGGCCGACTTGGTTTGTGCCGGTAGAGAAACTGCCAACGCCAGCGCCACGAAGCAGCCAAGAGCCAGACAGAGTTTACGCATGCATCTGTTTCCTTTCTTGAACCAGCGTCAAATGTCGAACGGTAGGACGGGTGGGCCGAAAATCAGCAGCCAAGACTACCATTGGTTCGCTGGTCGCGCCTAGGCGAAACAGATTTCAACGCAGCTTGGGAGTCCCACGTTTTGCGGCGGAGGGACGACGCTTGCTGGTCGCCGACTTTTTCTTTGCAGAGGCCTTTGTGGTCGCGGGCTTGTGCAGATGCTGCGCGGCACTTCTCCGCTTGCGGGGGTGCGTTTCTTCCCAGCGATCAAGCTGCTGTTGACGCTTCTTCCGGAACTTCTGCTCGTTGGATGTGAGCTTCGACTTCGCCTTCGGGCGGCAGCTTCCTTGTTCGTTCTTTTTCTTTCCGGGAACGGTGTGTAGCCCGGCCAGCAACGGTTTTCGTTTTTCGCCATGACCGTTAAGATGGCGGCGGAAGCAGTGACGGGACGCATTTGAAGGGAAGTGAGGACCCACGTATTTCCTGCAGATAAAAACGTTGCGGTGCCGGTTTGCGCCAGGATGGAACCGCCGTCGAGTGGCTTGCCGTCAAAAATTGTTGCTGCTGCGGAGGAATGAGGAGTATGTTCGGCGGTCAAGGTGTCCGTTCAACGCTGGCGCGCTCGATAGACTGTCATGAAGAGATACACCATTGTCGGTTTGGGCGAAGTGCTTTTGGATATCTTCGCCTCGCACAAGCAGCTCGGCGGAGCGCCCGCTAACTTCGCCTACATGTGCGGGCTGCTGGGTGATGAAGGGTGCGTTGCAAGCCGCATTGGCATTGACCCGTTGGGGTCCGAGCTGCTGGAGCGGCTGGGCGCGCTTGAAATTCCGACCTCCTACGTACAGCTCGACGACGCGCATCCCACGGGGACGGTAAAGGTGGACGTGGCGGCGGATGGACAGCCGCGCTTCGACATTACGCGCTGGGTCGCCTGGGATTTTCTCGCGTGGACAGCCGAGTGGAAGGCGCTGGCACGCCGTGCCGATGCGGTCTGCTTCGGATCGCTGGCGCAACGCGAACCGCAATCCGCGTCGACCATCCAGCGATTTGTGAATGCAGTTCCCAAGAAGGCGCTGCGCGTGTTCGACATCAATCTCCGGCAAAATTTCTACTCGCGGGAAATGATCGCCGCATCGGCGGACGCCGCGGACATTCTCAAGCTCAATCAGGAGGAATTGCCTCTGCTGCTGACCATGTTCAATGGACCGTCGCTCGAGCAACTCAGCACCGCGCGATGGCTGTGCAATTATTTTCGGCTCAAGATGGTATGCCTGACGCGCGGCGCCAACGGCAGCTTGCTCGCCACCCCCAATGCCTTCCATGAACACAATGGACACCGGGTACAGGTAGCCGACACGGTCGGCGCCGGAGACGCTTTTACGGCCGCCTTGGTCCATCATTATCTGCGCGGCTCGGATCTCGGGACGATGAATGACGCAGCCAACCGTATGGGGGCATGGGTGGCGAGCACGGCGGGCGGAACCCCGGCGTTGGAGGCGGAGGTCGTCGAGAAAGTGCGCGCCCACTCCGCGTGAAGGGTTAACCTGGTCGCTGGTGCTGAAGGTCATTAATCTCG
Source organism: uncultured Acidobacteriaceae bacterium (assembly GCA_963703075.1). Lineage (GTDB taxonomy): Bacteria > Acidobacteriota > Terriglobia > Terriglobales > Acidobacteriaceae > Korobacter. The sequence goes on from OY969786.1 coordinate 830,206, forward strand.
AGGAAGGATTTCCCACGGTCGAGGAAGCGCGGCAGAAGATGCTGCGCCAGTTGGAAGCGGCGCGCCGATCGGGCAATCCGGGCGTGAAACTCATCCACGGCTACGGATCGAGCGGAGCCGGCGGCGAGATACGGCTTTCAGCCGGCCGGGCGTTGCAGGAGATGAAACGCCGCGGCGAAGTGTCGGTGGTGATCTATGGGGAAGACTGGTCGATTGCCGATCCTGCCGCGTGGACACTGCTCAAGCGATACCCGGCTTTGAAGAGAGATAGCGATCTCGGACGCAAGAACCGCGGCATTACGGTGGTGTGGTTCTAAGTGCCGCTCGGTTCAGGAAAATATCTCCCCGACTTTTCTCGCACGGTAATCGAAGATCGCGGCAACATCGCGGGCGACAAGAAAGCGATGGGCGAGACGGCCCAGCAAGCCGAAGGGAAGCACATAGAGGACCTTGTCTTCAATCCACGTGCCTCCGTTCTCCGGCCAGAAGCGATGGGTGTGGTGCCATAGCTTGTAGGGTCCCCTGGCTTGAAGATCGACGAAGGCGTGCGGAGGCTCCCATTTCTCGATGGTGGTTTGCCAACGCACGGGGAGGCCGTGAATGCGCAGTTGGTAGTCGATGCGCGCGCCGGCTTTCATCGCATTCGGGCGACGGGTGATGCGAAAGCGCAGGAAGGGTGGCGTGAGGATCTCCAGGTTTCGCGCCTCTGCGAAGAAATCGAAGACCTTTTCCAGCGGATGCGGGACCCATTGCTTGCGGTGTAGTTCGTAGGCGTGCATACGATGCCCTTCATTTTCTCAGTCCCAATCGATCTGCGGGCACAGGTCGCATGCAGTTCTTCGCGTCATGCAAAGCGAGGACGTGAAAATGCACTGCAGTCAAATCGCCGTCCGCGTCGGGTCTCCGGGAAGCTGATGGAGCGGCGCCACAATTTGTGGTTGCACGCAGGTGCTCCGGTCGGGCAAGATGCGTGAACTCTATGAAAGTTACCCGTCGCGACTGGATCCTCGGTTCTCTCGGTGTGGCTGCCTGGTCGGTGATTGCTTCGGCGCAGCAACATGCGCACGAGGCGGTGACGCGCCCTGCCTCCGCGACATTGGAATACTTTGATCCCGCGACGGCGGGCGAGGTTACGGCAATCGCCGGGCAGATCGTGCCGTCGGACGACGGCCCCGGTGCGACCGAGGCGGGAGCGGTTTACTTCATTGATCGTGCGCTGAACACCTTTGCCTCCGATAAGCAGTCGACCTATCGCGACGGGCTGGACGCTTTGCAACAACGCCGCGCCTCCATGTTTCGGGGATCAGCTTCGTTCGCCGCGCTCTCGCATGGGCAACAGGTCCAGTTGCTGCACGCCATCGAGAAGACAGATTTCTTCTCGGTCGTACGCACGCATACGGTGCTGGCCTGGCTCGCGGACCCCGCTTACGGCGGCAATCGCAATGGGGTGGGTTGGAAATACATTGGATTCGATGACGCCGGTTCCTTCGAACCGCCTTTCGGCTACTACGATGCGGAGGCGAAGTGAAGGGCACACAGTTTCGCAAGTCCGAAACCGTGGATTTTCTCGTGATTGGCGCGGGCGCGGCCGGAGGCGTAATGGCCAAGGAACTCGCCGTCGCCGGGTTCAGTGTTGTCGTCCTGGAACAAGGGCCGTACCTCACGGAAGAAGATTTCTCGCACGATGAGATCAAGTATGCCGTTCACAACGCCCTGACGAACGATCCGAAACAGCAGCCCATCACCTACCGCAAGAACGATACGGAGGTCGCCAAACCGTTCAAGGCCATTGAGTATGGACGACAGGTGGGTGGCGGGACGGTGCACTTCACCGCCAACTACTGGCGCCTGCACGAGAGCGACTTTCACGAGCGCAGCATCTACGGCGAAATCCCTGGCACGTCATTCGACGATTGGCCAATCCGTTACGCGGACCTCGAGCCGTACTACACCAAGGCGGAAGAGGAGTTGGGAATCTCAGGACTGGGAGGCGCGAACCCGTTTGAAGGACCGCGATCGAAACCGTATCCCTTGCCGCCGATGCCGGTGAAGTCGTCGGGCATGCTATTCGAACGCGCGACCAAGAAGATGGGATTGCATCCCTACCCGGCGCCGGTGGCGATCATTTCCCAACCCTATCGTGGACGCGGTGGATGTGCGCATTGCGGCATGTGCGAGCTTTTCGGCTGCGAGATGAAAGCCAAGTCGAGCACCCTGGTGAGCGTGATCCCGGTTGCGGAGAAGACCGGCCACTGCGAGATTCGTCCGAATTCTTATGTGCGGAAGATCGAGACCGATGAGCGCGGGCGCGTTACTGGCGCGATCTATTTTGATGAGCACAAGCAGGAGATTTTTCAGCGGGCTAGAGTCGTGGTGCTGTGCGCCAACGGAGTGGAGTCGTCGAAGCTGCTGCTGATGTCGAAGTCGAAGTTGTTTCCCCAAGGGCTCGCCAATTCGAGTGGGCTGGTAGGCAAGAACCTGATGTGGGACAACGGCACCGAGTCGAGCGCGCTGTTCGAGCATCCCCTCAACGAGTTCAAGAGCGTGCAGGTGACGCGGGTAATTCACGACTACTACGACGCCGACCGGAAGCGCGGATTCTACGGGGGCGGCGGAATCGATGCTCGTTTTGATTACTATCCGGCGGGGTTTGCATTGGGGGCTTTACCCGGAGATGTACCGACCTGGGGATTGGAATTTAAGAAAGCAGTCGGCCATTACTTCACCCGCACGATGACACTGCTTTCGCACTCCACGTCGCTCCCGCTGGAGAGCAACTACGTGTCGCTGGATCCGGAGTTGAAGGACGCGTGGGGATTGCCGGCGGTGCGGATCACGTTCGATTGGCATGCCGACGATATTGCCAACATGAAGTGGCTGGTGGAGCGCGAGCGCGAGATTTTGCAGGTGGCGGGAGCGCAGAAGCTGTGGTCCGTTCCCGGTGGAACCGGGGCAGCCGAACCTCATGCCTTCGCGACACTTGATGGGAACCTGCCGCATGGGAAATGACGCGAAGACGTCCGTGGTCGATTCGTTCGGCCATGCGCACGATGTTCCGAACCTGTTCATCGTGGACGGAAGCAATTTCGTCACCTCCGGCCGCCAGCAACCCACCGCGACCATCCAGGCGCTCGCCTACCGGGCAGCCGAGCACATCACCGCAAAGGCGAAAGCCGGAGAGCTGGGATAGACAGCTCTTGTCTTGGCGCAGACGAGGGGACAGCCAGATCTCATTTTTTGTTACCATCCTGTGTGCAACCCACCATGTCCAAGACCGGCGAAAATGTAGTCCGTATCGAAGCAGAGGCCCTGCGCGAATTGGCCGAGCGGATCAGCGGACCGATGGGGCAGGACTTCCAGCGGGCGGTTGACCTGCTCGACTGCTGCGCGGGACGCGTGGTGGTGAGCGGCATGGGGAAGAGCGGACTAATCGGGCGCAAGATCGCGGCGACTTTCAGTTCGACAGGGACGCCGGCGCTGTTCCTGCATCCGGCCGAGGCAATGCACGGCGACCTGGGAATGATTGCGCGAGGCGACGTTGTGATCGCGTTGTCGGCGAGCGGCGAGACCGAGGAGATCCTCAACCTGCTGGCGACGATCAAACGCTTAGGCGTGCCGCTGATCTCGGTCACCTGCGATTCGCTATACGTGGATGGAGCGAAGCGCTCAACGCTGGCGCAGGCGGCGGACGTGGCCCTGGATTGTTCGATCGCGCAGGAAGCGTGCACCCTGGGGCTGGCGCCGACAGCGTCGACGACCGCGATGCTGGCGCTCGGCGACGCACTGGCCATGGCGCTGGCGGAGAAGCGCGGATTCCAGGAAGAGGATTTCGCCAACCTGCATCCCGGCGGAAAGCTTGGCAAGCGGCTCACCAAGGTTGGTGCGTTGATGCACTCGGGCGAAGCGGTGCCGCGGGTGACGGCCGAAACGAAGATGCCGGACGTGATCTATGAAATGTCGCGCAAGAAGCTTGGAGTGACGACGGTGGTGCAAGGCGACAAGTTGCTGGGCATCATCAGCGATGGCGATTTGCGGCGCTTGCTGGAGAAGCGCGGTAAGGATGCGCTGGACCTCACGGCGGGCGAATGCATGACAGCCAACCCGCGTTCGATCCTCCCCGAGGCCTACGCGACGGCGGCACTCGATCTGATGGAGCAGCGAAAGATTACCTCGGTAGCGGTGGTCGACGCTGCCGGGACCCTGCAGGGAATCGTGCATCTGCATGACCTGTGGGGAACCGAGATGATGTAGAGACGCGACAGGAGAATTCGTATGCGGGTGACGGGATTTGGTGGGTTGTTCTTTAAGTCGGCGGACCCGGAGAAGCTCTACCAGTGGTATGAGAAGCATCTCGGGATTAAGCGCACGGAATACGGGGTGATGTTCAAGTGGGCCGATGATCCCCAGGCCGCCGAAGGATTCACCGTGTGGTCGATCTTTCCGGAGACGACCAAGTATTTCGATCCCGGCAAAGGAACGTTCATGATGAACCTTCGTGTCGAAGGGCTCAAGGAACTGCTCGCGAAGTTGCGGAGCGAAGGCGCGTCAGTAGACGAGAAATATGAAGAGACCGAGTACGGCAATTTCGGCTGGGTTATGGATCCGGACGGTAACAGGATCGAGCTGTGGGAAGCACCTGCAAAAGCGTAGGAGTTGACGATGTATCACTACAATCCTGAGACCGCCCTGGAAGAGTTGACCGAGGAAGCCACCCTGCCGAACCCGGTGCACATGCGCGACATGATGTTGCGTGCACACCTGGACGCCGATCATTCGCTAGAGTTGAATCGCGCATTCGTCGAGTACCAAAAGCACTTCGGCGAAGCACAGAAGCTGGCAAAGCAGTTATTACAGGGATTGCGATAGCGTCTGCGCCCGGGCCTCGAGTGCATGAAAAGCTGGGGTCACGCCCATGAAAAAGGATGATCGGCAGCCGAAAGCGCTTGCCTCAAAACATCGCGAAGAGTTCCTCAATATTTTGAAGAGCCGCTTTGAGACGCACATGAGCCGTCATGTGGGTGTAGCGTGGCCGAAGGTACAAGCAAAGCTCGAGGCGGATGCGGGAAAACTCTGGTCGCTGTTTGAAATGGAGAGAACCGGCGGCGAACCGGATGTGATCGGTTCTGATGAAAGCTCAGGACAATATCTCTTCTGCGATTGCTGCAACGAAAGCCCAAAAGACCGTAGAAGCCTCTGCTACGACCAGGAGGCGCTCGCGTCCAGAAAAGAAAATAAGCCAGCGGGCAGCGCAATTGGCATGGCGGCCGACATGGGCGTGGAACTCCTCACCGAAGAACAATACCGAGAGCTGCAGACGCTGGGGGCGTTCGATATCAAGACCTCCAGTTGGGTGAAGACTCCTGCCGCGATTCGCGCTTTGGGCGGCGCTCTTTTTTGCGATCGTCGCTATGACACGGTTTTCGTTTATCACAACGGAGCGGAATCGTACTACGCTGCCCGAGGGTTCCGCGGAATGCTGAAAGTCTGACGGCTGCCGTAGCTCCTGGTCAACTTTTCTTGCGGGATCGTCGAGTTGAGCCGAGAGCAGGCTGGGGGGAGCGCGGTTTGCTGCGGGCGCTCTTCTTGCTGGGCTTCTTCTTAAAGAATGAGTGATGGTGAGCTTTCATGTCGACGCGCAGCCCGATAAGGCGGACGCCTTCGGTCTGCAGGCGCATGCGTTGTTCGAAGCCTTGTTCGCCGGGGAGGAGGATTTTTCCGCCCGCTCCGACGACGCGCTGCCACGGGACCGCCGATCCTGAACCGTGGAGCGCCCACGCGACCTGGCGCGCGTAGCCTGGATATCCCGCGGCATAGGCGACGTCGCCATAGGTAGCCACCTTGCCGCGCGGAATGCGGCGGATTTGTGCGAGAACACGTTTGAAGAGATTGGCGTTCAGGGGAGGCATCCGGACAGATTGCCATGTGGGAGGGTTGTTTCGTCAAGCGGAGAGGACAGCAGGTCCCGACTTCGCGCCACGCGCTCCTCTGGATGACAAGAAAAAGTTATGGTCATGCCAGTTGAAATGTGGGCTGACGGAGGCAGACAAGTCTGAGGAGCTCACGCTTGTTACAATGAAGGATTCCGACCGCATAGCAGAAGTCAATTGAGAAGGCGGGCCGGACTTTCATCCCTATGCATCGTTGGTCCCAGCTGTTTATTCCTACATTGCGCGAGGCTCCGGCCGACGCGGAAGTCGCCAGCCATAAATTCCTGATACGCGCGGGATACATCCGCCAGCTTGCTGCCGGGATTTATTCCTACCTGTTCCTGGGCAACCGGACGGTCCAGAAGATCACCCGTATCGTGCGCGAAGAGATGGACAAGATCGGGCAGGAATTCTTTCTGCCGGCGCTGCATCCGCGGGAGATTTGGGAAGCCAGCGGCCGCTGGGAGCTCATGGGCGACAACATGTTTCGCCTGAAGGACCGCAAGGGCGCCGATCTTTGCCTGGGCATGACCCACGAAGAGATCATGACCGAAATTGCGCGCAAGGAACTGCGCAGCTACAAGCAGTTGCCGCAGATCTGGTACCAGATCCAGACCAAGTTTCGTGACGAGCCGCGGCCCAAGGCGGGACTGCTGCGCGTCCGCCAGTTCACGATGAAGGATTCCTACTCGTTCGACATCGATGCGGCAGGGCTGGACGTGAGCTACCAGAAGCATCATGACGCCTACTGCCGGATCTTCGATCGCTGCGGGCTGAAGTATGTGGTGGTGGATGCGGATTCCGGCGCGATGGGCGGTTCGGGTTCGCAGGAGTTCATGGTTTATACGGACGCGGGCGAAGACTTGGTCGCTAGTTGCTCGAACTGCGGTTATGCGGCGAATACGGAGAAGGCGACATCGCGGCTGGAAGCAATCGAAGAGCTCGGGGCGTCGGGCGACGGAAAGCCGGAGCTGGTACATACGCCGGGCATGAAGACGATCGAACAGGTGGCCGCGTACCTGGGGGTGTCGCCCAAGAACAAGATCAAGACCCTGGCTTACATGATGTCGGCGCCCGCGGGAGTGAAGAACGGCAAGGAGCAGGCGCTGGTCGTGTTAATGCGTGGCGACCACATGCTGCATGAGACGAAGCTGGCGGCGGCGATCAAGGGACGCGAAGTGCGTCCGATGCGCGAGGAGGAAATCCAACAACTGTTCAACTCCCCGGCAGGCTATCTCGGGCCGCTCAATGTGGAGTGGGCGAAGAGCCAGGAGGAAGAGAAGCCGATCCTGCTGGTGGACGAGGCGTTGGTCGGACGCAAGAACCTGATCGGCGGCGCGAACAAAGAGGAGTATCACGTCAAGAACCTGACCCCGGGAGAGACGTTTCAATACACAGCGACCGCGGACCTGCGAACGGTGAGCGAGGGCGAAGGCTGCCCGAATTGCGGAAGTCCGTTGAAAGTTGGCAGGGCGGTCGAGATCGGGCACATCTTCAAGCTCGGCTACAAATACACGAAGTCGATGGGCTCGCGCGTGCTCGACAGGGACGGTAAGGAGGTCATGCCGACCATGGGCTGCTATGGAATTGGCCTTGAGCGCATCCTGACCGCCTCGATTGAGCAGTCCTATGACGAGAACGGATTCTGGCTGCCGCCGCAGATCGCGCCCTTCGAAGTGGTGGTAACGCCGACCAACGTCCGCGACCAGGCGCTGGCCAAGGGTGCAGAGGAGGTTGCAGCCAAGCTGGAGGCGGCGGGCTACGACGCGCTGTTGGATGACCGCGACGAACGGCCCGGGGTGAAGTTTAAGGACGCCGATCTAGTGGGAATACCTGTGAGAGTGAACGTAGGTAAGAAGTTTGCTGAGGGGATACTTGAGGTGATTCACCGCTCGACACGCGAGTCTCTCGATGCTACGATGCCCGAAATCGTTGAAAAGATAGCAACTTTGGTCACTCCACAAGGGTGACTTGGCAGCGATGTTTGGGGAATCGGAGCATCTTTTATGGGACGTTTGAAGGCATTACTGGTTTTTGTGCTGTTCGTTGCATTCGCCTACGCTGCGTGGCTCTTCTTCCCGCCATACTTCAATAATTACCAGTTTCAAGACGACCTGAACACGGAAGTCCGATTCATGCAGAATGGCGGCAAGAGCGACGACGAGATCAAAGCGTCGATTATTAAGAAAGCGATGGATGAAGGATTCCTGCTAACGCCGCAGCAGATCAAAATCACACGCTTCAATAAGACGATTACGGTGGAAGTGGATTACGCGGTGCACGTCGATTTTCCAGGGTTCCCGACGGACCTGCAGTTCCACCCGGTTGCGACCAACACGTTGGCTTTGTAGCTTCAAGATTTGTCAGGATTGGCAGGGTCCCCGGGTGGGGACCCTATTTGCTTTACAATGAAGACTGCTCTAGTCGAAGGCGTATGCCGCCCGCTCGGTTTCGATACACGAATGAGCAACTCGGCGGGGATGCGCGAATTGTTTGCCGTTTGCGCGCGTCGGGATAACGGTTTTTCGCGGGGAGACGTCTGACTATAAGCGGCATCTCTGTTTAAGCATTGTGGCTATCAAACTAAGAATTCCCAGCTTCTTTCGCAAGGTCACCTCCAAAGCAGGAGCGAAGTCTCGTCCGCAGACCAACGCGGTGGGATGGCGCCGTTACGAGCGGGAGATCCGCCTCGGAGTCGCTGGCTTCATCATCTTCTGCCTCTGTTTCTTTGCCGTCTTCACGTATTACTACGTGAAATACGAGCGGATCGTCGATAAGCGGATGAGCGGGCAGATCTTCGCTCCGTCCGCGAAGATTTATGCGCGGCCCATGGAAGTCGACGTGGGGGACAAGGAATCGATCAGCGAAATCGAAACTGACCTGCGTCACGCCGGGTACACGGAAGGTGGCGGCAAGGGAAGCGATTCGCAAGTCGGCCACTTCGAGTTGGGACGGGGCAACATCCAGATCCATCCCGGCCCCCAGTCGTATCACAACTCGGATTCGGCAGTTATCTATGTAGCTGAAGGCAAGATCTCACGCATTGAAGGCGCCAACGGCGCCGATCTCTCTGCCTACGAGTTGGAGCCGCAGCTCGTGACTGCGCTCTTCCAGGGCGAAGACCGCTCCAAGCGCCAGATCGTCAAGTTCAACGACATCCCCAAGGTCATGGTTGATGCGGTGCTCGCGATCGAGGACCGGAGATTTTTCCAGCACAACGGGGTGAACTATTACCGCCTGGCCGAAGCCGGGGTTGCGGATGTAGTGCACCGTCGACGGGGCCAAGGTGGCTCGACGTTGACGATGCAGCTCTCGCGCGGATTCTTCCTGACGCCGGAAAAAACGGTAAAGCGCAAGCTGACCGAAATGCTGATCGCGATTGAACTGGAGCAGCGCTTCAGCAAGCCGCAAATATTCGAGCTCTACGCCAACGAAGTGCCAATGGGGCAGCGGGGATCGTTCGCCATCAGCGGATTGGGCGAGGCGGCGCGCGCGTACTTCAATAAGGACATCAAGAGCCTGACATTGCCCGAGGCAGCACTGCTCGCGGGACTCATCCAGCGGCCCAGCTATCTCTCGCCCTATCGCCATCCGGAACGGGCACTCGACCGCCGAAACCTGGTGCTCGATTCGATGGTGGAAACCGGGGCGATTACGCGGGAAGACGCCGATCGCGCGAAAGCTACACCTTTAAAACTCGCAGCGCCGAACGTCGAGGCCAGCGACGCTCCGTATTTCGTCGATATGGTGAAGGATTTCCTGAGCTCGAAATACAGCGAGAACGAAGTCAACGAGCACCAGTATCGCGTTTATACGACCATCGACCCAGAACTGCAGAATGCGGCGGCGGATGCGGTGGAGAACGGGATCAAGGGTGTGGACGAGCAGGTACTAAAACTGCGCACCCACAAAGTCGGCAAGGGAAAGAACGCGAAGACGGAAGTGAAGCCCGGTCCGGAGGCGCAGGTCGCGCTGGTCGCGATCGATCCGCATACCGGCGAGGTGCTGGCATTGGTGGGCGGCCGCAACTATGGAATGAGTCAGTTGAACCACGCGGTTGCTAAGCGTCCAACCGGTTCGATCTTCAAGCCGTTTGTGTATGCGACGGCGATGAACACCGCGATCACGGGCGATCCCGCGCAGGCGGTGACCCCCGCGTCGCTGGTCGATGATTCTCCCACGACGTTCATGTACGGCGACCAGATTTACGAGCCGAGAAACTACAAAGAGGAATATCACGGGCAAGTCACGGCGCGTTATGCGCTCGCCATGTCGCTGAACAATGCGACGGTGAAATTGGCGGAGCAGGTGGGATACGAGAACGTAGCGAACCTGGCGAAGAGTGCTGGGATCGCAAGCGTCAAAGCCACGCCGGCCATGGCACTGGGCGCCTACGACGCGACACCAGTCGATATGGCGGGCGCGTACACGGTTTTCGCCAACAACGGAACCCGCATTTCGCCGATGATGGTGAAATCGGTGCGCAACGCCAAGGGAGACGTGGTCGATAACTTCCAGAACGAGTCGCATCCAGTGTTGGACCCGCGGGTTGCGGGGATCATGACCGACATGATGCAGGGCGTCATTAACTTCGGGACCGCGTATCCGGTGCGCCAGCGTGGTTTCACGGCGCCGGCAGCGGGGAAGACCGGCACCTCGCATGATGCCTGGTTCGCGGGATACACAAGCAATCTGCTGTGCATCGTTTGGGTTGGTTACGACGATTACAGCGACATCAAGTTGTCTGGGGCATTGGCTGCCGCGCCTATCTGGACAGACTTCATGAAGCGGGCCTCGAAACTGCGGCAATACTCCGATATGAAGCCCTTCGCCCAGCCATCGGGCGTGGTGCAGGTGGAGCTGGATAAGGTCACCAACCAACTGGCGACACCGTCGTGCCCAGAAACGTATACCGCGGAATTCGTTGCGGGCACCGAGCCAAAACAGACGTGCGACCAGGCGCTCGGCGATCGCCGCGGATTCTTCTCCAAGATATTTGGAAATGGGCAGCAGACAGTTCTGCCACCGCCTACCTCCAATGGTTCCGTAAACAACATGCCTCCGGCGCAGACCACCACGGCGACCCAGCAGCAACAGCAGGACCAGGAAAAGAAGAAGAAGGGTTTCTTCGGTAAGATCGCAGGCTTCTTCAAAAGCGATACCACCAACGGCCAGCAGCAGACCCAGCCAAACCAGACCGATCAAACCAACCAGACCAACGGAAACGGCACGCCGCACTAACTGCCACACCTACCCGGTTGTGCAATTGACTCCCACTCAGGCCGTCGTAAAATGGCGGGCAATTGTGGGGTGACGCATGTCACAGCAGGTTTCGGGTGCGAGCCCAGTTGCGCTTTCCGAGCGCATCCTTTTCATTGATGTCTTGCGGGGGATGGCGTTGTTCGGCATCCTGGCGGCGAACATGCGCGCCTTCTTCGCGCCGCTCGACGTCTACGGTTCGATCCAAGTCCTGTTTCACAGCCGCGCCGACATCCTGGCACAAGCTTTCATCGATACCTTTATTCAAGGCAAGTTCATCACGATCTTCTCCTTCCTCTTTGGAATGGGGTTTGCAATCCAGATGACGCGTGCAGAGGCGCGAGGCGTACGCTTTCTCGGTTTCTATCCACGACGGCTGGTGGCGCTCGCGATCTTCGGGCTGATTCACGGAATTTTGATTTGGGCCGGCGACATCCTACTGACCTATGCGCTCTCCGGCGCGATCTTGTTGGTCTTCCGCAAGCGCGAACAGAAAACCCTGCTGTGGTGGGCTGGCAGCCTGTTCGCCTTGCCATTTGTCGTAAGCAGCATCTTCCTGGTCTGTATTTCAGCCGCTTCCACCGCCCATGGATGGATCCCAAGGCGCCCGACATGAAGAAGATCTATGAAGTGGTGAATATCTACGCCCATGGATCGGTGCGGCAAATCCTGGTGCAGAACTGGGTCGAGTGGAAGCACACCGTGCCCACGCAACTCTTCGCGATTTACGCCGTGGGCCTGTTCGCGCTCGGCATGTGGGTGTGGCGCGCAGGCATCGTGCAGAATCTCGAACAGTACAAGCCCATCCTGCGGAAGGTGTGCGCTTGGTGTATCCCAATCGGGATACTCCTGAATCTTTACGTTGCCCTGGTGAACATCTATGTTCCGCAGGGACACGTCTCGCTGTGGGCGTGGGCGGCCGGTGTGTTGTTCCTGCCGGCAGCACACACCTTAAGCGCGGGATACATTTCTGGTTTGGCGCTGTTCTTTTTCGACGAGAACAAGCGGCGCTTCCTACTGCCGTTCGCTGCCGTGGGACGCATGGCCTTAACCGATTACCTGATGCAATCGGTGTTCTTCACCTTGTTTTTCTACCACTACACCACTGGACTTTTCGGGCGCGTGGGTCCTGCGCTGGGGATGGCGATCACGGTGGTGTTTTACGCCGCGCAGGTAGGGTTCAGTAATTGGTGGTTGAAGGGACATCGTTTTGGTCCGATGGAATGGCTGTGGCGCGGCATGACCTACGGGAGGTTCCCGTCGATGAGCAAGGACGAGCAAGCCCCCGCCGCGACCCCCGCGCTGGCGTTGGCCGCGGCGGCGACCGAGGGCGAACCTTCCGATGCCGAGAGGATTGCTTAACGCGCTGCGACGTTGCCGCGTAACACGGTGACGGATGCGGGTGGGAGATCGTATTCCGTTTCACCCGAAGCGTTCACCGTAGTGCGGAGCGGCGGATCGTCCGGATTTGCCTGCCCCATGGTGTAAGAGAGAACCGAGTATTCTCCCGGTTTCTCGGCATGCGCCATGAACTTCGTCAGATCCGGATGCCACTGGTATTGCGCGCGGCCAAAGGACAGCACATCCACGTTGCCAGAGAAGCCGGCCTTCGCCTTGGACGATTCATCGTCAAACGCGATGCGTACTTTGTGTCCGTTGAACTGATCTCGGTTGACGACGAGCAGCGCCCACTTGCCGTCCGGCCTCTTGACCGCATAGGCGGTGACCAACGCGTGTCCGGCGCCGTCGTCCAAGTCACCATGCGCGGCGAACGTGTGATGTTCGCCGTTGCCGGGCACGAGCCACTCACGGTTAATCAGTTGCGAAACATAGAACTGCGGCAGCGGTTGCTGGGCGGCATAGTTCGCGTCCACGGTGAACATCCCAAAAGTTCCGGGAGAATCGTTGCAGCCGTGTTCCATTTGTAGCGGCAAATAGTGGAAAAAATAAACTCCATTTCCGCCTGCGTTAAGAAAGGCACCGATGTAATCCGCCAGCCAGATGCCGGAGAAGAGATCCATGTAGGTCTCGCTCGCACCCGACGATAAGTTCGATTCGGTGATGAACATCGGCACGTTCTCGGGAACCCCGTCCTCGTGCCACACCTGCATGATGTGGCTCACCAGGGTGGGCTCGTCATAAAGGCTGCCCCAGGGAATGCGGCATGGGTCGTACGGATAATGTTCGAAGGAGAAAAACGCGAGGTCGTTCAGCCGTCCGTGCTGCTTGAGGTAATCGATGAAGCGCCCGGTCCATGAGACTTTCCCATTCGCGTCGGCCCAGATTTCTATGTCTTTGTTCTCGCCCGTAAACGAAGGGCCGCCGAGCTTCAGCTTGGGATCGACCCTGTGCAGAGCTTCTGCCCACTGAACGTAGAGCGCCGCGTAGTCTTCGGGCTCCATGAACTGGCCATCGGCTTCTTCCCCCATCTCGACGTAAGAGATCGGGTAGTTTCGTTTCTCGATGTAGGCAATCTCGGCAGCTGAATTCTCGGGCGTCTCGTAGATCATGGCGACGGGAATCATCGCGGGAAGACCGCGGGTGACGCCGCTGGTGAAGAAGAGATCAAAGCCGACCTGCGCCTCTTTCATTCCGCTGATGTCATCGGGACCGTGCCAGGAATCGATCGAGGAGCAGTAGGTCGTGGTCTGTTCCTGGTCGGGGGTATGGCGCGCGATGTCATGGAAGCCAGAGGCCGTTTCGGTTCCTATATAAAGCTCGTTGATGGCATAGCCAACGCAGTTGCGCGGATCGCCCGAGCCGTGGGTGTCGCAGGTATTCGAGGACTTCGTCATCAGGATGCGCAGGTAGCGCACCGGCATCGGCTCACTGCTCAGGCGCAAAGTTTCCGTTCCCCCATGCGAGGACTGCACCGTGCCACGGGGAAAACTCTGCCATACGCCACGCGTAGGAATGCGAATCGGATCGTCACCCGTCCAGTACTGGACCTCGTAATTCACGGCGTATGGATTCGCCCATGCAATGCGGATCGCGTCGAGCATCTGCACTTGCGCGAGATCGACAATGACCCATTGCGGATGCAGGGTGTCGCTCTCGTGCGTAAACCGTTCGGTGAGATACGGATTGCTCTTCCAGTAAGTGTTTGGATCGCCGTCCGTGATACGCGAATATCCGGAATTGCCGGTGCCGTCATTGCGGGTGAACCCGCGATGCGGAAGCCGATAGCCATATGAATAACGCAAGAATTCGGTGGGGGTGGATGACCCGACAAAATAGCCTTGGCCAGAAGGATCGCTCCATGCGCCTTTGGGGTTCCAGTGCCACGCCTCGACGGCGAGCTCGGTGTTCTGCCGATAGGTCACGGGCTGCCAGCCGGATTCGAGAGCGCGTCCCAGGTTTGGCTGGACGAGATCATGATCGATCGCGGTCACGGGAATGCGATCGACGCCCGCACCGAGCGTCTGATTCGGGATGAAGCGGTTGGTGGCGTGCGCGGGAGTTGCGTCGACGGTGATGGTTTGGGCAGCGGACAGGGAACCGAGAAGCAGGGCAGCGGCGAGGAAAGCAAAGCGATAGTTCATCTACGAATCAACCTTCCGAGTCGCCCACACTATGCCACATTGAAACGTTTTAAAGCAACGAGGGGCTAACGGTGTCAAGCGTTTACGTCGGAGAAGCTCAGTACCCGGCCAAGAGGGAACGTTTTCCGAATTGGAACGGCACGTTGCAGAGTTTCGAAACTGAACGATGATTGAGCGAAACGACGATAATGGCTGGCAAACCCCAAGGTGGCGGAAAACAAGGGCCTGGAGTATGCAGAAAAGTGCAGCTTTTCCACAGCAATCCGACTCACTGAGCGGAGTTGTTCGAATGATCTGAATGGATTAGGGTCAAAATATTCGGTTCCTTAAATGCAGAGTTGGTGTAGGATTCAGCATCCCCCAAGAATATACGGCTCGTGTACTGCAAGCATGCTGTAGTTGGTTGACTGACTTCACATCAGCGAGGATTCTTAGCTTTTTCAATTGCATTGGGGCCTACGGGAATTGAGGGGCACAGTTTGAGCTCTGGAAAAGTTGCTTGTAAGTGATGGGAAGGCAGGCTTTCGTGGAAGATCATGTTCTTCGTGTGGCATTTCTCACACGCGATCGCGGTTTGGGAGATGCGTTTTCGCGAGCTTTGGGCACCGGCTTTTGTTTACGTACGGAGTGGGCGCAGCAATCGAACGAACTTCCTGAGTTGATCTCCTGGGCGGACGTCGTCCTTCTCGACCTCAGACCCTCCAATGTGCAAACCGAAGAGGAAAGCCTGCGCCGGCTGGAACAGGTCTGTTCCCAGCCCGAGCATCCACCGACATTAGTTCTTTGCGATACCGAGGACCGCGACTTCGCTCTGCGCGCGGTAGCCTCCGGCGCCGCGGATTGCGTGAGCAATCCTCCGAACATGCTCGAGTTGCGCATCCTGCTGCGGCGGGCTTACCGGATTTTCGATGCCGAGCGCGAGTTGCGCAGGATCCGCCTGGAAGAGGGCCGGCACGGACATTTTCATGAGCTGCTTGGCAGTTCGCCGGCGATGCTTGAAATTTTTGCAATGGTACGGCGCGTCGGTCCCTGCGATGTGAATGTACACATCACCGGAGAAACGGGAACCGGCAAGGAATTGCTGGCTCGCGCCATTCACCAGATGAGTCCGAGAAGCAGCGATCCGTTGGTGGCTTTCTCCTGCGCCAATTTGCCCGACACGCTGGTCGAGGATGAACTTTTCGGACACGAAAAAGGTGCGTTCACCGGTGCGATTCACATGCGCCAGGGTCGCATTGAAGCCGCCAATCACGGAACGTTGTTCCTGGACGAAATTGGCGACATGGGGCTGGCACTGCAGCCCAAGATTCTTCGCGTGCTGCAGGAAAAGAGTTTTCAGCGAATCGGCGGCAACAAGACTTTTGCGGCCGATGTACGCGTGATCTGCGCGACCAACCGCAACTTAGGCGAGATGGTGGCGCAGGGTACCTTCCGCGAGGATCTCTACTACCGGCTGAATGTGGTGGAAATCCACCTGCCGCCGCTACGCGCGCGGCGTGACGATATACCCGTCCTGGTGCACCACTTCATCGAGAAAGCCGCGGCGCGGTTCCACAAGAAAGAGTTGCGCGTAACGCGTGCGGCGATGACTGCGCTTGAGCAGCATCACTGGCCCGGCAATGTGCGGGAGCTGGAGAACGTTGTCCAGCGGGCGATGGTCCTGGCAGACGGGGACACCCTCGAAGTTTCGCATCTCCCATCTTTGTTCCGGACGCAGCAGGAAGCGCTTCCCGTGCGGCTTCCGCACAATCTGCTGGCGCATCCACACGCGGAAGATACTTCGGCGGATGACGAACTTTCCGCGCCCGTGGACTCGAGCTACGAGGAGCAGATCCGCAGATTCAAACGGTCGCTTGTGCTGCGTACCCTGCGGCAGAACGGATGGCGGAAGGCAGAAACTGCGCGCGCCCTTGGCGTGGCGCGTGGGTATTTGCATCGGTTGATCAACCAGCTCGATATCAAGCAAGAAAGGGAAGCGTCGGACCTGGACAAGGATGTGCAGGTTCCACCGATTGTTCCCGTGATGTAGTCGTGCGCGGCGCCGGCTCAGCGTCAGTGGCCGGGCGGATTGGCGCGAACGATGAAGACGGCCGAAACCTTGTCCTCGTACGCAAGCTGAAAGCGTGGGTCCAGCCGCAAGAGCTGGACAAGGGGCGTTTTGACCGGCCCCACCACGAGCTTTGCGTTGTTCAACTCCGGATCGGTATTCCAAGCCGGCTCTCCATTCCAAGTTTCCGCTGAACGTGCAATGTGCGCATCTCCATGCAGCGCCGCCCGGCCATCGATGGTCACGGGATAACGAAGCGACCAGAGAAGATAGCCTCCCCAGGTGTAATCGTTGAATAGAGGCCCGGGATATCCAGCGGCCTGGATGCGGGCGACCGCATCCACCGGCATCACGGTCGCGAGCATGGTTCGAAGCACTTCGTTGTTCACTCCCATAACGCGCGAACCGAAGCTCAACACCAGCGCAACCAATAGAACGGTGACGGGCACCGCGATGATTCCGGCTTCTTTCTTTGGTTGCTGAACATGGGTTCGCACGGCGGAAGCGAGAATCGCGGTCGTGATGACGACGATGATCCAGATATCGCGTCGCGACCGGAATGAAGCCCAGACCGCGAAAGCAAATAAAACAACCTCGAAAAAAGTAAGCTGCTTGTGCCAGCCCAACGCGAAGGCGGCGCCCAGGGTTACCAGCAAAATCAGGTAATCGGTGGAAGAGCGGAACCCGAGGGCTTGCAGCTCCGAGATGCTTTGCAGGACGCCCGACTGCGAAGCCAGGTCGTGCGCGATCTTATAGATTTCCCATCCGTAAGGATTCAGTAACGGCGCCAGTAGGCATGCGAGGAAGATCGGTGCGATCCAACGCATTTGCAGGCGGGTGCGCGTCGCGGGCCACCAGCGGGCGACTACCGCTTCTCCGACAGCAATGCCCAAGACCAGCAAGCCATCGATGAACTGGATGTGAAGGTTTGCCCAAAGCGCGAAAAGAAAAGGTAAAAAGAGCAACTCGCGGGATTCACCGGTACGCCTGGCGTGCAGCAGGATATCGATTTCCACGACGAAAAAGAAAATGGTAAAAAGCCACGGCCGCGGAGTGTAGAGTCCGGTGAGGCATCGCCAGGTAATGCAAGTCAGGATGATCCTGATCGCGAAATCGGATTGCAGACGCTGGAACAAGTGATAGCTGGCCGCGGTAATCGCCGAGACCATGGCCGCCGTAAAGAGGTTGATGCCGACCAATCCGAAGCGCGAAAAGCATTTGAGAATCAGCAGATCGAAGAGCCAGCTATAGGCCTGCCACGGTTTGCCGGCAGCGAAGCTGGAAAACGGATCGGTGTGCGGCAAGGCATGGTGGGCGAGGATCCACTCACCGGTGCGCATATGCCACCACACGTCGGGATCGCCCGCGGTGACACTATGCAGGCAGACCAGCGCGGGAGCCACGCACAACGGCGCGATAATCAGCGCCTGTACGAATCGCGTTGCCAGCGTCGATTGCGCACCCGGCGGAGAAGGCGCTGCGGCTTGGGCTTGTCCTTCCATTGATCCTCAGACCGATATCTTTTTCGCGTTAACAAGAGTGCTGTTCGAGTGGCTGGATTTTACGGGCCCAAGTCGTAGCTGGCAATGAGTCATCTGCGTGAGAGCGGTGCTGCGCTGCTTGCGGATTCTGAGGAAAGCCTGGTGTAAGATGCAGCCACACAGTACAGCTTTTCTATGCAGAAGACGAAATGGGAGGCGCCCGTTCGATGAGCAGCATGTGCGCAGCGGATTGTCTCGCCCTGCTCGCCGCGCTGCAAAACAGCGACGGCGGATGGGGATTCCGCAAGGGAGGCGAAAGCCGCGTGGAACCCACCTGCTGGGCGTACTGGGCCTTGTCTTCGACGCAAAGCATGGCGATGGATTCGCCGGCGCTGCACAATGCGCGTCAATTTCTCTTCAGGAATCAAGCGAAAGACGGCTTCTGGACTGCGACGCCGGAGATGAAAACGGGGAACTGGGTTACTTCGTTGGCGTGCGCCGTGCTGGCCCAGGGCGGCGACGCGCAAGCCGCAATTTCCGCAGGGTTGGCGTGGCTCTGCAACGACTATCCACTGGACAGCAGCCTGCTCGTCCGGCTCATTGACAAGCTACGTGGCGGGAGCAAGGTCGACGAGATGAGCAACGCTTATCGAGGCTGGGGCTGGACGCCGCGTACCAGCAGTTGGGTGGAACCGACCGCCTTTGCCATCCTTGCCTTGCAGGAATGTCCACCCTCCGTGTTGCCGGACTCCGCCGCGCGACGACAGGAATCTGCGATCGCACTGCTTTACGATCGCATGTGTCCCGGAGGCGGTTGGAACTGCGGAAATCCGAGCGTCTATGGAGTCGCGGGGCAGCCCCTGGTTCTGCCGACCGCATGGGCGTTGCTGGCATTGCACGCCAGCCCTGAGCATCCGCGCCGAAAACTCAGCCTCGATTGGTTGAGAGCAGACGTTCCCAACATCGAAAGTGCGAGCTCGCTCGCAGCCGCTACGATCTGTCTGGAACTCTATGGGGAAGCGGTACCCGTAGCGAAGTTGAGTCTTCACGAGTGCTCTCCTGAAGAGATCGCAGCGGATGGAACTCACGCTCTCGCCTGGGCGGCTCTGGCCCTGGCTCCGGAACGCGCGTGGCCGCTGCGGGCGGAGGTGCCGGCGTGAGTGGACGCGTTCAGTCGCTGATTCCGTCATTCCAACGCCCGCCGTCGCGGGTTTTGATCCGCAAGCTGGCGGTGTACGGAAAAGACCTCTTCGAACTGATGTATGAAAGCTTGCGTGAATTCAAGCTGCCGGTGAAAGACAAGACCGTCTTGCTAAAACCGAACCTGGTCGGTCTCGATCCGCTGGGCGTCATGAATACCCATCCTTCGGTCATCGCGGCGGCACGCGACAGTTTTGTGCGTCTCGGCGCCGCGCGGGTCTTGATTGGCGACGGGCCGGCCATGCGACCGCGACACACGCGCCATTCTCGAGTCGGTGAAGCTGCGAGAATTTACCGGGGAGCTTGGCAGCGATTTCTGCGATCTCAACCTCGACGACGTGAGCCGGGTCGCGTTGCCGACCCACGCCAGCAAGCTCACTGAACTGTTTCTTCCGAAGACGGTGCTGGGCGTGGATTTCCTCGTTTCCATGCCGAAGCTGAAGACGCACCACTGGGCGGGCGTGACTTTGTCGCTCAAGAACATGTTTGGCATCGTGCCAGGAGCTTGTTATGGCTGGCCGAAAAATGTCTTGCATTGGGCGGGCATCGATCGCTCCATCCTCGATATCAACGCAGCCGCGCGGCCGGACTTCGCCATTATCGATGGTGTGATCGGCATGGAAGGGAATGGGCCGATCCAGGGAACACCGAAGCCGGCCGGGGTCCTGCTTTTCGGCGACGATCCGGTGGCAGTGGATGCGACGGCGTGCCGGGTGATGGGCCTGCTTCCCGAGGCCGTTCCCTATCTGGCGCGCGCCGGCACGCTGCTGGGTCACGTGGAAAACGCGAAGATTCAGCAACTTGGGGAGACCTGGGAGTCGGTGCGAACAAGCTTCGCAGTTTTGCCTAACTTTCGTCACTTGACAGCTTGACTTTCAGAGTAGAATTAGCTTCCCCCACCCTGCTACAGGGCTCCTAGGCCATGATTCAACAGATTCAGGCATTGGTTTGTTTGCAAGGTCAACCATAGAGTCAGAATCCACGTGAGAGCGCAGCTTCTTATGCAGGGTTCCTGGGCTGTGAAAGAGCGAAGTCAGATGGAGAGCGCAAAAATAGGTCTGCACGCGCAAGTCAATCCGCTCCGCGGGCGGCAACGTTGTCGTGGTGCGGTGCTGGTCGAGATGGCATTCGTGCTACCGATTCTCCTGGTTCTTTTCATGGGAGTCTTCTGGATGGGACGGGCCTTCAATGTCTGGGAGACTTTGCATCGCGCGGCTCGTGAGGGAGCGCGAGTAGCCGCGACCAAGACGTGTGCGTCCTGCAGTAGCGGTGGCGGCGTTGTTCCCACCGTCGGCAGCGTGGAAACGGCCGTCATGAACTCCTTGAGCGCCTCCTCGATTGACACGACCAAGGTACAAATACCCTCTGGTTGCACAGGGAATCAGAGCACTAAGATCTGTTATGCACGCGACAGGGCTCTCAACAGCAGCACGAACTATGCGGAGCCCGGAGTGCTTGTGAGCCTGAGCTACCCAGTGAAATTTCCCCTCCCCACAGCCCCGAAAGGCTGGTTCATGCAGTGGCATCTGACGACGATCACGCTCACGGCTTCCGCCCAGATGCGAGAGGAAAATTAATGGACCGGCTCATCGCGAGACTTCGCGTCTTCCGCAAATTGGGATCGGAAACGAGCGGCTCGCAGCTGTTTGAAATGGCCTTGGTTCTGCCCATGCTTTTGGTTTTTGTGCTCGGGATTGGTGATTTTGGCGGAGCTTTCAATCTGAAGCACCGGCTGAGTAATGCCGCCCGGGAAGGCGCGCGTTTAGCGGTCTCTGAGAGCAATCTCGACCTGACGTCCGGAGGCAGTGCGCCCCCCTCGGTTGTGGCGGTGTCACAGGTGGTTTCAAACTATCTTACGAATGCGGGTGTCACGCAATGCACCATCGCGGCCTCAGGTACCTCGGCCGGCTCGTTTAGCTGGAAGTTTAGTTCCTCATCCTCGGGGTGCTCAAATTTCGCGCTGATTGTCGACCGAAATTACACCTCCCTCAAGAGTAACGGCGCCACCATCATCGCCACCCACGTGACCCTCACTTATCCGTATACCTGGCGCTTACCACAGATCATTGGGTTGCTCTCGAAGGGATCGAGTCTGAGCCTCCCATCGACCGTAACGAGCGATTCGATCATGCTGAACCAGTAGGAGGAAGACTACGATGCGAGGCATACGAAAACAGCGCCCAGGTCACAAAGAGTTGGGGATGACCCTGTACCTCATGGCTGCCGGGATGGTCGTGCTGATTGGAGTGTTGGGCCTCTCGATCGATTTGGTTTCCTTTTACACGGTTCGCAGCGAAGCTCAGCGCTCAGCCGACGCGGCTGCCCTGGCGGGCGCTAAAGTTTTTGTCACTTCAGGCTGTACAGGTGGGGCTTCGGGGACGGCGTGTACCAGTTCAACGGTGCAGGCGGTTGCCCGGAATCAAGCCGTCACCATCGGCAACGCAAATACCGTCGCAGGCCAGGCGCCCGGCATCCTCACCACCGACATAACGTTCAGCAACGACTCTAATTCTGGCTTCAATCCCAGGATTACCGTACCCGTGAAACGAACCGCACCCACGTTTTTCGGCAGGATTGTCGGTGTGACCAGCGTAAATGTGCAGGTCCAGGCGACCGCCGAAGCCTACAATCCCTCGGGCGGGGGAACCGCCAACATCTGCCTGAGCTGCGTGAAGCCGTTCATTGCGGTCGACTGCGATACCAACAACATCGTTGCCGGAAACAATGCAAATGCGAACCCGAACTGCCAGGTGAGCGGCAATACTTACTATTCCTACATTTTCAATCCCACCACAAAAGCCCTCGTGCGTCCCGGCGTCAGTCCGAATGGCATCATCGGATCCAGCATCCTTCTACACGGCGAAGCTGGACCTGGAGATTATGAGACGGTCGATCTCGGACAAGGGAATGGCGCATCCGCGACGGCAGCCGCGATCACTTCCTGCTATCCCGGAAATTGGGGCTGTGGCGACACCCTGCAGCTCGTGCCTGGGAAGAAGGTCGGACAGATCACCTCTGGCACTCAATCCTTGATCCACGAGTCCTCTGGGTGCTCGACCAACAGTGGGCAGGACCAGATCACGATCAATAGCTCGAACACCCCGCCCTACACGATCACCGCTGGATCGGCCAATCCTTACGTGCCCTCTGGAACGACCATCACCTCAAGCGATTCGATCGTGACCGTTCCCGTTTACGTCGGCACATCCACCGGAAACGGAAGCAACACCACCTTCACCATCATCGGTTTCATGCAGCTTTTCGTGACCGATGCATGCCACAGCGGATCGAGCGACACAGTTAGCGCGGTCGTCATGAACGTTTTGACCTGCCAATCGACGTCTGGTGGGTGCAACGGTCAAGGTACTACGGGAAACCCCGGCGGCGGGTTTGTTACGGGCGGTGGCGCCTCGGCCATCCCTGTCCGCCTCGTCCAGTAGCACCAATCCATCCAAAAGAGGGTTAGTTCGTTCCACCTATGTCACGAAAAGTGACACCTTCTCAGGTTGTCTACCGTTCACAAAATGTTACGAAGGTGCAGTGTCTTTCGTGATCACTCTCGTTTTGGAACGCGTTCCTCAATGGAATCAATCGTTTAACAAACCCACAGAATGGTGTTGCAAGTGCAAGTAGCTCCCGGTAGGGCGGCTTCCCTGCGTCGCTCCACGATCTCACTGCGAAAGGTAGAAACATGAAAAATCTGATGACCCGCCTCTGGAACGAAGAAGAAGGTCAGGATCTGACAGAGTACGCTCTGCTTCTGACCCTGATCGCCCTGGCCACCATTACCGCAATTAACGGCCTGGCAAACTCGATCAGCAGCGTCTTCACCAACGCCAACAGCAAGCTTGCCACCTAGTCGATGGTGATCGGCCCGAGGATTCTTGGGTGACAGGCCGCTACAGCGAACCTGATGTGGCGGCTTCCCAAATCCCTTCACCTCTGAGTAGGAGAAAGTCATGAAAGTTTTGTTGAAGAGATTATGGGCCGAGCAGGAAGGCCAGGATTTGACGGAATACGCCCTGTTGCTGACTTTGATCGCCCTTGCGACGATCACCGCCATCAACGGGCTGGCCAATTCGATTTCGAGCGTGTTTTCCAACATGAACGCGTCGTTGAGCACATAGCAACGAGCGACGGTAGGCCCAAAATCCGGGGTTTCGTTGGGGGAGAAATAAAGAAATGGCTTCGACGCAAGTGATCTGGGCACTGACTTTGGCATTGACTCTAACCGGAGCATTGCTGGATTGGCGCTCGCGGCGATTGCCGAACTGGCTGACGATTCCCGGGATCTTGATGGGAGTGGCCGTGCATACCTGGATGTCAGGCTGGCACGGGGCACTCTTTGCCGTGGAAGGAGCAGCGCTTGCGTTACTCCTTCTTTTAACTCCGGTGCTGATCCGGGTGCTGGGTGCGGGCGACTGGAAGTTGATGGGCGCTGTAGGCGCATTTCTCGGCCCGGTGCTCATGCTCTGCGTCCTGCTCGGGAGCATTCTCGGGTCGGGCATCATGGCATTCATTCAAATGATCTACGCGCGACGCGTGATGGAAACGTTCCACAACATGCGAATTCTGGTACGGGGATTTTTCGCATTCGGGTTGAAACCGAATCCGGAAATGTCATTGGACAACCCGGCCCGCTTGAAATTGCCGTTTGGCGTGGCGGTGGCTGCGGCTACCGTGTTTTGCTATTGCTCGACCTTGTTCGCGCTCTAGTGCAAGAGATCCACGAGGAACTAATTCATGAATACCAATCGTCTTCTGATGGGACTGGCGGTCGCGGTTGTGGTCGCCTTCCTGTTGAGCGCATTCGTGTACCGGCAGTTCAAGAAGGTTTCGAACGTTCCGACCGTGTCAATGCAAACCATCGTCGTGGCGAGCCACCCGATTGGGTTGGGGACACGCCTGGACGAGTCGAACCTCACGACCATTCCCTGGGCTTCGAACCAGCCCGTGGCCGGCATGTACACGCGGGTGCAGGACTGCGTCGGCCGCGCGGTGATGACCGATATTGTGGCCAACGAACCCATCCTGGAAGGCAAACTGGCGCCGGCGGAAGCGGGAGTCGGGCTGCCGGCGACGATTCCGGCAGGCATGCGCGCCATCTCGGTGGCGGTGAATGACGTGATTGGAGTGGCTGGCTTCGTTACGCCGGGAACCATGGTGGACGTGCTGGTGACCGGCAGGATGACCGGACCCAACAACGTAAGCACGAACATCACGAAGACCATCCTGCAGAACGTGAAGGTCCTGGCCGCAGGGCAGAAGATTGAACAGGACCGCGACGGTAAACCGCAAACCGTGCCGGTCATCACGTTGCTGGTGACGCCGGACGACGCCGGCACGCTGGCCATGGGCAGCGCCCAAGGCAAAATCCAGTTGGCCTTGCGCAATACGATCGATACGAAAAAGATGGACCCAGCGCCAGTTCTGGAAGCTGCGCTGTTTTCGTCGGCTGGCGCGATCGCGCCGCCCCGGTCCGTTATGGCGAAAAGATCCACCGGCCCAAGTGTTCCGCAATCCTACGTTGTAGAAGTGATTACCGGCGAGAAACGCGAAAACAAAACTTTTCCGACGTCGAATGAACGCTAGGAGCTCTCTTGCAGATTGAATGTGAAATGCGACGCGCTTTCAGGTTTACCAACGCCATTTGCTCGATCGTGATGTTGGCTGGATCGGTTGCATTCGCGCAGCAGCCAGCCGCTCAGGAATCGGGCGCCCCGGCAAGCGCCCCCAGCCAGGACCAGATGGGGGAGGAGCCTCAGCCGCTCCATATCCTCGTGGGGCGCTCGGTGGTGGTCAGCTCTCCCGAACGGATCAAGCGGGTCTCCATCGCTGATCCTACGATTGCGGAAGCCATCGTTGTCAGCCCCAACCAGGTGCTGGTCAACGGCAAGCGGCCGGGCGGCGTTTCTCTCCTGCTATGGGACGAAGCGCACCAGAGTCTCGCATACGACGTCCTGGTGAGCATCGATATCCAGGGACTCGCGCAGAAGATCCACGAAGTCTTTCCCTCGGAAGACGTTCATATCGAGTCGGCCAATGACGCCGTCATCCTGTCGGGCAGCATTTCTTCGAGTTCGGTGGCGGACAAGATCGTCGAAATCGTCAAAGGCGCGTCGCCTAAAGTCATCAACATGATGGACGTTTCGCTGCCGCAGAACGCCGAGATCCTTCTCCAGGTGCGTTTCGCGGAAGTCGATCGGACCGCCATCAGCCAGCTCGGCTTCAACCTCTTAAGTTTGCCTGGTTCGAAGAACGTGGGTGCGATCAGCACCCAGCAATTCGGACCGCCCGCCCTGGTGGGTTCCAGCATTTCCAGCAACGGCAGCAGTAGTGCAGCGGCCCCGGCATCGGGCAGCGCGATCGGCGTGGCGGACTTGCTGAATATTTTCATTTCGCGTCCGGACATCAACCTGGCTGCGACCATCAAAGCGCTGGAGCAACAAGACGTCCTGCAGATCCTGGCAGAACCGAATCTCCTGACGGAATCGGGCAAAGAAGCCAATTTCCTGGCAGGCGGTGAATTTCCTTATCCCGTGCCGCAAGTCGGTTCGGGCGGTACAGGGACGACGATCTCGATCCAGTTCAAGGAATATGGCGTCCGGTTGAGTTTCACTCCGATTTACACCAGTGATGGGATTATCCATCTCAAGGTGAAACCGGAAGTCAGTTCGCTCGATTACACCAACGCCGTGACCTTGCAGGGATTCTTTATCCCCGCCATTTCCACCCGCCGGGTTGAGTCGGACATGGAACTGCGCGATGGGCAGAGCTTCGCGATTGCCGGCCTGATGGACAACACGGTGACCAACCAGTTGCAAAAGATTCCCTGGATCGGCGACCTGCCGATCCTCGGCAAACTTTTCCAGAGCAAGAACTTCAATAAGAGCAAGACCGAACTGCTTGTGGTGGTTACGCCGCGCATCGTAAAGCCGCTGATGCCGGAACAGGTACCACAAGGCCCGCAAATGCCAGTGCCGTTCCTCGATTCCAAACAGGCGAAAACGCCAGGAACGAAATAAACATGTTCCGGGTTGCGAATGACCGGAGCCGAAGTTGAGAGGTGAGAGTGGGGACACTCGAATTATGCTGAGCGCAGCGATCGCGAGCACTGATTTAACCAGCTCTGCGCAGCTTTTGGCTAGCTTGGAGCAAACCGGGATGATCCGGTCGGTGGTGCAATGGAACCTGCCACTCGAACGGATGCCGGACGCAGGTACCGGCGCGCCCGAAATCGTATTTCTCGATCTCGTCCGATCTCCGGCGCCATTTTTCGCGTTCGCAGCGAACATTCGCCGTGCATTTCCGTCGATCAAAGTCATCGCCTGTTCTTCCGCCGTCCCGCCTGACCCGAGCCTCTTGCTGGAAGCGATGCGCGCGGGAGTCCAGGATTTTCTGGCGAAGCCCGTACAGGGCGAGCCTCTCAAGAAGATCCTCCTGGAAATTGCTGCCGACCGGCACGAGACCGAATTCATCTCGCAGGACAAGCTGGTCGTACTGATGGGCGCTAAGGGCGGCGTAGGCACCACCACGGTCGCCGTAAATCTCGGAGTGCAGCTTGCGACCTTTGCCCAGAAGCGCACCGTGCTGCTCGATTTTGCGCGGCCGCTCGGTAACGCGCATCTTCTGCTCGACATGCAGCCGAAATTCACGGTGCGCGACGCGGTGGATAGCCTGGCGCGTCTTGACAGTCATTTCCTCTCCGGTCTTCTCACCAAGCACAAATCCAAGCTGGAATTGTTGGGCGGAATCACCCAGCCCGAAGAGTGGCAGTCGATCGACGTGAGCGCGCTGGACCGGGCGGTGAACGTGGCCCAGCATGCCTTCGATGTCGTGCTGCTCGATATGGGATCGCAGTTCTCATCGGAGTGGAGCTCGATTCTGCGCATGGCCCGGATGATTTTCATCGTCGCCGAGGCCAATGTGCCTTCGCTCTGGACCTTGGAGAGACGCTTGGTTGCACTGAAGGGATTGGGCGTAGATCCGCTGCGGGCGCGGGTCATCATTAACCGCTGGCACAAGGGCGACGATGAGATTGTGCGCGGGGTGCAGAAAGAGTCGGGTTATCCCGCTTTCACCAATTTACCGAATGATTACCGGAAGACGAGCCAGGCGATCAATCTTGGAACTCCGATTCCGGATAACCACAATAACGTGCTCGTGAACCGCTACCGGCAAATTGCCGAGCAGGTCATGGGCGTTGAAACACGTTCGGCAGAAAAGAAGGGCTCGTTTTCGGGTCTGTTTTCCTTTACCGGAAAGAAATGAGGCTTTAAATGCCGCCAGGTGTCGCTGTGACTACACGTACGGATCTCAGTGCGGTAAAGACCGCGATCCATCGCAAGCTGATCCAGAAGCTGAACCTCGACAAGTTGACGGAAGTCAACCGCGAGGACGTGCGCCGGGAAGTCAGCCAGATTCTTGAAGCGATCGTGCTTGGCGAATCCGCCCCAATGAACCTGCAGGAGCGGGAACGTGTGGTGCAGGAAGTCCTCGACGAAGTCTTCGGTTTAGGGCCGCTGGAACCGCTGCTGGCCGATCCCACGGTATCCGACATTCTCGTCAATACGTATCGCAGCGTGTACGTGGAACGTAAGGGCCTGCTGGAACCCACCGGGGTGCAGTTCCGTGACGACGTTCACCTGATGGGCATCATCGACCGCATTGTTTCCGCAGTCGGACGACGCATTGATGAGTCGTCTCCCATGGTGGACGCCCGCTTGGCCGACGGTTCACGCGTGAACGCAATCATTCCGCCGCTCTCGGTGGACGGCCCTTGTCTTTCGATCCGCCGTTTCGGGCACGACCG
Organism: uncultured Acidobacteriaceae bacterium; assembly: GCA_963703075.1. Lineage (GTDB taxonomy): Bacteria > Acidobacteriota > Terriglobia > Terriglobales > Acidobacteriaceae > Korobacter. The sequence goes on from OY969786.1 coordinate 858,474, forward strand.
CCTCAAAGCCGACGACATGATTCGTAACAACTCGCTGACTGCGCCAATTCTGGAATTGCTGCGCGGATGCGTGAAGGCACGATTGAACATCCTGATCTCGGGTGGCACCGGCGCCGGTAAAACCACGTTCCTGAATGTGCTCTCTTCGTATATTTCCAACAAAGAGCGCATTGTGACGGTGGAAGACGCGGCCGAACTGCTGCTCAACCAGGAACACGTGGTCCGGCTCGAGACGCGGCCACCGAACATCGAAGGACGAGGCGCGGTTGCCCAAAGGCAATTAGTGATCAACTGCCTCCGTATGCGTCCCGACCGCATCATCGTTGGTGAGGTGCGTGGCGAGGAAGCGCTCGACATGCTGCAGGCCATGAACACAGGCCACGACGGATCACTCACCACTATTCACGCAAACTCAACGCGCGACGCCCTGGCGCGCCTGGAGACGATGGTGGCCATGTCGAACCTGCACATTCCAGATTCGGCCATCCGCCGCCAGATCGCCTCTGCCATCGATGTGGTTGTGCAGGTAAGCCGCCTGAGCGACGGAACGCGCAAGGTCATCAGCATTACGGAAATCACCGGAATGGAAGGCAGCGTGGTCAGCACGCAGGACATATTCACCTTCCAGAAACGCGGTATCAACCAGGAAGGTCAGGTCGTGGGCGAGTTTGTCCCCAGCGGCATTCGTCCCAAGTTCGCGGAACGGCTGCTGGTGGCGGGGATTCAGTTACCTGGCGAGATGTTCGCCCTCTAACCCGGTGGATTGAGGAGATTCCGATGGGCCTATTGATTGCCGCAATCACCTTTCTCGTGGTTGTCGCTGTCGTGCTTGGGATCTGGATCGTGGCGAGCACCGACACGAGCCAGGAACGGATCAAGAAGCGCATGACCGCTGTCCGTAAGGCGGAGCGGCGCGGGGAAGTTGCGATCAATGTCAAGCTCGTGCGCGATGAGCTGATGAGCAGCGTGCCCGTGATGCATCGCATCCTGATGCAGTGGGCCTGGTCTTCGAAGCTACAGGATTACCTCACGCAGGCGGGCATGGCGATGAAGCCTGCCAAGTTGCTGCTGATCAGCGCGGTTCTCGGTTTCGGCGCCTACTTGCTGGCAGGGTGGTTCTTCTCCAATGCGCTGATCACCATACCCGTCGCCCTCTTAGTCATGACCATCCCTTTCGCCGTGGTTTCGGTGAAGCGGGGACGGCGGCTGAGAAAGTTTGAAGAACTCTTTCCCGAAGCCTTGGATCTGCTGGGACGAGCCGTACGCGCAGGTCATGCGTTTACGACCGGCCTGGAAATGATCGCGAAAGAATGTGCGGAGCCCCTGGCCGGCGAATTCCGCACCGCCTTCGAGGAACAGAATTTCGGTCTTCCTCTGCGCGATGCCCTGTTGAACTTGACGGAACGTGTTCCCCTCGTCGACGTACGTTTCTTTGTCACCGCGCTCTTGATTCAAAAAGAAACCGGCGGCAACCTGGCTGAAATTCTCGATGGACTTGCCAAAGTCGTGCGCGATCGCTTCCGGCTGCAACGCGAGGTGAGGGTCCGTACCGCCCAGGGACGCTTGACCGGAGGCATCCTCATTGCATTGCCGATCATTGTGGCAGTCCTTTTAAGTTTCTCCAATCCCGGGTACATGCGGGTGCTGATTGACGATCCGAAAGGGCCGACCGTGATCGCAATCTCGGCTGGCATGCAGATCGTCGGGTCCATCATCTTGTGGAAGATTATTCATTTCGAAGTTTAGTTGAGGCAATCGGATGGTTTGGCTACTGACTGGTGTGACGTTTCTGGCAACAATGTCCGTCGTGATCGCGCTCTTTTTCGCCTTCACATCAAAACGGATCAATATTGCTGCCCGGCTATCCCGGTTCGCGGGAATCGCCGCGTCGACTACGGTGCATGACGAAGCGTCTTTTAGCGAGCGTCAGCGGGAAAGAGTCAGGGACAGCTTTGCGAACCTGGGGAAGCTGCTGCCACCCGCGTCACAGAAACAAGCGTCGCGGACCCAGTTGATGACGGTCCGGGCCGGTTTCCGCAGCGCGGAAGCGGTGATGGCGATGCGGGGTTTCAAGCTGCTTTTCCCGATCGCCCTGATTGCGCTGGCGTACTTCACCGGGTTTTACCGGGTAAACGAGATCATGGTTCCGCTGATTGCACTTGCGATCGGCTACCTGTTTCCCGACATGCTCCTGTCGTGGTTCATCCGTGCGCGACAAACCCGGCTTCGCCGTGGATTGCCCGACGCGCTCGACCTGATGGTGATTTGCGTGGAGGCAGGACTGGGGCTCGACCAGGCGATGATGAAGGTCTCGCAGGACATGCGCATCGCGCACCGCGAACTGAGCGACGAGTTGCAGTTGGTCAACCTGGAAATGCGTGTGGGAAAGACCCGCATCGAGGCGTTGCGCGAACTGTCGCGGCGCACCGGCCTGGAAGATGTGAAGTCGCTGGTAGCGATGCTCATCCAGACCGAACGCTTTGGTACCAGCATCGCGCAATCGCTGCGCGTGTTCTCCGATGACATGCGCGTCAAGCGCCGTCAGCGGGCCGAAGAGATGAGCGCCAAGACAACCGTCAAGATGGTTCCACCCCTGGTGTTCTTCATCTTTCCCGCTTTGATGGTTGTCATTTTGGGCCCGGCTGTCCTCATGTTAATGAGTCAATTGATGCCAGCCATGAAGTAGGTCGTGCCTGGCGTTACAACTTCAACCCTTGTTGCGCTTAACAAGAGAAAGCAAAGGAGAATTGCAATGGATAACACTACGTTGGTTCGGGTAATCGCAGGAGTTCTGGCCGTGATCGTGTTGGGCATCATCATCTGGCGGCGCAAGCGCCAATCCATCGAGTAGCGCTCAGAGGGAAGCATGGGAGTGGGGACGAGTCGAAGCCAATCGAGGGATGGCGAAATAATGGCGGCCAGTGAATCAAGTCGAATGTTTTATGTGTACAACAAAACCCGCGAGACATTCGTGGCGACCGAGGCAACGGTGGCGAATGATTACTTTCGCCGGCTCGTTGGCCTGCTCGGCAAAACGAAACGTTGGGCGAAGTTGGGAAGGGGTCTGTGGATCATCCCTTCCCGAGGCGTACACACCATTGGCATGCTGTTCCCGATTGATGTGATCTTCTTGAATAAGGACAAAGAGGTCGTCCATCTCGAAGAACATATTCGCCCATTTCGAATCTCCAAAATCACGCTGCGAGCCACCAGCGTGCTGGAGCTTCCCGCGCACACCATCTATCATTCCGGAACCAAGATTGGCGATACCCTGGAGATTTATCGCTCGCAGTAGCCGTGCGCAGAGCAGGAGCGTCCCCGGTGCTTTTTACTGCTTCAGGTTTTAAGTGAAGGGAGGAGCATTGGGGTCCGACCAAACGCCTACGACCGTGCCGACTTTGACGGCTCCCGGCACCGCCGCAACCGCCGTGAGCCCACGCAAGTTGCCTGTGACCGGAGCAACTGGCTGGTCGCGGTGGTTCAGTTTTTCTGCAATGCTGATGACGGCCCTGTTTTTTTCCCCCTTCTTTGCCTCGACCAACGTGCAAAGAGGCGGCCCGGTCCTGCAGGATCCGGATATCTGGTGGCATCTGAGAAATGCGCAAGTCCTTCTCACTTCCCATCATTTCATTCGCACCGATCTCTATTCGTTCACCACCTACGGCCTTCCTTGGATCAATCATGAATGGCTGGCGGAGCTGCCGTATTACTTCGCCATGCGTCTGCTCAGTGAACGCGGCGTATTCCTGATGACCATCCTCGCGATGGAAGTCGTAATCGCCGGGGTTTTCTGGCTCTGTTTCCTTCGCACCCAAAAAGTAAAAGCTGCCTTCCTGGGCACATGGGTGGCCGTGCTCTGCGCCACCATCAACATGGGTCCGCGCGCCATCCTCTTCGGATGGATTTGCCTGATCGGCGAATTGCTCATCTTCAATGCCTTCCGCAACGGCCGCGACTACACCTGGTGGCTGGTACCGCTCTTCGCCCTGTGGATCAACCTTCACGGCTCCTGGATGATCGGCGGCGTCTTTTTCGCCCTCTTTTTCATGTCCGGACTGGTGCAGGGCTCGTGGGGCGACATTGTCGCGGTGAAGTGGACCGCTCCCGAACGCCGTAAGCTGCTCCTCGTCGGCATCTCATGCGTTGCCGCGCTATTCGTCAATCCGTACGGATGGCGGCTCGTCGGCTATCCGGTAGACATGATGTTGAAGCAGAAACTGAATGTCTCCGTCATCGAGGAATGGCAGAGTGTCAGCTTCCAGGGCTTTCACGGAAAGCTCGCCTTCATTTTGCTCGCTTCACTCCTTGTGTTCGGGCTTGTGAAACGTCGCCGCTGGACTCTGCAGGATGTCTTGTTCGTCTTGTTCGCGTTTTATGCCGGGCTTTCCCACCAGCGTTTCTTGTTTCTGACCGGAATCGTGGTCTGTCCCATCATTTCGGAAGACCTGGCCAGCATCATTTTCTCCTCCATGGAACCGAAGCGCGACCATCCGGTGGTCAACGCGATCATCATGGCGCTCCTGTGTATTTTTGCCGTTCGTCACATTCCCACCTCTGCCTCGTTGCGGAGCGCGGAAGCCGAATATTTCCCGGTAGCAGCCTTGTCCGAACAAAGCCGCTGTTGTAAGCCGGGACGCATGCTCAACCGCTACGAGTGGGGCGGTTATATGATCTGGAATACGCAAGACACGCCCGTATTTCTCGATAGCCGTACCGATATTTTCGAATACAACGGAGTGCTAGCCGACTATCTCGAAATCATCACCATGAACGATTCACTCGCGCAGCTGGATCGCTACAAGATCGACACGGTCCTCATGCCCCCAGCTACCCAGATTGTTTATCTCCTGCGTCACACACCTGGTTGGCATGTGCAGTATGAAGATTCCGTCGCAGTCCTCATGCAGCGGAACGGCCCGGCCGTGTCTGCTGCCGTACGTTAATCATTCAAGCGTTTCCGATGAGCCCCCAGCTCCAATTCGCGCTCGTAGACGCCCATTGCGGAGAAGAGCCATGACAAACTCCTCCAGCGCGGTTGCTGCCACGGCGAGAGTCGGAACGGAAAAGCCTCAGCCCTTCCTGGAAATGGCGCTGTATGCAGCCTCGCTGGCTCTGGCAATGTCGGTGTGGTTTATCTCCATCCGCGCGCCTTTGTGGCTGGACGAAACCAGCTCCTATTGGGAAACCGCGGGTGGGTTTTGGCAGATCCACGCGCGCCAGGGAGTATTGTTCGCAGCCCACGCTTACATACTGTGGGCCTTCTCGCAGGTGCTGGGAACCAGTGAAATCGCCCTCAGGGTCCCAGAGATCCTCGCTATGTGCGGAGCCGTCTACCTGCTTTACCGGGCAGCCCGCGAATTGTTTGGCCACGATATCGCCATGATCACGGCAGTGATCTTCTGCCTGCATCCCATCGTCGTGTTTGCCGCCATTGACGTTCGGCCCTATGCCTTCGCGGCTCTCGCCATCAACGCCTCCATTTTTTGCCTCGTACGCCTCCGCACCAGCGATTCGAACTGGCTCGCCGCGCTCTTTGGCTTCTGTGCTGCCTGCATTCTGTATTTCCAGCTGTTGTTTTCCGTCATCCTTTTACCCCTGGCTCTCGGCTTCGTGATTTTGAAGTGGAGCCATCAGAAAGTGCTCTGGCGGCAACTCGGCATTGCAACCGCCACCTTCGCAATCGCCATGGTTCCGGTCGTCTCACGCTTCCGCGTGATGTTCCGCACGGGGCACACCTACAACTTTGCCGAGCGTCCCCATTTTTCATCGCTGCTGCTTACCATCGCACCCATCTGGCTCCTGCTGATCTACGCGGTTTTCCTGATCGTTTCTTCCGTCACCGGCAGCGGCGTGAAAGGGTCTCCGAAAGACTGGCGGATCGTTCTCGCGCTCCTGCTGGGCTTGTTTCCCATCGCCGTCCTCTACGGACTGACCGCCGGAACCTCCATGCAAGTCTTCGTCGAGCGCTATCGGCTGGTCGCGATTCCCGGACTCGCTCTCTGCTGGGGATTTCTGGTGAGTGTTCTTGAACCCTGCCGCCTGCGCCTGCTTTTCTGCATGGTGCTGGTGGCGTTTACTTCGTATATGTTTTTTACCTCGCCAGAGGTTCGGCATCACGGATACACATGGAAGTATGCCTTGGAAGTTGCTGAGAAGAACGCCGCCCCCGATAACGCTCCGGTCTTGATCTGCAGCGACTTTCCCCAATCCGATTTCACCCCGATGCCGAACGAGGCAGACGTCAAAAATAGCTCGCTGTTCACGACTCTGAGTTATTACAAGCTGAGTGTGCCCGTCGTCGGACTGCCGAGAGGCCTGAATGACGAGGCGATCCGGGACGGAAATCAGTTCCTACAATCCGCGACCCACCGCCGCTTCCTGGCCCTTGGATTCTGGCCCTCCCTCCCCACGCTTCAATGGTTGACGCAGGCTGCTTCTGCAACACACACTGTCCGCGCACTAGGAAAGTTCGATAACATCACTATTCTGGAATTTTCGCCGCGCAGTTAGACGCCTCCAGGCCGCGGATCGGCGAATCAATCGAGTTTTGCCGAGTCGGTTGGCGGTTTCCGGGGTTTAAATTGCAGTGGCGATTAAGCTTTTGAGGCTGTGAGAAACATGAGCTTGGCGGAGACGCAGTTGTCGGGTGACCAGCGAGTTGCCGTGGATTCTCTCGACCAACAACTCGAGTTGTCGGTGGTCATGCCTTGCTTGAACGAGCACGAGACGGTCGGCGTGTGTGTCGGCAAAGCCCTCGCCACCCTGCGGGAAGCCGGCATCGCGGGCGAGGTCATCATTGCCGACAACGGATCCACCGACGGCTCAGTGGAATTGGCTCGCGCCGCCGGAGCGCGCGTCGTCGAAGTAAAAGAGAAGGGATACGGCAACGCCTTGAAGGGCGGGATCCTTGCGGCGCGAGGGAAGTACGTCCTGATGGCGGACTCGGATGACAGCTACGACTTCAGCCATATTCCGCGATTCTACGCAAACCTCTGTGCCGGCTCTGACCTGGTGATGGGAAACCGTTTTCGCGGCGGGATCGCCGACCAGGCGATGCCGTTCCTCCATCGTTATCTTGGCAATCCCGTGCTCACCGCCATCGGCCGCTTGCTCTTCCATTCCCCATGCGGCGACTTTCACTGCGGCATCAGGGCCTTTCCCAAGAGTAGTTTCCTGCGCATGGACATACGCTCCACCGGCATGGAGTTCGCCAGCGAGATGGTGGTGAAGGCGAGCCTGCTGGGCATGAACGTCAGCGAAGTCCCGACCACGCTTTCACCCGACGGCCGCAGCCACCCACCGCACCTGCGCACCTGGCGCGATGGATGGCGCCATCTCCGCTTCCTCCTCATGTACAGCCCAGGCTGGCTGTTCCTCTATCCGGGCTTGCTCCTGATCCTGATTGGATTAGTAGGTTGCGCGCTGCTCCTTCCGGGACCGCGATTCTTCCACGGCATCGGATTCGATGTGCACACACTGCTCTACGCCTTCGTCGCCGTGATCCTCGGCTTCCAGTTCGTCGCGTTCGCCGTCTTTACCAAGATTTTTGCTATCTCCGAAGGCTTGCTGCCGGCCGATCCGCGGGTAACCCGCGTCTTCCAATGGGTGCAGTTGGAAACCGGTCTCGTGGCTGGTGCGCTGTTGGTGACCTTGGGAATTTGCGGATCCGTTTTTGCCGTGTCCGACTGGGCCCGTCAGAGCTTTGGGGCGCTCGATCCTGGGCATATGCTGCGCCTCGTGATGCCCTCGGTCTTCGCTCTCACCCTTGGCGTTCAAATTATCTGCAGCAGCTTTTTTCTCAGTATCCTCGGACTACGGCGCCGTTAACCCTCGTATGAAGATCTTGATGGCCACCCACTATTTCGCATCGCACCGCGGAGGCATCGAGATCGTCGCCGGAGAACTCTTCTGCGCACTCACCGCCAACGGACAGGAAGTGACCTGGATGGCCGGGGATTGCACTCCGCCGCCCGATCCCCAGGGTGGATCGCGGCTGCTGCCACTGCGCGTGTTCAATTTCGTGGAAGAGAAAATCGGCCTGCCCTTTCCCATTCCCACGGTTGGCGCTCTCCGCAAAATCCGTGCTGCCGTGCGCGACGCGGACGTCGTCGTTCTCCACGATTGCCTCTACCTGGCCAACATCGCCGCCTTCTTCTTTGCCAGGTCGCGCCGAGTGCCAATCATCGTGGTCCAGCACACCGTTCCCAACGAGAACGGCTTTGCCAAGCTCCTGATGAAAATCGCCACGCGCATCTTTACCCGGCACATGCTAACGAAAGCGGACCAGGCAGTCTTCATCAGCGAAACCACCAAACATTTCTATAGCGACCTCAAATTCAAGACTCCGCCGGAAATCATTTTCAATGGCGTCAACTGCGACATCTTTCGTCCGCTGCGCGAAGCCGAGTCAAAGGCAGCGCTTCGGCAAAAGTTGGGACTTCCGATCGAAAAACCTGTCGTTCTCTTTGTCGGGCGATTCGTCGAAAAGAAGGGACTGTTGACCCTCCAGCGCATGGTGAATCTGCCCCAGAATTACACCTGGGCCTTCGCCGGATGGGGACCGATCGACCCCGATCGTTGGGGCTCACCGAATGTGCGGGTACACTCCGGGCTCAGCGGCGCATCCTTGGCCGAGTTGTACCGGGCCAGCGACGTCCTGGTTCTTCCCAGTGCGAAGGAAGGCTTTCCTCTCGTGATTCAGGAAGCTCTGGCAGCCGGTCTTCCCGTAGTTTGTGGGGCCGAAACCGTAACCGCCGATTCGGCATTGCAAAACTTTGCCTGTGGCGTACCCGTCCATTCCGAGGATGCTCTGCGCACTGCGCGGGAGTTCCTCTCCGCCATTGATGAAGTGATCGCCGCCGAGGCGGGTGCGCCAGGATTGCGTGAAGGCCGCCGTGCCCTCGCAGTTTCCCGCTATTCATGGCATTATGCGGCGGAGAAGTACATCGACATTGCCACCAGGTTGCGGATGGATACCGCTGCCGCGGCTGTGAAGATCGAGGCAAGCGCCGGGAAGGTTTCTCGATGACCGCTACGAACTCAGCTGAGAAACAATACGACGAGCTCTGGAGTGGTGCGTGGGGCGATATGCAGCGCCTCGGCCCGGTGCACCGCCGCCAGCGCGAAGAGCTCTTAAAGCTGATTGCCAAGCTCGGGGTCACCACCGTTCTCGATGTGGGCTGTGGCTCCGGCGACAACCTGGCTGGCTTGGCGCACGCGTTTCCTCAAATGCAACTCACCGGCGCAGACCTTTCTCCCGAAGCGCTTGCCATCGCGGCGAGGCAAGCTCCGGCCGCGCGGTTACAGAAGCTCGACGTGCAGCATGAGGCACTCAACGAGCGCTTTGATCTCGTGTTGTCCGTCCAGGTGCTCGAACATCTCCCCGACGACGTATCGGCGCTGCGGAACATGGCGTTGATGGCGAATCAATATGTGGTCGCCACCACCATGCGTGGCACCATGCGCCGCTCCGAGCTGGCTATTGGACATCTGCGGAACTATACGGACAGCGACCTTCGCAACAAGGCCGAGCAGGCCGGGCTCGAAGTGCTGGACATCTTCGGTTGGGGATTTCCGTTTTACTCGCCACTCTATCGCACCGTCGTCGAATGGCTGCCGGGTGGTCCGCCGCAGGGAACGATAGGAAGCTCGCGGCAGGCCATGGCGAATTTCTTATACCATCTCTATGCCTTGAACATTCCGCGGCACGGCGACGTCGTTACCTTGGTTGCGCGGCCGAACACCGCCGGCAGGTAGGAGCCATCCTTGTCGCTCTCCGCGTCGGAAACTCCGCCACTGCCGCTCCAGCAAATCGCCGCACCGCCGGCCCACAATCGCCTGTATTCCGCGGTCTATTTGGTCGCGCTCGCGACCTCCATTTCCACATGGTTTTCCGCCGTCCGTGCGCCCCTCTGGCTGGACGAAACGATTTCCTATTGGCAGATCGATGCCGGTTGGTTCACCATCTCATCGCGCCAGGGCCTTTCCCGCCCAGCCTATTCGTACATCTTGTGGATCGCCACCAAGCTCCTGGGCACGAGCGAACTTGCACTGCGAATCCCCTCGATTCTTGCCATGCTCGCCGCAGCCTATCTTCTCTATCGCGCGGCGCGGGAGCTGTTCGATCGCGATATCTCCATCATCGCGACCATCGTCTTCTGTCTCCATCCCGTCGTCATCTTTGCCGCGATCGATGTTCGGCCCTATGCCTTTGGCGTGCTCGCGATCAATGCGACCATTCTCTGCCTGTTTCGTCTGCGGCGTAGCGATTCGCTTTGGCTGGCCGCGCTCTTCGGACTGCTGGCCGGATCCATACTCCACTTTCAACTGCTCTTTGCCGTCATCCTGCCGTCCCTGGTCATCTGTTTTTTCGCGTGGAAGTCGGTTGACTGGAAAACGCGCTGGCGCCAGTTTGGCGTCGCCCTGGTTGCCTTCGTTGTCGCGTTCATCCCCGTTCTCCCCGGCATTCGTTACATGTTCCACACCAGCGCCATCCACGTGTGGGACGAAGCGCCCAGCTTTTCGGACCTCGGCATCACCATCGCCCCGGCATGGCCCCTCTTTTTCCTGACCGCCGCCGCCCTCCTGCTGGCCGCGTTTCGACGCTCGCTGAGAAAACAGTCGTGGAAGGATTTGCGCTTCGTTCTTTGCGGGTTGCTGGGAATCGTTCCCATCCTTCTTCTTTTTGGCGTGAGCCGGGAAACGTCCGTTCACGTCTTCGTCGAGCGCTACCGGTTAGTCGCTATTCCCGGGATTGCCTTGTGCTGGGGATGCGCCGTCAGCGTCTTCGAATCGCGCTGGCTGCGACTGCTTTTCTGTGTCGTCTTCGTCGGGGTAACGGCCTTTCAGCACTTCACGTCCGAAGATGCGGATGCCCACAGCTACACCTGGAAGTACGCGCTGGAAGTGGCAGAGAAAAATGCCGCCCCGGACAATGCACCTGTCCTGATCTGCAGCGACTTTCCCGAAGCCGACTACCTGACCATGCCAACCGGCGAGGCATTGAAGGACAGCAACCTGTTCGCGCCGCTGTCCTATTACAAGCTCAGCGTGCCGGTCGTGGGGCTTCCCCGCGATCTCAATGACGAAGCCATGCGCGAGGCCAATGTATTCCTGCGGTCCGCTGCGCATCAGCGCTTCCTCGCCCTCGCCTACGCGCCGTCGTACGATACCCTCGATTGGCTGACAGAGCAGACCGCGGACACCCACCTGGTGCGCGAAGTGGGGACCTACGACGACGTCAAGGTCCTGGAATTTACCCCGCGGTCGTGAAGGAAACCTAGGTCGCCTGAGCGGCGCTAACGCGAAGCGGGAGAAACGGTTTCGCGCGGTGCGAGGGAATTCCGCACTAATCGATGCCAAACAACAAACGGCTGCACCGTAGCCGCCAGCACGGATTGCGGCGCGGACCCAGCCAGCAGTCCCGTCGGAGGGCAATCCCCCTTCACGGGACGAACGTAGGTTCCGAACACAACATCCCAGAAGCTGAAGATGCCGCCAAAATTCTTGTTGATGTGTTCGGCTCGAGTTGAGTGGTGGATGCGATGGGTACTTGTGTCCACGAACACGCGGTTAATCCATCGGAGGTGAAAGTCCGCATTCGCGTGATTAAAAAATGTTTGTGCGCAGCCCAAGACCGCCGACATAGGGAGAATCGCCATCGGGGCCGGGAGTACCAGAGCAGCCATTCCTGCGAAAAGCATCCGCGGCGGAATCTCCAGCCAATGTTCGCGGAACGTGGTCGTGATGTTGACGCATTCATCGGAGTGGTGGAGTTCGTGAGTCGCCCATAACCACGGGGATGAATGCTGCCATCGGTGAAGCCAGTAGTAAGCCAAGTCTCCAATCAATGTGGCGAGTATCGCTAACCCGATGGCGAAAGGAAGTCTGGGCCGGGTCTGGAAGATGTGAAAATGTTCGTGAACGCGAACGATCAGGCTGCCAATCCAATAGCCGAGCAATAACCCCGCAGTGGCATCAAGGCAGAAGTAAATCAAAGTACAGCCGTAGTTGAAAAACCGGTTATCCGCCGTGCTGCGCGCCTCTTTGCGAAAGATGCGCTCGATCAGAAAGCCAATAAAAATGTAGAGACAAACTACCCAGATCTTGAAGACGAAGTAGCCCCAGGATGCAGTCAACCAATCCACTATGAACTTGGAAAGTAGATGCACTGGGCGACCTCAACGGGAGAGGCCGAAACTCTATCCCAAAGCTCGTTCCGGGGCAATTCTTTTGATTTTTGGTTGCCCCCCAGGGATTCGAACCCCGATAACCTGCTCCAGAGGCAGGTGTCCTACCATTGAACGAGGGGGCAGCAGCGCCGATTTAGACAGAACGCAGGTTTGTAGGGCTTGCACCCTGCGCATCTCTGATTCTATTGGCCTTGTCTGCCGTCGTCAACCGCTGCTCTGCGCCGCGGCTCCGGATTCCTGGCATCTCGCCCTCGCCGTAACCCATCCCAACTGACAGGCGTTAAACCACAACTGATCGCCTGATTTTTCCTCCAGGAGGGGATTGAACCAACATGCGTAAATACACGATTCTCGCGAGCACTGTCCTTATGATGAGCGGATTGATGCTTGCCCAGGCTCCAGCCTCAGATTCCGGCAGCGATGCCTCCAAGCCGACCGCCGTGAAAAGCTCCAAGAAGATGGACGCCGTCTTTGCCAAAAAGGCCGCGGAAGGCGGCATGGCCGAAGTGGAACTCGGCAAACTGGCCGCCGACAAGGGTACCGCTCCCGAAGTGAAGGCTTTTGGCCAGCGCATGGTCGATGATCACAGCAAGGCCAACGATCAGCTCAAGGGCATCGCGGGACAGGAAAGCATCACCTTGCCGACCGACCTGAATGCGAAAGACAAGGCCGAGAAGGCGCGTCTTTCCAAGCTCTCCGGCGCTGCCTTCGACCGCGCCTACATCAACCACATGGTGATGGACCACAAGCAGGACATCGCCGACTTCAAGAAAGAAGCCACCTCCGGCCAGGATGATGCGATCAAGAATTTCGCTGCGCAAACCCTGCCGACTTTACAGGATCACTTGAAGCAAGCGCAGGACGCGCAGAGCAAGGTGAAGGGCCCTGCCACCACCGCTGCCGCACAGTAACTTGTCGCATAAGCAAGACCAAAGGTGCAGCCTTGCGCTGCGCCTTTTCTTTTTCTGCAAAATTCCCGCCACTGCCTTCAGAGGTTAATTTCAACACGGGTCCGCCTTCATCCTTCACCCCCAACCTTTATAATCAAGAGTTACTTGAACTGAATCGGGCAGCGGCACTCTTACCGTGTTTCTACGAAAGTCCTTTGCAGCGAGCCGGCCACTCACAGGCCAAATTTGCGTCATCGCATTGCACGTCGCGCGGACCTTCGGCGCGGCGATCCCAGCACCCTTTTAAAGGAAGACTATGTTCGACATTACTCTGATTCATGCACGCGAGATTCTTGATTCCCGCGGAAATCCTACGGTTGAAGCGGAAGTTACACTTTCCGGCGGTGCCAGCGGGCGCGCAGCCGTACCCAGCGGCGCCTCCACCGGAGAACACGAAGCAGTCGAGCTGCGCGACGGCGACGATTCGCGCTACAAGGGCAAAGGCGTCCTCAAGGCAGTCGAAAACGTAGAAGGCGAAATCGCCCAGGCGCTCGGTGGCATGGATGCCAGCCAGCAGCGGGATATCGATCTTCGCATGATCGATCTCGACGGTACCGAGAACAAGGGCCGCCTCGGAGCCAACGCCATCCTCTCCGTCTCCATGGCCGCTGCCCGCGCCGTCGCCAACCAACTCGACATTCCGCTCTATCGCTATCTTGGCGGCGTCAACGGCAACATTCTGCCCGTCCCGATGATGAATATCCTCAACGGCGGAGCCCATGCCGATAATAACGTCGACTTCCAGGAATTCATGGCCATGCCTGTGGGCGCAGAAAGTTTTGGCGAAGCCCTCCGCTGGGGCGCTGAAGTCTTCCACACCCTCAAAGGCGTCCTGAAGAAGCGTGGCTACAACACCTCGGTCGGCGATGAAGGGGGTTTCGCCCCCTCGCTGAAGTCGAACGTCGAAGCCATCGAGGTCATCCTCGAAGCCATTCAGCAGGCCGGCTACACCCCCGGCGAGCAGATCGCCATCGCCCTCGACCCCGCCTCCAGCGAGTTTTTTAAGGACGGCAAGTACATCTTCAAGAAGTCCGACAAGTCCGAAAAAACTTCTGAGCAGATGGTTCGCTACTACTCCGACTGGGTCAGCAAGTATCCCATCGTTTCCCTGGAAGACGGCTTGGCCGAAAACGACTGGGAAGGCTGGAAGCTGCTGACCGACGAACTCGGCGACAAGATTCAGCTGGTCGGCGACGACATCTTCGTCACTAACCCGGAATTCCTCGCTCGCGCCATCGACACGGGCGTCGCCAACTCCATTCTCATCAAGTTGAACCAGATCGGCACATTGAGCGAAACCTTGGATGCCATCGAGATGGCCCGCCGCAACGGCTATACCGCGGTCATCTCCCACCGTTCGGGCGAGACCGAGGATCCGTTCATTGCCGACCTGGCAGTTGCCACCGGCGCGGGACAAATCAAGACCGGCTCGGCGTCCCGTACCGATCGCATTGCCAAGTACAACCAGTTACTCCGCATCGAAGAGCAACTGGGCGCCGGAGCCCGCTTTCTCGGCCTCGGCGCGCTGAATTACGACGGAGATCTCAGCCCGGAGTAAAGGTTACTTCAGAGTAGAAGAAAATGGCGGCCTTCGGGCCGCCTTCTTGCGGTAAGCGAGTCCGCGCAGCGGACGTTAGAGGATAGCCCAGCACGTGAGTGCTGGGTTCGTGACGCATTCCGTAAAGTCCCTTTTAAGGGACGGTACCCGCCAAATCTCGCGTAAAATCACTTCGCGGCTGAGGTCCTCTATGAAACGATTCGCCCTTCTTCCGACCATTCTCCTTCTGGTCTGCACCATCACCCCGGCGCAACAGCCCGTTACCGATCAGCCTTCCCGCGACGATCTTCTCAAGATGTTCGAGGTGTTGCGCGTTCGGCAGCAGACTGAAAATGTCATGGACACCGTCCTCGCGCAGATGAAGCAGCAGCTGGAGGGCGATATCCAGAAGCGCTATCCGAACCTCACCCCCGAAGCCCGTGCCAAGCTCGAAGCCTCCATCAAGGACGCAGTGAATCTCTATCCTGTGAGCGAAATGCTGAACGACCTGATTCCCGTCTACCAGAAACATCTTGCCAAGGCAGATGTCGATGCCATCATCGGCTTCTATTCTTCCTCCGCCGGCCAGCATTTTCTCGACAAGATGCCCGCCATGACTGCCGAAGCCATGCAGACCATGATGACCAAGCTGCAAGTGCGCTCCGCCGCCTACGCAGAAAAAGTTCAGAAGGAAGCCGACGAACTCGCCGAACCGAAAAAAGATTAGAGCCTTTCGCCGTGCGGTCGGCCGTCGCACGTCACGCTGCTGCGGCCTCTTGTCATCCAGAGGCGCCGCGTTTGCGCCGCAGGAACCCGCTTTTCCGTCCCCGTCCTGCGTTATCTTAGTAACGACTACAACTTTGCCCTCATAAGGAAGCCATGCCTACTCCGAAACCTCTGGTCCTCATCATCCTCGACGGCTGGGGCTATGCCCCACCCTCCAAGGCCAACGCGATCTCACTCGCGCGCAAGCCGAATTACGACAAGCTCCTCTCCGAATTTCCCAACACCCTCATCCACACCTCCGGCCGTTACGTCGGCTTGCCCACCGGGCAAATGGGCAACAGTGAAGTCGGGCACCTCAACATTGGCGCCGGCCGTGTCGTTTACATGGATATCACCAAGATCGATCTCGCTATCGAGAACGGCACCTTCTACAAAAATCCCGTACTGCTCGCCGGAATGAAGCACGCGGCCGCCGGTCGCCAGCTTCACCTGTTCGGTCTACTCTCCGATGGCGGAGTTCACTCCCATCAGAACCATCTTTACGCGCTTCTTCGGATGGCCAAAGAGAATGGCGTCGAACGCCTTTTCGCGCACGCCTTTATGGATGGCCGCGATACCCTGCCCACCAATGGCGCCAAGTATGTTGAGCAACTGCAGCAGAAGATGCGCGAGTACGGCATCGGCAAGATCGCAAGCATCAGCGGCCGCTATTACGCCATGGATCGCGATAAGAAGTGGGACCGGGAAAAGCTTGCCTCCGATGCCATGGTGCACGGCCGTGGCGAAGGTGGACGCTTCAGAGATCCAGTGCAGGGAATCAAGGAGTCCTATAACAAGGACGTCACCGACGAGTTTATCGTTCCCTTCGTTTGTGTCGACGACAAGGACCAGCCCATCGGCCTCATTCGCGACGGCGATGCGTGCATCAACTTCAACTACCGCGCCGATCGCGCCCGCCAGATCACCCGCGTGCTCGCTCGCAACAGCGGCGTGACCAAAGATGGCGGCCGCGAACTCGATGCTGCCGACGCCCTCGATGCGGTCATCCCGCGCGACACCATCCCCCGCGACCTGCACTACGTCTGCATGACCCAGTACGATCCGAAATTCACCCTCCCGATCGTCATGCCGCCGGAGTCGCTTACCCATATTCTCGCCAACGAAATGGCGGCGCTCAACATGCGCAACCTGCGCGTCGCCGAAACCGAAAAGTATGCCCACGTTACCTACTTCTTTAATGGCGGGATTGAGAAGCCCTACCCCGGCGAGGAGCGCGAGCTGGTGCAGTCGCCCAAGGTGGCGACTTACGACCTGAAGCCCGAGATGAGTGCCGCCGGCATCGCCGAGGTCGTGGAGCACGCCGTCGAGAAGGGAAGCTTTGACGTGATCGTGGTCAACTTCGCGAACGCCGACATGGTGGGTCACAGCGGCAAGATCCCGCCGACCATCACCGCCGTCGAGACCGTGGACACCTGCCTGGGGCGCATCTACAACGCAGTGCGGCGCAAGGGCGGAGCCATGCTCATCACCGCCGACCACGGCAACGCCGAGCAGATGATCGATCCGGAAACCGGAGGCCCACAGACTGCGCACACCACCAACCCGGTGCCATTCATATTCGTGGCCGATGAGGCGGCGAAGCGATTCTCCCTCCGGCCGGACGGCGCGCTCCAGGACATCTCGCCGACCATGATGGGGATTCTCGGCATCAACCAGCCGAAAGAGATGACCGGGCACGACCTGCGCGTGGAACTCGCGGCAGGGAAGAAGTAGTCATACGTTTGCGTAGGCTATACAACCGATGAAGCTTGTCATTGCCATCCCTCACCGCTTCGCACTCTGGGACGCGCCCGCCTGGTTCGCCGAGCGCTTACGCGCCGAGTTCCCCGGTCTTGTCGTAGTGCAACTCGCCGACTACCAGGATCTGGAGCGCGAGATCACCGACGCCGAGATCGCCCTGGCCCGCGAGCTCAAGCCGAAGCAGGTGCTCGCCGCTCGCAAGCTCCGCTGGATCTACTCGCCCGCCGCCGCCGTCCACGCCCTCATGATCCCCGAGATCGTGAAGAGTGACATCGTCATCACCAACGCCAGCGCAGTGCACGGACCGGTCGTAGCCGAGCAGGCCATGGCCATGATCATGGCGATCGCCCGCAGGTTCGACATCGCGCTCAAGGCCCAAACTCGCCACCAGTGGATGCAGGAGGAGAGCTGGATCAGCGTGCCTCCGCCGCGCGATATCGCGGGCTCCACGCTGATCGTTGTCGGATTGGGGAAGATCGGCACGCCGCTGGTGCGTCACACCAAGGCCCTGGGCATGCGCGTCATCGCGGTGCGCGAGCATCCGGAGCGCGGAGCCGAAGGTGCGGATGCGGTGTACGGCACCGGCGATCTCACCCGCATCCTGCCGGAAGCCGATTTCGTGCTGCTCTGCACGCCGGTCACTCCCGAGACGCAGGGCGCCTTCGGACGCGAGCAGTTCGCAGCGATGAAGCCCGACGCCTACATCCTCAACGTAGGCCGCGGCGCCCTCATCGACGAACCGGCGCTCATCAATGCGTTACGCGGCCATCGCATCGGCGGCGCGGCGCTTGACGTCACCACCGAAGAACCACTGCCTGCCGAGTCGCCGCTGTGGGACCTCGACAACTGCATGATCACCCCGCATACCGCCGGTATTTCCCCGAAACTCTGGGAGCGGCAGTACATCTACTTCAAGCAGAATCTGCAGCGGTTTCTCAAGGGCGAACCGTTGCACGGACAGGTCGACAAGGCGAAAGGTTATTGAGATGAGCAGCACCACCACGATTTCCGATCCTCGTTTTCCCATCGGCAAGTTTCACTACGTCGAGCCCCAGTCCCCCGAAGAACGTGCCGAACAACGCAAGCAGCACATCGAGGCGCTGGCAGTGCTGCCGCGGGAGTTCCGTCGCGTGGTCAAAGACCTCACCGAGGCGCAGCTCGATACACCCTATCGCGACGGCGGATCGGACCATCCGGCAACTCATCCATCACATTCCCGATAGCCACATCAATGCGTATGTACGTTTCAAGCTGGCGCTGACGGAAACCGATCCCGTAGTGAAGACCTACGAAGAGCAGCTTTGGGCGGAGACGCCCGACTCCCGCGAGACGCCGATCGACGTTTCACTCACCTTGCTGGAGGCCCTGCACACACGGTGGGTCGTGCTATTGCACGCCATGAGCGAAGAGGATTTCGCCCGCCGCTTCGTGCATCCGCAGCTTGGACCGATGGTGTTGGAGAAGAGTCTCGCGCTCTATGCATGGCACGGCGCACACCACACCGCGCACGTCACCGAATTGCGAAAGAAAATGGGCTGGTAAGTCGACGTTCCTTACCCGACAGCGGACAGTCCGCGCGAAGCGTTCCTACACCTTGAAGATCTTCCGCGCTTCTTTCGTCGCTTCGTAAATCTGCTCAAAGCTGTCGATGGCGAACAGCACCGGCTGCAACTCATCCACCTTCACATGGGTATTTAAGACTTCTTCCAAAGTGAAGTCGTGTACCTTGCAGCCGCCGCTCACAACGTTGTCGCCTTCCTTCACCGACGAGATCACGCCGCTGCCGTACATCTTCACTTCGCTGCCTTCGCGAATCAGCCCAAACTCCACTGTGTACCAGAAGAGGCGGCCCAGGCGTTCCTGGTCGGCATCATTGTCGATCTTGCGGGCGATCTGGGCGAAGGCCTGTAGGTAATCGGCGAAGACCTTGTATGCATGCATCGGCACGTGGCCGAAGATGTCGTGAAAGATGTCGGGCTCGGGCGTGTAGTCGAGCGAATCAGGCTTGCGGATGTAGGTCGTCACCGGAAACATGCGCGCCGCCAGCAGATCGAAAAAGGTACGCCCCGGCAGGAAGCCGCTCACCGGCAGCAGCATCCAGTTCGTACGGGTTTGCAGCTTCTGGTTGATCTCGTCGATCACCGGCATGCGTTCGGCGCGCATCCCCAGCACCCGCAGGCCCTCGAGGTACTCACGGCAGGCATGGGTGCTGAGTTGCTCCATGCGCTTCTCGTAAAGGGTTTGCCAGGTCCCATGCTCGACCTCGTTATACCGGTCGTAGTGCTGGGTTACCACGTACTCTCCGGCGTCGCCGGGCATTGCGATCGGGTGCGGCTGCATGGTTCGAATCTCCTCTTACTTGGACGCGAATCGCGTCGATTTCGACGTATCCCCGCCAAGAGGCCGACCGGTTATTAAAGGCGCGAACCGTCCCGCTGTCAAATGACCAGCGATGCACCTGCCCCTCCCGATTGCCCCGCCTACTCTCAGCCACTTAGCGCGGCCGAACGCCATTCTTGGCTCGACCCCACATGCACAAATAAGGGTGCAATTGTCGTGACAGGGTGTGTATCCGCTGAAGAGGAACCTTTTACATTGTCAAAGATGACAATCCCGTCATCTCGCCTTTACAATTTGCTGGTGACTCCCTACCGGAACCTCGTGCGCGTCTCTTCTTTAGGGCCTAAATCGTGCCCCTTCTGCGAAAAACATGAACTGACTATGGACGATCTGGAAAGCGCGTCCGAGCACTTGTACGGTCACGGCCTGGATTGCATTCACGTTGGGCCTGAGGATTACAAAGCGCACAGCGCTACCCCGGTGCGGACTACAGTGGCCGTCTTCGCCAAGCAAGTGAAGTAACGCTTGCTTCCCACGCTCGTCGATTCCCGACTCTGGAACAGAGCACCTTCCGGAACGCGTTAGCGAATCTCACCGAGTCCGCTAATAATCCGGCCCCAAAATCCGTGAATGCAAGCCGATGTAAATGCCGAGTGCGATCAGCACGCACATCGCCAACAGGAAGGCGCACATCCGCCACGGTTGCAATGTTTCCCGACCTACCCCTTCCCGACTTCGCGCTTTCGCCAGACGTAGATAACGGCCGCCCATAAATCCTCCGTGAAACCGGAGCTCCGCCGCGACAAAGCTCCGGTCGCGCGATTAAAAGTGGAAGCCGAGCTCCGCCGTTAGCGTCCTCGGAGAGACGTAGTGCGTCCCGCTGAAGGTGGAGAGGAAGTTATAGAGCGCTACCTTGTTCGCGACATTGATCGCCGTCAGTTGCAGGCTCCATTTGTATTTGTCGCCTTTGAAGAGGTTGTCGTCTCCGAGCGCCACGTCAAACAAGCTGCGCGACGCGATGCGTGGTGGATTCTTGTCGTCGTTCTCGGCATTGAGCCCCGGAATCGAAATCAAGGTTGATCCGAATTGCGAAGCCGCGCACGGCGTCGGCAGCGGAACGAATGGAGTCGGACGTGCGCTTCCACAGAAGAAGCCCGCTTCATACTCCTGGTCGGCGCTGAAGCCGCTTAGATCGATCGCCGGCTGCCCGTTCAGGAGCACCGACTGCGGACAGGTGTTATCGGGTTGAATCCCGAAACACGGCGCCGAGCCCGCCACCAGTCCGCTATCGAACCGCCAGTTGAATCCGAGCCAGGGCCCCTGCTTCCATGGCTGGTACTGGAAGTGCGTTGTCATGTTGAAACGCTCATCGTGATCGATGCGGAAGGGCACGAAGTCCGTACTCCCCACCGTCCCCGGCGGGACTGCACCGGCGCCTCCGATCTGCGGCGTGAAGAAACGCGCCGCCACGCTCGAGAACACCATCAACGCTGTCAGCCCGTGATAGTTAGGCACACTCACCCGTCCGTCGAATCCCGGAATCTTCGAGTTATGCCACTCGATGGGAAACGTGATCGGGGTATTGCCGAGCACGCTGAAGTCATAGCCGTTGTGGGTATATTTCCAGACGTACTCTCCGGAAAACACCAGGTACTTCCCAAAGGCTTGTTCCAACCCCGCGTGAAACTCGTTCCGCCATCCCGGGCTTAACGGCGTGACCGCACCCTGCGCAGAACACAAGAGCAGCGGATTCAGGACCGGATTCGCACAGCCCACGCTCGACAGCACGAGATTTTCGTTGAACGGTGTCTCCATCGTCCTTGCGTAGGAGACGCGCAGTACGGTATTGGTCCGCTTCACATTGTAGGAAATTCCCAACCGCGGTTCGGCCTCCTGGTGCGTGGTGAGCCCGTTGTAAAAGTCGCCGCGCAAGCCGACATTGAAGGTCCAGTTATTTTTCTTGATCGCGTCCTGAATGTAGAGCGCCAGCTCCTTCACGTCGGTGTGGCCGAAGAACCGGTAATCTCGCCCGCCGCGGGTTAGGTCATACGGCAACAAATCGGTGCAGGGCGCTGCCGTCGCCACGCCACCGACCAGGCAAGGATTGCCGCTCGCGTCGGTCAGCGACGGCAGCAGCGTGGGATCTACAATGCCCAGTGAGTCGTCTTCGTTCAGGAAGGTCTGCTCATACACCGCCCCGATCTTCAAATTGTGAACGCCTTTGGCGTAGGAAAGATCCGAGCGCAGGCCGGCATTCGTGAGGGTCCGGTATTGTCCTACCGTCTCCCTCTGCAGGTTCGTGGGACCAAGATCCGCGAACGGATCTGCACTCGGGTAGTAGTCATATCCGTCCCGGCGGACAAATGCGCCAAGCGTATAAACCGCGTCGTTGCCAACCAGGTGGGTCCACGAAGGCGCGATGTTGAAGGTATTGATCTTCGAACGCTGGTCTGTCGCGCCAACCACATTTCCGTTCGGATCGAGACCGCCATTACTCACCACCAAGCCGTTCCATGCTGTGGCATATTGCGAGTCGTACGAGT
Organism: uncultured Acidobacteriaceae bacterium; assembly: GCA_963703075.1. Taxonomy (GTDB): domain Bacteria; phylum Acidobacteriota; class Terriglobia; order Terriglobales; family Acidobacteriaceae; genus Korobacter. Next base: position 880,561 of record OY969786.1, read on the forward strand.
TCGGGGTCTGGAACCAGGAGCGGGTGTACCCCAGGTTCACATGCAGCGTATCCCGCTGGGAGAGCTGAAAGTCGACACGATCGAACGCATTCTCTTCGTTTCCCTTGTCGTGCATTACGCTGAATTCCGGCGGATCGAGAAATCGCCCGCTATTCAGGCCGCTCACCGAAAGAAAATTGCCCCAGCTCTTCCCGCCATACGACACGTTTGCGTCCACGTTCGACGTCCCGAACGACCCGTAGGAACTCGTGATCGCGCCGTGCGGGGTCGTGACCCCGAGCCCGGAGCGCGTTGTCACGTCGATCACGACGCTGGTTTTGTCCCCGAACTCGGCGGGTGGCGCTCCCGAAATCACCTCCATCGACTCGATCGAGTCCAAAGGAATCTGGTTCGAGAACACTTTGCTCTGCTGGTCTGTAATCGGCTGTCCGTCGACCGAGAACGAATTCTCCGCGTGGTCTCCCAGCCCATGGAATAAGCCATTGGAATCGGCCGCAATCCCCGGCGTGGCGAGAGTGACCAGTGACGAAACCGACGAAGAAGCGCTCTCCAGCGGGAGTTTGTCGAACAATCCCCGGTCGACGTCGGTGTGCGACACCGGCGTATTTTCGGTAAGGTCCGCTCCACCGCTTTCCACATTGATCGTGGTTTGCGCCGATTGAAGCGCCAGCGGGATCTTGAGGCTCACCGGAACCGCTGAGCGGATCTCCACATCTTGCGTGTACGACGAGAACCCTTGCCGGTCTACGGTGAGATGGTAAGGATTGAAAGGAATGTTGGGGATGTTGAACTTCCCGGCACTATCGGTGGTTGTCGAGCGCGCGAAGGCGCTCACCGGGTTCTCGATCTGCACCTTGGCGCCTTGCACCACGGCACCCGTCGGATCTGTAACCGTCCCGCTGATCGAGGTCGAGCTGCCCGACTGCGCCCAGGCGCTCAGGCCTACAAAGATGAATACCAATACACATGCAATACGACTGAACATTGATTCCTCCGGTTCGGTGGAAGCTGCGTTTTTGAAGAACCACAGAAGCAGCGATCAGAACGCGAACGGAGGAGGGCGGGACCACAGCGAGGCACCACGGAATTGCGACTTGCACGCCGGATCGGCGGCCGCAGGTTCGGCGATCGCAACCGCATGCAGAAGAAGCAGCAGGACCGCAACCAGCAATGCAGATTGGAAAGCAACCGCGCACAGCTCACACGGCGCCGGGCTTGCGGAGATAGAAGTGCCGCCGGTGATGGCGGCATGTTCGTGGGCCGCCGAAATTCCGGCCAGGAAGCACACCAGCAGCAGGCAAATCAGCGCGACGATGCGTCGGGCTTCACGTCTGCGCCACAAAGGGCAACTGCTCCGGTGAATGGTGCCGGTTGTTGGGTGATGCATGTGCCGCTCCCACAATCATGGAACGGTTGACGCAAGCTCTGGAATAAAGAGATTGCGCGAGTTTCTATTGATTTGATTTGGACGACCGACGAAGAGTTTGCTACCGGGCCGGCGGAGCGCGCGGAGAAAGGTGTGTCTCGACACCTTCAGATGGCGGGTGTTCCTGCAGAATTGCTACGGTGAAGCTCGGCTCCAGTCCCACCAACAGCACAGTAGCTGAGCGTCCGACTTGCGCGTGTCCTGCCACGTGGCAAACCGCACATTCGGGCAGAGCAGGAGAGACGAGGCCAGCCTTCGCCACCGAAGCGTGGTTCTCCGGTTGAAGGATCTGCATGTCTGCGGCGTGCACCATCGGATGCACGAGCAAGTGCAGAAACAGCGCCAGCGCAAACGCAATCCTGAATTTCAACCGATGCGCCCCCACCCGAGCTAGTATGCCCCACCCTGCAAGCCCTGTAAAGCGCAGCAGACGAACAGAAACAATGAACCGTGAAGGTACCGTCGAAACACCGGCTGGTGCCGCGATTTGCACTGGGTGACTAGTGGGCGATCACCATCTCGGAGGTGCTCGAAAGCGTCATCGTCTTGTTAAACACGAGAGGGGTTACGAAATTGAAGGCGTAACTGATCTGCACTTGGACAGTACAGCCGGGAGCAGCCAGTCCGCCGCTGCCGCACGCGGTGGGTCCATTCGAATTTAAAAAATTCACGTTGGTCGTGAGCTTCGCCGGATCGATGGCCGAGGGCACATTGTTCTTAACATAGTTCTTGATGTCGGTCGTGGATGCCGTCCCGTTGTTCATCCCGCCAGTGCCATTGCAGCTTCCGTCCGAGTTGCATGTCGTGCCATTCACCGCCGACCATCGCGTCGCGTCACGAGCGGCATTGGAAAGATAATGATAAGTGTAGAGCGCGCGCCCGAAGTCGATGATCCCAAAGATCAGCATCAGGAACACCGTGACAATCACTGCGTACTCCAGGAGGGCACTGCCGCGTTGCCGTTTTCGAGCACTCATCGTTCGCATCGCTCTCCTCAGTGCTCCTGCACGCGCATCGACGCAACATCGCTCAACGCGATCGATTGCGGGATCCCCGGATACTTCAATATCGAGTTGTAAGTGCCCGAGGTAGTCACGTTCACCGTCACGATCCAATGCCCGGCGGTACACGTTCCCGCCGTCGTTCCGTTACATGCAGCGGAAGTGAGCACGCCCCCGTTGTCGCAGCCGCATGTGTCGTTTGAACCCACATTGAGCGTCGACTGTCCGTTCGAGAGGAAATCGTTCGTCGCCGCCGTCGTGATGCCGGATTTGTCGGCTGAACGAATGAGGCTTTGGGAGCCATAGGCGGCGCCGGCGCGCGCCGCATTGCCAACCAGGATCGAAATATAGGCGAAGCGCCCGACCTCGATGATTCCCAAACAAAGCAGCAGGAGAAGCGGCAACACGAAAGCCAGTTCAATCAGGCTTTGCCCGGATTCCGGTCGCTTCGCACTCGCCTGCAACGGCTCGGTGAGTTTCATGGACTACTCCACCAATACAGCGTTCTTGATCACATTGACCCCAGTCGGCAAGCCTGCTTGACCGTTCAGGTTCACCGTCGGGTTGCCGCTGAAACTGAGGGAGTTTGCAACCACAATCCCGTAAGCCGTGCCGCCTGTATCCCCATAAAAGGTGAGGTCCGATTTCGGTAAGTAGATGGCGCCTGTCCAGTAACTGCCCGAATTGCCGCCCAGACTCGAAGCCGTGGTATTGAGCGGATCTTGATACACGAGGATGCCTGGATACGCCCCATTGGCGCCGGGTGCGGTCAAATTGATCGTGGGCGTTCCCGTCGCGCTGATGCCCCCCGCGTTAGGTCCCAGGTAGATCGTCACGCCGGTTCCCGTAACCGTGCCGTTGCCACCCACTGAAAATCCTGTAGACCCGGTGATGGTGTAAATACCGGCTTGCATATTCAGAGTACCGTTCCCAACATTGATCCCACTATAAGTTCCGGGACTGATGGTTCCTCCGCCCGACCACGCGGTTCCTCCGGAACACGCCGTGCATGGCGGCATAAGGTAGCTCAGCGGATCTCCCGAGGCCGGCATCCCGGTTACCGGGCAAGTGGACGAGTCAGTGCAAGTCACCGTACCGCCTTTACCCGACTGGTCCGCATTTCCCGCAACCCCAAATGTTCCGGCATTTACAACTAACGCGTTGCCCTTGGTGTCGAAGTTTCCGTTGTCGACGATCCCGCAACTCTTGGCGTTCAGCGTAGGATTTCCGTTGATGTTGATTCCAATCCCGTTGGTTGGCGGACCGAGAGTGTAGAGGCACCCGCTATCGGTTCCACCTCCGTTGGCGGTCGCCACCGCGCGTGTCGTCACCGTCTCGCTGCCCACGCCAAAGACTTTCATGAAATACGTTGGCTGCACCGCTGCCACATATACCTCGACATAACCGGCAACGTTCTTGTGCGGGCCGCTCTGGGGCGGAGCGTTGACGGTTACGGTTACGCTGTTCTGTCCGTCCGTGAAGCCGTTGAGAGCCGAAGCATTCTTCGCGCCCGTATCGTATCCCGAGTAAGTGAGGTTTGACGCACCCGCGATCGCCGCCGCATCAGCCGCCGTTTGCTGCAGGCGTTTTTCGTAGCGCAGCACGCCCATGTCGATCGCCAGGCCAGCCGCGCCGAGAAATACCGTCATCCCGATCACCGTAAACACAATGATGTTGCCGGACTCGCGCGTACGTTTCATTTTCCGCCTCCATCACTTTGCATGGCGCTGTGCCTCACACCACGACGGACGTTATCGCCCGCGTAGGGCACATCTGTTTGAGGCCCGAACGTTTTGAATTTGAGTACTAGGCCGAGTAGCAGCTGGGGGAACCTCATTCTACTCTCAAAACTGAGCTGTCAAGTGACGAAAGTCAGGCAAAATTGAAGTTTCGCCGCTTCGTCCGCCTGTCTCCCCAAGTTGCTGAATCTTCGCGTTTTCCAGCCGGCTGAGCGAAGCTCAGGCGGGGCCAGACGAGGACCGTATCGGGCCATTTCCGGTAGAAATCCCTTTATACGCGGTCTTCCGGGGGCAGGAACATCCAACGGCGATCATCGGCCGCGGGGTAAATACGTGTCGCGACCCATCGTCCGTACTTCATGAAACGCTTCCACCGCTACGACGAAACGCCGTCGTGCGCGGACGAGTTCTACGAAGGTCCATGCCGAAGTTTGTAAGCTAACCAGTGGCGTTCGAGCTTTGTTAGCTCTTGGGCAGGGATATCTTTTAATGGGTTCTGCTTTAGCAGGTGATCGAGCAAGGTAGAGACGGGAACGAACCAACCATTCTTGCTCGCCAGGCGGCGCATCAGGGTTTCGAAACGAGGATGCAATCCCTTCTCGAAGAACCCGCAGGAGAAATGGGTATACATGATGCACACCCCGCCTTCTTCTTCCAGCCTGTCCTGTTGCGCCTCACCGCAGGTTTCGCAAAAGCGGTTTACCACGCAACCATCTGTGCTGGTGAACCACGCCTTGACGAACGGCGTCTTTGGATTGTGGTAAGGCATCGTGGGATTGACCCGATCAAGGTTGATTTCTCCCAGCACGAAGTTTCTGACGTAGTCCACGTGTTCCAGGCACATGTCTCCCCAGAAATAGGGAGAGTGTTCAATGTGTCCTTCAAAGGTGCCCCGGTTTCGGAACCCGGTCGCAGTCTCATAGAGCGCGCGTATCATCGGCGTCGTGATGCGCGATTCGCCCCAATATAGATTTTCGCGGTTCCTTGAATGATTGGCGTGAGCGCGCGGCATCAGGCCAAGGCGGTCCTGGAATTCTTGAAGACCGCGCTTGACTACCTCTCGTACGGAGTCGGAGTTGCGAACACAGTGCAGCGCAATCTCGTGCCCTTCGTCCCTTAGTGCTCGAACAAACCCAAGGTATTCGGCATCCTGCAGCGTTCCCCCGCTTAAACGACCGCTTGAAAGATTCGCCAGCGGCCACACCGACTTGGTGACACGAAGACCGATCTCAGTCAGCAATTTGTACACCGGCGACGTGTTCTCAACCGAACTGCCGTCGGTGTCATCGAAAATCGTAAACGCAAAACGCCGGTTACCGGGAAACCTTGACATACACGGAAAAATCAAACTTCCGATTAGGATGTTCGCACAAGCGGCTTGGGTGGGATGGAATCCATCTCCTACTCCCAGTGGTAATAGTGGGCATCAGGCTGGTGGCGCGATCCCAAAGTAGCGGTGCTTTTCCACCTCGCTCAGATCCAATCCCCGCGCGCCCGTTGGGGTAGCTCGCAGTGTACCAGCGTTCCGCGCACACTGTGCAGTTTGTACAAGAACTGCGAAGTTCTATGCGACATCCACGAAACTTGCGATGCCCAGGACTGCGCGTGGTATCGCCTCTTCTCCAACCATCATCTAATAGTCATATCGAACGATGGTTTGGAGCTGTGAAGAGTCGGCGCTCCATTCATAGCCGCAGCGCTCGCAGGATATTTTGAGCACGCCCGCGAGAATAGCGGGCTGCGCCGAGCCACTATCCCACCCAAAGTAGTCGCATCCAACTTGCCTCTAGAAGAGACAGAAGACAAGGCAAATGGTTGTTGTGGTGACCCATCGTTTCCTTCCGGTAGTTCCAATGGCATCGCAGGTAGTACAGTGCTCATCCTGACGAGTGCGTTTCTAACGACGATGAGTTGTGCAGGCCTTCGTTCGATTACCGTTTACTCCACCACTTTGAAGGTATAGAGCTTGCCCTGCGAGCCGGCGGCGTTGCGCGCGGCAATCGCGTCGGGAGGCAGGAAGCCGTATTCGCCGGCGGCGAGGTGGTCGAGTCTCACCGTATAGGTGCGGGGCGCGGTCTTGGTCCACTCGAAGTTCACCGTGTCGCGGGCACCGCTGGAGACATGAAAAACGCCTCCGGTCACGGTGCGGAATTCACGGTTGCCCGGGTTCTGATGGAGATGCAGCAACTGATACTCGGTGATAGCCACGCCTTCTGGGGTGACAACCAGGAATTCGAGCGGTTGCCCTAGCCGCAACGCGCTGCTGCCGCCGTTCAAGTGTCCGTTGAGGTCTTGCTTCACAACGCCGACGGTGACCGTGTTCTTGAGCACGCCCCCGGTCTTCCAATTCACAATTTCCGGCAGCACGTCGCCCCACTTGTTATGTTGCTTCACGTAGAGGCCCACGTCGGTCGGTATATCGCTCGGCTCCGGAGGCCGTCGCACGCCGACAGGAGCATCGGGCAACGCAGGCACCGGCCCAACCATTTCCCGAATCACGCGCTCGCTGACGGAGTTCTGCTTAAGCCGGACAAGTTGATCGGGCGTCAGTTCGAAGGGCTGCGCGTTCTTCTTGATCTGCTGGATGATCATCTCGTCGCTCAACCCGGCGTTCGACATTTTGATCACGTCGCTGACCGTGACCTGGACCTTGGGCGGAGGCGGCGGGGGCGGGTTTTCGCCCTTGACGGTGAATTGCGCGAACGAAATCGGGACCAGTAAAAAGAGGGCGCAGCTTAGACGAAACAGCTTTCGCATCGCCGGTCTCCTGTGTCAGCCGTCGTAATCGGGGAGTTGGGCAGGAGTATAGCATCCGGCCCCTGGTTTTCGATGTGAGTCTCCCATCCGGCGACGCCACGTCAGGCGCCAGCCGGGTTATCCTGAAAGGGCTATGGCTGCATTAATCGACGCAATGAGCGTGAAGCGCAAAATGTTTTTCGAGCACGAAGGCGTGCCCTATCACTGCCTGGAGGCGGAGGTGAACACCCCTTCCGCCCGCGGGGCACAAACCCTGGTTCGCCTGAAAATGCGGAACCTGCTCACCCGTGCGGTCTTCGATAAGACCTTCAAGGCGAGTGACAAATTCAAGGAACCCGACCTGGAAGTAGTGCCCGCCTCGTATCTGTACCGCGATGCCGATGGGTTTTACTTCATGGACCAGGAAAGTTTCGAGACCCACACCCTCACTGCAGAAATGGTTGGCGATGCCGAAGATTTCCTCATCGAAGGTCTCATCGTGCAGATGAGCAAGTACAACGGCAACCCCATCGGCATGGAGTTGCCCACGTTCGTCGAACTGGCAGTGAAGTATACCGAGCCGGGAGCGCGCGATTCAGGCGCGGGCAGCGTGACCAAAGCAGCCACCCTCGAAACCGGCGTCGAAATCCGCGTGCCGCTCTTTATTAAGGAAGGCGAACGAGTCAAGGTGTCGACCGAGACGCGCGAGTTTGCGGGCCGGGCCTAGGGAATCAGCTTGTCCTGGCCGCCAACGACTTCCTTAAATGGGCTCCGCATTCGTCTTGTGGGCTTCGCCCGTGTTGCTGGGAGAGTCGTCGAATGACCGGCCGGGCTCGAAGGCGAACTTGCGGTACTTCGGGCCAACCTTGCGAATCACATCGTGCCAGCCATTTTCCCAGGCCACATGAACCTCGCCGTCCACGTACGTCCAAATACCGCGGCCGCCGGATTCCACGGTGTTCGAAGCCTCGCCGTTTTCCGAAAACGTGAAGGTGTAGGTGTGTCCCTGGTTGTCGCCCACCGTCCACTTGCCGACGAAAAATGGCCGCCCCGGGAGGTCCAGCCCGGTTGGCGGCATGCTTGTCGCTCGGCGATTTGAACTCGATCTGGCTGATGTCCGACATCGAGAAGGTCTGCTGGTGGCCGTCTTTAAACGTGATGACGATCGAGTCGGCGTTGCCCTTTGAGTCGGCGCTTGCGATCGCCGGCAGGCTGAACAGCGCGAGCGACAACAGGCCAACCGAAACGAGTCCCCTATATCCTTTGCGCATCCCTTTTTCCTCGCAACCAGAATCTAGACACACTATCACTAGGGATGATACGTGCAGTGAGAGGGAATAGTTCCGCTGCCCGACGCATTGTGGGTGACGGCTTGGTTCCGGGTACCCTTTTCGCGCTCGTGCATTTCAGCAGCTCAGGCTGTAGAAAACTCTCCCACGCCCCCCGATTTGGCTCGACCGATGTAAACGCGTGGACTAGCATCCGGTCGCCGAGCCTTCCGCAAAAGATCGTCCTGCGGCTCTGCCTGCGCGATAGCGGCGCGTTGTCACCGCAGAGAGCCAGGTTCGACATCGGAATGCTGACGAGGCAGAAGGAGAACTCTCTATGCGGCTTGGAATTTGCGCACTGGTTGTGGCCGTGGGCCTGAGCTCCATGACCTGGGCACAATCGGGCAGTACAGGTTTCAACCTGAACGGCATTGGACACGAGCAAGGGAGAGTTCATAGGCGCGGTCATCGGTGTCGCGGCCGCGGTCACGGTGGTCGTGGTGGTGGTGTACATCAAGGTGCACCAGAAACGGATCGAGGGATGTGTTTCCTCGAGCGACCAGGGCCTGCACCTGACGAACGATCAGGACCACCAGACCTATACTCTCGCGGCCGACACCATGAACCTGCAGACGGGAACGCGCGTGAAGTTGAGAGGCAGGGTCCATAAAAAGCGCGGCGGAATACGCGAGTTTGAGGTGAAAGGGTTGGTGAAGAACGAAGGCGCGTGCAGCCCGCCCGCCGCGCCGCCGGCATCGTAGTTCACCGTAGAGTGGGATGAATGAATTGCGTGGGCCGTCTGTCGCGCTGTCCGGCACACCCCCGAGTAAGCACGTGAAAGATCTTCGCCTGGAAGCGGCGCGTCGTAGCTGAGTCGACCTCGACAACCTGCGCCGGGTCTTCGTCCGAAGACGGCACGACCGCACCCCGACGTGAGGTAGGGGCGACGTTTACGTCAGGGAGGCTTCTGACGAGAGGTAGCGGCAACGTTTACGTCAGGGAGGCTTCTGACGTGAGGTAGCGGCGACGTTTACGCCAGGGCGGCTTCTGACGTGAGGTAGGGGCGACGTTTACGTCAGGGGAGGCTTCTGACGTGAGGTAGCGGCGACGTTTACGTCAGGGGAGGCTTCTGACGTGAGGTAGCGGCGACGTTTACGTCGCCGAACCAGCGCCTGCTCTTGCTGTTGGCTTTAGCCACTGGGGCAGGGAAAACGGAAGCTCTCGTCTTGTCTTCGCAATGCCGCGGCGCGCCGGCTTTCGTTCGATATATTCAATCACCCCTGCGCAATGCTCCGCTGACCGTATGCGCTCATCGTGACATTTCCTCCGACCAACTTTCGCTAGGGCAGCGAGATTTGATAGAGGTTCTGGTGGACGGTGGTATTCACCCAGGCATAATGCTCGGGATCCTTGCCTGGCACCAGTTCTCCGCGCCCCACCGATGCGGCTCCCTGAACCACTTTCGCTTCGGCCAGTGGCGCGATACCTCCCACTGGGAGATCCGGCAGACTTTCGCCCGGACCGACGGGAATTGCCAAGGTTCGCCCAGGACTGGTTCGCGACGGATCCTCCACAGAAACGAACAGAAACTTCCCGTCCGTGGACCACTTGGTTAAACACCAGGGCGCGCAAATGCGCTGCGAGGCTCCGTCGGCCACAGAAATGGCCACGATCGCGGGAAGGTTGGTATCCGGCGCTCTGGGAACCTCGGCAGTGACCCATCGGCGGCCCGGAGAAACAGACTGGATCTCCCCGATGGGAGACGGGAAGATCTTCGAGCGGTGCGACCCATCCGCATTGATATGCTCGAGGTAGTTTTCGTTTCCCTCCGTCTGCTGGAACAGAATCTGCCCCCCTGCGCCAAAATGCGGCGACCGTACTTCCGACAGGTTCACTTTTACGGCGGGTGAACTTCGGTCCACGGCCGCTGTCCATACCTGCAGGGTCCCGTCTCGCGCAGGGGTCGTATACACCACCTGTTTGCCATCCGGCGAGATATCGAAATCGGTGATTGAAATCCCAGGGAACACCACGTCGCTTTTCCCGGAGTCCACCACCGTTCGCCACAGTTCCGCGTCGGAACTTTCCCGCCGCCGCAACATGTAATAAATAGCGCTGGCATCCGGGCTGAAGGCAGGGGAAGAGAATCCGCCGATAACTTCGCCCTCGGAAGAGAGCGGCCGCTCCTTACTCCCGTCGTGAATCCAGATCGCGCTCTCATGTACTCCCACTGAGGTGATGAGCGTCTGCCCATTCGGCTCGACTGCCACCCCATCCTCTTCCGTGGGTCCAAAGGTGATTTGCTCCGGCTCCCCTCCCGGGAAATGCTGACGCCAGATGTGGCTCCGTCCTTCCACGGCGGCCGTGAAATACATCCAACTGCCATCCGGTGACCACCCGGCGGAAGTGCACGCCCCCGTGGGTCCAACCAATCGCGGCTGACTCCGGCTATCCAACGCAACCAGGCGGCACGGCGCCCAATCGCCGTTCCCGTCCATCTCCACCACCAATGCCCAGCGGCGATCCGGAGACGGGAATGAGTAATGGGCCATGCCTCGCTCGTGCGCGGGGAAATAAATCTCGCGCAGGCCGGCGTGGGTCTCCGTTGCCGTAACGACTCCTAAATGGATTCCCGTCCTGATCTCAGAAAAAAGCAGGTGCTGCGGGTCAAGCCACACCAGTCCCGCGGCGTTCTTCAGCAGAAGATGAGGCTCTCCTCCTAAAGCGGATACCTCGTACGTGGAAAACTCGGTAGTCTCCAATACCGTGTAGGCAATCTCGGTCCCATCCGGCGAGAAAGCCAATCCATACTTCGGCCGTGCGTCGTCCGTCACCCGTCTGGCCTCGCCGTTAGGGAGCATCTTGACGTAGATTTCGTCGGACGTGAGAAAACCATTGTCTCCACGGATGAATGCCACCATATGCCCATCCGGCGAAAGCACCGGCGCCACCGCCGAGTCCGTGAAATCTGTTAGCTGCAGGTACCGCTCCGGCAGCCGATGGCGCACTCGATAGAGGGCTAGGCCGCCAATCGCCAGAACCACGCAGGCCGCCGCAGCCACAGCCAGAAGAAGCCATCGTGCCCGGCGGTTTTTGGCGATCCCGCCACTCGGCGGGAGGGCCGGGGCAATCGCCGGCTCGAAAACTCGAGTTTCTGACGGCCGTTCAGCGCTGCTGGCGAGCGCAATGAAGCGGTATCCGATGCGCGGAATGGTTTCGATGTAACGAGGAGAATCTGCCGAATCCCCCAGTGCGTCGCGCAGTTTCTGGATGGATTTATTCAGCCCGTGGTCAAAGTCGACAAACACATCGGACGACCACAGGCGTCGCCTGAATTCTTCCCGCGTCACCACCTCGCCGGGAGTTTCCAGGAGCAACGCCAGGACTTGAACCGGCTGCTGCGACAACCGGATCTTCGCGCCGTTCTTGGCGAGCTGCCGTGTCCTGAGATCCAGCTCAAACTGGCCAAACCGAACCACGTTTTGCGTGTGTGCGAGCGACATTCCACACTTGCCAGATCGTGAGCCGGGAGTCTAGCACTCTAGGAGACTGGGGACAACTTCTTCCAACTGGCTACAGCAGAAAGACTTCTTCGGGGACAAACAATTCGCCCGGCAGGCATTGCTCTCCCCCGGGCAGTTATGGAGACTCGGCCCCGCAATGGACGAAAGACAAAATCAGAGGGAGACCGACATGAAATCCACATTCAAGAGGTACTCACGTTTTTTGGCCCTGCTCGCTGTCGGAATGATCGCGGCGGTAGGAGTTGCCCAGGCAGGTGACTGGCGGGACGACGGCGATCGCCTGGCGCAATGGGCTGAACTGGAAGGCCTTCACGCAGCCTTTCACGCGTCAGTGAGCGTCCACGATCCCGTCAACGGCGATTCGCCTGCGGTGATCACTCAGCGTATCCGCGACGCCGTCGCGCTCTGGACGAAGGATGGCGAAGTCACGATTGTGAGCACTTCCGCCGCGGCAGGAAATTACATCGGCTATGGCGATCCGGATGATCCCGAAACTTGCCCTGTGCCCACGGGCGACACCTCTTCCACCGGTCGACAGGGCACCCTGTGCACCTTCTTCAAGTATGTTTCCGGCGGGATGCAGCTAGCCAATAAGTTTGTGTCGCTGTCCCCTGCATATAAAACGAAGTTCAACCCTGTAAGGGATCGAGACGGCCGGTGGAAATCTTCGGTGTATTTCGAATGCCACTACTTCGACGTGTCATTGGATCCAACGACCGGCCTGCCCTCCTGGATAGCCAAAAGCCACGTAAACCTTAGCGGCGAAGCCAAAAAGATCGATGGGCGGTGGTTCTTTACCCACGTCAGCTCATCCGCCGTTACCGTTCCCGTTCCATCGCCAGTTCGAATTCGGTGAAGCAAAACTCCAGATGCAGTTGCTCGCCCTGGTGCGGTGCATCCTACGTCGATTGGCGTTGGATGTACCGCACGTCTGACGTTCAGACGAGACGGGAACTTCCTGCGCGCACCTTGCACCAGCCTCGTGAAAGGCCACGACTTCAGTCGTGCCAAAAGCCGGGCGCGCAGCGCCCCTCCGCACCAGCTTCGCGATCGCTCGTCTAGTCTGCACCAGCTTCGTGAAGGGGCACGACTTCAGTCGTGCCAAAAGCCGGGCGCGCAGCGCCCCTCCGCGCTGCCGCAGGCGATTTGCTGAGAGCTTCGCGCCTTCCTAAGCGCCTCTCTCGGGGGGACACGTTACTCGCGTGCGTCCGGCTTCGCATTTATACATGCGCCCGCCCCAAGGCCGACCTATGCTGGCCTTCGATGATCGAACGCTTTGTCGCCTGGTTCGTAGACGAAGACGCGCAGTGGAAGCCCGTATCAACGCCGATCTTCGTCATCTCGGCCATCTTCTACGGGATGTTCCTGCTCTACGCCGCCGCCAACCACGATGGCTTCCTCTTTATCGATAACGCCAACCTGGTGGTGCATGAAGGCGGCCACGCGCTCTTCGGATGGTTCGGCTACAAAATCGGCATCATGGGCGGCACCTTGCTTCAGTGGATGGTGCCGTTCCTCCTCGCGTCGTACTTCTTCTATCACCGCCAGCTCGCGGGCTTCGTCTTCTGCACATTCTTCTTCTTCGAGAACTTCCTCTACACCGCCACCTACATGGCCGACGCTCGTGCTGAAGCGCTCCCTCTCGTCTCCCTCGGCGACTCCGAAACCGTGGAACACGACTGGAACACCATGTTCGGCTGGTGGGGCCTGCTCCTGCACGATACCCAGATCGCGGCCTTCGTCCGCTTTCTCGGCTGGATAGGAATGATCGGGATCGTGGCGTGGCTCGGTTACCGGTGGTATCTCAACCGCCAGAAAGGATCCGCGTAGGTTAATGCACTGGGCCGAGATATTTGTCGAGCCAGTTCAGGTTTTCCTTGATCAATTCGTTGCGGGGAAGGGTGTGGCTGGTGTCGTAGAGCAAGTGCTTCTTGTCTTCCTTGCGCGTACCCAGCGCTCCGAACAGCGGCTCCTGGGTTGACTCGTCGGGAAAGAAGAAATCGTACCGTCCGTTCAGCATCTGCGTCGGCTGCTTCACCCGCGACGCAAAATTCACCGTGTCTACCTCGGGCAGCGACGTATGGAAATCAAATCCCCCCAGCGCCAGCGTCACCACTTTAATCCGCGATTCCACCGCAGGAATCAGCGCCCCGAATTCCGCGCCCCAGCTATAGCCGTAGTAAGCGATCTTCTCGTGATCGAGGTCTGCCCGCGTGTCCACGTAATCCAGCGCCCGCGAAGCATCTTTTACCCACATCACCACGTGGTCGCGCCACTCCGCGCTGCGGTTCGGTATATCCGATTCCATCCCGTCGCCGCGTTCGTACGTCCCTTTGTAAACTGGATAAATGACCGCGCGTCCGCTGCGCAGGATTCCATCCAGTGCAGCGGTCGGATAACTGGTGAACTTTCGCATCAGCAGCGCGTTCGACCCAGGGAAAAATAAGACCGTCTGGTAGGGCGGCTTCGCATTCGCCGGCAGAAACAGGTAAGCGATCGCCATTTCGTTCCCATACGCTGCCGTGTAAGTGATTTTCTCCAGCGTCCAATCCGCTTCGCCGCTGTCCTGCTTTTCCACCAACGCATTCAGCGGCGTCTTATCGTACGAATAAATGCTGCGGTACGCCGCGAACAGCTCATCCGACACCGGCTTCAGTTTGCTCAAATCCCGTCGCGGAGACACCACCGGCGCCAAAGCCACCGCCGGCACCGTCGCTGGCTCCATGTATTTCACGCACCGGAATCCAAGATCCGCCCCGCGCAAAAACGGCGACTGCGCGTCCGGATCCACGAACATGTAGTTCGGTTCATCCCACGCTCCGCCTAGGATGTAGCGCCTTCCATCGCCCGTCTCGTTCCAGATCCACTCCTTCACGTTGCCCGCCATGTCGCTGGTGCCCCACGGCCCAACCCCTTGCCGTGTACCCACCGGCAACACTCCACCCGTCCCGAAGTTGCTCGCCGGCACAATCAACGAGGCCATCGTCGGCCCAGCGGCGCGGTTCCAGTGATACATCGTCGGCAAACTCTTGCCCGCAAACTCCGCATACGCCGCTGCCTCGAACCAACTGATCCCCGTGACCGGATCGTCGTCTTTCCCACTGGGATACTGCCCCGCAATCCAATCCTTCGGACCCGGACGTCCGGCTGCATCCTGGAACAGGGCCATCGCTTCTGCCCACGTCAGCTTCTTGCCGTCACGCACGAAATCCTGCTTCCAGTATTCCGGCTTGCTGTACCCCCCCTGCGCCACGAAGGCTTTGTATTGTTTGTTGGTCACCTCGTACTGGTCGATCCAATAATCCTTCAGCGCCAACTCCGGCATACCTTCGTAACCGGGAATGAAGAGCACGTTGATATATTTTCCCGGCTCCACTCGCACCATCCCTGCCGGCGTATCGCTCACGCGGTCCATCGTCACATGCGTGCTGATCGGGTCCGCCGGCCCCACCGCGAATTTCCCCGTCAATGCAATCGTGGCCCGCACCACGGTTCCGTAGCCCTGTTTCTCAAATCTCCACAGAAACGTCCCCCGCGGCTGCCGCGAATGCACCAGCGGAGTCTTGCCCGCATACTCCCATGCGCCGGAGGCATTCGTATATTCGCGCCGGTAAACTTCCGCCCCCGGCGGGTCGCTCTCCACCGACATGTCATACGACACCACCCGCCATAGCTTGGCCAGCGCCGGATCGCCGGGCACCGTCTTTTCCGCCTTCGTCGCCAGCGCGAACGCATCGCCGTACTTTCCTTGATCGTATAGTTGCGTCACCTGCGGGATCGCCACCTCTCGCGCCCATCGCACCTCGCGCGCGTGCTTGATCCACCAACCCACCCCCGCCGCCAGCGCGATCACCAGCAGCAACACGGGAATCAAAAACCGCGGACGCTTCGCCTCGTGCGCAATCCGGGCTGCACTCAGTCCGGTGCCCGATTCCGGGAACAGCATTTCCCGGCAGCTCTTCAGCTCGCGTGCCAGTTCCGTGCCGTCGGCATAGCGTGCCGCCGCGCTTTTCTTCAGGCAGCGCGACACGATCTGCCGCACCTCCGGCGGAACATCATGCTTCAGTGCACTGAGGGGTTTCGGTTCATCGCGCAAAACGGAGGCCAGCAGCGCGGCGCTCGATTCGCCTTCAAACGCGCGATGGCCGCTGAGCATCTCGTAAAAAACCGCGCCGAACGAGAAGACGTCGCTGCGCGCATCGACCGGCTTTCCTTCCGCCTGCTCGGGCGACATGTACGCCACCGTGCCCACAATCGTTCCTGGCGTCGTGCCGACGGTCATCGTTTCCGCCGCCGCCGTCGTCGCCATCACCGCTACTTTGGCAAGCCCGAAGTCGAGCACCTTCACCAGACCGCCCTGGTCCACGATGATGTTGGCCGGTTTCAGGTCGCGGTGTACGATGCCCGCCGCATGCGCGCACGCCATCGCATCCGCGATCTGGATCCCGTAGCGCACCGCAACATCGGTCGGCAGCCCGTCCTTCCCGACCAGTTTGTCCATGGTCGACCCGTTCACGTACTCCATCACCATGAACTCCACGCCGTCCTGCGAACCAATGTCGTGGATCACGCAGATGTTCGGGTGCTGCAGCGCCGAGATGGATTTCGCCTCCTGCTCGAAGCGCGCCCGCAGGTCCTCGTTGTAGGAAAGGTGGGCTGGCAGAATTTTGATCGCGACCTTGCGCTGCAGGCGCGAATCCCGGGCCGCATACACCTCGCCCATTCCACCCTTGCCGATCAGCGATTCGATGACGTACGGCCCAAATTTCGTACCCGCTTCGAGTGCCATAGGTGACGCGGATTATACCCCCCATCCCCGCCCATCCCCCCTATAGAAACCGCGCGTTCTATGGGTAAACGATGATGGTGGTCCTTCCCCTGCTCCTGCGCAACAACCATATTTCCGCCGGCGCTGAAGTATTCATCGCACACAAGAGATACGCTTTTATGCAAAAGGAGCTACCCATGATCACCCTTCATTTGCGCTATACCATCGATCCCAACAAGATGTCGGACGTTCGGGCCTATGTGGAAACCGAGTTGAAGCCGATCCGCGAGAGCGGAGGCAAAGTTGTCGGCTACTACCTTCCTACTGACTTCGCCGGAGCCACCAATGAAGCTTTCGGCATCATCGATTTCCCCTCGCTCGCCGAGTACGAGGTCTATCGTGCCAAGCTGGCGGCGCACCCTCTGCACAAAGAATACGTAGAAAGATTGGAACGCTCGGGAGCGTTGCTCTCCATCCAACGCTCGCTCGTGCAGCGGGTCGAGGAGCGCCAATCATGACAGCGCAGCCATCCATACCCGGCTATGAATTTGGGGCCTCGAACAGCGCCCATTCCCCTTTATCGATGGAGGACTTGCAGCATCTGGAACAAACCGTCGGGTGGAAGGAGCAGGAGGCTCGACGGCTACACGAACATGCCGAGTTCTTCCGGGCGCACGCCGAACCGATGGTGGACGCCTGGCGATCCGTCATCGGCGCCCAGCCTCACCTCGCGCAATGGTTTTTCGGCCCGGATGGCAAGCCGGATGACGAGTACAAAGCACGCGTGAAAAAACGGTTCGTGCAATGGGTCATCGACGTTGCCGAGCGTCCCCATGATCAGGCGTGGCTCAATTACCAGGAAGAGATCGGACTGCGCCACACCCCGCAGAAAAAGAACAAGACCGACGGCCGCCACACCCCCGACGTCGTTCCCATGCGTTACCTGATCGCGTTTCTCCCCGTGGTCGTGGATATCCGCAACTTCACAAGCAAAGCGATCGCAGATCCAGAGAAACGCTCGTCGATCGAAAACGCCTGGGCAAAAGCGGTTTGTCTGCACATCACGTTGTGGACCCGCCCCTACGTGCAAGCCAGCCTGTGGTAACGCGCTCGTGGGGGGCTACCCGCCAGACAGGTAGGTTTACCACTTGATATCGGGGTACCCCCTCCCCCCACCCCTATGCGGATTCAGCAACTTACGCTGTGGAAAACTCCTAAAATCTTCGATCCACATACCTTTAGAGGCAAATTCTTCCATCGAGGGGAGTTAACCCTCGTTTTTGCAGTTTCTCCGCTGACCGCTGTCGAGCGCCGGATTACTAGTTGGTAAAGATCATTCTCTGGCGAGGAAAGCACCCCACGTTGGCAGAATATCGGGGGACGAGGGAAGTGTCGGTGATGGAGAGCACGGGTGGGTGTGATAGGGCCGGAAGGCAAGGAAGCGCCGTTGGCGCGGCTTATTGGGCCACCCTATCTCTCCAAAAAGGCGAGCTAGGATGGGGTACCCCAAATCTCACCGTTCCAGTTAAAGTGGGCCACCCGCCAAGATTGCAGACGGCTCACGATATATCCCGGATATACCATGCTGGGGTGAGTATGGAATATTCTGAATCGTAGGTTGTTTCGTTAGTCGTTTCCGAATTGGAAGCTGCCGGGTTGTTTCGGTTCTCTGAATCTGCGGACTCTAAGTTTTGGGGGTCACCCGCCACAACTCCAATGACTAGCCCTTTTGCGTTTATTGCGGGACCTCCACTGAAGCCTAAGGTTGTTACGGCGCTGACGATATAACTGGTGCGTCTGTAGAAATCTTGCCCTACACCCGCAAGTTCACCAGTACGGCAAATCAACGCCGGAATGGATTGTTGGGGAATTTGTGGGTACCCGAATACATGTAGGCCCATTGGGCTATCGATGGCCTCTTGATCCCATTCGACTGAGAGACAGTCGAGGTTGGGCGGTGCTGCGACCTCAATTATTGCAAGATCCAAGTCGTCAATGATCTGTGAGATTTCAGCTGAACCCGAGTGATGTACCTTCCCGGACTGATCCTCGATGCGCAGGATCTTCCGACCTTTGACATTGTGCGCTGCTGTTACGAGTCGCCCACCGACATCGGCGCAGTAAAAAGCCGTAGCTCCGGTCTCAGGTTTACTGCGGCCTTCCACGATCAGATGAGTGATAGCGGCCTTGCTACGTCGTACTATGTATGAAAGACCAAAAATTTCAGCGAGATATGTGTCCGAAATGAAAGCTTGAAGTCCCCGCGGTGTTTTATCAAGAACTCCCTGAACGAACTGCACGCGAGCAAGTCCCGATGCGTGAAGACAATGGATCGTGTCGTTGAGTACAGTCTGATCCGAACTCGGAACACTCTGCGGCAGGTGGGCCATATCAATCGAATTTGACGATTGGTATAGAAGTTTCATCACTGCCGTCACTGTTTCAGTGAGCGACAGGGACACGAGACTTAATCTCCTTCAAGAGAGCGATGCGGAGCATCGCTGCTGCTGCTGCGTTTAGATAGTCTGCTCTCGAATGACTGGCCCCAAGATGATCACGTTCTTGTTGCTGTAATGATTCCGGGTAACGCCGGGCATGTACGATAGCGTTTCGTAGTTCGATCAGATCATCCACCACTTGTTGAACCATTAACGGATCTGAGAAATAAGGTCCGGTGTCCCATTCCGGCTTTTTGATGTCGAGATCAGAGAAATTACGTAGAATCGCTTGTCTGAACTGCGGCATGGTCAGCTCTTTGCCTTTCGACAAGACTCCCTCTAGACCCATCATCCAGCTAAGGAACTGCAACTGACCTGATACCCCGGATGAATAAGCTTGTTCGTAGGAGAACAGGGCCCGTTGCAAATAGTTCTGTGGCTCGTTGGTTACTGACTTGTAGCCTGGAAATAAGCGGACAAGCGCATCGATGTCTTGCGCATTTACGCGATTAAGAACCTGAGTGATGGGAACGTGCAGCCTTGGAGCCGTTGAGAGCGAGAGGCCAGTTATCTCGACCTGCTCATTATCGAAGTAGCCCTGGACGGATCGGAAGGGTACTGAAGTAGGTCGGATTATTCGAAGACAATTAAAGACGTAGTTGACCTCGGTTCTGGAGTCGACGTCAGGTTTACCTCGAAAAAACCTGCGTTCCCGATACCGGTGCACCAAGGCATGCGTAACACCCGCCAATACATCCCGGTCCTTTGGGGCGATGTATTCACCCCAAAATTCAAATTGCTTTGGCGAGATCCACCCAGATACGTTTTCGCAGGATATAGAGTCGGCAATCGCGATTGGGCACTGATTCACGAAGTTACTCGTTAAATCAGTTACGATAGGCGCGAGCGTGAATTTCTCTACAATGTTATCAAGGGAATCCACCGTCTCTTCTGGCATGCGATCCTCCGACTCGATTAAGCTCGAAGTTCTACATTATCGCAGGAGTCAACATTTGATGGGTGCGTCCACTTCCGTCTCCAACCTGTCGGGTGGCCACACCTCCCAAACTTAAATCTGCGGGCGGGTGGCCCACTTCTCTCCGTTACGCAGGTTTTCGGCCCATCTTCACATCTGAGGGGTGCCCCATTCTCGCGTGCCTTTCGCGAGCAGTGGGAGGGATCACAGACCGAATCAGAAGAGTTCTCTAAACTCATGTCATGCCGACTGGCCTGGAGCGTCGTTATGGCGGTGGTCACCTGCACTTCGCCACCGCGAGTTGTTATCGGCGGCGCAAGCTGATGGCCCTTCGGCATTGCGATCTTTTTGAGCCAGTCCTGGAAGATATGCGTCGACGTTATCACTTCGTCGTGGTCGGCTACGTGGTGCCCGAACATTTTCACTGCTGACCAGTGAACTGAGGATTGGTTCGGTTTTGGTCGTCATTCAGGCGCTCAAACTTGTCGTGGTACAGAGGCTGTTCCCTAGCGCATGCGAAACGCATCGACAGCATGTTCGCTTGTGGCAGCGAAGAACGCCGCTCTACCTCGCGTCTGCAGACACCAGATCCGATTCATGTTGGACGCGGGGCAGAAAAGCAAGAGCCCCCGCTTGCGCGAGGGCTCTTCTATACCTGACGGCCAGTTCTAAGCAGTACTTGAAAGATCCTTCGACTTCGGATGCGCGATGGTCTGCGCGTCCTTCGCTCAGGATGATCGCCCGCGGCTCGGACGCCGCGGACTGCGCGATCAGTACATGCCGCCCATGCCGCCGCCACCACCGTGGCCGCCGGCGGGTTCCTTCTTCTCCTCGGCGATCTCGGAGATGAGGGCTTCCGTCGTCAGCATCAAGCCAGCGATTGAGCCGGCATTCTGCAGGGCGGTGCGGGTTACCTTGGTCGGGTCGATGACGCCGGCCTTGACCAGGTCAACGTACTCGCCCGTCTGGGCGTTGTAGCCGTAGTGCGGGTCCTTGCTGTCGCGGATCTTGCCGACAACAATCGCGCCTTCTTCGCCGGCATTGCCGACGATCTGGCGGAGAGGCTCTTCCAGCGCGCGCTTGATGATGTTGGCGCCGATGCCTTCATCGCCCGTGAGCTTCAGAGCGTCGACCGCATCCACGCAACGAACGAGCGCTACGCCGCCGCCCGGGACGATGCCTTCTTCCACGGCCGCGCGGGTAGCGTGCATGGCGTCTTCTACGCGCGCTTTCTTTTCCTTCATTTCGGTTTCGGTAGCCGCGCCGACCTTGATCACGGCAACGCCGCCCACGAGCTTCGCCAGGCGTTCCTGGAGCTTCTCGCGGTCGTAGTCGCTAGTGGTCTTTTCGACCTGGCTGCGAATTTCCTTCACCCGGCCTTCGATCTCCGCGCCCTTGCCGCCGCCTTCGACGATGGTGGTGTTGTCCTTGTCGATGGTGACTTTCTTGGCCTGGCCGAGATCGTTGATCTGCACGTTCTCGAGCTTAATGCCGAGGTCTTCGGTGATGGCCTTGCCACCGGTAAGGATGGCGATGTCCTGCAGCATGGCCTTGCGGCGATCGCCGAAGCCAGGAGCCTTGACGGCCGCGACGTTCAGGGTGCCGCGCAGCTTGTTGACGACCAAGGTTGCGAGGGCTTCGCCTTCTACGTCTTCCGCGATGATGACGAGCGGACGGCCGCCCTTCGCGATCTGCTCGAGCAGCGGGAGCAGGTCCTTCATCGAGGAGATTTTCTTTTCGTGAATCAGGATGTAGGGATTTTCGAGGATGGCTTCCATCCGCTCGGGATCGGTGACGAAGTAGGGAGAGAGATAGCCGCGGTCGAACTGCATGCCTTCGACGACTTCCAACTGGGTCTCCATGGTCTTCGATTCTTCCACGGTAATGACGCCGTCTTTGCCGACTTTCTTCATGGCCTCGGCAATGATCTTGCCGATGGTCTCGTCGTTGTTGGCGGAGATGGTGCCGACCTGGGCGATCATCTCACCGGTGACCGGCTTGCTGAATTTGTCGAGGGCGCCGTTGACGCGGTTGCCGTCGGCGTCGTGCGAACCGCAGATGGCGGTGACAGCCTTGTCGATGCCGCGCTTGAGGGCCATGGGGTTGGAACCGGCAGCGACGTTCTTCACGCCTTCGCGGTAAATGGACTGGGCAAGAACGGTGGCGGTGGTGGTGCCGTCGCCGGCGATGTCGCTGGTCTTGCTGGCGACTTCTTTCACCATCTGGGCGCCCATGTTCTCCATGGTGTCCTTCAACTCAATTTCCTTGGCGACGGTGACGCCGTCCTTGGTAATGAGCGGGGAACCGAATTTCTTGTCGATGACGACGTTGCGGCCCTTGGGGCCGAGGGTGACTTTGACTGCGTCGGCGAGAACGTTAACGCCGCGCAGAATCGACTGGCGGGACTCTTCGCCGTGGACGATTTGCTTTGCCATGTTTTGAAATCTCCTATCAGTGCCTCAGGGGCGGAAGCCCTCGTGAGGGATGGTTGCTGAACGCGACGCGGAAGCGCCGCTCTACCTCAAACCTGTGAACTGCGACAGCGGCTCAGAGCCGCCGTGGTTACTTCTCGATGACGCCGAGGACTTCTTCCTCGCGCATGATCAGGAGCAGGTCGCCATCAATGGTGATCTCGGTACCGGCATATTTGCCGAAGAGAACGCGGTTGCCGGCCTTGACCTGCAGCGGGGTGACTTCGCCCTTTTCGTTCTGCTTGCCTTTGCCGACGGCGATGACTTCGCCTTCCTGCGGTTTGTCCTTAGCGGAGTCGGGGATGATGATGCCGCCACGGGTCGTCTCAGCTTCTTCTACACGACGAACCACGATGCGGTCGTACAGCGGAACCAGCTTGGTTGCGACTGCAGTTGCCATTGCTTGGAACTCCTTTCGAATTTTGCTCACTTGGTGATCGATGCCACGGCACCAGCCGCGGCGGATTCTTCAGTTAACCGGGACTCAGAGTGATTTCCGGGATCAATGCGAGCCGAGTGAAGTACGCAACCAGCCTCGATTCCTTCGGGTAGAAGGCGGGTCCGGAAAGACCCCAGAGCTGCTGCTAGCACTCAGCATCACCGAGTGCTAATTTTAGGAGGGAACGGGCTCCGATGTCAAGCCAGCCCGAGAGGAATATGAGCGATTGTAACTCAATGTTGACGGAGGACGGCTCAGATTAACTGATTCTAATGGAGATATTGGAATTTTCTAAAGCGGGGAAATGGCAGTGCCGAAGGGGAAACTGAGAGACACAAGGCTTGGGCGCGAACACCGGACGTTCGTAGCAGGGCGGGGGACGGCGGAGCTCGTAGTGGCTTCGCATTCAGATCCTAAGCTGCTGAAAAGGAGCAGCTTGGGAGTTGGATTCTGGCAAGCGATGGGCACCTGCGACGGGCAACGGGAGTGTTCTCTTGTTTCTCTAATTCGCTGCGAGATCACACACCCGGGCCCGAAATCTCGTAGCGAGGAATCGTTAGGCTCCGAGGTGATGCGTTGCAAGCTTTCGTCGTTGGTTGCAAGCCAGCGAGTCGGGTGTTGGGATTCGCAGCCGTTCTGTTGCTGCCTGGTTTCGCAGGCGCAGAAAATCCCCATTTTTCTTCGGCATTGATGGACGCGAGTGATGCGGCGGATGTGGTGTTGTCGGCGGAAGTCGCAGCGCTGCCGGTAGAGGCGCCAGTTTTGTTGGCGCCGGTGGTGAGACCCCCGGCTCCGGTTGAGACAAGCGGCCTATCGAAAGAGATGAAACGGCTGGCGGCGCGATATGACGTTACCAAGATCGGGGACCGCGATGTAGGCAAGGGCATGAATTTTTACTCGCTCGATAAAGAGATGGACTTGGGACGGGAGATCTCCGAAGAGGCGGAGCAGGAATTGCGGCTCG
This sequence comes from uncultured Acidobacteriaceae bacterium, assembly GCA_963703075.1. GTDB lineage: Bacteria > Acidobacteriota > Terriglobia > Terriglobales > Acidobacteriaceae > Korobacter. The sequence continues at coordinate 904,311 of OY969786.1, forward strand.
TCGAGGACCCGGTGGTGAGTGAGTATGTGAACCGCTTGGGGCAGAACCTGGTACGCAACTCGGATGCAAAGGTGCCGTTCACGATCAAGGTGGTGGATTCGAGCGAGGTCAATGCATTTGCGCTGCCGGGCGGATATTTCTACGTGAACACAGGATTGATCCTGGCGGCGGACAGCGAGGCCGAGCTGGCGGGGGTGATGGCGCACGAGATCGCACACGTGGCGGCGCGTCACGCGACGCACAACATGAGCCGGCGCGACCTGTTCAACCTGTGCAGCATCCCGGCAGTGTTCGTGGCGGGGCCGGTGGGAATGGCTCTGCGGGAAGCGGAGGGAGTGGCGTTGCCGATGTCATTTATGAAATTTTCCCGTGATGCGGAACGCGAAGCGGACCTGCTGGGCATGGAGTATGCGTATTCGACGGGATACGATCCGGCGGCGATGGTCAGTTTTTTCGAGCGCATGCAAGCACTGGAGAAAGCGAAGAAAGGATTTCTGGCGCGGGCTTTCGATACCCATCCGATGACGGCGGAGCGGGTACGGCGAGCGCAGGCGGAGATGAGCACCATGCTTCCGGCACGCGACGATTACCGGGTGACATCGAGCGAGTTCAACGACGTGAAGAGCCGGTTGGCGGCGCTGGTCAAAGAACACGTCGTCGAAGATCCGCCGGATAGCAAGCCCACGCTGCATCGATCGGTGGATTCCACTGCGGATGACCGGCCCACGTTGAAACATTGAATGGACTTTCGCAAACCGGCGAACCCGGAGTTTCCTCCGGGCTCACCGATTGTCTAGCTGCGGGAAAGAGCGCGCTCCCATAGGGCTCGCGAAATGCTGAAGCGAATCGCGCCCGGTTCACTGGCGCCGGGCACGCGACGGAACCCGCATTTCCGCAGAACGCCAATGGACGGGATAAGTTCCGGCAAGGTTTCCGCCAGAACTCGACGCACGCGCGGATCCGCGAAAGCGAAGCGCAACAATCCGTGAATCGCCTCCGTGGCATAGCCGTTGCGTTGATGTTCGGGAACGATGGAGTATCCGATCTCGACAGATCCCTTCTGCGGTTCGCCTTTGAAGCCGCAGTTTCCCACCAGTTGCGGAGTTGAGCCGGCCAGCACGATGTACCACATCCCCCAACGGCTGCCTTCGTGCTTCCGAAGATAATCGAGCATCCAGCGCTGTGAATGTTCGTCATTCAAAGGCGGAGGCCAGGACTGCGGCAAGCGCACGTGGAGCAAAGCTGCGAGAGAAGCCGGACTTTCGAGTTCTGCGTTCATCGATTCGACGGTCGCGGGAAGGAGTGAGAGACGGCCGGTACGAATGGTTTCCGTAGTCTGCATGAGAAGGGTCTCCTGAATGCGAGGCCGCATTCGAATTCCAAGAGCTATGAAGAGCGTGGGCGCACTGCGGCCCGCTCAAAAGGAGAGGTGCAGACTAGGCAAGTTCGGCGCGGCTGAACAGAGGCGACTCGTCAAAAGAAGTAGGAGCGCACAGAGCATATCCCGAAATTCAGGGAATGGGAAGAGTCGCGGCCACGGCGGGCGATGCGGAGTTACAATAAAGATCGCCTATGAAGAAGCACTTGTTTCTCATATTCGCCTTGCTGTTTTCTTTTTCTCTGGCATTTGCCGACAAGAAGAAAGAGGAGGACGCGCCGCAGTCTGACGTGAAGTTCCAGGTCTTGAAGGCGGACAACGGAAAGCCGGTGCGCAATGCGGCGGTGATCCTGCATCCGGTAAGCAGCAACGGCAATCAGTCGCGTCGCGGTTCGGAGTTGAAGACCGATTCGGAAGGCAACACCGAGATCGCGGTGCCGTACGGCAAAGTGCGGATCCAGGTGATCGCGCCGGGGTTCCAGACCTACGGTGAAGATTTCGACTTCAGCGAGCCGAATAAGACGATCGTGATCAAGCTGAACCGGCCGGGCGATCAATACTCAATCTACAAGTAGGCTCCGCAACGGAGCCGCGTGGCATCTCAGTAGCGCATGCAGGCGATCGATGATGTGCTGATCATTGGCGGCGGTGTAGCCGGTCTCGCGGCTGCCGCCGAGTTACACGATGCTGGAGTGCAGTTGCGTATCCTGGAAGCCCGCGAGCGACTTGGCGGGCGCGTATGGTCGGTCCACGCCGCGGGGTTGCAGACCGCGATTGATCTCGGGGCTGAATTCATTCACGGCAAACCGCCAGAACTTTTCTCCATTGCAAAAAAAGCAAAGCTGGACCCGGTTGAACTGGGCGGGAAGAACTTCACTTCAGACGGCTCGACGATCAAGAGCTTCGATTTCTTCGATCGCAGCGAGTCGGTGCTGGATGAGATGGATGACCGTGGACCCGACCGCCCGTTCATGGAATTCGTGCGTAAGCATATTGGGGAGGACGATCCGGCGAGCCTCGATTGGGCGATCCGGTATGTTCGCGGATTTCACGCGGCCGATCCGGAATTGATCAGCGTGCATGCAATGGTGCGCGAGGCGAAGGCCGAGGAAGAGATCGAGGGCGACCGGCAATTTCGTCCGGCCCACGGATACGCGGCACTTATCGAGTGGTATGAAGGGCGGCTGCAGGGAGCGCCGATCGAGCGAAATGCAGTTGTGAAGAAAGTCATCTGGAGCCGCGATGGAGTGGAAGTACTGGCGACACACGAGGGGCGCGAGGTCATCTTCCGTGCGCGCCGCGCGATCGTGACCTTGCCGCTAGGCGTGTTGCAATCCGGCGCGGTGGAGTTCGCGCCCCCACTGCCGCAGAAGACGGAAGCGGCCAATCGGCTGGCAATGGGCAAAGTAGTTCGGGTAGTGCTGCAATTCCTCGATCGCTTCTGGACGTCGCACAAGGAAGGGCTTCCGGACCTGTCGAAGATGCATTTCCTGATGGCTGACGATCGTTTCTTTCCCACGTGGTGGACGGTTTATCCGTTGGATGCGCCGCTGCTGGTGGGATGGGCGCCGGATATCTACGCCGACAAAATGCGAGGGAAGCCGCACGACGAAATCGTTCGCCAGGCGCGGGAGTCGCTGGAACACGTGCTGCCGCACTATACGCCGGAGATCCGTGCGAACTTTGTTGCCGGCTATACGCATGACTGGCAGAGCGATCCGTTTTCCTGCGGCGCCTACTGTTACGTGAAAGCCGGCGGCCTGGGAGCGCAGGAGGCCTTGGGAACGCCGGTAGACGAGACGCTCTTTTTCGCAGGCGAGGCGACCGAAGGGAAGGGACATCATGCGACGGTACATGGCGCGATCGCAACGGGACTGCGCGCGGCGGACGAGGTGAAGAGAACGTTGGTGAGGTAGGATACTTCGATTCCGCCGCTGCGAGGCTGCGTCAGGACGACCTCAATTCTGCGAACTCATAGACCCCACCCTTCGCTTGGCTCAGGATGGGGCACCCGGGTTTTATGGCTGCTTGGCTACGACGAAGACGGCGGTTCCGTAGGCGAGGACTTCCGTGACTCCCTGCATGACTTCGGTGGCGTCGTAGCGGGCGCCAATAACGGCGTTGGCGCCGAGCGCGGCGGCGTGCTGGGTCATGAGGTCGAACGCCTCATTGCGCGTTCTTTCGCAAAGTTCCGTGAGGATGGTGATGTTGCCGCCAACGATGGTTTGCAGGCTGGCGCCGATGGAGCCGAGGATGGAGCGCGAACGGACAACGATACCGCGCACCACACCGAGATTTTTCACGATGGTGAATTCATCGAGCTCGAAAGCGGTCGTCACCATGTGGTGACCGACGATTCCGCGCGGCGGAGCGCTGGCAGTGGTCGACATTCTGGATCTCCTTTGAGCAACTTCGAACGCCAGTTTACGTCAGCGGGGCGGCGCGAAAGAAGGGGATAAGCAGCGAAACACGATATTACTTCCCGGTAATTTATTGCTGCATCCTAATAAAGATGAGAGGCACAGCGATACCGCTCGCAATTGGATTGTGCGGCGCAATGGCTGGGTGCACGCAGCAGTCGGGCGGCGACAGTGCGAAACACTACGAGAACAAACAGGCCGGCAAACAAGGCGGCGGCGCGGGGCAACCGGGACAGAGCGGCGGTTCGCAGGGCCAGGGAGAGGCGCAGCGCAACGCCGACGGCACGGCCGGACAGAACAACAATGGTGCGGCCCCGAACCTGGCGAACTCCTCGAATGTGGATGACCGCCAGAGCATGCCAACTCCGCCGGGAATGGCGAACAACGATAGCAAGCAGCAGAACGACCAGAAAAAGAACCAGCAGAGCGGCAGCGGATCGAACGCCAACCCACCACATTAAGACACAGCCGATTACTGGCCAGAGCGCTCGCGGTCGAGGATCTTGCGTTTGCGCTCCACTCCCCAGCGGTAGCCGGCGAGATCGCCGGAGGTAGCCACCACGCGATGACAGGGAATCGCGATCGCCACGCGGTTTGAGGCACAGGCGCGGGCGACGGCGCGGGACCCGTTGGGATTGCCGAGCCTTGAGGCGATGCCGCGATAGGTAAGTGTCTCCCCCGGTTTCGTGGCGCGCAGCAGTTGCCATACCCGGGCCTGGAACGCCGTAGCGTGAATATCGATAGGGATCGATGTGAGAAATTCGTTGCCTTGGATGTGGTCGGTAAGGGCATCGAGATAGGCTGCGACCCGGGCATCGTCGCGACGAATTTCGGCGGCGTGGAATTCTCTGCGAAGGTCGGCCTCAAGCTGCTGTGGGTCGTCGCCAAAGCTGATGGTGCAGACGCCCTTGTCGGTGGCGGCGGCGAGGATGCAACCGATCTCGGATCTGCGAATGCCGAATGCAATGGTTGCACCACGACCGCCGCGCCCATAGCTGGCGGGCGTCATGCCCAGCACAGTGTCGGATTTCTCATATAAACGGCTGCTGGAGCCGAAGCCGGCGCTATACATAGATCCAGTGACATCGCCAGACTTCTTCACCTTCTGCTTGAAGTCTTCCACCTGCGCGCTGGCGAGATATTCGCGCAAAGTCACCCCAAGCACTTCGCGGAAAATTTGATTCAGGCGGCGCAGCGGAATTCCTTCCTGCTGTGCGATTTCTTCCGGGCCGAGGTTTTTATATTCGTCGGCGAGTTCGCGGCAGATGCGGGCGACATGGGCGGCGCGCGATTCGGTCTTGGGGGCGCAGCGTCGGCAGGCGCGATAGCCATTCTGTTCGGCTTCTTTCGGCGTGGCGAAGAACGCGACTTGCTCGCGGTTGGGACGCTTACTGGGACAAGTCGGGCGGCAGTAGATCTGCGTTGAACGTACAGCGTAGACAAATCGGCCGTCGGCAGCGGCGTCGCGCGAGAGAACCTTTTGCCACATGGTTTCTGTACTCATCTCGTTCACCTCGAGTTGTAGAGTACGGCGGGGCATGGGCGGCAGCTATCCGGAGAGTGCGTTCGAAATCCTATGTTTTTGATGCCTCAGATTCTTCCTGGGAATCGGCTTGCTCGGGCCGCAACAGCGGGAAGAGGATTACGTCGCGGATCGATTTTGAATTCGTGAGCAGCATGACGGTGCGGTCGATGCCGATCCCCATGCCGCCGGTGGGGGGCATGCCATAGGAAAGCGCGCGGACATAGTCTTCGTCCATCTGGTGGGCTTCTTCATCGCCGCGGGCGCGCTCGGCGAGCTGCATTTCGAAGCGCTTACGTTGCTCGATGGGATCGTTAAGTTCGCTGAAGGCATTTCCGATTTCCATTCCGGCGCAGAAGACTTCGAAGCGCTCAACCCACTCGGGATCTTCGCGATGATTCTTCGAAAGCGGTGAGATCTCGACGGGGAAATCATAGAGGATGGTCGGCTGAATCAGGTGCTCTTCCGCAAGGGCCTCGAAAATCGCGGCGATGGTGACGCCCTTCGGAGCACCGGACTGGAAGGGCATCAGCTTGAGCTCGCTGAGGTGTTTCCCTATCGCGGCGACTTTGTCGGCGCTGGATAAATCTTCGAAACTCGGCTTGGGGCCGGCGTTCTCCGGCCAGTACTTCAGGATCGCATCGCGCATGGAGATGCGTTCCATCTGGCTGAAATCGAGCGAGAGATCGCCGTACTGGACCGTCGTTCCGCCGGTAACTTCGGTGGCAAGTTCGCGGAACAGGTCCTCGGTGAGGGTCATGAGATCGAAGTAATCGGCATAGGCCCAGTAAAACTCGAGCATGGTGAATTCCGGGTTGTGGCGGGTGCTGATGCCCTCATTGCGGAAGTTGCGGTTGATCTCGTAAACGCGATCGATGCCGCCCACGATGAGTCGCTTGAGATAGAGCTCGGGCGCAATGCGCAGGAAGAGGTCCATGTCGAGCGTGTTGTGGTGGGTGGTGAACGGACGGGCAGCGGCGCCTCCGTAAAGACGCTGCAGCATGGGGGTTTCGACCTCGACGAAGCCACGCTGATCGAAAAAGCGGCGCATCGCGTGGAGAAGTTTTGCGCGCTTGATGAAGACTTCGCGGACCTCGGGGTCCATGTTCATGTCGACGTAGCGGCGGCGGTAGCGCAGCTCGACGTCGGTGAGGCCGTGCCACTTCTCGGGCAGGGGCAGGAGATCCTTGGCGAGGAAAGTCAGCTCTTCAACGTGGATGCTGAGCTCTCCGGTGCGGGTGCGGAAGAGGTAGCCCTTGGCGCCGACGAAGTCGCCGAGGTCGAGCAGCTTGTAGAGCGCGAAACCTTTTTCACCGACGTTGTCGAGGCGCACGTAGAGTTGGAGGCGCTTGCCATCCTGCTGGATGTGGGCGAAGCCGGCCTTGCCCTGGCCGCGGATCGACATCAGGCGGCCCGCGACGCGCACGTCGATGTGGTTCGCCTCGAGTTCCTCGGCAGTCTTCGACGTGTACACGTCAAGGATCTGGGGAACCGTGTGGGTGGTCTCGTACTTGTAGGGGTAGACCTTCTGGCCAAGAGCTTCAATCTCTTTGAGCTTGTCGAGGCGTTGCTGGTAGATGTTGTCTTCTAGGGACAAGGAGCTTCCTTAATAGGTATCAACTGTCAGGCTTCAGGAAGGGCGATTCCTGAGAGCTGATGTTGCTGAAACCTCGAACCGAAAATGCATGCCCGAGTGACGGGCGTCACAGCGCGTTGGTATCGAACTGACGATTATAAATAGGACTGGATGATGGTGCAGGCAGTCTTGCCTCCCACCCTGTCGCATGCGCGACAAGACTGGGGCACCCACAGGTTTGGAGAGATATGCCGCAGATTTATGTTCCGATTTTTATTTTTATGGCAGTGGCGTTCGCGATTGGCGCGGGGACGCTCATGCTGTTTAAGCTGGTGCGTCCGTCGCGGCCGAGCAAAGTGAAGCTGATGCCGTACGAGTGCGGCATCGATCCGTTCGATTCTTCGCGGCAGCGGTATACGATTCGCTTTTATATTGTCGCGATTTTATTCGTTGTCTTCGACGTGGAAACCATCTTCCTCTTCCCCTGGGCCGTGCAATTCAAGGCGCTGGGCGCGTTTGGAGCGGTGGAGATGCTGCTGTTCCTTGGGATCCTGATTGCCGGGTACGTGTGGGTATGGAAAAAGGGCGCGTTGGAGTGGATCTGAGGTTGCAGGGGTCAGGTTTCAGGTCTTAGATATCAGGTTCTGAGGGAGAGCGGCGAGCTGCCGCTTTTTTCTTGTCCCGCAATAATGTTGAAAATTGCAATGTCCTGGTTTGGCGAGACCGCTTTGTGTCTCTCCACGAGCAATTTTGCCGATCGCCCGCAGGCGCATGAAATCAGGCGATTTCGCTGCCATGTGATGGTCGTCACACCCGCACGTGATCTGTGTCGTTTCTGCACAACCCAAGTGGTTGGTACAAAAGGGAGGTCCTGATCCGGAACGGATCTGACCGGTAGCAGAAAAGGCACGGAACGATGCCAGACGAGAAACCTGAAGTTGACAAGATCCCCCAGGCAGCCCCTCCCCCGGGAAAACCTGCGGTCGCCAAGCCGGCAGCGGCCCCTCCGAAGCCTGTTCCCGTCGCCTGGGAGGGCGAGCTGGTGGCGAGTTTGAAGCGGCAATATGGCTCGGGCGTCCGCGAGGCGGCGATTTACCTGAAAGACAAGTACCTGGTGGTGGATTCATCGATTGTTTTCGATGTCCTAAACCGTATGAGCCGGGAAGAGCAATTCGATTATTGCGTGGACATCACTGCCGTGCACTGGCCGAAACGCGAGGAACCGTTCGACTTGGTTTACATCCTGTACTCGTTTGCGAAGAACGAGCGGGTCCGGGTCGAGACGACCATCCAGGAAAACCAAAAAGTTCGCAGCGCTTACAGCCTGTGGCCGACCGCCGACTGGCTGGAGCGCGAGGTGTTTGACATGTTCGGGATCGAGTTCACCGAGCATCCGGGGCTGAAGCGGATCTTGCTGCCAGAAGGATGGACGGGACATCCGCTGCGCAAAGATTATGGCATCCGCCAGCAGGACCAGGCCTGGGTGAAGGCAAACATCGGAATCGAGAGCGGACAATGACAACGGCCAGCTTCACTCCCGACCTCGACGGCAAGACTTTCCTCGATTCCAACGAACTAGTGCTCAACATGGGGCCGCAGCATCCGTCGACCCACGGCGTGCTGCGGGTGATCCTGAAGCTTGACGGCGAAAAAGTTCTTGGAACCGAGTGCGTGATCGGCTACCTGCATCGCGGGGTCGAGAAGATCGCGGAGAACCGGACCTACGTGCAGTTCAATCCTTACGTCGACCGCATGGATTACGTGGCGGCGGTCAGCAATGGCTTGGGTTATTGCGAAGCGGTCGAAAAGCTGATCGATGTGCAGGCGCCTCCACGGGCGCAATTTCTACGGGTGATTTTAGCGGAGTTGAACCGGTTGGCGAGCCACCAGGTGTGGCTCGGCACGCATGCGCTGGACATCGGCGCGATTACGCCGCTGTTCTATACCTTCCGCGATCGCGAAGCGGTGCTGAAGATCTTCGAAAAGTATTGCGGGGCGCGCCTCACCACCCACGCCTTTCGTATCGGGGGGTGCATTTACGAGGCGTACGAGGGATTCGAAAAAGAGGTGCTCGCGTATTGCGATGCCGTCTCGCCGAAGATCGATGAATACGAAGCGCTGCTGACCGGCAACCGCATCTGGCTGCAGCGCACCAAGGGCGTCGGCATTCTGAATGCCGCGGACTGCAAGGCGCTGGGCGTGACCGGGCCGGTGTTACGGGCAGCCGGAGTGCAATGGGACCTTCGAAAGGCGCAGCCTTATGCGGCTTACGACCAGGTCGAGTTCGACATCCCGACGGCGGAGAACGGCGACACCTTCGATCGATACATCGTGCGCATCCAGGAGATGCGTCAGTCGGTGCGGATCCTGCGGCAAGCGGTCGAGAAGCTTCCCGCGGGCCCGACAATGGCGAAGGTTCCGAAAGTTCTGAAGCCGCCAGTGGGGCGGATTTACCACTCCATCGAAGCGCCCAAGGGCGAGCTTGGCTATTACATCGTGAGCGATGGTTCGACGCAGCCCTATCGCGTGCGGGTGCGGCCGCCGAGCTTCGTAAACCTGCAGGCGCTCGACAAAATGGTGCGGGGGGCGCTAATCGCGGATGTGGTCGCGGTGATCGGCACGCTCGACATCGTGCTCGGTGAGGTGGACCGGTGATCGCACAGTTTTTGCAATATCTGAAATCCGACGGAACGCCGGGTGAGTATGGAAGCGCGCTGTGGGCCACGATCTACATCCTGCTGATTTTTGCAGGCGTATCGCTGGCGGTAATCGCGATGAACTGGCTGGAGCGCAAGATCCTGGCGCACATGCAGATTCGTCTTGGTCCCATGCGGGTAGGCCCGCACGGCCTGCTCCAGCCGATCGCCGATGCCTTGAAGCTGCTGATCAAGGAAGACATTGTTCCCGAGAGCGCCGACAAGTTCCTCTTCTGGATGGCGCCGGTCGCGGTGATGATGACGACCTTCACGACCTACCTGGTGATTCCTTTCGGACGGCAGCATGCGGTTACGAACATGAACATCGGCGTGCTCTTTATGCTGGCAGTTTCGTCGCTGGGCGTGTTGGCGGTGGTGATGGCCGGATGGGCGTCGAATTCGAAGTACGCACTGATGGGCGGACTGCGATCGGCAGCGCAAATGGTGAGCTACGAAGTGGCGATGGGGCTGGCGGTGGTGAGCGTGTTGATGATGACCAGCCTGCAGACCGGCACCGGCACCATGAGCATGATCGGCATTGTAGAAGCGCAACAGCAGCAGGGAAGCTGGTTCATCTTCAAGTTTTTCCCGGTCGGGCTGGTGGCCTTCGTGATCTTCGCGATCGCCATGGTGGCTGAAACCAATCGCGCCCCATTCGATTTGCCGGAAGCGGAGAGCGAATTGACGGCAGGTTTCCACACGGAATATAGCGGGTTCCGCTGGTCACTGTTCTTCCTGGCGGAATATGCGGCGATGATCGCGGTCTCGTCGATCGCCGTAACCCTGTGGCTGGGCGGCTGGCTGCGGCCTTTTCCCAACGCGCTGCATGGGGCAGCGTGGGAGCTGGCGTTCTCCTCGGTTCCCGGGTTGGTGTTCTTCGGATTCGCGGCGATGTGCTTTATCGGAGTCGTACGCATGCCGAAGAAAGCCGCTTTCAAAGTGCAGACGGTTGGGCTCGGAGTCTTCGGCGTGGTAATCGGGATGATCGGGACGGTGCTGCTCATTCCGGCGGTACGCGTGCGCGTTGAGGACATCTTCTGGTTCTCCGCCAAGGTTGCGGTCTTCATGTATCTCTACATCTGGTATCGCGGAACCTTTCCCCGCTATCGCTTCGATCAACTGATGCGGATTGGCTGGAAGGTGCTGTTGCCCATCTCGCTGGCGGTGTTGATCGCGGTTGCGGTGATTGGCGTGCGACATGAGCTGTTCGCCGGATTGATGGGGGTGACGCGATGAGCCTCGTCCCACTCCTTCGCAAAATTTTTCTGATCGATTTGTTGAAGGGTTTGTCGATTACCTTCCGCTACCAGGATCCGGAAGAAATCCAGACCGAGCAGTATCCGCAGGAGCGTCCGACGATTGCCGACCGTTATCGCGGACAGCCGCTGATGAAGTTGGGCGAAAACGGCGAGACCCTGTGCATCGGTTGCAACCTGTGCGCGCTCGCGTGCCCTGAAAACCTGATCAAGGTGACGGCCGATCGTGATCCGGTGACCAAGAAGAAGGTAATGACCGGCTACGTGTACGACGTGAGCCGCTGCATGTTCTGCGGATTATGCGAAGAGGCGTGTCCGACCGAATCGCTGAAGCTGGGCCAGGGATACGAGATGGTGCTGTACAGCCGAGAGGGCATGGTGCTCGATCGCCCCGTGCTGGAACATCGCAAAGATCCGGAGCCGTACGACAAATGACACCTGTCGCCACACCCTTTTTCTTTTACTTTCTTGCCGCGCTCAGCGTAGGCAGCGCACTGGGCGTCATCCTCCGCAAGAACGCGGTGCATTCGGCAATCTTCCTGGTGTTCACGCTGCTGGCGCAGGCGGGGCTGTACCTCATGCTCTATGCGCCTTTCGTGGCCGGCGCGCAGATCATCCTGTACGCAGGCGGAATCATGGTGCTGTTCCTCTTCGTGATCATGCTGGTGAACCTCGAGCGATCGCTGAAAGAGGAGCAGTTCAACAAGCAGTGGATCGTGGGCACAGTGGTCGCACTACTGTTCGGTGCGCTCGTGCTGATGGTGTACCGGAACGGCGCCGGAAGTTTCCAGCGGACGATGGCGGCCCTCCCAGAGTCGACGAACACGCAGGAAATCGGCGTGATGCTCTACCGGAATTACATGCTGCCGTTTGAAGTCGCGTCGCTGCTGCTGCTGGTGGCGATTGTGGGCGCGGTGGTGATGGCGAAGAAGAGGATCTGACCATGGCGGAAATCGGAACCATGCATTACCTGGTGGTGGCGGCGATGCTCTTCCTGCTGGGCGTGGTGGGCGTGGTCACGCGCCGCAACGTGGTCATCATCTTGATGTCGATCGAACTGATCCTGAACGCCGTGAACTTGAACCTGGTGGCGTTTTCGCGCCTCTACGGGCTGCACGGGCAGGTGTTTGCGATCTTCGTAATCGTGGATGCGGCGGCGGAAGCGGCCGTGGGCTTAGGCATTGTGATCGCGTTCTTCCGTAATAAAGAGACGGTGAACGTGGATGAAGTGGATCTCTTGAAGTGGTGAGCGAGAATGTTCTTTCTTGAACACATCTGGTTGATTCCGCTGTTTCCCGCCTTCGGCGCGGCGTGCATGTTCTTCTTCGGAAGAAAGTTGGACGACGCGCACGACAAGAGCTGGGTAAATGGCATTTGTGTTGGCGTGGTTGCATTGGCGTTCCTGTGGACCTGCGCCTCGGTTTATCAGTACACGCAGTACTCGGCCGTGGAGCATGGCAAGCCGTTCGAAAAGGTAATGTACACGTGGCTGGGCTCGGGGACAGGGCTGACGACGTACCACACCGCGACGGGCCAGACCGCCGAATTCAAGGCCGAAGCGGGCTTCCTGCTCGACCCTCTGTCGTCGATCTGGCTGCTGTTTGTGACCGGCGTGGGGATGTTGATCCACATTTACTCCACCGGGTACATGAAGCACGATGGCGGGTATTACCGCTTCTTCGGCTACCTCAACCTGTTCATGTTCTCGATGCTGACGCTGATCCTCGGCAACAACCTGGCGATGATGTTCGTCGGGTGGGAAGGTGTCGGGCTCTGCTCGTACCTGCTGATCGGCTTCTATTTCCACAAGAAGTCGGCGAGCACTGCAGCGAACAAGGCGTTCATCACCAATCGCATTGGCGATGCGGGCGTGCTGGTGGGGATGTTCACCATCGCCTGGTATTTCGGCTCGATTAACTTCGTAAAGGTCACGCAGATCGCGCGCAGCGGCATCTTCCACACGGGCGATTACTGGATCACGTTTGCAACCATCGCGCTCTTCATTGGCGCCTGCGGCAAGAGCGCGCAGCTACCTTTATATGTGTGGTTGCCGGACGCGATGGAAGGTCCGACGCCGGTGAGCGCCCTGATCCACGCGGCGACTATGGTGACGGCGGGCGTTTACATGGTGGCGCGGACGAATGCGTTGTACATCCTTGCGCCGAACTCAATGAAGGTGGTGGCGATCGTCGGCGCGCTGACCGCGATCTTCGCGGCATCGATAGGACTCGTACAGAACGATATTAAGCGGGTGCTGGCGTATTCGACCGTCTCGCAATTGGGCTACATGTTCCTGGCGCTTGGATTGGGCGCATTTACCGCCGGTGTCTTTCACGTCTTCACCCATGCATTCTTCAAGGCGTTATTGTTCCTGGGATCCGGTTCGGTGATTCACGCCATGAGCGGCGAGCAGGACATGCGCTTCATGGGCGCGCTGCGCACCAAGATTCCCATTACCTTCAAGACCATGTTCATTGGGACCTTGGCGATCGCCGGGATTCCGCCACTGGCCGGCTTCTTCTCCAAGGACGAAATCCTGTGGCAGGCGTGGTCGAGCCACGAAGGGGCGTTCCGCATTCTCTGGGTGATTGGCTTCGCCACCGCGCTGATGACGTCGTTCTACATGTTCCGGCTGATCACGCTGACATTCTTCGGCAAGCCGCGCATGAGCCACGAGGTGGAACATCACTTACACGAGTCTCCGAAATCGATGACGGGGCCGTTGGTCGTTCTGGCAGTCTGCGCGGTGTTCGCGGGCTTCCTCGGAATTCCCAAGAGCCTGGGCGGGACGAATGTCTTCGAGAACTTCCTGGAGCCGGTGTTTGCCAACAAATTGATTGTAGGAAATCCCCACCCTTCGCTTGTGGCTCAGGAAGGGGCGCCCGTACCTGCTGAGAAATCGGAGCCGATCGAGTATTTGCTGATGGCGGCTTCGGTTGCGGCAGCGGCGCTGGGATGGTTCATGGCGAACCGCTCGTACGGTAAAGCCGACAAGGAATTCAAGGAGCCGATCTGCGAATTCTCGCGGCCGGTCTACAACACGCTACTCAACAAATATTACGTGGACGAGGCCTACGACTACACGGTGCTGGGACGCAGGAAGATTGGTCCGGTGCGGCTGGGTGCCTTGGGTATGGGCGAAGGGCTCTGGAAGTTCGATGCCACCGTGATCGATGGCGGCGTGAATGGCGCGGGTTGGATGACAAAGTTCGCGGGCACACTCTCCAACTGGTGGGACAAGTGGATTATCGATGGCGTGCTGGTAAACGGGCCGGCCATCGTGGCCCGCGCCACATCGTACCCGGTGCGCCTGGTGCAGTGGGGGCTGGTGCAGTGGTACGCGCTGGTGATGATCGTCGGCGTGGTCGGGTTTGTCTGGTACTACGTCGTCCGATAGACGCCGGGGAATGAATTTGGCGGCTTAGGCCGCATGGTGAACGGAATTACTTATGTTTAGAGCACACATACTTTCGATCGTGCTGTTCACGCCGCTGGTGGGGACGTTTGTCCTGCTGCTGGTGCCGAAGGAGAACAAGAACGCGATTCGCTGGCTCGCGAACATTTTCGCGCTGGCGGGGTTCGTGGTCTCGCTGCCGCTGGTGCCGTGGTTCTGGGCAGTGAAGAGCGACGCCACGCCGTACTTCAAGTTCGCCGAAGGCTCGGCCAATAATTGGATCCCGTCCATTGGTGCAGGCTATCAGCTCGGCATCGACGGCATCTCGTTCCTGCTGATCATGCTCACCACATTGCTCGGTGCGATCTCGATCTTGTCCTCGTGGACAGCGATCGAGAACCGGGTGAAGGAATACTACGCGTGGTTCCTGGTGCTGCAGACCGGCATGCTCGGCGTCTTCATGGCCAACGATTTCTTCCTGTTCTTCGTGTTCTGGGAAGCGATGCTGGTGCCCATGTACCTGCTGATCGGCATCTGGGGCGGCCCGCGCAAGCTGTACGCGGCCATCAAGTTCTTCCTCTACACCCTCGCCGGCTCGGTGCTGATGCTGCTGGGCATCCTGTTCCTGTACTTCCATCACCACACGGTGACGGGCGTCTACACTTTTTCTCTCGAAGCGCTGTATGCAACCGCGCCGCTCATCACGGGCAAAGCTGCGATCTTCCTCTTCTTCGCCTTCTTCATCGGCTTCGCAATTAAGGTGCCGATGTTCCCCTTCCACACCTGGCTGCCCGATGCGCACGTGGAAGCGCCCACGGCGGGCTCGGTGATCCTGGCGGGCGTCCTGTTGAAGATGGGAACGTATGGCCTGATCCGCTTTTCGCTGCCGTTCTTTCCCGCGGTGGCAACCATCAAGTGGGTTCAAGGGCTGCTGATCACGCTCTCCCTGATCGGCATCCTTTATGGCGCGCTGGTCTCGCTGGTGCAGAAAGACATGAAGAAGCTGGTGGCGTATTCCTCGGTCAGCCACTTGGGCTTCTGCACTCTGGGCATCTTCGTGTTCAGTTCCATGGGCATCGCCGGATCGGTGATCCAGCAAATCAACCACGGCATCTCGACCGGCGCACTCTTCTTGATCGTCGGCATTCTTTACGAGCGGCGGCACACGCGCGACATCTCCGAGTACGGCGGCATCAGCACGGTGATGCCGATTTACGCGACGATCTCGCTGATCATGTTCATGTCGTCGATGGGATTGCCGCTGCTGAACGGGTTCGTCGGCGAGTTTCCAATCATGATGGCGACCTTCGTCGTCAACAAGGCCTGGGCAATCTGGGCCGTCCCGGGCGTGGTTCTGGCCGCGGCCTACCTGCTGTGGCTCTATCAGCGAGTTTTCTTCGGGACGGTAACAAATCCGAAAAACGAGAAGCTGCTGGACCTGAATGCGCGTGAGATTGCGACCTTCGTTCCGCTGGTAGCTTTGGCCCTGGTCATCGGTCTTTATCCGCAGCCCTTGTTCAAGATCCTCGATCAGCCGGTGAACCGCTTGCAGGCGACGATCGATTCGCATCGGCCCGGATACGTTGCGCCGGTGGTGAATGCGCACCAAGCCGAGCCGGCGAAGCCCGCAGCGCCCGAAATGAAAGTGCCTGCCAAGCCGGTGGAAAAGAAAGCGCTGCCCCCGGCGAAGACGCTGACCAAAGCGGCGCAACCGGAACTTCAGCCGTCGGTGCGTAAGAGCTAAGGAGAACGATCGTGACTACGATTCCCAACCTGTTCTCCCGCGCCGATTACATGCTGGCCCTCCCGATGCTGGTACTTTCGGGATTCGCCATCGCGATCCTGCTAATCGATCTGGTTCTGCCAAAGGCAGGGAAGCGCTGGAATGCGGCGATTGCGCTGCTCGGACTGGCCGCCACCGGCCTGGCGCTGGCGAAAGTGTGGAATGCGATCCGTTACGTTGAGACCGCGGGTTCGAGCCGTTTTACCGGATTCATGGGCAGCCTGGTGATGGATCGGTTCGCGATCTACTTCTCCGTACTGTTCCTCATCGGCGCCGCGATTGCGATCCTCATGTCGGTGCATTACATGGAGGTCGAGCACGAAGAACATGGCGAATACTATGCGCTCATCCTGTTCGCGGTGGTCGGCATGATGTGCATGGCGGCAGGCTTCGATCTCATCCTGCTCTTCGTTGGACTCGAACTGATGGCGCTTTCGACCTATGTGCTGGTCGGTTTCCTGCGCCGCGATAAACGATCGAATGAAGCCGCGCTGAAGTATCTGCTGCTGGGAGCTTTCTCTTCGGGCATCTTCGCCTATGGGCTATCGCTGTTCTACGGCTTGACGGGCAGCACCAATCTCGGCGAGATCGCCAACAAACTGGCGCAGCGCATGGCCGACAATCCGCACGACCCCATCGCATTGCTGGCGCTGATCGCGACCGCCACCGGCTTGCTCTTCAAGATCGCCGCCGTGCCATTCCACCAGTGGGCGCCGGACGCCTATGAAGGCGCGCCGACCGCGATCACCGGATTCATGTCCGTGGCGGTCAAGGCCGCCGGCTGGGCGATGCTGCTCCGCATTTTCTTATTCATGCTGTGGCCCATGCGGACCCAATACACGCCGATGTTGATCTTCGTCGCCGTTGCGACCATGATCGGCGGCAACTTCGCCGCGCTCACGCAAACGAACGTAAAGCGGCTGCTGGCCTACTCGTCCATTGCCCACGTGGGCTACATGCTGCTTGGCCTCGTTGCCAGCGATGGACGCAACAACAGCACGGGGATCAAGGGAATCCTGGTCTATCTTCTCGTCTACACCTTTATGAACCTCGGGGCATTCGCGGTGATCACCTCGCTGCGGCGTCGAGAAATCATCGGCGACGAACTCGACGATATGGCCGGCCTCTACTACAAAGCGCCGAGTGCAGCGATTTTGCTCCTCATCTTCCTCCTGTCGCTGGCAGGCATTCCACCCCTGGCGGGCTTCTGGGGCAAGTACTACATCTTCCTCAGCCTGATGGAGACAGGACATTACACCCTGGCCGTCGTCGCGGTGCTCTTTGCCGTGCTTGGTCTTTACTACTACCTGCGGATTGCGAATGTCGCCTTCATGCGCGAAGCGATCGACAGCGAGCCCGTGAAGGTCGCGCCGAGTTTGGGTGTCGCGCTTTGGATTTCTGCCCTCGCGACGCTGGGCATCGGGTTGTTCCCGGACATGTTCCTGCGCGCGGTGAATTGGTCGCTAGCGCTGTCGCAGGATGCCAGGATCATTGGCCTGTTGCGCTAAGGAACGAGGTCCCGCAGCGTTGCCGGAAATGCTAGTCTTTCCGGATGGAACCCAAAGGCAATGGCGACAAGGAAAACGCTTCCTATTCGTGGGCGCGTTACTCGCAGGTAGCATTCATCGTTCCCGGCAGCGTGGTCGCAGGATTGATCCTCGGCGCGCTGATCGATAAGTGGTTGCACACGCACTGGGTCTACATCGCAGGCGTGATTTTTGGTGCCGTGGTCGGCTTCATTCAGCTTGTGCGCACGCTCACATCTGTGAGTGATAAGAACTGATTCTTCTTTGCGGCGGCCGCGGATGGAGCGACGATAAAGCAAGCGTTCGTGAGGGAGCCGCGTAATTATGAAGAAAGCCGCCTTCGCTGTGATTGCGTCTTTTCTCTTTGTCCTTTTTATCCAGCCTTTATACGCGCAGGGAATTCAGAGCAGCATCGTCAACCTTCCGCTCAGTGGAAACTGGCGCCAGGCCGCTGACATCGAGAGAGATGGCATCGCTCCCGGGGTGCAGGTCTTCTATGACCAGAACACGGGAACGGTGGTGCAGATTCGCAACGATTACCAGATCCGCGCCGTCAATGAGATCTCGCAGCAGTTCCGCAGCGCTGGGCTGACTGGAACAACCCCGGAAGGCGCCAGGATTCTGATGCTTTCCATGTTTCAGTTGCCCTCGAAATACGTGCGCGAGATCTCGAACTCGATTGGCGGCGGGCGGGTGCCAAAGCTTTGGGAGACCCGCGAGCCAGGCAATCCGCAGTGGTTTTATGTGTCCCAGCTATTCGGCGGATATCGCGTGATCGGCAGCGGCAACGCGACGGAAATCCACGAAGAGTACCTGCCTCTGCACGTGACGATGGCGGAGAACAAGTCCGCGGGCCGGGGCGACGCGTTGCTCTTCGAAGCGCAGACGGAACGGCCGGCAGCGGAAGTGGCGATCCGGCATTTCAAACTGCCGCCATCGGTAAAAAATCAATGCCTGCGTTATGGATGGATCCAATTCTCTCCCGGCGGCATTACGAGCAGCGAAAGCATCATTTCCCTGGCCTTCGCCACCCCGGTGAATTCGGGGATCGACGTGAACACCGTCCTCGAGCAACTGGTGAAGAATTACAACAATAAGGTCGAAGCAAAGAACTAAGTTTTCAGCTTTCAGCGACGAAGAACGGCGGACCGCTTCCGCCGTTTTTTCATGCGTGTGCCTCAGCCATCATGCGAGACTGGAGG
Source organism: uncultured Acidobacteriaceae bacterium (assembly GCA_963703075.1). Classification (GTDB taxonomy): domain Bacteria; phylum Acidobacteriota; class Terriglobia; order Terriglobales; family Acidobacteriaceae; genus Korobacter. The sequence continues at coordinate 923,064 of OY969786.1, forward strand.
CGTGAGCTCGCAAGCGGAAGCGCCAGAGACGTTTTATGCGGGAGCCGTGGGCCGGATCCTGCGCACCATGCCGGTTCTCGCCGTGACCGCCCTGCCCCTGCTGGCGTGGCGATGGCGGTGGCCGGTGGCGTTGGGGTTCGCTCTGGGCGCAGCGCTTTCTGTCTATAACTTCTGGTCGCTTTCGAAGCAAGTAGATGCCCTGGGGGAGCGCATTACGGAGGGCGGAAGCCGCGAATCCGGAGGGCGGATTGTGCTCCTGCTGCTGCTCCGCTACGGGATGATCGCGGCAGTCGGCTATGGTATATTAAGGAGTTCAGTTGCAGCAGTTTACGGCCTTTTGGGTGGTCTTGCGCTGCCCGTTGCCGCAATCGGCTGCGAAGCGGTTTTCGAACTGTACATCGCGCTGCGGCGCGGACTTTAAATGACCCCATCAGCCTCAAAGTTTTTGGATTCTGAAATGAGTCGAGGCTGAAGCCCTGTGGACCGGGCGGAGATTTTGACGCAACATGCCTGAGCAACTCTGGTTTACGGCAGTCTTAAATCGCCACTTCGGCGGCCTTACAAACGCCCTGCTGAGCGCGCTGCATATTCACCTTTCGGCCCGCCGGCAGCAGGCTCCCATCACCAATTACGTGGCGATGGAAATCCTCGTCTTCCTCTTCCTCGTCCTTTACCTCATCGCCACCCGCCTCACCTTGTCGTGGGACAAGCCGGGCGCGCTGCAGCACGTGGCGGAATGGATGAACGGCTTCGTCAGCAACCAGAGCGAAGAGATGATCGGACACGGTTACGAGACCTACACTTCGTACCTGGTCACGCTGGGGATGTTTATCCTCACCGCGAACATGCTCGGCCTGATCCCTGGGTTTGAAGCACCCACAGCCGTGCCTTCGGTGCCGCTGGGCTGCGCGCTCGTGACCTGGATCTTCTACCACGTGCATGGGTTGCGGAAGAACGGATTGATCGGCTACCTGAAGCATTTCATGGGTCCAGTCTGGTGGATCGCGCCCCTGCTCTTCGTCATTGAAGTGTTCAGCCACCTGGCCCGCATCATGTCGCTCACCATCCGTCTTTACGCCAACATGTTCGCCGGAGACATGGTCACCCTGGTGTTCTTTTCCCTGGTGCCGCTCGGGATCCCGGTGATCTTCATGGGTCTGCACATTGGCGTCTCTTTGATCCAGACCTACATTTTCGTTCTGCTGGCCACGGTGTATCTGGCGGAAGCTACGGCGCAAGAACACTAGGAGGCTAGCCGCCATCGGCCATCCGGCAAGGCAGTTACGACGCCAAGTGATTTACCGGAAGGCGGAAAGCGGAGAGCAAGGTTTTGTTGTAACCGTACAGCGTGAGGGCCACAGTTGCTCCGAGGAGTCTGCGGTCAACCACCCACTGGCGGAAATTGCTAAGGAGAAACACAATGCGTAAGACTCTCTTCGTACTCTTTATCCTCCTCGCGCTCTTTGCCGTCCCGGCATTCGCGCAGGGCAATGGTGACGCCGCGGTCGCCGGGCACGGCTGGGCCGTTCCGATCGCTGCCGGTATCGGCATGGGCATCGCGGTAGGCCTGGCTGGATTGGGCCAGGGCCGCGTCGCTGGATCGGCTTGCGAATCGCTTGCCCGCAACCCGGCAGCCCGCCCCGGAATTCAGCTCGCGCTGATTCTCGGTCTCGCCTTCATCGAGTCGCTGGTGCTGTTCGCACTGGTGATCATGTTCGTGAAGGTCGTCTAACGAGGTTTTCGTTTTCTACGAGAGTCCCGGTCCGCATGGGCCGGGATTTTTCTTGCTCTTCGCAGCCGAACGGCTCGCATCCAATCGTGAGCAGTTTTAGGTATAGATCACGAACGGTGGGAGAGATCGATGCCCTTAACGTTGACCTGGCAGGACATTGCACTACGTCTCGCTCTTTCAGTCGTGGCGGGAGCGATGATCGGGTTTGATCGCGGCGAACATGGCCGCCCGGCCGGACTGCGCACGACCTTGCTGGTTTGCCTCGCGGCCGCCGTCTCGATGATCCAGGTGAACCTGCTGCTGGCGATGGCGGGAAAGTCTTCCAGTTCCTTCGTGGTGATGGACCTGATGCGTTTGCCGCTGGGTATTTTGACCGGCATGGGCTTCATCGGCGGCGGCGCAATCCTTCGGCGTGACGGCTTCGTGCTCGGCGTGACTACGGCTGCGACCCTGTGGTTTGTCACCGTGATTGGCCTCTGCCTTGGCGGCGGACAGCTTAAACTCGGCATCGCCGGCCTGGCGCTGGGAATGCTCGTGCTCTCGGGATTACGCCGGGTTGACTATCACATCCGGCAGGAGCAACACGGGACCCTGGCGCTCACGACAGAACACGATGAACCGAAGCAGGAGTCGATCCGCGAAGCCGCGCAAAAAGAAGGATTCAAGATCACGGTTTCGTCGGTTTCTTACCTCAGCCAGAGCCAGCGCAAGCTCGAGTTCAAGCTGCAATGGCGCGCACCCTCGCCCGAAGTGAAGTCTCCAGCGTTTCTAAGAGAGTTGTCGGGCGATCCACGGGTGTTCGCCGTCGAGTGGAAGGTGATTTAGGCGAAACCGGAGTTATCGCACCAGGTCGTGGGCCGATTTCAAAGCGTAGCCGATGAACTGGTTCGGCATCACTCCCATGTAGATGGTGAAGACCAGGCACATGGCCAGGGCGACGGCGAGTCCGAATGACATGCGCGCGATTGGGACCTCTTCCCGTTCCTCGCGCATGTACATGTAGACGATCACGCGCAGGTAGTAGTAGGCACCCACCGCGCTATTGATGACCCCGATGATCGTGAGCCACACCAGGTGCGCCTGCAGCGCGCTGGTAAAGACGTAGAACTTCGCGAAGAACCCGCCGGTAATCGGAATTCCAATGAGCGACAACAAAAATACGGTGAGAATACCGGCGAGCACCGGCGACCGTCGTCCGAGACCCGCGTAGTCGTCGAGGGTCACGTATTTCTCGCCTGCGTTGGCGAAGTGGCTGACGATTGCGAACGCCCCAACATTCATGGCCGCGTAGGTTGCGGTATAGAAGATGGCGGCGGAAATGCCGCTGTCGCGAGCGGCAGCGAAGGCCACGAGCAGGTATCCAGCATGCGCGATTGAGGAGTAGGCGAGGAGGCGTTTGACGTTCTGCTGCACCAAGGCGCCAATGTTGCCAATGGTCATGGAAAGCGCGGCCGATACCCATACGATCCAGAACCAGCCCGGGGCATCCATGGCGAAGAGTACCCGCAGCAGCACGGCGAAGGCGGCGGCCTTCGGACCGGTGGACATCAGTGCCACGACCGGGGATGGGGCGCCTTCGTAAACGTCCGGCGTCCATACATGGAAGGGCGCGGCCGCGACTTTGAAGCCCAGCCCGATGAACATGAGCGCGACGGCGAGGTACACCATCGGAGGAACCACGCTCATGCCCCGGATCACGGACGCAATCGCATAGACGTTGGTCGATCCAGTGGCGCCGAACATCAAGGCCACGCCGTAGAGGAAGAAAGCGGTGGCGAACGAGCCCAGCAGGAAATATTTCAGGGAAGACTCGGCGCTTTCCGCCACCCGGCGGCGCATGGCCGCGAGCACGTAGCTGCCGATGGACGAAATCTCGAGGGCGATGAAGATCATCACCAGCTCGGTGGCTGAGGACATCAGCATCATGCCCAGCGCGGCGAAAAGGATGATGCCGTAGTACTCTCCCGAGCGCATGCGCTGCACTTCCATGTACTCGAACGACATCAGGATCACCGCCATGGTGATCAGCGCAATCAGGACATGAAAGAAGAGGCTGAAGCTGTCGATGCGCACCATGCCGAAAAATCCGGTGCCGATGGTTGGGTCGGAGATCCCCGGGTAACGGGCCTGGCAGAACGTGGCGAGCAGCGCAACCACCGTGCCGGCAAAGGCGATGTAGCCCAGCGGCTTCTTCGAGCCTTGGGGCGGGATCAAGGGATCCACCATCATGACGATGATTCCGAAGATGCCGAGCACCAGCTCCGGCAGGATGCGGATGTAGTCAATCGTCGGGATGGAGGTTAGGACGGGCGTACTCATCGGCCGATCACCTGTGCGAGAACTTGCGTGAAGGAATGCGCCGTCGGCGCCGCGGCATGCGTGGCGTTTGCGAACGGGGCAATGGCAACTTTGACCGCCGGATCGATCTGGCGGAGGAACATGGTCGGGATCACGCCCATCACCAGGGCCATGATAGCGATCGGCCACAACGACATCCGCTCACGCGCGTTGAGGTCGCGGAGATTGCTGTTGGCCTGGTTCGTGACCTCGCCATAGAAGACGCGCTGGTAGAGCCAGAGCAGGTACCACGCGCCCCAGATCACGCCCGAGGCCGCCAGGATGCCGTAGATCATCCGCGCCTGGAAGGCCCCGCTCAGGATGAGGAACTCGCCGACGAAGCCGTTGAGGATCGGCAGTCCGGCTGAAGCCAGCATGATGACCATGAAGAACGTGGCGTACACCGGCATGGGTGTTGCCAGGCCGCCGTATTGCTTGATCTCGTAGGTGTGGCGGCGTTCGTAGATCATGCCCAGCAGCATAAAAAGACCGCCGGTCGACACGCCGTGGTTGAGCATCTGGTAGACCGCGCCATCGACCCCGGCCGCGGTGAAGCTGAAAATCCCAAGCACGCAGAAGCCAAGATGGCTCACCGACGAGTAGGCGATCATCTTCTTCATGTTCGGCTGCACCAGCGCAACCAGCGCGCCATAGATGATGCCGATAATGGCGAGAGTAATGATCCACGGAGCGTTGCGTCGTGCCGCCTCAGGAAAGAGCCCGAGATTGAAGCGCAGCAGGCCGTATGTGCCCATTTTGAGGAGCACGCCGGCGAGGAGCACCGAACCGGCAGTGGGCGCTTCCACGTGCGCATCCGGCAGCCAGGTGTGGAAGGGGAAGAGCGGAACCTTCACCGCGAAAGCGATAAAGAAGCCGAGGAAGACCCACTGCGCGATGTGCGGCGACATCGCGATCTCGCCGCTCTGGATCATGCGCTGCAGTTCGACGAAGTCAAATGTACCGCTATGCCAGTTGGTGGCGCTATGCACATAGAGCCAGATCATGCTGGCGAGCATGAAGACCGACGCGACCATGGTGTACAGGAAGAACTTCACCGCCGCGTAAATTCGCCGCTCGTGCCCGTACATGCCGATCAGCAGCGCCATCGGAATCAGGGTGGCTTCCCAGAAGAAATAGAAGAGGAAGAGATCGAGCGAAACAAATACGCCGATCATCGCCGTCTCGAGGATCAGCATGAGGATGAAGAATTCCTTCACCCGCTCCGTGATTGAGGTCCACGAGATCAGCACGCTGAGCGGCACCAGGAACGTGGTAAGCACTACCAGCCAGATCGAAATGCCGTCGGCGCCCATGTGGTAATGAATGTTGGGGGTCGAGATCCACGGGACGTTCTGCTCGTATTGAAATCCTGCCGAGGCATAGCTGTAGTGCCAGGGCAGATGCAGCGATGCGAGACACGTCAGGATGGAGACCAGCAGCGTGAACCAGCGAATGTCGCGATCGCGGCGGGGGAAGATCATCAGCAGCAACGCGCCCGCCAGCGGCAGGAAGGTGACCACCGTGAGGATGTTGCGGTTGGCGAAGGCAACGAAGTTCATCGCGCCACCCCCACGTACACCATGTAGCCGATAACCACGGCCGCACCCACTGCGACCCATCCAGCATAAGAACGAATGTTGCCCGATTGCATCTTGCGCACGCCTTGTGAAGTCTCCTGGGCCCCGGCGGCGCTGCCGTTCAGTGCGCCGTCGATAAGCCCGACGTCAATGCCGCGCCACAAAACCTTGCTGGAAAACAGCAGGATCGGTTTCGTGATCACCGCCGCATAAAATTCATCCACGTAATACTTGTTGAGCACCATCGTGTAGAGACCGTCCGCCGAAGCTGCGAGCTTTCCGGGAATCTCCGGATGCGCCTTGTAGAGGTACCACGCGCCGGCGAAACCGAGCAGCGCCACGCCCACCGAGGTGATCATCAGGATCAGCTCCGTGCTCGCGCCGCTCTCTTCGGACTTGCCTTGCTCGTTTGGCATCAGGGTCGTCTCAGCCGCTGGAGTATTTGCGACTTGCAGTTTCGTGACGGGCGAGAGGAAACCGTCGAAACGGTTGTGAATGCCGACCCAGCCGCCGCAGAACGAAAGGATCGCGAGAATCACCAGCGGGATAATCATCACCTTCGGAGATTCGTGCGGCGCCCCGTGACCATGGCCGTGTTCATCGTGCCCATGCCCGTGGCCCGCTTCCTGCTTGGCGCCCCGGAACTCACCGAAGAAAGTCATGAACCACTGGCGGAACATGTAGAACGAAGTCATGCCCGCGGTCACGATGCCGATCAGCCATAGAAACTTGTTGAAGCCTTCGCCAACCACCGGCCGGAGCGATTCGCTCGACCAGACCTTCCAAAGGATTTCATCTTTCGAGAAAAAACCGGCCAGGGGTGGGAAGCCGGCGATGGCGAAGGTAGCAACCGTCATCACCCCGAAGGTCCAGGGGATCTTGGTACGGAGGCCGCCCATGTTGCGCATGTCCTGCTCGCCACCCAATGCGTGGATGACCGAGCCGGCAGCGAGGAAAAGCAGGGCCTTGAAGAACGCGTGGGTCATGAGATGGAAGACGCCGGCGGTGTAAGCGCCGACTCCGCAAGCCAGGAACATGTAGCCGAGCTGCGAAATGGTGGAGTAGGCGAGCACGCGCTTGATGTCGGTTTGCGTGATCCCCATGGTTGCGGCAAAGATCGCCGTGGCCGCGCCGATGCAAGCCACCACCAGCATGGCGTGCGGCGAGCGGCTGAAGATCGAGTTCGAGCGGGTCACCATGTACACGCCGGCGGTGACCATGGTCGCAGCGTGAATCAAGGCGCTAACCGGGGTCGGGCCTTCCATGGCGTCCGGCAGCCAGACGTAGAGCGGAATCTGGGCCGACTTTCCGCAAGCGCCGATCAGCAAACAAATGCCGATCGCGGTGAAGAGTCCGGCGTGCTGCTCAATTCCGTAGCTGGAAACCGACTGGAAGACCGAGTCGTATTGCAAGGATCCCCAGTGCTGGATGATCAGAAACAGGCCGATGAGGAATCCGAAGTCGCCCACCCGGTTGGTGATGAACGCCTTCTTGCCTGCATTGGCGGCCGATTGCCGGCGGAAGTAGAAGCCGATCAGCAGGTACGACGCCAGGCCCACGCCTTCCCAGCCAACGAACATCAGCAGGTAGTTGTTCCCCAGTACCAGGGTGAGCATGAAGAACATGAAAAGGTTCAGGTAGGCGAAGAAGCGATAGTAGCCACCCTCGCCCGCCATGTAGCCCACCGAGTACACGTGGATCAGGAAGCCGACCCCAGTGACCACCAGGATCATGATGAGCGAAAGCTGGTCGAGATAAGCGCCGAGGTCGGCGCGAAACATCCCCGCCTGGATCCACGTGCCGTAGCGCTCGTTGTGCGGAACGTGCGCCAGGTGGGTGAATGCCGATGCGACGTAAACCGCATATCCGAACGAACAGGCGGTAAAGAACAGCGCGATCGCGCTCACCAGCTTGTTCGGAAACCGCTTGCCCAGCAGCCCATTGATGGCGGCGCCGATCAGCGGGAGCAGGGGAATCATCCAGAGATGTAGATTCTGATCCATAGTTATAGCTTCAACAGGTTCACGCGATCGACGTTCAAAGTTTCGCGCGTGCGGAAGACAGCAATAATGATTCCGAGACCAACGGCGGCTTCAGCGGCGGCCACCACCATCACGAAGAAGACGAAGATGTGTCCGTTGAGCGATTTCAGCTGCGTGGCGTAAGCCACGAAAGTCAGATTCACCGCATTGAGCATGAGCTCAATCGACATGAAAATCGTGATGATATTGCGCTTGATCAAAAAGCCCAGCACGCCGCAGATGAAGAGAAACGCGCTCAAGAACAGGTAATAAGAAAGAGGAATCACAGTTCCTCCCTTCGGGACAGCACCACGGCGCCCATGATCGCGATGAGCACGAGCACGGAGGTGACTTCGAAGGGCAGCAGGTACGGCCCGAACAGCAGCCTGCCAATGCTCGCGCCGTCGCCGACCAACTGGCCAATGCCGACCGGTGCCTCCCCATGCTGGCTTTGCACCAGGGCCCCATGCGATCAGCGTCGCCACCACCGCTGCTCCTGGCACGCCCAGCACGATGGCGATACGGCTGCCTTTTGAGTGCTCCTCGACGCCCGCATTCAGCAGCATGATGACGAAGACAAACAGCACCATGATGGCGCCTGCATAAATGATGACCTGGACAGCGGCGACGAACTCCGCCCCCAGCAGCATGTAGATAGCGGCCAGCGAGCTCATCACCACGATCAGCGACAGTGCGCTGTTGATGGGGTGCTTCTGCACCAGGAGGTTGATGGCGCCTGCCACGCACCCCGCCGCGAAGAGGAAAAATAGGATCTCGTGCAACATTCGTTTATCTCGGCGCCCTCGCGCCTTCGAGCTTTACTTCAGCGCTACGAACAGCGCCGTGATCATGATGTTGGCCAGCGACAGCGGCAGCAGGAACTTCCAGCTGAACGCCATCAATTGGTCGTAGCGGAAACGGGGCAGCGTACCGCGCACCCAGATATAGACAAAAAGGAAGAACACAATCCGCAGCATGAAGTACAAAACCGGCAGCAGCGACTGGAGGATCGGCGGCAGGAAGTGCGGAACCGGTCCTGACCACCCTCCCAGGAACAGGATGGAAGCGATGCACGCCACCGTCACCATGTTCGCGTACTCCGCCATGAAGAACATGGCGAACTTCATCGACGAATATTCCGTGTGATACCCGGCCACGAGCTCAGTCTCGGCCTCCGGCAAATCGAACGGAATCCGGTTCGTCTCCGCGTAGGCCGATGTCAGGTAAATAAAGAAAGCGATGAACTGGAAGCCGCCAAAAAAATTCCAGTGCCAGAATCCGCCGGCCTGGTGGTTCACGATTTCGCGCAGGCTGAAACTGCCCGTAAGGATCAGCACCCCCACCAGCGAAAGCCCAAGCGAAACTTCGTAGCTCACCATCTGCGCCGAAGCGCGCAATCCGCCAAGTAGGGAATACTTGCTGTTCGACGACCATCCCGCGAGCGCGACTCCATAGACGCCAATCGAGGTGACGCCAAGAATGATCAGCAGCCCGATGTTGATGTCCGCCGGCTGCCCGTGGTTCATGATGCCGGTGATCTGCAGCGGCGTGGTATAGCCAAACAGCGTGAGAGTGCCGCCGAAAGGAACGATCGAGATCGAGAGCAGCGCCATGGCCACCGCGATCATCGGGGCCGCGATGTACAGCGGCTTATTGACGTGCGGCGGCAGCAGGTCTTCTTTCAGGATGAACTTCAGGCCGTCCGCCAGCGGCTGCAGCAGGCCGAACGGGCCCACCCGGGTAGGACCCCAGCGGTTCTGCATGCGGCCCACGACTTTACGTTCGAGCCACACGGTATACGCCACCGCTGTCAGCAGAATAAAGATGACGAGGGCGACCTTGATTACAGCGGCGAGTAAGAAAATTGCGACAGCACCCATCGAATCAGCGCTTCCAAATGTCGCGCGCACACTACCAGCGCGACGGAAATGTAGAGCTACAAAACGTGGTTCGGGCGGGTGCCCTGGGGCTAAAGCCCGCCGTGTTTAAGGTCTGAGCCGGCGCGAGTAAACCCGTGCCTTTTCATAAGCCAGCGTGCCGCCTAGTCGGCGGATACTTCATTCGGTTGCGGCGCATTGCGGCGCTCCATCACCGAGTTCAGCGTATTCGAATAACGTCCGAGCGTGCCCGACGTGAACAAGCTATCGTTCGACGGCAGCACCAGCTCGGGATGTCCCTGCGCAGCCGGCGCGGTGATCTGCAACAGTTGCGTGTGTTCTTCGTTGCCGCCCAGCAGGTTCAAGCGCGAAACGTCGTAGGCCGGCACCAGCCGTTGAATCTCATCGAGAATCGCCATCGGATCGTACGGGCTCACCTTCGGTTCCAGGTTATGCGCCGCCAGCCACACCGCGTGGCGGTCTGCCTCGCCCGACTGCGCTCCCCGTGACTGACCGAGGTCGGCGCGCACGCCATCGCCTCCGAAGGGCACCAGCTTGCGTATGTCGTAGCCCATGCGGTCGGCGATCTGCACGATGATGTCGAAGTCGGTGCGTACCCCCGCCAGGTCTCCTGCCTTTTGCAGCAACTGGAGATCGCCCGCCGTGTTGGTGAACGTACCGGCTTTTTCGTAAGCATTCGCCGCCGGGAGGACAACGTCGGCAGCCGTAGCGGTTTCGGTGAGGAACATATCCTGCACCACCACAAACGGCTTGTTGAGCACGAAGGGATCGATGCTGTAGCGTGCGACGGGATTGGAGCCGACCACCCAGAGCGCCTTGAGCGCGCCGGATTTCGCGGCGTCCATCATCTCGATCAAGTTCATTCCCGGTGCGGCAGGAATCTCGTCGAGCCATTCCTTGTGATACTGGGTTGCACTCGCGACCGAAGCATAGCCGGGAAGCAGGTCGGGATAAAGCCCCATGTCGGCTGCACCGCGTGAATTCGCATAGTCGCCCAGGCACATGAACTTCGCGCCGGGCGCGAAATCCACCAGCGCCTGGATCGCAGCGCCGCGAACCTCTGAGCCAAAAATGACCACCAGATTGTTCTCGGCCCTGAGGCCATCGCGCAGCTTGGCAAACGTCTCTTTCGGAGTTGTAGGCGTAGCGAGCGCATCGGCGGAAGAGTCCTTGCCGCCCAGGTACTCGATGAAACTTCCTTCGCTGCCCACCGGAACCTGGGCAAAGATCGTCGCTTGCCGCCGTAACTTGATGGGCGCGGCGTTCACTACGTAAACCTTCGCCCGGTGCAGGCGCACGTTGCTGCGAATCTGCCAGGCCAGCAGCGGATGCTGCTCCGTCGGATCGTTGCCAATCAGCAGGACCGCGGGCGCGTCGAACACGTCGCGCATTGACGCCGTCGCATTCGGCTTTCCGGCAAGCGCGGCAGCGAAAGCAGAGAAGTCGGCGGTGCGGTGATGGTCGATGTTGTTGGTCTTGAGCACCGTGCGCGCGAACTTCTGCAGCAGGTAATTCTCTTCGTTGGTGGTGCGGTTGGAGCCGATGACCCCGATCGCTTTGCCGCCATCGCCTGCCAGGACCTCGTTGAACTTTGCCGCGATCAGTTCGAACGCCTCTTCCCACTTTGCCGGGGTGAGCTTGCCGTCCTTCTTGATGAGCGGCTGGGTCAGCCGCGAAGGCTCATTGGCGAAATCGAAGGCGTAGCGGCCCTTCACGCAGAGAAAGTCGCCGTTGATGCCGCTCTTGTCGCGGTTGTCACCGCGCACAATCTCCATTCCGGCTTCGCTGCGACGCACCCCAAGGGTGGTTAGGCATCCGTCGCCGCAATGCGTGCAAACGCTGCCCACGTGTTTCATCTCCCAAGGGCGCGTCTTGTAGCGATACGCTCCCGAGGTCAGCGCTCCGACCGGGCAGATGTCGATACACATGCCGCACTCTTCGCACTCGAGATGGTCTTCTTTGTTCGGAGCGATGACCGAACTGGCGCCGCGGTTCTGCACCCCGAGCGCCCACACGTCCATGCCCTCGCCGCAAGCGCGCACGCAGCGGTAACAGAGAATGCAGCGCGGGCGGTCGAAGAAGACCACCGGCGACCACTGCTGCTCGTCCTTGTGGTTCTTGGCTTCCATGAACTTCGATTCGGCCGCGCCGTACTTGAAGGTCATGTCCTGCAACTCGCACTCGCCGCCGGCATCGCATACCGGGCAATCCAGCGGATGGTTGCCGAGCAGCAATTCGAGCATCGACCTGCGCGCCTGTTTAATTTTCTCCGTCTCCGTCGAGACGACCATGCCTTCGGCAATCGGCGTGGTGCAGGCCGTCTGCATCTTCGGCATCTTCTCGATTTCGACCAGGCACATGCGGCACGCGCCCTGCAGCGAAAGTCCCGGGTAGTAGCAGAACGACGGGATCTCGACGCCGACCGACTTGCAAGCCTCAATTAACAAGGTGCCCGCGGGTGCGGTGACCTTCTTGCCATCTACGGTGATGTTTACGTCAGGCATTCCTTCTCTTCTCTAATTCTTTTCGGCCTACGCGAGTACCGGTAGTTGCGAAATCGTTCCGTGCTCGGCGTACGGGCACGGTCGGCCTTCCAGGTGATCTTCAAACTCTTGGCGGAACTTCTGCACGAAGGCAATAATCGGCATGGCCGCCGCATCGCCCAGCGGGCAGAACGTCCGCCCCAGCATGTTCTCGGCAAGATATTTAATGTTATCGATGTCTTTCTTAATGCCGCCGCCGGCATGGAAGCGGGTCAGCGTCTTCTTCAGCCAATCGGTCCCTTCGCGGCAGGGAATGCACCAACCGCAGCTCTCGTGCTGGTAAAACTTGATCGTCCGTAGCGCAAACTTCACGATGCAGGTGCGGTCGTCAAGAATCACCACCCCGCCCGATCCGAGCATCGATCCGGCTTTCATCACCGAATCGAAGTCCATCGCGATGTCGATCTCTTCCGGAAGCAGCGCCGGGACGGAAGATCCGCCGGGCACCACGGCCTTCAGGATACGTCCACCCGGGATGCCACCGCCCACGTCGTAGATCATCTTCTTCAGGTTGTAGCCCATCGGCAGTTCATACACGCCCGGCTTCTCGAGGTTGCCGCTCAGGCAGAACAACCGCGTGCCGCCATTGCGCGGCGGTCCAAGGTCGGCATACTTCTGTCCGCCCATGAGCATGATGTGCGGCACGGCCGCCAGGGTCTCAGCGTTGTTGATCACCGTCGGTCCGCCCCATAAGCCGACGACCGCCGGGAAGGGAGGACGAATGCGCGGAATGCCGCGCTTGCCTTCGAGCGACTCCATCAGCGCCGACTCTTCGCCAACCTCGTAAGCCCCCGCGCCGCCATGCCAGTAAACGTCGAAATCCTTGCCGCTGCCGAAGATGTTTTTGCCGAGGAAGCCCTTCGCGTACGCATCGGCGATGGCCTTCATCATGATGATCGACAGGTATCGATATTCGCCGCGCAGGTAGATGTAGCCGGACTTCGCGCCCACCGCCAGCCCCGCAATGATCACGCCTTCAATCACCGCATGCGGATCGTGCTCGAAGATCAGCCGGTCCTTGCAGGTGCCGGGCTCCGATTCGTCGCCGTTGCACAGGATGTACTTCGGTTTGGCCGCTTCCTTTGGCACGAAAGACCATTTCATGCCCGTAGGAAAGCCCGCTCCGCCGCGACCGCGCAGGTTCGAGGTCTTCACTTCGTTGATGATCGCGTCCGACGTCATCGACAGCGCCTTCTGCACCGCCTTGTAGCCGTCCAGCTCGAGATAGCGGTCGATATTCGTCGCGCCCTTGCCCCACCGGCTCGAGATGACCTTTACCTCATCGGGATGTGAAACCAGGTCTGCCATTGTTCCTTTTTCCTGCTTCGAAGGCCTTACTGTTTCTCGCGCTTGCGGTACGAATCGATCACCGCGTCCATCTTTTCCGGCGTTAGGTTCTCGTGGAAGTCGTAATTCACCTGGATTGCCGGGGCCCAGCTGCAAGCGCCAATGCATTCCACTTCTTCCAGGGAGAACAGGCCATCCGGCGTCGTCTGCTTGTGGCCCACGCCCAGCGTCTTCTTGCAATGTTCGAAAAGCTCTTCCCCGCCGCGCTGCAGGCAGGAAATATTCGTGCACACCTGCACGTTGTATTTGCCGACCGGCTTGGTGCGCAGCATCGAGTAATAGCTGATCACGTTGCGCACTTCGAGTTCGGTCAGCTCCAGCCGCCTCGCCACTTCGGCAATCGCGTCGTCGCTCAGGTAGCCGACCTCATCCTGTACGAACAGCAACAAGGGAACCAGCGGCGAGCGCTTCGTCGGGTAATGTCCCTGCGCCTCCGCCAACCATTTTTCCAGATTGTCCGAGAACTTCATGATTGGTCTATCACTCTTGCGATCAAAATGCGCGCGAACTCGTCGGCGCCAATGTTCTTGCCGTCATACTGCAACGGACCCTTCTCATTCGCGTTCGCCGCCTCATCCTTGGCAGGCTCGGTACGCACCGTGCCGACTGTTTCTACATGTTCGGCATGTTCCCAGCTATTGCTCAGGTCTGACCATTTGCGGGTCGAGGTCTGCGTCCACACCACTTGGTCCTGCACCGCAAAAACCACTGCCTTGCGGCCCCGCTCCAGCGCGATCCATGCGTTCGAAGGTGCGGCCGTCACCTTGATCGGCTTAACTCCCGAGTCTCCGATGGCGGCGTTGAATGCGTCGCACCCGCGCCGTACGTGGTCGTACAACGCCTCGCGGAAGGAAGCAATGCGATCCAGTTCTGCCCGGCTCAAGCGCAGGGCCTGTACCTGGTCGGCTGCCCACTGTTCGATCGAATCTGCCATTACCGGTCCACGTCTCCCAACACAATATCGATCGATCCAATCGCCGCCACGACGTCCGCAAGCAACTGGCCCTCGCACATCGTCCGCAACGCCTGCAGGTTCGCGAACGAAGGCGACCGCATGTGCACGCGATACGGCTTGGCCGTACCATCGCTCACAATGTAATAGCCCATTTCCCCGCGTGGCGACTCGATCGCCGAGTACACCTCGCCCGGCGGGACGGTGAACCCTTCGGTCACAATCTTGAAGTGATAGATGAGCGCCTCCATCTGCGTCTTCATCTTCTCGCGATCGGGCAGCACGACCTTCGGCGCGTCGGCCTTGATCTCGCCTTCGGGCATGCCGGCGAGTGCCTGTTGCACGATCTTGCAGCTCTCGCGGAGCTCTTGTACCCGGCACAAATATCGGGCGTAGACATCGCCTTCCGTCCGCACCGGCACCGCGAACTGGAATTTCTCGTAGCTGGAGTACGGCATATCGCGCCGGAGATCGAAATCGATGCCGCTGCCGCGCATGGTGGGCCCGCTGGCTCCCAGCGCCAGCGCATCTTCTTTGGTCAGCTTCGCCACACCCTTGGTGCGCATCACGAAGATCGGGTTAGACGTCAGCAGCCCTTCGTACTCGTCCATCTTGGAAGGGAAGGAATCGGCGAACTTCTTCACCCGCTCCATCCATCCCAGCGGCGGCTCGAGCGCAATCCCACCGACCCGGAAGTACGAGGTCATCATGCGCTGTCCGGAGACAGCCTCGAAAATCTTCAGCAACTCCTCGCGTTCCCGGAAGCAGTAGAGGAACACGGTCATCGCGCCCAGGTCCATGGCGCTGGTGCCGAGCCATACCAGGTGGGAGTTGATGCGGGTCAGCTCATTGCACAAAACCCGCAGCCACTGCGCCTTTTCCGGGATCTCCATCCCCAACAGCTTCTCCACCGCCAGGCAATACGCCAGGTTGTTGGTCATGGGGCAGAGATAGTCGATGCGGTCCGTCATCGGCACGACCTGCTGGTAAAACTTGGCTTCGCAGGTCTTCTCAATGCCGGTGTGCAGGTAGCCGATATCGGGCATGATGCGGACGATGGTCTCGCCATCGATTTCCAGCAGCAGGCGCAACACTCCGTGGGTCGACGGATGCTGCGGGCCCATGTTCAGGACCATCGTTTTGTCCTGACCGGCATCCAGGACTGGCGTGGGATTCATGTGTGCCATGCTTATCGGTAACCTTCGACGGGATAATCCTTGCGCAGCGGATGCCCCTTCCAGTCCTCGGGCATCAGGATGCGCGCGAGGTTCGGGTGCCCATGGAAGCGGACGCCGAAAAGATCAAAGACCTCGCGCTCGAAATAGTCGCACGAGGGAAAGACAGAGAAGAGGGAATCGACCTGGGCATCGTCACCCAGCAGCTTCACCTTCAGCCGGACCCGCTCCTTGCGCGCCATCGAGAGCAGGTGATAGCTCAGTTCGAACCGCGGCTCGCTCGGATACCAGTCTACGCAGGTGATGTCCGACAGGAACGTGAACTGCAACTCCGCATCTTCTTTCAGGCTGCGGACAGAGTCCACAATGTGCTCGCGCGGTACCCAGATGCTGAGCTCGTTGCGATCGAATTTGACCGCTTCAACTTCCACCGTGGCCGAAGCCAGTAGCCGGGCCAGCGCCGGACGGTCCTGCAGCTTCTCTACGTCGGTAATGGCGGGTTCGAGTGGCATCTCAGATCCTCTCCCCGCGCATGGGCTTGTTCCAGTCCAGCACGCCCTTCTTCCATATATAGAAGAAGCCGGCCAGAACGATGCCCACATACACCAGCATCTCCCAGAAGCCAAACATCTTTAGTTCACGAAAGATGATGGCCCATGGATACATGAAAACGGCTTCAACATCGAACAGAATGAACAGGATCGCCACCAGGTAGAACTTCACCGAGAAGCGGTTTTGGGCGTCGCCTACCGGTTCCATGCCGCACTCATACGCCGACATCTTGGCTTTGTTGTATTTGTGCTGGCCAACAAACCACGAAAGGGTGACCATCCCGGCCGGGATAATGGTGACCACCGCGAGGTGAATCAGTAACGGTACGTATCGGACGAAATAGTTATCCGGCATGATCTCGCTTATATATAATTCGCGCCACGAGGACAGTGTAAACAGTTCAGTGTATTTTTCGGCGCACAACACTGTCAAGCGATGGGGAACCGCTCAACACGCGCATTTTGTTAATCTTGCGCATCAGTCAAAAACGCGGTAGGCACTTTCGATCAAACGCTGTGGAATTCGCTCCAGGGACCCTCGGGGAATGCAGGTCGTCACATGATTTTTGGCTTTAACACCGACGTTAAATTCAAGGGCACGGTCTATCACGTCCAGAGCGAAGCCCGTAAACACGACCAATACCTCCAGACCCAGGTCTTTGTCCGTGGCCGCTGCATCGGCAAAAAGGCCACCCCGTATGCCGAACACGCCAGCCAGCCTGATTTCTCCGACGAGAAGATGCACGAGATGCTCAAGGTTCAGCATAAAAGCATCGTCGAGGCCGTGCGCCGTGGCCGGGTAGGCGACGTGCTCCAGGAAGCCGACACCGTCGCCACCAACGGATTCGCGGTGCAATGGGTCAATGCCGACTCCGTCGTCGAAGATGGTGAGATGATCATGCGTTTCCAGGTCTCGCTCTCCGGCGTGCCCGTGAACGGCGCTACCCTCATCAGCAAGGTTGTCTTTCCCAATGAGCAACCCATCTTCTCCAGGCTCGTCTCCGATGATCTTGGTGCCGTGGAGAGCCGGCTTCCCGCCCATCCCTCCATGCTGGAAACGGCTGCGATCTACATTCAGGCCATGCACGAGAGCCACACCGCTACGAGAAAATATCGTTTGCGCCAGGTCGGCTAGCTCGCGCGCCGCTAACCACGCGTTCAGCCCACGTTCCCGCGGAAATCTCCAACCCGCCCTCTGGTCATCCCGAGAAGCAAAGCGACGCGGGGATCTGCTTTCCTTCTACCGCGTCGGCTAGCTTGTGCGGCCGTCGCTACGCGTTCAGCCCACTTCCCGCTTAAATCTCCAACCCGCCCTCTTGTCATCCCGAGAAGCAAAGCGACGCGGGGATCTGCTTTCCTTCTACCGCGTCCCTACGATTTACAATCTCCTCATGCGCCTCAAGATTAACGGCGACGAGCAGCAGGTTCCGGATATCGCCACCCTCGCCGATCTCATCGGCCATCTTTCTATGAAGGCCGATCGCGTCGCCGTCGAACTCAACCGCGAAATCGTGCCCCGCGCCAGTTGGCCCGCCACCCACCTCAACGACGGAGACGAACTCGAAATCGTCCACTTCGTCGGTGGAGGCTGAAATAAAAAGGCCTCACCGAAGTGAGGCCAGCTCATTCTGCACGACTACGTTTTCCTCAAAAAGGATGCGTCAGCCAGGGCGTGAACCAGATGTTCGGACCGTTGACGGAAGCACATTCCTCGTTCGTCGGTCCCTTGGCGCAACCCCACCAATTCTCCGTCGCGTTCGCGCTTCCCGGCCCGATGTTGTTGACCCCGACTTCGTGCTCCACGAAGCTGTTGAACAGCACATCCACTTGCGCGCCGGTATTCACCACCACCGCGTTCTTTTCGTCGCGGATGATGTTGTCCATCACGATCGTCCCCGTGGCTGGAGAAACACCAAATACGTTGACGCCCGTCGAACCAGGCGTGGCCGAGTCCGTCGTGTCCTCGTGGTTCCCGGCAATGTAGTTGCCGATAATCACGTTCCCCGACATTACTTGTCCCGGACCGTGGCTATGCATCGCCACACCTGGGATCCCGTTCTTGGTGAGGACGTTGTGCACCACGACGTTCGAATAATTCTGCGCCGCATTCGCGCCATCGAAGATGCCCACGCCTGCGCCCGCTCCTGGAACCTTGACCCCATTGCCCGACGACTGGTTGTCGACAATCGTGTTCCGGTAAACTCCCAGCGGAGTCATCGAACCGGTGCTCGTCGCCGGCGGATGCGATGCCAGGGTAATTCCGCAGTCGTAAACGTTATCCAGGACCCAGTTGCCGGAAATGATGTTGTCGTGCGTCGCGCCTGAATCGTCGCTGATCAGAATCCCGCCCGCATTGTGCTGCACCAGGTTTTTTGCGATCACCGACCCCGACACACCGGAGATGTGGATGCCTTCACCACAGTCATCTCCTTCCTCCGTCTCCCACGCTGGTGTTCCCGGACATTCGCCGGCATTGATGTTCAGGCTCTTGTCATTCTCGAGCACCCGGTTGCCCCAGATCGTGATGGAGGTCGCATTGGTGACAGCGATCCCTTCGAAATTCGCGTTCTTTACCGTGAACCCGGTGATCGTCACGTTCGCCAGTCCCGGATTGTCCAATCCGTCCACGTAGAAACCGTTCGACATCCCCTTGGCATCGACGATCGTATGTTCCGCGTCCGTCCCCACCAGGCTCAGCGGTTTCCCGATGACCACGTCTTCCTTGTAAGTCCCCTGATAAACCCGAATCGTATCGTTTGGTCCGGCAGCCGAAACCGCGGCGGTAATGGTAGAGGAACATCCTCCCGTTCCTGACGGATTCACGCAGTGGGTCGCCGCGGACGCCTTCGGCAAAAACGCAAGGGCGACGGCAAGCACAATGGAAGCGGGATGTACAACAATTTCACTCGGACGCATAGATGTGAGGTTCTCCTTGGCTGCAAAAGCGCGCAGACTCTACACCATCCGCCCCAGAACAGCGGAGGAAAAAAAGGCCTTAATCCCGCCTCGCTCCTTCTCGGCGCCGCCCAGGACGTGGTTTCGACCGATCTAGGGTTTGCGTCCGCGCGCCCCGCTCTTCCAGTCATCCCACAGACCGAAACCCTTCATGCCGTCGTCTAAATGGTCCTCCGGGAACCCTGCCTCGATCTGCGCGCGCGTCAAGCGAGGCCCAAGATGCTGCGGAGCATTCGCCAGCTCCACCCCCAACTCCGCCACCATTGCCTCGTTCTTTCTCACCTGGGCGAAGTCCACCTTGTCGAGGGTGTCGGAGGTGGCGTGATAGTTCACCAGGTAATTCGCCTCAACTTGGTTGGGCACAAGCGTCGGCACGCCCTCCAGCATGAAATCCAGGTTGTCCGTGCCGAGCTCCGCATCATTCGTAATGGCGGTTGCATTCCATTGCGCGAAAGGCTGCAGCATCGGCGCCAGGTTCGCATCCACATCTTTGCGGCCGCCCGTCGAGAACCCGGTGATCGCGCCGCTCCCGGAGTCGATCACCACTTCGCCCGCAACGTTGTCCAACTCATCGTGGTGCGCGCGCACGTAGGCCAGCGATCCCAGCAGTCCCTGCTCCTCTCCGGAGAACAGGATGAAGCGCATCGTCCGCCGCGGCCGTACTCCCGCCGTCTTGATGGCTCGCAGCGCGTCGATCACCAGCGCGGCATTGCATCCGTTGTCGAGCGCCCCTGTCCCCAACTCCCAGGAATCCAGATGAGCGCCCAGGATTACGACTTCGTTCGGCAGCTCGGTTCCTTTAATCTCCGCCACCACGTTGTGCGTGGTGATGGCCGGCCCGACCTTGTTCGGCAGGACGAGCGTCATCTGGACCGCTTTCCCGTTCGCCACCAGCCTGGCAATGCGCAACGCGTCTTCGCGCGCCAACATCACCTGCGGAATCGCATCTATTTTTCCGTCCATGCTGTTGATGAAGCGATAGAGCACGTCGTGCTCGCGGCTCGCCATCCAGGCAATCGCCACCGCGTGCCCCTTGATGGCCGCCGCGATGATTGGAGGAGTGCGGAAGTATTCGTTGAACAGGTCGTCCCACTTTTCCAGCACCTTGGAGTGCACCAGCACCACCGCATCCCTGAGGTCGCCGGCGCTGGCCAGTTCCTCCGTGGATCCGTTGCCCACATCCACCACCCGCGCCGTAGTTTTCGCTAATGGCGGCGCCCAGGCGACCGATTGGGCCCGCACATGAAAGGGCGCCGGAGCAATCACGTTCACGTCTGTCGCTCCCTCCGCCCACGATGCGGCAATGGTGAATTCCTCGGTGTGCACCGAGTCCGCTCCTGCTTCCTTGAATCGCGCAATGCCCCATTGCTCCGCCAGCGCAAACTGCGGCGTCCCCGGAACGCGTCCCCCAATCTCATCGGCCAGCACGCGCAGGTTGTCTTCCAGCGGCGACGATTCCGACATCGCCTCCTGCATCACGCGCTCATTGGGCTGCGCATTTGCAAAACTTCCGTAGCCAATTGCAACTATCAGCAATAGCGATCGAGACGTTCTCATGGCGCGGCATTACAAATCGCGCCCGGCAAATTGTCAAACCTATTACGCGCACTTCTGGATCCTCACCTCGCCTCGACGCTCCTCAACGCGTTACCCTGATTGCATGTCTTTCACCCTGCGCGAGGCCACCATCGCCGATCTCGAAATCCTGGTACACCACCGCGAGTCCATGTGGCGCGACATGGGACGTGACCCGCACCTCCTGGTCACGATGGAAGTTGCCGCGCGCGAATATTTCCAGGCCGCCGTCCCCAATGGGTCTTATCGCGGATGGCTCGCCGAATCAGATGGCCGCATCGTCGGCGGGGCGGGCGTCGTCATCAGCCCTTGGCCGGGCAGCCCCGGCTCCGCACTCGCCAAGCGCGCCATGATCCTCAATATGTTTGTCGAACGCGACTACCGGCGCCGAGGTATCGCGCGCGCGTTGATGCACACAACGATCGCCTGGTGCAAAGCCGCAGGTTTCGCGTCCGTAGGCCTGCACGCCAGCGACGAAGGCCGTCCCCTTTACGAATCGCTCGGCTTCCAACCCACCAACGAAATGCGCTTGAACTTTTAGATAGGTTCGCCGACTTCACGCGCCGGCCGGGCGCATTACCACAGCGACTTGATCACCCATTGCATTCCCAGGCCCATGACCAGCGCCACCAGCGTGCTGGCCAGCGTTCCCACCAGGAAGTACTCCGCCCAGCTCCGGTTTTCCAGATCCCGTGACCGGATCAGCCCCTTCGCCGCGATCAAGAATCCCAGCGCTTCGTAGCTGTGCACCGCGGCCATCACCACCAGCAGCACGCGCTCGATGTTTCCGATCAGCCGGCCGCGGTTGTATTCCTTCATGTCGATCTCGAAGATCGCGTCTCCACGTCCGTCCAATGGCGGCAGGGTTCCGACTTTATCCAGAATGCCGCGCACGATGTAAGTTCCGCCGCGCACCGTGAACAAAATCATCGCCCCGATGATCAGCACCGCCGCGCCGTGATTGTCTGCAATTCTTCCCAAGTGGTGGGGCAACAACCCCATCGTTCGTACGAGAAACGCGATGACACAAACAACCGCCACGTTTGCGGCGATCTCAAACTCTGCTGCATACGCCGCCGATATTTTCGTCCGCAGCCACGGCACCGCCACGCAGCCCGCGAGAACCACTGCGGCGATCGCTATCTCGAAACGAGCCAGCCAAAAGCACACGCCTGCCGCAATCACACTTGTCACCGACAGCCGTACCCATGCCGCCCGGTTGAGTTTGGCCATGCCGCGCCGAGCGTTGTGCAACTCAGGCAGCGCATAGTTCACCACCATCCACACCAACGCGATCTGCGCGATCAGCAAAATCGTCCCGGCATTCGCGATTGCCCACGTTTGCGCCGTCATCTCTGTCCCGATACCAGCGAGAGTGCGGCGCGGAAGCCCGTTTCCCCCTCCCGGTACGCCTCCCATCCCGCCGCTTTCACGTGATCATAAACGGCCTGCGGCGACTGCCGCAGCCGTCGCGCCACCTCCACTTGCGACAGCCCATCGCGCAACAGTCCCATCACCTTCAACTGCTGCTCCGTCCTCCGGGCGCGATGGAACCACAGCAGCCGCGCGAACCCGTTCAGCTCCGCCTCCGCGATCCCATCGCCGCGGAATACGCCCCCCAGCCGCTTCTTCTTCTTGGCTTCTTCAATCGCCGCACGCGCCTGGTGCAGCGCCGGGCCATCTACGTTGATCGCCATCTTCGGAATCGCAGTATCAATCGCGCCGTACCCGAAGCCCAGCCGCAGGGTACGAAAAGGGAACTCCGTCTCTACCCGCCAGATCACGTCCACGATCGCCTCGGGCTCGGCAATCAGTCCCTGGAACTCGTCTCCCAGGGTGATCGCGAAACGCGAAAGCAGTGCTTTCTTAAAGCGCTCATTCAACCCGTCCACGAATTTCTGGAACTGCTGCTGCGCGCGCGGCCGCTCCGCCCGCGTAATTGAACGCGAATCCACCATGTCGCCAATCAGCGCGAAACACGGCTTGCGGCTGGGAGCGGATTTTCGGGCTGATATCACGCTGCGGTACCCTATGTAAGCTCTATAACCTTATTTCAACACAATCAAGCTTAATAGCATGATATTTAATAAGTCAAGCGAATAAGCCTTATTTGATCGTCACCGGCATATCCAGGGTCCCAAGACGATGGTTCGCGGTGTCGCAGGCGCCCAGCCGCAGTCGATAGCTGCCGGGTGGCAGCGTTATCTCCTGGTGGAGCGGGATCCCGGATTGCAGGGCCTTCGCGTAGGTCGCCGGATCCAGGTCGAGTTTCAGCAGCCCTGAAGTCTGTGGAGGGGCCTGCACCTTGACTCCATTGGCAAAAGCCACCAAAAGCACCAGGAGCTCCGCATGCCGGTGCCCGCTGGCATCGGTCGTAAATTCGATGGTTCGCGGGTCGATGTGCGAATCCACCCCGACCGCCGCTTGCTTTTCACGCGGCAGCGAAACCCTCGCTCGCAGTCGCAACACCGTGGCGTCCGGCGTCGTCGGTTGCAGTGCCGCAAACAACGTCGCCTGCGCATCGAAGGGTGCAGGCTTGTCCGCATACGCGAAATAGCCGCGCCGGTACGTGAGCGAGTATTTCTTTCCTTCCAGGCTCACGTGGATGTTGCGGAAATTCCCATTCCAATTCTGGTTCTTCGGACGATAGGCCACCGTATAGAAATTCGATCCGTCCTCGATGCCCCGCCGCAGCGCCCACGCCAGATCGTTCGTGCTGTAAAACGACTCCCCGCCCGTCTGGTGCGCAATATTGTCCATGTTGTTGCGCAGCACGTTGCGCGTGTTGAACGTCCCTTGCATGGTTCGCTCCAGCCCGCCCGGCCCCATCATTTTGACTTCGCCATCGCCGCTCGACTGCGCGCCCACAAAATCCGTCTGCACCCCCATCACGTTAATCGGATACACCGCGATCTGCATGCTCGCAATCAGGTTCGCCGTCTCCCGCGCCCCCTGGATGTCCCCAATCTGCTCAGGCGCAGTCAGCGACGGATTTGCGAGCTGCTCCGGCGCGCTCATCTCCGGATTGTCGAGCTGCATGTATGCGCCCACCGCCGTCGGAAAACTCGCTGACAGCCATAGCAAATTCTTCCGCCCCGCGTATCCGCTGGTCGCGTGCGCCAGCTCCGCCAGCGCCAGGATCGTGACCCTCGCCCGTATATCCGCATTCTGCGCGTCGTAAGCCCTGTCTTCGCCTGCCCAGCGGGACGTGATCGACCCGCCATCGGCCTCCCCGCTCGGACTCCTTCCGATCGCCGCCTCCCACTTTGCGTAAATGTCGGCCGTCTGCGTCATCTCGCTCTGCGACCGAATCAATTCAGACGACTTCGCCTTCAGCAAATCGGCCGCCTGCACCAGCAAATCCGAGCTTCCCGTAAAGCCCTGCACCATGTGCAGCCGATCGGTCAGCACGAACAGCGCGATCTGTTGTCCCGGCGGCAGCGCCTTCAGAAACTTCAACATCTGGTCGCGCGCAAACTGTTGGTCCGTCACCGGCGTGTTGACCATGTCGAACAACAACATGTTCACCGACCCCGACGCCGTCCCATCCTCCGGCACATTCGCAAACGTCAATCCCGCGTTCGCCTTTGCCGCCGGAGCCGCCTTCGCGGAAGCCAGGTCATAACTGTGCTCGGTGAAAAAATCGATCGACTGCGGCTTCCCATCCTCAGCGACTTTGAAATCCGCTTGCTTCAACCCGTGAACGCACCGACCGGAAGAATCACGAACCACCACATCCACGTGCACCACCCGGGTGGCCACCCGGATCGTCGTCGAGGGCGCTTGCGCAGACGTCGTCGAGGTCTGCGCCACCAGCATCCCCGGAATCACCAGAATCCACAGCAGCCAAGAGATCCCGCGCACCCGAGTTCCTCCTCCAACTACCCGACAAACTATACTTCGCTAACGGCCGGAACAAGCAAATCGTCTCCAGCGACTACCACTCCAGCGGTCTCCTCTCATCAGGATCATGACCGGGATCGTCTTTCCCAAGCTCCTGGCTGCCGCTGCCCGCTAGGCGAAAACGGCGCATCCGCAGTGCGATCTGGCTCCTTTGGGCCAACTCCGGACAGAGTCCCCGCCATCGGAACATTTGGCTCACGCAATCGCGGAGTCGATCGCGGCTCATCAGCAGGCCGATAAAAGGGAGAACGTCTTGACTAAACAAACAGCAGGCAAACCACGCATCTGGATTGCAGTCATCACCGCAGCATTCTTGGCGATGTTCGTACTCGCCGCTTGCAACAAGAACGAGCAGCACGCCGACGTGAAGGACGCCGTCGACAGCGCCATGACCCAGAACAACCTGGGCGTGGTGAAGGTCTCACAGGATCGCGACAAGGGTATTCTCACCCTCACCGGCGACGTTATTTCGGCCGACGACAAAGCGCGCGCCGAAACCGTAGCCAAGGGTGCCGCCCCCGGCTACACCATCGCCAATGAACTCGGCGTTCGTCCTCAGGGGAATGAGAGCCAGGCGAAGTCCGTCGACTCCAAGGTCGACGATGGCATCCAGGACAACTTCAAGGCAGCCCTCAAGGCGCATAAGAACCTGGACGACCAGAGCATCTCCTCCGACGTCAAGAACGGCACCATCGTCCTCAAGGGCAGCGTGAAGACCACAGCCCAGAAGATGGAAGCCGCCAAGCTCGCCAAGGCCGTTCCCAATGTGAAAGAAGTCGTCAATGAAATCGAAGTAAAGACCGGCAAGCACGCCACCGCCGCGAACTAACTGGGTAAAACGGGTGCCCCATCCTGAGCGCAGCGAAGGGTGGGGATTTTCTTGTCCCTCCGACTAACTCCATTCAAAAACGGATGGGGTTTTTTTTATCCTCCGACTAACTCCATTCAAAACGGGTGCCCCATCCTGAGCGCAGCGAAGGGTGGGGACTTTCTCATCCCTCCGACTAACTCCATTCAAAAACGGGTGGGGTTTTTTTTATCCTCCGACCAACTCCATTCAAAAACGGGTGCCCCATCCTGAGCGCAGCGAAGGGTGGGGATTTTCTCATCCCTCCGACTAACTCCATTCAAGAACGGGTGGGGATTTTCTTATCCTCCGACTAACTCCATTCAAAAACGGGTGGGGATTTTCTTCTCAACTCGCCTCGATGGAAAGATTTCCTTAAAGCAACAGGAACCTGCATCAGATCAGTTCGAGTCCGCAGGACGAATGGCTTTCCAGCCCTGGGTAAGAAACGCGACGAAGTCGCTTACCTTGCTGCCGCAGGCGATTTGTTGCAACGGTCACAATCGTCGCCGGACGCCGCTCGTTAGACTCATCACCTGGCCGGCTGCGCGTTGCCTCCGAAAACTGCGCTCGAACTGCTGAGCCATCCCCTCCTGTTCCTCCCTCCTTTTCCACCGCTCTCCACAACAATCTCCCCATTTCCACATTTGCACCGGAATGTGAAATTGACCCCCTCCCCACCGCGGCATAGTGTCCCTATCAGGCTTAGCTTTTCGGTATCAGCTTTCAGGTTCAGTTTCTGCTGGAACGAAAACCCTGACCCCTGACCCCTGACACCTGATACCTGACACCTGACCCCTGACCCCTAAAACCCGACACTCGGTTGTTCCTGTGGAAAGCTCGCCCATGAACCTCTTTCCGACACAAAACAGAACCCCTTTAATAACGTTTTTTCACAGCTCTGTAACAGCCTGTTTTCGCAAGAGATAAAGGTCCCCATACCCAGGGTGGAAGCGGCTACAATAACAGCAAGGACACAATACGTGGTATTCACATATTGACAGACCCCACATAAGGCGTTACTGTTCGCTTCCCAAGGACGTTGTACAAGGGGAGGGTCAACTTCCAGCAAAGCCCAAAACGGGTCCGCTGGACAGTTCCCACAAGGCTTTTCGACAGTCGCAGAAAAGCCCGGATCGGCGTCAGAGGTGACTCCGTTCCAGCTCGTAAATCCGAGCGCCGCAGTTGGGCCAGGCATCACTAGTTGTGCTCCTTTACAAAGCTGGCGTTTCGAAATCAGCGGTGACTTCGAGGCGTATTTCACCAACGCGGGGCTCCCGCGAGCGGGAGTCCCTTTCACCTTCGCTCCAGAGTTCACGGAAGGGGTTGGCATGATCAACGGCGAGCGTTTTTATCGGGAAAGATCGGCGCGGGAATTGTGCGAGCGGCTGAAGCAGCAACTTCATCTCTTTCGCTCAAACTTGCACCCTTCTCGTTTCTTCACGCGCACTGCCGCCGATACGCCAGGCCAGCCCATCGCCGAAGTCGAGGGCACTGACTTTGACAGCCGGGAACCGCAGCGCCTCCTGGGCTTGATCGAGAATATCCGGCGGGAATTTCCGGACATCTTCGACGAATACTCCAGCGTTCTGCGCCGGGTAGAGGTTGCGTGGCGAAATATGTCGCCCCAGCCGGAGTAAGGGCTCGATTAAAAATCCAGGCGCACCGAGGCCTGGTCGTGGCGGGCAAATGTCTCGCAACGTGCACCCCATCTTCACTTTAGCCTTGGTGGAGAGCAGGGAAGCGCCAGTTCCGGGATTCGATCCCGGTCCCCGTAGAGCGCGGTTAGCGCTGGTTGGGGTGAAAGACGGCCGGAGTAGTAAGGCAAATCAGCAGGAGAGTCGGGAATCTAAATGGCCGAGACAGGACAAAAAACAGCGATGAGCACGGAAGCTCACATCAGCACCTCCACCACCAGCAAGCCAGCCAGAAAAAAGGGCCCGGGCCTCACCTTCAAACGCCTTCTCACCAAGGCCGGCGTCTCGCCCTACGACGAAGTCGAGTGGGAGTTGCGCACCGCTTCCATCACTGACGCCCAGGGCAACACCATCTTCGAGCAGAAGGACGTCGAGGTCCCCAAGGACTGGTCGATGACCGCCACCAACATCGTCGCCAGCAAGTATCTGCACGGCACCCTCGGCACCAGTGAGCGCGAAACCGGCGTCCGTGCCCTGATCAGCCGCGTGGCCGAGACCATCGCCCGCTGGGGCGTCGAAGGCGGCTACTTCCGCACCAGCGAAGATGCCAACATCTTCCACGACGAGCTCGTGCACCTCCTCGTCCAGCAGAAGATGGCCTTCAACTCGCCCGTCTGGTTCAACGTCGGATGCGATCGCATTGAGCCCCAGGCCGATGGCAGCAACTGGCACTGGAATTTCCTCAAAAACCAGGCTGAGTTCGGACCCGTCGGCTATTCGCGTCCCCAGTGCTCCGCCTGCTTCATCAACTCCGTGCACGATTCGCTCGACTCCATCCTGACCCTCGCCAAGACGGAAGGCATGCTCTTCAAATGGGGAAGCGGCACCGGCACCAACCTGTCTCCGCTGCGCTCCTCCAACGAGCAGCTCTCCGGCGGCGGCACCGCCAGCGGTCCGCTCTCGTTCATGCGTGGTTTCGACGCCTTCGCCGGCGTCATCAAGTCCGGTGGCAAAACGCGTCGCGCCGCCAAGATGGTCATCCTCAACATCGACCACCCCGACATCGTTGATTTCATCGACTGCAAGGCCAAAGAAGAAGCCAAGGCCTGGGCCCTCATGCAGCAGGGTTACGACGGCAGCGGTCCCGACGCCGAAGCCTACAGCTCCATCTTCTTCCAGAACGCCAACAACTCCGTCCGCGTCACCGACGACTTCATGTATGCCGTCGTCCGCGACGCCGACTTCTCCACCAAGGCCGTCAAAAACGGCGATCCCGTCAAGACCTACAAGGCCCGCGATCTTCTGAAGAAGATCAGCGAAGCCACCTGGCAGTGCGGCGATCCCGGCATGCAGTACGACACCACCGTCAATCGCTGGCACACGTCGAAAAACACCGCCCGCATCAACGCCTCGAATCCCTGCAGCGAGTACATGTTCCTCGACGACTCCGCCTGCAACCTCGCTTCGTTGAACCTGATGAAGTTCGCCCCCAACGGCACCTTCGACGTCGCCGCCTACCGGCACGCCTGTGCTCTCACCATCACCGCCCAGGAAATTCTCGTCGACAACGCCGGCTACCCGACCGAGTCGATTATGAAGAACTCCCACGACTATCGTCCGCTCGGTCTCGGCTATGCCAACCTCGGCGCGCTCCTCATGGCTGCCGGCCTCCCGTACGACAGCGACGCCGGACGCGATTACGCTGCCTGCGTGACCTCCATCATGTGCGGCGAAGCGTATCTCCAGTCATCGAAGATCGCCGAACAGGGTCAGCCTCTCGAGCCCGCGACGTCCACCACCCAGGCCGTCGACATCGCTGGCGCTGCCTGCCCCGGCTGGTACGTCAACCGCGAGCCGTTCCTCGATGTCATTCGCATGCATCGCGCCTCGGTCAACAACATCAACTACCGCAACGTGCCCACCCCCATCTTCGAAGCCGCCAAGGCCACATGGGACGAAGCTCTCGCTCACGGTGAGAAGCATGGCTACCGCAATTCGCAGGTCACCGTGCTCGCTCCCACCGGCACCATCGGTTTCATGATGGACTGCGACACCACCGGCATCGAGCCTGATCTCGCTCTCGTCAAGTACAAGAAGCTGGTTGGCGGCGGCATGATCAAGATCGTGAACAACACCGTCCCCGCGGCGCTCTTCAAGCTCGGCTACACCAGCGACCAGGCCAACGCCATCGTCAGTTACGTCGACGCCACCGGCACAATCGAAGGCGCTCCCCACATCAAGGAAGAGCATCTCGCCGTCTTCGATTGCTCCTTCAAGCCCGCCAAGGGCACTCGCAGCATTCACTACCTCGGCCACGTCAAGATGATGGCTGCCACCCAGCCCTTCATCTCCGGAGCCATATCGAAGACCGTCAATCTTCCCAAGGACGCCACCGTCGACGACATCATGGAGGCCTACATCCAGTCCTGGAAGCTCGGCCTCAAGGCGGTCGCCATCTATCGCGACGGATCCAAGGGCGGCCAGCCGCTCAGCGCCAAGGGTACCGACGCGGTCACCGACAAAGCCAAGGCCAAGGCTGCCGAAATCGCTCCCGTCGCCGAGCCTGAGGACGAAGCCGCAGCTCCTCCGCGCGCCATCCGTCACCGCCTCCCCGACGAGCGCCTCTCCGTCACCCACAAGTTCAACATCGGCGGACACGAGGGCTACATCACCGTCGGCCTCTACAAGAACGGCACCCCCGGCGAACTTTTCATCACCATGGCCAAAGAAGGCTCCACCGTCAGCGGCCTCATGGATAGCTTCGCCTGCAGCGTCTCGCTCGCCTTGCAACACGGCGTCCCCCTCAAGCTGCTCTGCGAAAAGTTCGCCCACACCCGCTTCGAACCCAGCGGCTGGAGCCACAATCCCGACATCGGTTACGCCAAGTCGATCATGGATTACATCTTCCGCTGGCTCCAGTTGCGCTTCCTGACCGGACAGCAACAGGCCCTCTTCGACGGTCTCCGCCCCAAGTACGCCATGGGAACGCCCGACGAGAATGGTGGCCCCACGTTAGGCTCTCTTGTCATCCCCAGCGAAGCAAGGGACCTGCTGTCCACTCCCGGAGGCCCCGTCACCAACCACATCCACGCAGCCGATGCGTTAAAAGACCTGATCGACATGGGCGACGCCCCCAGTTGCCACGTCTGCGGCGCCATCATGACCAGAAACGGCAGTTGCTACCGCTGCAATGAGTGTGGAAGTACCAGCGGCTGCAGCTAGACGAGAAACGTGAAGCCCCGCGACGATCAATCGCGGGGCTTTCGCTTTGTGTCCAAGGCTCTGTATCAGGGCACGACTTCAGTCGTGACGATTGTGCCCAAGGTTTCGTATCAGGGCACGACTTCAGTCGTGCCGAGAAGGCCCGCGGAAAGAAGGGCTTTAGCCCCTGCGGCCGCTAAACGCACCACGACTGTCATTGCGAGCGAAGTGACCCGCAGAACATTGCGGGTCCGAAGTCGAGTGACCTTTTGTTTAAGCTTTTGACGTTGTCATCCTAAGGGTAGCCGAAGGGACCCCTCGATTCACCGAAGCGTGTCATCCTGAGCGCAGCCGAAGGATCTTGCGTTTGCTTTTTGACTTTGAACCGAGGTAGAGCAGGCCTTCAGGCCTGCGTCGCGAGACTACAACAAAGTCCAACCTCGAGCCCGCGCAAGCGGGGCTTTGTTTCAAGTCGGTGGATGAGCAATGATTTACGGGTTACATTCAAGGAGGTAAGGTGTAACATTCGAATTTCTTTGAAAGAAACGCACCTCTAAAACCACTAGCATGAGATCACCAATCAGGTGGGCGGGCAGCAAAAGGCAGACCTTGCCCCGACTTCGGAAGTTGTGGGGAGCTGGCTACGCTCGTTACGTCGAGCCCTTCGCGGGTTCTGCCTCTCTTTTTTTTGACCTCGAGCCGAGTAGCGCAATATTAGGCGATCTAAATCTTGAACTGATGACTGCGCTACGCGCCATCCGGCGCGATGTTGAGTTAGTGCTTCAGTGCTTCAAGCGACTATCCCGTGGAAAGAAACACTATTACGCAACACGAGAAATAGATCCATCAAAGCTGTCACCGGCAGAGCTCGCGGCCCGGTTTCTCTACTTGAACCACTACTGCTTTAACGGTCTCTATCGAACCAACCGCGCTGGAAAATTCAACGTACCATATGGTCATCCAAAAAACGATGCCCGGCTCAACGAATCTGTTGTTCGCGACGCCGCGCGGGCTCTTCAAAAAACGGAGTTGCTGCAAGGGGACTTTGAAACAACATTAGCAAAGTCAGCTGAAGGCGACTTCGTATTTCTAGATCCACCCTACGCCGTGGAGCGTCGTCGCGTTTTCAACGAATACTTGCCCGGCTCATTTAGCACCGACGATCTGCAACGTTTGACACTAGCTCTAGAGGATTTGGATTCAAGGGGCGTCGCCTTTGCGATCACCTACGCCGATTCGCTCGAAGCTCGAAAGCTGTTCGCGCCTTGGAGAAGAAGTCGCCTCTGGGTGAGACGTAACATAGCTGGCTTTGCCGCGGGCCGGCGCGGTAACTACGAATTGCTGGCCACTAATATAGAAAATGACTGATCAACCGCCCCAAATAAGCGCTGAAGATTCTGAACTGCGCGACATTCCTGTAGCGCATATCGATCGTAATCCCGAAAATCCCAGGCTCGTCTTTCGATCCGGCGAGATGGAAGAACTCATGGAATCTATCCGCCGCTACGGCGTTCAGGTGCCAGTTTCCGTCTATAAAGAGGGCCGGAAGTTCGTCCTTATAGATGGTGAACGCCGTTGGTACTGCTGTAGAAAACTTGGTAAGAGCAAGGTCCCTGCACTAGTTCAAAGCAAGCCTACTCCGCTTACGAATCTGCTGCTAATGTTTAATATCCACGCACTGCGTGAGCAATGGGATCTGCTAACGATAGCAATGAAGGTCCCTAGAGTGGTCGCCCTTTTGGAGGCCGATCTCCGCCGAAGACCTACGGAAAGAGAAATATCAGACCATACAGGGCTTAAGCGCAGCGTGATCCGGAGATCGCGCCTTCTCGCTGATCTTCCCGATAAATACAAGGAAGATATGCTCGATGAATTGAAAAAACCAAAGCCGGAGCAAAAGCTAACCGAGGATTTCTTCATCGAGATGGAAAGGGCGCTAAAGACCGTCGAACGTGCTATCCCCGAGGTTATTAAAGACAAAGATAAAGTTCGTCAAGTGCTTATCAACAAATATAAGTCCGGTGTGATTGAAAACAGGGTGCACTTCAGAAATGTCGCCAAGATCGCTCGGGCTGATAGAGTTTCGGTTTCAATTCAGGCGGCTACAGGCGTTCTAAAAAAGCTCTTCACAGCGAATAGCTATTCGATCGACGAAGCCTTCAGGGATTCTGTGTCGGCGGCTTATTCAGAGCGGGATATTCGCACCAATACTAAAACCCTACTCAACCAGTTGGAATCTCTACCGGAGCAAGGGATCGGAAAAGATATAAGGCAGATTCTCGAGAAGCTCTATAAGCGGCTCCAAGGCATACTTCGGGAGAAATAATGAACTACAAGCTCCTGTTGCCACAACTCTGGCCGGTCGCCGACGGAGTCGCTGCTTTTCTAAAAAAAGAGTGGGGCATAAGGGGCCTTAAACCTGAAACGTCTGCGTATCGGGAAATTAAAATCGTCCCGACATTTAAGGCCACGATGACGGACCACCACGTCTTGTGGGTTGAAGTTTCTAATAGAGCATATCCGCCCCACTTAGACGGGTTGGTAGCCGATTGTATGCAGCACGGGCTTCCTGTTCGCGTAGTAGTGGCAGTGCCCGCAGGATTGAAAGGCAAGATATTTGCAGAAGATTTCTCTCGCGCGCGACTCAAAGGTGTTGGTGTAATTGCCGTGGAGGGTACACATGGCGACATACTGGCAAATCCGCTATCGCAGTCTCTGGCCGGAGTGCACCCTATCACGCGCTCGGAATTCCCCGCTAAGTTTCGGTTCCAACTTTCGCAGGCCGAAGCCACGTTCAAGGGTGGCAATCCCGCCAAAGGCTGCGACGACCTATACGGAATTCTAGAGGATGTTTCTCGAAAGATCGCCAGAGCAACGCATTCGGCGGGTCTATGGGTCGCCGGTGCAAATCCTCCTCGATTTGAAAAAGACCCATGGAACAGCGTGATCGATAATCTCGTCAAAAACCTCGACACGAATCGATGCAAATACTTTCGCGACAACATACTCCATCGGGTCATCGGTGTAATTCCATACCGCAACAAAGTGGTTCATGTGAATACAAGCGCGGAACTACGTAGTCGCGACCGCATGCTCCGGACGCGCTTTGAAGATGCGGCAAACATCCTTCTCGAGCTGATCAGGGATGCGAAACCACTTGGCATTTAGCCACTAGAAAAACCTGGGACAACGGAACGTTCCTCTGCTTCTCCGACTGTGTTTCTGTCAACTCCCACCAAACGTGCAACCCGTGCGCTGGGTCACCTCGCTCCGTAGCGCCCACCACATCTTTCTACGACCCCTCTCCTATCCCGTCGCGCCCAGCGCAACCGCGCACGTGTCCATCGAGCCCGCACTCAAGCCGGGGTGCACCACATCTCGCGCTCTCCCGAGATGTGGGATTGCGACACCGCCATCCCGGTCTCTACGGTGCTGGCGTTCCCACGAACACCGTCGCCAGCGAATTCCCCGAGTTCTTAAGCCCCGCTAAGATCTGCACCGTCCCGTCCGAAAGCGTCTCTACGATCCCCACCCCGGTCGCGGTTTGGCCGGCTGCCACGCACGGCGACGCTCCGAAGGTGAGCGAGACGTC
Organism: uncultured Acidobacteriaceae bacterium; assembly: GCA_963703075.1. Taxonomy (GTDB): domain Bacteria; phylum Acidobacteriota; class Terriglobia; order Terriglobales; family Acidobacteriaceae; genus Korobacter. The sequence goes on from OY969786.1 coordinate 956,907, forward strand.
GTAGAAGTTCTTGCCCGAACTGTCTGCCGTTGCGGGTCCCGCTGAAAGAGCAGCCGAGGCTGGAAAGTCCCGTCACATTCCCCGTACCGTCGATCGTGACTGTGGCCGATTCTCCATCCAGCAGGTTGCCATTCCACTGGCCGGCGATGGACGCTGCTTGCGCCGCGGTGTTGTAGTTGAACTGTGTCGTCGACGGAACGCTGGCCGTGAAACTCACGCTTTGCCCTCCCTCCGTGAGGGAGCCGTTCAGGCTGGAACCGACGACGAACGTGGCAGACAAGTTGGCAGTGCCCACCGGCGTTCCCGGAGACTCGAAGTCTGTCAGCGAACCGCTGAAACTCGTGCCGGACTCAGCGCCGCTCCCAAAGACGAAGCCTTGAATTGAAAAGATATCCCCGGAATAAGTGCCGTAGAGAGCATAGAAATTGTCATTGGGCAGAACAATGGTGTCGAACGAGTCGCCACTCGATAAGGTGCCTTCATACACACCCTGCGCCTGGCCCGACTGCGGAGGAGGAGATTGTTGTTTGTTTGCGGAGCCGCCCCCGCACGCTGTGAATAGACCCACGCCTAGAGTTGCGACCAGAAGTAAAGATAGTCTGTATGTCATACGCCCTCCGCTGACTAACCGGCGGATTATATCCAGAGCTTCTGCCCATGGGAAGCTTCCGCTATCACATTCCGTGGTTCATCCCGCGTGCTCCACATCTCGCGCTCTCCGAGATGTGGGACCAGCGTTACTGCGCGTTCTCCCGTGCGTCGATGCTGCGAAGCTGTCGCGTGTTTCTGTCAACCCCCACCAAACGTGCAACCCGTGCGCTAGGTCACCGCGCGACGTAACCTTCATCACATCTTTCTACGACCGATCTCGCCTATCCTGTCGTTTCCCGATATGCACAGGAACTGGCTCTCCCCATCCGTCGCGCCCAGCGCAACCGCGCCCCCGTGTCCCTCGCACGTAGATGCCACGAGCCGGGTGCCCCATCCTGAGCAAGGCGAAGGGTGGGGGTGTTCACTCAAAAGCGCATGCCATGGGTCTGCGTTTGCGCCCGGCCGCAGCGAGATGCGAGTCCGTAGGACGCCAAGTGATAGCCCGCGGCTTAAGCCCGCGTACACGATTGGGAGCACTCATCCGCGAGGCCGGACGACGCCACGAGCGGGGTGCCCCATCCTGAGCAAGGCGAAGGGTGGGGGTGTTCACTCACAAGCGCATGCCATGGGTCTGCGTTTGCGCCCGGCCGCAGCGAGATGCGAGTCCGTAGGACGCCAGGTGAATAGCCCACGGCGTAAGCCGTGGGAACGCAGTCGGGCGAAGCCCCGTCCATGCTGCCGCAGGCGATTTATTCGTGAGCGCCGCGCCGTTCGGCGCTCACCGTATGCGTTTTAGCAACTCTTTTGTTTTGAAGAATCTACCCCTAACCCTCACGGCCCCAAGAATTTGGGGGTTTTCCACAGCCTAAGCTGCTGAAAACAATCACAAGGGTAGGGGAGGGGGAGGGGGGTACCCCTCAACCGAAGGAGAGACCACAATGAAACATTGTTCCCACATCAAGGCCGACGGAAACATCTGCCAGGCGCCGAACCTCAAGGGCGAAGACTATTGCTACTTCCACATGGCCGCGCGCGACCGCATGCGTCGCCAGCGCCAGGCCGCGGAGCGCAAAACTCCCTCTCCAGGTCCCCGTCCTCGAAGACCGCCAGACCATCCAGCTCGCCCTCGGCGACGTGGTCAACGCCCTCCTCGCCGATCGCATCGATACCCGCAAGGCCGGCCTTATCCTCTACGCGCTACAAACCGCCGCCGGCAACGCCAAGGGTGAGTTCGAGTTCCTCAGCGACAAAAATTGGTACAGCAGCTACAGCCCGGAGCACGACGCGGCCCTCCCCGAAATTCCCGAAGAACCACCGAAAAAATCGCCACAAAGCGCAGCGGACGCGAACCCCGCGCCTGCCCGCAACGCTTCGTAGTGATTTCGCTTCCTCACTCGCAGTTCGCGATATACCGTACCGGCGTTTTCTCGCCTTTGACGTACGCGTAACCGGTCACTTGCTGCTGCGAGTTGATCCCGAAGGCATACGAGCTGGTCGCATTCGGCATAGCGATCTCTTTAAATTCTCCGTCCTTGTACCAGAAGGCCCCCGCGCCTCCACCAGCAGCGGCGTAGTACCCGACCACGACACCGCTGTTGTTGATGTCATTGGGGGTGGCCCCGCTGAACTTCGCATCGCCAAAGGTGCGGTAGGCCCCGTTTTCCAGAATGAAGGCATGCATGCCGCTTGCGTCCTGGTAGGAGCCGGTGATGGCGCCGCTGTCGTTAATGGCCGCGGGTTCGATGTCATTCTTTCCGGGAAATGCCACCGGCGAAAACTTTCCTTTGGCGTACTTGAAACCGTAGACCGTGCTCCCTGTCTTGAAGTAGTAGCCCACGATTGTTCCGGATGCATTGATCCCGGTAAGGTAGGTCGAGGACGCGCCCGGGTAGTCCAGCCGGGTCGCCACCCCGTTCTGGTACACCAGCCCATGGTAGTTGAGGGAAGGACTCTTGAAGTAGCCCACCGTCACCCCTTGACGATTGCGCCTGGTGAAGTTGGTCGCCAGGTTTCCGTTGAACGCAAAAATCTTGAAGGTGCCGTCGCTGTATCGGACAAACCCGTTATGTTCCTGGCCCGTCGTCTTCGCGTCCGCCGTGCCCACCACGTTTCCGTAGTCGTTTATGCCCGAAGGATCGAAGCGGATGATATTCGAGGGCAGCGGAATCGCTTGGAAGGTGCAGTTCGCGGTCTGCGCTTGCATGGTGGTTGCGAAGGTAAAAAGGGTGCAGGCCAGTAGCAACCCGCGGCGAACGAAAGTAGTGGGCATAGATACTCTCCAGTGAGACAAGGGTCCGTTCGCCAGCTTAGGATGTCGAGAGCTGCTGGAAAGGTGCTTCGGAAATCCGCCGAATCATGCGCACCGAGTTCTGTGTACCGTCCCCGTCATATCCTATCGTTTCCCGATAGGCAAAGGGACCGGCTCGTCTCATCCTGCGGGTGGGGCCCGCACCCCATTTTTGCGGTACGAGCCTCCCGTCTCACCGTTCACTGGCAGTTCGCGATATACCGCACTGGCGTTTTCTCGCCTTTGACATAGGCGTAGCCGGTCACTTGCTGCTGCGAGTTGATCCCGAACACGTAGGAACTTGCGGCATTGGGCAGGACAATGTCTTTGAACGCTCCATCCTTGTAAAAGAATGCGCCGCCCACCGTGCCCGGCGCAGAGTAGTACCCGACGACCACACCGCTGTTGTTGATGTCGATGGCGAAGGTGTTCGCGGTGGATTTCGGGTCGTCGAAGCTGCGGTAGCTTCCGTTTTGCCGAACGAAGCCATGGGTGCCAGTGCCATTCTCGAAGTAGCCGGTAATCGCGCCGTTGTCGTTAACGGCCTGTGGGACGGTGATAGGGTTTCCTGGAAATTCAACCGACGAGAATTTTCCTTTGGCGTACTCAAACCCATGGAGCTTACCCGCCAGCGTGAAGTAGTAGCCCACGATTGTCCCCGATGCGTTGATCCCGGAAAGGTAGGTCTCGGATGCGCCCGGATAGTCCAATGTTGTGGCTACGCCGTTCTTGTACACCATGCCGTGGAAGTTGTAATCCGAACTCTGGTAGTAGCCCACCGTCACCCCCAGGCGGTTGCGCTTTGTGAAGGCGGTCTGCCGACTGCCGGCGAAGGCAAAAGTGTTGAAGGTCCCATCGCTGTAGCGAATGAATGCACGATGTTCCGTGCCCGTCTTCGAATCCGCGGTACCCACGACGTTGCTGTAGTCGTTGATGCCGTTCGGCGTGAAGCGGATGATATTCGAGGGCAGTGGTATCGGTTGGAAAGTGCAGTTAGCGGTTTGCGCTTGGAGTGTGGTTGCGAAGGTGAACAAGGCGCAGGCCAATAGCAAGCTGCGCCGAACGAATGTGGTTGGCATGGATCCTCCTCGGGACAGCAGAGCCCATTCGCCAGCTTAGGATGTCGAGAGCTGCTGAAAAGGTGGTTCGGAAATATGGAACTACGAAGAGTTTCCTAATCTCCGGAAACCAGCCGCCAGTGAGGGAATCGGAGGCAGACAGCGAATTCTGTCGCTTCCCGATATGCAGACGAACTGGCTGTCCCCATCCGTAGCGCCCAGCACAACCGCGCACCGGTGTCCCACATCTCACCCTTTCCGAGATGTGGGTTGAACGTTGGGGATAGGCGCGCCTGGCGAAAACCTCACTCCTCGATTTGCGGATCTCCCGGCTCGACCTTCCCGCAATCCGCGCTTACCCAGTGGCTCGTCGACTGCATGTCAATCTGCCCCTTCTGGCCGTTCCTGGTCGACGTTGAATGCGACTCCGAAACAATATGCTCTGCGTCCGTGATCGTCGTCGAGCCCTTCATCACCAGCGACGTTTCCCCGATCGTGCAGGTGCCGTCGTAGGTGTACCCTTTCCCGGTCTTGGTCGTTTGAATTTTGCACCCCTCGTGCTGCCTGGTGACATTCCCCACCATTTCCTGCCACTCCGCCGGGGTAATGCAGCTTTTCGACTTCATCGTGGCTGGGCTGCCGGCACCGTTGTTGGTGGTCATGCTCTTCTCCCACAAACCCATCTTGATCGGCGGCGCCTGCGCCAACGCACCTCCACAGCACACCGCCGCAACCGCCATCAGGAACAGAACTCGCATTGATTTTCCCCTCCAGGAGATTCAGAACCGCGTAGAGCGCCAGCCATCATCGCAGTCTTTCCTCCACCCACGCAACCCATTCCCGGGTGCCCCATCCTGAGCGTAGCGAAGGGTGGGGAAGTTCGCGACCCCGTCATCTGCCGTCCACGGCTTAATGTCGTAACTCCGCAGGTCGGGAATCCTGCATCGTAACGACTATCGTGCTGAAACCACATTCAAAGGAAGCCAACCGAATGAATCGACGCCAAAACTGGACCGCCCTATGGATCGGATTACTCCTCGTCACCGGCGCATGCAATCAGGGAAGCAATAACGATCTCAACTACAAAACCGCCATCAACGAGCACTTCAAAGCCTCGCCCGCTTGCCTTTGGTCCCAGCCGAAGAAGTTCCCGGTACAGGCCGCCACGTCCGACGACGCCAAGACCGAAGGCTTCGACGCGCTCACCCAGGAAGGGCTGCTCACCCGCACCACCGCGGAGAAGAAGATCATCATCGTCTCCAAACAGGTCAACAACTATGACCTCTCAGACAAAGGCCGCACTTCGTGGACACCTGATCCCAACCAGCCGGGTTACGGCAACTTTTGTTATGGCAACCGCGAGGTGACCTCGATCGACAACTCCACCCCCGGCACCAACGCCCAGGGCGCAAAAACCGTCGCCGTCACCTATCACTACAAAATCGGCAATGTTCCGGACTGGGCAAAATCGCAGGAAACCATGACTGCGTATCCCGATATCGCCACCGCTCTCTCCGCCAATCCCTCCGACACCACGAACCTGGTCATGGTCGGCGACCATTGGGAAGTTGCGCGATAACCTGTCAGGCATACGGCGGCCGATAGGGCAGCGAAGGGGTGTAAGTTGCTGAAATGACAACAGGACCGGGGAGGAGTGCGGCCGAAAAAGGCAGCGGACGGTTTGACTTCCCCCGGGCCGAGGCCTAGCCTCGAACCCAGTCCACGGGAGAATTCAAATGTCAGCTATTAACGGCGATAAGTCGCGCTACAACCGTCTGCGGAAACACAAATTACATCTGCGCGCCCTCAAGCTAAAGGCGGCCGCCGCGCCGCGCCGAACCACCCCTGCCCGTTAATCCTCGTTTTACGATTCCGCGAGCGCGAAATCGGCGAACACGAATTGGTCCCGCTCGACCGTCTCACCGGCTTGCAGCGTGATCGGCTCCGTAAACATCGGACCGGCGTAAACACAGGTGTGGAACTCCCCGCGCTCGCCGCAGGGATCGGCCTGCGCGGGCAGTTCGTCCAACATTTTGCTGTTGTATTCGCGTCCGGCGAATGAGGCCGCCAGTTGTTGTGTGTCGACGCACGTGAGCCGCGCCCGCAGGCCCTCGGCGAGCATCTCACGCGCCAACGGTGCCGTCGGCAGCTCCCAAAGAGGGAAGAGCGGCTCCAGACCAGTCCCTTGCAGCTGCTGTTCGCGGTACGACCGAACGTCGGCGAGAAACAGATCGCCAAAGGCCATGGCGTCCACTTTCTCCGCCACCGCGCGCTGGCAGAGCGCCCGCATCCGGTCTTCGTAGTCGGCATTGGAGCACGGCCACGGCAGCGGGACCGTCCACAGCGGCAGCCGTGCCGCCCGCGCCTGTGCTTCCAGCACGGTACGCCGGGTGCCATGCATCGCCACCCGATCGAACGCCTCGTTCAGGGTGGTGACCAGGCCTACCACCTCCACCCCCGGCACCCGCCGCAAAATATGCAAGCTCCACCCGCTGTCTTTCCCGCTGCTCCACGACAACAAAACTCGCTTCACATTTCCTTTTTACCATCGGTCTGGTGGCGCCACGTCAACAACGGCACGAATCGCGAGTACGTCGCGTTGTTCGGCTAAGAACTGGTCCAGAACTCGCGCCAGCTTCCGCGGTAGGAAGCCGTTCAAGGCTTAGCCGTCCCAGAGCATCTGAACGCATCGCGCATGGCAGACAGGACAATTATTTCGGCGTTGTTGTGGAGGCTTTCCGGGTGCTCCCTCGCCCACTTAATCACGATTCGCAGGGTCTGCCCGTTGGTGATCGAGGCGTCAGGCAAGCAGGGATAGTATTGATCACGAATTTCCGAATGGTTCGACATCCTGACAATGGCAATGGACACCGAATAGGCTGCTTCAACTCCCTGCAAGTAGCCCATACAAAAGTACGCGTCTGTCTGATCCACGGATTTTAGCGGGAGGTCCGAGTCAAGAACATTGAGAATTGGAGTGCAACGGCGCAGCAAGTCATTTCCGTTGCCGATCAGTGGATCCTGCGCATGGGCACCCAATGTTATGAAAAAAGAGAGGATGACGAAGGTCCGCAGCAAAGTTTTCATAATGTCGATTGTAGGGAGAGCGGCCGCGTGCGTATGTGATGAAGGCCCATGCTTTACGCCGCTCCCACCGCGAAGCATCCCGATCGGGAATTCCCAGGGAAGAACTAATTTTCCGCTCGAGCCGTTGCGACGCCAATTTCTGCCGAGGCTGGAATTTTTGGAGTTCCAGCGGTTGACTGTTTAGCACCGGCGGCGCAGCATGTCTGGCGCGGGAGTTGGAACGTCTTTCCGATACCCCAAGGAGGCGGACGTGCCTGTGTCGAAGAGATTTATGCTCGCGGTTCTTCCCATGTCGCTATGCTTGCTGGCGGGATGTTCGCGACATGCGAACGATGAGAAATACATCCTGGTCACCGTCAATGCGAAGGTGGACTACTGGAAGTCTGCGCAGGCGGGCCTTACGAAAGCGGCTACACAATATGGCGTCAAGTGGGACGTACGCGGACCCGACGGCTATGATCCGCAGGAAGAAGTGCAGGAGTTTCGCACCGCGACATCCCTGAAGCCCGCCGGCATCCTGGTCTCTGTTGCCGATGCCAACCTCATGCAACCGGTCATTGACGATGCGATCAATGCCGGGATCCCGGTGATCACCATCGATTCCGATGCGCCCAAGAGTAAGCGGCTTTACTTCATCGGCACCAACAACATGAATGCCGGGGTGCAGGGCGGGAAACGGCTGGCGGAAAAGTTGCACGGCAAAGGGAATGTCGTGTTCTACACCATGCCGCAGCCCAATCTCGAGGAGCGTCTGAAAGGCTACAAGGACGTGTTGGGCAATTATCCCAACATCAAGATCGTCGATGTGGTCGATATCAAGGGCGACGCCGGCACCGCCTTCGACCGCACGCAAGAATACGTGGACGCAAAAGCCAAGCAGAGGATCGATGCGTTCGTCTGCCTGGAGGCCACGGCTGCGCCACGGGTGGCGGAGGCGCTGCAGCGCGAGAAGGCGACCGATCGGGTGGTGATGGGGATGGACGTGGCTGAGGAAACCCTGAATTCCATCAAGTCCGGCGCGATCGAAGCGACGATCGCGCAGAAACCATTCACCATGGCGTTTTACGGGATGAAAGCCCTGGATGAGATCCACCATTCTCCGGTGGATCTGAAAAAGGACTATTCCTTCGACTCGTTTTCCCCGTTTCCGACGTTTGTGGATACCGGGTCAACCCTGGTGGACAAGACCAACGTCGACCAATACTTGCAGGCACGCGAGGCTTCGCACAAATAATAATCAGCACCTTAACAATGGGGGCGCCTAGAGCCATCCTTTTCCCACGAGAGTGGGATCTGCGCGCTGCGTACGGGGGAGTGCCGATTCGGGAAAATGCGATTAATTTTGCAGCATCATGTCTGAACACTCACAAGGTGATCCGAACATTTTGCAGCAACTCGTAATGCTGCGCCACGACTACCGGACGTCGCTTCAAACTGCCTTCGATCCCGAGGAGAAGCGTCGCCTCTATCGAGTGATCCAGGAATTGAACGCTTGTATCGAGCGGTTGCAGCAGGGGCGTTCCAGCTGAAGGCCGACGTGGTCATGCGGTACGGGTTTGCGGTCCTCCGCAAGCATAGCCTGTATGTGGGACAGGTTCCCCAAGATCAGGGACTGCGTTTTTTCCGGCAACGCCTTACTTTCTGCACATGAGAAATATATCGCTAGCCGATAGAATTGTGCGGCGGCTGGGGCGTCCCCTTACCACCGAGGAAGCCGAAATTGTCCTCCTGACCGAGAGCCTCCTGGAAGAGGAGCAGGGAACCTTTTACATAGCGAAGGGATCGACATGCTACCCGAGGCCGTCATGAACGAACGATCCGCGGTCATTCACGTCCGGTCGGCAATGTTGCCGGAACTCCATGCCCTGCGCGAGCAGACGACGCTGGAGATGAGGAGGAGTTGCGACCTGGCCAAGGTCTGGCAACTCTATCAGAGGCTGCAATACCTCAACGCATGCATTGACCGCGCGCAAACGATGGAGATTGGGCAACGCGAGATCCGCCTTGATTCGCGGGTTCAGCTGTAAGTGACGGGTGGGCAATCGTTTGCCGATCTTTTATCGGTCCTGGACAGATGAACTGGCAAGCCCGACGCAAGAGGCGCTTGCACTTCTTTATAAAGGTCGGAGCAGCACCGCGAATTTGGAACTCCATCTAAGCTGGGATGAATTGGAAAGTTGCAACCATCAGCCCGCTTATTCTGGCGTTCGGTCTTTTGACGACCGGATGCGCGGAGCATCACTACCGTGTCTATGACCCGTATTACAACGATTATCACGAGTGGGGCCCAGGCGAGACGGTGTATTACAACCAGTGGTATGGCGAGACTTACCACAATCAGCCGCGTCGGGATTTCAAGCGACTGAACAAGGACGAGCAGAAGAACTACTGGAACTGGCGCCATTCCCACGGCGATCAGCATCGCGACAACGATCACGATCGTCACTAGAACAACAGCGGTCCGCTGAGAGCGGACCGCTGTTTCGTTTATCCCATGTACTGGACGTGCACGTAGGTTCCGAGTCGCGTGTTGTAGGCCAGGTACCAGCCTGGATCATCGGGATCGTCATAGAGCACGATGTCGTCGGAGTTCCACAGCCAGCCATTGGCGTAGGCAACATCATACGGCGCTACGCTGAAGTAGAAGCCGCCGAACCAGAACCGTCCGGGTCCTCCTCCGCCGAGTCTCCATACGTGACTGGGCCCGAATTCGCCGGGGAAGCGCCCGTGTGCCCACGGATGGTCGAGGTGATAGTGCGCGTCCCCGCCGCCGTGGCCATGCCAGACATCGCCGTGCACATCGACGTGCGGTGCGTTGGGATGTCCAGGGGCTTCGGCGCGATACCTGGCATTGCCGGCCGGGACTGGTTCATGGCGATCCGGCCCGTGCGCCGGAATGTGTCCGCCGCCAACTTCGCGAGGTGCCTGGGGCGCCCTGGCCCCGCCGGCATGGCCGCCACCGGCAGGGTGTCCATGTTCCTGTGCGTAGGAAACCGCAAAAAACAATAGAACTGACGACAAAATCGCGAAACCTTTCTTCACGTTTCTCCTCCACTGAAATGAGATCGTAGCTCGGCCCACCCGAGATGCCATGACCCACATCTTCTCGCGCCGGGCCCGCATCTCCTTCTCGAGAGACGTGCTGCGCTTGCTTCGCGAGGCAATCTTCGGTGCACGAAGATTGCCCTTTCGGGCGCTGACAGTGTACGCCTTCTTCGGACTGCACCCTTCCAACGCAATCGTTTTACGTCGCGAACATGAATCTTTACAAACGCATTGTGCATTCGGAGGCTCCCGCTGCAACGCTGTTGGTGCGGTTGCTGGTGGGCTGCGTTTTTCTCAGCGAAGGGATTCAAAAGTTTCTGTTTCCGCAGACGCTGGGAGTGGGCCGGTTCGTAAAGATCGGCATTCCAGCGCCGCAGGTGATGGCGCCCTTCGTGGGGTCAGTGGAGATTGTCTTTGGCGCGATGCTGATCGTCGGTTTGCTGACGCGCTTATCGAGTGCCCCGCTGCTGGGGGGGATCTCGGTGGCGATTGTTACGACGAAGCTGCCAATGCTGGCGAAGTCGGGATTCTGGGCAACGGCGCACGAGGCGCGGGCCGACTTCTGCATGCTCCTGGGAATAATCTTCCTGATGCTGGTGGGTGGGGGACCCTCTCGATCGATCGCAAACTGGACGATCACAATCGGGCGCCGTGACTTATCGCAAGAGCCGAAGCTCTCGTCGATTAGGTGCACGGTTCTTCCGCGATGGCTTTCGCTAGAAGGGTTTTCGCGGAACGATGCGGTCGTCGTGAATGAAGAAGTGGGCAGAACACATAGGAGAGCCGCAAATGACGGGAAGTAGCCCCGCGACCTGCTTACGGGTGATGAGCCCAAGGGTGCCGCAGGTGGGGCAAGAGAGCACAGCCCAGTACGGGTCGGCGGTTTCACCGACTTCGCCTGCGTTTTCAAGGACAAAGATGGTGCCGGGTTCCATCTGCTCGGGAATCCATTCGTTCAGGATGCTGAGTTCCGCGATCATCGTCTTTCCCCCCGATCCGCCGCATGCGCAGCGGGTAAACGGTTAAGAAACGGTCCGGCGTTTGTGGTTCATCGCACCGCGTTCTGGCTTGATGTGGGCGCCACGTGGTTGTTTCGGCGACGGTGCTGGTTGGGCTTGCTTCTTGCCGATGCGCGATTGCAGGCGGTGCACGGTGTCAGAGAGGCACACGGACAGAATGGGTTGCCGCGAATTCTTGAGGATGTTGATAACCGCGTGCGCGGAGTCTTCCAGGTACAAATGCTGGCCATCGGTCAGCAGGTGATACTCGGCGCCGTCACTCACCGTCTCGACCAGGCGCTTGCCGAATTCACGCTGGATGAAACGCATGACCTTGCGGACGCGCTGGAGGGAGAATCCACGCTGGCGTAACTCGCAAAGAATCGCAACTTCCGCGAGGTCGTCGAGAGAATAAGACCGCCTGTGTCCTTGATGGACGGGAACCACGAGGCCGCGCTCATCCCACCATTGGAGCTGGCGGGCGGTAATGCCGGTCAGCGCAAGCACCTCTCTGGATGTGAAGCGGCTCTCCATGTCCAACTTTCCTTGGCGGTCCCAAACCCCTGGTACAAAAACATTTCCTGGCCAAAATGTTTGAAACATAATAGCCGCGCGATGTGGGGTGTCAAGGTGCAAAGACAGGTACCCTGTGGAAGACCGGCGGAATGTAAGGCGCATTTTCATTTGCATGAATGTGACGGGGGTCACAGCGTGGGTGTAGTCGAGCGGCGACAATGACAGCGATGCAGTTCCGCAAAGCCATCTCGACGATTGTGCTGGTCGCGCTCCTGACTTGGTCGATGAGCGCGATGTGCACGCCAATTCCGGCGCTTCACGGGCCAGAATGTATGAAGATGGCGTACCGCACCATGGTTCTACAGCACCCGCATGTGATGGCGGCGCATAAATGCTGTCCACCGGAGCAAATGATCGTGATCGTCTGCTACCGGATGCATGGAGACGGCGGATGCGACTCGATGAGCCGGTGCCTGCCCATGGGCGGAGACGAGGCCATCAGCGGAACCGCCCGCTATCATGACGATGGACAGGCGCGCGCCTGCGCAACTGCCCATGCAACGAACCTCCTGAAGCAATCTGCAAGTCCGTCCGGCGCGCCTTGGGAACGCGTTGGGTTAGGGTCCGAACGCTCCGTTCTCGAAACAAAAGCAGATCTGCGCATCTAGACCTCTCGATCAGCCTTCCTTCGAAGGCATGTTCCACCCTCACAAATAAGGCCAGGAGTTTGCACAGGCTTGGGCTGGTGCTGATCCGGGCGCGAAATCATTACTAAGAACAACGATCGAAAGAGGATTTCCATGAAAGCGAAATATGCGATGTTCGTGATGTTCGTCGTCATGCTGTTTGCTCTTGGCATGATGGCCCAGACCTCTGCAGCGCCCGCCCCGGCTGGCGACACCAAAGCGGCGTGCTCCTGCTGCAACCACTCGAATGCCGATGCGGCGAACTGCTGCAAAGACGGCAAGGGCTGCCAAACCAAGGACGGCAAGATGGCTTGCACCAAGGACTGCTGCAAAGACATGGCGAAAGACAAATCCTGCTGCAAGGATGGAAAATGCGAGATGGCGAAGGCAGGAAAGAACTGCTGCGGCGCCTCCTGCAAAATGAACAAAGCCAGCTAACCGAAGTACCCTCCTGAAAAGAGCCCCGGTGAACACTGGGGCTTTTTCATGCTCGCCGGAACTTGGCTCAAAAAAAGAGCCTCGGAAAACTTCCCGAGGCTTCTGTCAAACCGGCAACGATCACCGGAAAATCTACGTCTATCTTTGTCTAACTTTTGACATCAACGAAAGCGACTTGTACTGCCAAGAATTGTGGGCCGTATGAATTAAGAGAACTATGAAACGCCCTGCTATGAAAGCTTGGAAATCCCGCATCGACAGACACAGAGTAGGACAGAATTCCTCCGCACGAAATCCCTCGGAAGGCGATGCTTGTCCCCGCAGGGTGGGACTCGCGAAAAGGCCGCTCTTACGCCACGGTGAGAACGGCGGCGCCGTCGATGTGGCTTTGTTTCAGCGCGAGAAGAGCTTCGTTGGCATGATCGAGCGGGAAGAGTTCGACCGTGGTCTGGATCTTGGCCTCGGCGGCGAGATCGAGAAACTCGCGGGCATCCTCGCGGGTGCTGTTGGCGACACTGCGGACGGTGCGCTCCCCGTAAAGATAAGCATAGGGAAAAGCCGGAATGTCAGACATATGAATGCCGCCAAGGGCCAGCGTCCCGCCTTTGCGCAGGGCTCGCAATGCCAGCGGCACCAAAGATCCGGCAGGCGCAAAGATGATCGCGGAATCGACCGGTGCCGGAGGGGTGTCGGTGGCGTCGCCAGTCCAGGCAGCGCCGAGAGAACGGGCCAATGCGCGATGCGATTCCGAGCGGGTAAAGACATACACCTCGTGTCCGAGGTGCCGCGCAAATTGCAGCACGATGTGGGCCGAGGCGCCGAATCCGTAGAGTCCGAGGCGATCGCCCGGATGCGCATTGCTCAGCCGATAGGAACGGTAACCAATAATCCCGGCGCAGAGCAGAGGGGCGGCGTGCTCGTCCGGAAAGCTGGGCGGAAGCGGTACGGCAAAATCTTCGCGAACGACGATGAACTCGGCGTATCCGCCATTCGCATGCAGCCCCGTAAATCGGGCATTGTCGCACAGGTTTTCGCGACTGGTCTGGCAGAAGTGACAAGTGCCGTCGGTGGAATAAAGCCAGGGAACGCCAAGGCGATCGCCTTCACGAAAGAGCTTCGTACCTTTACCGAGAGCTTCCACCGTTCCGACCACCTGGTGGCCGGGAATGATGGGGAGCTTCGGTAACGTTAGCTCTCCCTCGACGGTGTGGAGATCGGTGTGGCATATACCGCAGCAGTGCACGCGAAGCCGTAATTCCCCAGCATCCGGTACCGGCATTGGCACGTCGCGCAATTCGAGCGGGCGCTCTGCGACGGGCTTCGGTCCTTGGAGAACCATGGCGCGCATGACGCAAGTTTAGATGAAGGGAAAAAGAAAGGCAGGCCGTTGAGCCTGCCTTTTTTGCTCGAGGGGGCGCTACTTCTTGATGAGGATCCGTCCGTTCGGTCCGGGAACAACAGTGATCGTTCTCGGCGTGGTCGCAGCGGCCGCGACGCTGGCCTTCATGGTCGAAGTCGAGCTGCCGGTGGTCATGAGGGCAGAGACCTCGCTGGTCCATGCAGCGCTCGTCCCCAGGCGGAACGGCGCAGTTTGGAATGCCGTGTTCTGGTTCATGAGAGCCTGCAGGATCACGACGTACGAAGTGTTCGCTTGCAGGACGCCTGCCGGAACGGAGACGCTATTGCCAGATGTGTAGAAATAATGAATATCAGGCGTCGCGGCGCTCAGGGTTGACGGATTCACGATGGTCACTTCGTAGGAGGTTGCCGTCCCGAGTGTCGGCGGACCCCACGCGATCTGGGGCGCGAGCGAGATATTCTGCGCACCGAAGAAGTACTTGCCATCCACGGTGGGAGTGGTGGGCTCTCCAAGCGTTGGCACGATGGGAGCCGCGGAAGTTGGCACGGCGTTCGAGATCAGGATCTGACCGTTGTTTTGGAAAATGTAGTTCGACCCGCCCACGTTGATCGTCCGCGAAGCGAGATCCTCGAACTGCGTGTACGCCACCCCGGCGCTGGTGACCAGCCCGTAGGGAATAGACCCAAAGTCCGTGTCCGCGGTCACGGTGCTGAGGTTGATGTCGATCAATTGGATCGGCCTGTACCCCAGCGCGCTTGAGGTGTTGGAGGGCAGCCAGCCTTCGCTGCCGGCGTACCCAGTGTCGTAGAGGATGAAGTTCTTGGTGGTTGGTGCGCCCACGCCCGGGATAGCCGCATTAATCGGATCGAACTGGGTGACATCGATGACGGGATCGGTGGTTGACCCCGAGTTGGCGGTCATGGAGCCGGTGAGATTCACCGTGCCGCCGTTGGTTTCCATCAATGAGCCAAACGTTTCGGATTCGACCTCGCGGGTAATTTGTCCGGAGGTGGTGTTATGGAGCAGGTAGCCCTTATCGCTCTTCGAGCTGTCAATCAGGCCGCCAGTCTGCAGGAATGTTGCAGTGAGGGGATTGCTGGGCGGCCCCGAAGAACCACTGCTGCGCGCGTCAGGACTGACCCAGTCGATCGAATCGCTTCCGGTAGGCGGCACGGTCAGCGAGACGTTTGTATGGATGGTGACCGGAGTCGTCGCGATCACTGCGTCGGGCCGCCCGATGACGAGTTGACCCGCATCGACATCGCTGGAGGTCGTCCAGATGTAGTTGTCGCTGATCACGCCGCTGTCGTTGCGCGGGAGATGCAGCCAGAATCCACCGGGGGGCACGTTCGGAATGGTGAAATTGCCGCTCGAGTCGCCGCTGCCCTTCAGGGTGTTGAATCCACCTTTATTGTTGGAAAGCAACACCGCGATATTCGCGGCGCTGAGGTCTTGCGGGTAGTCGACGATGGTGCCGCCGGCGACGGCGTGGTCAATCGCAGTTCCATCGATGTTGCCATTGGGCGTAATGGTGAAAGACTGGGTGGTGACCCCGGCGTTGCTGGTCGTCGCCGTGATCGTGAAATTGTTCGCGGTGCGCGATTGCAGGTGGGTCGGGGTCCAGGTCACGGTGTTGTTCGTTACCGCGGCGCCTGTGGGACCCGTAGTGAGGGTGAAGGTAACGGTGCTATTGTCCGTCGTAGTCGCCGCCGGGCTATAGGTATAAAGAACACCTTCCAGAGCAATGGGCGGGGCGCTGGTGGTAATCGTCGGGGCGGGGCCGGCGGTGGTCGTGGTGGTCGAACTGCTGCCGCAACCCAGCGAGAACAGAACCATGAACAGCAGCACAGCGATCACAAGCAACCGGAGAACCTGGAAGAGTGCGGCGAGGCCAACCACATTAAGGCGATACGACGGCATGCATGTCCTTTCAGCGGACGATTAAGGAGAGTTTCCGGAAACAGTGATCATACCGGGGTTCGTTGGCGGAGTTCAATCGCCCAAAGGATGACCTTTTGTCTGATTGTGTAAATCGCGCCGCAAAAACGAAACGGCAGGCGCGTAGGCCTGCCGTCCGATGAGAGATCGCGAAATCTATTTGGAGGCTTTCGCCTTCACGCGGGCGCTGAGACGAGCCTTGTAGCGGCTGGCCGTGTTCTTGTGGAGCACGCCCTTCTGCACAGCCTTGTCGAGCAGCGACACGGTGCCGCTGAAGCTGGTCTTGACGGCGTTGGCGTCCCCACCGGCAATGGCTTCACGCAATTGGCGGAGCTGGGTGCGGAGGCGGGACTTGTTGGCGCGGTTGCGCGTGGTGCGGGTTTCAGTCTGACGTGCGCGCTTGAGCGCCGAAAAATGGTTTGCCATGAACTTCCAGTTGTCCTCTGAAGAGAGTCTCGACGTAAGCCGAAAGAACTATTTTACGGGATTTAGCGCGAAGGGTCAAACCGGGAGCTTGGTTAGCCGAAGAGATCCAATTGCCTCGAGTGGTTCTTTTTTCGCGATGCCTTTCGGTCGTCGAAGACCGTCCGGCCACCGATCGACTCCGAAATCTCGCGCTCGTGCGTGACGGCGGCTGTGAAGTCCGCCAAGGGTTGATGTTGTTCTTCGACGGCACGAGTGAGGCGATCGAGGCGTTTGAATCCATCGATCTTTTCGCTGTGGCCGAGTCGTGCCGCATCCAGAGCCCGCCGCAGGACAGAGATCGATTCGTCGTAGGTTTTGAGCGGCACGGGGAAGGGAAGGCCATCCTTGCCTCCGTGGGCGAAGGAGAAGCGAGCGGGATCGGCAAAGCGGGTCGGCGCGCCGTGAACCACTTCGGCGATCAAGGCCAGCGATTGCAGGGTGCGCGGGCCGAGTCCTTCCACGAGAAGCAGGGAGGCAAAATCGCGCAGCTTCTGTTCGTGCGCTACGGCCAGCACCGCGCCCAAACGCTTGAGATCGACATCTTCGGCACGGACGTCATGATGGGCGGGCATGGTGAGCTTGCGTACCTCTGCCAGCGAAGACTCGACAGGCTGGTCGGCAATCATCAGCAGAGCACTCTGGGCCCGGCTGGCGCGGGCGTCGACAAGGTTGAGGATCTCGCCTTGCGGCTCACCGAGGATGGCGCTATGCGGGTCGGAAACGAAGTCACGCACTGTAGGAGAGTGCCAGTGGTAGCGCCGGGCGCGATGATTCTCCGCGTTCATTCCCTGCTGGATCACCGCCCATTCGCCTGCCGGGGTGATGACGAAGGAGTGCAGGTAGAGTTGGAAGCCGTCGGCCACCGCGTTGCTATCGATGCGTGCTGTCAGCCGGCTGGTGCGGGCAAGTTCATCGCCGTTGAGGCCGCTTCTGTCGGCAAAGGCGCGCAGTTCATCGGGGGTGCGGCGCGAGTGGCGTCCGCGGCCTCCGCACACGAAAATCCCGAGTTCCGACGAACGCTGGTTCAATCCCTTCTTCAATGCGCCCATCACGGATGTAGTGATTCCGGAGGAATGCCAGTCCATGCCCATCACCGCACCGAGCGCCTGGAACCAGAAGGGATCGCTGAGGCGGGTCAGGAACTCAGAAGGCCCATAGCTGACGATGACGTGCTCAGTGATCGCGGTGCCGAGCTTGACCATGCGTTCCGCAAGCCACGAAGGCACGCGTCCGCCGTGAAGAGGAAGATCGGCGGTACCGGAACGGGGCATATAGATATTGTAGTGGACACGCGATGTGATGAAGAACAGATACTCCGGCCGAGCTCCTGCGATACTCTAGCTGATAGATGGATCCTCTCACTTCCCAACTCAACTCTGCCCTCAAGCACTACTTTGGGTACGACGAATTTCGTCCGCTGCAGGAGCGGATCATTCGCAGCGTGGTGGCGAAGCGGGATGTCTGCGTGATCATGCCGACGGGCGGAGGGAAGTCATTGTGCTACCAATTGCCGGCAGCCATCTCCGACAAAACCGCCGTAGTGATCTCGCCCCTGATCGCGCTCATGCGGGACCAGGTGGTGCAGCTAGGCCAGATGGGCATTTCCGCCGCGCTCTTGAACAGCACGTTGAGCGGCGCGGAACAATCGCAGGTCATGCGCAAAGCGAAAGCCGGCGACTACCGGTTGCTCTATCTTTCGCCGGAACGGCTGGTCCGCGACAACACACTGGCATGGCTGAGAGAGTTGCCGCTGGGATTGTTCGCCATCGATGAGGCGCACTGCATTTCTGAATGGGGCCACGAGTTTCGTCCCGAGTACCGGCAGCTGCGGTTGCTGCGAGAGAACTTTCCCGATGTTCCGATCGCGGCCTTCACTGCCAGCGCCACCCAGCGGGTACGACACGACATCGTGCAGCAACTCAAGTTTCAAAATGCCGATAAGTACATTGCGAGTTTCCATCGCCCGAACTTGCGCTACCTGGTGCGCCAGTGTGATGCCCATTCGCAGCGCAGCCTGCTGTTGAAGGGGTTGCGGTATTACAAAGACCAGAACGTGATCGTGTACGCGCCTACCATCAACACGGTGGAAGCAACCGTCGACTTTCTGCAGGAAAAGGGAATTCCGGCCGTTGCCTACCACGGGCAAATGGATGGCCCGACGCGCAGCCGCAACCAGGAACTGTGGATGACGGATGAGGTCCGGGTGCTGGTGGGGACAATTGCCTTCGGATTGGGCATCAACAAACCCGCGGTGCGCGCGGTGATCCACCTCGCCCTGCCGAAATCGCTCGAACATTATTACCAGGAGGCGGGCCGGGCAGGGCGCGACGGCGATCCGGCGGATTGCGTGTTGCTGTGGCAGAAGAAAGACGCCGGCCTGCTGGCGTACTTCACCGAACAAATTACAGATCCGGCCGAGAAGTCACGTGCCTGGGAGCGCTATCGCGACATCACCGAGTTCGCCAAGTCGAACGACTGCCGGCATCAGCAGATCTGCGAGCACTTCGGCGAAAAGAAGAAGTGGGAAAAGTGTGAAGCGTGCGATGTGTGCGGCACGAAGCTGTCTTGGCTCGGCGCAGAAGAACCGGGCATGGCCGTTCCGGCCGACCCAAAGCCACGCACCAAGCTGCGTTTGCCGAATACCCAACCGGTGGACGAGGAACTCTCCGCCTATTTCCGCATGTGGCGCAAGGACGAGGCCAAGCGCCGGGGCGTGCCAGCCTACGTCGTGATGCACGACAGCTCGCTCGAAGATCTTTGTAGAGTGCGGCCGAAAAATCTCGAGCAGCTAAGGACCGTCTCAGGCTTCGGCGACCTCAAGACGGCAGACTTGGGCCCCGCGATCCTGGAAGCGTTCGAGGAGTTCAACCGCGGAAGCCGCCCCCAGGAAGCGGGGAATCCGGCGAACGTGAGCAAGCCTTCGCAAGAGACGATCGACCTGCTACAGAAGGGCCACAGCTTCGCGGAGATTGCGAACATCCGCGGACGCCAAGTGGGCACAGTGATTGCCGCAGTAGCGAACCTGGTCGAGACTGGCGAAATTGCCTTCCAGCCCAACTGGGTCCCGGAAGACCGCCGACTCGCCATTGAGGCTGCCTGCGCGAAACTGGGAACAGCCCGACTGCGTCCGATCAAGGACGCAGTGCCGCCGGATGTGACCATGGGGGAAGTGCACCTGGTCATCGCCAAGTTGCGTCACGGCCGACAGAAAAACTAAGCCGCGATTCACGATCCAGTAATCCGGGTTGGCTAACATTTCCTCACCCAGCTACTTTCTCCCAAGCTTCTTTTGGGCGATTTCATCATCTAATCTTATGGATATGAGGTAACGAGTGGGTACTCAGCAGTCGGGTGTTGGCGGCGGAACTCCCCGAAAGAACCGGTTGACTCCCGGAACGACCGGGCGTACTCTCGCGGTCATTGGAGGCATTTCCAACCCGTTGTTCGCGATTTCGAACGGCCACTCCATCCCGCTCGATCCATCCAAAAACATGAAGTCTCCTGTGCGCCCGCTTCCGGGGCGCATTTGCTCGTGTCCGGGAATCCAGGAATTTCGGAGGGTAATACCCACAACTCAATGAAGAAGAACATCGAGATCAGCCCGAATATCGCAACGCTGTTCGGCACACGGGACGAGAACTTACGGGTGCTGGAAACAGGTCTGAATGTGCGGATCGACCTACAGTCGAATTCGATTCAGATCGAAGGCGAGCTGGAAAACGTGAACCGTGCCGAAAAAGTGTTTAGCGATTACGAACACTTGCAGCGCGCCGGACACGTATTCCAGAACGGCGATCTCGGCGACATGCTGCGCGTGCTGACGCATGACCAGACAGCCACGCTGCGTGGACTCGCCGAGGCCGGACGGCAACGCTCGTTCGGTAAGCGTACGGTACAGCCGAAGAGCATCAACCAGCGGCGCTATCTCGAGGCCATTGAAAAACACGACATGGTATTTGGCATCGGCCCCGCCGGTACGGGCAAAACGTACCTCGCGGTTGCCATGGCAATTTCTGCGCTGATCAGCAAGCGCGTCGCGCGCATCATCCTCGCGCGTCCGGCGGTGGAAGCGGGCGAAAAGCTTGGGTTCCTGCCCGGCACGCTGCAGGAAAAAGTCGATCCCTATCTTCGCCCGCTGTATGACGCACTTTATGACATGCTGGACCCGGAGAAGGTCGATCGCTATCTCGAGAAGAACGTGATTGAAATTGCGCCTATCGCATTCATGCGTGGCCGCACCCTCAACGATTCGTTCGTGATTCTCGACGAAGCGCAGAACACGACCAGCGAACAGATGAAAATGTTCCTCACCCGGCTTGGCTTCAACTCCAAGGCGGTGATTACTGGTGACATTACGCAGATCGATTTGCCGAACGCCGCCCGCAGTGGGTTGGTGGAAGCGAACGATGTGCTAAAGAATGTCGAGGGAATCCAGTTCACCTACTTCGACGAAGGCGACGTCGTCCGCCATCACCTGGTACAGCGGATCATTCGCGCCTACGAAGACAAGAAGAAGTCCGCAGCCGAGCAGCTTGACCTGGGGTTAGAGGCAAAGCCGGCGGCCAATACGCGGCCGCAAGAAGCCGAGCAGGCGCCGATTGCGCCTGTGATCCCTCCGGCCGCAGCGGACGGACCCAGTACCGTCCGGGAATAAACTTGGTACCATAGTGCGGGAGGGCTTTGCGCCCTCCCGTTTTACATTTGGCGACTTGATTATTCTGAAGAACAAATTGCCGGGCGTACGTTCGCAATCGTTGCAAACGTTTGCTGCGCGTGCGCGCAAGGCCGCTGGGGTCGAGGGCCAAGTGCAGGTCCTGATCACCTCGAGCGACCAGTTGCGCGAACTGAACCGGCGCTTTCGCCGTAAGGACAAGCCCACTGACGTGCTTTCGTTTCCCGCGACTTCCGACGGAGAGGCCGGGGACATCGCTATTTCCGCAGACATCGCCAGCGAAAATGCTTATTTGCTCGGACACTCCCTTGAGGAAGAACTGCGGATCCTGATTCTGCACGGCATCCTGCATTTGGCTGGGCACGATCACGAAAATGACGGCGGCGAGATGGAAGCCCTGGAGTCCGAGTTGCGCGAGCGCCTGAAACTCCCGTCATCCCTAATCGAGCGCACCCATGCGGCGGCGAGGGCGAAGAAGAGAAGCGCGAGGAGGCGGAAACGATGATCACCTTGGCGCATGTTGCGCTCATCCTGGTGTTGATCGGGCTACTCACCCTGACCTCCTACGTTGATCGCGTCTTCAAGGAGGCAGGAAAGTTTCTCTCTCGTGAGTTCCAGGAGAACATCGACTTCTTCGAGCAAAAGATCGAGCCGCGCTTAGGAGTGAACCGGCAACGTGCCGCCCTGGCCATGGCGCTGCTGCCCCTCCTGCTGCTGGGAACGATCGCATTCCTGCTGGCCTACACGGTGTTCTATCACCCATGGACGGGCGTCGAACTGTTCCAGGCCGCGCTCGCGTTGGTCTTCATCATCGTGATCTGCAATCGCCTGGTGCCTTATCTTCTGTTTGCAAGAACCCGCGGCGAATGGCTGAGCCGGTTTGTCTGGCTGCTAAGAATTCTGATCTATCTCGCGATTCCCGTGACCATCATGCTCGGCTTCACCATCTCGGTTGCGTCGCTCGCCAAGGAGCACACCGAGGGGGAGCCCGAACATCCCTCCGAAGCCGTGGATGCATTGATTGAGGCCGGGCGCGAAGAAGGAATTCTGGAAGAAAGCGACCGTCACCTCATCCAGTCGGTCGTCGAGTTTGGCGACAAGACAGTGCGCGAGGTCATGACGCCGCGTCCGGAGATTTTCGCGGTTCCGGCGGAGTGGACGGTCGAAGAGCTCACCGAGGCGCTCAGCGAGAACTCTTACTCGCGAATTCCGGTTTTTCGCGGGTCGATCGACAACCTGGTCGGCCTGGTTCTTTCTCACGACCTGCTGCAGATTACCGACATTGAAGCCCGCACCCGCAAGGTGGGCGAACTGGTACGCGAGGAACTGGTCTTTGTCCCGGAAACCAAGCGTGGCAGCGAATTGTTGCGCGAGATGCAGCGCGACAATGTGCGCATGGCCGTGGTGATCGATGAATACGGCAGTGTCGCCGGGCTGGTCACCATCGAAGACCTGATCGAGGAGATCGTCGGTGAGCTGCGGGACGAAGATGAAACCGATATCGTGCGCGAAGGCGAGCATACCTACGTTGTTCCGGGCAGCATGGATGTCGATCGCTTGAACGAGCTATTTGGCGTGCGCATCGACGAAGAGCATGAGGCCGCAACCGTCGCAGGTTTGGTCAGCGAAATCGCGGGACGCATTCCGCATGCAGGGGAAATTGTGGAGAACAGCGGATTACGTTTTGAGATTCTCTCGTCCACCGATCGCCGTATTGAGCGGCTGCGCATCAGCGAGGCTACCCCCCAACCGGACCAGGTGCAAGCCTGATGCCATTCCGCTCGGGATTTGTTTCCATCATCGGCCGCCCCAATGCCGGCAAAAGCACGCTGCTGAATGCGCTGGTCGGGGAAAAGATTGCCATCGTGACCCACAAGCCACAGACCACGCGCAACCGCATCCAGGGTATCGTCACAATCCCGAAAAAAGGCAAGGGCTCCGGCGGCCAGATCGTGTTCATCGATACCCCCGGCGTGCACAAGCCCGAGCGCACCCTGAACAAGCGCATGATGCAAGAGGTCTACGACGCCCTCGATGGATGCGACGTGCTGCTGTTCATGCACGACGCTACCCAGAAGTTCGGCAAAGATGACGAATTCACCCTTGAGCTGGTGAAGCGCACCAAGAAGCCGGTGATCCTGCTGCTGAACAAGATCGACCTGCTCCCGAAGGAGAAGCTTCTCGCCATCATCGCGCAATTTTCCGAGCTGCACGATTTCAAGGAAATCATTCCCATCTCGGCTGCAAAGGGAAGCGGGCTCGCCATCCTGCAAGAGAAGGTCCTGGAAAGTCTTCCGGCGGGCCCACACTATTTTCCCGATGACCAGATTACGGATCAGCCAGAGCGCTTCCTCGCTGCCGAGATCATCCGCGAGCAGGTGCTGATCTCGTCCCACCAGGAAGTTCCTTACGCGGCCACCGTGATGGTGGAGCAATGGGAGGAACGCCCGAAGCTCACCCGCATTGCGGCCGTGATCTTCGTGGAACGCGATGGGCAGAAGGCGATCATCATCGGACGGGGCGGAGAGATGCTTAAACGCATCGGCTCAAACTCACGCCGGGAACTCGAGAAGCTATTAAACACTAAAGTATTCCTTGAACTCTTCGTGAAAGTGCAGACGGGCTGGCGCGACTCCCGCCACTTTGTGGAGCAGCTCGATTGGCACCGTCAGTTGGAAGAACTGAGCGAAGGTGTCATCGACCGCGATGCGACTTCCCCAGGACGGCGCGCCGGCCGCGCACGCCACCAGAAGGACTAGTCTTTAGGTACTAACGCTCGCCGCACCCTGCATGCTAACGTCTTGCTAAGCGACCGTACTCGGTCTTCCGTCGCGGGATGTTCATGAAGAGTCTGCTGCCGTTCGCGCTCATGCTGGCTGTCTGCGCTCCTGCCATGGCGGGAGTCCGCTACACCATGCATCTGCAGATTGATGACGGCGCAAAACACACAGAAATTATCCAGGATTCCTGGCTACAGGCCGGCCGGGCGAAGCTCCTTTTTGACGAAGGGGTGAATGCGCAGAGCGAGGTGGACGCCGATCATTTCGGCGCTGTTGCCTATACCGTGGAGGGAGCCAACCACCACGCCACGCGCCTGGAGAAGCACAGCGCCCGGGGGCCAGTGAGGATCGAAAATCTGGTCACGACCAAGATCTCGCAAGAGTCCGGCCCCATCGTCCTGGGACACCCCACAACACATTATCAATTCACATCGAAGTTCGACTATTACGAGAACGGTGGGCTGCTCAAGGGGTCCATGACCCACGAACTCTGGGTAGCCAACGATCTGGGAGAGCCCGGATTGATGAATTGGATGATGTTCGAATACCGTCTTCGTGAGGATCGAGGCTTGGAAAGCATTTTCCGCCAGGTCAGCACGCTCGGCGGAGGGCTGCCCGTCGCCTACGACGGCATCGCCCGCATTTCCGATGATGACGGCAATATGCGCGTCGTGCGCGTGGGCGGACAGGTCGAGTCTCTTGAAATCGTCAACATCGACCCATCGGTCTTTTCGGCCACCAATAGTTACGACGTCGTGGCCAATCCGCCCAGCCAGTAAACCCTACGCGCGGATCCTCGGATTCACCGCCGAGTACAGCAGGTCGGTCAAGAAGTTGACCGCCACGTACGTCAACCCGATCGCCAGGATGCAACCCTCCACCAGGAAATAATCGCGATTGTTGATCGCGGTTATCGTCAGCCGTCCAATACCCGGCCAGGAAAAGATTGTCTCAGTGACGATTGCGCCTGCGAGGAGCGCTCCGAACTGTAAACCCACCACCGTCAATACGGGGATGAGGGCGTTGCGCAGCGCATGACGATACACCACCACGCGCTCGGACAAGCCCTTTGCCCGCGCCGTGCGAATGTAGTCCTGGCTCAACTCTTCCAGCATCGAGGTGCGCACCATGCGCGCGAGGATTGCCGCCAGTGCGCCTCCCATGGTGATAGCCGGCAACACGAGATGCGCCAGCGTGCCAGTGCCCGAGACCGGGAGCCAGCCAAGTCGGATCGCGAAGAACAGCATCAGGATCGGTCCCAACGCAAAATTCGGGAACGAAAGTCCTAGCAGCGTCACAAAGCTCAAAAGCCGATCAGTCCACTGGTTGCGATGCAGAGCCGAATGCACGCCCGCGGGAATTGACAGGAGCAACGCGATCGCCAGTGCCGCGAAGGTGAGTGCGATGGTCGGCGGGTACGCCTGCGCGATGGTTTTCGAGACTTTCTGGTTGAGCCGCACCGATTGCCCGAGTTCTCCGTGCAGCACGCCCTTCCAATAATTAACGTACTGATGTCCCAGGGGAACATCGAGCCCGTACGCGTGGCGGGCTGCCTGGAGATCGGTCACCGCCGCTCCCTCACCCAGCATTTGTTGAATGGGATCGCCGGGGACGAGGTGGATGAGCAGGAACACGACCGAAACCACCAGCCATATGACAGGCACCATGTAAGCCACGCGCTGTGCGAGGTAACGAAGCATCAGGTCGCCTGCTCGGTCTCGGGCTGTTCGATAACATCCAGTTTGATGGAATCGATGCGGCGGCCGGTCATTTCCAGAACGGTGTAACGATAGCCGTTGTGCTCGAAACTGTCGCCCGCGCGTGGAATGCGTTGCAGCTTCGACATCACGAAGCCGCCGAGGGTTTCAAAACCTTCATCGCGTGGAAGACGAATCTGGTATTGCGAGTCGAGGTCGCGGATGTTCACTCCGCCATCCAGCACCATGCTCGTGCCACCCTCGGTCAACGCCGACTGCTCGGGTACATCGTACTCATCCTCGATTTCGCCAACGAGTTGCTCGAGCACATCTTCTACCGTGACCACGCCGGCCGTGGAACCGAACTCGTCCACCACCACGGCCAGGTGACGTTTGCGATGCTTGAACTCTTCCAGCAGATTGGTAAGCGGCTTGGTTTCTGGTACGACCAGCACTTCGCGCATGATGTGCTGCACCTTCAGGTTCGAAGCGATACGTGCCGGACGGTTCGCCGTCAGCCTTGCCAGGCGGTAGCGCATCCAGCGCATCAGGTCTTTCGAATAGAGCACACCGATAATGTGCTCCGGCCCGCGATCGACGTCATACACGGGGATGCGCGAATGCTGCTCATCGACCACGCGCTGTACCGCTTCGTCCAGGGTCATCGTGCCAGGCAACGAAAAGATGTCGGGCCGCGGCACCATGATCTCGCGTACGGAAATGTTCTCGAGGTCGATGGCGCGGATGATCATCTCTTCCTGCAGGGCCGGCACCAATCCAAATTTGCGGCTGGCATTCACCATGAGCTTGAGCTCTTCCGGAGAATGCACTCCGCCTTCGCGCAATTCACGCGTTCCAAAGGCGCGGAGCACAAGGCGCGCCGCCGAACGCATGACCGCCAGCACCGGCCGGGCGACTGTGATGAAGACTTCCATCGGCGCCGCCACCGCCAGCGCCACCTGCTCCGCACGCTGCAGGGCCAGGGTCTTCGGCACAACCTCGCCCATGGTTACGTGGAAAAACGTAATCAGCGTGAAGGAGATGGCCGCAGCCAGTCCGTGCGCATACAACACTCCGTGCGGCAGGCGGGCAAAAGAGGGTTCGAGGATTACGGCGATGGCGCTCTCGCCGATCCAACCCAGTGCCAGGCTGGAGATGGTTACACCCAATTGAACCGCCGCCAGCACCTCGTCCAAGCGGTTGTGCAGGCGCTGCACAATGCGCGCGCCAATCTTGTTGGCATCGATCAGTTGCAGAAGCCTGGTTTCGCGGACGCTGACCAGCGCGAACTCCGCTGCCACGAAGAATGCGTTGAGCGCTACCAGGAAGGCCACTGCTATCAGGCGCAGCAGCGTGTAGGTGACCATCGATCTCCAAAAGCCGTGTGTCCAAAAGCGGACGCGTCGGACGCCGGTCGGCTGCGATTCTAACATCTGCAACCCATGGCGCCGGTAGGCGATGTAAGCTACTAACACCTTACTGAGAACTCCCGGAAACCTTCGCTGCGCGTGATCCCCATGCGCGGCACGAGATTTCTGGAACTATCGGCTTCGCTCTCGCGTATGGAGATGCAGAGCGTTTTGTACGCAGCGCTGTGGTGCAGCACATTTACTTCCTGGAGGTCGCTGTGGCGAACGGCAAAAATAAGAAGAAGAAATGGATTATCGGCAGCATCATCGTGGTCGTGGTAGTGCTCGCTGCGGTCGGCGTTTTGATGGCCACCAGCGGCGGCACCAAGATCGATCCCACCAAGATTGCCGCCGTCGAGCGCGGCGACCTTGCCAAGAGCGTGGTAGCCACCGGCAAGGTCGAGCCCATCACCAAGGTCGAGATCAAATCGAAGGCCAGCGGCATCGTGAAGAAACTGTATGTCGAATACGGCGACCGGGTGAAAAAAGGGCAGGTCCTGGCGGAGCTCGATAAGGATGAGATTACTGCCGAAGTGCGCTCGCAGAAAGCGCAACTGGAGTCGGCTCAATCAAATCTCCACGCCGCCCAGGCCGATTTCGAACGTTCCAAAGTCGATGCCATGGGTGTCGACATTCCTACCCTGCAGCGCGCCTACGAGCGTGCCAAGAGCATGGCGCACGATGGCGTCGTCTCGCAGTCTGCCCTCGATGATTCGCAGCGCGCCTATGAACTGGCGGTGAACAAGCAGAGCGTGGCCCGCGCCCAGGTCACGGTCAACAGCGCCAAGGTCGCGCAGGCCCAGGCCGATGTGCAAAAGTCTGAGGCAACGCTGGCGCAATTGGAAGAGCAGTTGAGCTACACCACCATCGTCGCTCCCATCGATGGCATCGTGCTCTCGCGCGACGTGGAAGTGGGCGACGCAGTCAGCTCCATTCTCGTCCTCGGCTCTTCGGCAACCCTGGTCATGACTCTCGGCGACACCAGCGAGGTCTATGTCAAAGGCAAGGTCGACGAGAGCGATATTGCCAAGGTTTATCTGGGCGAACCGGCTCGCATCAAAGTTGAAAGCTTTAAAGACAAGACCTTCAATGGCAAGGTGACGAAGATCTCACCCATGGGCGTTGAGAAAGATAACGTCACCACCTTCGAAGTGCGGGTTTCGATCAACAATCCCGGCGGCGAACTGAAGGCCGCGATGACCGCCAACGCCGAGATCATTCTCGATGAACACAAGAATGTGCTGATGATTCCTGAAGGAGCCATCATTTACGACCGCGACAAGAAAGCCTCAGTCGATGTGCCGGATCCCAAAGCGAAAAGCGGAGAACGCAAGGTCGCCGTCCAGATCGGAATATCGAATGGAGCCAAGACTGAAGTTCTCAGCGGGTTAAAGGAAAAAGATCAAGTAGTGCTTCAATAGTTTAATCTCCATCTGAGAGCCGAGGCGCCTGCGGGCGTCTCGGCCTGTTCGCGAGGAAAGCCATGAAACGAACCGCGTTGTCCTCCCTCGTTGTCCTCTGCACCCTCGCCTTTTGCCAGCTGTCGTATGCCAATTCGGATGGCCAATTTCAAAAAGATTTGACGGTCAACGGCACGGTCGATCTCGAAGTTGCCACGGGCTCGGGCGACATTCATGTGCGCAACGGTTCGGCCAGCACCGTTCATATTGTCGGACACATTCACATCTCCAGCTGGGGATCGAATGACGAGGAAAAAGTGAAGCGTATCGAGGACAATCCACCGGTGCAGCAGATGGGCTCTTTGGTGAAGATTGGGAAGATCGACGATCCCGAGCTGCGTCGGCATGTCTCGATCAGCTACGAGATCACGGCGCCGTCGAATACGCGCATCGTTGCCAACAGCGGTTCCGGCGAGATCGACATTCAAGGCTTTCAAGGGCGTCTCAGCGCTGACACCGGCTCGGGCGACGTGAACCTGCGCGACATATCCGCCGAGGTCCGCTCGCATACCGGCAGCGGGCACATCAGCGCACAAAACGTAGGCGCGCCCTTTGTCGGCTCTACCGGCAGCGGCGACATGGAGATAGCACTCAACTCCGCGGGCGATGTGGATGTGCATACCGGGTCGGGGCAGATCCGCGTGGATCATGCGAATGGCTCGTTGCGTGCCAAGACCGGCAGCGGCGACGTACGCGCCAATGGCGTGCCTTCGAGCAACTGGTTCGTACAGACCGGCTCCGGCGCGGTCACTCTGCAGCTGGCCGATGCCACCAACTTCGATCTGGAAGCCTCCACCGGCTCAGGCGATCTTCACCTGGCACGAGCGGTCACGGTGCAGGGCAAATTGTCGAAGCACGAGATACACGGTAAAGTCGGCAACGGCGGCCCGAAAGTCGAAGTGCACACCGGATCAGGCAATATCGAAATCAACTGAACCAACAGAACCACCGAGGGCATAGAGACGCTCGGAGTATCTCGTTCGTTGGCTCGCCATCAAGCGGCAGGAACAAACCCGAGATCCTCTGTGCCTTCCGTAGTTCACGGCTCCGACTTCCTCTAGTAACTTGACGCTTGCTATCGCTCCGCGCTAACTTCCGTGTACTTTCTCTCAGCGGAGACTTCGTTTGGCGCGCTTTATTACCCTCACCACCGATTTCGGGCTTGCGGACTATTACGTCGGCGCCATGAAGGGCGTCATCTACAACATCCATCCAACGGCGGCGGTTGTCGACATCTCGCACTCGGTGCAGTCGTACGACCTGCTCGATGGCGCGCTCACGATCGCGCAAACGTATGCGTACTATCCGAAGGAAACGATCCATGTGGTAGTCGTCGATCCCGGGGTAGGAACGAGCCGCAGGCCGATCCTGGTCAGCGCCGGAGGCCATTACTTCGTCGCCCCGGACAACGGCGTGCTCTCGCTGATCTACGAGCGTGAAGAGCGCGTCACCGTGCGGCACATCACGTCTTCCCATTATTTCGTGCAACCCGTCAGCCAGACGTTTCATGGCCGCGATGTTTTCGCGGCCGTGGCCGGATGGCTCAGCAAAGGCGTGGAGTCTGGCAAGTTCGGGGAGACGGTAGAGGATTACGTTCGCTTCACCGCCCCCCGCACCAAGACCGGTGAGGCGAATGAGGTGAAGGGCGTCGTGTTGAAAGTCGATAAATTCGGCAGCCTGATCACCAACCTCACGCCGGCGGACGTGCCCGAGATGTTCGGCGGTGAATTCAAAATCACCGTGGGAAACGCAACTGTCACCAAGCTCGCCAGCAATTACGCGGAAGGCGCCAAGGGCGAGGTATTCGCCATCCTGGGCAGCGGCGGGTTTCTTGAAATTTCAGTCAATAAAGGTTCGGCAGCGCAGGCCGCAGGCGTCGGCAAGGGAAGTGAAGTCGTAGTGTCAATGGGCTAGGGGTTCTTGGGTTTCACCCGGGCGTACTGGTCCATTTCGCCCGTCCACTTCAGGAACTGCAAGAGGTTCTTGCGCTCCCGCCACATAAATCCAAAAAATTCAAGAAATCCGATCTGCGTCATCTTGATGCCGCAGTACGTCTCAATCCGCCAGCGCAAGTATGGGCTGCGCCAGGGAGCGAGATGATGTCCCTTGGTGGCATTCCACAGGAATCGGACGATATTCAACATGCGCACGTTCAGTATAGCCGCTGCTAGAATCGATGTTTCCATGAGCGATCGACAAGCCGCCGAAGACCACTACTACGCTGCGCTCGACCTCTATGCCGACGGTAACGCCGAGGCCGCCATCGTGGAGTATCGCCAGGCTCTCGACGCCGATCCTTCCCTGGTCGATGCCCTGCACGGATTGGCGCGCGTCTACCAGGACCTCTCGCGCTTCGACGAGGCGATTGAGGTGGCGAAGAAGATCTCGGAGCACGAGCCGGATGACGTGCTGGCGCACACCTCGCTCTCCATCCTGTATCAAAAAAAGGGAATGATTCCGGAGGCGGAGGAAGAAGCCAACAAGGCCCGCATCCTGGGCTGGAAGCAGCAATTGAAGCAGGGAAAACCCTAGACCTGGTGGTCGGTTAGTGAGTGGGCGGTGCGGGCGCCGCATCCTGATCCAGCACTTCGTCCAGGTATGCCACATAGGCCGTAATCAGGTGGCACGTATCCACATAAGCCTTCTGATCGATAGCGGCATAGGTATCGCGCTCGGAGTGCAGGACGCGAAAGGTGTCGTTCGTGAGGGAATGCAAGGTGATCGTCGGGATCTTAGCGTCGCGAAAGGGAGTCGAATCCGTGTCGCCGACATAATCTACATCCATCCCTGAGAGCGGCAGGTTCAGGGACTTGCTCACGTTCATTAGGTAATTGAGCAAGTGTGAGTCGGAATGGCTGGCCCAGACTTTCGTCGCCGAGAGTCCGATCGAGTCGATTGCAATCATTGCGTGAATCTTCGACTTCTCATCGTTCGACAAGTGGCGAACATAATCTTTCGATCCAATCAGCCCGTCTTCTTCGCCCGAAAAGCCGACGAGAATAATGGTGTGCTTGCGGCGGACAATATTCAGCGATTGGTACACACTGGGAAGCAGCGCGGCGCCACTCCAATTATCCACCACGCCTTTGCCGCGGCTCACCTTGTCGAAGTGAGCGCCCACAAAGATGACCGACTCCGAGGCTCCTGGCAATGTGCAGATCACATTCGGATCTTCGCGCGGCACTTTCACATCCGCGCTTGCACACCCGCTTTCGGCGAACAGTTTCTTGAGCTCATCATGTCGCTTGGCATTGACATCTGGGGCCGCGCGAAGACGTTCGAGGAGCACTTCGGAGGAGAGTTGCTTGAGACGAATCCCCGTAGACCCACTCAGGGTACAGGTCAGAATTAGGCAGGCGCTGGCTGCTGACCATTTAAGCCATGATGCCGGAGCGCTTTTCATCTACAAATCGTACTTCTTCATCAGGTGCCGGAAGGAACGATAAGAAAGCTTCAGCAACTCCGCGGCACGGGTTTGCACCCCGTTGGCCTGCTTCAAAGCTTGTTGCAGCATGGTGCGCTCAATGTCAGCGACGTAAGCTTCCATGTCAATCCCGTCCGCCGGGACGGAAACCGTTCCGCTGCCATTCGCCCCAGCCACCGCGGCTGCGGCTGCCGGCTTGTTCTTCTGGCGTTCCGTCGGAATGTCAACGCGCAATACTTCGGTCATCTCCAGCGCAACGGCCCGCTCAATCGTGTTCTCCAATTGTCGGACGTTGCCCGGCCAGTCGTAATCGCGCAGCGCCTCGATGGAGTCGGGGTGAATGCCGCGAATGCTCTTCCCGGCTGCCGGAGAATACTTCTTCAGGAAATGATTGGCGAGTAATTCGATGTCGTCAGGCCGCTCGCGCAACGGAGGCACCTGCACCGGAATGACGCTTAGGCGGTAATAAAGATCTTCGCGGAAATGTCCGTCGGCGACCGAAGCGTCGAGGTTGCGGTTGGTGGCGGCAATCACGCGCACATCCACCGGAATTTCCGAGGTCCCACCCACCGGGCGAATGGAGCGCTCCTGAAGTACGCGCAGGAGCTTTACCTGCATGGTGAGCGTCATCTCGCTGATTTCGTCGAGAAAAATAGTCCCGCCAGTTGCAACCTCGAAAAGCCCGCGCTTATTTTGTACCGCGCCGGTGAATGCGCCTTTTACGTAGCCAAAGAGCTCGCTCTCCAGCAGCGTCTCCGGAAATGCTCCGCAGTTGATGGAGACGAACGGATCGCTGGCGCGCGGGGAACAGGTGTGCACGGCGCGGGCGACGAGTTCCTTGCCGGTGCCGCTTTCCCCATGGACAAGAATGGTGCTCCCGGTGGAAGCGACCATGCGCACGGTGGCCTTGAGTTGCTGCATCGCCTCGCTGGTACCGACAATGTTATCCAGAGAATTGTGCCCCGCGGCATCGCGCCGGAAGGCCATGTTCTGGCGCTTGAGGGAGGTGCGTTCCACCGCATTGCGGATGGCGACCCGGATGTCGTCGATCAGGGCAGGGCTCTTGCGGATATAGTCGGCCGCGCCTCCCGCCTTCACCGCCGCCACCGCGGCTTCAATATCGTCAACCGCGGTGATCAGGACGACCGCGGTATCCGGCGATATCTGGTGCGCATGGCGCAGTACCTCGATGCCGTTGGTTTGCGGCATGCGGATGTCGGTCACCACGACGTCGAAGAGGGCCGAGTCGATCTTGCGCTTGGCGGCCTCACCGCTGGTCACGGTTTCGACCTTGTGACCTTCCTTGCGCAGGGCGATTTCCAGCATTTCGCAGATCGATCGTTCGTCGTCGCAGACGAGAATGTTGCTCACGGGCCTAATTCTTCTCCTTGTTAAGAGTAGCATCGGCGAAAGTTTTCATCACAGCTCTTCGCTGGCTGCCGTCAGGCTTGCAGCCGATGCGGCGCCGCGCGCCTGGCTCAACGCTGGCGTAGGTCGCGTAGGCCGCTTCAGCAGCAGCATGAA
Organism: uncultured Acidobacteriaceae bacterium; assembly: GCA_963703075.1. Classification (GTDB taxonomy): domain Bacteria; phylum Acidobacteriota; class Terriglobia; order Terriglobales; family Acidobacteriaceae; genus Korobacter. The sequence continues at coordinate 990,342 of OY969786.1, forward strand.
CTCCGTCCCACGACCCGGCGCGGAGCGCACGTTGATCTTGCCCTCGTGTCCCTGGATGATCTGGTAAACGATCGCCAGGCCAAGTCCGGTGCCACCATAAAACTCGCTCTGGAAGGGCTCGAAGATCTTCTCGATCTGCGGGCCGGCCATGCCAGGCCCGTCGTCGTTGAAATGAACCCGCCACATGTCATGGTCGGCACGCACGCTGACGGTCAGGGTGCCCCCATCCTTCATGGCGCGGCAGGCATTGTCGCTCAAGTTCCAGAAGACCTGCTTCAGCTTGTCACCATCCGCCATGCACACTGCACTTTCCGTCTCGAAGCGGCGCTCGATCCGCACGTTCATCTCGGGACGATGCTGGAGCAGCACCAGCGTGTCATTGAGCAGCGGGATGAGATCCACTTCCGTTAGTTCGAATTTCTTATCGCGAGAATACCAGAGGAAGTCCGTGATGATGGCATTCAGCCGCTCCGATTCACGGGTGACGATGCTCACAAGCGTCTGCTGCTCGTCGGTAAGCGCCGACATGTGCGCCAGCATCTGTACCGATCCGGCAATCGAAGTAAGCGGATTGCGGATCTCGTGCGCGATGCCGGCCGCCATGCGTCCCACCGCCGAGAGACGGTCGCGGGTACGCACTTCGCGCTCCAGGCGACGGATTTCGGTCAGGTCGTCGAAGGTGTAGATGTAACCCACCGAGCCGCGTTCCGGCACCACCAGCGGCGAAGCAATCACGCTGAAGGTCTTCTGGCGTCCCTTGGGCGTCCGCAACCGGACTTCCGCATGCACGGGAGCCGATGAAACAATCGGAAGGGGATCGAGAAACAGTTCGGTGATCGAGGTGCCGATCAGGTCGTTCTCCGGCCTTTCGACGAAACGCGCGGCAGCCCGGTTCATCACGTGGATGAGTCCGTCCAGCCCAGTCGTAATGAGGCCGGCGCTGATGGACTGGATGATGTTGGTGTGCAGCGCCTGGAGATTCTCAAGCTCGCCGCTCTTGTCGCGCAGCTCCACTCCGATTTGCCGGAGACGGGCGCTTAACCGGCCTGCCAGGTAGGCGACCGCGATAAAAGCGAACCAGTTGACCAGGATAACGATGTGCAGGCTGCGGGAATCGGTGTGCTGCTGTCCCCATGAGGGGATGGTGCCCCAGTAGCTCAGTTCCAGGATGGCGGTAAAACCCAGCGCAGAGATCAGCGCCGTGGCATAGGTCCAGGCAGGCGTAAGCAGCACGCTCGCCATGATGATGACGAGGGGATAGAGGAAGTTGAAGCTGGTGTCCACGCCCCCTGTGGCATAGATGACCGCGGTGACGAAGAAAAGGTCGGTAACGACCTGCAGCCGCGATTGCAGCCGCGTTTCACGCCAGATGGCTGCCAGCAGAATGAGAAAAGCGGCAACCGTGTACCAGAGAACAATGACGGATACGAAGAGCTTCTTGGGAACCGCGGGTGAGGTGATCGTGCTGATCGACAGCTCGATGCCCAGCAGGAAGGTGATGATGATGATGCGGACCTTCACCAGCCACTGCAACCAGGTACGTTCTTGGATTTCAGCCGTCATCGTCGTTCCGATACTCCCCAGAGAGATGGTATTCGAAATCCATTCCGGCGGAGCAGGTTTGGGAGCGCCGTGGAGGCGCTCCCATCCAGGTGAGAAGTGTTACGTGGGCCGAACAACCTGTTTCTAGCCACCGGCCAACTTGTTGATCATCGAGAACAGCGGCAGGTACAGCGAGATCACAACGCCGCCGACCATAACGCCAAGCATCACGATCATCATCGGTTCCAACAAGGTGAGCAAGTCCTTGGTTGCCGCATCGACGTCGTCTTCGTAGAAGTCGGCGATCTTTTGCAGCATCGCGTCCATTGCGCCTGTCGCTTCACCAACTCCGATCATCTGCGTGACCATGTTGGGGAAGACGTTGCACTCGCGCAGGGGATCGACGATGGTGCGGCCTTCTTCGATCGACTTGCGGCACCTTATAGAGTGCTTCTTCCACCACCCGATTGCCGGAGGTGCGAGCGGTGATGTTCAAGCCTTCGAGAATCGGTACGCCTGAGGTGATCAGCGTGCCCAGGGTACGGGTGAAACGGGCAACCGCGATCTTACGCAGCAGCATGCCGAGAATGGGCAGGTGCAGAAGGAAGTTGTCGGTCATGTAGCGGCCGCGATTGTCAGCGCGCACGGCCTTCAGGCCAAAGACGCCGCCGACCGCCACGATCGGCACCATCCACCAGAACGCGCCGATGAAGTTACTGATCCCGATCACGATGCGGGTCGGCAAGGGAAGTGGTGCGCCAAGTCCGACGAACAGGTTGGCGAAAATTGGCACGACTTTCCAAAGCAGCAGGCCGACGATCAAGAAGGCGATGCTGATCACCGATACCGGGTAGATCAACGCCGAACGGACCGCCGACTTCAGCTTCACTGCCTTTTCGACATAGGTCGCGAGGCGTTGAAGAATGGTGTCGAGAATACCGCCGGTTTCGCCCGCATCCACCATGTTGGTGACCAGTTCGTCGAAGATTTTCGGGTAGCCGCGCATGGCGTTGCCAAGCGTGGAACCGCCTTCGACAGTCTGCCGGACGCCAGTCAGCGCCTTTTGGAACGCCACCGATTCCTGGTTCGCGGCCAGAATCTCAAGACACTGCACGAGAGGAAGGCCGGCATCAATCATCACCGAAAACTGGCGGAAGAAGATGGCGACGTCCTTGGTCTTGACCTTGCCGCCACCGCCGAAGGTCGGCAGAGCGAATTCTTTGCCCTTCTCCTTGATAGCCACGGGCTGAATGCGCTCGCGCCGGAGATTGCTGGCCAGAACCTGTTTGTTTTCGGCAGTGCGTTCTCCGGTTACTTTTTCCCCGGAAGCACTCTTGCCACTGAACGTAAATACGGGCATATGTCTCTCCTCGTCCTCCGGTCGGAACGCGGCCGGTGACGTTCCCTCGAACTATCTGCGCGCGCTTGCGGCGGCAGCATTGCCTCCGCGGTTGGACAGCGTTTGGCCACGATTGATCATGTCCTGCAACTCTTCCGGCATCGACGAGCGCTGCAGGGCGAGTTCGGTCGTAATCTGCTTCTGGAACACCAGCGTGGCCAACGCCTGGTTGAATGTCTGCATGCCGAACTTGTCCTGACCGGTCTGCATGGCCGAATAAATCTGGTGAACTTTGTCTTCGCGGATCAGGTTGCGGACGGCCGCATTCGGCACCAGGATCTCCATCGCCATGGCGCGTCCCGCGCCGCCAACTTTCGGCAGCAACGTTTGGCACATGATGCCTTCCAGTACCAGCGAAAGCTGTGCGCGAATCTGCGACTGCTGGTGCGAAGGGAAGACGTCGATAATACGGTTGATGGTCGACGCCGCGGAGTTGGTGTGCAGGGTGGCGAGCGTCAAGTGGCCCGTTTCTGCAATGCGCAGAGCCGATTCGACGGTCTCCAAGTCACGCATTTCGCCGATCAGCACCACGTCCGGATCTTCACGGAGAGCGGCGCGCAGCGCCTGCGAGAAGCCCTTGGTGTCGGAGTGGACTTCGCGCTGGTTGATCAGGCAGTTTTTGTGCTGGTGCACGAATTCGATCGGATCTTCGATCGTAATGATGTGCTCATGACGGTCGATATTGATCTTGTCGATCATCGCGGCCAGCGTGGTCGACTTGCCCGAACCGGTTGGGCCGGTGACCAGGATCAGTCCGCGCGGCTTTTCGCAAAGCTTGGTAACTACCGTGGGCAGGCCGAGCTGATCAAAATTCTTGATCTCGAAAGGAATGACGCGGTAAACCGATCCGGCCGCTCCGCGCTGGTTAAAGCAGTTGGCACGGAAACGGGCCAGGCCTTTCAAGCCAAACGAGAAGTCAAGCTCGAGGTCTTCTTCGAAGCGGTGCTTCTGGGCGTCTGTCATCACGCTATAGGCGAGCTGCTTGGTCTCCGCGGGTGTGAGCGGCGCCAGGTCCAGCGGGACCAGGTGGCCGTGAACCCGGACCTGCGGAGGCGAGTTCGTGGTGATGTGCAAGTCGCTGCCTTGCATCTCCAACATCTTTTTCAACAGATCGCTTAATGTAACCGCCATGTGCTCGCCTCTTCATGCGGAACTTGGGTCCGCAAAAATTTGTTCTAGTGCACGGTCTCGCGTGCTACTTCTTCCAGCGTGGTAATGCCTTGTGAAACCTTGATCAAGCCGCTGCGACGCAGCGTGATCATTCCTTTTTCAATCGCTTTCTTCTTCAACTCGAGGGCCGACGCGCCCACCAGGATCAACTCGCGGATCTCATCGTCGATTTCCATCACTTCGTAAAGGCCCGTACGTCCCTTGTACCCGGTGCCGTTGCAATTGGAGCAGCCGCGGCCCTTGCTGACCTTTACCGTCTTGGACTCGGCCGGAGTGAACCCAGCCTCGATGAGCGCTTGCGGCGGCAGGTCCTGCACTTCCGAACAACTTGAACAAACGCGACGGATCAGTCGCTGGGCGGCAATCAGGTGCACCGAAGTCGCCACCAGGAATGGCTCAATACCCATGTTCATTAAGCGGCTGATCGTTTCCGGCGCGCCGTTGGTGTGCAGGGTGGAGAGCACCAAGTGACCGGTGAGTGCAGCCTTGATCGCAATTTCCGCGGTTTCAAAATCTCGAATTTCGCCGACCAGGATGATGTTGGGATCCTGGCGCAGGAAGGATCGCAGCGCGGCCGCAAAGTTCAAGCCGATCTGTTCCTTCATCTGTACCTGGTTTACGCCGGCCAATTGGAATTCGACCGGATCCTCCGCCGTCATGATGTTCGTATCCGGCTTGTTGAGTTGCGAAATCGAGGAGTACAGCGTATTCGTCTTACCGGATCCCGTTGGGCCCGTCACCAGCACCATGCCGTACGGCTTGAAAATCGCGCGCGTGAACTTATCCAGCGACTCCTGCTCCATGCCCAGCTTGGTCATGTCGAGACGCAGGCTCTCTTTATCGAGAAGTCGTAAAACGACCTTTTCGCCCCACAGGGTCGGCAGGCTGCTGACGCGGTAGTCGAGCACCTTCTTCTTGCCCTGCAGGTTCATCTTCAGCATGATGCGGCCGTCTTGCGGCAGCCGCTTTTCGCTGATGTCCAGCTTCGCCATGATCTTTACGCGCGAGATGATCGCATCCCGCAGCTTCATCGGCGGATTCATCACCGTCTGCAGCACGCCGTCTACGCGGAACCGTACGCGGTATTCCTTCTCGTAGGGTTCCATGTGAATATCGCTGGCGCCCTTCTTCACCGCTTCGGTGAGAATCATGTTCACCAGCTTGACGATTGGCGCTTCTTCAGCGGCCCGCTCCAGATCGGCAACGTCGGTGTCGATGTCCTCGGCCTGCAACTCGACATCCGCGCCTTCTTCGCCCATCGAGGCCATCACCGACTCGAGATCTTCGACCGGCGACGTGTTGTAAGCCTTCTCGATGCCTTCCAGGATGGCGGATTCGCTGGCCACTACCGGCTCAATGTTGAAGCCGGTCATGAACTTGATATCGTCCATCGCAAACACGTTGGTCGGATCGACCATGGCGATGGTGAGAGACGCGCCGACTCGGCTCAGCGGCAGGATCTGGTAACGCTTGGCGGTGTCGTAGGGAATCAGTTTGACGACGGAAGGGTCGATTTCAAAATAATTAAGGTTAATCGCCGGGACGCCATACTGGCGCGAGAGGAAGTTGGTGACGTCGTCGTCAGACAAAAAGCCGAGCTTCACCAGGGCAGCGCCGAGTCGTGTGCCGCTCGTGCCCTGCTCTTTCAGCGCTTTCTCTAACTGTTCGGCGGTAATGACCTTCTCCCGCACTAGAAGGTCGCCCAACCTCTGAGACATGCCTGACTCCCGTAAGCCGCCCCATTCAAGCCAAGCCAGGCTTGCTGGGTTCTTCGAAATAGTTCCCTGAACCGGCGAGGAACCCTCCCTCGCATTGCGTTTCACACAGCTTTGGGGAAAGCTTTGATGTCTGCGGGGACGCGCATCCTACTGAGGGCCCGATATCGTGGTGCTATCCAGAAAGCTCGCTGGACAGGTACCCTCAGAGGGATTGTCCGTCACCCTAAATGCAAACTCCGGGCCTGCCTACCAGCAGACCCGCTGAGACCCGTGAAAAAAACACCTGAGTTCCGGATTTCAGATATTTATCGCACCCTTTCTAGCCTTTGGGGAGTGCAATGTTGGTGGCCCGCTCCGACCCCCTTCGAGGTCATTGTGGGTGCAATCCTCGTCCAGAACACTGCCTGGACGAATGCCGCCAAAGCCTTGCACTCCCTCCGTACCGCCGGCGTGCTCTCCCTTGAAGGAATCCAGCGCACTCCGTTGTTGGAACTCGAGCCCCTGGTCCGCTCTTCCGGCTACTTCCGCCAGAAAGCGGCCCGCCTTAAAACCTTTGTCGCCTGGGTTTACCAGTGCTATCGCGGATCGCTGGAACGAATGTTTCAGCAACCCACGGCTCAACTTCGCGAAGAACTGCTTACGCTGCATGGAATCGGCCGCGAAACCGCCGATACCATCCTGCTCTACGCTGCGCAGAAGGAGATTTTCGTGGTCGACGCTTACACCCGCCGCATCTTCGAAAGACACGGCATCGTAGCCCCTAGCGCCACCTACGAAGACATCCGACTGCTGGTTGAGACCGCACTGACTTACACCGACTTCCCTGAGCTAGGTTCACAATCCAGCAACATGCGCCATACGGTCAAGTTACCTCCGGTGCACCCTCCTTCGGTAATGAGCCAGGCGCCGCGCACCAAACAGGCCCAAACGTTCAACGAGATGCACGCCTTATTGGTCCAGGTAGGCAAGCACTACTGCCACAAGGCACGGGCTCTGTGCGAGGAGTGTCCGCTACGGTCTGATTTGCCCAGGGATCTCATCCCGGCGAGTGAACTTGGCTGAAAATACCGGACCCAGCACGCAGGTGTTGTCACAGGTCCCTACTTTGTCACCCGCAACCTCACAAAAGCCGCTGAAATCGCCTATTTAGCGAATCTTTTCCATTCAAGTTGCGTTCTATAATCTTTAAAGCCCCTTGTGGTTGCCTCGAAACCAACTCGTTTTGCTGCGCCTCAGCCTCCGGCAGGTGCACCCGACCCAGATTCACGCCGCCGCCGTACTGTCATTGCCATCGTTCTCGCCGTCGTCATCTTTGTTCTCTTCACCATCATTTTTTCGCAAGCCGCTTTTAACCTGACCTTTCTCCATCCCGACACTTCGCAGCAGACGCTGATCTTCGCGGCGCTTTCTGCGCTCATCTTTCTTCTGTTCGTGGGACTTGTCTTCGTCCTGCTGCGCAATCTGCTCAAGCTCTACATCGACAGCCAAAGCCGTGTCTTCGGATCCCGCTTGCGGACGAAAATGGTGCTCGGCGCGCTCGCACTTTCCCTCGGCCCGGTCATCATCATGTTCATCTTTGCGTATGGCCTGATGAACCGTTCCATCGACCGATGGTTTTCCAACCCGATCGAAGATGTTCGCGCCCGCACCGAGGGAGTCGCCTCGCTGCTTGCCAATTACGCCGCCACCAATGCCACGGCAGAAGCGATCAGCATTGCGCATGGTCCCGAAGTGGAGAAGGCGTACCACAGCGGCAATTTCTCCAAAGTTGTCGACGAAATGCGCCGCCACGAAGTGACCCTGCAAGGTGGTTTCGCGGTCGCCCTGCAAGACGGCAACGCCGAGGCCGAGTTCCACGCTCCGCAAACCTGGCGCCTGCTACGCCAGCAAGTGCCCGCCATCCTTGCGCCCCAACCGTCCGAGCATCCGCGTGCGGTGCAGATCGGCAGCGCTGACTACATGGTCGGTACCGCAACCATGGGCTCCAACGGAAAGATTCTGGTCGCGGTCCCACTCCCGGCCAATTATTCGGAACAACTGCAGCAAATCGAAGACAGCCAGCGGCAATACTGGGAGCTCCATCAGCAGCGCAAGGCGATTCGCCGCACCTACATGGGCTTCCTCTGGCTGCTCACGGTTCTTGTGCTGTTCGCCTCCACCTGGCTTGCGCTCTTTCTCTCCAAGCTGGTCATCCGTCCGCTCGTCGCTCTGGCGGAAGCCACCCGCGAGATCGCTTTAGGACGTCTGGACTACCGCGTGGATGTTGCGGCCCGGGATGAGCTTGGCGAACTGATCGAGTCGTTCAACAGCATGGCCGCACAGATGGAAAGCAGCCGGCAGAAAATCGATGCTTCCACCCGCGAACTGGCGGTGGCCAATGTTGAAATCGAAGAACGCCGGCGTCACCTGGAAACCATTCTCGAGACCATTCCCACCGGCGTGCTCTCCCTCGACGCGCAACGCCGCATCACCCGTCTCAACACCGCGTTCCAGCGGCTGGTAAGGCTCTCCGAGGGCTACATCCTGAACTCTTCCACCACCTTGGCCGACATTTTCCCGGAAGAGGTGGTGCACGACCTCGAGCACATGCTGCGTCGTGCCGATCGCATGGGCACCACCACCAGCCAGATGGAAATCTCGTTGACCCGGGTGCAGCTCAACGTGGCGGTTACCGTTTCATCGCTCGATCCCCGGCCGCGTAACTCGGCCCTCCGCCTTGGCTACGTAATCGTGGTGGAAGATCTGTCCGACTTATTGAAAGGCCAGAAGCAGGCTGCCTGGCGCGAGGTCGCGCGCCGCGTTGCGCATGAAATCAAGAATCCTCTGACGCCGATCGCTCTCGCTGCCGAACGCATCCATCGCCATCTCGATCGCGGACTGCAGCCTGATGCCAATTCGATGCAGATCATTCAAACCTGTTCTGACACCATTGCCGGGTCGGTGGAAACCTTGCGCAACCTCGTCGACCAGTTCTCCGTGCTGGCTGCCTTCCCGGCATCGCAGCCGCAGCCTGCGGACATAAACCAGGTGGTGGAAAGTGCGCTGCTCATGTTTGAAGGCCGCCTCGAAGGCGTTCGTTTGCAAACCTTCCTGGCTCCGGATCTGCCCAAGGTGATGGCCGATCCAGAAGCCGTCAAGCGGGCCGTCGCCAACCTGGTGGATAACGCTGCCGAAGCGCTCAATGGTTCGTTGCTGCGTGAGATTCATATCGCCACCAACCTCGCCCCCGGACGCGATATGGTCGAACTCATCGTGGCCGACACCGGCCACGGGGTGACGTCTGAAGTAAAAGAAAAACTCTTTCTGCCTTACTTCTCCACCAAGCAGCGCGGCACCGGACTCGGGCTGGCCATCGTCAGCCGCATTATCGAAGACCATCGCGGCACGATCCGCGTGGAAGAGAACTCTCCCATCGGCACGCGCTTTATCGTAGAGTTACCTGTATCGCAGGAAAACGTGAGCGCCGCCGCAGCCGAGCATGCACAACATTCTGATCGTTGATGACGAAGTGGCCATCCGCGAGACACTGAAAGGTGTTCTCGAGGATGAAGGCTACAGCGTTGCCGTGGCGGAAAGCGCGGAACAATGCCTCGAGGGCCTGCGCCGCAAGCCCTTCGACGTCGTCATGCTCGACATCTGGCTGCCGGAGATGGACGGCCTCGACGCCCTTGGGAAAATTCAGGAGATCGAAGACCATCCCGAGGTCATCATGATCTCCGGCCACGGCACCATCGAGACCGCCGTGCGCGCCACCAAGCTCGGCGCCTTCGACTTCCTCGAAAAGCCGCTCTCCATCGATCGAACCTTGATTGTGATCAAGAACGCTCTCGACTCCAAGCGCATGCGCAGCGAGAACCTGGAACTCAAGCGCCAGCTGCAGTCAAAGAGCGTCATCGTCGGTGACAGCATTCCCATGAAGGCGCTGCGCCAGCAGATCGGCCTCATGGCCCCAACCAACGGCCGCGTGCTCATCTTCGGCGAAAGCGGATCGGGAAAAGAATTAGCGGCACGCGCCATTCATGCGCAAAGCCTCCGCAAAGACGCTATGTTCGTCGAAGTGAATTGCGCCGCGATCCCGGAAGACCTGATCGAAAGCGAACTCTTCGGACATCGCAAAGGTTCCTTCGCCGGCGCCACCACCGATAAAGAAGGGAAGTTTTTCAAGTCCGATGGCGGCACTCTGTTTCTCGACGAAGTCGGCGACATGAGCCTCAAGACGCAGTCGAAGGTCTTGCGCACCCTCGATGAAGGACGCTTCGAACCGGTCGGCAGCGAAGAGGCCGTGCGGGTGGACAGCCGCGTGATCGCCGCCACCAATAAAGATCTCGAAGAGGAAATCTCCAAGGGAAACTTCCGCGAGGACCTTTTCTACCGCCTCAATGTGATTCCGTTTTTCGTTCCGCCGCTGCGTGATCGCAAGGAAGACATCCCCCTGCTCGTTCGCCATTTTCTCCGCGACATTTCGTCGCAGTACAACCGGCGTCCTAAGGAAATCAGCGATGATGCGGTCGAGACCCTGATGCGCTACTCCTGGCCGGGCAACGTGCGCGAGCTACGCAACGTCACCGAACGCGTCGTCATCATGAATCCCACCGTCTCCAAGCTCGACCGCAAGCATCTGCCGCCGCTGGTGTACCGCGAGGGCTCGCGCCGCGGCTTTGGCGAATTCAGCACCCTGCACCAGGCACGCGCTGCCTACGAACGCGATTACATCCTCAAGAAGCTCGACGAGAACCACGGCAACGTCAGCCGCACCGCTGAAGTCCTCGGCCTCGAGCGCAGCCACATGTACCGCAAGATGAAAACCCTCGGCATCGCGGTGAAGGAGTAGCGTGGCGACGCTCGCAACTCCAATGCCCGCGTGGCGTCGTGTGGCGGTCTATAACCCGCTTGCCACCGCCGGCGTGGTCATGGTGGCACTGTTCGCCCTGTGCGCGCTGTTCGCACCGTTGCTTGCACCTTACGATCCCGCGCTCATTGATCTTCCGGCACGCCTGCATCCACCTTCGCTGTCGCACTGGTTCGGCACCGATGAGCTCGGCCGCGATATCCTCTCGCGCATCATTTACGGATCGCGCATCTCCATGCTGGTCGGCAGCTGCGTTGTCGTCGGATCGCTTGCTCTCGGCATCCTCCTCGGTTCGCTCGCCGGTTTTTACGGCGGTAAGTTCGATCGCTTCTTCAATATCGTGGTCATGAATGCGTTCCTTTCGTTTCCCGGAATACTGCTCGCCATCGCCTTCGTCGCATTCCTCGGCCCGGGCATCTGGAACCTGATTCTTGCGCTGGTGATCGGTGGATGGGTGGGTTATGCGCGCCTGGTGCGAGCCCAGGTTCTCGCCGTCCGCGACCGCGAGTTCGTGGAAGCCGCGCGCGCTCTCGGCGCCAGCGATGTGCGCATCGTCGTGCGGCATATCCTGCCGAACATCCTGCAGCCCGTCATCGTGCAGGCGGCCATCGGTATGGCCGGCGCCATTCTCGCCGAGGCCACCATGAGCTTCCTCGGTCTCGGCGTGCCTCCTCCCACCGCCAGCTGGGGCACCATGCTCAATGACGCCCGCTCGCACCTCTTCGACTCGCCCCACATTGTTATCTTCCCCGCGCTTGCCGTGATGTTCGCCGTGCTCTCGTTCAACTTCATCGGCGACGCCCTGCGCGATTACCTCGATCCGCGCTCCCGCATCGAAGCCGGACTCTAAAGCTCGTCTCGCCTTGCAACACGTGCAGCATGCGCATGAACGGAGTGTCATCCAACGTCCCACCTTTGCGTCATGTCCGGGCACAACATCCCGAAGATACGCGTGTTTCCTTCACTAAACATGAGACGGCCAGCAAAAAAAGCGTGACCGCCCAACATCGGAGGATGGCATGAAAACGAAAATTATTCTCGGTCTCGCAACCCTGGCAGCGTTGGCTCTGCCCGCAATGGCAGATGACGGTTATCGCTATCGCGGCGATCGCGACCGGGTCTACGTCAACCACGTCGACCGCGACCGCCGTTTCGATCGCGACGGCTATCGCAGGGTTGATCGCAATGATTACTGGCGCCATGAAGCACGCGAGCGGCGCGAACGCTTTGAGCGCGAACGGATGCGTGAGTATCGCGCCCATCACGAAGGTTTTTACCGCTAGCTTCGAGCTCAAAGCTGGCGACGGCCCCGCCGCAACCACGGCGGGGTTCTTTTGCGCGTCCGCCAGCGCGAAATTCAGAGGTTACGTGGAAGATTCTTTTTATATTTGACGGCGATTACGCGGAAGCGCGAAACAACGGCTGTTTATGCGGGTTTGCTCTGATGGACAAACGAAACGGCTCGCTCAAGCGCAACCGCATCGGACTCCATCGGAGGCATTCAATGAGATCCAAAATTATTCTCGGTCTCGCAACTCTTATCCTTATGGCGCTGCCTTCCCTGGCACAAAGCGCTCCCTACGGCGGACCCGCGCCGGTCGCCCAGGCCCACTTCATGAATGTCGGGGTTTATGTTGGCGGCGGCTACAACCCGTACTACAACTACGGTTGCTATTACGACGCCTACGGCAACCCGATTTGCCCGAACGGCTATTACGGTGGCCCGTATATCGGCATCGGCGGGTGGGGGCACGGCTACTACGGCCGCGGTTATTACGGTGGAGGCTACTACGGCCGGGGCTACGGATATGGCCGTGGAGGCTACGGAAATTACGCTCGCGGTGGATACGCCAACGGTCATGCCTACGGCGGTGGCGGACGCGCCTATAGCGGCGGCGGACGTGCATACAGCGGTGGTGGTCGCGGCTACAGCGGCGGCGGCCATAGCTCTGGCGGTCACGGCGGCCGCGGTCGTTAACCACGAACTCAACCAGTCTGTTCGAAACCCCGCTTATCGGCGGGGTTTTCGTTTGCGAACACCTGATGAACGGCCCTCCTAAATCCCTGATTCCCGAGCAGATCCATTTCTTGACAATTGCGGATTGCAATATCATAATTGCAATCCGTTATATGAGACTTGGAGAAAAAATCCGCTACTTGCGCGAGGTCGAAGGCGCCCTCCGCGGCCTTGATCGCGAAATGACCCAGCAGGAGTTGGCCAACGCCATACGGCACGAGGCAGGGCAGAGCATCAGCCAGTCCTACCTTTCGCAGATCGAGAGCGGCGCTCGCCCGCACCTCACGAACCAGACGCGGCTGCTGCTGGCCCGCTTCTTCAAGGTCCACCCGGGGTATCTGGTGGACGATCCCGAGGGCTATCACGAGCACCTCACCTCGGATGTCCGGGTGATGGAAGACCAGCTCGACCTCTGGCTGATCAGTGGCGCCGAGCGGTTTCATCGTGACCCGAAGGTTGCGCATGCGCTTCTGCAGTTAGCCAAGCATCCGGACTCGCGCCGCTGCCTGGTGCTGCTGGGACACATTCTCGAAACGCCGGACCTGGTCGAGCGGCTGTTGGAAGTCCTGCAGTCGTCGCCGCGTAAGCCGGAGGGGTTGAGCTCGTTGGGTTAGCCGCACGGGTGGAGAACGTTTATGACTTGGGCAGCTTTTTATCTGGTTTGTTTTCTCGTGGGACTCACGCTGAGCGTCTTCGGTGTGGTCACCGGCAGCGTGCATTTGCCCCACCTCCACATCCCCTTCGGGCACGGCGTGCACGGCCACGCCTCCGGGATGAAAGGCGGGGTCTCGGTTTTCAATTTCGCGACCCTCATGGCCTTCCTCGCGTGGTTCGGCGGCGCCGGCTACTTGCTCACCGTGCATGATGCGTCGCTCGGTATCTGGATTGTCGTGCTTGCGACCGTGTGCGGCTTGATCGGCGGCGCGATGGTTTTCGGCTTCATGGCCAAGGTGCTCATGAGAGACAGTGGGGAACTCGATCCGGCGGATTATGACCGTATCGGCGTGCTCGGGCAAATCACCAACCCCATCCGCCAGGGAGGCACCGGTGAACTGGTATTCGTACAGGAAGGCGTGCGGCAGGTCTGCGGCGCGCGCAGCGACACCGGAGACGCGATCGCCAAGGGGACCGAAGTCATCGTCACGCGCTATGAGAACGGCATTGCGTATGTGCGGCGCTGGGAAGAGCTGGAAGCGTCGACCTCGAGCGCGCAGATCGAGCAGAAAAAGTAGTTACGTAAGGAGAACGGTATGGGCAGCCGGAATTGGCGAATCGCGATGTTGGTGCCGTGGCTTGGCCTTGTCGCCATGCTCGTGGACATCTGGAGCGTCTACGACCGGCTGCCGGCCGTCATCGCTTCGCACTTCAATATCGCCGGCTATCCTAACGGCTGGGCCCCGAAGCAGCAGCTCTTCTCCATCATCGTGCCGATCGGCTTTGGCACACTCTGTCTCTTCACGTTTCTCCTCAGCCGCTTTCCCCGCATCAGCGGCTTGGGGTGGCTGCTGATGGTCACCGAGTACTGGACGACCGGCTTGCTCGTCGGCCTTACCCACGCCACCCTGCAAGTGGGCTTGGGACAAGCCAAGACCTTGCAGTTTCCTGCCGGCGGCTGGAGCCTCGCCATGGGCCTGGCGCTCGTCATCGGTGAGTTCGGACGTGTCCGCGGATTGCGCAAGCGTGCCCATGCGAGCGAGGGCCAGTTCATCGCCGAAGAAACGCATGGCTCGGCTCTCATAGCGGCCATGATGGCCGTGATCGCCGTGGTCACCATTGTGCTGGCGAGCGTTCTGCAAGCCGCCGGCCCGGCGCGCATCATCACCTTCGTCGTCAGCGTGATCTTGCTGGGCTGTGCCATCTGGGCGTTTACCGGATTCGTGTATCGCATCACCAGCGCTGGCCTCGAAGTCCGCATGTTGGGCATGCCGATTCGCTTCATCGCCGCCAGCGAGATCGATTCCTTCCGCGCCGAGGACTGCAACCCGCTCACCGATTTTGGCGGCTGGGGTATTCGCGGCGTCGGCCACATGCGCGCCTATATCTGGGGCGGCAATCGTTGCGTACACCTGCACACCTTTGGTGGAGATGAAATCTACCTCGGTTTGCAGGAAGCTGACCGCATGGTGAAGGAGTTGGAATCAATTGTGCCGGTCGCGAAATGAGTTTGTGTAGTGAAGGAAAGCAAGCGGGCAAGCATGGCAGGCCCGCGCGGTTTAAACAGAAGTTCGCCGAAGGGGGCGTATGAACATTCTCTCGAAACTTCCCGCCGACATTTTCGTGGTTGCCGGCCTGATCGTCATCGCTGTGTTGTTCCTCATGACGATGATGGCGCGGCTCTATCGCAAAGCCGGACCACATGAAGCGCTGGTCGTCTACGGATTTCGCGGCACCCGCATCATTAAGGGCAAAGGCACAGTCATTTTCCCCATGGTCGAGAACTGTCTGCAGCTCTCGCTCGAACTGATGTCGTTCGACGTCGCTCCGCAGCAGGACCTCTACACCAAGCAGGGCGTCGCCGTCACCGTCGAGGCCGTGGCGCAGATCAAGGTGAAGTCGGACCCGGTCTCGATCCAGACCGCCTCCGAGCAATTCCTCACCAAGACTCCACAACAGCGTGAAGGGCTGATCCGTCTCGTGATGGAAGGCCACCTGCGCGGCATCATCGGCCAGCTCACCGTGGAAGAAATCGTGAAGCAGCCGGAGATGGTAGGCGATCGCATGCGCGCCACTTGCGCCGACGATATGAGCAAGATGGGTCTAGAGGTGATCAGCTTCACCATCAAAGAGGTTCGCGACAAGAACCAGTACATCACCAACATGGGTCGGCCCGACGTGGCCCGTATCAAGCGCGATGCCGACATCGCCACCGCCGAAGCCGAGCGCGATACCGCCATCAAGCAAGCCGCCGCGCAGCGCGAAGCTGCCGTCGCCCGTGCCCAGGCCGACCAGGAACGTGTGTTCGCCGAGACCGCGTCGCAAGCCAAGCAAGCCGAGGCCCAGCGCGATCTTGAGGTAAAGCGCGCCACCTATCAGGAGATGGTGAAGAAGCAGCAGGCGCAGGCTGACAAGTCGTACGAGATCCAGACCAACATCATGCAGCAGCAGGTGATCGCGGAAAGCGTGAAGGTGCAGCAGATCGAAAAGCAGGAACAGATCAAGGTGCAGGAAGCCGAAATCCAGCGCCACGAGAAAGAACTGATTGCCACCGTGCTGAAAGGCGCGGAAATCGAGAAAGCTCGTATCGAGACCCTCGCGGCCGCCGAACGCCAGCGCCTGATGAGCGAAGCCGAAGGCCGTTCCAGTTCGATCCGGGCGCAGGGTGAAGCCGAAGCCGAGATCATCTTCAAGAAAGGTGAAGCCGAGGCGAAGGCGATGAACGTAAAGGCCGAGGCCTTCCAGGAGTACAACCAGGCCGCCGTCATCGACAAGCTGCTCACCGGCATGCCGGAGATTGTGCGCGCACTGGCGACGCCGCTTAGCCAGGTCGACAAGATCACCATCGTCTCCACCGGCAATGGCAGTTCCGCCGGGGCACACAAGATCACGGGCGACATTACGGAAATGGCCGCACAGGTGCCCGCGCTCTTTGAAGCCCTCAGCGGCATGAAGATGGAAGAGCTGTTCGCGAAGGTGCGCACCATCGGTGACAAAGCGCCGAAACCGGATGTGCTGCCTCCGGATAGCGGCAAGGCAAAAGGGGCAGGGGCATAAACAAAAACGGCCGTCCGCTGTCCGCTTCCGGGTAAACGGGTCTTGGTTCACCTGACCGCGGACGGCGGCGACCGGACAGCGAGAGTGACAAGGAGATCGTCATGGCATTGTTGGAACGTGTAGGAACACTCATTCGCGCCAACCTGAACGACATGGTTGAGCGCGCCGAAAATCCCGAAAAGCTGCTCAAGCAGGTCATTCTCGACATGCAGAACCAGTTCCTCCAGGTGAAGACCCAGGTGGCCATCGCCATCGCCGATCTTCACCTGCTCGAAAAAAAGAAGAAAGAGAACGCCGACAAGGAGGTCGAGTGGATGCGCAAAGCCGAACTCGCCGTGGACAAGAAACAGGATGACCTTGCCCGCGCCGCGCTTGATCGCTCCCTGGGCTATAGACAATTCACCGCCAGCTTCGACGAGCAGATCGCCGATCAGCGTTCCCAGGTCGAGATCCTGAAAGGCGCATTGCAAAAGCTCGACGCCAAGATCGCCGAAGCCAATGCCAAGGCTGACCTGCTGATCGCCCAGTCCCGCCGTGCTCGCACCATGAGCAAGGCCACCGGGGCGCAGCTCGCAGCCGAGGATCGCAACAGCGTTTCCACGATGGATCGGATGAAAACCCGCATCCAGCGTGCCGAAGCGGTAAGCCAAGCCAACGTCGAAATCGTCGCCGGCGATGACATTGAGCATCGCCTCAACATGCTTGAAAAGGACGACCAGATCGACAAGATGCTGGCGGAGATGAAAGAACGCAAGGCGCTCAAGGCCTAACCGCAAAACCTGCTGCCCGCCCCGCCCTTCACAACGAACCGTGGGGCGGTTTGTTATGCTCGATGCGTGAAGCGCGCCCTCTTCGCTATCGCCCTGATCGCGATCTCCGTTTCCTGCCGGAGGCACACCGGCGAGCTTCGCGTGCGCGTGCTCTATTCCTCCGACAACCCGGCGATTCTCAAACTGCGCCAGGCAGAGCGTGAATTTTCTTTCACCGATCCCCGTCTTCACAACGGCACAGCATTCACCATCGTTGCCACCGCCTCGAGCAATCCATCAGCCTCACTTGCCGACAAGACCGCCAGCGCGGATACCGATCTGTTCATTTTGCGATCCGCAACCGAGGTGCCGGACCAGCCTGACCTGCGCAAGGAGATGGGCGATTCCTTCACCGTATGCGATGGCTCGCTGGCTTACATTCCGGAATGGGTGAATGAAGAACGCCGCGAGGGAGCGGCGCGGTTTCTGCAATACTTATCGACGCACTGCCGCTAGTTCGTGCCCAGCTTCTTCTTGGCCAGTGGCACCGCATATGCGGTGGCAGGATTGTGCGCTGTCGCTGCCGCTGCCTTGCGATAAAAATCCATAGCCTGGTCCTTTTGCCCGAGCGCTTCATACGTCTGCGCCATCATGACCTGGATGAATGGATCGTTCTGGTTCGCCATCTGAAAATCGGCCAGGGCGGTCTTGTAGTCCCTGGAATAGAACGCCACATAGCCGGTCAGGGAAGGGAAAAACGCCTTCTGCTCCGGGATGTTGCCCTTGTCGAGAATCGCCTTCGCCGCCGCGACGTGCTTCATCGGATCTTCATCTTCATTCATCCGCACCGCGAGGCGTGCCTGCGCGTGCTCCCAGCGGAAATTCCACAGGTCCTTCTGCGCGTCGGTAATGTTCGGCTGCTTCATGCCGAAGTCGTAGCCCTCTTTGTACCAGACCGAAGAGGTCTCGAAATCTCCTGTGTCGATGCAGACGCGTGCTTCTTCATCGGCAATCTCCCCCGCCCGGAAGAAATCGTTTTTCGCCTTCGCATAGTCGAGAACCTTCTGCTCGTACTGCACCGTCATCTGGCAGTTGCCTTCAAAGGCCCACGACATCGCCATCGCGCGGTTCGCTCCCGCTTTCGTCTCGTCATCTGTCGCGGTAGCAATCGCTTTCTCGAAGTATTTACGTGCGTCGGCTCCTCGCAGCATCAGGTCGAGCACTACGCCCGCACCGATGTTGGCCTCGTGTGAATCCGGCGAGCTCTTCAACTCGTTCTGGAAAACACCGAGCGCATCGGAGAGCTTGCCGTCGTGCATCAGTTGATGTCCCTGTTTCACAAAGGCAGGTTCATTGTCCGGCTGCGGCGGTGCGGGAGCCTGGGCGGACAGCAAGCCGCCAAAAAGGACAAGCGCAGGAAGGAACATCCATTTCATAGCGGCGCGATTATTGCACATCCTAGGCGCCCGCTTCTTCCACGAGCGGCAACTGCTCCGCGTCTGGCGCCCAGTCGCCAGACTGCAATTTCTTCGACGTCAACTCCACCTGTTCGGCCTCCGGAATCGCGTTCTTGATCTGCACCGCGAGCTGGGGGAATTTGCGGGCGGTCGACAGCACGCGCGCTTCGAGCGACGACAGCGTTTTGTTGTAGGCACCGACCGCGCCGTTCAGTTTCGTGCCTACCTCTTCGAAGTGCTCGGCCATGGTGCAGAGCCGCTCATAAAGCTCCCGGCCAAGCTGCCCGACCTCGGCGGCATTCTGCGCGATGTCCTGTTGCTGCCAGCCATAATGCACCGCCCGCAGCAAGGCAATCAGCGTAGTCGGTGAGGCGATAATGACTTTTTCCGCCACGCCCGCTTCGATCAGCGTTGGGTCGGTGGCGAGTGCCGCACTGAAGAACGCTTCGTTGGGCAGGAACATCACCACCATCTCTGCGGTTGCAGGGAACTGCTCCCAATAGGCCTTCGCCCCCAACTTCTTCATGTGGACGCGCACTTGCGCCGCATGTTGCCGCATGTACTCGGAGCGGTCCGCGTCCGTCTTCGCTTCCAGCGCGTTGAGATAGGCGGCCAGCGGCGTCTTCGCATCCACCACCACGACCTTGCCGCCCGGCAGGTTCACGATCATGTCAGGACGCAGGCTGCCGTCCTCGGTGGTGCGATGCTCCTGCTCCAGGAAGTCGCAGCGGTTGATCATCCCTGCCATCTCCGCCACCCGCCGCAACGTGATCTCACCCCAGCGCCCGCGTACGTGCGGTGTGCCGAGTGCCTTCACCAGCGCGCCGGTCTCCGTGCGCAACTGGTCGTTGGTTTGCGATAACGACTGCACTTGGGCCAACAGCGAACCATAGGCTTCGCTGCGCGATTTCTCGATCTGCTGGATCTGCCCGTCGAACTTGTACAAGCTCTCGTGGATCGGCTTCACCATGGTTTCGATCGCTTTTTGCCGCTCCGTCAGATCGCCTTTTGCCTGGTTCTGGAAGTCGGTGAGCTGGGTACGCGCCAACTGGAGAAACTGTTCGTTGTTGCTCTTCAAGGCCGAGGCGGCGAGGTTCTCGAACTGCCGCCGCAGGTCGTCGCTCGCGTTCTGGCAGCAACGCAAGCTTTTCCGCGGCGTTCTTCTGCTCATTAGCGAGGTTGGCACGCACCCCGGCCAACTCGCGGTCGAGCTGCGCGTTAAGCTCGCATTTCGCTGCCAACTCCAGCCGTGCCGCGGCCAGGTCGCGTTCCGTCCCCGCGAACCGTGCCGCCAGCCCCGCCGATTGCGCCCGCAACGCGAAATAAGTGATTGCCGCGGCCATCGCCGCGCACACCAATCCTGCCCAGAACAGTCCCATTCAGTTTCGCCTTTACTTCGCCTCGATTGTACCCTGCCGCCTGCTGGTTTTCGCGCGGAACTTTTCCACTGTTGCCGGGGTTTATACCTCCACCAACCTGCTCGCGCTGCCTGGAGGGACTAGGACTTGGGTGACTCGGCGCGAGCAGTGTTGCTGGTTACAATCTGCTGGAGTCGGGTGCCCGGGTGAAACGCTTTCTTATTCTTTGTCTCTTACTGACGCCGCTGTGTGCCATCGCCCAGCGCGCTTCCGATTTCGACTCCCAGGCGGAGACTCAAATCGTCGCTTTCATCGACAAGGAACGCACCGATCGCGGCTTGGTCCCGGTGCGTATGGATAACCTTTTGACCAACGCCGCCCGCCAGCATACCCAGCTCATGGTCGAAAAGCATGAGCTCTCGCACCAGCTCACGGCGGAGCCCGTTTTGCGCGAGCGTATCGCCGATACCGGGCTGCCTTTTTCGACGGCCGGCGAAAACGTCGCCTACGACGCCAATCCGCAGAGCGTCCACGTCGCCTTCATGCATTCTCCCGGACACCGTGACAACATCCTCAATCCGAAGTTCACCGCCGTCGGAATCGGCGTAATGCATAAAGGCAATTTGATTTGGGTAACGGAAGATTTCGCCCAGCGCCTCGGCACCACCTCCGCCTCCGAAGCCGCCAGTATTGTGATGGATAAATATGGTGATCTGCGCCGGCGGGTCGGGTCGCCGCCCGCTGCCGAGCACGTCGTACCTGCGCTAGGACGCATCGCCTGCGACATGGCGCATACCGATCACCTGGATACGCAATCGCCACGCAAGCTTCCCAACGTTCGCGGAGTCCTGGCCTGGACCGCCACCGATCCGGGCAAACTGCCGGACCAGGTGAAGAAATTGGCCGACGACAAACTGGCCACCAACTACTCGCTGGGCGCCTGCTTCGCCTCCAGCGCTTCCTACCCGAATAAAGTCTTCTGGCTGGTTCTCGCGGTTTACTAGGCAAAAAGGAGAGGGATGCATTCTGCATCCCTCGTTCACTACAGTTTGATTGCCAGCGCCGGTTCCTTCGTTATCGGGAGCTCCGGTCGTTTATAAATGCCAAGTATTACAGCCTTGCCTAACGCCCAAGGGGAGAGGGCAAGCTCTTCTAGTTCACCATCTGCGCCGCTTCGGCTTCACGCACGTTTTGTAAAGGCATGCGTGGGTTCATGTGGTTCTTGATGAACTCTTCGCCGGCGCGCATCATGTGCATCCACATCTCGTAGGCGTGACCGTTTTCGTTGAGGAAGGCTTCTGCCTGGGTCGGCGAAATTTCGTCGCCGACTTCACGCGCGAATTCCACCAGATGCCCAACCGTGATCTCCGCCGTTACGCGTTCCCGCCAGCACTTCTTGCTTCCCGCTGCATTTATGTTTTTCATCATTGCTTCCCGGCAAATGAATTTGTGTAACGCTGAGTGGAAGATACGGCGATCCCTGCCCCACGCCTGTATCAGACGTCACTTGCGCTTGTGATCGTGGTCACAAAGCGCACAGACGCCCCTGTTCATGCGGCTTTGGGATTTGTCCCACGAGGGTGGGAGGGGACAACCAAACCTCTTCTTGTGCTAGCCTCATGGGTCGTATCTGCCGGGAAAGGATCGCTCCGCGTGAACCCCAGCCCCACCGTTCTTGAGACCCGCCTCCGCGTGCGCTATGCGGAAACGGACCAGATGAACGTCGTCTATCACTCCAACTACATCATCTGGTTCGAGGTAGGACGGGTGGAGTTCATGCGGCAGCTCGGCATTACCTATCGCGAGCTGGAGCTCCACGACCAGCTGCATCTCCCGGTGGTGGATGTCCGATGCCGCTACAAGGCCCCGGCGCGCTATGACGACGAGGTCGTGATCCGCACCCACATCCAGCGGCTGCGCACGTCGCTCATCCAATTCCAGTACCAGGTGCTGCGTGCCGACGATAGCCTCCTACTCGCCGAGGGCGAGAGCACCCACGTTGCAGTGAACGCGAAAATGAAAAAAACACCATTTCCCGAGAAATACATGAGCATCTTCCGGCGGGTTGCAGGCCGCGCGCTCGAAGCGCAAACTGAGGCGGAATGAAAGCACTTCACATCACAGGCAACACCCTCACCCTCGACGATGTTCACGGGGTCGTCTATGAGAGCCGTCCGGTACTGCTGGACGCCGATGCGCGGCTGGCCGTCGATCGCGCCCGGGCGGTGATCGAGGACGTCGTCCAAAACGATCGCCTCGCGTATGCCGTCACCACCGGCGTCGGCAAGCTCAGCGACGTTCGCATTCCTCCCGCCGAGAACCGCACCCTGCAGCTCAACCTCATGCGCTCGCATGCGGTCGGCGTGGGCGAACCGTTGGGCGAACCCGTCAGCCGCGCCATGATGCTGCTGCGCGCCAACTCACTTGCCAAGGGATGTTCGGGCGTGCGGGGAATCGTGATTGACACATTGTGCGAGATGTTGAATCGCGGCGTGCATCCCGTCATTCCATCGCAGGGAAGCGTGGGCGCGAGCGGTGACCTGGCTCCGCTGGCGCATCTAGGCCTGGTACTGATCGGCGAAGGCGAAGCCAACTTTCAAGGCAAGCGCATGCCGGGTGGCGACGCGCTACGGTCGGCACAAATCAAACCCATCACCCTCGAGGCGAAAGAAACGATCTCGCTCATCAACGGCACCCAGGCCATGCTCGCCGTCGGGCTGCTCACCATCTTGGAGGCGCAGGTGCTTGCCGAAACGGCCGACGCCGTCGGCGCCCTCGCGCTCGATGTGCTGCAGGGAACCGACGCCGCTTTCGATGAGCGTATCCACAAGGCGCGGCCGCATCGCGGACAAGTCGAGGTGGCCGCGAACTTGCGCCGCCTGCTGGCCGGAAGCGAGATCCACGAATCCCATCGCGAATGCAGCCGCGTACAGGATGCTTACTCTCTGCGCTGCATGCCGCAGGTCCATGGCGCTGTGCGCGACACCATCCGCTATTGCCGCTCTGTCTTTGAAGTCGAGATGAATTCGGCGGTCGACAACCCTCTCGTCTTCCCGGAAAAAAAGCAGGTGGGCCAGCGTTCCGATGCCCCGGTGCATGGCGACATCATCTCCGGCGGCAATTTCCATGGCGAGCCGCTGGCCTTCGCTCTCGATTTCCTCGCCATTGGCTTGAGCGCCTTGGCCGGAATTTCCGAGCGCCGCATCGAGCGCCTAGTGAATCCTTCGTTGAATGAAGATCTCCCGCCGTTCCTTGCCCCCGGCGCGGGGTTGAACTCCGGCTTCATGATGCCGCAGGTCACCGCCGCCGCCCTGGCGAGCGAGAACAAGGTGCTCGCCCACCCCGCCTCGGTCGATTCCATCACCACCTCCGGCAACAAGGAAGACTACGTTTCGATGGGCATGACCGCCGCCCTCAAGCTGCAGCGCATCGTCCAGAACACGCGCAACGTCATGGCCATCGAAGCCCTCGCGGCGGCGCAAGCCCTCGATTTCCGTGCCCCTCTCAAAACCACCAAGCCCTTGCAGAAAGTGCATGCCGCCATCCGCGCCGTTTCTCCGCCCATCCAGGAAGACCGCGTCATGACGGGCGATTTCGCCGCCGCCGCCGAGCTGATCCGTAGCGGCAAAATCGCCGAAGCGGCGCGTTAGGCTGCCCACTCGAGGCTCGGCGCCGAAGGACAAGTGACCTTCGTGACGTGCCTTTTTTGCCAATGTCGTAGTTAAATCGTGCCTCCAAGCAATAAATAGGAGGCCGAAGTGAATTTCCGAGCGGGTGCCAGTTTGTTGACGCTGATGACGGTGGGGTTTCTGCCGGCGGCGGCAGCCGCCCGTAACTGCGGTCCCGCCACCGTGCAGCTAGCGGTGATCGATCAGGCCGGAGCTTCCCTCAGTGGCCTCGGCCCCGCCGATTTCAAAGTTCACATCAAGGGCCAGAATGCCAACGTGAAAGCCCTGAACTATGGCGTCTTTCCGCATTCCACCCTCCTGCTCATTTCGCGCTCCAGTTCCATGTCTGCCAAGTGGGACCTTGCACAGCAGTTGGCGCAGGCCGTGGTGTCCAGCGCCCCCGGCACGATCATGACTGGCAGCTATGCAGCGGAAGTTTCCAACGTCGTGGATGCGCGCAGCGGTTCGGCCTCGGTAGTGCCGGCGGCTTCCGACAGTCGCAGCGTCCTCTACGACGCCTTGCTCGCGGATATGACGAACGTGAAATTGCACGCCGGAGACGCAGTAGTCGTGATCACCGACTCGCCCGATAACGGCAGCAAAACGACACCCGCCGAGTTGCGGCAGCGCTTTTCTTCGATCGGCGCACGGCTCTTCGTTCTCGCCTTACCCTCTGCCGACGCCAACGCGTCGATGCAAGCCCTCAGTGAAATCGCCAACGCCACCGGCGGAGCACTCCTCGCGCCTCTCGGGGTCAGCGACTCCAAGATTGCCCAGGCGCAGATCGATGGCGCCCTCACCAACCTGAATCACGCCTATTCCCAGTACAACGCCGTCTATCAACTTGAAACCGATGCCGATGGCCAGGACAAACCGCTGCCGTTGCGGGTTGAAATCGATCGCCGCAAGCTGAACGGCGGAAAAGTCATCGCTCCGGCCATGGTTGCGCCCTGCAGCGCTATCGGCGAATAAAGAATCCAGTAATCTCTTAGCTCTTTCCTTCGAGCCCGAGCTCCCGAGCGACGCCTTTCATCGCTGCAATGCAGAAGGCGATGTGCTCTTCGAGGTCCACACCCAGTTCAGCCGCACCATTCACAATGTCATCGCGGTTCACGCTGCGCGCGAAAGCTTTGTCCTTCATTTTCTTCCGCACACCCTTGGCTTCGACTTCCGCCAGTGATTTCCCCGGCTTCACCAGCGCCGTCGCCGTGATGAAACCGGCCAGTTCATCGCACGCGAACAGGGCCTTCTCCAGCCGCGATTCGCGCTTCACCCCGGTGTACTCGGCGTGCGACATGATCGCGCGCCGAACCTCTTCCGGCCATCCGCGCTGCGCCAGGATCTCGTTGCCCCGGTACGGATGGTCTTCGAGACTGGGATACTTCTCATAATCGAAGTCGTGAATCAGCCCGACAATCGCCCACGTATTTTCGTCTTCTCCGAACTTCCGGGCGTAGGCGCGGACGCATGCTTCCACCGCCAGCGCGTGTTTGCGCAAACTTTCTGACTGGGTGAACTCCGTAAGCAATTCCCAAGCGGACTCTCGCGTCATCATTGCGAATCCAGTATAGGACGGACGCCGCCACCCCCAGGGATCAAGAAACCTCGAAGCCGCACGCTATCTCTGCGGCATAGCCCTGGCTGACGGACAGCTGATCTGTTCGAGTGAAAGGGAAGGGTCAACTCGCGACGAAGCGTGAAATCCCGCTCTGGTCATTCTTCTCCAGGACCTGCGTGACAAGTCTCCGGATTTCTTTCTTACTGAGCGCGAGGATGCTGCCGGTCGGCCAGTCGCCGGACACACCGACCACCTGGCCCTCGCCATTCAGCACGACAAACGTGATGACCTCGGGCTGCTGGTCCGTCTGGAAGCGAATCTCCCAGGGATAATTCAAATCGCGAAGCGCCCGTTGTATGCGTGCACAAGCATGATCGTATAGCTCGATGTTGGCCATATGGATCTTTCAAGGCCGAAGCCGCAATGCTTTTCTCGCAGTGCAGACAGTGCGCGACACCATCGAAGAGCGAGTCCGTTCAACGACAACGGCAACAAGTTAGCACTCCTACCCCTGATCGGAGATGACAATGTCGTCACTTGGAAATTGCCTGTCACTTTAGGAAATTGATTCGTGCCGCGAAGCGTGGCGGGAAGAATTGGTCGCAACCCTTGCCCGGAGGATGTTCCATCGCGATCCGATCCGCGGTCTCCAGGCAGCCGCTTTGGGCGGCGCGCCCCAAGGAGGAATCCAGATAGTAACCCCCGGGCCTATTTGTGGGTCTTTCCCGTTTTGTACCTGTTTTGTCTGAAAACTTCGGGTTTTGACGGTCGCCTTTAGGTTTTCCACCGTTCTTTTTCGAAAACAGTCTTGACAGTCAAAACCTTATGCCTCAAATTGTGTGCAGCCTCTTACGTTTGTCTTGTATGTGGCTGAAGATGTTACCGCTCTGGCATCTTCCACAACCTGATGGCCACGACGCTCGCACCCGTTGACTCAAGGGAAGTGGTTCGATGCGACAGATGCACTCTCGTCCAGTTCCGTACCAATAACAACCTGTGCCGTAAATGCCGCGCTTCACTCGACCCGGAAGAACCCGAGATCGTGGTCGTTGCGACGCAACCGGTTATATCGGTACCCTCGACATCGTCCCAGTCGCAGTTGCATATCGCGCAATCGATTCGCAATCTGCGTCAACGCGCCGGGCTCAGCCAGCGGCAGCTTGCCATGCGCATGCAAGTGCCCCGCACCTACGTCTCCAAGATTGAGAACGAAAAGGCGACCCCTACCCTCTCATCGCTCGAACGCCTGGCAAAAGCGCTCGAAGTTACCCTGCCCGATCTGTTGACCGGTGGCCAGCCCAGCCGCGAAGAGCAACTGCGCGAGCTGACGGCAGATCCCTTCCTCGCGGAACTCTACCCCATCTGCGAGAAACTCAACGGCATGCAGCTTTCGAGCATCTTGAACCAGGTTCGTGAAATCACCATGCGGCCCCGAAGAACAGCTTAGGTCCATCTCCCTCCCCAGAACGCCAAAAGCCGAGGCTCAGCCTCGGCTTTTCGTTTGCCCTTTCGTTCGTGCAGCCAGAGCCGCGTATTGTCCGAATATTCGCCAGAGGAAGAAGCCGGCGATCCGCGTCTGTGGCTTCTTCCCAAACATGAATAGATCTTCACCGCGAGGGTGGCGGAGGTTCTTTGCATCTTAGTTTACGCTGTGATAGCGTCAATGTTTTCTGCGAGGTAGGCGTGCGTCCACCCATTCCTGCCGGCTTGAGCCACAAGGAAGCAGAACTCTACTCCCGGCTCGACCCAGGCAGGTTTCCCCAGCATATCGCCATCATCATGGACGGCAATGGCCGCTGGGCCAAGCGCCGCCATCTGCCTCGCATTGCCGGACATCGCTCCGGGGTCTTCGCCGTTCGCGATACCGTCCAGTGTGCCTCGCGCATTGGCCTGCCCGCCCTTACCCTCTATGCCTTTTCCGCCGAAAACTGGCTCCGCCGTCCCAAGCGCGAAACTTCGTTCCTCATGGGCCTCTTGCGACGCTACCTGAAAATCGAGATGCCTTCCTTCCAGGAGCACAACGTCCGCGTGCAGTTCATCGGACGCTGGCGCGAGCTTCCCGACGAAGTGCAGGAACGCATGGATTGGGCCGTCGATGAGACCGCCGGCAATACCGGCCTCGTGCTCACCTTTGCCATCAACTACGGCGGCCGCTCCGAGATCGTCGACGCCGTAAAGTCCATCATCAAGGCAGCCCAGCGCAACGGCGGCCATCTCGATATCGACGAAGATGCCATCGGTCAGCATCTCTACACCAGCCACCTCCCGGAACTCGATCTCGTCATCCGCACCAGCGGCGAAATGCGCCTCAGCAATTTCTTGTTGTGGCAGGCGGCTTACTCCGAGATCTTCGTCACCGAAACCCTGTGGCCCGATTTCAACGGAGTCAAGCTGCTGGAATCGATTGCGGAATTCCAGAAACGCGAACGCCGATTCGGCGGTATCCACGCCATCCATCCCACCCCCGTACCCACTGCCTGAGCGATGAAGCGCGTCCTCACCGCCCTCGTCCTCATCCCCCTGGTTCTCCTCGCCGTCTTCAAAGCGCCGCACTGGCTATTCACCCTGTTGGTCGGCGTGGTGGCATTGCTGGCGCTGAAAGAGTATTTGGCCCTCGTTAAAGCGTATGGGGTTGTTCCTCTTCGTTGGACTTCTTACATCATAGTAGCGCTTACGTTTCTGGCTTACACCACCTGCGACAAAACTGCCGGATATTGGATGGGCATCGCGATGCAGGTCATCGGTATGCGGCAAAATTTCGCTTCGGTTTTGTATTACTCGTTGTATTGGGCATTGCCATTCATTTTTCTCGTACCCGCGATGCGCCTTGGCGAATTGCGCACGGCGTTTCCTTCGGCGGCAGCATCGATGTTCGGCGCCTACTATGTCGGGATTTCGCTTCTCTGCGTCGCCCACTTGCAGGCCATGGGTTGGTATCCCCTGATCTTCACCTTCTTCGCGGTGTGGGCCGGTGATATCGTCGCCATGTACACCGGCAAAGCGATCGGCCGCCACAAGATGTCTCCACGCATCAGCCCTAATAAAACCTGGGAAGGCGCGATCGGCTCAATTTTCGGCAGCGTGCTTGCCTGCTGGCTGCTCACTCACTTCGCCTCCACCATCGGACAATGGGCAGGCGGTCCTCGCGGTGTCACCTACTACACACCGACCTCGGTCCTTCCCCCGTTTGTCGCAGGCCTCCTGCACGGTCCCATGCTCTTCGTCGCCGCCATCCTCATCAACATCGCCGCCCAACTCGGCGACCTCGTCGAGTCGCTCATCAAGCGCGGTGCCAACGTCAAAGACTCCGGCTCCATCGTCCCCGGCCACGGCGGCATCCTCGATCGCATCGACGCATTACTCTTCGCCGCCCCCGTAGCCCTCATCCTGTTCACCTTCCTCCGCTAACGGACCTCCATGAAATGTTGTGTTGCGACCTTTTTGCGACCGGAGAATGCGCACACCTCAATTTGTCATTGCGACCGAGAATGCGCACCCAGCATTGTCATTGCGACCGGAGAATGCGCACACCGATGCGCATTCGGAGCGGAGTAACCCTTTGTTCGATTTACAGGACCGGTGAATCTACACCCTTCCAACTCTTTCCCCGATCACCCGCATCGCCTCCCGGTTCACCCAATCCTGGTCATGAAACCGCTCGCCCCACGAGATCGGCGTCACATCCCGATAGACATGCTCCGTCTCATCCTCTACGAAACGTAGCCGCTTCTTCAACGACGCGCGCACATTCACGTCCGCCCCATGATCCAGCAGCAGGCGCGCAAAATTTGCCTCGCGGTCCCGCCCACAGCGATACGGTTGCGAAACTACGCAACCGAACAACGCTGTATGTCCGCCAAACCCTTCCGCATCCACCGCCGCTCGCGTGTTTGCGTCGGCTCCCTGCTCGATCATCCAGCGCGCGATCTCGATGGCATCATCATCCACCGCCATGTGCAGCAGCGTTCCCCCAGCCAGTGGAGTTCCATGCAGCGCCAGCGAGTGGTCTGCATGGCAGCCCAACGACGGCGGATAAATTTCCTCGTGCGAATACGTTCTCTCGAACAGCCGTGGGTCACGGCGCAGATGATCTTCCAGCAGATCAATGCGCCCACGATGGAGGGCCATCGGCGCTGTGTCCGGAAACACCACGCCACGTCTGGCCAATAACTCGAGGCAATCGTGCTTGCCCTTCGGTCCACGCGAGTAAGTCTCGAGGAGGAGTGCAATCGGAGCGAGTGGATCACCGTCCTTATCGGCCAGTGGCGCGCCGAGGTCCAGCAGAAATTCCAGTCCGGTTGGTGATAACGTCTCGCACGGACCCATCACTTCTCCCGCCGCCGGCCGCGCTCCCATCGCATAAAGCTGGCGCGCAGTCTCAATCCGTCCCTGCAGCGCCGCGCGGCTGAAGGCGTAATCAAGGTCGGCAGCGCCCAGTTCGCTCAGCATGGCAATGATTTCATCCCGGCCGAGGTTCGCCGCGTACGACATCGGCGGTCCCCAGTTGCTTTTCACCCCGCGTGCATCTTCGTGCAGCAGGTTGGGATGTTTGCGTATCAACGCGCGGACGGCCGCCACGTCCCCTCGCCAGATTGCGTCGGTCATCTCGCAGGCTTGCCGCATCCGCGCCCAGCTTGGCACGCCGTAGCTGCGAGCCAGCGTCGTCTGCGCATCCGCAAGTTTTGCATCACCTGGCTGCGGCGGATGCGGATGAAATGCGCACAGATCGGAAATAGCCGCTGCATCGCCTTGGTGGATTGCGCGCAAAAGGTCTTTCGCTTGGTGTTTGAGTTGTTCTAGGTTGGGGCGGACAGGGAAGTGCCGGTTCATGACAAACCTCCTTCGTAGCAGTGCCCGGGTCCGCTCGTTCGGGCGCAAAGGAGATTCGTGAAACCTGCTTGCAGTCTTCGCTCAGGTGGACTCAGTCCTGTCCGCGGACGGGCGGCGTCCTGTACGCCGTCCCCGAGCATACCACTGCTCACTGCCCAGCGTGACGCGCGACACCTCTTGCATGGTCATCCCTCACCGACACTTCCCCCGCCGCCGATTACTCTGTGCAAGTGGGGCACACCCACCATTCCCAAACAGATCTTTGAAAATCTTATCCAGGCGATTTGTTCGCATCGCGGCATGTTGCCCGCACGCTCTCTCTTGTCACCGCGACCGCGGTCGATCCCACCGACGCTCTCTCTTGTCACTGAGAGATCCGTCGATCCCACCCATGCTCTCTCTTGTCATTGCGAGCGCCCGTCTTTGGCGCGTGGCAATCTGCTTTTTCGCGATCCACATCGCCGCAGGTCGCCCCCACGCTCTCTCTTGTCACCGCGACCGCGGTCGACCCCACCGACGCTCTCTCTTGTCATTGCGAGCGCCGTCGATTCCACCCACGCTCTCTCTTGTCATTGCGAGCGCCCGTCTTTGGCGCGTGGCAATCTGCTGTTTTCGATAATCGCTAACCCCTTATTTTTGAATATTTTACCCGCAACTCTCTTGTTTCGAATATTTTGCAGACATTTCGTTCGCAAAATCCAGAAAACAAAGCAGCGCCTACCCGGTGGGGGGTGTCCATTTCGTAATGATGCGCGACCCACCAGAGCTGCGGTATCCTATTGGTTCCTTTGATGAAGCGCATCTCCATCCTTGGCTCGACCGGCTCCATCGGCACGAGCACCCTCAAGATCGTAGAAGCCTATCCCGAACTGTTCTCGGTAGTCTCCCTCGCCGCCGGCAACAACCTCGATCTGGTGACCGAACAGACCCTGCGGTGGCACCCCAAGGTCGTCTCCGTGGGCAGCGAAGCCCACGCGGAGACCCTGAAACAGCGGCTCGCGCAGGCCGGCGCCAAGGGCGTAAAGATCGTCTTCGGCACCGAGGGCACCGTGGAAGCCGCCACCATCGACGAGGTGGATTTCGTGGTCAGCGCCATCGTTGGCGTGGAAGGCCTCAAGGCCACGTACGAAGCCGTCAAAGCGGGAAAGTCAATCGGCCTCGCCAACAAAGAGACCATGGTGGCCGCCGGGGAACTGATTACCGCAGAGGCCCGCAAGCAGGGCAAGCCGATCCTGCCCATCGACAGCGAACACAACGCCATCCATCAGGCCATGCGAGGAGGCCGCCTCCAGGAAGTCGAAAAGGTGTGGCTGACGGCCTCCGGGGGCCCGTTCCTCCACACTCCGAGGGAGCAGTTCGACCGCATCACCGTCGAACAAGCCCTCAATCACCCCACCTGGAAGATGGGGCGGCGCATCACCATTGACTCCGCCACCCTGATGAATAAAGGCTTTGAAGTCATTGAAGCCTGCCGGCTCTTCGATCTTCCCCCCAGCCGGGTCGAGGTAATCGTGCACCCCCAGAGCACCATCCACTCCATGGTGGAGTTCGTCGACGGTTCGCTCCTCGCGCAACTTTCGGTAACCGATATGCGGCTGCCGATCCTTTACGCGATGACCTATCCCGACCGGGTGCCGTCTAACCTGAGGTTTCCGGTACTCGACCTCAAGCGCCTCGATTTTTATCCCCCTGATCTTGGCAAGTTCCCCTGCCTGGCCCTGGCCTACGAAGCCGCGGAAAAGGGCGGTACCAAGAGTATTGCCCTCAACGCCGCGGATGAGGTTGCGGTCGCCGCTTTCCTGGAAGGTGGGATAGGATTTAACGAGATTCCGGCTACAATTCGGCATGTAATCCATGAAACGCAATTGCGACATCCGGAATCTATAGAAGAGATACTTTCCGCCGATGTCGCGGCCCGGGAGCTGGCTCGTAGCCACATCCGGGCATTACGCGCCCATCTCGCGGGCAGCCGGTCTTGATTTCACACTTATAGAGGCTTGATGGAAGGCTTTTTAATCGCGCTTGTTTCGGTCGTCTTTGTTCTCGGGGTTCTCATCCTGGTGCACGAGTTCGGCCATTTTGCCGCTGCCAAGCTGTTTGGGGTGCGGGTCGAGACCTTTTCCATCGGCTTCGGAAAACGTTTGGTCGGCTTCCGTCGTGGCGAAACCGACTACCGCATCAGCGCGTTGCCTTTCGGCGGCTACGTGAAGATGACCGGCGAAACGCCGATGGATAACCAGACCGGTTCTCCCGAAGAGTTCATGTCGCATCCTCGCTGGCAACGGCTGATCATCGCCCTCGCCGGGCCGTTCATGAACATCGCGCTTTCCATCACCCTGTTGACCGTCGTTTTCATGGTGCATTACGAGCGCCCCGCCTACCTCGACCAGAAAGCCAAGATCGGATACGTCGTTCCGAACACACCAGCGGCGGCGGCCGGATTGAAGAACGGCGACGTCATTGCCCGCATCGACGGCACTGAGAACCCGACGTGGGAAGATGTACGTCTGAAGACCATGGTCAGCCCCGGGACCCCGGTGCCACTCACCGTCCTGCGTGGTAGCCAGGCCGTTACCACCGCCGTTACGCCAGAGAAAAATGCCGATGAGCAGGCCAGCGATCCAGGCTGGATTCCCGATGAGCCGAACGTAGTCACCTCCCTGGAGCCCGGCATGCCGGCCACCCAGGCGGGGATCAAGGTCGGAGATATCATCAGCGCCGTCAACGGAACGCCGATCCGTTCGACCAAGGCGATGATTGACCTGCTACAGAAAACAAAAGATCAGCCAGTGCAATTGACAATCTTGCGCGATGGCAACGAACAACAGATTCCCATCACGCCGGTGCTGAAGAACGATAACGGCGAGAGCCACTACCGCATCGGCATGGCTTCTGAACCGAAGATTCTCGATACCAAGCTGCCGTTCCCCAAAGCTTTCCGTTATTCGCTGGACGAAAACAAGCGCTATTCGTTCCTCGTCATCGACCTGGTTCGCAAGCTCGTGCGCAAGCAGGTATCGATCAAGACCATGTCGAGCCCGATCGGCATAGCGCAAGCCTCCGGCGAGGCCGCACGCCAGCCGGGGTGGACCCCGCTCATGACGCTGATGGCCATCATCAGCCTGCAGCTGGGAATTTTTAACTTGTTCCCGATTCCCATCCTCGACGGTGGCATGATCCTGATGCTTCTGATCGAAGGCCTCATGCGCCGCGATATCAGCATTCGCATCAAGGAGCGGGCCTACCAGGTAGCGTTCGTTTTCCTGATGATCTTTGCCGCAGTGGTCATCTACAACGACCTGATGAAGACCTTGCCAGGATTGCACCAGCACTTGCCGTAGGGGGGCGGAGACAGGTTTCAGCCCTCAGGTGCCCGCTATCGGGTAATGCTCTGTCCAGTGGTTTACCGGAGAGAGCGGATGGTGGAGAGCGGTTTTCCCGGTCTGCTAACACTTTGCTTTGCTAGAGTTTACCGGACCGGAGACAGCGGAGAGCTGATCCCCTCTCCTCTAGGCAGAGCTGTTAAAATGGTACACAAGCTATGGCTACAATTCTTCGCCGTAAAACGCCAACTGTCCGCATAGGAGATGTGCGGGTCGGAGGCGATGTCCCCGTCGTCGTGCAGTCGATGACCAACACCGACACCGCCGACGTGGATTCCACGATCAAGCAGTGTATTGCGCTCGCCCGCTCCGGCTCGGAACTCATCCGCGTCACCGTGAACAACGATGACGCTGCCAAAGGTGTGCCGCAGATCGTCGATGGCCTGGCGAAGATCGGCATTCACACGCCCATCATCGGTGACTTCCACTACAACGGCCACATCCTGCTGAAGAAGTATCCCGCCTGCGCCAAGGCGCTCGCGAAGTACCGCATCAATCCCGGCAACGTTTCGATCGGCCGCAAGGACGATGACAACTTCAAGATGATGGTCGACGTCGCCGTCGAGAACCAGAAGCCGGTACGCATCGGCGTGAACTGGGGATCGCTCGACCAGCAGTTGCTGGCGAAGATGATGGATGAAAACGCCAAGCTGGCCGAACCGAAAGAAGCCCGCGACGTCATGATGGAAGCCATGATCGTGAGTGCGCTGAAGTCGGCCGAGATTGCCGAGCGGTATGGCCTGCGTAAAGACCAGATCCTGCTCAGTGCGAAGGTCAGCGGCGTGCAGGACTTAATCGATGTCTATCGCGAGTTAGCGAAGCGTTGCGACTACACGCTGCACCTCGGGTTGACCGAGGCCGGCATGGGTGCGAAGGGAATTGTGGCTTCGACCGCCGGTCTTTCAGTGTTGTTGCTCGAAGGCATTGGCGACACCATCCGCGTTTCGCTGACCCCCAAGCCGAATGGCGACCGCACCGAAGAAGTTCTTGTTGCCCAACAGATCCTACAGTCAATGGGAATCCGCAGCTTTACTCCGCAGGTCACGGCATGTCCCGGCTGCGGACGCACCACCAGCACCTTCTTCCAGGAGCTTGCGGAACGCATCCAGACCTATATTCGCGAGCAGATGCCGCAGTGGAAGACCCGCTACTCGGGCGTGGAAGAGATGAAGGTCGCGGTGATGGGATGCATCGTGAACGGCCCAGGCGAATCGAAGCATGCCAATATCGGCATCTCCCTCCCCGGCACCTTCGAGGAGCCCAAGGCCCCGGTCTTTGTCGATGGCCGCCTGATGACCACCCTCAAGGGCGACAAGATTGTCGAGGAGTTCACGACGATCCTCAATGAGTACGTCGACAACCGCTACGCAAAGAAAGCCGAAACCGTCGGGGTCTAACTACAAAATAAACACAGACGAACGCGGAGGTTCACAGAGGTTTTTAGGATCTGTGAACCTCCTGCTTTTTGCCCCGAACCCGCTGCGTACCTCTGTGTCTTCTATGGTTAAACGGAAGTTGTCTGTTTCGCGCGACGCTCCATCTCTTCGGGCGAAACGTCTTCGACGTGGGTCGCGATATACCAGCTAAAGCCGAACGGGTCCTTCACGCCACCCGTGCGGTCTCCGTAAAATTGGTCGGCCAGCGGGCGCTCCACCTGTGCACCCGCGGAGACGGCCTGGTTAAACACCGCGTCGCAGTCTTCGACATAAAGCAGGATGCTGACCGGAGATCCGCCCAGGGTGGCGGGACTCTTGTGCGGCATGTTTGATTTCTCATCCGCCAGCATGATGATCGAATCGCCGATGCGCATTTCGGCGTGCCCGACTTCGTCTTTATCGTCCAGCATCTTAAAGACTTCTTTGGCGCCGAACGCCTCGGCATAGAATTCCATCGCCCGCTTTGCCCCACGAATCACGAGGTACGGCGTGATGGAGTGATAACCGTCAGGAATCGGTTTTACTTTTGCCATTTTCGACCTCCCGGATTGATCCGAAAAGTCTAGTGCCGCAACGAGCACGATTCAACTCTGGCCGTCGCGAAAGCGCGACGAATTGTGTGAAAAATTCATTACTGCCGTGCAGCCACTTCCATGATCGCCACGGCCGTGGCCAGCCACAGGCCAAATGCCAAAAGGTTCGCAGTCATGCGGACCGCCATGTTGTCGATTGCCCAGTTCCACTTCGCGTCCATTTTCCTACCTCCATCGAGCTTATGGAGGTGAATACGCATAGTACGGCAGGGAAGTTCCAAAAGATGTGCGCGCTTAGCGGCCGGTCCAGTTGGGCTTGCGTTTCTCCAGGAACGAATTCACGCCTTCGCGGAAATCGGCGGTGGAGCGGATCTCGGCATTGGCCCGTAACGCGGCTTCGATCTCGCGATCGAGATCGGCCGCCACGAACCGATTCAGCAGGCGCTTGGTGGCGGCGAGAGAAGCGGGGCTGTTCTGTAGAAGTTCCTGGGCGCGTTGCCGAACACGTACCAGCAGCGCATCCGGCGCAACCACCTCCGTTACGAGGCCCAGATGCAAGGCTTCTTCGGCGTCGATGATTCTGCCGGAAAGCAGTAGATCGCGTGCGTGCTTCTCGCCGATCTGACGTACCAGAAACGCAGAGACGATGGCAGGCAGAAAGCCGATCCGCACTTCGGTATAACCGAACTTGGCGTCGGCGGAAGCGATGGTGAAATCGCACAGTGTAGCGATGCCACAGCCTCCCGCGATGGCAGGCCCATTGACGGCCGCGATCGTGACTTTAGGGAATTCGTAGAGGGTGCGGAACAATCTGGCGATCGTCTGCGAATCTTTGAGGTTCTCCTCAGCGCTACGACCGGTAATCGTCCGCAGGTTGTCGAGGTCCATGCCTGCGCAGAACGCCTTGCCCGCGCCGGTCAGGATGACAATCTGTGCTTCGCTGCGTTCCAGCTCCGAAAGGGCAGAGAGCAACTCGTCGATCAGTTCGTAACTGATGGCATTTCGTTTGTCGGGACGATTGAAAGTGATCGTCGCAATGCCGGCGTCGATGCTGCTGATCAGTGTCTTGTAGGCCATGCAGGTTCTCAAAAGGAGGGTGCCGCTGCCGTCACCGGCCCGGGTCACCCAAAAGGAGGATAGCAGGCCACCGCAGTAGGATAGCGGCTGGAAGAAAGCTGCGAGAAACTAACCGGGTTGAGAGAGCTTCCAAAGAGCCGCAACCGAGCGGCCCGGTAAACTCTCTGCCATTGTAAGAAGCGCGTTAGCGTACTTGGCGGTCGAAGTTTACGACGTCCCAAGCGTGCGCGGGCCGACGCAATGCAATTCTCCTGATCCACGCAAGAGCATGAAAGATGGGAAAATTTTGCCGTCTCCGAACCTGGAGACGGCTTTTTCTTTTCTCAGTGCGCCGCCCCGCCGAAGCGCAATGCGAACTCCTCGCTCATCTTAAGGAGAGCATCGATCGGCTTGCGTATCGGCGAGGGCACGCCGCGTTCCTGCAAGGCGGCCAGCACGGCTTCGGTGGGCATGTTCCCGACCAGCATGTCCTGCGCAAACGGACATCCGCCAAGTCCGCCAATGGCCGAATCGAAGCGGCGTATGCCGGCATCGTAGGCGGCAAGAATTTTCTCCTTCGCATCCGCCTGACGGCTGTGCAGGTGCACGCCAAGCTCCACGTAGTCGAATCGCTTCACCACCGCGCTGCAAAGTTCGCCGATCTGTTGCGCACTCGCTAATCCAACCGTGTCGGCCAAAGAAATCTGCTTGAGGCCGTCATTGGCAAGCAGGTCTATGCCCTCCAGCACTTCATCAATCGACCAGAGATCCCCGTAGGGATTGCCGAATGCCATGGAGATGTAGACGACCATGGCCATGTCCGCATTGCGCGCCTTCTCCATGACCTTTTCCAGGATGTCGGTGTTCTCCTCCAGCGACTGGTTCTGGTTGTTCTTCAGGAACGTGGGCGAGAGCGAATAAGGGAAGCCGATAGTGCGGACAGCATCGGTGGCGACGGCGCGGTCGGCGCCTTTTTCATTGACCACGATGCCGATGATTTCGACATCGTCGGGCGGATCCAGTTGCTTCAGTACATCTTCCGAGTCGGCCATCTGCGGCACCGCCCGCGGCGAGACGAACGAGGCGGCGTCGATGTGCTTGAATCCCGCGTTGATCAACTCCTGCAGATAACCGACTTTCGTCGCGGTGGGGATCTGACCTTTCAGGCCCTGCCACGCGTCGCGTGGGCATTCGATGATTTTGATTTCGTTCGCCATTACGTCTGCAGTACTCCCACCTTGAATTCCGGCACGTCCGGATTCAACGCGCAGGCTTCGAGGGCTTCGATCAGGGTTGCGCGGGTGTCCAGCGGATCGATGATCTTGTCGATCCACAAACGGGCCGCTCCGTAACGCGGATCCATTTGCTCGTCGTAGGTCGCCTTCACGCTGTCGAAGAGTTCTTTTTTCTCTTCTTCGCTCAGTTTCTTGCCGCCGCGCTCGAGTTGTTTGACTTTGATTTCGACCAGCGTTCCTGCTGCAGCTCCACCGCTCATCACCGCATACTTGGCGCTCGGCCACGCAAACAGGAACCGCGGATCGTAGGCTTTGCCG
Source organism: uncultured Acidobacteriaceae bacterium (assembly GCA_963703075.1). Taxonomy (GTDB): domain Bacteria; phylum Acidobacteriota; class Terriglobia; order Terriglobales; family Acidobacteriaceae; genus Korobacter. The sequence goes on from OY969786.1 coordinate 1,028,329, forward strand.
CACATGGCGTAGTGCCCGGCGCCGAAGGAGCCTCCAACGATCAAGCTGATCTTCGGCACGACAGAGTTGGACACAGCATTCACCATCTTCGCCCCGGCGCGGATGATGCCGCTCCACTCCGCATCGCGGCCCACCATGAAACCGTTGACATCATGCAGGAAGATGAGCGGCACGAGGTTCTGGTTGCAGTCCATGATGAAGCGCGCGGCTTTCTCGGCGCTTTCGGTGTAGATGACGCCGCCGAATTCGATGCGCTTGTTGCCCGTCTTGTCCGTCTGAGGAACGTGGGTTTTCTGGTTGGCAACGATGCCGACAGCAAACCCGCCAATGCGCGCATAGCCGCAGATGAGGGTCTCGCCGTACTCGGCCTTGTACTCGTCGAAGCGGCTGCCGTCCACAATGCGCGCGATGATTTCCTTCATGTCGTACTGCTTGCCCGGATCGCCATCGTAGATGCCATAGAGCTCTTCGGCACGATACTTCGGCTCCTCGGGATCCCGGCGACTGAAGACCGCCTGGTGCCGCTGGCCCATCTTCTCGACCAGCGACCGAATGCGCGCAATGCAGAGATGATCGTTGGGCTCGCGGAAATCGACTGTACCGCTGATCTGCGAGTGCATCTCGGCGCCGCCAAGCTCCTCGGCGGAATACTTGGCGCCGATCGCGGCCTGCACCAGTGCCGGGCCAGCCAGGAAAAGTCCGCTGCCCTCGGTCATCAGGATGTGGTCGCACATCACCGGCAGGTACGCACCACCGGCCACGCACATGCCCATGATGGCGGTGATCTGGGGAATCCCCATGGCGCTCATGACCGCGTTATTGCGGAAGACGCGGCCGAAGTCGTCCTGGTCGGGGAAGACGTCCTCTTGCAGCGGCAGGAAGACGCCAGCGGAATCGACCAGGTAAATCGTAGGAATATGGTTCTCAATGGCGATGTTCTGGGCGCGGATGACCTTCTTCGCGGTCATGGGGAAAAATGCCCCCGCTTTCACGGTGGCATCGTTGGCGATCAGCATGAACTTGCGGCCGTGGATTTCGCCAATGCCGGTAACCACGCCGGCACAGGGCGCGCCGCCCCACTCTTCATACATGCCATAAGCCACGAATTCACCGAGTTCGAAGAGGCCGGTCTTGGGATCGAGCAGCAGGTCGAGACGTTCGCGCGCGGTCATGCGGTTCTTCTTGTGCTGGTTCTCGATCGCTTTGTCGCCACCGCCTTGGAAGATGATGCGTTGCTGGTTACGCAACTGCGTCACCATCTCGGCCATGGCGTTCTCGTTCTTCTGGAAGCGCGCCGCGCTGGGATCGATCTTGGTCGGCAGCAGGTTATTCGCGGGTTGTTGATTGATAGCCATTCTCCCGGGTGTCTTCACTCTCAGCAAACTCCCAAGGGTACGACAGCCACGAGATCGGAGCAAATGGCGGCGTCATCATTCCATCAGCTTCGACGATCGCGATTCAGTTCTTCAGAAGGTGGATGGCTGTTTCGTGCGGATCGTCGGCGAGCTGATCGATGATTCCGAATGCCAGCGCCTTCTGTGCATGCACCTTCTCGGCGGTCAGGAAAATTTCCAGTGCCCGGGATTTCCCGATCAATCGTGGCAGCCGCTGCGTGCCTCCCCATCCGGTCATCAGGCCTAGAGCCGCGCCGCGATGTCCGAAGATGGCGTGCGGTCCCGCGACGCGAAAGCGGCAGGCGAGCGCCAGGTCGAACCCGCCTCCCATGCACCAGCCTTCGATCACGGCACAGGTGGGAGCGGGGAATTCAGACACCGCCTGCATGAGCCGTTGTCCTAGTTGTGCGAAAGCGAAGGCGTGACGGCCGCTCAGGGCGGAGATCTCGGAGAGGTCGGCTCCAACGGAAAAGAATTTTGGGTTGCCGCAGAGGATGAGAGGAAGGGGTGCGCTTTCGCGCCCGAGCAATAAAACCGCGTCGGTCAGCGCCAGAACACGCTCGCGGGAGAGCCGGTTGGTGCCGTCTGGCGAGGTAAGCCGCAGCAGGGTGCAGTCTTTGCGTGGTCGCACTTCGTACTGGTTCAAGCGAGTTCGAAGCGCTCCGCGATGTCGCAACCGTCTTCGGTAAGTTCGAAGCCGCCGATGCGCACTCCTTCCCCGACAATCCTTTGCGTTTCCGGATCGCGCGTCACCCGGCTGATCCACTGATAGCCGATATCGAAATCCTTGGCGGTATACCAACGCTGCGGCAGTACCTCTACCAATCCGGCGTTCGGATAGGCAATGTACACGGCGGCGTGCGGCTCCTCCTTCGATTTTGCGGGGTAGGAACTCACGAGTTGCATCTCATCGATCGCCTGGAATTCCGGCGGGAACTCGACGCTATGGGTGCCCTGCGGGAGCATGCCATCGAACTCAAAGTCGGCGACGGGCTCGGTTGCGGAATAGATCCGCTCGGTGGATTGTTTGAACCAGCCGGCCACGGCTTCAAACGAGAAGGGCTTCAACTGCTCGGAATCGAAAATGGCCATGCGGATATAACGCCCTTGCGGACACCAGATTCCGAAACGCGAGCCTTGCATCAAAAACGGCCTGGCATAGGTGTTCAGCGCCAGCCTGGGCGCATCAGGCTCACCTACCAGGTTGAGCGAAATCATGTAGGCGAGTGCTCCCTGGGCGCCATGAAATTGCCAATCGAAAGATTGACCGGCAGCGCCAAGGATTTTAGGAAAGGTTTCCCAATACCAGGGAGCGGGCCCAACGGTTTGCTGCAGCAGGGCGCGAATGCGCCGGTTGTTTGCGTCCTGTGGCATCGAAGTTAGACTGCGGGAACTCCCCGCGGACGAACGTGCGAGCGGATGAACTGAATGATGTCATCCATCGGCGTGCCCGGCTGGAACACCGCGGAGACGCCCAGTTTCTTCAAGTTCTCGACGTCGACGTCTGGAATGATGCCGCCCACCAGCAGGAGGACATCATCCATTTTGTTCTGTTTGAGCAGGTCGTTGACACGCGGCACGATGGCGTTGTGCGCTCCACTCAAAATGGAGAGACCAATCACGTTTACGTCTTCCTGGAGCGCAGCGGTCACAATCATCTCGGGAGTTTGACGCAAGCCGGTATAGATCACTTCCATTCCGGCATCGCGCAGAGCACGTGCTATTACTTTGGCGCCGCGGTCATGGCCATCGAGGCCAGGCTTGGCGACCAGTACTCGGATCTTAGGATCAGCCATAAATCGCCTTTAAGAGTGCAAAAACTGCAGAATCAGTGACTACACAGCAATGATACGCGCATTGGCAAACCAACGGCAGTGCGCCGCGACTGCCTGCGCCGTTTGTGGGACTCCGGAGTTTCGGTCAATTTTCCCGAGAAGCAGAAGGCCCCGCGATTATCGGGAAGCCTTAAGCCCTTTCCGGCCGCCGTTAGGGAATCACCAGCCGAGTGAAAGGATAGACGTAAGCCTCGAGGGTGACGACGATCCCCACCAGTGCGGCCAGTGCAATCGAGTGGAAGAAGACGAAGCGCAGGATCTTTCCTTCGTGGCCGTACCATTCCGTGGCGGTGCTGGCGACGACAATACTCTGCGCGTCGATCATTTTGCCCATCACGCCGCCGGCGCTGTTCGCTGCGCACATCAGCGTAGGCGAGAGTCCTAGTTGCTGGGCGGAGATCTTCTGCAGGCTTCCGAAGAGCACGTTGGAGGCTGTATCTGATCCTGTAAGCGCGACGCCAAGCCAGCCCAGCATGGTTCCGAAGAACGGGTACATCACCCCCGTACGCGCGAAGGCCAGGCCCATGGTGGCGTCGAGGCCGCCATACCGCGTCAGGAAACCGATGGCCATCATTGCGCTGATGGTGAGTAGGGAAAAACGGACCTTCAACAAGGTTGTGCCGTAGTTTCTGAGCAAGCTTCGGCAAGCTGAGGCCCATGATGATGCCGGCAATGATGGACGCAAGGAAGATGCCGCTGCCGGTGGCTGAGAGCCAGCTCGAGCACGAACACGGCGGCTTCCTTGGTGGGAGCGGGCACGACCGGCGGCACGCGCAGGACCAGGTTGTGCAAACCATGCACCGGGAACTTCGGAGCGGAAAGCCCATCAAGGAATTTCTTGGCCTGCGGGGTTCCCCAAACGAAGACGCAGATGCTGAGAACAAGCCACGGCACCCAGGCGCGGAAGACTTCGGCGCCGGTGTAGCGATTCGGATCGTGGCCAACGTCCTGGCCTTCTCCCGGGAAACGCCACACTCGCTTCGGCTTCCAGAATTTCATGAACGTGATCAGCGCAGCCATCGAGATCACAGAGGCCACGATATCCACCAGCCAAGGGCCGTGGAAATTCGACATCAGGTACTGCGGAACCGCAAAGAAGATTCCAGCGACCGCGATAGCCGGCCATATCTCGAACATGGCGCCCCAGCCCACAAATGCAACGATGAGCCAGAAGGGAACGAGGAAGGAGAAGAAGGGCAGAATACGTCCGACCTGCGCGCCCAGAACAATTTCGCTGATCTTGGTAACACCCGCCAGTCCCAGGATCGGCGTGCCTAATGCGCCATAAGCGACCGGAGCGGTATTGGCGATGAGTGACAGGCCGGAAGCTTCGAGTGGCCGGAAGCCCAAGCCGATCAGAATCGTTGCCGTGACCGCGACCGGGGTTCCGAATCCGGAAGCGCCTTCAAAGAACGCACCGAAGCAGAATGCAATCAGCAGCAGTTGCAGCCTGCGGTCCTGGGTCACGTTCATCAAGCTGTGCTGCATGATTTGAAAGCGTCCGGTGATGACGGTGAGGTTGTAGAGGAAGATGACGTTAATGATGATCCAGCCGATCGGCAGCAGGCCATATCCAGCGCCATAGACGGCGGTCGCAGCCGCCATGCGCCCCGGCATGTGGAAGGCGAAAACATCCACCACCAGGGCGGCTGCCAGGCCCAGCACGGCAGCCCAGTGGGCGCTCACCTTAGTCGTAGCCAAGGCTCCCAGCAGCACGATGACCGGGATGGACGCGACCACGGTCGAGATCAGCCAGTGGCCCGTCGGATCGTATCCCTGGGCCCATGCGGCCCCAGCCGGCATGCGCAGGATGACAGCGGCAGCCACCGCGAGCAGCACAACCACCAGCAACGGGATCCATGGTGAGGGCGGCACTGGTTGGTTGACTGGCTTTTCGAACGGCACGGGATTGTTCGATGACATGTTGGAGTGTCCTCTTCGCCGGAATGGTCAGCCTTCGTCTTCGATCGGCAAGACGAGTGGGACGAGAGGATACAACAACGAGCAGAGTTCTGGCGAGCAAGAGAACGGTCTACATGACCGTCCTCTTGCGCTGCAGGATCGGAGAGCCGCTAGGCGGCTTTGTTGCCGGATTGCGCGGACTTCGAAGCGAGAATGTCGAGCTTATCAATCTGGGGAGGTTTGGCGAAGAGCGCAGCGTTGGCGTTCAACGCATCCACCACTTTGCCGGTCAAGTGCGCCTGGCGGGCGGATTCATCCGGAAAGGCGTCGAAGATCCCGAAAGTCGTCGGGCCTATGCGAAAGGCATACCAGGTAGTCGTGCCGCGTTCTTCCTGAACGATGGCGAGGGCGGAGCGTAGTAGGTTTTCAACTTCCTTCTCTTTGCCGGGCTTGGCTTCGATTCGGGCGAACAGAGCCACGTTTTCCATTGGATGGATCTCCTCTTTGATTGAACTCGATGAGTCCGATGCTTGTGCCTCTTTCCAGATGCCCGGGCGCCATCGAGGTGGCAACTCTGCTCCAAGAATCCGCAGATTTTCGTGTCAGCCCTGACACGCCCGTGTCTGCCCCACCACGGCCGATTCCTCTGAGAATTCACTAACTCCCGTGTTTGCCATCGGCTACAGACTGGTCGCCGTGGTGCATTTCTACCCGGCGTAGCGCAGTGGAAACCAGGAGCGAAGGTCATGCGGCTGATCGGGAAACAGAACGGAAAAGCGATGTGGATGGGGATGGTGGTTCTTCTTGTCGGCATCAGTGCCCTGGCGCAGACCGCCTCTCAGCCAGAAGTCTCGAAATCATCGCGCACGATCCTGATCAGCATTCCCGACCGCAAGCTCGCGCTACTTGAAGACGGCAAGGTCCTCAAGGTATTTCCGGTGGCCGTCGGCAAGGAATCGACGCCGAGTCCCGAAGGCACCTTCACGATCAAGAGCCGTGTGGCAAACCCCGCCTACTACTACCAGGGCACGGTGGTCGCGCCCGGGCCGGAGAATCCGCTGGGCTCGCGCTGGATGGGGCCGAGCGAGAAGGGTTACGGGATCCATGGAACAAATGCGCCGAACTCCATCGGCAAGGCTGCTTCCCACGGATGTATCCGGATGGCGAAAAAGGATCTGGAAGAACTCTTCCCGATTGGTGAAAGTTGGCGACACGGTGGAAATCCGCGGAGAACGCGATGCGGAGGTTGCCCAAGTTTTCGGAGGCAAGGTGGACGCTCGCGTCATGGCGGCAGTCGAGAGCCAGGCAGTGAACGCAGCGGGCGGCCGTTAGTTGCCTGCGTTTCGGAAAAGGAGTGGAGGTGAACCATGCAAAGCGCAATGACAATTCTGACGGTGGTCGGCGGGTTGGTGTTCTCGGTGTCGTGCGCGCTGCTGGTGGAGGAGCTGATCTTCGGCGGACTTTTTAAGCTCTTCTTCCAAAAGAAGCGCGTACTCGTTCCAGTGAAGGTCGAGCACAAAGCAGTGCAGTCGCACAAGCAATTTTGAGGAGGTTCCATGCTGGTATTCAAGTATTCGCTGATGACTTCGGGAATCGGTTTGATCGTGGCGGCGATCGCGGTCGTTGCCTATGACGTTTTTCTCCGCATGCAGTATCGCCGGGCAGTGGCGACTGGCGTCGCGATGGCAGAGCCCGAGCCGCTGCGCTGGAAGATGACGGTGGTGTTCTTTGCGCTGGCCTGGGCGCCAATGCTGATCGCGGCGGGGATTGCCGTGGTCCCTAGCGGAGCCGCGGGCGTGCGCGTAAGCGAAACTCGCGGCACTTTGTCGGGCACCTTGTATCCCGGCGTGCATTTCGTAACCCCGGTGCTTGAACATGTGGAGACCTTCGATATACGCGACAAGCTGTTCACCACTGGAGGCGCGGAGGATCCGAAGATCGCCGGCGTGCATGCGAAGAACGCCCTCACCGTGCAAGCCAAGGAAGGGCTCTCCCTCGGGCTGGCGATCACGGTGCGCTATCGGCTCGATCCCAGGCGCCTGGACTACATCCAATCGCATTTGCCGCAACCCGTCGAAACGGAACTGGTGCCTCCGGTGGTGGCCAGCGCGTGGCGTGAGACCGCGCCGAGTTACACCGTTCGCGAAATGTTCAGCGCAGAACGTGAAGAGGTGCGGCAGCGGGCGGCCGCGAATCATCACCCAGAAACTCGGCCAGGATGGCGTGATCGTCGAGGAAGTGATGCTGCGCGACATTCAATTGCCGCCGGAATATGCGAAAGGATTGGAAGACTTGTTGCTTAAGGAACAGCAGAATGATCAGCTTTCGGTGCAGACGGAGATGCAGCAGAAGGAAGTACGCATTGCGGAGTTGGAAGCCGAGGCGCAAAAGGCGCAACAGGTAAAGCAAGCGGAAGGAGCCGCGCAGGTGCGGGTCATCCAGGCGAAGAGCGAATCGGACGCGATGCAATACACCTTGCCGCTGAAGGAAAAGCAGATCCAGCAATCGAAGCTCGAGGCCGAGGCGCGCAAGGAATCGACCATCAAGAATGCGGAGGCTGCGGCCGAGGCGAAGGTCATCGACAGCAAGGCCGAACTGCAGCGACGCAACATGCTGGCCGATGCGGAAGCCAACCGGATACGCGTGACTGCCGTAGCTGATTCCGAGCGACTGAAGAGCGAGGCAGCCGTCCTGAAGCAGAATCCGCTGCTGATCAACAAGATCGTGGCCGAGAAGCTGTCGGACAAGATCCAGGTCATGATGGTTCCCTCAGACGGAAAATTCTTCTTTGCCAACGATGTGATGAAGGGCTTCGGCGCGCCGGGACAGTCCGGGGACAGATAGCGGAAGATCCGCCAGTAGCGCAATCGGGCGGCCAGCGCTAGGTTTCGCCAACTGGTGTGGCGATGCAAGGACCGGGTGAGCGATGGCCGCTGCCGTCGTTCGCCCGGTTGGAGTGAACGGGCAGCATGGAATTCATGAGGTCGCGATGAGAGTCACGGAATATAATGCGCGGCAGCGCATGACCTGCAAAACTCTGTTCTTTGGGCTCCTGCTGCTTTCTTTGAGCGCTGCGTTCTCCTACGCCGCGCCGCCGGAGACCGCCGTGGGCTGGGCCCTCCGCACGCCTGGCGAAGGAGATTGCCAACATCTCCGGGCCGGGCACGGCGACCTTAACGATTCGCAACCAGTCGGGCATTCCCAACGACGAGATTCCTGCGATACGACGCGGGATCGAAGCACAACTGCAGTTCGATGGCATCCAGATTCGCAGCGCCGAGAATGCAGCCACCACCATCGCCATTACTCTTTCGGAAAACCTGGAGGGCTGGCTCTGGGTCGCCGAAGTGACGCAGGGCAACGACACGAAAATTGCGCTCGTACCGGTGGCCGCGCAGCGGCGCGCTGGCGGCAGCACAGAGCGGTCCGAGCATGACGTTGAAGAAGTCGCTGGTGTACGCGCAGGCGGATCCGATTCTCGATTTCGCCATGATCCACGCCGGAAGCGAGACCCACCTCGTGGTGCTGGATGGCGCGAATGTATCTTTGTATCGGTCGACGGGAACGAAGTACGAACTGGAGCAGGCGTTTCCCATCGTGCATGCGCGGCTATTTCCCCGCGATCTCCGCGGACGGCTGGCGGTCGCACGCGATCATCTCTTCGACGCCTACCTGCCCGGGGTGGTCTGCAGCAGCAGCGTATCGACACCGATCAATGTAACCTGCCGCGAGAGCGACGATCCCTGGCCTCTGGGGTCGCAAAAGGCTTTGTTCAACTCCGCCCACAATTACTTCACGGGCGCATTGCTCCCGGGAATCGGCAAGCCGGTGAGCCCGTTCTACACCGCTGCCGATCTGCCGCGCAGCAACTACACGCTTTGGATCTTCACGGGACTCGACGGCGCGGTGCACGAGAGCGACGGCGTGAACGAACGCCGGATGGCGTCTGCCGTGAGTGGGGATTGGGGCAGCGACCTGGCCGCCGTGCACGATGCCTGCGGCCTGGGCACGCAACTGCTGGCTACGTCTGCCAGCGATGGTGCCGGACAGCCTGCGCGCCTACGAAGTACCGGACCGCGAGCCAGTGCTGATGAGCGCCGCACTCAGCTTCGACGGTTCAATCCTGACGCTCTGGCCGTCCATGGATGGAACCACGGCCAACGTGGTCGTGCGCATCCCGACAGGAGGGCGATATGAGGCGTACAGCGTTTCTGTTGCTTGTAGCCAGTAGCTTCGTCCTGACGATCGCTAGCGCCGAGGCACGCACGCGTCCCCGCTGGGGTGGCACCTTGCGGCTGGAGATGCGCGCCGACGCTTCGCAATGGATGAACAGTGCGGTGCGCATGCTGGTATTCGACACTCTGACTGAGTTGGACGACAACGGGCATGTGCAAGCCGGCTTGGCGACACGCTGGGAATCGCAGAGCGATGGTCGTCGCTGGCAAGCGTGGCTGCGGCCGGAGGTGCGCTTCCAGGATGGCACCCCGCTCTCGGCAGCAACCGTGGTGCAATCCCTCACCGCGCAGGATTGCGGTGGCTGTCCGTGGCGCTCCGTGCATGTTGCCGGCGATTCGGTCGTCTTCGAATCGGAAGCGCCGATGCCCAACCTTCCTGCGATCCTGGCGAATTCTCGTTATGCCATCATGCGGAAAGACGAGAGTGGAAACCTGGTTGGGACGGGTGCATTCAAGTTTGCGAAAAACAGCAACAACATGGTGACGTTGAATGCAGTCGAAGATTCGTTGCATGCGCGGCCCTATGTGGACACCATTGAGGTCCGCGGCGGGAAGTCGCTGCGCGATCAATGGATGGATGTCAGCGCGGGTCGCGCCGACGTGGTGGAAGTTCCGGCTGAGGTGTTACGACGCGCCCAGCAGGAGCACATGCGCCTGGCAGTCTCGCGGAACACGGACCTGATCGCACTCGTAGTCGATGAACAGGATCCAGCGGCGCAGGATCCGCGACTGCGCGAGGCGCTGGCGTTGAGCCTCGATCGCGCATCCCTGTGGAACGTCCTCTTTCAAAAGCAGGGTGAGATTACGGCCAGCCTGCTTCCCAATTGGCTCACCGGATATTCCTTCGCGTTCAATGCCATGCCCAACCTTGCGCAGGCCAAGAACCTGCGATTTCAAGTCAACCGCGCGCCCGAGTGGACTTTGTCCGTGGACGGCTCCGATCCGGTGCTCGCATTGATTGCCGAACGCGTGGCACTCAACGCGCACGATGCCGGCATCTCGGTGCGCACCCTGTCTGCGTCCTCGCGCAGCACGCTGCATTTGACGCGAGTGCACGTGGAAGCAACGAATCCTGCTGCAGCTTTCACGGATGTGGCTGGACAACTTTCTCCGGCGGATCGGCTGCCGGCGGAAGACCTTGTCGCGGCCTTCCACCAGGAACAGGAATTGCTTGCGAAACACACGGTGATTCCTCTGCTTTACACGCCAAGGGCGTTTGCGTACAGTCCGCGGGTGCATGATCTTGCGTTGACTTCGGATGGTGGAATGCGAGCGGCCGATTTCTGGCTGGAGGACGGCCGATGAACCTGCGCCAGCGGCTGCTCCTGGTCTTCTCGCTCACCGTGATCTTCGCCGTGGCAGTGGTGGCTTATGTGGTTTCGCTGCGCACGCGCGAAGCTTTTGCGCAGGCAGACCAGGAACGCACTGGCGGATTGGTTGCGCAGTTCCATCACGAGTTCGACCGTCGCGGGATCGAGGTCCAGGATCGTCTGCATCGCTTGGGCGGTACGGAGCAAGTGGCGCGCATTGCGTTCGATTTGGGCCGTGGCGGCGATTCGTCCGTCTACCTGAATGAAGCGGGAACACTGGCCCAGGAGTATGGACTCGATTTCCTCGAAATCCTCGGGCCCGACGGCGTCATCCTGAGCTCGGCGCAGTGGCCCGCACGTTTTGGATACAAGGAACCTGTGCCGAACGAAAACGGGTCGGCCTTTCTCAAGAAAGAAGATTTGCCGCAAGGCTCAGCCCTCGGGCTCTTCGCTGTGACGGCGGTGCGCTCGGGCGACAGTTCGGTTTTCCTGATTGGCGGTCAACGCATCGACCGCGAGTTTCTGCAATCGCTGGCAGTGCCGACCGGAACCCGGGTGGTGCTTTATCGTGCCGGAGGGGCTGCGTTCCAGCCGGGGGAGCTGCTTGCCCTCGATGGCCCGATCGCGGCGCCGGAACAGTACCAGCCGCTTGTCAGGCTCGCACTCGATCGGCACAGCGAAACGAGCGCGATTCTCTGGCCAACGGCGGACCGCAAAGACAGTTTGTTCACCACGGCGATTCCATTACCGGACAACAGCGGCTCGATCGCTGCCGTGCTCCTGATCGGCAGCCCGCGACGCGGCCTGATCACGCTCCAGGACCACATTCGCGACGTCGCGCTTACCGTTGGCGGCATCGGAATCTTGTTGGCAATCGCGGTGAGCTTGTGGATCACTGGCCGCGTCACGCGACCGATCGTGGAATTAGCGGCTGCATCGCGGCAAGTGGCTGCCGGCGACTGGAATGTGAGCGTCAGCCCACATCATGCCAGCGGCGAGATCGCGGACCTCGCGGAAGCCTTCAACCGTATGACGTCGCAACTGGTGGAGCAGCGCGAGCGATTGGTGCAGAGTGAGCGTGTAGCGGCGTGGAGAGAACTGGCGCGCAGATTAGCCCACGAATTGAAAAATCCACTTTTTCCGCTGCAGCTCACGGTGGAGAACCTGGTCAAGGCGCGACAAATGGTGCCCCAGGAATTCGACGAAATCTTTCACGAGAGCACGACCACCCTGATGGCGGAGATCCAGAACCTGAAGAAGATCATTCAGCGGTTCAGCGATTTCTCGAAGATGCCGCAGCCGCAGCTTCAGGCGGTACAGGTGAACGAGGTGGTGGAGGCTGTGGCGGCGCTGCATCAGCCGATGCTGAAGAACCGTGAGTACCCTGTAAATTTAGAGTTGAAGCTCGACCCGAAAATACCCGCGATCGCGCTCGATTCCGAACTCCTGCACCGCGCCCTGTCAAACCTTGTACTGAATGCGATGGATGCCATGCCGCAGGGCGGATCGATCACCATCCATACGAGCTCGCGCAACGAAGCCGTGCGGATCGAAGTTGCGGACACCGGCATGGGTTTGACGAAAGAAGAATGTGAGCGGCTCTTCACGCCGTATTACACGACTAAGCAGCATGGCACCGGTCTGGGACTCGCGATCGTGCAATCGGTGATCACCGATCACGGGGGCACGATCGGCGTGGAAAGTGCGCCAGGCAAGGGCACGACGTTTATCATCGACCTTCCACCGCGTACTGCCGGAACCGGAGCCAGCGCTTGACGAACAAAGCCGACATCCTGATCGTGGACGATGAAGCCAATACCCTGGCGTCGCTCGCGCGCGCTTTTCGTCTCGCCGGACACGAGGCCACCGTCTGCGACAACGCGGCGCGGGCATTGGAGCTGGCGAAAACGCGTCCCTTCGATTTGATTCTGTCAGATGTCGTGATGCCAAACCGCGACGGGCTTGCGCTCCTTGAGGACCTGAAGAACGCGGGTGTGGCTGCGCCGGTGGTGATGATGTCGGGGCAGGCGCACATCGAGATGGCTGTCAAAGCCACCCGGTTAGGAGCACTCGATTTCCTCGAGAAGCCGCTGTCGACCGATAAGCTGCTGTTAACGGTTGAGAACGCGCTCAAACTGAAACGGCTTGAGGCAGAAAACCGCGAGCTGCGTGGTCGCGTAGGCAAGCACGAGATCGTATGGCAGGGCGATGCGATGCGCCGGGTGATGGCGCAAATCGATCGCGTCGCTGCCAGCGAGGCGCGAGTGTGTATTTACGGCGAGACGGGCACCGGCAAAGAGCTGGCGGCCCGCACCCTGCACGAAAAAAGCGCGCGCCACGCAGGACCGTTCATCACGTTGAATTGTGCTGCCGTTCCTGCGGAGCTGATCGAATCGGAGCTCTTCGGCCATGAAAAGGGATCGTTTACCGGGGCGGCGCAGCGCCACGTCGGAAAGTTCGAACAGGCACATCGCGGAACGCTGTTCCTGGACGAGATCGGCGACATGCCCTTAGCCATGCAAGCCAAGCTGTTGCGCGTACTCGAAGAGGGGGAAGTCGAGCGGGTAGGCGGCGACAAATCGATCCCGGTCAATGTGCGGGTGCTGGTGGCCACCCATCGCAACCTCGAAGACCTGGTGAAAGAGGGGAAGTTTCGCCAGGATTTATTCCACCGCGTGTATGTCTTCCCGCTGGTCCTGCCGCCGCTCCGGCAACGTAAGGAAGACATTCCTGTTTTGCTTGAACACTTCGCGACCCAGGTGTGTTCGCAGAATGGATGGAAGTCGATGCCGTTCTCTTCCGATGCCGTGGAGGCTTTGCAGCGCTATTCATGGCCCGGCAACGTGCGCGAGATGCGCAACGTGGTCGAGCGGCTTCTCTTGCTAGCGGTCTCCGGTGAGGTCGATCGGGCGACGGTAGAGTTGGCTTTGCCGGAAGCGCAACCGGGCGCTTCTTTCAGCGTGGAAGCGAGCGGTGGCCCCTTATCTTCGAGGGTAGCGCAGTACGAGCGGGAAACCATCCTGGCCGAACTCAAACGCCAAGGGCATCACATTACCAACACAGCCAAAGCGCTTGGCTTGGAGCGCAGCCATCTCTATAAAAAATGCCAGCAATTGGGCATTCAACTACGCGCGGCCCGTGGCACACAGATTCCGTGAGCTGAAAGTGCGGAGCGGACACTGAGTCCGCTCCGATACATCTATGCAGCCCTGCTCTTTTTCACGATAGCGAGAATGCCTGCTGTTCCGAGGACTGCAGCGGTCCCGTAAAACGCTGTCGCCACCGGATCGAATGGTTTGGGCGGAAGGGCCACGATTCCATCTTCATCGGTCACGGCTGGTTCCTCGGAGTATCGGCCGTCGCGCGGAGCAGGCCAAGTCGCCGCGAGTTCCTCCAGTTGGCGCAACGCCTCCTGCCCGCTCATCGGATGCCCATGCCCGGCGGCGATCAAATCGGGCTGCAACCCTGCGAGTTTCTCCACCGATTCCCGCGCCTGCTGCCAATTGCAGGTGTAGTACTCCGGTGGCAGCCATACCTGCGGCCGTTGCGTGATCATGTCCACCATGTTGCGTTGCTTCACCGTCGTGATCGCGTCCCCGGCAATGAGAGCGCGGTCGTCCTTGCGGAAAAAGGCAACGTGTCCCGGAGCGTGCCCTGGAGTTTCAACCGTCTCCCATCCTGGCAGCGGGTTGCGCGGAAATTCATCCACGCGGTCGCCGAGGTCATACGCTTTGTTCGGGAACATGCGGACCATGAATCCCATGAAGCCGCCGACCGTCGGATCCGGCGGCGGATATTTGTCTTTGCCCGTTAAGAACGGCAACTCGAGCGAATGCGCGAAAACTTGCGCGTCCCAGTAATCCGAAAGCTCGGCGGCGTTGCCGGCATGGTCGAAGTGGCCATGGGTCAGCAGGATCGCCTCCGGTGGATCTTCGCCCAAGTGTTCTTCAGCGAATTCGATAATCTTGTCAGCGTTGCCGGCTGTCCCTGTGTCGATGAGGTACCAGCCACGCCGTGTGCTGACCATGTATGCGTTGCTGATTCCCGTTGGGATGTGGAAGAGTCCTTGCGCCAAAGCACTGCCATCCTGCATGTCTGCTCCTCCGTCGGTTAAGTGTTCTTACAAAGGATGCACGCGGACGATGAGAGTTTGGCAACTCAGCGCTGAAAGCGATTGGGTGCGAAAGGACGCAGGTCGAGTCCCGGATCTTTGCCCAGCACCAGTGCAGCAAGGATCTCGGCAGTCGCGGGTGCGAGCATGATTCCATCGCGATAGTGTCCGGCGGCAACGTAGCTGCTGTGCTCGTCAATTTTGCCGATCAGCGGGCGGCCATCGGGCGTGCCCGGCCGCAGCCCGGCCCAGACTTCATGGATTCGCATGTCTTGCACCGCCGGAACGATTGCGGCGGCGGCGTGGTGCAGTTTTTGAATGACGGCGGGGTCGACCTGCTTATCGAATCCGGCTTCTTCTAACGTCGAACCGATGATGATGCGTCCATCGCTGCGCGGCACCAGGTAAACTTCCGGCGCACGGATGACATGATGCAGGACGGGCGTGTGCGGTAGCGGATCCGCAAGTGGCACGACGCTGAGCATCTGACCTTTCACCGGGCGAGTCGGTATGCCGTGATTGCCAATCTGTCCTGCCCACGCGCCGCAGCAGTTCACCACTTTGCCCGCACGATACGTGGTCTGCTCTGTTTTTACCGAGTAGCCATCGCCATCATGATGAATTTCCTCCCCCGGAGACCCGCTGGCAACATCTCCGCCACGGTGGCGAAAGGCATGCAACAGCGCAGTACACAGTAGCCGCGGATCGACCCATCGTTCCGGGAGAAAGTAGGCGTGGTTGCGCGGGATGACGGCTGCTTCCAACCGGTTTACTTCATCGGAATCGAGAGCACGCGATTTGGGGTGCAGCGCAGAGTAGGAAGTCGGATCCAGGAAGGTGAGTACGCCCTCATCGCGAAGGTCGACCTTGCTGCCGGATTCGTCTTCGACCTCATGTACGAACTCCGGATAACTGGCAGCACTGCGTTCCGCCATCAACTGAACCGCGGGATCGTTGTGCGGGTCGCAGACGGCGATCATCCCCGCCGCCGCGTACGAAGCCTCCCGGCCGGGTTCGCCACGCTCCACCAGCAGTACGCGTACCCCGTGCTTGCGCAAGGTCCAGGCAATCGAGAGTCCGATGACTCCTGCGCCGACAACGATCACGTCTGCCGATCTCACCCCTCGATTGTAGCGGCTGGGAATGTCAAGCGATTCGATTGCCGTCCCAATAGAAAAGGCCGCTTCAAGGCGGCCTTCTTCAATACTTCTTCCGAGATTTACTTGTTGTCCGCGCGCATCGCCGTACAAATGCCGCCAATCAGGACTGCGAAGCCGACCAGCGATAACATCGGCAGCGGAGTACTGCCATCCGAAAGGGTCGTCATCTCATTGCTGGCGATCTGCAATTTCACCGGCGAACCCAGCGAACTTGAAGGCGTGCCATTGGTATGGGTTCCATCCACCACCGTGAACTTCGTGGAAACGGAGGCATTCGCGATGGGGACGCCGTTGGCATCGACCAGGGTAACGGTTACGGTATGCGTCCCGGGAGTCAACCCAGTGAATGTGTAGTCGGTCTGGTTGGTCGTAATCGGGTCGGTACCGTCCAGTTGGACCGTGAAATTCGGCGAGGTGGCAGCATCCGCCCCACGATTCACCAGCTGATATTGCACGTGGACGAAGTTCTGCGCGAGCCGCTCATTGGCTTTCGGGGAATTCACCCGCAGTCCCCCGGCTTGGGAGGGCACGTTGCTGTTTTGGGCAGCGCTTCCCGCGCCCGAGGCTCCACCCGCGAACCCCGCAAGAGCGAATCCTAAGATTGAGGCAACAAAAAGGTTTTTCATCATCTCGTCGTAAGCGAAATAGAGATACCTACAGATGGTTATAAAGTACCCATACTGGGGAGCGTCTTACTTCTCCTTAAGCCAGCCGGAGGTTCGACGACAAGCTGCCCATCGAACGCAAGCGCCTGTGTTGCAAATACATGCTGCTCAGCCTGCAAGCAGCGGTTCAGCAATGCTGCTGTTATTACTATAGCGGATATGTGCAATTAAGTAACCCAAGTCTCCGGTTTTACATAGCGGAAACTGCCGTCCAGCATCGTGCATCTCATGCCCCATGAAGGTGTTGCTGGTTTTCGCCCTGGTGACTCTGGCCGCGCTCCCATCGCGGGCAGCGACTCTCGGAGAGTTCAGGGGAACCGTGGTGAATGGCCCGGAGAAGTCCGATACCTGGGTCTATGTGGAAGGCCGCAACCACAGCGTTCGGCGGGTTTACGTCAGAGGCGCCAAGATCCGCTACAACGAAGAGGTGCCCCAGTCGGAACGTAAGAACCCCGTGCCGAAGGCATTGCCGATCGGAACTCAGGTCCGGGTCACGGCGGAACAGGATGACGCCGGTGAATGGCGGGCTACGGAGATCGAGATCCTCAAACCCGAGATTCCGGACGAGAAAAAATCTGCTTCTCCTACTACCACTCAGAGTTAGCGGACGTCCAACCACCACTGGGTGTGGAACGCCGCATTAACTGCTCTTTGCGCGGAACTGCCGGCGTAAGTTCCGCATCGTATATATTTGTGCAGCTCAGTTATCTGCGAACCTGCGGTTGCCAAACGCCTATAATGAGTCAAACCCCAAGCCCTCGGGAGCTTCCCATGAAGTACAGACGGCTCGTTCTGACGCTAGCATTCGCGCTTTCAGGCTTTGCTGTAGCGCAATCTGCGCCTGCGCAGTCCACCGATACGGGCGACCATACCGCGGCGGCACCCACGCAGCAACCGGCCCCCCAGACCTCCTCGACGTCCCAGACGGATACGAATTCAGCCCCGGCTGGTGCATCGCAAACCTCCAATCCCCCAGCGGCCCCCACGGCGCCGAGCACGTCCCAGACTCCGGACCAGACTCAATCGGCACCTGCCCCTGCGGACACCACGCAAACCGCCCCGGCATCCTCGACGAGTTCAACCCAGCCGGCCACAAAGGATCCGCTTGCCAGTGAGGCAACGCAGAATCTTCCCAAGGCCACCGACGTGAAGCATGACGGTTCCCGCGACGACGTATCCGCGATTGGCAACCGGCACATCGGCACCGGCAAAAGCCCGGGCGACTGGTATTCGATCGAGAGCGAGATCCGCATGGGCAAGGGTTATGCTATGCAGATCGAGTCGGGCATGAAGATGGTGCAGGACCCGGTCGTCACCGAATATGTGAACCGAATCGGACAGAACCTGGTGCGTAATTCGGATGCGAAGGTCCCGTTCACCATCAAAGTCGTCGACTCCGATGAGATCAACGCTTTCGCCCTTCCCGGCGGATTCTTCTATGTGAACTCCGGCCTGATCCTGGCCGCGGATGAAGAAGCCGAGCTGGCGGGCGTGATGGCGCATGAAATCGCCCACGTCGCTGCCCGTCACGCCACACGGCAGATGACTCGCGCGCAGATCGCGAACTTCGCGTCCATCCCCCTGATCTTCGTCGGGGGCGGACTTGGTTACGCGCTACAATCGGCTGCCAGCCTTGCTCTGCCGATGACCTTCCTGAAGTTCTCGCGTGGCTTTGAGGCAGAAGCGGATTATCTCGGATTGCAATACATGTACGCAGCCGGGTATGACCCACAGGCGTTCATCGCCTTCTTTGAAAAGGCCCAGGCCAAGGAAAAGAAGAAACCGGGATCGATTTCGAAGGCATTCTCCACTCATCCGCAAACGCCAGACCGGATTGAGCAATCGCAGAAGGAGATTGCCAAGATCCTGCCGGCACGCGATCAGTACATCGACGACACCTCGGAATTTCAGACGGTGAAGTCGCGCCTCGCAACTCTTGAGAACCGTCACAAGGTGGAAGACCAGAAGGAAAACCGTCCGACCTTGCGCCGCACCACGGCTGATAACCAGGGAGACAACAGCGGCAAGACCAATGACGATGACCGCCCCACTCTGAAGAAGCGTGACGACTAAGGCGTCTCCATGGAAATGAAAACGGCAGCCTTAGGCTGCCGTTCTTTTTGTTGCTGAACTTTGGCCGTGCCGAGGGTCAGTGCTTCTTCGCCTTGAGCGCATTAAAGGCGACCCGGTAGCTTGTCAGCTCGGCGGCATCCTGAAACAGCAGGTGGATCAAATGGCTCTGGCCTTGGATGATCTGGTCTTGAACCACGATCGTAAAACCGAGAGCTACGTTCCCGAGCAGGAGTGCGACGATCAGGCCCTTGCTGCGCAGGACTTTCGAAACCGCCGCTGACTTCGTCATGGTCTAAGTAAGAACCCTTAGAAAGGAGAAGGGTTGTCTCTGGCCAGCTACTTTCCTTTTCGAACCCCGGGCGCGACCCGAGGCGATTGTGACGTGGATCACAGGGCGACGTGATTCATGCGCTACGCGTCATGCCGCTATCTGTATACTTTTGATCAAGTAAGGGGTTGCTGGATCCTTTTTTATGCCACTGCTTTGGCTCAGGTTGGCGGTTTTCTTCTACGGACTGGGACTGGTCTATTCGCTCCTGCTGCTGAGCAAGCGCGGAGACCGCCTGTCGCGTATTGCCGGCCCTGCGGTCGGACTGGGCATGACCTTCCAATTGGTCTCGCTGGTCGAGTTCGCGCGTTTCGAGGGGAATATTACTGCCTCGGTGCACCACTCGGAATCGTTGCTGGCATTCGTGATCATGGTGGTTTTCATGATCTTCTTCATCCGCTACCGCACCACTTCGCCGGGTATTTTCGTTTTTCCGCTGGTGTTCTTCCTGACATTTTCCTCAGCGATCGGCCCGCACCCATTTAACTTCGCCTCGCCGCTGCTTAGAAACAGCTGGATCATCGTTCACATTGTTTTGATTTTTACCGGCTATGCCGGACTTTTCCTCAGCTTTGGGGCAAGCCTGCTGTACCTGGTCCAGGAACGGACTCTGAAGTCCAAGCAACCAGCGACCTTCATGGGGCGCCTGCCGGCGCTGCAGACAATCGATGAGATCGGCTACCGCGCGTTGCTGCTCGGCTTTCCGTTCATGACCTTCGGATTGGTGGCTGGATCGGTGCTCGCCGAAAACAAGTACGGCAGCATGTTCTTCGCCGATCCCAAGGTGCTGCTCTCGATCATCATGTGGCTGGTGTACATGCTGCTGCTGTACACCCGCTGGAGCTCGGGTTGGCGCGGCCGCAAGGCTGCTTACCTGGCAGCATTTGCCTTCATCGCGGCGGTTGGAGCGTGGGCGGCAAACTACTTCAGCCGCCTGCACAGGTTCAACATCTCATGAACTTCTTCGTCATCGGCGTGAACCACAAAACCGCGCCCGTCGAAGTGCGTGAGCAGTTCGCTATCTCGGAGAGCCGTCTTCCGGAGGCGACCCGCATGTTGGCCAGCTATCCGGGAATCGAAGAAGGAATGATCGTCTCCACCTGCAACCGCGTGGAGATGCTGGCGCGATCGGTGAACGGCAACGCCGACATGCGCGGTTTCCTCAAGCAGCTTTACAACATCGATCCGCAGCAATACGAACCGTTCCTGTACGAATACCGTGAGACGGAAGCGATCCGCCATATTTTCCGCGTAGCTTCCAGTCTCGACTCGATGGTAGTGGGCGAGCCGCAGATCCTGGGACAGGTTAAGGAAGCCTACGCGACTGCGCGGGCCGTCGGCGCCGTCAACTCCCAACTCGACGCCCTGCTCACCCGCGCCTTTGCAGTTGCCAAACGCGTGCGAACCGATACTTCAATTGCGAGCTCGTCGGTCTCGATCGCATCGGTCGCCGTCGAATTGGCCAAGAAGATCTTTGGATCGCTGCAAGGCAAGTCCGTTTACATCGTCGGCGCAGGCAAAATGTGCGAACTGGCAGCCCGGCATTTCGTCGCTCACGGAGCGGCGAAAATTTACGTTGCTAATCGTACCTATGAGCGCGGAGTGGCGTTCGCCAAGAAGTTCAATGGCGAAGCGATTCCCATTGAGCACCTTTACGACACTGTCGATAAGGCCGACATCGTCTTGAGTTCCACCGGCGCGCCGGTCACGATCTTCCGCAAGGAGCACGGCGAGAAATTCCTAAGCCGACGCAAAAATCGCCCCATGTTCTTCCTCGATATTGCGGTACCGCGTGATGTCGATCCGAGGATGAATGATCTGGACGGTATGTTCGTCTACAACATCGACGACTTGCAGCAGGTAGTGCAATCGCACTTGTCCGATCGTACGCACGAAGCGCACCACGCCGAGGAGATCGTCAATGCCGAGGTGGAAAAGTTTGAAGAGCGCCTGCGGACGCTGGATGTCGTGCCGACCATCGTGTCCCTGCAGGAGCATCTCGAAACCGTACGGCAAGCAGAGATCGACCGCGTACGTGGTCGGCTCGGCCAGTTGACGCCTGAGCAGGAACTCGCCATGGAAGCGATGACCCGCGGCATCATCAACAAGATCATGCACACACCCATCACTACGTTGAAGACCGCGGCGAAAGAGCCCGAGTCCACCACGGTGATCGAGCTGGTGCGCAGGATTTTCAACCTCCGCGAGAAGACGAAGACTGAATCAGCCTCCGGTGCAGGGCCGTCCAGCGGCCTAGGAAAGTAGACCGCAATTTATGGCGAACTTACGGATTGGTTCCCGCGGATCGCAACTCGCGCTGTGGCAGGCCAACCATATCTCGGCGCTGTTGCGCGAGCGCGGCCACGCCGTAGAACTCATGATCATCAAGACCACGGGGGACAAAATCCTCGATGTCGCCTTGGCGAAGGTCGGCACCAAGGGGATGTTCACTAAGGAAATCGAAGAAGCCCTCGCCGCCGGCAAAGTCGATCTTGCGGTGCATAGCCTGAAAGATCTGCCGACGGAACTGCCTGAAGGTTTCGAGCTTGCGGCCGTCACCACCCGCGAGAATCCGCGCGACGTGTTTCTTTCCGTGAAGTACGACAACATCCTGGCTCTGCCGCACAATGCGCGGGTCGGCACTAGTAGTTTGCGGCGGCAGGCGCAGATTAAAGCCATGCGCCCCGATTTGGATATTCATCCCCTGCGCGGCAACGTCGACACCCGGGTGCGCAAGCTGGAGCAGGGTGAGTACGACGCAATCATTCTGGCCTTTGCCGGACTGAACCGGCTCGGAAAGACGCAACTCATCAAGCAGGTAATCAGCGAAGAGCTGATGTGTCCAGCCGCAGGTCAGGGGGCACTAGGTATTGAAATTCGCAAGGGCGATACGCAGATACGCGGACTCCTCAGCTTTCTCGACGATCGCAATGCCCGCGCCACCACCACCGCAGAGCGCTCGCTGCTCAACCAGCTTGGCGGCGGATGCCAGGTGCCAATCGGCGCCTTCGCCGAAATGAAAAACGGAGTGGTCCACCTGACAGCGGTGTGTGCCCGGCCCGATGGAACGGAGGTTCTGCGTGAGACCAGCTCCGGCGCTGATCCGGCAAAGCTGGGAGAAGATGTGGGCAAGAGGTTGCTCGCGCGCGGCGCCACTAAAATTTTGGAAGACGTCTACGGGGAAACAGTCGCAGCCCCGGCTCAACCCTAGCAAATCCTATGGCAAGCTCCGCAAAGTCTGTGAAAGTTCGCGAGCAGGAACCGCCGCTCAAAGGCATTCGCGTGTTGGTCTCACGCGCGAAAAAGCAGGCGGGCACCCTCGCGGGACAACTCCGCGTTGTCGGCGCGCAGGTCGTGGAAATCCCATTTATCGAAATCAGGAAGCCGCAATCATTCGCGCCTCTGGATGCAGCCTTGCGTTCCGCTCGCTCTTACGATTGGCTGATCCTGACGAGCGTGAACGGCGTCGCAGCCCTTTTCGAACGATTGCAAAAACTAAACCTCGGTACCGACGCGCTTGCGAAGCTGAAGATCGCAGCCATCGGCCCTGCAACCAGGTCAGCGATCGAGGAACACGGCCTGAAGGTGCAGGTGATGCCCAAGGAATACGTTGCCGAGTCGGTGGTCGAATCACTCGCCTCCAAGGTGAAAGGGAAGCGCGTGCTGCTGGTGCGAGCCAAGGTCGCGCGCGATGTCATTCCTCGCGAACTACGCAAAATCGCAATCCAGGTTGACGTCGTCGAAGCCTACGAGACTGTGGTTCCGGCAAAGTCCCAGGCACAGCTTCTGGCAGCGCTTGCAAGCCAGCGACAACGGCCGCAGGTCATCACCTTTACCAGTTCATCGACAGTGCGGAACTTCGTCGAGCTGGTCGGACGGCGCGTGGCGAAGCAGTGTTTCCGCAACGGAGTTCGTTCCGCCTCAATCGGTCCGGTGACCTCGGAGACTCTGCGGGAATGCGGGCTGCCGGTCAATATCCAGGCTGAGCAATACACCATGGAAGGCCTGGTGCACGCGATCGCAGCGGCAAATGCAACCTTCGCGCTCAAAGGACGGAACGGGTCTCCAAAGCGGTAAATTCCAGCATAGAAAAAGGGCGGCTGGGTGCCGCCCATCTTCTTAGAAGCAAAAACCATTACCCTACGCGGTCAACCTTGACGCTCTTAATGCTCACGTCCTTGTTGGGTTTGTCTTGCCGGTTCCGCGGCACATTGACAATCTTTTCCACCACATCCTGGCCTTCTACCACCTCTCCGAAGATCGTGTGGTTTCCCGTCAGCCAGGTAGTGGGCGCCACCGTGATGAAAAATTGCGAGCCATTCGTATTCGGACCGCTATTCGCCATGGCCAGCTTGCCGGCTTTATCGAATTTGTGCGGAGAGCCCTTGGTTTCATCCTCAAACTGGTAGCCTGGGCCGCCCATGCCACTCCCCATCGGGTCGCCGCCCTGGATCATGAAGTTTGGAATCACGCGATGAAAGATCGTTCCGTTGTAGAGAGGATCACTGGATTTCTTGCGGGTACCGGGGTGTGTCCATTCACGCTTGCCCTCGGCAAGATCGACGAAATTCTGAACGGTTTTCGGCGCCTCTTTGTCGAATAGGCGCACGACAATGTCGCCCTCGGTGGTTTCAAAGGTGGCATAAAGTCCGGGAGTACGTGCCATGCAATTCCTTTCCTGCGGGATCCGTGATCGGGTACACACAGTCCCGCTTATGCGCAGATGAAGAACTTTCTAGTGTAAATCAATCGTGCCGGATGGGAGTTGCTGCCGCCCGGATGGCACGAGAACACCCTCGGCTGCGCTCAGTTGTGATATAAACGCCAGAATTTTCCGTATGAGCACAACGCCCAACACCGCCCCGAGCCTCAGCAACAGCCAACGTACCCATGCGGTGCTCGCCGGGTATCTCGGCTGGACAATGGATGCCTTCGACTTTTTTGTCGTGGTGTTCATGATCAGCACCCTGGCCGACAGTTTTCATGTTTCCAAGGCGCGGCTCGTTTTCACCATGACGATGACGCTGGCGATGCGTCCCGTCGGAGCATTCCTCTTCGGGTTGCTGGCAGACCGCTTCGGACGTCGCGTCCCCCTGATGGCGAATGTCATTTACTTCTCTATCATCGAAGTGCTCTGCGGCTTCGCCCCCAACTACAACACCTTCCTGCTGCTGCGCGCGCTCTACGGCATTGGCATGGGCGGTGAATGGGGAATTGGCGCCTCATTGGCGATGGAGAGCATTCCACAGCGCTGGCGTGGTGTCATTTCAGGTGTGCTGCAGAGCGGCTATTCGGCCGGATATTTGCTTGCGGCGGTCGCCTATCGTTTCGTCTTTCCCAGCCTTGGGTGGCGCTGGATGTTCTGGATCGGCGGCATGCCCGCCATCCTCGCTCTCTACATCCGCTGGCACGTGCCCGAATCGGAGGCCTGGAAAGAGCACGCCACCAACAGCATGGCCGCCATCATGCGGGTCTTCGCCAGCTATTGGAAGTCGTTCATCTATCTCTGCGTCATGATGACGCTCTTCATGTTCCTCTCCCATGGAACCCAGGACCTTTATCCCGATTTCCTGAAGACCGAACATCATCTGAATCCGGCATGGGTTTCCTACATTGCGATCATCTACAACATCGGTGCGATCGTGGGAGCCATCATCTTCGGTCTGATCTCTCAGCGGATCGGCCGCCGAAAAGGCATTCTCCTCGCGCTTTTCGTGTCGCTGATCACGATTCCGGCCTGGGCCTTTGGGCACGGGCTGGGGATGATCGCCCTCGCCGCCTTCGTCATGCAGGTCGGGGTGCAGGGAGCTTGGGGCGTGGTCCCCGTACACCTCAACGAGCTCGCTCCCGATGCCGCCCGAGGACTCGTGCCTGGCTTCGCGTATCAGCTCGGAATCCTCTTCGCTTCGGGAACCAACTCGATCGAATATGCCCTGCGGGACCACTACGGCTACCGCTGGTCGCTGGCGGGATTCGAGATCTTCACCATCATCGGCTTGGCGATCGTGGTGTGGTTCGGTCGCGAGGCCCACGGCAAACAGTTCAGCCGCGCCCGGACAAACCCGTAACTTCCATTCACATCAAACTCTCTCGTATCTCCGGGTGATTCAATGGCTCTTGAGGATCCGAACGTCTCCGATCTTTATTCGAAGATCGAAGGTATGAGTGCGGAGGAATTGGACGCGCTCCCGCAGGGTGCAATTCAACTTGACCGCGATGGCAAGATCCTGCAGTACAACGCCACCGAATCGCGGTTGGCCAACATGTCGAAAGCCAGCGTGATCGGCAAGAACTTCTTCACCGAGGTTGCTCCCTGTACCGATGTGAAAGAGTTCCGCGGTCGTTTCCTTGAGGGTGTTCGACGTAAAGAGATACACGAAACCTTCCGCTATCACTTTTCCTTCAAAGTCGATCCTGTGGACGTCTCCGTCACTCTCTTCTACAGCGTTCGGACGGACACCGTGTGGGTTTTTATTCGCAGATTAGAAGAATAACCGGAGTAAGATTTGGAGAGAGGCCCAACGAATGTCGGCGAATCCGAATGCTCCGAACCCGAACCCTGACGCTGGAAAACACATCGCCGAAGCGCGTTCTCTTTTAATGCGGTTGAAGGACAGAGCGGCCCTGCATCCCGAGCTGGATGAGGCAATTGAGAAACTGGAAATGGCCCTCAGCATTCTTACCACCAACACCGGCGGCATGCTGTAACGCGAATGCTTCGCAAAAAGGGGATGCCGTGCGCGGCATCCCCTTTTCCCGTCTATGCAGCGCGTTTTCGCGTGCTCGCCGCTTTTTTGGCCGCGATTTTCCGTCCGCTTGCTCCCTTGGTACGAACAGCTTCTTTGGCGGCCTGGCTGCGGGCACTGGCACTGCGTTTTTTCGCCGCCGACCGCGCCTGCTTCGCCAACGCCTTCGGGGACGCCGCCGACTTTCCTTCGCGCTTCAATGCGTTCGTCGTGGCCCGTGAACGCTTCGCCGAGGTCTTCTTGGGCGTTCCCGAGCTCCCCTTGCGCAGGTCGCGTTCCGCTTGCTTGCGGGTACGGGTAGAAGTCTTGCCCGTGGCGGGGGGTTTGAGTTTCACGCCGGCCCTGCGCGCCTTCGAGAGGCCGATGGCGATTGCCTGTTTCGTGGATCGCGCCCCGTGCTTGCCCTCACGGATGTGGTCCATCTCTTCTTTCACGAACTCTCCCGCCTGGGTGCTGGGCGCTTTTCCTTCCGCTTTGTCTTCCTGCGCGCGTTCAATGGTTTCTGGATCCGGCATGGTTGGTTTTCCCCCGTGGAGTCTCGTTCAAATCAGTCGATGCGCAGGGCGCAGCGGAGGATGGCGGCGCGATGCGTTAGTATCTTTGATCGATGACGGAGGCGGCATGAAACGATCTCTTCACATGGCACTCGCGGTATTCGGCTGCATCGGATATTCCCTGTCACAGCAGCCGCAACTTGGCAAAGCGGTGCAGCCCTACGTCAAGGTGAGCACCCCGCGCGTCGTCCTCGAGCATGTCCGGGTGATCGATGGCACCGGCAAGCCACCGGCGGAAGATCAAAACGTTGTCATCGAAGACGGGAAAATTACGGCAGTGCAGCCGGCTGTCGAGGTGCACGCCGGTGCCAACGAAACCGTACTCGATCTCCGCGGTTCCACAGTTCTCCCTGGCCTCGTTGGCATGCACGACCACATGTACTACGTCGCGCGCCCCAATTACGCCGCCGATGGCAGCTCCGAACCGCCGCTGATGGTCCCGCAGATGACGTTCTCGTCGCCACGCCTTTACCTCGCCTCCGGCGTCACCACCCTGCGCACCACGGGCAGCGTCGAACCCTACACCGACCTGAACCTGCATACCCTCATCGATCGCGGCGAGATGGTCGGGCCGCACATGGATGTCACCGGTCCGTACCTCGAGGGGATGGGCAGTCCCTTCATGCAAATGCATCCTTTGAAGGATGCCGAAGACGCCCGCAAGACCGTCGCCTTTTGGGCAGACCAAGGCGCCACATCCTTCAAGGCTTACATGAACATTACGCGCGATGAGTTAGCAGCTGCAATTCAGGAGGCACATCGCCGTGGTTTGAAGATTACCGGACACTTGTGTTCCGTAACCTATCCCGAGGCGGCGGATCTCGGCATCGATAACCTCGAACACGGCTTCTGGGTGAACACCCAGTTCGACCCGGGCAAGAAGCCCGACGTCTGTCCGCAGACCGCCGGCGGACCCACCCTCGAGCACATGGATCCTGCAGGTCCAGAGGCGAAAGCGCTGATCGAGAAACTCGTGAGCAAGCACGTCGCGGTCACCTCGACACTCCCGGTTTTCGAGAACCTCGTTCCCGGAAGGCCCCCACTCTCGAAGCGCAACATGGACATCCTCAGTCCCCCGGCGAAAGAGGCATACCTCTACGCACGTAATCGGCGGCAGGCAACTGCGAAGGGAAACGAAGCTGCGCTGCTTCGTCGCGACATGGATCTCGAGGTCGCCTTCGTCCGTGCCGGAGGATTGCTGCTGACCGGTCCCGATCCCACCGGCAATGGCGGAACCATGCCCGGCTTTGGAGACCAGCGGGGCGTCGAGTTGCTGGTCGAAGCTGGATTCACTCCACTCGAAGCGATCAAGATTGCGACCTGGAATGGCGCGCTCTACATGGGCAAGCAAAAGAGCATTGGATCCATTGCAGCAGGGAAGAACGCCGACCTGGTCGTGGTAAGAGGGAATCCCGCGGAAAAAATTGAAGACATCGAGCAGGTTGAGATCGTCTTTAAAGATGGCGTAGGTTTCGATTCCGCCAAGCTCATCGAGTCGGTGCGCGGTCGCTATGGCCAGTATTGATCGGTCCTAAGGAGAAACATGCTGCCTGCGATTTTCTTTGGTCACGGCAATCCGATGAACGCTGTCCTGCACAACGGCTACACGGAAGCGTGGTCCGCCATCGGAGCTCGTGTCGGTAAGCCGAAAGCAATCCTGAGCATCTCGGCACATTGGTACGTCCCCATGAGCGGCGTCACCATTTCGACCTCGCCGCGCACCATTCACGATTTCGGTGGCTTCCCGGAAGAGCTGTTCCAGGTGCAATATCCGGCCCCAGGAGAACCGGCGCTCGCCGCGCGGGTGCAACAACTGCTTGCGCCGCTTCCAGTGCGACAGGACAGCCACTGGGGCTTCGACCACGGCACGTGGTCGGTGTTGCGTCATGTCTATCCGGACGCGGATGTCCCCATCGTGCAGCTGAGTATCGACGAGAGTGAGCCCGCGGCATTTCATTGGGACATCGGGAAGCGGCTTGCCCCGCTGCGCGAAGAGGGCGTACTTATCGTCGGTAGCGGAAACCTTGTGCACAACCTGCACACCTACGCATGGGGCAGCCATCCCCAACAACCCTACGATTGGGCGGTGCGCTTCGAGAGGGAAGCGCGCCAGATGCTGTTGCAGGCGGATGACGCACCGTTGGTCGGCTACGAGAACCTGGGGCGGGATGCCCTTCTTTCGATCCCCACGCCGGACCACTACCTGCCACTGCTTTATGTGATTGGGACTCGCCAGCCTTCGGAGAGCGTCAGCTTTCCCGTCGAAGGAGTCGATGGCGGCTCAATCTCGATGCTATCTGTACAGATTGGCGGATGATTCGGGAGAGCGGGAGACGGTGCCCTATGGGAGGCGCCAGGGGAAAGCGCAAGGCACTCTTCGGAACATGTGTGATCAGCAGTGTGCCCAGTCCTGCGACTTCTGCGATTCCAGCAACTCCGTTTCGATCTCCCGCTCAAGCTTTTTCAGGCGAACATCGATCTCCGGCTCGGCTGCCGTTGCCCGCAGATCCTTGATCGTCCGAAGAAGAAGATAAATGTCATGCATTTGAAAAGACCGCTCTTTGTCGGTGTGAAACGAGCCTACAGGTCGAATGGAGAGCGAAAAATCCCACTCCCGTCCTGGAACTCCCACGAGCGTGTTAGTCAAATTGGGAATGATGGAATTTTTCAGCTAATCGTTGGGCAGCGAGAGTGCCTGCACCAGTGCGGAATCGGGATCGCGGCGCACCGCCCGTAGCTGCGAGGCGGACGACTGCGATTCCAGCTCTCGCACGCTACTCACCACCGTCTTGTACTCAGGCGCGGTAGGAGTCGACTCCAGGATCGCCCGGGCCCGTAACAGACATGCATAGGCCATATCGTCGAGGTGGTGCACCCGTAACAGTTGCGCATAGTGCAACAGGTCGTCAGCTTCCAGATCAGGGAGTCGCGTGGTGCTGTCCACGCGCAGCGCTTGCTGGTAGAGGCGGACCGCGTCTCCAAACTCGCCATGCTTGGCCTGCATCTCTGCGGCACGGGTGGCAATCACGCTTTGCAGCCGCGCATCGCCTTCATTGTTCGCGATCTTCGCCGCGTTGTCATAGGTATGCAGCGCGCGGTTCAGATCTCCCGTGGCGGCCTGGCATTCCGCGACCCGCAGCAACGCTCCAACCACCACACCGTAAGGCGGACGCGCATCTGGGCGCGCCTTCATAACGCGATCGAGGTAGACAGCGTAATGCGGCAGCGCCTTCTCTGGCTGCTCCTGTTTCTCGTACAACTCGGCTAGATACAGCTCGGCGTTCATTTGAGCCGGATCGAACTGTAGAGCGGTTTCCCAACTCCTCCGCGCCGTATCCAGATCTCCCAAGCTGCTGGCCAGGATTCCCCGATTCACCAGCAGATCCACATCTTTGGGCGTGCGCTCCAGACCAGCGTTCGCCAACTTCAATGCTTCCGGGTAGCGCTGCTGGGAAATCAGGTAACGCAGGAACTGATCGCGGACGGCGGTATCCAACCGCCTTTCCGCCATGGCCCGGGTGAAGGCAGCAATCGCCTCATCGGCATGTCCGGCATTCGCAGCCTCACGCGCCAGTCGCAGTTGCACCGTTCCGTCGAAAGGGTTCAGTCCCGCCGCGCGTGATAATTTCGCAGGCTTGTCCACGCTCATTACCAGCATAAAGCGCGTTTGATCGAGCACCGCCAGCAACAGCAGCGCGCCAACGGATCCAATGCGAAGCGCTTTTGCTCCGGTCGCCGGACTAACCGCCCATCGCGCAAACCGCACGATCGATCCGCCCATGTTGCTCGCCGATTGCGAGATGCGTGCAGGTGAATTGAGCAGAAGGGAAGCGATCCGCCCGTCCCGTAATTTCCAGATCGCGCCATCAAGAATGAAATGGTGCAGGTTGACCAAAGCCGTAAAGATCAGGAAGCTGCTGGTAAAGTCAAAATGAAAAACATAGCTGGCCAGCCAAGGCCCGGGAATGAAGAGAGCGATTCCTCCCGCGATCAGGATTGCGAAATAAGCCAGCGGACGCCATCGCGAAGTGTTGGTCGTTGCCTCGCGGCGGGCGTAGTAACTGGTGATCCACAGGTATTGCGCCGAGTGCATGACCGCTAGCACGCCCGTACTGTAGCGGCTCTGCGGAATGGCGAAGCGTCCCGTCGCGGTCATCAAGCTTGGAAGCAGGAACCACAGGAACTGCGTCGATAGAAGCGTTGCCGGAGCAATCAAGTCTCTCGCTCCCGCCTGTCGGTAGAGCGCGGTCAGCCCGTAAACAGCCAGGCCGACACATGCTGCGCCCAACGAAAGCGTCGCCCAGCGCACCGCCACAACCGGCAGTTGCAACGAAACGAACATCGGATCGCCCGAGCGTCCGGCATGCAGGTTCAGAAAAAGGATAAGAAAGCTGATCAGGAAAACCGAATACAGCGCGCGCCGTTGCGTGTTGGTGGGCGCAGCGCCGCCGCGTCGCGCGAACATCATGAACAGGCCATAATTCTGACCGCTGTAATGCCACGGGCTCCACGTCAGGTACAGGGTGAAGATCCACGGAAGCAGCCGCACATAAAAATGCGACAGCAGGGCCGTCAGGACCACCAGGCCGGTGATGTGAACGGTGAAGATCCTGTATTTCTGGAAATCTTCCGAGGTATGGTAGGCGCGATAAATCGTCGCCATGTAATGCGGATAGTTAAAGAACAGCGCCAGGAAGTAAAAAGCAACCGACCAGGCCGCCACGTGCGACGAGATGGCGAAATATGAGACGAGCAACAAGGGCGCCGACCAGGCGCCACAGCCCACAATCAAATCGATCGCCGGATTCTGGATCCAGAGACGGTTCGAAGTGCCGGCGGCATGGGTTGTCGCGGTTGCGCGCATAGGGAACAGGGAGAGATCCCGTTCATTATATGGATACCCGCGCGCAACCCTCTAGCGCCAAGAACGTAGTCCTGCCGCTTAATGTACTTAGTCTTTAGATACTCCCTCACGGTACTCCCGTAACTCCCAGCGAATCGATGTACGGACTAACATGTGCTACCAATGCACCTCCTCGTACGCGCGAGGAATTCCGGTCCACAAATTCTCAGGAGTCAGTCGTCGTGTACGCATGGATCGCAGCCGCGGGATTTCTGGCTCTCTTGTGCACGCTCCTGGTCGCGGAGCGTCGTAAGCTTCAGCTCCAGGAGCAGCGCATCCAGGAACTGCAACGCGAGATCGGGACCCGTGAATGCATTGAGCGTCAACTCCAGGCCAGCCAATCGAATCTCGAGATGGCGACCGAAGCCTCCGGCATCGGCACCTGGTATTGGGACCTGCAAACCGACGAATTCTTCTGTTCCGAACAAGCTTTGCGACTCTTCGGTTTCGAAAAAACCAATCGTCACTATCGCAGTGCGGACTTCCTGGCTCTGGTGCATCCGGACGACCAGAACCGTCTGCGGATTGCTCTCGAGGATGCTTTTCGCGGCGGCGGCCGCTACCAGGTGGACTACCGCATCCTGCGTCCCGATAGCAAAGTCGTCTGGCTGTTGACCTCCGGCCGGGGATGGAAGGATAGCGATGGCGACGTGCGCCGGGTGGCCGGCATTACCGCCGACGTCACCGACCGCAAGCGTCTCGAAGAAAACTTTTACCAGTCGCAGAAGATGGAAGCGGTCGGCCGCTTAGCGGGCGGAGTGGCCCACGACTTCAATAACATGCTCGGCGTTATCTCCGCCTACGCCGAGCTGCTGAACGCCGACCCGGAGCTGCCGGCATCGGCAGGGAAGCGCGTGGTGGAGATCATGTCGGCTACCCAGCGGGCTCATGCACTCACCCGGCAACTGCTGACCTTCAGCCGCAAACAGGTCATCACTCCGGCTTCGCTTGACCTGAATGCCGCGATCCTTGGCGTCGCCGATATGATGCAACGACTGGTAGGCGCAGACATTCGAATGGCAAACCACCTTTCCGAGAAGCTTCCGCCGATTCAAGCCGACCAGGGACAAATCGAGCAGATGCTACTCAATTTCGCTGCCAATTCCCGCGATGCGATGCAGCATGGTGGCCGCTTCGAATTGAAGACCTCTTTTCAGAACTTAGATCCTGAGTCCGGACGGCCGCTCGATCGTGGGTTCGTTCTCCTAGAACTCTCCGACAACGGGTGCGGAATGAGTGCCGAGACGAAGAAACACCTGTTCGAACCTTTCTTCACGACGAAACCTGCCGGACGCGGTACCGGCCTCGGTCTCGCCACCATTTACGGTGTGGTCGAACAGATGAAGGGACGCATTCAAGTCGAGAGCGCAGAGAATGTGGGCACCACATTCCGCGTTTATCTGCCCGCCCTCGCTACGCCGATGGCGCAAACTACCCCAAATACACGGCAAAAAGAAACGACGTCATCCGCCAAGATTCTTCTGGTGGAGGACGAAACCGCGTTACGCGAGATTCTGGCTGAATTTCTGGCATCGGCCGGAATGCAAGTGGTTGGTGCCGATAGCGGTTCGGAGGCCCTTGCCAGGATCGAGTCCGGCGAGCAGGTGGACCTGCTGCTCACCGATTTGGCGATGCCCGGAATGGATGGACGCACGCTTGCCCAGGCCGTTCGCAGCCGTCGACCCGGGCTGCAGGTGATCTTTATGTCGGGTCACGCGGATGACGCCGTCACCCTACCGGAGCTGCTGCAGGACGGCCATGCCTGTCTGCGAAAGCCATTCTCGCGTACCGATCTGGTGAATGCGATTCACGCAACCCTGCTTGCCAAGGCGTAAATCTCTGTAACATCCACCACCCTGCCGCGCTTCCATTTATTATTAGGCCTTTGTACCTCCCGGTGGACCTGTCAGCGCATTCGGCGCATCGGATGGTAATCAGGTTGGCCTCGTATGTGGATTGTCCGGCTCGCACTTCGTCGTCCCTATACCTTCGTGGTTGCTTCTCTGCTGATCCTCATCCTGGGTCTGTCCGCCATTGTCACGACCCAAAAAGACATTTTTCCCTACATCGATATCCCCGTTGTCAGCGTGATTTGGACCTATACCGGTCTTTCGCCCGACGAAATGGAAAAGCGCATGGTGACCATCACCGAGCGCGCCATGACCACTACTGTGAACGATATCGAGCATATCGAGTCGCAGTCCTATAACGGTGTAGCCGTCATCAAGGTCTATTTCCAGCCAACCGCCAAGGTGGAGCTTGCGATCTCGCAGGTCACCTCCATCGTGCAGACGATTTTGAAGGTCCTGCCTCCGGGCACCACGCCGCCTGCCATCGTGAAGTACGACGCTTCTTCGGTCCCGGTGCTCCAGTTGGGATTGGCGGGCGAGGGTCTCAGCGAGTCACAACTCTACGACTACGGAACGAACTTCATCCGCACCCAGCTTGCCACCGTGCAGGGCGCTTCCGTTCCGCTCCCTTACGGCGGTAAGCAGCGCCAGATCATGGTCGACATCGATCCGAACATGATGTTTGCCAAGCAAGTCTCGGCCCAGGACGTTTCCAATGCACTGAGCGTGCAGAATTTGATCCTCCCCGCCGGCACCGCAAAAATGGGCGACAAGGAATACCTCGTGCGGGTGAACAGCAGCCCCACCACGGTGGACGGACTCAACAATCTTCCCATTCGTTCCACCAATGGCGCGTACGTCTATATGAAGGACGTTGCTCAAGTACGCGACGGATTCGCGGTCCAGACCAATATCGTGCGCCTCAATGGTTCGCGCTCCGCCATGCTCTCCGTGCTGAAGAACGGCAAAGCTTCCACTCTCGATATTGTGAAAGCGGTCCGCGCTGCCCTGCCGCGCATCGAAAGCACCTTGCCGGCGAGCCTGAAAATTACTCCGCAGTTCGATCAATCAGTATTCGTGCGCGCCTCAATCTTCGGTGTGTTGCGTGAGGCGTCGATCGCGGCATTTCTCACCGCTCTCATGATCCTGCTCTTCCTGGGAAGCTGGCGCAGCACGCTCATCGTCTGCACTTCCATTCCACTCTCGATCCTGACCTCTATCGTGGTCTTCACTTCACTGGGCGAAACCATCAACATCATGACCCTCGGCGGCCTGGCGCTTGGCGGTCGGCATTCTGGTGGACGACGCCACCGTCGAGTTGGAAAACGTCCACCGCAACATGGGAATGAAAAAACCGCTCACCCGCGCCATCCTCGATGGCGCCCAGCAGATCGCCGTTCCCACGCTCGTTTCCACCCTCTCCATCTGCATCGTCTTCGTGCCGGTCGTTCTGCTCACCGGAGCCGCCAAGTACCTGTTTACGCCACTGGCCATGGCCGTGGCTTTCGCCATGATGGCCTCGTACCTGCTCTCGCGCACGCTTGTTCCGACGATGGTGCATTTCCTGCTTGGTCCGGAAATGCCTCTCTATACCGAAGAGCATCCGGACACCAAGGAATCACGCAGCTGGATCTGGCGGACTCACCAGCGCTTCGAGTACCACTTCGAGCGCTTTCGCGAGTGGTACAAAGGCGTGCTCACCTGGTCGCTCTATCACCGCGCCGTCGTGCTGATCGTGTTTGGCGCTTTTGTCCTCGCATCGGGTCTCTTAGTTCTGGTGATTGGCGAAGACTTTTTCCCCTACGTAGATGCCGGGCAGATGCGTCTGCACGTGCGTGCCCCCGAGGGAACGCGCATCGAGGATACGGAAGTGATCTTCGCCCGCATTGAGCAGGAGATTCGCCAGATCGTGCCCGCGGATGAAATCGACCTGATCCTCGACAACATCGGACTACCGGCCAGCGGTATCAACCTGGCGTTCAGCGACTCCTCGACCATCGGCAATGCGGACGGCGACATCCTGATCGCCTTGAAAGAGAAGCATCACTCGACGCGCGGCTACGTGCGGAAAATCCGCGCCATGCTCGCGCAGAAATTTCCGCAGGAATCGAACTTCTTTCCTCCCGCCAATATCACCAACCAGATCTTGAATTTCGGACTGCCGTCGCCTATCGATGTGCAGGTCGTAGGCCGAGACCCGGTCGCCAATTACAAAGTGGCTGAACAGATTCGCGATCGCATGCGCGACATCCCGGGCGCGGTCGACGTCCACATTCACCAGCAGGTTGCATATCCCGAGATCGACGTCGACGTGGACCGCAGCAAGGCCCAGCAGCTTGGTCTTTCCCAGCGCGATGTCGCCAGCTCACTTCTCATCTCGCTCAGCGGCAGCTACCAGACCGCCCCCAACCAGTGGCTGAACTACAGCAACGGCGTCAACTACTCCGTGATGGTCCAAACGCCGCAATACAAGATTGATTCCATGCAGGCCCTGCAGAACACGCCATTGACCAGCAGTGCCGGCCAGCGGCCGCAGTTGCTCGGGAACGTGGCCGACTTCCGGCGCTCGGTCTCGACCGCCATCGTCAATCATTACAACGTGCAACCTACCTATGACATTTATGCGGACGCCGACCAGCGCGATCTCGGCGGCGTCGCTCGCGACATCAACAAGATCCTCGCGGACGTCGGCCATCATCTGCCTCGCGGCGCTTTCGTCGTTATGCGCGGCCAGGTGCAAACCATGAATCAGTCGTTTACCCGCCTCGGCATTGGCATCGTCTTCGCCATCATCTTTGTGTACCTCCTGATGGCGGTGAACTTCCAATCCTGGCTGGATCCGGCCATCATCCTGATGGCTCTGCCCGGAGCATTTTCTGGCATTCTCTGGATGTTGTTTGTCACCCAGACCACCTTCAACGTTCCCTCGCTGATGGGTACGATCATGAGCATTGGCGTCGCCACCGCGAACAGCATCCTGCTCGTCACCTTTGCAAATGACGAACGCCTCGAAGGGAAAGACCGCGTCGAGGCGGCGATCTCGGCCGGCTACACCCGCCTGCGCCCGGTGTGCATGACGGCCCTCGCGATGATCATCGGTATGTTGCCGATGGCACTGGCCATGGGAGAAGGTGGCGAGCAGAACGCACCGTTGGGACGCGCCGTCATTGGTGGTCTGCTGCTGGCCACGGTCAGCACGTTGATCATCGTGCCGATCGTCTACTCTTTACTGCGCAAGAATCCACCAGTCGATTACGACAAGAAAATCGACGAGGAATGGCATGAACCGAACGTTGGCGAACAGCCACAGAATGCATAAGCAGACATGAGCGAACAGCAAACCGAAATCAAACACGAGGCCGACATCGGCAGGCATAGCCCCAAGCACCTCTGGCTCTGGGTGATTGCCGGCCTGATTGTGTTGCTCATCGTGTTTCTAGTGGGCTTCCTGCCCCGTCACGAGCAGAATAAGAAGAATGATGAAGCGGCCAAGCAGCGCGAGACTGCACCTCCGCCCCTCGAAGTCACCAAAGTTCGGCGCTCCAAGGCAGAGACCCACCTCACCGTTCCCGGAACCATGACCGCCGTCGTCGAGGCGCCGATTTATGCTCGCGCCGCCGGCTACATCTCCAAGCGCTACGCCGATTTCGGCCAGCGGGTGCGAGCCGGCCAGCTCCTTGCCCTCATTGACGCGCCGGATCTCGACCAGCAAGTCGATCAGGCCCGCGCCACCTTGTTGCAGAGCCAGTCGGTCCTCGGCCAAATGGAAGCGCAGTTAAAGCTGGCTGCGGTCACTTGGGAACGCTACAAGGTCCTGGTCGCGAAAGGCGTTCTCTCACGCCAGGATGGCGACACCCAGGAAGCGAATTACGAAGTTGCGCAAGCCAACGTCAAGGCGGCTGAAAATAGCGTGGTCGCCAATAAGGCGGCCGTCGATCGCCTTCTCAGGCTGCAGAGCTACGAAAAGGTAGTCGCGCCCTTCGACGGTATCGTGACCGCGCGCAACGTCGACGTTGGCACGCTGATCTCTGCTACCGGGGCCGGCCAGGGGAACTCCGGCGCGCCCTCTGTTCCTACGGGACTGGCGCAGGGCGGAGAAATGTTTCGTGTCGCCCAGGCGGACCGCCTGCGGGTCTTTATCAGCATTCCCGAGTCGTATGCACAGTTCATCCAGGTGGGCCAGAACTCGGATGTCGTCGTGAATGCAGTGCCCAACCAGAAGTTCACCGGCAAGGTTACGCGCACCACTCACTCGGTGGATTCTTCAACCCGCACTTTACTGACGGAAGTCCAGGTCGATAACCACGACGGAAAGCTTCTTCCCGGCATGTACGGCATCATCACCTTTGAAAACATTCGTGTCGCTCCTCCTCTCATCATTCCTTCCGATAGCCTGGTTTATCGTTCGCAGGGAACCATGGTCGCCCTGGTCCACGACAATACCGTGCACCTGCAACCAATCACGGTGGGCCGCGATTATGGAGCGGAGTTGGAGGTGCTCGCTGGTCTGAATGAAGGCGACCTGGTCGCCATCAACCCCAGTGACGTGGCCACTGAAGGCGCGAAGGTCACGCCCCGCGAAGCTCCCGCTCCCGGGGGCAGCCAACCGACTGCCCAGCCGCAAGGACAGCAAGGCGACAATACGTCAAAACAGAACAAAGGTTCGGGCCAAAAAGGCGGCTCGGGGAAGAAGAATCCGGGGCAATGATCAGCCAGCGATTCCAGCAAGTGGCGCTCTTCTTCGCCCTGTTTTCAGCTTGGCCGGATTCAGCAGTCGCACAGACGGCGACGCCGGCTGCACCGCCATCTTCGCGCACAGATGTCATCCAGAAGACGGAAAATGATTCGACCAAGCCCGCGCAGGAGCGTCCCACTTCTATCGGTTTTCTACCATTTCTCCGGGCCTATACCTATCGGCCGGTTCCTGACCTTCAACTCGATCACACCAGCAAGATCGCTTCGCTCGTACAGAACGGCGTTATCAACCTGACGTTGCAGGACGCGCTCGAACTCGCAGTCGAGAACAATCTCGACGTCGAGATCCATCGTTACGACCTTTCGATCGCCGACACGGATGTTCTCCGGACCAAGGGCGGTGGTACTGCACGTGGTCTCGATTACACGGAAGCGCAGGTTCCCACGGGCGTCGGCGGCCCCGGTAGTCCTTTGTTGAATGCCTCTGCCGCCACCGTCAGTCCCACCAATCCCACCATTACAAATACGTTCGACTTGAATCAAATTCAGCAGGTCCAGACCAATCTCTCCTTGCAGGGCACAACTCCGTTCTCAACCGGTCCCACCCTTCCTGTTTACGATCCCACCATTGTCGGTCAACTCGCTTGGCTTAAGCGAGATCCTTCGATGAGCACCACCACCAGCGGCAGCAGCGTAGGCAGCAGTTCGGCTGGCACGCCCGACAGTCTCAATAACACGCTGGCCAATTTTTCTCTCGTCCAGGGTTTCAGCCCGGGCACCCAGATACAGGCGGGAGTAAACAACAGCTCGCAAATTCTCGCCGCCACGAATTCCACCGCTAATCCGTTCTTCACCGCGCCCAATGCGATCTTCACCATTTCCCAGCCCCTGCTCCGCGGCTTCGGTCCTGACGTGAACCGCCGCTACATTCGCATCGCGAATAATGACCTGAAGATCTCGCGGCTGATTTTCCGCCAGCAGTTGATCGACATCGTTTCAGGAGTGATGCGGCTCTATTACGACCTGGTCAGCCTCCGTGAAGATGCCGCCGTGAAACAGGACACCCTCGCCGCCGCACGAAAGCTTTATTCCGACGACCAGGCGCAAGTGGAAGTCGGCACTTTGCCGCCTCTTGAACTGACTCGTGCGCAATCTCTCGTCGCCAGCAGCGAACTGGACCTGGTTCGCTCCCAGGGCTTGGTTGTACAGCAGGAGACGGTGTTGAAAAGCCAGCTTGCCCGTCGTGGCTCGGGTGACAGCATCCTCAAGAGCGTCCGCATTGTACCGACAGATCCAATCGTGATTCCGGCTGCCGACATGCTCGCTCCGGTCGATGACCTCGTCAGCCAGGCACTTGCGGCTCGTCCCGACTTCGCGCAGGCGGCATTGCAGGTCACCAACGGGCAGATCACACTGCAGGGGTCGAAGAACGAACTCCTGCCCGAACTCGATCTTTTCGGCAGCTTGCAAACTCATGGCACGCTGTCTTCCGCTTCACTCGCGCCCTCCATTCCGAGCCCCATTACCACGCCGACCTCGCCCACGGCGCACATCTACGAGGCAGGTATCCAGCTCACCCTCCCTATCCGCAACCGAATTGCGCAAGCGGATGCCCAGCGCGACACCTTGCAGCTTCGCCAGATGCAAGCCCGCCTGCAGCAACTTGAGAATCAGGTCCGCGTCGAGGTTGAGAACGCATACTCCGCAGTGGAGGTGGCGCGCGCCGCGTTCGTCGCCGCCGAGAACAGCCGCAAATATCAGGAACAAGTGTTGCAGGCGGATCGGGATCGCCTCTCTGTCGGCGCCACATCAAACTTCTTCATCGTGCAAGACGCCGCCTATCTCGCCCAGGCACGCTCTACGGAAGTCGCCTCCCGCAGCACCTATATCGAAGCGAAAGTGGCGTTGGACCGAGCCATCGGAACTGTGCTCGAAAACAACCGCATCGATCTCGACAACGCCATCCGAGGCTCGAAATAGCATACGATCAAGTGGCAAGTTCCGCCCAGGAGACCAACTATGCGCAGTTTTCTGTTCATATTTCTTTTGAGCGCCCTCTCTTTATTGGCGCAGGATGTGTCTTCAACCCCGCCTTCTCCCGCACCTCAGGAACCCTCTCAACCCAACTCGACGGCTCCTGCCCAACCTCAAACCACGCCCGCTCCTGAATCGAAGCCCGCGCCCGCTGCTTCCGCTGAAAAGAAACAAACGCCGCGCGAAGAAGCTTGGGAAATTCTCCGCACCGGCGCGCAAAACAACAGCACCGACCGTCGCACCAAGTCCCTCGGCGCCATGGGCCTTATTCCCAACAATGCGCAAGCGCGCAAGTTTGCCGAGGCGGGACTGGAAGACAAGGAAGCGAGAGTGCGCATCGCGGCTGCCAGTTCGCTCGGAGAAATGGGAGCGCGGCAATCGATTCCGCTCCTGAAAAAGCGTCTCGACGACGACGACACCGCCGTCGTGTTGGCGTGCGCCAAGGCGCTCCTCGATATGAAGGACGACGCTGGGTATGAGGTGTTCTATGCCGTTCTTACCGGGCAGCGCAAAGCCAAGGGTTCACTCATCAGCGAACAAATGAAGGTCCTGCACGATCCGAAAAAGCTCGCCGAGATGGGCATCGAAGGAGGACTCGGTTTCGTTCCTTTTGGAGGCATGGGGTACACCGCCTACCGCATGTTGACCAAGGACGAAGTTTCCCCGGTGCGAGCTGCCGCGGCACGCACCTTGGCTGCCGATCCCGATCCCGAGAGTGCGCAGGCGCTGGGTGATGCCGTGGACGATAAGAGCTGGCTTGTGCGCGCAGCAGCTCTCTCGGCTATTGCGAAACGGAATGACCCCAAACTTCTGAAGTATGTGGTTCCCGCCATGGAAGACGACGGCAAGGACATCGTCATGTACACTGCGGCTGCCACCGTAGTCCATCTCACGGATCCGCGACCCACGCGACACCGCGCGGCAACCACCCACTGACTACCGCAGGACAGTGTCAGCCAACTGCACAAGCAGCGCCGCGCGTAAGCGGACATTTTCTTCCATCTCAATCGCGAGGTGATGTTTGCAGAAAGCTTCGCGCCGCCCGTGGTCGGTCACCACGAACCGCACCTCGCATTGGCCGCAACCCCGTTCCACCGTTTCGCGAACCGGTTGCCACTTGCACCCGCGCATCTCCGGGAACTTCTTCGCATCAAAACTTTCGATCTTCATGACTTTGCCCTCGACCCGTCACTCGCAAATCGAGCAAGACCGTCCATTCCATTACACCCCCTTTCGCATGCTTTGATCCGCCTTTTTGTTGAGGCACGGCCCCGAAGATATCACTGGCAGTTGTGATAAGGGTTTTGGCAGGCTAAGTGGAACCAATTGTGGAAAAGCACCGAAGGCGGGAATAAGAGTCTGTATGTTCAACGGTTACGGAACTATGCAACTTTGCCTGGGCCAATCTGCCCCCGCACGAAACTCTGTCCCACAACCGAGGGAGTGCAAAGGCGTCGGGAAAGCGGGACACTTATGCAGGAACACCACCATGAAAAGTTCTTCAAAGCCGTCGGATACCGATCGTGGCAAAGTGGCAGAAACCGTCGCGCTCACCGAACTGCTCGAAGTTGAAGCATGCCTGCGGGACATGTTGCAGTCCAGCCAAGACCCGTCTGTCCTGCAAAGGCTCTTTAACCTCCATCGTGAGATCCAGAAGTATGTTTCCGAGCTGAACACCGCAAAACGCTGACCCTCGCCGTAGCGCCCAGGCGCCTCCCTGCACTTTCGTACCCCTTGAATCTCCGAACCCCGGCAAACGTAGCCCTATTCCCGACATCCTACTGCTGTCGCTATCATTAATCGGGAGACATGTATGAAACGCTTTGTTCTTTGGACTGCGGGAATCTTAGTGGGAGTTTGGGTTGCCAGGGAATTGCGAGATGCCGCCCGGCGTCTTTACAGCACGGCCCCCGGCGTCGATCTTAACCGTTGCTCGC
Source organism: uncultured Acidobacteriaceae bacterium (assembly GCA_963703075.1). Lineage (GTDB taxonomy): Bacteria > Acidobacteriota > Terriglobia > Terriglobales > Acidobacteriaceae > Korobacter. Next base: position 1,070,061 of record OY969786.1, read on the forward strand.
GGGAGGACCTGCTCCGCGTGCCTGGCCTGAACGAGGGCCTGGTCGACCGCATCATCGATAACCGTCCCTATCGTCACAGGCTTGATCTGGTAGCTCGCATGGTGGTCCCAAGCGGCATTTATCAGGACATCCGTGACTTGGTGGACGTCGATAGCAGTGCTGCCGGCCGCTCCGTGAACGTCGCTTCCTGAATGGAGCTCGTTTCGCTGTTGCAAACGGTGTGCTGCTCTCGATTTGAAGCAAACTCTTCCGTTTTTGTGCCATCTCACTGCCAACGACGCTAACCAGCGCTCAGGAGAAAAACGAATGAGTAAGAAACTTCTCACGATTGCAACAGCAGTCATTTTCTCGACGGGCATTGCCCTCGCCCAGAGCAGCACCAGCACTGCGGGTGGTAACGAAGGCAACGGCGCAGGCAGCGGAGCGAGCAGCTCACAGAGTACCCCTTCGACTCAATCCAGCCCGAGCAGCAACAGCTCGAGCTCGCCGTCGTCGACAACTTCGCCGTCCTCGACTGCTAGCCCTGACATGAATTCGACTTCGCCGTCGAACTCCGGCAGCAATCCGAGTGCAACCCCGAACTCCAATTCCAGCAGTTCCGACATGAACTCGACGAATCCGAATAGCACCTCGAGCCCGTCTTCGACCTCGACGCCGAACAGCACGAGCCCGAATAGCACGAGCCCCGATACCAGTTCCACGCCGCACCGCTAAAGCGGCGCCTTTTCACCAGAGCCGTGGCCTCCGGGTCACGGCTTTTCTGTTCCTATTCGAGAGTGCCGGTCAATGGGGTACTATCGTCAATATGAAACGTGCCCTGCCGCGCATCATCGGGGGAGTCATTCTCGGAGTGATCCTGCTCTACGCGGTGGATTACGCAATGTTGCACTTTCGCGTCGCCCGCAACCAGGGCTACGATTCCGTGCAGGTCGATATCGTCTACCAGATCCCGCAAAAGGGAAACAAAGCTGAGTATGTCGCTGCCGATCCCCAAGCCCAAACCTGCGTACGCTCAATTTTTCCGCATCTCGGCTTCCAGCCCTGCTGGTACCTGCGCCGCCACCAGCAGCAGCAAATCAATTATTGATCAACCTTCGCTCCCACCCAACACGCCCTGCATATCCATCATCGTATGGGTCACACACATTTCCAGGAGGAACCCATGGCCCTGTTCTCGATGAAACTTGAAAATTTGCAGAACCTTTTTGTGGAGCAGCTGCGCGACCTGTACGACGGCGAGCAGCAGATCACCAAAGCATTGCCCAAGATGATCGAAAAAGCGCAGCACGCTAATTTGAAGGAAGCCTTGCAGGAGCACCTCGACGTGACCCGCGAACAGATCCGACGCCTTGACCAAATCTTCAAGATCCTTGGGGAAGAGGCCTCCGGCGAGACCTGTAAGGGCATGAAAGGCGTCATCGCTGAAGGCGAAGGTCTCATGTCCGACGCGGAAGAGCCCAGCGTTCTCGATGCCGGGATCATCGCATCTGCGCAGCGCGTGGAGCACTACGAGATCGCCGGATACGGCACAGTGCGCACCTACGCGAAGCTGCTCGGCCGCACCGAAATCGCTAATCTTCTGCAGCAGACCTTGGACGAGGAGAAGGAAGCAGATGCAACCTTAAGCGAAATCGCCGATGGCGTGAACGTCGAAGCCAAAGCCGCCTAGCGCGATACGACTCATAGCACCCAGGGCGTCCGAACCCGGACGCCCTTTTTTTACGAGCTGAAGCGGGAAGCCTCCCGACGCTAGTACTTCACAATCTTCGCAAAGCTCTGCGGATCCAGGCTGGCTCCGCCCACCAGCGCTCCATCTATATCGGGCTGCGACATCAGGGACTTCGCGTTGTCGGGCTTCACGCTGCCGCCGTACTGGATGCGTACCGCATCGGAAAATTCCTTGCCGAACGCTTTCTCCGCCTCGTGCCGGATCACCATGTGCGCCTCTTCAGCGATCTCCGGTGTAGCCGTCCGTCCCGTACCGATCGCCCACACGGGCTCGTAGGCGATCACCATCTTGGCCGCTTTTTTGGCGGAAATTCCGCGGAAGGCCCGCGAACACTGCCGCCGCAGAACGTCTTCGGTGAGGTTCGCCTCTCGCTCCTCCAGCACCTCGCCCACACATACGATCGGCGTGAGCCCATGCTCCAGCGCCACTTCCAGCTTGCGATTGACCGTGTCGTCGGTTTCGTTGAAATATTGTCGCCGCTCCGAGTGCCCGATGATCACGTGGGTCACGCCCTCGGCCACCAGCATCACCGGCGAGCACTCACCCGTGAACGCGCCTTCTTTTTCCCAGTGCATATTCTGCGCGCCCACGCCCACGTTCGATCCCTTGGTTGCGTCAACCACGGCGTAAAGAGACACGAACGACGGGCAAAGCACAATTTCGTCCCGCGTATGACCCGACACCAGCGGCAGAAAAGCCTTCACAAACTCCCGCGCTTGCTCCGTGGTTTTATACATCTTCCAGTTCCCGGCAATGATCTTCTTGCGGCTCATTTTAAGTATTCCATTTCCCATTGGCGCGCTGCGGCGACGTACACGTCCAGCGTGCTGCTGTCAAAAAGTGCAAATCGTACTTCTTTCACGAAGGTAGTTTTCTGCAGCGCTTCCGCCACTGCCTTGATCGCGGTTCGCGCCGCTTCTTCCACCGGGTACCGATAGGCACCGGTCGAGATCGAAGGAAAGGCCATGGTGGTAACGGAGTTCTCATCCGCCACCCGCACCGATTCGCGATAGGCGCTGGCCAGCGTCTCCGCCTCGCGTCGCTTTCCGCCGCTCCAAACCGGACCGACGGTATGGATGACGTATTTCGAGGGCATCCGTCCGCCGGTGGTCATCACGGCTTTTCCCGCCGGCAGACGACCGATCTCGGAAACAATGCGCTTGCATTCGGCCAGGATCGACGGACCGCCCGCGCGATGAATCGCACCGTCGACTCCGCCTCCGCCCAGCAAGGTGGAATTCGCGGCGTTGACGACCGCATCAACACTCAATTTGGTGATATCGGTACGGACCTTCGAAGGCAATCAGTTTTCCGCCCTCGAGCACCACCGTGTAACCGGCCTCGGCCACGCGCTCTCCTACTTGTTCGTGAGCGCTTCCACGCCCGGCAGCTTCTTGCCTTCCAAAAACTCCAGCGAGGCGCCGCCCCCGGTCGAGATGTGAGTGATCTTATCGGCCACGCCAGCATCGTGGACTGCCGCGACGCTATCGCCGCCACCCACAATCGAAATCGCCCCGGCATTGGCCGCCACCGCTTTCGCAATCGCCCGCGTGCCCTTGGCGAAGTGTTCAAATTCAAAGACGCCCATCGGTCCGTTCCAGACGATCGTCCGCGCCTTCGCGATCTCCGCCGAGAATAGCTCGACGGTCTTCGGCCCAATGTCGAGGGCCATCTTGTCGGCTGGAATCGGCTGCCCTTCGGCAATCGGTTCCGGCTTCGCCTGGGCATCGAATTTATCGGCAACCACATGGTCCACCGGCAGCAGGAATTTCAGGTTGCGCGCCTTGGCGTCCGCCAGCAATTGTTTTGCGAGATCCAGCTTGTCGGCCTCGAAGAGCGATTTGCCGATCTCCTGTCCTTCTGCCTTCAGGAAGGTATAGGCCATGCCCCCGCCAATAATGATCGCGTCCACCTTGGTCATCAGGTGCTGGATCACCCCGATCTTGTCGCTGACTTTTGCCCCGCCCAGGATCGCAATAAACGGATGCTGCGGATGCGTCAGGGCCTTCCCGAGATATTCGAGCTCCTTCTGCATCAGCAATCCGGCCGCTGACTTCTCGACGAACTTCGTAATTCCCACCGTGGAAGAGTGGGCGCGGTGCGCGGATCCGAAGGCGTCATTGACATACAACTCCGCCAGCTTCGCCAACTCCTTCGAAAAAGTTTCATCGTTCTTTTCTTCTTCCGCGTGGAAGCGCACATTCTCCAGCAGCAGCGCTTGTCCCTTTTCCAGTTGCTGCGACATCTCCACGGCTTGCATGCCGATGCAGTCCGGTGAGAACCCAACATTCTGACCCGGCCCGATCAGGTGATCGAGCATGACCCGCAGCCGTTCCGCCACCGGCTTCAGGCTCATCTTCGGATTCGGTTTGCCCTTTGGACGCCCGAGGTGGGAGCAGAGAATCAAGCGCGCTCCATGACGCAACGCGTACTCAATGGTGGGCAGCGTCTCGTGGATCCGCGTGTCGTCCGTCACCCGTCCGTGTTCGTCCAGCGGAACATTGAAATCGACGCGCATGAAAACGCGTTTATTGCTGAGTTGCAGGTCTTTGATCGAGAGCTTCGACATGAAGTGAACTCCGCACGCGCCCAGAGTGCTACCGGCGTGCTCAGAAATAAGAATGCAACGATGGGTGAAATCGCGTTCCACCGCCGCGTCAGGTTCAGAAACGCGGAGGCATTCGCCCCCGGCGAAACGAGAAGGCCGGACTCCCGCCCGGCCCCTCGGAACCCTACAGCCCTTTGCTTCCCAGGAAAGTGATCAGGTCGCGTACCCGGCAGGAATATCCCCATTCGTTGTCGTACCACGAGATGACCTTCGCCATGTTGCCGACCACCTTCGTCAGTTCCGCGTCGAAAATAGACGACAGGGAATTGCCCTTGAAGTCGCTGGAGACCAGCGGCGCCGTTTCGTATCCGAGAATGCCCTTCAGTGCGCCTTCCGAAGCCTTCTTGATCGCCTCGTTGATGCTCTCCTTGGTCACCGGCTTCTCGGCCGTAAATGTCAGGTCGACCACCGAAACGTTTGGCGTTGGAACGCGGATCGCGAACCCGTCCAGCTTGCCCGCCATTTCGGGGATGACCAGCTTCAACGCCTTGGCCGCGCCCGTCGAAGTCGGAATCATGTTGATCGCTGCCGCCCGCGCTCGGCGCAGGTCTTTGTGGGGGAAGTCGAGAATTACCTGGTCGTTGGTATAGCTGTGGATCGTCGTCATCAGGCCATGCTCGATGCCGAACGTATCGTTCAATACCTTCGCTACCGGCGCCAGGCAGTTCGTAGTGCACGACGCATTCGAGATCACGTTGTGCTTCGCCGCGTCGTACTTGTCCTGGTTCACGCCCAGCACGAGAGTAATGTCTTCATCCGTGGCCGGGGCCGAGATAATGACCTTCTTCACCGTCCCTTTCAGGTGCTTCTTGGCGTCCGCCGCCTTGGTGAACCGGCCGGTCGACTCCACCACCACCTGCACTCCGAGCGACGACCAATCCAGGGCTGCCGGATCCTTCTCGGCAAATACTCGAACGCTCTTGTCCTCTACCTTGATTGCGTCGGCGGTGGCCGAAATGTTGTGATGGAGGTTGCCAAGGATCGAGTCGTATTTCAGAAGATGCGCCAGCGTCTTCGGATCGGTGAGATCGTTTACCGCAACGATCTCGATGTTCTTATCGTTCATTGCGGCGCGATAGACATTCCGGCCAATTCGGCCAAAACCATTGATGCCAACCTTGATTGCCATTTTTCCTCCGGCAGTGAAAACAAACAAAGATGAGAACTACAGATAATTCGCCGGCATGAGTGCCAACAGAAAATCCTAGCACCCACATCACTGCACAGCAAACCGGGGAACATATTTATGGGTGTGAATTTAGGGCCAAAATGGAGCGCGTGAATTCGCTTGCTGAACTGGCATAGCTCCAGTAGATTCCGTGGGTGCTTTTCCTGAAGGCCCTGGTCGACAGCTTCAAGCCGCGGAAATATCGCGAGGTCTTCGTGACCGCGCCCGTTGCCTTCATCTCGGGCAGCCTCGAACTGCTCGTCTTCGGTTATCTCGAGTTCCTGCAGTTCCGCCAGCATCTTCTCGCCCTCACCGATTACTTCTCGCAAGGCAACGAAACCACGCAGGGCACAGCCGTCCTGCTCATTATGGTCAGCGAACTGTTTTATCCGTTGTCTCTCATTTTTATTTTTCTCGCCGCCGAAGGCTTTGCCCGTGCCACCTCGGCTGCCATCGTCGGCGACCGCATGCCCAGCCTCCTGGTCTCGGTTCCTTTGAAACTGTGGGAACGATTCCATCGCGCCCCGAGGAAAGCCATCGTTCGCTGAACGCCTTCGCCTGCCGGGCGTTAAGTCCCTCTCTCGCAACTCTGCAATCCACGAAGAACTGAAATCTATTTCGGGAACTCCCAAGGTTTTTGAATTGTGGGAAACTCCCTCCCCAACGCCCCTCCCGCGACTCGCCTCGTGAGGCGCGAACGTGGTATAAACCCCTTATGCGCAAGTGGATGCGCGACCGCAATAAGCGGCGCACTCGAAAAGCTCCCGAAAAACCGGGGGATCAGCCCCCTCCGTTGCAGCCCTCGCTCGATCGAGGCGACCCCACGGAACTTCCTCCTGACGATATTGGTAATCGTATCGACGCTCCCATCGCAGAAAGCGGCTACGGCGAAAACCAACCCGCTGCTGCCGCCGCGGCCGGTACCGACGAAGCACGCGGTGGTTCTTCCCGCCGTCGAGGCCGCCGAGGCCGCGGACGTACGCGGGGTGCAGTGCCCGGTGGACCTTCCAAACCAACCCTGCCCAGCCCTGGTGGTCTAACTGGCGAAGGTGCGGAAGCTGCCGACATTCCCGGCGACTCCGCCTTGCCTGAACCGCACGGCGCAATCGAGCACGACTCTGCTGCTGCTGCCGCTGCCGCTGGGCCCGGTCAAGTTCCCGTGCGTACCCGCCAGCCGAAAGGCGCAGTCGTCCTCGCCATCGGACTGCCAGGCTCGGGCAAGAGCACCTGGTTCAAGCGTCACAACCTCATTCCCCTGTCCAGCGATCTCATGCGCACGCTCCTGTTCGACGATGTCACCGAGCAGCGCTACCAGGACCTGGTTTTCTCTACGTTGCGTTCGTTGCTGCGCGCCCGCATGATCGCCAAGCGCCCCTGGAACCACGTGGACGCTACTAACCTCTCACCGAAAGAACGTCGCAGCTGGATCAAGCTCGCCCACGACTTCGGGTACGACGCTCACGCGGTCTTCTTCGACGTGCCCACCGAAGTCTGCATCGAGCGCAACCGCAAACGCGGCCGCAATGTTCCTGACGACGTCATCCAGCGCATGGCGCAGAAGCTGCGTCCGCCGCGCTTTGACGAAGGCTTCAGCAAGATCACCATCGTGAAACTGAAGAAGCCGGCGACTGACGGCAACCCCGTCGAAGCTGCCGTCGAGCCACCAGCGGATGAAGTTTCCGAGCCCGCCGAATCTTCCACCGAAGATTAGAAAAGTCACAGACAAACAAAAAGGAGAGCTACGGCTCTCCTTTCTTATTCACGCTGGAAATCTCAAGTTGCGCCTGTCGGTATCTCAAGGCCCTAAGCGCTAGATATTCCGAAGGGGAAGATGCGCTTCCTCGCACTCCCGCAGCTTTCGCATCAAGAATCGTCTTTCCGGCTCTGAACACTGGCAGCGCAGCGCGTCACGAAAACATTCGGCGGCGAGAGATGTTTGTCCATCTTCGGCCAGCAATCGTCCGCGCGTTGCGGGCAGAAGGTAATAACTCGCCAGCGCCGGATCCTTTGTAATCCTTTCGATCTCCTCCAGTGCCGCATCTCTGCCTTGCACTCTCGAAATTGCAATCGCCCGGTTGAGTGCGACCACCGCCGACGGATTCAGTTCCATCAGGTCGTCATACAACTGAAGAATGTATTCCCAGTTCGTCTCGGCTGCGCTCCTGGCATGCGCATGCACCGACGCAATCGCCGCTTGCACATGGTAGGCGGTGATGGTTTCTCCATCCGCGCTTGCCGCCAGGTGATGAAAGCCCAGCGAGATCAAACGCGGGTCCCACTTCGTACGGTCCTGGTCTTCCAGCAGCACCAGTTCCCCCTGGTCATCCACCCGGGCAGGGAAGCGCGCGCCCTGCAACGCAAGCAGCGCTACCAGCGCATGGGTTCGCGGATCGCCGATCGGAGACTCCGCTACCAGCATTGCCAGCCGCAACGCCTCTGCACATAACTCCTGCCGGATCAAATCACCGCCCGCATGCGCGGCATAGCCCTCGTTGAACAGCAGGTAAATCACTTCCAGCACCGAGTCCAACCGCTCCGCGAGTTCCCGGTTAGGAGGCAGTTCGAACCGCACATTGGCGTCACGGATTTGCCGCTTGGCCCGCACCAGTCGTTGCCCCACCGTCGCCGGTTCGGCCAGAAAAGCGCGCGCGATCTCCTCCACCGAAAATCCGCTCACCGTTTTCAAGCTGAGGGCCACCCGCGCATCGCGCGAAATCGCTGGATGGCAACACAGGAAAATCATGCGCAATTCGTCATCGCGCAGTTGGTCGCGGATTTCCAGTTCACCCGCTGGATTGATCCGCGAAAGCTCAGTGACGATATTTGCTTCTTTGGCGGCGGCCATTCCCCGGTGTCGGATGATGTCCAGTGCCCGGTAGCGTGCTACCTGCAACAGCCATCCGGCCGGGTTGTCGGGAATCCCGGCCATTGGCCACGCCTGCAGCGCCTTCACCAGCGCATCCTGCACCACCTCTTCCGCCAGGTCGAGATGCGCCGGTCCCAGCACACGCGTCAGGTAGGAAACCATCTGTCCCGCGCTGCTGCGGAACAGATGGTCGACCACGCCCGCTACGTGTTGTTGGGCGTCACTCATTCGGCGCTTGGCATCTCCTCGATCTCGCGCACCTCGACCGTGCCGCCATACAGCAAGTGCGGATGATCCCGCGAAAGGTCGACCGCCTGGTCGTAGCTGTCCGCGTTGAACATGTAATAGCCACCCAGGAATTCCTTGCCTTCGGTGAAGGGTCCGTCCGTAACCCGCACGTCTTTCTTGCCGCGCAGGACCTTGCCTGCGCCATCCGTCAGCTTGTTGCTGCCGAGCAACCGGCCTTCCTTCCGCATCTTGTTGCCCCACGCAAAATATTTCTGCATGGCTTCCTGCATCTGTTCCGGGCTCATGGTTGTCCAGTTGGTCGGGGTTCCGTAGAGAAGGATCAAGAACTGTGCCATTGAATTCTCCTGGCGCAAGGCGCGCGAACTTTTTGATTTTCCAAATTTGAACTGCATAGGAATGACGGTCGATCTCGAGGGGAATCGACAACATTCAAAAATTTTATGAAATATGTCGGACTTGTGCCGCCCTTATCAGGTGCTGCAGCTTGCCAGATGAAGCGGCACCCGGCTCACCGCGCCTGCAGAGACCCTTCTAGCTCCGCAAGAACCTCGCGCGCTGCCATCGCCGGGTCGGCCGCTTCCGTGATCGGGCGTCCCACCACAATGTGGCTGGCGCCCGATCGCAGGGCCTCGGATGGAGTCACCACCCGCGCCTGGTCTCCCTTAGCCGTTCCCGCCGGACGCACCCCTGGGGTGACGATCGCGAAATCGTCGCCCAGCTCCCGCCGTAGCTCGCGTGCCTCGTGCGCTGAAGCCACCACCCCTCGAATCCGGTTGGCCCGCGCTAATCCCGCCAGCCGAAGGACCTGGGCCTTCACGTTTCCTGCGATTCCGATCTCCGACAGATCCTCATCGCTCAGGCTTGTCAGTACCGTGACCGCCAGCACCAGCGTCGAGGGACTGGCAGCGTCCGCCGCCGCGCGCAGCATCTTTGACCCACCCGAGGCATGGACAGTGAGCATGCTTACGCGTAGTTCCGAGGCTTGCCGCACTGCGGAAGCCACCGTATTCGGAATATCGTGGAATTTGAGGTCTAAAAAGACCTTTTTGCCCGAGGAGATGAGGTCGCGCACGATTTGCGGACCAGCGGCGGTAAAGAGCTGCTTACCAACCTTGAAGGTCGAGGCAGATTCCCCGACCGATTGCACGATTTGTTGGGCTTGGAGTGAGGTGTTGACGTCGAGGGCGATGATAAGGCGGTCGCGAGTCTCGGTCATGCACCCAGTTTACTGCAGGTTATTGCCGCAAACTCGCTCTTTCCGTCGGGGTTTCCGCGGGAACGATGTCCAGCCTGACCTGCTGAACGCCCTTTTCGCTGAACCCAAGCACCTTGGCGGCGCCATAGGAAAGGTCGATAATGCGTCCCGGAACCAGTGGTCCCCGATCGTTGACCCGAACAATCACGGCTTTAGCGTTGTGCAGGTTCGTAACCCGGACGCGGGTTCCCAACGGCAGCTCCGGATGGGCAGCGGTCATTTCATACATATTGTAGGTTTCGCCCGAGGCGGTCTGCTTCCCGTGGAAATATTGACCGTACCAGGAGGCAGGGCCGATCTCGTACGGTTTTGTAGCCTTGTGAGCGGAACGTTTGGGCACCGCAGGCGCTGACTGGGCCGCACCGGTCTGGATCTGAGCCTCGGCGTTCTTTTCCATCGTGTTCGGGCCGTGTGCCGCTCCCAGGGTGGTCAACACTGCTAGTGCCGCCCCCACTTGGATCAGTACTCGTCGCATGCAAACACTCCGTAAAAAATAGGATTCCCCCTGGGACTCAAACCTACGGTCTTGGACTACTACTACGCGGGAGTAAGAGGGACCTGATTAAAACGCAACGGCAACGGCGAGGTCATTTTCTAGGGAATCACCCTAGCCACTTACGGTCCTCATATTGTACGCGATGCAAAGTCGATTTGGCCTGCCGAGGGGGTAAAAGCCTTAAGCCCTCCCGTCCTTGCACTAAAGATTGGATGACCCGTCGCCGCCAGGCAGTTGTGGCAACAAAAAGAAAATCGAGAGTAGATGAACAATGTAAGTCCTTGTAAAATATGCACATACGTAGGAGGATTTTGCCTCCTCCTTCAACTCTGGTTGGGTCCTGTGTTGTAATGCCGCTATGCCAGCCCCCGTGGTCCTTTCTATCGCCGGTTTCGACCCCTCGTCAGGAGCGGGGGTGACGGCCGATATCAAGACCGCGGCAGCACATAAGTGCTATGCAGTCACCTGTATAACCGCACTGACGGTGCAGACGACGGAGGGGGTTTTCGCCGTCGAACCGGTGCGGGAAGAGGTGGTGCGCGACACGCTCTATGAGCTTGTGCGCGACATGCCTCCGGCGGCGGTACACGTCGGGATGCTGGGCTGTGGGGCGGTGGCCGACGTGGTTGCGGAGTTCCTGGAGACGGTTCGGCCTCCGAATATCGTGCTCGATCCACTGTTGCGTTCGACCTCGGGAGCGGCCCTGCTGGACGCCCACGGGGAGCGGGTCTTGCGCGAGCGGCTGCTGAAAATCGTGGATGTGGTCACGCCGAACGTGGAAGAGGCAGCCATTTTATGTGCCGAAAAAACGATCAAAATCGAGCGAAATCGTGAGCAAATCGAGGCTGAAATGAGTCATTTTGCACGTATTTTGCACTCCCTGGGAAGCAGGGCGGTGGTGATCACCGGGGGACACCTGGACGAGACCAATGACCTGCTGAGTACCGACGATTTGTACCAGGAATGGTTCAGGGCTGCGAAAATCCAGAGCCGTGCTACCCACGGAACGGGATGTGCCTTCGCCATGGCGATTGCCTGCAACCTTTCGAGGGGAATGGTAGTGCGCGAAGCGGTGAAGGAAGCCAAGGCTTACGTGCGGAAGGCGATTGAATCGGCAGAGACGCTGGGGCACGGGCACGGGCCGATGAACCACCTGATCAAATTGTCATGAAGCCGCGAGTTCGCGGTTACGCGAAGAACGTCTAATGACAGGAAGACCTGTTCATGGACCTCAAGATCGCAAAATCTTTTTCCCTCCTGCTGCTGCTCACGATGGCGGCCTGTGCTTTCGGACAAGCGCCCGCGAGTCCGGGCGAGCTCACGGTGATCCCGACCGGCAAGCCTTACCATCCCATGACCCTGCGGCAACGCATGCACTGGACGGTGCGCAGCACGATCGGCGCCGAGAGCCTGACGGCTGGGGTGATCAGCGCGGGTTTCGGGACCGCCACAGACCGCCCTGAGGAATATGGAACGCATTGGGAGGGATTTGCGGAGCGGTACGGGATGCGGCTGACGGGGGTGGCGACCAGCAACGCGATGGAAGCCGGGCTGGGTGCGCTGTGGGGCGAAGATCCCCACTACTACGCGGTGGGTCCGGGAGAGCCTCTGAAAGCACGGGTGAAGAACATTGTGCGGGCCACCTTCACGGCGCGCGAGCGCGACGGCCGCTATGCGCCCGCTTACGCCCGGATCATCGCGGTGCCGGCGAGCAACTTCCTCTCCAATACCTGGCGCGCCGATAGTGAATCCAACGTGCACGACGCGCTGTTCCGGACCTTCCTCGGATTTGCGGGTCACATGACCCGCAATGCCTGGGAGGAGTTCCGGCCGGAGCGCGAGAAAGCGTTGCCGGGCTCCTAAACGGAAAACGTCTACTGCGCCGGGGCGAAGACGAGCAGCTTAAAGGTGCCGGGCTTCATTGTGCCGCGACGCTGTCCTTCGGCGGGTGGGTTGAAGTCGGCTCCGACAAGATAGATCTTGTGCGAATCAGGATCGAGCGCCATGGTGCGAGCGCTCTTCATGGTGGGGACGCTCTCGGCAAGCACGTAGCTGCTGCCGGATTTCTTTACCACGGTGAGCGTGCCCTCTCCGTTGGAGGCGAAGGCAAAGCCGGTGCCAGGATCGAAGGCGGCGGCATCCGTACCTGCACCGGTTTTCACGGTGGCGAGAACTTTGCCCGACTTGGCATCGATGGCCAACATCTTGGAGTTGCCGCAGACGGTGAAGAGGGTATCGCTTTTCTCGTCGATGGCCATCCCGGAGGGTCCTTCGCAATCCTGCAGCTTCCAGCGGTCGACTGCCTTCCAGTTCTTGCTATCGACGACAGCGATTTCCCCGGAGTCTTCCACGTTGACATAGATGCGATTAGGATCGGCGGCGGGAAACTCGAGGTCGCCGCCTAACGGGAGGGTGGCCTGGACCTTCCTGGAATCGGGATCGATGGCGACCAATTCTTTACTGCGGCCGTTGATGACGATGACGTGCTTGGAGTACGGGTCGTAGATGATGGAGTCAGGCCCTTCGCCGACCTTGATGTCCTGGATGGGCTTGAGGGTCTTGAGGTCGAAGACGGTGACCGTGCCGGCGCGTCCGTTAGAAATAAATCCCAAATTCTTGTCCTGAACGAGGGCGACGCCGTGAGCGCCGGTAGCAGGGATTTCGCCGAGTTGTTTTCCCTCGGGATCGACCACTAGGATGGAAGACCCGTGGGCGATGAAGAGGCGATTGGCGACGGCGTCGTAGGTGAGGTAGTCCCAGCCGCCCTCGCCGGGCAGGGGATAAGAGCCAACCTGCTTATAGACGCTTTGCCCGAAGCAGAGGGCGCTCAGCAGAAAAAGAGAGGCGGCGATTCGGGGGAGAGAGAGATTGCGCATCGGTTTCCTCGGTTCAATCCTGCACTAGATAGTAGCGGAGGAGCGAAGCGAGCGGAAAAGTTTCGCGGGGAAGGTGCTCGGCTTCTCAAGGGGCATGCGGGATCGGCTTCAAAACAAAATCCCCACCCTTCGCTTCGCTCAGGATGGGGCACCCACAATGTCCTGCATACACTGGCTTCATTTTCGCGGCTCATAACGCATCGCGACCGCTCCCGAGCCGAACTCCAGGCAAGGCGGCCTGCTGCGGCAGCTCACTCTTTACATCGCATGCTTGCGGCGTTTGATCGTCCACGCGCGGGCGCGCCAGCCGAGCAGGCCGGTGAACAGTACGGCGTAGAGATACGGCTTGGCTTCGCCGTGCCTCATCCAGCCGTAATGCACGGTCGCGGCGATGGCGACTGCGTAGATCCATCGATGCAACCACGACCAGCGCCTTCCCAGTTGGCGGATTGAGAAGCGGTTGGAGGTGAGCGCGAGAGGAATCATCAGAAGAAACGCGCACATCCCGAAGGCGATGAAGGGTCGCTTGCGAAGATCTTCAAGAATCCCCTGCACCTGCAACGCTTGATGCAGGCAGAAGTAGGTTAGAGCATGCAGGGATGCATAGAAGAATGTCATCAACCCGAACATTCTGCGAAGCGAGATGATTTCGTTGACTCCAGTCATCCTTCGGATTGGGGTGATCGCGAGTGTCGCCAATAAGAAAAGCATGCTCCAGTCGCCGGTCTCATAGGTGACAGCTTCCACGGGATTATCACCGGCCGTATGGTTCGCGAGCCGGATTGCCAGCATCGCTGCAGGAACAAGACAGCCCCCGAGCATGGCCCACTTGATGCTTTTGAGGAGCATGAAGAGAGGTACGCGGAACACGTGCCATGAGTTCGGATGGGCCTGTAGCCTTATCCCGGAAGCCAGTAGGATCGTCCCAAAGGGTGCAGTCAACTAGAAATTTTTCTCAAGCGGCGGCTTCGATAGTGCAGTGTAGATCGGTAGCGGACGCGGCTACCGATCACACCAGCTTGGGATGCGCCATGCAGATGGGGCTATTTCCTGGCCTTTTCTGCCAGCTGAGCGCGGATTTCCTTTTCCTGCTCAATCTCTTTTTCGTTGAAGCCGTAGGCAAAGTCTTCTGGCTCGAAGATCTGGCGAATCTCGACCTCGCCTTCGTCGGGGCCGCAGTTGGGGCTGCGCTTGACCCACTCGATGGCCTCTGCGAGGGACTTGACCTGAAAGATCATGTAGCCGGCGATGAGTTCCTTGGTTTCGGCGAACGGACCGTCGGTGACGGTGCGATTCGTGCCGGAGAAGTGGACGCGAGCGCCTTTGGAAGAGGGGTGAAGGCCTTCGTAGCCTACCAGGACTCCGGCGGCTATGGCCTCATCGATGTATTTGTTCATCTCCTCAATTTCCTTGGGATCGGGGAGTGCTCCCGGTTTTTCGGAGTCCTTGGTGGCTTTGGCGATAACCATGAATCGCATTTTCTGTCCTTTCGGTTAGAGCTGCTTTGAGCAAGCGCTGATTGAGAGCATAACTGGCCCGCGGGTACTGCGGCGTTCCAACTCGATCTTCGCCAATAGGTCGAATGTGGATAACCGGAATCGACAGGTGGGCGGAATATTTTATTGAGGAAAGTTGAGCATGGGGTTGAGATCGTCGAGGCTGGGTCTGCCCTGTTAAAGTCCTCGCCGAAGTTCTGCGACCGGGAGCCGAGGCGCCGATGTTTTGACAGGGCCTGAGAGATGAAGCGCAGCAATGCATGACATCCTGCGTTAGCGGGGCTGTTATGCTTTTGTAGTTTTCGACGGGAGACGATTGGTTGGGGAAAAACGCGAGCGGAGGGGGTCTATGCGGGTGGGTTCTGCTGCTGGGTGTGCTTCTGGCAACGGCCGGTGCGCGGGGACAGGGCGGCCCTCCTTATTACACCAATGACCCAGGGACGCCGGGAGCGTTCAACTGGGAAGTGAACGTCGCCTACATGCCGTTCAATTACAGCAACAATTCTGTCTCTCATACGCCCGATGTCGACATCAACTTTGGGGTTCGGGACCGTATCCAGCTCACCTACGAAAATGCGTGGCTACGGGTGGCAAACCCGGGCGGTGCGACGAAGTTCGGTTTCGGACAGTCCAATCCGGGCGTGAAGTGGCGATTCTATGATGCGGGCGAAGACAAACTGCAGATCTCGATGTTCCCGCAATTCTTTTTGAACAACCCCAACAATGCGGTGCGGCGCGGGATCGTGCCGGCGACGGACACATTCCTCTTGCCGATGGAGTTCAGCAAGAAAGTCGGCCCGGTGAACGTGGACTACGAAGCCGGGTATCAATTCGTGCACAACGGGGCGGACGGCTGGATCAGCGGTCTCGTAGTGGGACACGAGTTCAAGCACCGGCTGGAAGTGGACGCCGAAGTTTACGGGCAAGGGACGTTTCATGCGTCGTCGGATGCGCAACCGGTTTTCGACATGGGGGCACGTTACAAGCTGCACAATCCGGTGATCCTGTTGCTGATGGCGGGACGGGGCCTGCGACCGGCGCGTCCGGATCAACCGTACTTTGTGGGGTACTTCGGGCTGCAGTTCCTGCTGCCCTCGCGGGCCTATAAAGCCGCCACGGCGGACTTAGAAAGGGACTCGCACTAGGCGGCCGTTTTCCCTGGCGTACCTGAGGCCGCAGCGACAGGTGAGATCGGGGCGCAGCTTTTCGCCGCACTCGCAAACGAAGCCCACGAAACGCGCGGGATTCCCGATAACCATGGCGTAATCGGGGACGTCGCGCGTGAGGACAGCACCGGCTCCGGCGAAGGCATAGCGCCCAATGGTGATGCCGCAGACCACGGTGACGTTCGCCCCCAGGGAAGCGCCTTCGCGAATGTGGGTGGGAAGAAACTGGTCGGGAGTTTTCTTGACGGCGGCACGAGGAGTGCGGTCGTTGGTGAAGACCACGTTGGGGCCGATGAAGACGTTGTCTTCCGCGGTGACGCCGGCCCAGATAGAGACGCCATTCTTCACGGTGACGTGGTCGCCAATGGCTGCGCCGGATTCCACAAAAGCGTGGTCGCCCAGATTGCAATCTGAACCAATGCGAGCGCCGTTCATCACGTGCGCGAAGGCCCAGACGCGTGTGCCCGAGCCAATGTTGTCAGTTTCCACGAGGGCGTTAGGGTGTGCGTAAAAGTGGGACATGAGTTTCTCTCTGGATCTGGGAAGAGTCGATCAGTGGCCGGTGCCGCGGAGCACGACGGGAATCGTCAACAGCAAGATGCGGAGATCGGCGAACAAGCTCCAGGTGCGGACGTAGGCGATGTCAAGTTCGAGCATGCGTTCGAAGCTGAGGCGGTTACGGCCGCTGACCTGCCATAGTCCGGTGATGCCGGGCAGCGCCTCGAGGCGTCGCATTTGCGAAGGACGATATTCTGCGACCTCATAACTCATGGCAGGGCGCGGGCCGACCATGCTCATTTCGCCGCGCAAAACGTTGAGCAGCTGCGGGAGTTCGTCGAGGCTATACCTGCGCAGGATGCGGCCGATAAAGGTGATCCGGGGGTCCCGGGTGATTTTGTATGCGCCGCTGGGCTGGCACGCCTTCTCACCGTCACGGATCCATTGACGGACAAATTCCCGATGAGTCTCGTCGGAAGAGAGAACCATGCTGCGGAACTTGAAGAGCACGAAGACACGTCCGCGAAAACCGATGCGGGGCTGGCGGAACAACACCGGTCCGGGCGAGGTGGCGAGGACGAGCAGCGCGCTGAGGATCCAGAGAGGCGCGACAAGGACCAGCAAAAGTGCGGCCACACTGAGATCGAGAAGACGCTTCTGCCGCAGTTGCTTGCGGGAAAGGCCCATCGGCCAGGCGTTGCGCAGCGGTGCGGGTCGACGGCGGAGTTGAAGAGAACGTTCTGCCACTTGCATGGGAGACCCCTAACGATTGCGATGGAAATCTATGAGCGCTTCGCAGACACGGTAAATTCGTTCGTCGTTCATGAACGGGCCGATGGGAAGCGAGAGTTCTTCGCGGCCGATCCACTCGGCGACCGGCATAGCGCCGCGGACATAGCCGAGCGAAGCAAAGGCCGGCTGGAGATGGAGGGGGAGCGGGTAGTGAATGCCGGAGTCGATTTCGCGCGACGCGAGATAGCGAAGCAGCTCGTCACGGCGCGGAGTAGCGATGGGGAAGAGGTGGTGGACGGGTTCAGTCCCCTCGACAACAGCCGGGATGAAGATGGGCAGTCCGCTGAGCTCCCGGCGGTAGATGGCGGCAATGGCGCGCCGGCGCTGGTTCCAGCTATCGAGGTAAGGCAATTTGAAATCGAGGACGAGTCCCTGCAGTTCGTCCATGCGGAGGTTTTCGCCTACTTCCGAGTGCTCGTACTTGGTGGTGCGGCCATGGTTGCAGAGGCGGCGCATGCGCGCGGCGAGGGCGGGATCGTTGGTGGTAATGGCGCCCGCATCGCCGAAGGCGCCAAGGTTTTTCGCGGGATAGAAGCTGAAGCAGCCGACGGATCCGATGGAGCCGGTACGGCGTCCACGGAAGCGCGCGCCCTGGGCTTGCGCGGCGTCTTCGATGAGCAGAAGACCGTGGCTGCTACACAGGGCGGTCAGCGCATCGAGGTTCGACGGCTGGCCGTAGAGATGCACTGCGATGATGGCCCGTGTTTTCCGGGTAAGAGCGGGAGCCACCAGGTCGGGGTTCAATTGCCAGTGACGCGGCTCAGCATCGACAAAGATGGGGCGAGCGCCGCAAAGGGTGACAGCGGCAGCGGTGGCGATGAAGGTGTGCGCCGGCACGATAACTTCGTCTCCCGGGCCGATGCCTAGGGCTTTCATCGCGATCTCAAGGGCGGCGGTACCGGAATCCATGGCCACGCCTTCGGCGGTTCCGCAATAGGCGGCCCAGCTCTTTTCGAAAGCCTGCACGCATACGCCGTGAATGTATTGAGAGCGGCGAAGACTGGCGAGGATCGCGGTTTCCAGCCCGGCCTTGGCGAGCTCACGATACTCGGACTGCAGGTCAAGGAAGGGAATGCGGTCGACGGCGATCGGAGCGGCGATGGAAGTCATGATGGGCGTCCTTGGTTTGCGAGTTCCACAATCTGATGAAGGATGAAATTACGAGTGCGATCCTTGCCGGGGATAGCGGCGGTGCGGGACCGTTTCGCGAGATGGAGTTGGGCGACGTCGGCGGGCGTACGAAGCATGGTGAGCAGGCCGAGACGCTCGAGTTCGCGATCGACCGCGCCGGATTTTCCGGCGAAGGTGCTGTAGGCAGCGGCGCCGAGCAAGGCGGCTTCACGGACCATGGTGCCTCCACCGCTGAAGACCGCGTCGGAGTAACAGAGAAGGCTGAGACCATCGACCGCGTCGGAGGTGAGGCGGAAGGGCGGGGTGTCGAGTTGAAAATCGCGGGTCAATTCTCCGGCTTGTTGGGCGGTACGGGCGAGGACGATGACCTGGGCCTCCGAGTCGGTGCGCAGGTGTTCGATCAAGGCGCGAAAGAGGGTAGTCGAATGATCGTTGTGATAGTGCGCCCAGGTCGCGGGGGGACGCACGGTCACGATCAAGCGAGCGGGATCTAATGCGAGCTGCTCCAGGACGCCACCATCGGGTTGGAAGTGATGTACGTAAACTTCTTCCTTGAATCCGGGATAGCCGATGAGGCATGCATGCGTGGAACTTGCACCGCAGGCTTGCAAAACAATCTCGGGCACGAGCACGCGGCGGCAGAGGTGGTGGAAGACACCAGCGGAAATGTGTTCGTAGTCGTAGAGCGCCATGCAGGGAATGCCCAGAGCGGCGGCGGCGATGGTGAGGGAGCGCGATCCATGGCTGAGGGCGGCGACGGGTCGGCGGGCGATGCCGAAGGTCACGAGTTGGGCGGCGCGCGAAAGGGTTTCGAG
Source organism: uncultured Acidobacteriaceae bacterium (assembly GCA_963703075.1). Lineage (GTDB taxonomy): Bacteria > Acidobacteriota > Terriglobia > Terriglobales > Acidobacteriaceae > Korobacter. Next base: position 1,089,206 of record OY969786.1, read on the forward strand.
TGCGCGTCCGGCCTTGGACAGATGGGCGCCGTGCGTGCCGATGGTCGAGAAGTTCATCCCGTAGGACTGCGCCAGGCCCTCGGTTTGACCGAAGGCGCGCAAAGTGATGACGGGTTCGTAGCCAAAGAGCGACAGGTCGTGCACGAGCGGCGCAAAGAAATGCGCGTGGGGAGCGTTATCGAGGTCGATCCAGATGCGAGGTGGCTGCGTCATGCGAGCCCGGCTTCACGTTGCCGCAAGGTGGCCAAGGCGCGCAGCATCCAGGCCTGCGACCAGCGCACATAGGGAGTGCGGTCTTTCCAAGTTCGGTGGAGTTGGTAGCCGAAGGAGCCATCGGGATTGCGCAAGTTTGCGCACGTCCAGCGCGCGATGTTTTCCGCCCGTCGCAGTGCAGTTGGATCGAGTTCGGTGAAGGCGCAGAAGGTCAGGATGGCCTGGGAGCAGGAATGAATGTCGATGGGGAAGGTCCGATTGTGGAAGTAGCGAGGAGCGCCATCGGCACGGAAGAAGTGCTGCCGGTAGAAGTTGTATCCACGGACAACAGTGTCAGCGAAGGACTCGTCGCCCGTGAGACGTTGGTAGTCAAGCAGAGCACAGAGGTTGTAGCCGGTGTGAAAGCCGTCGATCCAGCGTTGCGCGCGACCGAGGCCGTAGGACCACGATCCATCCGCCGACTGACCGCTGGCGACAAACTGCATCAGCTTGCGCGCGGTTTCCCCGTAATGTGCGAGACCGGGGAAGACGGCGATACGCGCGAAGAGAGCACCCATCAGCGCGTTGTTATTGATGATGCGGGCACGATCGTGAGGGGTATAGCTGAGACAGAGTTGGTGTTCGTTCTCCACCGAGCGGTTCAGCCGGTGAGCCAACCAGTCCGCTGCGGAGAGGGCGATGCTGCGGGAGTCACGATCGTGGAAAGTCTCGGCGTGATCGAGCAGGGCCTGGGCGCAGAAGACGGTAGCGATGGAGTTGGGTGAAAACGCGGGCAGGCGCGCGCCCCGCAAAGAAACGTAGTGCCAATCGTAGCCCCAGCAGTAGCCAGTTTCGTCGGGGCTGCGCAGGCCGAGCAGCAACTGCTTCACGTGGCCTGCATCGGCCGAGGTATCCCATCCACAGCGCGCGAGTTCGCAATAGGCGGCGAGAATCAAGCCGAGAGCTTTGGGATTTCTGCTGCGGGAAACGCGGAGGACGCGACGCAGGGCAAGGCCTCCAACGCGCTTGCCGGACTGAATGAAGAAGGTCGCGAAGGGTTGGCGCTGCGCCCAACCGTGGAGATACGGGGAGTTGAGCAGATCGTAGGGTTCATGCCCGGCATAGTCGCACGTCACAAGCCAGTGGTTGAGATCGCCGATGATTCGATCCAACGCAGTTGCAAACCGGGCATCGAAAACCGATGAACGGGTTCTCTGTGTGGCGGTCGTCATGACCGTGGCCCGTAGAGGTTGTAGTTGCGTCCGAGAAATGCGTTGAGGTTGCCGATGCCCTCGGCGAGGAGAAGTTGTCCGCGCAACTGATGACGTGGCGCCAGGGCGGGAGCGACGACGGCGACCGCCGAACCTTGGAGCACGCGCAGCATGCCGACCGCGAGGCGCGAGCCAAGTCCGGTGACGGTGGGATGAAGGTCGAACTCGACCCGGGTCCACTGGTTGGCGCCATTCCTGGCGCGCGAGATGAGGTAGCGAGAACTGATCCGTGAGGCGGGAACCGATTCGTAGGCGATGGCGTCGTCGGCCCAGATTACCGGGAATCCAAGCGAGGCGCATCGACGGAAGAAGTGGGTATCTTCGCCGCCGGTTAGAGAGTAGCGCGGATCGAACCAGTTGGGAGCCATGGCATGCAGCACCCGGCTGCCGATGAGCACGTTGCCGGCGCCGACCGACGTCAGGGGGGTACCGGTGGCATGGCGACGCCGCTGATAGAAGCGGCCGTCGAGCAGCCACTGTGGGGGCAGGCTCTCAAAATGCGGCAGAACGGGTCCAGCGACGATCTGTGCGTGATAGGCGGCCTGCACGGTGAGCATTTCATCGAGCCACTCGGGGGAACATTCTTCGTCGTCGTCGAGAAACGCCAGGAAGTCGGCGAAACGCGCATGCTCGATAGCGGTATTGCGGGCATAGGAAATCCCAGGGCGGCTTTCGAGGCGATAGCGAATCCGGTATCGGCGGGAAAGAAATTCCGGAATGACGGTACGGGCGGACGCGGCGGGGTCATTGTCGACGAGAACGATGGTGATCTCAGGCTCGTTCACTTTGACGAAGATCAACTCCTGCAAAGATTGCAACAGTCGACGCAACGTCGCAGGGCGCTGGTGGGTGGCGATGCAGATAGCAACAGTCGTGGCTTGCATCATGGCAGCGGCACCGGGGTAAGGATCAATGTTCGGATGCGGCGAACGATCTGACGCTGCACCTGACGCCGTCGCAGGATGCTGGCGCAACTGGCGATGAAGAGAATCCATACGAGTGAATTGGGTGCGAGCAACGAACTCTCGGAGAAGCTGTAGAGCACGGTGAACACGAGATAGAGAAGCGGCCATTGGGCCTCACGCCCGGGATTGGAGCGTAGATAGTGCACGGCGGCGATGAAGGCGAAGAGCGACACAGCGGCAAACGCGACAAGGCCGACGAATCCTAGTTGCAGGGCGAGATCGAGAAAGCCATTGTGAGCATGGGGCGTGGGGTAGCCGATGAGCGCGATGGCCTGGCGGGATTCGCTCGCAACCCACCAGAACGCGCCATAGCCGTAGCCCAGCCAAGGGCGCTGGGCGATGCTGAGGGCCGCGACTTCCCAAATCCTGGTTCGGCCCGTCATGGTGCTGTTGCGTCCGAGAAGCACCGCCAGCTCGCTGCGCTGAGCGATCGCGATCCAGACGAGAGGGAGGCAGCCAACCAAGAGTAAAAGTGCGCTCCCGAGGGCCCGTCGCCATTCACAGGAAAAGAGCTTCAGAGCAGCCATGAGGAGCAACATCGCCAGCAGCACGATGAGCGCGGTCTGCGAATGCGACGCCAGAAGCATGGCAAAGCAGAACGCAGCTCCGATGAAGGAAAGCAGATAGCTCTGCAGGCCGCGGCGCTCCAGCGAAAGGAAAGCCAGGGTTCCGAGGCACATCGACCTTCCCAAGAGGTTTTTATGGGAGAAGATTCCATTCCACGCGGCTGGGGCGAACTCGGTGGCTGGAAAAGACGAAGGGAAAAAGAGTGCGGCAATCAGGCTGGCGATGGCGGCAATGCCCAAACTTGCGGCGATTAGGCAAAGTTGGCCGCGAAGATCGAAGCGTAGAGCGAGCAGCAGTCCGAGGAGGCTTGTTCCGATCAGGGCCGCGGATTTGCGCAGAGTCACGGCTGGATCGGCGGACCAGGCGGCCGATACGAGGCAAAGGACAAGGAGAAGCGCGAGAGACTTGTTCTCAGCGAGAACGACAGAGATCGTCTTCGCGCAGGGGATGAGGAGCAAGGCGACGATCACATAAAAGCCCGCCCACAGCAGTTGCAGTCCGGGAGTGCCTTCCACGACCTCGTGGGAAGAGACTTCGATCCAGAGAGGCGCGAAGGCGCCCATGGAGAGGAGAAGCAGGGTGACAAGGAACGCGGCGAGGGCGGTGAGGCGCAGGTCTCTCATACTTGTACGGCGGCCTCCGGATGCAAGAGTTGTTTTCGTGTGACCTCGCGCGCGCAGAGGAACCAGATGGCGCTCCAGAGCAACAGCGCTAGAGCTCCGTCGGAGGCGAGGCTGGTCCGAAACCGCACCGCGCCACGCGTAGCGAGGAAGAACGACGAGGTTGAGTCCGACGTTGAGCAGCGCGACGACGATCTGTAGCGAAGTGCGCGTTCCCTGGTACCCGGCGCCGGTGAGGGCATCGGCGGCGAAGCAGTGGAAGCTACGGAGGACGAGGAGCGGGGAGAGCATGCGGAAGGCGGGAACACACTCGGCAAACTGTCTTCCCAGGAGCGAAGGGAGAAAAGGAGCAGCGATCCAGATCGCTACACAGGCGGCCGCGGAGTAGAACAGGGAACGCGGCAGGAAGCTCCAGCCAAACCGGGTGGCACGGGCAAGTCCGGCGGCGCCGTGCTGAAAGAATTTCGCATAGGTCGCGGCCAAAACGGCGGCAACGGGGGAAAACGCGGCGTCGACGATGCGGTAGGCGGCGCTGTAAATTCCGGTGGCGCCGAGGCCGGCCATGCGGACCAGCATGGTCTTATCGATGTCGTTGTAGATGGTCTGCGCGGAAAGCGAAACGGCGAAATAGATTCCTTGGCGAATCTCGGCGGGGTTGGAAAGCGCGGGAAGCTTCGGCAATCCGATTCGCACAGAGACCAGGCAAAGCGCACCGGCAGCGGGAACTACCGTGCTCGCCAGGTAGAGGACAGACCACTGTGTAGCGGTCGCATGGGGACAGCGCAGCAGCAGCCACGCAGCGGCGAGAAGCCGGGCGGCGCTCAGGCAGAGGGTGAAAAACGCGGTCCTGTGAAGTTGTTCCAAGGCCTGAAATGCCATCGCGGAAACATCGAGCAGCCGTGCGAAAACCAATTCGGCGACGGCGATGATCAAAACCAAGGAGAGTGGAATGGAGCGCGGCAAGACAAGGTACGCGACCGATACCGCGACAAGAGTGAAGCAGGACGCGGAGATTGTGGTGACGAGGAGGCACATGCCCCATCGCTCTGAGAATTCCTCACGATCGCGCGCGACTGCCTGGATCAGCAGGTTTCCGGTGCCGATGGTGGCGAAGGGTGAAAGGACACTGGCCAGGGCGCAGACGCCGGCGAAAGCGCCGTAGCCGCTGACCCCGAGGGAGCGCGCCACCATGGTGAAGTAGAGCGCGGCCATGGCGGTGCGAAGGCCGCGGGCAGCCAGCATCCAGGCGGAGTTCCGCGCAATGCTCGGCGGATGAAGGGTGCTCTTCAATCGAGGTCCCGGTAGGTGATGCATTGATGCCGGTGGTGAAAGTCTTCATCGATACAGCGCTCGAGTTCTCGCGTCTCCGCTACGTAGGCTGGATGGCCGGGGTGGACCATGAGCTCGACAGTGGCTCCCGCAGGCAGATTTGGCGCAGCGAACGCAAAGGCAGCGAAAGAGCCGAACTCATCAGTGCATTGAAAGCTTCTTCGCAGGATCCAGTTGCAGAGACGGTTATCGATACGGAAACGGAATGCGTTGCCGCGCGGGTGGAGAGTGTGGCGAAGGCGGACCCGGCGGATCGACTGCTCGCGGCAGAGCTGCTGGGTGCACGATAAAAGCGAGAAGTGGGTATGCACGTGGTGATGGGAATCGATGTGGCTGACGGACACACCTGCCTGGCGTACGCGCCGGACCTGGCGCGCCCACTCGTCGACGACGGCACGCTTCCATGACTTTCCGAGGGCGAACAATCCCGAAGCGGATTGGAAGTCTCCATCGGGGGAAAGTGCGGGACGTAGAGCGTTGCAGGGGTGCAGCGGTGCGAATTCCGTGATGTTGAGGTGTACGCCGAACGAGCAGTTGGGAAAGTAGTGGCTTCGTTGCGCCGCATCTTCGAAAGCAGGACCATTGGCAAGGATGCTGGCGGAGGTGATCTGGCCCATGTCCATGAGGTGGAAGATGGCGTCGTTCACCGGGTAGCTGATGCCCAGGTCGTCGGCGTGGAGAATAAGTTTCAGGCGTGCGGGTTGCGACATGACGGAAGGAAAAATCAGTTGAGGCTGGTATAGATGGCTGCGCCGGCGGTCATTTGGGTGATGTTCTGCAGGCGCGTGGCGGCACTTTTCAAGGCACTATTGGGGACGAAGAGAATATCGTCGGGTTGCAACTGGATGTCGGGGGCATTGCCGCGCAGAATCTTATTGAGATCGATTCGCAATTCCTGGCGCCCGTTGGCGGTCTTGCGCACCAGGCGGGCTTTGCCGCCTTTTGCGGTGGGAAGGATTCCACCCCCGACGGCAACCAGTTGCGCGATGGAAAGCTCGCCGTTGTCATTCATGACGTAGCCGCCGGAACGTCCGACATCGCCAACCAGGTAAGCAATGCCGGCGCGAGGAACGATCACGGTGTCACCCGGCTGCAGAGGAGAGCTGGTCCCTGTTGTGTCCTTCGCGAGGACGGTGATCTGTTCACCGTTGCGGTGCTGGACGGTGATGCGCGCCGAGGCAATGTCGGTAAGGCCGCCGGCATCCGCGATGACGTGCAAGAGGGTGCGTGGGCCGAGGACCTGATACACGCCGGGCTTGCGCACCTCGCCGGTGATGGCGACACCCTGGGTAGCGTATTCGCGCACGATGAGCGAGACCTGGGGGTCGATGACGAGATGGCGATGCTGCAACTCGGTCGCGACCAGGTGAGCAGCATCGGAGGCAGTCAACTCGGCAAGATGCAGTTTGCCAAGGAGCACGAACTCGGCGTCGCCCTGATCGCTCACCCGGATTTCCTGCTTGAGTTCCGGAACGTCGAACACCTCAACACTCAGCAAATCGCCGGGACCGATCCGCAACCCGCGTGGAGCCGGCGGAGTTTGGGACCAGATGGGAATGGCGAGGAGCAGGAGGAGTACGCCTGTCTTGACCTTCATGATGTGTGGTACTCGCGAAGTTCTTTCTGGCGGTAGGAATAACCGTAGTAGTGAGCGTATTCGGGGGAGCGGAAGTTCATCGCGTTGACAACGGCTCCGAGGAGCGGGGCATGACTTTGCTGGAAAATTTCCTGGGTGCGCATGAGAGTGTCGGCGCTGGTGGAATCGGCTCGAACGACGAGGAGGACAGCGTCGACGCAGCGCGCCAGCACGACGGCGTCGGTGAAGGCGAGAGCAGGCGGAGTATCGAGAACAATGTAGTCGAATTGATCGCGCCATCCAGCGAGAGCGAGGGACATACGCCGCGAAGCCAGCATTTCGGCGGGAAAAGGCGATCGTGGTCCGGCCAATAGAACGTGCAGTCCTCCGCCGAAATCGTGAATGGGCGCGCCGGAGAGATCATCACTTGGAGTGGCGAGCAGCGAACTCAATCCATTCTCGGAAGAATCCTTGCGGAACTCGCGGTGCAGCGAGGGGCGCCGCATGTCGGCGTCCACCAGCAAGACACGACTTGTCTGCTGAGCGAGGATACGCGCTAGATGGACGCTGACGGTGGTCTTGCCTTCCCGCGGCAGGGCGCTGGAGACGAGGATGACCTTGGGAGGATGATCGATATTGGAGAGTAAAAGGGAAGTGCGCAGGGCGCGAAAGCGCTCATCGATGGCGGAGTCGAGCGAGGTTGCGGGAAGTTCCAGGCCGGAAGACATGTGCTTCGGCGAAATCCGTGGAATGACGGCGAGACACGGCATGCCGGCGACGCGGCGCACGTCTTCGGGAGAATGGATCGCCTTGTCATTGCTGTCCTGAATCAGCGCACAGCCGATGCCGGCGATCACTCCGGCACCCAGGCCGAGCAACAGGTTCAGCAGGTAGTTGGGGCTCGAAGGTTTGGCCGCAGGCCGCGCCGGATCGACGATGACGATGTTGGAGGAGCGCAATCCCGCGAGCACACCCGCCTGCTTCAGCTTGCCGAGAAGACCTTCATAGAGGTCGCGGCTTGCGTCGACCTCGCGCTTAAGAATGCCGTATTGAATGGCGCTGTCGTTGAGCTTGTTGGCCTCTTGTTTCTGTTTTTCAAAGAGCGAACGTTCCATGTCTTCGGCATTTTTTGCGGCAATGTAGTCGTTTTCTGCGCGGGCCGCAACCTTGGCGATCTCAAGATCGATCGAGCCTTGCAGATTGTTGAGCTGGCTCTTCATCTGAAGGATCTTCGGGAACGATGGTCCTAGTTTTGCCGAGGCCTGGGCGATATCGGCCTTCAACTGGGCTTCCTGGGCGCGCAGAGTGGGCAGCAATCCTAACTGGGCGGGATTTGTGCCGGTGCTTACGCCCTGCACGAAGGAGCTGCCGGCGACGGAGGAGATCAGCTCCGGGTCGCCGGTCTTGGCCAGTTGCCATACCGCCTGCTTGACGATGCGGTTTGCTTCCGCCGCACTGAGTTGGCGGTTGATTTCCTCAAGCTTTGCCATGACCACGTTGTTGGTCTCGCTCTCGCCGAGGATGCCGGTCTGTTTCTGATAGTCAGCCAGGCGCTGCTGGGAGACTTCGACATCATGCTTGAGGTCGTCGAGTTGACGGCTCAGCCAATCGGAGGCCTGGCGGGTGGCGGTGTAGCGCGTCTGAAAATATTGCTCGAGATAATCGTTGACGAGAGTGTTGACGACCGCGGCGGAGTTCACCGGATCGCGGTCGAGATAACGGACCTGCAGGATGCGGGTGCCGCCCAACACGCGGACGGATAGGTTCTTGTGAAACTGCTTCAGTAGTCGTGTACGACGGCGCGGCGATTGCTCAAGGGGGAGGGCTTGGTCGTCGGACTGCGAAAAGAACAAAGAGGGTTTCTGTAACGATTCCAGGTTGAGCTGGTGAATCACGGCAAGTGCGAGGGTATCGCTTTGAAGAACGTTAGCCTGGGTCGCGAGGGTGACGGCATAGTCTAGCTGCGATGGCGGCGCCGGCTCATTGGCGACGTCAAGGGCGGCGGAGTTTTCGGCGTTGATCTCAATATCGGATTCGGCGGCGTACTTCGGCGTCATGCAAAGAGAGATCGCGAGGGCGGCGAGGATGGCTGAGGCGGTGACGAGGCCGATGGTGTTGCGGCGGGCAACGAGCACACGCCAAAGGTCGGCCAAGGAGAACGGGTCCTGGTCCTCCGGTGGCCCATCGTGATGTCGAGAATTGTGCAGCACCTTGTGAGGGAAACGGCTGCGGGCGGGCAAAGCTTCGCTCTGCTGACTTAGCAGCTTCTTTTTACTTGGCTCATCGGGAGAATAAAAGGGGGGAGGGCCGACGAACGTATTGACTCTCCCACGCTGTGGTAGGAGGAGCAATGCCCAGAAAGGAGTACAAGTCTATTCCAGCAGGCGCTCCTGAAGACTACGCGATACCTAAAGCGATACTTTAAGAAGCAATCTAAGCTCTTCGTGGTAAGAGGCGATTCGCGCCGAGGCGGCACAACTCGCACCGGGGCTGCGGGTTCTAAAAAGTTGTGCGTTCGTGGCACAATCGCGTTTTGCCTTTTCGGGAACCCCTATGCGAGTCAGAGCGGTCGGCGTCGCCAGCGTGGTCTTTCTTCTTTCCGGATACATGACGGCGGAAACCCCCGTGACAGTCGGCATTCCAATCTCGCAATTTAATTTTGTTTCAGCGTCGCAACTGCATACGGACTGGTGCTGGGCAGCGTCGGTACAGATGGTGCTCAACTGGTACAACATTCCGGTTAGACAAACAGATGTCGTGAACCGGATCTACGGCAAGCCGGTGGATTGGGCTGCCAGCGAGAATGCGATCGCAGTCGCGCTGAGCGGAACGGCGTATGACCGGCGGGATCGAATGGTGCACCTGCATGCGGAGCGGCTGCATGGCACGCCGCCCGCGAATGTTTTGGTGCAGGAATTCAGCCAGCGACACCCGATGCTGGTTACTTTTCGTTCGACGAAGACCATGCTGCACGCGGTGGTGCTCACCAGTGGGCAATACGTCGAGACGGCGACCGGTCCGCAAATGACCGCGCTGACGTTTCGCGATCCCAATCCGAGCTTTCCCGACCGCCATGCGGCGGCGACCTTTCGCGTGACCGGCGCGGAACTAAACCGCTTTCTTCGCGCGATCAGCAGCTACTACTTGTTATCCGTGCAGAACTGAAACTTGGAGACAAATAGAAAGCCCCGCATTGTCGCGGGGCTTTTCCATCCAGTCGTTGGATTAGGCGTGATGATGATGATGGTGGTGAGCTCTGTGGTGACGCCGATGGTGATGAGTCTGGGCCGCTGCGGAGACGGGCATCAGCATGGTGATCGCAAACAGCGCCGCTCCAAAGGTTAACAACATCTTCTTCACTGGTCTCTCTCCTGATCGAAACGCACGGTAGCCGCCGTACCGGTACCTCTTATTTACTGCTCAGCAGCTCCGAAATGCAATGAAAAGAATCACCGAAGTCAACCTAAGGTTTTGCCTCAGGATGAATCTACTGCTGAGTACCCGGTTTAGGCTTGGTGGCCGCCGTTTTGCCGGTGGTTCCCTTGTGGGTAGGCGCTACCTTGGGCGCGGGCAATCCTTCGAACGAAATCTTCACGATGCTGATGGGATCGAGCGGCTTATCGTCGCGGGGATCGCGAGGTTCACGGGCGATCTGCTGAACGAGGTTGACGTTGTCGCACTGGCCGAAGATGGTGTGTTTGCCGTTGAGGTGGGGCGTGGGAACCTCAGTGATGAAGAATTGCGACCCATTCGTATTGGGGCCGCTGTTGGCCATGGCGAGGCGTCCGGGGCGATCGAAGCGCAGGTCGTCACGGAACTCGTCGGCGAACTTATAACCGGGATCGCCTTCGCCGGTACCTGCCGGATCGCCACCCTGGATCATGAAGTTGGGAATGACGCGATGGAAGATGGTCGCGGTGTAAAGCGGGACATGATGTTTCTTCAATCCCGTCACGGGATCGGTCCAGTCCTTGGTTCCCAGCGCGAGACCGATGAAGTTATCGACCGTGAGCGGAGTTTCGTCACGAAACAGGACGCAGCGAAAATTCCCCTGGGTGGTTTGAATGGTGGCGATGGGATTCTCCGCCGTTCCAGGGGTGGTTGAAGCGTTGTCGGGCGTCACGTCCTTTGACTCGAGTTTGGCGGGAGGCGCCTTGGTTTCCGGCGCGGCGCCCGTTTCCTGGGAGAAAGCCGCGGTGGCGAGCAGGCCAAGGGCGAGAGTCATGTACAGCTTTCGCATCAATCGAACTCCTGTGGAGAACTACTTCTGTTCCGGCGAGGTACCGGGTTTCACTTCGCGACGAATATCTTTGGGCGCCTGGGTCTGCATCTGAATAGCGGTCTTCTCGACCTCGGAAAACACACGCAGCAAGTTGCTTCCCAGCACCTTCCTGATCTGCTCCGCATTGTAACCGCGCTCGTAGAGGGCCTGCGTAATTTTCGGCAAGTCGGCAGCCGAGTCGATACCCTCGGGAGTACAGCTCACGCCATCGAAGTCGGACCCGAGGCCCACGTGGTCGATGCCGGCGATCTTGACCATGTGGTCGATGTGATCGATGAGCGCGCTCAACGGAGGCCGGGGAATCTTCGCCGTCAGCGCGGTTTCCGCATTCTGAATATCGGTTTCGGTGATCTTGGATCCCGGCTCCCGCGCGCGCTTCTTCAACTCGGGGATGGTTTGATCTTCGGCTTCGAGTTTCTTTTCAGCCTGGTTGTAATCGTTACTGAGAAATCCGCAATTGAAGTTGACCATGGCGACGCCGCCATTGCGAGCCAAGGCGCGCAGCATATCGTCGGTCATGTTCCGGGGGACGTTGGTGAGGGCGCGCGACGAAGAGTGGGATGCGATGACCGGAGCCTGGCTGATGATCAGTGCCTGGAAGAAAGTTTTGTCGGCCACGTGGGAGATATCGACCATCATGCCGAGGCGGTTCATCTCGCGCACAACGTCTTTGCCAAAGTCGGTGAGTCCGGCGTGATGCTGGACGGAGGTGTCGTCGATGTCGCCAGAGGAGTCGGCCCAATTGTTGGTATTCGACCAGGTAAGGGTCATGTAGCGCACGCCGAGACGATAGTAGTCACGCAGCAAGCCTAGGTCGTCGTCGATGGCGTGGCCGCCCTCCAGGCCCATGAGAGCGGCGATTTTGTGCTCGCGGTGAGCGAGGTAGATATCGCGGACGCTGGTCGCTTGCAGCAGGTCCTTGGGATGGAGGCGAACCTGTTCGTCTACGGCGTCGATAAGCTGCAGCGCGCGCCGGGAATTGCAGGCTTTATTTTTGTCGGGCTCGACCCAGATGGAAAAGAACTCGGCGCCAAGATTGCCGGCGCGCGCCTTGGGAATATCGACGGCCGCGTGGGTGTTGCCGCCCAGGTCGAGTTTCTCATCGACCAGGAATTGCGGCGTATCGGCGTGGGTATCGACGATGATGGCGGATTGATGGATCGCCTTCCAACTCACAGGAGGCTTGGTAGTTTTTTTCGGCGCGGGTGTTTGTGCGAAGCAAAAACTGGAAAGGAGAAAGAAGACCGCAATTCGCATGCGTGCTATTAAAACATGGGAGCGGGTGGATTCCGTGAGGGAAGGACGTTAAGCGCCGGGCTCGTGCAAAACAAAACGGCGGGATCGCTCCCGCCGTTCGATATCGTTCCAAAATCCTTACGGGGTGCCCGAGGCAACGGCCGGCTGCTCGCGCCACTTGTCATAGTCCTGGTAGACCATGATATGGAAGCAGAAGTGGCGGCGTTCTTCTTCCGGTTCGATCAATCCCAAGGCCTTGAGATTGGCGAAGTAGTTTTCCAGCCACTGGTGCTGCGGCTTGCTCAAACCGCCGCGCTGCAGATCGATGGTGGTTCCGGCGAGGTGAGAAGAGATAATGTCACCTGATTCCGGGGCCGCATTGCGGTTATGGCGGCGCAGGCGTCGCTGCACCTGGACGGTGCGCACGGCGGAATTCAACTGCAGGGCTACGCCAAACTCTTCGTAATACTCCTTGGCAACATCTTCGACAAAATCGACGGTCCAGGGACGCGCATAGGCGCGGTCGGTGGGCAGTCCCTTCGCAATGTGCAGGTGATCGGATTCTTCAAACGGGGCGAGGCTGCCGTCCGCTTTCAGTTCCTCAAGTTCCGCATCGTTCTTGATCGGCGGCAGGTTCATCGACGCCATTTGCTCGTTCTGCACCAGCATCGATTCATGAGAGGGACGGAAAAGCGGGTTCCACAGGGCGTTCTTGATTCGTGCGCGCACCCGGCGCAGCCGCGAAGTTTTGACGTGCGTTTTATGCGTGGTGACGGCAAAGGCCTGTGAGCCGAGCGTCAGCACGATGCTAAGAATAAAGAACAGTTGGACCCGGCGAAAAGACATTCGACGAAGTGACTCCAGGGTGAAATCTTTGCCGCGCAGCCCGTTTAACGCCTGAATCATACGATGCTTATATGGTGCACGGCTCTGACCATCGGTGCACTCCCGAATGCCCATTCGGTCAGCACCGAGTGGCTCGATGGTTGTGTCAGGATACCAAGGCAAGTGACGGAAGTGGTGGAAAATCCAGTGACTTACCTCGCGTACGGCGATTCGGGTGAGGGTGAAACCGTGTCGTCAGGCATTTAAGCCACCGCCGGTAACGGAGGACGGAAGAAGCCGTTCCCAAAAAAACAAAAATTTACGTAAACCTTGGGAACGCGGCCGAGCGGCTGCATGCGTTGTTGCAGAAGGTGGTGGCAGCGAATTGCATCTGGGCGGAAATTACGGTCGCGTTTTCGCGTGCAATAATCGCAAAATGAAGCGAAAAGTATCGTTCGTAACACTTTTATTGGGTCTCTTCCTCCCCTGTTTTGCGCAAAACACTTCTACCGATGCGACCAAGCACATTAAGACGGTTTGGGTCATCGTCATGGAGAATGAGAACTGGTCGGTCATCAAAGGCAGCCGGTTCGCGCCCTATATCAATGAGACATTACTGCCGCAGGCATCGCATGCTGAGCAGTACTACAACCCTCCCAACATTCACCCCAGCCTGCCGAATTATCTTTGGATGGAGGCGGGCACGAATTTCGGGATTGCAGACGATCGGCCCCCGCTGGCGGACGGGCAATCCACGAGCAAGCACCTCGTAACCCTCTTGAAGAACTCGCCCGATCACCTCGACTGGCGCGCGTACCAGGAAAACATTTCCGGTAAAGAATGCCCGCTTTCCACGGTTTATCCGTACGCGGTGAAGCACAATCCCTTTGTGTATTTCGACGATGTAACTAACCGCAAGAGCCGGTCGTCGAGCTACTGCATTCAGCATGTTCGTCCTTTCGAGGAACTCGCGAGGGACCTCGAAGCGAATACCGTGGCGAACTACAATTTCCTGACCCCGAACATCTGCAATGACATGCATGACAGCTGCAGTCCGCTCAGCAACAAGATTGCGCAGGGAGATGCGTGGCTCGCGAAGAACGTGCCGGCGATCCTCGCTTCCAAGGCCTACCAGGACGGAGGAGCGATCTTCATTACCTGGGACGAGGCGGATATCGCGGATGGACCCATCGGAATGATCGTCCTGTCTCCTTTTGCGAAAGGGAACGGCTACGCCAACGCGATCCATTACAACCATGGCGCGCTGCTTCGCACCCTCGAAGATATTTTTGGATTAACGCCTTATCTCGGGAATGCCGCGAGCCAACCGAACCTGTCGGACTTATTCAAGAACTTCCCCTGATCAGGATCCGATGCGCCGGCGAGTGATGTATTGTGTTCGGCTTCTCGTGGCCGTGGATTGCTGACCTAAGTTATCTCAAGAATGTCAATCGAAAGGCGCAAGCCATCCGTCAAGGCTTGCGCCTTTCTCTGTTTCCAAGGGCATCGGTCTACCCCAAAAGAGGGTGCCTCTGAACGTAATGCTCACACGTAATGCCCCCTTTAGGGAATATCGCACTACGAGCGTTGTCACCGATGATTGTGATACGAACTCGTGAAGCAATCTGAAGGAGTCCAATGGGGAACGATCCTGTGCAGTCGAATGGGGACCTTGTCGAAAGGAGCCAAGCTCTGGAGGCATTCGGGGGGAGCGAAGTGCAATTTCGGGCCTTAGTGGAGGCCTTGCCGGACGCGATCATGGTTCACATCAACGGAAAGATTATCTTTGCCAACCCCTTCTGCGTGCGATTGCTGGGCATGGAGAGCGCAGATTCTCTGGTGGGGAAAGACATCTTCCAATTCATCGACCAGGCCTACCGGGAGGCCATTCGAAAACGCATCGAGAGCTGTTATGCGGACAATACGGCGTCCCATCCAACGGAATCCGTCATGACGGCGAGGGATGGCTCTTCGATCGATGTTGAGGCAGTCGCGATTCCGATTACATGGAACGGCTCGCCTGCCATCGAGGTGGTGCTGCGAGACATTCGCAAAAGGAAACAGGCTGAGCGTGCGGCCGACGATTGGCGCAGACGCTTCGAACTCGCCCAGAAAGCCGGTCTGCGCATTGGGTTGTGGGACTGGGATGTGAGCGCGAATACGGTCGCCTGGTCGGACGAGACATACCGCCAGTTCGGATTCACACGAGAAACGTTTTCTGGGAATGTAGAAGAGGCGGTCAAACGAATCCATCCGGAGGACCAGGCCCGCGTTGGGGCATCGATTCAAGAAGTAGTGTTGGGAGATGGGGAGTACGCCGCCTGCTACCGAGTCGTTCACCCAAGTGGCAAGGTGTGCTGGATCGATGCGCGTGGCGTCGTCGTGCGCAACGGCTCCACGCACATGATGGGGGTGGGGCTGGATATTACCCACCTCAAGCAAAGCGAAGATATGTTGCGACGGTCGGAGGAGAAGTATCGCGGGCTGTTTGAAAACGCAATCCACGGTATCTTTCGCGCCGATTTCGAAGGAAGGCTCCTGGAGGTAAATTCAGCGCTCGTCACCATGCTGGGTTACAGCAGCAAGGAAGAACTGCTGAAGCAGAACTTAAGTCGCGACGTGTATGAAAACGTGTCGGTTCGAGATGCCATTCTGGTATCCGCCGCGGGGAACGATCGAACCGTAGGCGCGGAAGTGAACTGGAGGCGTAAAGACGGCAAGACGATCCCAGTGCGTCTGAGCGGGAGGGTCGTGCATTCCGACGACGAATCTCCGATCCTCTATGAGGTCATTGCGGAGGACATAAGCGGACGCAGAAGTCTTGAAGCGCAACTTCTGCAATCCCAGAAAATGGAGGCCATCGGGCAGCTTGCCGGAGGCATTTCGCACGATTTCAACAATCTCTTGAGCGTGATCCTGGGGAATGCCGAGCTGTTGATGGAAACCAATCCCTCGAAGGCCCAACGGCATCATGCTGATGCGATCAGGCAAGCAGCGGGACGGGCCGCCGAATTAACCCGCCAACTGCTTGCCTTCAGCCGGAAGCAGGTCCTTTTTCCAACCCTGCTGGACTTGAATGAAGTTGTGCGGGACATGGCAAAGATTTTGAAAAGGCTGATCGGCGAGGATGTGTGCGTTCAGCTGGACCTGAGATCGGAAATCGGATCGGTTCGAACTGACCGGGGACAAATCGAACAGATCCTCATGAACCTGGCCACCAACGCCCGTGGGGCCATGCCCAACGGTGGAACCTTGACGATTCGAACGGAAAACTGCGAGATAACCCCGAAGGAAGTCACCAATTATCCCGGCGCAAAGGTTGGGGAGTACGTCCGTCTCTCGGTCAGCGATAACGGGGTGGGCATGAGCGAAGAGGTACGGTCTAGAGTTTTTGAGCCCTTCTTTACGACCAAAGCGCCCGGGAGCGGAACGGGTTTGGGTTTGGCGACCGTGTATGGCTCGGTGAAACAAAGCGGTGGATACGTGTGGGTTTCGAGCAGCCCGGGTCAAGGAGCGACGTTCGCTCTGTATTTTCCGCGGGTGCAGCAGAAGGCGCCCCGAAAGATCAAAGTCGCGGAGAACCATTCGCCGGACGCGCGCGCGAACGAGACAATTTTATTGGTGGAAGACGAACTCGCTTTGCAGGAAGTAACCAGCGAGCTCTTGGAAGCGAGCGGTTACACCGTTTTGCGATCTGGTCGGGCAGACGAGGCGATTCGTGCAGCCAGCGCCTACCAGGGCCAGATTGCCCTCATCATCAGCGACGTGGTTTTACCCGATGAGCCAGGTCCGAAGGCGGTAGAAAAACTGCACGCGCTGCATCCGGAAGCCAAGGTGCTGTACATCTCAGGATATGCGGAGATGCCGGTGGCGCAGCAACTGGCTGCGCATAGGGAAATGTTCCTGCAGAAACCGTTCTCGCGGGCTACTCTGCTGGGAAAAGTCGACAGCATCCTGCACAATCAACCGGCGACGGTTTCGCGTTAGCGTAGTGGGTCACTCGGGAACTCGTGAGATGCTTCGCTTCTCAGACGTGCCGCATTCATGGCAACAGCAGGGCATTCACGAGTTTTCGCTGGCGCCAGCGACGCACGCGGGATACCAGCATGGTTGGGCTGTTACGCAGGCTCCAGATTTCATACGCTTTCGGCGAAGCGTACAGAACCAATTCCGCCCGGGTACGGCACTTGAGACGGCGCACAAGGTAGCCGACGCAACCGTAGACAGTATTTTCCGAGAGGCTTAGTTTGACGGCGATATCGTGATCGCTGAGACCCAAAGCAGCCAGTCGGTAAACGGGGACGGCTACGCCCATCTTTTCCCAGTGCGAGCGCCGGTCTGGCCGGCCCGCGATTGGACGACCGCTCGCAGTGCGCTTTTCTTTGGGTGTGCCGCCGAAGCCGGACTTGAGGGCAGAGGCCAGGCCGCCAATCCGATCCAATGTACCCTGCAGCAAGCGAAGCACGGGCGCGGCGAAAAGACCGTAGAGGAGCGTTCTAATTGGATTGTCCACACCGAACCTTGCCCGCGAAGCGGGAATCTAGATCAAGCAAGTATCGGTTATCGAGCACCCGAATACTGGTCAGAATTGACCACTTCTAAACCATGCAGAAGTTCATCCGGTGAAGGGATCGACGACCGCAGGACTTGGTTCCAGGCCACGAAAAGCTAAGTCCCACAGGGCGGGAAAGAAGTCACGTACGGGCAGTGTCTTTGTGTCCTGGTGATTGCCGCAGGAGATGCACACCCCGCGGATGTGGCGGATGTCGATTTCCTTGGTGATATCGGTTTCGCGGATGCCGAGCGATGCGGCGACGACGGGCCCTTTGCACTTCTCGCAGGGATAAGCGCAGAGGTGAAGATATTGTTTTCGCATGAGGAAGCCTGTTCTTTCCGCAAGATTTTTTCTGATCAATGTTGACCATTCCCGGCAAAAAATAGAAATGCACGTGAGCCAGATTGATCAGACCCTTCTATGCGGCCGTTGCTACACTCGTTAACAAGGCGAAGCTTTGATCGCGCGTGGAGGCCCTGAAGTGACAAATCTTAAATTGCAAGCCGCACTGGATGAACTGGAGCGCCTGCGCGACACAGTCAAAGAATTCAAGGCGCGCAATCCGGACGTCCCCAATCCCGACAGTGATGTGGGCCGAGCGGTGGATTCGCTTTCATCCTTTATCAGCGAAATGCACAAACTCGATATTGGCAAGCTACTGAATCTGAAGACTAAGAATTAAACGCGGCGAAGAGCGGAGAAACTCCCTAATCGTGCAGCACGACACTCACCAGCGAGCTGTGGACGTGCATGCCTCCGCCGTTGTAGTCGATGAACCCAAGTTCCCGGAAGCGGTTCAGGAAGAAACTAACGCGAGAGCGGGTGGTGCCAATCATTTCAGCAAGGGTTTCCTGGCTCATCTTGGCGATGACCGGAATCGGCTTCGATTCCTGTCCAAAGTGCGCCAGCAGCAGGAGAAGCCGCGCGAGCCGCTTTTCGCTCGAATTAAAGAGATGGTCCACTAAATCCGCTTCCATGCGAATATTGCGTGCCAGCAGGTAGGTGAGAAAGCGAGCCGCAAACTCCGGTTCGCGATGGAGCATTCCTAACATCACCGTTTTCTCCACCCGCAGAACGGTGCATCGCTGAATCGAGTTCGCCGTGGACATGCGGAGCGGCTGGCCGGCCAGACACCCCTCCCCAAAGAAACTCGTTTCCGGCAGGATGGCAACCACAGCCTCTTTTCCACGCTTGGAAACAACCGTGAGCTTGACCTTGCCGCTCTGGATGTAGAACACCGCGTCGGCCGGATCTCCCTGGGAAAAGATGGAGGCGCCTGTCGGGTACTCTCGTTTGGTTTCGCCGCTGGCAAATTTGCTCAGAAAGACGTGAGGGTCGAACGCCATTGCAGAGGCAGACAGAGATTGCGTAGCGATGCCAGTTGGATTGGACACGGCACGAGAAATCGCCGGACGGGCGGAAGGTTTACGGCGTGCGGGAGCCTTCATCGTACGTTTTTTCGTCACTCCAGGACGTCTCACCGGCACGAAAAACTCCTAACACTGCAATTTCCGATCAAAACCGCCATAGTGAAGCATTATAGCTTCGCCGGCAGGCGAGTGATATGAACGGGCTGATCAATTCTGACCAGACGCAGATCGCGTGGCGGCTCGAAAATAGGCGGACGCGGCCAGAAATGCGACGGACTCGATCCATCGGCGCATGATGACGAAGGGCTGCTAAAAGGAGCTGCCACTTGCCGTACAAATTCGCTACGAATGCCAGCCAATCCGCGCCCCGCCTTGCTCCGTCGAGCGAACAGCGCTCGGATCCGCGAGGACGTCCGACGCAGGTTGAAGCGCTGATCGCGTTGCGCGCGTACGAGCTCTATCTGGGCCGCGGATGTGATCCCGGAGGTGCGTTGGACGACTGGTTGCGCGCGGAGCAGGAATTGATGCAGCCGCGCATTCACAATCTGCCGATGTAGTTTCGTCCGCTCGCATTTGCCGAGTTCTTCCCCCGGGCTTGCCCTGCCGACCTGCCCTTGCGCCTGCCCGGATGGGTGGTCTCTTTTGACCATCCATACACGCCCGAAGAGCAGAACATAGAGCTACGAGGGACGTCATGCAAAGCGAGAGGCCACGGCTTACTTCCGACACATTTTTCAGCGGCTTTCCATCTGTCCGATGTGCAAATTCCCTGTGCGGTAGAAGCTGGTGAGCGGCGTGCCACTTGAAACCGCATCGGCGCGATTTCGCCTATTGATGGACCCACGATAACTTCTCACACCCCGGAATACGCGTTCGCACCCAGGGAACCTCCGGCGTCCGCCTTTACAAAAGAGCACACCCCGGTGCCAAACCCAGGAGATAAGAATGCCGTTACAAGAAAATATATCGACGAGAGGCCCGCTGGCGCGGCTGAAGGTGCGCGCACTCGTCCTCGAAGAAAAGCTCACGTCGACCCTGCGGCTGCAGCCGAATGCAGCCCTCCCGAGCCGGATCGCGGTGATTGGAAATTACTTTCCGCGGCAATGCGGAATAGCCACCTTCACCACGGATCTGTGCGATGCAATCGGTGGCGAGTACGCCTCGGCGCAGTTGTTAGCTGTGCCCGTGAATGACACAGGGTCGGCCTACAACTACCCGGCGCGGGTTCGTTTTGAACTCATGGAAGGCGATCCCTCCACTTACGACGATGCCGCAGACTTTTTGAACTTCAGCAATGTTGACCTGGTCTCACTGCAGCACGAGTACGGCATTTTTGGCGGGCCGGCCGGCAGCCATATCGTGAGGCTGCTGCGTCGCCTGAAGATGCCGGTCGTGACAACCCTGCACACCGTACTTTCCGAACCAGACCCGAATCAGCGCATGGTGATGGAGGAGATTGCCGCGCTGTCGGACCGCTTAGTCGTGATGAGCGAACACTCGTCAGGGATTTTGCAGAAGGTGTTCCACGTTCCCGAGAGCAAAATCGACCTGATCCCTCATGGCGTTCCCGACCTACCGTTCGGAGATCCGAATTTCTACAAAGATTCTTCGGGCACAGAAGGGAAGACGGTGTTACTTACCTTCGGACTGCTCTCGCCGAACAAGGGAATCGAGAACGTAATCGAGGCGCTGCCGCGAATCATTGCCGAACATCCAGAAACGGTTTATGTGGTGGCGGGCGCCACTCACCCGCATATCCGCCGGCGTGAAGGCGACAAATATCGACTGCAACTACAGGCCTTGGCGAGAAAACTCGGGGTAGAGCGAAACGTCATCTTCCACAATCGCTTTGTTACCCCGGAAGAGATGGCGCAGTTCGTCGGATCCGCCGACATTTACATCACGCCTTACCGCCAGGAAGCACAAGCGGTCTCCGGAACATTGGCCTACGCGTTGGGCGCAGGGAAGGCGATCATCTCGACGCCTTACTGGCACGCGGCGGAATTGCTGGACGATGGCCGCGGCGTGCTCGTCCCCTTCAACGACTCTAGCGCGCTGGCCGATGCAGCCATCAACCTGCTCGATAACGAAGCGGCGCGACATGCGATGCGAAAACGCGCTTACCTGTATGCGCGCGACACAGTGTGGAGCCATACAGCCCAGTCGTATATGAGTGCGTTCGTTCATGCTCGTTCCGACCGCATGCGATCTCCGCGGATTTCGTACTCAGATTTGAATACCGAACGAGTGCTCGATCGCCTGCCCGCCATCAAGCTCGACCACCTTTATCGCATGACCGATCATACGGGCCTGCTCCAGCACGCGGTCTACTCGGTACCGAATTATTCGGAAGGTTACACGACCGACGACAATGCACGCGCTTTGATCGCCGCTATCCTGATGGAGCAGTTGGGAGTGACGGCCGCTTCGGAATCAGCCAAGCTGGCATCCTGCTACCTGGCATTTCTCTGGCACGCCTTCAATCCGGCGACTGGCCGTTTCAGGAACTTCCTTAGTTACGAACGACAATGGCACGAAGCCGAGGGATCGGAAGACAGCCATGGGCGCGCGCTTTGGGGTTTGGGAACGGTGCTGGGAAGATCGACGTCGCCCGGCTTGCGAGGCACGGCGGCACGACTCTTCGAATCGGCACTCCCGGCGATCGGCACATTTCGTAGTCCGCGGGCGTGGGCCTTCGCGGCTTTGGGATTGCAGGAATATCTCGACAGCTTTCCTGGAGACCGGGCGGCGCTGCAGATTCGTGATGAGATGGCGCACCGCTTACTCGACAGCTATACGTCGACCCGTTCAGCGGGCTGGAACTGGTATGAAGACGTCCTTGCTTATTCGAACGGGAGGCTGCCACAAGCTCTTATCTCCTGCGGTTCACGCACCGGGGACGCCGCCATGCTTGCGGCCGGCATCGAGTCGTTGGAATGGTTCCTTGATAACCAGCGTTGCGAAACGAAGGGACACTTTGTGCCCATCGGATCGCAGGGTTTCTATCGCCGGGGTGGAGAGAAAGCTCGCTTCGACCAGCAGCCCGTAGAGGCGGGGGGCACGGTTTCGGCGTGTTTAGAGGCCTTCCGTGCAACTGGCGAGGAGCGTTGGCTGAAGTCGGCCTGGTCGGCCTTCAACTGGTTCCTGGGCGACAACGATCTGCAGATCGTTCTCTACGATTCGAGCACCGGCGGCTGTCGCGACGGACTGCATCCGGATCGCGCCAATGAAAACCAGGGCGCCGAATCGACACTCGCATTCATGATGGCGCTGCTTGAAATGCGTCTCCAAGAAGAAGCAGGACTGCCGAAAGCGATGCACGAGATGCTCACCAGTGCAGCCGCTTCCCACAGCTCCAACCCGAGGACACAATGACCAGACAGCCGAATCCTAACCAGACGCTTCTCCATCGCCATCCTTCGAATCCCATTCTGACCGGGAGGGACTGGCCCTATCCGATCAACAGTGTCTTCAACGCCGGCGCAACCCGACTGGAGGACGGCTCAACCTTGCTGCTATGTCGCGTAGAAGACCGGCGAGGCCTCTCGCATCTATGTGCCGCACGTTCCGTGAATGGCGTGGATGCCTGGAAAGTGGATCCGACCCCAACCCTGATGCCGTCGCCGGATGAATTTCCTGAGGAACTCTGGGGCATCGAGGACCCCCGTATCACTTTTGTTCCCGAGCTGAAGCAATACGTCGTTACCTATACCTCGTATTCGCGCGGAGGTCCGGGAGTTTCCCTCGCGCTCACCAAAGATTTCCGTACCTTTGAGCGGTATGGCGTGATCATGCCGCCGGACGACAAAGATTCCGCGTTATTCCCACGCAGGATCAATGGCTATTGGGCGTTGATCCATCGGCCGATGACGCCGCTGGGCGCACATATGTGGATTTCCTACTCGCCCGACCTGCACCATTGGGGACGTCATCGCATGATCCTGGAAGCAAGGCGCGGGGCGTGGTGGGATGCCAACAAGATCGGTCTTTCTCCGCCGCCCATCGAAACGCCGCGAGGATGGCTGGTGCTTTACCACGGAGTCCGGCACACGCCATCAGGCTGCTTATACAGGCTGGGACTTGCCCTGTTCGACCTGGAAAATCCGGAGAAGTGCTTGCGCAGAGGAGATTCGTGGATCTTCGCCCCCGAGGCTGATTACGAGCGGAACGGCGACGTAGCCGACGTTGTGTTCCCATGCGGATACACCATGAACCCCGATGGAGACACCCTTAACATCTATTACGGAGCGGCTGATTCCTCGATCGCATTGGCGCACGCGAGTGTGCGTGACTTGTTGGAGTGGCTGGACGCGAACGGCAGCACGGACCGCGGCATTGCGGACAGGCGCGTTGCGCAGCCCGTCACTGCGTAAGGACGACGAGCAGCAGCCTACTTGTTGCTGGATGAGGAGTGCGACTCCGAAGCGGTGCGCCGCGAAGGGTCGCAATAACCCTTGCCCTTCAGACAGGCTTCATCGTTCCGTTTGCGTTCTGTGTCGGCGAGCATCTTCAACTCCGCGGTATCGAGCTTCGCGTAGTCGCACGTATCGATGCCATCTTTGCAGGAAGACAGGTTGCGTTGGTGTTCGGCCGTCACGATCTGGTCTCGTTCCGCGGGGGTGAGTAGGGAAGCGTCACACTGGTCCCAGCCATTCTCGCAGTATTGCAGGTTGCGCTCCTCCCCAGCGGCTTTGACGGTTTTCGATTCCGTCTGGCTGAGCTTTGTAGGATCGCAGACGGCGACGTTGTCCTTGCAATTGGCCAGGTTGAGCTGCCGCAAACCTTCGTCGACCGCGGATGCTTCTGCCGTGGTGAGGAGCGAGCGGTCGCAGGATCCGACTGCGTTCTTACAATCGTCCACTTTTCTTAAATGCTGGGCTTGCGCCACGTCGCGCGCTTCAGACTGGGTCAGCTTCGACGGATCGCAGGAGGTCATGCCGTCAGTACAATCGACGACATTGCGCTGATGGTTGGCAACCGCCAGGGCGGTCACTTCGGGCGGAGTGAGCTTCGAAGGGTCGCATGAATCGAATTGCAGCCGGCAATCGGAAACATTGCGCGCGCGAGCCGCAACCGCCACGGCGTTCACGTCCGCCTCGTTCAGCTTGGTGCGATCGCAGGACTCCCGGCCATCTTTGCAATCGGCCAGGTTGCGGGTCGCATCCGACGATTGAGCGGAGAGAAGAACCGGACACAGCAGAAGAAACCCAACCAAATATTTCAATGTGCCAGTTTTCACATCCGCCACCTTTCGTTTTGACCTCAGAATGGGCCTGCATCGAGCCCGTTGAGACCCAGCCGGGATCTTAACGGGATGTATCGATTGCTTACTTTGCTTCTGCGATATGCGACTGTTCGCCAGTCTCGGATACCGCTTTCAGGAATGCGCCCGCACTCTTTGGCGGGGTTACTTTGCCGGAAAGGATATTGCGGAATTTCATGTTCTTTCCGTAGATCGCCGCAGTCGAATCGTTGTCCTGCTGCACGACGGCGCCTTCCAGGGTGAGTCCCGCAAAGACACCTTTGGAGCGCGAGTAGGTCAAAGCTTCGGTGGTCATTTTCCAGTCTGTTCCGGCCGACGCGTGCCGTCCGACTGGGCCGGCGGCTACCGATCCTTCGCCAGTAAGTTCAAACTTGCTGGAAAGCAGATTCTGGAACTCTTGATCGTTCATGATCACCATGACCAGGTCCACATCCTCGACGCCGATCTGTAATCCCCAGCTTCCGCCGCCCACCGATACAAAGGCGGGAGCGCTCCAGCCGTGAGCGGTGCGGCAGGTTGCCACGCCACGCCCGTGTTTGCCGCCAAAAACGAAGCCACCTTTCACCAGGTCCGGCACCACGACGATGCACTTCGCGCTGTTCACCACTTCTTCCGGGACGCCCTTGTCGGGCGTTGTCATGATGGCGTGGAGGACTTCCACGGAGCGCTGCATGCGATCCACCGCATCTTCACGCGCCGACCCTGCCCATGCGAGCGTTCCAACCATGCCGACAAGACTCATCAAGAGAGCCGAGACTATCTTTTTCATAATGTTTCCTTGTGTGCAGCTAAGAGAAGACACCTTCAGGCGGGCTGACTTAGTTCAGAAACCCGAAAGAGAGAGCAGAGACGCTCTTCCCGACAATGATGATCGTCGATTGGGCGCTGAATAGCTGGTCTGAATAGCTCACATCCGCCGGGAGGAGGAGAGGAGGGATCAGGTTTCAAACGAGGTTAGATGGTGAGCGCGGAAGGAATCGAACCTTCAACCTACTGATTAAGAGTCAGTTGCTCTGCCAATTGAGCTACGCGCCCTCTGGAACTTTGCGGGTGCGCCAGCAGGTCGGTGTGACGTGGAGTGTCAGTTGCCCTTACTGTCGCGAGGGGCGATTGATCAGTTGCTGATCCTTGGCTGCCCTTCGTTTTCATTCTAAAGAACGAACGCCGATTCTGTCCAGCAAAGGAAGGGACAGAAAGCCTCAAGCGAGATTCATGCGGCGCAACAAGGCTTCGAAGCGGGGATGAGAGCGAAGATTCTTGAAGAGAAAGGAGCCTTTGATTCCGTAAATCGCGCCGGAGCGCTGCTCGAAGGCGCGTTCCAGCCAATCGATGGCGGCATCCGCTTCGCCGAGGCCGGCGTGTACATAGGCGAAGTGATAGGGAGAGACAAATTCGCGCGTAGCCCGGTTGTGGAGATCCGCAAGAATATTCCGCGCTCGTTCTATATCACCGGTGAGAGCGCAAGCCTCGCCCAGTTGGGAGAGAAAGAGCGTGCTTCCGGGTGAGATTGCGACCGAGTGCTCGAGCGATGCAATGCCGGCCGCACGATCGCCGTGGAAGATGAGGGCCCATCCGAGATTCGAATGGCAGCGCGGACGGCCCGGTTCATCGCGCACCCCGCGACGCGCATCGGCGAGTGCTTCGTCGATGCGTCCGGCGCGCAATAACATGGTCGTGACGTCCGACTGCACCACGAGCGGATCGAGTTCGTGGGCTCGCCGGACCTCGCGCAAGGCTTCGTCGTACCGTTCGAGTGACGCGCAGAGCCAGCCATAGTGATCGTGTACCGCGGCACTTCCGGGGCTGAGTTCGATGGCCTTGAGGAACGATTGCTCCGCGCCTTTCCAATCGAAATCGAAGACAAAACGGATGAGGCCGGTGATTCCATGACTCTCCGCCAGCTCCGGTCCAAGCTGTAAGGCGCGCTCGGCGGCGCTTTTCGCCTGCCGGATCAAATCTTCCGTCGATTTTCCGCCGAAGCCCTCGATGCAGGTCTCGGCATGTGCCTCTGCGATGCTGGCCCAGGCAAGGGCAAAGCCGGGATCAAGCGCCAGGGCAGCTTCGAAATCAACCAGGCAGAGGCGGAAGCCCTCCGCCGTGAACTGGTTCAGCCGGTTCCTGCCGCGGAGATAGAGCTCATACGCTTCGAGATCGTAGGTGGGGCGGCGTCCGACCCGGTTTCGTTCATCGCGCGAAAGTTCGGCGCGCAGCACGCCGGCAATCTTCAGGGCGACATCGGTCTGAATGGCGAAGATGTCGGTGAGATCGCGATCGTAAGTGTCCGCCCAGATATGTTCGTCGGTCGCGGTGTCGATAAGTTGGGCGACGATGCGCACGCGATTGCCGGCGCGCCGCACGCTTCCTTCGAGCACGGTGGCTGCGCCGAGTCTCTCGCCAATCTCGCGCAAACTGCGATCCCGCTGTTTGAACGCCACCACCGAGCTCCGGGAAATCACCTTGAGCGAGCGGATCTTGGCGAGGTGAGCGATCACGTCTTCTGTGATTCCGTCGGCAAAAAACTCGTTTTCGGGATCGGCACTGAGATTGAGAAAGGGAAGAACCGCAACAGACGCGGCGCGCGGTCCGCCAGCCGGAGCGGTCTTTGGGGAAGTGAGCGCCGCGAGCGCGAACTCGAGGTCGTGAGCAGATTGGAATCGGGCGGAAGCGCCCTTTTCAAGGCAATGCGCCACCAGGCGGTCAAAGCCCGACGGCAGTTCGTGGCGGCGACGGCTCGGGGCGGTTGGCGTATCGTGCAGAATGGCGGCCATGGTGTCAACCGCACCTTGCCGTTCGAACGGGCGCTCGCCGGTTGCCATTTCGTAAAGAACGCAT
This sequence comes from uncultured Acidobacteriaceae bacterium, assembly GCA_963703075.1. GTDB lineage: Bacteria > Acidobacteriota > Terriglobia > Terriglobales > Acidobacteriaceae > Korobacter. Next base: position 1,116,089 of record OY969786.1, read on the forward strand.
CCGAAGGCGAAAATGTCGGCACGGGTATCGGTGACTTCACCCCGTACTTGCTCAGGCGACATGTACCCGACGGTTCCGAGAATGGCGCCGGCGCGAGTGCCCGCCGACGTTACATCTTCAGAGCTTGTTTCGGTGCGGCGAGCCAGGCCGAAATCCAACACCTTCACTCGCCCGTTGCGGGTTAACTTGATGTTCTGCGGCTTGAGGTCGCGGTGCACGATTCCTTGATCGTGGGCTTCCGCCAGCGCTTGCACAATCTGCAGGGAGAGCGATAGGCATTCCTCCATCGGTATGCCGCCTTGTTCGAGGCGCTCTGCCAGGGTGGGGCCCTCGACAAGTTCCATTACCAGCGCGCGAAATTCGCCGCTGGATTCGAAGCCGTACACCTGCGCGATGTTCGGGTGGTTGAGCGACGCCAGCAAGCGGGCTTCGCGTTCGAAGCGCATCGTTCGTTCGACGTCTGCCACGAACGCCGGAGGGAGCACTTTTACGGCGACTTGCCGCTCTAACTGGAGATCTTTGGCACGATAGACCACGCCCATGCCGCCGTCGCCCAGCTTGGATACGATCTCGTAGTTGCCAAAGCGAGTGCCGATCATGAAACGGTTGTCTCCGGGAACGGCGTTCGTTCGGCAACGCCGCCCTAATGAATGGACAGGATTTTAGTCTACGCGAATGGGCAGTTCCCGAAGTCGTGAAGGAGAACAGGGAAGTTGAAGGTGGCTTGCGCGTTGCTCTACTTGATTTGGACGAGTTCGTTTTCGCCAACCGGCTTTCCCACGCCGCTCTGCGGCGCACGCCAGTGGTCGATATAGCTGATCTGATGCACGCAGGAGACGGTGCAGTGGGGAGCACAGCTTTTCTCGGTCAGGAACTCACGTTTCACATCGGCGGTGGTGTATTGCTCCAGCGGCGTCGCCGGATAGCCGCGCTGCTGGGAGCAGTAATGCACCAAGCCGTCTTCGCAGATATAAAGGTAGCGCGCCCCGGCGCGGCATCGCCATTCATTCGGCTTGCCATCCGCGATATTGGTCTGGAAATGATTGAAGCGCGAATAGTTTTTTTTCTCAAGCGTCTTGATCTTCAGGAAGACGGCGCGTTCTTCTTCGGTCAAGGGTTGTAGCTGCCCATCGCCGTCGTGAATGATGCCGACCGTCGAGGTGAATCCCAGTTGCAATGCGCGGCGGCTGATGACCAGGGCATCATGCGGATTACGCACACCGCCGCCCACGACGGAGTTGATGTTCACGTGAAAGTCCGCGTGCTCGGAGAGCAACTGTAACTTCTTATCGAGAACTTTCAGGCTCTTCTTGGAAACGTCGTCCGGGTTCACGTTGTCGATGCTGATCTGAAGGTGATCGAGGCCTGCCTGGTTCAAGCGCTTGATGCGGTCAGCGGTGAGCAGGTAGCCGTTGGTGATCATGCCGGCGATGATCGGATATTTCCGCATGTGGCGGATGATGTCGTCGAGCTCTGGATGCAGAAGCGGTTCGCCGCCGCTGATGGTGACGATGTTCGTTCCGAGCTTGGCGAGATGATCGATACGCCGCTTCATGGTTTCGAGCGGCACCGGCTTGGAAACCTTGTCGTACTCGTTGCAGTACTTGCAGGAGAGATTGCACTGGCGCATGGGGATGATATGCGCCATGACAGGGTGGTCGGTCGACGCCAGCGCGCGGCCAATCATGGCCAGCTCGCGTACTCTTCGGCGGGCTGCGATCCAACTCCTGTGTAGGCTCCGGGGGCGTTTGCGCATCATGCGTTGCTACTATTACAACACATGAAGAATGTACAAGTTAAACCTTGAGAGCCTGATCGGTCGAAATCGCGGGTTGAGCGGCAACCAGCAACAGCGAAGGGTGTTTCGCCCAGTGGGGCGGCCTCGTCTATGAGCCGCGCTGCTGGTTTATAATCATAGTTTCGCCTCAACAATCTGGAGCTTCATAGAAGATGATTCGATTCCTGCAGACGCCCTCCCCCACTAAGAAGATCGTGCTGGGAGGCTTGCTCACCGTCATTTGCGTAATGATGGTCGTGACCTTGATCCCCGGCGGCAGCATTTTCGGCGACGCCAATTTCAGTAGTGACACCGATATTGCCAAGGTCGATGGCGACCCGATCTCCGTGACTGAGGTGCCAGCGCACCGCCCAGAACATGGCGCAGCAGCAGCGCTATCCGGCGCAATTTGTGCCATTTCTTATGCCACAAGCGGTGGAGATCCTGATCAAGCAAAAGGCTGTGATCGACGCCGCCCGTCGCATGGGCCTGACCGTGTCCGATGACGAGTTGCGGCAGACCCTGCATAAGGGCCAGTTCGGCGAAGTTCTCTTTCCCAAGGGCCAATACGTCGGCGACGACCAGTACCAGACGTTTGTGCAGAGCCAGTTCAACATGACGGTTCCGCAGTTCGAAGAAGAACTGAAGAAGTCGATTGAGATTCAAAAGCTGCGTAATGTTGTGGAAGCCAGCGCGACGGTGGCCGACTCCGACGTCGAGAACCTGGTTCGCCAGCAGCAGACCAAGGCAAAGTTCGAGTACGTCGCAATCTCGCTCCAGGACATGGAGAAGACGATCAATCCGAGCGACGCCGAGTTGCGCGCCTGGTTTGAAGCGCACAAGGACCAGTTCAAGGATTCGGTTCCGGAGAAGCGCAAGGTCCGCTACATCCTGGTCGATGGCAGCAAGCTGCCGGGCGTACAGCCGACCGATGCCGACATCCAGGCCTACTACAACCAGCACAAGACCGAGTACCAGATTCCCGAGACTTCGAAGGTTCGCCACATCCTGGTGAAAACTCCTGAGCCCGGTCCAGACGGCAAGGTCGATCCCAAGGCCGATGACGCGGCCAAGGCGAAGGCGGAAGACTACTTGAAGCAGGCGAAGTCGGGCGCGAATTTCGCCGAGCTTGCGAAGAAGTATTCAGACGACAAAGGAACCGGCGACAGCATTCTCGAAGTCACCCCGCAAGGCCAGTTGGTTCCGGAATTCAAGCAGGCTGCGTTGGCAGCGAAGACCGGCGACATCGTGGGGCCGGTGAAGACGATGTTTGGCTATCACATCATCAAAGTGGAGTCGAAGGAGCCGGCGCACGCCAAGACCATCGACGAAGTGAAGCCGGAAATCGTGGAAGCTCTTAGCCGCCAGAAATCTGAGGAAGCGGCCCAGAAGGTCGCCGACAACATTCGCGCCAGCGCGCGGGTGCAGGGCCTCGACAAAGCTGCCGCGGCTGCCGGACAGACGGTGACCACCACCGACTTCATTACCCAGTCCAGCATGTTGCCGGGGGTCGGGCAGGCTCCGCAGTTCATGAACGCAGTCTTCAAAACGAACGCGAAGAGCGGTGCCGATACTGCGCCTGTGTCCCAGGGCTATGTCGTCTATGAGGTGGCGGAGGTACAACCGCCGTCTACTCCAACATTCGATCAGGCGAAGGCGCAGGTCACGCAGCAATTCAAAGCTGGGAAGGCACAGAGCATGCTGATCCAGAAGGCGCAGGAACTCGCCGACCGGGCGCGTACCGAGCACGACTTGAAGAAGGCGGCGAAGGAAGCCAGCCTCACCGTGAAGACCAGCGACCTGGTCAGTCAATCCTCGCAGGTGCCTGATATCGGCACCATGTCGGGGGGAGCTGCTGCCATTTTCGGCGCCAAGACAGGGGACATCGTGGGACCGGTGCAGGGCGGCCGCAACGCGGTCATCATGTCGCTCATCGACAAGCAGGAGCCTACGCCTGACGAAGTCAAGAAGGGCAAGGAAGAGGCTCGTGAGCAGGTGCTGTCCCGTAAGCGCGAAGAGGTGCTGGAGGTTTACGTCTCCAACCTGATCGCCAAGATGGAAAAAGACGGCAAGATCAAGCGCAACAAGAAAGCCATCGAGCGGCTCAGCCAGACCCAGGCGCAAAGCAGCTAATCTCGTAATGTCCGATCAACGCGGTCGGCAGCCCCGGCCGCGTTTTTTATGGAATCAAGGTTCTAATTGATTGGCGGGGAATTCTGGTTTTTCTCCCGCGAAGTCTGCATCCAAAGGTGGAAATGTTCACGAAGCGATCGTCCGGCATCCTTTTACATCCATCTTCTTTACCTTCGCGTGGTGGTATCGGCGACTTTGGCCCGGCCGCCTATGAATTCGTTCAGTGGCTCGCCGACGGAAAGCAGACTCTCTGGCAGATCCTGCCGCTTGGGCCTCCAGGAATCGGCAACTCTCCCTATTCCTCCACGTCGGCTTTTGCCGGTAACGTCCTTTTGATCAGCCTGGAGCGGCTTGCCGAGCGCGGCATGCTGGATCGCGCGGCAGTCGATCGACTGTCCAACGGCTCCGGCGATCGCGTCGATTTCGAAGCCGTACGGGCGGCCAAACTCCCGCTGCTCCGCCAGGCGGGGGAGAGCTTTCTCCAGAATGCGTACGGGAATGCCCGTGGCCGCTTCGACCGCTTCTGCCGCGACAACGGCTGGTGGCTCGACGACTTCGTTCTCTTCGACTTCCTGCGCGACCGTCACAAGGGAGCCAGCTGGAACACCTGGCCGCGCGAGATCAGCCACCGCGACGACAACGCGCTTCACAAATTGCGCACCGAGAATGAGCACGAACTCGCGATTGCCAAGTTCCTCCAGTTCGCCTTCTTCGAACAGTGGGGAGCCTTGCGGCAGTATTGCCAGCAGCGCAGCATCCAGATCGTTGGAGATGTCGCGATCTTTGTCAGCTACGACAGTGCCGATGTCTGGACCCATCCCGAAATCTTCCGCCTTGGCGATCTTGAGCCGGAGGTTGTGGCCGGCGTGCCCCCCGACGCCTTCAGTGAAACCGGGCAGCGCTGGGGAAATCCTCTCTATGACTGGGGTCGGCTGAAGGAGCGCGGTTACGACTGGTGGGTACAGCGTATGCGCTGGGCTCATACCCTTTGCGACATTCTGCGCATCGATCACTTCCGCGGCTTCGAGTCTTACTGGGAGATTCCCGCCAACGAGCCGACGGCGATCCACGGCCATTGGGCAAAGGGGCCAGCCGACGACTTCTTCCACGTCCTCAACCGCGAACTGGGAGAGCTGCCATTTATCGCCGAGGACCTGGGCATGATCACGCCCGAGGTGCACGCATTGCGTGAGCGCCTGCAGATTCCCGGCATGCGCGTCCTGCAGTTTGCCTTCGGCGACCGGGGCGCGCACATGTACCTGCCGCATCGCTACGAGCCCAACACGGTGGTCTACACCGGCACCCACGACAACGACACCACCATGGGCTGGTGGAAGTCCTTGGCGCAACCACACGAAAAACGGGCGGCGGCCGCTGTCTTCGGTGCCGATGACAAGAATGTGCATTGGGCCTTCATTCGGGCGGCGGAAGATTCGGTGGCGACCCTTTGCGTGATCCCGCTGCAAGATGTTTTTGGCCTGGACAGCAGCGCACGTATGAATACGCCAAGCTCCGCGGACGGCAACTGGGGATGGCGCTATAAAGCCGGGTTGCTTACCCGCGATTCCGCGAAGCTGTTGGCGGAGATTGCGGAGACGACCGATCGCGATGAGTTGTTGCGCGCCTCAGGCGCTCACCAGCAGGGCCAGGGGAAAGCTGTCGAAGAGTTCGCTGCATAGCAAGCGCTGATCTGCTCCCACCCGCCAGTGGTGGCCGGGAAACACACTGCGAAACCCGCCGGAAATCTCCGGAGGCAATTCAATGTAGGACTTTCCCCATGCGTGGCCGAGCGGTGGCTGCATGACGCCCTTCATCAGGGTGTAGCTCAGGCGGGGCGCTGCCACGATGACGTGTTTGCCGTTATGACTGCGAGCGTAGGCGATCACGTGGCGTTTCTGATCCCCGATGGCGGTCAATGGCGTGTAAGAGCCTTCCATGAAAAGGTCGCGATGTTCATGCCGTAATGCCAGCGCCTGCATCACGGTCCAGAGCTTGACTCGGCCGTCGCGCCAGTGCTCGAGAACGTCGCGGCAGATCTCACGATGAAAGCCGCTTTTCTCCGATTGCTTCAGGGCCTGCAGAGCACGGCGGCGAACCTCGAAGTTCACGGGTCGGCGGTTATCGGGATCCACCAGCGCGAAGTCCCACATCTCCTGCCCCTGGTAAATATCCGGCACGCCCGGTGCTGTCAGTTTGATGAGCGTTTGGGACAGCGAATTGATTGCGCCAAAGAACTGTACCGGCGGCAGGATGCCCTTCGCGTAGGCGAGAAAGTGGTTCGGCCGGCGCGGAGTGCCCGGCTCTAAAATCGCTCCCACGAAATCCTGCAGCGCCTTGGTGTACTCCGGGTTCTGATTCACCCAGCTCAAGTTCACCTTGGCTTCGTGGATCGCCTTCGTCATGTAGCCTTGAATTCGCTTGCTGAATTCCTCGCGACACTTTGCATCTTCCACCCCTTCCAGTGGCCACGCTCCCAACAAGGTCTGGTAGAGCAGGTACTCCTCGTTATGGTCCGGTGGCAGGCGTCCGTCGCTCAGCTCCTGCTTTTTCGAGCGGTTCACGCGGCGGAAGCGCATGACCTCGGTGGACCACTGGCGAGGCATCTCGGAAAGCACATTCAGCCGGGCGCGCACATCTTCACTGCGCTTGGTGTCGTGGGTCGAAGTTGACAGCATGCTTGCCGACCACGTTCCCGCCCTGGCCGCATTCGCGGTATGAAATTCATCGAGGCTGATGCCGAAGATCTCCGGGGATCCACCTACCTCGTTGAGGGAGATGAAGCGGTTGTAAACGTAGAAGGTGGTGTCTTCCAAGCCTTTCGCCATCACCGGCCCGGTGAGCTGCTGGAATTTCAGGATGAAGTAAAGCTGCTTGCGGTAGCCGTGAATCATGTCGCCGGCATCGTTGCCTTGCAGCAGTAGGATTTCACGCAGGAAATCGAAAACGCCGGACGGCATGCCTTCGTTGCGCCGCTTGGCCAAGGCAATCGCTTTGTAAATGTGCTGGCGATCGCGGTCATTCACGTTCCCCCGTTCATCGATATACGTGCGATAAACAGGGAAGCAGGCGATGGTTTCCTGGATCGCGTCGGCGAGCACGTTGCGGGTGTAATCGCGGGCGCGCCGGTCGCGGCTGGAGATTTCATCCAGCATGTGGGTGAGCACGTTGAGTTCGCTGGCCAGGGCCGTGTCCATGATCAGCTTCTTGCTTTCGTACACCAGGTCGTGCACATCGATCGCACGCTCGAGAAACCGGTGGTACAGCAGGGTCAGAGGCTTCTCGGCCTGGCGGTCAACCAGCACGCCGTTTACGAGGTTTGTGAATTCATACCCGACGGTCCCGTCCACCGGCCATTCCGGCGGCAAGTGTTCGCCCGGTTCCAGGATCTTTTCCACCAACAGGTAAAGAGGAGCGTTGGGACCATGCCACTCGCGTTGCCCGAAGACGGACTGGATGTCGCGCTCGATTCCGTTTTCCGCGGTCTCCGGCCCAGGTGCCGGTCCGGAGCATTGGCTGGCGGTAAAGAGCATTTGGGCTCGAACGAAGTATTGCAGCGGATTGAAGAGCCCGTCGGGGTGATCCAGCCGCAAGCCGATTACGTGACCCTCCGCCATGAGCTTGCGCAACAACCGATGGGTATCGGCGAAGACCCGGGGATCTTCCATGCGTAGCCCGACCAGGTCGTTGATGTCGAAAAAGCGCCGGTAATTGATTTCCTCGCCGCTGACCCGCCAGAAAGCCAGCCTGTACGCCTGCGTCTCCAGCAGGCGGTGCAGGGCGTCGAAGCTGCGCTTATCGCCCGGCCGTCCGTTCAAGGCGGCGATCGCTTCGTCGGCAGCTTGCCGCGCGGCCGGCGCGTTGCTCAGCAAATCCCGGAGACGCGCAGTCAGCTTGGGCAGACCTTGCTGACGCGTCTGGACCAGATCCCACCCTTCGGTCCAATTTGGCGGTAAGCCCCGCAACTCGTCCAGGATTTGCAGCAGCTCGGGAATGCCTTCTCCTTCGCGCGCACGTAAATCGACGGCGCCGAAGATCATGGTGATGGTCTGCGGATCGACCGGCAGCAGGTTGTCGTAATAGCGAAGTACGAACCTGCCGTCCTCCAACGCGAGCTGGATTTTGCCGGCCTCGAGTTCATCGCCGTAGTGATTGCCCAGGATGGGCAGGAGCAGCTTGTTGCGCAGCTCCGGCTTCAACGGGTTCCAGTCGATGTCGAAGTAGTCGGCATGCACCGACGAGCGGCCATTCTCGAGCACGTCCTGCCACCACGGATTGTCGCCTGCGCCCACCCCCATATGGTTTGGCACTACATCGAGCAACAGTCCCAAGCCGTGCTCTTTGAGCTTCGCAGAGAATTGCAGGAACTCCGCTTCCGAGCCGATTTCAGGGTTGAGGGAGTTGTGGTCCGTAATGTCGTAGCCGTGGGTGCTTCCGGCGCGGGCCTTCAAGATCGGCGACGAATAGCAATGGGCGACGCCGAGGTCGTGCAAGTAGGCGACCACCCGCTCAGCATCCGTAAAACGGAAACCAGAGTGGAACTGAAGCCGGTAGGTAGACGACGGACGCGTTTCGCGCTTGCGGGCGGCCAAGCGTTCCATGCATTCGGCAAGCGCACTGCGCTCATCGGTGATAGGGTTCGAACTGCCGCGCATCGATTCTTTCTGTTCTGGTCTCGGAGGCAACACGGTTTGGATGCGGTCTTGCCTTGCTCCGGGTGCCCGCGGGAAACTGTGCCCAGCCTCCGCTTTACTTAAAGCAGCGGCGCATTGAGAATAAGAAGTTGCAATATCGGTGTTTGTAGGCCGGTCGCTTGCTGGCCAGCGTATCTTTAACTCTAACGGAAATTCTCAAGGAGCATTCATGCCCGTCGTAAGCGGTGAAACCATTCGCATGATGAACTACGTGGACGATATTGCGGCCACCCTGCGCCGCATCGTTGCGAACTACAGCTTTCTTACGGCGGAAGAAAAAGTGCGTATCGCCGATTACATGGAGCAAGCCAACCCATTGTATGACCAAGTGGTAAAGGACCTGCGGAGCAACAAATCTCTTGATTGAGGTCCGCACCATCGCCGTCATCGGCGCGGGCACCATGGGACGAAGCATCGCGCAGGCCGCCGCCACCGGCGGCTTTCGCACCATCTTAGAAGACATTCTACCGACTGCGCTACGCAAGGCCGAAGATGCGATCTCGGCCGAGCTCTCCCGCGCCGTCGAATCCGGACAGGTCGAACAGGCCGCCGCCGCGGCGGCGCTGGCACGCATCGAATTCGCTTCCAACCTTGAAGACGCTGCCCGCGACGCCGACATGGTCATCGAGGCAGTGGCCGACGAACTCGAGTCGAAGCTCGAGATCTTCGTCCATCTCGACAAGGTCTGCCGTCCCGACACCATCCTCGTTTCCAACACTCACACCCAGAGCATCACGGAGATGGCGTCGGTCATTTATCGTGCTCCGAAGTGCATTGCCATGCGCTTCCCACGACCGCCGCACCATTCGAAGGTGCTGGAAATCGTTCGCGGACTTGAAACCAGCGAGGAGACGGTCGCGGCGGCGCTCTTGGTGACGCAGCGCATGCAGAAGGAGCCAATCCTGCTGCGCGAGACGCCGGGCGCCATCACTGCGCGCATCCAGGCGCTGCTGTGCAACGAGGCGTTCCGCATGCTGGGCGAAGAACTGGCCACGGCGGACGAAATCGATAAAGCCATCCAGCAGGGGCTTGGCCTGGCAGTCGGACCGCTCGCGATGGCCGAGGAAGCGGGGCTGGAGAGCCGGCTGCGGACGTTGGAGTATCTTCACAGAACCCTGGGCGAAACTTATCGCCCGGCGCGCCTGCTCGAAGAGTACGTGCGCGGGAACAGGAAATCACTGCGCGCCAACGGCTAAGGCGGTTTGCGCTACGCCGCTTCCAGCACCGACAAGATATTGCCCGCGGGATCCTTGAACCAGGCGATGGTAGGACCATTCCCGCGTGAAATGCCTCGTTCATCCGTCTTCAAGTTGGGTTCGTTATAGATTTCGAATTTCACCCCGCGTTGGGTGAGTTCATCAACGGTTTTTTCTACGTTATCGACGGGGAAATTTAAAACGGTGAACGACGCCGGCTGGTGATTAGGTTTTAGATACATGAGAGCCTTGGTGGTGCCGGAGAGGGGAACGACCAGGGTACCTTCCGGACCGTTGGAAACTTAAATGGGATGGCGGAAACAGCTTTGGGGTGGTTCGTTCTCCGCTGATCGCGTCGGGCTTCTCCGAATCTGGGGACTGATTTTTCCCGGCACTCAGGTTGCAAGCGAAGGGATGCAGTACAGTGTTCTCCCTGCGGTGAGAACATGCCCGGAGAGGCGTTTGTGGCTCCGCCGGCCCATGAGTGAATCGCAAAAAGGAGCGACCGAGAATGAACATTCCGATTTCCATCAAAAGAGCACAGAGAGTCCTTCATCCTCTTGCGATCGTATGCATGATATTGAGCTGCTGCACGCTTCCGGCGCAGACCGCGGCGAAGAGCCAAGCCCACGGAATTCGCAACATCGTTTTAGTGCATGGCGCGTGGGCCGACGGCTCGGGATGGAAAGGCGTCTACGATATTCTCGTGAAGGATGGGTATAACGTCAGCATCGTGCAAGAGCCGGAGACGTCGTTCCAGGAGGACGTCGCCGCCACCAAACGGATCATTGCGCTGCAAGATGGACCGTGCATTCTGGTGGCTCATAGTTATGGCGGAGCGGTCATCACCGAAGCCGGAACGGGCGCGTCGGTGGCGGGATTGGTGTACATCGCCGCCCACATGCCGGACGCGGGAGAGAATGAAGCGGACGATGGCAAGCGTTTTCCCAGCGACCTGAGCAAGTCCACCGCGATCAAGAAGACAGACGATGGTTTCACCTATCTCGACCCTGCGCAGTTTCATGAATTGTTCGCAGCCGACCTGCCTGCCGATCAGGCCGCTTTGATGGCGCGCTCGCAAGTCCTGAACAAAGCGGAGAATTTCAAAGCCGTCATCACAACGCCTGCTTGGAGAAGCAAGCCGAGCTGGATGTTGGTGGCCGGTAGCGATCGGACCATCAATCCTGAGCTTGAACGCTGGTATGCCAAGCGAGCGAGTAGCCACACGATGGAAGTTGCAGGCGCCAGCCACTCGGTTTATGTTTCACGGCCGAAGGACGTTGCCGCTGTGATCGAAGAGGCTGCCTCGCAGGCGCACTAAGCACGACGGGGACCGTCGACCCGACGAAACTTCCAGGCAAAGCCAGCCATGAACTCGCCGATGGCGAAGACCCAGAACGGCCAGTGGTGGAACAGGGAAGTCGGATCCCATCCGATACTCTGCCCAGGAATGAACAATCGCGCGTAGATGAGAAGGATGGCGACCATGGCCATTACAAATAGGAGAACGGCAACGATGAGGCTAAGGATGCCGGCCATACAACTCTTCAACAAGCTCATGTAGCCTCCCATGGTTTGGATGGAGATCTAATTTCCCGAGTCTAGAAGTTAGATAGCTTATACAAGCTGGGAATTATAGCTGGAACGAACGGCGCCGCCCGAGTACACGCTTCCCGCGAAGAAGTAGGTTTGCTTTCACGGAGGGAACCGAACTGAGGGTGGCGTTCCCGCCGCCCTCTTCGTTTGCCGGAACTTTCCTGGGCGCCGGTGCGTACTGGTGATCAGGAGAGTGGTGTATGCGCCTCGCCCTTGACATCATCGGACAGACTTTTCGTACTCTCTGGGCCCACAAGCTGCGGTCGTTTCTCACCATGTTCGGCATCGCGTGGGGGGTGGGCTCGCTGCTCCTGCTGGTCGGACTCGGCGAAGGCTTTCGCTCCGGCAATGTGCGGCAGCTGAATAGCTTCGGCGAAGACATCGAATTCATCTTTCCGGGCCGCGCTCCGGCAGTGGCGGGCAACATGAGCTCCGGGCATGCCTATAAGTTGACGATCCAGGATGCGCAGGACATTGCAACGCAGGCGCCCTATGTCCGGGCGGTATCGCCGGTGCTGGTGCGCGAAGACATTCGCGAGGTGAGCCAGTTCGGCAGCACCAACGGACAGGTCACCGGCATCCTTCCCAACTTCAACCAGATTCGCTACCTGCCGCTGGCCACCGGTCGGTGGCTCAACGACCTCGACGAATCGCAGCGCCGCGATGTTGCCGTGATCGGCGACGAGATGGTCAAGAACCTTTTCCCTGAGAAGCAGAACCCGCTGGGCAGCTCGATCCTGCTGAACGGCCGCAGCTTCGAGGTGATAGGCGTAGTGCAACGGGTGGGGAAGGGCGACGACAACTCGACCAACAACCGCGTGTTTATTCCGTTCTCTGCGATGCATACGTATTTCCCGCTGAAACAGGAGCAGGAAGACAACGCGCTCAGCTTTATCAACTTCCGCCCGAAATCGCGCGAGCAGCATGCGCTGGCCATGGCGGAGGTGAAGGAAATCATCGCCCGGAATCACGGCTTCGACGCGCGCAACGATGACGCGTTCGAGGCGTGGGACAGCGTGCGCACCGCGGAGATGGTGGGAAAGATCTTCGATGCGATGAATGTCTTCCTTGGCTCAGTCGGTATTGTCACCCTCGCTCTCGGGGCGATCGGGATCATCAACATCATGCTGGTAGCGGTTTCCGAACGCACCCGCGAGATCGGTCTACGCAAGGCGTTAGGCGCGACGAACCGCAGCGTGCTCGCGCAGTTCTTCCTCGAAGGCACGTTCCTGACGCTCTTCAGCGGAGGACTTGGCCTGGCGGCAGCGATCGGATTTTGTGCCTTGCTGGCGCAGTTGCCAGCGCCTCCGGGATTTGACACGCCGCGGGTAGTGCCGATGTCGGCGGCGGTTGCGATTGGGACCCTGGCCTTGGCAGGAGTGGTCGCCGGACTTTATCCGGCACGCAAAGCAGCGCTCATGGCACCGGTTGATGCGCTGCGGCAGGAGTAAACGTTATGGTCCGCGATCTGCTCGAACAAGCAAATAGCGCGATGCGCCACGACCGTCGCCGTACGGCGCTGACCATGCTGGGCATGGCATGGGGCATTGCCACGGTGGTGCTGTTGCTCGCCTACGGCTCCGGCTTTGGACGCGCCATCACCACCATCTTTTCGCATTTCGGTGTGAAGATCATCGGGGTGTTTCCGGGACGTACGTCGCAACAAGCGGGAGGTCAGAAGGCGGGAACGCAGGTGCGGCTCACGCTCGATGATCTCGATCGCTTGGCGACCAATGTTCCGATGGTCAAGCGCATCAGCCCGGTGGCGTACCAGCAGACCACGATTTCCAACGATACCCGCAGTTACAACTTCCAGGTCACCGGCGCGTATCCGAACATCGAGCGCATTCAAGTTGTGAACGTGGACGCAGGACGCTTTTTCAATGAAGAAGACCTGGCGCAGAAGGCGCGGGTGGCAGTAATCGGCTCGGAGGCCAAGACGAAGCTGTTCTCCGGTGCTTATGCTCTCGGTCAGCGGATCCGCATCAATGGCATTTCGTTCGAAGTGATCGGGGTGGTCGAACCGCGCATGCAAGAGGACGACAGCGACATCAACCGGCAGATCTATATTCCGTTTTCTACCATGAGCGACCTGAAGGATACGCACTATCTCGACGGCATCTGGCTGGATTACGAGACCGATCAATATGACTTGGTGGAGCACGGCGTCCGCAGCACGCTGGCGGACAGCCATGGCTTCAGACCCGACGACAACCGTGCGGTCTTCGTCTTTGACGCCATGAAGCAGGTGAAGCAGTTCTCCATTATTACGATGGGCCTGAAAGTTCTGCTCGCGTTCATCGGCACCCTGACGCTCGGCATCGGTGGGGTCGGGCTGATGAACATCATGCTGGTGTCGGTGACGCAGCGCACGCGGGAGATTGGCGTAGAAAAAGCACTGGGCGGGCGACGCCGCGACATTCTCTTCCAGTTCCTTGCCGAGGCGCTGACCATCACTTTCATCGGCGGCGCGCTGGGCATCGTGCTGGCATATGTTGTGTCGTTCAGCGTCGGCCGACTGCCGTTTTATAGTGCGCTGGCGAAGAACGCCGAGGCCGCGGACATCCGCCTGGTGATTGACCCCAGCACCCTGGTGGTGGCAACGGTGATCCTGATTGTCGTCGGGATTGTCAGCGGTATGCTGCCGGCGATCAAGGCGGCTCGCCTGGATCCGATCGAGGCGCTGCGCTACGAATAGTTGCGGTCGGGCGAAGTCGGTACAATCTCATCATGCCGAACTCCCGTCTCGACCGCGTGCTCGAGCATCTGCGCCAGTACGAGCATCCGCTGCTTGTCTTCGATGCCCGCGCCAAGGGCGAGACGGTAGAGGTAATCATCCAATTCAAAGATCCGCCGGTGCCGGTGCATACGTATGTTTTCGAACTGCACCCGCGTGATCTCGAACACCCGCAATTTCCCTGGACCTTCCAACGCCAGCTTTACGACTGCATGCACGACTACTTCGTGGAGATGTTCACGCGAACGCCGCAGAGCCTGAACGAAAAGGTCAAACCGTGACGTTGCGCGACGAGATCGTCGCCATCATTCGCCGCGAAGGTCCGATCCCGTTCTCACGCTACATGGCCCTCTGTCTTTATCATCCGGAACTCGGCTACTACTCACGGCGGCAGGAAAAATTCGGCAAGACTGGCGATTTCTACACCTCGAGCGATGTTCACGCGGTTTTCGGCCGGCTGCTGGCGCGGCAGTTTGAAGAAATGTGGCGCACCCTGGACGCGCCTGCCACGATCGACATTCTCGAACTCGGTCCGGGACGCGGACTTTTCGCGCAGGACGTGCTCGATTGGGCCGGGAAAAAGTTTCCTGATTTCGCAGCCGGGCTGCGGTACCGGATGGTGGAGGGTTCGCCGAGCCTGCGCACGCGCTTGCGTGAACGCTTCGCGGCCGACCCGCGAGTGAACGTCTACGAGGAACTTGAAGCCGCCGCCAGCGAATGCGGAGAGGCGCTCATCATCTTCGGCAACGAGTTCTTCGACGCGATCCCGGTGGAAATCGTTTCCGAGAAAGGCGAGCTGAGGGTGGGGGAATTCGATGGGCAGTTCGTGGAGACATGGGCCGACCAATCGCCGCAGACGACCGAATTCCTTTTCCGCTTCGGCGCCAATCCGCGGCCCGAGGAGCGGGTAGAAGCGCCGCGCCAGGGGAACGCGTGGATGCAGCGCATCGCAAACGTCTTCGCCAACCGCCGGGGTTATGCGATCTTCATCGACTATGGCTACACCCGTGAGCAATTGCTCGCGGAGCGGCACCGCGACAGCCTGATGACCTACCGCGACCACCAGACTTCCACCAACCCCTACGAGGCCCCGGGCGAACAGGACATTACGGCGCACGTCAACTTCACGGCGCTGCAGCATGTAGCGGAAGCGAATGGCATGGAGTCGGTGGGCCTGGTCACGCAATCGCAACTGCTGCTGGGCATCGGGCACGACACAGAATTCGCCGACGCCTTCGAATTATGCGTCCTGCCACAGGAGCGGGTGAAGGTTACATTCCAGCTCAAGCACCTTATTTCCCCGGAAGCCATGGGAGAATCGTTCAGCGCGCTCTTCCTGGCGCGAGGCGTGGCAAAAGAAAAAGCCGCTCAACTGAGCGGCCTCTCGTTCCGTTGAATCTGCTTATTGCCCGGTCGGCTGCTTCGGTCGCTCGAAGGGTTTCTGCAAATACTTGCGGGCTTCGTCGAGGGCGCCCTGGGTGTTGTCGTTGGTCTGGATAGCTTGCCGGTACTGGTTGATGGCGCGCTCGCGCTGGCCGGTAATATCGAAAATCTTGCCCAGCTGGATGTAGCTCCAAACCTCGGTCCAGCGCGGGTCTCCATCCCCATTGAGCGAGTCGCGGTACTCGTTGGCAGAGGCCTGGTAATTGCGCTGCAGGTAGAACACCTCGGCGATGCGGTAATGCGCAAGGGAACTGTTCTTGCTGATCGCCAATGCCGATTGGAATTGCTTAAGGGCTTCAGCCAGGTCGCCCTGCTGCACCAGCGCCTGCCCGCGTAGGATGGCGGTGCGCACCTGGATATCAGTGGAATTCTTCAGGACGTGATCGTTGGGATCGATGGTGATGCGGCGCGGTTTGCCGAAGGTCTCAATCGCATACGGCGAGTTGGTCCCGACCACTTCGATGTTCTTGACCTCGGTTTGGCCGTCGGTGTCGACCTTGACCTGCACCGGCATGCGGAAGAGATCGAGGTCCTGGTTGATCTCGCCGACGATGCGGAAGCCTTTACCGCTGCCCATGCGATAGACGGTGTACTTGTCTTTAAACTCGGGCGCGCTGGTGGAGTCGACCCACTGGGAGAAGAACCAGGTGAGCTGGTCTCCCTGCACTTTTTCGCAGACTTCGCGGAAATCGTCGACTGTGGCCGACTTCATGTTGAACTGCTGCCCGAAGTCGCGCATGGCGCTGTAGAACTTCGAATCGCCCATCACGTAGCGCAGCATGTGCAGGATCATCGCACCCTTGTCGGTGACGGCCGACTGGAACTCGGGCGAAAAAGTGTCGAGACTGCCGACGCTGGAAAGCGGCACGGTCTGATAGGCCAGCGCACCGACCGACATGTCCTTCAGCGCCTCGTTAAATCCCGCGGAGCCGACCAGGTGCTGGATGTACAACGCTTCGGTGTAGCGCGCGAAGCCGTCGTTGAGCCACCAGTCGTTCTTGGAAGCGGGACTGACTTGGGTGCCCCACCACTGGTGCGCGATGGTGTTCGCCAGCAGCCGGTAATTCGTCTTATCCGAGATGTTGCGCGCCGCCAGGGCCGCGATTTCCGGCGCCCATGCGGAGGGAACGGTGTCGTCGGGGATCTCGACGATATTCAACGTATTCGAAGCCGGCGGACCAAACAGGGTGATGTTGAAGAAGAATTCCTTGTTGGCCGTGGATGCGTATTCTTCCGCGAACTGCTTCTTGTCGGGCAGAGTCCACACCGTCATCTGCATACCGCCTTCGGTGCTGGATGTCTTGACGAACTTGCCCGCGATGATCGTTCCAGGGAAGCTTGGCTTCACCGACGTGAAGGTGACGGTGTGCATGCCTCCGGGAGTAGGAGCCGCTTCTTTTTCCTTCCGCACTTGCCGCGGATTGCCGGGCTGGCGGTGGCGCAGGCCGGGCGTCTTTGGCTCTTCTTCCTTTTCCTTGGCTGGCTCCGCCGCCGAAGCCGGTCCGCCAGACTCTTTGCCGCTGCCGATAATGGCGAATTCCTGGGGCGCGGTAACGGTGATGGTCGAGGTGAAACGGTTGATGCCGTAATCGACCATGGGGAACCAACGCGAGGCATAAAGCAGATAAGAGATGTCGTTGCCGACGTAAGCCAGCTTCAGGCCTTGTACGGGGCTATCGTCCGCCGACTGCAAGGTGCCTTCGTAGTCGAAGGTGAGGGTCGCGCTGCTGCCCTTGGCGAGGCCGGCGGGCAGTGCTACGCGGACGGTGTTGTCCTGCGAAACGCGCTCTGCCTGCAGCTCTTTGCCCTGGTCGTCTTCCACGTGAGTAACCCGCAAGGCGTTGTTCAGTTCGAAGGTTGCGGTGGCAAGGTCTTCCAGGGCCGTGAACTTTACTTTGGCGCGAGCGGTGAGCTTATGTGCGATGGGCTGCAGCTGCGCATCGATCACGTAATCGT
Source organism: uncultured Acidobacteriaceae bacterium (assembly GCA_963703075.1). Taxonomy (GTDB): domain Bacteria; phylum Acidobacteriota; class Terriglobia; order Terriglobales; family Acidobacteriaceae; genus Korobacter. Next base: position 1,133,618 of record OY969786.1, read on the forward strand.
CCACGTGCAGCCGTATCTTTTCCGGGGCAGCCTGGACCGGCAGCGGACGAAATCCGACAAAGCACGTGAGTAGGAGGATCAGGACCGGACCAACTGCGTGAGCCGCTCGCCTTACGAATTGCATGGGGAACAGGTGTGCTCCTGCTGAACTACTACCAATGAAAAATCTACACGAAAAGATGTGCCTGCACCAATTTCGCCTCTACCGAACCGCGTGTACTACGCCCAAAACTGCACGGGCCGCGCGTTCTGCCGCTGTTTCCACCGCGCGTCCAGCTTGCAAGTGTTCACGCACTTCTGCCAAATCCTCGAGCATCCGGCTGCGCCTTGGTCCCTCGTCGAGGAGGGTCGCGATCTCCTCCGCAACCCTGCCGGCAGTGAACCCATGCTGCACCAGCTCGGGCACAATCTCACGTCCGGCGATCAGGTTCGGCATAGCAAAATGCGAAAGCTTCACCAGCCGTCGGCCTACCCGCCAGCTCAACGGCGCCACCCGGTATACCATCACGAACGGAGTGCCCAACACCGCCGCTTCCACCGTCGCTGTACCGCTGGCAACGGCGGCTGCCCGGCTTTGTACAAGGGTTTGACGAGCATCCCTGGTTAACGTGACCCGCGGAGCGCCAGGAATTGTAAGAAGCTGCTCTTCGAGCCAGGATTTATCGAGGGTAGACGCCACCGGCAGCAGGAATTCATAGCCGCAGCCCAGCTTTTTGGCGGCTTCCAGCAGGGTCGGCAGGATCATCTGGACTTCCTTGCGGCGGCTGCCGGGCAGGAGACCAATCCACAGTTTGGCCGGGTCCAGCGAGTTTTCAGCGGCGAACTGGGCACGAGGCTCGGCGACAATCGTCAGCTCTCCCAGGGGATGGCCGGTGAACTCGGCGGCCACGCCGTGCTCGCGGTAGAACTGCTCCTCGAAGGGGAAGATGACCAGCATCTTCTGCACATATTGCTGGACGAGGCGGATGCGTCCGCGCCGCCATGCCCAGAGCTGCGGGCTGACGTAGTAGACGACGGGAATGCCGCGGGCGTGCAGGGCGCGTGCGAGACGGAAATGAAAGTCGGGGAAGTCGATCAGCACCGCCACGTCGGGCTTGCGGCGGTCAACCTCGCGCAGAAGCTTGCGGAACTCGCGGTAAATGCGCGGCAGATGGGTAACGACCTCGGCGATGCCGACCACGGCGATGTCATTGGCATCCACGACGGTGTCGCATCCCGCGCTGCGCATGCGCTCCCCGCCGAGGCCGAAGGCTTCGATGGGTTCGGGAGAAAGTTTCCGCAGGGCGTCGAGCAGCGCCGCGCCGTACATTTCTCCGGAAGCTTCGCCGGCAGAGATGAGCAGGCGCACTATGAGTTCCTCGATGGCATGCAGAAGCAGTGTAAAGGGTGGCGATTCGGGCAGAAGGGAATTCGGCCAAATCCGGCGGCGGATGTCCCTTTGAAACGAGAGTCGAGGAACCGGCACTTTCGTTGACGCGCCGCTGCTCCGTTCGTAAGATGAACCAACCTCGGGGAAACTGCGTCTCATGATTGGCCAGATCGTCTCCCACTACCGAATTGTCGACAAAATCGGCGGCGGGGGCATGGGCGTGGTTTACAAGGCCGAGGACCTCACCCTCCATCGCTTCGTCGCGATGAAGTTCCTGCCCGATGATCTTGCCCTCGATCCCCAGGCGCTGACGCGTTTCCAGCGTGAAGCGGAGGCTGCCTCAGCCCTGAACCATCCCAACATCTGCACCATCTACGAAATCGGGCAGGAAAACGGCCGGCCCTTCATCGTGATGGAGTTTCTCGAGGGGATGACCCTGAAGCATTGCATCAACGGCCACCCTTTGACCCTGGAGCAGATTCTTACCCTTGGGCCTGACATCGCCGAAGCCCTTGAAGTGGCCCATGCGGCCGGCATCATCCATCGCGACATCAAGCCTGCCAACATCTTTGTCACCAAGCGAGGCCACGCCAAGGTACTCGACTTCGGCCTGGCCAAGGTCACACAGCCGACCGGATCCACCAGCCAGGCCGCCAACACTGTGACCCAGGACGAGCACCTCACCCGCCCCGGTTCGACCCTTGGCACGATCGCTTATATGTCCCCGGAGCAGGTGCGCGCCAAGGATCTGGATGCGCGCAGCGACCTCTTTTCCTTCGGCGCGGTTCTGTACGAGATGACCACCGGCATGCTGCCGTTTCGCGGCGAAACCTCCGGCGTTGTCTTCAAGGCCATTCTCGATACCGAACCCACGCCCCCGGTTCGCTTGAACCCGGACACACCGGCTGAACTGGAACGCATTATCAGCAAGGCGTTGGAAAAAGATCGCCAGTTGCGTTACCAGAGCGCGGCCGAAATGCGCACCGATCTGCAGCGGCTGAAACGCGAATCGGAGTCGAGTCGCAACCTCATACCGCCTGCTGTGGACGCACCGTCGGCAGCGGGTAAGTACGGATGGAAGATCGCGCTAGCGGTGGCGGCAGTCACGGTCATCCTCGGTGCTTTTGCGTTCTGGAAGCATTACGAGTCGTCCAAGCCGGCCACGACAGCGCCGCTGGCATCGGCTGCGCAATCAACGGTGCGCACGATTGCCGTGCTGCCGTTTCGCGACCTCACGTTGCGGCCCGGCGAAGAGTCCTGGGGCATCGGCATGACCGACGCGATCATCAGCCGCTTGACCTCCCTGCAAAATCTCGCCGTGCGGCCCACGACTTCGGTCTTGAAATACATCAAGGACCCCAACCGATCCCGGGCAGGCAGCGCAGGAACTGGGGGTCGATTCCGTGCTCGATGGCACGTATCAGCGCGCTTCCGGAGTGATTCGCGTCTCGGTGCAGCTGGTCGATCGGGATCAGCGGGCCATGCGCTGGGCAGAACATTACGACCTCCGCGCCGACGATGTTCTGAAGTTCCAGGACCAGGTCGCGCAGAAAGTCGTGGACGGCATGCGAGTGCGGGTTTCCGGCCAGGAGCAGGAATCCCTCGCCGAGAAATCGACCACCTCGACGGAAGCCTACAACCTCTACCTGCAAGCGCGGTTTTACAAGAATGAATACTCGATGCACACCCAGATCGAGAGCTTGCACCTCGCACAAAATGTGCTGCAGCACGCGATCAAGATCGATCCATCTTTTGCCGATGCCTACGCGCTGCTTGCCTACGTCTACATCATGGAAGCCGCCAACGTTCAACAGAATGGCCCGGAAAACCTCGCCAAATCCGAAAAGTTCGCTCGACGCGCGGTGGCCTTGCAGCCCGATTCCCTCGAAGGCCTGGTTGCTCTCGGCCTGTTTTTGACTGAGAGCGGTCGGAATCAGGAAGCCATCGAGATTCTCCAGCGCGCCGTGACCCTCGCGCCCAACTCAAGCCTGGCCTGGGACACCTTGGGGTATGTCTACCACTACGCGGGCCTGGATGTTTCCGCGGAAAAGGCTTACCTGCGAAGCATGGAACTGGATCCCACCACCACCCGCAGTCACTGGATGCACGCCCGCATGCTCCTTTCCCTCGGACGCGCCCACGAGGCCGAAATGGAGGTGCGGGAGGCACTTACAGCCAATCCGAACCAATTCAAAGCCATGGGGTATCTCGCCGACTTTCTGTACTACCAGGGCAGGATCGACGAAGCGGAGCCCGTAGTCGCGAAAGCAGTCGAGATGGGTCGCGACAGTGGCGACAATTCGCCGCGCATCGTCGCTGGGTTTGTATACGCTTCCAAGAACCAGCGCGATCGCATTGATAAGGACCTGCTCCAGGAAAAGCCTTCGGATGAAGTGGACGGCGACGCGGCCTATTGGATTGGAGGAATCCATTCCCTACTCGGGGAACGCGAAGAAGCGCTCGCCTGGCTGCGCCGCACCGTGGCGCTCGGCAACCATGATTATCCCTGGTTCGAGCGGGATAAGAATTGGGACAAGCTGCGCGACGACCCTGAATATCAGGGCATCATGAACGAAGTACGCCAGCACTGGGAACAATACAAACAAGCCTTCGGAAAGACGTGATCGCTTTACGTTTCGATACTCTCCAACCCGCTTCGAGGACAACGTAGTGCGAAAGTTTACAGTTGGGACTAGGAACAAAGTGCTACGGTGAGGGTTGTTGAGAGTAGAAGTGGGCGCAGGAGGAAGAAAGTCAAAACCATTCTTCTCGTGTTGGTCCTCGGATGTATGAGCGCGCTGGCCCAGGATGCCGGAGCCCTGGCGGCACAACAGGCGCAGCAAGCCACCGATATGGCGATGCAGGCCGCCCAACAGGCGAACGATCAGGCCATGCAGGCGCAACAGCAGGCAAATGCCCAGGCGATGCAGGCAGCCGAGGCAGACGCGGAAAATACCGGGCCGGTCGTGGCCTATACCCAGGCGCCCACCTTCTCGGTGAGAGCCGGGGTGGTGGCGGAGGGCACGCAGGTACGCCTCAAGAGCCGCACTCACTACGCAGTGATCTATTACACGACCAACGGGTGGACGCCGACCACCCATTCGAAGCGCTGCAAAGGGCCGATCACTATCAAAGCGACCACCGAGTTGCAGGCGATTGCGATTGCCCCCCAGACGGTACGCAGCCTGATCGTGAGTGCGAAATACGTGGTTGCCGGAGCGACCAGCGCTAAGCTGCCGCGAGAGCTTTCTACCGATGGCGTGCTACATGCGGGAACTCGCCTGCACCTGGTGACCGACGCAACCGTCTCTTCCAAGACAGCCCAGGTTGGCGACAGCTTGAAACTCTTGCTCGATGAAAATGTGAAATTCGGCGACACCATCGCCCTCCCGAAAGGCACGCCGGTGGATGCAATCATCACCCAGGCAGATCCGGCCGGGCACGCAGGCGTCCCAGGAGACGTGGCTTTTGAAGTGCGCGCGCTGATCGTGGACGGAAAGAAGGTCCCGCTGCAGGGCGGGGAATCGCTGGAAGGCGCGAACCACTATACCCGGGCAAAGAGCTTCCTGTTTGTTCCCGTGGTGGGGATCGCGGGGCTGGCCGCGCATGGCGATGAGGCCGAGATCAAGCCGGGAATGACATTAACCGCCTCCGTCGCGGCGGACACGACCCTGCAGCCTTAAGCTTCTGCCGGTTTGTTTCGCTCGGATGGATCTAGTCGGTAGCCGGCGTGAGAGACCCGGTGACCACCGGAGTTGCGAGCTCCTGGTCTTTGTACTGGAGTTGGTAAAGCTTGTAGTAGATGCCGCGCTGGGCGAGCAGTTGCTGGTGCGAGCCCATCTCGCGCACCTTGCCTTTGTGCATCACGATGATCTTGTCGGCGCGTTGAATCGTGGACAGACGATGAGCGATGATCAGCGACGTGCGGCCTTCAACCAGCTTGGTAAGTGCCTCGCGGACGCGGAATTCGGTTTCCGTATCAACGCTCGAGGTAGCCTCGTCGAGGATGAGGATCTTCGGATTGTGCGCCAGGGCGCGGGCGAAAGAGATCAACTGCTTCTGTCCGGTGGAAAGCGTGCTGCCGCGCTCGTGGACACCCTGTTCGAAGCCCGCCGGCTGGGAGCGGATGAACTCGGCGACGTTGACTTCCTCCGCCGCCTGCATCATGGCTTCGTCCGTAATCCACTCGGTACCGAGGCGAATGTTTTCGCCGATGGTGCCGGTGAAGAGGAACGGATCCTGCAGCACCACCCCGAAGCGGCGTCGCAGATCGGCCAGCGGCATCTGCCGGATGTCGACGCCATCGACCTTAATCGAACCTTGCTGCACGTCATAGAAACGCAATAAAAGCGAGATGAGGGTAGTCTTGCCGGCGCCGGTATGGCCGACCACAGCCACCGTCTCACCCGGCTCGAGGACGAAGGAAACATCCCGCAGAACCCAGTCCCATTCTTCCCCGGAGCCGTTGGTGGGGGCGTCTTTCGTCTGCGGAACGTGACGGTACGCAAACCAGACGTGCTCGAATTCGATGCGGCCCGGACCGGCTGGTCGTCGTGGGTTCCGCGACGTCCTTGATCTCCACCGGCGTATCGAGCAGCTTGAAAATGCGTTCGCACGCGGCCATGGCCTGCTGCACGATGTTGTATTTTTCGCTGAAGTCTTGAATCGGACGGAAGAAGCGCTGGGCATACTGGATGAACGCGACGAGGATGCCGAGGCTGGCCGCGTTGCGCAGATACTGTCCGCCGCCGAACCAGATGACACTCGCGATGGCGACAGCGGAAAGAAATTCGATGACCGGGTAATACACGGCGTGCGCGACGATGGCGTCCTTGAAGGCGTCCATGTGCGAGCGGTTGATTACCTCGAACTGCTCGAACGAGGCGCGCTCGCGATTGAAGAGTTGCAGCACCGTGATGCCGGTGACGTGTTCTTGCAAATAAGCGTTAATGCGCGCAATGGCGACGCGGATCCGGCGATACGCCTCGCGCACCAGGCGGCGGAAAATCATCGTCGCCCAGAAGATGACGGGCAGCACGGCGAAGACAATCAACGCCAGTCGCCAATTCATCCGCAGCATCACGAACATGATCCCGGCAAGGACGAAGACGTCCTCCACAATCGAAACCACGCCGGAGGTGAACATCTCGTTCAACGCATCGACATCGCTCGTGACCCGGGTAACGAGGCGCCCCACAGGATTGGTGTCAAAGAAACCGATGTGCAGGCGTTGGAGATGACGAAACAGTTCGGCCCGCAGGTCGAACATCGCCTTCTGGCCCACCCATTGCATCAGGTAAGTCTGCGCGTACTCGAAGGTGAAGCTGAGGAGCAGGAGAACGACATAGATGCCGGCGATCTGGCCGATGCCGACCAGCGGCTTCGAACTGAGATAACGGTCGAGAAAATTAGCAACGTGCCGGTGCGCCAGATATTTGTCGATGGCGACTTGCGTCAGTGGCGGGCCGAGAATGTCCGCTCCCGACTTGAGGATGATGGCGGCGAGCGCAATGTAGACCTGCACCTGGTAGGGGCGCAGGTAGGCGAGCAGTCGCCGCATAAGGCGACTGTCGTACGCTTTGCCTAACGCATCTTCTTCATGTTGAGCCATTCAATAGGGAAATTATATAGACGCAATACTCGCGGCGTGGGATGGAAAACTATGCTCAGCCGAGATTGCGCAGGATCAGCGCAGAATTCTTGGAGCCGAAGGCGATGCAGTTGCACACTGCATGTTCGATGGCGTGCTTGCGGCCGGGTTGGGGAACATAGTCGAGATCGCAGTCGGGGTCAGGCTTTTCGAGATTGATGGTGGGCGGAATTTCGCCGTGGCGCATGGCGACCAGGGTTGCCGCGACTCCCGCCGCCCCGCTCGCGCCTTGTGGATGACCTATCTGCGACTTCAGCGACGACATCGGCACCGCCTGCGCCCGTCCGCCCAGCGCAAGTTTGAGAGCGCGGGTCTCGATGCGGTCGTTGAGTTGCGTCGAGGTACCGTGCAGGTTGACGTAATCGATCTGTTCCGCTGTAACGCCGGCATTTTCCATCGCCAGGCCAATGGTGCGCGCCGGTTCTTCCCCGCACTCCTGCAGGCGCACCCGATGAAAGGCCTCGCACGTAGAAGCATAGCCCGCGATCTCGGCGAGAATCTGCCCGCCCCGGGCGCGGGCATGCTCGTAGTCTTCAAGGACGAACATCCATGCGCCTTCGGCCAGCACAAAGCCATCACGATCGGCGGAAAACGGACGTGACGCGCGCTGCGGATCGTCGTTCCACGATGTCGTCATGATCTTCATCAGGGAGAATCCCTTGAGGATGCCGGGCGCGAGCGGAGCATCTACCCCGCCGGTCAGCATCATCGGGATAGCGCCGGTGCGAATGTGCATGGCCGCATAGGCGATGGCATCGGTCGACGAAGTGCAGCCGCAAGTGACGACGTGGCTCATGCCGCGAAATCCGAAGCGCATGCTGATTTCGCTGCTCATCGTTCCCATCGTCCCGCTGGGAATGGAGAACAGGCTGACCTGCTTAATTTTTCCTTCGAAGTAGAGACGGTATTGTTCTTCGGAATAATCCTGGGCGCCCCCGCCGGTGCCGAGGATAACGCCGATGTCGCGTTTTTCATCCATCGACATGTGCGCGGGATCGAGCCCGGCAAGTTGCAGGGCCTCGGAAGAAGCGGCAAAGGCCAGCGGCACGGCACGGCCGACATGCTTGCGCTCGTGCGGATCGATCCAGGCAGATTCGTTGAAGTCGGGAATTTCCCCGGCAATGTGTACCGGTAGGGCCGAGGGATCGAAGCGGGTGATCCGACGCACGCCACTCTTGCCGTCCAGAATCGCCCGGCAGAATGCTTCGTGCCCAATGCCGTTCGGGCTCACGACGCCCATGCCTGTAATGACGACCCGTTTCTCCATGGCTGTTGATCTTACTCGTCAGATGCCATGGAGCGACGACGGGAAAGACAACAAATTGCAACCAGGACGTCGCGAAAAAGAAAACAGGCAGTTTGCACTGGCGGTCAAATGGCCTGCGAATACTCGCGGCACCTCCGTTAGTTCTTCAGGATCTGGCGGCTGATGACGAGCCGCTGGATCTCGCTGGTGCCTTCGCCAATCGTGCAGAGCTTCACGTCGCGATAAAACTTCTCGGCCGGATAGTCTTTGATAAAGCCGTAGCCGCCGTATATCTGCACGCCCTCGTTGGCCACGCGCACGGCGACTTCGCTGGTATAGAGCTTGGCCATCGACGATTCCAGCGTGGTCTTCATATGGTTGTCTTTCATCCAGGCGGCGCGCCAGGTGAGCAGCCGGGCTGCCTCGATCTCGGTCGCCATGTCGGCCAGTTTCCACTGGATTGCCTGGTTCTCGCTGATCGCTTTCCCGAACTGTTTGCGTTCTTTGGAGTAGTCGCGAGCGGCTTCGTAAGCCCCCTGCGCCATGCCCAGGCCGAGAGCAGCGATCGAGATGCGTCCACCGTCGAGGATGCGCATGGCATCGATAAATCCGTCACCCTCTTTACCCAGCAGGTGGCCGGCGGGAATTTCGCAGTCTTCAAAAATCAGCTCCGCCGTATCACTCGCGCGCAGGCCCAGCTTGTTTTCTTTTTTCCCCAGTTTGAAGCCCTTGGTTCCCGCATCAACGAGAAACGCGGAGAGGCCGTGCGTATGTGCGGTCCTGTCAGTGACAGCGAGTACGACGACCACATCCGCGTAGTGCCCGTTGGTGATGAAAGTCTTGGTCCCGTTGAGAACCCAATGATTACCCTTGCGGACCGCGTGAGTACGCGCGCTGCCGGCGTCCGATCCCGCACCCGGCTCGGTCAGGCCCCAGGCGCCAATGAACTCGCCCGTCGCGAGCTTGGGGACGTACTTGCGCTTCTGTTCTTCATTGCCTGCGAGGAAGATGTGATTGCTGGCCAGCGAGGTGTGAGCGGCGACGATGATGCCCACCGAACCGTCCACCCGCGAGAGTTCTTCGATGGCGGTGGCGTACTCGATGTACCCCATGCCCGCGCCGCCATATTCAGCCGGGAAAATGATCCCCAGGAGCCCGAGTTTGCCGAGTTCCTTGACGGTGGCGAGGGGAAACTCGCTGGCCTCGTCCCACTCCATGACATGCGGAGCGATTTCGCGCTCGGCAAATTCCCGCACCATCTTGCGAAGGTGCTGTTGTTCTTCTGTAAACTCAAAATTCACGTTCTTCTCCAACCGAAATGAGGGTTTTGGGACGACGCTCCGCCCCGGGCGTCGCGCAGGCAGGGAAGGAAGGTTATAACACGAAACTTGAGATGCCGAAAGTTTGGCTTATGGATGTAATCCGCGCAGACAGCGGGTAGCAAGAATTATTGCGGAGAGGTCTCGCTTCCCTCGGCGTGCGCGCGCTTCTCCGCGGCTTCCTTCAACGAACGGAACAGGTCGACGTAAATGTTTGTGATCGCCATGCGCACGCTCTCGCCAAACATAAAGCTCGCCGGCCCGCTGAACTCCTGCCACGTCTTGATGAGGGTAGTGCCGTTGGGCTGGGTTTCGAAGGAGAACCACTGTTCGGCGGTGATAGCGGTGGTCTTCCCAATCCAGTGCACGAACCCCGGCGGCGCGCATTCCATAATTTCCGGACGGAAGGTCACCGGGATCGGCTGCAGGATCTGCATCTGGAACTTGCTGCCCGTCGCCCACGGCTCGCCTTCGAGCCAATGGGTGTTGCTGAGCACGCTGCTCCAGTTCGGCCACTCTTCTACGTGCTGAAAGGCTTGCCAGATGTGTTCGGGTTTGCAGTTGGCGACGGTTGAATATTCCAGGCGCATGGGGTCGGTTTATCTCGAAGCACAAAGTTCTTCGATGATACGAACCGCATATTCGCAGGCGGCACGGTCCGCATCGAGGTGGGTGACGAAGCGCATCAGCTCAGGGCTGATGCCGTTGGCCAGAACATTTTTCTCGGCAAGCCGGCGCGAAAATTCCGCAGTCGTCATGCCGGTGCCGCTCACGTCGAAGATCAGGATATTCGTCTGCACCGTGGCAAGATCGATCTGGATGCCCGGAATGCGGGCCAGCTTTTCCGCAATGAACTTCGCGTTGGCATGATCTTCGTGCAGGCGCTGCGGTCCCTGTTCGATGGCGATCAGGCCTGCGGCGGCGAGAATGCCCGCCTGCCGCATGCCTCCACCGAGTGCCTTGCGATAGATGCGGGCCCGCTGGATGAACTCGCGCGAGCCGACCAGCACCGACCCGACCGGCGCGCCTAGCCCTTTCGACAGGCAGAACATGACTGAATCGACCCCGCGGGTGATCTCGGCGACCGGTCGTCCAAGTGCCGCCGCGGCGTTAAAAATGCGCGCGCCGTCGAGATGAACCGGCAGGCCGGCTTTATGCGCGTTTTCGCAGATCTCGTCCACAGCCTCAGTCGGGATGACCGTGCCGCCCGCCATGTTGTGCGTGTTTTCCAGCGCGATCAGATCGGTCTGCGCAATGTAGTACGTTCCCGGCTGGATTTTCCGTCGGACTTGCTCCCAGGTGATGGCGCCGTTCTGGCCGGCGATGGTGCGCGGGATGCAGCCGGAGAATTGCGCCAGCATGGCCATTTCATAATCTTTAATATGCGCGCGCTCTTCGCAGATGATCTCGCGTCCGGGCTGGGTATGGACCTTGATCGCAATCTGGTTCCCCATGGTTCCGGTGGGGACGAAGATGGCCGCCTCGCGTCGGAAAATTTCTGCAGCACGCTGTTCGAGCTTGTTGATGGTGGGATCTTCACCATAAACATCGTCTCCGACCTCGGCTTCCATCATGGCGCGGCGCATGGCAGGCGAGGGTTTGGTCACCGTGTCACTGCGGAGATCGACCAGCAGCGGCCGTTTTCCGTCATCGGAAGCTTGCGAAGGAGATTGCGAATGAGTGCTGCTCATAGAAAGAAAGACAAAAGCTGAGTTTACTTGGGTTGAGGGGAAATTGCGAAGTGCGGCATAGACCGCCGGTTACAAAACGATCAAATTGCCGGCCGGGGACACAGCTTCGTCCGTCGGCGGTTCGGACAACATGAGTCGCTCGAAAACCTCGTTGGAGAGCAGGCGGCCTCGATCGGTGAGGCGGACGATCGCGCCTTGGCGCACGATGAGCCCGATGTCAGCGAGGGAAGCGAGCTCGGGTTCCCGCTGAGTGACGGCATCGTCGCCGAACTGTAACGCAATCGCGCGCAAGTCGATGCCGCGATTGAGGCGCAAACCGAGGAAAAAAGCCTCGTCTGCGGCGGCGGCGTGCGTGACGCGACGCACATTGCGCGATTTGCCGCCGAGAAACTGATCGAGATCGTCGACCGTGGCGCAGCGCACGGCCTCGCCCTGATCGGACGGCAGCATCGAGTGGGCATCCACCCCGAAGCCGAGATACGGCTGGCGCAGCCAGTACTTCAAATTGTGACGCGACTCGCATCCCGCGCGCGCGAAGTTGGAAATCTCATACTGCTGCACCCCGGCCGCGTTGAGGGTGTCGCACGCTTGCTGGTAAAAGTCGGCGGTGGCGTCGTCGTCGGGAACGAAGTGCGCGTGGTAGCGCGTGCCGCCTGCCATCAGTTCGCGTCCGAGGCGCGAGTCTTCGTCAACCTCGAGCGTGTAAACACTGGCGTGCGGAACTCCGGTCGCAATCACCTCGTCGAGGGAGTAAGTCCAACTCGCCGGCGTCTGGTGCGGAAGCCCCGCGATCAGGTCCACGCTGATGTTGCCGATGCCCGCCTGCCGCAAGCGTTCGATGTCGGCCAGGGTGATGGGGCGGGTGTGCAGGCGGCCCACCGAGCGGCTTTCTTCATCGACAAACGATTGCACCCCGAGGCTGACACGGTTCACCCCGCAACCGAGCAGGGTATCGATGATCTCCGTTGTCAGGGTGCCGGGAGCACATTCGACCGTGACCTCCGCCGTGCTCTCTACCTCGAACGCGCTGCGCACAGCCGCGAACAGGCGTTGCAATTGATCGGGGGCAAGGACGCTCGGCGTGCCGCCGCCAAGATAGATGGAATCGACTGCAGCTTCGAAATGGCCTCCGGTCCCAGCGGCGAGCCGCTCGGCATTGGCGATGTCCGCCGTCACGAGATCAATGTAGCGGTCGAAAAGCTCGCGCGAGAAGACACCTGACGCGAAGTTGCAGAACGAGCACTTGCTGCGGCAAAAGGGAACCGATATGTAGATGCCGAGGGGCACAGCCCATTATCCCATTTGCGCCGTAGATCACAGGGGAAGGGCAGCTCCGTGCGCTAAACTGGACGGTCGTGACAGAAGAAATCAAAAACTGGGCGGAACGGATTCGCGGTGGAGACCTGCGCGCCCTGGCGCGGGCCATCAGCGCGGCGGAGAACCGCTCGCCGGATTCTGCCGAATTACTAAAGACACTTTTTCCCCACAGCGGAACGGCGGGGATCATTGGTTTCACCGGCGCGCCTGGAGCAGGGAAGAGCACGTTGGTCGACCAGGTGGCGCGCGAATATCGGAAAGCGGAGAAGACCGTCGGCATCGTGGCCATCGACCCGACCAGCCCCTATAGCGGGGGCGCAATTCTCGGCGACCGCATCCGCATGCAGGGTCACTACTCCGATCCCGGAATTTTCATTCGCAGCATGGCGACGCGCGGGTCGCTCGGCGGCCTGGCACGCACCACCGCCGACGTCACCTCCATCTTGGACGCCAGCGGCCGCGATCTCGTGCTCATTGAAACCGTGGGCGTAGGCCAGGGCGAAGTCGACATCGTGAAGCTCGCCGACGTTACCGCCGTCGTGCTCGTGCCCGGTATGGGCGACGACGTGCAATCGATGAAGGCGGGCATCATGGAAATTGCCGACGTCTTCGTAATCAACAAAGCCGATCGCGATGGCGCGGAACGGGTCGAGCGCGAGATCAAGGCCCTGCAGGGTTTGGCGCTGCGCCATGATGCCTGGGTACCACCGATCATAAAGACCGTCGCCATGAGCGGCGAAGGAGTTCCCGAGCTGGTTGCAAAGATCGAAGAGTATCGATCTTTTCTCGACAAGACGGAGGCCGGACATCAGAAGCGGATCGAGAACTGGCGCAACCGCCTTGTCGAAATGCTGCGTGACGCGCTGCTCGAAAAGGTGGAGCACGAGCATCTCGGCAACGGCGCCGCCAGCCAGTACGCGGCGGAGATCGCGGAACACAAGCGCGATCCCTATACGATCATCGAAGAAATTGTAGGGACAGTCGCGCGCCGGTCTTGACCTGGACTATGCGCGGGTTCCTGCATCCCGCGGCTCACGACAAGGGCGTAAAGTATTGGGGTGGGGTGGCAATGTTTCAAATCGATCATCTTGGGATCGCCGTAAAGTCGCTGGCGAAGGCGAAAGAGTTCTACAAAAGACTCGGTATTCCAGTTTTACCGGAAGAGACCGTAGCGGACGAGAAAGTCCGCGTGGTCATGCTTCCCGTGGACGGCAGCCGCATCGAGCTGCTGGAACCCACCGAACCCGATTCGCCCATCGGCCGATTCCTGGAGAAACGCGGCGAAGGCCTGCACCACGTCGCTCTCCACGTCGAGGACCTGGCGGGGACCGTCGAACGGCTCAAGGCTGCCGGGACGCGTTTTGTCTCCGACGAGATTAAAGTCGGCGCGGGGGGCCATATGTATGTCTTCGTGCACCCGTCGAGCGCCGGTGGGGTTCTGCTGGAGCTGTGCGCCGAGCCGCCTGCGGGCGTTTGATCCGGCACATCCTCGGTTCGATTCATGATCCTGTTCACGATCGATACTTCCGGGAAGAATGGCAACCTCGGCCTGGCGCGGCGCGAGGGCGAGACGATTCGTCTGCTCGCAGCGGAAACGCTGGCGGCCGGTCAATATTCGGAGGAGTTGATCCCGAAATTGGCCGCCATGCTCGCGCGGGCCCAATTGCAGAAGACCGATCTTGACGCGATCGCCGTGGTCGCCGGACCGGGCTCATTTACCGGATTGCGGGTGGGGCTGGCCGCCGCCAAGGGACTAGCTGAGATTCTGCAGAAGCCACTCACCGCCGTCTCGGCCTTGGAATTCGTTGCCGTTGCCACCCACCGCAGCGCCGGAACCGTGATCGCCGCCTTGGATGCCGGACGTGGAGACATCTACCTGGGTCATTGCGAACTTCATGTAAAGCTTGAAGTGCGTACCCGGGCGGAGCTCCTGGTGAACCGCGCGGAGTTTGCGGAATGTGTGCGCGATAGGGACGCCCCGCTCGTCACCGCGGAAGAAAGAATTGCGTTGCTCGCGGAAGAGGCGAGACTGCCGGTTGAACGGATCGCCGCACCGGGGGCGGATCTACTGGCGGCGCTGGGGTTCGCGCAGCTCGATCGCGGCGCAACCGTTCGTCCCGACGACCTCGACGCCAATTACATCCGTCGCTCCGACGCCGAGCTCTTTTCGACCTCGCTGTGATGACCGGGTTCACGATTCGCTCTTCCACTCCCTTCGACTTAAACGCCATTTTGCAGATCGAGCGTTGCTGCCCGACCGCGGCCCACTGGAACGAACCCGCGTACCGCCAGCTCTGGGGAAGTCCCCAACCCGAGCGGGTCGGCTTTGTGGCCGTGGGGGACGACGGCAGCGTGCTCGGCTTCCTGGTGGCACGGGAAATCGCCGGCGAATGGGAGCTGGAAAATGTCGCCGTCGCCGCGGCAACCCAGCATCGGGGTATCGGCAGGGCACTGTTGCACCGACTCTTCGAGGTCATTGCGGGAGCGAAGGGAAGCCGGCTGTTTCTGGAGGTCCGGGAATCCAACCTGCCGGCTCGCAGGCTCTACCAAAGTCAAGGATTTCAGCTCACCGGAAACCGTAAAAATTACTATAACGACCCTCCAGAGGATGCCCTCCTTTTTGAGAAAAAGTTCGACAATCTGAGTATGAAAATCCGTTGAACGAGAGCAGACCGTATGCTACCGTCTGAAATTGCCCCGCCACGCCACCCCAGCGATTTCGCCGGGAGCCCCGGTGTAGGGGCCGATTGAATCGGAGGTTTGCCGGATGGCTTCTGCAGTCCGCGAACAACTACTCGCAAGCAACGATGAGTTTCGCCGTCTCTCCCAGGAACACTCACAGTACTCCCAACGCCTCGACAGCCTCATCCAGAAACGCTTCCTCACCGAAGATGAGAAGGTCGAAGAGGTGCGCCTGAAAAAGTTAAAGTTACGCTTGAAAGATGAGATGGAGAAACTTGAGGTCCAGTATAAGGACCAGCACAACGTAGCCTAGACACTGGCCTTTTTCATCTGCAGTTTCAGGTTCGCGGAACGGCTCTAGGTCGTGTGCGCGGATCAAATAAAAACGAGCCTCCGCCTGTACGTTCCCCGTCTGCCTCGCGGCAAAAGGGAGCGTGCGGTGGGGGCTTTGTCATTACGGGGCAGGTACTTTCCCGGTCCGCCGTCACTTCAAGGCACTATAATTGTCGGAATCAACTATGGTCCGTGACGGAATCTATTACGCCCTCGCCTTTATCGCCGTGGCCGCGCTGGTGGGGTGGTTTACTGGGATATGGGCGCTGGCGGTCATTCCTTTGCTCCTGGCTGCTTTCTTCGCCTGGTTCTTCCGCGATCCGGAGCGCCAGGTTCCGCAGACTCCTGGGGCCATCGTTTCTCCCGGAGACGGCAAGGTCACCGACGTGGTCGCGCTTGAAGTGAATGGTGAATCTCGCACCCGCATCAGCATCTTTCTGAACGTATTTAACGTGCATGTGAACCGGTCGCCCATTGCCGGCACAATTCGTGCCGTGGAGTACCGGAAGGGCAAATTCGGCAACGCCATGGGATCGGTTTCGGCCGACGCCAACGAGCAGAACATCGTGACCGTCGAAGGCGAGGGCCAGTCGGTGGTCTTCAAGCAGATCGCCGGATTACTGGCGCGTCGCATCGTCTTCACAAAGAAGCTGGGCGATAGGGTGGCTCGCGGTGAGCGTGTCGGATTGATCAAGTTTGGCTCGCGGGTTGACGTAATTTTCACATCAGATAGCGATGTCTCGGTGAAGATTGGAGATCACGTGGCTGGCGGCTCGACGATCCTGGCGGTGGCGCGTGTAGCGACTCTGCATGCGCCGGTCATGAGCGAAGCCGAGCGCGGAGGCATCCGGTGATACCTTTGGACCCGCTCAGCCCAATGCGCCGCAAAGACGATATGCCGGGGCGCCAGCGGCGCCTGCGCAAGGGCCTGTACATCCTTCCGTCCCTCTTCACCGCGGTCAACATTGCCGCCGGCTACTACGCGATTTTCCAGGCGATCCAGGGCGCCAACATCCAGAGCGAGCCGTGGCATTTCGATATGTCGGCCATGGCAATCGGCTTTGCGATTGTCTTCGACGGCCTCGATGGCCGCGTCGCCCGCATGACGAACACCACCAGCGATTTCGGCCGTGAGCTCGATTCGCTGGCCGATGTAATCACCTTCGGTGTGGCGCCTGCCATCCTGGCATGGCTCTGGGGATTTCATGCCATCCTCATGGCGAATGAGGACGTTCACAAGAAGCTTTTGCATTTCGGAGCGGTTGCTACGTTCCTGTTTCTCGCCGCCGGAGCATGCCGCCTGGCGCGCTTCAACATCCAGACGAACCCGCAACCTTCGAATCCGGGACGTCCGGGCCGGAAATATTTTGTGGGAATGCCCATTCCGGGCGGGGCCGGGGTCATCGCCGCCGTCGTGCACTTCGCCCACGGATTCCCCATCCCCTCGTGGTGGATGGCGCTCATCTGGGCCTTCTTCGTTTTGACGCTTGGGTTCCTTATGGTCAGCCGCTGGCGTTTCCCCAGCTTCAAGGGCATCGACTTCCGGCAGCGTCATTCCTCGCGCTTGCTGGTCGTGCTCTGCGCGCTGGTCATGCTCATCATCTTCTTTTCCGATTGGACCCTCTTCCTGATCGCCATCACTTACATGTTCTGGGGAATCCTTTCGCGCTTATTCTACGGATTCCATCGCAGGACCCATTTACCGCCATCGCCGCCCGACCAGGTTGTGCACGCCGACTGAGAAAGTTCTCGCATGACGAAAGCACGAAACGAAAATACGAACTGGGGCATGTTGTTTCGCGTTGCTGTGGTCGGCGCGGGATCCCTCAAGGGCCGCGAAGTAAAGGAAGTCCTCACCGAGCGCAATTTTCCGGCGCAGGATATTCGCCTGCTCGATGACGAAGAGTCGCTCGGCCAGATCGAACAGGTCGGCGACGAAGCGACCTTCATCCAGAGCCTGCTGCCCGAACATCTTTCCAACATCGATTTCGCCTTCTTCGCCAGCGACCCCGAGTTCACGCTGAAAACGTGGAAGCAGTCGCGCGACGCGGGCAGCGAAATCATCGACATCTCCTACGCCCTCGAGAACGAGAAAGACGTCCAACTGCGCGCTCCTTGGCTTGAGCGCGAGCTTGGAAAATCGCATTTGAGCCTCCGCACCCATCCGGTCGTCATCGCCCATCCGGCGGCGGTCGTGCTTGGATTGCTCATCGTCCGCGCCTTGCGCGCGGGAGAAATTCGCTCGGCGAATGCGACCGTTTTCGAACCTGCCTCCGAACTGGGCAAGCGTGGCATGGACGAACTGCACGAGCAGACGGTGAACCTTCTCTCGTTCCAGCAGTTGCCGATGACGATCTTCGGGACGCAGGTCGCGTTCAACATCATCGATCGTTACGGCGAGGGCTCCGTCTATTCACTGGCAAACTCGGAACAACGTATCGTGCGCCACTACAAGCATATTGTCGGCGACGCTGCCCCCGTGCCTTCGGTGATGCTGTTACAGACACCGACCTTTCATGGCCATGGCTTCTCGCTTTACATTGAAATGGCGGAAGGCGTAACCGCGGAAAAGTTGCAGGAAGCACTAGCGGGCGAGCATGTCACCCTCGGCACTGAAGGCGATGCGCCTAACAACGTGAGCGTCGCCGGGCAAGGGCAGGTCCTGCTGACAGTCCGGCGGGATGCGACCAAGGAGAACGGCTTCTGGATCTGGGCAGCCTCCGACAATCTTCGGGTCATGGCGCACTCGGCGGTGGAATGCGCCGAGATCATGGCCGCCAGCCGTCCCCGGGGCCAGGTGCAGTGAAGTTGCCGCAACCCATCGCGCTCGTCCTCGTGGCGGTCGCCCTGTTGCTCAGCAACGCTTGCGGATACCATACGGCCGGCAAAGCGGTTCGCATCCCCCCCGATGTCCAGACCGTCTCCGTCCCCATGTTCGTGAACCTGACCAAGAGCTATCGGATCGAACAGATTATGACCAACGATGTGGTGCGCGAGCTTTCCAGCCGCACTCATTACCACATCGTGAGCTCGCCGGGCGACGACGTGGATGCCACCCTGCAAGGCACCGTCCTCACCAGTGAAGTTTCGCCTTCTACCTACGATTCGCAGACCGGGCGCGCCACCACCGCCATTGTCACCGTGACTGCCGGGGTGAAGCTCGTCGATCGCCATGGCAAGGTGCTGTATGAGAACGACAACTATACCTTCCGCGATCAGTACGAGCTCTCGGCGGATCCCGCCAGTTTTTTTGAAGAAGATTCCATGGCCATGCGCCGGCTTTCTTCGGACTTCGCGCGCACCCTCGTCAGCAACGTCCTGGAGGCATTCTGATGCGCAGCTTCGCCCCCACAGAGCGGTTCGTGAGTGACGTCGAACAGCGCAAGCTGAAGGCCGGTTACGTCTTTCTCGGCGATGAAGCGTTCTTCCGCAAACAATGTCGCGACGCCATCCTCAAGCACCTTGTGCCGCAGGATGTCCGCGAGTTCAGCCTCTACGAATTCGATCTTTCGGACATGACGATCGTCGAAGTGCTCGACCGCGCGCGCACCCCTTCGCTCATGGCGCCGTTCCAGGTCTTCTTCGTGCGTGGCATCAAGAATCTTTATGGACGCGGTAAGCACGACGACGAGTTCTCCGCCATCGAGGACTATTTCAAGAACCCGAATCCCGATGCGCTAGTCATTTTCATTGCCGACCACATCAGCATTCCCGCCGACGTTCGCAAGATGGACATGCAGGACAAGGAGCGCTACGAAAAGATCCGCGAGACCCTCGGCGATTGGTGCAGCCTCATCGAGTTCGCCCGCGTGGAAGAGAGTGAAGCAGGGAAGTGGGCGATGCAGGCCGCTCAGGCGGAAAGCGTGAAACTCGAGCCGGACGCCGCGCGTGAGCTGGTCGATTCGCTCGGCGGCGACATGATGCTGCTGGCCAACGAGCTCGAGAAGCTCATGCTGTACGTCGGCGAGAAAAAGCGAATCACCCTGGGCGATGTGGAAACCATGGTGCTCGCTGCCAAGCAGCGCTCCCTCTACGAACTCACCGACGCCATCTCGCAGCACGACCGCGTCAAGGCGCTGCAGGTGCTTGACGCCATCCTTTCTACCGGCGACGGCGACGAGGCCGCAATTGGACATCTGTACATGCTGGCGCGAACCTTCCGCCAAATGCTCGTCATCAGCGAGCGCAACGTCCGCGACTCCCGCGCCTTATGGCAGGTATTGTGGCAAGGCTTCCGCGTGCCACCCTTCGCCGCCGAGGACATCATCCGCCAGGCACGGCGCTTCAAATCTCGTCGCGAACTTACCCGGGCGATCCGCCTGATTGCCAAAGCCGATCTTGCCGTGCGCTCCAACCCTCCCAGCAAACGCCTGATCCTGGAAAACCTGGTCCTCGAGCTCGCTTCCGAACCGCGGGTTGTCGAGCCCGGCTGGCAACAGGACGAACTGCCGGTTTAAATCCGGAGCTGGATTTCCTGCAGCCCCCTCCGGCCTGCCATCATCCCATTCACAAATGCATCGGGAACTGATCAAGACACTCTCCCTCTCGCTCGCCCTTTTTTCTACCGTGGGTCTTTTCGCCCAGGCCCATACCGGCAAGGAGTTCGCGATCGTCGGCGCTCGCATCATTGACGGCTCGGGCGGTGCCCCGATTGAGAACGGCAACCTCGTGTTTTCCGTTGACACCATCCTGGCCGTCGGTCCGGCGTCGCAAGTCAAGGTCCCGAAAAACGCCACCGTCATCGACGGCAAAGGCAAGACCGTCATTCCCGGCCTCATCAGCGCTCACAGTCATCTCGGACTGATTGCCGATGGAAAGAACAGCGGCACTGCCTACACCCGCGAGAGCGTCCTCGATTCGCTCCGGCAATATGAGCGCTACGGCGTGACTTCGATAATGTCGCTGGGCGTGAACCGGGACCTGATTTTCGAAATCCGCCAACAGCAGCGCGACGGTAAACTCGGCGGTGCAACCGTCTTCACCGCCGGCCGCGGTATTGGCGTGCCTAACGCCGCTCCGCCTCTGCCCGCGGCCCCCGACCAGATTTACCGCCCTGCGACTCCCGACGAAGCGCGCCAGGATGTCAGGGAGTCGGTCGGTCACCACGTCGACATCATCAAGGTCTGGGTCGACGACATGTATGGCAAGTATCCGAAGATGGATCCCGCGATCTACGGTGCGGCGATCGACGAAGCGCACAAGCTGCATACGCGCGTTGCCGCCCACGTCTTCTACCTGTCGGATGCCAAGGCCCTGCTGAACGACGGGCTCGACGTAATCGCTCACAGCATTCGCGACCAGCCCGTGGACGATGAAACCATCGCCCTCATCAAGGCGCACCACACCATCTACATTCCGACCTTCACCGTCGATGAATCCTCCTTCGCCTTCGCCGAACATCCCGAGTGGTTGCAGGACAAGTTTCTGACAGACGCCCTCACCCCGGAAGAGAGAACGAACTTTGCCGGGGACGCCTATCGCGAGAAGGTGAAGTCCGACCCTACGACGCCGAAAACCAAGGCGGCCCTCGAAATCGGAATGAAGAACCTGAAATTGCTAAATGATGCCGGGATAGAAATCGCGATGGGCACTGACTCTGGAGCGATGCCCGCGCGCGTGGCGGGTTGGGCCGAGCATCACGAACTCGAGTTTATGGTGCGCGCCGGTCTTACGCCCATGCAGGCGCTGGTGGACGCCACCGCTCACAGTGCGGATGTTTGCGGCGCGCAGGACCGCGGCAAACTGGAGGCCGGCAAGCGCGCCGACTTCCTGCTGTTAAACGCCAATCCGCTCGAAGATATTCGCAATACCCGCGCGATCAACGCGATATGGCACAACGGCAAACAGGTTGATAATGCCGAGGTGCAAGGCCAGTGACAATCAGTTCGTGGTGAAGTTTCCCGTCATCCGGTCGCGGCCGTACCTATTCTCGATCTCGAAGTAGTAGTTGGTGTGCGGCTGCAGATTCTGCAGCATGACCTCGTGCCCGGTCGATCCGCCCGGCCGGTAAGCATGCTGCACAAGTTGGCTCGGGTCCGTCCCATAATTCACCCGCGTCGCCGCGACCTTGTTGGTCGTCCAACGCAAGGTGGCGGAATGTTCAGTGACTTGGTCGACCGTGGGACCTGATGTGAGCACAACCGTGTTGCTCTGCGCCAGGAGAGCGCTCGCACCCAATGTCAGCAAAACAACGTAAAGCCACCGTTTCATGAAGCCTCCGAAAAATACGGTGCAGGCCCGCAACCCTTATTTGTGCCAGATACCCAGATTGCGGCGCAAAGCAACAATCTCTCCGAGATGGTAAGCCGTGTGATCGGCGATCAGGAGTGCTTCGCGCAGCAGGTTCTGGCCCTCACCCCAGGGAAATGGTTCCGCCAAGTCGGTCTTCGGGTCTTTCAGCAGTTCTTCGAATTCCTTGAGGTCGGCTTTCCACTGGTGGATCGAGTCATTCCAGGCTTTTTCGTTGGGAGGTTCCGGCGACTTCGGCCAATAACCCTCGGGCCATTTCGGCGAATGATACTTGCCATCATGATTCTTGCTGAAGCGCAGGATGTCATGCTGCGTAATGCGAATGTGCTCGAGCAGCTGCCAGCCTGAGTAGGGAAGGCCGGCCGGCTTCACCCCGCGACGGTCCGCCGGAAAATCCTTCACCACGTCATCAAAACTGGCATGCGCTTGTCCGTCTTTGAGCAACGCAAGCAGTTGTTTCTCGATCTCATCTCTTTTTGCCATTGTTCTCCATTAAGCTGCGCGAAGTGCGCGCCGTGTCTTGCGTCGAAGCTTCTTACTGCTCGCGAAGCTCGCGATTATGCCCAAGGCGGCAGCGCCGCCTACGATCCAATCACGATGCAGGTCGAGCCACACCTGGACGCTCTCGGTGCGCGAACGCTGGTTGAAATCTCCATGCGTTCGATGCCGCCCCGGAACATAATTCCACAAATTATTCGGTCGGTTCGGGTCCGCTGCGCCGTCGTACTGCTGTGCTTCATATCCCGTCGCGCCCAGATAACGGTCGAGCAGCCCGGGAATAAACTTCTGGCCGATGATGGCTTCGACCGTCGGGTATCCCACCCAGTATTCTCGCCGCGGGTTCTTGGCTTGGGCCGCCCTCCATACAACTTCGGCCCCGACTTCCGGTTCGTAGATCGGAGGCACCGGCTGCGGCTTCCGCGGTAGCCGGCTCTTCACCCAGTCGAATTGAACCGTATTCATCGCCGGCATCTGCACTACCGTGACTTTTACGTTGCTGCGATCGTGGTACAGCTCGCAGCGCAGGGAATCCGTGAAACCGACGATCGCGTGCTTGGCCGCGCAATACGCGGATTGCAGCGGAATGCTGCGATAGGCCAGCGCCGATCCTACTTGTACGATCGTCCCGCGATCGCGGGGAAGCATCCTGCGCAGCGCGGCCAGCGTGCCGTAGACGTAGCCAAGATAGGTCACCTCGGTGACTCGCCGGTATTCCTCGGCTTCCATCTCTTTGATAGGAGAGAAAACGGAAACCATTGCATCGTTGACCCAAACATCGATCGGCCCAAACTCCTGCTCCACTTTCGTCGCGGCATCCTCGAGCGCTTTCGCATCGCTCACGTCGAGCGGAAGTACTAACCCCGTTCCGCCGAGGCCTTCCACTTCTTCACGCGCTGCCTCCAGAGCTTCCGGATTACGTGCGATCAATCCGATCCGCGCCCCGCGCTTGGCGAAGGAATGTGCGATCGCCCGTCCCAATCCAGCGGAAGCTCCCGTGATCACGACCGTTTGCGCAGCGTTCTCCCGGTCCACTTGTCACCTCTCTTGATTTCTCTTGTTTGGATGGGCGGAGCCCGCGCCGTGATGCCGCACGCTCGCGTTCAAGCGTGTTCTTTGTTGTATCCTCGTTGCACGTTGGAGGATGGCTTTGGCTCGGATTCGATCGGCGTTTTGCTCGAACGCCTTGGTAATTATTTTTTTGGCTCTCGTAGTCTACGCACCATTCATGGCCGCACAGCAGGTCGATCCAGCCGTCTTCTCGAACCTGCAATGGCGCCTCGTCGGCCCATTCCGTGGAGGCCGCGCCATCACGGCAACCGGCATTGCCGGCAGCGCGAGAGTCTACTACTTCGGTTCCGTCGGAGGCGGCGTGTGGAAGACAACCGACGCCGGCGTCACCTGGCAACCCATCTTCGATACGCAGCCGATCTCGTCTATCGGCGCGGTTGCGGTTGCGCCTTCGGATCCCAACATTGTCTACGTCGGTAGCGGCGAAGCCGATATGCGCTCGCAGATCGGCTACGGCAATGGCATGTATAAGTCCAGCGATGCAGGCAAGACCTGGTCGAATATTGGCCTCAGCGATAGCCGGCAGATTGGCAAGATCCTCATTGATCCCAAAGATCCGAACATTGTGTTCGTCGCGGCCCTCGGTCATGCTTATGGCCCGAATGCCGAGCGCGGCGTCTTTCGCTCCACGGACGGTGGACACACCTGGCAACCGGTGCTGCACAAGAACGACGACACCGGCGCCATCGATCTCGCCTTCGATCCGCGCGACCGCCGGACGATCTACGCGGCTCTTTGGCAAACCCGCCGTCCGCCTTGGAATGTCTATCCCGCTTCCAACGGTCCGGGCAGCGGACTCTATAAGTCCACCGACGGAGGATCGCACTGGACGCAGCTGAGCAGCGGTTTGCCTACCGAAGGCCTCGGCCGCATCGGCGTTGCCATTTCGCCCAGCCGGCCCAACCTGGTGTATGCCATTGTGGACGCCAAGGATGGCGGTCTCTATCGCTCCGACGACGCGGGCGCCACTTGGCGACGGACTGCCGAAGATAAACGCATCTGGGGACGCGGCTGGTATTTCGGCGTGGTCGCTGTCGATCCGAAGAACCCGGACATCGTGTACGTGTCGAACACTTCGGTATACCGCTCGGTGGATGGTGGCAAGTCGTTCACGGTTTTCAAAGGCGCGCCCGGGGGCGACGATTATCACAGCATCTGGATCGCGCCCGAAGACGGCCAGCGCATGATCGTGAGCAGCGACCAGGGGACAGTGATCTCGCTGAACGGCGGCGAGACCTGGAGCTCGTGGTACAACCAGCCCACCGCGCAGCTTTACCACGTGAGCACCGACAGCTCGTACCCCTATTGGATTTACGGCGCGCAGCAGGACAGCGGAGCGATTGCCGTGCTCAGCCGCAGCAAGTACGCGTCGATTACCGAACGCGACTGGAAGGGAATTTCGGTCGGTGGCGAGAGCGGCTCGATTGCACCAGATCCCACGGACCCGAACATCGTTTTCGGTGGCATGGTTTCAAAGTATCAGCCCGATCTTTCGCAGGATCAGGACGTCGCCCCGACTCTGGACCGCGACGGCATGTGGCGGGCGACCTGGACCCTCCCGCTGGCATTTTCGCCGGCCGATCCGCACAAGCTTTATTTCAGCCATCAAGTGTTGTTTCGCACGACGAATGGCGGCCAATCGTGGGACCAGGTCAGTCCCGATCTCACCCGTGAAGATCCGGGAGTTCCCTCCAACCTCGACCCGATCACCGCGAAGTTCGGCCTGGATTCTCCCCGCAAGGGCGTGATTTATTCCATCGCACCTTCGCCGCTCGACGCCAACCTACTGTGGGTGGGCACCGATGATGGGCTCATCCATCGCTCAACCGACGATGGAAAGCACTGGCAGAATGTCACACCGTCGGCGCTCACCGCGTGGAGCAAGGTCGCAACCCTCGAGGCTTCGCATTTCGACAAGCTGATGGCCTATGCCGCCGTCGACCGGCACCGCCTGGAAGATTACAAGGCCTACCTCTATCGCACCCGCGATGGCGGCAAGAGCTGGGAGCAAGTGGCCAATGGAATTCCCGAGGGCGCTTACCTTAACGCCATCCGCGAAGATCCCGTCCGTCGCGGCCTGCTCTACGCAGGTACCGAAACTGGAATTTATGTCAGCTTCGATGACGGCGATCATTGGCAGCCGATGCAGATGAACCTGCCCGTCGCTTCCGTGCGCGATATCGCGATCCACGGTAACGACATCGTGATCGCCACCCACGGCCGCTCATTCTGGGTGCTGGACGACATCACCTCGTTGCGTGAAGCGCAACCCGCCACCTCCGGCGACGACGTTAACTTCTTCAAGCCCGAGGTCGCAATTCGTACCCGTCCGGGCAGCGACGAGGCTACCCCTTATCCGAAAGAGGTTCCCCACGGCGACAATCCGCCCACCGGGGCGATTCTCGATTACTACCTGAAGGCCGCTCCTGCTGCGCCCATCACCCTTGAGATCTTCAATGCGAAAGGCGAGAGCGTCCGCAAATTTTCCAGCGCGCAGAACCCCAAGCCTCCCGATGAAAAAAATCTACGCGTCGAAACCCACTGGGTAAAATCACCAACCCCGTTGCTAACCACGGCCGGAGCCCATCGGTTTGTGTGGAACTTGCAGTACGAGGATCCATCCGGAGGCGCAGCCAGTTATCCGCGGCTGTCTGGCGTCTGGGTAACGCCCGGAGAGTACACCGCCGTCCTTACAGTGGATGGGAAGAGTTACAAGCAGCCCCTCACCGTCCGCATGGACCCGCGGGTGAAAATCTCCGCCGCCGATCTCGCGCGTCAGTTTGCCGATTCGCAGCGTGCCGCTGCGCTGGTGAAGCAGGCTGGATCGGAGATCGCCAAAGGTGCGACGATCGAGAAGCAACTCGATGACCTCCAGGCGAAGAAGACCAGCGTGCCGGTCGATCGCTATCGCCAGCAGTTGACCACCCTACTCGGTAAAGCCGACCTCGGATATGGTGCGCCGACTACGCCGGTCGATACCGATGCGACCAGCCTGCGCCATCTCTCCGCGAAGCTACGTGCCGTGCTGTATGCCCTGCAGAGTGCGGATGCGGCGCCCACCGCTGACCAGGAGGCTGCGCTGGCTCACTTCGAGCAAATGCTCACCTCCACCGAGAAACAATGGGGCGCATGGATCAGCGTCGACCTTCCACAACTGAACCAGGAACTCAAGCAGGCCGGGTTGAGTGAGATCTCACAAGCGCCCAACCCCTCGACCGAGATCGACGACGGAGACGACCACGACCGCTGACCGCGCGCGTCAGTGCAGCAGAAGCCCCAGTACGATCACCGCAATGCCGCCGGCGCCGATGACCATGCCGCCATACCAGAAGCTTCGGTTTGCGGTGAGCAGCGTCAGCGAGCAGATCACGAGCGCGACTTCGAGAAAGCCTTCCGCCAAATCGAATCGATCGGCGCGACGGGCAACGATTTTCTTTTCGTCCTCGAGTTTCTTCGCCTCGTTGCTGATGTCTTTCGTGTCGTCGCCGGCTTTTTCGATGCGCTTAGCGTATTTTTCTTTCAGCTTTTCGATGTCTTCCTTCGACTTTTCATCCTTCATCGTGGCTTGCAGGACGGTCAGGTTGTCCACCACCTGTTCCGCTTCCGTCCCGCGTAGTTTCTTGAACTGGTAGAAGTTCCACTGGTCGGTGCGGTCGTTCGAGAGCACCACCTCTTCCGTGTGGGCGCGGTGGCCCAGCAGCGTGGCCGCGGCAAGCAGCACCGCCAGCACTGACATCGTGAAGCTGACTTCGAGCATCTTCGAGTGCTCGGCTCTTTCTGCCTGTTCCTGTAATTCGTGTAACTCTTCGCCCGCATTTTCCATGGGTCTGCGTTATCTCCGGTAGGGAAGGATTGCCTTTGCGTCAGGAGCGGTTAGTGACCGTCGATGGTATGGGAACTGCGCCGATTCGACAAGCCTTCGCTGGCCTTTCTGTCTCCCGGCGGCGCGCCCTCCCGCGGAACATGCGTCTCCGGCAAGTATCCAGGAAGCACCTCGCGTAGCGCCCACTCGATCCGCTGGATCGAATCGCGCATCATCTGCGTCTCCTGTTGGCCGCCATGCGTGGCCGTGCCATACGTAATCACCTGCAGCGCATTGCGGATGTGGTGGTTCATGTCCGCGATTACTTCCAAGCGCGCCTGCACCAGGCGGCGCCGGTTCTGGACGTTGCGAGTGAATTCCAGAAACAATCCTGCCACCACCAACCCCGTCAGCGCATTCGACGATGCCGTGATCAGTTTGCGACTCACGCCATCGCGATTCAACATGCGATCGAAGCCATAACCTGACAAGGTCACCAAAACAAAAATGGTAAAAGTCAGCGATACCAGTCTCCAACCACGAAACTCGTCCATTGCAGGAACCATCCCTCTTTTTATTCGGTGGGGTTTTAGCTCTGCGGGATGCCTGACAAGCCTACGCGGAAGTCGCCGGAATCCAGGCGCGTCAGATAAACTCGGGCCATGATCCCTGGCGATCCACCGTCGAGCCTAGCCGAGCGTGTCCAGTCGCTGGATCCCCAGGAACTGTTGTCCGTCGCCACCGACCTGGCGCTGTCCGAGGATATCGCCCTGGCGCTGCTCAAGCGCCGCGATCTCCCCGCCGACGTCATCGAAGCCATCGCCAAAAATCCTTCCGTCGTCAAGCAACGGAAAGTCTCATTCGCCGTCGCCAGTCATCCGCGCGCACCGCGGCATGTTTCGTTGCCGCTGATCCGGCATCTTTACACCTTCGAACTGGTCAAGATCGCATCCCTTCCCACCGTACCCTCCGACGTGAAGATCGCCGTCGAGCAGACCATCCTCGCCCGCCTCGAGCAGATCTCCGAAGGTGAACGTCTAACCCTTGCTAAGCAGGCTTCCGGACGCGTCGCCGGAGCGCTGCTGCTCGTCCCGCAAGAGAGGGTGAATCAGGCAGCGCTGCAGAACCCGAGAATGACTGAGGCGATCGTCATCAAGGCGCTTGGCAATGCGAAAATTCCGCCGACCGCCGTGCTTCTCGTCTGCAATCACCCGCAATGGTCCTTACGCCGCGAGATCCGGCTCGCCCTCTTGCGCAACCCGCATACTCCGCTGGCCCACGCCCTCCGATTTATCGAAGGCTTTCCCGAGCACCTGGTCCGTGAAGTGTTAACCCAGTCCGATCTTCGGCCCGAGATCAAAACCTATTTGCTGGCCACGTTGAAATCGACCGACGGCAGCGATCCCATTTCCTGATCACACGGACGGCGAAGCGTCCGTGGCGGCTTTGTCCTCTTCCGCTTTGATCTTGCCCGAGTCGTCCACATAAAACGCCCGGTGGGTCGCGTCGATATGCTCCGGCGTCATCGTCAGGTGATACCCCTCATGCTCCATCTTGTAGCTGACGGTGTAATCGCCGCGCTTCTTGCTGTCAGCCATCCGGTGGGTGAACGATCCCTGGCCCACCAGGGCCTGCAACGTCGGCGCATAACTATTCTTCTTTGCCTTGTAATTCTTTTCCGCCATCACCACTGTCCGCATGAATCCCAGCGCGACGGCTTCGCTTTCGCTCTTGGCCGGGTCCCCCTTGAATTTCGGCTGGTAGTCCTGGCTCCAGCCAGTGCACACAAACGCGAGAACAGCAAAAAGCGAGACGAAGTTCCGGATTGGCATTGAGAGCTCCTGGTTACCGTGAGTCTATGCACTCTTGAACGGTGGCGCGTTTGATTCTAACTCCGATCTTTCTTTGCAAGCTCCTGTGGTTACAGGTACTATCTGCTTCAGCGAACTGTCCATGTTCCTATGAAAACAGCCATGGCCAAGAAACCTCATATACGAATTGCAGTTGTAGAAAGTGACCCTCTTCGGTTTGTCGGGTTTCGCGCTTTGTTCGATGCCGAGGCAGACCTCGAATTACTGTCCGCCACGGTTGCCGATCTTTCCAATCGAACCGACGTCGATCTCGTGCTTCTGGGCAGCCGGAATGGTCAGAACCTTTTCGATGTAATGGCAAGCCTGAAAGCCGCGCGTCCGGACCTCCGCATCATCGTCACCGGCACCGGTGCGGATGACGAAACCATCCTCAAAGCCGTTGCCGCCGGAGCTAAGGGATATGTCGACGAAGCCGCGTCCCCAGCGGAGTTCGTGCAGGCTATC
The DNA here is from genome assembly GCA_963703075.1 of uncultured Acidobacteriaceae bacterium. Lineage (GTDB taxonomy): Bacteria > Acidobacteriota > Terriglobia > Terriglobales > Acidobacteriaceae > Korobacter. The sequence continues at coordinate 1,163,160 of OY969786.1, forward strand.
CGAATGGTGAACCAGGGTAGCGTGTGGGCGCCGCGCCGCGTTCTTTCCATTTTTATCGAGCGCGTTACGTCATCGCCGGGCAGAATTTTTCCCGCCGGCCGCGTCACCTTTACCGACCGCGAAAAGGAAGTTCTCGAGCTGCTGGTCGCCGGCCGTTCCAACAAGGAAATTGGCGCCGCTCTCGGTATCGAGGAACGCACGGTGAAGGCACACGTCGCCAAGTTGATGCGCAAGGTGGGTGTGCAAAATCGCATTGCGTTGTCTGTGCATGCGATCACTCACTCGCTCGTTACCTCCGCTCGCTAACTTCTCCGCCGCGCCTCGATCCGTGTCCAGCGCGACACTTCAACCCGCTTCACCCTCATTACCAAAGTACTAGTCTGGTCGTGTTCGGCGGTTCAAAGGCTGCGGTGACGTTGTTCACTTCGGCCTTCGCAAGCATACTGGCCTCACCTACTACAGTACCTGGGAGACGGGACTGAGCGAAGAGCGAGGGTCCTTCGCTCAGTCCCTGATAAGAATCTCGGGGATTTGTCCCAGGTACTGAGCGGGTCTCCAAAGCAGCCCTCCCCCAAACACCCCCCGTCCACAAAAAGTAACGCGCAATTTTTCATCCTTCCTGCCGTAACACTCGCTCCCAAAAAGCGTAAGATCGAGTCAAATTCCAGAAGAACTGTTCGCTCTCCCAAAACCGAGCGAACGGTCATGCGAGGCTCGTCTCAATGAAGAAGTTGGCAGGTCTGCTCATCCTCCTCCTGAGCGTTGCGGCTTGGGCTGGCGATCGCTCCAACGAACTCGACCGCGTAGAAAGTTCTGCCACGGTTCTCGACGAGATCATGGCCGCACCCGATCGCGGCATTCCCGAACACATCATCGACAACGCCAAGTGCATCGCCGTCGTGCCTTCCATGTTGAAGGGCGGCTTCGTCGTCGGTGCCGCCTATGGCCGTGGTATCGCGAGTTGCCGCACTGATCGCGGTTGGACTGCCCCTGCATTCTTTGTTCTGCAGGGCGGCAGCTTTGGGTTCCAAATCGGTGGACAGGCCGTCGACGTCGTCATGCTCATCATGAACGATCACGGGATGAAGAACCTGCTGAACAGCAAGTTCAAGCTCGGCGCCGATGCTTCCGTTGCCGCTGGACCCGTCGGACGCCAGGCCGAAGGTAGCACCGATATCACCATGCGCGCCGAGATCCTTACCTATTCGCGCGCTCGCGGCATCTTCGCCGGCGTCACCTTGAACGGTGCGTCAGTTCGACAGGACCGCGACGCCACCCGCGACTTCTACGGCCGTATGATCCCATTCCGCACCTTGCTGAATGGAGGCACCGCATTTCCGAGCGATGCCACCATCTGGTTCACCGCTCTGAATCGCTATGCCGGTGGCTCCAATGTGAATGCCCCGGTCACCGCTGGCGTTCCTCCGCCACCGCCTCCGCAATCCGATGCTCCGCCCTCGAGAAATGCACCTGCGGAGAGCGATATCCCGGCCACTCAACCGCAATCGCCGGATCAACCGCACTAAGCCGAGCCGTTCTTTCCCGAGGCGATGGGGCGACCCGTCGCCTTTGTGCTGTTTGACTCTGTTTTTATCGAGTGCTACCGTCGCAGTTTGCGAACCCTACGCCAAAGGCTGGAGTACGCGCCGATATGGCTGTTGATGCGTGCGATGGCCATCCTCCCGCGGCCGCTGGCGCGTGCCCATGGCATCTTCATCGGCTGGGTGGTTTATCTGATCCTCCCCCGCCTGCGTCGCGTCGGTCGCCGCAATCTGCAGATCGCCTTTCCCGCCAAGTCGCAACCCGAACGCAACCGCATCCTGCGCGGCATGTACGTTTCCCTTGGTCGCTTGCTTGCCGAGTTCTGTCTTTTTCCCCGCTACACCCGGCAGAATGTTTCGCAGATCGCCGTCTACCAGGGCTTCGAAAACTTTGAGCAGGCGGACCAGCGCAAAAAAGGCGTGTTGCTCTTGACCGGCCACATCGGCGGTTGGGAGATCGGATCGTTTGTCCACTCGCTCTACGGCCATCCCATGAACATCGTCGTGCGGCCGCTGGATAATCCTTACCTCAACCGTCTCGCCGAGCGCTTCCGCAGTCGCTTCGGCAACCGTCTGCTGCCCAAGCAGGACTTCGCCCGCGGCTTGCTCGCCGCCATGCATCACGGCGAAACCGTCGGCATCTTGATGGATACCAATATGACTCCCCCGCAGGGTGACTTCGTCCCGTTCTTTGGCGTGCTCGCCTGCACCGCAACCGGCCTCGCCCGCGTTGCCACCAAGACCGGCGCCGCTGTCGTTCCCGCCTTCACCATCTGGGACGATCAGCTCCGCAAATACCGTGTCGAGTTCGAGCCCGCCATCAAGCTCGTCAAAACCGCCAATCCCGACGCCGACGTCCTCGCCAATACCGCTCTCTTCAACCAGGCACTCGAGCGCATCATCCGCAAATATCCTGATCAATGGTTGTGGGTGCACCGGCGCTGGAAGACGCGGCCTCCCGGCGAACCTCCCATGTATTGATCTTCCCATTCCGGTCCTCGTCCGAAAACTTCCATGGGACAGACACAGCGGCGCCTTCCCGCTACCATCTGCCTGCGGGACATTCCCACGAAAACCAAAGCTCTTTGAAAACCATCGATGTGGTGCCCCACCCTGGTCGCGCATTCTGCGACAGGGTGGGAGGGAACGCCGCCGCGCCCTTGATCGCTTGAGGCGCCCCGGCAGCCACCACTCTGTCCAAATCTCCAACACTCTCTCTTGTCATCCCGAGGAGCGAAGCGACCACCCTTCTTATTTGTCATCCCGAGGAGCGCGGCGACCACCCTTCTCTCTTGTCATCCCGAGGAGCGAAGCGACGTGGGGATCCGCTTTTCTGCCGCAGGAGCCTTCTAACTCCATAGTTTTGAATATTTTGCCCGTAACTCCTTTGGATCGAATATTTTACGCACAGTGCAACGTACAACCCCAGCTAAATCAATATTTTGCATCTCCTGTGACCGGGGGGAGTACTCACTGGTTAATACTGTCGGGCCAGTTGCTTCCGCAAGGGCTTAGCGATATACCAGCAGCATGTCCGTCAGCTTGCAGGAACTCGCTGCTCTCACCCACTCTCGCGTCGTCGGTGACCCCGACGCCAAGGTCTCATGCGTCGCCAGCATCGAGCGCGCCTCCAGTCGGGATCTGGTGTTTTGTGACAACGAGAAATTTCTCGGAGAAGCGCTGAAGAGCGCGGCCGCCGCGGTCGTTGCCGGTGAGTTTGCCGCCGCCACAAGTTCACCCAAGCCCTTGCTCATCGCCAGGCAACCTAGACTGGCCTTCGCCTTGGCCGCGCGCCATCTTCGCGTTGCCCGTCGCCCCGGCGGCATCGTGCACAGCACCGCGATCGTTGCCCCGACTGCGGTTTTTGGAGCGGACGTAATTCTCGGCGCCTACGTTGTCGTGGGCGAGCACGTGAAAATCGGCAGTCGCGTGAAGATCGGCGCCGGCGTCTCCATCGGCAGCCACGTCGTCATCGGTGACGATTGCGAAATCCACTCGCGGGTCACGATCTATCACGGAACCACCATCGGCCATCACGGCGTCATTCAATCCGGAGCCGTGCTCGGCAGCGATGGCTTCGGCTACGTGCGCGACCAGGAGACCGGACGCTACCACCAGATGCCGCAGATCGGATGTCTGATCATCGGCGATTACGTCGACATCGGAGCCAACGTCACCATCGATCGCGGCGGCCTCGAAGATACCGTGATCGGCTCCGGCACGAAACTCGACAACCTCGTGCACATCGGGCATAACGTCAAGCTCGGCGAGAATGTCGTCGTCGCCGCGCAGACCGGCATCTCCGGCAGCTCCACCGTGGGCGCAGGCTCGATCCTCGGCGGCCAGGTCGGGATTGGTGAGCATGCGCACCTGGAGGAGGGCACAATCCTCGGCGGACAGTCAGGCGTGCTCTCCAACAAGATCTTCCGCGAAAAAGGCGCATGCTTCGGAACGCCGGCGCGCCCGCTGCGCACCTTTCTGAAAGAGCAGGCCGCGCTTTCGCGGACCGCTGACCGGCACGAGTAGCATCCAATCAGCATGGCGATTGTCGTCATCGGCGGGCACTCACGGGATGTCGGCAAGACCAGTGTGGTCGCCGGCCTGATCGCTGCGTTGCCCGAGTTCCGTTGGCTAGCGATGAAGATTACCCAGTACGGCCATGGGATTTGTTCCGCCAACGGCGAGCCCTGTGATTGCGTGACCGCCGACCATAGCCTGGCGGTGACCGAGGAGCGCAGTCGCGCCGGCGACACCGACACGTCGCGCTTTCTCGTGGCCGGCGCGCAACGCGTCCTCTGGGTGCGCACCCAGCAGGGCATGCTGGCCGAAGCCATGCCCCGTGTGCGGGTAGAGATTGCCAAGGCGGAGAATGTCATCCTCGAATCCAACAGCGTGATGAAATTCCTGCGGCCTTCGCTCTACATCGCAGTTCTCGATCCGACGCGTGCCGACTTCAAGGACAGCGCCCGCGCCTACCTCGACCGCGCCGATGCTCTCCTGCTGCGCGCCACCGGGGGCGAGGTGCAATGGAAAAATGTTTCCTTGAAGCCGGTGCAGGGAAGACCGTTCTTCGCCTTCGATCCTCCCCAATATGTGCCGGCGCAATTCGCGGAGTACGTCCGTGAACAACTGAAGGAACGACCGCGGAAAGATGTTGGCTAGGCGACCCACTCCTGGGGGTCCTGGATGCCCTCGGCAGTGCGATTCCCGCCTTCAAGACCGATCTTCGCAAACGTGCTGTTCAACAAGGTGACGGCCGCGCCGCGAGCCAGTAGTTCGGTGAGGCGAGTCAGGGTAGCGACGTCATCGGCGTCGACCCCGATCTCCAGCAAGCGCGAATATTCCATGTCGACTTCGATGGGGATTTCCCGAGCACAATTCCATGCGCTCTCGCGCAGGCGGAAGATCGCCTGATCGTGAAAGATCGACTGCGCGGCGGGCTTCATCGCCTGCCAGAAGGAAAACAGAAGGTCGGGCCATTGCGCGAGGGCACGCTGGTCATCTCCCGAAAACGGCAACTCCAGGGCGTGACGCATTTCGTCACAAACCCTGCGGACGGGCATCGCGGCCGCCTCCGCGTCGACGAACTCCGGCGAACCCACGGTCGCCAACCGGTCGGCAGGGTGAGGTGCGCCGTCCTTTCCCACCGGCCCCTCGAACGCTTGTAGCTGCACCGACAGAAGCAGGAGGGCGACGGAGTCTACATAGCAGAGGAGATCAACCACCGGGGCCGCCTGCGAAGCAGTCAACCCCTGGCCAAGCGAAGGCACTTTGAAATAATTATGAACGTAGGTGTATACCTCGGCACGCAAACGTGCCGCTAACTCAAAAAATTCGCGTGTAGCCAGTAACGGCTTCATTACCTGCCACTGGGCTTCCAAAAACTTGGGATAACAGGCAAAAGACCGAAAGCAGAGTGGAACGTACCCCACGCCCAGCGCGGCCTTTAGCTCGTCGAAGATGTTGACGACTTGGGCGGATGCTTCACTTTCCCGAACGAATGGGAGCCGATTTCCTTTTCTCCAGGGCATAGTGATATGGATGTAAACAGCTGGGGAAACGTCGTAAGGTTTAGTTCTTAGATCGCCTTTAGTATTGTGGTTCGAGGAGAGTTGATGCTCAACGCGGGCCGATCTTTCGAAATCCTTTTCGACCGCGCCGAGCCTTCCGCGCTCGATCACCCGGCGTTTGCGCGGTACGGGAACTTGGGATTTCCGTCGGCGCCCTCGGATCGCCCGTGGATCTACTCCAATTTTGTGCAATCGCTGGATGGCATCACGTCCCTGCTGGGACGCCATTTCGCCGGCGGCGATCTTTCGCAGTCGGCCGACGATCGCTGGCTGATGGACCTGTTGCGCGCCCACGCCGACGCGGTGCTGACTGGCGCGACCACGTTGCTCGACGAACGGAATGCCCGCGGCGCCGACAGCCGCGGCATCGTCTTCCGGGTTGTCGACCCAGAGATACAGAACTTGCGCAAACGACTCGGCCTCGCCCAGGAAAGGAATCTGATCGTCTCCGGCCACGGCACTCTGCCCTGGCGCGACCTCAAACTCTTCGACAGTGGACAGGTTGAGCCAGGCATCGTTACGACCGAGGTGGGAGCGAAGAATCTTGGCGCTGTTCCTTCGCACGTGTTGTTGGTCATTGCTGGTCAAGGGCCGCAGATCGACTTGCCACTCGCCATGCGGACCCTGCGCGAGAAGTTCAATATTCAACGCTTGCTCTGCGAAGGTGGACCCACTCTCTACGGATCTTTGGCGCGCGCCGATCTCATCGATGAAAAATTCGTCACCGTATCGCCGATTGAAACGGGACAACTGGTGCCGGCAGAGCAAGAGCGCACGCCAGCGGAGACGCATTCGGTTTTGCTTCGCCCCACAACGTTCAGTGGTCCCGGATTCACCAAGTCGAACGCCACCTGGTGGCGCTGGATGAGCAGCCGGCGCATCGATGACCACGAGTTCAACCGCTATCGCCGCCGGCGCTCCTGATACGCCCTGTTTGTTACACTCGAACGGTGAAGCGAATCCACAAGCAAGCATGGGGGATGGCCATCCTTTCCGGCATTCTCCAAGTCCTTATTTTTCCCCGGCCTTCGCTTTACTTCCTCTGTTGGATCGCCCTGGCTCCGCTGATCATCGCCATCCTGCGCGCACGTGACCAGGATGCGGTACAACTTCTCGCCGAAGGGGGCTCCAGCTATCTGGCTCCGGCCAGCCTGCGCCAGGGATTTCTTCTGGGGTACGTCAGCGGGATCGTGTGGTATCTCGGCAGTTGTTACTGGGTGTATCACGTGATGCATCTCTACGGCGGGCTGAATGCCGCCGTGTCGGTCATTCTTCTCATCCTGTTTGCGCTTTACCTCGCGCTGTATCACGGGCTGTTCGGCATTTTGCTCGCGCTGAGTGCGCGTAAGCGCCAGGGATACAGCCTACGGGCGCTGGTGCTTGCGCCATTTCTGTGGGTGTCCATCGAACTGGCGCGCACCTACATCACCGGCTTCCCTTGGAACCTGCTGGGTACCACGCAAGTCGACAACGTGCCTCTGGCGCGCATCGCAACCTTTACCGGCGTTTACGGACTCTCCTTCGAGATTGCCCTCGTCAACGCCGCATTTGCCGCCGCAGCACTGGTTGCGCGACGACGGCGCATGACAATGTTTGTGGCCGCCGTACTCGCCACCATTACCTTGCAGGTGTGGCGGCTTGTGCCGATGCAAGCACCCCCACCCGACCATTTCGCCGTCCTCGTCCAGCAAAACATTCCCGTGAAGGATGTTGACTGGACCGAACCGATGCTCAAGAGCACCCTGGCCGATCTTGCAAAGTTTAGCGTTCCGCCCAAGAACGCCACGCCAGAAGATCCCGGGCTCATCGTCTGGCCTGAATCACCCGCGCCGTTCTTCATTACGGATTATCACTTTCGCGGAACGATGATGCAGATCGCTCACGATACCAATTCCTACGTGATCGCCGGAAGCCTTGGCATTGAAAACACCGGCAGGGAAGACGTCGAACCTGATCTCTACAATTCTGCGGTGCTCATTACTCCGGACGAGAAATGGGCTGCGCGCTACGACAAGAACCATCTCGTTCCTTTTGGTGAGTACGTTCCTTTCGCGAGCCTGCTGCGCTTCGCGAAATCGCTGACCCATGAGGTAGGTGCGTTCAAGGCGGGTCGCGACCGGAAGTTGCTGCCAATCGGCAAATACCAGGTGGGCGTGTTCATCTGCTACGAGAGCATCTTCCCGAACGAAGTTCGCCAATTTGCCGACAATGGGGCCGACCTCTTTATCAACATTTCGAACGATGGTTGGTTTGGCGACACCGGCGCTCCCGGACAACATCTGAACATGGCCCGCATGCGCGCCATCGAAAACGAGCGCTGGGTGCTGCGTTCCACCAACACCGGCATCACGGCTTCGATCGATCCATATGGACGCGTTGCCGCCCGCGCCCCTCGCAATGTACGGGCGTTCATGCAGGCGCCGTACGCCTATATCAGTGGAAAGACCTTTTACTCCGAACATGGCGACTGGTTTCCGATGGGCTGTGTCATAATTTCTTTAATGGCATTCATTGTTCGCCAACGTCCGGCTGCACAGGTAACCGAACCGCAGCCGGTGTAGTCGACGCAACGAAGAAAGGGCCACATGGTCGAAGAACTCGAACAGGAATACGTTGAATTGAGCAAGAAGGTCCGCGAGCTGAAGGAGTATCTTTGACGCTCCCCGCGTCCGTATCCAGCTGTCCGAAATAGAAAAAGAAGCGGCAGATCCCAACCTCTGGGCAAATCCGGAAAACTCTCAGCGCGTCATGCGCGAACGCAAGCGCCTTGAAGACGCCTTAGCCACCGACAAGGAACTCGGTCGCCGCAGCGAGGATATCTCAGCCTATTTCGATCTCGCGCGTGAGGGCGAAGACATTGCCGCCGATCTGCGTCGCGAGATGGATCAATTGCGCGACCTGGTCGACAGGCTCGAGACCGAGACATTGCTATCGGGCGAAAGTGATCGCCTCAGCGCCATCGTCACGATCCATCCTGGGGCCGGGGGGACTGAGTCGCAGGACTGGGCGGAGATGCTGCTGCGCATGTATCTGCGCTGGGCGGAGCGCCAGGGCTACGAGACCGTCGTCAACGATTATCAGCCGGGCGAAGAGGCGGGCCTCAAGTCCGTGACCTTCACCGTCTCAGGGCAGGATGCCTATGGGCTCCTCACTAGCGAAATCGGGGTGCATCGACTCGTCAGGATCTCGCCGTTCGACCAGGCGAAACGCCGGCACACCTCCTTCGCCAGCGTGTATGTTTCCCCTGAAATCGATGAGAGCATCGAGGTGGTGGTGAAGCCGGATGACATTCGTATCGACACTTATCGATCTGGCGGCAAGGGCGGACAGCATGTGAACACCACCGATTCGGCGGTGCGCATTACACATTTCCCTACTGGCATCGTCGTGAGTTGCCAGAACGAGCGCTCCCAGCACAAGAACCGCGAACGCGCGATGAAGATCCTGCGTTCCAAGCTCTACGAGTATGAGCTGGAAAAGAAGCGCGCGGCCAGCCAGAAGGTAGAGGACTCAAAGCTCGACATCGATTTCGGTTCGCAGATTCGTTCCTACGTGCTGCACCCGTATCGCATGGTCAAGGACCACCGAACCCGTTTCGAAGTCGGCGATCCCGACCGGGTCCTGGATGGCGATCTCAAGGGCTTTATCCGCGCCTATCTGCTCATGCGGCGTACGGAATCCAAAGGCGGAGACGCCAGTCCTCAGCAGGCATAAACTGCTGGCGTTCCATCGAAAAAACGCTATCCTTGCGCATGGCCACTCGCCTCTCGGACGGCGCATTCGGCGCGAAGTTCGACGAAGCTCTTCTGCTCGCGCATTCATTGCATCGCCACGACATCCGCAAGGGAACCGGTAAACCCTACATTTCGCACCTGCTCGGGGTTTGCTCCCTGGTGGTGGACTATGGCGGCGACGAAGAGATGGCGATCGCAGCGCTGCTGCACGATGCGGTCGAAGACCATGGCGGCCGGCCGATGCTCGAAGAGATTCGGCGGCGCTTCGGCGCGCGCGTTGCCCATATCGTCGATGGCTGCACCGACAGCTATGTCCTCGATGCTACGCAGAAAGAACCCTGGCGGCAGCGCAAGGAGATGTACTTGGCGCGGCTGCCGCATGAAGACGCGGATGTGCGCATGGTCTCCGCCGCCGACAAGCTTTACAACTGCCGTACCATCCTGCGCGACCTGCGCCGCGAGGGGATCACGGCGATGGACCGTTTCAACGGAGGCCGTAAGGATACCGTCTGGTACTACGACGAACTGGTGCGCGCCTTTCGTGCGGCGGGTACCAATGACCTGGTGGAGGCCCTCGCACTTTCGGTAGATGAGATGAAGCAGGTTACAGGCTACAATCGTCCCGCGGAGAAGCCGCACATCCCACCCCAGGAGCCTTCTTAGCCGATGCGTCGCATGATCGACCTGATCAAGCAATCGGCGATTCCAGCCAACATGATGCGCAGCGCCGCCAAGGGCGCGCTTTCGGTGGCTCCGGCAGAGATGGTTGAAATCCTGGTCTATCTCGCCGGCCATCCCTTGTTCGGGAACGAGGCGCGGATGACCCTCGCCGGTTGGGACGAGAAGACCGCCAAACAAATCGTCTCCGATCCGAAAGCCTCTTCGGAGGTGCTGGCCTACTTCATCGCGCCGGAGAATCTGCGCCTGCCGCTGCTGAACACGCTGCTGGACAATCCGGCAGTCGGGGAAGACATGATCGTGCGGCTCGCGATGCAGGCTTCAACCCGGGTGCTGGCGAACATGCTCTGGCATCCACGTGTTCTCGCCAGCAAGTCTGCGTTGCATGCTATCTCCATGAACATCCACCTCCCAGAGGAAGATGCGATGGTGGTGCGCTCCGCCCTCGCCAACCTTGGGGAGAACACCGACTACCTGGTGGAGCAGGCACAACTCGACGCGGAGGCAAACGAATCAAGTGTTCCGGATGAGATCCTCGATGCGGAACTGGCGCGCTTTACCCGTGAACACGCCGATGAGATTGCAGCGGAGGAAGGAACCGCCTTCGAACTCTACACGCATTCTCCCGGTGAGGCGGAACAAACCCAGGCAATCGCCGCGGGGACAGTCATCAGCGGCGCAGGTGCTGTGCCCTCGCTGATCACCAAAGCGGTGACCGCGCCGGAGGCAGCAACGCCGGGTGCGGCCCCGGATCCGTCGATTCGAAAAAAGGTCTCTGCTTTCCAGAAAATCTCGCGCATGGCCGTGGGTGAGCGCGTGCAACTTGCGATGAAAGGCAGTAAGGACGAACGTTTCATCCTGGTGCGAGACGGCTCAAAGGTCGTTTCGGCTGCGGTGCTGGAAAGCCCGAAGGTCTCCGAACAGGAAGTCGAAATGTTTGCCAGCATGAAGAACGTCCAGGAATCCGTGCTGCGCGGCATCGCCACGAAACGTAAATTCATGCGCAACTATGTCGTGCAAAAAAATCTGGCGAACAACCCACGTACTCCGCTGGATGTTACTCTGCCGCTAGTCAAGGGCCTGCTGATCAACGATCTTCGGTCTATGGCAGGCAACAAGAACATCGGCGACACGCTGCGTAAAATGGCTCTAAAGCTGTATAAACAGCGCTCACAAAAGAAACCTGAATAGATCGAGTCCCATCCAACCCCTATGAACGATCCCGTTGCTGAACTCCTGAAGAGCGCCAAGACCATCGCGGTTGTGGGACTTTCGGACAATCCCATGAAGCCGAGCTACGGCGTCTCGCAATACATGCAATCCCACGGATACAAAATCATCCCAGTCAATCCAAGTTGCGCCGAAGTGCTGGGCGAAAAGTCATATGCCTCGTTGCTTGATGTTCCGGAGAAGATCGACATCGTCAACGTGTTTCGTCGTCCCGAAGGCGTACCGGAAATTGTCGATCAGGCAATCCAGTTGAAGGTTCCAGCGATCTGGTTGCAGGAAACGGTCGTGCATGAAGAAGCCGCTGAGAAAGCGCGCAAAGCGGGGATCTTCGTTGTAATGGATAAATGCATCCTGAAAGAGCATCGGAGCAAGATGCGATAGGGCTACTGCTTGAGTTTTGCGCGTGCCATGTCGACGGTGAGAGGACGTTCGAGCACAGTTTCCATGGTCGATCCCGCTTCCAGGCGCAGGTCGGGTCCGCGTGAGAGCAGCACCGCTGCCAGGCCGATAATGCCACCACCAGCGCCACCCGCCGCCGCTCCTTTGCCCCCATCCGCTGCCGCACCAATCAGGCCGCCGGTGGCCGCGCCTTCCGCAATCTTGGCGGCATCTTTCGCTTTGCTACCGTCGCCCTGTACGGTTCCTTCTTTGTCTTTCATGTGGCCGTTGTCCATGCCGGGTACGTTGTCCACCGCTCCGGGCAGCAGCAACGTGTAGCCATTCGGCAGGATCAGCGTGTTGAAATGCACCAACACCTCTGCGCGTCCTTTCACCCGGCCCGGACGTTTTACATTGCTGATGGCTCCCTGCACGTAACTTCCGGCAGGAATAATGATCCGGTCATTCACTACGATGGGAAACGTGGTCTCAGCATAGACTGCATCCCCATCCCGTGCGCTCTTCGTGGTGATGGCGTGTTTCAGGGCCAAGGGAATCTTCGTTCCCGGCGGGAGAGTGATTTCTTGGGTGGGATCGACCGACGAAGGTCGCATCTCCTTCAGCTTTGGGGCGCTCGGTTGTTGCGCGGCGTTGAGATCGACCGAGCCCGACTGCGCGATTCCCGCCGCCGCTGCAATCAGGATGGAGCCCAGAACGACCAATTTCATGAAAATCTCCCGACAGCTACAAAGTACAGCGACGCAGCTCATCCGTACAGAGACTTGGACTGCATGCTGCAAACTTTGTAAGCATGGGTAAGATCAAGGTACGAGCATGCTGCGATCCAGGCGCAGAACAAGCTGCGAGCCACGATCGAGCACGATATTTCGGTCGGTCAGGGTCGCCACGCTCGCTCCAGTCGCCGCGCCGCTAGCTGCTCCCACGGCTGCGCCTTTACTTCCGCCTGTTGCCGAACCCGTGCTGGCTCCCACCACCGCGCCGACACCCGCCCCTTCCAGCGCTCGGCGCATGTCGATTGGCTGCCGTTCGATCTGGCCTTCAGGACCGGGCGGCTTCAAACCGTGTTCGCTGGGTATCTCAACCACGGTTGCGGAGAGCGGAATCCAGCCTCGGGCGGTCTGGATCTCGTCGAAGCTTAACAGCAGACGTGCGTTGAACCCGCGCTGGACTTCGCTAACGTGGCCGGTGACCCAGTGTCCGCCGGTAATAGTTTGGCCGTTCGGTGCGACGATGGATTCGCGAAGAAGCGCCTTGAAATGCTTGCCGCGCGTTGCGGTCGCCGTGTCCAGCGGCTGATCGAGAGTCACCAGGAAGCGGTAGCCGTCGGGCACTTCGTTAGGATAGGTGACGTTGCCATAACTCCGCGCCACCGTCTGGGGCTGCGCATCGCTCACCGGCGGCTGATCTTGTGCGGGCCGGGTGTGAAGTTCCTGCGCCGAGACCATCGTGCCTGCCAAAATGAGCGACGAAAAGAGGATGATTGGAGTTCGAAGCAGCATTGGCACCTCTTGCAGCGAGGATTGGGATGAAGGCCGGGAGGCACAATTCACCCTCATGGTCTTGAAAACCCACTCATTGGACCGGAGTTTCGTGGAAAAGTTACGAAAGTGTGTGGAAATTGAGAGACTCTGAAACCTTCTGCTTTGGAATTGCGTCAAAGTGAGGTATGGTGCAGTGAATCCAGAGTTGCTGGATGGGAGCAGTCGGGGAGGCGGTTCCATGCGCAAATGGTATCTACCACTTACAGTTTTGGGCCTCGGGGGTATTGGGGCGGCGCTGCTGAGCCAGCGCGGAAGGAAGCTGGTAGGGTCGGTGTTCGACCGCACACCGCAAGCGCCTTCTAAGTTCATTGAATGGAACGACACAGCGCAGTCGGAGTTAACGCGCATTCAAGAAGCGCTGGACCGCATCGCGGAGCACCTGGATCCGGGTCACGAACGCCTCGCATAAAGTTCTAACGTGTCTCGCTCGAAGGAGATAGGCCGGCCATGTGCCGGCCTTTTCCATGTGCATCGAGGGCGTCGCAGATCAGCGAAAACAAACCAAAATTGAGCAAAATCGATCGAAAAAACGACTTTTGAGAACTTTGCAATTTTGGCGCGCGGCGTTGCACGCGAAGCTACATGCGCTCAATAATTTCGCGCAATCTATGAACCCAACGCGTTAATGTTTCCAGCCATTTTGATGTCGCGCGCGGTAATGCCTCCGGAGTCATGGGAGGTGAGCTGGAGGGTTACCTTGTTGTAAATGACTTGGATATCGGGATGATGCCCGGCAGCTTCGGCGGCATCGGCCACGCGGTTCACGAACTTCATGGCTTCAACGAAATCCTTGAACTCGAACTTGCGTTCGAGGGCGATGCCGTTCTTCGTCCAGCCAGCCAGCGAGGGAAGAGCTGCGTGGAGTTCGGCGTCGGTGAGGGTCTTGGACATTCGGTCTCCTTTTATTTCGTGTAGCGCCACGCCCAGGCGATGAGCGGGAGTTGTAGAGGCAGCCGGAGCCATTGGACCCAGCGTTCGCCCATGATACCGGGAAGGGGCACGTGGGCGACGGCGCAGTAAATATTAGCGGGGAAGACGGCGACCAGGAGGGCGACCAGTCCCCAGGCGGCGAATCTTCGGGTACGGGGCACGAGCAATCCCAGGCCGCCCGCGATTTCAGCCACCCCGCTGATGGCGACGATCGCGGCGGGGTTAGGCATCTGCGGCGGGACGATGCGTTCATACACTTTGGGAGAGACGAAGTGCATGACGCCAGCTCCCAGGAAGAAAGCGGCGAGTGCGACACAGCCAACGTCGAGTTTTCTGGGCATGCGAGCTTCCATCTTAATCCGCGGGGAGACCTGGAAGGAGTGGTCGCCGGATTTCGTTGCGGGTAGAGGAGCTAGAGTATAGGATTCGCGGCGCAACCCCAGGCCCAAGAATCTGTAATTCCATGGAGGGTGAATGAAAACGAAGTGGATTGGATTGCTGTTGGTGCTCTTCGTAATCGGGCTCGGACTCAGTTTTGCGGACGATGCAGCGATGGGAACGTGGAAGCTCAATGAGTCGAAGTCGAAATTCGGACCGAACTCGACCAAGAACTCGAAGGTTGTCTATGAGGCGGCGGGCGATAGCGTGAAGGTTACGGTCGATGGGACCGACCCGAGCGGAGGAGCCATGCACAACGAATGGACCGGAAAGTTCGATGGGAAAGACTATCCGGTGACCGGCGAGCCGAACTACGACACGCGTTCCTACAAGAAAGTGAATGCGACCACTTTGTCGATGACGCTGAAAAAGGGCGGCAAGGTGGTTGGAACGGGAAAGATCGTGCTGTCCGCGGATGGCAAGAGCCGCACCGTAACGACGAACGTGACGATGCCAGACGGAAAGAAGGCAACGACGACGGCGGTGTATGACAAGGAGTGAACGTCGTTCGTGAGATGAAAAGCCCAGCGCCTTTGCGTTGGGCTTTTTCTTTGCCGTCCGCTGAAGCGGACTCGATTGTCTGCGCGTTTTTCCCAGCGCTTACGCGCTGGGCTATTCACATGGCGTGCTTCGCACTCGCCGCGTGGGCTGGCGATAGGAAAAGAACAACAGGTCCCTGCGGCGCTGCGCGCCTCTGGATGACAAGGGAAAGAGTCGGACATGCGACCGGGGACGTGGGCTGCGCGCGAGGCATTCTTGTGATGGTAGGGGTCCTTCGACTGCGCAGCACTTCGCGCTGCCTCGCTCAGGATGACATCTCCTAAAGAGTGATGTGAGGTATTGACATTTCAGACCCACCCTGTCGCGAAAAGCGCGACAAGGGTGGGGCACCCAGAATGCTTTCACGGCGTGTGCTTAGTTGTTTATACCCATTTGGGTGAGGATGAAGGCGTAGTCGAAGGACGATTCGTGAATGCGGTCGTAGCGGCCGGAGGCGCCGCCGTGGCCGGCAGGATTGAGGTTGGTCTTGAGGATGACGAGGTGATCGTCCTTGCGAAGGGCGCGCATTTTCGCTACGTACTTGGCGGGCTCCCAGTACATGACCTGACTATCGTTGAACGAGGTGCGCACCAGCATGTTGGGGTAGGGCTTGGCTTCGATGTTGTCGTAGGGTGAATAGGAGTACATGTAATCGAAGGCGGGCTTCTGCTTGGGATTGCCCCACTCCTCGAACTCGGTGACGGTGAGGGGTAGGGACTCGTCGAGCATGGTGTTGATGACGTCGACAAAGGGAACGCCGACGATGGCGGCGTGGAAGAGATCAGGGCGCATATTGAGGACGGCGCCCATGAGCAAGCCACCGGCGCTGCGGCCTTCGATGACGAGGCGGTCTTTCGAGCCGTAATTGTTTTTTGTGAGGTACTCGGCAGAATCGATGAAGTCGGTGAAGGTGTTCTTCTTATTCATCATCTTGCCGGCATCGTGCCAGGCCTTTCCCATTTCGCCGCCGCCGCGTATGTGGGCGATGGCAACCACGACGCCGCGATCGACCAGCGAGAAAAGGTTCGAGCTGAAATTGATGTCGATTGATACGCCGTAAGATCCATAGGCGTAGAGGTAGAGCGGCTCCTGGCCATCGAGCTTGGCGGTTTTCAGGTAGACGACGGAGACGGGAATCTTGGTGCCGTCGGTGGCAGGGGCGTAGAGCTGCTCGACCTTGTAGCGCGAGGCATCGTAGCCGCCGGGTACTTCTTTGCGCTTGAGGAGGGTGGAGGCGCCGGTCGCCATATCGTACTCATAGATCGACGGCGGAGTGATGAAGGATTGATAGACGTAGCGGAACTTGGTGGTGTCGTACTCCTCGTTGGCGTAGGCCGATGTGTTGTAGGCCGGTTCGGGGAAATCGATATTCTTCGCGACGCCGCTGCCGAGGTTCACGACGCGGAGACGTGGGAGGCCGTGTTCACGCTCGTGCAGGACGTAGTAGTCCTTGAAGAAATCCATGTCGTTGAGCATGACCCCGGGCCGTTCGGGGACGACTTCGGTCCAATGATCTTTTGCAGGGCTGGCGACAGGAGCTTTGACGAGGCGGAAGTTGCGCCCGGTGTCGTTGACGCGGAGGTAGAACGAGTCGCCGTGATGGTCGGCGAAGTACTGAATGTCCTGGCGGCGCGGTTCGATGAGCTTGAATTCGCCGGAGGGCTGGTCGGCGGGAAGGTAGCGGATTTCGCTGGTGGTGTGACTGGAGGACTCGAGGAAGACGTAGCCCTTGCTGCGTGACTTGCCGACGCCCACGGAGAAGCGCTCGTCCTTTTCTTCGTAGAGAAGATCGTCGGCTCCGGTGGTACCGACGGTGTGGCGGTAGACGCGATATTGGCGCTTGGCGGAATCTTCGACGGTATAGAAGAGCGTTTTGTTGTCGTTGGCCCAGGCGATGGAGCCGGTCTTCTCGACGTGATCGGGGAGGTCGGCACCGGTACGCAGATCCTTGACGTGCAGGGTGTACTGGCGGAAACCGCTGTTGTCAGTGGAATAAGCGAGGAGGTTGCCGTCGTCGCTGGGTTCAAACTCTGCGAGCGACATGAACTTTTGTCCCTTGGCGAGTTCGTTGACGTCGATGACGACCTGCTCAGGGGCGTCGACGGAGCCTTTCTTGCGGCAGCGGATGGCGTATTGTTTGCCGGCTTCGGTGCGGGAGTAATAGAAGTAGCCGTCCTGCGGGTAGGGAACGTCGACGTCGGTCTCCTTGATGCGACTGAGCATTTCGTCGTAGAGCTTTTTCTGGAGCGGGTCGGTGGGCTTCATGACGGCGTCGGTGTACGCGTTCTCGGCTTCGAGATAGGCGCGGACCTCGGGATTGGGCTTGTCGCGCAGCCAGAAATAGTTGTCGACGAGCTTGTGGCCGTTGATCTCAGTGACCTTGGGATCCTTCTTGGCGACGGGGGGAGCGGGAAGAGCGGCGTTCTGGGCCGGGGAATAGTTCGTCATCGTCATTAATAGTAGCGGAAGGGCGAGAAGACGGTGCATGGACGCTCCTGAAAGGCATGTGCAGTATAAAGGACGGTGGCGTTTTGGGAGAGTGGGCGAGAACAGCAGGTCCTTACGTCGCTGCGCTCCTCTGGATGACAAGAGAGAATGAAGGAGGGGCGAGCCGCGGAGGTGGGCTGGCCGCGGCAGAGCAAGGTGCCTTCGACTGCGAGTTCGCAATTGTTGTGCGACTTCTTCGCTCAGGATGAGATTTGTTGCGGAAAGTGGCGTCCGCTGAAGCGGACTCGGGTTTTCGCCTGTGCTTTTCCCAGCGCTTACGCGCTGGGCTATCCACATGGCGTGCTTCGCACTCGCGGCGTCGGCTGGCGAGGAGAGGAACAGCAGGTCCCTGCGTCGCTGTGCTCCTCTGGATGACAAGAGAGTGGATTGAACGGGGCAAGACCTAAGGCGTGCTTCGCACTGAGATTTTGGTTCGGCGAGGAGAGGAATAGCAGGTCCCTGCGTCGCTGCGCTCCTCTGGATGACAAGGGAGTGGGTTGTACGGGTGAGGGGAGTTGTGGGCTGTCCGCGGTACATCATTGGAGAAATATGAGCAGACTTGTGGTAGGGCTGGCGTTGATTTGTGTTGCCCTGAGTGGGTGGGGGCAGCAGAGTGCGCCGTTGCGGGTAGCGGTTGTGGGAGTGGTGCATGGGCACGTGGCGGGGTTTTTCGGGCCGGCGCTGCAGCGGAGAGACATCGAAATCGTGGGAGTTTGCGATCCCGATGAAAAGCTGGCGGCGCGCTACGGAGCGGAATTCAAACTGGACTCGAAGCTCTTCTATCGCGACTTGGAGGAGATGCTGACCAAGGTGCATCCGCAAGCGGTGCTGGTGTACACGGACACGAAGGAGCACCGGCGGGTGGTGGAGATCGCGGCACGCCATCATGTGGCGGTGATGATGGAGAAACCGCTGGCGGTGAACGTGGAAGATGCGCTGGCGATCGAGCAGGCGGCGAAGGCGGCGCAGATCCAGGTGCTGGTGAATTACGAGACGACCTGGTATGCGAGCAACAGCGCGGTGTATCAACTCGTACGGGAGGGTGCGCTGGGTGAGGTACGCAAGGTGGTGGTGCACGATGGGCATCGTGGCCCGAAGGAGATTGACGTGCGGCCGGAGTTTCTTGCATGGCTCACCGATACGGAACGCAACGGCGCGGGAGCACTGTTCGATTTCGGCTGTTATGGCGCGGACCTGATGACGTGGCTGATGCATGGCGAACTGCCGTTAACCGTGACGGCCGTGACGCAACAAATCAAGCCGGAGATCTATCCGCGGGTCGACGATGAAGCGACCGTGGTGCTGACATATCCCAAAGCGCAGGCGATTATCCAAGCTTCGTGGAATTGGCCGTTCGACCGCAAGGACATGGAAGTGTACGGTGCGACGGGGCAGGCGATCACGGTGAAGAAGGAGGATGTGCGGGTGCGGCGGCAGGGGGACGAGCAGGAACATTTGGAGCACGCGACCGCTTTGCGCGCTCCCTATGATGATCCGATTTCTTACTTGATTGCGGTGATGAATGGAACGGTCGCGCCAAGCGGACTTTCGGCGCTGGATACGAATGTGACGGTGGTGCGGATCCTGGATGCAGCGCGGGAATCGGCGCGGACAGGGAAGACGGTGCGCCTCAACCCTCGCTAGGATTGGGGCGAAGGAAGAGCAGGGTGGGGTCGCCTTGGTACGAAGTGCGCTGATGTTCGCGGTATCCGCATTTTTCAGCGACGCGAATCGACGCGATATTTTCGGGAGCGATGATGCAAGCGGTTTTCGGGGCATGTAGTTGGGTGTCGGCCCAGACGGTGATACGGCGAACGGCCTCGGTGGCATAGCCGCGGCCATGAAAGGCGGTAGCTAGCACCCAACCGGTTTCGGGAATGCCTTCGATGGACGGTTGGACGTCGCGGTGGTAGTCGGCAAGGCCGCCCTCGCCGACAAAGAGGCCTGAGGACTTTTCGCACAGCACCCAATAGCCGTAGCCGAACAGACACCAGTGTCCGATGTAGCGCAGGAAGCGCGCCCAGCTTTCCTCGCGAGTGAAGGGCTTCTCGCGAATGAAGCGGGTGACGGCAGGATCGGCCCACATGGCGGACGAATGGGGAAAGTCATCTGCCGTGTGGCCGCGCAGTAGGAGGCGCTCGGATTCGAGTACGGGAACCTGCATCGGTTGTGGGACGATCAACTCTTGATGGTGCGTGTCTTCTCGTCCCAGGTTACCTGGGACTGGCGGAAGTAGGATTCGTTTGCCATGTGGCAGGCGAGGGCGGCGTGGTGTCCGAAGACGGCGTCTTCGACGACGGGCTGGCGCGAGCGCACGGCTTCAAAGAAATTCCAGAGATGGGGCTTCACGTCGTCGTAATCGGGACCTTTGTAGGAGATGGTTTCCGGCATAGGGCCCTGACCGATCTTGGTGGCGTGCTGCTCGTGCCATTGTTTCTCGTAGGTGGCGCGCATGGCGTGGGGAAAGCTGCCATCGTAATAGCTGGGTGAGGTGTCGACGCCGGACTGCGGGGTGAAGCTGAGTCCGAACTCGGTCATCTCAAGAATGCCCTTGGAGCCCTGGAAGCGATAGACCTCGGGCACCTCGGTGCCGAGATTGAGGCGCATGTAGACGGGGATGTCGCCGTACTGGAAGAGAGTGCCGTGGACGTCGGGCATGTTGCGGCCGTCTTTCCAGCGGAGAATGCCGCCCATGGCCATGGCGCGTCGAGGTGGCTGGTTCCATCCCATGACGAACATCATGCCGCTGACGAGGTGCACGAGGAGGTCGCCGGCAACGCCGGTGCCGTATTCCTTCCAGCAACGCCAGCGGGCGAAGACTTCAGGATTGAAAGCGCGCTTGGGAACGGTGCCTTGCCACGTGTCCCAGTCGAGATTCTGCGGGGAGAGATCCAGTGGCGGCGGATATTCCCACGCGCCGGTGGGGTCGTTGCGTCCCAGCCAGCCTTCGACCATCATGAGGTCGCCGAGCACGCCTTGGTCGACTAACTCTTTTGCTTTTTTGCACACTTGCGAGCTCACGCGTTGCGAGCCGATCTGGACGATGCGGCCGGTGCGCTTTTGCGCGTCGGCCATTTCAGCGCCTTCGGCGGCGGTGTGCGACATGGGCTTCTCGCAGTAGATGTCCTTGCCGGCAGAGACGGCATCGATGACGATTTGCTTGTGCCAGTGATCGGGCACGGCGGCTATCAGGCAATCGATGTCTTTGTTCGCGAGAAGTTCCTGGTAGCGCCGGGTGGCGGGCAGGGAGGGATTGTTGGTGATTTCGCGGGCGAGCGTATGACGGCCGTCATAAAGATCACAGGCGGCCACGCACTCGACGCCGGGGAGATCCATGCAGGAGGAGAGCAGCCAATTGCCCTGCATACCGATGCCGATGATGCCAAAGCGAAGATGGTCGCTAGCCGGAACCTGGCGGGGAGCGGCGAAAACAGGATCGGGATCGAGGAGGATGGTTTTGGACGCGAGGCCCGCGCCTGCGGCGGCGAGGCCGAGCCCGATAAATTTGCGACGTGAGAAATCGTTCTTCATGGTCTCTCCCAATTAGTTTTCGGCCGGAGTGAGGACGATGTTGCGGAAGGCGACGTGACCGTCTTCGCTGCCTTGCAGGTAGATGGGTCCGGGAAGCTCTTCGTGGCTGTCGAGAGCGCCGCCGGTGATGCCCGGAATTTCTTTATGGTCGATGATCGTCTTGCCGTTCTGGACGACAGTCACGGTGCGTCCGATGAGAGTGATGTCATAGGTCTGCCAAACGCCCGCCGCACGGGGAAGCTCGGGTTCCGGGGTGAGAAAACCGTAGACAGCACCGGTGTGGTGGCTGGGGCCTTCCTGGGCGGAGTTGGTTTCGATCTGCACTTCATAGCGGCCGCGGAGATAGACGCCGCTGTTCGAAGTGTCGCCGCATTTGAATTCGACGTGCAGTTTGAAATCGCGGAACTTCTGGTTGTTGATGATCTCGGGGCCGTGTCCGGGACTGACGAGGGTGCCATCGGCGACCGTCCACGGAGTTTTCGTGCTGGGATCGCTCATGGTCCAGCCGTCGAGACCTTTGCCGTTGAAGAGGGTGACGGGTTTTCCCCACTTGGGTTCGGTCTTCGACTCGAGGCTGGGAGCGCGTTTGCCGGTCCACGTCCAGGTGCCACTGTCGGGAGCGTTGACGGTGCCGGAGAGAGTTTCTCCGGCGAGCTTGCCTTGATAGACCATGTCACTCTTGCTGCTCTCTTCGTCTTTAGGAGAGACGAAGGTGAGGGTGCCGTTGGCGATTTCTACTTTCGGCAGGGGACGTGCGTTTCCCCAGCGGCCGACGAATTGGGCGGTGAGGGCGCCATCTTTCTCGGTGATTTCCAGCCACGAGGGGTACTCGCGATCCGGCGCTTTCACGGTGAGATCCCATCGTCCTACGTAAGGACTGGCGGGACTGGCATGGAGGAGGTTGACGGAGGCGAAAAGGAGGAAGAGCAGGAATGCGGGTTTGCGCATTGGGGCCTCGAATGAGTTTGTGCAGACGGCACCCTTGTATTCTTCGGCGCTTGGGTTGTCAAGGATGGAGCGGAGAACGAGGCGCGCGGCTGCGTTCGAAGACGGAGGCGCGGGCGATGATCTCGTCTTGCAAGACACCGTGATGGGCGAAAGGTTCAAGGGCCTCGCGAATGTCGTGCTCGAAAGCTTTACGGCGCGGGCCGAGAACCTGCGGCGAGGTGTTGGAGCGCGAGAGAGCGCGGCCGATCAGGTCGTCGATGGTGAAGGAGCGCGATTGGTTGACGGAAATGTCGGCGAGGTGGGTGAAGGCGGATTCCCGGAACCACGAGCGTCCGTCGATACGATAGCGGGCCTCATCGGCGTCGGATACATAGGCGCGCCGCACCTGGCTGTAGGCGCGGACCCAGAGGGTGGCCGGGCTTTCGATGCTCGACGCGCTGCAGACCAGCAGCCTGGCGTTGGGGGATGCGATTTGTTCCATACGCGCGAGGGCGGGATCGCGGTCGAGCCAATGCAGGGCGCGACCGATGGTGAGGATGTCAAAGGGTTTGGAGGCGGTGAAGTCTTCGATGCGTCCGGGGAGCAGGGAGAGTGAAACGCCGGCCGCGGCAGCGGCTTGGGTGGCGGCTTCGATCATGGCGGGCTCGGGATCTAGACCGGTGCAGTGGGCAACGAAAGGAGCGAAACCGATAGCGAGAAGTCCGGGACCACAGCCGATGTCGAGCAGCGATTCATCGCCGCGAAAGGCGAGTTGCCGGGCTACGGCGGCGAAGAATTGCGCGGAGTAGGGTTCGCGATAACGGGAGTAGAACTCGACAGTTGATGCGAAACGGCCCACGGATCCAGTGTTGCAGCGATTGGGGAGAAGTTCAAGGTGTCGTCCGCTGAAGCGGACTCTGTTATATATCGTGCTTTCCCGGCACTCACGTGCTGGGCTATTTTTCTAGCGTGCTACGCACTCGCGGTTTTGGTTGACGACTCGCAGGGTTAACAGCGGATTGCCACGTCGCGTTGCTCCTCGCAATGACAAGAGAGAGTCACGAAGGGGTCGAATGAGTGCTGGGCTGACCGCGTACGAATCTTGACGGCTCACCGCAGGTCAGGCGATTTGACGCTGCTGTTCGGGTGCGTAGAAGGCGGCGTTCTGGTGGCCGGCGGCGGCCTCGCGGGCGAAGGTGATGAGGTGGTGGGAGACGAGGCTGACGTGAATGATGTCTTCGATGTCGCCTTTGCGGAGAGCGGGCGTTGCCATCTTCCAGAAGACATCGCGATAGTCGCTGCGCAGGCCGACGATCCAGATCAGCTTGGCGAGGGTGGTGAAGCCGCGCAGGAGGTTGCGAAGGTTTAATTTGCCGGCGGGCGGGGGCTGCACGCGGTGGGGATAGGTGTGCTCCTGGTTGTAGCGAAAGCGTTCGTAGATGGCGGCCGGGGTGAAGGCTTTCTGGAAGGTGCGGCGCCACATGGCGACCACTTCGTCGTAGGGCATCACGAATTCGACGTTGGATTCGCGGCCGGGCGTCTCGTTCAGGCGGCCGGTACTTTGCAGGCGACGGTAGAGCGGGGTGCGCGGCAGCGCTTCGAGCAGGTTGATGGTGAGAACGGGGATGTTCGACGCTGCGATGAAATCGAGGATGCGGTCGGGGGTGTCGGGGGTATCGCCATCGAGACCCATGATGATGCCGGAGACGACCTCGATGCCATAGCTGTTGAGGATCTGGATGGATTCGAGGAGCGGGATCTGGTTGTTGTGATCCTTCGACATGAGTTTCAGGGCGGCGGGATCGGGGGTTTCGATGCCGACGAAGATCGTCCAGAAATCGGCTTCGCGCATGAGCGCGAGGAGATCGGGAGACTTGACGATGTTGAGGGTGGCCTCGCAGGCGAACTCAACGGGATAGTTGTTTTTCTTTTGCCACGCGACCAAATGCGGCAACAGGTCAAGGGCAGCCTTGCGATTGCCGATGAAGTTGTCGTCGACGAAATACACGGCGCCGATGCAGCCGCTGGCGACGATGGCATCGAGTTCGCGGATGAGCTGCTCGGGCGTTTTCAGGCGCGGATTGCGGCCGTAGAGCTCGGGGATGTCGCAGAACTCGCAGCGATACGGACAGCCGCTGGAGAACTGTACGTTGGCGAGAAAGTATTGCGGCATGGGCGCGAGGTGATAGGCGGGAGTAGGGAAGTCGGAAAGCGGGAGGCGTTCCCTGGTCTCAACGCGCACCTGTTCGGCGGGACGCGCGATGGAGGTAGCAAAGATGCGGAAGAGAGTATCGGTGGCATCGCCTAATTCGCCGATGTGGAGGTAATCGAAGTCGGGATAGTGCTCGGGGCATCCGGAAACGGAGGGTCCGCCGAGGACGGTGACTTTGCCGAAGGTGTGGGCACGGGCGTTGATGGCGTTGATCTGGCTGCGCTGGATGTGCATGCCGCTGGTCATGACGATGTCGGCCCAGCGATAGTCGCGATCGGAGGCGGGGCGAACGTTTTCGTCGATGAAGCGGACCTGCCAGTTCTTGGGAATATAGGCAGCGATGACGAGCAGGCCCTGGGGCGGCATGAAGGCCTTCACGCCGAGCAGGGGATAGGCGTTGTCGAAGGTGCCGAAGGATTTGGCGTAGCGCGGGAAGACGCAGAGTACACGCCGTGCAACAGAGCTGGTTTCCATGCGATACCGGGGCGATAGGTGAGTATAGCCGAGTCCGGAGGGCTAGTGTTTAAGGAGGACGACGCCGACGGCAATGAGGAGGAAAGCAATCCAGCGGCGACGGTTCACGTCCTCCTTTAAGAAGATGCGGGCGGCGACGGCGTTGGCGATGAGGGTCAGCGAGGCCGAGGCTGGGCCGACAAAACTCACATCGCCCCACGAGAGTGCTACAAGGAAGCTGAAGAAAGCGAGGGCCATGAATAAGAGGCCGAGCATGAACGATCCGCTGGTGAGAACGCGGCCTACGACGTAGAAGGTGCCCCGGGCGCGACGCAGGGCGCCGACGTCACCGATCACCTTCATGGCATGGGCCTGAAGGACGTCGCCCGTGGTGGAAGCCAGGATCATGGTGATCATCGCGGACCAGAGGTAGAGATTTCTCATGCGTGTCTCTCTCCAGCAGCGACTGGCTCAACGGCGGGGGCGGCGCGGGGCAAGGTTCCGTCGGACCTGGTGACATGAGAGCCGCCGGCGACGAAGCCGACGCCGATGACGATGAGGGCGATGCCGATCCAGCGGGTGATGCTGACTTCTTCGTGGAGGAAGAAGCGGGCCAGCAGCACGATGAGGATGTAGCCCACGGCACTGGCAGGAAGAACGTAGGTGAGGTCGGCCCAGGAAAGCGAAGTGAGATAGCTGGTAAAAAATCCGAGGAGAAGGACGATGCCGCTGATGACCCAGGGATTGGCAAGGGCGTGAAAGACCTGCTGCCAGTGGCTGAGGGAAATGGTGCCGATTTCCTTCATGCCACGGGAGAGGAAGCAGTCGCCAAAAGCGCCGAAGACGACGACAGCAAGTAGGACTAGATAGCGCTTAAAAGTCAAAACGATCCTTCATCGGGTGCTCTTTCATTATGCCAGTGTGGGGTGACGTTGTGGGCGTGGAAATGGTTTGGCGGACGACCCGCAGAGTTCGAATCGCGGAGGAAGGTGCCTAGGGCGTGACAGCGCCTTTGGATGACAAGGCGGGTGCCGTCCCCTGAAGGGGACTTTGTTGTATCCCGTGGCTTTCCCAGCACTCACGTGCTGGGCTATGCATCTTGCGTGCTTCGCACTCGCGGTGTGGGTTGACGAGGAGAGCGTGCTACGAACTCGCGGGATTGGCTGACGAGGAGAGCATGTTTCGCACTAGCGGGTAAGCTAGCAAAGAGAGAGTTGGAAATCGTAAAAGACAGCAGGTTCCTACGTCGCTTCGCTCCTCTGGATGACAAGGGAGCGCGAAGGTGAGGCGGGCAGAGTTGTGGCTAATCGTGGAAGGACAGCTGATTGCAACGTCGCTACGCTCCTCTGGATGACAAGGGAGCGTGAAGGTGAGGCGGGCAGAGTTGTGGCTAACGTGGAAGGACAGCTGATTGCGACGTCGCTTCGCGCCTCTGGATGACAAGGGAAAGGGTGGGCATGCTATCCGGAATGCGGGCTAGCCGCGCGGGGCAATGAAAAAGGCACGGCGTTGAACCGTGCCTCTTTCGGTCAAGCTTGATTTAGACGTTGACGGTTTCCGCCGGGGCTTCGTTGGAAGTGGTTGGCGCGGACGGCGGATTGATGTTCGACTTCGCCTGCTGGGCACGCGCATCTTTCACGGCCTTGTTGCGCATGGAGCGGAGCTTCATGAAGTCGCGTGCTTCCTTGTATAGGCGCTTGCGCTCCACGTTGTTGAAGACCGCTTTGCGCACGATGCGGAAGACCTGCTTCGGGCGGAAGTAGTATTCGTCGTAGAACTTGTGCACCATCTCCATCACGTAGTCGCGGGGCAGGCCGGGGTATTCGATCATCGCGACCTGGTGGCCCTGGTCGTCGACCATGGCGGCGCCTTCGGAGACGATAAAGCCGTTCGACTTGGCGTAGTCGTAGAGCTCGGTTCCGGGATAGGCGTGGGCAATGGAAACCTGGATGGTTTCGACGTCGAGTTCCTTGGCGAAGTCCATGGTGCGGCGAATGGTTTCCTTCGTCTCGCCGGGCAGGCCGAGAATGAAGTCGCCGTGAATGATGAGGCCGAGCTTCTTGCAGTCCTTAGTGAACTGGCGGGCGCGTTCGATGGTGGCGCCCTTCTTGATGTTCTTGAGAATCTGCGGATCGCCTGACTCGTAACCGACGATGAGGAGGCGGCAACCGGCTTCCTTCATGGCTTTCAGCGTCTCGTAGTCAGTGGTTACGCGCGAGGTGCAGGACCAGGTGAGGCCGAGCGGCTTTAGCTTTTCGCAGAGCTCGACGGTGCGCGCCTTCTGGATGTTGAAGGTGTCGTCATCGAAGAAGAATTCCTTCACCCACGGGAAATATTCTTTCGCCTTCTTCATCTCGGCGACCACGGCGTCGGTGGAGCGCTTGCGCCACGGGTGTCCACTGAGGGTCTGGGGCCAGAGGCAGAAAGTGCACTGCGCCGGGCAGCCGCGGGTGGTGTAGAGCGAGATGAATGGATAGAGCAGGAACGGAACGTTGTAGCGCTTGATGTCGAGATCGCGCTTGTAGACGTCGATGACGTCGGGCATTTCGTCGAGGTTCGCCATCACGGGGCGGTCGGGATTGTGCACGACCTTGCCATCGGCGGCGCGGTAGCTGATGCCGGCGATTTCCGCGAGCGGCTTGCCGTTGGCGAATTCCACCGAGGCCCAATCGAACTCGCGGCGAACCACGAAATCAATTTCCGGACATTCCTGCAGGGAGCGCTCGGGCAGGGTGGTGACGTGGGGGCCGACGAAAGCGATTTTCAGGCGCGGGTTGACGGCCTTCATCGCCTTGGCGATCTTGCAGTCGCCGGGGAAGCCGGGGGTGCTGGTAAAGAGCACCAGGAAGTCGTAGTCCTTCCCGATTTGGATCGTCTCGTCGAAACCGATGTGGTGAGGCGAGGCATCGAGCAAGCGCGAGCCCTCGATGAGGCCGGCGGGGTACGCGAGCCACACGGGGTACCAGTAGGATTCGATCTCGCGAGTCGCCGGCCAACGCGAGCTGGCGCCTCCGTCGTAATTCTCAAAGGATGGCGGGTTGAGGAACAACGTCTTTAGGGGCATTGGTGATACCAGTTTACCAGAGTGACATGCGTGGAGAAAGCTAACGGACAGTGTAAGTTAGGGCACATTTGTGGGTTCGCAGCCAATGGCAGAGGCAGCCATCGAGCGGTGTGGATTGGACGCTGAACGGGCGCGGTAGGAGGCAAAAAGTTTTGCAGGAAAAAGCCGGTGGGCGGGCCACCGGCTTTTTCGAGAACGCGAAGGAGTTATTGGACAGTCAAGGTGACCGTCTGGGTATGGGTGGTGCTGCCGTAGGTTCCAGTGATGGTGATGGTGTAGGTGCCGGTTGGGGTACCCGGGATGGTGGTGGGCGGAGGCTGCGGCTTCGAGCCACCTCCGCCGCAGGAGATAGTGCCGAGGCAAGCGAGAGCGAGGAGGAAGGTGGCGCTCATCATCCACCATTTTTTGCGACGGCTGACGGAACACATCAGCAGCAGGCCGGGGAGACAGAGCGCAAAGGCGACAGTGCCGCTGGCGAGGAATGGCCGCAGTGGGGTGGAGTTAATGGCGGTGGTGGCAGCGGTCGTGGTGATCATCAGAGCGACGCTGCTGCCGGATTGAGAAACCGAACTGGAAGGCGAGAAGGCACACGCGGACTTGCTGGGGAGACCGGAACAGGTGAAGGTGACCGCGGAACTAAAAGTACCTCCTGTCGGGCTTGCCTTTACGACGAATGAGCCGAAGGAGGCGGCGGTCCCCGCGGTGGCAGTTGCACTGGGAATCAGATTTGTGGTGTCGAGGGAGAAATCGGTGGCAGCCTGGGTGGCGTTTCCTTCGAGGAGCACTTGAATCAACGGAATATTCGGCGAACTGGACGTGATGCTCAAGGTGGCGCCGTTTTCACCAATGGCGGTGGGGGCGAATTGTATGCCGACGGCGCAGGTTGCTGCCGATGCAAGCGAACTGGTGCAGGTGGTGAGGGAAGGGAGCAACGTGTACTCAACCGGGAGATCGGTGTTGAGCGAAGGGGTTCCAAGGGTAATGGCTCCGCTGGTGTTGTTGGTGATCATCACAGAGGCGGTCGCGGTGCTCCCAACGGCGAGTTGAAAATTCACCGGGTCCGGCGTGATGGTCAGATCGGGGGTGCTCAGTCCGGTTTCCCAAACCCCACGGCCATGGGTCCAAGCGCGAAGCCGATGATCTCCCAGGTTATGGAATACGGCTAAGTGCAACACGGCGACGTTTGGTAGATAGCCGGTGCCGCTGGTGGGGCCTACCTCGTTCCAGACCGCGCTGTAATCGGTTGAAGCAGTCCACACTCCTGAATCAGTGGCGACATAGAGAGTGGGTGAAGTTGGATCTTCGGCGATGTCGTTGACGGGAACGTTTGGCAAGTTTGTTCCCGCTTGCCGCCAAGACGCACCGCCGTCGTAAGTCACCCAAACATGACCAAGTCCCGAGGAGGTGAACCCCTGAATCGTGACCCATGCGGTCATGCCGGTCGGATCATTCCAGTCGATCGCCGCGCCGGAGATCGGAAATCCATTCGGATTGATTGAGCCGGTGATTTCGGTCCAGGTAGCGATGCCGGTATCGGCGTTGCTGGTCGTATAGACGTGGCCGCCGCTGGTTCCTACGTACATCACCTTCGACCCATTCGGGCCGGACGGGCCGCCGGCTGCGATGGATTGAATCATGTCGTCGGTGCCGCCGCAGGCCGCGTTGGAGGTCTGACCAAGCTTGTGGCTGATGGCATTCGCGGTGCTGTTGTTCGGCCAACTGGTCGAAACATTGGGTCCACGCCACACGCGGCAGGTGCCGAGGATGATTTGTGTGGGCTTGGCGGGATCGAGAATGTAGGGAGTGTAAAAGTTGCTGAGATCTCCGTCGGTTTGATGGATGTTCGCGGAGTTGCTTTCGATGATCAGGGGATCGAAGGTATCGGTATTGCAGTTGATGGTGCTGGTGCAGTACTGCACGCTGACATAGGTGTAGGCGCTGTACCAGTTGGTCGGGGTGACGGGATCGATCCAGTCATACCCGCCGTCACCGCCATTGACCTCCCACCATCCGGCATCGCCGCCAGCGGGGCTGGATGGGGAGATCGCCATCGTGCCGTTGTCCTGGGTGCCGCCCATGATCGTGCCCGGGTCCGTGGGATGGTTTGTGCCCCACATGAATTGAGTGAGCGAGCCGATGTGGTTGTTGAGGTTGTCGAAGGCGTTGGTGCCGGTGCAGGATCCGTTATGCAGGCTGGTCTGCGCCGCGAGCGAGCGGTAGATACCGCCGTCATTTCCGAAATAAGCGATGGCCGGATTGCTCTGCAGGAAATCGAAGGCATGCTGATCGGGATGTACGCCGGCGACGGCGCTGCAGCCATAGGCATGGGTCAGGTTCTGAAAGGCGGTAGTCGCGCAGGTCGGATTCGCAGACGAGATCGAGCATTTATAGATATTGATAGTGCCGGCGTAGAGATCGGTATTCGCGCCGTTGGGAACGGCGTTGAGATAGAGATTGTAAAAACTTTGGGTGGTTCCGCAGCCGTAGCTGTCGCCGCAATTGGTGATGCCGGTGTCGGAGATGGAACTCCAGGTAACGTTGCCGGAGTTGTCGGTCGTGCTTTTCCAGATGCCCTGATCGTCAGAGCTATCGCCGCTGCCGTCGGCGACGAACCATACATACATCTGATCGGGATCGCTGCCGGAGAGCACGGGTCGGACGGTCATGGCACCGCGCAGCAGCGGGCAACTGGGCGATCCGCTGGCCGGACAGGCGCTGACGCTCAGGACGCCGGACTTGCCGGGCTGGTTGGTCATGCGGCGAAAGCTGGTGAATCCGGCCGCCGATGTGCCTTGCGAGACGTACACACCTTCATACGGCACGACGGCGTAGAACTTGTCCTGCTTGGGGTTGTAGACGATCGAGGAGACGTTTCCGGTGAAGTAATTGCTGCCGTCATCGGTCAGGGGAGCGACGGTCCAAGTCGCACCGGCATTGGTGGAGATAAACAGTCCGGGCAAGCCATTTGACGGCGTAGCGTTCAGATAAGGACCATTCGTGGCCCATGATGCGGCGGCAACGACGGTGTTGGTGTTAGCAGTGCTGAAGGCGAACTGCGAGATGCCTGCGCCGTAGAGGGAAGAGCCGTCCGTACTCTGGGCGATGGTGGTCCATGTGGCGCCGCCATCGTTGGAGCGCAGAATTCCCACCCCGAAATAGCTATCGCCGGCGTAGTTGGGCTCGCCCGTGCCGACGAGGATGGTGTTGCTGTGGCCGGGTTGCAACGCAATCGCACCGACGGCGAGGGTAGCTTGATCGTCAATCAGCGGGGTCCACTGTACGAGGGTCGGATCGGTGGAGGCGGCGTTGGTCGATTTCCAGAGTCCGCCGTAGGCTCCGGCGGCATAGACGGTGTTGCCGGTCGAATCGCTTTGATCGACGACGACGGCGGTCACGCGTCCTGACGTGGGGCCATACCCGTTGGGTACAGTTTGGCTATCGAAGATAGGACGAGGGCCGAGGTTGGTCCAGGTGCCGACGGATGCAGCGAGGGGGCTATCCACTTTGCTGTGCGATGTTGCCAGGGCGCGGAACTTGCTTTCGCGCGCGGCGCGCAGCTTCATTTTTGCCTGGTAAGCCTGGTGAAGCATTTTCGCAGCTGGCTGGCCGTTGCGGGTCTGACGTCCGCGGCGAAACCATTGCTCGCGCGCTGCCGGGTCATCCTTCCGACCGAAGCGTTCTTTCTCTTCCGATTCCTGCGCGATGGCGAAGCAGCTGGCGAGAAGCAAAAAAGCAAAAAAAACACAGAGAGAGGAACGGAAAGGGTGACGCATCTGCATAGTGGCCTCTGGAGCGGACAAAGCGGAAGTATGTTGCTGGCCAGCAGCCCTGTCAAACAGAAACTTACTCTGCGTAGTACTTCTTAGTTTCTCTTTGGAGTGGATTAGAGTCGCAAGTAGGTAAAGCTACTTAGAAGTTGTACAGGCGGGCGCCTGACTAGAACTTGCGCATGTGGATTTCGGTGCCGTTCTTCTCAAACTTCACTTCGTCCATCAATTTATTGATGAGGAAAATGCCGCGGCCATGGTTGGAGTAAATATTCTCTCCGCTCAGCGGGTCGGGCACACTCTTGGGATCGAAGCCGGTACCGGGGTCGCGCACCACGATGAGGATTCCAGGCTGCTCGCAGCTGACGTGGCACTCAATAATTTTTGTGGGATCGCCGGCGGCTCCGTGCTTGATGGCGTTGGCAAGGGCTTCACGCAGGGCGATCTCGACATCGATTTCATTGCCGTTCGCGCAATGGGTTTCGCGAACCATCAACATGACCTGATCGACGACGGGGGAGACCTCGGACTCGGAGGCCTTGAGGGTGATCGTTACCCCGTGTTCGCTGCGGCGACGCGCCGAGGCGCTAGAGTTAGGGTCGATGGACATTTGCAAAATGAACGCATGGGAAGCACATCCCCAGATGCATTGTAGCCGGAACAGGTGAAATTGCCAGCATTACAGTGAAATTGCCGGCATTACAAAGGTCACGCAGGGAGTTTACATTTCCTCACACATCCGCGAACCCTGTGGGGTCATCCACATATCGTTTGTTGCTCTATGGAAGAGGACGGATTCATGAAATCTGACAAACACTTCGCCTTGGTTCTGATCCTGGCAGCGACTGCTGCGTGGGCACAGGATGTGAATTCCGGCCCCACGGTTGATATGCGACCGCAGGCTCCGCCTCCAGTGCATTTCAAGCAGGCACAGTCAACCGAGAAAGTGCCGGCGAATAAAACCGATCTCATCCGTGGTTTGAGCGCCGATGTACAGAGCCTGTCGCAGGTGGTAGGGCGCTGCGTGGTGCAGATTTCGGCGAAGGGGTACACCCTTGACTCCCAAACGGAACACGGGCAGGCGAGCCTTCTGCAACCCGAAAGGAGTACGGGCTCGGGAGTCATTCTCTCGGCGGATGGGCTGATCATGACCAACGCCCACGTGGTGACCGGCGCGACGAAACTGCGGGTGCGGCTGGTGGGCCTCGAGCAAGAGCAGGGCTTTTCGATAGCCGAGCATCAACAGCATCGCGGGCCGCTGGATGGAACGCTCATCGGGCTGGACCGGCAGACCGACCTGGCATTGATCAAGATCGATGCGCACGATCTGCCATTTCTCACCTTGGCCGATTCTGCCGAGGTGAAGCAAGGGCAGGTGGTGTTGGCATTCGGCAGTCCCTTCGGCCTGGAAAATTCGGTCAGCATGGGAATCGTGAGCTCGCCCGCGCGACAAATCGATCCCGACAATCCAATGATCTACGTGCAGACGGACGCAGCGGTGAACCCGGGCAACAGCGGCGGTCCGCTGGTGGACATTGAAGGGCATGTCATCGGACTGAACACGTTCATCCTTTCGCAATCGGGCGGCAGCGAGGGGCTGAGCTTTGCGATCCCCAGCAACATCATCCGATCGGTTTTCACCCAACTGCGGAAAGACGGCCACGTCCATCGTGGACAGATCGGGATCCGGGTGCGTTCCATCACGCCTCCCCTGGCACAAGGATTGGGATTGAAAGACGACCAGGGTGTGCTGGTGGAAGATGTAATGCCGACCGGTCCGGCGGACCAGGCGGGCATGCAGATCGGCGACGTGATCGTGGCGTTCGAGAAACACGACATCGTGAACGTGCGTCAATTCGCGGTGAATCTCTATCGATTCAACGTGGGAGACACGGCCAACATTACAGTCATCCGGAAAGGTCAGCGCATGGTTCTTCCGATTCATGTGAACGAACAGAAGAACGATCCCGACCGTTTTGCCGACATGATTACGCCGGGGAACATCGTGCCGCAGCTGGGAATTTATGGATTGACTGTGGATAAAAATGTAGCCGACATGCTGCCGGACTTACGCATGAGCTCGGGCGTGGTGGTGGCGGCGTCTGGCGCTACGGCTGACTATTTCGGCGATCGCCCCAAGGTGGGGGATGTGATTCACGCGGTGAATGGGAATGCGGTGACTTCGATGGACGATTTGAAGCAGCGGTTGTCGACGCTGGCTGCAGCGGATCCCCTGGTGCTGCAGGTAGAGCGGGAGAGCGTACTCGCTTACCTGGTGCTCGAGAAGGAGTAGCTGCTTCGGCGGGTTACAACTCTTAAAAAACCCCACCCTTCGCGGTGCTCAGGATGGGGCACCCGAATTTACCTGGTACTGGAGAAGGAGTAGCTGCATCGGCGGGTCTGGGGTTGGGTCGGGGAGTGTCTCCACAACTCTTAAAAAACCCCACCCTTCGCGGTGCTCAGGATGGGGCACCCGAATTTACCTAGTACTGGAGAAGGAATAGCTGCTTCGGCGGGTTTGGGGTTGGTGTGAGGAGTGTCTCTACGACTCTTAAAAAACCCCACCCTTCGCGGTGCTCAGGATGGGGCACCCTCAAGCCAGTACCGGAGTACCACCCTGTTTTGGTTGCGGGCATCTTAACTGGTATCCCGAGAATTCAATCTCAGCAATCCATTCCTTAGGAGAATGTATGGCAGACAATAAGTTGCAAGGTTTGCGGGTAGCCATTCTGGCCACCGATTTATTCGAAGAAGCAGAATTGATTGAGCCCCGCAAGGCGCTCGACGCAGCCGGTGCGAAGACGGAAGTCATTTCGCCCAAGAGCGGCGAGATCCAGGCAGTACGGCACGACGAGAAGACCCAGAAGGTAAAAGTGGATCGCACGCTGGACAGCGTAAAGGTCGACGATTTCGACGCCTTCCTGATCCCTGGCGGGGCAATGAACTCGGATGCATTGCGCATGGAGCGCAAGGCGCAGGAGCTCATCCGTCACGCGAACGAGGCGAACAAACCGATTGCGGTGATATGCCATGGTCCGTGGCTGCTGGTTTCGGCAGGGCTGCTGCCAGGCCGTAAAATTACCAGCTACTTCACCATTCAGGACGATGTGAAAAACGCGGGGGCGAGCTGGACGGACGAGGAAGTGGTGCGCGATAAGAATTTTGTCAGCAGCCGCAAGCCCGACGACATTCCGGCATTCAATCGCGAGATGCTCAGCTTGTTTACCGAGAGCCGCACGAAGCGAGACAAAGCCGCCTAGAATCGATATGAACCGATGAGAGTCGTGAGGCCCCATGCTTGGGGCCTTGCGTTTTGTGCTTGCGCCTATGCTTCTCAGACCCGAAATTGAAGGTGTGCAATTTCGCGTTCGTTCATTCCGTCCCAAAGACTTTGAGACCCTCTGGCGTCTTGACCAGCTCTGTTTTGAGGTAGGAATTTCCTACAGCGAGACCGAACTGCGACATTACATGGAACTTAAGACGGCGTTCACGTTGATCGCGGAAACCGAGGCGCGGAGCGTCGCGGGCTTCATCATTGGGCATCGGCGGCGCGGGGGCTTCGGGCACGTCCTGACGATCGATGTCGATCCGCAATTTCGCCAGCAGGGCGTCGGGTCGCTACTGCTGGGGGAGGCGCAGGATCGCCTGGCGCGCGAGGGATGCGACATCATGTTCCTCGAAACAGCGGTCAACAATCTGGCGGCTATTGCGTTCTATAAGAGGCATGGGTATGCGGTGGTGCGAACGCTGCCCCGCTACTATCACGCCACCGGCGTCGATGCATTCCTGATGTCAAAGCGCTTGGACGCCGCGTCCTCGAAGGCAAAAGAAAACCCACGGCCGTAGCCGTGGGGCAGAACTCTTATTTGATTTACTGGCCGGACGTGCAGCTGCTGGCCACGTGCTTGAAGGACGTTACCCGCAGGCTGGCTTGCCCGCTGATAGCCGAGGCATTACCCATGCTGGTCTGGCTGGCGGAGGAATTGACGCCGGAGGGCGCGTTGGAAGCGATGCCCGTCACCTGCACCTCGTGGCCAACGTGATTGCCGAGCTTGGAAGTGTTTCCAGTGAGGTTGTAGGTGGCGCCAGTGGATTTGTCTTTGATCAGATAGCTGCCGTTGGACCCGCTGAGACAGCCATCGACGGTTGTGCTGTTGGCGCTGGCGGATTGTTGGGTGCTGTCCGATTGTCCGTAGGGATTGCTGCCCGCGGATTGACCGAAGGCCAAGAGCCCGGAGCAGACGACGGTTGCGAGTACCACGAGAATCTTCTTCATCCTGCGACTCCTTGAAATCGGTCGATTCGATGCTTGTCCTATCAAGACACGCCGGCGGAGGAGTGGGTTGTCAGGTATAGGGCGAAAAGGCAGCCATTGAGCGTGGGGAGGGGCGCTGGCGGGCGCGGAACAAGGGGGCGCCGTGCTATAATTTCACTTTGTTTCCTGCTGCCGGGCCTTGTTGTGCCTTCCGCCTGCACCGGGATGAAATCATTCATAACGCAGAGGTTCTTCCATGTCCGGCCACTCAAAATGGGCGACAATCAAGCACAAGAAGGGCGCCCTTGATGCGAAGCGCGGCAAGATTTTCACCCGCCTCATCAAGGAAATCACCATGGCCGCCAAGCAGGGCGGGGATGCCGAAAAAAATCCTCGGCTGCGCAGCGCCGTGGCCGCCGCCAAGGCCGAGAACATGCCGGCCGACAACATCAAGCGCGCGATTCAGCGCGGCACCGGCGAAATTGAAGGCGTCAATTACGAAGAGATCACCTTTGAAGGTTACGGTCCGGGCGGAGTCGCGATCCTCGTGGAAGTGACAACCGATAACCGGAACCGCACGGTGAGCGAAATCCGTCATGCGTTCGGTAAGAACGGCGGGAACATGGGCGAAGCCGGTTCGGTGGCGTGGATGTTCTCGAAGAAGGGCGACATCGTCATCCCGAAAGCGGCGGCCAAGGAAGACGACCTGATGAATCTCGTGCTGGAAAACGGTGCCGAGGATCTGAAGGATGATGGCGACAACTGGGAAATCCTGTGCGAGCCGAGCGTCTATGAAGCGGTGCTGGAAGCGGTGAAGAAAGCGGGCATCAAGCCGGAAGTTGCGGAGATTGGGATGATTCCGCAGAACTACATCAAGCTTGAGGGGAACCAGGTCAACACCATGGTTCGGCTGCTGGAAGCCCTGGAAGACGGTGACGACGTGCAGCACGTGTACTCGAACGTGGACTTCGACCAGGCGCAGCTCGAAGCGGTGGCTGGATAGCCTCTTAAAGTGTTACTTGAAGGCCGTCTGCGGGCGGCTTTTGCTTTTGCCTCTCAGACGCCTGCGACGGAGCTCCTTCTCTCCAGCAGTACCGTGTCGCGCCAAACCCCGCCGAGGCAGCCGATCTTCACTCGTTTGCCCACCACGCGAAAGCCGCAGCGTTCGTGCAAATTGAGACTGGCGGCATTTTCGGCGAAAATGCCCGCTTGCAGGGTCCAGAAGCCGGCACGCTCCGATTCTTCAACCAATACTTTAAGCAGCCCCAAGCCGACGCCGCGGCCGCGAGCCGTCTCGGCGATGTAGACGCTGATTTCCGCAACCCCGGCATAGACGGCACGAGCGGAGACACGGGAGAGCGCCGCCCAGCCGAGGATTTGTTCAGCGGAGCGAGCGACTAATCGGCAACTCTCGATATGGTCGGCGTTCCATTTCTCCCACTCCGGCGTCTCGGTGGCAAAGGTTGCGTTCCCGGTGGCGATGCCTGCGGCGTAGATCGCGCGAACGGCGGCCCAGTCGGAGGGGCGCATGGGTTCAATCTGGACGGGCGCCAGGTGCAAGGGTTCCATGGGCGTGATTATAGGAGCTGCTCTCGATTCCGTGTCGCTGGAGGAAACGCCGAGGGCATGCAAGTCATCCTTTGATTGTGTCGCAATATCGTTTGAAGGGGTGACTTGCATGGATGACGAGGCGGGCAAATTCTCGCGGCGCAACTTCGTGAAGCTCAGCACGGCAGCGCTCGCGGCTGGGGCCAGCATGAATGCAGCGGGACAACAGAATGCAGGCGGTGTACCGAATGGGGGAAGCCCGAGCCAGGACGTTGAGAGTGCGCACGGTGAGCCAGGGGCTCACAAGGTACCGAGATCCAAAGAGCACAATTTGCCGAACGAGACGATGCCGGGCGAAAACAACCAGGCGCTGGAGGGGCAGAATCCCGACTCCACTTTTCCTCCCGAGACTGATAATGGAGCTGTCAATCCCTTTAAGTATTCGTTTGCACTCTCGCACAAACGCATCGAGAACGGTGGCTGGACGCGCCAGGTGACGGTGCGCGATCTGCCAATCTCGAAAGACATTGCGGGCGTGGAAATGCGGCTGGTGACAGGCGGCGTGCGTGAGCTGCATTGGCACGTCTCGGCGGAGTGGTCGATCATGACCTACGGCAACGCGCGGATCACGGCGGTGAACCAGAAGGGCGAGGGATTCGTTTCCGATGTGAAGGAAGGGGACCTGTGGCTTTTTCCGCCGGGAGTTCCACATTCCATCCAGGGGCTCGGCCCGGACGGCTGCCGCTTTTTGCTGGTGTTCGACGATGGCAACTTCAACGAGTTTGAGACCTTCCTGCTGACCGACTGGTTGACGCACGTCCCGAAGAGCGTGCTGGCGAAGAATTTCAATGTGAGTGAGAGCGTCTTCGACAAGGTGCCGAAGAAAGAGCTTTTCATGTTCCCTACAGTGCTGCCGGATCCGCTGGAACAGGAGCGCCAGTACGTGGCGCAGGGAACGGGCGGCTTGGGCGACAGCTTTGCGTTTCGTCCCAGCCAGATGAAGCCGAATGCGCTCAGGACCGGGGGCGAAGTGAAGATCATCGACTCGGGGATTTTTCCGGTGACGGAAATCACGGCGGCAATTGTGACCCTGAAGCCGGGTGGGCTGCGCGAGCTGCATTGGCATCCCAACGCCGACGAGTGGCAGTACTACATCAAGGGACAGGCGCGGATGGGAGTTTTCGTGGCCGGCTCGCGGGCACGGACCATGGACTTCCAGGCCGGGGACGTGGGGTATGTGCAGCAATCGGTGCCGCACTACATCGAGAACACCGGCACGGAAGACGTGCAGTTCCTGGAGATGTTCAAAGCGAAACATTACGAGGACATCTCGCTGGCGGAGTGGCTGGCACATACGCCGCCTAAACTGGTGAACGGACACATTTCCACCGGCATGCAAATGCTGCAAGCGATCGAGAAAAAGGAAGCGGTCATCCGTCCGCTGTAAGAGAAGGCGGGTGCACAGCGAAAGTGCACCCGCTTACATTCCCGACAATTCCCACCTGCACTAGAAACCTCTTTGCAAACCTGCTAGTTTCAGGGGTTCGCATGAAAGCCAAATGGATTCTCGGCCTGCTTCTTTTAACCTCTTGGATAGCCAGGGCGCAAACCGATTCGGTGCTGGTGCATGCGCCAAGTGAAGGCTTGCGCCGCGAGAGCTGGAACTTCGGGGCCTGGGTTGATTATGGTAACGGTGTCGGCACGCGCTCAGACGTTCACACCGGCGGGGCTGGATTCCGCATTGGCCGGGTGATGAGCGGGGAGCACGGGGCAGGTTGGCGACGGGGGACGTTTGAACTCGACGCCGACTTTACGCCGGTGGAGATCTATCATTTTCCGGCGACGATCGCCTCGGGATACGGCGTGCCGGTAGGAGCGCAGAATTACTACACCGGCGGACTCACTCCCCTGATCATGAAATGGAACTTCACCCGCGGAACGCACTGGGTGCCATTCGTGGCTGCAGAAGGGGGACTGGTCTTCTCGACCAAGGACCTGCCTCCGGGTGACACCGCGCCGGTGAACTTCACCTCGGGTGCGGCTTTTGGTTTCCACCATTTCCAGCAGGGAAAGAACGCCTGGAGCTTCCAGGGAAAGGTTTATCACCTGTCGAACGCCAGCATTGGCCCGCACAACCCCGGCGTGAATGCTGCGGTAGAGTTCAGGATCGGGTATACGTGGTTCAAGTGGTAGCCTTTTTGCGGTGTTCGCAAACGCAGATGCGGCCACGCTCAGCATGACAAGTCCTGAAGAGTAGACAAATACTTTATGCCCTCAACCCTCGTTGAATGTGTTCCGAACTTTTCTGAAGGCCGCAATCCGGCGGTGGTCGATGAAATTATTGCTGCCATGAAGATGGATGGCGTTTACCTGCTCGACCGCGAGATGGACGCCGATCATAATCGTTGCGTCATTACGCTGGTCGGGGATCGCACGAATATCGCGGAGGCAGCGATTCGCGGGGTAGGCAAGGCCGCTGAACTGATCGATCTTTGCAAACATATCGGGGCGCACCCACGCATGGGCGCCAGCGATGTGATCCCGTTTATTCCGATCGATGGCGTGTCCCTGGAAGACTGCGTTGCGATTGCGCGTTATGTAGGAGAAGAAATCTGGAAGCGCTACAAGATCCCGGTCTATCTGTACGAGGCGGCCGCGCAGCGTCCGGAGCGGACCAATCTCGAAAACATTCGGCGAGGACAATTCGAAGGCATCCGCGATGCGATCGCCACGGATGATGCGCGCATCCCCGATTTCGGCGCGCGCGCGGTGCATCCGACGGCGGGAGCTACGGTGGTGGGCGCGCGCAAGTTCCTGGTTGCGTACAACGTTTATCTCAACACGCCCGATGTGGAGATCGCGAAGAAGATTGGCAAGGCGGTGCGCTTCTCCAATGGTGGATTGCGGTTCGTGAAGGGGATGGGCATCGGGGTGCGCGGGTTGGCACAAGTCTCGATGAACCTGACCGACACCGACCAGACGCCCATCGCGCGGGTTTTTGAGTTCGTAAAGCGTGAGGCGGCGCGTTATGGGGTGATGCCCCTGTCGAGCGAAATTGTTGGGCTGGTCCCGAAGAAGGCGCTGGAAGATGCGGCGGAGTGGTTCCTGCAGGTGGAAAACTTCAACGCGTCGATGGTGCTGGAGAACCGGCTGGTCGATGTGATGTCCGGCAAGTCTGCGGTGGGCGGACTGCGCGCGGGTTTTGAACCGTTCGTCGAGCAACTGGCGGCGCCGGTGGCGGCTCCGGGGGGCGGTGCTGCGGCAGCGGCGGCAGGAGCGATGGCGGCGGGGCTAGGATCGATGGTCGCGGGGATGTCGCGAGGCAAGAAAGCGTACGTGCAATACGAAACGCAGCTCAGCGAGGCGATTGCTCAGCTGGCAAATTTGCGCGAGGAGTTTAAGGCAGCCGCCGATGCTGACACCGCCGCGTATGAAGAGGTTTTGAAGGCGTTCCGCAAAGTGAAAGCCGATCCTTCCGCGCAGGGCGAAGTGACGGTGGCGTTGAAGCAGGCGACGAATGTTCCGCTGGGCGTCGCGCAAAACGCGCATATGACGGTCGCGCTATTGGAATCGTTGCGGGCGATCACCAATCCGAAAATGGCGTCGGATTTGACGACGGGTATTGCGCTCGCCCGCGCGGCGCGCGAGGGAGGGCTGGCGAATGTTGAGATCAACTTGGCGGACCTCGACGATCCGCAGTTCGTGAGCTGGGTCGGAGAAAAAGTCGCATCGCTGCGGTGACGACTTTACGGAAGCGGTGGTTTGCGAAGAAGAAGAACGACGTCGCGCGGCAGGGTTTTCTGGAAGGCGCGCAATTGGCGGTCGATCTCTGCCGGGTCTCCAACCGAAGTGGCATAGAAATCGACGGTATTCTCCTGCGGTGAGACGAGTTCGGAGCCGAGCACCAGCCTGCCCATCAGGGTCCAGTCAGAGGGAATCCCTTTCACCCAACTGGTGTAGATCATGGCCAGCCCGGCGTCGTGGCGACGGGTGAAATCGTCGAGCCATGCGCCGCTTTTGTTGGTTTGCAGCAGCGATTCACGCGACGCGAGCCCGGCGGTGTCCGCCACATAAATGCTTTCCGGCAAACGGTAGCTCACCAAGCCGATGTCGTTGGCCGCGAAGTTCTTCTTGTAGAAACCCTGCGCAAAGCGGGCCATCTGGTACTGCTGCTGGTAAATGTTCAACGACGCCACGGGGGCAAGGTACGCGTAGCGGAAATAAGGCCAGGTGCAGATGAGGAAAGCGAGCATCGCCAGGTGCCATCGAACACGGTATTGACGACCGAGAATGGCAAGGAGAATCAGCGAGGCAAACGCCACCGCGAAACACTCGTAGCGATAGTTGCCGATGCGTCCAATGACGAGATCGAGGGCCAGGACGATGGCGACAGCGGCGAGGGCCATTGGACGGGAGCGACGATTGAGCCACCACAACTCGGCAACGGCCAGGAGGGCGATCGTCCAGCAGAGGCGCACCACATCGGTGAAATCTTTCAAGACGTTGGTGCCGACGGTGATGAGGAAGCCGATGAGGCCGAAACCATTCGTTCCTTTTGCCAGCACGGATCCGGGCAGGATCGACCAACCGTGCGCTACTAAGAAGAGAGAAAAGGCCACAGGAACGACGAGGCTGGCGAGCAAGGTCCAGAGAGCGGTGCGTTTGTTTCCGCTCCAGAAGAGGACCATAGCAACGGCCACGGTCACGGCAAGATTTTCGTAACGAATGGCGGGGCCTGCCGCGGCGGCCACCAGGCACCACAGCGGCATGGCAGCGCCGCGAGAAACACGGATGACGCCGTAAGCGCAGGCCGCGGTGAGCAGGATCTGCAGCATGTGTTCCATGCCGAGGAAAGTGAGTCCCAGCAGGTTCAACCCGACGACAAACAGGACGACGGTCACGCTGCGCTTAAGGGGCGCAAAGGATCCTTCGTTTTCCCGCGGCCATTCGTCCACACATAGGCCGACAATCCAGGCGACAGGAAATCCGCACAATACGTTGACAACGAGAGGCACGTACACATGCCAGGAGGTGCCGACGCCAACCAGGAGAAGAAACGGCCAGAGGATGCTGGAGGCAGGCGCGGAGAATTCATGCAGGTTCAGCCCGTAGGTGCCATGGAGGATGCGTTCCGCGAGCGCGAGGTGAATATAGCCGTCATCGACACCGTAGGTGAAGACGCCGCGCGTCTGCCAGAGGCAGGCATAGAGTTCCGCGAGTGTTCCGATGAGATAGACGATGACAGCAATCGGCGCTGATCCGTGACTCTTGGTCAGCGCGGTAGGTTGATTCTTCTTCTGCGCGGGGCGCTCGGGGATGATGGGTGTGGCTTGGGCAGACGGAATCAAACGCCCCTCCGGATCTATGGCTCGCTTCGGGTGTGTCACTACTGATTACTATGAAGAGAACCTGTCTGTCACGTTGTAATTCGGTATCCCGGTGTCACAAGAGTCCTTTTGTGCAACGCCTAAGGAGTGCACCTCATAAGGGGTATAGGTGTGATTCCCGAGATAGGTTTTTCGAATTGCCTTCTATACTAGGTGTGCACACATTCCAGAGCGTATGCCGTCTAAGAATGCAGGTATGCCGATGAAAAAGTTGTTTTTTGCAATTGCCGTGATACTCGCCGGAACCTTTGCCTTTGGGGCGCCGCTGGGCTCGAATGCCCGGGCGGTGATTCCTGCATCCGCACAGCAGATTATCTCCGTGGATTACCGCGCGATGCACAACTCGCCGACCGCCATGGAACTCAAGGCCCGGGTTCTTCCGGAGTCACTGAAGGATTTCGAGACCTCGTTGCGGGACATCGGGATCAATCCAGACAAAGACGTGGACCAGTTGACGTTCGTGTCGTTCCGCACCCAGAAAAACGGGTTGCGCAGCCTGGGGATTGCGCAAGGCCAGCTCAACATGAAGCAGGTTCTGGCGTCCTACAAGAAGCGCAAGGTTCTGCCGGCGAAGTTCCTGGGCTCGATGCTGTATCCGGTGTCGACCGGCATCGTACTGACCTTCCTCGACGAGAACACCATGCTGTTTGGGGAGCCGACGTCGGTGAAGGACGGTCTTTCCGCGCAGAACGGCGACACGCCAAACCTGGGAACGAACGCGGACGTGACCGACCAGGTGGCGAGTGCGGAAAGTGAGCCGGTGTGGAGCGTGCTGGATGCGATTGGCACCCAGACCATGTTGCGCTCGGCGCTGGGCGATGCTTCCAAGCTGGCAGATTACGACAGCGTGCGGAAACGGGTGAACACTTCGCGCTACACCCTCGATTTTACCCGGGGCGTGAGTTTCAATCTCTACGTGAACGTAAGCGACAGCATGACCGCGGGCCTGCTTTCCACGCTGGTGAAGGCGGGCATGATGTATCGCAAGATGAATGCGAGCCCGGTAGAAAAGAACGCGATCAACGATATGAGCGTGGATTCCGACAGTGGCAGCCTGCGCGTCCACTATGAGAGCAACGATAGTCAATTCCAAGCGTTGCTGCATTCCGACCTGTTCGCTGCGGTTTCGCGATAGGCGTTTCGTTCGCGAAAAGGGCCGCCCTACGGGGCGGCTTTTTTCTTTCGGTGATGCCGGTGCGAGCGTGGCGTGGTGTTTATCGCATTGCCCAGGCCAATCCCCAGCAGGGGGCATAGACGACGGCGGCGATGGCTGCACCGATCAGCCATCCCTGGAATGCTTTGATCCGGCCACGGGACTTGGCGAGGTAAAGGGGCGGTCCGATATATAAAAATTGGGCGAACGGGAAGAGACGCCAAGCCATGGTCATGATGCGCCCGTGCCGCTGAAACAGGAATCCCACGACGATGATGTAGAGAAGCCCGTATGCGATCGCGGCGAACATGGGCCAGCCGCGGCGAGATACGTCTGGGGACGGGGAAGGTTCAACCATGCGTCTCTCCGATTTCCACGAATCTCCGCTCTTCCATTTCACGCAGCGGGGCTAAGCGCGTCTTCTCCAGCGAATCGCGGTAGAACAGATTGTACGTATCAAACGGGATCAGCCGACCATCGGGATGGACGATGTGCACGCAAGTTTTTTTCACCGAACGCACATCGAAGGCGTGGGCATCGATGAATTGCATGATCAGCACGCGAAAGACATTCTCATAGCCGAGGGAATCGGGGGCGGCGATCTGCGGCAGGCAGCAGAGCAAATCCCGCAAGGTGTTGGCACCCGATTGGGGAGAGTGATTCGTGGAGAAGAGCCTGAAGATCTGGTCCTTCAGATGATCGTCCTGCTCGTAGAGGATGGTGTTGCGCCCGCCATTGATCAGAACCTGTGGATCGATCATTCCGGTCAGGGGAAGGACCTGCCCACCGATTTTCAGCGCATAAGCCATCGCCAGGCTGTCCGGGTGGCAGGGCACGGGAATGACGTCTTCAGGGCGGAACACGCTGGTCTGTTCCAGGATCATGCGGCGTACTTCGCTGAGGGTCAGACGATCGCGAGAGGCATCGAAGCCTTCGGTGCGTCCGGCGTCTTGCACGGGTTGGAACGTAACACCGCGGATGCAGGGCTGCTGCAACGCCCAGTCGATGATTTTGCCG
Source organism: uncultured Acidobacteriaceae bacterium (assembly GCA_963703075.1). Taxonomy (GTDB): domain Bacteria; phylum Acidobacteriota; class Terriglobia; order Terriglobales; family Acidobacteriaceae; genus Korobacter. Next base: position 1,208,062 of record OY969786.1, read on the forward strand.
ATTTCGTGATCGTTAAGACCTTTTTGCAAGGTGACGACGAGGGTCGTCGAGACTCCAAGCGCATTCAGCCGCTGGATGGCCTTCTGCCGGATGGACCGGAGATCGGCGCCGCGTAACTTCATCAGGGGCTCGCGTTCGAAGCTGTCGAACTGAAGATAAAGTTCGAAGTCTGGCATGTAGGTGGCGAGGCGCGCGGCGAAAGCTTCGTCCTGGGCGATGCGGATTCCGTTGGTGTTCACCATCAAGTGGCGGATGGGACGCGCTTTCGCCAGATCGAGCACAGCGAAGAAATCCGGATGCATGGTCGGTTCGCCGCCGGAGATCTGCACCACATCCGGATGAAGCTCATTGCGCACCACGGCATCGAGCATTGCCTCAATTTGCGATAAGGAGCGAAAGCTCTGCCGCGCGGGTCCGCTGTCGGCATAGCAAATAGGGCAGCTCAGGTTGCAATAATCGCAGATTTCTATCAACGAGAGACAGGAGTGTTGTTCGTGGTCGGAACACAGACCGCAGTCATATGGGCAGCCCCAGCGTACGGGTGTGTTGTATACGTCAGGCATTTCCGGCGGCTTGATGAAGACCTCGCGGCAGCGACGATAATAGTCAACATCATCGGCGATGAGGACCTTCTCGTTTCCATGGATCGGGCAGCGCTTCAGCAGAAAAACGCGGTCATCGAGAAACACGATCTTCGCCTCGATTTTGCGGAAGCATTGGGTGCAGATCGAAACGGCTACATCGTAAAAGGTATAAGGGCGCGTCTTGGCCATTAGTCTCCCGGTACTTCGCCTAGGAAGTGAAGGCTATCTTCGCGACGCATCCATCGCCAGAGGTCCGGCGCATAAAACGCGAGCACTCCCAGGCACGCCCACTGAATTGCGGTGATCTGCAGAAAGATCGGGGCGCGGTCTTTCAGGAACTCCGTAACCAAGCGCCATGCCATGTACGAGCACATGAACACTTTGAAAACGTCGCCATTCACGTGTGGACGCCGGAGCATTCCGCGCAAGGCAAAGGCCAGTAGCAGCAAGAAGACGATTTCGTAGGCGGGCAGTGGATGACGATGCACGCCGTCTCCAAAGTCGAGGGCCCATGGCAGCGAGGATGCGGCCCCGAAGGTGTGGTCCTCCGGTCCAGTGAGCAGGCATCCGATGCGACCGATGGCGATACCCAGGCAAAGCGGCAGCACAAAGAGGTCTCCGGTGCGCTGTTGTTCGTGCAGGCGGCGCTTACAGAATTCCACAGCGAGCCATCCGCCGATAAGGCCGCCGACAATCGTTTTGCCGTTCAGGAGTAGATACGGCTGATGCCAATGCGCAGAGAGAAAGCCGGGTTCCTCGAAAATCGAAAGCAGCTTGCTGCCGAGGGCGGCTCCGACGGCTGCGGCCGTGATCACCCACCATCGAACGTCTTCTCTCACAGGATCGCCATACTTAGGGCGCTGGCTGAGGTACACACGGAAGCCTACGAAGTAGGCCAGCGATTCGAAGATCCAATGCGGAGGGATCCGCAGCGGTCCGATCGGCAGGTAGAGCGGGAAGTGCACAGGAGAAAGATTGTGCCTCCGGAGGAACTTTCGCGCAACGGCTGTTTACAGCCAGACTTCGCTGGTGGAGGGGCGGGCCATCAGGTCGCGGATGGCTTCGCTGGGGGTTTTGCCTTCGTGGAGGATGGCATGCATCTGCTGGGTGATGGGCATTTCGACGTTGTGCCGTTTGGCGAGACCAACGGCGGCGTTGGTGGTCAACACACCCTCGGCCACCATGCCGTGCATGCCGGCGATGATGTCGGGCAGCTTGCGGCCTCGGCCGAGTTCGACGCCGACAGTGCGGTTACGCGAAAGGCCTCCGGTGCAGGTGAGCACGAGGTCGCCCAGGCCGGCGAGTCCCGCCATGGTTTCCGGGTGACCGCCGCATGCCAGGGAGAGGCGGGTAATTTCCGCTAACCCGCGGGTGACTAGGGCGGCGATGCTGTTGTGTCCAAGCCCAAGCCCGTCGCAAACCCCGGCAGCGATGGCGATCACATTCTTCAGTGCGCCGCCGAGTTCCACGCCGACGACATCGCGATTGGTGTAGATGCGAAAGCGGGGATCACTGAACTCGCGCTGCACCGCGCGGGAAAGATCGTCATCATTGGCGGCAGCGGTAATGGCAGTTGGATCGCCCTTGGCGACCTCTTTGGCGAAGGTCGGCCCGCTCACCGCAACCAGCTTCGGCGGAAACTTCGCGCCGACTACATCCGAGATCACCTCGGTGATGCGTTGATAGCTTCCGTCTTCCACGCCCTTGGTAGCGCTCACGAAAAGCATTTCGGGATGCAAGTGGGGAAGCATCTGGGTGAAGATGCGCCGCACGTGATGGGAGGGCATGACGCTCACGACCATGTCGGCATCGCGCAGCGCAACCGCCAGCGAATTGGTTGGCTCCACGGATTCGGGAATGCGGCAGCCGGGAAGAAAAAGTTCGTTGGTGCGGCGTTCGGCGATGGAGGCGCAGACTTCGTATTCGAATGCCCAGAGGCGAATGTTGTGTGCGGCGTTGCGGCCAAGAACGATGGAGAGCGCGGTGCCCCATGCGCCTGCGCCAATCACGGCGATGCGGCTCATGCTTTACCTTCGGTCGGCTTGTTCGCGGGGAAGCGGTTTTCGGTTCCGGCGAAGAGACGCTGAATGTTGGTGCGATGCCGCCAGATGATGAGGAGGGAGGTCAGGCCGATCATGGTATACGCCGATCGAGGGAGTTGATCGCGCTGTACGAGATAAACCACGAAGGGAAACGCTACTGCCGCGAGGATCGATCCTAGAGAGATGTAATGGGTGAACAACACGACGATGGTGAATATGCCCAGCACGATGCCGATGGGGGCTGGGGAAATTCCGAGGAAGACACCCAGCGCGGTCGCCACGCCCTTGCCACCCTTGAAGCGAAGCCATACCGGATAGAGGTGGCCGAGGATGGCGAACAAACCGGCCAACGCGGGCACAAGGCGCGGATCAACATTGGGCCCGACGAAAACGTGGGCGACGTAGAGGGTGGCAAAAAGGACCGCGAGGAAACCTTTCATCGCATCGAGCAGCAGGGTAAGGATGGCCAAGCCCTTGGCGCCGGTGCGCGCGACGTTGGTGGCGCCAATATTGCCGCTGCCGGTCTGGCGCACATCCGTCTTGAGAAAAAGACGCACGAGGATGTAGCCGAAGGGAACCGAGCCGCAAAGATAAGCGACGACGGCAATGAGAATGTAAGTCTTCATCGGGAGCACTCAGGACGCCGGGGCGAGTGCATAGCGCGCAAGCTTGGTGTAGTGCGCTCCGCTCGGCGACAACGTGCTTTGGTACAGGAAGAATGCATCGGCCGTCATTGTACCGAAGTCGGGCAGAGGATTCTTTTCTGTTTCGGCGACGAGCGCGCGGAAGCCGCGAACCGGCCGCTCGTCTGCGCGCGGGGCAGGACTGCCGGAGCCGCTGCGCGCCAGGGTGAGATGAGGATGGAAGGGCCGTTCTTCGCGAGCGAATCCGGCGGGGATCATGGCTGCTTCCAGGCCCGATGCGAGGGTGGCCAACCGTTCATCGGCGTGAATGCCGGCCCAGAATACCCGGGGCGCCCGTGGGTTCGGAAAGAATCCAACATCATGAAAAGCGATTGGAAAGCGGTTGGCTCGCACGCCCGCGGCGGCCTGCTGCACGGGCTCAACGTCTTTAACTTCGCCGAGAAACTTCAGGGTCACGTGATAGGTTTCGGGAGGCATGAAGCGCACGCCGGGGATCCGCCGCAGGGTATCGACGTAGCTGGTGATCCGCTCGCGAATTTGGGCATCGATGTCGAGGGCGAAAAAGAGGCGCATCGTTCACGAGACTCAGATCAGTTTTTTGCGGACCATATCGAGGGCGACCTGGCTGGACCACCAGCGGATGCGTTCGCGGTCGCCGGGGAAACGGCGCTCGACGACGTCGGTGCCGAGTTCGTCGGCGACGGCGATATACACCAGCCCGATGGGCTTATCTTCGGTGCCGCCGGTAGGCCCGGCGATGCCCGTGATTCCGACCCCGATCGTTGCGTTACAGATGGCGCGAAAGTTCTCTGACAACGCCACGGCTACCTGGCGGCTCACCGCCCCATGCTCTTCGATCATCAGCGGCGGCACGTCGGCAAGTAAGGTTTTCAGGCGATTGGAATACACCACTGCGCCACCTACAAAGTAGCGCGAGCTGCCGCTGACGCTGGTGAGGCGCTCGGCCATCAGGCCCCCGGTGCAGCTCTCCGCGACGGAAATCGTGGCGCTGCGCATCTGCAAGTAGTAGCCGACGATCTGCTCGAGGGTCTCGCCGTTGCTGGAGAAGACCGAATCATCGAGTTCGTCCTCAATCTCACCGGCAAGTTGGTCGACGGCGGCCTGGGCTTCGGCCATCGACTTGCCACGGCACCGGAGATGGAGTTGCACTTCTCCGGCCTTGGCAAGAATGGTGGTGTCGATGTTCTTGTGCTTGGTGTAGATCGGCGCAATGCGGGCGTCGACGGTGGATTCCCCGAGGCTGGTAACGCGCAGTTCGCGGGTAGCGATGTAGGCGCGCGGAAGGCGCTCACGCAGCATCGGCTGGCACTGATCCTGCCACATGGCTTTCAATTCGTGCGGAGGTCCCGGCAGGAGAAAGATGTAACGCGGAGATCCGTCTTGCGCGCCCTCGATGAATTGTCCGGGCGCGGAGCCGTTGGCGTTGGGCATGATTTCCGCCCCGAGGATCACGTCTGCCTGGCGCATGTTGTTGTCGGGCATCGAGACGCGGCGCGAGGCAAAGCGCTTGTAGAGATCGGCGACGAGGTCGGGGTTGCGCTTCAAACGGAGGCCCAGGGCGTCGGCAACGGCTTCGCGTGTAAGGTCGTCTTCGGTGGGGCCGAGGCCGCCCATGAAGATGATGATATTGGAGCGCTCAATCGCAGCTCGGGCTACCTGGGTCAGGTTCTCACGATTATCGCCCACCACGTTTTTGAACGAGACTTCGACTCCGAGCTCATTCAAGCGTTGGGTGAGGAAAAGGGAGTTTGTGTCCTGACGGAAGGGAGTTAACAGCTCGGATCCGATAGCGACGATCTCGGCGATCACTGCTCAAGTGTAATTCACCCTGAGGCTTGCGGGGAACACCCGAGAGAACGAAGAGTTGTGACAGGGAGGAATCGGGCTAGAGCAGCGGCCGGCCCTGGATGTCCCACCACAGATGGTGGACGGCGTCGGTGGTGGCAAGGACCACGGCGCGGCTCGGTGCGAAGGCGAGACCAACTAAATTATTTCCCGACACGATCAGCTCGGCCCGGCGTTCCTGGGTGATGCGGACGACGCCGCGCTTTCCGTTAAGCGATGCGGCGACGTATAGATTGCCGTCGATATCGAAGGCCAATCCCTGCGGACGACCAAGCCCACGATAGTAGACCGTGACTTCACCTTCGGGACTGATCTCGTGGACCGCGTCGAAACTGCTGGTGGTGGGACCGCTGACGTAGAGGTTGCCGCGCGGGCCGAAGGCTAGGTGATAGGCGGAGACGCTGGGCTCCAGGGTGGCGAAGACATAGATCTGGCGGTCGCGCGCGATTTTGAAGATGGTGCCACTGCGATCGCCGACAAAAAGATTTTCCTCGGCATCGAAGGCGATTCCGGTGGCCACGCCCATGCCTTCGGCGTAGGTCGTCATGGTGCCGTTGGCCGCCACACGATAGACGGTGCCATCGAAACGCGAGGAGACGTAGAGATGACCGGCGCGATCGAAAGCCATTCCCGTCGGGTTCATCATCTCGTTGAGGAAACGGCTTCACGGTGTAATTGGTGTCGATCTTGTAGATCGCCACCGGGACCTTCTGTCCGCGGGGTCCGGAGAAGGTGACGTAGAGATTGCCTTCGTGGTCGATGGCCGGGCTGGTGACCGGGTGCAGGTTCTCGGCAATGGGCATGGCCACGCGCACCATGCGTTCATTGCTAACGGCGCCATTCACATGGACGGAAACGTTGCTTGACGCGACGTCCTGCGGGACACGGGCAATCACGAAGTTATCTGTACCCACGACGACCGGAGCGGTCGTCTCTCCGAACTGCACCTGGGGACGACGGAGATCCTGGGGAGCCAGCGCATGGCCGATGAGTTTGACTTCACCACCAGGCATGACGAAGGCAGGCTCGACGGAATCGATGCGCGGCTGGCCGTTGCGATTGATCAGTTTGGGATTACTCATGCTCGGCGTGTAGTAGTAAGGGTATCAAATCTTCTGAAAGGAAAGGTAAACGGTGCGTGTCACGCCAACCAGTGCCAACCGTGAACCCGCGCGAAGTGCAGTAAGACTTGCAAAACGATGCAGCCGAAGACGCCGGCACCGAGGTCATCGACCACGATCCCGGTGCCATCCGGCAGCTTTTCAAGTTGCCGGATGGGCGGAGGTTTGAGGATGTCGAAGGCACGGAAGAGGAGAAAACCGATCAGGAGGGGAGCGAAGCGAACCGGAGCGCCAATCAGCGTCACCAGTTGGCCGGCGACTTCGTCGATGACGACATGCGATGGATCTTTTCTTCCACAGCCTCGTGCTTCGAGCGTAGCGGCGGGAATACCGATGGCGGTGGAGAGCGCCACCAGGGCAAGGATGACATACAACTGGAGATGGACGGGGAGGAAGTGGGCGATGAGCGCCCAGAGCAGCACCGCGGCGGCCGATCCCCAGGTGCCCGGGCCGGGTTTGCCGAGGCCGGCGCCAAAGAAAATAGCGACGAGATGCGCCCATCGTGGCGCCGGGGTTGCGGACCTAGTTGGGCTTGCCTGATCCGCCATCCGGCTCCTTGCTGCGGGGCGAGCGCAAATCGTAGTCTCCTTCGAAATCTTCGCCGGCGTTGTTGATGGGCGTCGAGATCACATATCCACCACTGGCCCACTTGCCGAGGTCGATGACTTTGCAGCGTTCCGAGCAGAACGGAAAATCGGGATCGGTGCGCAACACGATCTTCCGGCAGGTAGGGCAGCGCAGGCTGGAAAGTTTCTTCTTGGGCATGACGCTATCAATATTTTATCGCGAGTCCGGCTACAGCAGGCGCGCGACCAGATCGTATTCGTGCGCTTCCGTGATCTCGCAGCGGTATACCTGGCCGGGCTCTACGTTTACGTGCTCGGCGAAATCGTTGATGTAGACCTTGCCGTCGATCTCGGGGGCGTGCATTTCCGTGCGGCCTTCCCAAAGCAGGTCGGTTTCTTCCGAGGGACCTTCGAGAACGACGTCGAAGGCGCGGCCGACGAGGGCTTTGCGCTTCTTGCGGCTGATCTGCTTCTGCAACGCCATGAGCTTCTTGCGCCGCCGCTCGATCTCCCGGGGATCCACTTTCTCATCCAGCGAGAATGCGTGGGCGCCTTCCTCGTCGGAGTAGCTGAAGACGCCCAGCCAATCGAATTGCGCGGTCGTCACGAAATTGCAGAGCTGGTCGAAGTCCTCGGTGGTTTCGCCGGGAAAGCCAACGATGAACGAAGTCCGCAGGGTCAGGTTGGGAATTGTGCGGCGCATCTCCTCGATGGACTTCAAGAAAATGTCGGAGTGGGCGCCGCGCTTCATGCGCTTCAGCACGTTGGCCGAAGAATGCTGCAACGGCACATCGATGTAGTTCGGGACCTTCGGATTCCTCGCGATCGTCTCCAGCAGACGCTTGGTGATTTTATTCGGGTAAGCGTAGAGGAACCGCACCCACTGCAACTCTTCGATCTGTGCCAGCCGCTCGAGCAACTGCGCGAGACCGTCTTTCATGCCGAGATCTTCGCCGTAACAGGTAGTGTCTTGCCCGATCAGCGTGATCTCCTTGACGCCCTGTTTGGCCAAACGCTCGGCTTCGGCCACAACCGACTCAAAACGGCGGGAGCGGAATTTCCCGCGTAACTGGGGAATGATGCAGAACGAACAGGGATGATCGCAGCCTTCGGCGATCTTGATGTAGGCGGTGTACTTCGGCGTGGCGAGAAGCCGCGGCGTGTTCTCGTCGTACAAATAATTCGGGAGATCGGCGATGGCTCCATCCCAGTCATTGCGGGAAAAGCGTCCTGACTGTTCGCGGGCTGCGCCTTCGGGGCGGTCCGCGATGCCGGACTTCAACTGCTGGCTGGCGCTCGAGTCATTCAGGATGACGAAGGGCGATTGAGCTTGCGGCTGATGTGGTTGGATCCCACTGGCGGCGAGGATCGCTTCCAGCTCTCCAGTGCCGACGACGGCATCGACTTCCGGAATGTTCTTCTGGATCTCATTGCGGTAGCGCTCGACCAGGCATCCTGCGACGATGAGCTTCCGGGCGCGTCCATTCGCCTTGTGCCCAGCCATCTCCAGGATCGTATCGACGGACTCCTGCTTGGCGGTATCGATAAACGAGCAGGTATTCACGACGATGATGTCGGCATCCTCGGCGCGGGCGGTGATCTGCGCCCCGTTGGCGGCCAACAGCCCCATCATGACTTCGGAATCTACCAGGTTTTTCGGGCAGCCCAGGGAAACAAATCCGACCTTTGCCGGTGCTTCCGCAGTGCTGATAGGAGACTTCGTTTCAGGCATGGAATCTAGCTATTTTAGCATTTTGCGAGGCAGATCAGCTGGGCTCGTTATGGGTCTTCAGGCGCGCGAAGAGCTCCGGCAGGCGACTCGCGCTCTCTGCGGAACGGCCGAACCGTGCCTGTTCGTAATACTCGGTGAATTCCTCCAGCGCTTCGCGGAGCACCGGGTGGTCGATGCTCTTAGCGAACTCGGTAGGGGTATGCGACGGCGACTTCTGCCAGCCGTAGCGCGAAAGGTAGTGCGTGGCCCGGCCATACCAAAGGGAAGCGGCGGCTTCCGGCGCGCGTTGCGGATTAGCGGCGAGCCGTTGCGCTCGCACCATTCTGAGAATCTGTGGCGCCAGCGCCAGCCCGAGCAGGAGACAAATTACGGCGATGGCCCACTGCGACTGGCGTCGTGGCGATCGCACGAATGCCTGCTGGGCCCGGCGTGCCCGCTGCAGCAAGCTCTGGTAGAAGTTCGCAAGACGCTCGCGGAGGCTTAAGCCGCTCTGGATGGACTGGTTGGTGAGCGAAGCGGTGAGGGTTCGCTGGTGCGCGAAATCGTAGTTCACGACCCACTCATGCCAGAACTCGTTCATCGCGTCGGCGTACATCCGCAAGCGCCCGAGCAGCGAAGAGTTGCCGACAGTCGCGTAGGCGGTTGGATCAAAGGTCACCCATCCCTGGTTGGGGAAGTAGACTTCGACCCATGCATGAGCGTCACGCGCGCGCACGATGTAGCTGCCGGTGAGGTCGTTAAATTCGCTGACCCGGAAACCGGTCGCGACACGGGTGGGAATGCCGAGAGTGCGCAACATGATCGCCATCGAGCTGGCAAAGTATTCACAATGTCCCTTGCGGCGCTCGAAGAGAAAGTTCGCCAACGGATCGGCGGGAGTCGTCGTTGGCAATTCCAGGGTGTATCCGTAATTCTGCTGCAGGTAATTCTCGATGGCCCGCGCCTTTTCGTAAGGGCTCGGGGCGTGCGCGGTCACGGTGCGCGCCAACGCTTCGATCCGCGGATCCACGGCTGGAAGCTGCAAGTAACGGTTCGCAATGCGGACTGGATAATCTGAGCCGGCGAAGCGCAAATCATTCGGGTCGGGCGTCGCCACGTTGGCAACGGCCCAATAGGTGTTGGTCGGGTGGTTGCCGTCGAGGTTGATGTACGACTGGGCGCTGTCGAAGGCGACTTGGTGAAAGTTGCCGTCCAACTCGAGCGTCCCTTTTGCCAGGAAGAGCACCGAACTGCTGGTCGGTTCCATCATCACGCGATAAGGCATCGCTTCGGTGGTGTGGTTCATCGCGACACGCGCGAGGTACGGGTCTGCGGCGATGGTCTCATTCGAAAGGTCGAAGCGGCCCACGTGCGAGGTCAGCACGTTCATGTATCGAGGGGCGTCGGCCCAGGTTTTGCCATCGAAGCGGGTCAGGATCGATCCACGCAGCTTGCCGTCGAAGCCGGGATGATTGCCATCGATCTGGAGGTGCATCACGACTTCGGACGATTGCTGGATGAGTCCGATCTGCCCCAGCTGAATGGTGTCGCGGAAGCCGCTGATGGGATCCGATCCGCGGGTAAACGAGCTGAGATAGCCGCCCGAGATGCGGGGCAGGGCGAAAAACAAGATGGTGCCGGAAAGCAGGATCGTAATCGTAAGTACGAGGGCGGTGCGCGAGAGGGAACCGTTGACCCGCGACATGCGCGTCCGCGAAGCATTGGCGTTGAACGACTGGATGCTGTCCGCCGACTGCGCGGCGCGGCGCATCTCAAAGCTGATGAAGGTGGCGATCGCTACCAGGAGAAACAGTGCGAAGCCAGCCAGGAACACGGTGTTCACCGTGAGCACCGACGCCGCCAGCACCATGAGGAAGGCGAGCACGCCAAGGTAGAGCAGGTCGCGGTCACGATGGACGGAGAACACCTTGACGACCATGCCAAACAGCACGAGGTGCACCGTGGAACTGACAAAGTCTCGCGAGATGAAGAAGTAATCGACCGCGTAGACGAGGACGTACATCAGGGTGAATACGGTGGTCCAGCGCTCCGGCACAACGAATTGCCGGTCGCGTGCAAGATGGACGGCACGCACTCCGAGGGCGCCCAGAACAAACACGACGGAGAACATGTCGAGCTTGCCGGTACCCGCAAGCGTGATGAACCCGGTGATGATCAGCAGGAAGAGCGAGACCTGGAAGTAGCGCTCCATCGGTGCGGGGACCGGGCTGCTCCGCACACCTAGTTCCGGCTGGGTTGCAATGGCTGCCATCTGTAAACATTCTCAGGGGTTTCTGGTGGAAAGGGAAGAGTTAGGCAGGGTACCAAGGTGAATCTCACGGCGGGAACTCAGGCCTTGTTTGTTGGGGAACGAGTTGGGAAAGTGCCAACCGCTCTGATATCCTCCGGCACAGATGGAACACGCATTAGATTTGTGCATCGTGGGCCCGGGACGTCTCGGCACAGCGCTGGCGACACAGCTGCAGCGCACCTACGATTGCGTGGATAGCATCGTTGCGCGGCACTCGAGTATCGCCAAAGCGATTGCGCTGGCGGAGAAAGTGGATGCCACCGCCAAGGAGTTCGACTCCGCCGATTTCGATCAGTCGGTTACATGGCTTTGCCTGCCCGACTCCGCGATAGCTTCCGTTGCAAAGAACATGGCGCAACGCCGCGAGTGGCGCGGGAAAATCGTCTTTCATTCCAGCGGCGCGCTGAGCAGTGATGAGCTACAGCCCCTGCGTGATAAAGGCGCTTCCGTCGCCTCCGTGCATCCCATGATGACCTTTGCCCCCGAAGCCACGACGCAACTGGCAGGGGTTGTGTTCGCGCTCGAAGGGGACAACAAGGCCGTCGAGGCAGCCCGCCGTCTGGTCAGCGCGCTGCACGGCAGTGAGTTCGTCATCGCCAAGGAAAACAAGGTCCTCTACCACGTCTTCGGCAGCTTCCTCGCGCCCCTGCTCCTTACGACTCTAACCACCGCCGAGCGCATTGGGACGCAGGCCGGGGTACCGCCGAAAATGGTTCGTGCTGCCATGCAGCGCATTGTCGGCCAGACGGTAGAGAACTTTTTTAAGCTAGGCGCTGAGGGGTCTTTTACCGGGCCGTTTATGCGCGGCGATGTCGAAGTTGTGCAGAAGCATTTGAAGGCGCTCGATCCCACGCAGCGAGAAGCGTATGTGGGGCTGGTGAAGGCCGCGCTTGCGTATCTGCCGGTGGCCAAATCGGATGAGATCCGGGCGGCTCTTGGAGAGCCGGCCTCCGCGGCTGCTGCCCGCGAATAAGTCCTAGCCGAAGATGTGTCCCATCTTTTCCTTCTTGGTTTTTAGATAGGCTTCCGAGGTCGGATAAGCTTCGACTTCCGCCGAGACGCGTTCCACCACTTCGATTCCCGCGTCTTCCACTGCTTTCACTTTTTCCGGATTATTAGAGAGTAAGCGGAGGCGGCGAATGCCGAGTGCCTTCATGATCTCCACCGGCAGCGAGTACTGGCGATAATCGGCCTTGAGGCCGAGTTGTTCATTGGCCTCGACGGTATCGAGTCCGTTGTCTTGCAGCTCGTAGGCCTGGAGCTTCGCCATCAGGCCGATGCCGCGGCCCTCCTGCTCCTCGTAAATGAGCACGCCGCGTCCCGCGTCGGAAATCATCTGCAGGGCAAGTTCAAGTTGCTGCCGGCAGTCGCAACGCTGCGAGCCGAATACATCGCCCGTCAGGCATTGCGAGTGAATGCGGACCAGCGGGGGAGCCGAGTGGATGTCGCCCATGACCAGTGCGACAGCACTTTCCTTGCGGCGCTCAATCACTCCCTGGCGCGCCAGTTCGTCTTTGGCCAGTGCGGGCTCAGGCAGTTCTTCAAAGCATCCCTCAAAGCCGAAAATGCGAAAGTGTCCCCAGCGGGTAGGGAAGTCGGCCTCGGCCACCTTGGTGATGTGCGATTGCGTCACAAGCAAATTATAAGCTTCCATTCCGGATTTCCCGCGTGACGCGCCTCACAAGCGCGCGTCTGCACGCTAACTGATGGATGCGCGAGAAACGAAAACGAAGCAAAACGGGTGCAGAGTTGGCACAAAAAACACGAGCTTGTTACAATTCAGACACCGGTTTGCATAAACAGATCGCGCCTCGGAGTGGGGCTATAGCTCAGTTGGGAGAGCGCTGCAATCGCACTGCAGAGGTCGTGAGTTCGACTCTCACTAGCTCCACCAAATAAACCTACACTAACCGATCACTTGTTCGGCAGCTCGGAATTGGTCTGTCTGCGTCTCACCCACACCCACAATGCGTTAGTTTATCGCTGGTGGTACGGGTTTTAGCGCCTCCAGGAATTGTCCCTGGGCAGCGAGTTGGTTGTCATGGATCGCATGCGAGTAACGATCCAACGTCGTCTTGCTGTTGGCGTGGCGCAGCAATGATTGAACGGTCTTGACATCGGTCAAAGCACAGATGCCGATGTTGGTGATCGGCTCACCGATGGATGGTGCCGAACAACTCCCCTGGCCTTTTGCTGTTTCTGGTTAGCGATTACTTCGACGCCTCACCATGCATCAAGTGGAACTTCTTCGGATCGTCTCCGAAGAGTACCATCGCCACTGCTGAACGAGGGATGAACATCGCCTTTGTCTCCCCGTTTGCGACGAGGTAGTACCCGGCTTCAGACTCGTCAATCAAGCGCACAAGCACCGTCTACTGCGGGTAAACCGGCGAGTCTTTCGTGAGCATGACGACCACCGGTACCGTACCTCCGCCGCCCCACGATGCCTTCAACCTCGGATAAAGGAAGTGCGAGAAGAGGAATAAGGCAATCAGGAGAAGCGTGAAACGTCGAGTGAAATCGTGATACATCGGCGGAGTTGAGATCGCGTCGAACTCGAATGTCGGGAGACGCGAGAACTGTGGCAAGATAGTCGTCGCGACCCGCTCCACTATGGACGCGACTGCCACTGCGAATATCCACAAGATTAGGACGTTCACCGAGATGACATGCTTGATCACTGGAAATATCGAATCGGCAATAAAGAGCAGGACGTAAAGTGCGGAAAGTGCTGCCTGTACTGCGAGAGGTACTTTATCAACCTGAATCACAATGGTCCAAGCCGCGCTGAGTAAGACCATTACGACAAGTAACCAATTACCGTGAGCCGGGGCAAATGAGATGGGTGCGTCGTAATCAAATAGAGATTGAGATGCTATGCCAACTGTGGCGCAGCCCACCCACAATGGCCACAGGCTTCGGACGAAACGTAAGAACCCGTCACGAGGGACCGGGATACCGAGTAGGATTGGCAACCCGATGAAGATGATGAACCACCCACCCGCAGCAAATATCCTCGGTCGAAAGGGGTTCACTGCAACGAATCCAAACTGCGCTTCATACAAGGACACGATCAGGAAACCAGCGACGTATATTCCCACCGTGGCGGCGGCTGAGAACTTGGAGAAGCGCTCAAGCGAATCCCAACCGGAACCATTTTTGACTGATTCACCTGGCGCAGGAGTTGGTCCGGTGGCCATATCCTGTGATGATACATTCACCCACAATGTCACCCACACTCAACATGGCTCTCACGCATTAACAAGCACTTAGCAGTCCTTCCAGTACCGGATAAGTTGTTGTAAGTCATGGACATAGATAGGCAATCGCACTGCAGAGGTCGTGAGTTCGACTCTCACTATCTCCACCAGATAAACCCCAATTTGTACGTATGTCGCTCGGGAAAGTCCGGCTGCATCGGCACTCTTGTCGATGTGGCATGGAATGCAGCCGGGTTCTGGAAGAATTACCACGCGCTCAGAGTCACCTTGTCGGCCCATTCGTAGTACGGCGTGTTGTTGCCGTCGGCGTCGAGCTGAATGGCGACATTCAACTCGCTCGCGCTGGTGGAGGCCGGCCCATACGCCTTGTTGATGTAGCTCTTCTTGCCGTTCAGGGTGACGGAGAGAAATTTCACCTCGCCGTTGATGCGCTGAAACTCCAGCGTCAAGTGGTTCCACGCATAGGCGGTGGGTAGGGTGCACGCGATGCCGGTCTCCACCCATTTATGAGCGGCAGCATCGTAGACGTCCCAGTCGTGGTGGCCCTTAATGTCGCACTGTGTACCGAAGATGTATTTCTTCCCGCTGATCGACTGGTTTACATCGAACTCGAGAGCCTGTGCGGCGCTTGGCGTTTTCAAATAATAATAAAGGTCGTATTCAAAGTTGCTGACACTCGAGTCGGCCCCGAGTTGCTTCCACCAGAGTGCAGCCGAATACGCTTTGCTCCCCTTGAGATAAAACTGCGCGGCCTTGCCGTCCAACGATGGCGACGAAATATTTTGCGATAAGGTGTGGGTAGCTTTTCGTCCGCTTCCACCGGCCCCGGCGCAGGTATCGCAGGAATCCCATCCACTCATCTGGTTGATGTTCGAATACTTCTTCGCATTGCCGGGCGCCGATCCACCGCCGCCGGAGCCTCCGGAAGATGAACTTCCGACCGTCACCTTGATTGTGCCTGACTTCACGACGTTGCCCGCGGTATCCCACGACTGCACAACGAGGCTATGGCCCCCGCTGCTCAGGGTGACACTCGTATTCACGGTCGCAGATGCCACGTCGTAGGCCTCTTTGTTGTCGACATACAGCAGGGTCCTCGAAATCGGATGGGTCGATGTTGAGGTGGAGGCGACGTGCACAGAGGAAGATACCGTCGATCCATTGGCCGGCGATGTCACCGTGACGGACGGCGTGGACGACGAACTCGATACGGTCACCTTGATCGTTCCCGATTTCACAACCGTGCCGGCGGTGTCCCACGACTGCACGACGAGACTATGAGTGCCCTTGCTCATGGAGATTTCGGTGTTCACCGTCGCCGAAGCCACGTCATAAGCGACATTGTTGTCCACATAAACCATCGTGCGGGAAATTGCATGCGAAGAAGAGGACGTTGAGACTACGTGCACGGATGAGGAAACGGTGGATCCATTGGTGGGTGAGCTTACCGAAACTGTGGCGCCTGCGATGGTGGTGAGAATGAATACGAGCGTAGCGACTGCGCGAATCCTCATCCTTATGCCTCCGTGTTCAGAAAGGTGTTATCGAGCGTTTTTGTCGCCAGGGACTTTGCGTCCCTCAGCGTGAATTGCGCCTTGCGAGGCCGCACGCGCAACACACGGTTCCGTCGTGAGCTTGCGGAACCGCCCCGTCATTACGCCGAGTCACAAAGGACGAACCCACGCCCTTGCGACCTGACGCAGCATAGGCGCTCAGTCGATCGCTCGACATCCTCCTTTGGGCTTAATGTCCCTGCACATTTAGCCTTAAGCATGGTCCGTACTTTCACCGAGGGAAGAACTAGCCCCACCCGCGTAATTTGTGGATTCAACGAATAGAGTGAATTAGTTGGCGAAGGTAAGACTCTGGAAGCAGCAGGAGCTTTGTTCGAGGCGCTACTCTCGATAACGAGATCAGCAGTTCTGCTCTAGAGAAACTATCCAGAAGAGAGTAGTTGCCGTTTCGAGAGACTCGCGAAGAAATGAACGTTGCGGCTTCACCGTGGGGAACTCCGGCGCACCGGCACGACACTCCAGGAATCGGGTAACATTTGCGCGAGGTTCCGATGCGCAGCAAAGCAAGTCTTGAAGAACGCTCCTCTCCGCTGGCGATGGATGGAAGGACATTTCGCGCACTGGGTTATCGGCTCGTCGACCGCATCGCGGAGTTCCTCGATTCGCTGCCGGAGCGACCGGTGGATCCCGGAGAATCTCCTGCCGCAGTCCGAAAGGCGCTCGATGGTGAACGCTCTTTGCCCCAAAATGGCGCCGATCCCGCCGGCTTGCTCGACCATGCTGCCGAGCTTCTGTTCAACCACTCGGTGTTCAACGGGCATCCGCGTTTCTGGGGATACATCACGTCGTCTGCCGCGCCCATCGGAGCGCTGGGAGAATTGCTCGGCGCCGCAGTGAATCCCAACGTCGGAGCTTGGCCTCTTTCGCCGATGGCGAGCGAAATCGAAGCGCAAACGATTCGCTGGATCGCCGAAATGGTGAACTACCCGTCGGGTTGCGCAGGACTTTTCGTGAGCGGCGGCAACATGGCCAACATCGTGTGCTTCTTCGCGGCCCGCCATGCGAAGGCCGGGTGGGACGTGCGCAAGAAGGGCATGAATGGCTCACGTTTGCGTGTCTATTGCTCCAGGGAGACACACACGTGGATCCAGAAGGCCGCGGACCTTTCGGGATTGGGCACAGAGGCAGTCCGATGGGTGACGACGGATAGCGAACAGCGCATCGATCTTTCGGCGTTGCAGGCGGCGATTGACGCAGATCTCGCGGCGGGCGACCAGCCATTCCTGGTGGTCGGCGCAGCGGGGTCGGTGAGTACGGGAGCAGTGGACCCACTGCCGGAACTGGCCGCACTCTGCAGGAAATATGATTTATGGTTTCACGTTGATGGCGCGTATGGCGGATTCGCTGCGATCGTACCGGACGCTCCTGCGGCACTCGCAGGAATGAGCGAAGCAGACTCGCTTGCCGTGGATCCGCATAAATGGCTCTATGCGCCGCTGGAGGCAGGCTGCGCGCTGGTGCGTGATCCGGAAAAACTGCGCGGCGCGTTTGCCTATCACCCTCCTTACTATCATTTCGGCGTCGAGGCCATTAATTACTTCGATCTCGGCCCGCAGAACTCGCGCGGCTTCCGCGCTCTCAAGGTGTGGCTCGCCCTGCAGCAGGTCGGATACGACGGCTATAGGAAGATGCTGAGTGACGATATCCGGCTGGCCCAGGAACTTTTTCGTATTCTGCCGCGCTATCCGGAACTCGAGCCTCTTACCCAGTCCTTGAGTATCACGACGTTCCGTTATATTCCGTCGGACCTTCGTACGGGTGACGAGCAGACCGAGGCGTATCTCGACCAGTTGAACAATGCACTGCTCACTCGTTTACAGGGGAGTGGGGAAGCCTACATCTCGAACGCGGTCATCCATGGGCGGTTCGCACTGCGTGCGTGCATTGTGAACTTCCGCACCTCGCTGGCAGATGTGAAAGCGCTGCCCGGGATCGTGGTTCGCATGGGCAGGGAACTTGACCAAATGATGCGAGCCGAAAACCTGCGGCCCGGGCCCGCATAACCAGCCGCCGCCCTGCGCAGTGCGACCACTTGTGGGGATTTTGTAGGGGCAGGGCCGCGAACCGCGATCTCAGCGCGCGCTTCTTCGCAGGCTGTCGTGCTATATATCACATTGGTGCGGGCACTGGTCAAAGGGCCCGGTGAGGGTGTTTTGAGCCCGTCCGCAGCACGGCATCGCGTCCGCACCACATCAGGCAGACAAGATAAGCAGTTTCTATGAGTTATGCGAGTCGGTCGTTGCCGATGGAGAACCCTCCCCGCGAGGACGGCTGAATTTTAAATCGTTCTAAGAAATAGTGGAAATTGATTATTTCGTTCGAACTTCCCCCGGACGATGTGATATATAGCATTGCTCAGATGTTACTCACGAGCTCCTGCTCGCTGGGTTGAGTGGGTTTCCCAGGTCCCGAACAAGCAATACGCAACACTTCTCGGAGGAGTACTGCGATGCGATGGTCCCAAAAGCTTCAGCTTTGTTGTTTTCTGCTTCTCATCTCGCTTGTCAGTGCGACAGCTGTGTGGGGTCAGCAAGTAACCGCAGCCATCACGGGCTCGGTTGCAGACCCGGCAGGCGCAGCGATCCCCGGCGCGACAGTTATCGCCAGGGACGTGGAGCGCGGCACAGTTACCACGGTTGAGACAAACGGTACGGGAGTCTTCAATTTTCCACGCCTTCCCATCGGCACCTATGAAGTACGCGTCGAAGCGAAGGGTTTTGAATCTGCGGTGCAGCCGCCGATCGAACTGACGATGAACCAGACGGCCCGTTTGACCTTTGGCTTGAAAGTCGGGACAGTGAGCCAAACCATGGAAGTCAGCTCGGAAGCTCCCCAGCTTCAGACCGACACCACCCAGGTCAGCACCCTCATCGATGCGAAGAACAATGATGCGCTACCGCTGGCGACGCGCAACTTCATCCAGTTGACGCTGCTTGCGCCGGGTGCGTTGTCGGTCGATCCGCAGAGCATGAACACGGGATCGAACGTCGCGGAAGAGGGCGGGCGTCCTTACATTAACGGAAACCGCGAACAGGCCAACAACTTCCTGCTCGACGGTATCGACAACAACCAGGCCTCGGAAAATCTTGCGGGTTTCACCCCATCCCCTGACGCGATCGCAGAATTCAACGTGATCACGCAGAATGCACCCGCGGAGTTCGGCAATTTCAACGGCGGCATTGTCAGCGCGTCGATCAAGTCAGGCACCAATCAGTTCCACGGCGACCTGTTCGAATTCTTCCGCAACGACATCTTCAATGCCAACAAGTGGGAGAACGGCCTGACGGCAGGAACGCCGCTGGGCGTCATCCCGACTCCGAAACTGCGCTGGAACATGTTTGGCGCGACCTTTGGTGGTCCGATCATTAAGAACAAGCTGTTCTTCTTTGTCGACTACCAAGGCGGCCGCCTGGATCATCCGTCGAGCCCGGGAACGATCACGGTCCTGACGCCAGCGGAAATCGGCGGAGACTATTCCGCCTTGCTCGCTTTGAAGGATGCAAATGGTAACCCGTCGCCGGTGCAGATCTACAATCCGTGCGCCTCAGGAACGGGAGTCCCGGGAACTCCATGCCAATTGGTGCCGGCCGGCAGCCGAGTGCCTTTTACAGGAAACATCATTCCATCCAACATGCTCGATCCGGCGTTTACGGCTCTCGTGACCAATGCTCTGTATCCGCAGTCGGTCGCGTCCTCCGGAACGGGTTTCGGCTTGGCTCCTAATAACAGCGGCCAGCAATACAACACGGACCAGGGCGATCTGCGCATCGATTACAACGCCAGCTCGAAGGATCACCTGTTTGGCCGCTTCTCCAAGGGATACCAGACAGACCCATCCGTCAACTCGGTTGCGCTGCTGGGCAATACCTTAAACTCGGCGGTGCTCGACAATTTCGGTTTCAGTTGGGACCACAACTTCTCGCCCAATCTGCTCAATGAACTACGGATCGGCGAGAACTATGTTCAGTTCTCCAACGGCCTTACGACCTTCGATAGCTCGGTCGGGGCGCTCGGCAACACGATTGGGATCTCCAATGGCAATCCGGCGGGTCTCGATGGTTTACCTCTCATCAGTGTGGGCGGTGGCAGCGTAACCAACGCGGCCATTGGATCACTGAACGCATTGGGATCCGCGGGTGTAGTCGAGAACTTCGCTTCGACCGTGCTGCAATTGGACGACGTGGTCGAATACACGCACGGGCGGCACAATCTGAAGTTCGGCTACCAGATGAACCAATATCGCCTCAACGTTTTCTACAGCGGAAACGGCGGCGAGCTCGGACAGCTGCTCTACGGTACAACCTACAGCTCCAATCCCGGGAACCCCACTAGCGGTATCGGTGCGGCAGACTGGGCTTTGGGTCTGCCCGAAGACGTCGGTCGCGGAACCAGCACAGGCGGTTGGCATCAGCGCGACTGGCTGTTGGCTGGGTTCGTGCAGGATGATTGGCGCATCACCGACCATCTCACCCTGAACCTTGGCTTGCGTTACGAAGCGCGTACACCCTGGAATGAAATCAACGACCGCCAGGTCAACGTCAACATCCAGACGGGCGCGCTTGAGTACGCGGGGAACACCGCTGTACAGGGTGTTGGCACGAATGGCGGAAGCGGTGGACTTTACAACACAACCTACGGCCTTCCCGACTTCCAGCCTCGCTTCGGATTCGCATGGTCCCCAGCCAGGTTTGACGGAAAGACCGTGATCCGCGGAGCGTTCACCATCTCTTCCTACCTGGAAGGGACTGGCACGAACCTTCGGCTCACGCAAAATCCGCCGTTCACGCCAGCTCAAGTGGAAGCGAACAACGCTACCACGGGAACTCCGTTTACGACGGAAAGTGCATTTGCCAGTGCAGCGCCTCCGGCGGGTGATCCCTTCCAGAATGCGACCATGCTGGCGTGGGCTGGCACGGTGCAGCCGGCAGTGGCAAAGCAGTGGAACCTGACCATTCAGCAGGAGCTTTCCAAGGGCACAACCTTCCAGATCGGTTACGTCGGGCAAGCCACCCAGCACCTGATGGTTCCGGAGTGGTTGAAGCAGGGCTATTTGAATCCCAACGGCACGGTGACCCCGAGTCAGTTTGCGGGCGGGACGAATCCGGACGGCACGCTTGGTCCGAATTCATTCGGCAACGTGAAGGACACGGCTTCTAACGGGAGCATGAACTACAACGCTCTGCAGGCTGTCTTGCAACAGCGTTACAGCCATGGCCTCGATGCTCAGATTTCGTACACCTTCAGCAAGTGCATGACGAATAACGACGGGTATTACGGAACCTGGGGAGCCAACACCGAAACCACCCCTGCTGCCAACTACTGGCAGAACCTCTACGATCCGCAGGCGGATTACGCGCAGTGCTACTGGGATTCCAAGCACGTGATCAGCGCCTACGCGACCTACGAGCTGCCCGTAGGAAAAGGCAAGTCCTGGGGTCAGAACATGCCTACCGCTGTGAATGCAGTGGTCGGTGGATGGACGGTTGCTCCGATCGTTTCCTGGCACACCGGTTTCCCGATCGCGCTGTACGGGCCGGATAATTCGGGAACCGATTCTCCCGCGCCTCGTCCAGACTGTAATGGCCCGGTGCAGTACACCCACAACACCTCCATTGCCGGGTACCAATGGTTCAGTCCGAGTTCGTTCTCTCCGGCTGCTCTCGGTACGTTCGGCAACTGCCCGGCGCAAGGTCCGGTCGTCGGTCCGAAATACACGGACGCGGACATCAGTCTTCAGAAAAACTTCCTGATCACGGAGAGGATGAGAATCCAATTCCGGGCAGATTTTCTGAACGCCTTCAACCACCCGAACTTCGCGCACCCTGACAACACCGTCGGCGACACCAACTTTGGCGTCATCAGCGGAACCCAGGATGCACGACAGATTCAGTTTGCCTTGAAATTCTATTTCTGACGCAGCACGCAGTATGATGGGCAGGATCTTCGTGATCCTGCCCGATTTTTTTATGTTCAAGAATTGTCCCAAGGCTCTCTTCTGTCTAACCCTCCCGTTGCTGTGGTCGACGGGCGCGTCTGCCCAGGCAGCGAAGACCGCATCCAGCGACACTGGTGCGTCTGTACAGCATGCGGTTAGTCTGGCGACCAGCGGCCATTGCAAGGAAGCGTTACCGCTGCTCAAGCGAAGCATTGCCCCGGGATCGCCAAAGGATCAGCATCGGGAGGCCGGCATGGCCGGGGTGCGCTGCGCAATGTTTGCCGACCAACCGGATGCAGCGCTCGAATTTCTGCGCGTGCTCAATCGCGATTTTCCAACCGACCCTGACGTTTTGTATCTCTCTGTGCATACCTATTCCGATCTCTCAACGCGCGCTTCGGCCGAATTGGCGACCAAGGCAGGAAATTCCTACCAGGCCCATGAGCTCAATGCGGAAGCGCTGGAAACCGAAGGCAAGTGGCAAGACGCGGAGAAGCAGTATCGGTGGGTGCTGGAGCAAAACCCAAAGTTGCCGGGCATTCACTTCCGCATCGGCCGATTGTTGCTCTCCGTTCCGAATCCTCCGCCCGATACCGCGGAAAAAGCCAAGAAAGAGTTTGAGGAAGAATTGACGATCGACCCAACCAATGCCGGCGCTGAATACGTGCTTGGCGAGTTAGCGCGGCAGGCGAATTCCTTCGACGAGGCGGTACAGCATTTCACTAAGGCGACGAAGCTCGATTCCAGCTTCGCAGCGGCCTATCTCGGGATGGGTGTCTCTCTTCTCGCACAGAAGAATTACTCCGACGCGATCGCGCCACTGGAAATTGCGGTGAAGTTGCAACCGGCGAACCCTGCCGGGCATTACAGCCTGGCCACCGCTTACAGCCGCGCTGGACGCAAGTCCGATGCCGACCGCGAGTTCGCAATCCACAGCCAGATGATGCAGCGCAGCGGAGGAGCGCCGGTGCCTGCCAATCAGCAACCATGACATCTCTCTGGAAACAAATTTGAATTATCGCAATCCATCGCGCCGCGAATTTCTGCGCACGACCGCCATCGCCGCCGGATTCCTGGGGTTGAAGGGCCTGGGTTTTTCCGCGCCTCCTCCCGTGAGTCCGTTCGAAGAGATTCCTCCTGCCCAGAGCGGCATTCACTGGGTCCATACCGCCGGACACTCCGCCGCCAAGTACCTGCCGGAAACTACTGGTGCAGGCTGCGCTTTTCTCGATTACGACAATGACGGATGGATGGACATCTATCTCGTCAACAGCGGCAAGTGCGACTTCTACACGCCCGCGCAACCGCTACGCAATGCGTTGTACCGGAACAACCGCGACGGTACGTTTACCGATGTGACGGAGAAAACCGGCGTCAGCGGCGGGGGATACGGTCAGGGCGTTGCGGTGGGTGACTACGACGGCGATGGCTTTCCCGATCTCTACGTAACCCAGTATGGCCGAAGCATTCTTTACCACAACAACGGCGACGGCACTTTCACCGACGTGACCGAGAAAGCCGGTGTGGCCGCTCCCGGATGGGCGTCGAGCGCAGTCTGGTTCGACTACGACAACGATGGTCGTCTCGACCTGTTTGTCTGCCGCTTCGTTCTCTTCGATAAGGCCGCCAACCTTCCGTGCGAAGCCGATGGCAAGATGGGCTATTGCGTTCCACGGCTCTACAAGCCGACCGCCAGTTATCTATTCCACAACAACGGCGATGGCACCTTCACCGACGTGAGCAAGTCGAGCGGTATTGGCGACTATCTCGGCAAGGCGTGGGGCGCCGTCGCCACCGACATCAATAACGACGGCAACCTGGACTTGTTTGTCGCCAATGACACGGTCGCGAACTTCCTTTTTGCCAACCGCGGCCACGGCAAATTCGAAGAGATCGGCACCCCGGCAGGTGTGGCATATAGCGATGCGGGACGCCCGCGGTCGGGAATGGGTGTGGATTCTGCCGACTTCGACCAGGATGGCTGGATGGACCTGTTCGTGGCCAACATCGACCACGAGCGCTATTCGCTTTATAAAAATAACAAGGACGAAACCTTTGACGATATCGCCGACCGCACCGGCGTCGGCATGGCGACACGGCTGATGAGCGGCTGGGGCCTGAAGTTTTTCGATTACGACAATGACGGAAATCTTGACCTAATCCTCTGCAATGGAAATCCCGATGATCTTATCCAGGTCTATCACCAGGACGTGACCTACGAGGAACCGCTGCTGCTGTTCCACAACAGCGGCAAAGGCCTGCAGGATGTCAGCAACGAAAGCGGGCCGGCGTTTGCGAAAAAAGTTTCCGCCCGCGGTCTGGCCCTGGGCGATTTCAACAATGACGGGGCCATCGACGTCTTAGTGTCTCTCAATGACGGCGCTCCCATGTTGCTGCGGAATAACGTCGGCAGCCAGAATCACTGGGTTGGCCTGAAACTTAAAGGGAAGAAGGCCAATCCTGACGCGATTGGAGCGCGCATCACGTACCAGGCCGGAGATTTAAAGCGCAGCCGCATGATCGTTGGCGGTGGGAGCTTTCTGTCGTCGCAAGACCCCCGGCTCATTTTGGGGATCGGGCAGCACACAAAGATTGATTGGGTCGAGGTTCAATGGCCCAAGCCAAGCGGCCTCACCGAGCGATTCCACGACCTGCAGATTGATCGCTATACGGCCCTTACCGAGGGTGAGGGAACTTCGACGTAACTTTTTAGGCAACATTTGTCGCGCTGCCGGGTTGAGACGCAAAGGAAGCAGGCGTGGGTACCATCCGGCGCGACAGCCGGCATCCAACTTCCTACACCTTACTGCAAGGCAGGTATGCGATGCGAAAACCAATTCTGATCGCCGCGTGTGTCGTTTGTTCTGCCGGTTGCTTGCTGGCCCAACAGCCCTCGGCCATGGGCAAGTCCGGCGGCTCTGGGAAGAACTATCAGTCTTCCGACGGAACATTGCTCTCCAAGAACTCCAGCGATGAAGATCTGGCACGCGCATTGAACGAGGGATATGCCAACGATCCCGAGTTTGAAAACGTCCAGATTACGGTAAAGCATCACAAAGTTACGCTGGTCGGAACCGTGGACAGTAAGGACGCAAAGATCCGCGCCCAGGAGCTCGCCGAAAATACCGAGGGTATTCGTTATGTGCAGAACCGTTTGAAGGTGGGAGACCCGCATTCGCGAAATTCTTCTTCGTTGCTGAGCACCGCGCACTGAGAACTCGATCGCGTCGAACCGCCACAGCGGGAATGACGGCCGTTTAGCGCGTTCCAGCCGGAGTTGCTCGTCTATACTGATTACCGAGCGGGTGCTTCTCCATGAACGACATCGCGCGCGAATTCTGGTCACGTATGGAAGCGGCGGACCAGAATCTTTCCTTGGTCTCCGAAGAACACGCGCGCAAGCGCTATCGCCCCGAAGGATCGGACCCGCAAAGAGATCCTGGGGCACCTGGTTGATTCAGCCTGCATGAACCACGTGCGGTTCCTATTTGCCGCCACCAGCAGCCGCTACGAAGGGCCATCGTACGACCAGAGTGCCTGTGTGCGCCTGCAGGGATACGCACAGATGCCCTGGGCAGCCATTCTCGACCAGTGGCGCACCCGGAACACCTGGATGGCCGAGACCGTCACCAACATTCCGCAAACCGCTCTGGACGTCATCTGCCAAGTCGGAGACGATCCTCCCATGCGGCTCGATGAGTTGATTCGCGACTACCTCCGCCACCTCGAACATCACGTCGCGCAGGTCATGAGTGCCGCCACCGACACTTCCACGGCGGCCGTCGGATAACAACGATTGGTGACCAGCAAACCGCACAGGTATACTCGCGGCGATGCATCCATTGCAAAAGGAAATTGAGCGCCTTTACGGATTGGGAGCGCAGTCGGCCCAGGAGCCGGGGGCGCGTGAAAGCTTTCTTCGGCTCCGCGAAGCGTTGGCACGAGGCGAAGTGCGTTCTGCTGAGAAACGCGATGGACGATGGGTCGCGAATGAATGGGTGAAGCAGGGAATCCTGCTCGGTTTTCGGCTCGGTGAACTGACCGCCATGGAGTCCTGCGGCTCGTTTTCGTTCGTCGACAAGGACACCTACCCGGTTCGTCATTTTTCCGTCGAAGAGCGTGTTCGGGTTGTGCCCGGTGGATCGACGGTGCGCGAAGGAGCGTATCTTGCGCCATCGGTGGTGTGCATGCCGCCGATGTATGTCAATGTCGGCGCTTATGTGGATGAAGGCACCATGATCGATTCGCACGCCCTGGTGGGCTCTTGCGCCCAGATTGGCAAGCGCGTGCACTTGAGCGCCGCCGCCCAGATCGGCGGCGTCCTGGAGCCGATCAATGCCTCGCCGGTAGTGATTGAAGACGATGTTTTAGTGGGCGGCAACTGCGGTGTCTACGAGGGAACGGTGGTTCACGAACGCGCCGTGCTCGGCGCGGGCACGATCCTCACCCGCTCGACCCCGCTGTTCGATATCGTGCGCGAGCAAATCTATCGCTCCACAGCAGACCAGCCACTCGAGGTGCCGTCCGGCGCGGTGGTCGTACCGGGATCGCGGGCCATCACCCGCGGAAAGGCGCAGGAGTGGGGCTTATCTCTCTATGCGCCGGTGATCGTGAAATACCGTGACGAGAAGACGGACAAGGGCGTGGAACTGGAAGACCTCTTGCGCTGAGCGCGGCCCATGAAGAACAAATCTCTTTTCATTGCGCTGATTACCTTCACCCTGGCGGCTGGGCTGGCCGTCGCCGACCGGTTTGTGCCCTTGCCGCATGTGCTGATGTTCACCGCGCGCTGGTTGATGGTTGCCGCGCTTATCGTCTACGGCTTCTTCAAACGATCGCTCACCGCCTGGATCTTCGTAGCGATGATCGTCGGCGCCGTCGCCGGCCACGACTTTCCCCAGCTTGCCGACGACCGCCACTTAAACGTGCGTGTCCTCGCCTTGATCTTTCTGCGGCTCATTAAGACCGTGATCGCGCCCCTGATCTTTGCCACCCTGGTCGTCGGTATCGCCGGGCACAGCGAACTCAAGAGCGTTGGGAGGATGGGCGTGAAGGCGATTGTCTTCTTCGAAATCGCTACCACCCTGGCGCTGGTGATCGGCCTGTTTGCCATCAACCTCAGCAAAGCCGGGGTTGGAGCGCAGATCCCAACGACCACCACGGCTGCGGATCTGGCGACCCAGAAGCTCAATGCCTCCGACACCGTCCTGCACGTCTTTCCCGAAAACATTGCCAAGTCGATTGCCGAAGGCCAGGTGCTGCAGGTGGTTGTCTTCAGTGTGATTTTTGCCATCGCACTCGCGCATGTTCGCGAAGAACGGCGGCGGCCCATGCTCGTCTTCTGCGAATCGCTAGCCGAGGTGATGTTCAAGTTCACCAACATCGTCATGCTCTTTGCGCCGATTGGCGTGGGCGCAGCGATCGCCTACACCGTGGGTCACACCGGACTTGGTGTGCTGGTTAACTTGGCAAAACTGATCGTCGCGCTCTACGTTGCGTTGATTGTTTTTCTCGGCACAGTGCTTCTGCCCGTGCTTCTAATGATGAGAGTGCCGCTGCGCCCGTTCCTGAAGGCGATTGCCGAACCCGCCACCATCGCCTTTGGCACCGCGAGCTCCGAGGCCGCGCTGCCCAGCGCCATGGAAGCGATGGAAGCCTTCGGTGTGCCGCGCAAAGTCGTAGCCTTCGTCATGCCGACGGGCTACAGCTTCAATCTGACCGGCAGCACGCTCTACTTGTCGCTGGCCGCGATCTTCGTCGCGCAGGCGAGCGGCATCCATCTTTCGATCGGCCGCCAACTGCTGCTCATGCTGACCCTAATGCTCACCAGCAAAGGCGTTGCCGGGGTATCGCGCGCCGCGATGGTCATCCTGCTCGCTACGGTGGGATCTTTTGGACTTCCGATCGAGCCTGTCTTCGTGCTGCTCGGCATCGATCAATTGATGGACATGGGCCGGACGTCGGTGAACGTCATCGGCAATTGCCTTGCCACCGTCGTCGTCGCCAAGTGGGAAGGGGAATACAACGCCGTCGGCTCTCCGCCGTCAGTTGTCAGGTAAGCGTCCCTCGGTCCAATTGGTTTTACCGGATGGCGGACCGCTGAAGGCTGACCCTACATCGTCGACGGCGGCAGAAGAATCGGCTGCACCTGTTGTTGGTCCTGCAGGCGCATCGCTTCGCGTCGCTGCAGATGCTTTTCCCGGAAGTGGCTGGACGCGCGCTCGCCCCAGGCGCGGACGAAGTAATAGTTCAGCCCGCCGCCAATCACGGAACTGGCCAAGGGAATAATGCGGGCGCTCCACTTTTCCACCACCTCCAAGCTCGCGCGGGCGGCGATCCGCTGAATGACCTTGGGAATGAACCGTTGCACCACCTCGCGCTCCACCAGCTCTCGGCTGATGTCGACCCCGGCGGCGCTGGCGGCAGCGATCCAGAGTTCGGCCATCTCATCGTCGCTATTGAATTCGAATCCATAGACCAGGCTCAGCTTTTGAATCATCCGCATGGTGATCACCGCCAGCAGGCTGAGGTCGGGCACGACGGTCAGAAAGCCGCCGAGCCCAAAACCCGCGCCCTCCGCGGCTGCCAGCTTCATGTGAGCGTGCAGGGTATCGTTGGCAACATCGTCGAGCTGCTCGATGGGAACGGAATAGAGTCCGTGATAGCTCACCACCGGCAGGTTATGCGCTGCCCGCAAGTGGGTGAGGTAGTCCCCCGGATTCACCGCGAACGTCGAATAGGCGCGGGTGAGTCCCTTCTGAAGCCCACTCTGTATGCGCCGCGCCAGCCATCCCTTTTTTTGAGGTTCTGCCATTGTTTCGCTCAAGTATAGGCGTGCACTGCGTTAGATTGCAGTATCGAGCGTCACGATGCTCCGGGTGCTTGTGCTAGCATCAATTCTTCGTTATGCCCTCTGGAAAACTGCAAGTTATCCCCTTAGGTGGTCTCGGCGAATTCGGCATGAATTGCATGGCCGTGCGCTATGGCGACGACATTATCGTCATCGACGCCGGCATGATGTTTCCAGAGGCCGAACTGCTCGGCGTCGACATCGTAGTGCCCGATATCACCTACCTGGTCGAGAACCGCGACAAGGTCCGCGCCATCGTCCTTACCCATGGCCACGAAGACCACATCGGTGCTCTGCCGTGGGTGCTCAGCGAACTCAACGTACCGATCTACGGCACCGAGTTCACCTTGGCATACGTGGAAGGGAAGCTGGAAGAGCACGGGCTGCTCGAAGACGCCGTCCTGAACGAAATCCGGCCCGGGACCCGTTTTAAGATCGGCGTGTTCACGGTTCACGCTATGCAGGTCACGCACTCCCTGGTAGATTGCGTTGCCCTGGCAGTCCACACTCCGGTCGGCATCATTATCCACACCGGCGATTTCAAGGTCGATCCGACCCCCACCGACAACCGGCTCTTCGATCTGCACGCCTTCGCCGAATACGGCAAGGAAAATGTTCTTGCCCTGTTCCAGGATTCGACCAACGTCGAACGCCGTGGCTATACGCCCAGCGAACGCGCGGTGCGAGCGCGTTTTGCCGAGATCTTCCACCGCGCGCCGCGACGGCTGTTTCTCTCCTGCTTTTCATCCTCCATCCATCGCATCAACCTCGCGATTGAAGCGGCCTATAACAACGGCCGCAAGATCGCCCTGGTTGGACGCTCTATGAACGAATCGGTGGAGATCGCGCAGGACCTCGGCTACATCGACATGCCCGAAGGCTCGTTCATCACCCCGGGGCAAATCCGCGATTATCCACCGGAAAAAGTTTGCGTGTTGATCAGCGGCACCCAGGGCGAACCGATGTCTGCGCTCTCGCGCGCCGCGGTCGATAACCACAAACACGCCAAGATCGAGCCCAACGACACGGTCGTGCTCTCTTCGCGCATCATCCCCGGCAACGAGAAGTCGATTTATCGCGTGATCGACCACCTCTTCCGGCGCAACGCCCACGTCATCTACGACGACGGCTCGACCCCGCCGGTGCACGTCAGCGGACACGCCAGCCAGGAAGAGTTGCGGCTCATCATCAACCTGGTGCGGCCCCGCTACTTCATTCCCATCCATGGCGAGTACCGCCAGTTGAAGCTGCACGCCGAGCTGGCGCAAGCAATGCGCGGCGCTGTCGGCCAGGTAATCATGCTCGAGAGTGGCGATGTGCTTGAGTTCGACGAATTCGGCGCGCGCAAGGCAGGGAAGGTCAACGTCGGTCGCGTCTGCATCGATTCCGGTTCCATGGGCGAAGTGGTCGAAGATCTGGTAATTCGCGATCGTCGTCACCTGAGCGAGGACGGATTCGTGCTGCCCATTATCGCCATCAATAAGCTGACCGGGAAGGTGGAGTCGGTGCCGGAGATCGTGATGCGCGGGTTCTCTCCGGGCGGCGAAAGTGACAGCTTCGTCGAACGGGCACGGGAGACGATCCTGCAAACCCTCGCTGCTTCCAGCCCCGAGGAGATTGCGGATTATGGGGTTATTAAGGAAAAGGTACGGCAGGATTTGAAGCGTTACATCGCCAAGAGCACCCAGCGCCGCCCGCTGATTATGCCGGTGATCCTGGAGATCTGAGGAGCGCCTCATGAGCTACATCGACCAAAACCTGATTCCCGGCGAAACCGTCATTTATCGAACCCGGCTGCACTGGATCGTCGTCTTCTGGCATGTCTTCTTCGCGGTGCTCTTCGCGCTCGGTGGCGCTTACCTGCTCAGCGGCATGCCCGGCACGGAAGGCCTTCAGGGCGATCCTTCCCGCTACTCCCGCATCGGCGGCGCGGTATTGTTGGTCCTGGCGCTGATTTCGATCGTGATCTCGTTCGTTCGCCGCAACTCGGTAGAAATGGCCGTCACCAACAAGCGCGTAACGGTGAAAGTCGGCCTCATGAGTCGCCGCACCGAAGAGATGATGCTCACGCGGATCGAAAGTATCATGGTGGAACAGACCGTCCCGGGACGCATGCTCAACTACGGCACCATCATTCTGCGCGGCGTTGGCGGAACGCCCGATCCGTTCCGCTCGATTGCGCATCCGCTTGAATTCCGGCGCCAGGTGCAGCACCAGCTCGACTTGCAGCAATCGCCCACCAACCCGCCGGCAGCGCGCCCGATCCCGTAGTTCCCAAGCTTGTCATAGTCCGAAGCGAAAGCTCGCGATACTATCGGGGCGGCTATGTCAGCGCCCTCTCTTAAGCGAGGTGAGCCATCCGGGCGCAAAACGCGCTGGATGGTCGGTTCCGTAGTGTTCCTGACCGTCGTGGCGCTGGGTTGGAACCCGGTCTACGCCCATCTCCGGGCACTCGCCGTCCTGCTGCGCATTCAATCGTCCGAAGCCCATGGCTTCTTCGCGGATGTCGGCATTCATCCCATTCGCACCCAGGATTCCGACTTTGCCAGCGGTGCGCGAAGGCTGCCTACCCGTTTATATGTGCCAACTGACCTCGATCACGTGCCCGCCATGGTCATCGTGCATGGCATCCATCATCTCGGCTACAACGAGCCGCGGCTCATACGCTTCGCCAAGGCGATGGCAGGTGCGGGAGTCGTAGTCTCGACCCCGGAGCTGCCCGAACTTGCGGGATACGAGGTGAAGCCCATATCCATCGACGAAATCGCGGCGGCGGCCGACGACCTTGCCCAGCGTCTGCACACTCCATGCGTCGGCGTGCTCGGGCTCAGCTTCGCGGGAGGTCTTGCCTTGCAGGTAGCCAGCGATCCGGAAACCGCGCGGCACATCTGCTTCGTGGTGGCGGTCGGCGCGCACGATGACATGGCGAGGGTCATGAAATTCTTCGCCACCGATCAAGCCGAGTACCCGGACGGCACGGTCCGTCCCATGGTTTCTCACGAGTACGGGGTGCTGGTGGCGATCTACGCCCACCCGGAAGACTACTTTCCTGCCGCGGATGTTGCAGCGGCGCGCGATGCCATTCGCGCTCAACTCTTCGAGCAGGTTCCCAGGGCCGAGGAAATCGCTGCCCGTATGACGCCTACCGGACGAGCCATTATGCAAATGCTGCTCTCCTCGGACCACTCGACCATCAAGAAGATGCTCCTGGAAAAGTTCGATAAGCATCGCGAGGAGATGGAGGCTGTTTCCCCGGCCGCGCAAATTTATCGCATCCATGTTCCCGTCATGCTGCTGCATGGGGCGGGCGATAACGTCATTCCTCCCTCCGAAACTCTCTGGCTGGCCAAAGATTTACCCCCGCAGGATGTACGGGCCGTCCTCGTCAGCCCGGCCATCAGTCATGTGGAGGTAGGCAAAGAAGCGACTTTCGCGGACAAGTGGAGACTGGTGGACTTCATCGCAGACATGCTGGCCGAGGCAAGAACCGCTCCCTATAACTCCGTAGAATTGACACGGTTTGGCGGTGCGGCCACGCTTTTGCATTAGCCCCGCAGCTTGCAATCGGTAAGTCCAATTGCTACATTGGAGTCCGTGTACGCCCAGTCTCACGCCCGTTATCGCTGTTGTTGTTGACCCCTCGGCGCAACGCTGTGCCTGCGGCCTTCGAGTGCAGGCCCCGGCTTCCCTCAGAAAATTCAGATTCCTAGCACGGTGTTTCGGCATCGTGTAGCAAGGAGCATTTATGAAAATCGCAAACGATGTAACGGAGCTCATCGGGAAAACCCCGCTGGTGTATCTCCACAAGGTCACCGACGGCAGCAAGGCCCTGATCGCCGCCAAGCTGGAAGGCTTCAATCCCTGCGCGAGCGTCAAAGACCGCATCGGCGTGAGCATGATCGAGGAAGCGGAAAAGGCAGGCAAAATCCAGCCGGGAAAGACGGTGTTGATCGAGCCGACCAGCGGCAACACCGGCATCGGATTGGCCTTCGTTGCTGCCGTCAAAGGCTACCGCCTCATCATTACCATGCCCGACACCATGAGCCAGGAACGTCGGGTGCTCCTCCGCGCCTTCGGCGCCGAACTGGTGCTGACGCCGGGAGCCAAGGGCATGAAGGGCGCCATCGCCAAGGCGGAAGAGCTCGCGAAAGAAACGCCGGGCGGCTTCATCCTGCAGCAGTTCCGCAATCCCGCGAATCCCAAGATCCACTTCGAAACCACCGGCCCCGAAATCTGGAACGACACCGACGGCAAAGTCGATATCCTGATCTCCGGCGTGGGAACTGGCGGCACGATTACCGGCGTCTCCGAGTACATCAAGCCGAAGAAGGCCAGCTTCAAAGCGATCGCGGTCGAGCCTGTCGAAAGCCCCGTCCTTTCAGGTGGACAGCCTGGCCCGCACAAGATTCAAGGTATCGGCGCCGGTTTCATCCCCGAGGTCCTGCAGACCAAGTACATCGACGAAGTCGTGCAGGTCTCGAGCGACGAA
Source organism: uncultured Acidobacteriaceae bacterium (assembly GCA_963703075.1). Taxonomy (GTDB): domain Bacteria; phylum Acidobacteriota; class Terriglobia; order Terriglobales; family Acidobacteriaceae; genus Korobacter. Next base: position 1,240,976 of record OY969786.1, read on the forward strand.
GCGATCGCCGTCGCCCGCCGCCTCGCCAAGGAAGAAGGTTTGCTGGTCGGCATCTCGTCGGGCGCTGCGGTTGCGGCTGCGGTGAAGGTCGGCAGCCGTCCTGAGAACGAAGGAAAGCTAATCGTGGTAGTACTGCCAAGTTATGGCGAGCGCTACCTCAGCAGCATCCTCTTCCAGAATCTTCGCGACGAAGTCGCTGCGCAACAATCGGTCGAGGTTACGGTCTGAAACCAATGGGTTTCTTCGAGGGAGTTCGGGAAGACATTCGGGCGATCTTCGAGCGTGATCCGGCGGCAACATCCACGCTCGCCGTCCTGCTGTGCTATCCCGGACTCCACGCTCGAATTGCCCACCGCATCAACCATTGGCTTTGGCTGAAGAAATTCAGGCTGTTGGCGCGCTGGCTCTCACAGGTCGCGCGCTTTTTCACCGGCATCGAGATCCATCCCGGTGCGCAGCTCGGACGGCGGGTGTTCATCGATCACGGCATGGGTGTGGTGATCGGCGAAACCGCCATCGTCGGCGACGACGTCACCCTCTACCAGGGCGTGACCCTGGGCGGCACCGGCAAGGAAAAAGGGAAGCGCCACCCGACGCTACTCAACGGTGTCTTCGTCGGCAATAACGCGAACATCCTGGGGAATCTCACCATCGGCGAGAATTCGCGCGTGGGCGCAGGTTCAGTCGTGCTGCGCGATGTCCCACCCAACTCCACCGTTGTAGGCGTTCCCGCCCACATCATTTACCAGGAAGGCCACCGTGTCCTCATCACCGACCCCAAGGATGTAAAGGATCCGCTCTCCGACGTGATCATCGCACTGGCCAGCGAAGTCCGCGAAATGAAGGAACGGCTCGGCATGGGAGAGCCCGCCAACCTTCCCGGAGATGACAGCCAGAGACACCTGCAGTCGGTCCGCACCCTGGCGGAAGAAGATGGCGAGCGCGACCGGTATCGATTCACCCAGAAGCCCTTTGATCCCGAGTACACCGAGATCGCCTCGGGTATCTAACACGTGGTTGGAAGTTCCAAGGTTCTGGCCTAAGATGACTCCCGTGATCCGGGTACTCACGGCCGCTTTCTTGCTCCTCACGCTCGTTGCGAGTGCTCAGTCCAATCAAGATCCTGTTCTCATCTACGCGGACGACGCGAAGTACCCTTCCTTGGCGAAGCAGGCGCACATCGAAGGCGATGTCGAAGTCCAATTTCGCATCGATCGCCATGGCATGACGCAGGATGTTGAGGCCATTTCAGGCCACCCGATGCTGTTGCAAGCCGCTGTCGACAATGTCCGTACCTGGAAATTCCGAGTCCCGAGTAGTCCTAAGATCCTCACCACCACGTTTCAGTTCACCTTGAGCGACCCTCACGAAGCCTTTGATTACGGCACCCGGACGGAACGGCACGGCTTCAGCTTGGTAGACGTCAAAGCCACACCTTCGGTCCTGGATGGAGGTATCCCACGCGCGCTTGCATGTCCCACTGCCAAGGTGTCGATTCCCACCAAGGAAACATCGAGCGATTATCTCGAATTGTCGCGCGGCGATTACACCGTGCGCGTCGGGGCGACTGGATCTGTCACCTGGAAGGGCAGGTCCTCAACGGGAAGTATCGAAACCCATTCCTTCCAGGTCTCCTCGCAGCAAGCACGAGGCCTTCTCGATCTCTTCAACACCGAACAATTCTGGAACCTGTGCGGAGAATACAACTATACGAATAAGCACACGGCCATACTCGTGCTTCATGTCGGGAGCGCGTCTAAACGGGTGGCCGATTTTGGCCGCGTAGCTCCCGAGCTTCTCCCGCATCTGGAAGACCGGATCGACTTTCTGGCTCGTACCCACGAGTGGCGGCACGGCGATCCAACGGTCGAACCGCTGTGGAATATTTCCGATGAGTACGCGAAGCCGGATCTCCCGCCGCTTTTGGCCGCCGCTCGAGACTGCGACGTCCGCAAAGCGGAACACCTCGTTCAAGCGGGCGAAAGCCTTTCCGAAACGGATGCGAGTGGGTGGACGGCACTGATGTATGCCGCGAACTGCGACCACCCTCTTCTTAAGCAGCGGCTGCTCAAAGCAGGAGCGGATCCCAACCAAGTCTCGCTCCAAGGCGATACTGCGTTAATGGTTCCTGCTCTCAGCGGGGAACTTGATGCGGATTTGTTGCGCGCCGGGGCCAATATCAATGCCCAGAACAGCCGGGGTCAGACGGTCCTGATGCTCCTTGCCGGAAACGGGTTTGAGTATGGAACCCTCGAAGAAGCGCTGTGGATGGGCGCGGATCCTACACCAAGGGACGCGCAGGGCCTAGGCGCGCTCGACTACTTCAAGCTCGCGAATTGCGGGCAAGATCCGATTCGCCAGTTCTTGCCCAATGCAGCCGCCTTGGTCGGAGAAAAATGCGCTAAGTATTCCGAAGAGGATGTGGTCGAGCGGGCGCTCACAGCGCCTTACCATCCATTCACGGAAAAGCGCATTCCTCACTCCGAGCCGCTGCACGAGTAATACGCATCGCCCGTCAGAGCTTCGCCTTACGCGAAGCCCTTTACCAGTTCCACCAGCGTCCGCACCGCGATGCCCGATGGACCTTTGGCGATCCACGACGAGCTTTCTTCCTGCCATGCCACGCCTGCGATATCAAGGTGAATCCATGGCGTCTCGTCCACGAACTCTTTCAGGAACATCGCCGCTGTAATCGCGCCCCCCCAGCGCCCGCCCGTGTTCTTGATGTCGGCAATCGGCGACTTAATCTGTTCCTTGTATTCCTCATCGACCGGTAGCCGCCACATCTTCTCGCCTGATTTCTTCAGCGCCTGGGCAAATTTGTTGAAGTACTCTTCGTCGTTTGCGAACACACCTGCGTTGACTCCGCCCAGGGCCACGACGCAAGCACCAGTCAAGGTCGCTGCGTCGATCAGGTGGGTCGCGCCCAGCTGCTTCGCATAATGCAATCCATCCGCCAGCACCAGGCGGCCCTCGGCATCGGTGTTGATGATTTCGATCGACTTGCCGCTCATCGCGATCTGCACATCGCCCGGCTTTTGAGCCTTGCCGCTGGGCATGTTTTCGGCGGCGCACACGATTCCAATCACGCGCACCTTCGGTTTCAGGAGCGCAATCGCACGCATCGCGCCGATCATTGCCGCCCCGCCCGCCATGTCGTACTTCATCTTCTCCATACCGTCGGCGGGCTTGATGCTGATGCCGCCGGTATCGAAGGTGATCCCTTTGCCTACCAGTCCGAGCACCGGCGTCTTGGGCGCTCCCGCCGGCTCGTAGCGCATCACGATCAGCGCAGGAGGCTCTTCGGACCCCTGGGTCACGCTCCAGAAGGCGCCCATTTTCAGTTCGTGAAGTTTGTCCGCACCGTAAACTTCGCACTGCAACCCAACTTCGTCGGACATCTTCTTGGCGCGCTCGCCGAGAATGGTGGGAGTCATCTTGTTTCCCGGCTCGTTCACCAGGTCGCGGGCGAAGTTCTGCGACTCGCCGATGATCTGTCCTTCTCGTGCGGCTTTCTCGAGGGCCTTCACATCTGCATTTGCCGGTACAACAATTGTCAGCTCGTCGATCTCCTGCTGTTTGCGATCGGAGTGGTAGTAGTTGTAATCCGGGTTGGCCACAACCGCACCTTCGGCAATCGCTTTCACCGCTTCCGGCATCCCGCCACGCTCGAAGGCCAAGGTGCTTTGCGAGTCGGCGTCGGCCTTGCCGCCCCAGCTTTCCGGGGCAACGATGGCGATGGATTTTGCACTTTTCTTGAGCGCGCGGACAGCCGCTCCCGCCACCTTCCGCAGTTCATACGAAGTGAAGTTCTTCGCTTTCCCCCCGCCCAGTACCAGTAGGCGCTTTGCCTTGAACCCTTCGGGTTTGTACAACAAGGTCGACTCGAAAAGCCGACCGTTGATTTCCTTGGCGGCAATCTGGTCCGCTGTTGCCTTCGCGAATGCATCGGATCTCGCAAGAAATTCTGGCTTGTTATTGTCTTTGTCGCCGCCGTCCATCGCTAACACGACGAGAGCTTCGGTTTCCAGGGAGGTAGGGTCTGAATGCGCGATCTTGATTTTCATGTGTTTTCTACAGAATATTCTAAATGGTGGAAGCTGCGCTGTGCGGCCAAGCCTCTCAATGTCCGCCGGTAAAATCGAGCCAACGCATTCCGCCGACGAAACCACAAACTTGTTCTCCCGGTGCGCGCGTCGTTTAAGCTTGTAATATGAAAACTTCTGCTCTACTCACGCCGCGCGAAGCGGCCGCCTCCATCGGGGTGAGTTATCCCACGCTCAAGAGCTGGATTCTGGCCGGAAAAATCAAGACTGTGCAGACCGCAGGAGGCCATCATCGTATTCCTGCGGCTGAATTAGACGTTTACCTCCCGCGCCAGCGAAAAGGAAGCAAGAACGCGACAGTACGGACTGTCAGCGGCCGCAATCAGTTGATGGGACGCGTGATCGAGGTGCGGAGAGAAGGATTGATGGCCAAGGTGGTGCTCTCCCTCGGCGAACAGCGGGTGACGGCCATCATTACCTCCGATGCGGTCGACGACCTCGGATTAAAGAAAGGCGATGTCGCCATCGCCTTGATCAAAAGCACCGAAGTCATGATCGCCAAGCCGTAATTCTCACGCCCGCTAATCTCTCCTGGCGCTTTGGTGCAACATGAGGCTTGCCGCCAGGCAGATCGCCCAGATCGCGAAAAGACTCACCAGGAGGGTGCTCCAGTCCACGCTCGCGCCGGCAACGTTCACGAAGCGGTGCGACCATAATGGCGCGTATCCAAGGGGCTCCCGCAACGTGGTATCCATCGGATGAACTCGTTCCCAGGGCGCCCAGAAGAACGCAATCAGGCTGAGCAATAAACCCAGGGCGAATGGCGCAACGGATGGCCATCTCGGATTCTGGGCTTTCTTTTGGTCAGGGTCGCCCACGTTACAAAAATGAACGAGTTCGGGCGATCCTTCCATCCCACCCGAGTGGGATAAACGCTTTACTTGGAAGAATCCGGCTCGACCTGTTGGCGCAACTTGGCCACCAGGAGCTCGGCAGCTTGCACGATGTGGTCCTTGCGCGCTTTCCCGCGTAGCCCTCCCTTGGGCTGCTCCGAAGCGGACCATAGCGCCATTTTGCTCTTGGCGTCGTAAACGATCAGAGTAATGCGCGATACCGACAGCTCGCGCGTGGTAGTCGACGATTCCACCGGCACTCCGCTGCGCTGGTCCGTCGATGTTCCGCTCGAAACCGATACGCCGCCTCCCGTAGCGGGCGATGTTACCTCAATGATGATGTCCGACTTTTCCGGGGTATTCATCATTTGGAACCGTCCCCACCCTTGCAGACCTTGGCTGATCACGTTGAAGGGAAGTTCGCTGCCGCCCGCATTCTTCAAAAAGACGGTATGGGCAGCGGCCAGTCGCGCCACGGGCGACAACGGTTTATTCGCGGCAGAAGGATCGGCAACTTGCGCGAGGGCAGTCGCAAACAAAACCATCAGGGCAGCCATTGGCAGGAAGATTCGGCGATCCATCGGTCCCTCCAGGGCACGATACGCCACCTTAGCAGAGCATCGCCTTTAGCAACAACCGGCCACGTTGGAATGTGCAAAAGCGTTTCCCGTCGGGCCACCTGCGGACCGAAAAAGGAATCAATTTTTGCGGAGGCATTCAATGAAAGTACCGTTCCTTCTGGGCCGGGTGATCTTTGGAGGATTTTTTCTCTATAGCGGGATCAACCATTTCAAGGAATACAAACAAATGGCGCAATATACCAAGGCGAAAAACGTTCCCATGCCTGAAGTGGCAGTACTCGGCACAGGAGCGCTGCTCACCTTGGGCGGCGCCAGCATCCTGCTCGGCGCGAAACCGAAATTAGGAACCTTGGCGATTCTGGGCTTTTTGGGCGCCACAACGCCCATGATGCACGATTTCTGGAACGATCAGGATCCCGCCCAGAAACAAAACAACATGATCCACTTCATGAAAAATCTGGCGCTGCTCGGCGGCGCTATGTCTTTGCTGGGAGTGGATGAACCCTGGCCCGCCAGTGTGCAAGGGAATTCCGAAGAAGATGACGACGAGGCTGAAGAAGAGGATGAACGGCCGATGCGTCTGAGCCAGCGTCGTTCCGAGCGCCCTCGTGCCGCTTAGAAACTGACCACAAAACAAAAGCCCGGACCAGTGCCGGGCTTTTTCCTGACGATCCCCAAAATTACTGCACCAGGGATTCTGCCCACTCCAGCGGCGGATTCAGGCATACCAGTCCTGCCTTTGTTCCTTCCTCGGTCTTTTCCGTCCAGACCACCCGGAAGAACGACCCCAACGTCCCGCGAAATACCGTGACGTAATTTCCACGATCGAGATCGGCGTTCGACTGTACCTTCACCCCCACATTGCTCAGGTCGAGAGTCGATGCCGGGTAGAGCGCCGTCTCCGTCTGGATCTCGATTGGCAATCTTATCTGCACCCGCCGGGCGCGTTCCGTCATCAACGCCGACGCCCACGAACGGAATTGTCCCACGGCAGCTTCCGGCGGGGCTTCGGCCGTATTCGGCAGCAGCACCGACATCAGTTGCCGCGCCACGGCCATGGCATCGCCCATCAGCGACAACCCGCTCGTCACATATACATTGCCGTCCGCCAGCATCGCTAACGGCAGCGTACTGGTGAAGCGCAATGTGTTCTCTTCAAATTCCATCACGTTGAGAGCATGTTGCTTGAGGTCGAGTGTCGCAATCAAGCTGCGCTTGATGGAAGGGTGATCGATTTCGACCGAGTCCGCGTCCAGCATCCGGCATTCGAGATGACTTCTCGAATCCTTCACGTAATCGTTAATCGACGAGACGCGCGATTCTATTGCGCAGAGCACATCCGCCCATAGTGCGCGGCAACGAACGGCCAGATTCGAGTTGTCGTACATTCAGCTCCTGGGCCCCGAAGCTTTCTTTGGCGGGGAATCCGAGGTGCACTCGGTTCAAAGTTGCACGTGCGCATTCTAACCTGTGACTACCTGCCGGGCAGGAGAAAAAGCATCAAGGGAGTATCGAAAGCTATTGCCGTTTCCGGACACAAGAAAGCCCGGCCGCAGCCGGGCTCCCAAGGTTCGCCCACTTTACATCAGATCGATCACGTCGATCACGATGAAGGTGGTCGGATCATAGACCACACAATAACCGTCAACGAAACCGTACTCGTATCCCGAAGGCGGGGGGCCCAAGTAGCTGACCATGTCCATCGGTACCGGCTCAATCTGGGTGCGGATCTCAACCGGCATGGCCTGTTCGCGGACGATCGTCACGCGATGGCTGCGGTCGACATGGCTGATGTTCGTGTAGCGGCTCTTAAGCTTCGTCTTGGCGTCGCTCTTGAAGTGATAATCCGCGTGTTTGTTGGCGTCGGCCCGCTTCGCATCGGCATGGTTCGCGTCGGCATGATTGTCACGGTCCCGCTCCTGTGGAGCTGCTTCCTGGTCCGACTGCGGCATGCGCGCGGCGTCCTGGTGCTCGTTCTTCCCCTGCTGCTTGGCGGCTTCGGGGTTCTTTACTCCGGGCTCCTGGTCAGACTGAGGAATTTTGGCGGCCTTCGCATCGCCCTTGCGGTCGTCTTTCGCTGGCGCCTGGGGCTTGGTCCTCTCGTCTGGCTTGGCCGCCTTGTTATCGGCAGGCTTGGCTTCTTCGTGAGTCTTGGGATTGTCGGTTTTGTCCGGCTCCTGTTGAGCGAACATGCTGGGCGCGGCGGTCAAAGCCGCTGCAAGGGCAAATGTGAAGATGTGGGTGTGCTTCATGAACGTGTCCCCTCCTGGGAAAAGCGAACAGAAGTAGCGCAATCCACATAGATGCTCAGTTGTGAGACTGTGCCGTGAATTGAACGAGGGGAAAATCTTGCTTTTGAGGGCAACCTGAGAGTTGCTGGATCGACCTAGGGCCAGAGCTGCTGTTTTAGCATCGTGGAACTCACATACTTTAGGGGTGCCTCAGGAAACCGCCACCGGCGTGGCTTTCTTGGGGAACATCTCGCCAATCCTGCGGATCTCCGCACCCACGTGCCGCAGCTTTTCTTCGATGTTCTCGTAGCCGCGGTCGATGTGGTAGACCCGGTCGATGATCGTTTCGCCCTCGGCGACCAGCGCCGCGATCACCAGCGAGGCCGAGGCGCGTAGGTCGCTGGCCTGCACCGCCGCTCCGCTCAGTGGGGTCTTACCCCGCACAATCGCGCGGCGGCCGTCGATCTTGATGTTTGCCCCCATGCGCACCAACTCCTGCGCATGCATAAAGCGGTTCTCGAAGATGTTTTCGACCACCACCGACGGACCATCCGATTGCGTCGCCAGGGTCATGTACTGCGCCTGCATGTCGGTGGGGAAGCCGGGATATTCCTCGGTCGTAATGTCGCTCGCCCTGAGCCCCCCGTCGCCCATCACGCGAACCGATTCGCCGTTGGTGCGGATCTGCACTCCGTTTTCTTCCAGCTTCGCCAGCAGCGCGCCCAAGTGCCCAGGATCGCAGCCTTGCACCATCAGGTCGCCGCCCGTGAGCGCGCCCGCGATGATGAACGTGCCGGCCTCAATGCGGTCCGGAATGATGCGATGCCGGGCCCCGTGCAACTTCTCCACGCCGTGAATCTTCAAGGTTGACGTGCCCACTCCCTCGATCCTTGCCCCCATCTTGATCAGCAGGTGCGCCAGGTCGGTCACTTCGGGTTCCCGGGCGCAATTCTCCATCACTGTCTCGCCCTCGGCCAGGGTGGCAGCCATCAACAGGTCTTCCGTGCCGGTCACCGTGATCTTGTCGAAAACGATGTGGCCGCCCTTCAACCGCTCCGCTGAGGCCTGGATGTATCCGTGGTCCTGGGTAATCTGCGCTCCCAGTTTTTCCAGCCCCTTGATGTGCAGGTCGATCGGCCGGGCGCCAATCGCGCACCCTCCCGGCAGCGACACCCGCGCGACGCCTGTGCGCGCCACCAGCGGGCCGAGCACCAGCGTCGATGCCCGCATGGTTTTCACCAGTTCGTAAGAAGCCTCGGGATTGACCAGCCTTCGGCAGCAGAGCGTGGTGCGATGTTGTGCCCTTCCATAACCCAGCTCGACCTCGGCGCCCATGGCGGCCAGCAGGTTTCGCTCCGTGATGATGTCCCGCACCTGGGGAATGTTCTCCAGGATCACCGGCTCCTCCGTCAGCAGGGAAGCCGCCATGGCAGGCAGGGCTGCGTTCTTCGCGCCGCTGACGCGTATGGTGCCGAGCAGCGGTGTGCCGCCGCGAATTACAAACTTATCCATGAGTGCGGGTCCGAGAACCTGAGTTTCAAACATTGTAATTCGGGGCGGAAATTGTGTGCGCATAAATGTAAATGGAGCGGGTACGCCGAGACACCAAAGTTCCAGTGATCCTGCTCGAAAATCTGTGGACTTCCGTAATCTGTGCGATTTCTTGCCTGGGCAATCTTTGCAGCTGCTTATTTCTTCTTCTGGATCAAACGCGCTGTCATCACCACGCCATCTCTTTCGTCGCTCAACTTGATCGGGAATACCAGCACGTTCCATTGCCACCATGGGCTCTTCGTCGGTAAATGCGACGCCCCGCGGATGCCCCGGCGGTCGATGTAAGTCTCACGCGTGTCGGCCACGTGGCGGATGATTTCGCGCCATTCTTCGCTGATCTGGGGATAGGTCTCGAACAGGTTCTGCCCCACGAACCAGGTGCGCTTCTTCTCCAGCACGGCGGCGCAATAGTCGTTCACATACTGCCAGCCGCCTTCACGATCCATGATCTCCAGCACTACGTCTTCGCCCATTGCCATGGCAATTCGTGAATAGAAAAACTCGCGGGCATCCACCACCACCGGCTTCCCGCGTTTTTTCGCCTCGAAAGAGCGCAGCGCGTCCACCAGGTCGTCGACCGAGCTATAGCCTTTCAGCAGATGCATGTCGGCAACGCCGCCGAAGCGCCTCTCGAGGGTGGCCGAGAGAATGATGATTGGAACTTGCGGACGTTTCTGCCGCAGCGAATCGGCGACCTCGGTTCCAAACTTGCCGTGACCGAGATGATAATCCAGCACTGCGATGTCGATGTCGCCCAGCTTCGCTTCCGCTTCTTCCACCGAAGCGGTGGTCACCACCTGGTAGCCCTTTTGCCGGAGGATGACCGAGCGCAGAATCAGGTTTTCTTCGCTGTCGTCCAGCAGCAGCACTCGGATCGGCTTCGGGCCGGAGGTGATCGAGACAACTGTGGGATCCAAGGATTCGCTCATGCTGGGGGAAGCCGACACGCCGCAAAGATTGTCCGAAAGACTCTAGACCAAGCCTGCCGTTGCCTCAAACGAAATAGCGGCAGCTACTCTTCTTTCTTGGATGCAAGTTTGCGGACTTCCTTGGCTAACTCTGGTAACCGGGTATAGACCTGCCACGCCTTGATCCATTGCTTGTGATCGAAGGATGGGGATCCGCCGATCCGCCGTCCCGGTTCGATGTCATTCTGTACGCCGGTCTGGCCGGCGGCGATCACGCCGTCCCCAATGTGCAGGTGCCCCGCGACCCCCACTTGCCCCGCCAGGATTACGTTCTTGCCGACATGACTGGAGCCCGCGAGTCCGACCTGCGAACAGAGCAGACTATGCTCCCCAACGCTCGACCCATGGCCAACCTGCACCAGGTTGTCGATTTTCGCGTCCGCATAGATATGCGTTTCCCCAATTGAGGCGCGATCCACCGTGGCATTGGCCTGCACCTCGACGTCGTCGTCCAGCACCGTGATCCCCGACTGCACGATCTTGTACCAGTGTTCGCCGTCGCGCGCGAACCCATAGCCATCCGCCCCGATCACCACCCCGTTCTGCAGGATGACTCGGTTGCCAATCCGGCAATGCTCGCGCACCACCGCATGCGCGTGCGCCAGAAAGTCGTGGCCGATCTGCGCTCCTTCGTAGATCACCACGTGCGCCCGCAGCACGCAGTTGTCGCCAATTACCACGTGGTCTTCGATGACCACATAGGGGCCGATGGAAGCATTCGATCCGATGGTCGCCGTCGGCGCGATCACCGCCGTAGGGTGAATGCCCGGCGCGTACCGTGGTGGCGCATAGAACAGCTCGATCGCCTTAGCGAAGCTGAGATACGGGTTCTTGCTTCGCAGCAGCGGCACAGAACCTGCCCGGAACTCTTCGTTCACCAGGATCGCCGCCGCCTTCGTTGTGCGTGCCGCAGCAATATAGCGAGGATTCGAGACAAACGTGATGCTGTGCGGGCCGGCGTCTTCAATGCCCGTGACGCCGGTGACGTCAATTTGTTCTGGGGACGCGCAGTTGTCGATCGCAACGCCGAGACGCGCAGCAACCTCAGTGAGTTTCATGCAGAGATTCTAATCGCAGGGCAAAACACCAACCGGACGCTACTCGGAGAACATTGGCACCTGGAACTCTTCGCTCGGCTTGCGCCGAACGCGCTCGCCGATCACGCCGAGGACAACCATCTCGGTAAGGGCCGAACGGGGTACAAAGATGCGTTGCGTGTTCGACCGCGTATCAGGAGGGTTGATCAGGAACCCTTCCGTTGTGATCTGCATAAGATCGTTGGGCATCAATCCCTCGACAATATCGTTGTCGCGGAATTTCAGCCGTACCCATAACCCTTCCGCCCGTGGCCGGTTGGCAAAGGTCTTCCGCATCAGGTCTTCCGAATCATTGAAATCGCGGACGAAATACACACCCTTGATGTCCCGCAACTCGATCAGCACCACGTTCCCGGCCGTATTCAGCAGCTCGAGCTTGCCTTCGCTGATGAAGTGCGGGCCAACGAAACCGTTGATGCTGTCTCGGTCCAGCTTGCGGACGACAACCTTTTTGTGGGTGGAAGCCATTGTGCGGGTACTCGCAAACCCGCGTCCCGCGCGGGCCCTGCTGTTTGTGATTTTCGCACCTTTTCCTTCGGCTATCTCCTATCAAATCAACTTTGTAGCCAAATCGTAAACGTTGTGATATCGTCTCGCTGTTGCCGCGTCTTCGGTGCACTTTTGTAAGTATCTACGACTCAGTCACTTAGATAGGCAGAACGGGCTCCCCAGGGAGCTCCATAAGGGAAATTCCCCTGCGGAATCGACGTGTGCCGCCAATGCGCGGCAGCGACCAACGAAGCGTGTGTGTTCCGTTTCGACGGGGACGTAAGATCAATGGCTGATTACATTTACGCAATGGAAACCAGGTTCACGCCAGACCAGCAAAAGGCCGTGAATCTCATCACCGACGTTGCTCGCGCCCACGAGATGAATATTTATCTGACGGGCGGAGCACTCCGCGACCTCATTACCGGTTTTCCTATCCGGGACATCGACTTAACGTTGCAAGGAAACCCACTTAAGCTCCAGAAAGATCTGGAGAAGGCGGGCGTGTCAGTGCACGGGATCGAGGAATCGACCCGCACGATGCACTTGCTGTTGCCCGGAAACGTGCGTGCAGAAGTGAGCATGGCACGCGCCGAAATCTACGAAAAACCGGGTAAAACTCCCAAAATCGAGCCTGCCACGATCAATGAGGACCTCCGCCGCCGCGACTTTACGGTCAACGCGATGGCCCTCTCTTTGAACCCTGGCTCGCGCGGGTTGCTGGCCGACCCCTTTAACGGCGTTGCCGATGCCGAGTCCAAGGTGCTGCGGGTTCTGCATAACTACGCCTTCTACGAGGAGCCTTCGCGCCTGCTGCGGGCTACCCGTTTCTCCGCCCGCTTCCACTGGCCGCTCGAGGAACGCACCCAGGCCCGCTACGACGCTGCCCGGGAAAACAACTACATCGACTACATCAACAAAGACGCGGTCGGCTACGAGCTTGAACAAGTGGCCCGCGAAGACAATCCCATTGAGATCGTCCGTGCCCTGGAAAAAGAGGGCTGGCTGAAGATCCTGCATCCTCACTGGACGGTCGCCAAGCTCGAATCTCCCGAGCTGACCCAGCTTCTCAAGACGAAGCAGCAGATGGTCGACTTCGGTATCAGCGTCGACGCGTCTCCGGCGGTGATGTACTTCCTCACCCGGAAGCTCGGCGAGAAGGACATTGCCGACATCCAGAAGCTGATTCCGCGCCGCGACTTCGTGCACGCGTGGAAGCATCTCGAGGATGGCGCGAAAGATCTTGCCAAGCGGCTCTCCGGCAAAGAAGCCAACACGCCTTCAGGGACGTGGAAGCTGCTGAGCAACGCGTCGCCGGAAGCACTCCTGTTCCTGAGTATCACCGGCCGTCAATCGGCGGTGCAGGACAAGATCAAGAATTTCTTCGGCAAGTGGCGGCAGTTCCGCGAGAAGCTGCCGTTCCCGGAAATGGCTGAGCTGCTCATCACCCCGCAGCTGCCCGAGTATCCGAAGATCGCGGACGAAGCGTTTCTGTTGCTGCTCGACGGCAAGCTGCGCTCGCACAATGAAATTCTGAGGTTCTTGAAGCCTTACGCGCCCCCGCCTCCACCACCGCCACCGCCCCCACCGGCCAAGCGCGGGAAGAAGGGAGCCGCCGCCGCGGAAGCCGCCAAGGCTGCGGCCGCTGCTGCTTCCGCCGCCGCAACCCCGCCGCCGGCACCCGGCAAACGTGGACGCAAACCGAAAGGGGCAGAAGCCGTGGCTGCGCCTCCGGCACCGCCAGCGCCTCCGCCGGTTCCCGTTAAGGCTGCTGCTGCGAAAGCTGCTGAGGCGAAGAAGCCGGCTGTCAAGGTCGAGCCGGCCAAAAAAGTAGCCAAGAAGCCGGAACCGCCTAAGAAGGCACCTGCCAAGGCGGCCAAACCTGCGGCTAAGGCAGCCGCCAAGCCAGCCGCCAAGCCAGCCGCAAAAAAAGCACCGGCCAAGAAGGCGCCGGTGAAAAAGAAGAGCAAGAAGTAACTCCGACCGATTGTGCAGGGCGAAGCGTCACCGTGACGCTCGCCCTGAACTTCACTTATAAGTAATCGACATCGCGTCGACGTACACGTGGTAGCCGGTGGGCGCCCCGTCCAGGTCGAGCTGAAACGCGTTTGTCAGGTACTCGCCTCGGCTCGAGGCCCGCGCTTGGTGCCGGATGTTTACCACCCGCCGCGTCCCATCGATCGTGAGCGCATCATGCACAACCTGCGTGCCGTCGGCATGAAATTCCGCGATGACGTGGTGCCATGTGCCCGGAGTGAGGCCGGCAAAGCTCAAGCCGGAGCTCTCCCAGCGTCTCGCCGCGTAGTTAAAAATCCTCCACTGATGGCTGCCATAATCAGCCTGCCAAGCGAAGTTGTAGGTGTGGCCGCTGGCCTTTTGCTGGCATTCGAACTCGATCGCCTGCGGAGTATTCGCGAACCCGCTCGGAATATACAGCTCAAATTCGTATTTCAGGTAGCTGAGGGGTTTGCTGGGCGTGTCGTAATGCTTGATATACCAGTACGCGTTTTTATATGGGTGGGAGCCGCCAATCTTGAACTGGGTTGAGCTTCCATCCATGCTTGGGCTGGTGAGGCCGCGCTCCATGCTGTACGCGGCTTCCGCGCCAGCGCCCCCGGCATTGCCGCAGGATCCGCAGGTTTCCCAATCGCTCGATTCTTCCAGCCGGGCGATGGTCCTTGCCCCGGCCGGCGGTTTGGGAACTTGTGCAAATACGGCGGTTGAGAGAAGAAGAAATGAAATGATCGCCAGGGACTTTCGGGGAAAAAGTTGGTGAGTCACGGACCCTCGTCGCAAGAAAGAATGTGTACTGCACGCCGCAGCGTGGGTACATTGCGAGGCTAAACAGGGAAGTCCGCGGAAGGAATGAGCGACAGAGCTTAAGAGTTCCGACCGACTGCACCTACGCTCACCCGCTCCATGACACTATCGGGTTACGACAACACCCTTGAGGTTGCGAACAAGCAGCGAAAGCTCCGCCGCAGCCAGCAAATGCCGGCGCTTTGCACGTGCCTGGAGGTGACCGGCGTGCTATGGCCGCCTATCGATCCCGAACCGCTATAATCTCCCTTCGTCCGAGATCACGAAAGCGAGGCCAGAGTGGCCTACAACGATATCCGCGAGTGGATCGCCGCGCTCGACCGTGCTGGTGAACTCAAGCGCATCAAGTCCGAGGTCGATCCGAAGCTCGAAATCTGCGAAATCACCGACCGCGTCTCCAAGTGGCCCGCTCGCAACGGCAAAGGCCCGGGCGGTCCGGCGCTTCTGTTTGAAAACGTGAAAGGCTATCCAGGGTCCAAGGTCCTGATGAACCAGTTCGGTTCCGAGCGTCGCATGCAACTCGCCCTCGAGGTCAACGCCCTCGACGAAATCTCCGGCCGCATTCGCGAGTTCATGGATGTGAAGTCACCCCAAGGTCTGCTCGACAAAATCAAGATGCTGCCCATGCTGGCCGATCTCGGCAAGTTTTTTCCCAAGACCGTCACCAGCGGGCCGTGCAAGGAAGTCATCAAGAAGGACAACTTCTCGCTGCTCGATTTTCCAATCCTCACCACCTGGCCTCAGGATGGCGGCCCCTTCATTACCTTGCCCTGCGTCATTACCCGCGATCCACGGACAGGGAAGCGCAACGTCGGCGCTTATCGCATGCAGGTCTACGATGCTACCTCTACGGGGATGCATTGGCAGCGCCACAAGGGCGGCGCAGAGCATTATCGCGAGCGCATGCGGTCCGCCCACGTCGGCGGCGACCCGCAGGGCAAATCGACCGCCGTCGATTTAATGGCTCGCTCTGGCGGCGGCGCAACCGAAACCACCGGTCCGAAAGGGAAGATGGAAGTGGCCGTCGCGCTTGGCACCGATCCCGCGCTGATGTTCTCGGCGATCGTGCCCGCGCCGCCGGACATCGAGGAATATATGATTGCCGGCTTCCTGCGCCAGAAGCCCGTGGAACTGGTGAAGTGCGAGACCCTCGATCTCGAAGTGCCGGCCAACGCCGAGATCATCCTCGAGGGCTACGTAAATCTCGACGAACTTCGTACCGAGGGACCCTTCGGCGATCATACCGGCTTTTACTCGCTCGAAGACCTTTATCCGGTATTCCATGTCCAGTGCATTACCCACCGCAAGGATCCGATCTACTCCGCCACCATTGTGGGTAAGCCGCCCGTCGAAGATGCCTACATGGGCAAAGCTGTCGAGCGCATTTTCCTGCCACTGATGCGCGTCACCATTCCAGAGATCGTCGACATTAACCTTCCCGTGGAAGGTGTTTTTCACAACCTGATGATCGTTTCGATTCGCAAGAGCTATCCGGGCCAGGCACGCAAGGTGATGAGCGCCATTTGGGGGATGGGCCAGGCGATGTTTACAAAGTGCATCGTCGTGGTGGACGAAGATGTGAATGTGCAGAATGCCGCCGAGGTCGTTTGGAAGGTTTGCAATAACATCGATCCCGAGCGCGATATTCAGTTCACCCTGGGTCCGGTCGATTCGCTGGATCACGCCGCGCGACTCGCTAACTTCGGTTCAAAGATGGGCATTGATGCCACCCGCAAGTGGCCTACCGAAGGCTTTGAGCGCCCCTGGCCGGACGAGGTGACAATGGACGAGGCTACGAGTAAACTCGTAACCCGCCGCTGGAGGGATTACGGGATTGAATAACATCATGGCGCGATATGACGTGGACTTTACCTTAAGTTCAGTCGAAGTGAAGTTTGCTGCATCTAAATCCCGGTGCTGCTCGACAGGATATAATTTCTACATTCGTCCGAAACCGAGCGCCCCGGTTCGGGTTCCCAGTAGGATCATCCCGGGATTCAGGGATACGTTTACCCCAGGAGCAATGAATGACAAGTAACAAGCCGAAACGCCGGGTCCTTGTCGTCGATGACGAGCAGGTGATCGCAGATACCTTATCGATCATCCTCAACAAGGCGGGTTTCGACGCGTCTCCGGTGTACACCGGCACTGCTGCAGTTGAGAGCGCACGTAACAATCACCCTGACCTCATCATCAGCGATGTCATCATGCCCGACATGAACGGGATTGAGGCCGCTATCCAGATCCGTAGTTTTTTACCTGGCTGTAAGATCCTGCTGTTTTCCGGGCAGGCTGCGACCGCCGATCTGCTGGAAAGTGCCCGCGCCAAGGGGCATGAGTTCGAAATCCTCGCAAAACCTGTCCATCCGCAAGACTTGCTGGCAAAACTCGCCGGCTAATTACAATTCGGCTCCAAAGCAGTGGGTGTCCCACTCTTGTCCTCGGACGAGGTGGGAACCGTGCTGCACGAACTTCGATCGGTGCTCGTTTTTAGATGGTCGCGTGTTCGGATAGTGACGTCACGGCGTCGCGGGACTCAGCCCACCAAGCTTTCGATCGTCTCGACTGCGTCTTCCGGCAGCTTCACCGATAAGCTGGCGAGGTCTTCGCGCATGTGCTCTGCATTCGTCGTCCCGGTCAACGGCAACATGCCGACCTGTCGCGCGAAGGCGAATATTACTTGCGGCACCGTCGCCTGCAAATGCCCGGCGATCGTACGCACCAGCGGATGCTGCAAGACTTCCACGTTCGCCGTCAGCAACGAGAATCCCTGGTACACGATGCCCCGTTCGCGACAGAACGCACGGATCTCGCGGTCCCACCCAAGGCGCGCAAAACAACGGTTCTGGACGAACGCCGGAGTTTCGCGCATCTGTTCGAGGTGATGTAGCCGGACATTGCTCACACCTAATGCGCGTGCCCGGCCCGCGGCTCGCTCGCGCTGCATCGCTTGCCAGACCTCATCGTCCGCCTCGCTCCAACCTTGCCCGGAAGCCGGCCCGTGCAGCACATAGCTGTCGACATAGTCGGTGCCGAGATGTTCGAGGGAACTCGCCATCGACTGCGCCACCTGTTGTGCGAGCGGTGCCGACGGATCGTAGGGAAGCCGATGATCCTGTCCGCCGCGGTAGGTGAACTTTGTTTGCAGAAAAAGATCCTCGCGTCGCACCAGTCCGCTGCGATAGGCCTCCGCAACCGCCTCTCCCACGCCAGCTTCGAAGTAGTGCCGCCGCTGATTGGCGGTATCGATGGCGCGGAACCCCGCCCGTAACGCTTCGAGCGTCAGTGCTGCGGTGCGCTCTTCCTTCCAGGCGGTGCCATAGAGAAACTGTGGAGCGGTTGGTTGCGAGGCCATCCATTCATTCTGTCACGCCCACCGCATCCCCGGCGCGCGACTATAATCACCCGACGCGGAGGTCGCGACAATGGCGAGCAACACTGCACGCAACGATGAATGGCCCGCACTCCCGTGGAACGAATGGGAGCCGACCGCCACCACCCTGCACATGTGGACGCAGATCGTCGGCAAGACGCGTCTCGCCCTCGCGCCGCTCCAAGCCCAGTGGTGGAATGTCACGCTGTACGTTTCGCCCTGCGGCCTGACCACCTCGGCCATGCCCATTCCCGGCGGCACGCTGGAGATCGAATTCGATTTTCTCGCGCACCAATTGCACTTCCGGTTGAGCGACGGCCGTGATCGTTCGCTCCCCCTGCGTCCGCGAACGGTGGCTGACTTTTACCGCGAGTATCTCGCCTGCCTTGAGCAACTCGGCGTCGCGGTCACCATTCATCCGCTGCCGTGCGAATTGAAAGAGCCGATTCCTTTTCCCGAAGACACGGTGCATGCCGCCTACGATCCGGAATACGCGCGACGCTTCTGGAAAATCCTGATGCGTACCACGGCAATCTTCCAGCGCTTCTCGTCACACTTCGTCGGCAAGGTCAGCCCGGCGCATTTTTTCTGGGGAAGCTTCGATCTCGCCGTCACCCGCTTTTCCGGCCGCCCCGCACCGCCGCGGCCTGGCGCCGATGCCATCACACGAGAGGCCTATTCGCAGGAAGTGATCAGCGCGGGCTTCTGGCCTGGCAATGGGGGGTTCGGCCAGGCGGCCTTCTACGCGTACGCTGCCCCTGCGCCGGAAGGATTGGAAACGGTGAAAGTCTCGCCGGCGAGCGCATCCTTCAACAAGGACCTGGGCGAGTTCATCCTGCCCTATGACGCGCTGCGTCGCGAGCCAAAGCCCGACGACGCGCTCATGGAATTTCTGCAGACTACGTATGACGGTGCCGCGGATTTGGCGAAGTGGGATCGCGCCGCGCTGGAGAGAAAAAACTAGAGTTCCCGGCGGCCTTCCATTGCCTTCTGCATGGTGACTTCATCGGCGTATTCAATATCGCTGCCGACCGGAACTCCGGTGGCGATGCGGGTGACGCGTACGCCTTCACTCTTCAGTATCTTCGACAAATAGGTGGCTGTCGCTTCGCCCTCCACCGTCGGATTGGTCGCCAGGATAATCTCTTCGACCGCGCCATTGCCGACGCGCTTGAGCAGGTTGTTGATCCGCAAATGCTCCGGGCCAACCCCGTGCAAAGGTGAAAGCGTTCCATGAAGAACGTGATATACCCCATTGAAATGGCGCGTCTTTTCAATCGATGAAATATTGGTGGGTTCTTCTACTACGCAGATGATTTGCTGGTTGCGGGTGGGATTGGCGCAATAGGTGCAGGGATCGACGTCGGTGATGTTGTTGCAGATGGAGCACAGCCGCAGCTTGGCCTTCACATCGCGGACGGCGTCGGCCAGAAGGGTGGCATCGTCTTCGCTCGAACGCAGGATATGGAACGCCAGACGCTGTGCGCTCTTGTTGCCGACACCCGGCAGCTTCTTGAGTTCATCAATCAACCGCGCCATCGGCTCGGCAAATTTCGACAATCCAATCTCCTCAATGTCTCTGTCATCCTGAGCGAAGAATGCGGAGAGATTCCGCATTCGCGGCCGAAGGATCTTGCATTCCGCTCGCGCCGTCGACCGCTTAGAAGCCCGGTAACCCCATGCCGCCGAGCATTCCGCCCAGGCTCGACTGCATCGCCTGGTCGACCCGCCGCGAGGCTTCGTTGACGGCCGCCGTTACCAGGTCCTGCAGCATCTCCACATCACCGGATTTCACTACTTCCGGCTCGATCTTTACGTTCAGCAGTTGCTTCTGACCATTCATTTTCACCGTCACGCTGCCGCCGCCCGCGGTGGCCTCGATCACGGTTTGTGCCATCTTCTTCTGTAACTCATCGGCGTGCTGCTTGGCCTGCGCCATCATGTCGTTGAGATTGAATCCACCCATATCTTTTTCCTTTATCGATCTTCCTTCTTATCGATGACCGTCCGCACTTCCGCGCCGAACTTTTCCTGCATGTAGTTCACGAGCGGATGTTGCATAGCTCGCGCCCGTGCCGACGTTCCCCCCACTGCGCGTGCTACCGGCTTGGCGATCTGTGCCGGATCCGCTCCACCCACCAACGAAAACTTCAGCGGACGGCCCGCTACCTTGTTCACCGCCGCCGTTACCAGCTTGCGAACCTCGGGTCCCATGCTCAACTCGATCATCGCCGGCGAAAGCGCAACCTTCACCAGCACTTCGTTCCCGCTGATCGACCACGCGCCGGTTTCCAGGGTGTGCACCAGAACGTTCTGTCCCGCAGTTTCCATTTCGTTCAGCACCGTATCGCGAATCGTTTCGACAGAAACCTCGGCACTCGGCGCCGGCATTGCCACTGCGGCGGGTTCCGGTGAAGGTAAGGGTTCAGCGACGGCCACTGCGCTGACCGTGGCCACTGCAGCCGGCGAAGTGCTCTGCGCCTCATAGGCGCGCGCTGGCTGTGCTCCGCCATAGGCGACGGGTGCGCTCGGCGGCGCGCTTTCAGCCGGCGTCTCCGCTTTGGGTTCGGTCTTGCGATTGCGATCGGCCTCGAACGGCGAAGGCCGTGGCGCGGTCGTGGTCCGGCTCGATTCAAACGGCGTTGGTCGGACAGACGAGGGAGTGGACGAAGCAGCAATCGGGCGGGACGGCACGGCGCGTGGTCCGCTTGCTGTCGAATGCTGCGTCCCGCTCGCCGCTCCGCTCAGTAGCTCTTCCAGGGGCAGCATGCGCTGGGCATGTACCAGCTTCAACAGTCCCAACTCGAGGTGGAATCGTTGTTCCTGCTTATAGCTCAGCTCGGAGTGGGTACGGAGCATGATCTGCAAAAAGCGCGCCAGGTCTTCTTCCGAGAACTGCTCTGCCACCCGCGCCACGCGTTCCCGTTCATCGCTCGAAATCTGCAGCAGGGAACTCTCTTTGCCCGCCACTTTGGCCACCATCGCATTGCGCAGGAAGCGCACCGCCTGCTTGGCAAAGTGCAGCGGACTGTGTCCCTCGACCAGCAACCGATCGATGGTCGTCAATACGCGTTCGCTGGAGTTGGCATGCACGCCGTTCAGGACCTCCTCCAGCACATCGGAGGAAACCGTTCCCATCAGTCCGCGCACGTCCTCGGTCTTCGAGCTTGTTTCCGCAGGCTGCGATGGCCTGGTCCATGATGCTCAGGGCATCGCGCATGGATCCATCACCGGCCTCGGCCAGCAGCGCCAGGGCATCGTCTTCCGCGCCAATGCCTTCCTTGGTTGCAATGTCGCGCAACTGGTGAACGATGTCGTCGAACTTCACGGCATGAAAGCTGAAGTGCTGGCAGCGCGAGCGGATGGTCTGGGGAATGTCCTCCGGCTCGGTGGTCGCCATCATGAAGACGATATGTCCGGGCGGCTCTTCCAGGGTCTTCAGCAGCGCGTTGAAGGCCGCATCGGTAATCTGGTGGGCCTCGTCGAGGATGTAGATCTTGAAGCGGTCGCGCGCCGGGCGATACCGTGCGCCTTCGCGCAACTCGCGGATTTCGTCGATGCCGCGGTTGGTGGCCGCGTCGATCTCGATTACGTCCACCGATTCGCCGGCCTTGACCTCCCGGCAGCTATCGCAGACGCCGCAAGGCTCCGGCACAGGATGGTCGGCCGACTGGCAATTCAGCGCCATGGCCAGAATGCGCGCGATCGTCGTCTTGCCAATGCCGCGGTGTCCGCTGAAGATGTAGCCGTGCGCAATACGCTGCTGCTCGATGGCGTTTTTCAAGGTGCGGGTCACGTGGTCCTGGCCGATGACCTCGGAAAAACGCTGCGGACGGTATTTGCGGGCAAGAACCTGGTAGCTCATGGTGGGGCGTCACTCGATTATACCGTCCGAATTCAGAGTCTGTGGTCGCCCTCCCTCCTCGTCCGGTCGCCCAAGCCTCCGTGACGCGATTTCTCAAAGTTTGTGGCTTTCGATTGCCATTGCCGCCTGGTCACGGTACCCTTTTCGGCTAAACGGAGGAACCCAGCCATGCAATTCACCATCAGTACGCGGACCATTGACGGCATCATCATCGTCGATTGCGCCGGACGCCTGATCTTCGGTGAAGAGTCCGGCTTTCTCCGAGACTCCATCAAGAAACTCCTGCCCGCCTACAAGCAGATCGTCATGAACATGAAGGACGTCAGCTACATCGATTCCGGCGGGCTCGGAACCCTCATCAGCCTCTACAGCTCGGCGCGCGCGCTCGGCGGAGACGTGAAACTGGCGCGCTTGAGCGCGCGAACCCTCGAGTTGCTGCAGATCACGAAGCTGGTCACGGTCTTCGACATTCACAACACCGAAACCGGCGCCGTGTTGGCCTTCGCAAAATCCGCCAGCGCCTAGCAACCTGTGGGTGACCCATCCTTGTCCGCAGGACAGGATGGGTATCAAGACTGTCTGCACCCACCACCGCCGATCGCTTCATCCAATCACCCGCCGCGTAACCGTGCGAAAATCACCCATGCTCAAAGTGAAGCGACTCTCTCCGCATGCCATCCTGCCCACCATCGGACACCCCGGTGAAGACATCGGCTATGACCTTTACGCCTCGGAAGATGTAACCCTCGACCCTCGCGGGGCAGCCGGCGTTCCCACCGGCATCGCCATCCAATTCGATCCCGCGGCCGGCGGGGTCGTGAAGACACGCTCCGGGATGGCGAAAAAGCGGCTGATGTGCAATGCCGGGGTGATCGATGCCGGTTATCGCGGAGAGATTATCGTGTTGATAGAAAACCTGGGGAGCGAACCCTACGCCATCAAGCGAGGCGACAAGATCGCCCAACTGCTCGAACATCCCTTCGTTGCCACCGAAGTCGTCGAATCGGATTTGGCCACGGCCGCGCGCGGCGCCAAAGGCTTCGGTTCAACCGGCACGTAACGCGTTTAGGTCTAGCGCACCGCGGCCAGCGCCTGTTCGAGGTCCGCAATCAACTCTTCCGGCTCCTCCAGTCCGATATACAAGCGCACGATCCGATGCCCATACTCTCCGCGTCCCTTGGCGTGCGAAAGGTCATAAGCGACCGCGAGGCTGGCCACCCCACCCCAGCTATAGCCAATCTCGAACAGGTCGAGAGCATCGACAAATGCCTGCACCTGTTGCTTGGTCGGACCCGGTTTGAAGATGATGGAGAACAGCCCGCTTGAGCCGGTGAAGTCGCGTTTCCAGAACTCGTGGCCGGGGCACGACGGCAATGCCGGATGCAGCACTCGCTCAATCTCCGGCCGCTGGGCCAACCACTGCGCGACTTGCAATGCCGATTGCTCGATCTGGCGCAACCGCACCGCCAAGGTCTTCATGCCGCGTAACGCCAGGGAGCACTCGTCGGGCGATGGTGAGAAGCCCAGCACCTGGAAGGTGTTGCCCAGTTTTTCGTAGAGGGCACGGTCTTTCACCGTCACCGCGCCCAGCAACAGGTCGCTATGCCCGCCAATGTACTTGGTCAATGCCTGCATTTCAATATCGACGCCGTGCGCAAAGGCGTCAAAGAACACGCCCGACGACCAGGTGTTATCGAGCACCACCAGCGCGCCGCGCGCGTGTGCGGCCGCGGCGATCGCGGGCACGTCCTGTACTTCCATGGTGAGTGAGCCCGGACTTTCGCACCACACCAGGCGGGTGTTGTCCTTGATGAGCTCGGCAATGCCGCCGCCGATCGTCGGCGCGTACATCGTTACCTCTACGCCAAAGCGCCGCAGCAGCGAATGCGCCAGCTTGCGGTTGGGGGCGTAGATGTTTTCCGGAAGCAGCACGTGATCGCCGGCGCTGAGCAGCGCCAGCTGAATGAGCGAAATTGCGCCCTGTCCCCCGGCCGTAATCAGGGTGTGCGCTCCGCCTTCGAGTTCGCAAACGCGTGCTGCCAATTCGAGCACGGTCGGCGTGCCGTAAAGTCCGTAGGTATAGCCGACTTGCTCCTGGTCCCAGTGATCGTTGACCGACTTTGCGTCGGAAAACAGGACCGTGGAGCCCCGGTAAGTCGGGGTCACGAGCGAGCGAAAGCCCTGGGGAACACTGCTTTGCGTGTGGATGAGTTTTGTCTTCCAACTCTTCTTCATCCCGACAGTATAGAGTTGCGCCGAGCAGAATAGGCCGATCGCATGGTTGTGAGAAGAGTTAATGAAGGCCGCTGCCTATAGTATCTGCGGCGTTACGAGCAGCCATTTGGAGGAAATGGGAAAAGTAAAAATCGCAAACATTTCTTGCGATCCCAGTGTCTCTGGATGTATCTAAAGAGAGTATCGAAGGTAACCAAGCCGGAGGAATTTCGCTTGAAATTCACTACGCTCGTGCTCTCAGCGCTCCTTTTTGCAACCACCGCCTTTTGCCAGGAGCCTGTCAATCATGCGGTCTCGCAGCCCGTCGCCAACCAGGCCTATGCCCAGCAACCGATGGTGAGCGAATCCATGCTGCAATTGGCATCTATGCCGCCCGTCGTGCCCTATCTTTCTGAGCCTGTCATCCAAGCGCCGCGCCAGGCAATGGCCGTGGAGAAGGTTCCGCCGGTGATCCGCGCCCCCCAGCAGCCCGCCGCGCACCAGCCCGGCGTCTGCAGCTGCACCGTCAAATAAATTTTGCGGGATCAAGAACTGGCGGAGAGGGAGGGATTTGAACTTGAGCCGTGGTCGCGGCGTGAGCGAAGCGGGAGTCGCGCGGGCGAAATCCTGAGCGCAGCCGAAGGACCTGGCAAGAACTGGCGGAGAGGGAGGGATTTGAACCCCCGATACCCTTTCAGGTATGGCCGCTTTCGAGGCGGCTCGTTTCAACCACTCACGCACCTCTCCGCGTCGGCACAACAAAACGAATTGTACGAGAGGTCCTTCGACTTCGAATCCGCAATTCGCGCGGATTCTACGCTCAGGATCTCGGCAGCGGGCTCAAACGCCCGCTAAGCACCTCGACTTTCGAGGCGGCTCGTTTCAACCACTCACGCACCTCTCCGCGTCGGCACAAAAAACGAATTGTACGAGAGGTGCCTTCGACTTCGAATCCGCAAGTCGCGCGGATTCTACGCTCAGGATCTCGGCAGCGGGCTCAAACGCCCGCTAAGCACCTCGACTTTCGAGGCGGCTCGTTTCAACCACTCACGCACCTCTCCGCGTCGGCACAAAAAACGAATTGTACGAGAGGTCCTTCGACTTCGAATCCGCCATTCGCGCGAATTCTACGCTCAGGATCTCGACAGCGGGCTCAAACGCCCGCTAAGCACCTCGACTTTCGAGGCGGCTCGTTTCAACCACTCACGCACCTCTCCGCGTCGCGGTTGCATCCGGCAAAGATGCCGGTGAATTCAGTTTAGCAAATGCCTGTCGCACGCGTCATGTACGCGTCACTTCCTCTTATCGCGGAAGAATGCCTGCAGCATCTCCATCGCCCGCCCGGCAAGCACGCCCCGCGTGACTTCGACGCGATGATTCACCGACGGATGGTTCAGCACCTGCAGCGCCGATTGCACTGCGCCGGCTTTGGGATCGTCGGCCGCATAGATCAGACGCTGGATGCGGGCGTGGGTGATCGCTCCGGCGCACATGGCGCAGGGCTCAAGAGTTACAAACAGCTCGCATCCGGTGAGACGGTAGTTGCCAATCGTGCGTCCGGCCTCGCGTAGGGCGGTAATCTCCGCGTGGGCGCTGGCATCGCATTCGAACGCCGGACGGTTCCAGCCCCGGCCGATGATCTCTCCCTCGCGCACGACTACCGCGCCGATCGGAACCTCGCCGCTGGCCTGGGCGCGCGCCGCTTCGCGCAGGGCTTGTTCCATCCATAGCTCGTCTGGGGTGGTCATGGAGTTTCGCCGGAAACTATTCGTTTTCCCGAATCATGATGCGCTCGATGCTAGTTGCGCGCCCGCTTTCGGCGTCGCACTCGATGATCGCGCCGCACAGCCGCACATCGTCCGTTGCAGGCTCGAAGCGCGAAGGCATGTTGCTGAGGAAGCGTTGCACGATCAGGTCTTTCTGCACGCCGATCACGCTGGCGTAGGGACCGCTCATGCCGACATCGGTCTGGGCCGCCGTGCCCCCGGGGAGCACGCGCTCGTCGGCCGTGGGAACATGGGTATGGGTGCCGAGCACCGCGGTCGCGCGGCCTTCCAGGTACCAGGCGAGCGCCACTTTTTCGCTGGTCGCTTCTGCATGAAAGTCGACCAGCACGACCTTGGCCTCGATTTTCTGCAGAATTTCGTCGGCCTTGCGGAAGGGATCGTCGTTGTTCGCCATGAAGACGCGCCCTTGCAGGTTGATCACGGCGAAGGGAACACCGCTGAACTCTCGGCCTCCGCGGGTGCGCCCTTCATACCAGCCCCAGCCCGGTGTTCCGGCGGGATAATTCGCGGGACGAACGATCTTGTACGCGAGGCTCCCGGGATTCTTGTCGGCGTTGTTGAAGAATTCGATAATCTCTTTCTTATCCCAGATATGGTTGCCGGTGGTCAGGGCATCGAATCCCAGCTCAAAGAGTTCTTCGGCAATTTGCGGGGTAAGGCCAAAGCCACCGGCGGCATTCTCGGCGTTCGCGATCGCCAGATCGATGTTGCGATCGCGGATCAACTCCGGCACGCGGTCGTTGACGATGGTGCGTCCGGGCCTTCCAAAAATGTCGCCTACAAATAGGATCCGCAATCAGGGAGCTCCGCAGGGAATGGGCCAAACAAACTAGCCTAACACGCGTGCTTCAGTTGGCCAGTTCGGCGGTTTTCAGGAAATCGTAATTGCCGGCGGGCGAGATTTCGAGGTTGTGCACGCGCCGCGTGTGGACCACCACGTTATCGAAGTACCAGAGATTCACGTAAGGAACGTCGCGGTTCACGATCTCCTGCAACTCCAGGCATGCCCGCTTGCGCTGCTCCTGGTCAACGGTGCTGCGGCCGATGCGGATCAACTCGTCGACCCGCGGGTTCGAGTAGAAGGTTCGGTTCTGCCGCTTGGGCGCGAAGCTCGCCGTGTCAAAAATGCTCTCAAAAATGTCGGGATCCTGGTTGCCGCCGATCCAGCGCAGTGAATGGACCTGGTAAGCGCCTTTGCTCACATCCGCATAAAACGTGGCGAATTCGAAGCTGCGGATCTGCAGGTCGATGCCGATCGCCCGCAGTTGCTGCTGCAACACGGCGGCGAGCACCCGCGTGGTGGCGTCGGTCGAGGTTTTCATGGTGAGCTGAAAGCGGTAACCGTTCTTCTTCGCGTAACCGGCGTCATCGAGAATCTGGTTCGCCGTCGCGGGATCGTACGCATAGTCTTTCGCGTTCGGGTTGTAGGCCCAATGCTGCGGCGGCAGAACACTATTAGACGGGTGTGCCATGTCGCCCATCAGGTAGTGGATAATCTTCTGCCGATCGATCGCATAGGCAATCGCCTGCCGCACGCGAACGTCCTTCAGAATCGGGTCGCGGGTGTTGAGCGCCAGGTAGGCGTAATTGCTGCCCGGCATGATCTCGGTTTGCAGCTTCGCTTCGCGCTGCAGGGCATGCACGGTGTCGGCGCTGAGGGCATTGATGATGATGTCGCCGCTTCCTTTGCGGAGTTCGAGCGCCTGCGTCGTCTCGTCGGGCACCACGATGAAACGCACCCGCTGGATCCTCGGCTTGTTTCCCCAGTAGGAATCGTTGCGTTCGATCACCAGGTCGCGGTTCTGCCGCGCAGAGACGAAGCGAAACGGCCCGGAACCGATAGGCTGCTGCGAAAAGTTTCCGCTGCTGCCGTAAGGCACCACCCCGAACGCTCCGTCGGAAAGATTCCAGAGCAGCGAAGCGTAGGGCTTGCTGAGGTGCAGAATCACCGTCCAGTTATCCGGTGTGTCGACCGAGGCGATGCTGTAGTAGGTGCTCGCCTTGGGGCTGATGAGCTTGCCGGAGAGAAGGGAATCGAGCGTCCACTTGACGTCGCGTGCCGTGAGCGCCTGGCCGTTGTGGAAGTGCACGTCGTGACGCAGTTGGAAGATGTAGGTCAGTGGATCGGGAATCTCCCAGCGTTCGGCGAGCGATGGTTGCAAATTGAAATGTTCATCGCGGCGAACCAGGGCGTCGAAGATCAGCTCGTCGATGCGCTCCGATTGCGCGTCGAGACCGACGCGGGGATCGAGGTTAGTGGGACTGCTCTCGATGACCATGACGAGCGTATTCGGATCGGACGGGCGCGCGCAGGAGAGTTGCAATACCAGCAGTGGCAGCAGAGCCAGCAGCAGGCGCGCTGGCTTACACATAGCTGATCTTGCCCAGAATCGCAGGACGCGTGGCCCCGGTGGCGCTCGGAACGTTCGAGGGCTGGCGATGCCACGTCTGGTAGGCAAGCAGTGCGAAAGCCGCGGCTTCCTTGGCTTCCGTCGGCATGCCAAGTTCGGCGGTGGTGCGCAGCTTGATTCGCAGAGGTTCAAGTTCCTCGGCAAGCATGCGCAGCAATGTTCGATTTTTCGCCCCGCCGCCACTCACCAGGATCTCGCGATAAGTCTGCGGATCGGCAATGAGATTCTCGATGGAGCGCCGAATCGACGCAGCCGTGAGCAGCGTCGCGGTAGCAATGAGGTCCTGCTTGGATGCGCGGCCGCAAAGCTTCGTGAAGTGCGCAACGAATTCCTGTCCAAACTCTTCGCGGCCTGCGGTCTTTGGCGGTTTCCGCCGGAAGAACGGTTCGCGGAGAACTGCTCGAACGACCTCAAGGTCAGGCGTGCCTTGGGCGGCGACGGCTCCGTCCTTGTCGTAGCTGCGTCCGAAATTACGCTCCATCAGCGCGTCCATCACCATGTTGCCGGGGCCGGTGTCGAAGGCAATGACTTCGGAAGCCTCCGCCCCCGCCGGGATCGCCGAAAGATTGCCGATGCCTCCGATGTTCTGCACGATCCGTCCAAAGCGCGCATGACGATAAAGCAAGAAGTCGAGGTAGGGCACAAGCGGCGCACCCTTGCCACCGGCGGCCATGTCGGCGGGGCGAAAATCGCTCACCACGGGCACTCCGGTGCGGGAGGCAACCACGGCCGCCTCGCCGGTCTGCCAGGTGACCGCCAATTTCCGTCCGAGAAAAGCCTGTGCCTCTCCCTGGTGATAGAGGGTCTGTCCATGAAAGCCGATGAGATCGCAGGTTGCCCCATGCTTCTTCAAGGTCGCGAGCACGGCTTCGGCGTAGAGTTCTCCGAGCAGGAAGTTCATCCGCGCAAGGTCGGCGACCGCCACCGCGCGCGCATTCATCATCGTCAATATGCTTTTGCGGACGGCACCCGGGTAGGCGAATTCATCGTGGGCGAGAAGCGAGAGCCGGGTCTTCAATCCGCGGCCCACGCATTGCACGAGAGCCACGTTGATGCCGTCGCCGCTGGTGCCGCTCATCACCCCGGCGACGATCATAAGGCGCGGACCGCCGGAACGCTGAGACGCACTTCCTCTGAGAGTTCCCAGATTTTTCGCCGTAGCTGATCGACCGTGCGGAGGGAAGGCGACGGGCTCATCTTGGACTTAACCGCGCGTGAGCGCCGCTTGAAGTCCAGGACGCGGCGAGATGCGGCAGCAACTTGCTTCGCGAAGGCTTTGTCGCGCTCAGCCTCCCGCAGCACGGCATAGTGAGTCCGCCAAACTAACGACTCGTTATTGCAAACCAGGAAAATGTCGGCGCCGGCGCGGATCGCCTGGATGGCCGCATCCTCGATGGGTACAGCCTTCTGTACGCCTTTCATTTCAAGATCGTCGGAGCAAATCAATCCCTTATACCCGATCTTCTTGCGCAGGACGTCGGTCATCCAGAAACGGGAGATCGAGGCCGTAAGCTTGTCTTTGCTCGCCGCGGAATAAACGCAGTGCGCCACCATCGCGAACGGAAACTCGTCCTTGAGCTGACGATAGGGAAGCAGGTCTTCCTCCCAGAGCGCCTTCCAAGTTTTCGTGACGGTCGGCAGCTCGAAGTGTGAATCGACTGCACCTGCGCCCAGGCCGGGGAAGTGCTTGCCGCATCCGAGCACATTCTCGTCACGGAAGCCGCGGAAGAACTCGCGCCCCAGTTCGATCACTTCATTCGGGTCGTCCACTAATGGTGCGCGACGTAAGAACGTTGCGGGAAGCCGCCGTGCGAAGATCGAAGACTGGCGCGAAGTCTGTATTGAAACCCAGGGCGCGCGCTTCTTCGGCGAGAAGACGGGCAAAGCGGCGCATGACCTTCTTCGACTGGGTCGCGGCGACATCGGCCAGCGCCGGCGCGTGGGCGACAGCGTCCCGCAAGCGATCAACTGTGCCACCTTCAAGATCAACGCAGCGGAACATCGGCGTCGAGACCGCCGATTGCGCTTCGTGGTTAAGCTTGTGGACCTGCTCCGCCGACACGACATTGCGCTTAAAGAAGATCGTGCCCGCAGGCTGGATGGTCTCGAGCAGGGAGCGCACCCGCGGCGAGAGCTCGACTCCGTCAAAGCCGACGATCATCAACTGCCCGACTTGTTGCTGCAGTACCTGGAGCTTCGTGGCCATGGTTTCTCTAATCCAGTTGGGTCTTTAATTCGTGCAGCAAGTTCAGCGCTTCCAGCGGCGTGAGCCGGTCGAGGTCTGTCGCTTTCAGTTGGTCAACTATCTTTTGCGAAAGCGGCGTGAAGATCGTCAACTGCATTGGTGCGTTGGCGGCTTTCTCGTCGACGGATAAATGCGATGTGGCTTGGCGCTCGATGTTCTCGTGCTCGCGAAGGACAGCGCGGGCACGTTCAATCACCTCGGCCGGCAACCCGGCGAGTTTCGCGACTTCAATGCCGTAACTCTTGTCGGCGGAGCCCGGTTCAACCCGGCGCAGGAAGACCACGTTTCCGCCGCTCTCTTTCACCGACACGTGATAATTCTTCACGCCCGTCAGCTCATCGGCGAGGACGGTGAGTTCGTGATAATGAGTCGCAAAGAGCGCCTTGGCTTTGGTGCGCGCGTGCAGGTACTCGATGCACGCCCACGCGATCGCCAGGCCATCATAGGTAGAAGTGCCGCGGCCCACTTCGTCGAGAAGGATGAGCGAATGGTCGGTCGCGGTGTTCAGGATGGCTGCCGTTTCCGTCATCTCGACCATGAAAGTCGATCGCCCACGCGCCAGGTTGTCGGCGGCGCCGATGCGGGTAAACACGCGATCGACCACGCTCAAGCGCGCGGAACGCGCTGGAACGAAGCTGCCCATCTGCGCCATGATGGCGATGAGTGCCGCCTGGCGAAGATAGGTGGATTTGCCGCCCATGTTCGGACCGGTCAGCACAATCACGCTATGGGTGCTGGCGTTGAGATAGAGGTCGTTGGGAACGAAGCGGTCTGCGCTGCCGGTCAGCTCCTGCAACTCGATCACGGGATGGCGAGCTTCCATGAGTTCAAACTCGCCGCTTCCGTCAAATGCAGGACGGCAATAGTTACGCGCCGCCGCCAGGTGAGCGAAGTTGGCAAGCACATCGACTTCCGCAACCGCCAGCCCGGTCTGGCGCACCCGCCGCGCTTCCGATGCGATGGCGGTGCGCAATTCGGCGAAGAGGCGACGTTCGATTTCGACGATCTTTTCCTGCGCGTCGAGCACCTTCGCCTCGTATTCCTTGAGCTCCGGGGTGGTGAACCGCTCGGCATTCACCAGCGTCTGCTTGCGCTCGTAATCGGCGGGAGCGAGATGCAGGTTCGCCTTGGAAATTTCCAGGTAGTATCCGAAGACGGAGTTGAACTTGATTTTCAGGGAGCCAATGCCGGTGCGTTTGCGCTCGCGCTCCTCGATCTGGGCGATGTACTGCTTACCGTTTCGGCTCAGGTCGCGAAGTTCGTCGAGGGCCGTATCTAGCCCTTCCCGAATCACGCCGCCGTCATTCAACGTGATCGGTGGTTCGTCGATCAAGGTAGAAAAGATCTTCTCCCGCAAGTCCGCCAACTCGTCGAGGGACGCATGCAGCTCTCCGAAGCGCGCGGCTTCGAATCGGGCTACGGATTGGCGAACCTTCGGTAGGCGGGCAAAGCATTGCGCCAGGGCGAGAAGATCACGGGGATTCGCGGTCTCAAGGGTGACACGGCTGAGCAGCCGCTCGATGTCGAGGATGCCGTCCATGGCACAGCGCAACTCTTCGCGCCCAAGGGTGTCGGTTACCTGTGTCTCGATGGCGTCCAGACGAGCGTGGATCTCGGTGGCCTCAATGGATGGCCGCAGCATCCACGCACGCAACAGGCGCTTGCCCATCGGAGTCATGGTCGCATCGAGGGCCCGGAACAGAGTTACGCTTTCTCCGGTGCTGGTGAAGAGCGGCTCCAGCAGTTCGAGATTGCGCACGGTCACGGCATCGAGCACAAGGCAGTTCTGCCGCTCGTAGAAGCCGATTCGATCGACGTGATGGAGCGAGCCGCGCTGCGTCTGACGCACGTAATGGAGAATGGCGCCAGCGGCGGATGCGGCGGAGGCTTTGCCTGCCAGGCCGAAGCCTTCCAGCGACAAAACACCGAAATGATTTTCGACCAGGGGAATGGCGTAGTCCGGCGCGAAGACCCAGTCCTCGAGCGGCGTCTCTGCCCAGGTGGCATTTTCGATGGTTGAGAGCTTGGGTAGTGCGCTGCTCACCACGGGTACCGGTGTCAGCGGTGGCGTGCTGGCGCGCGCGCTTTCGAACAACGGCAGGGAAGAGGCGTAGAGTACTTCGCGTGGCCGCAGTGTCAGCAGCTCTTCCTGGATGCGGCGCCGGGCATCGTTTCCTTTGAACTCGGTGGCGCGGAATTCCCCGGTCGACAGGTCAAGCGCCGCAAAACCCACATACTCGCCGTGGCTCGCTACTGCGGCAAGAAAGTTATTTTCTTCCGAGCCGAGCTGCGAATCCGCGGTGGTGCCGGGCGTCATAACCCGGGTGACTTCGCGCTTCACCAACTTCTTGGCGACCTTTGGGTCTTCCATCTGGTCGCAGACGGCCACTTTGAAACCGCGCCGGATCAGCTTGGAAATGTAGTTCTCTGCCGCGTGGTAAGGCACGCCGCACATGGGAACCGACGTACCTTTTTCCTTGTTGCGCGAGGTCAGCGTGATCTGCAATTCGCGCGCGGCGATGACCGCGTCGTCAAAGAACAGCTCATAGAAATCGCCCAGGCGGAAGAAGAGCAGCGCATTGGGGTGGTCCCGTTTAACGTGGGCCCACTGTTTCATCAACGGCGTTGTCGGGTCATTCATCCGGCGTCGGTCGGGATTCGAGGATGGTTGATTTTACGGCATCGCGCAGCAGGTGTCAGGCAGCCTTTGCAAGATTCCCTGGATGGTCTCGCCGCCCAGGATGTTACGAGAGGGCAATGGGCCGGAAGCCAGAGCTTGGCCTCGGTGCATCGGATGTGTTTTAGTAGTCTGCATGGAACTCCGCAAGGACCCGATTACGCGCTCGTGGGTCATCACGGGCGATGAACCCGAACAGCCCTTTGATCACGACGCCTTTTGTCCCTTTTGCCCCGAGTCGCCGAAGCAAGCGCAGCTGATTACCACGGTTTCGTCAGTCAACGCAGGGCCGTGGTCGCCTCGCGCCGTGGTGCATCCAGCGCCGCTTTATCGGGTGGAAGGCGATCCGGGTCGTCGCGGAGAGGGTTTGTACGATGCCATGCGCACCATCGGAGCGCACGAGGTCCTGGTAGAGAATCCGCGGCACGATCGGCACCTGTGGAATGCGGATGATGGAGAAATCGAACAGTTCCTGCTGTTATCTGCCCAGCGGATGCAGGACCTGAAAGGGGACCGGCGCTTCAAGTACATCAGCTTATTTAAAAATCATGGATCGACGGCCGGTCAGGAATTCGATCATCCTACGTCGCAGATCGTGGCCACGCCCTTTGTGCCGCGGCGCGTGCTCTACGAACTGCGCGCGGCGCGCGACTACTTTCTGCATAAGGAACGTTGCGTGTTTTGCGACATCCTCACCCAGGAACTCCAGGCAGGGAAGCGCATCATCGAAGTGCGTGGCGATTTCGTGGCCGGCTGCCCGTATGCGCCGCGAGCGCCGTATGAAACCTGGATCACTCCCAAAACGCACGAGGCATTCTTCGAGCGCTTTGCGCTGGGAAAGAATGCCCATTTGCGCGATCTCGCCGCGCTTATCCGACGTACCCTGGCGCGCATCCGCAACGTGGCCGACAGCTTTCATCTCGTGCTGCACAGCGCTCCGAACACGCAACATCGATCCGAAGTCCTCGGCTACTGGAAAACCATCGACGAGGATTACCATTGGCATATCGAGATCCTGCCGATTCTGCCAAACAAGCCGCAGTCGTACACCTTGAAAGAAGTGTACTTCTCCCCGGTCAGTTCCGAATCAGCGGCAGCTCGTCTGCGGGAGCTGCCGGTCTATCCTTAGCAACGCGAATGTGAGTTAAAAGGTTACGCTGCCTTGATGGCAGGCTCCGCGTCGATGATCATCTCGTGGTCTCTGCGGCCAAGGATTTTCATCGCTTGCCAGTCATAGGCGAATTCGCCGCCACAATCGAGACAGACGACGTAGGTTCCGGTGGAGTTACCGCTGCGCTTGCGCGCTTCCTTAATCGTGATGGGGAAGGTGATTCGTTTGTGCGAGCAGCCGAACAAGCTATCAATCAGATTGGAAATCATCGCAACTCCTGTGGGCATGGACGAGGGTCCGAAATGCCTTCCAGCCGGTGCTCTCTTAAACCAATTAGATTCGAGTTCCTGGAAAAAGGTTCGACCCACGACAGCGCCATGCAGCGCTAATACGTGGGTCGCGAGTCAAAACGGGAATGTTAATTTTAGGAAGATTCTTTTGACTTTTCCTGCGGGGAGGGAATTTCCGGAGCGACTTGCTTGCTGTGTTCGCACTTGGAGACGATGGCGGTGCGAAGCTTGGACCGCAGATCGTCCGGCAACTCATACAAGTGCGAGTCGCGGTAAATCTCGATGGTCATCTTCGTGGTGTTGCAGACGACATAGCAGTTGTGGCACCAGTGAAGATGCTCTTCCAACTCCGCCTTGGTGGGAGCGTCAATGCGGTCGTCCAGGTAATCGGTAAGCTCTTTCAAAAATTCAGAGCACTTCACGGTTGTCCATCTCCACCACGCTGCTTTTTGAAATACTTATTCAGGCGTTCCCTTAACTGCAAGCGTGCACGCAACAACCGCGACTTCACGGCCGGGATACTGAGTCCCAGTGCGTCCGCTGTTTCCTCCGT
Source organism: uncultured Acidobacteriaceae bacterium (assembly GCA_963703075.1). Lineage (GTDB taxonomy): Bacteria > Acidobacteriota > Terriglobia > Terriglobales > Acidobacteriaceae > Korobacter. The sequence continues at coordinate 1,276,181 of OY969786.1, forward strand.
CGAAAGTCCTTCGACGTCCCGCAGCACGAACACCGTACGGAAACTCGGCGGCAGACCTTGAATGGTCTTCTGCAGAATCTCCCGCAACTCCGACTGGTTATAAAGCTGCTCCGGGTTGGGCGACCAATCCGCAACTTCGCGGGGGATCGTGTCCTCACCCGTGTTGATGTCTTCATCCAGCGAAACCATCCGTTCTGGACGGCGCCGCCGCAGCCGCATCAGGGCCTCGTTCACCGCGATGCGCACCAGCCACGTATAAAACTTAGATTGCCCCTGGAACTGTCCCAGGTTTGTAAATGCCTTCAGAAAAGCGTCCTGCACCACATCTTCCGCATCTTCGCGGTTTTGGGTGATGTGGTTGGCGATGCGAAACACGTTCCGGTCGTATTTACGGACCAGTTGCTCGAACGCGCTGACATCGCCGCCCCTGGCGGCATTCACCAACATCAGCTCTTCGCTGACGGGCTCATCTACTTTGGGTTGGATGGTCTCCATTCCCTCACCGATTCAATTTTCGCCACGGAAAACTGCCGTAATACAGTTTGGATGCGAGCCGCCACAACCAGTTAACCGGTGGCAGACGTTGAGTATGACCTTTCGCCCGCCGATTTGGCAAATGTTCAGCCCGGCAGCCGACACCCTCCAAATGGACCGGCCCGCGCTACGCTACGGGACCTTGAAACCGGAAGCTCCTGTCCTGGAATGAGGGCGTTTGTCGCCGGAAGGAGTTGGCCGAATGGTCAATACCAGGGCTTGCCGAGATAGTTACCACCGATACATTGACATGCCAACCACTGACCCCAATAATCGCGAAAAGCAGAACTCCTGCGAAGTCGCCAATTTACGTTCAATTCTGCTCCTTTGAAATGGGATCTCTACGTGACCAGCCTCGACAAAATACGCCAATCAATTGACGAAGTAGTAGCCCAGGTCCTGCTCAGCCAGGCGGAACAGTTGCGCAACGAAGTCAGCGACCGGATCCGGCCTTTCCTGGACGAAGATGCAAAGCATCAGCAGGACATCGAGGAGCAGCTGCGGCAACGCCTGGAGCAGGCGCAGGCGCTCGAGCAGCAATTGGCGCAGACCCGCGGGGAAATCACGGAGAAGCAGCAGCGTATCGACACCTTTGAAGAGCGGCTGCGCAGCGTGGCGGCCGAAAGCGGCCAGATCCAGGAGCAGTCCCGCAAGCGGGAAGAAGAGCTGCGCGGACGAGTCGGCGAACTCGAAAACACCCTCAAGGTTGAGACCGAACGCATTCGCAAGCAGAGCCAGGAACTCGAACAACTTCTGGACATGAGCCAGGACGAGGTGAAGCAACTCCAGGCGCGCGAGCAGGAACAAAAGAACCGGTTGCAGGAAGTCGAGAAGACGCTCGAAGATCTGCGCGTCCAGATGCAGGACGAGCTCAGTAAAAAGGACGACGCGCACAAGACAGTTCTGAGCAGCAAGGACCAGGAGCACATCGCCAAGGTCCGCGAATTAGAGGAGAAGATCGAGACGGTTCGGCGCGAAGCGACCGCCAGCCTTAAAGGCAAAGAGCAGGAGCTTCTAGACCAGGTGCACTTGCTCGAAGAGCTGCTGGTGCAAGGCCAGCAGGCGCGCGAGCAGCAACTGGATGCCAAGGACCGCGAACTGCACGGCGCGCTCGATAGCCAGAAGACAGCCTACGAAGCCCGCGTCGCGGAGCTGCAGGCGCAACTGAACGATCGTGACAAAGTATTTGCCGCCCAGGGCGGGGAACTGCAGCAACGCGTCGCCACCCTCGAGACCGAACTGGCCACCAGCCAGAAGCAATTCACCGACGTGCAGGCTGAGCTTGCCGCCGCCCAGAAGCAACAGGTCAGCGCTCAGAGCGAATTGCAGGATACGCAGGCGGCTTTCGAAAAGACCCAGCAGCAGCTCGATGAACTCAGTGCCAGCTCCAAGAAACGCGAAGAAGAGCTCGCGAATCAGCTCAAGGACCGCAAGGAAGCGGTGTTCACCACCGAGCGTTCGCTCAAAGACGAGTTCGAGAAACAGCTCAAGGAACGCGAGGAAACTCTGCGGCGCGAGTTCGAAGTGCAGCAGAGCGCATGGAAGAAACGCGAAGAAGAGCTGGTAGGCGGACACGCCACCCTCGCTGCGCAGAAATCAGATCTTGGGGCGATGCAAGGCGCCTGGGAACAGCGCGAGAAGGAACTGACCGCGCAATTGGGCGGCTTGGAAAAGCGGCTCACGGAATATTCCACGGCCGAACAGGCGTGGCAGAAGCGCGAACAGGAGCTCTTGGGCCATCGCGACCAGGTACTGAGCAGCTCGGCGGAGGCCTCCGAAGTAGGCCAGAAGGCGCTGCAAGGCGCGCTGGAAGACCAGGCACGGCTACAGACTCAGCTCGATGCCATGATCGACGAACTTGGGCGCGTGCGCGATGAATTGCAACAGGCGCAGGCAGCCTTGGCCAATCAGGGCGCAACGGCTCCGCAGGCAGCGAATGCGTTGCAAGACGAGCCTTCCGCAATCAAGAACGCGATCGAACAGATTCATGCCGCGCATTCGCAGACAGAAATCCTCAAGGCGCTTCTGGAACACGCGTCGCATTTCGCAGGACGCGCGGGAATCATGGTGGTTCACGGCCATACCGCTACCGGGTGGGGCGCGCGCGGCTTTGGCGCGGAAGCGGATTTCCGCCGCCTCAACGTCGAGTGCTCCTCGGGATTGGCGGCACGCATGGGGCAGGAACGGACGGCGGTCTCCGGGAAAGCCTCCGACTTCGACAGTAAGCTCGTAAAGAATTACGGAGCGCCGGCAGACGGCCAGGCGACCTTGTTCCCACTGCTGGTGCGGGACCGCGTTGTCGCCTTCCTCTACGCCGACTGCGGCAGCCATGCTCCTCACGTGGTGTCGAACTCTGCCATCGGAGCCGTGGTCAACGCGGCCGGTGCATGGCTCGAAGAACTCGCCAAGAACAAGAAATCAACCGCGCCTACCTCGCATGACAATGCCCCGCCCACGCCGGTCGCTTCGGCCGCAGCAGTCGCCGAGGTTCCTCCGGCGATGTCGATGGCAGCCGTGGCCAGTGCAGGGGCAGGAACTTCCGTCAAGCACGAAACGCCGGCGAATAACGCGGACGTTGCCCGGCAGCGTGCCCGCCGCTTTGCCAAGCTGCTGGTCGACGAGATCAAGCTTTACAATAAAGACGCGGTGGAAGTAGGTCGCCGCAACTCCGACCTCTATGACCGCCTGCGCGAGGCGATCGATAAGAGCCGCGCCAGCTACGAGAAGCGTTGGGGCAAAACGATTACCGATGTCGATTATTTCCGGGAGGAGCTAGTTCGTAACCTCGCGGAGAATGATGTTGCCGTTCTCGGAGCCAACTTTCCGCGATAGACTGTGCCTAATGACCCCTTAAACACTGCGTTTTCGGGGCCTGTCGCTCCCCTCGCCACTTTTCATCCGTCTCTTTTTAGAGCACAGTTGCTGAAGGATGCATTTGCGGTCTCTGGTCACGATTACTCTCGCCCTGGTGCTTTTTTCCGGCGTCGCTCCGGCGCAGGATTCCTCGTCTTCCACTTCTAGCACACCGAAAGCTTCCACTAAGAAGCCCGCCGCCAAAAAACCAGCCGCTAAGTCTCCATCGAAGTCGGCGGCGACTAAGAAATCTACAACTGCCAGTAGGAAGCGATCGCGCGCGCGCTCGCGCCGGTTGAGCCAGGTCGCGGTGCATCGGATCAACCGGGCCTTTGTCGCTTCGGCCGAACTGAAACCGATGGCGAATCAACTCATCCTGGCGCGGACGCCCGCTGCCTATGCAGGCGTTGAAAGCTGGACGCAGCGTCATGCCGCCACCGATGCCGGAGCGCTCGGTTACCTCGTGCTCGGCTACGCCCGCCTGCAGGACCGGCAGTATAGCGAAGCCATCACCGACCTAAAGAAAGCCCAGCCACGAGCCGGTGAACTGGCCGACTACGTGGATTATTTTCTTGGCGAAGCCTATGCCGGAAGTGGCGACTACCCCTCCGCGCTCGAGCACCTGCGTGACTTCGATACCCGTTACCCCGAATCCCTGCATAGCCATGAGGCACTGATCGCCTTCGCCAATGCGTCGTTAAATGCCAATCGTCCGGCGGACGCGATCCAGGCCCTCGAGCCCCAACGCACGCCGATCCGCGCCGACATCGAACTCGCCCTGGGCCGTGCCTACATCAAGAATGGCCAGGAGATGAAAGGCGCACTGGTCCTTCAACATCTTTACTACACGCTGCCGGTGGCTGTTGAAGCGGATGCGGCCGAGGCAGAACTTCACAAGGTCCCCAATGTTCCGGCGGCCTCCGTTGCAGATCGTCTTACCCGCGCCGACCTCTTGCTGAAAGGGAAGCGCTATTCCGACTCCGCGCATGATTACCGCGCCCTGCTCGACTCTGTCTCCGGAGACCAGCGCTCGGAGGTATTGGCGAATCTGGCAGTTTCGTTGGTGAAGTCGGGCAATACCCGCGATGCCCAGTCGTTTCTCGACCAGATTCCGCCCAATGCGGCGGGCGAGATTTACGGACAGAAGCTCTTTAACAATCTCGATATTGCGCGCAACGCGAATGACGACGATCGCGTGAACTCCTACCTCGCACAGCTGCGCGAGCGGGCGCCGACTTCCAGTTGGTTGCAGGAGGGTCTGTTCGTCGCCGCCAACATGTACATGTTGAAGCACGACTACGATCACGCGATCGACAACTATCGCGAGATCCATCAGCGTTTCCCGCAAGGCCCGAGGGGAGCATATGCACACTGGCGCGCCGCCTGGCTCGATCTTCGCCAAGGCCGCAATGATGTGGCTTTACGCGAGTTCCGTGAGCAGATCGAACTCTATCCCTCGACTACCGAAGTGACCGCGGCCATGTACTGGGAAGGCCGGCTGCTCGAGGAAAAAGGCGACCTGCCCGCCGCCCATGCGTGGTATTCCAAACTCTCCGAGCGCTATCGCAATTATTACTATGCCATCATGGCGCGCGAGCGCCTGCGTACCATCGGGGCGCAGACGGCTAGCGAAGACCCACTCTTGGCAAAGATCCACCCAGCCTCACAGCCGGACCCATCCACCGCCGACATCGAGCCGCCCCCGGATGATCTCCGCATGGAAAAGGCAAAGCTGTTGGAGAACGCCGGCCTGATCGACTTTGCCGTGAAAGAACTGCAAGCCGTGCCGGGCTGTGTCAGTGGCAACTGGGCTAGCTTGCAGGTGGCGCGGATTTACACCGACAACAACCAGCCGTACCGGGCGTTGCAATACCTGAAGCACGTGATTCCGTCGTACACCTCGCAGGAAATCGGTACGCTGCCGGTCGCCTACTGGAAGATATTGTTCCCGCGTCCCTATTGGCCGGATGTCCAACACTTCGCTACGGAAAACAATCTCGATCCATACCTTGTAGCTTCCCTGATTCGCCAGGAGTCGGAGTTCAACCCGGGCGCTGTTTCCTATGCCAACGCCTATGGGCTTATGCAGCTACTTCCCGTGACTGGCCGAAACGTGGCCAAGAGCGTGGGCATGAAGCACTACAATACCGCCGCGTTGCTCACCCCAACCACGAACATCGAGTTGGGGACCCGCTACTTCCGCGAAATGACGGATAAGCTCGGGATGGTCGAATACGCCCTAGCCGCGTACAACGCCGGCTCCGATCGCGTGCAGGACTGGCGCGATACCGGCCACTACCGCGATATCCAGGAGTTCGTAGAGTCGATTCCGTTCGTGCAGACGCGCGACTACGTGCAGTCGATTGTGCGCAATGCCACCATCTATCGCCGGCTTTACGGAGGGGCGTCGACTACCGAGGCTCCAGCCAAAACCGAAGCCGTTGCCGAAAAAGCGGCCACGAGCGCAAATCGATAAGCTTCCTCTTCCAAAGGATTTACCTTCAATTCAAACCAGAACCAACTATTTGAACAACATGCTACCCCACCCGGGCATCCCACATATGTAGGCCGAGCTGTGCGTTGAGGTTGTTCCTCACAAACCCCTTTCGGGCCTTTACGAAACGGCGAGTTCAACGTCTGATCGGGGAACTAGTTTTGAATTTTGAACCACTCAATCCTGAAGACTTAGTTATCCGCCTGGCAGCCATCGTGGACTCGTCCGATGACGCCATCATCGGAACCGACGCCCAAGGCGTCATCAATACCTGGAACTCCGCCGCCCGAGCGCTTTTTGGATATACCGACGAAGAAGCCATCGGCCAGCCTCTGCTGCTTCTTACTCCTCCAGACTTACACACGGAGGAAAGGAACATACAGGAACGGGCGAAGCAGGGTGAGAAGATCAACCACTACGAAACGCAACGTCTCCGCAAAGGAGGCACTCGCCTCGATGTGTCCCTTTCCGTGTCGCCGGTCCACGACAAGGCAGGAAAGATTGTCGGTTCAGCTCTCATTGTGCGCGAAATTGGCGCCCGCCTGCGGGGGGATGCTGCCCGCACGCGTTTAGCCGCCATTGTTGAGTCCTCCGACGATGCAATCATCGCAAAAGACCTGAACGGCGTGATCACCGATTGGAACGCCGCGGCGGAGCGCCTGTTCGGCTATCGCAGGGAAGAAATTATTGGCCGCTCCATCCTCACGCTCATCCCTTCCGAGTTGCAGCACGAGGAGCCTGCGATTATCGAGAGGCTGCGCAACGGAGAGCGCATCGAGCACTACGAAACGCGGCGCTTGCGGAAAAACGGGGAATCTTTCGATGTCTCGCTCACGGTTTCGCCCTTACGTGATGAAAAAGGCCGCGTTGTCGGGGGCTCGAAGATCCTGCGCGACATCAGCGAGCGCAAGGCATCCGAAGCCCTCCTGATCGAGAAGGAAAAACTCGCGGCCACAGGACGGTTGGCCGCCACCCTGGCGCACGAAGTCAATAATCCGCTGGAGTCGATCACGAACCTCGCCTACCTGCTTGCCGAACATTCGTCGCTCGATCCCGAAGCCCATCGTTACGCCCAGATGCTTTTGGCGGAGGCGCAGCGCGCCGGCGAAATCACGCGCCAGACGCTCGCCTATTACCGCGTTTCGAAAACTCCCGCCGACGTCGACTTGCAGCAGGTGATCGATCACGTTATCAAGGCAAAGCGCAGGAAGATCGAGGCAAAGAACCTACAACTCGAAGTGAACTTGCAGGATATTCCCCCCGTGAAAGGCTTTCAGGGCGAGTTGCACCAGGTTTTCGACAACCTGATCGAGAACGCGATCGACGCGGCACCCGTCTCAGGGCACCTCCAGATTCACGCCGGTACTCGGGAAGAGCGCAGGGGAGGCTTTGTTCGGGTCAGTGTTTGCGACGATGGTCCGGGAATTCCCGCCGCGAACCTTGCGAAGATCTTTGAGCCATTCTTCACCACCAAGGCGGAGAAGGGCAGTGGACTCGGCCTCTGGGTCTCACTTGCAATCGCAAAAAAGCATGGTGGAATCATCCACGTCCGCAGCAGTAAAGATCCCCAACATCCCGGCACGACTTTCATTCTCGAATTGCCGTTGCAGGGCGTAGCCCAGGTGCACGATCCTGCAGTCGCCATGCACTCTGCTCGCCTGTAATCCCACATCGCCCGGCCGTCAATCGGTACTAGCTTGCTTCTCCGGTGCGGCCCCGTGGTCAGGGTGAAACAACATCTCTCCAATCAGCAGCACCGCTCCCACGCAGATGGCGCTATCCGCCACGTTGAATGCCGGCCATTCCCACTGCTTGTAGTAGACGAGAATGAAGTCCGTCACCCATCCGTGGAGCACCCGGTCCCACAGGTTGCCGATCGCTCCGCCGAGAATCAGCGAGAGCGCCGCCCCCTGCATGGACATCCGGTCGCTCGTTTTCACCAGCAGGATGAGTACGATCACGAGCGCGACAAGCGAGAAGATCACTAGGGTGGCGATGCGCCAGGTCTCTGGAGCATCGGCAAAAAGGCTGAAGGCCGCGCCCTTGTTGCGCAGATGGGTAATCTTGAACAATCCCGGAATGACGGTGATGCTCTCGAACAGTGAAATCTTCTGCGCGACCAGCCATTTCGTCCAGCGGTCGAGCAGAACGATTCCCGTCGCGATTGCGAGATACACCACGCGCGTTGTTGCGGAAGATCGTGCCAACGGAGATCGGGCCGGCGCTAGCGCGCGCCTGCCGTCGCCTCCAATTCATGCAGCACCGGGCTGCAGCGTTCGCAGACGGTCGGGTACTCGGCATCTTCCCCTACGCGCTGGGAGTAATTCCAGCAGCGCTCGCATTTCAGTCCCGGCGCCTTGTTCACTTTCATCTGCAATCCGGAACCGTTGGCTCCGGCCTCGAGAAGTTGGACGTCGGAAACAATAAAGAGATATCGCAGTTCATTGGCATGGCGCTGCAGGACGGGATAGAGCTCCGCAGGCGCTGTGAGCACGACTTGCGCTTCCAGCCCGCTGCCAATCATCTTCGTGTTGCGGGCCTCTTCCAACGCTTTCAGCACGTCGTTACGGACGGCGATCAAGCGGCCATATTCCTCTTCAATCTTTTTGGCCGTCTCACTTGTGCGGCTCTGCGCGACTTCATCCGCAGCGGGAAAGTAAGCCGCGTGCACCGTGGCGGGACGTCCTTCAACCTTGGGCAGATACTGCCAGATCTCCTCGGCGGTGAAGCTCATCAGCGGCGCCAGCAGCCGAACAAGAGCTTCGGCGATCCTCCACAGTGTGGTCTGTGCCGAACGCCGCTCGCGCGATTGCGGGGCGAAGGTATACAGCCGGTCTTTCACCACATCGAAATACACCGCGCTTAAATCGACGACGCAGAAGTCCTTCAGCTGCATGAAGAGCTTGTGGAAGCTGAACTCGTCATACAACTCCCGCACCTCTTCGATCGTTTCTGCGAGCCGCAGCAGGATGTACTGGTCCATCGGCTCCAGCTCCTCGAAAGGAACCACATCAGTCGCCGGGTTAAAGCCCTTCAGGTTTCCCAGGATGTAGCGGAAGGTATTGCGGATCTTCTTGTAATTGTCCGCCACCCGCTGCATCAGTTCCTCGGAAGCGCGCACGTCCTCACGGAAATCCACGCTCGCCACCCACAGGCGCACAATCTCCGCGCCGAGGCGCTTGGCGATATCCACCGGATCTACCACGTTGCCCAGTGATTTCGACATGGCACGGCCCTGCGGATCGAGGGTCCAGCCGCTGGTGGCCACCATCTTGTAGGGCGCGTGGCCCTGTGCGCCCACATGGCACAGCAGGGAAGAATGGAACCAGCCGCGATGCTGGTCGCCGCCCTCGGTGTAAAGGTCCGCCCTGGGCTCGCCGATCACTGCCAGCTTGCTCGAGCCGCTTTCGAACCACACGTCGATGATGTCCATCTCCTTGCGGAATTCCGTGCCGCCGCACTTCGTGCATTTTGTTCCACTCGGCAGCAGTTCGCTGGCCGGGAACCGGTACCAGCTGTCCACGCCGTCGTGCTTCACCCGCTCCACCACCGCGGCGTTCACCGCTTTATCGTTCAGTAGCTGGTTGCAGCCTTCGCAGAAAAAGACGGCGATGGGCACGCCCCAGATGCGTTGCCGCGAGATGCACCAGTCCGGGCGGGTGGCGATCATGTTCGAGATGCGCTCCTCGCCCCACGACGGGTCCCACTTCACCTTCTTGATTTCGTCCAGCGCCACCGAGCGCAGCGTCCCATTGCCAAGCTTGCTTTCCATGGCGATGAACCACTGTTCCGTGGCGCGGAAGATGATCGGGTTGTGGCAACGCCAGCAGTGCGGATACGAGTGCTCGATATTTTCAAAGCCCATCAGCACACCGCGGTCCTTCAGCAGTTGCACGATGACCGGGTTCGCTTTGAATACCTGCATCCCGTCGTATTCCGGCAGACCGTTGCGCAGCCGTCCGGCATTATCGACGTTACATGTCTGGTCGATACCGTATTTCACACCAGTATAAAAATCGTCTGCGCCGTGGGCAGGCGCAGTGTGGACAGCGCCCGTGCCCGTGTCCATGGTCACGTAATCCGCCATCACTCCCAGGATCGGGCGATCGAGAAACGGATGCTGGAAGGTGACGCGGTCGAGTTTGCGGCCGGCGAAGCGCGCGATCTCCCGCGCCGCCTGCAATCCGGTCTTCTCCTTCACCGCCTGTGCCAGTTCCCCAGCCACGATGTACACCGTTCCGTCCTGCTCCAGCCCTACATATTCCGCGTCCGGGTGGAAGGCGACGGCCCTTGAGGCAGGAAGGGTCCAGGGAGTGGTGGTCCAGATGATGGTTGCGACCTTTTTTCCGTTCAGGGCTGCATCGATCTCCGCCGGATTGCTGGTAAGCATGTAGCGCACGTACACGCTGGGACTGGTGTGCATCTCGTATTCGACTTCGGCCTCGGCCAGCGCCGTCCTGTCGTGAATGCACCAGTACACCGGACGAAGTCCCTTGTAGACTGCGCCGTTCTCTAGAAAATCGTAGAAGATCCGTAGCACCACCGACTCGTACTGGGGCGTCATCGTCGAGTAAGGGTTATCCCATTGTCCGAAGACCCCGAGCCGCTTGAATTGTTCACGCTGCAGGTCGAGATACTTCTCGGCGTACTTCGCACAAGCGGCGCGGACCGCCAGCGGGTCCATCTCCAGCTTCTTGCGCCCAAGCTGTTCGTCCACCTTGATCTCGATCGGCAGCCCGTGACAGTCCCACCCGGGGATATACGGGGCATCGAACCCCGCCATCGTCTTGGACTTAACGACAAAGTCCTTTAGACACTTATTCAGGGCATGACCAAGGTGTATAGGACCGTTGGCATACGGGGGTCCGTCGTGCAGAATGTAGCTGGGCTTGCCCTGCCGCGAAGCGCGGATCAGATCGTAAATTCGCTGCTCTTCCCACTGGGCGAGCATTTTCGGCTCGTTCTGTGGAAGATTTGCCTTCATCGCGAAGTCAGTCTGCGGCAGGTTGATGGTGGTTTTCAGCTCCAGGGGCACTCCGGTCTCCGTTCTTTGGTCGTTCTACGGGTGGTCTTACTAGGCTCCAGCAGAAGAATCAAACTCGATTATAGATTTTCGGCAATTTGCACGTCCAACATGTGCATAGATTTGCACGGGACGCGCGTACGAGGAACGTCGAGGCGGTTAGCAACCTTGGTAGTTGGTACCCAGGTACTCACATTTACCCGGGAGGGACCCAAATTCAGCAACTCACAAGGGGCTGAGCCTTTGGTACACTGCGCAAACGCTGAAAACCGGTATTCTTTGTAAAAGCAACTTGGCATTCAATGTGCACATCTCTTGATTAAGAGCAGCGGCTCAGGCCCAGCGTTGTTTCTTTGCAGCCGATGAGCGTCATCGGCAAAGGTCTTCAGAGCATGTGTTATCTGGCCGGAGAGGGCCGAACGAGGGCTGACGTTCCACTATGTCAAATCAGGTTTTAATGTCGAATCAGTCGAGCGAAGAAGAGTTGGATCTGCTTCCGCCGAAGAATCTTAACCAGGGTCTGTTGAGCTCCCTGGCTTCGAACGTGAAGGAAGCCTTCTTTCCAGAAAAGCTTCCGCCGCTCCAGCTCACTTCTCGTCCGGTACGTGTCCGCGAGATTTGGGGCGAGTACGGCAACCGCAAGGCGAGTGGCACGATCTCGGTGATGCTCCACGTGTTAGCGATCGCCGGCATCGTCGCGCTCTCGCTCACAGGCGCAAAAGTGGTGCAGGAAGTAAAGAAAGATCAGCACGTCACTCTCTTGAATCCCGATCTCACCGATCTTCTCCCCATGCAGCCCAAGAAGATGCCAAGCATGGCGGGCGGTGGCGGCGGCGGCGATCGCGACAAAATTGAAGCTCCTAAGGGCAAAGCGCCCAAGCTTGCTATGCAGCAGATCACACCTCCGGCCATGGTGATCCGTAACGATCATCCCAAGCTGGCGGTAGAGCCGACCGTGGTGGTTCCACCCACTGTGAAGCTGGCCAGCAATATGCCGAACCTGGGCGATCCTCTGGCGAAAATGCCTTCGGGTCCGCCTTCGAACGGCACTGGCGCGGGCGCCGGCATTGGCAGTGGCGTTGGCGGTGGCGTTGGTTCAGGTGAGGGCGCCGGCATCGGCCCCGGCAAGGGCGGCGGTATGGGTGGTGGAGTGTTCCGCGTAGGCGGCGGTGTTTCCGCTCCTCGCATTCTCGACCAGCCTGATCCGGAGTACTCGGAAGAAGCTCGCAAGGCGAAGTACCAAGGCGTCTGCGTTCTCTGGCTCATCGTAGGACCCGACGGTCACACCCGTGATACCAAGGTAGCGCGCAGCCTGGGCATGGGCCTCGATGAAAAAGCTATGGAAGCAGTCAGGAAATGGAAGTTCGAGCCCGCGATGAAGGACGGCAAACCTGTCTCGGTACAGATTATGGTGGAAGTCAACTTCCGACTGTACTGACGACGTTGCCAGCACACGTTAGATCCTCGAGCGTGCATAACCGCTACGACTTGCCGATCAAACGAACTGCGGACTGAAACTACGGGAGAGGCTAACCAGCTTCTCCCGTTTTGTTTTTGCAGTATCCTGTTCTTGCCGTTCCTCCCACGACTTTGAAATTCCTTCGCGCCGAAATCGGAATCCAAAAGCTGCTCGCCTCCTTGCGCCCCAGCGAGACGACGGTCGTCATGCTTCTGGCAATCTTCGTCGGCGGGCTGGCCGGCACCGTGGTTGTCCTCTATCACTTCCTCATCGAATTTGTGAACCGTTATGCCTATTCTTTGGCGCCGCAATCCAAGTGGCCCAGCGTGGTCCTTTGCGCTCTCGGTGGATTGATTGGCGGCATCATTCTCATGCGCATCCGTTCCGCGCGCGGCAGCGGCGTCAACCAGGTGCGGGTCGCGCTCATCGTGCACGATGCCTACGTCCCCCTGCGCGGCACCATCGGGAAGTTCTTCGCCTCCGGCATTGGCATCGGCCTCGGCCTTCCCCTGGGACCCGAAGACCCGGCGATTCACATCGGCGGCGGCATCGCCTCCGCCATGGGACGCCTGTTTTCGCTTTCCAAGAAAAATCTTCAGCAGCTGATTCCGGTGGGCGCTGCCGCAGGCTTGGCTGCCGCTTTTAACACCCCGATCACCGCCGTGATCTTCACCCTCGAAGAAGTCGTGGGCAACATCAACGCGCCGATCCTCGGCTCAACCGTTGTGGCCGCCGTGGTCGCCGTACTGGTGCGCCGCTCCGCCTTGGGTGGAACTCCCCTGTTCACCGTGCCGAAATACGAGTTCGGCGCGGCCGGAGAACTCGGTCTCTACGTCGTTCTCGGACTATTGGGTGGATTGGTCTCCGCCACCTTCACCCGCCTGATCATCGGTCTACGCTCCTGGGTTGGACGCATTCCGCGGCGTGGTCCCATCGACTACGTCACGGTAGCCGGCGGCGCCATCGCCGGCGCATGCGCGATGATCGCGCCGCAAATTCTCGGTGCGGGTTACGGGGTGGTGAACAATGCGCTCAACGGGAAACTTGCGTTTGAAGTGCTCCTGTTGGCATTGATCTTCAAGTTGCTGGCCACCAGCATCGCGTTCTCCTCGGGGAATTCCGGCGGCCTGTTCGCACCGTCGCTCTTCCTGGGCGCCATGCTGGGCGGTGCCCTCGGTACCCTTGCACGCGCAAATTTCGGACACGATGTGGCCGACGTCGGCGCCTACGCGCTGGTGGGGATGGGTGTGACCTTTGCCGGGATCATCCGCGCGCCCATCACTTCGATTTTCATGATCTTCGAAGTCACCCAGGACTACCAGATCATGCTGCCCCTGATGATCGCCAACATGATCTCCTACGCGGTGGCGCGCACCCTCCACCCCGATTCGCTGTTCGACACCCTCGCCCGCCAAGATGGCATTCATTTACCTGATAAAGCCCACGAGGACCTCGCCGACCTTACCGTGGAATCGGCGATGCGGCCCCGTCGCGTGATTCTGGACGCAAACTGGACCGCCCAGCACGCCCTCGAGGAGACCTCCCGCGCCACCCAGCAGGCATTCGCCATCGCAGGACCCGGACAGGAACTCTACGGCGTTGTCACCGTCGCTATGCTCACGCGCGCAGTTGCCGCGGGTAACGGACATGAGACCCTCGCCGCGCTGGCTGCCTCCTCCGGCGGATACCGCGTCTATCCCGACCAACCGCTTGCCATTGCCCTCGAGAAGCTCGGCAGCGGCGCCATGCTTTTGCCGGTGGTCGGGCGTCTCCGTCCCGGCATCCTGCTCGGCGTGGTCGATGCCGAAGACGTGCTGCGTGTCTATGGCCTCACGCGCGGAGATGGAAGCTCCCAGATCCAGCCCGAAGCGCGCGAAAGCAGTCTGGATCGAAATTAATTCGCTAAAAATTAGCGGCGGACGTTCTCTTGGGTCGTGAGCGGCTCGATCAACCGTGCTGCCCGGCAGCAGGCTCCGGGAGGAATCGGCGCTCCATGCGGGCACGTCTTCGGATGGCCGAGGAAGGTGCAGATCTTCTCCGTGGCTTCCGCCGAGAGAATGTGCTCGAACTTACAGGCCTGCTCTTCGATCTCTTCCTGGTTCTGCATGTGGAAGCTTTCCGTAAACAGGCGTTCAGCGAGGCGATGACGGCGGATAATGCTCTGCGCCAGTTCCTGTCCGCGTGATGTGAACTGGACCACGAACTCGCCATCGTCCGGAAGGACGTGCTGCTGCTGGCGAATGGCGTCGTGACAAGGATTGATGACTCGCTTGTGTCCATGCGGCTGCGGACCGTGACGTTGCATCGTGAGCAGCCCCAGCTCGACCATCTTTTCCACCGCGATCGGTACCGGCAGAAGTCCATGGTCGTCCAAGCGGCCGACCTCGGCCGACTCCCCGTGCTCTTCCGTCACCCAGATCTCTTCCAGGAGTTCGTCGAATTGTTCCTGGTCGTTGAGCGAGAAGATCTGCTCGTGGCTCAAGCGTCCGTGATGCAACTCGATCATGCGGTCGGCGAGGCGCGCCATCACCGGATCATGCGTCACCATGACGATCGTGCGTCCAGCCTCATGCAGTTCGCGCAATAAGCGCAGCACGATTTCTTCGTTGTGCGCGTCAAGATTGCCGGTTGGTTCGTCCGCCAGGATGATCTTCGGGTCGTTGATCAGAGCGCGCGCGATGCAAACCCGTTGCTGCTCGCCTCCCGATAGCTGCGCGGGCAGATGATGCGCGCGGTCGGCTAGTCCCACCCGTTCCAGGGCCTGCCGCGCTTCGGTTTCATCGGTCATGCTGTGGAAGTACTGGGCCAGCATGACATTCTCGATCGCGGTGAGATAAGGGATGAGGTGGAACTGCTGGAAGACGAAACCAATCTTTTCCGCTCGCACACGGTTGAGCTCGGAGGCGGGAAGTTCCGCGACGTTTTCGCCGTCGAGCCAAATGGCGCCGCTGGCCGGCTGGTCGAGACAGCCAATCAGGTTGACGAGGGTCGACTTGCCTGATCCCGAGGGCCCCATCACCGCGACCCATTCGCCCGAGTTCACGTGCAACGACACATCGTCGAGGGCCTTCAACATGGCCGCATCGCCGTTGCGCTCTGCTCGCGCCGGATACAGCTTGCTGACATGCTCCAGCCGGATCATTACTCCCCCCTCAGAATGGTAGCAGGCTGCACCCGCCGCAGTAGTCCAAGAGGCACCAAGGCCGCCACCAGCGCCAGCATGACGCTCCCGGCGAAGACGATCGGCAGCACCGAGAAGCGGGGCGTGACCGAAGCGTGGAAGTTGGCGCGCGCAATCCATGCCGCTGCCCCCAGGCCAATCGCGAATCCAAGCAGCGCTCCCACCGCCCCCAGCGCTGCTGCCTCGGCTGCGAAGAGACTCATCACGATGCGCTCCGACGCACCCAGCGCCTTCATGATGGCGAAGTTCTTGCGCTGTTCCATGATCCACGCCGTGAGCGTGGCGAGCACGCAGAGAATTGCGGTGAAGATAATTACGATGGCGGAGGCAAGCAGCGAGGCCCGCGCTTTGCCGAGCACACGTCCTTCCGCCTCCACGATCTGCCGCACCGGCTTGACCTCCGCTTGCGGCAGCGTTCTCGCGAGTTTTTCGCGCATGGCTTCGACCTCTGCGGCTGATCCGGTCGCGCCTACTTCAATCGTCGAAGGCTCCAAGCCGGTCCATGCGGTGAAGTCGCCCATTGCGATATAAACCTGGCTGTCTTCTTCTCCGCCCGTATTCAGCGTCCCAGCCGGAACAAGTTTGACCGTCTTTCCGTTGAACGTGAGCTCCAGGCTGTCGCCATGCGGCGCGAGTACTTCCATCGCGCGCGCGCCCACTAACGCATGGAGAGGAGCGTTGGGCCATGCCGAGACCGCCCACCAGCGATCGAGGGTTTGCGCCCGCTGAAAGTCTGTTCCTGCCACCACCACCGGCGCTTCTGTACCCGTGCGCGCCACCGCGTAGGTGAAGGGAACCGCAATGCCACGCCCCGCTAGCGTCGCATCGATTGTGGTCAATGTGTCCGCCGGAAGGTTCTTTCCGTCTTTCGCAACAATCACCAGGTTGGCGCCGTAGCTGCGGAATTCCTTTTGCAGCTTTGACTGTGCGTCGACGTAGAGGTTCAGCATTGCCGTGGCAACGCTGGCGGCCACCACCACAGCCATCAAGGCAGCCAGAGCGCGTCCCTTGCGCACCAGGGCGGCGCGCATCATCACGCGAAAGAACATGCCTGACGTGCCTTGACGCGCCATCAGCCTTCGCCCCGCAATGCCATCACCGGTTCATAGCGCATCGCCTTGCGAATGGACGCCGCACTGCCGAGAAACGTGACCATCACCGCGAGAGTAAGCACCACCGGGAAGAGCACCGGCGAGACATTCACCTGCGATGCGAAGATCCACAGGCCGATGCGCCGCGCCAGCAATGAGCCGATGACAAACCCGGCAGCCCCTCCGCCCAGCGCGAGCAATGCCGCCTCGGTGAAGAACATTCCAGCGATGGATGAATTCGTTGCACCCATCGCTTTCATCAAGCCCACTTCGCTGCGGCGTTCCATGATCGCCGTCGCCATGGCCGCCGATACCGCCAGCGCCGAAGCCAGCAACGCCGCAATCGTCACCAGCAGCATCAGTCCTTCGATCCGCGAAAGCACCGTGCCTTCGTTCTGCGAAACCTGGCGGATCTCCACCGCGCGCGATCCGGGAATGGCTTCCTGCACCTGGAAGGAGATCGACTTGGCATACGGCGAGCAGAACCAGCGATCGAAATCAGCCTTGCTGAGCGATTTCGGACTCTTCCGCGCAAAATCATCTTCGGGCTTTGTCAGCGCGCTCACGAGCACCTGCTTCACCGCTCCCGGACGTCCGAGCACCGCCTGTACCAGGCCCAGTGGCGCGACAATCTCATTGTCTTCCGCCGCTCCCGTCGTAAGGATTCCGGACACGAGTAGGGAACGGTCGCCGATCGTGATCCGGTCGCCGGCTTTCACTCCGAGGGATTTGGCCAGCGTCGTGCCGACCAGTACATCGCTCGAATCATCGTCCGGCCACGCACCTGCAACCTTCCACCAAGGCGAAATCTTGCGGATCCCGGTCGTGAACTCTTCTTTGCCGTAATGCAGCCGCTTTTGAAAATACGTGCCGACGAGATCGGTGTGCGCCGCGCCTCCAGCAGACTTCACATCGGCTGGAACCGGCAGGAAGGGAGCGAAGCCCTCAATATTGTTGCGCCAGAAAATCCCTTTGATCTGCGGCAGATCGGCTTCGTTGAGATAGGAGCCGTCACTCGCCGGCTTCAAGTTCACCCCGCCGATGCGCACGTCGAGCGTGTCGGCTTGCGGCGTCACGGAAATGTTTGCGCCGTAGCTGCGCAATTCGCGGTTGATCTTGTCCCCGATATCGGTCGCCACCGCGATCATGGCGGTCGCCACCGTCACGCCCAGCGCGATGGAAACCCCCGCCAACAACTTGCGCCGTTGCTGCCGGCGAAAGGATTGATAGATGATCCGCAGGAACATCGATTATTTCTTCTGGAAGAGATGCAGGCCGGTGTGGACATCGGCTGCCGTAAGCACCACCGTATCCGTGGTAGTCACCGATTTCAGCGGAACTGGATTGCAGCCGCCCGCCGTCCCCACCGATTGCGGATTGATGGGCGCGGCGCAATTCTTACAGGTCAGTCCCTGCTGCGACTCGTAAAAGCCCACCGGACCGCAGATCTCGCAGGCATCGAACACGGTCGCGATCTTGCCGTCGGGCTTCTGGTAAAGCAGGAAACGAACTTCCGTCCCGTCGAGATTCGTCTGGTAGCGATGCAGATGCCCATCGGCCACCTGCGAAAGCGGGATCGTCGCCTGGCCGTTGCTGAAGGTCACGGGCGTCGCCGGCGACAAGGCAGAGGCGCTCTTTGCGTACATGAATTGCGCCGTCACCATGATGATGAAAACGAATGAGCAGATGTAGAGCGAGGAAGCCCAGAAGCGCTCGCGGCGCGCCGTCCAGTCGGCCTTGCGACGCTCAGCGGCATTGGCAGTCACGGGCACCATCACCACCCGGCGGCGATATTCGAAGAGCACCATCATCGCGGCCAGTGCCAGGATCGTGATAAAGAAAAACATGTCGTTGCGGACGATCGGCCCAATCAGCGCCATCTCTTCGCGGCTGGAGGGCAGAACCCCATTCTCCGAGAGTTCATGCAGCCCGGAGATCACCAGTTGGAAGGCTACGAAGAAAAGAATCACGGTTGTGATCTTGAAAAACTTCTGCAGGTTCACTTTCACCGTGCCGCGTACGAACATTACGCCAAACGCAACCGCCAGCCCAATGCCGATCAGGGTGCCGAGGAAATTCATCAGTTGGGTCGTGTTCAGCGAAACCGCGGAGAGAATCAGGACGGTCTCCACCCCTTCGCGGAAGACCATCAGGAAAACGAAGAAGAACAACCCGATCTGCGAACCCTTGCTGGTGAGGGAACCGAGCTTCGTCTCGATATCGCCCTTCATCCGCCGCCCGGTCTTCATCATGAAGACCACCATGCTGACGACGAAGACCGCCGCCACCAGCATCACCCAGCCTTCCACGATGTCGGTGTTGAGGTTCAAGCGGGAAACCACGATGGCGGCGCCTATGCTGCCCAGGACCGCAGCCACGAGTCCGCTATAAACATGCCGGCGCAACTCGGGACGGCCGATCTTGTTCAGGTAGGCGAGAGTGATGCCGATAATGAGAGCGGCTTCCACTCCTTCGCGCAGGGTGATGACGAGGGCCTCGATCATGAGGATGCGACCAGCTTTCCGGAACGACCGCCTAGCGTGAACTCCAACTGAAAATGAAATTCATTTTCAATATCTATTGTATGGGGCAGCCAGCCGCAGGGTCAATGGAGAGCCGTCACCCGTCTGTGTGATAAGCCGGATGGCAATCCCATGCAGCGAATGGCAATCTGGACCCGCTTTCCGCATCATTTCTCCCCTTTGATACTCTAAACAAGCCATGAAAATCGGTGTCCTCGCGCTCCAGGGAGATTTCGATGCCCATCGCCAAATGCTTGAGCGGTTGGGTGTTGACGTCGTCATGGTGCGCAAGCCCGCGCAATTGGCTGAAATCGACGGGCTGATCATCCCGGGCGGCGAATCGACTACTTTCCTGAAGCTGCTGGGAGAGGCCGGGTTCGAGGAACTGCGTAAATTCGTCACCTCCAAGCCCACCTTCGGCACTTGCGCCGGCGCCATCCTCCTGGCCAATCGCGTGGAAAACCCCGCCCAGCAGGGAACCGGGGCCATCGATATCCGGGTGCGCCGCAATGCGTACGGCCGGCAGATCGAGAGCGCCATCCTCACCAGCGACTGCAAATTGCCGGGTGGCGAAATGGAAATGGTCTACATCCGCGCCCCCCGCATCGAAGAAGTCGGTCCCGGCGTCGAAGTGCTGGCGAAGCGCGATGGACATCCCGTGCTGGTACGGCAGGGCAAGCTGCCTGGCTGCTACTTTTCACCCCGAGCTGACCGGCGACACCCGGGTACACGAAGAATTTCTCAAGCTGGTCCGCAACGGTTCCGGAGAAAGCAGAGCATGAGTCTCTACGAGTTGTCCGCCACCCTCAACAACGGCAAAGAAAAGAAACTCTCCGATTACGAAGGCAAGGTTCTGCTCATCGTGAATACCGCCAGCCAATGCGGATTCACCCCGCAGTACCAGGGATTGCAGGAAATCTACGAGCGCTACAAGGACCGCGGTTTCGTCGTGCTCGGATTTCCGTGCGACCAGTTCGGTCACCAGGAACCGGGCAACGACCAGGAGATCCAGTCGTTTTGCGAGGTCAACTACGGCGTGAGTTTTCCGTTGTTCTCCAAGATCGACGTGAACGGGCCGAAGACTCACCCCGTTTACAAGTTTCTCAAGGCGGAAAAAGGTGGGTTGCTCAGCGACAACATCAAGTGGAATTTCACCAA
This sequence comes from uncultured Acidobacteriaceae bacterium, assembly GCA_963703075.1. Lineage (GTDB taxonomy): Bacteria > Acidobacteriota > Terriglobia > Terriglobales > Acidobacteriaceae > Korobacter. The sequence continues at coordinate 1,296,496 of OY969786.1, forward strand.
ATTCCTGGTCGACAAGCAGGGCAACGTCATCGACCGCTATGCTCCGCAGACCACGCCGGTGCGCATCGCACCCGATATCGAAGGCCTGCTCTAAACGCTACAGCTTCTCGCCGCGGACCAGCAGCTGGTGGAACCCGGTCTGCTCGGGGGTGAGGATCTGGACGTTGGTGAAGCCGCACTCGCTCACCAGTTCCGCCATCTCGCACTTGAGAATCGCGCAATAGTGCCCGGTGAAGTGCAAAACTTCCCAGTGGTTCGCGATTTCGTTGCTCACGTAGACGTGGCAGGTATAGCGACGCTCGTCATGCCAGTCCCACACCTCGTGAAAGATGCGCCGGCCATTCGGGTTTTCCGAGAAACTCGGGGGCATGCCCGTGGGCCGTGCCGCCAGGATCGGGTCGTAGTCGCGGATGCCGGTCAGCAGCACCCCGCCGGGCCGGAGGCGGCTGCGAATGGCGTTGATTGCCACCCGCATATCTTCCTTGGATCCGAGGTGTGGCAAGACATTGTCGAGCGCGATCGCCGCGCCGTAGAAGTTTTCCTGCGCGGTTTCCAGCCACCGCACGTCATCTACCCGGAATGAGACGGAGAGCCCGCGGCGATTGGCGTCCATCCGGGCTCGGGCGATCGAAGCCTCTGAGCTGTCGGAGCCTTCCACCAGGTAACCCATCTGGGCGAGCGCGATGACTTGCGTGCCCATGCCGGCGGCACAGTCCAGCAATGTTCCACAGATGGAAGGGTCGGGGAGAAGTTGTCGAAGTGCTTCGTCGTCGCGGCGCATTTTGGGACTTTGCAGTCGGGTATCTGCATCGTCGCATCCCGTCGCGCAGACGACGAGAGTACCTTCGGGAACGACAGGCCATGTACTTCCGCACAGGACGGATATAATCGCCCTTCGCCGGAACCGAAGAGGCCCGCGCCGCGGAATGTTTTCCCGAAGAACCAACTGGAACCTCAGCCCAAACCGTTATACCGACGCGCTCGCCGCACACCAGCGCAGCGGGCGCGACCTTCTCGACCTTACTGCTTCGAATCCCACCACCGTTGGCTTACGTTACGACGCAGGCAGCATTTTGGCTGCGCTGGCGGCTCCTCAGTCACTGACCTATGAGCCGATTGCCAAGGGCTTGCTCTCGGCACGCCAGGCCGTTGCCGGTTACTATCGTGAACTTGACGTTGACGTCGATCCTGAACAGCTCGTTCTAACGACCAGCACCAGCGAGGCGTACACGTTCTGTTTTCGCCTTCTCTGCGAGCCGGGCGACGAAGTTCTTATTCCTACCCCCAGTTATCCGCTTTTCGACTTCCTCGCGGAACTCCAGGATGTGCGCCTGGTCCCTTACGAGTTGATCTATGATCACGGTTGGCAAATCGACTTCCATGGTCTTGAGCAGAAGGTCACCGAACGCACCCGCGCCGTCATCGTGGTGCATCCCAATAACCCCACCGGATCATTCGTAAAGCCGCATGAAATGGCGTCGCTCGCCGATCTTTGCTCAAAGCGTGGGCTTGCCATTCTGGCGGATGAAGTCTTTCTCGATTACGGCAACGGTACGACAGCGCGCAGCTTCGCCGCGAACCAGTCGTGCCTCACGTTTACGTTGAGTGGGCTCTCGAAAATCTCGGGTCTACCGCAGATGAAAGTTGCATGGATCGCGGTGAGCGGTCCGCACGAGCTGCAAGCCGACGCGTTGGCCCGGCTCGATGTGATTGCCGACACCTATCTCTCCATGAATGCTCCCATCCAGCACGCGATTCCCGCGCTGTTGGAACAGCGTCACTCCATCCAGCAACAACTGCATGCACGCGTGAGCGCCAACCTTGCGGAACTCGATCGCCAGCTTGCGGAGCAATCTCTCGTGTCGCGTCTCGTGATCGAAGGTGGCTGGTATGCAATCCTGCGGGTTCCCGTCACGCGCACCGACGAAGAGCTCGCCATCGAACTGATCGCGCAACAGGATGTTCTCGTGCAGCCCGGACATTTTTACGACTTTGCTAACGATGGCTATTTAGTTATTAGCCTCATCACCGCTCCGGAAATTTTCCGCGCAGGCATCACTCGCACCCTCCAGCATTTCGCCACGCTTTAGTGGCATTACTCCACGGTACGTCCCTGCGTGATCTCGCAAAACAATGTCAGTTTCGCGAAACTTTGTGTGAGGAACTCTGTTTCTACTGACATGAAACGCACACTCACTCACACCATTCTCATCCTGGCAGCGAGCACTCTGATGACCGTCGGAAGCGCCGTTGCTCAAAACCCAAACACCGTAGGCGCAGGTCCGGACAAAGTTGATCCCGGTCATCCGCGCGTGAACCAAGTGAACGGCCGTGAAACCAACCAGCAGGACCGGATTGCCAATGGGGTCAAGAGCGGTCAGCTCACGCCCGGCGAAACCAGACGCCTGGAACGTGGCGAACAGCGCCTGCAGAACAACGAAAAGCGAGACATGGCCAAGGACAACGGTCATCTCACGAAGAAAGACCAGGCCCAGCTCAACCACGAAGAGAACCACATGAGCAAGCGCATCGCAGCCGACAAGCACAACAACAAGAAGGACTAACCTTCATGTCGCGAGGCACATCGCAATTACGGGCAGCCGGCACCCGTAATCATATGTAAACCTCCCCCTCTGTTCCTGTGCCTCAGTTGGCCAGGACGGTATAATGCTACTGTGCCTAAGTATTCGATCGTTGTCCCGTTTCATAACGAGGAAGAGAACGTAACCGAGCTCTACGACCGCTTGAAGGTCGTGATGGAGAGCGTCGGCGAGACCTTTGAGTTGGTCTTTGTCGACGACGGCAGCCGCGACGGCACGTTCAAGCTTCTTCAGCAGATTGCGGCCGTCGACAGCCGCGTCGTAGTCGTAAAGTTGCGCCGCAATTTCGGCCAGACCTCCGCCCTTGCCGCCGGTTTCCATAACGCCCAAGGTGACTACGTCATCGCCATGGATGGCGATCTGCAGCACGACCCCAACGACATTCCGTTGTTCGTCGAAAAGATCAACGAAGGTTTCGACATCGTCAGCGGGTGGCGCAAGGTGCGCATCGACAACTTTGTCCTGCGCCGTTTTCCCTCGCGATGCGCGAACTGGCTCATGGCCAAACTCAGCGGCGTCGACATTCACGACTTCGGCACCACCTTCAAAGCCTATCGCCGCGACCTGCTTCACCTCGTTCCACTCTATGGCGAGATGCACCGCTTTATCCCGGCGCTTGCCTCCTGGCATGGGGCGACGATTTGCGAAATCCCGATCAAGAATGTGAACCGTGAGCGCGGTGTTTCGCACTACGGTATTGGCCGCACCTTCCGCGTATTCTTCGATCTGCTCACCATTCGCTTCCTGCTGAAATACTTGTCGCGCCCGCTGCACTTCTTCGGAACGGTTGGCATGACCGGCGTAATGGCCGGCATTGGCATTGCGCTTTGGATGGCAGTCGATAAACTTCTTCACCAGACCCACTTGGTGAGCCAGCATGGTCCGCTGATGTTGGCGGCCGCCGTGCTGATCATCGCCGGAGTGCAACTGGTTGCGCTTGGCTTGCTGGGAGAGTTGCAGGTACGCCACTACTACGATCCGACCGAACGCACGCCTTATTCCGTGGAGCGCGTGCTCCGCTCGCAGGAAGAGCAGTCGCACTTGACCGAGTAGTCCGCATGACGCAACCAAAGCTCACTCTCTTCACCCGCCCCGATTGCCCGCCTTGCGATTGGCTGAAGGCATGGCTGCGCGAGCGCAATCTCGAGTTTGAAGAACACGATGTCAGCTCCGACCGGGTTGCCGTCTTCCAGATGGTGCGCAGGTACAAGAGCCAGTCCACTCCGACCCTGGTCATCGGTAATCAAGTCCTGATCGGCTTTGAGCCGGAAAAAATCGAAGCAGCCCTCGGGAAATAGCGGTTCGATAGCTTTGCAATCCAGCTCTGCGTCTTAATCCCTGGTTCCACCATCTAATTCTCTGGGAGCTCAAAAGATGGAAAAGGCTACTTTTGCGGCGGGCTGTTTTTGGGGAGTGGAAGAGACCTTTCGCACCACTCCGGGCGTTCTGTCCACCCAGGTCGGCTATATCGGCGGACACACCGTCAATCCGACCTATCACGACGTCTGCACCGACGGTACCGGGCACGCCGAAGCCGTCGAAGTCACCTACGACCCGACCAAGGTCTCCTACAACGACCTGCTCAACATTTTCTGGGAGAACCACAATCCAACCCAACTAAACCGCCAAGGTCCGGATGTGGGATCGCAATACCGCTCCGCCGTCTTCTTCCACTCGCCAGAACAGCAGCGCGAGGCGGAAGCATCCAAAGCGGCGTTGGAGAAGAGCGGGAAATTCTCGCGTCCGATTACTACCCAGGTCGTTGCAGCGGAGACGTTCTATCCCGCCGAGGATTATCACCAGCAATACCTGCTGAAGCGCGGCCGCGCCAACTGCCACATCTGAGCTCAGTAGGGACGAGTGCTCATTGGCACGAAGTGGACCTGCGGATAGTCGGCATCGAACCACGCGAAGTCGATTTGCTTTTTCCACTTGAGTTCGTTCTTCACCGTCTGCAGGGTCGCTACGACTTTTGAGATCAGCATTTGGTTTGCGCCCATGGTGCGAAGGTCGGAAAGGTCGCGCTGTTGCGTGGCAGCGACCGTCTGGCGATAGTCTTCATAGTTAGGCGGCTCAATTGAGTTGGCGGACGTCACACTGGCGCGGTCCTGCCAAATCGTCACATTGTGCGACACGGCCGCGCGCACGAGCGCTATCTCCTGGTCGTACCAATCGTGCACCACGGTCTCCGTTTCGCCCGGCGAATGATGTTCCGAGTAGGTCACAATGGCATTGAAAATCGCTGCCGAATTGTCGCTCTTGTCCAGGGCAATGTCCGGGATCGGAGCGTGGTTTTTCCCCAGGTCCTCGTTCGTAAGAACTTTCTTGGGCTTATCAGCGTCTGCTTTATGAGCTTCCCGTGACTGGCGCGCAACATCTCCGAGGCTCGGAACGGATTCGGAAGGGTCCGCAGCGGACTGCGACACCGCAAACGCAGGAAGAACGAAGAATAGGAAAAGAACTGCACAACCATGTCGGCACTGCGCCTTGCGCATAAAGACTCGGCCCTTTCCGCTCCCGTCCACTACATCGTCATTTTTGAATCTACAGTCGTCGGAAACGCGAGTCTATGTGAAAACTTGCTCTGCGCCTGGCTTTTACTAGTTTGGGCGGAGACTCGGGGAACTTTCGTAACGGGACTACTCTGCGAAGGTGAGCGCCGCGAATGCTTCCGGGATGTGGAAGTTCGGCTTCGCGGAATTCGTAGGCTGCCAGCTGGAATAGAACCTCTCCGGCTCGGCGCCTTCTACCCGAAAGAAATTCACCCGCCACGGCAGCTTTGGATCGAAACTCGTGGTGAGGCAGTGCATCGGGATCGCGATCTCTGCCGTCCAGAGTTTTTCCGGCACGCGCACGTCCACCCGGCTTTTCATCGCGCAATTCAGGTCGAGCGTTTCCGGGCCGGCGATCTTGAGATCGAGCCAATCGCCATTTGGGCTGATCTCAAACTCCGCGTAATTGTGCCCGGTCTGACCGGCAGGCTGAAGAAAAAATTCGGCCACATCCCGGTTCCACAGTTCATCCTGGCGCTGATCACGATTCGGATAGGTATAGAGCGAGCGGTACCGCGCCGCGATTTTCACGAACAACGTCGCCGGCTCCCACAGCACGCGCGCCTCGGTCTGCCGCTCGGGGTCGGGATTGTGCCCCTGCCAGTCGGCGCAAAAAGAAACCGGCGTAGCCGATTCCCAGGCGTCGGCGGCCGGGAAGCCGGTGCTGGTAACCGGCGATCGAAGTTTTGCGGCGGCGATCATGGTTTTAGCCGTGACACATTCCTGCGCGTGCGCCAAACATGCAAATGTACTGAGGAGCAGGAGTGCAGGAAGGTGTCTCAACCAACGCATTGTATCGGATGTATGCGTGGAAATGCGGAGGAGTCTCGCGCTGGTGCGGGCTGCGCGCTTCGCAAAGCAAAACGTTTGATAGAATCGAAGGAGTCGGGCATCGGTCCCGCGCGACGTAATCCTGCGAACCCCGCCAGGTCCGGAAGGAAGCAACGGTAGCAGGCTCGTACGTGTGCAGCGGGTTCTCCGGTGTCCGGCTTTTTTGCGTTCCTGCGCTGCACAACGTCCAGGAATCTCCATTGGGAACTGCAGATTGGCAACTGGATACCCGCATAGTGACATTCCCGGATCGATGGGCGACAATGAGTTTTTGTTCTTATGACGGAGAGTTGATTTGAATCCAGTACGTCGCGCCAAGATCACGGCGCTCGGTACCTACGTCCCTCCCCGCGTCCTCACCAACTTCGATCTCGAGAAGATGGTGGATACCACCAATCAATGGATTTTGGAGCGGACCGGAATTCGCGAACGCCACTTGGTCGACAAGGGCGTGGCGGCCAGTGACCTCGCGGTCGAAGCGGCAAAGATCTGTCTTGCCAACCGCGGCGTCGATCCCGCCGAAATCGAGTGCATCGTGGTCGGTACCGTCACCCCCGACATGATGTATCCCTCCACCGCCTGCCTGGTCCAGCACAAGCTGGGCATCCCCAACACCTGGGGCTTCGATGTCTCCGCCGGATGTTCAGGATTTTTGTATTCGCTGACGGCCGGAGCAAAATTTATCGAAAGTGGCCAGTACAAAAAGGTCCTCGTCATCGGCTCCGACGTAAACTCCTCGATGATCGACTACAAGGGCCGTGCCACCTGCATCATCTTTGGTGACGGCGCCGGCGCTGTGCTGCTCGAGCCGACCGAAGAAGGCGAAGACGTCGGCATCCTCGATCACGTCCACCAGATTGAAGGTGGCGGCGGCCAATACCTGTGCATGCCCGGCGGCGGAAGTTTGAACCCCACGTCGAAGGAAACTGTCGAAAAGAATATGCACGTGGTTCATCAGGATGGACAGAATGTCTTCCGGTATGCCGTGAAGAAAATGGCGGAGATGACGGACAAAATTTTGGCCCGCAATCACATCACCGGCGCCGATTTGGATTGTTTCATCGCCCACCAGGCAAACAAACGCATCATCGTCGCCACCGCCGAGCGCCTGAAAATGCCGATGGACAAAGTCATCATCAACATCGAGAAGTACGGGAATACCACCGCCGGCACCATCCCGTTGGCCATGCAAACCGCCCTCGAGGAAGGGAAGCTGCACAAGGGCGACCGCGTGCTCCTGGCAGCGGTCGGTGCAGGCTTCACCAGCGGCGCGACCCTCCTGAAGTGGGCATATTAGGATTTGAATTGGCTTCGATCAAAAACGCCGCGAGCAATCGCGGCTTTTCTTTTTTCGAATCGTTAACGGCGGGCAGCGTTGTAATCGCGGCGGCGCTGGATGCACCCGCGAATCACCGAGATGAGATGCTCGGAATCGACCGGATAGGTGAGAAACGCGTCGGCTCCCGAAGTTTGCGAGTGTGACGTGTTATTCATGTGCCCACTGGCGGAATGAAACACGATGGCCACGTGATTATTCTCAACGTTCGACCGAATCGTGCTGCAAACTTCGTAGCCGTTGATGTCTCCCAAGCCGATGTCCAGCAGCACCGCGTCCGGATGGAGTTCGCGCACCGCATTCAGCGCTTCGGTACCCGAATGGGCGCTCGTGACGTCGAACCCCGCCGACATCAGAAGCTTGCGTAACGCGTAGCAATGGATCTGGTTGTCATCGACGGCAATGATGCGGTAGTGGTTGGGATTGGGCCCGTTGTTGGCGGAGCTACTCACGATGACTGCATTCTATAACGTCCCTCCCATTCCTAAAACAGGAAGACAGTGAAAGGATATCAAAGCTGCTTTAAAAACCGCAGGGCGCGATCCAGCTCGGGAAAGAGCTTTTCTTCGGCCTGGAACTCCTGCCCATGGACGCAGCGTCGGCTACCTCGCAGTCGAACCGGGTGTTTCAGGTGCAACATCTCGTGATAAAGCAGGTATTCAATGGCATACCGTGGGATCCGCGGATGGTCGAATATCTTACTGATAACAATCGCGTTATGGGCTGGATCGTAGTGCCCGAGGAGATGCCGGGAATCGTTGTTGCTCCAGGTCAGCTGGGGCCGTGCCATCAATCCGAAGAAGAACCGCCGGTTCAGATCTTCGAAGACCTCCTCCAGATCGTAAACGCTGCCGCGGGTTCCGTGGATCTGTTTTCTCCCCCGCATCTGGCGCACCAGGTGTGCTTTCTCCGTCAGTTCGCGGCTGTTGGTGTACCGGCGGTACCGGGTGGCGTGCTGCGGCTCGATTTCCTTCCGATAGAGCTTGGCCAGCAGGATGTGCGCAATCGCCTTCAGCACCGGCTCAGGCGCGCCTTCGAGCAGGTCTGAAAGCCGGATCTTGAGCTCGCCCTCGCGCAGGCGGATGGTGTTGTTGATGTTGGCGAAGGGATAGAAACGGACCTGCATGCCGGGAATGGGTGCGCGGGGTCGCAACTCCCGATAGGTTTCCTGGAAAAGTTCGTGGACACGGCTGCTCAAAGCAAAATCAGATTAGCACGGGGTGGGCCGCATCATTCCCCGGGACCCGACAGTGGTCACTCCCTCGGCATCCTCTTTTTTCAGCTTGTTGCCCTTGGCCAGTTCGTTCTGTTCCTGCATGATGTGGCGGGCGTCGTTGGCATTGTTATTGAGCGATTCAATCGCGTCGTGCAGCGCGAACTTGTAGGGCTCAGCTTCCGCTTCCGCCTTGGGATCTTCCGCGCTCAGCGCGAGCTTGCGTAATTTCAACTGGAATTCGCTGTCGCCCTCGATCACCAGCTTGAGGGACTTGCGAATGTCCCAATGCTGGTTGTGGTACATATCCACGTTGTCGGCGATTTCATCCGTCAGGGTCGCGAAATCCTGCAGCAGGTCATGCATCTGGTGGGGCTTGTCTTTCGCCTTCGGATCGGCAACGATCTGCTCGAGACTCGTCATGCGCGCGCGGGCGAAGCGGACATACAGCTTCAGCCTCTGGTTGGGCTGGATCGCGGTGTCGCGCAGTTGGTCAACCTCAACCGCCGTGAGGGGATCGTGCCCAGGGCGATCCTGGGCTGCCATGGGCGCGGCCAGCAACAGGGCAACAGCAAATCTCAGAAAAACTTTCATCAGTCCTTCTTCTTATTGTTGAACATGGCGTCCAGGAGGTCGTTGCGGTCCGTATCGACCCCGTCCATCGCCCTCTTCACTTCATCCTGATCGGCGATAGGCCGCGCGTTCTTGATCTGCAGGAGGCGGAACAGGATCTTGCGCAAGCTGATCTCGGTTTGTTTCTGTCGCTTGCCACTCTGCATCGAAGCATCCGTCGCCATCTTTGCATACTGCACCACGTCCTTGAGAGCCGCGGAGCCATCGTTGTCTTTGCCTTCCTGGAAGGCTTTATCCGCAGCCTTGGTGGCTTGTTCCGCGTAGTCGACTGCCAACCTCGCCTTGTCCACGCCGGAAGCCGCATCGGCACGGCTTTTTAGCTCCTTCTGCGCGAAAGCCGGCAGTGCGAGACACAGCAGGACGAAAACGGCAGCCAGGCAATGTTTCATTTCTTTCTCGAATTCGGATCTAGAGCAATTAAACGATGCCGCGCCTGCCATTCCTGATCAGGATGCTTCCCATCGGCCACGGAGAGAAACTGCTTGTAGAACACAATCGCCTGCTTTACCACCCGAAGATTATCGTAGTTTGTGGCGCGGAGAAAATACGTACTTTCGTCTTCCGGATAGAACTGCGCCCGCGCATCGAGCGCCTTGAGCGAAAGCTCATAGTCCTTGTTCTCCGCCGCCGCAAAAGCCAGGTCGTGGTAGGCCTCCCCCAGCTTGGGATTCAGTTTGATGGCAAGCAGTTGCTGCTGCTCGCATTCCGCGTACTTATGCAACCGCAGCAGGGCATTGCCATACATCTGATGCAGCCCCGCATCCGCCGGTGTGTGTTGCACGAGCATTGCGAATTCTGCGGCCGCCTCCTGGTACTTCTTGGCCGCCAGGTAAAATTCGGCAGCGGATCGGTGCGCTTCGAGGTCGTTGGGCAGCAACTGAAGAGCCGCGGCGTACGCCTGGGTCGCTTCGTCGTCCTTGTTTTCCGCCGCCAGGACACGCGCCAGCTGTAACTGGGCGTTGGCATTCGACGGATCGGCACCCAGAATTTTGTGCAGCATGGTTTCGGCTTCCGGCAACCGTTTCGCCGTCAAGTACAGGTTCGCCAGCCCCGTGATCCCATCCTTCGCGTTGGCATCGAGGGCGAGTGCAGCTTTATATTCGCGTTCAGCGGACGTCGTATCCTTCGCCTGGGCATACAGCTCAGCGGCGCTCAGGTGCGGCTCAGGGTCCTTTGGCTTGAACTTCGACGCCTGCTGGAAGGCCTCCGCGGCCGGTTGCGGATGCTGCGAGCCCAGCACGTGCCCGAGCGAGAGCCACGCGCGGTAGTACCCTTCGTCCGGATGAGAGGTTGGCTTCAGTGTGGTGGCTGCTGCGAGATACTTGGCTGCCTCTGGATTCCCCAGCTTTCCCAACGAGATTCCCAGATTCAAGTTGCTCTCGAACACATCGGGCTTGGCTTCTACCGAGTGCCGGTAAGCATCGGCGGCCTGCTCGGTTTTCTCCTGCGAGGTATAAACGAAACCAAGATCGAACCACGCCCGATAGTCCTTCGGATCTTTGGCGGTGGCTTCTTTCAGAAGCGACTCGGCTTCCGGCCATGCTTGCTTGTCGATCGCCGCTTCGGCCTGGTCAACCTGTGAGGGTTCTTGCGAGTGGGGAGCGGCCTTGCGTGCCTGGGGAAACGAGAGAGACGTGCTCAGCAGGAGCAGAAAGATAAATGCGGGACGCATCTCCAACAGCTTACCTCAGCCCTGCCGTCCCGCGCTCTGGACGAAACTCCCGATCCCAAGCAGCGCGGAGGTGCAGCCCGTTCCGGCCAGAGCTTTAGCCTTTGGCGCGATGGCCGTTCTTCGGCAGGAACTTCGCCAGCCACTGGCCGGTGTATGAGTTCTTGGTGGCCGCCACCTGCTCCGGAGTTCCAGCTACCACCATGTGGCCGCCGCGATTTCCGCCCTCCGGCCCAAGATCGATCATCCAGTCAGCCGTCTTGATCACATCGAGATTGTGCTCGATGACAACGATCGAACCGCCTGCATCGATCAAGCGCTTGAACGCCGCCAGCAATTTACTCACATCGTCGAAATGCAGGCCTGTCGTAGGTTCGTCGAAGATATAAAGCATGCGTGGATGGCGTCGAATCGGCTTGCCTTCCTCGTCGGATGCGGGTCGGCCGATGTCGCGCATGCGCGGCTGCAAATGCAACGCCAGTTTCATACGCTGCGCTTCGCCGCCGCTGAGTGTCGTCGCCGACTGCCCCAGCCGCAGATACCCCAACCCGACTTCCTCGAGAACCCGCAGCTTATCGACAATTTTCGGCGAGCCGCTGAAGAACTGCAGCGCCGACTTCACCGTGAGATCCAGCACCTCGTGAATGTTCTTCCCGTGATAACGGATTTCCAGGATCTCCGGCTTGTAGCGCGTCCCCTTGCATTCTTCGCATATCAGCTCGACATCGGCCAGGAACTGCATCTCGACCGTAACCGTGCCGTCCCCCTGGCAGTTCTCACAGCGGCCGCCGGGAATGTTGAAAGAAAAATGTCCGGCTGCGTAGCCGCGTTTGTGCGATTCCGGCAGCGACGCGAAGTGCTCGCGGATCGCGTCAAAGGCCTTGATATACGTCACCGGATTCGAACGCGGGGTACGGCCAATCGGAGACTGATCCACCAGGATCACTTCATCGATCAGGTCGGCGCCCTCGATCGAATCGAAGCCGCTGAGTTGCAACCCCGTCACTTGCCGCTTTTCCGAAGCCAGCCCCTGGTACAGGATGTCGTGCACCAAAGTCGATTTGCCCGATCCTGACACCCCCGTAATCGCCACCATCATGCCAAGCGGAATCGCAACGTCGATCCCTTTCAGGTTATGCGAGTACGCATTGCGAATCACGATCTGACGCGAAGTCGGAGGCCTCCGTTGCGCCGGCAGCGGGATATGCAGCTCGTCCGCCAGGTAACGCCCGGTCAGAGAACTCGTGTTCTTCTTGATTTCGTCGTACGTTCCCGACGCAACCAGCTTGCCGCCCATTTCTCCTGCTCCGGGACCGAGATCGAAGATGCGATCCGCATTGCGCATGATCTCCGGATCGTGCTCCACCACCAGGATCGTGTTTCCCAGGTCGCGCAGGTCGTGCAGGATGTTGATCAACCGATTGGTGTCGCGACTGTGCAACCCGATCGATGGCTCGTCGAGCACATACAAAGTTCCCACCAGGCGGGAGCCTAATGAGGTCGCGAGCTGAATGCGCTGCGCTTCGCCGCCGCTCAGCGTTGACGAAAGCCGGTCCAGGCTGAGATATTCCAGGCCGACTTCGTTGAGGAAGCGCAACAGGCTCTGGATCTCCTCTAGCAGCTTTCCGGCAATGTCGGTTTCCTCGCGCGTGAGTTGAATGGTGGAGAAGAACTTCGTTGCTTCTTCCACCGTCATCGAAGTCACTTCACAAATATTCTTGCCGGCCACTCTCACATTGCGTGCTTCGGTACGCAATCGCGCCCCGCCGCATTCCGAGCATTGCGAATAGCCGCGGTAACGGCTGAGAAACACCCGTACGTGCAGCTTGTATTTCTTGCGTTCCAAATGATTAAAAAACCCGCGCACCCCCGGATACTTTCCATCGCCATCAATCAGGGTCGTGCGTTGCTCCTTCGTCAGCTCACGCCAGGGAACGTCCAGCGGAATGCCCGCGCTGCGTGCGTAACGCTTCATTTCCGTGCCGAGCGGTCGATATTTCGGCTTGGTCCACGGCTCGATCGCGCCATCGTTCAACGTGAGCGTCGGATCCGGCACCACAAGATCCATGTCGAAATCAATCGTATTTCCGAAACCCTGGCACCGCGGGCACGCGCCATAAGGATTGTTGAAGGAAAAGAGCCGCGGCTCCGGCTCGTCGTATTTCAGATGGCAGTTCTTACACTCGAAGCGCTGGGCAAAGCGGAAACGTTCCGTCGCCGCGCCCGTCTCGCGCGGGACGGTCTCGAAAATCACCTCACCCGATTCGCGGTACGCCGACTCAATCGCATCCACGATCCTCGACCGTCCATCCGGCGCGATCACAATGCGATCCACGAGGAGATACACGGGTTTCGTGAAGTCGATATCGAGCAGCGATTCCGGCGTCGAAAACTCGAAGATCTGCCCCGTCTGAAACAGCCGGTTGAAGCCCCGTTTGCGCAACTCGAACAGCCGCGTCTTGGTCAGCTCGTCTTCCACCGGGGCGATTTGCTTTTTCGATTTTCGCCCCTTTTTCTTTTTCTCCGGCTCCGCGGCTGCCGCCGGCGCGGCCAGCGGGAAAAGCACATTGAAGCGCGTACCGACGGGCATCGCCAGCAGCAGGTTGGCGATTTCGTCGACCGTGTCTTTCTTCACCTCGCCGCCGCAATTACCGCAGTAAGTCCGTCCCACGCGGGCATAAAGCAGCCGCAGGTAGTCGTAAATTTCCGTCGCGGTGGCCACCGTCGAACGAGGGTTGCGCGTGCTGTTCTTCTGCTTGATCGCAACCGCCGGAGCGATGCCGTCAATCAGGTCTGCGTCCGGCTTCTCAATGCGCTCGAGAAATTGCCGCGCATAGGCCGACAGAGACTCCACGTAACGCCGCTGCCCCTCGGCGTAGATCGTGTCGAAGGCGAGCGAAGATTTTCCGGAGCCGGAAACCCCCGTCACCACCGTGAGCTGGTTGTGGGGAATCTCTAGGTCGATGTTCTTTAAGTTGTGAACCCGCGCACCGCGGATGATGATGCTGTCGTTCGACATCCCTGACCCGTGCAACTCATCCGGGCGGAGGGATTTCCGCGAGCATACAGAAGGCGTCCGGAGGGCTGCTGAATCTTTCTATTATACGAGATTGTGGCCAATCTCAGGAGTCGCAGGAGTCGCAGCCGATTCCGGCCCGTCTCGATCGCCCTTCGCCTACGCCCCGACGAAGTACATGAGCGCCAGCAGGTAAAGCCAGAGCACGCCCATGAAATGCCAGAAGACGCTTGTCGCGTCGATCACCAGGCGGTAGTTCTCCGGAGCACGGCGCAAGGCCGCAACGATCCCGGCATAGGTGAGGGCGGTCATTCCCGCAACCAGGTGGGCGGCGTGTGCTCCCGTCAGAATGAAGAAAAACGAGCTGCTGATCATCGTCCCGAGATAAACGCCATTGTGGTGCAGCAACTCCCAGGCGCGGTATTGCCCGTAGAGAAAACCTGCCGCCAGCAGTAACGTCGCTCCCAGCCATGGGAAATTCATTTCGCGCCCCAGGCTCACCCCGGGTACGTGCAGTCCGAGCAGCGCAACCCGCCGCCGCGCCTGTTTACGCGCCAGTTCGAGAGTAAAGCTACTCAGAGCCAGAACAGCGCTATTGATGAGCAATAACGTAATCGGCAGTGGTACGGGCGTCCAATCAGAAATGAAGTTCGAGGTTGCAGCATCGTAGCGTCCACCCGTTCGCCGGGCCAGCATCAGGCTGCTGAAACCCACAAACAGCATGATGATCGACGCGAGAACGATATAAACGGCGAAACGCGCTCGCTTCAGGCGCTCAGGATAACTAGGAATGTGATCGTCATCTCCGCCGCGATGGTCGCCCCCACCCCAGTTGTAATCGACGGGAATCGGTCCGCGGCCTCCGCCATTGGAGGTGAGCGGATCACGCGAACGCAGTCCGGATCCGGGAGACATACGCATGGAAATGCAATCCGTGACGAGAGAGGAGCGGCGAGAGGGTTCGCCCAACCCCACATCCCTACGCGGGAGAATATCACAAGGTCCTGTGATGTGGGGAAGCGTCGAACTGCGGCGCAGCAAAAATTTACAGACGAATTTTTCGTGCGCTACGATGCCGCCGCGCCCTCAATTCCAGTGCTTCATCTCCGGCCAGACTTCCTGCAGATTCCACTTGAAACCGCGGCAGTGATAAATCGGCAGCCATTCGTCGGGACGAGATAGCGGGTAGTCCGTGTGGCCGATGATCGAGTAGCTCGCACACTTCCTCTGCATGTTTTCCTCGTGACCTTCGCCCAGCACGATCATGCTTTCGCCCGTATATTGCCGTGGACCCCAGATCCAGTAATTCTGGTGATTGCCGATCGCCTTCGGTAGCCCGTACTTCGGCCCGAAGAAATCGATCGCTCCCCCGTCCCCATAGTTGTTGGCGAAAATCGCGGTCTTCTGTTGTTCTTCTGGAGAAAGCGTGTGGTAATACGCCGCAACGGTTTGGGCAATCTGTTCCCAACCGAACATATCCGCGTAAATTTGCGGAAGCTTGCCCTCTTTGGCGTGCTCAAACTTCTGCTGCTGGATGCCCATCTTTTGTTCGTAGGAGAGAAATGTTTCAACCGGCAAAATCGGAAGAATCAGCGGCGCATAAATTCCGCTGATCGCGGCGATGATCAGGGCGAGTACCGGCTTTGCCCAAACCAGCGACCTCCGCCGTGTCGCCAAATCCATCCCCACCGCGCCGCCCGCAAACATCATCGGATAGACCGCCGCCAGGTAGTACATCTTGCCGTGCAGCGCCATCATGACCAGCAGGAAGACGACATACGCCGATCCCAGCGCGCGAAAGCTGCGGCCCGCGCGGGTGAACGCGAAGATCACCGCGGCAATCACGAGAATACCGGTCCCGTACCCGATCATCTCGGCCTGGGCCTTGAGAAATGCCAGCGGCGGAAGGGAAATATCGCGCCCGCTTTCGCGCACGTTGTGCATCAACTGCAGGAAAGGGAATTGGTGGTGCCACTGCCAGAGGAAATTCGGCAGCGCGATCACCGCCGCCACCACGCACGCCAGCCAGAACCAGCGTTGCCGCAAACTCACGCGCAACGGAGTCAGGACGATTCCCACCAGCAGCCCTACCACCCAGAAAGCAATCCCGTACTTGTTCAGCACTGCGACGCCGACCAGCGCTCCCACCGTCAGCCAGAGACGTTGGTTGCCGGTCTTCTCAATTCGTACCACGCAAAGCGCGATCCCCGTCCATAACAGCGGGTCGAAGGCATTCATTGTGAACAGGTGCCCGAAGGCCAACCCGACGGGGCAGAGCAGTGTCGCCAGCGCGGCCAGGAACATCGCCCACCGCCGGCCGCCGAGTTCGCGCGCCAAACGCCCCGCCAGCACAATCGCCCCCGCGTGCGCCAGCGCCGGCAGCAATCGCAGTGCGTAGAGCGAGGTTCCAATCGTGTGCTCGAGTAGCCACGCGACCCACCCAATCAGCGGCGGTTGGTCCACGTATCCCCACGCCGGATGCTCGCCGCAGGCCAGGTAATACAACTCGTCGCGAAAATAGCCGTATTGTGGCCCGGCAACCGCATACAGAATCAAACGCACGCAGGCGAGATACAGGACGATGGCTTCGCCAGAGGTCCAGCGGTTCGCAACCTTTTCTCGTTGATCTTCTTGCGATAGGACGGCGATGGGCATTCCGGAACTCATCATCTCAAATACGCGCGGATGCCGCGCAAGGTTCCACGCACCGGTAGGTCCCCGACCTGGACTGCGGCCTTCACTGCGCACTACACTCCGCGAAGGTCATGTTCTCGGCTTTGCTGTGGGTGCGCCGCTTGAACTGCTGGAATAACTCAGAGTACGAGCCGGTGATGTACTGATCTTCATCAATCCCGAGCAGCTTGGCGACGCTGTCGATCCACTCCGCTTCACCCTCGATCTCCCCGAAATCGCCAATCGGGGTATGGTCGAGCACCACGTCGCCCTTTCCGTCTGTCCACTCGGAACGAAACTTCTCGTACCGAAAGATCGGTGCAAGACCCAGCGATTCGAAGATCGTTGCCAGTTGCTGCCCGTCGCCGATGGAAGTCTCCGTCTCCACTCGCGTCTTGTGTTTGCCCGCGTTGCCCTTGGCTTTATGCGTGACCTTCCACTTCTCGCCAAACGACCGGATGCGCAGCAGTTCGCCCTTCTTGCGCAGGGTGAGTCCCGGAAAATCGTAGAGCGTATTGACCTCCCGGGTCGATGGCGTTTTCTCCTTGAACCCATGGGCGCGAAGCTTCGCCTCGACCGCGGTACGGTCGTGAAGAGCAAACTTGATTTCAACCTCGTTCGGCATGCCGATGAGTATAAATGCGACCTTCCGCCCTACGTTTCGGACGGTCCGGCGCACTTATGTTCGCGCGTGTGGGCAGCCAGCCGCTCTACCGCGGTGCTGTAAACCTCGTTCCACCGCTTGATGCTGTTGCGCCGCCGCCGGAGAGTATCGGGAGAGTCCGCCGCCCTCGCAAGAATGTCGTTCGCCTTACGCAGCCCCAGCGATAGCGCATCCAGCTCTTTACGGAGCCGTTGCAGGACTTCGCACTGCGGATTGGCAGGATCGCGGCTCATCGTGAAGTTGGGTTGGATGCTGGTTGTTTCCGGAGAGTTAGTTTGGAAATGCGGAGCTACTTTTCGCGCTCCACCACGAATTCCGGTACCCAGAGCAGGGCACGCTTGGACTCGGAGTCAGGAAAGCGTTCAATCGCGGACTTGGCCTGCACCGCGAACTCATTGGCCCGCAGCAAGGCGGTCTCTACCGAGTCGTAGCGCTTGAGCACGTCGAGAATGTCCTGGTGGTGAACGCTGACGAACCCCGCTTCGCGCATCACGGTTTCAATCGTCTGCCGCTCGCGATCGGTGCAGTGCTCCAGCGCGTCGATCACCGCCATCGTAACTTTTCCTTCGCGCAGGTCGCTGCCCACCGGCTTCCCGAGCACCTCTTCGCTCGCTGTGAGATCGAGTACGTCGTCCACAATCTGGAAAGCCATGCCCACACAATGCCCGTACTCACCTAGCTTATCGATCTCTTCGGGAGTGGCGCCGCCGAGAATGCCTCCCAGCCGCATGCACACCGAGAACAGGCACGCCGTCTTGCGGTAAATCAGGTCAAAATGTTCCTGCAGGGAAATGAGCTTGCCGAGTTTCTCGATCTGCAGCAGCTCACCCTCGACCATCTTCTGCGTGAGCTCGATCAGAGTATCGAGGATGGCGAAGTTGCGTTCCGCAACCGCCACTTTAAACGCCTGCATGTAGAGCCAGTCGCCCGCCAGCACGCACTTTGAGTTGCCCCATTGCGTGTTTGCCGAGGGCCGGCCGCGGCGGATCTGGGCATCGTCAATGATGTCGTCGTGCACCAGCGTTGCAGTGTGGATGATCTCTACCACCGCGCCCAGGCGGATCGCCCCCTGCCCCCGGTAATCCATCATTTTGGCGCTCAGCAGCAGCAGGGCGGGCCGAATGCGCTTGCCCCCGCCGTTGCGGAGGTATTCGCCAATCTGGGTAATGGCCGCAACGTTGGAAACCGTGTCGCGTCCGAACTCACGTTCGATGGCCAGCAGATCTTCGCTGATCAGCTCGAACACTTCCTTCACGGATTTTGTCGCTGGACTGTTCAACCCCGGCTCACAGTGAAGCGGAAACTGTTTTTCGTGCTGCAACCGCCTAGGTGGAGCGGTAGTTCGTGAACTGTACGTCGATGCCGAAATCCTTGTTCTTGATCAGCGCAATCACCTCCTGCAGCGTGTCCCGGTCCTTGCTGCTCACCCGGACCGTGTCTCCCTGGATCGATGCTTGCGCCTTCTTCTTCGAATCTTTAATGACCCGGACAATCTCTTTCGCCTTCTCGCCCGGAATCCCCTGCTGCATGGTGATCTTCTGCCGCACCGTCGTCGAGGCCGCCGGTTCCACCGTGCCGTAGGTCAGCCCCTTCAACGGCACCCCGCGCTTCACCAGCTTGCCTTGCAGGATGTCGGTTACCGCCTTGAGCTTGTATTCGTCAGACGAATGCAGCTCGATCGCATCCTTTTCCAGTTTGATCTCCGACTTCGTGTCTTTCAAATCGAAGCGCGTGTGGATCTCTTTGATCGCCTGCTGGATGGCGTTGCTGACCTCCTGGAGGTCGATCTTGCTCACGATATCGAACGAGTTCTCGGCCATGAAACAGTAGTGTACGGCAAACCCCACATTTGCGCCTACCCGAGCGTCCGGCGGGACGCGCTCGGCAGCGTGGTCCGCTCTCCCACCTCGTTGCTCTACCTCGTCATTGCGAGGAGGGCAAACTCTCCAATCCTCGTCGATCCACCTTGTCATCGCGAGGAGGGCAGACTCTCCAATCCTCGTCGATCCATCTTGTCATTGCGAAGAGGGCAAGCTCTCCAATCCTCGTCGATCCACCTTGTCATCGCTAGGAGGGCAGACTCTCCACTCCTCGTCGCTCTCCCTTGTCATTGCGAGGAGGGCACCAGCCCGACGCGGCAATCTGCTGTTCTTCGTGATAGCTATAAACATCGCGCCGCCAACGAGCCAGCGCAAAGCGCGATTCGCTTTTTAAGCCCGGGGCGATGAGCCCCGGGAATCGCGAGCCCGAAGAAAAAGCCCCTTCAAGGGCGGCAGACCTTTAAAGCCGAGGCGGCGAGCCTCGGTGACTCTCAATCCCAAAGAAACGGTAGAAATTCTCCGTCGTCGCCCGCCCAACATCCTCCGGGCTTAAGTTCCTGACCTGCGCGATGTACCCCGCCGTCTCCCTCACAAACGCCGGCTCATTCCGTTCTCCCCGATGCGGCACCGGCGCCAGGTAAGGCGAATCCGTCTCGATCAGCATCCGCTCCAGCGGGCACAGCATCGCGGCCTCCCGAATGTTCTGCGCCTTCGGAAAGGTCACATTCCCGGCGAAAGACAACAAGAATCCAATGTCAAGCGACCTGCGCGCCTGCTCCGCATTTCCCGTGAAGCAATGCATCACGCCCTGCCGTCCCGTCCAGTGCTCTTTCAGCAGCCGAAACAGATCGTCCCATGCATCGCTCTCGCTCTTTTGCGAAGGCCGGCAATGAATCACAATCGGCAGATCGGCAGCCTTGGCCAGCTCGAGTTGCTCAACGAAGACGCGCTGCTGCACCTCGCGCGGCGAGTGGTCGTACCAATAATCCAACCCGATCTCACCCCACGCCACGATCTTCGAATCTTCCGCCCACGCCGCTAGTTGCTGCAAATTGGCCTCCGTCGCCAACCGCGCCTCATGCGGATGTACGCCTACCGTGGCGTGCATCCAGTCATGCTCCCGCGCCAGTCGCAGCGCGCAGTCAGCCGTCTCCGGTCCGTCACCATTGCCAATCAGCAGCAGGTGTTCGACGCCCGCTGCCCGGGCGCGCGCCAGCACCGCATCGCGGTCCCCGTCGAACTTCGGACCATCCAGGTGGCAATGGGAATCTACGAACATTCGAGCCCTTGGGTTTCCGGTGTGAGGTCTTAGGTTTCAGGTGCCAACGATCTCCGGTCACGAATCTCAAAACCTGACCCCTGATACCTGACCCCTGAAACCTCATCTACTTCAGCCTCGCCCCAATCGGCACATCTTCATGGAACCCCGCCAGCACCGGAATCCCGCCCTCCAGCGAAGCCGCAACGATCATGCCATTCGATTCCAGTCCCCGCAGCTTGCGCGGCGCCAGGTTCGCCACGATCACAACTTTGCGGCCCACCAGCTTTTCCGGATCGTAAGCCAGCGCAATCCCCGCTACGATTTGCCGCACCTCGAAGCCAAGGTCCACTTCCAGGCGCAGCAACTTGTCCGCGCCCTTCACCTTCTCCGCCGTCTTGATCACCGCCACCCGCAAGTCGATCTTCGCGAAATCGTCAATCGTGATCTGCGGAGCCAGCGGCGTATACCCACTTGCGGCCGTTCCCTCCGCTGCTGCCGTCGGCTGCGCCGCACTGCCACTCCCCGACGAGGCGTCGGCTGCTCCCGCGGTTGCCGCGGCGGCTTCTGATTTCTGTTCAGACGCCGCAATGCGCTCCTGTTCCATCTGCTGCATCCTTTCGATTGTGCTCTTGTCCGCCCGGGGAAAGACCGCTTCCACCTTCCCAAGCTTTGTCCCGAGGCGAAGCTGCCCCCACTTGATGTCCGCCAGCTTGAACTTCTGGATGTCTCCCAGTCCGAGTTGTGCCCAGATTTTCGCCGTAGACTCGGGAATCACCGGGTGCGCCAGCGCCGTTACAATGCGCAGCGCTTCCGCCGAGGTATAGAGAACCGTGGCCAGCCGGGCGCGGCTCTGTTCGTCCTGCTTGTCGGCCAGCGCCCACGGCTCATTCTCCACAATGTACTTGTCGACCGCCGCCACCAGACCCCACGCGCTTTCGAGCGCCTTGGAAAGCTGGAACTGGTCGAACGCAGAACCGAATTCCTCGATCACGCGCGTCGCCGTCTTTGCGATAGCGTCATCCCCCGCCGTCCTCGATGCCGTGCTCGATGGATACGGCACCTCGCCCTTGAAATAGCGCGTAATCATCGACAGCGTGCGGCTGGCAAGGTTACCAAGCCCGTTCGCCAGGTCGGAGTTGAATCGCTGTACCAGCGCGTCGAACGAGAACGAACCATCGTGCCCGAAGACAATCTCCCGCATCAGGAAGTAGCGCAGCGCATCGGCGCCGAGCACGTCGAGAATCGTCTCCGTGCGCACAATGTTTCCGCGCGACTTCGACATCTTGCTCTCTTCGAACAGCAGCCATCCGTGCGCGACAATGCTCTTGGGCAGCGGCAGTCCGGCCGCAATCAGGAACGCCGGCCAGTAAACGCAGTGGAAGCGGACGATCTCTTTTCCCACCATGTGCACATCGGCGGGCCAGAACTTGTCGTACAGCTTGGTATCGTCGTTCCCAAATCCCAGCGCCGTGATGTAGTTGCACAGCGCATCCAGCCACACGTAGATCACGTGCGCTTCATCGCCCGGTACCGGGATGCCCCACTTGAACGTCGTGCGGCTGATCGACAAATCTTTCAGCCCACCGCGCACAAACGAAATCACCTCGTTGCGCCGCGCCTCCGGCCGAATGAAATTCGGATCGGATTCGTAAAGCTTCAGTAGCGGCTCCTGCATCGCCGACAGCTTGAAGAAGTAGTTTTCCTCTTCCACCGTTTCCGTCGTGCGCCCGCATATCGGACACGGCGCGCCCGGCGTCTCCACTTCCACGTACAACTCGTCGTACACGCAATATTGGCCGCTGTACTTGCTCTTGTAGATAGAGCCGCGGTCTTTGAGCAGGGTGAACATCGCCTGCACCCCGCGAATGTGCTCTTCATCGGTGGTGCGGATGAACTTGTCGTAGGTCAGCCCCATCCGGTCCCAAAGGGCGCGGAACTCGGCGGAGACGTCATCCACGAACTGCTTGCACGACTTGCCGGAAGCGGTGGCCGAGCGCTCGATCTTCTGCCCGTGCTCGTCCGTCCCCGTCAGAAAGAATGTGTCGATGCCGAGCATGCGCTTGCGCCGCGCGATCGCATCGCACACCACCGTCGTGTACGTGTGCCCAATGTGGGGACGCGCGTTGACGTAATAAATCGGTGTGGTGATGTAGAACTTGCCGTTAGACATGGGTGTGACTCGGGTGAAGTTCCAGGTACAAGCGGATCGCCTCCTGCATCACAGCCTTCAACGGCACGCCGTTCTGTTCGGCAATGCGACGGCAGTCTTCATATTCCGGCGCGTAATTGCTCACGCTGCCATTCATTTGCGCAATCTTCATGCGGATCTCGCCCCACTGCGTCTTGACCGCCTCATGCCGTCGCGGCAACACGAAGCGTTTTTCCCGACGTGTGCGAATCCCAATCGTCGAGGTCTCGCGAAACACCAGGTGGGCGATCGCTTCCGCATTTTCTGGTTTGGCAAGCAGGGTAATCAGTGTGCCCGGCCGGCCTTTCTTCATCTGCACCGGCGTCGCAAAAACATCCAGCGCTCCCGCCGCCAGGGCCTGTTCGGCCACATAGCCAAATAGCTGCGGGTTTAAATCGTCGATGTTCGCTTCGAGCACTGTGACCTCGTCCAAAGGCAGCTCCTGCCTCGATTCTTGCACCGTCGCGCTCTCCCCGAATGTGATTCGCAGCACATTGGCATGTCCTTTGAAGTTGCGGGAGCCCGCGCCATAACCGGTCTGCCCGATCGTCATCGCCGGCATCGGTCCAAAGCTATGCGCCAGGGTCTTCACGATGGCCGCTCCCGTCGGCGTCACCAGTTCCTTCTGAATTTCCCCGGAAAAAACCGGCGCGCCCTTCAGCAGCTCAACCGTCGCCGGCGCCGGAACAGGGAACGTCCCATGCGCGCACACCACGGTTCCTCCACCCACATTCAATGGTGAGCAGACGAAGCGCTCGACGTTCAGCGCCTCCGCGCCCACGGCTCCGCAAACAATGTCGACGATTGCATCCACCGCCCCAACCTCGTGAAAGTGGATTGTCTCTACCGGCACATTGTGGATCTTCGCCTCGGCCGCGCCCAACGCCTCAAAGATGGCCGTAGCCGTCTGCTTCGCCTTCGCGCTGATCGCGCTCTCCGCGATGATCTTCTTGATTTCGGTCAGATGCCGGCCATGCCCATGTTCTTCATTTCTTGTCATCCTGAGCGAAGAATCGGCAGACTGTTGCCGATTCGCAGTCGAAGGATCTTGCGTCTGGTTTTCCTCATCATGGGCGTGCGAATGCGCATGCACCGTTCCATCCTCATGGCGATGTTCATGGCTGTGGCTATGCCCATGCTGGTCCGAGTGCACATGGTGCGCCGGCTGCGCTGCCTCCCGCGGCCGATCCGGCTCCCCGTTAATCACCACATCGACCTTGGTCGATGTGATCCCACTGCGGTCGACCTTGGAAATCTGCAGCTCCGCGCCCAGGTTCAGGGCCCGCGTGGTCTCATGCAGCAGTGAGGCGGGAACTCCGGCGTCGACAAGTGCGCCGAGAAACATATCTCCGCTGATGCCGGAGAAGCATTCAATGTAGGCGATGCGCATGAGGTTGAACCAGGGCCGTCCGTTCTCTTCCGCAGGGCTGGGGCTGCGTGCAATCCTTCATCGTAGGGCAGCGCTGCACTTGGGGTCAAACCGCGCGCTTTGTTACAATCGCTGTTTCTTCAGCAGTTTACGTTCGTTTCCTGAGTCGCGCGAAGTTGCTACGACCGCGAAGGGCTAAGCACACCGTCGCTATCGCCCAAGGCGGTTCAGAGAGAGGTTCGCGCATAAGCAGACTGCTGAACCGCCATCACTCCAGTCGCACAGCGACGGAATGAAATAGCCCACCACGTGAGTGGTGGGAACTCGCAGCACCAAAACCGAGTCCGCTTCAGCGGACGCCACCCGAGCGGTGCGCCTTCAACATCTCGCGCCGCATCGGTCCATGAAGGGTTAGCCATCCTTGTACCGGTCTCTCCAGCAACGTCTCGTCGAACACATCCAGCAGTTCCTGCGCCAGAAATACGAAATCGATCTCCCCAACCTCGTCGTCGAACAGCCTCCCCGTATCGAGATGGGCGAATACGCTCTGCCTTTCGCCTTCGAACTGGCAAAACGCCTGCGCAAGGCTCCTCGCAAAATCGCGGAAGAGGTCGCTGCCGAGTTGCAGCCGATCGAGGGATTCGAGAAGCCGGAAGTCGCTGGCGCCGGCTACCTGAACTTCCGTCTGCAGCGCGGCGAAGCCGCTAAGTTGCTAGCCAGCGGAAAAGCTCCGGCGGCGAAGATTTCGGAAGGGAAGATCCTCGTCGAGCACACTTCCATCAATCCCAACAAGGCCGCCCACATCGGCCACCTGCGTAATTCCATCCTCGGAGATTCCTTCGTCCGCCTGCTGCGCGCCGCTGGCCGCATCGTCGACGTCCAGAATTACATCGACAATACCGGCGTCCAGGTCGCCGACGTCGTCGTCGGCTTCGTCCACCTTCAGAAAAAATCCAAAGCCGAGATCGTGGCTCTTACTGATCAGCCCCGCTTCGACTACTACTGCTGGGACCTCTACGCCCGCACCTCGCAATGGTATGAAGAAGCGCCGGAGAACAAGAAAATCCGCCTCGAAGCTCTCCATGCCATTGAGCGCGGCGGCAATGAAATGGCCGAGATCGCGGAAATCATTTCCCTCGCCGTTCTCCGCCGCCATCTCGAAACCATGGACCGCCTCGGCATCGAATACGATTTCCTGCCGCGCGAGAGCGAGATTCTTCACCTCAATTTTTGGGCCCTCGCCTTCGAGCAGCTCAAGGCCAAGGGCGTTCTCTACTACGAGAATGAAGGCAAGAACAAAGGTTGCTGGGTTATGACCCGTCCCGGGAACGAGAAGATTGCCGGTCAGCCCGACGAAGACGCCAAGGTCATCGTGCGCTCCAATGGCACCGTCGGCTACGTCGGCAAAGACATCGCCTACCACCTCTGGAAGTTCGGTCTTCTCGGTCGCGACTTCGGCTATCGCAAGTTCTATCGCTATCCCAACGGGCAACAGGTTTGGATTTCCTGTGACCCGGCCGAAGGTGAAAGCGATCATCCCCACTTCGGCGGCGTGAGCGAGATCTATAACGTCATCGACACCCGCCAGTCCGATCCCCAGGAAACCGTCAAGCAAGCCATTCGCCTCCTCGGCTACAACGACAAGGCCGACCACTACACCCATTTTTCTTACGAGATGGTGGCCCTCACTCCGCGCTGTGCCCTCGACCTCGGCTACGAAGTCTCGGAAGAAGACCGTGCCAAGCCCTATATCGAGGTCAGCGGACGCAAAGGCTTTGGCGTGAAAGCCGATGATCTGATCGACAAGCTGATCGAGGCTGCAACCAGCGAGGTCAACAGCCGGCATCCTGAGCTCAACGAAAGCGAGCGCCGCGACATCGGCACGCAAATCGCGATCGGCGCCCTGCGTTATTTCATGTTGAAGTTCACCAAGGCTTCCGTCATCGCCTTCGATTTCAAGGAAGCCCTCGCCTTCGAAGGCGAAACCGGTCCTTACGCGCAGTATGCCGTGGTGCGTGCCACTAACATCTTCCGCAAAGCCGGCATTGCCCCGGAACAGGCTCTGCAGTACGAAGTCGATTTCGCGAAGTATTTCGCCGAGACGCCCGAGATTTGGGAGGTCTGGCTCATGGCAGGGAAGACTTCACAGGTCATCGAACTCTGCATCGCACAGTCCGAGCCGGCCTATGCCGCTAAGCATGCCTTCCAGCTCGCCCAGTTGTTCAACAACTTCTATCACCGGCACCACATTCTCACCGAGGAAGATGCCGGCCGTAAGCAGTTCCTGCTGGCTACCGCCGCTGTCGTCCGCCGCGAACTGCTCACCGTTCTCGCCGCCATGGGAATCTCGGTTCCGGCTGTAATGTAGGTCGGTTCACGAGAAATTGACCGGCCATAAAGTTACAGCACCTTACCCGATTTTTTGCGATTCTCCACGCGTCTCACATCATTCGCTCGTAACCCGACGCAAATACCCGCGCCTTGCGCGCCTGCCGTTGCCCGGTAATCGCGCGAATACTCTTTCAATCAAAACTGCATAAATTAATCCCCTAAAGTCACGGCCTGTTTCCTAAGTACAAGCCCTGCTTCCGCCCCAAATCTCCTTGCCCTACTGTCTGCGGCAAGGAGATCCAAACATGCTGCTCAAGCGCTTCCTCACTCTCATCCTCTTCACTGCTGCCGTGACTGGAACTTGGGCGCAGGTTCCCCGCTCCAAACACGTCGTAGTGGTGACCCTCGAAAACCACAGCTACGAACAAGTCGTTGGCAGCTCGCAGATGCCCTACTTCAACAAGCTGCTCTCGGAGTACGCCGTCGCCGACCAGTACTACGCCACCATGCACAACTCGCTCTCCGCGCTCATGTGGATCACCGCCGGACAAACCGTCACCACCCACGACAACACCATGCAGTTCTTCAATGTCGACAACATCGTCCGCCACATGCAGCGCGATGGCCGCACCTGGAAAGTCTATGCCAGCCATCTCCCCTCCATCGGCTACCTCGGCTTCAACACCGGTGAGTATGTGAAGCGCCACAACCCCATCGCCTATTTCACCGATGTCGAAAGCTCCCTCAGGGACAACATCCTCCCCAGCACCCCTTACTTCCAGCGCGACGTCGCCAATGGCACGCTGCCCGAATACTCCTACGTCACCCCCGACCTCATCGAGGACGCCCACAGCGCGCCCCTCGCCGATGCGGACGCATGGCTCAAGGCAAATATCCCGCAGCTCCTGGCCAGTCATCAGTTTCAGCAGGACGGAATCCTCTTCATCGTCTGGGATGAAGGCGACGTGAAGCCCGTCGATCCGCGCAACGGCGGCGGCCGCATCGCAACCCTCGTCATCGGTCCGCAGGTCAAACGCGGTTTTCACTCCCAGGTCCAGTACAACCACCAGAGCCTGCTGCGCAGCACCTGTCTCGCCCTCGCCCTCAGCGGATGTCCAGGCGCCGGCGCCGAAGCCGTTCCCATGATTGACTTCTTCTCGCCCAACCGGGCCGTCACCTTGCAACCCAACCTCGTGGCTCCCGCCCAGAACAAGGTCGACGGCACCCTCGCTCTCGATGCCTCCGGACTCTCCGGCGATCACCCAGCCACTGCCGTGGCCGCCTATCTCAACTCATCCCTCGCTGCCCGCAGCTCCAGCGCAAATCTGAAAAGCAATCTCCACCTCAAGCCCGGAACCTACAACCTGACCGTCCGCGTTTGGGATAACGCCGGTGCCACCACCACCGTGCAGCGCACCCTCACCGTGACCGCTCCAACCCTGTCTGTAAATCTCATCTCGCCCACCACGACTCAGATCGGCGGACCTCTGCACATCGAGGCGACCGCCACGCCGGGCCCGAATCCGCCGGCGAAAATGGCTGCCTACATTGGTTCCAAGCTCGTTGCCCAGAGCACTGCCGCCAGCCTCAACACCAACGTCTCTCTATCGAAAGGGACTTACGTTGTGAGCGTGCGCGTGTGGGACACCAAGGGCCAGACCGCTTCCACCAAGTATTCCGTCACCATCGAGTAAAGCGCACGCAACAAGAGCCACGCGGTCGATGCGTGGCTCTAGTTATTTGGGAAAACCAATTTTCGATTAACGGCTCTGCGGCACGTAGTCGCACGCCTCGCGGCAATCTACACAGTAATACTGCCCGTCCTGCCACATCCGGCAATTATTCTCTGCCTGGCAGATAGCGCAGAATTTGTGGCAATCGCACATATCTTCGTCCCGTTCACAGGAAAGGCAGCGATAGCGTTCGGCCATACGAGAAATGTAGCGCGAAAGCGGCTTCGAAGGAACGTAACTTTAGAGAGTAGGCCGATGGGTCAACTCGGCAATCTTCCCCAACAATACTTCCGGCGCGCCACCTTTCACGATGAACGCATCCACCGAGTCCATCACCGACTCCGGCATCGTGAAATACGCCGACAGCAGGATGATCGGAACGCCCGGCTTGCTGCGTTTCATCGCGGAAGCCACCACTCCGCCGTTCATCCCCGGCATGAAATAGTCGAGCACCACCGCATCCACCTCGTGGCCGGCAAACGCGTCCAGTCCCTCTGACCCGTCGCTCGCCGTGAGCACTTCGTATCCCTGCCGTTCCAGCACGATCTTCCGAACGTTGAGGCCGACCGCTTCGTCATCTACGCACAACAATGTTTTTTTCGACACGTAACCCCACATAGAATTCAGCCCCCTTTTCAGGGACTTTCGGTCACAGTAGTCTCGGGAGATTGGATAGATTATAGCCTTGAGCGATTCAAGGAGCTACCCCGAAATTCTGTGGATTTCTCTTGTTTGCACTACGTGCCAGAGCCTTTCATTAGACGTCTCTTTGCCTTCAAAGAAAGCGCTTCGTAAGCTCGATTGACCGCCCCGAAATCAGCGTGATAACGTACAAGGTTCTGCCATCCCAAGTTGCGCTCGCTGATCGACTTAGCGCATAAAGAAGGTCGTCGTTGAATCCACCGGTCGAGGCCACCCCCACGGTTCGCAAGACCGCACTGAACGCAACCCACCGCAAGTCGGGCGCGAAAATGGTTGACTTCAACGGTTGGGACATGCCCGTCGAGTACCCCTCCGCCGGCGGACTCATGAAAGAGCATCTTGCCGTCCGTAACGGCGTCGGCCTCTTCGATGTCAGCCACATGGGCGATATCCGCGTGCATGGCCCCGAAGCGCTCAAGGCCGTTCAGCACATCACCATGAATGACGCTTCCAAGCTCAACACCGGACAGGCGCAGTACTCGGCCATGCTTTATCCCCAGGGAACGTTCGTTGACGACGTCATCGTCCACAAGTTTGCCGACGACGAGTACCTCCTCGTCATCAACGCCGGCACCCGTGAAAAAGATGTCAACTGGGTGAAGAACAACACTCAACAGTTCAACGTTACCGTCGAAGACCTCAGCGATCAGTTCACCCAGATCGCCATCCAGGGACCGAAGGGCGTCTCGACCCTGCAGAAATTGACCGACGTCGATCTCTCTCAGGTGAAGTTTTATTGGTTTACCCGCGGCACCGTCGCCGGCCTGGAAAATATCCTCATCGCCCGCACCGGCTACACCGCCGAAGACGGTTTCGAAATCTACATTCCCAGCGACGAAGCCACCAGCGCCCGCGTGTGGAACGAACTGCTCGAAGCCGGCAGGGAATTCGGCGTCGTGCCCGCCGGCCTCGGCGCACGCAACACCCTGCGCCTTGAAGGCAAGCTGCCCCTCTACGGCCACGAAATTTCCGACACCATCAACGTCTGGGAAGCCGGCCTCGATCGCTTCCTCAAAATGGATAAAGGCGATTTCATCGGCCGCGACGCCCTGGAAAAAGCTAAGGCCGACGGTGTGAAACGCACCCTCGTCGGTCTCGAAACCATCGAACGCGGCATCCCGCGCGACGGCTACAAGGTGCTCGACAAGAACGGCAAGGAAATCGGTTCCGTGACGAGTGGTTCTTACATGCCATTTCTCAAGCGAAACCTCGCATTGGCGTATGTACCGGTCGAACAGTCAGCGCTGGACAACGAAGTCGCGGTAGAAATCCGCGGCCAAGCCGTAAAAGCAAAGGTAGTCCCGTCGCAGCTTTACAAGCGACCAAAGAAGACGAGCTAGAGTTTTGGGCGCTTCAGCGCGATTGATTTTAGTTTGAGGTAGAGCGCCGCTTCAGCGCCGCGTTAATGCAGCCGTGAAAGAGGGCTTTAGCCCCTGAGGTAGATCGTCGTAAACGCGCACGTGAAACGCATCACTTCAATTGTGCGAATGAGGATCCGAGGTTTTGTATCAGGGCACGATGGAAGGTTTGTATCAGGCACGACTTCAGTCGTGCCGACAGAAACACCAAGGAACCGGGCTTTAGCCCTGAGGTAGAACGGCGTGTGGAGCGCTAACTGATTCGGGAACCAGCTTTGAGGTAGAGCGGCGCTTCAGCGCCGCGTCAATGCAGCCCGGGAAAGAGGGCTTTAGCCCCTGAGGTAGATCGTTATATCAGGGCGCAACTCACATCGTGCGAATGAGGATCCGAGGTTTGTATCAGGGCACGACTTCAGTCGTGCCGAAAGCAGCACCAAGGCACCCGGCTTTAGCCCCTGCGGCTCTCGGGAGCAAAGGCGCCAATGAATCGCCCAGCGCGTAAGCGCTCGGTACGCACCAAAAATTTCGAGTCCGCTTCCGCGGACGGCACCAGCACGGGAGAACGAATGGCGTATCCGAAAGACTACAAATACACCCAGGAACATGAATGGATTAAAGCCGAAGGTTCCACCGGCACCATCGGCATTACCGATCACGCCCAGGCCTCGCTCGGCGACATCGTCTTCGTCGAACTGCCGAAAGTCGGTGCCGAGATCAAGAAAGGCCAAAGCTTCGGCTCCGTCGAATCGGTGAAGGCCGTCAGCGACCTCTTTGCTCCCGTCAGCGGAAAAGTCACCGCCGTCAACGAGGACCTCGCGACCTCGCCTGAAAAGGTCAATTCCGACGCCCATGCCGCCTGGATGATCAAGGTCCAGATCAGCGATCTCTCCGATTTGGAACCGCTTCTCACGCCCGAAGCGTATGAGAAGTACGCCGCCGAAGAGGCCGGCCACTAGAATTGAACTGGGTCTTGCGCGTACAGCTACAAGATTTTGTATCAGGGCACGACTTCAGTCGTGCCGTAACCAGCACCATAGAACCGGGCTTTAGCCCCTGCGGCACACTCAAATTTCCCGTGACGCTTTCGCCTCTGAGGTAAAGCCCCACGAATCGTATTCACGTTCTTCCGTATCTATATTGCAGGCCGTCCACTCGCAACATTGAGTAGCGGGAGGGAACGGCCTTTGTCTTGAGTAAAACTTCTATGCGCTATCTTCCGAAATCTCCCTCCGACCGCGAAGCCATGCTCCGCGATATCGGCTGTGGCACCATCGACGACCTCTTCGCCCCGATTCCCGCCGAGTATCGCCTGAACCGCGATCTCAATATCCCGCGTCAATTCGGCGAATCGGAAATTCTCGACTACTTCAAAGAGCGCGCCGCCGAGAATGCCAACGGCTATTCCATCTTCATCGGGGCCGGGGCCTATAACCATTACCGCCCCGTCGTCATCGATTCCCTGATCTCCCGCGGCGAGTTCTTTACCGCCTACACCCCGTATCAGCCGGAGATCTCGCAGGGCACGCTGCAATCCATCTTCGAATTCCAGTCCATGATCTGTGAGCTCACCGGCATGGAAGTAGCTAACGCCTCGATGTACGACGGATCCACCGGCGCCGCTGAGGCCATCATGATGGCCGTGCGCCTTACCGGACGCCATGGCGCTGTCATCGCCAACACCGTGCACCCCGAGTATCGCGAGGTCATCGCCACCTACGCGAAACATCAGGGCCTGCCGCTCTCCTTCGTCGGCTATAACGACCAGGGCCGGGTCGACGTCAAAGCCCTCGACGCCGCCATCACCGATCAGACCGCCTGCGTTCTCATCCAGTCGCCCAACTTCTTCGGCACCATCGAAGACATCGCCGCCCTTGCCGACGTCGCCCACAAGAAAGGCGCGCTCCTGGCGGTTTCGATCGCCGAGGCCCTCTCCCTCGGCATCGTCAAGCCGCCCAGCGAAGCCGACATCGTCAGCATGGAATCGCAGTCCTTCGGCGTGCCCCTCGGCTACGGCGGACCCTACGCCGGTGTCATTGCCACCAAGGAAAAGTTCGTTCGCCAGATCCCTGGGCGTCTGGTCGGCCAAACCGTCGACCGCAACGGCAAGCGCGGCTTCGTCCTCACCCTCTCCACCCGCGAACAGCATATCCGCCGCGAGAAGGCGACCTCGAACATCTGCACCAACCAGGCTCTCATCGCGCTCATGGCCAACATCTTCATGACCATCTATGGCAAGGAAGGGTTGCGCGAACTGGCCAAGCAGAACCTCGCCAAGACCGCCTATGCCGTCGAAGCTTTCGAGAAGGCCGGAGCCAAGGTGCTCTTCAAGAACTCTCCTTTTTTCAATGAGTTCGTCGTGCAAACTTCGCGTGACTCTCGAGAGCTGAACGACGCTTTGATCGAGAAGAAAGTCATTGGCGGGTTCCCGCTGAAGAAGTTCTATCCCGACCTCGGCAATGCCGCCGTCTGGTGCGTCACCGAACTGAACAGTAAAGAGGCAATCGACGCCGCCGCCAAGGGAGTGGGCCGATGAGCGAGAAGACGATGAACGACAAGATCAAGAAAGCCACGACCCACATCTCGCAGAACGAAGGCCTCATCTTCGAAAAATCGTCGCCCGGCAAGAAAGCCTACCGGCTCCCGCCGCTCGACGTTCCCGAGGTCGACGAAAAGGAACTCCTCGGCGATGCTGCCCGCGAAGAACTCGGCAACATGCCCGAAGTGAGCGAGATCGAAATCATCCGCCACTTCACTCGCCTCAGCACGTGGAACTACGCTGTCGATTACGGCATGTACCCCCTCGGCTCCTGCACCATGAAGTACAACGCCCGCATTAACGAGGTCGTCGCCCGGCTGGATGGTCTCGCCGGTGCGCACCCCTACCAGCCCGAGAAACTGTCCCAGGGCGCGTTGCGCATCATGAAGGCGCTGGCCGATCAGCTCATCGAGATCACCGGTATGGAGGCGATTACCCTCCAGCCTGCCGCCGGAGCCCACGGCGAGATGACTGGCATTCTTCTCGTTCGCTCGTATCTCGAATCGAGAGGGAACCCGCGCAAGAAGATCCTCATCCCCGACTCAGCGCACGGCACCAATCCCGCCACAGCCGCCATCTGCGGCTACCAGGTCGAGAACCTCAAGTCCAACGCTGCCGGGTTAACCGACATTCCTTCGCTCGTCGCCCAGATGAACGAAGACGTTGCCGCCTTGATGCTGACCAATCCCAACACCCTCGGCGTCTTCGAACAGGAGATCCACAAGATCGCCGACATTCTCCACGATAAGGGCGGACTGCTCTACATGGATGGCGCCAACATGAATGCCCTCGTCGGCAAGACTCGCCCCGGCGATTTCGGCGTCGACGTCATGCACCTGAATCTGCACAAAACGTTTTCCACGCCTCACGGCGGCGGTGGCCCCGGCTCCGGCCCAGTGGCTATCAAGAAACATCTCGAACCATTTCTGCCCAAGCCCGTCGTCGTCGAGAACGCCGACGGCACTTTGCGCCTCGATTACGATCGCCCGCAGTCGATCGGTCGTGTGCGCATGTATTTCGGCAACTTCGGCATGCACGTCCGCGCCCTCGCCTACATCATGGCCAACGGTCCCGACGGGCTGCGTCAGACCACCGAAGATGCGGTCCTCAACGCCAACTATCTGCGCAAGCATCTGGCCGGCATCTACGATCTGCCCTACAACACCCCGAGCATGCACGAGGTCGTCTTCAGCGACCGCAACCAGGCGCGCAAGGGAATCAAGACCGGCGACATCGCTAAGCGCCTCATCGATTACGGATTTCACCCCTACACCACGTCGTTTCCCCTGATCGTTCCCGGCGCTCTCATGATCGAACCAACCGAAAGCGAGTCGAAAGAAGAACTCGATTACTTCATTGACGCCATGAAGGCCGTCGCCGAAGAAGCCGAGCAGACTCCGGAGATCGTCGCCAGCGCCCCGCACAACACCCGCGTCTCGCGCATGGACGAAACCGGCGCCGCCCGCAAACCCATCCTCCGCTGGAAACCCGAATAAATGTGAGTGCCCCACCCTGGTCGCGTAAGCGACAGGGTGGGTCTCAATTCCGCTCGCTCACAATGCCCTGTGACGGCGACCGGAGAACGCGCAGATCGATGCGCATTCGCAGCGGAGAGACCCTCTGTTTTTGCGTCGAAAAAAGCGAAAATCCGGCAGAAAAAGCTCGTTTTCGAGCGCGAAAACGCGTCAATTTGCAGCTCGATTTCGGCGTTATCACGCGCCACCCTGTCACCGCTCACAGAGAGGCAGATAGGGTCACCCCTACTATGCGCATGTGGGGCGTTCCCAAGGGAGCAAGCTGCCCTTCAGTTAACTCCTTATTCCGCAATATTATAGCGATAACTCACGTGGATTGAATATTCTGCGAGCTTTACCTCATGCAAACTCTTGATAGCAAAGAACGCATGAGGGGTAGGGTCACACCGTTTTCAGAACCTTGCCCGCAATTAGTCCCACGACGACGAAGCCGATCAGCTGCGTGACCATGTACGCGATGGTGTAGTCGGTGGGGAAGCCGTACCAATTCCAGTAAGAAACGTTGGTGGCGAGCACGGCGACCAGGCCTACGGTCGTGACGAACGCTACCCGGCGGCTGTAGGTTCCGAGCGCAGCCCGCGCCAGGAGCAGCGAGGCAAGGAAGGCTTCGAGAAATTCTGTGAGGAACTCAGTGATGAGCTGCCCCGGCGCGAGGGCCTTCGCCCCGGCTGGGTGATAGACGAGGATCCCAGAAGGATTGGCGTTAAGTTTTTCCTGGTAGTGGCCCATGGCGTAATTCTGTTCGGCGCGCGTGGCACTCGCGCCGAGGCCCATGCCGGGGAAAAAGTAGAGACCGGAATGATCCCCCAGCGAGCTTTGCATCGCGGCCAGGACGGGAGCTTCGTTGGGGATTTCGCTGACGCCAATGCGGCCCAGGGGAAGGGCCATGTGCGCGATCGACATCCAGATAAACATTCCGATCGCGCCTAAAATGCCGGCGAGAAGAACACGCTTCATCAGGAGCTCCTGTAGTGCGCGGGCATTATCCACGTCCGGCGGAGCTTTGGCAACGAAAGTTGTGCAGCGCTACTGCGCGGGAGCGTAGAAGACGTAGTCCGCGGTGTAGTCCGCCTTGGTCTCGTCCCCCTTGTGAGCCGCATCGCACCCGGTGGCCGGAGGCTGGCCGCCGTCAGTGTGAACCCGCTGAACGAAGGTGACCTTGCTGAGCACGCCTTCCGCGGAATGGGAGTTATCGGCCGCCAGCAGCAGCCACGGCACGGAGTTCGCGGTGGGAGCGTTTTCTTTCGCGACCATTTTGCCGGTCACCATGCTTCCGTCTTTGTGCTGCCATTTGGGGCCGGCGGAATGGCTGATGATCATGTGGCCGTCGGCATCGCGCAGGTCGGCTTGCGGCCCCTTGAGGGTCCACGCGTAGCGGCCGGCTGCGTCCGCATTACAGGTGTAGATTTGCACCCCGGTGGCGTGTGCCTGCAAGATCACGTGCTCCGTGGCAGGAGGCTTAAGCGACGCCGGAATATCGGTGGAAGCTGATTGCGCGAGGACCGCACAGGACGACAGCGACGCGAAAAGCGCTATACGCAGAAACATGGGAACGCATTCTATCAGCATGGATGGAGGGAAGTCGGGAGGAACGACACAGCACTGAATTGCCTGAAGGAATGCTGGTGCGGGGAGAGGGACTCGAACCCTCACGCCTTGCGGCACAGGCTTCTAAGACCTGCGTGGCTGCCATTACACCATCCCCGCTCTTGCGACAGACTAAGCCTACTGGCAAAGGCGGGCCGATGGCAATGCCAGGTATTTGGCAGGGTACGTTGCTGCATGCAAAAGCCCCCACGCCAGAAGCGTGAGGGCTCTTGAACTACGTTTGGGTTAGAAATGCGTGACCAGGGTGTACACGTTCACGGACCCAAGTCCGGTGGCAAGATCGTATCCGGTCGTCGCCGAGAAGCCGCTGACCCCGGGCACGGTATTGTTGCCTGTCTTCACGTCGTGAAACACCGCGGTTCCACCGCTGTTATATTGCGCCTTGCCAAGGGCATACAGGCGGGTGTTCGCGTTCCCCTGGCGGGCACCTTTTTTCTTTACCACCAGGGCCATGGTGCTGGCCCACGAGGGCGATGCAGCGGAGGTTCCACCGACCGAGTACAGTCCACCCTCCTGCACGATGAGATATCCATCGTGTCCGGCTGCGGTGAAGGAGACGTCGGGAACGTCGCGTTTACCGTCGGCGGGCACTCCCTTGAGCGACTGCCAGGTTGGCTTCGTGTAGAGGGTGCTCTTGCCACCGCCGGAGGCCCACAAGTCGGCGCCGCCGCTGACGTGTCCGCTCTCATTCCAGACTTTTTCTGGAATGTAGCCCTTGGCAGAAACGTAGGTCGAGGTATTGGTCGAATTCCAGTAGGTACTGGGGCTGGAGGTATCGCTGAACTGACTGCCGCCGACCGCAACGTTGTACGGGGTCGATGCGAGGCCGTTTACGGCTTGTCCCGATCCCGTAGAAGCGCCACCGTCCTGGCAACCCGCAGCACCGCTATCGTCGGAAGAAATGAATGCGGTGATCCCCTGGGAGGCGGCTTGCGACCACAGATTCTTGTAGAAAGTGTTGCCCGCGGTACCGAGGCTTTTTTCGCATTGGCCGAAGCTCGTGCTCATCACGGGCG
Organism: uncultured Acidobacteriaceae bacterium; assembly: GCA_963703075.1. Taxonomy (GTDB): domain Bacteria; phylum Acidobacteriota; class Terriglobia; order Terriglobales; family Acidobacteriaceae; genus Korobacter. The sequence continues at coordinate 1,333,140 of OY969786.1, forward strand.
CGAGGTTGTGGCTGACAATGTACTTCGCGGAGAGATCGACGCCATCGGTTGTGCTGGTGGACTTGGAAACGACGAACTTGATGGTCGCGCTCTTGGCGATCGAGCCGGACCATTCAACATCCAGGTCGGCTTCGGTCTCCTCATTGCCGCCCAGGTTTCCGGGGTCGGTGCCGTTGTGAACGACCGACGGGCTCTTGGCAGGCAATCCAAAGGTCTTGCGGAACAAGGTGATGTCGGAGGTTTTGATGTCAGTACGGCCGACAATGGCGATGGTTTCACCGCTGCCGGTGTTGGAGCTGTAGACCGGGGTGACGTTGTAGATCTTCTGGAAGTCACCGGGAGAGATGTAATGTGAGCTGCCGCTGGTGAACGCGGGCGAAATCACATCACTGACTTTCTTGATGCTGCTGATCAAGGGCTGCTTGTAAAAGTCGTGAAGGGTGAGGACGCCATGGACAAGGCCGCCGAGCGAAGCGGGAATGCTGGGTTCGGTGCTATTGGCGTGGTGCACCACACCATTCACGAGGTAATCGTCGATGCGCGTCTGGAAGGCGTTTTCCACCTGGTCGACGCTGCCGGAGAATTCGATCGAGCCACGGCCGGGGGTGACTTCATCAATGCGGAAACCTTCCGACTGCAACCAGCTCTTGACGGTTGCAAGGTCGGCGTCGCTCATCCCGAAGCGCGCGCCGAATTGCTCGGGTGTGAGCCACTTCTGGTAGAGAGGGGACTGGGGGTTCTGCTGGGCTGCCAAGAGGGCTTCGAGTTTCGCATCGGCGCCGGGCCGGTGCGCTAAAACGAGCACCATTCTTTCCATCGGCAGGGCGCGAGAGGCCGGAGCGAGACGGAATTCAGCGCGGGCGAGAGGATGAACGTTTCCCTGGAGGGTGAGGCGCGCGTTTTCGTCCACCGCGCGGGATTGGCTCTGGCTGGTGGATCCTGCGAACGCGACGCTGGTGAGCATAGCGGCTACACAGAGTCTCAGGATGGCGTTTCGTGTAATCGACATCTTTGATCTTGTCTCCTGGGAGAGTCCTCGCCGTCGCGTAGAGGCGAAAGTTAGATTTTGGTTGGTTTGACCGACGCGCGGACTCTGTTGTCCGGTGTTCTGGCCCGGGGGAACGGGTACTACATTGGTGGCGTCAGCTTACAACGGAAATGCCGTGACTCTGGCCGCAATTCGGCACTTAATCCTTCAGGAGTAGTGAGGTCGGAGGGATTGCACATTCGGTGTGTCAGTCGGCGGTTTCGCCGTTCCAGCGAAGGCGGATACCGCCTTGTACGAGGCGAGGAGTTCCAAGAGTAAGGACTGGGGTGCGGCCGACTTCGATGGTGCGGTCAAAGAGATTCTCGCCCGAGGCGAAGATTTCGAGGTGCCGGTTGACCTGGTGAGCGGCGAAAGCGTCGGCGCGGAAGAAGCTGTGCAGCAAAAACCGGTTCTGGTCATCGTCGAACTGATGCCCGGTGGCCCGCACTTGCACGGAGAGCGTGCCCCAGCGTTTGCGGGAAACGGTCGCTTGAGCGGTGGCGGTGTTGCGCGGGACCTGCGGGATCCAATTGCCGATGAGTGCAGGGTTTTGGTCGTTGCGGGTCACGGTGGCACGAGCGAATTGATAGCCGCCGCTGAAGAAGAGCCAAGAGCGGGGCGCAATTTCGTAATCGAGCGAAACACCGCGGCTGCGGATCTGGCCGAGATTTTCGCGCATAAGGGTGATGGTGGACCCGGTCTGCGAAAGCGTGAGAGCCGTGACGGGGCGGTTGACTTCCGTCCAGAAATAACTCGCGCGCACGACGGCGTTGCGAGAGGGTTGGGCCCACTGCATGCCGGTTTCCCATCCGGTGGCGCGTTCGGAGCGCAACTCGGGGTTGGCGAGCGTGATCTGCTGGCCGACCTGGCCGGTGCGGTAGAGTTCGTTCATGGTCGGCGAGCGAAAGGCGCGGAAGGCGCTGGCAGTGAGAGCAACGTTTGATGTGACGCGGCGCACGACGCCCAGGCGCGGATCGCCGACGTTCTCAGTGCGGTCGGGAATCGGCAGATAGGTAAAGTTGCCTTTGGCAAGGGTCCATTGCTGGGCGTCGAGATTTCTAAAATTGTCGTAGCGCACCGACCCGGTGATCGTCCACTTTGAAAACTGCAGAATTCCTTCACCATAAACGCCGGTTTCCCGCTGACGGGCGGTGGTATCCAGATACCCGGTTGGCACGTGGAAGAACGTATCTTCGAGGTCACTCGCGCGGATGTCCTGGACATCGGCGCCAGCCACAATGGTCAGGTGTGAGGCGATGGACTGCAGCCACTGCGCCGAAGCGCCGAGGGCGATGGTTGGAACGTATTGCAGGCGGGTGAGGGTCTCGGAATTGCGGTCAGCGGCGGTCGATGAAAAGCTTTGGCGGTAGTGTTCGGTGGTGCCGTAGGCGCGAAACTTCAGCGCGCTGCTGGTGGTTGTATTCCAGTCGAAGCCGGCGTTGTAAGTCCACAGACGGTTGGCATTGTTCTGAATTTCGGTGCCATTGGCGCGGGCTTCATTCATCATGTTGCCGGAGAGGAAGGCATTTCCCCGGGAACTGAAGGTCCGTTCGATCTGCACGTCGGCGTTCTGGTAATGGACGTTGGAAGGGCTGTCGATGAGGCCACGCTGGCTGGGCGCAACCAGGATGTAGCCGTCGGTGCGAAAGAAATCTCCCGCGACCAGGCCATGCCAAGGGCCATGCGAGAGAGATTCGATGAGCGAGGCTTGCGGCGTATTTTCGGCGCCGTAGCCGAGTTGCAGTTCACCGGCAGCGAGGGTCGGAGGATGTTCGACTATATCGACGACACCACCGATGGCGCTGCTTCCATAGAGGTCCGAACCGCCTCCGCGCACGACCTCAACCTGCTGGACCAGCAACTGCGGTGTTTGTTCCCAATGGATCCACCCCCCAAAGGGATCGTTGATGGGGATAAGATTGGCGAGAACGAGGGTGCGGCTGGCAGCCGTCGAACCGAGGCCCCGCAAACTGACGCCCTGGTTGGTAGGATTAGAGACCCGGGAACTCGAACGGCGGAACAATTCGAAACCAGGGACCTGGCGCAATTTATCATCCAGGGTTTCGGCGGCGACGTCGACCAGTTGTTGGGAATCGAGCACGCGAACGCTGGAAGCCGTAGCTTCAGAGGTTAGGTTGCTGCGCGTTGCGGAGACGACGACGTTTTGGGTAACGGTGGCGGGAGCGAGTTGAATCGCAGCGTCGTTGCCGGTTTCCAGATGCACGGTTTGGGGTGCGAAGCCGGACATTTCGACCTGAACGTCAGCCTCGCGGACATCCGCGGGGAAGTCGAAAAGACCGTCGGTATCCGTGGTGGAGCGGAGAATATGTCCGGGTTCGGAGAGCACGACGACAGCGCCGGAGATGGGGCGAGATTGGGGATCTAGGACGTGGCCGACAATGTGCCCGGACGCGGGTTCCGATTGGGCAGCGGCGGGATAGTAGACGATCAGGGTAAGGCCGACAACCGCAATCTTGCAGAGGCGTTTCATGCCGTCTCCAAAACAATCCAGGTTGCGTTCCTCGGGATAGTACGGGAATCGAAGCAAAGATGCTCCTGAATTTAGACGATACAGCCAGAGTGGCGGAAAGTGGCATCCAACGATCAGACGAGAGCTGTAGCTCCCGGCACATACTCATGCGCAAACTTGCTTTCGTAGTGAATTTTCTCGTGGCAGTCCCTTTCGTTATCGGACAACAACGTCCTGCCAATGCAGCACCCGCTTCCTCTCCTCGCTTAAGCATGGTCGCGATGATCGATTTGCCCGGACGGCCGGGATTCGAAGATGTGGTGATGGCGAACAACTTGATCGTGATCGCACACACGGGCGCCAATTCAATCGATGTGTTCGATCCGCAGAAGCGGCGCATGGTGGCGCAGATCACCAACATCGCGCAGCCGCGCGGGATCGCGGTGGATGCAAAGAACAGCCGGCTTTTCGTCGCGACGGCCAACTCCGTGATCGACGTCGTGTCGTCGCAGGACTGGGAAGTGAAGGACAGCTTCAACGTGCAGGGCTCGCCGGATGTGCTGGCGCTCTCCGCGGATGGGATGCGGCTGTACATCGGCGACAAGACGGATTCGACTATTTTTGTGGTCGACACTTCGCAGCGCAAGACCATTGGAAGCGTGGAACTCGGGGGACGGCCGGAAGCGATTGTAGCCGGCGACGACAACCTGATGTATGTGACGGTGCAGGACCAGTCGGCGGTGGTCGCCATCGATGCGCAGTTGAAGGTGGTGAAGCAGTTCAAGCTGCAAGCGTCGCAACCGACGGGCCTGGTGTACGACGGCACCAGCCACAGGCTTTATGTTGCGGTGCGGGCGGCAGTGCTGTCGATTAACGCCGACGATGGCTCCGAAGTTGGTCGGGTAACTGCACAGCGCGGCGTGGATACGCTTTACCTGGATTCGGCTTCACACACGCTTTTCGCCGGTGGTGGCGGTTCGGTTTTGGCGGTCAACACGGCGGGTACATTCGCGGCCCTGGATGAACTCCTGGCCGAGGTGAAAGGGCAGACGATCGTTTACGATCCCAGCCGCAAACTGTTGTTTATGCCGGGAGGCCGCGAGGGTCGGTCGAAGATCCTGATCGTCCGCAACATCACGCCGGGCTCCACGCAATCTGCTGCCGGTCCCGATGTGAACCCGCAGTAGTCCTTCGGTGCTGGCGGGCACGCGTTGGCGCAATGCGAATGTGATACAAAAGCTCCGACTATGTCTGGCAAGCTTTCCGGCTCGTCCGCGAGGGAAGTAACCGCGCACGCCTGCTGCCGTGTCGACCTGGCAGGCGGAACTCTCGATCTTTGGCCGCTGTACCTCTTTCATCGCCATTCGGTGACAGTGAACTTTGGCGTGAAGATCATGACTTCCTGCCGAATCACGTCGCGCGAGGACCGCCGGATCCTTCTCACTTCGCGCGACACCGCACGCGAAGAACAATTCCCCGATTTCAACGCCTTGTGTTCGGCAACCAAGTACAAGCACGCGCTGGCGGCTCATCTGGTGCGATTCTTCGCGCCCGACGGTGGACTTTCTGTGGAGACCCATTCGGAGTCTCCGGCCGGTGCGGGAATCTCCGGTTCGTCGGCCTTGATGATTGCGAGCACGGCGGCGTTGGCGCGCTATACCGGCCGCAAACTCGGGTTCGAAGAGATCCGCTGCATCGCGCAGAATGTGGAAGCGCAACTCATCCAGGTACCGACCGGGTGCCAGGATTACTTTCCCGCCCTCTACGGCGGGGTCAACGCCATCCATTTGCGGGCGGATGGAGTGAAGCGGGAAGCGATCGCGGTGGATCCCGAGGAGATCGAGAAGCGGTTTGTTCTGGTGTATACCGGAGCGCCGCGGCAGTCGGGCATTAATAACTGGGAAGTCTTCAAAGCGCACATCAACGGCGATAAGAAGGTGCAGAGAAACTTCGACCGCATTGCGGAAATCGCGCAGGGGATGCACCGGGCATTGACCAAATGCGATTGGGACGAAGTCGCCCGCCTGCTGGGCGAGGAATGGAAGCAGAGACGAACGAATTGCCCCACGATTAGCACGCCGCTCATCGAAAAGCTGATGGGAGTGGCCCGCCGCAATGGCGGAAGGGCGGCCAAGGTTTGCGGAGCAGGCGGAGGCGGATGCGTCATCTTCTTTGTGGAAGAAGGCGCGCGGCAGAGGGTGAGCGACGCCGTCTCCGAGGCGGGCGGCACGGTCCTACCTCTGGAAGTGGCGCGCAAGGGACTGCAGGTGAGGTAAATAAGTCGGTTCCCTGGGGAGCGATGCGGTTCCATCACGCATCCTATTTCTCGAGTCATAAGCGTTGGCCAACCCTGAATTCGGCTTATAATGGCTCGGTTGCGGGGATCCCATGAACCGGCAGTCGCTTCTTCCGATTGTCTTGGCGTTTTCGGGGCTGGTGTGTGCTTCCGTTTTCGCTGTGCCTCAAAGTAATTCTTCCAAACCTCCAAAGATTACTGAAGAGCACCGCATAACGCTCATTCGCACGCTGCAGTCCGAGCACGCGTTTGCGAAGATCGCGCTGCCGCAAGGCAAGCGGGGCGTTACCGTCAAAGACGGTAAAGTCAGTCCCGGTCAATTGGAGTTAGGGCAGTTAATCGCGAAGGAAGTGTCCGTCGGCCAACGCAGGCGAACGGGTGCTGATTACGAATCTGCGCCTGGAGTCGAACCGAATCGTCTTCGAGTTTAATGGCGGCCCGCGGAAAGGGCAGAAGTGGTATCAGCACATTACGCTGTCAGGCGGTGGGCCGGATGTCCCGGTGGCGTCTACCAATCCACAGCAGATAACGTCGAAGGGGTCGGAGGTGACGCTGGTATTCAGCGATTACATTCCCGACCTTTCACCCGATCAAGTGAAAGCCCTGCTCGCGCCGGTTTTCGACTTCACCTCGCTGACGGTTGCCGAAGCCTATGCCAAGGCGCTTCCGCCAAAGGTGCAGGAGGCCATCAAGAACCACCATGTTCTGGTTGGGATGGACAAAGACATGGTCGCCTACGCGGTCGGCCGACCTCCCAAGCGATACCGCGACAAAGATGACAAGGGTCGTGATTACGAAGAGTGGATCTACGGTACGCCACCGGAAGAGGTCCAATTTGTTCGCTTTATCGGACCCACGGTCGCGATGCTGACGGTGATGAAAGTGAACGGCGAGAAGATCGTAAAGACCGAGCCGGAAGTCGAACTGGCAGCGAAGGAGTCGGAAGCCAAGCCGGAAGAAACGACCCCCGCGAAGAAAACGAAGCGTCCTACGTTGCTGGCGCCGGGAGAGGTCAATCCGGATGCCCGGGTTCCGGCGGGAGGATCTACCACCGGCAGCACGGGTTCCGACCCGAATTCCACGCCGCACTTTTCGTCGGATGGCATCTGACACTGTTTTGATTTAACGTAATAAAACGTGGTTTTTCCCATCCACGGGCAGGGTGTGCCCTGTTGTGCGTCGTTCGAAGCGGCACGAAATCCAGAACAATCGAAGTACCATCAGAATCCCGCGTCATGGAGAGCTCATGAGTCGAGTTCCGGAAATAGTTCGGAAGCACGAAGCAGACATTCTGCAGAACTGGATGAAAGAGATGGCGATTTCCACGCGCCGCTCTGACTTGTTGAACGACCGCGACCTGTTAAACCAGTCGAGCGTATTGCTCTCACTGCTGGCGGAGGCGCTTAAGTCCGGTAACGTAGCGGATTTTCGCGGCCAGGATTGGATGAGGGTGCGCGATCATCTGGCAGAGATCTCGCGGGCGCGGGCGCAACAGGGATTCACCCCGGTTGAAATTGCCGCCTATGTACTTTCCTTAAAGAAGCCAATCTTTGCGCAGATGCGCAGCGAGATGACAGACACGCAGGAATTGTTCACCGAAAGCTGGGCAATCGGCGAACTGGTAGATCGCCTCGGGCTCTACACCACAGAGGTCTTCCAGAAATCGCGCGAAGAAGTGATCGCGCGGCAGCAGCAGGAGATGCTTGAACTCTCGACCCCAGTGGTAAAGCTATGGGACGGAATCCTGGCATTGCCGTTAATTGGCACGCTGGACAGCGCCCGCACCCAGATCGTGATGGAGTCGCTGTTGCAGCGGATCGTCGAGACAGGCTCTGAAGTGGCAATCATCGACATCACGGGTGTGCCGACGGTCGACACCTTGGTCGCGCAGCACCTGATCAAGACGGTCACGGCCGCTCGTCTGATGGGCGCCGACTGCATCATCAGTGGCATCCGGCCGCAGACCGCGCAGACCATCGTGCACCTGGGCGTAGACCTGGCCGATGTTGCAACCAAGGCGACGTTGGCGGATGCATTCCGGCTCGCTCTGAAGCGCACCGGCACCGCGATCAACATCGGCAACAATAAACAAAAGAACGGCAAGCGGGGCTAGGGGCCAGAATGGAACGCATACCCATATTGCGGATGGGGAATTTCCTGCTCGTGACCATCCAGGTTGACATGCACGACCGGCTGGCGATGTCGCTGCAGGACGACCTTACGAACAAAATCGTGGATGTCGGGGCCAAAGGAGTACTCATCGACATCTCTGCCCTCGAGATTGTCGATTCCTTTATCGGGCGCATGCTCGGCAACATTGCCGGTATGTCGCGGATACTGGATGCCGCGACGGTCGTGGTCGGCATGCAGCCGGCGGTCGCGATCACACTGGTTGAACTAGGGCTCTCGCTGCCGGGCGTACGCACGGCGTTGAATGTGGAGAGAGGCATGGAGATGTTGCGCAGGGAACTGCGCGACCTGGATCTCACGGGTGCTGAAGACGAGGACTCCTCGGACCTGGATGAGTCGGACGTGGAAGCCGAGGAGTAGCGGATGCCCGTCGTGAAAACAGACGAGCTGCCCATCCAATCACCCTCCGACATCGTGATGGCGCGGCAAGCGGTCCGGTTTGCAGCGACCGGCTTGGGGTTCAGCCTGGTGGACCAAACCAAGATCGTGACAGCTGCCAGCGAGCTTGCCCGCAATACCCTTGATTATGGCGGCGGCGGCGTGCTGCACGTGGTTCAGCTTGAAGAAAGTCCCAGAAAAGGATTGCGCCTGATCTTTGAGGACCAGGGTCCTGGCATCCCCGACATCCAACTTGCTCTCAAAGATGGATATACCACGGGCGGCGGACTCGGCTTAGGTCTTGGCGGAGCCCGGCGCCTGGTAAGCGATTTCGAGATCCAATCCGCGCCAGGTCAGGGTACGCGCGTCACGATCACTCGATGGAAGTAATTTACCCGTACTTTGTCAGAGTAGCGGTGCAGGAACCGACGCAGGCTGGTTCGGCGCGCCGCGAGGCCGCACGCATTGCCACTTTTGAGAGAGTTTCCGAGAACGATATAGGACGTGTGTCTGTGGTCGTGACGGAAGCCGCTAACAATGTGGTCAAACACGGCGGTGGGGGCGAGATCCTGCTCCGGGCTCTGTGCGACGGGCGTCTCGGGATGGAAGTCCTGGCACTGGATAAAGGTCAGGGCATGCACGATGTGTTGCAGTGCATGCGGGACGGCTATTCGACATCGGGAACGCCGGGAACGGGACTGGGCGCGATGCAGCGTATGTCCGATGTCTTCGAGGTTTTCTCGGTCCCCGGCTGCGGGACAGTCGTCCATTGTGAGATTCGTTCCGGCAAGGATACTGGGGCGACCTCTTCGGAGCGAATGGAGTCCGGGGTGGTGATTGTGCCGGTGGCAGGCGAGGTACGATGCGGCGATGGCTGGGCCGAACACCACACCGAGACGCATTCGGTTTACATGGTGGTGGATGGTCTAGGACACGGACCCGGCGCTGCCGAAGCCGCCGAGGAAGCGGTGAAGGCTTTCCGGCGGATTGGGTCGGTGAACCCGCTCGACATTCTCGACGAGGCGCATCACTCGCTGCGACAAACGCGGGGAGCCGCTTTAAGCGTGGCCTCGATTGACCACAACACGCGGAAGGTCCGTTTTGCCGGAATAGGAAACGTTTCAGGCTCGATCTTGTCCGCCGCCACAATGCACAACATGGTTTCGCATAATGGGATCGTGGGACACGCGGCCGGACGTATCCAGGACTTCACGTATGACTGGCCACTGGGAGCAACGCTGGTCCTCTTCAGTGATGGAATCGCTTCGCATTGGAGCTTGGGAAAATATCCCGGCATGCAGTCTCGTACTCCGCTGGTGATGGCAGCGGCGCTTTACCGGGATCATAACCGGCGCCGCGACGATGCTACGGTTCTAATCGCGCGCGAGCGTGCGACGGCAAACTAGCGATGCCTACCTCACTCATCAAAATCGGGCTGCATCACGACGACGACGTGGTGCGGGCGCGGCAAGGGGCGAGGGAAGTGAGCGCCCTGCTGGGATACGATTCGCAGGACCAGGTTCGCATTGCGACCGCTGCCTCGGAATTGGCACGCAATGCATTCCGGTACGCCGGCGGCGGGGAAGTTACGTTTGAGTTGTCGCCCGGCTCCGGACAACTCGACCAGTCACAAATGTTGGTGATTGAGGTAGCCGACAAGGGTCCCGGGATTGCGGACCTTGACCGTGTAATGCGCGGGCGCTTCGTCTCCAACACCGGGCTGGGACTCGGACTGATGGGAACCCGGAGATTGATGGACGATTTCAATATCGAGTCCGCTCCGGGGAAAGGCACCACCGTACGGGTTGCGAAACGGCTCTCGCCACGCAAACACTTCAGCGAGGCCGAGCTGAAAGAAATTGTGAAGCGGCTGAACACGGCATCTCCGCGCGATCCGCTCATCGAATTGGAACAACAGAATCGCGAGCTGATGGCGGCCCTTGAGCAGTTGCGGCTGCGCAGTGCCGAGCTGGAACACCTCAACCAGGAGTTGGACGACACCAACCGGGGCGTGGTGGCGCTTTATGCCGAACTCGACGAGCGCGCGGATTTTCTGCAACGAACCTCGGAACTCAAGAGCCGCTTTCTATCGAACATGAGCCATGAGTTCCGGACGCCGCTCAACTCGATTCTCAGCCTCAGCCAACTGCTGATGGACCGGGTAGATGGTGAGCTGACTTCGGAGCAGGAGAAGCAGGTCACGTTTATCCGGCGCTCTGCTGAGACGCTGCTGGAGTTCGTCACCGATCTTCTAGACCTGGCCAAGATTGAAGCCGGCAAGGTGACCGTCCGACCGAACGAGTTTACGGTCAGCGCTCTGTTCGGGGCACTGCGCGGAATGTTAAAGCCTTTGTTGAACAATCCAAACGTCGTGCTTTCCTTCGAGGACCAGCCCGACCTGGAAACGATCTACACGGATGAGAGCAAAGTTTCACAGATACTGCGCAATTTCATCTCGAACGCATTGAAGTTTACGGAGGCCGGGGAAGTGAGCGTGAGTGCTCGCCGCGGGCACCATGACACCGTAATTTTCTCCGTACAGGACACGGGAATCGGGATCACGCGTGTCGACCAGGTGCGTGTGTTCGAAGAGTTCACCCAAATCGACAGCCCGCTGCAGCGGCAAACCAAGGGAACGGGCCTGGGCCTGCCGATCACGAAGAAATTCGCGGAGCTGCTGGGTGGCAGCGTTTACCTGGAGAGTGAACCTGGAAAGGGATCGACGTTTTCAGCAATCATTCCCCGGGTTTATTCAGAGAGCATGGAAGGCGCCAGTGAAGCTGAAACAGCAGCCGCACCGGCGCTGCTTGATCCTTCGCAACTCGTATTGATCATTGATGACGAAGAAATCTCGCGCTACGTGCTGCGGAACCTGTTACGGGCATCCAACTTGCGCGTGATTGAAGCGAACAGCGGCGAAACCGGGTTGCAAATTGCCGAGGCGCGGCGCCCAGCGGTGATTTTTCTCGACCTCATCATGAAGGGGATCCAGGGCGAAGAAACCCTGAGCCGGCTGAAGGCGAATCCAGCCACTGCTTCGATCCCCGTCATTCTGCATACTTCCAAGCAGCTGGGGGACGACGAGCGAGAGCGGTTGTTGCGTGGGGCGGTGGCAATCGTTTCGAAGGAGAGCCATTCTCGGGAGGAATCCCTCAATGCCATTCGCGCCGCCCTGGCCAAAGCCGGCATGAACTCCGAATTAAGCAGGCGGGAGGCCTAGTTGCCGGAGCCCGTAACGATCCTGCTGGTGGATGACACGGACGCGCAGCGGTATGCGCTGGGACGGGTGCTGCGCGGCGGTGGGTACGAGGTGGTCGAAGCTGCGTCTGCCGAGGAGGCATTGCAGCATGTGAAGCAATATCCCGACCTGGTGCTGCTGGATGTCGGGCTACCCGGCATGAACGGTTACGAAGTGTGTCGGCGGATCAAAAGCGATCCTGATACGCGGTCGATCCCGGTGTTGCAGATGTCGGCATCGTACGTTTCTTCGCGGGACCGGGTACAAGGTCTGGACGGAGGAGCCGATGGATATTTAACGCCTCCGCTGCAGGGACCTGAGCTGCTCGCAAATGTGCGTGCCATGCTGCGCATGCGCCAGGCGGAAGACCGCGCGTCGCGGCAGGCCAAAGAAGTGGAAGCCGCCCGCGCCGAACTGCACGCGGTGATGCAGAGCATCGCGGAGGGCCTGGCGCGTGTAGATCGCGACGGTCATATCTGCTACGTAAACTCTGCCATGGAGCAGCTGCTGGGTTATTCGCCGGGGTCGCTGCAAGGGAAGCACTTCCATGACCTGGTGCATCGCGATAGACGTGGCTGTATGGGCGCGCGATGCCCGATCAATGGCATTGCAGACGCCGCGACGGGCACTCACGAATCGCAATTCATCTGCCAGGATGGATCGACGATCTCGGTGGAGTATGTCGCGGCCCCCTACACCATCGCAGGGAAAGTCGAAGGGATGGTGATCACCTTTCGCGACGTGAGCGAGCGCAAGCGTTCTGAAGAGGCGCTCCGGATCACGGAAAAGCTGGCGAATACCGGACGCATGGCGGCGACCATCGCGCACGAGATCAATAACCCGCTGGAAGCAATCACCAATCTCGTCTACCTGATCGGACTGTCCCCCACGATGGACGCGGATACCCGCAAGTACGTCGACATGGCGCAGGCCGAGCTCGCGCGGGTGACCCACATCTCAAAACAGACGCTTGGGTTTTACCGGCAATCGAATCTCCTGGCTGAGTTCAGCCTGACCGAAGTGGCGGAGGGCGTTTTGAGCCTGCTGGACCGCAAGTTGGCGGCCGCGCAAATCGAGGTGCAGTGCCGTTACGACTCGGAGGGCAAGATCCGGGGCTACGCGGGTGAAATGCGCCAGGTGATCTCGAACCTGATTTTGAACGCGATGGAAGCCGTGGGTTCGAAGGGAAAGCTTACCCTGCACATCTCCGACAGTCACAACTGGCATTCGGGAGAAGACGGAGTGCGTTTCGTAATCGGCGACACTGGATCGGGGATTGCGCCTTCGAAAATGCATTCGATCTTCGAGCCATTTTTTACCACGAAACAGGAAAAAGGCACGGGCCTGGGCCTGTGGGTCTCAAACGGAATCGTGCACAAGCACGGGGGATATATGCGGGTGCGCAGCTCACAGAAACCCGGAAGACATGGAACCTGCTTCTCCTTCTTCGTTCCCGGCCGCCGCACCCGGGAAATATGAGTGCTTGCGCGGCACCGCTTGCCATGCGAGATTGAAAAACCGTGCCACGTTTTACGTTCGTGATTGGAAAGGGCGGAGTCGGAAAGACGACGGTCTCGTCGGCCCTGGCCCTGCACCTTGCCGCCGAGCATCCACGAGCAAAAATCCTGTTGCTCTCCACGGATCCCGCCCATTCCCTCGCCGACGTTTTGCAGACTAAGTTGAGCGATCGCGCGAAAAAATTGCCCGCGAGCGGGCGGGTGCACGCGCGGCAACTGGATGCGGAAAGCGCAGTAGCCGATTTCGTCGAGGCGCAGAGCGATGGCATTCTTCGCATCCTGGAAGGCGGCTCGCTTTTTACGCGCGAAGAGTTAGAGCCTCTGCTCGATAGCGCTTTGCCGGGAATGGCGGAAGTAGCGGCGCTGTTGGCGATCCATGACCTGCTGGAATCCGACTACGACGACATCGTTCTCGACACCGCGCCGATGGGTCACACCTTGCGACTTTTCGAATTGCCGGCGCATTTGGAACGTTTTCTGCGCCTGCTTGAGGTGGCCGGCAACCGCGACCAGGTTCTGGCCGCGCATTTCGGCGGGCGCGCTACGGAGGATTCCCAGATCGCGCAATGGCAGCGCATGGTGGACCGCGTTGTGTCGGCATTCGGACGCGAGCACACGCGGTTGATGCTGGTCACTTCTCCGGAGAAATTCGCACTGAACGAGTCGGTACGAGCGCGTGAGCAGTTGCTGCACGCTCCGGTTCCACTGCAGATTGACGAAATCGTGCTGAATCGCGCCGTCACGCGCCCCGGCAAATGCAGGCGGTGCATGCGGCAAGCAAAGAGCACGCAAGAAGCGGAACGGTTCCTGCGCCGGGAATTTGCCGGAACAAGTATGCATATCGCTGAAGACCCGGGTGGGCCGATTCTCGGCATCGAATCTCTCCGCGCCTTCGGCAAGCATGTGTTCGAAGGAGTGGGGTTGAAGTTGAGGTTCGCAAAGTCGCCGCGACAGGAGGAACTTGACCTCGAGTCCGCGGAGTGGCCATCGCTGGAGGTTCCGCTGACGCTGGCAGTCGGCAAGGGAGGAGTCGGCAAGACGACGATCTCCGCCGGGCTGGCGTTCCATGCGCGGCGGAAGAATCCAGAGGTTCCGGTGACCATTTGTTCGATCGATCCAGCGCCTTCACTGGACGACATCTTCCGTTCGGACGTGACCAACCAACCGCAGGCGGTGCTGAACGACGCAAAACTCGAAGCGGCAGAAATCGATGCCGTCAAGGAATACGAGCGATGGGCCGGAGCGATGCGACAGAACGTCGAGTCCGCGACGTCGACCGAGGTACGTGGAGTGCATTTAGATCTCAGCTTTGAGCGGGATCTGTTTCTCGCGGTGCTCGATGTCGTGCCGCCCGGAGTGGATGAGATCTTCGCGGCGTTTCGCATCCTTGACCTCGTCGACCGGGGCGGCAGGGTGCAGATTGACATGGCGCCCACCGGCCACGCGCTCGAAGTGTTGCGAACGCCCGCGCGCTTGCTGGGCTGGGCGCGGGTTTTGTTGAAAACACTCGCGCACCACCGTACACTACCCATCGCGCGTGATGCGGCGGTGGAGATCGCTACTGTGTCGCAGCGTGTGCGCGAACTGGCGGCTAGCTTGAGTGATCCACAGCGCAGCCAGACGTGGGTGGTGATGCTGGCGGAGCCTTTGCCGGACCACGAAACCAGGAGACTGATCTCGGCTTTAGGGGAGATGAAAACTCCGATCGCTGGTCTCTTCGTGAACCGGGTTTTATTCAACGCCAAGGGCTGTCCGCGATGTTCGCGAAGGCAATTGTGGCAGAGGCAGACACTGGCCCAGGTTCGCAGGTTGCGGCTGCCCATTCTGGTCGTTCCCGAGTTTGACGAGGAGATCGCAGGAAAGCGCGGCCTCGAACGGTTGACGAAAGCATTATGGCGACTCAGGTGAAAACAAAGGCTGCGAAAAAGGTAAAAACGGCGGCGCCGAAGGCTCGGACGGGCGGCGCGGCGGACGGAGCCCTGTATCTCTATGGCATCTCGCCGTCGGCGGTTGCTGCCGTCGCGGTCCGCTCCGAGGCGGTCGATGGGATCACGACTATCGAGAGATTTCGGGTCGAAGACTTCGATTGCTGGATCAGCCGCGTGGACCGCTCCGAATACGCCGATCATCTCGCTGAGAACATGGAAAACCTTGAGTGGCTTGCGACCATCGGAGTACGCCACCAACGCGCGGTGGCAGAACTGGCATCCAAAGTGGAGATCGTGCCGGCACGTTTCGGAACCGTTTTCCTGAGCGAGGAGTCGCTCATCGATCACTTGAAGCGCGGGAAGAAGGGCTTCCAGGCGATCTTCAGGAAGATCGCCGGGTCGGATGAGTGGGGTGTGAAAGTGTTTCGTGTATCGCAGCGTGCGCGTTCGACCATCGTAGAGGCAGCGAGCGGAACCGACTACCTCAAGCGAAAGGCGCAGACTGTGATGCCGAGAAGCAGGGAAGAAGATCCGGCACTGCAGGAGTTTGCCCGCGCGTTGAGCGATCTCAGCGTGCAGACGGCTCCCGGTGGAAAAGCCAGCAGCGGCCAGCCGAACCTGGTCTGGCACAGTTCATTCCTGGTGCGGCGCAAAGAGCAGAAGAAATTCGATGCAGCGCTGCGAAAGTTTACCGCCCAGCTCTCGCAAGACTACCGGGTTGAGTATTCAGGGCCGTGGCCGCCGTATTCCTTCGTGGGGCAGAATGCCTGAGGGAAGCTCCGGAGTCACGATCCTGGGCGGCGAGAGCGGCGAAGATATCTCGCTTCTCGATATTCTTGACCATGTCCTGAATTCCGGTATGGTTATCCACGGAACGCTGGTCATCTCACTTGCAGGAGTCGATTTGATCTTTCTCGGAGTCAACGTCTTGCTGACCTCGATCGAGACAGCCCGTCAAGCATCAGAGCGACATCGTCCAGGACAGCGCCTGAAGTCGTCAGCGCGTCCGCGAGAGAGCCGGTAACCGCATGCCTATCCTCTCCTATTGCGTTTCCCTGGCCCACCATTTCCTCGATGCGCCTCCGGTTGGCGTTGCGGGCGGCGACGTGTTCGAGGTGGAAGACCTTGGGTTGCGGGCGTGGTATTCCGAGGTTGACGAGCAAACCTTTTCCGGCGCCGATCATGTAACGAAAGCAGCCTTGGAGTTCCATCACTTCGTTTCCGCAGTTTTTCGCGAAGGCACGGTGCTACCGTTTCGCTTTCCTGCCATTCTGGATTCGGTGGAGGAATTGCGGACCCACCTTGAAGAAAAGGCCCCGTGGTACATCACCGCTTTGCGGCGCAGCGAAGGGCTGGCGCAGTTCGAAGCGCGCATACTCAATAAAACCAACCTCCCGCCCGAGGCGGATTCCGGGACGAAATACCTGGAACAACGCAAGCAACTGCGGGAGCGCAACACGGAAGCTGTGACCTCGGTCTTACGCGGCCTGGACGATTATGTGCGCGAACATCATGTGAAGGAAACTCAGCAGGGGACGCGGGTCTATCTGTTGACGGAACGAGCCAGGACCCCGGCATTACGGGAAGCCGCAGGTGGCATCCACGTACCGGATGGTTTTGAGGTTCGTCTCACGGGGCCGTGGCCGCCAACCGAGTTTCTGCCCGCTTCCGAGGACAGCGAATGACGGAAGAGCCTCTCCAAGTCTCGCCGGCGGAGATCGCCGAGGCGGTTGCCGATCTCAAGCGCCAACTCAGTGCGATAGCGAACACTCCGACGGACCGAATCGATTGCAATCCGGAAAGCGTAGAGCAGGGGCTCGCCAAATTGGTGCTTGGGCTGGTTGAATTGATCCGGCGTCTACTGGAACGGCAGGCGATCCGCCGGATGGAGGGAGGAAGCCTGGACGATCAACAAGTCGAAAATATGGGCCTCGCCCTGATGAAGCTCGAGCAGAAGGTCCACGAGATCGCCGGCCACTTCAACCTCACTCCAAAAGACCTGAACCTGGATCTTGGTCCGTTAGGCAAGCTGCTGGATGACTAAGTCTTCATCATTCCGAATTACCTTCGTAATGCAAACCAGCAGTTCAGGGAGGCATCCAAATTTTTTGACCTGCTTCCTCTATTTTGCGAGCCTCGTATGCATTGGCGCCAGACGCGAAAGCGCTTGGCCCATGACACGGTGAAATGCGCGAGAATACTGGATTCCGTTCATCTTCGTGTAGTTTGACAGTGGTGATTGGCGCGGTTTAGGATGCCCAGACGATTAACACTTCCAGTACGCGAGTTCTCGGCGCTCTGGAGGGCCCTGGTTCAGGGTGCAAGACCTGTACTCCGCTCGTGTCCTCGAAAACATACACATGGAACGTGTACCTACAGTCTCCGGCACTGCAAACCTGCTCGATATCCTGGATCGCATCCTTGACAAGGGATTAGTGATCGCGGGTGACGTGCGAATTTCATTGGCGAATGTGGAATTGCTGACGATCCGCATCCGCCTACTGGTGTGTTCCGTGGACAAGGCGGAACAGATCGGCTTGAACTGGTGGCGTCACGATCCGAATCTGACGATGCCGGAACGTTTTAGCGCGTCCACGCGCACGGTGTTGCCGGGCGCGGTACCTGGGGCAGTGAAGCGCGAAGTGCGCACTACGGTTCGCAAAACTGCGACCAAAGCACGCAAGAAGTAGGGAAAGATTTCTAGGAGGATCCTGGAATGGCGGTTGAAAGAGTTTCGGGCGGATCGAGCTTAATTGACGTACTGGATCGCGTACTCGACAAGGGCATTGTCATCGATGCCTGGGTACGAATCTCCCTGGTTGGCATTGACCTGATCACCGTCGAGGCGCGCGTCGTGGTTGCTTCCATCGACACGTATCTCAAGTACGCCGACGCGGTCGGACTGACGGGCCTCGTTTCTCGTCCGCAATTGACGGAAGAGGCCGAAGAGCCAATCGTGGTGGAAACCCCCAGCCGTCGTACCGCTCGGCCAAGCCGGCGGCGGATTTAGGTAGCGTCTAAGGGTCCGTGGGAATGGCTTCACCACAGATGCGGATGCGTGCGGATTCGCGACCGGCAGAGCGCGAGAGGAAAGCAGGGCTTCGCCTGCTCGGCGCTGAGCGCTCCGAGGAGATTTTTCCGCTTCTGCTGGAAGAAATTATCGCCCTCGGTCATCGCTGCACATTCGTGGCGCGGGTGGATTTTGAAACCTCGGCCATTACTCCGATTGCATCCCTGAACTGCAGCCGCGGCTATTTGCAGAAACAGCACACCACGCTCTTCGCGATGGAGAACCCAGTGGTCCGGGTTCTTCATTCTTTCAAGCCCGAAATTGTTTCAAAGTCGAAAGCGGGGAACGCGCTCTATGTCCACCCGTTGGTCTATCGCAACCGCATTCCCTGCTGGGAAGCGGAACGTTCCAATACCAACAGCTGCCTGGCCGTCGATAACTTTCACTGCAAGGCACGGCTGAATCTTCCGGACCAGGTTTGCACCACGTGCGACATGCGCGCATATGCGGCGGTAGCCTGCGTTGAGCTGAAGCCGTCGGTGAAGAGCGCCGAGATCGCGCAGCTTTCCGCACTTATCGAACTCGCGAACCGATACCTCTCGCGGATCTTCAAGGTCGAGCACTACTACAACCGCATGACCGACATGGAGACCACGATCAACCAGATGCGTACCGTACTGGAAAGCATGGCGGATCCGGTCATCCTGACCGACGCGCAGCACCGCGTGATCACCCAGAACAAGGCCGCGGAGAGATTCTTCAAATTGCCGGACGAGGTGAGCGAAGGCCGCGTCCGCGCGGTGGAACTGAATAACCTGCTTTTTTCGGCGGCGCTTTCCTCCATGGCCGTCGCCGGGGTCGATTCTTCGCGCGACATGACGCTGGTGGACGCGATCGAGGGCGAGGAAGTGTTGTTCGAGGCCGTTTCCGCGCCGAGTTATGGCGCCGATGGCCGCCGCGCCGGAATGGTGACGGTGATGCGCGACGTCACGGAACTGCGGCGCGCCGATGACGAGTTGCGCCAGAACTACGAACTGTTGACCGCGGCGGAAGAAGTCGTGCGGCAGGACCGCGACCGCCTCAACCTGATCATCGAAAACGTCGGCGATCCGATTGTTGTCTGCGACAAAGACGCCAAGATCGTACTGGTCGATCCGCTGGCCCAGGAGTTGTTCGGGGAAGAGCACAACGAGCGCCAGGCCGTGCACATGCGCAACCAGGCGAAGCTTGATGCCTACATCGCCGCATTTACCTATTCGTTTTCCGATCGCGAAAGTGCGCCACTCCACCTTTTCAATCCGATCACCGAAGCGGAAGTGGAATACGATGCCCGCTCGGGCAAGATCTACGACGAGCGCGGCATGGTCGCCTACACGGTGACCGTGCTCCGAGACCTGAGCGCCGTTCGCAGGCTAGAGCAGCTCAAGATGGAGCGGCGCATGCTCGAGATGGAAAAGTTTGCGGTTGCCGGGCGCATGGCGGGCACTATCGCACACGAAGTCAATAACCCGATGGAGGCCATCAAGAACTGCATCTTCCTGCTGCAGGATTCGATCCGCGAGGAAGCCCACCCCGTCTACCAGATCCTGAAGACCGAAACCGAGCGCGTAGCGAGAATCGTCCGGCAAATGCTCGGGCTGTACCGCAATACGGAGCAGGTCGGTAACGTGGATGTGAACGGGGTCGTCGAGGATACGATGATGCTGTTCGCACGCCAACTGGACCGCTCCGGAGTGCGCGTAGAGAGGGAACTCGGCGAGCTTCCGCCGGTCGTAGGGTCAGCCGACCAGATCCGGCAAGTGCTTTCGAACCTGGTGGTGAATGCCAAAGACAGCATGGCGCAGGGCGGCAAGCTGCGGATCCGTACAAGAGTCGGAAGAAAAGGGATGCGCGACGTGATCGCGATCACGATTGGCGATACCGGATGCGGGATACCGCCCGGCATGGTAACCACCATGTTTGAGCCGTTCGTTACGACGAAGGGCGAACGGGGCACGGGACTGGGACTTTGGATCGTGAAGGGAATTATCGAAAACCACGGCGGTAAGTTGAAGGTGCGCAGCAAGGTGGATCACGGAACGGTATTCCGCATGGAATTACCGCTTGTGCAGTAGGAGCTAAGAGAGGCCAACGTGAGCGCGAGCAAGCCGCACATCCTGGTAGTTGACGACGAGCCAAATGTTCTCGTCACGTACCGGCTGATTTTGCAACAACAGGGATACACCGTCAGCGCTGCGGTCTCTTCGGATGAGGCGCGCACCTGCCTGAACAGCGGCGGAGTCGATTTGTTACTGTGCGACCTTTCGCTCGAGAAGCAGCAGAGCGGCTTCGACGTGATTCAGTTCGGACGAAGTCTCGATCCGGGGTTGCAGGCGGTGCTTCTAACCGGGTACGCCAGTGTCGAGGCCAACGAACGGGCGGAGCAGGAAAATATTCCGGTGCTGTTCAAGCCGATCGATATTCAGCAACTGTTACAAGTGATTGCCGAGTTGCTAAGGAAAAACGATGAGTCCAGAAAAGCGCACGGCCAGTAAGCAGAAGACCGCGGCAAAAGATAAATCGAAAGGTCCGGTCAAAACAGCTCGCGCTGAAGAGATCGTACCCGTATCGGTGCAAGGCAGCCGCCCACCATCGTTGTCGATCACCATCCCTCAAGGCATCCCGGCGGCCGATTCGAAGCAGGAGGGCCGTTACGTTTACGGCATCATCCAGGCGAAGGACCAGTTGCTGTTCGGCAAGATGGGCATCGGCGGCACGGGGGAGCAGGTCTACACGGTCGCGCACGGCGACATCTCGGCGGTGGTCAGCAAGACGCCGGTTTTCATTTTCGACCCGACGCGCGAAAACGCTCTCGCCCACGAACATGTGATCGAAACGGTGATGAAGCAGTACACCATCATCCCAATGAGTTTCGGCACGGTTTTCCGCACCGACGACGACATCCGCGAGGTGCTGCGCTCGATTTATCCCTCGCTCAAAGACGTGCTCAAGCAAATGGAGGGCAAAGTCGAGTTTGGTCTCAAGGTGATGTGGGAGCGCGATCACATTATCGACGAGCTCAAGAAGGAACACGAAGAGATCCACCGGTTCCACCACGAAATCACGCGCAAGCATCTGCAATCGACGTATCTTGCCCGCATGCAGCTGGGCCGCATGATCGAAAAAGCGTTGCAGGAGCAGTCCACCGAGTACGTGCGCGAGGTGTATGAAGACCTGCGCGGGGTATGCGTGGCTTCGCGCGACAATAAACCGATCGGCGACAAGATGATCATGAACGCGGCCTTCCTGATCCAACGCGAACGCGAGGCCGAGTTCGACGCCGCCGTGAATCGCATCGCAAAAAAATTCGGCGACCGGCTGAATTTCAAGTACACGGGGCCTTGGCCGCCGTATAACTTTGTGAACATCCGGCTCAAACTCGAACGCGGGACGGCGGGGTAAGTCATGCTGCTGATCGACGATCTTCTTTTCGCACCTCTGGCGGGCTTCAAGTTCGTCATGCGGACGCTCATCAAGACGGCGGAAGAAGAATGGACCAACGATGCGCCGATCAAGGAGGAGCTGCTGCACCTGCAGATCCGCCTGGAGAACGGCGAGATTACCGAGGACGAATACGTCGAAATCGAGCGCGACATCCTGGCGCGGCTGCGCGAGATCCAGCGGCACAAGATGGAGCTCGCCGGCGTGGATCCCGATTCGTTGACGGACGAGTCGCGGGTTTTCGGGCAGGGAAACATGCCGACGCTGGAGATCAGCGCACCGACGGATTTCGTGGATCACGAGTAAGCAGGGGTAACTCTATTTGCAAGGGGTACCCCCTCCCCCTCCCCTCTTGCCGTTTCAGCAGCTTAGGCTGTGGAAAACCCGCAAAATCTTCAATCTACAGGATTTAGAGGCAAAAACTTCCCAACAAAGGAGTTAGCGGGAAGTTTTCTCGTTTTTCGAGAGAGGCGCCCGAATGCCCTGGTTTATCAATTTGCAAAGAGCGAAAGATGCAAGTGGGAATGCCCCACGTGAGCAGAGTACGGGAAGGTTTTCGAGTTGTCGGTGACGGGTGCACGCCGGGGATGTGCGAGCGGTCACGGGAGGTTGTGAGGGGCAGTTTCTTCGCCAGCAATATCGCGGGAACGCCGCGAGGTGGATTCGGCATCTTCGGGTGCCGTCCCCTGAACGGGACTCGGTTTCGGGCCGCTCTCTTCCCAGCGCTTACGCGCTGGGCTATTGACTGGTGTGCCTACGGCACTCGCGAGAACGGCGCAAAAGCGCTCGACCCGGCGCTGATCGCGTCGGGCTTTAACGGCGAAACGGCCTTCGGCCTGGTTCGTGGGCTGGGTCGGATCGATTTGCGGGCGATCTCTCGGGAACGCCGTGGATTCGGCATCTTCGGGTGCCGTCCCCTGAAGGGGACTCGGTTTCGTGCCGCTCTCTTCCCAGCGCTTACGCGCTGGGCTATTGACTGGCGTGCCTACGGCACTCGCGAGAACGGCGCAAAAGCGCTCGACCCGACGCTGATCGCGTCGGGCTTCAACGGTGAAACGGCCTTCGGCCTTGTTCGTGGGCTGGGTCAGATTAATTCGCTGGCGATCTCCCGGGAAGACCGCGAGAGATGGTGGATTCGGCATCCCGGGTACCGTCCCCTGAAGGGGACTCTGTATCGTGCCGCCCGATCCCCAGCGCTTACGCGCTGGGCTATTGACTGGCGTGCCTACGGCACTCGCGGCGACGGGGCTTCGCTTAGGACTACAGCGCCTCGCATCAATCGTCGGCGCGTTCGTGTTGTTTGGGCCACTGGATTTTCTGGTTCAAGACGCGCGCGGCGGACAGGGGCCAGTTGGGGTGGCGTAATAGCTCGCGGGCCAAGAGCACGACGTCGGCGTTACCGTTGCGAATGATCTGGTCGGCCTGATGGGGGCTGGTGATCATGCCTACGGCTCCGGTCAGGGTTCCGGCTTCTCGTCGTACGCGATCGGCAAAGGGAACCTGGTAGCCGGCACCGACGGGAATCTTTACGCCGCCAACCATTCCGCCCGATGAGCAATCGACGAGGTCGACGCCCAAGGGCTTCACCAGCTTCGCCAACTCAACAGTTTCTTCCAGGGTCCAGCCCTCGGGGTGATAGTCAGTGGCCGAGATGCGCAGGAAGAGCGGCAGGTGCTCCGGCCATACTTTGCGAATGGCTTCGGTCACTTCGCGGACGGCGCGGGTACGGTTTTCGAAGGAGCCACCATATTCATCGGTACGCTGGTTGGCGAGCGGAGAGAGGAACTCGTGCAGCAGGTAGCCGTGGGCGCTATGAATTTCGATCACCTCGAACCCAGCGGCCAGGGCGCGCTCGGCGGCATCGGCGAAGGCCTGCACGATGCGCTGGATGCCGGGTTTGTCGAGGGCGGTGGGGAGGACGTACTTACCGTTGAAGGGAATCGCGCTGGGCGCGTACACGGGACGCCAGCCGCCATCCTTTACCTCAACCGCGATGCCGCCATTCCACGGTTCGGCGGTGCTGGCCTTGCGTCCGGCATGGGCCAGTTGGGTTCCGACATGCGCGCCTTGCGCCTTGACGAAGCGCGCCACGCGCGCAAGGGGCTCAATGTGTTCGTCCTTCCAGATGCCCAGGTCCGATGGGCTGATTCTTCCCTCGGGCAGGACAGCATTGGCTTCGGTAAAGACCAGGGCAGCTCCGCCGACAGCGAAGCGGCCGAGCTGGACGAGATGCCAATCGTTGGCGAAGCCGTCCTGGCTGCTGTACTGGCACATGGGGGAAACGACGATGCGGTGCTTGAGGGTCAGGCCGCGAAGCTGGAGAGGTTCGAACAAGTGCATGGGTGACGAATATCCTTAAAACAGGCGCTGCACATCTGATTCCGGAGCGAAGGTCTTGGATTCCCATGAGCGGGTTTTTTGCGAAGAGAAACCGCTGCTCATCGCAAGAACGGGAATAAGGTCGGTGGCGGTTTGGGGGTGCGAGTTCTAATCACATTGATATGTGCGGTATTGCGTTTTACTGTCGCGATGATGCGTTTCGGCGCTGGATATGCGCCTCCCAGCGTACCGGGTTTGCAAAAGGCCAGTGGGTAGTAGACACTAAGAAGTTTGGTATATCTAAAATGGACGGAATATATAGATGAGCGATAAGAAAAAGGCGGGGGCAGGCGAGATTCAGCCCGCGAAGGGAAAACTCGGCATCATGATGCCGGGCATGGGTGCCGTCGCAACGACCTTCGTTGCCGGCGTCGAAGCGATTCGGCAGGGGATCGCTAAGCCGATCGGCTCGCTGACACAGATGGGCACTGTGCGGCTCGGCAAACGCACCGATGGCCGCTCTCCGAAGATCAATGAATTCGTTCCTCTGGCGCACCTCAATGACCTGGTCTTCACGGGCTGGGATATTTTCGAAGACAACATGTATGAAGCCGCCAACAAGGCAGGCGTGCTGGAGAAGAGCCTGGTTGAGCAGGTAAAGCCGTTGCTTTCGTCCATCAAGCCGCGCAAAGCGGTTTTTGATCAACATTACGTGAAGCGGCTTGACGGTCCGAACGTGAAGAAGGGCAAGAACAAGATGGATCTTGCCGAACAGCTGCGGCAGGACATCCGCGACTTCCAAAAGGAGAGCGGGGCGGAGCGTTTGGTAATGATGTGGTGCGGCTCGACGGAAACCTACATCGAGCGGGGGCCGGCCCATGAATCGGTGGCGAGCCTGGAAAAGGCAATGGTGGCCAACGACGAGAGCATTGCGCCCTCGATGTGCTACGCCTACGCGGCACTGCAGGAAGGGGTGCCGTTTGCCAACGGGGCTCCGAACCTGACGGTGGATATTCCCGCCATGTGGGAGTTATCGAAGAAGAACAATGCACCGATCGCCGGCAAGGATTTCAAGACCGGGCAGACGATGATGAAGACCATTCTTGCGCCGGGCTTCAAAGCGCGCATGCTGGGCCTGAGCGGGTGGTATTCCACCAACATTCTCGGCAACCGCGATGGCGAAGTGCTGGACGATCCGGAGTCCTTCAAGACGAAGGAAGTGTCGAAACTGTCAGTGCTGGAACACATCCTGCAGCCGGAGAAATATCCGGACCTGTACGGCAATATCTTCCACAAGGTGCGGATCAATTACTATCCGCCGCGCGGCGATAACAAGGAAGGCTGGGACAACATCGACATCTTCGGATGGCTCGGCTATCCGATGCAGATCAAGGTCGATTTCCTTTGCCGCGACTCGATCCTGGCGGCGCCGATCGTTCTGGACCTGGTGATGTTCCTTGACCTGGCGAAACGCAGTTCAGCGCTGCGGGGGCTCGGCATCCAGGAATGGCTCAGCTTCTACCTGAAGTCGCCGATGACGCCGGACGGCCTTTATCCGGAGCACGACCTGTTCATCCAGTTGATGAAGCTGAAGAACACGTTGCGCCACCTGAAGGGCGAAGAACTGATCACGCACCTCGGGCTGGAATATTACGACTGATCGAGTTCGAACTTAGACGAACGCCGGAGATCAAAATCCGGCGTTTTTTTGTGCGCATCTGGCGTGACACTTCTTTGCGTACTCCGTCATTGACAGTGCTGGATGTTCAGAGAACAATATCGGCACCACCCTAATTCTGAGGTAGCCATCATGTTGCTGGGGGACGACACTCCACAGGCCATTGAACCCGAGCCCGCACGCGGCATGAGCCCGCTGGTGCTTTATTTATTGATTGCCGTCGGCGTGGTGTACGCGATCGGGTCGGGCTATTTCATCTACGACTTGCGCGAGCGAGCCACGAAGGACGAGGCCCGTATTGCCGCCGGCGATGCCCAGCAAAATGAAACGGCGGACCAACTCAAGGAGACGCGCGCTTCGCTGGAGGCGATGGGAACCAAGATCGGCATGACTTCCGAGGAGCTGGCCAAGCGCACCCAGGAGCTCAGCCGCGCGCAAGCGCAAGCGGCGGCAAAGCTTAGCAAGGCGCAGGAAGAGCAGGGGCAGGAACTCTCAAAGGTATCGGGCGACGTAACCAGCGTGAAGAGCGACCTGGGCGGCGCGAAGACCGACATTGCCACGACCCGCAACGATCTCGACGAGACCAAGAAGAAGCTCGAGTCGACGATCGGCGATCTCAACGTGCAGAGCGGGCTGATCGCGCATACCCGCGACGACTTGGAATTCCTGAAGCACAAAGGCGATCGCGATATTTACGAATTCACGCTGACCAAGGGCAAATCGCAGCCAGTGGGCACGGTGAGCCTGCAACTGAAGAAGGCCGATCGCAAGAAGGGCAAGTTCACGATGGAGGTGATCGCCGACGATCGCACGATCGAGAAGAAAGACCGCACACTCTTCGAGCCGATGCAGTTTTATACCGGCCGCGACCGTCTGCTGTACGAAGTGGTGATCATGACAGTGGACAAGGACAAGATCACCGGCTACCTGAGTTCTCCGAAGAGCGCTCCCCAGCCGCTCACGAAGTAATCCAGTTCGTTACGACGAGGCCTGCCATGTGCAGGCCTTTTTGTTTGCAAATGCAGCTGCCGGTTCGCCATGATCAGGTACTTCCAAAGGAGAGGCATGCTCACCAGCCCGCATACACTCGTTGAAATCCTTGTGCGCACTTTGACGGTTTATTTTGTTGTTCTCATCGGGGTACGGCTTACCGGCAAACGCGAGGTTGGGATGATGACGCCCTTCGACCTCACGTTGCTGCTGCTGCTCAGCAACTCGGTGCAGAATGCCATGACGGGGCCGGACACGTCGTTGGCCGGCGGAGTGGTGGCGGCGGGAACGTTGCTGGTGCTGAACTATGCGATTGCCGAGGGGGCCGGCATGAACCGCAAGTTCCGACGCTTCGTGCAGGGACAGCCGTCGTTGCTGATCCATGATGGCCAGGCGATCTTGGCGCATATGGCGAAGGAGCATGTAAGCGAGGACGAATTGATGCGGGCATTGCGCGAACACGGAGTGGCGTCGGTCGGAGATGTATCGATTGCCGTGCTTGAAGTCGATGGGTCGATCAGCGTGCTGAAGTATGACGACGTGAAACCCGGCCACCTTCCGCATGCCCGGCGGAAGATTTTCAAGAAGCCGGAATAGCGGTTATTTCCCCGTGATACTGAAGGGGGCGTGATCGTAGGGGATGATGGTGACTGCGACGGATGTTCGCTTATCGAAATCCGCCTTGGTAATAGGGAAATTGACGAGCACAGTGCCCGCGGCACTGCCGCCGGGAGCGATCTTGGTTTCCACCTTCAACGGCTCCTGTACGGCTCCGCCGAGGTCGGGGTAGGCGGCGACATAGCGGCCGTAGTCGACGGCATTGGCGGCGTTATCGGTGAATTTGCCGGAGGGCGTGGTGATCTCGCCTTGAATGTCCTTGATGTAGAGGGTCTTTTCAGTCACGTTGCGCACGTTGACGTTAATGGCAACAAAGCTCGTAGTATGCGAATTCTGTTCCACGGCGAAGACATTCTCAATCGCGCCGCTGGCGACGGGCTTGGCGCGAAGCAGATAGGCCGCACCGGCAATGATGATGGCGATGACGACGAGGGCTCCCAACACCGGCACAAAGTTCGGCAGAGTGTGTTTCAGGTCATCCATCTCTTCGGTCATGGGGACGTGACCGGCATCGAACTCGGGCTTTTGGGCCTTACCTGTCGCGCTGCTCTTGCTGTCGGGCATCGTTCCTTCTTTCATTCCGAAGTAGGCAAAGCATACTGCCGATTGGAAGCCGGGACACAACTTTATGTTGTGCGCATGACCGGCCATTGCTTCTTCATGGCCCGCTGGAACTCCGCCAGCGGCAGGGTGTTGAGCACGTTGGTTGGGGTGAGCCATGCGCGCCGGGCCTGCAGCACGCCATACTTGATGAGGTCCATGTGGGTGGTGTGATGGGAATCGGTATTGATGACGATGGGGACGCCGCGCTCGCGGGCCATGCGGAGGTGAACGTCGCACAGGTCCAGCCGGTCAGGGTAGGAATTTAACTCCATGGCGACCTTGTGGTGCAGGGCTGCCTTCATGACTGCGTCCATATCGACCGCGTAGGCGTCGCGCCGCAGGAGAAGGCGTCCGGTGGGATGGCCGAGCAGCGAGACGTACGGATTGGAGACCGCCTTCACGATGCGATCGGTCATCTGGGCGCGCTCCTGGTTGAAGGCGGAGTGGACGCTGGCGATGACGATATCCAATTGCGCCAGGACTTCGTCGGAGAGATCGATTGAGCCGTCGGCGAGGATGTCGACCTCGATGCCGGCGAGGATGGTGATGCCATCGATGGCGTCGTTCGCGGCGCGGATGCGCTTCATGTGCTCCAGAGCGCGCTTGTCGTCGAGGCCGTTGGCCATGGCGAGATTCTTGGAGTGGTCGGTGATTGCCATGTATTGATAGCCGTGCGCCTTGGCGGCTTCGGCCATTTCTTCGATGGTGCAGCGGCCGTCGGTTTCGACGGTGTGCATGTGGACGTCGCCGAGGAGGTCCTGCTGGGTGAGGAGGCGGGGCAGTTGATGCTTGGCGGCCAACTCGATTTCGCCACAGTTCTCGCGCATTTCCGGAGGAATGCAGTCGAGACCCAGCTTGCCGTAGATGTCGTCTTCGGTGTGGCTGGCAACGATGGAGTTGTCGTCGAGCTTGGCGAGGCCGTATTCGTTCAGGGTGTAGCCCATCTTCAGGGCTCGCTGTCGCAGAGTCACGTTGTGGTTTTTCGAGCCCGTGAAGTACTGCATGGCGGCGCCGAAGGACTCGGGCGGAAGAATGCGCACATCGACCTGCATCCCCGAGCGCAATTTGAAGCTGACCTTGTTCTCGCCCTTGGCCGGCACGTCGAGGATGCCGGGAAATTTCACGATCTGCTCGATCACAGCATTGCGCTGGGCTTCGTTTTTTGCGCAGGGACCGGTCACAAGAATATCGAGGTCGCCGACGGTTTCGCGGCCGCGGCGAAGGGAACCAGCGGGCGTGACCTTCTCGATGCCCGGCAACGCGCACAGGTGCTCGGTGAGGCGGATGGCGGTCTGGTCGGCGGTGTTGAGCAGGAAGCGGCCGGAGATATTGCGATAGGTCTCGATCGACTTGAGGATCTTCTGCTCGCTCTTTTCGCTCATGCGCGGCAGCGTGCGGAGCTTACCCTCGCGAGCCAGTTTCTCAACGCCTTCCACATCGCTCACGCCGAAAGCGCTCCAGAGAAGGGAAATGGTCTTGGGGCCGAGGCCCTGGATTTTGAGCAACTCGAGCATCGAGGGACGATATTTTTCCAGCAGCTCGGCGTGAATCTTCAGCTTGCCTTGCTGAAAGATTTCTTGGAGGTTGAAGACCATGCCTTTGCCGATGCCGGGGATCGCGAGCAGCGCTTTTTGATCGTTGACGATGTCGGCGATCTGGGTGGGAAGGCCTTCAATGGCTTCGGCGGCACGGCGGTAGGAGCGGATGCGGAAGCTGTCGTCGCCCTGGACCTCCATGAGGTCGGCAGTCTCGTAAAAAATGTTGGCGAGGGCTTTGTTGTCCACAGAGAGATATTGTACGAGGCTCGAGGATTTTCGGCAGGGCTGCCGGTTATTGCCTCGTTCTTCGGTGCCGCGGACGGATGTCGTCCGCTGAAGCGGACTCTGTGGGACGGACGCGGCTTCCCCGGTCTTACGACCGGGGCTATTTTTCTGGCGTGCCTGCGGCACTTGGGGCGTCGCAGGCCTACGTCTAGGAAGATGGCTTTCGCGAGAGATGGCAGCCAAATGCCAGTACTCGCGATCCATGGGCGGATCGCGGTTTGCCGGGAAGGCGAGCGGTGGAGGAGCGCTCTATTTTTTCACGATCCTGATCGAGTTCAGGACGGCGACAGCGGTTTGTAGTTCGGGAGACCGCGGTTGGTCGGTGCTGTTCATGGTGGCGAGCAGCAAGGTCGTTCCGTCAGTGAGGAACTCGCATTGCCAGTGGGCGCCTTCGGCGTCTTTAAAGCGGGCGACGGTGCGCGGCTTGGTGCTGAGGGCGATGGTTTTGCGGCCGACGGCGGGCGCGGTGCCGAGGAAACGCTTCATGGAGTCGCGGGAGTCAAGAGGGTCGAGACGTCCGCTGCGCTGGAAGGCGCTAACGACGATGGAGGTGGCGGTGGTGGGAGAGTCGAGTTCGAGGTCGTCGTTGGTTTGACGGAAGAACCAGAATGGGGGAACGGCGAGGCTGACGTTGCCTTTCGGGGTGAAGTAGGTGCCACCGCGGGCGTGGTTATTGGTGGCGCGAATGGACTTCCTGGCTGTTTTTTTCGGCGCGGATTTACGGGAGGTTTTGGAAGAAGATGTTTTTTTGATAGCCATGATGCAAACTCTTTCGGATTAAGAGATTAAGTTCTTCGGTGGCGCTAAGAAACAGCAGATTGCCACGTCGCTATTGCTCCTCGCAATGACAACAAGAGAGACGTTTCGCGTTGAATCATGTACGGAGAATCTGCTTCAGAGTCTGCGTGAGTTGATCCGGGTCCGCGATGGGCGGCTGGCAGGTGAAATTCGAACAGACGATGGCCTGACTGCGGCCGTCGTTCACGCCGGGAAGATTGGGAATTGTTTCCGCGAGAGCGGGTGGAAGAACGTGGGTATCGGCTTGCGAGAGGCGCAGGATGGAGAGATTCTCGGAGTACGTTGCGAAGGCCGCACGCTCGAGGGAAGCGGCAGCGGCGTTGGTCCCGATGATGACGACCTGGGTGTGCGGCTTTGAAAGATGGATCGCGGCGCGACCATAGGTTCCGGCGTAGATGCCGAACTGCTCGACGGCGCCGGCAAAAACTTCAAGGGTGTCTTCGGCTTTGTCGTGGTAGCGCGCGTCGTTGGTATAGGCGTGCAAGCGCATCATGAGCAGGGCGGCAGCGGGATTGCCGGCGGGGGTAGGGGAATCCTGAAAGGCCTTGCGGCGGACGACGAGAGCGCCGAGGGCGACTTGCCCGGTGCTGGCTTCGGCATCGAAGAAGCCACCGGAAGTGGCATCGCCGAACTTCGCAATCGCGGCATCCCCCATCTCGCGAGCATAGCGGAAGTAGGTGAGATCGCCGGTGGCCTCGTACGCGTCGAGGCAGGCGATGGCGGTGAATACGTAATCGTCGAGCAAGCCCTTGGACCGCGCCGGGTGGGCGGCAGGATCGGAGTAGGCGATAACGTGCGGCAACTGGGTGCCGTTCCAATGTTCGAGGATGCGGTCGAGAGTCCGGAGAGCGAAGTGGCGGGCATCGTCGAGCGCCAGTGCGCGGGCAGCGGCAAGATAAGCGGAGACGAACATCGCGTTCCAGTTCACGTAGATGGTCTTGTCGATGTAGGGTGTGGGGCGGAGAAGGCGGGCAGCCAGCATCTTCTGCTTCGCGGAAGCAAGCAGTGAGCGCACCTGGTCGGGCTTGAGGGAGAGCCGCATCGCGATTTCTTCGACATTGGCGCGGATCCACAAAACATTCTTGGCGGAGTTGTGATGCATTTCGCCGACTTCGTTGATGTCGTAATAAAGCGCAGCGACGTCGAACTCCTGGGCGGTAAGCACGGCCTTGGCTTCGTCCACGGTCCAGGTGAAGTAATCGCCATCGTCCTCGAGATTAATATCGGCATCCTGCGAGGCGTAGAAACCGCCGCGTTCGCGGTCGCTCAAGGTGGCGTCCACCCAACGGAGAATGTCTTTGGCGATGTCGGCAAAGCCAGCATCGGGAAAAAGCTGGGAGGCGTGGACGTAATTGCGCAGCAGTTCGGAGTTGTCGTAGGACATTTTCTCGAAGTGCGGCACGATCCAGTGCTCGTCGACCGAATAGCGATGGAAGCCGCCGGCGAGTTGATCGTAGACGCCGCCGCGGGACATCTTCATGAGGGTGGTGCGGGCGACATTGGCAGCGCCCTCTTCTCCGGTGCGCGCATACCAGTCGAGCAGCACCTCGAGAATGGAGGGGTGGGGAAACTTCGGAGCGGATCCAAAGCCCCCGTTTTTCGGATCGAAAGAGTTGAGGGCGGCCTGGACCATGAGAGGCACGACGCGCGGATTGAAGTCGGCGTTGTGGCCGGCGAGACCTTCGGCATTAGCGAGCGCAGCCATTAAGCCCTCGGCTTCGCGCAGGACGTCGTCGCGGCGATCGCGATAGGCCTCGGAGATGGCGAGCAAGATCTTCTTGAAGCTCGGGCGGCCGTAGGCATCGCTAGGAGGGAAGTATGTGCCGCCGTAGAACGGCTTGCCCTCCGCGGTCAGGAAGGCGGTGAGAGGCCATCCGCCCTGGCCGGTGATGGCGGCCACGGCGGTCTGGTAGCGGCTATCGACGTCGGGGCGCTCATCGCGATCGACCTTGATGGCGATGAAATTCTGATTGAGGATGTCGGCGACTTGCGGATCGTCGTAGGATTCGCGATCCATGACATGACACCAGTGGCACCACACGGCGCCAATGTCGAGCAGGATGGGCTTATTCTCGCGCTGGGCGGCAGCAAAGGCTTCTTCGCCCCACTGATGCCAATGGGTCGGCTGATGCATAGCGGAGCGGAGATAAGCAGAGGAGGCGCTGCTCAGAGAGTTCAGGGCTGGGGACATAACTTTCTAGGATAGCAGGGAGAAGCGAGACGGACGGGGCGAAGAGTGAGAGTCGGGGCGGAGTAGGCGAAATGCGAGATGTTTCGACTTCGCGTCCAAAGGAGGACGCTACGCTCAACATGACAAGGCTGGAAAAGCATCGCAGCACGAGGGCATACAGAGTCAAACGACGCAGGATCGCATCCAACATTTAAGATGGCGAAGATGGCGCAGGATCGCCCCCCACAAGATTCCTTGAAAACGAATTGGCCAAGAAAGTTTCTGGACCGGCTGCCGGCGCTGCAGAACCGGAACTTCCGCCTGTTTTTTGCCGGGCAGCTGATATCGCTGATTGGCACGTGGATGGACAACGTGGCCGAGGCGTGGCTGATTTACAGCCTGACCGGATCGTCGTTGAAGCTGGGCACGGTTGGATTTTGCGGGCAGATCCCGGTCTTTCTTTTCGCCCCGTTGGGCGGCATTGTGGCCGACCGCTATAACCGGCACAAGATTATCGTTACCACCCAGGCGCTCTCGATGGTTTTGGCCGGCATCCTGGCGGTGCTCACGCTGACCCATCGCGTGCAGGTGTGGCATGTGTTCCTGCTGGCGGCTTTGATGGGGGTTGTGAATGCCTTCGACATTCCCGCGCGCCAGGCATTTCTTTCCGACATGGTGGGGCGCGAGAACCTGATGAATGCGATTGCGCTGAATTCTTCCATGTTCAATGGCGCACGCATTGTAGGGCCGGCGGTGGCGGGAATTCTGGTGGCGACGATCGGCGAAGGCTGGTGCTTCGCCGCGAACTCGATCAGCTACATCGCGGTGATCACCGGCTTGCTGCTGATGCGCATGACGTATACGCCGCGCGCGGGGGCGCATGATACGTCGCCGCTGCAGGACATTGCCGAGGGCTTTCGCTTCGTTAAGAACGCAAAGCCGATCCGGTACTTGCTGCTGCTGCTGGGCTTGGTGAGTTTGGTGGGGATGCCGTATTCGGTGCTGATGCCGATTTTTGCCGATCGCATTCTGCATGGCGGGGCGCGCGGGCTGGGCATCCTGATGGGCGCAACGGGAGTGGGCGCGCTGGCGGGGGCGCTGACGCTTGCGCTGAAGAAAGGGCTGCAGGGAATCAGCCGGATTATCAGTTACTGCGCGCTGGGTTTCGGAACCAGCCTGATCCTTTTCTCGTTTTCGCGGGTGTTCTGGCTTTCAGCGCTGTTGCTGGTTCCGGTGGGCTTCAGCATGATGGTGCAAATGGCCAGCTCGAATACGCTGCTGCAATCGATGTCGCCAGACAGGCTGCGTGGGCGGGTGCTGGCGGTTTACTCGATGATGTTCATGGGCATGGCTCCGTTTGGAGCGCTGTTCGCAGGCGCGATCGCGGAACGGATTGGCGCGCCTCTGACCGTGGCAATCGGTGGGGTGGCTTGCATCGGCGGAGGAATTTTCTTCGCGCGGCACCTTTCTGAATTCAGGCAGGCGGCGCGGAAAATGGTACTGGCCCAGCAGATGGTGGGCGGCGAGCCGGCGGCGGAGGTCACGACAGGATCGCTGATTCCTGCGACCGACGAGGCACTCGGCGATGATCCTCTTAAGTCCACTTCTTGAGCTTTGGATTGTCGTACGGAGAGCGGCCTTCACGAAGACATTCGGCCGCATGTCGATCGTAACGTGAGCACCGAAAAGTGCCATGTTTTGGAAAAACTCGCGCGTTTAAAATGAGAGTGCAACTTCCTCGTGGATCGAGCGTTTGCCATGAAGAGGGAAGTTGGAGGCATCTTATGTTTGGTGATCTTGGAGTACCCGAAGTTTTATTCATTCTCGGCATTGCACTGCTGATTTTCGGACCGAAGAAGTTAGGCGATCTCGGTAAAGGTTTGGGCGAAGGCATTCGCGGATTCAAGTCAGCCCTGCGAGATCCGGCGCCGGAGCCGAAGAAGGAAGAGACGAAGCAAATCACGGCGTAAATCGCGCGTGCAAGGTTTCATCGCGGCCGGAGCCCATGGGTTCCGGCCGTTGCATTTTTGCCAGATTCCGCCGCTTCCCTTACCATGGGCGTCACTCTTCATATCGCGCGGGTGATGATCCGAATGAAAGTTAGCTTGAACTTCCCCTGCCGGCGCAGTGCGCTCGCAGTCCTGGTACTTATCTTCGCCTTCAGTTTTGCAGTACAAGCCCAGCAATATTCCGAATCAACTTTTGGCGCCATGAAGTGGCGGCAGGTCGGCCCATTTCGCGGCGGGCGGGCGTTGGCGGTCACCGGCGTTCCGGGGGATCCGGCGACGTTTTACTTTGGCGCAGTGGCCGGCGGGGTGTGGAAAACGATTGACGCGGGCGGCACGTGGAAGCCGATTGCCGATAAAGACGGGATCACCTCGGTGGGAGCGATCGCGGTAGCCGACAGCGATCACAACATCATTTACGTGGGGACCGGCGAGGCCTGCATCCGCGGAAACATTACCTACGGCAACGGTGTCTATCGCTCGATCGATGCGGGGCAGAGCTGGCAACATCTCGGGCTGGAAGATACTCGGCACATCGGGCGGCTGATCGTCGATCCGAAGAATCCGAACCGTGTGTTCGTGGCAGCGCTGGGACACGCCTTCGGACCCAATGCGGAGCGCGGGGTTTTCCGATCGCTCGACGGCGGCAAGACGTGGGAGAAGGTTCTCTACGAAGACGATAAGACCGGCGCGATCGACATTCAATTCGATCCGAACAACGCAAGCACGATTTACGCGGCGATGTGGCAGGTGATACGGCAACCGTGGAACCTGAGCAGCGGCGGCCCGGGGAGCGGGATCTACAAGTCGGTGGACGGCGGCACGACCTGGAAGCGGCTGGAGGGTCACGGGCTTCCCGAAGGAATCTATGGGCGCATCGGCCTGGCGGTGGCGTCGAATTCATCGCGCGTCTATGCGCTGATTGAAGCGAAAGAGGGCGGTATCTATCGCTCGGAAGATTACGGTGCGACGTGGACGAAGATCAACGACGATGAACGATTCACGCAGCGCGCCTGGTATTTCACGCACATCTTCGCCGATCCGAAGAACATTGACACCGTTTACGTGCTGAATACGGGGGCGTTTCGTTCCACGGACGGGGCGAAATCATTCGACCTGCTGCCGGCGCCGCACGGGGACCATCACGGGTTGTGGATCGATCCGACCAACACCGATCGCATCATCAACAGCAACGACGGTGGGGCGACGATCACGCTCGACGGCGGCAAGACGTGGTCTTCGCAGCAGAACCAGCCGACGGCGCAGTTCTACCACATCGTTGCCGACAACCGTTATCCCTACTGGATCTATGGCGCACAGCAGGACAATTCGACGGTCGGCATTGCCACCATGGATGAGGAGGAAGGCGTGATCGGGCGCTGGGATTGGTATCCGGTGGGCGGCGGCGAGAGCGGCTACATCGCTCCCGATCCCCGCGACGCGAACATCGTGTATGCCGGTGACGGTGGGGGAATCGTGACCCGCTACAACCACGCCAAGGAAACCATCCAGGACGTCTCGCCGATTCCGCTGGACACCTCGGGGCAAGGAGCATCAACGCAGAAGGTGCGCTTCCAGTGGACGGAACCGATCATTATCTCGCCCAACGATCCGAATACGATTTACACGGCGGGCGACCGCATCTACAAGACCACCGACCAGGGACGAAGCTGGAAAGAGATCAGCCCGGACCTGACGCGTAA
This sequence comes from uncultured Acidobacteriaceae bacterium, assembly GCA_963703075.1. Classification (GTDB taxonomy): domain Bacteria; phylum Acidobacteriota; class Terriglobia; order Terriglobales; family Acidobacteriaceae; genus Korobacter. Next base: position 1,369,382 of record OY969786.1, read on the forward strand.
CGACAAATCGAAGCAGCAACCCTCGGGCGGACCGATCACGCTCGACATTACGACGGTCGAATATTACGACACGGTTTTCACCCTGGCCGAATCGCCCAAGCAGAAAGACCTGCTCTGGGCAGGCACAGATGATGGCCTGATGAAGCTTTCGCGGGATGGCGGCGGACATTGGGAGAACGTGACCCCGAAAGGGATGCCGGAGTGGAGCACGGTGGACCTGGTGGAGGCGTCGCCTTTCGATGCGGGGACCGCTTATATCGCGGTCGACCGGCACAAGCTCGACGACATCAAGCCGTATATCTACAAGACACATGACTTCGGCAAAACCTGGTCGGCGATTACAGTGGGAATTCCCGATGGCGCGTTTGTCCACGCAGTACGCGAAGACACGGTGCGCAAGGGGCTGCTCTTCGCGGGGACGGAGAAGGGCGTTTATGTTTCGTTCGATGACGGCGGAAACTGGCAGCGGCTGCAGTTGAACCTGCCGATCACGCCGATTCACGATCTGATCGTGCATGCGAATGACCTGGCGGTCGCCACGCATGGGCGTTCGTTCTGGGTGCTGGACGACATCACGCCGCTGCGTGAGTTGGGGAACGGCGACGCGGACGCGCTGCTTTATCGGCCGCGCGAAGGCTATCGCTTTCATTATCCCGATGGAGTGGATAAGCGGCGGCCGGTGGGCGACAATCCTCCCAACGGCTCAACCTTCTACTATTACTTGAAGGGTGCACCTAAAGATGAAGCAACCTTAGAGATTATCGATTCGTCCGGAAAGCTGGTAAAGAAGTTCTTGAGTAAGGAAAAGAAGGAGGAAGGGCAGCCGCAGGAGTGGCCGGACCTGGAACCGCCTCCGAACATCATTCCGGCGAAGGCTGGTTTGAACCGCTTCCCCTGGAACTTACGTTATGAAGATCCAGTGCAGTCGCCGGGTGCATTTTATGAAGGGCTGCCGCCACAAGGACCGGTTGCCGCGCCGGGACATTACACCATCCGGTTGACGGTGGATGGAAAGCATTTCGATCAACCCTTTGATTTAAAGGTTGACCCGCGCGATTCCGGCGAGCAGACGCAGGATATTGAGCAGCAGGTGGCCTTCGAACTGCAGGTACGCGACGAGATCAGCAAGTTGCATACGGCGGTGAACCAGATGCGCGATCTGCGGGCGAAACTCGAGACGCTGAAGAAGTGGCTGGGCGATGATGCGAAGGGGAAGCCGGTGATTGAGGCGGCCAATGCGCTCGACAAGAAGATGACGGATGTCGAGGCGCAGCTCATCCAGATCAAGTTGAAGAGTTCGGAAGGGAACCTGCGTTATCCGAACATGGTGAACGAGGAATGGGCGACCTTCAGCGCGTTTGTGGATATTGCCGATACGGCTCCTACCCAACAACAGCAGCAGGTGTTTCACGACCTGTCGCAGCAGACGGATGAGAATGTTGCCAAGTGGGAGCAGATCCGAAAGAGCGACGTACCGGCGCTGAATGAACTGATGCACAGCTCCGGAGCGCCGTCGCTGACGGCGGAGTAGTTGGGAAGAAGGATCCAGACGAGGCGCTCCTGCGGGAGCGCTTTGTTTTTCGCCGACGCCGACTACACTTCCTCGCGGAACCGCTTGGTCATCTGTTTGACGGCGGCTTCATCACGGCGATACCACATCCACTGGCCGCGGCGTTGCATGGTCACGAGGCCAGCGCCGGCGAGGATTTTCATATGATGTGAAATGGTGGGCTGGGAGAGCTTGACCTTGGCTTCGATATCGCGAGCGCACAAGCCAGTGGCTTCTCCGATGGAACATTCTCCCTTGAGACCGAGCATGCGCAGGATGCGGCGGCGGGTGGGGTCGGCGACCGCGCGCAATTGATCGGTAAGATGACCATCTCCGCTTCGGGTATTCATGTGCATCAATATAGCGACGACGCACGTGCATGGAGCGTGACAAAACAGCGTACCGCAGCGCGCTTTCCCGAAACAGAAAAGAGATTACTTCTTCAGGATTGGGTTGTAGCCGTCGTTCACCAAGCGGTTGCGCGTGGTCTCGGCTTCTGCTACGTCCGTAAAAGGCCCGACCTGCACGTGGTAGAGCTTGTCATTGGGCGGATTGGTGGAGATCAGGACCGCGTAGCTCTTCTTCTTCAGCGCCTCGGCCAGCGCTTGCGCGTCTTCCTGTTTGCTCACCGCCGCCACCTGGACAACATAGCCGGAGCCAGAGCGGGTTAGCTCGGGGCTGGCGGTATTTGTGCTGGCACGAGCGGCGGAGTCATCCTCGGCGGGCGCGAGCTTTGAGTCGGGCGCCTTCTGCTCGACAGCTTTATAGAAGGTGAGGTCTTGCTTGGTCTGCGGTTGGGCAGGGGCGGATTGATGCGCGGACGGCTTGGGCGAGGAGGTCGAAGTGGCAGACTGTGGCGCGTCCACCGAGCTGGCTGCGGCATTCTTCATCGAGCTTTTTCCGAGCGAATACCCAAGCGCCAGGAATACAGCGCAGAGGGCAGAAAGCGCGAAGAAGAGACCAGCGAGTTTGCCAATGCCGAGAGTGATTTCTGTGTCCTGCGATGCCATGTGCTTCCGTTCTCCGTACTATTTCTGAATTGCCTTGTCGACAAGAGCCTTGATGCTGGACAACATATCCACCGGCACGGGGAAGATGACGGTGGTGTTCTTTTCCACGCCAATTTCCGTCAAGGTCTGCAGATATCGTAACTGGATCGATGCCGGTTCGGCGGCGAGTAAGTGGGCTGCTTCGACGAGGCGCTGGGCTGCCGCAAATTCGCCTTCGGCGTGGATGATCTTCGAACGCTTCTCGCGCTCGGCCTCGGCTTGCTTGGCCATGGCGCGGGTCATATTTTCGGGAAGATCGACCTGCTTGACTTCCACGCTAGTGACCTTCACGCCCCAGGGATCGGTGTGCTGATCGAGAATGCTTTGCAGGCGCAGGTTAATTTTTTCGCGATGCGCGAGCAGTTCATCGAGGTCAACTTCGCCAAGAACCGATCGTAACGTGGTCTGGGCAAACTGCGAGGTCTGGTAGCGGTAGTTCGAGACCTGCACGACGGCGCGGTTGGGATCGACCACGCGGAGAAAGATGACGGCGTTCACTTTCAGGGTGACGTTATCGCGGGTGATGATGTCTTGCGGCGGAACTTCCATGGCTTCCTGCTGCAGGGAGATGCGGATGATGCGCTGAACTGGAGCAAAAATGAAGATGAGTCCGGGGCCTTTGGGCATCGGGCTCAGGCGCCCGAGGTTGAAGATCACGCCGCGCTCATACTCCGGAAGAATCTTGATGCAACTCAAAGCATAAAAAATGAAGAACAGAATCGGGACCATGATAATGATGGGCGGCATGAAACCTCCGATTGCGACACTCACGCGGATTGTATCCCGTACAGCGGAGTGAGGATATACGGGAAAACCTTATTTCCGGCGCAGATCGTGCAGGCCCCGGATTGGTAAACATGGTCAATGCTGCAGCGCGGCCTGGCGGCTGGAGACGGGCTGATTTACGGGTTCGACGATGAGGGTGAGGCCATCGATGCCGCGCACGATCACTGGCTCGGCGACCGCGACCGGGATGGATGAATAGGCGTTCCAGATTTCACCAAGGACGACAACCTGGCCCGAGGGCGACAACGGTGAACGCGCGATGCCGGACTGCCCAATCATTCCTTGCGCCCCGGTGGTGACTTTATTACGGCGCGCACGCAGGGCGATGGTCATGAGGAAGACGGTGATCGCGCCGAAGGGGATGGCCACGGCAACCGAGGTGACGAACTTCACCCGCAACTCGGGGATGGGCCCATCGACGAGCAACAGGCCGCCCAGGGAGAGCAGCACCATGCCGGCAATGCCGAGAATGCCATGGGTGGCATATTTCGCCTCGAGGACGAAGAACGCGAACGAGGCAAGGATGAGGGTGACGGCGGCGAAGCGCACGGGGAGAAGATTCAAGGCAAAAATCGCCAGCAGGATGAATACCGTGCCGATGACGCCGGGGATGATGGCTCCGGGATGGTTGAACTCCACGTAAAGCCCGATGGCGCCAATAGCAAGGATGATGAACGCGATGTTGGGATCGACGAGGAAATCGAGAATCTGTTCTTTCAGCGAGAAGCCATAATTGACGATGGGCGGGCTGGCGGTGTTGAGGACGGCGGTGCTGCCGTCAAAGCGATGGATGGTGCGTCCATTCAATTGGGTGAGTAAATCCTGCTCGTTCTTGGCGACCACGTCGATCAGGTGCTCGTTGAGTGCCTCCTGGTCGCTGAAGGCCTTCGACTCGCGGACGGCGGTCTCGGCGACGTTCACATTGCGTCCGCGCTTGGAGACGTAAGAACGAATGAAGGCCGCGAGATCGTTCTCGACCTTCATCTTCATGGTGTCGTCCTGCTTGGATTCGGAGACGCCGAAGGCCAGAGCGACGGGGTGGGCTGAACCGGTGTTGGTGCCGGGAGCCATGGCGGCGATATCGGCGGACTCCAGGATGAAGAATCCGGCGGAGGCTGCGTTCGCTCCGGTTGGGAAGACGTAGATGATGACGGGAACGGGCGACGAGAGAATCTTGGAGATGATTTCGCGGGTGGAGGTAACGAGCCCGCCCGGGGTGTGCAGCTCGATCAGGACAGCGTTGGCATGGTGCTCTGCAGCATAATCGATGCCGCGGCTGATGTACTCGGCGGTGATGGGCTGAATGGTGTCATCGACCTTGAGGCGGACGACCTGGGCAGCGGCGGGAAGCGCGAAACATACGGCCATGAACAGCAGGATCACTCGTCGCATGGTGCACCTCCACTCACAATCAGGGCTCCTTGGGTTGGGCGGGAGCCCCGCTCTGCTTCGATTCTATGCTCCGTTTGAGGGCCTGCGCCGCGGAATTGGCGGGTTCCAGCTTCAGGGCTGCCTCGGCATTCTCCGACGCCGCGTTCATGTCATTGCGCGCCAGGGCGAGCCGCGCCAGCACGAGGTAGGCTTCGACCGAAGGCTGCAGCTTGAGGGAGGCCTGCGCTTCGCGCGTGGCGGCCGCCGGGTCGCTGGATTCGAGGGCACGCGCCAGTCCCGCGTGTACTGCCGGATTGGACGGCTGGTATTGCAGAGCTTCGCGGAACTGCTTTTCGGCTTGCGCGGAGAAGCCTTGATTCAGCAGATCGCGGCCTTGCTCTACGTGGTAGTCGGCGTGGGTCTTGGGATCGGTGGTCGCCAGGCGCTGCTCGACGATGTTTTCGATCTCCATCGCAACCTGCTGGTAGGAAGTTTCGTCGTAAGTGCGCTTGATGCGCTCCATGGGCAGCCGGGGAGCGGCTGAGGCCCCGTCGGCGTGAGAAACGTTGGCAATGGCTGCGCCCGAGAGCTGATCGAGCAGCGACTGCGCTTCGGCGTCATCGGGATGCTGCTTGAGGGTCTCGTGCAGTTGGCGGACGGCGGCTGCATTTTCTCCACTGCGCGCCAAGGCGACGGCGAGATTGAAGCGGTAGTCGGCGTCCGCCGGATCGGCGGCGATGGCTTTTTGCAGGTAATCGATTTCACTGTGGCGGTTGCGGCGACCGGCAATCACGCCGAGGTTGTTATAGATGGCGGGCATCGGCAGCCGGGCGAGGAGAAACGAGAAGGCAGCATCGGCTCGATCAAAGTCGCCGCGATAAAACGCCGCGAGCCCGAGATCGAAATTCGCCTGGTTAGCGAGGGGATCGTTTTTCGGGATCCGTGAAAACCAGTTGGCAGCCTGGTCGTAATCGCGATTTTCCAGGTACGCCTTGCCCAGTTCCAGCATGGCGCGGGTGTAGTTCGGGTTCAGTCGTACGGCTTCGCGGAGGCGGTTGATCTTCTCGCCGCGCGTTCCCGCAATAATGCCGCGGATGTAGTTTTCAAAGGCGTCGAGGCGGACACCGTTTGAAGCCTGGGAGAATTCCTGTTGGGAGCCCATGGGCTCACGACGCATTTCGCGCAGCAACTCCCACGCCAGCCGCCCCTCGATGTCCATCAGGGTGGTCAGGGGACCGCGGCTGGTGACCACCGGCTGGAGCTTCAATGACTTCATGTCGAGCACTTGGGCGAAGGCAGTAAAGGTGTTGCCATCGAAATCGTAGTGGCCGATGACCACGTAGTCGGCGTCCATCTGCTCGGCCATCTGGTAAAGGGTTGCGAGCGACGGATGCAGGGTTTGGGGAATACCGAAGCGGTCGAAGGCAAGCAGGCGCTCATCCCGGCTGATGACGTAGGTGGTGGGGGAAGCCATGCGCTGCCCCAACAGTTCAGGGAAGGTTTCGCTGACCCACTCCAGTCCCGGAGCTTTGGACGAGTTGTCGAAGGGGAGAACGAGGAGGGTGTCTGCTCCGGCGTGGCCCTGCGCCCAGCCAGAGACTCCCAGCAGCAAAGAAACGACGACCAAAGCGAGACAGCGCCGTAAATTCAAAGTAGTCCGTCGGAATTCAGGATGAGCCGATTATAACGGCGACTCGCAATCTATTCCCGGAGGAGAAAACTCCGTGGGTCACGTCCGGTCTCTAACAAGTGACGGTCACGACGACCGATTCAGGGTAGGGGAGAGAAGCTCATGAAGAAACTTACATACATTGCGACGCTGGCGCTTTTGTCGACCAGCTTCGCGGTGGCACAAACGGCATCGGGCAGCAACCCTACGCCGGACACATCGTCTCAATCACAAAGCAGCCAGCCGATGAGCGAGCAGACGCCGTCGGGCGGGAACAGCACGAACCCGGCGCCGGCAGGAACGCCCACCGGCACGCCGCCGGCATCGACCCCAAGCACAACGACTCCAGACACGGATACTTCGCAGACGCCGTCGCCGTCTTCACCGAACTCCGTGCCGACCGGGCCGAACTCCACCACGTCAGCGGGCGGAGCGTCCACTCCGACGTCGACACCGCAGGACAACAGCACGCCCAAGACTGATCCGTCGACCCAGAGCGCACCGAGCACGCCGGAGTCCAGCACACCTCACTAGAGCGTCCGATATGAGAAAAGCCCTCGCGTGAAAGTGCGAGGGCTTTGTTTTGCATTTCAACTAAGCGCGTTTTCGTTCGATGCTCTCCACGGGCGGCGACTCCGGAGCGTGGTTTGAATCGGGGGAAGCCTGCCGCTCACGCAAGCGCCCTACCTCGTCGGTGATGAGTCGAGCGCTGCGTTCGTAAGTGAAGTACGACCAGGCCCACTGGATCATGACGAGAATGCGGTTGCGGAAGCCGATCAGAAAGAGGATGTGAATGAAGAGCCAGGCAAGCCATGCGGGATAGCCGGTCAGATTAAACTTGGGGAACTCGGCGACCGCGGCAGCGCGACCAATGGTCGCCAGGCTACCCCGGTTGTTGTAGTGGAATGGCTTGCGCGGACGCTTTGCCAGGTCGTCCTGGATAGCCTGGGCGGCGTAACGGCCCATCTGCATGGCGGCCGGCGCGACACCGGGCAACATTTTTCCATCCGAGTCTTTCAATGCGGCAAGGTCACCGATCACAAAGACTTCAGGATGGCCGGGGATGGTGCAATCGGGAAGTACGGGGACGCGACCGGCGCGGTCCACCGGTTGTCCGAGGGCACGGCCGAGGAACGAAGCCTCGACGCCTGCTGCCCAGAGGGTGACTGAGGTCGGCAATACCTCGTTGCCCATATCAATCTCATGTTCCTTCACGGCGGTGACCGAGGTGTTGGTCTGCACTTCGACGCCGAGCTTCTTCAGCTGCTCTTCGGCACTTTTCGAAAGATCGGGAGAATACGCAGCGAGCACGCGCGGGCCTGCTTCGACGAGGATGACACGGGTACGTTTCGGATCGATGATGCGGAAATCCTTCGCTAGGGCCTGGCGCGCAACCTCTGAGATGGTTCCAGCCAACTCGACGCCCGTGGGGCCGCCGCCCACGATCACAAAATTCAGGTCTTCATGATGACCGGTCAGTATGGCCTGGCGCTCAGCTTCCTCGAACGCAAGCAGTATCCGGCGGCGCATTTCGAGAGCATCTTCGATCGTCTTCAATCCCGGTGCGAGGGGCTCCCATTCTCCATGTCCAAAGTAGGAGTGACGCGCGCCGGCCGCCACGACGAGGTAGTCATAGGCGATCTCGGAATCGCAGGCGATCACGACTTTCCGTTCGAGGTCGAAGCCAGTCACTTCGCAGAGCAAGACTTCGGTATTGCGCTGAGAATCCAGAATGCCGCGCAAAGGGGCGGCAATTTCCGCAGGCGAAAGGCCGGCCGTGGCTACCTGGTACAGAAGAGGTTGAAAGGTGTGATGATTCTTGCGATCGATCAATACGACGTGGACCGGGGCTTTGCCCAGATGGGTTACGGTTTCAAGGCCGCCGAACCCGCCGCCGACCACCACCACGCGCACGGCATTCGTCTCCGTCATACTTTATCTGATACTGCGGCGCGGCTTCCGGTTCCACCAATTTCGATAATTTAAGTGACGTGATGGATGACTTTCTCGATCAGATTGTTTATTTCGGCAGGCGGACAGCCCTTGATCACGAAACCGTCGCTGTCCTTCAGGGCATCCTGCGGCAAGACGCCGGCCGCGGAGATCATGATGATCGGCACTTGGGGTTTCAGGTAGCGCATTGCGCGCGCGACATACGCTCCATCGACCAGGGGCATGTAGTAATCGATGAGCACAGCATCAATCTCGGAGTTCTGAAAAAGCCTGAGCGCCTGTTCGCCATCGGTGGCGGTGAGCACATCGTATCCATACTTCTCGAGCACCAACGCACGAATGACGAGGCCGCTCAGGTCGTCGTCCACGCATAGGATCCTCGGTTTTGTCGCGGCCATCTGACACCTCCGGCGTCACGACTGGAAAAACTTTTGGCCCCACTGGGATGATGTCTCATTGTTTGCTCCTGCTCGACCCCCGTCAATCGATTTTGTATGAATTTATGTAAATCACAGGCGAATTTTGCAGGTGTCTGCCCGGGAGCGCTATTGATTCCTTTATTAACCTGCCCGCCGGGTGGAGAGGCGACCCTGGCCCAACTTGGCGCGGTACTTACCTCGCCATTACACTGGAAGGGTGAAGATTGCCCTCGGCCAAATCAATCCGACGATCGGTGACTTCGAAGGAAATGCAGCGAAGATTGTGCAGTTTTCCTTGCGTGCAAGGGAGGCGAAGGCGGATCTTGTTCTTTTTCCTGAGCTTTCGATCTGTGGCTACCCTCCGCGGGACCTGGTTGAACGGACTTCTTTTGTCGATCGAAACCGTCAAACAGCCGAGGAAATCGCCCGCCAGACGTCTGGCGTAACCGTCGTCGTTGGGTTGGTAACGCCTGCCAGCGGCAGCACCGGGAAGTCCGCCATGAATTCTGCGGCGGTGCTGCGCGACGGGAAAATCGCCTTGATTCAGTCGAAGCGTTTGCTGCCTACCTACGACGTTTTCGACGAGGTGCGCAACTTTGCCCCCGCCGAGAAGCAGGAACTCTTCTCCCAACAGCAAATACCGGTCGCGCTCACGATTTGTGAGGACGCCTGGAACGATAAGAACTTCTGGGACCGTAGGCTGTACGGCAACGACCCGGTGGAGGAATTGATGGCCGCCGGTGGTCGGATATTGCTGAACATTTCCGCATCGCCGTTCTACGTGGCGAAGCAGGAGCTGCGGGAAAAGATGCTGGCCGCGCTGGCGCGCCGGTACAAGTCAGTGGTGGCGTTCTGCAACCAGGTAGGCGGAAACGACAGCCTGGTCTTCGACGGCTCCAGCCTGGTACTGGGCCCGGACGGGGCGGTGATTGCCCAGGCAAAGTCGTTCGAAGAAGACCTGGTGATGGTCGATACCGAAACGCTGAAGGGCGATGTGCGTCCTCAGCTCGCAGGTGAGGAAGCGAATGCGTATGCGGCACTCGTGCTTGGCACGCGTGACTACGTACACAAATGCGGGTTCCGCAAAGCGATCATTGGATTGAGCGGCGGGATCGATTCGGCGCTGACGGCTGCCATCGCGGTTGATGCGCTGGGCCAGGAGAACGTGATGGGCGTCAGCATGCCCGGTCCCTATTCTTCGCAGGGAAGCATCGACGACGCCGCGGCGCTGGCCAAGAATCTCGGCATCCGTTTCGAAATCGTCCCGATTGGCGATATCTTTGGGGCGTTCCGCGAAACGCTCGCGCCGCTGTTCTCAGGATTGGGAGAGGATACGACAGAAGAGAACATCCAATCGCGCGTGCGTGGGAACATCCTGATGTCGCTCTCCAATAAATTTGGTGCGCTGGTTTTGAGCACAGGAAATAAATCCGAACTCGCGGTTGGGTATTGCACCCTGTATGGCGATATGGCGGGCGGCCTGGCGGTGATTTCCGATGTGCCGAAGACCCTGGTTTATCGCCTGGCGCAGTATGTGAATTCGAGGCGCGCGGTCATTCCCCGGGCAACGATTGAGAAGCCGCCGTCCGCAGAGTTGCGTCCCGAGCAGAAGGACACGGACAGCCTTCCTGAATACGATGTACTGGATGCTATTCTCGACGATTACGTCGAGGAGATGAGGAGTGCCGCTGAAATCGCCAGCGCACATGGTTTTGACATCAGCCTGGTGCGGCGAGTGATCGGCATGATCGAACGCACTGAATACAAGCGCCAGCAGGCCGCTCCCGGACTGAAGATTTCGACGAAGGCCTTTGGAGTCGGAAGGCGCTTCCCGATTGCAGCACGCATCGAAGTTCAATCATAGAGAGAAGCCCTTGATCAAGAAAATCCAAATTCTCGCAGTTGCCGCAACGCTCCTGTTCGCCGTCGCGACACTCGCCCAGCAGGGCGCTACAAATGCCAACCTTCCCTCCGAAGACACGGTGAAGGCTTTCATTCAGCACATGATCGGCTACGACAGTTCGATCAAGTTCCAGGTCACCTCGATCAAGCCGGCCGAGGCGCCAGGTTTTGCCGACGTGACGGTGCTGTTGAACAACGGCCAGGGAGACCAGGCACTGAATTTCTTTGTCACGCCCGATCAGCATTTTGCGTTCATGGGACAGCTCATGGATTTCGGTACCGATCCGTTCGGACGTTATCGCGAAGCGCTCAAGGCGTCGGACGGACCAGAGCGCGGAGCAAAGGACGGCAAGGTAACGATCGTGGAATTCGCCGACCTGGAGTGTCCGGCTTGCAAAGCGGCATTACCGAACGTCGAGAAGATGCAGGCCGAGAACCCGAATGTGCGCGTGATTTTCCAGAACTTTCCCCTGGAGAAGATGCATCCCTGGGCGCTGCGCGCCTCGAAATACGTGGATTGCCTGAAGGCGAATGGCGATGTTGCGTGGAAGTTTATCGATACCGTGTACGAGCACCAGAGCGACGTGACCGAAGCCAACGCCGACGAAATGCTGAAGAAGTACGCTGCCGATTCGGGCGCGGATCCGGCCAAGACGGCGGCTTGCATCGCAGATCCGAAGACCTATGCAAACGTACAAGCCTCGGAGAAACTTGGCGAGTCCCTGAGCGTGACCTCAACGCCGACACTGTTCGTGAATGGCCGCAAGATCGCTTCCTTCAACTCGCTCCCCTACGAAACCTTCAAGCAGTTAGTTGAATTCGCCGAAAAGCAGCAGTAGCGATCGCAATGGGGATTTGAAGATCAGGACCCACGTGGGAGCGGGATGGCGTCGACTTTAGGCTCGGCGACTCGCAGGACGCGGGGCGTGATGATGACCATCAGCTCCGATTCCAGTCCCTCGCGGTCCGAGGTGCGTAACAGGGAACCCAGTACTGGAATCTCTCCGATCCCTGGTACCCCGGTCAGGGTCAGTGCTTGCGAGGTGCTGAGGAAGCTCACCACCACGCCGGGCTCGCCATCCTTCAAGGAAATCGAGCCCTTGTACTCCTCGTTGTTGATGATGGGAATGCCGTTGTTCGTGCCCGCGCCCAGCGAGCGAATTTGCATTTCAAGGTTCAACCGCACATCGCGATTCTGTTGGATCGACGGGGTCGCCTTCACCGTGAGCCCGAGATCTTCGTAGTTGAAGGAAGGGAACGGCGCGATGTAGGTGCCGTTGCCGATGACGCTGGCGATGGCCGAGGTGTTATAGATCGGCGAGAAGGTGCTGTTAAGAATCGGGTAGCGCTCTCCGATGCGGACGGTCGCGGGGAGGTTCTGCGCGGCGCGCAGGGTCAGGTGATCAAGCGACTGCAAGTCCGACTTATTGAAATTGATGTTCAGGGAAGCGCCGGGAATCGACAGGGCCATCAGGGTAAGACCGCCGCCATAGGTCGCAAACGGAGTCTGGAAGAGCGACCCTACCTGGCTGCCGAGCGCCTGCGTGATGAGTGCCTGGATGCTGGTGCCATTGGCCTGGTTGATGGCTCCGGAGGAGATCAGGTTGTTGATGATCGTCTGCAGGTTGGTCGAGCCAAGCTGGGTGAGCGCCGCGCCGAGGTTGAAGGTGGTGAACTGCTGCGGCGGCTGAATCCCGAGCTGCCTGGTCAACGTGCCGCTGACCTGATAGACGCTCACGTCGAGCGCCACCTGCGGGCGAGAGGCGTCGAGATCGTCGAAGAACTCGGAGATCGCTTTGACGGTCGGGGCGGGCGCACGCACGGTGATCGTGTTTTGTGACGGCTGGGCGACGATAAAGCGGACGTCGAAGATCACGCGGAAGACATTGACGATGTCCTGCAGCTCGGTGGGGGTGGTGGCGTCGGGAAAGTAGAACGTGCGCAGCGCCGAGCGCTGATAATCGCGACGATTCGCAGGAGTATCCGGCATCACCATGGCCTGACGGAGTCCGAGCGGAGTCCAGAAGGTGTTGGTCACATCACAAGCGGCGCCCATTGCGCGAGAAAAATCGGTCGCGTCGAGGTCGAAGCGCACGGGCTTGCTGGGAACCGAGGCATCGATGGTCGCGGTCACGCCATATGCCTGCATAACGGTGGTTAGTAATCCACGTGAATCGCCGCGATAACTGAATGATTTAGTGACGTTCTCGGGAACGAGCTCGATGGGCGACGCCATGTTGTCGTCATCGCTATAGCGCACAACGGTTGTGCTGACGTCGGAGAGTGCGGGGAGGACGTTCTTCAATTGCTGCAGCGCGAACTGATTGCTGGGGTCGACGCGCAGGGCTTCGCGGTAGTCGGCCTGGGCGGCAATCGTGTCATTTTTTTCCATCGCGTGGTTGCCATGCTGGATGTCTGACATGACTGCCTGCTGCCGCGTCATCTCGCGGGCCGTCGCGTAATCCACGTTCTTGGGGACGAGCTTCGCGGAAGCTTCGAAATGCGCGAGAGCTTCTTCGAAGCGGCCTTCTTTTCGAAGTTTCGTGCCTTCCGAGAATTCGTGCCGGGCCTTCTTTTCGTCGCTCTTGGAAGGCTCCTCGGCCTTTTGCTTCACGGTGACCGGAGGATCGACGGCGGGGGTTTGCGGAGCAGGCAGGTTCTGCGCTCCCAGCCCGGTGGCGCTCACGAGAACCGTTATCCAGATCGCCGTCTTCATTGGTTCCTAAGCAAGAAGTTCCGTACAGCACGCGACGGAATGAGTGGGCCCATGCTGCTGCAATTGGTCGAGCGCGTAGATCCCTGTAGCTACCGCCAGCACCGGCATCCCCAGCTTCTGCGCCGCCATAATGTCATTGGGCGTATCGCCGACAAAGCAAATTCTGGCCGACGCTCCTAATCGTGCACCCGCCTGCTCCATGGCGTCGCGAAAGATGTCGGAACGAAACTCATGGCGATCGCTGAATCCACCGACGCGGAAGCGATCGCGAATCCCGGCAGCCTTCAGTTTCGTCCACCCGATACGCTCCAGGTTCCCGGTACATACGCCCATCAGCTTGCCTTCCGCATCCAGCCCCTCGAGCAACTCCCGCACGGAGGGACAAAGCTCTGGTCGAAGATCGGCTGCATGCCGCTCCACGTCGTCGCACATGATCTTCTGTGCTTCGGCAAGCCCACCCTCGAACCGCTCTGCATCGATGCCGCAAAGCCCCGCCGCTGCCCGCAAAATCCCAATATCCGTATTTCCATGGACGGGAACGGTGTCGATGCGGGCCTCACAGTGATAGACGCTCTTCAGTGCGAGATGGAAGGCGTTGTAATGGACCCAATCGCGGCTGTTCAGCAAGGTGCCATCGATATCGAACAAATAGGCGTCGAAAGCGCTCCAGTCGAAGCGGTTCGCTGCCGGTATCGTGGTGGTCTCGGACACGGCCTCAGTTTACCAGTCAAGCTCGTAATCGACGGCATTACGATTGTGAGTCAACCCCGGTCGCATCTTCTTCCTCTAATGATTAGGAAAAGGGTGGAGGAACGGCAATGAAGCTGCTCACAGTATTGTTGGCTATGTCGGTTGCCGGGGCGATTGCTCAAACGCCGTCGATGGCGCCGCCGCAGTCGGATGCGATGCCGAATGAATCCACCACCGCGCCCGATCAGTCGAGCGTGAAGCCGCAAACCGTCCGTGGATGCCTGAGCAGCGTTGGCGACAATTACACGATCACCGACCAGGTCAGCGGCAAGACGTTCAAACTCGGGGGCTCGACCGATCGATTGAAGCAATTCATCGGGCAAACGGTGGAAGTGACCGGGTCCGTCAAGAGCGTGGATGGCGACAGCAAGCCGCCGTCCGCCAGCACCGGTGACATTCTCACCCTCGCGGACGTCAAGCTGGTTTCCGACAAGTGTTCGACGGTGCCCGGCCGCGGCGCAGTCGCCCAGGCAACGCCGGTATTCTTCGCACTCATGCAGCGTCCAGTCAATGAAGACGCCAACACCCAACTGGACAGCAGCGCGCAGATGAGCAGCAACGCCCAGGACACTTCAGCCGCGGCCGCCAATACCCGCTCAGTCACGACCAACAACCAGGAACATGCGGTGGTCGATGTTACGGGACATACCGGCGTTCACGGATTGTCGGTTCCGACTTCCAGCACGGAATCGGTAGGCGAAAGCACTCCGCCACCCAGTTCGGCGGCGGGGTTTGCGACCGCCAAAAATCCGCAAGACAAGGGTGTGGCGCCGATGAATCCGCAGGCCTATGACCCGGCCAACCAGCGCAGCGAAGCGAATCGAGATAAGGCGCAGCCGCCGGCAAGCTTAAATCCAGAGGCGATTGGCGCCAGCCCGGAAGACGGCGACAAGGCAGCCGTGGCAGCCAGCAGCGCTGAAATGCAGACCGACGCCAACGGCCAGAAGACGACCTACCGCACCGAGCGCAAGAGTGAGGCGAACGGCTCAGGGAATGCGAATCCCAAAGAAACCCAGCCGCCAAGCGAAGACGTGAAAACCGAAACGACGCCGTCGACCCCGCAATAACCCTCGTTGAATGAGCGGGCTGAGCGCCTTCGGAAGCGGGAAGGGCGCTGGCTTGCCGCATCCTGCTCCGGAACAATCTTCCTCTAACACGACGATTTCCCAGTAAATGCGCTATTTGGCGCATATGATGCGCCTATGAAATCGCAGGTCGTGCTCGCGCTGTTTCTCGGAACCGCCTTAGCGCTTGCCGTCCCTGGCTTGGCGCAACACCCGAACGAGAACAACACTGCGTGCGTCCAGGGAACTGCCAACGTAAACCTTGTCGCCTGCCTGTCCGATGAACGCAAAAAGTCCGACGCAAGTCTGGACGCGGTGTACGCCGAGCTGCGAAAACGCTTGAGCTCGCCGGATGCCGAACGACTGGCCGCAGGCCAGCGGCAGTGGCTCGTCTATCGACATTCGAAGTGCACGGCCGCGCGTGATCCGCACCAGGATGAAGCGACCCGCTATCCCGCCTACATCGCTTGCCTCGACACCATGACCCGGGCGCGCACCCAGGAATTGCAAACGACCTACGCCGCAAAACTGAAATAGAAAGGCGAATCAGGTGGGTTGCTGCTGGGTCATGCAGTGGATTGCACCCAGACCCCAGATGAAATCGCCGCAGTAAATTGGGATCATCCGGCGCGAAGGAAAGAGCTGCGCCAAGGTGTTGAGCGCTTGCAGATCGTTTGCGCAATTGAATGTGGGCACGAGCACACGCTTGTTGGCGATGTAGAAGTTCGCGTAGCTTGCGGGGAGCCGGCGCCCTTCAAACCACACCGGGTCCGGCATCGGCAGCTTAACGACGCGCAGCGGATGGCCAGCCTGGTCGGCCGAACGGACTAGACGTTTGTAATTGTCGAGCAGCGGCTCATAATTCTCATCGCCACGATGGTTTTCGCAAGCGACCACGACCGTGTTGGCATCGACGAAACGCGCGAGGTCGTCCACGTGCCCATGGGTATCGTCGCCGGCGATGCCGCGGTTCAGCCAGATTGTGTTGGGGGCGCCGAGAAAATCGGCAAAAATCTGCTCCAGGTCGTGGCGCGAGAGTTCAGGATTGCGCGCCTGTACATCGCTGAGCAGGCACTCTTCCGTGGTCAGAATCGTTCCACTGCCGTTGACGTCGATACTGCCGCCCTCCAGCACCACGCGCTTCGGCTTGCCATTTACTTCCGCGGTCGGCTGCCAGCTCTGCACCCGGAGCGCTCCGAGTACTTGGTTGGGGATCGCATCATCGCGACGCCAATCGGAATACTTGGCCCACCCATTGAAACGCCAGTCGAGCCCAGCCAGCTTGGGCACGCTCTTCGCCGAAAGTGCGGACTTCAGGAAAATTGGGCCGTAATCGCGCGTCCAGATACGGTTGGTGGCAAAGCGGTGGAACTGGATATTGGAAGCCACGCGCTGCGACTCGCTCTCGTGCTGCGGTAGCACATGTGCTCGCCGCAGAAACGTCAAGGCGCGCTCTTCGGCCGCTTCGCTGTTGATGAGGATATTGACGCGTTCCACGTGCGAGAGATGGCGCACGATTTCGGCCATGACCCAGGCGATGGGCTCGAACTTGCCCGGCCAGTCCGATTTGTTATGCGGCCAGGCGATCCACGTGGCGGCGTGCGGCTCCCACTCCGCCGGCATGCGATAGCCAAGGGCAGCGGGTGAACCGGGTTGCGGATTGATCTTCGCGCTTTGTGCCAATCTCGATTCCAAACAGTTCCGAACAGACGGAATTCAACAGCAAGTATCAATCGTCGAAGCGGTGAGTGATCTTTCCGTAACTCTCAATGCGTCGATCCCGCAGGAAGGGCCAGTTGCGGCGCACATCTTCCATGCGTTGCGCGTCGATGTCGGCGAGGAGGATCTCTTCCTGGTCGTGCGAAGCTTCGGCAAGCACCTGCCCAAATGGATCGGCAATAAACGATCCGCCCCAGAACTCCAGTCCTGCGCCCTCGACCTTGTTCCCACGCACGTTGCCGTTTTCTGTGCCGACGCGGTTTACCACGGCGACATAGACCCCGTTGGCAATGGCATGTGCCCGCTGGATGGTTTTCCATGCGTCGTGTTGGGCCACGCCGAACTCTGCCTTTTCTGCCGGGTGCCATCCGATGGCGGTGGGATAGAAGAGTACCTGTGCGCCCTGAATGGCGGTGAGCCGCGCGCCTTCCGGATACCACTGGTCCCAGCATACGAGCGTGCCGATTTTGCCGAACGTTGTATCGAATGCCTTAAACCCGAGATCGCCGGGCGTGAAGTAATACTTCTCGTAGTAAAGCGGATCGTCGGGGATGTGCATCTTGCGATAGATGCCCTTGAGCGCTCCGGCTTCGTCGAGGACTGCCGCCGTATTGTGGTAAATCCCGGCCGCCCGCCGCTCGAAAAGGGAAGCCACGATCACCACTCCGAGTTCACGCGCCACGTCTCCGACACGCTTTGTCGAAGGACCTGGTATGGATTCGGCAAGATCGAAAAGGGCAGTATCTTCGCGCTGGCAGAAATATTGCGTCCGAAACAGTTCCGGCAAACAAATGACGGATGCGCCCTGCCTCGCCGCCTGGCGAACACGGTCCAGCGCTTTTACCATGTTTTCTTCCGGCTCCGGGCCGCACGACATCTGGATCAAGCCAATCGTGAACTTCTCAGCAGGCACATCAACCTCCGCCACAATTCTGTAGGATAACAAAAAGCAAAATTCGAATCACAAAGCGCTCAGGGGTCTTAATTCATGCGGCTTTCATATTCCGAGCCCCAGATACCGTGTGGTTCGTTGAAGTCATGTTGACGTTCCCGCGCGAAGAAATTACTTTCAAAGGTTCCATACTCCTCTCGCATTCCTATCTGATCCGCGAGCAAAGATTCCCGAGGTGAATTGCGTGAAGCACGACGAACCGCATGACGAAGGCGCTGGCATCGAGCGCGAACTCCACGACCCGATCTCCGACAAACTGGTGCCACTCGAGCCGCTCGATCTCTCGAAGATCGTCACGGTGGACGACCTGGTGCGCGCGATGGCGAAGACCGCCTTCACCGGACGCCAGGTGGGCCAGGCTGCGGACGTGCTCGAAGCGATGGCACGCGACAAGGAAGCCTTCGTCGTGATGACGCTCGCCGGGGCGATGACCGTCGCGAAACAAGGCTTGATTGTCGCCGACCTCGTCGATGCCGGCATCGTAAAGACGATTGTCTCGACCGGCGCGCTGATGGCGCACGGCCTGGTCGAAGCCGCCGGAAAATCCCACTTCGTGTGGGACGAGAAGATGAATGACGTGGAACTCTACGAGGCCGGCTATAACCGCGTGTACGACACCCTGGAGCCGGAGACGAACCTGAATTTTGTCGAGGGAATCGTGGCGCAGATTCTCGACCAGTGGGACGCCAAGGAGACGATGTGCTCCTACAAGCTCAACCGCGAGGTCGGGCGCTACCTGCACGAGCACGTGGAAGGGCGCGGCATCCTGAAGTCGGCTTTCGAGAAGAACGTTCCCGTGTTCGTGCCCGCCTTCACCGACTCCGAACTCGGCCTTGACGTGGCCCTGCACAATCGTAAGCGCAAGAAAGAGGGAAGAGAGCCGATCCGCTTCGATCCCTTCCTCGACCTCGAGCACTTCGCCGAAACCCTGCTGAAGCAGGTGCGCCTCGGCATCTTCACCATTGGCGGCGGCGTGCCGCGCAACTGGTCGCAGCAGTTCGGTCCGTTCATCGAGCTACGGCATCGTCGCGGTGGGGAAGACTTGCCGCTCAAGCGCTATCACTACGGATTGCGCATCTGTCCGGAACCGGTGCACTGGGGTGGACTCTCGGGATCGCCCTACAGCGAAGCGATTTCGTGGGGCAAGTTCGTACCCCCGGCCGAAGGCGGCAAGTTCGGCGAAGTCTTCGTGGATGCGACGGTGGGCTTGCCAATGATCGTGGGGGCCGTGCTGGAGAGGCTGAAGAAAAAGCCGTAACGTTTGCTTTGCAATGAAAAAGGCGCGATTTTCTCACGCCTTTTTTTATTGCTCCGAAACTCGCTTACTCGAAAATCAAAATCGCCGCCGCAATCGTCGTCGTCCAGAGACCCTTTTTGTCGCCGACGGCCGATTGGGTGATATTCGTGGTGCGCACGATCTTGTTGGAGAGGCGATAGACCTCTTTTTTCTCGTCCCAACTCTTGTCGGGATCGAAGTCGACATCCAGCGTCGTGGCGAGCATCTCGGCGGCAAGCTCCTCGGCGTAATCGCCGGCAATGTCGTCGGTTTCACCGAAGGAGTGGTGCTCGCTTAGATAGCCGTAGGTGCTGTGATCGGCGGGCTGCGCCATGCCAATGCTGGAAGCCACCAGCCGGTGCGGCTCGCGGGTGGAGTTTTCGGCCACGACGGCGAAAACGACTTCGCCGGGATTGAGATATTTCAGGCCTTCTTTGCGGGTAATCAACTTGCAGTTCGGCGGAAAGATCGAGGAGACCCGGACCAGGTTTTGCGCGGCAATGCCGGCGTCGCGCAACGCGAGCTCAAACGATGTGAGCCGCTCCTTGTGTTTTCCCACGCCCTTCGTGAGAAAAATCCGCTTCGGAACCATGTCCTTGCCCAAATTCCCAGCCTCCAATTATTGTCGGGTTTAAAGAAAAAAATAACACAGCGTTCCGCGCTGTGCGGGAATTGAAACAAAAATTTGCAGTTAATTCCTGGAGGCTACTTCGCTCGTTCCAAGCTCGGAGATTTCAGCTTCACGGCGATCTCGATAAAAGCCAGCGCGGCGCGGCTCAAGACCTTATCTTTGCGGTACACCAGCGCCAACTCTCTCCGTATATGCGCGTCGGCAATGGCGATCTCGCAGAGCACGCCTGCCTTCACGTCTTCCACAATGTTTGATTTCGCGATGAAACCAATGCCGACGTTGGCCGCTACGAAGCGCTTCATCAGCTCCACGGAATCGAGTTCCATGGAGACGTTCACTTCGAGTTGACGTTCCTGGAAAACTTCTTCGAGACTATCGCGCGTCCGCCCGACCTTCGGCAACAGCAGCGGGTACTCCGCCGCGTCGCTGATGAGCGCTGACTTGCGCTTGGCCAGCGGATGACCGGGCGGCACCATGATCACCAGTTCCTCGCGGTGGATGGGCACGACCGAGAGCCGCTTGTCTGAAACGGGCAGGGACACAACCCCGAAGTCGACGGCATTGAAGTTCACGGCATCGAGGATCTTGGCATGCTCGGAGCGCCGGATGCTGACCCCAACCTTCGGATATTTCTTCTTAAACTCGGCGAAGACCTCGGGCAGCACGTGCAGGCAAGTCGCCTCGTTGGCGGCGACGACTACCTCTCCCCGCGGCACCTCATCCATTTCTTTAAGGGCCGAAAGCACGTTCTTACGTGCCTCCAGCGCGTCTTCCACATACTTCAGGAAGTGCTTGCCGGCGGCGGTGACGGCGACGCGTCCGCCGGAACGGTCGAGCAGCTTCGTACCGACTTCTTCTTCCATGGCGCGGATCTGCGCGGAAATCGCCGGCTGGGTGCGAAACCTTTGTTCGGCAGCTCGCGAGAAGCTGCTCAGCCGGGCTACCGCAAGAAATGTCTCAAGCTGGTCGAAGTCCATGCGCGTGGGAATCATACCTTGAGATCGAGAATGGCTGAAATCAACCTAAGTCGCTGAACCGGCTGTGCCGTATTCTAGGGCAATGCGCGTCGCCGTCGTCACCGACCTGCACGGGAACCGGACTGCCTTCGACGCCGTCCTGAAGGACCTGCGAACAACCGCGCCGGACGTGGTTCTTCACGGCGGAGACCTGGCCGACAACGGATCGAGCCCGGTTGAGATCGTCGACCGTCTGCGCGATCTCGGCTGGCGCGGGGTGCTGGGCAATACCGACGAAATGCTGTTTCGGCCCGAATCCATGCAGGACTTCGCCGCTCGTTCTCCGAAGTTGCAGCCGCTTTTCGATGTCGTGGAAGAAGGCGCCATCGCCACCCGCGAGAAACTCGGCAAGGAGCGACTGGACTGGCTCAGCCGTCTTCCGCATAGGGAAGTTGTGGATGGCATCGCGCTGGTGCACGCCAGTCCGCAAACGCGATGGAGCGCACCTGCGCCGGAAGCACCAGACGACGAGTTGAGGACAATTTATAACGAGCTAGGTTGCAGAACCGTGGTTTATGGACACATTCATCGCGCCTACATTCGGAAGCTTCCGGGATTGACGGTTGCCAACGCCGGCAGCGTCGGTCTGCCCTACGACCGCGATCCGCGTGCAACGTACCTCCTGGTGAACGATGGTGTCCCGGAAATCCGCCGCGTGGAATATGACTTGGATCGTGAGTTGAAACTGCTCAGCCAGTCCGGTCTTCCGCATGCCGACTGGGTCGCCAGGATCCTTCGCAGCAGTTCCCCAGTCCTGCCTTAGAGCCTTTCTTTCACAGGAAATGCGCGCCTTCTGCATCTCTTCGCCAGTTTCTTAATCTAATCGGCTTTGTTCATCCCACCGGCCATTCATCTACTGTTCCGGTTCAAAACTATTCAGGAGAACGTAGTCCATGATTCACACGCACGGATATGCTGCCAAAGACGCCAAATCCCCGTTAGCTCCCTTCCAGTTCGATCGTCGCGATCCCGGTCCCAGCGATGTTGCGATCGACATCCTGTACTGCGGCATCTGCCACTCCGACATTCATACCGTCCGCAATGAATGGCAGGAGACGATGGAAACCACCTATCCCGTCGTGCCCGGGCACGAGATCATCGGACGCGTGACGCACGTTGGGAAAGATGTGAAGAAGTTCAAAGTCGGCGACCTCGCCGGGGTGGGTTGCATGGTCGATTCCGACCGCACCTGCGAGAACTGCAAGGCGGGCGATGAGCAGTTCTGTTTCAGCGGAGCGACCTTCACCTACAACTCGCCCGACAAGCACATCGCCGGCAAACCCACCTACGGCGGATACTCCAAACAGATCGTGGTCGATGAAGCTTTTGTTCTGAATATCTCGCCGAAGCTGGATCCCGCGGGCGCAGCCCCGCTGCTCTGCGCCGGCATTACGACCTACTCGCCTCTGAAACACTGGAAGGTTGGGCCGAACCAGAAGGTCGGGGTGGTAGGACTCGGCGGCCTGGGACACATGGCGCTGAAGTTCGCTCACTCGTTCGGCGCGCACGTGGTGCAATTTACGACGTCAGCGAGCAAAGAAGCCGAAGCCAAGCGTCTGGGCGCGGATGAGGTCGTGCTTTCCAAGGATCCCGACGCGGTGAAGAAGCACATGGGCAGCTTCGATTTCATCATCGACACGGTTTCCGCCAACCACGATGTCCAGTCCCAGTTGTTTCTTCTGAAACGGAATGGCGTACTGGCGCTGGTCGGCGCCCCCGATAAACCGATGTCGATCGGCGCCTTTCCCCTGATCTTCGGCCGCAAGAGCTTGGTCGGATCCTTGATCGGCGGCATCCGGGAAACCCAGGAGATGCTGGATTACTGCGCTGAGCACGGCATCGTCTCCGATATCGAGATGACCCCGATCCAGAAGGTCAACGAAGCCTACGAGCGGGTGCTGAAGAGCGATGTCCGCTACCGCTTCGTCATCGATATGGCCTCCCTCAGCCAATAGCACATCGATGGCGGTCGATTCACGACACGGAACTCCGGTTCCGTGTTTTTTCTTGTCTACAACTTTCCTCCCAATTGAAGGTAGTCCAGCGGGGTGATACTTTAGAGGGTTTAGCAAGGGCTGTGAATCGCCACCGGGATGGCAGGCGATACCGCCCTTTTGGACCTATCACTTGTGCTTGTGACCTGCGCACTATTCCGGCGATCACGGGAATCGGTAGATATGGAAAGCTCAACGAGTTGGAGGGGTTGAATGTCTTCTTCGTACAATGGCCTGCCGCTGCCCGCAAAGGGAGAAAAGATCACCGTTTCGAGTGGCCGTTTCGTGATTCCCGATAATCCCATCATTCCCTATATCGAAGGCGACGGCACAGGCCGCGACATCTGGAAGGCATCGGTGCGCGTATTCGATGCGGCCGTGGAAAAAGCTTACGGACGAAAGCGCAAGGTGGCTTGGTACGAAGTCTTTGCGGGTGAGAAAGCCAAGGAGAAGTTCGACACCTGGCTTCCGGACGATACGGTGGCTGCCTTCCGCGAGCTGCGCGTTGGCATTAAAGGCCCGCTGACGACGCCGGTAGGCGGTGGCATCCGATCTCTGAACGTCACCCTCCGCCAGGTTCTCGATCTCTATGCGTGTGTGCGCCCTGTGAAGTATTACAGCGGCATTCCTTCGCCGGTAAAACATCCCGAGCGCATGGACATCGTAATTTTCCGCGAAAACACGGAAGACGTGTACGCCGGTATCGAGTGGAAGCAGGGAACCGAGAAGGCGAAGAAGATCATCGACTTCATCAACAACGAAATGCTGGCCGGGACCAACAAGCGCCTGCGCGAAGACAGCGGTATTGGTATCAAGCCAATCTCAATCACCGGCACCAAGCGCCTGGTGAAAATGGCCATCGAGCATGCGCTCAAATCCGGCCGTAAATCGGTCACCATCGTGCACAAGGGGAACATCCAGAAATTCACCGAGGGCGCTTTCCGCGAATGGGGCTATGAATTGGCCACCCAGGAATTCCGCGACAAGTGCGTGACCGAGCGCGAGAGCTGGATTTTGGACAATCAGGACAAGAATCCCGGGCTCAGCGCGGAGCAGAATGCGCACATGATCGAGCCCGGAATGGACTTTGCGCCCGACGATTTTAAGCAATCCATCGTCAGCGAAGTGAAACATGTGCTTGACTCGATCTATGCGAGCCATGGCCAGGGACGCTGGAAAAAGATGCTGATGATCAACGATCGCATTGCCGATTCGATCTTTCAGCAGATTGTCACGCGTCCCGAGGAATACAGCATCCTGGCGACGCCGAACCTCAATGGCGATTACATTTCCGACGCCTGCGCTGCGCAGGTTGGTGGACTCGGCATCGCGCCGGGCGCAAACATCGGAAGCGAATACGCAATCTTCGAGGCGACCCACGGTACCGCCCCGAAGTATGCCGACAAGGATGTCATCAACCCCGGCTCAGTGATGCTCTCGGGAGTGATGATGTTCGATTTCATGGGATGGGAAGAAGCCGCGCGGCTGATCGAAGACGCGATGGAATACACCATCCGGCAGAAAACCGTGACCTACGATTTCGAGCGCCTGATGGAAGGCGCAAGGAAAGTAAGTACCAGTGAGTTCGCGACCAGGATCATCGAAAACATGGAAGCGGTTCACGGCGTCGCCGCCCAGGATTAGCACTGAGGTTCGGCTCGCCTTTGTTTTATCAATTCATCTTATGCGCCAGTCCGGTCGTCGTTGCCCCCTGGCAGGAGTGAGAAATCATGCGTCATAAAGTCACAGTCGTCGGATCGGGGAATGTAGGCGCCACTGCGGCGCACTGGATCGCCTCGAAAGAATTGGCTGATGTCGTTCTCGTCGACATCATTGAAGGTGTTCCGCAAGGCAAGGCTCTCGATCTGCTCGAAGCGATGCCGATTGAGAAACGAGATTCGCACATCCTCGGCACCAACGATTACGCCGACACCGCCAATTCCGATATCGTCGTCATCACCGCCGGCATTCCCCGCAAGCCGGGCATGAGCCGCGATGACCTTCTCAATACCAACCACAAGATCATGAAGGATGTGGTTGGCAAGGTGCTGCAGTATTCGCCCAACTGCATCCTCATCATCGTCTCCAACCCCCTCGACGCCATGGCGCAAGCGGCGTTCAAGATGTCGGGCTTCTCACGGAACCGCGTCATCGGCATGGCTGGCGTTCTCGACAGCGCACGCTTCCGCACCTTCATCGCGGAAGAGCTCAAGGTGTCAGTGGAAAACGTAACCGCCTTTGTTCTCGGCGGTCATGGTGACACCATGGTTCCGCTGTCGCGTTATTCGACAGTGGCCGGCATCCCGATTACCGAGTTGATCGAGCCTGTCCGTTTGGAGCAGCTCATTCAGCGCACTCGCGATGGCGGCGCGGAGATCGTGAAGTATCTCAAGACCGGCAGCGCCTACTACGCGCCCTCCGCGGCTGCGACCGAGATGGTCGAGGCCATTCTCAAGGACAAGAAGAAGATCCTCCCGTGCGCTGCTTATCTCGAGGGCGAATACGGCCTGCACGGCCTGTACGTTGGGGTGCCCTGCAAGCTGGGCTCCAAGGGCATCGAGCAGATTATCGAGATCAAGCTTACGCCCGAGGAGAAGGCGGCCTTGCAGAAGAGCGCAGACGCGGTGAAGGAGTTGGTCGGCGTGATCGGGGTCTGATCCAATATTTGCTATTCGGCAAACCTAGGTCGCTCTCGGAGCGGCCTTTTGCCGTTTGGGGGCCGGTGTTTGCCGTGATGACGCCCCTGTTCGCCGATTGGCGGGAGGGCCTGCGGGCGGGCGGGTGTACAACCCTGGGTAGCACGGAGGGATTTGCGTGACGCTCTTGGATTTACTGGACTATTCGTGGTGCCTGTTCCTGGGTGTCTGGGTGATTACGGCGTTCGCGACGAAGCGGGCAGCACGGATCGAGGCTCCATGGCAAACGGGTGTTCGTGCGATTTTGACGGGGTTGATGCTCTATTTTCTCTACTTCAATCCGCCCAGGGTCGCGTGGTTGCATTGGCAGCTTGTGCCGCGCACCGAAGCCTGGCAGGTGACGGGGGTTGTCCTCACGCTGGTGGGGATCGCGTTCGCGATCTGGGCGAGATTCGCCTTGGGATCGAACTGGAGCGCCAAGGTGACGATCAAGCGAGACCACCAATTGATTGTGCGCGGGCCTTACCGGATTGTGCGGAATCCGATTTATACCGGGATATTCACGGCGGTGATTGGGACCGCGGTGGCGCTGGGGCAGGTGCGTCAGTTCCTGCCGTTGCCCCTCATGTTCTCGCTCTGGATTTGGAAGACGATGGGAGAACAGCGTCTGTTGCGCGAGCAGTTCGGCGAAGAGTATGTCCGCTATTGCCGCAACGTGAAGGCGTTCATCCCCTACGTGCTGTAGATCATTTGCGTCCGGCCAGAACATCGCGCTTGATGAACATCAGCGCGTAATTGAAGACCACGGCGGCGAACGCCATCGCCGGCGCCGTTGGATAGAGTGGCAGGAACCTGAAGAGCGCTACCAACCCGATTCCGAGGAAGAGCGCTCCGTCCACCATCGCCATTAGCAGATAAACCTTCTTTCTCTCCGGCGTCAGGAAGGGCGTTTTCTTCGGCGGAGGATCTGCCTGGTACCTCGAATGTTTTTCCCGGCTCATGGCTGTGCCGCCTTGTGGATCTCGACCGTGCTCCAGGTCTTATCGGCGGCGTGGCAGATGTTCTCCAACGGGCAATCCACGCATTTCGGCTTGCGCGCGATGCAAAGGGCACGGCCGTGATGAATGATCTGGTGGGAGAAGTCGATCCATTTGTCGCGTGGAATCACTTTCATCAGGTCCTGCTCAATCGATTTCGGATCGTTGTTCTTCGTCAGCTCCAGGCGTCGTGAAATGCGGTGCACGTGGGTATCGACCACCACCCCCTCCGCCTTGCCAAACCATGATCCGAGGACCACGTTGGCCGTCTTGCGCGCGGCGCCGGGCACGGTGAGCAGCTTCTCCATTTCGTCCGGCACCTGGCCGCCGAATTCTTCCACGATCGCCTTGGCGGCTCCGACAATTGACTTCGACTTGTTGCGGAAGAAGCCGGTGGAGCGAATCTGCGGCTCCAGTTCCTCCGGCTTCAGTGCCGCGAAATCCTGCGGCGTGGGATATTTCCGGAACAACTCCGGCGTGACCATGTTCACCCGCACGTCGGTACACTGCGCCGAGAGGATGGTCGCCACCAGCAGCTCCCATGCATTGTTATGGTGCAGGGCACACCTGACATTCGGATAGGTCGCATCGAGGCGCTTGAGAATCTCCTGCACGCGCTCGGGGGCGATGGGGTTGTAGCCCCGCGGCGCTGCCCCGCCGGCGGTTTTCTTCACTGCCTTCGGGTTGGGCGGCCGCGCGAGTTTCTTCGGGGTGCCGGCCTTTCCCTTGGCAACGAGCCGGGTTGCTTTGCCCGGCTTCTCGTGGCGTCCGGCTTTTGAGGGTTGACGTGGAACCTGACCGCGTGGCATGCGCCTCCATCTCCTGAACTTCGCAGATTACAATGGGAGGCGCAACCGCGACAAATTCAGACCCGAAGGAAGCCCTCTTGTCGAAGCAGACCGCACCAGCCACAACGGAAATGCCGGCCCACCCAATCACGCTGGAAGGCTACAGCGTGCTGCACCAGATGTTCCGGTTCCGCTGGTCGGAGTGGAACAATGTTGGCGAAGGCGAACGGGTAGCGATCGTCAAGCAGGCGAACACGGTCCTGTGCCCGATGGAAGAGACGGGCGAATCCGCCATGTTTTCCATGGTCGGACACAAGGGCGACCTGATGTTCATCCATTTCCGGTCGTCGTTTGACGAACTGAACGCGGCGGAGCTGGCGATCAAGCGCACGCGCCTGGAAACTTATCTCGAGCCGGTGAGCTCCTATCTCTCGGTCATCGAGCTCGGCCTGTACGACTCGACAGTGAAGCTCTACAAGCAGCTCGTGGAGCAGGGTGTGCAACCGCACTCGGAGGAATGGGAAAAAATCATCCAGGAAACCATCGAGCGGCAGAAGGCCGCGATGCACCCCCGCTTGTTTCCCAAGATCCCGCCCCACCGCTACCTGTGTTTCTATCCCATGGACCGCAAGCGCGGCGAGGCGATCAATTTCTATACCCAGGGCATCGAGCACCGGCAAAAGCAAATGGAGATGCACGGCATGGTCGGCCGGCGTTTCGCCGGCAAGGTACAGCAGATCATCAGCGGCTCGATCGGTTTCGATGACTGGGAGTGGGGTGTCGACCTGTTCGCCGCCGATCCGTTGCAGTTCAAGAAGCTGATCTACGAGATGCGTTTCGACGAAGTGAGTGCCGTGTACGCCTCGTTCGGCAGCTTTTTCGTCGGCCTGCGCGTACCCGTCGAGAAGCTTGCCGATCTGCTGGGAGGCACCCTACCCCCCGCCCCCACGCCTTAGTGTTTTCAGCAGCTTAGCGCATGAAATGTTTGCAAAATATTGCTTTCACAGCAGTTACAGGCAAAATATTGGGGAATAAGGAGTTAGCTACCAAACCTTTAAACCACGAAGGACACGAAGGTTCACAAAGTTTCAAAGAGCGGGTACGCCGCGTGGGAATGCCCCACAGGCGCAGAATAGGCGGCCTCATGTCACGATGTCTGTGAGCAGTGCCACGTTGGTAGGTGCGAGCGATCACGTCGCGGTGTGAGATTGTCGGCCTAAAAAGACGAACAAGGATGCCATGACAGAACTCTCTGGATGGTCAAACTTTTACGTGATCGTCGGTTCATCGGCCGGCGCCCTGATCGGGTTGCAATTTGTGCTCATCACCCTGGTCGCCCAAATTCCAGTTGGCAAAGATGGCGGGGCGGCGGGCCACGCCTTTGCGACTCCAACGATTGTGCATTTCAGCGTCGTATTGCTCCTGGCGGGGATTATGAGTGCCCCGTGGCACGGAACAGATCCGGTAGAGGCGTTGTGGGGAGTGCTTGGGGTGGGCGGCGTGGTGTACGCATTGATCGTGGCGCGACGGATGATGTCGCAAACGACGTACCGGCCGGAAGGCGAAGATTGGCTGTTTCATGCCTGGCTCCCGATGGCGAGCTATTTCCTCCTCGCCGCAGCGGCGTGGGAGGCTCGCTCGCATCTGCGGGAAGCCCTGTTCGCGGTCGCTGGGGCAGCTATGTTGCTGCTGTTCATCGGCATCCATAACGCATGGGACGCCGCTACCTATCACGTTTTCGTGGTGAAGCCGGCCCAACAGAAACGCAAGCAGACGGAAAAGTAGGACGTCGGGACGCAAGCGCTTCGAGCAACAACGGGCGTAGGAATTTTTCCTGATAACATCGCTGCTCAATCGGAGCACGCATGCGCAAGTTGATTTTCCTTCTCTCTCTTCTGGTATTCGCAGGCGCGGTCACGTCAGCCCAACAGTTCGATGTGGTGCTGGAAGGCGGACGGGTCATGGATCCCGAAACCGGCCTGGATGCGGTGCGCAACGTCGGGATTAGCGACGGGAAGATTGCCCGCATTTCCTCCGAGACTCTGGCGGGACGGCGCGTGGTGCATGCCGCGGGACTGGTCGTCGCGCCGGGGTTCATCGATCTGCACCAGCATGGGCAGGACATCGCCAGTCAGCGATTGAAGGCCCTGGATGGAGTGACCACCGCGCTGGAATTGGAAATCGGCGCCGCCGACGTCATGCAATTCTTAAATGCAAAAGAAGGCCACTCGCTGATTCACTATGGGACCTCGGCAAGCTATGTTGCCGCGCGCTCCCTTGCGTTCGGCGCACCGCTGCCAGCGGGAAGCATTCTGCCGAAGAGCGGTCCCGCCACGGATCAACCGGCGACGCCGGAACAGATTGAAGCCACGCGGCAACGGCTGCGCGCAGAGTTGGACGCGGGCGGCTTGGCGGTAGGAATGGGGATCGAGTACACACCCGGGTCAACCCGGCTGGAAGTGATCGACATGTTCCGGCTTGCCGCTGAGCGCAGGGTGCCGGTGTACACCCATGCCCGCAGTTCGGGCCGCATCGAGCATGGGCCTACGGTCGAGGAGATCAGCGAGCTGATTGGCGCGGCGGCCGTCACCGGCGCTTCGCTGCACATTGTCCACATCAACAGCACTTGCCTGCGCGAGGTGTTCGACTGCCTCTCGATGGTGGAAGGTGGGCGCGCCCGTGGGCTGGATGTGACGACCGAAGCGTATCCATATATCGCGGGGATGACCGCGATCAACTCGGCGGTGTTCAACCCCGGTTGGCAGGAGAAACAAGGCATCAGCTATGGCGACCTCATGCTTCCCGAGACCGGGGAGCGCCTGACCAAGGAGCGCTTCGACGAGCTGCACGGCTCGAGCACGGCGCATTGGGTGGTGATCTTCAGCAACAAGCAGGAAATCATCGATCGAGTGATTCCGCATCCGCTGGTAATGATTGCCAGCGATGGGCTGGCCGGGCATCCGCGGAACGCCGGAACGTTTTCGCGCGTGCTGGCGCAATACGTTCGCGAGAAGGGAACAGTCACGCTGATGGATGCGCTGCGAAAAATGAGCCTGATGCCCGCCGAGATGCTGGAGCGGTCGACGCCGGCGGCGCGGCAGAAGGGAAGATTGCAGGAGGGCGCCGACGCCGACATCGTGGTGTTCGATCCTGCCACCATCAGCGATCGCGCCACGTTCGAGAAGCCGATGGAGCCGAGCGTGGGCGTGCACTACCTGCTGGTTGGTGGGACTGTCGTCGTGGACGAAGGCAAGATCGTGCCCGATGTCCTTCCCGGACGGGCGCTGCTGGGACCAGGCAAGCGATCAGCGCAGTAGTCGAGAACATTATTACTTCCAGACAACTAAGCCCTGCTCGTCGTCCACCAGTACGACGTCGTACTTGTCGATCATCGGCATGAGGATGTTTTCCAGTTCGTTCTTCCAGAGCTTGCCTTCATAGAACCTGGCTTTCATCGGCTCGCGCGAGGCGAGATCGGGAAAGCCGCGCATGAAGAAGAACGTGTCGGGTTCCTCGATGGAAACGAATGGGCCGAGAATCTTCATGCCGATTTCCGCATGGGCGGGCATCGTCCGCGTACGAAAGATTTCCAGAAATTGTGCGCGGCAGCCCGGTTTCAATTTGTACGTGCGCATTTCGATGATCATGAAGGTTTCGAGGTGCGCGTGAAATTCACAACCCAGTTGGGCTCCCAGCTCTTACCGCCATCGTTCGAGAACGCCTGCTCCAGGCGGAATGAATCGGGCTGAAGGTCGGTGAAGAGGAAGCGGACGAAGATGTAGCGTCCGTTGTAGAGCTCCTGGCTGTAGAATTCGCCGCGACCTTCTTTAAATCCGCCTGCCATGGGGATGGGATCGAGGTCGCCGTCGGCGGCGCTCGCCCAGTAGATGCGCCACTGGTGCGACTTTGGATCGAACAGCCGCAGGCTCAACCCTTCGATCCCACCGGATGCGTTTTTGACATTGAATTCGCCGAGATTGGCGCGGCCGTTCCAAATCTTCTGCACGTTTGATGTTCCGTCATACTCGACCCACTCGTCGGAACCGGTAAGCGGGTGCAGCCGGCGACGGAGATGGGCGGTCCAGTTTCCGAACTCGAAATCGAAATCGTGCTGGCCATCGTGGTTGTCGGGATTAGGCGCGACCTTCGCCTGGCCGGGAGTTTCGCGTGCCATGGTCGTAATCCAATTCGGCTCCCAGGTTTTGCCGCCGTCCGCGGAGAACGACTGGGTAAAGTCGCCGCCGTTTCCACTGATGTTCGTCCAGCGAAAACGCACGTAGATAGCGCGATCGTGAAAGAGTTCCTGGTCATAAAACTCGCCGACGCCATCGTTGAACTTTCCAATCATCGGCTTTTCCAGACCCGAGAGAGCGCTGTTCGCCCAATAAATGCTCCATAGGTGGGTCTGCGGGTTGTAGAGGCGCAGGGTCAAACCCTCGATGTGGCCCGCGGGGCCGTCGGCTTCGAACTCGTCGAGGTTGGCGCGGCCGCCCCAGACTCTGCGGAAATCGTCATGCGCCTCGAAGTCGACCCATTCGTCGGAGTTCGCCAGGGGATGAAGCCGCTTGTGCAGATGCATCTTCCAGGTCCCGAAGAGCTGGTCCCAATCATGCTGGCCATCGCGCTCGCCGGCGGAAGGGGCGGCTTGGGCATTCGCCAGGCCGAGGCAGGCGACGAACAAAAAGCTGGAGACGCAAAGAAAGCGCAGGATTCGCATCGGTTTTCCTCGACTCGAGTTTCGCGCTCCCTGTGGTACTTTGCTAGAGCCACTTTCTATGCAAGTCGTGATACCACTCTCGAGAAAAAGCGGACCGCTCTTTCAGCAGGTCTATCGCGGGCTGCGGGAGGCGATCCTGGCGGGGACGTTTAGTCCGGGCCAGAAGCTTCCGTCCACCCGGGAACTCGCGGAACAGCTGCGCATCTCGCGCACGGTCGTGTTGATGGCGTATGACCAGTTGTTGGCGGAGGGTTTCACCAGCGGGCGCGCGGGGGCGGGAACCTATGTCTCAACCGCCATACGAAAGCCGCGCGAGGCCAGGTCGGAAGGGAAGAACAGCTTTCATCTCTCGCGCTTCGGATTGGCGGCGTCGAAAGCGTGGTCGAGCGTGCATCTTCCCTCGCAGGCGGTGCGGGCAATTCCTTACGATTTTGCCGTTGGCACCAGCGATCTCGAAGTGTTTCCATTTGAAGGTTGGCGTCGCATGTTGCTGCGCAGCGCGAGGAAGGCGCGCACCGCGCAACTGGATTACGGCTCCGCCAGCGGCAGCCTGGCGCTACGCGAAGCTATTTGCGCGCACCTCCGACGTTCGCGCGCGGTGGACTGCGAGGCGGGACAGGTGATCGTGGTCAATGGTTCGCAGCAGGCGCTCGACCTGATTGCGCGGGTGCTGATCGATCGCGGCGACACGGTGGCCATCGAAGATCCGGGCTACCAGGGTACGCGCGAGATTCTTCGCAGTGCCGGCGCACGCATGGTGCCGATTGCCGTCGATAGCGACGGACTCGATCCGGCAAAGCTGCCGCGGGCTGCCCGCGCTGCCTTCGTCACGCCTTCTCACCAATTTCCCAGCGGGGCCGTGTTGCCGCTGGGACGCCGGGTCGCGCTCCTAGCCTGGGCGCGGCGCGCGAACGCCCTCATCGTGGAAGACGATTACGACGGAGAGTTTCATTACGAAGGCTTTCCTCTGGAGTCGTTGCAGGGTTTAGACCGTGAAGGGCGGGTTCTTTATATAGGGACTTTCTCGCGCACGATTTACTCCGCCCTGCGCATTGGGTATTTGATTGCGCCGAAGGCGCTCGTGCCGGCGCTCTCGGCGGCGAAGTGGCTGTGCGACCGGCACACGGCGACCCTCGAACAGGAGACGCTGGCCGAATTCATCGCCAGCGGCCTGTACGAGCGTTATCTGCGGCGGGTGCGGCGCAACAATGACAGCCGCCGGAAGGTGCTCCTGGGTGCGATCGAAGAGCGACTGGGAGATCGCGTCGAAGTCGCCGGGGATGCCGCCGGGGCGCACATCGTGCTGTGGCCCAGGAGGAGAGTGGTGGAAGAGGATGTGATCCGCGTGGCGGCCGAACGAGGTGTCGGGATTTACGGCATCACGCCCTATTTCCTGCGGCCTCCGCGACGCCCAGGGTTTTTGCTTGGCTACTCGCGGCTGCGGGAACGAGACATTCGTGAAGGCATTCGGCGGCTAGCGGAGTTGCTCGGGGGATCATCGGAGCGCGGCTGATGGATGGCCCAGCTGGGTTGCTGCTTTACGCGCCATGGAAACCCACATAAGATGTGGGCACTTTGATCGGAACGACGATTTCGCATTACCACATTCTCGAAAAGCTCGGTGGCGGCGGCATGGGTGTGGTTTACAAGGCCGAGGACACCCGGCTGCATCGCTTCGTCGCTTTGAAGTTCCTGCCCGACGACGTAGCGCGCGATCCGCAAGCCCTGGCGCGTTTTCAGCGTGAGGCGCAAGCGGCCTCGGCATTGAACCATCCCAACATCTGCACGATTTACGACATCGGGGAAGAGAACGGGCAGGCATTCATCGCCATGGAGTTTCTCGACGGCGTGACCCTGAAGCACCGGGTAGACGCTCACGCGCTCGACCTGGACGTGCTCCTGCCGATCGCCATCGACGTAGCCGATGCGCTGGATGCAGCCCATACAGCAGGAATTGTCCATCGCGATATCAAGCCGGCAAACATTTTCGTCACCAAGCGCGGCCATGGGAAGATCCTCGACTTCGGCCTGGCGAAGGTCGAGCGAACGATGAGCGGCTCGGCGAACACCATGACCGCCGATGTGGATGAAAAGCAACTGACGAGCCCGGGATCGACCCTGGGAACGGTGGCCTACATGTCGCCCGAGCAGGCGCGGGCGAAACAATTGGACGCGCGCACCGACCTGTTTTCCTTCGGCGCAGTGCTCTATGAGATGGCGACCGGGCAGCTGCCGTTTCGTGGCGATAGCACGGCGACGGTGTTTGACGCGATCCTGAACCGCGCACCCGTGGCGCCGGTGCGACTGAATCCGGATTTGCCGGCCAAGCTGGAAGACATTATCAACAAGGCGCTGGAGAAAGACCGCAACCTGCGCTACCAGCATGCGGCCGATATCCGCGCAGACTTGCAGCGCCTGAAGCGCGACACGGAATCGGGGAGAAGCGCGGCGGTGACGGGGGCGCCGGAGGCGTCCGAAGTTTCGGGGGTGACACACCCGGGCTTGCGCCCGCCAAGTGCTTCGTCGGTCGCACCGGCGGTACAGCCGTCTACGCCTTCAATGGTGGTGCAAGGGAAAGGCAACCGCATCGGGCTGATGGTCGGTGCCGGCGGTCTGTTGATCGCGCTTGTCCTGGCGGCATTCCTCCTTTTGCGTGGGCACAGCAAGTCAACCGCAGGCGGCGGAAGTGCGCACAAAGCGGTGGCGGTTTTGTATTTCAATAACCTCACGCAGGACCAATCGTTGAACTGGCTGGATAGCGGCCTGACCGACATGCTGACTACCAACCTGGCGCAGGTGAAGGGCATGGATGTGCTCTCCACCGACCGCATCATGAGTGCGGTGCAGCGGATCAGCAAAGACGGCAAAGTACTCGACCCATCGCAGGCGCAAAAAGTGGCACACGATGCCGGGGCCGATGCGTTCATCACCGGCGCGCTGTTGAAAGTGGGGCCGACGCAGTTGCGTCTTGACGTGCGCGCCCAGGACACCAACACGGGGCAGATCGTTTTTTCCGACAAGCTCGAAGGTCAGGATGTGCAGAGCATCTTCGGAATGGTGGACCGGCTGACGGCGAGCATCGCGGCGAATTTTCTGCCGGCTTCCGAGTTGCCGCAAAAAGCGCCGGAGATCGAGCAGGCATCGACGTCGAATGTAGAAGCCTTCCGTCACTACCAACTCGGAATCGACCTGGGGAAGAAATACCGCACTGGAGAGGCGATCCAGGAGCTGAACGAAGCTGTGCGCCTGGACCCGCAATTCGCGCTGGCGATGATGGAGCTGGTGGAGAATTACGGAATCGAGGGCGACTTCAAGAGCGCGCACGACTTCACGGAAAGAGCTCTGGCTCTGCAGGCGCATTTGCCGCGCTACGAGCAGCTCCACCTCGAACTACTTCACACTAGCCAGGCGCGCGATTCGGAAGCGGGGCTGGCGGCCCGGCGACAGATCGCAAGCGAGTTTCCGAAAGACACGCAGAACCTGGGCATCCTGGCGCACTTGCTGACTTATTCGGGCAAAGCGGAAGAGGGAGAGGCGCTGCTGCGCCAGGGGTTGGCGGCGGATCCGAAGGACGAGAACCTGCTGAACTTCCAGTGCTACAACTACGCGCTGATTGGCAGCTTTGGTGCAGCTCTCGCGTCGTGCGACGCATATCAGGCGGTGCGCCCCAACGACTCCAATCCGCTGGACACCCGTGGGGATGTGCTCTTCCTGGCGGGAAGGGACGACGACGCCGTCGCGTCCTACCGCAAGGCGGTGGAACTAACACCGGGTTGGGTCGAAAGTTACAAACTGGCAATCGTTTACGCAGACCAGAACAAGACAGAGATGTCGCAAGCAGCGCTGGAGCAGTTCGCGAAAGAGGCGTCGCCCCTGGAGCGGGCCTACCTTCCGGTTTTCAACGCGCAATTCGCCCAGAATCGAGGAGATGTTGAAGGGGCAATCGCCGACTATCGCGAAACGATGAAACGGCTTGCAGCAGCCAAGCAGTACAGTGCGGCGGCGGACATGTTACTGCAGGCCTCCGATCTCTCGATGATGCTCGGGGAAACGTCCTCGGCGCTTGCATTTGCGCAACAACAGAAATTTGATGGAGAAGAGTTAATCGCGGTCGGCATTTTGCAGAGCGTCGCGGGAAACCAGAATGCGGCGGAGCAAACATTCCAACGTTTCGCCAGCGCCCATCCGTGGGTCGCTCCACGCTTTATCGACACGATTCGAACCATGGCTAAACTCGTGGCGGCGATGTACCGTGGAGACGGCGCATCTGCCATCCAATGGGCGGGGCAGCTGCCGCAACGAAGGTTCCCCACCGCCCTTTACTGTAGAGCGCGGAGCTACCAGCTAGTCGGTGACTTTGCGACTGCGGAGACAGAATTCCGGGACGCAAGCCTGACGGACCGAACCTTGGAGAACTTCACGGCGATTACGCAACGCATGCCGATTTATGAGGTGCTGGCGCATTTCTACATTGGGCAGATCGACGAGCGCACCGGCAAGCGCGATCAGGCGATCAATGAGTACCAGGACTTCCTCTCGCATTTCGAATCGTCGCACACCAAGCTGCCGCAGGTCGCCGCAGCACGCACAGCACTCAAAAACCTCATGCACTAATCTTCGCTTTTCTAGTCCGCGCCGGCCGAAACCAGCCTCTGGTCTCGCTCCAGGCAAAACTAGCGCGCTAGTACCCGGCAAGAAATTGCCTTAATCCTCCAGCTCTCGACTTGGCGGATCCGCGGTGCTAATGCCCTGTTTACCAGTGGTTATCGAGTAGTACGGCACAAAGGCAGATGGGCGGTAGGCACTGATTGCCAGTGTTTTCAAGCGGCTGGTTTGGGTAAAGATCACGATTCATCGTTTATTATGAAATCCAAGAACAACTCTCCCCGGAGCTGCTGAATCCTAGCAAGCCAGCACCCGACCTATCTGCAGGAGTCCCGTCGTGGCTAACCTTTTCTCGCGCTCGTTTTCGCTCTTCGCTTGCACCGCATTGTTGATGGCCTTCGTAGCATGCGGAGGTTCTTCCAGCACTACCAAGACCCAGTCGCCGGCTCCAACGGTGACTTTGAGTGCGAGCTCCACCACCATCAACTCCGGCCAGAGCGTAACCCTCACCTGGACGAGCACGAACGCGACTTCACTTGTGATTACTCCTTCGATTTCGGGAAGTGCACTGGCGACTTCGGGAAATGCTTCGGTGTCGCCCACTGCCACAACCACCTACACCGCGGTGGCAACTGGAGCGGGCGGAACGGCCCAGCAGGCGGTCACGATCACAGTGTCGGCGGCTGGACCGACGGTCACGTTGACCGCAGCGCCGACGTCGATCACGGCGGGCGGATCTTCGACCCTCACATGGACCTCGACCAACGCGACCTCGGTGAGCATCGATAACGGCGTGGGAACGGTCGCAGCCAATGGTTCGACCACCGTATCTCCGACGGCGACTACGACCTATACGGCAACGGCATCCGGCACGGGAACGCCGGCGACAGCCACGGCGACGGTGACGGTCACTACTTCCAGCGGCTCTGGCATTACGCAGGTCAAGCACATCATCTACATGGTCGAAGAGAACCGTTCCTTCGACAGCTATTTCGGAATGCTGGGCGCGTATAAACAGAGCGAGGGCTGGACTGGCACCTTCAACGGCGTGCCGCTGTCGGCTTCTTTACCGGATTACCAGAACACAGCCAACGTCAGCCCCTTCCATTCGCAGACGGAATGCACTGACAACATCACACCCGCGTGGAACGAGAGCCACTATGCCATGCACGGCGGCAAGATGGATTACTTCATGAAGACGGAAGGATCGCTGCCGACGAATAACGATCCGCAGGGCACGCGCATGATGGGCTACTACGACCAGACCGATCTGCCGTTCTACTACGAATTGGCTTCGCAATACGCGACCAGCGACACCTGGTTCTCACCCTTGCTCTCGGACACGCTGCCGAACCGGATGTATTTGTTGACGGCCACGTCTTTCGGTCACATCCGTCCGCAGGACGTGCCGCCGACCGGTGGATGGCCGCAGCCCACCTTCTTCCGCGACTTGTCGACCCATGGTGTTTCGTGGCGCTACTACTACCAGGACAGTTCCGTTTATTTCTCGAGCTTCTCGGACTGGAATACCTACCAGGGCAATGTTTACAACATCAGCCACTACTATACCGACATCCAGAACCCGAGCACGCTGCCCGAGGTTATATTCATCGAGCGCGCGGGCAAGATTGGACTGGACGAGCATCCGACCAACAACATTCAGAAAGGCGCGAACGATGTATCGAATATCGTGAATGCCTTCCTGCAAAGTCCGATCTATGCCAACTCGGTGTTCATCCTGACCTACGACGAGGGCGGTGGACTCTACGATCACGTGGTGCCCTTCGCAGAGCCTGCGCCGGATGCGATTCCTCCGATGCTGAAGCCCGGCGACCTTACCGGAACCTTCGCAATGTCAGGCTTCCGCGTGCCGGTCACCGTCATCTCGCCGTGGACCAAGCCGCAGTTTGTTTCGCACGTGAACCGCGACTTTACCGCGATCATGAAGTTCATCGAAACGCGGTTCAACCTTCCACCTTTGACGGCACGCGATGCGGCCCAGGACGACATGACGGAATTCTTCGACTTCTCCAGTCCGCAGATTCCCACGCCGCCCCCGATGCCGGTGCAGCCGACCACGGGCACGTGTAACCACACGCTCGAAAAAGCCCCTGGCTTCTAGCAGGAGCAGGTTTACGATCCCACCTCGGATGCTCGGGGTGGGATTTCTTTTTGCAGGACGAATGTCACGGGTGTGGCGGCCCACCCTGTCGTACAGAGCACGACAAGGTGGACAGATTTCAGCGGGCTAGACCCACTCGCCCTGGCGCATCAGGGGCTCGGCTTGATTCGACGCGCTGATGCCGTCGATGTCGAGCTTCTCCGAACCGATCATCCAGTCCACATGAATGAGGCTGGTATTGGCGCCCTTGGCGGCGAGTTCTTCGGGAGTCAGTTTTTCTCCATCACGCAGGCAGGAAGTGTAGGCCTGGCCCAGCGCAATGTGCGACGCGGCATTTTCATCGAAGAGCGTGTTGAAGAAAATTAACCCGCTGTGGGCGATGGGCGAAGAGTGGGGAACGAGCGCCACCTCGCCTAAGCGCCGCGCGCCATCGTCGGTGTCGATCAGCTTCTGCAGGACTTCCTGGCCACGCGTGGCGCGCGCCTCCACGATGCGACCTTTCTCGAATCGCACCTGGATCCCTTCGATCATCGTGCCCTGGAAGGAAAGCGGTTTGCTGGCAGTCACGCTTCCATCGGCACGGTCTTTGTGCGGCGTGGTGAAGACTTCTTCGGTCGGAATGTTGGGAACGCAGTAGAGACCGTTGCCGGCGGTCGTGCCACCGCCCATCCAGAGATGGTCGTCGGCCAGGCCGAGACGGAAGTCGGTGCCGGGACCGCGGTAGTGCAGGGCAGAGTAGCGTTTCTCGTTCATGAAGGCGGCTCGCTTCTGTAGCCCGGCATCATGCGTTTTCCAGGCACTGACCGGATCGTCGCCGCCCACCCGCGAGGTCTCGAAGATCGCGTCCCAGAGCTTACCGATGGCAACCTCCGGCTCGTCATTGGGAAACATCGCCGCCGCCCAGGCCGGGGTGGCGCTGGCCACAATCGTCCAATTGATCTCGTGGCGGGTGATAATTTCCATCGCCGGCCGCGCGGCCTTGGAGACGGCGCGATTGGCGCGGCCCACCTTGTCGGGATCTTCATTGGAGAGCAGCATCGGATTCGCGCCGGCGATGCCAAGCCGGGCGACGTTGCTCTTGAAGCCTTCCGCCATGGCGTCAAACAGCCACTTGGGCGCGGCATCGAAGCTTTCATTGGGTGCGAGGCGGTAACGCATCAAGGTCGCCTCATCATCGCTGAAAAATGTTGTGACGATGGAAGCTCCAGCGCGATAGGCGTGCTCGGTAATACGCCGCGTAAGCGGAAGGGCATCGAGCGACGCCGAAATCATCAGCTCTTGTCCGTGGCCCAGGCCGAGCCCGACCCGGACAGCGACTTCGGCGAGTTGATCCAGCTTCTGTGCGTGCGTCAGTTTTTCAGAGGCGACAGCCATGTTGTGCATAGTTGCACTCATTTTAGTCCAACTCTTCCCGAGTCGTTTGCGTCCTGTGGACGAATCGTCGGGGGAAGCGGAACCACCCTCGTTGGTTGGATGGCCTGCTCAAGAAGCATCTTCCAGGCCGCAGGCGGACCATTCAATCAGCCGGCGTGGTCTCCGCCCTCAGGGCTGTGTTTCTTGTTGCCAGTGCAAGCGTGCCCATGAAACAGGTCATTGATGTCCTTCTCGGGTATTTTTCTCTCGTCACCGGAAACCACCACCGACCATGCACAGGAAGTGCAATACCATTCAGAGAGATTCCCATTCACCCGCGATTCGAGCTTGCGTTCTTTGGCCATGCTTTCAGTTTACGCTGTCCGGCCGCCCGCAGAATCCTTCCGATTTGCGGCAGTCCAGGATTGTAGACGGTGCCATTTCCCGCAATTGACTGCCCCTGCCAAGGCATATACTCTGGAATCTATGGCCGTTAAATCGATCCAGCTCGGGCAGGTATGGCGTAACGAGTCCGACGGCAAAAACTATCTCGTCACAAAGGTTTATAACGAAGTCTTCGCGCAGTACGCGATGCTACGCCCGGCCGATGTGAACGCTCCCAACGTCGAAACCACGCGGGTGAAGGTGCAGAAATCCGCGGACGGCGCCACCATTCCCGGCTTTGCCTTCACCCAAGACACGCAGGATTTCTAGCTCGCCGCCCGATGCTGCATAACCTGATCGCCTCCATCGGCGAATTCATCATTCATGTGATCAGTTCCGCCGGTTACGCGGGGGTCATGCTGCTCATGGCCATCGAGTCGGCGTGCATTCCTCTGCCCTCCGAAGTCATCATGCCGTTCTCCGGATACCTGGTGTATACGGGACGCTTCAAGCTGTTATGGGTGGCGACCTGGGGGGCGATCGGCTGCAACCTGGGCTCCGTGCTCGCCTACGAAATTGGCAACTATGGCGGCCGTCCGCTGATTCAGCGCTGGGGAAAGTTCATCCTTCTCAACCAGCACGATCTCGACCGGACGGAAAAATTCTTCCTGCGCTATGGCGATATCACGGTGCTAGTGGCGCGCCTTCTTCCGGTGGTACGCACCTTTATTGCGCTGCCGGCAGGGGTCGCGAAAATGCCGCGCCTGCGCTTTCACATCTATACGTTTATCGGATCGTGGCCGTGGTGCCTGGTATTGGCGTACGTCGGCGAACGCCTGGGAGAGCGGTGGGACACCGATCCGCGGCTGAAGATGTGGTTCCATCGCTTCGACGTGGTGATCGCGGCGGGGCTGCTGGTGGCGATTGCCTTGTTTGTGTGGTCGCACTGGAAAAACCGGGTGCGCGAGGTTCGCCCGGCCGCTTAAGAAACGCTAGCGCACGGTGACGCGGTTCCGCCCGGCGTACTTGCTGCGCTGTAGAAGACTCTCCAACCGCCGGACCATCACTTCCATCGTATCCAGCGCATCGACCACCGAGGCCCCCACCGAGATGGTTGCGTTCACTTGTTTGTCGGCGACCGGCACGGTGGTTTTTTCGACCATGCTGCGGCACCGCTCGGCAATATCTCCGAGATGATCGACCGAAGAGTTGGGGACCAGCACCAGGAATTCGTCCACCGACCAGCGGCCAAGGATGCAGGGCTCACTCACCGCATTGGTAAGGGTTTGCGCGACTGCGCGCAGCGCCTGGTCTCCAACCTGGTGGCCATAGTGTTCGTTGACGATGCGCAGGTGATCGATATCGGCGAGAAAAGCGCCGAAGGGAAGCCCGTGCTGCCGGAAATCGTGGAGCGAGTTGTAGAGTTCGATCTCGAGAAAACGGCGATTGCCGAGATCCGTCATCGGATCGAGGAAGCCGCGCGATTCCAGGTACTGCATGTGTTCGCTGCGCATCTTCGCGCTATTCGATTCCACGAACATCTCGATGGCCCCGACGATCTTGCGGTTGGCGTCACGCACCGGGGTGACGCGCACCCGTACAGGTACGCGGTGACCTGTCTTGTGGTGAAGATAGAGCTCACACTCGTGGGGCAAACCGCTTTCCACGGTTTCGACGAGCGGACAACGGCCGAAACAGAGTTGCGTGCCCGCCTCGTCC
Organism: uncultured Acidobacteriaceae bacterium; assembly: GCA_963703075.1. Taxonomy (GTDB): domain Bacteria; phylum Acidobacteriota; class Terriglobia; order Terriglobales; family Acidobacteriaceae; genus Korobacter. The sequence goes on from OY969786.1 coordinate 1,411,559, forward strand.
ACGTGATTCAGGAGATTGTCCTGGCAGAAATGGCCGACGACTTCCTCTGCGGAGTAGCCGGAGATGCGTTGCGCGCCGCGGTTCCAGTAAGTGATCCGCCGCTGCCTATCGACGAAATACACTCCCTCGTAGAGCTCTTCGAGCAACTTCCGGAAGAAATCGGGGCTGTTGACGAAGGTCTCGATTGCAATCGTGTCGTTCATTGCTGGCCTATCAAACCACGCTTCGGGCTCGCTGCCGGGGCCGCGTGTGCTTTGAAATGTTTCATGGCTACGTTGCTGGATGCGCGGACGCAAGTCAATCCCATTTCCGGGCGTATCCCACCAACGGGGGATGAACGGAAAGGATTTAGATCGTTTTACGACTCAACTACACTAGGTAGTGTGGAGTGCGTATTTCAGCTCCGGGGAAGGACTGGAGCGGGAGACGGGGATCGAACCCGCGACCAACGGCTTGGGAAGCCGTGACTCTACCACTGAGTTACTCCCGCTGATTTTTAAAAGATCCCTCGACTGCGCTCGGGATTTCGCCTCGAGGCTTACGCCTCGAAAACGGCTCAAGTTACTCCCGCTTATTTAAAAGATCCCTCGACTACGCTCGGGATTTCGCCTCGAGGCTCACGCCTCGAAAACGGCTCAAGTTACTCCCGCTGATTTTTAAAGATCCGTCGCTTTGTGCTCTGATACGTGCACAGTTTAGAATCCGTCGACGGCATCGTCAGTATAGCGCAGGGTTGTGACGATGAGAACTCTGCGCAGCGAGACAACCCGCGATCCCGGATACAGGCTCGGATGCAAACAAGGACCGTCCCGTGAATCAACCGACCCGACGACTGCTTTCCGTGAGCCGTTCTACGCCTTTGCTGATTGGCCGGAACGACATGCTCACCATGGCAGGCTACTCCGTGTCCTCGCCGCGCGAACCGCTGGATGCCATCCTTCTCCTGCAGCATGACGAGTTCCTGGCAGTCCTGATCGGTCACACGGTGCTAGCCGACGAAGCCGATGCCATCGCAGCCAAGGCGAAAAGCCTCCGCATTTGCGCCATCTACGTTTACCACGGAAACGTATTAACGCCTGAGTGGGCGGACTTGTCCGTCGAGAGTAACGATGTCGAGAAGCTGATCCGGTATCTCGACAAGCAGGGTTCCGCTTCGTACTGAGGCACTTTTCGCGGCGGACCTGCTCTTTATCGCCATGATTCACCCGACCTTCGTAACCTGAAGCAGCACGCGATTGCGCCTATACTCTATGCATGGTGTTGAGGATCGCCATCGTCGCTTTGCTGTTGGCGTCTTTTACTTCGGCGCAGGAAAAGAAGCCTGCCGCCGCGGTCAAAGCCAAGCCTACCGAGCCGGCCCCGGCCCTGGCGATTGCTTGGGCAAGCGCTCCGCAACTCGACGTCACCTCGATTTCCGGCGCACTTTCTGTTTCCAACCAGAGTGAAACCGACCTCGACGAAACCATTCTCGTGGTTGCCGTCAATGAAATCGGAAAAGCCTTCGCCATCGGCTATCAGCACTTCACGCTGGCCCGGCATCAACTGAACGTACCGATTCCTTTTGGCCTCAAGCTGCCGCCCGGACGCTACCTGGTGCACGCCGATGCCATTGCCGAAGTGCTGTCAACGCACAAGGTGTACCGCGCTGGTTTGCAGACTCCGCCAACCTTCGTCATCACCGTAATCTAGCCGCGTCCCCGCTTTACAACTCATCCACAATTGTTTTCGCTACCTTTTGATACGCTAGCTTCATGGACGACATGAAGCAGGGCTTTCATATGACCCCGGACGAGTTTCGCGCCGCGGGACGCGACGTGATCGACTGGGTGGCCCGTTACATTGAACAGGTCGAGACGCTGCCTGTCCTCTCCTCCGTCACTCCCGGTGAAGTATTCAGATCCCTGCCGGACGAGCCGCCGCTGACGGGCGAGCTGGTCACAAACCTGTTGCCGGAGATCGATGCCAAGGTGCTGCCCGGCATCACCCATTGGCAGTCGCCCAATTTCTACGCCTACTTTCCATCGAATTCTTCCGGCCCCTCGATCCTCGGCGACCTCGTGTCCTCGGGGCTCGGAGTGCAGGGAATGCTGTGGGCCACGAGCCCGGCCTGCACCGAAGTCGAGATGAAGATGCTGGATTGGCTGGTGAAAATGCTGGGCCTGCCGCAACACTTCCTCTCCAGCAGCCAGGGCGGCGGGGTCATCCAGGACTCCGTCTCCAGCGCATCGCTCTGTGCAATGCTGGCTGCCCGCGAGCAGGCCACGAACGGCAAGAGCAATGAGGAAGGCTGCCACATGCCGCTGGTGGCCTATACCTCAAGCCAGGCGCATTCCCATGTGGAGAAAGACATCAAGGTCATGGGGGTCGGGAGCAAGAACCTGCGGCTCATCGAGGTGGATGAAAACTTTGCCATGAAGCCGGTGGCGCTGGAGCGGGCCATCACCGACGATAAGCGTGCCGGCAAGCTTCCATTTTTCGTCTGCGCAACCGTCGGCACAACCTCGAGTCTCGCCATGGATCCGATTGCTGCCATCGCGGAGGTCTGCCGCCGGCACGGCGTCTGGCTGCACGTGGACGCTGCCATGGCTGGAACCGCCGCCCTGTGCCCGGAATTCCGATGGACGCATCAAGGCGTCGAACTGGCAGACAGCTACGCCTTCAATCCGCACAAGTGGATGTTCACCAACTTCGATTGCACCGCGTTTTACGTGAAGTGACCGGCGGGCGCTGATCAACAGCCTGAGCGTAGTGCCCGAGTATCTCCGCAACCAGGCCTCGGAGCAGGGGACTGTGATCGATTATCGTGACTGGCATGTGCCGTTGGGGCGGCGCTTCCGGGCGCTGAAGTTATGGTTCGTGGTGCGACACTACGGCGTCGAAGGATTACAGTTCCACATTCGCCAGCATGTCGCTCTTGCACAGGAATTCGCAGGGTGGGTGAAAGACGATCCACGGTTTGAGATTCTCGCTCCGCATCCGCTGAACCTGGTGTGCTTCCGGCTCAAGAGCGGAGATGCCGATAGCGAGCGCCTCCTGCAACAACTGAATAAAAGCGGCAAGCTCTTCCTCTCGCACACCAAGCTCGACGGTAAGTATGCCCTGCGTTTCTGCGTGGGACAGACGCGCACCGAACGTCGTCATGTGCAGGAAGCGTGGAAGCAGATCAGAGATGCAGCAGCAGGGTGAGTGAGGTTATTGCGGTTTGAGCCTGGAAGGAGGGGAGGGCCGTTCTTCTCCCTGGCCTGCGTTGGCGTAGGAGAGAGCGATGCCTGCGAAGAGAAGCAGGCCCAGGTTCGAAAGCGCCTGGTGATCGTTTACCTGGAAGCTGCCATACGGTTCAAAAAGAAAAAAAGCGAAGATGGAAGCTGCGAGCACGGATCCAAGGATTCCGGCGAGCAATCCAAAATACCGCGAGCACAAGATGATGACGCCAAGGAACACGATGGGAATAATTACGGAGCGATGGGTTCCACGTACCAGGAACGTGAGTAGCGCAGCGATGCCGATGCTGATCGTCACGCCGAACAACCAGCCTACCTTGTGACCCTTTGTGATGTCCGAGAACACTGTTTCCGCCCAGTTTTGAGTGCACCCAGCGTATTCAAAAATCCAAAGCTCCTCAATGGCACCTTGGCGCGGGAGTGAATTGCCTTAGACAGAGACGGAACTCCTCCGGACGGACTAAGAGCGTCGATGTGCGCGGCCGCCTCCACCCATCACAGGAGATGGCGGGGAACAAACGCTACAATCGTAAAAGGGAGACCGCTTGTTCTTCGTCCTCATTTTGTTGATCTGGGGCGGCATTCACGCCTACATCATTGCCCGCCTGTTATCGATCCCCTTCGTCGCCCACCATGTTCCGCCCTTCCTGCTGGTCCCCATCCTGATTTTCCTTGGCGCCAGCTACATCCTCGCCCGGGTGATGGAACACTCCGAAGTTGGCGGTGCGGTTTCGCATGTCCTGGAGTACATCGGGGCCAGTTGGGTCGGTATTTTCTTTCTTGTCTTCGTTAGCTTTCTGGCTGCCGACCTGATCACAGGATTTGGGTTTCTATTGCCGTCCCTCGCAATTCAATTCCGGACCGGCGCACTGATCGCTGCCGCGATGCTGGTGTTGATCGCCTACATCCAGGCGTGGCGTACGCCGGTGGTCACCGAATATGAAGTGAAAATGCGTGGCCTGCCTCCCGCATCCGATGGAACGGTGATGGTGGTTGCCAGCGACATGCACCTGGGCTCCATGCTCGGCCATCGCTGGGCCACCGCCCGCGCCGCGCAGTTCAACGCTCTCGAGCCGGACCTGCTCATTCTTGCCGGCGATATCTTTGAGGGCGAAAAAGAGACCCACGCCGGTTGGCTGCCAACTCTTCAGCGCTTTCGTGCGCCGCTTGGAGTGTTCGTCGTTACCGGCAACCATGAGTTCTATGCGGGGCCCGAGCCGATCATCGCGTTACTGCGACAAGGTGGCTTCCGCGTGCTGCGCGATGAACATACGGAAATATTGCCGGGACTGGTGATTGCCGGAGTGGACGACGTTTCGTTTCGCAAAGGTGGGCGGCGCGATCAGGCTCTGGCCATGGACGAAGCCTTTGCCAACCGGCCTCCGGGCGCGACCGTCTTCTTGTCGCACACCCCAATCCTGGCGGAGCACGCGGCACAGCTGGGCGCTGGCCTCATGCTCTCTGGCCACACCCACGAAGGCCAGATCTGGCCGTTCAAGTATTTGGTGAGGATTGCCTTCAAGTTACTCTCGGGCCGCTACGAGGTCGAAGGAATGACCGCCATCGTGGGGCGTGGGACCGGCACCTGGGGACCGCGCATGCGGCTCTGGAAGCGCAGCGAGATCCTGCGCATTATTCTGCGCACTGCCTAACACCGCTTACTTCGGGGATTGGCTGGACGGCGCCGCAGGCTTGGTTTCAGATGCAGGCGTGGGGGAAGCAGGTCCGAAGTATTTGCCGTTCAGGCTGATGGCATGCTGGTCCTTCAAAGCATCCAGTTCGCTCTTGACGTGCGCAGACTGCAGCGTACTCACGATCGCTCCACGTACCTCGGCCAAGGGAATAGTGGTGGTCGCGATGATCTTGTACACCACGAATCGCTTTTGCTCCTGCACTACCTGGGAGCACTGTCCGGCCTTCAGGTCGAAGAGAGGCTGCGCCTCCGGAGGGAACATACTTCTGCGCTGGTCTTTCAAATCCAGTGGTGCTGAGGCCGTGCGCGCTACCCTCTGGTCAGCCTCGCTTTGTAACTTCGCAACGTCTTCCCCCGCGGCACAACGGGACCGGATCGTTTCCGCGAAAGCTTTCTCTTCGTCAGGGGATGCTCCCGGAACATTCTTCGCCGGGATCTCGATCTTTTCCAGTTCATCGGACTGGTAGTCGCCGATGTGCTCACGGTAAAACGTCTCGATCTCGTCCTCGGGCAGGTTCACGGTTTCCTGCTTCATCGAGCGCGAGATGAGAAGGTTTGCCAGCAACTGCATCTGTTCCAGGCGCAACAATTGGCGGATCTGCGGATCTTTCGGCAGGCCACGTTTCTTGGCTTCATTGGAGAGGATGATGATCCGCCCCAGCGCCTCGGCGAGTTTCTTGTGGGATTCGGGGGTGCCATTCGGGTCGACGGAGGCGACTAGGTCTTCGAATTCCTGGCGGGTGACCCCGCGCACGCAATCGCGGACCGCAAACTCTCCCGGCGGCGTCTGGCACGCCCCGGTGATCACGATGACCATGTCATCGAGTGCGACCGGGTCCTGCGCCGGCACAGGCTTCTTAGGCGCCTGCTTCTTCGCCGGGGGCTGCGCAAATACGCTTCCGGCAAAAAGCAGCAGCAGCAAACCGCAATGCACGAAGCGCAACAACCAGGCCCTCCGATCGATTTCTGCCAAAAATCGTAGCATAGGAACCACGTTTCCTCGTTGGCGCGATCCGCGCGAAAGGCGATAATCGTTTCGATGGCGAACCTACAGACACCACGCGTCGCGGTTTCCGAGCCGACGCAATTCGGAATAGAAGCGATGCGGCGGGACAAGAGATCCGTCGCCCTCTATTCCGTCTTCGCCGCCATCTTCATCGCCTCCCTGAAAGTGGTGGTGGGCAACTACACCGGCAGCCTGGGTATCCTATCCGAAGCCGCCCACTCCGGTCTCGACCTGATCGCCGCCATCATCACCCTCATGTCGGTGCGGGTCTCGGACAAGCCTGCCGATGCCGACCATCAGTTCGGTCATGGCAAAGTTGAAAATTTCTCCGCCTTCATCGAAACCGGCCTCTTGCTGCTCACCTGCGTGTGGATCGTGTACGAGGCGGTGGAGCGCCTGTTCTTCCATACCGTCGACATCCGCCCGAGTGCCTGGGCCTTTGCGGTCATGTTTACGTCGATCGTCATCGACCTATGGCGCTCACGCCGATTGAAACGCATCGCGCTGCGTTACAACAGCCAGGCGCTGCAGGCCGATGCGCTGCACTTCGGCACCGATGTGTGGTCGAGTTCGGTCGTCATCGTTGGCCTGATTCTGGTGGCCATCGCGGAGCGTACCGGACATCGCGGCCTGCTCCGCGCCGATCCGATCGCCGCGTTGTTCGTAGCGGCGATCGTGGTCTGGGTTTCGTGGCGGCTGGCGCGGCAAACCATCGATGCTCTGCTGGATGCCGCCCCGGTCGGTGTACGCGCCAGCATTATCGATCGCGTCGCCGCAGTGGAAGGTGTTCTCGAAATCGAGCGTGTCCGCATTCGCCGCGCCGGCAACCACTACTTCGTAGACCTCAACATCGCCCTCTCGCGCCAGGTCACCTTTCAGCGCTCCGGCCTGGTGGCCGAGGCCGCCCGCCAGGCTGTGCGGCAGGTGCTTGAAGACGCCGATGTCGACGTCATCGCCATCCCGCGCGCCGCCGGCGAGGAAAACATCTTCGACCAGATCCGCGGCGTCGCCACTCGCAACAACTGGTACGTCCACGACATCAGCATCCAGGAAATCGAGGGCAAGCTGCACGTCGAGCAGCATGTCGAACTCGACGAGCAACTCACCATGATGCAGGCCCACGACCTGGTCACGCGCCTCGAAGCTGAGATCAAGGACGAGGTGCACGAGATCTCGTCGATCCTCACTCACATCGAGAGCGAACCGGCGCGTATCGAGCACACCCAGCGCATCCTGCGCGAAGCCGCGCTGGAGAAGCAGCTGCTGACGATCGCATCCACCTTCCCCGAAATCCACGATATGCATGACGTTGTCTTCAAACGAGTCGGCGGCCATCTTTACGTCTCGTGCCACTGCACCTTCGACGACACTATGGCGCTCTCGCGGGTGCACGAAGTGCAGACCGAACTGGAAATCGCCTTCAAGCATGCGCATCCCGAGCTCTACCGCGTGCTCATTCACCCCGAACCCTATACCGATGCCCGGCGTTAGCCGGCGAAAGGACCCATGGAAGCCCGCGTGAAGTGGATCGAAGACGAGCGCATGAGCGCAGCTGCCAGCAGCGGCCATGCAGTCATCATGGATTCCAGCCAGACCAAGCAGGGAAGCAGCCCGCTGGAGTACGTCCTCATGGGTCTTTGCGGATGCACTGCCTCGGATGTGGTCGCCATCCTCAAGAAGAAACGCGAGCCTTTTACGTCCCTGGAAGTAAGCGCGGTGGTGGTCGAGCGCGCCCCCGAGCATCCCAAGGTCTTCACCAAGATCTCGCTGCTCTACCGCGTGGAAGGCCCAGTCTCGCGCAAGTCCGTGGAAGACGCAGTACGCCTTTCCCAGCAAAAGTATTGCTCGGTGTCTGCCATGATTGCCAAGAGCGCAGAGATCACCGTCGCCATCGCCTTGCCCTCGGAAGAGAAGTAGAGGCGGCCCTGCCGAGCCGCCCCATCAAGGTTTGTGCGCCTAGAACGACAAGCGCAGGCTGAACTGCATCGTCCGCGGTACTGCGAAAAATTCCAGCGACGTGATTTGTCCTGCCGAAGCGCTGTCCACGTTGTTGTTGGGCAGGGCCCGGTTGGGGTGGTTGAACACGTTGAAGTTCTGCCAGGCAAAGTTCAAGTTGGTGCGCTCCGACAACTTGAAGGTCTTGGCCAGCTCCCAGTCCGCGTCCACGTAGTTCGGTCCACGCAGCGAGTTCCGTCCCGCATTGCCCTCCTGGAAGGGATACAACGCCTGGAACTCCGCCAGCGGCATAAACGCCGCCGGGTTATAGGAGCCCGAAGGCGCGCCCGCCATCGGATCGCTGATCTCCTGCGCCCGCAACGAGTAGGTTGAGTTCAGCGAACTGTTGTTGGAATAGACCGGGGTGTACGGAAGCCCGCTATATACGGTGGTGACGCCGGTAAACTGCCATCCGCCGAACACGTTCTGCGCCAGCCCGCCCGCATTGCCAAGCAGCGGCATTCCTTTGCCGATCGGAACCTGGATCACGTGTCCGAGGGTGAAAGTATTCGTGCGATCGAAGTCTGCCGGCCCATACTGCGAGTTGATGTCGTAAGGCCCGAATTCGGCGGAGTCATCGCCGAAATTCATCGTCTTCGACCAGGTATATTGTCCGGTCAGCGAGTAGAAAGCCGACAAGCGCTTCTCCACGCTCACCTGCAACGCGTTGTAGTTCGAACTGAAACAATTGCAGAACTGGGTGATGCTCTGGGTGTATCCGTACACCGGATAATACGGGCGATTGAAGTCCGAGTTGCCCGGCCCCGGCACGGGATCGTTGGCGTCGATAAAGCTGTAGAGATGCCGTGCCTGGTTTCCCACGTAGGCAAGCTGCAATGAAAAATTGTTGCCGAACTCATGCTGGATCGCCAGGTTGTACATATCCACGTACCCCTGCTTGCGGTCGAGTGGAATGCCGGTCGCGCTCACGCCAGCCGGCAGGTAGAGCTGACCGTCCGCGGGAATCACCGGCGTGGCCGGTGCCGGAGGTCCTTGCGCCAGGGTGAACGGCAGCGAGGAACCGACCGGCACGGTTAAGTCCTGGGTGTAGTCCACCGGGTAGTTGTGGCTGATCTGGATACTGAAGAAGTTGGGGAAGTAGCTTCGTCCGTAGCCGGTGCGGATGACCGTCTTCGGATCCAGTTGGTAGGCAATGCCGATGCGCGGAGCAAAATTGTTATACCGATTGTTGATGTTGGTATAGCGGTTCACGTCGCCATAGCCTGCCACCATGAGCTGGCCGGTTTGCAGGTTGAAGTTTGCGCCATCTCCCCTGTTGGCATAGGGAGCGGTGTAAAGCTCCCAGCGAACGCCGAGGGAGAGCGTAAGTTTCGATGTTACCCGCCACCTGTCCTGCACGAACGCAAAGACGTCCTGCTCGTGTTCTGTCGGATTGCCGAGAAATTCCCAGCGCTGGAATTCGGACGGCAAACCCAGCAGGTACGATTCGAATGCGTCCTCCGTGGGCCCGTAGGAACTCGCCGTGTCGGCCGAGAACGTGTACACGCCGCGGCGGCTGGTGTCGCTGGAGCTGCGGTAATTCACGTCCCAGCGATAGTCGCCGCCCCACTTGATCTCGTGATTGCCAAGCTGCTTGGTGAAAGTTGGCGAGAGTTGGTAGAGCTGTTCCTGCTCATGCAGCGGAGCATTGGTTGAAATCGAGGTGCCAAACTGAAAACCGCTCGATTGGTATCCTGGCACCGTCGCGCCGCTCAGCTTGGTGCCGTTGAAGAGGAAGTTCGGCAATCCGCCGGTATTTGGATCGCCGGTGTTGATGCCTCCCAGGCCTGCCGCCGCCGCCGTGTTGGAGCCGTAGTCGGTCGGCAATACGTCGATCCCGTAGCGGAAATAGCTGAAGCGCAGGTTCATCAGCGTCGACGAACTGAAGACGTGGTTGAAGTTCACCGCGCCGTTGTGGTTTTGTCCCGTGGAAATTCCGCTCTCGAACGACGGATACACCGAGGGTCCGCCGGCAATCGGCCCAAAGACGCTGGGCGTGTTGATGTTCGAACCGAAATAATCGTAACGGAAGAACACCCGGTCCTTGTTCGACAGGTAGTAGTCGACGCGGCCGTCGTATTGGTTGGTGTTGAACTTCACCGAACCCGTACCGAGGTAATACGGAGTACCTCCGACCGAGGTGTTCGGAAGCGGGATGAGTCCCAGCAGGTTCGCCGCCTGCGGATCGATGGAGCCCGGCGCCAGTACCGGACCACCCAGCGCCGTCAGGTCGCCGGCGCGCTCCGCGGCCGTAGGCACGCTGGTCAGGAAGCCCGAACCAATCACCTGCCGTTGACCCTGGTAGGTAAAGAAGAAGAACAACTTGTCCTTCTTGATCGGCCCGCCGAGCGATCCGCCGAACTGGTTGAAGCGCAGAGGTTGCTGCTGCGTGCCCGCCGGCTCGGTATAAGGATTGCGCGCGTCAAAATAGTTGTTACGCAGGAATTCGAAAAGGTCCCCGTGCAACTGGTTGGTTCCGGATTTTGTCGAGTACTCCACAAATGATCCGGCGGCGCGGCCGAACTCCGCGTCGTAGTTGCTGGTCGTCACCTTCATCTGGTCGAGCGAATCAGGCGGCGGATTCACCACCTGGATTCCCAGCACCGCATCCATGTCGTCGGCGCCATCGATCTGCCGGTTGGCAAATCCGAACAGCAGGCCATCGGCATTATTCGCCTGCCCACCCTGCGGGTTTTCGTTCGCCGCAATGTCATACACATTGCGCACTTCGCCCGGGGCCAGCAGCTCCAACTGGGTTACGTTCTGCCCCAACGTCGGCAGTTGGTTCAACTCCGCCGCCGGCAGGGTTGTGCTGATCTCCGCCCGGTCGGTCACCAGCACGGGCGCCTCATTGGCCTGCACCGTCACCGTCTGCTGCGCATTGCCCAGCGCCATGGTGATGTCGTTGCGGGTCTCGCGATCGATGTTTACGACAACGTTCTTCTGATCCACCGCCTTAAAGCCCTGCGCCTGGACGTGGATGTCGTAAACGCCGTTCGGAAGTTGGTTGCGGACATACCAGCCGGAACCATTCGACATCACTTGGAACGAGACCCCGCGCTGCTCGTCGGTGATGGTCACGTTTGCGTTGGGCACCACTGCCCCGGTGGGGTCGCTGATCGTACCGGCCACCGAGCCGGAGGTCGCCTGCGCCCACAGACGAGAACTGCTGAACAGGCACAGCACAAAGAGTAAGAGAACGGAGACAACGAGCCATTTTTTTCCAGGGGCAAATCTTTTGGTAGTCACGACAGAACTCCTCTAGAGAGTCCATGGATGAATGTCGCTGATAACGAGTTTGCTATCTGGGGTATCGAGGAAAGTTACTTTTTAGGCCACCCACTTCGGAACTAAGAGAACCGTACGGCCCTCTGAGGGTACGTCACAATGCGGCCGGTTGACGGTCACTGGGCGATGGCTGCCGCGGTGCGCATGATGGTCGCACCGCTTTGCGAGGGTATAATCGTGAGTTTGCTTATGACTCCAACTTCGACCATGGAACTGCATCTCGCGCGCCGCATGGCCCGCCTCGGTACCGAAACCGCCTTCGAGGTCCTCGTCCGCGCCCGCGCGCTTGAGGCGCAGGGCAAAGATATCGTTCACCTGGAAATCGGCGAGCCTGATTTCGACACCCCCCGCAACGTTGTCGACGCCGGGATCGAGGCCTTGAACCAGGGATTCACCCACTACGGACCTTCGCCCGGCCTGCCCGTGCTTCGCCAGACCATTGCCGATGAGATCTCCGCCACCCGTGGGGTAAAAGTCACCCCCGAAGAGGTGATCGTCGTTCCCGGTGGCAAGCCGATCATTTTCTTCACCATGCTGGCGCTGGCCGACGAAGGGGACGAAATCATCTACCCCAACCCGGGCTTCCCAATCTACGAGTCGATGATCAATTTCGTCGGCGCCAAGCCCGTTCCCATCAAGCTGCGCGAGGAACGCGATTTCCGCCTCGACGTTAACGAGCTCAAGGACCTCATCACCGACCGGACGCGGCTCATCATCCTCAACTCGCCCCAGAATCCCACCGGCGGCGTGCTCACCAAACAGGACATCGCCGACATCGCCGCAGCCATCGGCGATCGCGACATCATGATTCTGAGTGACGAAATCTATAGCCGCCTGCTGTTCCAGGGCGAGCACCATTCCATCATGTCCGTGCCCGGCTTCAAGGAACGCACCATCCTGCTCGATGGCTTCTCCAAAACCTGGGCCATGACCGGCTGGCGTATGGGCTACGGCGTCATGCGGCCCGACCTGGCAGCGCACATCGCACGCCTCTCGACCAACTCTGTCTCCTGCACCGCGAGTTTCACCCAGATGGCCGGCGTGGAAGCGATCAAGGGCGACCAGTCATCCGTCGTGAAGATGAACCAGGCTTTCCTCGAGCGCCGCGATTTCTTCATCGAACGCGTGAACCGGATCAAAGGCTTCTCCTGCCGTACCCCGCACGGCGCTTTTTATACTTTCCCCAACATCACCAAGACCGGATGGCCCTCGAAGAAACTGGCCGATGCCTTGTTGGAAGAAGCCGGCGTGGCCGCTCTCTCCGGGACGGCCTTCGGCGCCTACGGCGAAGGCTACCTGCGCTTCTCCATCGCCAACTCGATCGAAAACATTGCCAAAGCCCTCGATCGCGTCGACGAATGGACGAAGAAGCGCTTGTAACCCGCGCGGTTGGACTGTTCTACCCCGCGGTCAGCCCGCATCACCCTCTGATCCCCAATCGCCCTCCCTTGTCATCCCGAGGAGCGCAGCGACGTGGGGACCTGCTGTTCTGTCCCGCGGTCAGCCCACATCACTCCCCATTCCACCATCGCTTTCCCTTGTCATCCCGAGGAGCGCAGCGACGTGGGGACCTGCTGTTCTGCCCGCGGACAGCCCACATCACTCCCCCTTCCCGCATCGCTCTCCCTTGTGATCCCGAGGAGCGCAGCGACGTGGGGACCTGCTGTTCTGCTTGCGGCCGACCCACATCACTTCCTGTTCCCACATCGCTCACTCTTGTCATCCCGAGGAGCGCAGCGACGTGGGGATCTGCCGTTCTTCCCCGCGGTCAGCCCCCATCACTTTCTGTTCCCCCATCGCTCTCCCTTGTCATCCCGAGAAGCGCAGCGACGTGGGGATCTGCTGTTCTTGCCCGCGGTCAGCCCCCATCACTTTCTGTTCCCCATCGCTCTCCCTTGTCATCCCGAGGAGCGCAGCGACGTGGGGACCTGCTGTCTGCGTTGTGATCTAGATCCTTTCCTCAATCCTTCTATCGCCTGACAATCAAGCATATGAAGGATCACACTTACTTCGTCTACATTCTCGCGAGCAAGAGCCGGGTGCTCTACACCGGCGTGACGAACTCCGTACAACGCCGCTCGCTGGAACACCGGGATTGTGAGAGCTTTGGTTTTACGCAGCGATATCGTGTCTTCCGTTTGGTGCACTTCGAGCGGTTCGGCTATGTTCTAAACGCGATTCGCCGCGAGAAACAGATCAAGAGCTGGAGCCGTGCGAAGAAGGTGGCTCTCATCGAGGAGACAAATCCCACATGGGAAGACCTCTCGCAGGTCTTCGGCTCCCCAGTTCAACTGCGACATTGCCCCGTAACGACCTTCGAAACACCCCTCTCACAGCAGATTGCCGCGTCGGGCTTTGGCCCTCCTCGCAATGACAAGAAAGAGTAAGGTCCGGATCGACAAGCACGCTTGTAACCCGCACCGTCTACTTCCTGCTCTCCTTGCCCGGCACACTGCAGTTGCTGGTTACGTCCTGCACCTGCTGCAAATCGATGGTGTTGTACGTCGCGCCCGTGGTGCTTCCCGGGCCCGGCGGTGTCGTCGCTTGCACTGCCGGATCGCTCGTTCCCACCACACCCGTCACCCGCACCGTGTGCTCTTGCATGCGAGACAAGCCGGATGTGTCGCCCCCAATCACGCGAAACTGCTTCGGTCCCGGTCCCTCCGCGGTAATCACGTATTGACCTCTGTAGACTTTGGCAAGGCAGCCGACAACCGTCCGTACGCCTCCCTGGCCCTGTGGTTGAGCCCCCTGCGCCACCGCCATCGTCGATAGCAGCCCGCCGGCGACCAAATACAAAACAGCCTTCGTCATCGCATCCTCCTACTGCTGGATTAGAGTGAGAAGGCAGCCATTCCGCCCTTGGCCGATGGTGGCAAATAGGATGGGGTTTTAATCGGACGACAATCCGCGCCTTCGCTGGCACCCATGCGCAAAGTGGACGCCAGACCGCCAGCCAAGCCCCGAAAATCTTTGCGTCCCGCGAGACGAGAAAGTCCGTGCTCCTGCTGGATGGCGACATATAATGTCCGCCACTTCCGAACCGGAGGTCGCCTTATGAGCAGCATCACTGCTTCCGAACTCAATACCAGCAACGCTGACCACGAACGCCGGCGCTTATCTCTACAGGCCTCGGTTCTCAATCCGCTTACCGATAGCTTTCTCCGGCGCGCCGGAGTTGCCGGCGGCATGCGCGTGCTTGAAGTCGGCTGCGGAATCGGCGAAGTTTCCCTCATCACCGCGCGCCTAGTCGGACCGCATGGCCGGCTGCATTGCATCGATACCGACGCGCAGTCGCTGGAAATCGCCGAGCGCCGCGTTCGCTCCGCCGGCCACGACCACGTCACTTTCGAACACACCGACTTCGACAGCCATACCCCGGTGCGCGCTTACGACGCCGTGATCGGCCGCCACATCCTCATCCACACCCCCAACGCCCTCGCCGTGCTCCGCCGCGCTGTCAGCATGATCCACGTCGGCGGCCTCATTGCGTTCCAGGAATACGACATGTCGTACGCCCCACGCACGATTCCGGAAATGCCATTGATGATGTCGGTCCAGGATCTCATCGTGGATTTCTACCGCCGCGCCGTTCCAATGCCGAATGTCGGATCGCAACTCTTCTGGCTCATGCAGGAAGCGGGCTTGCCGTCTCCCGAGTGCCGCATGGAGTGCATCATGGATGGCGGCCCGCATAGCCCGGTTTACGAGTGGCTCACCGAGACGGTGCGCAGCCTGTTGCCGCAGATGGAAGCTCTCGGCATGACCCCGAGTTCGGTCGTCAGCGAAAGCCTGGCACAGCGCCTGCGCGAAGAAGCGTTGGAAAGACGTGGAGTGACGATCATCGCTCCCATCATCGGCGCCTTCGCCCGCAAGGGCCTCGTCAAAGCCGACGAGAAACAAGCAATACGCGTCTAGTGAGGGGACGCTACTCCTTGGCGGTCACCACCTGCGCCACCACGTCCTTCGCGTGCGCCAGTTCCGGTCGCGGCGTCTTCGCGTCTTTGCAGTTGTCTAGAAGCTGCTTGTAATAGGTAATCGCCAAATCGCGCTGCTGCGCCAGTTCGGCCGAATGCGCGGCCCCGTACACCGCGTTGAAGCGGTTCGGGTCCGTCTTCAACGAAAGCTGATATTGCTGCAGCGCCTCCTGGGGACGATTCAACTCCAGCAGCATGTCGGCATACATCTCGCGCGCCGGCAATTCCACTTCGCCCTTGCCGACTTTGTCCTGCAGCTCAATCACCGGCTTCAGCAAGCCGAACGCCGCATCGTTGTTCCCCTGTGCATAGGCCAGCCACGCCTTCGCCTCGTTGACGTCCGTATCCACCGGCGGGTGGGTGTCGTGCGGGTGAGCCTTCCGGTATTCATCGTCGGCTGCTTCCAGATCGTGCACCGCTTGCTTCGCCGCAGCAACATCCTTCAAATGCCCGGCTCCTTCCGCCCGCGCCCCAAACGTTATCTCACGAAAGCCTGGTCCTGCTCCCGCCGCAGGCTGCAAGGCCACCGCCGACTTCCAATCTCGCGTCTCCAGCGCCAGCATGGCAGGGAAGTGCGCCTGCACATAAAAGTAATAATTTTCGCGGCCCCGTCCATAGCCCTCGTTCTTCATCGTGACCGCTTCTTCTTCCACAGCGCGGGCCTTGTCGTCCTGCCCCGTCTGCAGGTACGCATACATCAGGAAATCCATGGGGTGCAGTTCGTATTCCGTCCCGCTATTCGTTGTCTTTGAAACCTCGATCGCCGCCAGGTTGGAATGGATCGACTCCTGCCATAACCCGAGCCGGGCAAAAATGTGTGACGGCATATGCACCGCGTGCGGCGAGCCCGGGGCGATGTTGGCATAGTGCCGTGCTGCCGCCAGCCCTTCCTGCGCCATTTGTGGATTGTCGCAAGCATGAATGATGTAATGCGTCAGACCCGGATGGTCGGGATCTTTCGCCAGCAATCCGTTCAAGATCACTACCGCTTTCTTGTGATACGAAAGCGAGGTGTCGCTCGGAGGTTCGGCGGACAGCAGCGACAGCGCATAGAAAATCGCCGCCTCTTCGTCTTCCGGATAGGCATCGTGCAGCTTGCCCATCGCCAGGGAATAGGCCGTCGCCCGCTCTTCGCTGCTCTGGTCGCCCGGTTTGTAGTAGGCGGCGGCGGCTGCCACGAAGCCTTCTTCGCGCGCATTCTTTTCTTTCGCGGCCTGCGCCTTCTGCACCAGCTGCCAGCCCTCCGCCATCGCGTCTTTTTGCGGAGGTGCCCACAGTTGATGGAACAGCGTCATCGCCTCGCCCCAATAGGCGATCGCGCACTCCGGATCGTGTTCGGTCACCGCGCCAAACTGTTTGTAGGCAGCCGAATACTCGAAGGAGTGCATCTCCGCCACGCCCAGTTCGAACTCATGCCGCACGGCCGCGGCGCACGATGTAGGAAAGGTGATATGACCGTACGTCGCCGGCGCGGCTTCGTCGTGATCGCCGTGCTCATGCTGGGCCCAGGAAGCCTGCGATCCCAAAAACACCAGGCCGCATACGATCGACATCGTAAGAAGATTGCGCATAGACCCTCCTGCCGTGCTTGGAGGTTTTATCACAAATAGCTACAGCAGCGAGAGTCTACGACGTTTTCGTTGTCGCGCTACTCGATCCGCAACGCCTCCATCGGCTGGATGCTCGCCGCCCGTCTTGCCGGGATAAATCCCGCCAACGCCGCCGCCAGCGTCAACACCACGATGCCGCCCAGCATGCTCAGCGGATCGTAGGCGCGCACGTTGTACAACTGGTCTTTCATGAAGTGCGCTCCGATCAAAGCGATCGGAATGCCGAGCGCCAGGCCCAGCGCCACCCGCGCAAACACCCCGCGCAGCACCAGGCGCACCACGTTGCCGCGGTCTGCTCCCAGCGCCATGCGCAACCCGATCTCGCCCGTCCTCCGCGCCACCGCATACGCCGTAATGCCATACAGCCCCACCGACGCCAATGTCAGAGCCAAGGCGCCAAACAGCATCGTCAACCGTGCGATCAGCCGGTCTTCACTCAGGTTGTCGCCAATCTGTGCGTCCAGCGCGCGCAGGTCGGTCACCGTCAAATTCGGATCGATGTCGGCCAGGGTGGAACGGACCAGCGCATCCACATTGGATGGCTTCTCGCGAAAATGCAGGGTGATCGAATTGATGAACAGCGAACGCCCTTCCGCCATCACCGCGTTCGGTTCATCCACCTTCAACTGCTGCGTCAGCGGACGGAAATACATGGGCCGCATCTTCTGGTGTGGATCCTGGTACTTCGCGTCCGCCACAATGCCTACAATCTCGAAGGCGCCGGCGTAGCGATGGTCAAAGACGCCGAAATGCCGTCCCATCGGATCTTCGTTGGGGAAGAACTTTTTCACGAAGGCCTGGTTCACCACGGCAACGAACTGCGAGGTCGCTGTATCCGCGTCGGTGAATCCCCGGCCCCGCACAACTGGCTGGCCCATGGTGGCAAAGAACCGCGGGTTCACGCGGTCCCACGAAGAACCGTTGTTCTCCTGCGGCCCCGGCTCCGGATGTCCCTCCACCCGCACCCCTTCACCCCAGTTATTGCCTTCGAGCGTGCTGTACAGCGCAAGCCCCACGCCTTCCACGCCCGGCAGCGCGCCAAACTGCTGCTCCAATCTCTGGTAGAGCGCCGGCAGCTTCGGCGGCGTATAACCCGCGCCCGCCGGATCCAAATGCACCACGTAACGATTGTCGGTTTGCAGCCCGAAGTCCTGGTGCTCCAGGTTCCGCAAGCTCTTGGTCAAAAGTCCTGCGCTCACCAGAAGCGCGAGCGACAAGGCCGCCTGCAGCACGATCAACGATTTCTGCGGCAGGGAAGCGCGGTCGCGCGTCGAACGGTTTACCCCGCGCAGCGCTTCTGCCGGGTCCGCATGCGACGTGATCCATGCCGGCACGATCCCGAAGACCACACCGGTAATCTGCGAAAGTAGAAACGCGAATCCCAGCACCGGCAGTGAAGGACTCGCATGGATCGGCAGTTGCGGCGAGTGGGGAAAGGCCAGCGAAAGAATCTTACGGGTTCCCACATAGGCCACCACCAGTCCAGCCACCCCTCCGAGGCAAGCCAGCAGCACGCTTTCCGTGAGCATCTGCCGCACCAGCCGCTGCCGCGCCGCGCCCAGCGCCATTCGTATCGAAGTCTCCGCCTTGCGGGTTGCGCCTCGCGCCAGCAGCAGGTTCGCGATATTGGCACACGCCACCAGCAGCACCAGCAGGGAGATCGCCATCAGCAGGTAGAGCCCCTTGCCGTTCTCCAGCTGCATGTTCTGGATCCCGCCGCCCGCCGGCACGATGACCACGTGCTGACGTGGAATCATTGTGTCTCCACCGTTCTGGGTGTACCCATGTTGCGTCGCCATCCACAGGCGCAGGTTGTTCGAGATCTTCGCCTGCAAAGGTCCTACGCTCACTCCCGGCTTCACCCGTCCGATCACGTAGAGCCAGTTGCTCTCCGGTACATGCAGCAACGCATTCGCGCCCTCGATCACCGGTTCCACCGCCAGCGGAATCCAGAAGGCTGGTGGACGGCTGCGTAAGCGGTCGCCAAAGAATCCTGCCGGCGCAATGCCCACCACCGTCACCGGTTGTCCCTGGATGAAGATGGTTGATCCCACGATGGACGCATCGGAGCCGTAGTCGGCCCGCCACGCCTGGTAGCTCATCACCACCGCGGGCGCCGCGCCCGTCGTGTCGTCCGCCGGCGTCAGCATGCGCCCCGTAAACGATCCAATGCCGAAGGTGGTGAAGTAATTTCCTGAGACGTATTCGGTGTCTTCGGCCCGCGCCGGCTCGGAGCCGCGCCGCACCGTCTTCGTGTCTCCGCCCGATTGCATCGCCGCCAGTTGCTCGAACTCCGGCGTGTTGTCGCGGAAGTTCCGGTACAAGTCGTACGAGAAGAGATCGAAATCTCCATCGTCATTCATGAAGCCGCCGTTGACGCAGCAGTCATCACGGTCGCCCACGCGGTATAGGGTCTTCGGATCGACCACCGGCAGCGACTTCAACAACACCGCATGCACCAGGGTGAAGATCGCCGTGTTGGCCCCGATGCCAAGAGCAATGGTCAGCACTACCGTGATCACGAACCCCGGCGATTTGCGGATCTGGCGTAATGCAATGCGAATGTCGTTCATAGGCAGTCGTGTACCTCGCGAGCGTTAGCCCTAGATACGTTGCCAAGGTTGCAACGGTTCCAGCGATCGCGGAGAGGATGTGCAAATGTGAAGAGAGGCGAAAAAAGACACGCTTTCGATGAACTTTTGCGCGCGGTAATGAAATCTTGGTCGCGGTGAAGACAGGTAAAAGGGCACGACTTCAGTCGTGCCATAGAATGCACACGTGAACCGGGCTTTAGCCCCTGCGAATGCTCCGCGATCTCGCAAACGAATGCCTCGTGAGATTGTGGTCGTGCGGAAGACAAGTATCAGGGCACGACTTCAGTCGTGCACGCGACCCGGGCTTTAGTCCCTGCGAATGCTCCGCGATTTCGCAAACGAACGCCACGTGAAATTATGGTCGTGGAGAAGACAAGTAACAGGGCACGACTTCAGTCGTGCCGCACAATGCCGCCCCGAACGGGCTTTAGCCCCTGCGAATGCTCCGCGATTTCACAAACGAACGCCTCGTGAAATTGTGGTCGTGCAGAAGACAAGTAACAGGGCACGACTTCAGTCGTGCCGCACAATGCCGCGCCCGAACGGGTTCCGCGATTTCACAAATAACGGACGCACCGTTACCCGCTTCCGTGCTCCCCATCACATACTTCGTGACACGACCCTTGTAATGTGTGCATGTTGGGCATTCCCAGGAAACCATTCGTTCTTTGAAACTTCAGGCCTAACTCGTTCCTTTTCAATATTTTGACCGCAACTATCATCGATTGAATATTTTGCGGGGATTTCGTGCGCAAAATCTAGAAAACAAAGAACCGCTCCCGGGGTGGGGGCACTCCTCTCTCATCCCCTCACACAATCTCTGGTGATAGCCATCACTGCCCGTTGTGCTTGGGCGAAATACGCTTCTTCTCACCATGTCCATCATCGACTCGCAAACCTCCCGCATTACCCGCCGCCTCACCGTGGAAGAGCTCAAAGAACAAGCGAACCTGATGCGCGGCTACAACCTCGTGGCCCTGTGCGCCGCCGGTTCCGGGCACGCTGGAGGCACGCTTTCGATCATGGACATCACCGCCGCCCTCTACTTGCGCGTCGCTGACCACGACCCCCAGCAGCCCAACTGGCCCGATCGCGACCGCATCTTCTGGTCCGCCGGACACAAGGCCCCGGCGCTCTACCTCGGCCTCGCCTTCGCCGGCTTCTGCAATCGCGACGAAGTCGTCACCCTCCGCAAGCTCTATTCGCCCTTCCAGGGGCACCCCCACTGGCTCAAACTCCCCGGCGTCGAAGCCTCCACCGGATCGCTCGGGCAGGGGCTAAGCCTCGCGGTCGGGTCCGCGTTGGCCAGTCGACTCGATGGCCGCCAGAACAAAGTCTTCTGCATCATGGGCGACGGAGAGCAGCAGGAAGGCAGCGTGTGGGAAGCCGCGATGGAAGCCGCCCACTACAAGCTCGACAACGTGATCGCCATCGTCGACGTAAATCGCCTGCAGATCGATGGCGCCGTCAGCGAGGTGATGAACGTTGAGCCGCTCGCCGACCGCTATCGCTCCTTCGGATGGCTGGTGATCGAAGCCGACGGTCACGACATGGAGCAGGTCGTTTACGCCCTGGAGCAGGCGCGCAACAACCAGGGCTGCGGCAAGCCCACCGTAATTCTCGCCCGGACGGTCAAAGGGAAGGGCGTCAGCTTCATGGAAAACGTCGCCGGGTGGCACGGCCGCGTGCCCAACTTCGACGAAATGGTCAAAGGCCTGCAGGAACTCGGCCTCGAAGAAAAAATTCCTTACGCCGTGCTGCTGGAAAATGCCAAACGCTACCAGGCAGACGTGGAGACACGCCTCGCCGCCAAGATGCCTCGCTTCAGCCAGGACTACTGGTGGAACTCCGGCACAACCATGAAGGCCGTGATGAAGCCGACTCGCATGGGCTTTGGCGAAAGCCTCTCCGAGAATGGCAAAGACGAACGCGTCGTCTGTCTCGGCCTCGACATCTCCGGCTCCATCACCATCAGCGAGTTTTACGCCAAGCATCCGGAGCGCAGGAACCGGTGGTTCAGCATGGGCATCGCTGAGCAGTCGGCGACCGCCGCCGCCGCTGGTTTAGCGCGGGAAGGGAAGCTGCCCGTCCTCGGCACCTACGCTACCTTTGCTGCTTCGCGCAACCTCGACCAGGTCCGCGTCTCGATCTGCTACGGCAACTTCAACGTGCTCATCGCCGGCGCCCATGGCGGTGTCTCGGTTGGACCCGATGGCGCCACCCACCAGGCGCTCGAAGACCTCTTCGCGATGTGCGGCCTGCCCGAACATGTCGGTCGTCGTTCCCTGCGATTGCGGTGGAAACCCGCAAAGCCACCGACTACCTGCTGCTGCAGCATGTCGGCCCGAAGTACATTCGCTTCGCCCGCGAGGCCACGCCGATCGTCTCCACCCCCGGCACCCCCTTCGTCTTCGGCAAAGCCAACGTCATCCGCCTGCGCGATCAAGCGAGCAATTTTCTTGAGAGCTTCACGACCGAGTTGGCCGACGACTATCGCAGCGAAGACGAAGATCTCTCCATCATCGCCTGCGGGCCTATGGTGCCGGAAGCCATGCGTGCTGCATGGATTTTGAAGCAGGAGTTCGGCTACGAAACTCGCGTCATCAACATGCACACCTTGAAGCCGCTCGACCATCGAACCATCTTGCGTGCTGCTTTAGATACCCAAGTAGTCCTCACCGCAGAAGAGCACCAGGTCGGAGCGTTGGCGTGGCAGGTGGCGCATGTCATCAGCTCCAGTCCTGCGCTTTTCGATGTGCCGGTGATTACCGGCGCCATCGGCGTGAAGGATCGCTTTGGAGACTCCGGCGCCCCCTGGGAGTTGATCAAGGAATTCGAAGTCTCCGCTGAACACATCGCGCAACAAGCCGTCGCTTTAGTGGAGCTGAAGAAGCGGTGCAAGACACCGCTTGCGGAGCTCTCGCTCGCTGGCAGCGTCGGCTAGCAGTCGATATAATCTGGAAAATTGCTCGCCGTGCATCGGCGGATCCTCGTTGCACAGAGATTTCCCACACATGCCAGAAAAGAAATTTCGCGTTTTTGCCACTTGCGATATCGGGGAACGTGCCCTCGATCTGCTGCGGCAACGCGGTTACGAAGTCGAAGTTTATCCCCACGTTGATCCCCCTCCGAAGTCGCTCATCATCGAAAAAGTGACCGGCGGCATCGATGGCCTGATCACCACCCTGCGCGACAAGATCGACGCCGAAGTCTTCGCCGCCGGCAAAGGCCACCTGAAGGTCGTGGCGCAACTCGCCGTCGGTGTCGACAACATCAATCGTGCCGACGCCAACTCGCACAAGATTCCCTTCACCCACACCGCCGACGTTCTCACCGAGGCGACTGCCGAGTTCGCTTTCTTCATCATGGCCGCATCCGCGCGGCGCCTGTGGACCGCCGAGCGCCTGGTGCGCGAAAAGCAATGGGGCACGTGGCATCCGTATTTACCGTTCCTGGGCGACGAAGTGACTGGCAAGACGATCGCGATCATCGGCACCGGCCGCATCGGGCTGGCGATGATCAAGAAGTGCTCCGGCTTCGACATGAACATCCTGTGCTACGACGCCGCCTATCAGAACAAGGATTACATCAACGCCATTCAGCGGGTGATGGACCTGCGCTATGACACCGGGATCCAAAAGCACCGCACCACCATCCATTATGTGGAACTCGAAGCGGCGCTGCGCGAGGCCGATTTCGTCAGTATCCATGTACCGCTGATCCGCGAAGGCGAAGGCGGCCCGTCGACCTATCACCTGATCAACGAGAAGACCCTGCGCTGGATGAAACCGACGGCTTATCTTGTGAATACCTCGCGCGGTCCGGTGGTCGATGAGAACGCAGTCGCGCAGGCCCTTAAAGAGAAGCGCCTGGGTGGCGCAGCGCTGGATGTCTTCGAGAAGGAGCCGCTGCCCAACGAATCGCCGTTGCGCGATGCCGCCATCGAAGAGACCTGCCGGCTGTATCCGCATTTCGCCAGTGCCGGCCGCATCACCCGTCTCGACCCCGATCCCAACAAAGGGATGGCGGGCCGCTGCGTGCAAGGCTTGATCGATGTGCTGGAGCAGAACTATGGTGGCAACATCCAGCAGATGCCCTACGTGGTGAACAAGGAAGCGTTCCAGTAAAAGGCAAGCCGCAGAATAACCACAGAGGACGCAGAGGTTCGCAAAGGTCTTCGGCTATCGTTCACGCCATTGCACCTTTGGCACATACCAACGCCTCCCGGGCCGGGGATAAAAATCCTGAAGACCTCTGAGTTCCTCTGTGTCCTCTGTGGTTCAATCTGTGGTTCAACAGGTTTAACGCTTGGCCATCGCTCCGACCATCGACTCGATGATGCGGAAGCCGTCGGTCATGCCGAGTTCGTTCTCGCTGGCGCGCTCCGGGTGCGGCATCATGCCGAGGACATTGCGGCCCTCGTTGCAGATCCCGGCAATGTTGTCGAGCGAGCCGTTGGGATTCGCCTCACGTGTAACGTCGCCCTGCGGCGTGCTGTAACGGAAGACAATGCGGTTCTGCTCCTGCAATTGGCGCAGGGTCGCGTCATCGCAGAAGTAGTTGCCTTCCATGTGGCCGATGGGAATCTCCAGCACCTCTCCCTGCGTCAGTTCATGGGTGAACGGGGTATCGGTGCTCTCTACCCGGATGTGTACTGGCTTGCAGATATACTTCAGGCCTTCATTGCGCAGCAGGGCGCCGGGTAGCAAACCGGCTTCGGTGAGGATCTGGAACCCGTTGCAGATGCCAATCACCAGGCCGCCATTGTCGGCAAACTTCCGCACAGACTCCATCACCGGCGAAAACTTGGCAATCGCTCCGGTGCGCAGGTAGTCGCCATAGGCAAAACCGCCGGGAACTACGATCGCATCGCAGTTCTGCAGGTCGTGCGACTCATGCCACAGGAAGGTGACCGGTTGCTTCGCGACTTTGTCCAGGACCCAGTGCGCGTCGTGGTCACAATTGGAGCCCGGAAAGATGATCACGCCGAATTTCATGCAGTTTTCCCCGCGTGGAAGTCCACTTTCGAGTTTAGCATGTGGCCCCCGCGCGACCCGGTTCACTTCTGCGGCTCCGGAGCGCTTCTCAGCATCCAATCCAACATGAAACTCCACCAGGATATCCGGGTCACGGGCCGAGCCCTGAAGCGCTGGTTTTTTGCCCAGTGCCTGGATTCGCTGCTGGTGGGAACTCTCTGGCTCATCGGTCTGCTGCTGCTGAGGGTTCCATGGGCGCCGCTCTGGGCGTTACTGGCGGCTGGCTTTCAATTCATCCCGCACCTGGGTGGACCGCTCTCGCTGATCGGTCCGATGTTTGCCACCCTGCTTGCGCGGCATGGCTGGCAGGGAGCGCTGTTACTTCTCGTTCTCTATGCTGTCATCGTAGTCGTCGACGGATTCATCATGCAGCCGCTCCTGATGCGCCGTGCCGCGCTGGTGCCGGTGTGGGCATCGCTGGTCGTCCCCCTCGTGTTGGGCTTCTTTTTCCAGTTCTGGGGCGTACTGGTTTCTGCCCCCTTGCTGGTTGTGTTCTACTCGCTTCGGGCCCACCGTCGCGAACGGCGGGAACTCCCGCCTGTAGAAGTGATCCCGCCGGCTGTTACCCCCGGCAGGCACATCCATGGCGAGCAGCCGCCCGTAATCGAAGGCTAAAGTAATACTTGAAGATTGGCTCAGCCTTCGACCACCTACTCAGCAGTTGACGCGCCCGCCTCATCGCCGTACGCTTATCCGCTTTTGCAGAAGGAATGCGGAAAGCGATCATGGCCCAAGACAAAAATCTCTCTGCCGCAACCACCGAATCCGGAATGGCACGCTTCGGATTAGCGTTGGCCACCTGGAGTGAGCGCTGGTTCCCCGACCCCTTGGTGTTCGCTTTCGTCGGAATCGTCTTTGTGTTCCTCACAGGGCTCGCGTTGCACGAACCCGCGAGCAAGCTTGCCGTGCAGGGCGGCAAAGGCTTCTGGACTCTCGTGCCCTTCACCATGCAAATGGTGATGATCATCATCGGCGGGTACGTCGTGGCGACCACGCCCATCGTGAACCGGTTGATCCGCTGGCTCGCCGGGCTTCCCACCAATGGAAGGAATGCAGTTGCCATGGTGGCGCTGTTTTCCATGCTGACCTCGCTCATCTCCTGGGGTTTGAGCCTCATCTTCAGTGGATTGCTGGTGCGCGAGATGGCGCGTCGCGTGAAGGGAATGGATTATCGCGCCGCCGGAGCTGCGGGCTACCTGGGGCTTGGCGCCGTTTGGGCGCTCGGGCTATCGTCGTCCGCGGCCATGATGATGGCCACCAAGAGTGCGATCCCACCACCGCTTTTCGCCATCAGCGGCCTCATCTCACTGCGGCAGACGTTGTTCCTCTGGCAGAGCCTCGTCATGGCGGGCGTGTTGATTGTGGTATCGGTGATCGTAGCGTACCTCTCGGCGCCTTCCGAGGCCAACGCCCGTACCGCGGAAAGTTATGGCATTCCCTACGAGCCCGTGGATCGGCCACTGGAGCCGAAGACCAAGCCCGGCGAATGGCTGGAATATAGTCCGGTGCTTTCGATCTTCGTCGCCGCCCTGCTGCTCTGGTACCTGGTGGATGTTTTCCGTACCTCTCCGCAGGGAGCATTGGCGGCGCTCGACCTGAACACCTACAACCTGATGTTTATCACCGTCGCCCTCCTGCTGCATTGGCGTCCTAAGCGGTTCATGCGGGCGGTTTCGGAGTGCGTTCCGGCAACTGGCGGAGTGCTCATCCAGTTTCCGTTCTATGCGGTCATTTTCGGGATGATCGTCGGGACCGGCATCTCGACGTGGCTGGCCAATCTCTTTGCCCAGGTGACAACGCACGCCACCTACCCGCTGCTGGTCGCGCTGTACTCTGCGATCCTCGGCGTCTTCGTGCCCTCCGGCGGAAGCAAGTGGGTGATTGAAGCACCCTACATCCTGCAGGCCGCCAACCTCCATCAAGTGCACCTCGGATGGGTGGTACAGATCTACAACGCCGCCGAAGCGTTCCCCAACCTCGTCAATCCTTTCTGGATGCTGCCCCTGCTCGGGATCTTGCGCCTGAAGGCACGAGACTTGGTCGGCTACGGCGTCCTGCAGATGATCGTGCACGCTCCCATCGTGTTCTTCCTGTGCTGGTTCTTTGCGCGCCATATCGCGTACGTGCCGCCGGTGCATTGAGCGGTGTCACTGAAGTTTCGCTGCGTCCTCTGCTACGTTGCTGGGTTCAGCTTCATCCAATGAGCAGAGAGGTGAACCAGGTTGGAACGCAGAAATTTGGGCAAGTCGGAATTACGAGTCGGACCGTTGGCGCTGGGCGGAAATGTTTTCGGCTGGACGATCGATGAACCTACGTCGTTCAAGATTTTGGATGCTTTCATCGACTCCGGTTTGAATCTCGTCGATACCGCGGATTCTTACTCCACGTGGGTTCCCGGTCATACCGGCGGCGAGTCGGAAACCATCATCGGGAAATGGCTTAAGAGTAGCGGCAAGCGCGAGAAAGTCATTCTTGCAACCAAGGTTGGCTCGGCGATGCCATCCGGCAAAAAAGGACTGTCGCGCAGTTACATTCTGAGCGAAGTTGAAGAGTCGCTGCGCCGGTTGCAGACCGATCATATCGACCTCTATCAATCTCATCGCGACGATCCGGACACGCCGGTGGAAGAAACGCTTGGCGCTTATGCGGATCTGGTGAAGCACGGGAAAGTGCGTTATATCGGGTGCTCGAATTTCACCGCGGAGCGCATCGAGGAATCGCTAAAAGTCAGCCGGGAACATGGATATCCGGAGTACGTGAGCCTGCAACCGAATTACAATCTCTATGACCGCGAGGATTATGAAAAGAACCTCGAGCCCACCGTGCTCAAACATAAATTGGGCGTCATCCCTTACTTCTCGCTTGCCAGCGGTTTTCTTACCGGCAAATTCCGAACGAAAGCGGAAGCCGAGAAGGCGCCGCGTGCCGGGATGCTCAGCAAATACTTCACAGAGCGGGGAACGAGGATCCTCAAGGCTCTCGAAGCGGTGGCGAAGGAGTATCACGCGACCCAGGCGCAGGTCGCCCTGGCGTGGCTGATGGCGCGGCCGAGCATCACTGCGCCGATTGCCAGCGCCACCAGAATCGATCAATTAAACGACATCATTGCCGCGACCAACCTCAAACTCAGCAGCTCCGCAATCCAGGAGTTGAACGAGGCGAGCGCGTATTAGTCCTGCCTCGTCCGGCCCATTGGTGGACGGACGAGGCTCTTTACGCTCGTTTACGCCCGCAGTTTCGGAGAATCCGCAAAGTCCCAGGCTGTACACGACGTAAATCGCCCACTTGCGTCTAAAATGGGTACGTTCGCCAGGGATCATTTCTGAGAGAGGACCGCCTTCCCAGCATGAGGTCAGAAACGAAGCGCGTCGTCGGAGCACTCTTTTGCGTTGTGCTGGTGGCATCGGTGGCTACCAGTTGCGGCGACTTCTTCCCGTCGGGGAAGGCGATCGTCGCGATGACGATTTCTCCCACCAGCGGACTGGTAGCGCCGGGAGCCACCACCCAGTTCACCGCTTCCGGGACGCTCGGCAACAATCAAACCGAAGATGTCACCGGACTTGTGAATTGGTCTTCCTCCAATTCGGCAGTGGCGACCATAAACCAGGCTGGGTTGGCCACCGGCGTGGCCCTGGGGAATGCGACGATCACCGCCACCGCGAACTCCGGCGGCGTGACTGTTTCCGTCCCCCTGCTCGTGAGCAATAGCACCTCGATCACCGTTGCGCCGGCGACTGCAACCATCGCGCCCGGCGGAACGCAGCAGCTCACAGCCACTGACCAGACCGGCACAAACATCACTTCGTCGGTCGCCTGGACATCGAGCGATACCACGCAAGCGACTGTAACTAGCACCGGACTGGTGACAGTTTTGAGCACGGCCACTCCCAGCGATACGGTGACGATCACCGGCACTCTGGGCAGCCTCACGGGAACTTCCACCATCACGATCGGGCTTTAAGACTCGGCAAGCTTTGAACGAACGCGCATCTTCGGATGCGCGTTTTTGTTTCGCTAATAATTCGCTCCGGAGCTGGATTGAATTACTCCGTTCTCGACGTTCAATGTGTAAGCACTTCCGCCGCTTCCAGACCACGATGCCGCGTTAAAGCTTCCACCCGTGGGAACGTGGTAAACCTCGATGCCGCGGAAGGTGAGGGGCGTATCCGGCTTGCAAATCTCGGGGGCCGCGTTGGCGCGATAGAAATAAGCGCCTGTACCTTGGCCGACCACGGTGATCTTGCCGTCAGGTTCGAGCAGGGCAGCACTTTTTTCATCGACGCCGATGGCGCGAATCTGCTTCGCCATGCCATCCTGCAGAATCCTCGCCATGAACACCAGGGTGCGTCCAAGACGATCGCGCTTTTTGAAATGCGTATCGGTGATCGTGTTTTCCATGTGTGGGATCGATAGAAAGCCGTGATCGATGGTGATGCGATCGTTAAACGGATTCTTCAACGACTCCGGTGAATAAGCGCTGTCGTTGAGCGCGGCGAATCCGAATTCTCCGAGAATCGCCAATCCTGCGCTGGTGCCTCCTACCGGCACCCCACGATCGATCAACTCCTGGATTGCGGCTCGCATCGGACTCGGCTTCCAATACTTCACGTAATGCGATTGATCGCCACCCGAGATGAAGAGCGCCTCCGCTTTGCGGATCGTCGCCGCAACAAAAGGATCGTTCGCGGCTTCGCTACTGGAAACCGACAAGGTCGCTACTGAGTTCTGCCGGCAGAGTTCTTGGATATATGGGTTGTAGTCATGATCGTCGCTCGCCGTCAGGATCAGGAAATCTCCGCCGCCCGACTTTTCGCAAAGGAACTTGAAGGCTGCGTCCTGGTCCGAACCGCCTCCCATCAGCGAATAGCCCGCCGTGGTTTTGGCCGTAATGTCGTTGGGATTGCCGATCCGCCAATACTTGTACGCCGGTTCAGCCGCGAGCGCTGGCAACACCGCGAAAGGGAAGACAAGGAGGATGAGAATACGAGCGAAGGATTTCATGGCCTCGATTATGCAGGTTTCCGTTGGGACTGCAAAAGCAGGTATCCTGAGAGGCAATGAGTCTTGATTATGAAATTCAACCGGAAGCGGTGAAAGATCTCCAGGCAAACGGAGAAATCGTCTTGCTCGACGTTCGAGAACCGTGGGAGCGCGAGACGTCGCGGATTGAGCCGAGCGTTCACATTCCGATGGGCGAAGTCGCCGCCCGCATACAGGAAATCGATCCCGATGACCATGTTGTGGTGTACTGCCATCACGGGGTTCGTTCCATGAACGTCACCGCATGGCTGCGCCAGCAAGGGTTCGAACATGTGCAATCCATGGCCGGCGGCATCGATCGCTGGTCGCGCTTCGTCGATCCCAAGGTGCCGCTCTACTAAACCAATGCCCCCCACGCTCAAACATGGCAGGCTGCTGCCGTCACTCGCCCTGGCCCTTGCCGGATGCTTCTGGGGTACAGGATTCTTTTTCGGCAAAATTGCGCTGCAAGAGATGAGCGTGATGGAGAACGTGACCCTGCGGTTTCTGTGCGGGTCGCTGCTGCTGCTGCCCGTGCTGGTACGACATTGGAAGACACCCACCGGGCGGCACATGAGTTGGATCGTGCTCGCTGCCTTCACCGGCGTGCCCCTGCAATTCGTGCTTCAGTTCTACGGACTCGCCCGCACCACGGTCTCCCATGCTTCTTTGCTGGTGGGAACTTTGCCGGTACTGCTCGCTCTGAGCGCGGCACTTTTTCTCGGCGAGCGCTTGCATGGAACGGAATGGGGCATGCTGCTGGTGTCGGCACTGGGCGCGGTGTTCATCGCGATGTCGTCTTCTAAATCCGCTGCCGCCGGGCCTACCCTCGCGGGCGACCTGATGGTCCTCGGTTCGCTGTGCCTCGCCCTGGTGATGATCCTCTGCACCAAGCGCTACATCCCGCTCTACGGCTCGTTGTTCCTGACGGCACTCATGCTGACGATCGGAACCGTCATCCTCGTGGTCTGGGCCGAGGCTACCCACGCTTTGCATTGGCACTACGCGCCACGCGGATGGATCGCGGTGGTGGCGCAGGGAGTGCTGGCGACGGCCGGCGCTTACGGGCTATGGAACTGGGCACTGGAACATACTTCGGCTTCGCGCGCGGGTGTTTTTCTCAACCTCGAGCCGTTGATGGGCACATTTCTCGGCGTCAGCTTTCTACGGGATCATCTCGGAGTGATGACAGTCCTCGGAGGCCTTTTGATTATCGGATCAGCACTCTATTTCAGCATGAGACCGGAAAGCCATCTCCCCGAACCGCAAACCTCGATATAAAACCGTTCTTCACTTCGTCGCGGGCGTGATGTCGGTCACCGGCAGGTCCCAGTGTGCCAGCAGGATTTCGAAGCGCCGTTGCTCCTCGCGCTTATACTTTTCCTGGTCGGGCCACAGTTGTTTCGTCCACTGCTCTTCGTCTGGATTGCTGGTGGTGGCGACGGTCGAGTTCTTGAAGACGATGGTTACGCGATAATCCCAGCGCGCATCTTCGGTCATGTGATTTGCCGGTGTGACGACCTTCACCGACAGCATCTCTCCCGATTCGACGCCACGCTTCAACAGCGGGTAATGATTCTTCAGAAACAGGTCGAGGAACTCCTGCTGGTGTCCCCATTGCACTTTGTAGTAGTACTCCATGGTGTAAGGCGCGTCGGCTTTGTTCTGCGGGGGCGCGCCTTGCGCTACCATCGAAAGGGAACTGACGAGGACAAGCATGGCCAGCAAAATCTTTCGCATTGGGCCTCCAGGTGTTGGCACGATTGTAGCTGGATCGCGAATCGCAAGCTGCTATTTGATGGGAAGGAATTCGACTTTGATCGTGCCCTTGGGAAGAGTTTTGAAATCGAAGTCCGCAGTAACCAAGGATGCCTCTCGCTGCGGAGCGTGCGAAGAAGCCTTGGTAAGGCTGCCAGCAAAGGCGTCCGCATAGGGCAACTTGAAAGCATGCTTAAAGATCGCAGCCGCTTCCGCAGCTTCCTTGTCGACGGGTACGACTTCGATCGGCAACGTAGAGAGATGGCTGGCGATGAAACTGGCTCTCGACACGTCATTCTTTTTGTAGAGTACGTGAATTACTTCGCCCCAGTTAACCGCACTGATGAGCAGGAGAACCTCATCCCGTGCAGCTTGATTCAGCAGATCCTCCACCCGGTCGGCACCGGGCTCATCGTCAAGATGGCGGAGAAGGGAACTCGCATCAAGGACAAAAGTCTTCATCGTTCTTCGTCGTCGCGATGGCTGCGCTCACGTTCCGCACCTGCGCCTTTCGTGCAACCGCGCAGACTACGAATAAACTCTGGCGTAATCGGTCGCAGCACGAGAGTATTTCCCTCTCGCTCGATCGAGACACGGGTTCCATTGGAGAGCTTCATCTCGTTGCGCAATTCCGCCGGAATTACGAGCTGGCCTTTCGAGCTGATCTGCGAGAAATGGATCGACATGTAGGAAGTGTACATAAAAGTAAGACGACCGTCAAGATAACCTACTAATGGGAGAGGTCTTACCGGACCATGAGAATCACCGACTGCCACGTACATATCGGCCCGCTTCACATGATTCGCCCGGATGCGCTGGCGATGATGCGCGCCAGGCGGACTAACTGGGAAGAAATCGCCGAGTATTCGCGCTCCCCGAAGGCATTTCTGAAGCATCTCGACCGCATTGGCATCGATCGCGCCGTCCTGATCAACTACGTCGATCCCGACGTGACCGGGCACACGCCCGAGGTGAATGCGTGGATCGCCAATTATGTGAAAGAAGATCCTCAACGCCTACTGCCGTGTGGATCCGTTCATCCGCGCCATACGCAAAATATGCTGGCGGACGTGGAGCAGATCGTGCGCCTCGGCATCCGGCTCATCAAGGTCCATCCTCCTCACCAGTTGCTCTATCCCAACGATTACCTGCATGGGATGAAAGAGCTCGAGATCCTCTATCGCGCCGCGGAGGCCAATGGTATCCCGGTGATGATCCACACCGGCACCTCCGTCTTTCCCAACGCGCGCAACAAGTTCGGCGATCCGATTTACACCGATGATGTGGCTGTCGACTTTCCCAAGCTGAAAATCATCTTGGCGCACGGCGGCCGCCCGCTCTGGATGGATACCGCCTTCTTTCTCCTGCGCCGCCATCCCAACATGTATCTCGACATCAGCGGCATTCCGCCCAAGACGCTGCTCCAGAGTTTTCCCCGTCTCGAGGAGATCGCCTACAAGACGCTCTTCGGCACCGACTGGCCCGGCCCCGGCGTCCCCGAGATCCAGAAGAATCTCGCGGATTTTCGCGCGCTGCCTCTCACCGAGCGCGCCAAGGCGCAGATCCTGTCGGTGACGTCGGCCGGCATCTGGCCAGAGTAATGCCGACAACCGGCGCTGAATGAGCTGCCAGCCAAAATGACAGGTCGCGCCGTGTGAGGCGAGCTGCGCGCCTTCTACAAATGCATTTTAGAAACAGTTGAAAAGCAGGGGAGTGCACACGGGGGAGAGGATTTACTGCGCAGGGATGAACCTTGAAACTAAAAAACAGCGTCGGAGAGCAAGCCCGGGTCGAGTGCCTAGGCCGCTCTCACGCTGTTGGGCGTGACTGCGGCAGCGCTGCCGGAGGCAGGGATGCTGCAATTCATGCATTTGTGTGCGTTTTCAACGATGTCGAGCCGGCGTACATCCTGCGAAACGCCGAGAAGCCGGTGACAAGACATGCATACGCTCTCGAACAAACCTGCGAAAAGTTCGTACCTGGCGAAGCTTTTCGAACCCATGGCGTCCATCCTGAATTCCTCTCTCGTTACGAAGTACCTGGATTTCCCCACTACAAAGGTAAGTCACTGCTGAATTTTCAGGAGCTTACCCTAACTAGGGTTAAATGCCTAGCTAAATTTCACAGAAAATACATAATTTTTCTTAGTTCTGATCGATTTCACGCAGTTTAGGCCCGGGAAACCGGCGGTTTGGAACGACTCCGCACGCCCGCAAACAAAAGCGCCCCGCCCTATGCAGCGCATAGAACGGGGCTGCTGAGTCTAAGGTGTTTATTTCTTGGCGGAAGCGCTCTCCGAAGCGGCGGTGATTTCCTGGTAGAGCGCGTCGGCGTGGTAAATCTTCTGCAGAGATTCAAGAATCGCCCGCGAATCGACGTTCACGGCGCGTCCTTGCACATCGTCGTACAAGAAATTCCACGGCAGCGACTGGATGTTCCCGTCAAAGATGATCCCCACCAGTTCGCCCTTGGTGTTGACCACCGGGCTCCCGGAGTTTCCCCCAATGATGTCGGTGGTGTTGACTACGTCGAGCGGCAACGCGCCGTCGAACTGACCCTGGGTATCTCGCCAGCTTTTCGGAAGTTGATACGGCGGCTTGTTGCCATGATCGTCGGCGTGCTTGTAGGCGCCGGCCATGGTCGTGAACGCCGGAATCCGTTTGCCGTTTTGTTCGTAACTCTTCACCTGTCCGTAGCTGAGGCGCAAGGTGAATGTCGCATCCGGAGGCTGGCTCAACCCGAAGATCGCGAAGCGAACCTTGCCGATCTTGGCACCGGCATCGCGCAATTTCGGATCGACCTCATCGTCGCTCTTCTTGCGGAGCGCCATCGCGTCTGGCTCGATGGTGCGCATCAGCACAATCAGCGGATCGGTGCTGGCGTCCACCGCCGTGGCGCCGCCTTGATAAAGCTGCTTGCGGACTGCCGGATCGTCGAGCTTTGTGCCGTCGATCAGCTCCGCCGCGCGCTCCTTCGGCGACTTGCCGGCCAGCGCCTTCGTCAGCACCGGATCATTCGGTTGTTGTTCCTGCATGTCGGCGAGGCTGTCGGCCAGCATCGCCTTCTCTAAATCCTTGTATGCTGGTGTCGTCGCAAAGAGCCGCTGTTCCACCGTCGCCAACTGCGCATCCGTGTAGTCGCGCAGGCGTTGATCGTTGGGCTTGGCGCGCTCGTGGGCCGCGCGAACGATCGTTCGTGCGTCCATGGCCAGCGAACCGCGGAAGCCGGCCAGCATTTCAACATAGTTGTAATCGAAGAACATGCCGCGCAAGGTGGCATCCGCTTCGTTCACCCCGGACCACGGATCGCCGAATTCCTTCTTGCGCTCCGCACTGGCGTTCACGTAGTCGCGCATCTGCTTTTCGTCGGCTTGCTTTTTCTCCATCCCCTCCTTATCGGAGAAAAACGAGTTGTAGCCGATGTACGCCTTGAGGGAGTTCTGGATTCCGAATAGATCGTGCTCTGCTTCGCGCGCCTGTTCTTCCCCCTGGGCGGAGAAGGCCAGCAGCAGCTTGGCGCGGCGGTCGAGGTTTTTGAGGAGCCACGGATACTGCACGTCGCGCAGGTACTCGAGCTGGGAAACCGTCAGCTGGCGGCTGGTGCGGCCGGGGTGTCCGCTGACGAAAACGAGGTCGCCATCCTTCACGCCCTGTTTTGCGAACTTCAGGTAATTTTCCGTGTGCGCGGGCTTTCCGTTCTCATACATGCGGAAAAACGTGATGTCGAGGTCGTATCTTGGAAAAGTGAAATTGTCGGGATCGCCTCCAAAGAACGCCATCTGGAACTCAGGCGCGAAGACGAGGCGCACGTCATCATATTTCTTGTATTTGTAGAGGTGATACATGGCGCCCGCGTAGAGGGTCACCACGTCGCAGCGAAAGCCGTTGCCGGAACATTCCTTCTCCGTCGCTGCCATCGCCTGCCGGGTGGCCTTGCCGGCGTCGGCCGAACTCATGCCGGGCTTCACCGCCGCCTGGATCCTCTGGGTCACGTCCTGGATGTTGGTCAGCACCAGGAACTCGATCCCGGGACATTTCGGCTCCTGCTCGCGGGTCGGCGCATAGAAGCCGTCCTTCATGTAATCGTTGCCGTTGGTGGAAAGATCATGGATGCAGGCCTGGGCTACGTGGTGGTTGGTCATAAGGAGCCCGTCGGGTGACACAAACTCGGAAGATCCGCCCGGGGCCCGTGAGGACGACAGCCGCAGGTCGGTCCAGCCATGGCTGGGTAATTTGGAACTTGTATTTTTTCTCGATCTTGTCTTTCGGAGGATTGGTAAAGAGCCACATCCCCTCATCGGCGGATGCGATCATTGAGAACGCCATGAAAGCGCTGAGCAGGACAAAAAGTGATTTTCGGGGGAACCTGGGACCGGACACAAATGTACCTCGAAGTGTGATGGACCTCACAGCGCGAACGACCGGAGGTAGTAAAACTTACCTTTATATCGTAGCCGCAAACCCGTTACAAATGCGGCGCTAACGACCTTGGGCCTCAATGGGACATTCCGGGTTGGGGAATCTCGACCGGGTTCCTTGGAAACACCTTACGAAGTAGGATATAAAAGTCGGTTGCCTTCCCATCCCGGAACACATCTATATGGGAAGCACAAAATGCAGAGTTCTTCATTTCGAGCGGTTCTGGAAGAGAATTTATGTCTACGGCAACATTTAACAAGGGGTTGGAAGACGTAGTCGCCGGTTCCTCCGGCATCTGTTACATCGATGGCGATGCCGGCATCCTCGCCTATCGCGGTATCGATATCCACGAACTTGCCGACAACTCCAGCTTTGAAGAGGTCTGCTACCTGCTCTGGTTTGGCAAGCTGCCCAACCGTGGAGAGTTGCAGGAGTTGAGACTGAACCTCGCGCGCGAACGCAAGCTGGATGCCTCGGTCATCAGCATCCTTCGCCAGACGCCCAAGCATGCCTTACCCATGGACGTGCTGCGGACCGTGGTCTCGGCGACCGCCCTGTGGGATCCGGAAGAGAAGAACAACGATCACGATACCAACCTGCGCAAGGCGATCCGCCTGACCTCGCAGATGGCGATAATCGTCACCGCCTACGACCGCATCCGCAAAGGGAAGCCGCTGGTCGAGCCCGATCGCACCCTCTCCCACGCCGCCAACTTCCTGCTGATGCT
Organism: uncultured Acidobacteriaceae bacterium; assembly: GCA_963703075.1. Taxonomy (GTDB): domain Bacteria; phylum Acidobacteriota; class Terriglobia; order Terriglobales; family Acidobacteriaceae; genus Korobacter. Next base: position 1,447,901 of record OY969786.1, read on the forward strand.
CTCCGGCGAAGTGCCGAGCAAAACGGCAGAGAAGGCGCTCGATATCGCCCTCATCCTGCAAGCCGACCATGAGCTGAATGCTTCGACGTTTGCCGCCCGCGTGGTGGCAGCTACCTTGAGCGACATGCACTCCGCCGTGACCGCCGGCATCGGCGCACTGAAGGGCCCGCTGCATGGTGGCGCCAACGAGGCGGTCTTCAAGATTCTCGAAGACATCGACCGCAACGGCGCAGACCCCGTCGAGTACGTGAAAGGACTGCTGGGGCAGAAGAAGAAGATTCCCGGATTCGGCCATCGCGTATATACGACCGAGGACCCACGCGCCACGCACCTCCGACAGATGTCGCGCGACTTGGGTTATTCCAGCGGCCAGATCAAGTGGTTTGAATACTCGCAGAAGATCGAGGAGTTCGTGAAGGCGGAGAAGAAGCTCAACGCCAACGTCGACTTCTACTCAGCTTCCACCTATCACACCCTGGGCATCGATCTTGACCTGTTCACGCCCGTGTTTGCGGTTTCCCGCGTGGCCGGCTGGTCGGCGCACGTTATCGAGCAACTCGACGACAACCGCTTGATCCGTCCCCGTGCCGACTACATCGGGCCCAAACATCCGGCCCCCTACGTCCCTATCGAGCAACGGTAAACGTATTTATTTTCAAGAGGCCTGCCAAAGCGGTGGGCCTTTCGTTTTGTGACTCACCCGTTCGCGATCGGCCCTCCGCCATCCCAATGGTTTCCCTGAGAGCTAACACCTGACACCTGACGCCTGTGAACAAATGCGTCCCCCGCATGGGTCAAGCCATCCAACCAGCTAGAATAAAGCCATGCATCGCGTGTACCTCGACAACAATGCGACCACGCCGCTTCTGCCCGAAGTTCTGGAGGCGATGCAGCCCTATTTTCTGGGCCAGTTCGGCAACGCATCGTCGATCCACCAGCAGGGGCAGCAGGCCCGTGCCGCGGTCGAGCACGCCCGGGAGCATGTTGCCGACCTGATCGGTGCCCGCGAGGCCGAGATCGTCTTCACCAGCGGCGGCACCGAGGGCGACAACCTCGCCCTGTTCGGGCTGTGCAAGCCCGGCGATCACATCGTCACCAGTACCATCGAGCACCATGCAGTGTTGAACTCCTGCCAGCGGCTGGAGAAGCTTGGCTGCGAGGTGACCTACGTCGCTGTGGATGGCCAGGGCATTGTCGATCCCGAGGCCGTGCAGCGCGCCCTGCGCCCGAATACCAGGCTGATCAGCATCATGCTGGCGAACAATGAAACCGGCGTGCTGCAGAATGGCGAAGCCATCGGGAAGATCGCTGCCGAAGCGGATCTTTACTTTCATACCGACGCCGTGCAGGCGGTCGCCAAGATCCCGGTCGATGTGCAGCGTCTCCGCTGCGATCTACTTACCCTGGCCGGCCACAAGATCCATGCGCCGCAGGGAACGGGCGCGCTCTACGTGCGCAAGGGAACGATTCTCGACCCGCTGTTTTATGGCGGACGTCACGAACGCTCGCGGCGCGCCGGCACGGAGAATCTGCCGGGCATCGTGGGACTCGGCAAAGCCGCCGAACTGGCGGCCGCATGGTTCGAGAATGACGGTCCCGCGAAGATGGCGCAACTGCGCGACCGGCTTGAGCAAACCATCCTCGACGAACTCGACCAGGTGACAGTCAACAGCGGTCTGGCGCCGCGCGTCCCGAATACCTCGAACATCTGCTTCGATTGCATAGAGGGCGAGGCGATGGTGATCGCGCTCGACCTGAAAGGTCTTTCAGTTTCGACCGGCGCTGCGTGCTCTTCCGGCGCGATTGAGCCGTCGCACGTACTCACTGCGATGGGATTAACCGGCGACCAGGCCCGGGCCAGCATTCGCTTCAGCCTCGGCAAGCAGAACACCGTGGAAGATATCGACTTTGCGCTGCAGCGGGTGCCGGAAGTGGTCAACAAGCTCCGCGCGTTGAGCCCGGTGTACCGCAAAGCCGCGATTACTCGTTAGCGACCCCGCGAAATAGCCAATCCAAACAGCTTGACCCCGTGTTGCGACCCGAAGTAGTATCCGCCTGCCTTCCCCCCGGCCGAGTTCTTCGAATCTCCCTGTTGTTTTCCCGGTGCAGTGTGTCCTGGGCCCTTGTCGCGAAGATCGCAATCCTGATTTCGGGGCGAATACATCGTGCAAAAGCAAGTGAAAGCAAAGTACGCGGGGCTCCCTCTCCTTTTCATCGGCATCGTCGGGCTATGCGGTTCGTCAGGCCAGCAGGCAACGCCAACCGCTCCCGCTCCGGCGGCAAAGTCCGTGCTCGAAATGGACGCCATTCCTCGCACACCGGAGCGTTTGCAGCGCGGCAAGTATCTGGTGGAAGGTCTGCTGCAGTGTTGGGCATGCCACTCCGACGTGGACTTTTCCAAGCGCCCCATTGAGCCATTTCCCGGCAAAAAATTCGGCGGGACCGTCTTCTCCAGCGATGAGGCAGGTGTGCCCGATACGAACCGCATCGTGATTCCGAACATATCGCCCGATCCGGAGTATGGCGCTGGAAAGTGGAGCGATACGGTGTTTGTTCGCGCGCTGCGGCAGGGTATTGGCCATGATGGCCGCACTCTCTACCCGCTCATGCCGTACAGCTTTTTCCGCAACCTCTCGGATGAAGATCTCGCATCGGTGATTGTCTATGTGCGCTCCCAGGAGCCGGTCCATATCCAGAGACCCAAGATCCAATTGAGCGAGGAAATCAAAAAGTCATTGCAGCCCTTGCCGCCAATTGCTCACGTTGCTGAACCAGATCGGTCGGATAAGGTCGCCTATGGCAAGTACCTGGTAACAGCAGGCCACTGTTCGGCCTGTCATGCGACCTACGACGATCAAGGGAATCCCATCAATGGCATGGACTTTGCCGGGGGTACGCCTCTGGTCGGACCCTGGAGCGGCGGAGACAAGATCGAGACCGTGAGCGCGCTCAACCTGACGCCCGATCCCTCCGGCATCGGCTACTTCGACGAAGCGATGTTCATCGCGGTAATCCGCAATGGCGGTTTTAAGAACCGCCCCCTCTCCAACATCATGCCGTGGAATTTCTTCCGCAACCTGAACGATGACGATCTCAAGGCAATCTTCGCCTATCTGAAGACCCTGAAGCCGGTGTGCCATCGCGTGGACAACACTGAGCAGGCGACGTTCTGTAAGGTCTGCAAGGTAAAACACGGGTTGGGCGAGATGAATGAGGCCTTGGCGGCCAAGTAAACATCCCGCGGGATCTCCCGCCTAACCAGACCATCATCCGTTTCCGCGCGGAATGCGGACCGAGGCCCCCGGCGGAGGCTCGCCTGCGACCTGCGCGGGCTCGCTCTCATCTACAATAGATAGAACGCATGACGACGAACCCAACCATTGCCGTAGCGATGTCGGGCGGTGTGGACTCCTCCACCGTTGCGGCCTTGCTGCGCGCCGAAGGGCACAACCTGGTGGGTCTTACCATGCAGCTCTGGAACCAGCGCCGCCTCGCGCACCACGAGGGCTTTGGCGAGCCTGGTGTAGGCCGCTGCTGTTCGCTCGATGACGTGTACGACGCCCGCCGCGTCGCCGAGACCCTCGGCATCCCCTATTACGTCGTCAACCAGGAAGACCGCTTCGAGCGCGATGTGGTGAAGCCGTTCGTCGAGGACTACCTCTCCGGACGCACCCCGATCCCGTGCAGCCTTTGCAACAACCACCTCAAGTTTGACCAGCTTCTGCGCACCGCGCAGCAGATCGGTGCCGATCGCATCGCCACCGGGCACTACGCGCGCAATGACTACAACGAGCAGACTGGGCGGTGGGAACTCAAGCGTCCCACCGATCGCGCCAAGGATCAGACCTACTTCCTCTTCGGACTTACCCAGGAACAGTTGAGCCGCACCCTGTTTCCCCTCGGCCATAAGACCAAGCCCGAGGTGCGCGAGGAAGCGAAGCAGCAGGGCCTGCGCCTGTTCGAGAAGCCGGATTCCCAAGAGATCTGCTTCATCCCCAATGGGGACTACAAGAAATTTCTTGACGCCTATCTCGAGGAGCAGGGCGAAACCCTGCCCGATACCTCTGGCGAGCTGGTCACCGCGGATGGCGAGGTCGTCGGACACCACGACGGTATCCATAACTTTACGGTTGGCCAGCGCAAGGGCCTTGGCCTGGCGACTGGTTCGCCGCTGTACGTGATCGAGTTGCGCGGCGACAAGAAGCAGGTGGTGGTGGGCGGCAATGACCAGTTGCTCACCCGGACCCTGCACGCCAAGCGCTTAAACTGGATCGCCGTCGACGACCTGCGCGCCCCAATGCGCGTCCACGCCAAGATCCGCCACAAGCATGAGCCCGCCTGGGCTACGGTCGAGAAGACCGGCGACGACGAAGTGCTGGTAACGTTCGATGAGCCGCAGAGGGCAGTCACCCCAGGGCAGGCGGTTGTGCTCTACGACAGCGATGTGGTGCTAGGCGGCGGCTGGATTTGCTGAGCTAATTTGACTGCTCCACAGAAAGCGGCGTCGATCAACGGAGGGCGACACCCGTGGTCGCTCCACGATTCTTCGACTCTGCTCCAGGTTCCGCCAACCGGCCCACCTGGCTTTCACCGGTGATCTTGTAATCCTTGTACAGGATCGTCAGTTCAGCGTGCCCTCCGAGGCGAATCGTGGTCACGCTGCGGTTGGACGCGGGTAGCCAGAAGTCTCCGACTTTCTGATAGACCTGTTCAATCTCCGTGCTCTTGGTCCAAAAAGACGGGTTCCTGGCCGGCTCTACCTGGAGGCGGACCACGGCAAAGTCTTTCGCATCCACCCACATTTTGCCGCGATAAAGAAACTTATCCTTCGTCCGGGGTTCCACCTCGAGCACGTAGGCGTCCCCTGCAGCGCCGTGCTCGAAACCGACCAGGGTAAACCGGTAGTTGTCAGGCGTAATGGCAGAGCGCCGCTGGTTCTCCGCCGCCAGGGCTTCCGTCTCCGCCTCGAGCAATTTCTTAAACACCCGGTCGACAATCAACGTGGATCCAGTTGCCGATTGCACGATGAAATCTTTCGAACTGGGAGAGAGATACTTTACGGTGACCACCATCTCCGCGCTGCGATTTCCCGGAAACCCGCGGTAGTCAACCCGATAGCTTCTGTTTCCTTCGTAAGAACGAAGCGCTTCGGCGCGATGAAGGTTCATCTGGACGAGGTTCTGCACCACCTGATCGGCGGTGAGCGGAGCGTGCAAGGCCGCGGCAGAAGCCGTCGACTGCGCCGCCGGATAAAGCCAGGCAGTACCAACCACGAGCAGCAATAGAAGCACTGGCTTCATGATGCTGAACTGCGGCGCACTCGGCGCGCTCAACCTTGCCGGCGCTGTTCGACGAACCTGTTTATCCCGTTGCATGACATAGCCTCCGACCGCAGCCCAACGGCTCCGATCACGAATATCCCGTTTCGAGACCGCAGCGCTGTTCAATATTGACCACTTCCGTGCCTATCGACGACCGCTCGCTGAAAAGTAAAAGGCCGCGCGAGCGGCCTTCGTTTCACCCGATAACTGACACCTGAAAAGCCTTAAATGAACATGTCCTCTTGCCCCGCCGCGCTCCCGGAAACATTCTTCCTCACGCGTCGCGCGCCGACAAAGATTCCCAGTCCCGCAGACAGACCGGAAATCACACCATTGATCCGTCGCACAGGACCGACCACGCTGTGCTGCAGGATGGCCGCCGTCTCTTCAACTTTATCGAGAGTGCTGGTCGTCAATTCGTCGACCCGCATCACCTGCAAACGGGCTCGGTCCACGATATCGCCGATTGTGGCATCGACTCGCAACAACTGCGAACGCGCGGTGCCCGAGGCGTCGGAGAGATTCGCGAGGATCTCCTCCACCCGGCCCTTGTTGTCGACGATCAGCGTGTGTACTGACTCAACCGCTGGCAGTGCCTTGGTGCGTACTTCATCGGCGAGCGCTTCCAGCCGCGCGCTGGTCTTTTTCGTGGTCGCATACATTGCGATCATCATTCCCGCCTGCAGAACAATCGCGAGCGATGAAACCCCGATAAAGATCATCAACAGAGTGTCGTTCATCCCGTATGCATCCTGTCAGCGAGCAGGGCAGCGTTACGCCTTGCCGGGGTTCTCGGCGTCGGTCGCCTCACGATAGGCTTGTTTGCCGGCCTCGAACGCAGACTTGATCTGGTCCTTCTGTGAATCCACGTACTGGCGGCCCTTGTCCACCCATTGCGCCGCCTGCTCCTTCGTCTGCTTGACCTTGGTATTTACCGCCTCGCGGCCATCCTCGGCTGCCTGCAGAATCGCCTCACGCGTTTCGCGTCCGGACTTGGGAGCATAAAGAATGCCGACCGCTGCGCCGATGCCAAGCCCGGCCAGGAACCACAAGAAACCATTATTTTCTGAATCCGACATACTGCCTCCTGATTTTTGCGTAAGAAGCCGAATCGTAGCATCCGTTCTACGGAATTACAAACCAAAGGCACCGTGCGCGGCTCCGCATTTCTCTTTTGGCAATCCTCGCGGAACGATGGATCACGCCGCCTTCTTGCGCCGCCGGTACATGGCACTCAGCAGCGAAATTTGTCCTGCGTGATAGAGGTTGTGATGAATCGCACCATGCAGCAGGGTAGCGAAGTCATAGCCCCTGCCCGGAACCGGAGACGGCAGTTTCTTCTCAGGAAACGCTCCGACCGCGGCCACCAGCGCGCTCAGCGAATCGCGAAACGCGTCGAGCGTCTTCGACCAGTTCTCCGGCGTCGCCTGGGGCGGCGCGGGATAATTCTGTTCGTCATTCAGGGTGACCAGCGTCGGACTGGTCAACCGCTCGCGGATCGCATCCTGCCACGCCGTCAAGTGGAGCACGATGTGCCAGATCGAGTGAACCCCGCCCTCCGGTATCCAAATTGCCGTTGGCACGTCTATTCCATTGAAGATCTGCGCGATTGAATCCCCGTGAAATCCAATGCCGGAATAAGTCTGCTGCAGCATTTGTTGCAGTCGAGAGATCTCGTTCATGGGAACTTTTGTCCTCGTGTCGATGTCTAAGGCTTTTGCGTGGGACGAATGCTGACTTCGCTGATGAACGATTGCGGCGCTTGCGTCACCAGCATCGCCACTGCATGCGCGATGTCGTCCGGCGAAAGCATCTTGTGCTCGTTCTTGCCCGCATGATCGCCGAACTCCGTTGCCGTCGAACCGGGAGAGAGAACGCTGACGCGAATGTTGTGCGCGCGCATCTCCTCCGCCACCGACAACGAAAGCCCATTCAGCCCCCACTTGGATGCTGCGTAAGCAGCCCCGTTGGGAAGCGGGTTCTTGCCGGCCAGGGACGAGATATTGATCACGTGTCCCGCACCGCTGCGGATCATGAGAGGGAAGAACGTTCGCATCATATAGAAGGGACCACGCAGGTTGGTGTTCATCAACCGCTCCCACGTGTCCGGCGGCGTTTCATACAGCTTTTGGCCAAAGCTCCCAATTCCGGCGTTGTTCACCAGGATGTCGATGCGGCCGAACTTCTTTTCCACGGCGCGGCCCAGCGACTCCACTTGCAACAGGTTGGTCACATCGCAGGGCACTGCCTCGCAGGTTCCACCGTTCTCCCGGATCGATTGGGCAGTGCGGGAAAGCGTCCTCGGGATCGCGCGCCGTGGCCACGATGGCCGCACCCATGGTCGCCAGGCGCCGGGCAATGGCAGCGCCCATCCCGCGACTGGCGCCGGTGACCACGGCAACCTGGCCCGACAGGGGTTGAAATTGGATCGGAACGTCGCTCATCAGGGTCCTCGTTCCCAGTTTAAAGAGTTTTCCGCCGCAAAATATGCAAATAAGGAGCGCCAATCCGCATCCTACGAACGCTTCGCCGTGAGAATGTCCCCGCCAATTCCGGCTTTCGGAGAGAATGTGGATGCCAATTCTGGTACCTTACTTGCCTTGAGCCGTTCGGATTTCTATAATCCACAATTCGCGGGTGATTTGTTTCGAGTGGATGTCGTCACTCGAGGAAACGTTTCGCGAGAATACCGATTTAATCCCTTGCGTAGAATAGGCGTCACGTTGGTGAGTCTTGCGCAGAAGCGCCAGGGCGAAAGTCCGTTATCCGTATTAAGTCTGAAGGAGCTATTCGAATGAAGAAACCGCTAGTGACGATGCTGCTCATGTTGGCGACAGCCGCGCTCCAGCCGCTGGTCGCGCAGCAGTCGACGCCCGCTGCGCAGCCGTCCAGCCCCGCTGCGGGTCAAGCTGCGCCGCAACAGAAAAAAGAAATCAAAGACCCCGCGGAATACAACGCCTACGTGAACGCGGTACAACAGACCGATCCTGCCGCCAAGGCAAACGCGCTCGAGGCATTCCTGCAGACCTATCCCAACAGCGTGATGAAGACCGACGCCATGGAACTGCTGATGGGCTCGTATCAGCAGGCCGGCAACCAGCAGAAGACCATGGATACCGCCAACCGCATTCTCCAGGCGGACCCCAACAACATTCGTGCCCTCGCCCTGCTTGCCTATAGCAACCGCATGCTGGCCCTCCAGGGCGGCGCCGGTGCCCCGCAGAACGCGCAGCAGGCGGCAGAGTTCGGTAAGCGCGGCCTCGCCGCATTGCAGACCATGCAGAAGCCCGACGGCGTGAGCGATGCCGACTTCGCAAAGCTCAAGCAGGAAACCTCGGTGATCTTCAATGGCGCCGCCGGTTTCGGCGCACTCAATACGAAGGATTACGGCAGCGCCCAGCAGGAACTCAAGGCCGCGACCGTCGCCGCCGGCAATAACGCCTCGTTCCTTGACGAGTATCAGCTTGCACTGGCTGATCTCGAAGCCAGTCCGGTCAACCCCGAGGGTCTCTACTACATCGCCCATGCCGTCAGCGTGGCTCCAGCGCCGGCGAAACAGCAGCTCACCGATTACGGGCGCAAGAAGTACGCCAAGTACCACGGCTCCGAGGAGGGATGGCCCGAGCTGTTGACCGCCGCCGCAGCGTCTCCGCAACCGCCTGCCGGCTTCACCGTCGCCCCAGCGCCTCCGCCGCCGACCCCCGCCGAACAGGCCGCCGACCTGGTGAAGAGCAAGGAAGTGAAGGACATGAGCTTCGCGGAATGGCAGCTCGTTCTTTCCTCCGGCAACCAGGACGCCGCCAACAAGGTCTGGGACACGATTCACGACAAGCAGATCGCCCTGGTGGCCTACGTGATCAGCGCGACCCGCACCACGCTTCAACTCGCCGGCAGTACGGATGACAACGACGCCAAGAAGGCAGACATCACGGTGACGCTGCTCAATCCACTGCCCGTCGCGAAGGTTCCCAAGGAAGGCGCAACCGTTCAGTTCCAAGGCGCTCCCGACACTTACACTCCCAATCCGTTCATGATGAACATGAAGGAAGGCGCACTGGCCGGGGCATCGGCGGCAACTCCGACCCACCACACCGCCCCCGCTCACAAGACCCCTCCTTCCCAGTAATCGCAACCGAGGGAACCAACAGGGAGCAGCCATTACCGGCTGCTCCTTCTTTTTTGAGCCCGCGATACTATCGGGGAAGGCTTCTCGTGCAATACTCTGCCTGCCTTGGGCGGGGCGATCCAATGACCTCTCACGCGAACATCGGGCGTACCCTGATTTTTGTCGCCTTCGTCGGCCCGGGACCTGTGATCGGCCTCGTGCCGTGGTGGATCAGCGGTTGGCGCCTGCTGACGCCCATCGCGTGGTGGCGCTATCTCGGCGTCCTCATGATTCCGGCCGGGCTCTTTTTCCTGGCGGATTCCATCATCCGCTTCGTGTGCGAAGGCCAAGGCACGCCGGAGCCCCTTCATCCCACCGAAACCCTGGTCGTTACAGGTCTCTACCGCTACGTGCGCAATCCGATGTACGTCGGTGTGCTGCTGATGATCTTCGGCCAGGCCGTGTTCTTCGCCAATCGGCACATCGCGGAGTATGGCGCGTGCGCGTGGCTGGTGGTAGAGCTTTTCATTCTCTTCTATGAAGAGCCGACCCTGCGGAAACGTCACGGTGCGCAGTACGAGGAGTACTGTCGCCGGGTTCGCCGTTGGATTCCCAGCTTTGGTCCCGTCGGCTAATGCCATCTTTCAATAGAAAAGGAGCAGCTCATCGCTGCTCCTGAAACCCAACTCCTGAGACCTGCTTCTTCTACCGTGCCGCTTTCTTCTCCATCGCAGCCAGGGGTGGTCGCTCGCTCCGTGGTGGCCGCCGTCCGCCGTTGCGAATGCCTTTCACGTCGAGTTTCAGTTCTGTGATCGTACGGCTGAGCGTGTTGCGATGCATGCCGAGCTGGCGCGCGGCCTTGCATTGGTTCCCGTTGTTTTCCTGGAGAACCGTGATGATGAATCTTTTCTTGAACTCGCGAACGGCTTCAGAGTAGAGAATGCCGCTTTTGAACATCTGCAGAATGAGTGCTTCGAGCTGGTCCTTCACAGCGCCTCTCTTAAGAAACGGAAAAATCACTTTGCCGCTTTCGGCGGGGGCAGCACGGAAGGTGCCTTCTCTCCAGCCGATTTTAAAATCGTAATGCCTTGTCGATATCGTTCCCGCAATTCCGGGGGTGCAATCCACGTTGCTGTCCGGCTGAGCACAAAAAAGTAGGGCGCCAGCGCCGAATTCCTCAAAGCAGGACTGTTGGGCACAAATGCCGCCATCGCCATAACGATGACCGCCGCCACCGCTATGCCGCGCACTGCACCGAAGGCCCCGCCGAGAACCCGGTCGAACCATCGAAGTCCGACCCCGGCAACCGCCCACCGCACAATGCGCGCCAACACTCCTGCCAGGAGCAAGACGCAGAGAAAAATTGTCAAAAAAGCCGCAATGTCAGCCACCCATTCGGAGCTGACGTACTTCGCGAACCAATGCGCTGCCCGCGGATATTCCCATGCCGCTAAAACGTACCCAACCAGCAAGCCCGCCAGGCTGAAAATCTCGGTAATGAACCCCTGTGCCGCAGCCAGCAGCGTAGAAACCACAACCAGCACGAGGATGGCCCAGTCGAGGACTGTCATGCGCCTGCTTACTGAGGCAGGTCGTGCCCAGTCAGGCGACGATAGGCCTCCACATACTTTTCACTCGTCTTCGCCGCCACTTCGTCGGGGAGCCCCGGAGCCGGCGGTTGTTTGTTCCACTTGATCTCTTCCAGATAATCCCGCACGTACTGCTTATCGAAAGACTCCTGCGACATGCCCGGCTTGTATTTGTCCACCGGCCAGAAGCGCGACGAATCCGGAGTCAGCACCTCGTCGGCCAGCACCAGGCCGGCAGGCGTCATGCCGAACTCGAACTTCGTATCGGCGATGATGATGCCTTTGGTCAGCGCATAATCGGCGGCGGCTTTGTAGATCTTGATGCTCAGGTCGCGCAGCTTCTCGCTCAAGTCGCCGCCCGTGACCTGCACCATCCGCTCGAACGAAATGTTCTCGTCGTGTCCTGATTGTGCCTTGGTGGCCGGCGTGAAGATCGGCTCCGGCAGCTTATCGCTTTCCTTCAAACCCTTCGGCAGCTCAATCCCACAGACTTCGCCAGTGCTCTTGTATTCCTTCCAGCCCGAGCCGGAAAGATAGCCGCGCACCACGCACTCCACCTGGACCATCTGCGCATGCTGCACCAGCATGGAGCGTCCGCGCAGTTGCGACTCGTGCGCCTTGAGCTCCGCCGGGAACTTGCTCACGTCGGCGGTCACCAGGTGATTGGCGACAATGTTCTTCAGGAAGTCGAACCAGAACAGCGAAAGCTGGGTGAGCACCCGACCCTTGTTCGGAATTCCCGACGCCAGCACGTAGTCGAATGCCGAGATGCGGTCCGAAGCGACGAACAGAAGATGATCGCTATCGACCTTGTAAATGTCGCGCACTTTGCCGCTGGCGTAGAGCTCCAGTTCTGGAATGTCGGTGTGCAGGAGAACGGCGGGTTGTTTCACGGAAGTATTCACGTTTGTATGTGATGAACTATTTCGATGTGCGAGAACGTCGGTCATTCTAGTTATCCGGTTCCTTTTGTCAACGGTCTGAAAAATTTTTGAATTTCTGATTCGGCGCAGTTCGGCGAAAAAAAGTTGACAACTGTGTCACTCTTGCGAAAGCAGCGTCTGGAGCGGCTTTTCATCGCTTTTTGCGGATACTCCGCAGCCTTGCTCAACTCTGCCTGCGGCTCTGTGCTTCACAACATTGGGAACTCTCGTGTCAAGGATTGCAAAAGATTTTTTTCTTGCCTGGGAACTACAAAGCCCGTGCTGCTTCCGACGCGCGCACCTGGTCTTCGTTTTCCATTCCGAGTACATCCATAAATGGGCTCACCGAAAACACTGCGCGTCCCGGACCCGCCTCTCCGTAACCCGGCGGTGGCGCCAAATGATGTCGCTCTACCGTGTCGCGATAGACTTCGAGCAATCGCAGGTGATACTCCAGCGGCGCACCTTCCGGATTTGTTTTCCCCATCGGGGTAGTCGGCTCCGGACACCACGTCGTAAACCGCGGCGTGATCCCCTTCGACATGAAGAAATCCAACCCTTCGCCCGTCGATCGCACCGCTTCTTCTACGTCGGTGAATCCGTGCGGCGCAGCCATTTCGATGCCCGCCACAAAATTCGGGATTACCTTGGCCGGTCCGAACACCTCCGCTGCGTCCACGATCCGCCGTATCCACTCATCGTGCCCGATGTAACGCTCTTTGCCCGGGCAAAGCTTGGCGAACAACTCCGCGTTCCATACTTCGTAATTTGGATGGTAGATCTGCGCCCCCGAGGCTTTCAGCCGCTTCACGTCTTCCACCGGCCACGCCTGCGTTACTACTTTGCCGATCCAGCGCCGCGGGAATCTCGTCTCGATCGCCTCGACGTACTTCGTATAAAACTCGACTTCTGTCTCACCGCCGAGTTGCGAGGTGATGCTCCCGCCGGTAATCGTGTAGGCCCGGCTCGGGTTCTCAACTGCGGCAATCTTCTCCATCGCCGCCACGATGTCTTCTACCTTTTTGACACCGGTATAGGGCCGCTTGGCCGCAATCTGCTGCCGATAATTGTGATTGATGTCGCAGAACTGGCATTCTTCCTTCTCGCCGAAGTACTGGCACACCCGGAAGACGGTCAGGTAAATCAAATATCCCCACTGGATGGTCGGCGCAATCTCGGCCACCGCGCGTCCGTCTGCCAGCCGCTCTGCGTAATACGGTGGGAAGGGAGGCAGCGCCACCTTCGCAAACCGCTGCCCATCGATCTCCAGCCAGCGCTCGCCTTCGAAGACAACCACCTTGTACGGCGACTCCGGATTGAGCCGCACCGAAACAATCGTTCGTCGCAGCTCCAACGGCCCGCCCGTCAGCGCGATCTCTTCCGGCGCCCCCCACTTGTGCCCCTCATCGAGCTCGCTCTGCTTCACCATGTCGAAGGAGAAAATGAAGTACGACTTCGGCTGATGCTGCGGATCGTTCGCGCCCGGCGGCGGAATCAGCGCCTCATCGGCAAAATTGATCCCGCGCCGCAGAAGGTCGGCCTTGATCACCGCTTCCGGTGGCAGGGACGGGTGTTGCTCGATGTGCTCGTGAATCGCGCGGTACGTGGACATGGGGACTACTAGTATTTTGCCAGAAAATTCGAATGCACGCGGAGGTGTATGCCATCTACGAGCAACTAAAGCCCCGTGCAGGAACTTTCAAAAGATTTGCACTCGAGGACACCCGGAGCGCCACTTTTCCGTCTATCAGGACAGCTCATGCCTAGGAGGTAGCCGATGCTCCGCGCTCGCCATACGGTCCTGTTCCTCCCCGTCCTCGCACTCGCCGTTCCGCTCTCCGCCGATCATCCACAAGAGCCTGCGGGAAAAATTGTCGTCGCCGGCCACATGCTCTCTCCCCGCGCCGGCCATACCGCGACTCTTTTGAAGGATGGTCGTGTGCTCGTCGCGGGCGGCATGGTGCATAACCGTGAATTTCTCGATTCCGCCGAACTCTACGACCCCGTGAGCCGCCAATTCTCAAGTACCGGAAAAATGATGACGAAGCGCGTGGGCCAGGTCGCGGCCCTGCTCCTCGATGGACGCGTCCTCCTCGCCGGCGGATGGTCGAAAGGCTCGAACCAATGCCGCCGAGATTTACGACCCGGCAACCGGAAAATTTTCGTCGCTCCCTCCAATGATGGCTCCTCGTGCCGGATCTTCCGCGGTTTTGTTGCGAGATGGCCGAGTCCTGATCACCGGCGGAGGAACGGATGACCGCGTCGGCGAAAACACCTCCGAACTGTTCGACCCACGAACGGGCAGATTCACGGCTGCCGCCAACATGCACGATGGCCGCATCGAACATACCTCCACCCTCTTGGCGAATGGCATGGTTCTCGTAAGCGGGGGCATGGCCGATGGCCACGTGGTCGCGAGCGCGGAAATTTTCAATCCTCAGACTGACCAATTCACCGCAGTGGGATCCATGCACGTGGGACGCTACAAGCACACCGCGCGACTCCTCAGCGACGGACGCGTTCTCATCGCCGGAGGCGCCGACGATCGCGACTGGAAAGGAACTCTCGCCGAAGCCGAACTCTACGATCCCGCCACGAAAACTTTTGCCGCCGCATCCTCGATGTCCGAAAAGCGCTTTAAACTCGCGCACGAATCGGCTCTGCTTCCTGACGGTTCCGTCCTCATCGCAGGGGGCGGCGCGAAAGCAGAGCTCTTCGATCCAAAGCGGTCCTCATTTCAATCACTCGACACCGGCACCGGAAGCCCCGAATGGTTCATGACCGAAACCGCTTTGAAGAGCGGGGAAGTCCTGCTCCTGGGCGGCTATTCAACCTCCATGGCCTCAACCAATCAAGCGTGGATGTACAAACCGTGAAGAGTGAGGAGGCGCTAATGCCGCCGAAACTTTCTCGCAACCGCACGGAGAAGTGTTAAGGGATGCATGAGCAAGACATTGATCTTGCCGGGCACGGTCTGCGGCTCGTGGAAGACACCCAGTTGGCGGAAGATCATCGCGCGATCGTAGTAAATCCTCTCGCCGGCCAAACGGTCGCCGGCATCGAACGTGTACACGCCACAAATTGGAACTTCGACGCGTCTCCCCGTTGGGGGAAGACCACGCCACGCTCCCAATTGCGTGCCGCGAATCACCACTTCCAGGATGACGGTTTCCGTCGTCACGTGCCGCCGCACGATTTCGATATTCAAGTCGGGCAGCGCCACCATAAGCTGTCCGTAGAAGCGACCGACTCCATCAAGACCTTCATGGTGCTCATGCCATGGCTCGTCATCGTAGTGCGCAGACGGACCGAAGGTGCGCAGCACGCCTTCCAGGTCGTGCGCGTTCTCGCAGCGGACGTGTTCTTCCACCAGGGCCATGCGGCGCGCTTGCAAATCGGGGAGTGCAGGTGACGTTGCCACGTTGTCCTCTGCTGGTATCAGGATCCAGAATGCGAGGAGATCTCGTCCAACGCGACTAGCATACCGTGTTCCCCCGGGGATACGCCTGCAACGCGGAGAACATGGAACACCGCTGATTTTCGTCACAGCGGAGACGTACGGGCATCACATACTTCGTGACAACGAGCGGCCTATTCTGCGCATGTGGGGCATTCCCAACAGCGTCATTTGATCTTTGAAATCTCCGGCGGGAGCATCAGCAACGACAGGCGCTAACTGCTTATTCCGCAATATTCTACGTACAACTATCCTGCAATCTATATTTTGCGAAGATTTCAGTCCTAAGCTGCTGAAAATAAACAACAGCAAAGGGGTAGGGGGCACAGAATCCCCCCCCAAGATCCTCCGGGACCTCTGCGTCCTCTGTGGTTAGAACGGTTATTTAAGCGGTAGCCGCCCGGGGCGCCATTGCTTCCTCGCCAAACCGCACGCTCACGATCTTCGACACGCCCGGTTCCTGCATGGTGACCCCATACATGACCGGCGCGATGCTCATCGTGCGCTTGCTGTGGGTGATCAAGACGAACTGCGTCTGCACGCTCATCTCTTTGACGAGGTCGTTGAAGCGGCTCACATTGATTTCGTCGAGCGGCGCGTCTACCTCGTCGAGGATGCAGAACGGGCTGGGCGCAAATTGGAAGATGCCGACCAGCATCGCCAGGGCCGTGAGAGCTTTCTCACCGCCGGAAAGCAGCAGCACGTTTTGCAGCTTCTTGCCGGGGGGCGAGGCAATCACGTCGATGCCGCTCTCCATCGTGTTCAGTTCGTCGGTGAGGCGCATGGTCGCCTGTCCGCCGCCGAATAGCTTGGTGAAAGCCTTGGCAAAATTTGTGTTGATGGCGGCAAAGGCCTCGTCGAACTTGACCTTGGTGATCTGATCGATCTCCTTGATCGTGTCCTGGGTGTTGGTGATCGAGTCCAGCAGGTCGGTGCGCTGCGCTTCCAGGAACTCATGGCGTTGCGCCGTCTCTTTGTACTCTTCGAGCGCCATCATGTTCACCGGGCCCATGTTTTCCAGCCGGGCGCGCATTTCCTTTTGCTCGTTGTCGGCCATCGTGAGCTCGTCGCCCGCCAGCCGTGCCAGGTCTTCGATCCCCATCAGGTCTGGACGCGTGAGGCTGAGCTCCTGGATGCAGGTCTCGGCCATGTGTTCGCCATCGGATTGCAGCCGTGCCATGGCCGTTCCCAGTTCGCCGCGGCGGTCGCGTGCCGCGTCCAGCGCCTGGCGAGCGATCTTGAGCTCTTCTTCGATCTCGGCGATCCGGGCGCGTACCTGTTCGCTTTCGGCCTGCAATTCGCGGTCGCGCGTTTCGGCCGCTTCACGCTCGGCAGCCCAGGTGATGAGCTGTCCAGCGATGGTTTCGTTTTCGAATTCGCGCTGCTGCTTTTCGGCGGCCGCGGATTCAAGCTGTCCCTTGAGCTTGCCGATGCGGGCTGAAACTTCCTGCACCATCGACTCGATGCGCTGCAGGGAAGAGGCCGCGGAGCGTTGCCGCTCTTCCAGTCCCGCCACTTGTGCGCGTGCGTCGGAAGCAGCATGGCTGGCGGTGTCGCGTGCCGTGCGCAGCTCGTCCAGGCTCAGTTGTGCCGCGTGCATCGCGGTTTCCAGCTCGTGGTGGCGCTGCTCGGCTGTCTCGAGCTCCTGCCGCAGACCGGCAATCGCGGCTTCGCGTTCGCTGCGTTCGGCCTGCACCCGCTGTAGCTCACGCTCGTAGGTGGTGTGGCGGTCGCGTACCCGGGCCATCTCGTTATCGAGCTGGCGCAGCGTATGCCCGCTGGTCATTGCCTGCTTTTCGTTCTCGCGCTTCTCATCTTCGAGTCGCTGCAGCAGGGAAGTCAGTTCCGAGATTTCCTTGCCGAGCATCAGGACACGCGCTTCGCCGTCGCGCAGCGAACGCTCGACATCTTCGATCTGGCGCAGTACCTCGCGCAATTCACGCTTCATCGACAACGGTCCCTGGCTGCGCTGCTTGCCGCCGGTCACGGTCACGTTGTGGAAGCATTCGCCCGATTGCGAGAGGAAGAACGCATCGGGATTCTCAAGAGCGAGTTCGCGGCCGATGGCAGCGTCGGGAACGATGTAGCCGTTGCCCAACTTCGGCAGCACCACTTCCAGCGATTTCCCGAAGCCGTTCAGCACGCGGATACAGTTCTTCATCGGCGTCACCCGGTCGGGATTGAACGGCTGCCGCATCGACTCGTCGAGCTCAAAGGAGAACTTGGCCTGCGAGTCGTTGGGGTGCACCAGGAAGGTCGCGCGCCCATCGACGTCGCCCTTCAGCAGTCGCAGCCCTTCATCGGCCGCGCCCCAGGACTTCACCACCACGAAGTTGAGTTCGTCGCGGAGGAAGTCTTCGACCACGTGTTCGTACTTGTCTTCCACTTCCAGGAAGTCGGCGAGAACGCCTGCGGGCGTGTGGCCGTCGCGCAGACCGCCCGACTGGAAGAGCCGCTTGACTGACTCGGTCGAGTAGCCGTGCTCGTTGATGACCGATTCGAGCGACCCCTTCTTCCCGAGGAGGGTTGCATATTCGGCGCGCAGGGAATCGGCGTGGCGCTTGGCCTCGGTTTCCTCCTGTCGCTTCTGCTGCAGGGAAGCGCGCGCGTCCATGATCTGCGTGGCCAGTGCATTGACATGCGAAGTGGCCGACTCGAACTCCAGGCCGAGCTGTCCGCGTTGTCCTCCAAAGGACTCCAGTTGCTGGTTCGCCGTGGAGATCTCGCTAGTGAGCCGACCATTCTCGCGAGCGAGGTTGGCGATGCGCTCTTCCGCCTGGGTAATCCGGTTGCGCACGCTGGAAGCCGCATTCACCGCCTGGAAAATCTCCGAGCGGCGCTGTTCCTGCTCGCGCTCCGTGTTCATCAGGTTGGCAGCCGCGGCCGAAGCCTCCTGCTGCTTCGCCTGCAGGTCCGCCTGTGCAACTGCGACATCGGCGGCCGCTGACTCCAGCACCTGCTGATTAGTAGCCAGCTCCTGCTCGAGACGGCCGAGTTGTTCGGTGGTGTTAGCGATCTCCGCTTCGGCGCCGGCCGAACGCGCCACCAACTCGGCACAACGCTCTTCGTTGGTGCGGCGACGCTCTGCCGCGCGGTCCATTTCGCGCGCGATGTTGCTCAGGTTCTCGCGGTTCTGCTTGGCTTCGCCGTCAATGGCGTACCCGCGCTGCACCCGATCGCCATGTTCGGCATCCATCGCTTGCACCAGCTCGCTGCGGGTGCTGATGTCTTCCGTGACCGTCGTCAGCTCGGTTTCCAGTCCCGCAATTTCGGCATCGATCAAGGCAAACTTGCTGGCGAGCACGACCTTGAGCTTCTCGCGCATCTCGTCGCGCAGCTTGGCGTAGCGTTCGGCCTTGGCAGCCTGGCGTTTGAGCGAGTTCATCTGCCGTGTGACTTCGTCGAAGATATCGTTCACGCGCGACAGGTTCGCCTTGGCGTCTTCGAGGCGCGCTTCCGCGAGCCGCTTCTTCGTCTTGTACTTGGTAATCCCAGCCGCTTCCTCGATAATCGCCCGGCGATCGGTTGGCTTGCTGCTGAGGATCTGGCCAATGCGCCCCTGCTCGATGATGGCGTAGGACTCCGGTCCAAGCCCGGTGCCCATGAAGATCTCATGGACGTCGCGCAACCGGCTCAACTTGCCATTCAAGAGGTACTCGCTGTCGCCTGAACGGAACAGGCGGCGGGTCACGCAGATCTCACCCTTCTTGAACTGCTTGTGGTTGAATTTGCGGCGGCGGATCTTGAGGACCACCGACGAGCTGGCATTGTGCGATGCTTCGGCTGGCTGGCCTTCGGCAACTTCAGACGGGGCGGCTACTTCGATGGGGGGAACTGATTCTGTTGGATTCTCTGGGTCCGTCGTAGCGCCGGGCTGCACCTCGGCACTGTATTCCTCGGCGTCTTCGGCGGCTGCCGTCCGGAGGGCGGCCTCATCCCAGTCATCCGGCATGTCGTCGAGGATCTCGATCTCGGGATCGCCGATCTTGCCCTCATATTGATCGGGGTCGATCAACGTGAGGGAGACTTCCGCCATGCCAGTGGGCTTGCGGTCGCGCGTCCCGGCGAAGATAACGTCCTGCATGTTGACGCCGCGGAGCGACTTTGCCGACTGCTCGCCGAGTACCCAGGCGATGGCGTCAGCAATGTTCGATTTACCGCAGCCGTTCGGGCCGACAATGGCGGCAATGCCGTCGCCGTGAAACTTGAGCTCGGTACGATCGCAGAACGACTTGAAACCCAGGATCTGCAGCTTTTTCAGTTTGAGCAACTTCTACTCCTTCGAACAGCCGTGCCTTGGTAAGCGGGCCGGGGAACATGACGCATGGCTGAGGTGCGTCGGAATGCCGGTTACTCAAACAGTGCGTCCGGCAAGCAGGGGTGCCGGACCACGATTGAACGTAATCTACCGGGCTGAGATGCCACAGTCAAGCAGAGACCCCCTAGATCTTGGGCCCGGCTGTGGATAACCCCGCCTAATTGCAGCGCGTGTGCATCAAGCGCCGATATTCGCTTCTTTAATTCGCTTCTTTAATTCGATTCCGAAGGCCGGTATCCGGATTGCAAAAATGCACCAATAAAGAGGCAGTTTTGGATCATGCGGGTGAGGAGAATCTGCGAGACCTGACGAGGCGCAACCCTTCAGAGGAAGTGGCACACACCTGACTCGTAGGCCTGTGAGATTGCAAGAAGGAAGGGAGAATCGCGAGAGCAGGTGCTAATCTACTGCACTTTTTGCGCGCTGCGCAAGCGATCGGGGCGAAAACGGCGGTGGAATTGGTACAGGGTATCGAAGAGGTACTCCTCCGCTTGACGAAGATGGAACGGTTCCCATACACCTGAAGCTTGGCTTCCACCCACACATCGCACCCGGTGCGCGGATATCTGTACGTTGCGGCGGCAACATTCTTCTGGGGCATTTCCGCAAGCCTGGGACGGGCGGCTTTCACAGGACGTCTGTTCGGTGGTCTGCGGCCCATCGATCCGGTCATCCTGGCGCAGGCACGCACCACCATCGCGTTCTTCGTGGTCACGCCCATCCTCTGGGCGGTTCGTGGTCGCGAGCGGATGACCCTTCCGCGACGGGAAATGCTGCGGGCCTTTCTGCTGGGAGCGTTAGGGCTCGCGATTTCGAATTACGCTTACTACCTCGCCATCCAGAAAACCACGGTCGCGACAGCCATCATCCTGCAATACACCGCGCCGGTATGGGTGCTTCTCTACATGATTTTCACCCGGAGGCAGCGCACTACGGCGGCGCGGGTTTGGGGCGTGATCCTGGCGGTTGTCGGTTGCGTGTTCGCCATCGGCGCATTTCGGGGCGAAAGGCATTTGCTGTTCCTCGCCCTCGCAAGCGGCAACATCAAGATCAATACGATCGGCGTGCTGGCGGCGCAGGCGGCAGCCCTGTCGTTTGCCTTTTACAGCGTCTATGGCAGGGAACTGCTGCGGAAATACGATCGCTGGGCGGTTCTGACCCATGCATTTCTCGGGGCGGCGATCGTCTGGATCATCGTGAACCCGCCGTGGAAGATCGTGGCGGCGCATTATTCGCCAGGCCAGTACGGTTTCATGCTGCTGTTCTCCATCACATCGGCGGCCATCCCATTCTCTTTCTACTTCGCCGGGTTGCACCACCTCGACGCGACCCGGGTAATCGTGACTGCCGCTCTCGAACCTGTTTTTTCGGTGCTCATCGCCGCGGCGTTTTTGGCAGAAGCCGTGAGCGCAACCCAAGTCGCAGGAATGGCGCTCGTTCTCTCCGCGACTGTGCTGGTGCAGCGGCCGGAACGCGGGACAGACGCCATCGCGGTCGATCCAATCGAATAGTAGTGGGACTAGAAATCAACAGCTTTCCTTGCGGCGAATCTCAATTGCAATTGAGAGTAGCTGCGCGTGAGCGTACGTTATCGGCAAGTCCCTTAGTCGATAGAAGGCCCAATGCTGGATGCCATGTACTCCCCGATCGAATCCATCGTTGCAGAACGCCGGGCGTGGCGGCGACGTAGAGCCCCTTTTTTCGCGAGCGAAGAGCGGCGTGACAGGAAGGTCACTGAGCTCTGCGAAAATGCCTGGAAGATCCTCTGCACTGTCTTGCATCGCGAGGTGGTTCGGCACAACAGCCTTGGGAAACTAAAACTCGGAATCCGGCGCGACGAGGACAGGATTGAGGTACACCCAGCAGGGAAACTTTCTCCAGTGCTGACTGTGTGGCTGGAAAAGGAAAACTTCCGGATGGCGTATTGCTCGTTGTTGCACGAGGGGTCGGTGATGATTGGCGAACAGGGTGGGATGACTGCGCCGCTGCACGGGACGCTCTTGCTGCCCGACCTCGACGGCCGTTTGATCCGCTTCGGCTACGTCGAGGCCGCACAGTATCTATTGCAACCGGTGATCCAGGTAAGCGTCAGCTACGCAACTGCCGACGAACCCAACCCATTGAAGGCCGAGATGGCTTTCTCTTCTTCGGCCTCGATATCGAACACCGCTGAGAGCTTGGTGACGCGGAGAAGATCGTAGACCCGCTTGTTCACTGCTACCAGCTTGAGATATCCGCCACGGTTCCGGATCGTGGTATGGGTCTTCACGAGTTCGCCCAGTCCTGAGCTGTCGATGTAGTTGACCTCGGCAAGGTTGATCAGCACCTTGGCGTAACCTTTTTCCACGAGCTCGTCGACTGCCTGGCGGAGCCTGACGTTGCCTTCTCCGACGGTGATTCGGCCGCTTACGTCGATGATCCCAATGTCGCCGGATTCCCGCGTGACCGCTTCCATCTTGACCGGCGCTTTACCTTGCATGCCGATACCGAGGCGGTCGAGGATGCCACAAGCGGTGGCGGCTTCGTGGTTCGACTCGGTGCGCACGACGATCAAGGAGCGGCCCTCCTTCAGAACTTCGCGGAAGAACTGAACGTCCTCGGCGCACTTATCGTCAGGGGTAGGATTGGTCGATTCCTGATCGCGCACCGCCGCGGTACCAACCGAACCACCCGCCCCAGCGCCCGCAAGCCCGAGCAATGCGGCCCCACCAAAGCCAAGCGCAAACACGGTCCCGATGCCCGGTAGCAGAAGCGTGGCGGCGAGGACCCCGGCGGACATTCCGGCGGCACCTCCCATGAATCCTCCGACGACTTCTCCAAACTGTTTCGCGACGGTCTTCGCTTCGCTCTCGGATCGAGTCAAAAATATGATGGATTGTTCCGGAATTCCGTGCCCACGCAACTCTTTCACAGCCTCTTCGGCACGATCGCGCGAAGCAAAGACCCCAATGGCAGTTTCCATGTTTCCTCCTACAGAATGGTGAGAACCGATGGCCCAAGGAATATGCCGGAGTGGGAATGACGCGAAATAATGCAGCTTCGAAGCGCAGAACTTTGGACTGACCCGAAAACTTTGTCAAGGAGAACTTCGCCTTAAAGTGCCAGATGCCTCGAAGACAGAGCCTCCCGACAGACTATTCCAGCTGTGTGCCGCGGGTCTCGGGAAGCAGGATCGATGTGCCGGCGGCCAGAAAAAAACCCGCCGCGCATACCACGAAAGCGCCACTTAATCCGCGATGGAGGCTCAGTGCACCGATCACATAGGGCGCGACAGAACTAAGCATCCGCGCGCCGTTGTAGGTAATGCCCAGGGCGCGGGCCCGCACCTGCGTAGGGAACAACTCCGAGCCCACGATGCCTGAACCCGAAAAGAACCCGGTACCGAAGAACGCGACCAGCGCGCCAAGGACGAGGATTTCCCACGGGCGACGCGCCAGCGCATAGATCGGTACCAGAACCGCAGCCGAGAACAGATAGAAAAAGAACGCAGGACGCCGGCCGAAACGATCGGCGACAAAGCCGAAGCTGATGTAGCCGGGAAACATGCCGGCGAGATTCAGGAAGACGAGAAAGGCGGTGGTATTGACCTGCGAGAACCCGCGGCCGCCTTGCTCGATGGGGAGCGAAAGATAAGGAGGGATCCAGGTAAAGAGTCCCCACCAGGCAAACAGCCCGAAGAAGTTGAGAAGCAGGAGAACGAGGCCATTCCGGAGATAAACCGTTTTGCGGAATGCGAAACGTGGGCCATCCGAAAGCTTTGGCGATTGTGCGCGTTGTGCTTCCCACATCGCAGATTCGGGGACAGAACTGCGAATCCATAGGATCACGAGCGCCGGGGCGATCCCCACAAAGAAGACGTAACGCCAGTTGTGGAAGTGTTGGAGGATGAAGCCGGCAACGATCGCGGCGGCAGCATAGCCCCACGCCCAGGAACTTTGCACCACCGCGATCGCTTTTGCGCGCAGCTCTGTGGGCCAGGTCTCTGCGACGAGGGTAGCTCCGGTGTTCCACTCGCCGCCCATCCCCAGACCCAGGATGAAGCGGAAGATCGCGAGCATCTGTACCGATGTAGAGAGTCCCGAAGCGAACGAGCAGACGGAGTAGGTCGCGATGCTGAGCATCAGGGCGCGGCTGCGACCAAGCCGGTCGGCGATCCAGCCGAAGAGCAGGCCGCCAATGCCGCTTGCAAGCAGCGTGAGCGTGTTCAGAAATCCGACGGTCGGCTTATCGATGTGCAGGTCGCGCATGACGTTCCCCACGACCATGGCGAAGAGCATGACGTCGAAGGCGTCGAGGGCCCAGCCAAGCGCGGCGGCGATGAGGGTGCGGCGCTGCGCTCTTGTCGCTTCTTTGAACATTGGAATCAAAGATTGAAACACGAAGGACACGAAGGGCGCACGAAGGATTTTTGGGTCTTGTTCCGACCGGACAAGTGAGTTGGCGAACGGAAGCTAGCGCTTGGAAGGCTTCAGAACCCTTCGTCTACTTCGTGACCTTCGTGTTTAAGGATTTTGACTATCGTGCGTACTTGCTGTGGAGCTTGAAATAGCGCAGAGCGGTCTGAACGTCGCGACCGATTTGAGCTTTGAGGGCCTCGGTATTCGGGAACTTGATTTCGTCGCGAATGCGCTTGAGGAAGGTGATCTCGACTTCGGTCTGGGCGGTGAGGTCGATCGGATGAAAGTTCAGGAGGTGGGTTTCAATGGCAAATCCATCGTTGCCGAAGGTTGGACGTACGCCCACGTTGGTTACAGAATCGAAGATCTCGTCCGTATTGGTTTCGCCAGCGCTGGTTTGCGATGAGACGCGCGTGCGGGTGATGTAAACGCCGTTGCCTGGAACCAGTTCGCCATATTCGACGAGGTTGATGGTAGGCACGGCGTATTTGTGTCCCAAACCGCGACCACGTCCGGGATGCGAGAGGATGCTGAACGAGCGGCCCAGCAGGGCGCGGGCGCGGGATACTTGGCCCGTAGCAATTAATTCCCGGATTTGGCTGCTGGAAACTGGATGGTTGCGAAGCTTCAACTCCGGATATATATGCACGACAAATCCGAATTCACGGCCGAGTTCTTCAAGGCGGGGAACATCTCCCTGCGCCTTGTGGCCGAAGCGGAAGTTGTACCCTTCGTGAACCTCGCGGGTAGCCAGTTTCTCGACCAGGATGTGTTGCACAAAGGCGCGCGGCGACATGACGGAGAGATCGCGCGTGAAGGGCAGCACAAGCACGGCATCAATACCCGTCTGTTCCATGAAACGAAGCTTCACCGCGATGGGCGTAATTAGTTTCGGCGCGACATCAGGGCGGAGAATGCGCGTGGGATGCGGATCAAAGGTAACAGCGATGGCGCGACCCTGGATTTGCCGAGCGCGATGTACGAGTGCTTTCAGGACCCGCTGGTGAGCGCGATGCACGCCATCAAAGTTACCGATGCTGACCACGGCGGGTCCAAAGCCTGCGGGCACTTCATCGAGCGAGCGAAAGATCTTCATGGGATGCCCTCGCTCAAAGTTCAAACTCGAGTTTCAGCCCATCGTGGGCCAGTTGCACGCCGGCGGGCAGTTGCCGGTTGGTCTCTTCATGCGGCAAGTCGTGCGATATGTGGGTAAAGAACGTGCGCTTGGGCTGCAACCTCTGCACAATCGAAAGTGAATTTTCGACGGTCGAATGGGTCGGATGAGGCTTATGACGGAGCGCATCGAGAAAGAGGATGTCGAGGTCGTGCAACATTTCCATCGATGATTCCGGGATCGCGCTGAAGTCAGTCAGGTACGCTGCGGAGCCGAACCGGTAGCCGAAGATTTCTGTCTCGCCATGAATCACTGGAACCGGCAGGAACGTCGCGCCAAAAAGATGCAGTGGGCTGTGATTCACCTGGTGTAGTTCAACCTGCGCGATGCTTCCGAACTTGTAGTTGTCTTCAAAGATGTACTTGAAGACGTGCTGCAGCACACGCGACGTACTCTCGTTGGCGTAAAGCGGGATCTTTGCCCCGCCGGTAACCCGCGGGAAACTGAGCGGCCGCACGTCGTCCAGGCCCAGGATGTGGTCGGCGTGGCCATGGGTATAGATGATCGCGTCGATCTTCCTGATGTTTTCGCGCAGTGCTTGTTCGCGGAAGTCGGGAGTGGTATCGATCAACACCAACTTGCCGTCGAACTGCACCGTAACCGAAGGCCGAGTGCGGCGATCGTGGGGATCGGAAGAACGACAGACGGCACAATCGCAGCCGATGGTGGGCACCCCCATGGAGGTGCCACTGCCCAGGACGGTCAGGGTTGCGCGCATCAGGCTTTGCCTTTGCCTCCTGTCGGCGGAGGCGCCTGCGTCAACATCTTCGTGATCTCGATATAGGCCATGCGCAACTCGTACAGAATGCTATCGAGCAAACGAGTTTCCTTGGCATCGAGATTGCCCTTCGTTTTCTCCTGAAGAATGGAGAGCATGTCGACTGTCTGCCGAGCGGCGATGATGTCGGGCTGATACTTCACCTGGCCAGATTGCGGATCGAGGCCTAGCTGCATCAGCGCGGTCGTGTAGAGCGACGCGACCAGCTTTTCGAAGGTCATTTCGAAGTCTTTCGGACTTCGGCCCTGTTCCTTCAGTTGCCCGGCAAGATGCTGATCGATGTCGTCCGAGGACTGTTTATAGGCCGCGGCGGAGGCCCGCTTTTCATCGGCGGTCACGGCCTCTTCTTCCGCAGGCTCTTCTGCCGCCGCGGGAGCCTCGACGGGCCGCTTAGGAAATTCCTTTACCTCGCCTTGCGCCGGTTTTGACTCCGTGGCTGCGAGTGCGGGTGGGGTCGGTTCTTCTTCGCGGGGTGCGTCCGGGCGCACTTCGCCCTCGATGGTGAACTTGCGGCGGTCGGTGACGGTAAAGCTGCTTTCGTTCTTTTTCTCTGCCATATTTAAATCTCGAATGGAATTGGATGTACGGTAGCGGTTGCATCGCCCGCCTGCAACGTGGTTCCCGGGCTGCCTGCCTCACGGCGTATATACCCAAGCGCGATGACCTGTTGTGACGGGAGGGTCGCCAGGCTGGTCAATTCCCCGACCTCTTTGCCATCCTTTTGCAACTTCGCCGGAACGGGTACGGCTTGCGACAGGGTAAAGCCGGACCATCCGCGATGGACGTTCCCGCGCGATCGAATGCGTTCTACGATTTCCTGTCCGATGTAGCAGCCCTTGGAAAAGTGCAAGGCGTGTGCCTGTCCGGTCTCCTGCGGCAGTTCACGCTCGCGAATGTCCTGCCCGAACGACGGAACGCCGGTCGCGATCCGAAACATCTCGAGGGCCTCGTAACCCACGGGTTGGGCGCCGGCGCTGGTTAGCGCCTCCCACATCGCCGCGGTATTTTCCGGAGCAAACCAGATCTCGAACTCCGGGAAACGTTCACTGACGCTGCGTGCGATCGAGATGCCGATCCCATGCCAAGTAGCGTCGACGACCTGCAGCGGCTGCAAGTCTGCCGGTAAACCAGCCGAGCGCAGCACGACGGCCGCTTTGGGTCCTTGAATGCCGATGGAGGCGAGTTTCTCGCTGACATTCGCCGGTTCGACGTCGTCCATAATGATGTAGCGATCGAACCAGGCCTGCAGGGTGGGGGCCTGGGACTCATCTGTGGCGAGCAGCATGTACTCGCCGCGATTGTAGGCGGTGAGGTCTCCCTGGATGCGTCCCTGCGGATTCAGGACGAAGCTGTACACGCCGTGTCCCGGGGCGAGGTCGCGAACGTTGTTGGTGACCATTCCGTTCAGCCAGCGGACGCGATCTTCGCCGGTAACCACGATCTTCGCCCGCCAGGTCGCTTCGTAAACGCCAGCGCCCTTGCGCAGTGCTTCGAACTCCTTCTCCACGCGCGAAAAGCCAGCCGCCGCCTCGGCGCCACGATAGGCGCCCATGCGGGCGGGCGACGTCTTCTCTTGTAAGAGGGAGGTACGCATACAGAACATTTGATTATAGCGAAGCGAAAGGGATTCGAACTGGTTGCCGGGTGGGGCGGTCGAGGATACAATCTGGCGCCTGGAGGCGAAAGTATGCGCAACGCAGTGATTCTGATGGCAGTCGGCCTGGGCCTGGTCGGAGCGGCCTACGCACAGGAACATCATGAGCAGATGTCGACGGTCAAAGCCTCACCCGAGTTCGAGCAGATGAAGAAGCTGGTCGGCAAGTGGGAGGGCACGCCCGTGATGAGTGGCCATCCGTCGACCACAGAGTTCCGCCTGACGGGGGACGGATCGGCGCTGATGGAAATCATGGGCGCGGGTACGCCTTACGAGATGGTGACCATGTACCACATGGACGGCGGTCGTTTCCTGGCCACCCATTATTGTGCCGCGCACAACCAGCCGCGCATGGAAGCGCAGAAGAGTGACGGAAACACGGTGGAGTTCAAGTTCCTTGACGGAACCAACATCAGCGCCGGAGACAGCCACATGGATCATGTGAAAGTGACACTGGCGGACGCGGACCATCACAAGGAGCTCTGGACATCCGAGGAAAACGGCAAGGCCGACTCGATGGAGTTTGATTTTCATCGCGTGAAATAGTGGGACGATTGGCACTCGCTTACGCTGCCGGGCGCGACCCTGTGCTTTAATCGTTGTGTGTACTTGTATCGAAGACTTGCCATTCTTTGCATTGCGCTGAGCCTGGGGGCGGCCTCGCTGGCGCAGGCTCCGAACCCACCTGTTCAGCCTCCCACTCCTGATTCTCAAAATTCTCCCGAACCACAGCAGCAGCCTGGGACCTCTCAAAAGGGCCAGCAGGGCGCCGCTCTCCCCGACAAAAAGATGTCGCCGCAGGAGGCACAGGAACTCTTCAAATCGGGCGATGAGATCCTTCGTTTTGCCAGCCAACAGACAGGACTGCCAATTAAGCGGCAGGTGAAGCACAAGCTGACTTCGCGTGACGAGGTGCAGAAGTTCATCGAGAAACGGATGAAAGACGATCCGGACGCGAAGCGGATGGAAGAATCCGAGTTCGTGATGAAGAAGTTCGGTTTGCTGCCGGGGGAGTTCAACCTGCGCAAGTTCATGGTCTCCATGCTGCGTGAGCAGGTGGCCGGCTATTACGATACGAAAACCAAGACCATGAACCTGCTCGACTGGCTGCCGCCCGAGGTGCAGAAGCCGGTGATGGCGCATGAACTGACCCACGCGCTGCAGGACCAGTTTGTGGATCTAGACAAGTGGGAAGAGGGTGGCAAGCCGGAGGGCAAGAAAATGTCGCTCCCGGATCAGCTCTCGCTGGATGAGGTTCGCGTGGCGCGGCAATCGGTAACCGAAGGGCAGGCGATGCTGGTCTTAATCGATTACAGCCTCGAGCCTACCGGCAGAAGCTCGGCCGATTCTCCGGATGCGGTAAAGATGATGGAAGAGCAGATGATGGACGGTACGGGATCGCCGGTCTTTGACAGCGCGCCGTTGTACATCAAGCGGGCCATGATGTTTGCCTACCGCGAAGGCACCGAATTCGAACGCCAGATTTTAGTGAGCAAAGGCAAGGAAGGCGCCTTTATCGGGACTTTGCGGACGCCGCCCGAGGACACACGCGAGGTCATGGAACCGAAAACCTATCTGGCCGGTGACCACGTGCCGCTCCTCCACGTTCCTGACTACGACAAACTGCTGGGGCACGATTGGGAACAGGTCGATTTTGGCGCGCTCGGGCAATTCGACGTCAATGTGCTGATGGAGCTTTACGCGGATGCCGATACGTCCAGCGAATTGACCCCGACATGGCGCGGCGGTTATTACTATGCGGCCCACAAAAAGGGAACACCGGCCGAGAACGTCGCTTTCATTTATGTCTCGAAGTGGCGTGACGAAGACAGCGCCGCATCGTTCGCGCGGATCTTTGCCGACTCATGGAAGCAGCGCTATAAAAACCTGCGCACTGAAACCGAGTCGAGAAAGCGCGACCGCCATGTAATGCGCAAGCAGACGGAAACAGGCACAGTATCGGTTGAGCAGAGTGGGAACGTGGTGATCGCGATTGAAAGCTTTCCCCAGGAAGAATCCGCCAAGTTGCGGAGCGCTGCCCTCACCGAGGACGCCGGTGGCTCGCAAACGACTGCGATGTTGCGCATGCGCACCGGTCCGATGTTCGATTTCCGCGGGTACAACCTGCTGGATGGATTGGTGCTGGGGATTCGGTCTTCCCGCGTGCCGGTCAGTGCGCCGGGTGCCCGTCGTTAACCCGCCGGACGGTCATCGAAGTGGTGCCGCGTCGGGGGTTCACCCTGTATCGCGCACCGCAGGTGATGCAACGATAAAAGCGGATGTCAGGAGAAAAAAATTTCTGAAGGCGTTCTATCATCCCTTTTCGTCGGGAACGCACCACCTTCTCGCGTCCGCACCAGGGACAAGGTCCGAAATGATCGCTTGGCGCTTTCATTGGTTTCACAATATACACAACTCTGATGCGAAATAGATCGTACTCCGACCAGATATTTAGTTGCTTCCCGGATACCCCAAAGGCATTGTTTATAATCGAGAATTCAGCCCACCATTGCGGGAGATTCTGATTGTCGCAGGCAGAGATCGGCATCATCGGAGGCAGCGGGCTTTATTCCATGCCCGGGGTTTCCGATGTCCAGGAAGTGAAGCTCACAACCCCTTTTGGAGATCCGTCAGACCCCTACATACTCGGCACGCTCGCGGGCCGGAAGGTGGCCTTTCTCGCGCGTCATGGCCGCGGACATCGCCTCCTCCCAACGGAGCTGAATTTCAGGGCGAATATCCACGGGTTTAAGCAGCTCGGCGTGGAACGAATCATCTCAGTCTCCGCCGTCGGATCGCTCAAGGAGGAGCACCGCCCCCTGGAATTCGTGATCCCAGACCAATTTTTCGATCGCACACGGCAGCGGATTTCAACCTTCTTTGGAGAGGGAATCGTTGCCCATGTCGCTTTTGGCGATCCCGTTTGTGGGGAGATGGCGAACGTGCTGAAGCAGGCCACGGACAAAGCCGGTGTGGTTTCAAAGCTGGGTGGAACCTACGTTTGCATGGAGGGGCCGCAGTTTTCTACCAAGGCCGAGTCGAACCTTTACCGGTCCTGGGGGATGGATGTGATCGGAATGACCAATCTCCAGGAAGCGAAACTGGCCCGCGAAGCCGAGCTTTGCTATGTCACCGTAGCCATGGTGACGGACTACGACTGCTGGCATCCCGATCATGATGCTGTGACCGTAGATCAGATTGTCGCGGTTTTGCTGAAGAACGCAGAGAATGCTTGCGGCGTTGTGCTTGAGGCCGTTGCGGCCATGCCAAAGCAGCGCTCCTGCAAGTGTGGCTCGGCTTTGGCGACGGCCATCATTACCGACAAGAGTGTGGTTCCGGCGGCGACACTGGAAAAGCTGCAGTTGATCGTTGGGAAATATTTCGACCGAAAAAAGGTGGGCGCGTAACGATGTCGATTGTCGTCGTTGGATCCGTAGCTTTTGACACGTTAAAGACCCCGTATGGCCAGCGCGAGAAGATTCTCGGCGGCGCGGCGACGTATTTTTCCCTGGCCGCGAGCCATTTCACCAAGGTTCGGGTGATTGCCGTTGTGGGGGAGGACTTTTCGGCAGAGAACGAAGATGTGATGCGTTCCCGGGGAATCGATACGACGGGGCTGGTCCATGCGGCGGGCAAGACGTTTCATTGGGGCGGTGAATATCACGCCGACAATATCAACGACGCCCAGACCAAGTTTACTGACCTGAACGTGTTCCAGGATTTTCATCCGGAGATTCCTGCTGCTTATCGCGATTCCGACTACCTATTTTTGGCGAATATCGATCCGGTCTTGCAGTTGCAGGTGCGGGAACAGCTGCCGAAGGTGAAGATGGTCGGCGGCGACACCATGAACCTGTGGATCAACATTAAGCACGCGGAATTGCTCGAGACCCTGAAGCGCGTCGATATCCTTCTGATCAACGACAACGAGGCAAAGATGCTGGCGCAGGATGCCAGCCTGCCCCGCGCTGCCCGCAAGGTGCTCGAACTGGGGCCGAAGGCGCTGGTCATCAAGCACGGCGAGTATGGCGCCACCATCTTCTTCCGCGATGGCGAATTTCAGGGTACGCACCACCCGTTCCGCGCACCTGCGTTGCCGTTGGAAGAAGTGGTCGACCCGACCGGGGCGGGCGATTCGTTTGCCGGCGGCTTCATGGGATACATCGCCTCCCAACCAAAACTCAGTCGGTCGGTCTTAAAGCAAGCCATGTTCTACGGCAGCGTGATGGGATCGTTCGCTGTAGAGCGGTTCGGAACGGAACGCTTGCAATCGCTCACGCGTGAACAGGTGGAGGAAAGACTTACGTTGTTCCGCGACCTGACGCATCTTGACTGATGAAGAAAGTGAAAGCAGCGCCGCCATCCCTTCCGATCGACTATTCGGGAATTGTCGCCGTTGCCGGTGCGTTGCTCTCTTTTGCCGCTTTTCTTTTCTTCTATCGCCGGGCCGAAATCCTGCTGTACGGCGATGCCGTCGCGCACATCAACATTGCACGGCGCATCTTTGATGGCCGCGAGCCTGGCATACGCCAACTCGGTACGGTATGGCTGCCGTTTCCGCACCTGCTGATGATCCCATTTCTTCTCTCCGATAATTTCTGGGTCAGCGGCATCGGCGGATCACTCCCCTCAATGGTGGCCTTCGTAGTGGGAGGAGTGGGCCTTTACCGTCTCGTGTCGGCACGGACCTCGCACGCGGTCGGTTGCCTGACGGCTGCCATCTATCTACTCAATCCCAACCTGCTGTATATGCAATCCACCGCCATGGGGGAGAGCGTCTACCTCACGCTGATGATTTGGGCAGTCGTGTACCTCGACGCCTTCGCCCGAGCTCTGGAAGCTCCCACCCGCGCACCGGGGATGCTGACGGCTCAAAAGGCGTTGACCCGCTGCGCAATGGTTCTTGGGGCCGCCATGCTGACCCGTTACGACGGCTGGTTCCTGGCTGCGGCTTGCGGCTTGACGGCGGGAGCCCTGCTCATCCGTCATTGGAACGCCCAATCTAAGGATTCACGCCGGAGGTTGAAGCGAGCGGCCATCGAAAGCTGCCTCTTCTGCGTGCTCGTACCTGCACTCTGGTTGAGCTACAACTACCTTCTTTCCCAGCATCCGATGGATTTCGCCAGCGGTCCTTACTCCGCGAAGGCAATCGCGCAACACACGACTCCAAAAGGCGCGCCGCCGTATCCGGGCAAGGATCATCCCGCAACCGCGGCTCTCTACTTTCTTAAAGCGGCCAAGCTCGACATGGCGGAAGGCTATTGGCAGTTCTTTGTCATGTGCGCCATCGTCCTGGGAGCGATCGCGGTAGCCGTATCCCTCCGCGGCGGACGAATCTGGCTTCTGCTGTGGACGCCGCTGGTGTTTTACGCTCTCTCGATTGCCTATGGAAGCGTTCCGGTTTTCCTGCCGGTGTGGTGGCCGTTCTCCTACTACAACGTTCGCTATGGACTGGAATTGCTGCCGGCCTTCGCAGTCAGCCTGGCGATCCTTGCATCGCTCGGAAAGAGCGCCATCATTCCGCCCCGATGGCAGATCGCCGTGCCTCTGCTGGTGATCGCCCTCGTTGCTGGCGGGTATGCCTCTTCTTGGCGAGCGACTCCGATTACGTTGCGTGAGGCTCGCGCCAACGGCAAAACACGCATGTCGCTGGACACCGTGGTAGCCCGTTACATTCAAGCGATGCCGCCGAATGCAACGATCCTGATGCAGACCGGCTCGTACGTTGGCGCTCTTGAACTGGCGGACCGTCACCTGGACCACGTGATCTGGGAGGGCCTGTTCCTGGAGTGGGAGGGCGCGCTCAATCAGCCGGCGCAGGATGCGGATTACGTCATCGCTTTTGACGATGACATGGTTTCCAAGGCCGTGGCCATGCATCCTGATGGCCTGAAGAGCATGTTCGTCCTGCACATCGCTGGACAGCCTCAAGCCACGATATTCCGCAGCCTGGTACGAAACCCTCCTCCGCTCTAGTCCGCTGAACCACGCCACGCAATTCCGCACCCAGAAACCGGATGCTAGAATCTGTTGCAATTTCATGAATCCAGCAACTTGGGCAGCCGCGCACGGCTTCAAATTCGAGCCTTGGTGGGAGATCGGCTCCAACCTGTTTCGGGTCGGCCTGGCCGCCATCCTTGGCGGCGCCATTGGACTCGAGCGGGAATTGCGGCACAAGCCCGCCGGCTTGCGCACCAACATGTTTATCTGCCTGGGCGCCGCGCTGTTCACGGTTCTTTCCGCTGAATTGGCAGGCGAGTTCACCGGAGATCACACCCGCGTCGCCGCCCAGATCATCCCCGGCATTGGCTTCATCGGCGCCGGGTCGATCCTGCATTCCCGCGGTTCGGTGCAGGGCATCACCACGGCAGCAACCCTGTTCGTGGTTGCATCCGTGGGTATGGCAGCCGGTGGAGGCCTTTATCTCACGGCTGTGTTTTCCACCGTGCTGATCATGCTGTCGCTGATTGTGCTTGGTTCATTGGAGACGAAGTTCAACCTGAAGCCGGTGCCGACGTTGTATGAAGTCTTCGGCGAGAATGCGGATGAGCTCACCAACGCCATCAATGAAGTTCTCGAGGACATGCATCACGTAATGGAAAGCGTGCAGGTCACCAAGTCGAATAACCATTATCGAATGCAGTTTGTGGTAAGCAACACGCTCGGTGAGCGCCAGCGCCTGCTTGCGTCGTTGCAGACCCTGGTTTGCGTGACCCGCGTGAATACCTTCTCGGCGCCGGAGCGGGAGTAGCTCGTGCCTTCCATCCCGTTTGCCAAGGTCAGTGCTTGCGGCAATGATTTTCTCGTCATCGATATAGCCCACGCAGGAAGCGACATCGCGGAACTTACCCGTAAGCTTTGCGATCGACACAATGGCGTGGGAGCGGATGGCGTGGAGTGGCTGATCGTATCGCAAGACGCCGATATGGAGGCGCGGCTGATCAACGCCGACGGCAGCGAAGCCGAAGTGTCCGGCAATGGCACGCGCTGCGTGGCCGCCTGCATCGCGGAACACGGAACCAAGGAACACATCACGATCCAGACCGGTGCGGGAATTAAGACCTGCCAGCTCATCGCCCACGACGGAAACCAGTTTCAGTTTAAAACCGCGATGGGACGCCCAGACATCGCCGGCGAACTCACGGTGAAAGCCGTGGGCGCGGAGACGAAGGGGGTGCGTCTATCCACCGGAAATCCGCATTTCGTAATTTTTGTCGAGAGCTTCATCGAAGGCTGGCAGACGCTGGCGGATGCGATCGCCCATACCGTGCATTTCCCCCAAGGAACGAATATCGAGTTCGTACGGATCGTCGAACGACATGAGATCGAGATACGTTTATACGAGCGCGGAGTCGGCGAAACGCAATCTTCGGGAACTGGTTCTTGTGCCTCGGCGGTCGCTGCAATTCATACCGGGCTGTGTGAATCGCCGGTTCGCGTAAGAACGCCGGGAGGAGCACAGGTTGTGGCGTGGGATGAGGAAATCACGCTCACCGGCCCAGCGACGATCGTCTGCACCGGGCAATTTTTCAGTTAGGATGAGCTTTGCATGTCGCGCTCTGCGCCAATTCGGCCGCCCGCACTGTTGCCTGGAGGCACGGTGGGCATCGTTGCTCCCGCCAGCAATATCGACCCGAAAGCGCTTGCGGCAGGATGTGGCCACCTCCGGCGCCTGGGCTTCGTCCCGTACCACCTCGATTCGATTCTCGAGAAGGACCTATTCTTTGCCGGCAATGTCGCGCGGCGCGTCGGTGAGTTGGAACACATGTTCGAGAATCCCGAGGTACGCGCAATCGTTTGCGCGCGCGGTGGCTACGGGAGTAATCATCTGCTGCCGCATCTCGATCTAGGAAAGATCCTGAAAAATCCGAAGCCCTTCATCGGGTACAGCGATATCTCGACCCTGCTTACCTATTTCGTGGATAACGGGATGGTGACGTACCACGGGCCGATGGTGACAAAGGATTTTGCCGTCGAAAACGGCGTTGATGTAGGTGCGTGGAGCGCGATCCTCAGTACTGGTTCGGACTATGAATACTCGGTTGCACAAGCCGAGCCGCTGGTGCAGGGAAGCGCCCAGGGTCTTTTGTACGGTGGATGTCTTTCCATGCTCGTAGCCTCGCTCGGCACGCCCTATGAAATACAAACCGAGGGAACGATCTTGTTCCTTGAGGACGTGAACGCCAAGCCGTACCAGGTCGATCGAATGCTCATGCAGTTGAAACTTGCCGGCAAGTTCGACAAGGTACACGGAGTGATCTTCGGAGAGATGCTCGACTGTTTTCAACCCAGCGGCCAGGACTATACCCTGCCAGAGGTGATTGTGCGGATCTTGTCTGAGTTCGACATGCCCGTCGCGTACGGCTTTCCCTCGGGCCATGTGCGCGCAATGAATTGCGTAGTGCCGTTTGGCGTCAACTCTACGCTGGATGTCATCGAGAACGTACGCCTGCGATGCGACGCCGCTGTCACGCTGAGGAGCGATCAATCGCATGCGTCCCGGGAACGATCCGGCGAATGAGTAAACGGCACATCCATCTCATTGGGATTTGCGGCACGGCGATGGCATCGCTGGCGGGAATGTTGAAGTCCCGCGGCATTCACGTCTCCGGGTCGGATGCTGCCGCCTATCCGCCCATGTCAGATTTCCTGGCCAAGATCGGGGTACCGGTCTCGCAGCCGTTTGCTGAAGCAAACCTAGAGCCGCGCCCGGACCTGGTCGTCGTGGGCAATGCCATCTCTCGCGGAAACGCGGAGCTGGAGTACGTGCTTGACCAGCGAATCCCGTTCACATCCATGGCCGCGCTGCTTCACCAGGAGTTCCTGCAGGACCGTGAAGTGATCGCAGTTGCGGGCACGCATGGCAAAACCACCACGACTTCCATGCTTTCCTGGATTTTTCATTTCGCCAGGAGAAACCCTTCGTTTCTTATTGGCGGCATCGCGGAGAACTTCGGCTCGAGCTTCAACGTGCGCGACGGCGCTCAATTCATTATTGAGGGGGACGAGTACGACACCGCGTTCTTTGATAAAGGCCCCAAGTTCCTCCATTACTTCCCCAAGTCGCTGATCCTGACCGCCGTTGAGTTCGATCATGCGGACATCTATAAGGACCTTGAGGAAGTGAAGGTTGCATTCAAGCGCCTGGTGAATCTGGTGCCGCGCACAGGCGTCATCCTTGCATGGGACGGACACAAGAACGTGGATGAGTGCGTTTCCAAAGCCTTTTGCCCCGTCGAGCGCTATGGGTTCAGCGAACGTTCGACGTGGCGCGTGGCCGACGTGGAGCATTCAGCCGAGAAGACAAGCTGGAGAGTGTTGCGCGGTGAAACCGTATGGGGCCATTACGAATTTCCTTTGGCGGGCGATTACAACGTGCTGAATGCCACCGCCGCCGCGGTCATGGCAGATCACTACGGAATCGAGCCGGATACGATTGCCCGCGCCCTTCGAGAATTCAAAAGCGTGAAGCGCCGTCTCGAAGTAAAAGCAGAGGTTAAGGGCATCACCATCATCGACGACTTCGCGCATCATCCCACCGCCATTGCTGAAACCCTGAAAGCTTTGCGCACTCGATATGCCGGCCGGCGTCTCTGGGCGGTCCTCGAACCTCGCTCCAACACTTTGCGTCGAAACGTCTTTCAACATGAACTCGTCCAGAGCCTTCGGCTGGCGGACCGCGTGGTGCTGGCTGGAACATTTAAATCGGAAGCCATTCCAGAGCATGAACGTCTGGACCCTTCGCACGTGGTCGCGGAGTTGAACCAACAGGGAACTCCTGCCGAGATGCATCCTACCGCGGACGAGATCACCGCGGCCATCGCGCCACAACTGGTTGCGGGCGATGTGGTGGCAATCCTCTCCAACGGCGGCTTTGGCGGGATTTACGAGAAACTTCCTGCCCGGATTGAGCGCGGCGCATGAGCGATCAACGCCGTACCGCATTCGTCCTTTGCGGGCTGCTGCTGATCTTCTTTTCACCTCTCGCCGCTCACGCTTCTTCTATCTCCTGCTCTTCTCCTCCAGACATCGCATCGAACGCGCATCTTGAATACTTTGTATCGGCAGCGGACCGTGATCGCCACCTTCTGCACGTAGCGATTCGTTATCACTCGACAGAACCAGCGCTGTTCCAGATTCCTGTCTGGAATGCTCTTTACCAGGTCCGCGATTTCGCCCAGTACGTCACCGATCTTCGGGCGCAAAACAGCAAAGGGGAGTCGCTCTCGATTTCGGCCCGCGACAAAACCAGTTGGCAGGTGGCTGCCGCCGATGGATGCGCGATCCTTACATACGATCTCTTTGCCAACACCCCCGGCCCATTCAGTTCCCAAGTCAACCGCGATCACGCTTTTCTGAATTGGGCGCAGGTCTTGCTTTATTCTCCGGCAGAACGCAGTACTCCGCTAATGCTTTCCGTGTCTGACCTGCCGCCCCAGTGGGCGCTGCACGATCTCGGGCTCTTCAACAAAACGCCGCACGACGGTACATTCAGCCTCTCGCGTCCCGTAACTTATGACGCGTTGGTGGATAGTACCGTGGAGATTGGAACCAACCAGGTTTCCACTTTCGAAGAAGATGGCGCACACTATCGCGTCGTAATTGACGGCGATCCCAAGGATTACGACTTACCGGCGCTGCAGGATGCGCTCAAGAGGGTCGTCCACGCCGAAGTTGACTGGATGCAGGATCGACCCTTCGATCAGTACACGTTTCTTTATCACTTTCCGCACGGTCCGGTTGGCGGAGGGATGGAACACAGCTACGGTACCGCCATCACCACCCCCGCAGTAAGAGTTCGCGAGAACCCGCTGGCGCCGATCGACACGACCGCGCACGAATTCTTTCATTTATGGAATGTGAAGCGCATCAGGCCCCAGGCGATGGAGCCGGTGGAATACGAGCACGAGCAATACACGCGCTCACTCTGGTTTTGTGAAGGCGTAACCAGCACCGCGTCGGAGATGCTGCTGGTACGGGCAGGGCTCGTCAATGAGCGGGGCTACGTCGGGCATCTTTCCGAACTTGTTACGGAGTTTGAGAGTCGTCCGGCACGACGATTCCAATCGCCCGAAGCTTCGAGCCTGGAAGCATGGATGGAAGGAAGGCCTTATTACCGCCGTCCGGAGCGCAGCGTGTCGTACTACACGAGCGGGGAATTGATCGGAGTTCTGCTCGATCTGCGGATACGCGAATTGACCCGCGGCGCCAAATCTCTGCGCGATCTTTTCCAGTTCATGAACGCACAGTACGCCAGGAAAGGCCGATTCTACGATGACGCGCGCGGCGTGCAGGAAGCGGCGGAGACCATTGCCGGAACTAGCTTGGAGAGTTTCTTTGCCCGATACGTTCGCGGTACCGAAGCCATCGGTTATGACGAGTTCTTCCGTTGGGTGGGGCTCAAACTTGAGCCTTTCACCATTCTTGGTACCGATGCCGGTTTCGACGCGACGGTAAATTTCACCGGCCTTCCTGAAGTGGTTTCGGTGAGTCCCGGCAGCGTCGCGGAAGCCGCGGGAGTGCGCGTCGGCGACACCCTGGCGGCCATCAATGGCGAGGAGTATCTGGGTGACTTGAGCTCTTACCTCGTCGGCCACAAGCCCGGAGAGACGGTCGCGTTTCGCTTCACTTCCCGCGGACGCTCCATCACCGCCAATGTCGTCCTGCTCCCCGCCAACGAGCCTGGATATGCGCTGGTCGATCTACCGAGCGTGAGCACCGAACAGCGGGCGCAGCGCAAGGCGTGGATCACGGGCGACGATCTCCCCGCGGCAGAAGCTCGATGATCAGAACCGTTCTCGCACTCATGTGGTGGGGTTTCTGGACGGTCCTCAATAGCATTTGGGGAATTCCGTGGATGCTGATCACCGGCCGCGCCGACGGCGTTTATCGCGGCGCCGTGTGGGGAGCGCTCCTGGGCGCGAAAATCGCCGGCGCGAAGATCACGGTTGTCGGTCGGGAAAACGTTCACCCGGGGCAAAATTACATCTTCATGTCGAACCATGTGTCGAACATGGATCCGCCCATCGTGATTCCTCTCATCCCTGGACGAACCTCGGTGCTGGTAAAGAAAGAGCTATTCCGGATTCCGTTGCTCGGAACCGCTATGAAACTGGCTCGCCTGGTGCCAGTCGATCGCTCGAACCGGGAAGCTGCCGTCACCAGTATTCGTGAGGCCACCCAGGTGCTGAACTCAGGTCTGCACATGACCGTATTCCCTGAAGGCACGCGTTCGAACGACGGCAAGATGCACGCCATGAAGAAAGGGCCGTTTTACCTCGCGGAGGACTCGGGCGCTCCCGTCATCCCGGTCACGATCCTTGGGACGTTTGCGGTTTGGCCAAAGCATCGGTTTACGATGAAACCCGGCCCGGTGACGCTGACTTTTCATCCTTCCATCACCTACGCCCAGGCGGGCAGCCGGGAAGCCTTGATGACCGCCGTTCGGAACGCGATCGAGAGCGGTCTTCCTGAGGAACTGCGCAGTCTGGATGCCGACGAGGACGAAGCCTAGCTCCGACCTGCGATCGCTCGTCGCACGCTTCCGCCGGCGGCTTTCAGTTGGCGCACGGCAGCCGCTTTCGTTGCCTTCGCCTTGATCATCACCAGCGCGACCGGAATGCTATCGCCAGCCTCGTCGATCGCCCGCGCTGATTCCTCGGCGGACAGACCGGTGACCTGTTGCACAATGCGAATCCCACGCTCCACCAGTTTCTGGTTCTTCAAGTGAAGGTTTACCATTAGGTTCCCGTAAACATAGCCCAAGCGAGTGAGGGCGCCGGTCGTAAGCATGTTGCAGATCATCTTCTCGGCCGTGCCGGCCTTCATGCGGGTCGAGCCGTTCACCACTTCGGGCCCTACTTCAACCTCGATGGCGATCTTTGCCGCCTTGGCGAGCGGCGATCCCGCATTGCAAATCACGGCCACCGTCATCGCGCCGCGCTCCCGCGCATACTCCAGTGCCGCGATCGTGTATGGCGTACGTCCGCTGGCGGCCAAGCCGACGATAACGTCTTGTTTCCCCGGCTTTTTCTTCGCCATGTCCGCGCGTCCGGCCTCGCGCGAGTCTTCATTGGCCTCAACCGCGTGGCCGAGCGCCTTGTCTCCCCCGGCAATCAGGTACTGCACGCGCTCCGGCGGCGTATTGAAGGTGGGTGGGCACTCGCTGGCGTCCAGAGCCCCGAGCCGGCCGCTTGTGCCGGTGCCCACGTAGATCAGTCGTCCCCCTCGCTGAAACGCTTTCTCGATGGCGGTCACGGCCTTGGCGATCTGCGGAAGCGCTCTTCTCACCGCCTTCGCGACCTTCTGGTCTTCACGGTTAATGATCTCCACAATTTCCAGAGCTGACTTCAGGTCAAGATCGGACGAGGCTGGGTTGGGGCGTTCGGTGCGGAGGTGGGCAGTGTCGCGTGCAGGTTGATGTCGCATATCTTTGGCTAGAGATTCTCTACGATAGCATCATGAACCGCGGGTCGCAGTTGCTTGATGGCTTGCGACGCGCGGTGGGGCCAGGTGCGATTGGTGAGCAGCGTGATCGACAGCCGCCGCTCCGGATCGATCCAAAGCGATGTTCCGGTGTAACCAAGATGCCCGAATGCTTTCTTGGAAAGTAGATGTCCCGATTGCGATGGCGTGGAAGGCGTATCCCATCCCAGAGTGAAGTGTGTTCCGCTGGGTCTATCCTGCCGCTCGGTGAAAAGTCGTACGGTTACGGCCTGTAAGATTGGACTCCCTCCACGCAACAGGCATTCTGCGAAGCGCGCCAAGTCATAGGCACTCGCGAAGAGCCCCGCGTGGCCGGCAATCCCGCCCATCACGCTGGCGTTTTCGTCGTCGACTTCACCCTGGATGAGACGGTGGCGAAACTGGCGGTCGTCCTGGGTAGGCGGAACATTCTTGCGTTCGTCGGAAGGCACTCCATATCGAGCAGAAGTCATTGCCAAGGGCTTCGCGATTTCGCGATCAAAAAAAGTCGTCAGGCTTTCGCCGGCGAGACGTGCAACGATCTCGCCCAGCAAGATAAATCCCAGGTCGCTGTATACGTATTTTTCGCCGGGTAGGTAGGCCAGCGGCGTCGCGGCCGCCGCTTCAATTAGCGCCTCCCGCGAACGACAGCGTAGGAATAATTTCTCGTACGCCGGCAGACCCGAGGAGTGGGAAAGGAGCATGGCGACTGTAACGTCCTGCTTGCTCCCTTGTTCAAACTCCGGGAAAAAATTGCGCACCCGCGTCTTTAAGTGAAGCACTCCACGTTCGTTCAGCAGCATTGCCACGGTCGTCGTCGCGACAGCCTTCGTGACCGACGCGAGGTCGAAGACCGTGCCGGGCTGTACCGGCGGTGCATTGTCGTCGTAAGAGAACTTCCCGAAGGATCGCCATGCGATGAGTTTTCCGTTGTAGGTGACGGCGACGACCGCTCCCGGGGTGACCAGCTCAGTAATTCCGCTGGCCAGCAATGCAAACGCGCGGGCGAACTGTACGTCCTGCTCGGCGAAGGCGTGCGACAGCTCCGGCGGTTGAACCTGTTTCATTACTGCGGGCTCCATAGGGCGCACTTATAATAACTGCCATTCCTGTACCACACGTGAAGGGAATCCCCCGTTGAGTCGAGTGCCGCGATTTTACTCACGTTCGCTGACAGCATCTATCCTCATCGTCTTCACATTGATTATTCCGATCCTCGCCTCGGCGGCTGCCGACCAGCCTCCCGATGCACGCCTCGACGTGCTCGACGGAATTCTGAATGACGCAGTACAGCGCGACCTCGCGCCCGGAGCCGTGGCCATCGTCGGCCACGATGGCAAGATTGTTTATAAAAAAGCCTTTGGTTATCGATCCT
The DNA here is from genome assembly GCA_963703075.1 of uncultured Acidobacteriaceae bacterium. Taxonomy (GTDB): domain Bacteria; phylum Acidobacteriota; class Terriglobia; order Terriglobales; family Acidobacteriaceae; genus Korobacter. The sequence continues at coordinate 1,490,456 of OY969786.1, forward strand.
CGACAAAGAGCGAGCCGATGACCCTCGACACCATCTTCGATCTCGCTTCACTCACCAAGGTCGTCGCGACCACCGGTTGCGTGATGAAGCTCTTCCAGCAAGGCAAGATCAAACTGGGGGATCCCGTGGAACGCTACGTTCCGGAGTTTGGACAGAACGGCAAGCAGGATGTGACGGTCCGCGACTTGCTCACCCATTATTCCGGCTTGCCGCCCGACGTGGAACTCACTCCCTACTGGACCGGACTCGAGGAAGGATATCGTCGCGCTAACGCCGAACACCTGGTAACACCACCCGGGGCGCAATTCCGCTATAGCGACATCAATTTCATCGTTCTCGGCGAGATGGTGCAACGTCTGAGCGGCGAGCCGCTCGATCGTTACGCGCAGGAACAAATCTTCCGTCCGCTGGGCATGGAACATACGACGTATCTCCCTCCTGCAGCCTGGCGCGACAAGATCGCGCCCACTGAAATCGACCCTCACACCGGACAACTTCTGCGCGGCGACCGTGCACGATCCTACGGCCCGGCAGATGGGCGGGGTGGCGGGTCATGCGGGCGTCTTCTCAACCGCCGACGATCTGGCGAAGTTTGCCCAGGCGCTGATCGACGACGACGGCAAGATTTGGTCGCCTCTCACGGTCGAAAAAATGACCACGCCGCAACAGCCGCAGACCCAACCGATCCTGCGCGGGCTTGGGTGGGACATCGACTCGCCCTACGCCACCAATCGTGGCGAGTTGTTGCCGGTGGGCAGCTTCGGGCATACCGGATTTACCGGCACTTCCATTTGGATCGATCCCACGACCAACACCTACATCATCCTCCTGACCAACGCCGTGAACGTGAAGGGCAATGTCGTCGCGCTGCGCACGCGCCTGGCGACCGCGGTAGCAGCCGCCCTGCAACTCGACGTCAGCGAGCAGAGCAAGCTGCGACTGGCGGGGATCACCGGATACAACGAGACCAATCCATCGGGACGACGGATCGTCGCCCGCAACGCAAACATATCCACAGGCATCGATGTGGTGGAGGCGCATAACTTCGATGTGCTGCAGGGGAAAGATCACGGTAAACGCAGGATAGGGCTCATCACGAACCAGACGGGCGTCGATGCCCAGGGGAAGCGCACGATCGACGTTCTGGCGCACGCACCGGGCTTGGAACTCGCAGCCATCTTCAGCCCGGAACATGGTGTCCAGGGCACCATCGACACAACCAACGTCGGCAATTCGCAAGATTCCGCGACCGGCGTGCCCATCTATAGTGTCTACGGAGGCTCCGACGCGAAACGCCGGCCCTCCCTCGATACACTCAGCAAACTGGATGCCCTCGTCTATGACATCCAGGACGTGGGAGTTCGTCTCTACACCTATGAAACCACTCTGGGGTATTTTCTCGAGGCGTGCGCCAAGGCAGGGAAGCCGCTCATCGTGCTCGACCGGCCTGACCCCGTCGGCGGAACGATGGTGGAAGGTCCCGTCTCGGATGCCGACAAGGAGAGCTTCAACAATTACATGAGCCTGCCGGTGCGCCATGGAATGACCATCGGCGAACTGGCTCGCATGTTTAACGAGACTCGCGGCATTCACGCGAAGCTCACCGTGGTTTCCATGAAGGCGTGGGAGCGTGGTGACTGGTTCGACTCAACCGGGCAAGTCTGGATCAATCCATCTCCCAATCTGCGCAGCCTGACAGAGGCGATTCTCTATCCCGGTGTCGGCCTCATTGAAGGAAGCAATATTTCCGTCGGGCGCGGCACGGATACCCCGTTCGAGGTCGTGGGCGCGCCGTGGATCAAGCCCGCCGAACTGGCAGCGTACCTCAACGAGCGTAGGATCGCCGGAGTGCGCTTCGTTCCCATCCAGTTCACCCCGGTGAGCGCGGTCTATGCCAACCAGCAGGTGGGCGGAGTGAACCTCGTGCTCACCGATCGCGAGGCCCTCGACTCCCCCGAGCTGGGCATTGAACTCGCCTCGGCTTTGCACAAGCTCTACCCGCAGCAGTGGCAGATCGACAAAATAGCCTACTTGCTGGCGAATGATGATGTACTAGCAAAGCTGAAGGATGGCGTTGATCCGCGAACCATCGCAGCGCAATATCGCGATCGGCTCGAGGAGTTTCAGAAAGTTCGCGCGAAGTATTTGCTTTACTGATCGGGATCGACGGATTTCTGGCGTCGTCGTCGAATCTCTTCCAGGTGGTCTTTGATTCGCTTTTCGACCCCCTGCTCGGTCGGATGATAGTAGACGCGGTCTTTCAGGTTGTCGGGAAGACACTGCATGTCTGCCGTCTTCTCTTCAAAATCATGCGCATACTTGTATCCCGCACCGTAGCCAATGTCCTTCATCAGCTTCGTGGGCGCATTGCGCAGGTGCAGCGGCACGGGATCCGCAGCGGTTTGCTCGACATCCGCCTGCACGTCGCCGTACGCCACGTAGAGCGCATTCGATTTTGGCGCAATGGACAGATAGACCACGGCCTGGGCCAGCGCAAGGTTTGCCTCCGGCATCCCGAGAAAGTCAATTGCGTCCTTGGCAGCCAACGTCAAAGCAAGTGCGTTGGGATCGGCGAGGCCGATGTCTTCCACCGCCATGCGCACCACGCGGCGCGCGATGTACAGCGGATCTTCACCAGACTCGATCATGCGTGCGAGCCAATAGAGCGCGGCATCCGGATCGCTGTTCCGCACCGACTTGTGCAAGGCCGAGATGAGGTTGTAGTGCTCCTCGCCACTTTTGTCGTAACGCAGCACGCGGCGCTGTAAGGCGTCCGCCACAATCTGTTCGGTGATGAGGTGCGAGGCAGTTGCGCCGGCGGCTTGAGCAGCGGCATCAAGCACGTTGTAACCGGAGCGGGCATCTCCACTGGAATAGGCGGCGATCCGAGCCAGCGCACTGTCTTCCGCCTTAACGTTCAGTTCACCGAGTCCCCGCTCTCGATCTTCCAGCGCTCGCCGCAAAAGGCCGACGATCTCTTCCTCCGTAAGTGGATTGAGCGTATAGACACGGCTGCGCGAGAGAAGCGCCGAGTTCACCTCGAATGACGGATTCTCCGTCGTCGCGCCGATGAGCCGGATATTCCCGCGCTCCACGTGGGGCAGAAACGCATCCTGCTGAGCGCGATTGAAGCGGTGGATTTCGTCGACGAACACGATGGTGCGGCCGCCGTACTGTCGAGCCCGCTCGGCGTCGGCCATGACTTGCTTGATTTCTTTGATCCCCGCGAGCACGGCGGAAAACTCAACGAACTCCGCGCGCGTCATGGCGGCAATGATCTTCGCCAGCGTAGTCTTTCCCACCCCCGGAGGTCCCCAAAAGATGAGCGAGCCGATGTCGTCGCGCTCGATCTGCACCCGCAACGGTTTTCCCGGCGCGAGGATGTGCTCCTGCCCAACGAACTCGTCGAGAGTGCGCGGCCGCATGCGATCGGCAAGCGGACGTCCGCTGTCCGGATCGGCAGGACGTGATGTGTCGAAGAGGCTCATGGACGACCGTTCCGTTGCCGCTGCGCTTCGTACATCACGATAGATGCAGCGATCCCCGCATTCAGGGACTCGACCCTCGGAGAATGCTCGATCGCCAGCGTCCCATCAACGGCGGCCAGTACCTCGCGCGAGACTCCTCCGCCTTCGCTGCCGATGATCACGATTGAAGGTTTACTCAGGTCGACCTCATCCAATGGCTCACCTTTGTGCGACGACGTCGCCCAGATCTTGATTCCGGCCGCCTTCAGTTCTTCAATCACCTCTTCCCACTTCACTTTTACGACCGGCAGGCGAAACACGGAGCCTGAACTGCCCCGGATGACTTTCGGGTTCCATGGCGAAACCGTCCGCTCGCCGATCAGGACTCCATTGGCGCCAAAGGCTTCGGCCGACCGCAGGATGGTGCCGAGATTGCCGGGATCCTGCAGGCCGGCGACCCCGAGCAGCAGCGGGTTCTCGGCGCGCAAAACATCTTCGAGTTTGAAGGTCTTCAACTTCGCCAGCGCTGCCACTCCCTGCGGCGACTCGGTGAGGACAGCGCTGGCGAAGACATCATCGGGCAGCAGAAGGACTTCGACATGGGCTGCGAGTTGCGGCAGCAGCTTGTTGGCGCGGTCTTCCGCGCTCTGGCTGAAAAAGACCGTCTTAAAGCGCAGTCCGCTGCGGATGGCTTCTTCGATCAGGTGCACACCTTCCAGGGCAGAGAAGCCATCGTCGGTCGGGCTCTCCGGAATGGAAGGCGCGGCGTAACTCTTTTACGGCGGTATTCTGCCGGCTATTCACCGGACGCAGGCGGTCGTTCATGGATTGGTCCAATTTGGATTTCTGCTGACCATCATACGCGCGGACATTCGCACTTTGGCTTGGTCGTGGTAAGCTGCTTGTTTGCGGATGACGCCTTGCAAGATTCCTGCATCCGCCACCTCCGCGTAGATCGAGGACATACCGGGTGCGACCCGAAATCGTAAAGATTAACAGTGTTGAGCCCGAGCACTCGCTCGTCGCTTATGCCGCCGATCAATTGAAGGCCGGGCAGGTACTCGGCATGCCGACCGACACGTTCTATGGTCTCGCCGCCGATCCGTTCAACCTGCGCGCCGTGGAGCGCGTGTACGAGATCAAGAGCCGGTCGCGGCACAAGCCGCTTTCTCTCATGATCGAGTCCGTGGACCAGGCCGAAGAACTGGCTCACGAGCTGCCCTCGGCGTTTTACCTTCTTGCGCGCCGCTTCTGGCCGGGACCGCTTACGATCATCGTGCGGGCCCACGCGCGTTTGCCGTTAAAGGTCACCGCCAATTCAGGAAACGTCGCCCTCCGCGTGCCGGCTTCAACGATTCCGCTGGCAGTGATCAAGGCCGCCGGGTTGCCGATCACCGCGACCTCGGCAAACCTGAGCGGCGCGAGCGAATGCACCACCGCGGAAGCGGTGAAGGAACAGCTCGAGGACCGCATCCCGCTTATCGTGGATGGCGGCACCTCTCCGCGCGAAATCGCATCGACCATCGTCGATCTCAGCCAGGGAGACGGGCAATGGCGCCTGATCCGCCAGGGAGCGATTCCGCAGGAACAAATCGCGGAGATGTTCGAAAAGGAATGAACGCGGCGTCACCCCGCCACGGCCGAAAGGTCGCAACCGTACTGGTGGTCGTTTTGATCGCGGCCGTCGGATACGACTTCTTCACCTGTCTCGCTGTCCTTAAACAAGCAAAGGTCGATGAGCACCGTCCCGCGGACGCGATTGTCGTCTTCGGGGCCGCTGAATATTACGGGCGCCCATCGCCCGTCTTGCGCGCACGTCTCGACCACGGCTTCGATCTTTTCCGGCAGGATGTAGCGCCTTTCGTGATCACCACCGGCGGCAGCGGCAAAGACCCGCGCTTTAGCGAAGGCGGAGTCGGGCACGACTATTTGCTCTCCAAGGGCGTTCCCGATGCGTCGTTAATCGAGGAAACGCAAGGCGGCGACACCGCGCAATCGGCGGAGCGGGTAGCGGTCATCATGCACGCCAACGGTTTGCGCACTTGCGTGGCAGTGAGCGACGCCTATCATCTTTTTCGCGTGAAACGGCTGATGCATGAACAGGGCGTGGAATGTTACGGGTCTCCCCGGCCCGGATCCATCCCGCATTCCCCCTGGGGTCGCTTCTGGGCAGTGGAGCGCGAGGCTTTCAGCTTCACCCTGTGGAAACTTCACATCACCTAATTTCCGAAGGTGCGCCACAACATTTCACCAGCTTAAGCTGTGGAAAAATCGAAATCATGGGCGAGGAATGGGCGGAACTGCTCTGTGACTCAGCTGACAGCGTTACTTCAGCATGGCCAGCAGCCGGGTCGGGGCGCCGGAGCCATTCTCGAACTTCGCGGGAGCCACGATCAAGGTTGCGCCGGCTTCAGGCGTGACCTCGAGGTTGGCAACGTTTTCGAGGTGATATACGCTGCGGGTAGCGCAGTACTGGTGGACCTGGTAATCGGTACTCGTGCCAGCATCTACGCTCATGGTATCGGTCCCAATCCCCACTACGTAGCGCGCATCGACGAGAAACTTCGCAGCTTCCAAGGAGAAGCCGGGGAAGTGCAGCACGCCTTGTTTGTCTGCGTTACGAAAAGCTTTGGCGTTATTCCAGCGCTCGCCCCACCCGGTGCGCATGACGACCACCGCGCCTTGAGGAATGTGTCCGTGTTGATCTTCCCATGCCGCAATGTCGTCCACGGTCAAAAGGTAGTCCGCATTGCGCTGTGCCTTGCGCGAAACGTCAATCACTGCGAGTGGGCGGACAAGCCGTTCCGTGGGAATCTGGTCCACCGTCCACATGCCGCGGGCGTAGTGCGCGGGGGCGTCGATATGGGTGCCGAAATGTTCGGGCAGCGAGAGTTCGCGGGTGTAATAGCCCTGCTCGTAGTTCGCGGTGTTCTTCGCGCGATAACGCTCGCTCGCATCCCAGGTCGGCGATGTCTCGGTCATGGTGTGGGTAAGGTCGAGGATGCTGTTCACGGAACCAGGCTCCGCCATCGCATTGTGATGCTTCGCAAACAGCAGAAGCGCCACCGCGAGGATCCAAACGACCGTAAATGTTCGCCACTTCATCATGCAAGCTGTCCTGCGAAGTCCTCCGGGCAAAGGGATATTCTCTTAGATGCCCTGAGGTGTGAATGGTCAACCACTTCGCTGTATACAGAATGCCAGTTTCATTCTCGTAAACCTAGAGGCGTTCCGTTTTTGGGACGTTACGAGAGGACTACCCCGACTGAGGCAGGAGATGGCGCTAGATTGCTCCGAAAAGAGCTTTAAAGCTTCGTTTTCGTACTGAATTTTAGCGATTTCGAGCGAGTTGGAAGCCTATCCAGACACTGTTTTGCCCGTTGTAGCTGGTCTTCGCAGATTGCGTGATGAAGCCCATGCGTTCCACCTTGATGGTGCAATCGTGGCATGGCTCGGCACGTTCGAAGGAGTAGTGGCCGTCGCGTCGGTTTGCGATACTCGCCAGTTCTTTTCCTGTGGCATCCAGCAATGTCATCTTGGCGCGGAAGACAGGATAGCCTCCGCTGTCCGTGACGATGCCCTCTATCGCGCCACGAGGCGCAAGACCTTCCTGCATCGTTTCTTTGTACATCCATCCTGGACCGCGCAGGGGGCGTCCGCCGGTTTGGCCGGTCAGCTTGTCGTCTTCCACCGAGAGCACGCCATTCACGAAGACATACTTGAAACCGACTGAGGGATGATTGGGGTCTTCGAAGGTCGCCACATCGTGCACTGTGGCTGGATCGAAGATAGTGATATCGGCAAAGTAGCCGGGTTGGAGCAAACCGCGGTGGTCAAGTTTTTCCCTCTGCGCCGGCAGGGAAGAGAACTTGCGGATGGCATCTTCCAGGCGCAGCACATGCTGATCGCGAACGTAGAGGCCGAGAATACGCGCGAAGCTTCCCCATCCGCGGGGATGCGATTTCGATTCGCTGAGGGGGCCATCTTCTGCGACCTCGCCATAATCCGTGCCGACACTCACCCACGGCTGCTGCAGCGCCAGCCGCAGATCGTCCTCGTTCATTTCGAAATAAATCGCGCCCACGTTGTCGTGGTCGGCGATGACGAGATCAAAAATCGCATCGATCGGATCCTTGTTCTGCATCGCGGCGATCTGTTCGATGTTCTTACCTTCGAACTTCTTAAGATTTGGCTTGAGCACAGAAGCAACCAGGATGCCCTTGGCGCCGCCGGTGCCGAGCCACATGTTGTCGAAGGAATGATTGTCGGTGGTCAACAGTGCACGAATCTCCTGCCGAACCTTGGGATCCTGCAATCGTTTCACGAACGCGTCCGTGCCGCCCTCATGGTACTTCGCGGGTATGACAGCACCGAGCGACGTAGCGGAGGCGATGTAGGGATACTGGTCGGCGGTGATGTCGAGTCCGGCGGCGCGTGCCTTTTCAATCTCCGCTACGATTGCCGCCATCTTGCCCCAATTGGTTTTTCCCGCCGCTTTGAGGTGGAAGATTTCGGCGGGGATGTTGGCCTCGCGCGCGATCTGCTCGACCTCGCCAATGGCGTCGAGCTCGGTTTCACTCTCGTTGCGGATATGCGAGGCATAAATGCCGCCATGCTTCGCCGCCACGCTGGCGAGCGCGATCAACTCGTCGGTTTTGGCGTACTCGCCGGGAGCGTACATGAGGGCGCTGGAAACACCCATCGCGCCTTGCATCATGGCGTCTTCGACGAGGTCCTGCATATCTTTCAGTTCGCTCGCGGTGGGTGGACGATTGTCGTTGCCGATGACGTAATTGCGCACCTGTGCGGCGCCGACGTACGTGCCAAGATTCACTCCTGGTTTGGCCTTCTCGAGTCTATGGAAGTAATCCTCGAGCTGTGTCCAATCCAGCGTGAGGTGATAGTGCTCGGTGTAGTCCGCGACTTCCTTTTTGATTCGATCGTTCAGCGGAGCGATGGTGTCTCCTTCACCGGTGATCTCGGTGGTGATGCCTTGCCGGAGCTTGCTCTCCGCCCGCGGGTCGATGAGCAGGTTCGTTTCCGACTGGCCGAGCATGTCGATGAAGCCCGGCGCGATGATCAAGCCCTTCGCGTCGATGGTGCGCGTGGCTTTCACATCCGGGCCTGCGCTCCCAATGAACGCGATGCGGTCCTGCACGATGCCGACATCGGCGTAAAACCATGGATTTCCGGAGCCATCGACGATACGGCCGTTACGGATGAGGTAGTCGTAGTTTTGAGCGTACAGAGGAGCAGCGAGCAAAAGGAGGAGTGCGAGACGATGCAAGAGATGGCTCCGGGTCGGTATTTCAGCGCGATGGCATTGTAAGCCGCCATGACCCCGTTTTGTTTCCGCGTGGAACAGGCAGCGAGGTCGCGCTGTGAGGGGCTACGCGCTAGCCTACCCACCACGAGATGAGCAGTGCGAGGTCGGCAGCGAAAACGGTGCTCAGGAAATTAACCCCATCGTTGCCGAGGAGGCCGCGGCGCTCGAGGGTTGCGCCCAGGATGCTGTCAAAAATCATGCCCGCGAACCCGCAGGCGGCGCTGATCACCGCCCACCGCACGTCCAGGAGCCCGGTTACCCACGACAGCATGCCAACCGTGATCGCGGCGAGCGCGCCCCACAAAGTTCCGCCCAGGCTGATGCCGCCGTCGAGACCAATCTCTGTAGGTGAGAAGCCCACGATCAGATAGGTCCGGCCGCGCAAGCCTTCACCGATTTCGCTGCTGACGGTGTCCGCGGCAGCCTCGGCGAGAGCGGCGATCACGCCGGGCATTAGGTAGATCAACGTACGAGGGAAAAAAAGTCCAGCGACGCAAACCGCAGCCGCGGCGAACAAGTTGGCGAGCACCTGCCATCCATCGCGTCCGTTGGGCTGCCCGGCTTTGCCGTGCTGCTCCTTGACGGTGTGGCGCCAGCGTGTGGCCAGCGCGGTCAGCAGGAAAACTCCGAATACAACCGCGAAGCCGCCGGGGCCAGCGCCAAGATAAATGGCGAGGGCAACTGCGAATCCGGCGAGAGCACCCCCCGGGGTCACACCTTTCATCCATCGCGCCCACAACGCGAAGAGAGCGGTGATTCCAATTGCCGGAGCGACCCGCGAGGCCATGACGTCGGCCGCGAAGGTGGACGATGAAAAGGCGAAAGTGAACAAACTTTGCAATAGCTTTCTGATAATCGGAGGGATGACGAGTTGGACTCGCCCATCCTTTTCGGCATCGTAACAGGTGCAGGGCATGCTACTCTACCGGCCCGAGTCGACCCGCCAGGCAGGAAACGGAGCTTGCCGGGGATCTCATTGAAAGGTGCAAAGTATGGCTGCGTCTGTGTGGTCTGGTTATCTGACTTTTGGGCTCATTTCGATGCCGGTTCGTTTGTTTTCTGGCGCCCGGGGTTCGCGAATTTCGTTCAACCAGTTGCACCGCGACGATCATGTGCGCGTAAAGCAGCAGCTGATCTGCCCGGCAGACGGCAAAGTGCTGGAGCGCGATGAAATCGTGAAGGGCTATGAGTACCGCAAAGGTGAATACGTCATCATCGAGCCCGAGGAGTTGAAGAAGATCGAGCCCAAGACCGCGAAAGCGATGGAAATTCTCGAATTCGTGAAGACGGACGACGTGGATCCGGTCTATTTCGAGTCTTCCTACTATCTGCAGCCGGACGAAGGCGGCGAGAAGCCATACGCGCTGCTGACGAAGGCGCTCAAGGAAACGGATTACATGGGCATCGCCAAGATGACGATGCACAACCGCGAGTACACCGTGTTCCTCCGCCCGCATGAAAGCGGCATGATGCTGCACACCATGTACTACGAAGACGAAGTCCGCAAGATGGACGCGCCGAAGCTGGATGTCGAAGTGAAACCGGCAGAGGTCAAGATCGCCCACCAGCTCATTGAGGCGTTGGCAGGGAAGTTTGAGCCCGAGAAATTCCACGACACCTACGAAGAAAACGTGAAGAAGCTGATCCAGGCGCATTTGGAAGGCCGTGATGTGGAAGCGGTGGCCAAGGTGGCGAAGCCGGAGAAGGTCGTCGACCTGATGGCCGCGCTGAAACAGAGCCTTGAGCAGATGAAGGGGCAAAAGAAGGGCGAAAAGCGGGTCGCAGAGGCGCAAAAAGACTCCGAGATCCACGTTGCGCCGAAGAAACCCGCCATCCGCGAGCGCAGAGGCAAGACGCGCGTCGCATAAGAGAAAATCAGAGGAGCCCTTGCGACGTGCGCAAGGGCTTTTTTGCTGAAATTTCCGCTACAAAAACGTTATAATCGGTCATGGCCCGCGGTTGGGAAAGTAAATCTGTGGAAGGTCAAATGGAAGCTGCCGCATCGCCCGCCCTCTCACCCTCAGACGACAAAACGAAAATCTCACCGGAAATACAGGAACGCCAGCGCAAGCGGCAGGGGATTCAGCTCGCTCGCAAGCGGATTCTGCAACAAATGGACGCCAGCGGCAACGAGCGCTACACCGAAATGCTGCGCAACTCCCTGGCAGATCTCGATTCACAGTTGTCGAAGTTAGATAGTTAGAGCTCTGATTCACCAACCTGTTGCGCTCTTCAACGGCCACTCCTCCTATTCGTCGGTCCGTCCCGTCGTAGTTTCGCCTCACATCTCTCAGTGAGTCGCGTCACATCCGCAAGTTCATCTTGGCTGCACAATACTGCCAACAGCGGAGGTGTCTCGTGCCTGTCCTCATCATCGCGGTGGTTTTTATGCTGATCTTTGTGGCTATGGGCGTGATGTTGTCGTCGGCCATGCTGGCGGAGCACCACACCAACAATGTCCTGGCGCGGAGAAAGTAACTGCAGAACCGCACGTCGGTTCACACGATCTTGGCAGCGCACTCCCGGCAGAAGATCGGTTGCTTGATGTCGATCCACTCCACCGCATGGGAAGCGGCCATCACGCAGCGATAATCATCGCAATGGGTCAGCTCAAGGGTGTGCCCGAGTTCGTGGACGGCTTCGGTTAGCAAACGTTGGGCGAAGAGCAGCTTGTCCTCAGGAAGCCCGTAAAATTCCTGGCGCAGCCGATGGGTTGAGACGATGGCGGCGTGGCCACCTACCTGGGCTTCTCCAAACACGAATGTCAAAATCGGGATGTAGAGGTCTTCGGTGGTCACGCCGAGCAGCTTCCACGTTTGGTCTGTTACGTAGGGCTGCATGCGCGCGATCAGTTCACTGGAATGATACTGCTGGCGCTCAGGATGGTAGGCGATGCGCGGATCCAGCGCAGGCTGCAAGAGGGCGCACGGGACGCGGAAGAGCTCGCAAAGCTGGCGCTGCAGCCACCCAAGCACGTCGGGCGGCACGTTCCCGATCGGCAACAGGTGCAATTCTTTCATTCGTGTGTGGCGGTCGACTTGCTCCAGCCATACCTCTTGATCTTGTGGTGCAGCGTCACTCGATCAATGTCGAGCAAGTCGGCAGCGCGCGTCTGGTTCCAATTGCATTGCTCGAGCACATGCAGGATGTGCTCTTTCTCAATGTCCTCGAGTTTCCTCGGAGCCCCCGTTCCATTCGCCGCCGCCGCTACTGCCTTCGTCCGAAGGGAAAAGTCGGTTTCTCGCAGCTCAGGCTCCTGTGCCACAACCATCGCACGCTCGACAGCATTTTCGAGCTCCCGCACATTCCCCGGCCAGGGATACTGCTGGAGAAGATTCATCGCCGCTGAAGCGACCCGCGTGACTCGTTTATTCATTTGTTCGGCAAACTTGCGGACAAAGTGGGTCACGAGCAGGGGGATGTCTTCCTTGCGGTCGCGGAGAGGTGGCAGCTCGATGTGGAAGACGTTAAGGCGATAGAAAAGGTCGGGACGGAAATGGCCGTCTTCGATCAGTTTTTCGAGATCTTTGTTGGTTGCGGCGACCACCCGGAAGTCCACCTTGATCGGCTGGTTGCTGCCGACGCGCACGATCTCGCGCTCCTGCAAAACGCGCAGCAGGTCCGTCTGCGTCTTCAGGCTGATATCGCCGATTTCGTCGAGGAACACCGTGCCGCCCTCGGCCACCTCGAACTTTCCCTTCTTGCGATATTGCGCGCCGGTGAAAGCGCCTTTCTCGTGTCCGAAGAGCTCGCTTTCCAGCAGGCTCTCGGTGAGGGCGCCGCAATGCACCGGCACCATGGGATGGAAGCGACGCGTGCTAAGGGCGTGGATGGCGCGGGCGACCACTTCTTTACCGGTACCGCTTTCCCCGGTAATCAGTACAGTGGCATCGGTGGGGGCGACGGTCTCGATGGCCTCGTTGACCTTCTTCATGGCATCGCTGCGCCACACCAGGTCAACGTGCGCGTGCTCTTCGATCTGTTCCTTCAAGCGAACGTTTTCCTGCTCGACCCGCTTGTGCGCGAGCGCCTTTGAAACGAGGTGCGCCGTTTCTTCCGGGTCGAGCGGCTTGGTGATGTAGTCGTAGGCGCCATTGCGCAACGTGGCGACGGCGGTTTCCACCGAGGCATAGCCGGTCATCATGATGACAATCAGCCCGGGGACGAGTTCGTGCAGTTTGCGCTGGAGCTCGACTCCGTCGGTGCCCCGCATTTTGATGTCGAGCAACGCGAGATCATACGTCTGCTCAGCTACCCGCGTCAGCGCCTCGTTGGCACTTTCCGCGACGGCAACTTCGTAGCCCTCCTCGCGGAACCACTTGGCGAGGGAATCGCGCACGCTTAGTTCGTCATCAACGACGATCAGCTTTCCTTTGGGATTCATCATGACTTACCTCACTTCGTTCTTGTTCGCCGCAGCCAGGGCGAGGTCGAAGCCTTCGTCCGAGAGCGGCAGATATACGTTGAAAGTTGTTCCGCGGCCGACCTGCGAATCCACTTCGATCCGGCCGTTGTGACGTTCCACGATGTTGTGGCTGATCGCCAGCCCCAGACCGACCCCTTTGCCCGTGTCCTTGGTGGTGAGAAACGGCTCAAACAGGCGTGGCAGGATGTCGGCGGGTATGCCCACGCCGTCGTCCCGCACCAGCAACAGGAGTTCGCTGTGATCGGTAACGGTAGTGGATATCCAGAGATTGCCGCCGTGGGGCATGGCATCAATGGCGTTCATGGTGAGCGCGAGCAGCACCTGCTCCATCTGGGCTGCGTCCGCTCGGATTAATGGGAGGTCGGCGCCGGCGTCTACGTGAATCTGGATCGAAGCCATCTCGAGCTTGTGGGCTGCAAGCTTCACCACGCGGTCCACGATCGGGTTCAGCCGGATCCACTCAAGATTGATCGGATTCGAGCGCGAGAAGCTGAGAAGGTTTTTGACCAGCTCGCCACAGCGCCGGCTCTCGATCGCGACCAGGTCGAGGTTCTCGGCCATCTCGTGGCGCTTGGGTTCGTCCTCGAAAATACCGCGCTCGATATAGCGCTTCACCAGCTTGGAGTAGGTCAAAATTCCGGAGAGCGGATTGTTGATTTCATGCGCCACTACGGCCGCCATTTTGCCGATGGTCGCCATCTTTTCGACGTGCAGCATGCGCTCGGCAGCTTTCTTCAGCTCGCTCGTCTTCTCCAGGACGCGGTCTTCCAGGGTACGGTTCCAGGCGGTAATTTCGTCGCTGGCATTGCGTAACTGGCGGCTCATCTCGTTAAACGAGTGGGCCAGTTCGCCGACTTCGTCGTTGGAATTCAGCTCGATCTGGTAGCCCAGGTCTCCATGGGTCAGCCGCACGGTCCCGGCTTTGAGCATGCCAAGAGGTTCATGGACCACCCGCCAGACGAAGAGCCAGGTGGCCAGCGAAACCAGCATGACCGCGAGAATGGTGTAAGCGGCCATGGTGTGGGTGCTCTCCGCGAGGTTGGCGTCGGTCTTGGCCAGCGAGAGGCTTACGTCGAGCACGCCGAGGATCTGCTGGTCGCGAGGGTGCGCGTGACAGGCAGCGTTGGAGCAGCTCTCCTGGTTTTCGATGGGAGTGATGATGCCCAGCACACGTTCGCCATTGGCGCGATAAATCCGAAAGCGGTCGGGCCGATTCAGTTTCGCCAGAGGCGCCGCCTGCGCGTGGCAGGCATAGCAGGCCTCCGCATTCTTATCGACCTGCCGGTTCACCTCGACAGTGTCGGTGGAAAAGCTGATCAATCCTTCCTGGTTGATGATGCGAATCCGCTTCATGCCGGGCTCGTCCGCCATGGTGCTGATGATCTGGTAGAGGCCGGCACGGTCGTTGCGCATCATGTAATGCGAGGTGCTGCGCTTGATAACGTCGCTCTGCCTTTCGGCGGCTTGCAACGTGAAAGCTTCAAGGTGCTGCCGGTGCAGCCGGATATTCACAAAGCCGAGCGCCCCGAAAATCGAGACCAGCGACCCGATCAGCAGCAAAAGCAGCTTGGCGCTGACGGTCTGCGAAAGCCTTTGCCAGCGCCGCATTTCGACGTTCGGGTTGGGATCTCCGGAACGCTTAGCGGATGTTGTGGTCGCTCCGAGTTTGTCAGTCTCCGGCATTGGCCAGCGCCGACGCTACTACGGGAGCTTCGGCTGGAACCGCATGGGCAGAGAGTTCATGCTCTTCCGGGAAAATTGGGAGATACTTCGCGACCATCCCGAAGATGGCAAAGCCGGCCGCGATGATGGCGCCGGTAATCGCCAGCTCTGTCCACTTCGGAATGTAATGAGTTCCAGCCGCGCTCTCGATACCCGTGATGCTGACGTTGAGGCGGTTCGTGATAAAGCCGAGCACCACCATCACCGCCGAGAGGTACAGGCCCTGCGGGCTGTTGCGCACCGCGCGAATGCAGAGCAGCATCAGAGGACAGAGAATCAGGAATGCTTCCAGCAGAAACAGCCGCTGCTCGTAGCTGGAAACGAAAATCAGCTTCAGCACACCGCGATGGTAAAGATCCTCGAAGCGAAGGATCGCGTACACGCCGAGAACGACAACCAGCACCCGTCCTAGCTCCTGCAGGATGTGCAACTCGAGAGCGCGTCCGAAATACTTGGAGCTCATCGATGACTCGAAGATGGTCATCGCCAGGCCAACAGCAATGGCGGAGAGAAAGAAGAATCCCGGGAGGATCGGGCTGTACCAGAACGGATGCAGCTTGTTCGGCATGATGAGATACACCGTGCCCAGCGAGGACTGGTGCAGGGTCGAGAGGATGACGCCGAAGATCACAATGGGGACGGAGATCTTCGAGAGGATCTCCAATGGCCGCTTCAGGTTGAAGTGTTCGAGCACGATGGGGGCGAATTCCAGCGAAAGCACCGTGGTGTAGAGCATCACGCAGTAGGCCACTTCGAACATCACCGAATGCGGGTTGCGCATGATCAGCGGGTGCCAGATGCGATAGGGACGGCCAAGATCGAACATCAGGGCGACGCTGACCAGCACGTAGCCGAGAAACGCGGTAAGCACTGTGGGGCGCACGATGGCGTGGAGCCGCTTGATGTTGAAGATGTGCACAGCGGCAGTTAGGGTGAAACCGCCAGCGGCGAGCATTACGCCACAAAGAACGTCGAAACCCACCCACAGTCCCCAGGGAAACTGGTCACTCAGGTTCGTAGAGGCTCCCAGGCCGTAACGGAAACGGATCCAGGTCGAATATGCGCCGACAACCATGAAGAAAAGCAGCACCAGTTTCCAGAAAGTGAAACGAAACTTCGGCAAAGGGTTCGTCACGGCCGGCCTCCCTTATTCTTTTCCTTGTCCGCCCGTTCAGCGGCTTCGGCGGCGGCTACGTCTTCCCGGCGATGAGTAATCCACCAGATACCGCCCAGCAGCACTCCACCAATGGGAACGAAGTCGGGTATGCGGGAGAGGACGCGGAAGGTGTACATGGGCAGAGGGTCGTGCACCAGGTCTGCGCGGAGACCGTAATTCTCGAACTTGGTACCAGCGCCCGTCAGCAGGAATACCGAGGTGCCCCCAACTTCCGTCTGGCCGAAAACGTGGTTCACGTATTGGCCAGGATTCTTATCGATGCGCTCAAGCGCTTCTTTCAGCAGGGCATCTCGTTCGCCGAACTTGGTGGCTCCGGTGGGGCAGGCCTCGGCACAAGCCGTCGGCTCGCCGCGGCTTACGCGGTCGTAACACATGGTGCACTTGCGGATCGCCGGGAGTGGCTTCTCCCATTCGTATTTCGGGACGGTAAACGGGCAGGCAGCCATGCAATAGCGGCAGCCCATGCAGCGGTGCTCGTCGTAAATCACCGGGCCGAGTTCCGTCTTCTGCAGAGCGGCAACCGGGCATACCGAAGCGCAAGCGGGTTCCTGGCAATGCATGCACAGGCGGCGCATGTATTTGTCGTTCTTGTTGAGCACAGCGGTCAGCTTGTGGGCCGACTGATACTCCTCGGACGCGACTTTGTCGTTATAAGGAAGCCCGGCGTGCGCAGCGCAGGCCTGTTCGCAAGCCTTGCAGTCGATGCACATCGTGGCGTCGTAAAGGATGGACTTACTCATGAGCCCTCCGCTCACGCTCTGCACAAAACCGGGGGTGTGCTTGAATGCGCCCTCTTCCCGTGGCGTTTGTCATCCTGCGCACCCCCTGTCTCTCGTTCGTGAAGGATTGAGAACTACTTCAACGACCGGATGTAGCCGACCATGGCTTTCGCGTCGACTCCCTTGCTGGCGAAGGCGTGGGTTGACTTCTTGGCTGGGCCACCGTTGGCAATGAAGTCTTCCAGCTCTGCATCGGAAGCCTTCTTCACCTTGTCGGAGGTCAGATCTGGGATGTTGCCCTTGCCCTTTGCATCGGCTCCGTGGCACATCGCGCACTTCGTCTTGTAGGTTCCTGCGGCGTCATCGGCCCAGGAGAGGTTGGGGAGCATGAGGAACAGGACAGCTGCGGTAAAGAGCATCACTGCAAATAGCTTCTTCATGACGTAGTTCACGGCCTCTAATCGTTCAAGTTCGAGGAGTGGGCTTGCGCTCACCTGACCTCCAGAACGCACCTTGGTGCTTCCGATGGAAGTCTTACGCTCTAGCGAAAAGTCTTCGGTGATAGGGGTCACGCGGGGTGGTGATGTTCGTCAACGAGGCGAAAAGCTGTAGCGTTTGTTTGCCGATCTAAAGGACAACACCCTGTGTTGATGAGGTTTCGCGCAGTGTTGCTATTCGCAACTGCTCTGGCTCCCGATTCGGGACGCATCTGCCTTTATGTGCGCCAATTTGTTCCACCCTGAAGCTTTTTCAACCCCTCACCGCGTTTCCTCATCCACTCTTCTGAGGAAATAAACGTGAATATCGGATTTTTGGGGTTGGGCAACATGGGCGAGCCCATTGCCGCAAACTTGATCGCAGCAGGACACCAGGCGACTGTCTGGAACCGAACCGCTGCGAAGGCTGCGCCGCTGGTGAAAAAAGGGGCAAAGCTGGCAAAAGACATCGCCGACGCTTCGCGCAACGATGTCGTGTTCACCATGGTGGCCGACGACAACGCATTGCAGCAGATCCTCGACGGTGGTTTGTTGGAGAACCTGCCGAAAGGCGGGCTGCATATTTCCCTCAGCACCATCAGCGTGGACATGGCGGCCAAGCTAACGAAGGCGCACAAGGAGCACCAGCAGTTGTATGTGTCGGCGCCGGTTTTTGGTCGTCCGGAAGCTGCCGCGGCGAAAAAACTGTGGATCGTGGCCGCCGGGGACGCAGCGGCGCTCGGGAAAGCTCACCCGTTGCTGGAGGCGATTGGGCAGCAGGTGACGGAAATCGGGAATGATCCGGTGCAAGCGAACGTTACCAAGATCAGCGGCAACTTCCTGATTGCCTCAGCCCTGGAGGCGATGGGGGAGGCAGTGGCGCTGGTACGGAAGTACGGGCTCGATCCTGTGAAATACATGGAATTCATGACGAGCACCCTGTTCGCGGCGCCGATTTACAAGAATTACGGGATGAAGATCGCGAAAGAGGAGTACGAGCCGGTTGGATTCCGCGCTCCGCTGGCGCTGAAGGACATGCGCCTGGCGCTCGCCGCCGGTGAGTCAAAGAGCGCGCCCTTGCCGCTGGCCAGTCTGTTACGCGACCATATGCTGATGACAATTTCCCACTACGGAGAGAACGTGGACTGGTCGATGATTGCAAAGTTGGCCGCCGATCATGCGGGCGTCAAGTAACCGAGGGAATTGACGGCCCCCGGCGATCCACTGCTACACTGGGTTCAGATTCGAGGCGATGGAGTTCGCCCTCAACCGCAGCGTGGTGCATTGCGCTTGCTGATAACTCCTACCTACTAGACGTGGGAGGACTCCACCGTGGAACTTCGCGAATACCTTTGGGTATCCCTGGGCGGCATCGTCGGCGCGTGCGCCCGCTATTTCTTGAGCCGCTTCACCGCCAAAATGATCGACACCAGCTTTCCCTGGGGAACGCTGTTCATCAACATTTCCGGCAGCTTCATTCTGGGGCTGTTTCTCGTCTATACAACCGAACGCGCCTTCGTCGATCCCCGTTGGCGGCTCCTGATTGCGATCGGCTTCTGCGGCGCTTACACCACCTTCTCCAGCTACGCCTTCGAAAGCATGGTGTATTTCGAACAAGGACATTGGTCGCTCTTCGCCGGGAATGTGCTCGCCAACAACGTTCTATGCCTGGCGGCGGTATTGGGCGGAGCAGCCCTGGCACGCGCCATCTAATGGGAAGGCTCGAATTGATTCGCCGCGGCCCACCGGAGTTCGACATACAATGACCAACAGCATGGCCGTTCAAGTGACGATGTACCTCAACGAATCCGACCGCTGGCAACGGCGCCCCCTGTACCTCGAACTGCTGAATTACCTGCATTCCGAGAATGTTTACGGCGCCGCGGTGTTTCATGCTGTCGCCGGATTTGTGGGGCGTAGCCGGGTGAAGACGGCTTCGCTGGTGGATGCCGGCGGGAACCTGCCGCTGGTACTGATTTTTGTGGACCTCGATGAGCACGTGCAACGCGTGCTGCCCAAGTTGAAAGAGATGGCGTCGCACCGATTAATCGTGCGGGAAAACGTCGTAGTAGAGCAGGGAAGCCTGGACTAAAGGCTTCTACTTCACTTCCTGGTATCCGGTAATTTTTGTGTCCACCTTGAACTTGCGATAGTCGCTATAGCGCAGGACGACGTTCGCTACCTTGCGGACGAAAACGACCCGGTAATCCAGATGGATCTCGCCATACGAAGGCATCCACACCTCGCCGTTCACTTTCTCCTGTTCGAAGATGACATTGCCGCCCTTCTTGACTGAGCCGACAATGCCCGCGCCGACCTTGATGCCGTCGAGAAGATGGGCTTCCAGACGAACGACCTGCTTCGCGTCCTCGTCGATCCAAATTGTGCCGCCTAGAGATTCGAGCACCTTTTCCGACAGGTTATGCGGCTTGAAATCAGGGCGCGGAGCGAAGTCGAAGGCGTACACCTCGCGGCCGCGAAACGTTTCGCGCCGAAGATTGTAAAAACGGTCGGCGGCGAGGAACTTGGTCAAGGTGATGGCATCTTTGTCCGGCTCTTCACCAGCTTCTTCTTTCCGGATGCGTTCCCGCGCCTTTTTCTCGTCCCTTGCAACCTCCTCGTCCTGCTTCTTCTTTTCGGAGTCGTTGAGCGGCTTGCCATCCTTCACCAGCAGGCGATCGATCTCCCACGGACCGATATAGAAGACCTCATACTCGTTGACCGTGGTCTTCTTCACCTTTCCGTTTTCGTCCGTGTCCTGCTCCTCGTCGCGGCGATGGAAGATGTAGTTCTTTCGCGCGATTTCGAGTTGTTTCTGGTTGTCGACAACCGTCTTCAGAAGGGATTCGGGGTCGCTTGCCTGCGGCGGGGCCTGCTGTGCCACCAGCGCGACCGGCAACAAGAGGAGCGACAGACATCGCATGATAGGCGATCTCACGATGGTCAAGGCTATCACCCGAAACCCTCGATTGAGCGCAATGTTGCGCGGTTTGGCCGGAAGCCAAACCATTCGTTATACTGACGACAGAGCTATGGGTTACCTGCGAAATATTGGCGCGATCGCGAAGGGCATGGGCATCACGTTTTCCGAGATGTTCAAGCCCACCACTGTCGAAAATTATCCGGACGGCCCGGGCGTTATGCGGGGCGCAGTCTTCCAGGAACGCTTCCGTGGCATGCACGTGCTGCAGCGCGACGAAAATGGGCTGGAGAAGTGCGTGGCCTGCTTCCTTTGCGCCGCGGCCTGTCCTTCCAACTGCATTTACATCGAAGCAGCCGAGAACACCGAGACCAACCGGGTGAGCGGCGCCGAGCGCTACGCCAAGGTTTACAACATTGATTACAATCGATGTATCTTCTGTGGCTATTGCGTGGAAGCCTGCCCAACCGATGCCATTACCCACGGCCACGGTTTCGAGCTCGCAACCTTCAATGCCAGCAGCCTCGTCTACCGCAAGGAGCAGTTGCTTTCGGGCAAGCCGGCCCACGTAGGCGACAACCAGGTGTTCGCCACCGATTCCCGCGAGCAGCGCCGCCTCGACAAAGACGGCAAGTAGGCGTCTCCCATAGAATCCGCATACCGGCTGCTCAATGCAGCCGGATTTGTTTTGCCTGCCTTCCGTAGCCGCCATACCGCGACGTATCGCTATAATTCCAACAGGGTTGCTGTAGCATTCAAACAAAGAAATGACAAACTCGAGCTCACATCCGATTGAGCGCATCCTCGAGAATCGCATTGCGATCATCGATGGCGCGATGGGCACGACCATCCGCACCTACGGCATGACCGAGGCGGACATTCGCGGCCAGCGGTTCACGGACTCCAAGAAGGGCCTGCTCAACAACGGAGACCTGTTCTCGCTCACCCAGCCTGCGATGATCGGCGACATTCACCGCCGTTTCCTCGAGGCTGGCGCCGACATTATCGAGACCAACACCTTTGGCGCAACGAGCATCGTGCAGAGCGAGTTCTTCGTCGACGATCCGCGCGAGCGCGGGGGGCGGAAGGATCCCGAGTTCTATCAAAAGATCGTGGACGATCCGTTCCTCGGGAACCTGGCATGGGAGATCAATGAGACCTCGGCCCGGCAGTGTCGAGAATGGGCGGACCGCGTCGCCGACGCCAGCGGACGTCCGCGCTTTGTTGCCGGAGCGATAGGGCCGCTGACCGTGTCGCTCTCGAATTCACCCGACGCCGATGATCCCGGCTTCCGCGTCGTGACCTTCGACCAGGTGAAGGTTGCCTATGTTCAGCAGGTTCGTGCCCTCATCGCCGGTGGGGTGGATTTCCTTCTAGTCGAAACCATTTTCGATTCGCTTAACGCGAAGGCCGCGCTGGTAGCCATTCGCGAAGTCTTCGAGCAGGACGGCAAGTGCCTGCCTGTCATGATTTCTGTCGCCGTCGGCCGCGGGGGAGAAACCATGATCTCCGGCCAGACGGTGGAAGCCTTCTGGAACGCCGTGCAGCACGTGAAGCCATTGTCGGTCGGCCTGAACTGTTCGCTCGGCCCGGATTTGATGTACCCGTTTCTCGAAGAGCTGGCAGAAAAAGCGGAGGTGGCGATCTCCTGCTACCCCAACGCGGGACTGCCGAATCCGCTGGCTGCAACCGGGTTCGATTTCGGTCCACAGGACATGGCGCACCATCTGCGGGAATTCGCGCAAGCCGGGCTGATCAACATTGCCGGCGGCTGTTGCGGCAACACCCCCGAGCACATCGCGGCCATCGCGAAAGCCGTGGAGGGCCTGCCGCCGCGCAAGTTTCAGCCGGCCCTGGTGTCAGAAGGGAAGCCTCAGCTTGCTCGATAGCGGCAGCTCGCCGACGCCCGGCGAATTCAGGCCACTGCGTCTTTCCGGCTCGCAGCCCTTTACCCAGCAGCAGGGCGTCTACATGATCATCGGCGAACGCACCAACGTCGCCGGCTCGCCGAAGTTTGCAAGGTTCATTAAAGAAGCCAAGTACGAAGAAGCCGTGACCATCGCACGCCAGCAGGTCGAAAACGGCGCCAACGTCCTCGATATTTGCATGGACGAAGGGATGATTGACGGCGTGACCGCGATGACGCGGTTTCTGCAGTACCTATCCAGCGAGCCCGAAGTTGCCAAGGTCCCTTTCATGGTTGATTCCTCGAAATGGGAGGTGATTGAGGCTGGACTGAAAGGCATGCAGGGCAAGGGGATCGTCAATTCAATCTCATTGAAAGAAGGCGAAGAGATTTTTCGCCACCACGCCGAGACCATCCTGAAATACGGGGCGGCGACGGTGGTAATGGCGTTCGACGAGCAGGGGCAGGCGGCGAACTATGAAGACAAAATCCGCGTCTGCGAACGCGCCTATCGCATCCTCGTCAACCAGGTTGGCTTCCGGGCGGAAGACATCATCTTCGATCCCAACATCCTGACCGTTGCCACCGGCATGGAGGAACACAACAACTACGCGGTGGACTACATCCGCGCCACCCGCTGGATCAAGGCGAACCTGCCGCACGCCAAGGTGAGTGGGGGAGTTTCCAACATCTCGTTCAGCTTTCGCGGAAACAACAAGGTCCGCGAGGCCATCCACTCCGCGTTTCTTTACCACGCCATTGCCGCCGGCATGGACATGGGGATTGTCAATGCCGGCATGCTCGAGGTATATGAAGAGATCGAGCCGGAACTTAAAGTATTAGTTGAAGACGTTCTGCTGAACCGACGCCCGGATGCCACCGAGCGTTTAGTGGAATTTGGCGAGGGTCTAAAAGGCGTCAGTACCACGAGTGAAAAAAAGGAAGAGGAGTGGCGCAGCGCCTCCGTGGAGGAGCGCCTCTCGCACGCGCTGGTGAAGGGAATCGACACCTACATCGAGGCCGACACAGAGGAAGCCCGCGCAAAACTGGGGCGTCCGCTGCTGGTGATCGAAGGCCCGCTGATGGACGGCATGAGCGTGGTCGGCGACCTGTTTGGCGCCGGCAAAATGTTTTTGCCGCAGGTGGTCAAATCAGCCCGCGTGATGAAAAAGGCGGTCGCCTATCTCACTCCCTTTATGGAAGTGGAAAAAGCCGCCCTCGTCGCCAGCGGGCAGACCGTGAAAGCGCAGGGAAAGATCGTTTTGGCCACGGTGAAGGGCGACGTTCACGACATTGGCAAGAACATTGTGGGTGTCGTACTGGCCTGCAATAACTACGAGGTGATCGATCTCGGCGTGATGGTGCCGTGCGAAAAAATCCTGGAGCGCGCCAAGGCGGTGAACGCAGACCTGATCGGCCTCAGCGGTCTGATCACGCCTTCGCTCGACGAAATGATTCACGTGGCCCGCGAGATGGAGCGCAACGGTTTTAAGCTGCCGCTGCTGATCGGAGGAGCCACCACCAGCCGGCGTCATACGGCCATCAAGATCGCGCCCCATTACAGTGAGCCCGTGGTCCATGTACTTGACGCCAGCCGCGCCGTCCCGGTCGCTACCAGCCTTCTGAGTGACGAGGGAAAGGAAACTTTTGTCGTCCAGCACAGCGCTGACTATGAGGCCATTCGCACGGCTTACTCGGCGCCCCGTCTCCACGTTGTTTCGCTGGAAGAGGCCCGCGCCCGCCGTACGCCGATCGAATGGCGGCAAGAAGACATCCCGACTCCGTCATTCACCGGGGTCCGCGTCGTTAAAAATGTCTCGCTGGCGACGCTCCGCCAACTTATTGACTGGTCGCCGCTCTTCCACACCTGGGGACTGAAAGGCGTATATCCGCGCATCTTCGAACACGAACAGCAAGGCGCCCAGGCACGGCAGGTCTTCCAGGAGGCCAACGCCCTCCTCGATCGCATCGTTCATCAAAATCAGATTTGCGCACATGGCGTTTACGGCTTCTTCCCGGCACGTGCCGTGGGAGACGACGTTGAACTCTTTAACGATGCAACCCGGTTCCACTTCCTGCGTCAGCAGTCAGACCGGGAAGGCAAGGAGCCATGCCGCTCTCTCGCCGACTTCATCGCTCCCGCGGAAACCGGGCTGGCCGATCATATTGGCGCCTTCGCGGTTACCAGCGGTATCGGCTTGAAAGAGGTCACGGATCGTTTTCGCGCGGAGAACGACGACTACAACGCCATCATGGCGGAAGCCCTCGCGGACCGCCTCGCCGAGGCATTCGCCGAGTATCTCCATCAGCAAGTGCGCTGCGAATGGGGCTATGGCTGTAACGAAAATCTTACGCCCGACGATCTGATCCACGAGAAGTACCGTGGCATTCGTCCGGCTCCCGGCTATCCAGCGTGCCCCGACCACACCGAGAAGGGAGCCATCTGGCGCCTGCTCGACGTGGAGGCCAATACCGGCATGAAGCTAACCGAGTCGTTCGCCATGTGGCCAGGCTCAAGCGTGAGCGGACTCTATTTTGCCCATCCGGAATCGAGGTATTTCAGCCTCGGCAAAATTGATCGGGACCAGGTCGCGGACTATGCGCAACGAAAAGCGATGAGCGTCTCCGAAGTCGAGCGCTGGCTGGGGCAGAGCCTGAACTATACCCCGCCCGAATAACACGGTCGTCTACTTCTCCGGGAGAAGCGCCGCGGAGAGTCTTTTGGGTGCAATCTGCTTCCAGGCTTCGTGGATGTGTACCCTCAGGGCATGGTCGTCGATGCTGGCCAGCTCGACCCCGATCCAACCTTTTACTCCAACGTAGGGTGGCCTGAAGTAAGTCGCGGGGGCCTCACCGACGAGGATCTCCTGCATCCCCGGGCGGGCTGGAATCCAGACCGCCACGTGCCCGTCGCCATGATGGTTGTTAGCGAACATCGTGAAAACTTTCTTCTGGACGAAAAAAGTGGGCTCGCCGTGTGAGAGCTTCTCCGCAGTCTCCGGGAGTAACAGGCATATTTTGCGCACGCGCCCGAGGTGCTTCTCGGAATCCAATTTTTTTGTCTTGGTCATCGGCTGGAGCTAGGGAGCTTCTTGGCGGGGCTTTCGGCGTACATGGTGCCGCGGCAGTTCTTCGCTCCGCAATAGCAGGGAGCTTCGTCGTCGCCGTCGTAGAGGTAGTAATCGTAGGTGAGTTCTTCGCCGGGCTGGATATTGCGCATCGCCTGGATCCATACCCGCCCGTCGTATTCTTCGGTCTCGCAGTTCGGGTCGCAGGAGTGGTTGACGAACATAGCCATCGAGTGGCCGTCGATCACCTGGGTGCCGTCGCCCACGCCGAAGAGATAGGTGTCGTTGCGATTCTCGTAGACGCTGTCCGCTTCCTCCTTGGAGAGCCGGGGGCCATCGTATTCCAGGATGCGGGTGTTCTTCTTGATCGGCAAAGTGGCGAAGACCCCGGCAGCATGGATGCGAGAGCTGCGGATGATGGCGAGTTGAGAAGTGCGCTTGGATTTCATGGCAGAGCTGAATTACCGGAAGAACTGAAGCCCCAATCGCTTGGGGCTTCGATGAACGTGTCCAGACCGATCTACCTTGTTAGAAGGGAATATCGTCGTCGGTAATCTCGCCGTGGTTAGCGGCAGGGGCGTGGGTTTCGAAGTCGCTGCCGCCGCTGGGGCGCTGATCAAAGCCGCCGCCGGCAGGCTCTTTGCGACGGAATCCACCGCCGCCTTCTTCGCCGCCGCCGGCATCGCCGCGCCCACTGAGCAGGACAAGGTCGTTGGCGACGATCTCGGTGCGGTACTTCTTCTCCCCGGTCTTCTGATCTTCCCAGCTATTGGTGGTCAGGCGGCCTTCGATATAGATCTTCGAACCCTTCTTCACGTACTCGCCCACGATCTCGGCGAGCCGCTGCCAGGCGACAATGTTGTGCCACTCGGTGCGGTCCTGCCATTCACCTTGCTTGTCCTTGTAGCGCTCGTTGGTGGCAAGCGAAAAGCGCGCGATGGCGGTGCCTTGCGGGGTGTACTTTACTTCGGGATCTTTGCCAAGATTGCCGATCAAAATGACTTTGTTAACACTCTTTGCCATCGGGGGTGCTCCTGTTGTTGAAGAAAAACTATATCAGCCAAAAGCCGCCGGCGCGAATCAACACTCAGCTGCTTTGGTGGGATGCGGGAAGCATCTATCGCCCCGCTGCCCTGAAATCGAAGTAGGCGAAGTTCATATTGCCTTCCGTCATTACGTGCACCGTGAGCACGTTCCTTCCGGAACTCAGCTTGAGTTTTGCCAAATCCTTGGCAATGTTCCAGTGATGCCACTGCCGCCACGCAATCGGGTCATTGGCATTTGCCGTGGAGCGAATGGTGAGAGGCCCGGTTGCATCCTTGCCGTTCACGGCCAGCGAAATCGTGCCGCCCCGGTTCGAGGTATAGAGCAGATCGGCCGCGTAGTCTCCGGCCCGTGCGACGTCCACGGTGAGGTTGAACCACTCGCCCGGTTCCGTCCACCCTACGTACAGCAATCCCTGCGGCGGTTGGAAGAGGTTGAATGGATTGTTGTCGATCGGATCGACGTCGTGGTATTTCGTGTAAGAGATGTCGACGCCTTCGCGCATGCGGAACTCGTTAAGATAGCTGCCATCTGCGGGATTGAGCGCGCCACTGCCGTTATTTTTGGCATCGCTGTCGTGGTAAGCAACGCCTTCGCCACCCAAATCGTAGTAGGCGCACATCACTTTGCCGGGAATTTTCTGGGCGCCGTCGTGATAGTGCTCATCGCTGAAGGGCGTGCCGCGATAGTCAGAAGGCATCTGCGCCTGCGCGAGGCCCAGAAACATCATCATCGCTGCAACCGCGGCCGGCTTATGCATAGATCTTGTACAGCATGAAGTAGATCACTACGCCCGTTACGCTTACGTACATCCACAGCGGATAGGTCCAGCGTGCGATGGCGCGATGCCTGGGATAATTCGCCTTGAGCCCGCGGGTCAGAGTGATGAGCACGAGTGGCACGATCACGATCGCGAGAATGGTATGCGAGATCAGGATCGTGAAGTACACGTCCTTCGCCAGCGGGGGCCCGGCAAAATGCTTCCGGACCGACCCACTCTGCGCGCCGAGCATCCCGTGGTAGGTGAGGTAGCAGGCGAGAAATAGCGATGAGCAGATAACGGCGGCGATCATGAACTTCTTGTGGATGGCGGGCCGCTTGGTCTTGATGAAGTACACGCCGGTGCCAATGAGCACGGCGGCGGAGCCGTTGAGGGTGGCATTTATTAGAGGGAAAATGCTGAGATCGATCTGCATTCTTTAGGCAGCCGGTTTCGTGGTGCGACGGTTGGCGAGCGCGAATGCGATGGCGAACATGACCAGGGCAAATCCGCCGAGCACCGCCAGGTCCATGCCAACAGGGAAGTCGACCGAAGTGCTTTGCGGATACATCAGGGCCCGCAGCGCTTCAGTTCCGTAGGTCAACGGATTGATCATCATCAATAAGCGCAACCATTTCGAAGCGCCGCTGACTGGGAAGAGCGAACCCGACAGCAGCCAGAGTGGGATGAGGAACAGGTTGATGATGGCATGAAATGCCTGGGTGGAATCCATGGGCCACGCAATCGCGAAGCCGAGCGCGGTCAGCGAAAACGCCACGAGAAAGACCGTGACAACGATTAGCAGAAAACTCATTGGCGTGAAGTGAACGCCAATCAGCGGAGCAAAGACGAGGAAAATCAATCCCTGGATGGTCGCCAGGGTAGTGCCGCCGAGCACTTTGCCCATCACGATCACGGAGCGGCTCACCGGTGCCACCAGCACCGAAAGCAGGAAACCTTCGTTGCGGTCCTCGATGACCGACATCATGGTGAAAATCGAGGTGAAGAGCACGATCATGGTCAGCGCGCCGGGGAAGAAGAAATCGAGATAATGCTGGCCGCCGCCCGCACCGCCGCGGAAAGAGGTGCCGAAGCCTGAGCCGATAACGATCCAGAAAAGCAGCGGCGAGAGAATCACGCCGACGACGCGGGCCTTCTGGCGATAGAAGCGCACGATCTCGCGCTTCCACAAAGAGATCGATGGAGTGATGGCGCCGGGATTGATCGGTTGTACGCGAGGGGCTACTGCAGTCGTGGTCGCCATATTAGTGTTTCTTCTTCTTGGTCGCTTTGTTTGCGGCCTCGGCCTGCTTCGCCTTCTCGTCTTCCGTCCAGAAACGGTGGCCGGTGCGGCGGATGAAAACATCCTCCAGCGTCGGCTTGCTCACGGAAATCGATTGAATCTCCCCAGGGAAGGCCTCGACCACGTCGGTCACGAAGCGGTGTCCCTGTTCGCGCTCGAAACGCACTTTACCGTCGAGCGCGGTGGCCTCGACGCCAAAACGCTGTTGAAGGCGAAGCGCCAGCGGTTCCGCGTTGTCGGTCTCAAGCACGATCACATCGCCGCCGATCTCCTGCTTCAACTCCAGCGGGGTGCCGAGGGCGACCAGTTTCCCGGAACTCAGGATCGCCAACCGGTCGCACTTCTCCGCTTCTTCCATCAGGTGCGTCGTGACGATGACGGTCACGCGTTCTTCGTCGCGCAGGATCTGCAGGTACTGCCACAGATCGCGACGTGCTCCGGGATCAAGACCAGTTGTCGGCTCGTCCAGCAGCAACACCGAAGGATGATGGAGCAGTCCCTTCGCCAGTTCAAGACGCCGCTGCATCCCTCCGGAAAAGGTCTCGGCCTTATCGTTGGCCCGATCGTCGAGCCGCACCCGGCGCAACATTTCGTTGACCCGTTCCTTCAAGGCATCGCCGCGCAAGCCGTAGAGGTGTCCAATATGTGTAAGGTTTTCGGCTGCGGTCAGCTTTACGTCGATGCTCTGTGCCTGGAAAACCACGCCGATCTCGCGCCGCAGCGCCGCCGGATCTTTGGCGGCATCGTGACCCTGGATCAACGCACGCCCGGAGGTCGGCAGCATCAGGGTGGAGAGGATGCGGAACATCGTGGTCTTGCCGCTGCCGTTCGGCCCCAGCAATCCGAAGATCTCCGCCGGACGCACGGCGAAGGACACGCCATCGAGCGCGACCCGCTTGTCATACGCGTGGCGCAGGTCCTGGACTTCAATGACGGGCGTGGCCGCAGCCGGGGCAACACTGCTGGAAACCGCTGGAATAGTCGGGGAAAGACTCACACTTCCATTGTAAGGCACAAAAACAAAGAGAGCAGGGCATTGACCCTGCTCTCCGGAAGAAAGTGAATGACCGTTAAATGGTCCGATCCAGCATCATCACGGTGAACAACAGCGGCAAGTAGGTCACCGACGCGAGGAGCAGTTGCCGCGCGTACTTCTTGGAGTGGGGGGAACTGGGTGAAAGCTTCATCGTCCACATGCGCAGGCTTGCCCAGAACATGAATCCGCCGAGCACAACGGCAGCCACGAAATAGATCTTGCCGGCAAAATGCAGCAGCGTCGGGGTCAGGGTCACGAGGAAAAGCAGGATGGCATAGGCGAGGATGGCGCGGGCTGTAGAACGGCCATCGGGTTCAACAACCGGAAGCATCTTGATACCCGCATTCTCGTAGTCGTCGCGATAGAGCCACGCAATCGAGTGGAAGTGCGGGAATTGCCAGAAGAAGAGAATCGCGAACAGCGCCACGGCTTCCCAGTCGAGCCGTCCGCGAACCGCGGTCCAGCCAAGCACCGGCGGCATTGCGCCGGGAAACGCGCCAATCGAGGTGCAGATGGGATGGATTTTCTTGAGCGGGGTGTAAGCCATCAAGTAAACCATGCTGGTCATCAGCGCGAGTGCAGCGGTGAGCCAGTTGGTCATCAGTCCGAGAAAGCCGGCGCCGCCGATCATCATCACCAGCGAGACGACCATCCCGTGTCCGAGGCTCATCGTACCCGTCACCAGTGGGCGAATCGCGGTGCGGCGCATCTTCGCGTCGAGATCGCGTTCTATAACTTCGTTCATCGCCGCCGTACCGCCGGAAACGAGGCCGATGCCGAGCAGGGCATTCACGAGGGTCCAGCTCACCAAGGGCAGCCCGGATTTCGCTGCGCCAAAATAAAAGCCAGTCCACGCGGTCATCACGATCAGCGTTGTGACGCGCGCTTTCGTCAGCTCCGCGTAATCGCGGGCGAGCGAGGCAAATCCTGGCCGTGGAACCGCAAGAGGCTGTGTGACCGAACTCATGCGGTCTCCTTGGGAAAGGTGGTGATAATGGAACGGAAGATCGAATAGCGAGCCGAAAAACTCTGGGCAGTCAGGACCGTGCTCCTTGGCAAACGTACCGCAAGGAAGGGCATTGCTTCACATCGCGCATGCATCGCCCGTAGCAAATGGTGATTGTCAGGTGCGGGTGTCCGTCCACCCCGTAATGCCGACGGGCACCGCAATTTCGTACCAAAAAAGCAAGATAACACAGGACGTCAAGTCTCTGAAAACAACAGCAGATTCTAACACCACCCACGACAACAGCCATCCAGCCGCGCACGCCAGGAGCTGCTGGATGGGATGAAACGCGCTTGCGCTGCGTTGGCGGTTGCTTTCAGTCGGTCACAACGAAAGCGATCCGGAACTCCGCTCCCCGCCGCGATGCATGCTCGACCTTTAGGGGATGCGCAAGAATTTCCCAAGCCATGCAAAAGCTACGTTACGTTCCAGAGTAGTAGCTGATTAAGAAGCTTTGTTTTCAGCAGAAACGCTCTTTGGCAGCTTTGGCCCACAGGATGCAATTGCAGGGACAGACGAAGTGGCGCAAGAAAGGGCGTTGATTGGGGTTTCGGCCAGAGGCCCCACATCAACGCCCTTTCTATTTCTCCAAGACCTTCCTTCCTCCCCATCTTCCATCCAAAATCCTGCGCCACTTATGAAGAGATTGTCATCTTTCAGGCAGGAGCGAAATCGTGCCTGCTGATTCCACCCGACCGCCTTTGCCTCCCTTTAATCGTGAAAGCGCTGCCCAGAAGGTTCGCAAGGCGGAGGACGCCTGGAATTCTCGCGATCCTGAAAAAGTCTCCCTCGCTTACACCACAGACTCGATTTGGCGAAACCGTTCCGAGTTCCTGCAGGGGCGTGCGGCGATCGTCGCGTTCCTGCAGCGCAAGTGGAGCCGGGAACTCGATTATCGGCTGATCAAGGAACTCTGGGCGTTCGATGGAAATCGCATCGCCGTGCGCTTTGCTTACGAGTGGCACGACGATTCCGGCAACTGGTTCCGCTCCTACGGTAACGAAAACTGGGAGTTCGACGAGAGCGGCCTCATGCAGCGCCGCCTGGCGAGCATCAACGATCTGCCGATCCCCGAAAGCGATCGGAAGTATCGCTGGACGGCGGGACCTCGGCCGGAGAGCCATGCAGGCCTCTCCGAACTGGGGCTTTAACTAAAACGTCGCATGATCGGCGAGATAGGTCCCGGTGACATAACCCACGGCCGCACCGACTAACACGTCGGAGGGATAGTGCTTCTTTCCTGGCAAGCGGGCCACGCTGAGTCCGGTGGCGAGGGCATACCCGCCCCACACGACCCATGGTTTATGCGGGTAACGATGTGCCATCGCCGCCGCAAAGGCGAAACTGGTGGTGGCGTGTCCCGAGGTGAAAGAGCCCGCGCGGCTTCGGTCGAAGAACGCGCCGGTGCTGTTCGCCTGGTAGGGATATTGCCGGCGAAAGCCTTCCTTGACCCCGAGATTGATGACCTGCCCGAAGCCGGCCGCTACTAACGCCGTAAAGACGTTGTTGGCTGTGTCGGGGTGGTCGGTTTTGCAGGCGGTGAGCCATACGATGCCGCCGACACCGAGCTGTCCGGCAATGGCGATATCGGACGCACGCGCGAAGTTGTTCTCGGTTGTCGGATTGTGGAAGCGGTCCTCGAAAGGCCGATCGCCGTAGGCAATCAGCAGGCCGGTAGCGGCAGCCACGGGAAGTTCCCAGGCGAGATTTTTGGGGCGGATTGCGTTCCGCGGAGCGTCGGCAAAACCGTGCAGCATGGTCTTGCCGTCGCGGCCGAGAGCGTGTCCGAAGCCGCCAACACTGCAGGGAGGCGCCAGCGCACTTTGCGCATTCGCCACCCCGGAGCCAATCGTCAAAAGAAGGAGAAGGGAAGAAAGAGCCGCAGTCAATTTCACACGCGGTACGATGCCGAATAGGCGGCAGGTGCCGTAGCCGAGTAGATGAAGAAACGTTCAGATAAGCTGCAGCCGCTCGGTAATGTCGAGTCCGGTCCGTTTCAGCAGGGAAGCAATAGTCTGCTCGTTCAGACGGGTCGCATCGTATTCCACGCGAACGGTGCGGTCCTGCTCCTTGAAAAGTATCCGGCGGATGCCGTACACCTCGCGCAGACTGTCAAGGGCGCGCATCTCAGCTTCGCCGGGCTGCTGCCCATATCGGAATACGACGTCAACAGATGTCATTTCGGTTCCTGCCTCGGGTTACTTCGTTGGAATCGGCTCAAGTCTCGTGGACCAACGCGGATAATTGCTCTATCAATATAGAGCACCAACTCGCTGCTGTCAGGAAGGGCCGCCCATCGGCCGCTGCATCGAAGATATCCGGCCCGACATCTGATGGTGTGGGCGAAGCAGCTGCGCTGGACGGCGAAGTGGTCGATCTCGTCCTGCCTGAGGTTTCAAGGCGGTCGGGACGCAACCAGTGGACGCGAAGCAGGTCTGCCAAGCCGCTGCGGTACGTGGATGGAGTGCCCCAGGAGTTCTCGCGCGAAATGGAAGACTTTCTCGTGCGCGATCTCGGCCCGGCATGGATGCAGTTTGCCCCGCCAGAGGAAGGAACAAGGTTGGAGCGAGTCAAAGACGTCGTCTGCGGAATGATGGTCGACCCGGAGCAATCCGCCGCCGCCCTTGATTATCGCGGACGGAAATATCATTTCTGCGGGAAAGGCTGCGCGACAAAGTTCGAGTCCGACCCTGAGAAATACCTCGATCCCAATTTCAAGCCGGGTGGCATGGCGCGTGCACCAGTGACGATCAGCGCAGCCCCAACCCAAATCGCGACTGCGGCGCCACCGCTGGCAAAAGATCCGGTCTGTGGCATGCAGGTGAATCCCGCGACTGCCGCTGGGCGCGTGCAGTACAACGGCGAGGATCACCACTTCTGCAGCCAAGGCTGTGTTGCCAAGTTCGAAGCCAATCCCGAGAAGTATCTCGATCCAAACTACAAACCAGGGGGAATGTCGCAGGCGCCAGTGATGATCGCCGTGGCGCCCTCCAAGGCGGCGGCATCGCAGGCTTCGTTCTACTTTTGCCCGATGGATCCGGAAGTTCGGCAGGCGGGTCCGGGAATTTGTCCGAAATGCGGGATGGCGCTGGAACCGGAGACCATTGCCGCGCCGGCGTCCAAGACCGAGTACATTTGCCCGATGCATCCCGAGGTGGTGAGCGATCACCCGGGAAGCTGCCCAAAGTGCGGCATGGCGCTTGAGCCCCGCACCGTCACGGCGGTAGAAGAGGCCAACCCGGAGCTCGTCGATATGACGCGCCGCTTCTGGGGCAGCGTAGTTCTCGGCGTGCCCCTGCTAGTGCTGGCCATGGGGCACATGTTCGGGCCGCTGGCGCACTTACTAAGTCCTCGACTTGTGGCCTGGATCGAATTCGCGCTGGCCACGCCCATCGTGCTGTGGGGAGGCTGGCCGTTTCTTGTTCGCTTCGTCGCCTCGCTGAAATTTCGCAGCCCCAATATGTTCACCCTGATCGGCATGGGGGTAGGCGCTTCGTACTTGTACAGCGCGATCGCCACGCTCGCGCCGCAAATTTTCCCGCCGAGTTTGCGGGGGCCCCACGGCGTACCCGACGTGTACTTCGAGGCTGCCGCAGCCATCACGATTCTCGTGCTGCTCGGCCAGGTGCTCGAACTGCGTGCCCGCAGCCACACCAGCAGCGCAATCCGCGCGCTTCTTGATCTTGCTCCGAAGACCGCCCGCCGGGTGGAAAGCGACGAATCGGAACACGACATTCCGCTCTCAGCAGTGCAGAAGGGCGACCGTTTGCGAGTGCGTCCCGGCGAAAAGGTTCCGGTGGACGGCCCCATCCTTTCCGGCTCCAGCTCGGTGGATGAATCCATGGTAACCGGCGAGTCGCTTCCCACCGAGAAGCGCGAAGGTTCGCCGGTAATTGGCGGCACGTTGAACGGCAACGGCTCCTTCGTCATGCGCGCCGAACATGTCGGCAGCGAAACGATGCTGGCGCAAATCGTGCGTCTGGTCAGCGAGTCCCAACGCAGCCGTGCTCCCATTCAGCGCCTGGCCGATAAGGTTTCGGCCGTCTTTGTTCCCGCCGTGATTGCCGTCGCCCTGATCACTTTCGCACTCTGGATGCTGTTCGGTCCGCAGCCGCGTTTTGCCGTGGCGCTGGTGAACGCGGTTGCCGTGCTCATCATCGCCTGTCCCTGCGCATTGGGGCTCGCCACCCCGATGGCGATCATGGTCGGCACCGGGCGCGGCGCTCAGGCAGGAGTCCTGGTACGCAACGCCGAAGCGCTGGAAACCATGGAGCGCGTCGACACCATTGTCATCGACAAAACCGGAACCCTGACGGAAGGTAAGCCCTCACTGGAATCGGTGGAAACCGTTCCGCCTTTCACCGAGGAAGAGGTCGTCGCGCTGGCGGCTGCCGTCGAACGCGGCAGCGAACATGCGCTGGCAGCTGCCATCGTGGATGCGGCGGAACAGGGAAAACTCGCGATCCCGGAAGCGATGGACTTCGAAGCGGTCACCGGGCTCGGGGTGCGCGCCACGATCCAGGGAAAAATGGTTGGGGTGGGCAATGCCGAGTTTCTTCAGCAACAGGGAGTGGATTTCCAGCCTTTGGAAGAAAAAGCTGTCCCCTTGCGAACATTGGGGCAGACCGTGATGTTTGTGTCCATCGATGGCCGCCCGGCTGGGCTTCTCGGCGTGGCTGATCCCATCAAGGCGAGTACGCCGGAAGCGTTGCACGCATTGCGCGAAGAGAAGCTGATGGTGGTGATGCTCACCGGCGATAACCGGGTAACGGCGGAGGCGGTGGCGACGCAACTCGGAATTCGTCATTTCGAAGCCAGTGTTTTGCCGCAACGGAAGGCTGAGGTGGTACGGGCTCTCCAGAAAGAAGGGAAGCGCGTTGCCATGGCCGGCGACGGTATAAACGACGCCCCTGCGCTGGCTGCAGCCGACGTCGGAATCGCGATGGGTACGGGCGCCGATATCGCTTTGGAGAGTGGCGGCATCACGCTGCTGAAGGGAGATCTCCGCGGCATTGTGCGGGCCCGGAAACTCAGCCAAGCCGTGATGCGCAATATCCGGCAGAATCTCTTCTTCGCCTTCGTTTACAACGCCCTCGGTGTGCCTATCGCGGCCGGTGCGCTCTACCCACTCTTCGGCTGGAAGTTCAGTCCGGTCCTGGCCGCCGCCGCCATGAGCTTCAGCTCGGTTTCCGTGATTGCGAATGCCTTGCGGCTGCGAAAAGTTCGGCTGTGATTGCGATCCGCGGTTTTAGAGCGACCGCAAATAATTCACGATGTCGGGCGAGGTCCAGTTCGCTTCGCCGATGAATTTGCGGCGGATCTTGCCATCTTTGTCGATGATGTAGGTCTCGGGGAATTTATAAGTCCCGTAGAGTGCATTCGACTTATTGGCGCCGTCGCGCACCGTCAGCAGGTCGATCTGGTGGTCGCGGATGAACTGCTTGTAAGCCCCGTTGTCCACATCCATGCTGACAGCCAGGATCACGACCTTATCTCCCATGGTTTTCTGCAGTTGGACCAGGGAGGGCATTTCCGCTACACAGGGTGGGCACCAGGTAGCCCAGAAGTTCAAAATCACGGTTTTACCGCGGAAATCGTGCAGCGACACGGTGCGTTCAGCGTCTGTAACTGTAAATTGTGGAGCTTCCGTGCCGATCTGCGCCGGGCGTGTCCCTTGGTAACAACTGGAAAGGAAAAAGGCGAGCAGAATAGGAAGAAAACGCCGGAAGCGGTTCACGAATTTATAATAACCAAGTAGCATTATTCGAGCCACACCCGGTTTGTGGCATCCAGGGTTCCTGGCAAAGCAGGTGCCCCGAGGGCAGTTGATCCGGTTCGGCAATTATGGCCTTTCGTAAACGGACACGACGCAGCTACCAGAGGCCCATCGTCTCGGTGGTGATACCCGCGCGCAATGAAGAGGCGTGTCTGGAGACGTGTCTCAAGTCGCTGCTCGACCAGACAGGCATCCCTTTCGAAATCATCGTGGTGGACGATGGATCGACCGACGGCACCCGCCGCATCGCGGAAAGCTTTGGCGCCGTGCGCGTCATGGCCGCGCCGCCGCTGCCGGACGGATGGTGCGGAAAGTCGAATGCCCTCGCGTTTGGGGCCCGGCATGCACGTGGCGACTGGTTCCTCTTTACCGATGCGGACACCTACCACAAGCCGCGTTCCCTGGCCCGGGCCGTCTCGGAAGCAGAGCGGCATGGCGTCGACCTGCTCTCCTATTCGCCGGAACAGGTAGTCAAAGGCTTTTGGGAACGGGCCATTATGCCGGTAGTTTTTGCGGAACTGGCAGCGACATTCAAGCCCCGCGAAGTGAGCGACCCGCGCTCGCCGGTGGCTGCGGCCAATGGCCAGTACCTGCTGGTGCGCCGCCACGCCTACGAATTGATCGGCGGGCACGCTTCCGTGGCTTACACGTTGCTGGAAGACGTCGACCTGGCACGCTCGATTAAAGAGGCGGGCGGGCGGCTCTCGTTCCGTTATGGCGGCGAGGCGGTCAAGACGCGCATGTATCGCAGCTTCAAACAACTGCGCGAGGGCTGGACGAAAAACCTGGCCCTATTGTTCCCCGACGCCAACGAACTGGCTGGGCGCCGTCTTGCCGAGTTTGCCTTGATTGCCGTTGCGCTCGCTGGCGGCGTGGCTTCGGCGGTTCTCCACCAATTCCTTGTGGCCGCTGGTTTCGTGGGTCTTACCGCCGCGCTCTGGGCGCGATTTTTGAAACGCATTCGGCGCGCTCACTTCGGATTCATGTCGGACGCACTCTCCATCTTCGGCCTGCCGATGTTTGCCTGGCTGCTGCGACGTTCGGTGCGCAGCTATGCCCGCGGCGAAGTCACGTGGAAAGGCCGCTCCTATCCCGCGCCTCCTCCGGAGCCGGCGGAAAAACGCGTCGCGGAAAAGGTATAACTCCCTCGCATGACGGTTTATCTCACCAGGAAATGTGAGTTCTCGGCTTCGCATCATTACCACAACCCTTCTTTGAGCGAGGAAGAGAACCGGCGCATCTTCGGCAAATGCAGTAACCAGAATGGCCATGGTCATAACTACACGTTAGAAGTCACGGTCAAAGGCGAGGCGGATGCCACCACCGGCTTCGTCGTCGATCTCAAGAAGCTCAAAGACATCATGAACCGCGAAGTCGTAGATGCGATGGACCATCGCTACCTTAACCACGAGGTCCCGGAATTCAAGTCGCAGATCCCCACCACGGAAAACATTGCCATTGCCATCTGGAAACGCCTGGAAGGGAAGCTGCAGGTCGCAAAACTGCACCACGTGCGCCTCTACGAAATGCAGGACCTGTGGGTCGATTTCTACGGGGAAGCATGAAAGCCCACCTCACCCGCCGCTACTGGTTTGCTGCCTCACATCGCCTGCATA
The DNA here is from genome assembly GCA_963703075.1 of uncultured Acidobacteriaceae bacterium. Classification (GTDB taxonomy): domain Bacteria; phylum Acidobacteriota; class Terriglobia; order Terriglobales; family Acidobacteriaceae; genus Korobacter. Next base: position 1,528,204 of record OY969786.1, read on the forward strand.
CGCCCCGGCTGACGGAAGAGGAAAACCGCGCCGTCTACGGAAAGTGCAACAATCCCTTCGGCCACGGACACAACTATGCCCTCGAGGTCACGGTGAGCGGTCCAGTCGCAAGCGATACGGGTATGGTCTGCAACCTGGTTGATATCGACACCGTGGTCCGCGAAAAGGTACTCGAGCGGTTCGACCATCAGAATTTGAACTTCGCGCAGGAATTCCAGGAGCTTGTGCCTACCACCGAGAACCTGTGTATCGCGATCTACAACATTCTGAAACAAAGTCTCTCGGCAGCTCATCTGGATAAGGTGAGACTGGAAGAGACCTCGAAGAACAGCTTCGAAGTGCACGGCGAACAAGTGGGTAGAACCGTGCTTTAGGGTCGTGTGACGCAGGAAGAACCACGGGCTTTTGCCCTTGAGATTGCGCGATGAAAACGAAAGACGAACCTGACACTTTAACCGGCGCCTCCACCGAAGATCTGGTTGCCGAACTGATCCAGCGCATCGGCGAAGATCCGAAGCGTGAAGGGCTGCTGCGAACGCCGGAGCGCTACGCGAAAGCGCTGAAGTTCCTCACCAAGGGATACGACGAAGATCCCGAGACCGTCCTCAACGGCGCGCTCTTCACCGTCACCTACGACGAAATGGTGATCGTGAAAGACATTGAGATGTTCAGTCTTTGCGAACATCACATGCTGCCATTCTTCGGCAAGGTACACATCGCCTACATCCCCAAGGGTAAAGTGATCGGCCTCAGCAAGCTGCCGCGGTTGGTGGAGGTTTTTGCACGGCGGCTGCAGGTGCAGGAACGCCTGACGACCGAGATTGCCAGCACGATCCAGAACGTCATCGATCCCTACGGCGTGGGCGTGATTATCGAAGCTCGCCACTTATGCATGATGATGCGCGGCGTCGAAAAACAGCATTCCTCCACCGTGACTTCGGCAATGTTGGGAGCATTCCGCGAGCCGCAGACGCGTGAGGAATTCCTCTCGCTGGTACGTAATCCAAGGCCGAACGGCTTCTAAGCGCAACCGCTCGCGCGCGCCGGTTTTCGCATCTCGGCCGCGAAAAATCTGCTATCTTCGCAGGCATCGGAACACGTCATGCCTAAGCGCACCAGCCCACCTAAGCCATCGGTTAAAGAATCTCGTCCGCCACTTCGTAATCTTGAAGACCAGGTAGCCCTGGTGACGGGAGGGAATCGTGGCATCGGGTTCGCCATCGCGCACGCGTTGGCCCGCGAAGGCGCCAGCGTCATCATTACCGGCCGCGACGAAACGGCTCTACGTCATGCCACCACGGAGATTACCCGCGCCGGTGGTTCCGTCGTGAGCCACGTCTGCGATGTGCGCGATGAGGATTCGGTCGATAGCCTCTTGGCCGATATCGGCCGCCACTTCCCGCACCTCGACGTGCTGATCAATAACGCCGGTATCGCGCAGCCCTCGGCCCACGTCGATCACCTGACACTCGACGCCTGGCGGGCGGCGATCGATACCAATCTGACCGGAGCTTTCCTCTGTACCCGTTCTGCTCTTCCCATGCTCCGGCGTGGATCGACCATCGTGAATAACGTCTCCATCGCAGCGACCACGCCCTTCATCGGCATGGCTGCCTATAACGCCTCCAAGGCCGGGTTGCTGGCGTTTACCAACACGTTGCGCGAAGAGCTACGCGGTCGCGGTATCCGCGTCATCGCCTTCACCCCGGGCGCGACCAGTACCGACATCTGGGAACAGTTTTGGAAGGAAGCACCCCGTGAGCGGATGATGTCTGCCGAGAGCGTTGCCGATGCCTTGATCGCGGCACTCTCACTTCCGGCAAACGCCACCGTGCAGGACCTCGTGATCACACCGACCGGAGGCGCGCTCTAGTTCATGAAATGGTTGGTAGTGCTCCTGGTCATTCTGTTGCTGCCGATCGCCGTGGTCGTCATTACCGGCATGATGCTCCCGCAGGCGCACACCGCAACCCTCAGCTTGCCGCTGCGCCAGCCGCCCGAAGCGGTTTACGCGCTCATCGCCGGGCCGCCGACTTGGCGCTCGACGGTGCGCAGCTACGAACCGATCGGTAAGATCGACGGCAAGCCAAGCTGGCGCGAGGTCGATCAGCACAATCACGCCATTACCTACGAGGAGGAGGAAACCACGCCGCCCACCCGGCGCGTGACGCGCATTGCGGATAAGAACCTGCCCTTCGGCGGCACCTGGACCTACGAGATTCAGCCTATCGCCAGCGGCTCGGTCCTGCGCATCACGGAGAATGGTGAAGTCTACAATCCCGTCTTCCGTTTCGTCAGCCGATTCATCCTCGGGCACACCGTAACCATCAACCAATACTTGAAGGATGTTGCGGGCCATTTCAACGAGCCTGCGAACATTCAGAACTGATTGTTCTCGCGCGAACCGCTGTCAGCTGCACTTCCCCAGGTAAGCCATGGCGGCCGATTCCCCGAGGGGAGCTAAGCTCCGCCTGATCCCTGGGCCGCCCCAATCCGCATCGGCGAGATTTCGAATGTATGTAGTTTTGCCAGGATGGTCGGATCGTTTTCCGCGATCGTCCGCGCTTCCGCTTCGTCCTTCACCTCGAGCACTGCCATCCCGAACGATCCCTGGGCAGCCAGCACCGGGCCGTAGATCAACACCCGCTTCTCCAGAAAATGCTGGTGGAAATACTGTACGTGCGCCATCATCAACCCGCGTTCCATGTCTGTAATATCGTTGGCGAAGGTAGGACGCGGCGGGATCAATTTGTAGAAGAAGTGTTGTTTGCTCATCAGTTCCATCCGCTGTAGCGATAAAGTCGAGGCCTTTGCGGCAGCAGCTTGATCATAATCAGCCCGGTCACGAAGCCGCCGACGTGGGCCCAGAAGGCAACTCCGCCACGCGATGCCGCCGCACCGTGGGTCTGGATCGCGGTGGCCGCTCCTCCCAGGAATTGCGCCAGGAACCAGTAGCCGAGCACTATCCACGCCGGCAGCCAGACGAAGAACACGAAGAAGAAGGGAACCAGCGTCAGTACCCGCGCTCTCGGATACAGGACGAAGTAAGCGCCCATGATCCCGGCGATCGCCCCGCTGGCGCCAATCGTGGGCAGCATCGATGTCCAGTTGAAAATCACGTGCAGAAAACCGCCGGCAATCCCCACGCCGAGGTAAAAAAGCAGATACTTGAAGTGACCGAGGTAGTCTTCCACGTTGTCGCCGAAGATCCAGAGCACCCACATGTTCGACAGGATGTGCCACCAGCCGCTGTGGAGAAACATCGAGGTCAGTAACGGCAGAAAGGCAGCGACCGGGGTCACGTAACGGGTCCCCAGGAAGCCGACCATGCGCAGCGGCACCTGCCCGCCGGCAAGCACGATGGGGATTTTGACGGGGATCAGCCCGAAGACCATCATGAGTTGGTCGTACGCAACCGTACCCTGGGTCGAGGCCACCCACTTCTGCAACAGGAAGATCAAAATGTTTAAGCCCAGCAGGAAGAAGGTCACGTACGGGGTGCTAAATCGCGGGCTATCGTCCTTGAGGGGAATCATCGCTCAATGCAGGTTGGAAGCTCGGAAGGTTCCAGAGAGCCGGGCTAAACCCCACGTTTGCGCTCTCGAAGAGGCGAAGCCATGCGCGCCCGACGGGTCCACATTTGACCCCACAACCTCTCACGGTACACGATAGCAGAGAATGTCACTCGACGCCGTCATCGTCATCGTCAAGCCTACCGGTTCGGACCTCGCACGACGTCGTCTCTCGCCTTCGCCGCATTTTAGGGGAACGTTCTGCCGGACACCTCGGCACGCTTGACCCTATGGCGACGGGTGTGCTGCCCGTTGTGCTCGGCCGTTACACCCGCCTCTCGCAGTTTTACAACGGCTCGGACAAGTCGTATGAAGGTGAATTCCGCTTCGGATTCGCCACCGACACCTACGACGCCGAAGGCGAGCCAATCTCTCCCTTACAGCATGTTCAAGTAAAACTTGAAGAAATTCAGGAGCTCAGTAGAGTTCTGGTAGGCCCGCAGTTGCAGATGCCGCCGCCGTTTTCTGCCAAGAAAATCAAGGGCGTTCCTGCCTATAAGCTGGCTCGGAAGAAAATTGAAGTAGAACTTAAGCCAAGCCCCATCGAGATTTACAAACTAGAGATCTTACCCGGCGAGTCTGAGGAGCGCTGCCGCTTCCGCGCACACGTTTCCTCGGGCACCTACATCCGTTCCATCGCCCACGATCTCGGCCAGCGCCTGGGCTGTGGGGCGCACCTGGCGAGTTTGCGGCGCACGGCGGTCGCCGAGTTCACCAGCGAACAAGCTCACACCCTGGAAACCGTTGAGCGCATGGTCCTGGCAGGGAACGTGGAAGAGTTGTTCATTCATCCGCGCCGCATTCTTCCTCAGCTTCCATCGGTCTCGGCCAATGCAGATACGGTCGCCTATATCCGCAACGGACGTTCCGTGAACCTGCCGGAGTTTTCGAAGGCGAAGCTGGTGAAAGTCTTCGCCGGACAATCGGAGATCGTGTGCGTGGCCCAGCGCGTGGCTGGCACGCTCTTCCATCCGAAGCTGGTGCTTGCAGTTCCCGCGGCGCGCGAGACGAAAGAGATTGCTCAGCCGGGATAAGCGCTGCCACCGATAGCTGCGCGACTGCTTGAAGAATAGGGAAAATCGCGGCCAGAGAATCAACCGCGGCCGCGACTCACCGACTCGACTCAGTCCGTCAACATCCCCACACGGCCATCCGCGAACACCATCACGATCTTGTGGAAGCCGGTCTCCATGCGCAGTTGCGCATAGATGGAACGATACGTCGGCAGCAATGAAATGCCTCTTGCGCTTACCACAACGAGCCACTCATCGCCCGCGAGCTTTCGCGACGGACTGTCGCCAATCAGCCTAACCAGTTCCTGTGTCATGTCCAAAAGTAGAAGCGGGTCCGAATCAGGATTGTGCACGAACCCAATGAGTTTTGGCGCTCGCCTGGATCCGCCTCGCAACAAACGAATCTGCACCCGGTTCCCATGGATCGTGTCTTTCTCATCTCGACCCGAAGGTCTCCGCTGGAGAAGAGCTCGTATTTGTCTTCCAGCGAGGCCGTGGTTTTCGCCGGCAAAAGGATGGGAGCGGTGAGGGTCAGCAACACCGTCACACCGGCCGGCACGGTTTCGCCATGGCTGGCGCGCAGACGCTCCACGAGGCCCGTCGCGACCCTGTCGAACCGTAAATGTGGCTTGGCCGCATTTCTTTGGGCACCGCGCTTCGGCAGGCTCTTGATGTCCACCGCAATGCGTTTACCAGCCACCCTGAGATACGCGCTAGCGAAGCCACTCCCGCTTTCCCAGGTTGCCGAGAAGTGCTTGGCGACAGCCTCAATGGCATTTCGCTCCGGCTTCTTCAGACCCTTCATAGAGCTCAATTGCGCCACAACCAGCCGTTACGGTCAACGGATTGCCAATGTCCGATAACAGATATTATGTAAATAAGCATTAGGGTCGCGGGCTGTGAGCTTGCTGACAACTGTGGCGCCGAGTTCCAGCCCTCCAGGAGTCGCAGCGAGCGGCTCAAAGACCTTGCGCCCGCTGCGAGGCCCGACACTTCCCCCATCCGCCGGCGCGGTTAGCGTTCGACGCCGCAGCCGCACGGCATCCGTTTAGTCGGCTTCGGTATGCGCGCCTCGATGGTGGTGCGAAGCGAAGACTGCGCATCTTTGGAGACTTCGAGGACCACCGCCTGTTCGCGGATCGGGACCGCCGCATCGCGCGCCAGCCAGAGTTGCATGGGAAGGATTATGGCAAGGGGAATGCTGACTGGCTATGAAGGAATCACGCTGTTGCCGCAAGCAAGTCTTTGAGTTCCACGCGGAATGCTTCCAACTCGGCGATCCGTTCCGGCGTCGCTTCCACGATCGCCGATTTCGCTTGGAAAACTTTGCGGCCGCCGACTTCGGTCAAGACCCCAAGTACTTCGCCCATCCGCCAGCCCGGCGTGCCCATGATCTGGAGACCATCGATGCCCGGCACCAGCAAGGCGACGCAGTTCCCTTTTGTGACTCCAATTAACTTTGGGTAACGCTCGAAGGTTTGTAGCTCAAAGCCAGCTAGATAGATACGTTGCAGTTGGGCGGATGAATCCATGCGTGGGTCAGTCGGCGGCCGAGGAGCCTTGCTTGCGCTCGCGGTGGAGCTCTTGCAAAGCGTAGACCGTCGTCTTGCCCTTCTGCAGGGCTGCAATGCCCTCTACAACAGCCCGTGCGGCGGATAGCGTGGTGATGGTCGGAATGCGCGCCGTGATGGCTGCACGCCGGATGGCTTTCTCGTCGAACCACGGCTCGGCGCCCTGCGGCGTATTGATGATGAGCTGAATGCGTTCGCCTTTGATCAAGTCCACAACATTTGGCCGGCCTTCTTTCACCTTGAAGACCCGTTCAACTCTCAGGCCCGCCTCTTCGATCACGTCCGCCGTCCCATGAGTGGCAACCAGTTTGAAGCCGAGATCGACCAAGCGCTTTGCCAGCGATGCTGCATGTTGCTTGTCACGGCGGTTCACGCTGATGAAGACCGTCCCGCTGATCGGCAGCTTCTGTCCTGCAGCCATTTGCGCCTTGGCGAAGGCTTCGCCGAAGTTATCGGCGACTCCCATCACTTCGCCGGTCGACTTCATCTCCGGCCCCAGCACGGTATCGACGCCGGGAAATTTGCCCCAGGGAAAAACAGGAGACTTCACGTAGTAGCAGTCCCCGGTCGCGAGATCGGTGGCGCGGTTCGACGTTTTCCGGAAGAAATTCGCGGAGTTTGCGTCCGGTCATCAGGCGCGCCGCAATCTTCGCCAGCGGAACGCCCGTCGCTTTCGAGACGAATGGCACAGTGCGGGAGGCACGCGGGTTCACTTCGATGACGTAAACCTTGTCGCGCTGAATCGCGTACTGCACGTTCATCAAGCCGATGACTCGCAACGCGCGCGCGAGTTTGAAAGTGTATTCGCGAATGGTCGCCAGCACCTTCGGCGAAAGATCTACCGATGGCAGCACACACGACGAATCGCCCGAATGGATGCCGGCTTCTTCGATGTGCTGCATGATGCCGCCAATTACTACGTCCTCGCCGTCGGAAAGGCAATCGACGTCAACTTCGGTTGCGTCCTCCAGGAAATGGTCGATCAACACCGGCCGGTCCTGCGAGTACTCGACGGCCTGCCGCATGTAGCGTTCGACTTCCTCTTGCTCGTAGGCGATGACCATGGCGCGCCCACCGAGCACATACGACGGCCGCACCAGCACCGGGTATCCGATGCGATTCGCATTAGCAACCGCTTCTTCGAGACTGGTAGCGGTCGCTCCCGGGGGCTGCGGAATTTGCAGTTCTTCCATCAGCTTGTTGAAGCGCTTGCGATCTTCGGCAAGATCGATCGACTCTGGCGAGGTGCCGATCACTGACACGCCCGCGGCCTTCAGCGGCAGCGCCAGGTTCAAAGGTGTTTGCCCGCCATAGTGCACAATGACCCCGATGGGCGCACCCGATGAGGCTTCATGCTCGTAGATCTCCATCACGTCTTCGAAGGTCAGTGGCTCGAAGTAGAGGCGGTCGCTGGTGTCGTAGTCGGTAGAGACGGTTTCGGGGTTGCAGTTCACCATGATCGTCTCGAAACCGTCGTCGCGTAGCGCAAACGCCGCGTGGCAGCAGCAGTAATCGAACTCAATTCCCTGCCCGATGCGATTTGGCCCGCTGCCCAGGATGATGATCTTCTTGCGGTCCGTAGGCGCCGCTTCGTCTTCCTCTTCGTAGGTTGAGTAGAGATAGGGCGTGAAGCTCTCAAACTCGGCGGCACAGGTGTCGACCCGTTTGTAGACCGGACGTACGCCGCTGGCCTGTCGCTTCTCGTAGATGATCCCGGCCGCTCCGCGACCGTTCTTCACATTCCAAAGGTTCGCCAGCCGTTCATCGGAGAAACCCATGCGCTTCAGTTCGCGCATTTCGTCGGGCGTGACGTCGTCGGCGTTGCGGCCTTCGGTGTCGGCGTGCGCTTTCGCAATGTCCTGGAGCTGATGCAGGAACCACGGATCGATCTGGGTGAGATCGTGCACCTTCTCGATCGACCAGCCATGCAGCAACGCATGGCGCACGTACTGCAGACGCTCGGGGTGCGCGGTGACCAGGCGCTTGGTAATGATCCGCTCTTCAACACGTTCCGAACCGATGCTCTTCCCTGTCTCCAGTGAGCGGATGCCTTTCATCAAGGCTTCCTTGAAGGTGCGACCGATGGCCATCGCCTCGCCCACCGACTTCATTTGCGGGCCCAGGGACGCATCCGCTCCAGGAAACTTCTCGAACTGCCACTTCGGAATCTTTACGACGACATAATCCAGCGTCGGCTCGAAGCATGCCGGCGTCTTGCGCGTAATGTCGTTGGTGATCTCGTCGAGCGTGTAGCCGACCGCCAGCCGCGCCGCGATCTTCGCAATGGGAAATCCGGTCGCTTTGGAGGCCAGCGCCGACGACCGCGACACGCGCGGGTTCATTTCGATCACGATCATCCGCCCGGTATGCGGATCGATGGCGAACTGGATGTTCGATCCGCCCGTCTCGACACCGATCTCGCGAATTACTTTGATCGCCGCGTCGCGCATGATCTGGTACTCGCGATCGCTCAGCGTTTGAGCCGGCGCCACGGTGATCGAGTCGCCGGTATGTACGCCCATGGGATCGAAGTTTTCGATCGAGCAGACGACAATCACGTTGTCGTTCACGTCGCGCATCAACTCGAGTTCGTACTCTTTCCACCCCAGTACCGATTCTTCTAGCAACACTTCGTGAACCGGGGAAAGATCGATTCCCTTGGCCAGTAGCTCCATCAACTCTTCACGGTTGTAGGCAATGCCTCCGCCGCTGCCGCCCAAGGTAAAGGATGGTCGCAGCACCAGCGGAAACCCGATCTTGGCGCTGAACTCGAGGCCATCTTTCAAATTGTTGACCAGCGCCGACCGCGGAACGTCGAGACCAATCTTGGTCATTGCATCTTTGAACAGCAGCCGGTCTTCGGCCTTCTTGATGGCATGCAACTGGGCGCCGATCAGGATGACGCCGTACTTCTCGAGCACTCCGCCATCCGCCAGATCGACTGCCAGGTTCAAAGCCGTCTGTCCGCCGACCGTCGGGAGCACGGCGAACTTCCCTGCCCCCTTCTGTCCCTTCATCATCGCGGCTTCAATGCGGATGATCTCTTCGAGATATTGCAGGGTGAGCGGCTCGATGTAGGTGCGGTCGGCCATCTCCGGGTCGGTCATGATGGTCGCCGGGTTCGAGTTCGCCAGCACCACCTCGTAGCCTTCGGCCTTCAGCGCCTTACACGCCTGTGCCCCGGAATAATCGAATTCTGCGGACTGCCCGATGACGATGGGGCCCGAACCAATGATGAGAATCTTCGAGATGTCGTTCCGACGCGGCACCGTTAGTTGACCTTTCCTTGCCTGGCGAGCGCGCAGCCCGCAATCAAACTCTTCACTTCCCTTTCCACTCGTCCATCATCTTCACGAAATCGCCGAAGAGGTAATGCGAATCGTGCGGCCCGGGCGAAGCTTCCGGGTGATACTGCACGCTGAACAGCGGCAGAGAACGATGGCGCAATCCCTCCAGCGTATTGTCGTTCAGATCGATATGCGTCAATTCAACTTCGCTCTGCTTCAGCGAATCGGGATCGACCGCGAAGTTATGGTTGTGCGCGGTAATTTCGACTTTGCCCGTCCCCAGCTGCTTTACCGGATGATTGCCGCCGTGGTGGCCGAATTTCAGCTTGTAGGTCTTGCCGCCCAGCGCCAGCCCGATCAGCTGATGTCCCAGGCAGATGCCAAACACCGGCACGCGCCCCATCAGGTTCTGAATGTTTTTCTGCGCGTACGTCACCGGCTCCGGATCGCCCGGGCCATTGGAGAGGAAGACGCCGTCCGGCTTCATCGCCAGTACGTCTTCCGCGCTGGTGGTTGCCGGCACCACGGTCACATTGCAGCACTCGCCCACCAGCATCCGCAGGATGTTGTGCTTGATTCCGTAGTCGTAGGCCACGACATTATGCTTCGGCGCTTGGCGATCCACCGCCCTGCCGATTTCAATCGGGCCCTTGTCCCAGCGGTAAAGCTTCTTCGTCGTCACCACGCTCGCGAGGTCGGTGCCATCCATCTTCGGAATTGAGCGCGCCTTGGCGACCAGCTTCTCCACGTCGGTCTCCGATGTGGAGATCACGCCGCGCATAACACCGTGGTCGCGCAGGTGGCGTACCAACGCGCGGGTATCGATTTCCGCCAGCACCGGGATGTTGTTCCGCTTCAGGTAGTCGTCGGCGTCGTCGGACGAGCGCCAGTTCGAGGTCACCTTCGAAAACTCGCGCACGATCAGCCCTTCGATGTACGGCTTCGCGGCCTCTTCATCTTCAGGGTTGGTTCCGTAATTGCCGATCTGCGGGTTGGTAAGAACGACGATCTGCCCGGCGTAGGAAGGATCGGTAAAAATCTCCTGATAGCCGGTGATGGAAGTATTGAAAACTACTTCCCCGATGCACTCGCTGGCTGCTCCGTAACCTTTGCCTCTGAAGATGCGGCCATCTTCCAGCGCAAGGATTGCTTGCACATATTTCTCCGGGGGTGGATTTTAAAGATTTTAGCAGGTGCGAAGAAAAACGCGAAGCGTTCGCGGGAGAAACTCTGGCCGAATCCTTCGCAGCCCCATCCCAATGCTCTAAGAGAGGTGCAGAGTGGTCGGCGGCTTCGCCGAACGGCGGCTGATCAGGACGTAGGCAATGCCGAGTACCGCGCTCGCCGGCAGGACGACCGTCGCCCAGAAAGCGACTTCCGGTACGGTGAGGGCAACTCCGGTAAGTAGCGCGATGGCACCGAGAATGCCGAGTCTGCCACCTACAGGAATCGCGGAACTTTGCGGTCCGAAGCTGCGCGGTGCGTCATGGTCCCCCAAGCGTCGCATGCAAGCATTGTAGGCCTGTCCAAGGACTTTCGACTTGCAAATATAGAAGGCGCCAAACCGGGCGTTTACGTCCGGCGCGATAGCCCGCCGGAAGGCTCCTAAACTAAATTCATCCCTGCGCCGGTTGACGGAATCAACAAGAGCACTTATCGATCCTTCGAGGTGCTCGCATGCAACTCAAGCCCTTCTTACTCGATGCCTGGCTCGACCAATACGAACACAACATAGATTTCAACCTCGCTGCGAGCACCGGCCCCGCCTGGACGGTCAATGAAATCCTGGCCCTCGCCGACGACGAAACCCGTGAGCGCTTCCTGAACCATAAGCTGGTCTACAGCCGTCCCGCTGGCGCCGACACTCTGCGCGAGGCCATCGCTGAAATGCAGAACGTTCCGGTCGAGACGGTGCAAATTGTCACCGGCGCTTCCGAAGCCCTGGTTGCCCTGATATGGCTGGCCGCCGAGCCGGGAGCGAACGTCATCATTCCTCTGCCCGGATTCACGACGTTCTCGGCAATTCCGGAATCCCTTGGGCTGGAAACCCGCTTCTATCGTGTACGCCGCGAGAACGGCTTCCGCATCGATCCCGACGAGATCAAGCGCCTTGCCGACGAGAAGACCAAACTCATCCTGGTCAACACCCCTCACAATCCCACCGGCGCAACCGTCAGTGACGACGAAATGGAGGCACTGCACGAGTTCGCCGCCGAGCGCGGAATCCAACTCGTAAGCGATGAGGTTTACCATCCCATTTATCACGGAAGCCAGAGGTCGTCGGCAGCACGGCTGCCCCACGCCACCGTAATCTCTGACATGTCGAAGGCATTTTCGATCGCCGGCGTACGTACTGGCTGGATGATCGAGCACAACGCTCAGCGTCGCCAGCAATACTGGACCGCCCGCGCCTATTTCTCCATCTGCAATACCACTACCGGCGAAATTCTTTCGGAAATCGCGGTTCGCAGACGCGGCGCCGTGCTCGGCAAGACCCAGCAATCGGCTACCCGGAACCTCAAGCTCCTCGAAAGGTTCATGGCTGATCATCGCGACGTACTCGGCTGGATCCCGCCACAAGGCGGCATGACCGCATTTCCCTGGTTGGTGAACGGCGAGAACGCCCGCGCATTCTGCCAGGCAGCCACCGAACATGGAATCCTTCTGGCTCCCGGCGATTGCTTCGATGTGCCCTCGCATTTCCGCCTGGGCTTCGCTGCCGCCGGAGACAATTTCTCTGCCGCACTCGACCGCTTCGGAACATTCGTCAAGAGCTGGTCGGCGAGGATGATCACGGCATGACGCAAGGCCGGTCGGAAATTCCCACGATTTAAGTTCTGTGTGTGTGACGGGAGCACAGCGTTCCACCGCATGGTGGACCTCTACGCGAGGATGGCGTAAGTGCAACCCTCCGTGACCGCCTTCCAGGCGATTGAATCCACTGTGCAACATTGCTCAGACGCCCGGCCCTGCAATGAGCCATGCTTAAGATTCAGAAAAGCTGCCCCTAGCGCCGGCGCTTCTCGCAGGAGGAACATCGGCCATGAACTCTCACCGTATCCTCATTGTTGACGACGAATCCTCTGTCCGCGAACTTATGTCCCACCTGCTGACTGCCGCCGGATATGCAGTCGCAACCGCAAGAGACGGGTTCGAAGGACTACTCCAACTGAAAGCAAGCGGCGCAGATTTGATCATCTCCGACCTCAACATGCCCAACATGTCTGGCTTCGAGTTCCTCTCGGTGGTGCGCCGTCGTTTCCCCGGGATCCCCGTCATCGCTATCAGCGGTGCTTACGAATCCGGCGAAACCGTGCCCGGCGGGGTTATTGCCGACGCCTTCTATCCCAAGGGCAGCCGAGCCCCTGAAGACCTGCTGCGAACCGTCGCGGACGTGATGGAAACCTCCAGGGATTGGGCCAGCCACCACCAACGCCAGTCGGCGCCCGTATGGATTCCCCGCAACGGCCTCAATTCGAAAGGCGTGCCCTTCGTCTTGATCACCTGCTCCGAATGTTTCCGTTCCTTTCCCAACAACGCCACCCTGGAAGCAGCCCATGAGATCCAGGAGAGCCCATGCGTCTTCTGCTGTGCGACCGTGCGCTACATCGTGGACTTCTCCGTCGACGTCATCTCAACCGCTAAGCAAGACAGCGCACTCAACACAATGCTCCAGCGGTCGTAATGTTGCAGGTCATCACGGCCCGTCCGGCGCGCCGCCGTCTGCCACGACTTTCCAGCTCCCATCTTTTTGCTTCTGCCACACGGTGAGATACGTCCCTCGAAAGCTCACTTCTTTCCCGTCCTTAGGAAACCGTACCGTGAACTTTCCTACCGTGTATCCCATTGTGCCCGAGGGAAACATCTCCGCCTTCGTCGGCTCCCACGTCAGCTTGAAGTCAGGGTTGTCGAAGCTTTGTTTCATCGAGGCCCGCACCTCGTCGAGCCCCTTATATCCGGCGTCTCCGAAGGTCACGACGTTCGGCGCCATGTAGCTCATCCAGCCTTCCAGTCGCTGCGCCGCAACTGCTTTACAGAGTCCCGGTCAGCCTGCATCAATCCGTCGGCCGGATCGGCGGCGAACACACCTCCGCACAGCCCAAGCACGGCGATCCACAACAGGAGCATCTTGCGCATGCTGGTTCCCTTTTTTTCAGTCCAGGCTAAGGGCGAGGTCCTAGTGCAGGGTGCCCATCTTGTCCATGGGCCAATACGCAAACACCGCTTTGCCGTAGATCAATGGCTCTGGAACGGGACCGAAATCGCGGCTGTCGTTCGAGAGATTGCGGTGGTCGCCGAGCACGAAGAAGGCATGCGCCGGAACGGTCGTCTCGGGATAGGTTCGTGTGTCGATGTAATCGGTCGGCACGTACGACTCGCGTACGCGGCGGTCATTCACGTAGAGAATCCCATCGTCAATGTGCACCCGATCGCCGCCCACGGCGACTACGCGCTTGATGTAGCTCTTGGAAGGATCGAGCGGGTAGCGGAACACGATGACATCGCCCCGTGAAATCGGCTCCAGCTTGTACACGAATTTGTTGATGAAGATGCGTTCCTGGTCGGTGAGCCCGGGCATCATGCTCGTGCCCTCGACCTTCACCGGCTGGTACAGGAAGATGATGATGAACGCAGAAACCGCCAGTGAGATGAAGATATCGCGCGCCCAGACCTGCCAGATATGCAGCGACGAAGCCGGCGGTGGGAGGAGCTCTGCGTTCGGCGCTTCTTGCGTCATTCCACTCCGCGTACTCTGGGCATAGCGCCCCAGTCCACTCAAATTATACGGCGAAACCCGGCCTGTCCGCCGACCCCGTCCGACTCGATGGTGACCCCAACGTGCGATAGAATTCCCACGAGGTTTCCGTTGAAAAAGCCACTCCTTCTTGCCCCAATGATCGCCCTGCTCGCAATCCTTGCGCTTGCCCAAACTGATAATTCGGTTCCGGCCTTCAACCCCAATCCGCCGGCCAAAACCGATAACCTTCCTCCCATCCTGCCCAAAGGCGAACGCTGGGGTGAAAGCTTCCAGAGCCCCGTCCAAGTACACGCCTACGAACTGGCCGAGAAGATTCCCAACGTGCTCCATCAGCTTCCCTGCTATTGCCACTGTGATCGCATGGGCCACAAGAGCCTTCGCACCTGCTATGAAACCACCCATGGCGCGCATTGCGATACCTGCATGAAGGAGCTCTACTACGCCTATCAGCAAACGAAACTGAAGAAGACCCCGAAACAAATCCGCGAGGGCATTATCCGCGGCGAGTGGGAAGCCATCGATCTCGATTCCGCCGTCTCGATAAATTGAGGAGAAATAAGGGCCATTCCCGTCACGGAAACCCTCCATTCTCTCCACAAGTTGACGTGGCGATTGATTGCAGGTATAAACCGTGCTTGCCTTCGCATTCTGCCGTTTTCCACAGCCCGCGATAGGTGGCACGCCGAAGCTTGATTCAACGGGGCGTTTGAATGAAAAAGAAAGCGCCACCACAAGTTAAAGAAATAATGGCTAAGTCTAACCAAGCAAAGCCCACTACAAAGCGAAAAGGCGGCGAGCCAGACCCCGCCTCCAACTCCGGCAAAGCATTAAGCCCGTCCCATGAACCGCGTTTTGCACAGGCTGTGCAAAACTACGAGTCCGGCCTGAAGGCCATGCAGGCCCATAAATTCGATAAAGCCATCGGATTTCTTGAGAAGGTCGTCGCCGGCCCCAGTCCTGAACTGGCGGACCGCGCCGCGCTGCATTTGAACCACTGCCGCCAGCAGGTTTCGCGTGGCGATCCCGCCAGCAAGTTCAAGTCGCCCGAAGAGCATTACGACTACGCGATTTCGTTGGTCAACATGGGCGATTACATTACCGCGCGCGAACATTTCGACAAGCTGCTGAAAGCCCATCCCACGAAAGACTATGTCTGGTACGGCGCGGCGGCCTTGGAATGTTTGACCGGGCACTTTCCCGAAGCGCTAAGGGCGCTGGCAGAGTCGATCCGGCTGAACTCCGGCAATCGTTTCCAGGCGCGCAACGACTCCGACTTCAACAACCTGTCGGAGGATCCGCGCTTCACCGAGTTGCTGTACCCGGAGGCGGGCTATGAAGGTCCTTCCTCCAGCAACTTCTAACCGCCCCCCGTTTTCTCTGCGGCTCGAATGACTTCCCTCCAGGATAGGTCGTCGCTGAACGTCGTCGCCATTGGCGGAGGCACGGGCTTGTCGACTTTGCTGCGAGGCCTGAAGCGCTACGTTGGGCGGCCCGATGACCCCATTCCCAGCAGCGGCGCCAGCATCAGCAGCCTCACCGCCATCGTCACCGTAAGCGATGACGGCGGTTCCAGCGGACGCCTGCGCAAAGAATTCAACGTCCCTCCGCCCGGCGATATCCGCAACTGCATCGTCGCCCTCTCCGAAGAAGAAGAGCTCCTCGCGCGCATCTTTCAATATCGCTTCCGCGCCGGCGAAGGTCTGAAAGACCACAACTTCGGCAACCTGTTTCTCCTCGCGCTCTCCGACCTCACCGGCGACTTCGCAGAGGCGGTGCGCCTGTCATCGGAAGTACTGGCGACGCGCGGCCGCATCTACCCGGCAACCACCAGCCACGTCCAGCTTGAGGCGGAAATGGACGACGGCAGCAAAGTCGTGGGAGAGACCAAGATTACCGCCAGCAAACGGAGAATCGTGAAGCTGCGCATGCTGCCTGAAAATGCGGAGCCGATTCCCGACGCCATCAGCGCCATCGAGAACGCCGACCTGATCACCATCGGCCCCGGTTCCCTCTTCACCAGCTTGGTCCCAAACCTCCTGGTGGGCGCGGTGCCCAAGGCGCTCTGCGATTCGCACGCGGTGAAAGTCTATGTCTGTAACCTGATGACGCAGGCCAACGAGAGCCTCGGCCTGAGCGCTGCCGATCACATTCGCGCCATCTACAGCCACGCCAAATGCGAGCTCTTCGATTACGCACTCATCAACGATGCGCCCGCCTCCGATGAAATTCGCGCGAACTATGCGAAGGAAGGCCAGGCGCAAATCGCGGTCGACATCGATCGCATTCGCGAACTGGGCGTGAAGCCGATCCTGGGAAATTATCTCGACTTCTACCGCCGCGCCGAGGACGACGTCCTTCTGGCCCGCCACAATACCCAGCGCGTTGCTGAAGACCTCATGAAGATCGCAATGGAATCGAAGTCTGCATCGCAACCCTTGTCCTAAGGGCGCAGCGTTTCTTTCTTCACCGTAATCTTCTCGATCTGGTCCTCGCGCAGCGGGTATCCAGTTCCCGGCACATCGCGAATGGGGATAAACCCATCTCCATCCACCGTCACCTCCGGCTCGATCACATCCTCTTTCCAATAGCGCTTCGAGGCGGAGACATCGCCCGGCAGCTTGAAGTTCGGCAAGGTGGAGAGCGCGATGTTGTGCGAGCGACCCAGGCCCGATTCCAGCATCCCGCCGCACCAAACCGGCACATCGAATTTCTGCGCGATGTTATGCACCGCGATCGCCTCGCTGAACCCACCGACCCTGCCGACCTTGATGTTGATGATCCGGCACGAACCAAGTTCCAGCGCTGCCTGCGCATCGCGTGCGTATTCGATCGCTTCATCGAGGCAGATCGCCGTCTTCATCTGCTTCTGCAACACAGCGTGGAAATAAAAGTCGTCGTTCCACAGCGGCTGCTCGATCATCAGCAGCTTGAATTCCTCGAACTTCTTCAAGTGTTCCAGGTCGGCCAGGGTATAAGCAGAATTGGCGTCGCAACTCAGCAGAATCTCCGGCCAGCGTTTACGGATTTTCGCCAGCACGTCGACGTCCCACCCGGACTTCACCTTCACCTTGATCCGCTGATAGCCGGCCGCCAGCTCGGTCTCGATCTTCTCCAGCAACTGCTCGTGCGAATCCTGGATGCCGATGGAAACGCCGCAGGGAATCTTTTTCCGTGTTCCACCCAGCAGCTTCCAGAGCGGCAGGTTCTTCGCTTTCGCTTCCGCGTCCCAGATCGCATTCTCCAATGCACCTTTGGCCATGCGATGGGCGCGCACTCGCGCCAGCAGCGGCGGAACATTGCTTCCCTTCTCTACCGTCTTGCCCAGCAGCATGGGCGCCAGGTATTCGCGGATCACGTACCACGCGGTATCTACCGACTCGCCACTGTAGAACGGCGCCTCATCGGCCACGCACTCGCCCCACCCATCCACGCCGTCGCAATGCACCGTCACAAGCATCATGCGCCGGCTGTAAATGCGTCCAAAGCTCGTTTCAAAAAACTGGACCAGCGGCATCTCCACCTGGCGAATCGTGATTGCTTCAATCTTCATTCGGGTTCGCTCCGCTCGCGTAGGTCCAGTCTTCGTCCCATCGTCCGACCAGGAAAGCGCCATTTCCCTCGGCATCGCGTTCATAGCCGAGGCAGGCAAGGCCGCGCCCAAAGCTCGACAGCAAAAGATCCCGGTTGCGCGACTGCACCTCTTTGGCGCGAGCCCGGGTCGGCTCTTCCGCCTTCCATTTGTAAATCGCCGCCGGAACCTCGATGCGCAACTCGGTATGGATCGGTGGCAACGAGCCGGTGCTCAACAGCGTCTCTACGCGCTTCGATTTCAGCCACCACTCCGCGAGCAGGCGATCGGTCGGCAGAAACCCCGACAGGGGCGAGCTCGTAATGCCGTACTGATTGATGTTGTAACGTCTCGCGATCGCCCCGAGTTTCGTCAGGTTGAGGTAGGCGTTCTTAATCTCTAAAGGATCAAAGGTCCATTCCATCAGCTCGTAGCCGTGGGCAATCGCATGTTCGCGCTGGAACAGCTTGATCTCCCGGCCCAGCCCCTGGTTGCGATGGCTCTCCGCCACCGCCAGCATGTGCGAATGGAGATAAGAGTGGCCGTTGCGGCTACCCGGAATCGCCAGCGCGAAGCCGACCAGTTCCTCTCCGTCATACGCCCCAATGACTTGTCCGCCGATCTTCGAAGCAACCGAAAACATCCGCAGCGGCACCAGGTCCAGATCGCTGAATCCCCACACGCGTTGTTGGAGCTCGACGCAATCCTCCCACTCCTTCAACTCCGTGCACACCCGTATCGTGACCCCGGACTGTGTCATTACTCTTTTTCTCGTTCCAGACTCTTCGAAAGTTTCCATAGTTCGTCCAATTGCTCGAGTGAAAGATCCTCCAGCCTGGTCTGTCGTTCGGCGGCCAGGTTTTCCATCTGGTGAAAACGCGCCCGGAACTTGCGATTGGTGCGCTTCAACGCGGATTCCGAATCGACGCGCACATACCGCGCCAGATTGACCACCGTGAATAATAAATCGCCGATCTCATCTTCCAGCCGCGCCTGCACTTCCGGAGCGAGCGTCGCTTCCCCGCTCGAGCTGGCAACGCCGCGATGGCTGGGCGGCGTGGGCTCACCACCCGGAAAGCTCTTGAGCTCCTCGCGCAGTTCCTGGGTCTCTTCGCCAAGCTTCTCGAACAGGCCCTCAATCTGCGGCCATTCGAATCCGACCTGCGCCGCCTTCGAACTGATCTTCCCCGCTTCGATCAATCCCGGCAGCCCCGCGGAAACACTTGCCAGCAGTGATTTCTTCTTCTGTTCCGCGGCCGCCTCACCGCTGGCCTGCGCTCGCTTCGCCCGTTCTTGCGCCTTCAGCATCTCCCAATTGCGCAGCACCTCCGCAGAGGTATTCGCCTCCACGTCGCCGAATACATGCGGATGTCGGTTCACCAGCTTAGTCGAGAGCTGCTCGATCACGTCATCAATCGTAAAGCGATGCTCCTCAGCCGCCATTTGCGCATAAAAGAGGATCTGCAGCAAAAGGTCGCCCAGCTCGCCCGGCAGCTCTTCCCAGTCGCGATTGTCGATCGCTTCCAGGACTTCGTAGGTCTCTTCCAGGGTAAAGGGCTTGATCGTATCGAATGTTTGTTCCCGGTCCCACGGACATCCGCCCGGCTCGCGCAAACGCCGCATGATGGCCACCGCGCGCTCGAATCGTTCTCCTGTCACACTCATCGCAAGTAGTCTAATTGTTCAATCGAGATTCGTCAGTCGCGGCCTAAAGGTGCGCTGCCAAGGCGAGCAGGACCGATGCATGATGCAGCTGTGCAGCCAGAACAAGCCTCGAGCCACACGCGTGACATCGGCGAGGTCGCGTTTACCTTTGCGCTCATCGTCTTCATCCTTTGGATGCCCCGCCCGCAGCAAGGCTGGCTCTCACTCGTCGCCCTCGCCTGGATACTCGGCTCAACTTTCCTGGTGCGCGAGAATCGCAAGGCGGTAGAACTCGGCATGGGTGGCTTCATGTGTTCGCTCTGGGTGGTGGCGATGGCCCTCGGATTGGCCGCACTGGAGCTGGTCATTGCCCGTCACGAACAAACCCTCCACCCGCCCCACGAGAACGGCGTGATTCATTACCGCGTTTGGGGATACGTGATCTGGTCGTTCCTGCAGCAGTTCATCCTGCAGGACTATTTCCTGCTCCGATTATTGCGCGTCTTCCAGAAACCCGCGTGGGCCATCCTAACTTCGGCCAGTCTGTTCGCCCTCGCTCACGTTCCGAATCCCGTGCTCACCTGCGCTACCTTGATCTGGGGAGTCATCGCCTGCGCGCTCTTCCTGCGCTATCGTGATCTCTATTCGCTGGGTCTGGCCCACGCGGTCTTCGGGCTCACCATCGCCATCAGCGTTCCAGCGGCGGTGCACCATAACATGCGCGTCGGACTCGGCTACCTGCGCTACAACCCGCACAACCGGCATACTCACCGCAGCCAGATCGACCACAGCGTATCGACCGAAGCGTGGGTAACGGCCGATGCCGCGACCCGGCGCTCCTGGCGCCAGGCCCGCCCATAGAAGATCCCCGCGATCGCCGCCATCAATACGTATTGCCAGTTGAAGTGCAGTGCCCGCTTGTTGAAGTGGGAGAGCCCGAAGACAATCGAAGTAACGATCAGCGCCGGGACCCGCCCCAACCGACGTTCGACCAGGTTCTGCATCCATCCGCGAAAGAAAATCTCTTCCGGAATCGCGATGAAGATCACGGTATAAAGCCACGCCAAAACAATCCACCAGGGAATCATCACGCGATGGAAATGCAAAAAGTGGAGCGCCAGTCCGAGCGGAATCGCAATCGGAGTGTAGAAAGCCAATTCGCGTAGTCCGATCTTTACATCCCGCCAACGCGCCCGGAAATCAATGCCCGTATCCGTCAGTCCCCGGATCACCAGGAACCCATAGAGGCCGGCATCCAGCAGCATGATTTTGCCGATCGAATGCAAGTGCGCGGGCCACGCCGGCTCGAACCACCTGAGATCGACCGCCAGCCCGAGCAGCAACAGGACTGCGTAATCGCACCATGTTCCGCGCTGTTGCGCATCGACGCGGGTCGCCAGCCACAGCAGCAGGCTCACCGCCAGCGGCACCGCAACATAGACCGCGAGCCATCTCCAGCGGAACACGCCATCGATGGTCGCGATTACGAGGTAGGGCAACGCAAATGTCAGTGGGAGCAAGAGGCGCAGTGGCAGCGCTAGGCGTTGTAGCCCTTCAGTGAGTTGCTCACGGGCGAATCCGAACCCCAGCAGTACCGTCAGACATGCGAGACCCGCAAGGATTTCCGGCGGCGTCCACGGCACCGACTTCCCGAAAATCACAACGCCGAGCATGATTTACGCTGCGCGCTTTTCGAAGACCTTGACCAGCAACTCGGTGTCGTCGGAAATAATTCCGTCCACGCCCCACATCGCCAGGCGCCGCATCTCCCACTCGCGGTTCACCGTCCACACGTACACCTGCTTGCCTTGCGCGTGGCATTCTCGCACCAGCGATTCGGTGACGAGTTTGAAATGTGGAATCACTAATCGAACCGGCAGCTCGGACCATTGCGGCAGGAGGTTGCGGTCGCGGCAGACAAAACCCAGCGGCAGATCGGCGTCGATCCCATGAAATCGTTGCAGCACCGGCGACAAAAATGAAGAGACCACGAACCCGCGCTGCGGCGGCCGTTGCCGGATCGCCTCCACGATCTCGTCTTCAAAGCCCGGAGTCTTCACTTCAATATCGAGATAGGCGCGATCGGCAAACCGCTCCAGCACGTCTTCCAGGCAAGGCATTTGCTCGTCGGCATCATGCGGCCTGCGGCGCTCTCGCGACTTCGCCTGTCGCAGAGCCTCGTAGCTCGAACTGGCTACGTTGTAACCCGCATAATCCGGGTCATGACAAATCACCCCGCGGCGGTCGTGGGTGTAGCGGACGTCGAACTCGAAGCCGTCGCAGCCGCGTTGCATCGTAAGTTCAAACGCAGCCAGCGTGTTGTCGGGAGGAATGACTTCCGGGCGGAAGTAGCGAACAATGTGGCGCCGCGTATGTCGTTGCCCGCGGTGTCCCAGCAACAAGGGGCCCGGGCTTTCGGCGTATTCAGCCATAGAAAATTAATCGAGGTCGAAATCGCGTAGCGGTTTGCCGGTGTCCGGCGTTTCTTTCGCTTTCTTGAGTGCTTCCTGAAACTTCTTATCGAGCAGGCTCGACGAATTCTTCTGCGCCTCAACCGACTGCTGGAAGATCGATTCCTTGCGGCTATCGTGTTCCTTCATCGCCTTCGCGGCTTCGCTCAGGTCCGCAAAGGTCTTCGGGATCGCCTTGGGCGTATGCGCGATGACCGCCCTGGTTTCCGGGTCGACCTTCAGCATCGCCCCACAGCATGGGCAGGTGGTCTCAAAGATGTCGGAGTGCTTTGGCATGAAGGGAATTTTACCCCAGGCGCGTCATTCTAGGCATAGAACCGCGCCAAGTCCAGCAACCGCGAACAGGAACCAGGTGCTCCGGGTGCCCCATCCTGAGCAAAGCGAAGGGTGGGGATGTTCAGCTGTCGTCGTTCTAGGTTTGAAGCCACAGCAACTCTGCGTTCACAGAAGCTTACAAACGGATCAGCCGGTGCTCTGGACAAGTGCCCGCCTCATCCACCAAGGTTTCGATCAACTCAATCCCATACTTCGCAATGAAGTAAACCGCGCCCACGGTACGTTCCTGCAGCGCTTTTTCCGGATAGAGGGCGTCAATGATCTGGTTGGCGTGCTGCGATAGAAGATGCGTCCGGCGCAGTGCCGCCCGGGCCGCCCGCCGGTGCAGCCGGCCCACCTGGTAGCGCATTTTCGAGGTCGAGCGCTGCCCTGCTTCCACGAGCGTCGGGTCCAGTCTCTCCAGCGCTTCCTGGACTTCCGCCATGGTGTGCGTCACAACCGCCAGGGCGGTGCGGAATTGCTCATCCAACTCCGGTGGAAGAGTCTTTTGGGCCAGCTTCTCGGCCAGCATGTTGGCGCCATGATAAATGTCCTCGAACTGCAAGTCGTAGCGCCGCATCAGCTTTTCGATCTTCGGTTCCAGCAACGTCGCGCTGAAGCGCGGAAGGATGGGTGTAACCCGGCCCAGCAGCCGCTGGTAAACCACCGAGCCTTGCGCGAAATACGCAACCTCGGCCGGTCCCCCGATATACGCAAGCGTTGGCAGCAGCGTGTCCTGCATCACCGGACGCAGCAGCACGTTCGCGTTGAACTTTTCCGGCTCGCTCTCGATGCGTGCCAGCAGCTCGTCCTGGGTCAGCTTCTCTTTGCCAATGCTGAAATGATCGTTCTGCCGCTGGACCGCCACCCGCGCGCCATCCTGGATGGCAAACAACAGCACACTGCTGACCTTCACCTGTTCGTGATAGCCGGCATGTTCCAGCGCCTTGCCGCGCTCCTGCAACGTCTTTGCGATCTCGGCGGAATCCACCACCGCTTTTTGGAACAGCGGCGTCACCAGCTTGTGCAACTCCGTATCCGCCGGGTCGAGCAACACCAGGCCGTGCGCTGCGAACAGCCGCGCAAACAGCTTGCCGAACGACGAGGCAAGGGTCTCACCCTCGCGATAACACTCTTTCAGAATGTCGGTGACGGCGGTATCGCCCAGCAGCTCTGCTGCCTCCCTGACCACCTGCTCGATCTGTGAAGTGAAGCGCAGGTCTGACATCGGTGCGCCTGTTATCCCCGCCACGTCGACCGTCAATCGTTGCAGGCTGAAATCGGGTTTCGGCAGGAAGACGTGGTCGACCTCGGCCAAGTCGTGATCTTCCGATGCCATCCAGAACACCGGGATGGTGTCGGTTCCCTGCTCCGTCAGATCGCGCGCCACCCGCACCGCATGGGCTGCTTTGAGAATTGCGAGCAGCGGTCCGCCAAACAAACCAACCTGCTGCCCGGAGACTACCGCGAACGCGCCGCGTCGCAACCGTTCGATATTCGCCAGTGCAGATTCCCCAGCCCCAAATGCGCGGTTCTGCCGTTCCAGGATTGACGCAACGCTCTTTCGCATCGCGGGCGGGTACACGATGGACGACTGGAAACGGGTCAGATTTTGATTGAACTCAAAAGATGGGTAGAAAGGACGGAGTTCGGGAGAATGCCCAAGGTAGTCCGTGAACAGCCGCGAGGTGTGCGGAACTCCCTTTAGAGGTATACAGTCGGAATCCAAATCGAGTTCTCCCCGAATTTCACTGCAAAAGTCCGCCCTGCCCGGCAGAACTTGGATGTGCGTCGTGCTTCCCGGTCGCAAAACTTACACAGTCCCACTCTGGGCCGCACGCTTGATTTTCAGTCTACATCCCCGGCGCGAAATAGAATGTCGAGCTCGCAATTGCCAGGGGAGCTCTCTTCGTGCCAAAAACGGCTTCAGCATCTCCGGCGAGTTGCGCGTCCCCCCCGGCAACTTTAAGGTCGTCAAACTGATCGTTTTCGACGATTCAACGGCAAAATGGGCAGCCAGTCTAAGCCCGTCAATGCCAGGTATCCAGCCGGAATCCGGCAGCCCGGCCTGCGCATCTAATTCATTGACCAAACTTCTGGCAGTGCTATGCTGGGAGCAGTTCTTTGACAACCGCAGTCATGCGGTTGCAACACCAAGTTGGGGGCGTCACGGCTTCGACGGAAGTGTTTGCGGCCAAGAGGCATGTCGGGGTGCATGCACCCGTAATCGTGTGCAAAACAATATCTGCCAACACGCAGATGGCTTACGCAGCTTAATTAATTAAGTTGCCGTCCTCTCCAGCTTCGCCTACGGGCCGGAGTCAGGGCGTCGCACAGTAGGCTGGTTTGGGACGCTACGTCTGGGCGATCCGAACGAGACTTTCAGGCTAGTCGATTGGGTTTCTTGTCCGTTCTAAGCCCGAAAGATGAAGGTGCCGGTTTATCCCGGCGCATTGAACCGGAATACACATGTAGTCTCTTGACTGACTTCGCTTGCGGACGCGGGTTCAACTCCCGCCGCCTCCACCAATTCCTTTCTACTTCTGCTTCCAGCGGGCAAAAACCCGTCCTTAACAAAGAATAATTAAGAAGGTCGCGGGACTTCCTTCCCTTCCTGCTAGCCCCCTCAAACCCCAGGAACCGGATGCTAGACTTCCCACTATGCGTAACGATTCCGTGACCCGGCGAGCCGTACGTTTCGCCCGCTCCGCTGTCGGACAGAAGCGCTTTTATCGCGCCGTGCGCCTGCTTATGTACGAGGCTCGCTTCGATGTCTTGAACGATCCCCGCTTCAACGGAGAGCGCGACCTGCAGAGAGTTGCTTTGCAATTCGCGCAGCGGCCTGCCGTCGTCTTCGACATCGGCGCAAATGTCGGCGATTGGACTGCGATGCTGCTGGAGGGCGGCGAGGCTGCAGTGGTTCACGCTTTTGAACCCTGCCCCGGAACCTTTGAGCAGCTGACGCGAAATCTCAGTAATCATCCCTCCGTCACCCGGGTGCCTGCTGCTGTTTCCGATGCGGAAGGTGTGTCGCGCATGAGCGTGACCGCCGATGGCGCTGGGACCAATGCCTTATCCGCTGATGGCGACATTGAAGTGCGAACCACCACTGTCGATGCGTACTGTGCGCGCAACGGCATCCCCCACATCGATCTATTGAAGATCGACGCCGAGGGCTATGACTTCAATGTTCTATCGGGCGCGAAATCGATGCTCTCATCCCACGCCGTGGAGCTCGTCCAGTTCGAATACAACCACCGATGGATCGAAAACCGTAAACTGCTGAAGGACGCTTTCGGGCTCCTCCTTGCCCTGGGCTATTGCATGGGGAAACTCACCGGAGGAGAGTCAATTCAATCCTATGCTGCCTGGGATTGGGAGCTCGAAACCTATCGCGAGGCGAACTATGTCGCCTACCTCCCCGCATGGCAATCCCGACTTCATCTCCACCAAGCCGAGTGGCTGTGACTTTGACGCACCCTGGCCCCCTCATCGCGCCTGCAATACCTCCACTCCATACGCCGGAAGAACCACATCCTCCACCGTCTCGCCGGAAGCCAATGTGCGCTTCATCGGTTTCGGAAGGTGCACCGGTTTTTCCTCCCGCGTCAGGTTGATCACCACAAATACATCCTTGCCGTCGCCCGACCGCTCGGAGACTTCGACGCCCTCCGGCACCGCCCCAAACGCAGCCTGTACCCCGCTGGTGTCCACGATCCACTGCGCCAGTTTCGCCAGCAGCGCCTCATCCAGCACCGCGCCCACATAGGTAATCCGTCCCTTCCCCGCTCTCCGCGTCAGGATCGCCGGCTGCCCGTCGAGCCAACCGTTGCTCTTGCCATAGCGCAGCAGCGTCTCTGTATCTGGAAGCCGCACGCTGAGCTGTTCCGCCCACAGCGACCCCTTCCCTGAACCGATCGCCCCCGCCAACGGCACATCCTCCTCCAGCGCGTAGAACTGTTCCACCCGTCCGCCCAAAACATCGACCAGCGCACCCGGCTGTCGCTCCGGCAACAAAGAGTTGTACTCATCCTTCATCCCCGCCCGCGGGCCCAGTACCAGGTGCCCACCCTGCTCCACATAGTCCCGCAAATGTTTGGCAAGTTGATCGGGAATGAGATTGA
This sequence comes from uncultured Acidobacteriaceae bacterium, assembly GCA_963703075.1. Taxonomy (GTDB): domain Bacteria; phylum Acidobacteriota; class Terriglobia; order Terriglobales; family Acidobacteriaceae; genus Korobacter. The sequence continues at coordinate 1,554,528 of OY969786.1, forward strand.
GATTCGGCGCAACGACCGCCTTGTATGTATTCAGTTCAGCCGTCGGCCGCACCACATCCATCGGCTGCGTCAGCCTGCGCAGCGCCCGGTAATAGTTCGCATCAACTTTTTCCTGGTCGTAATCGTGATTATGTTTCTGCCAGTCGATCGCCCAATGGCTCTCGTAGGAGTACAGCATCGCAATTTCCGAGTGTGGAGAAGTTCCCGCGAGTACCGGCGACGCCTTCGCAAAATCCTCGCCAATCTGCCGCACCTCTTCGTACAACGGTACCGGCGTCCCATCGGCCCCTACCAGCGTCCCGTGATACTCCTCTTGCCCGTTCAGGGCGCTCCGCCATTGCCAGTAGCTCACCAGTTCGGAGCCGTGCGCCACGTCCTGCCACGCCATCGCCCGCACTTCCCCTTTATTCAGCATGTTGTTCACCGGGGCCCAGTTCACCGCCCCCGGCTGGGTTTCAATCACCCAGAAATTCTTCTGCTTGAAACCACGGGTCACATCGTGGGTGAATCCAGCGGTCGCCTCGTCCAGGTGCCCTTGCCCGACGTAGTGATCCCACGCCGCAATGTCCATCGCATCCTCGATCACGTAATGATCGAAGCCGTCGAACAGCCCCACCGTGTTCGTGCAAATCGGCTGGCGCGCCGGAGCATATTGCCGGATCGCGCGATATTCATTTTCCAGGTAGTCGCGCCAGGTGACGGAGACGAATCTCATCCAGTCGAGCATCAGTCCGGGGTTGTTTGGGCCGATCGGGATCGGTATCTGCGACCAGTCGCAATAGGTCTGGCTCCAGTACGCCGTCGTCCAGTGCTGGTTTAGGCTGTCGAGTGTCTTGTACTTCGCGCGCAGCCACTGTTGAAAAAGCGTCCGCGTGTAATCGTCATACGACGGGTTCGCGATTTCGTTGTCCAATTGCCAGCCAATCACGTTCGGTTCCTGCGCAAGATGCTGGGCCATCTCCGCCGAGATTCGCCGGCAAAACTCCCGATACCTCGGATTGGTGAGAGAGAAATGCTGGCGGTTCCCATGCACCGCGCGCTTGCCCTTCTCATCCACCAGCAGCGTCTCGGGATACTTTTGCGTCAGCCAGGCCGGAGGCGCCGCCGTCGGCGTGCCCAGCACGACGAAGATGTGATGCCGGGCCGCCAGTCGAATCGCGCGCTGCAGCCAACCGAAGTCAAACTTCCCTTCCGCCGGCTCCATCGTGCTCCAGGCAAACTCACCCACCCGCACCATGTGAATGCCCGCGGCTTCCATCTGCGCGAGATCTTTTTCCCAAGCTTCTTCCGGCCACTGCTCGGGATACCACGCAGTCCCGAGCAACAGTCCCGGAGCGGACGGCACGATGCTCGGGCTTTGCTGTGCGAGCGCACCCGCACCGAGTGGAATCGATAAGAAGACGAGCAGAAGAATGGCGAGGCGGCGGAGGTTAGTCGTAGGCACGGCTCTAGAGTTTATGGGAAACCCCAATCCCAAGTCTCCCTTGAAACCTTCTTTGTTCTCCCCCTACTCGTCGCGCAGCGTTCTCATCGGGTCCACCCGCATGGCGCGGTATCCTGGCAGAAGACTCGCGAGCACGCTCACCATGACCAGGACCCCCGAAACAATGCCGAACGTCAATACGTCGGTTGACTTGACGCCAAAGATCACCGAGGTCAGGAGCCGCCCCACTCCCAGGGCCGACACGATTCCCACCACCACCCCGAGAAGCGTTGGCCGTAAACCTTCCAGCAGAATCATGCGCAGCAGATGCCCCGGCAGTGCGCCCAGGGCTACCCGGATCCCGATCTCGCGCATCCGCCGTCGCACTGAGTACGCCAGCACACTGTAGATCCCCACCGCCGCAAGCACCAGCGCCAGACCGGAGAACGCTTCCAGCAGAATCATGGTGAAGCGCTGCTGCGCCACCGCATCGCCCAGCAGTTGATTCATGGTCATAACGTCCGCCACCGGAAGTTCCGGATCGATCTCGTGGATCGCGCGCACAATGGCCGGAGCGAGCGCCTCCGGATTCGAGGCCGAGCGCGCCACAATTGCCATGCCGAAAGAGTGCCACAGCGCACCCGCCGGGGACGAGAGTTGTGCCATGGGAAAGTACAACGTTGAATCATATTCAGCTGAATCCAACCCATTTTGCTTCACGTCTCCCACTACGCCGACGATCTCACGGGGCGTGTCGCCAAGGAAAGTCAGGCTCACGTGCTTGCCGAGTGCCTCCTGGTTCGGCCAAAAGCGTTTGGCCATCGCCGCGCTGACCATCACCACGGCATGCGAATTCGCGTTGTCGGAGGGCAGAAAATCGCGCCCCCGCAGCAGCTGTATCCGCAGCGTATCGCGGTAGCCCGGCGTGATCGTACGTACCTCGACCTCCGGCTGGTCTGCCATCGCCAGCACCGGTCGTCCCTCAATCCCCACCGGTTGCATCGAGCCGCCCTGGGTGGGAAGACCGTCGATGGCTCCCGCATTCCGTACCTCCGGCAGCTGTCGGATCCTCTCCAGCACGCGATCGAAGAACTCGACCTGCTGCTGCGTAGTGGAAAACTTCGTGGAGGGCACCCTGAGTTCCATCGCGATGCTTTGGTAGGGATCAAATCCCGGATTCACCGCATGCAGCGCCCACAAGGTGCGAATCATCAGGCCGGCGCCGAAGAGCAGTACCAGGGAGAGCGCCACTTCGACTACCACCAGCAGGTTGCGTGCTTTCTCCGGAGAACCGTCGCCGTCGGTTCGGCCCAGCCCTTGCTTGAGCGCGTCGTTGGGATTCGCTTTGGTGGCACGCCACGCGGGCAGAAATCCCGCCGCGAACCCGGTCGCCACCGCGACCACGAGGGTGAATTCCAGGACGGCCAGATTCAGGTGGATCTCGTGGAACCGTGGAAGCTTGTCGGACAGCACATGCACAATGAGCTCGGTCCCGAAATGCGAGAGCGCGACCCCGATGGCTCCCCCCGCCAATGCCAGCAACATCGATTCCGCCATTACCTGCTGGATCACCCGTCGCCGTCCTGCGCCCAGCGCCGTGCGAATGGCAACCTCCTTACTGCGCGCCAGGGTTCGCCCCAGGGTGAGATTTGCCACGTTGGCGCAGGCGATCAACAGCACGAAGCTCACCGCTCCCATTAAAACCATCAGCATCGGGCGCACATCTCCCACGATCGCCTCTCGCAGCGGGATGATCACCGCGCCCCAGCCCTTATCGTCCGCTGGATATTGTTGCGCCAGTTGCTGGGATATCGTGTCCATCGCCGCCTGCGCCTGCTTGGCATCGATGCTTGTCTTCAGTCGCGCAATCACGCCGTAATGGTGCTCACCGCGTACGGCTGCTTCCTTGGGCGTCATGCCAAGCGGCGTCCACAACTTTGCCCAGTCGGGAAACCGAAACTCCGGCCCCATCACCCCGACCACGTCATAGCTCTCGCTGTTCAGCGTGATCTGCTGCCCGACAATGTCCTTGTTTTCTGCAAACTGATTTTTCCAGACCGCGTAACTCAAGATCACGGAGTGGTTCTTCCCCGGTGCATCTTCTTCCCGAAGGAAGGTGCGCCCAAGAAACGGCTTCGCTTCCAGTACGGAAAAGTAGTCGCGCGAAACTGCCGAGGTCGGCAGCGATTGCGGTTCGCCCCGTCCGGTCAGGGTCAACGCCTGCGACGAGAAGACCGCCATCCCTCCGAACACCTGGTTTTGCTTTTCCCAGTCCAGGTAGTTCGCCGCCGATACCGGGAAGACCTTGACGCCAGGAAAGCTGCTCTGCGGAGGCGTGTGCCAAATGCGCACCAGGCGCTCGGGATGTCCGAACGGCAGCGGTTGCAGGAGGACCGCATCCACCACCGTGAAAAGCGAGGTGTTCGCCCCGATGCCAAGCGCCATCACGATCAAGGCGGCGATGACATAACCGGGAGACCTGCGCAACGTACGCACCGCAAACTTCAGGTCGTGCAGAAAATTTGACATAGCGGATCCTCCGGCGCCATACGTGTGGGAACTGCATCCGAAAGGCCAAGCTGGCCATTGAAAATACGTATGATTTGGAGGTTGGCGCGTCCTTTATGTTCGGGAATGTTGCGCCGTGTCCATCATCGGACATTGGAAAGAGCAACCGGAGTTTCTGGCGGCAATGGTTGTCACCAGGCGGACGTTTACCGGTCACAGACCCTTGCCATGCTTCCCGCTAAACTGTGCATGTGGGGCATTCCCAACGAGACAACGAATCTTTGAAATAAATCTTTAAGGGTTCACGCTAACCCTTTATTCCGCAATATTTTACCTATAACCATCGTCGCCTCAATATTTTGCGAAGAGTGCCCCACCTAAACTGCTGAAAATGCAGGAGCGCTTGGGGGAGGGGGAGGTCGTTTGCAGACACAAAAAAGCCCTCGTCGTGACGAGGGCTTATGGACACACAATTTTGTTATGCGGCGGCTTTTCTCGGCGCGACTGGACGCAGATTTTCATGCTCAAACGCATCCGAATGCAGCCCACGCCGATAGATTTCGACCCGCAGCAGCTCCTCCAGCCGGACGTTACACAAACGGACGTCGCGGCCGAAGTGATTCAACAAGGCAAATTGGCTCGGCTTGTTGGGAGCCTCAAAAATGCACGTCTGCATGCCAAAGGCCTGGGCAAAACGGTCGGCGTATCGGGCATTGAAGTTTCCGTGCTCATCGAAGAGCCCCACTCCGCACGCGCTCTCGCGGCCTTCGATGACGAGTTGTAAGGCGCCCGCCTCCAGCCAGCGCTTCCCCTGGTCGATCAGGCCGGTCACCACGTCGGAACTGAAAGCGCCGTCATGCTTCTTGCCCAGTTCAAATTGCAACTCCAAGCCGCGTTCTCTGGCCATCGCCAGCACCGTCTGCGGCGGCAACGGCAAGTCGGTGAACCCTTCGCCGGCCTCCACGCGAGTGACGCCGATATCGGCCACCAGGTCCAGGTAAAGTGGCAGCGCTCCTTGCTGCACCGCGACCTCGAAGGGGCCGCCGCCGGTCACCGTGGGCACACCGTACTCCCGGCAAGCCGCGACTTTGCCGCGAGTCACGGTTTCATTGCAGATCTGCCAGCATGCCATCGAGATCTTCATCGTCTCCATCAGGTGGCTGCTCTGCGCCAGGTGCCCTTCAAACGTGGCCGGATCGTACCCGGGATCGAACGGCGAGGTGGTCGGAGGCAAGTCGGGAACTCCGATCGCGCGCAGGTAGTCAGCCGTGTGCAACTTCCCGTTCGGAGCGTTCGTTGGATTGGATTGGGAGAGACGAGTCATATCGAGATACCTCCTGCGTAGTCGAAAAGGGGTGGGCGGATTACTTGAAGGTGGCGACAATGCTCGACCAGTTGGCCGATCCGCTCAAGGTGTAGGTGCCCGCCACCGCGGCGGTAGAACTCAATTTCCGGTCTTCGCTGGCCGCGCGTGAGCCGTTCGTGGTGGTGTCCTGCTGCTCGAGAAGGAAACTGGCGCCGGGGGTGACAGTCACGCTCGAACTGCTCGGCAGTCCCAACCCCGAGAAGACCAGCTCGGTCGATGACGTGGTCGTCGCGGTCGAGCCGCTGCTCGGCGTGCTGCTGCTTCCCTCTGCGTGTGCGGTTTGGTCGAGCGGGGCCGTCATACTGAGGCCGCTATATTCGTAGACCGCGATGTACGGATGGTTGTTTGAACCGGAAAACGTCGCGGTGACGGTGTTAGCGCCGGCATGCACATTCTTTGCATAGAAGATGTGCGTCTGAGATCCATCCGCGTCCTGACCTTGGTTCACGGCGTCGACATAGGTGTTGCCGGCCGTGTCCGTCACACCCACCGTCTCAGTTGTCGTCGACATGCGGACGAATGCGATGATCAGGTTGCCCGCCGTATTCGCCGCCGGGAAAGCTTGCGAGATGGAATTCAGGTAGCTTCCCTCCAACGCCGCCGATTGCACCAGGGCAATGCCGGCACTCGTCACCGGGTTGATGGTGATGCTCAGGCCCTTGCTCGCCGACTGTGCCGGATTGGAGCTGTCGGTGACCTGCACTGTGAAGTTGCTCGTCGCCGCCGTGGTGGGCGTGCCGCTGATCGTACCGCTCGTAGCGTTAAGCGAGAGTCCTGCGGGCAGCGTGCCCGAGGTGAGCGACCATTTGTATGGCGTTGTACCGCCCGTTGCAGCCAGGGTCTGACTGTAGGCTGTTCCAACGGTTCCGCTCGCCAGCGAAGTCGTGGTAATACTCGGCGGGGATGAACTGGCGCTGGCCGCGAAAGTTGCCACCAATGCAGACCAGTTGGTGCTTCCGCTGATCGCGAACGTACCCGAGAACGATCCAGTCGCCGTCGCCACTTTCTCCTCGTCCGCGGCCCGCGTACCCGACGTGGTCTGACGCTCTAACTGGTATCCCGAACCGGCGGCCACGGTGACGGTGGAACTGCTGGGAAGTCCCAGTCCCGCGAATACCAACTCGTTGGCCGACGACGTAGTCGAGGTTGCTCCGGAACTCGGAGACGTGCTCTTTCCCTGGGCGTGCGCGGTCTGATCCAACGGGGCTGAAGCACTGAGCCCGCTGTATTCGTAGACCGCGAGCCACGGGTGACTGTTGGTGCCGGAGAATGTGGCCGTAACTGTGTTCGCGCCGGCTTTCACGTTCTTCGCATAGAACAGGTGGATCTGGCTGCCATCCGTGGTCTGCGACTGGCTGACGGCATCCGTGTAGGTATTGCCATTCTTGTCTGTCACCTTCACGGTTTGGGTCGTCGTGGACATGCGCACGAAGGCGATGACCATGTTGCCGGCGGTGTTTCCGCTGCTGAATGCCACCGCCGCCGACTTTGCGCTACCGGCCTGCACCGCCGCCGATTGCACTAGCACGACGCCTGAGCCGCCGCCCGTCGATTGCACCACGCCTGTCGCCGCCGAAGTAGCCGTACTCGATCCGACACTGTTTGTCGCGGTCACCGCCGCGCGTAGGGTAAATCCGACGTCCGCTCCCGCCAGTAAGTAGCTCTGGCCGGTTGCGCCGGAGATCTGCGAGCAGGAGACGCCAGAGGAATTACAGCGGCTCCATTGATACTTGTAGCTGGTAGGGCTATTGGTCCACGTGCCATTCGAGGTGGTCAGCGTTTGCCCCTGTACCGCGCTCCCGGTGATGGCCGGCAAGGCGGTGTTCGCCGGCTCGCCGCAGCTCGGTATGGCATTGCAGATGTTCAGCCGGCCGCTGGTGCTGACCAGGCCACTCAGGCTCGGCAGCACGTCCACGTGAGTGAGGATCGCGCTCCGCAGGTCCGCGGTGTCGAGGTTAGAAGCTGAAAGGATAAGCGCGGCAGCGCCGGATGTTTCCGCCGCCGCCATCGAACCCCCGCTGATGTAGCCGTACGCATCATTCCGCAGGGTGGAGTAGATGTTCACCCCGGGTGCAGCCAGTTGCACGGTGGTTGCGCCCCAGTTTGCCGAACTCCAGATGTGATCGGTGAAGTCGGTTGCGGCGGCACAGAGTTGATTCGGGCGGTCGTACACGCATGGATATCGCGGCGTCGTGTCATTGTTCTGCGCCGTGTTGCCGGATGCGGTTACGATCAGGATATTGTTGGTCCCGAGAACGTCGATCTCGTCCGACAGCGCTTGCGAGAAGGCTGTCCCTGCCCAGGTCTGGGAATCGTTCACCACCCGGATGTTGACGCCACTCTGCTTCAGGCTCACGATCCCCTGCAGGCCCGTAATGAGGTCGCTGGTTGCGCCGTCGCCGGAAGAGTCGACCCATTTCACCCCCATCAAACTGGTGACCCAGTTCACTCCCGAGACGCCGACACCGTTATTGCCCACCGCCCCAATGATCCCGGAGACGTGCGTGCCGTGCCCGTCGTACGAGGTGTCGTCGTCCATCGGATTGCACTGCTGGCCGGTGGTCGTGCCCACCACCCCGAGCACGTTGAACCCGTGCGATCCCGCCGGACAGTTATAGTTTGTGCCGTTGATCGACACCGTAAAGGCGTTGGGAGCAGACCAAACGTTGGCGGCCAAGTCCGGGTGGGTGTAATCGATCCCAGTATCGGTCACCGCGACCACCACTGCTGTCGATCCCGTGCTCACACCCCAGGCCGGCACAGCCTTTTCGTCGGCCCCCACCGTCCCCTGCACTCCGTTCATGACTTGCCCGGTGTTCTGCAAAGCCCATTGCACCGGGAAGGATGGATCGTTGGGCACATTGCCGCCGTCGACGTGCTGCATCCAGTCGGGTTCCGCATAACGGACCCCGGGCAGCTTCTTGAGCGCGTTCACCACGTCAAGAACACGCCCCGGTGGCACCCGTAGGACGTGCGTCTCGGCCCCAATCGTACGCAGATCGTGCGCGCCCACGCTGGAGACGATGCTGGCACGCCGCTCTGGTGATAGGCTGGCTTCAAATCCCAATAAGATAACCCCATCGCGAAACTTCGCGGCCTCCGGCGCTGTCCTGCGGTCCGGTCGTCCTGGGTTCTGTGCGAAGCCGGTGCTCAGCAACGTAATGGCGACGATAGCGATCGGTAGGTGCAGATATCTCATGGCGTCTTCTTATTGCGGTGGCGCGGACGTTTTACGCATGACCGCAAGGGTCGAATGCCTTACGCCGCCTCGGCGGTCTTAAACGTGGCAACCTGGTTTCCTGAAATCAGCACTGGAAACTCAAGATCATTCACATGCTGTGTGACGAAGTCGAAATCATGCATCTGGCCCGAGCGGCGCAGGTAACGTACGCTGTTCCCACCGGCGCACGCGGTGGCGGGCGCATTCTCCCAGGCGCGAATCACGTCGGTCGTGAGTGACGTCTCCATCCGGTAGCCGGCAACCGCAAGGGCGGCACCAATCCATGCACAGCAGATCTGGTCTTCCTCGCGAAACTCGTTCCGGCTCCCTGCCCCGATAATTGCCACGTGCCGATAATTTCCAATGGCATACGCCGCGGTGGCGGCAGCGTTCCGGAAACAAGCGACCAGGGCCGCCTCCCGGGAACGGGATGCCTGCAGCATCAATTTCGTTCCCGAGGAGGAGAGCATGACCAGGGGACGATGGACGTCGAGCCGCGCCGCTAGATCCGCCGGGCTGTTGTTCATCTCAAATTCCTGGGGCATGTTGCCGTTGACCTCGCCCGCGAGAAGCGCGTCGCCGAGTTGGTCACGGATCGCAAGCGCATCCGCCAGATCGCGCGCAATCAAGCACTCGCGTCCGCACGCAACGGAAGTGACTGCAACGGTGGTTGCCCGAATCACGTCGACGGAGATCACGGCGTATTCGTCGCAGTAATTCGCCGCAGACTCGGGATAGGCATCGATGACAACGGTGCGTTCTGCGCTTGTCTTCATGCCGCACCTCTGGACATCGCAACGAAACTGGGCAGATGGTTGAGTCGGGGATAACGAAGCTTCATCGTTTGCATAGGTGTGGTTTCTCGCACTGAGAAGGTGTGCAGACTAGGATCGGATTCCTTCGCCAATTTCCAGCTTGGTATCGGACGAAATCGGGGACAAGGATTTTTTTGGCGCGGGCGGTTTCGGCTTCCGCCTTAACTTCGTCGCGATGCGGCGACGCAGCTCTCGCGTGTCGCTGCGAAGAATGGCGAGGCACGGACGCAAGTCGCCACGAAAGAAGTACGCGGTCTCTCGGACCCCGCGGAAGGAGATGAGCCATTCACGAAACTTGAGCTTCTTATCGCGATAGTAGCGGACCGAGGAAACCAGGTCGGTATCTTCCACCAGCCACTTGCGTCCCCACTGGGGAACCGCCGGATTCACATCCTGGCCCGTGGCCGCGAGGTAGATGACCCGCGCAAGATCGAGATCAGATGCATCGACGAAAAGCCGGAAGGTGGCGCCGATCCGAGGATTGACGTCGAGCACCTTATATTGGCCGTCACCCGCGTCATAACGGAAGCCCATATCGACCGGGCCGTTATAGCGAACGCTTCCCATAAGCTTGCGGGCGAGACCGTCCACGGCATCGTTACGCAAACAGATTCCCAACGAGGTCGCGCCGGTATACACGGGAGACTGTCGGATTTTTTTGCCGGTGATACCAAACAAACACTCGCCGTCCTGGAAGTACCCGTCGAACATCCAAACGGTATCGTCGCCTCCGGCAATGTATTCCTGCACCATAAGATTTCGTTTCTGGGCATCTGGGGCAAGTCGGTACGTCTCGATCAATTCCTGTGCGGACTGAACCAGGACCATGGTCCTGGCTGCACCCTTCGAAAAGATCTGTCCCTCACTCGGTTTCAGCATGACGGGATATTTGACCGTGGCTGCCACAGAAAGGACGTCTTCGAGAGAGCCGGGGAACAGTGTGTCGGGGGTGGGAACACTGGCGGCAACCGCCATCGAATGCATGGTCCGCTTGCTGCACAAACCGTGAACTGCATCGCGATCCGGCGACACCAGTTGGAAGTTGGTGTGCAGAATTTCCAGATGGTCGGCAACGAATTTGGCGGCGATGTCCGTGGTCGGCAAAAGAATCGCGCGGCGCCCGATTTGTTTTGCCGCTTCCGTCAGCGCTTGCAGAGTCTCGGCAGCGGGAGCGTGGTCCACATCTACGCGGAAGAAGTGCCGGCAATAACGCGAGGTAGCCGCCGGGCTGCCCGGGTCGGAATCAGCAATGTATACGGGGACGCCGGCCGAACCGAGGCTGCGGACCATGCACAACCCGCCATGGCGCACGGCTCGCAACAGGAGCACGGGTGTCACTACGTCGGTGATTTGAAATCTCTTCATCATTTAAAGCTTTCGTGAGAGTTGCAGGCACTGACAGCCACAATGCTTCCATGGCCAACTTCCGGCATCCGCGGCTTTTTGCAATCGATCGTGTAGTTTCATTGACGTTTGTTCAGCGAACAACGACCTCTTCACGAATGAATACGGCCCAAAGCCGAAAGTCGCGTTCTTTACTGGCTCCAGTCCTATGCGTCGCGTGAGGGCTTCGATTTTTGCGGGCCGATGATTGTGAGCCACAGGGTGGGCCGAGCCAGGCTGGCGGCGAAGAGCCCGAAGTGCGTTTCCAACGATTTGGCGCAGTGGCCCGCAGAAGGGGTTTGTGACTGGATCTAAAAACTGTTCGGAGCGCCAGTAATTATCGATGCTCACTAGCAGGTACCCTCCAGGCTTTAAGACTCGTGCCAGTTCGGCGATTTCCGCCTCCGGGCGCTCGACCCACGGCAGCAGCCCCAGGGCGACTACGCACTCGAATGTGCCGGACGAAAAAGGTAACTTTGTGGCGGCGGATAGTTGCGTTTGCACACGATGTCCCACCCCATTTGTCTTCGCGAACCCTGCGGTCAGCTCGAGCATTGCCGGCGCCAAGTCGATTGCATCGACGTGATATCCGCGTTCAGCGAGCGCGACCGTCGCCACGCCCGCACCGCAGCCTGCGTCCAGCACTTTGGTCCCGCGCGCAAGATGCAATTCATCGATCCACCGCAGTGCCGCCGTTAGCCGCTGCTGATAAATGCGTCCGGCGAGCGTGTCGTCAGCATAAACATCCCGCCAGTATCCAGCGGTGAAGTCGAAGTATTGGCGGACGATTTCCTGATGTGCGTAGGGAGCGGACATATAGATCGAGTCTTATCGAATCTATGCGGGTCCGGAGCAGAACTCACGAGTCCATGGCCGGTCGTCGCATTTTGATGATGTACTTGTGGTTCCGTGTCAGCGGTTTAAGCGAGCCGATTTAAGGTGTTTCGCGGCTCGGCCAAAACAGCGCCATTTCCTACTATGGGTAGGACGATTCGACGAGATGGATTTTCTCCCCGAGACTCTCATCCGCGATTGAGTTGAACGCTTCCCCCGGAATCGTCGAGATGCACACCCAATTCGGTTCAGTCAGGATGCCAACCGCATGTCCAAGCGCGGCAAAGTTTTCTATTCGCTCCTATTGGTTCTTTTCCTAGCAAATATCACGGCCGCATGGGCCATCAACGGCACGGTGGCGCCGAATTCCTTAGACTACGGAACTCGTGCACTCAACCGGTATACCAGCCGACATTTCACCATCTCGAACAATGGTACGCAGTCCGTTTATTTCGGAGGCGTATCCCTGTCCGGATCAAGCGCCTTCGCCGTGTCAGTCTGGAGCGGGCCGAAGTGGCTCGAGCCTGGCGGAAGCGTGGCTGTCTGGGTGAGATTTACTCCGACGGCAGCAACGTCTTATTCCGCAAACCTTACAGCCACTTTTAAAGATTCGACCGGCTCACGCTCACAGTCAGTCGGACTTATAGGCGCCGGAGCGAGCAGCGGCGGAAAAAGCTCTCCCAGTGGACAACTGGTCATCACTCCAAGTTCGCTCACCTTCGGCAATCAGACCGTCAACACCACTGTTTCGAGAAACTTTTCCGTGACGAACGTCGGGAGCGGCAGCGTATCCCTAACTAGCATTGCGTCGGCATCGAATGCCTTTGCGGTGACGGGGTGGAGCGGCGCAACCACGTTGGCATCCGGGACAACCCAGACCTTTGCAGTCTCGTTCACGCCCACCACAACTGCGGGCTACACTGGCTCCGTCGCGATTCAGAGCAACGCTTCCAACCAGCCGGCCCTTAACATATCCGGCAGCGGTGTAGCGTCGAGTGCGCCAAGCCCGGTCGGCGTCACCGTGCAACCTGCCACCTTGAGCCTGCCCGCTGGAGGAACGCAAGAGTTTGCCGCGACTGTGACCAACACCCCGGATACCTCCGTCAGCTGGCAAGTCAACTCGTTAGTCGGTGGCAACGCCAGTGTCGGCACGATCAGTCAGGCAGGCTTCTACACAGCGCCCCCGAGCGTACCAAGTAATCCGTACGTGACTATTACCGCCGTGAGCGCCGCAGACTCGACCAAGAAGAGCAGCAGCGCGGTGAGCATTACCGCTACCGCCAGCACCGGCAATGACTACTACGTTTCACCCACCGGATCCGATTCGGCTTCCGGAGCTTTAGCTGCACCATGGCGCACAATCGGTCACTCGATCTCTGTCGTTCGTCCTGGCGACACGGTACACGTGCTGCCAGGAAGCTACAACGAGTCCCCTTATTGCACCCGGAGCGGGACGTCCACTGCACCCATCCGTTTCGTCTCCGAACAAAAGTGGGCGGCCAAGATACTGGGCAGCGGGAGCGAGAACTGGGGCTTCCGCGTCGATGGCGATTACAACTCCATCGAAGGGTTCGATATCACCAACTCAAATACGAGCTCCGGTCATGAAGGAGTCGAAACAAACGGCAACTTCGACCAAGTGATGGGCAACAACATCCACAATATCGACCCGAACGGGGGGAGCGATGGATTGGGCGGCGCCGGTATCGTCAACGGGGGAGACATCACAAAGGGCAACCTGGACGTCATCGGCAACGTGGTGCACGACATCGGCAACATCAATTTCCCCTGGTACCAGGTTCAGGGCATCTACTACGGCAGCAAGGGCGGCAGGATCTACAACAACATCGTCTACCGCGTCCAGGGCTGGGGCATTCATCTCTGGCATGCCGCGAGCAACATCACCATCGCGAATAATACCGTCTTCAACAACATGGAAGGCGGGATCATCGTCGGCGATGGAGACTATCCGTGTCCAAACGCCTGCGCGACGGATGACTATACGATCGTCACGAATAACATCGTGGTCTATAACCAAGCTCATAATTACAACGGAAGCGTGATGGGCGGATACGGTATCAGCGAGAATGGCCACACCGGAACCCACAACGTTTACGCCAATAACCTGGTCTACGGAAATGCAGCGGGTGGCTACCTTTTGCAGAACGGCCTGACCGCCACTGGGACTGTCGAAGCAGATCCACAGCTCCTGAATTACCAGGCGAACGGAAGTGGCAACTACCAGCTGGGTCCAGCAAGTCCTGCAATTAATGCTGGTACCAGCACGGGCAATCCTCCGGCCTACGACTTCAACGGTACGCCGCGCCCCCTCGGCTCTGCCTGGGATATCGGGGCCTTCGAACTCGAATAAATGTCGATCGGTGATCCAGGCCGGAGATCCCGGCCTGGTCACTTAATACGGCCGGTAAACCGCAATTCCCGTAGCAGCCTCAACGATCGCTTCAAGGCTTCGCTTCGCCGCCGACTTGGTGGTGCTTCCGGGCACAAACAAGATGTCGTCATCGTTCAATTGCAGGTCCGGCTCCTTCGCCGCAAAAATCTTCTTGAGAGGAATCGGGATCTCCTGCGGGCCTTCGCCGGTGCGCCGAATCAGGCGCGCGCCGTTCAAAGAGGCGGTGCCGGTGGTTCCCTGCGCCATTGCGATTGCCTGCAGCACGGTCATGTGGTTGTTGTTCATGACGAAGCCCCCAGGCATTCGCACATCGCCCACCACGTAAACGATCCCGGCCTTGGCCACCATCACCGTGTCTCCAGGAATCAGCACAGTGTTATCGCGCATGGCGGCGGCGTCGGTGGTGAGCGGAATCGTGACGACGGCGGAATTGTCACGGTGACGCAGAAGCGCCTGGTTTCCCGCCTTTGGCGTCACGCCACCTGCCGCGGACACAGCGTCGAGCACCGTGTGCGCTCCCAACAACGGATAAATACCAGGTTTTTGCACCTCGCCCAGCACGGAAATTCCTTGCGTGGAGAATTCCTTGGCGAGCACCGTGACTTGCGGGTTCTTAAAGAAACCGTCGGCAACATATTTCTGCTCAATGGATTTCTCGGCGCGGGCCGTGGTAAACCCCGCCACCTGCACATCGCCAATCATGGGAAGTGAGATCGCCCCGCTTGTGCTGACGCGCACATCGCGCACCATATCCGGCACGCCGTACATGCTGAACTGCAGCAAGTCACCGCTGCGGATGACGAGATCGGCTCCGCTTTCTGCCGGCTTGGCGGCGATGTTTATATCTCCCGCCGCTCCTCTGTCTGCGATTGTTGCCGCAGGCAGAACGGCCGCGTTGACGCGCCCCGCAGCATCGTTCGATACCGCCTGGGTTCGTTCCGGTCCGGCCTGCGCCGGCGCCGCAACCGCGCCTCCAACCAGCGCTACCAATATGAGCGAACGGAGAAAGTTGACCATCCATGGGTACTTCATTATTGTTCCCTCCGCTGCGCTAAAACGCAGTTCGCGATCAGGTCGTGATGACCCAGACCCGCGACGTACGACAAGGTGTCTATGACGTTGCGACCTATCCTGCTGCACCACACGGGTGCAGGTTTATTGGCGGCCATGATCTTTACAGCAGCTCCGGCTCTTCTCCGCGCCCAGGAAACTGCTCGAAGCGCGACATCTTCCTCGCATCAGTACTTCGTCTCGCGTCAGGGAAAAGACAGTGCGACCGGACGGTCCGCCTTGAGCGCGTGGCGCACCCTGCAGAAAGCTGCTGCCGCCGTTCAACCCGGAGACATCGTTCATGTTCTTCCCGGCATGTACATCGAAACTCTTCAAATCGCCCACGATGGCACGCGCGATGCGCCTATCCGTTTCATTTCCGACACGCGCTGGGGCGCCAAGATCGCAGGCAATGGCGATACGAACTATGCGGTCCGAGTCGACGGCAATTACGTTTCGGTCGAAGGATTCGAGATCACGAACCTCAATCCCAAGGGTCATCTGGGGGTGGAAGTCGATGGCAACTTCGATCGAATAATCGGCAACCATATCCATCACATCTGTCCGTTCGGCGGAGCTGACAAGCTAGGCGGAGCCGCCATCGTGAATGGCGGCAACATCGAGAAAGGCTATCTCGACGTCATTGGAAACCTGGTACATGACATTGGCGACCTGAACTTTCCCTGGTACCAGGTGCAAGGGATTTACTACGGCAGCAAGGGTGGGAATATCCTGAATAACATCGTGTACCGCACCCAGGGTTGGGGAATCCATCTCTGGCACGCCGCCACGGACATCACCATCGCAAACAACACCGTCTTCGACAACATGGAAGGCGGCATCCTCGTCGGCAGTGGTGATTACCCGTGTCCACCCGCCGGGCCGGGCTGCGTTGTCGATGACAACACCCGGGTCGTGAACAACATCGCCGTGTTCAACCAGGGGCACAATTACAACGGAAGCACCTTGGGCGGCTTCGGCATTCTCGAGGAAGGTGTAACCGGCACGCATAATCTGTACGAGAATAATCTCGTCTACGGCAACGCCTCCGGAGGCATTCGCCTGAAGAATGGCCTGAAGGCAACGAATACGGTTACGGCCGATCCCCTCTTTGTTGACCATCGACCCGCTGGCCAGGGTGATTACCATTTGCAACCGGGAAGCCCCGCGATTGGCGGTGGCACAAGCAATTCAGCGCCCGCATTTGACTTCGATGGAGGCCCCAGACCTGTTGGAAAGAACGTGGACATTGGCGCCTATGAGCACGGAGTCTCGGCCGCTCATTGGCCATGGGAAAACCACTAAGCACGCCCCAGGCGGGCGGCAATGCGCAAAATGTGTTCGGTGATCGTTTCCGGTGCACCTTCTGGCTTAACTTCGACGGCGTGGCCATGCTCAACGCAGAATCGCCAAAGCCTCTGATGAAGCAGGAAGAGATTGAGCGCGATGTACAGCGATACGGAGACAGCGATGCCAGCGAGTCCGGCGACAAAAAACCCCGCTACCCGGGCCACCAATCCTGCGGTGTAGGTGAATGCGTTGATCTTGGTCGGCTCGGTCCAGTTCCCTGCTGCATAAAAAGCGCTGGCCGCAGTATGAGACGCTCCGGAAAAGAGCAGCCTTCCGGACATGTAAAGGAAGAGCACAGCGATGGCGGTGATCTTGCTTGTGCTCAACCTTCCCGGCAAGGAATGCCAAGAACCGAAAAGGTCTGGTTTCATCGCCAATCCGAAGACAATGATGCCGGCCCCCAGGATGCTCGCGCTCAAAGCGATAATGTGCACGACCTTGGATCGATACAGCTTGTAAAACCCGGCGATATTGCCTGCCTTATACAAGCGTGCGAGTTCAGGAACGACCGGCGTGACCACGCCCTGGTTGATGATCCTCTCTACCGCTCCATACGTTCGATTGACGAAGTCCAGCATCACGATGCTGCCCGGCCCGAGAAACGACGCCATGATACGGTCCGGAATGGTGGAGGTTCGAAAATACGCCGCTCCGAGACATAATGGCCGCATTCCCCGCAGCACCGTGCGGACGATGGCAAAATCCGCTTTGAAGTGCTTGGGCGACCGGAGAATGGATAACAAGCAGATCGCTGGAAGTGTGTTCAGCATCAACTGGACCCAGGCAATCAGCCGTACGTCCGTTGAATGCACCTTGTAAACAAGGATGAGAGCGCCGAGTACATGGGAGGCAAGCAGCGCAGCGACAGGCCGGAGAAATCGTCCCCGGACCTGGTGCAAGCTGGTCAACACCGCGTAACAAGCGGCACCGACGATACTGAAAACCTGGATACGCGCGAGGCTGATGGCGAGTTGCTGTTCCTGCGAGGAGAAGCCCGGCACGATCAAGCGGATCAGCAGCGGCGTGGCTAACAACACCAGGATCGTAAGCGCTGACGAAAGCCCACCGAACCCCAGGAACAACTGCCATCCATTCTGCAAAAGCTCAGGCTCCGGAGTGGCTGCGAGGAGCGGAACCAGCACCAACGTCAACATCTCGACCGCAACGATCATCGTGACTTGCGGAATGGTGAAGCCCGTCGCGAGTGCATCGGTTTGCACCCCAACCCCCAACCGGTAGAGCGTGTACGCCTGGATGCCGAACGAAAAACACAGTTGCAGGGCGGTCAGGAATGAGAGCTGGACGGAAAGTGCAAGCCCTGTGCCTGATCCGAGGGGAGTTGGTTGTGATGAAACGCGGCCGGTACTGGGGTCCGAGGACATGGGTGACAATACTTTTCTTCAACCGCGAAGTGCGGATTTCACTTTGTTGGTAACGCGCAGGTCGGGGTACCACGCGACGACGGGTTCAGCGGCGGTAGCTTCGTTCTCCGCAACGCTCGCGTGACGGGTGGCACTGATCGCGACGACGATGGAGGGGATTAAAAGTGCTTCAAAGAACAACGCCTTGTAGCCTTCCGGACCAGTGCGCATCAACTTGGGCAAAAAACCTACCAGCGCCCATGGCGCGAGCACTCTCATCGCGCTCAGCAGTAAGCCACGACCCGGGGGTGGCGGTGTATTCAGGTTATTGAAACATTTGGCCCACACCAGGGCGAGTAGAACCGCCCCAAGAATGACGCCGGGCAACCCGAAGTTGAGATACCATCCCGTCGCGTGGTGAATCGTGTAGCCCTGGCCGGGCTCGGCATTCACCGATCGCGCGTAATAGTCGTAGATGGATTCTGGACGATCACTCCACAACGCCCTCGGAATGACCGACGCCGCCAGGCTCACGAAGCTGCTGCCAAAGGTCAGGGGGACGTGATATTGAAGGCATCCATACATCGACATGTGCGCAGCAAACTGTTCGTTGCTGCCTTTGTCCCGGGTTAGGTCCCAGGGCTTGGATTCCGCCAGAACTTGCGGCAGGTCGCGAAGCGCATTTCCTCTGCAGGCCTCAATCGTATTGGCCGCTAGGATTCCCACCACAAAAATCGTTCCCACGATGATCAGGCTGGGAGGCTTGCGGTTGGCGATATAAAACAAAACGCCGAACGACATCGCCACTAGGAGGTCGGCCCTATTGCCCAGAACTACCATATATCCCAACAGAGCAAGGATCACCAGGACATAAGCGGTCCCATGCCATGGCTTCCGGCGAGCGGCGAGAAACCGTGCTTCGTCTCCTGAGAAAAGGACAGCCAGCCCGATGGCGGCGGTCATCAGCGCGGTGTAGTTGAGCAACTGGTGGACCGTGAACCAGCGCGATTGCTGCATCATCTCCGAGCCACGGGTGAAGTTGTATCCCGAAACCTCGAGCGCGGCCGCGGTCGTCAGATCCCCGCGTACGATTACATAGCTGGCGACGCCGCAAACAAGAGCGATCGTCAATATCCGGGAGTGCGACAACGGGATCAGTTTCCACGTTCGCGTTCGGTCCGGCTTTTCGACGACAGCATTCAGAACGACCGCGATCATGATCAAAAACAACGAATAGATCAGGAGTGTCGCCATGTAATTCGAATTGAGCGAGATGGGAAATAGCCGCTCCTCGAAATACGAATAGTGGTACTCTCCGCCGACCGTGGCGGGACCGTCGTGAAGTTTGTCGCGTACCAGGACCCAAGCGCCTTGCAGCGTCCAGAAGTACATCAGCGCCATGCCGAGCGGAAATGACACACTGCCGGTGACCCGCCAGAGCCTCAAGGAGAGTCCTGCGATTACGAGCGTCGTGAAGGTCAGAACGGCGTAGTACTGCATGTCTCTGGGTGTGATCTAATTCGCCGCGCTGCGGGCGGCAACCTGGTAATAGATCCTTTTCACTTCCGTGGCGATCACACGATTGTCACAGCTTCCAAGCTGAGCGCGCCCGTTTGAGCGGATGCCCGAGCGAAGCACCGTGAGAACCTCTGCAGCGAACGCTTCCGGATTGCGCGAAACGATAGCAGAAGGGGTAACGCCTCTGAGCCTCGTCGCTACGTCACCCACGTCGACGGAGACGACCGGCAAATTGCAAGCCAGCGCCTCTTGCACCACTGTTGGAGAGCCCTCGAACGCGCTTGCCACCACGAGGCAATCTGCCGCGTTGTAGTAGAGCGGCATCTGGGCGGGAGCCACATCGCTTCGGATCAGGCAAAGCTGCAGTTCCGGTAGCTGCTTCCTGGCAATCTCAACGACCGACTGAATAAACGGAAGACCTTTGTGTTCCGGCGTGTTTCCGACATAAAAGAGCACAATTGGCTTCGTCAGATCGAGGCCGAGTCGTTGGCGCGCCTCGGACCGCGGGATAGGCGAAAACAAATCCACATCCACCCCGGTCGGAAGGACATCCACGCGTTGTCGCCCCCACCAGAGCTTCTGTCGCAATGCCTCTGAAACGCAGATTGCACGACGCGCCCGCAGCATCGAGAGTTGCGAGATCGCATGTGCGATCCCCTGCCGCACGGGAGCGGCGTGTAGTTCCGGATTCAAGTCACTGCCTCGGAACGTCACGATGACCGGCAAGCGTCCTGCAGCGGCGCAGATTGCGGAAGTCATGCTTCCGTAGTGTGCGTGCAGGAGCGCGGGACGAAACTCGAAGATTTCTCGCCGCAAACGTAGAAACTCGCGCAGCACGGCAATCGGAGAAGTCCTCGATCTCAGAAAAAAAGGCCGGACATCGATGTTTTCCGACCGGAGGACTTCCACCTGCCGCCGGGCAAAGATCATCGTCGAGCCTTCCCCGGAACCGGGGATCACGGCCAGGACCCGTAAGGGCGAGGATGTTCTCGCTCCTTCTTGCCCGGACGTGAACGCGCCTTCAGACAGCGGCGCGTTTATCTCGAGTGTCGTGTTTGTCCGATCCATACCGTAAGTACTCATACGCCGGCCCACTCAGATCCACCGCGTTCAGAACTAGCGAAACCCGGCAGTTATTCGCCTGTACAAGTTGATCTCGCGCCTTGAGCACGGCCCGAAGAGGCACACCAAAGCGGGTCACCATCAAGACGAGATCTGCGTCTCCAGCCAACAGCACAGGATCCGTGACCGAGAGCACCGGGGGTGTGTCGAGAATAACGTGGTCGAATGCCCCGCGCGACCAATGGAGGAACTGACGGAAGTTCTCGGACGACAGAATTTCTGTCGCATCTTGCGGCGCAGGGCCTGCGGGTACGTAGAGCAGATTTGGCAAGCCATCCATGGGCGGCTTCATGATGTGCCGCAGGTCGCCTACATTGGTGATTCCCTCGGATGCCTCGCCCAAGCCGAAGAGTCGTTCCAAGCGCGGTCGCCTGAGGTCCGCCTCAATCAGTAAAACTCGCCGGCCGACTTGGGCAAGAGCCACCGCAAGGTTAGCGCTCGTGACCGTTTTTCCCTCTTGCGGAAGAGCACTGGTCACAATGATTACCTTGGGATGCGCGGAGCCTAACAAAATGGCCGACCGCAGAGCACGGAATGACTCGGCAACTGGAGATTGCGGGCGGCTGCAAATGGCAAGTTCCGGAGCGTATTGCCGCCGCGCCACATCCGACGGTACAAAGCGCTTTAGGTCGATGCTCCTTACTTCTCCATTGCTCAACTGCGGAACGACCGCCAGCGCAGTTAGCTGGGTCGCTGTTTGTACCTGCTCCTCGGAGTTTACCTGCCCTACCTTTCTCTGCTGTTGCAGGCTTTCCAACAGGAAAGCGAGGCCGATAAAGCCAAAGGAGCAAGTGAGCATCGTCAGGAAAACGTTATGCACAATGCGTGGGCTATAGGCTTTTGCGGGGGGCCGAGCAGCATCCACCAGCACCACGTTGTTGGCGCGCAGCCCCGCGGACACTCCAGCTTGCTTGTACCGATTCAGCAACTGATCGTAAACGTCGCGATTACTTTCGAAATCGCGTTTCAGAATGTTGTATTCCACCGAGGCTTCATTCAATTGAGAAGCCATCTGCTTCTGCTTGTCGAGTTCCGCCCGGAGCAGGTCTTCGCGTTCCTTCGCGGTCTGGTATTCAGACTTGAACCGCTGCGCCACTCTTGCCGTCTGCCTCTTAATCGTCTCCTCGGTCGTCCGAAGTTCGCTGTTGAGTTCAAGAACCTTGGGGTGCGCGGGGCCGAGGGTGGTCGTGGCTTGTGCTAATTGTGTTTCCAGGTCCGCTTCCTGCGCGCGAAGCTTGTTCATCAAAGTGTTCGGATCGCCGCTCGCAATTACTTCGGCGTCTCCCGCAGATGCGGCGCGATACTTCGATTCCTTCTCCACGCGATCGGCTTGGGCGGCCGCCTCCGCCTTGCTGAGTTCATCGAGTTCAGTCGTAACCACGTTCTGCTTGCTCTCCGGCTCGATGATCCCATGCTCCTTCTGGAAATCCACGAGCGCCGCCTGCGATCTCTCAACCTGCTGCTTCAAATCTCCTAATTGGGCGGAAAGCCAGTCCGAAGTCTCTTTGCGGGCGACAAACTTCGTATTGAAGTTGTTGTCGAGATAGGCGTCGATCGCAGTGTTGACGATGCGGGCGGCTTTGGCTCCATCCTGGCTGGCGAAACTGATTTCAATGATCCGGCTGCGCGGCACGCGGCTTGCCGAGAAATTCTCTCGAAAATGCTGCAGCACCGTATCGGGCCGCTTCGTCGCCCCGATCCCCCCCGCGAGAAACTCCGGATCCGCGTTCAGGTTCAGGCGCCGGATCGTTTCCATCGCAATCGAGTCGCTGTTAAGGATGTCGGCCTGCGTGTCCAGGGCTACCATGTAGTCCTCATCATCGCTGGTTGACTGGCCCGATTCCCGTAAGCCTAGGGGGTCGGTGATCTCGCGGTTCACGACAATCCTTGCAACCGCCGCATACATCGGCTTCATCGCCAGTGAGATCAGAAGCGCCACGACGCCCGAAGCGACCGTCGCAAGGAGAATGTTTTTACCGTTGCGGCGGAGCAGGCCGAAGTACTTCCACAAACCGCCATTGGCCGCTTCGTGCGAATCAAACCGGCGCTGCACTTCCCCCGCTGGCAATACAGTGGTCGCCATCGTCACGGGCTGCCGGGTCGTCATCGCGCGCTGCAGTACATCGAAGTTCCTACTCATGACAGGTTTCTCGGGTCCAATCTATCGGTAAAGAATCGGGTGCGTTACACCGGAACACGGAACGGAGCGGGCGCGTGTAACAGCCGGCGCATGAATGCCAAAGGCTTTCCCCAATGCGTCTCCGTGAAAAGCCCCGGGAATCGGGTCTTGATGTAGGCGGCACGGAGTGAGGGAGAATAGATGCCGACCCGTGGGATTTCCCACGCAGGGCTGGTGTTGAACTTTGGCGTTACCGCGAACCCGTGCTGCAGACCGGCCCGCCGGCAGCTAGCAACGGTATCCAGGTCGTAGATTCCGAAGGGATATGCCATCGTCGTACACGGTTTACCGCAAATCTCTTCCAGGTCGTTCTTGTTCTCGCCAATCTGCCTGTCGGTCTCTGCCGCGTCGCAACTGGTCAGAATCGGATGATCCAGCGTGTGTGCGCCGATCTCAAACAGGGGATCCCGGCTCAATTCGCTCACCTGTTCCTTGCTCATCCCGGCATAGGAGGCACGCTCGATCGGAGTGCCCAGCTGTTCGACCGGCGGCAACTCCATCTCAATAAACTTATAGATCGCGGAGGGATGCGGACGGAGGTTGATCATCGTCTCGAACAGCCGCTTGATCGTTTGAGGGCGGGCCGCCGCCGACATATCCATCCATTCCCCGCCGGCGCAAAATCCTTTCCCTCGAAACAGGGTGGCCAGCATCTGCACATAGGTGAACCACAGGTACTCTCCCTGCTTTAGGTGGCGCGAGCAGACAAAAAAGAGCGCAGGAACACCGTACTTGCGAAGAATCGGAGCAGCTATCTCGGCGTCGCTGCGGAAGCCATCGTCGAATGTCAGCGAAGCCGTTTTTCCGGCACTCTTGGTGGCTGCCGTCCCGGCAGAAACGAACGTAAACCGTGTTCGCAGGAAACGAATCAGCTTCTCGAAGCCGTCGGCATCAAGAACGTTTCCGTTCGGCTCCGCGAGCCTGTGAAACAGCAGCGTTGTGCCGTTCGAAACCGCGGCGGGAAGCCGAACTTCTTTCTCCGAAGGTACAGCTAGCCTCGGGTTCATTGGAAGATCGCTAGGGCTAATAACCAATAGCAGCGGAGTCCGTTGTCAGGCGGCGACGGTGCTGCGTTGTGGTTCAGGCACGGCTTCGCAGCACGTTGCGCCTTCGACTGTGTAGGTTCGGTGGCAGGCGGAGCACATGCGGCTTTCGCCTTCATCCGGCAGGCCAACGCCGCAATAACATACCCAGCCGATTCTCACGGCAGGAACTCCAACCATCAAAGCGTAATCCGGCACATCACGGGTCACGACCGCCCCTGCGGCAATGAAGCTGTATGCGCCCAGGGTCACGCCGCACACGATGGTTGCATTCGCGCCAATCGATGCCCCACGCCTCACCAGCGTTCGCCGGTACTGATCTTTCCGTTCGATGTGGCTTCTTGGGTTGATTACGTTGGTGAAGACCATCGACGGCCCGCAAAACACGTCATCCTCGAGTTCAACCCCCGTATAGACCGACACGTTGTTCTGAATTTTGACGTTATTTCCTATCTTTACCTGCGGGCTTACCACGACATTCTGGCCAAGGTTGCAGCCCACACCGATCTGTGCGCCCGGCATAATGTGCGAGAAGTGCCAGATGCGCGTTCCCTCCCCGATTTCACAACCTTCGTCGATGACCGCGCTGGGGTGCGCCTGATAGCGGCGATGGGCGCCGTCCACTGCCACTCGTTGTCCTGAGTCCCGCAGCGAGCGCTCGCAAGCGTCGAGAACTTCCAGCACACGAACCCCATCCTCCGCCGATGTCCGCGGTGTCTGCCGGGTCTGCACGCACTCGAGAAAGTGCTCACACTCGCGCCGCAATGGCTCGTCGGGCGGCAAAGCGACAACCTCGCCTCCCGACCTCTCCGCGATCGGCACCCGAGAAACCCAGTTAATTTTGTGCGCGTAGAGCACCAGCTTGCGATCGGGTGACACGTCGTCGAAGACCGCCATCTTCTTGCCCCCGACGATGGTCAACTTCTGCTCCTTGAAAGGATGCAGCCAACTCACATGGATGTGCGCAGTCACGCCGCTCTTAAAGGCGCACGTGGTCATCGTGGTGTCGTAGATCTCAGGATTGATATACCGGCCACCGTTGGTCGTTACATGGGTCGGCGTCTCTTCCAACAGGTAAAGAATCGCGGAGATATCGTGCGGAGCAAAACTCCAGAGGATGTTCTCTTCCGTCCGGAGCTTCCCGAGGTTCAGCCGTGATGAGGTGATGTACTGGATATTTCCCAGCTCGCCCCGCGAAATCATCTCCTTCAAGGCGAGAATCGCTGGATGATATTGCAGGATGTGCCCCACCATCAGGATGCGGTTCCGCTCACGCGCCAGCGCCGCGAGTTGTTGCCCTTCCTCCACGTGCAGTGCGAGCGGCTTCTCGACATACACATCCTTCCCGCTCAGCAGGCTCTGGCGCGCCAGGTCGAAGTGGTCCGAAGCAGGCGTGGCGATGACGATGGCATCGATCGATGGGTCTTTCATCAGCTCATTGCGGTCCGCCGTCGTGCGCACGTTGTAGCGCGCCGCGATCTCCTGGCGGACTTCCGCCCGTGCATCGCACACGCACTCCAGCGCCCCGAGTGCATGAAAGTTGCGCACCAGGTTCTTGCCCCAGTAACCGGAACCAACAACCGCTACCCTGGGAGATCGATTCAACATGGTCCCATCCTTAAGACTGTTCGTAAAATTCTGCAATCGCCGACGCCACCGCACGTTGCTGCGGCTCCGTGAGTTCGGCGAAGATCGGCAGCGCCAGCGCTTCACGGCATGCAGCTTCTGCTTGCGGAAAGTCGCCGGCGGTGTAGCCTAGTTCGCTGAATGCTTTCTCAAGATGAAGCGCATGCGGGTAATAAATCTCCGTGGGAATTCCGGCCGCTGACAGATGGCGCCGTAAAGCGTCCCGCTGATTTGCCCCAACGACGAACTGGTTGTAGACATGCTCTTGCTCGGGCCGGGGCAACGGAAGTCGAAGAGCGCCTTCGAGGCCGGATGCGGCGAAGAGTTCCCGGTACCGCGCAGCGTTGCGCTGCCGGTCGCGCGTCCACGCTCCGAGGTGTCGAAGTTTGATTTTTAGGATCGCGGCTTGCAAGGCATCGAGCCGGCTATTGATTCCGACCATCTCATACGTGTATTTGCTGCGGCTCCCGTGTACGCGCAGAATGCGTAGCCGGTCGGCAAGATTCGGATCGTTCGTCGTGACCGCTCCCCCATCGCCCGCGCATCCCAAATTTTTCGAAGGAAAGAAGCTGAAGCAGCCGAAGGTTCCGTACGTCCCTGCCGCCTTGCCGTTCCACTTGGAGCCAATCGCCTGCGCAGCGTCTTCAATGACGGGCAGCTTCGCATCTGCAGCGATTCGACCTATGGCATCCATGTCAGCCATCCCGCCGAAAAGGTGAACCGGCATGAGGGCCCGCGTGCGCGAAGTAAGCGCTCGCTCGATGCCCTCGGGCGCCATGTTGAACGTCTCCGGATCAATGTCCACGAAAACGGGCTTCGCGTGCAGCCGTGCGATGGCTCCGGCGGTCGCGCCGAAGGTGAACGGCACCGTGATCACTTCATCCCCTGGGCCGATCCCCAAAGCCATCATCGCCAAAACCAGCGCGTCCGATCCCGACCCGCACGCGATGGCAAAACGGCAACCCACGAATTCCGCCAGCGCTGTCTCAAACTTCTCCACTTCCGGTCCAAGAATGAAGTGCTGCTGCTCGAGCACCCGCTCAACCGTCTCGAGAATCTCTTCACGAATCGCGGCGAACTGCAGCTTCAAATCAAGGAATGGAAACTGTTGCGAAACCGGCTTTGCAACTTCGGTGACGACGGTCATAGGGAGGGACATGAAATCAGCCTATAGCTACGGGAAATGAGCTACCGCTGCGAAGCGGCGTTACTGTCTGGCAACGGTGCGACCGTGTGATCGGACTTGACCGGACCACTTGCGGAAGATGGTTGATAAACGATTTGGTTGAGGAGTGACGCCAAGGTTCCGGCTCCGTAGGCACTGTGAAACCCAAAGAAAACCGGCGGAAGCAAAAATGTCCAAGGACTTCGAGCGGCACGCGATGTTTTAACGACAGCCATAAGACTTAGAAGTAGATATGGAATCGCTATGAGCGCGACGGCCACGCTCGCCACCCACGGTGGAGCGTTAAACCACATGAGCCCCACCGCTAAGAGGCACGACAGAATCAATGCGGCGACAAATGCGGCGGGCACCAGGTGGCGGAGCGACATGGAAGCAGGTTTGCGCCACAACGAGATTCCGTTCCACCACCCACTACGAAACGCATACTTCCAAAGCTCAAGCACGGACCCGCGCGCCTTGTAAGAAGCGGTGGTTTTTGCGGTGAGAAAAAGACGGTGTCCTTGCGCCCGCAAACGCTGATTCAGGTCGTTGTCCTGGTTTCGATCGAGTGTCTCGTCATACCCGCCGATGTCAATCAATGCCTGCTTGCGGAACAAAGGAAATGGGATCGTATCCACAAACCCGCCGCTTCTGGTTCGCACTGATCGTGGCGAAGAAGCAAACCCGCTGGAGAGCGTCCATGCCGCCAAGCGGGCGCCCACGGTATCGTTCGCAGGCACGGTGACAAGTGTGCCGCTGCATCCAATCGCGCCGTGCTGCAACATTTCGCGCAGACACACCACGATGTAGTCCCGGGGATAGACGGAGTGGGCTCCCAGGATGCAGACATATTCGCCGCGCGCCGCGTCCAACCCGCGGTTGAAGGCCACTGGAGTTTTCCGTTCCGGGTTCGGAATAAGCCTTACGCGACTGTCCTGGGCTGCGATCGTGCGAACGATTTCGGGGGTGCCATCAGTCGAGTTGCCGTCGACCACCAGGATTTCCAAATCGATATCGGAAGTATCCTGGCTCTGCAGCGACGCGAGCGCCTGTTCGATCGCCGCCCGCTCATTCAAAGTAGGCATGATGACCGAGACGAGAGGCTTGGAGTTATTGGGCACGGTGGCTTCCCGTAATTTCTTGGTGACTCGCGACGGGCGCGGCAGGCACCCACACGGTCGCCAGGCAGGTCTTCAGCAGAAGCGCGACGTCGGACAACAGGGTGGCCCGGCTTGCGTACTCGAGATCCAGCGCAGCTTTCTTCGGCAGCAACATGGCAACGTAGTACTCTCGCAGTTCCTCGGCCGGCACAGAGGCAAGCAACTCTTCTTCATTGCGGTACTGCAGCGTGGCCCATCCGGTGATGCCGGGCTTCAACTCCAGTAGATCCTGCCCTGCGCTCCCCAGTTCGGCGATGTACTCCGGCAACTCAGGACGCGGCCCCACCAGGCTTAACTCGCCTCGCAGCACGTTGAAAAGCTGCGGCAACTCGTCCAGCTTCCAATTGCGCAGGAACCGCCCAATGTTCGTGATCCGCGTATCTCCTGCGGAGGTAATGCTCGACCCGACGACCGTCGACCGCATGCTGCGAAACTTGAAAAGACGAAACGGCTTACCCAACCGGCCGCACCGGAACTGTGTGAACAACACCGGACTGCCCGATGTAACGCGCACCGCCAAGGCAATCGTCCCCATCAGGGGCAGCAGCAACACCGTGCCGCCCAGCGCCAAGATAAAATCGAAGCAGCGCTTGCCGCGCGACAGTGTCCACTTGCTGATCCGAAACTCGCGCGTTCCATTCATAGCGTTCAAGCGACCGTCACTGCGCGTACGCGGTTTTCTCGCACCGCGTGGGTCACGGCTCCGATCACGCGCTCCACGTCAGCGGCTGACATCCCCGGATAAATCGGGAGCGAGAGGCAGCGGGCGTACGCATCCTCAGCGTGCCGGAAGTCCCCCTGTGCGTATCCGTAGGTGCGACGGTAAAACGGGTGAAGGTGGAGCGGAATATAGTGCACCGCAGTTCCAATTCCGAGCTTTTTCAGGGTTTCGATCAAATCGTTTCGACCGATATTCAGCCGCTCCGGACGAACCCGCAAAATATAAAGGTGCCAGGAATGCTCAGCCTTAGCACTCACCTGCGGGGGCGTCTCGAGCTCTGGCATCGAAGCAAACGCTTCGGAATAGCGCGCCGCGATCTCACGCCGCAATCGCAGAAAACGGTTGGCCTTCTTCAATTGCGCACCGCCCAGCGCCGCCAGGAGGTCGGGCATATTGAGCTTGTAGCCGGCGTGCTCGACCTCGTAATACCACGAGCCCTCCTTGGCATAGCGATTCCACGCATCAGAGCTGATGCCATGTAAACGCATGCGCGCCACCCTGGCGGCGAACGCATCGTTGTTCGTGGTCAGCATCCCACCTTCACCCGTGGTAATCGTCTTCGTGGCATAGAAACTAAAAGCCGTCATGTCCGAGATCGACCCAATTCTCTGGCTGGCCCACGACGCGGGAAGAGCATGCGCCGCATCTTCGATGACGCGCAACCCGTGGCGTTCCGCCAACAATCGCATCGCATCCATGTCGCACGGCTCTCCGCCCAGATGCACCGGGATAATAGCCCGCGTTCGTTCGGTAATCCTTCGCTCCGCATCTTTGAGATCGATATTGAAGCCGCCCGCAACACTGTCGCATAAGACCGGGCGCGCTCCGAAGTACGTCACTACTTCAGCCGTCGCTGTGAAAGTGTAGGTGGGTACCAGGACCTCATCGCCTTCGCTCAGGCCCATCGCGTCCAAAGCCAACTGCAGCGCCGCCGTAGCCGAGTTCACCGCTAATGCATGTTTACAGCCAACGTATTCGGCGAACTGTCGTTCGAATTCCGCCGCGACACGTCCGGTGGTCAGCCATCCTGAGGTCAGCACGGCCTGAACGGCATCACACTCGTCCTGCTCGATCAACGGGCGATGAAACGGGATGTAGTCGAAATCGTTCATATTCTCGGCTTACGCGCTTTGCTCCATGACCGTTAAGCGCCGACGCAGGTCTCGATATCGCGAAGTAATATCGTGGCAATCCACGTCGCACAAGGCCAGGATCTCCGGACTTGGAACGTATTCGGGGACGACCGCGCGCAGTTGCTCAACCAGGCGATTGACATTTCTCGACTCGATCGTCATCGAGAGCTCATGCAGCCAGTGTTGCAAAGTAGCGAAATCGATCGAGCCACCGTCGAGAATGCGAATCTTTTCGTGCGCGGTCGGTTTCAATCCTTCGAACTCGAACTGCAGTTCCTCGGAAAGTTTTTCCCCCGGACGCATGCCGGTGAAAACAATTTCGATCTCCTGATCACCGCCTGCAATGCGTACCAGGTTCTTGGCCAGGTCCACGATCTTGATTGGCTCCCCCATGTCGAGCACGAAGATCTCTCCGCCCGTCCCGAGGGTGGAAGCCTGCAGCACCAACTGCACGGCTTCCGGAATTGTCATGAAGAAGCGTTTCATGTCAGGGTGTGTGACGGTCAGCGGACCGCCGCGCCGCAACTGGTCTTCGAAGATGGGAATGACGCTCCCGTTGCTGCCCAGAACATTGCCGAAACGCACTGCCGAGAAGCGAGTTTCTCCAGCCTGCAACGAAAGCACGATCAACTCGGCAATGCGCTTGGTGACCCCCATAATGTTGGTGGGTTTCACGGCCTTGTCTGAAGAAATCATCACAAAGTCTTTTGCCCGGCACTGGCGCGCCACCAGGGCGACGTTATAAGTACCGAAGACGTTGTTGTTCACCGCTTGAAACGAATTCAGCTCCATCAGCGGCACGTGCTTATACGCGGCGGCATGGAAAACCGAATCCGGATGATGAAGCGCGAAGCACTCCCGCAGTATGGCAACATCCAGAATGTCGCCTATCATCGCCACACATTCTACCGGCGACTTCTGCGCCAATAATTCGTTATGCAAGTGGAAGAGGTCATTTTCCGACCGGTCGAACAACACAAGCTTGCGGGGGCTGAATCGCATCGCCTGCCGCGCCAGTTCAGAGCCGATGGATCCCGCGGCGCCGGTGATGAGGATGGTGTTGCCGTCGATCTTTTCCCGGATGCGCGCTACATCGAGCCGTACTGGCGTTCGGCCCAGCAAGTCCTCCACCCGAACCGGTCGTACATCCCGGATGTTCGTCGGACCTTGCAAACGATCGGCAAGGCCGGGAACAATCTTCCACTCCACTCCGGGGTGCTGGCATTTGCGAATAATCTGCTGAATATCCGCACCGTTCGCCGATGGGATCGCGATCAGAACCGTCTTGACCGCATACCGTGCCAGCAGTCGATCGAGGTCGACTGTGGTCCCAAGCACCCGGCGCCCTTGAATTCTGATTCCCTGCTTGGTCGCATCATCGTCTACAAACCCAATTGGGTGATAGTCCAATTGCGGATTACCCAGGAGTTGCTGCACCAGATTCTTGCCCGCAACCCCAGCTCCGACGATGATCACGTTTGGTATCGAGGACGATTCGTGCAGCCGCTCGTTGTAGGCCCGAACCGCGAACCGCGCGCCCCCGACGAGAAGGATCGTCAAAGCCAGGTCGATCAGGATGACCGAGCGTGCATAGCCGGGAAAAGCGTGGGTCGCGATCAACGTCAGGTAAAGCAAGACCGCGCTGCTGAAACTTGCCTCGCCAATATCCAGCAGGTCGCTCATGCCCACGTAACGCCACCAGCCGCGTAACAAGCCGAAGTAGTAAAAAATCGGCAGTTTAATGCCAACCACCAGAAACACCGTCACCAGGAAGAGGTGCAAGGTGGCCGGCCCGAACTTGAAATCGAAGCGCAGCAGAAAGCTCGCGTAATACGTCCCCACGATCAGGACCGTTTGTAAGACGGAAATCAGGGCCTTGCGAAATCCCAGGGGATGGGCATTGGGCTTCACGGTTTTGAGGATCCGAATACTTTCGGCGGTGGCCATATACAGAATTCCAGGTGTTTGTTTGTGGGGCAGCGGGTGCTTAGAATCCGCGCGGTATTACTTTCAGGCGGGTTCGTTCACGAGACGTTCGTTAGCATTCAATCAGTTCAGAGCGCAAGCTTACCAGAAGATTTGGCGGGTCATCGATCCGCTGATCCGCTCTCACGGCTCTTGGCCATTGTTCGGCAAAGTGAATCTCAAAGTCACCGGTATTTCGCTCGGAACACGCTGGCCATTCACGGTCGCCGGTGCGTAAATCCATTCGCGAACAGCTTCCGTTGCAGCGATCATAAACAGCGGGTTTCCGTTTCGAATATGTACGGCTTTGACCCTGCCGTCATTGCCAACCGACACGTCCATTAAAACCGAGCCCTCGATATGTTTCGCTTTTGCTGCCGGAGGATAATCTGGCTTCCTCATCTGGATCAGTCTCGCCTCAACCCGATCCGGGGCCAGCATACTCACCCGTGACTCTGTCGACATGGTCGCACTCGGCGGACTGACGTGTGGAAGGAGTCTTGTCGCTGTCGTGGGAGCCACGGCCGCAGGAGTTGAAGCAGAGTTCCGCGCCTCGCCCACTGAACCCGCGCTCTGATTTTCTACGGGTGAAGGCACAGCTTGAACGCCTGAATGCGAGGGCCGCGTTTGCGCCTGGTTTTCAGCGGAAGGGGTTGAAAGCGGATTTCGCTTGGATCCGATCTTCCCAGCCGTCGTTTTCCCCGCTTGGGGAATCGGTACGGAGGTGCCACCCTCGGCCTGCAAGGGAACGGTCTGGGCTGCCTCCGCCTTTATCGATCCCGACGCCTGTGTACTGTGATTCTTCGCGAGTCGCGACCAGAAGAGTCCTGAGATCGTTACGAGCAGGAGGACGGCGATCGAGCCAAGAAGCAGGAATCTTCGCTGCCACCACCGCGATGGCCGGCCTTGCTCATCCGTCAGAAACAATGGCGCGGAAGTCGGAAGAGTCGGAACGGCCCGGAGAAATGTCGTCTCAGGAGGGACTTCACGCATTGCTTCGCGCGAGGGTTCTGGCACCGTCGCCCGAGCCTTCTTTGCCGCAGCGGCGACTGGAACATCGACTGCGTTTTCAATGGAGGCCAGTTCCTCGCCCCTCGTCTGGGTTGAGGCAAAAGCAATTGGCTCGCTTGCAAGCGCGGTCGCGCCGATGGATGCGCCATTCCATGCTCGTGTCGTCCCCTGCGTCCTGCTGTCCACGGATTCGAAACGCTCTGGTGCGGGCGATCGGTGGACCGTCTGCGGCAACTGCAAATCGTCGATGACCTCTTCTATGATCGGTCTATCGATGGTGGTGCGGCGCATCGCGCACCCCAATAACAAGGCGTTAAAGCAGAGCCGATTAATCTCGCGTGGAACGCCGCCACTCTGCTTCGCAATTGCGGCAATTGCATTTTCGGCGAACACATCACGGCTCTCGCCGGCCACTTTCATGCGATGCCGTATATAACCAGCCGTTTCATCCGCGGACAGGCGCTTCAGGCGCGCCACCATCGTGATCCGTTGCTGCAACTGCAGCAGGCTGGGGTCTTCGAGCTTAGCGGTGAGTTGCGGTTGGCCGGCGAGGATAATATGCAGCAGCTTGCGGTCGGTCGTTTCGAAATCGGACAGCAGCCGCACCGCCTCCAGCGCTTCCCTGCCGAGGTTTTGTGCCTCGTCAATCACCACGAGCACCGGTTCCTGGTCTCCACGCTCGGCTACGTAGGCTTTCAGCTTCTCGTGAGTTTGGGTAGCATCGAGCTTTGACGGAATGCCCAGGTCTTCTGCGATTTGCCGCAAGAGTGCCGCCGCGCTGCACTGCGTATTGAAGATGAAAGCAGTCGCGGCTCTGCCCGTGTACTGCCGCAGTAGATCGAACAGAATTGTCGTCTTCCCCATTCCCGGCTCGGCGATGAGCGCGGCAAAACCCACGCGATATTCGACTCCGCAAATGAGCGAAGCAAGCGCTTCGCAGCTCGAAGGCAGCGGATAAGAAAAGCGCGGGTCCGGCGTCGTGCCGAACGGTTGTTCACGAAATCCGTAAAACTCCAGCATGAGTTCCTGTGGCCTATACCGGAACAACGCGGTAGCCGTCCAAGGTCACCGCCATCGCTTGCTGAATCAAATCGATTGAGATTACCAGCCGGCTGGTTCCATCTTTTCCAACCAGGATCCCTTCAACCCCATCGAGACAGCCGCCGCACACCCGGATGCGTTGTCCCACCTTCAGAAATGGATACGGCGACGGATCGCTGCCGCTTGCGATCGCGGTACGGACGGCCGCGATTTCCCTGTCCGGAATCTCAGCCGGCTCGAAGTGCGATCCTACCCAGCGCAATACGCCAGGGGTGCTCAGGACCGGCAAATGCACTTCTCTCCACGTGGGAACCCGGACGAAAACGTAACAGGAAAAAAACGGTATCTCGACGACCTTCTTGCGATCGCTCCAGGTATGCACTTGCCGAACCGTGGGCACGAACGCTGTAATCCGCTTTTCTGCCAATTGCGCCGCCACTGTCTTTTCATGACGGGCGCGGGTGTGCACCGCGTACCAGACGCTTTCGTCGGCGCCGAGATGCGGAAGGATTGCGCGATCCTCGAAATGGTTCGGACTGTTATTCAGACTGATTGGCTTCGTCATCGCTAAAATGGAAAAGCATCGAGAGAAAAATTTGCCCTAACACCGAAGCCTGTCCCTTCGGTTGAATTGCCCAGCCGTACCACTTTTCCCTGGGCGCTCAGCTTCAAAGCAACAGATTCGTTGGCGGGCGAGGGGATTAGGACTTCAATCGTGATTTCCGTGTTGAGCGGCGGGCACTCGCGGTCGCACGCAACGTAAATCCCGCCCGTGCTCACGTCCTTGCTAAAACCGCCTCCCTGGTGGCCTCCCTCGGGACCACCATGCCACCCAAACAACACGGGAAAGGACAGGCCGTATCGCACAGCACTCCTGCGCTCCATTTCGGCTCCAATCCGCTGTTTAATAGAAAAAGTAAGTTCTGTTTGTTTCACTCGATCTGTCGATCTGTATTGGAAACTGCTTGGTGTAGGCGGGCGCATGGTTGAAGTCGGGCAGAGAAAGCTCCGCCCTCTGGGTCCCATTGGCAGGAGCATTCGTTTAGGATTTAGCCGGAAACCGCACAAACGCAGACGCTGACGGACATCTGCGTCGTCAGCCAGCAAACGATATCCTTCAGGTGCAGCTCACAACAAGAGCACTAATTTGCATGGGTGAACGGAGGTAGAGTTGCACGCATCGACGTCCTTCGGGATGTAGTTCGTTCGTAGTCTTAGTCAGCAGAGTAGCGCGACCCGGCTGGCATACTTTTGTACCTAAGGCCCCGAGGCACTCAAGTGAACTAGTATTGTGTCCCTAGTCCTCTAACAAATGATGAATGTGGACTCTTCGCAGATTGACCACCAACCCTGACTATCGTATGCTGACGCACCACATCTCATAATATTTCCTCCCCTGTCCCGCGGGGAGGCTCAAGGTATCCCTCGGTGAATAATCCCTCCGGCCGAAACTGTTCTGGCGTGCGCGTCCTTATCGTAGAAGCGACGAGAATCGGAAGTGAGTCCCTGGCAGCGAGACTCAAGAAGGACCATTGCACCATCGTCTATGCCGGGACGGACCTGAAAGAGGCAACGTCCGCACTCGTAGACGCGGACGTTGCTCTGATAAGCGCGAGTCTAGAGGGAGGCGCTGAGAAAGGTTACGAGTTCGCCGCCCAGGTTCGCCGCACCAGTCCCAATGTGCAAATCGTCATCCTGGTCGATCGTTCCGATTTTCATTCTGTCGTGCGCGCCTTCCGCTCGGGCGCACGCGGCATCTTCGGTCGCGATGGTCCGCTCGAACGAATCAGCAAATGCGTCAGTCGTATTCAACAGGGACAGATTTGGGCCAATAATGCTGAGCTTCAGCATCTGCTCGAAGCCCTCTCTGCGCCCCCACGCATGCAATTGGTG
Source organism: uncultured Acidobacteriaceae bacterium (assembly GCA_963703075.1). Taxonomy (GTDB): domain Bacteria; phylum Acidobacteriota; class Terriglobia; order Terriglobales; family Acidobacteriaceae; genus Korobacter. Next base: position 1,589,828 of record OY969786.1, read on the forward strand.
AACTCAACCGGGGTTGAGATCCTCGCTCCCCGCGAGCAGGAAGTCGTGCATTGGGTGGCTGAAGGGCTGACCAACCGTGAAATCGCTGAGCAACTTGACCTCAGTGCAAACACGGTCAAAAACTACCTGTTCCGCATCTTCGACAAGCTTGGCATTTCGAGCCGCGTGGAACTCATTCTTTATGTGGCCACCCAGCTCGGTCCGCGCCGCGTAAAAGCAGGCGGCACGCCCTACGAAAATGGAAGTGCAGCCGCCATCAAGAGTCTGCAATTGGAAGTTTGTCGTGACTCGATCGACAAGCTCTCGGTTCCGCAGTACATGCTGGCCGAAATGTATCGTGATGGGCGCAACGTTCCGCTGCAGAAGACAACCGCGCTCATGTGGTTCATCATCGCTGAGTCCGTGAGCGACGAGTGTCTTGGCCGCAGCCGGCGTGCGCGCCAGGAGCTTGAACAAGAACTGAAGACCCGGGAAGTATCGACCGCCAGGCAGCGTGCTGAAGAATGGATGCGACAAGCGCAATCCGATTCCGGCACCGGTCCCCACCGCGACCTCAAAATCGTAGGCTGATTTCGACCTGCCGCCGCTTCAGAAAATTGCCGTGCGGATGTGCGCACACAGCTCTCTTCCCTCGCATCAAACGTACTCCCTCTCTTGTCGGCGAATGTCCTTGTAACGCCGGAAAGCTGTGAGCTCGTCTTCGAAGCCGAGAAACGTGCGGATCGTCGAACCTCGAAACGTGTGGGCGAACATCTGTGGAGCGTGGGTGGCTACAAACCACGGGTCGTGCCGGAAAACCGCCGGAATGTGGCGAACTTTCATCCAGCGCTCCGCCTTCCAGCGCGCAAACTCGATTTCCTCGGCTGAAAGCTGTTCTGTCCGCACCACCGCGGTGGTTCCGTCATATTCTTCCAGCCGCTCATTCGCAATCAATTGGCGTTGCCGGAATTGCTCGGCCATGGGAGTTCGCGGATAGGGCGTCGGATGCTGGATATATGGCCAATCGACGTACTGCTTGGCGAATGCGAGATTGGCTTGAATGGATTCGCTGGTGTCGTCCGGATTGCCGAGAATCAAGCCCCCGACCACCAGCATCTTGTTCCGGTGCAAGATTTCGATGGCGCGCAAGGTCGCATTGCCGGTCTGCTTTCCGTTGTCTCGCGCCGTGTTTTTTGCCGAGGCATGCAGGAATTCGAGGTCACTCTCCAAAATGTTCTCGATCCCCAGGAAGACGTAACGGAAGCCCGCGCGCCGCATGAGGGGTGCGAGTGTCTCGCCGTGGTTCGCGATGGACGATGTCATCGCCTGCACGAAGTAATCCAGCTTGTTCAGTCCAGCGTCGATGATGGCGTTACAAAGCTGCTCAAAACGCTTCACGTTGAGCATGATGTTGTCGTCCACGAGAAATATCGTCCGCGCCCCATGGTCACGGGCATCGCGGAGGTCGTCCAGCACGCGCTCAAACGAGTACGTGTGGAAGTTTCTTCCCCGCATTTCGATGATCGAACAGAAGCTGCAATCGTACGTGCATCCCCGCGAGGTCTCGACCACATCCACTTGCCGCCCCAGCAACGTGTACCCTTTCAGAACGCGCGCATCGCGTTTGGGTAAACGGATGGCGTCATCTTCCAGGCGGTGCACCGGGCCAATCGGATTGTGAATCCAGCGCTCTCCGTCGCGATACGAAAGCCCCGCAATCTTCTCAAATCCGCTCCCTGCCTCCACCGCGCGTAGGAGTTCGCGGAACGGCAACTCCCCTTCGCCGCGCACAATGAAATCGACGGCCATCTGCTCGTAGGCTTCATAGGCCAGGCTCGGGTCGTATCCCCCCACCGCGATCTTCACCCCAGGTTTCAATGTACGGATCAGGTCGATGACACGGCCCGCGGTTCGCCGCTGAAAGGTCATCACCGAGAGTCCCACCACCTGGGGATCGAACTCAATCACCAGTTCCGTCACCTTGCTGCGGACGCTACCGTGACAAAGAATCAGGTCGGCGACGGCGACGCGATGGTGAGGATCCACGTTGCCGGCCAGCGAAGTGAGAGCCCCATTCGGCATCCTGATCGCCACCGGGGGCATGTGCTCGAAGGAGTCGGGCATCGAGAGCAGAAGAACATTCATACAGCACCCCGCTACGCGATCGGCCGCGTGAAGTCTCGCACAATATCATGATTCGCAGGGTGACTGGAAATTGAGCAGCAAGGAAAGCGTCGGCCGGGAAGCGCAGGCAATGCGCTAGAAAATGCCTACTTCTTTCCCCGCCACAGGCCGGCGATACCGAAGGTGTAGCGCGTCCACGTGACCTCGCGGAATCCGGCCGTCTTCATACGCTCGAGCATTTCGTCGCGCTCCGGAAAGCGTTCTACGGAAGCGGGCAGGTATGCGTAAGGGCCTTTGACGCCGGAGATCATCGTCCCGACTTTCGGGAGGATGTTCTTGAAGTAAAAGCGATAAAGGTGACCGAAAGCACCTTTAGGCTCGCTGAAATCAAGGATCCCAATCTCTCCATTGGCACGAAGCACGCGGTAGATCTCGCGCAGGCCAGCGTCGTAGTTTGCGAGATTGCGGAACCCGAAGGCGCTCGTCACGAGATCAAATTCGGCGTTGCCGAAGGGCATGTGCAGGGCGTCAGCCTCGATCCACTCGATCGGCTTCCCTGCCCCTTTCGCCCGCGCGCGCTCCAGCATCGCAGCAGAGAAATCCGCTCCCACCATCGCGGGCTTCGGATTGCCGGCACGTCGGTACAACGCGAACGTCATGTCGCCGGTCCCGCAACACAGATCGAGGATGCGTGCATCCGGATTTTTCAGAATATGTTCAAAGATGCGTGCCGTGCGATTCCACCACAGCCGATCGACGTTCATCGAGAGCACATGGTTGAGCAAGTCATAGCGCGGTGCAATCGACGAGAACATATCGCGCACCTGTTCGGCGGCTTGCGCCTCATCGCGCGCACCCACGGGCGCGGCACCAATCACGGGCTGTTTCAGGTTTTCCACCAAGGTCAACTCACAAACGACAGGTACTTCAATTCTTCGATGGCATGGAGCACGGCACGGTCCGGAACATCGGTCACCACTTCAACCTTGCCAATTTCCCGCGGCAGGATGAAATGCGTCACCCCGTGCACCGTTTTCTTGTCGCCCTTGATGCGATGCGCGGTGCGGCGGCTGTTCACTTCGATCTTCGGCAAAGGGGCAAACGCCAGCACCGACGAAATAATGCGCTGTGCCGTCGCCGAATCGGTCATCTGCAAACCGGCGGCAATCATTGTCGCTGCAATCATGCCCCAGGCGACGGCCTCGCCGTGCAAAAAGTGCTTGTAGCCAGTCTCGGCCTCGAGCGCATGGCCAATCGTGTGGCCGAAATTCAGGATTCGGCGCTCGCCATTTTCTTTCTCATCCGCGCCCACCACTTCAGCCTTCACCCGTACGCTTTCCGTAATCAACCACTCCAGTAAATCGGGATCGCGCTGCACGATGCTCTGCCGCTCGCGATCCATGCGGTCGAACAGATCTGCGCGCCGGATGATCCCGCACTTGAGGGACTCGTAGAGACCGGATCGAAACTCGCGTTCCGGCAGCGTGCTGAATACTCCCGGATCCGCGAGCACCAGCCACGGCTGATAGAAAGTCCCGATCAGGTTTTTGCCGGCCTTGAGGTTGACGCCCGTTTTTCCGCCGATCGAAGAATCCACTTGCGCCAGGAACGTGGTGGGCATCTGCACCACCGGCACGCCGCGCATGAAGATCGAAGCCAGAAAGCCGGCGACGTCGCCAACCACCCCTCCGCCGAGCGCGCAGATCACCGAATGCCGGTCCGCCTGCTTCGCCATCATCTTCGAAGCCAGTTCCTCGACCGACGCGATTGTCTTCGCTCGCTCGCCATCTTCCATCTCGACGAACACCACCTCGAAGCCCGCGCTAGCCAGCGCTTCCGTCACAATCCCGGCCCACAACTTGCGCACCACCGGAGTAGTAACGACGAAACACCGCTGCGCATCCGGCAACACGGCGCGGATGTGCGTTCCCGCTTCGCGGAGGATTTCCTGGCCGATCAGGACGTCGTAGCTGCGGCTCGATGTACGCACGGTGACGCGATTCAATGTTTCCCTACTCTTCCATCTTTGCAAGAAATGTGGTGGCTTCGGCTACAAATGTCATACGCTTTTCGCATGGTACCATTTGCTTTACACCGCACGCAGATGAAGCAAATTCCAGCAGAAACTGATTTCATCGTGATCGGAGCCGGAGTCGCGGGACTTCGGTCAGCGATCGAACTGGCTTCCCATGGAAATGTGGTTTGCCTTGCCAAGCGCGAGCTGGCCGAGTCCAACACCCAGTATGCGCAGGGTGGAATCGCAGTCGCCCTCAGCGATGAAGATGAAATCGGCCTGCATCTGCAAGACACGATCAATGCCGGCGACGGGCTGGTGAATGTCGACGCTGCTCGGGTGCTGGTTGAAGAAGGCCCGCCGCGCATCGAGGAACTCATCGAATGGGGCACCCAGTTCGATCGTACCGGCACGAAGCTCGCGTTCACCCGCGAGGGAGCGCATAGCCGGAATCGCGTGCTGCATGCCCACGGTGATTCCACCGGGCAGGAGATCGGGCGCGCGCTCTATGCTAAGGCCTCGACCCTTCCCTCCATTCATTTTCTCGAATACGAGTTCACCACCGAGCTGATCGTCGAAGGGGGCCGCGTTTGCGGTGTTCGCGTGCTCGATGCTGAAAACCGCGCGCACTCCATCCGCGCCGCAGGCGTGGTGCTTGCCACCGGCGGCTTGGGACAGGTATACAGCGACACTACCAACCCCACTGTCGCGACCGGCGACGGCATCGCCATGGCATACCGCGCCGGTGCTGAGATCAGCGACATGGAGTTTGTCCAGTTTCATCCCACCGCCCTCTACCTCAAGGGAGCTCCGCGATTCCTGCTTTCCGAGGCGCTGCGCGGTGAAGGCGCGTACCTTCGCAACATGGCGCTGCAGCGCTTCATGCCGAAGTACCACGAGCTCGCCGAACTCGCGCCTCGCGATGTGGTCGCACGTGCGATCGCCCACGAGATTGAGCTCGCAGGCTCTGCCGACGCGGTCGTTTATCTCGACCTCACCCATCTCCCGGCGGAGCGCGTGCGGAGCCGCTTCCCGCGCATTTATCAGACCTGCATGGAATACAACATCGACATCGCCACCGACCTCATCCCCATTCGTCCAGCTGCGCATTATGCGATGGGTGGGGTGCGCACGGATCTCGACGGGCGCGCCACCTTACCCGGTCTCTATGCCGCGGGTGAATGCGCCTGCACCGGCGTGCATGGGGCCAACCGTCTGGCCAGCAATTCCCTGCTGGAAGGATTAGTGTTTGGCGCCAGGGCGGCACAGACGCTGGCTTCGGAGCACAAGAAGCCTTCGTCTTTTCCAACCAGAGAGTCGCACCCGCAGTTGAGCGAGCCAATGGCGGACCGCGAGCACGTGGAACGCGTCTTGCACAAGGTGCAGGCTGCTATGTGGCACGATGTCGGCGTAGTGCGCGACGGCGAACGTTTGCACCGCGTGATTGCTGAACTGGAGGGCCTACGCGCTGAACTCCCCGAGCGTTCCTCGCGACGCGCTTGGGAGGCGGCCAACGTACTGGAAACGGGGTTGCTCATTGCCCGTTCCGCCCAGGCACGCGAAGAAAGCCGCGGCGCGCATTACCGCACCGACTTTCCGGAACACAGCGATCGCTTCCGCAAGCACTCAGTTGTTCGCAACGGCAAGATCGAATTCGAATAGCTATGCCCGGCGGGCGCTCGCAATATCCACTACAGCCATCACGGCGCAAAACAAAAGCATGACCGCTCCGATCACAGTCAGCGCTATTCCGCCCAGGGCGGGCCCCCCCGTGACTGTGACATCCATTGCGAACTTGCTTGCGGTGACAGGGTGAGCAGCGCTGAATCCAACCGAGCCGTTCCAGAAGCTGATGATCCACGCCAACCCTATGGCCAGAAAAACGATTGATGCCAAGGTGAGTTTTTCGCGATGCATAACGCGGGAAAGGATAATCAGTCGCCCAGTTGAGCGCAACTCCATATTCTCGTTACATCTTGTAGCGGCCGAGATCGTCGTCATTCAGGCCTTCCAGCCACTTGCGAAGATCGTCGGGAGACACACGGTCGCTGATTTGTGCCGCTTGCTTGCTGGTCTTCAAGACCTCATCTTCCACGTAGATCGGGCAATCTACGCGCAACGCGAGCGCCAGCGCATCCGAGGGGCGCGAGTCAATGCTGACTGGACTTCCCTCCCGGGTGAGCCAGATGACCGCGTAGAACGTATCGTCCTTCAACTCGGTCACTACCACTTTCTCGACCCGCGCTTCCATCCCGAGCAGAACGTTTTTCAGCAGATCGTGCGTCATCGGCCGCGGGGTACTGACCTTTTCGATCTCAAGCGCGATCGCGTTGGCTTCATAAACGCCTACCCAGATGGGCAACACCGTGTCGCTGCCAACATCTTTCAGGATCACAATCGGCATGTTGGTGACCGGGTCCATCATGAGGCCACGGATTTTCATTTCGACTTCCATCGCGATCCTCCCGCCTTACGACTTCGTCACCAGTTCGCCGGCTAGACTATTGGGAAACGCTTGCGTTACTCGCACGTGATGATAAGAACCAATCTCGGGCTGCACATCGGCGGGCACGGAAAAGTTCAGCGTCTTGTTCTGCGAAGTCCGCCCGATCCACTGCGCCCGCGCCCCGTTCTCCGCTTCAACCATCACTTCAAGAGTCTCTCCGATATGATTGCGGTAATTGCTCCGCTGGATCTCGCGTTGTCGCTCCATTAGAACTTGCAAACGGCGCGATTTCTCTTCTTCCGAAACCGTATCGATGTATTTCAGAGCTGGCGTATTCGGGCGCGGCGAATACTTGAACGAGAACACGCCGTCATACTGCACTTCGTCCAGCAGTGTCAGCGTTTCCTGGAACTCCGCTTCCGTTTCGCCCGGGAAACCGACGATCACGTCTGTCGTGATGCTGATGTGGCGATCGCGCGTGTTCTTGATCCATCCAATCCGCTCCAGGTACTGCTCCCGCGTGTACTCGCGGAACATTTCCCGCAGCACCTTAGACGATCCGCTCTGCACCGGTAGGTGTACGTGGTCGCAGAGGGTGGGAACAGAGTCGATCGCCTCCACAATGTCGCGGGTGAAATCGCGTGGGTGCGAAGTCGTAAAGCGGACGCGGCGGATGCCCTCCACCTGGCCGACCGCGGTCAGCAATTCGGCGAAAGTCATTTTGCCCGATGGATCGTGGTAGGAATTTACGTTCTGCCCCAGCAGTTGGATATCCGTGTATCCCGCCTCGGCCATCTGGCGGGCTTCCCGCAACACGCTCTCCGCCGTGCGGCTCCGCTCTTTGCCCCGGGTGTACGGCACCACGCAGTAAGCACAAAACTTGTCGCAGCCCTCAATAATCGTGATGTATCCGCGGTGGGCGTTGCCCCGAGCCGTGAACTCAGTCTCGAACGTCTGGTCGGTTTCCCGATCGTCGAGCCCGGTCACTCGCTGGCTGCCGCTCTCGATCTGCACCAGCATCTCCGGCAGGTTGCGGTACGAAGCCGAACCAGCCACCAGCGACACGTGCGGCGCCCGCTCGAAGATCTTTTCGCCCTCCTGCTGGGCGACACAGCCAAGCACCGCGAATCGTTTGCCCTGCTTCTGCAGCTTGCGAAACTCGTTGAGCCGATGAAAAACCTTTTGCTCGGCTTTGTCGCGGATCGAACAGGTGTTGTAAAGAATCAGGCCCGCATCCTGCTCTGACGCAACTTGGCGGTAGCCCTCCGAGACGAGCGTCCCCACGACTTTTTCACTGTCGTGAAAGTTCATCTGGCAGCCGAACGTCTCTATGTAAAAAGTTTTCTGGTCCGAGCTCACACGCAATCCCTGGCGCTCAGTATAGCCAAAAGCCGGGTAGAACACCTATCGAGATATCCCATCTACCGTGCGGCCACAACGGGCAACCGGAAGTCTCCCGATTCCCTCTTATCGAATTAAGGGGTGACACGTTGCTCAAGGATCTACTCTCCCGCTGGCCGGTCGTACGACAGATCCAACAGAAGGATTGGAAAGCCACCGGCGAGGTCGCCATGAGCGACAAGACCCGGAAGCTCGAAGCTCGTCACGTCGGGGCGAATGTCACGCGCTCCGTCTGTCCCTACTGCGGAGTCGGTTGCGGTCAACTGGTGTTCCACAAGGACAACGAGTTGATCAACATCGAAGGCGATCCTGATTCGCCGATCTCGCGCGGCCGCCTCTGTCCAAAGGGCGCGAATACCTATCAACTCCATACCGTCGACACCCGCCTCCTGACCGTGAAGTACCGCCGCCCCTACGCAACCGAATGGGAAGAGCTCGACTTGGAAACGGCGATGGATATGGTTGCCGATCGCGTTTGGGAAACCCGCGAGCGGACCTTCGTCGAGAAGCAGGACGACCAGTGGGTGATGCAGACGAAGGCCATCGCCCACCTCGGCGGCGCCACCCTCGATAACGAAGAGAATTACCTGATCAAAAAACTTTTCGCAGGAGGTCTGGGCATGGTTTGCGTAAGCAACCAGGCCCGGATATGACACAGCTCCACCGTCCCCGGTCTGGGGACATCGTTTGGACGCGGCGGCGCCACGACTGCGCAACAGGATTTGGCCAACGCTGACGCCATTCTCATCATGGGTTCGAACATGGCCGAAAATCACCCCGTCGGTTTCCAGTGGGTGATCGAAGCACGCGAACGCGGCGGCAAAGTCATCCACGTGGACCCGCGTTTTACCCGCACTTCCGCCATGGCAGACATCTGGGTACCCTTCCGCGCCGGAACCGACATCCTCATTCTCGGCGGCCTCATCAATTACGCGATCGCCAACGACAAAGTCTTCCGCGAGTACGTGGTGAACTACACCAATGCTCCCGTAATCCTGCGCGAGGACATGAAAGATCCGGACGACAACGATGGCGTCTGGTCCGGGTGGGACGAAGAAGCGAAGAAATACAATCCCGAGACTTGGCTCTACGAAGGTTCGCCCAGTAAATCCAATGGACATAAACCGGGTCATCAAGACGCCAGCGGCGGACACGGCAAGGATCGCGGAGGCGAGGCGGCCAACGAGGCGCAGTATCATGCCGACTATACTCTCGAGCATCCGCGTTGCGTGTACCAGGTGTTAAAACGTCACTTCGCGCGCTACACTCCCGAATTCATCGAAGAGCACGCCGGCATTCCGAAGGCACAGTTCCTGAAGGTTGCGGAAACGTTCTGCAGCGCCTCAGGTCCCGACAAGACCGCTGCAATCTGTTACGCGGTTGGCTTCACCCAGCATTCGAAAGGTGTGCAGATCATCCGCACCGCCGCCATCCTTCAAATGCTGCTCGGCAACATCGGTCGTCCCGGAGGCGGCATCCTCGCCTTACGTGGCCACGCTTCGATTCAGGGCTCAACTGATATCCCGACGCTCTACGACATCCTGCCCGGCTATTTGCCGATGCCTTTCTTCGAAAAAGATGCCAACGACTTCCGCAGCTATGTAAAGAAGCACTCATCTTCGAACGGTGTCTGGAACAATTTCGAGAAATTCAGCGTTAGCCTGCTGAAAACCTGGTACGGAGATGCCGCCACCAAGGAAAATGACTGGTGCTTCGACCTGCTGCCCCGCGTCACCGGAGACCACTCGCACTTCGGATATTGGCTCGATATGCAGGACGGTAAAGTCGACGGCCTCTTCATCATGGGACAGAATCCCGCCGTCGGCGCATCGAACTCCGGACTGCAACGCACCGCTCTTTCCAAACTGAAATGGCTCGTGGTGCGCGATATGTCCGAGATCGAGAGTGCCACCTGGTGGTACAACTCGCCGGAAGTGAAGCGCGGGCAACTCAAGACCGAAGAGATCGGAACCGAGGTCTTCCTCTTTCCCGCGGCTGGTACTGCGGAGAAATCCGGCTGTTTCACCAATACGCAGCGGCTCGTGCAGTTCCGCGAACAAGCCATCGAACCGGCCGGCGACATTCGCAGCGAGACCTGGTTTATGTACCACCTCGGACGTCGGCTGAAAGCGAAAGCGGCCGGAAAGCCGGGCAAGAAGTACGAAGCCCTGAATAGCCTCACCTGGGACTACTTCACCGAGGGCGTTCGTAATGAGCCCAGCGCCGACCAGATCCTGCGCGAAATCAATGGACGCGATCGTACCTCCGGCAAGATGATCACTCGCTACCCGGAGCTCAAAGCCGACGGCACTACCACCAGCGGCTGCTGGATCTACGCCGGCATTCATCCGGACGAAACCACCAACAAGGCCAACCAACGCCAGCCCTACAATTACCTCGGCCACGGTTGGGGTTTCGCATGGCCGAGCGACATTCGTATTCTGTATAACCGCGCTTCGGCGCGGCCCGACGGCAAACCGTGGAGCGAACGCAAAAAGCTCGTTTGGTGGGACGAAGAAAAGCAGGAGTGGAGCGGAATCGATCAGCCCGATTTCGACAAGAAAAAGGCCCCCACGTATGTTCCGCCTCCCGGGGCTACCGGTCTCGACGGAATTCGCGGCGACAAGCCTTTTATCCTGCATCCCGACGGCATGGGATGGATCTGGGTAGCGAGTGGCTTGAAGGATCGGTCCCGTTGCCCACGCACTATGAGCCACTGGAATCCCCGTTTCGCAATCCCCTGTACCCGTACCAGCACGACACCAATCCGCCTGCGGATAAGAAAATTCGTCCTGACAATCCCTACGCGAAACTCCAGGATGATCGCTATCCCTTCGTCCTCACGACCTACCGCCTCACCGAGCATCACACCGCGGGCGGCATGTCACGCACACTTTCGCACCTGGCGGAACTCCAGCCGGAGCTGTTCTGCGAGGTGTCTCCAGAGCTGGCCGCGGAACGTGACCTGCGCCACGGCGATTTCGCGACCATCACCACTCCGCGATCCGTAGTCGAAGCGCGGGTGATGGTAACGCGTCGTATCCGCCCGCTATGGGTGGAAGGCCGCACCGTCCACCAGATCGGTCTTCCTTATCACTGGGGATTCGAAGGTCTCGTGAAAGGCGATGTCGCCAATGACTTGCTCGTCATCAGCGAAGAGCCCAACGTCAGGATCATGGAGACCAAGGCATTGACCTGCGACATCGAACCGGGCCGGCGTCCGCGAGGCCGTAAGGCTGTCGAAAAGGTTCGGGAAAAGGCGGAACAGCCCGCATGACCGTAACCGCGTTTCTCACCGACTCTACGTTGTGCATCGGCTGCAAAGCCTGCGAGGTCGCCTGCAAAGAATGGAACCAGGTGGAAGCGGACGGCTACGACTGGACCGGCTTCTCGTACGACAACACCGGCCACCTCGGTCATTCCACTTGGCGCCACGTCTCGTTCGTGGAGCATCCTCCGGAAGCTGGCATCGGCGGCAACAACGCAGACTTGGCGTCGTGGGGCTTCGAGTCCGATGTCTGTAAGCATTGCGAAAACGCCGGATGCCTCGAAGCCTGCCCGACCGGCGCGCTCACCCGCACCGAATTTGGCGGCGTCTATCTGCAAGCGGATGTCTGCAATGGATGCTCGTACTGCGTGGTTTCTTGTCCGTTCGGCGTCGTGCAGCGCAATCCCAAGGACGGTCGCGCCTTCAAGTGCACCTTCTGCTACGACCGCCAAAAAGAAGGTTTGAAGCCGGCCTGCGCCAAGGCGTGCCCTACTGAGTCGATCAAATTCGGCGACATCGAAGAGTTGCGCATCGTGGCCCAGGAACGCGTGGCGGAGTTGCGCTCTCGCGGCATGGATGATGTGAATTATTACGACCCCATGCACACCAGCGTAGGCGGTATTCACGCTGCCTTCATCGTCCGTGGCGATCCTGCGCAGTACAACTTGCCCCCCAATCCTGAAGTTCCTACAAAGTATTTGAAGACTGCGTGGACGAGTTCCGCTATCGCCGCCGGCCTGCTTCTGGCGAGTAGCTTCTTTGCATTCTTGGGGAGCCGCCGATGAGCGATTCGAAGGAGTCCGCGAATTTCGATCCCGCTCGCGAGCACCGGCTGCTGCAGATCCGTAATGAGGCCGAGCGCAAAGGCAAGGTCCAGGCAATCGGCATTCGTCCGGAAGGCGCGCCGTTCCCTGTCGCTTCACCGGAAACCGGCTACTACGGGATACCTCTACTCAAAGAGCCACAGTGGACCTGGGAAATTCCTCTCTACTTCTTCCTTGGCGGCCTATCCGGATCAGCTGCAGTGATCGGTGCGATGGCGCACTGGACTGGCGCCGATCTCAAAATCGCTCGCGATTCCCGCTACATTGCCGCCGCCGGTGCCGTGCTCTCTAGCGGTCTTCTCATCTCCGACCTCGGGCGTCCCGAACGCTTCCTGAATATGCTGCGCGTGTTTAAGCCCCAGAGCGCAATGTCCATGGGAGCATGGGCGCTGGCTGGCTTCGGCACCTTCGCAGGGGCATCCGCTTTCGCAGAATTTCTCGCGGAACGTACCGGCATCCGCGCCATCCAGATTCTCGGTAATGTGGCCGAAGGCTTCGCCTGCCTGTTCGGCCTTCCTTTCTCCAACTACACCGGCGTCCTGATCGGCGCCACTGCCATCCCCGTCTGGAACGAGCACGTCAGCACTTTGCCGCTGCATTTCGGCATGAGCGGCTTGAATGCTTCCATATCGCTGCTCGAGCTTCTCGGCCACGATCGCTCTCCGGCCCTCAATATCCTTGGGCTGGTCGCCTCCGGTGTTGAGTCTGCCGAAGGCGTTCGCATTGAGACCAATCCTCGCCCCGTGACCGAGCCGCTGAAACATGGCTACAGCGGATGGATCATCCGCACCGGCGGCATGCTCTCCGGCCCTATTCCACTCGGCCTTCGCCTTGCATCGTTGTTTACGCCGCGCTCCACGTCGCGCAAGCTGCGCCGCATCGCCGCCGCGTCCAGCATCGCAGGCTCGCTCATCACCCGTTTTGCCTGGGTTGAGGCGGGACACGTATCGGCCAAAGATTGGCGCTTGCCGCTCGAAATCGATGCGCCAAAGGAACAGCCGTTCTCCATCGCCGAGTATCCAAAGACCAAAGTTGTCGCGGCGGGTGAGAAAGAGGAAGAAGCAGTCGGAGATTGATTTTCGGCAGCAGCCACGTTCTAATTTGCGTTCATCGATGAACGCCATCGCGCGCTACTTCCAGATCGAGCAACGTGGCAGCACCGTTGGCCGCGAAGTTCTCGCCGGGTTGACCACCTTCACCACCATGAGCTACATCGTGGTCGTCAATCCGGCAATCCTTTCCGCTGCCGGCATTCCCGCTGGGCCGTCATTCGTCGCCACCGTGCTGGCCGCCGTCTTTGGTTGCTTCCTCATGGGCCTGTACGCCAATCGGCCCTTTGCGATCGCTCCCTACATGGGGGAGAACGCCTTCATTGCCTACACCGTATGCATTGCGCTTGGCTATCGCTGGCAGACTGCGCTCGCCGCCATTTTCATCGCCGGGGTCGCATTCGTTCTGCTCACCGTGCTCAAGCTCCGCCAATGGATCGTGGAAGGCGTACCCACCAGCCTGCGCTACAGCTTCGCGGTCGGCATCGGCTTCTTCCTCACCTTTATCGGCCTGAATCAGACTGGCCTTGTCACCGTCGGCGTAGCAGGAGCCCCGGTCAGGGCCGGACATCTTACCGGCCCGCCCGTCCTCGTCGCCATCTTCGGCTTCATCCTGATTTCCATCCTCGTCATCCGAAAATTCCCCGGAGCTCTGCTGGTCGGCATTATCGTCACCGCCATCGTTGCCTTCGTGGCGCGCGTCGCGCCTCCTCCGCACGGCATCGTCAGCCTGCCGCCCAGCGTCCTGCCGATTGTCTGGAAGCTCGACTTCCGGGGAGCGTTGAGCTGGGGCGCGTTTCCCATCGTGCTCACCGTCTTCATCATGGCCTTTGTCGATACCATGGGAACCCTCATCGGACTCTCCGCCCGCGCCGGCTTTCTGGATTCGCAAGGCAATCTGCCGCAGATCGAACGGCCTATGCTTGTCGATGCCCTCGCCATCTGTTTCTCATCGGCCATCGGAACTACCACCTCCGGCGCCTTCGTCGAATCGGCAACCGGGATCGAAGCCGGAGGCCGGACCGGGCTGACAGTACTCGTCACCGGCGCGTGTTTCCTACTTACCCTCTTCTTCGCGCCCTTTGTCGCCGCAATTCCGCCCCAAGCCTATGGACCGGCGCTGATCATCGTTGGCTTGTTCATGCTTTCGCCCATCACCCGCATTGACTTCAACGACTTCACCGAATCGATTCCCGCCTTCGCCACCGTCATACTGATGTCGTTCACCTTCAACATCGCCATCGGCATCACCGCCGGCTTCGTTCTCTATCCGATTTGCAAAATCGTTGCCGGCCGCGCGCGCGAGCTTAAACCTGGCCTGTGGGTGCTGGCCGTTCTCTCGCTCTTGTTCTTCGTTTTCTACCCCTACTCGTAGACCAATTCCGGGCAGCAAAAAGCCCGGCCATGAGCCGGGCTCCTCGATCAGCCTCCGAGCTTGTTAGTTGCTGGCGACTTGCCATCCGCTGGTCGCGTTGTACTCGTCCTGAACCGGCGCGCGATGGTAAAGATCGGCTCCGTATTCCTTGGCCAGCGCTGCACGCTGCCACACGTCGAAACCATCCATGTAATTGCCGGCTAGGTCGAAAACATCGCCCATCGGCGTCGGCTGCCATTTCCAGGTGTAGTGGATCGTCGCTGAACTTGGGCTCAACACGTTGACGCCCGTCACTGCCACCAGTTGCCGCGTACCCAGAGGCACCACGTAGTCTTCCGTGCCGTCGCTGTTGTGGGTGTGCGCCGTTCCCGCGATGCTCTTCACCAGTTTGGCGCCATCCGGCGTGAAGTCCACCTGCACGCCGTTCTCGCGTTTCACCGCCGTGAGCACCTTGGCCCGTTCCAGCAACACATACTGCGGGTCGCTCGGTTTGTCCGTCGCATGGGCGGTCACCAGGCCGGTGCGGAAATGCACCGTCGCCGCGCCATGCTGTTCCAGCATTGCGGTCACTGCGTGGTGGGCTTCCGCCTCGCTCATGCTCTGCCGTGCTTCATGAAAAACGTAAACCGCGGTCCCGACGATGGTCAGACAAATGGCGGCGATCAGCAACATCGGCGCTGGAGCCCAGGATCGTCCCCCAACTTGTGCCTCTTGTTCAAACATGATGAATCCCCTTGAAACCCGTGAGCGGCTGGCGAAAGCTGTGGTTGGGAGCTCCAACCTGGTAATTGGAGACATAATCGCCGAATCCAATGCCCCACGCCATATCACGGTAGTCACGAAAGGGGAGTTACGAATGTTACCCGCAAGCAAAAAGCCCGCCACCGGGAGGCGCGGGCCATTGGTCGAACAATCTCCGTCAGTCTGCTTCGGCGATGCTCCAGCCGTCGTCTCCCACGCGTAAGAAGTTGAACTGCTCGGCCTTCGCATCCGCATGGTAGAAATCGACTCCATAGTCCTTGATCAGGCTGCCGCGATCCCACACATTGAAGCTCGCCACCAGCGGGCTCGATGCGTCAAAGATCTCGCCCAGGCGGGTTGGCTCCCATTTCCAGGTGTACGCAACATTGACCCTCTGCGGCGAAAGAACGTCGATCTTCGTGATCGCCACGAGTTTGCGCGTGGCCAGTGCCACCGTAATCGCCTCGCCGCCTTCCAGCCTCTTCGTACGGCTCACATCCTTGATATCGCCCAGAACTCGCTCGCCTGCCGCCGTGAGCGTCACTTCCAGCCCGCCATCGCGCTTCGCCGTCTTGATCAGCCCGGCTTTTTCCAGCAGCTTGTATTGCGGATCGAATGGCTTCTCATCCACCGTTTGCTTGACCAGGCCCGTGCGGAAATGCAACGTCGACGGTCCTTTGCTCTTCAGAATAGAAGTAATCAGTTGCGATGCTTGCGATTCCGACATGCTCTTGCTGCTCTCGTGCACCGCGTAATAAATCACTCCCGCGATGCAGAGCACCAGTACGGCAATAAACAGTACCGGTCCAAACGAATTGGACTTTCTCTCCATTTCAATTTCGGCTTCAAACATCGCTTGCCTCCGATCGAAGTCACCAGCCATGGCCGGAACACTGCCGGCTCCATCTGCGCGCATCATAGGTCTGGGAAAAACACTGCGCTGTGTTCTGCGTCACATGGCAATGGCCACACGGCACAGCCGCCACCTTCAATCGGTTGGTAACTGCTTGACCTGGCAGGCACTAAGCCTTGTCACAAATGGGGCAGGATTTGTGACGTTGGTGGGATTCTTGTCACTGCACGAGGCGCATAATCTCCATCACATGCTGACCCTGATACCCGTCACCGCTCTCACCCTCGGGCCTCCTTCAATCGCGGAAAGCATCTGTTGCCCGCTTTGTCGCACTGAGCTTTCGACGGAAGACGCCAAGTCAGAACATCTCGATCGCCAGCACCCCGCATGGGCCGCCACCATGATGTTCGCCTTCTTGCGTCAGATCCCCCTCGAAAACGGATAGTCTTCTTCACTCCTCTACAGCGTCACATCGAGCGTCATTTCAGCAACTGTCTTATTCAGATCCGCGAGTGCCGCCTCGCGCTGCGGATGCAAGTCGGCAAGCTCCGTCTTCAATCGATCCAATTGATCTTCCTGCGCGTTCAACTGGCGGGTATAGCGTTGCACCAGTTCCCGCTCTTCCGCGCTCCCCTTCAGTGCCTTGAGGTTCTCCCGCAGCCTTTGCTGGTCTTCAGCGATCGTCTTCTGCTGTTCCTGGCGAGATTTCATCTGCCGATCGATCTCGGCTAACGCATCCTTTTTCGCCAGTACGATCCGCAACGCCTTCTCCACCTCCGGCGAAATCGCTTTGTTCTTGACGAATAATTCCACATCGTCGTCGCGAAGGATCGCCATGTCGTAGGTCGAAGAAACCGGGTAAGCCTCATCGACCTTCAGCGTCGCCGTCTGCTTCGTGTCCACATGTACTTTGAACCGGCGGTGCGTCGCCGTCGTTTCGTCAGGGACAACGTCGCTTACCAGCTTCCAGTTCGGCTGGATCGCGTGCTCGATCACCACATCGCGGGCATCGATATTCGTGTTGTGCACCACGTAAACCTTATGGCTGCGAATTTCGCGGGTGTGCACCATCGTTCCGTTCCGGATCACCACCCGGCTTACCTGCTGATCACTGCTCTCGTTCTTTGCCTCGATCATCACTCCCTGGTCGACGGCGTAAGAAAGCAGCCGCCGCTCTCCGGGCTTGATCGGATCCATGATCCCTTCCCCCGCGAACGTTTCGTCCTCGAGAACGTTGAAGGTGCCGGCATCGAGTGTCTCCGTGCTTGTGTTCTTCAGCCAGACCGCGCGTAACGGCCGCCCCGCCTGCTCGTTCCATAGCGTGACCTTCTCCGCCGCGACCGCTTCCTGGATAATCGGCACCAAAGCCGATTGGTTTTTCCGGATCGTCACTCGCTCTTTCAGCTTGTACTCGAACATGTCACCGATATCGCTGCCGTAGGCCACCGCCGCCTGCATCGCCATCGCCGCGCTCGGTGAGTCCGCCGAGCGTCCGGCCCGATAGACGCCTCCACCCATGCCACCGCCAGTGCCTGCCGAGACCGAGCCAAAAGTTCCTCCTGCCACTCCGCCCGCTACCCCTCCCATCACACCACCCGGCACGCCTCCTCTCACGCCTCCCTGCAATTTCGCGTATTGCTGAATCCGATCCGCCGCCATGGGACTGGCCATCGCCGCATTCGAAACCTCCACCGTTTCACTGGCTCCATTCAACGCCGCTTCGTGGGTCTGTGGCTGCAGCATCGCTGTCTCCGGCAAGGCCACCACCGGCCGCCGTGCGTACGTCGGCTTGGACAACTCCTGTACGAACGATTGCGGCGCTCCCGCCACCAGTGACAACTCAATGTCCTTCCAGTCTTCGCCGACGGTGTTATCGACGATCGCCCAGCCCTGGATAAACGGCTTTGCGCCATTGTTCGGCAGCACCAGCCGGTAGGTACTCTTCCACACCGGCACTTCGCTGATGTAGCTCACCTGCAACTGCCGCGACCCCTGTCCCGCCGTGTTGATCACCATCCGTCGCAGGTCCTGCTCGCGTCCCGAGGCCAGCACCGACAGGTAGCGGCCGACATCTTCGCGCATCTCGCCCTCCAGCAGGCGCACCCCGAGCAGTGGCGTCATTTCGAATTGCCGCAACTCCCCGCTATCGGTGATCACCGACAGGTAGTCCCGCTTGAGCGAGCCGCTGTCGTCACCCTTTCCTTCTTTCACGTCGCGTTCTTCCACCGTCAACACCCGGCCCGTGATTGCCGTGGATCCACTGCGCACTTCCACCCGTGCGCCGCGCAGGGCCGTCAGAAATTGCCCACTGCTGAGGTCTTCGCCCAGCCCCATCCGCAGCGATCCGAGTTGGCGGTCGAGCGGCTCAACCGAGGTGTAGTTCACCCCCGCGATCCGCCCTTTGCCCAAATCGATGATCGTCAAAGACTTCAAAACGTCGTTCAATTGCGAGGTTGTGAAGTCGATGCTGACACTTTGCGATCCCGAGACCGCCCCCATGTGCTCGACGTACGCCACACCGTTCTTGAACAAAACCACCCGTCGCACCGGAAGCCGCGTCGTCTCCACCGCGTGCGCCTCCGCATTCAACCCGTTACTGGAAGGGGTCTCTCCGAACGACAAGCTTGCTGCGAGAAGAATCAGGACCGCTAGACGCATGGTGGCCTCCGTGTGCTCTTAGACACCAGAACGGAGGAACCGTCCCGAATTGCAGGAATTATTTTTGGAAGGGTTCAGCGAAAGGACGCTTCTAGAGTGCGGCCGTCTGCGGCTTGTGTCCGCTGCGCGTCATGGCGTAGAAAATCCCGGCAAATACGCCAAAGATCAGCCCGAATCCCGTAATCAACAGCGGCGCGAAGAAGAAGCGCCGATTGTAGCCCGCGTTGACCCGGACATCGGTCAGGTTCGTCGGGTTATAGCGAATCGCACTTCGGCTTCCGAGAGGAAACTTGTTCGTTTCGTAGCGGACCTTTTCGATGCTCGGGCTGCGATGCGAAAAGATCTCGGCAATGTGCGGTTTGCCGCCTACCGTGAAGAGAAATTGCACGTCGGATTCGTAATAGCGCTGCCCATCGGCGGAAACCTCGGAACGCACGGGCACAACCTTGGCGCGGATCACCTGCGCATCCACCCCAGGCCAGCTATAGAGAATGTGGATCTGTTTCCAGTAAAACGGTAGCGAGAAGAGAAGAAACGCGCAGCAAACCACCAGGTTCGCAACCGCGATCAGCGGAAGAATGCCAGCGGACGGGGCTTTGGTTTCTTGGGCCGTTGCCGTACTCACTTTTCCAGGTCTCTGAGTTCCCTTTTCAACTTCACATAACGGGCACCCAGGTCCGCCACATAGCCGCCAAGCACAACCCACACCACGATGTACGCCGCGTGCATGAAACCCAACGAGTTCATGATGCCCCCGCACGTAGCGCCGCCGACTTGTGCGCTTCCTCCACCGCCTGGTCTATGCGCTGCACCAGGTAGCGCGCCCATACGATCACCAACCCGAGCACCGTAAATGCCAGCAGGTTCCAGAGGAAGGCATGGAGCATATGGATCTCCAGCCCCGAGTTCTCGCCGCCCGCGAATACTGGCTGCGGATGCTGCGTGCGAAAAATCCGGATCGAGAAGTAAACGATCGGCACATCCACAAACCCGAAAATTGCCAGCGCCGCACCCAGTACCGCCCCCTGGCCTCCGGTCGCAAATTTCCGCACGATCAAGTAGCTGATGTAAATCAGCCACAACACAAACGTACTCGTCAGCCGCGGGTCCCATGTCCACCAGATGCCCCACACTGGGCGCGCCCACAGCGGCCCCGTGATGAGCACGATCGTACAGAACACTACGCCCACTTCCGCCGACGCCAGGGCAAAGGCGTCGACCGCCGGGTTACGGCGAAACAGGTACCAGACTGACGCGCAAAAATTAAAGAAAAAGCACAGGCCGCCCATCCATGCACAGGGCACGTGATAATAGAAAATCCGTTGCACGTCGCCCTGCAGCGCATCCGTAGGCGCCACATAGAGCGCCTGCCATGTGCTGAATCCAAGAAGTGCGAGCGCGGCCAGGACCGCGAAAATAAAGCCAGCTTTCATTCTGCGTGTATGACGACCCCAAAGAGCATCAGGCAAACGGTTGTGAATACCACATCATATACTGCCAGCAGCTTGATCCAGATGATCGGCGAATTGTCTCCCGTGAGCACCGCCGAGGTCGCATTCACCATCGCCAGGATCGCCGGCAACGATACCGGAAACAGGATCAGCGGCAGCAGAACCTCGCGAATACGGGTTCGAATCGACATCGCCGCGAAAAACGTTCCGTTCACCACCAGCGCCCACGTTCCCAGCAACGCAATCACCGGCAAAAGTCTCCAGTCTCCCAGCGCCCGCAGGTTGTAAAACATCGTAAACAGTGGCGCCATCAAGCACTCGAGCACGGTCACAAAGATCATGTTGCCCAGCGCCTTCGCCAGGAACAAGGAATTCGGCTGCGCGGGCGAGACGCGGAAGGCGTCCAGCGCCTGGTTGCGCAGCTCGCGTGCCCAGGTCTGGTTCAGCGCGACCACTGCCGCGAATAAGAACGATGTCCAGATCAGCCCGCCGGCAATTTCTCGCGATGTCTCGGCCGTCGGATCGAACGAGAAACTGAAAATCACCACCACCAGCAGCGAGAAAAACAGCATGGAGTTGATCGCGTCTTTCGATCGCCATTCCATGCGCAGGTCTTTCGCGATCGTCGTACGCAGAATCGCCGTAAATCCGGGAGCGGACGCTGTCATGCCCTGTACTCCCGCCCGCGCGAGATGATCTGCCCCGCATCCATCGCCACGTACTCATCGGCAATCGACGCCAGCACCGCCGGCTGATGCGTCACTACGAAGATCGTGCGCCCGGCGTTGCGCATCTTCCCCAGCAGCCCCGCCATCTCGTGTGCCGACTTGATGTCCACGTTCGAAAACGGTTCATCAAGGAACAAAATTTCCGGATCATGGATCACCGCTCGTGCCAGCGACATCCGTTGCCGCATCCCCTGCGAGTAGTTCCCCACCCGTCGATCCAGCGCCGGGTCGAGACCAACCGTGCGGATCGCCTCCCGCGTTTTTTCCATGTCACGGATTCCATACAGCCCGGCGAAGTATTGCAGGTTCTCCACGCCCGTCAGTTCGTCGTAGAGCAGCGGCGCATGTCCCATGTAGCCGAAGCGCTCCGCCCGCTCTGCCGGCGGCGCTCCCAGTAGTTGCACGTCGCCCGAGCTCGGTTTCAGCAGGCCCGTCATGATGCGCAGCAACGTCGATTTGCCCGCGCCGTTGTCGCCCAGTACAACGTAAATCCGGCCGCGTTCGAATCGCGCGGAGACATGCCGCAGCGCCACGAAGCGTCCAAAGAATTTCACAATGTTCTGGAGTGAAACGGCCGCGGCTTCAGTCGGAGCTGGCTGGCCAGATGTGGTCACGTGAGAGATTCTATCTCCGCAAGCGGCTGCAGGAGTTTTTTCAGAAGTCTACATCGAGGCGGATGAGCTGCCGCCCTGCGCCTGGTTTGCCTGGTTCATTCCCGGCGTTGCCGGAGATGTCCCGTCCTTCGGCGCATACTTGGACGCGCACTTCGCCTGGATCTTCTGGGCGTGAAACACGCCGTCGCGCCCCATCTTGCCCTCGGCCAGCGCCTGCGACTTGTCTTTGAACGTATCCGGCGGCGCCTCGGTGCCGTTGTAAACCACCGGCAACAGGCGTCCCTGCTCTTCCAGCTTGAACTCCACGTGGGTTCCCTGCCGCTTGATCGAGCCTTCCGCCACCGTACCCGCTACCCGCAAGCGCTTCTCGTAGACGCCCGGCCCCATCGCCTGGATCTCCTGGATGGTCTTGTAGTAGCTGGCAATGTCCTTGTCGCGCGCCCCGGTCACGGCCAGGTAGCCGATCGGCACCAGCACAAAGACAATCGCCACCGCAAAACGGGTATAGCTCGGCTTCCGTTCAGACATGCGTAGAGTAACCCCACACAGAGGATACGAGGGTAGCGCCCCAGAATCAAATACTACGATTAGGGCATGCCTTACGGCAGCGGTACCCGGTACAGGTTCCGGCGCGTATCCTGACGGGTAAAAGCGTAAAGGGCAGGACTTACACTGGTTGCAATCCACCCCTGGATCGCCGGGGCTTTCGTCAGCATGGCGTCGCCTGCCGCGCTGATAAAACCGCCAGGCGGAATTTTAGGAAGGCCGCTGTCCCCCGCAATCGGGAGAACTCGCACGCTATCCGACGTCTTGGTGCGCACATAGAACAACGTTCCCGCCGCATTCCAATCGACCCAGCAATAGTCATTGCAAAGATCGTAAGACTTCCCCGTATCGGTCGCGTACAAGCGTGATCGCAGGGTGTGGTCCGCGTCGTCGCCCGGCGACATGGCGACGATCCAGCGTCCGTCGGGCGAGGCCGTTTGCATGTCGAAAATCTTCTCCGGAGACACCTTGGTACGTCCGCTCCCATCAACCTTTTCCCGGTAAAGAAAATTGAGGCCGTTCTCCACCGCCCGAAACACCAATTCATCATTGGAAAGAAATACAGGCGAGTCTTCCACCACTTGCGACGTGAGCTGGATGGGGGCCGTCCGATGATTGGTAGGTGCCACCCAAATGTTCGATCGGCCTTTGTCGTCTTTGGCGGTAAAAGCCACCAGCTTTTCGTCCGGAGAAATACTGTAGCCGTTGTGCGTTCCTACGTTCGGCGGTTCCAGCTTCACGTTCGGCAATACGCTCTCGATCCGGCCACCGTCGAGGTCCTTCCTCCACAGTTCAGTTTCCTGGCTCTCGCCGCGCGACATGAGGAAGTAAAGTTTTTTTCCATCGTGCGAAAACTCAGGCACCATCGCATTTCCTTCCAGCGATAGCTGATGATCGCCCTCCTTGTCGTGCAGCCACAGCGTGCTGTCCTGCGTGCCTACCGACGTGATCAACCCCTTCCCATCCGATTCCATCGCGATGCCGTCCTGCGAAGTTGGACCCGTCGTGACCTGCTCGGGCTCGCCCGCGGGAAAGCGCTGCCGCCAGATGTGACTCGCGTCCGTCTGCACATTGAGGTACATCCACTTGCCGTCGGGTGACCACGCGGCCCCAAGACATCGGCGCTCCGGAGGGCCGACCACCTGGATCTTGCCGCCACCGTCGAAGGGCAACACGCGGCACGGAAGGAAATCCCCGCGGCTGTCCATCTCGACAACCAGGACCCACTTTCCGTCAGGCGACAGATAGGAGTGATGCGCCATGCTGCGTTCGCCCACCGGAACATACACGTCCCGCGCATGACTGCGGCTCTCATCCGACGTCACCACCGCCATGTGCAGGCCCGACTTGATCTCTGAGTACATCACCCGGGAACCGCCCTCCACCCATGTGAGCGACGATGCGTTCGGCAAAAACGGATGCGGATCGCTTTTCAGCACCGACGTCTCCCACGTATCCCAGGGATTGAACACCGAGTACTCAATCCGGGAGCCATCTGGAGAAAACACCGGGCTCAATTTCTCCCGATCATCATTCGTAAGCTGCACCGGATCGCCATTCGGCAGCAATTTCACATAAAGCTGACCCGGACCAAAGAACGCATCGTCGCCGCGAATAAACGCCAGCATGCGCCCGTCCGGCGACAATGCCGGATACACCACCGAATCGGTGAAAAACGTAAGCTGTTTCCAATCCGTGCTCTGTGCTGGCCCAGTTTTTCCATGCGAAGACGACAAAACGAACCAGATCACCGCCGACGTCACCAGCGACGCTGCGAGACCTAAACCAATGCGCTTCGCCAGCGTCCGCCTGGGCGGTTCCACCACCGCTACGCTTGACCGGTGAACCCCTGACGTCGTGTCCCGCTTCAGCCGCTCCAGGTCCGCCCGCATCTCCGCCGCGTGCTGGTAGCGAAGATTGCGGTCCTTCTCCAGCGCCTTATAAACGATCCGTTCCAGCTCCGGCGAGACATTCTGGTTCAGGTGCGAGGGCGGCGCCGGCGTGGTGTCGAGAATCGCCTTCAGGATCACCCCCGAACTCTCGCCGCGGAACGCCAGCTTCCCCGTCGCCATCTCGTAAAGCACCGCGCCAAAGGAAAACAGATCGCTGCGCGCGTCCAGCTCCTTGGCGCGCACCTGCTCGGGCGACATGTAGGCGATCGTCCCCAGCATCGAACCAGGACTCGTCAGGTGATCCTCATCCCCGCCCTCCGTCATCGTCCGCGCATTCGACAACGCCGACGGCGCCACCTTGGCCAGCCCGAAATCGAGGATCTTCGCGTGCCCGCGCTCCGTCACAAACAAATTCGCAGGCTTGATGTCGCGATGGACAATTCCCTTCGCATGGGCGGCGTCCAACGCATCGGCGATCTCGATCGCCAGCGTCAGCAGGATCTCCGGCTCCATCACCTGCTCCGCGATCCGATGCTTGAGCGTCGCCCCGTCAAGAAATTCCATGACGATGAACGCCTGCCCGTCCACCTCGCCAATGTCATAAATTGTGCAGATATTCGGATGGTTCAGGGCCGAAGCCGATTGCGCCTCCCGCCGGAAGCGCGCCAGCGCCTGCGGGTCGCTCGCCACGGCATCCGGCAGGAACTTCAATGCCACGAAGCGGTGCAGCCGCGTGTCCTCCGCCTTGTACACCACGCCCATGCCGCCGCCGCCGATTTTCTCGACGATCCGGTAGTGAGAGACAGTCTGATTGATCATGAAAGGATGCGGAGTGGTGTCATCTTAGCGGTGCCCGCCGCGTCCGTCAACGCAAGCCAGCAGCCGGAGTTCGGCCGCTGCAAAGGTATAATGGAACCTGATCGCAAACGACGGCAGCGTCACTATTCTCATTGGAAATACTTTACTGCATGGAAACTCAGAACCTGCAAGATACCGGCCTCGAAGTCATCGATCTTCACGACGACATCCAATTCTCCGCACGCCATCTGCACACCCGCGATATTTCCATGCAGATGGAAGGCATGCGCCGCCTCACCCGCGCCTTCGTCGAAAGCCCCGAGACTCTTCTCCAGGAGCTGGTCAACTCCGCCATCGAGTTGTGCGATGCCGACAGCGCCGGCATCAGCATCGAGCAGGAAACCCGCACCGAGGAGAACTTCTATCGCTGGGTCGCCACTGCCGGAAAGTACTCTCATTTCCTCGACGCGACTCTGCCTCACTACCCCAGCGCATGCACCATCTGTCTCGAACGCGGACGCCCCCAGCTCTTCCGCGTTTCCAAGCGCTTTTTCGACCTTATGGGCGTCGAGGCACCCAATGTCACCGACGGCCTCCTGCTTCCCTGGAAGACCGAGGAAAGCCGCGGGACCTTCTGGATCATGTCGCATGAGAAAGTCGAGGCCTTTGACCGCAACGATCTTGCCATGATGCAGACGCTATCGGATTTCGCCGCCATGGCCGTCCGCCATCAGCGCCAGCAGCGCACCCTGATGGAACAAGCGAGCGCCGCCGCCGCCGCCGCCATGGCCAACGAGTTGGCCCACCAGATCAACAATCCCCTGCAGATTTTTTCCAATGTGGTCTACCTCGCGCAGTCCGGTAAAAGCTCCCTCGACGCAAAGTCTTTGGCGGAGGCGATGGCAGAGCCTCTCGACCGCCTCTCCGTGCTGGTGAAGCAGCTCCTCGCAATTCCCCTCGCTGCACAGCCCAGGTAACTCACCTTCCACCGCGCAAATGTGAACGTTCACGCGCGTCCAGCGACTGCAAGTGCCTCCGGCACGATCTCCGCCGCAGCGTATAATTTTCCTTTCACCCCGAGATGGAGACCCGATTTATGAGCAGCCCGAACGGCAACGGAAACGGCACCCCCACGACTACCCCGAAACCGCGCGAAGAATGGATCGTGAACCGCCGCGCCGAAGCTGCCCGCACCGGCGACAACAACGTCTCCCAAATGCATTTCGCCCGCCAAGGGCTCGTCACCGAAGAAATGCTCTTTGTCGCCGAGCGCGAACGCGTTGCACCGGAAGTCATTCGCGCCGAGGTGGCCATCGGACGCATGATCATCCCCGCCAACATCAATCATCCCGAGCTCGAACCCATGGCCATCGGCATCGAGTCCAAGTGCAAGATCAACGCCAATATCGGCAACTCCGCCGTTACCTCCGATATCGAAACCGAGCTCAAGAAGCTCCACACCTCCGTCCACTACGGAGCCGACACCGTCATGGACCTCTCGACCGGCGGCGACATTCACGAAATCCGCGAAGCCATCCTCCGCCACTCGCCCGTGCCCATCGGCACCGTGCCGATCTACGAAGCCGTCTCGCGCGTGAAGCGCATCGAAGACCTCACCGCCGATCTCATGCTCGAAGTGATCGAAGAGCAAGCACAGCAAGGCGTCGATTACATGACCATTCACGCCGGCGTGCTCATTCAATACCTGCCGCTGGTCGCCAAGCGCATCACCGGCATCGTCAGCCGTGGCGGCGCAATCCTCGCCCAGTGGATGGCCCACCACCACAAGCAGAACTTCCTCTACGAGCGCTTCGATGACATCACCAAGGTCCTGAAGAAGTACGACGTCTCCTATTCTTTAGGCGACGGACTTCGCCCCGGCTCAATCGCCGACGCCAGCGACGAAGCTCAGTTCTCCGAGTTGAAGACCCTTGGCGAACTCACCACCAAAGCCTGGGAGCACGACGTCCAGGTCATGATCGAAGGCCCCGGCCACGTCCCTCTCGACAAGATCAAGGAGCAAGTCGACCTCGAAGTCGAACTCTGCCACGGCGCGCCCTTCTACACCCTCGGCCCGCTCGTCATCGATATCGCTCCCGGCTACGACCACATCACAAGCGCCATCGGTGCCGCCCTGATCGGCTGGCACGGCGCGAGCATGCTCTGCTACGTCACCCCGAAAGAGCATCTCGGCCTGCCCAACGAGAAGGACGTGAAAGACGGCATCATCGCTTACAAGATCGCCGCCCACGCCGCCGACGTCGCCCGCCACCGTCCCGGCGCGCAGGATCGCGACAACGCCCTGAGCCATGCCCGCTATACCTTCGATTGGGAAAAGCAGTTCGCCCTCTCGCTCGATCCCGAGACTGCCCGCTCCATGCACGACGAAACGCTTCCCGATGCGTATTACAAGGAAGCCGCTTTCTGCTCCATGTGCGGACCGAAGTTCTGCTCGATGAATTATTCGTCGAAGGTCGATGAGTACAACAAGCAGGTGCACGGCATCGAGAAGAAAGACTACGCGGCAGAGATGGCCGCCCAACTCACCATCCTCAAGTAGAGCGAATCTCTGGTCGCCCCACCCTCGTCCAAAGCATGGGGGCGGAATGACTATGGGTGCCCCACCCTCGTCCGAAGGACAGGGTGGGATGCCGACTGTGGGTGCCCCACCCTTGTCCGAAGGACAGGGTGGGTGGGCAAGACCGCCAGCGTCTCGATCATTTCAAGAACTCGTCCCGAGCTCTCTTCCATTTCGAACTTGTCGGGTAAGAAACCGTAGCGGTCGGGAATCTGTGGGTGTCCCACCCTCGTCCGAAGGACAGGGTGGGATTGGAAAGTCTAGTCTTCCCGCTTGCTGCTTCGCTTCCGCACGTCCACCACGATCGTTTCCGCCAGCCTGTCCTGGGCGCACATCCGGTTGCGGTCCCAGAAGAACTGCAGGAAACCCAACCCGCCCTCCAGCACCGCCGCGCCGTAACCAAGCGCTCTCTCAATCGACTGCCACCTGCCGAGCCGCTCGCTCGTCAACGAGACAATCCTGGTGCGCGCCACCCACTTTCCCGGCGTACGGCCGTTGCCCAGATAATTGGCCAGCCCCCAATACACCAGCATCACGGCAATGTTTCCCTTCTCGTGGAAATCCCAAACCATCTCGATGTGTTGTTGATGGAACACATAACGGCGCCACGCAAATTCCAGCGGTGCCCAGATTGCGACCGCAAGCAGCAGATCGACGAAATAGCCCAAGACTCTTTGCCAGAAGGTCGCGAGGGGCACCCCGTTCAGGGCGTGCATCTGCTCACTCTCATGAGCGCTGAAATAGCGGCGGGGCCGATTCCGATTCACGCAACGCAGTATAGCAACGCCCAGCGGCGCGCCTGTTTTCCAGCCAACCGGGAATCGCTATTCCTTGGATCCCTTCTCCATCAACCGCTTGGTAAGCAAAACCAGCCCCAGGACCTGCGGTCCACTCCGACACGATGTTGCCCACCACTTGGCCCCATTTTCCCTGCGGATCCGAGCGGGAAAACAACACCACCCATCCGATCCCCGTGACTAAGAGAAAAACGGTCAGCGAATGATCGTAGAGCCACAGCACCACTGGCTTGGCGAACCAGGCTCTCGGGCGCTTGCTCTCCGACGAACCAATCTCGAAAAGATATTTCGTCGCATACACCGTCACCACGACGCCCGACCAATCCGCGATGGCGTTGCCGAAAAACGATCCCCAATGTGTGTTTGGGCTAGAACGCGTGTAGAGAACGAACCAGAGCAATAAAAAAAAGCAGGCAGCGATTCCGAGTCCGTGGCGATGCCAGAACCCTGTTTTGCCGCGCGAGGGAGTTTGCATAGTGGATTCAGAGTGCCGGAATCGAGCCCAGAGTTGCCAGCAGCCCGCAATCCCTTACTTCTTCGGACGCGAAGTCGGCGGAACTAAACCGTTCGCGCGGTAATACGCAACCAGCAACCCGTAATGCTCCGCCGTGTGCTCCGTTACATCCAGCCACGGGTCGACGGTCTTCGCAAAGGACGTGTCGGGCAGGCCCTTCACGGTGGCCTCCGCGTCGTCGATCGACTTCTGCATCAACGCCACAATTTCCGCCTTGGTCTTGTAGTCCTTCGGATCGAGGTCGGTCCGATTCCACCTTTTCCCCGCGCCCCGCTTTGGCCGCGTAGACATTCCCTCCGGCTATGTGAACGATTAGTTCGCCAAACGACCGCATCTCCGGCTTCATCCGATAGTCATACTTGTCTTCCGGAAAATCCTGCGCCATCTCCAGCACGTGATGATTGATCATCGCGAAGTGCCCCCGCACCGAATCGGCGGCCGACGTCGTTTGCGAATGCGCTCCGATGGCGAGCACCATCAAAAGCGGTAGCGCGAGCATGGCTGTACGTTTCATAGAACCCTCCGCATGACAGACGCTCCTATCCGCTGAATGTCACGAGGATTCGTTGCATGCTCATCCGAGTGCCGCAGGCACGCCAGTTCAATAGCCCAGCGCTTAAGCGCTGGGAAAAGCACGCCTGCACCCGAGTCCGCTTTAGCGGACGCCACTGCCCGAACCTCACGAGGATGAAGCCCATCCTTACGCAAACGGGTTCTCGTCCGCCGTCGGCCCGTAGACCACAGGTACCTTCACATCCAACAACCGCAGATAAACCGACAACTGTCCACGATGATGATAAAGATGGTTCAACATGTTTGTGCGCAAGGCCGCAATCCTTGGCTTCCGCAGAAGCTCTTTCCCTTGAAACACCAGCCGCCAGTCGCCCCGCGCACGCTCTTCCGTCAACCCGGCTAACGCTTTCTCCCCCAGCGCCGCATTTTTCTCGAACGCCTCGCGCACCTGTTCTGCGCTCGTCACCACCGTTGGCGTACCTCCGCCGGGAGAAAACTCGTCCTGGCTGATAATCTTCTCCGCCATCCCCGGCAGATTTGCCACATGCAATGCCAACTCGCCAAGGGTGCGTGATTTCGCGTGCGGCCGCCATGCAATCTTCTCGG
Organism: uncultured Acidobacteriaceae bacterium; assembly: GCA_963703075.1. Taxonomy (GTDB): domain Bacteria; phylum Acidobacteriota; class Terriglobia; order Terriglobales; family Acidobacteriaceae; genus Korobacter. The sequence goes on from OY969786.1 coordinate 1,619,597, forward strand.
TAGGCACACGTTCAAGGATCCGGCGCACCGCCGGCATCTCCTCACGAAACTCCGCCTGCATCGCCTCGATCAGATCTTTCACACCCGCCTCCTAGTGAAACTCCACGTTTGCAAAACCCAGGCCGGTCAGCAGGCTCGTCAGCGTCTGTCTCCCGTTTTTGGCCGCGGTATTCAAAACTCCGTCCTGCAGCGCCGCGCCTTCCAACTGCTTCTCCGCTTCTACCCGGACTTCGCTCTCCAACTGCGGATCCGGCGTGGAAAACAGCCCCGTGTCCCGCGAGTACACCTGCGTCTTCGCGCTATCCAACCGCGTAGTAAAAATCTCCGCCGGAGGAAGCTGGATCGAAACATTTCTGCCGTGCACCACCACGTCCGACGGTTGCAGCTTCGACAAATCGACGCCCGCGATCACCTCTCCATGCACCATCAACAGCAAACGATCGCCCGCCAGGAAGCTCGGCAAAACCGGGTTCTCGCGCGCCCCGCTTACGATCTTGTCCATGCTGTAACTCACCGTTTCGAGCCGCTGCAGAGCGCGGATCTGCCGGATCACCGTGGGTTGGTCGACCGAAATGTGCAGTTCGCCCCCTCGCAGCAACTGCCCGATCTCCCGTACCCCGAATCCGGTGATCGCCAACAACGCGCCTCCCAGTACCACCAAGGCGAGGATGATTCCCAGCAGGAGTCCCCGCAGAATGCTGGAAGGCCGTTTTTCTTTCACGATGGGCGCAATTTGGGTTGGAATCACGATTTCACGAGTCTATGCGCACCCCAATTCGCTTGTCACATTTACCTGTGATTTCCTTCACGTTCCCATGCGACCGTCTTCACAGACTCTCGCCGCGCCGTGCTCTACTATGCGCATGTCGCGCATTGGGGTCGTGCAGAACCATTCGTCTCCAAGCTGATCCGAAGTCCATAGTTTTCAATATTTTGCGCGTAACCTCCTTGGATGGAATATTTTGCGATCAAAACTTCTGCAAAATCTTGATAACAAGGCGGCGGCTTCCCGTGGGTAGGCTCTCTTTTCCGCAAACTTTCCCGTCCGTGGACGGATAGAAAAGCTGAATCCGGTACTCTATTCTCTCGTTCTAATACGGGAATACGGGTGCACGATGAACATTGCCGAAACCGCCTACCTCAGCCAGATTCGCGAACAACTCGTCGTCCGTCGCCAGAGTCTGGAAGCCGCGCTCACCCATCACGAAACCGCACAAATGCTGCACCTCCTCCAGGATGTCGACCACGCTCTGTCGAAACTGGAGACCGGCAACTTTGGAGTCTGCCAGAACTGCCATGAGTCCATCGAAGTCGACCGCATTATGGCCAATCCACTCGTCACCTTCTGCCTGGGCTGCCTCACGCCCAACCAGCAGCGCGCCCTGGAGAGTGACCTGGAGCTCGCAGCCCGCATGCAAAGCGGCCTGCTTCCCCTTGAGAGCGCCCGCCTCGAAGGCTGGGAGACGGCCTATCATTTCCGCCCCGCCCGCATCGTCAGCGGCGACTATTGCGACCTCATTGCCGACGGCAAGGGCGGCCTCTACTTCATCCTGGCGGACGTCGCCGGCAAAGGCGTGGGCGCGGCCATGCTGACCGCCAGCCTGCGCGCCGTTTTCCGCGCCCTCATTCCCACCGCGGAGTGCGTGGGACTCCTGCTGGAGCGCGCTAATCGTCTCTTTTGCGAGAGCGCCATGTCCGGGCAGTACGCGACCCTTATCTTTGGCCACATCACCCCCGCCGGCGGTCTCCAGTTGACCAACGCCGGACACCTCCCGGTGCTGGTCGCGAGAAACTCCGACGTAGAAGTCCTAGAAAGCACCGACTTGCCTTTTGGCTTGTTCTGCGATCAGCAATTCACCGTGCAGCAATCCACCTTGCAGCCCGGCGATACGCTGCTGCTTTATACGGATGGAATCTGCGAGGCGCAGAACGCTGCCGGCGAAGAGTTCGGCTTGCAACCGCTGCGCGAACTCATCCGCGAGCAGAAGACCCACGAGCCCTGCGAAGTGGTGAATCAGTGCCGCGCCCTGCTCGATGGTTTCCGGGGAGACGGCGAACGGCTCGATGACGAGACCATGCTGGCTATCCAGTTTGCTCCGGTCGCCATGCAGAACGAAACCCGACGTCACGCCTACGTCTAGCGGAAAAAGGGATCAGTCCAGGTCGGAGTAGTGCACGATCGAGTCCTTTGGCTTGCCGGCGGGGTGCCGGGGGCGCAGGGGCTTGCGAATGATCACCTCATCCTCGGCAATCGTGCCGCGGCTGCTCACCTGCTGCATCGGTGAAGGCTGGCTGGCTGCGGGCTTCGCTGGAGAAACGTTTGCCACAGGATTTACGGCAACCGCCGGCGCAGACCGGAAAGGGATTACGCTCGGAACTTTTTCCGACGCGTTCTGCGACGGATCGGAAACCGGCGCGGCGGATGGCCGGTCCGCGAACGGAATGTTGTTCGCCGACGAAACGTTCTGCGGAATGGCGTGGGACGCGGGCTGCGGGTGTAAAACTTCCCCGGCCAGCAATGCAATCCCCATGGAAAGCGCGAACGCCGTCACGCCGGCGCGGAAGAAAGCCCGGTCACGCCGTGTGCGCAACAACCGCCTTGGTCTCTTGCGCTGTTCCCGCGCAAGCACTGGACGCCCGGCCTGCATCACGCGCTCGCGCAATACTTCCGTGACATCCACCATCGCTTCAATTCTCTTCTGCTGTTCCAGCATCGCCCGGGCTTCTTCCACCTCACGTACCCGCCGGCGGTTGTCTTCCATGGCGCGCGCCTGCTTCAAAATGCGCTGCTGCCGCTCGATCTCTTTCTTGCGGCGCTGCTCTTCTTTCCGGCTCGCTGCTACCCATCGTTCCGAGTCGGTGACGGGATCGTGCGAAAGGTCCAGATTGGAAGGCGCCATCGGTTCCAGGTGTACGGGTGCGTGGTATTCCCGTGGCGGCGTCCATTTCTGCCGCAAGTCGTGGGCATGCGCCCGGACTTCACGCGCTTGCCTTCCCAACCAGCTCGTGAATGCGCGGTAACGCTGCCCTGCTCCCGCAATCGCGTTGGCAAGAACGTGCGCATGCGTTTTTTCCACTCCGGGATCACTGCGAATATCCTGGCTCTCCGGAGTCTCCGGCGCCACGTACACCGTATCGACAGCTGGAACATGTCGCCACGCTTCAACGACCGGCAACTTATCGACGGTAAGTTCCAAGTCTGCTGGCGCAATCCGCGCTTCACCGGGACGCACCGTCTCCACCACATATCCGGCCTCCATGAGGGCCTCGCGGAGCTCTGAAACTTCTGTCGGGAAGTGGGTTCGGATACGGGCTAGCGGCATGCAGACCTTCGGAAGTTGACCAACATCATTCCTGCGACTCGGGATCCAACAATCTGGTTTAGAGAGAGTCTACCGCGCAGGGGTGGCTTGGAACTCTGGAAATACCGACCTAGTACCAAAGGTCAGGAACGGCTGGGTAGGATCTATTCTGCTGCTTTGATTCAGTGCGCGTCGGCAAAATCCATGCCGTCCGCATATTGGAGCCCGGCGATGACCTTGGCTCGATACTGCACCTCAAGATACGCCTTCATCAGTTCAATGTGGAAAAGTTCGCGCTCGCGCGGCGTTTCAAATCCGTCACGAGCATCATTGAGCGCCAGGTAGCGGTCGTGCGCCTCAATAAAGTGGTGTATGGCGGGCAGCATCGGAATCATAGTCCAAGGATTGTTCGATTCCGGACGCGCTGCGCCAATCAGGTGAAGGTCTTAAGTAAGGCGGAAAGATTGGCTGGGTATCCCGCCGGGTGTTTAGAAGGAGTGGACTGATTCGAGGACCTCGGCGGCCCGGTTGATGGCTGCCGCCGCGGCCTGTTTCTGGTCGGCCAGCATCTGCGGGTCACGCCGCTCGATGGCCGCAAAAATCCCCGGGAGGACTACGGCCTCGTAGCCCGTCGTCTCCCCGGGTGCATAGATGGCATGGCGAAACCATGGACGGCTGGGTAATCCCGCGGTCAGGAATGCATGTTCTGCTTCCAACAGCGCCTGGTTCAACCGCGCCGGCGCCGGCGTTTTGCCGGAACGCACCGCTCCCATCAGCAGGCGTCCCGCGGATTGCAAACGCTTGGCCGCTTTCGTTACATCTTCCAGCCTCGCTGGACTTTGCGGATAGACTTCGGCCCACCTCTGTTTCACATATTCGACGTAGGCTTCGATTTCCGCTCCGTATTCCTCGTAGTCGAAGGGCAGCACGTCGGTGTCGGCCATCCGTAGCACCTGCAATCCGTTGAACCGTGCCATCTGCTGCACGTACTCGAAATGCGGATCGGCGAACTTGGTGAACCATGCAAAGTTGTCGAAAGCTGAATGGTAGACACCATAAGGCCCGTGGGTGCCCATATCAGCAGACGGCACGCCTAGATGATCGAGAAACGGAGAGTAGTCGGAACCACTCCCGAGATCCCCCACCGGCACATCTTGCCGCGATGGCACCGCCGAAGAATGACGCGCCGAGCCATTTACATCCGGAAACGGCTCATTGCGCCACCGCGACTTGCCCGTCCATTGTTGTTGCCATATGTCATACACGCTGCCACCTTCCGGACTCGGGACACTTTTGGCAACGTCGCGCATGAACTGCTTCAGGCTGGGTACCGAAGCCGCCGCAAAGTTTGGGCCGCTGACCGCCACATCCATATTGAAGTAGGCCACCGCCGCTTTCAGCTCGGTGGCATGCTCCTCCGCCCATTCCGTCGAGCCAATCATTCCCTGCTCTTCCGCGTCCCAACTGGCGAACACGATGGTGCGCTTCGGATGCCAGCCACTCTTCAGCAACTGCCCGATTCCTCGCACCGCCTCCAGTTGCGCGGCGGTGCCGCTCCCCGGATCAACCGCGCCATAGACCCAGGCATCGCGATGGTTTCCCGAGATCACCAACTCCTTCGGGTACTCGCTTCCCGGGACCGTGCCGATGACGTCCCAGATGGTTCGATATTGATAGTCCATCTGCACCTGGAGGTGTACGCGCACCGGGCCGGGCCCTACGTGATAGGTGAAGGGCAGCGCTCCCTGCCACGACCGCGGAGACTCGGGGCCTTCCAGGTGCTGCAGGATCGGCGAGGCGTCGCCATAGGAAATGGGAATCGCCGGAATTTTGGGAAGACTGTCAGCCTTCCTTGGATCCACCCGTTTGTCTGCCGGCAATCCGGGAAGCGAAGCCGCACCGGGGGTGGTCGGGTCGCCGGGATAGCGGAACATGTAATGAACATCTCCACGCTGGACGGACGTGCTGGGCCGGTACGGCCCCTTGGGATAAACGTCTCCCCGGTAATAGCCGTCATCCATGGGATCGGAGTACACGATCAGTCCCGCGGCGCCGTGCTGTTGTGCCACCAACTCCTTTACGCCGCGAAAGTTCTCGCCATAGCGCACGATCACCAGTTTGTCTTTGACATCGACGCCTAGCTTCGCGAGCGTGTCAAAATCCTCCGGTCGGCCATAATTCGCGTAGACGACGTCGGCGGTCACATCGCCGGATGGTGAATACCCGCTGAATACCGGCGGGATCCGTCCATCGTTTTGGTAAGGATCGTTCCCATCGACGTGCTCGGGAGTGGGTCCGTGCATAACTACATCGTTCGGCGAGACGATATCGACGCTGACCGAGACGGGCACCCCGAAATAGACGTCGTAGGCTTCAATGGACGCCTGAAGTCCGGCTTCCTTGTAGCGTTGCAGAACATACTCTGCCGTCTTGCGGTCCTCCGGAGTGGTCGCCAGGTGGGGAGCGGAGGTCAACGTCTTCAACTCCTGCTCGGCCTTTTTCGGATCGGGCACGGCCAGGAATTTCTTTTCCAGAGCCAGTTCCGCAACCGGCGAATCGAAGCCGACGATGTTCGTGGGTGGGTTGAAAGAAGCCTTGTCCGGATCACCGAAGGCCGCAGCCGGTGCTTGGTTCCAGGCCAGCATCGTCAGTGAGAGCAGAGCTACGGTCTTTCTCATCGAGTATGGCTGGTGCGGAGTCGGGAGTTGCGGCAACAACCCGCACACGGTTCAGAAGACAGGTTACATGGATCGGTTGGCGCGCAGGAGTATCTGAAGTTAGTCACGGCAGCATCAGGCCGGAATGCTTGACGGAGCGCTCACCGGAGACGGCAGCGGTTTCTTCGCCGCTATGCGTGGGGCTTCTCCGAATGGAATCTCCGCAGCTTTCATCCATTGTCTGATCGCCGGCAGCACATCGCGAATCGAGTTCTCTCCCGAACGCATGAGGTCCTGGCAGCGATCGAAGCCGTCGTATGAGAAACCATCTACGTTCGGCTCGATCACGAGATCGGCATCGCGTTTCCAAATGCCGCTCATTTTTGCCTGGGCGATGGAGAAGCACTGGCCGATGATGTCGAACACATGGCGCGGTCCATTGAGGTTCACCCAGTGCGCGCTGAGATAAACCGCCAGCACGCGCTCGGCTCCCATCTCCCGCAAAGGCGTCGTGGGGACGGCATGGGAGAGCATGCCGTCCACCAGCAACCGGCCATTCACCTTGACCGGCGTAAACATTCCGGGATAAGCGCAGCTCGCGCGCACTGCCTCCACAATCGGACCGGAGCGGAAAATCACACCCTCGCCTGTAATGAAGTCAGTCGCGGCTACCGCGAGCGGCGTGTGCAATTCCTCGAACGTTTTGCACTTCACGATCTTGCAGAGAAAGTTATTCATGCGATCGTTGGTGCAGAATCCAAACTTGTTGAGCGACCAGCGCGCAAAATCCTTGAAGCGTACGATGCCGGCAATCTCCTGCATCTCGCGCGGCGAAATGCCGCTGCAATAGGACGCCCCTACGATCGATCCAACGCTGGTACCGGCCACGTAGCTGATCGGTATGCCTTCTTCCTGTAGCACGCGCAACACACCGATGTGCGCAAGTCCGCGCGCAAAGCCGCCACCGAGGGCGATGCCAATCTTGGGAGGAATTTGAGAGGCTGGGTTGGTCTCTGGGGGAAGGTCGGGCTGACGTCCGAGTTCGCGGGTGAAAGCTCGCACCGAGCGAACAATCTTTGCGATATGCGCCACGCGCACCTTCATCGCCGGTCTTTGCTCACCCCACCGCTTTATCCGGCAAGAGACCTGCGCAAATAATACGATGCGGAGTACCTGATGAACGCTGCTTTGCCTGTCATGAAGTTGTCACAAACCATGGAAAACTGAGATGATGGGCCTTCCTTTTGCAAGCCTTACTTTGAATTATGGTGCGTGAATTCTCGGCTGGTGGGGTGGTGCTGCGCATGATGCGCGGCCGCTGGCATATCGCCACCATCGAACCCTTCCTCGAACGCCCTAAAAACGCTCCTGGCGCCGCTAGCGACGCGCGAAAACCGCACGTCCTCGCCCTCCCCAAAGGCACCGTGGATCCCGGGGAGAAGGCTCGCCAAACTGCCGAGCGCGAGGTCTTCGAAGAAACCGGTGTTCGTGCCGAAATCATCACCAAATTAGCCGATATCAAGTACTTTTACGTGCGTTCCTGGGGCGACCGCTCACGGGTCTTCAAGGTCGTCAGCTTCTATCTCTTCCGCTACACCGGCGGGAAGCTGGGGAATATCACGCCGGAGATGCGCCGCGAGGTACAGCAATGCTTCTGGACGCCCCTGGAGGATGCTCCTAAGCTCCTGAGTTACAAAGGGGAGCGCCAGATGGCGAAGGAAGGACTCGCCTACGTCAAAGCGCATCCGGAGTTGGCCGGCGAATCTTCTGCTGACCCCGAGTGATGCGACTTCAAATCGGGAATCGAAATTTCTGTGCTTCCGCGAGAATTCTATTGACTGAATGAGTATTCATTCATTACGATCAGCTCAATTGAATAAGGCGCACGTCGTGCCATCCTCAACCCCACATCTATCGACGTGCGCCGTTTTATATTCCCTGCTCTTTTCTTTCGTTTTGCGTAGCTTGTTCCGGCGTCCCGAGGCGCCAAGCCTGAACCTTTGCCGCCTTCGGAACGTCTTTCGTTGTGTGCCCCCAGTGCGAGCTTGGGCTTGGACAAAAGTTACGCAAGTTTGCAGGTCAACATACGTCGCCAGTGGGGAGCTGCGACATCTGAGTAGCTGGGAAAACAGGATCACTGGACAGCATGTTGAAGCGCATCGATAAAGTTGCCATCCTCGGCGCGGGGACCATGGGTGCCCGCATCGCCGCCCACTTCGCCAATGCAGGCATTCCCTCTTACCTTTACGACATCGTTCCTCCGGATGCGGACGCGCCAGCCCGCAACAAGATCGCGGCCGCCGGATTGGACGCGGCGAAGAAATCGAAACCTGCAGCGTTCTTCCATCCCGACCTCGCGAAACTCGTCACCATTGGAAACTTCGAAGACGATCTCGCCAAGCTCGCGGACGCCGACTGGATCATCGAGGCCGTGGTCGAGAACCTTGAGTTGAAGCGTGCACTGCTGAAGAAAGTGGAAGCCGTACGCAAGCCTGGCTCGCTCATTACCACCAACACCAGCGGACTGCCGGTGGCTTCCATCAGTGAAGGCTTCAGCGAAGACTTCCGCCGGCACTGGTTCGGCACCCATTTCTTCAATCCACCACGCTACATGCGGCTCCTGGAACTGATTCCGACCCCGGACACGGATCCGCAGGCCATGGAGATGGTCGCTCACCTTTGCGACGTACGGCTCGGCAAAGGGATCGTGCATGCCAAGGACACACCGAACTTCATCGGAAACCGCATTGGCACGTTCAGCGTGTTGAACGTCATTCGCGTGATGCAGGAGATGGATCTCTCCATCGAAGACATCGACGCGCTCACCGGCGCCGCCGTCGGCTGGCCCAAGTCCGCCACCTTCCGCACCATCGACCTGGTAGGCCTCGACATTCTCGGTCACGTGGTCGGGAACATGAAAGCCAATGTCACCGACGAGCGCAGCGATCTCCAGATCCCCGAGTTCTATAAGAAGATGCTCGAGAAGAAGTGGCTGGGCGACAAGACCAAGGGCGGCTTCTATAAAAAACTAAAAGGGGCGAACGGAGAAGAACGGCTGGCGTTGGACTGGAAGACGCTGGAGTATCATCCGCGCTCCAAGCCGAAATTCCCTGCCCTCGAAGTTGCGAAGAACATTGAGACCACGCCTGAAAGACTGCGCGCTCTCCTCGGCCTCGATAGCGCCGGCCCGCAAAAGGGCGATAAGGCTGGCCAATTCCTCTGGACCACGCTCAGCGAGCTGTGGACCTACGCCGCCAATCGCATCCCCGAAATCAGCGACACCATCGTCGAAATCGATGCCGCCATGCGCATGGGCTTCAACTGGGAGCTTGGGCCGTTCGAGTTATGGGACGCCGCCGGCGTGGAAGCAACCGTCGCGCGCATGAAGGCCGAAGGTAAGCCGATCGCCGCGAACGTCGAGAAGCTGCTCGCCTCCGGCCATAAGAGCTGGTACATCGACGCGCCCAAAGCCCGCTCTGGGCGCGCCTATTTCGATCTTGCTTCCGGCGAATACAAAGATGTTCCTGCCGCGCAGGGCGTTTGGTCGGTTACGGTTGCTAAAAAGTCGCACAACGTTGTGAAGAAGAACGCGGGCGCATCGCTCGTTGACCTGGGTGACGGAGTCGGCTGCATCGAGTTCCATTCGAAGATGAACTCGCTGGGTGGCGACATCATCCAGATGGTCACCTCAGCGCTGAAGCCCGGCGGCACGGGCGAGGCCTTCGACGCCTTCGTCATTGCCAACGACGCGCAGAACTTCTCCGTCGGCGCGAACATCATGATGCTCCTCATGGCCACCCAGGAAGAGGAGTGGGACGAGATTGACCTGATGATCCGCCAGTTCCAGAACATGACCCAGGCGATCAAGTTTTCCCGCAAGCCGGTAGTGGTCGCGCCTTTCGGTATGACGCTCGGCGGCGGCTGCGAGGTCGTGCTGCACTCTGCGGCCCGTCAACCGCACGCGGAGCTCTACATGGGCCTCGTCGAAGTCGGCGTCGGACTTTTGCCGGGTGGCGGCGGATGCAAAGAGATGACCGTCCGCGCGGTGGACGCCGCACAGTCCATCCGTCCCGACGGCCGCGGCGAGTCGGTCGAAATGATGGAGGCCATGAAGAAGGCCTTCGAGACGATTGCCATGGCCAAGGTCTCGACCTCCGCTGTCGAAGCGAAGGGGCTCGGCTTCCTGCATCGCGACGACGTCATCACCATGAACCGCGAGCGCGTGCTCACAGACGCCAAGGCGAAGGCCCTGGAGATGGTGCGCGAGGGCTACAAGGCGCCCATCATGCGTACCGATATTCCTGCCCCCGGTGAAAGCATTCTTGCCACGCTGAAAGTCGGCGTGCACATCATGCGCCAGGGCGAGTTCATTACCGATCACGAAGTGAAGATCGGCGACAAGGTCGCCGAGGTGTTGTGCGGCGGCGCAGTCTCGCCGGGAACGCTGGTGAGCGAACAATACCTGCTCGACCTCGAACGCGAGGGTTTCAAATCGCTCTGCGGCGAGAAGAAGACCCAGGAACGCATCCAGTACACGTTGAAGACGGGAAGGCCGTTGAGGAATTAATCATGCGTGAAGTAGTCATCGTATCCGCCGTCCGGACGCCGGTCGGCAAGGCTTACAAAGGAACCCTGCGCACCACCCGGCCGGACGATCTCGGCGCCATCGCCATTAAGGGCGCGCTGGAGCGTGTGCCGCAACTTGATGTGCACGAAATCGAAGATGTGATTATGGGCTGCGCCATGCCGGAAGCCGAGCAGGGCATGAACGTCGCCCGCATTGCTTCCCTGCGCGCCGGATTGCCGGTCGAATGTTCCGCCATGACGATCAATCGCTTTTGCTCCTCGGGGCTGCAGGCGATTGCCATTGCCGCCGATCGCATTGCCATGGGCGGCGCGGATGTCATCGTCGCCGGCGGCACGGAGAGCATGACGATGGTTCCCATGGGCGGCCACAAGTTCACCGCCAACCCTTCGCTCGCTTCGACCTATCCCGATGCCTACCTCTCCATGGGCCTGACCGCCGAGAACCTCGCAAAACGACATGGCATCACCCGCGAGATGGCAGACGAGTTCTCTCTCAATAGTCACCGGAAGGCGATCGCCGCTATCCAGGCCGGCCATTTCGAGGATGAGATCGTGCCAGTCCCCGTGAGTTTCACCACGCCGAACGGCTCAAAGCCGAAGCGAGAGGAGATCGTCTTCAAAGTGGATGAAGGCCCGCGCGCCGACACCACCATGGAAGCCCTCGGCTCGCTGAAAGCCGCTTTCCACGTCAAAGGAACGGTAACGGCCGGCAACTCCTCGCAAATGTCCGACGGCGGCGCGGCCGCGGTCGTGATGTCGGCAGAGCGTGCCCGCTCGTTGGGCATCAAGCCCCTCGCCCGTTTCGTCGCCTTTGCCACTGCAGGTTGCAAACCCGAAGAAATGGGGATTGGTCCGGTGTACGCGATTCCCAAGGCGCTCAGACTTGCCGGCCTCAAGCTGGAAGACATCGACGTCTTCGAGTTGAACGAAGCGTTCGCCGCGCAGGCGCTCTCGGTGATCAAGGAGGCAGGTCTGGACCCTGCCAAGATCAACCCCAATGGCGGCGCCGTCGCTCTCGGTCACCCCCTGGGCTGCACCGGCGCGAAGCTAACTGCAACCATCATTCGCGACTTGAAGCGCCGCAACGGCAGGTACGGCATCGTGACCATGTGCGTAGGCGGCGGCATGGGAGCGGCTGGAATTATCGAAAACGTTTAACCACGAAGGACACGAGGGTTCACGAGGGGATCTGGAAGTGGAAGTCTGGGATACAGCGTTGGCGATCAGTCGAGATGTCATCACGGGAGCAATGAAAGTACACACTGCTTTAGGCCCAGGGCTGCTCGAAAGTACCTACGAAGCTTGCTTGGCGCACGAGCTTCGCAATATGGGCCGCGCGTGTGAGACCCAAGTAGCCGTCCCGGTGGTGTATGACGGAATTCGATTAGAGGTCGGTTATCGCATCGATCTTCTCGTGGACAATGAGGTGATCGTGGAACTCAAGTCTGTAGAGAAAATCCATCCCATCTGCCACGCACAGCTGATCTCCTATCTCAAACTCAGCAACAAGAGCCTTGGTCTCTTGATCAACTTCAATGTCGTTCATTTAAGGGACGGCATCAAGCGATTCGTAAGAGGTAGCGAATGGAAACGAGTTACCTCGTGAACCTTCGTGTCCTTCGTGGTTCCAGATTTTAAGTTCGGAGGGGTAATGGCAACAACCGTGTCAGTTTCGAAGCAACGCATTACCGGTGGTAGCTTTCTGCTTGAAGAGCACAAGCTTGAAAACGTCTTCACACCGGAGGACTTCAACGAAGACCAGCAGATGGTCGCCAAGCTGGCCGAAGATTTCGCCAACAACGAAATCGTTCCCGTGATCGAGAAGATCGAACACAAGGAGTGGTCGGTCACGCGCGACCTCCTGAAGAAAGCCAGCGACGCTGGACTCACCAACGCCGACGTTCCAGCTGAGTATGGCGGCTCGGAAATGGACAAGGTCTCCTCAGCCTTGATCGCCGACCACATTGCCAAGTGCGGCAGCTTCTCCGTGAGCTACGGCGCCCACTCTGGTATTGGCACGCTGCCTATCGTTTATTTCGGCAACGAGGAGCAGAAGAAGAAATATCTGCCTCGCCTCGCCAGTGGTGAATTGATCGGCGCCTACGCACTGAGCGAGAGCACGAGCGGATCCGACGCCATGAATCCGCGCACCAAGGCCGTGCTCTCCGCCGACGGCAAACACTACGTGCTGAACGGCGAGAAGATGTGGATCACCAACGCCAATTTCGCGGATCTCTACGTTGTTTTCGCGAAAGTCGATGGCGAGAAGTTCACAGCCTTTATCGTCGAGCGAAATTTCCCTGGCTTCTCAGTCGGAGCAGAAGAGAAAAAGCTTGGCATTCGCGGCTCGTCGACTGCGCCGCTCATCCTCAACGATTGCAAGGTGCCGGTCGAAAACGTTCTTGGTGAAATCGGCAAAGGTCACATCATTGCCTTCAACATCCTCAACATTGGTCGCTTCAAGCTCGGCGCCGCCTGCGTAGGCGGGTCGCGCAACACCCTGGCGCATGCCATCAGTTACGCCAAGCAGCGCAAGGCATTCGGCAAAGCCATCGCCGATTTCGGATTGATTCGCGAGAAGCTGGCGCAAATTGCGGCCGGCATCTACACCGGCGAAGCCATGGTCTATCGCACCGTCGGGATGATGGACGAGGCTCTCTCTGAGGTCCAGAAAGGCAGCGCCGACGAAGCCAAGGAGACTCGCAAGGCGATTGAGGAATACGCGGTTGAATGCTCGATCATCAAGGTTTGGGCTTCCGAACTGCTCGACATGGCGGTTGACGAAACCGTGCAGATCTTCGGCGGCTATGGCTTTGTCGAAGAATATCCCGCTGAGCGCGCCTATCGCGATTCCCGCGTTAATCGCATCTTCGAAGGCACCAACGAAATCAATCGCATGATCATCACCGGCTTCCTCATGAAGCGCGCCTTGAGCGGCCAGCTGCCGCTGATGCCCGCAATCAAGAAGGTCATGGACGAAGTGCTGGCCGGTCCATCCACCGACGAGATTGAAGGCACGCTGGCCGCCGAACGGACGATCGTCGCCAATGCGAAGAAGATCGCCCTTCTGGTGGCGGGAGCAGCTTCCCAGAAATACATGCAGGACCTGGTGAATCAGCAGGAAGTGATGGGGGCGATCGCGGACATCATCATTGAGGCGTTCGCCATGGAGTCAGCCGTGTTGCGCACGGTGAAGTTGACCGACACGAAAGGCGAAAAAGAAGCCATTCTCGCAACCGCCATGACGCAAATCTACATTGCCGGAGCCATCGCCCGCATCGAGTCGTCTGCGAAGAAGGTGATGGCGGCAGTGGCGGAGGGCGACATGCTGCGTACGCAGTTGATGATCCTGCGTCGCCTCGTGAAACAGGAACCCGTGAATGTGATCGCGTTGCAGCAACAGGTCGCGCAGCGGGTGCTCGACGCTAACAAGTACGCTTTCTAGTTGATTTGAAGTCGCATCGTTTGAGGCGGGAGAGACTCTCCCGCCTATTTCTTTCCAGACACTTTTTTGCTAATTGCATTCCGCATACAATTGCGTATCGTGTTTTCGATCCATCTGCGATCGTTTGCGATCGCATTACCCCTATCAATGGAGAAAGTTATGAAGAAGAAGATTCTGATTGCAGTGTCAGGGAGCGCCCTGTTTCTAGCCGGAATGGCCGTCGGACAAGCGCCGGAACAAGACATAGGCCGTCGTTATCCCAACCTGATGGCCGCGCAACAATACTGCCGCCAGGCGTTTGATGCCATCACCGCGTCGCAAAGAGCCAATGAAGGCGAGCTTGGAGGTCATGCCCAGAGGGCGAAAGAGTTCCTCGATCAGGCCAGTCATGAAATTAAAGAAGCGCAGGAGTGGGCAAAGCACCACGGTCGATAAGAAACCGTCGCACACGGAGAGGGCGTGAGGATTCCGCCCTCTTTATTTTTTGGGTTCAGGGTTTCGCCGGCGTATATCCGACTTTTCCAATCAGTGGAACGAAACGGCAATCATCCAGGCGTCGTTTTGTCATGGCTCCGTTTTGCTTAGTCACTGCGTAGAGCACTTGTAGATCGGGTGAACCGATCGGGATCACCATGTGGCCGCCTTCCGCCAGTTGCTCAAAAAGTTCGGGAGGACAATCGGGCACGGCAGCGGCAATCAGAATCGCGTCGAAGGGAGCCTCTTCCGGAAGTCCCTCGCTGCCATCTCCGGTTATCACGCTGACCCCACCGTACTGCAAGCGATCAAGATTGATACGAGCAAGCGCAGCAAGCTCCGCATGGCGCTCCACCGTAAAGACACGTGCCCCCAGCTGCGCCAATATCGCCGCCTGGTATCCGGTGCCCGTTCCCACTTCAAGGACCTTGCTTCCCGGCTTGATCTCCGCTGCTTCCACCATGCGCGCAACAATCAGGGGCTGTGAAACGGTCTGTCCCAGCGGAATTGGCAGCGGATGGTCCGCGTAGGCCTGATCGCGATAGCGGTCTACCACAAACTCTTCGCGCGGCACCGTGTTCATCGCCTGCAACACGCGTTGGTCCCGCACACCCCGCCGCCGAAGCTGTTCTTCGACCATTTGCGATCGCTCGATGGCGAGCGGATCCGAATTGGGGTTTGCGGCCATGTTTCGCTTTCTTAAATGATGCGCCGAACTACCGTCTGCGCTGCCGGAACTGCACTTCAAATCCTACAACGCCATACTCGTCGCGTACCCCAACAATCGAAATATTGCGATTTACATTGTATTGAAACTGAATTACCTGCTGGGCTGATTGTGCCAGATTGGTAATGTAAGTCAACGTGATGTTGCCCGAAACCTGTTGTTCCACGGTGATGCGCGCGTTTGGATTGTTCTCCGCCCCGCCCACCTCCGGGTCGATCTTGATCCGGCTCACCCCAAACAACTTCTGCACCCGGCTGCTGACCGCCGCGTTCAACGCCGAGCCCAGCACCGCGCTTGAGGCCGACTCGGTAAAGGCATTGCTTTGTTGGGGTGCCGCGTAGGCTTGGTCGGTGGTGCGGCCGAAGGCGAGGAGTGCGAAAACGTCGGCCGTAGGCAGCGGAGGATCGGAGCGATACGTCGTATTCAGCTTGTCCACCGTACCGTGGAGGCCGATGGAAATGTCGTAATCGCTCACCCGGGCCGACGCTTCCAGGTCGAGCACAGGTTCGATCTTGGTCGGATTGGTGAACAAAATGTCGCCGCGGTCCAGGCGGTACTTGGTGCCATTAAAGGTAACGTTGCCTTCCACGATACTGATACGCCCCAGTACCACCGGGCGCATGGCGGTTCCCCGCAGCCGCAGATCGACATCCCCGGTGATCTTCGCCAACGAGGTCTGCAATTGCAGCTCGGGTGTCGAAACCACACGTACATCAAAGTGCAGGTTGTTCAAAGGCGAGTCGGGATTGGGCGTGGTAACCACTTGCTTCGAGCGCGTGAGGTAGTAGGCAAAGTCGAAGCGCGGATTCAGGCCGAACTTATTCACTACTACGTCGCCGGTCAGGGTCGCATTCTGCAAAGTTCCCGCCAGCCTGAGAGACGCGTCGCCATTGGCGCTCACGCCTTCGGGATAGCGAATGCGCACATCTTTGCCGGTAGCCGTCAGGTTGAAGCTTACGTTTCGTCCGTAAGTGATAAATCCGGCGATCGCCAGGTCACCGCCGCCGGTATGTGCCGTCAGCTTCTCCACCTGTAAACGGTCTTCGTTAAAAACGAGCGTACCGTTAAGGTCGCTCAGGCCATTCGGTAGATCGACATAGGAAATGCCGGCGTGGTCAATGGTGATGCGGCCCCGGAGCTCTGGATTGCTCAGCGTCCCACCGACCTGCACGCCAATCGAGGTCTTGCCGTAGGAGACGATCTGCGGATCGAAGCTCTGCAGCAGCTTCAAATTCAGCTGCCCGTCTGCACGCATCTCCATTGCCTGGTGATCGACCAGGCGCACCGTGCCCGACGACGTGACGTCCGTATCGTCGCCCACCAGTCGGAATGCCTCCAGCGTTGCCGTTCCGTTCTTGTAGGTCGCAACGATCGGGCCCGAATTGTGGAGGAGCACCGTTTCCACCTGCGACTCGTAGCGCGGAATTTCCAGGCGCGCTTCGAATTGCGTAGGGTGAAGTAAGGAACCGGTAGCGTGCACACTTCCATCGATGGACGAGTGTCCGCGTGCGAACCCGACCAGGAATGGCTGCAGGTCCACGTTCCGGAACTCCGCGGTGATGTCGCTGGCAAGGTCGGCGCGGAGATGAATCCGTCCGCTGGCGGTAAGGGTCGCGGTCACGAAGTGCGAAGCGGCGGTGAGTTTCAAGTCTTCGCCAACCGTAGTGGCCTGGATTTCGAGATCGCCTTCCCGCTTCCCGCCCAGCGAGATGTTGCTGATGTGGATCTGGCCCGCGAGTGACGGCGATGAAAAAGTACCGCTTCCCTTCGCGACAAAACCCGCGACTCCTGTGAGCTTCACCTTGGAAGTCTGAAGCACCGGAAAACGCAATAGGTCGATGCCGGCCCCCTGCACATCGAAGTTAAACTCCTCGGTAATTACGTTGATCGATCCCGAACCTTGCGCTTTCGCGACACCGGAAACCATGTGCAGGTCTGTGAAACGGGCTTCGCGTCCGCTAAAGGCAATCGTCGTCGCCAGCGATTGCAGCGGCTCACCGAACGCGGTGCCGTCGGAGATAGAAACCTTCCCGGTTCCTTGCGGATTAAGTCGGGTTCCGTTTAATTGCATCTCGAGGTTCAGGGTCCCGGTCATCGGGAAACTCAGCCCCAATAACGCCTGCGCATCCTCTACCCGCGCCTGGCGGATCTGCGACGTGGCATGGAAAACCGAAGCGTCGGTGAACCCACCGTTTTGCAACGAGGTGCTCGCGGCGATCTCGATACGTGCGCTCCCGCTGCGCAGCACCGCGCCGCGCACCGCCGCGGCATCCTCTCCGTACGAGACGTAACCGTCAAACGAATCCCAATGGAAGCGTACCGGTTTACCAACGACCACCGGTTGCGGTTTCTCCGGAGTGCTCCGGCGCTTGCGATGCAGCGCTTTTACGATTTCCGGTTCAGGGGCGGTAGTGGGACGCGGCCGGAAGACGGTGGTGAAATCCGTGAGCTTCAAATGCCCTGCGATCGACGGCATCGCGAGACGCCCCTGGATGATCCCCTGGAACGATCCTTCTCCAGCGAGTTCGACCGGCAGCTTTCCCGCGCCGTTTGCCTCCAGCAAGGGCTCCAGTTCTCCCAGGTCTGCAGTGCTGGCTCCCACCGACAGGTCGAGCGCCTTCTCGCTCACAAGACCCGTGAGGGTGAGATGGTTGCTGGGTGTATGCAACTCTCCCAGGCCAATCTGCATGCTTGCCGTACGGAAGTCGTAGGTGCCTTCCACGTGCGCGGTCAGCGGAACGTTCGATCCCGGGTTGGGGGACGGAGCAGCCTGCAAGTCGAGATGAAGCTGGGCAGATTTCGGAGACCCAGCCCAGGTTAACTCCGCTGTGCCATCCACAATCCCGTTTGCGTGAAGGTCCTTGAGCGGCAATCGCTGCGTGGCGAAGAGCTCCGAGATTCTTTCTACTTGCAGCCCGCGCAGCTCGAATCTGGCCCGTGCGTTCTGCTCTCGTGCGGCGATGCTGTGAGCCTCCCGGGATGCATTCGCCAGGCCCGCCTCATGTTCGCGCCGCGCAGCGTTCCAGTGCGTCACCGTCCATTGTCCGGTCGCGGTGCCACCAAGTGCGTTCGCCACAACATGGGTTACATCCAGGCGATCCTGATCGAGGGTAAACGCTGCCGATCCGGAAACGCCGCTTACGTGCAAAGCCGCGGTATTCCACGCCGCATTCAACAGCTGCATTTTGCCATTGGCCGCCATCTGCCCGTCGTGATACTGCCCATGGCCGTCGATCTGCAGCAGTCCGTCCTGCAATGAAAGCTGGCGAGAAACCGCTCCGACCTGGCGCAGGTCAATCCTGGCGTTGTAACTCAACTGAATGTGCGGATTGAAGAAATCGCCGAGCGTCCCGTTGAGGGTAAGCTCGGAGCGTTCCGACGTGATTCGCGCCGAAGTGACCTCCAATGCGTTTCTGAAGAGGCGAAATTTGATGTCCGCCGACGAAGCGAAGGGGCGATCGTCCTTGAAGTGCGTATCGAACTTCCCCACGCTGATGTTGCCGGCGTAGCAGGCGGGAGAGTGTTCATACCCGATGTTCGCCACCAGATCGCTCGCCATTAAATCGAGCGGGATCCTCTGCTGGTTTAACTGTAGCGCGCTGTTTTTCACCTCGAAGCGGCGGATCGCAATATCGAAAAGAGGATCGAGTGGGCCCTGGCGGCCGCGGTTTACTCGTGTGTGCGGCGTCGGCTGGTTGGTATGCCCGTCCGGATACACGATGAGGTTTACGTTTAAATGATCGAAGACCAGGGAATTGAAACTCATCTCACGGCTGAGAAAAGATACGATCCGCAAATTGGCGGCAATGCGGTCCACATGCGCGAGCGGAGCGTCGGTGGAGCTCTCCAGGCCGTGGATCGTCAGGCCGTCGATGACCAGGCGCAGGCGGGAAAGGTTCCACTCGATGCGGGTGATTTCCACCTTCCCACCGGTCACATCTTCGAGTTCCGTCACCAGGCGGCGTTGCACCACCCCACGAAAGCTCGCTCCGGTGAAGAACAAGCCCAACCCAACGAAAACCGCCAGCAACAACGCTCCGTACCCAGCATGTTTCAGCGTACGAGCTTTGTTGGCTTGCGGAGTCGCCTCGGCCATGAAGGAATTATTTTCCCCCAGCGGCTGGCAAAGTCGTTGCGTCTTTGTGTGGGCTGTCGGCGTCTACTCCCAGCCACTGGATGTCGCTGTGGTCGCGCAGGTCATGCAGCCAGGACGTCAACAACTCATCGAGGCGCTGCTGGCGCAAGATTTCTTCAATCTGCGAATAGGTCGCGGCGAGGCTCGCTTCTTTAGCGCCCCGGCTGCGCACCGCCGGTACCAGCGTTTCCTTGTAATAGTCCTCTACATCCTCGCGAGGTACACGGGCCTCGGGACGCAAGCGTAATTCGACGAAACGCATCACCTGCAACTGGCGCGCAACTTTCTGTCGCACATACGTCTCGTCGATGCCGTAAGCCGCCAGCAATTTCTGCCAGCCGGCGTCGCTCTTGGCCTCCGGGTAAGCAGAACGTATTTTTTCGACGTCCTTGCTGACGTCACTATCTTCGGCAGCCGCGATGTTTTCGTCGCCCATCTGCGCCCGCAAAAGCTGCTGGTCCACAAGCCGATCCAGCGCAGCCCGCCGTTCCTCAGGGCTGAACATCGCTACGTTCTTATCTTGCTGCAGCGCTTCGAAGGCAACTTCCTGGTCCCAATCGCTCTGCAGGATCGGCACGTTGTTGACTGACGCCACCAGGCGGTCGACCATCTCTCCTGCGAAGCAGGAGAGGCCGACCACCATCGTCAAAGCCAACAGGCCGAGTTTGAAAAACGTTCTCATTAGAATGTTTGGCCGATACTGAAGAAGACGTTGATTCGCTGCGTCGTTTGCGTCTGGTTGGTCTCGAGAATGGGATACCGGACCGGGTTCAGGGCATAGCCAAGATCAAAACGTACCGGACCCACCGGAGTATGGTACCGGACTCCGATGCCGACCGCCTGCTCCAAGTAATTGTAGTTGCAAGTCACCTGCGTCCCGGGTTCCGAACAAGCCACAATGGAAGCCTGGTGCAGCCGGAAAATTCCCTTGAACAAATGGCTCGTCGTATCGAAGACATTTCCCATGTCGTGGAACAGCACAAAGCTCAGGTTGTCCTGCACGTAAGGCAGCGTGGGTGGCGGCAAACGCAGCTCCAAGTTGTTTTCGAATAATGCATTTCCGCCGATTGGGAAGCCCGTGAGCTGATCGCGCGGTCCCGCCTGGTTAATCGAGAATCCACGCAGTGAGTTTCCCCCACCGGCATAGAAACGTTCCGGCAGAGGCACGATCTGCGAGTTCTGGAAGGGCGATTCGATACCCAGCTTGGTGGACCGGGCAAAAACATACTTCTTCGCACCGAACTGGTAATAACTCGAATTCTGCAGCAGCACACGCCCGAAATTCGATTCCGATCCGAAGAAGCTGCCGGCCACGCCGAAATCCGCTGTCGTATACGTCCCTTCATGGGCGTCGATTGGATCATCCCGCTTGTCATAAATGAAAGTTACGCTCGGCATCCCAATGCGCGCG
Source organism: uncultured Acidobacteriaceae bacterium (assembly GCA_963703075.1). Classification (GTDB taxonomy): domain Bacteria; phylum Acidobacteriota; class Terriglobia; order Terriglobales; family Acidobacteriaceae; genus Korobacter. The sequence continues at coordinate 1,640,335 of OY969786.1, forward strand.
GGCCGCGAATACAACGGAATCAGCGCTGGGTCGATGTCCAGGGTTGTGGGATCGACATTGACCCTGCGGTAGCTGAAGCGGTACAGGATGGTCAGGATCTTGCTGAAAATATCTTCCGCCTGCACCGACCCTTCCAGCCGCTGCGCCGTGAACGTCCGCACATCAGCCGACTTATCGAAGAAGCCGCTGACTGTTAGCCGCCAGTTCTCCCGGGAGAACAACCGGGGCGCGTCGTAGCTGATCAGCCCCCGCTGTTCCAGCCGGCCGTAGCGCGCTTTCAGCACCACCGTATGATCCCGTCCGCCGAAATCTAAGCGGGTAATCTCGAAAGAAACGCGTGGGCTCCAGCCCGTCGGTCCCTGTGGCGTCGGGGCCTTCGAACCGTTGCTCAACGTTCCCTCCGGCGCGCTGCCCGTAGAAACCTCGAATCCCAGGCCGTAGTTGAACGTCCACCGCTTGGCTTCCGAGACTTGAAAGAGTACGTTCTTGCGATCCGCAGATCCGTCCGGGTTTTGCACCGCAAGGTCCACCTCGCTGAACAGTCCCATGTCGTACAGCCGCCGTTGAGTGTCGAGCATATCGATCTGGCTCAGCGGATCTCCATCGTGAATGTGCAATCTCTGTTGCACCACGCTGAACCGGGTGTACTGCAACCCGGAGATATACACCCGGTCTACGAACACCCGGCCGCCTTCGTGAATGTTGTAGGTCACGTCCATCGAATGTTTGTCGCCGTTAAACGGCACGGTCGTGATCTGCATATCCATGTTCGGAAAACCGCGGTTGTAGTAGTAGCTCACCACCGCATCGCGATCGCTCGACACCGAGTAGTCCGAGTACGGCTGCCCATCGGCAAGACTCATTTCCGAAGCCAACTGCCCGGTCGTAATCGCGAGGTTCCCCACAATCGTCAAAGAGTGCACCCGCGCCTGTTGTCCCTCGTCGATATGGAATGCGATTCTTAAAAGTCCGGTCTGCCCCTGGTAGTTATCGTCGACCTGCGCTTTCACGCTGACATCCTGGAAACCGTTGGTCTTGTAGAGCGACGTGATCGATGCAACGTCGCGCGTCAGCATCGCCTGGCTGAATTTCCCAAAGACGTTCAGGTAACTGGCCGCCTGCACCGTCAGGCGCTCTTTGATTGCCTCCGTTGGGAAGTACTTGTTGCCTTCGACTTGTACCGCCTGAAGTTTGTGGCGCTCGCCCAGGTCCACGCTGTACACGATATTCAAATGGTCGTTCGACGGGCTACGCTTCCGGGTAAAGCTGACCTTCACGTCGAAATAACCCTGCCCCTGGAAAAAGTCGCGCAGGTTCCGGTTACCCTCGTTCAGCAGGTCGTCGTCCGCGGCGTTCTCTTCATAAACAGGAATGTATCGCTTGATTTGGCCCTGCCGCAGCTTTGCGCCTTCCACGTCGATATCCACCGTTGGACCGCGGTCTACCGTGAACTCATAATCTACGGTATTGCTATTCGCGTGATAGGTTCGGCGCGCCAGCGACACCTGCGCCTCCAATCGGTCGCGCTGCTGGTATTTCTTCCTCAATCGCTCGAGGGCTCGGGTGGTGTTCGCGGAAATCACCCGGGCGCCCGGCTTGATCTTCGTGATCGACTGCACCTGTTCAGAGGTGAAGCCGGAATCTCCGGTGACCTCGACCTTGCCGACCCGGGCCAGCAATCCTGGCGTCACCTGGAAATGGACATCCATCTGGCGGCTCTTGGGATGGGGCGTATGGGAATACGTGAAGGTCGCGGTGTAATAGCCGTTGTCCTCCATCACCCCCGTCATCTGGTCCATGGCACGCTTCACATCGGCTTCGCTGTAGGGACGGCCTAGATCCAGCTTGGTCGCATTCAGCAATTGCCGTAGCGTCGGTGGCCCTTTCGGCAACCCATCCAGCGTCACTTCCCCGACAAAGTACTTTTCCTGCACGGTGAATGTGAGAACTACCCGCCCGTCCGGGAGTTCCTCCGCTTCTGCCTGAATGTTGGTGAACTTTCCTGTCGCGAAGAGTGCCTTAATGCTGTCGCTAACCTTGGCCGTCGCCAGCGTGTCGCCGGTCTTCAACGCTAGATACTCAGTTAATGGATCGGTGCTGGCGGGATCGTTCCCCTCGAACTTGATCTCCGCGATCGGCCTGCCGACGAGGTCAACGGCGCGCGAAGATTGAGGTGCAGCATTGACTTGTGCCGTCAATGGCACCAGGCACGCACAGGCAAGCGCGACGGCCGTGAGCCATCGCCAAGCCGTCGTTCGCCGCTTTCCGCACCAGAAACGCAATCGCACCAGCACTTTAGCTATGAGGTGATCCGGCACCTATAATAAATCGTCGTACCTGAATCACGAGGTCTGAGTGAGTTTGGAAGAACGATACTCCCGGCAAATCCTTTTTCCCGGAATCGGTGCCGATGGACAGCAACGCTTGGCCGACGCGCGTTGTGCGATCGTCGGCTGCGGAGCCACCGGCTCGGCGCTGGCCTCGCTGCTCGCCCGCGCTGGCGTTGGATACCTCCGTATCATCGATCGTGATTACGTCGAAGCCAGCAATCTTCAACGCCAGGGTCTCTTCGACGAAAGCGACGCCATCGATTCCCTGCCCAAAGCGATCGCCGCGTCCCGTAAGATTGCCGCTTTCAATTCCGAGATCACCATCGAGCCCCACGTCGCTGACCTCACCCCCGAGAACGCCGAAGAACTTCTCGCCGGGGTCCAGTTGATTCTCGACGGCACCGATAATTTCGAAACTCGCTACCTGATCAACGACTACGCGGTGCAACAAGGCGTGCCGTGGATTTACACCGCCGCCGTCGGCAGCTATGGCGTAGCGATGAACATCCTTCCTGGGGAAACCGCCTGCCTCGCGTGTATCTTCCCCGATTCACCAAAAGGAATGGTAGAAACCTGCGACACCTCAGGGATTCTGAACACCGCCGTGAACTACATGGCATCGCTCTCGGCCACCGAAGCTTTGAAATTTTTTGTTGGTGCCCGCGAAAAACTTCGGAGAACCCTGGTTTCCGCGGATCTATGGACCAATGACCGCTCCGAGATCCAGGTCGGCGCACCCAAACCCGGCTGCCGGGCATGCGACCTGCGGGACTTCATCCATCTCTCGGGCGAAGGCCGTCCCCACATCACCTTATGCGGTCGCAATTCCGTGCAGATCCACGAGCGCTATCGGCCTATCGATTTTGCGGAAATCGAGGCTCGCCTCCAGCCCCATGGACTGGTCCGCCATAATGAGTTCGCCCTGCGCTTTTTCCACCATCCCTATGAAATGACGCTATTTCCTGACGGCCGCGCGATCATCAAAGGAACCACCGATACCGGAGTTGCTCGTAGCCTCTACGCCCGCTTCGTCGGCGCCTAAGGTTCGAGCCGTTATCCCCCGTTTTACCTAGTACCAAATACTTAGTAAAGCGCGGGCATCTATCTGTATACTCAGCAAATCCAAAGGAGCAGCATGGATCGGAACCTAAGGTTCCGGTCGGGAGCGCTCGTTATGTTCCGCATTGGAGTATTGACCCTCATACTCTCCGCCGCCGCCCTTGCACAGCAAACCGTGCCGGGTACCTTCAACACTGTTACGCCTGACTCCGGCTCAAACGCGATGCTCCCTCTCGTGAGTACCCCGACGCTGACCCTGAGCAACGGATTCACGCCGTCCACAGTCACCATTCCCCAGACAGTGGTTTCCGAACAACCGGAGACCTTGGTGTCCGGCGGCATGCCGCAGAGCGATTTTATCGGCGCAACCACCGACCAGTCGTCGACAACGCCGGCGAGCGCGGCGGGCGATCTCGCGCCTGTCAATCCGGGTACGGTCTTCAACTTTGGCGCGTCGGGACCAAGCCTGGGAGCGATCGCTTTGCGCTTCAAAAAGGAACACGTGCAGGCGCATAGGACCTACACCAATGACGACATCGATAAGTTGACGTCGCAGGACACGAGCGATGGTGTCATCACCGCTACGTCCAAAGGACAGCCAATCACCGATCGCAACCAGAGCGGCTTTAGTCCCATGAGCGGCATCGCCAACATGCCGGAGGCGACCAACAATCCGGACGCCACGCAGTACGCGAATGGTACCGACCAGAACCCTGCAGACAATGCAGCACCCGCAAGCCAACAGCTTCCGGCCAGCGACACCAACCCGAAATAAGCAACATCTTCGAAGTTCTACAGAGCAAAGAGGCGAGGCTAAGTGCCTAGCCTTTCCTTTTGCTTTTCAGTGCATAACAAAAGCCCCGCCGGGTAGCGGGGCTTCATCATCAGCATGGAGAGGAACAGCGAGCTCTCGCTTCTGCTCCTTCTAATTCGACGCCCTCTCCCTCGAATCGTTATCCGCTGTGCTGTGGGTTTTTCTTTGTATCTGGTATCTTCGACCTTCAGCCCGAGGCCTACTCTCGCATGAGCCAAACCGCCGCACCCGTCATTGAACGTCCCCAGCCAAGCAAGTTTTATCGCTGGGCCGTGCTGATCTTCGTCAGCCTGGCCATGTTCGGCAATTACTACGTATACGACGCACTGAGTCCGGTCGCCGACCTCCTCAGCAAACAACTCGGGTTTACAGACTCCAACATCGGGCTCCTGCAGGGCATTTATAGCGTTCCAAATATCTTTACCGTCGTCCTCGGCGGCATGATCATCGACCGGATCGGGGTCAAGAAAGCGACCTTGATCTTCGGCGTCCTCTGCTTCATCGGCTCAATTATCACCGTCCTGAGCCCACATCTCTGGGTGATGGCAACGGGCCGCCTGGTGTTTGGCATGGGCGCCGAATCTCTCACGGTTTCTGTCACCACCCTGCTGGCAAAATGGTTTCGCGGCAAGGAGCTCAGCTTTGCGTTCGGCGCGAATCTCACCATCGCCCGGCTAGGCACCTTCGCCGCTCTGAATTCGCCAACCTGGGCGCGCGCCGCTTACACGAACTGGCGAGACCCTTTCCTCATCGCCGTCGGTTTCTGTACCGTCTGTATCTTGGCGCCGCTCGTGTACTGGATGATGGAAAACTACGCCGACCGGCACTACGCCCTCGGAGCAGCCACCCAGCCCGACAAAGTTGTTTTCAAGGATCTGTTCAACTTTGGTGTTTCTTTCTGGTACATCGTCGGCCTCTGCATCCTCTTCTACTCGGGCATCTTCCCATTCCAGACCTTCGCCGTGAAGTTCTTCATGGATGCGCACGGTGCCTCACGCGCTCAAGGCGGATTTCTCTCCAGCCTTTTGACCCTCTTCGCCATGATCGCGACTCCACTCTTCGGTTTGCTCGTCGACAAGGTTGGCAAACGAGCGCTTTTCATGATGTTCGGCTCCATGCTGCTGATCCCGGTTTACCTGATCATGGGATACACGCATGTGAATCTCCTGGTCCCGATGGCGATGATGGGCATCGCCTTTTCGCTCATACCCGCGGTGATGTGGCCGTCGGTAGCCTACATCGTCGACGAATCGAAGCTGGGCACCGCCTACGGCGTCATGACCATGATCCAGAACATTGGCCTCGCAGCTTTCAATTTCCTGATCGGTTGGGAGAACGACTTGGCAGGGGCCAGCGCCACCAATCCCAATGGCTACCGGCTCGGCATGTGGACTTTTTCCATCATCGGATTTCTGTCCATGGGTTGCGCTTTCCTGCTGCGTGCCCGCGAAACCGGGCCCCACGGCCACGGACTGGAGACCATTACTGCCAAAGGTTGAGATCTGACGAGCGAATGGAAGGAGTTACGGCCCGAGAGGCCCTCCTACCAACTTCCATACAACCAATTTGCAATTTTTACACTCTTTCCAAATAGCTCCGGGCCTTGGCTGCTGGCCACGAACGGGCGAACCAGACCTGAAGGTTTGATCATTGACGACAGCAAAAAAGATTCTTTCTACCGGAATCACCGAAGCAGAAGCGATCGACCGGGCGAAAAATGGCGACGGCGAGTCTTTTGAGGCCCTCTATGGTCTACATAAGCGCCGTGTCTACTCTCTTTGCCTGCGCATGACAGGCAATACTGCTGAGGCCGAAGACCTTACCCAGGAAGCCTTCCTGCAGCTGTTCCGCAAGATTGCTACTTTCCGCGGCGAATCGGCATTTTCAACCTGGTTACATCGTCTGGCCGTAAATGTGGTTCTAATGCATTTAAGGAAAAAGGGACTCCCCGAGGTTTCTCTCGAGGAAAGCATGGAGCCCCAACAGGAAGACGGGCCAAAGAAAGACATTGGCGCCCGCGACAACGTTCTGGCCGGGTCAATCGACCGGGTCAACTTGGGCAGGGCGATCGAGAGTCTTCCACCGGGCTATCGCATCATTTTCGTGCTTCACGACGTAGAAGGGTACGAACACAACGAAATTGCCGAGATGATGGGCTGCTCGATCGGCAACAGTAAATCGCAGCTCCACAAAGCAAGAATGAAGTTACGCGACCTGCTTAAAACGAACAGAGCCGAAAAGGCCGCCAGACGGTGAGCAGGCAAAGAAAGAACCAGCCATGGGCAAGCAAGGTACGGCAGCTGGTTTTACACGGGGAGAGGTTGTGATGACTTGCGCCGAATTTCAAAAGGTACTGCCTGACATCATCGATACGGGTGGAAGTGAACAGGAGCAGGAGCATCTGCGGACCTGCCACATCTGTTCCGATCTTGTGCGGGACTTGAAGTACATTGTCGAGCAGGCCAAACTTCTGGTACCGATGGAAGAGCCGGATCCGCGCGTGTGGAACAACATCCAGCATTCCATCGAGCACGAAGAACTGGCCAAGCCCCACCAGGCGAAACGCAGTTTCTGAGGCGCGCGTCTGCTCCTCTAGCATTTGCGCGCGCATGGACCCAAACTCGCCAGCGAATAACGCTGCACGTGTAAACTTTCCCAGGTGACCTCCTCACTTGCTGCTGCCTCTTGGTCGTGACCTTTCTTTCCGCGATGCTAAAATCCTTCCATCAGAACAACTGAAAGCGACCTGCCTCGCGACGGAAGGACCGTGTCTACCAACTCCATGTTTTCAAGCGCCCGATGGATCTGCCTGACCGGCTTCATGGGTTCGGGAAAATCGACCGTCGGCGCCGCTTTGGCGGAATTGCTGGGTTGGGCCTTCGTCGATCTCGATACCGAGATAGTTCTGCAGCAGGGACGCAGCATCGCCGAAATCTTCCAGACCCTGGGTGAACCGCACTTCCGGCAACTCGAGAGTGACGTTCTTCAGCAGGTTTTTCGTCAGACGACCAGTCCCGCCGTCATCGCCCTCGGTGGAGGAACGTTCGTCCATGCCGGCAATCGCGAAACTCTCCGCTCCTTCGGCGCAATGACCGTTTACCTGGAGGGCAGCTTCGATCTTCTGCTTTCGCGTTGCTGCACCGAAGAAGGCACAAGGCCGTTGATGAAGGATCCTGCAAAGTTCCGCCAGTTGTTCGAAGATCGTCAGGCGGACTACCGGTTGGCCGATGCCATCGTGCAAGTAGCCGGACGGTCGCCGCAACAGATCGCCAGGGACATCGTTTCCCTGCTCACCAGCCGACACGCCAAGCCGGCCGTACCCGAATAGTTTCTTGGTCACACGACCAAGCTGCGTTACCGTATTGCAGCAAGAGATGGATGGAGGTTCTGTGCAGCAGTTGTTTCCCCCGACACGTTTTGCTCTGGTGCTCGTTGTAGGTTTTGCTTCGCTTTCTCTGTTTGCCGGTCCTAAAGACAAAACGCCCGCCGCGAAGGTCATCGATTCCGGCAAGTTCGGCATCTTTGTCAGCGGCAACCGCGTGGGAACCGAAGCCTTCACGATCGAGCAGAGCACCACCGGCAGCACCACCCACAGCGACCTCACCATCGACCAGGGAGGCACCAAGATCGAGCAGCGCTCCGACATGCAACTGGCCGCGAATGGCGACCTGCTGCACTACGAATGGAAAGAGATCTCCCCGGGGAAAGCCTCGAGCGTCGTCACACCCGACGACAAGTTTCTTCTCGAACACCTTTACAGTGGCGACAAAGCCAAGCCATTCGACCGTCCCCTGCTGCTGCCCGCCTCCACCGTGATCATCGACGATTTCTTTTTTGTTCACCGCGAATTGCTGGCATGGCGCTACATCGGCGCGAGCTGCAAGCCGACCGACGCGCAATGCACCATGACCAAGACGAAGTTCGGTGGCCTTGTACCTCACACCGCCACGCCTGTTCTCATCAACATCGAGTACAAGGGGCCGGAGAAGGTGATGCTCAAAGGCGCTGAGGTGCAATTGCGTCGCTTCGACCTCGATGTGGACGGAGCGAAGTGGGCGATGTGGCTCGATGATAGCTACAAATTGCAGCGCATCCTCGTTCCCGAGAACAACACGGAAGTCCTGCGAGATTAGTGACCGCGATTCGTTTGACTCTTACGAATCGAGTGTGCGGGCGCGGTCCACGCAGGTCTTTCCGGCTGCTCCGGATGTTACAATCCAACCAAAATCATCATGCTAGATAAGAAAATTCCCATCGGTATTTTGGGGGCGACGGGCATGGTCGGGCAGCGGTTTATCCAGCTGCTCGAAGGTCACCCCTGGTTTGAGATTGTTTGGCTTGCTGCCTCGGAACGTTCCGAAGGCAAGAGCTACGCGGAAGCAGCACGCTGGCGCATGAAGACGGTTTTGCCGGAACGCATCGCGAAGATGCCGGTCTCCGCCGCCCACCCCGCCAATGCTCCCAAGGTGATTTTCGCTGCCTTGGATTCCGCACCTGCCAAAGAACTGGAACCGCTGTTCGCAGCCGCCGGCTGCGCCGTGGTCACGAATTCTTCCGCGTTCCGCATGCACCCGGATGTTCCACTGGTCATTCCCGAAGTCAATCCCGAGCACATCGCTGTCCTCGAGCTTCAGAAGTGGCGCAAGCAGTCCGGTGGATACATCGTGACCAACCCCAACTGTTGCGCCATCGGCCTGGTCATGGCATTAGCGCCGTTGCATCAGCGCTTTCACATCGACAAGATTTTCGTCAGTACGATGCAGGCAGTCAGCGGTGCCGGGTACCCCGGCGTGCCGTCGCTCGATATCCTCGGCAACGTCATTCCGTTCATCAACGGTGAGGAGCCGAAGCTCGAAGCCGAAACCAGGAAACTGCTCGGTACCCACGGACCTGGCGGCATCACCGATGCTCCTTTCGCCATCACCGCGCACTGCAACCGGGTTCCCGTGGAAGATGGACACACCGAATGCGTCTCCCTGAGCTTTTCGAAGAAAACGAACGAAGCTGACATTCTCTCCGCCTGGCGTGAATATGCCGGCATCCCGCAGCAGCTGGCATTGCCGTCTGCTCCGCCCCAGGTGCTGGTATATGACGATCGTCCGGACCGTCCCCAGCCCCGCTTCGATGTTGACGCGGGCGGCGGCATGACCGCCACCATGGGCCGCCTGCGCCCATGCGGCCTGCTCGACTGGAAGTTCGTCGTACTTTCGCACAACACCATTCGCGGCGCCGCCGGTGCGGCCATCCTCAACGCCGAGCTGCTGAAGGCGAAAGGCTACCTCGCGTGAGGACGCATCCGCGATGATCGTGATGAAGTTCGGCGGAACCTCCGTCGAAAGCGCGGAAGCGATCCATCGCGTCGCGAGCATCGTTCAGAACCGTCTCAACCGCCATCCAGTGGTGGTGGTCAGCGCCATGTCGAAAGCCACCGACCAACTGCTCGCCATGGCCGCCGCGGCTGGCATCGGCGACCGGGAAAAAGCCATCGCCCTCTGCCGTACCCTGCGCAACCGCCACTCCGCCGTCGCGTCAGCACTTGTCACCGACCACTCCCACCAGATCCACGCCAGCCTCGCTGGTGATTACGACACCCTCGAGAAGCTGCTCGAGGGCGTTTCCGCCGTCGGTGAGCTCACCCCCCGCACCCAGGACAACGTTGTCTCCTACGGCGAGCGCATCAACAGCAAAGTGGTTGCCGCCGCCTTTGTCGCACTCGGCATGGATGCCGTTCACGTCGATGCGCGGGAGTTGATCATTACCGACGACACCTTTAGCCGCGCCATCCCCCAGACCAACGAAATCAACCGCCGCCTCGAAACCCGGCTGCTACCCCTGGTCGAAGCCGGCAAGATACCCGTGCTGGGCGGCTTCATCGGCAATACGCCCGAAGGCATCACTACCACCATCGGCCGCGGCGGCTCCGATTTCTCCGCCGCCCTGGTTGGTACCGGACTGAATGCCGAAGCCATCGAGATTTGGACCGACGTCGACGGCATGAAGACGACCGACCCGAATCTCTGTCCCGATGCCCATCGCATCAAGGTCATCAGCTTCGAAGAAGCCGCCGAACTGGCATACTTCGGTGCCAAGGTTTTGCACCCGGCCACCGTTCTTCCGGCAATCGAGAAAAATATTCCCGTCTACGTACTCAACTCGCGCAATCCCGGCAACGAAGGCACGAAGATCGTGGCCCGCGCTCCGCACTGTCGTCATCCATTCAAGGCCATCGCCGCCAAGAAGCGCATTACGGTGATCGACGTGGTCGCCGCTCGGATGCTGATGGCGCACGGTTTCCTACGGCAAATCTTCGAGGTCTTCGATCGCCACAAGTGCGCCGTCGATGTCGTTTCCACCTCCGAGGTCAGCGTTTCGCTCACCGTCGACTCGAACGAGCGCATTCCCGAAATCGCCGCCGACATGGAAAAGCTGGCCTTCGTAAAATATGCGGGACGCAAAGCCATCGTCTGTCTCGTCGGCGAGAACCTTCGCGAACGCCCGGGCATTGCAGCGCAAGTCTTCACCGCCATCTCCGATATCAACGTGCGCATGATTTCCCAGGGAGCCTCCGAGATCAACATCACCTTCGTGATCGATGAGGACGATGTTCCGGAAGCCGTGCGCCGGCTGCATGCCCAATTCTTCACCGATCTCGATCCCGAGGTGTTCGATTGAATCTCTTGGTGCTGGGTCGTGGAAAAACCGGATCGCTGGTCAGTGAAATCGCTCTCGAGCGCCATCACCAGGTGCGCAGCCTCGAGGAGAGCGAGAACCGCAATGCCGGCGCTCTCACCGAAGACCGCTTGCGCAACGTAGATGTCGTGATCGACTTCACCACCCCGGTGGCCGTCCTACAGAACATCGAGGCTTGTGCGCGCGCCGGCAAGAACATGGTCGTCGGCACCACCGGATGGTATGGCCAACTGGATCGCATGCGCACGCTCGTCCAGCAGCATGGCACCGGCTTTGTCTATGCCGCGAACTTCTCCTTCGGCGTGAACCTTTTCTTTGAAATCGCAAAACTTGCTGCCGACGCCTTGAAACACGGTTACAGCGGCTCGCTTGAAGAGATTCACCACGTCCATAAGCTGGACGCGCCTTCGGGCACCGCTCTGCGTTTGCAGCACATCTTGCAGGAGAACGGCGGCAAGAACCTGGAGATCGCTTCAATTCGCGAAGGCGACGCCCCGGGAACGCATACAATCATTCTCGAATCCGATTGCGACACTCTGACTCTCACGCACGAAGCCCGTTCGCGGCGCGGCTTCGCCGAAGGCGCTGTGAAAGCCGCCGAGTGGCTCCAAGGCAAAACCGGATTTTACGAGTTCCGTGAGATCTTCCACGAGGTTTGAAGATGAGATTACGTGGCTGTGGCACCGCGCTGGTAACCCCTTTCAAGCAGGATGGCAGTCTCGATCTTCATGCCCAGCGCGCTCTCGTCGAGTGGCAGATCGACTCCGGCATCGATTTCCTGGTTCCCTGCGGTACCACTGGCGAGACGCCTACCCTCACCCACGACGAGTGGATCCAGGTCATCGAGTCGACCATTGAAGCCGCTAAGGGGCGCGTCCCGATCGTCGCCGGCGCAACCTCCAACAATACCGCCGAGGCCGTTGCGAAAGCGAAGGAAGTCGCCGCCATCCGCGGAGTCGATGCCATCCTCACCGCCTCGCCTTATTACAACAAGCCCACCCAGGAAGGCCAGTATCAGCATTTCAAGGCCATTGCCGAAGCCGTGGATAAGCCGCTGGTGCTCTACAACGTGCCCGGCCGCACCGCCGCCAACATTGAAACCGCTACCCTGCTCCGTCTCGCCGAAATTGCCAACATCGTCGCCGTCAAGGAAGCCAGCGGCAACTTGGCGCAGATCATGGAAATCTGTAACCAGAAGCCAGACACCTTCTCCGTTCTCTCAGGCGACGATGCCCTGACCCTTCCGATCCTCTCTGTCGGCGGCGTAGGCCTGATCTCGGTCGCCTCCAACCAGGTTCCGAAAGAGCTCGCGGCAATGGTGCACGCCGCCCTGAATAACGACTGGCCCACCGCCCGTTCCCTGCACGGCCGCTTGCTCAACCTGATGAACGCCAATTTCATTGAATCGAATCCCGGCCCTGTAAAAGCTGTACTCGCCATGATGGGCCGCCTCGAAGAGGTCTACCGTCTCCCGATGGTCCCGCTTCGACCGGAGAACCGTACCCGCCTCGAAAAGATCGCCATGCAGGCCGGTGTGCTCAAGAACGCATCCGTGGCGCGCTAACCTCAGAGTCCCAATAAACAAGCGGAGTTCATAGCTCCGCTTTGTCGCGCAACAAAAAGTGCCCCTCTGGTTGGAGGGGCATTATGGAGAGAGTTAACTAGGGTGTAAAAGAAATTTACCAGGCCATATCGGCAACCAGTTCCCGGATGCGTAGCCGGGCCTGGTGCAGGCCGTGCTTGGATTCCATTTCGCTGATGCTAAGAGTCTGTGCGACGCGAGCATGATCGTAGCCTTCCACGTCGTGCATCAGGAAAATTAACTTTTCGGTGGCGGGAAGTTGAACCACCGCCAACTCGAGGTGAACACGCTTCGTGTTCTCGCGAATGTTCAGGACCTTTGTGGCTTCCGCGCACGCCAGGGTCAGTTCCCCGATTGCGTATTCGCGGCGCAGCTCTGCGAGCAATGCGGCATCAATCTGTTCTTCCGTCGGTGAATCGGTTCTTGCGAATGCGCGTACGAACGTTTCTTCCAGTACCTGTTCAGCCTGTAATTCGCTGCCCGTCATCCAGAACGCCATCGCATACACCCGATGCCGGTTCTCTTCATAAATACGTTTGTTGGAAACTTGCTGGAAGGACGGGAGAAAACTCATGTACTCGGAGACTGCAACGTTCTGAACTGTGCTCGCCATTCTGCCCCCTTTAGGGTTATTGGTATCTGTTTTGCTTCTTGCTTGGGCGGGCCGCTGAACATCTCTCTCGTCAGCTAACCTCGACTTCGAGGGTTTTCTTACCCCTGTGCCTCTCATCTATTGCAATCCCGCTGCCTAACTTCCGAAAGTTGCCCGAATGCCCAAATTTCGCCCTGCGAGCTTCGGAAGCCTAAGAGAACTAAGGCCCGGGTGATACCCAATGTTTTCAGGAGGTATGTAAAACCGACCCGCTAAGCCTAGGATGGCGATAGACGGATTCCGCAATGTGGTATGCCGATTCCCACATTTTGCCTTACGCGGGGGCTGTAGGTAGTTGTTAAGTCTAGGATGCGTTTGGCGCGAGAGCGGCTTTCTGCAACCCGAGAATTCTTCGCAGCACGGTGATCAGCTCCGAAACTTGAAAAGGTTTCTCGATATGTGAAAGCGAGTGCTCTTCCAGGAACTCTCGTACCACAGGTTCGGAAGCGTGCGACACCGTGAAGACGAACCGCGAAGCCAGCTCCGGATGGTTTTTTAAGGCCCAGCGATATACGTCCGCCCCGTCAATTTCCCCCGGCATCTTGCTGTCGATGACCACGGCATCGAATACGTGGGTTTGCATCAACTGGATGGCTTCCGCCCCGTCCTGGGCGCAATGAACCTCCGCCCCGGCGCCGGAAAGCAGTTCGCGCTCAAGATCGAGCACCGCATCCTCATCGTCGACCGCCAGGATCTTTCCGCGCAGTGCCTCGTTCGGGATCACGACCGGTGCACTCTCCTGGGACCGGGCCTGCGAGGTGAGAGGCAGCCGAACTTGAAAGACCGCTCCGCCGTCGGGATGATTGAACGCCGTAATGTCGCCGCCGTGCTCCTTCACAATGCCGTAGCAGATACTCAGCCCGAGACCGGTTCCCTTGCCCACGGTTTTGGTCGTATAGAACGGATCGAAGATGCGCTTCGGGTCCTTGATTCCCGGCCCGGTGTCGCGGAACTCAACCACGGCAGCCTGGCGCTCCTCATCCGTCGCTGCAGTCACCCGCAGCAGGCCGCCTTTCGCACCCTCCAGCATCGAATCGACCGCGTTGTTGATGATGTTCAGGAACACCTGTTCAAGCTGATGGGCATCCGCCACCACGTGGGGAAAGGCATCGGAAAATTCGTGTTCGACGCCAATGTTGTTCAGCTTCAGGTCGTAATCGCGCAGGGCGAGGGTTTCATCGAGCACGCGCCGCAAATCCACATCCTGTTTCAGGGGCTTGCGCTGCCGAGCGAACGACAGCAGGTTCTGCACGACCCGGCGCGTCCGTTGCGTCTGCTTGTACAGCTTCTGTACAAAATCCAGAGCACGGGTGGAGAGCGGCTCCTGCTCCAGAAGTTGGGCGTATCCCACGATCGCCGTCAGCGGGTTGTTTAGTTCGTGCGCGACCCCTGAAATCAGCTGCCCTACCGCCGACATCTTCTCGCTCTGCAGCAGCTGCTCCTGGGTGTTTCGCAAATCGTCGTAGGCCTTGGTGGTTTCTTCGTAGAGACGAACCTTATCGATCGTGGTCGCGAGCTGCCGCCCAATGGCGATCATCAGGTTCCGGTCCAGAGCTGAGTACTCTCGGGCCGTCCGGCTGCTGATGGCAATCGCTCCCAGCGGCTTCTCTCCGATCCAGAGCACAACGCACATCCAGGAGGCGATGCCGACCTCCACAAAATGCCGCCGTGCCTGCTCGGGAATCAGTTCGGCATGTTCCTCACTCAGGGCCTCGGGGTGGCTCTTTACCAGCAGCTCGTAAAGCTCCGGCGCGATCGCCAGCCGGGGAACTTTGCTCGCGAGGTTTTGCGCTCCAAAAGTCGCCCGTGCTTCTAGCACCTTTGTCGCCTGGTCGTAGATCCAGATCGAGCCCAACTCGGCGCTGAAAAGATCCACCGTTTGCCGCATCGTGACATTCAGGATCTCGTCGAGATCGAAGGATCGCGCGCCGATCACCGCAATCGAGTTCATCGCATTGAGTTCCCGATTGCGGCGCTTGATCTCGTTCTCAATGCGTTTCTGCTCGCTGATGTCCACCAGGAAACCCTGGTAGCGAACGATTTTGCCCGTCGCATCGCGGGTCGCAAAGCTGCTTTCCAGCACCGTCAGCGCGCTGCCATCCTTGCGCAACAACACGGTCTCGGCATTGCGGATGAAATTATTCGTCTGGATCTCGCCCAGGATACGCTCGCGGTCCTCCGGTGTGGCGTACACCGTGCGCCCGAGATCGACGTTGAGCAGCTCGCGCCGGCTCTCGTACCCGAGCATCCGTACAAACGCATCGTTGACTTCGAGAATGCGCCCATCCCCCGTCGTGATATACACCCCTTCGCCGACCTCTTCAAAAAGGAGGCGGTAGCGCTCTTCCGCGGCCCGCCTCTCGGTCGTGTCCTTCACGATGTGGATGGTACCCAGTTCCGTACTCCCACCCTCCGAATACGACGAAGTCGAGACCATTGAGTAGCCGCCGAAACATGGATCCGGCCGCTCAACATATTGCTCGCGGGGACCTTCACAATAGGGGCAGTGCACCGTGTGCGGAACGTTCGGCAGAACCGCGCCTATGGGCTC
This sequence comes from uncultured Acidobacteriaceae bacterium, assembly GCA_963703075.1. GTDB lineage: Bacteria > Acidobacteriota > Terriglobia > Terriglobales > Acidobacteriaceae > Korobacter. Next base: position 1,656,013 of record OY969786.1, read on the forward strand.
GTGGATCACCTCGTGGACACGTCTTCCCAGCCGCTGCAACAGCGCCCGGTTGGTCCGCATAATGCGGCCAGTATCGTCGTGCACGAGGATGATGTCTTCAATCGAGTCGAAGGTGCTGATCCACTGCCGTTGCGAGCGCATCACCTGGGCGAACATCTTCAGGTTTTCCAGCGCAATGCCCAGTTGGTCGGCCACCGAGGCCAGGAAGCTCAGTTCTTCGGGAAGAAATGACCGCAGCTTCGGAATCCCGAGATTGATCGTGCCGATGATCGAGTTCTTGCCCTTCACCGGCACTACCACGACGCGCGCTACGTGCATCTCCGCGAACAACGCCAAGGTGGCCGCATCGCTGTGCGAGGCTTCATAAAAGCCGGGCATGCCCTGCTCGATCATGCGGACCGACTGGCTCTCTTCCATGCGGAGCACCCGGCGGTTGTTCAAGTAATTCTCTGAGAGCCCGATGTGCTGCTGGATTACGAGCTTGTCCAATACCGGCTGTCGGTACCACGCGCATGATGCCCCGATGTGCATCTTCAACTGATCGAGTGCGCTCAACACCAGCGGGCCCGCTTCGTGCGTTCCGGCAATTGTGCTGGTAATCGCATTGATGAGTTTGAGGCGCTCGGTGCGCTCCCGCGAGTGATCGAGCACGATCACCAGCATGCTCAGTCCCAGCAGCAGCTCGATCGCGATATCGAGACCCGATAATGTATGCACCTGCCCGGGCGAGATATCCGGATGCAGCAGCAAGAGCGGAGGCATCATCAGCCACACGCCAATCTGCCTTCGCCCACGCGTGAAAAGGAATAGCTGCAGCGCCGCGATCCAAGCCATCGCGCAGCTGAAAACGATCTCCGCAACCGCCAAAGCTTCCGGAGCTTCGCCCCAGAAACCGCGCACGCAGGCAGCTCCCGCCGCCAGCAAGCCGCAGACAAAAATGCTCCATTCCCACTTTTTCCGGCGCGTGTACTGCAGAACGGCCATCGCGAACATCGTGACCGCGGCGATATATGCGAGATGGGAGAAAACCGTCAGCAGCGCGGAACTTCGCGTCGCCGGAACTGTCCCCATGATCCTGTAGACCAGGTACGCAACCCATCCACCAATCCATACCCGGAGAAAGCGTTCGCGGAAAGTGCGATAGACAAGAACTGTCGCCGCCAGGAGGATGACAACGTCCGGTCCCTTAGCCAATACGTCGGCATAGAGCAATTGATGCCAGATCAATTGCCAATACCCGCTCGAATGAGGCGCCGACTGCATCGGATTTCCAGAGATCATATACCACCGTCCTGCGAAAAGCCTCTGTTTTCGCGGCTTTCACGGGGGTGACGGGAGTGATTCTCGTTGTACAATCAGCAGAATTCATTACTCGGCTGGTAACGTTGAAGGTATAAATGCGTAACCGCTAAAGCAAACGTTACATTCCTGCTCCGCTGTGTGAAAATGTACTCTCCAGACTGATTGAAATTTGAAGGTGCTATAAGGTTCTTATGCCTGGTGACAGAATTCTTGTGGTCGATGACGAAGAACCTATCCGCGAAATCGTCTCCTCCATGCTCAGCAATGCCGGATATAAAACCCAACAGGCTGCCTCCGGCCTGCAGGCCCTCGCTGTCCTTGAGTCGGGCGAGGAGTTCGAACTCATGCTTTCCGACCTGATGATGGCGGAACTGGACGGGATCGGACTCCTGGAAAAGACCAAGGAACGCTATCCCGACATGCCAGTCGTCATGGTCACCGCGGTACACGACATCTCCGTTGCCCTCGCCGCTATCCGCAATGGCGCGTACGACTACCTCCTGAAGCCTTTCGAGCGCGAGCAGTTGCTGGCCATGGTGCGCCGCGCGCTGGAAAATCGGCGCCTCAAACTCGAAAACCGCGCCTACCAGACGAACCTGGAGTCCCTGGTGGCCAATCGCACTGAGCAGTTGCGACAGGCCATGGCCGACCTCGAGCGTTCCTACGACATTACCCTGGAAGCCCTCGGCGACGCCCTCGATCTGAAGGACGCCGAAACCGAAGGACACTCCAAGCGCGTAACCGCCTTCACGATCGCAACTGCCCGTGCCATGGGCCTGGAAACCGAGCGCATTCGCGTGATTGCTCGCGGCGCCTTCCTGCACGACATTGGCAAAATGGCGATTCCCGACGCCATCTTGCGTAAACCCGGTCCGCTTACGCCCGACGAAGTCGTCATCATGCGCGAGCACTGTTACCGGGGTTACCACATGCTCCGCAAAATCCCGTTCCTCTACGAGGCCGCCGAGATCGTCTACGCCCACCAGGAGTTCTACGACGGCACCGGCTACCCGCGCGGCCTCAAGGGTGAGCAGATTCCCCTCGGCGCTCGCATATTTGCCGTCGCCGATACCCTCGACGCCATTACTTCCGACCGTCCATACCGCGCCGCCCAGTCCATCCAGGCTGCCCGTGAAGAAATCGCCCAATGGTCCGGCAAGCAGTTCGATCCCAAAGTCGTCGATACCTTCCTGCAGATGCCCGATACCATCTGGCGTGACCTCCGCCGCGAAATCGACGCCCAGGTCTACCGCTTCGCCTACGCCCAGAAAAACACCAAGGTCGGCAACGCCTAATCACATCGCTGCTAGCCCACAAAGTCTCCAACACCCGCCACGTTCCCTCTTGTCATCCAGAGGAGCGTAGGGTGCCCCATCCTGAGCGCCTGTTGCGAAGGGTGGGGACTTTCGACTTAGGGAACCTGCTGTTCGCACGGGAGCCTACAACTCCGTCAACCTGCGCGCCGCCGAATTCACGGTCACTTTCTCCCGCATCGACTTCGTCAACCCAGCCTTCCGAGTCAGCCAATAAAATCAAACCACCATGCTCCGCTTCTTCATCGCGTTACTGCTATCCGCTACCACTCTCTTTGCAGCAACCCCTGCCGACTGGACCACGCCCATCGAACCGTTCAAGATCACGGGCAATCTCTACTACGTCGGCAGCCGCGACCTGGCTTCTTACCTGGTCGTTACGCCCGCGGGGAACATTCTCATCAACGCCAACCTCGAAACTTCGCCGCCACAAATTCGCCACAGCATCGAGCAACTTGGTTTTCATTGGAAGGATACGAAGATCCTGCTCAGCAGCCAGGTACACTACGATCATGTCAGCGGCGCGGCCGAAGTCCTTCGCGAAACAGGAGCGCAGTACGAAGTGATGGAAGGCGACGTTGACGTCGTCGAGAGCGGCGGCAAAACGTCATTCGACCTGCCGAACTCCCATTTCCCGCTCGCACATGTGGACAAGACGTTGCACGACGGCGAACCGATCTCGCTCGGTGGCACAACCCTGACCGCACTCAGGACTGCCGGTCACACCCGTGGTTGCACCACATTTACCATGCGCGTGAAGGACGGCGAAAAAGAACTCTTGGTCGCCATCGTCGGTGGTTGGAGCAGCAATCCCGGCGTTCTCTATATTGCCATGGACGGAAAGCCCGCCTCTTACCCCGGGATCGAGAGCGACTTCGAACACACTTTTGCTGTTTACAAGTCGCTGCCGGTGGACATCTTTCTTGGCGCTCACGGCGGTTACTTCAACATGCTGGAGAAACTCGACCAGGGAGCGCGCACCAATCCATCTCTCTGGATCGACCCAGCCGGGTATAAGGCAGCTGTCCTGGATGCAGACGCCAATTTTCATCAGGAGCTCGCCAAAGAGAAGTCCGCGGCGAAATAGCGGTAAAGCGGAGATCTAGGCGGGAAACAACTTCATCAATCCTCGCGCCGGCAAGTCCGGGACGAGGAACTTTTCCTGCTTGCCGCTGGCGAAGGCCAAGGCCTCGGCGGTTGCATATCCTGCCCGCACTGCCCCCTCCATCGTCGCCGGCCATCCCGTCGCCGTCCAATCACCGCTCAGAAAGATCCGCGGCCACGGAGTAATCGGCAGCGGACGATATTGATCGCTCTGCGGCGCCGGAGAAAAGGTCGCATGCACTTCCTTGATCACCGCCGACTTTAGCACCCGCGCATCCTTCGCCGCCGGAAAGAATTCCACGAATTCCTTCAGCGCCAGGTCGAGAATCTCGTTGCGCCCCATGGTCAGCAACGATTTCGAAGAGCTCACGACCAGTTCCACATGGCTTCCCGACGCCAGCGGCGCACCCATATCCGATCCCGTGCGCAGCAGCTTCGACTTCTGGAACATCCACTGGATGGTCCGGTCGAGCAGCACCGCGTGTTCCAGCGGAGTGACCTCGCGATCGAACCAGAAGTGAATCCCGGTAATCGGCACCGTCTTCAGTTCGCCGATCTGCGAACGCAGGGCATCGGCATCCGGCGACTGCGGCAGCAACTTCACCGACTCATAGAAGGGCGCAGCCAGCACGACATAATCGCTCTCGATTTTCTCGCCGTTCGCCTGCATCACGACCGAGCTTTCCCCTACTTCCAGGCTCTCCACCGAAGCGCGCAGCATCACTTCCCCGCCCCGTTCTTCGATATAGCTGGCAGCGCCTCCATAAATATCGCTGAGCGGAGCCGCCGGAACGCCCATCCTGCCCGCTTCCGCCGACTTCAGAAATGAGTCGCGGAACACCAATGCTGCGTAGCGCACGGAAACCTGGTCGAGATCGTCATTCAGGGCACTGATCAATACCGGCGCCCAGAAACGCGCGATTGCCTGCTCGGTTTGTCCGTGTCGCTTCAACCACGCAAGGAAATTTTCGCCCGTTTCTTTCGGGAGCCCTCGCATCAGCGAGAACATGGCCCGCCCGATCGCGATCTTGTCCCGCAAGTTCAACACGGAAAATTTCAGGAATGCCGGTGAAGCATGTAGAGGCGCGGGCAGCGCCGAAGGCTGGATCGTTCCCGACTTCCCGCCTGGAAGTAGAAATGTCAGTTGGTCGAACCAGCGAATCTGGTCTTCGACCTTCAGCCTCTTGTAGAGATCGAGGAGGTTCGTGCAGCATCCCAATAGCACGTGCTGGCAGTTATCCACCACCTCGCCCGTCGCAGGATGCTGATACGACGATGCCCGCCCGCCAAGAAACGGTTTGCGTTCCAGCAGGCGCACCGAGAACCCGGCGTCCGCCAAGGCACAACCCGCCGCCAGCCCTGCCAGGCCTCCACCTACAATGGCGACGCGGGCGCGCCTCTCCTTCGGAATCTCAGCCTTGCGTTGAGGTTCTATGAGGGTGGTGCTCATGTCAGGCGGCGAACGAATCCCTTCCCCAGCACCCGCAGTTTTTCAGCCGTCGTCAGCTGCACCCGTTCGCTGAAGACGTCGTACTTTCGCGCGACAATCTTCTCCATCAGCTTGCGATAGATTTCCACCAGCGCCCACAACGCCGGTTGGCTATCTTCACCCACCAGCGCGGTCAAAGCCTGCGCAGATTGGTAATACCCGAGCGCACGCTCGCCTTCCAATTGCAGCACCGGCTGCAAGCGATCGAGCCACGCCACGCTTGATGAGGAACCGCCGGGCGAAACCAGGGCCACCACGTCTTCAGCCGTCAAACCAAACCTCTCGAGGTCTTGCTCCGGCAGGTAGACACGCCCCATTTCGGCGTCTTCTTTCACATCGCGCAGGATATTCGTCAGCTGAAAAGCGATCCCCGTGCGTTCCGCAAGCTTCTCGGCCTCCGGATCGCGATACCCGAAAATCTTGATGCATACCAGCCCCACCACCGACGCCACGTGGTAGCAATACGCATACAAATCGTCGAAGGTGCGAAACGTCCGGATACGCTTCGTGAGCACCGCCGCCGGCGCAACGTCACGCCGGGCACCTTGCTCTTGAATATCCGCGTTCTCTGGTTCTTCGTCATGCAGGTCCATCATGGTGCCGAACACCAACTTGTCGAGCCACTCCATCGGCACGTCATACTTCTTCTGGGTATGCGCCAGCGCAAACAGCACGGGATCGTCCGTACGCTCGCCCGCCACCGCGCGATGCAATCCCTCCAAAAGCGAAGAGAGTTTCTCGCGACGTACCAGCACCGGCACCGACTCGTCGTCGGAAATGTCATCCGCGTGCCGCATGAAGGCGTACACCGCGCACAGCGAATTGCGCTTGCGGCTCGGCAACACCAGGAACGCGTAGTAGAAATTCTTGGCTTGAGTACGGGTAATATGCCGGCAAACGCCATACGCCGTGGAAAGCTGTAGCGGGTGTTGCTTCTTGTCTCCGGCGCTCACAGGAACTTCCCCACGGCCGCGCGCAGCACCAGCCAAAGCTTCTTCGGCTTCGAGATCGCCGGCCGGCTCTTCAGAACGTCATACCCCTGGCGCTCAATCGCCCGCAGGATCTCCTGCCCGCCGCGACTGAACAATTCCACGTCCAGTGCCAGTTCGCGATTGACCATTCTCGTGAGCGGCAATCCCCGCTCGAACCACTCCCGAGCCCGGTCAACTTCAAACTTCATGAGTGCGATGAATCCGGGAGTCGCCCGCCGCTGCTCGATCTCCGTTTCGCTCACCCCGAACTTGCGCATGCTCTCGCGCGGAAGATAAATGCGGCCCTTGCCATAATCCACGGCCACGTCCTGCCAGAAATTTGCCAGCTGCAGCGCCGTGCAGGTGTAGTCCGAAAGCTGTTGCCGCTCCGCATCACGATACCCGCACAAATACAGCACCAGGTGCCCAACCGGATTCGCAGAATACTTGCAGTAGCCGAGCACGTCCTCGAACGTTTCGAAGCGGGTGATGGTCTGATCCTGCCGGAAGGCCGTCAGCAAATCCGCGAACGGCTGTCGTGGAATCTCGAATTGTCGAATGGTCTCTCGCAGCGCAATGAACACGGGGTGCCGCGGTCCAACCAGATTGCGGGCCGGTACGGTAGCTTGCAGCTTCTCCACATCCTGCCGTACATCCATGGGAGCCGCTTCCATGCTCAAATACGTTGCGTTCAACTCCGACTCCCACTCATCCAGCAATTTCAACGAGAGTGCAGGGTCGCCCACTTCATCGCCGAGATCGTCGGAGATGCGGCAATACGCATACACGTTGAAGAAATGCTGGTGCAGGTGCTTCGGCAGGAACCAGGTGACGACCGAGAAATTTTCGTAATGGCTGGTCGCGAGCCGCTTGCAATATTCTTGCGCCTCGGCGAGTGAAGGCGCGACCTCAGGGATCGCATAGTGCAGCGGCAACCGGTCCCAACCCGCCTCGGGAACTCTCTTGGAATCGACTGGCACGATAGGGTGCTGTACGTAGCTCGCCATCAGGATGAATTGCCTTGGCCCTTGGGAAACCCCGCCCCGCGCTGGTTCGCGCTGGCCGAGTCTGCGTCAGTGCCCCGGAATGATCGCGGTCTTGATCTCGCCGCCGCGCTCCACCATCATTTTGAAAACTTGCGTCAGCCGCGAAAGCGGGGCCTCGCCCGTAATGTAATCGGAGCCCTTGATCTTACGCTCCGCAATCAGTGCAAATGCCTTGCGCACGGTCTCCGGCGTGTGATGGAACGTCGATTTCAATGTAATTTCGGAATAGTGCAAGCGCTCGGTGTTGAGCTCGACCTTCGTTCCCTTGGCACAGCCGCCAAAGAAATTCACCGTGCCGCCCTTGCGCGCCATGTCGATCGCCCACTCCCACGCCTGCGACCGTCCCACCGCTTCGATCACGATGTCGGATCCGCGCTTCTCCGGCGTGAGGTCGATGACCGCCTTCACCGGGTCGTCCGTCTTCGTAATCTGCACGACCTTGTGGGCGCCCATTTTTTTGGCTGCTTCCACCTGCTCGTCGTGCTTCACCACGGAGATCACTTTGCATCCCGAGATGGAAGCGACTTTCATGAACATCAGCCCAATCGGTCCAGCGCCGATCACCGTCACCGTATCCCCGACTTCCATGCGCGTTTCGTGCAGTCCGCGCAGTACGCAGGCCAGCGGCTCGATCACCGCCGCCTCATCGAAACTCACCCCGTCCGGAATCACCAGCAGGTTCTTCTCGACAATGCGTTTGGGAATGCGGATGTACTCCGCGTAAGCGCCATTGTTAAAAAGCAAATCCTCGCAAAGGTTTTCCTGGTGCTTCGAGCAGTAGAAGCAGACGCCGCACGGCGCCGAGTTCAGCGCGACCACGCGCATCCCTTTCTTCAGCTTCTTCACGCCGGGCCCAACCTCTTCCACAATGCCCGCGAGTTCGTGGCCAAACAATGCCGGAGGCACGATCATCCGCGCATGATATCCGCGACGATACACCTTCACGTCGGTGCCACAGGTCAAAGCCACCTGGACTTTGACCAGGACTTCTCCCTCGCCCACCTTGGGTACCGGAACTTTTTCGATGCGAACATCCTCTTTACCGTAGAGGACAGCGGCCGTCATCGTTTTGCTCACTTCAGTTGCCCTTCCCGCGCGCTGCCAGGCTGAATCATGATCTTCAGCGAGTCTGGCTGCGGGCGCGCCGCCATTTGCAACGCCTCCACCGATTCCTCCAGCGGAAAGCGATGCGAGATCAACCGTTCCAGGTCCATCTCGCGGCTGAACACAAAATCCACGGACTCCTGCTGCAATTCCACCGAGGCGCTGTAAGAACCCACCAGCGACTTCTCCTCGACACAAACCGCCGCCGGATCGATCACTGCTTCACCATGCTGCGTCTGCGCGAATAATAAGATGCGGCCGCCCGGACGCACCGCATCCATCGCCGTACGAATCAGTCCATTCACCGGAACCGCCAGGATCGCCGCATCCGCGCCACGGCCGTCCGTCAGCCGGCGCATATAGGCCACAACGTCAGTTTTCGATCCGTCGATGCCGTTCTTGAGTCCCAGAGACTCTCCTATTGTAAGCCTCTGCGGGAACAAATCGGAGCAAATCACTTGCGCGCCCGCCCGTTGCGACAAGAAGGCCAGGATCATTCCAATCGGCCCTTGCCCGATTACCAGCACGGTTTCGCCCGCTTGCAACCCAAGTGTCTCGATGCCCTTGATGCAGGTGTTCACCGGCTCGACAAACGTCGCCAGCTCGAATGAAACGTGATCCGGAAGCTTCACCACCCCGCCTCGCTCCACGATCCAATCCATCACCCGTACGTACTCGGAGAAACCGCCACCGCTCGGCTCGAAGCCCGCCGTCACGCCGACCTTCTTATAGGTCTCGCACTGCGCAAATACTTTATGCCTGCAGTAGAAACATTCGCGGCACGGGATATGGTGAAACGCGAGCACCCGGTCGCCGGTTTTGAACTTCGTAACCCCTTCGCCGACCGCGGCAATCACACCCGCGGTCTCGTGGCCGAAAATCCGCGGCGCCGAATGCGAGCCAGTGGCAATTTTCTTTAGATCGGTTCCGCAAATACCGCACGCGTGTACCCTGATCAAAATCTCGCCGCGTCCGATTTTCGGAACCGGCACACTCTCCAGGCGCACATCGTTCACCCCGCGATAAACCGCGGCTTTCATCGTGCTTGGGATCGCCAAGCTTCCCTGGTCTCTTCCAGGTTGGGTCGCGACTGACATAGGATTCGACCGCTACGGCTGCGGCGCAAACGCTCCTGGTTGCGTGTTCGCAAACTGCTCAATTGGATGCTCCATCGCCCGGCAAAGCTCCACCGAAGCCCGATGGCTATTTCGCCCCAGCGCGATGGTCGCCCACCACCATCGGGGATGCAGCAATGCTTTCCCGACAAAAGCCACACTGTGAAACCGGCCCGTGGTATCCACAAACTCATTCAACGGCGGCATCGGGAAATCCACCTCGTCGGAAACTGCCTTCACCGCGATGAATGGCAATCCACAGGACTCAGCGATACTCGCCACGCCCGCACTTTCCATATCGATCGCATCCGCCCCAAATTCTTCGCGCAACCCGCGTTTCCGCTCTTCCCCGGCAATCGCCCGGCCGCTCACAATCGCTCCACTCGCCTCCGGAGAACGCGTACTGAAGCGTCTGCCCGTCGCTGCGTTGATCACCGTCCGCGGCCACAGCACATCGCCCACCCGCAGATCGCGCCGCAGCGCCCCCACGAATCCCGCCGAAACCAGGCAGCTAGGCTGCTCCCGTGCGACCAGCGTCATCGCCGCCAGTGCCGCCGGCGCGGACCCGATTCCGCCTGCCACCGCCACCGCGTTTTCACTTTCAAAGAACGTCAGCCCGCGTTCACGAACTTTGCGCCACGTCCGCACCAGCGGCTTGATCTCGACCGCCATCGCGCAAACGATCGCGACCCGTCCCGCCATTTAAGCGTACCCATGGGCGCGAAACCATGCGGCCGCCCGCCGCAGCCCGTCATCGGCTGACCCCGCCCTGTAGCCAAGTTCCGTCTCCGCCTTGCCCGACGACACGAACATCTTCTTGCGACCCATGCGCACTGCATCGATCGTCACTCGCGGCTCCTTGCGCAGCAGATACCCGGTAACCACCGTATCCACCACCCCCGTAGCGAGTGCCACCGCATACGGTAACTTCACCTTCGGCGACGGCAACCCCGTGATCGCCGCCAGCTTATCGAGAATCTGCTTCAGCGTCAGGTTCTCGCCCCCCAGGATGTAGCGCTCACCGCTGCGGCCTTTCTCCATCGCCGCAATGTGCCCGCGCGCGCACTCTTTCACATCCACCAGGTTCAACCCCGTATCCACGTACGCCGGAAACTTCTTCTTCAAAAAATCGACGACGATCTGTCCCGTCGGAGTCGGCTTAATGTCGCGCTCGCCAATCGGTGTGCTTGGATTCACGATCACCACGTCCGCACCCTTTTTCGCCGCACCTATCACCCACTGCTCGGCGTCGAACTTCGATTTCTTGTAGTGCCCAATCATCATCGAGCGATCGACCGGCGTCGCTTCATCGACCGCCGTGCCGTTGTGACCGAAACCCATCGTCGCCACGCTGCTCGTATAAACAACCCGCCGCACTCCCGTCTCGCCTGCGGCCCGCACAATCGACATGGTTCCTGCCACATTCGACGCGTACATGTCGTGCGGATCCCGCGTCCAAAGCCTGTAATCCGCTGCCACGTGAAACACGAACTCGCAGCCAGCCATCCCCTTCTTCAGTGAAGCAAAATCCTGAAGATCGCCGGTTACCCGCTCTGCCTTCAGCATCGCCAGGTTCTCGCTCCGGCTCGTCTTCCGCACCAGCACCCGCACGTCCGCCCCCATCGCCTCCAACTGCTCGGCAACATGGCTTCCAACAAACCCAGTAGCGCCTGTAACAAAAACTTTCATGGAAGAGCGGGTACCCGCGTTCCGCCATCCGCTCTCAGGTCAACCAAAATCGCTGTTGCGCCATGGCTCACCGGATGGCTGAAGGCGGACAGCGGACGGCCTCTATCCTTGCGGTCCCAGCTTTACCCGCTCATCCAGCGGCGTATTCAGCCGCCGTTCATAGGTCGCCAGCGCAATCAGCGGGAAGTATTCGGCGTACATGTGGTACTTCAGGTAGAACACCCGCGGGAAGCCCGTACCCGTGTACCAGCCGTCCTTCCACGATCCATCTGTCGCCTGGGTCTCCAGCAGGTAAGCGATGCCCCGCGTCACGCAATCGCTGCGCAAATCGTTGGCAGCCAACAATCCCATCACCGCCCACGCAGTTTGCGAAGCCGTGCTCGCTCCCTGGCCCCGCAAAATCGAGTTGTCATACGATTCGCAGGTCTCACCCCAGCCGCCATCGGGGTTCTGCATCATGCGCAGCCACTCTGCCGCCTGCTGCACCATCGGCTCATGATGGTCCACCCCCACCGCCGCCAGCCCGCGCAGGCACAGCATCGTGCCATAGATGTAATTCACGCCCCAGCGCCCGAACCACGAGCCATCCGGCTCCTGTTCGCGCTTGATGAACTCCACTCCGCGCTGTACGCACTTGTCCTTCAGTGAGTAGCCGTGGTTCGCCAGGCACTCCAGCACCCGCCCCGTGATGTCGACCGTCGCCGGATCCAACATGGCGTTGTGATCGGCGAACGGAATGTGCTGGAACACCATTTTGTTATTGTCTTTGTCGAACGACGCCCATCCCCCGTTCTTGCACTGCATGGCCAGCACCCAGTCGATCGCCCGTCGAACCGTCTCGTCCTGGTAGCGCTCATTCGAGGTGCGCACGTGGGTCAGTGCCAGCATCACCTGCGCACTGTCATCCACGTCCGGATAAAACTCGTTGTTGAATTCGAAGTACCATCCGCCCGGCTGCACCTTCGGGACTTTCACCGACCAGTCGCCCTTGTGCGTGACCTGCTTCTTCAGCATCCACTCCGCCGAACGCACCATCCGCGGATCATCCGCCGGCACGCCCGCTTCGCCCAGCGCGTAGAGCGCATACGCCGTGTCCCACACCGGAGACTTGCAAGGCTGCATCCGGAAAGTGTCTTTCTCTTCGATCCCCAAACTTTCAAATTCATCGAGCGCGCGAATCACCTGCGGATCGTCCGTCGAATACCCCAGCGCCCGCAGCGCGATGATCGAGTTCAACAGGCCCGGATAAATCGCGCCTAACCCGTCGCTCATCTCCAGCCGCTCGAGCATCCACTTCTCCGTGCGCTTCAACGCCAGTGTCCGCAGCGGACGCACATGCACCCGCTCGAAGAAATGCACCACGTTGTTCAGCACCAGGAAGAAGTTCCGCCACGAGACCGGCTTCTTGTCCCACTTAAGATGAAGGTTTCCGTGCCGTCCCTCGAGGAACAGCTCGTCGATATTCATCTCGTCGGGGATCTTCTTGAATGGCTTCTTGGCGTAGCAAATCGAGAGCGGCACGAGAATCGCGCGCGACCACGAGGAAATCTCGTAGAGGTTGAACCAGAACCAGTTGGGGAACAACGCAATCTCCGGCGGAATCGCCGGAACCGCGTCATAGTCATACTGCCCGAGAAAACACAGGTAGAGTTTCGAGAACGTGTTGATGGCCGTAACCCCGCCGAGTGCCAGGATGCACTCCCGCGCCTTTGCCATCTGCGGCTCATCCGCCGCCCGTCCCATCAGCTTCAGCGAAAAGTACGCTTTCACCGACGCACTGACGTTGGACGGCCCGCCCTTGTAGATACTCCAGCCGCCGTCTGCGTTTTGGTGCCGCAGGATCTCCCGCGCGGCTTTTTCCATCTTTACCGGATTGCCGGTTCCCAGCAGCGTGTGCAGGACGATGTAATCCGACTCGAGTGTCGTATCCGCCTCGAGTTCCCCGCACCAGAAACCTTCTTCGCGGTCCTGCCGCGAGAACAGGTACTTCTTCGCTGCGTTCATGGCGTCGGCAATCCGCGCCCGAACGCCTTCTATCTTGCCGAAGGTTATCTCCGACTGAATATGTCTGTCTTCCATCAAAACTCCGGTCCTTGCTGGGGGACGCTCGACCGTTTCATGCCTCCAACCTCACTGCCGACTTACACCGCTCCGTGCATTCCTCCGCAACCTTTAACGTGCCGCTGCGGGCGCCGACCCAATCGCCGCCACGATCTCTGGGGGCAGGCCAAAGCGCACGTTCTCCGGCATCACTTCCACTTCCTTCAGGTTCGTAAAGCCCTTGCTCGTCAGGAAATCCACCACTTGCGAAACCAGGATCTCCGGCGCCGATGCGCCCGCCGTCACTCCTACCGTCTGCACGCCTTCCAGCCACTCTGGCCGGATCGCCTTGCAGTTCTCGATCAGGTAGGAGTTCGTCTTAAGGTTGCGAGCCACTTCCACCAGCCGGTTCGAGTTCGAACTATTATCCGATCCCACCACCAGCAGCAAATCGCACTCCGCCGATACGTCCTTCACCGCCGTCTGCCGGTTCTCCGTCGCGTAGCAAATGTCCTGTGCGTGCGGCCCGCGGATGTTCGGGAACTTCTTCTTCAGCGCTTCGATCACGTGGACCGTCTCGTCCAGGCTCAAGGTCGTTTGTGTCAAGTACGCCACCCGGTTCGGATCCGGAACCACCAGCGTATCCACCTCTTCCGGGGTCGAGATCACATAGGTCACATCCGGCGCCTCGCCCAGCGTCCCCACCACTTCATCGTGGTCGTGGTGCCCGATCAGCACCAGCGAATGCCCTTCCTTGGCAAACTTGATCGCCTCCACGTGCACCTTGGTGACCAGCGGACAGGTGGCGTCCACCACCCGCAGCCCGCGCTTCTTGCTCGCCTCGCGGACCTCCGGCGCCACTCCGTGCGCGCTGTAAATCACCCGCTCGCCGTTGGGCACTTCGTCGATCTCATCCACGAAAATGGCGCCCTTGCTCGCCAGTTCGTCCACTACGTAGCGGTTGTGAACAATCTCTTTGCGGACGTAGATCGGCGCCCCAAATGTTTCCAGCGCAATCCGCACAATGTCGATGGCGCGAACCACCCCGGCGCAGAAGCCCCGCGGCTTCAGCAAAAGTAAGGTCTTCTGGTTTGTCTCAAAGCTCATGAATGCTTCCAGTATACGTGTTCTGCTGGATTTAAGCCCCACATCCCCACTTGCAGCATACCCCGCCTAAGCTCCCGTAGAACACGCTAAGGCATGGAATGTGCAGTAGTTAGCACCCGTTGGTAGTATTCAGCTAGTAAACGGATGCACCACCTTAGGGGCATCCGGCGGAGTCGTTTACAAAACGCGCTCCCAGTCACCGCTCTTTCCCGTCCGGCGTGAATCCGACCTTGTCCATCATTGGCTTTACCTCCGGGTTCGCCATGAACTGCTTCCACACCAATCCTGACCGGTAGTTCTCCACCATCACCACGATCGGCGCCTGGTTCAATCCCATGTAAATCGGCGAGTACCAATCCTCTGTCTCGTTGAACGCGTCCCGCGGCCCGTAAATCCCCCACACCCGGTCGCCCATATCGCGGTACAAATGCTTCAACGCCGCCATCGACTCCGCCGGCGTATACGGAAACGCCGACAACGCTCCCGTTGGCACCATCGTCCCGTCGTCATGCTCGGCGTCCGGCGCATACGGCACGTAGCCCTGCGGTCCGTCCGCCGCCGTCAAACCCCAGCAGTCCGGACCATATCCCTTGTAATGCCCCGGGTTCGCCACCGAGTACGCATAGTTGATCCGCGCCAGGTTGCGATTGTTGTCGAAATAATCCGTGAACTTGTCGTGGATCCCACGCGGATCGAATCCCATGTACGAATAATCGGTAAAGAACAGAGGCCCGCCATCGCCCACCCCTACGTCCAACTTGATCCCGTAGTACGAGTGCCCGTTCGTGTACCGTCCCGACTCCTTGGCCCCCGACCACCCTTTGCGATATTCCGCCGCCTCCTTCGACTGGCTCGCCCACCCTTTGTAATAGAGATCGGCTGCTACCCCGTGGGTCGGCGACGCAATCGCCAGCAGGTAAGTGATCATTGCCTCGTTGAAACCCGTCAGCTTGTGGTTGATGTGCCACGCCCAGGCTGGCGACCAGTGCCAGTACAACGCATTGCTCTCCGGCGATCGCTGGTACCAGTTCCACTCCACGCCCTCCCACAAGGTCGTAATGCGTTTGGCAAGCGCCTGCTCCGCCGCGCTCGGCCTATTGAAATACTGCCGCGCCGCCAGCATTCCCTCCATCAGGAACGATGTCTCCACTAAGTCCCCGCCATCGTCGAACATCCCAAACACCGGCAGCGTCTTGGCTGTATCGCCATCGTTGAAGTGCGCCCACACTCCGTGATAGCGCGGCACCTTCTCAAAGAAGGTCACGATCTTGGTCATCCGCTCCACGCCCTGGGCCCGCGTGATGAACCCGCGATCCACCCCGACGATCAGCGCCATCACCCCGAAACCGCTCGCTCCCGTCGCCACCACCCGGTCGTCTCCCGGAATGCTTTCCAGCGTCGCTCCGGCCTTGGGATGGGCTCCGTCCCAGTAATAGTGGAAGCATTCTTCCTGCAACATGGTGAGCAGCTCATCGTCGGTCATCTGCCGCGTCGAAGCCGTCGCCGCCGCCGACATCGTCGCCGCCCGGTAGCGCACGGTCCCACGCCGCTACTTTGTACTCCGCCTTCTGCTCCGGCTGTCCGATCCAATCCATGAAGCGGTGAATCCCCGCCACCTGCAATCCCACCGGCGCAAATGGCCCTCCGTTCAGGGAGCGATACACCACGTAACTCTGCACCTCGCCGTTCGGCACGGCATCCCAGGTCACGTCCACATGCCGCTCGTATCCCTTCGCGCGAACATTGATGGGCGCCGCAACAGCACGCCGCCTCGTCACCGCCGCGTTATCGATCTTGAAATCGTCCAGGATGAGCGTGTGCGCCCCCTTCGGCGCGCTCTGAAAGAAAATGATCCGCCGCAAGCGGTGTGCGTCGAAGGCATGAATTGAAGCGCTCGCCAACTTCGCCAGCGGCACTGAGACCTCGACCCACTTCGCCGCCGGCATTTGCCGCAGGTAGTTGCTCAACTCCAGGGTCACGCTGAAACTCCGCTCCAGATCCTGCAACCGCATCGAGGGCAGCTCGCCTTCCGGAATCGCTTCAGGCGCGAAGCACCAGAACGTCAGCTCCGACCCGGAAAGCGTCAGCCCCCGATCGCGAAACTGCACCAGCTCAATCCCCGCCTCCCATCCCCCGTCCGCTTTCGACGTCCACTGCAACCGCAGTGCGTTCGGTGGCGTATGAAACACCTTTGCTTCCACCGGCAGCTTCCCATGCACCAGCTCCAGCGTGCTCGGCTCCGATGCCCGCCCTTCGCTATAGAAATACCCGTCCTTTTCCTGGCTGTTATCGAAGAAAACATGGTCGTAGTAGGGATAACTCTGCTGCGCTTGCGAATGCAGGACGGACAAGAAGGTCAGAAATCCCAATAGAAGAAGGGACGGTCGAACTCTGCGGCGATCAATCCACATGCCAGCAGAATAACCGTTTCGATGAACCCGAGTCAGCCGCCTGCCATCGCTCCGACCACCTATCATGCTGAGTCACCGTGAAACCCGTACTGGCCTCCGAAAGACCTGTCATGGCGACCGGAGAACGCGGAGATCGTTCCGCGTTCGCAGCGGAGCTACCTTTTGTTCCGACGACCGCCTCGGTTCCATTTGCATGTATCCACCACGAAGCGCTCTGAACATCAAAGATCAAACACTTCCCCATGGCTCTCCGAGGTTCGCAAAAACGCGCGGACCGCCCATACTCCAGCGCGCAGCGCGTTTCGCCGTTAAAGCCCGGAGCGATCAGCCCCGGGAAAGCGTCGACGAGAATCCAAGCCCCTTCAGGGGCGGCAGGTCTCCGCCAGCGAGGCGGGGAGCCTCGCGATTCCGCCAAATGAACACATCCCCGTGACCCGCCTCACTGACTCCCGCACGATCGTCCGCTATTTTTTAATTGGCGTCTGACGAGTCTCGACTCATAACTCTTTATTTTTGAATATTTTACCCGCAACTACTTCTGTTTCCAATATTTTGGGGGGATTGCCGATCCTAAGCTGCTGAAAATACACGACGGCCGGGAGGGGGGTAGATGCCGTTTCCAACTCTCCCCGGCAAAGGATTACTCTAGATTGCGTATGCCAATCATCCAGCAGGAAGACCTCATCCAGAGCGTGGCCGACGCCCTGCAATACATTTCTTATTACCACCCCGTCGACTTCATTAAGAGCCTCGCCGCCGCCTATGAGAAAGAGCAGTCCCCCGCTGCGCGCGATGCCATCGCCCAGCTCCTCATCAACTCCCGCATGTGCGCCGAGGGCCATCGCCCCATTTGCCAGGACACCGGCATTGTCACCGTCTTCCTCAAGATCGGTATGAACGTGCAGTGGCAGGCCACCATGACCGTCGACGAAATGGTCAACGAAGGCGTGCGCCGCGCCTACAACCATCCCGACAACAAGCTGCGCGCCTCAATCCTTGCCGACCCCGCCGGCGCTCGTAAGAACACCCACGACAACACCCCGGCCGTCATCAACATTCAGCTCGTCCAGGGCGACACCGTCGACGTCATCGTCGCCGCCAAGGGGGGCGGCTCCGAAGCCAAATCCAAGTTCGCGATGTTGAATCCCTCCGACTCCATCGTCGAGTGGGTTCTCAAAACAGTTCCGACCATGGGAGCCGGCTGGTGTCCGCCGGGGATGCTTGGCATCGGCATCGGCGGCACCGCGGAAAAAGCCATGCTGCTCGCCAAAGAGTCGCTCATGGACCCCATCGACATCCAGGAACTCATGGAGCGCGGTCCGAAGACGCGCGCCGAAGAGCTGCGCATCGAGCTCTACAAGAAAGTGAACGCTCTCGGCATCGGCGCCCAGGGTCTTGGCGGACTCACTACCGTCCTCGACGTCAAGGTTCGCGACTACCCAACCCATGCGGCCAATCTTCCCATCGCCATGATCCCCAACTGTGCCGCTACCCGCCACGCCCACTTTCATCTCGACGGCAGCGGCCCCGCGCACCTCGATCCGCCTTCTCTTGAAGACTGGCCGAAGCTTACCTACGCTCCGCAAAATGCACGCCGCGTGAACCTCGATACCGTCACCCGCGAAGAAGTCGCCACCTGGAAACCTGGCGAAGTCCTGCTGCTCAACGGCAAGCTCCTTACCGGACGCGACGCCGCTCACAAGCGCATGACCGACATGCTCAACAAAGGTGAAAAGCTTCCTGTCGACTTCACCAATCGCTTCATCTATTACGTCGGCCCGGTCGATCCCGTTCGCGAAGAAGTTGTCGGACCTGCCGGCCCTACGACCGCCACCCGCATGGATAAATTCACCCGCCAGATGCTGGAACAGACCGGACTGCTGGGCATGGTGGGGAAGGCCGAGCGCGGCCCCGTCGCCATCGAAGCCATCCGCGATAACAAGGCTGTGTACCTGATGGCCGTAGGGGGAGCCGCCTACCTCGTTTCAAAGGCAATCATGTCCTCACGCACGGTGGCCTTCGCCGACCTCGGCATGGAAGCGATTTACGAATTCGATGTAAAAGATATGCCGGTCACGGTGGCTGTCGACGTCAACGGTACCAGCGTCCATCAGACTGGCCCGGCCGAGTGGAAGGAAAAAATTGCGGAGCTCGTCTCGATCAGCTAGGGACAGAGCTTGATGTTGTTCTCACCGATCACGGTCAATGCCGACCATAAGTTGGTGATGCCCAGCAGCTTCTTGATCGGCGGTCCGAACGTTCTTGAGTTGAATGAGACAGCCCGCCGATTTCGCGGAAACATAAAGCCGGACCACCGTCCCCAGCCCGCTGCTGTCCATGCGGACAAGATCGGTGAAGTCCAACACGATGCATTTGTATTGCGGAATTAATTCTTTTACCGGCAGCAGCAGCTGATCCGTCGACCCGATCATGAGCCGGCCGCTGCACCGCACCACGGGTACGCTCCCGCTTCGATCTACTTCAACTTTAAGTGAACTCGTCGCCGCTTTATCCACCAGCATTCCTTGCCTCGAAATGAATCGACTCGCTCCAGCGATGCGACTTTATCTTTGCTGAAAGCGGCGAGGAATCGTACGCTGCACCGCCCTTTCATGCAACACCATTGAAAAGCTGGCATCGAACTATCCAGATAAACGGCGGGCGGGTTTCTATCGCTTCCCTGCCCTAAAACTCGCGCGAAGGAGAGCGATCGGCAGCGCGGTTCCGTTTCTTCTATGGTTAAGGTTTCATAGTGCTCAGTGAATCTGTGCGAACGGCACATTTACGATTGGGTACTGCTTCCAATTCTTGTAGTCGAAGTGCCACCACTCGAACTGGTAGACGGTGAATCCCTCCGCCTCCATCGCCTTTCGCAGTAATGCGCGATGCGCACGCTCGTCTTCCGTTCCACCCGCGTAATCCGGGTGCGCGCGCTCCGACATTTCGTCATATCCGCTCGGCATCGACAACGGCTGGTTGGTCTTGAGATCGTAGATCGTCAGATCGACGGCGCACCCGCGATTGTGTCGCGAACCTTGCGCCGGATCGGCAACATAGTCGTGGTCTTTGGCCGGCGTCGCGTCCCAAAAGATCTTCGTCACATACCACGGGCGATAAGCATCGAACACCAGCAAGCCCAAGCCCTGCTCGTGCAACTCGCGATTCACGCGTACCAGCGCCTCCGCTGCCGGACGCTCCATGAACGCGCGTCCTTCTTCATACAGCGGGACACCCAGGAAGTTATTGGCGGAAGCGTAGTGAATGTCGAGCTTGATCGATGGGTCGAGCCTGGTCAATTCCACCAGGTCAGGCTTGCGGAATTCACCTGCCTCGACCGGTGGCGATGCCTTCAGCGCCTCGGCCCGCAACTCCGCGATCGGACGCGCCGGCTGAATGTGGAACTGTTGAGTCTGCTGTTGCGCGACGAGCGGCGCGCATACCAGTGCTGCGAGAAGAACCCCACGGCGAAACATGCAACTGAGGATATATCAGGTGAAGGTGTGGAATACGGACCAGTAAACCCAGCTTGGATTTGAGGTAGAGCGGGCCTCCAGGCCCGCCTCAAAGCCATGAAATCGTCTGGCTTTAGCCGATGGGGTAGGAAGCTCTACGCCTCGGTGAAGTACTTCGCCATCTCGCGGAACTTGCGATAGCGTTCGTCCAGCATCTGCTCCTTCGGCATCGCCTGCAGTTCATCCAGATGCTTGGCTAGCGCCTCGCCCACGTAGGCGGCA
Source organism: uncultured Acidobacteriaceae bacterium (assembly GCA_963703075.1). Classification (GTDB taxonomy): domain Bacteria; phylum Acidobacteriota; class Terriglobia; order Terriglobales; family Acidobacteriaceae; genus Korobacter. The sequence continues at coordinate 1,676,438 of OY969786.1, forward strand.
GCTTCGTCGTAATCAGTGTGCGCCCCACCCGCCGGCTCGCGGACAATGTCATCCGCCGTTCCCAGGGCCACGTTATCTTCCGCCGTGATCTTCAATGCCGCGGCCGCCACTTCCTTCTTCGCGGCATCGCGCCACATGATGGAAGCGCATCCTTCCGGCGAGATCACCGAATAAATGCTGTTCTCCATCATTAGCACGCGGTCGGCAACCGCAATCGCCAACGCGCCGCCCGATCCGCCTTCGCCGGTTATCACGGTGATCACCGGGACATTTAGCCGCGCCATTTCCCGCAGGTTATGGGCAATCGCCTCCGCCTGCCCGCGTTCTTCCGCACCGAGCCCCGGGTACGCTCCCACGACATCGACAAAGGTGAAGATGGGCCGGTCGAATTTCTCCGCGATCTTCATCGCGCGCAGCGCCTTGCGGTATCCCTCGGGATTTGGTGAACCGAAGTTGCGCCGGAACTTCTCCTTGTTGTCGCGCCCCTTCTGCGTCCCCACCACCAGGCACTCCTGGCCGCGGAAGCGCGCCATCCCGCAGACGATCGCCGCATCGTCAGCAAAAGCCCGGTCCCCGTGGATCTCGCTGAAGTCCGTGAACAGCCGCTCCACGTAGTCCATCATGTAGGGGCGCTGCGGATGCCGCGCGAACTCCACCTTTTGCCATGGGCCCATTTGCGCTGTCACCTGCCGCCGTAGCGAACCGACGCGCTCATGCAACTCCTGCAACTGTCGCCGCGCCGCCTGGTTCTCCCCGGCGGCCGCCTCCAGCTCCGATATCTGTTTCTCGATCCGTTCCAGTTCCTGCTGTGCTTTTGACGTAGCTTCCATCTTGGGGGCTTTCGCTCCTGGCGCATCAACGAGGCGCTCGACTGCCGATATCCAATAATCGACAGCCGGCAATATGCCGTTCTTGACCAGAGTAGAATCGCGCTCGGCGGTCGCGAGCTGGTGTGCGGATTGGTTTTTCGGAGCAGCCAACAGCAACTCCCGAAGCTTCAGGATCTAATCGATTGCCCGTACCGCGCCCCGGCCGCACAACTCTTCCACGCGCGCGACAAATGTCCGGTCCGCTTGCACATTATAACTTTCCGCTTCCATCACGACTAGGAAGTCTCCCGCCTGCTCCAGATCGAAAAGAACCTTTGCGTTTCCCTTGCATTCTCCGAAGATCGTGTGCAACGCGTCGATCGTTCCCGGGCTGGCGTTCTCCAGCGGCACTCGCACCCTGACTTTCGTCGGCAGCTTCGGCACAGCCGTCTCCAGCGGCACGATATCGCTCACCATGATCTTCGGTGGATTATCCTCTTCGATCCGGATCGCACCCTTCACCAACACCGGCACTTCCAGTTTCAGCCTGTCGACCAGTCTCTTGTAGTTTTCGTTGAAGCAGAGGAAGCTCACCGCGCCATGCATATCTTCCAGCGTACCGAGCGCATACATATCGCCCTTCTTTGACTTCGCGACCTTCACGTTGCACATCACGCCGCCAACGTAAAACTCTTCCTTGCCCGTCGAGGTGCGCATGTTCTTCAGGTCTTCAGTACTCAATGCGCGGAAGTCGGCCAGCTTGTCCTTGTACTTCTCCATCGGGTGCCCGGTGATGAAGAAACCGAGGATTTCCTTCTCGTACCCCAGCCGCTGGTGCTCATCCCAGTCCGGAACATTCGGAAGCTGGTCGTTCGCTTTATCCGGCTTATCATCGTCGAACACACCAAACAGCCCGTGCTGTCCAGATTCCGCGTCGCGCTGCATCTTCTGCGCATGTTCCATCGAACGATCGATCACCGCGAACAGCTGCGAGCGACGTCCCAGCGGATCCATTGCACCGCTCTTGATCAGCGACTCGATTACCCGCTTGTTCAACAGCCGCAGATCAACTTTCTCGCAGAATTGAAAGAACGATGCAAATTTACCAATGTCTTGCCGTGCGTTCACGATCGACTCAATGGCGTTGTGGCCAAGGTTCTTGATCGCCCCCAACCCAAAGCGGATCGCCTCGCTGTCCGGCGTGAAGCTAGCCAGCGATATATTTACATCCGGCGGTTCGACCGCGATGTTCATATCGCGGCACTCATTGATGTACTTCACCACATCGTCCGTACTGCCGCTCACCGAAGTCAGCAGCGCCGCCATGAATTCGATCGGGAAATGCGTCTTGAGATAGGCGGTGTGATACGCAAGCAGTGCGTAAGCCGCCGAATGTGACTTGTTGAAACCGTACCCCGCGAACTGCTCCATCAAGTCGAAGAGATGAACCATCAGGTCCTTCGCATACCCGCGATCGATGGCGCCCTTCACAAAGCGATCGCGCTGCTTCTCCATCTCCCTGGGATCTTTCTTTCCCATGGCGCGGCGCAACAGATCGGCTTCCCCGAGCGAGTAGCCCGCGAGCCTGTTGGCGATCTGCATCACCTGCTCCTGGTACACGATGACTCCCAGGGTCTCACCCAGGATCGATTTCAAGTCATCATGGAAGTACTCAATCTTCGCGCGTCCCCATTTTCGGTTAATGAAGTCATCGATCATCCCGCCCTGGATTGGTCCCGGCCGGTACAGCGCGTTCAACGCCGTAAGATCTTCCACCGTGTCCGGCTTGTAACGCCGAAGAACGTCGCGCATGCCCGAACTTTCAAACTGGAAGACGCCGCTGGTATATCCGCTGTGGAAGATGCGCTCGTAGGTTCGCTTGTCATCGAGCGGAAGCTTTTCCAACTCGATCTTCTGGCCTTTCGTCTGGGCAATGAGTTTCAGCGCATCGTCGAGAATCGTCAGAGTGGTGAGCCCGAGGAAGTCCATCTTCAGCAGGCCCATCTTTTCAACCGCCTTCATGTCGTAGGCAGTCACGATTTCTTCATTCTTCGTTCGATGGAGTGGCACCAGGTCGGTCAACGGCTGCGGCGCAATGACCACCGCCGAAGCATGCACGCCCGAATTGCGCACCAAGCCCTCTAAACGCTTGGCGGTGTCGATCAGCTCTTTAACCTGCGGCTCCGTCTCGTAGGCGGTCGCCAGCATCGGCGAATCCCTCAATGCGCCGTCGATCGTGATATTGATCGTTGCCGGCACCATCTTCGCCACACGATCCACTTCCGCATACGGAATGTCCATGGCGCGGCCGCAGTCCTTGATCGCCGCCTTCGCCGCCATCGTGCCAAAGGTGATGATCTGCGCCACCTGGTCGCGCCCGTACTTCTCCGTCACGTACTTAATGACCTCGCCGCGGCGATTCATGCAGAAGTCCACGTCGATATCGGGCATCGAAATACGTTCCGGATTCAGAAAGCGCTGGAAAAGCAGTTCGTTCTGTAGCGGGTCGATATCCGTGATCGCCATCGCATACGCCACCAGCGAGCCCGCCGCCGATCCACGTCCCGGGCCCACCGGGATACTGTTGTCCTTCGCGTAGCGAATGAAGTCCCAAACAATCAGAAAATATCCCGGAAACTGCATTTTCTTGATCGTGTCGATCTCGAAGTTCAAGCGCTCTTCGTACTCGGCAAATGAATGCCGCAGCCGCCCCTGCGCCTGCAACTCTCGCAGCAGATTCATGCGCTTCGCCATGCCCCGGCGCGCTACATCCTCGAAGAAACTATCGATCGACATCCCTTCCGGTACGTCGAAGCGAGGGAACGGATTTTTTACTTTTTCCAGCTTTACGTTGCAGCGCTCGGCGATTTCCATCGTCCGCGCCAGCACGCGATCGGCGCCGTTAAATACCTGCGCCATCTCCCGCGCGCTCTTCACGAAGAACTGGTTGGTAGCAAACTTCATCCGGTTCGTATCGTGAATCGACTTCCCCGTCTGGATGCAGACCATCACGTCTTGTGCGTGACTGTCGTCCTCGCACAGATAGTGGCTGTCGTTGGTTGCCACCATCGGATAGCCAAGCTCTTTCTCGAGGTCGAAGAGGCCCTGGTGAATGCGCTTTTCTTCCTCCATCCCCTGGTCTTGGATCTCGAGATAGAAATTGTTTTTCCCGAAGATCTCGCCAAAGGTCGTCGCCGCCGTCTTGGCCGCTTCGTACTTGCCTTCGGTCAGGCGCTCCGCTACCTCGCCCTTCAGGCATGCCGAAAGCCCAATCAGTCCCTTGGCATGTTCAGCCAGGAATCGCTTGCTCACCCGCGGCTTGTAATAGAAGCCGTGCAGCGAGGCCTCGCTCACAATCTTGACGAGGTTGCGATAGCCCTCGTCGTTCTCCGCCAGTACGATCAGGTGGTTGTACTGATCGCCTTCCGGAGCCGCCCGGTGGTCTTCTTTCTGGCAGACATACAGCTCGCACCCGAGGATCGGTTTGACACCCTTTTCCTTGGCTGCGTTGGAAAAATGCACCGCGCCATAGATATTGCCGTGGTCCGTCATGGCCACCGCCGGCTGTTCCAGCTCTTTCACGCGCGCCACCAGCTTCTCGACGTCGCTGGCGCCGTCAAGCATCGAATAATCTGTGTGCAGGTGCAGGTGGACGAATTCAGAGGCCATGGATGTACTTCTATTTTACGTGTTCAGCGCAGGACTGCACACCGTCAATCGGCTCCAGCACCTGTGGATATCACGGCCGAAACATATTGATCGAATCGCACTTCCATCTCTCGCGGAGATTTCTAACCCGTCACTTTGCCGAATCCATGTATATGCGGTGATACCAAACTGCGAGTCCCGCAGCGACGCCAGACAATAGCTCAGCGCGTGAGCGCTGGGAAAGCATTCGAAACGAAAAGAGTCCGCTTCAGCAGACGGCACCCGTCGCGAGAGACGAGGCCTAAACAAACACATCCCTTTCCCCCCGCTTGATCCTGTCAAGCATGGCGGTGACAAACGCCCGCTGGGTGCTTGGCATTTTTTCCAGCTGCTGATCGATCAGGTGCAGGCCTGCGATCTTTGCATCTCCTACCGCGTAGTCGCAGAGATATTCCAGCAACGTCGTCAACGCATTCGTCTCGCACTTGCGCGAGATCACATGAGGGAAACTCGCCAGGTTCCGGAATTCGCCGCCCGTCCGTCCTACGCGATAACACGCCGTGCAGAATGACGGGACAAACCCCATCTCCGCGACTTCGCCCACCACTTCCTGCAGCGGACGCCGATCGCCCACCACGAACTGTCCCCTGTCCTTATCCGCCTCGTGCTCTGCGTACCCACCGGGGTCCGTGCGGCTCCCCGCCGACATTTGCGACACGCCAATCTCCAGGCATTTCCTTCGCATCTCCGCCGGCTCGCGCGTCGACATCACCAGCCCGGTGTAAGGCACCGCCAGCCGCAACACGGCAACGATTTTCAGGAACGCATCGTCATCCACGGCAAATGGTGGATGCTCCGCCAGTTTCGAGCCGATGGCCGGCTCGATCCGCGGTACGCTGATGGTGTGCGATCCCGCGCCAAACGTGCGCTCCAGGTCGCGTATGTGTTGCAGCAGCGCCAGCGTCTCCCAACGCCAGTCGTAGAGCCCGTACAGCACGCCCATCCCCACGTCGCCAACGCCGCTCGCCATCGCCCGGTGCATCACCGTCGCGCGCCAATCAAAGTCCGCTTTCTTTCCTGCCGTATGCACGCTGGCATACGTCGGCCGGTGGTAGCTCTCCTGGAAGCATTGATACACCCCGAGCTTCGCCTCGCGCAGAGCATAGAACTGTTCTACCGTGGGCGGCGCGATGTTCGCATGCACCCGCCGCATCTCTCCATTCCCTGACTTGGTGGCGTAAATCGTCGCCATCGAGTCGAGGATGTATTGAAAATCGTTCTTCGGATACGCCTCACCCGCCACCAGCAGCACCCGCTTATAACCCTGCTCGATCAGGATCTTCGTCTCTGCCGCGATCTCTTTCTGGCTGAGCCAGCGCCGCCGCACTTCCTGGTTGTCTTTACGAAAGGCGCAGTAGGAACACTCGTTGCTGCACAGGTTAGAAACGTAAAGCGGAGCAAACAACACCACCCGTGATCCGTAGATCTCGTTCTTTACGAACCGTGCCGCTTCATACATCTCTTCGCGAAGGTCGCCGTCCGCCTGCATCAGCACTGCAACTTCACGCAGCGTCAACCCCGCCATCGACGATGCCTTCTCCAGGCAATCACGCACCATGAATGGGTCGGCATGGCTCGCTTGCCGGAGAGCGACATCGATCTCCCGTTCGTCTACAAAATCGGCAACCGCCTTGATGTTCATCCCTCCATCATCAAACGCTAGGCACATCGTGTCTGTGACAAGGCGCACATTCACCGGCCGTCGGATTCCGCCCCCCGCACACGTTACAATGCGCAACAATGACCGAGGCTGCCGAACCGTACAAATCCACTTGCTCCGCGCTTCTCCGCGCCGCACGCTGGTTGCGCCGCCAGTGGCTTTACTTTGTTCTCTGCTCCGCCGTCCTCCTCATTCCTTGTTTCTGGCACGCCCACGTCCAGGCCTGCGATCTCGGTAGCCATCTCTACAACGCATGGCTCACCCAAACGGTCGCGCAAGGCTACCTTCCGGGACTCCATCTCGATCGTCAGTACACCAACGTCCTCTTCGACTTTCTCCTCAGCAATTTGTTTCCTTACCTCGGACCCACCGCCGCCGAGCGCGTTGCAGTCGCTTTTTGCGTCCTGATGTTTTTCTGGGGATCGTTCGCCTTTGCTTCTGCTGCCGCGCAGCGCCCCGCCTGGTCTGTCATTCCCTTGCTCGTGATGGTCAGTTACGGCGCGATCTTCCACCTGGGATTCTTCAACTTCTATCTCTCCGCCGGATTTTCCTTACTGGCCCTTGCACTCATCGTGTGCGGAACTACGAAGGATCTGCTTTTGCTCCCGATCCTCCTCATACTCGCCGCCCTTGCCCATCCGCTCGGCGCTGCCTGCCTGGTCGCACTCGGCCTCTTCCTCGCCGCTTTGCGGTGGCTTCCGCTACGTCCGCAACTGACGGTCACGTTCTTCCTCGTGGCCGGCTCCTTCGCTCTGCGCGCTTATCTGGTTCGCCGCTTCGAAGTTCTTCCCCGCGAGATTCCTTTCTACTGGCTGCTCGGCGCTGACCAACTCATCGTCTTCAGCCACCGTTATTTCTGGATCAGCCTCGCGATCGTTCTTCTCTCCATAGCAACGATCCTCCTTGCCCTGCGCCGGCAGCCGATCGCGACTCTCGCCCCGTGGCTGCAGTTCTATTGCGCTATCGCCCTCATCGTCTGCTTCGCTCCCGGAGGCCTTCTCGGTGACTCCTTCGGCATGCTCGGCTATCTTCCCGACCGCGGGTCGCTCTATTCCATCGTCGCTCTCGCCGCGCTCCTCGCCTGCTGCCGTCCTCGCCCATGGTTCGCAGCGGCCTCTACCGTGGTTGCCCTCGTCTTTTTCACCATGCTCTATCGCGACACCAACCTGCTCGAGCGCCGCTACGAAAAAGTCGCCGAACTCGTGCGCCCCTACACCGGACGCCGCATCATCGGTTTGCTGCCATCCCTCCCCGGCTCCCGCATTCACGAAGACCACTCGCTCGACCGCGCCTGCGTCGGTCACTGCTACGCCTACGCCAACTACGAACCGAGTTCCGCCCAGTTCCGCCTCCACGCCGAGCCCGATAACCGCATCGTCGAGGTCGATCAGCCCTCGCTCGATGCCATGCAGGACGGCAGTTATGTTGTCCAGTCCCGCGATCTCCCGCTCGCCGAGGTCTACCAGTGCGGTGCCGCCTTTACCGACCTCTGCATCACCGACCTCCACGCCGGCCAGCAGAACGGCGACATCCCCGACCTTCAACCCTGATAATGTGGGTGCCCCATCCTTGTCCGCAGGACAGGATGGGTAGCGACAACTGCTCGCAATCGAGCTGCATTGGGGAACGCGATCCCATCGCTTCTCTCCCTCGGTGATATCCTTTCCAAGACCCGCATGTCCGAATCCGAATCCTTCCTCGATCTCCTGAAAGACTACGAACAGACCCACGCCCACAAAGGCCAGCTCGAAGGCACCGTTATATCGGTCTCCGATGCATTGGTCTTCCTCGACATCGGCTACAAGACCGAAGGCACTCTGCCTCTTACCGCCTTCAAGGGCCCGCCTAATCCTGGCGACAAGCTCCAGGTCTCGGTTGCCGGACGCGATCCCGAAAGCGGCTACTACCTTCTCTCCCGCACCCGCGTCTCGATGCCCAAGGACTGGTCTGCCCTCGAGCGCGCTTTCGCCGACAAGGCCACCATCATGGGCACCGTCACCGGGGTCGTGAAAGGCGGACTCACTGTCGATGTCGGCGTGCGCGCCTTCATGCCCGCCTCGCGCACCGGCACGAAAGACGCCGCCGAGATGGAGAAGCTCGTCGGCAGCGAGATCCGTTGCCGCATCACCAAGCTCGATGTCGCCGACGAAGACCTGGTGGTCGACCGCCGCGCCGTCCTCGAGGAAGAGACTCGCGCCGCCAGCGGCCGCCGCTACGAAGAGTTGCAGGAAGGCGCCACCGTCCACGGCACCGTCTCCCGCCTCGCCGACTACGGCGCCTTCGTCGATATCGGTGGCATCGACGGCCTCCTCCACGTCGGCGAAATCTCCTGGTCGCGCGTCAACCATCCCTCCGACGTCCTCACTGTCGGCCAGGAAGTCGAAGCCAAGGTCCTCAAGCTCGATCGCGACAAGCAGCGCATTTCCCTCAGCCTCAAACAGCTTCAGCCCCACCCGTGGGAAGGCGTTCCCGGCAAGTACAAAACCGGCGACCGCGTGCGCGGCACCGTCTCACGCCTCGCCGACTTCGGCGCCTTCGTCGAGCTCGAGCCCGGTATCGAAGGTCTCATCCACGTCTCCGAAATGAGCTGGGTGAAGAAGGTGCGCAAGCCCAGCGACCTGCTCAAGCAGGGCGACACCGTCGAGGCCGTCATCCTCAACATCAGCCCCGCCGAAAAGCGCCTCGCCCTCGGACTCAAGCAGGCGCTCGGCGATCCGTGGAAGGACGCCGCGCAACGCTACGCCGCCGGAACCGTCGTCGAAGGCCCGGTCACCAGCGTTCAGAAGTTCGGCGCATTCGTGCAGCTCACCGAGGGCATCGAGGGCATGATGCACGTCAGCGAACTCAGCGACAAGCACATCAACCATCCGCAGGAGGTGGTGAAGCTCGGCCAAACCGTGCAGGCGCTGGTCCTCGCCGTCGACCCGGAGAAGCGCCAGCTCCGCCTCAGCATGAAACAGCTCATTCCGACCGGACTGGATGAGTACATTGCCGAACACAAGGTCGGCGACACCGTCAGCGGACGCGTCCTCGAAGTCAACGGCGAGCGCGGCCGCGCCGAACTCGGCGAAGGTATCCAGGCCGCTGCCCGCTTCACCCAGAAGACCGCCGCCGAACCCGCCGCCAGTTCGACCAAGGCCGATCTGTCATCGCTGGGCGCAATGCTGCAATCGAAGTGGAAATCCGGCCCAAGCGCCGCCAGCCCAAAGTCCGAAGAACTTCGCCCCGGCCAAATCCGCACCTTCAAAATCACCAAGCTCGACGCAGAAGCCAAGAAGATCGAAGTAGAGTTGGAGTAAACCAACTGAACCACAGAGGAAGTAGAGGACGCTGAGGCTCGAGAAATCGAGCCTTTTCCTTTTGGGTCGATGCTGGGAATTAACTTTTCACAACTCCAGAAATGTTTACCCCTTGGAACGTCATGGCGAGCGTAGAACGCGCACAATGATGCGCGTTCGTAGTCGAGCTACCTTTTGTTTTAGAGTTTGGGAGTCAGAAGCTTTACGGTTTTGCCCCATGCTTCAGATAAATCGTCCCAGTGTGGATTGAGGGTCTCGATCAAGCGCTCTTTCTTTTCGCGCCGCCATTTCTTGAGCTGCGTTTCCCTCGCGATCGCTTTCCGGATATCGTCATACACTTCGAAATAGACCAGGCGCGTCGTGTTGTACTTCGAAGAGAATCCTTCGAATACGTGTTCTTTATGCTGGCGAACGCGCCCCCCGAGATTGCTGGTGACACCGATGTACAGCACGTGTCGGGAAATGCTCTGCATGATATAGCAATAGTAGCAACGCTCTTTGTTCACTTCCCTACGATTCCAGTTCCGCGGGCGAACTTCTGTGACAAGAAGCACGGTTGACTGTGCTTGGGTCTCCGAACAAAAGGTAGCTCCGCTGCGAACGCGCATCGGTCTGCGCGTTCTTCGGTCGCCATGACCGTCAAAAAAGGGATCTTCGCGAGGCAAGGTTTCCATTGACGCCTCCTCCTATCAGCGCTAAAGTGCTGGCCCATCGCGGGCTTCCAGGAGGGGGCCGCGGATGGCGAGACTTCGGATCGTCGTTTTCTCTTTTGCCTTCGCGATCGTGGCTGCCGGACATGGGCAGAGCCAGCGGAATCCCGTCCCGAACCCATCCGTAATTCCCCGGCCAACGATCTCCGTCAGTAGCCTGGTGGTGCCGCAAAAGGCGCGCGAGCACCTCTCCAAGGCGATGGCCGCCTATGCACGGCGCGACCTCGCCGAGGCTTGGAGTCGCGTCAATATTTCGCTCGAACTCGCGCCCGAGTTTGCCGATGCCCTCAGCTTCCGCGGTTTCCTCGAACTCAACGTCAACCGCTCCGACGCCTCGATGGACGACTTGCAGCATGCGCTGCGTGCGGATCCCGGGATCGCCGAAACCTATTTGCACATGGGCTCGCTGCTGAACCACCTGGCGCGCTACGACGAGGCACTGCACTACCTCGCGCGCCACGACCAGCTGGCGCCCAACTCCTGGGCGGGGGCCTTCGAGATGGCAAAATCACATCTTGGCCGGCACGAGTACGCCAAGGCGCTGGAGCAGGCGCACCGCGCTTCGCTGCTGGGCGGCGAAGCCAGGATGGCAAGCGCGCTGCACATGCTGCGCGGCGATGCGCTTTTTAATTTGAAGCAGTACGAACAGGCGCTGCCGGAGCTAGAGATGTACCTGACGGCCGAGCCGAACGGCAATCTCGCGAACGTCGCACGCGAGCTGATGACCAGGATGCGAGCGCCGCACAACGTCGAAGGAGTGGTCGCGGAAAAGTAATTTTCCTACTCCCACTCAATCGTTCCCGGTGGCTTCGACGTGATGTCGTACACCACCCGGTTGATGCCCTTCACTTCATTCACAATGCGGTTGCTGATGGTCTTCAGAACTTCGTAGGGCAGCGGCACCCAGTCGGCGGTCATGCCGTCTTCCGAATGCACGCTGCGGATCGCGCAGGTGTAAGCGTAGGTGCGCTGGTCGCCCATCACTCCCACCGACATAATGGGCAGCAGCACGGCGAAGGATTGCCATATCTTGGTGTACAGCCCGGCGCGCTTGATCTCCGTGACCACAATGTGGTCGGCCTGCTGCAGCAGCGCAATGCGCTCCGGCGTGACTTCGCCGAGAATGCGCACCGCCAGCCCTGGCCCGGGGAAAGGTTGCCGGTTGAGCACATCCTCCGGCATGCCAAGGTCGCGTCCAATGCGCCGCACCTCATCCTTAAACAAATCCTTTAAGGGTTCAATGAGCTTGAGCTTCATCTTTTCCGGCAGCCCGCCAACGTTGTGGTGGCTCTTGATGACCTGCGAGGGCCCGCGTACCGATTGCGACTCGATCACGTCAGGATAAAGTGTTCCCTGCACCAGCCAATCGACTTTGCCGCTCTCGCGCTCGATGCGGTGCGCCTCTTCCTCGAAGACGGCGATGAACTCGTTGCCAATGATCTTGCGCTTCTTCTCCGGCTCGGTGACGCCCTTGAGCTTTCCGAGAAAGCGATCGGTGGCGTCGACGCCGACAATGTTGAGGCCAAGCTTGTCGCGCAGGTTGGTCTGCACGCTCTCGAACTCGTTCATCCGCAGCACGCCGTTGTTGACGAAGATGCAAGTGAGCTGTTTGCCAATAGCTTTATGGACGAGGGTCGCGGCCACGGAGGAATCGACGCCGCCGGAGAGGCCGCAGATGACGTGCCCGCTGCCAACCTGCTTGCGAATGCTCTCGATGGTCTCGTCGATGAAGCGCGCCGGCGTCCAGTTGGGCTTGATCTTGACGATCTCGAAGAGGAAGTTGCGCAGGATCTCGGTTCCCTGCCGGGTGTGGTGGACCTCAGGATGAAACTGGATGGCGTACCAGTTCTTCGCCGGGTGCTGGATGCCCGCCACCGCATTTGACGTCCGCGCGAAGAGGGTGAAGCCATCGGGAAGTTTGTCGGCTTCGTCGCCATGCGACATCCAGACCTGCAGCGGGCCGGTGAGGTGCGCGAACAGCGGTGAATCGGCGACGATCTCGACCTCGGCGTGCCCGTACTCGCGCTTCGCGGCGGCATGCACCGTCCCTCCTAGGTTGTGCGTCATCCATTGCAAGCCGTAGCAGATGCCGAGCACCGGCAGTCCCTGCTGGAGTACCTGGCGATCGGCAGGCGGCGCATCGGCGTCGTACACGGACGAGGGTCCGCCGGAGAGGATGATGGCGGCGGGATTGTATTTCCGGATTTCGTCGAGCTTAGCCGTGCAAGGAAGGACAACCGAGAAGACGTTCTGTTCACGGATGCGGCGCGCAATGAGCTGGGTGTATTGCGAACCGAAGTCGAGGATGACGATTGATTGGGTGTCCACTTTTGAGTCTCGCAGATTCTCCGGGAAAGTGTAAAGCAGATTTGCGGGAGGTGCCTTCCGATGAATCTACGTCAGTTCTGGAAGGCATCCGGCGGGTTGGCAGCAGTGGGTGTGCCGGGTCCAAGATCCGCACCGCCGGCATAGGGCGAAATGGGTTCAGGCGGCGAAACAGGCAACGGCCTCGGTTCGGGGCGGCGCTCCTGCTCAGCGATCTCGATGTACCCGGCATAGCGGGCCACGAACAGGGCGTCGGCCACGGCGCAGTACGCAAGTGTGATCACCAGCATCGCCAGGAAAACGACGCTACCGGGGAAGACACGCACAAATCCGAGTGGGACGACCGCCACACCGCTCATGAAGACAAACCAGACAAGACGCAGCACCAGGTGGGCGAGATTCAGGCCGGAGAGGCTTCCGGCGCGACTGCGCGTCAATCGCCAGGCGGCCGCCGTGGCCGAAGAAAATGGCAGCGCGTCTCGCAGGGCAAAGATCGGGGCGAGCAGCAGGACCCAGTTGAAGAAAGAGAGCAGGACCGCCGAGACACCGAACATGCAAACGAACAACAACAGAAATGCCCCGGTATTCGTTTCATCGGCGTTCGAAGTGAGCAGGGCCGCCACGAACGCGCTGGCAAGGTAGATGGCGAAGCCGATCCAAAGGAGCATGACCCGCACGAACTGGAGGGCTCCAACCGTCCGCAGACGCGAACGCGTTGCCAGCGTTTCCCCATATTCGCTGGCCACATGCTCAAGCAGCACACGGGTGGTTGCGGTACGCGCCACGCTGGCGGTCAATATCCAGAGAACCGAGAGACTCGCGCCAACAATCAACGAGAGCCGGATCAGGCGCGCCCATTTGCCGTGCAGTATCTCGCGCAGGGCGTAACCCATTACCGTCGGATTCAGCGAGCGCAGCAGGTACTCATTGCCTTTCGAGACCGCGACGGAGCGCAGGAAGACAGCCATCGCCCAGGCAATCAGCGCGGCCGCAATCCCGCCGAAGATCCATCGCCACGCGATCTCCACGAGGAGCACGGATGGCTCACGGCGCAGCGCACGGAATCCGCGAGCGAAGGGTGAAGGGCGAGGCATTGCCGCTAGGATACATGAGCCATCCACTCACCGGTTTCGCGAGACGCGACGAGGATGATAGGCTCAGAATGCGCCGGGGGATGTGGCGGTGAGCTTTGCTTCTGCAGAACGTTTTCGACTCTGTGGCAGCCAGCGGACAAAAGATTGCATACAACAATATTGCAGTTCGCGCGATAAAAGCAGGAGCATAGAACGTGGGCCTTTTGAATAAGCTGCAGCCGCTCGCACTTTTAGTTTTGCGCGTAGTCCTGGGAATCATCATGGTCGGCCACGGCTGGCAGAAAATTCATGCCGGTCCGGGCCATTTCGTTCACACGGTGGCTGGCCTTGGCCTACCCGGGTGGATGGCCTACCTCACGATCGCCGCGGAATTTGTGGGAGGAATCATGGTCATCGTTGGATTCCTGACCCGCTTCGCCGCGGCTGCCATGGTGATCGATATGCTGGTTGCCATCTTCAAAGTTCATTTACATAATGGGCTGCTGGCGCAGAACGGATACCAGTTCCCTCTGGCGCTGGCGTCGATCGCGTTTGCCTTGATCTTCCTGGGAGCCGGAGAGCTTTCCATCGATGCATTGATTGGCGGCCGTTTCAAATAAATCCGGCCATGAAAAAAGACGCATCCGCGGATGCGCCTTTTTCTTCGTCTCGAATCAGTACTTGCTCATCTCTAGCATGGCCGCGAAGACATCGTCTGCTTGCGGCAGGATCACGTCTTCCAATGCCGGCTGGTAGGCAACGAACGTGTCTTTCGCCGCGACTCGCTTCACGGGCGCGTCGAGGTTCTCGAACAACTCACCCGCGATGCGGGCTGCGATTTCCGCGCCATACCCCCAGCTCAACGTATCCTCGTGCGCCACGATCACCCGGTTGGTCTTGCGAACCGACTCGGCAATCGCCTCCCAGTCATAAGGATTCAAGGTGCGCAGATCGATCAACTCCACGCTCACGTTGTGGTCGCGTTCGATCTTCTGCGCCGCCTGCAATGAGCGAGGCACCAGCGCACCGTAGGTGACCACCGTGAGATCCGTTCCGGCTTTCACAATTTTTGCCTTGCCGAACGGCACCATGTAATCGGGTCCGGGATACGGCGAGCGTCCGTAGGTCTCACGATAAAGCCGCTTGTGCTCCAGGAAGAGCACCGGGTCATCGCAACGGATCGCGGTTCGCAGCAAGCCATTGGCGTCAAGCGCATTCGACGGAAACACCACCCGCATACCGGGCGTGTGGGTAAAGATGCTCTCGCCGCACTGCGAGTGATAAATCGCACCCCCGGTGAGGTAGCCGCCAATCGCCACCCGCACCACGGCGGGTGAAGAAAACGTGCCGTTCGAACGCCAGCGGATGACCGGCAGTTCGTTGCGCAACTGGTGCATGGCGGGCCAGATGTAGTCGAAGAACTGAATCTCGACCACCGGCTTAAGTCCCCGCGTTGCCATGCCCGTGGCGCGGCCCACAATGTTGGCCTCGGCCAGGGGTGAATTGAAGACGCGATCGGCGCCGTACTCGAGTTGCAGGCCGGAGGTCAGCTTAAACACGCCGCCCTTCCCTTTCACCTGTTTCTCTTTCAGATATTCTTCGCGGCTGCAGTCGGCAACATCTTCGCCAAACACCACGATCCGCGGATCGCGCTTCATCTCGTCGCGCAGGCACGCGTTGATGAGGTCGGCCATCGTCTTCGCGGGCGCAACCGCCGTCTCTCCCTCAACGTGTACCGGAAAAACTGGCTTATTGTCGAAAGCAGACGACAAAGGATCGAGATCCTGCGAATACAGATGAAGGTTGTAACTGTCGAGCGCCGGAATCGGCGCGGCGACAGCGCGATCTGACGAGTCCTGCACTTCGGCATCAACGTCTTTTTCGATCTGACGCAGGTCCTGGTCGGTCGCAAGACCTTCGCTGACCAGGAATTTTTGGAAACGAGTAATCGGATCTCGCGCCGCTTCGCTCTTGCGTTCTGTCTCCGGACGATAAAGTTTCTCGTCATCGGAAAGCGAGTGCGAATACGGCCGAATCACGTGACCGTGCACGAAGGCCGGCCCCTTGCCTGCGCGGATGTAGTCGATCGCCCGCCGGAACGAACGATAACTTTCCAGCAGGTCGGTGCCGTCGCACTCTTCAAAATGGAAGTTCGGATAGTTCGCCACCAGCCGGCTGATATTGCCGCCCGGGGTGTTGACTTCGACCGGGGTGGAAATGGCGTACTCGTTATCTTCCACCACGAAGAGCACCGGGAGCTTTCGGTTGGAAGCTGTGCTCAGGGATTCCCAGAACTCGCCCTGGCTGGTCGTGCCATCGCCGCAGGAGACGTAGCTCACTTCGTCGCCGTGAAAATCGATGTCCTTGAATTGCCGGTAATCGCCTTCCGCTTTCGCGGCCGCGTCCGGATGCGCGGCAAAAAAACGTCCGGCCTCGGCGCAGCCCACGGCATGCAGTAATTGCGAGCCGGTCGGCGAAGATCCGGTCACGATGTTGAGAGCTTTGTGTCCCCAGTGCGAAGGCATCTGGCGGCCACCCGAGTTGGGATCGCCAGCGGCGCCCACCGCCCCCAGCAGCATCTCTTCCGCCGTCATCCCCAGGGCGAGGCAGAGCGCGCGGTCGCGATAGTAGGGGAAAAACCAGTCATACGCCGGCTTGAGGAGCAGGCCCGCGGCCACCAGGAAGGCTTCGTGGCCCGCGCCGGAAATCTGGAAAAACACTTTTTGTTGGCGCTTGAGGAGGATCTCGCGATCATCGATCCGGCGCGAGAGGTACATCAGGCGGTAGGCACGCAGCAGGTCTTCCCGCGTCAGGCCTTCGAAGTTTTTTTCTACGTTTTTAGTGCTCGCAATCGCAGACTTCGGCTCTGCTTTCGTGGTGGCCATTCATTTCCTCAGATGAAAGCGATCGAACACGGGGCGGCGCGCGCATGTATGCCGGATCGGTCCTACTGCTGCCTTGTCCTGAACCCCACGGGTGTTCTCCCCATTCTAGCGTAAGGCCCGCTTCCTACCATTAGATGTTTTTCTAGGCCCCGTGGTGCAGCGCAAATTCCAGCTCACGGTTACGCTGGTCATAGCCGGGAACCTCGCGCTCCCGGTGCTCCCGATGCTGCTCGACCAGCCTTTCCAGGTACTCGCGAACCGGCGTATAGGTCATCCCGAGTTCCTGCTTGCTGCGCTGGTTGTCGAGGCTCGACATCCAGGGATCGCTGAAGGGCGAACAGTGCGGCAGCAATCGGGCCGAATCCAGCAGAGTTCGGGGAAATGCCGCCTCATGAAACTTTGCCCCCGCAATCGCTCCCGCTAGGTTGAGAAACTCACGCAGCTGGAGCGTTTCGTCCTGCGAGATGTTGTAGGCGCGCCCAATCGTCTTCGGGTTTCCCAGACAGAGCGCAATCGCCCGCGCCACGTCCTCACCGTACACGTGCCGCAGCGGTAACCCCGGGTCGTCAGGGACCAGCAGCGGTCCTCCTTCCGACATCCGCCGCAGATAGTTTTCCAGCCGATAGAAGTGATCGCGCTCACTGTTCACCATCGGCAGCCGCAACGAGGTAAACGGGAACCCATTCTTCGCATAGCCTGCGGAGAGCAGGTCTTCCACCGCACGCTTCTCGATCCCATACACCCAGTTGCCATGGTCGAGATGGTTTTCCTTTGCCGGCTCCCCCATCAGCGGCCCGTCGTAATCCTCTTCGCGGAATGGCCGTTGCGGACCAATGCGCACCAGGTATACCTGCCCGGTACTAATGAAAATGTAATGCCCGACCCGACCCTGTAATACTTCGAGGGCGATGGCCGCATCGCGGCCGTTGTAGAGGGTGGTGTCGATCGCCGCATCGAAATCGCGGCCTCCGAGCAGGCGCTCGCAATCGTCGCGCTCACCGCGGTCTCCGTGCAACACCTCGACTTCGCGCGGCGGCTCGAAAAGCGTCCGCCCGCGATGAAAGATCGTGACCGTGTGGCCCGCTGAAATCAACATGCCGATGATCGAGGGCCCGAGATTACGAGTGCCGCCGATAATGAGGACGCGCATAAATCTTCCCTTCCCAGAACCAACAGTATCGGAGCTTTCGCGCATGGATCGCAAGCGGCGCGCCCGACATCTATACTGAAAAGAGATGATCACGACAAAACGCGCTCTTCCCGCGGACAAAATCAAGCTGGTGGTCTGGGACCTCGACGGCACCCTCGTGGATTCGGCGCTCGATCTTGCGCACGCCATCAACGCCATGTTGCGCCACTTCAAGCGCTCCGAGCTTCCGGTTGAAACCATTGGCACCTTCATCGGCGATGGAGCTCCCATGCTTGTGCGGCGCTCGCTGGGCGATCCCAACGATGACGGCTTCGTCAAGGAGGCGCTGGAGTATTTCCTGCTTTACTACCGCGAACACAAGCTCGACAACACTTACGTTTACGACGGAATTATTCCTGCGCTGCACGCCATCGGCGCTGCCCGCAACGGCACGCCGGCCCGCAAGCAGGCGATCCTCACCAACAAGCCGGTACGGCCCTCGCGCGATATCGTCGCCGGGCTTGGCTTGCAGCAATTTTTTTCGGAAATCTATGGCGGCAACAGTTTCGAAACCAAGAAACCTGATCCACTCGGCGCCGTCACTCTTATGCGGGAGCTTGGGGTGAGGCCGGAAGAAACCGTGATGATCGGCGATTCGCAGAACGACAGCCTCACGGCCCGCAACGCCGGCATGTGGAGTCTCGGCGTGACTTACGGCTTTTCGCCCGAGTCCCTCAAGCACGCGCCGCCGGACGTGGTCGTCGATACGCCTCAGGAAATTGCCGACGTTCTGCGCTGATCGCTATTTCACCATCTCGCCCAATTCCTGGCGCAGCCGGTGCACGAGCGACTCTTGCGGGTCTTCGCCTTCCATGCGGCGCACGATAAGACCATCCTGATCGACGATGACGTACGACGGGAATACGCGAATGCCAAACGCCTTGAGTACGGCGCCTTCCGCATCGCGGTACTGGTCCCAGTCCATGTGTTTCTTGCCCACGAAGTCGCGCCACTGTGCATCGTTTTTGTCGGCACTCACGCTGACGACTCGCACCTTGTCGGGACCGTACTTCTTGGTCAGCTCGCGCATGTCAGGCAACGAGGCGCGGCAGGCGGGGCACCACGTTGCCCAGAAGTCGAAGACCACGACCTTGCCTTCTAGCTGCGCATTGTCAATCGTGGCTCCTTGCAGCGTGGTGACGGAAAACTTCGGCGCCTGCGCGGCCCCTGCCAGTCGTGGGTTCGCAATGTACTTGCGTGCCAGATCCGCGTTCGGGCCCGCGGGGTGGCTCGCCAGGAATGCTTGCAAGTGTTGCACTCCCTCATCGTTCTTCTTCTCGCGCAACAGAACGTATCCCAACCGGAACTGCATGGCCGCATTGTTCGGCAGCAATTCCGCCCCCGCGCGAAACTCGTTCTCAGCCTCGGCAAGCTTTTTTGGGTCGCCACCGGCATACATCAGGCAGAGCTCGCCTTTGCAATCGTGGGCGGAGGCCTTGTCGACCGGAGCTTCCGCCATGGCCAGCGCCCGGTCCGCGAGTTTAAACGATTCCTTCTGCTCGCCGGTCCTTCCCTTCACCAGGGCTAAGCCCTCCACGCATGCCTGGCAATGGTCATGGGTCAGCCTGATAGCTTCCGCAAAATCCTTGCTCGCATCCTGGTACTTGCCATTCGCGTACTCGTGGTTGCCACGATCCAATGCGGCCCTGGCTTCTTCCGGCACTCCCGGTTCTACCGCAAAGGCGCAAAGCGAGAAGAGCATCAAAAAAATGAGGTGCGCAGTTCGCATAGCGCCGAAAATAGTAGTCCAGAGTCTCTGGATTGGCTACAGAATTGTGCTGTCACAGCCGCACAAAAGTTCCCGATATAATGAAGAGATGCCTATCCGCCGAAATGGCCTTCTGTAGGGGCTGCGGCGCATAGGACACTGACATTTATGGATTTAAAAGTTAGTTCTCCGTACAAGCCGCAAGGCGACCAGGCGCGGGCTATCGAGCAGTTAACCGCCGGCATCCGCGATGGCGACAAACACCAGGTACTGCTCGGCGTTACCGGCTCGGGCAAAACCTTCACCATGGCGAAAATCATCGAGCAGATGAACCGCCCGGCGCTCATCCTGGCACATAACAAAACCCTGGCGGCCCAGCTCTATCACGAGTTCAAGAACTTCTTTCCCAACAATGCCGTCGAATACTTCGTGTCGTATTACGACTACTATCAGCCCGAGGCGTACATTCCTGCCGGCGATATCTACATTGAAAAAGAAGCGACCATCAATGACGAGCTGGATAAGCTGCGGCTCTCGGCCACCAAGTCGCTCTTCGAGCGCCGCGACGTCATCATCGTCGCCAGCGTGAGCTGCATCTACGGCCTTGGCTCGCCGGAAGCCTATTACGGCATGTTGCTCTTCCTGGAAAAAGGCCAGCGCATCAAGCGCGACGACATCCTCAAGAAACTGGTCGAAATTCTCTACGAGCGCACCAATGAAGACTTCCGCCGCGGTACCTTCCGCGTGCGTGGCGACGTCATCGAGATTTATCCGACCTACGAAGACAATGCCTATCGCATTGAGATGTTCGGCGACGAGATCGAATCGCTCGCCCAGATCGATCCGCTCTTCGGCACCGTGAAGCAGAAATACACCCGGCTGCCCATCTACCCGAAGTCGCATTACGTAATGAAACCGGAGCGTAAGAGCTCCGCGGTCGCCACGATCCTCGAAGAGCTTGCCTGGTGGGAAAACGAACTCCAGAAACAGGGACGGCTGGTCGAATCGCAACGCATCCACCAGCGCACCCGCTTCGATCTTGAAATGATCAAGGAGATGGGCTATTGCCACGGAATCGAAAACTATTCCCGGCACTTTACCGGCCGGCTGCCGGGCGAGCCGCCGCCAACCCTGCTGGATTACATGCCGCGCGAGTACCTGCTCTTCATCGATGAATCGCACCAGACCGTCCCCCAGTTGCACGGCATGTGGCACGGCGACCGCTCACGCAAGGAAAACCTGATCGAGTACGGCTTCCGCATGCCCAGCGCGCTGGACAATCGCCCGCTGACCTTTGAAGAATTTGAGAACCGTGTTAACCAGGCGGTCTATGTCTCCGCCACCCCCGGCCCCTATGAGCTGACCAAGGCGGCCGGCGTGGTCGTTGAGCAGATCATCCGCCCCACCGGCCTGATCGATCCCGAGGTCGAGATCCGCCCGGTCAAAGGACAGATTGACGACCTGCTGCACGAAATTCGCAAACGCGCCGCGAAAAATGAGCGCGTGCTCGTCACCACGCTCACCAAGCGCATGTCCGAGGATCTAAGCGAGTACTACACCGAGGTCGGAGTTCGCTGCCGCTACATGCATTCCGAGATTGAAACTCTGGAACGCATCAAGATCCTTCGCGACCTGCGCCGAGGCGAATTCGATGTATTGATTGGCATCAATCTCCTGCGCGAAGGACTGGATCTGCCGGAAGTGTCGCTGGTTGCGATCCTCGACGCCGACAAGGAAGGCTTCCTGCGCTCCCAAGGCTCGCTCATCCAGACCATGGGGCGCTGCGCGCGTAACCTGGAAGGCCGCGCCATCCTCTATGCCGACCGCATGACCGATTCCATGCAGAAGGCGATAGATGAGACCAGCCGCCGCCGGGCCATCCAGCAGGCTTACAACGAGGAACACGGCATCACCCCGGAGTCCATCGTGCGACCAGTCGATATGGCTTTGGCCGCCATCGTGGGTGCGGACTACGTGGACATCACCGCGCAGCCGGACGAAATTCCGGAGTTCAAATCGCAGGAACAGCTCGATGCGTTCGTGGCGAAGCTGGAAAACGAAATGCGGGAAGCGGCCAAGCGGTTTGAGTTTGAGAAGGCCGCGAAATTGCGCGATCAGATTCGCGAGCTGCGAACCAAGGAGTTCATGTTTACCTAGCGACGCGCCGCTCGTTAAAAGGATGTCAGGGTCGAGGCAGCCGAGGAAACATAGGGCGTCCGTACACCGCGCGATTCGCGTTTCGCAAACGTGAGTTCCGCTTCCAGCGACGAGAAGCGGGCGACGATTTCCGTTATCCGCAATGACATGCTGCGAATCGTCGTGAGCTGGTCGCGTACCTCGTCGGAAAATTCTCCCGGCTGCATCAGCAGAAGTTCTGCATTGCCCAGCACCGAAGTCAGAGCGTTATTGATCCCGTGGCGCATTTCCAGCATGTAACGTCCCAACGTCGCCTGCGCTGTGAGTTCCGCAGCCGCCTCTTCCGCACGCTCCGCGCGATGCGTCATCTCCATCCGTCGCAGGCATTCTGAGGCAAGCAGAATCAAAAGATCGGTCCAGCCCTCGTGTTCCCGTAGCACCATAATGCGCGAATTGCGGATGGCGTTGGCGTGGGGTGCGTCTTCGAGAACCGCAATCACCGGATGCTCGAACTCGGAAAGCGCTGCCAGTAAAGAGGCGAGGCGCTTCGGTTCGACCGGACCCACCACCACCAGGTCGCAGGAGTGGCCGGTATTCCCGCTATAAACCTCGCTGTTCATCACCGTGAACGCGGGGACGATCCGTTCGGAGTGCCATCGGCCCATGATCGACTGCGCGAACTCCCCGCGGTCAGCGATCACCAGAACATTGGGCTGCTGCATCCATCCTCCTTACCCCAAAGCAAATTCTGCCTCGCGAATCAGCTCGAGCAAGCGCTGTGCGGTTGCGGTTAAAAACACGATGCGGTCAATATCGCAACGGTCGCGTACCTGGGCAATCAGTTCCTGGGTGCGGGCGGCCTCGCAATGAGCAATCGCGAGCGCGGAGGTCAATGCTCCCGTGATGCCTTCCCTGAACTCATCGAAAGCCTTCCGCAAGATCAGGCGCGCGGCCACCGACGATTTCACCGCTCCCACCGAGTCGTCTTCCTCGGCCAGAAAAGCCTTGGTCTCCCACGAGGAGAGCCGGATTTCAGAGCTTCCAAAGTGCACGCTGCGCGGCTTCAGCTCTTCTTCCGAGCGCGTCAGCTGTGCCCGGATGCGTCCAATCACTTGGGGGATTTTGTAACGCGTCGCGTTGGCGGAGATCACGTCATAGTCGACCGTCAGTTCCGGATAGGCGAGCTCGACCGTCATTTCCGGATCGATTTCGTCTTCTCCAGCGAAGCTCGTTTTCATGCTCTCGGAAAGATCGATTTGCAGCCGCACCGCGATTTTTCCGGAGTGTTCCCGCTCGGCTTCCGTCATCCGATTCCTCTCGTGACGGTTCAACGCTTCCTGTTGATTGCGTTCCAGGGCGGCCCGCAGAGCGCGATCGGTGCAGGCACGCAGCTCGTAAATCGCCCGGAACACCTGGCGCCCCGAGTATTCCGTGCTCAGAAGATTGCGCCACTCCAGGCAAATGCGTCGCACGCTGGCCAGCGCTTCATGCTGCGAAAGTCCGGCCCTGCGCGCGTCGATCGCTTTGATACCCATTTTTTCCAGCCGTGCCACGTTTCTGTGCAGCACTTTCAAATCGGCATGCATGCTATCGATGAACGCGCGCCGCAAGAGCACGTTGTAGCGGGTGAATGATGCCAGTGCGATCGGCTCGAAGAAACGGTCCTGTGCCAGGTTTTTGATCTCGCGGCCGCGGTCCAGGATCTCGTATTGGATGAGGTCCTGCATGCAGTGACATTTCCCCACGTCATCGGCAAGATCCGATAGCGGTTGCAGCCAGTCTGGGATCACCAGCGTATAAGGGCCGAGCACCGGCTCCAACGCTCTCCCCACGGCAGCCAGCGTCACTTCTTCCGGACGCAAGCCATCCGGGATCGCATTCACGAAATATTGCACCAGCAGGAAATCCAGCTTGGTGCGATCGACGATGCTTTTGTTGGGCCGATCGAGGTGCCGGCGGATCAGGGTGCGAAGGTTTTCTTCCGTACCGATCTGGTCTTTCTGCAACACCTGCCGCAAGAACATGACAGGGCAATGATCGTCCATCAGGGTGATCCACTCGATCACGCGCTCGCGGACAGATTCATCTTCCCGGTCGATCAGACATTCAATCTCCGGACAAGGCGGCATTCCCAAGTCGAAATGCGCCATCACGCCGGAATAAATGGCGTACAGCCGCCTGGCTACGCGCCATTCGGACTCCGCAGCCCGGACTTTCGGCTGTGGATAGGTGACCATCAGCCTCTCACCACCCAGTTCGAAACTTCGCCGACGAAGCGCGCGGCCACGGCCGTCGTGCTTCCGTCGAGATAATGGATCGCGACCACACTGACTTCCGTGTTCAAGCTGCCATCCGAGTTTTCCAGGCGAAGCGTGTCCGCAAACTCAAGCGGTAGGCGCGAGCCGAAGATTGCTTCCCGCGGAGTTCCAAACTCAATCGTGGTGCGCTCTGAGAACGCTTTGCCCGAAATCGTCTTCCCGGTCACATTCACGGGAATGCGGACCGGTGTCGCGTCCGGAAAAAACTGTGCCAGCCGCTGTACGTACGAGTGGCCATCTGCTGTCACTGCTGTGCCCGTTGCCAAGGTGCCTCCGAAGTGGCTCGACAACCTCCGAGCCGAGTACTGCAGAAGCTTCTTCTTGCACGACGCGCACCAAAAGCTGCTCCCCGCAGTCGTCGCCAAGCTGTTGAGAATTCAAAGAGTCTGAACCGACATCGGTCAATTCGCTGAAGAGTGGCGTCTCAGGATGAGACGGCGTCTCACGCGCGCTCGGCTGCGGCTACGTCTGAGGAGCGTCGCGAGGTCTCGATGTTGTAGCGCTTGAGTTTGCGATAAAGGGTAGCCCGGCTGATGCCCAACATCTTGCCCGCCAGCAGCTTATCCCCGTTTACCTGGTCGAAGACGCGTTGGATGGTCACCCGCTCGATATCCTCTAAGTCATTGGAGCTATAAGACTGCGGGACGGGTGTAGCGCTCTTGGCCGGCGCGCTGGCGCGGATGGCGGGCGGTAGATCCTCCAGGTCGATCAGCTCACGATCGCCCAGCGCAATCGCCCGTTCAATGCAGTTCTCCAGCTCGCGCACGTTGCCCGGCCACTCATACACCATCAGGCATTTGAGTGCTGCCGGGGTGATGTCGACTGACTGCGTGGCCGATGAATAGCGGTCGAGGAAGTACTGCACCAGCGTCGGAATATCCGACTTGCGCTCCCGCAAGGACGGCAGATAGACCGTCACAACATTCAACCGGAAGTAGAGGTCTTTGCGGAAAGTGCCTGTTTGATAACCAGCTTCCAGGTCGCGATTGGTGGCCGCCACCACCCGGACGTCGACTTTCACCGAATGATTGCTGCCCACCGGACGCACTTGCTTATCCTGCAGAACGCGCAGGAGTTTCGCTTGTAGATCGAGGGGCAACTCACCGATTTCGTCGAGGAAAATTGTGCCCCCATTTGCTGCCTGAAAAAGGCCTTCTTTGGGTCGAATTGCACCGGTAAATGCACCTTTTTCGTGCCCAAAAAGCTCACTCTCGATCAAGGTCGGGACCAGCGAACCGCAATCGACAGCGACAAAGGGACGTTTTGCGAAGCCGCCGCGGAAGTGCATGGCACGGGCCACGAGTTCCTTCCCGGTACCGCTCTCACCGCAAATCAGGACCGGGGTTCGCGTATCTTTCAGGCGGGCGACCATGCGCAGCACATCTTGAATCTTGGAGGAGCTGCCAACGATGCCGTGCAGCTCCATCTCGGTATTGACCCGCTCGCGGAGGAACTGGTTCTCGGCGACCAGGCGCACTTTCTCCGCCATCCGCTGCAACACGATCTTCAGCTCTTCTACGCGAAAGGGCTTGGTGATGTAGTCGTAGGCGCCGAGCTTCATCGCCTGCACCGCCGTCTCGATCGAACCATGGCCTGTCATGATGGCCAGTTCGGTGCGCGGCAGCAGTTTCTTTACGCTCTCGAGGAACTCGATGCCGGTCATTTTGCCCATGCACATGTCGGCAAGAATGATGTCGGGGGAGTCGGACTCGAGGCCGGCAAGCGCGATTTCAGCGCTTTCCGCTTCGTAGCAGGCAAATCCCATGGTGGTGCCGATGGTCATGCAAAGCTTACGGATGCTCTGCTGATCGTCCACAATCAGGAGACGAATTCGATAATCTTCACTCATCACTTCTGGGCCTTCCCGATCGTGCTCTCCACGCTTGCCAGGAGGTCCTGCACGCGAAATGGTTTCTCCACGCAGGGGGCACCGGTTTCGCGCAAGATCGAAACCGTTTCCTCGTTGACGATATCGCCGGTAATGAACACGATGCGCTTGGCCAATTCCGGGCGATTCAGCTTGATCCACTTGTAAACACCGCCACCATCAATATCGCCGGGGGTCCGCATGTCGGACACGATCCCGCGAAAATCCTGCGATTCGAGAAGGCGTAGCGCCTCGGTACCCGAGCTGGCGCCGACCACGACATAGCCTCCGCGCTCCAGTGCCCGGCGGACGAACGACATCACCGCAGGCTCATCTTCAATCACCAACAGGGGAACGGCTGTCATGCACTCACCTTCTCGGGGGGCTCTCGCCCGGTATCCTTCTTCCCTGCCTCAACCTGCTTTGGCGCTGCGGCATTGGGCTGGGGGAAACGCGCATCCGCTGCGCCGGCCGGCGTGTAGATGGGCAGGCGGACGGTGAAGGTAGCGCCATGACCCTCGGTATGGTTCACGCACGTGATCTCACCGCCGTGCTCGCGCATGATGCCGTAACAGATGCTCAGGCCCAGGCCGGTTCCCTTGCCCACTTCCTTGGTGGTGAAGAACGGATCGAAGATGCGATCGGGAACGCTGATTCCGGGACCGTTGTCGGTAATACGAACTTCGACGGAGCCGTTCGCCGCCGTGGTGGTGATGTGCACCATGGGAGCGCGCGCGGTCTCGCGAACCGCGTCGTAGGCGTTGTTGACCACGTTGAGGAAGACCTGCTGCAACTGCTGCGGATCGCCATACACCGGCGGCAGATTGGGATCGTAGCTCTCCTGCACATCCACGCCGTGGTTGACGAAATCGTATTGCCGGAGCTGCATTGTCCGGGCGAGCACGGCATTCAAGTTCACCGACTCGCGGTGGGGCGCTGACTGGCGCGCGAAGCTCAGCAGGTTTTGCACGATCTGCTTGGTGCGCTGCGCCTCCTGAAGAATAATGCCCAAGTCACGCCGCACGTCCGCGGGAAGCTCTTCCGTACTGGTCAACAAATCCGCATAGCCCATGATGGCAGTGAGCGGATTATTCACTTCGTGGGCCACGCCGGAAACCAGTTGGCCAACCGCCGCCATCTTCTCCGAGTGAATCAATTTCGCCTGTAGCATCGAGGAATCCGTAATGTCGGTCATCAGCGCAATGATGCTGGTGACCGCACCCTGCTCATCGCGCATGGGACTGAGAGTGACGCTGTGGCGCACGATCCGGCCATCGGCGCACTGCAACGGCACCTCCAGGCTTTCCACCTGTACGCCTTCACCGGTCGCGTCCATCGCTCGCGAGAACGTGTCCCGGCCATCCGGGGCGACTAGCGTTGCCAGCGAGGTCCCTACCAGGCTTTGCGGATCGTAGCCGCAGGCCACGGCACAGCGCTCGTTGGCGTAGGTGATCAGCCCAACCGTGTCGGAAACGATGATCACGCTCTGGGTGTTGTTCAGGATCTTCAGGTTGAAGTCGCGCTGCCGCTGTAGTTCCGTCTGGAAGGTTTTGACCTCGGAAATGTCGAGGATCAAGCCGCGATACTGCAGGCTTTTGCCGCCGGCGTCGCGCACCGCATAGCAATTCTG
The DNA here is from genome assembly GCA_963703075.1 of uncultured Acidobacteriaceae bacterium. GTDB lineage: Bacteria > Acidobacteriota > Terriglobia > Terriglobales > Acidobacteriaceae > Korobacter. Next base: position 1,703,755 of record OY969786.1, read on the forward strand.
CAGGGTGTAGATGATCTTGCCATCCTTGCGCAGCAGGGGGCATTCGAAGTTTTTCATCGCGCCGTGCTCTTCGATGGCACGGGTAAACCGGTCATGTTGCGCGGTGCCGAGATGCAACTGCTTGCGAATGTCGACTTGCAGCAATTCTTCGCGGCTGCCGTAGCCGAGCATCTTGACCAGGGCGTCGTTCACTTCCACAAATCTTCCGCCGGGAGTGGAGAAGAACAACCCTTCGTGGATGTTGTCGAAGAGTTCCCGGTAGCGCAGCTCAACCTCCCGCCGGTCGGTGATGTCTTTCAACACGTGCACGGTTTGCGCTTCCGTGTTTCCCGAGATCCGCGAACTGGAGACAAGGTAGGAGCGCTGCAGCACAAGGTTGTCGTATTCGCTCACTCCTTCATTGGCGAGCACGCAGAAGGGGCAGGGACTGTCGTCGGTACTGCACAGCGGGACCAGTCCGCGCACATCCATCCCCACCAACTGCGAAGGCTCGACGCCAACCAGATCGGACAAAGCGCGGTTGGTGCGCACGATGCGGTTGTGATCGTCATGCACGATCATCATGTCGCTGATAGCGTCGAAGATGTGGCTCCAGTTGCGATTGGAGTTGGCGATTTGGCCGAAGAGGCGCGAATTCTCAAAGGCCACCGACGCATGCGCCACCACCGCGTGCAGCAGATGCGCTTCGACGTCGTCCAGCGCGCGACCGCGGTTGGCAAGACACAGCATGCCAATCAGGTCTCCGGCGCCGGAAGAGAGCGGAGCGATGGCGACATCGTTCCATCCCAGGGCATGTCCGAGGTTGTCGCCCAACAATTCGCCGGCACTGCCGTGAATGGCGGCGCGTCCGTGGGCGGTGATGACATCGGCCAGGCCGTGGGCCAAGCGGTGGGCGAGGACTTTGTCTTCTTCCGCGCGCTCCGGGTTGAGCACGATAGCCTCGAAGCCGGTGGCAGAAACAATCACCGCAGCCGACGCCGGAGCGCCCAGCATTTCGGCAGCTTTCACCGCGAACGAGCGGGCCAGCTCCCCGACATCGAGGGTCGAATTCAGCACCAGGGCCAGCCCGACAAGATCTTCGGTGCGACGGCGGTGTAGTTCGAGCCGCTCGAAGTTTTCCGCTGCCTCGAGGACTACCACTGCCTCCGAAGCCAGCGCCTTGAGGCGCAGCAGATCGGATTCGCTAACCGTCTTCCCATCTTTTTGATCAGCTACGGTCAACAGGCCGAGTGGACGCCCGGAAGCGGTACGTAACGGTGCGGAAACGATCTGGTAAGCAGGTGTCTTTGCATCCGCTTCGCACCCGGCCAGCGGATAGAACGGTGCCTCGCGACTCACGAAGACTTCTGTGCCAGCGAGGATGGGCTGAATCAGGCTCGCCTCCAGCGGCATGCGCTGCGCGCGCGACTCACTCGCTTGCACTTTCCAGCGCAGGACCGGAGTCTCATTTTCGAGCAACACGACGGTGGCGCAGCGGAACTCGAGGAATTCAGCCGTACGGAGCAGAAACTGATCGAGAAAACGATCGATGGTCGCGCCGTGGGACAAGCTCGAAGAAATGTCGAGCAGCCGCTGCATGTCGACGGACTGGGTGCGAGCCGTGGCCTGCAGTTCCGCATTGCTCAGGGCAGTCGATCCGAAAGTAGCCACGCCCGAGAGCAGAACCTCTTCCGCCGTGCCGAATTTGCGATCGCCGGCGGCAACGATGATGGCGCCACGTCCGGAGTGGGTACGCAGCGACGCAGCGATCACCTCTCCGCGCAGCAAGGGCTCATCTTTTGGGGCGCGTCCGAAGAGAGGATCGGCGGCGACGACCGCGCGCGACCCCAGGTCAGAGAGAAAAGACGAGACGACCGGCTTCCCGGCAATCGGCTTTGTACTTGAGAATGCGTCCAGGCTAAAGCCCTCGGCGTGCGACCAAAGCACAACAGCGACGTCGGCGTGCAACAGCCGGCGGGTGCGATCCGCGATGGATTGCTTGACCGCAGGCAGGTTCATGCGGACATCGAAGCTTTCCGCCGCCTCGATCAGGGCCTCGTTGCGACGCCGCTCCACGGCCAGCGCGTGCGCCATGCGTCCATTGGAAATGACCGCGCCAAGATGCGCACCGAGCACCAGCACGGCCGAAGCAATTTCAAGGTCAAACTGATTTCCCTTCTCGTGGTGGGTGAGAATCAGGACCCCAATCGGACGGTTCATGGCGAGCAGGGGGACCGCCAGGATGGCGCTGGGAGAGGCTGGCGCCGGTTCCTGGTCGACTTGATTGACGAACGCTGCCCGGCTCGTCTCAAGGGCTTGTCGCGCCAGCGACGGCTGGTCGAGCGAGAGCCGCACCCCGCGGAAGGTATTCGCCTGCTGGCCGTCGGCGGCGAACCCGGAGAGCTCGCTGTTCGTATCCAGCACCCAGCAGTAGGCGCCCGAGGCGGCGAACATCTGTCTCACTGCGCGACAAAAGCGGGCTACCAGAGCCGCCAAGTCCTCGCGCGGGTCTACCGTCGCGGGAAACTGCAGCAACAGCTCATGCATGGCTTCCGGCACGCCACGGCGTTTGCCGGCCGTGACCCTGGGCTTGCTACCAGCCGACATAACCCTCTGTCAGGACGCGATTTAAGCAGAGTAGAAGCATCGATGAGAGCACGATAGGATGCCGTCTCATTTTGAGTCAAGCAAATAAGCACCACCCTTAGGGCACTAAGTCTCGATTCCTTCTCATCCTGAGACAAACCGCCTACTCCCTTAACCCGGTGAGACTCTTAAACTTGCAAACAGTCTCCCCCATGACCTTGCAGTCAATGGGCCTATTAGCTTAAGTGGTTCGGCTGCATAGATTTATTCAATTACCGACACGACAGTACCGGTTACTAACGGGCTGGCATTGATGTTGCAAAGAGAATAACTGTCCCGCTGTGTCTGCTCGAAGGGAAAGGTTCCGATGGTAATCCAAGCCGAGGTCCGGTTCAGTCCGGTGAGATTGAGACGTTTGCTTGGGATGTTCTTGTTTTTCTTTGTGCTGTGCGCCGGATGTATCGCACAAGACGCGGCGGCAAGGAAGATCAAGACCAGGGTGGCTCCGGTATACCCCGAGCTGGCAAGGAAGTTAAGTCTGGCGGCAACCGTGAAAGTGCAGGTAACGGTGGCTCCCAATGGAACGGTGACGCAGGCTAAGGCGATGGGCGGACATCCGCTTCTGGTGGATCCGGCAGTGATTGCCGCCAAGCAATTCCGCTACGAGCCAGGCGACGAGACCATGACGACGATTATCGAATTTCATTTCGCACCTGGGAACGACTGACCGCTTCGGCGGAAAACGCAGCCGCAGCAATTTTGGAAGGCCATAGAAACCCATGAACGGAAGCAAGACAATTCGTGAAAGACTGTTCGTATCGTTCAGTGCCATGCTGCTGTTGGTGGTGGCGCTGTTTTTTGCGAACTTCCTCTCCGTGATGCGCGAACGCAGCGCCAAGGCAGCGGCCCAAAGCGCCCTCGACATGGCCGCGTCCATCGACAAGCTGCGCTTCCAGATGATGCAGAACCGCCTGTCGCTGGAAAGCTACGTCCTGACGGGCGGCCCTGAGCCGCTCGGACAGTTCCGCTCAGGCATGGAAACCTTCGGCCGCGAGCTGATCGACGCGCGCAACAAAGCGTATTCGGAAGGACAGCGCAACGCCCTGGGCCAACTGGAAGATCGCAACAAAGCCTGGTATGGCGAGTTCGCCACGCCCCTGTTGCAAAAAGGCAAGGAAGTAGAACTGGGAAATGCGAGCGGCGGCGATGTGCAGATCGCCTACATCCAGGCAAAAAATTCCTGGGACAAGCAGCCGCAACCTGATGAAGCGCTGGACGCGGCGGCCAACGATAACGAGAAGGAACTCTCCAAGCGGCGCGACAGCGATGCGGAAGCTTCCATGTTCACTCTCGCTGCCTCCATTGCCGTGATGTTGCTGGCGGTGGCGGTGGGCGTCATCATCTCGCGGCGCACCGCGCGCAGCATTCTCGACCCACTCGACAGCCTGAACAAGATGGCACGCGAGATCGGCGAATCCGGCGACCTCGACCACAGTGTGGTGATCCAGCGGCAAGACGAAATCGGCGACCTGGCCACTACGTTTAACTCCATGGTCAGCTACCTGCGCGAGATGGCTTCGGTCTCCGAAGCGATCGCGGGCGGCGACCTGACGGTGGAGATCCATCCGCGCTCCACCCGCGACACCCTGGGCAATGCCTTCCTTGGAATGACAGAAGGTCTGCGCATGCTCGTCGGTCGTGTGCGCGACAGCGCTTCGCAGGTGGCAGCTGGATCGACCCAGGTGGCAGACGCCTCGGACGAATCGGCGAAGATCAGCGTGCAGGCTTCTTCCGCGATTGATGAAGTGACAAGCACGATGCACGAGATGAGCGTGAACGTGCAGAACATGGTGAAGAACACGCAGATGCAGGCTTCGAACGTGAGCGAAACCTCCGCTTCCATCGACCAAATGGTGGCCAGCATCCAGCGCGTCGCCGACACGGCGAAAGTGCTGCTCGACATTTCCAACAAGTCACGCGAAGAAGTTCACAGCGGCATTGGCACGATGCAGAAAGCCACGGACGGGCTGGGCCGCATCAACACCGCGATTCAGTCGTCCTCCACCATCATCGATGCCCTCGGACAGCGCGCCGATGATATCGGCAAGATCATCGAGGTGATTGACGACCTGGCAGAGCAGACCAACCTGCTGGCGTTGAACGCTGCGATCGAAGCAGCCCGAGCCGGCGAGCACGGTTTGGGATTCGCCGTGGTGGCCGATGAAGTGCGCAAGCTGGCGGAAAAGTCAGCGCAGTCGACCAAAGAAATTTCCGAGCTGATCCAGAGCATTCAGAAAGAAGCGCGCAAGGCCGTCGAAAACATGGAGAAGAGCACGACCATCGTGAACGAAGGCCTGGTACTGGGCAACGAACTGAGTGTGGCGCTGAAGAAAATTAGCACCGTGGTCACGGAAGTTTACAAGTTCGCGCAGGAAATCGGCGCGGCTACGAATGAGCAGTCGCATGGCTCGTCGCAAATTGCCCGCGCCACCACGCGGCTCAACGAAATCACGCATGAGATCAACTCGTCGGTGGAAGAACAGGCGGGCGGAGCGCACGCCGTGGTTCGTGCGATGGAGAGAATGCGCGAGTTGACCCAGCAAAGCACTTCAGGTTCAACCGAACTGGCAGCCTCCGCCGAGCAGATGTCGAAGATGTCGCGCCAACTGCTCGACTCGATGGACCGCTTCATCATTAGCACTATCAGCGGCATCGGGAAAAACGGAAACCGCAGCCAGGAAAATGGCACGGAACGCGCTTCGGCAGCTCGTTATGCGGCGGCGGCGCGCTCATAAGCCATGGCGAAAGATCTCCATCTGGTTGGTTTTCGCGTCGGCCACGAAACTTTCGGGGTCCCGATCCATCTCGTGCACGAGATCGTGCGCATTCCGGAAATCACCGCGGTGCCGGATGCTCCCGCTTATATCGAGGGCGTCATCAATCTGCGGGGCAAGATCGTTTCGATCATCGATCTGCGCAAGCGTTTCGGAGAATCCGAGATCAAGCCTGACCGCAAGAATCGCGTCATGGTAATCGAGATCGACAAGAAAATGGTGGGCCTCATCGTGGACTCGGCGTCGGAAGTCTTGAAGCTTCCCCCGTCAGAAGTCGAGGATCCGCCGAACGTCTTCAAAGAAGGCGAACTGAACTATGTGACGGGCGTAGGAAAGCTTAAAGGCCGTCTCATCATTCTCATCGACCTGACAAAGATACTGCAGCGGGGCGAGTTGAAACGGGTAGGAGACCTGGCGGAAACGGCCGGGGCAACCAGCAAAGCGTAGCAGCACCAGGAGAGTTCGCAATGGCGGAACCATCACGCGCCATTGTCACGGGAAACTATGGCGACGCCAGGCATGCAAGTGGCCCTAACCGAACCGGAGATGAAGCTGCTGCAGACGCTCGTCTACCAGGAGTGCGGCATGTTCTTCGACGAACGGCGCGCACACTTCCTTCAGGACCGGGTAAACCGCCGGATCCGGGAAAACAGCCTTGACGGCTTCTATCATTACTACAAACTCCTGACCGGGCCGCGGGGCCGTACCGAGATCGCGATGCTGGTCGACAACCTGACCATTAATGAAACAAGTTTCTTTCGTAACAAGCCACAACTGGAACTTTTTCATAAGATCACCCTCGAGGAGCTCCTGCACCATAAGCACCAGCGTCGCGACTGGTCGCTGAAGGTATGGAGCGCGGGGTGTTCAACGGGACAGGAACCTTACACGATGGCAATGCTGATCTGCGATGCGCTGGCGTTTTTCAACCTGCGCAACCCCCTGCCGATCGAAACGCCGTCGCCCAAGCCGTTGGTGCCTCCGCCATGGAAGGTGGAGTTAGTGGCATCGGACATCAGTTATCGCGTGTTGCGCGCCGCGGAAGAAGGCAGCTATTCCGAGACGCAGATGGAGCCGGTCGACTACTCCTACCGCCTGCGTTACTTCGATAAGGTGAACGATCGCTACATCGTGAAGAAGGCGTTGAAAGAATTCGTCCACTTCGATTTCCATAACCTGAAGACCGAGTTCCTTCCCCAGCACAACGACGTGATTTTCTGCCGCAACGTGATGATCTATTTTGACGAGGCAGAACAGAAACGCTTGATCAGCAAGTTCTATCGCTGTCTCAAACCCGGTGGATTTTTGTTTGTGGGGCACGCGGAGAGCCTGTTCGGCTTAAGCGACCAGTTCCGCATGGTGCACGTGAACAACGGGACCGCGTACCAGAGGATTGAGGCATAACGTGGGATTCTTCTCCGACGAACGGGCGAACGAACTCCGGGACTTGTTCTTTGAGAGCGCGCAGGAGCTTCTGCAGACGCTCAACGACAAAGGACTCGAACTGGAGCAGAACCCCCATGACGCTGAGATCCTGCGCGACATTCGCCGCACCGTGCATACCCTGAAGGGCGACTCGGCAGCTTGCGGCTTCCGCGAGCTCAGCGAACTCGCCCACGAAATGGAAGACGCCCTCGGCAACGAGGCTGCCACCAACGTCGACAGCAACTTGATCGAACTGGTACTTCATGCCGCAGACAGCTTCGACTCGATGCTTTCGTCGTACCGCGGACATGGCAAGCTCCCGTCCACCGAGCACATTCGAAAATTGATCCAGGCACCTCACAGCCCGGCCGTCTGCACGGAAAGACGCAGCCCTGGAAGTGGAATTCGCCTGGAGCGAGTACGAGCAGCTCGCGTTTCAGAAAAGCGCGGGTGACATTCCGCTCTTCAACATTGCGATTGAAGTCGACCGCGGCTGTCCGATGCGGATGGCGGCATTGCAGCTCCTCAGGAACGTGTTCCACTCACTCGGAACGCTGCTCGCCATTCAGCCGGAAGGCGACCGCTTGCCGGACGATGTCGTTTGCATCAAAGCAGTGCTGGCCAGTTCCCTGCCGGTCGAGACGATCTGCAAAAAGATCCAAGTGCCGTCGATCACCTCACGAACGCTGGTACGGCCCTATGCGGCTGTCACCCATGCGCTTCCGGCGGAGATTGCGCCCGTCGCACAGCGGGTGGCGGCACCAGCCGCTGAAACCGAAATCGTCGAGCCGCAGCGGGCGCCTGATCGAACGGCCCTGCCGGCTTTGATGGCGGTCGAGGAGTCGGAGCCGGAGTCACAGGGCGATCGCTCGCCGTCGGCAAATACATTCACGCCCGAAAATCTGTTGCGCGTCGATGCGGACCGCATTGATACGGTGCTGAACCTGGTAGGCGAGCTCATCATCGGTAAATCGATGCTCAACCAGACCCTCGCCGACTTCGGCCGGCTGCATCCGAAAGATCCTTTGCGCATGAAGTTCGCCGACGCCATGGCCTTCCAGGCGCAAGTCCTCAATGAACTGCAGCGGTCGGTGATGAAGATCCGCATGGTTCCGGTCGAGCAACTGTTCCGGCGGTTCCCGCGTATCGTCCGCGACGTGGCGCGCAGCGGGGCGAAGGAATGCGAGCTGGTCATCGCGGGACAAAATACCGATCTCGACAAAAGTATCCTTGACGCCCTGGCGGAGCCCATGATGCACCTGGTGCGCAACGCCGTCGATCACGGCATCGAGCTGCCCGCGGACCGCGTCAAAGCAGGCAAGCCGGCCAAAGGAAAGCTGACCCTGAACGCCTTCTACCAGGGCAACCAGGTGGTCATCGAACTCAGCGACGATGGCGCAGGCATCGACCGCGAGCGGGTGGTGGCCAAGGCGGTGGCGAACAACATCATCACGGAAAAAGACGCCGACAACCTGAGCGAGCAGGAAGCGCTGCAACTCATCTTCCGGCCCGGACTGAGCACCTCCGAGGCAGTGACCGAGATCTCCGGCCGCGGCCTGGGCATGGACATTGTCGACACAGTTCTGCGTCGCCTGAAGGGTTCAATTTCGATCCAGACGGAACGAGGCCGTGGAACCGTCTTCCAGCTGCACGTTCCCCTGACCCTGGCCATCATGCAGGCGCTGCTCTTCCGCGTATCGGAACGACTCTACGCGGTGCCGCTGGGATCGGTGGTTGAGATTGCGCGCACCACGGCGCAACATATTCATACCGTCGACCACCACGAGGTTTTGCAGTTACGCGACCAGATCGTCACGTTGGTCCGCCTCGATGGGCTGGAAAACAAGAAGCGCCCGGCCGCTCCGGTGAACGACAAACTCTTTGTCGTCGTCATCCATCTCGGCGAGCGGCGCTTCGGCTTGGTCGTCGACAAACTCGTGGGCGAAGAAGAACTGGTCATCAAGGCACTCGACGATCAGCTCGTCGCTACCGACCTCGTGAGTGGAGCCTCCATCCTGGGCGACGGCACGGTAGTTCTGATCCTGAATGTTGCCGCCGTGGTGCAACGCCTTGGGCGTGCCACCAATAACGGTGTTGCCAGGAGCATGGGGGTTTCGGCGTGACCACGAACCGAATTCGCGTGCTGGTAATCGACGATTCTGCGCTCATGCGCAAGATGCTTTCCCAGATGTTGCAGCGCGACCCTGCCATCGAGGTCGTAGGGACGGCCATGGATGGTGCTTTCGGCCTGAAGAAAATCGACGAGCTCCAGCCCGATGTCGTAACCCTCGATCTCGAGATGCCGGAAATGGATGGCCTCGAGACGTTGCGCCACATCACCAAGCGCGGGACGGTCCGGGTGATCGTAGTCAGCGCCCACAGCACACAGGGCGCGAGCCAGACCTTCAAGGCACTGCAATTCGGCGCATTCGATTTCGTCGCCAAGCCCCTGGAAAATCCCTCGGTGTCGATGGAAACCATCGCCGATGAACTCGTTGCCAAGGTGAAGGCGGCGGGAGCGGCACGGCGTCCGCGCGTGGAAGTCGGACGGATCGATGAAGAACATCTGCGCTCCGTGCGAAAACAGCCTCGCCTTCCCGCTACGGCGAGGGTCTCGCCGGCGAAGATCCTGGCCATCGGCATTTCGACCGGAGGTCCGAACGCGCTGCTCTATTTGTTGTCTCAGCTGCCGACCGACTTCCCTGCCACGATTTTGATCGTGCAGCACATGCCGGAGGGTTTCACGCAAATGTTTGCCAACCGGCTGGCCGAGTCGTGCGCGATCGAAGTAAAGGAAGCGCAGTCCGGCGATTTGTTGCTGGCGGGCCGCGCCCTGATCTGTCCGGGCAATCGGCATATGCGGGTTCGCAAGATGCCCATGGGCGACGTTGTGGTTTTGTCCGATGACCCGCGCGTCAACGGGCACCGTCCGTCGGCCGATGTTCTGTTTCGTTCCGTGGCGCATGAGTTTGGTACGAAAGCAATCGGCTTGATTATGACCGGCATGGGTGAAGATGGCGCCGAAGGCATCGGCGAGATCAAGGCAGCCGGGGGCTTGACGATCGCGCAGGATGAAGCGTCGAGCGTGGTATTTGGAATGCCGAAAGTTGCAATCGAAAGAGGATTCGTGAACCGCGTCGTTTCGCTCGATGCATTGCCCAATACGCTGCAGGTGCAATGCTCGGCGCAACGCGCGAGTTCGGGTGTTTAGTTTTGTTGGTTGTGCCGCACGCCTGAAAAGCGTACGGCGCCCTGAGAGGAAGCTATGGAGCAATTCGCCGCTCTGATTCGCAGTAAGGACCGTCAGCCGATTCGTTACCTCGTGGTAGACGACTCGGTGTTTGCCCGCAAAAACCTTACCCGCATGATTGACACCTTTGGTGGTCAACTCGCCGGGGAGGCGGGGGATGGCTGCACCGCTATCACGGAATACGATCGCACTCGCCCCGACATCGTGCTGATGGATATCACGATGCCGCAGATGGAGGGGATCGAGGCCGCTGAACGCATCGTCCAGCAGCATCCCGATGCCCGCATCGTGATGGTTTCATCCGTCGGCTACCAGGAGAATATCGTCGCGGCGCTGCAAAAAGGCGCGCGGCATTTCGTCCAGAAACCGGTGAAGCCCGAAGTCCTTTACGAGGTCATCAAGTACGTACTGGGCGACGAAGCCGTGGCGCAAGTGGCTGCTTCGGCTGCTTCGGCAGGAGATTCCGGCCAATGAAGATGGATTTGATCCAGCCCTTTATCAATGCCGCCGACGCGGTGCTTGCTGAAACCATGCAATGCACCACCCGCATTGGCGACATGACGATGGAAGAGGAGACGTATCGCCGCAAGGGGGTTGCGGCGGTGGTCGCGGTGCAGGGCGACATTCAAGGCCGGGTCATTTTTGACATCGACCGCGAAACTGCCACCAAGATCGCCTCGATCCTCGCCGGACAGCCAGTTGCGAACACGGATCAGCTCGTCTCGGAAACCATCTGCGAACTGGCCAACCTCGTCATCGGCAACGCCGTAACGTCTCTCAACGACCAGGGCTTTCACTTCCGGATTCTGCCGCCCGCCATCCACACGGACGATGTCGGCTTTACCGGCACTGAAGACACCGAAGCTCTCGTTCTTTACATCGAAACGCCCGCGGGCAACGTGTTCCTGAACATCGCGATGCATTACAACCGTCGCCGCCGTGGGGAAGAACTCGCCGCCAGGGCCTAGCAGAAAGAGGAAGGCGGAGGAAAAAGGAAGAGGGTGGGATCGCTCCCACCCTCTTTTTATATTGCGATTCCGCTTTACCGCACGTAGGTCAGGATCTGCAACGGAGTCTGATAGGTGCAAGTGGTTCCGGCCAGAGGATTCACCTGGCAAGCCGGGTCCGATTGTGGCGCAGGAAGAAAATTCGTAATCGCGTTGGTGTCGGTCCGGATGATGGTCACTCCAGGCGCGCCATTGGGGTTATTCGCGGGAAACTGTCCTACCGGGGGCGCTCCTGTCGTGACGTAAATTTTTGTGCTGGTCGGCTCGCTCGCAATGTTCAGGGCCGTGGTCGGAGAAGCGACCGGACCCAGCTGAATCAAAGCCGAGAACGTATTGCTGACGGCATTGACCACGCTGACGTTGTTGCTGCCGGTATTTGCCACGTAGTAGCGCGACCCGTCCGCCAACGGCACCACGGAGGTCGGATTGATTGCACCCGCACCCAACGCCACATGTTGTTCGAGGATCACGGGCGCCGTTTGCGAAAGATCGAAAACGCTCACATCGTTGCTGCCGCCGTTGGTTACATACAGACGATTGCGGCGGCTGTCGAAGAACTCCGAGTTCGGCGCTGTTCCGACGGCGAATGTCGTGGTCGTGTTGTCGATCGTGTGAATCGCCGTCACGTTATTCGAACCCTGGTTCACGACGAACACATACGAGCCGTCCAGGTTGGAAGTGACCGCCACCGGCGTACTACCCACGGGTACGGTTGCGGTCACGGTGTAGCTCGCGGGATCGACCACGCTCACCGTACTGTCCGCCTGGTTCACCACGTACACCTTGCCGCCCGAAGGAAGCTGGGTGATCGCCACCGGGTTCGTACCCACGCAAACCGAGCCGACGACTACCGAATTGGTGGAAAGCGCGTCCAGCGAACCATTCGGGCAAACACCGGCTTCGGTGGAATTCAAGACAAACGTCGTCGATGAGTGACCGACGAAGCCGACGGGAGCCGAGGTGGGCGGCAACGTCACGGTCGTATTGCTGCTGACGGTTGACTCGAGAAATTCCATGTCGTTCAAGGTTCCGTCGTCATGGTTGGCCACCACCAGGCCGGCCGTGCCACTGTTGGCTGCGGCAGTCACCATGTAGGCGAAGACCGGGTTGCGGCCAGTCGTGGCATCCAACGTTACCGAGTCGCCGGAAACATCGATCTCTTCGATCGTCCCCAGGCCGACGGTGCCGCCGGGACCATTGGGATTGGTAAACAAAACGAAGGCGTAATTGATGGGCTGAGGAGTGCCGCCCGGGCCGACGATCGGGTTCGCCACCGGACGGTAGGTATCGCCGCAAGCAGACCAGAGGAGTAACGCACAAAACAAACCGGCAATCGAGCCGGCTTTCTTCCAAGGAAACATTCGCATTCCATTAGTACGCGGGATCAGCATGTATTGTACTTGGGCCTGAGCACCGGGCCAACCCCATTACGGGCCGGTCACGATAGCATTCCCTGCGGAGAACGGCGAGAATGTCGGGAATCAATGATTCAGACGCGGCAGGCGGCCATCCGGTAGCGGGCGCAGCCAGCCGCCCGGCAAGGCCTTGCTCATGAAAACCAACGCCGTCCGCATCCTCGACAGCCTCAAGATTGCCTACGAACTACGGGAATATGAAGTGAATCCCGACGATCTCGCGGCGGAGAGTGTGGCGGAAAAAATTGGTCTGCCTGCGGAACAGGTTTTCAAAACCCTGGTTGCCCGCGGCGACCGCAACGGCGCCTGCATGGCCGTTATCCCCGGCAACTACGAGTTGGACTTGAAAGCGCTCGCATCGGCCACGGGCGACCGCAAGTCTCACCTCGTGCCCCTCAAGGAAGTGCAACCGCTCACCGGCTACATTCGTGGCGGCGTCACCGCCCTGGCCGCAAAGACAGAGTTCCCTGTGATTCTCGACGAAACCGCCGAGCTCTTTGACGTCATCTCGGTCTCCGCCGGGGTGCGCGGGACGCAGATCCTGCTTGCTCCGGCGGACTACCTGCGGGCGGTGAATGCCACCGTAGCGGCGATCGCTACCCCGAAAGCTTAATTCCACATCTACTTGTTCCCTGCGGTGTCTTCGTTCTCAAAGCTCTTGATGCGCGCCACGGTCGGCCCGTCCAGCTTCTTCAACATCGCCACCAGGAGATCGACGGTGCGATCGAAGTCTCCGCGGTCGATGATGGAATTGTGGGTGTGGGTCGATCGCGCCGGCACCAGCAGAGTTGTCACCGGCACGCCACTGCCATTTAACTTGATCGCCCCGGCGTCGTCGCCGAAACCTTCCACGAAGTCATATTGCAGTGGCACGTGATTTTCCGCCGCGACCTGCTGCACAAATTTCACCAGCTTGCGGTTGGGGTACTCACTGAATCCGTAGAGCATGATGCCCGGCCCATTGCCGAGCGTCTCCAGCGCCGCTTCCGGCTTATTCCCCGGGGTATCGTTGGTGATGCCGATCTCCAGCGCGATGCCGATGTCCGGATTGATGATGTGCGCCGAGGTGGTCGCGCCGCGCATCTCGATGCTCCCTTCCTCTTGAATGGTCGCGGTGAAAAAGATCTGGTTGGGATGAGGCTCGTTCTTCAAGCGGCGGATCGCCTCCACCATCGCGATGCAACCCACGCGATCGTCCCACGCTTTGCCGAGGTAGCGATGCCCGGGGAGTTCGGCGAAGGGCGAAACCGGGGCAATCGGGTCGCCCGGAGAAATCCCAAGCGCGACAACCTCTTCGGCATTGCGCGCGCCGATATCGAGGTAATACTCCTTCGGTTCGGTCGCGCGTCCTCCCGCCACGTGCGCATCAAGTAACTCGGTAATCGCCAGCACCGGGCCTTTGCTGCCGAGAATCACCCAGCGCTGGTCCGGCAGTGCGGCTTCCAGCCAGTAGCCAAGCATCTGCATCGAGATGTAGCCGTCGGGACGAACATGCCGCACCAAAGCGCCCAACTCATCCATGTGGGCGTCCACCATAATCCGCGGTCCCTGGGTTCCCTGCTGCGCGACCACCGAGCCGAGACCGTCATAGAAAATCTTGTCGGCGTACGGCTTCACTTGTTCGACATACAGTTTTCGCACCGCACCTTCCGCGCCCGGCGGGCCTGGCGCCTCAGTGAACTGCCGCATGAGGTCGACGACGCGATCCTGGGCTGGAGCGAAGGAACAGAAGAGGAGCACGATCAAGCATGTTCGCCGCATGGGGAGGAATTCTACACGCAGCACAACGCGCTCCTGCTTCACTTTCATCAGGTGAGCAAGCGTTGGATCGACTTACGGTTGCGCGTAATAGCCGGTGCGAGTGCGAACCGTCACTCCGGGCTTGTCGATCTTCACGTTGATGGCGTGATATTCGTCCGCGCGATCGCCGCGAGCGGCTTCGAAGGAAAGTATGTAGAAGGAATTGGCATCGGCTACACAGCTCGCGATCGCGCCCAGAAGGTCGTTGCTGGCGTTAAAGACGCGTCCGCCACTCTGCACTGCCAGTACCTGCAATGCAAGATCGGCCGGGAGCGCGTGGTTGGGGGCGGCCACTCCCTTCAGGAAAGTTTCGTAATAAGATGCCCGCATTGAACCAGCCTCGATGGCCCCGATCGGATCGATGGCGTACATCGTCACATCCGCTTGCCGTAGAGCGTCTGACTCACCCACGATCGAGTGGAAGAGACGCTCTTCTTCTTTGTGCGAGAGTTGAATGCTGGGTCCGGAGAGCAAAGGCCATCCCGGGCTGAACCAGATCATCAGCTTGCGGCCCGGCCGCGTCTTCTCGTAGGCCAGCAGCGAGTTCAGGGTCTTGAGCGAGAGATCGAACCTTTCGGTCGCGCCAAAAAACCCTTGGGAGCGGGTGATGGTGCGTAGCCGGCTTTCGTGTTGGTCGTACAACGCTGCCAACTCTTTTCCATTGCTCGAGGGAGCTTCCTGCACAACGGTGTCGCTATCGGCAAAAAGCACCAGACGCACCGGACGCAAAAGCTTGCCATCATTGTCGAGGAGAAACTTCTTGAGTTCCTGCCGTTCGAAGGAAACCTGCTGGAAGGATCCGTTCACTTCGTCAACCACCAGCAAAATTTCCAGGTCCGCCGCCGCGGGGTTGTCCACCGCCCGGAAGGAAAGTAGGTTGCGTGGCTGCTTATCGTCGAGGACGGTGAGGTTCTGGGCTGTCAGGCCGTGAACCGGGGCGCCTGACTTGTCAGTGACTTGAACGTCGAGCACAACCTGCTGCTCGGGATTGGTTGTTCCTGAGAGCGTCGTGCCTTGAGGCCGGGTCGGAACTGGAGGAGGGGTGGTCTCCTGCGCGGAAGCCATCGACAACGGCAGAAGCAGAAAAAGAAACCATCGGCAAAACGGACCCATACTGAAACACCTCACCGGTGTGGCCAACCAAGCTAGAGAAGTCTAGGAGCCTGCGCTCCAGGACGTCAAGGTTCACCAAAATGCACGATCACAAAAAAAGGCGCTTCCCTTGAGGAAGCGCCTCGCCTTCACATAAACCTACGGGACCTTGATCTTCAAAATCTGGCCGGCTCCGGGAGGCCCGCCGAATCCCACGTTGGAGACGTAGAGGTATCCATCCGGACCAAAAGTCATGGCCGTCGGAAGAAACAAGTTCTTGGCGATGGTCGTGTACTTGTTTTTCCCATCGACGCGCAGGATCATCCCCGTATTCGGCGTTGGGAAAGGATTGCCTGTCGTGTTCTCGAGAACATAGAGCCTTCCCCACTTATCGAAAGCCAGCCCGACCACCGTCGCGAAGTCGATATAGACCGTGGTGACCTCTCCGTGAGGGGTGATCTTCAAGATCTTCGACGAATCGCCTTCGATCGGAAAGCGATCGAGGTTCCCAACATAGAAATTGCCGTTGTGGTACGCCAACGCGGTTGGGATGATGTGCCCCTGGGTGTTCGAGATATCGGCCAGGCGGAAGATTCCACCGTCCTGGGTAATGACATCGAGTTCGCCGTGGTTCGGCTCCACGGCGAAGAGCAGATCGTCGACCGCCACCATGCTGTACCACGTGCCATCAGGCTCGAAGTCGTCCGGTTCCCGATTCGCGACGGGATGGCTCTTCTGATACGCGCTCAAATTCGCCACCTCGCTCCATGTGCCGTTGGAGTGCACGCGTAGCACTGCATTATTTGTGCCGGCCAGTCCATGCGAGCAGCCTGCGCCCGACAAAATCGCATACAGTTCCCCGTGAATGAACGCGACATCGGCGACGCCGCTCACCAGGCTCCCCTGCGCGGAATTGGTCTGGTCTGACGGAAGATGTTCCGCCACCGTCGACACGCTGCCGTTATGCGAGACGCGGGAAATGCGGGCGGTGAAGCCTCCGGTATAAGGCCCGGCAGTCGGGACCTGAAGGCAATGGCCCACCGTGCTCTGGCTGCCTCCCGTTCCCCCTTCCGCCACGTACAGATAGCCGTCCGGTCCGAACTTAAGCCCGCGTGGATTATTCAATCCCGAGGCGAACACCGAAACATTCGAAGACTGCGCCAGCGCGGCAGGCACCAGCGCCAGCGCTAATAGTGTCCCTAATAGCTTGACCACCCTCTTTGTTCTCATGTTTGCTCCTTTGTTAGACGTCCCAATCGCCCGCGGTTATGTCATAGCCGAGTGGCCGAAGCAATGGATACGGCATAGAGAAACCATCATCTCGGCAACATTTCTGGATCACGGCGCAAACCAATGGCGGGAAAGAAGATGATCTCGTAGGTGAAAAAACTCGAGGGAATCCTGGCGGCGCGCCTTGACCAGCACTGCCGGGAAGAGCACAATCCTTGCCCTGTGCTCGTCCACGCCCTGTGAGCAACACCATGCGCCTCCACTCTCCGCCAGCCTCCATGGCTGTTTTTGGTCCCTACACCCTGGACGTTCTTACCGGAGAACTCCGCAAGTTCGGCGTCCGCGTGAAGATCGGAGAACAGCCATTTCAAATCCTGCTCCTTCTGCTCGAACGGGATGGCCAGATGGTCACGCGCGAAGAGTTGCGCGTGCTCCTGTGGGGAGAAACGACCCACGTCGATTTCGACCACAGCCTGAACTCCGCCGTGCAACGCCTGCGGGAGTCTCTTTGCGATTCGGCAGGACACGCCCGTTGGATCGAAACCGTTCCGCGGCGCGGCTATCGCTTCCGGTCGGGTGTGGAATGGAAAGAGAACGCAGAAATCGGAAAGCCGCCGGCCCTCCGCAACGCAATCTCGAGGCCGGCTCCCCCCGAACCTGCCCCGCCGCAAAGTCGCCATGTCGATGGAACAAACTTCCGCCGGCGTTGGACGATGCTGGCCTTGTGTTTGCTCCTGCTGGTGGGACTCGCCGCCGCTTACCGTGCCCGCTCAAGCGAACCGCGACCGTCGTCCGGCTCCATCCATTCGCTCGCGGTCCTGCCGCTGGAAAATCTTTCCGGGGATCCAGCCCAGGATTCGTTGGCGGACGATCTCACCAACCAGCTCACGACCCTGTTGGCAAAAGACGCTTCCATCCGCGTCGTCTCTCACGATTCCGTCTTGCGCTACAAGCACGTGCAGCGGTCTTTGCCGGAGATTGCGCGGGAGCTTGGCGTCGACGCTATCGTGGAAGGCTCCGTGGTGCGCACCGGCGATCAAATGCGTATCACGGCGCAATTCCTTCACGGCCCTACCGACACCCATCTGTGGGCAGAAAGCTATGTTCGCAGCGTCAGCCAAACCGACTCGGTCTTGAAGGAAGTTGCGCGCAACATCGCGGCCAGCGTTGATGTTCGTCTCGCGACAAAAACCGATCACGCTCTACCTTAATTTTTCTTGGTGAAGACCATCAGTTCCACGCCGCCGATCACCGCGCGTCCCGGCATCGCGATCCCCTGGATCTCCTGGTAGCTCGTGTCCGTCAGGTTTGTGAGTTGCAGGTACGGCCGTATGCGCCCCTCGCCCCGCGCAATCGCAATGTCCCACAGCGCGTACGCATCGCGCTGGTATCGTTGCGTCACGCCCAGCCGTGTCCGCGCAATCAGGCCATACGGGAGTCTTCCCTGCCACCCGACGTAGGCGTTGTGGGTCGGATAATTGAACACATATTGCGAGATGAGCCCATTGAGCGCCTGCTGCGCACCGTAAATTCCCGTGTAGCCGACGTCGAACTCCTGGCGATCGTTGTAGTGGTAACGAATGAACGCCTCAGCGCCGGTAAAGTGTAAGCTGTCGATGTTGTAGGCATGCCAGATGTCGGTCGCCCCGGGGCTCGCCACGCAATTGCCATTCGCAACGTTGAACAGAAATCCCGGCTCGCACATCACATAGTCGATGCCATCGTGCTCGTCGCGATGAAACACCGTCGCCGAGAGCGAAACCTTTCCGCCGGAATTCCAATCGGCTCCGCCCTCATAACTCCACGCCGACTCGGGACGCAGATTCGGGTTCCCGACATTGGCGGGATCGCTGTAATAAAGGTCGGTATAACTCGGAATGCGAAAGGCCCGGCTCGCCGACCCGCGTACCTTGAACTTCGACGAGATCCAGTAGGCCGCGCTTGCCGAGGGCGTGAACTGCCCGCGGGTACCGTTGTACGACTCTTCCCGCGCCCCCAGCGAAACCGAGAACCGGCGCAGCGCCCGGAAGTCGACCGCCGCATAAATCGCGCCGCGATTGCGCGCGTGATAACCAAGATTGTTGCTGTCGATCTCGTCGCGGAAGCCCTCCACGCCGTAGGAAACCGTCGTGTTCTGCGCGACCTCGTCATGCCGCCGCAGCGCCGCTTGCCAGCTGTTGGTGACGTGATTGTTCTCATACACACTGGGATCGTCGCGCAGCAGCACGAACTCATCCGTGTGACGCCGGTAGCCGAAATCGAATGTCGTCTGCGAGCCCAAATCCTGTATGAATCCTAGGAACCAGCCCTTGGTCCGCTCCCAGGAATCGTACGGACCATAAAACTGGTTCGCGCCAAACGGGCGGTCGGCGGTGGCCAGCAGCAAAGTCGTTCCACCGAGTGCGGTGTTGAAATGCGTTTCGCTGGAGACAGCCGCGCTACGAAAGTCGCGGTCCGGCATGAAGCCCGTCGAAAAACTGCGGTCGCCGGTGAGCTCTTCGCTCCACTGTTTGGTGGAGTAAGACGCAACCGCGCGCTCCTCGTTGTAACCGAAATTGCCCAGCCCCGCGCGTATACGGAATTCACTCACCGCCGACGGGGCCGTGATGAAGTTCACCGCCCCACCCATCGCATCGGCGCCATAAAAGGTCGATCCGGCGCCATGCAGCACCTCGATCCGGCTGATGGAATCAAGCGGGATCGGCAAATCGAGATTGTGATGCCCGGTCTGCGCATCGTTCACCCGCAGCCCGTCAATGAGCACCAGCGTCTGGCCGAAGGTTGATCCGCGGATCGACAAATCCGTCTGCACTCCGCCCGGCGCGCGCTCCTGCAAATCCACCGACGGATCGAGGCGCAGGTAATCCACATCGCTCGAGAACAAGAGCGGCGCCTGCTGCACATCCAGCGACATCACCGAGCGCTGCAGCTCGTCGAGCGGCGTCGGTTCGAAGGTGCCCGTCACCACCACCGTCTCGTCCGGCTTCACAGGGGCAGTGCTCGAAGCTGTCGCCGGCGGGGGTGCGGACTGCTGCGCCCAGGCGCAGGTTGCCGCCCCAAGAACCAGGACCGAGATCGCGAGCCAAGTTCGCATAAGAAAAGTTAGACTAGCAGAGTCCCAGCGCGGTGGTACCTCACACCATCATGGGACGGTTGCAGGGATTGACAACCATGAATACTTCAACGGCATGTTCGGTGGTCGATGACTTCGATCGCGGCGGCTGGCAGGGCCCGGATCGTTCGCAGGAATGGTGCGCCCAGCTGGAGAGCGGCAAGATCCTTCTCTTCGACGGCGTCCCCTTTGACTTGCCCTCGGCCGACCGCGAATTCCTGCTCTCGCAGCGGCAGACGGAATCGCGTTTTCACAAGAATATTTCCTACCGTCCCAGCAGTGACGTGCTGCGCGGCATTGCCGGTGACTCGCCTGACCGTGTCCACATGCAGGAAGTCATGCGCCGCTACTCGCAGCAGGTAGTCGAATTCGTGAAAACGTTCCTCGCTCCCTACGCCAACCACTATCAGTTGGACTACGCGAGTTTCCGTCCGCTGGAAGAAAAAAGCCGCGACCTGGCGCTGCACAAGCGCAACGACCTCCTGCACGTCGACGCCTTTCCTACCCGTCCCACCCGCGGCGCGCGCATTCTCCGCGTCTTCACCAACATCAACCCCACCGTCGATCGGGTGTGGACCACCGGCGAACCATTTCACGTGATGGCGCCGAAGCTCGCCCAGCCGGCGGGGGTTGAAGGATTCGCCAAACCCTCGCTGCTCGCCCGCTTCAACTTCGCCGTACAGCGTGCCGGCCACGTCCTCGGCCTGCCCGTTCCCGACCGCTCCGGGTACGACCGCTTCATGCTGCATTTTCACGACTGGCTGAAGGAGAACACGGAATTCCAAACTGCGTCGCCCAAGGTACGCACCGATTTCTCTCCCGGGTGCACCTGGCTCGTTTACACCGATGGCGTACCCCACGCCGTCCTCTCCGGACAATACGTGCTGGAACAAACCTTCATCATTCCGCAGCCCGTGCTGGTCGCGCCCCAGCGTTCACCGCTCCGCGTCCTCGAAGCGATCGCTGGAACCCCGCTCAGCGCATGAGAGCTTTGACACCGCCGATTTGCGGCTGCTACGATAAAGCGTTCGCTGCGTAGTTCCTGCCTTAGCAAGCGTCCCCGTCGTCTAGCCCGGCCTAGGACACCGCCCTTTCACGGCGATAACACGGGTTCGAATCCCGTCGGGGACGCCAAAATTCATTGCCCAATGAAAAGTGATTCGGTGTTGGTGGAGATTTGTGTCGACTCGGTTGCGTCGGCGGTCGCGGCGCAGAATGGCGGCGCGCAACAAGTCGAGCTCTGCAGCGACCTGGCCGAAGGCGGAATCACTCCGAGCGCCGGGCTGATCGAGCAGGTACGCCGGCGTATCACCATCGCTCTGCAGGTGATGGTCCGGCCCCGCGGCAGTGATTTTTGCTATTCCTCTGAGGAATTCGAAGTCATGCAGCGCGATCTCCAGGTCGCGAAGCAGCTCGGCGCCGACGGCATCAGCATGGGCATCCTCACCCAGGATGCGCACATTGATGTTGAGCGTACCTTTGCCCTGGTCGAAATGGCTCGGCCCTTGCCAGTTACGTTTCATCGCGCCTTCGATATGATCGCCGACCCGCGCCGGGCGCTCAGCGATGCCGTTCAGTGCGGGGTGACTCGTATTCTTACTTCGGGTGGAGAACAAACTGCGGAAAAGGGCTTGGCTGAGATCGCCCAGTCAGTGCGTGCCGCAGACGGAAAAATTCGCATTATGGTATGCGGCGGGGTACGGCACACCAACGTCGCGCGAATCCTGGCGGCAACCGGCGCCCGAGAGTGTCACGCCAACCTGCAATCGGCGCAACCAAGCCCGATGCGATTCTGGAATGAGAGATTGCACCTCAGCACCCTGCCGGGTCAGGATCGTCAGCGCGCGCTCGTGGAAGAAGAGAGCGTGCGGCAACTGGTTGACGCCGCCCAGATTGCAGCGCAAGCCCCGCAATAAAAAGTTTTCGACCGAGACATCACAACGCGAGCATAAAAAGAGCGGACTCCATAAGGAATCCGCTCTTCGGTTTTACCTGCGTTCGCTGAGCCTAGTGGTAAAGACCCCAGGCCAGCACCAGCCGCGTTACATCGAGGGTGCCGATGCCGGTGGCAAAGTCCCATCCTTTATGCGCACGATAGGCAGGGTCATAGACCGTGGTGCTCAATGACAGGACGCCCACTGCGCCGGACGGATCGAAGCACTTCACCGTTCCCACGCAATCTACGTCGATGTCGCCCAGCGTCACGTCATGGAAGACACAATCGCCGCCACCATTCTGGTCCGAGTTGCAGGAACTGTTTCCGTTTGACCCGTACTCATGGTGCGCGATGGCGTAGTAGGCGTAATCGGGATTGCCCTGGCGCGGTCCCCAAGCCTGGTTAACCAGCGCCTGGACGCCGGCAAGGATTGGTGCCACAAACGAAGTGCCGCCCGCCCCAGCCCAGCCTGAAGGAGCGCCCGTGCACGGCACGCCGCCGCCCGCCGGATTGCTGTAGCAGAGCACGAAGTAGTGGCCCCACACGCCGTTCGCAGCGAACATCGAAACGTCGGGCAGGTCGCGGACACCGTCGTTCGGTACGCCTGCCAGGTTGTGCTGCCAGCTTGGCTTGGCATAACCCTTACAGGTACCGCTCGTCACCGGAGCCTTCGTAGCGTTGCCGTGCGCGCAGGCGCTCGGACCGCCGCTGCCGGCGGCCGTATCGAGGAACTCGTTCCCCGGTGAGTTATTGCACGCGCCGTTCGCCCCGTACGTCGTGGAGAATCCCAGCACAGTTGCGATCAGCTTGCTCGCGCAGGAATCGTTCCAGGGAATTTCCGGAATGTACGACTTCGCCGAGCTATAGACCGACGAGTTCGTGCTCTTCCAGTATTTCGAGTTCGTGCCAAAATACGAATCGCCGAAGTCGGTGCCGCCCGCCGCTAGGTTGAATGGCGTGGACGCCAACGCATTCACGGTGATGCCGTAGGTTGCATATTCCTGGTTCTGGTTCGCCACCGCTGCGCCCGCGTCACCGGACGAAACGAAAACCGAAATTCCCTCGCTCGCAGCTTGCTGGTAGAGGTGGTAGATATACGAGTTCCCTGAAGCGCCGTTTTCCGACTCTGGCGATCCGTAGCTCAAGCTCACGATCGACGGACGATGGTTTGCGTCGTCGGCATCTATGATTCCTTCCAGCGCCGTGAATGCGCCGAAATTGGTCGACGAATCCGCGCACGAAGCCAGTTCGATCTTGGCCGCGGGCGCTGCCGCTGCCGCCCACTCGACGTCTACCGACGCTTCCCCGTCGTCTCCTGTGAGTACGCCTGGATCTGGACAGTTGTCAGGATGCACGACCGAGAACGAGCTGCTCTTGTACTTGTCCAGGCCAAAGGTCGTGCGGAAGGTGTAGTAGTCGTTGTTCGAATACAGGTCTGTGCGCTCCAGCAGGACTACGGTTTGTCCCTGCCCGGCATTCCCCAAACTAAACACTGGATTGAAGTCGTAGATCGTCGCCAGGTCTGCCGGCACGACCAGTTGGTAATCCGCGTTCACCGTGTAAAGCGGCGACACGGCGCTCTTACTCTTTTGCGTGGTAGTAAGCGGAGTCACCGGCGTCCGCTGGCTCACCGGTTTGAAGTCGTGCAGCGAAGCGATGCCGCCGATCACCGATGCCAGCGCCGCGGGTATCTGCGGGTCCTGCATATTGGCAAAGTGATTCTGCCCCTTCACCTGCAGGTTGTGGATCTCCGTGCCGAACGCTTCCTTGATCTGTCCTGCGGTCCCGGAGAAGTCGATGAGCATGCCGCTGGCGGAAACACGGTTCACCGCGAAGCCATGCTTTTCGAGCCAGCCGCTCACGGTTGCAATGTCTGCCTTGCTCGGACCGTACTGTTCGCCAAGTTGGCTGGGGGTGAGCCAGCGATGAAAGTCCGCGCTGCCCGGCGTCTGCTGGCGCTCCATGAATGCATCGAGCGCTGCCTCCGACTTCGCCGAACGCTGCATCACCAGTCGCAGGTGCTCGAACATTTTGGAGCTCTCGACCGCGCCGCGATCGTTCCGGCTGTTGGCTTCCGGCCGCACATTGCCTGTTAGCGTTACCCGGCTCGATTCATCGATCTTGAGTGGAGTGGCGGATTGAGCAGCCCATCCCGGCTGCGAACTGGCAAGAGCGAAGGTGCAGGCGAGGACAGGGAGCGCCCACCGGCGTACAAAACTCTGTTTCATAA
Organism: uncultured Acidobacteriaceae bacterium; assembly: GCA_963703075.1. Classification (GTDB taxonomy): domain Bacteria; phylum Acidobacteriota; class Terriglobia; order Terriglobales; family Acidobacteriaceae; genus Korobacter. Next base: position 1,727,651 of record OY969786.1, read on the forward strand.
CTACCTCGTTGTACTTGGGAAGTTACCGGGGTGATGCGCGGAGGAGTACCCCAGAAAGTGTGCCAAATCCTAAGGGCGGAGTTGAAGCTCGTCAATCGAAAAGAAGCACTCCGCACCGCTCTTGCCAAGAGCAGAGTTCCTGCCACGAGCGCGTATATGCAATGTTTTGCGGTTGCATGGCTGGACCACGAGCTACTCTCGATCAGTCCACGCTAAGCGAGTTCTTCAGGAGCAAACCATCGGGGATAAATTTGACTACAGCTCTTGCAGCTACCCACGGTTCCGCGCCCACTCTTCCGGCGAAGGCAGGGCGTCAAGATCTTGTCCAGCGAAGATCTGCTTGAAGATGCGCATTAGTTCGTCGTGAATCAACCCATTCGACGCCAGCGTCTCTTTGCTGTCGATGCGCCACGGCGAGCCATCGTAGCGCGTAACCGTCCCACCCGCTTCCCGCAGCAGCAGCGTGCCCGCCGAGGTGTCCCACGGATTCAGGTTGAACTCCCAGAAACCGTCGCATCGTCCACAGGCCACGTTCGCCAAATCCAGTGCCGCCGATCCCGCGCGACGCACCCCGTGCGACCGCAAGGTAATCTCGTGATAGAAGTGGATGTTCGGATTCTTGTGGCGTTTATGGCTGGGAAAGCCCGTCGCCAGCAGTGATTCGCAAAGCCGTTTCACCTGGGAAACGTGAATGCGCTGGCCATTGAGGAATGCTCCTTTGCCTCGTTCGGCGGCAAAAAGCTCATCGCGCGTCGGATCGTACAGCACCCCCGCGACCATCTCGCCGCGATATTCCAGCCCCATCGAAACGCAAAACACCGGATAGGCGTGGGCGAAATTTGTGGTGCCGTCCAGGGGATCGATGTACCAGCGGTAATCGGCTCCGCTCTCCTGCCGCGTGCCTTCTTCGCCGACAATGTCGTGATCGGGCCAGGCCGCCCGCACTCGCTCGACAATCAGCGCTTCCGAGGCGCGATCCGCCACCGTAACCAGGTCGACGTCGCCCTTGTACTCAATCTTTACCCGTTCATGAAAGTAGCGCAGCAGGAGCGCGCCGGCCTCGCGCGCAATCGCCTCGATTTGGGGAACGAAGGCAAAATCCGGCGGTGCGGCCATCCGCTACTCTTCCGTGGCTTTCGCCATTTCCGGACGAGGCTTCTTGCCACCCTCTTCCGCAATGTAGCGAATGTCGTGCTTATAGATGAAGAGGTTCGGCGCGCCTTCGCGCGTCAGCCGCACCATGTCGCGATCGTAATACTCGATCCATCCCTTGACGACCTCACCATCCACCAGCTTAATGCGCACCGGCTTCTGCTTCTCGCCGAGCATCTTCAGGTAGGCCGCTTCCTCGTGAGTGTCTTCCGGCGGCGGGTTCTTACTTTTTCTCTGGTGGTCCGGCGATGATGGACGAAAGGGCATGATGCTGCCATTATGTCACGGCGTTGCGCTTCGTCACAGTTACCTTTCGTGCATGAAAAAGGGCCGCCCGAAAATTGCGCGAGCGGCCGAAAGTCGTTGCGTTTTTCACTCGCCCAGCAGATCGCAGCGACGCGGATTGAAGCTGGGCGACTGAAGTTGCGCAACGTCTTCCTATTGCACGTTCCCTTCCATGGAGCCGCAGCGCTAAACGCTTGATTTCCTGTGACGCGTTCGCGGAAAGGTACAAAATTCCGGAGAACCCATCCCACTCACTTCGAAAATGCATAGTTGCAATGTTACGAAACTGAGTTGCAGCTATTCCAGCGGACTGGTGTAGTACCCAATGCGATGCCGCACCTGCAATTGGTCCGCATTTGGCACCGACGGCGCCAGTTGCACTTCGATCTTTCGGAAATCCGACGACGCCAACCGCCGTGATGGGTAATAGCCGATCAGGTATTGCGTCCGCAACTCGTCAGATATCTGCTGGAAGGCCACATCCAGTTGCGCCAGATCCTTGGCGTAATAATGCTTCCCGCCGGTATCGCGCGATAACTGAATCAGCGCATGCTCCCCGCCTGTATCGCGGCCCGCGCTTTGCTCCACCGGCACCATAATAATGCTGTAAAGCAGTGTCTCGCTCTGCGTCGCCGCCCGCACCGCCTGCTGGTAGTCGGTCTTGCTATAGGTGTCACCGCCATCGGTGATCAGCACCATCACCTTCCGGCCCTGCCGCGTCAGCAGCGCGCGCGATGCCAGGAATATCGTGTCGTACAACGCCGTCGCCGATCCCGGGATGATGTCGTTGATCCCACGGTCGATCCGTTTCAGATCCGAGGTAAACGGCACCACCTCATTTACATCCTCGCTGAAGGAATACACGCTCAGCACATCGATCGGCCGCAGGATGTCGTGCGCGAACCGCCGCGCCGAATCGGTCTCCAGCTTCAGGTCTTTCTTCGTGCTGCCACTCGCGTCGATCGCGATCACAATCGAGAGCGGCAGCTCCGACTCCTTCCGAAAAAACGCAATCTTCTCCGGAGTATCATCCTCCGTGACCGTGAAGTCTTCTTTTTTCAGGTTGGCCACCGGCGCACCATGCTGGTCCACCACCGTCGTGTATACGTTGACCAGCTTTACGCTCACCTTGAACGTCGGCTGCGATGCATCGGAAGTACTGCTTCCTCCCGCGCTCGGCGGCTTAGGCACCGTATGGTTTGGGATGGGATGGCCCGAAGACTGGGACTGCGGCGAAGAATTGTCCTGCCCAAAAGCAGCAGTGGTCGCAAGAGCCAGGAGTAGAACGGCGAAGCGCGGCATCCGGTTTTTAATAAGACGTTTGAAGCCCAATTTCGACAGCATCGGCCTTAGCATAGCGCGGTCAACCATTGCCCTCCCGCGCCCAGTCTTTTCTCTTGTCATCCAGAGGAGGGCGGCAGCCCGACGTGGGGACTGCTGTTCTCCCCGCACCCGCCGAACTTCACGGGGCTTCCGTTCCACTCACGATTTCCGGCGGAAACGGCTCACCGTCCGCCCAAACCGCTCCATCTTCGAAATACTCTTTCTTCCAGATCGGCACTTTCTTCTTGAGCGTATCGATGGCGAACCGGCACGCCTCAAACGCCGCCGCCCGGTGCGCCGAAACCACCGCAATCACTACGCTCGTGTCCCCGATCTCAATCCGCCCGATCCTATGCACCATCCGCACATCACGGATCTTGAAATCCCGCAACGCTTGCTCGGCCAGGGCCTCCATCTCCCGCAAGGCCATAGCAACATAGGCCTCGTAATCCAGATAGAGGGTGCGCCGCCCCCGAGTGTTGTTGCGCACCGTGCCTTCAAACACCAGCACCGCTCCATCTTCCCCGGCGCGTAGCTGCTTCGCTATCTCGTCCGTCCGGATCCGCTCTCGCACAATCTCACAGTGCGTACTGCGCGTCTCCTCATGCATGCCTCCGCTCACGGGCGGAATCAACCCGACCTCGTCGCCGGCCTGCAGCACGCGTTTCTTGTCGGAATATTCCAGGTTCACCGCCAGCGCCAGCGAATTCGCAAAGCGGTCGATGCCCGAATGCTTCGCCCGCAACGAAGCAAACAGCTCTCCGGCCGTAGCGCCCTCGGCGACCTCGACTCGCTCCTCCGCGGTCCCCGCGATCTCCCGCAAAATCCCGAAATATGCGACCTTCACCTGCACCCTTTCAGCATAGCAGCCCGTTCCGCACCCCCGCCGCATCCCGAAGGTGGGCGTACGGTCCCTCCGCACTCTCATCATCCCAAAGGTCATCTATGCGCTCTCCCGCCGCTCCTCTATCATCTTCTCTGGAACGATGCCTACCGCCCAGACTTTGCATTGCCCCGCCTGCGGCGCCGCTGCCACCGTCGACAGCACGCAGTGCCAGTTCTGCGGAGCGCGTCTCGCTACCGTTGCATGCCCTTCGTGTTTCGGCATGATGTTCGTCGGCGAAAAGTTCTGTTCGCACTGCGGCGCTATCGCCCAGCGCACCGAACTGCCCGCCACCGGCAAAATGCTCTGCCCTGGATGCCAAGGTCAAATGCAGCCGGTCGCGGTCGGCAAAGCGAAGCTGTGGGAGTGCGCGGGCTGCGAAGGCATGTGGCTCGATTCCGCCACCCTCCAGCAAGTTTGCGACGAAAAAGAACAACAGGCCGCCGTGCTGGGCATGCCTGTCGAGACGGCACCCGCGCATGCCCTCGACCCCAACTTCCACTACCGCCCGTGCCCGGTGTGCCAGGCGCTGATGAACCGCCTCAACTTCGCCCACTGCTCCGGCGTCATCATCGACGTGTGCAAGCAGCACGGCACCTACTTCGATCGCGACGAGCTGCGCCGTATTGTCGAATTCATTCGCGCCGGCGGCCTGGAAAAGGCCCGCGCCCGCGAACTCGCCAACCTAAAGACCGAACACGAACGCCTCGTCAACGCTCCCAACGCCGCCATTCCCGCCTCGCTGCAAGATTTCCAGGACTCCGGCGATTGGAGCCATTTCAATAACAGTCCTGGCTCCGCCATTCTCTCGATCGCCAAGTTCCTTTTCGGGCCGCTCGAGTAACCCGTACCGATTTGTCACGCTGGATGAGATTTCGCTAGACCCCAAGATCATGGCTACCTTCGTCAACTGCCCCAAGTGCGGAAGCGCGCAAGTGCGCGGAAGCTATCCTCTCTGGGTCATCCTCGTCGCCATCCTCTTCTTCCCCATCGGCCTGCTCGCCCTCCTCGCCGGACGTAAACCCACCCGCTGCCTGCAATGCGGCTTCACCTGGGTGGCCTGACAGAAGACGATTGCCCTCATCAGCCCCACCACGTTCGCCCGTCACCGCGAACCGTGTCCCCGCGCACAGCGTCGCCTTCCTCCTCTCCTCTACTCTGTCGTTTCCCGATATGACCCATCCACCTGCCCCAGCGGCCAGCCCACCTCACCGTTTCCCGCTCAACCCTCCCGCTTGTTGTCATCCCGAGGAGGGCGTCGAGCCCGACGTGGGGGATCTGCTGCAGCACAACGCGGCCAGCCAACCTCACCGTTTCCCGCTCAACCCTCCCGCTTGTTGTCATCCCGAGGAGGGCGTCAGCCCGACGTGGGGATCTGCTGCAGCACAACGCGGCCAGCCAACCTCACCGTTCCCCGCTCAACCCTCCCGCTTGTTGTCATCCCGAGGAGGGCGTCGGCCCGACGTGGGGATCTGCTGTTCAACAGGAATGTATAGCTAACTCGCATGTTTTGAATATTTTACCCGCAACCCAAACGGCCTCAATATTTTGCGAGTTTTCCACAGCCTAAGCTGCTGAAAACGCGAGAGCCTCGGGGAGGGGGTACAAGGAAAATTTATGAACGAATGCTCCCACGTCAAAGCCAATGGCAATACTTGCCAATCTCCCAGCCTCAGCGGTCAGGAGTTCTGCTATTTCCATCTCGCAGCCCGCGACCGTATCCGACGCCAACGCGTCGCCGCCGAACGCAAGCTTCCCCTCCAGATTCCGATTCTTGAAGACCACGAGACCATCCAGCTCACCATTACTGATGTGGTCAATGCCATGCTCGCCGACCGCATCGACTACAAAAAGGCCGCCCTCGCCCTCTACGCCCTGCAAACCGCTGCCCTCAACGTGAAGCACACCACCTTCAACGATTTGGACAACAACTGGCAGGAATACTCTCCAGAATTTGATCCCGCTCTCCCCGAATGCGAGGAAGAAGAAACGGCTCCCCAAGAAAAGAAGACCGCCAAATCGGTGAAGGAGGGCGAAGTCATTCCCAAAATAGAAGCCCGCGCCGAACGTATGCGCTCCACGTCTCCGAAAAAACCGGTCCGCCGCGCCACTGCCCAATCCAATGCCGCCCTGGTGCAGAGCGCGCTCAAACATTTGAAGAAACGAAGCACCGCTTGATCTCCATCGTCTAAAGCGCATTCTGGGAGACATCCCATTCGCGTAGGATTGATTCATCCCACTCCATGGGCGTAAAGAAGGACTGATGAGAATTCGACGGCTCGACAAATCGGAGGTCGATTCGACCACGGGGGAAATCTACGACCACTACATGAAAGCCCGCGGCAACGTGCCCAACATGTTCCGCACCGTGGCCCATCGCCCGGAAATTTTGCGCACCATGATCGCGCACTTCCGCGCCGTGATGGAGACCGGTACGGTCGGCGCCAAGCTCAAGGAACTGGTCATCGTCCGCACTTCGCAACTCAACTCCTGCCAGTATTGACTGGCCTCCCACACCGTTCTGGCAGAACGGCATGGCTACTCGAAGGAGCAGATCACCGACCTTGCCAACTTCCGCACCCGCGACGACTTCACTGCCGCCGAAAAGGTCGCGCTCGAACTCGCTGAACGCGAGACCCTGCGCCCCCGCGAAGTCGATGACGTCCTCTGGGCCGAGTTGCGCGCCCACTTCGACGAAGGCCAGATCATCGAACTGGCCGCCGCCATTGGGCTCTTCAACTATTTCAATCGCTTCAATGACGTTTTGAAAATGGAACCGACCAAGTGAAACGCGCCATGGCCTGGATCGCGGCGCTGCTGCTGGCGGGCGCCGCCGTGGGCCATGCAGATTGCATCCCCTTCGATCAGGCGCCGCGGCACGTCGGCGAGATCGTCTGCATACGGGGGCGGGTGGTAAAGGTCTCCGCCAGCCATAGCGGCACCCACTACCTGAATTTTTGCGAGAGCTACCTCGCGTGTCCCTTCACCGTGGTGGTCTTCCCTGCCCATCTCGAGGAAATTGGCGATGTGCGTTCGCTGGAAGAGCACGAGATCGAAATTGATGGATTGATCAAGCTGTACAATGGGCATCCGGAAATCGTGCTCGCCGAGAGTAAGCAGTTGCACGGCGACGCCGCGTTGCACATCCCGCCCCTGCCGAAGAAATATGACGTGACCGAGCACGGCACATTTTCCGCCGGCAGCTCCTACGCCAGGAAACCGAAGAGTTCAAAAACGAAATCAGTGCAGAAAGACGAAACCGATCCCTTCAGCGATTAGCGAAGCAAGTCATGTGACTTCCTCGCCATCAGGCCAAGCCGGTACGCCTGGTAAAGATGATGCGCCTCGTGATGGAGAAAGAATTCCGCCAGGGCAGCAACGTCCAGGCGGCCATAGGTCGGATGGTCGAGCAGGTGAATCACTTTCTCTGGATCGACCTCGTTCAATTCACTCATGAGGGCCTTGCGCGCGATGTGATAGCGCTCCACCAGTTTCTCGGTCGATAAGCTGCACCAAGCAAGAAACTCGGGATCCTCTTCCGAATGGTAAGGGCTGACCGCGGTGGTGGCGGCTCCGGCGATCAGGTCGGCCAGGCGGGCGAGGGTGATTTCCTGGTAATGCGAGAGATGCGCGCAATGCTCGAAGGCGCCCCACTTGCCCGGCTGGGGCTGCGCATGCAGATCCGCTTCAGAAAAATTCTTCACCAGCGACTCAAAAGTTTTCTGTTGCAGCATGAAACGTTCTTTCCATTCGGGCCTAAGCGTCATACATCAATTCCCTTCCGCAATTCGCTGAGAGGATACTTCGTCCCTCGCCAGGTAATTCCACCTTGCACCATGGTCACGATCATGGAACGCGCCACCGTATAGGCAAACAGCACCGTACTGATGGGATGCAGCACCACGTAATAAGGCGGAACATTGGAACGCTCCGCCATTCCATAGTAGATGCCCGCGATACAGGTCGCTGCCGCCGCGTAAACCGCACGCGTCCAGCCGTGGGCGAAGACCATGCCGACGAACGGACCGAGGTTAAAGAGCAGCATGAACAGGATCGCGCCAATGGCGAGGAACGGATTGAAGCGGAGGATGGCGAAGAAGTTCTTGGTGAGTCCACGTACTACGCCAAGAGCTCCGGTTGCCCAGTGGAGCTGAATGAGATCGCGGCCGAAGACGTTGCGTTGGGCGAAGCCGCCCTTCTTGACCAGCTCTCCCAACTTCATGTCGTCGACCACCGAGAGCTTCATGCGTGCATAGGTGCCGATGCTCTCGTAGGTGCTGCGGCGCACGAGGTTAAAGGCGCCCACGCCCATGTGGTCGCGTGACTTGGGATCGGCCGTCTTCCAGGGACGATGGCCGAAGACGAACATCGCCTGAAAGAAGGCGATCATCATGCGCTCATCCCAGGTGTACATGAGCATGGTTGGAAAGAGGACAACGTGGTCGGCGTGGTCCTTTTCGGCATAGGCGATGGCGCGGCGCAGGGTGTCTTTGCGGAACACGACGTCGGCATCGGTAAAGAGCAGCCAATCGCCGGTCGCGACGTTGGTTGCGCTCCACATGGCGTGCACCTTGCCCAGCCATCCCGCCGGAAGCTCGGTGACGTGCACCACGCGCAGGTGGTGATGCTGGGCGTCGCTGTATTCCTGCGCGACACGGTCCATGATGGCGCCGGTGTGGTCGGTGGAACGGTCGTCGACGGCGACGACTTCGTAGTCGGGATAGTCGAGGTCGAGGAGCGAGCGCAGCGCGGGCTCGATCTTGGCTTCCTCATTGAGGGCGCAGACAACAATGCTGACGCGCGGCACACGGCCGGCGGCATCGATCGGCGGAAGATCCCACTCCGGCCGGCTGATCTCGGCCAGCGTGGGCATGCCGCGAGAGGCGGCGATGACACGCGAGAACCAGATGATGGCAAGGATCGTTGCGAGGACCAGGCTCCAATGAGCGTGCAGAGCAGCCATCACAAACCCCCATCCTTCGCTGCGCTCAGGATGGGGCACTCGAGGGAGTTCATCCATACGGGCTCGCGACAGAAACCCCCACCCTTCGCTGCGCTCAGGATGGGGCACCCGGCGGAGTTCATCCGTGGGTGCTCGCGATCTTGGGAGCAGTGCGGATTCCGAAGAAGAGGATCACAGCCGATAGGATAACCGCCGCGACGGTGGGTAGGAAACCGACCTGGAGATTGGTCTTGTCGGAGATGTAGCCGATGAGGGTGGGCGAGAAGGCGTCGCCGAGGAGATGGATGGTGAACAGGTTCACGGCGACGGCCGTGGAGCGGATCTTGGCCGAGACGGAATTGACCAGCGCGGCATTGAGGGGCGCGGTGTTGAGCAGGATGAAGAACTCGGCCAGCAGGATCGCCGGGTACATGAGCGCTCCGTGCACGGTGATGGCGATGACGACGAACGGAATTGACACCGCCATGCCGACAGCGGAGACGAGGTAATAGGCGCCGACGTTCTTGCGCAGCAGGCGATCGCCGAGCCAGCCTCCGGCCAGCGCGGAGGCGGTGCCGGCGACGACGGTGAGCAGTCCGAAGCGGAAGTTTGCCTGCTCAAGGGGAATGCCCCGGAGACGCGAGAGGAAAGTAGGCATCCAGACCTGGAGGCCGCCGACAGCAAAGGTCATCATGGCCATGCCCAAGCTGCAGGTCCAGAAAGCGGCGTTGCGCGGCAGGATTCCGAAGAGGAGAGAGCTGCGTTCGTAGGTCTGCTGGATGGTGTCGCGCGCACCACGCACCGGTTCGGGGACGAGAAGGAGCAGAAGGCCGAGGATAAGGCCGGGGACGGCACAGACATAGAAGGGCATACGCCATCCGTAGGCGTGCCCCAGCGCACCGCCGAGGAGGTACCCGATGGCGGTGCCTACTGGGATGGCTACATAGAAGATCGCCATGATGCGTCCGCGAAGATGTTCGTCGAAGAGGTCGGAGACGAAGGCGGGGGTGATGGTGACGAAGGTGGCTTCGCCGATGCCAACGATGGTGTGGCGAAAGAGCAACGCGCTGTAGCTGTGGGTGACGGCGGTAAGCAAGGTGGCGCCGCTCCACAGAATGGCGCCGACCGACATGATGTACTTGCGGGCAACACGGTCGGCGAGAAAACCGACGAAGGGGGCGAAACACATGTAGCAGACGAAAAAGGCGGAAGTCAGGAGGCCGACCTGACTGTCGGTAATGTGAAATTGGGCCTGGATCTGGGGCTGGACGGCAAAGAGGATCGAGCGATCGATGTAGTTCAGGAAATTAAGGGCGGTGAGCAGCAGAAGCGCGAAACGCGCAGCGGAGGGGGTGATGGCGGCGTGCGCTGTCTGCGAGCGGAGGGGCACGATGGCGGTGAGAATATCACGCGGGTAGGGCGAGGCTACGCCGCGGGTAACCGACGGATCTCACCGCGTGCTTACATGCAAGAATCCGAGACGGTCGAAGGGACTCGACGATGAGAGGCGCTGACGGCCTCGCAGCCCACCCTGTCCTGCGGACAAGGGTGGGGCACCCACATAGTCCGCAGGTCTATTTCCGCGGACGGGGGTAGCGGGCTACGACGGTGGTGCCGAGGCCGCCGCGGGGACGGAAGACGCCGCGCACTTCGGCCCAAACGGGCTTGGTTGCTCGGACCATGTCTTCGAGGACGCGATTGACGATGTTTTCCTGGAAGATGCCGAGGTTGCGATAGGCGAAGAGATATTCCTTGAGCGATTTCAGTTCGAGACATGTCTTGTTCGGCATGTAGCGAATCCAAAGGGTTCCGAAATCCGGCAGGCCGGTCTTGGGGCAGACAGAGGTGAACTCGGGAACGTCGATTTCGATTTCGTAGTTAGGAAACTGGTTTGGCCAGACCTCGATGTCGGGAAAGCTGGCCTTCAGGCCCGCGGCAGCATGTTCCGCAGTGTAGGCGGATGGTTTCGGCATGCTTTTATTCTAAATGGAGAGCAGCGCCTGGTTCTATGCGGCCAGTTGAGCGGAGTCGGAGGGCACGGGCTGGACCTCGGTGAAAGGCGGTTGCTTCAAAAGAAGCTTGCCGTTGCCCCGCACCTGGATGATTTCGGAGTTCAGTTCCCCGCCCATGAGAACGGCAAACGCCGTCCAGTACATCCACACGAGGAGGGCGATGGCGGCGCCGAGGACTCCGTAGGTCTTATTGAAGTGGGCAAACTTAGAGAAATAGACACCCAACCCCAACGAGAGCAGCACCCAGCCACCGAGAGCGATGACGGCGCCAGGCAGAGTCTGCAGAAATCGTTGGCGCACATTCGGTGCAAGGAAGTAGATCAGCTCGACCGAGATAGTGACGAGGACGGCTGCAATCGCCCAACGTAGAAATTTCCAGACGAAAAGGAAGAGCGGTCCAAGGCCGATCTTGTCGGCAAAAAGCTCGAAAAAATGCGGGCCGAGAGTCATGCACAGAAACGAGATAACAAGCATGCCCCCGACCAGCAGAGTCAACTCGATAGCGAGAAGACGGGTCTTCCACCAAGGCCGAGTCTCTGGAACGTTATAAGCGACATTCAGCGCTTCGATCATGCCGGCGAAGCCGCTCGACGAAGACCAGAGGGTCCCAAGCAGGCCAAGGCTCAAGAGGCCGCCGCTGTGGGGACGGATAACGTCCGCAACCACCCGGTTGACCAAGCCCATGCCGGCGGCGGGCACGACCCGCGCCAGGACGGAAAGGATGTCTTGAAACAGGTTGGGCAGAGGCAGCAAGGAAACGACGGCAGCCAGCGCAATCAGCGCCGGAAACAGGGACATGACGAAGTAGTAGGAAAGCGAGGCGGCGAAAGCCAAAGTATGGTTGTTGACGATATCGGAGACGCAGCGTTTCAGGATCTTCAGCCAGCTCTTCATCACGTCTTCCAGTTCAAATGAACGGATACTTTACAGGGGATTGGGCTTGCTGTTGCAAATGAGATGACAAACAGATGATACGGGCTGTCATAAAGCAAAGTAGTTGCTGTTTTTTGCGACTACTTGGGCAGAATTGCGTCGAATGTAGAGATGGCTACTCCCTCCAAGCCGGTACGCGTAGGACCCAGGACGTCACCGGACCGGTTAGATCCTTACGCTATACTAAAAAATTCAAAACGCATGGCTGCTCAACGTGACACGAGCCTGAATGGCAATGGAAATGGGAGTCGCAGGAGCCTCCTTGTCCCAATTGTGTTGCTGCTGGTTGTAATTGCGGGCGCCACCATGCTGGTGATGCGCAAGGGGACAGCGGCGATCCGAGCGGACCGGGTGGAACGCGGGTCGCTGACGGCAACGATCTCCACCAACGGCAAGGTCGAGCCGCTGGTCGATTTCCAGGCGCATGCGCCGATTTCGACGACCATCAAGAAAATCTACGTAAAAGCCGGAGACCACGTAAAGAAAGGCCAGATTCTGCTGACTTTGGACGATGCGGGGATCCGGGCGCAGTCGGCGCGGGCGCTGGCGCAGCTCAAAGCGGCGCAGGCGGAGGATGCTTCCCTGCGAGCGGGAGGCAGCCGGGTGGACGTGCTCAACCGGCAATCGCAACTGGTGAAGGCTGAGGCAGACCGCGATGCAGCAGTAAGGAATCTCGAAGCTCTGAAGCGACTGGTGCAAAGCGGGGCCGCATCTCCTGCCGAAGTGCAGTCGGCGGAAAACCAGGTGAAAGTCGCAGATGCGACAGTGGCTGCGCTGCAGCAGAACGGATCTGCCCGCTACTCCCCGGAAGACGTTTCCCGGGTGCAGGCAAGCGAATCGGAGGCCAAGGCGACGTACGACGCCGCGCAGGCAACTCTCGCGGACACCAACGTACGCTCGGCGGTGGACGGTGCGGTGTATTCCCTGCCGGTGCGTGAAGGTTCGTTCGTGAATCCCGGCGACTTGCTGGTTGGGGTGGCGCAGCTCAAAACCATGCTGGTGCGCGCGTTCATCGACGAACCTGACATCGGCCGACTTTCGCAGGGACAAAATGTAAGCGTCGCGTGGGATGCGCTGCCGGACCGGGCCTGGGCGGGCACCGTGACACGGGTGCCGACGACCATCGTGACCCGCGGCACGCGCATGGTCGGCGAAATCGTGGTCGAGGTGCCGAACGATGATTTGAAGCTTTTGCCGAACACCAATGTTTCAGTTTCGATCGTTACGGCGGAGCGCAAGAATGTAATCACGGTACCGCGCGAGGCGGTCCGCGTGGAGGGGCCACAGAAATATGTTCTGCTGGTCTCAGGACATGAACTGCGGCGGCAGAACGTGGAGACTGGCATTTCGAACCTGACGCGAGTTGAGGTGTCGGGTCTGAGCGACAAGGCCCTGGTAGCCCTGAATTCCCTGAATATGCAGCCTCTGCGCGACGGGATGAAAGTGAAAGTGGAAGGCCCATGATTCACCGGCTGGTCGCTTTCGCTTTACTGGGCCTGTCCGTGGTGGGGTTTGCGGCGCCGGGCATGGCTGCCGATGGGGACGTGCAGCTGATTCGCGCCGGACACATCAATCAAGCCATAACGCAACTCCAGGAGCGGGTGAAGAACAATCCGAGCGACGCGGAGTCGCTCAACCTGCTGGCACGCGCGTATTACTCCATCGAGCAGTGGGACGATGCGATTGCCAGCAATCAGCGGGCGCTGAAGCTGCATCCCGACAGCAGCGATTTTCATACATGGATGGGACGGGCGTACGGAGAAAAAGCAGAGACGGTCGGCGTTCTGGGCGCCGCGAACCTCGCCCGAAAAACCAAGTCAGAGTTCGAAAAGGCAGTGCAGCTGAACCCGTCTGCCACACAAGCTCGGCTGGACCTGGCGGAGTACTACATCGAGGCTCCCGCGATCATGGGCGGCGGGATGGACAAGGCCCGCGACCAGGCGGACGCGACGGCGCGGTTCGATCTTGCGGCCTCGCACCTGATCCGCGCAAGAATTGCACAACAGCATAAGGATTACGACGAAGCCGTGACAGAATTCAAAGCAGCGATTGCAAGCGCGAGAAATCCGGCGAATTACTGGATCAACATCGCCTCCTTTTACGAATCACGCGGACGCCTGCCGGAGATGGAAAGGGCGATTACCACCGCGATGAGCTTGCCGGGGCGACAGCCGGGCACCCTCTACGATGGCGCGGCGATTCTGTATCGATCGGGACGTAACTATCCGGGAGCGGTGGCCTATCTGCGCCAGTATCTCAGTGACGAGCGCTTCGATGAAGATGCGCCGGCGTTTCGCGCGCATTACCTCCTAGGAGAGTTGCTGGAGAAGATGCAAAAGCGTGCGGATGCGATCGCGGAATATCGCACGACGTTGTCGATGGCCAGCGACTTCAAGAAGGCGCAGTCGGCGCTCGATCGATTGCAAAGCTAGCTTCCATCCTCAGTGTTCGGCTATTCGAGATTCGCAACGCAATGGTCGTCGCCATTTATACTGCCGTGTTGACGAATCAGAGCATGAAATCGATCTCCAAGACGAGGCGGCGGTTTGTAGGGCCACTCTGCGGCACCATCCTCGCACTGGGCATGACGGTATCGCTTCCGGCGGAAACCATCCCCTTCAACAAGGCGATCGACGCATCGCTCAAACACAGCGGAGCGATGGCGGTGGCTGCGGCCGAGGAAGCGCACGCGCGAGCAAGCCTTTCGCAGGCACGGAGCGCATACATCCCGCAGGCGATCCTTGGCTCGGGACTGGGTGCGTCGTTCGGGTTCCCTCTGACGCTTGAGGGTTCCGCTCCATCCATCGTGAATTTCAACACGCAGTCCTTGCTGTTGAATTTTCCGCAGCGCGAGTACATCCGTTCCGCCCGTTTCCAATGGCAGGCGGCTTCTACACAGACGCTAGACAAACGCGACCAGGTGATCCTGGATACGGCGCTCACCTACTTCCAACTCGACCAGGCGCTGTCGAAAATGAAGATCCTGAAGCAACAGGAAGATGCCGCGGGCAGGTCCGAATTCATCACCAAGCAGCGGGTGGAGCAGGGGATCGACAGCCAGTTGGATATGAAGAAAGCGCAGCTCAACTCGGCGCGGGTGCGGATGAGAATGGCGGATGCCACGGCGAACGTGGACGTGCTGCGCGAACATTTGTCGAAGCTGACGGGTTTCCCTGCCGCAGAGATCGATACCGATCCGGAGTCGCTGCCCAAGATTCCGGAGGTACGCCAGGATGCGGATTTGACGTCGATGGCGGTAGCCAACAGCCTGATGGTGAAGGCGGCGGACCAGAAGGCAGAGTCGGCGCAGTCTCGCGCGCGAGCCGAACATAAGCAATGGATGCCGGCGGTGGATTTTGCGGCGCAGTACGCTATGCTGGCGCGCTACAACAATTACGACCAGTACTATAAAACATTCCAGCGCAACAATGCCAGTATCGGCGTCGATATACGGTTCCCGTTCTTCAGTGCCACGCAGAAGGCAGCGACCGAGGCCGCCGACGCGGACGCGATACGGGCGAAGAAGGAAGCCGAGTTGGCGCGCAACCAGGTCTCAGAGGACACCCTGAAACTGCAGCGCAGCCTGGCGCAATTGCAAGCCGCAGCCGAGGTAGCGAAGTTGGAATATGAAGTAGCGGATACCGGCGCCAGTGCCGCGCAGGACCGGCTGGCCTCGGGCAACGCGACCTCACGCGACGTGGAGAACGCCCGACTGGATTCTTCCGACCGTTATGCGGCTTACCTGGATGCGCAACTCGAAGTGGAAAAGGCGCAGTTGCAGCTGATGCGCCAGACGGGCCAGATCTACGACTGGTCAACGGCGAAGCACTAAACGCTTCCAGCCACCAACCTTCTTTGAAGTTTTAGAGCGCGACGGACGCAAGCCGCTCCGCGTCGCCAACCTTTTTGTTTTAGAATTCGTGCTCGTTTAAATTTTCTCGGAGCCCACCTTCTAAGATGAAACGTTTGCTGATCTTCTTTCTCCTGCTCTGCTCCCTCGGTTTCAGTCAGACACCCTCCGGCACGGTTGTTGTGAAAGCCGGGCGCCTGCTCGACGTCAAGACCGGCCAGTATCAGAACAACGTGGCCATCCTGATCGAGAACGGCGTGATCAAGAGCGTTGCGGCATCGGCCGGAGTGCAAGTTCCGGCGGGCGCGAAGGTTGTCGACTTGTCGAATGCCACCGTGCTGCCTGGCCTGGTGGATGCGCATACACATCTCACGTTCGACGTTGGCGACCTCGGACTGAAGGGATTGACGATATCTCCGGAGCGGGAGGCGTTGATCGGCGCGGCGAATGCGCGTATCACGCTGCTGGCGGGGTTCACGACGGTGCGCAACGTGGGAGCGGGCGCTTTCACCGACGTCGCTCTGCGCGATGCGATCAATGATGGGCACGTCCCGGGGCCGCGCATGCTGGTGAGCGGGCCGCCGTTGAGCATCACCGGTGGGCATGCGGACAATAACCTTCTTCCCTGGGAATCCCATTCTTATGCCGACGGCGTCGCGGACGGAGTGGAAGCGGTGCAGAAGAAGGTCCGCGAAGACATTAAGTATGGCGCGGATGTGATCAAGTTCATGGCCACGGGCGGTGTGATGTCGAAGGGCGATAACCCGCAGGCTTCGCAGTACACGCTGGAAGAGATGAAGGTCATCGTGAACGAAGCCCACCGACTGGGGCGAAAAGTGGCGGCGCATGCGCACGGAGTGCAGGGCATCCTGTGGGCTACCGAAGCGGGTGTCGACTCGATCGAGCACGGCACATACATCAACGACGAGGCGATTGCGCTGATGAAGCAGCATGGGACATATCTCGTGCCGACCGTCTATTTGACGGAGTGGCTGCCGCAGAATGCCGACCGCATCGGGGTTCCGCCCTATGTGCGCGCCAAGATGGATGTGGTGCTTCCGCTGTTGCGGCAGAACATCCAACATGCCTTTGCCAGCGGGGTGAAAGTAGCATTCGGCACAGACGCGGCGGTCTATCCGCATGGATTGAATGGGCATGAGTTCGAGAGTTATGTGCATCTTGGGATGACGCCTCTGCAGTCGATCCAGACATCAACAGTGGGGGCGCCTGATCTGCTGGGGTGGTCGGACAAGATCGGATCCATCGAAGCGGGAAAATACGGCGACCTGATCGCTGTCACCGGCGATCCGCTGAAGGACATCACCGAGTTGCAACGGGTGAAGTTCGTGATGAAGGGCGGCGAGGTCTACAAGGACGAATTGCACAAACAATAGCCGCCAAGGAGACATGCGTGAGTTCCCTTCTGGAAAATGGCATGGTTCATTTGAGGAGCAAGTTGCCGCCCCAACAGACCGTTGACCGGATCGAGGCGGCGGTCCGCAGCAAGGGGATGGCGATCTTCGCGCGCTTCGATCACAGTGGGGAGGCGGCAAAGATCGGGTTGCAGATGCGGTTCGCGCAAGTGATCGTGTTCGGCAGCCCGAAGGCCGGAACGCCGCTGATGGTCGCGGCACCGACCCTCGCGCTTGATCTGCCCCTGAAGGCGCTGGTGTGGGAGAACGATGAGGGACAAGTCATCGTCACGTACAACGCGCCGGAATATCTGCAGCAGCGGCATGGGGTGCCGCAGGAGTTGATCGGAAACATTGCAGGAGCCGGGATGCTGCTGCAGAAGGCGATCGAGTAAGCCGAGCCTTGTTATGAGCAAGTGGGGCACCCACGGATGACGATGCCCCACGTGAGTTCCCTATTTCTCGATGACCTGCCGGATGCGATCGAAGGCCCAATCGATTTCTTCGTGGGTGATGACCAGCGGTGGCGCGATCCGAATGACGCGATCGTGCGTCTCCTTGCAAAGCACGCCGAGTTCCTTCAGCGCCTCGCAATAGGGACGAGCGGGGACGGTCAACTCAATCCCGATCCACAAACCGCGGCCGCGGACTTCTTTCAACTTGTCGCTTTTGATGGTTTTGAGCTTGGCCAGGAAATAGGCGCCAAGTTCTTCCGAACGCTCAATCATTTTTTCTTCAATTAAAGCTTTAAGAGCGGCCCGGGCTACGGCGCAGGCGAGCGGGTTGCCGCCGAAAGTGCTGCCGTGGTCGCCGGGGTTGAAGACGCCCAGAACTTCCTTCGAGGCGAGCACCGCGGAAACCGGATAGAAGCCGCCGGAGAGCGCTTTGCCGACGATGACGACATCGGGCGTGATGCCTTCGTGCTGATAGGCGAAGAGCTTACCGGTGCGGCCAAGGCCCGACTGGATCTCGTCGCAGATCAGGAGGATGCGATGATCGTGGCAGAGTTGTGCGGCTTCTTTCAGGAAACCGTCGGGAGGAATGGCGATGCCGGCTTCGCCTTGAATCGGTTCGACGAGGAAGGCGCAAGTGTTTGGAGTGATGGCGTGCTTGAGTTCCTTGGCGTCGCCAAAGGGGATAACTTTGAACCCGGGCGTGAAGGGGCCGAAACCATCGCGGTATTGCTCGTCGGTAGAGAAGCTGACGATGGTGATGGTGCGGCCGTGGAAATTATTGGCACAGACGATGATCTCGGCTTCGCCTTCGGGTATGCCTTTGACCTTGTAGCCCCACTTGCGGGCCGCCTTGATAGCGGTTTCGACCCCCTCGGCGCCGGAATTCATGGGGAGGGCCATATCCATTCCCGTCAGCGCGTGCAGCTCCTGATAGAGCAAGGGGAGCTGATCGTTGCGGAAGGCGCGTGAAGTCAGCGTGACCTTTTTTGACTGCTCAAGTAACGCTTGAAGGATCTTTGGGTGGCAATGGCCCTGGTTGACGGCGGAGTAGGAGGCGAGGCAATCGAGGTAACGCTTGCCTTCGACGTCGTAGACCCAGACACCCTCGGCACGCTCGATGACGACATCGAGGGGATGATAGTTGTGGGCGCCGTACTTGTCTTCGAGCTGTATGTAGTCCCTGGTGAGCATGCGATCCACTACGTGCATGAGTCGTTTCTCCGATACCGAGGGTCGGAGGCACCGCCCCTTCAGCCATTCTGACACATAGGCGGTTGGCGGCCCGGCCAAAATACAAGACACGCGGATCGGAATTACGGTTTTATTCCGTCTGATGATTCGCTGGGGCACACTGCGGAACCCCTTGGCCTCTCGGGAGAGCGAATCGTCAACCGATCCCGTGGACAGGGTGCCGTGATGTCTTACTGCTCCAGCAGATAGGTTTTTACGAACATGACCTCTGCATCAAAAAGGAAGTCCTGGTTCTTCTTTTTTGCGTAGCCGTGACCTTCATCGTTGGCCATGAGGAACCAGGTGGGGGTTCCCTGGGCATTGAGTTTGTCGAGGATCTGCCGCGACTCGGTCCAGGGCACGCGGGGATCGTTCTTGCCGACGACGGCGAAGATGGGCTTGTGCATCGCGTCGAGATGATTCATGGGCGCAATCTTTTCAAGATAGGCGCGCATCTGCGGATCTCGTTCGTCGCCATATTCCACGCGACGCAGATCGCGGCGATAGGCTTCGGTGTGTTCGAGGAAGGTGACGAGGTTCGACATGCCTACGATGGGCAGGGCGCAGCGGATTTTGTCGTTGTAGAACGCTGAGACCGCCCAGGTCATGTGGCCGCCATAGCTGCCGCCGAGGATCATGATATGGCCGGCATCGAGCGAGGATTGGGTGCCAATCCAGTCGAGCAGGGTGCCGATATCCTTATAGGTGTCGTCGCGGTGGAAACCGTTGTCGAGCTTGCTGAAAGTTTTGCCATAACCAGTGGACCCGCGGACGTTGGGGTAGAGGATGGCGACGCCCATTTCGTCGAGGAAGTAATTACCGCGTCCCTGGTAGACGGGGCGAGACTGGCCCTCGGGACCGCCGTGGATGTTGACGATCACGGGACGTTTGCCGGGGAACTTCCCGGGATCGGGCTGATAGAGGAAGCCGGTGATGGTTTTTCCATCGAAGGTTTTCCAGCTGACGAGCTGCGGCTCGATAAACTTCGAGGCGTTTAAGCCGCCGGTTTCGCTGTTTGTCCATCGATCGACCTTGCCGCTGGCGATGTCGACGGAATAGACGTCGTTGGGAGATTTGGCGGAGGCGACGCCAACGGCGACGATACGACCGTCACGGTGGATTCTTGCGCCGGTGAGCACACCGGTGGGCAGGCCCGCGACCGGATGGAACTTCCCGCTGGCGACATCCATCAGGTACAGCTTTCCGATGCCATTCTCGTCGGTGACGAAGGCGATGGTCTTGCCGTCCTCGCTCAGATCGAACTCTTCCACATCCCAAGGGATGGAGGAGGTGAGGAACTTCGGCTTCATGGTGGCGAGATCGAAGTAGGCCAGCCGGTGAAACTCAGAGTCGAGATCGGTGGTCATGTAGACGCCGTGACCATCGTGGGAGAAATGGGGCTGCGCATAGTTCACTTCGTTCTCGGGTGATTGCGGCGCGGTGAGTTGTTTCTTCTCGCCGCTGGCGGAATCCACGAGCCAGACATTGCTGCGGTTGATGGAGATTTCTTCCATGAGGAGCAGGTGCTTGCCGTCGTGGGACCAATCGGCCGGCGCCCATCCGCCGCCCTCGACCTGCAGAAGAAGATGATCGGTCTTGGGATCCGCGGTGTCCATGGTCCAGAGATCGGTGTCTTTGCCATCGCGCCGGGTCGAGGCGTAGGCGATGCGACTGTCGTCGTGGGCAAAGACCAAGTCGGTGTTGCGCGATTTGCCGTCGGTGAGCAGGGTGACGTCGCCATTCTCCACGTCCTGCTTATAGAACTGGAACCACTCCCCGCCGCCGATGTCCTTGGTGAAGACGAAGTAGCGGCCTTTCGGTTCAAACTGAGCGCCCCCGACGCGGTCGGGGTAGAACGTCATCTGCCGGCGTTCGCCGCCCGGCATTTTTACCCAATGGACCTGGGGAACATCACCGAAGCGGGTGCCGATGAGCATCTCGTGCTTTGTCGGGTGCCAGTCGAACAGGGTCGCAGTGCGAAAGTCACCATAACGGCGGGTCTGCTCATCGATAGCAACCGGGATGGCGGGAATCTTTTCGATGACGAGGTTGTCGCCGGGAGTGAGAGTGGCGGACTGTGGGGCAGCCTGGGGAAAAGCCGTGAGCGGGAGTGCGACAACGGCGCAGATGAGCAGAGATCGGAGTTTCAATGGCGTCTCCGGAGAGAGGATTCGATGAGCGCACATTGTACGCCGGGCCCATAGCAAGTGGCCCGCGCGCCCCAGACGGCGATTTCCGAGCTCCCCGACGGACACTCACAGCCCTGTGTGATAGAGGTCACTTCCCTGTTGTCCATTGCAATAGACAATCGTGCAACGCTGGGGTTGGGAGATTTCCCGGCGCGAAAACGTTCCGGCAGCCTATGGTGCGGTTCAAGGTGGCCGGAAGCGAGGTCGCCATGGCGCGTGGTTCGGTGCAGATCGTGGTGGAACGATGCAAAGCCTGCGGGTTTTGCGTGGAGTTCTGCCCGACGAAGGTCCTGGAGCTGTCGTCCGCTTTTAACTCAAAGGGATACCACCCACCGCACGCCATCAATCCGGACAAATGCAGTGGCTGCGATCTGTGCGGGATGTACTGTCCGGACTTCGCGATTTACGGTTACCGCATCAAGGAAGCAACGAAAAGCGACGCGCCTGCGGAGGCTGCCGCCGAACCGACCGAGGAGGCTTCCGATGCAAGCTGATCCTGCGGGAGTTCTGACGGGCTCTCACTTTCTAGATGGCGACCACGCCTGCTGCGAAGGCGCACTGGCGGCCGGGGCGCGTTTCTCTGCCGGGTATCCGATTACGCCTTCGACCGAAGTGGTGGAACGCTTTGCAGCGCGCGTCCCGAAAGTCGGCGGCACATTCATTCAAATGGAAGATGAACTGGCTGCCTCGATCACGATCCAGGGAGCGGTCTGGGGCGGCGCGAAAGCTTTCACAGTGACGTCAGGCCCCGGGTTTTCGCTGATGATGGAGCACCTGGGCTACGCGGTGATGACGGAAACGCCCTGCGTATTCGTCGACGTGCAGCGCGGCGGTCCTTCGACCGGCCTGCCAACCCTTCCGGCGCAAGGCGACATGATGCAGGCACGGTGGGGCTCGCATGGCGACTACGAGATCATCGCAATTTGCCCGAACTCTCCGCAGGAATGTTTTGACCTGACCATCAAAGCGTTCAACTACGCGGAGAAATATCGCGTTCCGGTGCTGCTGATGATGGATGAGGTGGTGGGACACATGACGGAAAAAGTCGTGATTCCGCCAGCGGACCAGATCGAGATTGAGCCTCGGCGATTCACGACCAAAGATCCGAACAACTTCCACCTGTATGCGCCGAATGAGGAGCAAGTTCCTGAGATGGCGCACCTGGGTCAAGGCTACTCTGTGCACGTGACCGGGCTAACCCACGATGATCGCGGCTATCCGAATATGACGCCCAACGTGCAGGACACGCTGATGAAGCGGCTGCAGGGCAAGATTCGCGATCACGTGGACGAGATCACACTTTACGAAGAGAGCGAGATCGAGGGCGCGGATGTGGTGGTGGTTTCGTACGGGATCACGTCGCGAGTGGCGCAGCGGGCGGTTGACATGGCAACCGATCGCGGATTGAAGGTGGGCAAATTCCGCATTATCACGGCATGGCCATTCCCGGAAAAACGAATTGCGGAGATAGCCGGCAAAGTGAAGGCCCTGGTGGTGCCCGAACTCAACCTAGGGCAGATGGTCCGCGAGGTGGAGCGTGCCGCTAGCGGCCGCTGCAAGACGCGCCAGGTACCCCATGCCGGCGGCAGCGTGCACCGGCCTGACGACATCCTGAATGCGATCGTGGAGGTGCTGCGATGACGCTGATTCATCCATCGAGTCCGGTTGAACAATTTCTGCGCATGGACCGCATTCCGCATATCTGGTGCCCGGGATGCGGCATTGGAACGACGGTCAACTGCTTTTCTCGAGCCTTGATCGACGCCGGCATCGACGCCAACAGCATGGCAATTGTCAGCGGCATCGGCTGCACCGGTCGGGTAGCAGGGTACGTGAACCTGGATTCGTTCCACACCACCCACGGCCGAGCCATTCCGTTTGCGACCGGACTCAAGCTGGCGAATCCCAAGACGCAGGTTGTGGTTTACAGCGGAGACGGTGACCTGTTCGCAATTGGCGGCAACCACTTGATCCATGCGGCGCGCCGCAACATCGACCTAAAGGTCATCTGCGTGAACAACTTGATTTACGCAATGACCGGCGGCCAAACCGGGCCTGCCACGCCGGGAGACGTGATCACTTCGACCGCTCCCTACGGTACCTTCGATCCGGCTTTCAACCTGCCTTACTTAGTGGAAGCTTCGGGCGCGGTGTTCGTCGCCCGCTGGACGACTTTCCATGTACGGCAAATTACTAAAACATTGCAGGAGATGTTTGCCAAGAAGGGCTTCTGCTTCCTGGAAATTGTTTCGCCCTGTCCAACGCTCTACCAGCGGCGCAACAAGATGGGCGATGGCCTGGACACGATGAAGTACTACAAGGCGATGAGCAAGGTGAAAAACGGCGCGCCGACGAGCGAGGTCGCGCTGAGCCGCCAGGGAGAGATCATCGTGGGCAAATTTGTTGATCGTGACCGCCCGAATTACATGGAACTGATGCAGCACAAGCTCGCCGAAAGTCTTGGTGACGAGTATGTGGAGACGGAGGAACTGTCATGCAGCTAACCGAGATCCGCATTGCCGGGTTCGGCGGTCAGGGCGTCATCCTCTCCGCGGTTGTAATTGGCAAGGCGGCGTCGATCGTGGAAGGCGGCTTTGCAACGATGACCCAGAGCTTTGGCCCGGAGGCTCGCGGGGGCGCTTGCAGTGCGCAGGTCATTATCGACTCGAAGCCGGTCCTGTATCCGTATGTGACAAACCCCGACGTGTTGATCGTGATGTCGCAGGAGGCCTACACCAAATTTGCCCCGGAGTTGAAGCCCGGTGGGACGCTCATCGTGGAGCAGGACCTGGTGAAAATTACAGGTCTTTCTGAAGCAGGTCGCGTTTATAGCGCGCCAGCGACGAGACTGGCCGAAGAACTTGGCAAGCGGATGGTTCTGAATATAGTGATGGTGGGTTTCAGCGCGGCCGTCACCAAGCTGCTCGGCCGGGACGCGTTGCGGCAAGCGGTTGGCGATTCTGTTCCGCCGAGTTTCCGCGAATTGAATCTCAAGGCCTTTGACCGCGGCTATGAGTATGGCCTGGAAGCGTTACAGTCGGCTCCAGAGACATCGGTCGATGAGAGCGGAGTAAACGTCTTCGACGGCATCCAGTAAAACTAAAAAGATTCGCTCGTTTGAGAGTGTGCACGCACACTCCCTTTTTCATTGGTGGGCGCTGGTCTGCAGTTCTCGCAGCGTTCTTGTCGGCGATCGGGCGCATGGGTGACGGCGGCAAGTAATGGGTGCATATCACCAAAGCACTAAGGTCAATTTCTGAAGGTTCTTAGGAAGTTAGCTTCATAGCGGTAGCGGGAACTCTGGTCAATACTCAGTTCACCAAAACACACGATTCGAGACCCGTTGGACAGGAGTCCGGGGGGATGAATGCAGCGGCGTCTCGCATAGGAATCGAACAGGCCCTGGTGGACTTTGTGCCACCAGGGCGAACTGTTATTTACCGGCTGTTCGCAGCCGCTTAGTGGAAGCTTGCGAGTCGTTCGAATGAACGAACTATTCCGACTCCGGCCATCGTCGACAGCCCTGCCCTTCGTGCTGTGCTGCTGCCTCCTGTCGTCCATTTCGAGCCTTCACGCCGCGGATTATCCGCGCAGCCCTGAATCGCAAGATACGAAAACATCCACAGTACGTGTGCCAGCCGCTAATGCGAGCACGGCACTCTTTGATAAGGATGATGCCAAACGCGCTGCCAGGCTGGCGCGGGCGGAAACCTTGCGCAGCCCGCGTAATGTAGAAGCCTGGTTCGCCTCGATGGAAGCCGCCGCTGTCCTGGAGAATCAGCGAAGCCAGATGCACAACGCCCTGGTGCTCTGCGCAATCGCGAAAACGGGAGACCCACGGACGTTTCTTGCGGGCCAACGCATAGCCCGGTTGGGCAATAACTCCGAGATCTTCCGGCAGGAGCGGAAGGCAATTGAGACGCTCGCGGGGGGCAACTCCGAGTGCCGGACTGGAGCGCAGGAAGCACTCTATGAGGCCGCGTTGGATGGCTTGCCGCAGAGCAATGTGCGCATGCTTTCGGAAAGGGCTGGGTGGCTGACCAAGTGGAATATCGCCCGTTCGAGCACTGACCCGGCGAAGTCGATCGCGGAGCAGTTCGAGTTTGCCGACGCCCGCATCCACTTGCCTGATTACCTTCCTGCATGGGCGGGCTATGCGGCCGAAACAAACTATGTCGCACCGACTGACGGACAGTACGTACTTACCGGGGACCTTGCTGGAACAAAGATTTCGATCGACCACCAGGAGCTCGGTTCCGGACCATTCGCGCTCGAGGCGGGACCGCATCGTGTACAAATTCTGTTCCGGGGTGCGGATTCGGCGCCGCGGATTCGCATCGTTGCTTTTAGCGCCATCGACGAGAAGGTCTTCCAGAAACTGTCATCACGGGAAGCGAGCTATGTGAGGGCGGCGGTCGCGCTGGGAAGCGGCTATCCGCAGGAATCCGCGGAGATGATTCGGCAGTCGGAGCTTGCGGGCACGGTGCTTGGAGCGAAGCTTTTGGAGAACGCATCGCTCCAATCAGCTCCGCATCTCGAATCGACATCGGCAGAAGCGATTCCGATGCCTCCGCAACCGGGCGCTCCCGATTCCCTTCTGTATGCTCAATGGCTGGCTGCCCACAATCGAGATCTAGATGCGATCGAAACGTTGACGAGCACGCTACGCGCATGGCCACTGGATCGCGAAGCGCATCGCATGCTGATTGCGGAGCTGCAGCGGGTTGGAAACAACCTGGCAGCTGACCGTGCCGCGGCCGAGTTCCTTGCGATCGCACCCAACGCGCGCAACCTCCGCCGGATGGCGCACAACGCCTCGCTGGCACAAGACATTCAAATGTCCGCTCCCTTTTATGCACCGTATCGCCGTCCCGCTCCCGCTGCACTCGTTGGGCCGACCGCCGCGAGCGATCCGGTTGTGATTCTTCTCCAGGACAAGGTGGCGATCGCCCGTGCAGATGGGAGCGTCTCGTTGTACATGCACCGGGTGGTGCAACTCATGACGGCAGGGCGCGCGCAAATGTATCGGCCGCTCACTTTACCGGAGGGCGCTCACTTACTGACGATGCGGGTCGTAACGAACGCTGCGCAACTCGCCACTCTACCGCCACTCTTTCAGGCCGGCGATGAGATCGAGGAAGAATATGTAGTGAACTACACCGGCGATGGCGGAATGATTTCGCATCCTGAGGCCTTCCAATACGTTTTCAACGACTTCAATTCTCCGCTGCTTGATGCCCGCTTCGTCGTGCTCTCGCCTTCGTCGGAAACGCCTGGATATGTGATCGCCAGCGGAAAGGTGCCGGCCTCGCGGGTGGAATCGGTCAATGGACTTCGAGCCGAGATATGGGAGCGAAAGACCGAGTCCACCAATGCGGCAACGGCTGAACCGGCGATTGTCCGCGTGGTAGAAAACGAGCACGGGTGGTCGATTCCACCTTCCGTCGAACGGCGCCGCATTCTCGAGACGATTCATCCCGGACCACGTCCCCGCGAAGCCTAGCCCAGGCCGCAAAATCCTGGTCGTCATCTCTGGCGGAGCGACGCCGCACTCCCAGCGCGATACACTATAGGCATGGCACTGACCCAGGAAGAAGTCCTTAGCGCATTGAAAGATTGTTATGACCCGGAGATTCCCGTCAACATCGTGGATCTCGGTCTGGTGTACGCGGTTCGGATTAAACCGACCGACGTGCCGGGCACGACCGGAGAGGATATCGAAGTCGACATGACGCTGACTTCGCCAGGTTGCCCTTCGCATGGGTCCGATCAGTGACTCCGTGCAGCGGCGGCTGTTTCAGCTGGCGGGTGTGGTCAACGCGAAGGTGGAGATGATCTGGGACCCGGTGTGGACGCCTGAGAGAATCAGTCCCGACGCTCGCAAGCAGCTCGGCATCGAGTAGCGCGTGCAAAGAAAAGCAGCCCGCAAGGGGCTGCTCATTGCAAAACCGTAGGTCTTAGCGACTGTAGTCGCGAATCTCTTCCCATGCAGCGGCGCCCCGTTCCTCGGCAGCTTCCGCAAATCGTTCACCAATCTTCTGCAAGGTGGAGAAGATCTGGGTTCCACGCTGTAGATATTCCGGCGCATTCTCCCACACGGCCTCGAACTTTTCCGGATACTCGGATGCGAGAATCGCCAAACCGCCGGCGGCCAGCGCAGTGCCGATCGAACGGCGACCGGTAAAGAAGAGGACAGCCCCCACTCCTACCGAGCCAAAAATAACTGCTTTCTTCCAATTCTGCATTGCGATCCTCCGCGATCCTGGATCTCGAATTTCCCGGGTGCAGGCACACACCCACTCAAGACTTAGAGACGTGCCACAGAGATTCCGTTGTATCCCGTTCGCGCGAAGTATGTCCAGTGAGGAGGGTGGTGCCCAGAAATAAAGGCGGGGGGGAAATAATGGTGCGCCCGGAGAGATTCGAACTCCCGACCTAATGCTCCGGAGGCATTCGCTCTATCCAGCTGAGCTACGGGCGCACACCAAAGTCATTATAGCCGACACGGAAACCGTAACGCGGCGCAAGTTGGAGCGGGGGCCATTCCCTTTTGCAACTCAGGGCGTTAAGCAGCACGAGCCAAGGTGCGCGCTGGGAGTTGGCCGCGAAACCGCCGGACGGCAACGATCCCCATCCCGATGAATGCAACGAGGACGACCAATTGCGCAACTTTGAAGGGAGCTTCTGTCTGCGTGGGAGCAAGCGCCTTGAGCGAGGGAACTTTCTCAAAGAGTTGCACGATGAGAACGAACACGTTGAAATACAGCATCAATACGGCCGCCACAACGTAGGTGCGTCGCAAGCGTCCCCCGGCCAGCACGCCCCGACGTGCCCAGAGACCAATGCCTAACGTGATCAGCGAAAGGACACCGAGAATCTGGCCCGGGGTGACTCCATGAAAAGGAAAAAAGAATCCGGTGATGCTGGTAATCGCCGTGGTCCATAGAAAGAAAGTCGTCCAACTGGGCAGAAACCGGTTGCTGATAAGCCCGGAGACCACGGCAAAGCCTGCAGCTATCGCGGCGAGACTGACGGCGACGTGAAAGACAGTGAATGCATTAAGCAGCATTGGGATCTCCTCGTTTCCAGGATGGCGCTTACGAAACAAAGTGGCCCGGTAGTGCTCGGCCAACGATGAAGAAGCCGGATCAAATTATTCTTTGGATTTGCGCTGCAGGCCGAGGATGCGATGACAACCGGTAAATCCTATACCAATTCCGCTGCGATGGGAGTTGGTATCATCTGCTGCTACAACCAGCGGCTCTGAATTTGGGCGAAACTGATCACTGAGGCGGCGATCGCCGCCTATCGGGCAGACGGGTCTCCGTGCGATTGTTCGGGTGGACTTCTAGTCCCTACGCCGCCTTCAGCATGGCGCGCAGCCGCTTTCTTCCCTTATGCAGCTGCGACTTGCTGGTTCCCTGGCGCACGCTCATAATCTCGCAAATTTCCTGATGCTCATAGCCATGGAAATCGTGCAGCAGAAGCGTGGAGCGATAGCCGGGCGCCATTTTGTTAATCAAACGCTCGAGTGTTACCCGGTCGGTGATCGACTGGAGAGCGCGATCCTGGACCTTGAGAACGCGTTCGAGTTGCACGACCTTGGTCTGGTCTTCCTGCCATTGAGCGAGCGACTCATTGTTGTCCTTCGCTTGCTGGTCGCGGATATACATGAGCGCGGTGTTGCGCGCAATCTGGTACAGCCACGTGCCAAATTGCGATTGCCCTTTGAACAGGTGGATTTTGCGAAGCACCAGCAGAAACGTGTCCTGCACTAGCTCTTCGCTGATAGCGTGGTTCTTAACGAATCGATGGCAAACGGCAAACACCAGGCTCCGGTACTGCAGATAAATCTGCTCGAACGCAAGTCGGTCGCCGGCCATTGCGGCAGTGATCACGGTGGGATCGATCGCAGCTCTTTTGGCCATGAAGATGTGATGGCTGCACAATGAACGGGAACACGCGTCAATGCACGCCATCCACATGAGCCACGCCGAGCCGGAAGCTGCGCACCAACGTGCAGCTCTCGCAAGGCTTGAGGCTCAGGAAAAAAATTGGGTTAGCGCAGCGCGTGGATGCAAACGCGGAAAGATGAGCTTGCCGATCTCGTACACCAACTGCAGCGACAGGATGATGACAACAACCTTCCAGCCGAGATGCATGGCCTGGTTGATGGACTCAACCGCCTTCTGAAATTTTGCCGGATCCGCATCCGGAGCCAGGGTGACGTATTCGCGCACATGCAGCAGGTAGCCGATGATTGCGATTGCACTTGCCTTGGTTGCGAGATCGACAGCAACCCGCCATCCCCGCACGTGCGGCGAAACAATCGCCATCAACTTGATGGCAAGTTGAATGGATACGAAGATCAGGGCGAGTTCGTAAACCTTGGTCCAAACCGGTGCGGGCCGAAAGGTGTTGAGATAGAACGCTCCCGGCCCGAGCACGAGGAACGGATGCCGGCGCACCACAAGCAGGAAGGAAAGAGTGAACAAGCTGCCGATGAAATCGAAGATCGGATGCGTCCGGCGAGTCGCTTCGGGCTCCACTTTCGGCAACTTGCGCGGACTCCACGCATAGAGGACCCGGGAATTTTTCAGGTAGCGAGAGGTTGCAAATTCCATCAGCGCAAATACGAGGGTGAACCATGCGGCGGAATAGAATGCAACGGGAACGAAGCCGGTCACGATCTCGACAATGCGCTCCACCGTGACGGGCTCAAAGATAAACCGCGACGCATGGGCGATTGTGTAGATCAACGCAATCCACGGAAAAGCCACCCGCATGACGTACCAATAAAATGGGAACACCGCAGGGCCGATGAGATGCTGTTGCGGGAGGTAGCGCGCAGCCACCAGCATCGGATGCCCGTGCTGCTTCAGCACCGCTTCTTGTTCGTCAAGGTTCAAAGGGCGTCCGAGTTCCTGCTCGCGATCTTCGACTGACGATAGGATGTTCGCCCGCAGCTCCGCGAGAATGTCCTCGCGCCGTTCCTTGGGAAGATACTTCCCCACCGCGAATAGATAACGATCGATCAGTTCCATGTCTAAACCTCTTGCAGGATGCGGGTCAGGGATTGGTTCATGCTCTCCCATTCCACCAGTAGCTTCTGCAGCACTTCTTCCCCGAGCACCGAGACTCGATAAAATCGCTTATTGCGTTTCTCTTCTTCGCGCCACTCACTGACGAGCAATCCCTGCGTCTCCAGTCTCCGCAACAACGGATAGAGCGTACCTTCGTCGATGGGCAGGCCGCCGTCGGCCAGAGCCTTGCGGAGGGTGTATCCATACCGCTCGGTGCGGAGCTGCACCAGGACGGCGAGCACCAGGCATCCTCGACGCAGCTCGAGGCGAAGGTTTTCGAACAACTCGCCGGCTTGGTAGTCGCTAGGCTTCATACAGTATGTGACACATACTATGCGTCACACTGTATATGGGTCAAGGGCTAATTTAGGTGAAGATTCAATGACTTACGAAATGTGGCCACTGGGTGAGGCGCGACGTCGTGCGATGATGCTTGAGAAATGAAGCAGGCGGGACTTCCAAGTGGCGACGACAAGCTGGTGCAGATTGTGGATGCCGCCTTCGCGGATGCAGCGCGCAAGAGCGGCCCATGGCTGCTCTGCCGGGCAGGATGTTCGCAGTGCTGCCATGGGGTCTTCGCGATCCACCAGCTCGACGCCGAACGCCTACGCCAGGGATTGGCGGAACTGGGGAGAGGGGATCCAGAACGCGCCGGTCGGGTTCGGCAGCGCGCAATCGCGGCGGTGGAAAAGCTGGCACCGGACTTCCCCGGCGATGCCGAGACAGGGCTTCTGGACGAAAGCGACACGGGTGAAGAACAGTTTGAAGAGTTCGCCAACGACGATCCCTGCCCTGCCCTCGATCCAACGACCGGAACGTGCGACTTGTACCAGTGGCGGCCGATGACGTGCCGGGTCTTCGGGCCTCCGGTGCGTTCCGAAGATGGATTGGGCGTGTGCGAGCTTTGTTACCACGGCGCCACCCCGGAAGAAATCGCGAGCTGCGAGATGTTGCCGGACCCCGACGATCTTGAAGCCGACCTGGTGCGCGAATTCGAGAGAACGACGGGCCGTCACGGAAAAACGATTGTCGCGTTTGCAATCGGCAAGTGAATCCCCAGATTCATTCGGAGGCGCGCAGCTTCCACAGCAGCTTGCGGAACATGCCTAACAGGAGTTCTGCATCCTCGGAGTTGAGCGCGAGCCGCCGCATCAGTCGGCGCAGTTTGTCTTCGGTGGCCGCGGCTGCTCCAGCTTTCATGTAGGAACTGGCCGCGAGCGCATCGCGGAGCACTTCGGTCAAACGATCGAGTTCCACCGAGGTAGCTGGCTTGCTCGAAGTGGCGGCACTTTCGGCCGGCAATTTTCGCACGATCTCATATAGACAGACTGCAACTGACTGGCCGAGGTTCATCGAGAGATGTTCCTGCCGAGTGGGTATGTGCATCAGCCAATGACAGTGGCTGAGGTCGTCTTTTGACAAGCCACGCTTTTCCGATCCGAAGAGCAGCGCAACGTTGCCGGAGCCGAGGTGTTGGCGAATCATTGGCGCGGCCGAGGGCAAACTGTGCAGCGGGTGTTGCAACTCCCGGTCACGGGCCGCAGTGGTGCCGACGACCAGGGAGCAGTCGCTCACGGCATCGGCAAGGGAAGTGAATTCCTCCGCATTTTTCAGGAGTTCCGCGGCACCGACTGCCGACTGCGCCTCTCGAAAGGATGGATCGTAGGGATTCACAAGCCGCAAACGCAGCACGCCGAAATTGCTCATAGCGCGTGCGGCGGCTCCGATGTTGAGCGGATTGCGGGTTGAAACCAGCACCACGCGAAGATGGTCGAGCAGACCTTGCGCGGATTGATCTTCATCCATCCCCGCGATTCTAGAGGTCAGCAAAGACCTGCGCAATCGGATGGTCGAGCTTGATTTAGCGTAGGACGTGGTAACCTTCGTAAACGTTTTTTTGACTTTGTCTTTCCGGGGACACGCATAGTGAGATCCTCTCGATTTCTGGCAGTATTCGTTTCTCTCGCATCGAACATTTTTTTAGCGCCGGCATGGTCACAAAACACTTCTCATGCTGCGGCTATCGTCGATTCCATTCCGAATATCAAGCGTATCGAGCAAGTAGCGATTTCGCCGGATGGCAAGCAGGTTGCGGCGGTGGTGGAAGGACAACTTTCCGTCTCATCGGCCACCGGTGGCGATTCGCATTCGATTCCTCTTGGAAACAAGCTTCACGCCCGCGAGGTCACCTGGAGCACCGACAGCAAATCGCTTGCAGTCATTGCTGACTTAGACGGCGAAGTTCCCCAGTCGGAAGTCTGGGTGTACGACGGCGGTTCGCCGAAGCGGATCGCAGAATTGCACGGGTTCGTAGAGACCCCGCGTTTCTCGCCTGACGGATCAAAGCTGGCGGTGCTGTTCATCGAAGATATACCGCGCATTGCCGGACCGCTGCAACCGATGACGCCGATGGCAGGCGTAATCGACGAAAAGATTTTCGAGCAACGGATCACGACGATCGATCTCTCTTCCGGCGCAGTGCGACAGGTTACACCGCCCGACGTCTACGTGTATGAATACGATTGGCAGCATGATGGCAGCGGGTGGGCAGTGATTGCAGCCCACGGTTCCGGCGACAACAACTGGTGGATTGCGCGGCTCTATCGCGCTGAAGCCGCAGGAGGAACACTGCAGGAGCTCTACGCGCCGAAGCTGCAAATCGCCATGCCGCATGTTTCTCCGGATGGAAAGAGCATCGCCTTCATTGAAGGACTGATGAGCGACGAGGATGTGGTCGGCGGCGATGTTTACATGGTGCCGATCACAGGCGGGGCGGCGCGCAATTTGACGCCCGGCATCAAGACCTCGCCGGCTTCGTTGGCGTGGGCCTCCGACGGCAGCATTTTGTTCGGAGAGAATGTGGATGGCGATTCTGGTTTTGGCAGGGTCACGCTAGCGGGCGCAGTCACCCACGGTTGGAAAGGCGAAGAGGAAGTAACCACTCACTTCTGGGGGAACATCGAGGCGACTTATTCCGCGGACGGCCAGCAGAGCGCGGTGATCCGGCAAACCAGGAGCGAGGCTCCGGAGATCTGGGTTGGACCGATCGGAAAGTGGACCAAGCTTACGTCGCTGAATGAAGAGGCCGCGGCGACGTGGGGCAAGTCGAAAAGCGTTCATTGGATGAACGGCTCAACGCCTGTGCAAGGCTGGCTCACGATGCCAAAAGAAATCGTCCCCGGGAAGAAATATCCGCTGGTCATTACGGTGCATGGAGGACCTTCGTCCGCCTGCACATCGCATTGGGACCCATTATTCGGCGCCCCAGAATCCCTGATGGGGTATTTCGCGCTCTGTCCTAACCCACGCGGCAGCTACGGACAAGGCGAGGCGTTTACGCGAGCCAACGTGAAGGATTTCGGCGACGGCGACTTTAAAGACATCGTGGCTTCGATCGATGCGCTCGCCAAGGAGTATCCCATCGATACGAAGAAGGTCGGTATCGGCGGCCATAGCTACGGCGGATACATGACGATGTGGGCCGAGACCCAGACCAATCGCTTTGCTGCGGCCGTCGCAGGAGCGGGAATTTGCGATTGGCTGAGCTACTACGGATTGAACGATATCGATGAATGGATGCTTCCCTTCTTCGGCGCATCCATTTATGACGATCCGGCGGTGTACGCCAAGAGCGACCCAATGCACTTCATGAAGCACGTCAAGACGCCGACGTTGATTATGGTTGGCGACCGCGATGGAGAAGTTCCGATGGAACAGTCGGTGGAGTGGTGGCACGCATTGAAATCGCAGCATGTGCCGACAACTCTCGTGGTGTATCCGAACGAAGGACATGCCATTGGCCGTCCCGCCGACCGTCGTGACTACACCGTGCGTTCACTCGCGTGGTTCGAGGAATGGTTCACGAAGGTGGAGTGATGTTTCAGATGGATGAAATGCGAATTCTTTACAGACTCGTGTTTCGTTTTATGGTGGCACGAAACGGCTCACCTGCCAGCACATATCGAAATAATGTTGGTATTACGACACATGGGTGCTGTTGTCTAAGGTGATCTCCTGTCCCTTGCTCGCTACCGTCCCGGTAGAATGGAAGCAGGCTTTTTACCAACAAGGACAGGATTATTAATGATGGAAGTTTCTCGTCTCTGGGCTCGGAAATCGCTCTCTTACCTCTTATTCCTGAGCATGTGGTGTGGTTGTGCGTCGTTCGCACGGGCGGATGCCGCCGCATTCGATTTGGCTGGTCCGAAAGTGGATGTGCACGTTGAAAGGGGCGGGCGGAGCCTGCCGATCTCCCGGGTACCCAACCTGCGACCCGCGGATCGTCTGTGGATCCATGCGGACCTTCCCGAGAGCCAGTCGGTGCACTACCTCATGATCGTTGCATTTCTCCGTGGCGCGACCAATCCGCCTCCGGAAGCCTGGTTCACCCGCATCGATACCTGGGTTAAACAGGTTCGACAGGAGGGAGTGTTCGTGACGGTTCCCGCCGATGCCGAGGAGGCACTGATTTTCCTGGCGCCCGACACCGGCGGTGGGTTCAGCACTTTGCGCAAGGCGGTCCGCGATAAACCGGGCGCTTTTGTTCGCGCTTCGCAGGACCTATGGCAGGCCAGCCTGGATCGCGCGCGTCTGGAGAAATACCTGGCGGATGTGAAAGACATCCCGAACACCGACCCAGCGCAATTTAAGGAACACACACAGATCCTGGCGCGCAGCCTGAACATCAAGGTTGATTCGCAGTGCTTCGATAAGCCGACCGCGCAGCAGGTTCCCTGCCTGACGCAAGGCACCGATCAACTCGTGCTCGACGATGCCCACACCGAGAGCATGGTGACCGCGGTTACCAC
Source organism: uncultured Acidobacteriaceae bacterium (assembly GCA_963703075.1). Taxonomy (GTDB): domain Bacteria; phylum Acidobacteriota; class Terriglobia; order Terriglobales; family Acidobacteriaceae; genus Korobacter. Next base: position 1,762,208 of record OY969786.1, read on the forward strand.
CGGCGCCTCCGGCGACCTGATGGCGCAGATCAGTTCGACCCCACAGGCAAAGTTCGGCTACTACAGTCCTTATGTTGGCGCTGTGCTCGATGTGGCGCGCATCCTCGGAAACACGCACACCGCCCAATACCAGTACATTCCCGCGCTTGCCCTGTCTAAGCAGGACACGCTCAATCTACGCCTGAACAATCCTCCGTCGTTCCGCAACCCCAAATCTGTGATCGTGATCGGGCTGCCGCCGATCGCCAATGCGGTGCCTCCACCGCTGCGCGTGGTGGATGCGAAGCAGGTCTTTTGTCTCGCTGATCCGGCGCTGGCCCTGCCGGTAGAAGGAGCGCCGCTGGTATTCGCCACGGACCTAGCCTATGGCTTGACGCTGCGCCTCCAAGGGGCGGATGGCACTTGGGTAGATTTGCCCGCAAAAACAGATCCTGCGAAGGGCGGTATCGTAGCCGAGAACGGCACGCTCAAGCCCGCGAGTTTCGATGAAGAGGTCACCGCTACGTTGCGAGGCTCATGGGGCTTCCAGAACTTCGAAGGTCCCCATTTTTCATTGCGAACTCCGCGATCCGCCAAGCTGGTCGTCGCTTCGAAGGATGCCAGTGCCCTCATTGTCGGCCGTGAAGACACCCTCCATCTGCATGTGGAAGACGCGACCTGTGTGAAAGACGTGACGGTCACGACCGAAGCGGATACGAAATTAACTTCTACCTGGAAGAAGTCGAAGCCCGATGAACTTGAATTGCAGATCCCGCTGAAGGACGCCAGCGCCGGACTGTTGCAAGTACAGGTCACAAAGTACGGACTGCGCGAGCCTGACGTGATCGCACTGCACACCTACTCCGAAGCAGGACGGCTCGACACCTTTGAAGTCCACGCACGCGATTCGGAGGGTGTTCTGAAAGGCACTCGCCTGGACCAGGTAGCGGACCTCGAGGTGAAAGGGGTGAAGTTCCTACCTCACGGTCTCACTCGAGCTAACCAGCAGGATGAGCTGAAGATGCTGGCGCTGAAATCCAGTCTCGATGCCCAGCCCGGCGATCAACTAACCGCGCATGCGGAACTCAACGACGGGCGGGATCTCGATGTGAAGGTGCACGTGGATGCGCCCCGTCCGGAGGTCGTGCTGCTGAATAAGACGGTGCAAATTGGTGCTGACAGCACTCCCGCCAGCATCAAGCTCGGCAATCCGGAAGATCTTCCGCAGGATGGCCGCTTGAGTTTCGTGCTCAAGGCGCAGAGTCCGGCAGCGTTCACGCCCGACGAGAAGATCGAAGTTGCCACCGCCGACGAAGCATTCCATGTCACGCTCACCGTGCAGGATGGCAATCTCGCGATGCAAGACACAAAAACAGTGGTCGCCTTGCTGGATCCGATGAAGCACCTTGGACCTTCTGCTTTCGGCACATTGAAGTTCCGCCCGGTGCTGGCCAACGGCGTCCAGGGAGACTGGCAGACCCTCGTGTCACTGGTTCGCATTCCTGATCTGAAAGGGATTCGATGTGAGTCGGGCGAGGAGAAACAATGCGCCCTGGTGGGTGAAAAACTCTATCTCATCGATTCGGTCAGTACGGAACAAGATTTCGCCAATCCAGTCGCGGTGCCGGATGGTTTCCTGGCGAATGCCCTGCCGATCCCTCGTCCCAAGAGCAAGACGCTCTACGTCAAACTTCGGGACGTTCCGGGCGATGTCAATACGGTGGCACTGCCACTGGTCTCAGTGCAGTAGTTCGCGATCGATCATGTAGAAGCCATGGGCATGACGGCATTCTCCAAGTTCGATTTTCTCCAACTCGATCTGCTGATTCGCCGGGCGGTTGCGCTTGGGCCGGTGCACGGCCATGCGATCGCCCAACGTATTCGAGCTCTGCAGATTCAGCAGGACTCGCTTCACGCTCTCCAGCGATTCGAAAATAAGAACTTTCTCGCCGGTGCCGAACGTCTTCGGGGTTAGAGGGCGTGAGCCTTTGACGCGACTCGTAATTCTAGAGGTAGGATTTAAGGAGCGAGGTTTCGAATCGCAGATGTCTCAACTCGCACGAGTGGAATACGGGTAAATTACGAGGCCGAAGACTGCAACAACAGCGCTAACCCCTGCCAGCCGCCAATCGGTTACAACCGTACCCCAAACCACACAACTTGCACTTATGAGAATAATCGTTGCAGCACTGAGTCTTGCATTCGTCATGGGCCCGTACTCACTTCTATTAAGGAGAGTTAGATCTCGTTCGCCACTCATTTTATATTTTATATAGCTCTTAGCACGACATATTGCCGGCTGTCTTAGTGACGAAAGTAGGTGCCCGCTGCCAGCCTCCCCACAGGTGGAAACAATCTCAAGGTTGCAAGGAGGCAGGGACCGCTTTCGAACCGTCCCGCTAAGCTTTGCCGGCAAGAACCCACTCGCCATCCAAAACTCTGGTTGTTGACATCAGCGGCTTTTGGCCGTCTGTCCATGACCACCTGGAGGTTGCATCTGCGATGAAGCGGCGGCCCGGATCCACCGTCCCGATGATCGGAGTGGACCGGAATTCGTTGACGCCGTTGCATCGTCAACTCTTCGAGTCCTATCGCGACGCAATACTTCGGGGAAATCTGCGTCCCGGTCAGACCGTTCCCTCAACGCGTGCATTGGCGTTGGAGCTACAGATTTCCCGAATGCCGGTACTGACTGCGTACGCTCAACTTATCGCCGAGGGCTACTTTGAAGCACGGCCCGGACTTGGGACACTGATCAGCGAAGCGCTGCCTCCACAACGGACATCCGCCGGACGGGCATCGCAACCTCGCCCGCTCAAGAGTGATTCTGGCGTCCGTGCTGTGTCTGCGCGCTGCTCCACGGTGGTCCAGCCGTTTCGGCCTCCATGGATTGCGGGACGATCGGCGTTTGGACTCGGCGAGGTGGCACTGGACGAATTCCCGCATCGCGCCTGGTCGAGCCTGCTGGTTCGAAACGCCCGCAATGGATCGGCGGTTGGAACGTATGGCAACGCAATGGGCTCACCGGAATTGCGCCAGGCGATCGCGGATTATCTGCGCACCTCGCGGGCGGTAAATTGCGATCCAAGCCAGGTCATGATCGTGAACGGATCGCAGCACGGGGTGGAGATTACGGCGCGTGCCCTGCTCGATCCCGGCACCGCGGTGTGGATCGAGGATCCCGGTTATCAGCTGACGCGGGATGCATTGGACATGGCAGGCTGTCGACTGGTTCCTGTGCCAGTGGATGAAGAAGGTATCGATGTAAAGCAGGGCGTCCGCCTGGGCCGGCATGCGCGCGCCGCTTTCGTCACCCCGTCGCACCAATTTCCCCTCGGCATGACCATGACCCTTTCGAGACGCCTGGAGTTACTGGCATGGGCGGCCAAAGAGGGCGCATGGATTATAGAGGATGACTACGACGGCGAATTTCGCTACGACAGCAAGCCGCTTTCATCGCTGCAGGGGCTGGATACGAATGCCCGTGTCATTTACATCGGCACCTTCAGCAAAGTGCTTTTCCCCGCATTGCGACTTGGATATGTGGTGATGCCTCCGGACTTGGTACCGCATTTCGAAGCGGTTCGCAGGACCAATGACCTCGGCTCGTCAAGGTTGGAGCAAGCAGTGGTGGCCGATTTCATGCGCGACGGACATTTTGCCCGTCATATTCGAAAAATGCGCTTGTTATACCGCGAAAGGCGAAGCACGTTGGTGGAGGCGCTGCAGCGTGAACTCGGCAGCACAGCAGAAATCGTAGGCTCAGAGGCGGGCTTGCACCTTGTGTTGTTACCGAAGAAGATGAGAAACGATGTCGAAGTGGCCATCAAAGCAGCGCGACAGGGCCTTTGGTTGTGGCCACTTTCGCGATGCTACCGGACCGGCCCGGCTTCGCAGGGCTTCGTTCTTGGATTTGCCAACACACCGGTCGATCAAATCCATCGTGCCGTCAAGAAGTTAACCCAGTTGCTGGCACTTTAGATCAAACCGAAATGCTCGAACGGCGGTCGGGTCTCGACAGAACCGTGCCGGCTCAAACCCTGGTCCGCGCACGGTTCATTGTCTTTGCCTCCGAGATCTGCGGAGGAGGAGACGGTGCGCGTCAGCGACATCCATTCGTCGAGCACATGCTTGCGGCTTACCGGGAACTCCTGGAGGTCGTTCAAGACCACAACGCAGTCGCCTGTCCCAGATGATTTCACCTCGCGCAGATAATCGGCATTAATGACGATCGATCGGTGGATGCGAAGGAACTGCGGATAACGCTCAAGGCGCTCCGACGCATCCGCCATGGTTCCGCGGACACGATGTGTTCCCGCCGTGCAATGAATCTCAAGATAGTTCGACGCCGCCGAAATCCACAAGATCTCTGCATCACGAACAAACACGAATCCGCGCTTATATTTAAAGCGTAGCGGGGAGCGCGACTGCTGCAATGATTCGGCTTTCGAATTACGGTGGGGTTCGGGCGCTCGCTGCAAACCACGCGATAAAGCCGCCAGAAGTCGTTCTCGCCGGAGCGGAGTGAGCAGGAAGTCAGGGATGCCGGCCGCGTATGCATCCACGGCACGCCTTTCGCTATGGGCAATGAGCGCGACAGTGGACCGACCAGGCTTGAGGATCTCTACGCATAACTGGATACCATCCTCACCGTGTAGATCATCCTGGACAAAAACCATGCGGGGAGCACGTCGTACGACTTCATCCAAGGCCGCAGCACCGCTCACTATGGGTATCGGCAATTGGAATTGATCCCGAAGCATGAAGTTCAGCGTCTTGCGCAGGTTGGAATCGTCAGCAATGAGCAAAATATCTGATGCAAGTCCCACATGGCCCCCAATGTCCAGCTTCAAAGAAAGTGGCAGGTCCCATCTTCAAAACTGAACCTATCTTCCATCACCCAGTGGCTATCTTCAATATCCACTCTCCGCCTATTCGGTATAGCCACCCACAGCAAAGTGAGTTCTCACCGCCCGGTGCTGGCCAGTGCATTCGTGCCAGGCGAAGAAACCCTGGCTTCTTGCGGGAGGGGCAACACTTGTGCCACAAGCAGCATGGCGCCCGCGAACATCATGGTGTCGAAGATGTAGTTCACGCCGAGCAGCCGTTGCGGCGCTGGCAACAAGCATGTGTCCGTCACGTAGAGAAATACCGTGAGTGCGGTCATCCAGGTTGCGATTGCGACTGCCGCAGAGCGAGCGGTTCGTTCGAATAACATGGCCAATCCCGAGATTAGAAGTACCAAGCCGGCCCCATAGCCAAGAACCAGAGGCAACGGAACCCAGGAGGGAGTGATTCGCAGCGTAGGTACGCCGGGAGAACATTCCGGGTGAAGGAGCTGCAAACCCGCGAAGGCGAGCAACACGATGGCGACCCAGATACGTGCGACTGGATAGAGCAGCACTCGACGTTCTCGCCATGCCTCCTCATCGCTCAATTGCAGGAAAAGAGTAAAGGCTGCGATGCCGAAAGTGGAGTCGCGCAGCGCGTCAATCCAGTAATCGCGATTTGTTAAGTGGGTTGCTGCGCCGGGCACATGGATAAGGCAAACGAACCCCAGGAACATCACTGCGGTCAGCAGGGCTGCCAAGCGCGTTTGTTTTCGGAAAATAAAACTGAGGCTTGCGGCGATGATCGCAGTTCCCACGAAGTAAGCGATCCAGAGACGCGCGGGAAGCCAGCTTGGGACGATGCTGGCGATCTCATGGGGAATCACAAAGTGTTCTGTGCCAAAGGTCGCGAGAGGAGCTGCGAAAAATACTGGCGCCAGCGCAACAAACCTTTCGCTCGCCGAGCCGTGTGCTGTTTCCCGGCGTAGGAGAAAAACACCCGCTACAAAAACGATGAATCCGACTATTGCCGGCAGCACGAAGACCGGATGAATCACACTTCCCCCACGACCGAGCGATAGCTACCCCCCTTAATGTGAATGCAAAACAGCCATCCTGCAATAACCACCCGGAGAAGCTTCCCGATAGCCACCTCGAAATGCGAAAAAGTGAAATCTGTGAAGGTCGATGACGAAGTCATCGAAGATCCTAAACCCAAACGCGCCGGGGGAGCCTTGCAATACACCTGGATCGACTTGCGTTCAGGATGTTCGCCAGCGCATTTGTCATCGCATGTCGGGATCGCCCATCACGCGGTATTACATGCTTGCATCGCCTTCGGCGGAAGCAGCGGCATTTCCTCCTAACAGCTGGCTCAACAGGACATCCAGGGGCTTCGCGTCATGCCCAGAGGGTGAGCCGAAGGCAATCGCATTCTTGCCGTCAGCGAGCATGATAGGAACCATGGGCTTCAACGTCCGCATCTCTCGGGCGATATTTTGGCGTTGGTTGGATTCGATGGATTCGCAAAGCACCACGGCCGCGACTGGTTCTCGGGCGAAGACTTCAACGGCCACATCTGCATTGGCAGTGGCAATGACCGCGTGCCCCAAAGTTCGAAGAAGAACGACGCCAGAGAATAAGGTGTCTGCGTCGCAATCGACGTACATGACCAGTAGCCGCGACACGCGTGCCTCGGGAGGAAAGGGGATATTGGAAATCGTCTCATACAGATGCCGGGTTTCAGAGGCGAAGTTGTCACGGACCGGAGAAGCAGCTGAGATGGCGTAGATTGACGCGACGCTGACAGGAAAACGTTACACGGACCCCGGAGCACAGGGGAAAACGAAACTATGGCCCTGTCCTTAGAGGTGAAGCACAGCCACGCGAGGGCTTATCGGAGATGCCGGCATACGCGCCTTGGGACGCTTCCTATGTTCCTGCATCCATTTGTAAGTGGTAAGGGGATTTGCCAAAACCTATTGGCACTTGCACCGTGAAGATCGTTCGGACTTTGGGAACTGAGCGTTTAAAAATAGGCAAGGATTGTTTGATTCACAATCCGAAAAACGCAATTTGAACGACTGCTCCGGCTTTGCAGCGCGATACACCAACACTCGACGTTGAAGGTGCTCGTCCGGGCCCGGGTGGGACGGATTGGGATCGGAAAACGACGATTCGTGCGGCCACATTATGATCGGGAGCCTGTCAAATCGCAACGACAACTCTAGCTTCTCGTCACCATTCGGAGCGATGCACAAAACGGGAGATTTCGTTTGAGCCATTGCCAGAGAGCAACTGCACAACGATACGAAGATCGCACTTAGCGTAATCTCACGGAAACTTGTCATAGCTCTAATATCCACGCGGCGTCGCTTTGCAGGATAGCTGCTGATAACAGACGTTACCACGAACTATCTTCCTGCAACTCGGATCCGCAATGAGAATACCCACAACTTTCCAGATTACTTGATACCAGGCCACTTGATACCGCATTACCGAGCCGATCGTTATTCGCCCCGGAAACGATGCTGGGGACGACTGAGGCCACTCGGTGGTCGATATACGCGTTAATCGCTACGGATTGAGTGTCGCGGAGTCAACACGTCTCCTTATACACCAGCAACATAAACCCAAACTTTTCCACATCTAGTAAGTCGAGCGAATTACACGGGCCATAGATTCGTCTGGTCGACATGATGCAAATGAGGAACGTCTAGGGCGGACGTCCCACACTTTTGGCTAGGTAAAGGAGCGGAGCGCCAGGTATGAGTTTGCGTTCGATATTGACCAACTTGTACATGCGCGGCCACAAGGGGCACCGGAGAAAGCACTTAGTGGTTCATAGAAAGTTCAGCACCGGTTCTCTTGACCGTGGCCATGGGCACCCTTAGTGTCGACCCGCAGACAGAACCGACTGAGACCCAGCAGAAAGTTTTCACGCGCGAACTCAGCCCAGGTCACGTCTACGAACTCAAAAGGGCTAAGGAGCAGAGGGTGAGTCGCAAAGCAGCTATCGGAGCCATTCTCCTGGTGAGCACGGTCGCATTCGGCGATGCCAGTTATCAATCCACAACCCAGATTACCGGCGGCGCACTCGTCGATGGCCTGCGCAATCAGCCTTTGTTCGGCAAACGCCTGGAAAAAATGTTTGCACCCGAAAGCACAACGACGATGGTGCATGGAAACCAAAAAGCCATTGTCTCCAAGCTCTCAACAGAGATCATCGACCTCGACAAAGAGGTCATCATCACCATCGATAACGAAAAAAAGACTTACCGTGTGACGACCTTCGCGCAGATGCGGCAGGTGGCGCAACAGGTACCGCAGAAGATCGAACAGGCTCAGGCTGAGGCCAAGCAGGAGCAGCCGCAAAGCGCGCCGCAATCGAACCTGAAGACGAGCTTCGATTTTTCCGTGAAAGACACCGGCGCCAGCAAGATGGTGAACGGCCTGAATGCTCAGGAAAAGATCCTGACCCTCACCATGCACATCAGCAACCCGGATGCGCCCGCCGGCCAGCCGAACACGGTGGACTTCGTGGTGACCAGTGATGTGTGGGTGGCGCCCGAGCCGCCGGAGCTGGGGGAGATCCACGACTTCGACGTGCGCTTCACCAAGAAGATGGCCGAAGGTGTGGACGTTTCCGCCTACATGGCGCTATTCAAAGGGAGTTCCGGCAACAACCCCGGCATGGGACAGGCGCTCGCCGGGAAGCCGGGCGCCTCAGAGGCAATGACGCAGATGGCGAAGGAAGCCGCGAAGCTGAACGGCCTGCACGTGCTCGAGGTGACCAGCGTGGGCGGCAGCAGCAACGCCCCCGCCGGAGCGGCCCCCGCTCCGGTTCCCACAGCGAATACGCCTCCGCCGCAGAGTTCCGGTTCTTCGGCCACCGAGCAGGTCGCCACCGAAACCGCGGCCGCCGGTGTGTCGAGCCGTTCGGCGAGCGGGTTGAGTTCGGCGATTGGCACCTCGATGATCGGCGCCTTCCGCAGGAAGCGCACCCAGCAGCAACAACAACAACAGCAAGCGTCGCAGGCGGCGCCAAACGGCGGACCGCCGCCCAGCGGGGTGCTACTTCAGACCACAACCCAGAAATCCAACTTCTCGCACGATCCGATTCCGGTCTCGATGTTTCAGGTGCCCTCCGGCTATCGGCAATTGCAATCCGCAGCACAGTAAACGCTATGCAGGCCGCCGGTGTGAGGTCTCGGGTTTCTGACTGCACAAAGGCGGCGGCCTTCGAACCCGGAATCCGGGAACAGGCGCTTTTGTTGGTACATGCGGGGCCACAAGTGCGACGGAGAAAGGACTTACCAGTACATAGACACTTCAACCCCGGTTTTGTTGACCATCGCAATGGAGACCCTTAAAGTCGCGACGCGTCAGGCAGAACGAACTGAGATCGTCTTCCGGGGTACTCTTCGTGCGCAAAGGAACCTTCACTTTAGCCGCTACCGCGCCTATGGCGATGCTGCTCCTGTGCTTCGCCGCGTCAGGCTGCCGGCCCAAATCACCCGAAACGCCCGAAACGACAACCCCGTCCTCTCCGGGTCCGTCCGTCAGCCCCACCTCCGTCGCTTCGGATCTCGACATTTTCGACCGCAAGCTTCCCAACGCCACCGTGATCCACCCCATCGATCCGCAAACTATGTCGGAGTCGGAAATCAAATTCGGAAGGGCGCCCAAACGAGACCCTTCGATCGAGTACCAGCCGAACATCATCCTGATGGAGAACGGCGACAAGGCCATCAAGTCGATCGCGAGAGACGGCTTGACTTGGACCTTTGACGCGAATGCTCCCCAGGTGAGCGAGTTCCAAGAGGATAAGATCGTGTTCGCGACCGGCCGTGCGGTGGGCCGCGTGCTTAGCCTTAAACGTGAGGGTGACAACGTCAAAGTGGTCCTCGGGCCCGTGCAGTTGACGGACTTGATCCGTAACGGCACCTTTCAAATGGACTCCCCGGTCGACCTGCAAAAGTCGATCACGTACGCTGCGCCGGATTATCCGCAACCCCCGCAAGAAGAGCAAGACATCGGCCTCAACCAAGACTCTCCTCTTACCCATGCAAAGGAGCGCATGGCGTCGGCGCGCGTGTCGCCCAGTGGGGAGCGGACGCCGACAGGCATGATGAGAACATTTGCCGATGGCCGTCGCTTGACGTACTACCGGGAAGGAAGACATTGGCGGACCGCCAGAGTCCGCAATCTCGGATTCTCGAGATCCTTGGGCACAGCGCGCCCAAGGCTTCTTCGTGCCGCTTTTCAGCAGGTGCCTTCAAAAGATGTTCCCAAGCCTCCGGATCCGACGAAGATCCCAGACCCAAATAAAATCCCAGACCCAACCAAGATCCCAGATCCAACCAAGATCCCAGATCCGAAAGATGTGATCGATCCTTCCAAGCTGCAGCAAAAAGTGCCAGACCCTTCCGATGTACAGAAAAAGGCAGAGAAGGAGGTGCAGAAGGAGGTGCAAAAGGACGTGCAGAAAGAGGTGCAAAAAATTCCGGACAGCTTAAAAGTTCCGGGAGGGCCGCGTCTGCATCTGCCTGGCATCTCGGGAGTCGAAGGAATCGATCCGCTGAAGATCATCGAAGACGATCTCGATACCCCCAACGCCACGGACATAAACGGCGAAAAAGTCGTTCCCTTGACTGGAAGCGATAGGAGCGTTGGGACTGCGTGGGGCTACAACAAGGACGGACTCAGAGTTACCGCCGAGGGCAAACTGATCTTCGGCGACAACCATATCAAGTTTTTCTTGAAGATCACGAATGGCGGCGTGGAGTATGCGGGTTTAACGCTGGCGGGAAACATTGGCGTCTGGCTGAAAGTAACCGCCAAAGCCGCCGAGAACTTCAACGGAGCTAACCTCCACAGAAAGATCTATCTCCCGATTGATATCAGCGTACCGATCGGTGGACCGGCGCCGCTCTCCCTGACCTTCAGTTCCACTCTCATTGTCCGAACGGCTTTTAGTGCGAAGACTTCGGTTCTAAATGCAGAGGGCAATTATTCCATAGGAGCAGGACTGCAAGCTGGATATTGGAATAAGCAATGGCAATTCAACGCCCACGCAGGAGTTGTCGCCAACACGGATATCGGAGACACGACGGAGGGAATTTCCGTGGGCATCAACTCCCTGATTGCGGGGTTTGGTGAAAGGGCGATCGTGGGTGTTGGCGAATTCGGCTTTAGCGCCGGAGTTTATGTAGCCGTCAAATTTGTCGGCAGCGTTGCTAAAACCCCGAATGAAGCCATCCCATGCCGGCAGGGCACAATGGATATCGGCATGGAGACGGGAGTCGGCTACTCGCTTCCTCATTGGGCCGTGAATGCCATCAACTTCTTTCTAAGTCCTTTCACCGGTAAACGCGTAGCCCACGAGGGATCGTTCGTTAAGATCCCAACCCAACAGCTCTATCACAAAGTGACACAGCGCCCGGAGGGCTGCGTCTCAAAAGGCGGGTGATGCTGAGGAGATTTCTCATTCGCCCGCGGAGTCGGCGACCCAGCATGTAAAAACCCGTTGGGAGCGGGCGACTGGGTGGGTCGACCTACGGACGCACGCTCGTCCAAACACCGGCACGACTTTTTCAATCTTGGTGGAGGCTTCATGACCGAACTACGAAATTTCTACAAGAGGCGGCGGATTTGGCGGAGCGCAATTTTGGCCGTTCCCTTTATCTGTTGCGCTTCTTCTTTGCTCGCTCAAGCCGGGCAGGCGAGCCAGACATCGTCCCCGCAGGCAAACCAAGCCGCCCTTGCGCAGATCAAGATCCTGACGGATCGCGTAGCGATGCTGGAGCAGAAACTCGCCAAATTCGACCAGAGACTGACCATCGACGAGGCGAGCAGCACGAACAATCCTCAGACCGCCACCCCGGTGGGCGGAGAGGAGCCCACCACTGGCACCAGTGCCGCAAGCGGCGGCCTCAGCAAATCCGATCAGGATCTCCTGGCCAAGATGCAGAAGCAAATTGACCAATTGGAAAACGCAAACAAGGACGAAGGCGGCTTGGTATCACATCCGAATAATGCCCACGTTGTCACCGCGCCCTTCAAGGTCGTAGACAGCAATGGCGTCGAAATCCTTGATGTGGAAGGGGGTGCCGGAACCTTTCGGGGCCTCAGGGTCTACACAAAGAATGACAGCTTCGCTCAACTGGGAACCTCCGACGCAGCGGGGTACGCGAATATAGCTGTCCATCTACCGGGCGATCAGAGTCCCCGCATCGCAATGGGCATTCTCGGGAGTGGCAGGCCCGTGTTTGCCATACGCAATAGCAGCGGCGTCTTGACTTCAGAAGTGACCGAAGTCAATGGCGGGGGACAAGCCGCTTTCACTAACCCCGCGGGTCTGACTGTCGCATTGATAGGAGATGATCCCAAGAACGCCGAAGGACACGCACAGCTCATGGACCCCGGCGGCACTATCAAGGTCGACCTCGGACCAGTGGGCACGCATGGTGACATAGTGCTGTATGGCAACGGTAAATCGATCCCGGTCTGGGCGTTTATGTTGTTGGGCTTTCACTAGGAATCTGCAACACGCTGTTTGTCTGTTCGGATTAAGAAAATAGGGAGAAGGATGAGATTCAACGACTGCGAAGTTCGGCAGAAAACAGCTGATCCCCAGCGTGATAACAGCTACGCCGAAGGCGGGCAGGAATGGTGACTTGGCACAAGAAATCGATCTTTGAACCTCCGGGGATGAACACGTTTCAAGACGTGAAGGGCGGCTTGGGCTTTGTAGTGTTTTGTGCGGGACTCGACGTGGGTTGGTTGTTCCACCCGAATACTTGGGAAACCCTTGCCGCGGCGTGATCCTGATCGTGCTGGGCTTCTCCTTTTTGCGGCGTGCGTGGTTGAGGGCCCGAGCGCAGAGAATCTAGTGCCCGGCGGCGATCGTGTTGTTGGCGAGTTGATGGTGGGCAGGAACATTCTGATTTTCAAGTACATACCAGTTCAATGCAAGTTGAGTTGACATGCGCCGGGAGATGCCGTTTTCTAGCTGGCGAACCAAAAGGAGGGAACAAAATCTATGTTTCGTTTCAAGATATCCAGTCTGTTTTTACTGATGGGGCTGATGGCCCCAACCTACAGCGCCGCTGCGGAAGCGCATTACTGCATTGCGGTGAACGGCGGCTTCGGCCATGGCGGCACGACCTTCGTGGGTTCCGGCTTTGCTGTGCCTTCGGAGGGCAACTGCGTACCGTGGGTAGGATTTGCGAAGGCGGAGAACACCGTCGTCTTAACGACGACCGGTACTGGGTGCCTATCTAGCGATGGCAAGGCGCTGACCGTGAGCGTTTCCGACGCCGATCCATCGTTTTTTTCCCAACCCCAATCGGATTACATTAAGTTATCTCGGACCTCAACCTCGAAACCGTTTGGAAGCGGACAAGATACCGGTGCCTTCAGCGGAAACGCAGAAGAAGTCAGCTGCTCGTCCACCGTGTTGAAACTCCCCTCCACCCACGACTAAACCTCTCGCCTCAGGACGGGTGCATGGCGGCCAAGTACTTACTCCCCACCGGGGCGGCCCGCCTGCGCCCGTTTCTCTAATGGCAGGCGCTTGTACTCACCTCGTGCCTGGCGAAGCACTGGAAGATCGTTGTCGGCATCTTTCCACTCATCCAGGAATTTTGCGTATTCGGCGCGAGCACCTTCCTCGTCGCCAGTCATTCGCTTGCTGCGCGCGATTCCCAGGTGCGCCAGCGACAGGTACGGAGAAATCGGGCAGATCGCACGCAGATCGAGCAGGCGTTGAAATTCGTTTCCCGCCTCTACGCCGCGTCCCGCTGCAAGCAGCGCCTGCGCACGATAGAAAATGGGTGCTAACTCAGTAATGCGCGAAAGGTCATAGGTTGCCACCGGTTTAAGCTGTTCCACGGCGTCAGCCGGGTGGGAGTTTCGCAGGCTCTCGAGCGCCTTCGCCATCGGCAGAACCAATTTGATCAGAAGGGTATCCTGCGGAGCCGCGGTCTCGACTGCTTGGACCTGCCCTTCGGCCTGCTTCGAATCCCCTGTATTTGCCAGGATCATCGCTCCGAATGCGCTCACATTTGGTTCACTGGGGTCCAGCTTAAGGGACCGTTGAACCTCCGCGCGCGCCTCGGCGGTGTCTCCGAAATCGGCTTCGAACTGGGCTAGGTCTTCCCCCGTCTCGGCGGCAAATGTTTTCAGACCATTGTTCAGCGCGACCGATTGAGCACGATGGAAATAAGTTTGCGCTTCGCGAAGGTGGCCGGAGGCAGCTTTCATCCATCCCACCAGCGACAGAAATTCGCCTTCCCGAGGATTGCCCGCGGCCCACTCCAATTGCTGTCGAACCAGTGCATCATCGCCTTGCGCTACGCCCACGCGGAACATCGCCATGCGCGAAATCACGGAATTGTTTAGCTTTCTGTCCGTCGCCTCGCGCCACACCTCCCGCGCTTCGTCGTAGCGGCCCAAGCGCTGATCGGCTTGCAGCAGGCATGCGTAAGGGAACGCATTATCGGGATTAATGCGGAGTGCCGCCTGCGCCATCAACCGGGCCTGCTCGGGCTGTCCCAGCGTCTCGTAGATGTCGGCGAGGTTATTCGGCGCAACCAGATCCTGCGGATAGAGCTGCCGCCATAGCCGGTACACTTCAACCCCGCGCTCCAAATCCCCGCTCCCCGAAGTGGAGTAGTGCGCCGTGAGATAGAGGCGTTCTCGTTCCGTGGTGTGCGCGCGAAGATCGAAGGCCTTTTGATACGCCGCACGAGACAGTTCCGGCTCACTTTCGTTCATGTAAATCGTTCCCAGCCGGGCATAGGCTAGAGCAAATTCGGGATCGAGATCGGTGGCCAGTTTGTAGTCGGCTAGAGTTTCGTGATCCAGGCCCCGGGCGCGCTTTTGCTCCCCGGATGCAAACGCATTCAAGGCCGAGAATGAGGCGGTGGTGGCCTGGATGAGAGGGGTGCTAAACCGTTGCAGCGAACTTTCCGGCTCGCCTAGTTTGCGACGGAGGCGATCGGCAGATTCTCCCAGCGAGGTCAGCAGAAAATCCTTCGAGGGAGACAGCACGTCTTCCTCCGCCAGCTTCGCTCCTGTCCCGCAAGCGTCGACTTCCAACCGAAGCTGCACCGCGCCGGCCTGGGCCAACGACAGTGCACCATGCGCGATGGCTTGGGCGTGCACCGTCTGGCAAATCAGCTGGGCATCCTTCACGGACGCGCGGCCGTTGGTGCGGCCGAGCTGCTCCATGGCCGTCTGCACCGTATTGGCAGAGACAAGGCTGAAGTATGGTGACTCATCCAGCTTCACTCGCAGTGCGCTATTCAGTGTGTAATCGTAGAGTTCGTCTCCGGTTGCGTTGTCGAAGTCCGCGAGTATGACGCGGTCGTTCTCATGAAAAACCGCCTTGGATCGAAATGGCGCTCGAAAAAGGAATGCGCACAAACCGGCCAACAGCAAGACAGCAGCACCGGCGGCCCACATCCAGCGTCGCGGCGATCGAGAAACCGGCGCTGCGGGCCGCTCCGGTTCACTGTTCAGCGACGAGATGGGAGCGACACTAGGCACCGCCGGCGCGGATGCTTCGGGCACCTCGTTTTTGAGTGTCACGGGGGCGATAAAGCGATAGCCGCGGCGCGGAACAGTCTCAATGAACCGCGGGTTTTCGGCGACGTCGCCGATTGCTTGGCGAAGCTTCGTTACAGCCGTGCTGACTCCCTGGTCGAACTCGACGAACGTCTTGTCAGGCCAGAGTTGTTTCGCAAGCTGATTACGGGAAACGATCTTACCCTGCTGTTCAAGAAGAGTAACCAGCACGCGAAAGGGGAGTTCCTGGATTTTGACCAGTTGCCCGCGTCGATAGAGCTCGCCCGTTTCCTGTACTGCTTCAAAGTGCCCAAACTGATAAACCGGTTTCGCCGAATGTCCCGTATCTGCCATGCCGAAATGCCCGAAGTGCTCGTCCCCAAGGCTAAGTAGGCAGTGAGTGTACCATTTGCGAACATTGAAAGCAGTGCATACGCGGCCGCATTCCCCACAATCTAAAACTACTTAACGATTGATCCGCAATTTAGCAGCAGTTCCGTTGACGGGCGCAAACAGCCGCCGGATGCTACCCCTCGTGCAAGAGAACATGCAACCCACGAACTCACCTTCCGGCGGTCGCCGAGCGCGCATGCGCCTCGGGTTCATCGGATCGCTTCTCCTGGCAATTTGTTCGCCCAACGCGCGCGCCCAGGAGACTCCTACGGCCATCCTGGAGCACTCGCGCTCGGTGTACGCCGCGCTGAGCAGCTACTCCGACACCGGCACCGTGGTGAAGGACTACACCGCGACCAGCCACGACACCTACAGCTTTACCACCCGCTTCACCCGCTCACCCCGCCACTTCCTGTTCGACTTCAAAAAGCCCACTGGTGACCGGATCGTTGTTTGGGGAGATCCGAATGCTTTCCATTCCTGGTGGAAGACAACCGCGCAGGTTACCGAATATCCCAATCCCAACAACACAGGCGCCATTACGCTGAATGCCTTTCCGACGAGCGGCTCAACCACCAAAATTCCTCCATTGCTCTACTCCAAAGCAGGTCTTCCGGGGGCGATCGCGCAGTTTGAACCCAGTCGCTTGGCTGGAAAAGAGGATGTGGGTGGCAACAAGTGTTACCGGCTCGAGGGAACTGCCAGCGACACCTATGGAGATACCGGGAAAAAGGTGAACGTCCGATCTGTCACCGTGTGGATCGACACCACGAGCTACTTGATCAGAAAGACCGTCGAAGAATTGCCGCCAACGCCGGGGACGCTAAATCGCACGACCACAACGTTCGAACCACAAGCCAATCCCAAACTCAGCGACGACGTCTTCCAATTCGAACCGCCAAAGTGAGCCACTGATGAAAACGTATAGCAAGAGCGCTGCCAGAGCCGCGTTTGCTGCCACCGTCCTAGGAACGCTGATGCTCTCGAGCATGGCCCACGCCGCGGATACTGTTCCTCTGTGCCCCGGATTGACCATCGTGACGGCTGTGAGCCAGTCCGGAGGCGATTACGAATCGATCAAGACCATCGAATCCGTTTCGCCCACGGAGGTACGCCTTCGATACTCCGCCGAAATGAAGAACACCGACATGCTTTCCTCGGGACCGGAGCTAAAGAAGGTGAATTTGGGCCGAACGATGCTGGTAAAAGATTTGCAGTCGGCGACCGACTACCAGCAGGTATACCTCGAAAATTCCGAGGAAAAGATTCCGGGAACCACGTCGATCGGTACTTCGGCGGCCGTACTGCAGAATCTCAAGTCCAAGGGGCAAAGCGCCTTCGGATTTTCCAACGCGTACTCTGATTTGAATCTGGCAGCCGATTCGAATAAATATCCGAACTACTACAGCTATCTGCAACGCGGAACGCTCAGCCGAGTCCCCGGGCCCGCGACCATGTCGGTTCTCGTAAACGACGTGCCGGTGAATCTTCCAGTTATTCACGCTCAGGGATTGTTAGTTGACGACAAGGTGGAGTTCGTCTTCCTGGACGATCCTGCGAATCCACTTACGCTCGCATTCCGTATCGGCATCGACGCCATCAAGCCGCTTATCCCGGAACAGGTGAAGCTTTGCGCCGCAATCGCGAATGCCACCGGGGGTGCCTCCAGGCATGCATTGCGATAAGCCAAATGGCGGAGACCGCGACGTCCTGCGCGTGGTGAAGATCGAATACCGCTGCCAAGTGCCATCCGCTGCGGGGCCGGGCGGAAGCGGCAAAGGTGCAGGCCAGTTGCCGAGTGGCGCTGGCACGGGCAACGGCGGTGGTCTCGAAAAGGCGCTCGCCAACCAGCAGAAGGTGGATATCTATAGCATCTATTTTTCGTTCAACAGCGATGCCTTGCGCGCTGAGTCGACGCCGACCTTGAAGGAAATTGCAGACATCCTCACCCGCCACCCTGACTGGCGCCTGGCTGTCAGTGGGCACACAGACGGCATAGGAGGAGATCAGTACAATCTCGATCTCTCGAAACGACGCGCGGCTGCGGTCGTCCAGGAGTTAGTGACGCGGTACCACATCAATGCCGACCGGCTGAAGTCCTCCGGTTACGGTAAGTCGCAACCCAAAGACACGAATGACACGCTGGAGGGACGTGCTCGCAACCGGCGGGTAGAGCTCATGCGCTTCTAGCGTCGCCATTCAGATAGAGGTCGGGTTTCAGTGAAGCCGCAACCGAGGCACGGACTTCATCAAGGGGATCGATTGCAATAGACAATCGTGTGTGCTTCCCTTCCGCGTTCCATTGCCTCTTCCGCGCACGACGAGACATCACTGCTGGAAGGTATTGCACGCGCCCGGATCGCCCGAAGTGAAGCCCTTCTGGAACCACTGCATACGTTGTTCAGACGTGCCGTGGGTGAACGATTCGGGGCTGACGGCGCGTCCGGCCATTTTCTCCAGCCGGTCGTCGCCCACGGACGCGGCCGCCTGCATCGCTTGCTGGAAATCGCCTTGGTCCACGATCTTGCGCTGCTCGGTGGAGTGGCCCCACACGCCGGCAAAGCAGTCGGCTTGCAATTCGAGACGAACCGAGAGGGCGTTGCGCCCGCTCTCGTTGGAGCGCTGCATTGCGGCTTCGGCTTTCTGCTCGATGCCCATCAGTTTCTGCACGTGATGTCCGAGTTCGTGGGCGATGACGTATGCCTGCGCGAACTCTCCGGGTGCGCCGAAGCGCCGCTTCAACTCGTCGAAGAAGCCCAGGTCGAGATAGACCTTTTCGTCTTGGGGACAGTAGAACGGCCCGGTTGAAGCCTGCGCCGTCCCGCAGCCGGACTGTATGGCGTCGCGGTAGAGCACCAGCTTGGCATGGGGGTAGTTGGAGTTGCGTTGCGCGAAGACCTGCGTCCAGGTCTTCTGCACGTCGTCGAGTACGAAGGAGACGAACTGTACCTCGCGCTCTTCCGCCGGGTCGTTGACGGGACGCTGCTGCGCCGTATTCGTTTGGGCGGTATTATCCGTGCCGCTGCCGAGCAAGGCGAAGAAGTTACGGTGGAACACCAGGCTGAGCACGCCAATGATGAGGATTCCGCCAATGCCCAGGCCGTGGCCGAGTCCAAACCCACCTCCGCCCCGGTCATCTTCCAAGTCGCCGCTGCGCCCACCCGGTGTCCAATCCATGCAGGGTAGGATGCCACGTGGCCCGCGAAAGCTACCTAATGCCCCAAGATCTCTGAGGACTGGAAATGCTACGAGTGCCAAGGCGGATTCTCTGGGCGCTTAAGTTAAAGACAAAATGCCGCGGCGATGACGACCCGACGGTGCCCCCTCCTGGCTTGCCTCGGCTGGGGTAAACTCTCGCCTTCGCAACGCGGATCGTGGCGAAGCCCTTCAGACAGATGGCTTCTTCCGCATCTCGCCAAGGAGGATTGGCCAGGTTGAGGCCAAAACTGCGCAGAGTACCTTCCGCACGGAGGAAACCCCCTGTAATTGTGAGATGGGGCCCGGGCGGAAGTGGATCTCAAGACGGCGAGATTTACTGTTAGGATCGCAACCGGCAACCCCGGGGACGGGAGAGCGCAACCAAGAACGCAGCCAAAGCGCTTTCGAGGAATCGATTTGCATACCCACGTTTCATACGCCTGGAGCGATCCGACTGCCCAGCGACAGTTCACCAGCGGCGTGTCTTTGCACAGTCATACTAGTCATTCTCGCGAGACGCTCATCTTTATTGATGATCTTGGACGGACAATACCTCTGCTCAATAGATTTATTCGCTGGCAGGGAAAGCGTGCCCACCGAGCTGGCTTTGCAATGGATTTCAGCCGGGGTTACTGGACTCCTCCTCTCACTCCCCAGCTGGCTCTCGATGTGGAGCGCAACCAACTGTCGGAGACATTAGAACTTGTACCTATAGTTTCCTTGACGGATCACGACAGCATCGCTGCACCCACGCTGCTCAATTCGCTTTTCGGAGCCGGAACCGTTCCAATTTCCTTCGAATCGGACCGTCCCATTCGATGGCATAGCATTTCACTTGGGGGTGCACAACCTTCCGCCCCGGCTAGCGCCTCAGATCACTTCGCAGCTGGCCAGCTATACCGCCCTCCCTACCAGAGAAGCGCTGAGAGATTTGCTTTCCACGCTGCATGGTCTCCAGCATGTCTTGCTTGTTTTTAACCATCCCTTATGGAATTTATATCGCGCCCCGAGGGTTCACTTTGATAAGGCAGTGGATGATTTTATGCGCGCTTGTGGGCCGTTCATCCATGCCATGGAACTCAATGGTCTTCGTGCATGGCCGGAGAACCGAGCCGTTGTGGATCTGTCCGCGGCGTGGCGCAAGCCATTGGTGTCGGGGGGCGATCGTCATGGAGCGGAGCCGAACGGAAACGTCAATCTAACAAACGCGGAGGACTTTGCCGCGTTTGTGTGCGAGATCCGCACATTGGGTCTCAGCCACATTCTTTTTATGCCTCAATACAGGCGTGATCAACGCCTACGGTGCTTCCGCACATTTGCTGATGTGGTTCGTCATAATCCCGAGTTGCCCGTGGGAGCACAGAATTGGGACGAGCGAGTCTTTCATCCGGACAAGGGCGGAGTAGATCGTCCTCTGGCAGCGCTGTGGAAGAGGCCCCCCAAATTCTTGGAGTGGACCTTCGCCTTGGCCGAATGGGCCGCCGGGGACGCTGCTGGGCGCAGACTCATATCCAGGTCAGAGGCCATAGTTGATTCACTGCAGGATGATGAGGCTGCATCTTGACACTACGAGCATTTCATCTCCCGGAACGACGCGTGCACGAGTTTAGATTTCCGCAGGGAGCTTCCATGTTTCGGCTTATCTTGTACTCGTTTTCCCATCCTGCTCGCATGCCCGCAAGGGTCTGGGTCCAGGTTCTTGTGCTGATGGTATCGGTCATGTTCCCCTTGGCGCTGACTTCTAACGCGGAGCAATCGCAATCTGAAGCGCTAGCAAAAGGAAATTTGACGGCGGATCAGATCATGGAGCGAGTGAAAGAGGCGAACCAGCGCCGAGCCGACAATTTGCTGCGCTATTCCGGAATGCGTACATATCATCTGGATTATCGGGGACTTGTCAGTTTGTCGGCCGACATGGTTGTGCAAGCCGAATTTGTAGCACCCGGCATAAAACGCTTTCGCGTAGTGTCGGAACGCGGTTCCAGCCTCATTCGCGCCCGTGTTTTCAAGCCATTGTTGGCAGCCGAAGAAGAGGCGTCAATTCCCGAAAATCAGCGCCGGACCGCCCTTGTGGCTGAGAATTATAATTTTGAGTATGTTGGAGAGCAGACCATCGGAAAGCGAGGCTGCTATGTAATCGCAGTCTCCCCGCACACGGAAAGCAAGTTTCTCTATCGCGGGAAGATTTGGATCGACACGGAAGACTATGCCGTGGTCCAGATTGAGGCCGAGCCCGCCAAGAATCCATCTTTTTGGATCAACAAAACCGAAGTTCATCACGAGTATGAAAAGATCGATGAATTTTGGGTTCCGTCGATTAATCGCACGGTCTCCGACTTGAAATTGCGAGGAACCGCAGTCCTTACAATAAATTATACGAAATACACCGTTCTTCCTCGCGGCTGAGGCGCATGCCTATTGTTGAGGCAGCGGCGAGGCCAAATTCTGCGCGTCTTGAAAAATGGTGCCCTTTTTAAAAAAGCAGCCGACATCCGCTCTGCAGCAAATGCTGCGGCAATGTTTGCCGTCGGCCCACAGAGGAGGCCGAAAATGCTCCGTGCAGTGACTTTCTGACAAGAAATGGCTCCTCAGGTAGGACTCGAACCTACAACCCTCCGGTTAACAGCCGGATGCTCTGCCATTGAGCTACTGAGGAGTGTGGCGGGCGCACTGGGAGCGCGCGTTTTTGGATGTAACTAGATCATTGTAAGCGAGCAGCCGCGAAGCCGTCAAAAACTCGCCACCACAATTCGCGGTCACCAGTACCATTCTGACGCGTCCAGCTGCGGCTCCTCGCCCGGAGCGAAGATGCCGTATTTCACCCCCAGCCACGCACGAAGGCTTTGCGGCAGGATGGCGCTGACTTCCTGCCAGGTCAGCATCTGGCAGCGCAGACGGAGATCATAGCTACGGACGCATTGCATCACCCTGAACCACTGTTCGCGAAGATCAGGTCTCCGCGCGTCAGCCAGAACGCAAAATCGACATCCATCCGCGTCGGCCGCGAGCACACTCCGCAACAGTTGATAGGCAACGTAGCCGGTCTCTGTCCTCGGCAACGACGCGCAATCGAAAAGATCCTCGAAGCCACGGTAGCGTTCCAACATGGATTCCTGGCAGTTTTGGAAATCCGATTCCGTGAGCTTTGCTTCCACGAGCAGGTCGCCAAGGCGCATGTCGACCTCCGTGCGATCACGGTGACCATTCTTTAAAGCTGCGGCAACCCGCACTCCAAATTCCGGCTGTGCGGCCGGATCGACGCTCATCAATCTGTGCAGCTTCCCTTCCGCCAGAGTGCGCGGATTGCAGAAAATATTCATCAGGAGCGCATCGGAACTGGTGCAGGCGTCCAGCTCGCGCCACTTGCTGGTTTCATGTTTCGGAAGATTCCGCCGCCCGGTGTGCGGCTTGCTCATTCTCTTGCGCCACGCCGGGTTCGCCGCAATCGCGGCGTAGCTCTGGGGAAAGAAGTTTCCGTGCATGGAACCGTCGTCAGCTGCCGCGTAGACGACCACCTCTTCGCGTCCGTAGCCGGATGCCGCCGGCAAGTCGTGGTCTCGCACCAGTCCCTGGTTGCGGGCGATGATCTCGCGACGCAGGGCGCGGGCGAATCCAGAATGGACACCGGTGAGAGACATCTTTATTCCTATCGTACCGTCTTCGGGCGGCTGGCCCGGATCCAGCGTCGGAGCGCCACCACCGCCCAGATGGCCTCGACCACTCCAAACGGCCACGCACCTTGCAGGAACCCGTAAGCCGACCCCAATCCGCAAGCCATCGAGAAACCCAGGATGAACCATCGGCTACGCGCTTCCAGGGCGTAACAAATCAGCATGAGGCTCACCGCCACCAGTCCGAACAATGTCAGTCCATTCATTCGCCTAACCCACCGTCAGATTACCGGATCACCGCGATGTTCGATTGACCCGCCTTCTTGCAAAATGTTATAAATGCTCGCCTTAAGAGGTGCGCCTGATATCGGCGCAGTTCTCATGACGCGGCCAAACCTCAAACACACTTCTGTCTGAAGTGGAAGCGCGTCCGACCTCAGCGAAACGAATTCTTTTCGCCGTGGCCCGATTTGCGAGGAATTCCGATTTTGGTCAGTGATGTTGTGCACACACGCATCAGAACGTGTGCAAGGCGTTCTCATGAGAGAAAATCGTGGGTGCTGCAATTATCGCCCACCGACGTCCGCTTCTCAGCAGAGAGCGGCGATCCAGCTATCCATTTTGATCATGCGGATCTACGGGTAACACCTCCCGTGGCATCTTCTGGAGGAAATGCAATGTCTATGTGGCACGCCACTGTCCGGCGCTTGTCCAAACCGGTGCTCGCCATGCACCGCTCTTTTCTATCGACTGCCATCTTTTTGAGCATGCTGGCTTTCTCCAGCACCGCCGCTTTCGCGCAATCGGAAGCCGGCGGCGAAGCCAGCCTGAGACTGCCGGATCTATCCTCGGTTGATTTCCTCGGCATGAACGGCCATAACCTCCTGCTCATCGGCCTGGTTTTCTGTGCCCTCGGCCTGCTCTTCGGATTGGCGATTTATGTTTCGCTCAAGAATCTGCCGGTCCATCGCTCGATGCGCGAAATCTCCGAGTTGATTTACGAGACCTGCAAAACTTACCTGGTCACGCAGGGTAAGTTCATCCTGATCCTGTGGGTTTTCATCGCCGTCATCATTGGCCTCTATTTCGGATGGCTGGCGCCGGTTCCGCCGGTCAGCACGACCCTGCCCATCATCCTCGCCTTCAGTCTGGTCGGCATTGCCGGCAGCTACGGCGTGGCGTGGTTCGGCATCCGCGTCAACACTTTCGCCAACTCGCGTACTGCCTTCGCGGGCCTGAACGGCAAACCTTACCCGATTTACGCCATTCCGCTGCGCGCCGGCATGAGCGTCGGCATGATGCTTATTAGCGTCGAGCTGCTCATCATGCTTTGCATCCTGCTCTTCGTTCCGGGCCAGTTCGCGGGACCTTGCTTCATCGGGTTTGCGATTGGCGAATCGCTCGGCGCCGCAGCCCTCCGTATCGCCGGTGGCATCTTCACCAAGATCGCCGATATCGGCTCCGACCTCATGAAAATCGTCTTCAAGATCAAGGAAGACGATGCTCGCAACCCCGGCGTCATTGCCGATTGCACCGGCGACAATGCGGGCGACTCGGTTGGCCCTTCGGCCGACGGTTTTGAAACCTACGGCGTCACCGGCGTGGCGCTCATTACCTTCATCCTGCTGGCCATCATCCCTTCCGTCTTTGAACACAACGGTATGACGCACGAGGCGGCCATCGCCACTGCAGCCAAGGTTCAGGTCCAACTCCTTGTCTGGATCTTCGTCATGCGCATCATGATGCTGGTTTCCAGCGCCGGCGCCTACTTCCTGAACGCCGCCGTGGCGAAGGCGCGCTTCGGCAACTCCGACGAGATGAACTTCGAAACCCCACTCACCTCGCTGGTGTGGTTGACCTCTATTATCTCGATCATCCTGACTTTCATCGTCAGCAAGGTGATCATCCCCGATCTCGGCGGCGATGGCACACTCTGGTGGAAACTGTCGCTGATCATCTCGTGCGGCACGCTGGCCGGCGCGATCATTCCCGAGTTCGTCAAGGTCTTCACTTCTGTCGAGTCCAAGCATGTCGAAGAAGTCGTCACTTCCTCAAAGGAAGGCGGCGCTTCGTTGAACATCCTCTCGGGCCTCGTTGCTGGTAACTTCTCTGCCTACTGGCTCGGCCTCACCATGGTCGTGCTCATGGGCATCGGCTATTACGTCTCCCTTGAAGGTCTTGGCGCGCTGATGCTTGCTCCTGCCGTCTTCGCCTTCGGTTTGGTGGCGTTCGGGTTCCTCGGCATGGGGCCGGTGACGATCGCGGTCGACTCCTACGGTCCGGTCACTGACAACGCGCAATCCGTCTACGAGCTGTCGCTCATTGAGAACGTTCCCAACATCGAAGCCGAGTTGAAAAAGGACTTCAACTGCACGGTCAACTTCGAGCGTGCCAAGCATCTGCTCGAAGCTAACGATGGCGCCGGCAACACCTTCAAAGCCACCGCCAAACCCGTGCTGATCGGGACTGCTGTGGTCGGCGCCACCACGATGATCTTCTCGATCATCATGGCCCTGACCAACGGGCTGACCACCAACGTCGGCAAACTTTCTCTTCTGCACGCTCCATTCGTACTCGGTCTCATCACCGGTGGCGCAATGATCTACTGGTTTTCCGGCGCCTCAATTCAGGCCGTGAGCACTGGCGCTTATCGCGCGGTCGAGTTCATTAAGGCGAACATCAAGCTCGAAGGCACGGAAAAAGCCTCCGTCGCCGACAGCAAGAGGGTGGTTGCCATCTGTACCCAGTACGCGCAGAAGGGCATGTTCAACATCTTCCTCGCGGTCTTCTTCGGCACCCTTGCTTTCGCGTTCTTCGAGCCGTTCTTCTTCATCGGCTACCTCATCTCCATCGCCATCTTCGGTTTGTACCAGGCCATCTTCATGGCCAACGCCGGCGGCGCATGGGACAACGCTAAGAAAGTCGTTGAGGTTGAACTGAAGCAGAAAGGCACTCCTCTACACGACGCTACCGTCGTCGGCGATACCGTGGGCGATCCTTTCAAAGACACATCGTCCGTGGCCATGAACCCCGTCATCAAGTTCACCACGCTCTTCGGACTGCTGGCCGTGGAACTCGCCGTATCGCTCACGCACGACCACGGTACCGCCCTGACCAATGTTCTGGCGCTCGTGTTCTTCGTCATTTCCGCCTACTTCGTATGGCGCAGCTTCTATGGCATGCGCATCGGCGCCCTGAAGAGCTAAACACTCCCACCAACAACAAAACGCCATCCCTAACCGGATGGCGTTTTCCTTTGATCTCACGCGGCCCAGGGAAGCCGCGACTAGCGGTTTTGGTCGCGCATGTTCGTCTTGACCTGTTTCGCCAGCTTCTCGATTTCTTCCGCTTTTTTCACCACATCCAGCGACAAAACATTTTCGTTCGTTTTGTCGACGGAGGTCTTCAGCTCCGTCGCCAGTTGCAGCAGCTTGTCGGTGTCTTCTTTGAGTTGTTTCTGGCGCAACACTTTCTGCTGCCGTTTCATTTTCTCCGTCTGTTCCTTCGTCCATGCTTCATTAGCGGGATCGTGGTGCGGAACGGGATATTGCGGGTCGACCACGGGCGGAGCCTGTCCTGGCGTCGATGTCAGTGAGAAAACCAAAAGGAGCAGCACAATCCAACTGAAACAGGATTTCATGTAGACCTCGAGAAGCTCTCGCCTCATTATATGCAGTTTCCGCGGCGCCTCGAGCCACCCTGTCGGCTCGTGCGCTTGTTATAATCCGGCGAAAATGATCTATAGCGATTTGGGTCTTCTTACCGCCGTCGAAGCAGGCTTCCCTGGACATAAGCGGCTCTGGTCCTTGTGGGATCAATGGACCGACGACAGCTTCGAATTCATCCACCACGACGTTCCCAAGATCGTCGCCGTCCTGCTCATTGCCTTCATCCTGACCCGGCTTCTGAAGCTCATTACCCGGCGGCTCTCGCACTTGAGCAAGTCAGATTCCCTGCCCAGCGGAGTGCGTGCCCAGCAGATCCGCACGCTTTCCGGCGTGGTCTATAGCATGGGCGTGTTCATCGTCGCTTTCCTCGCGGCGATGCAGATTTTGCCGCTTTTTGGCATCAATATGGGTCCGCTGCTGGCCAGCGCGGGCGTGGCCGGTCTCGCCATCGGCTTCGGCGCACAGACCTTGGTAAAAGACGTCGTCACCGGCTTCTTCATTCTGGTGGAAAATCAATACGAAGTCGGCGATACCATCAAGATCGCCGACCGCACCGGCGTGGTCGAGCTGATGAGCTTGCGCCGTACCATCCTGCGCGATGGCGATGGATCGCTCCACATCGTTCCTAACAGTTCGATCGCGGTCGTCACCAACTTCACCCGCGATTGGACACAGATCGCCATGCACGTCTCGGTCGCCTATAACGAACCGAGCGAAAAGATTACCCGGCTTCTGCAAGAGGTTGGCACGGAGCTTCAGAACGACCCGGCGCTGAAGGACTCGATTGTGGGAACACCAGACGTGCCGGGTATAGAGAAAATCACCGGCCAGGAAGTTGACTACTTGATGCTGGTAAAAACCAAGCCTGGCCAGCAATATACGGTCAGCCGGGAGCTGCGCCGCCGCATCAAGGAGTGTTTCCAGAAGAATAACGTGCAGCCTGGATGGACCTTCCCAGGTCTACGTGCTCGACAAGCCGCCCGCCAAATGACAACGAACATCTACCCTGTCGAATTCGGCATCCTAAATTTCGAGATGTGGTGGTCTGCGCTGATTGACGGTGGCATTGCGCTTTCCCTTTTCGCCCTCTGGTATTTCTCGTGGAAGTACTGGCTTCGCCGGCGCTCCCGGTTGATTCTCGGGTGGATTCAGCTCGCGTTCAGGCGCCATGGAAAAGTTTCCGAGATTCAATGGCACTCGCCCTCCCGTTTCCAGGTTGACCTGCACCTCCGGACGGCCACCTTTCGTCAGGCGCATCTCGTCGTACAACTGGCGCCGCGGGAACTGCCCTTCAACTGGCTCTGGTACCGGTTACGCAATCAGCAGGAGACCGCAACCTTCGCGGCAGATCTTGATTCGCCGCCTGCCTTCAACCTCGATGTACGAAATCACCGCTGGTGCGGCACAGACATTTCAGCCGCTCCCCATGGGCCTCGGAAATGGTCGGCCGAGAGACTCGGCCCGATTGTGATCACTACCCGTCGCGATTGGCAGCACGAGATCGTCAACATGATGGATGCCCTCGCCGCCTCGCGCAGCTACGACTTCCTGCGTATCTCATTCCGCAAAAGCGAACCACACTTCTCCGCGACCGTGGCGCTCAACGCGATGGAGCCCGACGCGCTCGCAGATATCAACGTCTTCGACGTGATCCGCGAGCTCGCGACCAGTTCCTCTCCCTCGGCGTTCTAAATAAAAAAGCCGCTCTTCTCGAGCGGCTCTCGACACAATCCACTTCTACTTCTTAGCGAGCAGTGCCTGCGTCGCCGCGTAATCTTCGTCGCCATGGCCTGCCTTGAAGGCCTTTTCATAGACATCGGTTACCGCGTCGACCGCCGGTAATTTGAGGTTGACCGCCTTGGCCGCATCCTGGACGAGGTGCAAATCTTTGCGCATCAGCCGGAGCGGGAAATTCGGCGAGTAGTCATGTTTCAGGACGAAAGGAGCCTTGTAATCCACCACCCCCGAGCGCACCATTGTGCTCTGGATCAGCTCGATGAACTTCTCCGGATTCACACCCAAGCGCGTCGCTAACTCGAATCCTTCAATAAAACCTTCAAAGATCGTCGCTATCTGCAGGTTGAGGGAGATCTTGGATACCTGACCTTTTCCCACCTCACCCATGTGCACGACCTTCTTGCCCATCACGCTAAAGAGCGGCTCAAGCTTTTTCAGGCTTTGATCCGCGGCGCCCACCATGAAGATCAGTTGTGCCGACTCGGCTCCGACCTTCGACCCGGTGATCGGCGCATCGACGTAATCCGCGCCCTTGGCCCGCACACGCTCGGCGAATTTCACCGTTTCTTCCGGGGAAATCGTGCTTGAGTCCACCACGATCATGCCGGCACGGAGCTTCCCTGCTACGCCATCCTGGCCAAAAAGAACGCGATCCACCGCCGCTGTGTCGGCCACGCACAGCCAAACCAATTCCGCGCCCTCGGCGGCCTCGGCAGGGGTCGCCGCGCTGCGCGCACCTTCCACGCTCTTTGGAGTACGGTTCCAAACCGTCACCTCGTTCCCTGCCTTGACAAGGTTGGTCGCCATCGGCTTGCCCATAATTCCGAGACCCAAAAATGCTACTTTCATGCGTGCTCCTTTACGAAGAATGGATGATTAGAACCGAGTGCGGATGCAGGGTCAAGCAACGGAACTGCAGCGGCGTGGGCCCACGGCAGGTTGGTGAGGATATATCGCGTTTGTTATAATCGGCTTGCCTCACACGTTCTTTGGAAACTTTGCGGAAGTGGTGAAATTGGCAGACACACCATCTTGAGGGGGTGGCGCCCAAAAGGCATGGGGGTTCAAGTCCCCCCTTCCGCACCATGCGATTCTCGCCCGACCCGGCGGTCTCCAAAAGTTCCAGATCCCGTTGAGAGAACAGGAAAGTTCCGCACCGTGAGTTCCCGGTGTTGAGATTTCAATGATTTACCTGATCACTACCGTTCATATCGTCGTCTGCTTCTTTCTGATCATTGTGGTGCTCTTGCAAAGCGGCAAAAGCGCCGACCTCGCGGCGGCATTTGGCGGAAGCGGCAGCCAGACCGCATTTGGTCCCCGCGGCGCAGCCAATGCGCTTTCCAAGGCAACTACCTGGTCGGCCGTGATCTTCATGCTGACTTCGATCATGCTGAGCATCATGGCGGCGCGTCACAGCGGAAATGCTGGATCGGTGCTGAACGGATCGAAAGCGGCTCCAGTCCAGAAAACGGCCCCGGCAACACCGAACAAATAATCGATTTTCCTGGCCAAATCCTCCGTGCGCGGAGGATTTTTCTTTTTTTGTTGCCAAAAGCGGAGTATTTTCATCAGATCAGCAACTCACATTCGGAACAAAACTACCTATTCCGGGTTTGAATTACGAATGTCTAATCCGCTGATCCCCCCACTCGGCGCCTTCGTCCCAAAGGAGAGCATGATCCACGAAGTCTTTCCCGTTGGCCCATTGCAATGCAACTGCTCGGTCATAGCTGACGAAACCACGAAGGAAGCGATCGTCATCGATCCTGGGGATGACATCGAAACCGTGCTTGCCGTCCTTGAGCCGCATCATCTTCGCGTGAAGCAGATTGTCGTCACCCATGCCCACATCGATCATGTCGGCGGAGCGATGAAGCTCAAGAAACTGACCGGCGCTCCGGTCCTGCTCAATCAAAATGACGACGCATTGCTGAGAATGCTTCCCGTCCAGGCTTCATGGCTCGGCATGAAAGATCCTGGGCAGGTTACGGTGGATGCCGATCTCCCCGAAGGCCATGTGGTGCATTTCGGCAATCTCAATGCCAGCGTCATCCACACTCCCGGTCATACCCAGGGAAGCATCTGCCTCTTCTTCGCGGCGGAAAATACTTTGATTGCGGGTGACACCCTCTTCCAAGGCAGCATCGGGCGTACCGATCTTCCCGGCGGCTCGTACGAAAGCATTCTGCGGTCGATTCACAACAAATTGCTGGTGCTTCCCGGCGCGACCATCGTCATTCCCGGGCACGGGCCCACCACCACCATTCAGGAAGAGCGCGAACGCAATCCGTTCCTGCGCGTCTGACCTTCCTCGCTGCGTGAACTTTGTGTAAGTGCCAGGGATCCGTGTCTGAGGATTTACCGGGTGCGTCTACCTATTTGTTTTTTTCGCCATTAGGAATTTTCGTCCCAAGCCCTTAGAATGTCGTCGCGTTACGGGACTTCAAAGAACGAATCAACAATTTCCCGCGACAGACGACACGTGCGTGACCGCTCCGCGCACGCGGTATGCAAGGTACGGAGGCGATTTGAAAGCTCGTAGTTTTTCCTTCGCGGTGCTGGCTTTGCTCGTTA
Source organism: uncultured Acidobacteriaceae bacterium (assembly GCA_963703075.1). GTDB lineage: Bacteria > Acidobacteriota > Terriglobia > Terriglobales > Acidobacteriaceae > Korobacter. Next base: position 1,792,769 of record OY969786.1, read on the forward strand.
CGATTGCGTCCGCCATCGCACAACAGCCGGCAGATTCTTCTAACACTGCGGACGTCACTTGCACCTTCGCCGACGAGAAGGGCATGCGGGTTCAGTACGATCATTCCGAAAAAGCCGAGAAGCGCGGGCTTCCGATGGGAAAGCCTTGGACGCCTGCCGGAAAACCTTTTCTTCTCTTTCTCGACACCGGTATCACCGTCGGCGGCACTCCATTGGCCGTCGGCGCCTACAGCTTGTTCGTTATTCCCGGCAAGACGGGCTGGACCCTGGTGGTAAGTAAGGATTTGAACGCGGGGGCAAAACGGGACCCTTCGCAGGACGTTGCCAAGACCCCTATGCAAACGGGTGAACTCGAAGGCGGCCAAAACATCGCGACCGTCTACCTGGCTCACAGCGGACCCAACCAGTGCGACGTGCGCATCGTGTACGGAAAGACCATGGCGTGGGGAGAGATTCACGAACAGTAATCACCTCCGCGTGGTTCACCTCGTTTGCGCTGATCCCGCCGTGAAGAAATGATCGATCAACCAATCGCGTAGCTGCTCGTTCAACTTACGCGTATTCTGGCCCGCATCCAACGCCTCTGTGTTGTAGTTCACGATGTACGCTCGTTTGCGGGTCGGATCGAAGTAGATGTGGCCGATAAACCCGTTTTGCCATCCCATGTGTCCAACCAGTTGAAGGCTTTTGTCTTCGTGCACGAAGAAACTGGTTGCAACCGAGTCATGCGCGTCGGAACGCGAGGGAAAGTCTTCGCTTACGGGTACCGGCAGGAGCGGCTTCCACATCTCCTCCAGCGACGACCTCTTCAGGATTGCGTCATACTCGCCTTGGCGCGCGGGATCGCCCACCAAAAAGTTCAAATACTTGATCATGTCGGGAATCGGAGCATTCAGACCCCCGTTTGAACGGGTGATCCCTGTATCGAAGTTGAATTCCAACTCCGAAACTTTGCCGTTCTGCAGTTGATAGCTGTGCGAGCGGAATTTCAGAAGATGATCGGGGCTTCGGTCGTAATACGAGCGATCCATCGCGAGCGGACGAAGAACATTCTTCTCCATGTAAACTTCGAACGGATCCCCGGAAAGCCGTTCAATGATTTCGCCCAGGAAGACCACGGCGAGGTTCGAGTAGCTGAACTTGGAGCCCGGCGGAAAATCGACGCTCGTGTAAGGCATCATCGCCACCAACTGCGACCACTCGGTCGGCTCAAAAGGCTGCCAGGGTTGGTCGCGCCAGGGCCATGTGGGATCGCGAAAACCGGAAGAGTGCGACATCGCCTGGCGAATGGTGATGGCCGCGATCGGACCGTAGGGATCGTGGGCCTTTGCAATCTCAGGGACAAATTTCACAATCGGGTCGTCGAGAGAGAGCAGCCCGCGATCGCGCAGCTGCATGATGGCGATCCCGGTAAAGGTCTTCGAGATCGATGCCCAGTGAAAGGTGGTTTCCTCATCGACGGGATGTCGGGTTTCCAGGTTCTGGTAGCCATAACCGTCGCGAAAAATGACACGATTGCGCTCGAGAACGACCAGCGAGCTGCCAACAATGCCATGCTGCTTCAGTCCTTCCTCGTAGAACTTCTTCAACCCATCTACGGGGGATTGCGCAAACGAGGCGACGCAGAGAAGAACCGATACAAGCAGAATCCGCATGGGCAAAGTGTAACTGCCGCGTCAAGGAAAGGTCTCCCCGCTGCTCCCGATCCTTAGCGTTTTGTCCGGCATCGTATACCCGCCTTAAGTGGCGGTGCCCGCAGCGCCAGACTGCATTATGATTACCTAGCGCCGCGCCGTTCCCGGGACCCAGGAGGATTCTCATCTCATCATCAGCGAGAACACCCATTGTTGAATATGCAGCCAGCACGATCTTCGTCACCGGCGTCTCCAAGGTCGCGAAGGACGACCCGATCGCGAGTTCCTACCAGGTCTTTTTTGTCAGCTTGATCGTGGACCAGAAAAGTGGGGCGATCGTAGACGCGACTTGCAATACCGCGCGCGATATGACGAAGGATTTTATCCGCTCGATTTTGATCGGCGGCAATCTGGAAACAGGCGTAGAAGAATTGAGCGCGAAGATCCGCCGCAGGTTTTTCGGCCTCGTGCAAAAGCCGTTGCTGGTTGCGTTGAAAGACGCTCACAATCGCTTTATGGTGGTGAAGCGGCGAGGGAATTCCAGCGAACTCGCGCCAAGCGCTTGACTTCACGTTTTCTGACGTGATATTACCTTTCGCTAAATTAGTTGCCCTCGTATCCGCTGGTATGTGAAGCACTCTCCTTCGCTGACCAAGGTGGATAAGACCAGGACTCGTGAGCGCTGCTCACTGTTCTGGTTTTTTGCATTTTGCTGAACAAATTGGGCTAGCTCAGCCCAGATTCCCGTTCGGGAGGTCGAAGTATGACATTGCGTCAGATCCTCGCCATTACTCTTCTTACATGTGCGGCCCTCGTTTCGGGAACAGCTGCCTGGGGTCAAGCCACCACCTCATTGCGCGGAACGGTCACCGACAAATCGGGCGCGATCGTCTCCGATGCAGCGGTCACTCTTACCAACCTCGACACCAATCAGACGCGCGCCACCCGCAGCACCGCCGGTGGCGTATATGAGCTGGTGTCCATTTTGCCGGGCCGATACAAACTGACGGTCGCGGCCAAGGGCTTTCGCACCTACGTTGAGCCAGCCGTCATTTTGCAAGTGAGCTTGCCGGCGACCGCCAACGTGCAACTCGAGGTCGGTGCGGCGGCAGAGACCGTGGAAGTCACCGGCGAAGCCCCTCTCCTCAACACCACGGATGCCAGCTTAGGGCACACGATGGGCGACCAGGCGATCGAGCAGCTTCCTCTCCGCGCCGAGCAAATGCCCCTGCTGCTGAGCTTCCAGCCAGGCGTGGTCTACACCGGCGACCAGGACGCTCAGCTCGCCAGCAACACCGACACGCGCGGCGGCGCAGTCAACGGCGAGCGCAGCGACCAGAACAACATCACCCTCGACGGCGTCAGCGTCAACGACGAGTTCAACGGCTACGCCTTCACCGGCGTCCTTCCCTCGACTCAATTCTCGGTACAGGAATTCCGCGTCACGACCTCGAACTATGGCGCCTCTGAGGGCCGATCGGCCGGAGCACAGATCGAGATGGTCACCAAGGGCGGCACCAACAAATTTCATGGCAATCTCTATGAGTTCAACCGCAACACGGTGGGCGAGGCGAACGACTTCTTTCTGAAAAATGCAGAACTGGCCAACGACCAGCCAAACGTTCCACAGAAGCTCATTCGCAATGATTTTGGCGGTTCCATCGGTGGCCCGCTCATCAAGAACCGGCTCTTCTTCTTCTTCAACTACGAAGGGCACCGACAATCCTTCGCACAAAGCATCCAGCGCACGATTCCCAGTGACACCCTACGCGATGGCATTATCCAGTACCTCTGCGATGAGGGCGGCAGCGGGCAGTTGAATACCGGGTCGTGTCCGGGTGGCAGCGTGACCGGCATCAGCGGTAAGAGTTATCAGGTCGCTCCGGGCTATTACGCCTTGGGCCCAAGCCAGCTTGCAGGGATGGATCCTCTCCACATCGGTCCCAGCACCGTAGCCACCCAATACTTCAATACCTATGCAACGCCAAACGTGGTCGGGCAAACAGATTACCCGAACTACGCTGGATACCGATTTGCTGCGCCGACTACGCTCTCGGAAAACTGGTACATCGCGCGCATCGATTACAACCTGACTGCTAACGGCAACCACACTCTCTTCCTGCGTGGTGCCGCCCGCGACGACCATAACAACTCGGCCCCCTTCCTTCCGGGCGACGCTCCCGAGAGCAGCAACGTTGATTTGAGCAAGGGCATTGTCGTCGGCTATACCGCTACATTGTCTCCACGGCTCGTCAATAACTTCCGTTACGGATTGACCCACCAGAGCATCGGTTCGCTCGGCAATACCGATCAGCCGTGGGTGCAGATGCGAGATCTTGATCAGGGCATCGTCTATTCCGGCGAGTTCACCGCACCGGTGCACAATCTTGCGGACACACTGAGCTGGCAGAAAGGCGCCCACAACCTCCAGTTCGGGGGAAACCTTCTCTTCATCCGCCGCGGCAGCGACAGCTACGGCAACTCCTTCAGCGACGCGCTCACCAACTCCGACTGGCTCTCTTCCAACGGCTTCGCCGGCAAGAACTCTCCCCTGAATCCCACGGCCGGCGGGTTCCCGGCGGTCGATTCCAGCTTCACGAACAGCTACGATTTCCCCCTGGCGGCGATGATGGGCATCGCCAGCGAGCTCGATGCCCGTTACAACTACAAGGTCGTGAGCACGACCTCTGCTTCGCCTCTCGCACAAGGCGCGCCGGTTGCGCGAAACTGGGCAACGGATACCTACAACCTCTTCGTGCAAGACACCTGGCAGGCACGCCATAACCTCACCTTCAGCTACGGCCTGAACTACCAGCTGATGACCCCGATCACCGAGAACAACGGACAGGAAGTCGCCCCCAACGTGAACATGGGGACTTGGTTCGCCCAGCGTGCCAACAACGGGCTGAACGGGATTCCGGATAACACGATTCCGCCGATCTCGTTCCAGCCTGCCGGTTCCTACTACGGACGCTCCGGTCTCTATTCCGCGCAGACCAAGAACTTCGCCCCGCGCATCGGCATTGCGTGGTCTCCCGATCCGAAATGGGGATGGTTGAAGCGCCTGACCGGTGACAACGCGACCGTCGTCCGCGCCGGCTTCGGCATGTATTACGACAACTTCGGTCCCGCCCTGGCGTTGAATTACGACGCCACCGGCACCTTCGGCCTGTCGAGCTATCTGCAGAATCCTGCTGCTGTTTTGACGTTGAACAACGCGCCGCGCATCAGCGGCATGAATGTTATTCCCACGATGACGTCGGGCTCGAACCCACAAAACATCTTCCCGCCCGCACCGTCCTCTACCTTCCCGGTGCAGTACCCACTGGGCTCGGAAGCCATCGCTGACGGCATCGACCAGTCCCTCAAAACGCCTTACTCGTATGCGGTGAACCTAACCATCGAGCGGCAATTGCCCGGCAAGATGGTCATGGATGTTGGCTATGTCGGACACTTCGGACATCGACTCCTGGCCCTCGACGACGTCGCCACGCCACTCGATCTCGTCGATCCCAAAACCCACATCGACTACTTCACTGCCGCCACACGTCTCTCCCAGTTGGCGCGCTCTGGAACTCCGACGGCTGCCATTACCCCGCAACTGATCGGACCGACATCGCAATATTGGTTGGATATGTTCCAGGGCGCGTCTTCGTATCCGCTCTGCAGCACCGGTGGAACCACGACCAACATGTTGGCCGCGATCTATGACCAGTTCGGCCCCGGTTGCAACCTCTACAACGAGACCTCGGCGCTGTACAACATGGACCTGTTCGGCAATCCGGTGGCACCGGTCGGAGGCGCCAACAGCTACTACAACAGCCAGTACTCTTCTCTGTGGGACTGGCGCTCCATGGCGAACTCCAGCTACAACGCCCTGCAAGCCGGGCTGCACAAGGACATGTCGAACGGAATCCTCTTCGGCTTCAACTACACCTACTCCAAGTGCCTGGACATCGAGTCGATGGCCGAACGCGGCGTTCACTATTTGACCGACAGCATCATCAACGCCTGGGACCCCAGCCAGATGCATGCACCGTGTGACTTTGACCTGCGTCACCAGATCAACGGCTACTGGGTGGCGGAGTTGCCCATCGGCCGCGGTAAGGCTTTCGGGAACAACATGAATCACTGGGCTGATGCCGTCATCGGTGGATGGCAGCTTGGCGGAACGGTACGCTGGACCTCCGGCTATCCCTTCAGCGTCTACCAGGGCTATGTGTGGCCGACCAACTGGGACGAGATGGGATGGTCCATTCCGACCTCCCAACCGATACAGACTGGGACCTCCGTCATCAACGGCATTCCCAACGCCTTCTCCGATCCTTCCACGGCGGGCAATAGTTTCGATTACGCCTACCCTGGGCAAAGCGGGGTTCGCAACAACGTACGCGGGAATGGATACTTCACTCTTGATGCGAACCTCTCCAAGAACTGGAAGATCCCCAAGCATGAAAGCCAATCGTTCCAGTTGCGTTGGAGTGTCTTCAACGTAACCAATAGCGTGCGCTTCGACATCTTCACCATGCAGGACAACGTTTCCGCGGGAGGGCTGGGCGACTACACAAGTACCCTGACACAGCCGCGAATCATGGAGTTCTCGGGTATTTATACCTTTTAATCGTCCCCCGAGACCGCTGCGAGCAGCCGGTAATCCACCTCTCCCGGCTGCTCGCACGCGATGAATCCCATTTCTTAAGCACGCTATGTCTGTCCAACGGAAGTCGCGCGCGCCGTGGTATCAGTCCCCGCGCAATACAGATCGCCGCATGGCCACTCGGAGAAGGCTTACAGGATGAATCCTCGACAAAGGAAGATTACGTTGATGGTTGCGCTTCTCGCGTTCACTACCGCCTGGCCCTCTCTCGCAAGTGCCGCGAATGCGGGCGAGGTGGTCGTCGTGCCGGTCGCGAACATGTATTCCTCTCCCAATGAAAACTCCGATGTCGTTTCCCAGGCGCTGCTGGGTAGCAACGTCACTCCACTGAAAAAGAAACACAAGTGGGTGCAGGTGCAGACCGCCGATCGTTATACCGGATGGATGCGGCGCGACGCGCTCCGCTCGAACAAGAATCAACCTTATGCAAATGGTAGCGAAGCTGCCCAGGTGTCCAGCCTGTTTGCCAATGTCTACCGCGAAAAAGATGTGACCACCCACGCTCCCATCGTTACGCTGCCCTTCGAGGCGCGCCTCGAGGTGATCGACGAAGGTACCGACCACAACGGACGATGGCTGCAAGCGCGTCTTCCCGACGGCCGCACCGGATGGATCCAGCGCGGTGACCTCACCTTCTCCCAGAAACTGTTGGATATTCCTGAATCCATCGAGCTGGCAAAGCGCTTCCTCGGAATTCCCTATCTCTGGGGAGGACGATCGAGCTTCGGTTACGACTGCTCAGGCTTCACCCAGATGCTGGTGCAGAGTCGCGGCATCCTCATGCCTCGTGATGCCGACCAGCAAGCTGCCTGGTCGGGAGTCGCAGCGATCGACCGAAAAGACCTCGTAGCCGGCGATTTGCTCTTCTTCGGCGAATCGGACAAGAAGATCACCCACACCGGCATGTACATCGGTAACGGCGAATTCATTCACGACACGACGCACGCTCATCCGGTGGTCCAGATCAGCCGCCTCGATGACGAACCATGGACGCAATTGCTGGTCGCCGCCCGGAGGGTGAAATGAACCGGCGGGAGTGGATCATTTCCGCAGCTACCGCCAGCGCTGCCCTGATGGCCGCCAGTGAGCGCTTTGCCATCGCGACGCCTGCCGACACCAAGGGTCAGTGGCAGACCAGCATTCTTCGCTTGAAACTTCGCCATACCTGGACGACGACGATGTCCTCCAGCGATTACCGCGATACCCTGCACGTCCACTTCACCCGCGACGGCGTCACCGGCTACGGCGAAGGTGCGCCCATCGTGCGCTATCACGAAGACGCTATCGCCTGCCAGAAAGCGCTTGAGCCGCAGATCGCTTTCCTCGAAGCCGCGGATCCGTGGGAATTCGAGAAAGTAAAAACCGCACTTTTTCGCCGCGTTGAAGGCAACTTCGCCGCCAAGGCGGCCGTGGATATCGCCCTCATGGATTGGATCGGCAAGCGCATGGACGTGCCCCTGTATCGTCTCTTCGGGCTCGATCCACAGCAAGCCCCGATTACCACATTTTCCATCGGCATCGACACCCCCGAGATCACCCGTCAAAAAGTTCGCGAGGCCGAGCAGTTCCCTGTCTTGAAAATCAAAGTCGGACTCTCGACGGATGAACCGACCATCGAGGCCGTGCGCAGCGTTACTAAAAAGCCTCTTCGCGTGGATGCCAACGAGGGATGGACCGATAAAGAGGAGGCGGTGCGCAAAATCAATTGGCTCGATAGCCAGGGCGTGGAGTTTGTCGAGCAGCCCATGCCGGCGCACATGATCGAAGAAACCCGCTGGGTACATAGCCGCGTGCACCTGCCGCTTATTGCCGACGAAGCCGCCGTGAACGCCGCTGCCATCCCCAACCTGGTGGGTGCCTACGACGGCATCAACGTGAAGCTCGATAAATGTGGCGGCATCCAGGAAGCCATGCGGATGATCAACGTCGCCCAGTCCCTCGGGCTCAAAACTATGCTCGGCTGCATGGTCTCCAGTTCCGTGAGCGTCACTGCTGCCGCGCATCTCTCCCCGCTGGTCGACTATGCGGACCTGGACGGCAATCTCCTGATCGCCAACGACCCGTTCACCGGGGTGCTGGTGCGCGAAGGTAAGTTGATCTTGCCGGATGGGCCCGGACTCGGCTTGAAGAAAGCATGATTGAGCGCATCCAAAATTGGGCCTCCATGCCCCACCAGCATCCGTAAGCATTTACACTAATGCGCAAGATGACGAGTCGTTCCTTCCCTCTGCTCTGCACACTTGCCCTCGGTTTTGCCCTCAACCCAAGCGCATCTTTGCTCGCGCAAACCTCCAAGAATCCGCCGCCACCCCAACCGGCTCCTATGCCTCCCGCGATCGCCTCTCCCGTCGACAAGCCCTACGCCGGCCCCATCGCGCTCGATGTCGATATCACCAATCTCAACGATCGGGTTGAACACGTCCGCGAACAGATTCCTGTAGAGCGTGGCGCCAAGGAGCTCGTGTTGCTCTACCCGCAATGGGTCCCCGGCACCCACTCGCCGACCGGCCCAATCTCGCGTGTTGCCGGCATCGTGACCAACGTCGATGGCAAGCGGGTGCAGTGGGTGCGGGACGAAGTCAACGTGCACGCCTTTCACGTGCCGCTCGCCGCGGGAGCGAAGATCGTGGGACTCGAGTTCGACTACCTGTCGCCCAACAAGCAGGCGGAAGGACGCATCGAGATGTCCGATGCGATCGTCGATCTCGCCTGGAATGAAGTCCTGATGTATCCCGCCGGATACTTCTCTCGCGACATTCCCTTCGACGTCACCCTGAAAATCCCTGACGGATGGAAGTACGCTACCGCGCTCGAAACAGCGTCGGAACAAGGCTCTACGCTCACGTTCAAGCAGACGACGCTCAACACGCTCGTCGATTCTCCACTCTACGCGGGGTCGCACTTCAAGCGCGTCGACCTCTCGCCCGCTCCCAGCGACATCGTCCATCTCGACGTTTTTGCCGACGAAGAAAAAGACCTCGCAATCACCCCCGAGGAACTCGAAAAGCATAAGCAGCTCGCCATCGAAGCCGACAAGCTCTATGCCTCCCATCACTACAATCACTATGACCTGCTGCTGCTCCTGAGCGACAAGGTCGGCGGCATCGGCCTCGAGCACCACCAGTCCAGCGAAAATGGCGAGCGCCCGAACTACTTCACCGACTGGAGCGCGGGCATCATGGGTCGCGACCTGCTCGGGCACGAGTACACCCATTCGTGGAACGGCAAGTTCCGCCGCCCTGCTAACCTCTGGACGCCCAATTTCAACGTCCCCATGCGCGATGACCTCCTGTGGGTCTATGAAGGCATGACGGAGTATTGGGGCATGGTGCTCACCGCCCGTTCCGGCATGCGCACTGCCGAAGAAACGCGCGCCATCTTTGCGCGCTTCGCCGATGACTTCGAGGCCAGCCCCGGCCGCACCTGGCGTCCGCTGGTCGACACCACGAACCAGCCGACCGTCTCCCAGCGGCGGCCCGTGAGCTTTGTCAGTTGGCAGCTCCGCGAGAACTACTACACCGAAGGCGCGCTGATCTGGCTCGACGCGGATACCAAGATCCGCGAACTCACCGGCGGCCAGAAGTCGCTCGATGATTTTGCGAAAGCCTTCCTCGGCGTCTACAACGGGAGCTTCGTCACCTACACCTACACCTTCGATGACCTGGTGAAGCTCCTCAACGGCGTCGCTCCCTACGACTGGGCAAGCTTCCTGCGTGAGCGCGTCTACGACTTGCATCCCGCAGTGCCTGAAGATGGCTTCACCCGCGGCGGCTACAAACTCGTTTACACCGACACCGAACTGCCCTGGGTCACCAAGGCCGAGGCCGTCCGCGGGGTCGCCGATTTTTCGACCTCTCTCGGTTTTTCGGTCACGGTTCCCCATGAGGGCGAAGAGCACGAGGGCCCACAAAATGGCCCGAGCGGCTCGATTGCTGACGTCTGGTGGGATGGTCCCGCATTTAAAGCCGGCATTGCGCCCGGCATGCAGATCGTCTCCGTGAATGGAAAGGCCTTCACTCCCCAAGTGTTGCGCGACGCCATCTTGCAAGCGGAACAATCGAAGCAGCCGCTGCAGCTACAGTTCCGGCGCAGGGACGAATACACAACCATCTCGCTTCCCTACTTCAACGGACTGCGCATCCCTTCCTTGCAGCGGATCGACGGAACCCCCGCCCGCTTCGACGATATCCTCGCCCCCAGCAAGAGTCCGCTCCCGGGCGAATAAAGAGGGCCTTCCGAATTTGCGATAATGGGTACACGGAACGGCCCTGTAGCTCAGATGGATAGAGCAGCGGTTTCCTAAACCGTTGGTCGGCAGTTCGACTCTGCCCAGGGCCTCCATCACTTACGGGCATTTTCGACTGCTTTCCCCACAAAATTCCCCACGAGTCAGTTGGTTCTAGCTCCAACTGGCAAATCGAACCCCAGCATGCCAAGCAATTCCGGGTTTCCCTGTTCAATAGCGGCGACCGCCTTCTCCTTCGGATTGTCGCGCACGCTGGTGTAGTAGTCAGTCATTTGGGTGTCCATGTGTCCCGCAAGGGCCTTCATCACTCCGACAGGTACGTTCTCTTCGGCACCGGCCGTGATTGATGTGTGACGCAACTGATAGAACAGCGCGCCTGGCAGCCCCGCCTTTGCGCGCAGTTTGCACCAGGCGGTATCCCACCCCTTCTGCCGCATCGTTGGGTCGAAACCCTCCAGGCGCCGTGCGTACAGCGGATTCTTGCTTCCCTTTTCACATCCCTTGCCCCTGCACTCGCATTTCGTCGTGCAGATGTACTGACGGGTGTGCTTGGACAGGCTCGCCGGTAGCAGGTAATGCTCCGGCTCACAGGCGCCCAGCTTTAGCGCCCGCTCCACGAGGCTGCGCATCGCCATCAGCGCAACTCTGTTCAGCGGTATATTGCGTTCTCCCGCGGCCGTCTTTGTCGTGATTCGGCTGATCGTAATGTAGGGCGATTTCTCTTCCAGGTGTATCCGTTCAAGCTGCAGCCCGGTGATCTCGCAGGGGCGGCAGGTCGTGTTAGCGGCGACAAGCATCACGTTGAAGGCCACTTGCCAGTGCTTGTTCCCCATCGCGGTCCGAATAAGTGTATTGAGCTGGTCGATCGTCAAAGGACGGCGGCTGCTGTGCTTGTTGCTCTCTGGGAGTGCCTTGTAGTCTTCCGCGATCGGCGCCCAGAGCTTCGCCTGTTTAAGAACGCGCCTCAGCACCAAGATCTCGTGATTGATCGTCCGATTCGCGCACTCTTCTTTGCGGCGTGTCGACCGGTAATGTCTGAGCTCTTCGATCTTGATATCGCCCAGCTTTCGCGCGCCTAGCACTCTAATGATGGGATTCAGGCAGGCGCGGTAACTCCGATAGGTGTTCGGTTCGATCTCCGGCGGCCGCATACTCTCGAGCCAAGCACCACAGGCCTGCTCAACCGTCCTCTTCGCCTGCTGCGTCGGCAAAGTGTTCGTCTTGAGCTGGGCAAGGAAGTTCTCGCGAAACTCCTTCGCGTCGTCGCGGTTCTCGGCCCGCAGTATTTCTCTTTCCATGCTCCACCGCGGTCTTTATAGCGGAATGCAAAGATTCGATTTTCACGACGATAGAGCCCGTCTCTACTTCTTGCCATGACGTTTCCCTCCACCACCCGGCGCAGTTTTCTTGTTCTTGTAATACGAGCGGAGCCTCACAGCCTTTGTGCCTTCCACCGAACATTCCGTAGAGCAATAACCCTTGTCCTTGTCACCGCGGAAAAAATATCTGGAGTTTGGGCAATCGATTCGCCTGCAGACCCGCGTTTTATCCCAGTTCGCCTGGAAGTATTCAAGAGCGATATCAAACGGCGTCCGATCAGGCGCCGAGTATTGCTCTCCGCCTCGCGTTTTGTGATACAGCAGGCGAATTATGAACGCCTGCCACTGCTTGTTTCGCGGATCCTGATCCGACCAAGCCCGACGAAGGCGGTCTCCCAATGCAAGGATCCGCTCCGCCAGCGCTTCACGGACATCCTCATCGCTTACCCGCGACGTTAGCACCCCGTGGGCCTGGGAATACGAATGCTCTTCCTCGAGGTCCCGACGGATCCCGGAGGCTTCTAGAAAACGTGGATCGAAGAACTCCTTGTGAGCTTTGACGATGACGCGCGCTAAAGCGCGCCGTTCTTCCATCACGCTCCCAAATTGGGCCTGCGGCCTCACCATTGCTAACGCAAATTCTTCAAGGAACCTTCTGATCTCACCGCTGTTCACTGGATGATAGCGACTCCAATTTCGGATAGTGGCATTGGATGGCTATAATTCACTTGCCTCCAATTGCCAGCCAATACTACTCTTGCTTAAGCAGTAATGGCAAGGAAATTTTGAGGAGGTTTGCATGTTTGGTGTGAAGACATTTGAGCGACTCCATTCTCTGCAAGAAGCGGCCGAGGTGTGGGGGATTTCCATTTATGGTGTGCGTCGGCTGGTCAAATCAAATGCGGTGCGATCGGTGACCGTTGGGGCGAGAATTCTCGTGCCTGCGGACGAGGTTGCTCGGGTTTGCCGGGATGGAGTCGGTACTCCTCGGGCGCGGAAACAACGCAGTGCCTAGGCAGGCGCGTTGTACCGCCCTGCCCGCTGGCGCTAAACGCGAGGACTTGACGCGAAGGGGGATTCCCGTCTTCACTCGCCACCAACAAATCGGAGAAGGCGATCGGCCTATTTATCACCTCGATGAGATTGAAGCGGCCGAGATGATCCGCAGAGGCAAGTGCATCAGGATCGGGCGCCGCGGCCGCGCGCTACGCCTGTTGAGCGACTACACACCCGGCCGAAGAGACTCCTTGTTTATGGGAACCTAGCGTAATCCAAGGCTTCGCGGCTGGCGATCAGTGGGCCGCAGACATTATCGAGGAAATCAAACCAAAAACAGTGAACTCGAAGAAGTAGACCGAAGCGAGGCGCCAATAGAAAAGGCGCCCGGACTGCCATCCGAAGCGCCAGTTGAGGAAACTATGAGTATTCTACTCCCAGAACAGCTATCCCTTTCGCCTGCTTTCACCAAGCGCCAAACAAAACGTCGACTTATCGAAGAGCACTTCCTTGGCAACATAGGAACGCGGCTCTCTAGCGCCGAACTGCATATGACATTTGGCACTTCGCTACGGACGAGGATCAGCGAAATCAATCGGGACTCCGGGGCAGCGATAACGATTCACAACGATATTACGGTTCGATCTGGCGGGAGCGAAAAATCTACTTACTGGGCCGAACCGAGAAACACCGGAGCTGCATAATGTCGCTCGCGGCTCTCGAGTTTGTGATGGAACTCAAGGTTACGCCCAGTGGCCATAAATTGTCTTCAAACGAATGGAGCGTGCTCGATTATCTCGCTTGGCGACACAACGAGGAGAAGGGCTGCGCGTGGCCTGGCGTGCCCACAATCGCCGAGGCACGGCATCTCTCGGTCAGTTCGGTATCGCGCGCCATCCGGGCGCTGTCAGACAAACGGGTGATTGCGGTTGTGGCTGCCAAACATGCGAAGGGCGTCTTTGGCGCAAATCGCTACTACTTCATCGGCCTAGATGTAGATGATCCCGGACAACCGTCTAGACCGCGACGCAGGTATAACAACCTCGAACAGCACAACCGTGAGGCGAAAACGCCACACGGCAAAGATGACACAGCGAATGGCATGCCTATAGCTATGCCATTCGTGCCAGCCCGTATGGCGGAAATGCCCGAGCCCGTGAGGCAAGAATGCACTTCGCCCTGTGGCGAAAATGCACAAAACCGTATGGCGGAAATGCCTCAGAAAAGGTTATTGAAAAACGATGTTGAACCAACAGTTTTAAACACAGGGTTTTCCCGCTTCGCTGGAGTTCAAACGCCCGCAAGTCAAAAGCAACTGACTCAGAGCGAGGTACTCAGCGACGAGATGTTCGAGGCGCGACGCGCATTTCTAAAACGCCAAGCCGCGCAAGTGCTGGCGTCAGAACCAAAAACCCAGTGACAACGAAAGGCCACAAAACAGAACGCCCCGAGATCGTTGGATCCGAGGCGTTCTTTCAGTTTGACTGATTCCCCCCCGAGAACAACAGCCTAACTGAAGTTTTGAATCTACCGGCGTGCTGTTGAAACGGAAAGAGCACCAGCGTAAGCAGTGTTAACCCTTAACCCCGTCCTCATGAGGCGGTTTCTGTTGGAGAAACCAGAGTGATCACCACACCGATTACCGAACTGACCAACTATGCGAAAGACGAAAACCGATTCCACCTGCGTGGCACTATCGCATCTACGGTCATGTTCATGCCCGGCACCGAAAAGTACGACCCAATCTCTCGATTCAAACTCGAAACTCGGTTCACGCGGACCGGAAAGAGACCCGCTAGTACCTTACACAACCTCAAGTGTTTCGACGCAATCGCGCTGCAGGCGAAAGACCTGCAACTGGGCGACCGGGTTGAGGTTCGTGGCAGTCTGGGCGAAACCGGCGGCGTTATTCGCGAACTGACTCTGCTCGCCTCGGTTGATGACAAGCCTGAGCACTACGTGAACGACACCCGACCAGTCTGGCCGCCTCCCGGCACGCGACCACTACAGCCCCAGTCATCGGCAACTGATGAGGTGGGGTAGGGGGGATCAAATCCTTGGCGACAATCCCGCCGCGACCGCATGCCCACCAAAATTCGCATTTTTGTGGACCCGGTTGGTTTAGCTTTTTGGAGAAATTTTTTGATGGTGAAAGCACAGAAAGACGAAAAACAGGCGGCGCCGATCCACCTTCGACCTGACACCCAACTATGGTGAACCTCAGTTACAAGTGACTGGGATCTCGAGCCGCACCACAAGAAGATTCTGACTCTGGCGGGCGAGGCATGGGATCGCGCCATTCAGGCGCGAGAGACGATCGCTGCTGAGGGTGCTTACTACCGCGACCGGTTCGGGGCTCCCCATGCACATCCCGCGGTGAAGGTGGAGAACGATTGCCGGATTGCTTTCAGCCGGTTGGTCCGCGAGTTCGAACTGGACATCGATCGGCCTGACGACTCGAGGCCGCCGATGTTGCGCCGGTACGGTGGAAACTGATGCCGCGCAAGAAAATCAAATCCAAGAAGCGCCAACGGGTCGCCATTCCAGCAGGCATGCTCGAGTGGCTCAATGGGAAACCGCTGCGCGAGTGTGACGCAGAGACGCAAGCGGAAAGTTATTTTTGGTGGTGCGAGTTCGAGGGTGGCATCTCCGGCGCCGTCGCCTACGCCCAGGAACATGGGCTGATGTCCGTCAAGCGACTACCGCCGGAAGTCGCATCACGAGTAGAAGACGAACGCAGGAGGGCTCGCTGAAATGCCGAGACGAAGAGTAACCAATAAGAGAAAACCAAGTTTGCAGATCTCGCGCGAACTGGCCGACTACTTCCAGGGCAAGCGGGAGTTCGAATCCCTCGAGAATCCTTGGCCATATTTCACGTTGACAATGAGCCGTGACGAAGATGAAGTCGCGGAGCTCCTCAAACGGGCGATACGCGAAGGCATCATCGATGTGGTCGACAGCATGGACGCGTTGACGCGCGACGGCGCAGAGCGGCTAATCGCCACGATCTCGAACTAATCGCACAGCACGCTTGAGGGCGACAAGGAGGCCCCAAACATAAAGACGGCTGCAACGGCGAATGGACGGGTTATGATGCCTGCGCATGATCCAGGTCGATCTATCGAAGGCCCCTCACCCTCGAGTGGCGGCTTATCTCGTCGGACTTCTTCCCGGTCTCTTCTTGGAGATCTCAGTGGCGCTGGGGAATGGCTTTCTTCTCGCCCGTTATCTCGCGTTACCACTGAACAGATACATACTCCTGGCGATTGCGATAATTTTTGCCTACATCATCGGGAACGCCGCTCTGATGTTCGTATGGCTGCTCATTTTTATGGTGTTTAACCCAACTTACCGACTCTGGAGGAGAGCGTCTAGGCTTTTGTGGACGGTCATCAGGAACTGGGCCCAGCGAAGGCTGGCGGGAACAAAAGCGAAGCGCCGGGCGATGCTCTTTGCATTATATGAAAGACCTTTCAAGCCGAGAAGACATCTGGAAGCACTCGGACGCGTCCACTTCAGCCTCGTGCAGAAAGTAGTCGAATCGCAGTATGGAATTACGGGGCCCGATGTCAAGCATGATTGGCAGTATTGGGCTGCTGTTTTGGACCGGCCGTCCAGGCGGGAGCTGCGCGGTGATCTATTAGCCATGGCTTGCCAAGCTTGTGGATGGGCAGGCCTAGCGGCCATCACACTGGCGCCGCAACTTCTCAACAGCAGGTTCGTCGCTTTCTGCATCTTCTTGGTGTCTTACGGCTGCCTGATCAATCTTGACATCGTTCGTAGACAGCTCAATCCCGAAGCACGCGCTACTCTGCGGATACACGTTCTCCTAAATCAATTAGAGCGTTCCGGCAAGGTGGTCCCAATCCAAGACGCAGCAGAAGAAGAATAAGCAAAAGAAACGTAACCCAAGCTCAGGCGCCCCATGCGGGCGCCTTTTCTATTGAGGAAAACATGCAAACAACCCTTATTCACACGATCGCAGTGAGCGCCACGGGAAACATATCCCCCGACAACCAGGAGATCGTGGAACTAGCGACGGGCGGGTCATCTGACATCACCCGCACGCTGCCTCCGGCGGCCACGGTTCCAAACC
Organism: uncultured Acidobacteriaceae bacterium; assembly: GCA_963703075.1. Taxonomy (GTDB): domain Bacteria; phylum Acidobacteriota; class Terriglobia; order Terriglobales; family Acidobacteriaceae; genus Korobacter. Next base: position 1,809,717 of record OY969786.1, read on the forward strand.
AAATCCTAACCGAAAAGAAGGTGGACAGCGGCGCGGGCGCGGTGATTCTCGCGGGCACCGGGACGGACACGATCGACGGCGACGCTACATACAAACTCGTCAACCAATATCAATACGTTCGGCTCGTCAGCGATGGCAGCAGCTGGAACGTCATCGGAGGCAACTAATGAAGCGCATCCTCATCGCGGCACTCTTCCTCGTTTCATCCTTTGCCTTCGGCCAGGGCGGCACGGTTTCCCAGCTTCGGTATGGTTCGACTCTTCCCGCGGCATGCGGCGCGTCGGACGGTGAAGTGTTCTACAAGACCGGATCATCCGCCGGCATCTATGAATGCCTGACGACGAACACCTGGACAATGCTCGGCGTGACATCCGGCGTGGCTTCTATCAACTCAGGAACGGGCGCCTTCACGTTCACGGGCGGTGGAGTGAGTTGCGCGGGCACGACCTGCACGTTCAGTAGCAGCGGTGGAAGTGGTTCGCTGATTCTCGTCGAATCGCACACGGCGAGCAGTTCAGCCGAGCTCGATTTCACGTCTTGCATCAGCGGCACCTATGACCGCTACTACGTGACCGGAATTGATCTTCTTCCGGCTTCTTCTGCTTCCAATCTGGAGTTTCAGGTTTCGACCAATGGCGGTTCGTCGTGGGTCACGGCTGGGAGCAGTTACGGCTGGGCTTATCACTACACGAGTTCGTACAGCAACAACGATGGGAATTACAACTCAACGAACTCGAGCATTTCAACCGCGATTCTCCTTGCTAACAACCTCAACAACGTCACGGTAGGAGAGAACTTCACGCTCGATCTGTTCAATCCGGCCGGCACATCGCTCTGGAAATCGGTCACATATCACACGCAGTACTACACGACCGACCCCGGCATATACGAAGCGATCGGTCTGGGCGTCTATCAGACCGCCGGCACAGCTTACAACGCTTTCCGCATTCTCTATTCGTCGGGCAACATCGCTTCCGGAACAGTCCGCTGCTACGGAGTCGCACACTAACCAAGATTCACAGGAGACAATATGGAAATTCACCATCAGCTAGTCGGTTTTCATTCCATCATGGCTCGCGCCCATTCCAAAAGAATGGCGGCGATCCTCGCGGAATTTGAGCGGCGCGGCGGGGCTCGCGAGCGCCCTAAACAATCCGGGTTGCGCTGGAAGCTGACACCTTCCCGCGAAGTGGCGGCGCGCAGCAGATACAGCGCCCCGCAGCAGCGAGCCCCGCAGCCGGTACGCGCTGAAAGCGCCGCCAGCGACCGCAAGTTCGCGGAATGGAGCGAAGACCTCGAGCAGCGCGCGCGACGGGCGCGCATCGCTCAATCCTCGCATTAGGGGCTGGATAGCCGAATCAACTGAAAGCCACGGACCGGGAAACCGGTCCTTTTGTTTTGCACCCAAACTTCGCGAGACACCGCGACCAGGAGAAACAAATGGAAACTCAAACGCAAAGTCCTCAGCTCGAGGCCGACAAGATTCTGAACGAATTGCGGCGCCTCGCAGCTAAACCGCGGCTCTCGACCGAAGAAAAAAAACAATTCGATGCCCTCGAGCATCAGCATGCAGTTGTTTCGGGAGCCTACTCCCGCTCGCAGCTTGCTCGCCTGGTCGAAATGGAAGACAAGGCCGGCATTCCTCGGCGGCCAGTGGACGACGTAGAGGCGATGGTCAACTACCGGAACTACTTGCTCAGCGGCAAGCCCCGCAACATGATCATGTCTGCCACGTCTGGCGGATATCTGGTGCCGACCAAGATCTGGCCCACGTTCGTTGCGATGCTCAAGGCCGCTGATCAAATCTTCGACCCTTCCGTCGTCACCTGGCTCGAACTCTCGGGAGATCCTGTCAACATTCCCATGCTCGACGACACGGCCATCGTTGCGCAGAAGATCGACGAAAACAACATCACGCCCACCTACAGCGACATTACTTTCGACGAGGTGGCATTTGGGCGAGCGGCAACATGGAGATCGGGGTGGGTGGCAGCGCCGCGCCAATTGGCCGCTGACAGCGCCTATCCGTTGGACTTTGTGCTGAACCAGGTGTTTGCCGCGCGGATCGCGCGTGGTGCAGGAGCGGCCCTCGTATCCACAATCATAACGGGCGCCGAAAGTGCGGGCACTGCAGTCGGGAGTGCAGGTAACACCGGCGGCACTGAAACCGGCGCTAACTCGATCGGTACGGACGATCTCGCGACTCTCTTTGGTTCGGTCGACCAGGCTTATTCATCGAGCCCGAATGCCGGCTGGATGATGCAGCTATCAACCTTCGTAAAGCTCCTCACGATCAAGGATAAGCAGGGTCGGCCGGTGCTGAGGCCTGAAAAAAATGCGGACGGACGATACTTGATTTTGACGAAGCCCGTTTATTTTTGCCCCAGCGTCCCCGCGGTTTCGACTGGGAACAAGAGCGTTCTCTTTGGCGATCTCTCCCGGATTGCGATCAGGGCGGACAAGGATTCGTACTCGGTGCTTCGCTCCGAAGAGCGCCTCTCCGAATATCTGCAGTTCGGTTACCAGGCATACCTCAGACTTGACTCGGCATTGTTACGCCAGAGTGGCAGTGACAGCCCGATCAAGTACCTGCAGAACGCATAACGCATAACGCACGATCAACTCGAGAGGGCGGCCAGAGAGCCGCCCCTCTTCATGGAGAGCTTCCAAATGATGTTTTCGAAACAGCCGAAAGTCATCCGCGTCAAAATGCTTGTCGACGTTGCCGGAGTGCGCGACGGCCAAGATCCGAACTTGCTGCCCGCCGAGTTTTCATTCGGCACAGGCGATGTCGTCGAGCTGCCAACTCAGCTCGCGCGCGCCTGGATCAAGCTCGGGCACTGCCAAGAGACTGACGAGCCTCTACACCTCGCCCAGGCGGAAGCCTACGACTACAGCCGGCGCCCTGACATGTTGCGGCAAGACAGGGTCGAGCGCATGTACAAGAGGGCGCAAGAGGCGCGGCGGTGAAAGTGTTCCAATCTGCAAAATTGCCGCACGGTTCTATGGAACGGCTCTTCCTCGGAGGCGAGAGCCTTCGTATAATTCTCTGCTACTATCTACGGGCGGCCCACTAATGAGCGCTGGAATAAGTAGCATATTAGAGACCTTCTCGCAGAACCAGCTACGCGATCTGGAGCACTCACTCGCGGCTCACGGAGTATCATTGCCTCCGAGCGCAGGGCGTGAGGCGCTAATATCGACGCTAGAATCGAGAGCCTCCGATCGACGGCTCCGGGTGTATGCCCACCGGATCGAAGCGGTTACTCCTTACAAGCACCTTTACGTCTACACGCTTCAAGATGAGTTTCGCTCATTCGCGTCTTTAAAGACCGCGATTGAAGGGACGTTCCCAGAACTCATTCATGATGTGCGGCATTTTGAACCGAAAAGTCCCGAACTCCAGCCGCAGCTCTGCCTGCTGGATCCAGTGCAGCAGCGCGTTTACGTCAAGTTGGTGCATCAGGTCGAGACTTCTCATTGGGAGCGAGTCTCTCCAACAGAGAAACGGTTGAAGAAGTTCAAAAAGCGGCATCCCGTCGTACTTACGTTCCGACCTGAAGAAGGCGTTACAACCGTTGCTTTTCCCGGTTACACGGGCGCAGCAAGTCACATTGGTGAAGAGCGGATTACATATGCAGGCATCGCATCCGAGGCGATCCGTTTTGCAGAGGCCGCTCTAGGGATACGCGGAGAGGTGTTCCAGGCAAAGCCCGCCATCGAGCTGCTCTTAAAGGAAGATCCATCAGAAGTCACACAAATCAGGAGAATCGTTACTCCCTCTAAGGGGCGCCGGTTCGCCTTTGATGCTGGCGAAAACGAGACAGTGGAAGCGGTTGTGGCTGATTGGCTTCGGACCTCGACCAATGTCGAAGTTACCGCAGGCCAGGTAATGGAGGCACTCAGGCGTTCCGCGGCTTCCGACATCGTTCTACTTTGGAAGAAACTGAATGTGGTTACGCGAGTCGGATTCACAGATGAAGGGCCCGAGATTTATTTCATCTGGCGCGGAACTGGCGCGGCATCGACCTTGGTGGACACGGTAGTGCGAAAAATCGTTTCATATCACGGCTTGCTTGCGAAACCTGAGGCTGCGAAAGTTCGGCGGGCAATACTTTCAACTGGATTTGGCGTTGTGCTGAAACCGAGCGCTCTGTCTCAGGAATACGGCATCTCATCGCGCGCAATCGTTGATATTTTGAATGAAGCCGTTGCCAACGGCAATTTCGAACCACGGTTTCGGGTGAACACACACGCCCTCCTGCAAGATGTGCAGAATGAATGGCGGAGTGATCCCCAGGGATTTCCTAGAACCGTGATGGATGAGCACAATAACAAGATCGACCTGACCAATCCGTCAAATATCGAGGTCGGCTTCGAGCGGGTGAAATAGCATGGGGAACGGCGCTCCCGTACCGCAGGTGCCAAATTTCACTCTCGATCAGTGGCTGGCCTGGGGCACGCAAAATAATATCGATGACCCTAAAATCTATGATTTCTTATCCCCACCGTTGCCGGCGGGAAGCATCACTCGCTGGCTTACGAGGATCGAGCGGATCAACAACGCATCGAAACCTAACGGGGTTACGGCGACTGAATGGCGCGGCCGCAAGAGTCACATAAAAGGGCACGCTTTTGAGCGGATGCTAAGAGTGGTGCTGAGGTCGGTGCGCTTCTTCCACTCCTGGCAAAACGTTGGAACCACCACGAACGAAATTGACCTACTTGTCGAACTCGGAATAGGCTCCGACGGGTCACCAGTTCTAAAGCAGTGGGGTTCACATTTCATCGTGGAGTGCAAGCTCGTGAACAAGAGCTTCAATTCAACTTGGGTAGACAAACTGAATACGGTTCTCGAACTGCACCATTCGGAAGTAGGCCTACTAGTTGGATCACATGGGCTACCCAAGGGAAAGCTGAAAACGGCTATCCACATTCTCTCTTTCAAGACGCCGCCACGTGTCATCGTGTGCATCAACATAGACGACCTGATCGCTTGCGAAAATGGGCAGAACTTTTTGCGCCTCATCACGAGAAGATATCTGGAGACAAAAACCGGCGCAGCCCAACTGATTACTCAGGGGGTTGAGGAATAATGTCTTTTGTTACGGCCGTAACGCGTTCTGAAAAACCGAAACAAGAGGTCCCGAGCGATCTCGAACTCGTCTGGGCCTCTAACGGGAGCAGCGACGATATAGCACATGCCATAAAGAGAGCTTCCGTATGCCCGACCACACCACCGAACCTCATGCCATAAAGTTGCTGCATTCTCGAGTTGCCAAGGTCGACATCTTCACGATCAAGGGATGGCTTTACGAGAACGAGTCCGGTGGGCGTGGATGGCACATCGTCTGCACATCGTTCGGCGCCGGTCATCCATTCTGGTTTCAAGAAGGGTGGATACGCAGACCTGTGCTCCGCGAGCGAGGCGTCGATTTGTACGAGTTCGTTGAGCCGCGGAGCGAAGAAAAAGCCGCCATCCTCAAGGCAATCGGCCAGTGGGAAGCCGAGCCGCCGTCGTAGCCGCAGACCGGCTGCGGCGCACGCGGCAACGCAGTCGTCCCAAGGGACCAAGCCCGTCTGGGGGCGGGACGGTAAGAGCCGTTCGAGCGCGAGCGCGCCAGCAATCCATTGGCTGTTATCTAGTAGCCTCTGTTCGGGAACAGACAGACCGACGCCTCCCAACGCCCTAGGATTGCGAAATGCGGCTAAAGGTTGTTGGCGCTGACACTCTGGATGACGGTGCGGTTATGATCCACTTCAGCGATGGAACCAGCGCCCTGTTCACAGCCGATTTTCTATACGCCTGCAAAGACGCGAACGGAAATAAACCCGTCTCTGAGGAAGAAACCGATTAGCGGAAGCTGGAATCTTCCATCCGTTCGATGCAGGCATTCAACTCCTGCACCATCCGATAAAGCCGGTACCGCTCGTCGGGATCATGCGTTACGCTCATCGCCGCGCGGTGCTCCTGGACGAGTAGCCGCAACTCGCGGAGCTGTTCGACGTTGGAAAGATCATCCGGCACGATACGGAAGGGTAGGGCCGCAGACTGGCTGGGTCTATCCCACAAAAGACCACTCCAGCTAGGCATGCCGGCGTCGAGCCATAGCGCCCCCTAAGACCGCCGAGACATGTTCTGCTTGGACTGGGTAGGTGAGGAATCCATCCGCTTGTCGGCTATTCCCTGGCAAGAAAGCACTTAAATCGGACCACGAAGCTGCTGAGTAAAACACGATAGCCGGTTGGCGAATGCCTGGGATATCCCGGATGCGGCGACACACCTCATAGCCGTTGATATCCGGAAGATTCACATCAAGCAGAATGGCATCGAAAGATCTGCCACCCGCTAGATCGATGGCGCTCAGGCCATCGCGAGCGCAGGTTACATCGTACCCGAGATGCTGCAGCATTTTTTGCATCGTGTAGCAATGCACTTCGTTGTCGTCTACAGCCAGAACGGAGATCATCGTTTTGCTTCCCTGGGGTGGGTGAGCTTACGGCAACTCTCATGGCGTTGACTGTTCGCCAGCAGACACAACGGTTGAAATAAACAGCACGCCACCTGTGGTAGAAAAATCTCCGCTACTGGCAGGGCTCATCCCGAGAACCCGAACGCGCAGATATCGCGGGACCATTTTGGGCTACCAGCCGCGGCTGGCGCCGACTAAAGGCATATATACTGGCAGCGACCTGAAAAGAAGAACTGTCCTAGCAGCCCAAGAAGTGATCTGTGCCTACAAGAGTCTTGACCGTCCGATGCCCGGTTTGCGATGCTCCCGCTGGCAAGCCCTGTAAACGCCTGGACGGCAGCGGACCCAAGCTCGCGCCACACACAAAGCGCGAAATCATCGCATCCAAAAAGTAATGGTCAAAAGAAATGCCCCGCTTCGGGGAACATGCAAGCGGGGCTTCTGTACAGCACACCCGAGGCCGCGTGATTACACAACCAGTTTGCCACTTCGATCGAGTGGCACCGGCTTCAACTCCGGAAACTCCTTGCAGTCCCGCCTATGAACCGGCTTTAGAGCATTCAGGAGCGGTTTTGCGGCCTGGCGTAGTTCGGCTTCATTGCGTTCCATTTTCCGAATCACGCCCCGAAAATCAGCGAGCGCTCTTCGTAACGGCGGCCGTCCTTTCGTGAAGCTATTGAGCGTCGTGACAGTCGACCCAAAAATGAACGATTCGCCGTGCCCCCGTTGAGTGTGGCTCAGCTTGAGCAATGCCAACGCGCGCTCCTGCGCATATACCAGCGGCCAATCAATGTCGTGCTCGGGTTTGCGAGTCTTGTTGGCAGATACTGTCGTGGTCTTAGACATGGTGTGCCGCCTCCCGCGGCATTCTTCGGTTAGTCTGGCGCCCCTCGCGTATCCTGTGCGACGGACGCCGCGTTTCATTGTTGGGGACCGGCTGTACCCGCTTTTGTTCGAGCTAGACGCAGCACACGCTCTGCTCTTTCCAGGACCTGGCCTACGTCCCCCGAGTCAAAAGAGAACGCGGCCAGGTCGCGGCAAGCGAGATCCGCGGCCAGTGTCAGTTCGTCACCGGGCTGGCCATACCTCATGGCAGCCTCGGCGCAGGCGTCGCGAAGGAGCTCCGTCACCTTCATCGCGCACCGTCTTTCGAGCCTTGCTTCTGCGCCTGCTTGAGCCTCTCCCGCAGCTCGCTAAATGTCCCTGTTTTGGCTCACGGCCGGAGACAGGCTGCCCGTCCCAGGACTGCAAGAACCACTTCTCCCAAGCCCCGTGGAACGAAGACGATTCGTCCGCAACAAACTCTTGCATTTTGGCAATGATTAGGGATTTTTCACCATCGCGCGCGCGCCATTCGCGCAGTCTGTCAAGTTTCCGGCTCAACTCGTGGTAACGGTCCGATCCTTCGGGCGCGAGGTCGAGCTGGCGATGAAGCTGCTCCATGCGTCGGTAAAGGGGGGCGCGCCGCTTCGCCTCCTCCATGAAGGTCTTCTCCCACTTGTCGTAGAGGAGAGCTTGGACGATGGCGAGAGCCTTCAGCACCTCGAGACGCTTCTGGGAATGCGGCAAAGTCTTGAACAGCGGGAGCGCCCCATCAGGGTTGAGGGCGAGCGCATTCCTGCTGGTTGGCTTGTCAGAGATGGGAAGGTTTGATTGTTTGCGATTCTTACGCGTGGATACTATCTTGGCTTTAGCCATGGTGTGCCGCCTCCGAGCGGCGTTCTGCGGTCAGTGGCGTCCATCGTTTCGCCGACGATGGGCGCCGCGTTTGTCTCCCCACAAATCTCCCCACAAGACGCGAGATCTTATGCGAGATTCGCACGATTTAGCAAGAAGTGGCAGACTTGTGCAGTGTTAACGCTCATACGTTCGAGACCGCAAAAACACTGCTCAATTCGCAAATCCTGCTCACTTCTGTACATCTTGTGGGGAATTTTCCTAAACCGTTGGTCGGCAGTTCGACTCTGCCCAGGGCCTCCATCCCTACCCTGAATTACCGCCCGGTGGTTCTCCGTGGGCGTCCACTTACGCAATCCCCTAAACTCCCGCGCACCGCTACAATTCGTTGCAGGAGGCGCTATTGCTCAAAGCTGCGGTGAAACGTATCCTCACATCCCCAGCCGGCGTGGGTTTGTTGACTGGCGCGGAAAAGTTCCCGCCGTCGCTGGCGCTGCTGCGCCGCCTGAACTATCCGCAGGTGGCCTTCGACAATTTTGCCGACGCCTGGCGCGCCGCCGGCCGCGACCGCCATGCCGGTCACGACACCGATTCCATCGATATGCATCGCGAAATGATGCACACCCTGCGAGCCAGCGATCCAAGGGTCTTGAAAATCCTCAACGAAATCGCCGCGGCGGGTTCGCTCTCGGTGCTGGATTTCGGCGGCAACGTTGGCAATATTTATTACGCCTATCGCCCGCACCTTCCGCAGAGCCTGCAGGTGCGCTGGACCGTCGTCGATCTGCCCGCGGTGATTGCCGCCGGACAAAAGCTTGCCGCCGAGTCCAACATCACCGAGCTTTTCTTTTCGGATTCCCTGGCCCAAGCCGCTGGTCCGTTCGATGTCCTGCTTGCCTCGGGCTCCCTGCACTACTGGGAAGGTGTCCATCGCTTCGTTTCTCGACGCTTTACCGATGCGTCCCAAGCACGTAATCGTAAATCGCAGTCCGGTGCATCCGACGCGCGCAACGTTTGTCACCGTGCAGCAGCGGCCCACGTTTGCGGTGCCCTGCATGGTGCGCAACCGCGACGCTCTGACCGCCGAATTTGCCGCCAGCGGCTACGAGCTGGTCGAACGCTGGGCAGCGCCTGAGCTGTCTATGACTTTTACGCTTTTCCCCGGCCTCTCGATGCCGAGCTATTCGGGCTTCTACTTCCGCAAAACTAGCTGATCCGATTCGGGACCACTCCTCTGCTTCATGCGCCGCCAGCCCCCAAGCCCCGTACAATTTGTGTTTCACGGAGGCCCTCGTGCCCAAGTCTTCGCAATTATTGCCCTTGGTTTTTATCGTCTTTGCATCGACTCTCGTTGTTGCTCAGAAGCCTGCCGACACCGGATCTTGCTGCACCTTGACGATCGTGGTTGAGGGCATGAGCAGCGACGAAGGCAATCTCGGCGTCCTGGTCTTCAATAACTCGAAGGGATGGCCTGAAGACCGGCAGGTGGCCTTGCGCGACATCGCCATTCCTGCCGAAAAGGGCACGCAAACCCTGAAGGTCCCGAACCTTCCGCCCGGCAAATATGCGGTCGCGCTCATCCATGACCTGAACAAGAATCACAAGCTCGACAAGAATTTTCTGGGGGTTCCGAAAGAGCAGTGGGGTATGTCGAATAATCCGCACGCCACGATCAAGGCGCCGCCTCTGGAAAAGGCGCTGTTCCCGGTTGTTCAGGACACGGAGATCCACATCAAGCTGCAGTAGCGGCTATCGACGATTACTCGTGCGGGCCACCGCCGTGATCGGTCGGCATCGCTTTGTTCGCATCTGCCTTGGGAAGCTTGAGCTTATCGGTGGCGTCGGTGGCAAACAGCATGAAATGATCGAAGCTCTCGCTGCGATGGAAGCGGTGCTTCGCGAAGTGCACATAGAGCTCCGCGTTTTTCGGCAGCCACAAGTCGGTATTGCTTTTCTTGAAGAGCACCGGGCCATAGCTCACGCTGGTGTGCTCGGTCAAAAGATGAATCTCGGGCAGCGCGTGCACCAGGTCTGTTTCCAGGTGAATCATCTGGAAGGTATCGGCTGCGATCCACGCCCGGCCCTTCAGTCGTACAGGATAATTCGTCCCGCTCACCACATAGGTACGTAGCCGGCTCGGTTTGTCGTCGCGCTGGCGAAAGTGCACCAGCCACGCCGGCTGCCCGTCCCATTCCCCAAGTCCCTCGCATTTCATGTCGAAGTCCTCCCGGAATGAGGGATGGAACGCAATGGCCAGGACCGCTAAGCCCGTCGTCGTAATCTGTTCTGGCATATCGAGTACGCCGCCCGCCGAGTCGCGAAATTCCTGCACCACCAGAGTTCCCTGGGGTGGTTCGGTGATGGAAACGAGGTAATTGAACTTCCGCATCTCGCGGTTTCTTGGCGTTCCCTGCGGCGTCAAGCTCTCGTGCACCATGTCTTCAATGGCCGAAAACTGAGCCACGCTGTCGACCAGTTCCTTGGAGCGCTCCGCGGCCATATCCAGCAGATTGGCAGGACACTGCACCGACGCCACAATGGAGGGTTTACGCGCATCGATATCGGCAGGCATCCCCAATGCGGCGTCCGCCGCTGCGCCCTCCTCCGCCAAAGCAGGATCGCCAATCGCAACCGCTTTCCCGCCGGCGTTGCCCTGCTTCTGCAGGACGGTAATCTCCTCCCGCACCTTCGGCGCAACCTTGCTGCTCGGTTCGCCCTCGAGATACGCCTGCAGGGTCTTGATCGCCTCGCCACTCTTGCCCAACCCGGCTAGCGCCTGCCCCAGAACCAGCTTCGCCTGCGTGCCCTCGGTGCCGCCGCGATCTACCATCCACTGCGAATTTTCGCGTGCCTTCTCGAACTGGTTCAACTGGAGACAGGAATTTGCGAGCACCTTGCGCGCAATCGTCGAATTACCGTTGTTCGCGACGACGATCTCTTCCGCTTCCGCCGCATGCGCATAGTCTTCCTTCTGGTAGTAAAGCTGTCCCAGCAGGTTCTGCGCCTGGATGTGGTGCGGATCGAGTTTGATGGCAGTGGTCAGGTAGCTCAACTCATGGGCCTGGTCCTTCTGTTGCAGTGCAAGGTATCCCAAGAGGAAGTTGAGGGTCGCGCTTGTTGGATATTGGTGGTTCGCGGTTTCGAGATGTTTGCGCGCTTCGAAGAAATTCGACAATTCGAGCGCCTGCACGCCTTTTTCGGCTTCCTTGCGTGCCTTCGGCGGGAGTTGTCCTGCATCCTTCAGGGTGAGATCAACCGCCGCCGGATCGCGGTACAGCACCACCAGCTCGTGCGCATCGAAAGCCTCGCCCGTCAGCGCAATCTGCTCATGCATTCCGATAAAGCCCGAGGCCCCGACTTCCAGCAGATATTTTGCCGCCGGCAGATTGGCGAAATGGGTTTCGCCATCGCGTGTGGATTGAAATAGTACAGTCCCGGTGGATTGGCTGGTAATTCGTATGAGAGCTTGCTGCTTCAGCGGCTTATGATTCTCATCTTCGACTTTCACATAGACCGTCGAGCCATTCCGCTGGGCAAGCGGCCCACCCGGAACATCTCCATCCGTCGGAATACGATTTCCGCCCAGTGACCCGAAATTCCCGGGAGATGACGCGGCTTGCCCCAACATGAACGGTACGCATCCAGCAAAAAGGAGAATGACGAAGATGCCTTTAGAAAGGCTGCTTTGGCACGAAAGGGGTAGAGCACGGGCGGCGCGGAGCATTTTTCACCTTCAACTTCATGGCCTGAAACCCCTCCATAGAGGGATTGAGAACCGCGACAGACAAACTGTCACGAAGATGCTGAAATTATGTTCCTTTTGGTCGTATTCGTAAACGTGTTATTTAGGACGGAAGACCCTGCGGACACTAAAGATCCAATCGGCCCTGGTTCGCCCAACCTATCGATCTGGCGACTACCCGCAGCAGTTTTTTTCGAAATGCGGAAGGGGGAATTCAGAACCTGGAAATGCAGGGCTTAAAGGAAAAGGCAGCCGGATTGCTCGCGGCTGCCTTCAGCTTTTTGGGGTTCTAACGAGAGGCTTAGAGAGCCTGAACGTTTTCTGCCTGCCAACCCTTGGGTCCCTTCACCACGTTGAACTGCACCGCTTGGCCTTCTTGAAGACTGCGGAAGCCATTGGCCTGGATCGCGGTGTGATGGACGAATACGTCCTCACCGTTCTGACGGCTGATGAAGCCAAAACCCTTCGCATCGTTGAACCACTTCACTGTTCCTTGTTCCATTGAAAACTTCTCTTTTCTGTGTTGATTTTACGTTGGATGGTGATCCGGGTACTACGGGCAGGACTTGCTGTTCAGGCGAGATCTGCTGGTGGTGCCGAATTGATCAAACGCAGCTACATCATAGCACGAAATCGCCACTTTGAAGCCTTGCTATCTTTCGCTTTAGGCCTTGTTTTGCCCTAATCCGTTGGGGCTAGATGCTCTCCTCATTTGGGATAGGACGTATTCGGAACTGCCTTACATATGTGCGAGTTGTTCGGCGGTTGCACGCTTCCGATTCAGTGTTAGAACCGGGTGCAGGAGACTTTCGTTATGGTCCAACTGGGCTGGTTTTTTGCCGGAACTTCCTTTGGCTTATTCGCTGCAATCGTCCTGCTCGTGTGGCTCGCCCCAGTCTCCCATGCTGCTGCGGAGCAGGAGTTCCTGTATCCAGATCCTCCCACCTCGCCAACCCCCAAACTCATCATCATGCGGCGGTAAGCACGCCCGTCGGCTGCTTACTGCTGCCCCATCACCACCCGTGCCACTGCCAGCATGCTGATCGCCTGGGCCGAAGGATCGGACAGTTTCTGCGCTCGCTGTAGCGCCGTGATCGGATTCACCTGAGCCGCGGCTTCGTTCACCTCTTCCACCACCGCCGGCGCGTCGATGGCACTGTCTCCCCGCTTGTTCCATACCTCTTCCAGTGCCGAATACGCGATATCGAAATAACGGTCTGCCATCTTTGTATTGCCGTCTGACCCGGTTGCGAACCCATCCGCCGCAGCCTGCCTCGCCCGCAACGATGGTGTCATCTGCCGCAGAGCATCCGTCTGGTCATTGGCGGTGTTGCCCATTGCCTCCAGAACCGAAACAGTCTCGTCCGGCGGATGCTCTACTTCGCCCTGACCGCCCGCCAGCGCCGCTGTCTGCTGAGCGATCACGTCTGAAGACAACGCCTCGGTATACGCTTTGTCGCCGAGCGCCTGCTTCATGGACTCAACCGTCATGTTGATGGCGACCGTGCGCTCCCCGCTCTCAGGAACCTTGCCCAGCCACACCAGGAGTTTCAGCCCCGTGCTCTTGGCAATGTCCTTGTCCAGTTCAGGAGCCATTCGCTCATACATGGCGGAATAGTTCGGCGCCTCGACCTTGTTGGCTGCCGCGTCCGAAGGCAACGCCGAGAACATCTTCTCGAAGGTCGTCTGCGACCACTGCGTTTTAACGCCCACTTTTTCCATCACCGCCAAAAGCCCGCGGGGCGCCACGATCCCCTGGGCCATGGCCGTCTCAAACTTGCGCTGAGCTGGAACCAGGGCCTGCTTCGGACAGCTGGTCAAAGCTCCAATCAGCGACTGCTCAGCTTGCAGTACTGCTGTGGGTGGAATTCGGTCCACGAAATCTGCCGCCGACGCGCAATCCACGGCTCCCATCGACAGCATGGAGACCGCTGGCGTTTGTCCCGAAGAGATCAGCTCCGCCTCGATGCGGGCGCCCTCTTTCGCAAACTGTTGCGCCATCTTGTAATCGATCGGGCTGATCACGTTCGCTGCCGAGTTCAGCACCCGCAAGCGGTCTTGCGGATCGGGCTGAGGCAGTGCTACCGCGCTTTGCACCACGTCCAACACAAACTTCTTGCGCCCGGCCTTCGCAGAATCGGTTTTTCGGATTTGCGCCGACGGCGCCGCTGTCTTGCCTGGCGGATTGCTGCTCTGCGCTTGCGCGATCCCGAGCCCCTGCACTACCGCTAGAAATGGAATTAAATAACGACAATGTTTCATGAAAAACTTCACCAACTCACCCTTAAATCCACAGAGGGCGACAGCCTTATCGGCCGCCGCCCTCTGATTTTAAATCCTAACTGCTTTTGACCGCAGGCTTACCAATACTTGAGCGAAACCTTCTCCAGCCAAGTCTGGTAATTGGTCATGCTGCGGTTGCCGTCCATCTGGAAGGCTACGTTGAGTTCCTTCGCGCCGCTCGCCTCAGGCGAGTAGGTGCGATTGATGTAGTGGGTCGCACCGTTGATCGTCACCGAGACGAACTTCACCTTGTTGGTGCTCGTCCGCTGGAACTGCAGCGTGATGTGGTTCCACTTGTAGGCCGCCGGCCGGGCACACGCGATACCCGTTTTCTGCCAGCGCGTTCCGACGTTCCAAACTTCGTAGGTGTGCGACGCCATGTCGCACTGCGTGCCGAAGACAAAGCGGTGTCCGCTCAAAGACTGGTTCACGTCGAACTCAAGGGACTGCGGAGCGGCTGGGTTCTTCAAGTAGTAATACACGTCGTACTGGAAGTTATGTGCGTTTGCATCGGCCCCCAGCTGCTTCCACCAGAGCGCGGCGCCGTAAGGGGACTTGCCGCCGATCGAAAATTCCGCCGACTTTGCCCCCAAGGTCGGGCTCGTTACATTCTGTTTCATGCTGTGAGAGATCGTTGCTCCCTTGCCGTGTGCGCCAGCGCATACGGAACAGGAATCCCATCCTGGCATCTTCTCGATATAAGTCTTATCGACGGTCTGTGCGAAAGTGAGGCTCGTAAGAATGAAAAAAAGGCTGGAAATTATGGCGGCGCGGATTAGGCTAGCTTTAACCATTTTTGACTTCGACTCCAAGGGTTTTTTTGAATTTTGTCCGGTCGCTTCACTCCCGACGCTGAAGCCCGTGTGCGTCGTTTCGCGTGAGGGAGTACTGCAACGCAATTCGGACTCTAACGACGCATCTACTCTGCCTCAATCAAAAAGCCTTAGCGTTGTATCTTTTTGAAAAAGCGGTATTAGTCGGGGATTAAGGCCCACACTAGTACCATCGCCGGCTGGACTTCCCGAGCACCTGCTCGGCAGACACTTTCACTCGATCAAAACCCCCTTTCAACGGGCTTTTCTGTCTCACTTCCTGATGAATATGTGCTGAAAAAGTACCTTAGATTTGGCCCTGCCGATGTGTTGCAAGGACAGAGTAGCTGGCTGCCTTAATCCCCAGTAGCAGCTCGGAATCCCCACCGCGCTCCAAAAGGATGCCTCGAAGTCCACGTTTTCCACAGGTTTCACGCAGGGTGATTCACTTCTGCAGGGAAAAGAGTGCGCGCATCCATCCGGCGCTCACTATGTCCGACGATGTTTCGAAAATTCTGAATGCTGGGGGGTGACTAGATCGCGTCGATCGCGTGCTCCAAGTCGGAGAGGATGTCTTGCACATCCTCGATGCCGACTGAAATGCGCACCAGGCCGTCGGTGATGCCGATTGCCGCTCTTCCCTTCGCTCCCAGCGCCGCGTGCGTCATCGTCGCCGGATGGGAAATCAGCGTTTCCACACCGCCCAGCGATTCGCCAAGCGTGCAGACCCGCACCTTCTTCAGCAGTTTCTTCGCGTTTGAAAGCGAGCCGGTTTCAAAGGTGATCAGTGCACCGAAGCCGGTCATCTGCCGCTGTGCGAGTTCGTATTGCGGATGGGACGCGAGCCCGGGGTAAAACACTTTCTTGATTTTGCGCTGCCGGGTGAGAAAGTCGGCGACCACCCGGCCGCTTTCATCATGCTGCTTCATGCGCACAGCGAGGGTCTTCACCCCGCGCAATACCAGCCAGCTTTCAAACGGAGACATAATCGCGCCCACCGATTTCTGTATGAAGGCAAGCTTCTCGGCCTGCTCTTTCGTCGTGCACACCAGCACTCCCCCCAGGCCGTCACTATGGCCGTTCAGAAACTTGGTGGTGGAATGCAGAACCATGTCGGCACCCAGCTTGATCGGCTGCTGGAAATAGGGAGACATGAAAGTGTTGTCGACAACTACCTCCGCTCCCTTCTTGTGCGCGATCTTGCTGATGGCTTCAATGTCGCTCAAGGTCATCAGCGGATTGGTCGGCGTCTCCACGTACACGTAGCGAGTCTTGCTGCGGATCGCCCGCTCGGTCGCCTTCAGGTCCGACGTATCCACGTACGTGAATTCCAGCCCGTAATTCACCAGCACCTGGTTGAAAAGGCGGGGCACCCCGCCGTAAACATTGCTCGAGCAAACGATATGGTCCCCTTGCTTCAGCAGCGAGCACAAGGCACTGACCGCCGCCATGCCGCTGGCGAAGACCTTGGAATCCACCCCGCCCTCGAGCGAGGCGAGATTGGCTTCCAGCCGGTCACGCGTAGGGTTCGACACCCGCGAGTATTCATATCCAAGGCGCGGCTTCCCCAACTCGTCCTGGGCATAGGTCGATGTGGCATAGATCGGTACACCGACCGAGCCGGTCAGCTTTTCCGGCTCTTGGCCGACGTGCACGCAGCGGGTGGAAAAACCGGAATCTTTCTTGGACATGACTTCCTCAGGGCAAAACGCCCCAATCGTGGAAATGAAATTTAGCCGCAGTTGCGGTGGAGGTCTGCGCTCGGATCAATCTTCAGCCGTTCGGAACTTTGGGCTGTTTTGATTCCGCTGTCTCGTTGAAATGAAACGGATCTTTCGACAGATACCGTTCGGCGGAATCCGGAATGATGCTGGCAATGCGCTTCCCCGCACCTAAGCGCTTTGCGATCGTTAACGCCCCGAAAATCGCCGCCCCGGCGCTCGATCCCGCCAGCACGCCTTCTTTGGCAGCCAGATCCTTGATCGTGGCAAAGGCATCGCGATCGGAGACAGAAATCACTTCGTCGCAAACATTGCGATCGAAGGTCGCGGGAATAAAGCTCGCGCCAATGCCTTCCACCGCGTGTGGACCGTTCTTCCCGCCGCCGTAGACGGAGGCTTGCGATTCCACCAGCACGCAGTGCGTTTCCGGAGACCGCTCCTTTAAGAAACGTGCAATGCCGGTAAACGTGCCCGCAGTGCCTGCGCCCAGTACCAGCGCGTCGATCTTGCCTCCCATTTGTTCCCACAACTCCCGCGCCGTGGTTTCGTAATGATAGTCAGGATTCGCCTGGTTCTCGAACTGTCCCGCCAGCCATGATCCGGGAATTTCGTCCCGCAGTTTTTTTACCAGCCGGATGGCGCCTTCCATCCCTTCAGCGTCCGGGGTACGGTGAACCACTCCACCCAGCGCCTCCATCAGCATGGCTTTTTCTTTGCTGAACTTCTCCGGAACGGCAAGGATGACCTTGTAGCCGCGGCTCACCCCGATCAAAGCCAAGCCCACGCCGGTGTTCCCTGCAGTGGCTTCAAGAATCGTGGAACCGGGCCTGAGAATGCCTTCCCTTTCGGCACGCAGGATCATCCCCAGCGCCGCGCGGTCCTTGATGCTGCCGCCGGGATTCAGGTATTCAAGTTTTACGTAAATGTCCGCCACGTTCGGCGGGACCATTTTTCGCAGGTGAAGAACGGGAGTTTCGCCTACCAGTTCGGAAATATCTTCGGCGACGCGGAGAGAGGAAAGTTCAGTGGTCTTCATGACAAAAGGGCCAACTAGTCAGGCTATCGGGTTGCGGCAGGATGGTCAACGAAAACTGCGGTGGATGGGAACTATGCGCTGCGGCGCGATGCCGACTCGGAACCGATTGGCTTGCGGCTTCCTGAGGTCATCCCATTGTGCGGGGTGGCCAGCACCTCACGCAACGCCCAGTCGATGCGATGGATCGCCTCGCGCGTCGTTGTCTCCAGTTGGGGATCGTTCTTCGCGTAGACCGACAGGCTGATGGCCGTCAGCGCATTGCGTACGTGGTGATTCATTTCCGCCACCATGTGCATGCGCGCCTTATCGGCTTCGATATGGTTCTGGTAATGTCGCAGTCCGATACCGGTGGCGATTCCGGTGATCGCACCCATCACGATGTCGGAATAGACCAGGATGTGCTGCCCCTGGCCGGTGAGCCGGTCGATAAAGATCTGGGCAACCAGAACAATCGCGCCAATACATACACCTACCGTGACCGCAGCCCATACCCCTCCGCGAGCCAGGCTGACTCGTTTCAAGTCGAGAGAGGTCTCCGGGCGCCAATAGCGCTTGCGCTCTGCAGTCAAGTAAGTTCCCCTTGGAGTAGGTACTGTGATCGTATGTTGCTTAGGAGGAGATTGCAAACCGAAAAATCCAGAGTAGCTGCTCGACAATATACAACGAACTGCGTTTTTGCGCGCAAATAAAAAGCCCGCTTTTTCGGCGGGCTCTCATCACAATTTCAGCGACTATCAATGCGCGGGCGGGGCTGCGACTTTCGGCTTGGCGAACTTCGCTGCATCAATTGGTTCATTAAGTTGCGCCGAGTCCACCTTCATGGTGAAGCGACCAAATGGACGCGCGATCGTCCACGCGAAGGGCACCTTCACTCCTCCCTGGTCGCGGTAGTCGGCTAGATCCACTTGCGTCGGATTCAAGCCCAGGGGCGTATTCGCGTTGCGCACCATCCGCACGAGAAAACCGGTTTGCTTGTCGAAATACAGCTTCACCGGCTCCTGCCCGTCGTTCAATCCCAGCACGACATTCACTTCCTTCCCGTCGATGGTGTCGGGCTTCGCCGATTTGAATGCGGAGAAAACTTTTCGCGGATCGCTTGGCACCAGGAATTCCGCATCCAGCTTCGAGGCGTACTGTTCGTCGCCGTTCATCACCCGCACCGGCCGTTTTGGGAACGTCAACCACCCCTCGCTGCCGTTGTAAGCCGTCACGCTGTCGCTGCCGTCTGGCATGTGTGCGATCGATACCCGCCGGTCCGGACGCTCTTCATAAATCTCCACCGAGACCTCGTGTCCCGGGCCCATCTCCATACCGGCTTTTTCTGTCACCGATTTCAGCTTGGCCAGCGCATCGACTCCCCCGACTGCCTTCACGTAGGCATCCAGCACCGGATCGGGCGAGGGCAAGTTCGCATCCTGATCGTGGTGCGCGTGCTCCATCTCCTCGGTCGGCATGGGCTGCCGCGCTTCCGCTGTGATGGCCGGAATCGCCTGCGGGTGAGGCGTCCCGCGATGACAGGTGTTGCAGCTCACGACCTTCTTTCCTTCGAAATTCTCCTGGTTGATGGTGATCATCATCGCCATCATCTTGCGCGCGGTCTTCTTCTCGTCCTTGTCATCCTTGTCGAAGGCGCCTTCTACGTGGCAGAAGTCGCACTCCACACCGAGCGCGTTTGTGATGAATTGCATCGATGGAATCAACTGGTCCGCCGGAATGTCTTTCAATACCTGGATGTTCTTGAAAGCCTGCACTGCCGTCTTCGGACCGGATGTTCGGACCCTGCTGTTGTCGTGCCGCAATTAAACCCGTGCCGGCAAACAGCACGGCGGCTGCAATCGCGCTATGGCGCACCACCGCGCCCCTATTGAATGACATCTGTTCAACCCCCGTGAACAAGCGAGAGAGAGTTTAGCAAATTCAAGGAACGCAGCGAGCCGCGGAAGGTTTGCTGATGCCTGCAATGCAAAAGCCCCGCCACTTCGAGCGGGGCTTTCGGAAGATCGATTCCCTAGCGGATCGGCTGTTGATTGGGGGACGGCTTCTGATTCGTTGCCGGCTTGGCGGGCGCGTTGGTTGCCGCTTCCTGACCGGCATAGTATCCGCTGCGCGTGCGGACCTGGAGCTTACTGAAACCACGTGCACGCGCTTCGACCTTTACGGTGCGGTAGCCGCCTTGCGATTGCGGATTCGTCGGCTTGTAGAGAATCGTGTATTGATTGCGAATGTCGTGCGCAATCTGCTGGGTGATCTTATCGACCTCATCGATGCTCGCCGGGAAGAACGCGACTCCACCCGTCGCCTCAGCCAACTCACGCAGGGCGCGCTCTGCCCGCCGCTTATGACTTCCCTGCTCGTCGAGCACGCCAATGGTGTAAATCGTCGGACCATTTTCCACTTGGACTTTGCGGATGGTCTGTTCCAGGGTGTTCAAGCTGGCGTCATCCTCGCCATCGGTCACGACGAACAAAACCCGCTTCTCTAACTTGGGCGCCTTCATCAGGTGTTCGTTGGACGCGAGCACCGCGTCGTAAAGTGCGGTACCTCCGCGCGTCTCGTAGCGCTCCAATGATTCTTTCAACTTCGGAATACTGTCCGTGTAGTCCTGGTCGAGGTAATAGTCGTCGTTGAAGTTGACCACGAAGACCTCGTCCTGCGGATTGCTCGCTTTCACCAGGTTGAGTGTCGCCTGGTTCACCGCCGGCCGCTTGTCGCGCATGGATCCGGAATTGTCGATCACGATTCCCAGCGCGACGGCCACGTCCTCTTGCCGAAACGAGGTGATCTGCTGGGGCTGCCCATTCTCGAAAACGCTGAATGCAGTCTTGTCGAGGGTGGTCACCAGCCGTTGCCGTTCGTCTACGACCGTCGCATGCAGGCGAACTTCTTCTACCTGCTTCTTAAAGATGTAAACGCCGCTGGTTTCACTATCCGGCGCCTGTCCCTGCTTTCCCGTCGGAACCGTCACCGTATCGCTCGGCTGGTTGGGAGATTGGGGAACGGGTCCCTGATCCGTTTGACTGTTCGCTCCGTTGTCGATTGGCTGGACAGGCTGTGGCTGGTTTTGCGCGGGAGCCTGGGCCGGTTGCTGTTGGGTTTGGCCCGTTGCGGGCTGCGCCGGACCATTGGTTTGGTCGATGGGCTCGATGATTCGTCCGCTGCCACTGCTGTCCTGCTGGCTGGGTTGATTGGCGGGCGCCTGGCCCTGCTGCGCGCTACTACCCGACTGGCTCTGGGCGAAGCCCTGCCCAACGACAAGCATGGGACCCAGCAACACGGCCGCGAACACACGAAGAGAGAACATTTTATTCCGAAGGAGCATAGTAACCAGTTTTCGCGAAAACATGGAGCGGTGGCAAGCCCTTGGGTGGTACCAGGCGAACCTTGATCTTTCGCCACTTGCCATCTTTCCCTGGTTTACTTGGACGGTATCCGAGCACATATTGGTTGCGCAGCTCCACTCCGATCTTTGTCGCTACGTCCGCTAATTCATTGACGTTATCGATCGGAAAGGTCCTTCCGCCCGTCCAGTCCGAGATCTCCGAAAGGAGTGCCGGACCCGCGACTTCCTCCGGCATCGCCGGATTTACATCATAAATGCCGATGGCATAAATCTGCACATCGGCCTCGCGCACCATCGACTTAATCTCGTTCTCGGTGTAACGGCTGTGGTTATCTCCGCCATCCGAAATCACCAGCAGTGCCTTCCGCTCATATTTCGCCTGCCGCATCTTGTTCATGCCGAGGTAAATAGCGTCGAGCAGAGACGTCCGGTTCTTGGGCTGCAGGAGGGTCAGCTTTTCCTGGATGTCCTCAATACTGTTGGTGAAATCGGCCAGGACCTCCGGCTTGTCGTTAAACGCGATCACGAAAAACTCATCGTCAGGATTGGCGGTCTTGAAAAACTCCACGATCGCTTCACGCGACTTGTCGATTTTGTTGGCCATCGAGCCGCTGACGTCGAAAATCACGCCAATCGAAACCGGGGCGTCCTCGCTGGAAAAGTGGCGGATCTGTTGTTCCACCCCGGCGTCGAAGACATGAAAGTTTTCCTTCTCCAGTCCCGTCACCAGGCGGTTGTCGGGATCGGTAATCGTGACCGGAACCAGTACCAGGTTCACATCCACCCGCATCGGCCGGGTGTGGGTGTTCAGGTCCGGGTCGGCTTGTGGCACTGGCGGCTTTTTCGGTTCCCGCGGCTGCACATGAACATCGTCGGTATCGGTTTGGGCGAAGCTCGGCACTCCAAGTCCGCAAAACATTACGAGGATGACCGCCCAACCAAGAAGGCGAAAGAGTGAACGAGTGTGCGCCGTCAATTGCGACGATGCGGCGCGCCAGACTTGCATGTTCCACGTGGTCGACGACACGTGCTCCATACAACTCCTGCTGCCCATAAGGGGTCCCTTCTTTCGATGTGGCGCAGATGTTATCACAAGAAAATGCCACGCAGGCCAGGCTCCGTGCGGGAATGCAGAGTACCTGCGCAGCTTTATGTGATGAAAAAGTAAGGAGTGATGGTTTTCTTCAAGCTGCTACAATCCGCCTAGCTGCTAGTCATATTTGCATGGCAATCAACTGCAATAGATTGCCGTTGGATGTTCCGATCGGTTGCGGTCCGTCCTTTCGCCGTACCATCCCATCGGACACCCCCGGTTGGCACCAGCTCTCATACCTCAAGGGGCAATCGCAAGTTGAAGTTCCGTTCACAAGCGCAATGGTTCCTGCTGGCGCTCGCAGTGCTTGGAACGGCCTGTGGTTTGCCCCTGCAGCCCGCACCCAGGCGGAAAAACACCTCAGCATCTACGCTCCCGCCGCCTCCTACTCCGTCCCTCTTACCCCTTATGACGCCAAGGATTACATCGGGCTCGCCGACGTCCTCGAGCCCCTCGGCACCGTGGAAGCTCATGAAGACGGCGGCAAATGGAAGCTGCGCTTCAACCCTGCGGCCGGACACGAGGTTCAGGCCGAATTCCATGATGGTAAGAACAAAGGGAAAGTTCACGGCCAGGACTTCGAACTCTCCGGCGATTTCCACATCGCCAACGGGCGCGGCTACCTGCCTATGCACGACATCGGCACTCTGGTTCCCTTATTCACTGGGTCGACCGCTGACTTCCGCGAGAGCTCCCTTCGACTGCTGCTCGGCAACGTGGCCATCAAATTCACACAGGACCTGCAGAAAACGCCTCCGCGGCTCATCCTGAGCTTTTCCGCCCCGGTGAACCCCATGGTCGCCAGCGAACCGGGAAAACTGCGGTTGATCTTCCGACGTGAACCCCTGGTGAATACCGGGTCCGAAACCGTCCAGACCAGCGACCCGAATATCACCAGCCTGAACTTCAGCGACGCCTCCGGCGTTGCCCAGATCGCCGTGAACGGTTCCGTTCCGCTGACGGCGACCTTCTCTGACGGAAACAAGACCATCGTCATCGCTCCCGCGCCTGCCGCTCCGGAAGCCGCCAAGCCGACCACGCCCGCTCCCGCGCAAGCGGCGGCTCCTGCCCCTGTCGCACCCACTCCGGCTGCGCCGGCTGCTCCGCACTTCCTGGTTGTCATCGATCCCGCTCACGGCGGCGACGAACGCGGCGCTGCCATCACCGACAGTCTCAACGAAAAAGACGTGAACCTGGCGTTTGCGCGACGTCTTCAACACGAACTGCAAAACAAGGGTGTGTACGCCAGCCTTCTACGCTACGGAGACGCCACCATCGCCCTTGATGACCGCGCCGTCGCGGTGAATTCCCTCCGGCCGGCCGTGTATGTCTGTGTCCACGCCGCCAACCTTGGCACCGGCACCCGCGTCTTCACCGCCCTCATGGCGCCCACCGGCGCCGGCACGCGAGGATTTCTCCCGTGGCCCCAGGCGCAAGCGCCGTTCCTCGATCTCAGCTCGCAAGTCGCCGGATCGGTCTCGGCGGAATTGAGTACCCGGCACATCCCGGTCACCGCTTTGCCCGCGCCGTTGCGTCCCATGCGCAACATCGCCGCCCCGGCTATCGCTCTTGAGATCGCTCCGCCTGACGGCGACGTCGACAACATCAACGACGCCGATTACCAGCAAAGCATCGTCGCTGCGGTCGCGAACGGCATCGTCGCCATGCGGCCCAAACTCATGGGGGCAGCGCGATGATCCCTCGACACCTGAAAATTATGGCCGCTGTCTTGGCCGTCGTTGTCGTCATCCTCGGCGCGTACACCTTCCGCCTCAAACATCGTGCCGAACGCACGCAGACCAAGGTCGCTCTGGATCAACTTCCCGTTGCCGCGCCGGTCACCGGTCCTTCCAGCGGCGCCGTCCTCTACGTTGCCGACGATCGCACCGGGCTTCTTGCCCGCACCACCGTGACCATTCCCCTGCCGGCGAACAGCACGGAGCGGACGCAGCAGATCCTGCGCAACCTCTTGACCCTGTACCAGACCAACCCTTCGCCGCATGCCATCGGCGAGGGCTCCGACGTGAAAGACGTCTACTTCGTGAAGAACGGACTCGTCGTCGTTGATTTCAATAGCGCATTCGCCGAAAAACATCCTTCCGGAATCCTCGCCGAGGAACTGACCGTAGCTTCGATCATCGCCACCCTCCACGCCAACAATTCGGAAATCAAAACCGTCAAAATCCTGGTGGACGGCAAAGAACGCGAAACCCTCGCAGGACATGCCGACCTCGAGACCCCGCTCGATGCGGCCAATTTCACTCAAGTCGTAAAGGACCTGCAATGAGTGCGACGCGTCCCGTGATTGGCGTCTTCGACTCCGGTTTTGGCGGGCTCACCGTGCTGCGCGAGATGGCGCGCCTCGTTCCCAACGCCGAGTATCTCTACTTCGGAGACACCGCTCGGCTACCCTACGGCGCGAAGTCTGCCGAAACCGTGGCCCGCTACGCCCTCAGCGCCTGCCATTTCCTCGAGGGCGAAGGCGCCAAGCAATTAGTCATCGCCTGCAACACCGCGACCGCTCTCGCCATGGACGCCATCGAGGACAAAGCCCACGTGCCCGCCATCGGCGTGATCGGCCCCGGAGCAGCCGCCGCCTCCGAACTGTCGAAGACGCGCAACGTCGCCGTCATCGGCACCGAAGCCACCATCGCCAGCCACGCCTATCAGCGCGCTCTTGAAAAACTGGGAATCAAAGCCTACGAGAAAGCCTGTCCGCTGCTCGTGCCGTTGGTTGAGGAAGGCTGGACCGATCACCCCGTCACCCGCCAGGTGGCCTCCATCTATTTGGAGGATGCCTTCCATCGCGCCCAGCAACGCAGCGATGTCCTTCTCCTCGGCTGCACCCACTATCCACTGATCCGCGCCCTGCTTCGCAAGGTCGTGCCGCCTGAAGTCGCAATCGTCGATTCCGCCGAGTCCACCGCCCGTGCGCTCGCTGCCAAGCTCGGCTGTGATCCTCCGCCCACCAGCGGGTCTGCGGTCACCCAGGTGAGCGGTGCGCGCGCCGTCACCGCTCCCAGTGCTCCCGACTCCCTGCCGCTCACCCCCGACTTCCGCTTCTTCGTCACCGATTCCGTGCAGAAGTTCCGCCACCTCGGCAGCGGTTTCCTTGGCCACCCTGTCGACAACGTCGAGCACGTCGACCTCGGCGGCTGAACCCGCCCGGCTCTCCTTCTTGTTTTCTTTCGGCAGATTCAGCCAACACCCGGGCGCTCTACTCTGCATCCAACTTGGGGTATGCGTACTCTCTTAGCTGCTGCTCTCGTTACGCTCATTTTCCTCGCGGGCTGCACCACGCCGCAGAATCCCGACCAGATCCGCGAACGCACCGCGAACGCGACCGCAGCGGTGAAGGCGGATACCAAGGCTGTTGCTGAGGGAATCAAAGACGGATTGGGCAAGAACACCGTCGACCTCAACTCCGCCACGAAGGAAGACCTCACCAAGCTACCGGGCATCACCGACGCGCGCGCCGAGCGCATCATGGCGTCCCGTCCCTACAACGAACCCACCGACCTGGTGAGCCGCAAAGTTCTCACCCGGGGTGAGTACGACCAGATCGCCAGCCGAGTCACGGTGAAAAAGTAGCTCTGCCTTGGCTTTCAGACCGAGCTGTGCAAACCGGTGCGCAATTCCCTGATTGCTCCCTCTTCCCATCACCAATCCGCGAAGCAATTGACATCTTGCGTCCCTAACGTGCAAACTGGGCAATCTTAAAATGGAGCTGAAACACTCGACTCCTGGGATTTCCCGTTCTCGACACCATCATGACCGTTCAAAGAGTGTCTTACTCGCTCGATTCGTCGCTCGACAGCGTAAATAAGGCCGAAGAAGAGGCGACGAAGATGGCAATTCGTTCCGGCTTCGACGAGGATGAATCCGGACGCATCTCCATGGCGGTCCGTGAGGCCACGGTCAACGCGGTGTTGCACGGCAATCATTACGACCCCAACAAGCGGGTCTCGATTTCGTTTGAGAACACCGGCAACGAGCTGGTGATCACGGTGCAGGACCAGGGCGTCGGTCTCAATCCGCAGAATGTTCCTGATCCGTTGGCGCCGGAGAATTTGTTGAAACAGTCTGGACGTGGCATTTTCCTCATCCGCGCGTTCATGGACGAAGTTCGTTTCCGTAATCTTGAACCCGGAACTGAAATTACATTGATCAAGCGGGTCCACGCGACGGCGTCGGACCACAAGGAGGCTTCCCAGTGACGATGAAAACAAGCACACGACAGGTGGACGGCATCACCGTCGTCGACCTGAGTGGGCGTATTACTCTCGGCGAAGGCAGCGTCGTTCTTCGCGATAACATTCGCGAGCTGCTCGGACAGGGCCATAAAAAGATCCTGCTCAATCTTGGCGACGTGACCTATATCGACAGCTCCGGCATCGGCGAACTGGTCAGCGGCTTCACCTCGGTACGCAACCAGGGTGGCGAACTCAAGTTGCTCAACCTCACCAAGAAGGTCCACGACCTTCTCCAGATCACCAAGCTCTACACCGTCTTTGATATTAAGGACGACGAAGCTTCGGCGATCGCCTCCTTCAAGTCGTAAGTCTCTCGCCCATCGTCGTGCTTTCTCCAGCAGCCTCGCGGCTCGTCCGCGAGGCTTCGTTCTGCCTGAAACGTCCTTCCTGATCGCCGTCTTTGTACCTAAAAATTCGTCCGCGGGACGGCTTCCATAAACCAGGCCGAAGGCCGTTTCGCGGTTAAAGCCCGACGCGATTCAGCGTCGGGGAAGGGTCACACGACAACTGTAGCCCCTGCGGGGCGGCAGGCCTCTGCTCGCGCCGCGATTAGCCGCGCGAAAGCTCGATCTTCGAACGAATGACGTCTCCCTCCGCTAGCCGTGTTCGACACGTGCCTTTATATCCGCGTAAGCCGCATGGATGAGCCTGTTCAGCTCGGACGCATCGGTAGCCGTTCCCGGTCGCAACTTCACGTGGCGCATGAACTTGCCGTTGCCTTGCAGCAACTGCCCCGGATCTCGCAGCGCCGCGCCTTGAAAGAACCCCACATTCACGTGGGAAGTGAATACGTTCACGTAAGCGAACGGCGTATCTCCGAAACACGCAACCGGACATCCGTCATGCAAAAGCTCCAGGACTTCGTCTCCGCAGTTCCGCATTACCTCAAACCACTGATGCGCAATATCTCCCAAGGGACCTGCGTGCTTCTTCATCCACGCGTCGATGGCCGGATCGCGCTTCATCGCGCCATTGAATCGCAGCAGCTCCGTTTTCATCGTCACACCACTTTCTGCAGGAACTTCCCTCTACCAGGATGCGTTGTCTCCCACGATCCAGGGCGGAGACCATTTCGCCGCTAAAGCCCGACGGATCGTCCTCGGGGTATCGCACAAGCTGGTTCAAGGGCGGCACGCCTTTGCATCACTCTTACCCGTGACCCATCGCAGGTCCGTCCCTGTCGCGCATCACAGACCCGTTGGAGACGACATGTTAACTGTGTTGTCGTGGGGTATTTGTCGCCGGGCGTTAACTCTCGTTACCCAAGAGTTAACGCGCGGGTTCAAGTGGCTGTGAGCGCGAAAGCCCAAACTGCAGCGAAACTGCTTTGCATGCAATATTTTGCCCGTAAGTCTCGTCGGTAGAATATTTTGGGCATTTTGCGTAGCCTAAGCTGCTGAAAACAGGGGTAGCGTAGGGGAGGGCGACCGTTTAGTAAAACGTTAACCCAAACTGTCGCGTGCGGACCGGCCTGCAATTCCGCCTTGCCTAAGATCTGCAAAAAGAAGGGCTGCCTTTCGGCAGCCCCTTTGCGTAGATTTTGGTTCGATTACACCGCTGGCGCTTCGTGCAGAACTTCCGCCCGGGTTTGCGCGTCCAGCTTTTCCTCGGCCTTGTTGGAAGGTAGCGCGATCTCAAGCACTTCGTCGATCGTCTTGACGTAATGCACGCTGATGCCCTCCAGCTGTTCCGGCGTCAGGTCTTCTTCCATGTTCATCTGGTTTTCTGCTGGAAGAATGATGTCCTTCACGCCGGCCCGCTTGGCTGCCAGTGTCTTCTCTTTCACGCCGCCGATCGGCAGCACGTTGCCGCTCAGCGTGATCTCACCGGTCATCGCCGTCAGCGGACGGACTGGTTTGTCCGTCAGCAGCGAGACCAACGCGGTCACCATCGTCACACCAGCCGAAGGTCCGATCTTTCGGGATGGCGCCAGCCGGCACGTGAATGTGGATGTCGTGCTTCTCGAAGAAGTCCTCGCTGATGCCGAGCTTCTGGGCGTTCGATTTCACCCAGCTCAGTGCAGCCTGCATCGATTCGCGCATCACGTCACCGAGTTGGCCGGTCATGGTGAATCCGCCCTTGCCCTTCATCGTGCTGGCTTCCACGAACAGGATGTCGCCGCCCGCCGGCGTCCAGGCCAACCCCACAACCACACCCGCACGCTTGGTGCGTTCTGCGATTTCGGTGTCGACGCGAACTTTTTCACCGCCCAGCATCTCATGGATGGTCTTGGCGGTAACCACCAGCCTGTCTTTCCTGCCTTCCGCAATGCGCCGCGCGAGCTTGCGGCACACCGTACCGATATTGCGTTCGAGGTTGCGAACGCCCGCTTCACGCGTGTAGTTGCGGATGATCATGCGCACCGCTTCTTCGGAGAACTCGATCATCTCCGTGGTAATTCCGTTCTCCTCTTTCTGCCGCGGAATGAGGTATCGGAATGCGATGTGCACTTTCTCTTCTTCGCTGTAGCCCTGCAGGTCGATGATCTCCATGCGGTCACGCAGCGGCTCCGGAATCGGATCCAACTGGTTGGCCGTAGTGATGAAGAGCACCTTGCTCAGGTCAAAGGGCACGTCGAGGTAGTTATCGCGGAACGAGTTGTTCTGTTCCGGATCCAGCGCCTCAAGCAGCGCCGCCGAAGGATCGCCGCGGAAATCGCGCCCGACCTTGTCGATTTCGTCAAGCATGAAGACCGGATCGTTGGTCTCCGCCCGGCGAATGCCCTGCATGATCTGCCCCGGCAACGCGCCGATGTACGTCCGCCGATGCCCGCGGACTTCCGCTTCGTCGTGCACGCCACCCAGCGAGATGCGCACGAACTTGCGTCCGAGTGCCCGCGCGATGGACTTGCCCAGCGAGGTTTTGCCCACGCCCGGAGGCCCGGCAAAGCACAGGATCGGCCCCTTCATGTTCGGCTTCAGCCGCCTCACCGAGAGGTAGTCGAGGATGCGATCTTTCACCTTCTGAAGATCGTAGTGGTCTTCGTCGAGGATCTCTTTCGCCTTGGGAATATCGACCTGTTCAACGCCCGATGACTTCGTCCACGGCAGGACTGCCAGCCACTCGATGTAGTTGCGCGTCACGGAGTAATCGGCGGCCATGGGCGACATGCGCGAAAGACGGCCCAGCTCTTTCAGAGCCTCTTTTTTCACATCGTCCGGCATGCCGGCTGCTTCGATCTTCTCGCGGAACTCATCGACATCGCGGGCACTATCGTCCTGCTCCCCCAGTTCTTTCTGGATCGCCTTCAGCTGCTCGCGCAGGTAATACTCGCGTTGCGTCTGCTGCACCCGGTCCTGTACCTCGGACTGGATCTTGTTGCGCAGTTGCTGCACTTCCAGCTCCTTCGCCAGGTGCTGGTTGATCTTGTCGAGCCGGATCTGCACGTCGGCGGTCTCGAGAATCTCCTGCTTATCGCGGGTCGAAAGGGACGGCAACGAGGATGCAACGAAGTCCACCAGACGGCCTGGCTCATCGATATTCATCGCCACGGTCGACAGCTCGTCCGACAAGGTCGGCGAGCCGCTAACGATCTGCTGGAAGAGGGTCAGCACGTTGCGCTGCAGCGCCTCGATTTCGGAACTCTTGGGCGGAAATGCCTCGGGAACCGTGTCGACGGTCGCCCGCATGAAAGGCGTCAGCTGGGTGTATTCGGTGACGCGTACCCGTTCCAGGCCCTCGGCAAACACGAACAGGCTCTGGTTTGGCATCTTCACAACCTTGTGGACCACCGCCAGCGAGCCGACGGTGTAGAGGTCGGTAGGCTGCGGTGAATCAACGCGCGCCTCGCGCTGCGCCACTACAACAATTGTCTTGTCCTCACCCAACGAATTGATCAACTGCACCGAACTCTCGCGACCAACGGTCAGCGGTAGGACGGCATGAGGAAATAAAACCGTGTCGCGAACGGGTAACAAAGGCAGGGTGCGGGCCTCAGTCGAATCGTCACGGATCTCCGGAGTACTGCGCTCGATGTTGCGAGCTTCGTTCGCCATATTGCTCCTTGAGTCAGTTATGCTCAAGTTTAGATGAAGCGCTGCGGAAAAAGATGCAGTGCAGATAAACATCCCCAATTCAGACACTTAGAAAATGCTTACCGGGAGCCACGGCCACCGGTTCAGTCCTCCAAACAGAGCGCCGGACCAGACACCTAATACGGACCGGCCATCGCCGCAGGGCGGGAGGATTGTAATGGATCAATCGGCCGATCGAACAAGAATGTTTAGGGTTTCGCCGGACCCGAGGCTTGTTGGGAACGACGATGAGAATTACGTCTGGAGGGCGCACCTCATTCCGAGGCGCGATATCGACCCAGAACCTTAACGAATTGGGCAATCTCACTCAAGTGCCGCAAGGCATTCTCCGAAGCTCGTGGGTCTGTCTGGAGAAAGTCGAGAAAGAAGGCATACTCCCAGGGTCTTCCGCGGACGGGGCGCGATTCGATCTTCGTCAGGTCGATCTCGCGCAATGCGAAGACGCTGAGCGCCTTAAACAAGCTTCCCGGAGAATTCGGCAAACCGATTACAACCGACACCTTGTTGCAACCCTTGGCGGCTCGCGGATTGCGTTCTACGAGAAAGAACCGCGTGTAGTTCTGGGCGTCATCCTCGAGGTTCGAGCGTAGAGTTTGTGCTCCATACACTTCAGCCGCAATTCGCGAAGCGATTGCAGCCTGCTCTCTCTTCCCTTCTTCGATCACGTGGCGCGCTGCGCCCGCGGTGTCATAAAACGAGACAGCACGAATCTTCTTATTCGTAGCGAAAAACTTGCGGCACTGATCGAGCGCGACAGGATGCGAGAGGACGCTGCGAATGTCGGAAACCCTCGCTCCGGGTACGGCTAACAGCTGGTGTTCAATGCGGAGCCGAAACTCCGCATTCACATGGAAATTGTTTTCCAGGAGCAAGTCGTAGTGAACAACGACCGGGCCCGCCAGTGTATTTTCAATGGGGACGAGCGCAGCATCGACGCGCCGGGACTTGAGCGCGGCAAAAACCTCACTGGAGACTGCGCAAGGAACCACCCTGGCACGAGGAAAATTCTCCTGGCATGCCTGATGGCTGAAGGATCCCAACTCGCCCTGGATCGCGATCTTCATGAATTGTTTGTGAGGATACCAAACTGGCTGGAGTATTAAGGCGTTTCCGGACAAAGGGTTGTCCTATGTAACCAAAAAATCAACTCTACAAACGAGAGTTGTTGCTGGTTTTTCGCCAACCTTAATCCCCAATTCTGCACCCAAGTATCCAGGTCAGTGAGGCACGCTGTTCACCGCGATGTCAACACAAATTCTTAGTCAGCGAGGGTGAGGATATGCTTTGGACATTGTTTGTAGTCCTGCTGGTGCTGTGGCTGTTGGGTGTGGTGAGCAGCTATACGCTCGGCGGGTTCATTCACATTCTTTTGGTCCTTGCGGTAATCGCGTTGGTCTTCCAGTTGATCAGCGGACGCCGTTCCGCGGTTTAACCGGCTGGCTCCAATTCACCGAGATCGATTAACCACAGGAAGGCTTCGGTCTCCTGTTGATTCGGATAGGGAGGAAACTTATGGATAACGATCGCATCAAGGGCAAGGCAGACGAGATTGCGGGCAAAGTGAAGAGCAAGGTCGGCGAGATGACCGGTGACCATAAAACGCAGGCTGAGGGAATCGGCCAGCAGATCAAAGGCAAAGTCGAGAATGCCTTTGGCAAGGTCAAGGACGAAGGCCGCGCTGCCGCCGAGGAATCGCGCGAAAAGCAGGCTGAGCGGGAAGACCGCGTCGAGAAGCGTCGCGACGACGTCGCCTAGCTGACCGCTGGAATTTCAGGGAGCGCTCCTACGGGAGCGCTTTTTTTTTGCCTCGAAACCATCTTTTTCCAAATCCTTACAATATCCAGGTACCCCCATTCGTCTTCACGAGTAGATGGACGGAGCGCGCAGCCTCGATCGCATGACCCACGAACAAGATCGGCGGATCTCCGGCGTGGTTGGGCAGGAGCGATCCCGGCTACTGAACTTTATCCGACGGCGTGTGCCTGATCCGGGCGACGCAGAAGACGTGCTGCAGGACGTTTTTTACGAGTTGGTCGAGGCCAATCGGCTATTGATGCCGATCGATCATGTGGGAGCTTGGCTGTATCGCGTGGCACGCAACCGCATCATCGACCTCTTTCGCAGGAAGAAGCCGGAGCCGTTGAGCAGCGGCGCTGTGTCCGAGGAAGACGGCGAAATGCTCTTGATGGAGGACATGCTGCCTTCGCCGGACGCGGGTCCCGATGCGATTTACGCTCGGAACGTGCTTCTGGACGAATTGCAGCACGCCTTGGATGAGTTGCCGGAAGAGCAGCGCGAAGTCTTCGTCGCTCACGAACTGGAAGGAAAAAGTTTTAAACAGATTGCCGCCGAAACGGGAGTGAGCGTGAACACCGCGCTTTCGCGGAAACGATATGCGGTGCTTCACCTTCGACAGAGATTGCAGTCAATTTACGACGAACTAACGAATGGATGAGGGGTAGAGATTATGGCGAACCGAGCCGTGCGAATTATGGTAATGGCGTTGATGGGGCTGATTTTCATGGCGGTGGGTGGCTATGTAGTCATGCGATTGTGGAACTGGCTGCTTCCGTCGCTCTTCGCCTGGCACATGATTACTTTCTGGCAGGCGCTTGGTTTACTGCTCTTGTGCCGGATTCTGTTCGGCCGGCTGGGCAGCAGTGGCATGGCGCGTTCCAACGCTCGCCGCAGAATTAAAGAACGCTTCCAACGCATGACGCCGGAAGAGCGCGAGCGTTTTCGCAGCGGGATGCGCGGGCGTTGCGGACCGTTCGGAAATGAGCCGGCCACGGAGCCGAAATCATAAACTAAAGCGGATTGGCATCGCGTGAGTTGTGCTGATCCGCTTTTGTTCGACGGCTCAATCTGGTTAGCAGAAGATTCCCTGCTTTGTCGATCCGTCCGTTCCAGCCCGGAGGGACTACTGTGGTCGCGCTGTACTCGGTGATGATGGCCGGCCCCCGGAACGTTTGGTTTGTGGCCAGCGAAGCGCGATCCAAAATTGCAGTGTTCACAGATTTCGCTGCGAAGATGACCCTGGCTTTCTCCGCGGTCGCTTGACCGTGCTCGGCGGCAGGTTTGAGATTCACCTTCGGTGCAGCAATCGTGGCGCGCAGACGGACGGTCACGACTTCAAGCTCCCGCCCCGGATGGGAGTAGCCATAGCGGCGCTGGTGCTCGGCGTGAAAATCGGGCACCACCCCCGGCGTGTAGAGCAGATTCAGTTCGAAACCCTGGCCCCGGTAGCGCAGGTCAACGCTGCGTCGCAGGTGCGGCTTCCCTTCCCACTGCTCCTTCGCAAACTCCTGCCGGGCCCGGTCTTCCAGTGCGCGGAACTCGGCGTCGAGTTGCGTCTTTGGGAGTTGCGCGACATTCCAGACCAGGGTACGCGAGAAGTCTTTCACGACGTCGCTGGCGAGGATGCCGAGGGCGGAGAGGGCGCCGGGGAGTGCGGGAACCAGCACCGACGGAATCGAGAGCGCGTCCGCCAACTCGCAGGCATGCAGTGCGCCCGCGCCGCCGAAGGCGACCAGGGCGAATTCGCGGGGATCGTAGCCGCGCTCGATGGAGACGACGCGCAAGGCACGCTCCATGTTGGCGTTGACCACGCGCACTACACCTTCTGCAAAAGCCTCGAGCGATAGCGACGAATGGTTTTCCTTGAGCCACTGGCGAACGATTTTGCGGGTGCGATCGAGGTCGAGGGCGAACTCTCCGCCAAGAAAACGATCGGGGCGCAGGCGGCCGAGGAGGAGGTTGGCGTCGGTGACGGTGGGGTGGGCCCCCCTTCCATAGCAGATGGGGCCGGGGTCGGCGCCGGCGGACTCGGGGCCGACGCGGAGGGCGCCCCCGGTATCGAAGCGGGCGATGGAGCCTCCACCGGCGCCGACGGTGTGGATGTCGAGCATGGGGACGCGCACGGGGAAACCGGCGACCTCGGCCTCGCTGCTGGTGCGGATCTCGCGGTCGACGAGGCAAACGTCGGTGGAGGTGCCACCCATGTCGAACCCGATGATGCGGTCGTAACCGCTCTGGCGGGCCATGGCAGCACAACCGACGACGCCGCCAGCAGGACCGGAGAGCACGGTGCGTACCGGCTCGCGGGCGGCGACCTCAAGGGCTGCGATGCCGCCGCTCGACTGCATGACGAAGATGCGCGAGCGTTGCTGTGCGCCGCAGATCCTGACGCGCAGGGCTTCGAGATAGCGCGACATCAGGGGCTGCAGGTAGGCGTTGACGACGACCGTGCTGGCGCGCTCATACTCGCGAAACTCGGGGAGCACCTGGTGCGAGATGGAGATGGGCAGATTGAGCGGCTGGAGCTCTTCGGCGACTTTGATTTCGTTCGCTGGATTGGCGAATGAGAAAAGCAACGACAGGGCGATCGCCTCGGGTTGGGCGGCAGCGATGTGCGCGCGGAGATCGCGAAGTTCGTCGGGCGTGGGCTGGCGAAGGATGGAGCCGTCGGAGGCGATACGCTCGGGAACGCCGAAGCGCAAGTTCTCCGGTACGAGAGGCGCGGTCCGCTGCACGGCCAGATCGTAGAGCCGCGGACGATTCTGGCGGCCGATCTCGATGGTGTCTTCGAAACCCGCAGTGGTAACGAAAGCGACGCGCGCTCCTTTTCGTTCAAGAAGTGCGTTGGTACCCACCGTGGTGCCGTGTAACAGGAGCACCGCCCCCGGATGACCGATTCGCTCCAAGGCCTGGGCGATGGCTTGCGATGGGTCGTGCGGGGTGGAGAAGACCTTCAGCATGCGGAGGCGGCCGTTCTCGACCCAGACGCAATCGGTGAACGTGCCGCCGGTGTCGACGGCGACGCGCAGCCCCTCGGAGGATTTCGATCCTCGCCTCATCGCGGACTAGGCTACCAGAGGCAGCCTCGGGTCTCTCGGTCTGTTAACCGGAGAGTATCGGGGTACCCCCTCCCCCCACCCTCTTGCGGTTTCAGCAGCTTAGGCTGTGGAAAACTCGCAAAATATTGCAAAGCCATACCTTTATGGGCAAAATCTTCCGGAATAAGGAGTTAGGATCAAAAATCCCAACCTCACGGTGACTTTGAGAAACACGCTGAGATGACTGATTGGTAAAGAGCTTTTGGATCCAGGTGGGAATGCCCCACCGGATCAGAGTAGACCGCGATTGTCACGAAAGCAGTGACGTGGGTGCCGCAAGGAGGGTGCGGAGGATCACGGTGGAGGGTGAGGTGGGGGCGATGCGATCTGCAGCGCAAGGCAACAGCAGATTGCCGCGTCGCTTTGCTCCTCGCAATGACAAGGGAATGCGATGTTGTATTGAAGATTCTTTCGGGCTGACCGCGGTGCGCAGGGGGGTGCAGAGTGCTGGATCGAAGTGGTGGAAGGCTTACCGAAGGATGAACTTTGGTGCGTGCAAGATGTTGAAGTGAAAAGGGCTAGGGCGTGGTAACGTTTAAGCAGCAGCACACAACGTTGGGGCGGGAATTCACATCAAAAGATTGGTAGTGAGCAGAAGTGCGCAGCGCACCTGCTCGCGCCCGAAACCCCAGCGCAGAATCCATCACAGAGGTCAGAATTTTAATGGCAACTCCCGTTGCAAAAGAACGAGAGCACATACAGGCCCTATCGCAACTCACGCTGAATCCAGCGGCTTCGGCGGAGGCGATCCGGTACGTCGCGGCCCTGACTCCGGCCGAGCGGGACGAACTGATGTCCCTGGCCGACAGCAATCACGTCATCATCCGGGCCCTGCAGCCGGTGGTCAACGGTGCGATCAGCCTGAACCTGCCCGAAATGACGCAATGGGCGCAGGCGGCTATCGAGAAGGAACGGGCGCGGATCATGAACGCGCTTTCGCGTCTTGAAGTGATTTGCAACGAGCTGGAAAATGCGGGTTGCCAGATGACGGTCATGAAGTCACTCGACCATTGGCCGGACCTGGGGAACGACCTGGACCTTTACAGCACGGCCGAAGAAAAGACCGTGGCCAAGGTGATGACGGAGAAGTTCCAGGCGCACATCGAACCGCGGAGCTGGGGCGACCGGTTGGCGCACAAGTGGAATTTCCAGGTGCCGGAGCTGCCGGAAGCGATTGAAGTGCACGCCAAGCGACTCGGGCAGACGGGCGAGCACACCGCCCTGGCAAGGCGCTTCGTGACCCGCCGGGTACAGAAGACGGTGGAAGGCATGACGTTTTATGTGCCAGCTCCGGAAGAGCGCATTATCGTGGCGACGCTGCAGCGCATGTACCGTCACTTTTACTTCCGGGTTTGCGACATCGTGAACACGAAGAACCTAGTGGAATCGGGAACCATCGATTACGTGGAGTTGAAGAAGGCAGCAGACCTGGGCGGTATCTGGCCGGGAGTTTGCAGTTACCTGCGGATTGTTTCGGATTACGTGAAGCAGTACCGCGGGACGGGACTGGATTTGCCAGCAGACGTACTCAATGCGGCGCCGTTCGGAGGCGAGAAAGTGTTCGTGAAGGGACGCTTCATTCGCGTGCCGATCATGCCGCAGGGAGCGGACCTTTATACGCGGCAGGTTACGAGCGCGGCTTTCCGCGGCGATGTGCCGGCGACGTTCCGGCTCTCGTTGTTGCCACCGTTGGCTTCGGCCGCGGCCGTGGCGTTCAAGATCACGGGCAGCGATAAAGGGATCTGGTAAGTCCGAACAGTTGTGAATAAGGACCACGCCACGGCGTGGTCTTTTTTTTGGATGCCGTCCGCTGAAGCGGACTCTGCGACGCGCCACTGCCGGTTCCCGCCACTCACGTGGCGGGCTATTTTTATGGCGTCGCTGCGCGACTGGGTGGAAAGACACGTGGCGCAGGTTATACGGCGGCCCTGGCGGTTTGGCCGAGGGCGTCGCTGGGCGAACTGGCGAGAGCCTTCGTGGCGAAGCACGGCTCTCCCGGTTGTCGTGGGGGAGCGGGATCCAGGGCACTGCAACCTTGGGCGGGCAGTTTCCGACCGAAACCCCAAACGTGTGGTATTAGCATCCTAGGATGGCGATGGAATCCCTGGCTCCCCTGCTCGGACGAACCCTGGTGCTGATTGCCCACCCGGACGATGAAACGATTTCCTGCGGAGCGCTGCTGCAGCGCGTGCGCGAACCGGTGGTTGTGTTTGCCACCGATGGTGGACCGGAAGACGCGTATTTCTGGGGTAAGTACGGATCGCGCGAAGCTTATGTCGAGCTGCGGCGTGCCGAAGCGGAGGCGGCTCTTGCGGCGGTCGGAGTGAAAGACGTTTTATGGCTGGCAGACAACGAAGGACGGCAATTCCAAGACCAGCGGCTGTTCCGCAATTTGCCGGCGGCGTTTGAGGCGTTACGAAAAGTGGTGAAGCAGCGCCGGCCGGAGACGATGCTGACCCTGGCGTATGAAGGGGGGCATCCGGACCACGATGCGTGCAATTTCCTGGGACGACAGGTGGCGGATGAACTGGGGCTTCCGGTTTGGGAGGCTCCGCTGTATTTTCGTCGCGCGGATAACAATGTTTTGTTGCAGGAATTTCATAGCAGCAACGGGACGGAGATTGATTTAATTCCGACCGCAGAAGAACAGCGCCGCAAGCGGGCGATGTGCGAGGCATATGTCTCGCAAAAAGGCGTAGTGGGGATCTTCGAGAACAATGTGCGGGAGACGTTTCGGCCGATGGCGGAATACGATTACAGCCGTCCGCCGCACAGCGGAGTGTTGAATTACGAAGCCTGGCAATGGCCGATCACGGGGCAGCAAGTGGCGGACCAGTTCCAGGAATTTCTCGAATCGAAGCGCCGGGTTGAGAGTGCCGATTGAAGATTTTGTACATAGCGTACCCACTGTTGCCGGTAAGCGACGCGAGCGCCGGCGGCGCGGAACAGATGCTGTGGGCGCTGGAAGGCGCGATGCGCCGGCGCGGTCATGAGACCACGGTGGCGGCATGTGCGGGATCGCAGGTGGCGGGAAGGCTGGTGGAGACCGGCGATGCGCCGCGGGAGCCCGACCGATTTGATCAGCGCAACGCCGAGCACTTGCGAGCGGTGGGTGAATTGCTTCGGCGGGAGAGCTTCGATCTCATTCACGATCAGAGTGGCAGTTTCTTCGCGCAGGCGGAGACCAACGGGGCGCCGTTGCTGGCAACGGTACACCTGCCGCGCAGCTTCTATCGCGATATCCGGTGGCAGGCACTACCGGCTTCGGTTGCGTTGAATTGCGTTTCCGCGTCGCAGGCGCGGGCCTTTGCCGACGTGCCCAACCTGCGGCGATGGATACATAACGGGATCGATGTGGACCGCTTTCCTTTGCGGACCGAGAAAGACGGTTCCCTGCTCTGGCTGGGGCGCATTTGCGAAGAGAAGGCGCCGCATCTGGCGATCGAGGTTGCGCGGCGCACGGGGCGGCGGCTGATTCTTGCGGGGCAGGTCTATCCATTTCGCTATCACCAGGAATATTTCGCGCGTGAAGTGGAACCGCATCTCGGTGTAGGGATTGAATTCGTGGAGCTGCCGGCCTTCGAAACGAAGATCGAGCTGCTGGCGCGGGCATCGGCTTTGTTGATTCCGAGCCTGGTGGAGGAGACGAGTTCGTTGGTGGCGCTGGAGGCGATGGCCTGCGGCACTCCGGCGATTGCGTTTCGCCGGGGAGCATTGCCGGAGATGATCGACGATGAGTTCACCGGCTTCCTGGTGAAAGATCTCGATGCGATGTCAGATGCGGTCGAGCGGATTGATGACTTACACGCGTGGGATTGCCGGAACCATGTAGCGGAGCACTTTTCGGTGGGACGCATGGTGCACGATTACGAAGCACTTTACCGGAGCGTGCTGGGCAGGTCGGTGAGTGAAGCTGCCTGACGGTGTAACATCTTGTCAGGTACCCTGATGGTTTCCCTTGAATCGTTTCACCAAGCCCAAGAGCGCCTGCGTGGAATTGCAGCGCGCACGCCGCTTGTGCGGTACTTTCCGTCCGGCCCGAAGCAGGCGCACGACCGCAATTTGTGGGTAAAACCGGAATCGCTGCAACCGATAGGGTCGTTCAAACTGCGCGGCGCCTTTAACAAGATCGCGACACTTCCGTGGGCCGAACGTCAAAAGGGTGTGATCACCTACTCGAGCGGCAACCATGCGCAGGGGGTGGCGTTTGGCGCGCGGGCGATGGGGGTGAAGGCCTGTATCGTAATGCCGCGCAATGCGCCGAAGATCAAAGTGGACGCGACGAAGGCCCTGGGAGCCGAGGTGGTGATGGTGGGCGCGGGAAGCACGGAGCGGCGGCAGAAGGCGGAAGAACTGGCACGTGAGAACGGGTATGCGATGGTGCCGCCCTACGATGACGAAGAAATTGTCAGCGGACAAGCAACGGTGGGGCTGGAGATCTTCGACGACATGCCGGAAGTGGACGTAGTGCTGGTTCCGATCGGCGGCGGCGGGTTGATCAGCGGCATTTCGGCGGCGCTGAAGATGAGTGGGAGCAAGGCGAAAGTCATCGGGGTCGAGCCGGAGCTGGCGAACGATGCGCAGCAAAGCTTGCGGTCGGGAAAGATCGTGACGCTGCCGGCAGAGCGGGTTTCGAGCACGCTGGCGGATGGGCTGCGGACACAGTCGGTGGGCGTGTTGAACTTCGGGATCATCCAGCAGTATGTGGACGACATTATCACGGTGGAAGAGGCTGAGATCCGCGAGGCGATGCGGCGGATGATCAGCGAGATGCGACTGGTGGTGGAACCGAGCGGCGCGGTGACGTTTGCGGCGTACTTGTTTCACGAAAGCAAGCTGCCGCCCGGGAGCAAGGTGGTAGCGGTGATGAGCGGCGGGAACGTGGAGCCGTCGCTGCTGGCGCAGGTAATGAACGAAAACGACGCACAGCCGGCAGTCACGCGATGAGCGGTGGGTTACGAGGAGCCAGGTTCGGAATGTTGGGAAAGCGGTGGGTCCCACGGGTTGCGTTGATCGCGGTTGTGTTGGCGGCTTCAGTGGCGTTGGCTGCTGAACATGGCGCCACGATCCGCGAAGGCGAGATCTATCTTTCGCCGGACACCAATTCGCAAAAGCTGACAACCTTCACGCGGGGCCGCGAAGTTGCGGTCCTGGAGCGCAGCGGACAGTTCATTCACGTGCTGGCAACGGTGGATGTGAACCCGGACATGGAAACCTCGCGCGATATTTCAGGATGGATGCTGGCGCGGAACGTGATTACGCAGTCGACTCCGGACGGCGATAAGCTGCTGTTCGGCGAAGCGATCGATTCGGAGGCGGAGGCGAGCCGGCGGCAGGGACGCAAGGGAGCCGCGGGCGACGCGCGACGGTTGTACTTCAGAATTTACGATCTCTTTCCGGCCTCGCCGATTGCGGGAGAGGCGCTGTACCGGTCGGCGGATGTGGAGTGGCAGCTGGAGAAGGAAGATGTGCGGACGCGGCCGTCGGCCAAGGCGGAGGATCCGAACCTGCGGGCGCAGATCGATGAGCAGTACATGCGGCTGGTGATGAAGAAGTTTCCGCATACGAAGTGGGCGGCGCTGGCAGCTTTTCACCTGATCGACAACAAGATCTGCGGTGACTGGATGGGCGAATCCAAATGCCCGTCGAAGGAAGCGGAGATTTACGAGAAGTACGCGCAGGAGTACCCCGACTCTCCTGCGGCTCCGGAGGCGCTGTACGATGCGGCGTACCGGTATGCATCGCTGATCGATATTTACCGGACGGAAAGCAAGAGCGATAAATCGGGGGAGGCCAACCGGCGAGCCATCGCCCTGGCGCAACGAGTTGTGCAACAGGCACCGACTTCCGATTGGGCCATGCGGGCCCTGCGTCTGGTATACATGGTGCAGAACAGCATTCCGGTCTTCGGAACCAATTACGAGTAGACATAACAATCGTTACTAGCGCGGAAACGGCGGACGCGGGAGAA
This sequence comes from uncultured Acidobacteriaceae bacterium, assembly GCA_963703075.1. Lineage (GTDB taxonomy): Bacteria > Acidobacteriota > Terriglobia > Terriglobales > Acidobacteriaceae > Korobacter. Next base: position 1,851,047 of record OY969786.1, read on the forward strand.
TCTGCGTTCGCGCCTCGCGCAGAACTGCGTCGCTGGAGGATGTTTGAACACATACGTGCTGGCCGCCCTGCTGGGCGTGGTTGAAGGACTCACCGAATTTCTGCCGGTCAGCTCGACGGCGCACCTGCGCATTTGCGAGGCCCTTCTGCACATTGACCTGGGCGATGGATATTGGAAGATGTTTTCAATCTTCATCCAGCTCGGGGCGATTCTTTGCCTGCCAATTTACTTCCGCAAACGCATTGCCGAATTCGTGCACACGTTTCCGCAGGGGAAGAATGGCAATCACACGGCGCTGACCCATCCGCTGACGCTGACATTGATCGCGTTTGTGTGCACGGCGATTCCGGCGTTTCTGCTGACGAAGGTCATCGGCAAGCATCTCGAGAGCCTGGTGATCATGGGGACTTCCCTGCTGATCGGCGGCATCGTGATGTGGGTGGTGGATGCGGTGTATGCGAATAAAGGCCGGACGGACGACATGGACAAGATGTCGCTGGGGCAGGCGGTGTGGATTGGCCTGTGCCAGATTCTGTCGGCGGTGTTCCCGGGGACGTCGCGTTCGATGTCGACAATTGCAGCGGGACAGATTTCGGGGATGACACGCGCGGCGGCGCTGGAGTTTTCGTTCTTCCTGTCGATTCCGACGATGATCGTTGCTACCTGCTACGACCTGCTGAAAACCCTTCGGCACAAGGATGCGGCGGGAGCAGCGCTGGGCGTGGTGCATATGGACACGCAGGGATGGATTGCGCTGGCCATCGGGTTCGTGGTGAGTTTCGTGGTTGCCTACGGCGTGGTGGCGTGGTTCATGAACTGGGTGCGGACACGTGGGTTCGTGCCATTCGCGGTGTATCGGATTATCGTGGGAGCGGTGGTATTGGCGTGGGCGCTGAAGCGGTAGCGCCGACCTCGTCAACCGCGAGAACTGTTGTTAATGGCCCACCTCTCACGAGGTGGGCTTTTGCATGTGTACTGAAGATCACTTCGCTGCGGCGCGTTCGGGGACACCGTTTTCGGCGGCGTACATGGCCTCGATGCGGTCGTGGAACTTGGCTTCGAGATGACGGCGCCGGAGTTTCATGCTGGCGGTCATAGTGCCGTCGGCCACGCTGATCTCGATGGGGAGGATGATGAGCTTCTTCATCTTCTCGTACTGCGCGAGGTTCCCATTCACCTGTTCCACAATCTGCGTATAACACTCGACGACGCGGGGATGGGCTACGAGATGATCGCGACTCTCGAATTCTACGTTGTTTTTCCGCGCCCACTCTTCCAGCAGCGCGAAGTTCGGCAGGATCATGACGGCCGGGAAGCGCCGCTTCTCGCCCACCATGGCGGCTTCGGCCACCAGCGGATTTACCTTCAGTGAACCTTCGATGGGCTGGGGCGCGATGAATTTCCCGCCCGAAGTTTTGATGAGATCTTTCTTGCGGTCGGTGATGGCGAGATAACCCTCGGCGTCAAGGTTGCCGACGTCGCCGGTCTTGAACCATTCACCCTCAAAAGCCTGCGAAGTTTCGGCGGGCAAGTTCCAATAGCCTTTAAAGACCGACGGACCGCGCACCAGGATTTCCCCATCGGAGGCGATCTTCACCTCGAGGTTGCTGAGGATGGTGCCCACCGATCCCAGACGGTGATGAGTGGGATTGTTGAGGGCGATGACAGGCGAGGTCTCGGTAAGACCGTATCCCTCGTGGATGCGGATGCCGATGCGGGCATACCACTCGGCGAGTTCGCGGCCGAGAGGCGCGCCTCCGGAGATGAAGTACTTCACCGCGCCGCCCATGCCCTCGCGTACTTTGGCGAAGAGCAGTTTGTTGGCAAGCTTCCAGGAGAAGGCGGTCGGCGTTTTTCCAACCAAAACTTCGGCCTGGTGTTCCGCACCAACCTTCATCGCCCAGCGATAGACCTTCTGCTTGAGCCCTTCGGCGGCCTTGGCTTTCACAGTGCTGGCGACCTTCTCGTACACGCGGGGAACGGCGACGAAGACAGTGGGACGGATCTCGCGCATCATGGCGGTGATCATGTCGACGTTCGGGCAATAAGCGATCATTACGCCGCGAGACAGCATGGCGTAGTCCAAATGTCGGGCGGTGATGTGGGAGAGCGGAAGAAAGGAGATCAGGCGCTCCTGTCCTTCGTCGAGAGGAAAGCCTTCGAGCGAGAAGGAAAGGTTGGAGGCCATGTTGCCGTGGGAAATCATCGCCCCCTTCGAGTTCCCGGTTGTGCCGGAGGTGTAGACGAGGGAGGCGAGATCGTCGGGGCGAACGGACTTGGCGAGGGCATCGAACTGCGGATCGCGGTCGGTGGGACCGTCGTCCATGATGGCGCGCATCGGATCGGCGAGCGATGGTTCGACATCGTCCATCATCACCACGCGTTCGACCGACGTCTGGTTGCGAATGGGTTCAAACTTCTGCAGGTGTGCCCGGCTGGAAAGGAACAGGATTTTGGTTCCGGAATCGCGGAGAAGAAATGCGATCTGTTCGGAGGTCAGGGTGGTGTAGATGGGAACGACCACGGCGCCGATGGCCAGGGCGGCAAAGTCGGCGATGGCCCATTCGGGGCGATTTTCGCTGAGGATCGCGACCCGATCGCCTTTGTTCACGCCCCAGATCCGCAGGGCCCTGGCGGTAGCGACGACCCGCCGGTAGAGCTCCTGGGAAGAAATAGAGATCCAGTTGGAACCCTCGCGGTAGGTCATCACGCGAGGAGAGCGTCGATCAACGACGGTAAAGAAGACATCGTTGATCGTACAAAGTTCGTTCGCCACGATTACTTCTCCAATCCCTTCAAGATGACATTGCAGACGTGCTCGGCGGCGTGCGCCAGCGGGTAGTCTTCCCCACTGAGCACCCACGATGTCACCATTTCATCCAGAGAGCCGAAGAAGCAATTCGCCGCCACTTTGTCGGAGAGATCGGGGCGGAATGTGCCTTCCTGCTGGCCGCGGCGAATTGCCTCACGCACGAGAGCAAGATACTCGACCATGTGGTCGTGAGAGAATTCTTCCAGAAAACGGGTGCTCTGGCGCAATTCCATTTGAAAGACGATGGCGGCGTTCCGATTTGAACCCATCGCTTCAAGATGTAAATAGGCCAGCCGCCGCAATTGCTGCTCCGGCGATGCGATCTTGGCGAGCTCGATGCGCGCATTGCGCATGAAAGTATCGAAGGCCGCGTTGATGGCCTTCATCAGGATTTCTTCCTTGCTCTTGAAATAGAGGTAGACGGTACCGTCGGCGACGTCGGCACGCTTGGCGATATCGGAAACGCGTGCGGTGAAGAAGCCTTTCTCGGCGATCACGGCGATGGCAGCGTCGAGGATGCGCTGATATTTATCGGAAGAGCGGACAGGGATGGGCCCCCCGGCGATCGGGGACGAAGACGATTTGGGTCCGCCGAGGCGGGCAGCCGCTGGTTGCGCAATGCGTTTTGGCACGAGCCCTGTTTGCCCCTATCGTTCTGGAACGATCCCCGAGCAGGATCCGAACAAGTGGGCACTAATCTAAACTGAATCATTATTCAGTTGCAATCAGAAGATGCAATCAGAGGCTTTTTTTGGGCGAAAAGCTCGCAAAGGCCGCCAAATGCTTCGCCTACGCGCGGTAGGAGACGAGGGAGAGACTGTGCTAGCCTTGTCGCCTCTCCTGAACTAGAAAGGCCTTTGTTTCCAAGATGAGCCTCACGGCGGGTACGAAGTTAGGTCCTTATGAGATCCAATCCCTGCTGGGCGCTGGCGGGATGGGCGAGGTCTACCGCGCGCGCGACACCAGGCTGGGGCGCGAGGTCGCGCTGAAGATTCTGCCAGAGTCGTTTGCGCAGGACGAAGAGCGGCTGCATCGCTTCGAGCAGGAGTCGAGAGCGGTTGCAACCCTGAACCATCCGAACATCCTGGCCATTTATGACGTAGGTACGCATAACCAGACGCCTTTCCTGGTTTCGGAGCTGCTGGAGGGTGAGAGCCTGCGCGAAGTGCTGCAGCGCGGCGCCCTGCCACAGCGAAAAGTAATCGATTACGGAGTGCAAATTGCGCAGGGACTGGCGGCGGCGCACGAAAAAGGCATTGTGCACCGCGATCTGAAGCCGGAGAACCTTTTCATCACGCGCGAGGGACGCGCGAAGATCCTGGATTTTGGTTTGGCGAAGTTCGCGCACGCGCAAGCCGAAGCCGTGGCCGGGTTCGGGGCGACGATGACGAGTGCGGCAACGGCGGCCGGAATGGTGATGGGGACCGCCAGTTACATGGCTCCCGAACAGGTGCGGGGCGAAACGGTAGACGCGCGCACCGATATCTTTGCGCTGGGCGCGGTTTTGTTTGAGATGTTGGCGGGGCGACAAGTCTTCCATCGCGACACGGCGGCGGAGACGATGACGGCGGTGCTCAAGGAAGATCCGCCGGAGATGCCCGATCTTTCGGCGCAGATAGCACCGGCGCTGGACCGCATTGTGCGACGCTGCCTGGAGAAGAGTCCGCAACAGCGCTTCCAATCGGCGAAGGATTTGTCATTCGCGCTGGGAGTACTTTCCGGCACGGAGATGAGCGGTGCGGCGCGGGCGGCCAAGGCGGTACCGGTTCGTAAGCCATGGACGTGGGCTGCGCTGGCGTTGCTGGTAATGGCGGCGGGGGCCGCTGGATGGTGGTTCGCGCAGTCGCCGGCGGAGGCGAGCCGGATGGAGTTCGCGATCCCTGTGCCCGGCGAAGTAAGCCATTTGGCAATCTCGGCGGATGGCAAGCTGCTGGCGTACGTGTCGCCGGATGATCGCACGGGAACGCCGATGCTATTTGTGCAGCACGTGGGAGCGCCCGACGCAACCGAGTTGGCGGGAACGGAGGGCGCGAACTATCCCTTCTGGTCGCCGGACGATACGTACGTCGCGTTCTTTGCCAACAGCAAGCTGCAGAAGATCGCGATCAATGGCGGGCCGCCGCAGACAATCACAAAGGTTTCGTACGGACGCGGCGGGAGCTGGAACAAGAAGAACGTCATCCTCTACTCGCCCGAGACAGCGGGTCCTTTGTGGCGGGTGAATGCGGACGGATCCGATGCGCGACCGCTCACCGACAAGATCATGAAAGCGACCGAAGATTCGCATCGGTGGCCGCTTTTCTTGCCGGACGGCGATCATTTCCTTTTCCTGGTAGCGAATTTCACCCGCGTCGCTCCTGCGGACGATGGGGTCTATCTGAGTTCGCTGAGCAAAGGCGAGAGGAAGCAGATCCTTCCCGGGCAGACGAACATTGGGTTTGCGAACGGAGATTTGTTTTATATAGACGAAAAGAAAACGCTCAACGCGGTGCCGCTTGATATTGGAAAAGGGAGCGTTTCCGGCAATGCCAGAGTAGTGGCAGGAGGCGTTGGCTATCAACCATCGGTGTATTGGGGTGCGTTTGCGGTGGCGGAGAACGACACCGTCGTTTACAGCGCGAGTGCGATGGCCGCACGTTCCGTGCTGACGTGGTTCAGCCGTGGCGGGAAAGAGATGCAGCGAATCGGTGAACCCGCTCTCCAGGCCAATCCTTCGCTCTCGCCGGACGGAACCCAGGCGGCACTCGATATTACGGATTTGAAGTCGGCGAACCTGGATGTGTGGATTGAACACCTGCAAAACGGAACGAGCACGCGGTTCACGTTCGATCCGGCAGAGGAGACGACCCCGGTCTGGTCGAGGGATGGGGCGTTGGTTGCGTATCGAACTGTAGCCGGCGGCTCGGCGGTGGTGCTGAAGGCGGCCAACGGAATGCACGGAGAAAAGCGACTCTTCACGGTGCGACGCGGGCTCAGGCTCCCCGGCGGCTACGAAGCATCCGACCTGATTCCGAATTCATGGTCAAGTGATGACAAGCAGATTCTCTGTTCGATGCAGGTGGTCGCCGGTGGCTCACGCTCTTCTCTGCTGGCGGTGATCCCGGCAAGTGGCGGCGAGCCGGTTCCGTTTTTGCCTCCGCAATCGAGCGACAACACGAACGGGCAGATTTCGCCGGATGGAAAGTGGGTGCTGTACGCGTCCAACGAATCGGGTGACTGGGAGATTTATGCCACGACATTCCCGGGGGCTCAAGGCAAATGGCAAGTGTCGCGCGGAGGCGGCAGCGAACCACGCTGGAAGAGCGACGGCAAGGAAATGTACTACCTGAATTCGCACGGCTTGATGATGGCGGTGGCGGTGGATGCAGGAGCGACATTCTCTTCCGGCACACCCGCGCCGCTGTTCCAGGTACGCGGCCGCGCGCCGATTTCGTCGACCGATTTGTTCACCTACGATGTGGCGAAGGATGGGCAGCGCTTCCTGGTAAACCAATACGTGAAGCCGGAACACGTGGAGGCACTGACGATTGTGCAGCATGCGCTGGCCCCGGCCCCGAAATAGCGGCGATGGAGCGGATCGTTCAGCCGGTTTCGCGCTCCATCATCAGGATGAGGGAGCGTTGCGCGAAGGGGGAGTAAACCAGGATGGCGGTGGCTCCCAGGGCAAGTCCGAAGTTGATGTGGTGCAGCAGAAGGAAGGGTGAGAGCGCCCAGAGTTCGTCGAGCAGGAGAAGCAGCGGAAAGAGCTTGAGGTATTTCGATTTCAAGCCGGGCGGATGAAATGCGACAGCGCTGATCAGGAAGAGGCGGATGGGCAGCAGAACCACGGCGGTGACGATCAGGAGCGCCATGGCGGCTTGCGGGCTGAACGGAAGTCCGGCGAAGAGCTGGCCAATTTCACCGAGATTGGCGAGCGCGCCTATATAGAAGCTGAGATACATCAATTGCAAGAGCAGGAAGAGGGTGCGAACGTAGTTGCGCGACGCGCGGGGCAGCTCGTCAACCGAAGCAAGCAGGGTGAAGGAATTCTGCGTAGCGGCGGCGGTGGGAGCAGACGGTTGCGCCTGCGGCGCGGGACTGGCTGCGGATTGCGTTTCCCGGCCGATTGTCTCGACGGGAGTGAGGAAACGATACCCGCGGCCGGCGAGAGTTTCCACATAGCGAGGACTGGCAGCGGAGTCTCCGAGAGCTTCGCGGATGCGGTTCACGGCCGAGTTGAGTCCGTGATCGAAGTCGACGAAAGTACCTTCCGGCCACAGCCTCTGGCGAAGGGCCTCCCGCGAAACCAACTGGCCGGGATTTTCCAGGAGCACGAGCAGGGTCTGGAATGCCTGGGCATTGATTTTCACCCGCATGCCTTGCCGGCGTAACTCGCCGGTTTCTTCCTCCGCCTCGAATACGCCAAAGCGAAAGAGGCGTCCTCTGCCAGTCTTTTCCATCTCGCCCGTAGTCTATCGTCTGCGCGCCTGAAACCTCAATGGAGATGTGACTCTAAGCTTTGCGTTTGCTTCGGGTTACGTTGTGAGGAAAGTTGGAGACGGTGGGGAGCCGGATAGCATTGTGCTACGCCGTCCGACGGGGCATGGTGGCGGGCATGCAACGACGTTTTCCCATCCTGTTCCTACTCGCCTTTGCACTTCCCTTGTCTGGACAAGCGATGGCGCCTCATGCCAACGCTGATCGAGCGTTCGATCAATACATCGCCAATTTTGAAAAGACGCTCGCCAGGCAGCACAGCGCAGCGGCGAGTTTCCTGCCGGTACCCGACAGATTTCGACGGGGAGAGCTGTTGCTGGAGAGCGAGGTGTCGGGCGGAAAAGTGCCGGGCGGCATGATCCACCACTGGCGCGGAACGAGGTTTGTTCCGGGAGCGACGGCGGCTGACTTTCTTCGGGTTGTGCAGGACGTGAACCGGTTCTCGATCGATTACGCACCCCAGGTGATGCGCGCGCGTCTTGTCTCGCAGACGGGCGACCGGTTCAAGGTGGAGATGCGCTTGCGTTATCGCAAGGTCGTAACCGTCACTCTCGATACCACCTACGACATCGATTATGGCTCGCTCGACCCGGCGCACGGGTACAGCCTTTCGCGCAGCACTCGCATTTCTGAAATCGCAAACCCTGACACGCCGGAGGAGCATGCGCTGAAGCCGGGAGAGGATCACGGCTTCCTGTGGCGGCTGAACTCCTACTGGAGTTACCAGCAGGAGGCGGACGGACTGTTGTTGCAGTGCGAGGCGGTGTCGCTGACCCGCGATATTCCGTTCGGCATGGACTGGGCGGTGGGGCCGTTCGTGTTGAGCATTCCCCGCGAGTCGCTGGAGTTCACGTTAAACGCAACCCGGAATGCATTGGTTTCACGGAGGAACCATGGCCACTGAAGCGAAGGTTGGTTATGTCGTCGCGAATTTTCAACCGGCTCCGCGGGTGCACCAGGCAATCACGGCGGCGGCGGAAAAGAAGTTGCTGGTCTGGCTCGCGCAACGCATGCCGTCAGCAGTGAATTCCGATCACCTGACCGCCCTGGGAACGCTGGCACAGCTCGGCGCTGGAGCTTGCTATGCGTGGGCTGCGCATTATCGGTACGCGCTGCTGCTGGCCGTGCTGTGCGTCGCGCTCAATTGGTTTGGCGACAGCCTGGATGGCACTCTGGCCCGAGTGCGCAACCAGCAGCGGCCGCGCTATGGCTTTTACGTGGACCACATGGCAGATGCGTTTGGGGCAATCGCGATGATGGGTGGACTCGGTTGCTCGGGATATCTGCACTGGCAAGTGGCGATCGCCATGCTGCTGGGTTTTCTCGTGCTGTCGATTGAGAGTTATCTCGCTACGTACACGCTGGGGAAATTTCGTATGTCGCAGGGGCCGTTCGGACCGACGGAGATCCGCATTCTGTTGGCGGTGGGAACGGTGGTGTTGCTGTTCCATCCCTATGCCACGGTGCTGGGCCGGCGCTTCCTGCTGTTTGATGTCGGCGGCGTGATCGCCAGCGTAGGCATGGGGTTGATGGCCCTCGCGACGACGTTCCGTCACGGGCGCGAATTGTATTGCCAGGAGAGGCTGGCATGAGCACGGCACTTTCGCCGGGTGCAGCGCGGTGGGTGAAGTTCAACCTGGTGGGCGGGCTCGGTGTAGGGCTGCAACTGAGCCTGATCACCCTCTTCAATGGACCGTTGGGTCTTCCCTACCTTGTATCGACCGCTCTCGCGGTGGAGTTGACGGTGCTGCACAACTTCGCCTGGCACGAACGCTGCACGTGGCGGGAACGGGGATCAAGCGGCGGCCGCGGCAGCGTGGGTGGGAGGCTGGCACGATTTCACGCCAGCAACGGCGCCGTGTCGATTGCCGGGAACCTTCTACTGATGTCGGTATTCACGGGCAGGCTTCACCTGCCCGTGCTGTTGGCGAATGGAATCGCGATCACCGTGTGCTCGCTGGTCAATTTCTTTCTGGCGGACCGCTGGGTGTTTGCGCCCAGGCACAACGGGTGAACTGGGCTGACCTCGGCTACTTCTTCGTCTCAGCCATTATTTTTTGCAGCTGGGCTAGCTGTTGCTTCATGAGGTCAGCGTTTGGGCCTGGGGGCGTGTAGGTCAAACTGTTTTGCAGATGCTCGGCGGCGCCTGGGTAGTCCCCTTTGGAGGCGAGGATGACGGCCAGCAGCTGCTCGGTGTTGGGAGCTACGTGGCTGGGATCCATGGCGAGCGAGGTCTCGGCGGCTTTCTGGGCCACATCCTTGTGACCAAGATTGGCATTTCCAACGGCGCTGAAATACCAAATCTCCGGAGTGCCGGCCGGATCAAGCTGAAGGGCGTGATCGGTGGCGTCCACCGTTTCCTGCCATTTCTTCTGCTGGGCGGCGACGAGGGCCAGATGAAGGTAGGTTGGAGCGAACTGGGGATCGGCGGCAGCGGCCTTAGAATAGGCATCGAATGCGTCCGCCGATTGCTGTGCCTCTTCGATCTTGCCCAACTGGTACCAGGCTTCGGCGAATTGCGGATCGGCTTTGACGGCTTTCTCAAGGTCTTTTTTGGCGCCATCGAGGTGGTTGTCATAGGCCTCGGCCCGTGCCTTATCGAATGCCTTGCGGGCGTCCTTCGGAGCGGCGGCGGTAGTAGGGCTCATCGCGTAGCCTTTGGCGCGCTCATCGATGTCGAGTGTGATTTTGCCGATATCCGAATTGTCGGTCAGGTCGCGGTTGGCAATGGTGAGGGTCGTTGATTTGTATCCGTCCAGGGTTGCGTGCACGTTGCACCCGACCAGTTGTGCGGGGCTAAGCGCCTTCGGCCCGGGCTGAGGAGACACCTCGCTCTGGGTGGGCGCGGCGACAATGCGGAAGCGACCGCCGAGATCGGTTTCCGTGTTATAGCCGACCTTTCCGTTGCAAATCACCACGACGGGAATCGGGTCCCAGGGCAGCTGGCCGTTGGCGGTGACGACCGTTCCCATGAAAGACATGCTGCCATGCTGATGGGCGACCATCTGGTCAAAGTTGGAATACTTGCCGGAACCGCTGCCGAGCTCGGGATTATTGTTGCCGGTGGAACCGGTGGCAGTTCCACCGGACGTCGACTTGGTCTGCGCCTGCATTGAGGACACTGCCAGCACACCCGCAAGAAGAATGCATGAAACCGCGGCGACACTACGTGTCATTACGCCTCCTGACGAAACAAAAATTATAGCCGGAGTTCACTCTCCCATCACTTTGACGATGACGCGCTTGCGGCGCTGGCCATCGAACTCCGCGTAGAAGACGCGTTGCCAGGTACCGAAATCGAGCTTGCCGTGGGTGACCGGCAGGATCACCTCGTGATGGATGAGCAGGGCCTTGAGGTGGGAGTCTCCGTTGTCTTCGCCGGTCTGGTGATGCTGGTAGTCCTTTTTGAAGGGAGCAAGTTTCTCCAGCCACTGATCGATGTCATGGATCAGGCCGCTCTCGTCGTCGTTGACATAAATGCCGGCAGTGATATGCATGGCGGAGACGAGAATCATCCCGTCTTTGATGCCGCTCTTGCGGAGGATGTCTTCGATTTGCGGGGTGATATGGACGTACTCACGATGGCGTTCGGTTTGGAAGTAGAGGTACTCGGTGTGGATTTTCATAGGCCTCTCATAAAACGTTCACTGTACCTCGTTTGTGACCGCCACGGGACAGCGGCGCGCGCGAGACGAACGGAAGTTCCAGCCCGAAATAGGCCGGTGGCAGCGCCGAAGCTACTTGCCTTCGCGTAGCACTCTTACTACCTTGTAGTTCCATGGATGCACGGGACCAGGAACTGGCGGAGCTGCGGAGGCAGGTGGAGGCACTGCAGCGCCGGATGGAGCGTCTCGAGGCGGCCGCCCCGGCGGCGGTTGCTGCGCCGTTAACGCCTCCGGTTGCTCCCCCTGCGCCCGTCAACACTCTCTCGCAACCGATTCCTGCGGCACCGGTTTATACACCGGCCTACACTCCGCCTCGGCCACCGGTTCACGCAGCTTCAGAATCACTGGAGACGAGGATTGGCACGCACTGGCTGAACCGGGTCGGGATCGTAGCGGTGCTGGTCGGAGTTGCGCTGTTCCTGAAGTACGCCTTCGACAATGGCTGGATTGGGCCGGCGGGACGAATTGCCATCGGGTTGCTCGCCGGGATTGCCGTGACCGTGTGGAGCGAGAGCTTCCGCCGCAAGGGATACTCGCTGTTCTCGTATGGGCTGAAGGCGATTGGGATTGGGACCCTGTATCTCTCGCTATGGGCGGCGGTGCAGGTCTACCACCTGGTGCCGGCAGGCGTGGGCTTTGTGGCGATGTTGATCGTGACCGCCGCGACGGTGACGATGGCGCTGACCCAGAATGCGCAACTGCTGGCGGGCTACGCACTGGCCGGCGGATTCTCGACTCCGGCTTTGTGCTCGACCGGCGAAAACCACGAAATCTTCCTGTTTTCCTACGTTGCAGTGCTGGCGGCGGGAGCGGTGATCCTGACCGCGTTGCGCGGCTGGCGGCGGCTCAGCGTGGGCGCATTTGTGGGAACGCTGCTGATGTACGTCGGCTGGTACAGCAAGTACTACGATTACCGGCAGTTCACACCTACCCTGGTTTTCGCGACGCTGTTTTTCCTGATCTTCGCGGCAACCGCGCTGGTGCCGCGGACCGGCGAGATGGCCGACTCCACCACCCTCACGGCGGTGCTTTGCATTGCCAATGCAGTCGCATATTTTTTCGAGCTGTACGCGATTTACGGCGAGTACCGCGACGAAGCGTTCCGGGACAATGCCATGGCGTGGTTCGCGGTTGGCCTGGCAGCGGTCTACGTTTTTCTTGCGCAGCGTATTGCAAAGCAAGCAGCGGGGGCGGAGAACCGGCGAGCGGTCAACCTAATTCACCTGGCGATCGCGGTCGGGTTCCTGACGGTGGCGATCCCGCTGAAGCTCAGCGGGCATTGGATCACGATGGGATGGCTGGCGGAATCGGCCGCGCTGCTCTATGTTGCCCAGCGCATCCAGCACAACTTCCTGAAGATTTTTGCGGCGGTAGCGCTGCTGCTGGGGATCGTCCGCATGCTGGTGGAGGATTGGACGCGGGAGACGGTTCTATTCGCAAACCCGCGGTTTGCGACTTACCTGGTGGCGATCGCCGTGCTCGGGCTGGCGATCTATGGAACGCGCCGGGCGGCCACCGATCTGGAGCGACTTGCCGGCGAGGTTTGCGGAGTGTTGCTGAACCTGCTGGCGCTGCTCGCGCTCTACTACGAGGTGCAGGATTTCTTCCAGGCCCAGATCGCGAAAGACTGGCTGATGCGGGCCTATGCAGCGGCGAGGAGCACGGAGACGCTTCGTGGCTTCACCCACTCGGCGGTATGGATGATCTACGGTGCAGTGCTAATGTTCCTGGGCTTTCGCCGGCGCTCGGCGTTCCTGCGATGGCAGGCTATCGTGCTGCTCGGGGTGACCGTGGTAAAAGTATTTCTGTTCGACACTTCCACGCTCGACCTTGGTTTTCGCATCCTGAGTTTCATCGGGTTGGGAGTGATTTTGCTCGGCATCTCATTTCTTTACCAGCGTGGCCGGTTGGCGATCCCCGGCGCTGGAGGGAGTTCGGGATCACGCACGGAACCATGAATCTTGTTGACCAAACGGAGATCTGCTTTTGAGTGTTCCCCGCTATCAAATTCTTTTGGCTGCATGCGCCGTGCTGCTGGCGGTGTTGAGCTGCTCGGCTTGGGCGCAAGAGCAAACGGTTGCCCCGCAATCCTCGACCACGGATTACTGCGTTGGCCTCGCGGGAAAAACGCAGCATGCCGATGTGCTGGCGGGATTCTGCATGTGGGTGCTCGCCTTTGACAAGCGGCTGCCGGACATCATCGGCGACCAGGTGACGCACCGCTACCGCACAGAAAATGGCAAAGACCAGGAGTTGATCGACACGACCGATGCACGGATCGCGTATATCGGCGGGCGTTCCCAGTTCAGTGAGGTTTCCATCAACCACGTGAAGATCGCGCAGAGCGAAGATACCGCGATGTTGAAGTTGCACGGCGCCTGGTCGTATGGGGATTACGGCTCAGATCTTCGCCTGCTGTTCCGCATTCACGGCGATACCCATTTCTGGTTTGCGGGCGAAGGTTCCTGGCACGAGACTCCGGTCTATATATTTGCTTACGAAGTCAAAGAGAACCACTGGTGGCAGATGCAGTCGCGGGAAAAGATCGGTGCTCCGCTGCAAACCGCTTTGCCGTCGTACCAGGGGCGGCTGCTGATCGACAAGAAATTGTTGTCGCTGGTGCGCTTCGAGCGCGAGACGACGGAAATCGATAAACATTTCCCATTACGGTTTGGAAGCAACGAAGTGGACTACAAGCTCCTGCCGCTGGGGGATGGCACGTCGTTCGTGCTGCCGGTGGAGAGTCGTGTGACGTTTTGCCACGACGAGAAACACCGCCGGTGTGAGGTGAATGAAGCAACCTTCACGAATTGGCAGAAGTTCGGCACCAAAACGCGTATCCTCTTGGACACGGACCCACAATGACGCGTGGACACCTGGTGAAGTGCATAGCCCTGGGGGCGGCGATCCTGGCCGGCGCGAGCGCACTCTCCGCCGAAGAGCCTGAGCGCCATTACTTCACGAACGTCCGCGACGTACAAGTCTCGGCACCGACGCAAACCAACTACATCGCGGTGGACAACGAAATCTGGTCGCACGCCCGGCCGGACCTGGCAGATATTCGTCTCTACAACGGGGACCATATCGTCCCGTATGCGCTCCGCATGCAAGGGATCGCGGAGATCAGCGAACTCCATCCTGTGCGGATACTGAACAAGGGAGTAGTTCCGAACTATACGCAGTTCCTGCTCGACATGAGCGGCTTCGATGTTTACGACGAGATCAGCCTGGAACTGAGCCAGCACGATTTCGACCGGTTGGTGATGGTGGAGGGGGCGAACACGGCCAATGCCAAAACATGGACGCAGATCACGACGGCTCCGATCTTCGACTTCACCAAGGAGAAACTCGGGGCAAACCTGACGATCAAAATGCCGCCGTCGAATTTCCGCTTCCTCCGGGTTTCGATTTCGCGGCGGGGGATCGATCACGGGAACCTGGTGCTTCCGCAAAATATCCACGGCGCGACGGCGAGCAATACCTTCCGATCAAATGCCGTTTGGGACGAGACGGGCGGCACCATCCGGCGGAAAGAACGTCCCCACGAAACGCTTCTCTTTATCGATATGGTGAAGGCGGCGCCGGTGGACCGCATCCATTTCGAGGTGCCCGCGGACCGGGTCAATTTTCGGCGGCTGGTCTCGGTGGAGACCCGGAGCGACGACAACCAGAGCGAGTCCGATGAGGAAGGCTGGCAGCCAATCGTAGAAGGCGACATCTCGCGCATCCGCTCGCAGGAAGGAACGGTCGCGGAAGATGTGGACATCTTGACGCACGACACGCGGGCGGCCCATTGGCGGGTGGTCGTCCGCAATGGTGACGATGCACCGCTGCCAGTGAAGCCCATGGCGCAGACCCTGGAACGCCGGCTGTATTTCAATCCCAACGGAGCCACGTCGTTCAAGCTTTATTACGGCGATCCCAAGGTTGGCGCTCCGGCCTACGAATACGACAAGCTGTTCCGCGATTCCGATACCACCTCCGCGGTGCCTGCGACCCTCGGGGCCGGGATGCACAACGTGCAGGCGGCAGCGAGACCGGACGAACGCCCATGGACCGAGCGCCATAAATGGGTGCTATGGCTGGCAATGGTCGTGGCCATCCTGGGTATTGGGGGAGTGGCGTTGCGGGGGTTGAAAAAGGCATAGCGCCGGAGGGCGCCATGCCTCAAGAGATTTCTACTTCGCCTGTTTGGCGATGATCTGGTCCTTGATCTTCGCGTAGGTGGCAGCCGGAACAATCTTCTTGGTTTTGAGTTCAGTCTTCATCTTGTAGGGCCGTCCATCGATGATCTTCTGCGAATAGACGTCGCCCACGCCGGGCAGCGCTTTCAGCTCGTCCTTGGTAGCGCTGTTGATATCGACGAGAGTGGCGGTGGAAGCAGCTGTGGAGGCTTGAGCACTCTTTGCGGGAGCGCTGGCGGTGCTCTGGGCGAAGGTCATTGAGCCGGCGAGAAGCAGGATTGCCAGGACCCAAATCCGGGTAAAGACGCGTTTGTTCATGCGACACCTCTAGGTTGGATTGAATTAGCGACGATGTTGCGCAAGCGATGTGGTAATGAATCTTTTAGCGCGCGGTAAGTTGCTTGCATTCCCAAAAAATCGGCGCGGCCGGAGAAGCCGCGCCATCCCTTACATCAAACTCGAAGTTTGCGGTTAACGCAAACTTTCTTCTACTTCATTGAGCCAATCGGGCCGCTTGAGGACCTCGCGAGGCTTCGGGCCATCGGGTGCTCCGACGATGCCGTCCTGCTCCATGAGGTCGATGAGGTGAGCGGCGCGGCCGTAGCCGATGCGCAACCGGCGCTGAAGCAGCGAGGTGGAGGCCTTGCCAAATTCGACCACGAGCTTCACGGCATCCTGGTAGAGCGGGTCGCCTTCGAGGTCGCCGCCGTCGCCACCGGCATCGCCCATCACGCTGTTCCCTTCTTCCTTCGGAGCGCTCAGGAAGTGGTCTTCGTACTGCGCAGTGGCCTGGGCCTTCCAGAATTCAACGACTCCCTCGATTTCCTTCTCGGTGACAAACGGCGCGTGCACGCGCACCACGCGCGCTGAACCCGAGGGCAGGTACAACATGTCGCCGCGGCCGAGGAGTTGCTCGGCACCGTTGCCGTCGAGGATGGTGCGGGAGTCGATCTTGGTCGCCACGCGGAAGCTAATGCGCGAGGGGAAATTGGCTTTGATGAGACCGGTGATGACGTCGACCGACGGACGCTGGGTCGCTAGAACCAGGTGGATACCGACGGCGCGGGCCATTTGCGCCAGGCGGGTAATGGATTCTTCGACGTTGGCGCCATCGAGCATCATCAGGTCAGCCAACTCGTCGATGATGATGACGATATAGGGCAGCGGCTTGTGCTCGGTCTTCCCTTCTTCGAAGAGGCTGGGCGTTTCGTTGCCATCGAAAAGCTTGTTGTACTGATCGATGTTGCGGACGCCCTTTTCGGCGAGAACCTTGAGACGGCGTTCCATCTCGCGCACCGCATTGCGGAGCGCGTTGGAGGCCAGCTTCGGCTCGGTAATGATGGGCGTATAGAGGTGCGGCACGCCTTCATAGTTTCCGAGTTCGAGGCGCTTGGGGTCGACGAGAATCAGGCGCACCTGGTCGGGGGTGGCTTTGTAGAGCACCGACATGATGAACGCGTTGATGGCCACCGATTTGCCGGAGCCGGTGGATCCGGCGATCAGCAGGTGCGGCATGGAGTTGAGTTCGGCGGTGACGATACGGCCGTTGATGTCCTTGCCGAGGGCAAGGGTGGTCTTGGTTTTGCCGCCGATGAACTCGCTGGATTCGACGACTTCGCGGAGATAAATCGTCTCGCGCTGGTGGTTCGGCACCTGAATACCGATGGTGTTTTTGCCCGACATGCGCTCGATGAGGATGCTCTCGGCGCGCAAAGCGAGGCAGAGATCGTCGGAGAGATTGGTGATACGGCTGTACTTGATACCGGCTTCCGGCTTGAACTCGAAGGTGGTGACGACCGGGCCGGGATTGATCTGGGTGATCTGCCCGTGAACACCGAACTCGGAACATTTCTCGACCAGGACCTGGGCCAGCTCTTTGAGTTGCTCTTCGTCGATGGCCTGCTGTTCGTCAGGACGGCGCAAGAGTGCGGACGAGGGCAGCTTGTAGCCACCGGCGATCTTCGGCATGGTGGTCTTCGGCTTGTGCTCCGCGTCCGCGCGTGAGGCGACGGCAATCTCTTCCTCATCCTCGATAATTTCCTCGCCAACCGGCAGCGCAGGGGTGATCGAAACAGATGCCGGCTGATTTTTCTCGCCGACGATTCCCTGCTCTTCCATCATTTTCTCAATGCCCGACTTCGGAGTCGCGACCGGCGGCGTATAGCGCGCGGCTGGGACGGGAGGTTCTTCGGCTCGACCCTTCGCCGGCACGAGTTGCGCGGTGACGACGGTCTTCTGTTCGCGTTTCCGGGCGAGGGCGTCGGCAGCCTTTCGTTTTTCTCGGTCTTTCTTCCAATCCTGGAGGCGATCCCACCAGGCATACGCAAAAGCAAAGCGGGTTTCCGACCAAAGCTTCAACTCGCCGAGCGAGAAAGCGGTGGAGAGGTAAGTTGCCGTGACCATGGCGGCGACGCAGACGATGTAGGCGCCGACCAGGTTCAGGTAATGGATCAAAGCATCGGCCACGATGCGGCCGAGGAGGCCTTCCATCCCCGCGCCGTGCGACCAGTGCCAGTGCCACGGAAGCAATCCGAGGAAGGCGCTGGTGAAGATCACCATGCCGATGGCGCCGGAAAACTTGGTTAAAGGCGAAGCGATGGTGCGCGAGCGGAACCAGCGCACCGCGTACATGGCGAGAAATACCGGAACCAGAAACACGGAGACGCCGATGGCCTGCAGCAGCAAGTCGGCGGTTAACGCGCCGGCGATGCCGATCCAGTTAGAAATCTCACGGCCACCCTGGGCGGCTGCGGCGGTATTCATCGAGGGATCGGCGGGGGAATACGAGACCAGGGACAGCGCTAAAAGGATGGAGGAAAGGAAGATCAGGAGCCCAATGAGCTCGTTGAGCCGCTTATTGTTGGTCGGGGTGGTGGCGCGGGTCAGAAACGTCATCTTGGTGTGCGGCATTCCGTCGAGACAGTCGCAGAGAACCCAGGCAGCATGCAGAGGCAGGCGCGATTCGCGCAGGCGGTTGCATCACCAAAGAGTTCGTCTTTCGGGAACACCCGAAGTTACACCAGAGCGATATCGATTATCCCAGAAAAGGCGAAGGAAACAAGTGGCTCGACAGATATTCTGTTGGCAATCCTTACCCCGTCGATTTGAGCTTCGTGAAAATCCCGCGGCCCCGCAACATGGCAAGGGTTGCAGAGATTAAGTCTTCACTTCCTGGATGTTTGGACAAAGTTTGACAATTTGTTCCCCACGAGTGTGGAATCAGGTTCTAATCTGGTGCAATCTGGTTCCGGTTCACCCAACAAAATCTCTGGTCAGAGGCGAAATTGCTACAGACTCCCCGAACTGCGCTCCCTTCCGCCCGGCTCAATTCCGCTCACATTCGCCGCGCCACCTTGCTGATAGGAATCTGTACACTCATCGCCGCATTCACTGCCTGCGGTTCCAGCACGCCCGGGGTGCAAGTGAGCGGCCTGACTTTCAATTACGGCGATGTCGCCATTGGAACGCAGGTCCGTCGGATCGTGATCACGGTGAAGAACACGACAAAGGCCGACGTAACCCTCGCGCCGACACTGAGCGGGGGCTCGGATTTCACGTTGGGCACTACGGTCTCCTGCGGAACGACGTTGCCGGCCATGTCTTCCTGCTCGATGGTGGCAACCTTCGCGCCTTCGGCCGAAGGGAGCCAGACGTCTGTGCTGGACTTGGGCATGGCGAGCAACGATGAACGCATTCCTCTCACCGGAAACGGCGTGACGCTGGCGCCCGGTCAGAGCATCGTGAGCGCCACGGATAATCCCCAGGTGGCGCGCTATACCTATGCGCCGGTGGGATCGGGAGCGGTCGGCGTTCAATTCGGACTGGATACGAATTACGGCCTTCAGACCTCGGTACAGAACACAGCGGCTGGCACGCCGGCCATGTTCCTGGTGGCGGGCATGCAGGCGAACTCCACCTATCACATGCAGGCAACGGTGGCCGCGAGCGATGGCAGCATCGTAGAAACCGATTCCGACCAGACGTTCTCCACCAGCAGTTTTCCGGCGGACACGCTCCCGTCCATCAAAGTGACGACGACCGGAACACCGCAGCCGGGGATCGAGTTGATGAATCCTGCCTCGGCCCCCTCGAGCTCAACCTATCTGCAAGCCTACGCAGTCGACCTCCAGGGAAATCTGATCTGGGGCTACGATTACGCCGACAGGCAAACGCTTTCGGTCATCAACCCGGTCAAACTTTTGCCCAATGGCGACATGTTGATGGCGATCGGCATTAACTCGCTCCTGGTGACGGGACCGCCTGCACCGGGAGAATTGGCAGTCGTCCGCGAAGTGGACTTGGCGGGCGTTCCGGTACGGCAGATTACGCTCCCGCAAATCAACAGCGCGCTCTCGGCGGCGGGTTTTTCGCTGACGCTGCTCGATTTTCATCATGACATCGTGGCTCTCCCTAACGGCCACTGGCTGGTGCTGGGCAACCTGCTGCAGAACGTGAACGGATTGCCGGGGTCAAGTGGGGCTACGGCGGTCCTGGGCGATGCGGTGGTCGATCTCGACGAGAACGGCGTGCCGGTCTGGGTGTGGAATGAGTTCGATCACCTGGACGTCACCCGCGCGCCCGCCGGCTATCCGGATTGGACGCACTCCAATGCCCTGCTCTATGTGGCGGGAGACGGCAACTTGCTGGTCTCCAGCCGACATATGAGCTGGGTGATGAAGGTCGATTACCGTAACGGCGCGGGTACCGGAAATGTGCTGTGGCGGCTGGGATACCAGGGCGACTTCCGACTGGTGAACGGGACCGAACCCCAGGACTGGTTCTACGGGCAGCATCAGCCGTCATTCATCGGATCGAGCACCACCGGGACCTTCAGCATGACCATGATGGACAACGGATTCACGCGGCAACTTTCCCCGGGAAATCCGTGCTCCGGCGCTTCCTGCTATTCAACCGTACCCGTGTTCTCGATCGATGAGAATGCGAAGACGGCAACCATCCAGTGGCGCGACACGTTCCCCAACGCCGACTACTCGATTTGGGGCGGAGGCACCACCGCATTGGCAAACGGCGACGTGGAGTTCGACCTTTGCGCGGAACCAAATGCGTCGTCGGAAGTCGACGAAGTCGTCCCGACAAACCCCACCCAGGTCGTTTGGAGCCTGACCACCAGCGGCCAGAATCTCTATCGCTCGAACCGTATACCGAGCCTGTATCCGGGAGTGCAGTGGTAGGAGATTTGTGACCCCATGACGTGCGCCGCTCTGCTTGCCTGATTACAATACGGGTATGGATTCCTTGGTCATCGCAGGCAGAGCGTTCACGTCACGGTTAATCGTCGGCACAGGCAAATACAGAAGCGGGCAGGAAACGTCCCGGGCGATCGCGGCCAGCGGCGCGGAGATGGTGACCGTTGCGGTGCGGCGGGTGAATCTCGACCGCAGCAAAGAATCACTCCTCGACTTTATCGATCCACAGAAGTACTTCCTGCTCCCGAACACTGCGGGCTGCTACACCGCCGATGAAGCCATCCGTACGGCGAGGCTGGGCCGCGAGGTCGGGCTGAGCGACTGGGTGAAAATTGAGGTCATCGGGGACCAGAAAACGCTTTTTCCGGATGTACAAGCCACCATCGAAGCTACGCGCGTGCTGGTGAAAGAAGGCTTCACTGTACTTCCCTACACTTCTGATGACCCGGTGGTTGCGCTCAAATTGCTCGATGCGGGCGCGGCGGCGATCATGCCGCTGGGAGCGCCGATCGGCAGCGGGATGGGGATACAGAATCGCGCCAGCATGAGCATCCTGCGGGAAATGATCACCACGGTGCCTCTGATTGTGGATGCGGGCGTGGGAACTGCCAGTGATGCGGCGATCGCGCTGGAGTTGGGAGCGGATGCCGTGCTCATGAACACGGGAATCGCCGGAGCGCAGGATCCAGTTCTCATGGCGGAAGCGATGAAGAACGCGGTACTCGCCGGACGCCAGGCATACCTTGCCGGGCGGATGTCGAAGAAGCTGTATGCCACCGCGAGCTCTCCACTCGAAGGTGTCTCGCGCTAACTACTGTCGATATTTCAGGACAAGCACGAGCACGCCGGCGGCGATGAGGATTCCTCCGCTGGCGTAGCCGACGTGCCTCTGGGTGCGTGGGTTGGTCAGCCGTTTCCCTGCCGAACGGGCCAGGTACGCATAGAGCGAGGCATTGATCATCGCCATGACGTCGAAGGTCAAGATGTAAACCACCGCCTGGGATAGAAACGATTGTGCGGTAGAGATGAACTGCGGCACGAAGGCGATAAAGAATAGCAGCAGCTTGGGGTTGGTCACGGTCACGGTGAACGCCGTGGAAAAACGTGCGAAGGCGCTCCGGATCGCCATTTCCGTGCCAAGATCCTCGACGCTGGCGCGGCGCATGCGGGCGGAGAAGATGGCCCGCATGCCGAGGTAGATCAAAAAGAGACCGCCGATCACCTTCATCGCGGTGAATGCCGCAGCCGATGTCCGCAGCAATGCACCGGCTCCCGCCAGGGAGATCCCCATCCCGACAAGATCGCCAAGACCGACGCCGAGAACGGTGCTCCACGCGTGCCGCTTGTGGTGCGCCAGGGCATCGGCAATCACCATCAGCACCGTGGGCCCGGGGGTACAAATAACAATGGCGCTCGTAAGAACGAACGCCATGAAGAGATGGATGGACATCGGGAGTCGTTACTTCGCGGCCACCATGCTGACGGAATCGACGTGAACGGCGCCGTCCTTCATCGAGCCCTTCACCTGCACGTGATGCCCGAGGTGATCTTTCACCGCATCCGGGTTATCGATGGGAACAACCTTGCCATCGGCATCGGTAACGAGCACCGGTTTCTCGCCGGAGGCGACACACTTCTTCGTGCATCCTTCGTGCGCTGCGTTCGCGCCCTTGGCGCCGCATTTGGAATCACTGATCCAGCCAGCCCACGTGCTGTCCTTGGCAAACGCTGAAAGCGAGAGAAGAGAGCACAGACAGAGAACAAATCCGATCTTTTTCATTGGTATCTCCTGGAGGCTACAAGTTCGCGTGCATGCCGGGCCGCCCCACACAGCGCCACACACGCGAGTGATATCACACTCGGTGCGAGCAGCGCCAGCCGAGACACCTTGCAAAAAGCTGACGTTTAACTTTGAGGAAAGTTTCTAACTCGATGATTCAACGCTTCTCGGCAGTGGCCGTCGCGGGGGGATTGCCGCCTGTATCAGGGGCGGCTATGACGTACACCTTTTCGCCGGGACGGGTGTAGTGGAGTTGCTCGCGCGCCTCGCGCTCGATGGCCGCCTTGTCGGATTTCAGCGCTTTGACATCTTTCTGGAGGGCGTCGTTTTCGCTGCTGAGCTTTTGCAGGTCATCCTGCAACTGGCGGTACTCGAGCTTCTTTTTCTGATAGACGACCCATCCGTTGGCGCCGAACACCACGTGATAGAAGATGACGCAGGTGACCATCACGGTTGCGATGATCGCCGCCCTGCGACGCCACTGGTCGTACACTTCTCTGCACTGCTCTTTAAACGTCATCTTTTTACTTTTTACTCGAATACGAACTGCTGGGCGGCCCCGTCGTCGAGAACCAGCTTCAATCCGTCCTTGCGATTGACTTCGACGACACGCTTGCCATGGAAGTCTTTCGGCGAGGAACCCATTTTTGTAGTGAACTTCTCTTTCACTGGCGGCGTCAAGTGGAAGTTCTGTCTTTCAGGGTAGAAGGAACCAACCTTGCCAAATAATTCCGCTAATTGATCGGAAAGCGACTTTCCGCGACGTGCAAGCATCCCGCGGCAGAGCAGATTTGAAACCATCGGCGTCTCGTGCAGATCCACCTTGGGGATGCAATGAGTGATTTGATTCGACCGAGGACGGAAGCGTTATTGTAGACCTTCATCTTGCACCGCGAGCTGTGGAAGCCGAGAATCGCTGCATGACCGACGCGCGCATCATCCTCACTACCGTCGCACTGCATGAGACGGCGATGTCAATCTCCGCAGCCATTGTGCAGGAACGCTTAGCCGCTTGCGTGAATGTCGCGCCCGCGGTGGAGTCGATTTACTGGTGGCAGGGAAAAATGGAGCACTCGCTGGAATATGTGCTGATGATCAAAACGACGGTGGGCAAGGTGGACGCCTTGCGCGAACGCCTCTTGGCGCTGCATCCCTACGAAGTCCCGGAATTCGTAGTGCTTGCGGTCGAGAGCGGGAGCGAAGGCTATCTGTCGTGGATCAGGGAAAGCGTGGGGACGTGACCCACGCTTTTTTCGCGGTGATGTTGAGCCGCCAGTAGTCGAGGGTGAACGGGGGAAAGTCTTCCGCAGCCAGTTCTGTCATTCGATCCAGCAGGTAATCCGCGCCGCCCTGCGGGAGTCGCGCGACGTGCGCCCGCAGCACCACGGTCTTCAGAAATTCCCGAAAGGTCTGGGCGTCGGGAAGAGTGGTCGGGGTGGGTTCGAGCCACGCTTCAGCATCGACGAAGCCCGCCGCGCGCAAGCGGCCGGTGGTTTGTTCCGGAGATGCGAAGAGCACGGGAGGGCGAAAGGTGTCAAAGAGCGGAGCGAGGTCAGGATCGTCTTCGATGATGTGCCGCGCCCGGCCATAAATAATTTCGAGATTGGCGCCCCCGCCGCACTGCGCCACGATCTTACCCCGGTCATGCAGGGTGCGATACAGGCTGCGAAACAACCGTTCGTGGTCCTTGACCCAATGAAAGGCGGCGGTGCTGAAAACGCAATCGACCTCGCCCTCCAGCGGCAGGTCTAGCATGTCTGCCTGGAGAAAGCTGACCCGGTCGCCGAACATCGGCTCCAGGTACTCACGGGCGCTGCGCAGCATGTTCTCGGAAATATTAGAGGCGATTACGCGGCCTTTCGGCAGGCGGCGCAGCAGTTCGGCGGTTACACGGCCAGTGCCGCATCCACCGTCCAGCACGGTTTCGTCGCCGCGCAATTCAAGCCTTCCCAAAACTTTCAATCCCCAATTAAATTGTGGGTCGGAGAGTTGATGATATTGGGAAGAGTCCCATTCCCGAGGAGGCGAACCCATGGGTCTAGAGTATCGCGAGAGTCGAAGCATCGACAACGTTCGATATTCTTAGCCGTTAGAGTGTGACCAAGGGCTGCTATTCGGTGAGCGCCCGCTGCGCCGCCCTCAACTCCGTCACGATTTCCTGCGAGGCTTTGCGGGCCCGCTCAAGATCACCGGGAGGAAACGAGATCGCGCCGACCCGGGCGTGTCCGCCGCCGCCATAGCGTTCGCAGATTTTGGCCAAATTTACCATCTTATTTTCCGGGGTCGTCGTCCATGGATTCGATCCGACCGAGACCTTGGTGCGGAAGCTGCTCTTGCTCAGGCCAACGCTGTAGGTGCACTCGGGGTGTAGGTAGTAGGGGATGAACTTGTTGTATCCCTCGAGTTCCTGGTCGACCACGTCGAAGAAAACAGTGCCGTCTTCGCTCTGGGCGCGGTCACGCAGGATCTCAATCGATTTCCAGTGACGCTCCATCAGCCCGGGAAGTCTCTCCGCGACAAATGGCAACTCGAGGACCTGCGCCAGCGGCTCATAGGCCAAGTGAGGAATGATCTTCGGTACGTAGCCTTCGTCCTGTGCCGACTCGATCACCATGGTGATCTTCATGGCTGGCTGTTTCATCTCGACGGCCGTTTTGGCATCCTTATAGAGCGCGCCATCGATGGTGTCGGCCCATTCCACCAACTCCGCAACTTTGGAAACGTCGAAGCCGAAACGAGTCTCGGCAATGGTGGCGATCAGCTTCGTGCACGACTTGAAATCCGGATCGTAAAACATTTTGTTACTGGTTTGCCGTTCGAAGTGCTCGGCATCCGCAGGGGTGAGAAAAGCACTCTGGTGATGGTCAAACCACCAGGTGATTTTGGGAGAAGCGGAATATTTAAAGTCGACGATCGCATTTTCATCGCCGTCAAACTGTCGCTCGTCAAACAATGCTCCCGCCCGGTGCACCAGCCCGGTGAATTCAAAATCCACGTTTTCCCGGATGCGTTCGCGGTAAAAACGGCTGAACAGCGAGGCCGATGACGCCCCATCGAAACAACGATCGTGGTAGAACACCCGAATTCTCACGCCTGGTCCTTTGTCTCGCCGGAAAGAAACCGTATGCCCCGTCCCGGTCGACATTGCTTCGGGAGGGCCTTCCAGATTTCTTCCGCCGAGAAGTGAAAAGCTAATAGGAATGACATCTCGGGACTACTCCTGTCAAGGACGCGCAAACCTTGTTGACCCTGGTTTCACGAATCTATAAAGTCGCTGTGCGTTACTGACCAACTGCATGCATTGCAATTCCTGTGGCTGTCTCCTCGAGCACGGTGACCAGTTCTGTCCAGGCTGCGGGCGTTCTGTGCTGCATGCTCCGGCGCCCCCGGCTGTGGCCCCGCCGATGTATGTTGCCTCCGGGCAACCGAGCGGCAAAGCGACGGCCAGCCTGATCTGCGGAATTTTCTTTTTTATCATTCCCGCTTCGATTGTAGCCGTCATCCTCGGACATATCGCCCTCTCGGAGATCCGAAAGAGCGGTGGACGCCTGATCGGCGAGGGGCGCGCCATCGCCGGACTCGTCCTTGGGTACTTGGGACTGGCAGCGATCCCGCTCATTCTGATCGTGGCAGCCATCGCGATCCCGAACCTGATGAGGGCTAGAACTACCGCAAACGAAGCTTCGGCTGTCGGCAGCCTGCGCCGTCTCCACAAGGCGGAGAGTGCCTACGCCACTTCTTACCCGCAGCAAGGCTATACCTGCGCGATCGACCAACTGGGAGGCGACCGTAACAGCCCGACTGCGGAACACGCCGGGCTGATCGACGACCGGCTCGCTTCGGGGGCGAAGAGCGGTTATAACTTCCACATCGTGGGTTGTGCGGGCGGACAAACGAACGCTTCCGGTTACCAGGTGATCGCCTTTCCCATCGGGCGCGGCACCACCGGGCAACGCACCTTCTGCACCGACCAGAGCGGCATCATCAAGTGGGCCATGACAGGCGAGAGCGCCGAAGGATGTCTCGAGTCCGGCACTCCGCTTGAATAACGACGTACCTGGAGGATCTGTGTACTGTTCAAAATGCGGTACCCGTAACGACGACACGGCGACCACCTGCATTCAATGCGGCAGCCCACTGCGACCGCCCACCTTCGGCACTCCTCCGCCGGCAACGCCGCCGCCACAAACCTACCAGCAAGCTCCGATCGCGCAGGGGTATACGCCGGTACGTCCCAATGTGCAATCGATTCCCAATTACCTTGTGCAGGCGATTTTGGTCACATTCTTTTGTTGCTTGCCGCTGGGCATCGTCTCCATCGTGTTTGCCGCGCAGGTCAACTCCAAGGCGGCAGCAGGCGATATCCAGGGCGCACTGGCCGCTTCCAAGCAGGCAAAGCTGTTTGCCTGGATTGCCTTCGGCATTGGCGCGGCCGGCGTGCTCATATACGGCCTGATCATGATGCTGGGACTGGCGGCAGGCATTGCGCGACATGCGCACTGATCTCGCGTTCTCCGAGAGACGGCTCACGACGGTAAGCGCGGCGGTCTTCGCGGCGATGATAGCCGCTGTGTCGTTGGGAAAGCCGGGACATAGTTCCCTGCTTCCCCCGTGTCCTTTGCACGCGTTCACCGGCCTCTTCTGTCCTGGCTGCGGCACAACGCGCGCCCTTTATCTGCTTGTGCACGGCCATCCTGTGCAGGCGATGGGGGAGAACGCGCTCTCGATGCTCCTGTTGCCTTTCGTCCTCTATGAGCTTGGAGCCGCGCTTACCCTCGGCTGGCCAAGGTTGAGTTCGCAGTTGCGGCCGTGGGTGCTGTGGAGCCTGTTGGCGGTGGTCATTCTGTTCGGAGTCTTGCGCAATCTACCCTTCGCTCCATTCACGATGTTGGCTCCCATCGATCTTCCCTGACCTGAAAAGAAAAACGCCCGCGCGAAGCGGGCGTTTGCTGCTTTCTGCGGAAAACTAAACTTGTTTATCTGCCAAGGCGCCGACAATCGGCAAATGGGTCGTCTGCATGCCGTAGGCTTTGACCATCATCATGATGAACAGCACCAGGCTGCCGAGCCAAAGCACAAGTTCAAGGATGGCTGCGATTGCGACCAGTGGGAAGAAAACCGCTCCCAGGATCGCGTTGATGATCATGAAGGCGACTCCCAGGGCAAACATGGCCGCGCACAGGTAAAGCGACTGGAAGGCATGGAAGCGGATGAACTTGTTGCTCTTGTAGGGTTCCGTTACCAGGAAAATGATATCGGCGATCAAACCTACGGGCGAGTAACAGAGCAGGCCCGCAACGTTATCGGCCAGACCCGAAGAGGGTGCCGCAGCCACTGGAGTTACTCCTGCGGCCACCGGAGCGGGCGCAGCCGCTGCTCCCGTCGATGCAGCAGCGCCGATCGGTTTTCCGCACGAAGCACAGAACGTTGCACCGTCAGCTAACTGGGTTCCACAACCTGGACAGAATGCCATCGTACCCTCCTCAACTCCCGTGGGATTCGACTCAAAAAGTGTCGATAATTTGTTTCGAAGCGGAGCAATGCCAGAAAGTGCCGCTTTCGTGTTCCGCGCACAATATCAAAATCTCACCCAAGCCGCAAAACAAATAACGAGCCAGGCATTGATTGACCTCCTCTGTTTCCCTCTCCCTGTAGGTTTCGGAAGAAGCCGCCTTCCCGTACCCGCCTGCGCGCTGTAAACTATTGGTTTCGCTGATCCGGTAACCAGAGACAAAGCATTCGGCTTGTCGGATCCAGAGGTGCTGAAATGCTTGTCGTGATGAACGCGCATGCCACGGAGGAGCAGGTACGCGCGGTCTGCAAACGAATTGAAGAGCTGGGCTTCCGTCCACACCCCATCCCCGGAGCGCAGCGTACGGCGATTGGTATCACCGGCAATGACGGCGCGGTGGATCCCGGCACCCTGGACGAACTTCCGGGCGTCGTCGAAGTCATCCGCGTCACCAAGCCCTACAAGCTCGTCAGCCGTGATGTAAAAGAAGATCCGACCATCATTCGATTTGCGAATGGCGCCAGCATA
The DNA here is from genome assembly GCA_963703075.1 of uncultured Acidobacteriaceae bacterium. Taxonomy (GTDB): domain Bacteria; phylum Acidobacteriota; class Terriglobia; order Terriglobales; family Acidobacteriaceae; genus Korobacter. The sequence goes on from OY969786.1 coordinate 1,879,211, forward strand.
GGCGGCGCGGAATTGGCGGTCATTGCCGGTCCCTGCGCGATTGAGAGCAGGAAGCAAGCTTTCGCGGTGGCGGAGCCGCTGGCGCGATCCGGCGTGCGCTTCTTTCGTGGAGGCGCGTATAAGCCGCGCACTTCGCCATATTCGTTCCAGGGGCTCGGCGAAGACGGTTTGAAAATCATGGCCGAGATTCGCGACTCTTTCGGCCTGCTGATTGTGACCGAGGCTGTGGACAACGAGTCGCTCGATTTGGTCGAGAATTACGCCGACGTGATCCAGATCGGCGCCCGCAATATGCAGAACTTTTCCCTCCTGAAGAAAGCGGGTCGTGCCCATAAACCGGTTCTCTTGAAGCGCGGTATGGCAGCGACGCTGGAAGAGTTCCTGATGGCAGCCGAGTACGTGATGAGTGAAGGCAATTACAACGTGATCCTGTGCGAACGCGGGGTGCGCACGTTTGCCGATCACACCCGCAATACTCTCGACCTGAGCGTCGTTCCCGCGGTGCACCGTCTCAGTCACCTTCCGATCCTGGTGGACCCGAGCCATGGCACCGGCGTGCGCAGCAAAGTCACGCCGCTGTCGCGGGCAGCCGTGGCGGTGGGCGCCGACGGACTGATCGTCGAGGTCCATCACGACCCCGATCGCGCGCTGTCGGACGGAAAACAGTCTCTGTACCTGGAACAGTTCGAAGAGTTACTGACGCAAATGCGGCAGATCGCTCCGGTGGTGCACCGCAGTCTGGCGGAGCGCGGTATGGTCGCCGCGGCGCCCTTGGACCCGGCCAGCGCTCGATGACGAGAGTTTGGCGCGTGGCGGTTGCCGCCGGTTCCCTGGCGGCGATCTTCCTCCTAGTTGGGTGCAGCAGCGACCCCGCCGTAGCCGCCAATTATCACGAGTACGCGTACGTGACCAACGGCAAAAGCGATAGCGTCAGCGTGCTCGATGCCCGTTATTTCCAGTCAATCAAAACCATCAGCGTCGGGCACGGACCTACCGGCATCGCCGTGAACCCGGCGAACAACGAAATTTACGTCGTCAACACGGGCTCCGATTCCGTCTCCGTCATCGATGCCCAGACCAATCAGGTCGTATCGACGATCCCGGTTCGAAGCACTCCCTATTTCATCTCGGTCTCGCGCGATGGTAAACGCGGCTACGTGGCCAACGCCGGATCGGGCAGTGTGTCTGTACTCGACCTCGCGAAGCATGCTGCCCTAGATACGATTAGCGTGGGTGCCGCGCCGGGGATTGCGCAGGTTTCGCCCGATGGGACCACGGTGGTGGTTTCCAACCGGGTCAGCAACAGCGTCTCCCTCATCGATGCCGCCAAGGGGACTGTGCGCGCTACATTGGCCGTTTGTCGAGAGCCGCAGGATGTCGTAATTCTCAAAGACTCAAGCAAAGCATTTGTGGCATGCCCCGCGGCAAACGAAGTGGCGGCCATTGATCTCAAGCGCGCTACGGTGCTTTCGCTCTTACAGGTGGGAGGCGCGCCGGTCCAACTCACGCTGAAGCCCGACGGCGGGGAAATTTTCGTCAGCAACTTCAACACCAGCAACATCTCGTCGATCGAAACCTCGACCAACGAGGTCGGGGGCTCTTTTCCCATTGGCGAGCGGCCCACGCATACGGTGGCGACGAGTGACAATTCGCTGCTCTACGTCAGCGATTTCGGCTCTGATTCGGTGTCGGTGTATAGCATCGACGACGGGCGCTCGATCGATTCCGTCCAGGTAGGAAGCCAGCCTGACGCGCTGGCCTTTACTCCGGATGAATCACACCTGCTGGTCGTGAACACCCGCTCCGGGGACGTTGCCGTAGTGCGCACCGTCAAAACGCGGCAGAACTCCAAGATCAGCCACGAACGCGCCCTGGTCACGATGATTCCTGTCGGCGCTCAACCGAATGCCATCGCGATCAAGGCGTTCACTTCAAAATAACTATGGCAAAGTGCGAACAGTGCGGGGCAGAATTTTCGAACTGGTTCGGGGACGTGAAACGCATTTGCCCGGCGTGCGCCGCACGCGCTGCGCGCATGCCCGAACCACAGATCTTGCCGCCGGAAGGCCAAGGCCAACCCGCCGCGGCCCGCATGGAACTGCCTCCTCCCACCGTCACTCGCATATTGATCGGCATCAATGTCGCGGTATTTCTGGCCATGGTGCTGGCCACCCGGCAGTTCTTCGACTTCGATACCCAGACAGCGCTGCGTTGGGGAGCGGACTTCGCTCCGGCGACTGCCAGCGGCGAATGGTGGCGGATGTTGACGTCGATGTTCCTGCACGGCGGGATCATTCACATCGCCGTGAACATGTGGGCGCTGCGAAACCTGGGATACACGGCTGAACTTTTCTTCGGTCGAAGAAATTTTCTGATCATTTACTTGCTGAGCGGCTTTGCGGGAAGTTCCGCCACGCTGATCTGGCGGCCGGACACGGTGAGTGTCGGCGCGAGCGGCGCCATCTTCGGCGTAGCCGGGGCGTTGGCAGCGATGGTGTACCTCAAGAAATTGCCGGTGGATCGCGCCGTTCTGAAGCGCGACATCGGCAGCATCGGGGCAGTGATCTTCTACAACCTGGTGATCGGCGCAGCGGTTCCGATCATCAACAATGCCGCCCACGTGGGGGGGTTGATTGCCGGATTGATCCTAGGTTACGCACTACCCGCAACCATATTCCGCGCCGAACGCGAGAAATCCAATACTGCCGGGACCCTTGCGATCGCCCTGGTACTCGCCCTGATCTTCCTTATTGGCTACCTCGGGCACGAGAGGCTGGCCGCGGAGAGCGAGGCGTACCGTGCGGAGAAAGCCTACGATGCCGGAGACAAAGGCGCTGCTCTGCAACACGCCAGCCAGGCTGGGTCGCTGCATCCCAGAACGTTTTATGCCAATTACATAGTGGGTGCGATTTTTCTCGAAAACCACCAGAGCTCACAAGCTCTGCCGTTCCTGGAAAAAGCGGAGAGTCTCCAGCCGCGCAATCCGGCTGTGAAGGCCGCCCTGGAACAAGCGCGGGGCGAAACGAAATAAAGAAGGACGCCGAGCGCCCTTCTTCTTCCTTTAGCTTTTGCTGGAAGCCACCGCAGCCCCGCAATACTGGTTGAAAGCCTGCTGCAAGTGGGCCGCGATCTGTTCGGCAGTACGGGTTTCGATATCGCTGCGCTGGATCATGTGGACCAGCTTGCCCTGGCGCAGGAAGCCGATCGAGGGCGAGGACGGCGGGTATCCCGTGAAGTAGGCGCGGGCCTTGTCGGTGGCCTCGCGATCCTGCCCGGCAAAAACCGTGATCGAGCGCGCCGGCTTGGTCGCATTCTCCAAGGCTCGCCGTATTCCCGGACGCATTTTGCCGGCTGCGCAACCGCAGACCGAATTCACCACCACCATCAGCGTGCCTTCGGTGTCACGCACCGCCTGGTCCACCGCCTCGGCAGTCTTGGCTTCTTCGATGCCGACGCGCGTCAATTCTTCGCGCATCGGGATGATCATAATCTCTGGATACATTCTGTTCTCCTGACCCCTGTCTGCATTATCGCACTCCCCATTCGATGATCCCCGCCCTCCCGAGGTGACAAGAAAGTGACGTTGAAGCCTGGGCCATGGCAGCGCACCCTTGGCGCTATTTATGATGGGGGCGTGCTCTCCCTGCGCGAACAGGTTCCCCTTGCACCGCTCACCACTCTCGGCGTCGGCGGCCCGGCTCGCTGGTTCGCCGAAGCTCGTACCCCCGAAGGCGCGCAGGAAGCGGTTGCTTACGCCCGGGAACACGGGCTTCCGCTCTTCGTCCTGGGGGGCGGCAGCAACCTTGTCGTGGCCGATTCCGGATGGCCGGGACTCGTGCTCCAAGTACAGATCAAAGGAATCAAGCAACGGGAAAAGCGGGGCGCCGTTCTCTTCGAAGCCGCGGCGGGAGAAGATTGGGACCCGTTTGTCGCGGAGACCGTGGCGGCGAACTGCGCGGGGCTGGAGTGCTTGAGCGGGATTCCCGGGACCGTCGGCGGAACGCCGGTGCAGAATGTAGGCGCGTACGGGCAAGAGGTGTCGGACACGATCGTCCAAGTGACCGCTCTCGATCGCGAGAGTGGCGAGCTTCGAGAGTTCACCAATGCCGAGTGCGGATTCGCTTACCGCACGAGCCTGTTTAACACCACCGAACGCGATCGCTTCATCGTCCTACGAGTGACCTACGCGCTGAAGCTGGGCGCTGCTCCCAAACTTGCGTATGCAGACTTACAGCGCTACTTTGCTGGGAAGGTCGAGCAACCATCGCTGCAGGAGATGCGCGATGCGGTGCGCGAAATACGACGCAGCAAGAGCATGTTGCTGGTGGAGGGCGATCCCGACGCGCGCAGTGCGGGATCTTTCTTCAAGAACCCGATCGTCCGTCTGCAACGATTTCTGCAACTCGAGGGCGGGGTAAAAGCAAAGGGGTTGCAATTGCCCAGTTATCCCGCCGACGACGGCAACCGCAAATTATCGGCGGCATGGCTGGTGGAAAAAGCCGGCTTTCATCGCGGTTATGTGCACGGCAACGTCGGGATCTCGAGCAAGCACACCCTGGCAATCGTGAACCGGGGCGCCGCGCGATCATCGGAAATCGTTTCGTTCATGAACGTGATCCGCGAAACCGTCTTCTCGCGTTTCGCAATCGATTTGCAGCCGGAGCCAGTCTTCCTCGGATTCGCGCAATCGCCGGTGTCCGTCATTCGCTGAGCAGGTGGCAGGAGTAGGTCTTGATCACCAGCCAGATGGTTTTGCCGCCGGTTAGGCCGAGCGAAAGGTGGGCGCCGGGGGTGACATGCGCCTCGAACCGTGCGCCATTCACATGCACCAGCAGGCGCACCAGCACCCCACGCTGCTCGACGGATTCGATCGTTCCCTGCAGGATGTTGCGCGCGCTGATCCCCTTGGGACGTTCGATGGCGACCAGGATGTCTCCGGCGCGGAGCCCGACGATGACACGCGACCCGGCGACGCGGGTCAACGGCGCTTCCAGCACCACTTCGCTCCCGGCGATACGACAACTCATGGTTCCCTGCTCGGGGTGTTCGCTGACCACGTCGCACTTCAGGAGGTTCTCGAAGCCGGCAAGTTGCGCGATCGAGTTGCGTGCCGGGGATGAGAGCACTTGCTGCGGTGCGCCAGTGGCGGTCACCTTGCCGTCTTCGAGCACGATGAGGCGCTCGCCCAAGGTGTAAGCCTCCTCGCGGTCGTGGGTGACGTAGAGGATGGGGACCTGCCGCTCCTGGTTCCATCGCCGCAACACATCGAGGATGGTCGATTTGGTGGCGGCATCGAGAGCGGCCAGCGGTTCATCCATCAGGACGCATTGCGGGTCGGTGACCAGGGTGCGTGCGAGGGCAACGCGTTGGCGCTGGCCCGCGGAGAGCTCGGCTGGTTTACGGTCGGCAAGAGCAACGATCTCGATCTCCCCCATCATCTCGGCGATTCTTTGCTGCTGTTCCGTGGCGCTCATACCGGCGAGGCCGAAGGCGATATTTTGGTGGGCAGTTAGGTGCGGGAAAAGCGCTTGCGACTGGAGAACGTATCCCACGCGCCGCTGGTAACTGGGTACATTGACGGTTGTCGAACTGTCGAAGAGTATCCGGTCACCGAGAGCGATATGGCCGCTGCCCGGGGTTGTCAGACCGCCGATACAGTCGAGTAGGGTGGTCTTCCCAGCTCCGGAGGGGCCAAAGAGAATCTGAAAACCAGGCCCGCACTCCACGTCCACGTCGAGCGCAAACCCGGCGCCGAAGGTTTTGCGAAGCCTGGCAGTGAGCCTTATCGCCACGGCCATGCCATCCACTTGCTGCGGTTCAGGCCATAGACAGCCGCCAGCATCAGGAATGAAACGACGAGCAAAAGGAGCGCCGTTTCATTGGCGGCATGGTAATCGAGCGCCTCCACGGACTCGTAGATGGCGATGGAAACCGTCTGGGTCTGGCCGGGGATATTGCCGCCGATCATGAGCACCACCCCGAACTCACCGAGGGTATGAGCGAAGGCCAGCATGGTTCCGGTGAGGATGGCATTCCGTGAAAGCGGGACCACGATGCGCCAAAAAACGCGCAGCGGGGACGCGCCGAGGACTGCGGCCGCGCGGAGCAACGAACGGTCAACCGAAGCAAAGCCAGCCGCCATGGGCTGCACCGCGAAAGGCAGGCTGTAAAGCACCGATCCGACGACCAGGCCCTGAAAGGTGAAAGCCAGGGTATGTCCGGTGAGGCGGCTGTACCAGCGCCCAAAGGGGCTGAGCGGGCCAATCGCCACCAGGACGTAAAAACCAAGCACGGTAGGCGGCAAGACCAGGGGCAAGGCAACGATGGACTCGACGAGGAATTTCCAGCGGGCGCGGGAAAACGCGATCCATGCCGCGATCGGCAAGCCGATGACGAGCAGAACCGCGCTCACGATGAGCGAGAGTTTCAGCGTCAGTGCCAGCGCGCCCCAAGCCACGTGACGGATTGTAAATGGAGCAGTTGCAGAGGTACCCCTCCCCCGCGGCTCCTATTGTTTTGAGGAATTTAGCGCATGCAATGCGCGCAAAATATTCCATCCAAAGGATTTATGGGTAAAATATTGTCGAATAAGGAGTTAGCGTACCTTTTACAGCAGATTGCCACGTCGCAAAGGCGGCTCCTCGCAAGACAACAAGTGGCTGGGTCGTCACCGCCGGCGGCTTTGGGGACTGGCCGCGATGCTGAACGAGACGGCTGGCGCTCCGACGCGCGAGCGATTTTCAAAGAACTGATCAGTTTTGGGAATGCCCCACATGCACAGAGTAGAGGGGAAAAGGCAAGGGGTCTGTGAGCGACGTCACGTGAGGCGGTGAGCCAGGGATCGAGGAAACAAAGGGTATCTCGACTGCGGACGCGGAATTTCTCCGCGTCCTTCGCTCGACATGACAGGGCGGATGTTCTCCTCGCCCTTCGGCTCTACATGACAGGGCGGAATTTCTCCGCGTCGTTTGCTCGTCATGACAAGGGCGGGTCTTCTCCGCGTGCTTGGTTCGTCGTGACAGGGATATTTAGGTGGAGAGGTTTAGGGCGCGTTTGAAGCTGCCACGCTCGGCCTGGATTTTTTCCTGGAGCAGAGTGATGGCGTAGATCAGTTGCTCGGGGCGCGGGGGACATCCGGGTACGTAGATATCGATCGGAATCCACTGGTTTACTCCCTGCACGAGGGCATAATTGTTGAAAACGCCGCCGGAAGTGGCGCATGCGCCCATGGAGATGACCCATTTCGGCTCAGGCATCTGGAGATAGAGCTGACGAATGACCGGGGCCATTTTCTGCGAGACGCGACCGGCGATGATCATGAGGTCGCTCTGGCGCGGGGAGGGGCGGAAGACCTCGGCGCCGAAGCGGGCGATATCGAAGCGGCTGGCGCCCATGGACATCATTTCAATGGCGCAGCAGGCCAGGCCGAAGGTCATGGGCCAGATCGAACTCTTGCGGATCCAGTTCACGGCGTTATCGAGGGTCGTCATGACAATGCCCTCGTTGGGCTGTTCGCCGAAGGTGGCGCGACGGAGCTGTTCGGTGCTCTGGTCGGAGCCGACAAGATTCTCGAAACGTTCGGAGGGGTAGGCCATACATTTCCATTATACCGATTGGATTCGCGGAGCGGATGCCGTCCCCTGAAGGGGACTCACTCGCGGGCGAACGTTTCCCGAGTACTCACGTGCGGGGCTTTGGACTGGCGTCGCTACGCGACTTGCGGGATAGGAGACAACCGACAGACAGCAGATTGCCACGTCGCGGAAAACGGCTCCTCGCAATGACAAGAGCGGGGCTGTGGCGGCAGGCGGCATTGTGGGCTCACCGCGGCGCAGGGGGCAGGAACGGAAACGTCTTTGATCAGGATTTCAAAATCCCCACCCTTCGCTCTGCTCAGGATGGGGCACCCGGTCATGTTGTTCGTATTACGCCGCCACGGGCGCCGGTTCGGGGCGGGTGCGGAGCCACATCCAACCGGCGATGGCAATCAGGACGAGCGCGCCGGCGCAGGCGAGGAAGAGCCGTTGCATGCCGAGGCGCTGGGCGAGTGAGCCGCTCAGTAACAGTCCGAGCACCTGGGCGATGGCGATCATTGACATGAAGGTGCTGCTGACGCGACCGACCATCTGGGGAGGCGTTTCGCGCTGCGACATGGTTTGTGCCGGGATGAGCACCAGGGAGACGGAGAAGCCGATCAGGAATGTGCTCACGCCAGCAATGGCGGGGATGCGCGCGGCTGCCAGGACGGCGGTTCCAATGGCAAGCGAGAACAACCCGATGACCACCATGCCGGACTTCGGCCTACCCCCCGAGAGCTTCGTGACCATGGTGGTGCCCACGATCAGGCCGACGCCGATCATGGCGCTGACCACACCGTAGATCATCGTTCCGGCGTGCAGTTGGTCGCGCACGAAGATGGAGATGAGTGGACTGAAGGCGCTCATTACGAACATGGCGGCTGCCATGGCAATGAACACGAAGGAAAGGCCTGGGTGGGTGAAGATGAACTTGTTCCCTTCTGCAAAATCGTTGGTCAGGCCGCGCAGGGTTTTATCGGCGTCTTCGCGCGGAGGCCGGTGGATGGTGAGGGTCGAGATCATGAGCGCGGAAAAGAGAAAGCTGGCGGCGTCGATGTAGAAACAAGCACGCTCGGAGAGCCATGCCACGATGGATCCGGCGACCAGCGGCGAGGCGATACGGATCAGATTGAAGGCCTGGGAGAGCATGGCGTTGGCCTGCAGCAGGCGCTCGCGCGGAACCAGGGTGCGGATGGAAATCGACTGCGCCGGAGTGAAGGCGCTGGACATAACGCTGATGGCGAAGAGCAGAATGCCGATTTCGCGCACGTTGGCGACGAAGATCAACAGCAGCGCAAACACGGCGCGGGTGAGGTCGCTGGCGATCATGACGCGCTTCACATTCCAGTGATCGACCAGCACGCCCATGGGCGGCCCGATGATAGCGAGGGGCAGCACGTAAACGATGACGACCGCCGTCACCTGCAGCGGATTACCGTGCCAGCGGAAGGTGATGAGGCTGACGATGGCGAAGATCGCGATGAAATCGCCGAAAATGCTGACGAGTTGTCCGAACCAGATGGTGCGAAAGGCGGGCAGCTTGAAAATGCTGCCCTGCGGGGTAGCTTGGGGCTGGGGGACGGAAGACATGGAGCGGACATTTTATCGTGCCGCACCGCTCCCACAAATTACGGGTTCAACACGACTTTGCCGAACTGCTCGCCCTTTTCGAGGTACTCATGTGCCTGGGCCGCTTCGCGCAGGGGAAAGGCGCGATCGACGACCGGCTTGAGTTCCCCGTTAAAAACATATTTCAGAACCTCGTGCAAATCGCCCAAGGTTCCCATGAAGGAGCCGAGGAAGCTGAGCTGACGGGTGAAGAGGACGCGGAGGTCGAGCTTGGCTTCCGGGCCGGTGGTGGCGCCGCAGATGACGAGGGTGCCGCCGATGCGCATGGAGCGCAGGCTCTCGGGCCAGGTGACCTGGCCGGTGTGCTCGAAGACGACGTCGACGCCGGGCTTGATGATTTTCTTCACTTCGTCGGAAATTTTCTGTTTGTAGTGATCGATGGTGTAGTCGGCTCCCAGTTTCCTTGCGAGCTCGAGCTTGTGCTCATTGCCGGCGGTGGTGATGACGGTGCAGCCCAGCATCTTGCAGATCTGGATAGCGGCGGTGCCGACGCCAGAACCGGCGCCGAGGACGAGAACGGTTTGTCCGTGATGAATTTTGGCGCGGGTGACGAGCATGTGCCAGGCGGTGAGGAAAACGAGCGGGACGCTGGCGGCGTCATCGAAGGTGAGCGCGTCCGGTATGGGGATGACTTCGACGCGGGGCACGGCGACGTATTCGCAATCGCCTCCCTGGATGAACTGGCCACGTACGGAAAACTGGCGGCAGAAGCTATGCTCGCCGCGGACGCAGAATTCGCAGTGGTAGCACGAACGCATCGGAGCAAGCAGGACGCGCTGCCCTTCTTTGAGATCGGTGATGTATTCACCGACGCGGACGATGACGCCGCTGACATCACTGCCAAGAATGAGGGGAAGCTTGATGCCGGGAATGCCTTTGCGGATCCAGAGATCGAGGTGGTTGAGGGCGCAAGCTTTGACCTGTACCAGGACGTGATCCTGGCGCAGCTCAGGTTCGGGAATGTCTTCGTACTTCAGCACCTCGGGACCGCCAAATTCATGAATGCGAACGGCTTTCATCGAACGCTCCTCGGAAACAGAAGACTTTAGCACGCGCGCGGGGAGATATTCCTTGAGGAAGGAGACGTGATCCGCCTCTGGGAATGACCACCGAGAACCGGAATCGGAGCTTGCGTTCTCTTTCCATCGTTTGATCCCGCTTGAGCGTCTAAGATAGCTGCATGGACCTCTACGAAGAGATCGTTGCCCTGCGCCGCGAAGGACGCCGGGGCGCTGTGGCGACCATTGTGAACGTGCGCGGGTCCATCCCGTCGTTTCGCACAGCGAAGATGCTGGTGCGGGACGATGGTTCGCTGGTTGGGACCATTGGTGGGGGATGCGTTGAGGCCGAAGTGTGGCAGGCGGCGCGGGAAGTGATGGAGCAGGAAAAACCACGAACGCTCACGTTCAACCTGAATGAGAATCCGAAGTACGACACCGGCCTAGTGTGCGGCGGGACCCTGGAAATCTTCGTGGAACCTGTGCTGCCTCCGGCGCTGCTTTACATTTTCGGCGCGGGACACGTGGCGTATAGCCTCTATCAAGTGGCGCAGATGGCGGGCTTCGACACCACGGTGGTCGACGATCGGGAAGACCTATGCCAACCGCGAGCGGTTTCCGGATGCGTGGGCGGTGATCGCGGAGGATTTCGAGACGGCGTGTCGAAAGATCCAAATCAGTGAAGCGGCTTACATCGTCATCGTGACCCGTGGACATCGCGACGATATGCGGGTGTTGCGCTGGGCGGTGGATACGCCGGCGCGTTACGTGGGCATGATCGGCTCCAAGCGCAAGGTGATCACGATCTACAAGGAGTTGGAGAAGGAAGGCTTTTCTCTGGAGAAATTTCAGAACGTGCACGCTCCGGTGGGGCTGGAAATCGGGGCGATTACGCCGGAGGAGATTGCCGTATCGATTGTGGCGGAGATGATCGCCATCCGGCGCGGCGCGGTTCCGGAGCTGCAGGGGAAGGCGTATCGGGTGATGGTGCATGGCGAGAGTGTGGAGACAGAAGATCCGGCGGAAAAGGCGAGGCCATGACGCGGGCTCCCGGTTTCTGTGGGGTGATCCTGGCGGCGGGCGCAAGCTCGCGCATGGGTCGCGATAAAGCTTTGCTGCCCTGGCCGGCGGACGTGACCCATCGGACCAGCTGGCGGCAAACGTTTCTGGGAGCGGCGATCGAGATGCTGCGTCCGCATACGGACTTGGTGATCGTGATTGCTGGAAAGAATGAAGCGGCGATTTTGCCCATTGTGTATGCGGCGGGGGCATTCCTGGTGACCAACCCTCATCCTGAGCGCGGGCAGTTCAGTTCCCTGCAGACAGGGATGCAGGAGGTGTTGAACCGCGGGCGGGATGCGGCGCTGATTGCGCTGGTCGATCGTCCACCAGTGCTGCCTAAGACGGTGGAGGCACTGCGGGCGGCGTTCGTCGCTGCGCCAGACCCGGTATGGTCGGTGGTTCCGGAATTCGAAGGAAAGCACGGACACCCGTATGCGGTGGGGCGCGAGATGATCGAGGCGTTTCTGCGGGCTCCGGCGGAAGCGGTGGCGCGCGATGTGGAGCATGCGCACCAGGAGCACATCTTTTATCAGCCGGTCAACGATCCGCGGGTGTGTTCCAATATCGATACGCCTGAGGATTATCTGCACCTCTCGCAATCCAATCTCGGATAAGCGCATTGAGTTCTTCTTTTCCCAAAAATCTTTCTGAACGCGGCGAACGCTTTGTGGCGTCGGTACTCGCTTTGGAGCTGAAGCTGGCGGTGTTTGACTGCGACGGAACGTTGTGGGAACAGGACAGCGGTGCGGGCTTTTTTCGCTGGGAGCAGGAGCGCGGATTTCTATCAGAACGGGCGTTACAGTGGATCCTGCCGCGCCACGCTGCGTACGAAAAAAGCCGCACGATTGCGGAAGAAGTGATGTGCCGCGACATGGTCACCATCCACAGCGGGCTGAGCGATGAATTCCTGCGGGCCGAGGCCTCTACCTATTGGCACGAGCACATTCACGGTGGCATTTTTCCGGAGATGCTCCGGCTGACCCATGCGCTCAAAGATCGGGGGGTGGAGTTGTGGGCCATCTCTTCGACCAACAACTGGGTGGTGGAGGTGGGGGCGGAGTTCTTCGGCATCCCACGGGCGCATGTGCTGGCAGCGGAGGTGCACCTGGAAGACGGATTGGCGACGGATCGCCTGGTCCGCGTGCCCTCCGGGCCTGACAAGGCAGTGGCGATTCGCGAGATCATCCAGCGCACGCCCGACGCGGTATTCGGCAACTCGATTTTCGACCTGGAGATGCTGGAGCTGGCGCGCCATCCCTTCGTGATTCACCCGAATGCCGATCTGCGCGCGGTGGCGGAAGCGCGTGGGTGGCCGATCTACGAGCCAATACAGTAAGATCCTCGGCATGAAATTCTGCTTTCAAATGTTGACCGCTGCCTGCGTGTTTGCAGCTTTTACTGCTTCTTCCATTGCGCAATCGAGCGCCCTGGCGAGCGATCCGGTGTATGACAAGAACTGTGCCAAGTGCCACGGCAAGTCGGCGGAGGGCAGGCATTTCGGGGGTCCATCGCTGGTGAAGAGTGCGGTGTCCGAAGACGAATTGAAGGCGATCATTGCGAACGGCAAAGGCCATATGCCGAAATTCGCGGGCAAGCTCACGGACGATCAGATTGCGGCGCTGGCCAGGGAGATCAAGGCGCTGAGTGCGAATCCGCCGCAGAAGTAGCGGGCTGCTGCGCCGCCTTAGCTAGTTCCGACGCCGCATCGAGCGCCAGGTGCACCGCATGTCCGGAGGCGGCGGGCACGCTGCCGACCTCACGCAGCACATCCTCTTTCCGAATTGCGGCCAGTTGCTGCAGGGGGCGTCCCTGGATGAGAGAGGCCATCGCCGATGCGCAGGCCATGGCGGGAACACATCCCTTGGCGCGAAAGCGAATGGTCTGAATGATTCCGTTCTGCACAATCGCCGCCAGCTCCAGAATATCGCCACAGGCAGGGTTTTCCAGGCGGATACGCGTGGTTGCCTCCGGCAGTTCTCCTGCGTGACGCGGGTGTTCGAAGTGATCCAGCAGCTGGGCCGAGTACATTCATCTATTGTACCGGGATAAAGTGCGCTGCTCGTTTATGCTGTGAGCGCCATGACAGACTTCTCACCCATGCGGGTAGCATCGCTGCAGCCAAGCGCCACGGTGACGCTCGACCGGCTTGGATTGCTTGATCGACTGGTGGCCTGCACCAGGTATTGCGTGGACGTGGCGCCGGCGGTGAAGAGCAGCGGGGCGCACATCATCCACGATTCCTGGACGGCCAAGGCGGAGGAGATTCTTGCCTCGCGGCCGGACCTGGTGATCGCTTCCGTTCCCTACCAACTCGTGGCGGTGGCGGAGATCCTGAAATCGGGGATTCGTTTTGTGGGTCTCGCGCCAAAAACGCTCAACGATATCTACTGTGATATTGCGACCATCGCCGGTGTGATGAACGTCGCCGAGCGCGGGCAGCAAGTCATTCGTGCAATGCAGGAGGAGATCGCCCGGGTGCACGAACTGACTCGCGACACGACGAAGCTGACCGTCTACGCCGAGGAGTGGGGCAAGCCGCTGATCCATTCGCAGCCCTGGGTCGCAGAACTGGTGGAGGCCGCCGGGGGAGAGTTCGTGGGCGTGCCGGGCGCGCATACCGAGGCGGCCACGATCGCAGCGGCGGACCCGGACGTGATACTCGCGGCCTGGTGCGGAGCGGGAGATCGGGTGCCCCTGGAGAAAATCGTACGCGACCGCGGCTGGTCGGAGCTGAAAGCGATCCGCAACCGCCGCGTGTACTGCATCAACGATGAGCTGCTGAATACCCCCGCGCCGACGCTCATTGGCGGCCTGCACGCAATCCTGGCGGCACTGGATCCCGAGCGCTTTCCCGCGGCGGCAGGCATCCGGCGAATCGACGCGGACCTCTGAACTCTATGGTTAAATAAAATTATGGGCACCACTGTCACGCGCGAACAGCTCGCAATCGATTTGCAGACCATGGCGCAGAGCGCTCCCACGGTTGAAGACCTGATGACCGACATCGTGGGACGCCTGCAGCAGTACCTTTCGCATTACAACTGGGTCGGCTTTTACATGATCGAGAAAAGCCTGCTGCCGGGCGTTGACCCGGTGCTGGTGCTGGGACCGTACGTGGGCGCGCCCACCTCGCATACACGGATCCCGCTGAACCAGGGGATTTGCGGCGCTGCCGTGACCAGCGGCAACACGGTGGTGGTCGACGATGTGAACGCCGATCCGCGTTACCTGGCGTGCTCGCTCGAGACCAAGTCGGAGATCGTGGTGCCGGTACGGATGAACGGAGAAATCGTGGGCGAACTCGATGTCGACAGCCACGAACCGGCGGCGTTCGGCGAGGACGATCGCAGGCTTTGCGAACACTGCGCGCGACTGGTGGGCGAATACCTGGAACGCACGACCTAAATGCACGAACCGACGGCGGCGATCAAGGTGAAGCGGGTGGTCGCCGGAATCCTCTTGCGCGGCGACGAGATCCTCTGCTGCCAGAGATCCAAAACAGATCCGTTCCCACTCAAATGGGAGTTCCCCGGCGGCAAAATCGAGCCGGGCGAGGCACCGGAGCAGGCCTTGGCTCGCGAACTGGAGGAAGAGTTGGCGATCCAGGCGGAGATCGGTCCGCTGGTGGAGACAATCCGACACTCCTACACAACCGGTGTGGTGGTAGAGCTTTCGTTTTTTCGCGTCGAGCGTTGGACCGGCGAAATACGGAACGTCATCTTCCACGACGTGCGCTGGGTCAAGCGCACGCAGATGACCGAACTGGATTTCCTGGAAGCAGACCGCGGCATCGTACGGGAGATTGCGGACGGGAAAACGCTCTAGGCTCTCAAGCCGGGCGGGAAATCGTCACATTCGATTTCGACTGCGGCGTGGGCGAGGCGCTCTTTCGTAGAGTCGCGAACCAAGCGACGGTCAATGCGATCATGATGACGGTCGTGAGCCAAGCCACCGCGTTGAAAGTGGGGCCATTCACATGGCGGCCCATCAATTCCTTCTTGTTCGCCAGCAGAAGCATGAAAATCAGCACAAACGGAAGCACCACGCCGTTCACCACCTGCGAAAGGATGGCGATTTTGACGAGGGGAATGTCGGGCAAGAGGATGACCGCTCCCCCGGCAACGATCAGGATGGTGTAGAGCCAGTAGAAAAACGGAGCCTCGCCAAACGATTTATCGACTCCCGATTCGAAGCCGAGCCCTTCGCACACGGTGTAGGCGGTGGAGAGGGGCAGGATGGAGGCGGCGAAGAGGGAGGCGTTGAAGAGTCCTACGGCGAAGAGGATGAACGCATACTGCGAAGCCAGCGGAGCGAGGGCCTTGGCGGCGTCGGCGGCGTCGTTGATCTGGTGATAGCCGTGGACGAAGAGCGTCGCGGCGCAGGCCACGATGATGAACCACGCAACGACGTCGGTGAATATGCACCCGATGATCACGTCCCAGCGCGATGCCTTGTACTGCCGGGGAGTGATTCCCTTCTCCACGATGGAAGCTTGCAGGTAGAACTGCATCCACGGCGCGATGGTCGTTCCCACTAAACCGATGATGGTGTAGACGTACTCCTGGTCGCGGAAATTCACGTTGCTGGAAGGCAGGATGGTTGCGACCAGTGCCTCTTTCCATGCGGGTTTCGCAGCCCATCCGGCGATGATGTAGGCAAAGTAAACGAAGGAAGCGGCGAGAAACACCTTCTCCACGTTCTTGTAATTGCCCTTGACCACCAGCAACCACACGACCGCGCCGCAGATTGGGACGCTGACGTACTTCGAAACGTTAAAAAGCTGCAGGCTGCTGGCAATGCCGGCGAACTCGGCGACTACGTTGCCGAAGTTGCAGATCACCAGGCCCAGCATCATGAAGGTCGTGATGCGCAGGCCATATTCTTCACGGATGAGATCGGAGAGCCCCTTGCCGGTGACGGCGCCGAGGCGGGCGGCCATTTCCTGCACCACGATCAGGGCAATAGTGGTGGGGAGCAGGGTCCAGAGCAGGCCGTAGCCGAACTGCGCGCCGGCAGCGGAATACTGAAAGATCCCGCCGGCGTCGTTATCGACATTCGCTGTGATGAAGCCCGGACCGATGACTGCCAGGATCAGCAGCAGCCGGGTCTTCCAATGCCGGGTCCATTTCATTCCTGCTCGCTGGAATACGGTCGGAGTGTGGCGCGAACCCAGAATAACTGCGATGGGGGAATCGCGCCAGAGTTGAGGCACGACGAAAGCAGAATCTTGAACCACGAAGGGCACGCAGGGCTGCTCCGGCCTTTTCTCGGAAATTTCACAGAGGATGCTTAGAGCTTGCTGCGGAGGAGGCTGATGACGTCGTCGGCGGTGATGACGCCGGTGAGCACGCCTTCTTCGTCAACAACGGGAAGGGTCAGGAGGTTGTACTTGTCGAACATTTCGGCGACCTCGCGCTCGTCGGCATCGGGATGGCAGGAGATATGGCTTCCCTGGCTCAGTTCGGAGAGTGGCGTGGAGGGATTGGCGAGGACGATTTTCGCCAGCGGCACGGCGCCGACCAGTTTCTCGTCCTTATCGACGAGGTAGATGGTGCTCATACTCTCCAGCGGACCATCGAAGTGGCGCAGCATTTCGATCGCATAGGCCACGCGCGCCGTAGGCAGCAGGGCCATGTAGTCCGTGGTCATACGGCCGGCTGCCGTATCTTCCTCGAACTCCATCAACTCCTGGACCTCGTGCCGCTCTTCCGGCTGCATCTCGGTCAAGATTTCTTCCGAATGCTTGTGCGGGAGTTCGGACAGCAAGTCGGCGGCTGCGTCGGGGTTCATTTCCTCGACGATGTCGGCGGCATGTTCGGTATCGAGCGAGCGCAGGATGGAGACCTGCAGCTTGGGATCGATCTCTTCCAGTGCCTGCGCCGCGACGTCCTCATCGAGCGTTTGGAAGAGCGCCTCGCGCTCGGCCGGCGCCAGTTCCTCGATGATGTCGGCGAGGTCGGCAGGATGCAGGGTGGATAGCTTGTCGCCCGAGATCTTAAGCTTTACGCGGCGGGCGGGATCGGTCTCGATCAGATCGACGTAATCCCAAGGAATGAGCTTCGACGAGAGCTGGTTCACGAAGGCGTTCAGGGCCTGGCGAGGTACCAGTCCCTTCAAGAGGCGTCGTGCCGCGCCGCGGGCGCCGATGTCGACGCCGCTGACTCGCAGGATGAACGGGGCGGCGGCATCGCCGGTCAGCTCGACGTCGTTAACCCGGACCACCTTGCGGCCGTTGGTGTCGATAATTTGCTGGTCGAGCAGGTCACGCGAGAGCATCAGCATGCCCTCGGAGCCGGCGAACTCGGTCAGCTCGGCGGTGCGAACGTTGGCCTTGATGCCGCCGTTGATGCCGCCGATCTGCTGGGTCGCCATCAGGCGCATGCCAGCCTTGGTCTTTAGGACGAGGGCGGCGATTTTATTCGTGTCCTGCTGGGGAACGATTGCCAACTCGCGCACGCGTCCAGCCAGGGCGCCGGAGGAATCGTAGACCGTGGCGCCGATCAGGTCGGAAAGTGGGTAGTTGGCCATCGTGAGTCACTCGCTTTTGCAGAATAACCCTAAGATGAAATTCTGTACGCGGGAAATTACCAAAGGGTCGACTTTTCGTTCGCAAATCCGAACTATTTCTGGACGATCACCAGTTTTCCGTTCTCAACCCGCAAATCGGCAACAAAGTCGGGCAGCTTGAGTCGTTCGCGCTGCGCCGGCTCGGCCAGCCGTTGCTGCAACCGGGGATTGATCAAAGCGACCGGAACCGACATCTTGCCGATCTGGGCGCTGGTAAGCTCGATGTTGGCATAGCCATCTTTGGCGCCCAGTCGGCCGGACATGGTCACGTACATGTCCTTGCCGAAGCGGTTCACGATGAACTGCCCGACCGCTTCGTCCCCAATAAAGTTCACCCCGACGATCTTCACGTTCGCATCCTCCGCGGCGGGTGCGGCTTGTTGGGCGCGGGTGGTCATGTCGTCCAGGCCGGCATTCACCTCGTCGGCACTGAACTGCTCGGCGGCGCCCGTTTCACCCGTGGACCTGGATTGCTCGAGATGTTGCAATTTCTGTTCGAACGCCGACGAGAGATGCTGGCGGGCTTCCGGCAACAAGGCCGGAGCCGGCGGCTTGGGCTTGCTGATCATGAGCAGGATGACCACGATCAGCGTTGCCAGAAAGAGCCAACGCGCGACGCTCCAAAACTTGGTCACCGAATACTTTCCTTTTCTGCAGAGCTGCGCAATTTAAAAGACATCCAGGGAGGGTTTGAGAGTCTCTAACTTAGCGGCCGCTCGCTTGCGGGCGGACTTCCCATTGGCTACAGAGGTCGTCCCATGCCGCATTTTGTAAAAGATCTGGAAGAAATCCGCCAGCGTGCCTCGCAGAAAATCGAAGACGGAGCCGTCACCGACAGTTATAAGGGCGACGTTGATAAGACCGTCGAGATTCTGAATGAAGCGCTGGCGACCGAAATCGTTTGCGTGCTGCGCTACATGCACCACTATTTCATGGCTACCGGCGTTCACGGAAAGGCTGTTTCCGAGGAGTTCAAGGAACATGCCGACGAAGAGCGCGAACACGCCGACGAGATTGCCGAGCGCATTCAGCAGCTCGGCGGAAAACCCGACTATAACCCGAAAACCCTCCTGGAGCGCTCCGTTTCGCACTATGTAGAAGGCGAAACCCTGGCCGACATGATCAAGGAAGACCTGATCGCCGAGCGGGTGGTGATCGATGTCTACCAGAAGATGATCGAGTATTTCGGAGAAAATGATCCGACCACGCGACGGATGATTGAGCACATCAAGGCGGAAGAGGAAGAGCATGCCAGCGACCTGTCGGACTTGCTCTTCATCGTCAATCCGGAAACCGGCAAAGATGAAGGCGAGGATCCGGGCGCCGATCCGCTGCACAAAGAGCGTGGCGAGAAATCGGGCAAGGAACAACAGGACAATAAGAAGCCGAGCAAAGAAGACCGCCAAAAGGCGCCCGAGCCGTTTGCGGGGCGCGGGACGGTTGTGGAAGCAGTGAACGCGGGCAAGAAAGATAAAGGCAAGAAGGGCCGCGTAGCATAACGCCGACGCGTGACAAAGGGCAGCTTCAGGGAGCTGCCCTTTTTATTTTCGGCCTCAACCACTTGCGATCCGGGCTGGATCAGTTCCGAACTTCCGCTAACAAACTTTCGATCTCCCGCCTGGTTTCGGCATTCACCGGCAGCAATGGCAACCGGGGAGTTCCGCCGTAGTATCCGTTGAAGTCCATCCCATACTTCACCCCGGCGATGCCGAGCTGCGATGCAATGCGGGTGGCGGGCTGGACGATTTTCTCCTGCGCCGCCTGGGCGCGCGCCGCATCTCCGGCGCGGAATGCCGCATGTATCTGGGCGCAGGCTACCGGCGCCGCTGCTGCGAATGCCAGCACCGCGCCCGAAGCGCCTGCCTGGAGCGACGGCAGCATTCTTTGCGCCGAGCCGGCGAGGATCTGGAATCCGACTTCGTGGGTCTTTTCCTCCACCGCGATGGCAGTTCCCGAGAGCGAGGCAACCGAGACCAGTTCAGAGCGTCCCTTGGCGCGCCGCAGAGCGACCGGCCGCGTGCGACGCACGTGCGCCGTCTCCTGGGCGATCTGCTGGATCTTCTCCACCGACCCGCTCGACTCCTTGATCCCGATGATGTTCGGGTGCTCCGCCAACTGACGCACGACGTCGGTGGGGATGTCGTAGCCGGTAAACGGCGGGACGCTGTAGATGAGCACCGGGAGCGGTGAGCGGTCGGCCACGGTGCGATAAAAATTGAGCATGACCTCAGGGGTCATCTGGCTCTTGTAGTAGTGCGGGGTGCGCACCAGGGCCGCATCGTAGCCAAGCGTGGCCGCGATTTCGGTCATCTCCAGGGTTGCGCGGACACTCTCCGCGCCGGTTCCCGCGATCATGACTTTAGCCGGTGCAGCGGCGCCGATCGCGCCTTCGAGCACCTCACGCCGTTCGGCATCCGTGAGCATTACGACTTCGCCGGTGGATCCTAAGACGACCAGTCCTGCGATTTCGGTCGGGCAATATTTCTCCACGTTGTGCTGGAGCTTGCGGAAATAAATGCGGCCATCGGGATAGAAGGGAGTGGTAATCGCGGGAAAGACGCCTTGCAGCAACATGACTGCCCTCGCATAGAAGATAGTCTTAGGATACCGCTTCGCGCTTCTTTGGAACCAGCAGCGAAAGCGCTACCGCTGCCGCCAGCACGCCGATAACAATACCCAGCGACAGCACGATCGGAATCTCGAAGTAGTGCGCGGCCAGCATCTTGACGCCGATAAACACCAGTACCACCGAAAGCCCATAGTGAAGGAGGTGGAAGATGTCCATGAGTCCGGCCAGGGCGAAGTACATGGAGCGCAAGCCGAGAATGGCGAAGACATTCGAGGTGAACACGATGAAGGCGTCGCGGGAAATGGCCAACACCGCGGGGATGGAATCGACCGCAAAGAGGACGTCGGTGGTTTCCACCATCAACAGGACGACCGCCAGCGGGGTCGCATAACGCAGTCCGTTCTTCACGGTGAAAAAGCGTTTTCCATCGAACTCTGACGTAACGGGCACCATGCGCCGAAAGAGCCGGATGATGACATTCTCTTTCGGAGCCGCATCCCCCGAATCGAAGAGCAGGCGGATTCCTGCGTAAATCAAGAACGCGCCAAAGATGTAACTGATCCACTCAAAGCGTTTAATCAGCGCCACACCGGCGAAGATGAATACGGCACGCATCAGCAGGGCGCCGATGATTCCCCAAGTGAGCACGCGCCTCTGCAACTCTCCCGGCACGTGAAAGAAGCGAAACAGGAGAAGGAAAACAAAAAGGTTGTCGACGCTCAGCGACAACTCGATCACATAGCCGGTGATGAACTGCAGCGAGAGCTCTCCATTGGAGAGAGCGGTGTCGGCTGCCATGGTTTGTCCGTGATGGTATAGAAGGATGGCGAAGAGTGCGGCGAGGGCTATCCAGACCAGCGTCCAGCCGATGGCCTCACGAAAGCGGATGACGTGGCTACGCCGCTGGAAGACGCCGAGGTCGAGCGCCAGCATTACCAGGACAAAAAGATTGAAGGCTACCCAGAAGATGAAGTTATGCGGCATGCCGGTCCGTCGCCATTGTACGCAACCGCGGCACCCGAAAGTGCTACTTGCTCGTTGCCGGCGCTGGACGGCTGGCCGGAGGCACGATGCCATTCATGCGGACATACTCGACAAGTTGGCCGTAGTGATCCGATACATGCCACGCAGCCAACACAACCATGCCGATCCTCGTGTTGGGTCCGCCATACGGTCCATCGACCGGCTGCATTTCATTCTTTTCGTCGATCGTGTTGATCTGCTCGTCGAGCATGGCGAAGGAGTCGCGGAGGTACTGCATGATCTCGTCCTTAGTCTTGGCCTTGTTCGGGCCGCTTTTCTCGCAACCCTCGGGCGGCGTCTCACCGCGCATTTCTTTCGCGAAACCCTCGTTGGCGCAGGCGACGTGCTTCACCATCTCGCCGAAGGTGCGCACGTCTTTGAATTCGCCATGAATGGGCTTGAAATTCCATGCCGCGGCCGGCATCGCATCGGCAAGCCCGATGAAATCCTTCTGCTCGTATTCCCAGGTAATGTTGATCGCATCGACGATGCTCTTCGGCCGTTCATCCGGCTGCGCGTTGGCATCGGGGGCAGGCTGATCTTTCGCTTCTGGCGAAGCCGCCTGCGGCTTTTCCGCGTTTTGCTCCGGCAGCGGGGGCTTTTCATCGGTCTGCGCGAACACCGGCACAGCCAGCAACGCACACGCCAGCAGCGAACAAGCAAGTTTCATCGGGAATCTCCTCAACTACTCAGGGTATCCCAGCCACGACGGTTCATGTCCCAGAACAAGAACCACAGGCAGAATGCGGCAATCGCGAGCAGGATGAAGCCTTGCCACATCGGGCCAAAAATAAGCCGCCCGATACCGAATAAAGAACAATAAATCATTCCGCAACCCATCGCCCAGTCGATCCCGGACCACAGCAGGCTCTGCCGCGAATGTTCGCCCTCAAGTTTCGCGATGTGCGCCCAGCCGAATGCGGAGGGCTGCACCTTGCGGTAAAACGCGCGCAGTTTTTCTTCCGGTTCGGGCGGCGTAAAGAGCGTGACCACCAACCAGCTGACGGTAGTGATCCCTGTGGTGAGGATCATGACCCAGGCAAACCCGTGCGGGGTGCTGCCGTCCAGCGGTCCGGGGGCAAGCTTTGGATCGAAGCGGCGGAACACTTCCACCAGGCTGGTCGCCGCCCTGGATTGCAGGAACAGAGAAGAAATCGCTGCCGCCGACATGGCGCCCACTTCCGACCATGCATTGATGCGCCACCAGAACCAGCGCAGCATGAAGACCAGCCCTGCTCCCGCGCCAATCGAGATGAGGAACTTCCAAGCACCTTCGATGGAGTGCATGTAGTAGGTCGCGACGGCCGAGAGCACGGTCACGAAGACGGTCGCCAGCCGCGAAGCAGTGACATAGTGCTTCTCGCTTGCATCCCCGTTGATGAAACGGCGATAGAAATCGTTGATCAGGTAAGACGCGCCCAGGTTGATGTGGGTGCCGATGGTCGACATATAGGCGGCGGCGAAGCCGGCCAGCATCAATCCCCGCAAACTCGGCGGGAGATACGCGATCATCACCTTGATGTAGCCGGTCTCGGGATCCTTGATGTGGGGGAACATAACGACGGCAACGAGAGCGGCGAGGATCCAGGGCCAGGGACGCAGCGCATAATGCGCGAAATTGAACCAGAGAGTTGCGCCCAAGGAGTTCTTCTCGTCTTTTGCGGAGAAGATGCGTTGCGCAATGTAGCCGCCACCGCCGGGCTCCGCCCCCGGATACCAGCTCGCCCACCAGTTGATGCTGAGGTAGACCAGGAACATCACCATCCAACCCGAAGCCCAATCGGGAGCGAAGCGCAAGTAGGAATCGCCGTTGATGGGGTGCTGCGCGGCCAGCGCGACTTTCAGAGCACCAATTCCTCCGACCGCTTTGACGGCGAAGACGGCGAGGGCCACGACCATGCTCATCTTCAGGATGAACTGCAGCAGGTCGGTCCAGAGCACCGCCCACAAGCCGGAGATCGCCGCATAGAGCAGGGTCATGGCGAGACAGAACATCACCGCGTTCATCTTATGAATGCCAAGGGTGAGCTCGAGGACCTTGGCCATCGCGAGATTGACCCAGCCCATGATGATGGTGTTCACAGGAAGGGCGAGATACAGGGCGCGAAAGCCGCGGAGGAACGCCGCCGGTTTGCCCGCATAGCGGAGCTCGGCAAATTCCATGTCGGTGAGCACACCTGAGCGGCGCCAGAGCCGCGCGAAGAAAAAGACGGTCAACATGCCGCTGAGCGCCAGGTTCCACCACAGCCAGTTGCCGGCCACGCCGTAGCGGAAGATGATGCCGGTCACGACGAGCGGAGTATCTGCGCCGAAGGTCGTCGCCACCATCGAGGTACCCGCGAGCCACCACGAAACCTCGCGACCCGAGATAAAGAATTCATCGACCGACGCACCGGCCTTGCGTGCGTAATAGAAACCGATCAGCAGGTTTACGGAAAAATAAGCGACAATGACGATCCAGTCGATCGCGGTGAGTTGCATGGGAGAGCGTGTCCCTCTGGCAGCTATATAGCTGTGCGGTAGTTATAACGAAATCAGCGTGAAACACAAAGGGGAATTACCCGTATCCAGCAACTCTGAGAAACGAAATCAAAACGAATCCGAACAAAGCCCGGTTCGCGCTCTGCTGCTGAAACGAAATCAAACAGACTCTTTCCCGGTAGTCGCAGCCATCCCCGGCGCATGAACCGCAATCCATCTGCTTGCCGGCAGGCCAAGGAGAGCTCATGCGTTCGCGCGCCAACCTAGCGTCTCACCCCATCCATCCCATGCTCGTCGCGCTTCCCATCGGACTCTGGATTGGCGCATTCGTTTTCAGCATCCTCAGCGCCTTCACGGGCGCCATTTTGCTGAACGCTGCTGCTTTTTATGCGCTGATCGGCGGATGTGTGGGCGCGGTGCTGGCAGCGGTTCCCGGCGTCATCGATTTATTCGGCACGGTCCCGGCGAATTCCAGCGCCCGCCAAAACGGGTACATTCACGGCGGCGTGAACACGCTTGCCCTGCTGATCTTCATCTATGCCGCGTGGCGCCAGGGGAGCCCGTCGGCGATTCCCGACAACATCACGATCCTCGCGGAACTTCTCGGCGTCATTGCGATTGGCTACTCCGGTTGGCTCGGTGGCACGCTCGTTTATCGCAACCAGATCGGCGTGGAACGGATGTATGCCAACGCGGGCAAGCTGAAAGAGCGGACCCTCGACAGTTTCGACAGGCCCGCATGTAACCAGGGCGAACTTGGGGAAGGCCAGGCCATGCTGATTCACATCGGCGAGGAGCGAATCACGGTGGCGCGCTGCTCCGAAGGAATTGTCGCTTTCAGCGATAGCTGCACGCACAAAGGCGGCTCGCTGGCGGATGGCGCCATCATCGGATGTGCGGTGCAATGCCCGTGGCATGGATCGCAGTTCGATATACGGACGGGTCGCGTCATTGCCGGACCCGCGGAAGAACACCTGAAGACCTACGAGGTCGAAATGCGCTCCGGTGAAGTATTCGTGAAGCGTCCGTCCGCGCAGCCAACACGAAAAGTCGCGTAAAGAAAAATTGAGATGCGTCAATGTATGCCAACGACACTGCAATCACCGTGCTGTGTCGATTTGTAATCCCAAAGAGCAGAACTTTACAAAGTGCAATTTAGAAAATGGAATGAAACACCAATGTGCACGTGAGTCGGCACATGGGTTGAAGTCGAACAGGCAATCCCTACCCTGAAGGTAGAGTCGCGTTCGAAGTGTCTCCACGCGAGTGCTAGTTCTTCCTGCCCCGTTCGTGATAGTCCGCGCCCGGCGGGCTTTGTCGAGCATTTCCTGATGTCTACTCCGGATTCAACTTTTGGAAGTTGCGATCGCGGAATCGGCAAACTTCGCCCGAAATCTCTGCGGATGAAATGGCTGCGCACGTGCATTGACCAGGCGTTCCTTCAGAGAAGGGACCAATGCCAGAAGAGAAATTTGCAGATTGACCTATGAGTAAAACGAAGTGCAGTTTCGCGTCGCTCCTCGTCTTCGCCTTCACGTTCTTTACCTCATCATTCCTGATCGCACAGAACGTAGTCACCGGCGATGTCGCCGGAACGATCACAGATCCATCCGGCGCCGTCGTGCCCGGCGCAAAGGTTGAATTGAAAAACGGCGAGACCGGTTTCGACAAGAGCGCCACGACCGGGAATGCCGGAGATTTTCGCTTTTCCTTGTTGAAGCCTGGCCAATATGTGCTCACGATCACAAGTTCGGCTTTCAACACGGTGACGCGTCCGGTCGATGTGAACCTCGGACAAGTCACGAATGCATCCACGGCTTTGAGTGTAGGAACAAGCCAGACCACGGTGGAAGTCAGTGGCGAATCGCCGCTTCTGCAAACAGAAAACGCCAACATTACAACGACGGTGGATAGTCGTGTCGTGCAGGAACTGCCGAATCCAGGCGGCGATATCACGTACTTCGCCAACATCGCGCCCGGCATCGCCCAGAGCACCAGCGGCGGTGGGTACGGAAATTTCTCCGCCTTCGGACTTCCCGCGACCTCCAACCTGTTTACCGAAAATGGTAACGACGAAAACGATCCCTTCCTGAACCTCAACAACTCCGGATCGAGCAACCTGCTGCTCGGCAAGAATGAAGTGCAGGAGGTGGCTGTCGTCACCAATGGCTATACCGGTCAGTACGGACGGCAGGCCGGCGCCGACGTCAACTACACCACCAAGAGCGGCACCAACCAATTTCACGGCGACGCCACCTACGACTGGAACGGCCGCCTGATGAATGCCAACGAGTGGTTCAACAAACAAGCCGGCAATCCTCGTCCGTTTGCTAACAGCAATGAATGGGCAGCCGACTTCGGCGGCCCGATCAAGAAGAACAAGACGTTCTTCTACGCCGACACTGAAGGCATTCGTTACATCCTGCCTTCCGAACAGCAGGTGTATTTCCCGACGCCGGCCTTTGCCGCCGCCACGCTTGCCAATATCGCGGCGGTTTCACCGTCCCAGCTTCCCTTCTACCAAAAGATGATGGGCCTCTATCAGAGTTCGCCGGCGTATCCAAACATGAAGCCTTATAGCCAGTCGCCCAGCGCTTCCGATGCGACGGGTGGTTGCGGAGATCTGGCGTCGGCCGGCTTTGGAACCGGCGGAGCCCCTTGCCTGCAATACGCACTGGCTTCCGGCGAGAACCTGAACAAGGAATGGCTGCTCACGACCCGCATCGACCAGAACATCGGGAACAGCGACGTTCTCTTCGGGCGCTACAAGATGGACCGCGGCCAACAGCCGACCTCCACCGACATCGTGAACAACAGCCTGTTTGGCACGCATAGCAATCAGCCTTCGTATGAAGGGCAGCTGAACGAGACCCACACCTTCAGTCCCAGCCTGGTGAACAGCTTCATCGCCAGCGGCCTCTGGTACAGCGCGGTTTTCGTTCGCAACAGTGGCGAGGCTGCAGCCCTGGCTGCGCTTCCCTACAGCACGGTGGGATTCGGAGGTACGGAAGAGCCGCTTTCCCCCTTGGGTGGAACTTCCGCGAACGGCCCGGATTACGTTTTCCCGCAGGGCCGGAACGTGACCCAGTGGCAACTGGTGGACGATATTTCCTGGACCAAGGGAAAACACGAACTGAAATTCGGCACCAACTTCCGCCGCAACGATATATCGGACTACGACGTCCAGGAGTTTACCGGCGGCTACCTCCAATTCGGCAGCATGAATGACTTTTTCAATGGGAACGTCTACAAGGACCTCGGAGACCAACTGCAGCAAGCCTTCACCGGCCCGAGCCGGGTGCCGCTCGCGATTTACAGCCTTGGCCTGTATGCGCAAGACACTTGGAAGATCAAACCGAATCTAACGCTGACGCTTGCCTTGCGCGCCGACCGCAACTCGGACGCCGTTTGCCAGACCGGTTGCTTCGCCGATCCGGTTGCGCCTTTCTCGTCACTCAACCACGACCCCACCATTCCCTACAACCAGGCTGTGACCGACGGACTCAGCCAGGCGTTTCCTGCGATCGAAAAAGTGGCGTTACAACCGCGGTTCGGTTTTTCCTGGAGCCCTGGTTTTTCGCATAACACCGTTTTGCGCGGCGGCATTGGGTTGTTCTCGGATCTCTATCCCGGGCTCCTGCTCGATTCCATCGCCGAGAATGCTCCCAACTACAACCTCTTTTCGACTTATGGCTGCAGTCCCGCGGCCGGAGCCGGCGCTTGCGGTCTGGTAGCGCCGGGAACTCCTGGCGCGGCCGCTCCCGGGGTGCCGGCGAGTGTGCAGTCGTATGCGGTCAACTCCAATTCGTCGTTCCTCACCGGCTACGCGAATGGTTCAACCTTGGCAGGGATCCAGGCGGTCAATCCATTCTTCACGCCGCCCAACCTCTACTCTCCGAACTCCACCATTCAAAATCCTAAATATCTTGAATGGAACTTCATGGTCGAGCATCAGTTCGGCAACAACAATGTCCTCTCCTTGAATTACGTGGGAAATCATGGCTATGACTTGCTGGTGCAGAACCAGTTAGCGAATGCCGCCGTGGGCGGGTCAGCCCTGCCGCTACCCGCCACTCCCACCGACGCGCGTTTTGGAACCGTCATCACGCTGCAGAATGATGGCATTTCCAACTACAACGGTTTCGTCACCAACTTCACCCACCGTTTCTCGCACGGTCTTCAGTTCCTGGTGAACTACACCTGGAGCCATTCGCTGGATGATGCCGGCTCGCTGCTTCCCTTCAACTTCAACCAAAGCATCGTCGGACAGATCGATCCCAGCTGCCTGCGTTGCTTGAATTACGGAAGCTCCGACTACGATGAACGTCACAACTTCAATGCGACCTACGTCTACAACCCAACCTGGAAACCCGGCAATATGATTTTGAACGGAGTTCTGGGAGGCTGGCAGTTCTCGCAAACGTTCTTCCTGCACAGCGCAAACCCATACTCCGTCACCGACTACACCGCCTTGTTGCTGGCCCAGAATGACGGGGTGACGACGCAACCCTACATCCTGGGAACCTATCTTGGCGGGCCGACGGGCAGCTGCAGCAGTCCGGGCACGCTTGCAAATCCCAATCTCTGCGTGAGCGCCAACCAGTTCGCGCCCGCGCTCTCGGAAACCAGCTTTGGCAACCTTGCCCGAAACTCATTCCGCGGACCGGGATACTTCAACAGCGACTTCAACGCGATGAAGAACTTCAACATCACAGAACGATTCAAGCTGCGGGTTGGAGCCAACTTCTTCAACGTTTTCAATCACCCGAATTTCCAGGCGCCGTCCAGCAACCTGACAAGTTCGAACTTCGGTCAGCTTTATGCCACGGTCTCTCCCGCGACCAGTCCTTATGGATCGTTCCAAGGTGCCGGGGTCTCGGGACGACTGATTCAACTGGAAGCTCATATCCAGTTCTAACTGCAACTCTCTCTGCGGGGCGCTCATGACGAGCGCCCTTTTTTGCTTTTTGGAATGAGAATTGTGGTCCTTCTATGAGAATCCGTAGCGGCGCGCCCTTAACTTCCGATCCTTGTTTGGGCCAACCACACCAAAGTGACCCAAGTCCTTACCTCGTCCGACGATTCACGGCCAAAACCGCGCACTTTGGTGATGTTTTTTCAAGTGACAGAGGCACCTAAGTTGTTTTGTTAAAAGGCTATCCAGAGTTCCCGTAAGTTTCCACTGGAACCTCTACACATATACATACCTTTACAAAATTTTGCGCTGAAAAAAGGCGGGTAAGTCCCTTATTTTCAGGCAACCCATACAGTGTTCCTCTTAGGCGGACAAATTGCAGAGCAGTCCGCATCGCACCTCTCTCCGAAGCGACACCGGTGCGCGCTCTTTCCGTACAGACAACTAAATAGCAGGAGGTAGTATGAGCAAGACTTGGAGGCAGGTCCTCGTCTTGATTTGGACCTTCACTCTCATCTTCACGACGGGATTGCTGTTCTCCCAGTCAACCGTGTCGACCGGAAGCATCGAAGGAACCGTCACCGATTCTTCTGGCGCGGCCGTTCCCAACGCAAAAGTAATCATCACCGGCATCGGCACAGGTTCCGTCAAGACCCTCACCACCAACGCCAGCGGTTTCTACAACTCTGGTTCCATCACTCCAGGCAACTACAAAATTCGGGTTGAAGCGGCCGGTTTCCAAGGGCTGGAAACCACCGTCGTGGCCCAGGTCGGCAACACCACCGGCTACAACGCCAAGCTGCAGGTAGGTTCTGAATCGCAGACGGTCGACGTGGAAGCCACTTCGGTCGGTGTGAACACGGAACAATCATCCGTGCAGGGCGTGCTCTCGGCCGAACAAATCGATCAGCTTCCGATCAACGGCCGCAACTTCCTCGATCTGGCCCAGCTCGAACCGGGCGTTCAGATCCAGGACGGCACTAACTTCGATCCGACCAAAATCGGTTATCAATCCATCTCGATTGGTGGCCGCTTCGGCCGTACCGCCCGCATCCAGGTGGACGGTGTCGATATTTCGGATGAAACCGTCGGCACGACGACCGGCGACATTCCTTCGAGCGCGATCCAGGAATTTCAGATTGCCCAGTCCACCATGGACCTCAGCAACGATCTGAGCTCCTCCGGCGTCGTCAACGTTACGACCCGGTCAGGCAGCAATGCCCTCCACGGCGAGGGCTTTGGGCTTTTCCGGGACAGCAGCGAAGGCGCCTCGCTTCCCCATCCTCCCGGACTTGATTCAACCTATCAGCGCAGCCAATTTGGCGGGCGCCTGGGCGGTGCGATCATTAAGGACAAGCTGTTCTTCTTTGCAGACGGCGAGCGCACTCTGCAACATTCGTTCATCCCGGTCGAGTACGCAGACCCGTTCACCGGCTTCTCCGGAGGATATGAGTCGCCTTTCAAGACCGGCGATGCGATCGGCCGCCTCGATTACAAAGGTCCGAAGGGAATGAACCTGTTCTACCGGTACAGCTTTTCGCAGATCAAGGCGGAAGGCACGTACTTCTCCGACGCGCTGAATCCCTACGTCAGCAAGAACTACGTCCGTCAGAACGTAGTCGGGGCTGACTTCACCACGGGAAGCTTCAGCCATAGCATTCGCTATTCGTACATGAAGTTCCAGAACGAAGTCGGCGATGCTGCGATTGGAAGCGGCTTGCCGTTGTCGCAAGCCTTTGGGCCGGGCACCTACGCCAGCATCCAGATTCAGAACGGCCCGTATACCGGGCCCAACTACCTGGCTCCCCAGAGCACCCCACAGCAAGATAACCAAGTGAAGTATGACGGTTCGAAAGTGTGGGGCCGACACATCGTGCGCGTCGGCGCTTCCTACAACCACATCCAGGGCGGCGGGTTCGCGAGCTTCTTCGGCCTGGCCCCCTACATCGTCAGCAACCTCGACAACTGGCAAACCAGCGATGCTGCCTTTGCCGCTACGGGACCGTATCCGGGGGGCGCCTCTAATCCGCTGAATTATCCGGTGGACGAGGTTCTCATTTCCAACGGTCAAGGTTACTCAACAACCCAAGCCGCGTTAGGCTTCCCGGCCGGTGGACTCGGACCCGACAACCGGATTGGCGTGTACGTCTCCGATACCTGGAAAGTGCGCCCCAATTTCACCGTCAACCTTGGTGTGCGTTATGACCGCGACACTGGCCGCACCGACAGCGACCTTGCTGGAACCTCGGCGTTGAACAATATCGTCCCGGATTTCCCCAACCTGGGCGCCCCGATTCCGAATCCCAACAAGAACTTCGCTCCGACCCTCGGCATCGCCTGGGATCCATGGAACAACCACAAGACGGCGATTCGCGCCGGCGTAGGCCTGTACTACGAGAACGTCATTTTTAACAACGTTCTCTTCGACCGGCCTCTGCGGCTACAGAATGGCGCGTTTCTGCAAGACCCCTTGATCTGTTACGGTGGCGCTGCCTATTCCATTCCTGGGCAGCCAGCCAACATTCAGCCAACCGCAGCCGAATGCAGCGGACGTATCGGCGACGAAGCGGCCAGCCTGGGCGCGCTCGAGAAGGCATTCGAGGCCAACGTGCCGTTCAGCACCACTTCACCGAACGGCAACTATATTGGTTCGTATGTCGGCGGCGGCAACAACTTCCCGGTCGGGTTATTCGCCCCGGATTACCGCTCGCCTCGCGCTCTGGAAATGAATTTTGGTGTCCAGCGTGAACTTGCTCCCGGGACCGTATTGAGCGTCGATTATGTTCGCAACGTCACCACCCAATTGCTGTTGGGCGTTGACTTGAACCATTCCGGCGACGTTCGGTACTTCAACAAGGCGGCTGCGTTGGGCGCGATTGCCGCTACTTCGGCTGCGAACGGCTGCCCGGGTGGCTCCAGCTCGGCTGACATTGACTGCGTAATCGGCAAGCTCGGCTCCAGCGCCATGTCCGCGTTCGCGGGCAACGGTCTGGATTCAGCCGCCGATCTCGGCGCGGCCAGTGCCTGCCCAGCCGGGGGATGCGCCTTTACCGGCCTCAATCCTTCGCTTGGCAGCGTCACCATGATGACTCCTTCCGGCCGTTCTGTGTACAACGCGCTGGACGTCAAGTTCACCCACCAATCGAAGAGTCCATTCCGCGGAGTTCGCGGCTTGAACTCCACCTTCTCTTACAGCTTGTCGTCGTTCAAGAATTGCGGCGGCTCCAATCCATCGAGCCCCGCCAACTCTGATCAGGACTTCGTGATCAGCGCCATCGACAACAATCATCCATGCCAGTTTATGGGTGATTCGATTCTTGACCGCCGCAACCAGTTCTCGTTCGGGTTCGTTGCTGACACGCCGGGTAACTTCCGGTTCAGCGTGATCAGCCACTTCTACTCGCCGCTTTCCACATCGCTTGTCGTCCCTGGCGGCGGTCCCGGCTCGATCTTCCAGTCGGACTTCACCGGTGATGGCACCGTCCAGGATGTTCTGCCTGGCACACAGCTCGGCGCCTACGGCCGTACCGTGAACGCAGGCAACATCAACGCCGTTCTTACCAATTACAACAACACCGTGGCTAACAATCCAACGCCCGCGGGACAGGTGCTCGTCTCGCAAGGCATCTTCACCGCAGCCGAACTGCAGGCAGCCGGCGGCACTCCGCAGCCTCTGACGCTTGCCCCAGACGGCCAGGTCAACATGGATTGGCTGCGGGTGTTCGACTTGAAGCTGAGTTGGATTGGACGCAAGAGCTTTGGCGATCACGTGATCGAAATTGAGCCTAGCTTCGGCATCTATAACATGTTCAACTTCGCAAACTTCGACCTTCCGCCCAACACCCTGAATGGTCTGTTGACGGGCAGCGCCGGTTCCATTAACGGCACGACCTACAACGATCAGGCTGCGGTGCGCGTTGGCGCCGGCACCGGCGTCTTCGGCGAAGGTGCTCCACGCACTATCGAATGGGGCTTGCGTATCGGCTTCTAACTTTCGGAAACAGGCCAAGCCTGTTCCGTTTCCATGGCCACTCGCTTCGGCGGGTGGCTTTTTTTATGCACGATTCGAGAAGCCCTTTGCGTGCTTTCTGATGGGAGTGCATGAGTTCCCAATCGGAACACCTCGGGATCAACCCAGACCATGCTCGTCGAAGCGCCCGGATTGACGCCTACAATCGAGGTGCCATGCAGAACGACCCGCCCTCCGAAGATTCCGCCGAGAAGGCTGCCTACATTGCGCTGCGCCTCTCGACCCAGACGCCGCGGGAGAAAGCCACGATGGAAGCCTGCCTGAGAAATCATCCGGGGCTGACTCGTGAGGAATTTATGGAGATGGCGATCGCCTTCGGGTTCTAAGCGCCCGTCCACGCGGTGAGTTACTTTTTGGGAAGGGTTACTGCTGGTTTAACAAGCGGACCGTCTCCAGCACCGTGTCGCCCACGATCTGCAGACTCTTGGGGCTCTCTTTGTCGAGAGTGTCTTCCACCGAGTGATGCAGCGAGTTGTTGTAGCCGTAGTCGAGGTCGATCACATCGACCACGGGAACACCAATGTGCGCAAAAGGAAGATGATCATCTTCCACGGCCATTTGCACAGCAAAGAAATGCGACTGGTAGCCCAGATCGGTCGCGGCTTGATAAACCACCTTGCGCAGCCATGAGGTCGAGTTCATCTCTTCCTGGATGTCCAGGTCGGCATCGCCGATCATATCGACGAGGATGAATGCCTTGATCTTGGCGGCGGTGCCATCCTGCTTCCACTTTTCCGCAAGATGCTTTGTTCCGTAAAGACTGTCGGTGGCGGTCCAGGTCTTAAACGCCTCTTCGGCATCCGTCCATACCAGCCGGACGCTGTATCCATTGTTCGGCTTGCCGCGAAGCACCTCAGCGATTTCCAGAGGAAGCGCGGTCGAGGAGCCGCCATCGTTGGCACCGACGAAGGCCTTGGGTAACGAATACACCGTATCGTAATGACCGGCGATGACGATGATGCCGTCTTTCTTGCCGGGAAATTTCGCGATGTAGTTCCGCCCGGTAAACTTGCCTTCCGGTGAATCGACGGGAAACTCGTCGATCTCGAGATTGTCGCGCTTCAGTTTCGCTTTCAGATAATCCTCCAGCTTCTTGTGCCCCTCGCTGTTCACCGGCCGGGTTCCGAAGGCAACGATCTCCTTGTTGTACTGGAAGGCGCGCGTGCCGTTGACATGCAGCGCATCGGCGGGCACGGGCTTGGCGGTGACGCCTTCCGTCGCCGTCTGGTTGGCGGTTTGTGGCTGTTGCTGCGGCGCGGCGGCGTTGGCGCCACTCGCCTGCCGGTTGCAGCCGATGCACAGCACGCCCGCGAATGTCAGAGAGAAGACCAGCCCGATGCGCTTCAACGTTTATCCCTGCTGTTCTTTGGCTTCACGGCGCTTGCGGCGGCTTGCCGGATGCACCATGAAAGCGACCCCGATCGATACGAGATAAAGCACGATCATCGGCGCCGCAAAGATGCACATGTTCATGATGTCGGTGGTCGGGGTGATGATGGCGGCAATGATGAAAATGACCAAAATCGAATAGCGCAGGTTCTTCCACATCCACTTCGCGCTCACGATGCCCATCAGCGCCAGGAAAAAGACGAGGATCGGCATCTCGAACACGATTCCCAACCCGACAATGATGGTCATGAAGAGGTCGGTGTATTCGCTGATGGTGATCATCGGCGCAAACTGCTTGCTGTAGCCGATCAGGAAATCCAGCGCCGCCGGATAGACCATCTTGAATCCGAAGACACCGCCCGCCACGAACAAGCCGACCGTGCTGAACATGAACGGCATCACGTAACGCCGTTCCTGGCGATAGAGTCCCGGCGCAATAAATAGCCACACCTGGTAGAGCACGAACGGCGACGCTAGAAAAAGTCCCGCAATAAACGAGACCTTCAAATACATGTTGAAGGGCTCGGTCGGATTCAGGTAGACCAACTTCTGGTCGAGCCCATGCGACTTGAGGGCAAACATGATCGGCTTCTGCATCAAGCCGTAGATCTGCTCGTGGAACCAGTAGCAGATGCCAAAGCCGCCCGCCATGTAAATGGCGCTCCAGATAATCCGCTTGCGCAGCTCCTCGAGGTGTTCGAGGAAGCTCATCCCCTTCAGCGTCTCGGAGGAAAGCCTTGCCTTAATGGAAGGATCGATATCGTTGAGGCTAGGCATTCGATTCCGTCTGATGCTCGGGATTCGTCACCGGCGGATGCTCTTCGGCTTCGGTCGGCGGATTTGTCTCGGCCTCGATCAACGAGGAACTGGGCGTGGCCAACTGGTTCACCACCGTGTTCTCGGGAGGCAGGATCTTCGGCATCTCTTCCTGGTGCGTAGTCTCGAAAAGCTCGCCTTGATTTTGCGAAGCCAGGAGGCGTTCCTGGGTCTCGCGCATGGCGGCTTCGCGCTTTTCGGCGTCCTTCTTGATCTGCTCCTCGAGTTCCAGGTTCTGGATTTCGGTCTCGATCTGGTTACGGAATTCGTTGCCGGCACGCTTGAACTCGGCCATGAATTTTCCCACCTCGCGGGCGATCTCGGGCAGCTTTCGCGGGCCAAAGATCAGCAGCGCCAGCAGGAAAATGAAGATCATCTCTGACATGCCGAGGTTCATGCCTCCATCATAACGGTAAGCCGCCTATGGCAGCAATTGAACTACGGTGTAGCCAGCAGCATGGATTTACCGTGCTGCCAATCGCTTACAAATCGTTCCCTCCTGCGTCTGACGTTCAGGGTAGAAGTCGATTTCCCGCACCTCTGTGTGCACTCCGGGCATCTGAAAAGAGAGTGCTCCTGGTGACCTTGGTGGGTTGACTGACTGGGTTTCCAACGGGCCCTGGTTTTCGCACTGGGCGGGATTGTCAGTGCTATACTCCGACTAACTTGAGCGGGTGCACCATATATGGTGCATTCGGGGTCTCCGCGGGTTCGCGGGGTTCTAACCTTCGAAGGACGGCCGATGCGTAGTTCACGTCGCACCATTTTCCTCGTAGTACTGATTTTATTGTCCTGTGGTTGCCTCGGCCTGGTTTTCGGGCAGAAGATCACGGGCGCCAGCGACAGCGATATACGCGACGATCTGCGTACGTTCTCGAATGTCTATGACGTGGTCGAGCAGAACTATGCCGAGCCCGTCAGCGCCGACAAGGCCATCTATAACGGCGCCATTCCCGGCATGTTGCGCGTCCTCGACCCGCACTCTAATTTCTTCGATCCCAAGCAATACGCCCTGCTCCGCGAAGAGCAGCGCGGCAAGTATTACGGCGTGGGCATGCAGGTCGGACCGCGCAATAACAAGGTCATCGTGATCGCTCCCTTCGCCGGCGCTCCGGCCTATCGCGCCGGTATCCGGCCTGGGGATGTCATTATCGCCGTTGACGGTAAACCAACCGACAACATGAGCACCAGCGACGTGGCCGACCTGTTAAAAGGTCCCAAGGGCACCACCGTCCGCATCGCCGTCCTCCGCGAAGGCACCGACAAGCCACTCGAGTTTTCTGTCATTCGCGACGAAATTCCCCGCTATAGCGTCGATGTCCACTTCGTGATCCGGCCCGGGATCGGTTACATTCACGTCTCCGGGTTCCAGGAAACCACTGAACATGAAGTCCAGGAAGCGCTCGACGAATTGGGCGACATCAAGGGCCTGATCCTCGACCTCCGCCAGAACCCCGGCGGCCTGTTGAGCGAAGGCGTAGGCGTTGCCGACAAGTTCCTGAAGAAGGGACAGGTCATCGTCTCTCACCACGGACGCTCGTCACCGGAAAAGATCTACCGGGCAGCGCACGGCAATAACGGCAAGGATTATCCGTTGGTGGTGCTTGTCAACCGCGGAACGGCTTCGGCGGCTGAGATCGTCTCCGGCGCCATCCAGGACCATGATCGTGGCCTGATCGCCGGCGAAACTACATTCGGCAAAGGCCTTGTGCAGACCGTCTATCCGTTATCGGAGAACACGGGCCTAGCGCTGACCACGGCGCACTATTACACGCCGAGCGGCCGCCTGATCCAGCGCGAGTACACCGGGGTTTCGCTCTACGACTACTACTACAACCCGGAAACCGGCGATAACAACGCCAACAAGGAAGTGAAGCTCACGGACAGCGGACGCACCGTCTACGGCGGCGGTGGCATTACCCCCGACGTCAAGATCCCGACGCCCAAGAGCAATAAGTTCGAAGACGAAATGCTGCTAAAGTACGTCTTCTTCAACTTTTCCAAGCACTACATGGCGTTGCACAAGAGCATCGACAAGGGCTTCAACGTGGATGACGCCGTCATGCAGGACTTCCGCAAGTACCTCGACGACCAGAAAGTCACCTTCACCGAGGCAGACTTGAAGGACAACGATGACTGGGTCCGCGCCAACATTAAGGCTGAGTTGTTCGTGAACCAGTTTGGCGCGCAGGAAGGTCTGCGGGTGCACGCCGAGACCGACCCCATCGTGCTTAAGGGACTGGATCTGCTTCCGCAGGCTCGCCAGTTGGCGGAAAACGCGAAGAAGGTCCTGGCCCAGAAGTCGGCTGCCCCGAACACCAAGCTGGCTGCCAGCCAAAGCCAATAACCGCCGTCGATCGATCTGAAAAAGCCCGCCTTCTGGCGGGCATTTTTTGCGGCCCAAACATGCTCTTGCGATACACCGAGGTGTATGCCCAGCGTAACTATCTCCATGGTTTTGTTTAGAGGTAAATTACTCAGCAACACTCGATACATGGGCCCTTTGGGAGATTCCCGGAATGTCTCGGGACAGAGACGTTGTTGAGAAGGTAATTGCCTCTCTCAAAAACATCGGACAGTTCGGCTTGTCACCCCTGCGCGAGGGGAACGACGGCGCATGCTTTAAAGCTGTCGATCCGGAGCGCCGCATTGCGGTCAGCATTCGTACCCTGTGGCCCAACGACCTCCCGGACGGCGAAGCCCACTTGCAACAACTGCTCGCGCAGTCGCGCGCAGCGCAGAACGTAGAGGCCGGCAACCTGGCCAAGGTCATCGGCTCCGGCGACCTGGACGGCGCGTTCTTCATCGTCAGCGCGTTCATTGACGGCCACACCTTGCGGGAGAACCTGCGCAGCGGCGATCGCCTGGGTACTTCGGATCTGATCGATTTCGCGCGGCAGTCTTGCGACGGAATCGAGTCGGCGCATTCCCGCGGACTCGTGCACCACGCGCTTCACCCGGAAAACATCGTCATCGAGTTCGACGGCTCCGCCAAGATCCTGGATCTTGCTCTCTATCGCCGCAACCATCCGCAAAGCGATCCCTTCCATCCCGCAGCGCAGTATCTTGCCCCGGAACAACTGGCGGGCCAAGGTGCCGACCGCGCCACCAACTTCTACAGCATCGCGCTGATGCTCTATGAGATCGCGACTGGGAAGCTGCCCTTCCAGGGAGACAGCTGGGAAGCTCTGGCAGAAAGTGCGCGCCACGACCTGGTGCCACCGATCGAGGTCAATTCCACCGTTCCGCCCGGCATCAACGCGGCGATCATGAAAGCGTTGTCGCGTGACCGTTCCGTGCGCTTCCAGAATGGTCCCGATCTGGTGCGCGCGCTGGAAGATTACCGTTCATTCGGCAGGAAGAAAGTGGTCACAGTTCCACCGGTGCCGGTGGCGCCGATCGTGCCGCTGGCGCCAAAGCCGCCCAAGGCAGGTTCGCTGGCGACGGCGTCTCTGACCTTTGCCGCACCCGCAGCTGCGCCCCTCGAGGCGAATAGTTCGCGTCTAGCCGTCGAGTCGGTGATGGCGGCCGCTCACGCCTCTGCCGCCAGTGCTGCAGCGACCGCTCCCGATCTGATTACGCATTTCTCCGCGCCTCCGTCTACCGTTCCTTTCAAGCGAACACCTCCGCCAGTCGCGCCCGCCCCTCCACCGATGGTGGAGGTGTTCATGCCGCACGACGAGGTTCATCCCAGCAAAGTTGCCCTGGCGAAAGAAGCACTTCAGAACCTGGGCGTAAATCTCTGGGAAGAGGCAAAGAGCAAGGCCAGGAAAATCGATCCCTGGTTTATCGCGCTCACCTGCCTGATCATCGTGCTCGCCGGATTCATCACGCGCACGGTGGCCCTGTCGTTCTGGGGAACGCCGCACCCGACGGATTACAGTTCTCCCGCGCCTGAACCAGAGCCAGTAGCGGCAGTCAAAACGCAGCCGCTTCCGCCCGCCGCAACTGCTCCTGCCGAAGTCAAGCCGCAGGTGGCAGACGTACAAAGCGGGCCACCGGAATGGAAGAGCACGCCCGCGCCTCAACCCGACCGGCGTCATCCTCACATGGTGGCGCAGGCGCCGGTAAAGACGCCGGTGATCGCCGCCGCGGTTCAACCTGCGCCCAGCCCGAACGCCACTTCCCCGTACCTGGGAAGCATCATGATTTCCACTACGCCGGATGGCGCGCATGTGGTGGTCGACAACAAGGCCAATCAATCGTTCACGACGCCGCAGCTGATTTCTTCGCTCTCGCCCGGGGTGCATACCCTCTCGATCAGCAAGGATGGCTATGCTGCGGCTACCCGTACGGTGCAGATCACGGCCGGCGCGCGATCGAACCTGGCCGTCCAGTTAGCGCTGCCTTCTGCCTACCTGACCGTACTCAGCAACCCGACCACCGCCTACATCTTGATCGACGGTGTCAGCACCGGCCACGTGACTCCGTCGCAAGTGCCGGTCTCGCCCGGAACCCATACGCTTACCCTGCGGAAGATGGGCTACCTCGAGGCCAACGACACCATCACCTTGAGCGCAGGTGAGCAGCAATCGCGCAATCTGCCCCTCCTGGAGGCTGGCAGCACCCCCGATATCCATGTGGCCCAGACCGGCAAGGTTCGTAAGCTCTTCGGCGGCAAATCCAGCGGCGTACACCTCACCGTGCACACCGAGCCGGCCGGCGCGACCGTCCTGATCAACGGACAGACGGTCGGTAAGAGCACACCCGTGGATTTCGGCCTCAATCCGGGCAATTACGTGATAGAAATCGAGCTGACGGGCTATCAAACGCTGCGCAAGAACATTACCGTCGAAGATGGCTCTCCGCTCGTCCTCAACGAAACCCTTCATCCTTAAGCCCCGCTTTTCCACCACTTCCGAGCTATTCCCGCAGCTCTGTCCAACGCTCCTGGCGGTTTTAACATCCAATTCACCTTGGACTATAAGATCGTGAAATCCTTTTTCCTCGCAGCTCTCATCTTGATGCTCGCCGCCACTTTCGGCTGTTCTGCCAAGACCGGCGGGAAGGCCGACTTCAACCAGACACTCCGCGCAAATTTCGCGGTGCCTTCCAATAGCCCTATGCTGCTGGCTGCCTACCAGCCCTGGTTCGGGCGTCCCGGGCACATCAGTGTGGGTTACAACAGCCAGGATCCGGTCATCCTGCAGAAGCAGATCAACCAGGCGAAAGGGCTTGGGATCGAAGCTTTCGTGGTCAACTGGTACGGTCCGCACCTCACCTTTGAAGACCATGCGTATGCTGCCCTGCAGCAGACGGCGGCCGAGAACAGCTTCCAGACCGCGATCATGTACGACGAAGACACGCAGGATCCGGAAAACGCCACCGGCGTGGTGATCGACGACCTGCAATACGCTTACGACCATTACATCGGACCGAAGGCGGCGACCCGCACCGCGTACTTGCGTTTCAACGGCCATCCCCTGATCTTCATCTTCCCGAAGGGCACGTTCACCGACTGGAACCGCGTGCGCCAGACTGTGAACTCGTGGGACGAGCAGCCGCTTCTAATCTACAAGGACATTCCGAACCGCTACCCGCAAGCCTTTGACGGTTTCTACGCCTGGGTCAATCCCGGCAAACTTGGCTGGCAGCACGACGGCTCCAACTGGGGCGAGGATTACCTCAAGAACTTCTACCTGCGGATGAACAACCAGTTCCCCAACAAGCTGGCGGTGGGGGCTGCGTGGCCGGGTTTCAACGACAGCCGCGCTTCATGGAGCCGCAACCGCAAGATGGATCCGCGCTGCGGCAAGACCTTTGATGAGTCGCTGCGGCTCTTCCGGCGCTACTACACGCCCGATCACCCGCTTCCCTTCCTGATGATCGATACCTGGAATGACTACGAAGAAGGCACCGCCATCGAGCCCGGCATCATGACGTGCCGCGGTGGCTCGCAAACGGCCAGTGCAAAATAATTAGGAAGAACGAGGCTGCGGACGCAGCTTCGGCACTACCACATCGAGCAGCCAGGAGACGATCACGGCAATGGCGCTGCCCGCCAGCACGGCGCTGGTGCGCAGCAGCGCCTCCTCCATCCCGGAATGGCTGTGCTGCAGCACGCTCGGCGTCATCACGATCGCTGTGCTGATCGGCCCGATCCGCCAGCCGGTCGGGGCATTGATCACCCAGGTGCAAATCAACACGCACAACACCATCGCCAGCGAGATCGACCAGATCGACGGCCCGGCGATCCACAGGAACGCAACTCCCACCGCGCAACCGACGAGCGTGTTTGTCACTCTCCAGCGAAACGCAACGATTGCGGAGCGCACTTCGGGCTCGGAAACCATGATCACCGAGATGATGGCCCACAGGGGATCGCGATGCCCGACCGAGTGCAGCGCAAACCATGCCACCAGCGAGCCGATCAGAACCCGGACGGCATAGGCCACCCCCGCCTTTCGCCGGTCCTGGGGCAAGTGCACGATGTCTGTGAACATGGGATCTTTCGGCTAATGCAGTTCGATGTCGTTCTCACCCAGTTGCTCATTGATCAACCGCGCCATCAATGGCTTCAGCCCTTCGCCTGATTTCGTGAGCACGAAATCCTGTCCCGCTTCCGACCAATCCAACTTGAAGCTTGTCGCCAGCGCTGAAATCCAGATCTGCCTGACCGGGCTGTTGGGCGACACCACGAACCTCGCGGGTGGCTCCTCGAAGTTCACTTGCAACGAGCCGTTCGACTCTTCTACTTCAAAATCGGCATCGGTTTCCGCGTCGTACAGCGAACGCTTCAGCGCATCGAGTGCGGTTTCACTTCGCTTCTGAAATTCCTGGTCTGTCATAACGCTCATCTCTCGAAGTTAATGCAGGACCGTCTTCAAATGGTCGGCGATCTGCTTTCCATGGAAGCGTCCGTTCTCAATAAAAATCTCGTTGGTGCGCATGCCGGCCACAATCACTCCTGCCAGGTACACGCCTTTTACGTTGCTCTCCAGGCTTTGCGGATCCGTCACCGGGCGATGGTCCTTGCCGGCAAACTCAATGCCGATCGCCTCGAGAAACGCGAAGTCCGGATGATACCCAGTGAGTGCGAACACGTAATCATTGCGCAGGCGCATCTCGCCCTCCGGGGTACGCAACAGCACGTCTTCCGCCGTGATCTCACAGAGCGTGGTGTTGAAGTAGGCTTTCACTTCGCCCGCCTTGATGCGGTTCTCGATGTCGGGCTTGATCCAGTACTTCACATGGTTGTGAATTCCCGGCCCGCGATGCACCAGGGTCACCCGCACTCCATGCCGCCACAACTCCAGCGCCGCGATCGCCGCCGAATTCTTCGCGCCCACCACCACGACGTCCAGGTCGAAAAACGGATAAGGCTCGCGATAGTAGTGAAATACCTTCGGCAAATCCTCTCCGGGAATGTCCATCCGGTTTGGCAGGTCGTAATATCCGGTGGAAAGGATGAGCTTCTTCGCGGTGTAATCGAACAGCTTGCCATGCAGGTTTTTCGTCTTCACATGGAAATCGCCATCGCTGCCGGAAATCTCTTCCACCCGTTCATACTGCCGGATATCGAGCTGGTAATGTTCCGTGACTTTGCGGTAATACTCCAGCGCTTCGTGCCGCGTTGGTTTCGGATTGGCGCTGGGAAATGGCATATCCCCAATTTCCAGCAGCTCCGGCGTGGTGAAGAACGTCATGTTGGCGGGATAGTGGAAAAGAGAATTCACCAGGCAGCCCTTCTCGATGTTCGCTACCCGGAACCCCGCCCGCTTCGCCTCGATGCCGCACGCCAGCCCCGTGGGGCCAGCCCCAATCACCAGCACGTCAAAAGAGTAGTTCGGTTCGCCCATGGTCTTAGGAACAGATTACAGGAGGAATGCGGCTTGCGGAGCTGCCGCCGGGAAGAGTGGCCCGGTCGGATCGACGCCGGTGGTCAGGAACGCGCGGGACGCACTTCGCGTTGTCCAAAGCGGGTGTTGAAGTGCAGCTTGATTTCTCCACAGGTTCCCTGCTCATCCGAATACACCACGCAGGAATCGAAGGGTCGCGAATAGATGTGGAGGCTCACCGCCCGCTGGTTGAATTCCCGCGGATTGTAGACAGAGTGCACCGGGTGCTCTGGATTGACGCCTACCGGGTTGAACGCGTTCATCTCAACCGTATCTGTGGGAACGATCTCGCAGCGATGCTCGGCTAACGATTCGGAGATCACGCGGTAGTTCTGCACTACCAGGCGCCCTGTCGGCACCGACATCCAGCAGTTCTGGCCCTTGTGATTATGGATGGAACTCATCTGCCCCACTTCCCAGCAGATCGCCATCAGGTCGTATAGATCGGTGTGGTCGATCAGATTGCGGGTGTAGTGCTGGCCGTCCCAGGCGAGATAACGATCCAGCGTGGCCGGATCCACCGCATGCTGGCGCGTCCATTCTTCCACCATCGGCACGTCTTCGAAAGCGCTGGCAGGAAGCTGCCGGAGCAACTCGACATATCGCTCAATCGGAACCATGGATACAGCCGCTTCCTGCGCCATCTTGCTCTCCATCGAAACCCAGAAATTCTACCCCGTATTCGGCATCTCTCGCAAAGGATTGGAGTACCCTCCTCCATGCGACCACCCGGCCGCCTGCGGCATCTTTTGACCAGGAGAATCTATGGCCACTCGCCAGGAAAAAGACTCGCTCGGCACCAAGGACGTTCCCGCCGAGGCGTACTACGGCGTTCAGACCGCCCGAGCGCTGGAGAACTTCCCCATCAGCGGCATGCGCGCTCATCCGGCCCTCATTCGCGCCATCGCCATGGAGAAGCAAGCCGCCGCTGAAGCCAACAAAGAGCTCGGCACGCTGGAACCAAAAATCGCGGAGGCCATCATCACCGCCGCCAAGGAAGTGCAGGCGGGCCGTTGGAACGAGCAGTTCGTGGTCGATGTTTTCCAGGCCGGCGCTGGCGTCAGCTTCCACATGAACGCCAACGAGGTGCTCGCGAATCGCGCCGAAGAACTGCTCGGCGGCCAGCGCGGCGCATACAAAACCGTTCACCCCAACGATCACGTGAACTACGGCCAGTCCACCAACGACGTCTTTCCCACCGCGATGCGCCTGGCCACGCTGCTGGAGTTGGAGAATCTCTACCGCGTGCTCGACGATCTCGCCACCGCGTTTGCCGCCAAAGGCGAGGAATTCCATGGCATCCTGAAGTCAGGCCGCACCCACATGCAGGATGCCGTCCCCATGCGCCTCGGCCAGGAATTCGCCGCTTATGCCGGAGCCATTCAGCGCGCTGAAAAACAGG
The DNA here is from genome assembly GCA_963703075.1 of uncultured Acidobacteriaceae bacterium. Lineage (GTDB taxonomy): Bacteria > Acidobacteriota > Terriglobia > Terriglobales > Acidobacteriaceae > Korobacter. The sequence continues at coordinate 1,923,507 of OY969786.1, forward strand.
TTCGCCAGTCGGCAGAGCTGCTGCGCGAACTGGGGCTCGGCGGTTCTGCGGTCGGCACCGGGATCAACACTCATCCTGAGTACCGCGAGCGAGCCGTCGCCCACCTGTCCCGCATTTCTGGGCAGCAACTCGTCTCCGCCGACGACCTGCGCTACGCCATGCAGTCCAATCTCGCCATGGCTTCCGTCAGCTCCGCCCTGCGCAACCTTGCCCTGGAAATCATTCGCATCAGCAACGACCTTCGCTTGCTCTCTTCGGGACCGAACACCGGCTTCGCAGAAATCAATCTCCCTGCATTACAGCCAGGATCTTCGATCATGCCCGGCAAAATCAATCCCGTAATGCCGGAGTTGGCCGCGATGGTTTCGTTCCAGGTCATCGGTAATGACCTCGCGGCCGCCATGGCAGTGCAGGCCGGCCAACTCGAACTTAACGTCATGATGCCCGCCATGGCCTATAACGTCTTGCAATCAATCGCCATCCTGACCAGCATGCTGCGGGTTTTTACCGATCGCTGTGTAGTTGGCATTACCGCCAACTCCAAGCGCGCGGAGTTTTATGCGCAGAGTACCGTCTCCCTGGCAACTGCTTTGAATCCTTACATTGGTTACGCCAAGGCAGCAGAGATCGCGAAAGAGTCGGTCGCTACCGGCAAGACCATCATAGAAATCGCGCGGGAGAAGAAGTACCTTTCCGAACAACAGATCGCTGAAATCCTTGATCCAGCGCGGATGACGGAGCCTCGCGCTGCGATCCAACCAGCAGCAATTCGGGAAATAAAAAAATGAAGTTAATCAAACTTTAGTAATGGAGCCAGAACTTCTATGTCAAGCTAGTATTCGTTCCAGCAGCATCTACTCTGATTATGGCGCACCTTTCGGTACTACCGACAGTATTCGTTCTAGGCTTGCCGCTGACTCTGCTTCTTTCCGAAACAGTGCGCCGGCGCAATCGGCCAACAACAAACTTTCCTACTTCCACTGAAGCTCTGATTGCCCAAGGCGCCGCGAAAGCCATTGCCCGCGCGCGCAGCCGGTACGGCCTGACACTCGACTACAGTCATCAGTCGATGCGTCACGTCGAGACCATGCTTGCGGAGCTCCACGAAGTGTATGCGGCCGATCCGCACTTGGTTGACATCCACTCGATGGCTTTCGTGCTCGGTTGCTATATCGGTGAGACGGTTCGCAAGAACAACCCAAGCGCCGACTGGGAATATCACCTCGCCATGGGCGGTTATCCGCACGCGCTGCGCTGCGGCGAACAGACCTGCTTCCCCATGGAATGGTGCATGACGCGCATGATCGGCAACGAGCACGAGAATGTCTGGACGAAGTACCGCCTGCTGGTGCACCAGCCGAAGACCGAGGAAGCCCCGGTACGCCTGAAGGCTCTGTCTGCCTCTGCCGGCCGGATTTAAGTTCTAAGACTGCTAGCGGAACAACAACGGAGCGAATGCGGTCAGGTTTCTCCGCCACACCGGCCAGCTATGCGCGCCATCCGTTTCCACCCCGGTAAACGGAATATTTTTTGACGTCAGCCAGCTCTTGAACTCCTGATTGCGTTTGAGTAGGCCGTCTTCTTTCCCGCAGGCAATCCATAACAACTTGATTTTCTCCGCACTCTTGGCGTCGAGGCCCGGAAAGTTCTTTGCCGGATCGTCGAAGATCGCCGAGCTCATCGCTCCCATCCAGGCAAATGTATCGAGATGATTCAGTCCGGTGTACAACGTCTCCGCTCCGCCCATCGAGAGTCCCGCAATCGCCCGGCCTTTGCGGTCTTTGATTACCGGATATTCCGCTTCGACCTGCGGGATTACTTCCGTCACCAAGGTATCGGCGAATTTCTCGATGTTCTGCTGCCATAACTCGGAGCCACCTACATGCTTCCATCCGTTTTCCAGCAGCCTGGGCGCGCCGTAGCCGAGCGGCATCACCACGATCATCGGCTTGGCCTTCCCTTGCGCAATTAAGTTATCGAGAATGAAATTGGCTTTTCCCATCACAGGCCACGCATCCGCATAGTCGCTGTAGCCGTGCAGCAGGTAGAGCACCGGATATTTCGTCTTCTTCTTTGCGTCAAATCCCGGGGGTGTGTAGACGAAGAAATCGCGCCGGTCACCTACGATCTTCGACGTGTAAAAGTGCCGGTGCAGCTCGCCGTGGGGAACATCCGTCTCCTCCCAGGTGGCAGCCGGAGATGCTGGGACTGTGAATACGCCGCCCTGGGCGAAATGGTTTGGCACGAACGCGTGAACGTTCGGATCGATGATCGTCAATCCGTCCACCACGAACGTATAGCTGTAAATGTCGGGAGCCAGGGCTGCTGTTGTTGCCGTCCACAGGCCGCTGGCATCTTTCGTCATCTCCGTCGGCTTCTCTCCCGACGCGTCTTCCAGGCGCAATTCCACCTTCTGCGCGGCGGCTGCATTCAGGCGAAACGTTACCGTTCCATCTGGATGGACTTCGGGGGACTTGATCTCCTGCGCGTTGATCATCAAGGCCGAAAGAAATAGGAACACCAGACCAAAAGTTACTGGACAAACCCTGCGCACATGAGGCATTTTCATGGTTCACATACTAAACGGCGAAAACCAGTTCTGTCTGTGCATGCGGGCCGTACCTGGATTTGGCATCCAACTACTCGGGTTCCTGGAGCTGACTTGCGCATTACGATCGCGACTTCCCCCGCCGAGATCGAAGGTCTTCGCCCTGCATGGGAGCGCCTCTACCAGCCTGTACAACAGACTGCGTTCCTGGATTTCCAGCTCAACCACCTCGCTGCCTCCCACTTCGCCGATCGCGAGTCGCCGTATGTCGTCATGGCTGAGAGTTCTTCCTCCGCAGCGCTGATTCCCGCAGCCATTCGCCAAAGCACCGGCGAAATGACCCTTCTGGGCGAATCTCTTTTCGACTATCGCGATGTGCTGCACGTGGGATCGAACGAGGCCCTCGAAGCCGCCTGGGCGGAGCTCACGAAACTTAAGCGCCCGCTCTCGTTTTTCGCCCTGCGGCCTGAAGCGCAACTTCGTTGGCAGATGATCCCCACCGCCGACTTTGCCAACGCGCCCTGCGTGCGCCACCAGGATACGGACTGCGACGAATTCCGCGCCGCTCACAACCGCTTGGGCATGTATTACCGCCGCCTCATCAAGCGTGGTGTGCACTTCCACACCCGCAGCGGCAAGGACCGCGCGCTGGTTCGCACCATTTACGACCGCAAGGCAACGCAGTTCCCCGACGAAGCCAACAATATCTTTCTCGATCCGCATCGCCGCGAATTCATGGGGCTGGCGTGCGCCGCCCTGGGCGATCGCTGCGAAATCTTCACCCTCGAGCACGGCAGCCAGTTAGTCGCCGCCCTCGTCACCCTGCGCGACGTCGAGGCTCGCCGCCTCTACACGGTTTACTTTGATCCTGCCTGGGCGAAGTTTTCCCCCGGCACAGTGCTCATTTACGAAGTGACCGCGCGCACTCTCGCCGAAGGTTTGGACTGCGATTTCATGACCGGCGAGTATGGCTACAAAAACCGCCTGGCAACCGCCATGGTGCCGCTGTTGAAAGTCCAGGTAAGCGCCGAACAGCTGGCCCAAGCCACCTCCCGCGAACGCGCCGCCTAGGCAAGAATCATTTTCGCGTCGACGCTTCCCAGGGATATCGAGACCCTCTAGTCATGTCGCAGTGCGACCATGGGATCAACTTTCACCGCCCGGCGCGCTGGGATGTAACAGGCCAGCATGGCCGTGGCGAGCAGGGCAAGCGGAGCCACCACGAGTGTCCGGGGATCGAAGGCCGACACTCCCCACAGCTCCGATCTCACGATGCGCACCGAAACCAGGGACAGGGCCAGGCCCGTGCCAATCCCGATTCCGACCAGCCAGAGGCCATGTCGCAACACGAGTGAGAGAATGTTGCTGCTCTGCGCGCCCAGCGCTATGCGAACGCCAAAGTCGTGGGTTTGCAAAGTGACGGAGTAGGCGATCACCCCGAAGAGTCCGATCAAGGCAAGGCCCAGGCCGATTCCGGCGCAAGCACCGAAGGAGACTACCCGGAACTTGGGCTTCATGTAGACGTGGCTGTCGAGAAAATCGTCCAGGGATTGCGGCCGCAACAACATTGCCTCCGAATCCATCGCGGTCACTGCCTGCCGGATGTTGTTAACTACCGAGTGCGGGTCCACTGAGGTACGGACCAGCAGACTGCGTGTTCCAAACCCCGTGAACGTGTACGGCAAATAGGCTTCCGGGCGCACCGCCTCATCAAAACCCAGGTTCCGATAATCGCTCACGACGCCCACAATCTCGAAGTACGCGTTGTGCGGCAACTGTGGGATCTGATCGAATTCGTTGAACTTCACCTGCCGGCCAATAGGATCGTCCTCGCCGAAGTAGGCCTTCACCATCTCGTGATTCACCACCGCCACTTTTCTTCCAGAGGCAACATCTTCCGGCGTGAGCAACCGCCCCCGCAAAAGCTGCAGCCCGAGAGCCGAGAAGTAGTTCTCGCTCACACCGTCGAAGGCCGTCGGCCACAAAGTGTCGTGTGGTTTCCCGGGAATGGTGATGTCGCGGCTCCCTGGAACGCCTTCCATCGGCACCCCGATCGACACCGCCGCTGCCGAAATACCCGGTACGGTAAGAATGCGCGGCAACACATTTTCGAAGAAGGCGCGCTTCCCTTCTACGGTCTCGTACCCAGGTCCCGGCACACGTAAGTCGGCGGTGAGAACGCCCTGCGTGCGGATACCGGGGTCGAAGTGCAGCATGGCATAGAAGCTGCGCCACATAAGGCCGGCGGAGAACAGCAGCAGCATGGAGATCGCCACCTGTCCTACGACGAGGCCGGCGCGCACTCGTGTCCCTCCGCGGGCTGCGCCGACATTGACGCCGCTGGTCTGCAGGTTGGAACGCAGGTCACGCCGCACCGCCATCCATGCCGGCGAGAGCCCGAACAGTAGCGTCGTGATCAGCGAAACGCCCAGCGCAAACAACAGCACCGGCCAGTTCAGGCTGAGATCCGCCTCACCCGGAACCTGAAGTCCCGGCGTATGCCGAACCAGTTGCAGTCCGAGAAGACTCAAGAGGGTCCCGGCGAAACATCCCGCTATACCCAACACCAGGCTCTCCACAAAAAGTTGGGCGATCAGACGGCGTCGGCTTGCGCCCAGCGCGGAGCGTAGTGCGATCTCGCGCGCTCTCCCTGAATGATGCGTCAGGAGCAGGCTGGCCACGTTGCTGGAAGAGATGAACAGCAGTAGCGCGACCGCCGCAATCAGCAGCGACACGGTCTGCTTGAAGTCGCCGACGATCGCGTCGTTGAAAGGACGCACCAGCATCTGGAAGTGTTCCGGAAAGTCCTGGCGTTCCGTGGCGGCCAGGCCCTGCGCGACGACCTGCAAGTCCGCGCCCGCCGACTCGCGGCTCACATCCTTCTTCAGAATCCCATTAGCGAAAAAGTAAGAGGGTTCGCTCTCTTCAATGGCCTGCGCCAAATCGGGCTCGGGACGATTCCAAGGAATCACGATGTAAACATCGGCACCGTAAAGCAGGAAGCGCTTCGGCATCACACCTACTACCGTGCGTGCACCGCTCCCGAGCATCATCGTCTTCCCCAGAACCCCGCGGTCGCTGTTGAAGTGGCTTTTCCAGTACGCGTAGCTCAATAACACGGCTGGGCTAGATCCCGGTTGCGCATCCTGGTCGGTCAGCCCTCGCCCGAACAGCGGAGCCACGCCCCAGAACTGCATGGCATTCGGGGTGAGCACGCAGCCATGGACATCTTCCGTCGTGTTCTGGTGCCGGTACGAGACGTCCCACCCTGTATACGCCACCACATCTTCGAAGCTGTGGCTCTGCTCTCGAAACGCAGCGATGTCGTGCAGGCGATACATGGTGCGGTATCCCTCGGTTGCTCGCGACGTGTTGTGCAACTGAATCACCGTCAGACGGTTCGCATCGCGATAGGGAAACGGGTAGAGCACACCGTTGTAAAAGATGCTGAAGATTACCGTGGACAGGCCAATGCCCAGCGCAAGGGCAACAATGGCAATCGAGGTGAAACCAGGGTTTTTGCGGAGCTGACGGAGAGCATAACGGAAGTCTCGCGAGAGATGCATGACCGGGCCTCAGAGGTGGGTGGGAAGATTTTACTCCGGCATGGAAGATCCAGGGTGGAAGGCGCTGTTCGCCGTCTCTTGCTGTGCGCCGACCGATTTGCCGTCGAAACCAATGTCTTGAGGCGATGCAATAACCGTAGTCAAAACGGAGGCTGCTGTGACTCAGGCTGGCCCGACAATCGAGAAAGCTGTTTCCGCGCCGGTTTGGCTGCGGGTTGGTTTCTGGCTGTGCACTCTCATCGCCGCGGCGGCGGTGGTCCGTCGACTGGTGGCGCTGGCTCACCCTATGCAGGCCGGACCACCGCAGTTGCTGGCGCTCGATGATTATTTCACCTCACAGGCGGCGCTCACGCGGGCGCACATCATTCCCGCCTTGCTCTTTGTCGCGCTGGCTCCGGTCGTGCTTTTGCGCTGGACGAAGGCCGTTTGGCCGCAAAGAGCTCTCTACGTTCTGGGTGCGATCGTCGGCGCAACAGCTTATGCGATGAGTGTCCATGCAGTGGGAGGCTGGATCGAGCGCTCTGCCGTTCTCCTGCTCGACACCTGGTTCCTGTTCTCGCTGGCGAATGCATTCCGCTTTCGCCGGAAGCACGACATGCTTCAGGAGCGGCGCTGGCTGGTGCGCGCGGTGGTTGTGTTACTGGGAATTGCCACGACCCGTCCAGTGATGGGCATTTTCTTCGCCACCAGCCGGTTCACCCATCTGCAGCCCAGCCAATTTTTCGGGATCGCTTTCTGGATCGGCTTCTCGATCAATGTCATCGTGGTGGAGTGGTGGCTGAGAAGACGTGCGCAGATCTCCGGATAATGCCCCGGAGGCCGAAGGTAGGCCTATCGCAACTCCACCACAATCGGGGTGTGGTCCGAGGGCTTCTGCAACTCGCGCGGACCTTTGTCGATGGTGCAGCTTTGCAGCCGCCCGGCCAGCGACGGAGATAGCAGAAAGTGATCGATACGAATACCGCGATTATGTTGATAAGCCTGGCGGAAATAGTCCCAGAACGTGAAGTGGCCGCCTTCGCCGGGATGCAGCGAGCGGAAGGCATCGGTGTAGCCCATCTCCAGCAGCTTGCGGTAGCGCTCCCGTGGCTCCGGCTGAAACAACGCATCGCGCGCCCATGAGGCCGGCTTATGGCAATCGATGTCCTCGGGAATCACGTTGAAATCTCCCCCGATCAACGTAGGCGTCGCGTCCTGCAGCCAGCGCTCCATGCGCACCGCCAGCCGGTCCATCCAGGCGAGCTTGTAGCGGAAGCTCTCGCTGCCAACCGGATTGCCATTCGGCGCATAGATATTCACCACCCGAATGCCGTGTATGCGCGTCTCGAGAAAACGCGCGTGCATGTCTGCTTCGTCCCCCAGGAGCGCGGTGGCCAGGGTCTCGATGGGAGACTTGGAGAGAATCGCGACCCCGTTGTAGGCCTTCTGCGTCACCGCCGCGCTCTCGTAGCCAATCGCTCGGAACGCCTCCATCGGAAACTCCGCGCCCTTGAGCTCCTGCATCAGAAGCACATCCGGCTGCTGCTCTTGCAGCCACCCAGTCACATGGTCAATCCGCGCCCGGATGGAATTCACGTTCCAGCTTGCGATCTTAATGGGATCCTCCCTGCAAAAGAACGGCGCAGATTGCTCTGCGCCGTTCTTGTTTCTACAGTTGAATCAACCTACCAGCCGCGCGTTTGCAGCAATTCTTTCTCTTCGAGCGCCGAAATCGCCAGACCCTTCATCGTGCCCGTGACGCGCTCGCTGACTTCGGCCAGCACCTTGGCATCGTTGTAGTGGGTCGTCGCTTCCACGATCGCCGTTGCCCTCGTGATCGCTTCTTCGCGCTCCTTCGGGTCTTTCAGGTTGAGCGGCGTCGCCCGCTCCTTCATGAAGATTCCCGATCCCACGAACACGGCTTCCGCCCCCAGTTGCATCATCAGCGCCGCGTCTGCCGGAGTGGCAATGCCGCCTGCCGAGAAGTTCGGCACCGGCAACTTGCCCGCCTTCGCCACCATCCGTATCAGCTCGTACGGCGCCTGATGGTTCTTGGCTGCAGCATAAAGTTCTTCTTCACCTAGAACGGTTAAATGCTTCATTTCTTTGGTGATCTGCCGCATGTGCTTCACGGCGTGGATGACGTCGCCGGTGCCTGCTTCGCCCTTGGTGCGGATCATCGCCGCGCCCTCGGCGATGCGCCGCAGGGCTTCGCCTAAGTTGCGTGCGCCGCACACAAAGGGTGTCTTAAAGGCATGCTTGTCAACATGGTGCTCTTCGTCGGCCGGGGTCAACACTTCGCTCTCGTCGATGTAATCGACGCCGAGCTCCTGCAGGATCTGCGCCTCCGCAAAGTGGCCAATGCGGCACTTCGCCATCACGGGAATGTCCACCGTGGCCATGATCTCTTTAATCACTTTCGGGCTGGCCATGCGGGCCACGCCGCCCTCGGCGCGCAGCATTGCCGGGACCTTTTCCAGCGCCATGACCGAGGTTGCGCCGGATTGCTGCGCAATCTCCGCCTGTTCGGCGCTCATCACGTCCATAATGACCCCGCCCTTTAACATCTCCGCGAGGCCGGTTTTCAGCCGCAGCCCGTAGTGCCCATTGCTGTTGTTCTCTGGCATAAATCCTTCTCTGGACCGGGGAAAATCCGCCGACAGCTCTCCACCCCAATCCCATCCAATGGCTGGAATTTACTATTTTATCGCGTTCCTGCCCCCAGCGATACGCCCGCAGCTCTGCCGGAAGAACATTGTGATTGCGCCCCGAAGCCGCTTTGACTAAGCTTTCGCTCGTTTTCTGACCTCGGAATCTCTTCCGCTGGAGCGACCATGTCCTTGAAAGCTTCCCTGCAATCTGCCTTTGTCCTGCTCTTGGGGCTCGCCACCGCTGCTCCCATGCTGGCGCAAATGCCCAACCCTTATGGCCCGCCGGTCAGTCTGGAGATGGCCAAGAAGGTCGCCGCTCCCGCCATGGCCGAAGCCACCAAGAGTGGCTGGACCATCGCCGTCGCTGTCGTCGATCCCAGCGGAAATCTCGTCTACTTCGAAAAGATGGATAACACCCAGCTGGCCAGCTCCGAAGTTTCTGTCGAGAAGGCGCGTACCTCCGCGATCTACAAGCGTCCCACTAAGGCCCTGCAGGATGCCCTGGCTGCCGGCGGCGATGGGCTTCGCATACTGGGCCTGCGCAACGCCACCCCACTCGACGGCGGCTACCCCCTGATCGTCGATGGCAAAATCATTGGCGCGGTTGGCGTTTCCGGCGGTACCAGCGCCCAGGATGGACAATGTGCCAAGGCTGCCGCTGACTCGTTGAAATAGCTACCCGGCTTTCTTGCGTAGATACAGCGTCTTCTGCACCTCGGCGACGACTTCGCCGGATTCGTCTTTCACGTCCACAATGTAAATCGGCTCGAACTTTTGTTGCGTCTCCAGTCTCTGGCGGATTTCATCGATCTGTTCTTGCGATAGCCGGAAGTGCGCGGTGACCGTCCCGCGTCCCGGCTTGCGAAAGCGAATGTTCGCCGCTTTGTCCCAAACAATGTAGCCAGGGCCAAGGTTCTCGATCAGCATCAGCATGTAAAACGGGTCGACCATGGAGTACAGCGATCCGCCATAGTGCGTGCCAACGTAGTTGGCGTTCCAGAAGCGCAGCTTCATCTCCACGTCGATCTCGCGAAAGTCTTCGCTGATACGGCGTACCCGGATGCCGGCGCCCCATAGCGGCGGATAGAGATGAATGAACGAGCTGATCTTGCGCCGCAGGAAACGTCTCATCAATCTTTGAAGTTCTTTCCCACCCGCTTCAACATCTTCTCCAGGTGCTTGCCGAACTTCTTCATCGGATCGATGGCGATAAACATTCCCTTGCTCCGCGCCAGCACGTCTCCTTTTGAGTTGCGAATCTCCGCAACTGTCCAGTAACGACGGCCGCGATGCGACTTCGGCTTTCCTTCGGCAATCAAGGTTTCGTTGAGCGGTACAGGCTTCAGATACTGCACTTCCATGCGCGAAGTCAGGGCGATGACGTTGTGGATCTTCATCACCTTGCCCATGGCCTCGTCCAGCACGGTCGCAATCACCCCGCCGTGCGCGTGTCCCGGAGGCCCCATGAACCGAGACCTCAACCGGATCCGCGCGGCCATCGAGTTGCGCTCGCGGTCGTAAACAAACTTCAGGCGCATGCCTTCTTTGTTGTCGACGCCGCACCCGAAACAGTAATTGCGAGGGATCTTGTGGTGATGCCCTTTGCCGTGCAGTTGTGGAGACATTGCCAGACGATTATCGGTTCCGACCGGCGACCGTGCAAGCTAAGCTGCTGCCCGCACCGTCTTTGCCGTCTCGTAGCCTCTCACTGCGTAATACACGGCACGGTCGAAGAATCCGTCCAGCAACTGCATGAACTCCAGTTCGTTGAACAAGTCCAGCGCCCGGTCGGCCAGCGATTCATGCCGCAGGTAGCCCCACAGCGTCTCCTTCGAAAGAATGATGCCCCACACCACATCGTCCAGCGGGACCTTCTGCACGTACCTTCGCTTGCCAATCTCCACGAACCGCGATTCGATCTCGTCTTCGGTCTTGCTCAATAACCAGTCGCCAAGATTGCGATACAAATCGCCGGTCGCATGCACCAGTTCCTCGCGTGGGATCACCAGGAATCCCGCCGTGCGGGAAGAACGATGCAGCCGCTCTGCCAGGGCTTTCGCCAAGTCGTCGCAATGGTTCTCGATCAGGTTCACCAGCTTCCGCGTAATCATCCTCCAACCTCCACTCCATGTAAGGACGTACGGCGAGCCGCGAACGATGCGTAGATTTTTGTAGCCATGCGGCTGAAATCCCGCAAAAAACGAATGCCCTCCATTTGTCCCATGGAGGGCAACGTTCGTCCCCTGATTTTCAGGCTAAATCGAACAGCAGGAACTCCGCCTTTTCTGACTGCCCGATGATTTTCAGCTCGCTCTCCTCCGACACCGCTGCCCCATCGCCCGCCCTGAGCTGCTTCCCGTTCAGACTCAGCTCGCCGTTGATCACTTGCACCCAGGCATGCCGTCCCGGACCGAGCGCCTGCCGCACCTCGGCTCCCTGCGACAATTCCGCGTCGTAGAGGTTCACGTCCTGGTTGATGATCAGCGAATCGTCGCGCCCGTCCGGCGAAGCGATCATGCGGAGCCGGTCCTTGCGCGCCTGCTCATCGAAGTGCCGGTCCTGGTAATCGGGCACCAGCCCGCGCTTCTCCGGAATGATCCAGATCTGCAGCAGCCGTATCGGCTCGGTCTGCGAGTGGTTGAATTCCGCGTGCACAACTCCCCGCCCAGCCGTCATGTGCTGCACGTCGCCACGCTTCAGCACTGCGCCATGGCCCATGTTGTCCTGGTGCTCGAGCTGCCCTTCGATCATGTAAGTAATGATCTCCATATCGCGATGGGGGTGAGCGCCAAAGCCGCCGCCGCCGGCGATCCGATCGTCATTGATGACCCGCAGGGTGCGGAAGCCCATGTGGCGCGGGTCCTCGTAATCGGCAAAGGAGAAGCTGAAATGGGTGTCGAGCCAGCCGTGGTTGGCGTGGCCCCGTTCATTCGCTGGCCGCAGGGTGATCATCGCGTTTATACCTCACAACAATAGATGTTGTAACATATAAATTGGATTCAGTCCGTTGGGGGCGAGGCTACACCCTTCCCATTGCTGCCCGCCGGCAACGTTGCCGATCGCCACTCTTAAAGTATCGCTTTAACTGGCAGCCTGGGCATATGGGGCTGGGTCGGTCTCGAAGACCTCTTCGCATTCCCCGGAACAGAAGAAGAACGTGCGTCCCTGGTAATCCACCTTATTCATCGAATTTTCTTCTTCGACTGGCTTGCCGCACACAGGATCGGTTGTCATGAATACCCTCTTTGCTATGAAGTTGCCGTGTTATGCAAGGAAGATGCTTGCGGCGAGCGAAGGAGAGTAGCCGACCGTGCCTTTCCCGCGAAAAAGGCATCCAACAATAGGTAAGAGGGAGGAATTCAACATGGATGACAAAACCAAGAAGTCCGGTTCGCCGCAGGTAACGTCGCACGATCCGGAGCACCACGGTAGCCGCCGCGATCCGGAAGAGCGCCCCATCTCCAAACATGACGAGGAGGAACGGCGCGAGAAGATGCACGACAAGACGCTTGCCGATTCCTTCCCTACCAGCGATCCGCCCTCAAGCATTCCCGATCCCTCCGAGGACGATTCCCTGCACCATCGTCGCAAAAGTTCCTGACGCTCCGGGGTGTGAAACTCATCTTTTACACCCCGCTGCCTCACTCTTTACGGCCTCTTTACAGCGCTTTGATCACATCGAGACGGAACGATGCTCCAATCTCCATAAGCCTTTTGGAGGTTCTGTCTTGGCAAGTGCAGGCCAGTCTGATCCCCGTTCTTCCATGGAAAATGTGGTTCACAACACCGGTGGCGCGGCGGAATTCCCCGTCGCCTCTGCCCAGCAACTCGGCCTGGTTTTGTTCCGTGCCGGCGATGACGTTCCCGCCCCCGGCAGCTACTGGGTTTGGCACCACCAGCATCGCGCCGCGCACGCCGCCAAGGTCCGCTTCCCCGTCTTTCCTGAATGCGCGCAGTGCGGCCGCGACGTCCGCTACCTGCCGATGAGCGCCGAGAGTTCGGCCCCCGAGTGGCTGCGCCGCGATCCTGACTTCCGCCACGCCCTCATCCGCAAAGGGCGTCGCCCCCTCCAGCCGTAACCATCCGGTTCGCTGCCCTGGCCCGGTGACTTGGTGGTAAGCGGGGGGAATGCTCACGCACTCAGCTCTTGTTGAAACATCGCCTTCTCGCAAGTAACCGGCAAAAAGAAAAAACGCCGGATCTCTCCGGCGATTCGCAGGCCTCAGCTTCGAACGCCACCGATCCGTTCATTGACCCCTCGACTCGGCAACGTGTTCCAGTTCGTGGTCTGGACCGGAATCAACGCGGTTCGACGCCGAACGAGCACGCGGAAGATCAGGGTATGCGTGACCAAGAGCGCTGGGACGATGGCAGTGACGAGGAAGAAGGTCGCGCCGAGCATTCCCGGCTGCATCCCGCTCGTCAGGCCATCGTAGAAGCCAATGAGCAAGTCGGCAGTGCCCCAGATGTTGAACAGCCAGACGCTCGCGGTAGCCCAGGGAGCACGCCTCGTCAGCCCCAACGTGGCCACGATTGCCAAAAATCCGGCGATCACGTCGCCATAGGCCGCGGGAATCGCGAATTGCGCCGGCAGCAACGGAGAGACGACCCCCGTCACCAGGAAACCGAGTCCGAGAAAGCGAAGGAACATATGAGGCGCCACAAGGAGGGTGAGCGCCCGATTCGGTTCCATGGTCCGAAGCCGCGGCCACGCGAAGAGTCGCACCGCAAGCGCGGAACTCACAAAGCTTGCGAGGATGCTGGCCCCAAAAATCGCGAGAGGATTCATAGGTCACCTCGTTGTGCCTTCAAGTGTTCGAGGCGCTCGCGAACGGCCAATATGCGGCCGTCGAAGGTGTTGAGCGGCGTGACCTTGGTTTTCATCAGCGGCCACACCGGCAGGCTGCTGATGAGATCGTCCAGTGCCTGCACGGAATCGGCGCGTACGATCAGGGAAATGGCGATCGCTCCGCTCACCGGTCCGCCGGCGACAATCTTGGTTTCGGCTGCGAGCTTCTTGCAGAGCTCAAGGGTCGGCAGAATGGACTGCTCGATAAAGACAATGCCCTCTTCCGGGGTGGCGGGACGTTTCGCGAGTTTCAGTTCGACCAGGTAATCCATCACGTTCTCCTTGCTCCTCGAATAGATGTATATACATCTAACTGGATGCAGGATTATTTGGCGGTACAATTACATGTATATACAAGCTATGAAACAGCCAGGATCGAATCGAAACGACATCGTTGCCTTGCCCTGTGCCTGCGCGAACCTGCGCCGCGCTGCCCGCATCGTTACCCAGCGCTACGATCACGCATTGCAGCCGGCCGGTATCAAGGCAACGCAGTTCACCCTCCTGCAGGCCCTTGCGCGTAGGGGGAGCATCTCCCAGCGCAGGTTCGGGGAGCTGCTTGGGCTCGACAGCACCACGCTTACCCGGACCCTCGCTTTGCTGTGCAAGAAGGGATGGGTTCGGGCGACATCCGGAGAAGACCGGCGAGAGCTCAGGCTGGAGCTGACCGAGGCCGGGAAACACAAATACCAGGGCGCGCTGCGCTATTGGCGTTCAGCCCAAAAACAAATGCAGAAGGCGCTAGGCGCATCAGGGTGGAACCAAATTATGGAGGCGACGATTCGCACCGCTGATCTTGTCCGGCAAACATAATCGCCCAGATGCCACGAGTCCACGTTCCGAACTCATCGGCGAGATCGCCCAGTACAAGGACAAGTCCAGACTCTGCTACGTGCGAGTTCCTGCCGGCAGCATCGTCGCGCCGGCCGAGGAACTCTTCTGAAGCCTTGGCGTCCTCACAGAATCCGATGGCCCTTGAGCCGCCGAAAGATCAGCAGTAATCTACTTCTCAGGCTCGGACGGAGGTCTCAGGGCAATGTGTCGAAACATCAAGATGCTTTTCAACTTTGATCCACCCGTCACACCGGATGAGATTCGAGCTGCGTCGCTTCAGTTCGTCCGCAAGATCAGTGGCTTCAATAAGCCATCGAAAGCGAACGAAGAAGCGTTCTTCTCCGCGATCGACGCCGTCTCCCGTGCCTCGGCGGATCTTCTGCATTCTCTTGAAACGAATGCGCCTCCGAAGAACCGGGACGAGGAGGCGGCGCGACTCAAAGCGCGCAGTGTGAAAAGATTCGGCGACCGAATAGCCTGATCCAACAATGCGAATCGGCGTTCGAGTGTCTTTCGTATTCCACGCACCATCGGGCAACGCGGTCGTCTGCCAACTCCACCGATCGTTGCAGCCCTAAATCATCCGTTCCCGCCGCTCGTATCTGCGAGCTTCTTTTGAATCTCGACGATGGAACCTACTTGAAATTCCGGGTAGATCGTCTGCGCCAGTTGCAGCGCATGTGCGTAGGCAGCGTGCGCATCCTCTCGACGCTTGAGCGCGGCGAGAACATCTCCCAGCACGATGTTGGACGCCACGGCATTCGGCGCCAACTGGACGGCCCGTTGAGCCTCGACCAGAGCTGCCTCAGGGTTTCCCTGTTCAAGTAAATGTGCTGCTCTTTGGCGGCGACCAATGGCTTCCGCCTGGGGAATCTCGAAGTGGCCTTGGTAAACAAAGACGGAGTGCTGGATCACTCCGACCGGCTTCGTCGTCTTGAACTGCTCATACGCGTTCAGTTCTCCCGGACCGAACTCGAAGCCAGAGAGATCCCCCGCGCTGATCAGCAACGTGCCATCGATCGACTCAGGCGTGTCGTAGAACGTTTCGCCGGCCCAAAGAGCATCGGCGGTCGGCAGCATCTTGCAGGGAATGCCGTAATAACTTGTGTCAATCACACCCTCGCCAAAATAGACAAACCAGCAATCTTTTACGCCATGCGCGTCGAGATATTTCTTCGTGGCCTTGAGTTGCTGCGCCCAATCCGCATTGGAATCGCTCAACAGCCACCACGCATTCTTTTGTCCGCCCCACGCCTCGTTTACATAGGACATGTAAGTCGGGTAAGCCCGCAACGAGGTGAACATCTGGAAAAGGAGAAGACCCGCGAATACATACGTCCACTTCCGATGTCTCGCAACTAACAGGACCGCTGTGCCGCCGATCAACACATCGAGGAGCGCATAGATCGGCAGCACGTGACGCACCCCGATATTCATATGCGAACTCATGGCCACGGCGAGATAAATCACCACGGGAACAGTGAGGAAGAGTACCTCGCGCCAGCGCGCGAATTTGCGAGTCGCGATCGCCCAAAGCACAATGCACATCGAAATCAGGAACGCCAGGGTGGACTTGATCAGTATTGCGAAGGGAAAGTAGAACCAGACGCCGTGCGGGTACGTCTTTCCGAGGAGGTAGCTCGTATAGAAATCGGCGGTCATGCGCACGGTCGCTAAGCCATAAAGATAGGCCTCAGGCAAGAGATGGTAATGCGCAGCAGTCGTCACTACTTTCGCATCGAAGGGCCGCGAGAGTTGCGCCAGGTACTGATCTGCCGGCGGATTCAGCGCAAGCCCCGTGGGACGTGCAGCGTACCGGAAACCATAAAAAGCCCACAATATCGTGATCGCCAGGATCGTGATCGCAGCGAGTGAACCCAAGTGCTGCAGTGCGGTCAATTTCGTCCGGTCAGCATGCGGCTCGGGAGCTTTGGATCCGGCGTAATAGTCGCAAATCGCAAGAGCCAGGAGGATGGGGAAAACGAGGATTCCAGTATGCTTCGCCGCGAGCGCCAGCCCGGCCGCAACTCCGACCAGCACTAACCGCCCAACCGAGGGCTTCTTTACATAACGATAAAACGCATAGACACTCGCAAACAGAAAGCAGGTCACACCCGTGTCGGTCGTGACCAGCGCACCATGCGCGATCTGGTTGGGATCGAAAACGAAGAGAAGAAGCGCGACGAACCCCGCTGCCGTTCCGAACATTTCTTGCCCGGCGAGAAACACGAGCAGCGCCAGAAGCAGCGTGAGAACGGAGGCTGCCATGCGTGCACGGAAGAGCATGGAGTCCGCATCGTTTTTGAAAAGAAACTCTTTGCCGCCTTGGAACGCCTCCGTCATGAACATGCGGTTTTGCAGTGCCGGTCGCCTCAGGTTCATGTTCAGAATTGGCAGCGCCGCGAGCATCTTCACCATGGGCGGATGCTCGGGATTGAGTCCGAAGTCGCCCGTCTTAAGGGACATATATCCGGCGTAGAGATGATCGTCCTCATCCCATGTTATGGATTCAGTTCGAAGCGTCAGGATGAGTTGCAGCCAAAGCACGAAAAGCAGGGCGAAGACACCAAGAGAGACGACACTGCGACGCGGTTCGCTCAAGCAAAGCCTCTTGGAATGGACTGTAAACTGGCCGCGATTAAAACACGCCGGATGTGCAGGATGCCACGATTAAATCGATTTTGTTGGAATCCACATTCGCGCGGCGGCCGCGCCCGATTCACGGCAACGAGTGTAAAGTCGTATTGAACAAATAAGGATCTTGAAAGTCGGTTCGGTCTCCGGCCTTTTTTCCTTTCACCAGGAGTAGCCGCCCCGCCAAAGGCTTGTTCCATTTAAAGGCGAGTGAAGCGATATCGCCGAAGATACGTTCAATCTGCTCAACGGATATGTCGCCGGGAAGAGGGACCGTATCGAGGCCCGTGGCACAAACGGAGGAATACGCGAGAAGGGAGTCTACGTTGTAGGTAGATTCCGCCCAACGCTGGGCCATGAGTTTGTCCTCCATGACCGGCAACATCAAGCCGGAGTAGCCTACCTGCTTGACCTGCACTGCCTTCTCCGCGGCCGTGATGATGCGGGCGGCGGTGAGGGTTCCGCTGGAACCGAAGCGGGCTCCCGTAAAAGCTTCGATCGCGCCTGCGATGGACACATCGCCCAGCGCCGTAGCGGTCGGATCTAATCCGAGATAGCTCCATCCTGTGGCCGCTGCGACTCTGTTTCCCACCGAGTCGGCAACTTTCGCGTGTACCGTCAACGCAGCCGTAAGATCGGCGATGGCAGCGTCGGCGTTCCCCTTATCGCGCGCAAACACAGACTGAACCACGTTGGCGGTTTCAAACCCGATCGCAAACTGGCGTCCATCCCCTTCGTGGTAGGAGCCCGGATAGAAAGGCGTGTGAGGCTTAAGCATGGCGGTCACGGCGAAGTTGAAATTTCCCTGGCCACGCGGACTGTTCTCAGACACATACTTCACGAGCTCTGCGGAGCGCCGTATCGATTTCCAGTGGATTCCGTTCTCGTCGGCAATAATGGCGCTTGCGTTAAGGTGGGGCAAGGTCGACAGCACGCGCTGTAGAAGATGCATGGCCGAGGGATCGTCGGAATCGTGCAGCAACGCAGGCCCAATATTCGGAACGAACTTCTCCTGCACAGAGAGATCGTCGAGATTCTTCAGAAAAGCGAGGGCCTCGTCTTCGGACAGCCCGGAAACGAGCTGGGCCAGAGGTTGGGTGGTGATCCGAACCGTCTGGACTTCGTAGCCGAGGTCTTTGAACTGGGATTCGACGTCGCGCAGGACGACGACCGCGTCTTCAACCTGCTTGTGAAAGTTTGCGCGGTCGAGCCGAACGAAGGCAGTAATGGCCCGAACTTTTGGCTTGGAGTTCGAAGAGGAACCCTGGGAGAGAACGGGGATAGATCCGAGCAGCAGCAATACGAGCGCGATGCGCTTCATGTAGACCTCACGCGGCAGCAGCGCAGAGTGTAGCAAAGCGGCTGAATGGTTGCGTTTGCGGGAATTTCCGACCTGGTTGCGAAGAAGACCAAGCCGCTAGCCTGCGGTCAGTCGCGATGGCTTCGTGAGAGGCGGCAAAATTGGATGGGTTCAGCCCAAGTTCTGTCGCGATCTAAACGGGTATACTTGTGGGTTTGACGGCGGGCGGTGGTCCAGCCTGTCTGCTTATCCAAGGAGTGTGTCTTCATGTCCTCTACCGCTGTCAGTTACGCCCGCGAGAATCAGCCGCGCTTCCTCGACGAACTTAAGAACTTCCTCCGTATCCCCAGCGTCAGCACTGCGGAAGAGCACAAGGATGACGTGCGCCGCGCCGCCGAGTTCGTCGCTGATGAGCTCAAGCGCATTGGTTTCGAGAATGTGGAGATCATCAAGACCAAGGGTCATCCCCTGGTCTACGGCGACTGGCTCCATGCCGAAGGTAAGCCCACCGCGCTCTGCTATGCACACTACGATGTGCAGCCCGCGGAACCGCTCGACGAATGGGTCACGCCCCCGTTTGAGCCGACTGAGCGCAACCAGAATCTCTATGCCCGCGGCGCTGTCGACGACAAGGGCCAGCTCTGGATGCAGATGAAAGCCTTCGAATCGCTCTTCAAAACCGGCGCCGGCAAGCTCCCCATCAACGTTAAAGTAATCCTTGAAGGCGAAGAAGAGGTGGGCGGCGAATCGATCGAGGAGTACGTCCACACCCACGCTGAAAAGCTGAAGTCCGACTTTGCCCTAGTCAGCGATACCGAGCTCTTTGCCCCCGATCTTCCGACGCTGTGTGTCGGTCTCCGCGGCCTGGTCTACACGGAAATCGAGGCCCAGGGCGCGAGCACAGACCTGCACTCCGGCATCTACGGTGGAGCGGCTCCCAATCCCCTGTTTGCATTGATCGAGATCATCAGCAAGTTGAAGGACGCCAAGGGCAAGATCCTTATCCCCGGCTTCTACGACGACGTCAAAAAGCCCTCGGCGGCGGAACTGAAGGCGTGGAAGTCGCTTCCCTTTGACGAAGAGGAATACCGCAAGAAAGAAGTCGGTTCAGCCGTGCTGACCGGCGAAGACAAGTACCCGGTGCTCTATCGCACCTGGGCGCGGCCCACCCTCGAAGTCCACGGCATGCCCGGCGGCTTCGTTGCCTCCGGCGCCAAGACCGTCATTCCCGGCAAGGCTTCGGCCAAGGTTTCCATGCGCCTTGTGCCCGACCAAAATCCCGACGACATCCTCAAGAAGTACACCGAGTACGTGCATTCGCTCACGCCGAAAGGCATTCAGCTCAAAATCAAGGTGCACAGCAAAGGCCCCGCGATCGTCGTCGGCACCAACAACAAGTTCGTAAAGGCCTCCACTGAAGCCATGCACGAGATCTTCGGCAAAGACACTGTCTATATTCGCTCCGGTGGTTCCATCCCCATCGTGGCCCAGTTCGCCAACGACCTGAAGATTCCCTCGGTGATGATGGGCTTCGGTCTGCCCGACGATAACCTGCATGCCCCCAACGAGAAGTTCCACATTCCCAACTTCTACCGTGGCATCGAGTCGCTTGCCCGCTTCTTCGAAATTCTCGGCAACGAGAAATAAACGCGTCGCTAGAACGTATGGCTGCCCCACCCTTGTCGCAAGGCAACAGGGTGGGTCGCATGAAAACCGCTTCCATCCGGGTGCCCCATCCTGAGCAAAGCGAAGGGTGGGGATTTCATTCCGCGGCCAGCCTAAATCCCCGCCGATGCCCCATCGCTCTCCCTTGTCATTGCGAGGAGCGCAGCGACGTGGCAATCTGCTGGTTGAAAAGCTTCACGGCAAGCCAAAGACTCCGCCCGCCGTTCCCTCATTCTCCCTTGTCATTGCGAGGAGCGCAGCGACGCGGCAATCCGCTGGTTGAAAAGCTTCGCGGCAAGCCAAAGACTCTGCCCGCAGTTCCCTCGCTCCATTGTCATTGCGAGGAGCGCAGCGACGCGGCAATCTGCCGTCCCTCGCGTCGCCAGCGCTTTCCCTTGGCCCTTCCAGGAAGTCGCGCAGCGACGCCAGTTGATTAGCCCAGCACGTGAGTGCTGGGACGCGTCCTCCCAGAGGAAGAGTCCGCGTGAGCGGACGGCAGAGATGATAACTCCTTATTCCGCAATATTTTAGCTCTAACCATTCTGGAATCTATATTTTGCGCCCCGTTGTATCCCAAACTGCTGAAAATACAGGGAGCGTAGGGGAGGGCCAGGCGCTCCTGCGATATTCTTGATTCAATGCCGAAGAAACAGAAATCCGCCAAGATTCTCTCCGCCAGGACCGTCTACAAGGGACCCCTTTTCCGCGTTGCCATCGAGAATATCCAGGACCCCGAGGGCAACAAGGGACGCCGCGACATTGTTCATCACGGTGGCTCGGTCGTGATCCTTCCAGTGGATGATTCAGGTCGCGAGCCGCGCGTTCTGCTGGTGCGCCAGTTCCGCCACGCTGCCGGGCAATACCTCTGGGAACTCCCGGCCGGGGGCCTCGACGGCAAGGAAGACCCGATGGGCGGCGCAAAACGCGAACTGCTGGAAGAGACCGGCTATCGCTCCGAGAACTGGAGCCGCGCGCTGTTTTTCTATGTCAGTCCGGGCTTCCTCGACGAGAGCATGGCGATCTACCTCGCCAAGGGCCTGAAGAAAGGCAAAGCGCAGCCGGAAGACGACGAATTCATCACCAAACGTCTTTTTTCGCTCAAAAATGCGCTGAAGATGGCGCTCAACGGCAAGATTCTCGACGCAAAAACCATCGCCGGCGTCCTCTGGTTACAGGAAAAATTCCGTTCCGGAAAACTGAAAAAATAATTACGGCGAAACCGTGATGGTGACGCTGGAGGCGCGGGTTTCGTCGGCCTTGCTGCCGGCGATCACGTGATAAACGCCGGGCGCTGAAGGCGCGGTGTATTTTCCCGCCGAGAACACGCGGCCATCGTGAGCGCTAGCGCCGGCGGAAACTACCGAGCCGCCCGCCGCTCCCTCCGCCACACTCCAGCGCACATCGGTATTTTCTGCCCCCACCACGGATGCCTCGAGAAGGTGCGATTCACCAGCCTTGAGGGTGAGTTGCGGCGGCGTGACCGCCACATCGACGCCGCTCAGTTTCTTGCCCGCCTTCCTGAACTGCATCATCTCGAAGCCCAGGACGGCCATGACGATGATGAACACGGCAAGGATGACGAGGGGCGCCTTGCTGGAATGATGGACGACAGGAACCGGGGGCGGGGCGATGGGATCGGGCGCCGATGCCGTCATGATGGGCGCCGGCACGCTGGCATCCCCGGGCGGGGCTACCGGGGCACCACAACCCTCGCAAAATTTCGCGCCCTCGCTGAGTGGCTTGCCGCAATTCGCGCAGAACACTGACCGTCCCCCCGAAACCCGCGCCTATTCTGCCCTTTGGCGCGATCAGCTCGCAATCGAAAAATACAACGAGCACGGCGCGTAATTAGGATTTTGCTTCTTCCAGGGTCTCGCTCAACTGCTCCCACTCCACCATCAACGCGGCCAGCTCGGCCCGGCGTTGATCGAGAAGGTCCGACTGGCGCTTGGTCTCTTCCACGCTCACAAAGTTGGCCAGCGCCGCTTCACACTCTGTGATGCCGATCTCAGCGCGTTCCACCAGTTCTTCCAGTTCCTGCATGCGCTGTTCGTATTGCCGCTGCTTGATGGGATTGAGGCGCTTCCCTTTTTCGACGGCTGACACCGGCGATCCGTCTCCGTTGCTGCTCTTCGCCGCCTCGGCTTTTTCGGGATCGCCAGCTGCGCCGTTCTTCGAGCGCAGATAGTCTTCGTAGTTGCCGGGAAAGATATGCACGGCATGATCGGCGACCTCGAAGACCTTGGTCGCTAGCTTATCGATGAAGTAGCGGTCGTGCGAGACGAAGACGACCGTGCCCTCGAACTTGCTCAGCGCATCGAGCAGCACATCCTTGGCGCGAAGATCGAGGTGGTTGGTCGGTTCATCGAGTAGCAGGAAGTTGGAGGGGTGCAGCAACATGCGCGCCAGGGCGTAGCGGTTGCGCTCGCCGCCGGAGAGGACGCCGAGGGTCTTGAAGACATCGTCCTCGGAGAACAAGAAGGAGCCCAGCAGGCTGCGCAACTCGGTCTGGGTAGACCGGGGGGACAGTTCGCCAATGTCGTCGAGCATGCGCGCCTCCGCATCGAGGACCTTGTACTGGTCTTGCGCGAAGTAATCGACTTCCACGTTGTGGCCGAGCTTCAGCTCGCCAGAGGTAGCGGGCTCAAAGCCAGCCAACAATTTGATGAGTGTCGATTTACCGGCGCCGTTCACGCCGACGAGGGCAATACGGTCTCCACGTTCAATGAAGAAATCGACGTCGCGCAGGACTTCCTTTTCGCCGTAGCTCTTGGCGAGAGCCTTCGCCTCGACGACCTGGCGTCCGCTGGGCTTAGGCTGAGGGAACTTGAAATGGATCGTCTTCTCGTCGGGCGGAATTTCGATGCGCTCGATCTTTTCGAGTTCCTTGATACGGCTTTGGACCTGCTTTGCCTTGGTCGCCTGGTAGCGAAAGCGATTGATGAAGGCCTCGAGCTGCTCGATGCGCTCACGCTGATTCTTATAGGCGGCTTCGAGTTGGGAGCGACGCATTTCTTTTTGCGCAAGATACTTGTCGTAATTGCCGCTGTAGAAATAGACCTGCTTGTTCCATATCTCGACGGTCTTGTTCACGGTGACATCGAGAAAGTAGCGGTCGTGCGAGATGAGGACGTAAGCGTAAGGATAGTTCGAGAGGTAGCCTTCGAGCCAGTTGCGGGTTTCGAGATCGAGATGGTTGGTGGGCTCGTCGAGCAAAAGGAGGTTGGGTCTGGCGAGCAACAGCTTAGCGAGGGCGATGCGCATCTGCCAGCCACCGGAAAATGTTCCGGTATCGCGCTCCCAATCTTCTTTGCTGAATCCGAGGCCGGAAAGAACGGTGCCGACCTGCGACTCGAGGGCGTATCCCTCGCGAAGGCGAAATTCGCTATCAATGTGGTGGAAACGGTCCGCAACCTGGCGATATTCAGCGGATTCGTGGTCGATCTCGCTCATGCGGCGGGCGAGAGTTTCGATCTCGCGTTCCATGGCACGAAGCTCTTCGAAGACGCTAAGGCATTCGGCAAAAACGGAGCGGCCTGAAAGACGCAGTCCCTCCTGCGGGAGATAGCCCTTGGTGATTCCTTTGGTGGATTGCAGGGAGCCGTAATCCAGCGATTCTGTCCCGGCCAATACCTTGAGCAGGGTGGTTTTTCCCGTGCCGTTCGCGCCCACCAGTCCGATGCGGTCCTGTGGCGTGACGAGCCAATCGAGGTTCTGGAACAGGATCTTGGGACCGAAGCGTTTTCCGGCCGACGACAACTGGATCATTGCGTTTCTATTGTCTCATCCGACGATGATGCCGCGGCATTCGCCGAAGCCAATGCGGGCGTGGCTGTCGCGCTCTGCGTAGCCGCGAAAGATCACTTCGTCCCCGTCTTCGAGGAATTTGCGCTGTTCTCCGGAGGGAAGTTCGATCGGCTCGGCCCCGCGCCAGCTCAATTCCAGGAGGGAGCCGCGCGAGTCCTTGGTGTTTCCGGAGACGGTTCCACTCGCGAGAAGATCACCGGGCTGCAGGTTGCAGCCGTTGCAGGTATGGTGTGCCACCATCTGCGCGAAGGTCCAGTACATGTCGCGGAAGTTGCCGTGGCTCAACTGCGCCGGGGCGATTCTCTCGTCGCGCATGCGGCGGGTGGAGAGAAACACATCCAGCCACAGGTCGAGACCTCCGCTCCGGCGATCTTGCTCGTCGCTGAGGTAAGGCAGCGGCTGCGGATCACCCTCGGGGCGCACGAACGATGCGATGCGATAGGGTTCGAGGGCTTCGAGGGTAACGATCCATGGGGAGATGGAAGTACAGAAGTTCTTCGCAAGGAACGGACCGAGGGGCTGATACTCCCAGGCTTGCACGTCACGGGCGGACCAGTCATTCGACAAACACAATCCGAAGATGTGCTGCGCGGCATCTCGCACGGGGATGGGTTCACCGAGGACATTTCCCTGCCCGATGACTGCGCCCACTTCCAGTTCGTAGTCGAGTTGCCGACACGGGCCGTAGGAGGGAATCTCATCGGCCGGCGGTTTACGTTGTCCCTGGGGACGCTCGACCTGGGTGCCGCTGATCACGATCGACGAGGCGCGTCCGTGATAGCCGATGGGAATCCACTTGTAGTTGGGCAGCAGCGGATTATCGGGGCGAAACATGCTGCCTACGTTGGTTGCGTGGTACACCGAGGCGTAGAAATCCGTGTAGTCAGCGATGGACACGGGCATCCGCATCTCGACAGTTTGCAAGCTGTGGAGAAAACGCGCTGTCTTCTCGCGTTGCGATGCGCCGTCGCGCAGCAAATCGAATACGGCTTTGCGGGTGGCGCTCCATGCCTGAGGGCCGGCAGCGAGGAACGAGTTCAGCAGCGGTTCCTTGAGCAATTCAGAGCCGGCGAAATCCTGCCCAAGTTCGCGGCTCCAGGCACCGACGTCCAAAACCTGGTCACCGATGGCGATCCCGATGCTGCCATGGTCGTGCTGATTCTTTCGGAATACCCCGAACGGAAGATTCTGGATGGGAAAGTCGCATCCCGGCTGGTTGGCTGTTGTTACCCACGACTTCACTTTGGGATCGTGCGTCTCGTTCATGTCTTCAGGGTAGCAGCCCGAGGGCTTGCAGGTCGGAGATGGGCTCCTCGAACGAGCAGGAGCCAAAAGCGATGGCGAAATTGTTGCGTGTTTTCTGGATTTCCGTCGTTGGAACCGGGGTACCGCGCCATTCCACAGCCTTGTCGCTAAAAGCGAAGGCGCCCGGCTGCTCCTCGAGCAGAACTTTCTCGATGATGGGGTTTGGGTGCCCGGCGCGGGCGAAGGCTGCGGCAACAAAGACGTTGATGAAGCCATGCATCGTGCCGCGTTCACTGTTGGGCGCGTAGGTAAACGGCTTTTCACAGCGCAGCGGATGGTGCAGTCCCGCAGTCGCCTTGAACGGAAGGCTGACGCCGGCGCAGCCGCGTAGAAAACGGGCGATGGTGGCGGCGTCGGGAAACATATTGGCCGTGGTGCCGCCGGTGCGGATCTTGGCGCGATGCTTGACCGTTTTGATGGCGACCAGCAACTCGGTTGGATTGGCGGCTACCGGAATCTCGACATACGTCATGATGTCCGCGGGCAGGCTACGGATTTCATTAGCGGTGGATGCCTTCAACTCGAGTGCATCGATCTGCACTTCGCCGGCATGTTTCGCGTTGAAAGCGGCCGCGGCGGGGAGTTCCATATCCGGCTTCGCGACCAGTGCGCTGAGTTGCCAACTGGCGGGCTTGCCCACATCCATCCAAGCTTGCTCGAATTCGTTGAGACGAGCAACGGGAACGACGAAGCGGCCGAGCATCCAGGAATGCGGGCCTGTCTTGTAGCGAGCGTAATTCTCGACGGCGGTGCGCATGTCGAGAGCGGCGGGTGGAAAGAGGCCTGCATAGTCGATGAGCGAGCCGAGCAATGCCTGCAGCGCGGTAGAAATTTGCGTAGGAGCCATTCGAACTCGCAGTTCCGGGTGATCGAGTTAGTGTTTCGGTTTGAAATGCTTCTTTAAATCTTGCCAGCAGGTGTAGTACTCGTGCTGGAGCTGCGCGGTCTCGAGCGCGTACTTCGTCGGACGGCAGACGAACCGTGTCTCGAACATGAAAGCCAGCGTGTCGCCGAGGAATTGCGGTTTTAGCTCGGCAGTACTCGCTTTTTCATAGGTCGCAGCGTCAGGACCGTGGCCGCTCATGCAGTTGTGCAGGCTGGCGCCGCCGGGCACGAAGCCTTCGGCCTTCGCGTCGTATTCGCCGCGAATCAGGCCCATGAATTCGTTCATGAAGTTGCGGTGAAACCAGGGCGGACGAAACGTGTGTTCGGCCACCATCCAGCGCGGCGGGAAGATCACGAAATCCGCGTTGGCGGTGCCGGGAATTTCCGACGGCGAAGTCAGCACGGTGTAGATGGAGGGATCGGGATGATCGAAGGTGACCGAGTTGATGCAGTTGAAGCGGGCCAGGTCGTATTTGTAGGGAGCGTAGTTGCCATGCCAGGCGACGACGTTGAGCGGCGAGTGGCTGTACTCGGATTCCCAAAGCCTGCCGCAGAATTTGGACGCAACCCGGAAGTCGCCTTCGCGGTCCTCGTAGGCTGCCACCGGCGTGAGGAAGTCGCGAGGATTCGCCAGCCCGTTTGCGCCGATCGGGCCGAGGTCCGGCAGACGGAACATGGCGCCGTAGTTTTCGCAGATGTAGCCCCGCGCCTGCTTCTCGAGCAACTCTACGCGAAACTTAATGCCGCGCTGGATGACGACGATTTCTCCCGGTGCCGCATGGATCCTACCTAGTTCAGTATGGAATACGAGCGACCCGAGTTGAGGGACGATGAGCATCTCGCCGTCGGCGTTGTAGAAGAAGCGGTTCTCCATCGACTTGTTGGCGACGTATACGTGGATACCGACGCCGCTGTGCATGGTGGAATCGCCATTGCCGGCGATGGTGATGAGGCCATCGACGAAGTCGGTGGGAACATCGGGAATCGGCGGAGGATCCCAGCGCAATTGGTTGGGAGAAGTGGGGACTTCGCTGAAGGGCGTGCTGCGCAGGAGCTTCTGCTCCGCGGGCTGGTAGGGCTTATGCACGACCGAGGGGCGGATCCGGTATGCCCACGTACGGCGGTTTTGCAGGCGCGGCGCCGTGAAGGGCGTTCCGCTCAGCTGTTCGGTGTAAAGTCCCAGCGGCGCCTTTTGCGGGGAGTTCTGTCCTTCGGGCAATGCGCCGGATTCGGCCTCGGTGGCGAACTCGTTCCCGAAGCCACTCAGGTATTGCAAGCGTTCGTGCTTTGCCATGTGTCCTCAGGGGCTTTTGCCCCATAACGATGTAGGAGCTGCGGCCTACAGGTTGCCGCGCCGCGCCTGCTCCAGTTCCAACGCCTCGAACAACGCCTTGAAATTGCCCTTGCCGAAGCCGCGGCTTCCCTTCCGCTGAATGATCTCGAAGAACACGGTTGGGCGGTCCTCGACCGGCTTGCTGAAGATCTGCAGCAGGTAGCCTTCGTCATCTTTGTCGATGAGCACGCCGAGCTGCTTGATTTTCTCGATCGGTTCCTCGATCTCGCCAACCCGCTTCTGCACGATGTCGTAGTAAGAGTCGGGAACGCGCAGGAAATCGATTCCGTTTTTCTGCAGTTTGCTGACCGTCTCGATCACGTCGGTCACGCGCAAAGCGATGTGCTGCACGCCGGGGCTGCCGTAGGACTCGAGGTATTCGTCGATCTGGCTCTTACGTTTGCCGGGCGCCGGCTCATTGATCGGGAACTTCACGAAGTAAGAATCGTCAGACATGACGATGCTCATCAACGCCGAAAATTCTGTGGAG
Source organism: uncultured Acidobacteriaceae bacterium (assembly GCA_963703075.1). Classification (GTDB taxonomy): domain Bacteria; phylum Acidobacteriota; class Terriglobia; order Terriglobales; family Acidobacteriaceae; genus Korobacter. The sequence goes on from OY969786.1 coordinate 1,951,353, forward strand.
ATGTCCTTGTCGTCGAAACTGATGTAGCGATGGAAGCCGAAGACATTGTGGTAGAAATCGGCCCACTCGTTCATCTTGCCGAGTTCCACGTTGCCGACCATGTGATCGATCATCAGGATGCCGGTTTCATCTCCGGGCACGATGGCCGACTGGAACCCTGGCAGGAAGGGGCCGGCATAGTTCTTGTAGGAAATCAGAGAGTGAATGGTTTCGCCGTAGGTGTGCACGGCGCCCCAGCGCACGGTACCGTAGTCGTCGGTGACGTCCTTCGGCTCGAAGGCGGGCTTGGCGCCGCGCTTGACTGCTTCTTCGAAGGCGAAGTCCGCGTCTTCCACGTACAGAGCAATGTCTTTAACGCCATCGCCGTGCTTACGAATGTGGTCTGCGGCGGGATGTTCCGGCTTGAGCGGCGTGGTTAACAGGAAGTTCGTCTTATTCTGCTGGAGGACGTAGGTCGCGCTGTCGCGCGATCCGGTTTCCAGGCCTTTATAGGCAAGCTGGTTGAATCCAAAGCCTTTGCGATAGTAATACGCAGCCTGTTTGGCGTTGCCCACCCAGAATTCCACATGATGAATCCGCTTCAGTTTTAAAGGGTTTTCCATCTCACTCGCTCCCACGTTTCCCTCTATTGTAGCTTTTCTCCGAAAATCCGGGGCTGCAGCAGGACTCTGGATTGAAACACAAGTCGACCGACCACGCCAGCGTGGGCAAAAAAAAGCGGCCAGGCACGAGGCCTGGCCGTTGAGGATGATGCTGTAACTAGTTTGCCGCCTGCGGCGAGTTGTCCTGACGGTACGCCGTATTGATTACCTGCAGGAAGCGTGGCGTTCCTGGCGGCATCAATGCCGGGTTGGTAAAGTTCTGGTCGAAAGAGTAGTCGCGGCTTGGGGGGCTATACACGGTGCTGCAGCACTTGAACACACCCGTGCCATATGCCGAGTAGAACAGCGAGACCATCGAGCCTTTATAGTGCGCCCACTGGCTTCCCCAATCCTCCTGGAACCGCAGGAAGTTGTGGACGCCGCCGTCGCTGCCCCAGTCCGTACCACCGTAGCTGGTGTAAAAGAAAGTATGGTTCTTGCCGGCAGCTACTGCGAGCCGGTACCACGTAGTGTTTGCGTTCTTCGTATTGGAGCCAGCCGTAATGTTGGTCGCCGGGTTGTTGAAGCTGTTGATGTCATTCCATGCGGTGGATTCCAAGGTGACAGCATCGGCAATCACGGCCGATGGTGTACTGGTGCTTCCCCATCCGCTGTCGGACGCGTTGTAGTTGGCGAAGACGTATACCGGTTGTTCACTTGCAACCGTGAATCCACCGTTCCCATTGGTTTTAGCCGGAATATTGCCCAGGGTTGCATCGACCAGGCGAAGAGCATGGCGCGGTCCTAACACCACGTTGGAGCGGCCGGCACCTTGTAGCGTCGACGACCAAGTGGACGCAGAACCGGACGAGTTCCACATGCAGTTAATGCGATGGAACACGGTTAGCGGATCGCTGGTGATGGTCGCATAATTGAAACCTGATCCGATGAACTTCGGAGGGGTCATGATTTCGGTCGAAGTCAGCAGCCCGAAGTTGCCGGTTGTGTTCTCCGGCGTCGTGTACACATTCTCCGAGGAATCAAGCGTTCCGTTCGGCGTGCCGGCGGTACCGCGGTCATTGATGGTGTCGAGGTAGTCGTAACCACCGTCCGCATGGGCTGCCTTATCGACGTTGCCGCGGCGATCGGAGAAGTACAGGATGTATCCGTTCGCAACCGCATTGTCGGCCAAGGTGCCGCTTGTACCGAAAGTCCCTGCCAACCACTTTTTCAGATGGCCCACGTCGAGTTCTACGACGTTCATCACGCCATTGATGGCGCAAGAATTCGCGGCTTGCGTGTTGTCGCGAACTTCTCCTTCGCGGGTGTCATACACGTTGATCGGATAGTAGGCATAGGGCTGATACTCAACCCAATTGCCGCCCCATGGAGCAGGTACAGCGGGCGCTCCTGCCGTCTGGTTCGTTTCCGCACCCGACCCCGAAAAGGTCGCCGACCCGTTTCCATTACGATCCGCGTATTGCTCGAGGTAAAGGATGGGAGCGGTACCGTCGGAGTTGGTGTAGGTAACGCCATGTTCGGAATCGGCAAGCGCGGAAGCGCGCCAGAAGCCAAAGGTCAGCCATTCACGCGTGACGCCGACCCAGGTGCCATCCGATTTCTTGATTTCAACCCGTAACCATCCGGACATCAGTGGCCAATCCTTGGCATTGGCGGCGCCGGTCGTGCCATCGGTATCACCGTTGGTGATCATGGCAGCCGAACCGCTGCCACTGCCGGCGGCGAGCTTGGTCTTATCGCCGAGGGTGGTCCACGTGGTGTAGTTGTTATAGGTAACGCCGCTTAAAGACCCATAGGCATCCGCCGAGGGGACGGACCAGGTCGTGTCCTGCTGGTACGAACCGGAGGACACTTGATATACCTTTTTCGAAGTGCTCCCAGTGGCGAGCGGGTAGTAGGCATCGGTGCCGCCTTTCAGAAGATGGAGGTACCCATACTTGAAAGATGAGTCTCCGTTCCAGTTATAGGTCGCCTGCAGCGGGATGTTGTCCGCATCGTTCCAGGCAACGTTGGGGTCGAGATTTCTCGGATCATCGTCCAACATGATGCGGATCGATGCTTCGTTGTAGAGCCGCGAGGATCCCAGGTTACTGGTGACGTCTTCACCTGCGGGGGGCCGACGAATAATTTCGATGGGAAGTGGATCGGTCGCTGACCCAGTAGCGCCGTTAATGAACGGCAAAATAAGGGGCGGCGTGTCGCGTTGCAGCATGGTTCCCCAATTGGAGGAGGCCATGTTGTCCCATGCAGGGGCGCTGGTGCTGCCGCCACCGTACAAGGTGGATGTCCACGTGATTCCCGTGCCGGTGCTCGAGTAGCTTCCCGTCGTGTTGTTGACCGTGCCCTGGGTCTGGGAAATCGCCTTGCAGGTTGAGGTCGCACCCGATGGCCACGTCGTGCCGTTGGCGCTGCAGCCATTGCCGGTCGTCGGAATCAACACCGGTCCGGTATAGCCCTGGCTGGACGCATTGATAAAGTTCGGCAGTACGTCGCGGAAGATCTGGTTATCGGCGATCGAGCCTGCGACCGCACCAGTCTTTTTAGCCACCGTAATCTGATCGTTGAAGATCGTGGTGCCTTGTCCTGAAAGAAAGAGGTTGCCGTTGGTATGGACGAGCCCGTCAAAGTGGAAGTCGGGACCGGCGTGGTAAGCCAAGTCCATGTCGGAGAAGACGCCAAACTGAAACACAGGAATTAGCGCAACTTCGACTTTGCGAAGCATGCGCACCTGGGTCGGAAGCTTCGTGGAAGTTCCCGTGCTGCTTCCATCATTCAATTGCGCGGTTGCTTTCAGGGTAATCGGAATGATGGCGGCAGAGAGACCTCCCAAACCGGAAGAATCCTGGGGAACAACGCCGTCGTAAGAAACCGGGTTCCCGTTCGCATCAGTCGCGACGTTGAACGAATATTCTTTCCAGAACACGCCGGGAAGAACCGGGGGCGTACTACCCAGTGCCTGAATGGTCGCAGAATTCGGCGACTGTTGCCGCTGGTACAGGTTGGCGAGCTGAACCGTCATGTTTTCAATGCCGGCTTCCGCGTTGTAGTACGAAGTGTTCGCCTGAATATCTCCACCACTCAGATTTTTCTGTCCCATTACCATGTAGGTAAGGCCAGCGGCGAGACCCGTAATTAAGAGGAGAAGAATGAGAGCGGTGATCAGGGCTATGCCCCGTTCATCGCTTCGGCCAGTTTTCATTCTCATCTTGCTATGCATGTTGATCCTCTCTAGAAACCACTCGTGCCGGTCGAATTCGATGGATACTCGTCATAGAAGCTCAAGCTTCTCGGCGTGATCGAGGTCGTCAGCGCAACCTGCTGAACCGGAACGTTGGGTAACGTCAAGCCGCCGACTCCGACGAGCTTGATATTGACTTTGCGAATATTGCTAATCGTTGCGGGATTTGTTTGGGCGCCGAGCAAAGGAAGAACCGGCGGGCTGGCCGCAGGATTTCCCAGGGCTGCGCTGATCACATCGTAAGTAATGCGAAGGTCGTTGACCTGCTCCGCCACCGGTTGCGGGGATAACCCGTTCACCTGGCGCATGAGACGCGGCGGCAGCTGCGACGCCGTGCCGAGGTTCGGGACCGCCAGGTTATAAGTGACCAGGTCGATCTTGATGGCCACGGTCGAGGGGGCAGAGGCGGAAGGCGGCAAGGTCGAGCCCGAGAACAGGCTGGCCAAACTACCCGTGCCTGAACCCGTGGTGTTCAACCCAAACGGATCCGAACCGAACGTCAGCGTTCGGGTGCTGGAATTCACGGAAGTTACGTACTGAACGATGGTTCCGTTGCTGTTGGAGATCATGACGAGATCTCCTACCTGGAACCCGTAGCCGGGATCGCCAACCGCGGGACAGGTGCTTGCGTTGAAAGTGACAGCCAGCGGCGAAAGAGTCACGTTGGTCAGGGGATAGGCGTCAAACCCAGCCGTGGATCCGACCGCGCAAACCAGGCCTGAGGTATCGAGGTCGGGCGTACGGTCGGTGTAGACCGCGCTGACGACGTCGGTGGCAGTCCCGCCGTTGATCGCAGGGCCCAGGGCATTGCCCGGCATCACCGAGAACATCGTGGCAGTTGAGCCATTGAGAGGAAAGTAGTAGAGCCCGCAGGCGCTGGAGGAACAACCGAACTTCGCGCCGCTCGGCAGCGAGACTCCGGAAGACGGCATTCCGGAACCAGCCTGGCTCAAGTCTTCGCTGATGGAATCGATACCGACACGAGAATTGCTCTGGACGGTAGAGCGTTGAGCGACCATGTTGGTCATCTCGACGGCTTTTTTGTACATCATGACCCCGGCGAAAAGAATCGACAGGCTGAGTGCCATCGCCGTCAACATTTCGATCAAGGTGAAGCCGCTACTCGTCCTGGTGTGAGTTCTCATGATCTCGCCTTTAGTTCCAACTCGAGATGTAGCCGGTGAGTTGGTAGGTACCGCTGCCAAATTGGCCTTTCGGATAAGTAATGGTGACGGTCACGGTCCGCAGGGTGCTCGAAGGCAGTCCGCCTACAGTTGCGGGAGCGATTGAGATCTGGCGCTTGAAGTCGGAGAGAATGCGCGTCTTGCCATTGGGTAATGTGATCGTCTCCACACCGAAGTCATCGTTCGTGTTGACGATTCCATCGTTGCCCGGCTGCGTCATGGCCGTGGATCCATTGGCAAAAATGCCCGATGGCTGATTGTTGATGTCGTCCCACGAATAGGAAGCCGAGTTGCGCGCGCCGACGACGCCTTCCAGCGCTTCACGGGCCTTTTGCCGGGCGATCATCTGCGAGTCGCTGTAATTCATGGTGGCGACCGCATAGCTGAAGAGACTGAGCACTCCCACCATGCCGACCATCAGAACGACTGCAGCGACCAGCACTTCGAGAAGGGACATTCCCTTCTGCGATCGAGAACGAAGAGGTCTACGCATGCGCATCAATCCTCCTTCCACATCAGGCCCGCCGAAGTGGAGGCGAGTCTCCAGCCTGCAACGCGACCGGTAGCGCCGATGACGCTGATCGCGTGCGCGCTGGTCTGGACGCCCGGACGCGCAATGTAGATAACTCCGCCGTTGAACCGCCCAAGGCTGTCGCGAGCGCTTCCGTCCGGATAGAAATAAATTGAAGTTGTCGGGTTATGGGTAACGCCGTATCCAAGGTCGATCGCGGTGGAAGAAGTACCGTACCCGTCAGGAGGCGCCGGCGTGGTCGTCTCGACGTCGAAGCTGTAGCCGGTGGGCAAGCTCACCGTCTTGGCCCCTGCCGTGACAAAACTGGTGGTCTGAATCGTGCCAGGCGCGGTAAACGTGACGTAGTAGACCGACCGGGTCTGCACGGCATTGGCGCGAGCAGCGAGCATTTCGCGCTTCATGAAATTAATCGCGGATTCCGCCTGTTCATTCTGCAAAGCGCGAACGAACGACATCACCGCCGTTCCGGCGACGATCAGCGAGATCGCCACGACGACCAATAACTCAATCAAACTGAAGCCGCGTTGTCTTCGCTTAACGAACATTTCGGTACCTACGCCCCGTAATCGCTTGAACATTTCCGTCACAACAAGAGAATTCAGCCGCAAAACTGCGTCGCTAACGCTCGATTTTCTTCAGTAATACCCACGGACCAGGGGAGACAGTCCGCGTGACAAAACCTACTCGCTGGCATCCGCATCGTCGTAAGACGTTGCGCCGCCACCGGCTGGCACCATGGTCGCGACCCCAATCGCCCACCATCTCCAGCCGAGACCGCCATGCCTCTCCGGGACGAGAAGCAACGACCGATCTGGATGTACCGCACGGGCTCCTGCTTCTGGAACTGTGCCACTCTCTTCTCCGATTCGAGCCGTTCCCGAAGGATCCGACTTCGATCTCGTTCAGAGAAAACTCTCTTGCCGGACCCAATTCGCAGTGCCCACGGGCCATGCCGCGAATTCTCTAAAATAGGGAACGATCTCTGGTTATGCGGAGCTGACTATAACACTGAGAAACTCTGGATGAGAATGGAAATTCAGTGCAGAAGAGTACTTCGGAGGATTACTTAAGTGAGTACCCTAACGTTCTACCAGGAGCTGTAAGCAGTGCCGTCGGAAGAGCTTGCGTCGGATGTGCTGTGCACGTCGACGATGCCGGGCTCTTGCTGATCGACCGCCATCAGGCTGTCTTCCTGCTGCACATTCCACTCGGTCGTGTTGGTCATCGGATCCTTCGGAATGGTCTTCAGGTAGCCGGCCGAGACAAGATCTTCCAGCGACTGGGGCGCCTTCTGCTTATCGAGGGTGTACTGGTCGATAACCGAACGCATGGTGTAGAGGTCGTTCTTCAGTACACTCTCGCGGGCACGGACAATGGATTGCCGGTAGTTGGGGATCGCGATCCCGAGCAAGATCACAATGATGCTCATGACGATCATGAGCTCAATGAGGGTGAAACCCGCCGATTTTTTCCGTCTCACCATTGCTGGTATTTCGTCCCGTTCAGACCTGTGCCTTCTGACTTGCTGTAAACATCGAAAACATTCTGGCCACCCCACGAGGTGGCATCCGGATCATCCTGCATGGAGCGCAGTCCCCAGTCCGTGTCGCCGGTCATCGGGTCGACGGGTACGCGGCGCAGGAACTTGATCTTCTTCCCGTTCACGTCCACGCCCTTCACCAGCGTCTCCAGGTCTGGAGGATATCCCTCCGAGTCTACTTTCTTCTGGAACGCTCCCCGGTCGGCGGCGTCCTTGTAACGATCGATGGCGTCGCGCATGTCCCAAAGGGCTTGGCGTAATTGGCGTTCCTTGTCACGCTTGATGACGTTTCGAGCAAGAGGAAGCGCCGCGCCCGCCAGGATTGCCATTACGGCAATCGCCACCACCAGCTCCACCATGGTGAAGCCCCGAGCGTTCTGTGTCCTCGTTCGTTTGATGTACAACATGCTACTAAATTAGACGCCTTTCGGAGCTGATCGCTAGTGGACCGTAATCATCGCCTGCGAGCCGGTCGCAGGGATTTTCTGCTGCGCGGCATCTCGCAAAACGGCCTGGTGGATGCTCAATTGTGAGCTCCCCGGTGCCCTCGCTACGAAAGTCAAAGTAAATACCTGGCCATTGCCAGAGACCCCGTTTGCCCCGGGCGGACGGCTCGCCGTAACCTGCACTTGACCGGTCATGGGGTCGTCGCGGTGCACCAGTGCGACCACCTGCCCATCGCGACTGAGGAAGCTTCCGTTGGAAACGTTTACCAGCGATAAAGTCTTCGGGTCGTAGCCGATCTGAACCGGAACGGAGTACACGTTCTGTCCGCCGGCGATGCTCACATTGACGGCCAGGGTGGAACCCACAGCAGCGTTCACGCTTGCCGGATCGAAGCTCAACACCGCCCCATTGGGATTGCCAACCGCCGGAGCAGTTGCAGGCGCTGGCTGGGAAGCGTTCGCGGACATGACGGTCGGCACCGGAGGCGGCAGCCGTGTCAACTGGATCGCGGAACCAGTCCCCACATCAATGGCGCGGGTGTTGCTCGGGCTTACGTCAAAACCGCGCACGATGTGCGGAATGATCGCGAAGACCACTTCACTGTCGACTTTATTGGTGGATACGGAACCGAAGAGGTAGCGCAGGATCGGGATCTGCGAGAGGAATGGAAGGCCAGTAAGAGTGTTGTCATTCTCTTGCTGAAGAATGCCGCCAAGAATATTGATCTCGCCATCCTTCAGCCGGATCTCGTGCTCCACCTTGCGTTGTCCGATGGTGGGCTGATTGATGCCACCGATGCTTTGGTAGCCGGTGACCGACGAGACGTCGAGCACCAGCTTCATCGAAACTTCGTTGTCGGCGTGGATGCGCGGAGTGACGTCGATGTTGACGCCGACGTCGATGTAATTGAATTGCGTATTCACCAATGGGTTGATGCCGACGCCGCCGATGCCCGGCTGGAATGATCCAGTCGCCACGGGAATACGATCGCCGATCTTCAATGTGGCTTTCTGTCCATCGACCGCGCGAATGCTTGGGTTCTGGATCAGTTTCGAATCCGCATCGCTGAAGAGAATATTGGCGGTGGCAGAGGGAATGTTCAGTTCAAAGTTGGTCGCGTTGATATGCGCCAGGCTGTTGAGATTCACACCGCCGGTGGCCGTGCCTGTCGTGGTCGTGCCGGTGGTCGTGGTGGTCGCCGTCGTGGTAGTTGTCGCCGTGGTTGCCGCCGTCGTGCTGTTCAGGTTGTCCTGCAGGGTGGCAGAGACGCTGGAAGGGGGTGTAATGCCCAGGTTCCGCATCTTAGTCTTCGAAACTTGCAAGACGGCAATTTCGACGACGACTTCGGGGCGCGCCTTGTCGATGTCATCGATCAACTTCTGCACGAGTGCGATCTGGTCGGGAGTACCGCGGGCCACGATTGCCCCTTGCGTCGGCAACTGCTGCACGCGATTGACTTCCACGATCGTACGGATCGTATTGACGAGGTCCTGCAACTCCGTGGGCTGCGAAAGGTTGGAAAGATAAAAAGTGCGGACTACGTTCTGCTCTAATTCCTTCCGCTTCGACGGAGTGTCGGCCGCGATAAAAATCGTATTCGGGGTTACCGGACGCCAGAAAGTCTTCGATTCCAGCGCAACGATTTCCAGGGCTTCCTGCAAGTTCACGCCCTTCAAATCGATGTTGATCTGCCGGGAGGTGTAATCCGGATCGAAGAGCACATTAATACCTGCCAGCTTGCAGATCGTGTCGTAAACAATCTTCGAATCCTGCGCCGCCCGCAAGGTGATCGGGGTATTCGAGATCGGCGCGAGTTCGACCGGGCCGGCGGCTTGCGCTACTTTGCGCGTCAGGACGTCGCCGGTATTCAACGACTGCGGCGCCGGATGCTCTGCCTGCTCAATCAGCTCGCGGGTGCGTTTCTCTTCCTGTACCGCAATGAAGCTTGAGGGATCGATCGCCACTGCCTTCTGGAACTCGACAAGCGCGTCCTGTAGCTTGCCGGAATCACGCAGGAGTTGTCCGCGATGGACATGGGCCGCGGCCGCGAGAAACTTACCTCGCTCTGCCGCCGCCCGAAAGCGTACATCGCCCGGTTTGAGCTTGTACGCCTGCTCGTATGCGGCGTACGCAGCTTCATAGTCCTGGCGCGCTTCCGCGTCGCGTCCCTGGTTGTAGATTGATTGCGCCTTGTCGGCGAGGGCGGGGAGTGCCGCAAGAACGACCGCCAGCAGCAGCACTGCTACGCTTTTGAGCCGTGTCATCAGAATCCTTCTCGTGTGAGGTTCGGCTGCAACGAGATCCATAGTTCCTGCCAACTTGCCATTCTGTCTCCCTAAGCCCGTGGACCCCTTGCTATGAGTGCAAACCAATCCTGTCGGAAATGCAATCGGTGAAACAATCTATCTCAGAACCTATCCGCACGAGAAGAGTCGCCAGTATATCATTCGCACTCTTCGCATCCCTAAGCTAAACCGTTTCGTTGTGCTAGCATACAAGGTACCCGCCTCCGCGCACACGGATGAGGTATGAAGGCTTTATGACGCGGACGACCAAACCTCAAAACGCCCCCCCGGCCCCGAAAAAGAGCAAGCGTGACCCGGTAGCGTCGGGGGACCGCGATGCATCGGTCAACCGGGCGGCTTCCCACAACTACTTCCTGACCGACAAGATCGAGACGGGGATCGCCCTGCGCGGCACCGAGGTGAAGTCGATCCGCGACGGACGCGCCAACCTGAAGGACGCCTACGGCCTGGTCAAAGACAACGAACTGTGGCTCATCAACGCCCACATCGGACCGTACGATGCCGGCAGCTACAACAACCATGAACCACTGCGGACCCGTAAACTCCTGGCCAAGCGAACCCAGATCTTGAAACTGCTGGCCCAGTCGCAGCAAAAAGGTCACACCCTGATTCCCACCCGGATGTACTTCAAAAACGGTAGGGTGAAGGTGGAACTGGCCGTCGCCAAAGGCAAACAACTTTGGGACAAGCGCGAGACCGAGCGTCGCCGTACTGCGGACCGCGAAGCGCGGGAAGCCATGGCCCGCAGCCGCAAGAGCTAAGCTCATCCTGGTTCGAGCGTATTTCTGTGGCTTTCGCAACGCAGGTTAGACGAGGGCCATCACGAATCGTTGCCCCCAAAGCAATTCTGCCGCATTACAAAATTGTTCATGGAGTCTTCGCCTTCGCTTTCGTGGCGCCCGATGAGTTGTTCTTCTTCAATGCTTCTTCCGGGGGAATCTCGCTTCCATCGGCCTTCACGTAATGAATATCAAACGCCCCATCCGTCACATCGAAGAACACGCACGCTGTTGTGCAAGTAAATTGGTGAATACCTTTTGCGGTGAGATCCACAAAGTCGCCCGGACCAACCATCTCAGCGCCGTGATCTTTCATCTCCGCCTTGCCTCTGCCGGAAACGATGAGCAATTTCTCTTTCGCGGTATGCCAGTGCCACGGGACCGTACATCCGGCTGACATCTTGACCAGGAGGGTGGCTGCCCCGTGCATCGGGTCGCCCTCTTGCGCAGCGACGTCCATGCAACTCGGCAAAATTGGGAGCTTCATGAATTTCGAAGCCGTCATCTTCACCACATGCGGCGCATCGGAATCTTGCGCATAGACGGCAACTCCCCAGAAAGCGAATAGCGCGAGGCCCAGTGCCAGCTTCTTCATAAAACCTCCGTGATTTTTTGGAGAGTGGGGCAGAGATTTGACCCTGCATTTTCGTGGGGGATCATACAGCGAACAGGTCATCAAGCCAACTGGCTAAACCCTGCCGCGCAAAAGAATAGCCACGCAGTTCGCGTGGCTATTTGTTTAAAAGTTTGTGAAGGCTTTAACCTCGTCGGCCTCCGCCTCCGCCGCCGTGGCCACCGCGACCACCACCGCCGCCTCCGGGACGTCCTCCGCCCCCGGGACGACGACCACGTCCGCCACGACCACCACCACCTCCGCCGCCATGGGGACGGGGACCGCGATCTCCGCGATCGGCGCCGCCTGCCGGACGCTCGTGCGGCACATCGTCGCGATTGAAGTTTGGCTCGCCTTCCTGTTCTTCTTCGCCGCCCTCGTAACCGCCCTCGAAGGTCACGCCGCCCGGAGCACCAGCTTCGGCAGTTGCAAGTTCCGTTCCCTCGCCTCCACCGTCGCCCCCCATCTTGGCGCGCTGTTCTTTCAACACGGCCTTGCGCGACAGCTTGATGCGGTTACCGTCGACTGCCAGCACTTTCACAAGCACCTGGTCGCCTTCATGCAGCTCGTCCTTCACATCCTTAATGCGATGCTCGGCGACTTCGCTGATGTGCAGCAGACCATCCGTGCCCGGAATGATCTCGACGAAAGCTCCGAAGTCGGCCAGGCGGGTCACCGTTCCGAGATAGGTCTTCCCTACCTCGGCGGTTGCGGTGATGTCCTGGATCATCTTCAGCGCTTGCTTGGCAGCTTCCTGGTCGCTCGAGGCAACGTTGACCTTGCCGCTGTCTTCGACATCAATCTTCACGCCTGTCTGCTCGACGATGCCGCGAATGACCTTGCCTCCCGGTCCGATCAAATCGCGAATCTTGTCGGTGGGAATCTGCAGGGTGTAGAAGCGCGGTGCGAACTCGCTCAACTCGGTACGCGCGGTGTTGATTACCTCGTGCATCTTGTCGAGGATGAACAACCGCCCGCGGCGTGCCTGTTCCAGCGCCTCGCGCATGATCTGCGCAGTAATGCCGCCGATCTTGATGTCCATCTGCAGGGCAGTAATGCCTTCGGTCGTTCCGGCGACTTTGAAATCCATATCGCCGTAATGATCTTCAGCACCCGCGATGTCGGTGAGAATGGCGTAATCGTCGCCCTCCTTCACCAAGCCCATGGCAACGCCGGCGACGGGAGCCTTCAATGGAACGCCAGCATCCATCAAGCTCAGCGAGCCGCCGCAGATGGAAGCCATCGACGACGAACCATTGGACTCGAGGATGTCGGAGACCACGCGCATGGCGTACGGCCACTTGTCTTCCGGCGGAAGCACTGCCGATAACGCGCGTTCTGCTAATGCGCCGTGACCGATTTCGCGACGGCCTGCACCGCGCAGGAAGGCTACTTCGCCAACGCTGAACGGCGGGAAGTTGTAATGCAGCATGAAGCGCTTCTTGGCTTCGCCTTCGAAACCTTCCATGCGCTGCATATCTTCGCCGGTGCCGAGCGTGGTGGTGACCAAGGCCTGGGTTTCGCCGCGGGTGAAGATGGCGGAACCGTGGGTGCGCGGAAGCACATCGACCTCGATCCAAATCGGACGGATCTGGTCGAAGGCGCGACCGTCAGGACGGCGCTTTTCCTTGGTGACCTGCTGGCGGAAAATGTCTTCACGCAGCAGTTCGTAATACTTGTTGAGCTTTTTCAGCCCGGCTTCGTCGTCTGCCGGAATCGCTTCCTTCAGCTTCGACTTGATTTCCTTGACCTTGGCGTAGCTCTCGCTCTTCGGATACTTCTCGGTGTTCAGAGCGTCGGCCAACTGGGCGCCGATTTTTGAGCGAAGTTCCTTGGCATACGCCTCGTCATGTTCGACGGGCTTCACTTCGCGCTTCGGCTTGCCGACTTCCTTGGCCAGCTTGCTGATCACGGCACAGATTTTCTTGATCTCGCCGTGCCCGAACTCGATGGCATTGACGACTTCTTCTTCAGTCGCTTCCTGCGCGCCCGATTCAATCATCACGATGCCGTCGGCGGTGCCGACCACCATGATGTTCAGTTTCGAAGAGCGCATCTCGTCGTAGGTCGGATTCACGACGTTTTGCCCGTCGATCAAGCCGACGCGTACCGCTCCGATGGGACCGTTGAATGGAATGTCGGAAACAGCCAGCGCTGCCGAGGCGCCATTGATGCCGCAAACATCGGGATCATTCTGTGCGTCTGCGGAGAGCACCATGGCAATGACCTGGGTCTCGCAGCGGAATCCTTCGGGGAACAGCGGGCGGATGGGACGATCGATCTGGCGGCTGGTGAGGATTTCTTTTTCGCTCGGCCGGCCTTCGCGCTTGATAAAGCCGCCGGGGAAACGTCCGCCGGCGTAGGTGTATTCCCGGTAGTCCACGGTCAAGGGGAAAAAATCGATTCCCTCGCGCGGATCAGGGTTGGCGCAGGCCGTGGCAAGGACCACGCTCTCTCCGCTGCGCACGATGGTGGATCCATGGGCTTGCTTGGCAAGCTTCCCGGTTTCAAAGCTTAAAGACTTACCGCCGGCGAGTTCCACCGTGGCGACTTTTGGTTCTGGTTTCATTCTTCCTTCTTCCTTCAGGAGACACCGTGATACCGCCCTGCCAAGCGCCACAACGGCGCTCGTCGGGGACCCCGATTGGGGTCGCTAGAAGGTATTCAACGGGTGGCTGGTGTTATCCCAAAAACATCGAGCCCAATAGCAGCGCCCGCTCTGCGACACACGCGTGCAGGAGCGGGAAAAGGGTTTGCGAACGAAGTGAGGATCAGCAGTTGGCAAGCTTACTTGCGAATGCCGAGTTTCTGAATCACCGTCTTATAGCGCTCGACATCGAACTTCTTGAGGTAGTCGAGCAAGCTGCGACGCTTGCTGACCATCATAAGAAGACCGCGACGCGACGCGTGATCCTTCTTATGCATCTTGAAGTGGTCCGTAAGCTCGTTAATACGCTGGCTCAGAATCGCGATCTGGACCTCGGGGCTGCCGGTATCGTTCGCGTGCGTCTTGTACTGCTCAATGATGTTGGTTTTCTGCTCTCGGGCTAACACTGAAACTGGTGTGCTCCTGCTCTATTCTCTAACGTATTCGATTAACGTCGGTATTAAAGGTAACACATCGGGGAAAGTGCCGTAAAGGAAGGGGTTAGGATGCGCGGGCATCTTGGTGCATGCTACAGATTGAGTCACGCCTCCGGGAAACGCATTTGTAACGCGGCGTGCTTCGCGGCAATTGTCTTCAGGACGCAGATCGGCATCTCACTGCAAAACCGCCCAGGGGCTGGGATGAATGGCTGAGCGAAGTTTTCAAGCATCGGACGCATCCGCTGCGTCCTCAAACGACCGCGTTGTGGCACCCGTTCGGGGCGCCTCCGCACACTCCGATCGACCGGGTCAGCACGTTGCTCATCACGCAGGGATGTTGACCCTGACCGTAGGCGCGCTAGGCGTAGTCTTCGGCGACATCGGCACCAGTCCGCTTTATACGCTGCGAGAGTGCCTGCTGTCCGCCGGAGGCAGGAACGTGCAACCGGAAGATGTGTTCGGAATTCTCTCGCTCATGGTCTGGGCGCTGATCCTGGTCGTCACGGTGAAGTACCTGGTCTTCATTCTGCGCGCAGATAACAATGGTGAGGGCGGGATTTTCGCGCTGCTCGCGCTCGTCCCTGAAAAATTCCGGTGCGACTCAGCGAATCGTGGGCGGGTGACGGGGATTGCGCTGCTCGGCGTGATCGGGGCGGCGCTGCTCTATGGGGATGGAGTGATTACGCCTGCGATCTCTGTGCTGAGTGCCGTTGAGGGACTCACCATTGCGGACGAATCATTTAAAGCCTGGGTGGTCCCTCTCACCTGCCTCATTCTCATCGGTCTATTTGCGATACAGCGGTGGGGAACGGGCAGTGTAGGCCGGCTTTTTGGCCCGGTGATGCTCCTATGGTTCGGCACCCTGGCCGGTCTGGGGACATGGCACATCCTGGAGCACCCACAAGTTTTGCAGGCCTTCTCGCCCTCATGGGGATTTCGGTTTTTTGCCCATCACGGGCTCCACGGCTTTCTGATTCTCGGATCGGTCGTTCTGGTGGTGACTGGAGGCGAGGCGCTTTACGCGGACCTCGGTCACTTTGGGATCGCCCCAATCCGTCGCGCCTGGTTCTGGCTGGTGTTTCCAGCGCTTTTGCTTGGCTACATGGGCCAGGGAGCGCTGGTGCTCTCGCATCCCGATGCGATCAGAAATCCATTTTTCGCACAGGTGCCCAAGGGAGGGGCCACCATCGCGCTGGTGCTGCTGTCGAGTGCAGCCACTGTGATTGCGTCCCAGGCGCTCATCTCCGGTGCTTTTTCCCTGACCCGGCAGGCGATGCTGCTGGGTTATTTCCCGGCGGTCACCATACATCACACTTCGAAGAGCACCGAGGGGCAGATCTTCATCCCGGAGGTCAACGCGTTACTCGCGATTGGCTGTCTCGCCCTCGTACTGACATTTCGCGAGTCGGTGAGACTGGCTGCTGCCTATGGGATTGCGGTCACCGGGACAATGGCTATAACCTCGGTCCTTTATTATTTCGTGACGCGTTATCGCTGGCACTGGCCAAAGTGGAAAGCGATCGCTCTCCTGGCTTTCTTTCTATCGTTCGATATCCCATTTCTGATCGCCAATCTTTTTAAGTTTATGAAGGGCGGATACGTGCCGGTGCTCATCGGCGCAGCGTTGATCGCCGCGATGTTGATCTGGAACCGAGGGCGAACCTTTATTGAAGAAAAATATGCAACCCAGTTCCCTTCCCTGGATGTCGTTCGCACGAAGATCGCAGAGTGTTTGGCAACGCGCGTTCCCGGGACGGCGGTGTTCCTGGCGTCGAGCGTGGACCACGTGCCTCCGATCCTGATGCACTTTGTGCAGCGCTGTCGTTCTCTAAGCGAGAAGGTAATCCTGCTGACCGTGCAGACTGGAGACCAGCCCCAGATCCCGGCGGGAGAGCGTTGTGAAATTACCGATCTAGGCGATGGCTTCTGGCGAATCGTCCTGCGCTTCGGCTTCATGGAGCATCCCCGGGTGGAGGAAGCTCTCCGCACCGCCTCTGACAGCGGAGCGATACCGATGGATATGCAGGACCTTACCTACTATGTTGGCCACGAAACGCTAATCTCCGCAAAAACCAGCAAAATGGGCAGAACCGCGGAGAAGATCTTTTCCTACCTGCAGCGCAATGCCGTGGATGTCGAAGCCACCTTCTGCCTTCCGCCCCAGCAAGTCATCGAAATCAGCACCCAAGTGGACGTGTGAGTCGGCTAGAAGTGGAAGCGATAGCGCACTTCCCCGATCACCTGCAGCGGCTCCGACCAGTGGGTTCCGCCGAAGGTGTTGCTGTTGTCGATCAGGAAACGATGATCGGCCAGGTTCACCACGGTCATCCCTAGAGTCCAACGCTCGCCGAGCGACTTGCTCAGCGCGAGGTCCACGCTATTGTGTGAGCCCAAGTGCTGGGGTCCATCGCCATCGAGGAAGCCGGAACCATAAGCGAAGTCGGCCGAAATCCAGGCCCGCCATGGGAGATTGATGTCCATTCCCGTCGTGATCGTCGTTCGCTGGTCATGATCGAGAAAAAACCATCCGGCGGCCGGCGGAGAAAAATCCGTGAGACCGCCCGTGACCCCGCCTGCGCCCTCCGCCCATTGACGCGAAAATGCCAGGTGCCATTGCGCACGGTTCCATAGGCGCGGTGAACGGGCCGTGACCTCGGTTCCGTGGATGCGCGCACGATCAATCGTCAGCGGAAAGAAGATGTTCGAGTTTCCGAGGACGTCGTGATCAAAAAAGTTGCGGGCGTGCGTTTGGAAGTTGGTGATGTCGAACAGCCAGTTGCGCAGCGGAATGGAAAGACCGAATTCGCGCTGCTCGTCGCGCTCGCCCTTCAGGGGCAGGAACCCGAATCCTTGTTGCGAAGCCACGTCGAGAATCGGTCCGCTGACGGTCGCAAGTGGAGGCGGTTGATAGTAGCGGCCATAGAAGCCGTGCAGCACCCAGCGCAGTCTAGGCAGAGTGACTTTTGCCCCAATCCGCGGATCGACGGCAGACTCACTTAGGTCGCCGTCGAAATGGGTGAAGCGCAGACCGCCGTTCACTTCGACCCAGGAGAAAGGCTTGTATTGGTCTTCGGCGAAAACTGCCTCTACCCCGCCGTTGGCAGCGATCTGCTGCTGCAGATTGGTTCCGGTGCTGGTGTCTGAGAGTCCGAAGAACTGGCTGTCATGCTCGCCGAACATCTGCGTGCCCAGGTGCAGAGAGTTATTCAGCCGCGAGATCGTTGCCATCGCGACTAGTCCCGCATATTGCGAAGTTCGGTCCTGGGTCGGCGTAATGAGGTCGTCGTAACCGTCATAGGCCGCATGGTTCAGGTGGTAGAAGGGGGCGACGGTGAACACCAGGTTCGGAGACGAGGTGTGTACCCAGGCAGCGTTCAAGAAAGCGTCGTGCTCGCGATCTACATCCTTCGAGAGCTGCTGGGCCGGGTCCGTGGGGTCATTTGGCACCTGGTAGAAGTCATTGCGAGCCGAGCCGACGACGCGGAACTGGTCAGTGCTGGCGCGGTTCCAGATCAGCGAGAGAAACCCGCTCTGCCCATCGTTCATGTCGTGCACAATTGCCGGCGTGGGCGTCTCCAAACCTGTATCCGTGCGGTTGCCGCTGACGCTCGCGTACCAGGCAAATGTCTGGGTGTGGTCGCCGAGATTGATCTGGCTATTGGTTTGGTTGTAGCTGCCGTAGTTCAGCACCAGTTCGCCTTCGCGATCGCGCTCAAAGCCGCTGCGCGTCACTGCATTGAAGACGCCGTATGCGCGGTCGCCGTATTCGGCAGAATAACTTCCCCGCTGAATTTCGAGGTAGTCGATGTCCTTCGGATCGAACTGCGGACCGACATTACTGGCGATATTGGTATTCGGCACGGGAATACCGTCGATCAACCAGCTCATCTGGTGGCCGCCGCGCACATGGAGTTGGTCGTGCACGATGTAGGCGCCAGGAACCTGTTCAGTGATCATGGCCAGGCTGTTCGTCCGCGTGGCTCCCGGGGTGCGCACGATGTCATTCCGGCTCACGACGGTGGTATCGGGTTGCGGCTGGACCTGGTCAGCGTTGTCGGTAACCGTGACCGTCTGGTTCTTCGCAGACACCGCCAACTGGAAGTGCAGGACCGGCGCGGTGTTCGAGGTGACCGTCAAGCTCTGAGTCACTGGGCGCAGGCCATCGAAGGTAACCGTGATGGTGTATTCGCCCGCCGGGACGGCACTAAACGCAAACTCGCCCGAATGGTCCGTGGTTGCGTTCTGCTTGTAATCAGACCCATTCTCGGCGAGGGTGACGGTTGCTTCCGCCAGCGGCCGATGCTGCGGGTCATGCACTACCCCGCGCACAGATCCCACCACCGATGCCAATGCGGTTGTTGCGATGAGGATGCAAAGCATCCCCGCCAAGAAACGGCAGATCGACATTCCTCTTCCCCAGATCTCGACGTTGGAACCAATCTTGTGACCAGTTAGCCGAGAGAGTTGGGAGGAGCTCTTCCTGTGGGCTTTAACGAAGGGAGAACAATCGAAGTGGTGACCGCTTGGGCTGGGATGCGAACGGAAGCGAACGTGAGGGTGGAGTTGTGGGCCGTAGTCGCCGCAATCCCGCGTAAGAGGAGAGCACCGGTCTGATGTGGACATCGGGCAACAATTCCGTGGTCGGCGTTCCCGCTTGAGGCATCCACGCAATGATGCGCACCATGCACCCGGCAACACGCGTTGGTGGGTGCGAACATCGCAACCCCTCCCACTGGGAGAACAGTGAGTGCGATGAAGACCGCAAGGACAACGGTGCCGAGAATCTTCTTCATACGAGAAGGCAAATCGATGAAACAGTACTGAAACCGGACGGTGGAGAAACCAGCCAAGAGACGTACATCACGCCCACACGTGATGCGCCTCACTGGTATATCACATCCGGCACCTTACACTTGAACGTTTGGGTACAGAGCAAAGAGCACGTGGGCCCAAACTCGGAGATATCTACAATGAAGAAAACAACACTGATCGTGGTATCGCTGCTTTGTGTTTTACTTTGCGCAAGCGCTGCCATTTTTGCAGGAACGATGCCGAAGATCGCAGATCATCAGAGCATCACGTTCGATAAGCCCATGTTTCTCGCGGGCACCGAGTTGCCGGCAGGCACTTATAGCATTCAGCACCAGATGCAGGGCGATGACCACTACATGATCTTCCGCCAAACCGATGTTTCAAAAGCAAAGGCAGTGGAAGTGACGGTGAAGTGCAGTCTTGTGTCCCTCACCGCAAAGGCAAACCGCACCGAAAGCCGCTACGTACACAATGCCAAGAACCAGAACGTGTTGACGGAACTCACCTTTAAAGGCGATGAAGCCAAGCACGTATTCGAAGCTCCAGCTCTGTAACAAATATTGCACGCCATAAGAACGGCGGCCCGCCAAGGCCGCCGTTTTCATCCAGTTTGTCAGCAGATGCTCTATTGCGCAGTTTGTACAGTCATCAAGCCGGAGGTAACCGATCCCTGGTCAGCCTCCATGATGAAGGCACTTGAGGGCGAGTACTGATAGATACGGAAGTCTTCCGTTCCGATCCCGGTGTTGGTCAACGTGAGTTGGCCAATGTTATTGGAGTCGAAGGAGAAAGTTCCGGTACCGGTGTTGATGTTCGGCGACCCGAATATGTTCAGGCCCTGGGTGTAGCCGGAGACGGTGCCGCTCGCATTCTTAAAGAGTGTTGCGTCCGTCAGACCCTCCCCCGCTCCGCCGGAGATCGCCCATCCACTCTGGTAGAAACCGAACGTAGCGCTATCCGCATAGGTCGGCCCGCCGGTTTGTGCGTTGATCGCGCCAGTTTCGGCGCGATCACTGTTTGTCGAGAGAAAGAATCCGCGTCCAGCATTGGTGAGCCACACAATCGCGTTGGTCATCGGAGCGATGGTCGCCCCGCTCCCGGGCGAAAGAGTCAGCACGTCACGGGTTGCTCCGCCTACATTCGAAGCGGTTCCGGCGGCAGTAAACGAGACCCCGATTTGACCGTTCGCATCGTAGACCGTGTCGATGATGCCAGAGGTAATGCTGCCGGCTCCATTTCCGGTAAAGAGGCCGCCTTCGGTGATCTGAATGATTCCGCCTGAACTATAGGGGGGATAGCCTGCGCCCAGGAAAGCGTAAGGCCCGCTGAGAATACTGCCGGCAGGCACTACGCCTCCGGTGACCTCGGCCCTTCCCTGCATGCCAGCCGTTGCATCGTTGGAAACGATCTCCAGAGTATTGGCGTCAACTACGTAATACACGAATCCCATCGTCGGCAACGTGCCCGTGGTCAGGGTGAATCCACCACGACCCGTGGTGTTGTCATACGCGGTCGGGGTGACGGTGCCGGTAGCAAGGGTGATCGGAGTGCCATCATTGTTCATGTCCGCAGACACAGCGCCGGATCCAAGGTTCATAACACCCACTACGCCCCAGGCGTGCAAGCCCGAGGTGAGGCCCGACGCCTGGAAGACGTAATTGCCAGACGGTTGGGCGGCAATCGCCGCCGCGTTCTGCTGCTCAACCACGCCCGATAACGCCCACGCGGCATCCGTCGAAACGATATAGCCGCCGGTCGTATTGGTGAGCATGATGAGATAGGTATCGCTGTTCGACCCGTTGTTCAGATTCAAAGACACCTTGCCATCGGTGGCGACGGAGTACGTGCCGGTGAGCGACGTGATCGCCGTATCCGACCCGCCGATGTTCAAATCCCAAGCTCCGGCAGTGATGTTTCCGTTACCATCGGCCACCATGTAGCCAACCGAACGAATGACGGAGGTCGAGGAACAGACGCTGGTACATTGACCCATCATCGTAAAGACATACCTGCCGCTGTAGCTTGCGTTGGTGAAATTGGCTGAACCGGTGCCTGGGTTCGCGGGCCCGCCTCCGCCACACGCCGCCAGAAAAGCGAGAGAGAGAGCCGCCGCAAACAGGCCAAACGTTTTCATGGAACTGGTACTCCTTATTGAAATACGGTTTGAAGAAGGTCTATTGCGCACTATACCGCACCGAATTAAGGCCCGAGCAGGAATACACTTCACGAACTTACAACCCAAGTTACTGAGAAAGTTCCGGCCTCTTCGTGCAAACTTTTGTAAGGGCGCAGAAATGCACCTCAGAGAAAATTTGAGGTGGCACATGGTCAATGAGAGTTAAAGGATGTCAGGACGAGGCTCGAGGCTTTCACGACGGTCGCGTCGCCAATAAAAGTACGCCGGGGCACCCAGCAACATGATGCCAACCCCCGCGAGCGACTCGACGGGCTTCGACCACATCGCATTCAGCGCCCACGCCCCGCAGATCAGGCAATACGCCAGCGGTACATACGGATAGCCGGGACATTTGTAAGGGCGTGGCATGTCGGGACGTTTTCGCCGCAGGACAAAAATGCTCGAAGCCGCGGCTGCGTAAGCAATCACGCTCACGAACATCACGTAGGTGAAGAGCTGGTCGTATCTCCCGGTCAGTACCAGGGCGCACGACCAGATGCCCTGCACGGCCAGACTGAAAGCCGGAGTTCGCCAGCGCGGATGCACTTCGGCGAGCTTCTTAAAGAAAATTCCGTCGGCCGCCATGGCGTAGTACACGCGCGCACCGCTGAGAATGCAACTGGCCGCCGCACCAAAGCACGAAATCGCAACCAGCGCACTGAGCCAACGGCCTGCCGCAGGGAAAAACAGCAATTTAGCCGCTGACTCTCCGACAGTGGGCTGCTCAGCCATGGTGGCCATCGGCATTGCATACAGATAAAGGATATTGACCAGGATAATGATGGCGGCAACGATCCCGATGCCATACATGAGGGAGCGCGGCACGTTCTTTTCGGGCTCCTTCACCTCGCCCGCGACCCAGGTAATGTAGACCCAGCCATCGTAAACCCAGAACACTGCGATCAACGCGACGCCGAAGCCGCTCATCAATGCCCGCGTGCTGACGTGTCCGGGAATAGGCGCGGTGAGATTCGACCAGTGCCCGTGGCCGAAGGCGAACCCGAGCAAAAGGAATCCGCCGATCGCCAGGAACTTCGCCCAGGTCGCTACATTCTGCAAGATCACCGCCGGACGCAAGCCGACGATGTTGATCCAGGTCAAAAACAGGATCGCGACAATGGCGACCAGGTGTCCCATGTTGAACGACCACGCGCCAATCGAGAAAATCGTGCGCGATGCGTGCAATGGTGGAATGATTGCGCCTGCATACGCGGCGAAGCCCGCGGCGATAGCGGCGATGCTTCCAGTCACATTTACCGAGAAGATCATCCAGCCATACAGGAAGGCGACGAATTCGCCATAGGCTTCGCGTAAATAGATGTACTGGCCGCCGGCCTCAGGAAACATGCTGCCGAGTTCCGCGACCGAGTAACACGCCAGCACCGACACGATTCCGCCCACAACCCATGCAAGCATGAACAATAAGGGTGTGTGCGTCGAGGCGGCAACGTCGCTCGACGTCAGGAATAATCCCGAGCCAATGATGCCTCCGACCAACAGGAGCACCGCATCGCCGAGAGACATGCCGCGCACCAGCGTCGGCTTCTCGGGAATCGAGGGCGTTGCCGTTTCCCCGAGAACCGCGTGCGACGCGGATGCTTGGTTATAATTCATTCGATTGTCGGAAGGTATTGAAGCATGCCACAGAGCGTCAACAGAATTCCGCAGCCCTTGATCGACGAACTGGAAAGCGCCTTTACGCTTCCCGCCAACTATTATGTCGATCCTTCATTGCTCGAGCAGGAAAAACATCAGATTTTCTGGCGTACGTGGCAAATCGTGGGGCGCGCGGAACAAGTCAAAAATCCAGGAGATTACTTCACCCTCGACCTCTGCGGCGAGCCGTTGCTCATCACCCGTGACACTGAAAAGAAGCTGCGCGGCTTTTATAACGTGTGCCGTCACCGCGCCGGGCCACCCGCCGAAGGTTGCGGAACCCGCAAGCTCTTTCGCTGCGGATATCACGGTTGGACCTATGGTCTTGACGGCCGTCTTTTGAACGCGCCGGAAATGGACGGCACGGCAAATTTCAACGCCGAGGATTTCCGCCTTCGTCCGGTGCAGGTCGCGGAATGGGAAGGCCAGATTTTCGCCAATCTTGATCCAGATGCCGAACCATTGCTCACGGCGCTGCGCGAATTGCCTGTGCAAGCCGCAAAATACAATTTCGGTAGCTTGCGACTGGCCGGCCGGCGCGATTACCCGATGCAATGCAATTGGAAGGTCTACATCGACAACTATCTCGAGGGCTATCATCTGCCCAGCGTCCATCCCAGCCTGAATCGCGAACTTGATTACAACGCCTACGTCACGAAGTTGTTTGAGAAGCACTCGCTTCAGGCAAGCCCGATCCGCGGCCCTGAAAACGAGAGCACAGTGGACCGGCACTACAAGCAGGCCGAAGGAGACTTGGAAGCGGAATACTTCTGGATTTTTCCCAACTGGATGCTGAATTGCTATCCCGATAACGTGTCGCTCAACATCGTGCTGCCCACCGGGCCCGAATCATGCGTTGCGATCTTCGAGTGGTATTTCCCCGCGGATCGGCTGCCGGACGCCGAACAAACGATGAAGTTCAGCGACGAGATCCAGGTGGAAGATGGCCACATCTGCGAGGTGGTACACAAGAATCTCAAGTCGCAGTCCTACGACCGGGGACGCTACAGCGCGAAGCAGGAAAAAGGAGTTCACCACTTCCATCGGCTGTATGCGGAGGCGATGGGCCTATAAAAATCGGGCACCGGAGGCCCGATGCCCAAAAGAAATGCCAGAAAGCCGGTGCTCGGGAATTGCGAGCTACAGAAAGCTTTTCCAAGCGAATGCGACAAACAACAGGAGTCCGAACGAAATTGAGTGCGTAAGTTCCGATAAGCCAAGGCGCGTGAGCGCCAGGGGAGCAGGCTTCTTAAAGAAAAACATTAATCCGCAAGCAACGATTGGAATAAACGCGCAGAGCACCAACTTTGGCAGCATGCCCACCGAACACGCGCCGTAGACCGCAGCAAACATCACGACCTGTCCGAAGAAAAACCCCAGTCCCCGGTCCAGTCGTTCGACAAAGCCTCGCACCCGCGAGTGATGCAGGGTGAGTTGCACATAGTGGATTTGATCGCCGGCGAAGATCCAGTTCGCCAGCCACAGCGCCCCGGCGGTGGCATCGAAACGTCCGACCACCACGTAATACGCTGCGGCGGCGGCAGAGCTCAGTCCGGCCGCGCCGATCATTTGCGCGAGCATCCTATACTTGCGCGAAATGGAGCGAGCCAGCATCTGTAAAAGGAATGCCACGAAAGCTCCCGCACCGATGGCCAGCAGACCGCGGTTCTTTCCGCCCCACAACAGCGCGGTCAGCGTGATGACCGAAATCGTTGCCAGGGCGAAGATCGATTTGATGGCAAGGATCCGCTCCGGCACGCTTTGCGCCCGCATTGGCGAAGTGCCCAGCAAGCTTTCTACTGGGGTCCGCAACCAGAACAGTCCAAGCGCTGCAGTAAGCAGTAACACCAATCCACTGACGTTGCTGCCGCGCAAGAATCCCACAGCCGCGCCGGATGCCAGTGGAACGAGCAACATTCCCCATGCACCGTGCTCGCGCGGAAAGATGATCGCTTTCCGCCTTGCCGCCGGGATGATGTCGAGCGCCGGGGCCATTTCTGCCATATCGATCCTCATCAATCCGGTTACTTTCCCGTCCCGATGTTAACCAGGGACTTGGGCGTATAGACACAAAACGGTTCTTCGCTCATGTAGTTGCCGGTTGCAGCGTAGGCACGAGCACGGCATCCCATGCACACGTGCTGGAACTCGCAGCATCCGCATTTGCCTTCTAATTTGCTGTCATCGCGCAGGTCAGCGAACACCTGCGAATGGTTCCAGATGTCGGCGAACCGCTGTTTTCGCAGGTCGCCGGCGATCGCCGGAAGATACCCACAGGGAAAAACTTCGCCTTCGTGGGAGAGGAAACATACGCCGGTTCCCGCCAGGCATCCCTTGGTCATGGCTGACATTTCACCGGGGTGTCCCCCCGGATGGCTGCTGGCAGCATGTGCGGGATGCACGCTGGGACGAATCACCACTCCAGTCGAGCCGGGCATCATCATGTCGGTCGGACCAATCGGGTGGGGAAATTCGTGTACTGCCGGAGTCGTGAGTTTGCGATCGGCGGCCCGCCGCTGCCGTGCTACGCGGTAGTAATGCGGCGCGCAGGTCGCCTTCAGCTCGATCCCACCCTCCAGCGAGCGATCGTAAAACCAGTTCAGCATCTCCTCATATTCCTGCGGCGGGACCATTTGATCTTCCGCAATGTCGACACCGCAACCTACCGGAACCAGCAGGAAGGTGTGTAGGGCATCCGCTCCAATTTCGCGCGAGAGGTCCAGCACCGAGGGAAGCTGGCTTGCGTTGTGTCGGGCAATCGTCATGTTGATCTGCACCGACATGCCCAGCTCTTTCAGGTTGCGGAGGCCGTAAATTGCCGCCTCGAAAGCTCCGGGGATGCCGCGGAATGTGTCGTGCGTATGCGCGTCGGCGCCGTCGAGACTGATCGAGACCCGCTGCACACCGCTGTCAACGATCTTGCGGGCGACTTCCTTCGTCACCAGGGTGCCGTTAGTCCCGAGGGCAACACGGATTCCCTTTTCTGTCGCGAAGCGCGCCAGTTGGAAAATGTCGGGCCGGTAGAGCGGCTCGCCGCCGCTCAGCACCAGGATGGGGCTACAGAAATCGGCGATTTGCGAAATGATGTCGAGGGCACGGGGGGTAGAAAGATCCGTGGGTGAGGACAGTTCCGTCGCGGTGGCGCGGCAATGCACGCATCGCAAATTGCAGCCCTTGGTGACTTCCCAGAAAATTAATCGCGGGACGTATTCCTTTTTCCCGCCTCCTGTTGTGGACATTGCGTCTCCTTGCCCGATGTTCACGGGTCTTTCGGACGTTCCCAAGATAGGAAATTCGCGACCGAACCTCCGTGTCTCACGTCACCAAGGCGTGTGATGTTCGTCACCCTGTCTTTTTAGGAGGCGCGATTTCTTAGAGTTACGGGATAATCGGGGGAATGCCATTTACCGTATCCCACGCCGCTGCGGTGCTGCCGTTTCGCCGGACCGGACTGATATGGTCGGCGCTGGTGATCGGCAGCTTCGGGCCCGATTTTGAATATTTCCTGCGAATGTCCGCTGGCAGCCGAGCCTGGCACCACTTCCCCGCGGTCTTTTTGTACTGTTTACCATTCACGGTTTTGGCTTTCTATCTCTTTCAGGGAGTGATGAAACGCCCGATCGTCGCGCTCCTGCCGGTCTCGATCCAGCGCCGCCTCGACCCAGGCGGAAATCCGTTTCCGAAGACTTTCTCCAACATTCTCGTGCTCCTCGTCTCTTTGCTGATTGGCATCGGCACGCATTTGCTTTGGGATTCCTTCACCCACCCGGGTGATTGGCCCACCACGCATATCGCGGCCCTACGGGAGACACTCGGTCTGCCATTTGCCCCGTACTTGCGCGGCTGGTCCCTCGCGCAATCTCTGAGCACGGTGGCCGGACTCTTCATCCTCGGCATCTCTCTTACCCTCTGGTATCGGAAAACTGCCTCCAGCAGAAACATCGCTCTCTTGCGTGTTCCGTCTCGCGTGAAGCTCACAATCTGCCTGGGAATTATTGCGATCTCGCTGGCTGGCGGCGCGTGGCATGCCTATTCCTTGTGGGGATTCCAACGTTTGAGCCTGCACGGAGAAATGGTCCAAGTCGATTTCGTGATTGCTACGATCAGCTGGTTTCTCTGGCAATTACTCGGCTATAGCGCGGTTGTAACGATCTTGCAAAAAACGAAAGGGGCTCATCGCTGAGCCCCTCTTTCCTTCCAAGTTGCGCTACTGCGCTCCGCCTGTATGGCAATCGGAGCAATTCACCTGGCTCAAGGCGCCGATATCCACCGGATGCTTGAACGCCACTCCCGCGGCAGATCCCGCCAACTGCATGCCACCTTCTTCCTGGGACAGGATGGTGTGACAGATACTGCAATCCTTGCTGATGACCTTCCCTGCCTTACTCACGTGGTTGCCGTCGTGACATCGGAAGCATCCGTTGTAATAAAAGTGTCCGATGTTGTTGGGATGGGTCTTCCAATCAAGCTTCATCTCCGGGAAGGTGGTCGTCTTGAAGATGCGTTGCAACTCCACGGTGGCGTCCTTGATCTGTTGCGGTTTCTGCTGTGCAACCTGTGGATAGGTGCTCGCGTAATACTTGGGGAATTCCGCCGCGATCGTGTTTAGAGCCTCATCTGTGCTTTTGTATTCCTTGGTGAGGACCGTGACCGCCTGCTGTTTGACGTAGGGAAGCGATACATCGATCCGGCCGGAAGCCAAAGCGTTGTCCACCGAACGGTCCGGCGGCACATAGATGTGCGAAGGACGATTGTGGCAATCGATGCAGTCCATCCGGCGCTGGTCTGCCTTCGCAACCTGATCCGCCGTCGGGGGATTATCTTTTGGGTAGTATTCCGTTACTTCACCTTTCTGATTGACCGCTTTCACGTACGAGATATTCTGCCGCTTCTCATCGGAGATGTAGGAGATCTTGTTGGCGATATTCATATGCCAGTGAATTCCCGTGGCCATGCCGTTATTCGCATCCCCGCCGCCGGTCTTCACCAAAACGTTTACGGTCCGCTCGGTATTTTTTTCGTCGTAGCCGAAATGGTTGATGGTCTTGAGCTGCGCGCCCCAGAACTTACTGGGCCAGTGACATTGTTCGCAGGTCTGCGCTGCCGGGCGCAGGTTCTTCACGGGTGAAGGAATGGGCCGCGGGAAAGTGTTAAACGTGGCTGCATACACCTGCCGCAAGCCTGA
The DNA here is from genome assembly GCA_963703075.1 of uncultured Acidobacteriaceae bacterium. Lineage (GTDB taxonomy): Bacteria > Acidobacteriota > Terriglobia > Terriglobales > Acidobacteriaceae > Korobacter. The sequence continues at coordinate 1,979,510 of OY969786.1, forward strand.
CATCTTTGACTTCACATACCAGGACGCGCCCGAACCGACATGGCATTCTACGCAAGCGACGCGCGCGTGCGGCGACTGCTGATAGGCGGTGAATTCCGGATGCATGACCGTGTGGCAGAGCTCGCCGCAGAACTGCACTGAATCAGTGAATTCATAAGCGCGATAGCTGCCCACCGCACTTAGCATCAGGAAAACCACAACGAACGACAAGACAAACGCCAGCGAACTGCGCTGCTTCGGGCTGTTCAAGTCGAAAGTCGGCAGCGAGGCCTGTCCGCGCCTGCGCCGCTCCAGCAACATCCCTCCCGGGATCAGCAGGAGCCCGAGCACGAGAAATCCGGGCATGATCATGTAGCCGAGAATGCCCACGTAGGGGTTCGGGTGGTTCGACATCACGTCAATCAGAAACAGGAACAGGATGTTCGCTGCGGCGACGATCGCGAGCGCCATCCCGACCAGACTGATCGGATTGCGGGTTAACTTCTTGCCCTGTTCTGCACCGCTACGTTCATTCTCGGATTCATCCGGCATCTTGCGTCCCCCAATTGCCACTTCGGCCGACCTGCGACACTTCCAAAACTTACCGGCAGTGTGCGAACACTGCCGGTGTGACGAATTTCAACAGCATGCAACTCTAGTCATGCGCGGCGAAACTCTTCGCCTCTGTCTTCTCTGCCTCTTCTGGTTCGGACCCCGGAGCTTGCGCAAGCGCCTCCACATCCAGAGGATGCTCGTGCTGGTAATGTTCAATGCTCATACGCCCATCGAGCCATGCCCAATTCATGGGATACGCCGCCGGATCGTAAATGACCATATAAAAATGCCATACAACGATGGCTAAGGTCGCCAGGATCGCCTCATAGAAATGGATCGTCAGGGCAACATCGATGACCCAACGCGGAATCACAGTGCCGACACCCACCTTGAACCATGCCATGAGCCCAGTGGAGGCCATCACCATCGTTCCCCAGACCAAGGCCCAATATTCCATCTTCTCCGCGTAGTTGAAGCGCTTGAACATCGGCTTCTTGTCGATGCGGCCCAAGTGATAAAGCACCACGTCGCGCGTGTCGGTAATGTCTTTCCATTCGGGCAGGAAGTCCACGATCAGTTTTCGCCCTTCAGCGGTGAAGGCCGCGTAGATCACGTGATAGGCGCCGACGAGGATCAACGCAACTCCGGCCACCCGATGCAATACGCTGCGGAACTTCTCGCTATTGCCGAGCAACATAGCGAAGAACGAATTGGGGAACTTCAGCGCAAAGCCGGTGAAGACGAGAACGAAGAAGCTGATCAGCAGGGTCAGGTGCTGTACCCGCTGCCGCTTCGACATGCGGAACACGATCCGCGGCGAACCTTTACGGCTGTCTTGCAGCTTGCGGCGGAAGATCACAATGTTGTGCAGCAACATCCCACCGATGGTGAAAACGATCATCCACACATAGAACTTTGCGACCAGATTCACGATCCTGCCGCCGATGTCGCTACCCGCGCTCAAGGCGTCGAGGTGAACCTTCCCTTTAATGAAGTTGTCGTTGGCTCCGGGGTGACATTGGCCGCAGGTTTTCGCCAGGTTGGCGTGATTGATGGAGGAACCAGGATCGCTCGACGGCAGAATGTTGTGCGCTGTGTGACAACTGGCGCAGTTAGCGGCCACCGTCGAACCCATTTTCGACGCCATTCCGTGATAACTCGCAAGGTAAGTCGATTCGCGTCGTCCCTGGATGCCGAACTCATTGGACAGCTTTACGCCCTCATGGCAATTGGCACAGGTGACGTTCGAAATGTTCGCCGCCGAAACCGTAGAGTTCGGATCGCTCGGCTTCTTGATGGCGTGGATCCCGTGGCAATCGGTACAAACCGGCGCGTTCGATACGCCGCGTGCGATCGCCTTCCCGTGGATACTCGCCATGTACTGCTTGCTCTCGTTCCCGTGGCATTTCGCGCACGTATTCGGAACGTTGAACTTGTTGATCGGCGAACCCGCATCTCTTGCCGTCAGGATGTCGTGCTCGCCGTGACAATCCGTACAAACCGCTGCAGTTTGTGATCCGCCATTCACAGCCTTGCCGTGAACGCTGTCCTCATAGGAACTGAAGGGCGCTGTCGTCAGGCCCGCGCTCTGCATGGTTGCTTTATTGTCGTGGCAGCTTCCGCAGGTCGTCGGAATGTTATGGCGATTTACACGCGATGCCGGATCGCTTGCTGGCAATAATTCATGCACGCTTCCGTGGCAATCCTGGCACTGGGCCGCTTTTCCATCCCCAGCCTTGATCGCCTTCGCGTGCAATCCGTGGTCGTACTTGGTCTGTTCGTCGGCGTGACAGGTGGCGCATTGCGGCTTGGTTGACGCTGGATCGTGGGGAGCGCCATTGATTTCCGAATGGCAATCGGTACAGTTGAACGTGCTGTGAATCGAACTCTTGAACTTGGCCTCGTCGACATGCAGGCTGACTGGTTTGCCGCCCTCATCCTTCGACATCGTTGCGTCGCTGTGACACGCCAGGCACTCATCGTTCTGGATTGTCTTTTTCTTGGGTGCCGCATCGGCCTGTCCGATCCCGCACATCAGGATCGCGAACATCAGCCAGAAGTATCGATTCCGTTTCACAGTTCCCTCAGATCCGCGCCAACCAGCGCCTGACGCGCATCGTTACTTCTTCAACGTCCGGATGTACTTGGTGACCCCAGCGATTTCGTCGTTGCTGAGTTTGCCTTCGTAGCCCGGCATCTTCCCTTTGCCCTTGGTGATGACAGCGGTAATGTCGGCATCGGAGGACTTCTGGAAATCAGCGGAATTCAGGTCCCGCGATCCCATCTTCTTGGCCATCGCGCCCGCGCCGTCGGCGCCGTGACAGCTTGCGCACTTCGCCTTGTAGGTTTCTCCGCCGTCGGCGGCAAAGGCCGTCAGGCTCATGGCAGCCATGGCAGCCAGCGTCAAAATTGCTTTCGATTTCATGTAAGACACCTTCCCTCTAGAGTTTGCTCATTGCTCCGGAGGAACGAGACAGACCCATTCCGGAACTCACTAAACTCGCAGATTGGTGTCTTTGTCGCAGTGAGACTTCGCACCTCGGCATGTGACCGCCGTCACGAGGCATTGTGCTGTTGTGAAGTTGCGCACCCGCGTTGGACCGGAGATCAACTTCTCGCAGGCTTACAAGAGCGTAAGAACGTTGCGCTTAATCGACTCTGCGCCTGCAGCCTTAGAAGGTAGAAAGGGAGGGCACTTTCCAGCCTTGTGATGTATAAACATCGGCATGTTCGGCAGCGGGACATGCGATGCGTTCGGCAACACTCTTTTCTGGTGAGTGATCGAGACATTCCCAGCAGCCAAGCCCACTTTGCAGGGGTGGTTTTTGCTGCCAGGCTCGCCAAAACTTGTTTGCCTTTGCAGGGCTTTGGAACGTAGTATGAACCGCAACTCCTTACACTGCGTACGTCTTGATAACGAACACGTATATTCCTTGCTTGTGAAGCAGGAGCGACTCGGTTGATCGGTAAGGGAATAGGGCATTACAAAATCATTTCGCAACTGGGAAGCGGCGGAATGGGCGTGGTCTACGAGGCGGAAGACACGACCCTCGGCCGCCACGTCGCTCTCAAGTTTCTGCCCGAGCAGTATTCCCAACATCCGGCATCGCTAGAACGGTTCTTGCGCGAAGCCCGTTCAGCTTCAGCGCTGAACCACCCCAACATTTGCACCATCTATGCTGCCGAGGAGCACGACGGTATCTGGATGATCGCGATGGAGTTGCTGGAAGGTTCCACGCTGGGCCAGCTCATCGCCGATCGTACCCTTTCGACCGATCGCATTCTTGATATTGCGATTCAGGCCTCCGACGCGCTGGACGTGGCTCATGCCCACAACATTGTTCATCGCGATATCAAGCCCGCCAATGTATTTGTAACTAAGAAGGGCGTCGTCAAAATCCTCGACTTCGGCCTGGCCAAGCTGGCCGTCGACCGCCATGTAGTCGCGCAGACCATTGGGGCCACTGCCGGCGAATCGCCCAACTACCTGACCAGCCCGGGAATGGCGGTGGGAACCGCTGCTTATATGTCGCCCGAGCAGGCGCGCGGGGAAGACATTGACGGACGCAGCGACTTGTTTTCCTTCGGCGCCGTCCTTTATGAAATGTGCACCAGCAAGGTGCCGTTCGAAGGAGCGACCTCCGCCGTCATCTTTGCCGGCATTCTGGATCGCGATCCAGTTCCGCCCCAGGATCTCAATCCGCAGCTTCCGCCCAAACTCGCGGAGATCATCTGCAAGTCTTTGGAGAAAGATCGCGACCTGCGTTACCAGACCGCCGCCGAATTACGCGGAGACTTCAAGCGCCTGCGGCGCGATACAAGTGGACGCACTGCCCTTGGCGGTTCCCCATCAACCGCCGCCACGGCTGCTTATCCTGCCATCGGACCGACGTCGAGTTCCACGTCGCAGTACTCGGCTTCCGCTTATCCCGTATCAGCGGTCGCCAGTCCTGCGCCTTCCAGCACAACGGTCTTGATTGGGGAAGCCAGGAGACATAAGACGGGTATTCTCGTCGCGCTGATTTTCCTGGTAGCGATCATCGGTGCCGGGGGATGGGCGCTGTGGTCGCAAATGCACCGCACGCCCGCCCATCGAATCAACGAACAAATGTCGATCGAGCGCCTCACCAATAGCGGCCGCATCGAAGGCTCCGCCAACATCTCGCCCGACGGCAAATACGTTGTTTACCAGATGCGGGACAATGGCAAGTACAGCCTCTGGCTCCGTCAGATCGCCACCTCCAGTGCCGTCAAGCTTGTGCCAGATACCGACCTTGCCTATGGCGCCACCACCTTCTCGCCCGACGGCAACTTCGTCTATTACACCTGGAGCCCGCAAAGCGAGCCCAACAGCGCACTCTACGTCGTACCGACCCTTGGCGGCACACCCCACAAAATTCTTTCGGACATCAACGGTCCCATCTCGTTCTCACCAGACGGCAAACAGTTCGCCTTCATCCGCGAAATCGGCAAGACCGGCCTGTCCACCATCGTCATCGCCAACACCGCCGATGGCACCATCGACCGCACTCTCGTCACCAGGAAAATCGGCGAGATGTGGTTCGGCGGCTACGGTGTTTCCTGGTCTGCCGACGGCAAGCTCATCGCCACTCCCGTTATGGCCATCGACAAAGATGGCTACCACGAGACCGTCGGCATCGTTGACATGGGCGGCAACCTCACGATGCTCATCCCCAAGCTCTCCGGCCAAGTCGGACGCCTCGCCTGGCTCAACGATGGCACTGGTATCGTCTATAGCGCCAACCAGCGCGTCGGCGACCGCAATCGTCAGATCTACATGATCAGCTACCCCGCTGGCGAGATCAGCCGCATTACCAACGATCTCAATACCTACTCCACCTACAGCTTCGGCGTCACCGCCGACAACTCGGCCATCGTCACCGTGCAAACCGCCATCACTTCCGATCTCTGGGTCACCGACGGCACCGGGGCCAACGGGAAACAGCTCACGCAAGAAGCTCTTACGGGCCTCAACGGCATGGCTGCCGCCGGTTCGAAAATCGCCTACACCGCGGATAATTCCGGAACGCGCGGCGTCTGGCTCCTCGATGAAAATGGCGGCACGCCCACCCCGATCAGTCCAGCGCGCGACTACACCCAGTCCCCCACGATTTCACCGGATGGCAAGCACGTCGCCTACATGGGCCTCCGCGACAATAAGCCCAACATCTGGATCGCTGACCTTGACAGCTCCAATCCTCATCAACTCACCTCCAGCAACGGCGACCTCAGCCCCAGTTTCGTCGATAACCAGACCCTGTGGTTCACCCACCTCGAAGGCGGTCACATCAACCTGTATCGCATCGCGATCTCCGGCGGTACCCCGGAAAAAGTCTCTCCTCTCCAAGCCAACAACAGCACCGCTTCCTGGAAAGGCGACCGCGCCATCGTGTCCTACTTCGACGAAGCCACCGGCGTGAACAAGTCCGGGATCATGGATACAAAGGAAGGCAAGATCCTCAGCAACTTCCAACTGCCCGACACCGCGAATAACCCGCTTTGGATGCCCGGCGACAAAGCCATCAGCTACGTCAACACCATCAATAACGTCAGCAATGTGTGGAAAATAGACCTCGATGGCTCTCACCCTGTCCAGCTCACCCACTTCACTGACAACACCATCTACAACTACGCTTGGCTTCCCGACGGCAAACTCGCCCTCGCCAAAGGTACATTCACCAGCGACGCCATCCTGATCCGCAACTTCCGCTAGAACATTCCGGCCCACGAGCCACACGCACAAGCTTTTTCGTTCGGATAGGATCTTCTGCATGACTTGGCGCAATGCGCCAGGAACTGCAGTAACATACCCGCACTGTGACTGCTTCCCCCCATTCCGACTGGCCGTTTGCGCTGTCAGGAACCCTGGGGGAGCGATACCGGCTTGTGCGTCTGCTGGGCGCGGGAGGGATGGGAGAAGCCTTTCTCGCAGAGGATCTCCTGCTTCACCGCAAGGTCGTGATCAAGCGGATGGCGCCGCAACTCTCGCGTACCGATACCGATCGCCAGCGTTTTCTTTCAGAGGCCAAGCGCGCCGCGGCCATCAACAATACCCACGTCGTGCAAATCTACGACGTACTCGAATCCGGCGGAGAGCTGCTCCTCATCCTCGAATATGTGGACGGCGGGGATCTTCGAACCCTGGGCCAGAGGAAAATGCCTCTCAGCGAGTTCTTTCCCATCGCGCTTCAGATCGCGGATGGCGTAGCGGCCGCCCATGCGGCCCACGTCGTTCACTGCGATCTCAAGCCGCAAAACATCCTGTTATCGCAAAGCGCCACCGTCAAGGTGCTCGACTTCGGCTTAGCACGGCCAACCGCGCGCGAGGACGCGGCCACAATCTCCGTCGCCCAGCCGAAGTTCGCTGGGACGCCTGGCTACATGGCCCCCGAGATGGTTCGCGAAGAACCCATCGACGAACGTGCCGATATTTTTGCTTTGGGCGTCATCTTTTATCAGTTGCTCACCGGGGTTGCGCCCTTCAGCAGTCCCACGCTCCTTGATACCTTGCATCGCACGGTGCACGAGGAACCTCCGGCCGTAACCAAATCCAATCCGGAAATTCCTCCCGAACTTGAGTGGATTCTCGAGAAGATGCTGGCAAAATCGCGGGACGAACGCTACGCGAGCGTGCGAGAGATCATCATCGACCTCACCGCCTGCCAGCGTAAATTCCTGGGTGGCTCATCCACCGTCCGCAGTACGATCACACCGATTTTGCGACCTCGACCCCGGTCGCACGTTGCCCTCTGGACAGGTATTGCCATGTCTATCCTCGTTGCAATCGCCGCCAGTGTCCTCCTGGCGCGGTACTGGCAACGAACCCACGTCCCAACGCAGCAAACGGCGCATTATCGCTCAGTCGCTGTGCTTCCCTTCCACCTTATTGGGGCGCCGCAAAGTGACCTTGAGGCCTATGCCGACGGGATTTGTGTCACCCTTACCTCCAAGCTGGTGCGGATCGCCGCCATGCATCAGTTGCAAGTCACGCCCTCTTCCGAGGTACGCAGGCGCTCCCTGGATAGCGCCGCGGCTGCCAGGCAGCAGCTTGGAGCGGACCTCGTAATAGAGGGACAACTGCAGAGGATCGGTCAGCAGGTCCGGATCACCTACAACCTTGTCGACACGAGCACAATGAGCCAGTTGCGTTCGGAAGACATCGAGGCGCCGATGGACAACTCCTTCGCCCTTGAAGACAAAATTGTCGACGGCGCCTTGAACATGCTCGACGTGCAACTGGAAGACGCGGAGCGCCAGTCGCTGGGCCAGCGAGGCACCTCGGATTCCTCGGCCTACAACCTGTTTCTCACCGGCAGCGGATACCTGCGCGAATACGAAGATCCGCATAACGTGGAACGTGCCATCGAATCATTCCAGGGTGCGCTGTTGAAAGACGCAAATTACGCCCAGGCCGACGCGGCCCTCGGGCGTGCGTACTGGCGCAAATACCAGATGACCCACGATCCGGCGCTGGTAGACGCCGCACGGGTCTCGTGCCAACGCGCGGCGGAGAAAAGCCCTGACCTTCCCGACTCCCACCTGTGCCTTGGCATTATTGCCGGTGGCACAGGCGCGTATGAAAGCGCGGTAAAGGAATTGGAGACCGCGGTGAGCGCCGAGCCCAGCAATGAAGTGGCTCTGCGCGAACTGGCCAGTATCTACGAAAAAATCAAGCAGCCAGCGGAGGCGGAGCAAGTCTATCGGCGCGGCATCGCCGCCCGGCCGCACTACTGGGCCGGATACGCATGGCTCGGGGGCTTCTACACGCGGCAGGCTCGCTACGAAGAAGCTGCCGGCGAGTACCGCGAAGCCATCGAGCAGGCGCCAGGAAACGCTACGCTCTATTACGGACTCGGCGGTGTCTACATCTTCCAGGGCAAATACGGCGACGCTGTGGATGTCTTGAAGAAAGCAGTCGAACTCCAGCCAACCGCGGACGCGTATCAGAATCTCGGCCAGGCCTACCTGCACGTGCGCAACTTCGACGAGGCGATTAAGTCATTTAAGCAGGCGATTACCTTGGGTAACCGCAACTACGCCGTGTACAGCGCTCTCGGCGACGCTTACTTCTGGTCGAAGACACACGAGCGCGAGGCCGCCCCCGCCTATAAGCAATCGCTCGCGTTTGGGCTGGAGCAACAACGGGTGAACGCCCGGGACCAGGGCCTGAATATCATGCTTGCTTACAACTATGCTGCTCTCGGCGATGCTTCGCACGCACTGGATTATCTGCAGCGGGCACAGAAAGACACGCCGCGCGACCCGGAAACGATGTTCTTCGCGGCACGCATTTATGCCCGCTTGAGGCATACTGCGGAAGCCGCGGACTGGCTTCAGAAGGCGATCGCAAACGGTTACTCCAAGGCGGATGTGCGGGATTGCCCCGACCTGGATGGGCTGATGAATCAACCGGCGGTGCAGCACGCCCTCGCCACCTAGTCGGCTAGTTTCCAACCTTGATGTGAGGATCTGCGCTGCTTCCGTTCTCGCGCTTGAACACCATGTCGTAACTGCACCCAACCGCATCCTTCCTCGCATGTTCCGAGTGGTGCATGTGGACGCAGGTGTTGGGCAGGCTGCGGGTGAAAGGGTATGCCGGACAGGCCCCGCCGGCAGCGTTCTTCTTCGACACCAGCTTCGGCTCGATCGTGAAGCATCCTGCGCCGTCGCCGTGGTGCCAGAGCACCGAATCGAGCCGCGACTGCGAAACGCAAATCGCCTTGTGCCCCGTGCCCGGCTTGGCATCGACGTTGTAGCTATAAAGCTTCTTCGTCGTGCCGGGCAGAATGTGGACTCCAAGTCCATCCTTCTCCGAAGTGGTTTGCAGGCAGTCCGTGTCTTGTGCGGCCTGGTTCTGCTTGCCTGCACCCTGGGCAAACAAGGTAGGAACGAACATCGCGAACAGTAAACAGACCGCGGCGGTTCTCGTCATCGATGCGACTCCATCTACGATCAAATTCAATTCTTCGTCACTGCCGGCCGACCACGATGTGCGGGTCAATGATGGCGTTGGTCCCGTCGTCCAGGTAGAAGGTCAGCTTGTAGTGGCATTCGTTTGCTCCGGACTTCAAGTGAAGGGCGCCGGGGGCATGCTCTTCATCGGCATCGCCCGCATGTCCGTCTTTGAAAGGCGAATCGTCGCAGCCATCTTCGGCTTGGGGAGTCGTTGGGGGATGAGCGTTGCCGCCCGGGTCCGAGCGAATGGCGTAGTGGAACTTCTTGTGGCCACTATGCTTGAACTTCACCTCATCGTTGCGTGAGAGCAGTACACCGATTTCGGGATGGGGGTCGGCGGCGATGGTCGCATCTGCCAGGTCCCACGTCACCTCACATTTACTGCCGTGCGGCTTCTTCTTGACCGCGGTGTACCCACTCGCAGGATTGGCCACGACGGGATCGACGCAGTCGTAGGGCGGGCGATTGGAAAGGGTAGGCGCCGGCCGATGGTGACAGGCGCTCAACGCCAAGAGCAGGAATGCGCTGGAAGCGACAGCAATCCTCATAATCCCCCTTTCGCTGTGCGCCAAAAGGCGTCCTTCGGCTAGCCAGAGCTTCGTGGAAGGAATCGGCCGCGCCGCGATGGCCGCAAAGTCTATGTCGGAAACCCGGAAAAGGCAATCATTCCCTGCTAAAATCGGCTCCACGCTTCGACTGTCCGGGCTAAAACCGGATGCCGGTTCGCTTCGAGGATCACACCATGGGAACGATGACTGGGTTTGGGGGAGTTGCTGCCGCTGCTGATGCGCCCACCATCCGTGTACTACGCGGAACACTGGTGGAAGAGCTGAAGCTCGATCGCCTGCCGTACTCCATCGGACGAAAGCCGGAGAACGCCCTGGTGATCGCCGATCCCAGCGTGTCGCGCGAGCATGCCCAGATCATTCACGAAGGATCCGACTATGTTTTTGTGGATCTCGGCAGCAAGCACGGCAGCAAGGTAAACGGCGCGAAGGCCGATCGTTGCGTGCTGAAACCAAACGACCGCATCGATCTCGGCCTGGCGCAGGTGCATGTCATCTTTTCGCCACAGGAAGCGGGAGGCGAATCGCTCATCCAGCGGCTTTCGAGCTGGCAAGAACATTCCACCTATTCCGACCTCGAACATCTGCGCGAATTTCTCGACGCCGCCCGCCGGCTGAATCTCGCTTCCGCTGTCTCCGAAGTCCTCACCATCCTGGTGGACTTCAGCCTGCGGGTGACGAAGGCGGAGCGCGCGTTCTTCTTCAAGCCGGGGCCGGGGGGCGAAATCACCCTGGCGTACGGGCGCGATGCCAAGGGGACCATCCTCACCGACGCGCAAACCGTTTCCCACTCGGTGCTGAAAGAGGCGGCGGCCTCGGGCTCCGACTTCCTGATCACCGACACCCAGCAGGAATCGAACTGGTCGGCACGGCAGAGCATCGTGGCGCACAACCTGCGCAGCATCCTCTGCATTCCATTGCGACGCAAAGTCGGGCTGCAGAATGAGAACCTGTGGGGCTTGCTCTACCTTGACAGCCATTACCGCACCAAGGGACTGACGACGATCAGCCACGACATTGTGGGCGCTCTAGCCAACGACGCCGCCGCGCTGATCGAACATGCGTACCTTGCCGAAGCGGAAGAGCAATCGCGCCGCGAGCGACAGGAGATGGGCATCGCCGCAGAGATCCAGAAGCAATTGCTCTCAGTGAATAATCCCGATTGCAAGTTCGCGTCGTTCAAGGCGCGCACAATCCCCTGCAAATCCGTGGGCGGAGATTTCTACGATATCGTCGCGGCCGGAGACTCGCTGTACTTCGTGTTTGCCGACGTGAGCGGCAAAGGAATCTCAGCCGCACTGCTCGCCTCGGTGTTGCACGGGGTCGCGTATTCGCACTTCGTACAACAGCGTCCGGTGCAGGAGATGGTCTCGGCGGCCAACCGGCTGCTTTGCAACAAGCAGTTGCTAGGCAAGTATGCGACGCTGCTGGCGGGACAACTGCGCGCCGACGGTGAACTGACGATCGTGAATTGCGGCCACTTGCCGCCTTTGCGGATCTGCAACGAGAAAGTCGAAGCGCTCGAGTCGGCTTGCCTGCCAGTGGGACTTTTCCTCGACGCACAATACGAGACGCTGGTAACGAAGCTCGAACCCGGCAGCCGCCTGCTGGTGTTCTCCGACGGCGTGACCGAAGCCGAAGATCCGACCGGGGAGTTCTTCGGAGACGACCGCCTGAACGCTGTAGCGGCGAAAGGCGTTGAAGCGGTCCTGGAACAGGTGGTGAGCTTCGCGCACGGGCAGGCTTTGAACGACGATTGCTCGCTGCTGGAGCTGCATTACATCGGGCAGTAAGACACGCACGAGAGGCTGATGTTTACTGCTTGATATCGGTATCCCCCTCCCGCCACCCTCTGTGGATTCAGCAGCTTACCCTATGGAAGGTCCGCAAAATCTTCTGCCTGCGAGAGTTATAGCCAAAATATTCCATCCACTGGAATTAGCTCCGTTTTGTGCTTTCTTCGGCTCACTTCGCGAAACTAAGAACGTTAACTAGTTGAGAAAGAGCAAATCGTCCGTAGTGGAAATTTCCCACTTGAGCAGAATAAGCAGACGGCTGTCTAGCTGTCTGTGACGTGTGCCAGTCATGTCCAGGATGACGGTCACAGCGAACAGTGATCCTAGCGCGGAGAGTATTTCAGCCTTCCTGAACGAAGCCGCTTATTTCCAGCTACTTAGCTTAAGCCGCATGAATAAAGGCGCAAATGCCAGGGGAATCGTCCGAGTCAACCGACACAATCCCGAAAGTTATCTTGCGGATTTTCTGAGATAGTGCTTGCACTCCCTATGTCCGCGGGATATTCTTTGCCTCCCCTCGGTACTCCCCCCTAATTTCAGTACGGGAGCGTTTAGTTTGAAATCCTGGCATAAAGCATTGTTGGTGGTTCTCGCTTGCGCTCTTTGCTACGCCGCAGGCCACTTTTATTCGGGGGGCGAATACTTGCAGATGCGTTCGCTCCTCACCTGTTTTGGCATCCTGCTGGTGACGTGGATGCAGCTCTAAATCTTCCGCAACAATCTGTCTTGCTTCAAAGGTTCGCGACTCCGCGATCAAGTCAGCTACGCCGTGTGCCCGAAGTTCCCGGCCGGGCGCGGGATTCAGAGGAACGTCTTGAGGCGACTACTTCGTGCTTGTACAGTGTGCGCGAGCGGACGCGGGACAATGCGCCGCGCGTGGAGCCTTCGCCGGGTTCGGTGATTTTCCCGATTCTCAGCGTGAAGTCGTAGTTAACGCGTTTCGAGAACGATGGCGACTTTGCGTGGGCCATGCGCGCCCTGCACCAGAATCTTTTCAATATCAGCAGTGCGGCTGGAGCCAGTGATCAGGCCGAAATACGAGGCGTCCTTCAGGTCGCTCGACATGGCTTTGCGTAATGCGGACGTGATGTCGGGCAGGAGCTGGTCGGAGGTCGCATAGACAATGTGGGTGGGCGGGATGATGGAACCACCACGGCCTCCGGATCGGCTGGAGCTGAGAATCGATCCGGTCTGCGCGATCAATCCTTCGCAAAGCGTGATGGCCGCCTGACAATCCTCGGGAGCGCGGCCGCCGCTCGACCAAAGCACCGGCCGGTCGCCAAAAGCAGCGGCGAAGCGGCGCAGCGAAGGGTGGTCCTGCACGTAGACGCTGCCGGCAGGAAGGGCTGAAAGAAGCTCGGCGAAAGCTTGGGTAGAACTTTGCAGGTCGCCGGTGACTCTGACCTCAGTGAGGTTCGCGGCACACTCGGTGAGAAAGCGATCCATGGGATCCAAGATGGGTGCGTAGATTCGATCGAGGGTGACGGTCGCGCCGTCGATGGCGGGATCGAGTGGCACTTCGGCTTTGCGGAGGCGGTCGAGGATGCGTTCGCGTCCGGGATTAGAGTTTGCCATTTTGTTTTCTCCACAAAGCGCGGAAGGAATCCTTGGGCACGTCCATCATGGCGCGATAGCGGGCCCACTTGGCGAGCGGACCGAGTGCGCTCGGGCGGATGCCCATGGCCAGAGCTGTGCGCAAAGTGGCGCGGCCGCACCATCCGAGAAATGCGAAGCGGGTGGAACCCATGGCGGCCCAGCGGAAGAAAGAGAATCCGAGCTTCTCGCTGAACTTGGCTTCGCCCTGGGCAACGTACTTGCGGCGATTCTCGAGGAGATGATCGCTCAGCTTGATCTTGACCGGGCAGACGCTGTTGCACGCTGTGCAGAGCGAGCACGCGTAGGAGAGGTGACCGTACTTCTCTTGCGATTGAAATATGGGGGTAAGGGCGCTGCCGATGGGACCGGGATAGGTGGTCGAGTAGGTGTGGCCGCCGACCTGGCGGTACACGGGACAGATGTTGAGGCAGGCGCCGCAGCGGATGCAGCGCAAAAGTTCCTGCTGTGCCTGGTCGGCGAGGACCTCGGTGCGGCCATTGTCGACGAGCACGACGTGGAACTCTTCGGGGCCATCGATTTCATCCGCGGTTTTCGGGCCTCCGATGAGGGTGCTGTAGGTTGTGATGGGCTGACCGGTGCCGGTAGTGGCGAGCACGGGCCAGAGCACGCCGAGATCTTCGAGGCGCGGAATCACCTTCTCGATGCCGGTAACGACGATGTGAATGCGCGGCAGGCTGGTGGTGAGGCGTCCGTTGCCTTCGTTGGTGGAAATGGGCACCAGGCCAGCGTCGGCCACGAGGAAGTTTGCGCCGGAGATGCCCATCTCGGCGGAGAAGAAAGCGCGGCGCAGGAAGCGGCGAGCGGCGGCGACCAGTTCCTGGTGCGTCTCGCCCTGCATGTCGTCGGGAATTTTCTCTTTGAAGAGGTCGCGGATCTGCTCGCGGGTGAGGTGCATGGCGGGCGTCACGATGTGGTAGGGCGCCTCGTTGCGGAGCTGCACAATCAACTCACCGAGATCGGTTTCCCAGACCTTGATGCCGAGCTTTTCCAGCGCAGGCGATAAGTGGATTTCTTCGGTGACCATCGATTTCGATTTCACGACGGTCTTGACGTTGTTCTTCCGTGCGACTTCGCAGATGTAGCGACGGGCAGCCTCGGAGTTCTCGGCCCAGTAAACATGACCGCCGCGCGCGAGGATCTTCTGCTCGAAGGATTCGAGCAGTGTTGCCAGGTTTCGAACGCCTTCTGACTTCACCTGCGCGCTGCGGACGCGCGCCACCTCCCAGTCCAGGAAGCGGGTCTTACCTTTCGCGACGGCGGCGTCGTAGCTGTCCATGTTGCGCTTGATGGTAGCGCGATGGGTGAGGTCGGCGGACTTTTGCGCAGCGGATACGAGGAACTCTTCGGCGATGCGGCTCATCGCGCCTCCCGGGCGAGGATGCTGGCGATGTGGATCGCCTTGGGCTTGTGGTCGCGGAAGCGCAGCACGCCATCGAGGTGCATGAGGCAGCTCGGATCGACGGCGGTGACGTATTCGGCGCCGGTGTTTTCGATGTTCGCGACCTTGGTTTCGCCCATGGCGGAAGAAATCATGCCGAACTTGGTGGAGAACATGCCGCCGAAGCCGCAGCACTCGTTGGCATTCGGCATCAGCTTCAGCTCGAGGCCTTTGACTTTGCCAAGAAGCGTGAGGGGCTCGTTATAGATGCCGAGCTCGCGAGTGGCATGGCAGGAGGGATGATAGGTGACGCTGTGCCAGAACTCGGCGCCGACGTCGCTCACGCCCGCGACGCTCACCAGAAATTCGGAAAGTTCGTAGGTACGCTTGCCGACCGAGAGAGCATCTTCTTTCAGCGCGCTGTCCTTGAGCAGCTCGGGGTAGTGGGTGCGCACCATGCTGGTGCAGGAGCCCGAAGGGCAGACGATTTGCTCATAGTTGCGAAAGACCTTAACGAACCGTTCGGCGCAGGGACGGGCAGCGTCCCACTGTCCGGTATTAAAACCGGGCTGACCGCAACAGGTCTGGTCTTCGGGATACTCGACGGTGTAGCCGATGCGGCGGAGAACCTTGACGGTATCGATTCCAATCTGCGGCTGCATCTGGTCAACAAAACACGGGATGAAGAGAGCGACGCGCTTATCCATCAACGGCTCACCTTCTCCAAGAGGTAAAGATAAGAACGGTAAACTTCGCCGGTAGAGCGGGTCATGCCAATCTCGCATGTCCGGCTGCTGGAGAAATATCCGTCGTGATGCTTGGAGGTGAGTTCCTCTGCCTCGTGCATGGTGGCGGCCTGGGTCAGCTCGGGGACAAGGAAGCCACGATCGCCGGCGAAGCCGCAACAGCCCGCCGACACCGGGATGGTGACCGAGTCGCAACATGCTTCGGCAATTTTCTGCAGCTTCGGCGTGAGGCCCATCTTGATGATGGAACAGACGGGATGCAGGGCCGCGGAACCGAGCTTGTTCTCGATGGTGAGCTTGGGCAGAACCTTGTCGGCAACGAAGTCGATCGAATCGACGATCTTCAATGCATCGAACCGTTGCTGGTTTTCGGGCGTGAGATGCGGCCGCGCGTTGAGGAAGCCATAGGTGCAGGGACTGGTGTCGATCACGATGGGAAGCCTTCCCTGCTCGCTCCAACGCCAGAATTTCTCGATAGCCTGATTCGCGACGATTTTGTGGGCGCGATCGAAGCCCTTGGAAGAAAACGGTGTGCCGCAGCAGGTGCCCTTGACGTCCGTTGGGATGTAAACCGGCGCACCGCCGCGGTGGGCGACGTTGACCATCACCTCCATCAGGGAACGGTCTTTCTCTTCCATCGGCAGGCGGCCCATGGTGCGCGAGACGCAGCTTGGGAAGTAGATGGCGGCGGCGCCTTCTTTATGAGTGCGCGGGATGGAGGCGGCAGCGTGCGGGACATCCTCGGTCCAGAGCGGAACGGTGTCGCCGAGACGCTTGCGTAGCATCCGCGAGATGCCAACCATGACCTTGGTTCCAAGCAATGCTTGCGTGAGGTGGCCGAGACGCAGCGCCCAGCGCATGGCGAACTCAACCCGCCCGAAGTCGCGAGCCAGGCGCACAGAGACGTTCTGCTCCGCTTCGGTATGGCGCATGTTGCGGAAGCGTTTGACGAGCGTGCCGGTATCGATGCTGACCGGGCAGGCAGTGGCGCAGAGACCGTCCGCGGCGCATGTGTCGAGCGCCATGTAGGGAAATTCTTTGTCGAGGGCAGCGTAAAGGTCGGGATTGCTGTCGCCACTCTGGCGAATGCGCGCCATCTCGCGGCGCACGACAATGCGCTGGCGCGGGGTCAGCGTGAGTTCGCGGCTCGGACACTTCGGTTCGCAGAAGCCGCATTCGATGCACTTGTCGACTTCCGGTTCGACGGAGGGCAACTGCTTGAGATCGACGAGATGTGCTTTTGGGTTTTCGTTGATGATGACGCCGGGATTGAGCAGGTTGCGCGGATCGCAGAGCTGCTTGAGGTGGCGCATGACGTCGTAACCTTCGCTGCCCCATTCGGTCTGAACGAACGGCGCCATGTTGCGTCCGGTGCCGTGCTCGGCCTTGATAGCGCCGTCGTAACGGTGGACCACGAGATCGACAACATCGTCGATGAAGCGCGCGTAATGATCGATGGCAGCCTGCTCGTTGAAGGACTGCGTAATGACGAAGTGCAGGTTGCCGTCCTTGGCGTGGCCGAAGATGATGGCGTTGTTATATTCGTGCCGCTTGAAAACTTTTGTGAGATCGATGGCGGCGTCGGCCAGGCGCTCGATAGGAAACGCGACGTCTTCGATGATGACGGTCGTGCCGCTCTTGCGCACGGAACCCACCGAGGGGAACATGCCGGCGCGGATTTTCCAGAGGAGCGCCTGTTCGGCGGGGGCGTGCGTCCAGCGCGGAGCTTCGACGAGTTGCAGCGCGCTGCTGGCATCACGCGCGAGTTCTTCGAGCTGGCGGCGCTCGGCTTCTTCGGCGGACTGAAATTCGACCAGCAATCCGGCAGCGCCATTACCCAGAGTTTTAATCGAAGCCGGAATTCCCGGCTGGTCTTCCACGGAACGCAGCGAGGCGCGATCCATGATCTCGAGCGCTTTAGCTCCCGCCTTGCGCAGAGGAACGATGGAGGCGGAAGCAGCGTATAGATCGGGAAACAACAGCAGCCCGGTGTATTTGACCGGAAGATCCGGAACGGTATTGAGAACGGCTTCGGCGATGAACGCCAGGGTTCCTTCGGAGCCGATGAGGACATGCTGAAAGATGTCGATGGCGCGATCGAAATCGATGAAGGCATTGAGTCCGTAGCCGGTGGTGTTCTTGGTCCGGTACTTATTGCGGATCCGGTTGCGAAAAGTGGTATTCGCTTCGATTTTCGCCTTGAGATTGAGAAGACCGCGGGCGAGTTTCGGTTCGCGGGCGTGGAAAAGCTCGTCGGCGTTGGGATCGCTCGTATCGATGACGGTGCCGGAGGGCAGCACGAATTTCAGCGACTGCAGCGTGTGGTAGGCATTCTGTTCCACGCCGCAGCACATGCCGCTGGAATTGTTGGCGAGAATGCCGCCGATGGTGCAAGTAGAAATCGATGCGGGATCGGGGCCGATCTTCGACTTGTAGAGTGCAAGTGCCTGGTTCGCGCGAGCGCCAATGAGTCCAGCCTGGGCCCAGAGGCTCTTGCCGGCATCACGCACCTGCACGTCGCGCCAGTGCCGCGCCACGTCGACGAGCAAACCGTCGGAAATTGCCTGTCCGGAGAGACTGGTTCCGGCGGCGCGGAAGGTCAGGGGGATTTCGTGCTCGTGGCTAAAGTGAAAGAGGTGCTGGATTTCTTCAATGCCCTTGGCCTGGACAACCGCCTGGGGAATGAGGCGGTAGAAGCTTCCATCCGACGCGTAGGCAATGCGGTCGATGGGACGAGTGAGAACCCGGTTAGCGTCAATGACGCTGCTTAATAACGATTGAAGCTGTTCCGTACTCAACTGCGATGGCGCTGTAACAGTCGCCGCCATTTCATCTCCGAAGTCGCTGGTGGCCGATTGGGGGATCTCAGACACCAGCTTATACCTGATCAATGCACCAGGTGGGTAAAAGGAGCTACATAGGCCATGAGGAAAACCATGATCCCGCAAAGCGCTGCGAGGGCAAGACTGTGGAAGAAAACGTAGCGCAGGATGTCGCCTTCGTGACCGTACCACTGGGTCGCCGTACTGGCGACGACGATACTTTGCGCGTCGATCATCTTGCCCATGACGCCTCCCGCGCTGTTAGCCGAAGCCATCAACGTAGGCTGAATGTGAATCTGCTGGGCGGTAATTTTCTGCAAGCTGCCGAACAGTACGTTGGCAGAAGTGTCGGACCCGGTAAGCGCGACCCCTAACCACCCGAGCAGAGTCCCGAAGAACGGATACATGAAGCCGGTGCGCGCGAAGGCCAATCCCATGGTGGCATCGACGCCCGAGTAGCGCGTGAGGAAGCCGAGAGCGAGCATGCAGGCGATGGTCATCATGGAAAAACGGACTTTCCAGATGGTCTTGGCGTAAATTTTCGCGATCTGCAGCGGACCGCAACCCATGATGAAGCCGGACAGAATGGCCGCCAGCATGATGCCGGTGCCGGTGGCGGAGAGCCAGTTGAGGGTGAACATCGCCGGCTCAGGCGTGGGCTTGAGAACGACCGGCGGCATGCGCGAGATCATATTGTGAATCGCGGGGACCGGAAAGTTAAGCAGGGTGAACTTGTGTCCGCCGATGGCGAGGGTGTTGAGGAAGAGCTTGCCCTTCTGCGAGCCCCAGGTAAAGACCGCAACACTAAGAATGACCCAGGGCGTCCAGGCGGCCACCACTTCGCCCTTCGTTCGGCCGTGGCCGAGGGTCGTATCGCGGTTGTGGTCCTCGTGCTCGAGGTGCCAGATTTTCTTCGGGCGCCAGACCTTGAGGAAGGCGATCAGCAGCACCATGGAGACGACAGAAGCCACGATGTCGACCAACCATGGTCCGTGAAAGAGGGCCATCAACAGTTGCGAAAGAGCGAAGCTTCCACCGGCCACGAGGATGGCGGGCCAGATTTCAACCATGCCGCGGAATCCGGCAAAGGCCCAGATCAGCCAGAACGGAACCAGCAGGCAAAATGGAGTGAGGATCCAGCCGATGTTAGCGCCCAGGATTTTGGGATCCATGCCGGTGACGCCGCTCAGGGCGATGACGGGGATGCCGAGCGCGCCGAAGGCAACCGGAGCTGTATTCGCGATCAGCGACAAGCCCGAGGCCTGCAGCGGACGGAAACCGAGGCCGATGAGAATCGCGGCACAGACGGCCACCGGCGTGCCGAAGCCCGATGCGCCTTCGAAGAATGCCCCGAAACAGAACGCGATGAGCAACAGTTGCAATCGGCGGTCCTGGGTAATGCCCATCATGCTGTCTTGCAGCACCTTGAATTTGCCGGTCTCGTTGGTGAGCTGGTACATGAAGATGACGTTGAGGATGATCCAGCCGATGGGAAACAGGCCGTAACCCGCGCCATACGTGGCGGTGACGAGCCCGAGTTTCAGCGGCATGTGGAAGATGGCGACAGCCACGAGGAGTGCGCTGGCCAATCCGAGTAACGCGGCGAAATGTGCTTTGATCTCAAAGATGGCGAGGCTACCCAGCAGAACGTCGATCGGCAAGGCTGCGCACAAGGTGGAGAGCCACCAGCGGCCGAGCGGGTCGTAGCCCTGTTGCCAGGATTGCGGATGGGTAGTCTTGAGGAGAGCGACCGCCCCGATGACGATGGCCAGGACGGCGATAATTCCTAGAACCGTACGGGTGGTGGAGGATTTCGGGGATTGCGTGTGCTGAGCTGCGGCAGGCGCTTGCGCGGCGGGCGGAGGGGCGGCAGTGACAGGCATAGATGCCTCGGCTTCCGAGAGATTGGCAATGCCAGCGGCGGAGTGGATGGGGGCCGAACGCGCACCAGCAGCTTTCGGATTGTGCTTTTGCACGCGGGCAAGGGTATGTGACGCAACTCACAGGTCGCTGTGAGGGTGCGCAGTGAATCGATGGGTATCGATGTGGGGAAAGCCGCGGAAAGCAGGCGCCCACGCGCCGAAAGCGGGGCGCTCGGGATGACAAGAAAGGAGGATGGCAAAGCGGTCAGCAACCTGGGCTGACCGCGTGAGCTATGGCCGAGTTCAACAGCAGCGCATGGGAGGCTTGGCCAGGTCGACTTCTGGAGGACCGAAAGCTTCCTTCGGAATCGGTTCGCCTTGCAGCGTCTTGATCCAGCGGCGGGCGGCGTCGATCACCACCAGCACGACGCCGGCGATGAAGATCATCATCAGGGCGGAGTCAAGATAGCCCTGGAAAGCTTTGCCTGGCTTCGAAGTCAGCGGCCAGAAGATGGTCTCGATCGAAAGGACACCGGCGGTGAGAGTCGTGACTCCGACGAAGCACATGGGGACGAAGGTATAGATGGCGTACTTGGCCTTCCCCATGTTGATGAGGAAGGTGGTCGAGACGGCCAGGGCGATGGTCGCGAGCAACTGGTTGCCCGTACCGAAGAGCGGCCAGATGGTAGAGATGTTACCCGTGTAGATGAGATAGCCCCATCCCAGCACCACCAGAAGAGTGGCCATCAAGGAACCGGGCAGCCACTTCTGGTCGCCGAAGGGCTTGTAGACCTTCCCCAGGAGTTCATGCAGGACGTAGCGCGCGACGCGGGTGCCGGTATCGACGGTGGTCAATATGAACAGCGCCTCGAACATGATGGCGTAGTGATACCAGTAGCTCATCAAGCGGTCCATGCCGGGAAGTCCGCGGAAGATCTGTGCCATGCCTACGGCCAGGGAAACGGCGCCGCCCGTGCGTCCTGCCAGGTTCTCGCCGACCTGCTGCGAGAACATATCGAGATTGACGGTATGCATGCCGAGTTTGGCGAAGACCGCGGGGGTGGTGTTGATCGCGAAATAGTCGCCGGGATGCATCGATGTAGCAGCGATCAGGGCGAGGACGCCAACTATGCCTTCGCACACCATCGCGCCGTATCCAATAAAGCGCGCGTCGGTTTCCTTATCGAGCATTTTTGGCGTGGTGCCGGAGGAGACCAGCGAGTGAAAGCCGGAGATGGCGCCGCATGCAATGGTCACGAAGAGAAAAGGAAAGAGCTGGCCGGGAATGATCGGCCCGCCGCCGTGCACGAACTGGGTCACCGGGGGAAACTTGATGTCCGGATGAACGACGAAAACACCGACGATGAGAATGGCGATGGTGCCGAGTTTCACATAGGTGGACAGGTAATCGCGAGGCTCGAGCAACAGCCACACCGGCAGGACGGACGCAACCAACCCGTAGATTGCCATCAAGTACGTGATGGTGTGGGCGTTGAAGTCGAGGGAACCGGCGTGTGATGAGAGCGCGAAGAAGCGTCCACCGATGAGCGCCGCCAGCAGCAGAACGACGCCGATTACGCTGGGGAGAGCGACGCGTATTTGACCGTGAGCGCTCTTGAACATGAGTACACCCATCAGCAGCGCGATGGGAATCGTCATACCGATGGTGAAAACGCCCCACGGACTATGGGCGAGTGCGTTCACGACCACCAACCCGAGCCCCGCCAGGGTGACCAGGAGGATGAAGAGCACGGCAATCATCGTGACCAGCCCGGCGAAAGGACTGATCTCGGTGCGGGCGACTTCGGCCAGCGACTTTCCTTTATGGCGAACCGAGGCGACGAGGACGGTGAAATCCTGGACGCAGCCGGCCAGCACGGCGCCCACGAGGATCCAGGTAAGTCCGGGAGCCCACCCGAACTGGGCCGCAAGGGTTGGTCGCTACCAGCGGTCCGGCGCCGGCGATGGCAGCGAAGTGATGGCCAAAAAGCACCCACTTGGGAGATGGAACGTAATTATGGCCGTCTTCATACTGATGGGCTGGAGTAATGCGGCGGTCGTCGAGAGCCATTGCTTTGGCGGCGAGAAATGCACTGTAGTAGCGATACGCCAGGGCAAAAACGCACAAGACGCCGATCATGACCGGCAACGTATTCATGTTTGCGACTCCGAAACGCAAAGAGAATGGGCAGACTGAAGTCCGCCCATTCGGTACTCAAACGAGATTGCTCCCGCCTGCACACATGTTGCAAGCTAGAACGTAAAGACCGGCCCAAATTCTTCGCGACGATCGTTCCATTCGCGGCTTTGCGTTCCGGCCACCTTCAGGTAGACCCCGGCAAGCGTGGGATCTCCGACCGTCGTATAGAGCGACTGTTCGTAAGCGAAGGTGCACCACGGGTTCAGCTTGTAGTAGAGAGTGATCGCACCCAGGCGACTGCGGGCGCGGTCTGCCAGTGCGTCGCCTTCCGTGACGTGGAAGAGATCGCTGGCCTCCACTTGGTCCACTCCGTAATGGAAGTAGAGCTGCCATCCGGCGTTGCGTCCCGTGGGATTGGCGTTGAACCAGCGTGAGAGCGGCAATCCTAGGTTGGCGAAGCCGCCGTTGGTTCGGACCGGACGCTGTGGTGCGACGACCGGGTTTCCCGCCGCGTTGGTGCCGAAGACCACGGTGGAAGAACCGTCGACGTTCAACGCGGTCGCGGTGCCGGTGAGCCCGTAAGCGTCGTTGAAGTTGGAGAAGAGTTGGCCTCCGAAGTAGTATCTCAGGTCGCCACCGCGATAGACCTTGCCGACAAGTGTGAACCATCGCGTCGGCAATTGGATTTCGGTGGTGCCACCCCACATTGTGCTGCTGACCTGCGCGCCGGTGGGAAAGGCGGCGGCGTAAGCAGTGGGAACGGCCGAGGCGAGCACGATGGCGGTGCGTCTGCCATCCATGCCGCTGAAGATGACTTCCGCGGGAGCCACACCCTTGGCATGATCAAGCTGCCATTGGAAAACGGTCCGCGCCTGGTACTCCGGACGGTTGGAATCGGCGCCTTGACGTTCGCCATAGCCCAGTTGATCGGCCACGTTCGAAGGAAGGTTGCCGGTAGCCGGCAGAACGACCGCAAACTCAGGCGAGATTTTGAAGGAACCGGCCAGGGTTTGGGTGAAGCCGCCGCGCATCAAAGGCTGGCGTTCATATAAGGTTCCGTAGCCAATGCCGAGACCGGTGGTTTCGAGGAGGTTCGGAAGGGTGCTGGATCCGAACGGGGTCCAGTCCTGGCCGGCCTCGAAGAACCAATTCGTCCTGCCCCGGGTGTAATCCATTTTCATGTAAGCCAGGCGAATGGTCGGGGTGTTGCTGCGAATGGAGGAGATGTTGCGGTTGTCAGCCCGGCTGAACGGGCCTTCCCAGTCGAACTCCATTTTGCCGGTGATGGCCAGGTTGCGAGATTCGTCGGGCCACTCAAAGTTCACACCCACGCGACTGGAGCGCGCCTTCAGGTGGAACTCGGGGTTCGCCGTCGGTCCGGTATCGGCATTGAGAAAGCCCGGCAACGGAAAGTCGTCGCCGCGAGGCGATGAAGAGTCCTCGATGCCTGTAGCTTTCAGGAAGCCATAGGGCGTGACCCGCACCACACCGAGACGAAACGCCGGGACCAATCCGTCCTTGACAGGAGGATCGAGCGGCAGCGGACGGATCGGGGCGACGGCGGCAATGAACGTCGGCTTCGCGACGTATGCATCCGGATTAACGACTTTGTCCAGCTTCTTATGGTCTTCGTTGGAGACCGTGATCGCCTGCGCCGTGGTCGATTTCAAATCCGACACGCTGGCCGAGAGATTGCTCGCCTCTTGCTGTGCGGACTGAGCCTGTTGGTTGGCCTGCTGAATGCTCATCTGCAGTTGCGCGCCCTGCTGTTCGGCGGCGGCGTTGCTCTGCTGCAACTGCTGAATCTGCGATTGCTGTTGCTGGATTTGCGATTGCTGCTGTTGGATCTGATCTTGCTGGGTCTGCAACTGTTGTTGCATTTCTTCCAGCTTCTTTTCGACGGCCGATTTTCTCACCGTCTTCTTTCGGGTGGGCTTCGCATCCTGGGCTAGCAAGCTGACAGGGGCAAGTGAGGCAAGCAACAGCACCGCACTGACAAATCGACGCATTTGTCCTCCGGTATTCCTGTAGGGCTGGCGAGTCCGAGTGGAACGCTGACCGGGCGATTTGGTGTTCGCAGAATGATGGACCTTGAAAGCAGCTTCACGTTTACCGAGCTACTTCAGGCTGCGCAGGCCTTTTACCGTCCGCCCTGCACTTCAAATCAACGAGCACCCCACACGGGCCGTTTCTGATGGCGGACAGCCTAACACACTGCTGCAATATTCATCGAAAATTAATGATGCAGAATCGCAAGTTGCACTTCACGTGCTCAGACTGAAAAAGGCTGCCCGGAGTGCAGGCAGCCTTTTTGTGCTATTCGGAAAGTTACGGCAGGTAGAACCGGAACGAGGTTTCGATGACGTTGTCGAGACCCTTGGGAGCGCCCCCAACACCAGACCAGGTGGAGCGGTACATATAGGCGTATTGCGCACCATACTGGAAGGTTCCGTAGGGTCCCTTGTAAATGCGATACCAGAATCCCGTGGAAGTGTCCCACGCGTTACGATTCTGTGCGCCGCAGGCCGCTCCGCCGCTCGGGACAATCTGGACGCCGCAGAAGGAATTGGTGACCAGCGGAGATCCGTAACCAGCGGGCTTCAAGGCGCTCGTCGGGTTCACGAACGGGTCGCGTCCGTAATACTCGTCGCCGCCGTACACGTACCAATCCAGCTTCGGAAACAGGTGCGTTTCCACACCAGCCAGGGCATGAAGGGCATGGAGCGGAACGATCTTGCCATCGGGACGAATGGTGACGTCGGGCCCGTTGGAGGCGCCATAACGGCCGATACCGGCGCCGCCGAGACCTTCGAGGATTACGTCCACTTTCTTGGGAAGGACGGGAAGAATCATGCCAATGCCCAGGCCGCCGCCGTAGCTCTTCAGGGTGTCGTCGCCGATGCGGTCACGGAATGAGCGACCCAGGGCCTTGATCTCGAAGTGTCCCCACCCAGGTTCGAAGACCGCCTTGGCAAGAAGATCAGGAGCGAGATTGGTCGAGAAGCCGTTGGTGCTGCCGGCGAGGTAGTTCAAGGTGCTGCCATTTACGCCGGCGTCGTTGGCGCTGTTGTTGAAGCCAAAGATTCCTTCCGGCGTGTAGCTCGCATTAGGCTGGTTCGTCTCGGGGTTGGCAACTTCAAATGCAGCCCACACCTTGTTGTTGAAGTTCCTGGTGGCGCGGATGGCATTCTGCCGGGCGTAGGTGTAGCCGATGATATAGCTGCCTTCAATGGTTGTCGGGATGAACTCACTGCGGGTCGCCAGACCCTTGCGGTCGGTCGTCAGCAAGCTCCAGAACTGGCCGGCGGTGAGCGTCCAGCCATCGGCGAAATCAGCTTGGCCAAAGAGTTGCCGCTGGCGGGGGTTGAAGCTGTTGGTCTGTACCTGGTTCGCGGTGGGCGCCTGCCCGAGGAAATCGATTTCAAAGTAACTGCTCAACTTGGTCGATCCTGCGTCTCCTTGCACCAGCATGGTGAGCCGGGTGCCGCGTGCCGAGCCACGAAACTCGGAGAGGTTGGCGTTGGCCGTGCCGCCGAACGGAGTTGCGCCGAAGTTGCTGGTGATATCGGCATTTTCGTTGCGGGTACGGAAAAGGAACGTCGACTCCGCCCATCCACCGGGCGTGATGGTGACACCGCGGAAGTGGAGCGCGGAAGGATTCTCGAGGTCCTTCACCGTCTTCTGCGTTGCCTGGAACGACTGCACCAGACTTGCGTCGCCGGACTTCAGGTCCGCCACGCTGGCGCTGAGATTGCTGGCTGCCTGTTCGGCGGCCGTCGCTTGCTGCGACGCCTGCTGAACCGAGGTCTGCAGTTGGGCGCCTTGTTGCTGAAGAAGTGCGTTGCTCTGCTGTAATTGCTGCTGGAGCTGCTGAATCTGCGATTGCTGCTGTTGGATCTGCGACTGCTGGTCTTGCAGTGCGCCCTTCACTTCCTGGAGTTCCTGTTGGACGTTGACGGTCGACTTCTTGGCGCGTTTCTTGGTGGGCTTGGGGCCGTCTGCCAATAGGCCGATCGGCGCAAGCATGGTGAACATCAAAATGCCGCTGACAAATCTTCGCATTTGCCCTCCGCTGGACGGCTTATATCAGCGCGCAATCGCGAATTTTTGTAACAGCGCTCACGACTGTTTGTGACAGTGCCCGCGGAAGAGCGCAAATTCTATCCCTGTAATCGTCTGGGCGATAGGCTTAAAACCCGCGTGGAATGCGGCTTTCGGGATTGCACGCGCACACGCCGACGGGATTGATGATCATCGATACATCACCTCAAGGTGTGACGGACGACACACGGTTGGCCACCACGATCCGTGATATAAACCGCCCCGTTCGCATGCATTTTCTGCGGCAAAATGCACCCGTTTCGCATGTTTCTGGGCAGTTTTTCATCTTTCATCGCATCCTGCGGAGGCCAACTGAATGGCTGAGCAACAACGTCTTCCTCGAGCCACCAAGCTCGCCATGATTTCCCAGTTCCTGGGTTTCATGCTCGACGCCTATGACATGGCGATGGTCATCGTCATGGCGCCGATCCTGGTCAAGGTCTTTGCTTCCCCGAAGGGCAGTTCGGCGTGGCAATACCTGACCATCGTCTTCACCTACTCGATCACTATGGCAGCGCGTCCAGTAGGATCGGCGATTTTCGGGCACTTTGCCGACAAGATCGGCCGCCGCTTCCTTCTAATCCTGACCATCAGCGGCGTCGGCATCATGTCGCTGCTTGCCGGATTTCTACCGACCTATCAACAGATCGGCATTTGGGCGTACGTGATTTTCTGCGTGCTGCGATTCTTCATGGGCTGCTTCTTCGGCGGCGAGTATGCCGTCGGACACGTATTCGCGATCGAACACGCACCGCAGCCGCGACGCGGAGCGATCGGCGGATTCATCCAATCTGGCTTCCCTTTGGGTTATGTTTTCGCATCGCTGGTGGTGGCGCTCATTTCCTCGCAACTCGGCAAGGCCGCGCTGGCGAGCTACGGATGGCGCATCGCCTTTGTGACGGGTGTTGTCCCGGTTTTCCTGGCGCTTTTCATTCGCAGCACGCTGCATGAGTCACCCGAATTCGAGCGCGCGAAGGAAGAGAAGACCATCCAGAAGGCGCCGTTCTTCAGCCTCTTCAAGCCGCCGCAAGTTTGGGACTTCTTCCAGGTGTTCTTCTTCATGACGGGTTTGTTCCTCACCGATTACTCGGTGTATGGATTCCTGCCGAACATCCTCACGTTAAACGGCCGCGGCTTCGACACCACCACTTACAGCCTGATCTATGGTTCCGCGCTGTTCATGGCCTTCCTGGGATACAACTTCTACGGTTGGCTTTCGGACCGCACCGGCCGCAAGCCGCTGACGCAGTGGTATTGCCTCTTCCTAGTTTTCGGCGGCATTCCCGTGTTCTATGTGCTGTATCACGCGGCGGTGGCGCACAATTTGAAGATGGCGGTACTCGGCACCTGCATGGCGGCGATGCTAAAGCTGGCGTGGGGCGTGGTGCCGGCTTATCTCTGCGAACGCTTCCCTACTTCGAGGCGTGCTGCCGGGGTTGGGTTCGGATATTCATCGGGAGCTTTGCTGGGAGCGTGGTTCGGCGTCTACGTGGCATGGGCGCATCGAATTCCCTTCATTGCGCATATCGAAAAGCAGGATATGTGGCTCTCTCCGGCGGTGGTTCTGACGATCGGTTCAGCAATGACGATTGCGAGCCTGTTCTTCTCGCCCGAGACCAAGCACCTGGAATTGCACGAAGTCGGATCGCAATATGACCCGAAAGATCCGAAAGCAAGAGAAGTCATCCTGGCCGAACCTATTACGACCGATTGATCGGCGAATCCACCGAACGAGAGTGCCACCTCCGTGGGGGTGGCACTTCTTCTTCGTCCGCGAAATCCACAACCAAAACGGTTCCAGAGCTGCCTTTTAACACGTTATTAACAATTGACGGACCCATGAGCGGTTCATGCTAACCCCAGGCGCATTCTGTTATGGAATCGCCAACCTGTATCGATCGAGGATCGCGCATGTCTGTATTACCAGATAGGAACATCTGGATCCCGTCGCGTGTGCCGCAACAATTGCAGTGTTCGGATTGCGGCCGCACTTCTAAATTCGTTGAGTTTCATCAGCCCGACCGTTACGAGTACAACTGCACTGCCTGTGGCGCCAGCAAGCGGCTCACGCTTTCGCAGATCAATTCCATTGAATCGAACCGCTTTCACCGGGTACCGGCCATGTCTGCGATAGGCGGCAAGCCGTTCAATCACATGAAAGGCTAAGTTGAGTCCAAAAGAAAACGCCTGAGCATTTCTGCCCAGGCGTCGTGATCCGATTTCGGCTTACTGCGGAACGGTGGTTGTTCCGGTGGTGTTGCCCTGCGGCGTGGTCGTCGTCCCATTGTTGGGCACGCTGTTCGGGTTGGTGTTGGTGGGCGAAGTCGTGGTTGTCCCGGTTGTGCCCGCACCCGTCGAGCCAGTGGTACCCGCCGCGCCTGTCGTTCCAGTCGTGCCGGTGGCGGAGCTGCCGTTGACAGAGCTGGTGCCGTTCATGCCGCCGGTACCGGCCTCGCCAGTGGTTCCACTCATTCCATTCGGGTTGCCGGTCGTCCCCGGAGTGCCGACGCTCGTTCCCGTCTGACCCGCGGTTCCAGTTCCCATGGTTCCAGTTGTGCCAGCCGCGCCGGTCGTGCCTTGTCCGGCTACGCCGGTTGTGCCGGTGCCGGCAGCGCCTGTGGTGCCTGCACCCGCGCTACCAGTCGTGCCCTGCCCTGCGGCCGAACCTGCACCCGCTCCCGCGCCTGCACCCGCTCCGGCGCCGGCTGCTCCGCCGCCGCCACCCGCTCCGCCCGCTTGCGCGACGGCCATACCTACGGAGAACAGGGCTGCAGTTGCCATAATCAAAAGATTCTTTTTCATGATGAATTCCCTCCGACCTCGATGTCTCGTTGGGCAGCTCGACCGTTGCACTTACAACGGGTTTCCGCCTTTTCACTGATAGATTGGATGCCGTCTGCGGACTCGAGTTAACGCAAATCGAAAGCTGCACAATCCAGGCGGTCGGAGAAAGGTTGCATCGCTCATTTAAGATGAGCGCGCAGATGCGCATCTGGAGCGGAATTCGCGCAGGGCTTTGGTGGTTGCCGATCGTGGCTTTTGTGATGGTGATCCCGTTCCTGTGGCGGGGCACCAGCAACGGCCACGATCTTACGTTTCACGTGAACTCCTGGATCGAAGTGGCACGGCAGTGGAAGGCCGGCATTCTTTATCCACACTGGGCAGTGTTTGCGAATTACGGAAGCGGCGAACCACGCTTCGTGTTTTACCCCCCGGTTTCGTGGATGGCGGGAGCGCTGCTTGGGTTGGCGCTGCCGTGGCAGGCGGTGCCGGGAACCCTGGCGGCGCTGGTCGCGATGGCGGCGGGCATCAGCATGTACCTGTTGGCCCGCGAGTGGCTCGATGAGCGGACCGCAGTGGTGGCAGCAATCCTTTATGCGGTGAACCCATACCTGCTGGTGGTTGTTTACGAGCGAGGTGCATTTGCAGAACTGATCGGCTGCGTGTGGCTTCCCGGGATGCTGTTGTTTGCCTTGCGCGAACGCGGCGGATTTTTGCGAAATAGTTTGCTGCTCGGATTGCACGTCGCGCTGCTTTGGCTCACCAACCTGCCGGCGGCGGTGATCGCGAGCTACTTTCTGGCCGTGCTGGTGATTGTGCGAGCGGTAAAGCGGAGGAGTGGGGAGCCGTTGCTTCGTGCCGCTTTGGCGATGGCGCTCGGGCTGGGATTGGCCAGCTTCTATCTCGTGCCGGCCGTTTATGAGCAGCGCTGGGTCCAGATCGGACAAGCGGTTTCGCAAGGAGCATCGCCCCAGGAAAACTTTCTTTTTTCCCATACCACCGACGCGGAGCATGATGCGGTCCTGCTGCGCACTTCTCTTTTTGCTGTGATCGAATTGTTGGCGGCGGCACTGTTTGCATGGCGAGCCAGGCCGCTGCGGCAGCGCTCGGCAATGCTGTACGACGTGCTGCTCGGAATGCTCGTGCTCCCGGCTTTCCTGATGATGCCGCTCAGTACCCTGGCGTGGAGGTATGCGCCCAAGTTGATGTATGTGCAATTCCCGTGGCGCTGGCTGCTGGTGCTGAACCTGGCACTGGCAATGTTGGCGGCGGTGAGTTTCACGCGAACCCGGCTGGCGAGACTTTCGCTCATGCTCGTAGTGCCGCTGGTGATCGCGATCTGCTATTGGAAATTTCAGCAGCCTATCTACCCCGAAGACCGGCCAGTGGCGCTGGCGGAAGCGATCGACACCGGCACCGGGTATGAGGGCACGGACGAGTACACGCCGACGCAGGCCGACAATTCCAAGCTGGAGCCGTATGCGCCGCGCATTGCCATCCAGGTCAGCAGTCAGAACGACGAGCGGCGGAAGGTGGCGCCGGCTGCGTTGGTCGAGAGCACATTCCAGGCGTGGGAGCCCGAGAAGAAGCGCTTCACCCTGGATGCACAAGTTCCGACGCGGGATACGTTACGGCTGCTCGACTATCCGGCGTGGAGAGTGGAAGTGAACGGCAAGCCTTTCAAAACCGAAACTGACGAAGACACCGGACGCATGGTGCTGGAGCTTCCCGAGGGACATTCGGAGGTATCCATTGACTACGCGCGCACCCCGGACCGGAAGTGGGGACTGGTGATCTCGGTAATGGCGCTCTTGGTTGCGAGTGCGATGTGGCTGGCGGGTACGCGGGAGGAGCAAGCGTGATGCGGCGCATCCTGGTGGCAACTTCGAATCCGGGAAAGATTCGTGACTTCCTCGGTGCGGCGCGCGTGCATGATGTCGAGCTCGATCTGTTGCCGGACTATAGGAAGATTGAGCCGCCGGTGGAGGATGGCGACACCTTCGAGGCGAACGCGCGCATCAAGGCTGAATACTACAGCCGCTTGGTTTCAGGCCAACTCGTGCTGGCAGATGATTCCGGTCTGGAGGTCGATGCCCTCGGCGGCGCTCCCGGCGTGCGCTCCGCGCGTTATGCGACCGATGAGACCGGTTACACCGGCGAAGACATCGACGACCGGAACAATGCACTCGTGCTGGAGCGGTTGGAAAACGTTCCCGAAGAGCGGCGGAGCGGGCGCTTTGTGTGCGTGCTGGCGCTGGCTCGCGCGGGAAAAACGATCGCCACGTTTAGCGGCACTGCGGAAGGGCGCATCCTGCGAGAACTGCGCGGGGCCCATGGATTCGGATACGACCCGATGTTTTTCTTTCCCGAGATCGGCAAGACGTTTGCCGAGTTGAGCGCAGAAGAAAAGTCACACTATAGCCATCGCGGGGAGGCGTTCCGGAAATTTCTCGCGTGGGCTGACGAAAACCAGGAGCTTTGACCCGAAGACAAACGAGCTCGACTCAGGCAGCCGTTTTCAAAACAGCGGCCAGCTCTCGCAGATCGGAGACGACGAGGGTTGGCCTCGGAGTGAGTTCATCGAGGACCTGGCCAGGACGGCGCACGAAGCAGGTGCGGCAGCCGGCGCGAGCCGCACCCCGTACATCCCAGGCGTGGGCAGCCACGAAGAGCATCTTGCCGGGCTTGATGCCGAGACGCTTTGCGGCCATGCGGTAAGGCTCCGGCGCTGGTTTGAGCCGCTTCACGCGGTCGGCGGAAAGGATCTCGTCGAACAGCGCAAGGGCGCCGGCACGACCAAGTGCTTCTTCCGCGGTCTTCACGCTGGAGTTCGTGAGCACAGCCAGACGAAAACCATCGGCCTTGAGTTCCTCAAGGCCCGGAAGCACGTCCGGGTAAGGCGGCAACCGCCGCATGGATGCCAGGATGCGGCGACGGCGTAGCCAAGAGAACTTGTGGTCATAGCGCTCCTCCATGACTTTCAGCGAAGCCTCGGCGATGCGAGAGAATTCCGCCCAGCCACCGGCAGCCGTGAGGGAGAAGGCGTTCTTGAGAATTTCCGAGAACCATTCACGGCGGAGGCGCCGCGCACCGAACACTTCGCGGAAGGTTTCATCCAGCGCGCTCAGGTCGAGGAGCGTTTCGACGAGATCGAAGACGATCGGGTTTGATTTCACGACCAATTCGATGCGGGTGGCGGTAGGGAGGTAACCGGGATTCGGCAGCGTCCGCAGCCCATCGCGGGGAGCCCCATCAAGGGCTCCCACACGAGAGACCGACTTACTTCAACGGGAAGACAGCCAGGTCCGAACGGTCCTGACTTGCTTAGGGAATGCGCCGAGCCGTTCGCCGTGAGGACACCGGACTTCAAATTGAAGACGTAGAGCGCGGTTTTGGTGACGGCGTAGAGGTGTCCGTAATTATCCCAGCGCACATCGGTGAAGGTGGCGGACGTGTCGAGGGTGCTGCCGAGTTTCTTCAGGGTCTTGCTGGAAGTGAGTTGGTAGACTGCGATTCCGTTGCCGGCCACCGCAAGGTAGTTTCCGGAAGGATCGAAGCGGATCGTGCCAAAGGCAAATGGCACAGTGATGGTCGAGTTGGTGACGAGGTCGAGCCGGCCCGATCCCAGGATCTGGTAGACGCCGATCTTTTCAAAGGTGTTTGGCTGGTTGGAAATGTAGCCGTCCGCCAAATAACCGTGACCGGAAGTCGACATCGCGACGGGACAGTAGACATAGGGGCTGGGAGCATTCGGATACTGAAAGCCTGTATCGAAGGAACTCAACGATCCGTTGGCGGCGCGGGCGAAGCCGAAGACCTCCCAGTCCGCGAAGTAGCATCCCTGTCCGTAAGCAAACTGGTTGTTGCCGGAAAACTCAAGCTGATCGCCATCGTTCACGTCGATGCTGGAGTTCGCTTTGAAGCTGAGAGCTCCCGTGCTGCCGATGCCAAACTCAGCGTAGGCATTGTTGTCGGCTCCCTGGAAATCAATTTCTCCGACGTACATTGAAGTGTTAGTGCGATCGAGAGTCATCGCGAAGCTGGAAGAATTGGGGGCCGGTGTGTCGTTGTGCGCGGTCCCGTTGATTTCGGAACTCATGTGCAGCGCACCGGTGGAACTGCGTGCGTAGGTCGCTATGTGCGTTCCATCGGTCCCATAAAGGTGGCCGGCGGTTGCGACAAGACTGCCAGGGGTACCGACTCCAGCGGGGCCGGTGAATGGGCTTCCGCTTACGGTCTTGAGGGTGCCATCCTGCTGCACCGAATACGCGTAGATCTTGCTCGCGGTGGATGAGGATGAATTCGAGGGCAGGCCGGCATATACGTAAGCCACGGTCGGATTCGCGGCGGCAGAAGATGTCGATGGCGTTTGTGCGAGAAGGCTGCTGGTACAAGCGAGCAGGACGGAAGCGGCGGTGGCGGCGAGCGTTGGGACGCGCATTTGCCCCCCTTGTGAGTTTCTCAGATCGTTCGAGCACCTGATTCTAACCAGAGTTGCACGTTTGTACGAATAAGTTTTCACCTAGGGATGTAATTACTTTCCGAGTACCCGGCACGAGACCTTTCTCCCGTGATTGTTACGGAAATGTAAAAACCAAAGGCTGGACCGGGCATCGGGTTTTTCAACCGGTCGAGGTAACCAGATCTTGTTCCGATCTTTGCTAGTAGGGCTGCCCGTTACCGTGGACTTTCTTGTCCTCGCTCCAGTTCCCGGGGAGAACGCCGTTGGGGTTGGCGTTGGGATCGTTGGCCAGATACCAGTTGTTCTTGCCGTCGGACCAGACGTGATCGTAGTCGGTAGAGACCTTGGCGAGGCCGTTGGAACCCGCCACGGTTTTCTGGTCGAGCGAATAATCGACCCAGTCGGAGGCGGCGGTGGTGCGGGCGTTCATGGAGTTATTGGCGGCGTTCATGGAGCTCCGGAACGAGGATTCCTGCTGCGCCATAAAAGCCTGGTGGTTGCGGTTCATGGTTTCCTGGAACTGTTCGAACTGGGTGCGGAGCATCGCCTGGGATCGTTGCTCGGCGACGGTCAGCTCGTGCATCTTGTTGGCGAGATAGGCTTGCTGGCGCTGCATTACGGCCTGCAGCCACGGGCCTTCGTGAACGGTCTTGGTCAGATCGTGGCTGTCCACCAAGGCGACCAGGGCATCCAGTTTGCCTTTGGGAGCGCGCAGCACGTCGACGTGGGCGCTGCAGCCGCCGCCATTCATTTTGCCCATTCCGGTGTTGGTGCGGCACTCGACCCAGGCGCGGATGCGCTGCTCGATGGTGAAGGTGCCGTTGTGAGTTTCGACCCGGAGCGCGGCGGAATCGACGGTGGCATGAAAGCCGTAGCTGTGAACGTTGGCGTTCAAGTTCTTGGCGAAGTTCTCCGTGCGCTCCTTATAGGAAGGAGCGATGGCCATCGGCCCAACCACGTGGAGACCGCCGGGGATCAGCTCAAGGTAATGGTCGAGAAACTGGGCCGCGGTCATGGTGCCCTGGTAAGGCATGCAGCCGGCGATCTGCCGGGTGCCTTTGATCGCGGGATGGAAGCTCCAGGCGAAGGCGGGCTCGAGCCGCATTTCGGTCAGGCCGTCGGGAGAATAGGCGCGGAAGATGGGAAATGGCGTGATATCGCATTCCGGCCCTTGCATGACCGTACCTTGGAACTTCCAGCCTGCCGGGATGGTGACCGTAAACGCCTTGATATTGTTGAACGACGGATCGGTGATAGTGCCGGTGCTGAGGGATTGGGCGGCGGCGCAGACGGTCAATAGCAGGGCGGCAAAGGCGATAATCAGGGTCCGGCGGATCATGTGAGACACCTCGAACGAGCTTGTACTCCGGAAGGGCGAACGGATTCTTGCAGAGGAATCGTGTACAGGCGAGGGACAGAGCGGGACAGAGCAGGACAAAGGACGAAAAGAGGCGGAAATCGGCGGAAACCTGTCTTGGCGTTTAGCTTCGATACTGGCTGTAGAGCATGAAAACGGTGAGCACAACGATCACCGCAGTCAATGACCATGCCACCACGTTATAGATCGACGAATTTACATGGCGGCCCATCAGGTCCTTCTTGTTGACGAGCAGAAGCATGAAGACGAGGACAAACGGCAGGAGGACGCCGTTGAGGACCTGGGAAAGAACGGCGAGCTTCACGAGCGGAGCATTGGGAATCATGATGATGGCCGCGCCGACGATGATCAGGACGGTATAGAGCCAGTAGAAGGCCGGGGCCTCGCGAAATTTCTTGTTGAGGCCGGACTCGAACCCCAGGGCTTCGCAGACGGTGTAGGCGGTCGATAGCGGAAGGATGGACGCGGCAAACAAGGAAGCGTTCAGCAATCCCACGGCAAACAAGAGATAGGCATATTCGCCGCCCAGGGGCCGGAGGGAGGCAGCGGCGTCTGCTGCGTCGCGAACATCGAAGTGTCCGTGCGAAAACAAGGTTGCCGCACAGGCGATGATAATGAACGCTGCGACGATGACCGAGAACAGTGAGCCCACAATCGCATCCGCGCGACTGTATTTAAGACCTGACTCCGGCGTGCCTTTGTCGACGATAGAAGCCTGCAGGTAGAACTGCTGCCACGGGGCGATTGTGGCGCCGATAATCCCCACGGCGAGGTAAAGGTAGGCGGCATCTTTCATCTCCGCCGCACGGGGCAACCGGACGGTATGGGCGAGCGCCTGCGACCAGTCCGGCTTGGCGACGATCGCCGTCACGATGTAGGCCAGGTAAAGAAAGGAGAGCAGGACGAAAATCTTTTCCAGCCGCTTGTAATCGCCGAGGACCACGAGCAGCCAGACGAGTGCCGCGGCAATAGGAACTGAGATGTATTTGCTGATCCCGAAGAGTTCCATGCTGCTGGCCACGCCGGCGAACTCGGAGCAGACATCGCCCACATTGCAGAGGACGAGACCGCACATGAGGTAGAACGTGATGCGGAGGCCGTACTCTTCGCGGATAAGTTCACTGAGTCCTTTGCCGGTGGCAACCCCCATGCGGGCGGAGATTTCCTGGGCAAAGGTAAGACAGATGGCGACGGGAATGATGGTCCAGAGGAGAGCGTAGCCAAACTTGGCGCCGGCCGCCGCGTAGGTGTAGATGCCGCCTGCGTCGTTATCGACGTTGGCGGTGATGAATCCTGGTCCGAGGATGGACAGGACGAACAGCACGCGGGCGAAGGTGGACCGGAATCGTGTCACGATGGTCCCCCACGTCGGATTGATTGGCTGCGCGCATGGACAGGAGTATACCTGCACTCGTCATTTCTCGGCCCGATGCCGGACTCATGTGATTGCCGTCACATTGAATTTTTTCCTGAGCGTATAGACTCCCGTCGATGTTCTCCTGCCTTTCTTGACTTGCCTCGTTGGCAAATTTGATAATGAAAGGTTCTCTTCCACACTCCGAACTCTTAAGGAGTCGTTCATCGTGGCAGTTTCGGCCAGCACTAGTGTTCGCAAGGGGGTACCTCCTTTGCGTGCCGGGCAAGGTCATTCCTTTCTTCTCCGGCGATTGCATTCTCTGAGCGGCATCATCCCCGTCGGGGCGTTCCTGGTCGAGCATTTCGTTTCGAATGCGTTCGCCACGAATGGTCCGCACGCCTACGCCGAACAGGTCAAGTTCCTCACCGGGCTTCCCTTTGCGGAGGTCCTGGAGTGGGTCGGCATTTATATTCCCCTGCTCTATCACGCAATTTATGGGTTTTATGTTTGGTTCCGCGGTGAAGGCAACGTTACCGAATATCCGTGGACCGGCAACTGGATGTATACCGCCCAGCGCTGGACGGGTCTGATCGCCTTCATCTACATCGGCTGGCATGTGTACACCATGCGCGTGTTGGGACCACATCTGTTTGGCACGACCAACGGCGTTCCGGGCTACTTTCTGGCTTTCGGCAAGGTGCAGGGCGAAGTCACGGTTACGTGGGCGTTCCTGTTCTACGTGGTCGGCATTGTGGCGGCGTCGTGGCATTTCGCGTATGGGATCTGGCTCTTCTGCGCGAAGTGGGGCATTGTGGTGGGAGAGAGAGCGCGCCGCAAGCTTGGTTATGTGTGCGTGCTGATTGCGCTGATCTTTATGTTTACCGGGTTCTTCACGCTGTGGGCGTTCCGCTCTACAAAGTGGGCGGGCGAAGACCAGAAGGTACAGCAGATCGAGCAGCATCAACCGAGCCAACTTTCGTACTGATATTTCGCGAGACCGGCTGGTCCGGCTATCGCTTGCGAGCAGGAATTCATGGCATCGACTCCGAAGATTATTGTGGTGGGTGGCGGACTGGCGGGACTGTCGGCCGTCATCAAGATCGCCGAAATGGGCGCTCACGTAGACCTTTTTTCCATCGTCCCGGTGAAGCGATCTCACTCGGTGTGCGCACAGGGCGGCATCAATGCCGCCAAGAACCTCAAGGGCGAAGGCGATACTCCCTGGAAGCACTTTGACGACACCATCTATGGCGGCGACTTTCTGGCGAACCAGCCGCCGGTCAAGGACATGTGCGACCAGGCGCCGGGAATCATCGACCTGCTCGACCGCATGGGCGTTCCCTTTAACCGCACTCCCGAAGGCCTGCTGGATTTTCGGCGCTTCGGCGGCACCCTCTACAACCGTACCGCTTTCGCCGGCGCCACCACCGGCCAGCAGCTTCTTTATGCGCTCGACGAACAGGTACGGCGCCACGAATCCGACAAGAAGGTGGTGAAATACGAAGGCTGGGAATTCCTCTCGGCCGTGGTCGATAACAACAAAGTTTGCCGCGGCATTTGCGCGATCGACCTGCGCACGATGGAAGTGCGGACCTTCCCGGCCGACGCCGTGATCATGGCGACCGGGGGCATCGGTGCCATTTTCGGCAAATCGACGAACTCGGTAGTTTGCACCGGCTCGGCGCAATCGGCGCTCTACCAGCAGGGGGCGTATTACGCCAACGGCGAAATGATCCAGGTGCACCCGACGGCGATTCCCGGCGAAGATAAACTCCGCCTCATGTCGGAATCGGCGCGCGGCGAAGGTGGCCGGGTGTGGGTGCCGAAAAAGCCGGGCGACAAGCGCGAGGCTCGCTCGATTCCGGAAAACGAGCGCTGGTATTTCCTCGAGGAGTGGTATCCCAAGTACGGCAACCTGGTGCCGCGCGACGTAGCAACCCGTGCCATTCACAAGGTCGTTTACGAAGAACATCTCGGCATCGACGGCCAACCGATGGTATATCTCGACCTCACCCACATCGATCGTGAGACGCTGAATCGTAAGCTGGAAGGCATCCTCGAGATCTACGAAAAGTTCGTCGGCGACGATCCCCGCGACGTTCCCATGAAGATCTTCCCGGGCATGCACTACACCATGGGCGGACTTTGGGTTGACTTCAACCAACAGACGAACATTCAAGGCCTATACGCATGCGGAGAAGCCGATTACTCAATCCACGGCGCGAACCGCCTCGGCGCGAATTCGTTGATGTCGTGCATTTTCGGCGGCTTCCGCGCCGGTCCGAACGCGGTGCAATATGCGCGCAACCTCGGTTCGAGCGACGCCAACGGAGCGCTCGAAGCGGAGCGCAAGCGGCAGGAAGACGCGAACCAGCGGCTCATCTCAAATCAAGGGACGGAGAACCCGTTCCAGATCTGGCGCGAGTTGGGCGAGATCATGAGCAAGAATGTGACCGTCGTCCGCTACAACAAGAATTTGCAGGAGACGGACGCAAAGTTGGTCGAATTGCTGGAGCGTTATCGCAACGTGAACCTGAGCGACAAGAGCCAGTGGGCGAATACGTCCTTCGTGTTCACCCGCCAGCTTTATAACATGCTGCAACTGGCACGGGTGATCACCCAGGGCGCGGCCCTGCGCGATGAGTCGCGCGGTTCGCATTACAAGCCTGAGTTCCCCGAACGCGACGACGTTCACTTTTTGAAAACGACCAAGGCCTATTTTGCGCCGGACGCCGATGAGCCTCGCTTTGAATTCGAGGCGGTGGATACGTCATTGATTCCGCCGCGTCCGCGCCGGTACGACGCAGCCAAGTAATGTTTTGGCGCGGTTGATGCCGCGCCGCTTGATTCAATTTTGATACCGGGCTAACGCCCACGAGGTCACAGGGACCGAGAGAATGGCAAACAAGACAGTCATCTTTAAGATAAAACGCCAGGCGAATCCGGAAACCAAGCCGGTGTGGGAAGAGTTCGAGTTGCAATGGAAACCGGGCATGAACGTCATCTCGAGCCTGATGGACATTGCGTTGAACCCAACCACGCGGGACGGCAAAAAGACGACGCCGATCACCTACGACTCTAATTGCCTGGAAGAGGTCTGCGGTTCGTGCGCCATGCTCATCAACGGCAAGGCGCGCATGGCTTGCTCGGCGCTGGTCGATAAGCTCGAGCAACCGATCAAGCTGGAGCCGTTCTCCAAATTCCCGGTGGTGCGCGACCTTTCTGTCGATCGCAGTGTCCTGTTCGAAAACCTCAAGGCAGCGAAGGCATGGGTGCCGATCGATGGAACCTATGACTTGGGGCCGGGCCCCCGGGTGATGCCGGAGGTGCAGGAAGAGGCGTATCCGCTCTCGCGCTGCATTTCCTGTTGCTGCTGCATGGAGGCCTGCCCGCAATTTAACGACAACACCGGCTTCGTCGGAGCAGCGGCCATCTCGCAGGTTCGACTCTTCAACATGCACCCCACGGGCCACGTACTGCAGAAGGACCGTCTGCACGCGCTCATGGGCGATGGCGGGATCCAGGAGTGCGGTTACGCGCAGAATTGCGTGGAAGTCTGCCCGAAAGACATTCCGCTGACGAACTCGATCTCCAACGTTTCTGGACAGGTGATGAAGCAGGCGATCAAAGACCTGTTCACTCGCTAAACATTTTCTCTTCTATCAAAAGAGGCTCTGCTTCACGCGGGCCCTTTTTCACGTCCGATCGAGGAAATGCACTTCGCTCAGCGAGCGCAACTGCTCGGCAGCCGACTCCGGCGTGATGTCGCGCTGCGGCATCCCTAACATTTCGTAGCCGACCATAAATTTGCGGATGGTCGCGGAGCGCAGGAGCGGCGGATAGAAGTGCGCGTGCAAATGCCATTCGGGATGCGGTGCGCCGTCGGTTGGCGCTTGATGGAAGCCCATCGAATAGGGGAACGAAGTTTCGAAAAGATTGTCGTAGCGCGTCGTCACGCGCTTCAGGATGTTCGCCAGGGCATCGCGTTCGGTGGCGTTGAGCGCGACGAGATCGCGCACGTGGCGCTTTGCCAGCACGAGAGTTTCATAGGGCCACACTGCCCAAAAGGGCATGAGAGCGACGAACGCATCATTTTCACAAACGATGCGCTCGGCCGCTTTGCTTTCCAGGGCGACCACTTCGCACAGCAGGCAAGCTTGATGCTCCTTCTGGTAGCGCACTTGCGCGAGCTGCTCTTTTTGCGGTTCGTTGGGGATGGTTGCGTTGGCCCAGATCTGGCCGTGGGGATGCGGATTGCTGGCGCCCATGATCTCGCCGCGATTCTCGAAAATTTGCACGTAGCGGATGCTGGGGTGCGCGCCCAGTTCGGTCGATTGTTCGGCCCAAAGATCGACGACCCTACGGATCGCACTCGGTTGCATGCGCGAAAGGGTGAGATCGTGGCGCGGCGAGAAGCACACGACACGGCAAGTCCCGTGCTCGCTTTCGGCGACCAGCAGGCTTGACTCGTCCTGGTGAAAACTCGCGCCGTCCGGCTGCAGGGCTGCGAAATCATTGGTGAAGACGAACGTCGAGCTATATTGCGGGTTGCGTGCGCCACCCGCGCGGAGGTTTCCGGGGCAGAGATAACAATTCGGATCGTAATCGAGGCTTGGTTTGCGAACAGCTTTCTCGACCTGGCCCTGCCAGGGCCGCTGCGTGCGCTGCGGCGAGACGAGGATCCACTCGCCGGTGAGCGGATTGAGCCGCCGATGAGGCGTCGTGTTCATCGCATCGCCAAGCTTCATTCGTTCGGTCCGTAGCCGTCGGGGTGCGCGAGACGCCACCGCCAGGCACTTTCAATGATCGTTTTGATTTCAGGATACTTTGGCTGCCATCCCAACTCCTGCCGGATCTTTTGTGAACTCGCGACGAGCGTGGCCGGGTCGCCGGCGCGGCGAAGAGATTCCTTCACCGCGATCTTTTTTCCGGTCACTGCGGCGGCAGCGGCGATCACCTCTCGCACGCTGAAACCGCGGCCGTTTCCCAGGTTGTAGATCAACTTCTCAGGATGTTCATCTTTGCCGAGCCGCTCAAACGCCAGTAAATGCGCGACGGCAAGATCGCTGACATGGATGTAATCGCGAACGCAGCTTCCATCGTGGGTTGGATAGTCGGTGCCGTAAATCGAAATGAACTCGCGCTTCCCTGCCGCCACATCGAGTACCAAGGGGATGAGGTGCGTCTCCGGATGATGCGCTTCCCCAAGAGTTTGCGTGGCGCCGGCGGCGTTGAAGTAACGCAAGCTGGCATAACGCAAACCGTGAATGCGATGGAACCACGTGAGCATGCGCTCGACCAGCAGTTTCGACTCTCCATACGCGTTGGTGGGATGGAGCGAGTCGCTCTCCTGGATCGGAGTTCGCTCCGGATCGCCATACAAGGCGGCCGTCGAAGAAAACACCAGCCGCGGGATGCGATACTCGTGCACCAGTTCCAGCAAGGTGAGGGTGTTGGCCGTATTGTTGCGGAAGAATTTTTCCGGAGCGAGCATCGATTCGCCCGCTTCAATCGAGGCCGCAAAATGCATGACGCCATCGAAGGTGCCGTCTCGCAGCAGAGAAGTCAAGGCGGCGCGGTCGGCGAGGTCCCCAACCACCAACTCTGCTTCGCGCGATACCGCGCGGCGATGCCCTTTCGAGAGGTTGTCGTACACCACGACGGAGTGGCCGCTCTTGACCAGCGCGTCGGCGACAACGCTGCCGATATAACCCGCTCCTCCGGTGACAAGAACTTTCAAGCAGCACCTTCCACTTTCACCCGCCCCGCGCCTTCCGCCGGCGCGCAGACGAATACATCCGGCTTGCGCCCGGTCTCCCGCTCGTACGCTTCGATCATGGAGTCGCGAAAACCCTCGACTGCATCGGCGCGTACAAGATTCACGGTGCACCCGCCAAAACCGCCTCCCGTCATGCGCGCTCCAACCAGTCCTGGGCGACTCCGGGCAAGTTCGACGAGGAGATCCAACTCGCGGCAGCTGATCTCGAAATCGTCGCGCATGCTCTGGTGGGATTCAAACATCAGTGCTCCAAAGTCTTCAAGACGATTCTTGCGGAGCGCAATGGCTGATTGCAAAACTCGTTCGTCTTCGGTCACGACATGCCGGGCGCGCCGATACACCACATCCGGAAGATCGTGGCGGTGTGCCTCCAGCATGGCGGTGCTCACGTCGCGCAAAGCCCGCACATCGGGAGACGCTTTCTGCAACACCTTGACGGCCGAGGCGCATTCCGCGCGGCGGGCGTTGTATTCACCCACGGCCACCGCATGCTTAACCATGGAATTACAGAGGACCAGCCGCACCTCTGCGGGGATCGGCAAGAGAGAGTACTCGAGCGAGCGGCAATCGAGAAGGATCGCGTTGTTCTTCTGTCCAAAGCCGGAGATAAATTGGTCCATGATGCCGCACATCGCCCCGGCATACTGATTCTCGGCTCTTTGGGCGAACCGCACCAGTTCAAGACGCGGCAGATCGATCTCTGCGATTCCGAGAAGCGCGAGGCCGGTAGAGAGCTCGAGGGCGGCCGACGAACTCAGTCCGGCGCCCACAGGTACCTCACCGTCGATCAGCAGGTTTGTGCCGCGCAGCTTTAATCCAGCGGATTGCAACACGGCGGCCATGCCGCGGACATAATCGCTCCAGTGACCACGCGGAGGGCCTTCGAGTTCGTCCAGCCCAATTTCGATTTGCTCCCCATATTGTTCCGATCGGACGTGCAAAGTGCGATCGGGGCGCGGCGATGCAGCGACCCAAGTGAAGTAGTCGAGGGCTGCGGGCATCACGAAGCCGTCGTTGTAATCGGTGTGTTCGCCAATCAGGTTCACCCGCCCGGGAGCGCG
The DNA here is from genome assembly GCA_963703075.1 of uncultured Acidobacteriaceae bacterium. Classification (GTDB taxonomy): domain Bacteria; phylum Acidobacteriota; class Terriglobia; order Terriglobales; family Acidobacteriaceae; genus Korobacter. The sequence continues at coordinate 2,022,866 of OY969786.1, forward strand.
GTACACCTCTGGCGTAGCGCCATACCGTTTCCGGAATCTCGAGAGCAGCGAATCTACGCCCGCCCGCGAACCGCTCACGGTCGCGGGTTTCATGAGCGCTCTCCCCGTCGACTGCCGCGAACTCCGAATAGAAACATGAAGACGCCAAAGACGAGCAGCACCAGACCCCAATCGAGGTTTACGTTGTAGCCGAGCGAACGCTGATAGATGTCTTTGCTTCCCAGCGCACCGAAGGCGGCGAGCAGGAGGCCGATGACGCCGAACAGCAGACCGATTGGAATGCGGATATCAAGTCCCATAGGCAATTACCAGAACACAATGTTCAACAACAGCACGATCGCCAGCACGATGCAGCCCAGCACCGCGGGCCGTTGATACCACGGAACATTCTCGCTGGGGATGCGCTCGGTCAGCGAATAAACCAGCCCCTGCAATTCTGCTTCTTTCCGAGGAGCAGTCAACAAGCTGATGAGAATGGTCACGACAAAACAGACGGTCCAGGCCCAAATGGCGGTCCAGAAGTTCTGCGCCATTTCGCTCGGATAGGCTTGCACAACCGTAATCCATCCGCCTTTAATGCCGGGTGCTGCGCCGGCCGGCAGCGTCAAGCCATGATGGAAAGCGGCTGCGGCAGTTCCCGACAGAAGGCCGAAGAATGCGCCATGCCCGGTAGTGCGTTTCCAGAACATGCCGAGCAGAAAGGTCGCAAAGAGCGGAGCGTTCACGAATGCAAACACCAGTTGCAGAAAATCCATGATGTTGTTGAAACGGGTAGCTGCATAGGCCGCCGCAACCGAAAGCGCGATTCCGAAGACCGTGGCCCAGCGGCCCATGGCAAGATAATGCGCGTCGCTGCCACGTTTATGAATATAGGACTGATAAATGTCGTACGTCCAAACCGTATTGAAGGCCGTGACATTGCCTGCCATGCCGGACATGAAGCTGGCCAGCAGCGCCGTCAGTCCGAGCCCCAGCAGTCCGGTGGGAAAGTAGTGCAACAGCATGTTGGGAATCGCGAGATCGTAGTCGAGCACGGCTTTGCCATTCGCATCGAGCAGGGCCGCTCCAGTGCTGGGATCGAGCTTGGGAGGAATTGCGCCGCGGGTGCCCGGGATGATTGTTTCCCTTTGCCCCTGCGCAACGATGGCCGACGGTTGCTGCGGCAAAGCGATGGCGATCAGGCCTGGAAGGATAACGAGAAATGGAAACACCATCTTCGGTTCGCGGCGATCACCGGAGTGCGGCGCGCAGCGCTCATGGATTCCGCCGCCATGGCTCGCTGCACCACGAGGAAGTCCGTACACCAATAACCGAAAGACAGCACGAAAGCCAGGCCCATGCCGAGGCCGAACCATTCCACGCCCATGAGGTTGTTCTGGGCGTGTCCCATGCCGCGCCATGCATGGACGTAAGCGGCTGGCAATTGCGCCTTAAGCCCGGACCAGCCCCCGACATTTTTCAGTCCGAGCAGCACCAGGGGGAAGAATCCGGCGACGATCAGGAAGAACTGCAGCACTTCGTTGTAGATGGCGCTGGTTAAGCCGCCAAGCAGGATATAAGCGAGCACGATGACTGCCGAGAGCACGATGCTGAGATGGAACGTGGCCGCGTCGGCAAATCCCATGGCATGGATGGGCACATCGAAGACGTGCAGCGTCTGGATGAGCTTGGCCATCGCATACATGGAGATGCCGGAAGAAAACACGGTCATCGTCGCAAAAGAGATGGCGTTGAAGGCGCGGGTCTTTTCGTCGAAGCGCAGGCGGAGGTACTCGGGGACGGAGCGTGCACGCGAGCCATAATAGAAAGGCATCATGAACACCCCGACGAAGACCATGGCCGGGACCGCGCCAATCCAATAGAAGTGGCTGGTCGCGATGCCATACTTCGCACCGGACGCGGCCATGCCGATCACTTCCTGCGCTCCGAGGTTGGCGGAAAGAAAAGCCAGCCCGCAGATCCATGCAGGCAGTGAACGACCCGCCAGAAAGAAATCTGTGCTGGTTTTCGTGTATCGTTTCGCGACGATTCCAATGCCTAGCACGAATGCGAAATAGAGCACCATGATGGCCCAGTCGAGGGCGGTCAGATTCATGCATCTGCCTTATGAGCGGAATAGCGCAGTAATCAGTCTGAAACAATGTACCAGCAGAGTGCGGAACGGACTGCGCAAAGTGCTTTGTCGCCTTGAAGGCTCGAGTGGAGGTACCGGGGCGCGACTGCCCGGATCCGGATTGACATTTCGAGAGTTGTCCCGTCCAATACAGAAGTGACGCGCCTGCGCATTCCAAGCACACTTACGGCATGGTTCGACAAAAAATCTCTTGCCGTGGGCCTCGTGTTGCTTGCGCTTCTTTCGCTGACCAGCGTCTATCGCCCCCGAACCTCCGGGTATGGCGAACACCACGCCGCCAAGAGTCAGATGGCTCCGGCGCACCAGCGGAACCTGAAGTCGACCAGCTTCGAAACCGCCGCTCCGACGGCGACCTACGTTCCGCTACCCGCCCCGATTTGCGTGCGCCAGCCACTGCATGCAGACCGGACACTCACACCGCGACGCCTCCCCGGCTCCTATTACAATCGCCCTCCTCCGGCACTTCTTTCCTAGTTTGTTTCTGAATCATTCCACTTCTGAATTTTAGATCCAGGGAATACCTACGCATCTAAGTTCGCAAGGGCCTTCCTTCGAGATCAGCGCGTATAGCGATCACTTTTTGAACAGCGCATCGCCTGAAGAGAGAAAACTAAATGGAAGTCCGACGAAAGCGCGTCCTGCTGCTGGCTGGCGTGGTCGTTGTGTGCGTAGCAATCGCCGTCATTGCGGGTCTGAGCATGCGTGGACCGCGCGAAAATACTGCGGCTGCCTCCACTCCCCGTTCAGCAGCGGTGGCGATTGCGAAACAGCAGTCGATCTCGACCCAGTTATCGATTGCGGGCGAGTTCCTCCCGTACCAGGACGTGCAGATCCACGCCAAGGTCGCCGGCTATATCAAGAAGATCAACGTTGACATCGGCGACCGTGTCCATATGGGACAGGTGTTGGCCGTCCTTGAGATTCCGGAACTGGTAGCGCAAATCGATGAGGCCAACGCCGCCGTGCATCACGCCGAGGAAGAAATCCAACGGGCTCATAGTGAAGTGTCGCGAGCGGAGGCGGACAGCGTCGCATTGCATGCCAACGCCGAGCGGTTGGCGGACACGGATAAGGCGCGGCCTGGCTTAATTGCGCAGCAGGAATTGGACGATGCCACGGCGAAAGACCGCGCCTCGCAGGCGCAGGTGGATGCCTCGAAGTCGGCGCTGGCGGCCGCGCGCCAGCAGTTGGAAGTGGCCAAAGCGGACTACCAGCACTTCGCTGCATTAGGGAGCTACGCACAAATCACCGCCCCCTACGACGGCGTCGTGACCGCGCGTTTCGCCGACACCGGTTCGTTGGTGCAGGCTGGCACTTCGTCCGGAGGCATGCCGGTGGTCACGGTCGCGCAAATCAACTTGCTGCGGCTCCGTGTTCCGGTAGCGGAATCCCTGGCTGCGAAGATACGGAACGGCGATAGCGCCGAAATCGTGGTGCAGGCGACGGGCGAACACTTCACCGGCAAAGTCACGCGCTCCACCAACTCGCTCGATATGTCCACGCGCACCGAGCAGGTCGAAATCGATGTTCCCAACCGGGACTATCATTTGCAACCTGGGATGTACGCCGATGTCCGGCTGAGCGCCAACGCGCGACCCGATGCATTGGTCGTTCCCATCGAGGCCATCCAGCGAGGCGAAGCCAAGAACCAGGTTCTGCTGGTGGATAAAAACGACAAGGTTGAGTTTCGGGAAGTGAAGCTCGGGATCGAAGGCCCGAATAACGTGGAGATCGTCTCCGGCCTCAATCCGGGCGACCGCGTCATCGTCGGCAACCTCAACGCTTATCAGCCGGGAGAGGTGGTCAAGCCGAAAGAGCGGGTTCTAACGGCGGGCGCCAACCCGGAAGCGGCGGAGTAAGCATGCCAAGTTTTGCAATCAAGTATCCATTTTTTATTTTGATGTTGTGCCTAGGCATCGTAGTGGTGGGAGTCACCACGGTGGCCCGCATGCCGGTGGATTTGTTCCCGCAGATCCAAATTCCGGTGGTCGTCGTCGCCACCTTTTACAGCGGCATGCCGCCGCAACAGATCGAAGCCGATATCACAGACACCTTCGAGCGCTTCTTCACCCTGGGCAGCAATATCGATCACATTGAATCCCGTTCGCTGACCGGCGTAAGCCTGATCAAAGTTTACTTTCAACCGGGCACGGATGCCGATGCCGCCGTCAGCGAAATAGCGAACCTTGCGATGGCGGATCTGCGGCGCTTGCCGCAGGGCACGCTGCCACCCGTGGTGTTGAAGTTCGATGCTTCCAGCTTGCCCGTGTGTCTCGTGACCCTGAAGGGGCAGGGGTTGAACGAAACCCAGCTGCACGATCTCGGACAGTTCAATGTGCGCAACCAGATTGCGAACGTTCCGGGCGCTTCCGTTCCTCAACCATTCGGCGGAAAGTACCGCCAGGTGCAGTTCTACGTCGATCCCGTAAAACTCGAGGCCGCCCAACTGAGCCCCATGGATGTGGTCCGTGCGGTGAACGATGCGAACAAGATCCTGCCCGCGGGCGATGTGCGCATTGGTCCACGTGATTACAACATTTACAGCAACAGTCAACTGCCCGACATCCAGGCGATGAACGACGTCCCCCTCAAGGCGATCGGCAACAACGTGCTGCGTTTTGGGGATGTAGGACATGCGGAGGATTCTTCCGCGATCCAGTACAACATTGTGCGGGTCGACGGCCAGAAGTCTGTGTACCTGCCGATTCTCAAGCAGGGCGGCAACAGCAATACCATCCAGATCGTGAACGGTGTCCGCGATCGCATCCACCATCTTCTGGATGTGCCGAGTTCGCTGGTCTCGACGGTCGTGTTCGACCAATCCGCCTATGTAAAAACCGCAGTCGCGAACGTGCTTCGCGAGGGCGGCATCGGACTGGTGCTGACGGCCATCATGATCCTGGTCTTTCTCGGGTCGGTGCGCGGCACTATCTCGGTGCTGCTCTCGATCCCGATCTCCTGCCTCGCCGCCTTCCTCCTGTTAAACGCCGCAGGCAGCACCATCAACACAATGGTCTTGGGCGGACTTGCGCTTGTGCTCTCGCGCCTGATCGACAACTCGGTGGTGGTGTTGGAGAACATTTTCCGGCACCTGGAAGAGGGCGAGGAACCGGCGATCGCAGCGGAAAAAGGCGGGCAGGAGGTACAGCTTGCCGTACTTGCCGCCACGTTTACGACCGCCATCGTCTTCTTCCCTGTCATGTTGCTGTACGGGGTAAGCCGCTACCTGTTCATCGCGCTGGCACTCGGCGTTGTCCTCGCCCTGGCCGCCTCTTACCTGGTCGCCATGACACTCGTTCCGCTATTCTGTGCGCGCTTCATCAAATCTGCACACGGACACGCCGGTGGCGATCACGAGCTCTCATGGTTTGACAAATTCGTACGAGGATTCAATCGCAAGTATGACCAGATGCTCATGCGTTACGACCAGGCCGTGGATCGGGCGCTGACTCGGCCAGTCTTTACGATCGTGGTGATCATGGCAAGTTTCGTCGTGAGCCTCGCGCTCTTTCCCCTGATGGGCCTGGCTTTCTTCCCGCGCACCGACCCAGGACAATTCGTAATCAACGTGAAAGCTCCCACCGGTTCCCGGCTGGAGACGACCAACCAATTCATCGCCAGTGTCGAAAACGAGATCCGCCAGGTGATTCCGAAGGACGACCTACAGATGATCGTTTCCAACATTGGATTGACGCCGGACCTTTCCTCGATCTATACGAGCAATTCCGGGCAGCATACGGCCTTCGTCCAGGTGAGCCTGACGAAGGAACACAAGGAAAGCAGCTTCGTTTACATGGACCGCGTACGCCGCAAGCTGGCCGCCGATCTCCCGGAGATCTCCACGTTCTTCCAAACCGGCGGACTGGTGGATTCGGTGGTGAACCAGGGAATGCCTGCGCCGATCGACATCCAGGTAAGCGGAAACAATCAGCACGATGCTTATGATGTGGCCCGTGAGCTCGCCGTCAAGCTGCGCCAGAACCATGATGTAAGCGACATCCTCATTCCCCAGGATCTCGACTATCCCGGGTTGCAGTTGGATGTGCGCCGCGAGATGGCGGCGCGACTTGGGCTGACGGCGAGTGACGTGGTACAGAACGTGGTGACCGCGCTGACTTCGAACGGCATGATCGCACCAAGTTATTGGGTGGATCCGAAGAATGGCAACAATTACTTTCTCACCGTTCAGTACTCCAATCGGACGATTGCCTCGATGACGATGGAGGATTTCAAGCAAATCCCGTTGCACGCTCCGAACAACAGCAAACCAACGATGCTGGAAAATCTCGCAGACATCAAGATCATCAACACTCCGACCGAAGTCGATCATTACCAGCTGTTTCGCGTCATCGATCTTTACGTTTCGCCCCGCGGGCAGGACCTTGGCAAGCTTGGCAACGAGGTCGACAAGATGATCGCAGGCACGAAGCTGCCGCCGAATACGCGTGTCCAGTTACGCGGTTCGGTGGAATCGATGCGGCAGTCGTTCCTGAGCTTCGGCATCGGATTGACACTCTCGATCGTGCTGGTTTACCTCATCCTGATGGCACAGTTTGCCTCGTTCATCGATCCGTTCATCATTCTGCTGGCGATCCCGTCTGGCATCACCGGCGTGATCGTATTCCTGCTGATCACCCACACGACGCTGAATGTGATGTCGCTGATGGGATTGATCATGATGACGGGCATCGTCGTTTCCAACAGCATCCTGATTGTGGACGTAACTCGCAATTACCGCAGAGAAGGAATGACAATCCGGGATGCCGTCGCGCTGGCCTGCCGCGTACGTTTGCGGCCGATCCTGATGACCTCGCTGGCCACCATTTTAGGGCTGATCCCGATGGCGCTGGCGCTGGAAGCAGGCAGTGAACAGTATGCTCCGCTCGCCCGCGCCATCATTGGGGGACTCACGGTGTCGGTTGTGGTCACCGTGTTCCTCGTACCCGCAGCGTATCTCGTGATTCATCGCAAGGAAGAGAACCGTCCGAATGCGGAGGTGCAGGCTTGATCCGCACAGCGGGTTCTCTCTCACTCTGCGTTTGGCTCATGGGCACACTGATGGCGGCGCAAACGCCCACTACGCAGACAACGCCGCCAGGAACGCAAGCGCCGCCGCCCGCAGTACAGCTTCCTGCCAGTGGAACGACCAGTCGCCTCACTCTGCAAGATGCGGAGGCCCTCGCGGTCCGGAACAATCCTCAGATCTCGATCTTCCGGTTGCTGTCGCTGGCGGCGAACCAGGTTACGCGCGAACAGAGGTCCGCCTATTACCCAAATATCTATGGCAGCCTCACTGGCGTTGATGCGAACGAGGGCTCGCGCATTGCGGCCGGAACCCTGAATAATCCCGTTCTTTATGAACGCGCTGCGGCTGGCGTTACCCTGTCACAATTGGTCACCGATTTCGGCCGCACCCACAACCTTGTCGCCGCGGCTGCACTGCGAGCAAAAGCCGCGAACATGAATGCCGTTGCCACCGCCGACCAGATTCGGCTCACGGTCGACGAATCGTTTTACAACGCACTCCAGGCCCTCGCCGTGCAGAAAGTCGCGGAGCAGACTGTATCGGCGCGCCAGCTCGTGTCCGATCAGATCACGACGTTGTTCAAGAACAAGCTCCGCTCCGAGCTCGACGTGAGCTTTGCCGACACAAACCTGGCGCAGTCGAAGCTCTTCCTGCTGGATGCCCAGAACAATTTCCAGGCAGCTCTTTCCGGCCTTTCCGAAATCCTGGGATTCTCATCGCAACAAACCTTTGAATTAGTCGATATCAATGCCCCGCTAACGGCTCCTCCCGACTCAGTGGCGCAACTGGAGACGCAGGCGTTCAGCAACCGTCCCGAAATCGCCTCCCAGAGCTTCGAATACGAAGCAGCGCAGCGGTTTCAGAAAGCCGAACGCGATCTTCTGCTGCCGAGTGTGGATGCTCTCGGCGTTGCCGGACGCGTCCCCTACAGTGCAACGATCAACGGGGTGTCACCTTTTACGAATTGGTATGGAGCGATCGGTGTGAACGTCAATGTCCCGATCTTCAACGGCTTCCTCTATCCCGCCCGTTCGCGGGAGGCGTCACTGCGGGCGCAGGCGCAACAGGAGCAACTCCGAGATCTGAAAGACCGCATCGCTAACGACGTTCGCACCAGCTGGCTGAATGCGATCACCGCGTATAACCGTATAGGGGTTTCGCAACAGTTCCTGAAGCAAGCCAACTTGGCGATCGATCTCTCGCAGACCCGCTACAACCTCGGCCTGAGCTCCATCGTAGAGTTAAGCCAGGCGCAGCTTCAGCAGACGCAGGCACAGATCCAGTTCGCCTCTGCGCAATACCAGTACCGCATTGCGCAATCTGTTCTGCGCTTCCAGATCGCAGCGCCGTGAGCACCGGCTCAGTGGTAGAGGGCCAGCTTTGCTTCAAAAGGAGATGCCGGCAGACCTGCTTGGTTAAAGAAGGTACATTCCGGGCTGTTCTCCCATGCATATCGAATTGTCGTCGCATCTTCCACCCCGGAACTCGATACGACGATTGTCGAACCGTCGATCTGAGCCGCGGCGGGCACGAACCGGCGATCATTTCCTGCGATCAAAAAGCCGCATACGCCCTTGGCTCCCGGCCGTAAGGCTGTCGCATGATCGAACCACAGTCGTAACCCTTTGTCTTCGCGTGTTACCTGGCGCAACAACGGTCCCGCGTACTCGACGCGCTCGCCATAACTGAGCGCGCGTGCAGCCAGGGCCAGGCGTAGGCCGACATCGAGCTTATCAGTGGGATGTACGTCCTCGGGATTGCCGATATCGATGGTCACAGCCATCGCGGTGTTCGTGAGTCCAAGTGCCTGCCGCTGTGCTTCGCGAACCGGGGCCCAATCTTCCAACGCGTCCGATTTAAAGCTGGATATCTGGACGTACAGGAAGGGGAAGTCTCCGATTGCCCAATGATTGCGCCAGTCGCGGATCAGGGTCTCGAACAGTGTGCCGTAATGCGGCGCGCGCTCCAGCGCTGAATTGCTCTCACCCTGGTACCAGATCACCCCACGAATGGCATAGGGCGTAAGCGGAGCAATCATCGCGTTGTAAAGCGCGGCCGGCTCCCAGCTATGCGGATCGGGGTGCCATGCAAACAACTGCTCCGGCAGCCCCTTTGCGCGTGCGGCCTCCTGAAGTTCTTTCTCATGCGGTTCCATTGCTTCGGTTTCCGACAAGGCGTCCATCATATGAGCACGGTTGGCAAAGATCGGCATCAGGCCAGGATTGCTCGAAAGGCCATCGAGACTCGTCCATGCTTCCGCCACCGTTCCGCCCCAGCTGGATTCGATGATGCCGAGGGGCACTTTCTCACGCGCCGCAATCTCTTTTGCGAAGTAATACGCCACCGCCGAAAACCGGCGCACTGTGTCCGGCGTGCAAGGACTCCACTTCGCCGGCTTCGTCAAATCGCTGAGCGGATGCTGTGAATAATCCTTCGCGACGAGAAAGAGGTGCACCGTTGGCAGGTTGGCTCGTGGGATTGCTTCCGCCGCTTCCTTGGGCGTTCCGTTCCATCCCTCCATCGGAAATTCCATGTTCGACTGTCCCGAGGCTACCCAAACATCGCCTATGAGAACGTCGTGCAAAACGACCTGGTTTTGGCCGCTGATCGCCAACTCATAGGGCCCACCTGCGGGTTCGGGCGCAAGATAGACGTGCCACTGCCCGAGAAAATCCGCCACCGTCGTTTTCGACTGGCGGACCAGCGCGACACTTACCTTCTCGCCGGGCGCGGCCTTTCCCCAAATGTGGATCGGCATGCCTCGCTGTAGCACCACGCCATCAGAAAGAAGCACCGGGAGCGAGACATCGGCGAAGGCCGAAAGACCCGCGCAGAATGCGAGTACCACCACACCCAACCGTATGAGTTGCGAGAGTTTCATGAATCCTTCCCTGGTCCTCTCTCTAACTGCGTCCAATGCGCCGCCGCACCGTAGAGGGCTGCGTCTTCGAAAAGGGTGGAAACCTGCAATGTCCGCGAGCCGCCGAATTGGCGCGCGGTGCATGGAAGAAAGAGCTCTGCGCTGCGAGAAATAGCACCGCCGAAGATCACAGACGCCGGACGAAATTCGGCCGTCACCGAATGCAGGACGTTTCCCAGCATTTCCCCAAATTCTTCGAACACCCGTACCGCTACCGAATCGAGGGGACACGCCTCCGCAATTTCGCGGACGGAAATCTGCCGGCCGGTGCGCTGTGCATACGCGCCCTGGATCGCGCGGGTGGAAATCGCGTCCTCCACGATTCCGCCTTTCCATGGCAAATTCCAGATCTCGCCCTCTTGCGGTACCCCTGGCCCACTCCGCGCGATCGCGCCGTCGATTGCGAAGGCCGAACCGACCCCAGTCCCGAGCGTGATGCCCACCGTGTTGCCAGATTTCGCAGACGGAAGCTGCGTCAACTCGCCCAGCAGGAACGCGTCCGCGTCATTCACGAAACGAATCCGGCCAGCGTCCATGGCGAAGCGTGCGGCAAATTCAGCCCGCAAGTTCTTGCCATGAAGGCAACCGAATTTGTGGGTCAGGTAACTGATTCCCTGGGCGTAATCGAAGGGCCCGGGGAAAGCAAAGCAGACGCCTTCGATCTCGCGATTCGCGTACTCGCTCTTGATATGCGCAGAGAGCTGATCGACGGTCGCGTAGAACTTCGCCTCGTCGCCACTGGAATCAACGGGCACAGAAGCGCGCGACCGAAGGCTCGGTCCATCCGGATCGCAAAGTGCTCCTGCGATGTGGCTGCCACCAACGTCGAAGACAAGCAGTTGCACGGTTATCTCATTGCGCCGAGGCAACTACGGTTTTCCCGGAATCGCGTTCAGCGTCGACGATCGTCATCACCTGGACCGCTTGCCGAATCTGATCGGCCGTAGCTTTCCCCTTGACCGCAACCGTAACCTCTTCGCCCGGCAGAAGGTCGAAATAGTTATCTTCCGCCTGCACCTCGAGGTCGCCGAAGGACAGCGCTACGTGACGCGCCAGTGTGGATGACTTCACCGTGACCGTTACTTTGTCACCCTGCGTTCCCACGTTCACCTGGATGTTCGGCGAGGGTAGATTGAGATCCCGCGTGCGGGCGAAGAAAACTTCGTTTCGGCTAATCACCTTGCCGTCCTGCTGAAGGTCGTAGACAGCCACAACCGTCTTCGGATCGGCGTTTCCGAGAAGCTCCTGCTCCGCTTGCGTCTGGTAGATAGCGCTGGATTGCGCCGGCACATCGATGTCCGTCGATTTATCCGACAGCACCTTGCCTGCGAAGTCCATGAGCCGCACCCGCAGGGTGGCTTTGAACGGCTGCAGCTTATCGGAGATAACGTAAGTCTCGACTTTGCCGTCGTGGTCCCAGGGCGACACCAGCACATCGTCGTAGAAGCGGACCGTGTAGTACTGGAGCGCCTTCCACCGGCCGTAGTAATCGATACTCGACCACGAGGCCACCGGCCAGCAATCATTCAGCTGCCAGTAGAACTGCCCCATCGTTCGCGGCTTCATGCGTCGATAGTGCTCGGCCCCAACCTTGATCGCCTCCGCCTGCTGCACCTGGCTCATGTAGACGAACGATGCGAAATCCTTCGGCTCGCGATATTCACGGAGCATATACGTCAGGATGCGCTCGTTCCCTCCCGTATTCTTCTGGTGGTTGCGCATGACCGCGGAATTGATCTCGTAGTCGCTGGGCTGTGCAAAGCGGCGAATCGTGCTCATCTCCGGAAACGATTGGAACCCATATTCCGACATGAATCGCGGATGCTGCTTGGTGTAATCCTCAATCGGGTTCTGCGCGTGCCACACCGCCCAGTAATGCATGTCGCCGTCGTTCTGGTTATCCGGAGGCGCTTCGAAGTTCGCGCTCGGCGAACTCGGCCAGTACGGTGTTTCCGGCGCATATTCGCTCACCACGCTCTTAATTACATCGCGGAACAGCACCACGTAGTCCTGCCAGACCTGCTCACGTGTATCCGGCGGCACAGAATCTTTGAAAGCCTGGCGGTCGCCCCAATGCTTCCAGCCGGTTTCCATTTCGTTGTTGCCGCACCAAAGCACCACGCTCGGATGATTGCGCAGGCGCTTCACATTGTCGATCGCCTCCTGCCGAACATTCTGCTGGAATTCGAGATCGCCGGGCACCATCGCGCCGCCGAACATGAATTCCTGCCAGACGAGGATCCCGAGTTCATCGCAAAGATCGTAGAAGTCGTCGCTCTCGTAGGCCCCACCGCCCCATTCGCGGACCATGTTCATGTGCGCGGCACGCGCCGCCAGCAGCATCGTGCGGTGGTCTTCGCGCGTCACCCGCGGTAAAAAACTGTCGAATGGAATCAGGTTCGCGCCCTTGGCGTAGACCGCAATCCCGTTCACGACGAATTCAAAGCTCTTGCCCCACTGGTCTGCCTGCCGTCGCAGCTCGATGGACCGAATGCCCGTAGTCACCTGGGTGTGATCTTCCAACTTGCCTGCCTTCACCGACGCGGAGAATTGGTAGCGGTCCTGCGCACCATATCCGGCGGGATACCAGAGGTTCGGATTCTCGAGCTTGAGCGGAATTTTGAAATGGTTGGTGCCCGGATAGAGCCTCTCGCGGCGCGTCTCGCTCACCGCATTCTTGCCGTGAAAGGCGCCGCTGACGGTGATGTCGGCAATCGTCTCCTGGGTGGCTTCGATGTCCATGTCGGCCGTCAAACGCGCGACCTCTTTGCTGACCGCGGGCTGCGCAATGTGCAAATCGCCGATCCGCACGCCGTCCCAACTTTCCAACCGCACTGGCCGCCAGATACCCTCAGTTACGTAACGCGGCCCCCAATCCCATCCGTAGTGATAGGGCGCTTTGCGCGTGTAGGGGTCGGTGGGGATTCCCTCTTCCGCTCCGGTTTGCGCGGTATTGACCGAAGGAAGGTGATAGGGCAATCCGCGCAGCTTCGGCAGCCACGTCATCACCGGCGAATGGAAGATGACGCGCAACGTGTTGTCGCCCGCCTTCACATTCTTCTTCACATCCACCCGCCAGGTGCGAAACATGTTGCCGGCATCCAAAACTTTCTGGTCGTTGACGAAGACCTCGGCGTAGGTATCGAGGCCATCAAAGACAAGTTCCACATGCTCCTGCGCGACCGTCGCCGCATCGGCCTGGAACTTGGTTTGATATTCCCAATCGGTCAGCCCAATCCATTGCAGCTCCGGCTCGTTGTTGCCGTAGAAGGGATCAGCGATGAGCTTGTTCTGCAGGAGATCGGTCTGCACCACCCCGGGCACGGTCGCCGGGTGCCATTCGAGCGCGGCGGCCAGCGATGGCTTCCCCACCGCGCGAAACTGCCAGCCGGTTTGAATCGGAGTCGCACGGACCGCGGCATGCGCAGCGACGCTCACCAGCATCGTGGCCAAAATCGTCATGGAGAAAATCCATCGAGAATGCAAGCTGAAGTAACGAATGCCACCGATTATTGCACTGCGCATATGTCCCCTCTCGAGAAGCACTACCAGCTGCCCGGCAAACCCGTACATTCTACGCATCGGACGAGGTTGCGGTGAACCGCTGTAAAAAACCGGTTCTCTAGCCGCTTTTTTGATTGACTTACAGTCTGATGTGTCGTTTTATGGCTGCACATTCGTACTCGCACGTTGCCCCCAAGCATCGTGTGCAGCAAAAATCGATCTCACTCGACCACCGGGAAAGGAATCCAATTCCAATCCCGACCGGCCCGGCCTAGCCGGGCCATTTTTGCGACTTAAGACAACAGTTTCTTCGCATTTTGAAAGCTCGTCGCGAGGCTTTCGTAGACAGGCTTGCTGATCTCATCCTGCTCCACGAAGTAATGCTCCACGCCGATCGCCCGCGCCGCCGCCGCGATTGCCTTGAAGTCGATGCGTCCAGTTCCTACTTCGGTGAAATGCTCCGCCGCTGTCTCGAGCTTCTGGGAAGTTGCTACCCCGCCCACGCGGTCCTTGATGTGGAGCATGCGCACCCGGCTGCCCAGCGACTTCATCAGCGTTACCGGATCACTCCCCGCCTGCGTCACCCAGTAGCAATCCATCTCGAACCACACCAGCTTCGGATCGGTTTGTGCCACCAAGGTTTCGAAGCCTGTCGTATTCCCAAATTTCTGGAATTCGTAGTTGTGATTGTGGAAGGCGAAACGCAAGTTCGCTTTTTGCGCCTGCTCCCCCCATTGGTTGAACTTCTCTGCGGCCTGCTTGAATGGATCGAGCGAAGTGTTCTGCATCTTGGTCGGCAGCATGGGACAAACCATGTACCGCAAACCGAGGTTGTGCGCATACTCAAAAGAGCTCTCGACTTTCTCGTAGTCAAAGTGCCCGCTTGGCAGGCGCAGGCCGGCGTCCGCAATCATCCGCCGCAATTCCGGCGCGGGACGCGAATAGAGATTCCAGTACGTCTCGACCTCTTCATAGCCGATTTGCTTCACTTTTGCGAGCACGCCGGCCAAATCAGCTTGCGCCTGTTTACGCACGCTGTACAGTTGCAGCCCGATCGGCGTCGAGCCGTTTCCCCACGCCGAACGGGTAAGAGCCAAAGCGCCGCCAGCCGCCAACGAGGTCTTGAGAAAGTCACGACGCGTTGCCATACGAGCCCCTTAAACGAAAATTAGTTGTGCGGGTGTGGTCCGGTGAAGTCGGAGCAGCAAGGCTTCTCGGCGGGACGGAATTCCATGTACTCCACGCGGGTCAGATCGGGATCGAAGATATTGAACTGCCATTTCCCGTCTTTCCCGAGTGGCGGTTTGTCCTGGTCGCTGCCTACCGGCTTCCACCCATGCTGCTTCAGATTCGGAACCACCGTGTCGATCTTGTCCACGCCCAGCGAGAAATGGTTGAGCACGCCAAGCTCGTGAGGCGACGGATGCTCGCCCCCGCCCAGCATCTCTTCGATCCACACGGTTCCATCGGGAACCTGCAAGGCCACCCACTCCGTGCGTTCCGCAACCATTCCGCCATGCCAGTACGGACGGAAACCCAGGATGTCTTGATAAAAGCGCTCTTCGGACGCCCGATCGCGCACCACGAAGCCGACGTGAATAATCTGGGTGGAAGCCGGAGCCACAGCAGCTTTCGCAACCGCATGCGGCTTTTCCTGGATGAACTCGATCGGTTGACCGGCAGGATCGGTAAGCGCAAACCATCGGCTGCCATCGCGACCATCGCTCACCGCATCGGGAACCTTGATGCCCTTCGCCCTGAGGTATTGCCGCATGCCTTCCGCGGAGTCGGTTGCAAACGCGATGTGCGCAATCCGGTCCTCGATCCCAGCCGGCGCCTGTTCCAGCTCGATTGATTGATGTTCGTTCACTGTGAAGACAGTGGCGGATTCCTTTGTGTAGCCCAACACGCCACCATAGAACTCTCCGGCTTTGGCAAAATCGTCCACGTACACTGCGACGTGGGAAAAGCCGGTGATATGCGGTCTCGCAGGGGCGCTGGCCGTGTTCTGCGAAAGTCCGGTCGCGGGAAAGGCGAGTAGGAGAAGGAAAATTGAGGAGAACCGCGGCGCATGGGCCATCATAGACGATCGTTATTCTAGTGCACTTCGAGCCTATCGCGCCTCGATACGCCAACTAAATCTCTGGCGAAGTGCAGTTCCCCATCGTACACTGGCTGGCGCGAAATTTTCGGCATGGAGACGATCGCATGAGAGCTCGGGTCCACACTGCACTTTGTATTGCGTTATTGGTTTGCGCCTCGGTCGCACAGCAGTCAAAGAAGCCGGGAGTCGTCGATCCCGCCGATCTGAAAACAGTCGTCCCAACGAATTTCTTCTTCGATGGACTCGTCGCCTCGGTGCAAAGCCGCAACTCCGGAGCCGCCCGCTTCGATAACGGCAAACTCCTGGTCGCTGCTTTCGTCGACAATTCCGGCTATTCCTCCGATGTCGCCGCCAAGTATCAAGGCCTCCTGATCACCGAGACCAAGATCAGCATTGGCGCAAACCATCTCGATCCTGGTCAGTACGGGTTCGGCTTCACGAAAGACGGCAACTTCGTCGTGCTTGACGTCGGCGAGAATGAACTTTTTCGTACCGCCTTCGATGTCGACGACCAGTTGAAGCGTCCCGTGCCTTTCAAGATCGTGGCGGATGGAGAGAATTACCGTCTCTACGCCGGCAAGAAGTATGTCGTCGTCAGCGCAAAGTAGTCGCCTTTGAATGTTCGCCGCGTGCCTCGTAGCGTAGCCCAGCGCCGGACTCCGACCCGGGGTTTGTTGCTTGCCCTGGTGGTCATTCTTTGTTCCGTGCTGGTCTATTCAAGGTACATTCGCATCCAGATCACCCACCTTCGGCAAGTGCAAAGCGATCTGGTCGATCGCAACCGGCGCGACTCGCTGCAACTGCTACGCATTCAAAACAATCTCAACGCTCTCGCCTTGGCCATGCGCGACATGCTCCAGGGCGATGAGCCCTATCCTCTCAGCGCGTGGCAAAGCCAGTTTCGACGCCTGCGCGTCGATCTCGATGACGCCCTGCAGAAGGAAGACCAGCTCGCCGCTGCCCACCGCACTCCGGAACAGCGGCAGTACCTGGCAACCTCCGTCTCGCAGTTCTGGGCGGAAGTCGATCGCGTTTTCACCCTGGCCGACAGCAGCGACGAGAAGGCCGCCCGCGCCCTCATCCCGGCATTGCAGACGCGCGAAGCCGGCCTGACCTCGACGGTCGCCCGCCAACTTGTCGAGAACAACCAGAACGAAGAGGAGGCGGCGCGCCAGATTGAATCGATCTATGCCGGCGTGGAACATAACGTCTTTCTCTTCCTTGGCGCCACCCTGGCAGCCATCATCCTCACTGGCGTCCTGATCACCTTCTCCAATCGCCAGCTCTTCGCCCAGTTGGCATCGCTTTCCGAGCAGCGCAGCGAACTGGCGCACAAGCTCATTGCGACCCAGGAATCGACCCTGCAATTCATCTCCCGCGAACTGCACGACGAGTTCGGGCAGATCCTCACCGCTATCGGTTCCCTGCTCGGCCGCGCGGAACGCCAGGCGCCGGCCGGTACCACGTGGGCACGCGACTTACACGAAGTCCGCGAGATGGCGCAAGTCACGCTCGACAACGTGCGCAGTCTGTCGCAGGCGCTGCATCCCGTGGTGCTCGACGAAGCGGGGGTGGAGAGCGCCATCGACTGGTACCTGCCGATGATGGAACGGCAAAACGGAATTACCGTACACTACGAGAAATCCGGAACGCCGGTCGCGATCGCGAGCGCCGCAGGTATTCATATCTATCGCATCCTGCAGGAGGCGCTCAACAATGTGGTCCGGCATTCGGACGCCCGCGAGGTTTACGTCCACCTGGCATTCCAGCCACAGGAACTTTCGCTGGAAGTCGAAGATCACGGCAAAGGCATGCAGCCCGACCCCGCGAAGCGCGGCATTGGATTAGTGGCAATGCGCGAGCGTGCCGAGTTGCTGGGTGGCAGCATTCAATGGCTGCCCGTGCAAGGCGGAGGAACCCTGGTTCGCCTCGAAGTTCCGAAGGAGCGATTAAGCGCATGAAGAAACACAAAATCTCGGTTCTCCTGGTCGACGACCATGCGCTGGTCCGCCGCGGCTTTCGCCTCATGCTCGAAGACGATCCCGAGATCTCCATCGTCGCGGAAGCGGGCGATGGCAACGAAGCCGTCAAGCTGGCTGGCGAGTTCCATCCGCACGTGGTGGTCATGGACTGCGCTTTGCCGGGAACGAGCGGGATGGACGCCACCCGCCAGATCCGCACCCAGTGGCCCGACATCGCCGTGCTCATGCTCACCATGCACTCCGAAGACACATGGGTCCGCCTCGCGCTCGATGCCGGCGCGAACGGCTACATCCTCAAGAGCGCCGTCGACCTTGACTTGATCGAAGCAGTCCGCAAAGTCGCCGCCGGGGCGATGGTGCTCGATCCCAAGGTCGTGAAACCTGCTGCCCTGAAGGGCGAGAAGAATCTCGGCCTTACCAATCGCGAGCTTGAGGTCCTGCAATTGATCGTCAACGGCAAATCGAACAAAGAGATTGCCGGTGACCTCTCGCTCAGCGTCAACACGGTCTCCGTGCATCGCGCCAATATCATGGAGGCGCTCGGCATTCATAACACCGCCGAATTGGTGGTCTACGCCATCAAGAATGGGCTGGTGACCCTCTCTTGAATCGTCGCGACTTCCTATACGGCATGGGCATCCTCGGTCTGGCATCTTCTTCGCCGCGGCTGTTCGCCGAGAACCTTCCCCAGCCAGGGTTTCGCCTCGCCGATGTAACTGGCGCCGCCGGGATCAACTTCAAGCACAACAATGGAGCCTTCGGCGGCAAGCTGCTGCCAGAAACCCTCGGCCCCGGTTGCGCCTTCCTCGACTACGACCGCGACGGCTGGCTCGACATCCTGCTCGTCAACGGCATGGATTGGAGCGGTCATCGCAAGCAGCGCTCCACCCTGCAGCTCTACCGCAACAATCGTAACGGCACGTTCACCGACGTGACCAAGCGTGCGGGGCTCGACGTCGAGATGTATGGGATGGGCGTGGCCGTCGCCGACTACGACAACGATGGGTTTCCTGACCTGCTCGTCACCTGTGTTGGGCAGAATCGGCTCTTCCACAACACCGGCAAAGGCACCTTTGTCGACGCCACGAAAGCTGCCGGGCTCGATGGCCGCAATGCCTTGAGCACCTCGGCCGTCTGGTTCGACTTCGATCGAGATGGCTTGCTCGACCTCTTCGTGTGCAACTACGTGAAGTGGTCTCCGCAGACCGACATCGCCTGCAGCATCGACGGCAAGCATAAGTCGTATTGCACGCCGGAAGCGTATCGCGGCGAAACCTGCTGGCTGTTCCGCAACCGCGGCAACGGTACCTTCGAAGACGTCACCGCCAAGAGCGGCATCTTCGACTCGAGTTCCAAGTCGCTCGGCGTTGCCATGCTCGACAGCAACAACGATGGCTGGCCCGACCTGGTGGTGGCGAACGATACCCAGCCCAACAAGCTTTATCGCAACTTGAAGAATGGCAAGTTTGAGGATGTCGGCGTGGAGGCGGGACTCGCCTTCAGCATGGATGGCAAAGCCCGCGCCGGGATGGGGATTGCGGTGGGCGACTTTGAAAATTCAGGGCGCCCCGGCATCGCCGTCACCAACTTCGACAACGAGATGATCGGTCTCTACCGGGCCGGCAGCGATGGCAACTTCACCGACGTTGCCTTGACGACCGGCGTTGGCGGCGCGTCGCGGCGCATGCTCGGCTTCGGCTGCGTCTTCGCCGATCTCAATCTCGACGGCGCCCTCGATCTGATCGCCGTCAACGGGCACATCGACGACAGTGTGCGCGCGGTGCGCCGCGATGTCGCCTACGAACAGTCGCCGCAGATTTTTCTCAACAACGGCCACGGCAGCTTTCAGGATGTGGCCAGCGCGGTCGGCGGCGGCTTTGCTGCGCCCAAGGTAGGCCGGGGGTTAGCGTATGGCGACTTCGATCGCGATGGCGACCTCGACCTGCTGCTCACCACCAATAACGGACCGGCGTATCTTTACCGCAACGACCTCGCCAGCGGCAATAAAAGCGTTCGCTTTCACGTACAGGGAACGAAATCAAACCGCGACGGCATCGGCACCGTGGTTCGCATCGCCTTTGCGGGCATGAGCCAGATGCGCATCGTGCACAGCGGATCGAGCTACCTCTCGCAGTCGGAGCTGCCCGTGACCTTCGGCGTCGGCCCACACGACAAAGTCGATCGCGTTGAGATCGCATGGCCGAGCGGGCGAACCGAAGAATTCAAGAACCTCGCGACCGCCAAATCCTATCTGTGCACCGAGGGTAAGGGCTGCGAAGCGCTCGATCATTATTAGGGCATCCCCTACCGGGTGTTCGGTTTCTTGTTTTCAAGAGTTTAGCTGTGCAATCCCACGCAAAATATTCCATCCAAAAGAGTTGCAAGTAAAATATTCATTCGCAACGAGTTAGCGGATCGCGCGTTCAATTATCAAAGAGCATGGTGGGATAGCCCCACATGCGCAGGTTAGCGGGTGGGATGGGAAGATGTCTGTGAGGGATGAACAGGGTGGATGTGATCCCATTGCACTTTCATTGGGATGCCGTCCCCTGAAGGGGACTTGAGGGCGGCGGGGATTGCTCCCAGCACTCACGTGCTGGGCTATTGCATGGCGCCCGCGCAGCGGGCTCTTGGCAGCGCACGAGCTCTTGGGCGTATGCGAGCCGTTTACTCTCATGAGTTGAAAAAGAAGGACAATTTCACGCCGAAAAAAGGCTTCTAAACAGCAAAATTCAACCAAGAAATGCCGTTTTGATGCACTTATTTCGAGCAATCAACCGAGCAGTTGACGGACCACGGTGGCGTGATCGAAATAAACCTTTTCGCACACCAAACGCTCGCCTTCGAAAACATAGATGAGCACCGCCTGGACTTCCATCGCCTTGTCGGTGGGAGCAAGTCCGGCCCAGGTGCCGCGATGGGTGCCCCCGAAGTTGCATTCGACGATGACAGCGGCGTCGGCGTGATGGAGGGCGGTAATCTCAAGCCAGAAGTCGGGGAATGCGGTCAGCAACGCGCTAAGCAGGCTCTGGACTGCTTCCCTGCCATCGATGGTGCCACCCATGGCCGGCACTTCATAACGGGGATGGTGAAAGGTAGCGATGGTGGCGTCGATATCGTGGTGTACCGTCTCCGCCTGGATGTGCGCGTACACAATACTTTCGCGGAGCGAACGAAGGTTATAGGAGGA
Source organism: uncultured Acidobacteriaceae bacterium (assembly GCA_963703075.1). Taxonomy (GTDB): domain Bacteria; phylum Acidobacteriota; class Terriglobia; order Terriglobales; family Acidobacteriaceae; genus Korobacter. Next base: position 2,043,726 of record OY969786.1, read on the forward strand.
AAGAGTGGCCATGCAGGTTCCCCGAACGGGGGCTGAGTTTACTGAAAAAAGAATGCGGGGGCAAGACCGACGTTGAGGTCGATTTTCAGAGCTGCAGGACCGGTTTCGGCCCGCAAAACCCGCGACCCGGGCGGTCTCAAGCCCGGGGTGCCGAGCCTAGCGCAGGCCGAGGGCGTGCACCACGTCCGGATCCTGAACGACTTCGTCGCCGTTCACCCGAACCACGCCAAAGCCGCCACGGTAATCCCACATCGTCCAGCCAATGTGATTCGTCTCCAGCGCGGTGCGGACGGCGGTGAGCCAGCGCAGGCGGTCTTCAGGCTTCGTATGTTCGCGGTAGGCGCCGAACTCGTTACAGATGAGGGGAACGTTGCGGCGTTTGGCCCAATCGGCCGCGAAAGACATCTCGGCGGAGATGCGCGCCGGATCCCAGTGGCCGAGGGCGTATTCGGTGAGCTGCCAGCGGCTGTAGTCGTCGGCCTGCTGCGCGGTGAGGGGGGCAATGTTCTCCGGCGTCCCCGGGAAAGGCAGGTCATGCAGTCGCATCCAGTAGGCTGAGCCCCACGAGGCGCCCTGGTGGGTGAAGATGTGCGGCTCGTAGTAATGGAAGTTGAAGATGAGATTGCGATCGCTGAATTCAGGCAGGCGGACGAGGTCGTCTATATCCGAATAGCGTGCGCCAGCCACGATGATGGTATGTGTCGGAGCGCTCTGCCGGATGGCCCGGGCCAGCATTTCTTCCATGCCGTTCCAGCGGAAGAAGTCGGAAAGCTCCGGCTCATTCATCACTTCAAAAAAGAGGCGCTCGGGATCGGCCTTGGCAAAATGTTGGGCTATTTGCGACCAGAGCAGAGCGGCGCGCTCCACGGCATCTTCGCTGGAGGCGATCTGGCGTTTGTAGTCGCTGCTGGGATGGAGATCGATGATGACGGCGAGATCCTGGGTGAGGGCCCGGTCTACGACTTCGTCGAGCATCTGCACACGTTCGCAACTGGCGCCGGTGCGGAAGCATTCGAAGACCTGGGGATCGATACTGATGCGGATGTGATCGAAGCCCATCTTCTTGATGCGGTCAATGTCATTGAGCTTGGTGTAGGTACGAAGGCGCTGGGCGCTGTAGTCACTGGACTGGGCAAACCATTCGCTGGTATTAATGCCGCGGCGTAGATGCTGGACGCGGTGGAAGGCGGGGGTGTCCTGGGCGAAGAGGGAGACAGAAAGGAACGCGAAGAGTAAAAGACTCATGAGGTCCTCGGGATCATGTAATTCTACTTGGGTGTGGGGTCGTACTAGAAGACAGTGGCAATCGGAGTTAAGAAAGAAGACCCCCACCCTTCGCTGCGCTCAGGATGGGGCACCCAGAGAATTCATTGAATGCGAACAGTGTTGCGACCCACAGTCAAGTTTATTTGGCGGCGGCGGTGGTTGCTTTCGAGTCGGGCACCATTTCCATGGACCAGATAGCGCCGGGGCGCATGTACATACCGGCGCGATATAAGCCGCGGGAATCCCATGCCTCGGGGGTCCGGAACCAGTAGCCCTTGTCCACGTACACCACGTTGTAGATGCCCTTGGCGGTGGCATAGCCCTGGTCTCGCAACCCGTCCTGGAGCATGGTGGCGGCGACGGCGAAGGTGACGCCGGTCCAGACCTCCTCGGTCTGCTCGTCGTCGGTGAGCAGCGCACCGTCGGCGCTGATGCCATTGAGCGCACCCATGGTGCCGTGGTTGAGCTTCATCACGTTGAAGTCGTATACGTGCTGCAGGGCGGAGCGCTGCATTTCGCGCGGCACAAGTTCGCCGAGACCGGTGAGAGAGGCGTACCACTGCCCGGCAAGCTGCTCGGCCATAACACTGTTCTTGTAAGAGCTGCCGACGTCGTAGTTAAAGTAAGTGCCGTTCCAGAGTTTCTTGATGAAAGCAGCCTGGGCGCGCTTGAAGAGATCGGCGTTCTCGGTGGCGACGTGACTATCGCCGAGGGCCTTGGCGATTTCTTCGGTTGCGCGAAGGGCAGCAAGATAGAGGCTGCCGCTGTAAGCGCTTTCCCCGCGGGCTGCCCAGTTGTCGTAGGTCTGATCGGGATAGCCATCGTTTTCGATGAGGCCGTCGTTGTCCTTATCGAACTGACGCAGGAAGTGCATGGCCTGGTTCACGGCTCTGAAATTGTATTGCAGGAATTCTTTGTCCTTACTGCCCGACATCACGTAATCGCGCCAGACCATGAGGACATATTTGCTGTTGAGGTCCTTCCAGTCGGAGACATTCTGAAAGTTGTACTGGTTGGGAAGAATAAAAGGGTCTTCGATCGGGCTACCGAGATCATGCGGAGCGGATCCGGCAACCTTGCGTTCAGTGGGCACAAGCTTGTGGTCTTTATCGGATTCCCACGCCCAGATGTAGTCCTGCTTGATCGTTTCCGGAATGGTATCGGCGTACTCGCGCATCTCCTGCTTTTCTATTTCAGGCCAGAACTTCGCCAGCGGAAATGAACCATAGAAGCGGACGTCGAGAGTACCGTAGTAGGGATAGTCGAAGCACTCCATGAAGCTGAAGCTATCCTCCTTGACCGCAGAAGGATGGTTTGGATTGCCAGGTTTGCCGACTTCATGGGCCCAGAGAGTGCCGCCATCGGCAAGATCGTAGAGTTCGTTGAAGAGCATCCCGCGATACCACAGGGGCTTGTCCTCGTTCTCGATGTAGGGCTTCTGCCAGGCATCGATCTGGCGGCTCCAGTCCTGTCCATTCTCGAGGGCGATGCGAGCGATCTTCCAGGCGTTGGTACCGGAGCGATCGAAGAAACGGGTGTAATGGCGCGCCCATTTGCGGCCGAGGCCGAATTGCACGTAGGGGAGATCCCAGGAAAGGGCCATGGGAACAAGACGCTTCTCTCCCGGGGCGAGGGTGACGCGCACGGCGATGGCGCCGGCGAGGGGATCGCCGCTGCTGGCGAGGTTGGCGGCTACGTTGGGAAGACGGCCATCTTTGGCGAAGGAATCCCAGACTTCAGCGCCGGAGCCAGTGGGACGATACGTAGTGAGATAGGTGATGTCCGAACCTTTACCGCCGAGCGCTGCGATCGCAAATTGTCCATCCCACTCGTCGGAAACACCGTCGGACCGGAGCCGATCGAAGACGAGACCTTGCATCTCTCCGTTCTGCAGAGATTCAGATTTGTAGCGATTGATGTTCTGCGAGTTCAACCCGGCAGCGAAACCCGTGGTGGTGTCGCGGAACCACCCGATCATGTTCGTCCACGAAAAGAGGATGGAGACGGTGACGCGTTTTTCGGTTGGGTTCGTGATGTACCAGTTATAAACGGCAACAGGATAGCTGGACTCTTTGTAGTTATCCGGAATGATGGGAGAAAACTGTTCGAGAGTGAGAGTCACCGGGAGCTGTTTCGACTTATAGGCAAACCATGATTTTGGATAGAGAGCGGCATAGTCTCCCCCGCCGACGGGATAGCTCCAGTTCCAGGCGGAGAGTTGGTGGCCTTCGGGCTTCTGGGTGGAGAGCACTTGCGCGGTCGACGCTTCGCCTTCGGGTTGAACGAAGACGGCAAACTGATTGGCGGGAACATTCTGATACTTGTGGATACCAGCCTTGACGTGCCAGCGCTCGAAGTTTCCGCGGTAAGAGCGGGAGAAGGTGCCGGCTCCGAATCCGCCGACGGGTGCGCCTTGCCAATAGCCGTCGTCAATATTGGTGATCTCCGGTTTGTGACCGCCGGCGTTCGGAAGAGATTGACCGATGGGACGACGCCAGGCGGCGGCGGGAATGTCGTCACCGGCGAGGAGGAAATTTGCAGAAGAAAGAAGAAAGACCAGCAACACGAATTTCAATGGCAAGCGCCATTCAGACATGAGAACTCCTGCTGTAGAACGGGTGATTGCGGCCCCACACCGAGTCGCGTCGATACTAGTAGAAGATCGTTATTCTGGCAAAGAAATTACGATGATCACGATCGAAATTATGCGTGCACCTTAGGGCCGCTTGGCGGGGCCGGGCGTGATATTTTCGGCGGGGACGATGCCCTGCCCTTCCAGCACGGCATAGTACTTGTCCGCTTCGAGATCTTTGACGGTATCGACTTTGCCGGAAGGCCAACGGATCTCCAGGGAGTCGATCTTCGTGGCCGCACCGAGGCCGAAATGTACCCGAAGATCGCTTTGCGAGAGGTAGCTTCCTCCACTGTGGATCTCTTCGGTCTGGGTTATACCGCCGGCGACAATTTTAAGCCTGGCATTGAGGGCCAGCCGGTTACTCTTGGCGCCGGCAAGCTCGAAGCTGACCCAGTGGCTGCCCGGGACACCATGGTTTCTCAGGACCATGGGCTGGCCGTCGAGGTCGCCGATGACGACATCCATGTTGCCATCATTAAAGAGGTCGCCGACGGCCAGACCACGCGACACGCGACGTTCCTTCAGGGCAGGACCGGCCTGGTCACTGGCATCGCAGAAGGTACCGTCTTTCTGGTTCAGATGGAGAAGCTTGGGTTCACGGTAACCACCGCCGGCGGGCAAGGAATCTACCTGGGGGTAAACGTGGCCGGCGACGGCGATAAGATCAAGCCACCCGTCATTGTCGAAGTCGACGAAGGCGGTTCCCCACTTCACCCAAGGCAAAGACGGCAAGGCGACACCCGACTTGTAGGAGACGTCGGTAAAGTCCCAGTTGCCATCGTTGCGATAGAGGAGGTCGTCCTCATCCTCGAAGTTGGTGATGTAGAGGTCGGGGCGACCGGTGTGTAGGTAGTCGCCGACGGCGATGCCCATGGACGCCTGCTCGGAGCCGTCTTCGCTGACTGCGGTGCCCGATTCGAGGCCGATCTCCTTGAAGGTGCCGTTACCTTCATTCTTATAAAGGAATTTCGGGGTGGAGTCGTTGGTTACGTAGATGTCGGGGCGGCCGGTGTTGTTGAAGTCCACAAAAATGGGCTGCATTCCGTAGTAACCACTCGGATCGTCGACCCCTGCTTGCTTGGAGACATTGGTGAAAGTGCCGTCGCCATTGTTGTGGAAGAGCGAATCGCCGGCGCCCTTGAGACCGCGGGGGCCGCATTGGACGTCGATGCCGTGGTATTTGCAGTTGGGAAACCGGCCGAAGCCGGGGAGATCGTTGAGATGGAAGTCGACGTAGTTGACGACCATGAGGTCGACATTGCCATCACCATCGTAGTCACCGAAGGAGGCACCTGTGGACCAGCGGCCATCGGAGACGCCGGCTTTCGCGGTGACGTCAGTAAAAGTGCCGTCGCCATTGTTGTGGTAGAGAACGTTACCGCCGAGGCAGGTGACGTAGAGGTCGGGCCAGCCGTCGTTGTCGTAGTCACCGACGGCGCCTCCCATGGCGAAACAAGGCGAGTCGAGCCCAGACTTGGGGGTAACGTCGGTGAAGGTGCCGTCGTGATTGTTGTGGTAAAGCGCGCCCTGGCTCTTCTGGCCTTTCATCGTCATTTCCACGGTAGGCGCATTGGTGAAATAGATGTCGGGCCAGCCGTCACGATCGTAGTCGATCAGAATCACGCCGCCACTCATGGATTCGACAATGTACTTCTTCGATGGGTCGGAGGTATGGGTGAAGTGGATGCCGGTTTTCGCGGTGATGTCTTCGAGTTGCGGCACGGGGCGTCCCGTGCACTTGGTGGACTTAGCTCCGGGCGGTGGCGGCGGAGGGGCGTTGTGGCCCATCTGCGCAGAGGAGGAAGTTGCCAGGAACGCGGCAAGGGTAAAGGCTGCAAATTGTCGTTCGAAGATCTTCACGCGATAGCGACCTAGGGATTCTGTTTGGGCAAAGACGTCTGTTCACGCGCCTTGGCTTTGAGCTGCTTATACAACTCCAGTTCGCGATCGGCGTCGGCGGTGCGCGAACGCTTGCGATAGGCGGCTTGGAGCTGGTAGTGGACGTAGTCTACCTGAGGGATGAGGTGAGCGGCGATTTCCAGATGGCCGATGGCCTCGTCGAGCTGACCGCGATCGAGAAGGATTTTGCCAACCTGGTATTGGGCGTTGGCATAGCTGGGATTGGCGTCGATCACGGCGCGGAAGATGGCGAGAGCGTCGTCGACCTTGGCCTGCTGTAAATCGACGAAGCCGAGGTTGTAGCGGGCATCGAGATCGCCGGGGGAAAGCGCGAGCTCGGCCTGGAACTCATTGGCGGCTTCGGTCCAGTGTTCCCAGCGAAGATAAGCCAGTCCGGTGAAGTAGTGGGCCTTCAGCAGTGCGGGATCGGACTCGGCGGCGCGGTGGAGAACATCGACGGCGCGATGATAGTCACCGATCTCGGTCCATAGCTGTCCGACGAGGAGCAGGGTGTCGTTGGGAATTTTTGCGTTTTCGAACTGGAGAAGGACGGCGGAAGATTTCTTGAGGTCGCCGGTGCGTGCGAGAGAGGCGGCCCAGGCATAGCCAACGGTGGGATCCTGCATGCCGCGGGGACCGAGTGGCTCAAAGGTTTTGGATGCATCGGCGAATTGGTCGCTGGCGAAGTAGGCCATGCCGAGCATGGCACGCACGGGTGCATCGGCAGGCTTTTCTTCGAGGGCACGAGAGAGTCCGCGAATGGCCTCTGGATAATCATTTTCCTTGAAGGCGCAGAGTCCGAGGTTCTTGGCCAGGCCGGGAGTCGCGGGGTTCCAATGTTCAGCCTGCTGGAAGTGGGCGAGAGCTACGGAATATGCGCCGCGAACGGCTTCGGCGGTGGCGAGATCGCTGAGGCTCGCGCCGAGAATCAGCCGCAGGCGACTCTCCTGCGATTCAGCGGCGGTGCGCTGTTTCGCGGTGAGATTCGAGCGGGCGAAGGTGGAAGCATCGAGGCGGGCGAAGGGATCGGTGTTGGCCGGAAGAAGCGGAGCGGCTTCGGTCTCGGCCTCGGGATTGAGAGCAACGATGGCCGCGGAGTCGCCCACTCCCGCGGCTGCCGCGGTCTGGGCGACATTTTGCTGCGTCTGCGCCATGGTCTTGTTCTGCAGATCGCGGGCCTTCACGAGATAAGTTTCCGCTTCATCCTTGCGGCCGGACGTGGAGAGAATGCGTCCGAGGTCAACGTACGCGCGGCGGATTTGATAATTGGAACGCGCTTCATCTTTACCGGTCAGTTCAACCGCCTTGCGCAGCGTCTCTTCAGCGCGCTTCATGTCGCCCTGCGCGTAAGCGTTCAGTCCCATGTAAAGCCACGGTTCAGGCCAGGTCGGACGGGCTTCGGCGGCGATCTTCAGATATTTATCCGACTCGTCGTACTGGCGCTCTTCGGAAGCAAGAAAGCCGAGCATGTAATTGGCGAGGAAGTCATGAGGGAAATTCTGCTGCTCCTTGAGGAGCTCGGCCTTGGCTTCGGGGGTGGGCTTCCATTCGTTCATCGAGAGGCGCGCCAGCCCCAGAAAGTAATGGGCATGGGGCGTTTTCGGATCGAGCTGAACGGCCCGCTCCAATTCGCGGATGGCGGCCGGAAGGTCTCCGGCATCACGATAGGCACGGCCAAAGAGAACGTGGAGTGAACCGCTGTCGCCGGCAACGTCGACCATTTTCTGGAAGACGCCGGCGGCACGCTCCTTGTCCTGAGGATCTTTGCTGGCGAGCAGGCAAATACCCAGCGAATACAGGGATTCGATATCAGGCTCGCGCTGCACCGCCCGGGAAAGCGCCTCGGCGGCCTGCGGATATTGGCGCTTGCGCATGAGGGTACGCCCAAGGACGGTGTTCGCCCGCACATTGTCGGGATTAGCGGCCAGAGCCTGGTTCACCTGGGTGACAGCCTCATCGAGTTGGTTGGCGTTGAGGTCGGCGATGGCGAGGTCGATGCGGGTATCGGGTTGGTCGTCGAGTTCCAGCGAATTGCGATAGAGCTCAATGGCCTGGGGATAGGCGCGCTCGAGAAGCCGCAATTGTCCTAACTCGCGCAAGGCAAGAGCGGCGAGACGGCGATTGGCCTGATCGATGGCGTCTGCATTGCCGCCGGCGCGGGCGGCATCGGCTTCCTTGACGCGTCGCGCCAGTTCAGCTTCCGCTTGTGAGGTGTTCCCGACAGGCCGCGCCGCGTCTTTTTTTGGAGGAGCGGATTGCGCGGGCAGGGTATGAGGGCTGAGGCCGGTCGCCGCGATCAGCAAAGTGAGTAATACGGCGTGGAGTTTGAAGCTAGGTTTCTGTCGCCCGGCGCGACACAAGGAGTCTGGATCGAGCCTGGCTGGGAATTGAATTCTGCGCACTCGGTCCCAGATTAAAGTGGCGGGGCTTAAAGTTTCAAGCCCCGCCTTCGGAGGTTACGACATGTTGGTTGAGTGAGAGGTTAGAACGTGAACTTCATGCCGTACTGCATTTCGCGTCCAGGTCGAACCTGAGTAGCTTGGCCAAAGGTGCCGAGTCCGGCGGTATTGTAGCTGGTCACGACATTATTGGTTGGGCTGCAAGGAGCCGATCCGCACACTAAGTTGCTAGCGGAGTAGCCGTTGGAGAAGCCGTTTCCGGTGAAGTTGGCATGGTTGAAGATGTTGAACATATCCAGGCTGAACTTGATCCGAAGCCTCTCGCGGATGAACCAGCTCTTGGCGAACTGGACGTCGAAGTTAATGTTGCCAGGACCGGAACAGATGCCGCGACCCGCAGTATTGGAAGGAATGGTGCCGAGGGCATATCCGACCAAGGTAAAGGCTGCGGGATTGAGAATCTGATCGGCAGGAGCTCCGGGCACGGACGAGTTACAGCCAACGCCGGTTACGAGGGGGCGCTGGTTGCTGGTGAAGCCGGAGCCGAACAAGGAGTTGAGTGTGCTGCCGCCGACGGCGCTGGCACCGCTGGTGAATACGCTGAGAGAGTTGCCGTCCTCGATTTGGGCAATGCTGTTCAACTCCCAACCGCCGACCGCCTGCTGGACGAATTCGTTGTGTCCAGCGAACTTCGGCAGGTAGAGCACCTCGTTGGCAACGAAGATGTTCGCACGGTTGATGTTGGAGTTGCCCTTATCGAGACTGGGGTTGCCGTTATAGGTCCAAGCTTCCTGGTTCACGCTGCCTGACGAGTTGTCGAGGTCAACGTTGCCGATGGAGTGGGACCAGGTATAGGCCGCCTGGAAGTTGCCCCAGCCGCCAGTTTGCGACCGGAACAGGGCTTGCAGGGCGTTGTAATCGGAGTGACCTTGGCGAGCGAACTCACCAATTTCTCCGAAGTTGCCGGCAGGGCGATAGGCGTTCTGGGCGGAGCCGCTCACGAAAGCAGCGTTGATCCAGTTGGCCGGCGCGATCTGGTTGAGATCGAGCATGGAGGTGAGGTGGATACCGACGTTGCCGACATAGCCGAGCTGCACGGTCGTGTTACGCGCAACTTGCTGTTCCAACGAAACGTTCCACTGCCAGCTGTTCGGGGTTACGCCGCGGGGATCCTTCGCAGCGTTGGGCGAAACAGCGGGATTCGACAACGGTGCGGCTGTATCCAAGGGACGCACGGAGGTTGCGTTGATCACGAATGGCGCGGTGCGGGCGAGGCTCTCGTCCATGCCGACCAGTTCGCGCTGGAAGAATTGACCACCGCCTAAACGGAGGGCAGTCTTGCCATTGCCAAAGACATCCCACGCGATACCGATACGAGGGGCGATGTCGTGGTTGTTCTGGTTGACGAGGGAGCGATTCGGACCCGGAGTACCGTCGGAGAGCGGAAGCGGAATTCCGAGCGCCGAAAGGGCTGCAGCCGCGTTCTGGCAAGGGGTGGTGCCCGGCACGATGATGACGCCGTTGCAGGCATCGCTGGCGGGCAAGGCGGGATTATAGTCGGCCAGGCTGAACGAAGCCCAGTGATTGTCAGAGGCATACGGTTCGCGGTAGAAGGACCAGCGGAAGCCGTAATCGATGGTTAACCGGCGATTGACCTTCCACGAATCCTGGAAATACCACTCGAAATCATGCCAGTGTACGTAGGCGGTCGCATTAATACTATTCTCGCCCATGGTGAAGGTTTGAGGGGCCGCACCGGTTCCAGGCAAGAGCAGGTTGGCCAACTGATTGTTCGTTTGATAAGCCACGCCACTGCCGGCATTGATGGTCGGTTGGTCGGTACCACCGTTGTTGTTCTCAATTTTGGCGTTGGTGCTATAAAACGCGCCAACCTTGAAAGTGTGGTTGCCCCGGACCTTGGTCAGGTTGTCCTGAACGGTATAGAGATCCTCATGGTTTGCGTAGGGAGCGATATCCCAGATGGTCTGCTGGCTGCCGTACGGTTGCAGGCCGCCCCAAGCCGATTCCGGCAGAGAACCCGGAAGCTTCAGGGAGGCAGGCCAGGAGGTTGGGATGGCCGCGTTGACCTGTCCTACCAATCCGGCGTTGGAGCCACCAAGCGACGTGATGATCGCATTGTGACCGTAACCAAATTCGACGTCGTTCACGAGTGAGTTGGTAATGGTCGAGCTCAACTTAGCCATGACGCTCTTGGAAGGCTGGCTCCAGTTGGCAGAGACGGTGGGGAAAATCGAATCGCCCCAGAACGAGCCCGGGTTCGGAGCTGGGTTGGTCCAGGAATCCTGGGTCCAGCGGAAACTGGCGCGCTCACTCTTGGTGATGTCGTAATCGGAGCGGACGTTCCACTCGCTCCAATTCAGTTTGTTATTGACGGGCTCCGCCCAATTCTTTCCATCGGCGCCGGCTACCTTGTTCGGCAGAGGATAGAACTGCGCATAGAGAAGACCCGCAGCATCAGGGCTGGCGATCTTTAAGGGGTTACCCGCGGCCTGGAATTGGGCAGGGATGGTAGGAACGGTTGCCCCGCAACTTGTGCCAGCCGAAAAATCTCCCGCGCGCTCAGCGGCAGTCGGCACGCAAGCTGATTCCGACTGGCCACGAATTTCGCGATTCCATTCCTGGTTCCACCAGAAGAACAACTTGTTCTTAATGACCGGGCCGCTAATGTTGTAACCCCAGTCATTGCGGCGAAGTTCGGCTTTACCGGTGTTGTTGTTGTTGGAGAACCAGTCGTTCGCGTCGAGTGCATCGTTACGACCGGCGTAGAAGGCTCCGCCATGGAACTGGTTGGTACCGGATTTGGTGGTAATGCTGATAATCGCGCCGGACGCCTGGCCGTATTCCGGACCATAGGAGTTGCGGATCATCTTGAACTCGGCGATGGTATCGATCGAGGGATAGACGAGAATCGTGCGGTTGGAACCGACGTCGTTGTTGTTGACGCCGTCCACCAGGAAGAGGTTGTTGGTGTAGGGGTTGCCGTTGACGGAGAAATCGACGCCGCCGGCGAGACCCTTATCGCGACCATCGAAGGAGTTGGCGGCAGAGACACCGGGGGAAAGCTGGGTGAGTCCGACGAAGTTTTCACCGTTCAAAGGAAGTTCGCGGACCTGGGTACCTTCGACGACTTCACCGAGGGAGGCACTGGTGGTTTGCACTTCAAGGGCATCGGCCTCGACCGTCACCTTTTCACTGACGTTGCCGACGTCGAGCTTGGCATTGACTTCGGAGTTGGTGGAGACGTGGACCTCTACGTCTTTCGCCACGAACTCTTTGAAATTCGCCTGCTCAACGTGAACTTCGTACTTGCCGACCGGCAACTGCTGAACGGAAAAGGACCCGGTTCCGCTGGAGGTGGCCTTGCTGGTGGCGTTCGTTCCCGTGTTGATAACGGTCACGGTGGCGCCGGGGATCGCCGCGCCGGAAGAATCGGTCACGGTGCCGGTGATCGAACCGGCATAGTTTTGCGCCTGCGCGGCAACAGAAAACACCAGCAGGACCCAAAGTATGGTGAGAATCAAGTGGCGGAAAGAAATCGCAGCTCCGCCTGCGGGACGCAGTTGTTCCGATGAAATACGCATGCTCCACCCTCAATTTGGTTAGCACTGATACACAGCCTGCCGTGCATGAACCCCAACGTCCCGCAAGGCAGGTAAAGGAAGCCCCACAACTCTTTTTATGTTTGGACGACGCCTAATAGATTCCCATTAGGTGTAAGGGTTTTAATCTGAGCGAATCGAGATGTCAACGGAATAATGTTATTCTAGCCGCCAAAATGTGACTTGAACGGTACCGGCATCTCCCCCGTCACGCCCTCCTGGCGCTAAAACGGCGATGGATAGTTGCCGAGTGCAAGGTGCCGGGCTTATCGTAGGCACAAGTTGGGACGCCTCATCAGCTTAGACATTCACGATCCGGTTCACTTCACGGGATACCGGCAAGCTGAGGAAAATCTTAGTTCGACATTTTGAATAGCGGGACCTGAAGCGCGGGGTTGTGGGGATGGCCGCTGAAAAGCGCAAGGCAGCACGCTCGACAGAAGAACGGCGAGTCACGCTCAAGACGATCGCGCAAAGTCTGGGACTGACACCCGGCACCGTGTCAGCGGTTCTCAACAACTCGACGGCATCGCGGTCGATCCCGGACGCAACCAAACAGCGCATCCTGAAAACTTCGCGTGAGATGGGGTACAGCCCGAATTATTTCGCGCGCTCGCTGCGGCTTCGCCGGGCCTACACGATCGGGGTGATCGCGGAAGAGATTGGCGATCCCTACGGCGGCATGATCATCAGCGGCGTGGAAGAGTATTTGCGAAAACACAATTACTTCTTCCTTGCGGTGAGCCACCGGCACGACCAGGAAGTGCTGCGCAGCTACGCGAAGATGCTGATCACGCGCGGGGTGGAAGGTTTCATCACGACCGACACCTCGCTCTTGAGCGACCCGGGATTGCCGACGGTTGCAGTTTCCGGCCACCAGCAGGTGAGCGGGGTCACCAACATCATCATCGACCATAAACTGGCGGCCCGCCTGGCTCTCACCCACCTGAAGGAATTGGGCCATGAACGCATCGCCTTCCTGATCGGCGACCCGGCGAGCTCGGATTCGGCGGCGCGGTGGTCGTCGATCCGCGAAATGGCGGCCGAGTTGGGCATGCGAATTTATCCGGAATTGACGGTGCAGATCGACAGCAAGGATTCCACCCCGGACCTGGGCTATCCTTTTGCGAAAGAATTACTGGCGCGCAACCAGCCATTTACCGCGTTGTTCGCCTATAACGATCTTTCCGCGATGGGCGCCATTGGGGCGTTCCGCGAAGCCAACTTGCGGATCCCCGAAGATGTTTCAGTGGTGGGATTCGACGATATTCCGATGGCGGCCTATACCCATCCCGGGCTGACGACCGTGCGGCAACCACTGAAGCACATGGGCCAGATCGCCGCGCAAACCGTCGTCGATCAGATTGAGGGCAAAGCAGACTACATCCCAGAAATCGTAGTGAACCCCGAACTGGTGGTGCGCTCTTCGACGGCTGTCGCTTCACGTTCCGCGCAGCATGACACGAAACGCAGCCGTGCCTAAGGACCCATTCCGGTGAAGCCGTTCCGCTGGTTCCTCTTTCTGTTCTGCGCCGCTCTCGCATGCATCGACGCGCTTCCCTGCTCCGCACAGCTCTCCACTTCCGATCACCTGGCAGATCCCGGCTTCTGGCCTACGCAGAATGGCAGCGCGCGCAGCGACTTTGTCGGCGCCCAGGTATGTGCCACGTGCCACGCGGGCAAAGTAGCGTCGCAGAAAACCACCGCTATGGCGCAGACCTCCATGCATGCGGCGGACGCCGACATTCTCCACGAACATCCGAAATTGAATTTCAGCGTTGGTAAATATCTGTACGAAATTCGCAACGCGGGAAATCAGAACCTCTACACGGTCACGAATGGCGCGCAAACGCTGACCGCCAACCTGCTTTGGGCCTTCGGCAACGGGCGAGTTGGACAGTCGTACCTTTTCAAGAAAGACGATGGGAACTTTTACGAGGCCCGGGTCACTTACTTTGCAACTTTGAAAAACCTGCACTTCACACCGTCGCGCGAGTTGATATCGCCAAAGGACGTAGAAGAGGCGATGGACCGGCCGGTGCCGAAGTCGGAAGTGGAACGCTGCTTCGCTTGCCACAGCACGGCGTCCAGCGTGGGGTCTCACCTCGACGAGGAGAAACTGATGCTGGGGGTGAGCTGCGAGGCGTGTCATGGGCCGGGAGCAAAACACGTGGCGGCCGCGCAGGTAGCGAACATGGCGGGCACTCCCGATGCCGCCCGCGGAACCATCTTCAACGCCGCGCAATTGAATCCGGTAGATGCCGTTGATTTCTGCGGCGCCTGCCACGCGACATTCTGGGATGTGAAGCTCACTGGCGCCAAGGGCGTTTCGACCGCGAAATCACAGCCTTTCCGGCTGGAAGAGAGCAAGTGCTGGCGCAACGGCGATGCGCGACTGACCTGCACCGCATGCCATGATCCGCATGTGCCGCTGCAGACCGAAAGCTCGTCGTACGATGGCGCGTGTCTTCAGTGCCATGCGGTTTCAGGGGTGAAGCCGACGGCCACGCAACCGGGAAAAACCTGTCCGGTCGCAGTGAAGGATTGCGCTACATGTCACATGCCGAAAGTTTACGTGCCGGAGATGCACTATGCATTCCCCGACCATCGCATCCGAGTGGTGCCGCCGGGCGAGGCTTATCCGGATTGATGGTTCTTGCCTACTTCCACTTGCCGGTGCCCTCCTCGATCGTGATGTAACGATCAACCGGAAGATTGGTGAAACGTTCGACCGCTGTGCTGGGCAGCGGCCATTTGATTTCAAGCGAATCGATCTTCGTTCTTTTTCCGATGCCTAGCACAACACGTGGGTCGTGCGACGAGAGAAAGCTGCCGCCACCGACCTTCATAGTTGAGCGTTTCAGGTCGCCTGCCTGCCAGGCGATGCGGGCGCCGATGGCGTCTGGATTGCACTTGCGGCCAATGAGACGCAGGCCCAGCCAATGGTTCTGGCTGCCAACATTGTTGCGCAGCAGGATCGGCGGCTCATCATTGTTGCTGATCAGCACATCGACGGCGCCGTCATTGTTGAAGTCACCAATCGCGAGACCGCGCGCCGCAAAGGTCTTCGCGAAAACCGGTCCACTCGCGCTGCTGACATTCTTGAACGACTTGCCCTCATTGTGAAACAGCAGCAGCGGCTCTTTGTAGGTCACTTGGTGCGACAGTTGCTCGACGAGATCATCGGGAAAGCCATTCGACAGGATGAGGTCGAGGTCCCCATCGTTATCGAAGTCGAAGAACTTCAGGCCCCAGCCACTCATCCATCGCGTGTCCATGCCGATGCCGAGCGGCATAGCCAGGTCGTCGAAGCCGCCATCGTGATTGTTGCGATAGAGAGAGAAGATCTCTTCGTCGATGTTGGCGACGAAGAGATCCATCCAGCCATCCTGATCGAAGTCGGCTGAGTCGACGCCCATCCCGGAGCGAGCGCGGCCGTCGGCACTGTAGGCCACGTCGGCGGCAAGACCGACGTCTTCGAATCGATTCCCACGATTCACCAGCAGCAGGTTCGCAACCGTGTCATTGGAAACGAAGAGGTCCATGCGGCCGTCGTTATTGATATCGGTGGCAACAACGCCCCAGGCTTTGCAGAGGTGCTCGGCGATTCCGGTTTCCTTGCTGACGTCAGTGAACGTGCCGTCTCCATTGTTGTGAAACAGAGTGCTGGGACGCGGAGTGAAAATGCGCGGAATGCAGTAGTGATGGACGCCGTCCTTGTCGACGCCGCAGCTCATACTCTTGTTGAACTCAACGAAGCCGCAGACGAAAAGATCGAGGCGTCCATCGTTGTCGTAGTCGAACCAGACCGCGCTGGAACTCCATCCGGAAAGGCCGACCCCAGCTTTATCGGTGACGTCGGTAAAAGTGCCGTCTCCATTGTTGTGGTAGAGGAGGTTGCGGCCGTAGCAGGTGATGTAAAGATCGGGAAAGCCGTCGCCATCGTAATCGCCCACGGCGACGCCCATCCCGTACCCTGACCCACCGACGCCGGCTTTCTCGGTAACATCGGTGAAGGTACCGTCACGATTATTGCGGTAGAGCGCGTTGCGCAGCGCCTGTGACGGCGTATAGAAATCGCATTTGCCGCTGTTGACGAAGAAAAGATCCATCCAGCCATCGTTGTCGAAATCGAGAAACGCGCAGCCGGCCCCGCTGGTCTCGGGCAGAAATTTCTCCGCCGACTTTCCCGCGGTGTGAGTCCACGTGATGCCGCTGCGAGCGGGAGGAATTTCTTCGAAAACCGGCAGCGGGGAAGAAGAAGCAAAAAGCGGCAGTTTTCCGAGACAGGTGCTGCCGGCCAGTAGCGAAATACCTTGCAGAAAATTACGGCGCGACACGCCCTGCCAGTGAGGATTTTGCAGTTTTCGCCGCGACATTCTGAGAACAATATCATGCTCGTCCCCGCCGGCAGGTTGGGTTATGCTATCCGGCAGTCCCTGCTTGTAACCATGCCTTCGACCCTTCGATACCTGCGCGCATTGGTTTGTTTTATGTTTCTCGGTGTGGCCTGCGTAGGACTCGCCCAAAGCGAATCTCCCACAGATTTTGAGGCGGTTGCACGCACAGCGACCGCAGAGCGCGAGGCGGGGCACGCGCAGAATGCGATCCGTGCTTACCAGCAGGCAGTGGAATTGAAACCCGGCTGGGCGGAGGGTTGGTGGTATCTCGGATCGTTGCTGTATGACGCCAACCAGTTCGCCAAGGCGCAATCCGATTTCGCGAAAGTGGTGGAGTTGCTTCCCGCCATGGGATCGGCATGGAATTTTCTAGGACTTTGCGAGTTCGAGACGAAAGACTACGCGGCATCGCGCGCGCATCTCGAAAAAGGACAGGCCCTCGGGGCGAGCGACGATCCGGAGATCGCACGGGTGGCGGCGTATCACCTCGCTTTGCTGCGCATCAAGGCCGGGGAGTATCAACCGGCAGTCGAACTTCTGCACGCTTCGTTTGCCGAGGCGCAGGTGCCGGACGAGATCAAGCTCGCGCTCGGCCTGGCATCGCTGCACGTCCCACTGCTGCCGTCTGAAGTTGATCCTGCGCACGACTCCCTGTTGCGCAGTGCGGGCGAGGCATCCGCGGCGAGCGCTCACGGAGACAACGATCACGCAATTGCGATCCTCAGCGAGTTGGTGAAGTCTCATCCGGCCACGCCTTTCCTTCATTCCGCGTACGGCGAAGCGCTGACGGCCGCCCATCGGCCCCAGGAAGCGCTCGAGCAGCAGAGGCTGGAGTCCGAGCTTGCCGTCAATGCGCCGGGGAAACCCGCAATCGAAGAACGAATTCGGCAGATGTACGCTGCGGGCAAAACTGCGAATGCCGGCCCTGCAGAGAGCAGCGACGCGCAATGGAAGCAGGCGATGCTGGCCTACGCGAACGGCAACTATGCGGAAGCGGCTTCTGATTTGAAGGCGTGGTTGCAGGCGAAGCCGGGGGACGGCACGGCGTGGGCGGTGCTCGGACTATCGGAGTTCGAGATGAAGGATTACGACAACGCCTTGATTCACCTGCAGCGCGGACGCGCATTACGATTCGGTGGCAGTCCGGAGGCCGTAGCGCTGGCGAACGAGCGTTTGGCCGTTCTTCTGAATCGAGCTGGACAGTTCGAAAAAGCCACGGGAGTGTTGACCTCGCGAACAGGTTCCGCAGCGTTGAACAGCGAAGGTCAATTTGTCTTAGGCATGGCGCTGCTTCGCATGCAGATTTTTCCCGAGCAAGTCGACCCACCCATCAAGCCGGTTGTGCAGACCGCAGGGGCCACCGCCGAACTGCTGCACACCAGCCAGTACGACCAGGCGTTCGCGAACTTCGAATCGATGCTCAAGCAGGCCCCGCAACTTCCGTTTCTGCATTACGCCTATGGCACCGCGCTGATGGCGCTCAGCCGCTACGACGACACCGAGGCGCAAATGCGCGCAGAGGAACGCATCTCGCGGGCAAGTGAACTGCCTAGCCTTCGCCTCGCGTCCATTGCGATCCGCCAGCATCGGCCGGCGGATGCAATGCAATCCGCGCAGAGAGCGCTCGCGCTCGCACCACAGTCGGCGGAGGCGCATTACCTTCTCGGTCGAGCTTGCCTGGAGTCTGGCGACGTGGAAGGCGCGATTCGCGCATTGGAAGCGGCGAGCACAATCGCGCCCAATAGCCCGGAGATCCACTTCAACCTGGCCAAGGCTTACGCGCGCGCGAAACAACCGGAGAAGGCGGAGCAGGAGCGCACGCTCTTCGTGCGTCTCAATGAGCAGGCCGAACAGCAAAAGCACGGCACCGGCGAGGGTTCCGATGTGCAAGCCGCGGGGTCGGAGTTAGGCAGTGCAGCCGCACCGCGCTAACCCTTGGCATGTTCCTTGATGTGTTTTGCGAGCTTTTCGATTTCCTGCGCTTTCTTCACCACGCCCAGCGACAGCACCGAATTCAGGTCGGTGGACTCGATCTGCTGCTTCAGTTCGGAAGCCAGTTGATAAAGTTTTTGAACATCAGTCCTGAGTTGCTGCTGGACTTGCGGATCGATTGCCTTCGAGCCGGGGCCAGCCATCGGGGGCCGATCAAGACCGGCGGGAGCGTGCGGATCGGGAGCATTGGGAGAAGGCAGCGGCCTTGCGGTTGGCATGTTTTGCGCCGAGAGGCGGTCGAACGCGAGTACCCCAAGCGCTCCCGCACCTGTCGTCAACCAGAACCTTCGTGTCTGCGGCATGGTACCTCCTGCGGAATTGCGTTTCGCCAACACACAGGCCGACATCTTACTCCCAGACTGGCAATTGCAAGTCACGGAGATGTGTCCACAGCTTGTCATTTGTGCCGAGGGGAAAAAATAATAGGTAGACCGCGTTTTCGTAGCCAGTAAGATGGAGATTCCTTTGACGAAGAGGAAAAATGATGGCTCTCCTGCACAGGAGCACGCTTCGCAAGGCGCGCGCGGCGAACGTGGCGTCACCATCGCGCAATTGGCTGCCCACCTGAAGCTCACCAAGGGAACGATCTCCGCGGTGCTGAACGACTCGCCGTACGCAAGCTCCATCCCGCAGCACACCAAGGACCGCATCCTCGCCGCCGCCGCTGAGTTGAACTATCAACCGAACGTTCTTGCGCGCTACCTGCGGCAGAAACGGACTTTCAGCATCGGCGTCGTTGTGGAGGAGATTGGCGATCCGTACAGCAGCTCACTGGTCAGCGGGATTGAGTCGGTTTTGACTCGGCGGAAATACATTTTCTTGACGGTCGTGCATCGTCACGATCCGCAACTGGTGCATCAATATTTCGAAATTCTACGGGCGCGGGGGGTGGAAGGCATCATCTCGATTGACACCAACCTAGACGTAGCCCCCATGCTGCCGGTCGTCAGCATCCCCGGATATTCGGAGTTGCCGGGGGTGCACAACATTGTTCTCGACCATCGCAAGGCGGCCCAGGTGGCGCTGGAGCACCTCGTCGGTCTGGGGCATCGCAAGATCGCGATCTTCCGCGGACAGCAACTCA
The DNA here is from genome assembly GCA_963703075.1 of uncultured Acidobacteriaceae bacterium. Taxonomy (GTDB): domain Bacteria; phylum Acidobacteriota; class Terriglobia; order Terriglobales; family Acidobacteriaceae; genus Korobacter. Next base: position 2,063,021 of record OY969786.1, read on the forward strand.
GCTCGGATTCGACAGAGCGCTGGAATTCGATCCGCGCAGTGGCGCACGAAATGGGAATTCCGATCGGCGAGGAGCTGATTGTTGAGCTGACCGGGGACCATGCGTCGCCCCAACCCGGGTTTGAGGCGATTCACCAGTTGCAAGCCCGCAATGCCAAGTTCACGGCTGTGTTTGCTTACAACGATATGTCGGCGATCGGCGCGATCCAGGCGCTGAAGAAAAATGGATTACAGGTGCCGCAGGATGTGTCGGTGGTCGGCTTCGACGATGTGCGCGAGGCGACGTTCTATTCCCCGGCATTGACGACGGTACGGCAGCCACTGCGCAGAATGGGCGAGATCGCCGCTGAAACGGTGGTCAACCGCATTGAAGGGACCGGCGGATACCCCAGCAATATCAAGGTCGCCCCGGAGTTCGTGATTCGTCAGTCGACCGGGCCAGCGCGGCGTGGATCAGAGTGAAGACGTGAGGCCAGCAGTGGTTTTCGCAACCAGCGGCGGCACCGCGTAGCCGAACTCGTGATCGAGGATGGCGGTGATCCCCAGGACAACCTCATCCTCATAAGGACGGCCTGCGATCTGCACGCCGATCGGCAGTCCTTCCGGAGACCGCCCAACCGGTAAAACCGCGGCCGGGCTGCCGAGGGTGTTGAACCATTGCGTGTAGCGCATCGCATCCAGATATTTCACTTCCTGCCCTTCCACTTTCCACGAGCGCTCCCCGTGGCGGAAGGCCGGGATGGAGCACACCGGACAGAGCAGCACCGGGAACTCCTTCATCTCTTCCAGTATTTTGCCGCGGATGAGGTCGCTCTCCGCCCATGCAAAGAGCAGTTCGTCGGCAGTGAGCGGCGGCTCGGCATTGGCGATTTCGAGGAAGCCTTTGAAAGTGGGGCTGAGCTTGTCGTGGCGTCCCTGGATGATGGCCTCGTCGAACATGGCTCCGCAGCGCACGAAGAACGTCCACCACAGTTTGCGCAGGGCCTCGAGAGAGCGCGGACGAAACGGTTGAACGCGGAAGCCTGCACGCTGCAGAACCCCCACAGCCGATTGCACCGCGAGGCGCGTCTCCGGAGTGACGGGAACGAGACCGTCGTCTTCGAAGTAGCCGATGGGAAACTTTTGCAAATCCTGCAGTGAGAGCTTGCGCAGACTGATCGGCGCGCTGGATCGCTCGCTCCAGTCCTGACCGGCAAGAACCTGGAACAGGAGAGCGACATCGTCGATGGTTCGGGCCATCGGCCCAATCGCGCCGAGCGTCGTGAACGGACCAATGCAGGGTGGGATGTGTCCGGTGGATGGAATGCGCCCCGCGGTTGGCTTGAGGGAACAAATGCCGGTGGCATGCGCAGGCTGCCGCACCGAGCCTCCGCTATCGCTGCCGAGCCCGCCGGCCGACAGGCCCGCAGAAATCGCGGCTGCTTCCCCACCACTCGATCCGCCCGCCGAGTAGGCGAGGCCCCACGGATTGGAGGTGCGGCCGTAGAGGAGATTGTCGGTCTCGTAGGCCATCAGCAATTCGGGAGCATTGGTAGTTCCGAGAATCAAGGCGCCCGCATTGCGGAGCCTCGCTACAACAACCGCGTCTTCTTTTGGAATGTTGTTGCGATAGAGTTCGCTGCCGAGTTCGCATTTGTAGCCGGCCACGGAGATGGAGGACTTCACGGTCACAGGCAATCCGGCGAGAGGCCCGTCGGCCGGCGAGATGCGTCGCGCTTGGGCGCGCACTCGCTCGGGATCGAAGTCTACGATCGCATGCAGCGCTGGATTGTGTCGCTCGATCGCGCGGATCTGTTCTTCCGCAAGCTCGAGCACGGAGAGCTTCTCTTCACGCAGCAGCGCAAGAAGCCGTATGGCAGAACTGGTTGTCAGGTCGGTCATTTTCCGGTCTTGGTATGTTGATGGGCAGCCGCTGCTTTCGGAGCGGCGCCATACGGCCGTTTTTGCGAGATGCCCCCGCCCTCTTTCACCGTGATCGTTTCGCCGGAGAGCACATTCGCGAGATGATCGACCTGGCCGCTGGGCCAGCGGATCTCAATGTCATCCACCTGCGCGTGTTGCGCCAACCCGAAGGTCAGCACCAACTCGCTGGCTGACAGGTAGCCTGAGCCGCTGCGCAGCATCTGGCTTTGCTTGTCGTTGCCGGCCCTGACCGTGACGACGGCACCGATGCCGTCGCGATTGGAGCGGGTCCCACTGAGCTTGATGCGCAAGCTCTGGTTCTTCCCGCCCTCGTTCCGGAGGAGCACCGCGGGACCGGCGTTGGTAGTGATCAATAGATCGAGATAGCCGTCGTTATCAATGTCCGCATAGGCCGCGCCACGCGCCACCCGCGGAATTCCAAGCGCGGGACCGACCTCGGAGGTGACTTCCGTAAACTGACCCTTGCCCTGGTTGCGGAAAAGGTGAGAGGGCTGCGCGTATCGCACGCGCTTCTGAATTTTTTCAATCTCGTTCTCGATGTGCCCGTTGGCTACGAAAATGTCGGGCCAGCCGTCGTTGTCGTAGTCGAAGAAGAAGCAGGAGAACCCGAGGGTAAGCAGGCTCTTGCGGCCCACCTCGGAGCGCGGCGCTTCATCGACGAAGAGTGTGTTCCCCTCGTTATGGTAAAGCGCCATCATCTGGTTAGAAAAATTTCCGATGATGATGCTGGGACGTCCGGAGCGATCGTAATCGGCGGCATCCACGCCCATGCCGGCACGGGCCACGCCGTCTTCACTGAAGGCGATGCCCGAGGCGACGCCGCTCTCCACGAATTTTCCGGTCCCCTTGTTCACATACAGCTTGTTGGGTTGGGTATCATTCGCCACGATCAGGTCGGGCCAGCCATCCCCGTTGACATCGGCGACCGCAATGCCGAGAGACTTCGCCGTTGTGTCATAGAGGCCTGCCCTGGCGGTCGCATCTTCGAACTTGCCGCTCCCGAGGTTGTGCCACAGCCGAAGCGAGGCGCCCTTGTAGGCTTCGGGCGTGCAATAGGATTTCCTGCTGCCGTCGAGGGTGCAGAAGATATCGGTCTGCGGACTCCACTGCACGTAGTTCGCGACGACCAGGTCGAGCTTGCCGTCGCGATCGTAATCGACCCACGCCGCACTCGTACTGAACTCGTTGGGGCCCTGTAAACCGGCGGCGGTGGTGACGTCGGTAAAAGTTCCGTTGCCGTTGTTATGGAACAGGCGGCTCTGGCCGAGTGCGGTGACGAAGATATCGTCGAACCCGTCGTTATCGTAATCGCCCACGGCCACACCGAGGCCGAACATCGGAACCGCCAGCCCGGCTTTCGCGGTCACGTCGGTGAAGGTGCCGTTTCGGTTGTTGTGGTAGAGCTTCATGGTGGAAGTTGTACCGGAGTTGCCAAAGCTCTCACCATTGATCAGCAGGATGTCGGGATATCCGTCGTTGTCGTAATCGATGAAGGCGCAGCCCGGCCCCATGGTCTCCGGCAAATATTTCTTACCGGTGGCGCCGTTGGTGTGAGTGAAGCGAATGCCGGCTTGCTGCGTGATGTCGCGAAAGGTGATTTGCGCATGCGCGGTTGCGGCCAGCACTGCACCGACCAGCACACTCGTGGCACAGAATTTCCCAAGAAGAGTTCGCATGAAATCTATTTTCCGGCGCTCGCTGACGTCGAGCTTGCCATATGGGCAGCATGGGCGGGCGCAGCAGGCTTCGCCGTTCCAGCGAGTGGCGCCGACACGTGCTCGTGAATCAATTGTCGCTCGTTATTGTCCTCAGGATGCTGCCGCCGGTATTCGCCCGTCAACGCCTGCGACGCTTCATCGGCCTTGAACCGCTCGTAGCGCTTCTGATAGTCGGACGCCGTATCGGTTTGCCCCAACCCGCGATAGCAAAGCATCAAATTGTAGTTCGCCTGCAGATCTTCGGGATCGATCGCAGTGACCTGCTGCAATTGTGCGATCGCGGCATCGTATTTTCGCTCCAGGAACAGGATGCGTCCAAGGTCATTGTGCACCAACCGGTCTTTCGGATATTGCGCGAGCACCGTATTCAAATGCTGCGCCGCGCCATCGTAATCGCCATCCGAACGCAGCACGCGCGCATAGAAGAAATGGGCGCGTGCCAAGGCAGGACTGAGCTTCAGCGCATGGGTCAGAACCTCGCGGGCCCTGTCCATGTCGCCTTCCTGCACGGCAACGCGACCAATGTTGACCCATCCATCCGGGTTCGTCGGATCGGCCTCAGTTACTTTTTGGAATGCCGCGGCCGCCGCCTTCAGGTCACCTTGCAGCAACAAGCCGATGCCGTAATCGTTCCAGCGCTGCCACTCGTCCTTTTTTGCCACGGTTTTGGGGGCGTCTTCGGGCGCGCCTTTCGGCAGAACCCGCAGCTGCACGGATTTTTCTGCCAGCGTTTCAATCGGGAGATCAGGAATCGTTTTCAGTTTGCCCGAGACATCCTGCGTATTCGCGTCGAAAGCAAAGTGGCGATCGTCGTAGGAAGCCGCTGTCAGTGGGCCGGTGGGAGCATCCTTGGATTCGCCCGCGTAGGCGAAGTTGGTGTTGAACCAGGAGAATTTCCGATACAGGAGGCGCGCTGTGAACGTTATCTTGTTGCCTGCGTTCTCCGGCACGTTGACGCGGAAGTGCACGGTATCCGCGGCTCCCGGAGGGATCAGGCGAACATAGACGACGGAACGGGTGGTCCAGGCATTGCGCTTGTTGACCTGGTTGCCGTGCTCGTCAATCTGGAGAGAACGATAGAAGTGAGCGCCTTTTTCTACCGGGCCTTTTCCATTGTCTTCGACTTCGCCGCTCCAGAAAATGGTCTGCCCCTTGTCGTCCACCGCTTTCAGTTCCAGCCACGTGTCAAAAGCATCGACGGTGCCGCCGGGAAAGAAATGTCCTACCTTGCGCGTGCGCACCACCACGTCCATGCGGACGCTCTCGCCACGGCGCAGAGCGGGGTTGGTCTCATCAAGCGGCGCGGTGATGGGCGCCACCGGCGCATTGGTTTCAGACTGCGTCTTGACCTCGGCTTCTTCGCCGACCGCAAAGGTCGTGGACGTGTCGCTCTGCGACGTTCCTCCGCTTTTCGCGGCTGCCGTGCGCGAGATCGCGAAAACATCCACCGTGAGCGCGCCAGACTTGAGGAAATTTTCCTCCAGCTTCATCTGGTCGGGATCCTGGTTCGCAGTCGGAAGGGCCGTATTCGCGCCCGGGAACTGGTGCGAGTGGACGAAGCCGTCGACGTTGCCGAAGTCCCTCGATTTCGCTGCGGGCATGTGGCAGTCGGCGCACTGCTGCGGCTTGGGTGGGTAGTAGAAAGAGCGCGCCCCGAGCCCGGAAACGCCGCTCGCCTGCCAGTTATCGTATTCGTTGAAACCGCGGATCCAGCGGTAATTGTTCACGGGCTGATCGAGGTGCACCTTATGGCACGACGAGCAGAACTCGGCCGTCTGTTCACGCATGAAGGGTTTGAGGAAGACGCGGCGGTGCGGCTCGGGATTGAGGCGGATCGCGAAATCATGCAGCGATCGCATGATGGGATTTTTGGTCGCCGCCAGCTCGTGCAATTCCGGGTACTCGAGGAGGAAGTCCGCCTGGCCCATGGTGCTCTTCACCTGGGTGATGGAGTGGCACATCATGCAGCCCAGCCCGGCTTGCGATTCCGGACGATGCACGATCTGCTTGATCGGCGTATCCATCAATCCGCTGTAAAGCACCGCGGGATCGTGACAGCCGCCGCACCACTTCGATGGCTTGGTCCCGCGCACGTCCTGCATGTATTCAATGCTCTTGCGATACCACTGGTTGTTGAAAGACGAAAAATGATGGGCCGACTTCTGCCACTGGTTGTAGATGTCCTGGTGGCAACGCGCACAAGCGTCGGACTCCATGAAGAACTTGGCGGGAATTTTTCGTTTGCCCGCGACTTGCGCCGAGCTGGGAAAAAACATCCCGTTGGCGCCATCGCCTTCATCGTCCATGGAGAGAGGAGCGCTGGATGGGTTGCGGATGATGTAGCGCTTGCTCCACGAATTCCGCGCGTACCATGCGCCGGCGCTTACCGCGACAGCGACGACCAGGAACACCGAGGCAACGCCCCAGGCGGAGGGCACGGACACGGTCGGCGCTTTTCCGCGGCGCTGTACCCACCATGCAGAGAGCAATACCACCGCCAATACGCAGGCCGCGATGTGGGCAACGAGCACGTAGCGCATGGGCCGCGACGTCCCGGCGAAAATCAGCACGACCCCGATCAGCGTGCCGAGGGCGAGAAGCAGAGCCCCAATCTTGCAGATCATCGGCTGCTTCATGGCCCGCGGAAGCAGCCAAATGCCAAGCAGGGCAAACAGCAGCCCAAACCCGGCATGCGCCAGGTCTACCGCCGGATAGACAAGGTTGGGGGCAGGCCACGCAGCCAGGTAAATGGCCGAGACTACGAGGATGGCAAGCAGCGTGTAGGCGATACGGCGCATGGGCGTTGCGATGATCTAATACGGGAATCGATGCGGCAATCCTAGAAACATACTATTGACTGCGATTGTGGTACTGGAATCCGTAGTGGCTGCTATCCGGTGCTCCTGAATCAAAACGGTCGTTCCATTCCAAACGGTACCGCACCGAGTCCGCATCGTCCGGATAATGTTCGTTGGATCTGTATGGATAGGTGGACATGCGATGAAACGGCAGGTCGGCCACCGTGAACGGCGCCGCCTCGTAAAAGTCCATGTCCTTCACGAACCCGTTGGCATAGAAGAAATAATCGCGTTTCCAGCCGTTTGGCAGCGCCGGCAGCGAGTGGCTGTCGAATTCCAGGTCCATGTCTTCGCCGCTGCCGAAGATTACGTAATGGTCGTCCACCTTCCGCAACAAGTCCGTGACGTCGCCATAATGCGTGTAAGAGCCGCGCTCCCGGGCGAACGGTCCGGTCTGGCTGGCATTGGCGTAGACGTAGGTCAAATCGCCGGGCGTCTTCCCGTCTACCTGCTGCGGATAGCCGCGGAATTCCAGGTCGGACGACGACAAGGGCAGTTCCGTCACGTGCGTCGTAGCCGTGGGCTCAGTATTGTCCACGAGGGCCTGGTCCCAGTAGATTTGCAGGTTGGTGATGATGCGAATCTTGCGCGTGGCCGGTGGAAGCTTGCCGCTCAAGTCAACGGTGATCATGCGCGGCAGACCAGCGGGAAAGCCCATGTCGTCCACTACGCGCTTCCACGAACCGTCCGGCATTTGCGCTTCGACGTACGGTGAAATCGGCGAGAGCCCGGCCTGCCACGCGGCATACATCGAACTCGCGGAGAAGTACTCGATGAAGCCTTGAAGGAACAACCGCAGAGGCGCACGCGGAGTCCACTCGCCCAGGTCGAGGGTGAGCGTGTGCATGTTGGCGTAGCCAGCGTAGCTCAGGTTCTGGAAGTCGCGCACGAAGCGGTGGTCGTGATCGCGCAGCAGGTCGCGCACGTCGCGGCCATGGTCATCCCACGCACCCGCTGGTGCATGCGGACTTCCGGTGACGACCACGTTGCCGGAAGCGAACGGAGGAGCATCCAGAAAACGTTCATCCGGATAGACCTCGGAACCTGCCGGGTGGTCGACCGCGACCAAGCGCACCTGGTCGATAAAATTAACTTCTTCCATCGGCTCGCCGAAGCGCAGGCTGAATTTGCCGTCGCGTTCCTTCAGTTGCGATCCTTCAACCTTGATCCACTCATCGGGATCGGCCATGTTTTTCTCCGTGGGAGAAACCCAGTGGCCGACGACCGCCGCGCCAATCACGTCGGAGATGAATTGGTATTTGGCGCCGTCCCATGCGAACAGCGTGGGACAGGAACTACCACGGCGGTCGAGCTCGGTAAACGACACCGGCTTATCGATCGCAATCTCGGTCTCGTCTTGGAGAACACCCGTCGGCCACAGCATGCGAACGATGTCAACGCTCGTGTTCTTCCCAAGTCCGGCGATGATCCGGTTCGGTCCCTGCGAAAGATACCCCGCGCCGCCAGCCACTTCCCACTTTTGCCAGAGCCCGTCGGCAAAGACTTCGACTTTGGTTCCCAGCGCAGATTTATTGTCCGCGAGGCCAGCCAGCGAGAGTCGCAAAGAGTGGTTGCAATTGCCGCCGTCGTTGCGCAGCACCACCGGCGCAGCGTTCAAGCCCGTAACCACCAGGTCGGCATCGCCGTCGCCATCCACGTCATCGGCAACAATGGCGCGCGCACTCAGCAAGTGGACCTTGTCGAGGCCGAGCGCCTTGGAGACATCCGCGAACCCTGCAGCCCCCATGTTGCGAAACGCCCGCACTTCGGAGCCGTGTGCTGTCTCAACTACGGCGGCGAAGTCGATCCATCCATCGTTATCGAAATCGATGGCGGTCACGCCCCAGCCGCGTTGCACATCATCCGTCGGCAGCGGCACACGTTCGAACTTCTTGCCGTCGGTGTTTTTCCACAGCGAAATACCGGGTGCGCCTGCATGGGTCAGGACGACGTCCATCCATCCATCTTTATTGAAGTCGAAAACATAAACGCCGGTGGTTGGCGCAAGCTTCTCGCTATACAACGGCGTCGAACTAAACTTCCCTTCCCGCGGGTTTGCATAGAAGGTCGGCGCACCCTCGCCCGTCACCAGCAAATCGACTGCCCGGTCATTATTCAAGTCTGACAACACGACGCCAGTCGTCGCCGAGGCGCTCTCCAGGCCCGCCTGGGCCGCCCATTCCGTAAACGTTCCGTTGCCGTTGTTCCTCCAAAGAACGTTCCCCGAAGCGTGTTCGCCGGTATTGATCGGGCTTCCGGTGACGAACAGATCGAGATCGCCATCGTGATCGTAATCGACAAAAGTGAGCCCCGCCGGATGGTTGAGCGGCGCCAGCCCCGCGGTCTTGGTCACGTCACTAAACTTGCCGTTGCCGAGGTTCTTGAAGAGAAGAAGCTGATCGCGCAATGCGATCGCGAGGTCAGGATGACCGTCGTTATCGAAGTCGCCGACGGCGCATGCGACCGCGACACCTTCGGCTTTAATCCCGAAGTCCGCGGCAGGAGCCTCGCGAAAGCCTGCAGCGCCTTGGTTCAGGAACACGCGCACCGGAGTTGCGCCCGCGCCCAGAACGACCAGGTCGTACTTACCATCGCCCTTCAGGTCGATCATGCACATGCCGCCGCCAAGTGCGTCCGCGGGTTGCTTCTGGTCGGAAGCGACGGAGGCCAGCGATGTTTCGACAAAATTCACCGGGATCATCGCACCCACCTCCGGCTCCTCGGTATGAACGTCTTCGGCTGTCGAGTAGCGCCCCTGCTCGCCATAGGCAAGCGTCATGGCGGCTGAGATCTTTTCGTGGGTCAGGTGCTCGAAGGTGTGAAGGTGCTCGCGGGCGCCGTCGGCGTTCCCGGAACGCTGCAGTGCGCGCGCTAATCCGAACTCCGCGGATGCATGCAGCGGATTGATCGTGAGCGCGGTTTCAAAGGAGGCAATCGCCGGCTTGTACTGCTGCAACTGCACTTGCAGGGAACCAATCAGGTAATACGAATCAGCGTCGTGCGGATCGATGGCGACAACATTCTGGAAATCTTCAATGCCGTCCTGATAGTTTCCCAGGGCGCGGTTCAGCAGCCCCAGGTTGAACCAGACACGCGGGTCCGAAGGCTTCACAGCAGCGGCACGCCTCAGCGCGGCTTCCGCTTCGGAGAGCTTCTGCAGGTTCAGCAAGGCGATGCCTTTGTTGAGTTCGGCCGTCGCCAGCGAAGCATCGTGCTGCAGCGCGGCATCGAATTTTTCCACAGCTTTATCCATGCGCTGCTGGTTCATCAGCGCCACCCCGAGGTTGTTCAGCCGCGCCGCTTCGGCAGGATCGGATTTCTTCTCCGCCGCAGACGCAAGCAGGCTGCTCAGGAGTACGAGACACAGCGTCGAAAGAGTGCAGAGCTTCAGCAAATGAAACCGACCTCGGTATTGGAAGATTCCGACCGATTATAGGGCAGTCGCGACCCTCCATCGTTTCGACTTTCCTGGTGATAAAGTCTCATGCGGAGGCGCTTTCGTGTTTCGGCTCATCCTTCTGTTTTTTTTCACCGGCGCATGCGTGGCACAATCCACGCCCGCACCCAACATCGATGCCTACGCGCCCACGCCCCCGATGGGCTGGAATAGCTGGAACAAGTTTCAATGCAATGTCGATGAAACCCTCATCCGGCAAACGGCGGACGCCATGGTGTCCTCCGGGATGAAGGATGCTGGATATCAATACGTCATCATCGACGATTGCTGGCAGGTGGCGCGCGACAAAACCGGCAACATCGTTGCCGATCCGCAACGATTTCCTTCGAGCATCAAGGCGCTTGCCGATTACATTCACGCGAAGGGGTTGAAGTTCGGCATTTACTCCGACACGGGCACGAAGACCTGCGCGGGCCGCCCCGGCAGCCGCGGCCACGAATACCAGGACGCCCTGCAATACGCCGCCTGGGGCGTTGATTACCTGAAGTTCGACTGGTGTAACACCGGCACGCAGAACGGCCCGGCGTCGTATGGAACCATGCGCGAGGCCCTCGATGCCGCAGGGCGGCCCATCGTCTTCAGCCTTTGCGAGTGGGGCACCAACAAGCCCTGGCTGTGGGCACACGGCATTGGGAACCTGTGGCGCACCACGGGCGACATCAGCGATCGATGGCAAGGTCGCACCAAGTGGCCCGATGGATCGTGTTGTTCGAATGGCATGTTAGAAATTCTCGATCAGCAGGTTGGTCTCGAAAGCTTTGCCGGACCCGGTCATTGGAATGATCCCGACATGCTCGAAGTCGGCAACGGTGGCATGACCGACACGGAATATCGTGCGCACTTCAGCCTCTGGGCGATCCTCGCCGCGCCGCTGATCGCGGGCAACGACCTGCGCAGCATGCAGCCGGCCGCACGCGAGATCCTGACCAATAAGGAAGTAATTGCCGTCGACCAGGATCCCCTTGGAAAAGAAGGCCATCGTTCCAGCAAGAACGGCGATCTTGAAGTGTGGAGCAAGGAACTCGCGGACGGCTCACGCGCCGCGGTGTTGCTGAACCGTGGGTCCGCCGAGCAGGAGATCAGCGTGCGCTGGACGGACCTTGGTTATCCCAGCCACCTCGCCGCGAAGGTTCGCGACCTCTGGAGTCACCGGGACGTCGGCACTTTCCAGGAGCAATTCTCCACCCGCGTGCCTTCGCACGGCGTTGTCATGGTGCGCATCCAGCCTTGACCAGGAGTAGTGGTTTTATGTTATTGCGAGTGTCTTGCTGAATATCGAAGATGATCGATCTGTGATGAGCCAAGCCGCCACCGTGATCCCGCCTCGCGTCCACAAACCACGGCTCCGCCGTTTTCTTCCCTGGGCGGCCGTTCTGCTGGCGATTTGGATCGCCTTCGTCGGTTTCATCGGATGGGCGATGCGCCAGCCGCCGGACAAATTCGGCAGCGTGATGAAGCACATGCCCATGCCCGCCTACTTCCTCTTTCCTTTCGAGACCATGTGGACCGAGGCGCGCAAGGGATCGCTCGCCCCAGGTTCCACCGCCCCCGATTTCGATCTCGAGATGTACGACAAGAGCGGCCGCGTACAGCTCTCTTCCTTCCGCGGCAAAGAGCCGGTCGTTCTGGTCTTCGGCAGCTACACCTGACCTCCATTCCGGCGGGAGGTTCCTGCCCTCAATAAGCTTGCCGAGAGCTACAAAGGCAAGGTCGCATTCATGGCCGTCTATATTCTCGAAGCGCATCCCACGGATGTTTGGCAGATGCAGAGCAATGTCCGCGACAATGTTCTGTTTGCTTCGCCGACAAACCTGGAGCAGCGCGAAAACATTGCCGGAAGCTGCGTGAGAAAGCTCGGGATCAAGTTCCCCGCCGTCATCGACGGCCTCGACAACAAGACCGAGCAGGCCTACACCGGCTGGCCGGACCGCTTGTATCTCATCGATCGGGATGGAAAAGTGGTGTACAAGAGCAAGCCCGGGCCGCTTCGGCTTCCACCCCGACGACCTGGAAAACGCTCTCAAGCAGCTGCACTGAGCGGGTCCAACTCCGCTATGCTTGTCGGATGATCCGGTCTGTGAGATTCAGTCTGGTTACGTTCTGCCTGTTGCTGTCTGCCGTTTTCTCCCACGCGCAGGAAATTCGCGTCGCCGCTGCTTCCGATTTAACGGCGGCGCTTCCGGTCATCGTGCAGCACTTCGAGAGCGATGCGAAATGCAAAGTCCTCGTCTCCTTCGGGTCTTCGGGAAACTTCTATCAGCAATTGCAGAACGGCGCTCCGTTCGATGTTTTTCTTTCCGCCGATGTGCAGTACCCGCAAAAGCTGCAGGATGCCGGTCTCACTGTGCCGGGAACACTCACCGAATACGCCACCGGCAAATTGGTTCTCTGGACAACCAGCAGTTCGCAGCTTGATCTTTCCCAGGGATTGAAAGTCGTTCTCAATCCCGCGATCAAGAAGATCGCCATGGCCAATCCGCAGCACGCGCCTTACGGCAAAGCTGCGGAGGCTGCGCTGAAAAGTGCAGGTCTGAACGATCAGATTGCGTCGAAAATAGTGCTTGGGGAGAACGTCTCGCAGGCAGCGGCATTCGCGGAGAGCGGAAATGCGGACATCGGTATTCTGCCGTTATCGCTGGCTTTGAGCCCGACCATGAAGAGTGCAGGCCGGTATGTGGAGATACCGCAGAATGAATATCCGCCGATCCGGCAGGCCGCGGTGGCGATGAAGAACTCCCACCAGGTCGAGCTGGCGAAGAAGTTCGTGCAATACATGTCAAGCGACGATGCGCGGCAGGTCTTGCAGCAGTTTGGATTTTCCGCGAAGTGAAAACAACCGGCGGGCGCTGGGCAGCGACCGCCGGTCCATGCTTACGCTACCTTTTCCTTTTCCTTGCGACCATCTTTCGAAGCATCCTGCTTCATGATCTTGCGGTCGCCCACGGGAGTGGAGTCGACGCGCGAGGTCTTCTCCGAGTTCGGCACAGGGGTGTAGGGCTCGACGTTCAGTTCCTTGCCGGTGCTTGGACCAACCAGGTGCAGGCCGTTTCCGTTATTCCACGGTCCCACGTGATCGGTTTCGCCCTCGTCGCCTTCGCCGGTCGAACCATTAAAGAATTGGTCGACGAGTCCGGGTGTAGGAGCAATCGTGCCAACCGAGAAGATCGGCTTTTCCATGCTGTCCAGCGCGGCGGTGAAGGCGCGCATGTGGGTAATTTCGCGTGTCATCAGGAATTGGAGTGCCTGCTTGGTGCCGGCATCGTCGGTAAAGGAAATTAACCGCTCGTAGACGATTTTGGCGCGGGCTTCGGCGGCGATGTTGCTGCGCAAATCGACTGCCAGGTCGCCGGTGATCTTCAAATAATCCGCGGTCCACGGATTGCCGGTTGAATTCAGAAGGCTCACGCCTCCACCGCCGGCAATTGCGACGAGGGGATCGGCCTCGGCGGCTGCGCGCTCCGACTTCATCGGACGAAGATGCATGCGGATCAGCGATCCGACGATCTCGAGATGGCTGAGTTCCTCGGTGCCGATGTCCATCAGCATGTCTTTGCGGGCCGGGTCTTCACAATTAAAACCCTGGATGGAATATTGCATGGCCGCTGCCAACTCACCGTTGGCCCCGCCAAACTGCTCGAGCAACATGTTGCCGAAACGCGGATCGGGTGAACCAACGTGGACGGTGTACATCAACTTCTTTACATGGTGATACATAGGGCTCCTCGAAGTGGCTATGGCTGGAGTGAGAGCTCCAGCGGTCGTTCTGTAAGGGGTGCGCCAAGTCTCGCGGGCGCGAATTTCGTCGATTGGACCGTGCTCACTGTAGGAGTCGAAAAGAGTGAAGGAAGTTGGCTTCTATCGAGAGCAGCGGTTGTTTCGGCGCGAATGACGCGGAATGGCAGGCGTGCGAGTTCAACTCTAGAGGAACGGCGGAACATTCCTGTTCCGCCGCGACGAACCTCGGCCAACTATCAGGCATGCATAGCGAGAGCGCATTTATGCGCCTCAAAAGCGGCAGTCTCTTGCTTGCGGTAGGCCTTGGTGCGACGGCTGAGCTCGTCGAAATCTACCTCATGCGCGTCGAATTCCGGACCTTCGACACAGGCGAAACGCACTTTCCCGCCTACCGTCACCCGGCAACCACCGCACATGCCGGTGCCATCGATCATCACCGGATTGAGGCTCGCGTAGGTCTTGATGCCGAGGGTTTTAGTGGCTGCAGCAGCGGCACGCATCATGGGGATCGGGCCGATCACGTGCGAAAGATCGGGCTTCACGCCACTGGCTTGGATAGTAGTTTCGAGCAGTTGCACAACATTTCCGAAAAAGCCGAAGCTCCCATCATCGGTCGCCCAGATGACTTCATCCGCTACCTCGAGTAGTTCTTCGCGCAGGATGCGCAGGCTATCAGTGCGAGCACCGGCGAGAACCGTGGTGTAGTTCCCTGCCTGTTTGAAGGCGCGCGCCACGGGAAGAACTTCCGCGACTCCCACGCCACCGGCCAGCAGGGTCACCCTTCCAACCTTCTTCGTTTTTGCCGGTTCTCCCAGCGGACCTACCACGTCGGCAAAGCTGCCTTCCGCGGGAGTGGCGACGGTCACGGCAGAGGTCTTTCCGATGCGTTGCACGACCATCGTGATCGTGCCGCGTTCCTGGCTGCCGTCCACGATGGTCAGCGGGATGCGCTCGCTGCCGGAGGTGGGCCGCACGATGATGAACTGTCCCGGCTTCCAGCGTTTGGCGATCCGCGGCGCTTCTACTTCGAAGAGAGCGGTTTCCGGCGTGAGCTGCTGTTTGCGAATGATTTTGTTCATGCTTTGGCTCCCACGGCTGGTTCTGTCTGGGTTTTGAATGCGCGGTCGATCGCGTCGGCCGCGGCAAGTCCGTCGCTCATCGCGAGAATCACCGTCGATCCTCCGCGCACCACGTCGCCGCCTGCGAACACTTTCTGCATGCTCGTTTGGCGATCGACATCGACCACGATCTTGCCCTTGCTTGTAATCAGTTGCGGGGTCGTCCGCTGCAGGGTCGGGTTGGGCGCCTGGCCAACTGCGGCGATGACGGTGTCCACCGGAATGCGATAGTTCGAATTCGCGATAGGCACGGGCGACGGGCGGCCGCTCGAATCAGGCGCGCCCAGTTCCATGCGGATGCACTCCATCTCTTTGAGCCATCCGTTTTCGTCGCCATACAACGCGACCGGCGCACCGAGAAACTCGAACGTAATTCCCTCCTGTTCGGCATGCTCAATTTCTTCGGCGCGCGCACGAAGTTCTGCACGGCCACGGCGGAAGAGAATGGTCGTGTCGGCGCCAAGGCGTCGCGACCAGCGTGCGGCATCCATCGCGGAGTTGCCGCCGCCAATCACCACCGTACGCTTACCGATGTTGACGGGCGTATCCGCAACAGGAAATTCATTGGCATGCATCAGGTTGATGCGGGTAAGAAGCTCGTTCGCCGTATACACGCCGATCAGGCTCTCACCGGGAATATTCAGCATGTACGGCAGTCCCGCGCCGGTGCCGAGAAACACAGCTTCGTAGCCTTCTTCATTGAACAATTCATCGAGGGTAACGCTGTTGCCGACAATCACGTCGGTCTCGAACCTAACGCCCATCGATTCCAGTCGAGCGATTTCCCCGTCGAGAATTTCCCGCGGAAGCCGGAACGGAGGAACTCCGTAGATCAAGACTCCGCCCAGGCGGTGCAATGCTTCAAACACCGTCACTCGGTAATTGCGTTGCGCGAGAACGAACGAAGCCATCAGCGAGGCCGGCCCGCTGCCGACCATGGCAATCTTGGGTCCGGTCGGATCCGCCTTTACCACCGGTGCCGTTCCGCTGAACCGGCGGTGATGATCGGAGGCGAAACGCTCGAGCGATCCGATCGCCACCGGATCTAACTTCTTGCCCAGCAGGCATGCGCTCTCGCAAAAAAGTTCATGCTGGCAGACCCGTCCGCAGATTCCCGGAAACGGGCTGCGCTCACTGATTTTGTTGAAAGCCCCTTCGGCATCACCTTGCACGATCTGTTGAATGAAGGACTTGATGTCGATGTGCAGCGGACATGCCTCCACACATTTGGGATCCCTACAGTCCAGGCATCGCAGAGCCTCGATGCGCGACTGTTCTTCCGTAAAGCCGCCCGCCACCTCGATGGCTCCGGCGACCCGTACAGCGGGATCGGCTTCGGGGGGCACCTGGCGCGGAGCTTTCGGATTTCGCTTCGGAGCAGCCATACACGTCCTTCCCCACGCAATTACCCATACTTGGGCTACCCCATAGTTTTCCGTGGCTCTCACCAACGTCTGTGACCGGCATCACGTTGTGTTGGTTGAAAGACCGCCGATTCTTGGCTTCGCCTTACTTCCTGCGCGGAATACGCTCGGTTTACGCGGAACTTACAGCGATGGAGTTCCGTAAGAACCACCAGCACAGGAGCAGCGCCTTGAAACTAATGATCGAGAACGTGAGCAAGCGGTACGGAAACGGAGTACAGGCGCTGAGTGGCTTCGAACTTGAGCTAGGCCCCGGAGTGCTGGGCTTGCTCGGGCCTAATGGCGCGGGCAAGAGCACGCTCATGAACATTCTCGCGACGATCACGCTGCCCAGCTCCGGCCGTGTTCTCTGGGACGACGGAAAGTCTTCCTACGACGTTGCCCAGCATCCCAACGCCCTTCGCAGCGTCCTCGGCTTTCTCCCGCAGGATTTCGGCGTGTATCCAAACCTGAACGCGCTGGAGTTCCTCGAGTACCTGGCGGCGATCAAGGGGCTTGAGGCACGGGCCTCGCGAAAGCGGATTGATGAGCTTTTGACGCTGGTCAACCTGCAGTCGGCCAAAACCCGCAAGCTCGGCAGCTTTTCCGGCGGCATGCGGCAGCGGGTAGGAATCGCGCAGGCCCTTTTGAACGATCCGAAACTGCTGATCGTGGATGAACCCACGGCGGGGTTAGATCCGGAGGAGCGCGTTCGTTTCCGCAATCTCCTCTCTGAGCTGTCCCACGACCGCATCGTTATTCTTTCAACCCATATCGTTTCGGACGTGGAACTGACCGCCGACCGCATCGCGCTGGTCGGCAACGGAAGGCTGATCACCTGTCAGACTCCGGAGGAGCTGCTGCAGTCGCTCGACGGAAGGGTCTGGGAATGCGTGGTCCCGCCGGAGATGCTGGCACAATTCAAACATCATCACGTTTGTAGCGGCACCGTAAGACGGCAGGATGGCGTGCATGTGCGGGTCGTCTCCGGCAAGAATCCGTGGCAGAACGCCGTCTCGCAACCCGCCCTGCTGGAAGACGCCTATCTGCATTGGGTCAATGCTCCCGTAGAGGTGACGGCATGAATTTCCGCCATGCTGGGGCAGTCGCAAAGGCGGATTTCAAAGAGCGCATGCGCCGGCCGCCCGTCTACATGGCGATGGCAGTGGCCGCCTTCCTAAGTTATTTAGCGATCATCGGCCAGGCGACACTGACCCTGGGAAACGGGCGCGGCATATGGAACAGCGCCTGGAGCGCAGGCACGCTCGCCGTCTTCGCAACCTCGTACATCACGCTGATTGGTTTTTTCGTCATCCGCAACGGAGTGCAGCGCGACGAAGAGAGTGGCGTTGGAAAGCTGGTTGCAACCTCGCAGGTGTCCAGCTTTGCTTACCTGCTCGGAAAGTGCATCAGCAATCTCGCAGTTCTCGTGGCGATCATACTGGTGTTCGTGTTGGCATCGCCGGTCTTGCAGTGGTCGCACCACGGCGGATACTCCTTCAGCGCCTGGGGATTTCTCAATCCGTTTTTATATGTCACGCTCCCGGCGGCGGCCTTCATCTCCGCGGTCGCGGTGTTCTTCGAGTGTCATCCCTGGCTCAAGCGCGGCCTCGGGAACGTCTTGTACATCGTCGCCTGGATCGAGATGCTGCGCGAATCGGCCATGGATCCGCATGGGTGGACCGACATGGCCGGTTTCTATTCCTTCATGAACAGTACCCACGCCGCAGCCCGCGCCCAGGGAATAAAGATTCCCGAGCACGCGATGAATATCGGGCACGCTGAATTCGATCGCGCCGCTGTATTTTTCTGGAACGGCTTTGCTTGGAACTGGCACGATCTCCTGCTGCGTGGCGAGTGGTTTGTCGTAGCGATCGCGCTGGTGTCCCTCGCGACCGTTTTCTTCAAGCGCTTCGATCCGGATACGCGTCCAGCGCTTCGCTTGCCGATGCCCGCTTTCTTGCGGCGCGCCGCCCATGGCGGAGAAGAGACTGCCGGCAAGTGGGAGAGCGCGCTGTCTCGGCTCACCCCGTTGCACGGCGTCTCCGGCAGGAACCGCTTTCTGGGAATCGTGAAAGCAGAGTTGAGGCTCCTGCTGAAGAGCATCCCCAAGATCGTTTACGCCGTGCTCGCGCTCGCGAACCTGATCGCCTTGTTCGCGCCGGAGACAGATGGACCCGGTGTTGGAGTGCTCGCATTTCTGTGGATTCTGCCGGTGTTGATCTGGTCGCAGATGGGAGCCCGCGAGCAGGCGATTTATGCGCGGCCCTTGATCTTCAGCGCACCCCATTCCTTCCTGCGGCAATTGCCGGCCGAGTGGGTCGCCGGATTCCTCATCGCGGCGGGGAGCTCGCTGGGCGTCGGTTTGCGCTTAGTGACGCGGGGCCACTTCGCTTTCTTCGCAGTGTGGGTTTCCGGGGCAATGTTCATCGTATCCCTGGCCATCGCCTGCGGCACGTGGTCGCGCGGCACTCGCCTTTTCCAAGGTCTCTATCCCGCGTGGTGGTACCTGGCCATGAACAACGTCCCAGGCATGGACTTCACCGGCGTCACTGGGCAGCGGCACGCTTTGGGATACTTCGTTCTGGCGGGAGTGCTTTTTGCGAGCGCGATGGCCCAGCGATGGTGGAACACCGAACGGGCGGCGGCTTTACGAATGTTCGGAGCAGTTCGAGGCCATGCACCTCGAACGAACACAGCAACAGCCTGAAGTGAAACTGGGGAAACACAAAAGCACGCCGGGAGAGGGCGTGCTTTTGTTGTGCTCTGAAATGCGGTTAGCGGCCGAAGAATTTCGCGTTCTTTTCGGCGTAATCTTTCCACTTCTCCGGCAGGTCATCGAGGGCGAAAATCGCCGATACCGGGCACACCGGCACGCACGCGCCGCAGTCGATACATTCCACCGGATCGATGTACAGCATCGTCTCGTTGGCGTGAGTCTCCTCGTCCTTTTTCGGATGGATGCAATCCACCGGACAGGCGTCGACGCATGCCGTATCTTTCGTACCAATGCAAGGTTCCGCAATTACATAGGCCATATCAGTTCCATCTCTCCAGGGTACGCACTCTGCGGTGTAAAAGAAATTCTAGCAAACGCTGAAAATTGCTGCACAGCCAAGCATGGAATGGCATTTATCGGCGCTTGAATGGCTCGCAGCGAGAGGTGCGGCGTCAGCTCGGGTCGGCGATGCCCAGCAGATAAAGGATCGCATCCAGCCCGAGAGTTGAGATCGCATGCTGTGCGTTCTGCCGCACCAGCGGCTTTGCCCGGAAAGCAATGCCCATCCCCGCCAGGTTCAGCATGGGCAAGTCATTCGCTCCGTCTCCCACAGCAATCGCCTGCTCCAGCGGAATTCCCTCCTGTTGCGCGATCCGCTGCAACATTTCGGCCTTGCGCCGGCCATCCATGACGGGTGGAACCACGTTGCCCGTGACCACGCCCTCCGCCATCTCCAATTCGTTGGCGTGCAGATAATCAATCCCGAGTTTCGACTGCAGGTGCCGGCCAAAGAACGTAAAGCCGCCGGAGAGGATCGCGGTTTTATAACCCTGCGCCTTCAGAGTTGAGATCAACCGCTCGGCCCCATCGGAGAGCGGAACGCGGTCGAGCAACTCGAAAACCCGGGCCTGCGGAAGCCCTCGCAGCAGCGACACCCGCCGGGTAAAGCTCTGGGTGAAATCCAATTCGCCGCGCATGGCGGCTTCCGTCACCCGCGAAACCTCTTCGCCTACACCCTTC
Organism: uncultured Acidobacteriaceae bacterium; assembly: GCA_963703075.1. Lineage (GTDB taxonomy): Bacteria > Acidobacteriota > Terriglobia > Terriglobales > Acidobacteriaceae > Korobacter. The sequence goes on from OY969786.1 coordinate 2,082,971, forward strand.
ATCTTGGCGAGTTCGTCGATGATCTCCGCCTGAATGAGCGTGGAATCCATGTCGAAGGCAATGAGCCGGCGGCTGCGTCCGAACTGCGCCTCTTCCTGGATAGAAATGTCGATCCCTGACTCCTGCGCGAGGGCGAGAAACGCCGCCCGCAGTCGGGACGCATCCGCATCCCGGCCGCTGATGCGAAATTGTAGGCACGCCCGTCCGGTCGAACCGCTCAGCGATCCCCGCGAAGAGAGTCTCTCAATGGCTTCGATATTTGAACCATTCCAGGCGATGGCGCGGGCCACGGCGGCAAGATGCCCCGCGTTTAAAGCCGGCGCAAGCACGGTGATCACGTAGCGGTTGCCGTTTCCCTCGCGGAGCCACTCCCGCCAGGCTTCCTGGGTGATTTCGGTGAAGCGCGCTGACACCCCGTACTTTCCCGCGCTGGCGGTGATCGTCTCTTGCAGCGCTGCCCCATCGCCGTCAATTTCCAGCAGAATTTCCAGCGCGAGCGTCTGGTGCACCACTGCCTGTCCGATATCGAGGATGCGCCCGTGATGCTCATCGATGAGCGCCGTCAGAGACTCCGTCAGCCCAGGCTTGTCATCACCGGACACGTTCAGCAGGAGAATTTGCCCCATGGTATTCAGAGTACACCGAGCCATTGCCACCGAGTAACCCGCAGCTCTCGCTCTCCATACAACGCATGCTGCTCAGAAACATCCAATGGGCAGATATTTGAGACAATCGAGAGCGCACTCCACGGCGCCATGCGAACGGATATCTCACGTCATCCAAATGGGTATTGTTTCGAAGTTCAGAGGCTGTTTTGAGATTTTGTTGCCGGTTTTCGTGCTCTTCGTCCTGATTTGCGGATGTCTGGAGCAGATTTCGATTGGGCAGGACATCGGCGATCAGTCGCAGCAGATGCTGCAATCGTACGAGGGCCAGAATGTCTCGACGATCGAAATCGCCGGCCGTCCCGAGCTCGACTTTTCCAAGTACGAACCTCTTTTCCTGCAAAAACAGGGCCAGCCCTTCTCCACCGAACAGGTGCAAGCCTCGATCGCAGCACTGAAAAAGACGGGAGATTTCCAGGACGTGGTCCTCGATCTTCGTCCCGAAACCACCGGTGTGCGCGTCATGTTCGTGGCGCAGCCTGCCTTCTACGTGGGAATCTACGATTTTCCCGGAGCCCTGAAAATCTACAGCTATGCCCGTCTAATCCAGGTCGCGAACTACACTTCGCAGGAGCCGTACTCAGTGGTCGATCTGCACCAGGGACAGGCAGCCCTGGAGAAATATTTTCATCAGACCGGCTTCTTTGAAGCGACCGTCCATCCCGAGATCCGCCTGAACCAGGAGCACGGCATCGTCAACGTCTACTTCAATACTGACCTCAAGCGGCGTGCCCGGTTCGGCGATGTAAAGCTGAACGGCGCGACTCCGGAGCAAACCACCTACCTGGAAAACAAGCTACATAGCTTCCTGGCTCGCGTGCGGGGTGCCCAGATCAAGGCTGGAAAACCCTATCAGCGGCACAAGATCGAGCTCGCAACCACCTATCTGCAAAGCGCACTTGCGAAGCAGAAGCGGCTGGCGGCTGACGTAAAGTTCGTCACCGCCGATTACAATCCCGAGACGGGCCGGGCCGATGTCACCTTTCACGTAGCGGCGGGTCCGAAGGTCCAATTGCAGGTGACCGGCGCGCACGTCTGGCCGTGGTCACGCAAAAGCCTCATCCCCATCTACGCCGAAAATTCCATCGACGATGATCTGATCCAAGAAGGCCGCCAGAACCTTCTCTCGTATTTTCAGTCAAAAGGTTTTTACGACGCCGCCGTCCAGGCAAAGGTCTCGCGCAACCCGGACACCACCGTCATCACCTACGCGATTACGAAGAACCAGAAACATAAAGTTGAGAAAGTTACGGTCCAGGGGAACACTGCCCTTTCCGACAAGGACCTGCTCAACCACTCTGAAGTGGAAAAGTCTCATTTCCTCTCGCGCGGCAAATACAACGAACAACTGGTCCGCCGATCGGCCAACAACCTGAAAGCCGTGTACCTGAACGCTGGATACAGCCAGGTGAAAGTCACTCCGCGCGTCACCCGCGACCACGGTAACGTCGTAGTCGCCTACGTTGTGGAAGAAGGGGCGCGCGATTTTGTCAGCGACCTGCAGATTACCGGCAACAATACCGTCCCGGTGGAACGTCTCGTGCCCAAGGGCCTGATGCTGGGAACGAACAAACCTTACTCCCCACAACTCGAGCAGCAGGATCGCAACGCGATCACCGCACAATATCTTCTGAACGGCTATCTCACGGCGAGCGTCACATCCAAAGTCCGCCCTGCTCCCGGGAATCCTCACCACGTTGTGGTGGCCTACCTCATCCATGAGGGCCCGCAGGTGCGCACCGCGCAATTGGTCATCGTTGGCAAGCAGAAGACACGCGCCGAACTCATTACAACGACGACCAACGTCAAAATCGGCCAACCCTTGAGCGAGGGAGAGCTGCTCAATTCGGAGAGCAAGCTTTACACCCTCGGCATATTCGATTGGGCGGAAGTGGATCCGAAACGCGCCATCACCGACCAGACCTCCGAAGACGTCCTGATCAAGGTCCACGAGAGCAAGCGTAACCTCATCACCTATGGCTTCGGCTTCGAAGTCATCAATCGTGGCGGCAGCGTGCCCAGTGGAACGGTGAGCGTGCCGGGCATTCCGCCGGTCGGATTGCCGCAAGGTTTCCGGACCAGCGAAAGCACCTACTATGGCCCGCGCGGAACCTTCGACTACACCCGCCGCAATTTGCGCGGCACCGCGGAAAGCTACACCCTCGGTGGGTTTGCCGGACGCCTGGACCAGCGCGCCACGGCCACCTATTCCGATCCCTTTTTCCGCCGCAGCAGTTGGAGTGCGTCGTACCTGACATCCTTTGAGCACGACAGCGAAAATCCGATCTTCACTTCGCGCATCGGCACCGTCGGCGCCCAGTTCTCTAAATACCTCGACGCCAAGAAAACGAAGACCGTATTCCTCCGCTACAACTTTCAGTACACCGACCTCAGCAGGATCTTCCCCGGCCTGGAGTTCCTGGTGCCGGTCGACGATCGCCGGGTCCGCTTGTCCACCATCTCCGGCTCATGGGTGCGCGACACCCGAGACAATATTCTCGACGCCCACCGAGGCATTTACGAGAGCATCGATCTTGGCATCTCGCCAAGCTCCCTGGGATCGAGCGTCAACTTCGCCCGCTTCGTCGGCCAAATCTCGCACTACCGAAATATCGGACATGGCATCATCTGGGCCAACAACCTGCGTATCGGGCTTGAGCAGCCCTTCGCCGGCAGCCACGTTCCTCTCAGCGAGGAATTCTTCACGGGCGGCGGCAGCACGCTCCGTGGGTTCCCGCTGAACGGCGCAGGCCCGCAGCAGTACACAACCGTCTGCGGCAATGCGGCCGATCCGTCCACCTGCGGCCCTATCACCGTCCCCATCGGCGGCAACGAGTTGCTGATCGTTAACTCGGAGCTCCGCATTCCCATCGATGCCGTGCGCAAAGGGCTCGGCATCGTTCCCTTTTACGATGGGGGAAACGTCTTTCAACACGTTGGCTTCAGCGATTTCAGTACGAATTGCAACGCAGCTTCCACGAGCACGTCAGGAACCACCAGCGCGGGCAACACCGTCACCGTTGTCACCCCGTCCTGTTTCACCAGCTCGGTGGGCATTGGCCTGCGCTACGTCACTCCCATCGGTCCGGTCCGTATCGATCTCGGCCACAACTTGAACCACATAACTGGAATCAAATCTACCCAGTTCTTCATAACCCTGGGACAGGCATTCTGAGCAGCTCGCGAGGACTCGTGTCACGCTGGAAAAAAATTGCAGGCTGGAGCGCAGTGGGGTTCTTCGGACTCGTGCTGCTGGCGGTCGTTACGCTGATCGTGCTTCTCCATTCGTCTTCCTTTCACCAGTACGTCATTACTAAGGCCGAAGCAAGCGCCAGCGATACCCTCAACGCGCAAGTCAAGCTGCGCGATTTCAAATTGAATCTCTCGGCCCTGACTCTCGACCTTTACGGCGTCACCGTGCACAGCAGCGAACCGGACCCGAATCAACCCCTGCTAGCCGTCGATCACATGGGTGCGAGCGTGAAGATCATTTCCGCCTTGCACCAGCAATGGAATCTCAGCGACCTGCAAGTCGATCATCCCGTGGTCCGTCTGCTCGTCGATAAAGACGGCAAGAACAATCTACCCACGCCGAAGCCGTCGAACAGCAACAGCAATACCAATCTCTTCGATCTGGCCGTCAAACGCGCCGTGCTCAATCGTGGCGAGATTTACTACAATGATCGCAAAACTCCGCTCGGCGCCAGCCTGCAGGATGTCCAGTTCCAGTCTTCCTACGATTCGGCGCGCGGCGGCCGCTATTTCGGAACGCTTGGCTATGCGCAGGGAAACCTTCACTTCGGCGGTTACACGCCGGTGCAGCACGATCTTTCCGCCACCTTTGATGCCAACCGCTCCGGCTTGAGGCTCGATCCGGTTAATTTCACGATCGGCCAGTCGCATGTGCTGTTGCACGCAGCGTTGCAGAACTACGTCAACCCGGTGGTCGGCGCACAGTACGACGCCTCACTCGATGCCACCGAGTTCCGCAAGATTCTCAAGAACGCTTCCGTGCCCGCCGGCGTTGTGCATCTCACCGGCAACGCCCAATACCGCACCGACCCGAACAAGCCTGCGCTGCAAACCGTCACCGTCAATGGCGACATCAGCAGCCCCGCTTTGCTCGTCGAGCAGCCGGGACTTAAGACGGAGGTGCGTGCCATCGCCGGTCATTATGCGGTCGCCAATGGCAATGCCGTGGTCTCCTCGTTCCGCGCCAGCATCTTCGGAGGTGAAATCACGGCAACCGCCACGGTGAAGGATTTTGCCGGCGCAGGCAAAGGCACGCTGCACGCGAAAGCGACGGGCATCTCGGCCGCTGCATTGAAGACGGTCGCGAATTCTGCCTCGCTCAAAGACATTGCCGTCACCGGGCAGCTCAACGGCACCGCCGACGCTACCTGGTCCGGCAGCCTCAATCACCTGGTCGCCGGCACCGACGCGAGTCTCCAGGCTGCGGTTGCGAATGCGTCCAACGGCGCCGCGCAGATGCCGGTCAACGCCGCGATCCATGCCCAGTATCTGGCCGACTCCAAGACCATCGCCGTCCACCAGAGCTTCGTCCGAACTCCGCAGACCACGCTCAATCTCGATGGCACGATGGCCAACCGCTCCAACCTCCAGGTCCAGCTTCATTCCAACGACCTTGCGGAAGTCGAGACCCTGGCGAATCTCGTGCGCACGCCTGCGCCCGGCCAGCCCGCACCGCAGCCCCTGGGCCTGCATGGCACCGCCAATTTCACCGGCCAGGTCCACGGCACCACCACCAATCCCCAGCTCACGGGACAACTCGCCGCCGATAATCTGCAGGTGCACGGAAGCTCGTGGCGACAGCTGCGCAGCAACATCGCCCTGAGTCCTGCCTCCGCCGCGCTGCAGAACGGTTCGCTCGTGCCTGCCACCCGCGGCCGCATCACCTTCGATATCGAAGTCGGTCTCAAGCAGTGGGCCTACACTTCTTCGAACCCGATCAAGATTGTTGTGAATGCCAATCAGCTTTCGCTGCAGGATCTCGAGCAGCTGGCGAGCCAGACGTATCCGGCCAGTGGAACTCTCAGTCTCGATCTGAACGTCCACGGGTCGGAGCTCAACCCCGTCGGCAACGGTTCGCTCTCACTGGTCGATGCGAAGATCGGACTGGAGCCCATTCAGTCGGTGAACGTGAAGTTTAACGGCACCGGCGAAGTCGTCCATGCCACTCTCGACGCTCGCATCCCCGCTGGCGAAACCAAAGGCACGCTAACCTACTATCCGAAGCGGCAGGGCTACGAAGCCGTCCTGAAAGCTGCGAACCTGCAGCTCGGGCAGTTGCAAACTCTGCGCGCGCGAAACATGCAGATTGCCGGAGCGCTCAGCATTGACGTGAGCGGCCGCGGCACCATCAGCGATCCCCAGATGACCGCCTCCATCACCCTCCCCCAGCTCCAGGTGAAAGACCAGACGCTCAAAGGAATTTCGCTGCAAGCGAATGTCGCCAACCACGTTGGAACCTTCACCCTGAACAGCGAAGTGCAGAACACCTTCGTGAAGGCCAGCGGTCGCGTGGACCTCACCGGCGACTATCTCGCCGATGCCACCTTCGATACCCAGAACATTCCCCTGCAACCAATCTTTGCTCTCTACGCACCGGCGCAAGCCCCCGACATGAATGGGCAGACTGAGTTGCATGCTTCCCTCAGGGGCACCTTTGAAGAAGCCGGACCAGGTGGAAGCGCATGCCTCCATCCCCGTTCTAAAGGTAAGTTACAAGCAGCTCGCCATCGCCGCCGCGGCGCCTATCAAGTTCGACTACGCGAACAAAGTGCTCACCGTGCAGCCTTCGGAAATCACCGGCACGGGCACCGATTTGCATTTCGGCGGCCGGGTTCCGCTCAACTCCAGCGCGCCCGCCTCGCTCAACGCCACCGGCAACGTCGATCTGCAACTCGCACAGATTTTCGTGCCCGGACTGCAAAGCAAAGGACAGATCAAGTTTGAAATCGGATCGGCTGGGAACCTGGCAAATCCGGACGTGCAGGGAAAAATCGAGATCGCCAACGCAACCATAATCCCTGAAGATTCTCCCGTAGGTCTGGAGAATGGAAACGGCGTGCTCACGCTCACCCGCGATCGGTTGCAGGTAACCAGCTTCACCGGAACCGTCGGCGGCGGACAAGTCACTGGCACCGGCGGCGTCATCTACAAGCCTTCGCTGCAGTTCAACCTTGCCCTCGCCGGCCAGGGCATTCATTTCCTGTACTCCAACAGCATCCGCATCGGCGCCGACACCAATATGGCGCTCACCGGCAATCTCGATTCCGCTTATCTTCGCGGGCAGGTGCAGCTCACCCGTCTCTCCTTCACACCCGACTTCGATCTCACCACCTTTGCCGCCCAGTTTTCCGGCGGATCGGTGTCCGCTCCGAGCGGCGGCTTCGCGCAAAACCTGCATCTCGCCATCAACGTGCAATCTACGTCGCAGCTCAACCTCGTCAGCAAGGGGCTGAGCCTGCAAGGCTCGGCCAACCTGCGCGTAGTGGGTACCGCCGACAATCCTGTCATCCTCGGACGCACGACCATCAGCAGCGGCGACCTCATCTTCAACGGAAACCGTTACGTTCTGCAGGACGGCAGCATCGAGTTCGTGAACCCGGTCGAGACTGAACCGGTCGTAAACTTATCGGTCACGACCACCATTAACGAATACAACATCAACCTGCGCCTGCACGGTCCCGTCGACCAACTCCAGACCACCTACACTTCCGACCCGTCGTTGCCGCCGGTGGATATCATCAACCTCGTCGCATTTGGCAAAACCACGGAAGCCAGCGCCCAGGCCAGCGCCCAGAATCCGCAGACCAACACCATGGGCGCCGAGTCGCTCATCGCCTCTGGCCTGAGCAGCCAGGTCACAAGCCGCGTCTCCAAGATTGCCGGCATCTCGGAACTTTCCATCGATCCCGGGCTCGGTGGCGGCTCGCAAAACACCGGACCGAAAATTGCCATTCAACAGCGCGTCACCGGAAACCTCTTCGTCACCTTCGCCGCCGACTTAACCGGCACCCAAAGCGAGCAGATCCAGGTCGAGTACCGTCTCTCGCCAAAGTGGTCGATCAGCGGCATCCGTGACCAGAACGGTGGCTTCGGCTTCGATGCCAAGGCCCACAAAGAGTTCTAGTCACCCTCGCTTGATTCCGCTGGCTGCACCACGGGTCCGACCTGCATCTCATCCCTTAGAACCCTTGTGAATGTTGTACTTGAACCTGTGTACCTGCTCTACGAAAGTGCGTCTTCGCGCGCTTCTCGCTCATCCATTACATTAAAGAGTGAATGATTTTTCTCGGACAAGTCGTTTTACGCAATCTGACCAATTAAACTACCTCGCATTCGTCCACTGCGTCGCTTAGCAGGCCCGAAACTCGGGCAGAAAGGCAGCATCCCAGTGTCCCCTGAATCTGCGGTGAAAGATGAACAGAAGGTCGCAGCTGAACCGAAGCGCGGCCCGGAAGATGGACAAGGCAGCAAACAGATCGATCTGCTCACCATCAACACCATCCGCACTCTTTCAATGGACGCGGTGCAGAAGGCCAACAGTGGCCATCCCGGAACTCCGATGGCGCTGGCGCCGGTGGCCTACGTACTCTGGGAACGTTTTCTGCGTCACAATCCGGCCAATCCGCAATGGCCGAATCGTGATCGCTTCGTCCTCTCCAACGGCCATGCCTCCATGTTGCTCTACTCTCTTCTCCATCTTTACGGCTATGGTCTCACCCTCGACGATCTGAAAAATTTCCGCCAGTGGGATTCGAAGACACCCGGACACCCCGAGTACCGCCTCACCCCCGGCGTGGAAACCACCACTGGCCCTCTCGGCCAGGGCGTCTCCAATTCTGTCGGCATGGCCATCGCGGAACGCTGGCTGGCAGCGCATTTCGGAAAAGAACTGATCGATTACCGTGTCTACGCCATCTGCGGTGATGGCGACCTCATGGAAGGTGTCTCCCAGGAAGCTGCTTCCATCGCCGGACACCTCGGCCTCTCCAACCTGATCTGGATCTACGACAATAACCACATCACCATCGAGGGCAATACCGCCCTGGCTTTCAGTGAAGATGTCGGCACGCGCTTCCTGGGCTACCACTGGAATGTGCAGCGGGTCAGCGACGCTAACGATCTCGAAATGCTCGACCGCGCGATCCGCACCGCGCAAAAAGAAACCGAGCGCCCGTCGCTCATCATCGTCGATAGCCACATCGCCTGGGGCGCGCCCAACAAGCAGGACACTGCGGCCGCCCACGGTGAACCGTTGGGCGACGATGAAATCCGACTGGCGAAGAAAGCGTATGGCTGGCCCGAAGATTCGAAGTTCCTCGTGCCCAAAGAAGTCTATGAGCACACCTCCAAAGCGGCCGGACGCGGCAAGCAATGGGAAAACGATTGGCTGCAGAGGCTTTCGTTCTTTCGCTCCAGCGACGCCGGCCTGGCCAAAGAGTGGGACACGCTGCAAGCCGGTAAACTTCCGGAAAACTGGGATGCCGATATTCCCAGCTTCCCCGCCGACGCCAAGGGCATGGCCGGACGCGAAGCCAGCGGCAAAGTGCAGAACGCCATCGCTAAACATTTGCCCTGGCTACTGGGCGGCGCCGCCGATCTCTCCCCTTCAACCAAAACTTTAATAAGCAACGGGGGCGAGTTCGAAAAAGGCAGCTACGGAGGCCGTAACTTCCACTTCGGCATTCGTGAGCACGCCATGGGAGCCATCCTGAATGGCATGGCGCTCTCGGGTCTTCGGCCCTACGGTGCAACCTTCCTCATCTTCTCCGACTACATGAAGCCGCCCATCCGCCTTTCGGCGCTCATGGAAATTCCCGTCATCTTCATCTATACGCACGATTCGATCGGACTCGGCGAGGATGGTCCGACCCATCAGCCCATCGAGCAGATGCTCTCGCTGCGTTCCGTGCCGCGACTCATTGACTTCCGCCCCGCCGACGCCAACGAAGTCGCCGTCGCCTGGAAGACCATCTTGCAGTTGCACAACACCCCCGCAGCCATGGCGCTCAGCCGGCAGCCGCTTCCGACCTTCGACCGCACCAAATACGCCAGCGCGGACGGCGTGGCCAAAGGCGGCTACGTTCTCGCCGACAGCGAAGGTAAACCCGAATTGATCCTGATGGGCACCGGCTCCGAGGTACAGCTCTGCATCAACGCCCACGAGGAACTCAAGAAGCAGGGCGTCCATTCCCGCGTCGTCAGCCTTCCCTCCTGGAAACTGTTTCAGCAGCAATCGGAGGAGTACCGCAATTCCGTGCTGCCGCCTGACGTCCGCGCGCGCGTATCCGTCGAAGCCGGAACCGATCTCGGTTGGCGCGAATACGTCGGCATGGACGGCGCGATCATCGCTCGCTCCGGCTTCGGCGCCTCCGCACCTATCAAGGACTTGTTGAAGCATTTTGGTTTCACGGTTGAAAACGTTGTCGCTCAATCCAAGAAGGTTTTGGAGAAAACACGCCAGGACGGCGCCAGGAAGGCATGATGCGAGTTGCCGTTGCCGCCGACCACGCCGGCGTTCCCCTCAACGAAATCGTGATCACCGAGCTCGACCGCCTCGGCCACGAAGTCCTTGATCTGGGAACGCATGATCCCAACAAGCCCGACGACTACCCGGACCGGGCGGCGGACCTGGGAGCAGCTGTGTTGAATCATGGCTGCGAACGCGGCATCCTGATATGTGGGAGCGGGGTGGGAGCTTCCGTCGCGGCCAACAAGATTGTAGGAATTCGCGCCGGGCTCTGCCACGACCACTACTCCGCGCACCAGGGCGTGGAACACGACAAGATGAATGTCCTTTGCTTTGGAGCGCGCGTCATTGGGCCGGAACTCGCCCTCGACCTGGTGCGTGCCTTCATGGCAGCGACTTTTTCCAATGAAGAGCGCCACGTCCGGCGCGTACACAAGATCGAGTTACTGGAACAATCGAGAGGCTAATCATGAGCAATCCTTTGGTAGAACTGTCATCTTTCGGACAAAGCGTCTGGCTCGATCAGATCGAGCGCGCGCTCTTCAAAAGCGGCAAGCTCCAGAAATTAATCCAGGACGACGGCCTGCGCGGCATGACGTCGAATCCCACCATCTTCGAAAAAGCCATCACCGGCTCGGGCGACTACCACGATGAGATCGATCGCGCCGCGCGCGACGGCAAGACCGGCAACGAAATCTACGAAGGTGTCGTGGTCGACGACATCGCCCATGCCGCCGACCTTTTCCGTCCACTCTACGACAGCACCAACGGAGGCGATGGCTTCGTGAGTCTTGAAGTTTCGCCTCTGCTCGCCCATAACACCGACGGCACGATTCGCGAAGCACGTTCCCTCTTCAGCCGCCTCGGCCGCCCCAACGTCATGATCAAGGTGCCCGCCACCGACGAAGGCCTGCCCGCCATCGAAGAGCTCATCGCCTCCGGCCTCAACATCAACGTGACCTTGATCTTCTCCGTGCACCGCTACGAGGAAGTCGCGGAAGCGTACATCCGCGGGCTCGAACGCCGCGCCCAAGCCGGACAGCCGATCGATCGCATCGGTTCCGTCGCCAGCTTCTTCGTCAGCCGCATCGATAGCGCCGTCGACAAGGAACTCGATGCCCTGGAGAAGGCAGCGACCGATCCTCAGAAGAAGCAGCAGATTCATGCCCTGCGCGGCAAGGCGGCTATCGCCAACGCGAAGATGGCCTATGCTTCCTTCAAGAAAATCTTCGAAAGCCCGCGCTTCGAAGCTCTCAAGCGCAAAGGCGCTCGCGTTCAACGTCCTCTCTGGGCATCCACCAGCACCAAGGATCCCAGCTATCCCGACGTCCTCTACGTCACTGAGTTAATCGGCGCGCATACCGTGAACACGATGCCTCCCGCCACCATCGATGCGTGGCGCGATCACGGCAAGCCGGCTGCGAATCTTGAAAAAGATATGGACAAGGCCCCCGAGCTTTTCAACCAGCTCAAAGCTGTGGGCATCGACTTCAAGAAGATCACCGACAAGCTCACCGCCGACGGCGTTCGTTCCTTCTCCCAGTCGTTTATCGACCTCATGCGCGCCATCGAGCAGCGCCGCGAAGCCAGCCTCCCCGGCATCAAGGAACGCCACGTTTCCTCCCTCGGCAAGTACGAAACCGATGTTAAAGCTGCACTTGAAGAAATCTCCTCCAAGAGCATCATCGAGCGCTTCTGGAAGAAGGATGCCGCGATCTGGAGCGACAACGCCGAAGACCAGAAAATCATCAACAACGCCCTCGGCTGGCTCACCGTCGTTGACCTGATGCAAAGCCGGGTAAAAGAACTGAAGACCTTTTCCGAAGAGATCCTCGGCGCCGGCTTTAAGCACGCCGTCGTCCTCGGCATGGGTGGCTCCAGCCTCTGCCCTGAGGTCCTGCGTCGCAGCTTCGGCAAGCAGATGGATTACCCCGAGCTGCTCGTGCTCGACTCCACCGTGCCCGCCGCCGTCCTCGCTCTCGATCACCAGATCGATCCCAGGAAGACGCTGTTCATCGTCGCCTCCAAGTCTGGCACCACCACCGAGCCGCAGATGTTCTACCGGTACTACTACGACAAGGTGAAGCAGTTGCTCGGCGACAAGGCAGGACAGAATTTCATCGCCATCACCGATCCGGGCACCCAGATGGAGACTGAGGCTAAGCGCGACAATTTCCGCCGCATCTTCACCAACATGGCTGACATCGGCGGCCGCTATTCCGCGCTCTCCTACTTCGGACTGGTGCCCTTCGCCGTTATGGGCGGCGATGTCGAGTCCCTGCTCCGCCGCGCCAAAGCCGCTATGGAAGCCTGCTCCTCGACCGACGCAGCCAACAATCCAGGTGCGAAGATCGGCGCAATTCTCGGCGCCCTGGCGCGCAAGGGCCGCGACAAGGTCACCTTCATCACCCCCGCTCCCATCGATTCCCTCGGTCTCTGGACCGAGCAGTTGATCGCTGAAAGCACCGGCAAGCATGGCAAGGGCATCGTTCCCGTCGCCGGAGAAGCCCTCGGCGATCCCAAGGTGTACGGCGACGACCGTGTCTTCGTTTACATCGGCGTGACCGGATCGAATGGCGCGAACTACGAAGCGCATCTCCAGGCGCTCGAGCAGGCCGGCCATCCGGTGCTGCACCACGTCCTCAACAGCCCGCTCGATCTTGGCGAAGAATTTTTCCTCTGGGAATTCGCTACCCCCATTGCCGGCGCATTGGTCGGCATCAATCCCTTCGATCAGCCGAACGTGCAGGAATCGAAGGACAACACCAAGCGCATCCTCAACGAATACGTCGCCAGCGGAAAGATCCCGCAGCTTCCCGTTGTTTCTTCCGGCAGCGGTCTCTCCGTACTGACGGACGACGGCAACCGCAAGGCTCTCGGCACCGCCTCCACGCCGGAAGCCGCGATCGCCGCCCATCTCGCACGTATCCAGAAGCACGATTACTTCGCCATCACGCAATACGTCGAAGAAACGGCAGAGATCGAGTCGCTGATCCAGCGGATTCGTATCGCCGTGCGCGATAAGACTTGCGTGGCCACCACCACCGGCTACGGTCCGCGTTTCCTGCACTCCACCGGACAGTTGCACAAGGGCGGACCCGCTACCGGAGTCTTCCTGCAACTGATTTCTGCGGATGCAAAAGACGTGCCGCTCCCCGCAGAAAAATTCACCTTCGGCGTGCTTAAGCAAGCGCAAGCCCTGGGTGATTTTGAGTCACTCTCCAAGCGCCAGCGCCGTGCCATCCGCGTCGACCTCGGTACCGACATCGTTGGTGGACTGAAGAAGATCCTGGCTGCCGTTCAACAATTCGAGGTTGCCGCTACGGAGGGCGCTCTCCGTAAGTAACAATCGGTTCGATCCGCTCCACGTCGCATGGGACGGAATGGTGATGGGCACGGCTTCAGTCGTGCCCATCGAGCCCAACTTAAGTTTGGGGCTTTCGCCCCCGAAGGAAAAAGATGAGCACACTCTCCGCACCTGCGATCGGCACAGCGCAATTCGGCGTCATCGGTCTGGGCGTCATGGGCCAGAACCTCGCTCTCAACGTCGATGACCACGGACAAACAGTCTCCGTCTGGAACTTCGAGCCCGATTGGGTCGCCAAGTTCCTCCAGCAGAACAGCGACCGCAAGATCATCGGCAGCGGCGACCTGAAAGTATTTATTCAGTCCTTGGCCAAGCCGCGCCGCATCCTCATGATGATCAAGGCCGGCGATCCCGTCGACCAGATGCTCGACAAACTCGCGCCCCTGCTCGAGCCCGGCGACATCGTCATCGATGGCGGCAACTCCTTCTTTAAAGACACCCAACGACGCGAGGCTGCCTACCGCAAGAAGAACCTCAACTTCTTCGGCATGGGCGTCAGCGGCGGCGAGGAAGGTGCGCGTTTCGGTCCTTCCCTCATGCCCGGCGGCGATCGCGACGCCTACGAGCACGTACGGCCCACCCTTGAGGCCATTGCCGCTAAAACCGAGTACGGCGCCTGCGTCACCTACATCGGTCCCGACGGCGCCGGCCACTTCGTGAAGATGGTGCACAACGGCATCGAGTACGGCGACATGCAGCTCATCGCCGAAGCCTACGATCTTCTGCGCAAGGCGCTCGGCCTCAACGCGAATGAAATCGCGAGCGTCTTCGACGAGTGGAACCGCGGCAAACTCGAGTCCTACCTCATCGAAATTACCTCCCAGATCCTGCTCGTCTCCGATCCCCAGACCGGCCAGCCTCTCGTCGACGTCATCCTCGACCAGGCCGGACAAAAAGGTACCGGCAAATGGACTCAGCAGATCGCCCTCGATCTCGCTGTCCCCATCCCGACCATTGGCGCAGCCCTCGACGCCCGCGTGCTTTCCAGCATGAAAGACGAACGCGTGGCCGCCTCGAAAGTTCTCGGCTCTCCCTCCGGCCAGTACTCCGGAGACAAGAAGGAACTCATCAACGCCGTGGGCGACGCTCTCTACGCCTCCAAGGTGTGTTCCTATGCCCAGGGAATGAGCCTCATTCGCGCCGGCTCGGTTGAATGGAAATGGAACATCAACCTGCGCGAAATCGCTCGCATCTGGACGGGTGGCTGCATCATTCGCGCGCGCCTATTGGCGGACATCATGCATGCCTTCGAACGCGACTCCGAGGTCGCCAATCTTCTGGTTGAAAAAGAATTCACCTCGCGCGTGCTCGAATCCGAGAAAAACTGGCGCAAGGTTGTCCAGGTCGCCGCGGGTCTCGGCATTCCGACTCCGGCATTTTCATCTTCGCTCAGCTACTTCGATAGTTATCGATCTGCGCAACTTCCGCAGAACCTGACCCAGGCGCAGCGCGACTTTTTCGGAGCCCATACCTACCAGCGGGCAGACCGTCCGGGAGACGGTTTCGTCCACACCGAATGGCAGAAATTGATCAAAAAGAAATAAGACTCGAAGTTCCCATATCGCGGGCTTCAGCCCCTGAAGGATCCTGAATGAGCACGATTGTTCAAGCTACTCCCACTCGCAGCGTCGCCATTCCACCCATGCCCAAGGCGGAACCCTGCATCGTCATCATCTTCGGCGCCTCTGGCGATCTCACCAAGCGCAAGCTGATTCCGGCTCTCTATGACCTCGCCTGCATCGGTTGCATCTCCGGCCAGCAGTTCGACGTCCTCGGCACCGGCCGTACGGAGATGAATACCGAAGAATTCCGCGCCGCCATGCGCGAAGCTGCCTCCACCTCCAAGGACGCCCGCAAGTTCAGCGATTGGAATTGGGAGGAATTCGAGAAGCGCCTGAATTACATTCCGGGCGACATCAACGAGCCCGGCTTTTACGAGAACCTGAAATCTCATATCGCGGAACTCGAGTCCAAGGGCGCCAGTTCCAACCATCTTTTTTATATTTCGACTCCCGCCTCGCTGGCGCCGCCCATCGTGCAAGGCCTCGCCAAGAGCGGCCTCGCGAAGAGCGACAAGGGTTGGACCCGCATCGTTCTCGAAAAGCCTTTTGGACGCGATCTCGAGACAGCTCAGGCGCTCAATCGCGAAGTGCTCCAGGTATTCGACGAGAAAGACGTCTATCGCATCGATCACTACCTCGGCAAAGAGACTGTCCAGAATCTCCTCGTCTTCCGTTTCGGCAACTCCATCTTTGAGCCCATCTGGAACCGCAACTACATCGATTACGTCGAGATCACCGCGGCGGAAACCCTCGGCGTGGAGCAGCGTGCCGCCTTCTACGAAGAAACGGGCGCCCTCCGCGACATGATCGCCAACCACCTGCTGCAACTCGTGACCCTCACTGCCATGGAGCCACCCGTCGCCTACGACGCCGATTCCGTCCGCGAACAAAAAGTCCAGGTGCTGCGTGCCATTCACCACATGACACCCGAACAGATTGCCGACCGCACCGTCCGCGGCCAGTATGGCCCCGGCACCATCGACGGCAAAAAGGTTCCCGGTTATCGCGAAGAGCCTGGCGTCAAGCCCGATTCACTCACCGAAACCTACGTGGCCCTCGAATTCCGTATCGATAACTGGCGCTGGGCCGGCGTTCCTTTCTACGTCCGCACCGGTAAACGTCTCGCGAAATCCGAAACTGAGATCAGGGTCCACTTCAAGCGCACGCCGCAGGCGATCTTCGCAAAGACCCCGGACGAAGAACTCGAGCCGAACATCATCACCGTGCGCGTGCAACCGAACGAGGGCATCACCATGTCGTTCGCTGCCAAACAGCCCGGAGCGCAGATGAAAGCCGTTCCGGTAAAAATGGATTTCAGCTACCAGGATGCCTTTGGTGGACAGGCCCCCGTCGCCTACGAAACCCTGCTCCTCGACGCCATCCGCGGCGATCCGACGCTCTTTACCCGCGGTGACGAAACCGAGAACCAGTGGCGCATCATCACTCCGATCGAAGACGCATGGCAAAAACTTCCTCCGCCTAAGTTTCCGAATTATGCGGCCGGAAGCGATGGCCCGGAGGAATCGGAACGGTTGATCGCGGGCGAGTGTCACCATTGGACCCCTCTGCATGACTGATCCGGCTCCGGCGGTGAAGCTTTTGGTCGCGGATGTCGACGGTACCCTGCTGGATCCAGAGAAGCAGCTGACCGACCGCGTCCGCGACTCCGTCCTGCGCGTCAAGGAGGCTGGGGTGCTTTTTTCCATCATCTCCGCCCGTCCTCCGCTCGCGGTGAAGTTTCTCATTGACGCTCTTCGCATTACCGAGCCGATCGCCTGCTTCAACGGCGCCCTCCTCTGCACCCCAAGCTATCAATTGCTCCGCCAGATCCTTTTGCCCAAAAGCGACGCGACCCGCGTGGCGAAAACCATCCTCAATCACCGTCTCGATCTCTGGATGTTCCGCGGCTCGGAGTGGTTCGTCACCAATCTCAGCGGCCCGCATGTGGATGGACACATCAAGTACCTCAACCGCATGCCCGGGCACCTCACCCTCGACGACTCCTTCTACTCCCACGTCAACAAGCTGGTCGGCGTCAGTGACGACTACGAAGCTGTTAAGCGCTGCGAGGCCGATGTCATCGCCACCTGCGGCAACCGCATCTCCGCCACCCGCTCCGCCGATTACTATCTCGACGTCACTCACCGCGACGCCAACAAGGGCCATGCCGTCGAAGAGCTCGCTTCTCTCATGCATGTGCCGCTCGCCAACGTCGCCACCATCGGCGACATGCCGACCGACGTGTTCATGTTCAAGAAATCCGGCATCAGCATTGCCATGGGCAACGCCAGCGACGAAGTGAAATCCGCCGCCAAGTTCTCCACCGGCAGCAACGCCGAAGACGGCTTTGCCAAGGCGATGGAAGAAATCATCCTGCCTCGCGTTGCTAAGGCCGCCGGAGCGCAGCCGTGAAAATCGCGAAAACTCTCGATCTTGGCGATAAGGGAAAGGTACTCGTCGTACCCGATGCCGCCGCGCTCTACGAAGCAGCCGCAGAACTCTTCGTCCAGACTGCCGTCGACTCTATCGCCCAGCGTGGCCGCTTCGCCGTCGCGCTCTCCGGTGGCTCAACCCCGAAAGCTCTCTACGCCTTGCTGGCCACCGAGCCCTGGCGCACCCGCGTTGACTGGTCGAAAACCCACTTTTTTTGGAGCGACGAACGCTGGGTGCCATCCACCGATCCGCAGAGTAACTACCGCATGGCCAACGATGCGCTGCTTTCGAAGATCCCGGTGCCTCCGGCCAACATTCACCGCATCCAGACCGACACCGGCGAACCGCCCCAATCGGCGCTGCAGTATGAACAGGAAATCCGCAAGCTTCTCGGTGACCGCCCGCAGTTTGATTTGGACTTGCTCGGCCTCGGCACCAACGGACACACCGCTTCCCTCTTCCCCCACCGGCCTACCCTGCACGTGCGCGATCGCCTCGTCGTCTCCGATTTCATCGACGAAGTAAAGATGAACCGCGTCACTTTCACCGTGCCCCTGATCAACGATGCGCGCCACAATCTCTTCCTCGTCAGCGGGGAGGAAAAAGCTTCGGTGGTGAAAGAAATCCTCCGCGGCCCCAACGACCCTGACCGGCTGCCCTCCCAATTTATCCGGCAGTCCAGCGGTTCGCTCACCTGGCTTATGGATGCCGCGGCAGCGGCGAATCTCGATTGAAGGGTCCGCTTTTGACCATGGCGTGACAACCCAAGCTGCGCCTTTGCGCTATGATGCAAGGCGACCGGAGGATGGCAATGACTACTCGTAAGCTTCTGTTGATCGGCGCGCTCACGCTTCTGCCGCTCATTTTGTTCGCCAAGGTTGAGGTTGGACAGCCTGCGCCCGATTTCACCCTCACCTCGCAGGACGGCAACCAGGTTTCGCTCAGCCAATTCAAGGGCCACTGGGTCGTTCTCTACTTTTATCCCAAGGATTTCACCAGCGGCTGCACTATGGAAGCCCACAAGTTTCAGGATGACCAGGACAAGTACAAGCAACTCGATGCCGCTATCGTCGGCGTGAGCGTCGATACCGCGGACTCCCACAAGCAGTTCTGCACCAAAGAAGGTCTCACCTTCAAACTGCTCGCGGATCCCTCGGGTAAAGTGCCCGCCCAGTACGACTCGGTGATGCAGCATGAAGGCACGACTTACGCCGCCCGCCATACGTTCCTCATCGATCCCAGCGGCAAGATCGTGAAGGCCTACATGCAGGTCGATCCTAAGAACCACAGCGACGAAGTTCTCGCCGACCTGAAAACCCTCGAACACAAATAACTCAGTTCAATGAGAAAAGGATGGGACGAACCGCTCCCATCCTTTTGCTTTGTCCACTTGACTTCCTGTTAATCCCCCTCGGGATTCGCGATCGGTTCCACGTTCTGCACCGGCGCCGGCAACATCGAGCGCACGATCACGTACAAAATCGGGATGATCAATAAGTTTAGAAACGTTGAAACGATCATCCCACCGAACACCGTGGTGCCCACCGAGTTTCTTCCCGCCTTGCCCGCTCCCGTCGCGAACACCAGCGGCAGCACGCCAAGGATGAACGCGATCGAGGTCATCAGGATGGGCCGCAGCCGCAGCCGCGCCGCTTCCACCGCCGACTCGAACAGCCCCATGCCCTTGGCCTGCAACTGCTCGGCGAACTCCACGATCAGAATCGCGTTCTTGCTCGCCAGTCCGATCAGCATCACCAGCCCGATCTGGCAGTAGACGTCGTCCTGCAATCCTCGCAGCCATTGCGCCCCCAATGCCCCGAAGATCGCCATAGGCACCGCCAGCAGGATAATGAACGGCAACACGAAGCTCTCATACTGCGCGGAAAGCGTGAGGTAAACCACCACCAGTCCAAGCGCGAACAGGATCACCGCCTGGCTGCCCGATTGAATCTCCTCCAGCGTCAGCCCCGTCCACTCGAACGAGTATCCAACCGGCAGGCCGCGCGCCAGGTCTTCCATCGCCGCAATTGCCTGCCCCGAGCTGTATCCCGGCGCCGCCGCGCCGTTGATCGCTGTCGTGCGGAAGATGTTGTAGTGCTCAATGATCGGCGCGCTGGTCGTCTCTTTCACCGTCACAATGTTGTCCAGCGGCACCATCTGGCCCGTGTCTGAGCGCGCGTAAAATTCCCGCAGGTCCCGCGGCTGTCGACGGTATTGCTGGTCCGCCTGCACGTACACGCGGTAGGAACGATTGTTGAAATCGAAATCGTTTACGTATTGCGAGCCCATGAACACCTGCAGTGCCGACGACACCTCCGAGAACGGCACTCCGAGGCTCTTGGCCTTCTCGCGGTCCACCGTCACTACGAACTGCGGATCGCGCGCGCTGAAGGTCGAGAAGAGTCCGGTGAGCTCCTTGCGCTGGCTCCCCTTGCGCACAAAGTCGTTCAGCACTTTCTGCATGTCTTCCAGCGACCCTGAACCAGTTTGCTCGAGTTGGAACTGGAAACCGCCGAATTGTCCAAGACCTTGAATCGCCGGTGGCGCGAGTGGAATCACCAGCGCATCTTGAATGCTCATTAAAGGTCCGCGCAACGCGCCGAGAATGCCCGCCGCGGAATGTGCCGCGCCCTTGCGTTCGTCAATCGGCCGCAGGTTGGCGAAGATCATCGCCCGGTTGGCGGCCTGGCCGGTGAAACTGAATCCGGGAACCGCGAACACGCCAATAATGTCGTGATTGGCCTGCAGGATCGCCCCCGCCTGCGCGGTGATCTTCGTCGTGTATTCCAGCGACGCTCCCGGCGGCGTCTGCACCAGCGCCATCAGGTAGCCCTGGTCTTCGTCCGGCACAAAGCTCGTCGGCACCAGCTTATAAATCCACCACGCAGCGCCGAGGCCGAGCAGGAATACTACGAACACAACTGTCTTCGCGTTTTCCATTTTGCGCAGGACATTCGTGTAGCCCTTCGTTCCGCTGCTGATCAAGCTGTTGATCCCGCGGAACAGAGGGTTCTTCTTTCCTCCGCTGTGCCGCAGCAGGAGCGCAGAGAGCGCCGGCGTGAGCGTCAGTGCATTGAAAGCCGATAGAGCAATCGAGAATGCGATGGTCAGCGCGAACTGCTGATACAGCCGCCCCGTGCTTCCCGGAAAAAGCGAAATCGGCACGAAGACCGCAATCAGCACCAGCGAAGTCGCGATCACCGCGCTCGTCACCTCGCCCATCGCCACTTCCGACGCCCGTCGCGGGTCTCGGATCCCTTCCTCCAAATGCCGTTCCACGTTTTCGATCACCACGATCGCATCGTCCACCACCAACCCGGTCGCGAGCGTAATGCCGAACAACGTCAGCGTGTTGATCGAAAACCCGAACAGCTTCACGAACGCGAACGTTCCGATCAGCGAAACAGGGATGGTGATCGCCGGAATCAGTGTGCTGCGCCAGCTCTGCAGGAACAGGAAAATCACCAGGATGACGATGGCAATTGCCTCCGCTAGCGTCTTCAGCACTTCGCGAATCGAGTCGCCCACCGCCGTCGTCGTATCGAAGGCAACCTGGTATTTCAATCCCGGTGGAAATTTCTGCGAGAGCCGCGCCAGCTCTTCCTTCACCGCCCGATCAACGTCGAGCGCGTTGGCGTTCGAAAGTTGCTGCACTCCGATGCCGCTCGCCGTGTACCCGTTAAACGAAAGATTGCCGGCGTAATTTTCCGCCCCCAGCTCTGCCCGCCCCACATCGCGCAGCTGCACCAGCGATCCATCGCTGCCCTTCTTGAGAACGATGCTTTCGAACTCCTTCGGATCGGTCAGTCGTCCCACCGCCCGCACGCTGATCTGGAAATTCTGGTCGGCGGCAATCGGCGCCTGGCCCACCTGGCCGGCGGCAACCTGCACATTCTGCTCGCGCAACGCGTTCACCACGTCGGAGGCCGTCAGCCCGCGCTTGGCCATCCGCACCGGGTCGAGCCACAAGCGCATCGCATACTTGCGCTCGCCGAAAATGATCACATCGCCCACCCCCTTCACGCGCTTCAACGCATCGCGCACGTAAAGGTCCAGGTAGTTGCTGATGAACAGATCGCTGTACTGCCCCTTTTCCGCATAGAAGCCCGCGCCGAGAATGAAGGTGCCGGAGTTCTTGCTCACCGTCACGCCCGTCGTCTGTACCTCCTGCGGCAATCGTCCCAGCGCGCTCGACGCCCGGTTCTGCACGTCGACCGCGGCAATGTCGAGGCTGCGTTCCAGGTCGAAGGTCGCGACAATGCTGCTCGATCCGTCGTTGCCGCTGGTCGAGCTTATGTAGTGCATGCCCTCCGCGCCATTGATCGCCTGTTCCAGCAGCGTGGTCACGCTGCTTTCCACCGCCTGCGAATTGGCCCCGTTATAAGAGGAAGCGACCGTCACTTGCGGCGGAGCCAGCTGCGGAAATTGCGCGATCGGCAGTGTGGGGATCGAGATCGCGCCCGCCAGGATGATCAGCAACGAACAGACCGTCGCAAACACCGGGCGGCGGATAAAGAAATTGACAAACATGAATATGTCTCCGCGCTAGGACTTCGGCGCCGCGGCCGTGCCGGCGGAAGATTCTGGCACCACCGGCATTCCGTCCACCAGCATGTCGACGCTCGTGGTAATTACCTTGTCGCCGGGTTGGATTCCGCTCAGCACTTCATAACTGTTGCCGATGATTTCGCCCAGCTTCACCGAACGCTGTTGCGCCACCGTCTTTCCCTGTTGGTCGCCCACGACATAGGCAAAGGTCTGGCCGCCGACCCGCGAGACTGCGGTTACCGGCAGCATCGAGCGTCCCACCTGCTTCCATACCAGCCGCGCATGCAGCACCTGGTCGTTGCGAAAGTGTCCATTCGCGTTGGCCACGTTCGCCTTCACCAGCAACAGTTGGCTCGCCGGATCTACCCGCGTTGCAACGAACGACACCGCCGTCGACGTCGTCGTGCCGTCATCCGCCGCCAGGATCACAGGCATGCCTACCCGCACGTCGCCGGACCGTTCCGCGGGAACCGATATATACGCTTCCAGCGCATTCCCCTCATCGAGCGTCGTCAGCATGGTGGAATTCGTCACCCGGTCCCCCACGCGTACCGGGATATCGCCAACCACCCCCGCCGTCGGAGCGTACACGCTGAAATAGCGCAGCTGGACTTTCTGCTGATTGACGTTCTGTTCCAGCGCGTCCACATCTGCCTTCGAGGCATCGTAGGCGCTCTGTGCCTGGTCCAAGTCCTGCCGGCTGATCACTCCCGCCGAGAACAGCCCTTTGCGACGCTCGAGCTCCTTCGCGTTGTAGTCAAGCTCAGCATGCTTGGAGCGAAAGTTTGCCTCCCCGGAGCTGACCGTCGCCGCCTGCCGACGCGGATCGATCTCCATCAATACCTGCCCCGCCTGCACCCGCTCGCCCGATCGCACGAAGATCTTCGTGATCTGCCCTTCCACTTCGGGCTGTAGCATCGATGAGCTGCGCGACTTCAGCGTGGCGAGATATTCCGTGAAATCGCCCACCTTCTGTTCCTGCGCGGTTTGTGTCTGGACATGCATTGCGGGAAAACCCTGCGGCGCGCCGCCCTGCGCCGACTTGCCACAGCCGGCCATCGCCAACACCGCAAGCGCCGTGGGAACCGCCAAAAGAATGCGTTGCAAACGTGACATATCGCTCCTGCAACCAAGCCTTCTTGCAACTTCGAATGGAGAATCTCGACCAAGACAATGATTTACGTTTACCCGATGGTCGAGTGCTGCGCCACGATTTGACTTTCTTTCGCTCGGCGCCTCACTCAGTGTACGTGAAAAATCCGGCCCCGGTTCACGCCCGCTCCTTCCATCCCTTCACCCCGCGCCATTTAAGAAGCGATCCGCGCTGTTATAATCGCGCCGAATTTCCGGCATGCGATTCCCGCATCGCCCATCATTCCCTGGAGAATTTCATTGCGGCCTCTTCGCGTTTTCCTGTCGACATTCCTGGTGTCTTCCGTTCTTCCGCTTCCCGCCCAATCTCCTGCTTCCCCGCTCGCCGGCTACTCCGCCCAGAGTTCCGCAAGCGAATCGCAATGGGAGGACAAGTTCCGCGCCGTCCCCTCGCCCGACAACTTGCGCGATTACATGCAGCGGCTCAGCGCCCGTCCCCACCATGTCGGCTCCGCCTACGACAAGGACAACGCCGAGTGGATTCTCTCTAAGTTCAAGGAATGGGGCCTCGATGCCCATATCGAGGAATTCGACGTCCTCTTCCCCACGCCCAAGGAACGCCTCGTCGAGTTGGTCGCGCCCACGAAATTCGTGGCTAAGCTCCAGGAGCCCGCGGTGGCCCTGGACCCCACTTCCAACCAGCAGAAAGAACAGCTCCCCACTTATAACGCCTATTCCGCCGACGGCGACGTCACCGGCCCGCTCGTCTACGTCAACTACGGCATGCGCGACGATTACGAAAAACTCGAGCGCCTCGGCGTCTCCGTCAAGGGCGCCATCGTCATCGCCCGCTACGGCGGCGGATGGCGCGGCATCAAGCCGAAGGTCGCCGCCGAACACGGTGCCGTCGGTTGCCTCATCTATTCCGATCCCAAGGACGATGGCTACGCGCAGGGCGACACATATCCCAAGGGCCCCTTCCGTCCCGCCGACGGGGTGCAGCGCGGCAGTGTGGAAGACACCGATTTTCCCGGCGATCCTCTCACCCCCGGCGTCGGCGCCACCAAGGACGCGAAACGCCTCGCCATCAAAGACTCTCCGGTGATCCAGAAAATCCCCGTGCTCCCCATCTCCTACGGCGATGCCCAGCCGCTCCTCGCCGCCATCGCCGGTCCCGATGTCCCCGAAGATTGGATCGGCAACCTGCCCATCACCTATCACGTGGGTCCGGGCCCGCAAAAGTCCATCTCAAAATGTTTTCCAACTGGGATATCAAGCCCGTCTATGACGTCATCGCCAAAATTCCCGGCGCGCAAAATCCGGATGAATGGATCCTGCGCGGCAATCACCACGACGCCTGGGTGAACGGCGCCGAAGATCCGCTATCCGGACAGGTCGCCATGATGGAAGAAGCGCGCGGCCTCAGCGAGCTCGTCAAGCAGGGCTGGAAGCCGAAACGCACCATCATCTTCTGTGCATGGGACGGCGAAGAGCCCGGCCTGCTTGGCTCAACCGAATGGGTCGAGACCCACAACAAGGAACTTGCCGAGCACGCCGTCATGTACGTCAACTCCGATACCAACGGCCGTGGCTTCCTTCACGTCTCCGGATCGCATTCCCTGGAGCGCTTCGTCAACGACGTTGAGAAATCTATCCAGGACCCCGAGACCAAGAAGACCGTTTGGGACCGCGCTCACCTCATGCGCATCTCCCGCGCCAAAAATGCTGAAGATCGCCAGGAAGTCCGTCATCGTGGCGACTCCCGCATCGGCGCACTGGGCGATGGCTCCGACTACACCTCGTTCCTCGATTTCGTCGGTGTGGCCTCGCTCAACATCGGTTACGGCGGCGAAACTGACGGCGGCATTTACCACTCCGTCTACGACGACTTTTACTGGTACACCCATTTCGGCGATCCGAAGTTCGAGTACGGACGCGCCCTCTCGCAAACCGGCGGTACCCTCTTAATGCGCATGGCCGACGCCGACGTGCTCCCCTTCGAATTTACTGATG
Organism: uncultured Acidobacteriaceae bacterium; assembly: GCA_963703075.1. GTDB lineage: Bacteria > Acidobacteriota > Terriglobia > Terriglobales > Acidobacteriaceae > Korobacter. The sequence goes on from OY969786.1 coordinate 2,108,150, forward strand.
CCGCCGACACCATCGCCAAGTACGTCACCGAGCTGAAGAAGATCCTGAAAGACAAGCAGGACGAGATCACTGAGAAGAACACCGAGATCGACGAAGGTGTCTTCACCGCGACCGCAGATCCCACCAAGCCTTACGTCCCGCCCACCCGCGAGGCCGTTCCGCCCTTCATGAACTTTGCTCCGCTCGACAACGCCGTGGTCGCTCTCAAGAAAAGCGCCGACCGCTATGAAAAAGCCATGAAGGCCGTCGCCAAGGCCGGCATCTCTGCCCAGCCGGCGGATTTGGATTCGTTGAATCGCATCCTCATCCAGAGCGAGCGCGCCTACACCAATCCCAAGGGCCTGCCCGACCGCCCGTGGTTCAAGCACATGATCTACGCCCCCGGCGCCTACACCGGCTACGGCGTCAAGACCATCCCCACCGTGCATGAACCGCTCGACGCCAAGAAGTGGTCCGACGCCGAAGCCGGCGTCCCCACCGCCGCCCAGGCCATTGAGGACGAAGCCAAGGTCGTCGACAGCGCCGCCGAACAGCTCGAGAAAATGGCGGGCGCAGCCGGCAAGTAATTTCCTCTTCTTCCTGCCAGGGACCGGACCATCGGTCCCTATTTGTGTCTCTCCATTACAATCATCGGACTGTGCCGGCGGAGGGTGTTGCAGTGGCAGAACGCGAAAGTGTGAAAGCAGCAGCCCAAACCTTCGAAGGCGTCAATCCCATCCTTCCCGTGCAAAGCGTTGCCGCCAGCATCGACTACTACGTGCAGCGCCTCGGCTTCAAAATCGATTGGCGCTTTCCCAGCTTTGCCTCCATCTCCCGCGGCCGCTGTCACCTCTTTCTCTGCGAAGGCGACCAAGGCCATCCCGGCACTTGGGTTTGGATCGGCGTTGAGGATGCCGAAGCGCTCTTCGCGGAATACCAGGCTAGTGGCGCGAAAATCCGCCATCCACCCACCAACTACGAGTGGGCGCTCGAAATGCAAGTCGAAGATCTGGATGGCAACATCCTGCGTCTCGGTTCAGACTCGAAACCCGGTGAGCCCATCGGCGAGTGGCTCGACATGCGCGGCCGCCGCTGGATCCGCCGCGGCGACGAATTCATTTGCTTGAATGACTAGACATTAATTTATGGGGACTTCTCTCGGTATGCCCAAATTCATCCGCATCACCCTGCTGCTCGGCTTCGCACTGACCTTCGTCTTCTTGAATCCTGCCGGGGCTCAGGAAGACGAAGATGCTGCCCCCAAGTACGACGTCCGCGCCCATTACACCAAGTACGAGTTCCGCATCCCCATGCGCGACGGCGTCCGCTTATTTACCGCCGTCTATGTCCCCAAGGACGCCTCTACTTCCTATCCCTTCCTCATGACCCGCACTCCGTACGATGTCAGCCCCTACGGCACCGATAACTATCCCAAGGAGCTCGCTGCCGACGAATTCGAACGTGCCGGCTACATCTTCGTTTTCCAGGATGTTCGGGGCCGCTGGATGTCCGAAGGCAAATGGGAAGAGATGACTCCGCACATCGACCATCCGCGCGGCCCGCACGATGTCGATGAGAGCACCGACACCTACGACACCATCGAATGGCTCCTCAAGAACGTGCCCAACAACAACGGCAAAGTCGGCATCTACGGCATCTCCTATCCCGGCTTCTATACCTCGGCCAGCATCATCGACTCCCATCCCGCCATCAAGGCCGCTTCCCCGCAAGCTCCGGTCACTGACCTCTATATGAATGACGACGCCTACCACAACGGCGCCTTCATGCTCATGGCCAACTTCGACTTCTATACCTCCTTCAAGCAGGAACACGTTCCCTTACTCCCGCCGAAAAAGGAAAACGAATTCGATTACGGCACCCGCGACGGCTACGAATACTTCCTCAAACTCGGTCCGCTCTCCAACACCTTCAACATCATTACTGACGCCCAAAATCCCCTCTGGCGCGACCAGGTGATCCACACCACCTACGACGAATACTGGAAGTCCCGCAACATCGCCGCCCATCTCCATAACATCCACTGCGCGGTCCTGAACGTCGGCGGCTGGTTCGACGCGGAAGATCTCGAAGGTCCCATGAAGACCTTTCGCACCATCAACAAAAATGATCCCGCCACCACCAATATCCTCGTCGAAGGCCCGTGGTCGCACTACGTCTGGTCCGTCGTCGACGGACACAAGCTGGGCAATGTCGATTTCGGATCCAACACCGCCGAATATTTCCGCGCCCAGATCGAGTTCCCTTTCTTCGAGCAATATTTAAAAGGCAATACCGACGCCAAGCTGCCCAAGGCCTACGTCTTTGAAACCGGGACGAACGTCTGGCGCAAATATCCGAGCTGGCCTCCCGCCGGCGTGCAGCCGAAAACGCTCTACTTCCACGCCGACGGCAAACTTTCATTCGACGCTCCCAGCGGCAATGGCTTCGACGAATACGTCAGCGATCCCGGCCGCCCCGTCCCCTTCGTTGCCTACACCACCATCGACGTTCCCCAGGAATACATGGATTCCGACCAGCGCTTCGCTTCGAAGCGCAACGATGTCCTTACCTATGAAACCGAGCCGCTCCAGGAAGACATCACCGTCGCCGGCCCGGTCGAGCCCAAGCTCTTCGTTTCCACCAGCGGCACCGATTCCGATTTTGACGTGAAGTTAATCGACGTCTATCCCGCCGACTACCCCGAGCCCACGCAGCCCCCGCGCAAAGAGAACGACGTGCACGTGCCTCCCATGACCATGGCCGGTTACCAGCAGCTCGTGCGTGGCGAACCCTTCCGCGGCAAGTTCCGCCATAGTTTCGAAAAGCCTGAACCGTTCACCCCCGGCAAAACCGAGGCGATCGACTTCACCATGCCCGACATCGACCACACCTTCCGCCGCGGCCATCGCATCATGGTGCAGGTGCAGAGCTCGTGGTTCCCTCTCACCGATCTCAATCCCCAGACTTTCACCGATATTCCCAACGCCAAACCTGCCGACTTCGTGAAGGCCACCGAGCGCGTCTATCGCCAGGATGGCGCCCCCTCCGGGGTCGTACTCCAGGTCTTGGGAACTGGAACCAGGTAAGGCGCGCATGTCCGCCGACGACCGCGAGGTGATCCTGCGCACCGAAGGACTCGGTTTCGCGGTCGACGGTAAGGCCATCGTCGAAAACGTCTCCCTGGTCATCGCCCGCGCTGAAATCCTCTGCGTCCTCGGCCCCAGCGGCTCCGGTAAGAGTTCGTTCCTGCGCTTACTCAATCGCCTCAGCGAGACCACCAGCGGAACCGCCTTCCTCGAAGGCCAGGACTACCGCGAGATTCCCCCGCGCGAGTTGCGCCGCCGCATGGGCATGATTACCCAGCAGGCATTTCTCTTCCCCGGCAGCGTCGCCGAAAATGTCCGCTTCGGTCCACGCCAGCACGGCGAAGATCTTTCCGATGCCGCCGTCGAAGAATGCCTGCGCAGCGTCGGCCTCGGCGGCTACGGCCCTCGCGCCGTCTCCAACCTCTCCGGCGGTGAAGCGCAACGTGTCTCCGTCGCCCGCGCGTTAGCCAATCAACCCATCGTCCTGCTTGCCGACGAACCCACCTCCGCTCTCGATGAACAGGCAAAAAGCGGTATCGAAGTCCTTCTCCGGCAAATCGTCAAACAGCGTCAACTCACCTGCGTCCTCGTCACCCACGACGTCGCGCAGGCCCGTCGCATGGCCGATCGCGTCGCCCTCTTCGCCGCCGGCCATGTGGTAAAAATCGGAACCGTCGCGGAGGTCCTCGATGTTGCACAGCCTTGATCACCAATCCCTCGTCGGCTTATTGCAAGCTGCCATTTCTGCCGCCGCCGCTCTCGTGGTCGTGCTCCTCGCCCGTACCCGCCAGATCCACCTCGAAAAAGATACCTCCATCGCCCTCGCCCGCGGCCTCGTGCAGATCATCGCCGTCGGCGCGATTCTCGCCATCCTTTTGCGTGGCCCGCGTTGGACCAGCGGCTTCATGCTCGCCGCCATGATCGTCGCCGCCGGCAGCATCTCCGCCCGCCGCGCCAAGAAAATGCCCGGAGCCTTCGCCGTCTCCACCATCGCCATCGCTTGCGGCGCCGGATCGATCATCGCCATCATGACCGCCCTCCGCGTTATCGATACCGCCATTACCTCGCTCATCCCCGTCGGCAGCATGCTCATCGCCAACGCCATGAACACCAATGGCCTCGCCCTCAACCGCTTCCGCTCCGACGTACTCGCCCACACCGGCCACATCGAAACCGCTCTCGCCCTCGGCGCCGAGCCCAACCAAAGCGTCGCCCCCTACGTCCAGGCCTCGTCCGAAGCCAGCCTCATCCCCGCCATCGACTCCATGCGCTCCCTCGGCATCGTCTGGATTCCCGGCCTCATGGCCGGCATGTTATTGTCGGGCGCCCGGCCGCTCTATGCGTCGATCTACCAATTCGTCGTCCTCGCCATGATCTTCGCCTCCTCCGGCATCACCTCGCTCGTCAGCATGATGCTCATCCGCACAAAAATTTTCTCGACCGCCGACCAGCTCCTGCTGCGCAGCACGTAAACCACGGGTGCCCCATCCTGAGCAACGCGAAGGGTGGGGATTTAAAGTGTCGTGGTTTCACAATCCGGGTGTCCCATCCTGAGCAACGCGAAGGGTGGGGATTTAAGTGTCGTGGTTTCACAATCCGGGTGCCCCATCCTGAGCAACGCGAAGGGTGGGGATTTAAAGTGTCGTGGTTTCACAATCCGGGTGTCCCATCCTGAGCAACGCGAAGGGTGGGGATTTAAGTGTCGTGGTTTCACAATCCGGGTGCCCCATCCTGAGCAAAGCGAAGGGTGGGGATTTAAAGTGTCGTGGTTTCACAAATGTGGGTGCCCCATCCTCGTCGCGACAGCGACAGGATGGGAAGGACAAGGAACATAAATATGAATTCTTCTAAATGTCTATCGGCACTTCTCCTCCTCTCCACATTCACTCTCGCCCAGGACACCGCCGCCCCTCATCTCCTCGGATTCACCCCCGCCCACGCGCACTCCGAACTTACCTACGAGAAGGCTTTCCAGTCCTCCATCTCCCCCGACTCCGAAAAAGCCTTCCACCGCGAATTCACCCGCACCCCTCATCCCGCCGGCACCCTCCACGACAAGGAAGTGGCCGATTTCATTGCCAAGACCTGGCGCGACCAGGGCCTTGAAGATGTCGTCATTCGCCAATACGACGTCCTCGGCTCCCTTCCCAAAGAAATCGTCGTCGAGATGACCACCCCCGTCGCCTACAAGGCCACGCTCCGCGAAGCTCCCGACAATGCCGATCCCGACACCAAAAATCCCGAAGTCCGTGGCGCGTGGACCAGCATGTCCGCCAGCGGCGAAGTCACCGCTCCCATCGTCTACGCCCACAGCGGCAATCCCTCGGATTACGAAGTGCTCAAGCAGCACGGCATCGAAGTCAAAGGCAAAATCGTTCTCGTCCGCTACTCCAATCCCTACAGCTATCGCGGCTTCAAAGCGCTCACCGCGCAGCGTCTCGGCGCCGCCGGAATGCTCGTCTACTCCGATCCCGCGGAAGATGGCTACAAGAAAGGCAAGGTTTTTCCCGACGGTCCATGGGGTCCCGAAACCCACATCCAGCGCGGCGCTATCACCTACGACTTCATTGTTCCCGGCGACCCGCTTACCCCCGGATGGGCTTCCGTCCACGGCGCCAAGCGCATCGCGAAAGAAGATGCCCAGTCCCTGCCGAAGATCATGGCCGTCCCTCTCTCCTGGCACGATGCCAAGCCGCTCCTCGAACACATGGGCGGCCCGCTCGCTCCCAAAGATTGGCAGGGCGGTCTGCCCATCCACTACCGCCTCGGCGGCGAAGGCCAGGTTCACCTCAAGGTCTCCATGGATGACAGCATCGCTCCTTACTACGTCGTCGAAGCCCGCATCCACGGCTCCGAACATCCCGAGGAATGGGTCGTCATCGGCAATCATCACGACGCTTGGGAGTTTGGCGGCGTCGATCCCAGCAGCGGTACCGCTTCCATGATGGAGCTCACCCGCTCCCTCGGTGCTCTTCTCAAGAATGGCCAGCGTCCCAAGCGCACTCTCGTCTTCTGCTCATGGGATGGCGAAGAGGTTGGGCTCACCGGCTCCACCGAGTGGGGGGAGCAATTCGAAAACGAGCTCAAGCAGAATGCCGTCGCCTACATCAATGTCGATTCCTCGACCTCCGGCCGCGACTTCCACGGCAGCGCCGTCGCTTCGCTCATTCCGGAAATGCTCGAACTTACCGATGCCCTCACCGATCCCGCCAGCGGCGGCACCCTCCATCGCGCCTGGAAAAACACTGTCACCCGCGAAAAACGAGAGGCCCACGAGCCGCCCCTCGCCTCCGACCACGACATCGTCGATGTCCGCATCGGCAGCGGCTCCGACCACACCGTCTTCCTCAATCACGATGGCGTCCCCGTCGTCGAGCTCCAGTTCGATGGCCCCTACGGCGTCTACCACTCCATGTATGACGATTTTTACTGGATGAATCACTTCGGCGATCCCGGTTACCGCTATCACACCCTCATGTCGCAGCTCTGGGGGACCCTCGCCTTGCGCCTCGCCGATGCCGACATTCTTCCCTTCGACTTCTCTACCTACGCCGTCAAGATCCGCGAATTCGTCGCCGAAGTACAGGCCAAGCCCGATGCCGCACAAAATCTCGACCTCGCCGTTTTACTGAAATCCGTCGATGCCTTCGAACGCGAGGGCCACGCACTCAACAGCGCCGTGTCCCGGCAGCTTGCCTCTACAGCCCCCGACCTCGCGCAACTCGACGTCCTCAACCATGCCATCATGCAAGTCGAACGCAACTGGCTCAATCCCGATGGAATCCCCGGCCGCCCCTGGTTCAAGCACACCCTCTACGCCGCCCGTTATACGTACGCCCACCTCGAACTGCCTGGCCTCACCGAGGCAGTCGAGGCGAAGAATTGGGAGGTGGCCAAACAACAGGCCGGCATCCTTGAGCGTGCCGTGCAGGCCAATACCCAGCTTCTCCACGAGGCCCAATCGAAACTCGCGTACTAGTCGTGCTCGTAGCGAAGAGCAAAGAAAGTTCACCGACCTGCACCTTGCCGCATCCAACAAGAACTTTGCCGAGGAGCACCCGCCCGTGCTGATTCGTCGTCTGGCCATTTCCCTCGCTGTGGTTGTCGCCCTCGCCGCCGCCGCCGCGGCACAAACCGAAAGCAAGCCGGAGTCTCGCCACTTCACCTTCACCTATTCCTTCACCGTGAAGAACACCGATCCGGGCAAGCGCCTGCAGGTCTGGTTCCCCCGGGCACACACCGACGCCTGGCAGCAGGTGCGCATCGTCTCCGCCAACGGCGACCTCCCGCTGCGTCGCACCACCGCCCCCGCATACGGCAACGAAATCTTCTACGCCGAAACCGCCAACGCCGATCGTCCCGGATATAAGTTCGAGGTCGTCTACGACGTCGTTCGCACCGAGCGCCTCGCCCTGGCTGATGGCAAGCCACTCGTGCACCAGAAAATCGCCAAGGCCGAAGCCGCTCACTTCCTCCTGCCCGACAAGCTCGTGCCCGTCACCGGTCGCCCCGCCGACATCGCGCAACAGCAGGTCCAGGGAAAAACGACCGAGTTAGACAAAGCCCGCGCCATCTACGACTACGTCTTCGCCACCTTGAAATACGACAAGACCGGCACCGGCTGGGGACGCGGCGATGTCCTCTGGGTCTGCGATGCCAGGCACGGCAATTGCACCGACTTCCATTCCCTCTTCGCCTCCATGGCTCGCTCCCAGGGAATCCCCACCCGCTTCGAAATCGGTTTCCCCCTCCCCGCCGACAAACACTCCGGCGACATCGCCGGCTACCACTGCTGGTCTGATTTCGATCTCAACGGCACTGCCTGGATCCCCGTCGATATCTCCGAAGCCTGGAAGCATCCCGACAAGAAGGATTATTTCTTCGGCGCCCACGATCAGAACCGCATGCAGTTCAGCATGGGACGCGACCTCACCCTCAACCCAAAACAGGCCGGCGCTCCCCTCAACTACTTCGTTTATCCCTACGTGGAGTACAACGGAAAAGAATATTCCAACGTCAACACCCACTTCACCTTCGCCGACACCGAGCCCACCCAGCGCGCCTCGCTACGCTAGATGGCGACCAGTGTGGGTGCCCCATCCTGAGCAAAGCGAAGGGTGGGGATGTTCGTCCAGGGTCAGCCCCATCCCTGCGCCCCCCGCATCACTTCCTCTTGTCATTGCGAGGAGCGTCAGCGACGCGGCAACCCGCTGCCCGAACCGCCCCGGGTGTCCCATCCTGAGCACAGCGAAGGGTGGGGTATTTCGGTCCCGCGGTCAGCCCAATCCCCGCAAACTCCGCATCACTTCCTCTTGTCATTGCGAGGAGCGTCAGCGACGTGGCAACCCGCTGCCCGAACCGCGCCCGGGTGCCCCATCCTGAGCGCAGCGAAGGGTGGGGATGTTCGTCCACGACCCCGACGACGTCACGATTCCACCACCGCAAACGGCAGCGTCAAAATCGACTTCCGGATCCCGCTCAAGTTCATCCCCAGCGCATATCCATTCATCATCGCCCGCTTGATCCCCGGCATCCGCAGCGCTGCAAACCCGGCACTCAACCGCCCATAAAACTTCCCCGTCGCCCGCTCGCAAAATTCCAGGTCTTCGCGAATCTCCCCCAGCGCCGCCGCGTATGCACTGCGCGCCTCCTCACCTTCGCGAAGCTCCGCCACAATCGCCTGCGCCGCCGCCTGCCCGCTTTTCACCGCGTTGCAGATTCCCTCACCGCTCACCGGATCCGTCATCCCCGCCGCATCCCCCACCAACAGCACACGCTTACTTTGCGGCGCGTACCTCAATCCACCGATCCCCAGGTAATGCCCGACGAAGTGCTCGAACTCCCCGTGCCCAAACTTTCTCTCTAGATATTCAGCCAGCGTCGTACGCGTCAGCTTGATCCCCTCCGCCTCCGTGTACAACCCCACATTCAAATGATCCCCCTTGTGAAACGACCATCCATACCCGCGTGGAACCACCCCGAAATCGATCTCCATCGCCTTCGCGTTTTTATGCAGCGGCGCATGCGCCTCAATCGCCAGTCCGCGCCGGAACCACGTCTGCTCTCCCAGCAGCAGCCTCACCTTGCTGTTCGCTCCATCCGCCCCAATCACGAACCGCGCCCGCATCTCTTCCTCGCGGGTGCGCACCACCACGTATTCCTCTCGCTCGTCCACCGCCACCAAATCATCAATCACCCGGAAGGCCGCTCCCGCTTCCATCGTCTTGCGCAAACAGAGCGCATCAAGCTCCGCCCGTACCGTCATCAGGCAGATCGGATGCTTGCTTTTGAGCTCGCTCCCGCCGGCGAGATCGTGCGACACGTGAATTCCCCGCGCCACCGTCCGCACCACTGGATCGACTCCATACCGCAGCGCTCGCACCGTCTTGATCGTTAGCGCTCCGGCGCACGGCTTCACCCGCGGAAATGCCTGCCGGTCGACGAGCAGCACCGCGCATCCCGCGGTCGCAAGATCGTACGCAGCCGCGCAGCCCGAGGGGCCCGCCCCTACGACAATGGCGTCCAACTCCGTCATCAGGTCAGCATTTTACTTGGCGGCGGCCGCCGCGGCAGGCATGGGATGTTTCGCGAACTCTCGCGCATGAAACTCCATCACCTCATCGATGTGCGACAGGAAATAGGGTAGCGAGTGTTCGCCCGGATAAAGCTTGAACGTATGCGCGATTTTTTCCGACGTCAGCAGCTTGTCCAGTGCCGCGGCTCCCTCTTCGAAGCCATACCCATCCTGCTCGCCGCAATTGAAGTAAATCGCCAGGTGCGCAATTCCCGCCGCATTGCGCCGCGCCAGCGCGAATGGGTCGTTCGCCCGCCAGTGCCCCACGTCGATCGGCGATCCGAAAACATTCCCCAGCAGGCTTGCCCGCGGCGACCCCGCTCGCATCGCCTGATCGAGCAACGTGGGCGAATCCGGGAACAACGCCGCACTCTCTGCGCTCACCGCCGAAAACTTCTGCGGATACGCAAACGCGAAACGCAGCGCCCCGTACCCTCCCATCGAGATCCCGCTGATCGCCCGTCCGCCGCGATCGCTCCGCGCCCGGTACTTGCTCTCGATAAACGGGATGAACTCTTCCAGGAAAAAATCGTTGTAGCGCGTTTGGCCATCCGCCGAGTTGATATAAAACGTGCCCTGCCCCTGCGGCGTCGCGATCAGAAAATCGCCGATCTTGTTTTGCTCGCGCAGGTCGCTGATCAAGTTCCACGCGCCCATGTTGATCAGGCTTTGCTGGTTATCCCCCAGCCCATGCAGAAAATACAGCACCGGAAACTTCGTGGTCGAGCTGTCGTAACTCTTCGGCAGCAGCACGCAATACGGAACATTGCGGCGCAGGATCTTGCTCGGGACTGAGTTGCACTCGATCCTCCCTTGCGCCCGCGCGCCTACCGAAATCAAGAGGAGAAACAGGAAAATTGCAGGAAAGCGAAACCACCGCGACATAGGCCCAGTCTACTCGTAGCGCAGCGTCTGCACCGGGTCCAGCCCCGCTGCGCGCCCCGCCGGATACCAGCCCGAAATCAAGCTCACGCCCACCGAGAACACAATGGCCGATACCACCAGCCACCACGGCACAAACCAGATCTGCTCCGGCGGCAGCTCCTGTCGCCGCAAGTAAATGTTGGTTCCAAAGTTGATCACCGTCCCGATCACCCAGCCCAGGGTCACGCCCAGCATCCCGCCGAGAACCCCCATCGCTCCCGCTTCGGCGAAGAACAGCAACTTCACATCCGCATCGCTCGCCCCAATCGCCTTCATAATGCCGATCTCTCGCCGCCGCTCCAGGATCGCCATCACCAGCGTGTTCACAATCCCAATCGACGCCACCGCCAGCGCAAGGCTCCCGAAGATTCCCAGGAACAAATCGAGCACCGCAAAGAACTGCCGCAAACTCTTCGTCGCATCCAGAATCGAGAACGCCGAGAAGCCCAGCTTCTTCACCGCGTCTTCCACTGCCTGCACGTACTTCGGGTCCTGTACCCGCACGCTCACCGTCAGGTACGTCGGCTGCTGGTTGAAGCCTCGCATCGTGTCGCGCATGTCGCCAATCTGCATCACGTGCAAGCTCTGCGCCAGCTTCAGCGGCAAAAACACTTTCGCGCGCGCCGACGCCCGCATGCTGTCCGGATCCAGGTCCGCCACTCCCACAATCTTCAGCCGCTGTTCCTTCTGATACACCGAGTACGATCCCGAAGTCGCATCCGCCGCGGCCGCCTCTCCCGCCGGCGCGTTCACCCGCTCTGCATAACGCATCACCAGCTCTTTGCCGATCAGCGGCTTCGCCAGGTTGGCCGTCGTCTCCTGGTCCTCATGGTCGGCCTTGCCCAGCAACTCTGCGGCAAACGATTTCTGCAGGATTGCCTCGGCCGCATCTTCTGAACTGAAAAAGCTTCCCTGCATTCCATCGAATGCATCCGTGCTCTTCGCGGAAAACGGCAGCCCCGCCACCATCGACATATGCGGCTTATCGTAGTACCGCAACTCGGTCACAAAGCGAATATCCGGATATGCCTCGATCACGTGCGGCACCTTCTCGATCTGCTGCCGCGCCGTCTCGTCCAACAGCCGGCTCTGCCCTTCATCGCCCGCATGCGAATCGCGATTCATCCCGCGGAAGTCCCGCTTCGAGCTCACGATCACCGTGTCGAACAGTCCCGATTTCTCCAGCCGCCGCGAGGCCAGCTTCTGCAGCCCGATCCCCAGCGACAGCATTGCCACCAGCGAAGCGACTCCCACCGAAATCCCAATCGTCGTCAGCGAATTGCGCAGCACCGACTCGCGCAAATTTCGCGCTGCTAGGTCGACAATGTCATACGCCTTCATCGCCGTACCTCCGTCGCCGCTCGTGCCGGATCATTCGCTTCATCGCCCACCAGCTTGCCGTCCGCCAGGAAGATCAGCCGCCGCGCATAGCGTTCGGCCAGCGTGCGTTCATGCGTCACCATCAGCACCGTCATCCCCAGCGTGCGATTAAATCCGTTGATCAATTCCATGATGCCGGTTCCCGTCTTGCTGTCGAGGTTTCCCGTCGGCTCATCCGCCAGCAGCAATTTCGGACGATTCACCAGTGCCCGCGCCAGTGCCACGCGTTGCTGCTCGCCTCCCGAAAGCTGGGCCGGCTTGTGGTCGATGCGTCCGCCCAGCCCCACCCGCTCGATCGCCTCGCGACTGATGCGGCTCCGCTCTGCGCGCTCGATCTCCGCAAAGCGCAGCGGCAGCTCCACGTTTTCGTGCACCGTCATGCTCGGAATCAGGTTAAACGACTGGAAAACCATGCCCACTGTGCGCAGCCGGTATTGCGCCAGCTCCAGCCGCGAAAGCTTTGCCAGGTCGCTTCCCTGCACCACGATGCTCCCGCCCGTCGGTCGGTCCAGCCCCGCAATCAAATTCAGCAGCGACGATTTTCCCGACCCCGAGCTCCCCAGCAGCGCGACGAAATCTCCCGCTGCAACCTGCAGCGAAATTCCATCCACCGCGCGGATCGTCGCATCCCCCATCACGTAATGCCGGGTCACGTTTTCCGTGCGGATGCTTGTCTGCCCTGCCCCCAGGCCCGAAGTCATAGATTCCGAAAGATTGTTATTCAGCGATGCCATCATTCCCTGATTCTTGCTTTTTTGGTTCTTGCTTTTTGGGTTCTTGCTTTGGGTTCCTACTTCGGGTGCCCCATCCTGAGGGCAGCGAAGGGTGGGGTTTTCTTTTCTTCCCCGTCTTCAACTTACTGGCAAAGCGTAAACCTCTTGCTCTCCTACCTACGCTGCCTGCTCACCCGCGGTTCATTCCGCTCCTCTAGCTGCGACCCACCGATCCCGTATCCACCGCCTCCGGAATCGTGTCGCCTTCCCCCGGCGCCAGGAACAAATTCGCTTCCAGCCCGTGCTGCTTGGTGTAGAGGTCGTAATAGCGTCCCCGCAGCGCATACAGCTGCTCGTGGTTGCCGCGCTCCACGATCGCCCCATGTTCCATCACCAAAATCTGGTCGGCCCGCCGAATCGTCGACAGCCGGTGCGCGATCACGAACGTCGTTCTCCCCTGCATCAGGTACGAAAGCCCTTGCTGGATCAGCGACTCCGACTCCGAGTCCAGGCTCGATGTCGCCTCATCCAAAATCAAAATGCTCGGCTGCGCCAGGATCGCCCGGGCAATCGAGATCCGTTGACGCTGCCCGCCCGAAAGCTTCACCCCGCGCTCGCCCACCACCGTGTCGTACTTATCGTCAAAGCTCTCCGCGAACTCGTCGACCCGCGCAATCCGGCAGGCGTTCATGATTTCTTCTTCCGTCGCCTGCGGCCGCGAAAACGCTACGTTTTCCCGGATCGTCCCATCGAACAAAAATGACTCCTGCAGCACCACCCCCAGCCGCGTCCGATACGACTCCAGCCGCACCGTACTTAGGTCCACTCCATCCACCAGCACGCGACCCGACCTCGGCACATGAAACGCCGAGATCAGCCCGATCGTCGTTGACTTCCCTGACCCCGACGATCCCACCAGCGCCGTCACCATGCCGCGTTCCGCTTTGAACGAAACATCGTGCAGCACGTCGCGCACTCCGTCGTAACTGAAGTTCACATGCTCGAACTCGACCGTTCCCTGGATCTCGCCCAGCGTCTGCGTGCGCCGCGGGTCCTCGTCCTCGCGGTCTTCCCGCAAAATCTCCTGGGTGCGGTCCAGCCCTGCAATCGCTTCCGTCAGTTGCGTCCCGATCGCCACGATCTGGATCATCGGCGCCACCAGGAAACCCAGGAAAAGCGTGTAGGTGAAGAAGCTGCCCACGCTCAGCCGTCCCGCCAGGATCTGTCGTGTTCCGAAGTACATGATGATGCTGCCCACCACCCCCAGCAGCACCGACGCAGAAAGGCTCATCAACGACGTCGCCGTCAGCGTCCGCATCACGTTGTCCAGCAGGCGATGCACGCCCTTCCCGAAAACACCTTCCTCGCGCGCCTCCGCGTGATATCCCTTCACTACCCGCACGCCGCCCAGCGACTCCGCCAGCCGCCCGGTCACTTCCGCGTTGATCTTTCCCCGTTCCCGCAAGATCGGACGAATCGTTCCGAACGCCCGCGAAAGCACCAGCCCGAATACCAGCAGGAATCCTGCCGCGATCCCCGTCATCATCGCGCTGATCCGGAACAGCACCACTAGCGCAATCGCCGAGGTCATCAGCCCGCCGATGAATTCCACTAACCCCGTCCCCAGCAGGTTGCGCACCCCCTCCACGTCCGTCATGATGCGCGAAACCAGAGCACCTGTTTTGTTGGAATCGTGGAACTGCACCGACAATCGTCCGATATGCCCCTGCACCCGCATCCGCATCTCGGAAATCAAGCGCTGTGCTGCTTTCGCCAGCAGTTGCGTCAGCGCGAACGAAGTCGCGCCCTGGATCGCCGTCGCCAGCAGCACTCCCAGCACCAGCGGCTTCAAAATCTGTACCTGGTGTTGCATCACCACACGATCGATCAGAAAGCGGGTGGAATACGGCAACACCAGCCCCGCCACTCGATTAATCACCATCAATAAGAAGCCCAGCGCGAGTACCGGCCACCGGGGACGGATCAGTTCCAACAGTAGCGGCGCAACGTTGCGCAGTCGCTCTTTCGCCGGCTTCTTCTTTGCTTCGGGAACAATGGGCATGCGGGCTGTTAGATTACACGGAGTACCACAACGCTGCATTTTCGCAACGCCAACCCCATCGTTACAGTTCTTTATCCGAATTTCACAAATTCAGGCCCGTGCGTCGCGATCCTACAAATCTTTGCTAATTTAGGGCCTCCTTCGCTAGTCATGGCCCATCTTTCCTATCTACAATAAGTCTTTTGCTATGTAGGTGGCTCTTCCCTTTAAAACGGTTCGCGTCCCGCCTGTAAGCCAATCTCCGGGACACGCATTTCGGAGTTCCGTAGATTGAGAAATCATGGTGATGAAATTCATTCGCTGAGAACCTCGACACATGCCTGAACGCTTGGTCACTCCTGAAACCACCCCTGCTCCGGCCGCCGCGCCTCCCGAGCCAGAAAAAAAGTCGTCGCTCGGCCGCTGGCTCATCTTCGCGGCCATTCTCCTCGTCGTCGCGGGGGCTGCGTATTACTTCCACGAACGAAGTAAATCGGACGCCACCAAGCCCAAGTCGGGAGGCCGCGGCGCCATCAGCGACCGCCCCGTGCCCGCCACTACCGCCCCAGCGCGGCAAGGCGACATGGGCGTCTACGTCGAAGCCCTCGGCACCGTCACCCCGGTCTACACCGTCACCGTCACTAGCCGTGTGCAGGGCGAAATCCTCGCCGTCCATTACCGCGAAGGCCAGATGGTGAAAAAGGGCGATCCGCTCATCGATATCGATCCCCGTCCCTACCAGGCCGCCCTCACCCAGGCCGAAGGTCAACTCGCGCGTGACAAGGCGCTGCTGCAGGAAGCCACCATCGACCTCAAGCGCTACCAGGATGCCCTCGCCCGCAATGCCATCGCCCAACAGACCGTTGCCGATCAGGAACAGGTCGTTCAGCAGGATCAGGGTGTCGTGAAAAACGATGAAGGTCTCGTCGAAAGCGCCCGCGTCAACCTGGTCTATTGCCACATCACTTCGCCCATCAACGGCCGCGTCGGCCTTCGTCTCATCGATCCCGGCAACATGGTGCAGGCCAACAGCACCACCGGGCTCGTCGTCGTCACCCAACTGGCGCCCATCACCGTTATCTTCAGCGTCGCCGAAGATTATTTGCCCCAGATCCAGGCCGGATCCAAGCACGGCCAGAAGTTGAGCGTCGACGCTCTCGACCGCACCCAGGAAACCGTCCTCGCGCGCGGCAATCTCGACAGCCTCGATAACCAGATCGATGTCACCACCGGTACCGTCAAACTGCGCGCCGAATTCGCCAACAAAGATTCGGCCCTGTTTCCCAACCAGTTCGTCAATGCCAAGATGTTGCTCAACACCCAGCATAACGTCACCCTGATTCCCACCCAGGCCATTCAACAGAGCGGCCAGGGACCCTATGCCTACGTGGTTGCTTCCGACGGTTCCGTGAAGATGCGGACCATCAAGCTCGGTCCATCCAACGCGAACGATACGGCTGTGGAGGGCATCAACCCCGGCGAGGTCGTGGTCACCAGTGGCTTCGACAAGATCCAGGAAGGCAGCAAGGTGAACACAAATCCGCAGCAGCAGCAGCGCGGCAACGGTGCTCCCGGTAACACCACCAAAACTCCCGGCCCGGGCAACACCGGAACCAAGCCCCAACAGGCCCCGCAAAGCGGCGGCGGAGGTAAACCCAGTCAATGAGTCCTTCGCGGCCATTTATTCTGCGGCCGGTGGCGACTTCGCTGTTAATGGCCGCGATCTTGCTCGCCGGCTTCGTCGCCTATTTGCAGTTGCCCGTCTCCGCCCTGCCTGAAGTCGATTACCCGACCATCCAGGTCGTCACCTTCTATCCCGGTGCCAGCCCTGACGTCGCTGCCTCCGCCGTCACTGCTCCGCTCGAACGTCAATTTGGCCAGGTTCCCGGCCTCAACCAGATGACCTCCACCAGCTCCGATGGCAGTTCCGTCATCGTCCTGCAGTTCGAGCTAAACCTCAACATCGACGTTGCTGAGCAGGAGGTCCAGGCCTCCATCAATGCGGCGCAGACCTATCTGCCCGCCGACCTCCCCACTCCACCCATCTACAGCAAAACCAATCCGGCGGACGCGCCCATCATCACCCTCGCCCTCACCTCGGACACGGTTCCCCT
Organism: uncultured Acidobacteriaceae bacterium; assembly: GCA_963703075.1. Lineage (GTDB taxonomy): Bacteria > Acidobacteriota > Terriglobia > Terriglobales > Acidobacteriaceae > Korobacter. Next base: position 2,124,961 of record OY969786.1, read on the forward strand.
CACCCAGGTCGAGGACCTTGCCGACACCCGCCTCGCGCAAAAGATTGCCCAGCTTCCCGGCGTCGGCCTTGTCAGCATCAGCGGCGGCCAGAAACCTGCCGTCCGCATCCAGGCCAATCCCGCCCAGCTCAGTTCCTACGGCATCAACCTCGAAGACATCCGCACCGCCATCCAGGCCACCAGTCTCGATCAGGCCAAGGGCAGCTTCGACGGCCCCCACCAGAACTACCAGATCCAGGCCAACGATCAGCTCCTCACCAGCGCCGATTTCAAAAACATTGTCGTCGCCTACCGCAACAACGCGCCCGTCGTTTTATCGCAGGTCGCGAATGTTGTCGACGGCTCGGAGAACACCAAGCAGGCTGCCTGGGTCAATAACACGCCCGCCGTGCTGATGAACATTCAGCGCCAGCCCGGCGCCAACATCATCCAGGTCGTCGACCGCATTACCAAGCTGCTGCCGCAGTTGAAAGCCAACATCCCCGCCTCGGTGAATGTCGACATCATCACCGACCGTACCCTGACCATCCGCGCCTCGGTCAAAGACGTCGAATTCGAGCTCATGCTCACCGTCGGCCTCGTCGTGATGGTCATCTTCCTTTTCCTGCGCAGCCTCTCCGCCACCATCATCCCCAGCGTCGCCGTCCCCCTCTCGTTGATTGGCACTTTCGGCGTCATGTATCTCGCCGGCTACAGCCTCAACAACCTCACCCTGATGGCCCTCACCATCTCCACCGGCTTCGTGGTCGACGACGCCATCGTGATGATCGAGAACATCTCGCGCTTCATCGAGGAAGGTGAGAAACCGCTCGAGGCCGCCCTCAAGGGCGCCGAGCAAATCGGCTTCACCATCGTCTCCCTCACCATCTCGCTCATCGCCGTGCTCATCCCCCTCCTCTTCATGGGAGACATCGTCGGCCGCCTCTTCCGCGAGTTCGCCATCACCCTCAGCGTCACCATTCTCGTCTCCGCCGTGGTCTCGCTCACCCTGACCCCCATGATGTCGGCGCGCCTCCTCAAGTACAAGCCCGACTCCCAGCAGACCCGCTTCTACCGCATCTCCGAAGACGTCTTCGAACGCGTCATCGCCTTCTACGGACGCACCCTGCGCTGGGTCCTCAAGCACCAGACGGCCACCCTCTTCGTCGCCCTCGGTACCCTCGTCCTCACCATCCTGCTCTTCCTCATCGTGCCCAAGGGATTCTTCCCCGTGCAGGACACCGGACTCATCCAGGGTATCTCCGAAGCCCCGCAAAGCACTTCCTTTGCCGCCATGCAGAAACGCCAGCAGGAACTCGTCAAGGTCATCCTGCAGGATCCTGCGGTGGAAAATCTGACCTCCTTCATCGGCGTCGACGGTACCAACATGACGATGAACAGCGGCCGCATCCAGATCAACCTCAAGCCGCTCGAGGACCGCGGCGTCAATGCCACCGACGTCATCCGCCGCCTCCAGCCCAAGCTTGACCAGGTCTCCGACATCACCCTCTACATGCAGCCCGTGCAGGACCTCACCGTCGAGGACCGCGTCAGCCGCACCCAGTACCAGTACACCCTCGAAGAGCCTGACCAGGGCGACCTCAACCACTGGACTGCGCTCCTCGTCGACAAGTTGAACCACCTCCCGCAAATCCGCGACGTGGCCACCGACCAGCAGACCCAGGGCCTTGCCGAAACCCTCATGATCGATCGTGTCACCGCCTCGCGCATGGGTATCTCCACCCAAATGATCGATTCCACCCTCTACGACGCCTTCGGCCAGCGTCTCGTCACCGTGCTCTATACCCAGCTCAACCAGTACCACGTTGTTCTGGAAACCATGCCGGAGTTCCAGACCAACCCAAAAAAGCTGCAGGACATTTACGTCCGCACCTCCGCCACCAATGCCAACTCCGGCACCACTTCTTCCGGCAGCGGCCAGTCCACCTCCAACGGTCTTTTGATCTCCGGAGGCACTTCCAGTTCGGGCAGCGGCGCTGGTGCTTCCTCGTCCAGCAGCGTCAGCACCGGATCCGCCAATCCCACCGCCATCAATGCACCCGGCGGCGGCGCTGTTCCCCTTGGCGCTTTCACCCATTTCCAGGAACAGAGTGAGCCCCTGTCGATCAACCACCAGGGACAGTTCCCGGTCGTCACCATCTCCTTCAACCTCGCACCCGGCTATTCTCTCGGCGAGGCCACGGACGCCATCACCAAGGCGCAGAAAGCTCTCAACATGCCGCTCAGCGTGCAGGCGGCTTTCCAGGGAACCGCGGCTTCTTTCCAGGCTTCCCTCGCCAATGAGCCCATCCTCATCCTCGCCGCATTGATCACCGTCTATATCGTTTTGGGCGTGCTGTATGAAAGCTACATCCACCCGATCACGATTCTTTCCACCCTTCCCTCCGCCGGGGTCGGCGCATTCCTCGCCTTGCTCATCTGCCACGCCGAGCTCGACGTCGTCGCTCTGATAGGCATCATCCTGCTCATCGGTATCGTGAAAAAGAACGGCATCATGATGGTCGACTTCGCTCTCGAAGCTGAACGCGAGGGCGGCAAGACCTCCGAGGAAGCTATCTACCAGGCCGCCCTCCTGCGCTTCCGTCCCATCATGATGACCACCATGGCCGCGCTCCTCGGCGGATTGCCCCTCGCTCTCGGCAGCGGCATCGGCTCCGAACTGCGCCGCCCGCTCGGCATTTCCATGGTCGGCGGTCTCATTCTCAGCCAGGTCCTCACCCTTTACACCACCCCCGTTATCTACATTTACTTCGATCGCCTGGGCCAGCGCCTCATGGGCCGCCGCGCCTCCGATCAAGGCCGTTCCGCCGATCTCACACCCTCTCCGGCGCCGGGAGACTAGCCCATGAATATTTCCCGGCCCTTCATCTTTCGTCCCGTCGCCACCACCCTCATCACCATCGCCATCGCCTTGGCCGGTGCCGTGGCTTTCAATTTCCTTCCCATCTCTCCGCTGCCCCAGGTTGATTTCCCCACCATCAGCGTCCGTGCCAGCCTGCCCGGTGCTAGTCCGGAGATCATGGCGTCCTCCGTCGCAACGCCTCTTGAGCGCCAGTTCGGCCACATCGCCAGCGTCACTGAAATGACCTCGTCGAGCAGCCTTGGCTCGACCTCCATCACCCTCCAGTTCGATCTCGACCGCAACATCGATGGCGCTGCCCGCGACGTTCAGGCCGCCATCAATGCCGCCCGCAGCTATCTGCCCGCCAACCTGCCGTCGAACCCCAGCTATCGCAAGGCAAATCCTGGCGACTCGCCGATTCTGGTGCTGGGCATCACTTCCAACTCGTACGACCGTGGCGCGATGTACGACGCCGCTTCCACCATCCTCGCCCAGCGCATTTCCCAGATCGAAGGCGTCGGCGAAGTCGACGTGGGCGGCAGCTCCCTGCCCGCAGTGCGCGTCGAGTTGAATCCGACGCAGCTCGACAACTACGGCGTCGGCGTCTCCAACGTCGCCAACATGCTCCGTGCCCAGAACGCCAACCTCGCCAAGGGACAACTCGCCGACGGCGACCGCAGCGGCGACATCCTTGCCAACGACCAGATGTTGAAGGCCGCGCAATACCGTCCCCTTGTGGTCGGCTTCCACAACGGGTCCGCTATCAAACTCTCCGACGTGGCTGAAGTCACCGACTCCGTGCAGGACATCCGCCAGGCCGGTTACGTCAATGGCAAGCCCGGCATTCTCGTCATTATCCGCCGCCAGCCCGCCGCCAACATCATCGCCACCGTCGACCACATCACTTCCACCATTCCCGAGCTCCAGGCCTCCATCCCCAGCGGCATGAAGCTCCAGGTCTTGCTCGACCGCACCACCACCATCCGTGCCTCCGTGCACGACGTCGAGCGCACCCTCATCCTCTCCATCTGCCTCGTCATCGTCGTCGTCTTCATCTTCCTCCGTAACGTTCGCGCTACCTTCATCCCCAGCGTCGTCGTTCCCGTCTCCCTCGTCGGCACCTTCGGCGTCATGTACCTGTTCCACTTCAGCATCGATAACCTTTCCCTCATGGCGCTTACCATCTCCACCGGCTTCGTCGTCGACGATGCCATCGTGGTGATCGAAAACATTACCCGCTACATCGAGGAGGGCATGTCGCCCATCGACGCTTCCCTCCGCGGGGCTCGCGAGATCGGTTTCACCGTCCTCTCCATCAGCATTTCCCTGGTCGCTGTCTTTATTCCCATTCTCCTCATGGGCGGCATCGTCGGCCGTCTCTTCCGCGAGTTTGCTGTCACCCTCTCCGCCGCCATCATCGTCTCCCTGCTCATCTCCCTCACCGCCACTCCCATGATGTGCTCGCGTCTGCTCAAGCACGAAAGCCCCGAGGGACATGGCCGCTTCTACCGCTGGAGCGAAAAGTTTTTTCAGTGGATGGCCGGCACCTACGAAGCCAGCCTCGCCTGGGCCCTCCGTGCCCCAGCTTTTATTCTCGCTATCCTGCTACTCACCATCGCCGTCAACGTCTATCTGCTCGACATCATCCCCAAAGGCTTCTTCCCCCAGCAGGACAACGGCACCATCTTCGGCGGAGCCTTGGGCGCACAGGACATCTCCTTCCAGCAGATGTCCAAGCTCATGCAGGAATTCGTGCAGCGCATTAAGAGCGATCCTGCCGTCGATAACGTCATGGCCTTCACCGGCGGCCAGGGTTCCACCAACGGCGGCTTCATCTTCCTCGGCCTCAAGCCCCTGAACCAACGCAAAATCAGCGCCAGCGATGTCGTCAGCCGCCTCCGCCCCAAGCTCATGTCTCTCCCCGGCGCCAGCGTCTTCCTCCAGGCCGGACAGGACCTCCGCATCGGCGGACGCAGCAGCAATGCCCAATACCAGTACACCCTGCAGAGCGATAACCTCACCGACCTCGTCAAGTGGGGACCCATCCTCTTGCAGCAAATGCGCAAGCTCCCCGGCTTTACTGACGTCAACAGCGATCAGCAGAACTCCGGCCTCCAGGTCACCCTCAATTACGACCGGCCCACCGCCTCGCGCCTCGGCATCACTCCCCAGGCCATGGATAGCGCCCTCTACGACGCCTTCGGCCAGGCCCCCGTCTCTACCATGTACACCTCCCTCAACCAGTATTACGTCGTGATGGAAGTCGCGCCCCAGTATTGGCAAACACCCGAGGCCCTGAAGAACGTTTACGTCCATCCCGCCAACGGCAAGCCCGTCCCTCTCAGCGCCATCGCCACCACCCAGTACACGACGGCCCCGCTCCAGGTAAACCACCAGGGTCAGTTCCCCTCCGTCACCATCTCCTTCAACCTCGCTGACGGCGTCGCCCTCGGCCAGGCTACCCAGCGCATTACCCAGATGGAACAGAGCATGGGCATGCCTGCCACCATTCACGGCATGTTCTCCGGTACCCTCCAGGCATTTCAGGATTCACTCGCCACCGAGCCCTTCCTCATCGTCACCGCACTCTTGGCTGTCTACATCGTCCTCGGCATCTTGTATGAGAGCTACATCCACCCCATCACCATTCTTTCCACCCTGCCCTCGGCTGGCGTCGGCGCCGTGCTCGCCCTCATGCTCTTCCATGCCTCGCTCGACGTCATCGGCATCATCGGCATCATTCTCCTCATCGGGATCGTGAAGAAGAACGCCATCCTCATGATCGACTTCGCCCTCGCCGCCGAACGCGAAGGCGGCATGAATTCCCGCGACGCCATCTTCCAGGCCTGCATGCTGCGCTTCCGCCCCATTCTCATGACCACCATGGCGGCCCTGCTCGGCGCTTTGCCACTCGCCCTCGGCACCGGCGCCGGCTCCGAGTTGCGCCGCCCCCTCGGCATCACCATCGTCGGCGGCTTGATCTTCAGCCAGATGCTTACCCTCTACACCACCCCGGTCGTCTACCTCTACATGGACCGCCTCCGCCTGTGGCGCGAGAATCGTAAGACCCGCTCCACCCTGGTCCCGCGCGAGAGCCAGCCATGAGCCACCGCCCCGCGGCGCAGTCCACGAACCCCTCCGCGCTCCCATCGCTCCCCCTTGTCATTGCGAGGAGCGCCCCGGCGCGACGCGGCAACCTGCTTTGTTCCGCGTCGCAGCCCACGAACCCTTCCGCGCTTCCATCGCTTTCCCTTGTCATTGCGAGGAGCGCCCCCGCGCGACGCGGCAACCTGTTTTGTCCCGCGCCGCAGCCCAGGAACCCTTCCGCGCTTCCATCGCTTTCCCTTGTCATTGCGAGGAGCGCCCCCGCGCGACGCGGCAACCTGTTTTGTTCCGCGGCGCAGCCCACGAATCCTTCCGCGCTTCCATCGCTTTCCCTTGTCATTGCGAGGAGCGCTCCCGCGCGACGCGGCAACCTGCTTTGTTCCGCGGCGCAGCCCACGAACCCTTCCGCGCTTCCATCGCTTTCCCTTGTCATTGCGAGGAGCGCCCGCGCGCGACGCGGCAACCTGCTGTCCGCTGCCGTGGAGGACCCTGTACGCTTTGTAAAAGGGCGCGACTCTAGTCGCGCCGCATCGAACTCCAATAATCCGGGCTTTAGCCCCCCCACACTCTCATGAATAAGTTTCGCAACTTTGCAACTGTTCTCCCGCTCGTTTTTCTCTCCGCCTGCGTCGTCGGCCCCAGGTACCACAAGGCTGCCGTCGACACTCCGCCCGCCTACAAGGAAAGCTCGCCCGCCCAGGCGGCCGCCAGCCCCGGCGCCCCCGCGCCCACCTGGAAGCCGGCCGATCCCAATGACGCCATGCTCAAGGGCAAGTGGTGGGTGATCTTTAATGACCCGCAACTCAACACCCTCGAAGAGCAGGTCAATCTCAACAACCAGAACATCAAGGCCTCCGAAGCGGCCTTCCTCGGCGCCCGCGCCCTGGTGCGTGAGGCCCGCGCCGCTTACTTCCCCACCGTCGCGCTGGCTCCCAGCATCGCCGCTACCCGCCAGCTTTCCCTCAATACCAGCGGGTCGAATACCGGCACCGTTTCCGGCGGAACCGGTACCGATTTCAATTTCCCCGCCGACGCCTCGTGGGTTCCTGACATCTGGGGCAAGGTCCGTAACCAGGTGCGCGCTGCCGCCGCCTCGGCGCAAGTGAGCGCCGCCGACCTCGAGAACACGCGCCTCACCATGCAAGCCGACCTGGCCGTCGATTACTTCCAGCTCCGCTCGCAGGACGCGCTTAAGCAGCTTCTCGATTCCACCGTTAAGGCCTACGCCGAGTCCGTCAACCTCACCCAGGCTCTCTACGAAACCGGCATCGACTCGCAGGAATCTGTCCTGCAAGCCCAGACCCAGCTCGCGACCGCCCAGGCCCAGGACACCAACGTCGGCATCCTCCGCGCCCAATACGAGCACGCCATCGCGATGCTGATCGGCAAGCCGGCCTCGGACTTCGCCCTGCCCCAGATCCCGCTCGATTCCATTCCCCCATCGGTCCCCATCGGTGTGCCCTCCAAGCTTCTTGAACGCCGCCCCGATATCGCCGCCGCCGAACGCGCCATGGAACAGGCCAACGCCCAGATCGGGGTCGCCGTCGCCGCCTTCTATCCGAACCTGACCCTCAGCGGCACCTTTGGCTTCGAAAACACTTCCATCACCAAGTGGTTCACCTGGCCCAGCCACTACTGGTCCGTCGGCCCGCAACTCGCCGAAACCGTTTTCGAAGGCGGTTTGCGCCGTGCCACCGTCATTCAATACCAGGCCCAGTACGAACAGAACGTCGCCAACTATCGCCAGACCGTCCTCACTGCCTTCCAGCAAGTAGAAGACAATCTCGCCGCCCTCCGCATTCTGTCCGAAGAAGTCCAGCAGCAGGCCGGCGCCGTCAACTTCGCCCAGCGCGATCTCGCCCTCGCCGTCGACCGCTATAAACTCGGCATCGATCCCTACCTGAACGTGCTGACCGCCCAGACCACTCTCTTCGCCAACCAGCAGTCCCTCGTCCAATTGCGCCTGCAGGAAATGAACGCCAGCGTCCAGCTCATCGAAGCCCTCGGCGGCGGTTGGGATACCTCGCTCCTGCCCTCGAAGAAAGCTGTCGAATCCACCGGCACCGTCCAGACCAACCCCGCGCCCCCCAGCACGACCACCCCTCCCACGACTTCCGCCGCTCCCACGACCTAATAAAAAAGCGGGCCGCCCGGCCCGCCATCTTTCCCCGCTTTCATGGAGGGGCACGACTTCAGTCGTGCCACATTGGCCTGGATGAAATGGGCTTCAGCCCCTGCGCCCAGTGGCTCAGCCCGCGTCCCATCCCGCATCTCCCTCACTCTCCCTTGTCATTGCGAGGCGCGCAGCGCCGTGGCAACCCGCTGTCCACTCATCCCACCACCACCCCAGGCCGAAGGCCGTTTCGCTCTTAAAGCCCGGGGCGATCAGCCCCGGGAAAAGCACCGCCCACTGCCCCCCTGAAATACTCCAACGACATCCGCAGCCCCGTCTCCAGATCGATCTTCGGCTCCCATCCCAACAACTTCTTCGCCTTCGTAATATCCGGCTTGCGCTGCTTCGGATCATCTTCCGGCAATGGACGATGCGCGATCTTCGACTTCGATCCCGTCACCTTCAGCACCATCTGCGCGCATTGCAAAATCGAAAACTCCCCCGGGTTCCCAATGTTTGTCGGCAAATGCTCATCGCTCCACGCCAGCTTCAGGATCCCCTCGATCTCATCGCTCACATAACAGAAGCTGCGCGTCTGGCTCCCATCGCCATAAATCGTCAGCTCTTCTCCCCGCAGCGCCTGCTTCATCAGGTTCGAAATAATCCGCCCATCGTTCACCTGCAGCCGCGGCCCGTACGTATTAAAGATGCGCACGATGTGCGTATCCACCTTGCGGTAGCGGTGATACGCCATCGTCAGCGCCTCGGCAAAACGTTTCGACTCGTCATACACCGAGCGCGGCCCGATCGGGTTCACATTCCCCCAATACGTCTCCGGCTGCGGATGCACGTGCGGGTCGCCATAGCACTCCGACGTCGATGCCAGGAAGAACTTCGCCCCATGTTTCTGCGCCAGTTCCAGCAGTTGGAACACTCCCTTCGATCCCACCGCCAGCGTCTCGATCCCGTGTTCCATGTAATCCACCGGGCTCGCTGGCGACGCAAAATCGAAAATGTACCCCACCGTCCCTACATCGAACTCCTCGCAAATGTCCTGCTCAACAAACGTGAAGCGTGCCTCGTTGCGCAAATGCTCCAGGTTCGCCCGCGACCCCGTAATCAAATTGTCGACGCCCACCACCGTATGTCCTGCCGCCAGCAGGGCATCGCATAAGTGCGACCCCAGAAATCCCGCTGCCCCCGTCACCATGATCCGCATGCATCTCGCTCCCTAAGTGCCCTCCAGAATACAAGGTTCAACTCCCCCGGATGTTACTTTTGGCACTACCCTGCGTGTCTCGTCTTGTCACAAACTTCCGGTAGAATGAACTCGATATTCCGCTCCAGAACCGTCACGCACTTTTGTTTGATTGCGATCCGGGAGAGCCTTGCAGAGTTGCCGCTCCCCTCGTTCGCACGGTTCCCTGCGGATCGATTTCTTCGGGAGATGAAACCTCAATGAAGCCGCAACTTGGTAGCCTGGCTACGGAACTCAAACGCAAGATCCAGTCGCGCGAAGCCCGCATCGGTATCGTCGGCATGGGCTATGTCGGACTCCCGCTCGCCCTCCTGTTCAGCGAAGAAAAGTTCCGGGTCACCGGCTTCGATATCGACGAACGCAAAGTCGTCGCCCTCAACAGCGGCGGCTCTTACATCGTCCGCATCCCCGGCACCGAAATTCAGGGCGCGCAGAAGCACGGCTTCTCCGCCACCTCGCAATACAAATCCATTCATGAAATGGACGCCATCATCATCTGCGTTCCGACCCCGCTCAACGAGTTCCACGAGCCCGACCTCAGCTACATTACCCAGACCGTCGAAGCCATCGCGCCCAACCTCCGCGAAGGCCAGATCGTCATCCTCGAGAGCACCACTTATCCCGGCACCACCGAAGAGGTCGTCATTCCTCTTCTCGAAAAGGGCAATCCCGGCGGACTCAAGGTCGCCCGCGGTGAAGATTCCGGCGACTTTTTTGTCGCCTTCTCGCCCGAACGCGAAGATCCCGGCAACGATACCGTCGCCCGGCGCGACATTCCCAAGGTCGTCGGCGGCGTAGGCCCCTTGGCCTCCGAAGTTGCGGCCTCCGTCTACGGCACCATCTTCAATCGCACCGTGCCCGTCTCATCGCCCGCTGCCGCCGAGATGACCAAGCTCCTCGAAAACATCTATCGCTGCGTCAACATCGCCCTGGTCAACGAGCTCAAGCAGCTCTGCCACCGCATGGACATCGATATCTTCGAAGTCATCGACGCCGCCAAAACCAAGCCCTTCGGCTTCCAGGCCTTCTACCCCGGCCCCGGACTCGGCGGCCATTGCATCCCCATCGACCCGTTCTACCTCTCGTGGAAGGCCAAGCAGTTCGATTTCCGCACCAAGTTCATCGAACTCGCCGGCGAAGTCAACATCGCCATGCCTTACTACGTGATCGAGAAAACCGTCGAGGGCCTCAACGGCCACAAGAAATCCATGAACGGCTCCAAGGTCCTCGTCCTCGGCCTCGCCTATAAAAAGGACATCGACGACCTTCGCGAGTCCCCTTCGCTCACCATCATCGAGCTGCTTCGCCAGCGCGGCGCCGAGGTCTTCTACAACGACCCCTACTTCGCCACCGTCGGCCACGGGCGCCATTACGACCTCAACATGAAGAACACTCCGTTGGACGATCTCGGCCAGTACGACGCCGTCATCATCGTCACCGACCATTCCGACTACGACTACCAGCGCATCGTCAAGGAATCGAAGTTGGTCGTCGACACCCGCAACGCCACCAAGGGCCTCCAGTCGAAAAACATCGTCCGCTGCTAACCCAGCGCACAACGCAAAATGAAAGCGGGCCGCCAAGGCCCGCTTTTTGTTGTGCCGTCATCCTTACGGTTGCATTGTCATCCTGAACACGGACCTGTCATCCTGAGCGAAGAATCCGCAACCCATTGCGGATTCGCAGCCGAAGGATCTTGCATCAACCCTTGCCATCGTCATTCCTTTGCCGCACCCTCTCCTGTTCCCTCAAATAACCCTCGACGTCCGTCCTTCCCTCGTGTTCTGCCCAATCTGCCGGCGTCCCCTGCCAAATCACATCCTTGATGTTGAGCTTCGCCCCGCGCTCCACAAGCAACTGGACCACGCCAACATGTCCACCCAGCGCCGCCTGGTGGAGAGGCGTGGAATGGCTATGCGCCCCGGACGGGTTATAGCGGTCGGGATCCTCTCCCGCGTCGAGCAGCGCGCGCACGATTGCAACCTGACCATACTGTGCCGCCAGCGCCAGCCCCAAATGACGCTGATCCGCATCAGCGAATGGCAGATTCCTTCGAAACTCCTCCGTCTTTCCCAGCGCCGCGAGAATGGGTAAATCCGGCTTCGCACCCAGGCGGATCAACTGATCGACCGCTGCGAACTCTCCATGAAGAGCCGCCGTCCGCAGCGCCGAATTCGGGTCGGCGCCATATCTACACAAGATTTCGATGAGCGGCGCTTGCACCTTGCATTCGCGCGGCACACGGCCCGAAGCAACCAGCCCCAGCGTCTCATGGATCGAGTTCGGTTCCGGCCCCGCGTCCAGCAGAACCCTCGCGATCTCGACGATGTTCGCAGGCAAGCTCCCATGCCGTACTGGATTCTCCGCAATGAATTCCAGCAGACCCGGATTGCGGAAGTAGCCGTCTCCCTCGAACAGAACTCGCTGCTGCACCAGCTTCGGATTTTCCTTGAGCAGAAGCGATAAACCGGCAATATCGCCCGCGTCGATCAGGTGAACGGCGCGACGGAAAACCGGGTCTTCGATGCGCTCGTGGTGCGGAAGCGTCAGATCGTCGCTCAGGCCGGGCTTTTCGATATGGCGCTTGAGTCTCGTCCAGCTTGCGAATCCGTATTCGCGCGCGATGGCGAGCTGCGCATCACTCAGCGTGAGGTGCGTGGAGAAAATTTCTTCGTCTGCGGCACGGCGCAGGTTGGGATGAAATTCGCGCAGGCGCTGGGCGCTGCTCGCTTCCCGCAGCGCGTGCTGGCGGAGAAGATCTTTTGCCTGGTACTTGAGGTGTTCGAGACTGGGGTTTGCGGGGAGCTGTTTCGTCGGCACAGAGAACTTCCTTTCGTGTACCCGAGGTCCGCGTAAAACGGGCTGAAAGTCAGTTCAGTCGAGTTGAGTCGTTGCTGGGTGGACTTCTGTCCTTTCCGCGGACCGGATGCGCCCCATGCGCGAAAATCAGCATATGCGGAAAGAACTGCAAAGGCAAGAATCCGTCTCGACTCGATTTCCCGCAACCCACCCCACCCATCCGGCGCGCAACGCCTTCGCCGCCGCTCCAGGTTTCCCCTCACAACTCTTCCGCCGTCCCACCCCACTCTTCCGGATGCACATCCGCCACCGACTGCGAAAATGTCCACGCATGCCCTGCGGGGTCGTGTGCCGTGTATTGCCGCTCTCCAAAAGGGTGCGTTTCCGGCTCCAGCAGAATGCGCGCACCATGCTCCTTGGCGCGTTTGCAATGCGCGTCCGCATCCTCCACCCGGATCATCACCGAGTGCCCCGCGCCCAGCGCCCCACTGGCCTCGTTCGACCGCAACTCCCGGACGACCACCGCGCCGTCGCCCACATTTAGCTGCACCCGATGATCGCCAATCCGCAGCCGCACGCTGAACCCGAATGCACCACACAGCCAGGCCGCTGCCTCATTCACATCCGGATACGACAGCACCGGGATCACGGTGGCCGCAGGAATCGATCGGTTCAATAACATTGTTGTCTCCCTCAAAATTATCCACGCCTTGGATCGCTTTCTGCCAGGTGGATGAAGAGGCCTCAAGATTTCGCCAGCGAGGAGCACAGCCTCGCGAATTGCCCCGATCTCTCAACCCAATTGGTTCTGCAACCCCATCTCGTACCCCTCCCGCAACCCTCAAGCGCGCAGCACGTTTCGCGTTTATTTGTGAAGGGCTCTATCCCGCGCCCCCGCGACCCTCCAGCGCGTAGCGCGTTTCGCTCTTAAAGCCCGGGGCGATCAGCCCCGGGAAGAACACCGAAGAAAGCCCAAGCCCCTTCAGGGGCGGCAGCCTTTCGCCAGCGAGGCGACCAGCCTCGCGTTTCCCCCACTGATAGCCTACATAGTCGGAAATCCCGAATACTTGCAACCGCTCCCCGGGAACCGGATGCGTAGTTCGCTCTTGGACGATTCCATTTCAACAATCAGTTTCGCGTTGACGTAATGTCCGCGAAGATAGGTTGGTTTGAACCGCCAAGTTCGCAGCACTTTGACAACCGCTGCCGTTCCCGCCTCCGCATAGCTCGTTACGATTGTGCGGGTGTCGTACACCTTCCCGTCAGAGCCGATCAGCAGTTCGGCTTTAAGTGATCCCTGCGTCCACTGGGGCAAGGGCGTGTCAATGGGTTCGGCGGTGCAGATTTCTGGACGTTTGTCAGGCGCGTCAGCCGCAGAAGGTAGTTTGTCCACGGTGGATTGTCCAACCGCACCCACTGCCAATAGCAGCCCCATTGCTAGCTTCGTGCATTTCATAAGTCACTGGTCAGGATAACTGTCTCGAACTGCGGTCGCCACTCGTCATCGCCCTTCCGCCGTCCCACGTCGTCGCAACCACTCCCGCCCTCTCCCCCTTCACCGCTTCACCGCCAACCAAATCGCCGCCACAAATACCAACGTCATCGCCACCGAAATCCCCACCCCAAATCCCCACCGCCGCCATCCCCCAAACTTCGATAGCCGGGAAACCGCATACCCTCCGCCCGCCTGCAACAAAACACAAACCAGCGCCGGCCACACCGCCGCCCGCATCTTCCCCGGCGCACCGAAGGCTCGGTCCGTACCTCGGTGAATATAGTGCGTATAAGCAAACCAATATTGCAGCAGCACAAACAACGCCACCGACGCGAGCATCGTCATCGCCAGCGCTGCGACCATCGCCAGGAACGTCCGGCTCCCCTCATCGCGTTGCAAGTGCACCTCGCTCTTGTCCATGGCTTCTCCTCACACCGCTCCGTGACGCCCCGCACGTTCGCCCCGTTCACCCATCACAGACATCGTCTTGCCACATTCTTATCCTGTATCGCAGAGGGTCAGCAGGCCCGGACCAAGCGTCCAAGCCCGCTGGCCCTCAAACTTTTCTACTTGCGGAAGGTTAATCTCCATCTCCAGCGTTCTCAATATTTTGCATGTAACCGACGTGGAATCAATATTTTATCGACAATGCATCACCTAACTGATTGAAAACACATTCACCCCGCCGGGTGGGGGTTGACCGAGGAATTACTATGGCGAAGCGAAAAGAAGAGACCATCGAACTCTGCAATCATGTCAAAGCCAACGGCGCTTGCTGCGAGTCGCCCGCGCTCAAAAACGAACTCTACTGCTTCTTCCACAAATCTGCCCGCGAACGCACCAAGCGTCTTCGCCGCGCCGCCCGCCTCCAGCTCCCTTTGCAGCTCCCCGTCCTCGAAGATCAGGAAACCATTCAGCTCGCCATCGGCGATGTTCTCAACGCCCTTCTCGCCGGCCACATCGATCACAAGACCGCCGGCCTTCTCCTCTATGGTCTCCAGACCGCCGCCGGCAACGCCCAGCATCTGCGCTTCGAAACCTTCAAAAGCGACCGCGTCTACGAGGAGTATCACAACCAGGAAGAAGAATCGCTCGAGCGCGAAATTCAACAGGAAATCGCCGCTGAACAAGTCGCCGCTCCAGAAGCCCAGCCCATTGTCGCGGAAAAAGCCAAGCCCGTCCTGCCGCCTAAAAAAGCTCCCCAACCCGCCACCAAGGACGAGTTGATCGATACCGCCTGCAAGCTCGCCATGATCCAGGCGCGCGAAATTCAGGCAAAAGTTCTCGGGGGGAAAAACAAGGGCTAGCCTGCGACACACCGCGGCTCGCCCTCAGCATCCATCTTCTCAGGAGAACCGATGAACCATCGAAGCTTGGCAAAGCACCTGGTCGCAGGTGCTACCGCCGGCATATGTGCCGCGTGGGCAATGAATGAGTTTCAGAAAACTTGGCTGAAGGTCGCACCCTCGGGTGCAGGAAAGCTGAAGACCGATATCGATGTCATGCAGGAAGTCGCGCGCCGCGTCGCGCGGACCCTCGGTGACCGCCGCCTGTCAAAGCCACAACGCCAGGCTGCGGCGTTGCTGCTGCACTATGGCTTTGGCGCCACCACCGGCGCCCTCTATGCCGTCCTCGCCACCCAATCGACTCTCGTCCGCAAAGGTTATGGGGCCGCCTTCGGAAGCGCGTTCTTCGCCATTGGCGATGCCCTCGCCCCCAGCGACCTCAAGCCGCTGGTGAACGATAGCCGCTTCGTCTCCTGGATTTACGAGTGGCTCACCCACGTGGTTTATGGGGTCACCCTGGAAGCCGGCCGCCGCGGCGCATTGCTCGCCATCGACCGCCATTGATTGCCGATGGGGGGCGGGGGCCGCTACGCGCGCAGCAGGTGCACCGTGAACCACTGCCGCGGATCGCTCCACGTCCGCTCGATGTGGAGGCCGCCGTTTTCGCTGATCGCCTCGATCATCGGCATCGTGAACTTGTAGCTGTTCTCGGTATGGATGGTTTCATGGTTGCGAAACTTTAGAACCAATCCCAGGTCGCGAATCGTCACCGTCTGCGCCTTCAGGCTCTCCAGGTGCATCTC
The DNA here is from genome assembly GCA_963703075.1 of uncultured Acidobacteriaceae bacterium. GTDB lineage: Bacteria > Acidobacteriota > Terriglobia > Terriglobales > Acidobacteriaceae > Korobacter. The sequence goes on from OY969786.1 coordinate 2,140,662, forward strand.
GATACGCGAGAGCTGGTCGTTCCACACGATCTTGTGGCGGAAGCTGTCGAGATCGAAATCGCTCCCCAGTTCCCGGTTCATGCGCACCAGCAGGTTCTTGTTGAAGGCCGCCGTTACGCCTTGCGCGTCGTCGTACGCCGGAATCAAAACCTCGGGCGACTTGCGCATGTCCGTTCCCAGCAGCAGCGCGTCGCCGGGATTCATCGACGACCGCACCTGCTTCAGGAAGAGCCCGGCTTCGAGCGGCTCGAAGTTGCCGATGCTCGACCCGATAAACAGGAACAGCTTGCGCCCCGCGATCTGCCGGAATTGCGGCATGCCCTGGGTGAAGTCGAGCACCTTGGGCAGCACCTCGATGCTTGGCAGGATCTTGCGCATGCGTTCGCTGCAGAACTCCAGCGCCGCCGCCGAAACATCGACCGGATAAAAGGTCACGTCGGGCTGCGTCTTCAGCATCGCGTCGAGCAGCAGCACCGTCTTCGCCCCGCTGCCTGCGCCCAGTTCCACGACCGCCGTGCTCCCGCTGGCTTGGCGCACGATCTCGCCGGCATATTGCCGGAAGATCTCGCGCTCGGTGGCCGTCGGGTAATATTCCGGCAGCTCCGTGATGCGCTCGAATAGCTCCGAGCCCGCCGCGTCGTAGAACAGCTTCGGCGAAAGCGTCTTCGGATCTTTCGTGAGTCCCTGGAATACATCTTCTGCAATGGGTGAAAGCGAGGGCTGCAGAGCTCTAACGTGCATCGGACGCTAACCTGATCCCCGTGAATTGCCACCGAGCGTGTGGCGGGAAGAAGTTCCGGTAGCTCGCTCGTATGTGTGATTGCGGCGTCGCGCATGAACCGCCGCGCAACACGAACTGATTGCACATGAACTTCCCGTTGTATTCGCCCACCGCGCCTTCCGCCGGACGAAACCCCGGATACCCGAGATACGCGCTGCCCGTCCACTCCCACGCGTCGCCAAACATCTGCCGCAAGCCATCGTGCAATGGCTGCGAACCGCAGGGATGAAACCGCCCGGACTCGGCGAAGTTGCCCTCGATGCGGCAGGACGCCGCGGCATGCTCCCACTCGCCTTCCAGCGGCAGCCGCGCGCCCGCCCAGCGCGCAAATGCATCGGCCTCGTAATAGCTCACGTGGCATACCGGTTCTTCGGGATCCACCGGCCGAGTTCCGCTCATGGTGAACGTGTACCAGTCCTCGCCCTCGCGCTCCCAGTAGAACGGCGCCTCCCAGCCTTGCTGGTTGACCGTGTCCCACCCATCGGAAAGCCACAGCTCCGGACGGCGGTATCCGTCGTCCTCCATGAAGGCCAGGTATTCACGATTGGTGATGAGCCGGTTGCCGAGACGGTACGGTTGCAACAGCACTGCGTGCCGCGGCAGCTCGTTGTCGAACGAGAACCCATCTCCCGCATGCCCGACTTCGACCGTGCCTCCCGGAAAAGTCGTCCACGTCAGCGTTCCTGCCGCCGCACCGTTGCCGTCGCAACTCTGCTCCACGAATCGGGGCTGCAAGGGCTGGCTCCAGAAGGCATGCTTGAGGTCGGTGAGGATCAATTCCTGGTGTTGCTGCTCATGGTTGAGTCCGATCACGATGAGCCCGTGCGTTTCCGGCAGTTCGGCCGCGATGAGGCGTTCCATCGCCCGGTTCGCGTGCCCCCGGTAGGCCAGCACGCGGTCCAGGGTCGGCCGCGAGAACCCGCCCCGCGTCCCCCGCACCGGGTGCTTGCCGATCCCCTTGTAATACGAGTTAAACACCCGGCGGAATTCCGGGTCGTACGCTTGATACCCCGGCAGGTACTCGGAAAGGAGGAAGGTCTCGAAGAACCAGGTGGTGTGGGCCAAATGCCACTTCGCCGGACTGGCATCCGGCATCGATTGGACCATCAGGCCCTCAGGCGCCAGAGGTGCCACCAGCCGTTCGGTGAACGATCTCACCTCGCTGAATCGCTGTTGCAGCGACCCAGCGGCGAGGCTTGCATCGAGGGCGGAGGTCGGTTCGCTCATAAACTGCTTTACTTCAGATGCAGATTTTCACCAAACGGTCGGTAAAACCACTCGCTATCGGATGGTGGTCGGAAGAAGTGAGCTTCAAAATTTTGGCGAATTCCTTACTCCTTGGAAAAACCTGCAGATTTGGCTTTCCTGATGCAGGGACGGCTTCTAAGTCGCTGTCTCTATTGCGCTTTGTAGAGGCTGGTGTTATCAAATAGAGATTCACGCAATTGCATCGGGAATTCATTTCTGCCGCACAGGAGAGCGGATGAAGGTTGTCGTGCTTTGCGGAGGACTGGGTACCCGGTTGCGCGAGGAAACCGAGTTCCGGCCGAAGCCCATGGTGGAGATCGGCGGCCGGCCGATCCTGTGGCACATCATGAAGTCCTATGCTGCTGCGGGGTTTCGGGAATTCGTCCTTTGCCTTGGCTATAAAGGCTCGGCGATCAAGGAGTATTTCCTGAATTACGAGGCAATGAATAACGACTTCACGATCAGCCTCGGGCGTCACTCGAAGCTGGAGTTCAAGAACGACCACGCCGAGCAGGATTTCCAGGTCACGCTGGCAGATACCGGGCTGAGCACGATGACCGGCGGCCGGGTGAAGAGGATCCAACGCTACATTGACGACGACATTTTCATGATGACTTATGGCGATGGCGTGAGCGACGTGAATATCCAGAAGCTGCTCGCCTTCCACAAGGGCCATGGGAAGCTGGCAACAGTCACCGCGGTCACCCCCAACTCACGCTTCGGTATCGTCGATATGTCGAGCGAAGGCAAGGTAATGAAGTTCGTCGAGAAGCCGCGCACCGACGGCCGCGCTAATGCCGGGTTCTTCGTGCTGAGCCGCAAGGTCTTCGATTACATCAAGGGCGACGACACTGTTTTCGAACGCGAACCGATGGAGCGCCTGGCTGCCGAAGGCCAACTGATGGCCTACAAACACGACGGGTTCTTCTACGCGATGGATACATTCAGGGAGTATGAATTCCTGAACGATCTGTGGGCCAAGGGGCAAGCCCCATGGAAGGTGTGGCCGTGAGCGGCCGCGGTCATGATTTCTGGCGAGACCGGTCGGTGTTCGTCACCGGCGCCACCGGACTGCTCGGTGGGTGGCTTACGCGTCACCTGTTGGACAGGGGAGCAGCTGTGACGGCTCTAGTTCGCGATTCGGTCCCGCAGTCGGAGTTTGAGCGGACAAAAATGCGAAGCCGAGTCAACGTGGTACACGGAGATCTCGGCAAAACACAGTTGCTGGAGCGGGTTTTGGGCGAATACGAGGTCGAGACCGTCTTTCACTTGGCGGCACAAACCATCGTCGGGATCGCCAATCGCAACCCCGTTTCAACTTTTGAAAGCAACATTCGCGGCACATGGAACCTGTTGGAAGCCTGCCGCCGTTCGCCGAAGGTGAGTGCGGTCGTTCTGGCTTCGTCCGATAAAGCGTATGGCGATCAGACGGTTCTTCCCTACACGGAGGAAATGCCGCTGAAGGGACGCCACCCTTACGACGTGAGCAAATCGTGCGCCGACATGATCGCGCAGTCCTATGCGACCACGTTCAGCGTGCCGGTCGCAATCACGCGCTGCGGGAACTTCTATGGAGGCGGCGACCTCAATTGGAATCGCGTTGTGCCTGGCACGATCCGATCCGTGTTGCGCGGCGAGCGTCCGATCATTCGCAGCGACGGAAAGTACATCCGCGACTATTTCTACATTGAAGATGGCGCCGAGGCTTATATGTTGCTGGCCGAGCGCCTCACGGCCGAAAGCAAGCTCGCCGGATGGGCCTTCAACTTCTCCAATGAGACCCAGGTGACTGTGATCGATCTGGTAAATACGATCCTGCGGAAGATGGATTCCAAGCTCGAACCGGAAATCCAGAACCAGGCGAGCAATGAGATACGCCACCAGTTCCTCAGCGCCGAGCGGGCACGCACCATGCTGCAGTGGCATCCGCAGTTCACGCTCGACGGAGGTCTCGACCGAACCATCCGCTGGTACAAAGAGGTACTTCAGTAGTGAGCCGCGCCGATGAGTTGCGCCAGAAGATTCGCGGACTGACGGCGGAATACTACCGCGAAGCCTTTGCTGCGAAGCCCTTCGTCCCCGGCGAAACACCTGTGCAGGTGGCGGGACGCGTCTTCGACGAGGCGGAGATGGAATCGCTCATCGACGCCGCACTGGACTTCTGGCTGACTGCGGGGCGCTTTGCCGAAGAGTTCGAGCGCGACTTCGCGAGGTTCGTTGGCGTTCGAACGGCTACGCTGGTGAACTCCGGATCGTCGGCAAACCTGCTGGCGGTTTCGGCTTTGACCTCCGAACGATTGGGAGAGCGACGGTTGCGGGCAGGCGATGAGGTGATCACCGTCGCTGCAGGATTCCCGACGACCGTAAACCCGATGATCCAGGCAGGGCTTGTTCCGGTCTTCGTCGATATTCAAGTTCCTACCTACAATATCGATCCTTCGCAATTGGAAGCGGCGCTGTCGGCGAAGACGCGCGCGGTCATGATTGCGCATACCCTCGGCAACCCGTTCGATCTCGATGCGGTGACCGCTTTCGTAAAACAACACAATTTGTGGCTGATCGAAGATTGCTGCGACGCAGTGGGTTCGACCTATCGCGGTCAAAAAGTCGGCACCTTCGGCGATCTCGCAACCACCAGCTTTTATCCCGCGCACCACATCACGATGGGCGAAGGGGGAGCCGTGCTGGCGGAGAAGCCGCTGCTCAAAACACTGGTGGAGTCGTTTCGCGACTGGGGCCGCGATTGCTGGTGCGCTCCGGGTGACGCGAACACCTGCGGCAAACGTTTCGATTGGCAACTGGGCGAGCTGCCGCACGGCTACGATCACAAGTACACCTACTCGCATATTGGTTACAACCTGAAGGCGACCGATCTCCAGGCCGCCATCGGGGTGGCCCAACTCAAGAAGTTGCCGGCATTCATCGAAGCACGAAAAAGAAATTTCGCGACCCTGAGGCAAGCGCTGAGCGGACTCGAAGAAATTTTCGTATCGCCGGAAGCCACGTCAAACTCCGAGCCTGCATGGTTTGGATTTCCCATCCTGCTGCGTCCCGAAGCTCCGTTCGCCCGCACCGACCTGATCACCTATCTGGACGACCGCAAGATCGGCACGCGTCTGCTCTTTGGGGGCAATCTCACGCGGCAGCCGGCCTACAAAAATGTTCCTTACCGAAAGATTGGAACCCTCGCGAATAGTGACCTGGTGATGAACCAGCTCTTCTGGATCGGCGTCTTCCCCGGCCTTACGCAGCCGATGCTCGATTACATGATTGAGTGCCTGCAGGCTGCGCCGAAAGTTCTGGCGCGCTCCGGAAGCGTCCTTCCCGTGAGGCAGTGATGTCGCAACGCCCGGCGGTCGACCTCGATCACATCCTGGAGCACACGCGTCCGTTGTGGAAGGAGCTTCGCGGCAATCGCATCTTTATTACAGGCGGCACCGGTTTTTTTGGCTGCTGGCTGCTGGAGAGCTTTGCCTGGGCCAATGAACGGCTAAGTCTCGGCGCGCGCGCCTTTGTGCTCACACGCGATGCAGCGCGGTTTCGCGAAAAGGCCTCGCATCTTGCAGCCGATCCCGCGATCGAACTCGTGTCCGGCGACATCCGCACCTTTGCTTTTCCTGAAGGGGAGTTCACCCACATCATCCATGCCGCCACGGATTCCGCGGTCGTCCCCAGCGCTAGCGAGGTCCTCAATTCGATCGTTCGCGGAACCGAGCGGTGTCTTGCGTTCTCCCAAAGAGCGCATACCCGCAAGTTCCTGTTCACGAGTTCCGGGGCGGTGTATGGCAAACAGCCGTCGGACCTGCCGCACGTGACCGAGGACTATGTGGGCGCACCAGACCCGCTCAACCCGGCTTCGGTCTATGGTGAGGCGAAGCGGATGGCAGAACTACAATGCGCGCTGCTGGCTCGCCGCGAGTTTGAAGTGAAGATCGCGCGCTGCTTTGCCTTCGTTCGGTCCGTACATGAATCTCGATGTGCACTTCGCCATCGGAAACTTTCTTCGCGACCAGATGCAGGGCGGGCCCATCGTGGTGAAGGGAGACGGCACCGCCGTCCGCTCGTACCTTTACGCATCGGATCTGGCAATCTGGCTCTGGACGATTCTCTTTCAAGCACCGTCCTGCCGTGCCTACAACGTCGGCTCCGAGGAAGCAATCGATATCGGGAACCTGGCCCGCGTGGTGGCATCGATTGCGTCTCCGCCGGTGGAGGTTCGCATCGAAGGCGCCCCCACCGGAAATCCACCGGCGCGCTATGTACCGTCAACTCAACGCGCCCAGGCGGAACTTGGATTGGCCCAGCACGTTTCTTTACCGGAAGCCCTCGAAAAGACGCGCCACTGGTTTTTGAGTGAGCGAAAGGTCAACGCCCAGCATCGCTGAGGGTGGGTACTTTGGTTCTTTTCCCGAGGGTATTCACGAAGGTTCCGAAGCGCGAAAAGGGCTGATTTCCCAGTACAATCTTGCACGACCCCAAAAGAGAGGTTCTTCCATGCCTTCGCAGAACGGCAATCATCCATCACGTGCGGTGCGTATCGGATCGAAGCTCGTAGGTCCCGGCCAGCCGTGCTACATCATCGCCGAAATCGGTATCAACCATAACGGTGATATGGATATCGCAAAGCGGCTGATCAGCGTCGCGGTCGGCGCGGGATGCAATGCCGTGAAATTCCAGAAGCGCACCATCGACGTGGTGTACTCGCAAGCGGAGCTCGCGAAGCCCCGTGAATCGCCCTTCGGCACGACCAATGGTGATCTTAAGCGTGGCTTGGAATTCGGGGTCGAAGAGTACAAGGAAATCGACCGCTATTGCCGCGAGGTAAAGATCCCATGGTTTGCCTCCGCGTGGGACGAGGCTTCCGTCGATTTCATCGCGCAATTCGATGTTCCCTGCTTCAAGGTAGCGTCGGCTTCGCTCACCGACGACAACCTGCTGCGCCACACCCGCGCCACAGGCAAACCGGTGATGCTCTCGACCGGCATGAGCACCATCGATCAGATCGATCACGCCGTCGAGGTCCTCGGCAAGGGCGATCTACTTTTGCTGCAGGCATGCAGCACCTATCCAGCGTATTACGAAGAGCTGAACCTCAACGCAATCCATACGCTGATCGACCGCTATGGCGTCGCCGTCGGATATTCCGGCCATGAAACTGGGCTGCCTGCCAGTATTGCGGCGGTGGCCATGGGCGCCAGCGTTCTCGAACGGCACATCACCCTCGATCGCGCGATGTGGGGTTCCGACCAGGCAGCTTCCCTCGAGCCGAACGGGATCACCCAACTCGTGCGCTACATCAGGATCATTGAGAAGTCGATGGGCGATGGGGTGAAACGGGTGCTCGAACGCGAACAGCCGGTGATCCAGAAACTGCGCCGGGTTGGCGGCGGGCAGTGAACAAGATCAAAGCCATCGTGATGGACGTGGACGGCGTCCTGACCGATGGCGGCGTGTGGTGGGGCCCCAACGGCGAAGAATGGAAGCGCTTCTGTTTCGCCGACATCATGGGCCTCTCCTTGGCGAAGAAAGCCGGGCTGCGGCTGGCATTCATCTCCGGAGAAGACAGCCCTCTCGTCGACCGAATGGCAGCGAAATTCGAAGGTACCGACGTCTTCAAGCCCTGCAAGGACAAGGGCGCAGCGCTGCTGCAATTTCTCGAACGCCATCAGCTAAAAAAAGAAGATGTCTGCTACATTGGCGATGACGTCAATGACCTCAGTGCGCTGGAAATGGCGGGGCTTCCCTGCGCCCCGGCGGACGCGCGGCCGGCGGTGCTGGCGAAGTGCAAGCTGATCGCACAAGCTAAAGGCGGTAACGGTGCGGTGCGCGAGATCATCGATTCCATTCTCGCGGCGAGAGCCGTTTCCTGACGAACTACCCCTGCAAGCGCCCCGGGGGTACGGCATAGCAGACCAAATCCCAACCATCTTCCACGTGCGGCCGAATGTGCAGGGTGTGTTTCGGCGCGAGTTCGTGGATTCGTAGCGGGATGCGCCAGAAGTCAATCGGGGTGTGGTAAAGACAGACGGCGAGCAGCGGATCAGATTTCGCGATCAGCTGGCGTGATCCGGCCAGCGCCCCGTATTCGGCACCCTCAATGTCCATCTTTATATAGGTCGGTGCTTCGCCTTGCAGCAGATCGTCGAGCGGCACCTGCTCTACCTCGATGTCCCCGCTACTGGAGATGGCGGCTTGCACGGTGCCAGTGGATTCGAATCGCACCGTGGCATGTTCCTCGCCTATGGCTAATCTGTAGGCATGGATGCGATCGCGCTGTGGCGCTTGCGCGATGAAACGGCAAAGGTCGTCGTAGTTGCTCGGATCGGCGTCGATAGCATAGATCTTCTTAAATTCTGGAACCCGTTTTATGAACCGTTGAACGGTGATGCCGTTGTAGGCGCCGCAATCGACGAAAACTTCGTTGGCCGCGAGAGAAAACAAGCCATCGGGAAAATATTGGTGAGGTTGCGGCGGAGAGAGTTCACCAAAATCTCCAAGCGCCCGCCAGCGGACCTGGCGAAGGAACTCCTGCTGCGAGAAGTCGTCGGCCATGAGAGCCGCCGCTGCCAGAATGGACGCGGCATTTTCATAAAGCCCGTGCGGCAAACCCTGGCAATAATCGGGTAGAAGCTGCTGCGCGAACTTCCAGCGTAGCCGGGTGGCGCAGATCACATGCTTGCAGCCGATCGCGTTCAGTTGATCGCGGGTGGCCGCATACCGATGTCCGGGTGACCAGATCGTTACAACAAAGAGGGCGGAAGATCCGAAGCGCGCTGCCGCTTCGGTGGGAGACAACACGGGAATTCCGTCGACGGCGGTGCCCCACAGGGCCGGTCGGTTGTCGGCGAATGCAACCGGCTCCAATTGTCCCGATCGCAGCGTCGCGACGATGCGGCGTCCGAGATTTCCTGCACCGAACAAAACAAGCTGGCCGCCACCCTTCGCCAACTCACGATCGAAGGCCGTTCGCACTCGCTCGCGCACGGAGGGCATGGGCTCGCTGAGCAGCAGCTCCAGTTGTTGCAGGACGTCGTTCACAATTCCTCTCCAGGTACCAAGGGAAACGCTGGCATAGCGCAACTCCGAGGCGTGCTTCTGTGCTTTGCTGACGTGATGCCAGTGATTTTATACGACCGGCAAGACGGAGTGCTCTGGTGATGCGCCGTTGCCTGCGTTGTATGATTAGGCGTGTCTCTTCCATTCATCAGCCAACATCGAAATATTGCGAGCTATGCCGTCGATCTCGTGGCGGCGTTGGGAAGCAAAACCGTATTCTCCCTCACCGGCGGCATGGCGATGCACCTCAATCGTGCCGTGGCTACGCATGCGGAACTGAAGCCGGTTTATTGCCAGCACGAGCAGGCTTGCGTCGCCGCCGCCGAGGGATATTCGAAGGCCAGCGACTTCCGTCGTGCCGGGTTCGCGGTGATTACCGCTGGGCCAGGCGTTTCGAATTGCTTGACCTCCCTGATCTCGGCGTATGGAGATTCCACGCCGATGATTGTCCTGGCGGGGCAGATAAAAACCGACGATATCGACTGCTATGGCACCCGGACACACGGCATCCAGGAGATTCGGTCCCGTGAAATCATCTCCCCGTGCGTGAAGCGTTTTGTCCGCCTTGACAGCACGAAATATCGTAACGAGTTGATCGACACCATCGTCGAGGCATTCACGGGGCGACCCGGTCCGGTGTTTATCGAGATTCCCCTTGATGTGCAGGGCGTGCCACTTGAATATTCGGCCGAGGAGATTGCGGCGGATATTCAGACCATCCACGAGCGCATCGGCAAAGCGACGCATGACCAAGCGAGCAGCGAAGCAATTTCGCGCAGCCTGCGGCAGCTTCTAACCGCCAAGCGGCCACTGCTGTATGTGGGCAATGGATGCCGCATCGCCGGAGTTGAAGATGCGGTGCGTGGGTTCATTGCGCGCCACGCGATTCCCGCCGTGTTTTCCTGGCTGTCGTTCGATATTCTTTCGAGCCGAGAGCCGTGGTACTTTGGCTGCCCGGGAGGGTTGGCGCCTATCTATGCGAACGAGGTTCTCGCCCGTGCCGATGTGATCGTATTTCTGGGCGCACGTCTGGACCTGGGCACGACTGCGTTTCAACGGGAAAGCTTCGGCGCGCAGGCGAAACGCTTCTTCATCGACATCGACCCCAACGAACTCGCCAAATTTGCAGGATTTAATGGCGCAGAGTGCCTGCAAGCGGATTTGCACTCCCTTCCGGAAGCCGTGGCGCAGTGCGCGTCAACCAAGAGCGAAGCAGAAACGGGCTGGCTGGAGTGGTGCACGCAACGGCGGGATGCCTACATGCCGGAGGAACGAGAGCGCCTGGCTTCGCAGAAGATGACGGTTTACGGCGTGGCCGAACGGCTCTCGCGCTGGTCGGACGGCAAGGTGTTCGTTCCCGCAAGCTCCGGCTACGCGGAAGAGACCTTGACGCGGTTCTTTGCCCCGGGCGAAGGAACACGGTTCTTCAATGGTGCGGCCCTGGGCTCCATGGGCTTGGGTTTGCCGCATGCCGTGGGCGCAGCCTTTGGTTCGTCGCGGCGTGTGATCTGTCTCGAGGCCGATGGCGGATTGATGCTGAACCTCCAGGAGCTCGCGACCCTTTCGCACTACGCTCCGAAAGGATTCGTGCTCTTCGTTTTGAACAACGATGGCTATGAATCGATTCGTGCGTCGCAGAGCCGATACTTCGGCCAGGTCAGCGGCGTCGATCGCGAAACCGGGCTCTTTATCCCTGATTACGAGAAGATCGCGCAAGCTTTTCAGCTTCGTTATATCTCGATTGACTCCCTTGAGAGCTTGGATACCCTGGTCGCGAAACTCGGGGCTGACGATCCGCCAATCATGGTAGATTTGCACATCGAGAAATTTGAAAATCGGGGACCTTCGGTGAAGACCATGCTCGGCAAGGACGGCAAGCCCTACACCACTCCACTCTCGGAGCTCTCCTGGTGAAAGCCACGATTTTCGGGGCGTCGGGCGGCTTGGCCATGGCGCTTGCAGATGCGCTTCTGAAACGCGATTGGCATTTGGAACTCGTCACCCGTCAGTCAAAACGGGCAGGGTTGGCAAAGCGGTTTCGAGGCTCTCCCAACACAAATGTCGCCGTAGTGGGCGATGCCTACTCTGAATTTTCTAGCAGCAGCCGGAGCAATGCCTACTTCTTCACCCAAGCTCTCTTCGATCCCAAGCCGCTGTTACGCATGAAGCACGAGGAAATTGCGCGGGAGATCGAAGTGGGACTCACGGATGTAATCCAACTGACGCAGAAGCTGCTGGCCCAACATTCTCCCAGTGCGGAAGAGAGACGCGACTTCTGCTTTGTGGGTTCGACCTCCGCCTACGCAGGTTTCAAGAACACGTCCGTGTACTGCGCGGTAAAGCATGGCTTGCTCGGCTTTGTACGCGCCATGAACGACGAATACGCGAATACAAACACCCGGTTCTGGTTGTTCTCGATGGGCACGATGGATACGGAAATGGGACGGCGCCTGACGGAGCAAGACAGCACCAGCTTCCTGCAACCCAACGATGTGGCGGCGCGCATCATTGATGCGATCGTGTCGCCCTCCAATATTTTCGAGCCGGAAGTCATTCTCCGCCGGCGCACGATCCGCTTCGTGGAGAAATGATCCATGCCGGTCACGAGCACATCGATCGTTACAGGAGCCGCGGCCGGAAACGGATTGGCCATCGCGCAAAAACTTCGCGCGCGAGGGCATCGCGTGGTGGGCGTTGACCTCGGGGAGATCGCGGGTGCGGCGGTAGATCACGCGGTCCAAGGTGACGTTCGCGACCAGGGCGTGATGGAAAATGCGTTTGCCAAGGCTCTTGCGTTTGGCTCTGAAGTCTTATTCCTGGTCAACGATGCAGGCGTGACCAAGCCGGGAAATCCGCAATCGGACGCGGATTGGGACCTAACCATCGAGATCAATTTGCAAGCGCCGTTTCGCTGGTCGCGCTATTTCGCAGCGCGGGTGAAAGAAGGCGCGATCCAGCAAGGTGGGATCGTGTTTATTGGTTCGCTGGCGACCCAGCTTGGCTTCCCTGGGAATCCGGCTTATCACGCATCGAAGACCGGCGTTCTTGGACTGACGCGCTCGTTCGCTTATGATCTGGGGCGGGCGGGAATACGCGTGAATTGTGTTTCGCCGGGATACATTCACACCGCGATGACCGACCGTTCCTACAACGATCCGGCGCTGAATGCCGCGCGACGCCGTCACACCTTGCTCGACCGCTGGGGAGAAGCCGAGGATGTAGCGAACGCAGTCGCATTTCTGTGCGATCCGTCCTCCGGGTACATCACGGGCATCAATCTTCCGGTAGACGGCGGATGGTCAGCATGCGGCCTGATCGAGTAGCGCGGACGAGGAGACACGACGATTGATGAAAACGATCAGCATCCTGACACCCTGCTTCAATGAAGAGGGGAATGTGCGCGAAGTGTACCAACGCGTGCGCGATGCGATCGCCTCGCTCGGCAAATATCGTTATGAGCACGTCTTCATCGACAACGCTTCCACCGACAACACTTTCGCCATCTTGAAACAACTGGCGGAGCAGGACCATAACGTCAAAGTCATCCGTAATACACGCAACTTCGGGCACATTCGCTCACCTATGCATGGCCTGCATCAGACGCGCGGCGATGTTGTCATCGGCATCGTGGCCGACCTGCAGGATCCTCCGGAAATGATTCCGGAACTGATTCGCCGCTGGGAAGAGGGCTACCCCGTTGTTGTCTGCATTAAGTCAGGCAGCGACGAGCACGGATTGATGTTCTGGATCCGCAAGAAGTACTACGCCCTCGTGAATCGCCTATCAGGGGTGGAAACTTACGAAAACTTCACCGGCTTTGGGCTGTACGATCGCAAAGTGGTCGACGCGATCAAGGGATTCAAAGATCCCTACCCGTATTTTCGCGGGCTGGTGGCCGAGATCGGCTACGCGCATTTCGAAATTCCTTATCACCAGCCGGTGCGAAGGCGCGGCATTACCAGCAACAATTTCTACAGCTTGTACGACAACGCCATGCTGGGGATCACGAACCTGTCGAAGGTTCCCTTGCGCCTGGTCAGTTTCGCGGGGTTTGCCGGCGCACTCTTCTCGGCGTTTTTCGGCTTCGCCTACTTCCTCTACAAGGTCATTTTTTGGAACAAGTTTTCAGTCGGCATCGCGCCGCTGGTGATCGGCATGTTCTTCCTTGCCTCCATGCAACTGCTTTCACTGGGAATCATTGGCGAATACGTGGGGCAGATTCATACGCAAATCCAGGATCGTCCCTTTGTTTTCGAGCAGGAGCGCATTAATTTCGAATACGAGCCAGGAAATCCTCTCGTGGGTGCTGCGGTTTTGCTCGATAGGACCGAGCCGCAATCGTGAGGGCCGAGCCGATCGGCGATCCGACTGATCCAGGAATCCAGCAGAAGTCGTCGCGGTCGGCGATCATTCTGCTGGTCTCCATTGCTCTTGCTGCCGTCCTTCTATACTTCTCGCTGCGGAAGGTCGATTGGCAGCAGGTTTGGCAGAGCATTGCGCATTGCAACCTTCCATTGCTGGCGATCGGCGTTGCCCTGTCCTTCCTTTCTTACTTTCTCAGGGGATTGCGCTGGCGAGTTCTGCTGAACACGCAGGCGAATCTTCCGGTGTTGCCGGTATTCTGGGCGAATTCAGCGGGCTACCTCGGCAACAATGTGCTGCCTGCCCGTGCCGGCGAGCTGATTCGCACCGCGATGGTCAGCTCGCGATCGCATCTCAGCAAGACCTTTGTCCTGACCACAGCGCTGGCCGAGCGCCTGATGGACGCGATCGTTCTCGTCGTCTCGGCCGCGGTGGTGCTGCGTTTCGTATCGCATAAGCCGGAATGGCTCGCTGCGGTCTCTAACTCGCTGCTGGTGGTGGGCTGCGCGGCAGCTGTGATCATTGTTTCGGTTCCGCTGTTCGAGCCGCTGGCTTTGCGCCTGCTGAGCAAACTGTCGATTTCCTCACGTGCCGTGAAGCGCCTGGAGGATTCGATTGAGCACATTGCCTCCGGCGTCCGCGCCTTCCACGATCCGGCACGCTTTTCCCTCTTTATGATGTTTACGGTTGCGATCTGGGGACTGGATGCCTATGGGATCACCCTGCTCGCGCGGGCGCTTGGCATGCAGATGTCGATGGCGGTCGCGCTCTTGCTGATCGTAGGTTTGAGCGTTGGGAGCGCGCTGCCCTCCACGCCTGGATACATCGGCATTTTCCAGTTCGTTGCCGTTACCGTCTTGATGCCGTTTCATTTCACGCGCTCGGCGGCAATTGCATTTATCCTCGTCGCGCAGGCAGGCGGTTTGTTCGTGACAGCTGTGCTGGGCGCGATCGGCCTTCTGCAGTATCGTAAGCTGCGCGAAGCCGAGGCGAAGGAAGCACACGTACTCTAGCGATGTGACCGGGGGGGAAACAGGTCTTCGATCTTTTTGCGACGACGACCGCAGGCGAAGGCACGCAGGTAGCTGTTCTCTATCACGGGCCTGCCGCTCCACACCCAGCTGTCTTTAACAGCCCACATGCGGTCGGGGCGCTCGGCAATCAGCACATCGATCCCCATCTCTTCGCACAGTGCGTTGGCCTCCTGCCACGTGAACGGCACTCTTCCGTTGAATACGGCTGCCAACTTGTTCTGATAAGGCATACAGGCGAACGGGTCGCCTCCAAAGGGCGTCCCGCACGCGCCCATGCCCTCCACCGACTGCAGTGGCGCGTAATAAAGGTTCGGGACATACACCGGGTTGAACGGGCTGTACTGAATGATGGTGTCTGTCGGCAGGGAACGTGTCAGTTCCTGCAATCCCGAGCGCGCCAGGAAGACGTCTTTCGCTATCTCATTCGAGTGCGGCAGCCACGTAAGCTCGTCCGCGTATTGCCTTCGATCAGCGAGAACCGTGATCGTCCTCAATTCAAGCAATTGGTAAACGCTGCCCAGTACGCCGACCAGGAGGAACGTCTTGAACAGTAGCCGCAGGTTGAAGGGCCGCTCTGCTGCGCTCGCCTTCCGCTCGTAAACGAATGGGACAGCCCAGAGAAGCAAAATAAACTGGGCAAATAACACGGAGCGGTAACCGAGATCATTGTTGCCGGTGGTGGACATGAGGAAGCTCCCCACCAACAGGCTGACTCCGGCGATGTCGATCGCCGCCCATTCCCACTTCTGTAGTGGCGCTGGACGGCGCCAGTAAGTTTTGGCTCGTACGAAACCCACGAGCGCAAAGAACCCAAGCTCCACCGTGTAATACAGCGGCAGAAGCGCCGCGTAGAAGAGCGATTGTAACCATCCCAAGTGGATAAAGTGATCGCCAAAATCGCTCACCGCTTCGAGACGGCGCACATAGAATGTCGCGAAACTCCCGCTAAATCCGGGCTGCTGCAGGTCGTGGAGATATCCCAGCGAGACAACAATCGTCAGGAGCCCGGTTATGACGAATGTACTCGTCTCAGCCCAGAACTTCGCACGACAAAGTACGATGGTCCACATCACAAGAAAAATCGCGAAGGTAAACGTGACGTAAACCGACAGCCCCGCGGCGCTCGCAAACGCCAACGCTGCGATGATCGCTGCTTTCGCCCGCTCGTGAACCTTGGCATTGCGAGGCATCACCCACAGCACCAGAAATCCCATGAGACAGGCGACGATTGCGGCTACATGGTGCGGCACCCACAGGAACGAATCGATCCAGGATGTGACCTGTTGTCCGTCCCACCACTCCATATCACCCAGAATAGTGTGGCGCCCAACGAAGATTCCGATGGTCGGAATGAGATCGAGGCCGGTGACCGCGATCAGCGCGACCCCGATGATCGATTTGCGGCACAAATCTACCGTCTCTTCGCAGAAGTACTTGAGGTACAGGGGGACCAGAGCCGCGAAAGAGAGTCCCGACCACACAATGCCGGCGAGGGTGGTGGCGCGTGCGCTCAAGCCGAACAGGCTGGCCGGCAATGCGCAGAGCACATTCCAGTAGTAGTAATAGCGCAAGGCTACGGCATGGCCGGGGTAGAAAAATGGGTTTGCCGGAGGCACGCCGGTGCGCACTGCCGACGCAGCCAGGGCGGTGCGCAAACATTGATCGAAGGCCTGCATGGGCAGGTACAGCCGGTCGCCGATTTGCAGATCGATCGACGATGCGATCGCGACGATCATCCATCCGAGCGCAATATAAAGTCCGAATCGCGCGCCGCGGGAAAGGCGCAATCGTGTTGGCTCTTCTTGTCGAACGAGCTCCCAAATCACCAACAGCATCGATATCGCTCCCATCGAGAGCACGATCCAGCTTACGAATTTCAGGGATGAAAGCCGGCCCACGACATTGGCGAGGACAGGAACAATGGCGGCGGAGAGCGTAAGGCTGATAAGCCATCGCTCGCCCCAGCCGCTGTCGCGGAATCGGAATAAATTTAGGGAATAGGCTGCGCAATAGCCGGGCGCGAGGAAGAACGGAAAAAATGCGAGCACCGCCGCCGTGCAAGCCAAGATGTCCTGAACCGTGAAGTGCCCGATTGGCAGAGGCAGCCCCTTGTTCTTAAAGTGGTGGCTTCGCTCAATGTACTACACGGAACAGAACAGGCAGAAAACGAACCCCGGAGAGAGGAATCAGGTTCGCAACGGCATACCTCGGGGAAAGCTGCGGCTTATTGGACGAGAAGTTCCAACATCTCTTGGAAAGCATGTTGGGCGATCGGCAACGACCCGATGAAGACAGTGACCGAGACGATCAAGACACATGCCAACGCCAATTGCGCGAATTTCCCGCTTCCGCTGCGCGGTGCAGGAAGCACCAGGCGTTGAACTCTACGCTCCAGTCGCGCAGTTTCGCTCGCGGCGACCAGGGGCGTATAGAGCATCTCCGTCGGCGGCGCGGACTGCTGGGCCATGATCACGAGGGCGGACGCAAGGTTCAGGGCATCTCCCGGAATGCTGCACGCCTCGTCGTCGGCGGCAAACTCAATGGTCTCGCGCAGGTTTTCTTCCACCAGTACCGCCGGAGCAATGCGGGGAGCGGCCGTCCACAAAAGCTTCGCGAGATTATGGTTCTGGCGGCAGTGCGCGACTTCATGTCGCAGGGCGGCACGCAATTCCCGCGCAGATAACAGGGATTTGACCGGGCTGGAGACGAAGATGAATTTACGTATCAGTCCCGACGCGACAATCACCGGATGACTCAGGGCCAACTCCACCACCGGAATCCGTGAGAAGCTGTCGCGCCGAACGGCACTTTGCAACCAGGTCCTAGTCTTGGCATCGGTGCGAAGCGAGATCCAGACAACCTGCACGAGTGGGGCGACGATGGAATAAAGCCCGAGTAGAGCGAGCCCGATCAGAGATAATCCGGGAAGTTCCCGGGTCTCAATTGGTTCTCCGTGCAAATATCCCGGCAACGCCGATAACGAGGTAAGCAGCAGGGCGATGATTGGCGGCAACAGCCTCCAAACAAGGTGGGCTTTAACGCTGTCGGTCGGCCGAAAACGTTCGAGCATTCGCAGGAGCGGCTGACGAACGAGCCACAGCGCTGCTTCCGTGAGCGCCAGTATGGCTCCAAATGAGGCGAGCGCATACAGCACCAGGATCGTGATGTAGCGGTAGGTCACCCAGCGTCCTCTGCCTGCCGCCGTTTCTCGCGGATAGCGGCCTCGAGCTTTCGCAGTACTTCTACTTCCTGCGGATCGACGCTCTCGATGAGAAACGAGAGCAGGTAATTCCGGGAGTGCAAGGGATCGGCCGAGATTTCGTTCACTAATTCACGCGCAATCCCGCGCTGTACGTCCTGCTTCGAGCAGGCGGCGGTGTAGACGAACGCCCTGCCGCGCTTCAGGCGAATCAGCAACCCCTTCCGGTAGAGGCGATCCAGCGTGGTCATGATGGTGGTGTACGCGAGCGGCCGATCGATGCGGGCCAGCACATCGTGCACAGTTGCTTCATTCAATGACCAGACGTGTTCCAGCACGGCGCATTCGAGTTCTCCGAGCGCGTGCTGTTTGCCAGTTTTCTCGTTAGTGAAGAGTCGCGACAGAAATGATTGAAACACCTTTGGCATCCCCCGCAGTGATGAGCTTGGGGTTGATTTTAGCCTATGGGCGAGACAAAGGCTTCCAATTTGGCCTGTCGCGACCTCACCCATTGCAGAAAATCTGACGTCCAACGCCGCCGCAGCGGCATACTCGAGGGTCCGCATCTAGGATATTGGTACCATGCATTCCCCGGCGGCGGCGATGAACATTTCTTCATCTGGAGCTTGAAGAATGCCGCTCGTGAAACCGGCCATATCGCGTCTAATGTGTAGGTTCCGAATTCTAACGAAGTACGGAGAAGATTCTGCCCACCAAGGCCATTTCGGCGAGCCCGAGCTACTCTGAGCGCGTGAACCCCCAATGGGTACGATTGCTCGATATTCTCCAAATGAATGTCGTGTATGAGAAATGTCTTGGCGCGGAGCTGTTTACTTCGGACGGAGAGCGCATCCTCGATTTCTTGTCCGGCTATTGCGTCCATAACACCGGGCACAATCATCCGAAAATCGTGGCCGCGCTGGTCGATGAGCTCGGGCGCAACGGGCCTAACATGCTGCAGAGCCATGTGCCGGAACTGGCGGGCGAACTGGCTGAAAAGCTGTGTGCGCGCGCAGGGGGTGGCCTGACAAAAGTCTTCTTCAACAGCTCCGGCAGCGAGGGCGTTGAGACGGCAATCAAGTTTGCTCGCGCGAAGACCAGGCGCGCCGGGCTGTTATATGCGGCTGATGCATTCCATGGCCTGACCTGCGGAGCTCTTTCCTTGATGGGCGGCACTTCCTGGGCCAAGGGTTTTGGGCCGCTGCTGCCCGACACCCAGTCAATCCCGTTTGGCGATCTGGACGCGCTTGCCAAGCAGCTCGCGACCCGCAAATTTGCGGCCTATATTGTGGAACCGATCCAATCGGAGGGCGGCATTCGCGTTCCGGAGGCCGGCTACTTGCCGCAAGCGCAGGAACTCTGCCGAAAGTATGGCACCCTGTTCGTGCTGGACGAAGTGCAGACCGGCATGTACCGGACTGGTCCGTTTCTCGCCGGGCATCATTATGGCGCGCAGCCGGATATGGTCATTTTGGCCAAGGCACTCAGCGGTGGCCTCATTCCCAGCGGCGCCGTCTTGATGACCGACGAAGTGTATGAATCGGTGTACGATTCCCTGGCGCGGGCGATCGTGCACACCTCTACCTTCAGCGAGAACGGGCTGGCGATGCGCGCCGGCCTTGCCACCCTTGACGTGCTCGAAGAGGAAAACCTCGGCGAGCGGGCAACGGAGATGGGCGAGGTGCTGCGTAAACGCTTGCAGCAGGTGCTTGGCCGTTACGAGATGGTGAAAGGCGTCCCGGGCCTGGGAATGTTGAGTGGCATCGAATTCAAGGCGCCCAGCCATCTGACCTTACGGATGGCCTATGAGGGATTTCAACGCATCCATCCAGGGCTGTTCGGCCAGATGGTGGTCATGAGGATGTTCAAGTCCGAGCGTATCCTCACCCAAATTTGCGGTAATAATTTCATGGTGCTCAAAGTGGCTCCTCCCCTTACCGTGACCGAAAACCAGCTTGAGGAATTCATAGGCGCCATCGACCGGGTGATCGACGTGGTACATTCGTCGAAAACTTTCTGGGTTGATGCCCTTGCCTTAGCCAGAAGGACCATAAATATTTGAATCATCCGCTTGCATCAGTTTCTGCCTCGATGAGTGCACTCCCGCGGAACGAAGGGGTTAGCGTGCGTCTGCTTGTGGTGGAAGATGATTTGGCAATCCAGGAGTTCCTGCGAAGGGCCTTGATCGAAGCCGGCTACCAGGTGGATGTCGCCTCGGATGGGCGTACAGCCGAGGAATTGGCCGCCGAAGGGATTCATGATGGCCTCATCATTGACCTTGGGCTGCCTGATCTCGACGGCTTGGATTTGATCGCCCGTTGCCGGGCGCACGGAAATTCCGCGCCGGTTCTGATTCTTTCGGCACGGCGTTCGGTCGATGAGCGGGTTCGTGGCCTTGAACAAGGCGGCGATGATTACCTCACCAAGCCTTTCGCGCTTTCCGAGTTGTTGGCACGGTTACGAAACTTGTTGCGGCGCGCCAGCCCGGGACAGAAAGAATCTACGCGGCTCCGTATTGCCGACTTGGAGTTGGATCTCGTACGGCGCGAGGCCAAGCGCGGACAGAACATCCTGCAACTCACGCCGCAGGAGTTCGCCCTTCTTGAATACCTCTGCCGGAACGCCTGTCGCGTGGTGACGCGGACCATGATCCTCGACCATGTTTGGCGTATGCGCATCGACCCGGCAACGAATGTGGTGGACGTGCACATCTATCGATTGCGCAGCAAAGTGGATCGCGACTCCCCAAAGCCCCTGATCCATACCATCCGCGGAGTCGGGTATGTTCTCAAAGATTCTTAGCTCGCCGAAAAAAACCGCGGCTTGGCGTCTCTCAATCTGGACTACTTTCGCCTTCGCAGTGGGAAGTGCATTGGCGTTCGGGATTTGCTATTACCTGGTCTCCCTTGGCATTCGTGAACGCAGCGATCAGTGGCTGAGCGGCGAGGCCGAAGTTCTGGCGGAAGTTTCGCAATCAACTCCGCAAGGCAGCCTCTACAACCGCGTGATCGAAGAAGTCGCGGAGAATGCTTCGCGTGAGGCGGGTGAACACGACGAAAACGTAGAAGACCGCACCTCCGTCTTTTTCCTTCAGAAGGGCGTGGAACCTGAACCTCTCTGGGTAGGCCCCGCCAATAAGGACGAGTTCATCCGGGCCATCGCTGACGTGGATTTGACTCCCGGCATGCCTCGGACTGTGCACATCCCGAGCGCCAAGATCCCCTATCGTGTAGTCGTCCGTCCCATAAAGCCCGCAGGCACCATCTATCTGGGTTTGTCCGATGATGGCGCAGTGCAACTGCTCAATCGCCTCACGCGGGGGTTTATCGGCGTCTGGATTGGTATGGTGGTCCTCGGCTACATGATTTCCTATACCAGCGCCCGGCGCACTTTGCTGCGGGTCGAAAACATCACCGAAACCGTTTCTGGCATCGGTACCGAAGACTTCAGTGCGCGTTTGCCTGAGTCGCGCAACTCAGACGAAATCGCTCGCCTGTCACAGACGTTCAATCGAATGCTTGACCGCATCCAGGCGTCGGTAAATCAACTCCGCACCGTGACCGACTCGGTCGCCCACGACTTAAAGAGCCCGGTCACCTCGATCCGCGGGCGACTGGAAGTTGCGCTACTCGAGGGAAGTTCCGCTGATTGGCGTGAGTCCGTGGGGGAAGCCGTCGAAGGTCTGGACCGGCTATCTCAGTTCATCAACACCACGCTCGATCTGGCCGAAGCCCAGGCAGGCGCACTTCCCTTACGCCGCGAAACCGTGGATTTTGCATCGATTGTCGAACAATTCGTGGAGATCTACATGCCGGCCATGGTGGAACGTCATCATCAAATCACGGTCGCTGCAAACTCTCCGGTCATGGTCGACGTGGACGTGAGTCTTGCAAACCGGATGTTAAGCAACCTGCTGGACAACGAGATGTCGCATCTGCCGCCCGGCTGCAAAATCGAGATCCGGGTGCAAGCCTTGGACAATTGCGCGGAGTTGTTGATCCAGGACAACGGTTCAGGCTTTTCCAGCGAAATGAAAACCCGCGCCTTCGAACGATTCGTAAAAGGAAAACAATCCACCGGCCACGGGCTGGGACTCGCCTTCGTCGATGCCGTGGTCCGCGCCCACGGAGGAGATGTGAAAATTACTGATCGTCCGGGCGGCGGCGCTGCCATCCGTCTCTCTATGCCGTTGGCTCCCGTGGCGGTTGCATGAGGTGTTCTCTTCGTCACGCCTTCGCTTGCCTCGTGGTCATTTTCATCGGGTTCGCGCGTCCCGCGTTTGGTAGTTGCGGGAACGCCCCTGAAATCGAAAATGGCTATCGCCAGATGTACAACCTCGACTTCGACGCAGCCCACGCAACTTTTCAGGGCTACGAGCAGGCGCATCCCAACGATCCGCTGCCCCATGTTTCCAACGCGGCTGCCTACCTGTTTGCGGAATTCGATCGCATGCACATCTTGGAGATGGAGTTGTTCGCCGACAATGCGAAGTTTGAGAAGCGGCAGAAGCTGCCACCCGATCCCGCAACCAAGGCCTCGTTCGAGCGTGAATTAGCCGCCTCCGATGAAATTGCGACGCGGAATCTCGGCCGTTCAGCGCAGGATTCCGAGGCACTCTTTGCTCAAATTCTCGCTAACGGATTGCGCGGCGACTACTCGGCGCTTGTCGAGAAGAAGAACATGGCAAGCCTCGCTTACATGAAACTTTCACGCGGCAAAGCGGAGCAACTGATCAGCCTTGATCCCCATTGCTATGACGCCTACCTGGCGGTGGGCGTGGAGAATTACCTGTTGGGCATTAATCCCGCCCCGGTACGCTGGATTCTGCGCATGACCGGCGCCCAGACCGACAAGGCGGACGGTATCGAGAAGCTTCATCTCGTCGCCACCCGGGGAGATTATCTCGCCCCCTTTGCCCGCTTGCTGCTGGCTGTAGCTGCCGTGCGCGATAAGAATCCCGAACAAGCGAGAGATTTACTGGGCGGTCTGGCGCATGAGTTCCCACATAACAAGCTTTATGCCGTAGAACTCGCGCGTATCCACTAGCCCTTAATACGAGATCTTCTCCGTGCCTGCGATGCTCAATTGCACGTCCTTGTTGACGCGCAGGACAAAGGTGCTCGGATCCTTCATCCCCCACTGGACGAATGGAATGTCGAACTGCGTTCGCATCTGCACCTGGCTGCCGTTCACCTGGGCGGGAATATTCAATGTGATTTCATGGTCCGCGCCATGCAGGCGGAACGTTCCCTGCACCTGTACCTGCGAAGCCCCCTGCATGGCGAGATGGCCGACAATCCGCTTCGGCACGAAGGTCGCTTCAGGATATTTGTCGGTCTCGAGGATCTCTTTATTCATTTTATGGTCGCGCGTTTTATTGCCGCTGTCACCGCTGGCGGCATCGACCGTCAGCAGCCCCCCGGCCACGCCGGTCGCTGGGTCGAAATGAATATTGCCGCTTTTCAGCTGGAATGAGCCGTGCACGGTGTGAAGCACATCGCCCAGGGTGTACTCCAGTTTTGTAGTGGCGGGATCAAAATCAATGCGAACCTCACGAGCGGACTGCGCGGAAACCTGTAATGCCGCTGTACACAGCAGCGCGAGCGACCAAACCATGGATCGCACCTGTTTTCCGTTGATCATCAAGCTTCCTTTTCGATTAGGCAGTGAGCATCGACCAGCCAAGCGACAGCGCGACTTGCACGCCAACTTCGTGCAGTTGCGACTCCCCAATATGAACGCTCAACATCTGCGCAAACAGCTCCGGCCGCGAAGCCAGGGCTTGCAGCACCCGGTGGCGCAGCCACGGACGGCCGCCCAGCAGAAGCATCAACTTCGCCATGCGGCGTGCGTTTGCGCCGATGGCACGATGGGCCTTCTCATATTCCTGCAGGGACCCTGCGCGCATGGCATTCACCAGCGCGACTGCCTGCTGAAAGCCCAGCGACATCCCTTCGCCGGTAATGGCATCCACCGAACCGGAAGCTTCGCCAACCAGCGCGACGTTACCCGCGCTAACCGCGTCCAATTGCCGGGTCGCAGTGAGCGCTCCTTGCATGCGTGAGCTTCGCAGAACTCCGCGCAAACGCTTTGCAAGTGCCGGGAAAGAAGATTCAATGTGATCGAGCCGCACGTGCGGATTGCTGGTGATGAGCGCCACACACACTTCGTTCGCGGCAACAGGCGTGACATACACCTGGCCGCAATCACCCCAGTAGACCTCGACGTACTCCGTCCAGGGCTGCACCGCGAAGTGCTGGCGAAACCCAAAACGCCGCTGTTCCGAACGTACGCGTCCGATTCCGATTTTTTGCCGAACCATCGACCCGTTACCATCCGCCCCGACAATCCACTTGCAGGAAACCCGTTGTCCATTCACTATCGCGTAATCCGAATCGATCTCCGAGACCCGCGCCCCCCAACGCATCTCTACCCCCGCTTCCGCGGCTCTCGCGGTCAGCAATTCGTGCAGCACGGTACGCCGAAGGCCGTAGCCGACGCCCTGGGGAAAAGAGGCATCCACGGCAACGCCGGATTCGACGAAGCGAATGCCGCTGAACGGAAATGCCAGTTCGGCCGGCACGCGGACGCCTAACCCAGCCAGCGCGGCCAGGCCATCCGGCATGATGCCCTCGCCGCATGCTTTATCGATGGGTGGCACGGCGTGATCGACGAGTAGCACCTCAAAGCCGGCCGTCCGCGCCGCGATCGCTGTTGCCAGTCCGGCTGGACCGCCGCCGATGATCAGCACATCCGTTGCCGTTGGATTCGTTCGATGCAAAGAGGCACTCACCACAACAGCAACACGAGTTCCGCGCAGAACCCGGGCCCCATTGCCGCCAAAACGCTCAGTGTGCCCGGCTCCGGACGCTGGTGATGAAAGATCTGCTCCAGCACCACGAGCACCGACGCCGAGGAAAGATTGCCCACTTCACTCAAGCATTTCCACGAAGGGTCAAGCGCGCCGTCCGGCAACTCCAGCGCCTGCGCGGTCGCCTCCAAAACCTTGGGCCCTCCCGTGTGCATGATCCAGTTGCCAATCTCGGAGCGCGTCAGGTCGTAGTCGCCAAGAAATGCATCAACATCCTCGCGCAAATGCTCGTGCACCATCCGCGGCACATCGGCGGAAAGCACGACCCGGAAGCCCTTCTCGGAAATGTCCCACCCCATCACGTCCTGCGTGCCGGGATAAAACACGGATCGGGTAGCGAGAACACGAGGCCCGTGTTGGGCCTGGTTCTTCCCAGAAAGAATGACCGCCGCCGAACCATCGCCGAACAATCCTGACGAGATCAGGTTCGCGACGGACATGTCGTCGCGCTGCCAGGTTAAAGAGCAGAGTTCCACCGAAAGCAGCGCCGCGTGGTGGTCTGGATAGGCCTTCACGTAGTCCGCTGCTCGAGCGATGCCTGCCGCTCCCGCCACACAGCCAAGCCCAAAAATCGGAATCCGCTTGATGTTCGGTGAGAGTTTCATCCGGTTCACCAGGCGGGCGTCGATGGAGGGACTGCTGATACCCGTCACCGACACGAAAAATAGCGCATCCAGTTCGGCGGCTGAAATCCCAGCGCGATGTAATGCCCGGCAAAGCGCCTTCTCTCCAAGCTCTTCCGCAACGCGAATCCATGCGTTATTGGCTTGGCCCCATGTAGTCATTTCCTGGTATTCGGGAATACTCAACGCGAGGTGACGATGCTCCACTCCGACGCGCGCATGCAGCCGCTCCAGAACTTGGGGCTTTTCCAGCTTTCCTGACCAATTTGTGCCGAGCGCCGCGTGGATTTCCTGCTGGCTATAACGGTTGGGCGGAAAAGCGGTCGCCACCCCAGTGATTCTCATCGTCCCTGAAGTCTCCTGAATTGCTCGCTTGAGTGGGATCACTACCAGCCTAGACAGCCGGCATAAAATGCGAATTGAACGAATATGACAATTCGTTCATGTAAAGCTTTAAGATTGAACAAATTACGTATGTATTCAGACGCGGCTGCGGGCATTTGGGATTGAACGCCGCGCATCTTTGACAGATTTTTACGATACAAAAATGAAAAAAGCGGCACAAGTGTGCCGCCTTTTGCGAAGGAGCTTCTTCCGGACTAGCGCGCGACCGCTTCCGGCTTCTGCGCTTTCTCCGACTTCTGCTTGATCCGAACCGGATTGAGGAAGGTCATCATGTCGCGCAGTTCAGCGCCGACATTCTCGAGTTGCTGTTCCTGCTCGCTCACCCGCTTCCCTTCGAACCATGGACGCCCATTCTTATTTTCTGCAATCCAGTTCTTCGCGAAGGTCCCGTCCTGGATTTCCTTGAGAAGCTTGCGCATCGCATCCCTGGTGTCGTCGGTCACAATGCGTTCTCCGGCAATGTAGTCACCGTACTCCGCGGTATCGCTCACGGAATAGCGCATGTAGTTGAGACCTCCGCGATACATGAGATCCACGATGAGCTTGAGTTCATGCAGGCATTCGAAGTACGCCAGTTCGGGCTGATAACCGGCTTCGACCAGAGTTTCGAATCCAGCTTTCACCAGCGCGGCTGCGCCGCCACACAGGACTGCCTGCTCGCCGAATAGGTCGGTCTCGGTTTCCTCCGTGAACGTGGTTTCCAATACGCCGGCGCGGGTACAGCCAATTGCGGCCGCGTAAGACAGCGCCAGCTCTTTGGCTTTTTTCGACGCGTCCTGGTGGACAGCAAACAGGGCCGGTGTTCCTCCGCCCTCGGTGAAGACTTCGCGCACGCGATGTCCTGGGGCCTTGGGGGCAACCATGGATACGTCGACACCCGCCGGCGGGTTGATGGTGCCGTAGCGAATGTTGAACCCATGTGCGAACATCAACGTTTTGCCGGGCTTCAAGTGTGGCGCGATTTCTTTTTCGTAAATCGCAGGCGCTTCCGTGTCCGGCGCGAGGACCATGATCACATCCGCCCAATCCGCAACCTCGCCAACACTGCCGGTCTGCAAACCGGATTTCTCGGCTTTCTCTTTCGATGAACTGCCCGCGCGCAACCCGACACGCACATCTACGCCGCTGTCCATGAGGTTCAAAGCGTGTGCATGCCCTTGTGAGCCGTAACCGATGATGCCAACCTTCTTGGCGCGGATGAGCGAGAGATCCGCGGAGGAGTCGTGATAAACCTTTGCCATAATTCCTTCCTGAGCTTCCTGAAATTGCGAAGCCGCTAAACGGAGTAGGACACTCCGCTGTCTTCATAGATTTGAGTTGAGGCGTTATCTTTGCCGTTGCTGGGCGTTACGCCGCGGCGCATGGCGACAATGCCGGTCCGCACCATCTCCAGCAATCCGTACGGCTGCAGCACCTCGATCAGGCGATCGATTTTCTCTTCGTTCCCGGTGATCTCCATGATGATGGAATCCATCGCGAGATCGATGACGCGCGCGCGAAATACGTTCACCAGGCTGAGAATGTCGGTGCGGGTCTCCTGTGAACAAGCCACTTTGATCATGGCCAGGTCGCGGTTGATCGAAGGCTGCCCGGTGATGTTTTCCACCAGCAACACGTTCACCAGTTTGTAGAGGTGTGCTTCCAGGCGCTTCGCCCCGTCTTTGTCGGTATCGACGACGATGGTCATGCGCGAAACATCCGCCTTTTCCGTGCGGCCCACCGTCAGTGAATCGATATTGAAGGCTCGCCGCCGGAAGAGCGACGCCACCCGCGTCAAAACGCCCGGCTTGTTTTCCACGTGCACTACAAATACGTTCAGCATGGTTCCTTGTATGTCCGGCGAGCCAAGCAACACGCTCGCCCGGAGACTTCTATGTATCCAACGCAGTCTCGACGATCGGACTCGGGCGGCGGATCATGTTGTGCAGGTCCGCTCCCGCCGGCACCATCGGATAGACCGTGTCTTCCTGCTCTACCTGGAAATCGATCAACACCGGCCCTTGATGCTTGCGCGCTGCCCGCAACGTTGGAACGACATCGGCTCGCGAGCTCACCGCGGAACTCTTGATTCCGTACGCACTCGCCAGCACGCTGAAATCCGGGCTGAGCAGCGGTGTCGCCTGGTAATTGCGCTCGTAGAAGAACTCCTGCCACTGGCGCACCATCCCGAGATATCCGTTGTTTATGATGGCGATGTTGATGTCGAGCCGTTCTTGAATGACCGTGGCAAGCTCGCACATCGTCATCTGGAATCCGCCGTCCCCGACGATGACCCACACTTCGGCATCGGGCTGCGCCATCTTTGCGCCGATGGCCGCGGGCAACGCGAATCCCATAGTCCCGAGGCCTCCGGAGGTGATCAGGGTGCGCGGGTCTTCGTGCTTGTAATATTGCGCCTCCCACATCTGGTGCTGGCCCACGTCTGTCACCACGATGGCTTTGCCGTCCGTCTCACGCCAGATGTCGTTAATCACATGGGCCGCGTAAAGATGACCGTTGTCGGGCAGCTTCTGAATGTCGCGCACGGCCGAATCGCCTTTTAAACGATCGATATACTCAAACCATTCTTTCCGGTCCACCGCTTCGAGATGCGGCAGCAACTCGTGCAAGACCTCACGCACGTCGCCCACCAGCGCCACATCGACCTTCACATTCTTGTTAATCTCCGACGGATCGATCTCCACGTGGATTTTCTTGGCGTTAAGCGCATACGTTTTCAGGTTTCCGGTCACCCGATCGTCGAACCGCATGCCGAGCGCCAGCAACAAATCGGCGTCCTGGATCGCTTGGTTCACCCACGCCTCGCCATGCATTCCCATCATGCCAAGGTTCAGCGGATGCGATGCCGGGAACGCCCCCAGACCCAGCAACGTGAGCGCCACTGGGATGCCACCCTTCTCTGCCAGTTCGCGGACCTCGCGCATGGCACCGGAAATCATGATTCCATGGCCTGCCAGAATCACTGGACGTTTCGCATTCTTCATTAACGCGAGTGCTTCCTGATACGTCTTCGCTTCCGGTGAAAGATCAGGACGATAGCCCGGCAATTGGGGCGCAGCGCCGTCCCAATCGAACTCGCAGGTCGACTGCTGAGCATCTTTCGTGACGTCGATCAGCACCGGACCGGGACGCCCCGACTTGGCGATGTAAAAGGCTTCGCGAATCGTCTGCACCAGCTCCGACGCGTGCGTCACGAGATAGTTGTGCTTCGTAATCGGCAGCGTGACGCCGGTGATGTCGGTTTCCTGGAAAGCGTCTGTCCCGATCAGCTTGCTGCCAACCTGTCCCGTAATGCAGACGATGGGTGACGAATCGAGCATTGCGGTGGCAATGCCGGTCACCATGTTGGTTGCGCCCGGACCGGAAGTGGCGATCGCCACGCCAACTCCTCCGCTGGCACGGGCGTAACCGTCTGCCATATGGGTGGCGCCTTGCTCGTGACGCACCAGGACGTGATGGATCGATGAGTGTTTCAACGCGTCGTACGTTGGCAGAATGGCGCCGCCCGGATATCCAAAGGCGATCTTGACGCCTTCGCGCTCCAGGCACTCCCAAATAATCTGCGCTCCTGTCATCGTTTTCTTCATGGCTACTTTGTACTCTCCACCAGGGACTTGCTCTGTACCGTTGCGCTCGTCACCGCCCCGTACGACGCCGACGAAACCGAGTTTGCATACTTGGCGAACACCCCGCGCTTGAATCGAGGTTCAGGCGCACGCCAAGAGCGCAACCGTGCCTCGATCTCGGAATCGGGTAAATGCAGTCTTAGCTCGCGGTTGTCAACATCGATGGTGATCGTATCTCCGTCGCGCACGGCTGCAATGGCCCCGCCCGCGGCCGCTTCGGGAGCGACGTGCCCAACGCTGAGGCCACGCGTGGCGCCAGAGAAACGGCCGTCTGTAATCAGCGCAACCGTGTCAGCCAATTCGGTTCCGGCGATGGCCGCTGTCACCCCGAGCATCTCGCGCATCCCCGGGCCGCCCCGCGGTCCTTCGTAACGGATGACCACCACGTCGCCGGCTTGAATTGTGCGGTCTTCCACTCCGGCAAATGCGTCTTCTTCCGAATCGAAGACGCGCGCCGGACCTTGGAAATGGAGCTTCTTGTGGCCAACCAGCTTGACGACACAACCCTCGGCTGCCAGATTTCCTTTCAGGATCATCATCCCGCCGGTCGCCTTGATGGGATCGCTCATGGGCCGCACCACTTCCTGCCCAGGCGTCTCTTTCGCTGCCTTCGCTTCTTCCCCGATCGTTTTGCCGGTCACAGTCAGCGCGTCGTCGTGCAGCAGTTTTGCTGCTTGCAAACGTTGCGCGACCAGCGGAATTCCGCCCGCCGCGTGCAAGTCCGTGGCAATGAAGCGTCCTGCGGGCTTCAAATCGCAGATCAGCGGCGTGCGCGAGCTGATGCGGTCGAAGTCGTCGATCGAAAGGTCGACGCCGATCTCATTGGCAATCGCCAGCAGATGCAGCACTGCATTCGTCGACCCGCCTGATGCAGCCACGCTCGCAATTGCATTTTCCAGTGCATCGCGCGTGATGATCTGGCTCGGCCTTACATCCCTGCGCACCAGGTCCATCACGATCTGTCCGCAACGGCGCGCCACTTCCTGTTTCTTCACCGTCATCGCCGGAACGCTGTTCGCCCCCATCGGCGAAATCCCGAGAAACTCGCTGGCCATCGACATGGTGTTGGCGGTGAACTGCCCGCCGCATGCGCCCGCGCCAGGGCAAGCGCTGCCTTCCAGCTCCTCCAGCTCCGCGTCGCTCATTTTGCCGCGCGCGTGCGTTCCGACCGCTTCGAAAACCTCCTGGATGGTCACGTTCTGACTGTGAAACTTGCCGGGCGCAATCGATCCGCCATACAGCATGAGTCCGGGGATATCCACCCGCGCCAGGGCCATGATCGTGCCGGGAATGGTTTTGTCGCAGCCGGAAATCGCGATCATCCCGTCAAACAGGTTTCCCCGCGCCACCAGTTCAATGGAATCGGCGATGACCTCGCGGCTTATCAATGAAGCCCGCATTCCTTCCGAACCCATTGTGATGCCGTCGGAGATCGAGACGGTGTTGAACTCCATCGGCGTTCCGCCGGCTTCGCGAATTCCCTGCTTGATGTGCTCGGCCAGCTCCCGTAAATGAATATTGCAGGGGCCAATTTCAATCCAGGTATTGGCAATCCCGATAATCGGCTTGCGCAGGTCTTCCCGGGTAAATCCGGCAGCGCGCAACATCGCCCTTGCCGGGGCGCGGCTCGGGCCTTCAGTAATCGCGTCGCTGCGCTTGTGCTTCGAGGATCCGTTCTTCATGAGCACCTGAAAAAGTGCGCTCCCCTGGACTGCGAGAGCGCCGTGCAATCGTTAGCTTGTTGAAGACTTTACTCCGTGAACTACTATTAGACAAACTTATAATTCTTCCAACAAGAATAAGCTGCGTTTATCCATAAGCCGAACGAATACCGTACCAAAGCTTCATAAGCCGAGCCCTCGGCACCGGAAACTTGACGGACGCGCCCTACGTCGTGCATGATTCCCTTCGAGCCATGACTTACTCGTTCGCCTTTCCGTCCTTTACCTGGCGCTCCTACCGATTTACGGGGAGCGGCCGGACGGATGATTGGCTTCAGACGAGTTCCTAAAGTTCTGATCGAAGCAGTGCCAAGAATCCAACCAGCCGCGACCTACAAGTCGCGGCTTTTGTTTTATCCAGAGAGCAGGAGAACCCCGTGATTATCAGCATGTCTGCCGGAGCCACCGAAGCCGAAACCAATCATGTCATCGACCGCATCCGCGAGCTGGGATACCAGGCGCATGTCACCCGTGGCGTGGAACGCACCATCGTCGCCGCGGTGGGAAGTGCCGGCCGGCGCGACGAACTGGCTGCACTCATTGCCGCTCCAGGCGTGGAGCAGGTCGTTCCCATCGCCCATCCCTTCAAGCTGGTCAGCATGCAAGTCACCCAGAAACGCTCCGTCGTGAATGTAGCGGGCGTGCCGATCGGTGGCGACGATTGCGTGCTGATCGCCGGTCCCTGCTCTGTCGAGTCGCGTGAACAATTGATGACGGTGGCCCATGCTGTACGCGATGCTGGCGCTACCATGCTGCGCGGAGGAGCCTATAAACCGCGTACCTCGCCGTATGAATTCCAGGGACTGGGTGTAGAAGCCCTAAAGCTCCTGCGCGAAGCTTCAGACTCCACCGGGCTGCCGGTCGTCACCGAAGTGATGGGCACCGAAGATGTGGATTTGGTCTCGGAATACGCCGACATGCTGCAGGTGGGCGCGCGCAACATGCAGAACTTCGCCCTCCTGCGACGCTTGTCCCAGTGCCAGCGCCCTGTTCTTCTGAAGCGCTCTCCTTCCGCAACGGTAAAAGATTGGCTGCTCGCCGCCGAGTACCTGCTCGCCGGCGGCAACACGGAAGTTGTCCTCTGCGAGCGCGGCATTCGCTCCTACGATCCCGATATGCGCAACACGTTCGATTTGGCTGCCATCGCCTTGGCGAAGCAGCTCTCGCACTTGCCCGTGGTGGCAGACCCTTCGCATGGCACCGGCCGCCGGGACCTGGTGCCCTCGCTGGCCCGTGCTGCAGTCGCGGTAGGTGCCGACGGAATCATCGTTGAAGTGCATCCTTGTCCAGAAAAAGCTCTCTCCGACGGCCCGCAATCGCTTACGCCTTCGGAATTCGCCGCGATGGTGCAATTGATCGGGCAGCCCCTGCGCGCGCGTCTGCGCCAGCAACCCAAGGCGGCCACGGCCTAACGTCTTCCGCGGGATGCAGGCCCACTTCCTCATCCCGCGTTCTTCAATCACCGTTTCTGTCGTGGTACCATCCTCCGCGTTTACTTCAAGCCCGAGGTTCGCATGGATTCCATCACCCTGCGCGTGAACGGACGCGATCGCGAAGTCACCGTCGCACCTGACACTCCCTTGCTCTGGGTTCTGCGCGATACTCTCGATCTCACCGGCACGAAGTTCGGTTGCGGCGTGGGTATGTGCGGCGCTTGCACCGTGCACGTGGATGGCGATGCGGTGCGCTCCTGCACAACCCCCGCGGCCGAGGCCGTAGGCAAAAAGATCACCACCATTGAAGGCCTCTCAGCGGACAGCTCCCACCCTTTGCAACTCGCCTGGATCGCCGAAGACGTGCCGCAATGCGGCTACTGCCAATCCGGCCAGATCATGCAGGCGGCCGCGCTGCTCGCGAAGAAACCCAATCCCTCCGACGCGGACGTTGTGGAAGCGATGAATGGCAATCTCTGCCGCTGCGGCACCTATCAACGAATCAAGCGCGCAATCCATCGCGCCGCGGGAGGTTCGCTATGAGCAAAATCTCCCGCCGCGATTTTCTCGCAACCACCGCGACCGCCGCCGCAGGATTGGTCATCGGCTTTCACCTTCCCCTTCAGGCGGAGCCCGCGGCCGAAGAATTTGCTCCCAACGCGTACCTGCGCATCGCGCCTAACGGCACGGTGATGATTGTGGTTGCGCGTTCGGAGATGGGACAGGGGGTGCGTACCGCACTTCCCATGATTCTCGCCGAAGAACTTGACTGCGACTTCTCCACGATCTCCATTGAGCAGGCGGGAGCCAGCACTCTTTTTGGCGATCAGACAACCGGTGGAAGCGCCAGCGTTCATACCACGTGGGACCCAATGCGCAAAGCGGGTGCGCAAGCCCGCGCGATGCTGGTTGCCGCCGCCGCGAAACAATGGAAAGTTCCCGTCGCGACCTGCAAAACGAGCAATGGATTTGTGCTGCACAGCGTTTCCCATCGCAAGGCGAGCTACGGATCTCTCGCAACTGCGGCTGCGAAGCTTCCGGTTCCAGGAGAACCCAAGCTGAAGACGCCTGCGCAGTTCAAGCTGGTCGGGAAACCGCTGCATCGGGTGGACACAAAATCAAAGGTCAACGGTTCGGCCGTATTTGGCATCGATTTCAAGCTTCCCGGAATGAAGTATGCCTTCCTGGCGCGCGCCCCCAAGTTCGGCGCTACGGTTAAGAACATCGATGACTCTCGATGCAAGGCGGTCCCGGGAGTCACCCACGTCGCGAAGCTTTCCGATTCTGCGGTTGCCGTGGTGGGTGATTCGGTCTGGGCTGCGCTCTCCGGACGACGCGCCCTCAAAGTGACGTGGGACGACGGCCCGAATGCGAACCTCGACTCAGCGGCCGTCGCGGAATCGCTTCGAGCCGCCTCCAAGAATAAGGGTGTCGCGCTTTACAAAACCGGCGACGCCACCAGCGGCAACGGAAAGCACATCGAGGCCGAGTTTGAGACGCCCTTCCTCGCCCATGCCCCGATGGAGCCTGGCAACTGCGTCGCGCATTTCCGCGGCACCACATGCGAACTCTGGGCGCCGACCCAGGTTCCGCAGGATGTCCGCGACTCTGTCGCCCAAGCACTCGGACTTAAGCCGGAAAACGTGAAAGTGAATGTCACCCTCATGGGCGGCGGATTTGGGCGAAGGCTCGAGCATGATTACGGAGTCGAGGCGGCACTCGTATCGAAAGCCATCAATCTTCCCGTGAAGGTGCTCTGGACCCGCGAAGACGATATGAAATTCTCCACCTATCGTCCCGTCAGCTTGCACCAGGTCCGCGCGAGCA
This sequence comes from uncultured Acidobacteriaceae bacterium, assembly GCA_963703075.1. Taxonomy (GTDB): domain Bacteria; phylum Acidobacteriota; class Terriglobia; order Terriglobales; family Acidobacteriaceae; genus Korobacter. Next base: position 2,174,848 of record OY969786.1, read on the forward strand.
TCGGCGACGATGGCTACCCGACGGCGATCACGCACCGCCTCGTCTCGCCCTCCATCTCACGTCAGAAAGGTACCAAGCTTGACGACGGCATCGATCCAGACCTTAAAGACGAAGGATCGTTCCTCTACCCCATTCCCAATGTGCTGCTCGAATATGTGGATTGCGACACACCCGTGCCCCTCGGCTGGATGCGCTCCGTGTACGCCTCGCAGGTTGCGTTCGCGAACGAATGCTTTCTGGACGAGCTTGCCACGGCCGCAGGGAAAGATCCTTTGGAATACCGTTTGCATTTGCTACGCGAGGAGCGGCCGATCAAGTTCTGGGACACGACGTGGAATACGGCTCGTTTGCGCGGCGTTCTCAATCTGGCAGCAGAAAAAGCTGAGTGGAACAAACCGTTGCCTGGCGGCCGGTTCCGCGGCATCGCGGCCCATGGCTGTTTCGGTACCTACGCCGCCCAGGTGGTCGAGATATCGATGAAGGACGATACTCCGCAAATCCATCGCGTTGTCGTTGCCCTGGATTGCGGGCAGGTTGTGAATCCCAACATTCTGGAACAGCAGATGCAAGGAGCCGTCGTCTTCGCCATGACCCAGGCGCTGCACGGCAAAATCACGGTCGAGAACGGCGGGATTGCGCAATCCAATTTCGGCGATTACGAGTTAGTGCGCATGGCCGACGCTCCGCAGGTCGATGCCTTCTTCGTGGAGAGCACGGAACCGCCGACCGGCGCGGGCGAACCCCCCGTGCCGCCCTTCGCTCCGGCACTGTGCAACGCAATTTTCGCGGCGACGAAGAAACGCATCCGCACCATGCCCATCGTTTCGTAGTTGCGCAACCATGAACTACGCCGAGAAGAATTATTGGCTGGAAACGGTAACGATGCCCGGCGGAAGCCCCGGCCCGCTGCCGGACTTTGCCGATGTCGCAATCGTCGGTGCAGGTTTCACCGGACTTTCCGCCGCGCGTACGCTCGCCCAGCGTGGCGCCCGGGTGATTGTTCTCGAAGCCGAGACGATTGGCTGGGGAGCCAGTTCGCGCAATGGTGGCATGGTGCTGACCGGGATGAAGCTCAGCCCGGAGGTCCTCACCAAGCGTTACGGACTCGATACCACCAAGCGGATGTATGCCGCCTCGCTGGCCTCCATCGATTTCGTCGAGCATTTAGTCGAGACGGAACGGATCGACTGCAATTTCTCTCGCTGCGGCCATCTCGAAGTCGCGAACAAGCAGTCGCACTTCGATGCCTACGCGCGCAGCGTTGACCTGCTCGATCGCGAATTCGGCCATCGCTTGCGCATCATCCCAAAAAGCGAATTGAGCAGCGAAATCGGCGCCGATCGCTACTATGGTTGCATCGTCGATGAAACCAGCGCAGGGGTGAACCCGGCGCGCTACGTTGCGGGACTGGCTGCGGCGACGCTTCGTGCAGGAGCCTGCATCCACGAGCAAACCAGGGTTCAGTCAATCAAGCGCAACGGAGACAGATTCCAGGTTCGCACGACGAATGGGATTCTCACTGCCAAGGATGTGCTGATCGCTACCAGCGGTTACACCGGCAACCTTTCCCGGCCATTGCAGAAGCGAATCATTCCCATCGGTTCCTACATCATCGCCACCGAACAACTCCCGGAAATCCTCGCACGCGAATTGATTCCGCACAATCGAATGGTGTACGACTCGCTGAATTTTCTGCATTACTGGCGGCTCACGCCAGACAACCGCATGCTCTTCGGGGGCCGCGCCGCGTTTCTTCCGGAAACAGCCAATACCATCCGCAAGAGCGAAGAGATTCTCCTGCGCGATCTCATCGCCATCCACCCGCAACTCAAAAACACCAAGGTGGAGTACGCATGGGGAGGCACGCTGGACTTCACTTTCGACGTAATGCCCCACGCGGGAGAATTCGACGGAGTTCACTATGCCCTCGGATACGCGGGCCACGGCGTGGCGATGGCGAGCTATCTCGGCAGCCTCATGGGCGAGAAGCTCTCGGGTGGCGCGGACGCGAATCCCTTCGCGGCTATTCCCTTTCCCGGCGCACCGCTCGGGCTCTACAACGGCCAGCCGTGGTTCCTGCCATTCGCCGGTGCGTATTACAAGCTGCTGGACTGGATCAGCTAGCCAGCACCACCACGGGCTCTTTGTCAGCCGGGGGCGCAAACCGGCGCAAAATCAGGTACACGATAGGACCGAGAGCCAGCGACGCCAAGCCCGCATATGGCATCTCGCTGGCGGAGAGCGCGATGGCGCCGATGATGATTGGCGCGGCTACGCAGTAGATCACGCCGGCCATGCCCCACGGAATCACGAACGGCCGCTTCATCTGCGGAGCGATCTTGCGCAGCCGCCACCCGGCGATCACCGTCATCCATGTCGTCATTACCCGCAGCCACGCATACACAATGATCAGTTGCGACAGGCTATGCCAGGAGAGCGCAGCATAGATTGCTGACGAAACCAGGATCGCGATCCACGGCGTCTTAAAACGCGGATGGGTTTTCGTCAAAAACTTCGGCAGGTACCCGTCTTCCGCCATCGCGAACGGCATCCGCGTCGACGCAAGGACGGTGCCGTTGAGCAGCGAAACCGCCGTGATCAGCGCCGCCAGGTTCACGGAAAAACCAAGCCAGTGTCCCCCGATGAGAAAAGCGGCGTCGGAAAAATAACCATCTTTCCATTTCTGCCAGCCTCCGAGGGCCGCCAGCGAAAACAGTGTCGGCAGGAAGTATGTAGCAATCGACAGCGGCACTACCCAGGCCAGTGCGCGCGGAAAGGTGCGCTGTGGATTCTCCACTTCGTCGGCCACGGTGGAGAGCTGTTCAAAACCTGAATACAGCCATAGCCCAAGCGCCAGCCCTACACCCGCCACCTGCTTTGGCGTGGCGCCGGGAGGGACCAGCGGGACGAACGGATTGTAGTGCCACTTGGTCGCGGCGACGGCACACATCACGGCGATAGGCAGCAGGATGAGAACACCGAGCACGGTCGCAACTTTGCCGACCGCATCGATGCCGATCACATTCACCAGCGTCACCGCGGCAATCACCACAACCGCCACAGCGTAATGCTTCCATCCATTGCCTAGCTGAGGTACATAGAACTTCAAGTAATCCGCGAAGAGAACCGCGTAAACACCACCTAAAATGAAGGATGCGCTCCAATTCCACCAGCCGGCAAGGAATCCCCAAAAGTCGCCGAACGCGGCCCGCGACCAGCGGTAGAAGCCGCCTTTCACCGGCATTGCGGTCGTCAGTTCAGCCGCGACCAGCGAAACCGGGATACACCAGAAAAACGGCAGGAGCAGGTGGTAGATCAACGTCATTCCAGGACCGGAAGTGGTGACCTGGCCTTCGAGACCGAACGGACCGCCCGTGGTGTAGGCGTACATCACGAAAACAAATGGCAAAAGGCTGGCGCGCTTGATGCCGGCGTTTTGTTTTGAAGTTGCCATCCTGCCCCGTGACGGCGAATTGTATCGCAACTGCTCTGTCTCGGCGCTGCGTCGGACGGTCGCGTCTACTTCGTCGGCGCGACTTGCGCGATGGTAACCGGCACGTCGAGGGTGCCGACCTTGCCGGAATTGCGATCGAGCACTCCGAGCCGGATCTGGTAGTCGCCGGCCTTCAGGGGAAAGTCCTGGTGAATTTGCAGTCCCCGGCGGCGCATCTGTTGGAGTTCGGATTCAGTCAAATCTTGTTTGACGTTCCAGGCGCAGCTTGCGGCCACGTGTCCCTGCGCGTCGGTCGCGATCGCCTCGAAGACGACGTTGATTCCCTTCTTCTTCGTTGGCTGATCGGAGGTGGCCAAATCGGTCACATCGACGAGGTAGTCAAGTTTCACTGGGGTTGCGCCGTTGTCCGGAGGAACGACCCGCGTCTTGATAATGAGGGTTGTGGATGGCGGAGCGGAAGGCAGCATGGCGATCTGCAGCGCGCGCTCGCGGTCTTCTGGCCGCGGGAGCTGCAACGGATCGGCTAACGCGTAGTAGCCGGTGCGATAGAGGAGCTTAATATCTCGGCGCGGCGTCTTGACTTGAATCTTGCGGAAGGTGCCGTTCCACTTACTGTTCGTGGGGCGATAGGCAAGCGTGTAGTAGTTCGCGCCAGCTTCGACGATCTTGGAAATCACAGGCAGAAATGCGTTCTGGTTGAAGAATGCGCGGCCACCCGTCTGGGCGGCGAGTTCCGACATGGTTTCGTAGGTGGTGCGCTGCTCCTCGTCAAGACCGGCAAGCCACGGTCCCACAATATCGCCGGCAGGGGCAAACAGCTCCGAGTCGCGGGTGGCGGCATCCGGTTGCCCCACAACGACCCCGCGCGCGTCGATCGGATAAACGGCAATTTGGCTGGCGGAGAGCAGCGAACTCAGGTGCGTGAAGCGATCCATGTCCCCACGCGAGGCGTCGAAGGGAAACCCGCTGGTAATCCAGATGAGGTTCTTGCGTCCGGGCACGGCAACCAGGGCACGGGCCAGCGCGTAGAGACCGTCGAAGGTATACAGCATGCGCGATTCAAGCTTGATGTCCTGTTCCGTCGCAAGCGTCTGGACAAGTGCCTCAAACGCCTTCGGATTCTTGATCAGCATCGTTTCTTTGAGCTCGCCGATCTGGCTCGAAAAGGTGCGGGTGTCTGCATACACAGGGCTGGTTGTGCTGTCGTTCAGTCGGCTGGCGGCGGCGTACATGGTGCCTTTTTCCCAGGTGAACCCTTGGATCATGTGCAGGCTTTTTCCCAGAACAAACAGGGCAAACTGTTGCCCGGCAGGAAGGTTCTGCACCGTGCGCAAGAGCTCATGCTTCGCACTCACCAGGTCCTGGCTGCTCATATTCAGCATGTCGAAGAGCAGGATATTGGTGACCTGGTTCTTGGGAACCTGCACCCAGTTCGTGTGCACATTGGGACCGAAATCGCGTGCGGTTTCTTTGCTCTCAGGCGTCTTGGGATCGGGCGCTGCGCTACGCTCGTCGAAGGAACGAATCGATTGGCTCTTGCCGTCTTCGAGGACGGTGAAATCATGCTGGGTCAGTCCGTGCACCGGCTTGCCGGCCGAATCGGTGACGATCACGTTCACCAACACCAGGCGTGGATTGGAGCGGATCACGGTAGCCGGCTGAGAGCCATCCGCTGGATTGTTTTGTGGGAATAACGGCGTCGCAAACGTGACACACAGCAGCACCAGCCGGACTAGGCGCATAAGTCTCCCCCACCCCACCAACAGGCTACCCGCTTGGACGGACCGCGACAAGAATCGACTCAGGTTTCGCAGAGAATTTCTTAGGAAGTGTCCTAAGACTGTGGCGTATTGGCTTCTTCGATGTGAAAGTGGGCCAGGATCGCAGACGCCTGGGCGCTGGTAACCACCGCTTCCAGGCTCCCAGCGTTGGCTTCACGGACCGCCTGGATGCTGCCGAAGTGCCGCAGTAGGCGCTTCATCGTTTGCTGACCAACGCCGGGAATCTCCAGCAGCTCGTTCGAGCGGTCGCGGATTTCCCGGCGCTTGCGATGGAAGGTCACCGCAAACCGGTGCGCTTCATCGCGGATCAACTGCACGATATGCAGCACCGGTGAGTGGTGGTCGATCCGGATCGGCTCGTCTTCCCGGCCGTACACGTAAATGATCTCTTCCCTCTTCGCAATCGACGCCAACGGTTGATTGATCACCCCGATCGCTTCCAGAGCTTCGGCGGCGGCGTGCAGCTGTCCGATCCCGCCATCGATCAGGATCAGGCTGGGAAACGGCGCTCCATCCTCGACTAATCGCTTGTAGCGCCGGGTAACGACCTCGCGCATGGAGGCAAAGTCGTCCACCCCTTGCACCGTGCGGATGATGAACTTGCGGTAGTCGGACTTCTTCATCTTGCCGTCTTCCCAGACCACCATGGAGGCGACCGTTTCCGCTCCCTGGATGTGCGAAATGTCGAAGCACTCAATGCGGTTCGGCAGTTCCGGCAATTCCAGCGTGTCTTGCAGAACGGACTTCAGTACATCGGTCTGCGGCCGCATCACACGGAAACGCTGATCGTAAGACTGCTTTGCGTTCTGCGCCACCAAGTCGATCAGTGACCGCTTCTCCCCGCGCAACGGAACGTTGATGTCCAGCTTGCGATGCATCTGCTCGCTAAGAATCTCGCAGAGCGCTTCCCGGTCGTCAAAGTCCACCGGAACATAAATTGTCCGCGGGACATATTTGTTATCGAGATAAATCTGCTGCAGCAATGTGCTGAAGAGCTCGCCTGTATTGAGGCCGGCAGCCGTTTCGAGTTCGCCCAAGTCTTCGAAGAAGAAATCGCGTCGGTCGAGCACTTTGCCACCACGCATGTGAAAGAGATTGACCGCCACCATGTGGTTTTCGTAGTGGTACCCGAAAACATCCGTATCATCGCCTTCGGCGGCTGCCATCCGCTGCTTCTGGTGCAAGTCCTCCACGGTGGATATCAGGTCGCGATACTTGGCGGCCAACTCAAACTGCTCCCCTTCCGCGGCTCTTGCCATGCGCTGCGTCAGCGACTGTTTCAGGTCGGAGTGGCGGCCTTCAAGAAACAGCTTCACGTCCCGCACCGCTTCGGCATAGATCGGTTCGGTCGTCAGGCCGGCACAGGGTCCAAGGCAGCGCCCGATGTAGTACTGCAGGCAAGGCCGCGGGTGCAGCCGATTGAGATCGATGTAACACGAGGGGATCAGAAAATTGCGGTGGATCAGGTCCACTACGCGGTATGCGAGGTTCGCCGGAAAGAATCGACCGTAGTATTCCGATCCGTCTTTCCTCAGCCGTCGGGTAACGTAAACCCGAGGCCAGCGCTCCCCCATGGTGAGCTTGATATAGGGGTAAGTCTTGTCATCGCGCAGAAGGATGTTGAAACGCGGCTTTTTCTGCTTAATGAGGTTGTTTTCGAGCGCCAAAGCCTCTTTTTCGTTGTCAACAACGATGTATTCCACGTCGACGGCTTCACGCAGCAAGCTTCCGGTCTTGGCATTCTCATCGGCCCCACGAACGAAATACGACCCCACCCGCGAACGCAGGTTCTTCGCCTTTCCCACGTAGATCACTTCGCCCTCGGCATTCTTGTAGAGGTACACGCCGGGCGAGTGGGGAAGACTGCGGATTTTCTGTTGCAGATCCATTCGTTGAAAGCTCTCAGGCTGGGTTCAGGAGCATGGACCCTCCCACAACCCGGGACTTGGCCCTGAAACCTATCCTGTAAAAATTCTACGACCTAAGCCGGATTTCCTTATTTCCTGCCGTTCCCGCACTTCGCAAATCATTGATAATACAAGGGGAGGGATTGGCAAGTGCCGTGCAGTTACTTTGGTCACGGCAGGGTAGCGGAACCTCCCCAACGACGACCCAGCAAACCCAGTTTGCCAGGTGCCCCGGAAAGTTCGCTCTGGCCGACGCCTAAGGAGCCCCGAGACTATGAACCGGATTTCGATGGTAGCAGTTTTGATTGCAGGCACGATGCCTTTCACCGTGGGCTGCGCCACCAAGAAATACACCCGCAACGAAGTTGCCCCCGTCATCAACAAGACCAATGAATTAGATGATCTGACTGCCAAAAATACTCGCGAGATTAAGGACACCGATCAGCGCGCCCAGGCAGGGATCAAAGACGCCCAGGCGAAGGCCGACACCGCCGACCAACACGCCGTGGCTGCAGGCCAGGCTGCCGATGACGCCAACAAGAACGCCCAGCAGGTTTCGACCAACGTCGCCTCGCTGGCCGGTACCCTGGAAAACCTCGACAACTACAAGCCCATCGCCGAGAGCTCGGTGCACTTCGGCTTCGATAAGGCTGACCTGACCGGCAAGGCCAAGGACGCCCTGGACCAGCTCGCTGGTCAAATCTCCAGCAGCAAACACTACATCATCGAGGTTGAGGGCAGCACGGATTCAACCGGCGACGCCGATTACAACTACCAGCTGAGCAAGCGCCGCGCCGATGCGGTCATCCAGTACCTGGCTGACAAGTACCAGATTCCTGCGCACAAGATCTACTTGATCGGCCTTGGTAAGGACAAGCCGGTAGAAAAGAATGGCACCTCTGAAGGCCGCGCCAAGAATCGCCGCGTGGATGTTCGCCTCATGACCAACTCGGGCAGCGAACAGCAGAACGCGTCCGCCAACGGGCCGCAGGGCAACTAACAAGCAACATTAAAAGTCGCTTTATGGGTAAGAGTAAAGGGCACGACCTTCAGATCGTGCCCTTTGCATTTTCGCTTCTTAGGAAGTGAAAGATGAAATCACGACCGGCTACCGTGACCCGAGGCCGATGACCATCGACATATCTTTCGGATACACCACGTCATTGCCGCGGGCGAGGAAGTGTGTATAGATCGCCATCGACGCTCCGTAAGCGCCAAACCCTGAGCTCACCACGCGTGAATGCGCCACCGCACTCATGACTGCGCCGACCAACCGAAACCCAGATGCTCCATTGGCTGCCGCACTCCCCAGGCTGCCGTTATCCGGTACCGCCTTGCCTGCATCCCGGTCGCCGATGACCGAGGTTGCGAGAGCGACCTGGATGGCGGTCGTGAAGTATCGGCTTCGCGGCGTCGTGACCTGCGCGCCCCCCTCGGCATCAAGGGCAAGGTTCTCCCCACGTGCGACCTCCACCCCTTCAATGCTTGACTCAATCTTCTGCTCCAGCCCACTTGGCAACTCAATCTGGTGGAACAGGATGCGCAACTGCCCGTTGTGCTTGAGACGGCCGGCGGGACGCACTTGCAGCACCGCACCCGTGATGCGCGTCCCCACCGGCAGCAAGAGCTGGTTCGAAACCGTCAGCGGCTCGGTCATCACCGCTTCGACGGTATCGCCTTTCTTCGCCGTTGCAGAACTCAGTGCTGTCGTCAGCCGCGCATGCACCACGCCGCTATTCGGAGGCACAGACGCGATATTCACCAAGGTGTCAGGCTTGACCTTCTCGGTTCCGAATTCAAGCGGCTGCTTGAGATCGGCGTCGAAGCTGGTACCGGGATCGAGGTATTGCCCGTGATACGGGAGCTCAGCTTCCGCCATGCGCCGAATCTTATGCATCTTGCCGGGCTCTTCGAGCTGCTTCATCGCATTGTTCCACTTGCGCCTGGCTTCTTCCCGCGCTTCCGAGATATTGCGGGAGACCACGTTCCGATGAACGTTGGTCGTCTCCGCATCGCTCCGGGCACGAGCGGCAACGAATCGAAGCACACCGTCTGATGCCGGACTCACCACGGTCTCAATCGGAAGATGGCGGCCGTCCGCTAGAACAAGCTCATTGAAAGCTACGTGCACCGCGTGGGGCGGTGAGAAATTTGCATCGAGCGCGGACAACGTGCGGGTTTTCTTCGATACATCTTCGATCTGCGAGATCTTGCCGATCGCCTCCGTGCCCCTTGGCACTACGACCTTGTCGAAAGCATAAACGGGTTCCACCACTTTGCCGTGCACCGGCTGGCCTACCGTCTTGACCTTAATTTCCTCATCCAGCGCGATTTTGATGGGTGTGCCGGCGGGGATCGTCAGGTCGATTGCCGTGTCCGCGGGAGCAGCGGGATGGGACGCGGGTGGCGTGCGCTCCGTGGGGCGGGTGGAAAGACTTTGCCCGTACAACAATCCGCCGGAAAGAAAAACGAGATTCCCTACCCACCAGAAACTGCGCATGGCCTGCCCTGCTGAAAACCAAGGAATGAACGAGAAAATGCCAGATTGTGGATGATTGTACGCACAATTCAGAGAAGACTGGCTTCCGCGAAGATGACAGTTTCTTCAGAAATCGGTCCGCCTCGCGCACTCAGCAGCGCTCGTATTTCCAGTTGCGGGACTTCCCTTCCGCAAGCCACTCGACGGTGGTTGCCAGGCGGCGCTGCCGAGTGTCATCCGTCTTCGCTTCCGTCACCCACTCGACGTATTCTTTCTTGTGGCTGTACGAAAACGCTTCGAACGCGCTGAGAGCCTTCTTGTTTTTCTTCACTGCCGTTAGGAAGTAGGGCGGAATCGCCAATTCCTTTTTTTCGCTCGGCTTCCTGGCCTTGTCGGTCTTTACGACGCCTTCGTCGTTGAGGCGCTTGGCTTCCTTGAGGTAACCAAGAAGCGTTCGCTTGGGCGGCAGGTCATCCATCGAAGTGATCCGGCCGAAGTGGCCCATCGACTCTCTCTTAACCTTCCCGACGATGAGCGAGCCCTTCCAGAAGTGGAAAGCACAGTGTTCCTTGAACGCCGCCATGCTGCAGAACATTCCCTTGTACATAAAATGCGGGAAGCCCCACTTGATCTCCTCTGCCACTTCCGGACACGCCTCGTGCACAAGATCGCGAAGATAGCCCAGTACGGGCTGCGCAAAAGGTGCCGATTTCTCGATGAATGCGTCGACGCGCTTGTCTCGATTTCCCATGGCGCAACATTTTCAGGCATCACGCCCGATCGAGGCAAACGAAAATTCTTCCGCTGCTACGCCAAGTGCCGGAAGGCCCAGAACAAGGTGCCAGAGAGCAGGATCGACACAGGCAACGTGAGCACCCATGCCAGCAGCAAATTGCGCACCGTGCCCCACTGCAATCCCGAATGATTGGCAGCCATCGTTCCCGCCACCCCGGACGACAGCACGTGGGTTGTACTCACCGGCAGTCCAAACCAGTCCGCCGCGCCGATCGTGGCCATCGCCGTGATCTCCGCCGCGGCTCCCTGACCGTATGTGAGATGGTCCTTGCCGATCTTTTCGCCCACCGTTACCACGATGCGCTTCCAGCCCACCATGGTTCCGAGTCCGAGTGCGATGGCGACCGCCACCTTTACCCAGCCGGGAATGAACTTCGTCGCCAGGTCGACGTGGTTCTTCTTGTAATCGTCCAGCACGACCCAGTCGGCAGCGGCGATCTGCGGCTTGCCGCTTTTCTTCATGAGCCGCAATGCTTCCGAAACCAGGTACATATCGTTGCGCAGGTTGCGCACCTGGTCTTGCGGAACGTTCTTCAGTTCCTTGTACAGCGAAGCTTCGTTGCTGATATCGACAATGACATTGCGCAGCGCCAGCATGGTATTCGGCGTGAAGTTCTTGTCGCGCACATACTGCTGCACATCATCGCGCGGATCAACCACCACGGCATTCTGGTCGATGTAATGATCGAGGCTGTTGACCGCTGCCTGTGAGGCGGCTACGAAGTCGACGGATTGTTGCGGCGTGAAGGCGTGATTCAATGCATACGCCGTCGGTACCGTGCCGATCAGGATGAGCATGATCAAACCCATGCCCTTCTGCCCGTCATTCGATCCATGGAAGAAACTCACGCCCGTGCAGGTGAGGATCAGCAAAGCGCGGATCCAGAGGGGCGGTGGGGCGTTTCCTTCCGGCGCTTTGTACAGCCGCGGATCGCGAATCAACGCCTTCGCCGCCAGCAGCAAGAGCGCAGCGCATCCGAAACCGACGATTGGAGAGAGCAGCAGGCTCTGGCCAATCTTGGTCGCCTGCCCCCAGTCAACTCCGCTCGTCCCCGTCTTTACTGACATCAGTTGATTCGCCAGGCCGACGCCGATCACCGAGCCGATCAGCGTGTGCGAACTCGAGGCGGGCAGACCCAGCCACCAAGTCCCCAGATTCCAGATGATCGCCGCCACCAGCAATGCGAATACCATCGCGAATCCCGCCCCATTGCCAACCTGCAGGATCAATTCCACCGGCAACAGCGAAATGATGCCGAAGGCTACCGCGCCGCTCGAAACCATGACGCCCACGAAATTCCAGGTTCCGGACCATGCGACCGCAATATGCGGATCAAGCGAATGGGTATAGATGACCGTTGCAACGGCGTTGGCGGTGTCGTGAAAGCCATTCACAAATTCGAAGCCCAGCGCTACCAGCAGCGCGACCCCGAGTAAAAGGTAGGGAAAGACGGAGTTGGCGTGAACGCCGGAGAGGTCACGAATGAGGTGAAAAGCGGCGTAAACCACCCCCACTGCCAGCACGCCTCCAAAGATCATCATGCCGATCTTGCCGGGTCCCTTCGCTAATTTTGCACTCACGGCATGGGAAGGCGGGACAGGGCGAGTTGGGGTAGAAACTGTAGCCATAGATCTCCTGGCGCGACGGCGCTGGTTACGTGTTTCTTGCGGAGATTAACGGCTGCGAGGAGAACGCGAGATTAAAGTTCGAAGAAAAGGCCGTGACACTATCCGAAATCGTGCCTTTCACAATCCGTGACGCTGGATGGCATAGGAGTTAGACTGCACTGCAGCGATCATGGCCAAACACGACGGGGAAATACAAAGGCTCACGGAACTCTACCGAACCATGTCTGACGCAGAGCTCTCCCTTCTTTCTGCGAGACCCGATGACCTCAGCGATGCCGCCCTGGCAGCCCTGCAGCACGAAATGGGCAAACGGGGTCTCACCGCGCCTCCCGCGGAGGAACCAGAACAAATTCCCGATTACGCCGGAAGCATTCCGCCAGTCATGGTCGGCCGCTTCCAGAATCTTCATGAAGCGCTGCTCGCCAAGGGCCAACTCGACTCCGCCGGGATCGAGAGTTCGCTCGCCGATGACAACATGGTCCGCATGGACTGGTTCATTTCCAACCTGCTTGGCGGCGTGAAGTTGTATGTGAAGGCGGAAGACGAGCAGACAGCCCAAGAGGTCCTCTCGCAGCCGATTCCGGAGAACTTCAACGTGGAAGGCGTGGGCGAATACGAGCAGCCGAAATGTCCTAAGTGCGGTTCAACGGATATCAGCTTCGAGTCGCTCGATAAGCTGCCTACCTACGCCAGCATGTGGCTCAACGTGCCAATTCCCTTCGCTGCGAACCGCTGGAGGTGCCATGCCTGCGACGCCCTCTGGGAAGGTACCGAGGACGACAGCACTTCGCACCCGTCGCAAGGTTTGTAGCTGGCTCGGAAGCAGCTATCATAGTCGCGTCCCATAGATCGACGGAGCCGCGCATTCATGCCTGAGAGCTTTCCCGAGTCCCTGTTTCAGCAGACGATCCGCGAACATGCACACGTCGTGCAGCAACTTGCATCGCAGCAAGAGGTAATTCTGCACGTCGCGCGCCGGATGCTGGCATGTTTGCAGGCGGGCGGCAAAATCCTTTGGTGCGGCAATGGCGGCAGTGCCGCCGATTCACAGCACTTGGCGGCAGAATTCGTCGGACGCTACACCCGCGAGCGCACAGGATTCGCCTCGATCGCACTGACCACCGACACCTCCATCCTGACCGCGATCGGCAACGACTACGGATACGAAAAGGTGTTTGCCCGGCAGGTAGAGGCGCTCTGTCGCCCCGATGACGTCGTCATTGGGCTATCGACTTCCGGCAACAGCACGAATGTCTGTCTCGCCCTGGAGCGCGCGCGTCAGATCGGCGCGTTCACGGTCTCGCTCACCCGCGCTGGCGATTGCAAGATGCGCAACCTGGCCGATAGCTGCATCGCCGTCGACTCGACTTCCACGGCTCGCATCCAGGAATGCCACATCCTCATCGGGCACCTGCTCTCCGATTACGTGGAGTCGGAGTGGGTTCGTCAGCAATGACGGTCAACGCGCAGGAGATCGTTCGCCTCCAGGATTCATGGACGCGAACCTGGCATGACGAAGAGCCAATTTTCGAACAGGTCTCGGCGGATTTCGAAAGTACCTTCGAGCAGCAGCATTACGCGAATTTTCAACTCTGGCATGAAGAGGACAAAGCTCGTATGCCAGAGGCTCCGGATACCGAGATCGCTGAAGTCAAGCGCACCATCGACAGGATCAACCAGCATCGCAACAACCTCATGGAGCGGTGCGATCTCTTCGCCCTGGCCGAGCTGGCCAGACAAGGCCTTCCCCGCCCGGATGCGCCCCTGAACTCCGAGAGCGTGGGGCTTATCCTCGACCGTCTTTCCATTCTCTCGCTAAAGATCTACCACACCCAGCAGGAGATCGACCGGACCGATGCACCCGAAGGACACGCGGAGAAAAACCGAGAGCGCCAGAGCATTCTTATCGAACAGCGTGACGATCTAGCGGGTGCGCTCGATACCCTCTGGGCCGACGTGCTTGCCGGCCGCAGACGTTTCCGCCTCTACCGCCAGCTCAAGATGTACAACGAAGCTACCCTGAATCCAGCGGTGTATAACTCCGCCAAGCGCGATCAGTGATGGAACATCCGGTAAAACAGCAGCGCTGAAATCGAGAAGCCCACAAAAATCACCACGAAGCGTAAGCGGTCGCTGCCAATCTTGCGCGCCACCCCCGCCGCCCCGTAGCCTCCGATGATCGCGGCAATTGCCATCACCAGCACGTACGGCCAGAACACCATCTTCGCGAAGATAAACAGCAGCGCCGCCACTCCATTGATGCAGAGTGCGTAAAGGCTGGTCAGGGCATTCATCTTCAGCAGGTCGGTCATGCCCAAAATGCTAAGCACTGAGAGCATCATGATGCCAATACCCGCTCCGAAGTAGCCGCCGTACAATCCGACAAATAACTGGAATCCCATCGCGGTCACGAACCACTTCGTCGTGCGATGCGCTTCTGGATGCGCCTTACGGATGAGACGCTGAATGGGCGACCTGGCAGCGAAGATCACGGTGGCGAAGAGTATGAGGAACGGCACCATCTTCTCGAATACCGAGGGCGGCGTATAGCGCAGCAGCAGCGCACCCGCGGCTCCGCCCACCACGCTGGGAATGACCATCCATCGCATCTTCACGTCGGTGGTTCCGAGTTCCCGTCGAAAGCCCCAGAGACTGCCCAGCGATCCCGGCCAGATGGCAACCGTATTCGTCGCATTCGCAATCACTGGCGGCAGCCCCAGCGCCATCAGCGTAGGAAACGTGATGAGGGTACCTCCGCCGGCGACGGAGTTGATGGCGCCCGCGAGAAAAGCGGCCACGCCAGCAAGAACGAGATGGAATGGAGAAACCGGGAGTGGCAAAGACATGTTGCAGATTCGATGATCTCACAAAGGTTTGCGATGTCGCTTTATTCGTGGCGCAGAGCTTCAATGGGGTTGAGGCGAGACGCACGGATGGCGGGAAGCATCCCGCTAATCAGGCCGACGACGGTAAGAATGCACGTCGCGATGAGCAGCGTGACCGGATCGATCAACAATCGTATATCGCCCGCCTCGGCATATTTTGCCATCGCGCTGTAAAGCGTCAGGCGGCCCACGGACAGCGAAACGGTATAGGCGAGAAGCACGCCCACCAACCCTCCGGCAAAGCTGATGGCCAGCGCCTCAGAGAGGAATTGCAGGAAAATACTGCGCCGCGAGCATCCGAGCGCTTTTTCCATCCCGATTTCGCGCGTACGCTGCGTCACCGACACCAGCATGATGTTCATCAACCCCACTCCGCCGATGCCGAGTGTAAGCGTTCCGATGAACGCCAGCAGAATCTTGAGGCCCATCGTGATCACCTGGAACTGGTGAACCTGCGTCATGATGCTGTACACCATCACTGCCCGGCGGTCGGTTGGATTGAAGCGGTGCTGGATGGCCAGCACGTTGCGCACCGTCTGCTCGAGTCCGAGGTAATCGTCGATCTCGTAGCTGATCCAGATATCGCTCAGGTAGTGCGTGTCCTTGAGATTGCCCATGCTGGTGAAGGGCACGAAGAGTACGCGGTTGATGTCATTGTCCCCTTGCTGCATCTTCGGCTGCAGCACGCCAATGACTTCGAAACTGACTCCATCGATGCGCACATGTTCGCCAAGCGCGCTGCGCCCGGAGAAAAGCTTCTCCTTAGCCTCCGAACTCAGCACCACCACCCGCGCCCGTTGTACCTGGTCCTCCGCGTTGTAGAAGCGTCCCTGCTCCAGCGCCAGCACGCGAATATCGGCGGTGATGGGATAACTCCCGGTTACGGGAAAGGTGAAGCTCCGGGTATCGAACTGCACGGTGCAGTCTTTGTCTACCCCGGGTGAAATCCTCGTGATCTGCGGGATATTGGTGGTCAGCACGTCCACATCGTCCAGGGTGAAGCGCGTCTGCGCTCCTGCTTTCTGTCCTCCGGCCTGCATGGAAGAGCGCCCGGGAACGATGATCATCGTCTTCGTGCCGAAGCTGGAGAAAATGTTCGTGATGGCGACGCCGAACCCGTTTCCGTAGGCAAGGAGCAACACGACCGTCGCGATACCCCACGCCATGCCGAGCATGGTCAGCATCGTCCGGCGGCGGTTATAGCGCAGCGCGACGAACGCCTCTTGAAGAATGTCACGCACGCTATTCCTTCCTCAGCGCTTCCACCGGGGTGAGATTCGCGGCGCGTCGCGCCGGATACAGGCCCGCGGCCACTCCGCAGAGAGCCAGGCTCCCAATGGCGAGCGCCGCCGTGGCTGGAACAAGCTTCGGAGGATCGAAGCCTCCCTGCCCCTTGATTCCGCTCAAAGCCCACATAATTGCGGCCGCAATTGCGATCCCGATAAAGCCGCTGGTCAGCGTGAGCAGGATCCCTTCCAGGAAGAACTGAAACAGCACGCTGCGGTTAGTAGCTCCCAGCGCCTTGCGCAACCCGATCTCCGCCGTCCGTTCCGAGACCGAAACCAGCATGATGTTCACTACGCCAATCGCGCCCAGCCCCAACGTCACCAGTCCTACGCTTCCGAGAAAGCCGTTCATCGCATCGAAGATCGCTCCAATCGCTTCCGACTGTTTGATCGTGTCCCACAGCTCAAAGGCGTTATCGTCATTGGCGTCGAAGCCATGATTGCGCGCGAGGATCTTGCGCACTTCCACGGTAGCCAGCTCATGTTCGGCGCGGGTGCGTGGCTGGTAGTTGATGAATGAAATCGCGCCCCTTCCTTCTTCGCCCTTAATTGGAAAATCCATGCTCATTACCTGGAACGGAATGTAGGCGCGCATATTGGTCGAATTCTCGTCGCCGCGTCCCACCCGGCGCACCGTGCCGATCACCTCGAACTGAATGCCGTTCAGCAGGACCTTGGCCCCGAGCGCGGGGTTTCCGAGAAAGAGGTTGTGGGTGAGCTCGTCGCCGAGGACGATGACATTACGCCTCTGCTGATCGTCGGCGGAATTCAGCCACCGTCCCTGGTTGATTGGCAGGAAGCGGATCTCGGCATACTCCGGCAACACACCCACGAGCTGCCCATTGGCGTTGGCAAACTCGCTCACCGCATGTACGTCATCGCTGGTCAAAATCGGCACAGCGTTGCGGACATAAGGAGCGTGCCGGACGTCGAGGTAGTCCTGGTAGGTAAGAAGATAGTTGCGCGCAGAGGCCATGTTTCCCTGTACCGCGGGCGCGCGCCCGGGAAAGACAAACATAATGTCTCTGCCGAGCTCTTCCATCTCGCGGCGGTTCCCCGAACGAAAGCCCTCGCCCAGGCCCACCAGGAGCAGCAGCGAGCCGACTCCCCACGCGATGCCGAACATGGTCAAAAAAGTGCGCAGACGGTGTGCCCAGAGGGTGCGCAACGTCTGCGCCAGGATGTCGAGAAGTGCCTGCATGGACCCCGCTTAAATGCGCTCCAGCAGCACCTTCAGAAAGCGCCAGAAGCTCTCCACTGAAGAAATCTGTACCCGTTCGTTCGGGCTGTGAGGGTTCTCGATCTGCGGACCAAACGAAATCATCTGCATGCCCGAGTGCTTTTCTCCGATCACGCCGCACTCCAGCCCGGCATGCATGGCAACCAACTCCGGCCGCTTGCCCAGCACCTCTTCATGCACCTCGCGGGCAATGCGAACAATGTCGCTGGCCGGTTCAGGCTTCCATCCGGGATAGCCGGTGGCATGCTCTGCTTCGAAACCGCCCATCCGGCAAACCGTCGCCACCGTGCGCGCTGTGGCTTTCTTGCTGCTCTCGATCGCGCTACGCTGGCTGGTCACGATTTCGACCTGGTCGCCGTTCACGGAAACCGTGGCGAGATTGGTGGAAGTCTGCACCAGCCCCGGAACATCCGGGCTCATCGCCAGTACCCCGTGGTGCACCGTGCCCAGCAGGTCCGCGATCCGCTGCGCATCCGCTTTGTCGATCACCTGCGCGGGCATCGCCGTGCTTTCAACGCTGATCTTCACTTCTGGATCGAACGCGCCCAGTTCGGATTGAACTTCCGCTTCGATTCCGGCAACAAGCTTTTTCAGATCCGCTTCGCCGGCCCGATCGACCACAACCACCGCGTACGCCTCGCGCGGGATCGCATTGTGCGCGCTGCCGCCCTTCACATCCGCGAGTTCCGCCGACCCTTTCTCGAGCACCGATTGCAGAACGCGACCCACGATGCGGACAGCGTTGCCGCGGCCCAAATGGATATCCACCCCCGAGTGGCCGCCCTTGAGCCCGTAAACCTTGATGCGGAATGCTGCATTTCCAGAAGCGGCCCGGCGCGTGATCTTGCGCCGGGCGAATGTATTCACGCCGCCGGCGCAGCCGATGCAGAGCGTGTCCTTCTCCTCGCCGTCCAGGTTGAGAAAGTATTTCGACTTCAGCAGGCCAGGCTGGAAGTCGGAGGCCCCGGTCAAGCCGGTTTCTTCGTCAATCGTGAAAACGAACTCCAACGGACCATGGTTGATGTCTGTACTTTCCATCACCGCCAGCGCCGTCGCCACCCCGACTCCATTATCGGAGCCGAGCGTCGTGCCGTCGGCATAAAGCCAGTCTTCGCGGCGAACGACCTTGATCGCATCGGTATCGAAATTGAAATGGGTGCCCTCGTTCTTCTCGCAAACCATGTCGAGGTGCCCCTGCAGCGCCGCCATCGGAGCCTTCTCCCGCCCCGGACGCGCCGGCTTGCGAACCACCAGGTTCCCCGCTTTGTCCTGCACGTGCTCCAGGCCAAGCTTGTCCGCCAGGTCCGTTACATACTTGCGCGCGGCCGCTTCTTTGGTGGACGGACGCGGAATTTGCGTCAACGCATCGAAGTGTTTCCAGATGACTTTAGGATCTAGTTCAGCGACCACAGCTGACATGCGCTTGCTCCTTCAGGGACCAGAACTAACTATCGTACCCGAGCGGTGAACCAGAGGCGAGCGCGAAACCCTATCGGTCCCGGAATGAGCCACCGGCGCGCCCTTCAGCGGCTTACCTTCCTGCTCAACCAACCCCTTCACCCCCACGCTACAATCGGTTTCGTGATGCACTCGTCCGACCTCGACAGACTCCAACGCGCCATCCACGAGAGGCAGACTTCCCCCATCGCTCTCGCCGAGGAGTTTCTTCGCAAGGCGCATGCGAATTCCAATCTAAATGCGTTCATCGCCATCGACCCAGAGCGCGTTCGCCGTGATGCACGCCAGCTCACCACTGAGATCGAGCAAGGAAAATCGCGTGGCCCTCTGCACGGCATTCCCATCGCCATCAAGGACCTGATCGACATCGATGGAATGGTCACGAGTGCAGCCAGCCACCTATTCGCCGATCATGTAGCCAGACGCGATGCGCAGGTCATCCAGCGTTTGCGAAATGCCGGCGCGCTCCTCGCCGGCAAAACCAACCTCCATGAGTTTGCGTACGGCGGCAGCGGTGTGATCAGCGCCTTTGGGCCTGCTCGCAATCCCTGGAACCCGGCTCAAATCACCGGCGGGTCATCCTCCGGATCCGCAGCAGCCGTAGCCGCCGGCCTGTGTGCCGCTGCCGTCGGCACCGACACCGCCGGATCCATCCGGCTTCCCGCGAGCTTTTGCGGTCTCGTCGGATTTAAGCCCACCTACAACCGCATCTCCGCCGACGGCGTCGTGCCGCTGGCTCTTTCTTACGACCACGTGGGACCCATCGCGCGCACCGTGGCGGACGCTCGTATCCTCTATACCGCCATGACTGGCGCCTCCAGCCAAGCTTCGGAACCACGGAAGCTGCGCATCGGAGTTCCCGAAACTTATTTCTATCGCGACCTTGAAGACGAGGTGGGAAAAATCATGACATCGGCCCTGGAAAAGTTGGAGAAAGCAGGCCATACGCTGGTTCGCGCCGATTTTTCCGTCGATGAAGACCGCACCCTCGCGTCCTTCGAGTCGTACGCCTATCACGCTCAGTGGGTGCAAGAGTCGCCAGAGCTATACCAGCCGGAGACCCTTCGCAGAATTCTCACCGGCGCCAAGGTCACCAAGGAAGCTGCTGCAGAAGCCAAAACAAAGCTGAACGCCACCCGCGCTGCCGCTGCAGATCTATTCAGGGATGTCGATGTCTTCGTGACGCCCACCGTCCCCGTGCTTCCACCGGCGATCGACGATCTGCTTGGCCATCCGGATACCCTGCGCCACCGAGAACTGGTGATGCTGCGCAACACGCGGCCGTTCAATGTTCTCGGCGTGCCCGCGATCAGCCTTCCCTGGGATCTCGGCCCCAGCCGACTTCCGGTTGGCGTACAAATCGCCGCCGCCCCGGGAAAAGACTTCGAACTGCTCGCGATTGCCGAACAATTCGAATCATTGGCCCCGTGGCAGGGTCGCACACCCGCCACCTAGGACGGCTGCTTCTCTTTCGTCGCTTGCGGAGCAACGAATAATCCGTCGACCTGGTACTCCGCATCCGCCGCTGCCTTCGTGCGCGCCTGGATCTGTTCTTCCAGCGCTTCGATGGCTGCTTGATCCAGCTTCGGAGCGGCCGCGATTCGCAACAGTGCGGGAAGCGCCATCCACCACAGCAACTGCTCGTACGGCTCCTTGCCGAAATAACGGACGCCTTGATACGAGTGCACCCCGATCAGCCATGCAACATCCGGATCCTGCAGCCAACTGAAGGGAGCAGGCGCATTCTTGGTGTCGTTCCCTGGCGCCCACGGCTTGTGCGCCAGCAGTGCCCGCACCCGTGCCGCTGCCCGCCACCGCTCATCGCCTTCCAAGCCAAGTTGACTCAGTGACTCCGCCATCGGCTCGCGTAAACGCTGCTGATCGAGAATGCGCGAGCCGGCGCATTCGGAGTCGACCGGATCCGCATATTCCCCAATCGCCACCACCGCCGCCCAGGCCAGGATCGTCGCCAGCGCCGTGCTCGCCTGTTTCTGTTCTGCGGAAGCCGAGGGCAACACGCGGGCCGCCTCTTCCGACCAAGGTGCGCTGAAGCTCTTTTCCAACTGCGGGATCTTTAACGCCGTTTCTATACGACGCTCAAACCCGGCCACGGCTTTCTCAATGTCTCCATTCCAGGAAGCATCTCGCGTCGAAGCCGCGCGTTCGCGGTCCGTCGCTGCTAATGCCCGTGAGCGCTCCAGCACCGTGCGCAGGTGACCACCCAGTTCGTGCGCAACCTTCTGGCCATCCACCGGAATTTTTTCCGCTTTCTTCTTACCCTTCACCGCAGGCTGCTCTTTCGGCGCGAGTTGCTCTATCAAGCTCGGGGCCAGTAATGCGCGCACCGCGTCGTGCACCGGCTTCAATTGCAGGCCGCGCAGCGCATCATCCAGGCTCGAAACCCCGCGTCCCGCCAGCTCGTAGCACAACTGTCCCCAGGGATGCGAAGCGTCATCGCGCAGTTCACGCCAGTCGAGCAATACGTGACATTGATAGGCGTGCAGGTTGAAGTGCAACCCCTTCTCCGCGAGGTCGCGCCCGCCGTGCAGATACTCCATGCCGGACACGGCATCCCGCGCCGCCATAAACAACGAACCATCGCCGCCCACACCAAAGGCGTCCGACAGGCTTCGTTGGCGCAGGTGGCGTCCGCCGTCACCCGTCTTCTCCGCGTACGCGCTGGAGATGCGAATCCATCCGCTGGTATCCCCATACCTATTGTTGAACACGACCAGCGCCTTCTGATCTCCGAGCCGGTTCGAATACGCGAACACGTTTTCATCCACCTGCCCGTGATCGGTGTAAAAGTCGTAGAGCAGGAAGTTCTGTACCTCGGCAAACAGCGCCCGACGATGCAGCAGCGGCGAAATTTCCCGCTCGTGCCGCGCCACCAGCCAGCTATCCGGTGTCTCGTCGTGATAGGCGCGACGGTACTCCATTCCGTACCGCTCGTTGAATCCCTCGAACTGCCCATGGCCGAACATTGGCAGCCCTGGGATCGTCGACATCACCGTCGCGATGCCAAAATACTTGTCGCCCTTGCCGAACTGGTCGACCGCCGTACGCTCGTCCGGGTTGTTCATGAAATTGACGTAGCGTTTCAGGATGTCGGGATCGAACTCGATCGTGTTCTTAATCACGGTGCGGTAATTCGCGTTCTCTTCATCGCGCAGCATGTTCATGAACGCGCTGTTGTACACGCGATGCATGCCCAGCGTCCGGACAAAATATCCTTCCAGCAGCCAGAACGCTTCCGCCAGCAACAGCGTTCCCGGAACCTCGACCGCCACCCGGTCCACCACTTCCCGCCAGAACTCGTTCGGCATGGCGCGATCGAATTCCGCCTTCGTCATACCATGTTCCGCGCGCGAAGGAATGCCGCCTCCGCTGCCGGGCTGCGGGAACCACAGCCGCTGATAATGCTGCTTGGTGAGCGTCATCGCCGCGTCAAAGCGGATGATGGGCGACAGCCGCGCCACGTGCAGGATGTTCTGAATCACCGCCTCGCGCACCTCGGGATTCAGGTAGTTCAACTGCGCGGTGTCGTTCCACGGAAAGCTCGTGCCGTCGTTGCCGTGATAGATGAAGCGCGTGTCGTTGGTCCAGCGATCGCGTCGCAAGAACGTCACCGCCGCATCGGTGCGGTTGTAGTAGTGGTCCTCGATCTTGATCTCCACCCGCCCGTCATCCGACACGTCCGGCCCGCCATACGTATAGGCCGGATACGGCGGGTATGGCACCGACAGGAACCAGTCCGGATGTTCAAACACCCACTTGGAATCGATGCCCATATGGTTCGGCACCATGTCGCTGCCGAGGCGAATCCCACGCTGCCAGGCGCGATCGCGCAGCCGGATGTAGGCCTCTTCCCCGCCCAGGTCGTGTGCCACCGTGTAGTCGTACAGCGAATACGCCGACGCAGCCGCGTCCGGGTTTCCCGTCAGTTGCTTGATCCGCTGCGAGGCCTTGCTGCGCTCCCATAGCCCAATGAGCCACAGCGCATTGAACCCGCGCCGCGCCATCGTATCCAGCTCTTCGTCCGGAACTTCGTCCAGCCGGTGAATCGGCCGCTTATAAAACTTCGTGAGCTGATCCAGCCAAACAAACGCGCTCTTGGCAAGCATCACCGTCCGTGGCATCCACTCCACATCTGGACTGAACCGCTCATACTCCGGCTCTTTCGTCCCGAAATGTGGAATCGCTGCGGCGGTGGAATCGCCTTCCATGTGTTTCGTGTTGTGGATCCGCTCCTCGCGCGGATGAAACTGCATCCAGATCGCGAGCTCTTCCTCCTTAATAATGTCCATCGCCGTCAAGATGCGGCGAATCAGGTCGCCCAGCACAGTGGTCCACTTCTTCTGGATAAACGCCAACTGCCCATCCAGGGAGTCCGGGGACGCCAGCGCCGGCGCGCGCAACATCTCGACAAGGTTCTGCTCATCCGGCCCGAATTTCGGACGCGTCTCAAAATATTCCTGGAAGGCCGCGGTGATTGACGGGTAAACACTCGTTCTTGCCAGTTCGGTGTCTTCGAACAACTCGCGAAACTTCGCGAAAGCCGGGTTGGCATTGGCCAGCCACAGCATCAACATCTCTTCCAGCGCGATCGCGCGATGCGGTGTTCCCGCAGTCGATAGCGCCAGCCAGTCGGCTGCGCTCAACTTACCGCGATAGACCTCGATCCCCGGAAATTGCGTCGAAAACGCGAGCAGTGTTTTTTCCAGCGATTCCCGTCCGAGCCGCGCCGAGAACCAGTCGTACGCATCGATCATCGCCCGCGGATCGCGCTCCGCCCGGTAACGCTCCACCACCGCGTGCAGCGCCTCGTCGATCAGCCCCATGGCATTCAGCGAGCCTGGGTTCATCGCTAGCTCGGGATGCTCCTGCGCGTTGCGCACCTGGTTCACCTGGTTGGCGAACCGCCTCGATGCTGCAAGGCCAGCGAACAGCACATTTCCCGTCCAGGAAAACAGTTCTTCATCGAAGCGGTACTTTTCGCGACCGGCGCGGGAAACGTGAAACTCAAATTTCGGGGATTCGTTCATCAGGTTATTAGAGTGGGACTTTCACTCAGATGCTGCTTCAAGCTCCTGCGCCGAAATCGGCAGCAATCATCAGAGGAATAACGATATAGAGGAAAGCGTCTCGGGGCAACTCATCCGGCTTGCGCGGACTGCCTAAAAGCCAAAGTAGAAAGCCCGGCAATTCTTGCACAAGCCATGCGATACCTGTTCGGGAGGATCGGACACGTAATCCGGTACCCAGTGCCATTCCATCGCATGCCCCGCCCTGCGCGTTCGCCGGCAATGCGCACACATGGCGATGATTCCGTGATCGTCGCTGTACGTCTTGTCCCGAGCGAATATCGGTCGATCTTCGGAATCGTGCGCCTTTTCAACCCGGAGCGAGTTCTCCACCAGCAGAAGCGAATTCGGTAACGCCATCACCCGCATGTGAAACAAGCGGTAAAGTTGTGCCGAAGAGCACTCGTAATCATGTTCCCACGGAGTTGCCGACTGTTTCGCCCGCGCGTAGCCCTCCGCGTAAAAGCCTCGCAACTCTTCCGGGATCGCATCCAGCACTGAATCGCCGATCGTATTCTGCCGGATGAGCTCCGGACCTCCGTT
The DNA here is from genome assembly GCA_963703075.1 of uncultured Acidobacteriaceae bacterium. Lineage (GTDB taxonomy): Bacteria > Acidobacteriota > Terriglobia > Terriglobales > Acidobacteriaceae > Korobacter. The sequence goes on from OY969786.1 coordinate 2,199,389, forward strand.
TTGAACCGCAAATCGGTCCCACGCGGCATTGCAGTAGACGAGTCGCAGGGCGGAGTCGACCACGTAAATCACAGCCGGATCGTTTTCTATGTTCTCGTAATCGAATGCGCTTGCCGCTAATTGCATGATCAAAACCCTACTGGAGCCAGGTCGGAAGTTCCTGGCGCGCTCGACTCAACTAAAGATTTCGCCTGGGAACAATCAAAGTCAATCCCACCCTCGCTCACCCTAAACCCACGCCAGAAAAAAGGGCCGAGTTCTCGGCCCTTACCTCTCTGAGGACGCAAATCTCTACCACACGTGGCAGACCTGGTCGGCCGGTTTCACCATCGGCTGGCCCGCCTTGCACGAAAATGCCTTCCCGAATTCCGGCATATTTACCACCACGCCGTTGATGCGGTACTTTCCCGGCGAATGTGGATCCGTTTTAGCATGCACCCGTAAATTCTCCGGACGCTCGTTCTCGCAAGCCCATTGTGCCAAGCCAACGAAGAAACGCTGGTCCGGCGTCAGCCCTTCCTGGTCTTCCAGCTTCTTGTCCTTGGTCGCGTCCTTCCATGCCATGTACGCCAGGATCGTCCCGCCGAAGTCCGCCACATCCTCGCCCTCCGTCAGCTTGGAGTTGATGTGGATATCGTCCACCACCACGTACTTCGCGTATTGGTCGACCACGCAGTCCGCATGTTTTACGAACTGATCGGCATCTTCTTTCGTCCACCAGTCCTTCAGGTTGCCGTGTGCGTCAAACTGGCGTCCTTCATCGTCGAAGCCGTGCGTCAGCTCATGGCCAATGGTCGATCCGGTGTTGCCGTAATTCGGCGCATCATCCATCTTCGGATCGTAAAGCGGCGGTTGCAGCACCCCTGCCGGGAAGTTAATGTCGTTCATCTGCGGGTTGTAATAGGCGTTCACCGTCGGTGGACTCATGTCCCACTCGCCGTGATTCACCGGCTTGCCCACCTTGTTGAAGTCGCGGTGCGTCTCAAACTCCATCGCCCGCGCCACGTTCGCGTAGAACTCGCTCGGCTGAATCGTCACCGAGCTGTAATCGCGCCACTGGTCCGGATAGCCAATCTTGTTGCGGATCGATTTCAGCTTCACCAACGCCTGCTGCTTGGTCGCCGGGCTCATCCAGTCAAGCTGCTGGATACGCACCGCCATCGCATCCTCGATGCGCCGCGTCATGTCCAGCGTCTCCGCCTTTAACTCGGGCGAGAACGTCTTCTTCACGTATTCCTGGCCCAGCGCTTCACCCAGCATCATGTCCGTCCATTCCACGCAACGCTTCCAGCGTGGCTGCTGCTCCTTCGCCCCTCGCAGGTACTTGCGATAGAACTCAAAATTCTCGTCCACGAATGGCTGGGCAAGATACGGCGAACGGGAATTCGCAATGTGGAAGCGCAGATACACCTTCCAATCAGCCAGCGGCGCGCTTCCAAGCTGGTCGCTCACGTTCTTAAAAAAGACCTTTGAATTCAAGTTCAAGACGTCGAAGTGCGGCACCTTCGCCGCCGCGAAATAAGCGTTCCAATCGAAGTTGGGCGCCATGGCTACCAGTTCCGCCGGCGTCATCTTGTTCTTCACTTTGTAGGGATCGCGGCGTTCGACCTGCGTGAGCGAGTTCTCCGCCAGCTCGGTTTCAATCCGCATCACCGTGTCCGCGTTCTTCTTCGCCGCGTCCGCCGAATCCCCCAGTAACGCGAAAATCTTCTGCACGTGCTCCAGGTACTTGGCGCGGTCGTCCTTGGATTTCTGGTCCTCCGTGAGGTAGTAATCGCGGTCCGGCAAGCCCAGGCCGCCCTGCTCAAGACCTACGATCATCGCCTCCGAATCATCCGGATCCTGCGCCGATCCCGAAATGAAAAAACCGCCATCCCCTTCCACGTGCAGCTTCGCCAGCAAGGGCGCGATGTCCTTCACATTCTTTAAAGCCGCTACTTCCTCCAGCTCCGCATGCATCGGCTTGGCCCCGGCCGCGTTGACGGCCGCCTCGTCCATGCAGGCGCCATAAAAGTCGCCGATCTTCTGCTCGATCGCGTTGCGCTGCTTCGCGTGCTCATCCTCGACCAGGATTCCCCGCAGATACGTCAGATTGTCCTCGTACAGCTTCCCGTAAACACTCCAGGAAGTCTGGTCCGCGGGAATCGGGTTCTTCTTCATCCACCCGCCGCAGGAATACGAATAAAAGTCTTCGCACGGGTCGATCGACTTATCCATGGACGAAACGTCGAGGCTGGGCGTGTAAGGAACAACCGGTTCGCTGGATTTCGTGGTCGCCGTGGTCTGCTGACCGAAAACCGGTATCGAGAAACAACAGCAAAGTAGAAGTAAAGCCCGTATACGCAACACTTACCTCCGAATCAAGCGGTACTGAGAATAGCAGGCGCGGCAACTCTGTGGAAACGCTCCATAACGATTCCTGATAGCTGCAATCAAGACTTTGAATTTCCCACCCTCCCCCCGACCCTGTAAGAAATAAGCAAACCAGTACATCTGACACCAACTCTGGAGAGTGGCCAAGAAATGCGTCAAGTGGTTGCAAAGCTTCTCCTCTGCCTAACCCTTTTCATAGCCGGATCCTCCCTTCTGTCCGCCCAAACGGCTGCGCCTGCCGATCGCATCGCGCAACTCGAAGCCAAGGTCGCCGACGCTAAAAGCTCCGCCGACAACGCCTGGATGCTCATTTGCGCCGCACTCGTCCTCATGATGACCGCTCCCGGCCTCGCTCTCTTTTATGGCGGCCTCGTGCGCAAGAAGAACGTCCTTGCCACCATGCTGCAGAGCTTCTCCCTCATGGCTATCATCACCGTTTTATGGGCGCTCATTCTTTACAGCCTCGCCTTCGGATCGGGAACTCCCTTCATCGGCGGGATTCACAACGCCTTCCTGCATGGCGTCGGTCTCGCTCCTGATCCCGACTACGCGCCGACCATCCCTGCCCAGACCTTCATGGTCTACCAGTTGATGTTTGCCATCATCACCCCGGCGCTCATCACCGGTGCCTTCGCCGAACGCATGAAGTTCAGCGCCATGGTCGTCTTCATGGTGCTCTGGTCACTCCTCGTCTATGCACCCATGGCCCATATGGTCTGGGGCAAGGGCGGTATGCTCAACGCCGCCCTCGGCGGCCGCTTCCCGTGTCTCGACTTCGCCGGAGGCACCGTCGTCCATATCACCTCGGGCGTCTCGGCGTTGGTCTGCGCCCTCTACCTCGGCAAGCGCGTTGGTTATCCCAAGGAAGCCATGCCGCCACATAGCGTCGTGCTCAGCTTCATCGGCGCCGGCCTGCTCTGGGTCGGATGGTTCGGGTTCAATGCCGGCAGCGCTCTGGCCGCCGGAACCCTTGCTACCAGCGCCTTCGTCGCCACTCATTTCGGTGCCGCCGCTGCCGTCATTGGGTGGTCCGCCGCTGAATGGATTCACAACGGCAAACCCACTACCCTCGGCGCCATCTCCGGCGCAGTGGCCGGACTGGTCGCTATCACCCCGGCTGCCGGCTTCGTCACCCCCATGGCCGCATTGTTCATCGGCCTCGTCGCCGGCGCTTTCTGCTTCGCCATGGTCGCCTTCGTCAAAGCCAGGTTCGGTTACGACGACTCGCTCGATGCCTTCGGCGTGCACGGCGCCGGCGGGACCGCTGGCGCCATCCTCACCGGCGTCTTCGCCTCCAGCGTCATCAACCCAATGTTCAAAGACGCTGCCGGCAATACCCTGCCCTCCGGATTTATCGAAGGCAATCATCGTCAACTCCTCAACCAGGGGATGGGCGTCCTCATCGCTTGGGCCCTCGCGATTGTAGGAACGCTCGTCATTCTCTTCGTCGTCGACAAGCTCTTCGGACTTCGCGTCAGCGAGGAAGAAGAAATCGCCGGGCTCGATCTCTCCTTGCACGGCGAGGAGGGATATTACTGGGAAGCTTCCATGACACAGAACTCATAGTATGGTGCAACCCGAGGAAGACCGACGACGATGACCAAAGTGGAAGCTGTGATTCAACCTTCGAAACTCGACGCCGTGAAGGATGGACTGCTGGAAATCGGCATCGATGGCATGACCGTGTTGGAAGCCCGCGGCCACGGGCGGCAAAAGGGACATACCGAGTTTTACCGCGGCCGCGAGTACACCGTTGATCTTCTGCCCAAGATCAAAATCGAGCTCGTAATTCCCGACGAGCGGACCGAAGAAGTCGTCAAGGTGATCTCCGACGCCGCCCGTACCGGAAAAATCGGCGACGGCAAGATTTTCCTTTCGCGCGTCGACGATGCGATAAGGATCCGCAATGACGAACGTGGAGCCGGTGCCCTATAGCGAGAACCCCGACCGTCCCCTCTCCGGCCCCGGTAGCTACGAAGAGCTGCCGGTCAAGGAGATGTACCGTCGCGGCTCCCTTGCGATCCAGCAGCAGTTCACCCAGCACCACAATGGCCGCGCTGTCCTCGAGGCGCGCACCGCCCTCGTCGATGAAGTCATCCAGCGATTGTGGGCCACCCACCTCGCCGCCGCTTTCCCCACTGGCGTTGCCATCGTCGCCATCGGCGGCTATGGCCGCAGCACCCTCTATCCCCACTCCGACGTCGATCTGCTTTTTCTCTGCGAGAAGCCCGAAACCCCCGACCTCAAATCACGAATCCGTGCTCTTTCACAGGAACTGTGGGACACCCGCATGCGCCTCAGTCCCACCACCAAGACTTTGGATGACTGCGCGAAATTCAATCCCGACAGTGCCGAATCCACCGTCGCCCTGCTCGACGCGCGCTACATCGCCGGCGAACCCCAGCTTGCCGACTACCTGCGCAATAAAATTCTGCCAAGCGTCATCGTGCGCGAGTCGCAAGCGGTTCTCGAGCGCCTCATCGAAATCAACGCCGACCGCAAGGCGAAATATTCCAACACCATCTTTCATCTTGAGCCGGATGTAAAAGATTGCGTCGGCGGCCTGCGCGAATACCATCTCGGCTGCTGGGCTGCCTCCATCCACGGTTTGCTCAAAGATGGCGTCTGGATCGACCCCAGGCAACATCTTCCAGCTTCGTTGCGTGGGCAGACGGAGCGGGCGGTGGATTTCCTCGCCACCGTGCGATGCTTCCTCCACTACCGCTCCGGGCGTGACGATAACAAGCTCTCCTGGGACGCCCAGGAAGAGTCCGCCAAACTCGGCATCGGAACCGGCGTCGCCGCCTCACCCGCCGACTGGATGCGCTCCTATTTCCGCAACGCCCGCGCCCTCGACCGGTTCGCCGCCCAAATGATGGAGAATGCTGCCTCCCAGAAGCCGTCGGTCTTCAAGCAAATCCAGAACTGGCGTTCCCGTGCCTCCAATGCCGAATTCACCGTCGTGAACGGCCGCGTGCGCCTGCAGAAGACCAGTGGCGCGGAACCCGAACTCGACTGGGACCGCATGATGCGCAGCTTCGAGTTCGTCGCCGAGCACGGCATCCCGCTCTCCGCTGCCCTCGAGCACAAGATCGAAGAAACCATTCCTCTGCTCGCTGCCAGCACCGGTCCCGCCATCGACTGGTGGCGTCACCTCGGTTCCATCCTCATCCGCTCTCATGCCGGCGATGCCCTGCGTGCCATGCAGCGCGTCGGCTTGCTGACTCTCATCTTCCCCGAATTTCAAAATATCGACGCCCTCGTCCTGCGTGACCTCTATCACCAGTACACCGTGGACGAGCACACCTTCCTCGCCATCGATGCCCTGCACCAGCTCAGCGAATCCCAATCCGAATGGGAGAGCCGCTTCCTCCAGCTTCTCGACGAAATCGAGCAGCCCGAGCTCCTCGTGCTCGCCATTCTCCTGCACGACGTTGGCAAGGGCATCGAAAGCGATGACCATGTGAAGAAAGGCGTGGAACTCGCCCATCATCGCCTCGAAAGCATCGGCATCGACAGCCGCTCTTCCGAAACCGTCTGCTTCCTCATCGCCAACCACCTCGAGGCTTCGCTCGCCCTGCGCCGCGACATCTTCGACATCACCAACATCCGCGACCTGGCCAAGCGCGTCAGCACCCAGGACCGCCTCAAAATGCTCGTGCTCCTTACCTATGCCGACATCAAGGCCGTCAACCGCCACGCCCTCACCCCATGGAAGGCCGACAATCTCTGGCAGCTCTACATCGCCACCTCGAACTTCTTGAATCATTCGGTCGATGAAGAACGCTTTCACGCTAACGCCGAAAGCGAACAACTGGCTCGCATGCGCCTGCTCGCGCCACAACTCGGCAAACGCCTTCGCCGCTTCCTCGATGGCATTCCCCAGCGCTACATGAGCATCCACTCCGCCGAGGAGATCGCCGCCCACATCGAGATGGCCTCGCGCGTCTCCGGCAGTGGCGTGCAGCTCAAGCTCAACCGCCAGGGTCAACTTTTCTTGTTAACGGTCGCCATGCAGGATCGCCCCATGATTTTCTGCAACATCGCTGGCGCCCTCGCCGCCTGGGGCATGAACATCGTCAAGGCCGACGCCTTCGCCAACGGCGCCGGCATGGTCCTCGACACCTTCTACTTCGCCGACCAGTTCCGCACCCTCGAGCTCAACATGGAAGAGTGGACCCGTTTCCAGGATTCCATTACCGACGTTCTCAGCGGAAAAACTTCCCTCGAAACCCTCATGAAGCGCCGCCGCTCCGAAGTCAAAGGCCCGCGCTCCACCGTCGAAACCAAGCTCCTCTTCGACGACGAATCTTCTACCCGCAGTACCCTGCTCGAAGTCGTCACTCCTGACCGTCCCGGCTTGCTCTACGAGATCAGCCTGCAGTTCGCCAAGCTCTCCTGCAACATCGAAGCCGCGCTCATCGACACCGAAGGCCGCACTGCCATCGACGTCTTCTACCTCACCACGCTGGGCGCGAAGCTCCAACCAAACCTTAAAGTCAAACTCGAGGGTGTCCTCCGAACTGCTCTAGCCATCAAGAGCTAAGCCTCAAGCGTGGTGACTCCACAAATATACCGCCGCATACCCTCGCCACGGTCTCCACGCTTCCGCCCGGCGCTCCAGCTCCAATGAATTCTTCACCTGCAGCCGGCGCTGCAGCCCTAAGTCCCCTGCCGGAAACGCATCCGGTTCCCCGAGCGCGCGCAGTGCAATGTACTCCGCCGTCCACTTCCCGATCCCCGGAATTGCGGTCAGCTTCTCGATGAACTCCTGCACGTCGCCCACGTCGTCAAACTGCACTTTCTTTTCCAACACCGCCCGCGCCAGCAAACGGATCGTCTCCGCCCGTTTCGCCGGAAGCGGCATCTGCTCGCGGCGCGCCTCCGCCAATGCCTCCGGTGTCGGAAACACATGGGTGAGCCCGTTCGCCATTGCCAGCGGACGACCCAACCCCCGCGCCAGCTGTCCCGCAATGTTGGTCGCCGCCGCTACGCTGATCTGCTGCCCGACAATTGCCCGCACCGCCAGCTCGAATCCATCCCAGCTTCCCGGAACCCGCAGCCCCGGGGCCGCCTTCACCTGCGTGGCCAGCAGCGCATCGCTTTGCAGGTTACGCGCGATCGCCGCCCAGTCCGCATTCACATCAAACATTGCCCGGATCCGTTCGATAATCACGAACAACGCCGCCGGATCCTCGAACTGCACCCGCGCGTTCAACGCATGCTGCTCTGGGTCATGCGTAATCTCGAACTTCCCCTGCCGTCCATTGAGAGAAATGGTGCGCGCATAGCTTCCGTCCTTCACCACTTCCACCCCCGGGGTCGCCCGTGCCGCCAGGAATTCCAGCATCCCTTCCCAGTGGTACGGCGGACGGTAACGCAGGCGAAACAAATACTGATGCTCCGGTTGGGCCTCTGCCTGTCGCCCCAACAAGCGTATCTGTGAAGGTGTGCGGTGATAGGTCCCCTGGATACTCGCGTTGAAACGTCGCACGCATCCGAAACCCGCGGCCAGCGCGATCTCCGTCATCGGCAGCTTGGTCTCGTCGATCAGCTTCTTGGCAAAATGCAACCGTCGCGTCTGTGCAACCGCCCGGGGTGAAGCCCCAAGGTGCTTCAGGAACAGCCGCCGCAAATGCCGCGCCCCGATCCCCAACCGGTCCGCCAGCATCTCCACTCCACCGTCGCCCAGACCATGTTCATTCAGCAAACGCAGCGCGCGCGATACCGTGATCGGCGTCCCCAGCCACGCCGGCGTTCCCGGCGAACACTCCGGCCGGCAGCGCAGGCACGGACGAAATCCTGCCTCGGCCGCCGCTGCTGCCGATGGAAAATAACGCACGTTGCTCTCTTTCGCGGTGCGCGCCCGGCATATGGACCGGCAGTACACCCCGCTCGTCACCACCCCGATGAAAAACTTCCCATCGAATCGCGCATCCCGCGAAAGTCGCGCCCGTGAACAGATTTGCCAGTCGAGTGTCATACGAACTTTCCCATGGTAGTCATCCCATGGCTTTTCGTTGGACGTTTGCGGACATCGATTTTCTTCACCATCGTTGCAATTAAATCCGCTTATCCGCTCTGTCTTCGGTCGCCCACAATGGAAGTCCGCGAACGTCCAATTCCCTCCCTGCACCCGCCGTATGTTGATCCTCGCGAAGCGCCATCGTGTCCGGATCGGCGATCTATCGAGAATCGCCACCCGCTCAGGCCCTCGCTTCCACCATGCGGTTTACCGGAGGCAACATGTTGCACACTCATCGGCACGTTCATTTCCTGCTCGCCCTGCTCGCTGCGTTCACACTCACTCTTCCTCTCCCTGCCCAGACCTATCACGTCACCCACTTGAACCCAATCGGCGGCGCCTCCGCGGGCGGAAACAGCATCAACAACCTTTCCTGGGTCAGTGGCACGTCCACCATCAACGCCAGCGATGCCGTCATTCACGCCACTCTCTGGGCGTACGGACTCAAGTTCAACCTCGGCACGCTCGGTGGTCCTAATAGCGCCGTGCTCTGGCCCAACAAGAACAATCGCGGCGTCATCGCCGGGGTGGCCGAGACCGCCGAAATCGATAAGCTTGGGGAAGACTGGAGCTGCGCCGCGTTTTTTCCGCCGCCTGCCGATCATCACGTCTGTCGCGGCTTTGCCTGGCGCTGGGGCAAAATGACCAGGCTTTCTACCCTCGGTGGCATCAACAGTTACGCTGCCGGCGATAACAACCACGGTCAGATCGTTGGCTGGGCTGAAACGTCTCACCACGATTCCACCTGCTCCGGCAATCAGGTTCTACAGTTCGAAGCAGTCCAGTGGGACGACTCCAACCGCATCCACGAACTTCGTCCCCTTGCCGGCGATCCTGACGGGGCGGCCACCGCCATCAATGACTACGGCCAGGTCGTAGGCATCTCCGGACTCTGCGGAGTCGCAGTTGGCGCGTCCACCGCCCAGCACATGCTTCTCTGGAACCACGGCGTGCCCACCCAGATCAAAAATCTCGGTGGCGGCTCCTGGAACACTCCCACCGCCATCAACAACCGCGGCGAAGTCGTCGGCTTCTCCGATCTTCCCGGCGATGCACCCGATGCGCCCAACTTCCATGCCTTCTATTGGTCGAAAGAAACCGGCACCGTCGATATCGGAACCCTTCCCGGCGACGTCTATAGCGAAGCCCTGGGCATCAACAACCACGGCACCATCGTTGGCGAGTCCTGTAGCGCTGGCTTCGCCGTGTGCCGTGCCTTCCGTTACAAAGACAAAAAGATGGTCGACCTCAACATCCTGGTCGCACCCTCCGACTATTCCCTCGTCTTCGCCAATGACATCAACGATGACGGTCGCATTGCCGGCGGCGCTTACGATGCCACAACCGATTTCTATCCAGCCTTCCTCGCCATCCCCGATCACGATGGCGATTACGATGGCGACCTAACCACCACCAAGGTTGCGGCGCCGGTTCTGCCCATGAAAGTTCGCGAAACCCTCGCCCGCCAGCAAGGTATGAAGCTCTCCGAAATCAGGTGAACCATTTTCATTCCTCGACGTGGCTCCCTCCACGAGGGTAGGCTGGCTGGCTGCCTGCCCTCGCTTTTCATTTTCAGAACAGAGGATTCATCCATGTTTCTACCCCGCCTATTGTTCTTCTTCGTGCTCGCTTTTCTTGTCGTTCCCTCTCTCCATGCTCAAGCTCCCGCGCCCTGCAGCGCGCCGGAATATCATCAGCTGGATTTCTGGATTGGCGATTGGGACGTCTTTGAATCCGGCAACACCACCCCCGTCGCCCACGTCACCGTCGATCGCATTCTCGACGGCTGTGCCCTGCATGAGCGCTATGAAGACACGGACGGTCACCGCGGCCAGAGCTTCAGCACCTACGACAGCGGCCGCCATCAGTGGCGTCAGAGCTGGTACACCAATCGCGGAAAATCCTTGGAGTTGCTCGGGAGCGCGCAGAAGGATACCGTCGTCCTCGTCGGCACCGACTACGACAGCAATCCGCAGAGCTTAGTGCGCGGCGTCTGGCAGCCTCGCGGCGACACCGTGCAGGAAACCGCCGTCACGTCAGATGACGGTGGAAAATCCTGGAAGCCCTGGTTCGATCTTTCCTTTCGCCCCGCCGCTCGCCCCGCCGACGCCGATCGCAATGCCGTGCTGAAACTCGATGCCGAATTGCAGGCCGCCGTCAAAGCCAACGACGTTGCCACCCTCGAGCGCCTTCTGCCGGAGAATTTCATTCTCATTGGCAGCTCCGGCAAAACCTTCACCAAGGCTGACCTCGTCGCTGAAGCCCGCAGTGGAGCTTTCCAATATGAGGTCCAGGAAGACCGCGGGCAGACCGTCCGCGTCTGGAGAGACACCGCCGTCATCACCGCCACCCTCCATGCCAAGGGAACGGAACGCGGCAAGCCCTTCGATTACACCGTCCTCTTCAGTGACACCTACAGTCGTACCCCAGAGGGTTGGCGTTACGTCTTCGGCCAGGCCGCCTCTCATACCGCCAACACCTCTGCACCTTGAATGTGAGAGCCGCATTTGGCGTTCAGCGTTCAGCGTGCCGGGTACCCGTGGTACCCGGTTTGAGGGAACACACTGCACCTCCGGGGAACAGACTGCGTGACACGCGCGCCCCTATTCTGTTCAAGTGGCGCATTGCCACTCAGGATCACTAGCTCTTTCACAATGAATAACGGGTGGACGAATCCCCAGAGGGCGGCTTTCCGGACAAAACAGCGCGTAACTGGCCTGTTTCGGATATTTTGCCTCTAAAATCTCTCGATTGAATATTTTGCAGGTTTTGCACAGCCTAAGCTGCTGAAACTGCAAGAGGGTGGGGGGAGGGGGTATCGGTATCAGTGAATAAACAGCCTAACGATCGTAGAGAGTCGCAAACCCCTTCAGGCGCTCGGCGTATTCCGGTCGCAGGGAGTTTGCCGGCATGCGCCACTTCCAGTTGCGGCCAAGGCTTCCCGGCAGGTTCATGCGCGCTTCGCCACCGGCCCCCACAATGTCCTGCATGGGGAACAGGACGGTATCCGCCACCGACATCATCACCGCGCGGATGTAGATCCAGTTGACGTTGCGGTCCATCTCGTCGAGTGTCACCCCGAAGTAGTTGGCCGCATCGTTGTGCTCTTTCTCCACCTGCGCCTGCGTCCGCGTGCTGTCGGCCACGCCCGAACGCCACCAGCCGAACATCGTGTCGTTGTCGTGCCCACCGGTGTACGCCACCAGTTGCCGCTCGTAGTTATGCGGACGAAACGTTGGTGCCATCGGGTCGATACTGAAGGCAAACTGCAGAATCGCCATCCCGGGGAAACCGAATTCATGGCGAATCGCTTCCACCTCCGGCGTGATCACGCCCAGGTTTTCCGCCACGATCGGCAACTCGCCCAACGCTGCTGATACTGCGTGGAAGAGTTCCGCGCCCGGCCCTTTCACCCACTGGCCGCGGATTGCGGTCGTCTCGCCGCCAGGGATCTCCCAGTACGCCTCGAAGCCCCGGAAGTGATCGACCCGCACCAGGTCGAACATGGTCAGCGCGGCACGGAAGCGTTCGATCCACCAGCGATACCCGTTCACCCGCATCAGCTCCCAGCGGTAGATCGGATTGCCCCAGAGCTGACCGGTGGCACTGAAATAATCGGGGGGCACGCCGGCGACCTTCAACGGATTGCCATGCGTATCGAGCCAGAAGAGATCGGGCCGCGCCCAGACGTCAGCGCTGTCGTGCGCCACATAGATCGGGATATCGCCCATCACCCGGATGCCACGCTCGTTGCAGTAGTCTTTCAGCCCGTGCCACTGCCGGAAAAATTCGAACTGCCAGAATTTATAAGCAGCGATTTGAACGGACAGCTCCCGGCGCCACCGTTCCAGCGCCTCCGGTTTGCGCGCCGCCAGGTCCGGATCCCATTCCGTCCACACGACCAGCGCATGCGCATCTTTCGCCGCCATAAACAGCGCATAATCCTCGATCCAGGACGTATTTTCGGCAACAAACTGCTGGAATTCGAGGTTTTGCGCGCCCTGTTTATCGTAGAAACGGCTCGCGGCTTTCTGCAGCGCCGCAAACTTGCGTGGGATCACCGCTCCGAAATCGATATCGCCGTCGTGGTCGGAGGACGCGCTGCGCAGTTCCTCTTCGCTCAACAGGCCTTGCTTGTGCAGCTCATCCAGGCTGATCAGCAGCGGGTTTCCCGCGAACGCGGAGAACGATTGATAGGGAGAGTCGCCGTATCCGGTTGGGTTCAGCGGCAGCACTTGCCAGATCTTCATCCCGGCAGCATGCAGGAAATCGGCAAAGCGATACGCTCCCGCACCGAGGTCTCCGATTCCATAGGGGCCGGGGAGTGAAGTTGGGTGCAGCAGCACGCCACTCGCGCGAGGAAATTTCATCGACTAACAGTCTCTCATCGTAATTGGTCGAGGATGCCACGGACCGGGATTCGCACCCAGTCGGGACGATGCGTCAGTTCGTATTCGATTTCGATCAGCGCTTTCTCCAGCGTGTAGGCCTCCAGCAGCACCGCGCGCTCTTCCTGCGAACGCGGCAGGAAACTCGCCGTGCCCGCCTGCTCGAGATAGCCTTTCAGGAAGATCGCGCTGACCCACACGTACCACCACTCGGCCCAGCGCTCCAGTTGCGGAAAGGCATCGCGGCTGAGCACAATTCCGGGCACCTGGCCGAAGAGGACGGCATGCGATACGTAGTGAAAGGAACGGATCATGCCGGCCACATCCCGCAGCGGAGAGCGCTTGATGCGCCGTTCGCCAATCGGACGTTCGGCATTGCCTTCGAAGTTGGAGATGAGGAAATCGCTCCCGGTATACAGGATGTTGGAGAGCTGATAGTCGGCATGGTGACGGATGCGGGTTCCGGAGATGCGGGTATCGCGCAAGTGTTGGAGCCGCGCGCGCAGTTCCGGCTCGCGTCCCAGCAGGGCTTCAGCGTCGTCATGCGCGGCCCCCGGAAGAGAGCGAAGGCGCGCCCGCAAGCTGTCCATGGCACGGCTCGATTGCCCCAGCATTCCGTGATACAGGCTGTGCCGGTAAAACTCCGTGAACGGTTCGGGAGCGAAGGCGGGGATATCCGGCCGGCTTGCCAGAGCCAGGTGTAACTCGGCCGTGCGGTGCCCCAGTTCGCGCGTGCTGTCGGCATAGCTCCCCAGCAACTCGCCCATCAGTGGCGGCAGCGACTGGTTGGCCAGGGAAAGCACCGGGCCACCCGAGAGATCTTTCAGCCTTGGGTCGTTAAGCGCCACAGCCAGGGCGCGCTCGAAGAAGATGCCGAGATGATCGAGCGCATACGTCCACCCCGGGGTGGCATTGCGTGCGTATCCCAGCAGCAACCCGATCGTCGTTTGCTCGAGGTTGTCTTCGTCACCGCGGCGGTATTCGAGCCAGCCAAGGGCCCGAGGCACCTGGGTGAAGTTCGTCTCTTCGGTGAGAAATTCTTCCATCTCCCGATCGGGGTTCGGCCCCGCTTCCAGCTTGCGATAAAGCTTGAGGGTGAAGTTTTCACCGTAAGTGATGCTCACCGTGTTTCGTTCGCCGGGATGGGTCGCAGGATCAAGACCGGTACGCTGGTTCTCCCAAGCCTTGCGGAAGGCACGGGTATGCCCGGCGACGAGTTCCCCGGAATTCCCTTTGAAGCGTTTGCGTTTCACGATCGCTTTCAGTGCCGCATCGGCGAAGTCGTGGTCGTAGACGGCAGCGTAGAGCAGCACCTGGTTCCGGCCGTCATCGAGGCGCGCCAGCACTGCATCCGGATGGTCTTTCAAGACTACGTCGACCTTTTCTCCCGACGCCACCGACAACGGCGTCAAGTAGGTTTCCGGCTCGCCATCCGCGTATTCCACAACCAGCAACACAACGTAAGCGCCGGTTTGCGGAAGAGCAATGGCGTCGCCCACTTCGAGGTTCCGTATCGTCCTGTTCTTTCCCTGGAACCAGGGCCGGGCGGCAAGCATTTTCGGGAGCAGCCGTCGAAGGGCGTTGCGGACGGCGGGGGCGAACACGTCGTCGGCGGATTCCACCTGCACTACAGGGATGGATGGGGCCGTCTCCGTTTGTACGTTGAGCGACTCCTGGCTGACCTCCCGCGGCTGCAAATGAAACCAGTAATAGGCATGCGGACCCATCGAGAAGAAATAGGGCTGATCCCCAACATTGGGAAAACGCGCACGTCCGAAGATCTCCACTGGCACCGCACCCGCGAAGCGGCTGAGATCCAGTTCCGCGCATTGCGTGAAGCGCGACAGGTTCGCGATCACCAGGATATTTTCGTCTTCGAAGTGGCGAATATAGGCAAGCACCTTGCGATTGCTGGGGTAGAGGAATTCCAGAGTTCCACGTCCGAAGGCGCGGAACTGCTTGCGCTGTGCGATCACACGCTTCATCCACCAGAGCAGCGAGTGCGGATTATTCTGCTGCGTCTCCACGTTGATGGATTCGTAGTGATATTCCGGGTCGATATTCACCGGCAAAAAGAGTTTCTGCGGATTGGCTTTGGAGAAGCCGGCATTGCGGTCGGCGCTCCACTGCATGGGCGTGCGGACCCCGTTACGGTCGCCGAGATAGATGTTGTCGCCCATCCCAATCTCGTCGCCGTAATAGACGACTGGCGTTCCGGGAAGGGAGAAGAGCAAGGCGTTCATCAACTCAATTTTGCGGCGGTCATTCTCCAGCAGCGGCGCAAGCCTACGCCGAATCCCAAGGTTGATGCGCATGGCGCGATCGTGGGCATAAGTGCGGTACATGTAATCGCGCTCTTCGTCGGTCACCATTTCCAGCGTCAGTTCGTCGTGGTTGCGCAGAAAGAGCGCCCACTGCGTGTTTTCAGGAATGGGCGGCGTGAGACGAAGGATGTCCGTCACCGGGTACCGGTCTTCCATGCGCAGCGACATGAAGAGACGCGGCATCAGCGGGAAGTGGAAGGCCATATGACACTCGTCGCCTTTGCCGAAGTAAGCGACGGCATCCTCGGGCCATTGATTGGCCTCGGCGAGAAGCATCTTGTCTTTGAATTTCTCGTCAACGTGCTTGCGGAGGTCGCGAAGGGCCACGTGCGTTTCGAGGAGGTTTTCACAATTCGTGCCTTCTCTCTCGAAGAGGTAAGGCACGGCGTCCAGGCGTAGCCCGTCCACTCCCATCTCCAGCCAGAAATCCATGGCGTCGAACATGGCGTCGCGGACTTCGGGATTGTCCCAGTTCAGATCCGGCTGGTGCGAGTAGAAGCGATGCCAGTAGTAGGCTTTGGCAACGGGATCCCAGGTCCAGTTCGAGGTTTCAAAATCCTTAAAGATGATGCGAGCGTCCTGGTAGCGTTCGGGGCTGTCGCTCCAGACATAGAAATTGCGCCAACGGCTGCCGGGTTCGGCGCGACGCGAACGCTGGAACCAGATGTGCTGATCCGAGGTATGGTTCAACACCAACTCGGTGATGACCCGCAGCCCACGGCGGTGCGCCTCGCGCAGGAATCGCTGGAACTCGCGCAGCGTGCCGTAGGACGGATGGACGTTGGTGTAATCGGAGATGTCGTACCCGTCATCCTTCAGCGGCGACGGATAAAACGGCAGAAGCCAGATCGCGGTAACGCCGAGGTCTTCCAGATAATCGAGTTTTTGCGTGATGCCGCCGAAGTCGCCAATGCCATCCGTAACGCTGTCAGAAAACGCGCGGACGTGGACCTCATAGATGATTGCGTCTTTGTACCAGGTTTGCGTTGAGATGGGATCCATGCAGTGCCGATGCTGGTTCTTATGAATGAAGGATCGTTTGCCCGTACCGCGAGACGTGGTCCGAGGGCGACCCCTGAATAAGATTCGTGTGCCGCAATGCTAAATGAATGAGAGCAAAAAGTATTCTATGTCGCTGCTGTTCTCGAAGGACGTCGTAGTCACCTTTCTTGTTCATTCTCCAAAAACATACGAGTGGTGACCCTGGTAATCATAGCGAATTTTCATAGACTGCCGGTTTTCCACAATTTCGCCGTTATATTCCTTTGCTGCTGGATTGAATTCAGAGTACCGTCTGCTCAACATACCCTACTAGGCAGCAGATTGATCGCTCTTAGCCTAACCCGGGTTACGCAGGTGTTCCATGAAGCGCGCCGCCTCCCTCGTCGTAGTAGCGTTTTCGTTCCTTGCATGTGCGGTTTCCTTGTATGCGCAAGGTAGCGATTTCACCCTCATCGTAATGCCGGATGTACAGAACGAGAGCCAGTTTTACCCTCAAGTACTCGCCGCCCAGACCCAGTGGATTGCCAACTCGAAAGCGTCTCTGAATATCCAGGGAGCTCTCGGATTAGGAGACATCGTCAACAACGGGTCTGATAATTCCCAGTGGACGAATGCGGATGCAGCGTATCGCCTGCTGGACAACGCGCAGATTCCCTACCTCCTGGCCATCGGAAATCACGATTACGACAACGCATTGCCTGCTTCGCGTTCGGCCATCACGTTTAACCAGTGGTTCGGGCCGTCACGCTATGCGAATTACCCGTGGTACGGCGGAAATTACAACGGCAGCAATGAGAATTTCTACGGCTTCCTCAACCTCAACGGGACCAATTACCTGATTCTGGTCCTGGAATTCGTGCCTCGCGATGCGGTGGTGGAATGGGCGGAATCGGTCCTGGAGGCGAACGAAGACAAAGAGGTAATTGTCGTCACCCACAGCTATCTGTACGCGGATGGCACCCGGGTCGACCAATGCGACACCCAGGACATGAACAGCGACAATTACGGCGACAAGCTGTGGACGAAGCTG
The DNA here is from genome assembly GCA_963703075.1 of uncultured Acidobacteriaceae bacterium. Lineage (GTDB taxonomy): Bacteria > Acidobacteriota > Terriglobia > Terriglobales > Acidobacteriaceae > Korobacter. The sequence goes on from OY969786.1 coordinate 2,216,531, forward strand.
ATCAGCCAATATGGCAACATCGAGATGGTTCTCAATGGCCACGTGACGAGCGGGAACGGGGCGCGCCGCGTGGATCTTGGCATGGCCGGCAATCTAGTGAACCAGGTCTTCTCAAATTACCAACTGATGGCGAATGGCGGGGACGGATATCTGCGCATCCTCACCTTCCATCCGGTGCAGGGCACTATCGATGTCACAACCTATTCTCCCTACCTGAATACCAGCCTGACCGATTCGGCGAACCAATTCACGCTGAACTGGCATGCGCCCGCGGTTACGGCGAAGACTGGAACGATCACCGGGCTGGTCCGCGACGTTGCTACTTGCAAGGCGATTCCAAACGCACAGGTGGTTTCCGGAAACGCCTTAGCCACCACGGATTCGGGCGGCCATTACAGCCTGACATTGCCGGCGGGGAGCTACGGCGTCAATGCGGCAGCTACGAATTACGTCGCGGGTACGCAAACCACGACGGTCAACAATGGCTACGCGGCGGACACAAACTTTTATCTTTCCGCCGCGCTCACGGGTCCGTGTACCTTGAACACCGCGTCCCCGTCGGTCACCATCTGCACACCTGCGAACAATGCGACCCTGACCTCGCCGGTCACGGTCTCGGCAGGGAGCACAGACACGAAATCCATTTCCCACATCCAGCTTTACGTGGATCGCGTAGCAATCACAACCCAAACGGGCGGGGTACTGAATACAAGTGCGACCCTGACTCCAGGGACCCACCGGCTCACTGTCCAGGCAAAGGATTCTGCTGGAACAATCTTCAATCAAACGATCAACGTGACCGTCGGGACCTCCGGCTCCCAGCCTTGCACGCTCAATACGGTCTCGCCTTCGGTCACGATCTGCGGTCCGAGCAACGGCGCGACTGTGACCTCTCCGCTCACGGTAACGGCGGGCAGCACCGATACGAATAGTGTTTCGTACATTCAGTTGTATGTCGACGGGTCAGCCAAGGTCACGCAACAGGGGGGATCGCTGAACGCGACGGCCACCCTGACCGCAGGCTCCCATCGGCTCACGGTGCAAGCAAAAGATTCAACCGGAACCAGCTTTAAGCAGACAATCAATGTGACCGTAGCCGGCAACTGAAATTGGAACGCGACGATGAAAGTCGTCGCGTTCTCCCTGCATGCTAGCCTTGACGGATGAGCCTCCCGCCCCCAGGCCACTCTCCGCTGCGAATTGCCGTAATTGGCCTTGGCAATGTGGGCGCTAGTTTTGCTTTCTGCCTCCTGCTCAGGCGAATTGCCGCGGAAATCGTGCTGATCGACGCCAACCGGAAAAAAGCCGAAGGCGAGGCTATGGACTTGAATCATGCGGTCCCGTTTGGCGCGGCCACGCGCATTTGGGCTGGAGAGTATGCGGATTGCCGGAGCGCCGCGGTCATCGTCATTACCGCCGGGGCAGCGCAACGTCCAGGCGAGACCCGGCTCCAATTGCTCGATCGCAATCTTGCAATTTTCCGCGAGATCGTCCCCCGCGTGGTGCAAAGCAATCCCGATGCGCTGTTGCTGATTGCCACCAACCCCGTCGATATCTTGAGCTACGCCAGCTACAAAATCTCAGGCCTGCCGGCCCATCGCGTGATTGGCTCGGGAACCATCCTCGACACCGCTCGCTTTCGTTACCTGCTGGGGCAGCATTTCTCTGTGGATGCGAGAAGCGTTCACGGATTCATCCTCGGGGAGCACGGGGACACCGAGGTTCCGATCTGGTCGATGGCCAACATCGCTGGCATCCGCCTGCGCGAATACTGCCGCCTGCACGGACACACCTACGACCGGCGGAATTCGACAAGATATTCGCGGAAACTCGCGATGCTGCCTACAAGATCATCGACTGCAAAGGTGCCACATACTACGCGGTGGCGGTCGGGCTTCTGCAGATCGTCGAAGCCTTAGTGCGTGACCAGAAAACGGTGCTCACCACGTCCACGCTGGTAGATGGCGCCTACGGGTTGCGGGACCTCTACCTGAGCCTGCCAACCGTGGTGGGGGCAAAGGGCATCGTCCAGGTACTCACGCCCGATCTGGCCGAGGATGAGCTTGGGAAGCTGCGCCACTCGGCGGAGACCCTGCGGGACATGATCCAGGGTCATCTGTCTGGATAACCAGTGCTCCCTTGACCACTGAACGCAGGTCTTCTATAGTTCTTTCACAAGTTTATGCAATCCAACCGCCCAAACCCGATGGCTATGTGCATTCCAGGCACAATCTCGGGGACAGGCTCGCGAATTACAACACCGCGAACCAAACCGGGCGGGGGGAGATTTTAGAGAGCACTTAAAACTCTACAAATCAGAAGCTTCAAAAAACCCACCGCCCCGACAGGATGGTGGGTTTTCTGTTTTCAGGCAGCGCAAAAGGGAGTAGGTCATGATCGTCATGAAGTTTGGTGGGACCTCGGTTGAGGACGCGACGGCGATTGCCAGGATCACGGGCATCGTGAAAGATCGTGTGAAGCAAAAGCCGGTGGTGGTCGTCAGCGCGTTGGGCGGGTTTACGGACTCCCTGGTGGCGATGGCCAAAGCGGCTGCCGCCGGGGACCTTCCGGCAGCGTTGAAGCAGTGGCGCGCTGCCAGGCAACGGCATCTCACCGTCCTCTCCGGAGTCGCCAAGACCTCGAGCGCAACCCAGCAAGAGGTTCAGGATTTGTTTTCCGCGCTGCAAGATGTATTGCGCGGCATTGCGGCGCTCGGCGAACTCTCTCCGCGTACCCAGGACAATGTCCTTTCCTTTGGCGAAATGCTCTCCAGCCTCATGGTGGTGGCTGCCTTCAAGGCGGCAGGCCTGGATGCGGTACATATTGATGCCCGTCAATGCATTGTGACCGACAACGGCTACACCAAGGCCGTTCCGCTTCTCGAACCTACCAACGTACGCCTTCGCAATGCCTTGAAGGATCACCTGGCGAAGAATCGAGTCCCGGTGATGGGAGGCTTTATCGCCGCCGCGGAAGACGGCACGCCAACCACCCTGGGCCGCGGCGGTTCCGATTTCTCGGGAGCTCTTGTAGGCGCCGCAATAGGCGCCCGACAGATCGAGATCTGGACCGACGTCGAAGGCATGCTGACCACCGATCCGAGAATTTGCAAAGATGCTCGCCGAATCGAAGTCATCGGTTTCGAAGAAGCCTCGGAATTGGCTTACTTCGGTGCAAAGGTGCTGCATCCGGCGACGCTGATCCCGGCCGTCGAATCCAACATTCCCGTGTACGTGCTGAACTCCCGCAATCCTGAAAGCAAAGGCACGTGCATCCAGGCCCAGGCGCCGCCCAGCACGAGCACGTTTCGCGCCATCGCCCTAAAGAAGGGGACGAAGATCCTGAGCATCAAGGCGCCGCGTTTGCTGATTGCCCACGGCTTCCTGCGATCTCTCTTCGAAGTGTTTGAAAAGCACTCGCTCTCGCCAGACCTGGTGAATACCTCGGAAGTGAGCGTCTCCGTGGCGATCGACGGATCGTGCGATATCAAGCTGCTGGTCGCGGACCTGAAGCAACTCGGCGCGGTTGAGGTGGAAAATGGGAAAGCGATCGTGTGTCTCGTCGGCAACGACATCCGCGGACGGGTGGGAATTTGTGCGGACGTTTTCTCGGTCGTCGCGAAGGCAAACGTCAACGTGCACATGGTTTCGCAGGGCGCCTCGGAGATCAACATCAGCTTTGTGACCGAAGAGAGCGATGCGGTGCGCGCCGTGCAGGCGCTTCACGCCCATTTCTTCAAGGAAGATCTTTCGTCGTTGCCGGGAATCGGCAATGAAACGTACGCTGGCTGCGCGGGGGTGGCATGAACATGGCATCGCCTTTGAAGATCGCTCGCTTTCCGGAGTCTGCCGTCAAAGTTTGCAAAGTTGCGCTGGTAGGCTTCGGCACGGTCGGCAGTTCCGTAGCGCGGCTGCTCTGCTCGCGCGATGCGGAGCTTCCCTTCCATCTCACCCATGTGTACAACCGCGACATCGCTCGCAAAAAAGTGGATTGGGTTGCTGAAGATGTGCAGTGGACCGATGACTTCAACGACCTGCTGAATTCGGATGCCGATGTGATTGTGGAACTGGTGGGCGGCCTCGAACCAGCCCATGCGTGGGTGACAAAAGCATTGCGCGCAGGAAAGTCCGTGGTCACCGCCAACAAACAGCTCATTGCACATCATGGCACCGAACTGTTGGCTCTGGCGCGCGAGAAGGATCTGCAACTCGGTTTCGGAGCATGCGTGGCGGGCGGCGTTCCGGTCATCGCCGCACTACAAGACGGCCTTGCCGGCGACCGCCTTCACAAGGTGCGCGGCATCCTGAACGGGACCTGCAACTACATCCTTACGCGCATTGAACAGTCAGGCGCCTCCTTCGCAGATGCATTAGTGGAAGCGCAGAAAGCGGGCTTCGCTGAAGCCGATCCCACCGATGACATTGAGGGCTACGATGCTCGCGCGAAGTTGGTGATCTTGTCACGCGTCGGATTGAATGCCGAGGTACACCCCGATGAAGTGGCGTGCCGCAGCATCTCCGGGGTGCAGCAGATCGATTTTGAATACGCCCATCAACTGGGCTGCACGATCCGTCAGATCTCACGCGCGGAATTGCACGCCGATCGGCTTTATGCTTCGGTGGAGCCGGCGCTGGTGCCGCAGACCGAGCCCCTCGCCCGCGTTGCGGGAAGCCAGAATCTACTGGTGAGCACCGGAGAATTCGGTGGAGAAACGGTTTTCGCGGGATTTGGCGCCGGCGGCAACCCCACGGCGCTTGCGGTCGTTTCCGACCTGTTGCACATTGCGCGGCATAAACCACGCGAAAACGACGGTGCAGCGCCGGCTCGCTTCAAAGCCAGCAGCGACTTCGAGACCCCACATTATTTACGTTTCGTGATCCAGGACAAACCGGGAATCATCGCGTCGATTGCGGGGATTCTCTCACGCAACGGGATTAACATTGACTCGGTTTTGCAGAAGCCGGGGTGTTCCAAAGCCGAACTTCCCTTCGTGATGACCCTGGAAACCTGTAGCAGCGCGAAGCTGGCACTGGCCATCGCTGAGATCAGCTCGCTCGACTTTCACAAAACGGCGCCCTTCTGTATGCCGATCCTGCGCTAGAGGAAGCTGATGCATTTGCGTTGCAACAAGCGGAAGTGCGCTCACAGTCTCGATCTCCACGAGCGCGCTGTGGCCTGCCCGAAGTGCGGCGACCTGCTGGAAGTTGTTATCGATACGCCAAAATTCGATCCTGGCAAGCAGAAGCAAGTTTGGCGCGAGCGTCGAATGTCGAACGCCCTCGCCGATACCAGCGGCGTGTGGCGTTTCCGCGACCTCCTTCCCGGCCCCTACGATCCTGCTTCGCTCGTCACCCTCTCCGAAGGCAACACTCCTCTTGTCCATGGCTTGAAAACCGGCAAATCCGTCGGCCTTGATCGCTTATGGTTCAAGCATCTCGGCTGGAATCCGACAGCGTGTTTCAAAGATCTCGGAATGACCGTAGGCATGACCGAGGCGAAGTTTGTGGGCGCAAAGATCGTGGCATGCGCCTCAACCGGCAACACCTCCGCCTCGCTGGCTGCTTATGCTTCACGCGCTGGGTTGGAGGCACACGTCTACCTGCCGAGCGGAAAGATTTCCCTCAACAAGCTGGCGCAGGCCCTGGATTTTGGAGCGAAGATCGTCGAGGTCGATGGCAATTTCGACGCCGCGCTCGACCAATTGCTGCAAACCACCAACCGGGACATTTACTTCCTCAACTCCGTGAACCCTTTCCGCGTGGAAGGCCAGAAGACAGTGATGATCGAGATGCTGGAGCAGCTCGATTGGCAGGTGCCGGACTATGTCATCACCCCGGGCGGAAACCTCGGCAACACCGCAGCCTTCGGCAAGGGCCTCGAGGAACTCAAGAAATTCGGCTTTATCGATCGTGTTCCGAAATTAATCGTCGTGCAGGCAGCAGGTGCGAATCCCTTTGCGGAATTGTGGCGTAGTGGCGCGGAAGAGATCACTCCCTCCATGCATCCGGAAACGGTAGCGACTGCCATCCGCATCGGGAACCCGCGTTCGTGGCGCAAGGCGCTGCATTCAGTGCGCTACACCGGCGGCCTTGTAATGGATGTCACAGACGAGGAAATCGCGGAGGCCAAAGCGCTGATCGGACTCGACGGCATCGGTTGCGAACCCGCCTCGGCCACCACGCTCGCGGGCCTTCGCAAACTGCGTGCGGAAGGAAAGCTCGAGAAAGATGCCACGGTGGTTGCCATCCTTACCGGCCACGCGCTCAAGGACACGGATTTCATCCTGCAGGCGCACGAGAAGTTAAAGACCACGCAAGCCGTCGAGGTGGTCTCATGAGCTATCTCGCGAAGCGTGGGGAAATCGAGATCACGGTGCCTGCGTCGGTGGCCAATCTCGGCCCGGGTTTCGACGTGCTCGCGGTTGCGGTACAGCTCTATCTCCGCTTGAGAGTCCGCCCGGCACATGGCGAGAACAAGATCGATTTTCGTTTCGTTGGGCAGCAACTGCGCGGCGAGAACTACATCGAACGCGCCTTCCGCTTCCTCGCGCGCCAGCGCACCAGCGCGTTCCCTTCCATCGCGGTGGATGTACATTGCGATATTCCGATCTGCTCCGGGCTGGGCAGCAGCGCGGCAGCGACGGTCGCCGGGTTGCGCTTGTACGAAGCAATCATGGAGCCAATGCAGCCGCGTGACCTCTTGAATGCTGCGGTTGCGCTGGAAGGACATCCCGACAACGTCGCAGCCGCCCTGCTCGGCGGCCTCACGGCGAGCTGCCAGCTACCCGACGGGGCCCGCTTCGGCAGTGCCTCTGCACTGGCCTGCCGCACTCCACCTGATCGTGGCAACGCCCAGGCTCGATCTCTCGACGGAGGCCGCCCGTAGCATGCTGCCCGAGCGAATCTCGCGGCACGATGCGGTCTACAACCTGCAGCGCCTGGCCCACCTCCTGCACGCGCTGCAGAGCGAAGATTTTTCCCTCCTCCACGAAGCCTTGAGCGATCGGTTGCACCAGCCTTACCGCCAGCGCCTGATCCCCTGCCTGGAGCAAGCGATGCTGCTTGAGCATCCCGATCTTCTCGGCGTCTGCGTCAGCGGAGCGGGACCTTCCATCGTCGGATTTGCCACCCGGAGTTTCCCGGAGATTGAGCGTCTGCTCGCGGACGCCTACCGGTCACTCAACATCCCCTGCCAGTTACGTACCTTGGCCGTTCATCGCAACAACGAGGTGCCTGTTTGTGAAGTCCCGCCAAACGCACCGGACCCGTCGGTTCTCGCTTAGCTGTTCTCGTTTTCCTCAACCCAAGATTCGACTGGAAGAGCCCATGACAACGAAAGCAAAGCCCTCCTCAAATTTGTCCCAACAGAATGTCGCGATCATTGGCCTTGGCAAGATTGCGACCATCCTCGTCAACGCCATGCAGCGCGAAGGCCTGCTCTCACCTAACCGCGTGCGCGCAACCGTCACGCATCCGGAGAAAGCCGCAATCCTGAGCAAGGAGATGGGTATCCACGTTGGCACCGACAACGCCGAGGCCGTGCACGAAGCGGATGTAATCCTGCTTGCGGTCAAACCCCAGACCGTGGGCCTGGTACTTACCGGGCTACGCGATGAGCTGCGAGAAGATCAACTCTTGATCTCTGTCGCTGCCTCCGTTCCAACCGCATACATGGAGGAACGGCTGAGCGCAAAGGTTCCGATTATTCGTGCCATGCCGAATACGCCTTCTCAGCTGGGCGCAGGCATGACCGGCATTTGCAAGGGAGCGAACGCTACCCTCGCGCACCTGGAACTCGCACAAGCGATGTTCAATACCGTCGGGCGGACCGCCATCGTGGAAGAAAAGCACATGGACGCCGTCACTGGACTTTCCGCGAGCGGCCCTGCGTTTATCTACATCATCATTGAATCGCTGGCCGAGGCGGGCGTGAAAGTAGGTTTGCCGCGCGACCTTGCCACCCTGCTCGCAGCACAAACGACCATGGGCGCAGCTAAGGTCGTACTCGAAACCGGCCAGCATCCGGCACAATTAAAGGACGCTGTGACCACCCCAGCCGGGTGCACCATCGACGGAATTCTTGAACTTGAAGAAGGCAAGTTGCGGGTTACGTTGATTAAGGCGGTCGTCAAGGCGGCGCAGCGTGCGAAGGAGCTTGTCTTCAGCTGAACCTATCGGCGGAGAGTTGCATGCGTAAAGATCCGGCATCCGGTTTCAGCTCTCGTTTGGTACAGTAATACATGGATTTCGATCAGCTGCTTACCTTCCTGGAAGTTGCTAAGCTGGGAAATTTCTCTCGCGCGGGCGAAAAGGTCTACCGGTCACAATCGGCCGTCAGCGCGCAGATACGGCAACTGGAGCAGGAATACAACGAGCGTCTCTTCGACCGCTCGGGAAAAACCGTTCGTCTCTCGCCGGCCGGCGAAGTCCTTCTCGAATACGCCCAACGCATGGTCGCCTTGCGCAACGAATCCTTGCGCGCAGTCGCAGACCAGGGAGAAAAGCCGCGCGGTACGCTTTCCATTGGCGCCAATGAGGCGACCTGCCTTTACGTCCTGCCGGAAGTATTTTCGGAGTACAGCCAGAAATTCCCCGAAGTCCAGATCAGTGTTTATCGCAACTTCAGCCGCAAAATTCTCCAGGCTGTCGAAGATGGCATTATCGATCTCGGGATCGCTACTCTTCCCGTGAAATCGCCCTCTCTGAAGGTGCATTCCATCTTCCGCGATCAACTCATGCTCTTCGTTCCGTCGCGCCATCCGCTGGCGGCCGAGGAGTCGGTCACCGTCGAGCAGATCGCCGATTTTCCGCTGATCTTCCCGAAAACCGGCTACACGCGCCAGCAACTCGACAAGCTCTTCCGTCCCTACAATTCCAGGCTGCGGATTGCGATGGAGATCCCCAGTGTCGGCATGATCAAGAGCTTTGTCGTTTCCGGCGTCGGCATTTCGCTGCTCAGCAGCACCTTCGCGCAGGACGAAGTGCTCTCCGGCAAAGGCAAGTTGCTGCCGATTAAGAACGTCGAGCTTTGGCGTGAGCTTGGACTGGTGTATCGTACCGACCGTACCCTGCCACGTGCCGCGACCGCATTCATCGATGTAATCCGGCATCGTGCAACTCCGAAGAAGTCCGCAGTGAAGTCACAACGAGTGTGACAATTCGAAAGTCGATTGACCCGAATCGAAATTTTGCATTTTCTGGTTTGCGGTGCAGGGTCTTTAATAGTGAGTTACGAAACCCAATCAGGAGTAGCTCCATGCAATGTCCCCACTGCGGCGTCGATCACAAAGAAGGCAGCCCCTGCAATCCCGCTACTAGCGCCGGGACCTCATCCTCCCAGCCGCGGATCAAGGAAGATCCGCATCCCCTGGCGGGTCTCGATAATCCGTTCTGGAAGCCGGAAAAGCCTGCGGCGGCAGGTCTGTAGCCTCTTTTCTCGCAGCTTTCCAGAGATTCACGAATCCTCGTTCCGGGCTGCGCGATGATGAACTTACCGTCATCCGCGCCTGGAACGGCATCTCCGCGCCCGCTTTAACTACCCCTCTTGATATACTAGAAGGTGAGTTCACCCTTCGGCGTATAGCGTTTCTTGCGTTCCCTTGCGCCGGGGCAGTGCTCCGTTTTCAGGAACTCTTCTTTTGCTTTGGCAGATAAGAGAATTCGGCGGACCGACTCGCTGAATCGATGAGGACGGTGTAGGCGAGCAGGCATTCATGTTCATCGGATTTTTACTTGTCCTCGGCATAGCCGGGTTGTGCACATGCACTGGCTTCCTATTATTGGTAGTAGTGGCGCTGGCACGCTTTCGTCGCCCGCAGCGTCCCACGTTCTCTGCCGAGACTCTTCCCCCCGTCACTTTATTGAAGCCATTGTGCGGGCTGGAACCCAACCTTCGCGAGAACCTCGCCAGCTTCTTCGACCAGAATTACCCTAACTTCGAAATCATCTTTGGCCTGCGGGATGCGAATGACCCCGCCCTGCGCGTGTTGCGTTCGGTGCAGGAAGCTTTCCCGTGGGTGCCTGTCAAAGTCGTTTTCTCCGGTCACTCCCGAGTGGCCGAATGCCAAGGTCTGGTCCCTGGAGAAGATGTGCGCGAAGGCCTCGCATGAATTTCTGGTGATCAGCGACAGCGACGTTCGCGTCTCTTCGGATTACGTAGCTGCCGTGGTGCGTCCTCTTCTGAATTCTTCGACCGGGCTGGTGACCTGCCTCTATCGCGGCGTACCCACCGGGGGGCTCTGGTCGCGCCTTGAGGCGCTTGGTATGTCGGTGGAGATGACAGCCGGGGTCCTGGCGTCAGACCTGCTTGAGGGGATGAAGTTCGCCCTGGGTCCCACCATGGCGATTCGCAGGGACGTCCTGGACACCATCGGCGGCTTTGAAGCCCTCGGGCAATATTGTGCAGACGACTATGTTCTCGGGAACCTTGTGCACGAAGCCGGTTGGAAAGTTGAGCTCTCACGACATCCGATCGAACACTATGTTTTGAACCGTTCCTTCACCGCCTCCATGCTTCACCAGGTGCGCTGGATGAAGAGCGCCCGCTTCTCTCGTCCCGCCGGACACGTGGCAAGTGTTTTGAGTTTCGGCATGCCCTTCGCACTCCTGGCCATGATCGCCGCTGCCGCCATGCACCACTGGATTCTTGCGCTTTGCCTCTTTGGGCTGGGCCTGGCGAACCGCTCTGCCATGGCGCTGCTGGCCGGCTGGAAAGCCGTGGGCGACCGGAATTCCCTGCGCTACTGCTGGTTGTTCCCGCTGCGTGATTTCATGGGATTCTGTTTCTGGGCGTTCAGCTTCATCGGAGATACGGTTCTGTGGCGCGAGCAGACCTACGAACTGCAGAGCGGGGGCAAGATGATTCCGGTTTACGCAATTGGCGAAATCGCAGAGGAACCGTCAACGACGATTGCTGTAGATCACCTTGCCTGAGCTCTCCGCGACGGCAAACTTCCGGTCATTCAACAAAGCATCCACAGTCTTGCGCGCGTACTCCGGAACAAACAGGAACACCCTCTGATCGGAATCCCACACGCGTAACAGGTCCGCATCGTCCAAAAAAATGTGTGGAGCATCGGGATATGTGGAACCGAACCACATCGACGTCGTGCGCCCATTGACGAGTTCAATCGACCTCCGCAGATAAAACAACAGCGACGATCCGAAGGCCTGGTCCCCATAAATCATGATGCGATCGTTGGCAGTCGCTTCCGCCTGAATCGCGTGCGCGAGGTCGCGCGATCCGAGATAAGGATCAAAACGCACCAGCGCGATGTGGGCTGCGACGAGAAAGACTGCCATCGTGATTGAGGTCGCGACCGTAGCGGCTCTCTGAGAGCGACGCAGCCGTAATACAACCGCTACCGTAGGTCCGAGTGCAAGAGCGATCATCGCGAGCACCGCGGGCAAGCGCAAAGCCGCAAACGAAGGACCGGTCAGGTCCAGCATGTGGCCCATGGAAAGCGTATCGGTGGAAAGATTGGGTTGTGCCAGCACGATTCCGATGTCGGAAACAAATGGCAGCTTGCGCGAGTTCCAAAGTCCGGCAGCCAATGCCACGGAAGCAGCCAACGCGATTGCGGCAAGGACCGACGAGGACCCTATGAGCCACGCCGACGTTCCACTTTCTTCCTCTCCCGCCGCCACCGCGCTTGCCAGCAGCAGGACCAAAGGGAGGTAAGCAGGAAAGGTGTAGTACTCCTGGTTGGTGGAGAGTGAGAAGAAGATCAGGATCACGCCGGCCCACAGCCAGCACATGAGTTCGGTTCGCTCGGCAAATCCGAATGCAAGCTTCGACCGCTGCTTGAACAATATCCAACCGCGACGGATGGCCAAAGGCAGGTAGAGACTCCACGGGAATAGCCATACCAGATGCAGCAGCCAATAGAGGCTCGCCGGCAGCTTGTTGTAATCCACCGGGTACCGCTTGCCGAGAAAACGCAGGAAATGCTCATTGACAAAATAAAACCAGAAAAAATGCGGGTTACGAATTCCTGCGAGAATGTGCCACGGCGCCGCTATGGCAAGAAACAGAAGCGTCCCTCGAAACAGCCGTAACTCGCGCCAGCGGCGCCATTGTCCTGTGAGAATCAAGTACAGGAGCATCGGTCCCACAATCGCCACCAGCGCGAATAACCCTTTCGTCAGGACGGCGCAGGCCATGCAGGCGTACGCGCCGTAAATCCTCCAACTCACGCGCGGTTCTTCAAGTCCCGTTAAAAAGCAGTAGATCGACAAGGCAATAAAGAGGCTGAGGACCGCTTCCGGGATCAGGATGCGGGTGAACAGAAAGTATCCCGCGGTCGTGGCGACGAACAAGCCCGCGTAAAAACCGCCGCGGTCTCCGAAGGCTCGTCTCCCCCAGCGCATTGCCAGCAGCATGAGCCCGAAGATCGCGAGCACCGTCGGCAAGTGGGTAGCGAACTCGTTCACGCCAAACACGCGGTAGCTTATCGCCACCAGCCAATACATCATCGGCGCTTTCTCGAGATAACGAATGCCGTTGACATGCAAGGTGACGTAGTCGCCCGTCGCGTACATCTCGCGCGCGGCCTCGGCGTGCGTCGAGTCGGCATCGTCCTGCAAGCCGGGCGAAAAAGCTGACCCCGCGTACACCAGCAGAAAGAGAAACACCACGAACAGCCAGGCGCGCCGGAAGGGAAATTGATGAGGAGAATGGATCTGCAGAGACGCCTCTGTAGTGGCGTTCAACGTCAGGAAACCTCGCTGCGATTATCGTATCAGGTGTGGAAGCGTGGGCGCGTGGCCCTTAGTGAGCGGCACCTACGGCGCCCTTCCTGGCCACCGCTTTCTTCAACATGAAGACGACCGGCACACAGGCAAAGCAGACCAGGGCGAGATAACGGAAATCGTCTACATACGACCACAGTCGCGCCTGCTGCTCCACCATCCCGTTGACGATCCCCAAGGCCCGGATCCCGGGAGCAAAAAGAGGCGGTCCATTTCCTCCTGAGCCCGTCATCGCCATGGCGTGACGAATGGAGTCGAACTGCTGCTGGTACGCGTGGCTGTTGGGTGTAATGGAACGGACGAGCTCTGCCCGATGCGACTGTGAATGTCGTGAAACGATCGTATTCACGATGGAGATGCCAATGCTTCCACCGATATTTCGCAGCAGATTGTAGAGGCCGCTGGCATTACCAATTTCTTCGTTGCGCAACCCCGCCATGGTTGTGGTCGACAGCGGAACAAATACGCATCCCGACCCGAAGCCGCTCAGGATGATCGCCCACACCAGCGTCCAGGGCCAGATTCCGAGATAGACCCGCCCGAACCAAATACTGCAGATACCAAAAAGTGCAAAACCGAAAGCAATCATCCATCGATTGTCGAGCTTGCTGGTGAGGATGCCGATGACCGGCATTGCGATAATCGCGCCCAGTCCACGCGGGCTCACGGCGATTCCCGCGTTCAAGGCGGTATAGCCCATCAGTTCCTGATAAAAGAGCGGCAGCAGCGTGACCATGCCGTAGATCACCGCGCCAAAGAGGCCGATGAGAATGCATCCGAGCGTAAAGTTACGATGCGAGAAGACGCGTAGATTGACCAGCGGACGATCGTGGTCCCATTCCCTGAGCAGGAACGCGATGAAAGCCGCAATTAGGATAGCGGTAGCCCAGCGCAACCAAGTGGCGCCAAACCAATCCACCTCCTGGCCTTTATCGAGAATGATCTGGAGAGCTCCGAGCCATATCGCGAGAAGCCCCAAGCCGATGGCGTCGATTCTGCCTGGCTTTGCGTTCTGGATGTAGGGTGGATCCTGCACGAATCGCAAGATCATGAAGATTGCAAGAATCCCAATCGGAATATTGATGTAGAACGCCCAGCGCCAGGAATAGGTGTCGGTGAGCCAGCCTCCAAAGGTCGGTCCGAGCACCGGCGCCACCACTACGCCGAGCGCGAATACGGCCATCGCCAGCCCACGTTTCTCCGGCGGGAAGCTTTCCAACAGGATCGCCTGCGAAAGTGGCTGCAATGCGCCGCCTCCCGCGCCCTGCACGGCACGAGCCGCAAGGATCATCCAAAGGCTGGTCGCCGCGCCGCACGCAAAGGAAGAAGCGGTGAAAATTATGATGCAGATGATAAGGAAGCGCTTTCGTCCGAAGCGCAGCGCGAACCAGGTGCTCGCCGGAAGGACAATGGCATTGGCAACCAGGTAGCTGGTCAGCACCCAGGTTGCTTCATCGTTGGTAGCGGAAAGGCTGCCGGCAATATGGGGCAGCGCCACCGACGCAATGGAAGTATCGAGGACCAGTCCATGAACGTCGCCAGCATCACAGCGATCGCAATCAGCCAGGGATTGCTGGCAGGCTTTGCCTGCGGCTGCGCTGTCGCAGCACTGCTCATTCCGCCTCCCTTTCCTGGACTTAGGTAGAGCGACCCGCTGAGAATGAAAATCTAAGAGATGAGTCGATCCGGCACTCGGTTGCAAACCTTGCGAAAGTCGTTGGATGCACTACGGCTGAATTGCCTGAACCGCCGTGGGATGAACTTCGATCCCATTGAGTGTGTCGGCATTCCACCCACCCCCCAGCGCCTTCGCCAGGTAAACCGAGTTGACCATCTGCTGGCCGCGAATCTGCGTCATGAGCCGCTGATTCGAAAGTAAGGTCTCTTCCGCGGTCACCACGTCGAGGTAAGTGGTGATCCCGCCCACGTAGCGATTGTTTGCGATTGTCAGTGCCTTCTGCGCATCCACCACCGCCTTCTCTTGCGATTGGGCGGCGTTGTGCAGCGTGTTGAGGTTCGAAAGCGCGTCTTCCACCTGCTGGAATGCGACCAGCACATCCTGCCGGTAGTTTGCGACCGTTTGATCGTAACTGGCGCGCGCCGAGGCAAGGTTTGCGCGGTTCCGTCCGCCATTGAACAACGGTTGCACCGCCTGGCCTCCAAGGGCCCAGATCGCGCTGGGTGCACTGACGAGGTCGGCAATGTTCCGGCTGCTCGCACCGCCCTGCCCGAAGAGCGAAATTACAGGATAAAACGCGGCCTTGGCCACCCCTATCTGTGCGTTCGCGGATGCCATCTGGCGCTCCGCCGTGGCGATGTCCGGACGGCGCTGCAATACATCGGACGGCACACCCGTTGGTATTGCCGGCGGAGGCGTATCCAACACATGCTCTGCAAGCTTGAACGTGGAGGCCGGCTGCCCGACGAGCACAGCGATGGCGTGCTCGTATTGCCCACGTTGCTCATGCAACAGCTCCAATTGTGCCTGGGTTGCATCGAGTACGGTGGCCTGCTGCGCAACATCCAGACCGGAAGCCACGCCGCCCTTTTCCCTGCGCACCACGAGATCGTAGTCCCGCTGCTGGAAGTCCAGCGCTTGCCGGACCACGTCGATCTCCGCATCCAGTTCGCGCACGCTGAAGTAATCAGCCGCAAGTTCCGAGGTCATGATCAATCGAACATTCTCAAGATCTGCCGCAGACGCTTGCAATTGCGCATTCGCCGACTCCAGGTTGCGCCGCACCTGCCCAAATAGATCGACCTCGTAATTGATGTTGAACGGAATGGCAAAGGTATATTCCGTATCCGCTATCGGCAGTACCGTCGAACCCAACGTTGGACGGTTAGCGGAATAGAGCTGTCGCTCGGCGCCGGGCGCCACGTTTGTCTGAGGAAACAGCGCCGACGACTGTACCCGCGCGAAGGCCCGCGCCTGGTTCAACCGGTCTCGCGCCGCCTCAATGCTCTGGTTGGCGGCGAGCGTCTGCTGCTCCAGCGTGTTCAGCTCGGTCGTGCTGAAGAGCGACCACCAATTACCCTTTGGAAGCCCATCGCTCGGCGCGGCAGGCTGCCATGGCCCTTGCATGCTCCATTGCGCCGGGATCTGCGCCGTCGGTTTTTGATATTTCGGGCCTACTTCACAGCCGGTCGCGATCAGCAAGGCTGCCAACCCAACGATTGCGAACCTCTTCACGACTGCCCTCCCTGCGGGTGCTGGGCGATCTCCACCTGCTCGCCCTCTTCGAGCGAGTCCGGCGGATTGAGCACGATCTTATCGTTCTCATTCACGCCATTGAGGATCTCTACACTGGTTCCGTAATCGCGTCCGATCGTCACTGCACTCAGGTGTACATGATTGTCAGCTCCCACGATCGCGGCTCGTGGGCCTTCGCTGCGGAACAGCAGGGCATTCACCGGAACCGTGAGGTGGGTACCAGAAACCGGCACCCCAAAATGCACCTGCGCGTACGCGCCCGGCAAGATCGTTCCCTGCTTGTTGGGCACGTCAATTTCGGTCAAAAGGGTGCGGGTCGCCGGGTCAATCGCATCAGCCGTGCGCACCACGACGCCCTCGAATCTCTGTCCCGGGAACTCGTTCAGTTCTAAATAGGCCTTCTGTCCTCGCTTGATGTCGGCGGCATACGTCTGTGGAACGCTGACGTACACCCGCAGCGGATCGATCTGCGCTACGTCAAACATTTCGCGGTTCGCGCCGCCATTGCCCGAATTCACCAGGGCCCCCACATCGATGTTGCGCTTGGTCAGCACTCCAGAAAACGGCGCATAGATGTGCTTGAACGACTCGAGTTGTTCCAGTCGACGTACGTTTGCGTCAGCGGCCGAGAGGTTGGCCTGCGCTTGCGTATATCCGCTGCTCTGCTGATCGGCCTCCTGCTGGGAAACCGAATCCGTCTTGCGCAGGTTGGCCCAGCGATCTGAGGAAACCTTGGCCAATTGCAACTGTGCGGACACCTGCTCCCGCGCGGCACGGGCTTGCAACAATTCCTGGTCGACTTCCGGAGTGTCGATATCGGCCAGCAGTTCTCCCTTCGTCACGCGCGATCCGATGTCCTGGTACCACTTCTGCAGGTAGCCGTTGGTACGGGCAAAGATCGGAGACTCGATATATGCCTGCACCGTCGCCGGCAGCATGAGTTCCTCCGAACTTTTCTCGCCCTTGGCTTGTACGACCGTGACCGACGGGATTGCCAGCCGGTTTGTGTCCGCCACAAGTTCCCGGTGCTCATTGGCCCGCGACATCACCGCAACCAGTCCCGACACAAATAAGAGAACCACTACCCCGATAGCGATGAAGCCTATGCTCGATCGCTTCTGTGGACGGGGAGAATCATGTGCGATTTGCGGTTGGGCAGCGGTGCTTGTATTCGTTTCTGTCACGTCAACAGCTCCTGTGTTCATGCCTCTTCCTCGCGTTCAAGAGGCGTATCGTGAGCGTGCGCGATGCTGAAGACCACCGGCACGAAGAATAAGGTTGCCACAGTTGCAAAGAGCAATCCGCCGATTACCGCTCGGCCCAGCGGCGCATTCTGCTCGCCGCCCTCACCCATCCCAAACGCCATGGGCAGCATGCCGATAATCATCGCCGCCGCCGTCATGAGCACGGGCCGCATGCGCGTGAATCCGGCTTCGCGTGCCGCTTCGAAAGCCGAAATTCCAGCCTCCATGCGATCGCGCGCAAATGACACCATCAAAATACTGTTCGCCGTAGCCACGCCCATGCACATCACCGCCCCTGTCAGAGACGGTACGTTCAAAGTTGTATGCGTGAGCAGCAACATCCAGAGAATCCCCGCCAAGGCTCCCGGCAAGGCGGTGATGATGATGAATGGATCCAGCCACGACTGGAAGTTCACCACGATCAGCAGGTAGACGAGCACGATCGCCATCACCAACCCTACGCCCAACCCCATAAACGACGACGTCATCGTCTGTATCTGGCCACGAATCATGATACGGCTGCCGCGTGGCAGCTTTGATTCGTACTGCGCAACGACCTTGCGAACATCGCTCGCAACGCCTCCAAGGTCGCGGCCCTGCACGCTGGCGTAGACGTCCATCACCGGGGCCACATTGAAGTGGGTGACGACCGCCGGCGTGACCGTCGGCCTGACGGTTGCCAAGTTCGCCAGCACCTGCGGCGCGGCGTTATTTGTGGCATCCATCGGCGTATTCATTAATGCCTGCATGGAATCTACCCGGTACTGCGGCGTCTGCACCGCGATGTTATAGCTGACCCCATTTTTTGGATTGAGCCAGAACGTGGGCGACGTCTGGAAGCTGCCGCTCAGCGAAACCAGTAAGTTATTCGCGACATCGCGCTGCTGCAACCCAACCTGCTGCGCGCGCGTGCGGTCCACGTTCAGGAAGAGCGTTGGATCGCTCAACATCTGCTGCACGTGAACATCCGCCGCCCCCGGCAGATGACGAATCTGGTTCGCCATCTTTTGGGCGATTTGATAATTCGCGTTCGTGTCGTTGCCGAGAACTTGTATGTCAATGGGGGACGGCAGACCGAAATTGAGAATTTGGCTCACGATATCCGCTGGCTGGAAAAAGAACTCCACTCCCGGAAACATCGCAGGCAGTTCCTTCCGCAGCCGTTGCACGTACTGTTCCGTCGGATGATGATGTTCCGCATCCAGGGAAACCAGGATTTCCGCGTCGGACGTGCCGATGGTGCCGCTGGTGCTGTACGACGTGTTGATGCCGCTATAGGGAAGGCCGATATTGTCCAGCACCGTCTTGATTTCTTTCGGCGGAATGTCGCGCCGGATGACCTGCTCAATCTCATCGCACAGCCGAGCAGTTTCCTCGATACGCAACCCGGAGCGGGCCCGCACGTGCATACGGAACTGCCCCGCATCCACGGATGGGAAGAAATCCTGGCCCAGGAGGAATGCGATCCCCAACGATGCCAGGCAAAACATCAGGAAAGATGTGACAAAGAGCTTGCGGTGCTCGAGGCAGACCTCGAGCGCTCCCTGGTAACTGTTCCGCATCCGCGCAAATCCGGCTTCAAACGCGTTATGCATGCGGCGGAAGACATTCGGATTTGCCGACGTCTTGTGCGCATCGTGTTCATGGCCCTTTAACAGGTACATGACGAGCGTTGGCACCAGGGTTCGCGACAGGAAATACGACGCCAGCATCGCGAAAACCACCGCCTCCGCCAAAGGAACAAAGAGGTACCGCGCCACGCCCGTGAGAAAGAACATGGGCACAAACACAATACAAATGCAGAGGGTCGAAACGAGCGCGGGGACCGCGATCTGCGCCGCTCCATCGAGGATTGCCTGGCGAAGCTCCTTCCCCATTTCCAGGTTGCGGTCGATGTTCTCAATTTCCACCGTGGCATCGTCGACCAGGATTCCGACCGCCAGGGCCAGACCTCCCAGGGTCATGATGTTGAAGGTCTCTCCAAGTGCGCTCAAGGTGATGACGGACACCAGGATTGACAGTGGAATAGAAATCGCGATGATCAGCGTACTGCGCCAGCTTCCAAGAAAGAGCAGGATCATCGCCGCCGTCAGCATCGCCGCTGTGATGGCTTCGCGGACTACTCCGTTGATCGATGCCCGAACGAACACCGACTGATCGAACAGTGGCGTAATCGTCAGCGAGGTTGGCAAGGTCTTCGCGATCTGCGGCAACATGGAGCGAATCTGCGCCACGATCTGCAGCGTCGACGCTCCGCCGTTCTTCATCACCGAAAGCAATGTGCCACGCTGGCCATTCTGCCGCACGATATTGGTCTGCGGCGAGAAACCATCGCGGACGTGCGCTACATCGCGAATATAGGTGGTCGTTCCGCCATTCGTTTTAATCGGCAGATCGTTCAGCTCCGCGGTTGTCTGCGGGCTGCCATTCATCTCAACGTAGTATTCGAGAGGGCCGATCTTTGCCGTACCGGATGGCAGGATGAGGTTCTGCGCGCTGATTGCATTCACTACGTCCGCCGGCGCAAGCCCGTGGGCCTGCAAGGCGGCGGTATCGATATCGACGGCCACCACGCGCTGCTTGCCACCATAGGGATATGGGATCGCAGCACCAGGCACCGTCGTCAGTTGTGTACGCACAAAGTTCAACCCGATATCGTTGAGTTCCTGCTCGGAGAGCTTGTCGCTGCTCAACCCGATCTGCAGAATCGGTACGCTGGAGGCGGAATACGTGATAACCAGCGGAGGCGTAGTGCCTGCCGGGAGCTGCTTCAACTGCGTCTGGGAAATCGCGGTCACTTGCGCGATTGCCATTTGGATGTTGGCCTTGGGCTGGAAGAAGATCTTGACGACCGCAACACCGTTCAGCGATTGCGATTCGATGTGCTCAATATCGTTGACCGTGGTCGTCAGGGCCCGTTCGGTGATCGAAACGATGCGGTCCGACATGTCCTGGGGCGCGAGTCCGGTGTAATTCCAGACAATGCTCACAACCGGGATATTGATCTCTGGAAATATGTCGACAGGGGTGCGCAGAATTACCAGGGGGCTGAGAATCAGAATCAGCAGCGCCATCACAACGAAAGTGTAGGGCCGCTTAAGAGCGAGCCGAACAATCCACATCTATCACTCCTGACCACAATTGCTGAAACAAGAACTCTGATCGCCTATACCCGAACCAGAGTAATAATTTTGATTCGATACGGAGCGTATTGGATTCAGTTTGTGATAGATTGCGAAAGTGGTCAAGAGCAACACACCAGATTCCCTTGCGAACGATGTAAAGAAACGTACACCGGGCAGGCCGCGTAGCGAACAATCTCGTACGGCGATCCTTCACAGTACGCTGGACCTGCTCGAACAGGTAGGCTTTGGTGAGCTTTCGATCGAAGCGGTCGCAGCCCACGCGGGAGTAGGAAAAGCGACGATCTATCGATGGTGGCCCAGCAAGGCCGTTCTTGTCGCCGACGCTTTTCTCTCTTCTGTGATCCGCGAGACCCGCTTCCCTGACACTGGCTCAGTACGCGAGGATCTTCGCGCGCAGATGCAGCGCCTGGCCGGCATCTTCCGCGGACCGCGTGGCCGCATCCTTCGTTCCCTCATTGGCGGAGGACAATCGGACCCGGAGCTCATCGCGGCGTTCCGCAGCCGCTGGCTCATGCCTCGCCGGGCAGAAGCGTACAGCATCCTGCAGCGCGCCATCGATCGTGGCGAACTCCCGGAAGATATCGATCGCAATATGCTGCTCGACACTTTGTATGGCGGTCTCTACTTCCGTCTTCTGATTGGGCACGGTCCGCTCTCCGCAACCTTCATCGACGACGTCTGCGATGCGGTGATGGAGGGAGTACTGCTGCCAACCAGAAGAAAGTGATCTATACGGAATGCGCTGGCCGATATGCATGCAGCGCCTCAGCCAGCCGGTTGAATGCCTCGCGCGTCATGCCCGGCTCCCCGCCTAATCCCAGCCGGAAGTGTCCCGGCATCTCAAAAAACCTGCCCGGCACGAAGCTGGTTTCATAGCGCTCCCGCAGAAAACGATCGAACTCGTCCACGTTGCCGCGCAGGAGTTTGGGGAAGACTGTCGTGCCTTGACCTGGTTGAATGACCTCGAGATCCTCTCGTGCGGCGAGGAATTCCGTGAGGGTGCGGCGGTTTTCCTCCAGGATCGCCTTAGCCCGCCGCGCGACCTCATCGAGATGATCCAGCGCAATCACGCTAACCAGGTCCGCCGGGTGTGCCGGAATTGACCCAAACAGATCGTTGAGCCGCCAGATTCTGCGCGCCAGTGCAGGCTCGGCCAGAATCCAACCGCACCGGACACCGCTCAGCCCGAAGGCTTTGGTCAGGCTGCTGGTCACAATGAACGCCTCGCCGAGATGAAGGGCGGGCTTCGGCCGCGCCTCCCCAAGACTTTCTAAATACACTTCGTCCACCAGGACACGCGCCCCGACCACTGCGGCCGCGTTTCCGATCTCGATCAACGTTTCGTTCCCTACCTGCACGCTGCTGGGGTTGTGCAGGTTCGTGATCACGATCAGTTTGGTCCGAGGCGTGATCGCTTTGCGCACGTCTTCCGGATCGATAACGAACCCGTTGCTGAAGTGCCTGGGAAATCGCCGAATACGCGCTCCGAGGAATTCGGCGGTGTTCAGCAGCAGTTCGTAAGTTGGCTCCTCAACCAGAACTTCGTCACCGGGCTCGAATGCCGCGGCCATGGCAAGATGGTTCGCCAACGAGGTTCCGGCGGCCGCGACCACGCTCTCTTCCGCGACCTCATTCAACTTCGCGAGCCTCTGTTGCAGAGGCGCGTAACCGTACTCGGTCGGCCCGTTGATCTCCAGGTCTTCCAGTCGCACCGGAAGTTTCGCCAGGGGATAGGACATCACCCCACTGGTTGCGAGATTGTATTTCGCGGCCGAGTGCAGCTTCGCGTACTCCATGTAAGCAGAGTGTGCCTTCGAGCGAGCAAATGTCATTCCGTAGTCGGTCCTCTTCCCTGCCGCGGCCGGATCCTCATCCAGTACACCGGAAATCCGAGCAGCAGGATCGCAAATCCCAGCAAACTGTTCGCAGGATATTTATAAATTGTATTGCCCACAACCAGCCACGACGACGCAATGAATAGGATGGTCGTCACCGGATGCCCGGGCACGCGAAACCCTTCTTGCGCGTCTCCTACCCCTCGCTTGCGAAACACGAAAAGGGATGCCGCAGTCAACCCGAAGAACAGGAAATCCATTGAGACGACATAATTCAGGATCTGCTCATATTTTCCCGTGAGCGCGACGACCATTGTCCAGATACTCTGGAGCGCGATCGCCACGATCGGGACATGAGTTCGTCGGCTCACCGTTGCTACGCTACGAAAGAACACCCCGTCCTCGGCCATCGCGAAATACACACGAGGCGCGGTGAGGATCGACTGGCTCAGGAAGCCGAGGGTTGAAACCGTAATTCCCAGGGTGACGATGGTCGCTCCACGCTGACCCATCGCTAGCCGCATCACGTCCGTTGCGGGCACGTGGGTGGCAGCAAGACCCTCCGGCCCCAGGGCCCGCACGCAGACATAGTTCACTCCGAGGTAGAGCACGATAACCCCCGCCACGCCGAAGAGCAGCGCACGCGCCAGGTTTCTGCGAGGATCGCGTACCTCGCCGGCAACAAAATTAGCCGTCTGCCACCCACCAAATGCGAACAGCACCGGAACCATGGCCGCCCCGAACGACGTCAGCAATCCGAAGGACACAGGCTCGTGCAACGCCGTGTTCGTTACCGGATGAGGGTGCCTGACGAACAGCGCGCCAGCGGCGATCAGGAAGGCGATCGCGCCAATCTTCAGGACCATCAGGCCGCTTTGCACACGGCTTCCGAATTTCACACCCAAACAGTTGATCACCGTCAGAATCAAAAGCGTTCCGACGGCCACGATCTTCTCGGAGATACCCCACCCGGTGAGTTCGATGAAGTAGCGTGAGAACGTAACCGTTACGGCGGCCATGCCTCCCGTTTGGATCACGAGCAGCAAGACCCATCCATACAGAAATCCTGCGACCGGGTGGTAAGCATCTCGCAGGTAGGCATACTGTCCGCCGATCGCCGGCTCGCGGGCAGCGAGTTCTGCATAGACGAATGCACCCAATAACGCGATCACCCCGCCCGCAGCCCAGGCCGCCAGGATCAGCGGTGAAGTATGAAGCTGCTGCGCGACAACATAGGGATTAATGAAGATGCCGGATCCCACAATGCCGCCCATCACGAGCATCGTGGCGTCGAATACGCCTACACTCCGGACCAGCTTTGGTTGGTCGCTCAACGCCGGGATCGCCTCATGCAACGAAACCCAATCTACCACGCAAAGAAAAAGCCGGGCGATTGCTCGCCCGGCGTGGAGAACGAAGTTTGTTTATGTCTGAACGATCTTCGGAGTGATGAAGAAGATCAGTTCCTGCGTCTGGGTGTTGGTCGTCTTGTGCTGGAACAGGTACTTGAGGATTGGAATGTCGCCGAGAATCGGGACTTCCTGGGTCGTCAAGGTGTTCTGGGTTTGGACCACGCCACCGATGGTCACCGTGCCACCATCGGTCACGAGGACCTGCGTGGTGGTCTGCTGGGTGAGCAGGATGGGGTTGCCGAGAACCGTTCTCGTGAAGTCAGGCGTGGTGTTTTCCACGTCGACGGCCATGAAGATCGTGTTCTCTACCGTGATCTGCGGAGTCACCGTCAACCGCAGGAAGGCGTCGACGTAGGTCACCGTCGGCGGTCCATTCAACTGCGAAAGCGTGACCACCGGCAAACGATAGCCTTGGCGAACCAGTGCCGTCACGTTGTTCTGCGTCACCACGCGCGGTCTCGACAGGATCTTCAACAACCCTCTCTGTTCCGCGGTGCTGAGATACAGGTCCAGGCCGTAGGAGTGCCCGAGGTTTAAGACCTCGAATCCTGCGGTTGGGTTCAATACCTGGAAGTTCGAGAACAGCGGCAACTGACCCTGTGAACTGATCGGGAACGGGGCGCTCGTGACGGGCGTACCGGACGGGCTCGACAGTCCAGTGAGTCCGTATCCAGCGTTTCCGTTGCCGGCGACTGAGGTGGAGGCTCCGCCCCATCCGCCGCCGATTGCCACGCCAATTTCGCGTACGAAGGTGCGCGTTGCGGCAACTACACGGGCTTCGATTTCTACTTCCTGCGTTTTGCGATCGAGCTGGGCGATCAAGCGGTCCAGACCCGGGATCGTCGCCGGGATGTCGGAGATGACCAGTGCGTTCATCCGGGGATCGGCGATGATGTCGCCGCGAGCGCTGAGGAACTTCTTCAACGTCGGAACCAGGTCGGCCGAGCGTGCGTAGCTGAGGAAGCGCGTGACCGTCACTTTGTCCACGGCCAGTGCCTGCGCTTCGAGCTGTTGGCGCCGCGCGACGGCTTCGGTGCGCAATGTCTCAATCGAGGCGATGCGCAAAACGTTGCCATCGAGCTGACGATCAAGCCCGTTGTTTCGCAGGACGATATCCAGAGCCTGGTCCCACGGCACGTCGTCGAGCACCAAGGTCACGGTGCCCTTCACGCTGGGATCCAGAACCACATTCAGTCCGCTGATTTCATGAATCAGGCGGAAGAAGTCTTTCAGGTCCACGTCCTTCAAGTTGACCGAGATCGGTTCGCCGGTATAGCGCGGACCGCTGGCTGCTGGAGGCGTGTGCTGTTGCGTCTGCTGTTCCTGCGCCGGATTCACGGCAGTATTCTGCGGCGGCATCGAGGCAGCCACCGGAACCGGAGCGTCCACTTTGTCTTTCGCGATGGTGGTTGCCATCACGGAAGCAGCATCGTTGGAGCGCGCCGCCAGGTCAGGCTTCGGCATGTTCAGCGGCTTCTCCGCATCCACCATGACAAAGGGCTGCGCCACCGGAGCGTCTTTCTTGGTATCCGGTACGGCTGGCGCGTCCGCCTTGGCTACCACAGACGTAGCTGCCGGAGTTGCCTGGGCCACCGCGGTGGCATGCAGCTTCACCACGAGGTCCTGGTCACCGGGAACGAGCTGGAAATCCTGCGCGTTCGCCAGATCGACGACCACGCGGGTAACCGGAGGATTCTCCTGGTAGCGCGAGACGCGAACATCTTTCACGTCAGCGCTGTTCACCAGGATCTGCTTCGTCTTTACCGCCGGCAAAGCATTCGGCAGATCGATGACGAGACGGTTCGGACCGGACAACGCCATCGCGGTCGCCGGAGCGCTCGTCTTCGGAGAGATCGAAATCTCCATGCCGTTGGCGCCGCGCGTCACTGCAATATTCCGAATAAGAACCGGATTGGTTGCAGCCGCCGTCGTAGCCTGCGCTACAGGCGAGCTAGCCGCAGCCGCCGCAACGGGCGCCGGTGCACTGGCAATCGTCGCAACGGGTGCGCCTTCGCTGACCTTCAGCATCAGGTCAGAATTCTGTTTGTCCACCTGGACCGCCGCTCCCTTGGCGAGAGCGAGTTCGAGCCGGGTAATTTCGGTGCCGTTCGTGCCGGTATACGTCAGCACGCGGTAAGACTTCACGCTTGCGGAATCCAACGAGCGCATACGCTCCTGGAGCTTGCCAGCGGAGACACCCGTCAGATCGACCAGCATCATGTTGTCTGCCGGACGATATTCGTTATGCGTGAAAGCGCCGGTCGTATGCAGCGTCACGGTCGTCGAGGTTCCTTCCGACGCGATGCTTACATTGGTCAATTGCGACTCGGCAGCTGCTGCTGCGCCAGCCAGCGCGAGCAGCGTTACGGAAATACCCAGAAGTTGCTTCAGCCTCATTTCGATTCTCCTCACGGGCCGGTAATTGGCCGGCTAGCCGTGCAGATCGTGAATTCCGCCCTTGATCGGAATCCATTCGCACTTGAGCGTTACATGCCTCTCCGCTCTCTTTAGTCGCGTCGGAGTAGGTTTACCTTGCAACGGGTCCCAGAAACTAAACTGCTCGAAAACACCTGTTAAACCGCGGGTGCGCTTACCTTCTTGACGATTTCATGCGACGACTTCTTGCCGAACTTATCCGTTACCTGCTCCCGGAACACTACTGAATCCGGGGTAATGCGCATTACGAACCCGTTGTAGACGGGATCGTTTTCGCGCAGGAAATATGCCTTGTTTGCAGGGTTGGAAACGACCGCGATCATGCCGTTCGGTCCCTTCACGATTCCCTGGAGTATGGTTTCTCCGACAATCAGGCAGCGCTTCCCCGATCCGCAATTAATCGGCTCGTTGGAGTGCGACTGGATCGGGCTGACAAACGGATCCCGTTTCGACGAAGCCATGTGGCTATCGGGTGCTGACTTCGTCTCGTCCGGAGCGCTGGTCGCTTGCGGGGCAGCCGCCGCCGCGGATTTCTTCTTGGCAGTTTTCGTGGTTGCTTTCGCACCCGTGCTCGAACCTGCCGGTTTGGCGCTGGTTTGCGCTTGTGCGGAAGCCGAGGAACCGGCCGGAGCCGCCGTCGGCGCCGATTGCGCCCACAGCACTCCAGTCGACAACAGCATTAACAATCCCGTTCGAACCTTCATCTTCGCCTCTTACTTCGCCGCCAGCTTTCCAGCTGGGGCGGGAGTGGGAGCAGTGTCATGACTGAAGAATGTGCTCGCCGTGCACGATGCAACCACGCTCTCGTTCGGAGCATAGTCATACTTGCCCTGCTGCGACTTTCCAGCCGGACCCGTCTTGATTGCACCCATCGCAAGCCCATTCACGTTCACGATGCGCTCGAGCTTCGCTGTACGTTCGAAGAAGTTCAGCATCGAGTAGTACGGACCGTCCACTTCCATATCGAAGGGAACTTCCGTGTAGAACTCTTTGGTCGCCGCCGGCTTCGAGGCATAGCGGCGTATTTCCACTCCGGATGCGCTTGCTGTGTCCTGCATCAGGTGGATGAACTGGTCCGCTTCCTTCTCGTCGGGAACGATCTTCTTTTGAATCTCCATCTGCTGCTTCAGAGATTCGATCTGTGCGATGAGGTCCGGCAACTTCTGCTCGTACGGCCGCAGTTGCTCGATTTCCGAGGTCTTGTCGGCCAGCACTTGCAGGTTCGCGCGGTTCGCTTCGTCCATGCCCTTGTAAACGAACATGTACATGCCCGCAGTGACCACAACGGCAACGCCGGTGATGATCGTCCACTGCGCAATTGATCGCATTTCGCTAAATTTCGCCATAACTGTGCCCCGACTTAGGATTTGCCCTTTTCGCAGGTCAGCGTGAAGTTAAACGCCTGGTAATCCTTCACCCCAGCGTCCTGCACGGTTTCCTTGATCTCGACGTTTTTGAAGAGCCCAGTCTTCTTGAGGTTCGAAATGAGGTTCGCGACCGCGTTGTTGCTCAGCGCGGTGCCACTCAAATCGATCGACGCGCCCGTGTCGTTCATCTTCGACAGCCATACCGCTTCCGTCGAATTGACCGTCGCACCCAGCGTTGCCAGCAGGTTTGCCGGCCCGGTCTGGTTGGCGCGGAGCTGGTCGATCACATCCACGCGGCGTTTGTAGAGATCGGCCTGGCGCTGCTTCTCCAGGTATGCGACCTTGACCTGCGCCAGCCGCTTCTGGGTTGCGTCGGCTTGCGCAATTCTCTGTTGAATGTCCTTCGCCCGTTTGTCCAGCATGTAGTACCAGGCGCCGTTTCCGAGGCCAGCCAGCACCAGCACGATCAACAGTGCGAAGAGCGGGCTCGGGCCGTCAGTCGGCATCACCGGCATCGATGCTTTGCCGTGCTTTGAACTCGGAGTGCCAAGTAAATTGATCTTGATCATAATTCGTCAAAACTCCTCAGGGCGAGTCCCACGGCTACCGCCATCTGCCCGGCATTCTTGTCGGCCAGATCCGCGCCCGTGCCAAGTGGCGGGTCAATACGCTGGAACGGATTCAGGATCTCTACCGGTAGCGAGAACTCCTGCCGCAGTCCCTCAATCAATCCCGGGCCCTGCGACGAACCACCCGCCAGGTAAATGCGCTCGATGTGCTCTCCCGTCGCGGTCGCGCGGAAGAAGTCAAAGGTCTTCTGGATTTCCAGCACGATGATCTCGGTCACTTGCTGCAGGATGGGCATCTTCGCGTCTTCGCTGACGGTGCCGACCTTCTGGCCGAGTTTCAACGCTTCTGCATCTTCGAAGCTGAGATCCAGCTCCTTCTGCAGGGAGTCCGTATACTGGTGGCCGCCTACGCTCACATCGCGCGTAAAGAGCGGTGTCGTGCCCTTCACGATGTTGATGTTCATCACGCTCGCGCCCAGGTTCAGCAGCGCAACCGTCGCGCCCGGACCCGGCTGGTAGTTGAACTCGTAGCAGTTCTGCAATGCGAACGCGTCGATGTCGACCACCGCGGGCGATTTTCCGGCCAGCGAGAGAACGTTGGTGTAGTTGAGAATCTTGTCCTTCTTCACCGCTACCAGCAGCACATCCATCGTCGCGCCGCCGTTGTCGGAAAGAATCTGGTAATCGATGCTCACGTCCGAAATGTCGAACGGAATATGCTGCGCGGCTTCTGTCTGGATGACGCTGGAAAGCTCCTGGTCCGTCATCGACGCCAGCGGGATCCGCTTCACGATCACCGAGTGACCGCTCACCGAGGTTGCCACCGCCCGCGTCTTAATGCCGCTCTCGGAAAATATCTTCGTGATTGCGCTCGCCACACTGCCGCTGTCCACAATCATCGAATCGACCACGATATCGGAGGAAAGCGGCTCCATTGCCATGTGCGCCACTTCCACGCCGTTACGTGACTTCTTTAGCTCCACTGCCTTAATGCTGCTCGACCCGATGTCCAGGCCGACGATGCTTTTCGCTGCTCCAAGTCCAAACATGCGCCCCGCCCTCTACTGTCCGCCCACGGCTGCCTTGGCAGTCCTGGCTTTCTTGCGTTCCCGACCCTCACCTACACTGCTCTTCCGTTCCATCCACAAATCTAAAATCGTCTTCTTGAACTTCCAGCGGTTGCCAAGCTTGAATGCCGGAATGCGCTCTTCCGCGACATACTTGTACAGGGTGTCCGGACTTACGCCCAGATACTCCGACGCCTGGCGAATGTTCATTACTTCTGGAGATTCGGACACGTATCCTGCCTTTTGGCGCAGGGACCACTTTTTGAACCTCCGGGACAGAGGCTCATCCGGGTCGTCTGCAAGTACAACTACTTTGAATCTCGGGGGGTGTCAGTGCTGCTGTTTATAGCAGGGTTACGTAGTGGGTCGTCAAGACAATCTTCTACCCTGAATTTGCAATTTGGGAACGCTTCTTTGCGCAAGTTTTTGCGCTCGGACACAACAGAGTGTACCGCAATCCGCTATATACCCCCATCTATTGGGGCAGTGGCAACTTCGATGCGGGAACCTGCCTGAGTTGCTGCTAAGGGTTCTAAGGCACGTTACGGAGGTGTATAGCCTCTCGTTACCCGCTTTTCTCTGGTTAGACCGCGAAACCTCTGATTACACCGGATTTACTGCCGTTTTCTTGCGGGATTTTCCGGTTTTCTTGGAAAATACGAGCTCCGTTGGAGGAGCTGATTCCAGCAAAAAGCCGGACCCGAAGGCCCGGCTGGCTGCACTGATTATGGTGCAGATATTAGTGAATGTCGAAGTGCTCCTGGTGCATAGCCGCATCGCTCTTTACCATCACCGGCTTGCCTGTCAGCTCTTCGAATTCCTGCAGCAACTTTCCGTTGTTGTCCTTCAGCACCTTCGCAACCTCCGGATTGACGCGGATTGTTACGTCTTTTCCATCGAGATGCTTGGAGAGTTTTTTCACTTCCGTGTAGATCTCGCTGCACATCGTCGGCACCGATTTCACAAAGCCCGTTGCCTCGCAGTACGAGCAAGGTGTTCCCAACGTGCGCTCCAGCGACTGCTTCACCCGCTTGCGTGTGATCGCCACCAGACCGAAATCGTTAAATTGAAGCACCTTCGAAGGCGCACGATCGGACTTCAATGCTTCTTCGAGCGCCGCCATCACCTTCTGCCGGTTCTTGCGCTCATCCATGTCGATGAAGTCGATCACGATGATGCCGCCCAAGTCGCGCAGCCGGATCTGCCGCACGATTTCCTTGATTGCATCCACGTTGGTCTTCACGATCGTATCTTCCAGGCGCGTGGTTTTACCCACGTATTTACCGGTGTTGATGTCGATCGCGACCAGCGCTTCCGTCTGGTTGATCACGATGTAGCCACCGCTCTTCAGCCACACCTTCGCCTTCAGCGCCTTGTTGATTTCATCCTGGATGTTGAACTCTTCGAACAGCGGCGTGTTCTTCGTGTAAAGCTTGATCCTCCGCACCAGCGAAGGCTGGAAGCGGCTGGCAAAGCGCAACACACGCTCGTACTCCTGTTCGTTGTCGACCCAGATCGTAGTGAAGTCGGAGGTGACCTGGTCGCGCAGAACGCGTTCCACAAGATTCAGATCGTGATAGATCAGCGACGGAGACTTGCTCTTTTCCGAACGCCCTTTGATCTCGTTCCATAAATGCTTCAGGAACCGGATGTCGCCACGCAGTTCGTCTTCTTTCACGTTCGCGGCCGCGGTGCGCACGATAAAGCCACCATGCCCGTTCTCGCGCTCACTGCTCACAATGCGCTTCAACCGCTGCCGCTCTTCTTCGGAAGCGATCTTGCGCGACACGCCCACGTGATTCACCGTCGGCATGTACACCAGGAAGCGCCCAGGAAGCGCGATGTGGCTGGTGATGCGTGCGCCTTTCTTCCCGATCGGCTCCTTCGCGATCTGCACCAGGATCTCCTGCCCTTCCTTCAGCAAATCGGAGATTAGCGGCGTCGAGCGCGACTGCATGTTCTTCATTCTCGGTCCGCCGCCATTACGTCCACGGCGGCCACGGCGCCCGCGATCGAAGCGTCGCTTCGCCGGAGCACCCGGTTCGCCGGCGACCGCTTCTTCGCCCTCGCCTTCTTCTTCTTCGCCTTCTTCTTCCGCGAAGTCGCCTTCCGCGGCTTCGGAACCTTCTCCGTTAGAGTATTCGAAGTCTTCCACCTCGTGATCGTGGAGGTCTTCTTCGATGTCCGCGACCTGCGGAATCCAGCGTCCTGAGATATCGCCGCCCGTCGCCTCCAGGGTCTCTTCCTCGAGTTCCATGTCGGATTCGGCGGCATCGTCCTCCGCCAGTTGCACTGGCTCGACGCTTTCCTCACCATCAAATACTTCGTGCTCGAGCGTCTTGCCTTCCGGAGCAGAATCCGGAAGCGCTTGCTGCGGAACGTCGCGCTGGTGCATTTCCTGCTCCACCGCCATCCGCGCGAATGCCTGGTCGCCCGACTCGCCCGTCACATCCATTGAACTCTGCTGCGCTGCTTCACTGTCGTTGCCACCAAACACAGATTCGGCGCTCACTTGTTCGGCGAGTTCGGCCTCTTCAACCTGCTCCTCTTCGCTGAATTCTTCTTCGGCCGTACCGGCATGACCCTTTTCCGTTGGCTCGTGCCGTAACTCGGCCACCTGTCGAGGCGCCCGCATCTTGGCGTAGCCTTCGGTCGGCTCCTCATCGTGTGCCTGCGCTTGCTTGCTAGCACCCGTAGCCTCGTGCTGTTCCTCCGCACCTGGCTGCGTGCTGCTCTCTGGCTCGTCCGGATCAGCTTCTTGAATGGCCGCTACCAGGGTCTCTTCTGCCTCACGGTCCAACTCATCCGACGCGGTTTCGTTGTGCTTGGTAAACTCCGGCGCCTCCGCCGCGCGATCCTGCGCCCGCTCGTGGGTAGTTTGTATCTCCGGGATCTCTACCGCTGCGGCCGACTGCGGCCGGTTGCGATACTTCGAAAGCGACTCGCCTGGCAGAATGATCGGCTTGTACCCCGCCGGCGGTCCGTATTCCTGGTCTTCGCGCTCCCGCCGCGCCGGGCGTTCCTCCCGCTCTTGCCGGGCAGGACGCTCCTCACGCTCCTGGCGTGCAGGGCGCTCTTGCTGGACAACCTGCGGCGTTTCTACCTCAGGCTCACGGTCGGCCGAAGCGGCCGCCTGCTGCTGGCTCTCGGTGCGCTCGAAGCGCTCTCCATTGCGTCCACGGCGTCCGCCTCTGCGGCGACGACGCCCCCGCCAACGGCGTGCGCCTTCATCGCCTTCTTCTGACTCGCCATTCCCCGCGCCTTCCGGCGCCGCTTCCACTGGATCTTCCTCGGCTTCTTCGCCCTCGCTGTATCCGCCTTCGAACACAGCCGTCGGCTGCTGTTGTGTTTCTACCGGCGGACGCGGTTCGCTCCGGCGTGGCTCCGGACGCTCATCGCGCCGGTGGTCCCGCCGTTCTGACCGTTCCGGCCGCTCCGAACGTTCATGGCGCGTGTTATCGCTCACCCCGTTCGTCTTGACGGCGACTTCAAAATCTTCGTCTTCCTCATCCTGTAGGTCGAGGAAATCGGAAACGTATAAAAAGGCATCGCGTTCCAGCCCGATATCCACGAATGCCGATTGCATTCCTGGCAGCACACGGGTCACGCGGCCTTTGTAAATGGATCCCGCTAGGGTGTATTCGTTCTCGCGTTCGTAGAAAATCTCCGCGAGCTGATCATCTTCCACAAGCGCCACACGGGTTTCGTGTGGGTTGGAAGAAACGTACAGTTCCTTATTCATGGACTTCTCCGGCGACTGTCTTTCCTGGCGGAAAGTTCAGTCCTTACCGGATACGCCGCAGATCGTCGTGCAGGAAGGCTGGTGTGAAATCCGGCGGGCACTCGAATGCTTGTTCCGCCACTCTCGGCGGACTCCATGGATCCTTCATTGCCTTTGGAATCTCGATCACCAAAACGTCTACGCTTCCGCCGGGGTTGTGACCGCTCTCTCCGTCCAATTTCTGGAAGGGGCCGTTACCCGCCCAAACAGTTGCGCTTGCTCAATCCTGTCCGGCGACTCGCGTCGCTCCGGTTTGCCCTTGTTAATCGTCAGGGCTTACGCATCTTGTTCCGCCTTTTCCAGCGCATCGACCCAGTTTGGGGACGCGTTGCCGGGAGCGGCCCGGTCCTGCTTGATTTGCTTCTACCGCGGCCTATCTGCCTGCAGCTTCTTAGTACTTTCCTGTGCACTCCGAGTCAAGCCACCGGAGCGTTTTTCAGGCGCTCAAAAGCGCTCGAAATGCGCTCAAAAGCGTCTTTTTTGCCTCTTTGAGTGCAGTTTTCGCACCCCAAAAAGCTCTAGTTCACGAACCGGCGCATGCGAACGTTCATCACGATGCCTAACGCCAAGAACATGAACAACACGGAAGACCCGCCGTAACTCATTAGTGGCAGAGGAATTCCGGTTACGGGCATGAACCCAACAACCATGCCCACGTTCACCAGGATGTGGAATGCCAGAACCGCCACAATCCCCATCACGATGAACGTTCCCGCCCTGTCGGGCGCCGTCTGTGCGTCATGAATCAGGCGCATCAGCACAATAAAGTATAGCAGTAGCAGGAAGATAGCGCCCACAAATCCATGCTCTTCGGAAAACGCCGCGAAGATAAAGTCGGTCTGCGGAATCGGCAGGAAAGACCCCTGCGTTTGCGACCCTTTGCGCATTCCCTTGCCAGTCAGACCACCCGATCCGACCGCGACCAGGGATTGTAGAACTTGGTACCCCTTCTTCTGTGGATCCGATTCCGGATCCATGAAGCTCGTCAAGCGGTCTCGCTGATACGGCTTGAGAACCTTCAGCCACGCCACCGGCATGACCAGCGCCATGCACAGCAGGATGACCGCCGCGTGCCTGACCTTCATCCCGCCCAGGAAGAAGCCCATGATCGCTACGGGCAAGTAGGTGAGGGCCGTGCCGAGGTCCGGCTGGGCCAGCACCATGAGAAACGGCAATCCCACCAACAACCCGACTTTGACGATGTCCATGCCACTGGCGTCGCTCGACTTCTCTTCCGAGAAGTACTTGGCAACCGCCAGAATGAGGATGAGCTTTACCCACTCCGACGGTTGGAAGTGGTTGCCGCCAATCTGGATCCAACGCCGCGCGCCCAGGTATTTTTTCCCGAAGATCATCACCGCCAGCAGCGATGCGAGTGCCGCCAGGTACATCCAGTGCGCATTGCCCAGCAGCACGTGGTAGTTCACCAGGCTCAGGATGAACATCACCACCAGCCCGCCGATGACCCAATAAATCTGTTTTACGTGCGCGCCGGCAAACTTCGTCGCAAACGTTGCGCTATAGATTTCCATCACGCCGAGGGCGCAGATCAGTAGCACGAAGAGCAGCAGCACCCAGTCGAAGTCGCGGAAGGAAACGTAGCGGCTCACTGCTTGACCTCGCTCGGCTTCGGTTCCACCGCGTCGATCCCGGGCGCGGCCTTCGCCGACTGCTTCCCTTTCTCAACGGGAATCTTGAATCGCGCCGCCTGCACGCCGTTTCCACCCTCCGGTGTACCGTCAGGTTCGTGCCACACACCGCTCATCTCGACGGCGCCCGACTTCGGCTGCTTGGGCGAAGCCGGTTCGTTCACCGCTGCAAACGCGGTTGGATTCTTCTGCAGCTTTCGTTGCTTCTCGACGTACGCCTTGATCACCTGCGCCGCCAGCAGCCCCGAGTGCCAGCCCCATCCACCGCCCTGGTAGAGCACCGCCACCACAATCTGCGGATCGCGCCGCGGCGTCATTCCCACAAACCAGGCGTTGTCGCTGAACTTCTTCTTGCCCTCGGCCCCCATCTTGCTGCGAGCTTCCATGGAGATCGTCTGCGCCGTACCGGTCTTGCCCGCGAAGTCGATGCCGTCGAGATGGGTCATTGCCGCCGTGCCGATCCTGGTGACATCGGCCATGGCGTCTGTAATCGTGTTCCAATTCTCCGGGTCGATGGGAATGCGTTTCTCGTCGCTATAGTGCCCTACCTGCGTGTAGTTCGGCGGCAACTCGTCAGGGAACGCGACGTGGGGCGTGCGCAGAACACCGCCCATAGCGATGCCACCCAGCGCCCGCGCCAACTGGATGGGCGTTGCCGCCACCGCGCCCTGCCCAATGCTCACCGAGATCGTTTCGCCGGCAAACCACTTCTGCTTATAGTTCTTCGCCTTCCACTCTTCCGAAGGCATGACTCCGCTGACTTCCTGGGGCAGATCGACACCGGTCTTTTGTCCCAGCCCGAAGGCGGTTGCGTATTCCGCAATCTGGCTGATGCCCAGCTTCTCGCCCAAAGTGTAGTAATAGGTGTCACACGAATCGTAGATCGCCTTCGAGATATTCACCGATCCGTGCTTCTGGTCGCACTTGAAGAACCGCCCATAGAAATCGCCGCCGCCGTTGCAATTCACGATCAGCTTTTGCGCGATGCCTTCCTGCAGTCCTGCGACCGACATGATGACCTTGAAGGTCGAACCCGGCGCCAGTTGTGCCTGGATGGATTTGTTGAGTAGCGGCTTCGATTCGTCGGTGACCAGCCGGGTCCACTCTTCGCGGCTGACGCGCACGGAAAACTGGTTAGGATCGAATACCGGGCGGCTGACCATCGCCAGGATCTCGCCGGTGTGCGGATCCATCGCGATAATGGCGCCATTCTCGTTCCCCAACGCCTGTTCCGCCGCGATCTGCACATCCAGGTCAATCGTTAAACGCAACGGCTTGCCCGGCTCGGCCGGAACATCGCTCAGGGTGCCGACTTCCTTGCCCTTGCTGTTCACCAGCACCTGCCGCGATCCGTTCTTGCCCATCAGGATGTCGTTGTACTCCAGCTCGACGCCGCTCTTGCCCACGATATCGCCGGGGTTATAGGCCTCCCAGCGCGCCGTGTTCAGCATGTCTTCGCTGACCTCGCCGACATACCCGATGACGTGCGCCATGAATCCGTTTCTCGGATACAGCCGCCGGTGCACGGTGATGGTGTCGAGCTCCGGCAGTTCCGCGCGGTGCGCTTCCACCCACGCCAGTTCATCCGGCGTAATGTCGTCTTTCACGAACAACGGCTGGTATCCAGGATTTGCCGCTATGCGTTTAATGCGTGCGCGCAGGTCCTTCACATCGAGATGCAGCCCGTCGGCGATCATGTCCACGTCGGCATAGAGATCGCGATGCTGATCTCGCAGCATGAGCACGGAAAAGGATGGATAGTTATCGACAATGATGCGGCCTTCGCGGTCGAGAATCTTGCCGCGCGGCGCCAGGATTGGGACCTGCTTGATGCGGTTCTGTTCGGCGAGCGAGGAGTAGTAATCGTTCCGCGCTACCTGCAAGCGCCACAGTCCGAACGCCAGCACGAGAAAAATTCCGAGGATGACGTATTGCACAATCGTCAACCGGAACGCAGGGACTTTTTCATCTCGGCCAAACATGGGGATAGCAGCTACTCACATTCGATGCACCAGCGACTTTCAAAAGTCCATTTTCACTGGGCACAGTTGGGAATTGGGTCTACTTTACTCCAACGGCACGGCTTATGCCGGTATCGGAAGTCCCATGACTAGGGGACTCAAAGGCCTTAACCCCTCTCCGGAATCCACCCTGAGAGAATGGTCACCCTGCCTCAGATTTCGCTGGCCGTCGACCGACAAGCCCTGGGCCTACTTCCACCCTTCCATCATCATGAGATCGCTGGAGGAACGGTCTTCCTGCGCATACAGCATCCACTTACCGTCGCTGGACACGGGCATCCCTCCAATCCAGGGAGGCGTCGGCCGTTCGGAGGTATAGATCGATCGAACGGTTTTCGTTTTGTAATCGAAGTAGTCAATCTCGGCGAGATGATGGGGGTGCTGCATGAAGTAGATTCCGGTGGCTGTCGGGAACCACTCATCATTGAGAAAGATGGTGTGAGGAATACCTTTCACCTCCTGCTCTGCGGTTCCATCGCGGTGAACACTCCAGACGTTCCCTCCCCTGCCAAAGTAGACCAGGCTTCCGTCGAAACTCTCGATCGGGAAAGTGCCCCCGAGGGTGCTGAGACGAACCGCATGGCCACCAGCAGCGGAAACCTTCCAAACTGCGGACGCTCCTTGATCATCGCCGTTGGAAAAATAAATCCAATCGCCATCGTGGGACCACCCAGGCTGCGTATTCCCGTGGATATCCGTCTGCAACTTTCGCGGCGGACCGCCCTCACGGTCGACGATGTAGATTTCTGCATCGTGGTACCCGATGCGCGAGTCGAACGCGATCTTCTTCCCGTCGTACGACCACCGAGGCGTCCCCGTCACCGCATCGTCAAAAAATGTCACCTGCTGCGCGTGTGAACCGTCCGCATCCGCGAGCCAGACCTGGGTGGCGCCGCTGCGGTCTGACTCGAAAGCAATCTTTTTTCCATCGGGAGAAATGCTCGGCGATCGATCTGTGTGGGACGACGCAAGCAATTGGCTTGCATGCGCAGGACTCGACGCAAGGTCGACCCGCCAGATGTTCACATTGGTCGATTCTTTCACGTAGACAAAGCCAACGCCGCGGGGATGGGTCGCGAGGTCGGTCGCATCCTGCCCGAGGGAAAGATTCTCCGCCCGCGCTGGGTTGCCAACCTCGATCTCTCGCAAGGCCCCGGAATCGGAGTCCGTGCTGAACACAATGCGTTGATCGTCGAGGGACCAGGCGATCCCGTCGATCATGGTGTGCGTTCTATGAAGAATGCGAAGTTGCTGGTTGCGCAGGTCCCGCACAACGATCTCGGAACGGAACTCCTGGCGATTGCACACCCAGGCAAGATACTGTCCGTTATGGGAGAAAGCGGGTGTTCCCACGACAGGGCAGCCCGTATCAAACTCTCGTTTGACGAGGCTATCGAGCTGAACCGTATAAAGCTGTAGCGCGGTGTCAGACGCATCGACCGTTGGGCGATCGATGAACGTTATCTGATGGCCGTCCGGCGACCAGCTGACCTCGG
The DNA here is from genome assembly GCA_963703075.1 of uncultured Acidobacteriaceae bacterium. GTDB lineage: Bacteria > Acidobacteriota > Terriglobia > Terriglobales > Acidobacteriaceae > Korobacter. The sequence continues at coordinate 2,254,517 of OY969786.1, forward strand.
AACCGTACCAACTGCGGTCGGTGCGCTGCGCGACCTTGCGTTCCACCCCGCCGCTCGGACTGATGAGAAATACGCCACTGTCGTCGTCTGCCACGCGCGAGAAAGCGATGTTGCGGCCATCCGGAGACCACGCCGGGGCAAGCCGGAGCGCCGGATGATTGGTGAGTCGATGCGGAGCATCGGAGGAGTCGATCACCTTGACGTAGAGATCGAAACCCGCACCACCGGATTCGCCATTCCAGGCAAAGGCGATCTGGCTGCCGTCCGGAGAGAACGACGGCGAGGCGATCTTCCCGGGAAGACTGGTGAGGCGCACCACGCGCAACGATTGCCGCTGGTAGAGCCGCCAGATCCTCTCGATCGGGACACGCAGGAAGAAGATCAGTATTCCCAAAAGACCGAGCCCGAGAATTGTGCCGCCAATCAGGCGAGGTCGTTTGCTGGAAACTGGAGGCGGCGTTGCCGTTTCAGCTTCTGGCTGCGACCGGACATCGACGGGCTCTTTACCAATGAAGCGGTAGCCCTTCCCGGGAATTGTCTCCACGTAAACCGGATCGGTTGCGGAGTCGCCGAGCACCTCGCGTAAGCGATTTACCGCGGCGTTTAAACCGTGCTCGAAGTCGCCGGATGTCGAGCCGGGCCATAGGGTCCGCTTAAGCGTTTCGCGAGAGACCATCTCTCCGGCGCTGGCGCACAGCACGGTGAGAACCCGGATCGCCTGGCCAGAGATTTTCAAACGTGTGCCGTGTTTCCGAAGCTCGCCTGTTTCGGCGTCCAACTCGAACGATCCGAACCGAACGGAGTTCTCGCTGGGAGTCTTCTGCGGCACCATCCACCCTCAAATTCGAGACGAGTTTATCATCGGCAGCCACTTTGCAGTCCTGGGATCCGCTCGTGATGTGCTGCTACCTGCTTCCGTTTTCAGCAACATACATGATGACGTAAATCGGACTTGGCCGGCATTGCCGTAGCGTGAGGCAGCAGCCACTTTGCGTGACACCGATGAGGGGTGCTCACGATGAAAATGGCAGCTCTGCTGATTGCTTTGTGGATGATCTCGGTGGCTGGTAGCTGGGGTCAAACCATGAATGTTCGGGTTCGCCCGGTGCAGTTACGGCAATCGCCGTTGCCTGGAATCCAGTTCCTGTGCTCAACCAACTACCCGACGGACTCGTGCGTCCGGGATACAAGAGCGCTGGTCGGCGAACTTTCGCGCCTTCCAGCGGTCTCTCTCGGCCAATGGAGTTTCCTGCTGGTGCCCAGCGGGGATTGGAACGCGGTGATGGCCGAACTTAGGCATGAGCCGGGGTCTCCTGCGTTCTCCCTTCTCTCCCAACGAATCACCGTCCTTGAGAGCAGCCTGTTCCAACCGCCTCCCGCGTCCGCCGGTGCATTGATGGAGACGTTTGGCACTTTGGGAGAGACTTTGCTGCGGCGAGCCATTACCCACGAGTTAGCGCACGGTATTTGCGGGGAAAAAGACGAGTATCGGACGGAGCAGGAAGCGGAAAAACTTCGACAAGGGCTGTCTTTGAGTTGTGGGGTGACGACCGTGATGAGAGGCGGGAAATAACCTCAAGCCCGCTGGCGGAATTTATCCAGCAGCGCGAAGAGGAAGACCGAGAGCAGCGCGTTCGCAATTCCACCGAGCAGTTCGTGCGTCCAGTGCCAGTCGATCGGCTGCCGGACCAGCCCGCGGGCGACGGCGAAGTAGATGAACTGATGCAGAATGTAGAAGACCAGAGTAATCAGGAAGCGTGAGCCGGGATTATCCGAATCGATCTTCCCACCCAACTGCGAAGCCGCAAAGCCCACCAGGGTCTTGGCGATGCCGTACATCCCAATCACGTCGCGGGTCAGGCTGTCCTGCACCAGGCCGATAATGCTTCCCTGCAACAGCCCCGTGACCGGGTTACGCCGCGAGATCGCGAAGTAAATCGTCACCAGCAAAGGCAGGTCGAAAACGTTGAAGAAGTGGATCTTGATCGGGAGAAAAGCCTGGAGAAAGATCGCCAGCAGCGGAGCCAGGACGGCCACCGGCCAACTGAAGCTGTAGACCTCAACCTGCTCACGGGATCTGGGATGCGCGCCCACGAGTTCGGTCACCGTTGTGGCGCCTCATTCGCGGCAGGGCTGGCAGCTGTCGCGGGCTTGGTAGCTCCGTCCGGTTTTGCTGCAGCTTTACTTGGCGCGCTATTCGTAGAAGGTGCGGTCGTGGCCGCGGGCTTGGCTCCCTTTGCCGGCGCCGTATCCGTCTTGCTTCCGGCGGAGTTCGGCACAGCTCCCGGCTTGGCATTCGGGTCGTCCTGTTTTTGCGGGACGGAAGGCAGTCGCTCAGACAAGATGTCCGAAGCTTTCACTGGGCCGTTGGTTTCTTCCTCGGTGCGTGGCCGCTCCACCACCTTGGTCACCACCAGCACCTCTTCGATCTTGCTGAGGTTCGCGGCCGGAATCACTCGAATATTCAGGAACATGTCCTGGCCGCCACTCGATTCCACCACTTTGCCGATCGGCAGGCCCTTGGGAAAAATACGGTCGCCTCCGCTGGTGATCACCGTTTCGCCCGGTTCGACCTTTTCGTCTTTCATCACGTACTTAATGATGAGAGCCCCATTCGGAGTTCCCGCGAGGATGCCTTGCAGGCGCGTCTTCTCGAGGGTCGCCCCCACGCCGCTCAGTTGGTCGTTGATCATCAGCACTTGCGAGGTGGTCGGCAGGACGCGCAGGATCTTGCCGACAATGCCGTCGGGCGCAATCACTGCGTCATCGACCTTTACCCCATCGTTCGAACCCTTGTCGACGTAGATCACCCGCGATTGATCGCTGCCGCTGGAACCGATCACCTGGGCCGGCAGGGTCTGCGAGATGAATTCTTCCTTGAAATCAAACAGCGCTTGCAAGCGCCGCGCCTGCAAAGCGTCCTGCTGCAGGCGAACCTGCTGCAACCGCATCTGCTCGATCTGATCGCGCAGCTCCCGGTTCTCTCTTCTTACTCCGCGCAAATAGAAGTAGTTGGTCCAGCCGTCGAAGGCGCCATGCTGGCCATGCACGAGGAATTTTTCAACCGGGGTGATCGCGGAGATGGACCACAGGCGCATGAGGCTGATTCCGCCCTGGGTGGAGGCAACTTTGACCTGCATCGCCAAGCCTACGATCTGCCCGGCCAAGACGATGACCAGCGCCATCAGGTTCTTGTGACGACTCAGGAAACTTTCCATTGCATGCCCAAAATCCGTGGCGTCCAGATAGCTCGCCGAAACTCGCGACGCTGCGGACCGCGCAAGCCCCGCAGGTGGCTACTCGATCGAGATCTTACGCAGCAGCTTGAAGTCGCTGAGCATTTTTCCGGTGCCCAGCACCACGCTGCACAATGGATCGTCGGCAATTGAAACCGGCAACCCGGTTTCTTCGCGAATGCGCTTGTCGAGATTCTTGAGCAGCGCGCCTCCGCCGGTCAGCACAATGCCGCGATCGCTGATATCGGCCGAGAGTTCCGGCGGCGTCCGCTCCAGGGCCACGCGGATCGCATTCATGATGGTCGCCACGCACTCGCCGAGCGACTCGCGGATCTCGCTGTCGTCAATCGTAATCGTCTTCGGCACGCCCTCGATCAGGTTGCGTCCCTTGATCTCCATCGTGAGCGGCTTGTCCAGCGGATAGGCCGATCCCAGCTCGATCTTGATCTGCTCCGCCGTGCGCTCGCCGATCAGCAGGTTGTACTTGCGCTTGAGGAAATTCATGATGGATTCGTCCATCTGGTTTCCTGCCATGCGCACCGATCGCGAATACACAATGCCGCTCAGCGAGATGACTGCAATATCTGTGGTGCCGCCGCCGATATCCACCACCATGTTGCCGCTCGGCTCGGTAATCGGCAGGCCCGCGCCGATCGCCGCCACCATCGCCTGTTCCACCAGGTGCACTTCGCTCGCCTTGGCGCGATAGGCGGAATCCATCACTGCCCGCTTCTCTACTTGTGTGATCTCCGAAGGCACGCCGATCACGATCCGCGGATGCACCAGCATCTTGCGGTTGTGCGCCTTCTGGATGAAGTAGTTCAACATCTTTTCCGTCACCTTGAAGTCGGCGATCACGCCGTCCTTCATCGGCTTAATGGCGACGATGTTCCCGGGCGTACGGCCCAGCATCTCCTTCGCTTCCTTGCCCACAGCTTCCACTTCGCCGGTGTTCTTGTTGATCGCGACGATCGAGGGCTCGTTGACGACGATGCCCTTGCTTTTGGCATAGACCAACGTATTGGCCGTGCCCAGGTCGATGGCAAGATCGCTGGAGAACATGCTGAAGAGCGAACGTAGGTTCGCGAAGCGGGAGGCGCTGGAATGGAATCCGTTGGATGACATTTCGAAAAACTTTTTCTTTCTTACCGGCTGGTGATGGTTGATGAAATCGTACTATCGGCGAGGCGCTCGTCGCTATCCCCGCAATAGACTACGTTGGATTGCCGAACCCCACTTCAACAAACCATGAGCAGGTTTGCAAGTGACCTAAATGCATGAGCGAGTGTGTCTGGTCTAACCCGGCCTTACTGAATCACGACCGTGTGTTGCCGGGTGTTGACTCCACCCTTGGAATTCTGCGCCGTCACCGTGATCACGTTTTCGCCCTGGGGAAGCGGCGGCGTGAAGTAATGGAAAGACCCGTCTGTTCCAACCACCGGAACCTCCTGGCCATTCACCATGACGCGAGCGCCTACCTCGGTGTTTCCGACTACCTCAACGACGCGGCCATGCTGCGCAAACTCTTTCAAATCCAACGCCAGGGAACTCTTCGACGACGACTTTGGCACGATCGTAAAGCGGTTCTTCTCGCTTTCTGCCGATTGCTTTCCCTGGTCGTCGACCGCCAGCACTTCCCAGTAATACGCTCCCTGGGCAAGCCCGCTCACCGACAGGTTGGTCGTCTGCTGCTGCCGGTCAAGAATGACATCCGAGAAGTAGGGATTGCGCGAAAGCCGGAAGTGATACGACTTGCCGCGCGCCACCGCCGTCCAGGCAAACTGAACGTTCCCGCCGTTGCCGCCCATAAAGATCGGCGACATGTTGGAGGGAGAAACCAGGAAAGGCGGCAGGATCGCCTTGGCGCGTTCCAGCGGCTTTTTGTCCGACTTGAACGCCACTTTCTCGTAGTCCGCCAGTTTCACGATCTCGCCGTCACGCGACACTTCCGCGGAACCTCGCTTCAGCAGGATCTCGTGATCATCCTTCGCCGGATCGCTCTTTACCGACGCCGAACTCTCTGGTGACAGTGAAGCGCTCGCGCCCGCTACCCGCACTTCCGATTTCGATCCTTGGGTGAACGTGGCCGTCGTCAAATCAACCGTACCCGTCGATACCTGCACCGCAACCGTGGTCTGCTGGTCCTTGTTCGTGGAGTTTTCTTCCACCACGATCAGCGAGTCTTGTTTCACCGTGTAGTTGGTGCCATCGGTGAAGACGATCTTCGCCATACCTTCGGTCGTGGTTTGCACCACGTCGCCCTTCTCCAGGGCCGTGTCGTAGGTAGCCGAAATCCAGTTATTGCTGTTGTTTTTCTTCACCTTCACCGAGCCATCGATGTAGGTGAAGTGGGCTTGTGAAAGAGTGCTGGTGCCGATCTTGGCGGCGCGGCTGGCGACGCGGCTGGAAATCGCGTTCCACGCGGCCTTAGTGACGTTAGGAAACAGGAAAGAAAGAACCAAGACGAGGAGGAAAAACAGGCACGCCACGAGCAAGACTACAGTCCTGTAACGAATCGTCGTCCAGGAAATGAAGTCCAGCCCTCCGCCCTTCTTCCGGCGGTGGTATTCCGGCGTCGTAAGGCTCTCCATCGTTATATTGAAAGCGAGAGTATCACAATCATTTTGTTCCAAGAACTAAGGAATTCACATCGAATTGCACCATTTTCTCCTTAGTTCCCCGCACTTTGGACCCGGTCGAGCAGGGCCACTTGGGCGCGCGTCGTGCTCCCTTTGGGTAACCTGCGTCGCCCGGCAACCCCTCCGAACTTGCTCGCCGATTCGCGGGACGGTACGATAGAAAGTTTGGATTTATCTGCCGGTGTGCACTGTACCCTCCCGCGATTCGCGCTTCCTTCGTTACCGCTGCGCGATCCGCTAGAACAGGTCCACCGAGCAAGCTGGAGGCAATACAAGATGGCAACCACCACCACGGGCAATGCCAAGGCACCCGTGTACAAGAACCTGATCGATGGAGAATGGGTCGCGTCGAAGACCGGCCAGACCTTCGAAAATCTCAACCCCGCCGACACTCGTGAAGTCGTCGGCGTCTTCCAGAAGAGCAACAAGGAAGACGTCGCCGCCGCTGTCGATGCGGCCAAGCGGGCCTACACCAAGTGGCGCCTGGTTCCGGCGCCCCGCCGTGCGGAGATCCTCTTCAAGGCCGCCGCCCTCCTCGAACAGCGCAAGGAGAAGTACTCGCAGGACATGACACGCGAGATGGGCAAGGTCATCAAGGAGACCCGCGGCGACGTGCAGGAGGCGATCGACGCCGGTTACTACAACGCCGGGGAAGGCCGCCGCATGTTTGGCCCAACCACTCCGTCGGAGCTGCCCAACAAGTTCGCCATGGCCGTCCGCCAGCCCATCGGCGTCTGCGGCATGATCACGCCCTGGAACTTCCCCATGGCGATTCCCTCCTGGAAACTGTTCCCTGCACTCGTCTGCGGGAACACAGCCATCATCAAGCCGGCCCAGGACACTCCTCTCTCGACCTTCAACTTCGTACAGGCCCTGAACGACGCCGGCGTTCCCAAAGGGGTAATCAACATAGTTACCGGATTTGGGTCCGATGTGGGCGCTCCACTGGCCGAGCATCCGGACGTCAAGGCTGTCTCGCTGACCGGCTCGACGGCGGTCGGCCGCATCGTCGGGGAAACAGCGGCCCGCAGCTTTAAGCACTGCTCGCTGGAACTCGGCGGCAAGAATCCAATGATCGTCCTCGACGACGCCAACCTCGAACTGGCGCTCGAAGGCGCGCTCTGGGGCGCGTTCGGCACCACCGGACAACGTTGCACCGCGACCAGCCGCATCATCCTGCATAAGAGCATCTACAAGAAGTTCGCCGAAGAGCTGATCGCCCGCGCCAAGAAGCTGAAGATCGGCAATGGTCTCGACGAATCGGTCGATATGGGTCCGGCGGTCAACGAGAGCCAGATGAACACGGACCTCAAGTACATCGAGATCGGCAAGAGTGAAGGCGCCAAGCTCGCCTCCGGCGGTCATCGTCTCGACAAAGGCGATTACGCCCATGGCTGGTTCCTGGAGCCGACCGTCTTTACCGACGTCAATCCGAAGATGCGGATCGCGTTGGAAGAGATCTTCGGACCGGTGGTCGCCCTGATTCCGTGCAACGATCTCGATGAAGCCATCGAGATTGCCAACGGCATCGAGTACGGCCTTTCGTCGGCGATCTACACCCGCGACGTGAACAAGTCGTTCCGGGCGATGCGCGACCTGCATGCCGGCATCACTTACGTGAATGCTCCAACCATCGGCGCGGAAGTCCATCTGCCCTTCGGGGGCGTGAAGGCGACCGGCAATGGTCATCGTGAAGGCGGCATCGGCGCGCTGGATTTCTATACCGAGTGGAAATCCATCTACGTCGATTACTCCGACACGTTGCAGCGGGCACAGATCGACCGGCCCGAGTAGGGTTCGGGCGTCAGGGGTCAGGTTTTAGGTTTCAGGTTTCAGGTGGTCAGGAGGCGGTGATCCAGCCGCGCCGGTTGCTTTACAGCAAGAATGCGAAATAACCGCAATGCCGAGTTACCTGATAGCTGACACCCGACACCTGATGCCTAAACCTAAGCACGGCCCGTTCTACAATAGCGCGGAGGCTTCATGTCCACACTCTCCACCAAGCAAGTCCCCTCCGTTCTGGCGGCCAGCCGCATGGCTTACGTGCGTTACGCCATCCGCGACCTGGCGGTGCTGGCCGACGAAGTCTCCGCCCAGGGCAACAAGATCCTCTTCTGCAACATTGGCGATCCTTGCAAGTACGACTTCCCCACCCCGCCGCACATGATCGAAGCGGTGCACAAAGCGATGCTCGACGGCTACAACGGCTACTGCGAATCGCTCGGCATTCAACCGGCGGTCGAGGCCATCCGCGGCGAGGCAGAGACCGCCGGCTTCGAGAACATCCAAAGCATCTTCATTTGCTACGGCTCGGGCGAGGCCATTGACTCCTGCATGACCGCGCTGCTGAATCCTGGCGATAACATCCTCACGCCGAGTCCCGAGTATCCGCTGTACGGGGCCGTGCTGGCCAAACTTTCCTGCGAGGTGAACGCCTACGATCTCGACGAGGAAAATGGATGGCAGCCCGACCTTGCGGACATGGAACGCAAGATCAACCCCCGCACCCGGGCGATCCTGCTGATCAATCCCAACAATCCCACCGGCGCGGTGTACTCGCGCGCGACCCTGGAGAAGATCGCCGACCTGGCGCGCAAGCACCATCTTCTGCTTTTTGCCGACGAGATCTATAACAAGCTGATCTTCGACGACACCGCTCAGCACATCTCCATCGCGACCCTGGCCCCCGACGTTCCCTGCGTCACCTTCAACGGCTTATCCAAAGCCTATCTCGTGCCGGGATGGCGGATCGGTTGGGGCATCGCCACCGGTCCGGCGGAGCAACTCAATCCGTACCTCGAGAGCGTGCACCGCCTGTTGCGCGCCCGACTCTGCGCCCCCGCACCGACCCAATTCGCGATCCAGCCGGCACTCGAAGGCCCGCAGGACCACTTGCAATGGGTGAACGCCAAGCTGCGCAGCCGTGCCAAGCTCACCGCCGAGTGGGCTCGCCAAACGCCACGGGTGAAGCTCACCGAACCGAAGGGCGCGTTCTATGCCTTCCCCTCGCTCGACATTCCGGAAGACGACCTGACCTTTGTCAGCGAACTCCTGCGGCAGAAACATGTGCTGCTGGTGCATGGATCCGGTTTCGGCGAGAAGCCGGGCTCGAAGCACGCCCGCATCGTGACGCTGCCCCAGGAAGATGTGCTGGCCAACGCCTACACCAAGATCGGTGAATTCCTGCAAGAGCGTTACGGATAATCGGCTTCGATTCTTCAAAGCTCCGGACAAAAATTGCAAGACGAGGAGTGCCGTTCGCGTCCAGTTGGTGTTCGAGCGACTGGGGGAAAGTTTCGCTCAAATTAAAGATCGCCTCGACTGAGTCGCGTTCTCGCACGCGAGGAGCGAAGAATGGAGGCTGCCTTCGGGATCAACAGATGTATTTTCGACTAGCTCATACCGCCCATACCGATCACTTTTGCTCCCATCGCCTCAGCCTGCCTTAGAGTGGAGAAGTCTTCCATGTGCACATTCTTGGGAACGAGTAGAAGTTGGAAATTCGGCGCACCCTGACTTTTAAGGAAAACTGAATCTATCGCTATAACAACTGCAAAAGGTGAACCGCTCTCTGGAATGTCATACAGCGTGCTCTTGTAAAGCGGAGTGGCGTCCTTGAAGTCGGGAGAACCGTTATATCGAACGACTATGGCTCCAACTCGATACGTAAGCCGGTACCTTCCAAGTTTGTTAGGGTTGACGGTCAGCAGGCATTCCGTCGGCGTGGTTGAGTTCTGAGGATAAAAGCCCCAGCTAGTTAAGGCCGCGCCAGCATCCAAATTGATGATCGGTGGCCCCAAATAATACGGCAACCACGCCGCCAACGCCAACACTGCGCTGATCACGAACGGGTACAGCGGCACCTTGATGGGGGGCAGCGCCTTGCTCCCGCCCTTTTTCTTTTCGATCTGTCCCTCTGCAAACCGGACCTGTCTGACCATTAAGCGCCACATCGCGAAACCAATCGCGATGTTTGCGAGGCTAAGCGCCAAAGAAACCCAAAATTGACCCTGCGATGAGTCCATACTCGCCCAGTTTGCTCCAGAGTACCCAGATGGGCAAAGTGGAATCTGCTAAGCGGCCTTCGGATACGGTGCTCCTGAAACGGATGATCCAGATCGCAAATTATTTCACCCAAACGAGTTACAAGGGGAAAAACGCAGGGGTTACCTACCCGTAAAGCAGATTGCCACGGCCGCTACGCTGGCCTCGCAATGACAAGGGAGGGCAAGGGCGGAACAAACCTGTCATCCGGCTGAACGCGCCGCGACTTATGCGCATGTTTTTCAAAGATCGATTGGTCGCTTTGGGGAGTGCCCCACATGCTCACGGTATTCCATGTCGTGTCACGAGGTCTGTGATGGATGCACGGAGGGCGGGTGAGGGCGGTCACAGTGGTAGGGTTGGGCATCTCCTATGATGAAAACTTAAGTCTGTGCCGATGAATGGTGGGGAGTTACCTTTGAAATCTGTTGCAAAACCGAGCGCAAGTTACAGCCTGACTCTTCGTTTGAAGGTGAAGAGCGATCCGGGAAACCTGGGAAAAGTGACGGCCACGATCAGCGAGATGGGCGCCGATATCGGGGCGATCGACATCAAGGGCGTGACCAAGACGCACAAGCTGCGCGATATCACCATCAACGCGCGCGACGAGGAGCACGGAAAGAAAATCGTCGACGCCTTGCGCGAACTGGGCATTGTGGAGGTCGTCAGCGTCTTCGACCGCACCCTGCTGATGCATGAAGGCGGCAAGATCCGGGTGCAGAGCAAGGTTCCGCTCACCACCCGCGAAGATCTCTCGATGGCCTATACGCCGGGCGTGGCGCGGGTCTGCATGGCGATCCACGACACGCCGGAGAATGCCTACAGGTTCACTATCAAGAAGAACACCATCGCCATCGTGAGCGACGGGACGGCGGTGCTGGGGCTGGGCGACATCGGACCCGAGGCGGCCATGCCGGTGATGGAAGGCAAGGCGATGCTGTTCAAGGAATTCGGCGGCGTCGATGCCTTCCCCATCTGCCTGGCGACCAAGGACACAGAAGAAATCATCCGCACGGTGAAGAACATCGCGCCGGCGTTTGGCGGGATCAACCTCGAAGACATCTCCGCCCCACGCTGCTTCGAGATTGAGGACCGGCTGAAAAAAGAACTCGATATTCCCGTCTTCCACGATGACCAGCACGGCACGGCCGTGGTCGTTTTGGCGGCGCTGCTCAACGCGCTGAAGATTGTGAAGAAGAAAATCGAGGACCTGAAAATCGTAGTCACCGGCGTAGGCGCGGCCGGGGTGGCGTGCTCGAAGATGCTGATGCTGGCGGGCGCGAAGAACATCATCGGCTTCGATCGCACCGGCGCCATCTACCAGGGACGCACCGAGCACATGAACTCGATGAAGCAATGGTTCGCCGAGCACACCAATCCCTCAAAGTTCAGTGGCAGCCTGCACGATGCCATGAACGGTGCCGACGTCTTCCTGGGACTCTCCGGCCCGGGCACGATCACGGTCGAAGACTTGAAGAAGGTGAGCAAGGACGCGATCGTTTTCGCCCTGGCGAATCCGACGCCGGAGATCATGCCGGACGAAGCCGCTCCCTACGTGCGCATTGTGGCGACGGGACGCTCCGACTATCCAAACCAGATCAACAATGTGCTGTGCTTCCCGGGAATTTTCCGCGGGGCGCTGGATTGCCGGGCATCGGAGATCAACGAAGAGATGAAGATGGCGGCCGCGCTGGCCATCGCCAACACCATTTCGGAAGACGAGTTGACGGAGGACTACATCATCCCCGGCGTCTTCAGTGATACCGTGGTGAAATGCGTGGCAAAAGCGGTGATGCAAGCGGCACAGCGGACGGGCGTGGCGAGGAACGGGGTGCACTGAGAGCTTCTGTTTTGGACTGGCGAAAACAGCAGATTGCCACGTCGGGCCTGACGCCCTCCTCGCAATGACAACAAGAGAGTGGATCGGCCGGAGCAAAGGCTTGGCGCGCTGACCGCGGCGAAATACAAGGTGTTTCGACTGCGAATGCGGAAGGTCTCCGCATTCTTCGCTCAACATGACAAGTGCGGAAGAATAATGCGACTAAAGCACAGACGCGGCCCGCAGGCCGCGTTCTTCATTTCTGGAAATCTTTTAGTTGCTGGCGGAGCCGCCGGGCTGAGGTTTCTCTGCGCCCAGCTCATGGGGGCTGATGGCGGCGGTATCGGGATTCAGCAGGCCTTCGCGGCTGGGGCCGAGGCCGAGTTTGATCAACGCGCGTGAATCGGGCACCAGCTTGGTCTGCCAGCCGTGGTCGGCCTGGAAGCGGGTCAGGGCATCGCGGGTATTGCTGTCCCACGCGCCGCTTGCCTCGCCGTTCATGTAATGCTCGCGGATGAGTGCGGTCTGGATCTCGCGGGTGCGGTCGCTATCGGGAGCGGCCTGCCCCTTGGGATGCGATTTCCGGGCGACAGTCGTTTTACCGTGACGGGTGCTACGGGCCGTGGTGCTGTGGGCGCTGGATTTTGAAGAGTGCGAAGGGCTGTGGGTCGAGGTCGGATGAGCGAGCGGTTTCCTGGTCTTGGTCGTTGCATCGGCCGCTCCGAAAGTAAGCACGGAAGCGGTAAAAAGCACGAAAGCGACCCGGATTGTGGTGAAGAAACGCAAATCCTACCTCAAAGAAAGTGATACCCGCTCAGTTCGCCAGAGCTTCGGAACCGCGCCGGGGAATGGCCATTGTAAATGACAAATGCCGTCTCTGCGAAGCTTCCGAGCCATCGCTTCCTCCGGTTCGGGAAGAAGCGGAGGAGCATCATGTCAGTTCTGATGCCCTTGGGCCAGCGAAAAGATTGCCTGATCGCGTTACCGAAGGGAAGGTCATGCAGACTGCGGGAGCCAAAGCCGACGCCGAATACTGGGGGAATGTGGTCCGCACAGCGTCGCGACCCACCCTGTCCTGCGGACAAGGGTGGGGCACCCACAGAGTCGGGTGATATACCGGCGAAAACCAAAGGAAACGGCTCGCACCGGAACTTCAATGCGAGCCATTCTTTTCAGTAAAAGCGGTGATGATTACGGCAAAGTTCCAGCCATGAAGATGGTTCCGGCGTCGCGTCCTCGCGGACGGACCAGGAATACCACATCCTGACCGCTCTTGAGGTTCGTCTGAATGCGACGGAAGTCGTCTTCATTGTTGACCGGCTGCTTGTTGATCTCGAGGATCACATCGCCGCGGCCGAGGCCGATGGTGTCGGCAAAGCCATCCTGCTTGACGTCTGTCACCACCACGCCCTTGGTACTGGGTAGCTTAAGCTGCTGCGCGATTTCCGGCGTGATGTTCTTGACGGTAACCCCGAACTTGCTGGGCTGCGGCTGTCCTTCGCCACCTTCGCCCGGCTCTTCTCCGCCGCCACCTAAGCGGGCGGCATAGAGCTTGGCGCGGTCGGCAATGGTTACGGTCGCGGTCTGTTGCTGGCCGTTACGGATGTAGCCGATCTTCGCGGTGGATCCGGGCTTGCGCGCGGAAATGTCAGCCACCAGTTCGTCGCCGGTTTTCACTGTCTTGCCGTCCACGGAAACGATTGTGTCGCCGGTCTTGATGCCGGCTTTTTCGGCCGGACCACCCGGTGTGACGTTGGCGACCGTAACGCCGGTGCTCACGCCATAGACGCGGGCCACGGCAGGATTGGGTACGGCGTTGAATTCGACGCCGATGGAGCCGCGATAGACCTTGTGTTCCGGCCCGATCAACTGGTTATAGACCTGGATAACGGTATTGGAAGGCAACGCAAAGCCAACGCCCTGGTAGCCGCCGCCGGTGGTGAAGATCGCGGTGTTAATGCCGATCACTTCGGCGTCCATGTCGACCAGCGCGCCGCCGGAATTGCCGGGGTTAATGGCGGCGTCGGTCTGGATGAACTGCTGGAACTGGCGCTGCGGGACGATGTTGCGTCCTTTGGCGGAAACGATGCCGGCGGTCACGGTGGAGTTCAGGCCGAAGGGACTTCCCATGGCCAGGACCCAGTCGCCCACCTGCACGCCGTCGGAGTTGCCGAGCTTGGCGTAAGGCAGATCGTGCTTGACGTTGATCTTGATGACGGCGAGATCGGTTTCCTTGTCGACGCCAATGACGGTGGCGTCGTAGCTGACCGTCTCGGGATCGCCCATGAGGTTGACCTTGATCTTGTCGGCTTTATCGACCACGTGATCGTTGGTGACGATGTAGCCCTTGGGATCGACGATGACGCCGGAGCCGAGCGCGCGCTGCCGCATGTCCTGCTGTGGCATCTGGCCGCCGCCGCCCTGGCCACCGAAGAAGCGGTCAAAGAAATCCTGGAAAGGATTCTCCTGTCCGCCGTTCGGGCTCTGGCCCTGACCTTGGCCTTGTCCCTGGTCGTCCTGATCCTGGTCCTGATCTTGATTATCTTCGTCGTCGGGATTCTGCTGGCCGCGACGGCCACGCACGGATGGGTGCTTCAGCGTCGACTCGGTGTTGATGTTCACCACCGTCGGCTCGATCTGCTTGGCGATCTGCGAGAACTGGTTAGAAAGCTGCTTGGGCTCGGGAATTTGCAGCGGCGTAGCATCGCTGCCGGCATTCTTCTCCTTGCCCTTGACCGTGGACGAGACCACGGTACCTATCAGGATCCCGAGCGAAAGCGTAGCCAGGATCACTAAAATCGAAGCGAAGCGATTCGCTTTAAGTCGTTGCCAGGAACCGCTGGCGGGCGGCGTCATAGATCGTCCTCCGGCAATGAATGCCAAACGGAAATTATACCTACAGGAGCCCGGTGCTCGCGCGCCTGCCGGCACTCCCAGAAATTGTGCGAGAAGTTGTAGCGAGAGAAAATGTGTGCAATCCGAGCGATTTCACTATCGTTTAGACGCTCTTTCTTGCAATTTGGTCACCGAAAGTTGGGGCAAACGCGCACTGGATAAGAATCTTTACTATGAGACCCTGATTTCTTCTGCCGGGTGGCCTTGGCTCCCCAGCAACTCAGACACTATCACGCCCGCCAGGATCAACGCTGCTCCCAGCGACGAACGGACTCCCAGGCGCTCATGCAGTACGACATAGGATGCAGCCCAGGCGAACACCGGTTCTAATAAGAAGATTAATGCAGTGTGGGTGGCGGGGGTGAATTGCTGCGCCCACGCCTGCACGGTGAAGGCCGCAGCCGTTCCCAGCAGGCCGGTGATCACAATGCCCCAGATAACAACGGGCGTCCAGGTAACATGCGGGTGCTCGGCGATGGGGGCAGTGCCGAACATCAAGACCGCTGAGGTTGCGACCTGCATGAAGGCGATCGGCTCAAAGCCATGGCGCTCGCTGGCCTGCCCAACGAGCACGATCTGGAAGGCGAAACAGATGGCGCAGCCGATGGTGAGAACGTCTCCCAGGTTGATGCCGTTGAGGGCGCCCGCGCCCCCGGGAACGGTTAAAAAGAACAAGCCAAGACAGGCAATGATGATGCCGAGAACGGTCCAGGAATTAATACGCTTGCGCCATCCGAAGCGCAGCACGAAGGGCACGAGCACCACTGACATTCCGGTGAGGAACGCAGACTTCGAGGGAGTCGTCAGCTTCAGGCCGTAGGTTTGAAATTCGTATCCGGCGTACATCATGATGCCGGTAAGAAATCCGCCGAGAAATGCGCCGCGGCTGATGTGGCGAATGTTCTTCCAGTAGATGGCGCCGAGAACGGCAGCGGCGAGGGTCATGCGGATGGCGTTGAAGAATAGCGGGGTGATGTCGTTGAGGGCGTTCTTGATGAGAACGAACGTCGATCCCCAAACGAAGGTGACGAGGATGAGGAGCAGGTGGGCTTTGAGTGAGCGGGACAACGTGCGTTTTACCTTGCCTCAGGAATCTAGCAAAGATACAACAGGCGCCCTTGATGGCAAGCGTCGAGGGCGCCTGAGAACTACTCGCCGACTAAGAGAACGTCGGTCGAACGCATTACGCGAAAAAGCTGTTGGTGTACCCGGTTGGCGGCGTCCGCATAGCGAACTTCCACGCCGTTCGCGACCGGCTTCGTCGTAACCGCTTGATCCGCGGCCAAAGGCGCACAATCGAATGCGTTGCCCTCAGTCGTGCACGTTAGGGTAAAAGTTTTCCCATCGGCTTGCTTTACGACGATGTCGTTCTCCATGATGGGACTTGGATTGATCTCCTGGCAATACGCGTCGAGGTCTTCCTGGTTGCAGTGGGTACCATCGTCAGCCACCTGAGAGACGACGTTGCTATGTGCGCTCACAACCTTGGCATCCGAAAATCCAGCTTTGGGCGCGGCGAACGCAGCTGCGGATAAGAACGTAAGCAAAATAGCGGGTAAGAGAAATTTGAAGTGAATCATTTGCTACCTCCTAACATAGTAAGTTGATGCTGGAGGTGAGCAGTTGGTCGCAGCACGAGCTGTGGATTCGCCGCGCGCGCGAGGAAACCGCGGTGACAAAATCGACGTTTAACGTTGACGCTTCTGATCGTTACGAACAGCCACCGATATTTTTTCCCTAATAACAAAGTCTCCCGAAATATTGGGTCGCGCTTTTATTTCGCCTCGTAAACCGTTTTTCCTCCGACGACGGTGCGCAAAACATGCGTATCGAGAATGTCGTGCGGGCGGATGTCGGTGATGTCGCGGTCGAGCACCACGAAGTCGGCAAGCATTCCGGGCGCAATGCGGCCCTTCACCGTGTCTTCGAACTCGGCATACGCAGCGCCTTCGGTGTAGGCGGCGATCGCTTCATCGATAGTCAGACGGCCGGTGGGAAAATAATCGCGGGTTCCACTTTCATTCTGTCGAGTCACTGCAGCGTAAAGACCGCGGAAGGGCGTGAGCGGCTCGACAGGAAAATCGGTGCCGAAGGCGAGGGGAACGCCGGCATCGAGAAACTCGCGCCACGCGTACGAGTAGCGGGCGCGTTCGGTGCCAAGACGATCGAGCGCCCAGTTCATGTCGGTCAAAAGATGGTTGGGCTGCATCGAGGCAATCACGCCGAGTTCCTTGTAGCGCTGGAACTGGTCGGACGAAAGGACCTGCGAGTGCTCGATGCGGAAACGCAAATCATGGACGTCGCGTCCACCGCCGTTGTGGTCGTGGGCGAAACGCTCGGCCTCCGCAAAGGCGTCGAGGGCCATCTGCACGCCTTCATCGCCGATGGCGTGGAAGCCCATTTGGTAGCCGGAGGCGACCCGCTCGATGGCCATCTTGTTGAGCGTCTCCTGGTCGAACTGCGGTAGGCCCTTATTGTCAGGATCGTCGCTGTAAGGCCGCTGCAGGGCGGCGGTCCGCGAACCGAGCGAGCCATCCATGAATCCCTTGAGCATGGTGGTGTGGAGCATGGGATCGGCGGCCGAATGGTGCGAACGATGTTGGTCGAGCAGGCTTACCGGATCGCGGAAGGGCAGCCATTCAGCGATGCGGGTCGTCAGGTGGCCTTCGCTCTCGAGATCTTCATAGACGAGAAAATCTTCCCAACTTGAGAAGTCCTGCACCGACGTGAGGCCCCGCTTCGCAGCGTCGGCGAGGACGAGTTCGATGCCTTTGCGGCGCTGCGACGGAGTAGGCGGAGGAATGACGCTGGTGACCGCACCCTTCGCGCCCTCGCGCAAAATGCCGGTCGGTTCGCCTTGCGCGTCGTGGTCGATGGCTCCGCCGAAAATAGGCTGGGTGTTCTTATCAATGTGCGCGGCGGCCAAGGCCGCGGAGTTCACGACCGCGATGTGTCCATCCACGCGATCGAGGAAGACCGGATGATCGGCGCTGACGCCATCAAGGTCCTGACGGGTCGGCAATTTCTGCGAGGCCCACAGCGTGTGGTCCCATCCGTCACCCTGAATCCATTCCCCCGGTGCCGCGGTCTTCACCCGATCGGCAATGCGCTGCTTCATCTCGTCGAGTGATTTGACGCCAACAAGGTTGACGTTGAGAAGTTCGCGGGCGCCTTCTCCGATATGCAGGTGAGCGTCGTTGAAGCCGGGCATGACGAACTTGCCGTGCAGATCGATGACGGTGGTTTTCTTGCCCTTGTACTTCTGCATCTCGGCGTTGCTGCCGACGGCAAGAAAGCGGCCGTCCTTGATGGCGAAGGCCTGGACGCGCTGCGCTGCCGGCGTGGGATTGTCGGGCTCCATGTCGCTCTGCGGCGCCTTGTTCAACGGCGATGGCTTCGACGCCACCACGTAGACATTCCCGTTGATGCAGAGGAGGTCGGCGGATTGGTCCTTTCCCGAGCTCTTCTCTTTGCCGGCAGCCAGCAGCGCGGTCCCACTCAGAAGCAAAATCAGGATCGTTTGTTTCATAGGATTCATGGCTCAGCCGGCGATGCCGGTCAGGGCGAGGGTCAACAACAGGAGCCGTTTCAGCCCGAGATCGCGCCCAAACGGATCGAACCATTCGTGCAGGGTATGGGCACCGGCTCCGTTGCCGCCGGCGCCGAGGCAAACAGCTTCGCGTCCTTGCGAGAGCGGAATATTGGCGTCCGTCGATGCGCGTTGCATGCGCGAGGTGATGCCGAGATGGGCATCGACGGCACGAACCACGGCCAGCAGCGCCGAATCCGAACGCAGCTCCGCCGCCGGACGGTCGCCAATCGTCCGCACTTCGATCTCCACGTCGTTCACCTTCTCTTCTTCGGCAGCTTTCCGTAGAACATCCTCCAACCGCTCGATTTCCGCCAGCGAAACGGAACGCACATCGACCCGCATGCACGCGCGTTCAGGAATGGAGTTGACCGAAGTGCCGCCTTCGATCACGCCGACGTTGAAGGTGGTTTTGGGAGTGCTGCGAATTTCGGTCGTGCTGAATGCGTTGATGATCCTCGACAAAATGACGATTGGATTGGGAACGCCGAAATCGCTCCACGAATGGCCGCCGGGCCCGGTGACGTTGACCTCAAAGCGGCGGCTGCCCAGTCCTTCGGCAATGATGGAATCGGTGCCGGCGCCGTCGATCATCACCGAGAACTCGATAGCATCTTTCCAGCGTGTCTGGTCGAAGATGTGCCGGATGCCGCGCAGATTGCCTTCGCCTTCTTCACCGACATTGCCGATGAAAAGGATCGGCGCGGAGGGACGCAGGCGCGTTTCGCGGATTGCGCCGGCCAGCCCGAGTAGGGCCGCGACCCCGGCGGCGTTATCGGAAATGCCCGGCCCCAGCAGGCGCTCGCGTTCCCTTGTAATGCGCAGCGGGGTTTCCGCAGGGAACACGGTATCGATATGCGCGCTCAGTGACACGTATCCGGCGGCACCGTCATCTCCCGGCACGATGCCGAGCACGTTGCCGACGGCGTCGGTGTGAACATCTCTCAATTCGAGTTCGCGAAAACGGGTTTGCAGCCAGTCCGCTCGCGCCGTTTCGCCAAAGGGGGGAGCGGGAATGCGGGCCAGTTCCATCTGCCGTTCCTGGAGCTGAAACTCCTTGCGGCGGAACCATGCAAAGGCTTCGTGGACCGCCGGCATTTCCGCCAACCGTACCACTCTTTGTTGTGCCGACCGCGCCCATTGGGTCTCGCTCAGGCGAGCGCGTTTATTCGAAATCTGGCCCCGAAGTGGCTCGACCACCGACATAAGTCTCGATACTACAACACCGCAGTGACCAAAGTTCCTAGACCGAGGTCACCCAGAGAGTAACCCCCGCAAAGCAACCAGCAAGCAGCAACTCTCTTCTAATCTCTCCGACGGCCCAGGTCATGAGAATCGAACAAGAAAACTCGAAGAACCAGCGTGAAAGCAACAGCCAGCCCACCAGAGACCGACTCGACTGGATCTCGAAGTACCTCGAACTTGCCGATCGCGTGATGGAAAACCATCCCCCGGAGCGTGCCAAGGAAAGCAGCGAAGCTTAGATCTTCGGGCGCGTCAGAATGCGAATGGAGCGCAGTGCTCCCTTGACGCGCGCGACCGTGGTCGCACCGAAAAGCGCGTCGCCGAAACCGTGCATCTGTTCGCGGAAAACGCCTTTGTAGCCGTACCACCACGGCTTCTTCATTACGATCCGATCCACATCGATGTAACGCGAGCGCACCAACTCCTGCATGCCGGGCAGCCCATGGGTGCGACCCACGCCGCTGGACTTAAAGCCTCCATGCGGCGCTTCGCAAATGCCGAATCCGGCAATCACATCGTTCACCAGCACGGTACCCGCTTCAATACGGCGCGCCATTCTTAGCCCGCGCTGGCGGTCGGCGCTCCACACGCTGGCAGCCAAAGCAAAGGCGGAGCCGTTGGCGAGAGCAATCGCTTCATCCTCGCTGTCAAATGGCAGGATCGGCAGCAGCGGGCCGAAGGTTTCCTCAGAGAGAAGTTTCATTCCTTGCTTCACGCCGGTGAGCACAGTCGGCGCATAGAAATTCGGGCCGACCTCCAGCAGACGGCGGCCACCGGTCAGAATCTTCGCTCCCTGCGCAATAGCGTCGGCCACCTGGTCTTCCACGATCTTGAGCTGGCGCGCATCGATCATCGGACCCACGTCTGTCTCGCGATCAAGACCGTTGCCGACTTTCAGCTTCTGCGTTTTCTCGACGCACAGATCCACGAAGCGATCAAAAATCGAGCGGTGCACGTAACACCGTTCGACGGAAAGGCAGGTTTGCCCGGCATTCATGAATGCGCCCCACACCGCGCCGCTACTGGCTACATCGAGATCGGCGTCGTCGAGCACGATGAAGGGATCTTTCCCGCCGAGTTCGAGAACGCACGGCAGAAACTTCTGCGCAGCGGCGACGCCTACGCGACGCCCCGTGGCCACGCTTCCGGTAAAGATGATCTTGTCGATCGGTGCGTCGAGGAGCGCTGCTCCCACCGGACCTTCGCCAATCACCACCTGCATGATCTCCTTCGGCACCCCGGCTTCATGCAGCAGCGACTGCAACTTGAGCGCGCATGCAGGGGTGAGTTCCGAAGGTTTGAGCACCACCGCGTTGCCCAGCACCAGCGCGGCGAGCGTCTCCGTGGCAGGAATGGAGAAGGGATAGTTCCACGGGGCAATGATGCCGATGACCCCGTGCGGTTCGTGCACGATCTGGCCGCGTTTGGTCTTCATCGCGAGGTTGGAGTGCGGTACCTGTTCCGGCCGCAGCACCTCCATTGCGTGGCGGGCGGCAAACTCGGCGCTGTCCTCGACCACCATCACCTCGGTGGCGAGCGCCTCCGGGACAGGCTTTCCCGCCTCACGGGTAATCAGCTCGGCAACTTCGAGGCTGCTCTGGTTCAATAATTTCCGAAAGCGGCGCATGATCGCCATGCGCCTACGTACGCTAAGCGCCGCCCAGGCAGGCTGCGCGCGATGCGCGGCTTCCACCGCCGCACGTACGTTTTCCGGAGTGGCGCATTGGTAGGTGCCGACGACTTCTCCGGTGGCGGGGTTGGTGCTCACCAGGACGGAACTTGCGAGCGTGCTGTTAGGCGCTATCATCCGTCCGTCCGTAATCCACGTTCACCAGGTACAGTCCGCTGGCCGGCGCGGTCGGCCCGGCGGCACTGCGCGATCGCTGTTGCAAAATCGAGAGCATGTGGTCCACCGGAGGCTGCCACTTCCCTGCTTCCACGAATGTACCGACGAGGTTGCGCACCATGTGGTGCAGAAACCCGTTGCCGCGCACTTCGTAGATCAATTCATCGCCTTCGCGCCGCCACTTCGAAGAGAAGATTTTGCGCACGTTGGAAATCTCATCGTCTTCGGCGGCTTCGCGTATCCGGGTGGCGCGATCGGGATCTGCCGCGGCGAACGAAGTAAAATCGTGCTCGCCTTCCACCGTGCGTGCCATCTCTCCCATGAGCGCTTCGTTGAGCGGCCACGGGTAATGCCAAACATAATGCGCCAGGAAGGGTGAGCAAATCGCACTTCGATCGATGCGATAACGATAGGTCTTCCCTTTTGCGGAATGGCGTGCGTGAAAATCGGCTGCGACTTCCTCGACGCTCAGCGCCCGCACCGAGGCCGGCAGCTTGTCATTCAGGGCGATGAGCAGCCCGGCGGATGGAATCGGCGATTCCAGCGTCACGCTCGCGACCTGTGCCAATGCATGCACCCCGGCGTCCGTCCGACCCGAGCCCTGGGGCAGAACGCTTTCCCCGGTGATGCGCGCGAGTGCCTCCGACAAACACCCCTGGATCGTCGGTTTACCTGGCTGAACTTGCCAGCCATGGAAGGCGTGTCCGTCGTAAGCGAGGGTGATCTTCAGGTTTCGTGGCATAACGTGTCACGGAAGGAACGGCCAGGACGATTGAATTAACTCTGCCGGGGACAGGCGGCAACACCGTTCGTATAGTATTAACGTGAATTCCAGCAAGTGTTAAGCGTTTGTTCGCAAGAGAATCCGGTTTCGGCTCCGGAAAAGTATTTTTGAACCTTGCAGTGACAACGCTCGTATCTATGAGCGGATTGCCAGAACTTTACTTGTACTTCTTTTCCTAATTGTGGAGAAATGCGAATGTCCGTTTCGCGCTCGGTTGTAATCACGGCCAGAAGCCTTGTTTTTACCCTGATGCTCGGGGTAGTCGCTCCGTTCGGGTTTGCGCAGGAACAAGCACCTGCGCCGGCCTCGAACCTTCCCGAGGCGCCGAAACCCGCGTCCGCCGCGGCCCCCGTCAATGGCGGGGTGATGAGTGCGGATTGGGGAGCGCCCAAGTCGCATTTGTGGAACCCGATCGCGCCTTACACTGCGCGCGATGTTCCGCCACCGAACTTCGCCAACACTTCGCGCATCGACCAGGTCATGCGCGACGGCAAGATCTATCTATCGATGAGCGATGCAATTGCGCTGGCCCTCGAAAATAACCTCGACATCGCTATCGCGCGCTACAACCTGCCGATTGCCGATACCGACGTCCTGCTCTCCAAGGCTGGATCTGCTACCCGCGGCGTGAATTCGGGCGTTGTGCAGAACACGCCGGGCGGCGGGGTGGGCGGCATCGGCACCTCGAGCACCGGCACCGGCGCGGGTGGCACCACCAGCGGCTCCGGCGGTGCGGCGACCGGCACCGGCGGCATCGTTTCCAGCACCACCGGCGTAGGTTCGCCTATTGGCACCTACGATCCGATCATCACTGGAACCAGCCAGGCGGAGCGTGCGATTTCGCTCTCACCGACTGCCTACTTTTACGGCGTCCCATTCTTCCAGTCGAACACGACCTCGGCGAACTTCGCCTACAACCAGTCGTGGCATACCGGCACCACCGCAACCGTGTCCTTCAACAACGAGCGCACCACCACCAACCTCGGCGCCTATAGCCCGGAAATTGACAGCAGC
Source organism: uncultured Acidobacteriaceae bacterium (assembly GCA_963703075.1). Lineage (GTDB taxonomy): Bacteria > Acidobacteriota > Terriglobia > Terriglobales > Acidobacteriaceae > Korobacter. The sequence continues at coordinate 2,277,628 of OY969786.1, forward strand.
TTCCGCTTGACCCTCTCGCAGCACCTTCTGCAGGGCTGGGGATTGCTGCCCAACGAGCGCTTCATTCGCATCGCCAAGAACGACCGCAAGATTTCCGACAGCGCGTTCCGCCAGCAGGTCCGCGAGACGGTATCGCAGATCCAGAACATCTACTGGGACCTGGTCGCCGCTTACGAAGACGTGAAGGTGAAACAGCGGGCCCTCGAGTTCGCCCAGCGCACCTTCTCGGACAACCAGAAGCAGGTGCAGATTGGCACCCTGGCGCCGATCGAAGTAGTGCACGCGCAGAGCACGCTTTCCAGCGCGCAGCAGGACTTGATCGTTTCCCAGACTAACCTTCAGCTGGAACAGCTGCTGATGAAGAATGCGATTACCCGCAACCTGAGTGACCCGATGCTGGGCGCTGCGGAAGTGATTCCCACGGATACGATGCGGGTGGACGAGAACGACCAACTACCTCCGGTCGACCAGCTCATTAAGACGGCGCAGGATGTCAGCCCCGAAATCGAGCAGGCGAAGATCGACCTGACGAACCGCAACATCACGAACAAGTCATCGCGCAACGCGCTTCTGCCAACCCTCGATGCGTATGCGTTCTACGGCGCCTCCGCTCTCAAGGGCGTTCCCGTTGCCGCTTTTTTCCCTTGCGTCGGCGGCAACATTGGAGTGCCGCCGTACTGTCCGCCGTCCGTTACCGGCTATGACAACGCGCTCGGCAACTTGATCAACAGCAGCGCCCCCGATAAAGGCGCTGGCGTGCAGTTGACTATTCCCATCCGCAACCGCGCGGCCCAGGCCAACCAGGTGCGTGCGGAACTGGAATATCGCCAGGCGGAGATGCGTTTGCAGCAGCTCTATAACACGGTGAACATCCAGGTGCGCAATGCGGCCTTCGCGGTGCAGCAAGATGTTGCTCGCGTCAAGGCGGCGCAGGCCAGCCGCGATTACGCCCAGCAAAGCCTGGAGGCGGAACAGAAGAAATATGCCCTCGGGGCTTCTACCAGCACCCTGGTCTTGCAGAACCAGAGCTCCTTCGAAACTTCCGAGAACACCCTGGTCGCGGCACTGACCGCCTACGAAAAACACAAGGTTGAACTCGATCGCGTCACTTCGCAGACGTTGGAGCGCAATCACATCGAACTGAACGACAGTGTGCGCGGGGTGGTCACCAACATGCCGCAGGTTCCCGGCGTGATCAAGCTAACCCAGGACGTCAACAACCCGGCCAACGAACCGATTCATCATCCGCCGGCGACGCAGCCCGCTCCCGACCAGGAGCAGACGCCGCCTCCGCAGCAGCCCCAACAACCGCAGCAGTAAGCTGCTCTGGCTCGCAAAGGTCCCGGCTTCGGCCGGGATTTTTGTGTCTGGAGGCGAATGATATAGTTCGTCCCGTGGCGCTCTCGGTCGTCATCATCACGAAGAATGAAGAAGAGAACATCGCGCGCACCCTTGCCAGTGTGGAGGCGGTGGCGGATGAAATCGTGCTCGTCGATTCCGGATCGACGGACCGAACCCTGGAGATCGCACGAAGCTTCGGATCAAAAGTGAAGATATTCGTCGAGGAGTGGAAGGGCTTCCCGCGCCAGAAGAATGCAGCGATTGAAAAAGCCACCGGCGACTGGATCCTATCGTTGGATGCGGACGAAGAAGTTTCGCCGGAGCTGGCGAACGAGATTGCGGGCGCCACTGCAAAGAAACAAGAGGATGCGGCCTTCTCGATCCCGCGGAAGAATTACTTCCTCGGCAAGTGGATGCGCCGCGGCGGATTTTATCCCGATCGCAAAGTGCGGCTGGTGCGGCGGGAACTGGCGCGCTTCGAAGACCGCGCGGTGCACGAAGACATGAAGATCAGCGGTCCCATCGCCGAGCTGCATGGGCCGCTTCTGCATCATGCTTACCCGACTCTCGCGAACTACATCGAGCATATGAACCGCTATTCGTCGCTCGGTGCGGAAATGGCGGTGGCGGGAGGCAAGCGCGGTTTCAGCTTCTTCCACATCGTCGTGCGGCCGTGGGCGACGTTCATCTACAACTATGTTTTTCGGCTCGGCTTGCTCGATGGCCGAGAGGGACTTTTACTGCACCTGTACCATGCGTCGTATGTCAGTTGGAAATATGCGAAGGTATGGGAAAAGTCGCGCGAGGAAACTCCGCTGGGCGACGCCTGAACTAGGACTTCTTGCCTGCCGCAATTGCCTTTGGAGGCTCCGAGGCCGCAGCGCTCTCCCCTTCCAGCGCCGGGAAGAGCGAATCCGCAACTTCGGCCAGGGCATGATTCCACTCGGCTGTATTGGCAGTCTTCTTTGGGGCGCCTAAGCGCTCGATCACCTCTAGATAAGCCTCGGCAATCTCGATCGGGTTCACCGGCTCACCGCGCAGCCGTTTTGCCCCAAACTCATACTCGAGCTCGGTCAGCCGCGCCACTGCGCCTGGACTCTCCGGCAGCGTCGCTTTTTTCGGACGCTCGTGCAGGCAAGTGTCCAGCAACTCGAAGACCGGCACATTCCCCATATATATGTTAGGGTGCAACGGCGACTGCTCATAGCCGGGCTTGTCGCGATTGACGTACGTGACCCCGGTTCCATCGCCATACAGCGTGACCAGGTCGAGCACCACCCCGGATTCAGGACGCTCGTACAGCACCGCGCGGATGTCGTAGGCCTCGTTGATCAGCAGGTGCAGCTTACTGTCGATGCTCGCTGCCCGATACACGCCGGCATCCACAAAGCCCTGGTCGTGCAGTTCTTCCAATAGTTCCTGGTGGCGCTTCTCGTCTTCCCACGCCTTACCATCGGCCGGCTCGAGCTCGATGCTGGCGGGCATCTGGTCCGCCATGTGCTGCACCACCGATTGCCACGCCCCGGGAGTCAGGTGCTTCATCACGAATTGCAGGGCCCTGCCTACGAGCGAGAAGCTGCGTTCTTCAAGACCAGGTCCGGGCTCCGCGTTGAGCGGCTCGGCGGACTCCAATTCCGGGCACGCCACGGCCTCAACCGGGGATTCCGGCGCGGCATTGTCGGGCTGGTCGGGTTCGGGCGCAGGAGCTCCCGTGATCCCCAGAAGAAGGGCCATGCCGCCTAATGTATCCCAGCTACTCTGCCCCTTGAAACCGAAATCCCGGCCTAAAAAGTGACTCTAGTGACCTGTGCGGAAGTACATGGATACAACCCGAAAACGGGCCAAAACCACGCGCCGCACGGTTACTCCATGCCTTCCCGGGCGTCCTTCCAGAGGTCGACGTCCCCGTCTTTGGCATAGCCATCGATGGTTTTCAGCTCCTCCTCGCTGAAGTGCAGGTTCTTCAAGGCATCCAGCGAATCATCGAGTTGCTCGACATTGCGTGCCCCGATCAGCGCCGAGGTGATCCGCGGATCGCGCAACACCCAGGCGATGGCCAACTGGGCGAGGGTCTGGCCGCGTCTTTCCGCCAACCCGTTCAGCGCGCGTACATGCTTCAGGTTCTTCTCGGTGAGGAATGATTGCAGGAACGAGCCGTTTTCGGTTTTTGCGCGCGAGTTCTCCGGGACGCCGTTCAGATATTTCCTGGTGAGCAAGCCCTGTGCCAGCGGCGAAAACGCGATGCACCCCACGCCAAGATCTTCGAGCGTGCCCAGCAAATCGTTTTCGATCCAGCGGTTGAGCATGGAGTACGAAGGTTGATGGATCAGCAGCGGCACCCCTTCGCTGCGCAGAATTTTGGCCGCCTCGCGCGTGCGCTCCGGACTGTAGGACGAAATACCCACGTAGAGCGCTTTGCCCTGCCGCACCGCCTGCACCAGCGCGCCCATCGTCTCTTCCAGCGGCGCGTTGTTCCACGGACGATGCGAATAGAAAATGTCCACGTAGTCGAGCTGCATGCGCTGCAGGCTCTCATCGAGCGACGCCAGCAGGTACTTGCGCGAGCCGCCGATGCCGTAGGGACCCGGCCACATGTCCCAACCGGCCTTGGTCGAGATCACCAGCTCGTTGCGGTACGGGCGCAAATCCTTGTGCAGGATGTGGCCGAAGTTCTCTTCCGCGGAACCATAGGGCGGCCCGTAATTGTTGGCCAGGTCGAAGTGGGTGACGCCGCGGTCGAAGGCGCGCCGCACCATGGCGCGTCCCGTCTCAAAGACATCGTCTCCGCCAAAGTTCTGCCAGAGTCCCAGGGAAATCGGCGGCAGCACGAGTCCGGAACGTCCACAGCGGCGGAACTGCGCTCCTTCATAACGCTTCGCATCGGCTACATACGGCATATAAAAATTCTCCTTTGATGATGACAGGGTTCTCTGCAACGGCTCGATGAGGGACGCCGCGCATCGGCGGGCGTTGCTGCCATGATACGCAATTCACCAGCGTTATTGGCAAGCGGTGGGAACGCGCTCGGAGGGTTCGCTGGCGCGCGCAACCGCCTGCCATTGGGTGACGTCAATCACGATCAGCGTCATGTCATCCTGCTGGCCGCGCACATCGGGTTGCCACTTGCGAATCTCCGCCACTACGCGTCCCGAAAGCTCAGAGGCCGCAATCGATTCACTGGCACGCAGCACTTCTTCCAACCTGCGATCACCGAAGGGCGAACCCGCGAGATCTTCCGGCTCGATGATGCCATCGGTATAGAGCAGCAGGCGATCGCCTGGCTTCAGAGATATTTCCCGGACCGGGTACCCGGCATCTGCGGCCACACCAAACAACAGTCCGTTGCTCTCGATGTGCTGCAGTCCTTGCGCGTTCCAGCAAAGCAGTGGCGGATGCCCGGCGGCCGAGTAAAGCGCTTTCTCGTGCTCCATATCGACCCAGAGGTAGGCCGCGGAAACGAGTTGTCCGCGCAAAGGCCCGGCGAGAATGCGGTTCAGCGCGGCGAGGAAGCGCGCAGGATTGTCGGCGAAAGCGGCAGCGGTTTGCACGGCCACCTTCAGCATCGACGCAATCAGCGCAGCCGGCACGCCGTGACCGCAGACATCCGCCACCAGGAAGCCGGCGTGGTCGCGGTCCACCGCAAGAAACTCGTAGAAGTCGCCCGCTACCGCAGTCATCGGCTGGTAGATCGCGGCAATCGACAAGCCCCGTACTTGCGGAAGTTCGGTGGGGAGAATTGAAGACTGGATCTGCCGCGCCACTTCCAATTCACTATCGATGGCCAGCAGGCGGTGTTCGTTGCTGAGCACCATGCGCAGCGCGGAGTATCCGAAGGCGACGAGCAGCACCATGAAGCCGAGGTGGTCGAGGACAACCGGGGTTCGCAAGCCCAGCGGACGCGTCAGGTTGACGCAGAGGGCCTCAAACGCAAACACCAGCGTTCCGAAGACCAGGAAGCCGCGACTCGGCAGCAACAGGTATCGCTTGAACAGTCTTTTGCTGACCAGGACCACGATCAACAGGATGAGAACGCAGGATGCCAGAAGATTGTTCAGCCGCATGAATTGGTTGTTGACGCCGGTCGCGACGAACCATCCGATGCCCAGCACCGCTGTGATCGACGCGCAAACGATCAGTGCAAAGAGAATCCGGCGCACGATGCCGGTCAGCAAATTCAGCCATGCCAGCGATGCAATGACCAACAGCGAGTAAACGATGGCCACTATCGCATAAGGAATGAGAGGCCACACCCGCTGCGGAAGCGCCAGCACGACGGGCCGGACGGCGAGGATATGCAGCGCGCCATAGGCAGCGCTCCAGATGCCGAGCCACAGGAAAGTGCGGACCCCGCTGCGGCGGCGAATGGCAGCGACCGCGACCGACGTCATGCCGAGCACAAGGAAGGCCGCGTCGATCAAAATCTCGAGCACCTGCCCGCGAAGCATCTCCGACACCTGGTTGTCCATCCTGAGACTGTGACCCAGGCGCGGCAAAAGTTCAGTGACGGTCGTCCGAGCTCAATGTGACGTGGGCAGGGTGTAATCGAAATCGTAGAAGTGCTTTCCGCCCGCTTCGATGCGAATGTTCATCGAGCCGGAGATGTCGGAGAGGTCGCCGGTGCCGGAGTCGGGCACAACCGCGACACTCAGCTGCGGAACCCCGCGGTTCATGGTGGCGCTGTGCTGCAGGACGAACGAACCGCTACGGCCGTCCAGCGTTCCCGTCACCCGCTCGATCGCGACGTATCCCCCTGAGCCTTTGCTCTGGTCCATTACGCTCAGCATTTCGCCTTTGCTGGTGGCCTCCAGCGCGCCGTGAAATTGTTTGTCGAGCGACATGCGGCCTAGCTTGGCAGCTTCGGCGACTGGGTTGTCGGGGGTCTGGGGGGCGAGTTTCACTTCAAATGGACCGGTAGCCTGCGGCATAAATGTTGGTTCCTCGAATTTAGTGTACCGGGTGTCGATTTTTCCATCCACGATTCGATATAACTGCGAGACACAAAATAAAACAAGGATCACACCATGATGACATTCGAGAATGCTCCCCGGATCACGCCATTTCTCTGGTTCGACTCCAATGCCGACGAAGCGGTCACGTTCTATCTCACGGTCTTCAAGAACTCGCGCCGCCTGGGCGACTTGCGCGGCGGTCCGGCCCCAGCCGGAAAACCTCTGACCGTCAGCTTCGAGCTGGAGGGACAGCGCTTCACCGCCCTCAATGGCGGTCCGCACTTCAAGTTCAACGAGGCAGTCTCCTTCGTGGTGCTCTGCGACACGCAGCAGGAGATTGACGAGTACTGGTCCAAGCTCACCGCCGACGGCGGCAGCGAAGTCCAGTGCGGCTGGCTGAAAGACAAGTTCGGGCTCTCCTGGCAGATCGTGCCGTCGAAATTAACGGAGCTCATCAACAACCCCAAGGGCATGGAAGCCATGATGAAGATGAAGAAATTCGATATCGCCGAACTGGAACGCGCCTCGAAGTCGTAAGCGGCGCTTCGCCCTGCCAATGCTCGCGCAGCCCAGCCCATCGAATGCGGTTGGGCGACGCGATGACTCGTAAAGGCGGCGACCGCCTCACCGCTTGGATCATTTACTTGCAGATCCGCCCCGCATGGCTCCCGATCGGGTAATCTGGTCGCGAAAGGATTTCCCGAGATGCTGCGGAAATTTTTCCCGGTCTTTTTCCTGCTGGCAGCTTTCCTGCCCGCAGCTGCACGCGCACAGCAGATCACGCCGGTCATCGCCGTCGATCAGCCGCCCAACAGCGCGGCGCAACAACAGAAGCATTACGTAGTGATGGTTTCCCTCGACGGCTTCCGCTACGACTACGCGAAAAAATATGGTGCTACCCACCTGCTCGCCATGGCCGCAAAAGGCGCTAGCGCGCCCGACGGCATGCTGCCTTCCTACCCCTCCATCACCTTTCCCAACCACTACACGATCGTGACCGGGCTCTATCCTGAGCACCACGGCATCGTCGCCAACGAGTTTTACGATCCCGCGCGCAAGGCGCGTTACTCCCTCAACGACAAAAGTACGGAGGTCGATGGATCGTGGTATGGCGGGACGCCGCTGTGGTCGCTGGCGGTGAAACAAGGCATGCGGAGCGCGTGTTTCTTCTGGCCTGGATCGGAAGCCGAAATCGCCGGCGCGCGACCCTCGTATTACCTGCACTACGACAATAAAATTCCCGACGAGACGCGCATCGACCAGGTCATCGCCTGGCTCAAATTGCCGCCCGAGCAGCGTCCCCACTTCATCACTCTCTACTACTCCAAGGTCGACCACATGGGACACGAACATGGTCCCGACAGTCCCGAGGTGGCGGACGCGGTGCAGCATCTGGACAAGATGATCGGTCTGCTCGAAGCCGACCTCGATGCCCTGCATCTTCCCATCGACCTCATTGTGCTCTCCGACCACGGCATGATTCGCACCGACCCGAACTGGATCACGCTCGACAAATTCACCCCGCTCACTGACTTCGTCACCGTCGGCATGAGCCTCTATCCGCCCTCCGACGCCGCGGCCGAGCAGGCCTATCAAAAGCTCAAGGGCGCCGACACCCGATTCAATGTGTATCGCCGGAAAGATGTTCCCGCCAATCTGCACTTTGATAGCAATCCGCGCGCAGGCGATCCCGTGGTCGTGGCCCGCGGTCCGTGGGCGATACGGGCGCATGTGAATTCGTATGGAGGCGAAGACCACGAACCCAGCATCGGCAATCACGGCTTCGATCCCCACATCATGCCGGAGATGAAAGCCATCTTCTACGCTGAAGGTCCTGATATCCGCGCCGGCCTGGCTTTGCCGCCCTTCGAGAACATCAATATTTATCCGCTGGTGGTGAAGCTGCTCGGCCTCGACAGCCCGCCCGTCGATGGCGACCTCAGCGTGCTTTCAGGCGTGTTGAAGTAAGCAGTCGGGCAACTATCTAGCCCAGGCCATGCCGTCTGCGTAATCGCCCGCCGTGATGAGCCCCTGCAGCTTCCAACCGGTCAGGTCGATCACCGCAACCTTGCCGCTTTCTCCGCAGGAGACATACGCGACCTTCGCATCCGGGCGAAGCAGAATCGCCTGGGGGCTTTTTGGGACGTCGATCGTGTGGGCCACACTCATCGCGGCAAGATCGACCACCGCAACCTTGCCGGCGGCAGGGATAGCGACCAGAAGCCACAGACCGTCGGCGGTAACAGCCGATCCGTAGCCGGTGCCGGGCAGCGGGATGCGCTTTGTCACCGTACGCGTCGCCGTCTCGATCACATCGAGCTCCGGCTTGATTTGATCTGAGGTGAACACCAGCCGGTCGTCCGCCGAAATCGAAATGCGTTGCACTTTCTGGGCGACGGGAATTACGGCGAGTGTCTTACGCGCTTTAAGATCGAGTACGGAAACGGCGCCCAGACCAACGTTAGTGGTGTAGCCGAACCGGCCATCGTGCGAAATCGCCAGCATGTGCGACTCCGCTTGGCCAGTGGGCACCGATCCTACGATCTTTTTGCTACCCGGATCGATGATCGTAATCGAGTTGTCGAGTTCGGTCGTCACGTACAGCAGGCGGTTCGCCGGATCGAGCACAGGCAGATGCGGCCGCGCACCGTGACCGAAATCGATCGTTTCCGTGAACTTGCGCGAGGGAACATCGAGGATGAGAAGTTGATGGCCATCGATCCCCGGATGCCCGACTCCCGCGCTGCCATACACCGGGACGTAAGCGGTGCGCCCGTCGACGGAGACAGCGATTTCGTGTCCCCATACGCCTTCGAGGTTTTCTTTCACCCGCGCAACTTCGCGGCCGCTAGCGGGATCGATGATGCTCACATCGCGCGAGTGCTGGTTGACTACCAGCAACGATTGTCCGTTGGCGGCCAATGAGAGAAACGCAAGACAAAACAACATGCGAAGGGCTGGCATGGCGGAGGAGTATAGCAAGAGACAAGAGATGCCGGTGGCGCTACACCTCTCTGCTCAGTCGCGGTATAACCGGTCGGTGGCTTTCTTCACGACCTGGTAGCAGTCGCAGCTCAGTTCGAGCAGCGCTTTGCGATTCTTGATCCGCATGCGCCCGCGCCGGTAGTCCAGAACCCCGGCGCGCTGGAACATCGAGGCAGTCAGGCTGACCGTAGTGCGGCGCGTTCCCAGCATTTTGCCAAGGAGCTCGTGGGTCATGTGCAGTTCGTCGGATTCGACCCGATCCTGCGAGACCAACAGCCAACGCGCCATGCGCTCTTCCGCCGTGTGGATGCGGTTGCAGAGCGCCGTCTGGATCACCTGGGTGAAGAGAAGATGGCTGTAGCGCATCGCCAGCCAGCGCAGTTCCGCATCCTTATCCAGCACTTTCCGCAGCGCTTCGACGGGCGCCCGCAGAGCGGTGCCTGAGTTCTGTACCAGCGCTTCGTGGTTCACGCCATCGCGATCGACCACGCTCCAGATGCCAACCACACCTTCCCGGCCGGTGAGCGCGACTTCCACGGAATGGCCTTGTGCGCTGGCGGCAACCAGCGAGACCAACGTGGGGTGCTGGGGGAAATAGACCCATGCATTCTGCTCGTTGGGCCCATAGAGCCGGTCACCATTCTTTAAAGTGACGGGGCGAAGAAACGGCTGGAACCGTTTCAGACTTTCGCCGTTCAACGCTTCCAGAAAACGGTTCTGTTCTGACACTATCGCGCCTTCTCGCTGCGGGTTCCTGCTTGTCGGAACCTCAGTCCAGCGCAACGGCAGACTGCATATTGGTGCAAATAACGGGCCAGACTATCGGGCGCATAGGAAATTCGTCTGTTCGCTAGCGCACTGAGACGATTCGCCTACCCGCGATTTGTCCCTTTTAGTGCCGACTTAAGAGTAAGCTTCAACTAGGCGGATTCACCCGCCGTCGCATCCACAGCCATCCTGCTGCCTTTGCGGTCACGGACCTCAAGCAAAGGAGCAGCATGCACAATGCGCCCGTCCCTAACATTTCTTTCGATGAAAACCTGATTCTCCGCTCCTGGTCGCCGCAGACCCTGCAACGGCTCACTTCCTCCCTGGAATTTGTCGACTTCCCCTTCGGCACCACCATCATCGAAGCAGGCGCCGCCGTCCCTTACGTGTACTTTCTCACCGAGGGCGTCGCGTCCGTTGTGATGGCGATGGCCAGTGGAGGCGGCGTAGAGATCGCTCTAATCGATCGTTACGGCGTAGTAGGCGCGTCTCCTTTTTTCGATAGTGAAGAATCGCCTCAACAAGTGACCATGCAAGCCAAGGGCCGCGGTTATCGCATGAAATCCAAGGCGTTCAACGACGCTTCACTGGATGGCGTGTCCACTCCGGAAATGGCCGACTTCGCCTACCTGCACAGCCTGCAGGTCGCACAAACTGCCGCCTGCAATCGTCTCCACACCGCCGACCGCCGGCTCGCACGATGGCTTCTCATGATGGACGATCGCACTCCACCCGGCGACATGATGCTTACCCAGGAGTTTCTCGGCTTCATGCTCGGCACCCGGCGCTCCACCGTCAACATTGCGGCAGGAACTTTGCAGGAGGCCAATATCATTCGCCTGGAGCGAAACTCAATCCACATCGTCAACCGCGCGGGATTGGAGCTCGCTTCCTGCGAATGCTACGACGTGCTCCGGCAAAACGATGCCCGGCGGGGAATCCTTCGCACCGCGATGTAACTTCGGCCGACCACCTGTCCTCGATTGGCCTGGCTCACATCGTTCGCCATCGAACAGACTGACCGGAAAACAACTCCTAAAGTTGAAGAAGTGTGGGATGGCCGCCTGCGGCTGCTGCATGCAACCACGACGGCACGCTTTTTGAGCCGCGAAAACTTGAAAGTTGAAGGCGAAACTCGGGACGCGAGTCCCGGGAAAGGTTGATGGAATGGGCTCCATTCTAACTTCATGGAAGGAAATCGCCGCCTATCTCGGTAAAGGTGTACGTACGGTGCAGCGCTGGGAACAGACTTTCGGCTTGCCCATCCGTCGCCCGGATAAAGGCAATGCCAAAACCGTGTTGGCCAACACAACCGAGCTCGACGAGTGGATCCAGACCACCACCGCCCGCCCCGTAGAAACGACGCATGGCGAAATTACCTCCCTCCGGCTCGAGTGCCAGCAACTTCGGCAAGAGGTCGCCGCCCTGCGTGCCCGCTGTGTTGAGCTTGAATCCCGGGTTATTTCCCCCAAAATTGTGGAACCCACTCCCCTCTACCGAAACGCCAGGCGCGGATAGTTCCCGCAACTCCTCCTCTCCGCGCATTGTTCACCAGAAATCGTTTATGTACTCTCGATCTTTCTGTTCGATAGCGAACATACGGGTATACTGGGATTACAGAACGACCAAGTGCCCTACGCAGCCCTTTACCGGGGGGACGGCGTCCGCCACAGTGCTCGGTAACCCTCGCACGTTCTTCTTAGCGCCCCTGTTCGCCCGCACCGCTGCGCTCCCAGGAAACCAGATGCAGACAATTTTGTGTGTCGATGAGCAGCGAGGCCGGCTGCTTGCGCTTTCCGCTATGTTGAAGGCGGGTGGCTATCTCTGCATCGCGACCCCCTACCTGGAACAGGCAGAACTCAGCATCGCGATGTACCAAGTCGACCTGGTGATCGTCTTCGAACACGTTCGCGCCAAGATTCGCACCGATCTGCAGAAGATCCGCAACGTCCCCGTGCTCGTGTTGGAAGAGCCCGCAGATGCAGCATTCTGGAAGACCGAACCGGACATGCAAGTCTACGAGCAGCACAATGCCGATACCCTGTTGCGCACTGTCGGCCAGCTTCTCGCCCAACCCGCCGGCCACGGCGGCCGTCCCGCGTAGCTGACCGGACACGACTGTCCTCTAACGGTAGTCGATAGACTCGTTTTGAATCCCTCTCAAATTCCTACGCCTCACTTTCTCGCGGTGACAGCGCTCGCCACGCAGCGCGCAAAATTCTCGCTTCGAATCGCATCCCACCTCGTTCGGAGGAACACATGAGCGAGAAGAACGATAAGCACGCAAAAGATTTTCACGAACTCAGTGGACGTGAGGGCCAGGAAAAGATTGCTGAACTGGTCAAGGGCATTCGCATCTGCATGATGTCGACAATTGACGCCGAAGGCCGGATGATCAGCCGGCCCATGGCCACCCAGGATGTGACCTTCGCAGGAACGATTTGGTTCCTCACCCGCAGTACCTCCGGCAAGGTCGAGGACCTCGAACAGAATTCCAAGGTGACGCTCGACTTTGCCGATCCCAGCAACTCCAAATACATCACCTTGCGCGGCCATGCTTCCGTCACCCGCGACCAGGCCAAAATCGATGAGCTTTGGAATCCCATGCACAAGGCGTGGTTTCCGCAAGGGAAGGACGATCCCGAGATTGCCGTCGTTCGTGTCGATGTGGCCGAAGGCGATTATTGGGAAGCCAATAGCAGCCAGCTGATCATGCGTATCCGCTACTTGGCCGCCGCCGTCTCCGGTGGCAGTGTGCCGGTCGGCGAATCTGGCCACGTCGAAGTCGCATAAACGTTGACGGTGAAGGTCCCGGGTCACCCCGGCGAGACGCGGGACCTCCGCCTTTCGCAGACTTTACCGCGCCGCCCAGAACGGTCCTTTCGTCGCCACGAAGACGATCGGAACTCCCTGCACGAATCCCTTCAGCCAGCGTGTGCACTCTTCCATCCCGTCCTGCTCGCTCGGCACGTGGCCGATCACGATGAGCGCCTTGTCTCGTCTCTGTGTTACCGCGTCGGCGGCATACTCCACTGTCTCCCATTCCCGCGTTTCGCCCACCATCAGCACCTGCACATCGTCGCGCTCGAGTAAGTGGCTCTCGTGCTCAAAGCCCGCCGCGCCCGGCGAAAAGGCCACCTTCGTCACTTTCATTTTCGGATCGCCCACCACCCGCACCACCGGCGAATCCAGCTTCTTCGCTACCTTCGCCGCCAGTTGCTGTAGCGTCGTTTCCGGCACCGTAAAGAAAAACTGGTCGTTCGGATCCTGGAACTTTTCCCACCCCAATCCATGCACCATCCCCGCCTCGATCCCGTCCGGCTGCCGTTCATGCCAGTGATCGTGGAATCGCCACACCACCATCCCATGCTTCGCAATGAATGCCCGCTTCTCCGTCCACACCGAATCGGTTTCCGGCAGCCCTTCCGGCGTGTCCTCGTGCGCATAGAACGTTGGCTCGTGGGTGATCACGAAATTCAATCCCTGGGCTGAGGCGCGTTCCAGCACATCCATCGTCGCCATCATCGTCACCGCGATCCCCTTCACCGGCGTATCCGGATCTCCCGCCTTGAACGTGTCCACCGTCTGGGTACGCCATGGAATTCCCACCTGTTTCTGGATCTCGGCCACGACTTGTCTTGCCGTGAGCAGCTTCTCCTGCCCGCTCGCTCCACTGGCCAACATCAACATCGATAACCCCATCACGATTCCGACGAATCTCGTATGCACCGTTCCCTGCCTCCTGGTCTCACTGCTTGCCGCACGAAATCATATTCTCTCTCGCAAGCAAAAAAAATCCTGGCTCCCGTCGGGGCGAGCCAGGATGGATGACAATCTCGCTTATGCTGCGATGGCCAGCTTGCTGCGAATGGCCGTTACGAATTCCAGCAGGTCGGCGTTGATCTGCTCTCCGTGGGTGGCCGGCATGCCGTGCGGGAAGCCCGGATACGACTTCAGCGTTCCGTGCTTCACCAGTTTCACCGTCTTCGGCGCACTGGCCGCGTACGGCACAATCTGATCATCCTCGCCATGCATCACCAGCACCGGCACGTCGATCGCCTTCAGGTCGTCGGTGAAATCGGTCTCCGAAAACGCCTTGATGCAGTCGTAGTGGGCCTTGATCCCGCCCATCATTCCCTGCCGCCACCAGTTGTCGCGAATGCCTTGCGAAATCGTCGCTCCCGGACGGTTATATCCATAGAACGGGATCGTAAAGTCCTCGAAGTATTGCGCTCGATGGGTCGCCGTTTGCTTGCGGATATCGTCCAGCGCTTCCATCGGAACGCCTTCCGGATTGCTTTCCGACTTCACCAGGTGCGGAGGAACCGAGCTGATCAGCACCGCTGCTGCCACCCGTCCTTTGCCATGGCGCGCCACGTAACGAGCCACCTCGCCGCCCCCGGTCGAGTGCCCGATGTGAATCGCGTTCTTCAAATCGAGCGCCTTGGCCAGCTCAGCAACATCGGCGGCGTATGTGTCCATCTCGTTGCCGTGGTCGGTTTGCGTGAACCGACCGTGCCCGCGGCGATCATGCGCAATCACCCGGTATCCGTGCTCCAGGAAGAACATCATCTGTCCATCCCAGTCGTCCGCCGAGAGCGGCCATCCATGATGGAAAACGAGCGGTTGCCCCTTGCCCCAGTCCTTGTAGAAAATCTCTGTACCGTCTTTTACTTTGATTGTGCTCATGGGGGTCTCCTCTGTACTCGTGAGGGGTTGATAAACCGGCCGTGGTCGGCGAACCGCGTCTGCCGAGAAAACGGCCAAACAGCAGGCTGGCATTCCTGGCGATGAATTTCGCCGGGGCATTCTCGTGCGCCATGTTCCAGGGAAACCCGTGTAGGTTGATACGGGATGCGCGCAACAAGAACCTGATTCTACGCCGCCCGCGAGAAGTGCACCCGGAGCTCAGCGAAATTGGCCAGTTTTTTACAGAGCTGCCGGCAATGTGCATCGGTACCGGAGAAACCAGCTTTGTAATACGCCACGACTTCAGTTCCATCCGAAACGAGTTTTGTAACAGGGCACGACTTCAGTCGTGCCGAAACCAATGCGCGTAGCGCACGTCCGCGCTGCCGCAGGCGATTTGCTGAGAGGTTCCCGTGAACCTCTCCCTATGCCGTCGAATGCAATCGGCGGCTATACTCAACGGGAAACGGAGACGCCCATGCAAGCCTCGGTATTCTGTGCCGCCAGTATCGACGGATTCATCGCCGGCCCAAACGACTCCCTCGACTGGCTGAACCCCTACGAGGGCGATCCCCACGGCTACGAAGAGTTCATCGCCACCGTCGACGCCATCGTCATCGGCCGCCGTACCTTCGAGATCGTCCTCGCCTTCGGCGGATGGTTCTATACCAAGCCGGTCTTCGTTCTCAGTTCCACCCTGAAGACCTTGAAGCTCCCCGAAGGCGCCGTCTGTGAGTTGCTCTCCGGAGAACCCGCCGACATCGTAAAAACTCTCGAACAGCGCGGCATCCATCACATCTATATCGACGGCGGAATCGTCATCCAGCAATTCCTCCGCGCCGGCCTCCTCGACCGCATGATCATCACCCGCATCCCTATCCTGCTGGGCGACGGCATCCCTCTGTTCACCACTCTCCCCAAACAAGTCCGCCTCCGCCACATCCGCACCAATACGTTCAAAACCGGCATGGTGCAGAGCGAATACGAAGTGGAGAAGCGCGCCGCACACGATCTTGGGTAAAGCGGACCTTCAGGCCCGCGTCACCCGCGCCGAGACGGCGGCTTTAGCCGCTGAGGCAGAACCCATGGCGCTGAACAACTCTCGTAGGTGGACGATAAAACTGCTTCGCAGGCTGCGTACCCACGGGTAACGCTAATGAACCCCGGCTCACTGCCGGGGTTTCGTGTTTCTGGTCCACGGGAAGAAAAGGCATAACTTCAGTTTCGTGCCAGCCCCGCTTCGTGGAAGGGCACGACTTCAGTCGTGCCGAACCTCGGGCGCGCCGCGCCCTTCCTCGCTGCGGCAGGCGATTTGCTGACAAATTCGCGCCTCCGCGAACTTCTCCCTCAGTGGTCTTTCTTCCCTTCCCCATCTCACTCTCCCCCTTCATCCATCACAGACAAGCTGACATGACCCTCCTATCGTGTCCAGGTGGGGCATTCCCAAGTACAACCAAACGATCTTTGAAAGCGCGACGTGAGCCCGTGTGCGGCAACCTCCAAAACCAGCAGCTAAGTTCAATGTTGTCTAGATTTTACCTCTAACACCTTTGCAATCTATATTTTGAGCAGATTGCATAGCCTAAGTTGCTGAAAATACATGAGGCCTGGGGGGAGGGGAACGTGCTTCTCCGCACATGCGAGATTCGACTGCGAACGCGGATGGCCGCCACGCCCTCCGACAACTCGCCGAGGATTCGAAGCGATAGCCCGCGGCTTGTTCCCTTCTTCGTCATCCAATAGACTGAACCGTTTGGCGTTCGGGTGGGAGAACGCCATCCCTGGAAAACCTACATGGCTGAGATGAAGAAGAAGTCGGGCTCTGAGCACGTGGCCGAGTCGCCGGTGCGGGATCTGTTTGTCGAAGGTCGAACGCCCTCCGCGTCCGAAAAGGATTGGGCGGAGAAGACGCTGGGGCCGGCGCTGGAAAAGTCGGCGGAGAAGCCGATCGGCCGCCCGACCGGCACCAATCTCGACGAGGCCGGGCAGGCGCGCTTTTCCACCATCTCCAACACTCCGATCCGGCGCTTGTACACCCCCGCCGATCTTCCCCCCGGCTGGGACTACGACGCGCATTTGAATTACCCGGGCCAGCCGCCCTACACCCGCGGCATCCATCCCACCGGCTACCGCGGCAGGCTTTGGACGATGCGCCAGTTCTCGGGCTTCGCCTCGCCCGAAGAGTCGAACGAGCGCTACAAGCAGTTGCTCGCGCACGGCGCGGGCGGTCTCTCGGTGGCCTTCGACCTGCCGACCCTGATGGGCTACGACAGCGATCATCCCTTCAGCGAAGGCGAGGTCGGCAAGTGCGGCGTGGCCATCGATTCGCTCGAGGACATGGAAATCCTCTTCGACGGCATCGACTTGGAGAAGACGACCGTATCGATGACCATCAATTCGCCGGCGTCGATCCTGTGGGCGATGTACCTGGCGGTGGCGGAGAAGCAGGGCGCCAGTTGGGACAAGATTTCCGGCACCCTGCAGAACGACATCCTGAAGGAATACATCGCGCAGAAGGAATACATCTACCCCCCGGCGCCCTCCATGCGCCTGGTGATCGATACCTTCGAATTCGGCAGCCTCTACACCCCGCGCTTCAACACGATTTCGATCAGCGGCTACCACATCCGCGAAGCCGGATCGACCGCGCTGCAGGAGCTGGCCTTCACCATCTACGACGGGGTGGAGTACGTGGAATGGGCGCGCCGCCGCGGCCTCGACGTGGACGAGTTCGGCCCGCGGCTCTCGTTCTTCTTCAACGCGCACAACGATTTCTTCGAGGAAATCGCCAAGTATCGCGCCGCGAGGAAGATCTGGTATCGCCTGATGAAAGAGCGCTTCGGCGCGAAGAACCAGCGCACCTGGCTGATGCGCTTCCACACCCAGACAGCCGGCGTTTCCCTGACCGCGCAGCAGACGCAGAACAACATTGCGCGGGTGGCGTTGCAGGCACTGGCCGCGGTGCTGGGCGGGACGCAGTCGCTGCACACCGATTCATTCGACGAAGCCCTGGCGCTGCCCACCGCGCAAGCCGCGCAGATCGCGCTGCGCACGCAGCAGATCATCGCCTACGAGAGTGGCGTCGCCAACACGGTCGATCCGCTGGGCGGCTCGTACTTCGTGGAGAAGTTCACCCTCGACATGGAGAAAGGCGCATTCGATTACTTCGACAAGCTCGATGCCATGGGCGGCATGGTGAAGGCGATCGAGAACGGCTATCCGCAGAAGGAAATTGCGGAGGCCAGCTACCAGTTCCAGAAGGCGGCCGAGGCGCGCGAGAAAGTAGTCGTGGGCGCGAATGAGTTCACGGTCGAAGAAGGATCTCCGGATACCTTGTACATCGGCGAGGGAGTGGGCGAGGCACAAACGCGCAAGCTCAAAGCACTGCGGTCGCGCCGCGACAACGATGCCGTCCATCGTGCACTGGACGCATTGAAGCGCGCCGCCGCGCAGGAACCACGGGCCGGCACCAACGGCGAAATCTCCCCGGCCAACACCATGCCCTACATCCTCGATGCGGTGAAAGCCTATGCGACCGTCGGCGAAATTTGCGACGCCCTGCGCGCGGTATACGGCACCTACGAGGAACGGGCCTTCGCATAGAGCGAGAGATCAAATCGATGGCGATCGATATGCAGGGGCTCACCCCGCTGATTCAAGTGTTCGACATGCCGACCTCTCTCCGGTTCTATCGCGACCTGCTGGGCTTTGAAGTGGTGGGGCGCTCTGGCGAATCGGATGACTGCGGCTGGGTCTGGCTGCGCTTGAACGGCGCCGAGTTGATGTTGAACACCGCCTACGACGAAGGCGAACGTCCGCTCCAACCGGACGCCACGCGCAAGATGGGGCACGACGATCTTGGGTTATTCATCGCGTGCCCCGACGTGGATGGGGCCTACGAGTACTTGAAGGCGAGCGGGGTGGCCGCCACCCCGCCCAATGTAACCAGCTACGGCATGAAACAGATTTACCTGAAAGATCCTGATGGGTTCGGAATCTGTTTTCAGTGGAAAGTGTAGCGGAAGTTTTTATTCGGCAATCGTTTCGCCAGGAAGAATCGGTCGCGTGCGCGGGAGAACGCCTTTCACCGCGAGGATCGCGACGAAGCCGAGTACGACGAGATAAACCACCAGCTTCAGAACGTTGGTGGTGGGCGTCCTGGGCAGCATCTTCCACAAAATCAGCAGCACGGTCTGCGCGATCGTGACCGACCACACCGTGCCATAAAAATAACGGCGTTCAATGCCTTCGCGCTTGGTCGAGCGTCCAACGCGCGGCAGCAGACCGAGCGCGCCAAGAATCAGCACGACGAGGAGAATCGGAAAATAGGCGAACTGATAAATCTGCTTCATGTACCAGACCCCGGTCACGACGGCGATCACGGATCCGGCAAGATTCAAAAGGGCGAAATTGAGCGCGGCATTCCAGGCAAAGGTGTAGCAGATCTTCCGGTAGAGCGGGTTCGGCTTGTCCTCATCGAAGCGAATGATGTAGGGGCCGTGCTCGCATCCCGGAAGCTGCGCGAAATAGCCCGCGACCAGAACGCATACCAGCACAATGCCGAGCCAGAGCGCGTTGTAGCGGTTGAAGCCGTGCGCGAAGAGGCTGAACGTCAATGGCCCGGGCGCTAGGAAAAATACCCAAATCCAAATCGGCAGGTGGCAGATGCGGTAAACGGTAGTGTTGCGCTCACGGATCTTGCGCTCGTGCGCGTATTCAATCTTCCCCTTGTAAGCCATCGAAATGAGTGTCGCAGCCCGCGAACTTTCGCGTCAACCCGGCGCTTTCAGGGACGATTGCCAATCCGCGGACGGAAGGTGTTTGTGAATCGTTGCAAGTCTCGCGTGTCCAGGAAAAGCACGTAGGCCGACAGGATGTCCCACTGAAACATTGGAATGTTGGTCGCATACTCCAAGGATAGATGGAAGAGCACGCCCAGGATCAACAGGGGATAGCGAAATGGCCTGATCCAGATCAGCGTTCCCATCGAAAACTCGAAGGCCAGCGTGAACCAACTCCCAAGCTTCAAAATCAGCGGGTTCTGGATCCACGCCGGGATGGGGAAACGCCGCAGCTCGGGCAGATGCGTCACGTAATAAAGCGCCGTCCCATCCCACCACGCATGTCCCTTCGCCTTCCACAGAAATGAAATGAAGTAAACGAGCGCCAACTCAATCTGGATCATGCGCTGCGCCCACGGCTGCCTGGGCACAAGTGCACGTCCCTCCAATCCTCTTCGAATGCGGATCAGGCGATCGAGCGAGAGCGCCGCTCCGGCAGGGGCGAACATGAGGAAGAATCCCGTGACCCGCAGGAAAGTATCGCCACCATGGGTAATGAAAAGATTGCGCTCCTGAATCGACGTAACACACAAGAACAGAACCACCGTGCTCACCCGCGTCCACAATCCCAAGGTAGTCAGGATGGCAAAGAGTAAGGAGAACCAGAAGAAGGCGTTGATCCAGCGATCGTCCTGCGGGAAAACCGTGAAGAGGTTGAGGCGCACCCCTGTTTCCATCGCCCGCATGGTGGAGAGGGTCACCCAGCCATGCACCCCAAACCAGTCGAGCCAATCCCCGCGCAGCAGCATCAGCGTAGCGGTAACGCATACGCCATACAGAATGCGGAAAACTGCAATCGGCACCGGGGAGATCGGTGCAAAAAATAAATCATCAAATTGCGCGCGCAGCTCCCGCAGGTTCACTGGAGGTCCCCGGGCAGCACGTAGTCCTCATAGAACACTGTTGGCTTGTGGACGGGGTCGCTGTCGTCCGATCCCGGCTTGATGTCCGCCTGGAAGCGAATCAGCATCACCCGGTCCGGATGGTCGGTGGGGGTGTCGAAGAGACGCGCCATATGATTCCCGACGTCGGGCCAGATGCCGGCGTTCGCGGTGCTCAAGATGTTTTCCGAAAACTTTCTGTAACGCTCTTTCTGGTAACGCTCGCGGTAGCTCAGTTGTTCCATGCGGGGAAATTGGAAGCCGTGCAGATGGCGGTGGTCGGTAAAGACAACCCCCTTTATGTAGGCATCGACCGCCTTCGGGTTGGGACCAAACGTATCCCAGGATTGAAACATCCCTGACCAGATCATGTAGGGCCGGATCAACTGCCGCGCCATCACGATCCCAGATGCGCGCGTAGGTAACACCCACAAGAGGATGGCAACGAGATGAAACACGATGAAGACCACGATGGCACGATGCATGAGGCGGCTTCGCCCGGTCCGCTCTTCACTGGGCACAGTCTGTTGGCGGCTTCTGGTTGCTGCGGACGATTGCTTTCTTGTCTTCCTCACATGCTTATCCTACAAGGGGGACGTCGATACCAGAAGGTGCCTAGGCACGATCGTTACCTCTGAGTCGAACTATGAGCTAACCCATCGAAAAAAAAATAGAGAAGGCCCACCGCAGTGAGCCTTCTCCAGTACGCTTCGCTTCTATCGCGATGCCGAAGCGCCGCTTCCCTGCTGTGCAACTTTCTTCTGCTCCGCAATCCAGTCGTTTACGCGACGATCCAGCACATCAAGCGGCAACGCGCCGGAATCGACCACTTCATCGTGATACTTGCGGATGTCGAAGTTCCCGGCGAGCTGGGTTTTCGCGCGTTCCCGCAGTTCGATGAACTTCAATTGGCCCATCTTGTAGCCGAGCGCCTGCGCCGGCCACGCGATGTATCGGTCCGTCTCCGACTGCACGCTGGGCTCATCGATGGCGGAATTATTGTGGAAGTAGTCCACCACCTGCTGGCGCGTCCAGTGCTTGTAGTGGATGCCGGTATCGACCACGAGGCGGATCGCGCGCAGCAGATCATCCTGCAATCGTCCGTAATCGTTGTAGGGGTCCTGGTAAAAGCCGACTTCCTTGCCGAGACGTTCCGAGTACAGCGCCCATCCCTCGGTATAGGCGGTGTAATACGCATGCTGGCGAAACTTGGGCAGCGTCGGCAGCTCTTGCGCGATGGAAATCTGCAGATGATGGCCCGGCACTCCCTCGTGGTACGCCGTGCTTTCCATGTCAATCGTCATGCGCTTCGCGAAGTCGCCGGTGTTCACCATGATATGTCCGGGACGCGAACCGTCAGGCGTGCCCTGGTCGTACTGGGCACCCGACGCTTCTTTTTCTCGGAATGCCTCAACCGGCATTACCGTTACCTTGGCCTTCGGCAGGCGGTCGAACAGTTGCGGCAGCTTGGCCCACATCTGGTCTTCGTACTTCTGGTAAATGTCGAGGATTTCCTGCCGCGACGCTGGATGGAGCTTGGGATTGTTCTTCAACGATTCCTCAAAAGATTTGAGGTCGTTGAAGCCCATCTTCTTCGCAATCGCGAGCATGTCAGCGCGATCCGCCGCCACCTGCTGCAACCCGAGCTCATGGATTTCTTCCGGTGTTTTGTCGGTCGTCGTGCTCTGCTTCACCAGGAACGCATAGAAGGCCTCGCCCTCCGGCAACGCCCAGATTCCCACCTCGGTGCGGCCCTTGGGCGCGTAGTCTTCCGCGACAAATTTTGTGAACTTCTGGTAGGCCGGCACGATCTTGGTCGTGATGGCTTCAATCACCGCATCGTGCAGCCGTTTCTGGTCGGCGGCGTTCATGCCCTCCGGAAATTTCTTCACTGGCTCGGCAAAAGGACTGTCCTCGGGCTTCGTCTCCCCGATTCCCTTGGCTTGCTTGACGACCTGCTCCAACAGGATCTTTGGGGGCATGCGTCCGCTTTTCAGTCCCATTCGCATGAGGTCTTCGGTCTGATCGAACGCCAGGGGCATGGCGTTGAGGCGAGCAATGTAATCCTCGTAGTCCTTCACGTTGGTGAAAGGGAGCACCGAGACCAACTGCGGCATATCGATGTGAATCCCGCTGAACTGGCTGACGGGCATCTCCCAGGACTTGAAGCGTTCGCTGTCGATCCCCAATTTGAATTGCCGGACCATCAGTTCTTTGTTCAGCTTCTCCTGTTCAGGAAAGCCAGTCGTATCCACGGCCTCGAGCCGCGCCAGATATTTTCTTGATTCCGCGAGGTCCCGAAGAACGGCGTCGTACGAGTTGTCGCTCAGTTTGTCGTTGTAGCGCTTATCGCCAAGGATCGACGCATACTCGGGAGCGGTGCGCATGGTGTACTCCCAGTAGTCGTCGAGAATGTCGTTCAATTGCTTTCGGCGTTGATCGAGAGTATTGGTCTGGGCAAGAACGGCTCCCGCAAGCAGAGTCATAGCCAGAAGCAAGGGAAGAAGACGCATGCAAAATCCTTTCAATTCGAATGAAGGCACACTTCTGCCCGAGGCGGCCTGTGGCGTTATACGAGGTTTCAGACGCGGGAGTTCCCAATGAGTTATCCACCACTTTCGCGAGTTGCTGCATCCAACAAATCCGTGAGTAAGAGACGAACAGCGATTCGCTGGGGCGTGGCCGCCGTCTTGATTGTGGGCGCAATCGTGTTTCTCAACCTGTATGTGGATCACGAAACGCAGAGATTGGCTCGCGACATGCTTGCCGAGCACTTCCACAGCGAGGTCGAGCTTGCATCCATTCACGTCCGACTACTACCAACGGTAAGGATTTCCGGCGAGGGCCTGACCCTCGCGCAGAACGCGCAGGGAGCAAAGGTCCCGTTCGTGACCGTGCAACGCTTCGAAGCCACAACTTCCCTGTGGAACATGCTGACGCGCACCCGTCAATTGCATCATGTGCGAACCCACGGCATGGTGATCACCGTTGTCCGGCACGCCGATGCGGAGACTCAACCGAAAATACGGCGAAAGGTTCCAGAGTTCAACATCGACGAACTAACCGCCGACGACGCCACCCTGGCAATCCTACCGGCGGACCGCACAAAGCGCAGCTTGGTTTTCAAAATGCACCATCTCATCCTGACGTCGGTGGGTAAGAGTGACGTGATGCATTATCGCGCCCGCCTCGAGAACGCCTTGCCACCGGGCGAGATCGAGGCAGAAGGAAATCTCGGCCCGTGGAACTTCGAAGATACCGGTTCCACCCACGTGGACGGAAAATACGATTTCCGCAAGGCTGACCTCAGTGTCTTCCACGAAATTTCCGGAATGCTCTCATCGACCGGTACCTTCAGCGGCCAGTTAAGCCGGCTCGACGTAAACGGAACCACGGATACTCCGGACTTCATGGTGAAGGCAGGGCCCCACCCCGTCGATCTCAAAACACAGTTCCAGGCCACGGTGGATGGGACGAATGGAAATACCGAACTGAAGTCCGTCGAAGCGCAATTCCTGAATTCGTCATTCACCGCGCAGGGCTTGATCTACGACATACCCGGGCCGCAGGGACACATCATTACGCTGGATGTCGTTTCGAAGGATGCGCGAGTCCAGGACATGGTCGAAATGGCCGTAAAAACTCCACCCGCGATGAGTGGTTCGCTCAAGTTTCATGCAAAAGTAAAGATCAATCCCGGCTCAACGCCGATTCGCGATCGCATTACGGCCGATGGCGAGGCCACAATCGTAAATGGGTATTTTAAGAATGCGACGGTGGAAAAAAAGATCGCGGAGCTGAGTCATAAAGCCCAGCACGAACTAAAAGCAAGCGACACCGAACGTGTGCCCGCAAAGTTCAACACCAAGTTTCACTTGGCGAATAGCCAACTGACGCTTCCGTTACTGGATTTCAATGTGCCGGGAGCAGAAACCAGGCTGCATGGAACCTACTCCCTGAAAGACGAAAGCCTGAACTTCACCGGCATCGCGATGTTGCAAGCCACGGTTTCCGAAATGACGACTGGATTCAAATCCATGTTATTGAAAGCGGTCGACCCGTTCTTCAAGGGAAAATCGGCGGGAACGGTGTTGCCGATCACAGTAACTGGGACACGTAAGGCTCCGAAGTTCGGGGTCGAAATGAAGCATTTGAAGGATGCAAAGAGAGAAGCAAATGCGCGCTGAAAGCTAAGGGTGCGACCGCTCGTATGCCGTGATCTCCCCTTCATGACGAAGCGTGAGACCGATGTCGTCTAGGCCCTCGAGAAAGCAGCGGCGCGTGAAGGCGTCGATTTCGAAGGTGAAGCTCAGGCCGGCATCGTCGTATACCTTGCAATTTTCCAAGTCCACCGTGAGCCGATAACCGGGATTCGCTTCGGCGCGGGCACCGATGGCGTCAACATATTCCTGGCTGGTGACAATCGCGAGCACCCCACTGTTACGGCAGTTGGTGAAGAAAATGTCCGCAAAAGTTGGGGCCATGACCACCCGAAAGCCGAAGTCTTCCAGCGCCCAGGGCGCATGTTCGCGCGAAGAGCCGCATCCGAAGTTCTTGCCGGCGACGAGAATGGATGCCCCCTTGTAGCCGGGCTGGTTGAGCACGAAATCCGCTTTCTCTTTGCCGTCTTGATCGAAGCGCCAATCGAAAAACAAAAATCGGTCCGAAGCCGGTACGCTCGATGCGCTTGAGGAACTGCTTCGGGATGATCTGGTCCGTGTCCACGTTGGACCGCAGGAGCGGAGCGACGACACCAGTGTGCGTACGGAAAGCCTGCATGCTACTTGTACTCCCACTCGCGAATGTCGGTGAAATGCCCCTTGATCGCGGCGGCAGCGGCCATGGCGGGGCTGACAAGGTGCGTGCGTCCTCCGCGGCCCTGGCGGCCTTCGAAGTTACGGTTGCTGGTTGAAGCGCAACGTTGGCCGGGCGAAAGAATGTCAGGATTCATTCCAAGACACATGGAGCAACCGGACTCACGCCACTCAAAGCCGGCTTCGCGGAAAATGCGATCCAACCCTTCGTCTTCCGCCCGCGCCTTGATCTTCTGTGAGCCGGGAACGACCATGGCATGCACCCGGGGGTCGACATGATACCCGGTGACAACGCGGGCCGCGGCACGCAGGTCTTCAATCCGCGAATTTGTACATGAGCCAATGAACACGCGGTCAATCGTGATGTCGGCAATCGGCGTTCCCGCTTTCAGATTCATGTACTCCAGCGCCCGTTCCGACGATTGACGCTGTGCGTCGTCCGTGACCGCTTGGGGATCGGGAACTCTCTCGCCCACCGAGACCACCATCCCTGGATTGGTTCCCCAGGTGACTTGCGGCGCCAGGTCTGCCGCGTCCACATGAACCTCACGGTCAAACTTCGCGCCCGCATCGGTGTTCAGCGCTTTCCATCGGGCAACGGCCGTATCCCAATCAGCGCCTTTCGGTGCATATTGACGATTGCGAATGTATGTAAATGTCGTATCGTCGGGCCCGATAAGCCCCGCGCGCGCGCCGCCCTCGATGCTCATGTTGCAAAGGGTCATGCGAGCTTCCATCGAAAGCCCACGGATGGCGGAGCCACAGTACTCGATCACGTGCCCACTCGCACCGTCAGTGCCGAGCTTTCCAATGATGCCGAGGGCGAGGTCTTTCGCCGTGACGCCATCCGGCAGCGTTCCCGACACTTCGATCTTCATGGTCTTCGGCCTACGCTGCGGCAGGCACTGGGTGGCGAGGACGTGCTCGACCTCCGACGTCCCAATGCCGAAAGCGAAGGCGCCAAACGCGCCATGAGTGCTGGTGTGGCTATCGCCGCAGACAATTGTCATGCCCGGCAGCGTCAGTCCGAGTTCAGGGCCTATCACATGGACGATTCCCTGCTCTTCGGAGGTAAGATCGAAAAGCGGTATGCCGAAGGCGGCACAATTCTGGCGAAGCGCGTCAATCTGGCGGGCGGCGATATCGTCCTTGATCACCAGCCTCGGCGACGTGGTCGGGACATTATGGTCGACCGTCGCAAATGTCAGGTCGGGGCGGCGCACTTTGCGGTTCGCGGCGCGAAGCCCGTCGAACGCCTGCGGCGAAGTGACCTCGTGCACGTAATGACGATCGATGTAGAGAATCGGCGGCTGTCCTTCGGGAACACACACGACGTGCGCCGACCAGATTTTTTCAAACAGCGTTCGAGGAGTGGACATCTCTTCTCAAAATCTTTTCCGGCCCTTGCCGGGGAGCAGGTTAGACCGCGTGATAGGCGTAATGGCTGATTGCCATGTCGGCACACTGGCGCTCGATGGCGGCGCCCACTTCCGCGGTAGTGTTGAACTTGCGCGACGATCCCACGAGATCCTTGGTGCGATAGCCGTCGAGCAGCGCTGCATTCACCGCCGATTCGATAAGCCGCGCATCCTGCTCGAGCTTGGCCGTATGCCGCAGCAACATCGCGGCTGAGTTGATTGCGCCCATCGGATTCGCGATCCCTTTGCCCGCAATGTCGGGGGCCGAGCCGTGCACCGGCTCGTATAGATCGACTTCCCCGCCGATGGTGGCCGAAGCGAGCATGCCGAGCGAACCGCCGAGAACCGCGGCCTCGTCGGAAAGAATGTCGCCGAAAAGATTCTCGGTCAACACAACGTCGAAGGCGGTTGGAGCTTGAATGAGCCGCATAGCGAAGGAGTCGACATAGGCGTGCTCAAGCTTCACGTCGGGATAATGCTTTGCGACTTCGATGACAACCTTGCGCCAAAGCTGCGAGCATTCGAGCACATTCGCTTTATCGACCGAAGTCAGTCTCTTGCGACGGCTGCGTGCCTGCTGAAACGCGATGTGTGCCACGCGCTCGACCTCGTAGCGCGAGTAGCTCATGGTATTCGTGGCGGTGTCGTCTTTAATGCCGCGCGGCTCGCCGAAATAAAGGCCGCCCAGCAACTCGCGGACGATCATCACGTCGGAACCGCTGACAATTTCGGCCCTGATCGGTGATGAATCTACCAGGGCGGGATAGGCCTGCACCGGGCGCAGGTTGGCAAATCCGCCGAGAGCCTGGCGCAACGCAAGGAGCCCGGTCTCGGGCTTCTTCTCGCGGGGCATCGCATCGAATTCGGGATGACCAACAGCTCCGAGCAGCACCGCATCGGCCTCGAGGCAGGCGTGCAGCGTACGTTCCGGCAGTGGGCTGCCGTGTTTGCGGATCGCCACTCCGCCAACTTCTGCTTCCGTGAAGTGAAACTCGTAACCGTTGACGTTCGCGATGGCGCGCAGCACCCGTACGGCTTCTGCCGTTACTTCGGGTCCAACGCCATCACCGCCCAGTATTGTGATTTTCAGTTTCATGGTTCCTTAAGTGTCAAATCGTACTTTACGCGCGCGCGGAAGCTGCCGCATTGCGCGTTGGTTCGATAAAGTCCGGTGCCAGGCCCAGGGCAATTTCTTCGCGGATGATTCGCAGCAGATGCGAGTCTTCCACCACTTTCACCTGGTCCGCCAGATCCACAAATCGGCGGTAGACGTTGTCGAGATCGCGGCGCGAGAAGCGATATCCAAGCTCTTCGCAAAGATGGTTGAGCGCGCTGCGGCCCGAATGTTTTCCGAGAACAAGCTTGTTGTCGGGAAGACCCACCGATTGCGGCGTCATGATCTCGTAGGTCAATGGGTTCTTCAGAACGCCATCCTGATGAATGCCGGCTTCGTGTGCGAACGCGTTGCGCCCTACGATCGCCTTATTCGCCTGTACCTGCGCTCCGGTGATTTCCGTGAGCAACGCGCTTGTCGGATAAAGCTGCTCTGAGTGAATCCCCGTTTCATAGGGATAGGCGTCGGAGCGTACGCGGAGCGCCATTGCGACCTCTTCCAGCGACGCATTCCCGGCCCGCTCGCCGATGCCGTTGATGGTGCACTCGATCTGCCGCGCACCCGCCTCGATGGCGGCCAGTGAATTCGCGACCGCCATCCCGAGATCGTTGTGGCAGTGGCAGGAGAGAACGATGTCGTCGCGATGGATGCGTTCCCGCACCGCGCTGAAGATGCGCGTAATGTCGCTCGGCACCGTGTAGCCAACCGTGTCGGGAAGGTTGAGCGTGGTTGCCCCAGCTTCGACTGCGGCTTCGCAGACCGAGCAAAGAAACTCGAGATCTGTGCGAGTCGCGTCTTCGGGAGAGAACTCTACATCCGGACACAGAGAGCGCGCAAAACGTACTTGCTCAAAAGCCTGCCCGATGCACTGCTCGCGCGTCATGTGGAGCTTGTACTTCAAATGGATATCGCTGGTGGCGAGGAACACGTGGATACGCGGACGGGCAGCGTTCTGCAATGCATGCCAAGCCCGTTCAATATCCTTGGCATTGGCGCGGGCAAGGCCGGCAATCTTGGGCCGACGAATTTCGGCAGCGATCCTCTGCACCGACTCGAAATCGCCTTCCGAAGAGATGGGAAACCCAGCTTCAATCACATCCACGCCCAGGCGGTCCAATTGCCGCGCCATGCGCAGCTTCTCCGCCGGATGCATGCTGCAACCGGGAGACTGTTCGCCGTCACGCAGGGTGGTGTCGAAGATGGTGATTCTCGCCATTCGTCCTCCTCAACCCAATACGGGCCGCGGCCTGGGGGCAGGCCGTAGTAAGAAAGTAACGAGGGCTAGAGGATAACTCAAGTTTATAATTCTTATGTTTAGTATTAGGATATCTTATCCATAAGCGTAGCAAGGCTTTAGAACGGAGTTCTATAAGTGGATCTGTTTCAGCTGGAAACGTTCCTGATGGTGGCCCAGGAGGGCAGTTTCTCCAAAGCGGCCAAAAAGCTCTATCGCACGCAACCGGCGATCAGCCAGACCGTGCGCAAGCTGGAGGAAGAGATTGGCGAGGCGCTGTTCGACCGGTCCTCACGCGAGGGAATCCTCACGGATGCCGGCAAGGTGCTGGAGGAGTATGCCCAGCGCCTGCTCAACATGCGGGTCGAGGCGCTGGCCGCGGTGGGAGAGGTGCGTCAACTAGAGCGCGGCCGGCTCAGCATTGGTGCGAACGAAGTAACTTGTTTGTACCTGCTGCCCATGCTCGATAAATATCGCGATCGCTGCCCGATGGTTTCGATCGCGGTGCAGCGCTCCCTGGCCAGCCATATTCCGGAAGAGTTGATGAACCGCAGCATCGAGTTGGGGCTTATCACCTACAAAGTGGACCAGCCTGACTTGCGCTCGGTGGTGATTTATCGCGACGAACTGGTCTTTGTCATGCCCCCTTCGCACCCACTCGCGAACGCAGGGCCGCTCAGCATCTCCCAACTGGGGGCCGAAGTTTTCGTCGCGCACAATGTTCCTTCGCCTTACCGGGCGAAGGTGATCGACACCTTTAAGCACAAGAACGTGCCGCTACACATGCACGTTGAGCTGCCCACGGTCGAGGCAATCAAAAAGTTCGTGGCGCGCGAGCGCGGCCTCGCGTTGCTGCCCGGCATCTCGGTGGAAGACGAACTGGCGCGCGGCGAACTGGTGAGCGCCAGGATCAAGGAGCTGGCCTTCGAGCGAAAGGTGAGGATCGTTTACCGCAAAAACTCCGCCCTCTCTCATGCCGCGCGCGCGTTTCTCGATGTGGCAGAGAGTTTCGCCAAGCAGAAGGGCGGACGATACCTGTTTCAACCGGATCGCTAATACCTTCTCAAGGCAAGAAATAACGCCTCAGGATATAATCCCGGAACTCTACCGAAACCTGGTAACGGCAACATGGATGACAAAAAGCGGGACCATCAGCTTGGGATGGACCGCAGCATTACCCGCCGTGACTTTCTGAACGGCGTGGCCCTCACCGTCGGCGGCGCTCTCGTCGCACCACAATTCCTGCATGCAAGCGATGAGAATCCCAGTCCGGCGCCGGGGGAGTATTACCCACCCGCGCTGATGGGGCTGCGCGGCAACCATGAAGGCTCTTACACCTACGCCCATCAATTGCGCGATGGTGACTTTGTGAAGGCGGGCTCGCACCCGCAGGCGACGGGCGAAGAATACGATCTCGTCATCGTGGGCGGCGGAATCAGCGGTCTGGCCGCTGCGCATTTCTACCGCAAAGCCGCCGGCGCTGGCGCCAAAATCCTGATCCTCGACAATCATGACGATTTTGGCGGACATGCCAAGCGCAACGAGTTCCGCGCCGCGAATCGCTTGCTGCTCGGCTATGGAGGCACCCAATCGATCGAGAGTCCCTCCGAGTACAGCGCGGTTGCCAAGGGCGTGCTGAAAGATCTCGGCATTGAACCCAAACGGTTCTACAAGGACTACGACCAAAAGCTATACGCCCAGCTGGGCACGGCGAACTTCTTTGACAAGGAGACGTTTGGAGAAGACCGGCTGGTGCCGGGAATGTTCTCGATACCGTGGCAGGAGTGGGTGAAGAAGACTCCACTCTCCGACGCCGCGCAGCGCGACATTGCGCGGGTCTATACAGAAAAGATTGATTACCTCCCGGGGCTCTCGAGCGAGGAAAAACGCGCCAAGCTGGCGAAGATCAGCTACGCAGATTACTTGACGAAGTACGCGAAGTGCAGCCCCGAGGTGCTTCCCTTCTTCCAATCGCGCACCAACGATCTGTTCTGCGTGAACATCGAGGCGGTCCCGACGCTCGCCATCCTTGAAGCTGGCGATGACTACGGGCTCCACTATGCGGGGCTGGACGGCCTTGGCTTGGGCAATGCGAGCCAGGGTCGCGGCGAAGAGAAGCAGGAGCCCTACATCTTCCATTTTCCCGATGGCAACGCGTCGGTGGCGCGGCTGCTCGTGCGCGCCTTGATTCCAGAAGCCATGCCGGGACACACCATGGAAGACGTGGTCACTGCGCACGCCGACTACAGCAAGCTCGACCGCACGGGAACGCCGGTGCGCATCCGGCTGAACAGCACAGTGGTGCGTGCCAAGCACGTCGGCGATCCGGCGACGGCGAAGCAAGTGGAAGTGCAGTACATGCAGAATGGCAAGCTGCAGAGCGTGGTCGGAAACGCCTGCGTGATGGCCTGCTACAACATGATGATTCCCTATCTCTGCCCCGAACTTCCGCAGGCACAGAAAGACGCGCTCGGCGAGGGGGTGAAGGCGCCGCTGGTTTACACCCACGTGGCGATTCGGAATTGGCAGATCTTCGAGAAGCTCGGCATGTGGCAGGTGGTTTGCCCGGGAAGCTATCACGTGTATGTTGCGCTGGATTTCCCGGTCAGCATCGGGAGCTACAAATTCCCCAGCCATCCCGATGAACCGATGGTGCTCTTCATGCTCCGAACTCCCTGCAAGCCGGGACTCTCGCAGAAAGACCAGTACCGGGCCGGACGCATGGAACTCTTTACCACGCCCTATGAAACCATGGAGCGCAACATTCGCGAACAACTTGCGCGCATGTTCGGCAAAGAGGGCTTCGATCCGGCGCGCGACATCGCCGGCATCACCGTGAACCGCTGGGCGCACGGATACGCTTACGGCTACAACACCCTCTTCGATCCTGACGTGCCCGAGGATCAGCGGCCCCACGTCATCGGACGCAAGCCATTCGGCCGCATCTCCATTGCGAACTCAGACGCCGCCGCGACCGCTTACACGGATGCTGCCATCGACCAGGCTTATCGCGCGGTGAACGAGATCCTCGGCCAAACGCGCGCTTCCACCGCCGGCATGTGAACGCCTAACGCCTAATGTGCCCGACGCGCCTTCTTCGGAGCCGTGGCGCCCATGGTTGCCTGTGAGATTTTCAGGTTGGCCGGGATACCCAGCAGGATCTCGCCCGCCAGCGGTAAGGGCACGGCGCCAAGGTCAAGCGCCCGATTGTGGAACTCGAGGTTGGTGAACGCCGCACCCTTCGCCTTCTGGTATTTCGCGCGCAAATCATTCCAGCCCCGGATGCCCACGTAATAGGTTGGCAGTTGCGTCGCAGTTAACTTCGCGCGCTGCAGCTTGCCTTGTGCTTCGGCCTGCGTCTGAAATGCCTGGCGGGTCATCAGGTCCATCGCCTCGTCATCGGTCATGTTCATGGTCTGCATGCGGATGTCGAGAATCGTATTCGCGAGCACGCGCAGCCGGATTTTCTTCATCACCAGCCGGTAGCGCGGATCGTTATCGAGGTATCCCTCGTCCATCATGATGCCGGCCACGTACTCCGCCCAACCTTCCACGTAACAACCGTTCGCGGAATAAGCTCGCAATAAGCGACGGGTGGGCGGCTCGACGCTGTTCGCGTGTTCGAACTGAATGTAGTGTCCGGGAAGAACTTCGTGAATCGTTAGCCAATGCAGGGTGAAATTGTTGTACTCGCGCAGCTTCGATTCCGCTTGCGCGTCCGGCGTCTTCGGATCGATCGGCGTGACCCAGTACTGCGCTTCGGTATTCGGGTCGAGCGGCGGCGGCGCGTGGAAGCCTGCCACCGAGTACACGCCGCGCATGAAGTCGGGCGTCGCCACCACCTTCAGATTGTCACGGTCGCTGAGGCCGACAATCTTCTTCTCGCGGATGAAGTCGATAATGCTCTGCAGGTCATTCTTAATGTAATCCATTAACTGATCGCGCTCGGGGTGGTCCTGGCCGATACGATCGAGGACTTCGCCGATAATCTTGTTTTCCCGGTCGACTCCGCTGAAGTCGCTGTGATCAGTGTGGTCGGGAAACATCTCGCGATGCAGAGGCAACGCAATTTCCAGCATTTCCGCGCGCACCGACCGCATATCCGACTCAGCGTCGGTTAACAACTCTTCCGGCGTGACATTGGCCTCCATCGTGAGCCGGAATTTTTCGTCATACCATTCCTTCCCCAGCCGCCAGCTGCGGCCATTCGTGGGACGAGTGGCAAGGTCGGTCTGCATCCACTGCGTGAAATCCGTAAGCGCCTTCTTGGCTGCCGGAGAAAAACGATCGTAGCGCTGGCGCACCGGGCCGCTCGGCGGCAGATCCTTGCCGATGTCGTCGATCATCTCGAGATTGCCCGCGTTCTCTTCGGCGGCAACCTTGATAAAAATTGGATCGGAATCTGTGAGCTGCTGCCGCGCCTGCCCGATGAATCGCGCGATCTGCGCGATCCGCGACACCGCATCCGCCATGCGAACATCTTTCGGCGCGTATTCCTGCGAAATGTTCAAAAACAGCGCATTGCCGATCAGTTCGACCCAGACGGTCGGATTGTGTTTGTAACTTTGAATTTTTTCCAGTTCAAGCAGATTACCCGAGATCCCGTCGTCGATCATGATCCAGTCGGCGTGGTCCTGCGCGCCCAGGCTGCGGTAGGGCACTTGGCTGCGGATGCGTTCTCGCCAGTGCCGGTAAAACTTCAACTGATCGGCAATATCTTCGGTGCCAAGTTCATCCAGTTCGCCATCCAGGCGCACCAGCTTCCCGGTTTCCGGATCGGTGTAGGTGTGGTATCCAGCACCCGATGCCGACACCGGAGAAAGTTGAAGTGATTGATGAAGGAATTGTTCGGAGAGCTTGGCTAGGCGTTCGCTCGGGGTTCCGGTCACAGGCGCCTCTGGCGTTGGGTGGCGGGTCGTTGTGGCGGCGGGAACGACAACCGAAAAGAGCAGGAAAGCGACAACGCAGAAAAGCCGGAACGCAACGTTCATCGAAACCTCGAGGCAAAGAAGAACCCGCCAGTATAAATGGCGGGTAGGAAGATTCCTGGCTTACCGGCAGCGGGCGTCGAGGAAAGTCAGGCGGGCTACCGCTCCCCTGTCGCGGCCTTGCCGCGCATCTTCACCAGGGCAGAGCTCTTCTCGTTGCGGCTGCGATTTTTTACGGTCATCGCTCTCTTCAGTGAGACTACCAGGGCCGACCCGGAGGACTGCAGCATCTCCTGATGGTGCAATGCCAGTTCGCGCAGGACACGCTCCGCCTTGGAGGTGAGTACGATAAGAACTTCGCGTTTATCGTGATCGCTCCGCTTGCGATTGATGTATCCGTTGTTTTCCAGGCGGTCCACCAGCTCCACCGTGCTGTGGTGCTGGATCTGCAGCCTCTCCGCAATTTCGCCAATGCGCGCACGCACTCCTTCCGGCAGGCCTTTCACCGCTAAAAGCAACTGGTGTTGCTGCGGTTCGAGCCCAGCCGCGCGAGCGGCGTCCTCACTGAAGCGGAGGAATTTGCGAATCTGGTAACGGAATTCCGCAAGCGCCCGATAATCATCGGGATAAATGTCCTTCTCCTCGCTCATGACGCCTCCCAAAATTATATCGTTTTACGACATAACAGCAACACAGCAAGGCGACAGCTTTTGGCACGTCCCTATTTGGATGCCCACGCCTGAGCCGCACGATTTAGAATACGAACATTCACAATTCTTTTCAGTGATTACGAAGGAGACCTGCTTGATCCCCCGGTATACAAGGCCCGAAATGGGCCGCATCTGGAGCGATGAAAATAAGTTCCGAACTTGGCTTGACGTCGAGATTGCCGCCAGCGAAACCCTGGCGGAGGCCGGCATCGTGCCCCCTGAAGCTGCACGCGCCATCCGCGAAAAAGGCAATTTCGACGTTGCACGGATCCTGCAAATCGAATCCGAAGTGAAGCACGATGTGATCGCCTTCACCACCAACGTAGCCCAGTTCATCGGCCCGGAATCCCGCTGGCTGCATTACGGCCTCACCTCGAACGACGTCGTTGACACTGCCCAGGCTTTGCTGATCAAGCAGGCGTCCACCATCCTTCGCAAGGATCTCGATGCTCTAGCCGATGCCCTTAAACGCCGCGCGTACGAATTCAAAGACACTCCCACCATTGGCCGTACCCATGGCGTGCATGCCGAACCCACAACTTTCGGCCTGAAACTCGCCAACTGGTACTCGGAAACCCAGCGCAACATTGCGCGTTTCGAACTCGCGGCCGAGCAAATGCGCGTCGGCAAACTTTCCGGCGCCGTCGGCAACACGGCACACCTCGAACCCGAGTATGAAGAACGCATCTGCCAACGGCTCGGTTTAAACGTTGCTGCCATCTCCACCCAGGTCATTCAGCGCGATCGCCATGCGTTCTACGTAGCAACCCTCGCCACCATCGCTTCCACCCTCGACAAAATCGCCACCGAAATCCGGCACCTGCAGCGCACCGAGGTCCGCGAGGCAGAAGAGTTCTTCAGCGAAAAGCAGAAGGGCTCCTCAGCCATGCCCCATAAGCGCAACCCCGTTACCTGCGAGCAGATCAGCGGCCTCGCCCGCGTCGTCCGCTCCAACGCCCAGGCTGCTTTCGAGGATGTGGCGCTCTGGCACGAACGCGATATCTCTCACTCCTCCGTGGAACGGATCATCCTTCCCGATTCCACGATCCTGCTCGACTACCTTTTGGCCAAGACCACAAACCTGATCGAAACCATGTTCGTCTATCCCAAGCGCATGTTGAAAAACCTTGAATCCACCGGGGGTCTGGTCTTCAGCGGCCAATTACTACTGGACCTCGTCGAAGCCGGTGTACTGCGCGAAGACGCTTATCGCATCGTGCAGCGCAACGCAATGCAGGCATGGAAGGAAGACCTCAACTTTCGCGAACTTATCTTCCATGACCCGGAAATTACCAGCCGCGTGAAACGTGAGACGCTCGAACATGCTTTCGACCTGCAGCGCCCGCTGCGGAATGTCGACAAGATATTCAAGCGCGTCTTCGGACAGTAACCAATTTTTCGAGTGAACATCAGCCTAGGATGGGTGCGTGCCCTTCGTCAATCACTTTCGATACTGATTTACTGATGGAACCACAGTTCAACGCGCCGACCTGCAGAAACTGCCGCATAGACGGACGATTCACAGAGACGTAACAATCATTACGAGTGGGAACAATTCTTGGATGGCCGGGCGTCACATTATTTTTTCGGGCACGACCGAGGAATACGTTATACAGATGATCGTTTTAACGAAGGTTGATGCAGAAAAGTCTTAAGATGCGGCAGCGCGCGCCAGGTCGAGCAGCTCGACCAGGTGTTGCATTTGCGAATGGGAAAGCTTCGCCACCAGCGCCAATCCCGCCTCCTGCACCGGTTTATCCAGTTGTTTCAGCAGTTTGAGCCCTGCTTCCGTGATCGTGGTGGTCACCACCCGCCGGTCGCGGCGTCCCCGCTCGCGGACGATGAAGCCCATCTTGTCCAGCCGGTCCAGCAGGCGGGTGATGTCCGGATCACGCGTGACCATGCGCTCGGCGATGGCTCCGCAGGGTAACCCGTCCTTCCCCGCTCCGCGCAAAATCCGCAACACGTTGTACTGGGTGCCCGAAATCCCATGCGGCTTCAGGACTTCGACGATCCTTCGCTGGAAGGCATCGGCCGTGCGCTGCAGCGTAAGAATGACTTCCTGCTCCGGCGAGAGGGGCTTAGTCTGCTTGATTTCGGACTGGATCTTGCCAACCATCTGCAATCACGATACTCGTTATAACGATATTTGGCAACTCTGTCAGGACCAGCGAGATCGCACGCCATCACCGTTTTCCGTGCAGTTTAATCGAAGCCAGCGCCGCCGACGCCTCCCGCACCATCGCATCAGGGTTCTTTACCGAAATCGAAACCGTCGCGCCGCAACACGACGCTCCGCCCGAACAGATGTCCTGCGGCGAAAGCACCTGCATCAGTTCTGGACCCATTGCGATCCGCGGAATCGAGAGCTCGCTAAGTCCCGCCGCCATTGCGAATCCGAGATATTCATTGAGGAGGCTCGCCCCGCTGATACATCCGACATATGCACTGATGTCCCGCGCCAGGGCCTCCGGCAGCGGCTTGAGCAGCACGATGTCGCTCACCGCGAATTGGCCGCCCGGCTTGAGCACCCGCGCGATCTCCCGGAACACCGCCGGCTTGTCCGCGGAGAGATTAATCACGCAATTGCTGATGACGTAGTCGACAGAGCCGGAATCCACCGGCAACGATTCGATCATCCCCTTGCGAAACTCGACGTTCGCCACACCGCGCTTCTCCGCATTCTGCCGCGCCAGCGCGAGCATGTCGTCGGTCATATCGACGCCGATCACCCGCCCCGTCGGGCCCACCCGCGCCAGCGCAAGAAATGCGTCAAATCCTGCGCCGGAGCCGAGATCGAGCACCGTCATCCCCGGCTGGATTTCCGTGAGCGCCAGCGGATTGCCGCATCCCAGCCCGAGGTTCGCATCGCCGGCGAGGGCAAGCTCTTCCTCCGTGTAGCCGATGGCCTTCGCAACCGTGTCGGACGGAGCGCCGCAGCAAGAAGCTTCTCCCCGGGCAACGGCTGCATAGTGTTCTTCCACAGCAGTAGTCATCTCGTTCTTCATTTCTTCTCCTCAATTTGGGTGAGCCGCTCAACCGGCGCATTCAGTGCGCAACAGCCAGCCGACTCGATTGCGTTGTTCAGGACGGCGAGTGCCTTCAGGATTTGTGGGCGTTGCTTCTCTGGGATCGCGTTGATGATCTGGTCGGTCCGCTGGCGCATCAGCGAATCGAGTTGCTTGCGGGTTCTCCGCCCCTCTGCCGTTATGCGCACCATCGCCGCACGGCCGTCGGTGTGGGCGCCACGAACCCGCTCCACCAGTCCGCGCGCCTCCAGCTTCTCCAGCACACGCGTCATGGCGCTGGGCGAGATGTCGGAGAGCGCGGCCAAGTCGGAAATACGCGTGCCCTCGCGCGCCACCAGCACCCGCAGAATGGCGCATTGCCGCTGGCTCAGTCCCTCGCAACAAACTTCATCCGGACCCACTTGGCCCAGGATCCGTCCTAGCCGTTCCAGCTCGTTCCACCAGCCCTGGATCTCGTGCGAGTTCATGTCCGCATTGAACCATATTTAGTTGCATGCTGCAAGCAATTAGTCAGGGCAAAAACTAAGCCGCACCACCGGTGCGGCTTAAAGCGGAGAAACTAGGGCTGTCATCGCCCTATTCCTGTTGGACGGACTTCACGAGGTTTCGTGGGCGGTCCACGTCATAATGATTCCAAATTGCGATGTAATACGCGAGTAGCTGAAGAGGAACAATCTCCAGGATCGGCGAGAGCAGCTCCGGCGCGGCAGGAATAAAAAGCACTTCGTCGCTCAACTTCGGCACCTCCGTGTCGCCCTCCGTAGCCAGAACGAGTACACATTCCGAGCGCGAGCGGATCGTCTTCAAATTTCCCAGCGTCATTTCGTAGCGCGCGACCGATTCCTCGTCATTGCGGTCACAGGTCGCAACCACCACGACCGGGAACGAAGGCTCCAGCAGTGCGGTTGGCCCGTGTGCCAGTTCCCCGGTTGGATAGCCCTCGGCATGAATGTAGGAGATTTCCTTCAGCTTCAAGGCTCCCTCGAGGGCCACTGGAAAATGCACCGCGCGCCCGAGAAAGAAAAAGGTATGCGCCATGAAGTAGCGCCGCGCCAGCAATTTGCAACGCGCGTCGAAATCCGGCAACACGGCCTCTAACTGATCGGCGGTTGCTTCCAGCTGCTCAATGTACCTGTCCCGCTTCTCCGGAGTGAGCACGTCGCGGCACTGCGCGACGTAGAGAGCCAGGATATAAAGTGCCTCCAGGGCGGTCGTGAAACTCTTGGTAGCTGGAATCGAAATCTCGCGTCCCGCGTAGGTGTACAGCACCGCATTCGCTTCGCGGGCCACAGTGGAATCCAGAACATTGGTGATGGCCAGGGTCTTCGAGCCTTTGCGCGCCGCTTCACGCTGCGCTGAGATCACATCCGCGGTTTCGCCCGATTGGCTGATCACCACCACCAGGTTCTCAGGCGTCGTCAGGAAATTGCGATTGCCGTATTCGCTGGCGTGCTCTACTTCCACCGCCACGCCGGCAATCTCCTCGATCATCTGCTTGCCCGCCAGGCCCGCATGCCGGCTCGCGCCACTCGCCGCGATCGTGATCTTGGTGAAACTCGCAAATTGTTCGGGGCTGATGGAGGACGAATCGAGCGCGATGTTCCTGCCTTCCAGGTGACGTCGCAGAGTTTCGCGCATCGCCTCCGGCTGCTCGTATACCTCTTTGAGCATGTAGTGCGGGAACTTGCCTTTTGACACAGGTGCAACGGCAGTGAGCTTGGTATTCATTCGGTTTCGACTAGCTCCGTTTCGAATCTTCACAAAGGATAGCAGTCCGGAGCTTGCTTGAAACCTAAAACTTCGTTAAGTCTTCCACACTGTATCGAGTAACGTACCGTCGATCCACTTCACAACTGCCACCGCTTGATCACTTGATTTCGCTTTCGCTGGCATTCCACCGCAAATACTTTCGACACCTTTCTTTGCCTCTCGAATGTCGCACAACGGCAGCTTCGATCCCCGCAGAGCTTCGAGCAGATCGGCACGTCGAGGATGAATGGCAATCCCGCGCTCGGTCACGACCACGTCGATCAACTCACCCGGCCCGGTCAACGTCGTGACTTCGTCCACGATCGCCGGGATGCGGTCGCGGAAGGCGGGTACCGCGAGGATCGTGCATCGCGATGCGAGACAGTTTTGCCATCCGCCTATCCCGTGCAGCAGCCGCCCATCCGAATGGGTCACGACATTCGCATTGAAATTCACGTCGACTTCAGTCGCGCCTAGGATGCAGGCATCGACCATGGAAGCGAAGTTTCCCTTACCGTGAAAGTTATAAGAGGTGAACGGCGACGTGGCCACGTGCCGTGGATCCTCGGCAATCGAGCGAACTGCTTCGAGATCGAAGGTCTGTCCGTCGAGGATGTACTCGGTCAAACCTTCCTGCAACAGTTCCACCAGGTATTTTGTCGAACCGCCGCGCACGAAACTCGCCTTGATCCCGGCTTCCTGCATCATCGGCTTCAGGTACTGCACAAAAGCCAGCGCGATACCGCCTGCACCCGCTTGGAATGAAAAGCCATTGCGCAGAATGCCGCTGGCCTTCAGGAATTGCGCGACTAATTCGCTGATCCGCAAACGATCGGGCGAGCGCGTGATCTGCGTCGTGCCGCTGACGATCTTCGTCGGATCACCGATGCTCTCGACCTCCACTACGTAATCCACGGTGTTCCCCTGGATCTGCCACGGCACGCATGGGAACGGAACCAGGTTGTCGGTCACCACGATGACCCGGTCGGCGTACATGGAATCCGCCAGCGCAAACCCGAGGGACCCACACGCACTTTTCCCATGCGATCCGTCGGCGTTGCCGAACATGTCCGCCGAAGGCGCTGCAATCACTGCGATGTCGATATGCACCTCGCCATCCTGGATCGCCTGGAATCTTCCTCCATGCGAGCGCAACACGCCCAGGCCCGCCATGTTGCCCTGGGTGCAATAGTCGCCCAGAGGGCCATTCATGCTGCCTTCGATGTGGTGAACCACTCCGGCTTTCATCAGTTCGATCACTTCCGCCTGCGCCGGAAAGGAGGCGCTCGGGAACCAGCGCAGGTTCTTCACCCCCATGCGCGCCGCTGTTTGCAGCACCTCGACAGCCACCCGATCTCCATCGCGCAAGTGATGGTGCGAGGAGATCGTCATGCCATCGCGCAGCCCGCACCTCCGCAGCGCCGTTTCGAGATCGGGCAGACGCTTGTCTCCGTTTGCGGGATAGTCAATCGCGGTACGAATCGGCGGCGCTGCCCTGCGGCCCTCGGGCCGATACTTCCCCACGCCCATAAACGGCGTCTGTGCCACCCCGTTGACCATCGTCGGCACAAGCCGGCCGGCGGCGTTGCGAACGAATTCATACGCGGCCTTCGGCTGGCTGCTCATTGCTGCTCCTCCTGCAAGATTTTCTCCGCAACCAGGCCCATGCTGCGTGCCCGCTCCACCAGTTTCAGCGCACGATGCACCACCGGCGCATCGATCATCTTCGATCCCAGCGATACCACTCCGAGACCCTGCCGCTGCGCCTGCTCGAAGGCGGAAACAATCTTCAGAGCCTTTTCGATCTCCACCGCAGAGGGCACGAAAGCCGCGTGAATCACGCGGACTTGCAGCGGATGGATGCACCCCATTCCCTCGAAGCCCATGGCGCGCGACCGCTCGCCCCAGAGTTTCAGTCCCTCCAGGTCTCCGGCGTCCCCGAAGACGGAATCGATCGCGGCGATACCCGCAGCGCGCGCGGCATTCACCAGCCGTGGGCGCGCGTACAGTGTTTCCGCTCCCTCCCCGGTTTTAGTTACGCCAAGATCGGCGGTGTAGTCTTCCAATCCGATCGTGAGCGCACAGTTGCGCGGCGAGGCCTTCGCGATTACGAAAGCGTTCTCGATGCCCAGTGCGGATTCGAGGATCGGCATCAGCCAGATCGGCCGCTCGATCCTTTGCTGCTGGCAAATCGCGGTAATGCGTCCATCGACGTCTGTTACCTGCTGCGCGTTCTCGACCTTCGGAATCAGGATGACATCCGGACACTGCGGAACAACTGCTTCCAGGTCCGCAAGCCCCAGCGGAAGCTGGTTGATTCGCACCATCCGCTCCGCCGCCAGGAAATCCACCGACCGCAGCGCATTGCGCACCAGCAGGCGGGCCGTATCCTTCTCTCCGGCGTGCACCGAATCTTCCAGGTCAAGAATGATGGCGTCGGGGGCATGCAGCCCGGCGTTGATGAAGTATTTAGGCTCATTGCCCGGAAGATATAACCGCGAGCGGCGCAGCCGGTTCTTCGCCGAAGCCTGGGGCAACGGAAGCGCCTGAGGCAGTGCACACCGCGTCTCCGCATAGCCCGCCCGCTTCACTGCCGCTTCCAGGCGCGCCGCGATCGCGAAGGGCAGCGCACCTTCATCGACGATGGTCACCGACGCGTGTTCAATGCCGAGTTGCGCCAGCACCTGCTGCGTCTGCCGGCGAATGCTTTCGCCGTAATAGATCGCCACTCTCGACCGCAGATCGATCTCGATTCCGCCGGATGTGCGAGGCTCGAACGACACATGCAGGTCGGAGCGAACGTCCTTCCCCTGCCGTCCAGCTTCGCCGCGAATTGTAGGAGCGGCCGTTGCGGCCATCGCTTCACACTTTCTGAAAAGCTCCGGACTCCAACTCCCGCGAAACCTGGTTTGGTTTCGCAAGCGGGAGCAGCTTCCGGGGACTTTCTGTCACTGCAAATCAGAGGGCGGCCGCTACGGCCGTTTCCACCCGCGCCAGGATCGCCTCGGTCATCTGCACGGTAGAAGCAGCTCCCTGCGCGATCGATTGCGGACCGCCGGACAGCCGCATCATGTCGTAGGTCCGCACCTTGCCCTCGGCGACCACCGCGGCAATCGCCTTGCGAATGCGGTTTGCCTTGTCGTTTTCCCCGATATGGTCGAGCAGCATGGCGGCCGACAGGATCATTGCAATCGGGTTCACGATCGGCGGATCGAGCTCGGCATACTTCGGCGCCGAACCATGGGTAGGCTCGAAAACAGCGACCTCTTCCCCTATGTTGGCGCTGGCCGCAAAGCCAAGTCCCCCCACCAGTCCCGCAAAAGCATCGGAGATCACATCGCCAAACAGGTTGCTGGCGACGATCACCCCGTAGTCTTCCGGGTTCTTCGTTAGCCACATCGTCTGTGCATCAATGTTGGTCGACCAAAGCTTGATCTCCGGACACTCCTTCTGCACCTGCTTTGCGGCTTCTTCCATCATGCCGCTTGTCTCCCGCAGCACATTGGGCTTCTCGCACAGGGTCACGCTCTTGTAGCCGAATTTGCGTGCGTGCCGGAAAGCCGCTTCACAAATGTGCCGTGCATTCTTGCGCGTAATGATGCGCACGGAAACCGCGAGCTCCTCCCCCGGAGTGCTCGCGAACGGCTTGAACTTCGCATGCGATCCGAGCGCCTCGCGCACGTTCGCCGGCGGATTCGTCCACTCCACTCCGGCATACAGGCCTTCGGTGTTCTGCCGAAAGACAACCACATCCACCTTCGGTTCTTCGAAGCCGCCGCGCGCCGTCTGCCGTACGAAGTTCAGCGGATTGCCCGGAAACGAGAGACACGGCCGCATGCAGACATCGAGGTTGAATAACTGCCGCATGCTGACGATGGGGCTGAAGTAGGAAAATCCTTTGCCGCGCAACTCCGGCTTGAGTTCGGCATCGGCCGCTTTTTTCGGCTTACTCGTGATCGCACCGAACAGCCCGAGCTTGTGCTGCCGCAGCAGGTCGATGGTGCGCTGCGGAAGCGCGTTTCCCTGGTTGCACCAGCATTCCCAGCCGATATCGGCGTGTACGTACTCCGCCTCGAACCCAACCGCGTCGAGGACACGTATCGCCTGGGGCAGCACCTGGTTGCCGATTCCATCTCCCGGCATCGTAACAATCGTAGGACGAGCCATCGTCATCTCCTGCCGCAGCCTATCGCCACGGGGCAATGCATTTACTTCATCGCAGCTTCGGCGCGCAGGCCCAGCCGCTGTGCCACAAAGTTCTCCACGCCACCCGCTACCACCAGCGATTGCGGCACACTCCCGAGCGGCGGGAAAGAGAATGTCTCACCGGCATACTGCAGGCTGCTCGCGGCAAAATCGATCTCGACCTCATCGCCGGGAATGATCGTTTTCTCCTGACGGCCAATCTCTTCCGCAAAACGCGACTTCAGCCTCACCACCAACTCCGGCGTCTCGATGCACAGGAAGCCATTGTTGAAAGCGTTCCGCAGATAGGTCTGCGAGAAGCTGCCGGCAATGATCAGCGGGATGCCTTTCGCCTTCAGCGCGGTCACCGCCTGTTCGCGGCTCGACCCCGTGCCGAAGTTGAAGCCACCCACGAGCACGTCTCCGGCGATGGTGCGCGCGCCAAACTCCGGGTCGTAGTTCTCCATCACAACCCCCGCCATCATCGACGGCGTCATGTCTTCGCGGTAGGTATAGTCCTTGCCATAAATCCCATCGGTGTTCAGGTTGTCTTGCGGCAGGAACACCAATCGCCCTTTCACCGATGCAGGAAAACCTTCGAGAATGGCGACGCTTTCCCCTGGGGTCGCCGGAGAAACGAAGTGGGTCATGTGGATATTGGGATCGGCATGCGCGAACTGCACCGGCCCGTTGATGTAACCGGCCAGCGCACTCGCCGCGACCACCTGCGGGCTCGCCAGGTAACATTGCGCGTCGCGCGAGCCCATGCGCCCCTTGAAATTGCGATTGGTCGCACTGATGCCGACCTCGCCCGCTTCGAGCAGTCCGGTACCCAGCCCAATGCAGGGGCCGCAAC
Source organism: uncultured Acidobacteriaceae bacterium (assembly GCA_963703075.1). Classification (GTDB taxonomy): domain Bacteria; phylum Acidobacteriota; class Terriglobia; order Terriglobales; family Acidobacteriaceae; genus Korobacter. Next base: position 2,322,119 of record OY969786.1, read on the forward strand.
CCGCCGGCAGCGGGGTCATGCCGCAATCGAGCAGCGTCTTCCACACTCCACGCTTCTGCGCCTCTTCCTGCACCTGCTTGGAGGCGGGTGCGACATAAAACTTCACCCCGTCAGCGATCTTCTTCCCCGCCACCACCCGCGCCGCCGCTTCCAGATCCGACAGCCGCGAATTCACGCACGACAGCAGGTACGCTTTCTGGATCGCCACTTTCTTCTCTTCGATCTGCGCCACCGACTGCATCACCTGCACCGAGTCCGGTCCCGAAACGTGTGGAGTCACTTGCGCCAGGTCCAGCTCGATGCGTGCCGCGTAGTGGGCGTCCTTGTCCGGCCCGATCGGCGCGCGCATCCAGCGCAAGATGTCATTTTCCGAGTAGCGCTCAGTTCCCTGCCACCGCTGAATCGCATGCCGCTGGCGCAGATAGGTGATCGTCACCTGGTCCACCGGAAACCACGCAACCAGCGCGCCCCACTCCGTACTCATGTTGGCGATGGAAAGCCGTTCGTCCATCGTCAGTGTCTGCACACCCCCACCGCTGAATTCCAGCGCCGCGTTCAGTACTTCATCTTTGTTATAGAGCCCGCACAGCGTGATGATCACGTCTTTGCCGCTCACCCCAGCTTGTAACTTGCCTTGGAGCACAACTTGAATCGTGCGCGGTATAGACCACCAGAACTCACCCGTCGCCCAGATAGCGGCCGCATCCGTGCGGACCACCGGGGTTCCCACCGCTCCCAGCGCGCCATACATATTCGAATGCGAATCGGACGCCACCACGAACCCGCCCGGCACCACGTAGGCCCGTTCCACCATGATCTGGTGGCCAATGCCTGTACCTGCCACAAAGCAATCGATCCCCTGCGAATGGGCGAAGCTCTCGATTATCCGATACTTATTCAGGTTCTCTTCCGTAGTGTTCTGGATGTCGTGGTCCATCGCAAACACCAGCTGCCGTGGGTTCTTCACCTTGCTCGCCCCGATCGCCTTGAACTTCTTCAAGACCGCCGAGGTGTTGTCGTGCGTCATCACGTGCGACGGGCGGATTGAAAGAAAATCTCCCGCGCGCAGCTTCCGCTTCGGACCTTCCGCCATGTGGAGCTGTGCGATCTTCTCAACCACCGTTTGGCTCATGGTCCCGCCCCCTATAAGAATTCCCGCTTCAGCAGTTGCATGTATTCGGTCACGTTGGCGAATCTCTCCAGGTTCCAGGTCGCATCCACAATGCACTGCTGCGCCGACTTCGAGAGCACCGCTCCCGACAGCGCGTCGAACTTCTCCTGCACTTCTTTATCGCTCAATGGATTGCGCGGATCGCCCTTCGGATAATCCAGCTGCTTCTCGAAACTGCGCCCCTCCACTGTCGTGATCTTCACGATCACCCGTTGCAGCGCCGGAAACACTCGCTCGATCTCCGCATCACCGACGACCACGATCTTGTGCAGCTGTTCGCGAATCCGCGGATCCATGATCTTGTGCATCTCGAACTGCAATGGCGTAACCTGGCGGTCCACCACCGCGGCCGCAATCACATAGGGCAATGAATGATCCGCCGTCTCTTTCGTATGCGGGTCGTACTTGCTCGGGTCGCTCAGGATGTCCGCTCCGCGCGCCGTGGTGCGCACGTGGATCTCGCGAATCTCCTCCGGCTTCAGGTCCTCGCTCATCACGATTGCCAGCACCGCCGAGATCGGCGTATGCGTCAGCGCCTCGGTTGGAAACGCTTTCATGCCGCATTGCGTAATCCGCCACGCTTCGCCCAGCCCGTCGGTGAGCCGGTTCAGCTTCCACTCGGGGCCGAAGCAGTGGACCAAACCCTCTTTTCCATCGATCACGTGTTCCGGGCCGGTGTAGCCCTTTTCCGCCAGGAGCGCCGCAAACATGCCCGATTGCGTGGCCAGCGGATCGACCGTGTTCTTCATCATCGTGAGTTTGCCCGCGGTCACTGCCCCGAGCGTCACGCGCGCCGAGGCCGAAATCCCGATCGCTTGTTGGATCTGTTCCGCGGAAAGATGCAGCATCCGGCCGGCAACGATCGGCGATACAAACGCCGACAGCGTCGCATGATGCCAACCCCGTTCGCGAATCCCCGGAAATGCCGCTTCACACAGCCGCATCTCGAACTCATGTCCCAGCACGAGCCCAACAATCAACTCCCGCCCGCCCGTGCCCATGCGCTCCGCCCCAGCGATGGCCGCCGGGAAAATGTCGGAGGGATGACATGGGTCTTGCTTCCAATAAATATCGTTGTAATCCATGCTGCGGATCATCAACGCGTTCAGCAGCGACGCTGACACCGGATCGAGTTGCTCTCCCGTGCCGATCACCGAGCACGGACCCGGCGCGGCAATCTCTTGCATCACCTCGAGCGCAATCTTTACATCGTGCTGCTGAAAGCCGCCCAGCGCGCATCCGATCGAATCGAGCAGAAAGCGTTTTGCCTGGTAAACCGCTTCGATCGACAGGTCGTCGAACTGGAGTTCTGCTGCGAACTGCGCGATTTCAGCCGTAATTAAAGGTTGCCCCGGAACCTTCGTCTCTGATCTTGCAACCGTCGCCATGTCGTCCTCTTATCTTTTCAAGTTCGCTGCGTTCTTAAACGGCAGGTACGCCATAAAGTCGGCGTGATGCACGATGAACGCCTCCGTGCTGCGCTTGACGAGGTCTCCCTCGGCAGCATGTGCGGCGATGATGTGACAGACCGAGTCCGGCACACCGCACTCCAGCGCCAGCGCCACCCCCGTGAACGGGTGCCGCAGCATTTCTCCGCGTTCGCTCGGCTGCGCGTGCCCGTCTTTCAATTCGTATTCCAGCAATTTGCCGACGTCCGCCAGGATCGCGCCTGCAATGACCGTATCCACATCGATCTTGAGTGCATTGCCCATGAAATTCTGCATGGCATGGGCTGCGTCTTTCGCAATGTGCACCACGCAACGCTTGTGCTCCATAAACGTTGTCGGGCAGTTCGGAACCAGCAATGTGAAGGGGATTCTCTGCAGATCTTCAGGGGTGAGTGAACTGCGCTCAAACGCCAACAGCCAGGTCTTCGCCACCGACTCCCGCAAATGCGGATGGCCGATCCACACGAGTTCCGGCCACAGTTCTTCGAGTTGCGCGCGCGAAACCTTGGTCTTCGCAGGAGCGAAAGCTTGCTCGTTCATGAGTGGGCTCCCAGAACGGAGGTCGCGCAATCTGTCGATTGCTGGCGCCGGGCTCCGCGCCTCAAAGGCGGGCGGGCGGGCAGGCCGGACCATCCCACTCAGGTTGTATCAATTCAGGAGCAAGGTGGATGTGACGCGTATCACCATGCTTGGGGTCGCATGGCCTTGCCTCGCCGGTGGGTGAGTAGCTGTGGGTGCCCCACCCTTGTCGCGAAGCGAAAGGGTGGGTCGCAAAAAAGCCGACCCTACAGTGCTCTCACCGCCTTCCGCAACTCCTGCGTAATCTCGTCTGCCGTCTTCGACGCATCCACCATCACCGGCGCCCCAATGCGCACTATGATCTCCCCCCTCCGCGCCCAGTGCCGCTTCGCCCGTCCCAGCACCTTCAGCCCGTCGATCCGCACCGGGAGCACCGGGAGGTTCAGCCTCTGCGCCAGCATGCCCACTCCCGAACGAAATTCCCCGAGTTCTCCGGTCTCCGACCGCCGTCCTTCCGGAAATACAAGGATGCTGAACCCGCGATCGGCCGATTCCCCGGCAAACTCAAAGCTCTCGCGGATCCCCGACTGTTGCGGCAGCGGAAACACATTGAACAACGCCACCACCAGGAAGTAATCCAGCCGGTTCATCCAGCGGCGCAGCACGTTCCCCGGCGAAAAGCTGATTGGCGCATTCAGTTCGCGGTGCCCGCTCGATTGCCCTGCCCGCATCGACCACAACCGCTCTCCCAGCATCCCCGTCGCCACCCGGAATCGCAGCCGCCGCGGCAGCGCGTACAGAATGAATCCCAGGTCGATATACGTTACGTGATTGCTCACGATCAGCAGCGGCCCCCGCACTCCTGCCAGATGCTCCCGTCCCACCACCGTCGGCTTCGCCATGATCGCCGTATACGGCCATGTGACCACGGAATAAACCACGTTGCGCACCCACCGCACCGGCGCCACCGTTTGTGTCCATCGCGGATACGGCCTGCTCACCGGTTTCGTCGCCGGCGCTTGCAGCAATCTCTCCACGTCCGCCACCGTGGTGGCCGACGTCAGGCTCGAATCGCTGAGATCGACCTGGTAGCGGTCCTCAATCGCGCTCAGCAACTCCACCCGGTCGAGTGAACTCAGCCGCAGATCGTCTTCCAGCCGCGCATCGGGCCGCAGCGATGCCGTGCGCCCCGTGATCCGCGTGATCAGGTCGTTCAAAGTTCCGCTCGAGGCCGCCGTCGCTCCCGGTTGTTGCGCTTGCGCCACAACTTCGCGAATCAGGTTTGTGCGCGGCTTCTGCGTCGGCGTCCGCGGGAAATCTTCATCCGGCCAAACGAACCAGGTGCGCATCTGCTGAAAGTCCGCCAGCGTCTGGTTGGCGCGCTGCACGATCGGCCCCGGATCCTGGCTTCGGTCCTGCAGCAATAAGACCGCGCATGGCTCCGCATTGCCTCCCCGGTCCAGTCCGATCACCACACAATCGCGCACCTCCGACTGCGTTCGCAGTGCTGATTCGAGATCCGCAGGGTAAATGTTCAGTCCTGCCGGTGTAACGATCGTTTCCTTCTTTCGCCCTTTGAAGTAAAGATTCCCCTGCTCGTCAAGCGCGCCAAGATCGCCCGTGCGGAACCAGCCTTCTGCATCGCCTACCGCGTGCAATTCCTTGCCCTGCCAGTATCCGCTCGCCACCCCAGCGCCTCGCACCAGGATCTCGCCATCCGGCGCCAGTTTCACCTCGCGTCCCGGCAGCACCTTGCCAATCGACTTCTTTCCAACCGCGAACGGATGATTCAGGCTGATCATCGAAGTCGTCTCTGTCAGCCCATAACCCTGCACCACGCCGAAACTCATCCTCCGCCAAAACTCCTCTGTCTCGGTATCCAGCGCCGCCCCGCCCGAGATGAAGGCCCAGAATTTCCATCCGAAGATGCGATGAATCGCACGCATCTTCCACCAGCGTGCCGCGAAATGCTTGCCATCCGCTGCCGCCCAGCGCCGCCGGAAGCTCTCCAGCCTCCCTTTTGATTCCAAGTCGCGTTCGACTTTTTCCTTCAGCGACTGCAACACCCGCGGCACCGCGATCAGCACACTAATCCGTTCCCGCTTGATGGTCCGGATTACATCGCCAGGATTCAGCGTGTCCGGAAAGAACACCGTCGCCCCCAGCAGGTGAGGAATGAAAATGCCGAGGAACTGTCCGAAAACGTGGCTCAGCGGCAACGCATTCAGAAAGCGCAGCGGATGAACCATCCTCTCGTACTTTTTGTACTTATCAATCTCCCGCGCAATCGGCTCTAGGTTCGAAAGCACGTTGCCGTGGGAAAGCACCACGCCCTTCGGTTCGGCCGTCGTCCCGGACGTGAACACGATCTCCAACACATCGGCCGGCTCCACTTGTAATCCTGGACCCGGATCTCCCGCATACGCTGCCAGCCGATCCGGCAGCTCTTCCAGGATCAGTCGAGGGATTGCTGCAACCTGCGAGCCAGGAGACGTATCGCGTGAAAGCACCGCCAGTGCGGGTTCCACCTCGGCGGCTACGCGGTCCGCAAATTCCGGCGCAGCAATGTGGTCCATGGGAACCACCACCACGCCCCGCAAGGCGCATCCCAGGAAGACCGCGACCCACTCCGGCCCGCTCTCGCCCCACAGCAGGATCCGCGCTTTGTTTTCAATTTTTCTTGCTTGGAGCTCGCGTGCAAAACGGTAGGCGAGTTGCGCCACCGCGGCATACGACCATCGAACGGTGCGATACCCCCGGCGATGCACGTAGGCAGTCTCGTCCCCGAGCTTCAGGAATGCTGGAGCGAACTCGGCGATCGTCCGGGAGGCCATGGTCCGTCATCCCTCCCGGCCGTGAGGCGAGGAACCGCCCCACGGCTGGAAGGATGTTTCTTTAGAGTAATTGAGAATGACGGGAAGCACACGCCAGCGGATTATCGGCCGTGGTGATCGCGGCCCCCCGGCTTGAGGATGCCGCGAATTTGCTTGCAGGCCTGCACGACTGCCGGGGAGGCAACCCCGGCCAGCAAGCGCTTGCCTTCTTTCCGTGTGTTCACCACGCCCGCAGAACGCAGCACGGATAGATGCTGCGATAGGTTTGCCTTGGAAACTCCAAGCCGTTCTTGTAATTCAGAAGAGCCCACTTCACCCCGGCCTAACAGATCTAGAAGATGTAGCCGGGTGGGGTTCGCAAACGCCTTGCACAACGTCGCCTGGCGCTCATATTCACTGTTCGCGATAGCGCCAGTCTTACGCGCCTTCTTCATCAACTCTCCTGGAGACTATTTCGCAATAGACTCCCCTGGTACTCTTAACTATAGGCTTCTTGTAGTCCAAAAACTAATTTGAGCAGAAGATTGCATCGCCCCGGTGGCTGGCCTAAACCAGGCGTCGTGGCGAACGACCTGCCTAAAAACCTATCGCATCAAGAGGTTTTCCGCAAGCAATGGGAGGTTACTTTGGGAATGCGAGGGCGGTAAACCCAACCGGAAAAGCGTTGTGGACGCTATGCGGCGCCGGCATCCTCGCTGCGAGATTCATGCTCGGGATTGTTTGGGTCGCGTTGCTGGGGCGCGGCCGGCAGCGGTTGTGCCAGCAGGATCTGCGCCCATAGGGGCAACTTGGCGCTATCCAGGAATGTCATGCCACACCCCTCGTTGAAACTTAATATGCCGGAAAAAATTATACGTGAGCGCAGGATCGACGTACGTACCGGGCTAGGCGGGATAGTGTGCCCCGCCATGCCGTACGTCCGCTCCCCGCACCCAGAAAATCACGTCTTCGGCAATATTCGTCGCGTGGTCCGCAATCCGCTCCAGGTTTCTCGCGATCAGCAGCACATCCAGGGAATACCGCGTTGTTTCCGGGTATCGGTTCATCTGTTCCACGAGCACCACGAACGCCTCGTCCTTCAGTCGGTCTACGATATTGTCCATCTGCAGCACCGCCTCCGCCAGCTCGGCCTTGCCGTCGATGAACGATTCCAGCGCACGCTGCACCATCGTAGCCACCGTCTCCGCCATCCGCGGAATGTCCACCGGCACATCCGATTGTTGTACGGACGCCATGTCGAGGACTCGCTGCGCGATGTTCACCGCCTGGTCGCCAACCCGCTCCAGGTCCGCATTGATCTTCACCACCGCCAGGATAAAGCGCAGGTCGACCGCCATCGGCTGCTGCATGGCAAGCAGGTCGATCGCCAGTTCGTCGATCTCCCGCTCCGCTGCGTTGATGTCGCGCTCGCCATCGAAAACCGCCTGGCAGAGCCTTGCATCGCGCTTGCGGTAAGCCTCCACCGCCCGCTCGATGGCCTGCTCGGCAAGCCCTCCCATGCGCAGGAGCCTCTCTTTTAACTCATCCAAACCATGCTGGAAACGGGTTCTCATTCTCGGTTATCCGAACCTTCCGGTAATGTAATCTTCGGTGCGTTTGTCGGATGGGTTAGTGAAAATCTTCTGCGTGCTGTCGAACTCGATCACGCTCCCCATCAAGAAGAATCCTGTGTACTCGGCCACCCGCGCCGCCTGCTGCATGTTGTGCGTTACCACCACGACCGTGTAGTTTTCCTTCAGCTCGAACATCAGCTCTTCGATCTTGCTCGTGCTGATCGGGTCCAGCGCCGATGCCGGCTCGTCCATCAGCAGCACATCGGGCTGCACCGCCAGCGCGCGCGCAATGCAAAGCCTCTGCTGTTGCCCGCCCGATAGGCTCGCCCCCGACTTCTTGTGCAGCTGGTCCTTCACTTCATTCCACAGCGCCGCTGCTTCCAGCGACCGCTCTACCGCCTCGTCCAATACCTGCCGCTTGCGGATCCCATTCAGCTTAAGCCCCGATGCCACATTGTCGTAGATGGACATTGTCGGAAACGGGTTCGCCTTCTGAAAAACCATCCCCACCCGCCGCCGTACATCCACCGCCGCCGTTCCCCGTTCATAAATGTTCTTGTCGCCGACAATCACTTCACCCTCGGCATAGGCTTCGGGAATCGTCTCGTGCATGCGGTTTAGACAGCGCACGAACGTCGACTTGCCGCACCCCGACGGACCAATCAGCGCGGTCACGTGGTTCGGCGCAATCTTCATATCAACGTTCTTCAATACGTGGGATTTGCCGTAGTAGGCATTCAGGTCCCGTACCTGGATTCCGACCCCCATAATGTCTAACCGTCTCCCCGCGTCAACATCGTCCACATCCCAACGTTACGAACCCCGTCGCTCTTGAACGCAGCCATCAGTTCGAAGCCCGGACCATCCCGCGTCCTGCCACCACCCGCACCGCCGACACCGCGGTCACGATCAGGATGATCAGGATCAGCGCCCCCGCCCATGCCTGCCGGTGCCACTCGTCGAAGGGTGAAAGCGCGTATGTATAAATTTGGAGCGGCAACGCCGCCGTCGGTTGGTTCGGGCTACGGCTCCAGTATTGATTGCCGAACGCGGTGAACAACAGTGGCGCCGTCTCTCCCGCAATGCGCGCGAACGCCAGCATCACCCCGGTGATCACCCCTGACGTCGCCGTGCGTAGCGCGATCGACAACGTCGTGCGCCACTGCGAAATGCCCAGTCCATACGCCGCTTCCCTTATCGCCCGCGGCACCATCAGCAGCATCTCCTCCGTCGTGCGCGCAATCGTCGGAATCATCATGATCCCCAACGCCACCGCGCCGGAGAATGCCGAAAAGTGTTTTTGCGGCACCACCACCAGCGAGTACACCGCGATCCCAATCACGATCGACGGCACGCCGTTCAGCACATCGGCCACAAACCGCACCGCGTCGCCCAGTCTGTTTTGCCCAAATTCCGAAAGATAAATCCCCGACCCAATCCCCAGTGGGACGCCGATCAGGCTGGCCATCGCCAGGATCAACGCGCTTCCCGCGATCGCATTGGCCATGCCGCCACCCGCTTCACCCACCGGCTTCGGCGTCTGCGTCAGGAATGCCCAATTGATCGAGCCCACTCCCTTGAACACCAGGTACGCAAAGATCGCGCCCAGCGGCAAAATCACCAGGATCGCCGCGCCCAGTGCGGCAAAATTCGAGAACACATTCGCGAACCTGCGCCACAGGCTCAACCGTGCTGCTGGACGGATTCCGATATCGTTAGGCATGCGTCCTCGCCGGGTCCCTCTCGTAATCGACCACACCAAAATGCGTGCCAGCGCGTTCACAATCAGCGTCACCAGGAAGAGCGCCAGCCCAATCTCCACCAGCGCGCTCAGGTAAAGATCATCGGAAGCTTCGCTGAACTCGTTGGCAATCACGCTCGCCATCGTGTATCCCGGCGCAAACAACGACTTCGCAATCTCCGGCCGGTTACCGATCACCATGGTCACGGCAATCGTCTCGCCCAGCGCGCGCCCCAGTCCCAGGATCACCCCGCCCACAATCCCGATACGTGCGTTGCGCAACACCCCGGTGCGGATCATCTCCCACCGGGTCGCGCCCAGCGCCAGCACGCCCTCCCGCTGGTTCTGCGGTACCGCCACCAGCACCTCGCGCGTCACCGACGAAATAATCGGGATGATCATGATCGCCAGGATTACCCCCGCTGCCAGCATGCCCACCCCATAGGCTGGCCCGGAAAACAGTCCTGTCCATCCCAGCGTCCTGCCAAGCCAGGGCTGCACGTAATCGCGCAGAAATGGCGCCAGTACGAAAATCGCCCACAATCCGTAAATCACGCTCGGGATCGCCGCCAGCAGTTCCACCGTGAATGAAATCGCATTGCGCAGCGCTCGCGGGCAGATCTCCGTCGTGAACACCGCCACCCCGACCGCCAGCGGCACCGCGATCACCAGCGCCACCAGCGACGACACTAGCGTTCCATAAATAAAAGGTAGAGCTCCGAAGCTGCCCGACACCGGGTCCCAATCCTGGCCGATAAAAAACTTCCAGCCGAACTGGTGCAGGCTCATCTGCGACTTATAGATCAACTCCCACAACACCAGCAGGACAATGGCGAAAATCGAGAGTGCGGAAACCAGCATCGCGCCGCGGAACACGCTGTCCGCCACCCGCGTGCCGGCACTCGATCCGAAGCGCCCTGTTCCGAGAACACCGAAATTCTTCAGGCTTTCCGGTTTCGGATTTGGAAACCTTACGCTGGTCGTGACTTTCGGCTTCGGCAAATCGGGGGGATTGGATGGGACTTCACTGGCAGCCATGCGCTTGTCCATCGCACTCAGGCTAGCAGCGCATTGTTACAGCCTTGTAAAAACCGAGTTGCGGGATGTTTAAACTCAGCCCACCCCGTGGGTGCCCCATCCTTGTCGCGCCGCGACAGGATGGGTCGCAGCGCCGTACGTGTTCCCATGATCCCGGCGAGGTTCCGTATCCTCTCGAGAACGTCCTTATAAATGGGAAAAGCGGCGCTTCCGCGCCGCGGCCCAAGCCCCTTCTATCGCGAGAGACTCTTGTCCTAAAAAACCCAGCGCCCCGGAGGAAGGCGCTGGGCGCAAATCCCTACTTCATTCCCTTCACCGTCTGCCGAATCTTCTCCACCACTTCCTTCGGCAGTGGCGCGTAACTCAAACTGTTCGACATTGGCTGCCCGTTATCGAGTTCCCAGTTCAAGAAGTCCACGATGATCTTTCCCTTCCCTTGGTCCTTGAACGGCTGCGGGATCAGCAACCATGTAAAGCTCGCGATCGGATAAGCATTCTTTCCCGGCGGGTTGGTAATCGAGACCCGGTAGTCCGCCGGCATCTTCACTCCGGCAGCCGCTGCCGTCGTGCTATCCAATGACGCTTTCACAAACGTTCCCGACGAGTTCTTCACCGAACCATACGGGATATTGTTCTGCATTGCATAAATCAGCTCGATGTAGCCGATCGATCCTTTGAACTGCCGGATCATTCCCGCTACACCCTCATTGCCCTTGCCGCCCAGGCCCACCGGCCACTTGATCGCTGTGCCCTTGCCCGCTGCCTGCTGCCATTCCGGGCTCACCTTCGACAAGTAATCGCTGAAAATGTAAGTCGTTCCGCTACCATCCGAACGGTGCACAACAATAATGTTCTGGTCGGGAAACTTTACTCCCGGATTCGCCGCCGCGATCGCTTTGTCGTTCCAGTTCGTGATCTTGCCCAGGAAAATCCCGGAAATCATCTCGGGCGTGAACTTGATCTCGCCTTCTACCCCCGGCACGTTGTACGCCGGCACCACCGCCCCTAGCACCGAAGGAATGTGCAGGATCTTGAACTTCGCCTGTTGCAACTGCTCATCCGTCATCGGCCCGTCGCTACCGCCGAAATCCACCGTCCCCGCCAGCACCTGGCGAATGCCGCCGCCGCTGCCGATCGACTGGTAATTGATCTCGATGTCAGGATGCGCCTTGTGATATTCCGAGAACCACTTCGAATAAATCGGATAGGGAAAGGTTGCGCCGGCCGCATTCAACGTAGTTTCCGCGATACCAACACCGGCCAGAAGGGTCACACACAGCAGCACTCGCAGCGAACGTAGCACTCAGTTTCCTCCAAGAAAATTGCGCGCCCCGCTCCGAACCCTGTGGCTTGGTGGGCGGGGATTCAACTTTAGTTGTAGTTGCCTGTTGTTACGATCTGGTTACAGCGGAATGAAAATCCGATGAGGAGCTCTCACAACGGGACGCGCTGCAGAATCAGCGCGCCATCAGCAGTTCTGTCGAAACACTTTCCGCAGGCTGGAACATGCTGAGGAGTTCCGCACATCCAATCATTGCCCACGTTACCAGCCACGCCCGAAGCACTTCGAGCTTCACAATGGCGATCTTCATCGAGGTCACCTCCATTATCGTTTGACCAAACGATAGGCCTTCCCCCACCTGCGTGGGTGAATGCCACATCAATTCCCCATGAAAGGATTGCTGCAGAGACCCTGCTTTAAATGGCGTGTTTGTGCCGGAGTTGGTCGAGAAACATCTGCTCCAGCGGCTTGTCGATCGATCGCAGCAGGTGCCGCACGCTGTGTCCGCTCACCAGGTGGCACACCTCTTCCGCCATGTTCTTCACGTGATCGCCCGAGCGCTCCAGCGCCTGCGTCATGAAGACGACATGGAAGCTTTCGCTGCGATGCGTACCCGCTGGGTTCTCCAGGTGCCGCACGAAAAGCATGTTCCGCAGCCGGTCGATCTCCGCATCCGATCGCAACACCGCCAGCGCCCGGTTCCAGATTGCGGGTCTCGAAAGCTTCGCGAACCTCCATCAGCATCTTCTCCAGCCGCGAAGCCATCAGCGTGAGGTCGCGTACATCTTCCATTTCACAACGCGAGGCCGCTACGATCGCGCGGTTGCTGAAGCCGAGCAGCAGGTCGCCAATCCGCTCTATGCTGATCGCCAGCTTCATGCACGCCAGCATTTCTCGCGCCGCATCCTCCGTCGCGCCGGTGATGTGCGTCGTCACCGCCGAATCGATCTCCCGGTCCAGACCGGTCCAGCTCGATCTCCTGCGGCCGCACCGACTCCAGCAACGCGGAAACACCCGTCGCAATCCCCTCCGCCACCATGCCCGCCGCCGCATGCGCCACCGAGCACGCCCTCAGCGTGAGCTCGCGAATGTGAATGCAGGCAGGGTTGTGCGAAGTGCTGACAGGCAGAGCGGTCGCCATCTTGGGGTCCTTGGACACAGGAATACACTCGCAGATTAGCCCGTGATCGTTACGCCGCAATGTGCGTCCGGTAAAAATCCAGTGAATCCGTGGCACTGGGTGCCCCACCCTCGTCGCGCCAGCGACAGGATGGGTCGCAAAGCCGCCCGCACCGGTGAGCACTCGCTTTCGGTTTGTGAAAGGGCACGACTTCACTCGTGCCGTTCCCCCGCCACTTCCCTGGGCTTTAGCCCCTGCAAGGCTCCGCGGCAAGCCACAACTCCATCACATCCAAGACGTACCCTCGTCACATACAACGTGACACCGCCCCACTATTCTGTTTACGTGGGGTACTCTCACGAATTCTCTTACGCTCTTTAACAATGAGTAAACCGCGAGCAAGGCACGCGGACGCGCACAGGGCAGCGAATGCGTGGTCAACCTCAACTCTCGCAATATTTTGGCTATAAGTTCTCTGGATAGAATATTTTGCGGCTTTTACCAAGCCTAAGCTGCTGAAATCACAGGGTGCTCGGGGGGAGGGGGTACCCTACCTGAATAGTAAACGCTAGGAGATCGCGCTCGAGCGACTGGATACTGGCGTCATGAACACCACCTGCCGCCGCGGCAGCAAAAACGAGAACACTGCGCCGTGGTTTAACTCGCTCTCCGCCCGAATTTCCCCGCCGTGCGCCCGGACAATGTGCTTGGCAATCGCCAACCCCAAGCCGGTGCCGCCCGATTGCACCGACCGCGCCTTGTCCACCCGGTAAAAGCGCTCAAATAGACGTGGCAGGTGTTCGGAAGGAATGCCGGGACCAAAGTCGCGCACGTAAAACAAGACGCGATCTTCGACATCCCGCGATCCCAGCAGGATCTTTCCCCCGGTGCCGCCATACTTCACCGCGTTGTCGAGAAGATTCGTGAACACCTGTTGGATCGCCCCGCGATCCACATCGACTTCCCCTTGGGCAGTGTTCATCACCGAGAGCTCGATGCCGCTGTTGCGGTAATGATCGTTGAAGCTGAGTGCCGCTTCGTCGAGCAGTTCCGCCGGAGCGATGGGTTGGAATTGGAAGCGCTGTTCCCCACTCTCCACCCGGGCCAGCGTCAACAGGTCTTCGGTCAGGCGATACATCCGCAGCGCGTTGCGGCGAATAATATCGACGAAATCGCGGGCCGGATCATCTTCGCGGAACGCTTCACTCAACGTCTCCGCATAGCCCTGGATCGAGGTGAGCGGCGTGCGCAGCTCGTGTGAAACGTTGGCGATGAAATCGCGCCGCGTCTTCTCCACCCGCTCCGTTTCGGTGAGGTCGTGCAGGACCGTAACCGCGCCTCCGCCCGGCATCGGCGCCGTCGTCGCCGCAAACGCCCGTCCCGTCATCAACGTCGTAATACGCGTCGCCGTCACCCGGCGTGTCTCCAGCGCCTCCTGCACGCCTCGCAGGAACTCGGGGTCACGGATGGTCTCGATGATCTTGCTGTTCCGCCGTATGCCCGCCGGCAGCATTCGCTCCATCCGCTGGTTCGCCCACATCAGCCGGCCGTCGCTCGAAACTGCGATCACCGCCTCCTGCATGCTGTTCAGCAGCGCCTCCAGTTGCTGCCGGTTGGTCTCGATCTGCGCAAAGACTTCCTGCAACTGCCGCGCGGTACGATCGAGCGCGGAGGCGACTTTGCCGATCTCATCCGAGGAACTCTCCGCGATCCGGGCGGAGAGATCGCCCGCCGCAATCCGGTCCGCGAAGTACACGATCGCCTTCAATCGCCGGCTGATCGACTGCGTCGCAAAGGACGCCAGCAGCAGCGCCATCGCCACCGCCAGCACGGAGCTCATCAGCAACGTATGCCGTACCTGTCCGGTGATGGTCTCGAGCGAAGACAGCGGGTACGCCAACCGCACCGCGCCCCCGTCAATCGGCGCTGCCGAGTACATGAAGTCGATGCCCAGTGTGTGGCTGCGCCGGACGTCGGTGCCCAGGTTCCCCTTGAGCGCCGCTTGGAACTCCGGACGGGTGGCATGATTCTCCATGTCCGCCGGGTTCGCATCCGAATCCGCCAGTACCCGGCCGTCGGTGGTGATGATCGTGGCGCGAGCGTTGCCGGCCTTCGCGACTTCACGGACCACCTTCGAAAGATCGCCGTTGCGCTCGCTCTGCACGCGCAACGCAAAAAGCTGCACTTTTTCGCGCAGCGAAGAGGCAATTTCGGATCGGAGGGAGTTCACCCATGCGTGACGGATAGCAATGTCGAGGGTGAGAGTGCAGACCGCGATAACAACGAGATAGGCAAAAAAGAGTTTGAGGAAAATCCTTCCTCTCACTTCGGTACCTCGAACCGATAACCGGCCCCACGCACGGTCTTCAAGTAACGGGGCTCCTCGGGATTCTCCTCGATCTTCTCACGAATCCGGCGCACATAGACGTCGACGGATCGAGGAGTCACGTAGTGGGTCTCGCGCCAGACCGCATCGAGCAGTTGATCGCGGGTGAAGACCCGTCCCGGATGCCGCGCCAGGTACTCGAGCAAGCGGAACTCGGTGGCCGTCGTGGTCACCAGGCTACCGCGCACCGTCAGTGTCATCGCGCCATTGTCGATCACGATATCCCCAGCAGTGACCACCGCGGGTGGCAGCGGCCGTTCAAAGCGCCGTAAAACCGCTTTCACCCGGGCGATCAGCTCGCGTGGACTGAACGGCTTGGCAATGTAATCGTCGGCTCCCAGGTCGAGGCCGGCAATCTTGTCCGCCTCGGAAGTTTTGGCGGTCAGGAAGATCACGGGGGTCATGGCAATGTTGCGGTTGTTACGGATCTGTCGGCAGATCTCCAGCCCATCCGCTCCCGGTACCATGATGTCGAGTAGAAAAAGGGAGGGCGGAGTCTTTTCGGATTCCGGCAAAACCCCATTTCCCGCCAGGAATGTTCTCACTGCAAAACCTGCGCCTTCCAGGTGATAGCGCACCAGCCGAGCAATATCGGCATCGTCTTCGACGACAAAGATCGTTTGTTTCACGAGCACATTGTAACCAACCCCATTCGAATTCCAATGGGGATGTTCCTTGTTTCATCAAACGTTAACCTTTCCGGCTCTCCACTTGGCACAGAGAAACATTAGTCGCGCACCGTTTTCCAAAGCAGAAGGCCGCCCCCGACGATTCCGGCGAGAACAGCTGCCGTTTTCAGCATAGAGTTGCGTACCGCCCGTTTCCGGCGCTCGACGATGTGCCGTTCCGGAAACGCTCCTACCCCATCCGGCCCGTTCTGCATTGCCATTTGCACAAGTTCCGCCGGATGCAGGGCATGCCGGGGGGTGCCCTGTGCGATTTGCTCGCGGCAGCTGAACCCCTCCGCAACGATGATGGTTTCGCGATCAGCGCTCCGCACCTGGGGCAACAATTCATGTTCGCCGACCGCCACCGAAACTGCGTACTTTTCGCCCTTTTCGAAGCCGAACGAACCGGCCATGCCGCAGCATCCGTTGTTGGGCAGCTCGTACTCCACGCCCAGGCGCTCTAAAAGATCTTTCTCGCCGTCCGTGCCAAGCACCGCTTTGTGGTGGCAATGCGCATGGGCGAAAACTTTGCGGTGCAACGCGGGCAGCGGAACATCTTTAGCGAACTTACGGAGAAAATCGCCCAGTAGATAGACTTGGTCGCGCAGCCGCAACGCACGTGGATCGGAGGGAAAGAAGTTGACGAGTTCGTCGCGAAAAACCGAGGCGCAACTCGGCTCCAGCATCACGATGGGCAGCCCCAAATCGATGTCCGCTGCCAGCGTACGCATGGTTTTCTCCAGCACTCGCTTGGCCCGATCGAGCATGCCAAAGTCGTACAGCGGACGGCCGCAGCACACATCCGCTTGAGGTACAACCACTTGAAACCCAGCGGTCTCGAGCACATCGAACGCAGCCACTGCGGTATCCGGGAAGAAGTGATTGTTGAATGTGTCCGGCCACAGCAAGACCTTTAGAGCATCCGCATTTCGGCTCACGCGTGCACGAACAATGTGCTGAAACGTCTCTGGTGCGAACGCCGGAATCGTTCGCTGCTGCGGAATTCCAGCCTTCATCTTGGCGATGGCGCTCAGTCCCGGCGTTTGGGTCGCGAGATTCACCAATCCCGGCGCGAGCGACGCTAGTTTGGCCCAATCGTGAATCAATCCGAACGCATACGCCTGTCGTGGCCGCCGTTTGCCTTCGTAGTAGTGCGAGAGAAACTCGGCCTTGTAGGTCGCCATATCGACGTTAACCGGGCAATCTCCCTTGCAGCCTTTGCAGGAAAGGCAGAGATCGAGCGACTCCTTCACCTCTTCGCTCTTCCATCCGTCACGAATCACTTCCCCTTGCATCATTTCGAACAGTAAGTGGGCGCGGCCGCGGGTACTGTGCTTCTCCTCCATCGTGACCCGGTAGCTCGGGCACATGACTTTATTTTCGTGACGGCGGCATTCCCCAACACCTACGCAGCGCAACGCCGCCCGCGCAAAGCTGCCGCCTTCCTCGGGAAATTGGAAATGCGTATCCGGTTCCCAGGGATGGTAGTTCGCGCCCAGCCGCAAATTTTCGTCGAGACGATAGGCGTTCACCACCTTTCCAGGATTCATCATCCATTGTGGGTCCCAAGCGCCCTTGAAATCGCGGAACGCCTGGATCAGTTCCGGTCCGAACATCTTCGGCAACAGTTCGGCCCGAGATTGGCCGTCTCCATGTTCGCCGGAAAGGGACCCTCCGAAGCTGACGACCAGATCCGCAGCTTCTTCTACGAACGGTCCGGTACTTGCGAATCCCCGGCGCGCTCTCGAGATCGAAGTTGATGCGCGTATGCAGGCATCCCTGTCCGAAATGCCCATAGAATGCTCCCGTGTACCCGTGCTGTTGATAAAGCTCGCTGAGCTGGCGAAGATACGAACCCATCTTCTCGGGAGGCACGGCCGAATCTTCCCAGCCCTCCCACGTAAATGGTTTGCCGGGCACAAAGGCGGTCGCCCCGAGCCCCGACTCGCGGATCTCCCAGACGAGTTGCTCTTCGCGCTTATCGTCGTAGAACTTCATGTTGGGTGCGTTCGGTTTGCGCTTTAGCGCTTCCATCATGCGCTGCGCTTTGTCGTCCGCCTCTTCGCGTATGTCACCACCGAACTCGACCAGCAGAAAGCCGTGTCCGTCCGGTAGCAGGGAAAGATCGCGGACATGCATGTTCTTTTTGCGGATGTCGGCGACAAGGTTGCCATCGATCGCCTCCAGCGCAATCGGTCCGAACGGCAGGATGTCCGGCACTTGATCGGCGGCAAGGTAAATATCGCGATAGGCGAGCACCACCAGCGATCGGTGCGATGGGTTATGTACCAGCCGCAGCTTGGCCTCGAGCACAATGACGCACGTACTCTCCGACCCGACCAGCGCCCGCGCCACGTGGAAGCCTGCTTCCGGCAGCAGTTCATCCAAGTTGAAGCCCGAAACCCGGCGCGGGATCTTCGGATATTTCGCTCGAATCAGGTGCCCGTAGCGGTCGCGGATCTCGCGCATGCTGCGATAAATCTCGCCGCGACGGCCGCCTGCGCCGATGATCGACTGCAACTCCGCGTCCGGCGTGGCTCCAACCGTCATCTCCAGCCCGTCGTAGGTCAGAATGCGCAGTTCGTGAATGTTGTCGACGGTCTTCCCCGCCATCACCGAGTGGGTGCCGCAGGAGTTGTTGCCGATCATTCCGCCGAGCGTACAGCGGCTGTGGGTCGCCGGATCGGGACCGAAGGTCAATCCGACCTGAGTCGCTGCTTTCCGGACCTCGTCCAGCACAATTCCGGGCTGTACGCGCACGATCTTGTCCTCCCGGTTCAACTCGAGGATCTGGTTCATGTATTTCGAAAAATCAATGACAACCGCAACATTGCAGCACTGCCCGGCAAGACTGGTGCCGCCTCCGCGCGCCAGGATCGGTGCACCGAACTCGCGACCAGCGGCCAGCGTCGCGCGCACATCATCATCATTCCTCGGAAGTACGACACCGATCGGTACCTGGCGATAGTTGGATCCGTCGGTCGCGTAGAGCGCGCGGCTCCCGTTATCGAAGCGTACTTCACCGCGTAGTTCCGAGCGCAACCGATGCTCCAGTCGCTGCGCATCGACGTCCGGCGGCTTGGGGCTGCCGACATTCGAGGGACCGCCCGGAGCAGGGTTGAGGGAGACGAGATTCTCTGTCGACATGGATCTCCTCGGAAAAGAGTCTACGCGGCGAAGCGCTGCGCGTCAGCAACCCGTTCAATTGCATGCCGAATCCGGGCAAACGAAAAGCCCGCAACTCGTGCGGGCTTCGCGGTTCACAAAACGATCAATGCGTCGGTACATTGACTTTGATCCCGCTGACTTTGGAGATTTCAATGCGCGTATCACCGCCTTCGTCATGAGCGCTGATCGAGAGCGTGCCGTCGTTATCCGTTCCGCTCAGTGAAAATCTCGAGTTATCCATACTTACCATCGCATTCGGGTAGCGCGATTTATAAAACGCGGCAACTTGGTCGACGGAATCGCTTGTGGTCAATTGCATCGTCGCGGTGGTCATCTTGCCGAACTGGGCCACCGAGCTGTCGCCTTGCTGTTTGGCGCCGGGGTAGAGATCCACCCCGATCTTGCGGGAGAGGTCCTTGGCGCTCATGCTGTTTGTCGATGCTTTGAACCCTCCAAAATCAACCGAGCTGTTCCGGCCGTCTTGCGATACGTGCATCCCGCGGCGGATCCGATGCGCGGTATAGACAAGTCCCGCGATCGAGATAATCCCGATCAGCACGAAGACGCCCACAATTACGAGGACGATCTTCAGTACATTGCCGCCGCCGGACGACGCCGGTGCCGGCGAATAGCTCTGCGCTGCTGCTGCCGGAGGAACATAGCTTTGCGCCGGCGTACCCGCGGGCGTGGCCCCAGGGGTCGCGCTCTTGCCGCACTTCGGGCAAAACTGCGCGTTTGCATCCATGCTCGAGCCGCAGTTCGTACAGAATGCCATGATGAACCTCGTTCGCCGGGCGCCTCGAATGTGTGTTGGGCGCCCTCTTTGAAGTGGCGGAAAGTATATCTCAGAACGGAAACACCCTGAACTCCACAAATGAAAAAGGGGAGCAATCGCTCCCCTTCTTGCGTGATATGGCGCCCTTTTACTTATTGGGATAGCTCATCCAGCCTCGCGACAGGTAGTCCGTCAACGTTAACCCGAGAAGCAGCGCCAGGAAGAAGAGCGCGCTCACAATGACGATTTGCGTCATGCGCGTGCTGTACTTCACGTGCATGAAGAACAGGATGACTGTCGTGGCCTTCATGGTGGCGATGACCAGGGCTACCACTGGATTCCATGCACCAAGATCAACTGACGCTGCCAGCACCGTCAGCCCCGTCATGATCAACAGGAAGACGAAGATTCCGACATAAAGCTTGGGCGAAACGACGTGCTCACCGCTCTCCGATTCTGATAAGTGCGCCATCGATTATCCTGTGTGTTTTTTGCTGATCAAATAGAGCAGCGGAAATAGGTAAATCCAAACAATATCGACGAAGTGCCAGTACAAGCCGACATTTTCCACCGGGGCGAAATAACTGGGCGCGAATTTGTCCTTCCATGCCTCCACAATCAGCCATATCAGCAGTCCCGCGCCGATAATCATGTGCACCGCGTGCATGCCCGTCATCGCGAAATACAACGCGAAATAGAGCGATGTGTGCTGCACGTCACGCCAGCCCTTGTCGTGGCCTTCCGCGTCAAACCCTGAGAAATACTGGCCGGGAACCTCGTGGTTCTTCCAGTGGTCGTGATATTCAACCGCTTTTATGCCAAGGAAGGTCGCGCCCAACAGCAAGGTTGCAATCAGAAAGATGATGATCAGCTTGCGCCGGCCAAGCTGCGCCGAGTGCACTGCCATCGCCATGGTGAGTGACGAGCAGATCAGGACGGCTGTATTGATCGCCCCCAACGTGATGTCCATCCGCTGGCTGCCGTCGACCCAAGCCTGGTAATACGAGAGCCGATAGATCAAGTAGGCGCAGAACAGTCCACCGAAGAACATGATTTCGGTGATCAGGAAAACCCACATCCCGAATGTGGCCGTTTCCCGCTGCTGCTCCATGTCGCGGAAGTGATGTTGCAGCTCGTGGGCTACAACTGTCTGACTATCCTCCAACGGGGACCTCCTCCTGGGGCTGGTTCTCATAGTCATAAGCTTCCCAGGTTACAACCGGTGTTTTCTCGAAATTGTGGGTCGGCGGCGGCGACGAAGTCATCCATTCCAATCCCACTGCGTTCCAGGGATTGTTCGGCGCCAACTCTCCATAACGCAGTGACCACAAGAAGTAGAACAGCGGGAAGAGGTATCCGACGGCGAGTACCGAAGCGCCCGCAGTTGAAAGAACGTTGAGCACCTGGAACTCCGGCGGATACGCGTGATACCGGCGCGGCATGCCCATGTATCCCAGCACGAACTGCGGGAAGAAGGTGAGGTTGAACCCCACGAACACCAGCAATGCCGAAAGCTTGGCCCACGACTCTGGATACATGCGCCCGGTGATCTTCGGCCACCAGAAGTGCAAGCCGCCGAGATACCCCATCAGCGCACCACCCACCATGATGTAGTGGAAGTGGGCGATCACGAAGTAGGTGTCATGCACATGCACATCAACCCCGAGGTTCGCCAGGAACAAGCCCGTTAAACCGCCGATGGTGAACAACCCAATAAAGCCGAAGGCGTACAGCATCGGGGTCTCAAAGCTTATCGAGCCTTTGAACATGGTGGCCGTCCAGTTAAAGACCTTCACGGCGGACGGAATCGCAACCAGGTAGCTCAAGAGCGAGAAGACAAGCGCGGCATAGACGGAAATGCCGGCGACGAACATGTGATGCGCCCAGACTAGGAATCCGAGGACCGCGATGCCGATGCTGGAAAGCGCCACGAATTCATATCCGAACACCCTCTTGCGTGAGAAGCAGGTGACGATTTCGCTGATCACCGCCATCGAGGGCAGGATCATGATGTACACCGCGGGATGCGAGTAGAACCAGAACAAGTGCTGGAAGAGCACCGGGTCGCCGCCCAGCTGCGGATTAAAGATTCCGATGTTGAACGCGCGCTCGAGCGCCACGAGCACCAACGTGATCGCCACAACCGGCGTACCCAGCACCATGATCAGGCTTGCCGCATAGTGTGACCAGATGAACAGCGGCAGCCGCCCCCACGTCATTCCCGGGGCGCGCATACGGTGCACCGTCACGATAATGTTCAGGCCGGTAAAGATCGATGAGAAGCCGGCGATGAATACCCCAATCGCCACCGGGATTACATGGGTGTTGGAATAGATCGTGCTGAAGGGCGTGTAGAAGGTCCAGCCAGTGTCGATGCCGCCCATGAACATGGCAACCAGCGCCGTCATACCGCCGATTACATACAAGTACCAGCTCAGCAGGTTGATCTTCGGAAACGCCAGGTCCTTCGCGCCTACCATCAGCGGCACCAGGAAATTTCCCAGTGTTGCCGGAATCGAGGGGATCAGGAAGAAGAACACCATGATGATGCCGTGCATGGAGAACAGCTTGTTATAGGTGTCCGCCTCTACCAGGTCACCCGCCGGCGTCAGCAGTTCAAGGCGGATCAGCATCGCGAAAAAACCGCCGATCGCGAAGAAGAACGTAATCGAGATCAGGTAAAGAATCGCGATCCGCTTGTGGTCGCTTGTCAGCAGCCACGACTTAAGGCCGTACCCGGCGTTTAAGTAGTTCTCTTTCTCAACGGACTGGTTCACTGCAACGGTTGCCATTGTTCCACACCCTTATTGCTGGATCGCGTTGTTCGGCACAACGGGACGATTCGTTGTTGGTGCGCTATTAGGATTCGGTCCGGCGAGCGACTTCACGTACTCCACCAGTGCCATCAATTGTTCTTCACTCAATTGTCCCTGGAAGGTCGGCATGATCGGCTTGAAGCCCGAAACCACCTTGGCGCCGGGATTCAGGATCGATTCGCGGATGTAGTTCTCATCGGCGATCACCGTGCGGCCATCATCGAGCAACACCGGCTTGCTGAATACCCCCACCAGGTTCGGACCACGGCCCTGCGTATCAGACCGGTGGCAGGTTGCGCAGCCATACTGTTGGAATAGCTTCTGCCCCGTGCCGGAAAGCGATCCCTCCGCGCCACCACCGCTCAACCACGCTTGGTAATCCGCCGGCTCCATCACGATCACCTGCCCGATCATGCCGGAGTGCTGCGTGCCGCAATACTGCGAGCAGAACAAATGGTAAGTGCCGGGCTGCGTCGGACGGAACCAGGTCACCGTGTACCGGCCGGGGATGACGTCGGTCTTAATACGGAACGCGGGCACGAAGAAATCGTGGATCACATCCTGCGACGCCAGGATCACCTTCACGTCCCGTCCCACCGGCACGTGCAACTGGTTGATCTCGCGAATCCCTTCCACGTGCTGGAATTTCCACATCCACTGCTTGCCGACGCCATAGATTTCCATCGCGTCTTTCGGTGGACGGCTCTCGATGAAGAAAATGCTCGCGCCCCACACGAACATCACCATCGCGATACCCAGCGGAATCAGCGTCCAGGTCAGCTCCAGCGGAATTGAACCCTCGATCTGTTCGGCATGCGGATGTCTCTGTTTACGGTATCTGATCGAGAAGAACAGGATCGTACCCGCAATCAGCACGGAGAAAAATACCGTGATGACAACCAGGAAGAAGTACATCAAGTCCACTTGGGGAGCGAGCTTGGAAGCTTCAGCCGGGAATAATGGTAAGTTGTCCCACATAGCGCGTTAGGCCTGTCCTGTCTCCTGGTGGCCTGCGTGCCCCTCACGGCGGAACATCAGCACGATAAAGCCCCCTAACAACAAAATGGTTGCGGCGCCGCCAATGCGCAACATGTTTGCCACCACGGCGCCATATTTACCGGTGTGCGGATCGTAGTGGTAGCAGTACAGCACCACTTGCGTCCACTGCCGTTCCGATCTTGTCCTGCGAAGATTCAATCAACCCCAGGCGCAAATCCTTCGGCGAATACTCGATGCCGTAGTAGTACTGCGCCAGCTTGCCTTGCGGCGTCACCAGCATGATCCCCGCCGCATGGATGAACTGGTTCATCTTCGGGTCCCAGCGGTACTTCCATCCCACCGTCTTCGCCAGCTCCGCAATATTCTGCGGCTCGCCGGTCAGGAAGTGCCATCCTTGTTCCGCGCCCGGCCGGTTGTATTCCTTCAGATAGCTCGCCTTTTTGGCCTTCGCCATCTCCGGGGTGTCGCGTGGATCGATGCTCACGGTCACGACTTCATACTCATTGCCGGCCGTGAACTTCATCACTCCCATGGCGCTGTTCAATCCCGACAGAACCTCGCTGCACAACATCGGGCACTGGTAATAGACGAGGGTCAGGATCACGGGCCTGCCCTTCTTGAAGTAGTCCCCCAACTGGACCGTCTTGCCGTCTTCGTCTTTGAACTGTAAATCCATCGGGATCTGCGTATCCAGGTGTTGATCGATGCCAATGTCCTTCAGGCTCGCCGGATCTACCTGCGAAGCCGGTCCCATCATTTTGCTTCTGCATAAATGCAGACGGCGGTTGCGCCAGGCTCAGGCTCACGGCCAGCACCGGCAACGCCATTCCTGCGAGCAGCTTGCGAATCACTTTCACCCTGGTTCCATTTCTCTCGCGATGCTCCGCGAAAAAGCAGCTCTGAGCTGCGGCTCTACTTCGCTCCGGCCGTGCCGCCGTTGTTCCCATTAGCCGGCGCCGGATTGGTTCCCTGCATTTGCGTTTCCTGGCCCGGTTGCCGCGTCGGCAAACCGCGCTGGGCAATGATCTTCATCGCCTGGTCAATATCGATATGCACCGCCCCATCGCTTGTCCGGTAAGGCTGTGCCGGATGCAGCCGCATCTCCTCCGACTCCTTGAACTTGCTCATATCAGCGGTGTCGTCCGTCTGCAGCCGAGGCTCGGGGAATCTCGCCACGCTTTGCGGACCGGCATTCTGCAGCGGCGGCGCCTGCTGCATCGTTTCCATCGTGGCCATCGGGTTGGCGTTGGTCTCGTACGGCACAACCTTCTGCGCCCCCACGAACATTCCCCAGATAATCAAGTGCGCCGCCACGCCTGCCGCTCCCACTCCCACCAGGAAGATGATGATGCCGCGGACGCTTAAGTCGGACGCGTCATACCCGACTTCCGAATTAACCACTGGATGCGAATGCGAATTAGTGTCCATGCTGGCTCATACTCAATAACAACGGCATTTGCGGGTCGTACGCCGGGGTAAGCGGCGCCTTGCGCAGGTTGAAGAAGAAGTACCCCATCCACAGTCCGCCAATTCCGATCACCGCCGCCGCGACCACAATCAACACCTGGATCTCGGCAAACGGTGCCGGCTTTTCCGCACCCGGCGTATTGAAGTTGGGAACGATGTACCAGAAAAGGTCCACCAGCCGCATGAAGATCATGAACATCGCCAGCGGCGCGAGTTTACTCAGGCTCCGCTTGAACTCCTGCGACAACATGATCGCGAACGGCACGAAGAAGTGGAACATCACAATGAAGATCGCCACCGGCGCCCACCCACCGCGAATGCGATGCAGGTACCAGCTGATCTCTTCCGGCAGGTTCGCGGACCACGTGATCAAAAACTGCGAGTAGGAGAAGTAAGCCCACAGCAGCGTGAACGCCATCATCAGCTTGCCGATGTCGTGCACCTGGGTCTTGGTGACGATCGTCTTGTACGGCTCGTGCTTCGTCACCAGCCAAAGCATGATCAGCACAAACGCGAATGCCGATAATCCTTGCCCCGCGAGATACAGTAAGCCGTAAATCGTGGAACTCCAACCCGGGCTCAGCGACATCACCCAATCGACCGCCGCAAAGGTAATCGTGAATACATAAAGGACCAGCCCGGGTGCTGACAAAGACTGCATACGGCTCGACAGCGAGGGCGCTGGACCTTCGTCATAGCGCTTATCCCACGTGCTCAGGGTGTACGCCAGCGCCGTCCAGATCACGAAGTAGATCACCGCGCGAATATAGAAACCCGGGTAGTTCAACCACCAGGTCTGCTTATTCGCCCACGGATAGAAATGCGGCGCAGCGACTGCGATGGGAATGAATAAGATCGCCATCAGCGGGAAGCACTTCGCAGCGGCTTCCAGGAAGCGGCGCGATACCAACCCCCAAAGGCCACCCACCACGAATTGCAGCATCAGCAGCGCCAGGCACCCGAGGCTCAGCCCCAGCCAGAGCATGAAGCCGACCAGATACCCGCGCATAAAGCTCTCATGCCAGACGACCCCGGTCGCCGCGAGCACGATGGCGCCGATCACGCCCACAATTAGCGAGCGGCTTTGCCAGGAGGCAGCAGCGGCAGGAACAGCGTAGTCGTAGTCTCTCAAATGCGTGTCGCTCACTTTGTCTCGCCTCCCTTGGCTGGCATCGGAGGCTCGGTTGCTCCGGATCCCGGCGTCCCGGTTGCCGGAATCGTCGATTCCACTGCATTCACAACCTGCGCTCCCGGAGGTAGATCGCCGGATTGCGCGTTTTGGCTCAGCTGCAATGCCCGGATATACGCCGCGATCGCCCAACGATCGGCCACCGGAATCTGCGTCGCATAATCCGGCATAGCGCCGAAGCCATTCGTGATCACATCGAAGAAATGTCCCAGCGGCGCTTTGCGTAGGCGGTCGTTGTGGTACGACGGCGGTGGCCGCAACCCGCGCTGCACGATCATGCCCCGCCCGTCGCCCAGCTCTGAGTGACAGGGCGTGCAATAGATATTGAAACGCTCCTGCCCACGGGCCAGCACATCCATGTTTACCGGGAACGGCATTACGTCGCCTTCCTGGTTACCGATTTTGCCGGTATAGAAATAGGTGTCTGCTTTCAACTGCCCACGCGCTACCGTTCCCTCGACGATCGGGCGCGCACTGCGCTTATCGGCGAAGAAGTCGCTCATGCGCAGCGGAATAAACTTCGGCTGGTCGTGCATGTCTTGGCGGCAGCCCGCCAGGAACAGTGCCGTAATGGCGAGCGCAATAGCAGTCAGTGTGCGCATGATTCGGGGTCCCATGTTGCCGGTGCCGGATGTCTCTTGCGTATTAATGCGGCACCTCCGTGATGAAATCTGGGTGGAAACCTGCCAATAACTTCTCCGCCCCGAGGCGGTCGAACATCGGATCGGCGGCTTCCAGGCATAGGAAAAACTTGTCGCGGCTTGCGCCGGCAAAACGATCTACGTTGAACACCGGGTGATACGGCATCGGCAGTCCGTTGAGAGCCAACATGCCGAAGACACCGGAAAGCGACGCAAACAAAATCGTCAACTCAAAACACGGAACCACAAAAGCCGGCCAGGAATTGTACGGACGTCCCGCAACCACGATCGGATAACTGATCGCCGAGCACCAATACTGCAACGCGAATGCAGAGAGCCCACCCATGATCCCGCCGATCAGGACGATCAGCGGCACCCGCGTCTTGGGAAAGCCGATCACCTCCGCCAGTTCTTCGATGGGAAAAGGTGAGTAAGCATCCATTTGCCGGTAGCCTGCGGCGTAAGCTCCTTCGGCCGCGTGCATCAGGGCATTCGGATTGTCGAATTCCGCCATCAACCCGTAAATGGGAGTAACCGGAGTGCTCTTCATCAGGCTTCCACCTCCACCGGATGAACTTCCGACTCTGGCAGCAGCGCCTTGATTTCAAAAATGGTGATCATCGGCAGCACGCGGATGAACAACATCATCGCGAACAGGAAAAAGCCAAGCGTGCCGAGATACGTCGCCCAATCCCAGCGAGTCGGGGTGTACATACCCCACGAAGACGGCAGAAAGTCGCGATGCAAGCTGGTGACGACGATGACAAAGCGCTCCAGCCACATACCGATCAGCACATCCACCGAGATCATGAACTGCCAGAACGTGCTCTTGCGGATCTTCGGAATCCACAGTAACTGCGGGATCACGATATTCAACGCAATTAAAGACCAGTACCCCGGCGCGTACGGACCAAACCAGCGCGTGTGCACGATCGCGCGCTCGTAAACGTTCGTTCCATAGAACGCCATAAAGATTTCCATGAAGTAGCCGTAGGCTACGATCAATCCCGTTGCCAGCATGATCTTCGCGGCATTCTCCACGTGCCGGTCGGTGATCATGTCCTCTACGCCGTAAAAGTGGCGGATGGGAATCGCCAGCACCAGCACCATTGCGAATCCTGAATAGATCGCGCCCGCCACGAAGTAGGGCGGGAAGATCGTGGTATGCCAGCCCGGCAACTGCGCCACCGCGAAATCGAAGGACACTACCGTGTGCACCGAGAGCACCAGCGGCGTGGCCAAACCCGCCAGCAGCAGGTACACCGACTGGTAGCGCTTCCAGTGGCGTGCCGACCCGCGCCATCCGAGGGCTAGCATGCCGTACACCATGCGCGCGTAACGGTTCTTCGCGCGATCGCGCAAGCTCGCGATATCAGGAATCAACCCCACGAACCAGAACACCAGCGAGACCGTCGCGTACGTCGAAACTGCGAAGACATCCCATACCAGCGGGCTGCGGAACTGCGGCCACACTCCCATCGAGTTGGGATACGGGAAAAGCCAGTAAGCCAGCCACGGACGGCCCACGTGCAGCAGCGGGAACATGCCGGCGCAAGCCACCGCGAACAGCGTCATGGCCTCGGCGAAGCGGTTGATCGAGTTCCGCCACGTTTGCTTCAACAGCAGAAGGATGGCCGAGATCAAAGTGCCCGCGTGGCCGATACCAACCCACCAGACAAAGTTGATGATGGCAAAGCCCCACGCCACCGGAACATTAATGCCCCAAATGCCGACGCCCCTTAAGAACAGGTACGTCACCGCCATCAACAGGACGTTCACCAGCACGAAGCCAATGAAAGCCGCGCCCGTCCAGCCTAGCCCGAGCGGACGCCGCAATACGATCGACGTGATCTTGTCGGTAATGGTGCCGAAATCGTGTCCCGGCGCAAGTACCGGCGGCTCGCCCGGCTCGAGGACGTCTTGCAGCAGTGTTTTCTCGTCTGGACCTTGATGCATCGCTACTTCTGCTCCATGGCATGCTCGAGTTCAGGGTTCGGGTTACGGACCACCGCCATATATGTCGTCCGGGGACGGTTATTCAATTCTTCCAGCAATCCATAGTTGCGCTCTTGCGCCCGCAGCTTCGCCACCCGGCTTGTCGGATTGTTCAGGTCGCCAAACACGATCGCATCGGCAGGGCAGGCTTGGGCACACGCGGTCACCACTTCCCCATCGCGGATCTTGCGGTCTTCCCGCTCAGAGTTGATGCGAGCGTGGGTGATGCGCTGCACGCAGTAATTGCACTTTTCCATCACGCCGCGGCTGCGCACCGTGACATCCGGGTTGCGCATCATTTTGTACTGCGGCGTCGTCCAGTCTTGGTACAGCAGGAAATTGAAGCGGCGCACCTTGTACGGACAGTTGTTCGAGCAGTAGCGGGTGCCCACGCAGCGGTTGTAGACCATGTCATTCAGGCCTTCCGTGCTGTGAACCGTCGCGCCCACCGGGCACACCAGTTCACAGGGCGCGTTCTCGCATTGCTGGCAGGGCACCGGCTGGGTGTAAGTCTTCGGATTATCGACCGACCCCTCGTGGTAGTTGTCCACCCGCAGCCAGTGCATATGGCGGCCGCGCTTCACCAACTCTTTACCCACCACCGGGATATTGTTCTCGGCGACACAAGCCACCACGCAACTCTTGCAGCCCACGCAGGAGTTCAAGTCGATCGCCATCCCCCACTTATATTCTTTCGAATAATCATATGGCTGGAAGATCGTGAGCCCTTCCACCGGCGCTTCCGTCTTCTCGTGCGCGAAGTCCGGGTTCGCAATGAAATCTTCCAGCGTCGCCACCCGCACGATGTCGCGGCCGTCCATGTTCTGCCAGCCTTGGGTGGTGGCGAATAGGAACTTCTTGCCCGTCTTCTTCAACTGCACGCCCGTGGCAACCCACTGCTTTTGCGTGCTGCGGATCTGGTACGCGTTGTATCCCGGCCCGTTCCCCACTCGACCGGCGCGCGTCCGCCCGTATCCCAGGAAGACCGTGATCGAGTTTTTCGGATGTCCCGGCGTTAGCCACACCCCGCCCTGAACCGTGCGCCCATCCAGCGAAATCTCGACTTCGTCTTCATTCTCGAGACCAAGGTCTTTCGCAGTATTCACGTTCATCAGAATGGGGTTGTCCCAAGTGAGCTGCGTGTAAGGCTTGGGCGCTTCCTGTAACCATCCGTTGTTCGCGTATTCCCCGTCGTAGATCATCGGATCGCGGCGGAAGATGATCTCCATCGACGAATCATTCCCCGCATTCGAAGCGGCCGGAACGCCCTTCGCCGACGCATTGCGTACCGCCGCCGCCGACCCGGCAATCAGTCCATCGTGTACGGCGCGCCGCCACCAGGGTTCAAAGTCCGCGCCCGTGTGCTGTTTCTGCCAAGTAGGTCCGAACCATTTCGTAGCCACCGGTCGAACCTTGTCCATTCAAAGCTGAAATCAGTTCGTACTGGCTCTTGCCGTTGTAGAGCGGCGCAATCAGCGGCTGCTGGATCGTCACCGTTCCATCGAAAGCGCGCACATCGCCCCACTGCTCGAGATAGTGCGTCGCGTTCACGTGCCAGTGCGACCAGACCGCTGTCTCGTCGACATAAAGACCGTGGTGAATGCGTACCGCTACCTTCTTGTACGCATCGAGGAAATCGAGATCCGCCGGCGCTTCGTACACTGGATTCGCGCCCATTACCACCAGCAGGTCGACCTTGCCTGCGTTGATGTCGTTCACCAGGTCGCGCATCGCCGCCGCCTGATCCATCGGCTGCGCTTCCACCGGCTCCGTGTAAACCACCGTGTTCCCTACCGCGCCCAGCCCAGCGTTCATCGCGTGCGCCAGCGCGTGGACGGCAGCCGGCTGGTGATCGCCCACAACCACCACCGCCGCGCCTTTGTGCTTCTGCAGGTCATTGGCGATGATTGAAGCTTCGTTGCCCCAATCCTTTGAGGCTACTGCCGGCCCGCCAACCCCCAGCCCCGCCGCCACCGCGCGCGCGAACTGCTCGATATCCGTCGCTCGCAGCGGAATGCGGTGATCTGCCTTGGCGCCTGTGTTCGTGGGCGTGCTTTCGGCCGCATAGAAACGAACCATCTTTTCTTTCAGGTCCGGATTGCGTCGTGCCGAAAACTGCCGCGCGTACTTGTGGAATCCCGGAAATCCGCTGGAAAGGAAGTCGCCATCCAGCGAGAGAATGACTTCCGCTTTCTCGAAGTTGTACTGGGTATCCAGGTACTGCCCGAACGCCAATTGTGCGCCCGCGCGCGCGTTGTCCCGCCCCGCCGGATCGTATTGCACCCACTTCGCCTGCGGATACGTCACGAGTAATTGCTTGATTGCTGCGGCCAGCGTCGGCGATGTCGTCGAGCGGCTCAACAGCCGCAGTCCCGCACCCTGCACCGCCTTCTGCGCCGCGAGGGTATTTGCGATCGCGCCAACGAACGCGCCCCACGTGCGCATTTCGTTGTCCAGCATCACCGTCTGCGAACGGTCAGGATCGTACAAACCGAGAACCGAAGCCTGCGTAAATACGTCGGTGCCGCCCAGGGTTGCCGGGTGCTGCGGGTTTCCTTCGATCTTCGTCGGACGCCCTTCGTGGCTCTCCGCCAGCACTGGAACCGCGTATCCGCCAACCGTGTTCGCCGTGGCGAAGAATAGCGGCTTGCCCAGGGTGATTTCTTCCGGCTGCCGCACGTAGGGAACAATCGGCTCCAGCGGCTGCTTGGTGCAGGCTGTCAATCCAGCCAGCGCCATGGAAGCGCTCATCAGCTTCAGGAAGTCGCGCCGCGACGTTCCCGGCTCGCCATTTTCCACCCACTCCGAGGCCTGGCGCGGAAATTCGCGGTGTAGCAATTCCTGGAACTCCTCGGTGTTCGAGAGTTCTTCCAGGCTGCGCCAATACTGTGGACCGTCTTTGGCCGTTGCCAACTGGTTTTTCACATCGGCGAGATCGAGCTTGCCCTTCTTGCTCGGGCAAACCTCTCCACCGTTTTGCTTCTTTCCGTTATCCATCGGCATTCGTTTCCGCTTACGCCTTTGCTTTTCCTACGCTGATCGACCTCGATCTAGCGGTGACAGGTACTGCAGCTTGTGATGTCGCGCACGCTGCGCAGGTGATAGCGATTCTTCAGCTCGACTCCAAGCGCAAATTGCGTGGTGTACGTCTGCACGTTCTTTCCATCGTCGCCCGGCAACTGCACCGGGTTCTCGGAAGTCGGCTGCTGATAGCGCATGTTGAAGACCTGGTCCCGGGGACGCAGGTACTTCTCCGGAGCGCGGTGGCAGTCCAGGCACCACTCCATCTGCAACGACGCCTGGTTATACATCAGCGGCATCCGGTCCACCGGACCATGGCAGGTGTTGCAGCCAACGCCTTTATTGATGTGAATGCTGTGGTCGAAGTACACATAGTCGGGAAGGTCGTTCGCCCTCGTCCATACCAGCGACTTGCCCGTCCGGAAACTCTCGCGCACCGGCTCCAGAAGCGGCGCGTTGGTCCAGATCTGCGAATGGCAGTTCATGCAAGTCTTCGTCGGAGGAATACCCGCGTAGCCTGAAATCTCCACCGACGTGTGGCAGTAACGGCAGTCAAGTCCAAGGCCGCTGACGTGGTGCTGGTGGCTGAAGGGCACCGGCTGCATATGCGCCACGCCCGCATAGGTCACGTACGGCGAGCGCTGCAGTTCGAGCGCGGCCCATAGCAAACCCGTCACCAAGATAACGGCGGCCAGAATTGAGATACGTGCGATGGAGTTCGTGCTTCGATGAAAGATCTGGGCCATTTACGACGCTTTCCGGTTGCTCCGGGTTCCCGGCGAAGTCGCAGTCGCTGGGCGGGGTTGAACACGGGGACAGAAGACGAACCGTGCGAGGTTAACGATAAGTCCCAAGAAGGACGACCAATGAGCTGTGACGCAGGTCACGCGAACCCGTGATTATAACAACAAGAACATACCTTCTGAGAAGCGCTACGAAGCAAAATCGTACTGCTCCGAAAATTTTTTGACGTGGATTGACGTTTCTGCGCGGCGAATGACTCGCGCAAGTAAACTACACATTCCTTCTTTGATTGGGAAGACAGTGACTGATCAGTAAGCATCTCAGAAATCGGAGAGCGCGTCTCTCCGTCGCATTTTTATTTCGAGGTGCACAGGTGAATGCTTCGGACGTTCTCGTTGAAACTTTGATGGAATGGGGCGTTGACACCATCTTCGGCATTCCCGGCGATGGCATCAACGGAGTAATCGAGGCTCTCCGCGTTCGCCAGGACAAGATTCGTTTCATCCAGGTCCGCCACGAAGAATCCGCCGCCTTCGCCGCGTGCGCCTACGCGAAATACACAGGAAAGCTCGGCGTCTGTCTCGCCACCTCCGGCCCAGGAGGTATCCACCTTCTCAATGGGCTCTACGACGCAAAAATGGACGGCGCCTCGGTGCTCGCCATCACCGGCCTGCAATTCCACGATCTCATCGGCACCTTCACTCAGCAGGACGTGGCCCTCGACAAGCTCTTCATCGACGTTTGCGTATTCAACGAACGGGTGATGGGCGCGACCCACATGGAGAACATGGTGCAACTTGCCTGCCGCACCGCCCTCTCCCGCCGCGGTGTCGCCCACCTCACCATCCCCGTCGACTTTCAGGAGCAGGAGGTCAAAAAGCGCGAAGCCTCGGAACGAAATATTCTCCACCACACCTCCGACGTTTACGCGAAGAGCGCGCGGCTACCGAATCCTGCCGATCTCCAGAAAGCCGCTGAAATCCTGAACTCCGGCAAGAAAGTCGCAATCCTCGCCGGTCGTGGAGCGCTTGGCGCTGGAGATGATCTCGAGCGTATCGCCGAAATGCTGGGCGCTCCCATCATCAAGGCTCTGCTCGGCAAGGCCGCCGTTCCCGATGACAGCCCGTACACCACCAACACCATCGGTTTGTTGGGAACAGCCCCGTCGCAGGAAGCCTTCGAGCAGTGCGACACGCTGCTCATCGCCGGCAGCTCCTTTCCATACATTGAGTTCATGCCGAAGCCGGGTCAGGCCCGCGCTGTGCAGATCGATCTCGACCCGCAACGCATCGGGCTGCGTTATCCCGTGGAAGTCGGTTTAGTCGGAGATACGGGTGCAACTCTCAGCGAGCTCATGCCGCTGTTGCGTCGCCACGAAGACCGCTCCTTCCTCGAAAAAGCACAAAAGGGAATGAAGGACTGGAACGAATTAATGGCGAAGCGGGGCACCCGCACCGATTACCCGATGAAGCCCCAGGTGCCTGCGTGGGAAATCGGAAAACGCCTGCGCAACGATGCCATCGTTAGTTGCGATAGCGGCACCATCACCACTTGGTGGGCGCGCCAGATTCCCGTGAAGAAAGGCCAGATGCATAGCCTCTCCGGAACCCTCGCCAGCATGGCGCCCGGCTTGCCCTACGCCATTGCCGCGCAGGTCGCCTATCCCGACCGCCAGGTCGTTGCCTTCGTCGGCGACGGCGGATTCTCCATGCTCATGGCGGATTTCGTTACCGCCGTGAAGTACAAGCTGCCTATCAAGGTCGTCGTCATCAAGAACAATGTTCTCGGCCAAATCAAGTGGGAGCAGATGGTCTTCCTTGGCAATCCCGAATATGTCGTCGATTTGCAACCAATCGATTTCGCAAAATTCGCCGAAGCCTGCGGTGGAACCGGCTTCACTGCCGATAAAGCTGAACTATGCGGCGATATCGTGGAGCGCTTCCTGAACACGCCGGGACCGGCCATCCTGGAGGCTATCGTCGATCCTTTGGAGCCGCCGCTTCCAGCGAAAATCAAGCCTGAGCAGGCATTGAAATTCGGCGAATCGCTTCTCAAGGGCGAACCCAATCGCACCAAGATCGCCCTCACCGCCCTTAGCGACAAAGTGCGTGAACTGATATAGAGATCGAAATTGAATTGGCGCGCGGCGTAGGCTGCGCGCCGGGAAAAGTCTACTCAGCTCCGCTCGTAGCCGCCGCCGGTGACGCCGTAGGCGCTCCCGAATCGATCAGGCTCTCCCGGTCTTCGGCGCGGAAGAGCAGCACGTCGCAGTCGCTTCCCTTCTCGCAACTCACCAGCACCCGGCGGAACACGCGGTACTCTCCGTCCGGCAGCGTCAGCGGATACTGCATTGCCGTGAGTGCCTTCACCGCCGGCTTCAACCCCTCGGCGCCCGTTTTGAATTCCGCATCGCTCGCTTTACGCGAACTCGTGAAAGTCAAGACGAACTCTGCCTTCCCGTTCCAGCCCGCATTCGTCATCTTGAGCTTGCGTTGCGACATCATCGCCGCACTCGCTGCCTGGATGCGAGCTTCTACGTCCGCGTCTCGCTTCAATCCCGCCAGCACCACAAGCTTCTCGCGGTACCGGCTCACCGGACGATCGCCCGCCAACGCCATCGCATAAAAATCAGCGGCGCTCTTCTTGTCATTCTTCTTCTCGGCAAAGATGGCCAGGTGTTCGGCGATCTCCGAGTGCTGGTCTTCATCCCAGGCCGCCTGAATGAACGACTCTGCTTCTTTTTGCTTGCCTTCCTTGTAGTACACCCACCCCAGCGTGTCCCACGCCGCGGCCAGGCTCGACGTGAGCAGCGGCCCTACCTTCAGCACCCGTTCGGCGGGAAGATTTCGCAGGTACGATTGCGTCGTGCTCACCGAGCTTTGCGCATATTGCTCCGCGCGGTCGAGTTTCACGTCCTTGTCAGCCAGTGCGTACGCAATGTCATTCCACGTGCTCGGATTATTCGTGTCCAGCTTCAGCGAATCCTCGAATGCGCTGATCGCCTTGTCCGTCTGCCCGGTATTCAGGTAGGCGTTCCCCAGCAGGTAGTGTGCCACCGGCGCTTGCGGCGTGATGGAAACTGCGCGCTCCAGCTCGGGCACCGCCGCCTTATAGTCTTCGCGCACAATATAAATTTGTCCAATGGCGATGTGCGCGCCCTTGTCCAGCGGGTTGATTTCGATCTGCGCCTGGAATGCCTTCAGGGCCTCGTCATACTTGTGCTGCAAGGTGTAAACCTGCCCGAGCCCGTTATTCGCCAGGTCGTCGTAAGGATTGACCTTCAGCTGATGCTGGTACGCCTCCAGCGCCTTGTTGAAGTCGCCGAGGTTCAGGTACGTCTCCGCCAGCGCATCCCATCCATACTTATGCTCAGGTTCCAGCGCCAGCCCGCGCTGCAGCAATTCAATCGCATTGCTGTAGTTCTCGGCTCTCACCGCCGCCTGCGCGGCTTCAAACAGGTCATCCGGCTTGGCATCTTTCTCCGCGCCCGCCACGCTCGCGTCGGTTCGCGTCAGGGTAAGCGCCTGCCCATGGTCGGCGTTCACTGCCACCCGGTACGCGTGATAATCGCTGAAACGCTTGATCGGAACTTCACGCTGCAGGATTTTCAGGTAGCGCTCCGCATAAAAAGAATTCTGTTCCTGCTTGTAGGTCGCGGAGTACACGCTGTAATCCCGCTTTACCACTTCCGAAGCCGGAAGTTGCAACGAATAAGCCGCAGGTAATGCCATCTTCATCGTCACCCGATACTCGCCGGGCGCCCCTCCCAGGGGCAATGGCTCTGTGTCCGGACCGGGATCCGATGCCTCCTCGGCGAGGTTCATCGATCCGTACGGGATAAACAAGGTCCCCGTCTTGTCCTTCCATTCGATTGCATTCTGCTGCTTTACACTGCACTCCATGGAGAAAGGCTTTACCGTGTCGGCAGGATCCGAAATCTTGATGTCGCTCACCTCTCCCGGTACCCCGAGGGCGCGCGAAATCGTCTCCATCAGCTTCTTGTAGTTCGCTTCGCCATAGTTGCGGAATAGGCTCCGCAGTTGCAGCTCGCTGTCTCCCCGCGCCGTCACGTGCAAATGCACATCCGCGGTGCCGAGCTCGTTGATCTTCCCGTTGACCTCGATCGCTTCCACGCTCGTGAACGGCGGGTCCGCCGGCGTTTCCACCACCCGTGGCGTACCCATCACCGGAACCATGAGCGCTTTTTTGTTGCGGATCGGCCACGCCAGCAGGCGGAACGGCGCCACTTCCGTCGTGCTGTCCATCCAGTACTCTTGTTTCCCCGCCATCACCTCGGTGATCAGGTGGTTGAACGCCGACGGGATCGGCATATCGTCTTGCAGCTTCACATATGTGTGGATCAGCACATTCGCCGGCTGATACCCCGAAGCAATCAACAGTGACGACAACAGCGTGCTCTTGTCCTTGCAGTCGCCATACTTGTTCTGCATGATTTCTGCTGCGGCGTGTGGCTGGAACCGTCCCACCCCGAACGACAAGCTCACGTAACGGTAGTTGGTCGCTACATAACGATAGAGAGCCGCAATCTTGTCTTCATCCGACGTCAACCCCTTCGTGAGTTCCGCCGCTTTCGCCTTGATTTCCGGCGTCACCGCGACCCGGTCTTTCTGCAGCCCCTGGTACCAAATGCCAATCTGTTCCCAGCTGCGGAAGGTGGTGAGCTGCACATCGGCGAACTCCTGCCGCTTCTTCCCTTCCTTCTTCTCGCGTTTCTGCTTTTCCTCTTCGTCCTCCACCTTCAAGTTCTGCCGCTTCCACATATAGAGGGTGCGATCGCCTTCATTGCGCGTGGAGGTCGGTTCATATCCCGGAAGCGTCTTCAGCTTCGCGTTGCTCTTGCTGGGAACATCGAACTCGATCTCTTCATCCAGCACAATGAAGTTCTTGACGAACGAATGCTCGCTCCAGAACTCGTTCGGCGTCGCCGGTTTCACAATCTTGCGGACCCGCTGGTACTCCAACACATCTCCCACCTGCAGCGCCGAGACGGTCAGGTGCTTCTCGCGATAGTCCGTATACACCGGCGCTTCGCGCTCTACCGAACTCGTCATGTCGCGCACCGAATCCAGCGGGGTCTCTACGATTGACCCATCCGGCTTGCGCACCCGCGCATAGTTCACCTGCAGCTCATCGTTTTCCGAGTTGTACCCGAAAACCAGTTGCCCCCAGCCTTTGATTGCCGCATCGCTCTGTACGCGTACCCGGACCGTCGTCACTTCCTGGCCCGTACCATCCGCCTCGAAGTGCCACTTCTCGCGATAGAGTTCGTAGACATACGCTTGCTTCGTGTAGTCCTCTTCCGCAGCCTTCGAAACTGGAGACGGTGCATCGGGTAACTTTGGCCCGGAAGGGACCTGCGCCGGCGTCGCCGGTTTTTGTACCTGGCCTACTCCACCAGCCGTCAAGAAGACACACCACAGCGCCAACCACCCGGAACGATTGAATCCAGAAACACGCATGATTGCCCGATTGTGAACGGAAGAAGTATCAGGAAGCAATAAAAAACGCCGCGTAGGTTACCGCGGCGTTTGTAATGGTCGCTTTACAGTGCGAGTTCGGCGTGCATCGTGTTGTCTTCCACGCTGGAGTGCATCTTGAAACCAAGCCGCACGCAGATCGCGCGCATCTCGTGGTTTTCTCCCAGCATGTTCGAACTCACCACCGCGATCTTCTCATCGCGTGCCACTTGCAGCATCCGCCGGTACAGTTCGCTTCCCAATCCCAAATGCTGGGCTCCATCGCGAACCAGTGCCGCCAACTCAGCTTCGTTCCGCCCGTGTAATTTGCTCAGGCGTCCGACGGCGAGAATCTCCGATGTTCCGTCGATTCTCTTCCGCTCCACCACCAGCGGCATCTCGCGGTCGTAATCGGTGAAGCAGATCCGCGTCAACCGCTCGTGCGCCGTGCGCTGCGAAAGCTTCAGCGGCTGGAAGTAGCGTAGATACACCGTCCGTTCCGAGAGCGCATGGTGGAAGTCGATCATCAGCGGTTCGTCTTCCGGACGAATCGGCCGGATCAGTACCTCTTCCCCATTCTTCATCTTCCATGTCTGCACGTACTTCATTGGATAAGGACAGATCGCCGTCTTCGGAAGCTCGGCCGCCTTTACGTCCGGTCCATGCACCACCACCCGCGCATCCAGTGCCAGCAAACGATCCGGAGACGCCAGCAGAGGATTGATGTCGATTTCCTTGATCCACTTCTGTTCGGACACCAACTGGCTGAAGCGCACCATCAACTCCTCCAGCGCCGCCATGTCCACCGACTTCCGACCGCGCACGCCTTTGAGCGCCGTGTAGATCTTCGTCTGCTCCATCATTCGCCGCGCCAGCGTCGTGTTGAGCGGTGGCAGCGCTAGCGAGCGGTCTTTGAAGACTTCTACTAACTGGCCGCCCGTTCCAAACAAAAGCACCGGCCCGAACTGCGGATCGAGGCTGCTCCCAATGATGATCTCGTAGCCATCGAGCTTCGCCATCGGTTGCACCGTCACGCCTTGGAAGTGCTCCGCACCCTTCTTTTCCGTGACCGCGTTTTTGATCCCCGTATACGCCGTGCGCACTGCATCGGCGTCACGGAGGTTCAGAACCACGCCTCCTACATCGGTCTTGTGCGTAATCGTCAGCGAGTAGAGTTTCAGCACGACGGGGTAGCCCATCGTTTCCGCGTGCTGCACTGCTTCCGCTGCGCTCAACGCGATTTCCGTCGGTACTGTTGGAATGCCATACGTCTCCAGCAGCTTCTTCGACTCGTACTCGGTGAGAATCGTGCGCCCCGTTTTCCGCACATCCTGGATCAGCTTCTCCGCCCGCGCCCGATCCACATCCGTCTCGCTGCCGCCCAGCACCGGCGTCTCGTAAATTCCCTTCAGGTTGTAGGAG
The DNA here is from genome assembly GCA_963703075.1 of uncultured Acidobacteriaceae bacterium. Lineage (GTDB taxonomy): Bacteria > Acidobacteriota > Terriglobia > Terriglobales > Acidobacteriaceae > Korobacter. The sequence goes on from OY969786.1 coordinate 2,361,593, forward strand.
TACTGCCACATGTAATTGAAGGCGCGGCAGGCTGAGTCCGGATACGAGAAGCTTGGAATCTTGGCCTGGTTGAGGATCTTCTCGCCCGCGGCAACTTCTACCCCACCCATCCAGCTCGCCAGCACCGGCTTGCCCAGCGAATTGCCGTACGGTTTCAACTGTTCCGCAATCTGCGTCGGATTCGTCATGCCCTGCGGCGTCATCACAATCAGCATCCCATCGATGCTCGGGTCCTTCGCCGCAATCTCCAGCGACTTTGCGTAGCGCTCCGGCTCCGCGTCTCCCAGAATGTCCACCGGGTTGTTGTGGCTCCAATGCGGCGGCAGCAACTCGTCGAACGCCTTCATCGTATCTTCGGAGAGCTCCGCCAAAGCGCCGCCCCCTTGAATCAATGCGTCCGTCGCCAGCACCCCCGGCCCGCCCGCATTCGTCAGGATGCACAGCCGGTTGCCTTGCGGCCGTGGCTGCTTGGCCAGGACTTCCGTCATATAAAAGACATCCGCGATGCTGTTTACCCGCAGCACGCCCACCCGCCGGAACGCCGCGTCCAGCACTTCGTCGCTGCCGGTCAGAGAACCGGTGTGCGATGCCGCAGCCTTTGCTGCCTGTGCCGTGCGTCCCGCCTTGATCACGATGATCGGCTTGGTGAGGGAAACCTCGCGCGCCGCCGACAGAAAGGATCGCGCATTCCCGATCGATTCCATGTAAATCACAATCGCGTTGGTCCGCGGATCATTGCCGAGATAACTGATCAGGTCTCCCCAGTCCACATCAAGCATCGACCCGATCGACACGAACGAGCTGAAGCCCACCATCTCTTTCAGGCTCCAATCCAGCACCGCCGTGCACAACGCGCCACTCTGGCTGATGAACGCTACATTGCCCGGCCGCGCAATCGTGTTGGCAAACGTCGCATTCAACCCTTTGATGGGATTCATCACGCCCAGGCAATTCGGTCCGATGATCCGCATCTTCCCCTGGATGATCCGTGAGATCTCGTGCTCTAACTGCTTCCCGTGCTCGCCATGTTCCTTGAAGCCCGCCGAGATCACGATGCCCGCCGGCACCCCTGCGTCCACCGCCTCCTGGATCAATCCCGGCACGCTATCCGCCGGCGTCGTTACCACCACGAGGTCCGGACGCTCTGGCAATTCCGCGATGCTCTTGTACGCCCGCACTCCGAGAATATTGGCCCGCTTCGGATTCACCGGGTATAGAGTGCCTCCGAACGGACTGCTCAGCAGGTTCCATAGCACTGAACGGCCCACGCTGCCCGCACGCTCGGAAGCGCCAATCACCGCTACCGATTGCGGCTGAAAAATCGCATCTAACGGATGTCCAACAGAACGAAGTACGTCGTGGGCGGGGTCGGCTTTGCCTACCGCAGAACCGGCTTTGGTTGCAATACTCATTGATTCGCCTCAGGTATCAGATATGAAGCTCTAGTCTAATTTCGGGAAAATTCAGTGTCGCCGGAACCCGTCACGTCACCCTGTGACCCTGATCACAATATCGATCGGGAAACCGCTGCAACCACGTTGTGCTCTAATCATGGACTCCTTATGAACCTTCGCCGCATATATCTGGTCCTCTGCCTCGGAATTCTCTCCAGCGTCTTCGCTTCATCCGCCGATAACCCCGTTCGGCTCACCCTCGATCCTGGGCCCATGCCCTTCAAGTTCGTCGCCTATGGCGACATGCGCATGACAGATACCTCGAACCATAAAGACAGCGATCCGGATCGCCGCAAAGCCATCATCGGAGGCATCGCCGCCCAGCATCCGAAGTTCGTGCTTATCAACGGAGACCTCGTTCTCTCCGGCGCAAACACCTCCGACTGGTCTGAGTACGACAAGGAAATGAAACCCATAGCCGATGCCGGAGCCACCGTCTATCCAGTGCTTGGCAACCACGACGTCCATGGCGACGAACGAGCTGCGCTCTCGAACTATTTCCAGCGCTTCCCCCAGCTCAAAGAAAGCCGCTACTACAGTGTCAAGGCCGGAAACGTACTGGTGGTCGCTATCGACAGCGAGCAGGATGCCCCTAAATCGCCACAGAGGCAGTGGCTCGACAGGGTTTTGAAGAACGATGTCACGCGTGAAACCGAGTTTGTCGTTTTCTGTCTCCACCATCCTCCCTATACGAATTTCACCATGATGATGGTCGGCCATGAAGCGCGCCACGAAGAGAAAGACTTGGCCGCCTACCTCGAAAACAAGCAGAAATCCGCCCGCGCCAGGTTTCTGGTGATCGGCGGCCATAATCACAACTACGAGCGCTACGAGCACAACAATGTCATGTACATCGTCAGTGGCGGAGGCGGCGCTACTCCTTACATGCCCCACCGCAGTTCAACCGATTTCTACCAGGGTGTCGGCCCCACTTATCACTACTGCCTGATCACCATGGAACCCGGAAAGCTGAATTTCGAGATGTATAAGCTCACCGAGGGCCCGGGCCATTTTGGATGGGAGAAGGCCGACAATTTCGCGCTTACGGTTCCCTAAGATCGCAGTCCATTCCCGTATGCATTTTCCGAAACTCGGGTTCCTGCTCGCCTTCGTGCTGCTGATCGCATCGCCCGCACAGGAACCCACGTTTCACGCCGAGTCGAATGTCGTCGTCGTTCCGACCCTCGTGCGTGACGGCCATCGCGATACCGTTTACGGCTTAAAAGCTGAAGACTTCACCATTGAAGACGACGGCGTTCCACAAACCGTCCACCTCGACGAAAACGCGGATTTCAAGCCGGCCTCGATTGTCGTCGTCGTCCAGGTTGGACGCCGGGCGGATGCCGAATTGCCGCGCATCCACGGCCTCGCTTCCATGCTGTCCCCGCTCGTCGACCAGGGGCCACGCCAACGTCGCCATCGTTAGCTTCGACAGCCATATCAACGAAATTCAGAACTTCAGCAGCGACGAAGCTCTAGTCAGCCGCAAGTTCCACGAACTGGCGCCCGGCGACGGTGGCGCAGTAATCGTCGATGCCGTGGATTACGGCCTGAAGCTGCTGGATACAACGCCGAAAGACCGCCAGCGTGTTCTCCTGCTGGTGAGTGAAACCCGTGACCACGGAAGCCGCAAAAAAGCCGAAGACGTGCTCCGCGAACTCGGAAGCAGCAACGCCGTCGTCTACGCCCTCACCTTTTCGCCCTCAAAATCGAATGTGCTCGACACTCTGCGCGGCAACGATAATCCCGATTTGCATCCGGAGCAGACGGAAGAACACGAAGGGCCCGACCTTCTCGCCCCCTTAGTGCTGGCCGCACAATCGGTACGCAAGAACGCCGCCAAGACAATCACTTCCATGACCGGCGGCGAATATGCGCAGTTCGCCACCGGCAAGAGCTTCAATCGCGATATGACGGAGTTCTCCAATCATCTCTACGCCCGCTACCTGTTGAGCTTCGCGCCCAGCAAACCACATCCCGGGTTGCACCAGCTTCGCGTTCGGCTCAAGCAGCCGCAGAATGCGACTGTTCTCGCTCGCGACTCTTATTGGGCCGCTGCTCCCTCCGCGAACTCTGCGCCCCAGTAAGCTTCGGCCAAGCCATCCTTCCAGCTCTGACCACCAAACTCGCCCTCTTTGCGGCGCATCCTATGGTTAACCCACAAGCAATAAATCAGGCGAGGTCAAATGGAAAACCGTAACTCACACAGCCGCAACGGCAATTCGCGCATCGCGAAGCTCGAACCCTGGGCGTCGTACGTCGGCGGCGGTGCTCTCACCGCTTTCGGTATCAGTCGTAAATCTCTCGGAGGGTTGGCGATGGCCGCGGCCGGAGGCTATCTGATTTACCGGGCGGCAACTACACAACGCTCTCCCAGCCACGTGCACGTGCAGCGCTCCGTCACCATCATGAAACCGGTGGCGGAGGTATTCGCCTATTGGCGGAATTTCGAGAACCTTCCCCGCATCATGACCCACCTGGAAAGCGTTCGCCCGCTCGAAGGCCGCTACTCCCATTGGATCGCTCGCGGTCCCGCCAATACCCACGTCGAATGGGACGCCGAGATCATCGAGGAGAGCGAAAACGAATTCATCGTGTGGCGCTCGTGTGCCGGTGCCGACATTGAGAATCGCGGCTCCGTCCAGTTCTCGTCCGTCCTCAATGGAGAAGCCACCGAACTCAGCGTCGCTCTCGAATACGTTCCGCCCGCGGGGAAAATCGGCTCACTTTTCGCAAAAGTTTTTGGCGAAGAACCCGAACAGCAGATTCGCGAAGATCTGCGTCACTTCAAAGCCCTCATGGAAGCCGGTGAAGTCCCCACCATCGAAGGCCAGCCCTCCGGACGCCGCTCGACGTGGGTCCGCATGATGCGAAAAGCCTACAGCGAACCCAAGAAGCAGCCCGACACCGTCGGCGAACAGAAACCCGCGCAGGAACTGGCGTAACCCTTCAGGAGAATGGAATGAAAGCAGCATGTTGGTTTGGCAGACATGATATGCGGGTAGAAACGGTACCCGATCCCAAGATTTTGAACCCCCGTGATTGCATCATCCGCGTTACCCGTACCGCCATTTGCGGTTCGGACCTCCACCTCTATAACGGCTTCATCCCCACCATGGAACAGGGCGACATCGTCGGCCACGAATTCATGGGCGAAGTCGTCGAGATTGGCCCCGAGGTCAAGAAACTCAAAGTCGGCGACCGCGTCGTCGTTCCCTTCACCATCGCCTGCGGGAACTGCTTCTTTTGCAAGCAGAAACTCTGGTCCGCCTGTGATAACACCAACCCCAACGCTTATCTCGCGGAAGCCATGTTCGGCTACACTCCGTCCGGCCTCTTCGGCTATTCCCACATGACTGGCGGGTACGCCGGCGGCCAATCGCAATACGTGCGTGTGCCTTTCGCCGATGTCGGTCCGCTGAAAATCGAAAGCGATCTCTCAGACGAAAAGTGCCCTCTTCCTTTCTGACGTCTTCCCCACCGGCTATATGGCTGCGGAGAACTGCGACATTCAGCCCGGCAAGGGACAGACCATCGCTGTTTGGGGATGCGGCCCCGTGGGCCTCTTCGCCATCAAGAGCGCCTTCCTCCTCGGTGCCGAACAAGTGATCGCCATCGATCGCTTCCCCGAGCGTCTTCAGCTTGCCCAGGAAGCCGGCGCCGAAGCCCTGAACTACAGTGAGATCCCCGATCTCATCGAAGTCCTGAAGGAACTCACCGGCGGCCGCGGCCCCGATGCTTGCATTGACGCCGTCGGCATGGAAGGTCATGGCATGTCGCTCGACGCGCGTGTCGACGAAGTCAAGCAGGCGATGAAAATCGAGACCGGCCGTCCCATCGCCCTGCGTCAAGCCATCCAGGCCTGCCGCAAAGGCGGCGTCGTCTCCGTCCCCGGCGTGTACGGCGGTTTCGTCGACACCATCCCTATGGGCGCCTTCATGAACAAGGCCCTCACCATGCGTACTGGGCAGACCCACATGATGCGCTACATGCAGCCCCTCCTCGATCACATCGAGAAGGGGGACATCGACCCCAGCTTCATCATCTCCCACCGCGTTACCCTCAACGAGGTGCCGGAAATGTATGACACGTGGCTCAAAAAGGAAGATCATGTCACCAAAATCGTGATCGATCCCTGGGCAGAGAAGGTCGCGGCCTAGTCCCATAGAGTCGCTCGTGCCCAAGTAAACGGCGCGAGCGGCTCTTTTCTCATTCCAGCCTGAAGGAAACATGGAGTCCCGCATCCCCGTTTCTCCCCTCTCGCAAGTGCTACAATGTTGCTTCTTCCCGAGATTTCCTACCCCCAAAGGGACAAGGTTTTAGCTTGAGCCAAGTAGACATGGATACGAAGCCTGTAACCTACGCCGACGCTGGCGTAGACATCGAAAAGGCCAATCGCACCAAGCAGCGCATCAAGTACCTCGCGCACAAAACGTTCACCAAGAGCGTTTTAAGCGAGATTGGTGGATTTGGTGGACTCTTTTCGATTGATAAAAAGAAGTACCTCGATCCCGTGCTGGTCTCAAGTGTGGATGGCGTGGGCACCAAGCTGAAGGTTGCCTTCGAAATGGGCCTCCATCAAACCATTGGCGCCGACCTCGTAAACCATTGCGTGAATGACATTGCAGTCCAGGGCGCCGCCCCCATGTTCTTCATGGATTACCTCGCCGCCGGCCGTCTCGATCCGGAGATCACAGAAAAAGTCGTCACCGGCCTCGCCGATGCCTGCAAACACAATGGATGCGCCCTCATCGGTGGCGAGACCGCCGAAATGCCGGGCTTTTATCCCGACGGCGAGTACGATCTTGCGGGTTTTATCGTCGGCGTTGTCGAACGCGAAAAGATCATCAATGGCAAAGATGTCCAGCCCGGCGACGTCCTCGTCGGTCTGCCCTCGAACGGCCTGCATACCAATGGCTACTCATTGGCCCGCAAGCTGCTCTTCTCGATCGCCGGCTATTCGCCCGAAACTTATGTGAATGCCATCAAGGGCAAGGTCGGCAACGAGTTGATGAAGACCCACAAAAGCTACTGGCCCGCCATCCGTCGTCTCGTCGAAGCAGAATGCGTCAGCGCGATGGCCCACATCACCGGCGGTGGCATCACCGAAAATGTGCCGCGCGTGCTCCCCAAGGGCATGGGCGCCGTGGTCGAACTTGGCACTTGGCCCGTCCTGCCGATCTTCGCCCACATGCAGCAACTCGGTAACATCTCCCAGGATGAAATGCTACGCACCTTCAACATGGGCATCGGCATGGTCCTGGTCGTTCCCGCCAAGAAATTCAAGAAAGTCCAGACCGTGCTGGAACGCGCCGGCGAAAAGGGCTACACCATCGGCCGCATCGTGAAGGGCGACCGCCGCGTCAGTTACTCCTAAGGCCAATCGATCTCACCACAGCCCCGTCGACCAGATGGGGTTTTCGTTTTGCGGCCAGCCCACGAAACCGTTATCAGCTCCCTGACTCTCCTCCCCAAAGCGCGTCGGCTTTTCCGAGACTTTGGGTGCCCATCCCGAGCGCAGCGAAGGGTGGGTTAGCGTGGTTGTTCATAGCGCCAAAACCTCTCGGACGCCCCAGTGCCGCAGGCATGGCATGCAATCGGCTGCCACGTGGGTGGCGGGAGAGCATCAGCGGACGGCACCCCCAGGATGCGGCCCGGTAAACTCATCACCGGCCATTTACAATGACCCCGTGAAGAACCTCGGCATCCTGCTTTCCGGACGCGGCTCGAACTTCGAGGCCATTGCCGACAACGTCGCCGCCGGAAAGCTCCCCGCCCACATCTCCGTCGTCATCTCCAACCGTGCCGATGCGGGTGGAATCGAATCCGCCACGCGTCGCGGATTGAAAGCGCTGGTCATTCCTTCCAAAGGTGTTCCCCGCGAGCAGCATGATCAACAGGTCGTCGCTGCTCTCAAAGAGAATGGGGTTGATCTAGTCTGCCTTGCCGGCTACATGCGCTTGCTCTCCCCTTGGTTTGTGCAACAGTTTCCCCGGCGCATCCTGAACATCCATCCGTCGCTGCTGCCCAGCTTCCCCGGCTTGGAAGCCCAGAAACAGGCATTCGAGTACGGCGTGAAGGTTAGCGGTTGCACGGTGCACTTTGTGGACGAACACCTCGATCACGGCGACATCGTCTTGCAGAAGATCGTCCCCGTGCTCGACACCGATGACGATCACACCCTCGCCCTCCGCATTCTCGAGCAGGAACACATCGCCTACAGCGAGGCTATCCGCATCGTAATCTCAGAAAATTTCCGGGTAGTGGGCCGCCGCGTAGTTGGCATTTAAGATGAGTAACCCATCTTACGCTTCACGCCTTTTATGAATCGCAAGGATAGGCATTTGAGTCAGACGACACGAGGTTAAAACTGTGGCGCGAGTTTTCGACCCCCAAAAAGAGAGCCAGGACCTGGGATTCGGCTCCGTCGTTTCTAAGCAGCAACTTCGTCTCCTCAATCGCGACGGCACCTTCAACGTGCAGCGTTTTCCTCCAACTTTCTGGGAGCGCATCTCCAGCTATCACTCCCTCGTCACCATGAGTTGGCCCCGTTTCTTCCTGCTCATCGGCGTCGCCTACTTTGCCATCAATCTCCCTTTCGCGCTCGCCTACTACCTCTGCGGCCCAAACGCTCTCACCGGAAACGCCTCCCTCACCGGATTTGCGCGCTACTTCTTCTTCAGCATCGACACCTTTGCCACCATCGGTTACGGCAACATCACGCCTAACGCCCTGGCCGCCAACTTACTGGTGACCATCGAGGCGATCTTCGGATTGCTGAGCGTAGGTCTCGTCGCCGGCCTCGTCTATGCCCGTTTCGCGCGTCCGACGGCGAAAATCGTCTACAGCAAGAATGCCGTCGTCGCCCCTTACCGCGGCATCACGGCCTTCATGTTTCGCCTCGTCAATGGCCGCCAGAACGAACTCATCGAGGTGAACATGCGCGTCATCCTCAGCCGCTTCGAAGACAAGGACGGCAAGCGCCAGCGCACTTACCATACTTTGGAGTTGGAGCGGCCTTTCGTTGCGTTCTTTCCCCTGAGTTGGACGGTCGTCCATCCCATTGACGAGCAGAGTCCGCTGTATGGATGGACGCAGGAACAAACGCTCGCCGCGGAATCGGAATTTCTCATCCTCTTCACCGCGACTGACGAAGTCTTCGCCCAGATCGTGCACAGCCGCACTTCCTATTCGGCCGACGAAGTCATCTGGAATGCCCGCTTCGCGAGCATGTTCACCGACCGCGAGGGCGGCATCGGTTTCGAACCTGCAAAACTTCACTTGGTGGAGAAACTTGCAAAGGATGAATCTGTGCGTCGCGCCAGTTAAGTGCGATTGTCTTGACTGTTCAGAAGATCTAATGCACTTGCCGTTTCTGCAGGACAACTCTAACTTTGCGCAATAAGTTGTCGCTGCTGAATGGCTTTTGCAGAAATTCCGCGCTCTCGGTGAGCACACCATGACGCACAATCGCGTCGTCCGTGTAGCCGGACATATAGATGACCTTCAGTGAGGGCATCTGGATGCGCAAGCGCTCCGATAGTTCGCGTCCGCTCATCCCTACTAGCACCACATCGCTCAACAGCAAGTCGATCTTGCCGCTGTATTCGCGCACAATATCCATTGCTTCTTCGCCGCTGGTCGCTTCCAGTACCCGGTAGCCCTGGCGGCTGAGGATTCCGCGCACCAGCTTGCGCACACCCTCCTCGTCTTCCACCAGCAGCACCGCCTCGCTGCCGCGATCGGTTTCAGGAATCTCGACGGGCGTCACGTTGGGATCACGCACCATGTCGGTACGCGGAAGGTAAACCTTGAAGGTCGAGCCAATCCCCACTTCGCTGTACACCGAAATGTAGCCATCGCTCTGCTTCACGATGCCGTATGCCGTCGAAAGCCCAAGGCCAGTCCCTTTGCCCTGCTCCTTGGTCGTAAAGAACGGCTCGAAGACCCGTGCTTTGGTCGCTTCGTCCATGCCGCCGCCCGAATCCGTCATCGCAATCATCACGTACGGCCCAGGTTTCGCATTGATCAGGTCGCGTCCCCACTCCGGCGAGAGTTCCACGTTGGCGGTCTCGATCGTTAACCGCCCGCCCATGGGCATCGCATCACGCGCATTCACTGCCAGGTTCATGATGACCTGCTCCACCTGGCTCGGGTCCGCCTTCGCAAATCCAAGTTCCGGGTCGAGCACCGTCTGCAGGTCAACATCCTCGCCGAGAAGACGCTTGAGCAGGTTGTGCATGTTGGTCACAATGCTGTTCAGGTTCAGGACCTTCGGCGCGAGCACCTGCTGGCGACTGAAGGCCAGTAATTGGCGCGTCAATTCGCCGGCTCGCAGCGAGGCCTTCATGATCTCGTCTAGTTCGCCGCGCCGCGAATCGTCGCTCGGCAAATCGGTTAACAGGATCTCCGTGTAGCCGCGTATTACTGTCAGGAGATTATTGAAATCGTGCGCCACGCCACCAGCCAGCCGTCCCACCGCCTCCATCTTCTGCGATTGGCGCAACTGTTGTTCGAGCATGCGACGCTCGGTGACGTCTTCCACGATGCCTTCGATGTAAGCCGGCTGCCCGCCTTCGTCGGTCACCAGCCGCCCGCTCAGCCGGACCGTGATCGACTTGCCATCTTTGCGGCGCCACTTGACCTCTACGCCCTCCCAGCGCCGCATGGTCAAGAATTCCGAGATGAAATTCTCCCGCTCCATCGGTTCGAGGTACACATCGTGCCCGATGCGGAGCGTGAGCATCTCTTCTTCTGAACGGTATCCGAGCATCCCAATCAACGCCGGATTCACCGCCAGGAACTGTCCATCCACTGTCGAGCGATAGATGCCATACACCGCGCTCTGTACCAGCGAGCGGTAGCGCGCTTCCGATTGCCGCAACTGGTCTTCGCTGCTCTTGTGCTCGATCGCAGCCGCTACGTGCTGCGAAACGAACGTCAAAATGTCCTTCTCTGTCTCGCGATAGCGGATATTCTCCCGATAAGTCTGGACCACCAGCACGCCGGTTGCCTTGTCGTTGATGATCAGCGGTACGCCTAGCCAATCCAGCGAGGGCGCACCGATCGATTCAACCTCTCCCCGCGCAACCAGGTCTTCAAACACCGACGGCGTCGCCAGCAACGGCTGCCCGGTGCGCAGCACATATTCGGTCAGTCCCTTGCCCAGTTTCTTGCGCTCCGGCGTTTCGTCTTCTTCGTCGACGAAGTAGGGGAAGCTCAGCGTTCCATCGTTTTCGTCATAAAGCGCGATGTAGAAGTTTTCGGCGTGCATCAAACCGCCGACAACTCCGTGGATGAAGCGATAGAACTCATCCAGCTCGCCCGCCGCGCTCGTCTCTTCCGCAATCCTATACAGCGCTGATTGCAACTGCTCTGCGCGTTTGCGTTGGGTGATATCCACGGCCGTGGCAACAATCGCCGCCCGACGCTCGAATTCGATTCGATTAGAGCTGAAGTCGAGCCATCGCTCCTCGCCGGAGCGCGTCTTGATCTTGAACTCGAACCGCGTGGGCTCGGAACTCCCGTTCAGCTGCTGCATGATCCGCGCGCGCGTCCAGTCGCGCGATTCCGCGTCCACCAGTTCCCAGCCGTCTTCCATCGCGATCAGCTCGCGCCGCGAATAACCGAAAATGGCTTCCGTCGCGGGGTTCACGTACAAGAAGCGCGCCCCGTCGAGAATGAAGATCGCCTGCACTGCCGTCTCGGCCAATCCGCGGAACTTGTTTTCGCTTTCGCGGATCGCCTCCTGGTTTCGGCGGTGCTCCACGGCATTCGCAATCTGCTGCGACACGAAGGTCAGGATCTCTTTCTCGTGCTCGCCGTAACGCACGTTGTCGCGGTAGGACTGCACCACCAGCGTCCCGAAGGTATGGTCGCCTTTCTTCAGCGGCACGCCCATCCAATCCAGCGACGGCGAGCCCGCCCGTTCCAGTTCCCCGCGCCGTACCAGGTCATCGAGGCGATCAGGAGTCGCGAGCAAAGCTTTGCCCATGCGCAGAACGTATTCGGTGAGGCCTTTGCCAAAACGGTGCGGCGGAAATTGCGGGTCTTTTTCATCCACGAAATACGGGAAGCTGACCATGTCCGTGACCGGGTCATGGAACGCGATGTAGCAGTTCTTCGCGTACATCAACTCCTGCAGGATCCCGTGAATCGCCTTGTAGAGTTCCTGCAGATCAAGCGCCGAGCTTGCCTTGTCGGCGATGCGGTAGAGCGCCGACTGCAACCGCTCAACCTGCTTCTGCTGCGTGATCTCACGATAGATCGTGTAGAGCCCGGTGCCTCCGCTCTCCGTCGTAACCGGCCGCACCAGCACCGAGACTTCAATCGTCGTCCCATCCTTGCGCCGCCGCAGACCCTCGATGTTGACCGTCTCCCCGGCCATCGCCCGACGCAGATGGACATAATCGGTCTCCGTCCAGTGCTCAGTCCCGATCAGCTCGCGAATGTCTTTGCCAACCGTTTCCTCTTCGCTGTAGCCATACAGGTTCGTGAACTCGCGGTTCACCTGCTCCACCCGCAGATCGTTGCGCAGGATGGCAATCGCCTCTGGCGCGCTATCGAAAAGTTGCTCCAAGTGCGACTTCCGGATTTGCAGCTTCCGCTCGTCTTCCTTGAGCTGGGTAATGTCGATCAGCGTACCTTCCAGCGCCTGCTCCCCGGTCGCGGGATCCTGCACGAGGGTTACGTTTTCCAGCAGCCATCGTGCGCTGCCGTCTTTGCGAAATACGCGGGTCTGCAGGTTACGCAGGGTCGGTTGATGCTCCAGGGCACGGAGGATTTCTTTGCGATCGGCGGGGTCGAAATAGAATTCCTGGGCCGCGCGGTTGAGAAACTCTTCCCGCGTTTCAAACCCGAAAAGGTGCGCACACGCCAGGTTACAGCTCTTGAAATGTCCGTCTAAAGTCGTGCGGAAGATGGCTACCGGCGTGTTTTCGACGAAAAGCTGAAACCGCTCCTCGCTGAAAGCAGCCTCTCGGACGCTGCGCGCCACAGCCGTTCCTTGCCGGTTTTCGGATTGTTCAGCCATCATGCTGTTGCGGTGCGAGTCAGGGTGCTTAAACGCACAATACCGCTAAAACCAATCACTTGCAATGAATTGGGGACCCACCCTTGAGTACGAGAGTCATGGCCCCTCATGCTCCAAAAGTAACCCCGACATTGGTCGAACGAACCTACCGGGAAGTGGCAAGTGTCATGTCTAAAATCGGAGATTTGTCGGGAAAACTTGAATGCCAGGATGCGAAATCAGGCAGGAATTTATTCTTCCGCGGGAATATCGAAGTTCACCAGTTCTCCGCGGAACCCTTTGGTCTTAATCGCGCCGAACAGAATGCCCGCGCCCATCCAGATCGACCCGCCGATCATCGCCCACTTGCTGAGGTTCAGCCACAGTCCCAGGCAAATTACAAATCCCAGCAGTGGCGGGACGAGATGAGTGATCTGCTTCTTCTCCGCGCGCACGAAATAGCGCAAAAAAGCGGCCAAATTCACGCCCATAAACGCGATGAGAGCCCCAAAATTGAGCATTTCGGCACCTAAATCGTAAGTCAGCACAAAAGCGCCCAGGAGAGCGATCACGGCCACAAAAAGCACGTTATTGCGAGGCACGTGGTGCTTCGGATCGACCGCTCCGAAAAACGATTTTGGCAACGCGTTGCTGCGACCCATGCCGTAGAGCAGGCGGGCGGCGCCGAGTTGCGCTCCCATGCCCGAACCAAAGTTCGCCACGAACAGCGTACCCCCGACGATGGCAAACAGCGGCGGCCACGCGCGCGCCGTGACGTACACATAGGCCTGGTCGACATTCGGAAACGGTTGCGTCGCCGGCCAGATCAGCTGCGCCACGTACACTTCAATCGCCGACAGGATGCCGATCGCCAGGCAGGTGTAAACCGTCGCCAGGAGAATATTGCGCCGGGGATTATCGACTTCCTCCGACAGCGTGGAAATGCCGTCGAACCCGATATACGTCAACACCGCAACCGAGGTGCAGGCAAACAGCGCCTTCCAACTGAAAGTCGTCGCGTCGTAAAAAGGCCGCAGGAAGAATCCGGGATCCGAGTGTGGATGGCCGAAGATGTAGCGCCAGGCCGCCGCCAGCACCATGATGATCACCACGCCCATACCGAGCGCCAGCCCCGCATTCACCCGCGCCGAGGTCTTCACCCCGCGGATATTGAGCAACGTGAACATCACCACGAAAATAATTTTCCACACCCACGGCTGGATGTGTCCGCCGGTAAAGCCCGCTGCGATCCCCGAACACCAGATCAGGCAGATGAGCGGGTTGAGCATGTAATCCATCACCATGCTCCAGCCGGTGATGAAGCCCAGCGATGGATGAATTTCCTGGGCGACATAGGTGAACGCCGATCCGGCGCTCGGATAAGCCCGCGCCATGCGTCCGTAGCTGATGCCGGTGAACAGCATCGCCACCATCGCAATCAGGATGGCGGTGACCACGTGCCCACGGCCTTTGTCGCTGAGCACGCCGAACACCGACATCGGCGCCACCGGCTGGATCACGATCACGCCATAAAGGATCAGGTCCCAAAGCCCAAGCGAGCGCCGAAGACCGGCACCCTGCGGATTCGTCGTTTGAACTGCGCCTGTTGGCTCCATCGTGATCCCGAGGAGTATACCGGACTCCCGAGCGTCCAGCATTAAAACGTTTGAAACAAACTCTGCGAAATCCGCAGAAAGGGCTCAGCGTAACCCTTCCGCCGTGTACAACTCACTCAACGTGCGGCTGTAAGAGTAAGCGTAGTATTTGAGATCTGGAGTCAGAACCACCCAGGAGTACATGAAAACGCCGACCGTATCGGCTGGTGTGATTTTCTTGAATAACGTTCGCTGTCCAGTAGCGAGGTCCAATCGGAACACATCCAGGGAGACGTGAGTTGGCGAACTCGCAATGAAAGCGAACCGCCCGTCACGCGAGAAAGCCCCGATGCCGTCTTCGGTGGCCAGTCCAGGAACAACACGCGGGGGATCGTGCCCATCAACCGGATAAAGTCGGGCTTTGTCGGAGATGCCGAATACGAAGTGGCCATCGGGAGTGGCAACCAGGCCAAGAACACCCTCGGGAGTAATGGCGCGGGGATGATCATCTCCGATGGTTTGAATGTAGACTCGACTCTTATGTCCAGGCTCGGTTCCCGTGAAAACTACCCGCTTGCCGTCAGGCAAAAAGCTTGAATTCTCGTGAATGATCGAATCGTGGTGATTTATTGGGTCTCTCCCAGGGCCGAGAGGAATCAGGTAAAGCTGTTGCCGGGAAGCCAGTACCCACTTCATGTCGGGAGAAAAGCCCCCGACGTTCCCCTCACCTAAACGAACCGGCGGCGAGCCATCGCTCGGACGCAAATAAATGTCGTTCCCGGGATGGCTGCCGATTCCTTGTTCCTCCACCAGTATTTGGCGGCCGTCGGGTGAGATGCCGGTCGCCAAACTCCAGTCTCGAATACTCAAGTCGCGCTCACGGTCCTCCCCGGGACCGCGCGCGATCGCTACTGCTTTCCGGTTTTCGTGGGTAAGGAGCACGCGGCCGTCGCGTGCGATGTCCTGGATAACCGGAACGCCGCCGGGCAGACTTGCCACCAAGCGCGCATTGCCGAGAAGGTCGACGGCTACGAGTTGATCGGGAAGCTCTGCTGTGGCGCCACTGAACCAGATCTCTTTGCCGTCGGGTTTCCAAGCGAGCCCCAAGATCTCGGTTTGGAGCGGAGTCAGCGTGGTTTTGTGTCCGGAGGTGTCGACGATCGATAGGGTTCCCTCGTCATCGCCCAACTTCGGGTGGTCTGCAAAGGCGACCCTGTCTCCTTTGGGAGAGACGCGCACGTTGCTGACGTATCCGGTCGTTTCATAAAGTACGTGCCCGATCGGGTATTCCAGGCGGAAGCTCTGGTTCACCGCGTGCGCCACGGCGATCTGTTCACCCGGACCCCAGTCGGCGTCCTGCACGTCGCTCAGAACCGGCCGCGGGGCTCCGCCCCTCATCAGTGCGCGCGACAATACTCCGACTTGGGCGAAGTCCAATAGCACCCTGCGTTTCTCAATGACCAGCATTTCCCCCGCTGGCGATATCGCTGAAATATCCGTCTCGTTCAATCCGAGCGGTGAGGAAGCCAATCCGTCCAGGCTGAGCAGGAGAAGTTCTCCACTCGTTCCGCCCACTGACGAGTTGTAGACGATCGTTCGCCCGTCAGGCGCGAAGCGGGCACCCTTCACAATTTGTCGTTCAAAGGTAAGCTGACGGGATTTGGGGCACCCACCGACAAGGAATTTGACGCCTGCTCTTATAGCATGATCACACTTATGCGCTAGAAGAATAACAACGCGACCATCGCAGACCATGCCGATGTTCTCCGCCGCTGATCAGTCGATGAGACCGCCTCCTTTGCAGGCTGGGCCGTGCTGCCCACCGCACTTTGCGGCACCTCGGGCTGCAGTTCAACGCTGTGGATGAACCGGTATCCTCGCCTCGGGACTGTCTCGACAAAACGCGGAGCTTCCGCGCCATCGCCGAGCACATCCCTCAGTTTCTTTACGGCGCCATTAAGCCCTTGCTCAAAGTCAACAAAGGTATCTTCCGGCCAAAGTCTTTGTTTGAGCTTCTCACGCGAGACGATTTCCCCGGGTCGTGCAGCAGTTGAAAAAGAATCTGGAACGGTTGGTCCTGGAGCTTTAGACGTATCCCGTCCCGCCGCAACTCCCCCGCCTCGATGTCCACTTCGAAAACGGAGAACCGGATGATCCTATGCCGCTGACCTGGCTCCATTCGGATGAATCCTCTCCCGAGCGCGGGATTGTAGCACCGGAAACAGCTCCCAGCAGACGTCATTCTAGCGATGGATAGAAAGTCCGCTTACCACTGTCCCGGCTGATCAACCCTTCGTGAGTGTCCCCATTTCCCCCCCCGTAAAGGAAAACACCGGTCCTCCTTGCATCCACCGACTCGGTCAATGTTTCACTGCACTTGCAAGAATCGAGGTTGTGTTGAGGGGATTTCTTTTCGCCAACTCAATCGCCTTCTTGCTGATGCGCACCTCACGGTGCGACCCGTGACCTGCTTCACAGATCTGGGCTAAGAAATATTCGCCTCCCGCGTACACGAAAGTTAAGTTCGTTTGACCAGATGGAATGGCCTGGTCGGCCGGAAACGCTCTCGTCATCACGGACCTCAGGGTGCTCTCATTCCGCACTTCGACGACATCGTTATAGGGAATAACGAGTAAGAACAGGTACGAACCTGCAGGAAGATGAACGTTGCCGATGTCGAAAGCAAAGGGAATTTTCGCGCGAAGATACGGCCGTTCCTCAGCTTGGGTGAAAGACGAGATCACGCAGATCAACAGGCAAAACAGAGAGACGGTGCACACCCTCTTCATAAATTTTCTCCTCGGGAGCGGACGTTTTGGCCCGCGCCACCCGCACCTTAGGGCACCTCCTCACAGCGAACAATGTTCTGCGGATTCTCTGACCCTGTTTTGTAAATTGCCGGCCTAAATCACAGAAAAGCAACTCACAAACTATGCGCAGGCAATGGATCAAGCGAGGAAACTGGTTGCACAGTAGGACTCGCGCGGCCGTCAAGATCAGGCCGCCGTTGAGCTGGAGCTTCATCGGATCGATCGCTCCATCCCTCGACTCCTTGGGGCGGGTGCCCTGCCGCACTCGCCCCCAGCGTCAATGCCCAGGCCCGATCGGCCCCAAAGCGCGTGCGCGACAGAGTCGTGAGAACAGTCAAACCGTGGCTAGTGCGGGGCAGGATAACGGTTGCAGACAGGCGCTGCCCCTACAGTTATGCCTTGTGCGGATCACCTATCGAAATGGCATTTCCTACCTATATCCAAGAACAACCTGAAGTCGTTCATCCGGAGCGGCGCGCAAGTGATGGAAGCTTTGTCAGGTTGAGGACAAATGCTTATATTCAGGAGCATTAGGATCGCGAGGAAGACCCCTGGACGGCCCATCGATGAGCAAGCGTGCCCTGCTTTTCTTCGTGTTTTTCGCAATTCTTCTTCACCAGGGTGCAGCGTGGGGACAAGCGGGCGCGCGCTTCCGCGTCCTGGCGTTCTATACAACCGCGACGGAACCGGACCACGTGCAGTTTGCCCAACAGGCGCTGGATTATTTTGCGGAGCTTGCCAAGCGCGACAACTTTGAATTCACGGCCACCACCGACTTTGAACAGTTACGCCGCGAGTCCCTGAAGAGCTATCAACTGGTCGTCTGGCTCAACAATGCCCCGAAAAAGCCGGAGCAGCGCGCGGCCTTTGAGAACTACATGAAGAACGGCGGAGCGTGGCTCGGATTCCACTTCGCCGGTTACAACGACGAGAGCACGCAGTGGCCGTGGTTTGTGGATTTCATGGGCGGCGCGGTTTTCAATGACAACAGTTGGCCTCCTATGCCCGCGAGACTGGCGTCCGATGCACCGGGCCATCCGGTGATGGAGGGGATTCCGCAATCGTATGTGGCGCCGAACAATGAGTGGTACATCTGGACGCCTAGCCCTCGGTTGAACAAGGATGTGCGAGTCCTCTTGACGCTCGATCCCGCGAATTATCCGATTGGATTGAAAGGCATTCTCACCCAAGGAGATCTGCCCGTGGTGTGGACGAACACGCGTTACAAGATGGTTTACATGAACATGGGGCACGGCAATAGGATCTTCGCCAGCAACACGCAGAAGAAGCTGATTGAGAACGCCACCAATTGGCTGGTGAACGGGGCGAAAACTTCCGAACACTCGCAGGCTGGCGCGGTAGATCGCCCGGCGGCCATCGGTACGGAGATCAGCCTGCGGGGCATTGCGTTGAATGAGAAGACACACAAAGTGTATGCGGTGGACGCGGCGGCGGGAACTGTAACGGTGGTGGATGCGGTGGCGCGCACGAGGAGGAAGATCAAAGTTGGGACGGGGCCGGAAGCGCTGGATGTGAATCCGGAGACTAACAAGATTTATGTAGCGAACACCGGCAGTGCGAACGTAAGCGTGATTGATGGGAAGAGCGACGAAGTCACGTCCACCATCGAGGTCGGCAATTTTCCCTACGCTATCGCCGTGAACCCGGCCACCGACAAGGTCTACATCTCAAAGACCTTTGGCAACGCGATGGTGGTGATCGATGGAAAGACCAATACCACGAGCACTCTGAAAGCGGGCATGCTGGCCGATCTCATTGCCGTGAACACCGCAGCCGGCAAACTGTACCTCACCAACTATGAAGGGCACGACGTGCTGATGCTGGACGGCAAGTCGGACACGCCGACCCCGCTGCCGGCCGGCAACCACGTCTGGGGCGCGGCCGTGGACCCGACCACCGATCGCGCGTACTTCTCGGTAACGGGCGAAGCCAACATAGCGGTTGTCGATGGCCGGATGGGGAGTGTCAGCAAGGTGCGTACCGGCGAATTTCCATGCGCGATTGCAGTGGATGCGGTCAACCACCGCGTCTACGTCGCGAACTACGCGGGCGACAGCGTGACGGCAATCGATGCGGTGAATAATGCGGTGGTGGCGACGGTGGCTACCGGAAGACATCCGCAGGCGATTGGAATCGACTCGGCTGCCCATCGCGTGTATGTAGCGAGCACCGTCGCGAACACCGTGACGGTGATTGACGAGAGTAGCAAAGCTGTCGTTGGAACGGTGAAGGTAGAGGATCGGCCTTACGCTATCGTCGTCGATGCGCTCACGCACACCGTGTTTGTTGCAGGCCTGGAGGGGGAAAAGCTGGTGCTGATCGATGGGCAGACCTTAAAGGTCACGGCGGCGAAGGAATAAAGGCAAGGCGTTTAATCAGCGGGCCAATTGCTTTGCGCGGCAGTGCTGCATGGTGAGTACGTTTTGGAGCCTTCTGCAGAAGGAATTCGACTGAAGTTAATCAGCCAACATCGCCTCGCCACGGATTTCAATTGGTATGCCCGACTCTGGACAGACGCCGTGATGCGAGATGTACAGCGGAGCATCTTGTATGTGATTAAGAATCGTTGTGAGCGGGAATCTACTTCGTGATCAGCACCACGATGGACGTTATGTTTTCGGTGTAGGGATCTCCTCGGCTGCGTGCTCACTGTCTCTGGATTAAGCTCCTGGCTCGGCGGAAGATGGCTTCGAACATTTTCGCGGTCAGCTTGCCGGTGGCGGTGTTCTGGTTCGAGGGGTGATAGGAGCCCAGCAGGATCATGCCATTCGGCATTTTGTATTCGGCGGCGTGGCCGAAGAGGTATTGCGATTTGCGGACGGCGAATCCAGTGCGCTGCAGGTGGGCGAGGTAGGCGTCAAAGCCGATCTTGCCGAGGGCAACCACGACCTTCAATTTGTCGAGGTAGGTGATCTCGCGGTCGAGATAAGGCGCGCAGTTGGCGAGTTCCTCGGGGAGCGGCTTGTTATCGGGCGGAGCGCAACGCACGGCCGCGGTGATGTAGCAATCGATGAGCTGGAGACCGTCTTCGCGACTGACAGCGGTGGGTTGGGAGGCAAAGCCTGTCTTATACAGGATGGGGTACATGAATGCACCGCTCATGTCGCCGGTGAAGGGGCGTCCGGTGCGGTTGGAACCGTGGGCGCCGGGGGCGAGGCCGAGGATGAGCACGCGGGCTTGCGGATCGCCGAAGCCGGGGACGGGCTTGGCCCAATATTCGTGGTCGCGATAAGCCCGGCGTTTCTCCACGCCGATGTGCTCGCGATATTCCACCAGGCGCGGGCATTTGCGGCAGCCGATGACCTCGTGGTTGAGGATGTTCAAGGAAGAAGACATCAGGCAACGGTCTCGAAGGCGCCGATCTTGATTTCGTATTCGGTCAGTGGTTCGCAATGTCGGTCGAGATCCTGATATTCGGCTTCGTATTTTTCTTCGAAGCGCGGGAAGGCATCGGCCTGGCTCCAGGTGTCGATGGTGAGATAGCGGCCGGCCACGACGGGGTCGCGCAGCAAGATGGTTCCGAGGAACTCGGAAGAGCGGGAGAATAGCTCGACCCATTCACCCTGGGGGCCATAACTGCGTTCGAAATGGGGACGTTGTTCTTCGGGGACGCGAAACTCCCAAACGATCTGCCACATCACAGGTTCCTCGCTTTGTTCCTGAGTATATTGATGGCAAGGGAATCCATGATTGCGGCGGGATATAAATTTCGCTGATTAAGGAGGCAAGAACATTGCGCATTCTTCGGGCCGTTCTGGCTGCCTGGGCAGTTCTGGTGATGGGATCGGGGCTGTGGGCGCAGGCGCCGCAGCGGGAAGTAGCGATCACGATCGACGATTTGCCGGGAGCAAGCATGGCACTCACTGGCAAAGACATGGACGAACTCACGAGCAAGCTGCTGGCAACTCTCAAGCAGAACCAGGCACCGGCGATCGGGTTTGTGAATGAAAAGAAGCTGTACGTGAAGGGCGAGGTCGATGACCGCATTGCGGCGCTGCGCATGTGGGTGGACAACGGGTTTGAGCTGGGAAACCATACCTTCAGCCACATGTCGCTGAGCCAGAACACGCTGAAGGATTGGGAGGAGAACGTGGTGCGGGGCGAGACGGTGACCGCGATGCTGCTGGCGGAGCACAAGATGAAGCTGCGGTACTTGCGGCATCCATACCTGGCAGTAGGTGAAGACCTGGAAACCCGTCGCCAGGCGGAATTCTTCCTGGCCCAGCGTGGGTACCGGATTGCCCCGGTGACGATGGATGCCTGGGACTGGATGTATGCTGGCGCCTACGACGGAGCCCGTCGCAAGGGCGATGCCGCGCTCGAGCAAAAGCTGGTGAGTTCTTACCTGGAATATACCGGGCAGGTATTCGATTACTACGAGAAGCTTTCGAAACAACTGCTCGGCTACGAACCGAAGCAGATCTTGCTGCTGCACTGCAATTGGCTCGAGGCGGAGCATATTGGCGAGTTGCTGGATACGCTTCGTAAGCGGGGATACAAGTTCGTGACCCTGGATGAGGCCCTGAGCGATGCGTCGTACAGTTTGCCTGACACCTATGTAGGGGATGATGGGACGGACTGGATCGACCACTGGGCGGTGACCCAGGGCAAGCCGCCGCTCAATGCGCCGGTATTTCCGCAGTGGGTGATCGATTTATCGAGCCAGAACCGGCCGGAGCCGCCGAAGCCGCTTTGAAGGCTTGCCCGGCAACGCGGGAATCTTCGCGGGTTTCGCTCGGAATGAATGGCCGCAGGTTTGACCACCACCGCTCAGTCTCTTAAACTTAGGGATTGCGGTTCGGGAGTTCCTATCGTGAACTCCGCCCTATCCGCAGTTTGTTTTCTACTCTGAACTCATTTTTCCGAAGGCGATCCGTTGACGACCGAAACGACGAACACCGAAGCAACCGCCACCCCCGAAGTTGAAGCTCCCGTAAACCCCCTCCTGCGCAGCGTCACTGTCGAGATTCCCGCCGACGTGGTCGACCATGAACGTAACAAGCTGGTGCAGCAGTATGCCAAGCTGGCGCGGGTGCCCGGATTCCGCAAGGGAAAAGTGCCGGCAGGGGTGATCCGCACCCGGTTCTCGCAGGACATCAATGAAGAGATCGTCCGCAACCTGGTGCCAAAGTACTTCCGGGAAGAGACGGGCAAGCAGAATCTCGCTCCGATTTCGCAGCCGGAGGTAACGGACCTGCACCTGCATGACAATGAGCCGTTGAAGTTCACGGCCGAGTTCGAGGTCCTTCCGGAAATCCCGACCGAGGGATATCAGAACCTAAAAGTCGAGCATCCGCAGGTAACGGTAACGGATGAAGAGGTGGAGGAGACGGTGAACGGGTTGCGCGAGCAGCGCGCCACCTACGATCCGATTGAAGACCGTGCGGCGGAGGACGGCGACTTCGTCCAGATCAGCTTTGCCGGGCGCGATAAGTCCGATGCCGAGGCGAAGCCGGTAGAAGTTCCTTCCGTGATGGTGGAATTAGGTGGCAAGAACACGGTTGCGGAATTTACTGAAAACCTGCGCGGCACGAAGGCAGGCGACGAGAGGACGTTCGACGTGAGCTATCCCGCCGATTACGGGGACCAGCGGCTGGCCGGGAAGTCGGTGGAGTACCAGGTGACGGTGAAGGAACTGAAGAAGAAGATCGTTCCTGAGGTCAACGAAGAGTTCATCCAGGAGCTTGGCAGCGAATTCAAGACGCCGGAAGAACTCCGCGCCAAGATCCGCGAAGGCCTGGAGCATGAAAAGAAGCACCGCTCAGAGCACGAAGGCAAAGACAAGCTGGTGGACGAACTGGTGAAGCTCAACGAGTTTCCGGTCCCGCGGGCGATGGTCGAAAGCCAGATTGAAGTTCGGCTGGAGCGTGGATTGCGCGCCCTGGCGCAGCAAGGAATGCGGGCTGAAGATATGCGCAAGATGGATTTTGCCCGGCTGCGCGATGGACAACGCGACGCGGCGATTCGCGAAGTGAAGACTTCTTTGTTGCTGGAAAAGATTGCGGACGCCGAGAAGGTCGAGGTCACAGATGAAGAAGTCGACCAGGAGATCGCAAGTCTGGCGCGGCAGTCGCAACAAACGCCGGAAGCGGTGCGCACACGTTTGACGCAAGATGGGTCGCTGGATAGAATCCGGACTCGTATACGTAACGAGAAAACTCTCGACTTACTCTATAGCCGGTCCGCATAGGGCGGCCTGCTTTCCCCTGACCACAACATCCTGGCCCTGAGCACGACTCCGGCCCGGAGTGTGAGCAGGTGAACCAAAAGGAGCGGCAATCATGCTTGTGCCCATGGTGATCGAACAAACCAGCAGGGGCGAGCGCGCGTACGACATCTATTCCCGGCTGCTGCGCGACAACATTATTTTTCTCGGGACGCCAATTGACGACAACGTTGCCAACCTGATCATTGCGCAGATGCTTTTTCTCGAGGCCGAAGATCCCGAGAAGGACATTTCGCTCTACATCAACTCACCGGGTGGGTCGATCACGGCGGGGATGGCAATCTACGACACGATGCAATTCATCCGTCCGGATGTGGCAACGATCTGTATCGGCCAGTGCGCCAGCATGGCGGCGACGCTGCTTGCCTCCGGGGCTCCCACCAAACGGTATGCCCTGCCAACCTCCCGCATCCTGATTCATCAACCCCTGATGAGTGGACTGAGCGGACAGGCGACGGATATCGATATTCATGCACGCGAAATCCTGCGCATGCGCGAAATAACGAACCAGTTACTGGCGAAACATTGCAATCAGCGGCTGGAAAAAGTGGAGAAGGACGTCGAGCGCGACTTCATCATGAACGCGCAGCAGGCTAAAGAATATGGCCTGATCGACGATATCATCTACAAGCACAAGTAGCATTACCGAGGTCATTAGTGCTACACGGAGAATCCCACTAAAGTAATGGCTCCGCCTTAGGGAAAATTCCGAAAGGCGGAGTAAACTCTGAAACAATTCTTCAAGGGGGAGCATGCTACCTTCGGGTTTAAGGGACCCGGAGAAAAAAGAGCAGCCTGCGTACGACCGAGATAGGCGCCCTGGCAGCATGCCGGTGGTCTAAGGAGTGTATAGCTGTGAGATCGAGGACTGGAACGGACGAGGTGCTTCGCTGCTCGTTTTGCCATAAGTCGCAGGACGCAGTTGCGAAATTAATCTCATCGCCAAGCGATTATCCGCGCGCCTATATCTGCGACGAATGTGTGGCGGTCTGCAATTCGATTCTTGAGGATGACCGCGCCGAAGCCAGTCCAGCGGCCGCTCCGAATCACCTGCCCAAACCCCAGGAAGTGAAAACCTTCCTAGACGAGTATGTAATTGGCCAGGAACAGACTAAGAAGAAGCTCTCGGTCGCGGTTTACAACCATTACAAGCGCATTTTCATGAACCGCCAGCGCAGCGGCGAAGTCGAACTACAGAAATCCAACATTTTGCTCGTCGGTCCGACCGGAACCGGCAAGACGCTTTTGGCGCAAACCCTGGCCAAGATGCTGGATGTGCCGTTCGCGATCGTGGATGCGACCACCCTGACCGAAGCCGGGTATGTGGGTGAGGACGTCGAAAACATCATCCTGAAACTATTACAGGCGGCGGACGGCGATGTTGCCCGTGCCCAGACCGGCATCATTTATATCGACGAAATCGACAAGATCGGCCGCAAGGACGAAAACCCGTCTATCACCCGCGACGTGTCCGGTGAAGGCGTGCAGCAGGCGCTACTGAAGATTCTTGAAGGAACAGTGGCCAACGTTCCGCCCCAAGGGGGCCGCAAGCATCCGCACCAGGAATTTACGCCGGTCGACACGACTAACATTCTGTTCATCGTTGGCGGCGCATTCGTCGGGCTGGAAAAGATTGTGGGACGTCGGCTCGGCAAGCGTGCGCTCGGCTTCCGCGACGAAGAGAAAGAAAAGAATTTCACCACCGCCAACCAGCGTGATTCACAGATGCTGCAGCAGGCAGAGCCGCAGGACCTGATCAAGTTCGGGTTGATCCCCGAGTTTGTCGGTCGCCTGCCAGTCCTGGGTATCCTGAACGATCTCGATGAGAATGCCTTGGTCGAGATTCTCACCAAGCCGAAGAACGCAATCGTGAAGCAATACCAGCGCCTGTTCGAGTTCGAGAACGTAAAGCTGAAGTTCACGGACGAAGCGGTTCGTGCCATCGCCGGAGAGGCCATGCAGCGCAAAGTGGGCGCGCGCGGCCTGCGCATGATCCTGGAAGAACTGATGCTGGACCTGATGTACAGCCTGCCCAGCCAAAAGCGCGTGAAGGATTTCGAGGTCACGGCGGAAATGGTGCAAAAGCGGGATATCTCCATCAACCTGGTGGAAAAGCAGGCAAGCTAGTTTCAGAGTTGGTCTTGTAAACCCCAGTCACGGCTGGGGTTTTGCTTTGCACCATTCGTGGTGAGGTTCCTCATTTGGTACTGCTCGAACCCTCAATTTTCGCGTGTTATCCTTACTACACTGGGGTGGTGCAAACGACGCTTTTCATCCGCTTCAGTACGGGGGACCCTGTCCATGAGCCAGCGCGAGAAATTCGAAACCAAGAAACTCCCGATGATGCCGATCCGCGATGTTGTCATCTTCCCATCGATGATGACGCCCTTTGTGGTTGGCCGGGAATCGAGCGTTCGAGCGCTGGAAGAGGCTCTGGCGGCAGACAAGAAGATTTTTCTAGCTACGCAGCACGACGCCAGCGTCGATGAGCCCAAGCCGAATGAGATTTACCAGGTGGGGACGATCGTCAACATCGTTCAAAGTCTCAAGCTCGCCGACGGAAACATTAAAGTACTGGTTGAGGGAATCGAGCGGGCGAAGATCCTCCAGGTAACCGACGGCGACGGCTTTTTTGAAGCGACCGTCCGCACAGTGAAATACAACACCGAGATGACCCCGACGCTTGAGCAGGCGATCCAGCGGGTCACTTCCCTGTTCGAGCAATATGTGAAGCTTTGCCAATCGCTCAATTACGAGACGATGATCGCCGCCGTGCGCATGGAAGATCCGGCGAAGCTCACCGATACGATTGCGGCCAACCTGCAGCTCTCGATTGAAGAGAAGCAGGAGCTGCTGGAGATTTTCGATCCGGCCGAGCGACTGAATCGCATTGCGGACGTGCTTGACGTTGAGATCGAAAAGCTGAACATGGATCGCACCATCCAATCGCGGGTGAAGCGGCAGATGGAGCGGGCGCAGAAAGAGTACTACCTCAACGAAAAGATCAAGGCCATCCAGAAGGAACTGGGCCGCGGCGAGAAGAGTGAATTCGACGAACTCAAGAAGAAGATCGACGCCGCCGGCATGTCGGAAGAGGTCCACGAAAAGGCGCTGCAAGAGCTGAAGAAGCTTGAGGCAATGCCGCCGATGTCGGCCGAAAGCACGGTGTCGCGCAACTACCTCGACTGGTTGCTGGCGGTTCCGTGGAAGAAGCGCTCGAAGGAAGTTCGCAACGTCGATTACGCCGAGAAGATCCTGAACGAAGATCATTACGGCTTAGAGAAGGTCAAAGAGCGCATCATCGAGTTTCTCGCGGTGCGGCAGCTCGTCAAGAATCCGAAGGGCACGATTCTTTGCTTCGTCGGACCTCCAGGCGTGGGCAAGACCTCTCTAGGCATGTCGATTGCGAAAGCTACGGGGCGCAAGTTCGTGCGCATGTCGCTGGGCGGTGTGCGGGATGAGGCAGAAATCCGCGGGCATCGCCGCACGTATATTGGCGCCCTGCCCGGCCAGATCATCCAGATGATGAAAAAGGCGGGCACCAAGAACCCGGTCTTCATGCTGGACGAAGTCGACAAGATGTCGACCGACTTCCGCGGCGATCCGTCCTCGGCATTGCTTGAAGTCCTCGATCCGGAACAGAATTTCATGTTCGTCGATCACTACCTGGATGTGGAGTACGACCTTTCGCAGGTCTTCTTTGTTGCAACCGCGAACGTGCTGCACACCATCCCGGGCCCACTGCAGGACCGCATGGAAATCATCCGACTGCACGGCTACACGGAAGACGAAAAGGTCGAGATCGCGCGCCAGTACCTACTGAAGAAGCAACGAGAGCAGGCCGGCGTCACGGCAGAGAATGCAGAATTCGATCTTGAAGCGTTGCGCATCGTAATCCGCAACTACACGCGCGAAGCGGGAGTACGCAACCTCGAGCGCGAGATCGGGAATGTGTGCCGCAAAATCGCGCGGCGGGTCGTGAAAGACAAGAACTACAAAGTTCATGTCACGGCCGACAACGTTGGAGACTTTCTCGGGGTTACCCGTTACCGCGATTCCGCGATCCACGAAAAGAGTGAAATCGGACTCGTCACGGGCCTGGCATGGACCGAAGTGGGCGGGTCGATTCTCACCACCGAGGTTTCGGTGGTGGAAGGCAAGGGCAAGCTCACTCTCACCGGCAAACTCGGCGACGTGATGCAGGAATCGGCACAGGCGGCAATGTCATTCGTGCGCTCCCGTGCTCACAAGCTTGGACTTCCCCGCGACTTCTATCGCAACAGCGACATTCACGTGCACGTGCCGGAGGGCGCAATTCCGAAGGATGGCCCGTCGGCGGGCATCACCATGGCGACGGCCCTCTCGAGCGCGCTAGCGAAGATTCCGGTGCGTCGCGACATTGCGATGACGGGGGAAATTACCCTGCGCGGCAAGGTTCTTCCGATTGGCGGCTTGAAGGAAAAGCTGCTCGCGGCGTTGCGCGCGGGAATTAAGACCGTGATTCTGCCAAAAGACAATGAGAAAGACCTGGCCGAAGTTCCGGAAAACATCCGCCGTGAAATGACCTTGCACTTTGTGGACGAGATGGACCAAGTTCTGCAAATGGCCCTGGAAAAGCCGCTCCCGGAAGTGCCAGACGAGGAACCAACCGCGCTGTCAGTGCTGCCGGCGACAGATCAGCCCTCGACTCGCCAGTAAGCCCGTTCTGTAAATCAAAAGGTCCGCAAACGCGGACCTTTTATTTTTGCGCAAGCGCCGTAAGCACGCATGCGCGGCGGAGCGCTCCTAATGATTTAGAATTGGGCTTCGCCCTCCGATGCCGACCCCCAAGCACAAGCAAGCCCATGACGCGGTGAACACCCCGCCGTCTCGCGACCCAGAACTCATGCGGCGTATGTACTCTTTCTTGACGAAATGCCGCGCAGCCTCTCCGGTTACGCGAGGGCTGGAAGCGACCCTGGTGGGATCGCTGATCGGGCTTCTGCCGGAAGATTCGCTGACGATCATGAATGCGAGCGCGATCCCCTCAATCCTATTTGGGAAGAATCGACCTGAACTGCTCGATCTCGCTCCGCTCGATGCGAAAACGCCTCCGCTCGAAACCTCTGCGCACATCGGCATTGCCGCCGGATATGCGCTTGAGCGCAGCTTGCGGCAGAAGCCAGGCCTGGTGCTTGCCTTCGCGGGGGAAACCGATACGCTCACTTCGGCGCGTGACATTTTTAGTTTCGCAGCCATGCACAAGCTGCCGCTGGTGATTACTGTGCAGCACAATCTTGCGAAGGGAAACCACCTCCACGATCTCGGTCACGCAATCCTTGGCGTTGGTTTCCCCGGGATCACGGTCGATGGAAGCGATGCAATGGCGGTTTATCGGGTGACTCAGGAAGCGATGTACCGCGCGCGCCACGAGGGCGGACCCACCTTGATCGAGTGCAAGACCTATCGTAAAGCGACGATTCCGCCCCGATTGCGCGCCTGGGTACAGGGTGATCCCATCGAATACATGGAAGAGCAACTCAGGGCCCGCAATTT
Source organism: uncultured Acidobacteriaceae bacterium (assembly GCA_963703075.1). Lineage (GTDB taxonomy): Bacteria > Acidobacteriota > Terriglobia > Terriglobales > Acidobacteriaceae > Korobacter. The sequence goes on from OY969786.1 coordinate 2,390,245, forward strand.
CTGGCGCGACGACCTACGGCACTCCTGATCGGGGCTCTTTGCTCAGGCCATCGCAAGTTCTGGTTCGAAGCGAATCTCCAGTACTTCGATTTCGGCGCCATGTTCGACGCGCAGGTGGCACTTACAATGCCCGCAATAGGTGGGATGCACAAGCGACTTGGCCCATGCTTCTGCGCCGCATTGTGGGCAAATCTGCCGCGCGGCGACCACCTCGATCTCAAGTTGGCATTGGTCGTCTATGCTCTCGGAAGTAGCGAGTTTCCAGGCAGACCGCAACAAGGCCGGGTTGACTCCGGAAAGCTCTCCCACGGCAACCCGCACCGACTCTAACGCGCGCCCGCGAACGTCGTCGGCGCGCTTCCGGCTCTTGCAATAGAGCTCCTGTGCCACACTCAGCTCGTACATATCGGCCTCCGAGCGATCCTTTTTTAAGCCAAAACCGCCTCGTGCTCTGCGATTGTCTTCTCGATCATGCGCACCAGATCGTGGAAGCGCTCGCTCACGATCGCCGACATGTGTTCGCCAAATTCGAAACACCAACCTGTCATGTTGAAGAGCACGGCCGGGGGGCACTCCCCGTGCAATGTTTTCGCCGCCGCCAAAAGTCGCGGTGGGGTCAATTCATCCCCAGGGGTGCTACTGAAATCCGCGTCGGGCAGGACGGTGGTTTCGAGAATTGTGCCTGGATCGCCTTCGTTGCATGCATCGATGAAAATTACGAACTGCGACTCAGCAATCTTTCTTGCGATCTCGGGTGCCAGCTGATGACAAGGTACAACTTCCACGCGCTTGTCCTCGCGCAGGTGGTGCGCAATCTGACGAGCGACATGGCAACCGAGTCCCTCATCCGCCCGCAAAGGATTTCCGTATCCCACTACTAAGATCTTGGACATGAACCACTCCCGTTCACTCGTACAACGTGATAGGAGCATGATCGGACGTCTGGTTCGCTTGTTGAAGGAAGAGAGTCACGGACAAGCGTGATCCAGCGCATTCGTCGTCTGAAAACCGATGAAAAAGTGAACAACGTGGGTCAGGAGGACTTTTTCTTCTCTTTTCCCGGCAAGCTCGCGGGATTTTCGTGCGTTTTCTCACGGAAACGTGACTTCAGGCCGGTCGCCAGCGAAACCGCATTCTCGCCAAACTTGTCGCGCATCTGGTCCACCACGGAGAGCGCTTTGGCGATTTTGTCCTCTTGCACCTGCCCCAGCAGATCGAGTTGCAGGGGTGCATCGTCGAAGCCCGAGGTTTGGACGCCAAGCAAGCGCACTGCCCGCCCGCGCTCCCAATTCTCGCGAAAGAGGGACCGCGCGGTCTCGGCGACGACGGTATCGAGCTGGGTTGGCTGGTCCAGCGAATGGGCGCGGGTGATGGTGGAAAAGTCGGAGTAGCGGAGTTTCAATTGCACGGTTCGCGCATGCAATTCGTGCTCGCGCAAACGGCGGCACACCATTTCCGAGAGGCGCGACAACATCGCCTCGAGCTTCTCGCGATTGTTCGTATCGGTGTTGAAGGTGTGTTCGTGGCTGACAGATTTCGGGCCTTCATCGACAGCAACGTCGCGATCGAAATAGCCGCCAGCATCGAGCCCTCGCGACTTCCCTGCTAAAGCCAATCCCCACTCACCGAAGCGCTCACGCAGAAACACATCGTCGAGCTTCGCCAAGTCACCGACCCGACGGATGCCGATCTGGTTGAGCTTCTGCTCCATCACCTTGCCGACGCCAGGAATTTTGCGCACGTTGAGCGGAGCCAGGAAGCTTGCCTCCTGGCCGGGCACGATCCACAGCACGCCGTTGGGCTTGGCCTGATCACTGCAAACCTTGGCAATGAGGCGCGAGGTGCCAATTCCGATCGAACAGTTCAGCTCGGTTTCGCGCTTCATGAATTGATGCAGTGCGTGGGCGGCTTTCAAAGCGGGCCCGTGAAGCCGCTCGGTTCCCGTCATATCTAGATAAGCTTCGTCGATGGAAGCCATCTCGACCTTGGGCGAAAACTTTTTAAGGACCGCGAAGGCTTTGCCGGAGTACTCACGATAACGTTCCGGGTGGCCGTTTACAAAAATTGCGTGCGGACATAGTTTCGCGGCGGTGCGCAAAGGCATGGCCGAGTGAACCCCGAACTTGCGCGCCTCGTAAGAAGCCGCTGATACGACGCCTCTCTCGTCTCGTTGGCCACCGACCACGACTGGCTTCCCTTTCAGGAATGGGTCGAATAGTTCCTCGACGGAGACGAAGAAAGCGTCCATATCGACATGGAAAATCGTCCGCTGCGTCGGCGAATTGTGCTCCGCGTCCTGCACGTTGTCCTTCATTCTACGTCGGAGGAGTTTGCAGTTATCTTGGTCGCGAGGCAGAATATCCGGGTATTCTCAATTGTCAGGAGACTTCGAGATGCAATTGCGCGCAATCCTCCGCCAGGCTGCCTTGGCCCTTTTGGTTTTCTTTCCGCTCACGGTTGTGGCTGCAGGCCAGAAGAGCAGCGAGATTCTCTTTATGACCGATTTCGGCAGCAACAACGACGCGGTGCCGATCTGCAAAGGGGTGATGCTCAGCATTGTTCCTGACGCGCGCATCATCGACATTACCCATGACGTGACGCCGTTCTCAATTCTCGATGGGGCGCGCTATCTTGCCGGAACCACGCCATATTATCCGGAAGGTACGGTTTTCGTCGTTGTGATCGATCCTACGGTCGGCAGCAGCCGCAAGGCGATCGTCGCAAAGTCGAAGAAGAACCAATACTTCATCCTCCCCGATAACGGCCTGTTGACGTTTGTTCAGGACCGCGACGGGATTGAAACCGTGCACGAAATCACGAACAAAGACTTTATGATTGGCGCGGGGATTTCCTCCACCTTTCACGGACGCGATATATTCTCGCCGGCCGGCGCACACGTGGCTCGCGGCGACGATTGGACCAAGGCCGGACCTGAAGTTCCGGTGACACAACTGGTTCGCCTGAACGTTCCTAAAGCCGCGGTTGACAATGGGAAACTAGTCGGCGCGGTCATCGGCCTCGACTTTCCCTTCGGCAACCTGATCACCAACGTTTATCGCGAAGATTTTGCAAAGCTCGGGTACGCGATCGGGGATCGAGTACCTGTCACGCTCGGCGCCAATGAGATGACGCTCCCGATCGTTCACACTTTCAGCGACGTTCCGGTAGGCAAGCCACTGCTGTTTATCGATTCGCGTGGGCGTCTGAGCTTTGCTGTCAACCAGTCCGATTTCGCAAAGACTTATAACATCAAGCCACCGGTCAGCTTCACCATTCCAACTAAGAAGTAATGGATATTGGCGCGGCTTGCACCTCGGTCGCGCTCTGCTTTATCTGGAGGGGGTTCGATGAAAGCTTTTCGATCATTCTCGATCGCTGTGGTCCTGATTGGTATTGCCATCCGCTCTCACGCTTGCACAAAGCTATCGCGGATCGATTCGCGGCACCGTCACCGATCCGAGCGGAGCTGTTGTGCCCAACGCGACAGTGATAGCGAAGAACCTGGCCAACGGATTGGTCCGCACGGTGCAAAGCGACGGTGACGGCAATTACCAGATTGTCGAATTGCCTGCAGGAAATTACGACATCACGGTCGATGTCACAGGCTTTCATCAGTTCAAACGGAGAGTGGATGTAGCAGTCGGACTCGATACAACCGTCCCCATTCCTCTTGATCTCGGGATGGGCGACCGCGTGATCGACGTGACTGAGACGGCGCCACTGGTGGAAACCACGCGCGACGTCCTCGGGCAAGTCGTGGAGAACAAACTGGTCACTGAACTGCCGTTGAACGGCCGCGACTTCGGCAAACTGGTTGCGCTCACTCCTGGCGTGACGGTCGAGGGGTCCGGTGTGGCCGGGACGGAAAAAGGTTTCGGACAATTCAATATCAACGGCAACCGTGACCGGTCGAATAACTACATGCTCGACGGCACCGACAATAATGATCCGTTCTTCAACAACTCGGCCCTGAACCAAGTCGGGATCACCGGAGCCCCGGCATCGCTCCTGCCCATCGACGCGATCCAGGAATTTAACCTGCAGGCGCAATACGGCGCGGAATATGGCCGCAACAGTGGGGGCGCAGTCAACGTGCTCACCAAGTCAGGCACAAACGACATCCATGGAAGCGTCTTCTACTTCCTGCGCAATTCGGCGCTCGACGCGCGCAATTACTTCAATCCTGCGCCTGATCCACAAGGCGGATTCAAGAATAACCAGTATGGCGCTTCGATCGGTGGACCGATCATTCACGACAAGACGTTCTTTTTTCTTGCATACGAAGGCCAGCGCGAACGCGTGACTTCGAATTACGTGCTCGATGTGCCCTCGGCTTTGCAGATCTCCGATGCGCAAGCTGCCGCTGCTGCGAACGGAGTAACGCCGAACCCCGCACTGACGAAGATTCTCTCTTACTTCCCTGCTGCCACGGGATGCACGGCCGGATCGGGTACTCCCACGACGACTGGATGCATTGGTGGCAGCGGAACGGCCAACGGCGTGGTGAACGACAAGAACGACCTTGACAGCTTCATCGGGAAAATCGATCACCAGCTTACGGCGAAAAACCAGGTCTCCGCGCGGTATGCCTTCAGCCAGGGCGACCAGACCTTCCCGCTGGGCGGCCTGGGTTACGGCGCCGGGTCGCGCATCGCTGCTTTCGCGCAGAAATCGCCTACCCGCGTGCAAGTGGTCTCTGGCAGCCTTCTCACTACGCTTTCCGCCACCCGCCTGAACGAACTGCGCTTCGGCTACTCGCGCTATCGCACTTCGTTTAGCTCGGCCGATCAACTTGACCCTTCCACGCTTGGGCTGGACATGGGCACGGGCAAGCTCGGGCTGCCGGAAATCGATTTCGGAGGGATCTTCGAAAACCTTGGAACCAGCGCCTACAGCATTCCACGGGGCCGGGTCAGCCAGACCTACGAAGGTCTCGACAACTTTACGTGGATCCATGGCAAGCACAGCGTGAAGTTCGGAGGCGAGTTCCGCCGGGCCATGGTCGATTCATTCAACGACAACCTCGAACGTGCCCTGATGCCGTTCTACGGCGACGGGTATTCAAGCGACTACGGCACAGACGTCCTGGCGTCGTACTACCTCGGCGATGGTTTTCCCGCATCGCTCACCGGCAACACCCAGCGCAGTACGTTTAATAACGATGTCGGTTTGTTCGTCCAGGATGATTACAAAGCCACCTCGAAGTTGACCTTGAATCTCGGATTACGATGGGAATACTTCGGCCCCTTGGGTGAGTCCAACGGGCTCATCTCCAACATGACGCCCAACGGTCCGGAACTGACCGATCCCCCGTACAACCGCGACCTGAACAATTTCGGCCCGCGCATTGGACTCGCGTGGAATATGCGCAAGAACACGGTGGTGCGCGCCGGATACGGCATCTACTACGACTACATCCCGCAGAACTTGCTGATTGCGAACTACACCAACTCCGCCGGACTGGTGACCAACCCGATCGGGCCGCAGCCAGTCAACGCGCTCACGTTCAACTCCGACGCATGGAATGGCAGCGCGCCTGGTCCCGTGTATACGGCCGGCGCACCACCTTACGATTGGTTCTTCGTGCCGCGCAATCTTGCGACTCCCTACACGCAAAGCTGGAACCTGAACATCCAACAGGAACTCGGGAACGCGGCGTCGCTCGAGGTTGGCTACGTTGGCAGTAAGGGCACGCATCTCACGCGGCTCTACGATGCCAACCAGGCAAATGCAGACGGAAACCGTCCGGACCCGAATTACGGCTTCGAAGACTACCTCGCGACGATCGCCGGCTCAACCTATCACGCGTTACAAACGACCTTGCGCCTGCGAAATGCGCATGGGTTCTCCGGATTCACGACCTATACGTTTTCCAAGTCACTCGACGACGCCTCGGATGGCATCGATTTCAACGGCGCCTCTGCCGCATTGCCCCAGAACTCTTATGACCTCGCCGCCGAGCATGGTCCTTCCACCTTTGATACCCGGCATCGCTTTACCGGCGCAATAAGCTATGCCATCCCCGCGTTCAATCGATGGTCACCACGTGCCACGAGCGGCTGGAATGCCAACGCGATCGTTACGTTGCAATCGGGCCGTCCGATTCCGATTGTTACGTCGACCGATACGAGCATCTCGGACACGGCCACCGGATTCCAGCCGCCGGCGAACTATCATCAGCGGCCGAACGTAGTGCCGGGAGTGAATCCCATTCTGCCGAACTGGAATCCTGCGACTGGCTACCTGAACCCGCTTGCCTTCCAACAGCCCGCGGACGGAACGTTCGGCGATTTAGGTCGCGATGCGATTTATGGCCCGCACTTCTACAACACGGACTTCTCACTCACCAAACGCACGCCGATCAGCGAGAAAGTCAGCGTGGAATTCCGAGCCGAGTTTTTCAACATCTTCAACCATCCAAACTTTGCGTTGCCGAACGGAGTCCTCATCCCGGGCATCAATGCCGATGGGACGTTAAATCCAAACGCCGGCGTGGCTGGACAAATCACGCAAACGCCGGATGTCGCACAAGGCAACCCTGGTCTCGGCGGCGGCGGCCCACGCGTGATCCAGTTTGGACTACGCTTTCAGTTTTAGGTTGTGCCTACAATGAAAGAGCCGTCCGCACGGACGGCTTTCTTGCAACGCGATCTCTCTAGCCAGCAACCGCGGCGCGCGGGAGGCCGGCGAGCATTTTGTTCACTTCCTCAACCGCCCGGTGCGCCGCTTTTATAGCTTCTCCCGTGCTTGACACCGGCCCTTCGGAGTCGGTGTTCGCGAAGGCGATTCGTTCCATGGGAACGCGGGTAAGCGGCTGTACTTTTGTGAAGTTGCCCGGCAGCGATTTGTACATGGGGTGGCCGCGACGATAGATGTGCACCTCGAGCGGATCGACGTCGGTTTCCGGCAAGAGCTTTTTGAAATCCGTGAGCACCTGCTCGGCGATCAGCTTACTGCCGTTCTCGGTGAGCAGGTACCCGCGCTCATCTTCTTCCATGGGCGTATAGCAGCTGAGGATGTTGTATTTCTGCTTGTACCCTGGCTGATTTCGCACGGTCCAATCGGCCACGATGAAGTCCGTAAACCGATTTCCGCCCGGACACCAGGTATCATACCCCCGGTTGAAGACGGGCTTATCGTAGATCAAGTTCACCACCGCGTAGGGAATGTAGTGCATCTTCTTGATCGCGTCTTTTTGCGCTGAAGGCATGCCTTCAACGATCCGCGCGGTAATAAATTTCGGGGTCGCCATGATGACGGCCTTTGCGGTGACGGTCTTTGTCTCGCCGTTGTGCAGATAGGTCACATCCACGCCGCTCTTCTGCTGGACCACAGAAACGATGGTTGCAGACAATTGCAATTGTTCCTTGTACTTTTCGCTTAAGACTTCCGACAAGCGCCGATTAAGGGCGCCGATTCCGCCGGGCAGCGTCACGCGCTCATCTTTGCGTCCAGGGCCGCTGATGAAATGAAGTTCCATCAGGCCTATCATCGCCGAAGTCTCTGCTGCCTTCGCTCCCCAGTTCGAGGGACCGTAGTCGTCCCACCACTCGGTTAATTCTTTCGGGTACCCCTTGGTGAAATCAGTGAGGGGCTGCAGATCAAGCTCCTTGACGCGGCCAGTCACGTCCATCTTGAGGACGTCGTCACGGAATTTCTTGAAGCCGTCGCGCACATTGGCTGGATAGGGGAGCTTGTCGATATTGTCACCCCAGCAGTCAGGAACGAATTGTCCGTTCAGGATCATGCCGTCCCAGTTGGCGATGGGAAGTTGCTCAAGGCCGAGGGACTTCGAGAACTCGGCCGCACCCCCACCCATCTCAAGAAATGCGCCGCCAGTTGCGTACTCCGCGCCGTTGAACTCTTCGAGATAGGAGTTACCGCCCCAGTGCGGCTCTTTTTCGAGCAGCAAGAATTTCTTGTCGCGCAGCAGATAGGCCGCAGTCATGCCGCTCACGCCCCCGCCAACAATCACAACGTCATAGTTGGCGGAGGAAGGAGGCCGCGTGAACACATGTCCATCGCGCACCTGGTGGCAGACTTCGTTGTGCTCGCCGTCTACCTCGGTTTTTGTCTCGTCGGGGACAGCCTTCAGCGAAATCGGACAGCCTGCTGCCACCGCACCTGCCACGACAAACTTAATGAAGTCTCTTCGATTCGTGCTCATGAGTTCCCTTCTATCGCGATCGCCGCCGTTTCCCATTCTTCGGAGCCCGGCTTACGCAACCGATACCAAAGCAAAATAAGTGCTAACGAGAATACAAAGATGATGGTGGAGATTGCATTGATCTCGGGAGTCATGCCACGCCGCAGGCGTGACCAGATCTCCAGCGGTAGCGTGTTGTCGCGACCGATGAGAAAGAAACTCACGGCGATCTCATCCATGGACAGCGTGAAGATCAGCAGCGCCGCGCCGATAATGGCCAGCTTCAGATTTGGTAAGGTGACGCGCCAGAATGTCTGCCAGTAATTTGCACCCAGGTCGAGCGACGCCTCTTCCTGTGAACGCTGCGCCTTCTGTAATCCCGCGAAGATTTCTGTCGTAGCAACTGAGATCAGCGCGGTTCCATGACCGAGAGTGATTGTCAGCAGGCTCAACTTCATCTTTACAGCCACTACCAGCATCAGCAACGAGAGACCGGTGATGATGCCAGGAAGAATGAGCGGCAGCAGCACAAGACGCCGGAAGATCGTCTTACCGGGAAAGTTCACCCGGTCGAGGGCCAGAGCTGCGGGCAGGCCGAGGCCAATTGCAATCGCCACGGCGGCGAGCGCCACTTCGAGACTGTTGACGACGGCATCCCACAGCGCGCCGTCATCCAGCAGCAGGCGATACCAGTTGAGGGTCAAGTTGCGTGGAGGAAATCCACCGACCCCACCGCCGTTAAACGAATACAGAACAAGAATGACGATCGGCAGATAGAGAAATGCGAAAACCGCGATGACATGCACGCGCAGCCATAGGGGGTTCTTGTCTGCATCCGCACTCATGCGCTGAAGCTCCACTTCTTCTCGATCTTCTCAGTGAGGAACAGGATGGCGAGCACAAGCACCATCATGCATGCTGAAATCGCGGCTCCGAGAGGCCAGTCGTAGGCTGCGCCGAAGAGGGTGACCACCACATTCGAGATCATGATCCCGCTCGGACCGCCGAGCAGCAGGGGCGCAAGAAAATCGCCCAGGCTCAGGACGAATGCAAACGTCGCGCCTGCCAGGACGCCGGGTATCGACAACGGAACGATTACTCGCCAAAACGTTTTGACCCGGGAGGCGCCAAGGTCCTGCGAGGCTTCCACGAGATTTCTTGGAATGTGCTCTAGCGCGGCAAAGATTGGCAGGAACGTGAATGGCGTATAGATATGCGTCAATGTGAGCACAACCGCGAACCGACTGTAGAGAAGAAATCCGACGGGCCCGTGCGTGATGTGGAGGTACTGCAGCAGGGTGTTCATTACGCCGTCGCTGCCGAGAATTGTCTTCCAGGCATACGCCCGGACCAGGTAGCTCACCCAGAGCGGAATGATCACGAGTTGGTAGAGCAATTGTTTGTGTTTTGCGTAGAAGGAGACGTAATAGGCCAGGGGATATCCGAGGAGCAGTGCCAGCAGAGTCACACCACCGGCGATTTTCATGGAGCGCAGAAGAACATCAAAGTAGACCGGCACTTGCACCAGGTTGCGATAGTTTTGCAGCCCCCAGTTGTGGACGATCACCTGGCCGCCCTGCACGGTCCAAAAGCTGTTGCAGAACAAAAGCAGATACGGGGTGAGGAGGAACGCTCCTACCCAGAGAATCGGCGGAAGCGCGACAACCGCTTTGTACGCTCGCGAGAACACTTAGCGGCTCTCCTTCACGGGAACGACATCCGCGGACGCGAATGCGAACTCGCTTTCACCGACGGGCACGTGCGAGCCTTGAATCCTCGCGTTGAGTCTAACGCCGCCGCAATCGAGTTCGAAGAGTTCCGTGGCGCCTTGAAATACCTGGCGGACCACCGACGCCCGAAAGCGGATGTCGATCGCAGCGGTGGCTGTATTCGCAAGCTGGATCGCCTCGGGCCGCAGAGAGAAAACGGCGGGACCGTCAGCCGCCGAGCATGTGAAGAGGATGCTGCCCCAGCGGGCAATCCCCCGACTCACGGTGCAGCGCAGGAGATTGCTATGTCCTATGAACTGGGCGGCATACGCGGTGGCGGGCCGGGCATAGATTTCTCGCGGGGTCGCGACCTGCTCCAGTTCGCCCAACCGGAGCAGCGCAATGCGATCGGACATCGTCATCGCCTCTTCCTGGTCGTGGGTGACGAAGACAAATGCGATGCCCACGCCGCGCTGCAAGGCTTTCAGCTCGAACTGCATTTCCCGGCGCAGGTTCGCATCCAGCGCAGAAAGTGGCTCATCAAGGAGAAGGAGCTTGGGCCGGTTCACCAATGCCCGCGCTAACGCAACGCGCTGCTGCTGTCCTCCGCTGAGTTTCGACGGCTTGGTTTTCGCGAAGGCTTCCATCTTCACCATGGCGAGCGCGGCCTGCACACGAGGTTCGATTTCCTGCTTAGGCGTTCTATTTACCTTCAGACCATAGGCCACGTTTTCGGCGACCGTAAGGTGGGGAAAGAGCGCATAACTTTGGAAAACGGTATTCACCTTGCGCTGATAGGGCGGCAGGTTGTCGATGCGCTGCCCGTCCATCACGATCGATCCTGAATCCGGACGTTCGAAGCCGGCAATCAAGCGCAGCAGCGTCGTCTTCCCCGATCCGCTTTCGCCGAGAATGCTGAGGAATTCGCCTTGCGCGATCTCCAGCGAGACGTCGCTCAGCACGATGTTGCTCCCAAAGCGCTTCGCCACGCCCTCGACGGCGAGCAATGCTTGCGATACTGCGGGAGTTTGTGGGGCGGCTTGGGTCGTCATGCGATGGTTATTGGGCAGCTTTCACTTGATTCCAGATTTCGTTATATTTCGTGCGACGGGGCACGTTTTGCCAGAAATAGATGTGCTTCTGGTAGCCGTCCACGTCATCCAGGTGCAGGTTCTTCTTCTCCTGATCGGACATGAACTGCGCCGCACTCGGATTCGCGGGCGTGTAGCCGGTGACGTCCGTGACCGCCTTCTGGGTTCTCGCTTCCACCATGAAGGCGAGAAACTTCATCGCGAGTTCCTTGTTTTCGCTCGCAGCGGTAATCATCAGGTGATCGATCCAGCCCGTGGTGTTCTCTTTGGGAATGGTCTCGCCGATCGGAAAATTCTGCTTGCGGAGCTGATTGGTCATCAGCGGCCAGCCCATGGCCGCCACGACTTCGTGGTTCTGGAAAAGATTTGTGAGTTCGCCGCCGGTTGTCCACATTTTGCGAACGTTCGGCTTCAATTCGAGGAGCTTCGCCTTCACTTTGTCCAACTCGTCATCACTCAAGTCGTAGAGGTGTGTAGGATCGGGCTTGTCATAACCGAGCACCTGCGCGGCCATGTACACGGTGGAAAGATCGTCCCAAACAGAAATCTTGCCCTTCAACTGTGGATCCCAGAGATCGGCCCAACTTTGGGGGGCCGTCTTGTAATACGACGTGTCGTACAGCAGTGGATTCGGGCCCCACATAAATGGCACGCCGTAGGTTTTGCCGTTCACCTTCACCAGCGGCAAAGCACGCAACTGGGGAGAGAGATTGTTGTAATCCGGGATTTGCGTGGTGTCGACCTCAGCGGCTAGCCCGGTGCTCGCGATGCTGGTAGCGACATCGCTGGACGGAGAAATCACGTCATAATTCGCGGCGCTGCCTCCACGCAACTTGGCGACGAGTTCATCGCTTGAACCCATATAGCTGGCGGCGATCTTGCAATGGTATTTCTCTTCGAACGCCTTCACGAAAGAGGGGTCCGCGTATCCTTCCCATACGAGCAGGTTCAGCGTTGGCGTCTTCTTCGCGCAGGATCCGAGGCAGGCGGTCAGGATTAACAATAGCGCCAGCGCGTACCGTTGTTTCATGTATCAGCTCCCGTCCAAACCACAACTGGACGCAACATGCTTCGACTCGCCACTTAGAACGTAGGCGGCGTATTCACCCACAGGACTACAGCTTCTTTCTTCGTTGTATTCGCCCATCGATGCGGGGTGCTGCTCTCAAAGTAAAAGCTGTCACCTTTTTGCAGCCAGAACTCCTTGCCGTCCACCACCAGGCTGAGCGCGCCCGACAGTAGGAAAAGGAACTCTTCCCCTTCGTGCGAATATTCTTCTTCACCGCTTCCCGCGCCGGGCGCAACGTGAAACAGGTGTGGCTCCATCACTGGATTGCCCCAAGCCAGCAATTCCATCCGGACCCCGTCGCTCGCCTGAAGTTGGCGCCGTTCCGAGGGCCGGACGAGGTATTGCTTGGCTCCGCTCTGGTCGAAGAAATCGAGGATATTCAGCTTGTAGAATTTTGCGAGCCTTCGCAGCGTGGCCACCGACGCGCTCATGGCAGAGCGTTCAATGGCACTCAGGAAGCCAACGGAAATTCCGACCTCATTCGCAACCTCCGCGAGGGAGAGTCCGCGCGACGAGCGAACCAGTCGGAGACGGAGCCCAAGGTTGTCGGGCGCGCCATTGCGTTCGCTCTTGAGTTCGCCCTTCGACTTCATCAACTCGAGAATCGCGGGAGCATTCATGCCACGCACCCGGCTGAGGTAGCGCGCCCGCAGCAGGAGATTGACATCGTCGGATGAATAGAGGCGGTACTTGCTGCCGGTGCGTTGGGGCGAAATAAGACCGAGCTTCTCCCACGATCGAATGACCGACGCGGAAATCCCCACGCGTTCAGCCACATCCCCGATCTTCAGCAGGGGCGCATCACTCCGCGACGCGCGGACGTTGGACGCGGAGCTACCAAGTCGGCCTCCGTTCCTCGGAACGGAACGATTTGCTTTTTTCGTAGCCAAAGTGCTTGACAGAGTGAGGGGGATTCTCTAACCTTGCGCGATTATAGCAAGGTTTGTTTTCCTGGCAAGCACCAACTTCGGCCTCAATCAACAACCTGTTTTTCGAACCGCGTGGTTCTCAGTCGCCCGTTTGGGAGAGAAGATATGCACGATTGCGGCAATTCGTGGGCTCGTTGTCTTGTCGTCACGCTCGTAGTTGTTATTCTTTTTGCCGCGCTCGCAACCGCGCAAGGAACGGGCGGCCGTATTCTCGGAAAGATCACCGACCCTAGCGGCGCCGTGATCCCGGGAGCTACCGTGACTCTCACCAATGAGGCCACCGGAGTCGTGTCGTCGAGTAACGCCGATAAGGACGGGAGCTATGGCTTCCCGGAGGTAGTGGTTGGAAATTACACCATTGCATTTGTAGCGACCGGGTTCAAAGAAAACGTGCTGCATCACGTCACGCTGGTGCTTAACCAGGTGATCAACTTGAACCAGACGATGCAACTCGGCCAAAAACAGGAAGTTGTGGACGTGAGTTCGGAGGCGCCGATTGTCGATACGACTTCGACACAACTCGGCGCTGTGGTGGACGAACGCTCGGTCGTGACCCTACCGCTGAATACACGAGACACTTACCAGCTTCTGCAATTGCAACCAGGAGTCATGTCGAATGCCGGCGGCAGCAACACGATTGCCTATGGGTCCGACGAACCAGGAGTAGTTTCCGTGAATGGGGGGCGCGGACGCTCCAACAACTTCAACGTGAACGGAGGCGACGCCAACGATCTGTTCGCGAACATACCAACGGTGCAGCCGAATCCTGACAGCATCGAGGAATTCCGTGTCCTCACAAACACGTTTGACGCGGAATATGGTCGCAACTCCGGCGCCATTATCAACGTGGTTACGAAATCGGGAACCAACGAGTGGCACGGAAGCATGTACGAGTTCTTCCGAAACAAGGTCCTGAATGCGAAGGGATACTTCGATCCTTACAAACCGGACTTCCAGCAGAACCAGTTCGGCGCCACGATTGGCGGGCCCATCAGGAAGGACAGCACTTTTTTCTTCCTATCGTATGAGGGCCGCCGCATCAAGCAGGGCGTTCCTTCAACAGCTGCTTATTTCCCGGACGCGTCGCAGCGCGGTGGCGACTTCAGCAATTCAGGCGCGTTTAGCGGCACTTTGAATGACCAGTTCGTGGCCGACACGCTGAACGGCCGCAGCGGATGTACCGCCGCTATCACGGGCATGGGTGGCGCCGTACCGGCCGCGAGCACTGCATGGTCATCTATTTTTCCTACTGGAAAGATACCTGCACCTTGCATGGATCCGACCGCGGTGGCCTTGCTCAACAAGTACGTTCCGCTGCCGAATCGCGGCTCCGGAGCCCAGTTCGCGCAGGTGAATTACCAGTCCGTTCCAGACAACGTGGAGCGGGGCGATCAAGGTTCGCTGCGGTTCGATCACCGCATCACGAATAACCAGAACTTCAGTCTTTACTACTACGTCGACGACAGCGACACGCTCCAGGCTCTCTCCTTCTTCCAACAAGCCGGCGCCAACGTTCCCGGCTTTGGAAGCTATATCCCGACGCGCGTCCAGCAGTACAACCTGTCGCACACGTGGACGATCTCGAACACGGTGGTGAATGAAGCGCACTTCACTTACATGCGTGAAGGCCAGTTAGGGTTCCAACATCCGCAAAGCACGAACTTGGTACAGGATTCTTGTGGCAGCGCTGTCTCGCCGACGTTGTGCTTCAGCAATCCAACCAATCCTTCGTACGGAATTACACCAGGACTGGGTGCATCGGCCGAGGGCGTTCCGTTCATCGCGGTGCCCGGATCCTTTTCCATCGGCAACAACTTCGAAGGACAACTTCCGCAGGTTGGCAACAGCTTTCAGTGGAGCGACAGCCTGAGCAAGGTGTGGGGGAATCACACCACGAAGTACGGGGTCGACGTCCGCAGGATGCGGTTCGACCAGACGCTCTATTACAACGTCAACGGTTCGTACACGTATGATCCGACGGCCGGCAATTCGACAGATCTCACGGTAACCAATCCCGCAAACGGCAGTTCGACAGTCAACCTGGTTCCCGATTATCTACTCGGCCTGCCTTACAGCTATACGCAGGGTTCGGCACAGCGCGAAAACGTTCGCAGCACTGCTTTTTATCTATTCGCGCAAGACAGCTGGAAGATTCGGCCGAGCGTGACGCTGAACTACGGATTACGATGGGAACTCAACACGCCCCAGGCCGATGCACTGCATCACGTGCAGACATTCCGGCCCGGCCAGGCGACAGGCATCTATCCGTGCCAGCTCACACCTGCGGACGCGGCGGCTCTAGGGGCCACCAGCACGGACTGCGGACAGAACAGCCCGAATAATGCGTACTTCCCGCTCGGCCTCGTTTTCCCGGGAGACACGGGCGTGCCTGCCGGCCTCACATCTACGTATTACAAGGCATTCGCGCCGCGTATCGGCATCGCGTGGAGCCCGGGCGGTTCGGACGGAATCAAGCACAAGCTCTTCGGCACTTCCGGGGACACCAGCATTCGCGCCGGCTACGGAATGTTCTATAACCCGATCGAACAGCTCGTGCTCGAACAATTCGGCGCGGAGCCGCCCTTTGGCGGCAGCAATTACATCAGCGATCCTTCGTTCAACACGCCGTTTATCGATCAAAGCGGAACCCAGTGGCCGAATCCGTTCAATGGTTTCTTAACTCCGAAACCGGGAACTCCCATCGACTGGTCCGCGTTCCGGCCGATTCTGCTCTACGGAGATCTGCAGCCACACCTGAAGACGCAGTACTCCGAACAGTACAACCTGACAATTCAACGGCAAATTGCGAAGAACACAGTCTTGCAGATCGGCTACGTTGGTTCTCAAGGCCACCACCTGCTGGATTCGCACGACATCAATTACGGAAATCCGCAAACCTGCCTCGATCTCAACTCGGTGCTGGGCGCGGGGACCTGCGGACAGGGTGATGCGGACAGCTCGTTCTTCATTCCCGGAGGCACCGTCATTCCGTCAGGGGGCTTCCATCTGCCTTACAATCCGGGCGGCGGCGCCACGTTCCTGCCGGGCGGCACCGTAGTCGGCCCGAATGGCATCACGCTGGTTGGGCTGCGACCCTACTCCTCGCCCAACTGCCACCCGCTCAGCGGGGCGAGTTGTCCCGCCGATGGCGTGCCAGTTTTTTCCAGCATCTTTGCCGAAGATACGATCGGCAATTCCAACTACAACTCTTTCCAGGCGATGGTGCAGAAGCGCTTCTCAAAGGGACTGCAGTTCCAACTCGCCTATACGTGGAGCAAGTCGTTTGACTTGGGTTCCACCTTCGAAGGCGAAGTGAATCCGATCGATCCACGCTTAAGCTATTCGCTCTCCGAATTCGACGCCCGGCACCGCGTGGTGCTCAGCTACGATTGGGAATTGCCGTTCCGTAAATTCGATGGGATGGCCGGCAAGATCGTGAATGGCTGGACGACTTCAGGCATCGTTACACTCCAGTCGGGGTTCCCGATCCGCATCACCTCCGCCGATGACAACGAACTTTTCACCAGCTTCTTCTTCGAGTCCTCCGGCGAGCCGAACCAGATGATGCCGTTCAGTACGCAAAGCCCGCAGAAGAACAATGGCTACTACTTCAACCCAAGCATCTTCAGCAACGATCCTGCGTCCATCAACTACCTCACTGGCCAGCCGCTGTTCGGCACCGTGGGCAATGCGCCGCGGACAATCTGCTGCGGCCCCGGCGTTGCTAACTGGGACATGACACTGATCAAAGACACGAAGTTAAACGAGCGCTGGAACATGCAATTCCGCGCGGAATTCTTTAACATTCTGAATCACACGCAGTTCTACAACCCGGACGGAGACATCTCCGACAGCACCTTCGGGCAAGTGCAACAGGCTCGCGACCCGCGCCTCGTTCAATTTGCCCTGAAGTTGGCGTTTTAGCCCGTGACACTGCCACCGTGGTCGCTCTCCGCACCACGGCGGCGGTGTTTCGGATGCACTCTTCGCGAAAAGGAAAAAGGAGCCCCGCATCATGCACGACGCATTGCGGAAAGAAATCGAGACGTTTGAAAAGCGCACGCCCAAGTCCGCGGAAGCGCACCACAGAAACCTGAAGCGCCTTCCCCTCGGCGTCGCCAGCAACTACCGTGCTTACGATCCTTACCCAATCTTTGTAAAAGAAGCCTCCGGCTCGAAGTTCCGCGACCTGGATGGCAACGAATACATCGACCACAATCTATGTTTCGGCGCGCTCATGGCCGGGCATTGCCATCCGGCGGTGATGAAGGCGGTTGAAAAGCGCCTGAGCACCGGCACCATGTTCGGCATGCCGCACGATATGGAATGGGAACTCGCGGAAGAAATTTGCGCACGCTTCCCGATCGAAATGCTTCGCTTTGCCTCTACCGGCACTGAATCGACCATGCATGCTGTTCGCCTGGCGCGCGCCGCGACCGGGAGAGACAAGATCATCAAATTCGAAGGCGGCTATCACGGACTGCATGATGCCGCGCTGGTGAGCGTGAAGCCAAAGGCCTCTGAGGTCGGCGATTTCAATGCTCCTCATTCGGTTCCCGGCGGCCTCGGGGTTCCCAAGGCAAGCATCGGCAACGTCACCATTGCGAGCTTCAACGACTCGGGCAGCGTCGAGCATCGCTTCAAGCAGTTTCCCGGAGAGATCGCCGCCATCATCCTCGAACCGATCATGATGAATGTCGGCGTGTGCATGCCGGAACCCGGATTCCTCGAAGGGTTGCGCGATCTTTGCACGAAACATGGCGCACTCCTGATCTTCGATGAAGTAAAGACTGGCGCAAAACTCGGGTGGGGCGGCGCATCGGAATACTTCGGGGTGAAGCCCGACATGATCTGCCTGGCAAAATCGATTGGCGGAGGACTGCCCCTCGCCGCCTTCGGTGCCTCGAAGAACGTGATGGACTTGATTTCACAACACAAGGTCTTTCATGGAGGGACCTACAATACAAATCCTGTTTCGATGGCCGCCGGACTCGCGGTTTTCCGCGAAGTGCTAACGCGCGCCAACTACGCCCATGTTGAGAAGCTCGGTCATAAGCTGGCGACCGGGTACCGTGAGACGGTTGCCAAGGTCGGCCTTGATGCGTACGTCGAGGTCGCTGGAGCCAATGGCGTGCTGATGTTTGCTCCCAAACGGGTGCGCAACTATCGCGACTGGCTGAACGTCGACAGCGAACTCTGGCGCCACTACTGGTTTGCCATGGTCAACCGCGGCGTGATGGCGCAACCTTATTGGTGGGACGAGCAGTGGACCATTTCCGTCGCGCACACGGAAGCGGATATCCACAAGCATCTATCCGTCTTCGCCGAGATTGCCCCGGCCCTCGCCGTAGCCCAAAAAGAGCCGCACGAGGCAGTCGCGGCCCACTAACTTTTCAACGCTGCACCGAAACCGGCGGGGTGAACCGACCCCGCCGCTCACTATGTCCGCAGCGCTCGGAGTATGCATTGAGCAACGGCCAACCGGAAACCGCGCACCTCAAACGTGTCCTCGGCAAATGGGACCTGGTGCTGTTGTTTGTCGTGGCGGTTTTCAACCTGAACGTTGTGCCCTCCATTGCCGCAAACGGTGGCGTTACCATCTGGCTCTGGATCATCTCCCTCGTTCTCTTTTTCTGGCCGCAGGGGATTGCGGTCATCGAGCTTGCCCATCGTTATCCTGGGGAAGGCGGCGTCTATTTGTGGGCCAAGGAAGTCTTTGGCGACTTCCATGGCTTTCTCTCTGGCTGGTGCTACTGGACCAACAACATGCTTTACGTGCCGACGGTGATGCTCTACTTCGTCGGCGTCTCCGTCTACATACTCGGCCCCAATCACCAAGCCCTCGCAGATAACAAGATTTTTGCCCTCGCGGCCTCGCTCGCTCTCCTCACATTCCTCGTCGTGCTGAACATTGTTGGACTTGGCGTCGGGAAGTGGATCAACAACATCGGCGCGATTGGCACATTTATCGCCGCGGCCACGCTGCTCATCCTCGGGCTCGTCGTTGGACTGAAACAAGGGGCTTCGATCCACGCGGTAAATTTCCATATCCCGGCCGATCCGAAGTTCCTCTTCAATGCATTCGGCGTCATCTGCTTTGGACTCGTTGGCCTCGAGCTCGCTTCGGTAATGGGCGACGAAATCCAGGAGCCGCGCAAGACTCTGCCCGGCGCAGTGGTTTGGGGCGGCGTCATCTCGGGTGCGCTCTACATCGCCACCACGCTCACGTTGCTGGTGGCAGCCGGAAAGAATGGCATTAGCGTGCTGCAAGGCATCGTGCAGGCAGTCGCGCATCTCGGTGACCAGGCTCACGTCTCCTGGATCATCATCCCCTTCGCATTTATGCTGAGCCTGGCGATTGCCGGTATCGGTTCCGCGTGGCTCGCGGGCTCAGCGCGTATCCCTTTCGTCGCAGGACTCGATAGCTATATGCCCAGTTGGCTGGGCCGTGTGCATCCTAAGTATGCAACGCCCTATGCGGCGCTCATCGTGCACGCCGTCGTCTCCTTGCTGCTCGTCATCATGAACTTTCTCGGAGGGGCGGGCGTGCAGGAGACGTTTCAGACCATGCTTTCACTTGCCGTTGTCCTGCAACTCGTTCCCTTCCTCTATATGTTCGGAGCGCTGGTACGCTTCGGGCTGAAGTTCGAGCCGGGACAGGGCGTTTATGGGCGTCCCGCGTTGTTATTGGCCGGACTCAGCGGCTTCGTTACGACATCGCTTGGCATCGCGCTCGCGTTTTTTCCTGCGCAAACGATTACCTCTTTAAAGCGTTACGAGTTCAAAATGTTTGGCGGGACGTTGTTCTTCATCGGTCTCGCCGCATTCTTCTTCTACATCTACGGCGGACGCAAAGTGCGTGCCGCCCACGCTGCTGCGACCCATGCGTCGCACGTGGCCTAGCAATCGGAGAATCTGTTATGGGAACCGCACTGAAAACCGACACCAAGACCTACCAGATGTACATCGACGGACAGTTCGTCGAGGGCAATTCCAGCAAGTCGTTTCCGGTCTATGATCCGTCGACTGAAGAAGTCATCGCCGAATGCCCTGCCGGCAATGCAAAGGATGTAGACCGCGCCGTTGCCGCAGCGCGCAA
Source organism: uncultured Acidobacteriaceae bacterium (assembly GCA_963703075.1). Lineage (GTDB taxonomy): Bacteria > Acidobacteriota > Terriglobia > Terriglobales > Acidobacteriaceae > Korobacter. The sequence goes on from OY969786.1 coordinate 2,410,288, forward strand.
GGCGTTTGATGAAGGCCCATGGTCCGGCACCACGGCACAGGAGAGAGGCCGCGTGCTGTTCCGGTTGGCCGAGAAGATACGGCAGAATGCCACGTCTCTTGCCGAGCTCGAGTGCCGCAACTCCGGCAAACCGATTGTCGAAGCCGAATACGATATCGCGGACTGCGCCACCTGCTTTGAGTACTACGGCGGTCTCGCCACCAAGGTCACCGGCCAGGTCAACCCGGTTCCCGACAATGCCGTCAGCCTTTCGCTCAAGGAGCCGATCGGGGTCGCCGGACAAATCATCCCCTGGAACTACCCGCTCGCCATGGCCGCATGGAAGCTCGCGCCTGCGATCGCCGCGGGCTGTACGGTTGTACTGAAACCCGCCGAGCAGACGCCTCTCACGATTCTCGAGCTTGCGAAGGAATTTGAAGCCGTTGGACTTCCCAATGGTGTCGTCAATATTGTTACCGGTTTCGGGGAAGACGCTGGTGCACCGATCGTCGCTCATAAGGATGTCGACAAAATCGCCTTCACCGGAAGTGGCGCCGTCGGCAAGGCCATCATGCGCGAAGCTGCGAACAGCCTGAAACGCGTTTCGCTCGAACTCGGCGGCAAGTCTCCTAACATCTTTTTCGCCGATGCAGATTTTGAGGCGGCCATCGATGGCGCGTTGTTCGGTGTCTTCATCAACCAGGGCGAAGTCTGTTCTGCCGGAAGCCGCATCCTGGTTGAGCGGCCGATCTACAAGAAGTTCGTCGAGGCCATGACGGAGAAATCCAAGCAGGTCAAACTCGGGCCACCGATGGAGCGTGAGACAAAGATGGGACCGCTCGTCAGCAAAGAACAGTATGAGCGCGTGCGCAGCTACCAGGAAATCGGAAAGCAGGAAGCGAAAGTCGCTACCGGCGGGAATCGTCCCAAGGATTTCACCAAGGGCTATTACGTGGAACCCACGATTTTCTACGACGTCGACAACAGCGCCCGTATCGCCCGCGAAGAAATCTTTGGGCCAGTGGCGTCCGTCATTCCCTTCGACAACGAAGCCGACGGTCTGCGCATCGCCAACGACACGCCCTTCGGGCTCGCCGCCGCTGTGTGGAGCCGCGATATTTTCAAGGCTTTCCGCATGGTGAAGAAGATTCGCGCCGGCATTGTTTGGGTGAACCACATGCAGCCCACTTATTTCGAAGCACCGTGGGGCGGTTACAAGCAATCCGGTTTCGGACGCGAGCTTGGACCGTGGGGCATTGAAGAATACCTCGAGACCAAGCAAGTACACATCAACCTCAACGAGCAACCGATTGGATGGTACTGATGTCGTCGATCATTCTGCGTACCCCCATTCCCGGACCCAAGGCGCAGGCGCTTGCACAGCGGCGTGCGCAAGCTGTTCCGCGCGGAATTTACGCATCGACCCCTGTCTATATAGCGCGGGCAGAAGGCGCCATTCTCGAGGATGTTGACGGAAACTCCTTCATTGATCTCGCCGGCGGCATTGGCGTGATCAACGTCGGCCACTGCTCTCCCACGGTGGTCGAGGCCATTCATCGGCAAGCGGACCGCTTCCTCCACACTTGTTTCCAGGTCGTCGCTTACGAGAGTTACATCGCTCTTGCGGAAAGGCTGAATCAGCTCACGCCGGGCAAGTTTCCCAAGCGAACATTCTTCGTCAACTCCGGAGCCGAGGCTGTTGAGAACGCCGTAAAGATTGCGCGCTTCTACACGAAGCGCCCAGCCATCATCTGTTTTGAAGATGCTTTTCACGGTCGCACATTACTCGGAATGGCGTTAACGAGCAAAACGCATCCCTACAAAGCTGGTTTCGAACCGTTTCCAGGCGACATCTATCGCGTCCCCTTCGGTTCTTCCGACACACTTGAGAGTACGTTCAAGCGGACCGTAGCCGCGGAATCCGTGGCTGCCATCATCGTCGAGCCCGTCCTCGGAGAAGGCGGGTTCATCACGCCCCCCAGCGACTTCCTCCGCAACCTGCATAGCATCTGCAAACAAGACGGCATCCTGCTCATTGCCGATGAGGTACAAACCGGCTTCGCCCGCACCGGCGCTATGTTCGCGTGCGAGCGCTATGGCGTAGAGCCCGACATTCTGGTCGCAGCAAAGTCGCTCGGCGGTGGGCTGCCGATCGGCTCCATCACCGGGCGCGCTGAAATCATGGATGCTCCAGGCCCGGGCGCGATTGGCGGCACTTTCGGCGGAAACCCCATTGCTTGCGAGGCTGCGCTCGCCACCATCGAAACCATGCTTCGCCAGGACTTGCCCGCCCGCGCCAACGCTCTTGGCGAACGATTCCATGCACGCGCCACGAAGTGGCAATCGCAATGGCCGCAAATTGGTGAAGTTCGCGGGCTCGGCGCCATGCAGGCGATAGAGTTCGTCCGCGCAACAGGTTCGAACGAACCTAGCGACGCCGCAGCCAAGCATGTCATCCAATATTGCTATGAGCACGGAGTTCTTATCTTGAACGCAGGGTCGTACGGGAACGTTATTCGCCTGCTCATGCCGCTCGTCATTACGGATGCACAATTCGACGAGGCACTCGAAGTACTGGAGTCAGCGCTCGCATACGAGTTTTCGACGCAACCCGTCGCAACCGAAGCTTCGCATTAAAAGGGGCGCCTTCGCCCTCGCATTTTATTCTGCCGAAATTGGTGATTTGCAAATGAGTACCGACGTCCAATCCGACCTGCTCCAAGTGCGGAACTTTGTGAACGGCGAATGGCGCCTGAGCCACTCCGCCGATGTTCTTGAGATCTCGAATCCCGCCACGGCTGAGCCGCTGGCACGTGTGCCGCTCTCTGGCCCTGCTGAGGTCGACGAAGCGGTGCGCGCGGCTTCCGCCGCTTGGCCCGCGTGGCGCGAAACTCCTCCCGGCGAACGAATCCAAGCCATCTTCAAGCTTAAGCAGTTGATGGAAGAACACTTCGAAGAGATCGCGCGGACTGTCACCATTGAAAACGGAAAGACGCTGGCGGAAGCGCGCGGCGAATTGCGACGCGGAATTGAAAATGTCGAGGTTGCATGCGGCATTCCTCTGATGCTGCAGGGCTACAACCTTGAGAATATTTCGCGCGGCATCGATGAAATCATGTACCGGCATCCGATCGGCGTCGTCGCCGCGATCACACCGTTCAATTTCCCGGCGATGATTCCCTTCTGGTATTTACCCTACGCAATCGCGACCGGGAATTGTTTCATCCTGAAGCCGAGTGAGCGTGTGCCGCTCACCATGCAGAAGATATTCCAACTCATCCACCAGATCGGCCTCCCGAAGGGCGTCATAAACCTCGTGAATGGCGGGAAAGGCGCTGTGGACGCGCTCCTCGATCATCCGGAAGTGCGCGCCGTCAGCTTTGTCGGCTCGACTCCGGTCGCGCGCTACATCTATTCCCGCGCCGCAGAGAAGGGTAAGCGGGTGCAGTGCCAGGGCGGAGCGAAGAACTATGCAGTCATCCTGCCCGATGCAGACATGAACGCCGCTACGCAGATTGTGGGCGAGAGCGCCTTTGGCTGCGCCGGCCAACGCTGCTTGGCCTTGAGTGTCGGCGTGACTGTCGGCTCGGCGCAGAAGGGTTTTCGCGAAGCTGTCTCCGATTTTGCCGCTGATTTGAAAACCGGCAACGGGCTGGAAACCGGAACCCAAATGGGTCCGGTTATCACGTCGCAGAGCAAGTCGCGCATCGAAAACATTATCGAGCGCGCGGTCGGCTCCGGCGCCAAAGCGGTTCGCGATGGCCGCGGCTACAAAGCGCCCAAGCACGAGAATGGAAACTTCCTCGCGCCCACGGTGCTCGACGAGGTGCCCGCCAGCAGTGATATCCCGCAAACCGAAATCTTCGGGCCCGTTCTCAGCCTGATGCACGCCGATACCCTGGAAGACGCAATCGATCTTTTATCGAAGAGTGCCTACGGAAATGCGGCTTCCCTCTTTACCACCAATGGCGCGCATGCCCGCCGCTTTCGCCACGAGGCACCAGCCGGGAACATTGGCATCAACATCGGAGTGCCTGCGCCTGTCGCGTATTTCCCATTCAGTGGATGGAAGGAAAGTTTCTTCGGCGACCTGCATGGACAGGGTCGCGACGCAATTGAGTTCTACACGGACAAAAAGGTTGTTATCGAGCGCTGGAGCTGAGATGAGCGACACGATTCGCAAGTACCAGGATTACGTCATCACCAGTTTCGTGAAGACGGTCCAACCGGTGGTGATTGAGAGCGCGAGCGGAGCCACGATCCGCGATGTTTCCGGACGCGAGTTCATCGACTGCTTTGCGGGGATCTCCGTCGTAAATGCCGGCCATTGCAATCCGAAGGTGAACGCCGCAGCCAAGGCGCAGATTGACAAGCTGGTCCACTGCGCCTCGTACATCTATCACAGCCAGCCGACTGCCGATTTGGCCGAAAAAATGGCGCAGGTCACACCCGGACGATTGAAGAAATCGTTTTTCGCCAACAGTGGCGCCGAAGCCATCGAAGGCGCGATGAAGGTTGCACGCCTCTTTACCGGCAAACACGAGATCATTTCGCTGCAACAGTCGTTCCACGGGCGCACTTGGGGCACGCTCAGCATCACCGGCAACCAGGGGCGCAAAAAGCGTGGCGGCCCATACGCACCCGGTATCGCATTCGCACCCGCGCCCTATGCCTATCGCTCGCCTTGGCCGGATGATCCAGAAAAGTTCGCCTCCCACTGTGCGAAGACGCTCGAAGAAGTTATTCGCTTTTCGACCGCGGGCGATGTCGCTGCGTTCATCGCGGAGCCGGTCATGGGCGAAGGTGGCATCATCATTCCTCCGCGCAACTATTTCCGCGAAGTCAAAGAGGTGCTTGATCGTCATGGCATCCTTTTCATCGCTGACGAGGTGCAATCCGGCTTCGGCCGCACTGGCAAGATGTTCGCCATTGAGCACTACGGCGTGGAGCCCGACATTCTCGTTACGGCGAAGGGCATCGCTAACGGCTACCCGCTCGGCGCTTTCACCACCCGGGACGAGATCGCCGCATCGTTTCGCCCCGGCGATCATCTCTCCACCTTTGGCGGCAATCCCGTATGTTGCGCCGCCGCGCTGGCCAACATCGAGTTCTTCGAGGAAGAACGTCTCTGCGAACAGTCGGCCGAGAAAGGACGCTTCGTCCTGTCCCGTTTGCAGGCGTTGCAGAATAGGCTGCCCGTTATTGGCGAAGTGCGCGGCCTCGGTCTGATGATCGGCATCGAACTGGTGAAAGACGAAGCGCTCACTCCAGCCGCAGCCGAAGCAGAAGCCATTCGCGATACCTGTTTCAAAGCGGGCCTGTTAATTGGCGTCGGTGGGACCAACGGCAACGTGCTGCGCATACAACCCCCGCTCGTCATCGCGCAGGAGCAGCTTGAGACCGCGCTTGACGTGTTGGAGAGTGCCATTGCCGAAGTCGCAGCGCGGGCGACCGCGGTCGCCGGGAAGGCGTAGGTCATCATGGCTCAAAATGTCGCTGCCGATGTTGTCTCGTATCCGTTTCTCCTGGATGGCCAGTGGATCTCCGATGGCACGCCTGCGGAGGTTCGCTCGCCGTTCGATCAAAGTGTGGTGGGCCAGGTTTCCTATGGGAACCGCTCGCACGTCGAAGCCGCCATCCGTGCCGCCGTCGAGGCTTTCGCTTTCACGCGCAAGCTGGGCACCTATCAGCGGCAGCAGATTCTCGAGAAGATTTCGACCTCCATCGCAACACGTCGCGAGGACTTTGCCCGTACCATCGCTCTCGAGGCCGGGAAACCGCTCAAGACCGCACGGCAGGAAGTGGATCGCGCCATCTATACCTTCAAAGTCGCTGCCGAAGAAAGCACTCGCATCCATGGCGAATACCTTTCTCTCGATACGATTGAAGCGACCGCTGGCCGCTGGGGCATCGTTCGGCGGTTCCCTCTCGGACCGGTCTTTGCCATTACTCCGTTCAACTTCCCGTTGAATCTTGTTGCGCACAAACTTGCGCCAGCCATTGCCGCCGGGTGCCCGGTCATTCTGAAACCTGCGCCGCAGACACCGATCACGGCTTTGAAACTCGCCGAGATCATTCAACAATCAGGATGGCCAACTGGCGCGCTCGCCGTCATGCCTCTTTCCAATGACGATGCCGCCTTGCTGGTCACGGACGAACGCATCAAGCTGCTCACCTTCACTGGCAGTTCCGTAGGTTGGGACTTGAAGAGCAAAGCCGGCAAGAAACGCGTGCTGCTGGAACTCGGCGGAAATGCAGGGGTGATCGTGCACTCCGATGCGGACCTGCAGTTTGCTGCCGACCGCTGCGTCGCTGGAGGCTTCGGCTATGCCGGGCAAAGCTGCATTTCGGTGCAACGCATCTTCGTCGAGCGTTCGGTGCATTCGAAATTTACCGACTTGCTGGTCGCAGGAGTTCGGAAGCTCAAGGTTGGCGATCCTCTGGATGACACAACCGACGTAGGCCCCTTGATCCGTGAATCGGATGCAGCGCGCGCCGAACAGTGGATACGCGAAGCCGTACAACATGGCGCCACCCTGCTTTGTGGCGGAGCACGCAACGGTTCGTTGGTTGAACCCACGGTGCTGACCAACACTCGTCCGGAGATGTTGGTCAATTGCCGAGAGGTATTCGCCCCGGTAGTCACGGTGGAACCCTACGACGATTTTCGCGCCGCTCTCCAACAGGTTAACGCTTCGCCCTTTGGCTTGCAGGCAGGCATCTTTACGCGCGACGCCCAAAAAATCTTCACTGCCTTTAATGAGCTCGAGGTTGGGGGCGTCATGGCCGGGGATGTTCCCACATTCCGCATCGACCACATGCCGTACGGAGGCATCAAGGAATCTGGCCTCGGGCGCGAAGGCCTGCGCTATGCAATCGAGGAAATGACCGAGCCGAAACTGCTTGTCATGAATTTCGCGCCTTAATCGGTGGGCCTCATTGCACGCGGGTTGCGGGCCGCGTCGCGTTTGCCTCCGGAAGTTGTTCAATCAGGCTCACCAGGAGCAGCTCGCCTTCGCTCTCGAAAGGACACTGCAGCAGTACCCTTCCCTTGCGCACCGACAGATCGTAGTCGTTTCCATCCGCCACCGACGGCAGCGAGATGTGCGTAGGTTGTGGCAGAAGTGCCTTCACGCTGCCAGCCGCCATGTTGGCCAGCTCTCCCACGGTATCTCGCACCTGGTCCACCGACAGTTCCGCTCCGCTCACTCCTTGAAACGATTTTGCCGCCCGCTGCGCCAGGGGCACGGTGCAATCCACCCGTACCGCCCCTTTCCAGGCGCCTACCAACTGAACGCACGCCCCGATGTAGCCGCTGCCGTGGGTCGGCAGTTCCGCGTACTCCTTGCTCGATATCTCGATTTCCAGCATCGACGACCAGATCTCCACGTTCATCGCAATCAGTTCTTCCTGACGGATTAACATTGTTGCTAGCTCCTTAGCCGGTAACAGCCGGTCTTATCGAAGGCTATCCGCTCGAAGTTTGGGTCGAGGTTGAGAGTGGATTCCGCGCCTCCAAGAAACAGATATCCATCCGGCTGCAATACCCCTCGCGCCTTGGCAAGGATTTGCTTCTTCACCGGAACTTCGAAATAGATCAGCACGTTGCGCAGCAGGATGATGTCCATCATCGGCATTGCGGGCCAGGGCGTCGCCAGATTCATGGCCTCGAAGCAGACCCGGTTTCGTATGCTCTCCCTGACGACCCACTCCATGCCCTCTCTTTGAAAGTAACGCGTCAACAGCGGCGCCGGCAGTCCCCGGTTCACCTCCATCTGCGAGTACCGCCCGCTGCGTGCCCGGTTCAAAATTGTCGACGAGATATCCGTGCCAAGGATCTTGACCGTCCAGCTGCGCAATTCCGGGAAGCTCTCCTCGATCATCATCGCCAGGCTGAATGCTTCCTGTCCGCTCGAGGAGGCCGCGCTCCAGATGTTCAGCCGCCGTGACGAACTTCGCGCTGCGATGAGTTCCGGCAACAGCCGTCGCTTGATCATTTCGAACGGATGGAGGTCGCGAAAAAACCAGGTCTCGTTGTTCGTCATCGCGTCCAGGCACCTTACGATGCAGCGGCCCAAAAGGCTTCGTCTGCATCTGCGTCAGCAGCGCCCGTACCGAGGGCTGGCCCTCCATGATCGCCAGGTGAGCGAGTCGCGATTCGGCGAGATATTCACTGCCGCTGTCGAGCGCAATCGCGGAGTAGTTGCGTACGAGTTCCCGCAGATAATCGAATTCGCTGGTCGAGATGTTGACTGCCGTCATGCTCCGCGGCGGGAAGCCGCTCCTCCTGTGCGGCGAACGATCTCGCCTCCAATCTCTTCCAGCGGAAGAACCCGTTCCGCGAGACCCGCATTTGCCACATAGCCCGGCATACCCCACACCACCGAACTTGCTTCATTCTGCGCGATCACCACTCCTCCTGCATCGCGAACCGCTTCGCATCCGCGCAATCCATCCTGTCCCATGCCGGTCATAATCACCGCTAAGACGCCTGCGCCGTAGACCTCAGCGACCGAACGGAAAAGCACGTCGACCGAAGGCCGGCAAGAATTCTCCGGCTGGGTGCGGGTTCTGCGTAATCGGTTTCCGAGGCCGTCTTTCTGCACCACCATGTGAAAATCTCCTGCCGCGATCCAAATTCGGCCGGCTTCGGGCGCCTCCTCGGCGTTCAGCTCACACACCGGGACCTGGCATTCCTTGTTCAGGCGCTCCGCCAAGAAATGCGTGAACATCGGCGGCATGTGCTGCACCACGAACACCGGAGCGGCAAAGTCGCGCGGGATCGCCGGCAGCACCTTGGAAAGTGCGTTCGGTCCGCCCGTGGAAGTCCCAATCGCCACCGCGGTCACTGCTTGCGCGGTACGGAGCAGAGGAGCGGGGTGCATGCTCCTGGAGGGCTGCACCACTCCCGCGGGAGCTTCGCGATGGCACAATGCACGAATTTTTGGAAGCAGTTGGTCGCGGATCGCCTGCAGGCCATCGCCGCCCGCGCCGGTGTTGGAGGGCTTGGTCACATAGTCGGAAGCCCCCAGCGAGAATGCCTCTAATGTCGCGACCGCTCCCCGTTCAGTAAGGGTGCTGAACATGATCACCGGCAGCCGCGGATAGCGTTTGCGGAGGATGGGCAGGGTCGCAAGCCCGCTGAGTTCCGGCATCTCGATGTCCAGCGTGACGACATCTGGGGACAACTGGTCGAGCATCTGCAGCGCGATGCGTCCATTGGCCGCGACCCCGGCCACTTCGATGTCGGATTCGCGCAACAATACCCTTCGCAACAGTGACCGGATTACGACCGAATCGTCGACGATAAGAACGCGGATGCGCGTCATAGGGCCTGCGTGGCCAGGCCAAGCAGATCCAGCTTGGCGAGAATGACATCCCGGGTGAAAGGCTTCATGACATATTCGTCGGCGCCCGCCGCGAGAGCGCGCGACATTTCACCCATCTCGGTCTCGGTCGTGACCATCATGACCTTGATCCCGCTGTAATGAGGCTCGGCCCGAAGTTCGTGCAACATCTCAAAACCATTCATCTCCGGCATGTTCCAGTCCAGCAATATCAACTCCGGGAGACTCGCGACAGCCAGGGCCTGCAAACCTTCCCTGCCGTTGCGCGCCTCCGATACCTCGTAACCCACCCCCCTCAGGATCATCTTCAGGAACGCTCGCATCGCCGATGAGTCATCCACCACCAGGGCACGCATTTCACTTCTCCTTGTGAATGGGGAGGCGTTGCCTCCCCATCCCTCTACTGCACCTGCAGGCTCACCGGGCGGGCGGACACCATGGCACGCGAAGCAGACTCCTTCGCGAGCTGGAAGCGCGAGATCATCGCATCCAGGTCTGCCGCCATTTTCTGTAGTTTCTTGGCCGCCTGTTCGGTCTTCGCCGCACCTTCGGTCGTCGTGCGCGCGGCACTCGCGACCCCGGTTACGTTCTGTGTTATCTCGACCGCTCCCTTCGCAGCCTCTGCCAGGTTCCGGCTGATCTCGTTAGTGGTTGCGCTCTGTTCTTCCACCGCGCTCGCGATGGTGTTCTGGATGTCGTTGACTTCCGAGATCACCGTCCCGATTTCGCTGATCGCCGTCACCGCGCCCTTGGTGTCTGCCTGGATCGCTACGATCTTCCGGCTGATGTCCTCCGTCGCTTTGGCCGTCTCTTTCGCCAGCTCCTTCACCTCGTTGGCAACTACCGCAAACCCCTTTCCTGCATCGCCGGCCCGGGCCGCTTCGATCGTGGCATTCAAGGCGAGAAGGTTGGTCTGTTGCGCGATCGAAGTGATCACTTTTATGACCTCGCCGATCTCTGCGCTGCTCTGGCCCAGCTTCGAGATGGTCGCGTTGGTGTGTTCCGCCGTCTGCACCGCCGACATCGCCACCTTGCTCGCCTCCGCCGTGCTCTTGGCAATTTCACGGATGCTCGCCCCCATCTCGTCTGCGCCGGTCGCCACCGTTTGCACGTTCTGGCTCACCTGCTCCGAGCCCGCCGATGCCATATTCGCCTGACTCGAGGTCTGTTCCGAGTTTGCGCCCATCTCATGGCTGATGCGGTTCAGTTCCTCCGCCGATTGGGTCAATGGAGCGGCAATCTCGGCAATCTTCGCCATACTTGAGCGCACGATTTCCATGACGCTGTCCATACCAGCCAGCAATCCGGCATACACACCTTGCAACGCCGATTCATCCGCGCGATAGGTGAGATCTCCCTGCCGCGCCGCTTGAATGAGTCCATTCATCTCGCTCTGCAGGGTCATGATGTTTTGATTCAGCTGAACCAACCACTCGTGAATCTGGTCCTGTTCGGATGCCTTTGTCATCTTGGCCGACATATCGCCGTTCGCGATCTTCTTGACGTAGTCGATGAGCTCGGTTAACCAGGCGTGTACACCGTTGACCGCTTCCTTCATTTTTTGGTGATCGCCCTTGCAATCGATCTCTACCCGCTGCCGCAGGTTTCCGCCGCGAATCTGGGTCAGGATCCGATTGCCTTCCTGCACCGGCTTGATCATCGCGTCCAGCGTGTGGTTCACGCCCTCGACGATTTCCTTAAAGATTCCCTGGTGCTTGGAAGCATCCGCGCGAACATCGAAGCGCCCTTCGACCGCCGCGTGCATCAGCTCCCGCATATCTTGTGCCATAAGGTCGATCGTCTTAAATGTGCTGTTGAATCCCTCCCGCAGTTTCAGGATCTGGCCGTTATATTCGCGCGTGATTTGCTGTCCGTTGATGCCACGGCTCAATTGGTCGAGGTGATCCACGGAAATGCTTAAAGGAACAGCAATCTTGGCGATGCCGTCATTGAGATCTTCCACGAGTTCCCGATAGGCTCCCTTCAGTTCGCCCGCCTCCGCCCGCACCTGCAACTCCCCGTTCCGCGTGGCGGTGGCGATCGTTTTGACTTGCTGCACCATGAATCGCAAAGCGCCGAGCATCTGCTGGTAGCTTTTTGCCAGAGAGTCGTGCTCTCCCATGCTCTTGATTTCGATCGCAATGTTCCCCTTCGCGATCTGCTCTGCCTCTTCGTTTTTCTCCCGCAGGCATTTCACGAGTTCTTCAAACGCGCGCGCCACTTCCCCACACTCATCGTGAGTCTCCACCTGCAATGAGATGTTCGTGTCGCCCCGCGCCAACTGTTTCGCGGCTTGCGACACCTTGATCAAAGGCTTTGCGAGCATCTTCCCGACTAGGCGCCCCATGAGGAGAGCCGCTCCGATCGCGATCAGCAGGAACACGAACACTTCGATCGATGCCTGTTGCAAGCTGGCCTTATCGCCCGTGTGTGCAGCCGCGATGGCCTTGCCATGAAGATCGATCAGGGCAGTCAGCTGGTTCGTCATCTCGGTCTGCTGGCCGTTCGCCAGTTGCACCAGACGGTTAGTTTCCCCTTTTGACCCTTGGTCGCGTGCCGCATAGAACGCGGACCGGTTCTCTCTGAAATTGAGAAGCAGCGCTTTATAGGACTCGAACTGGCTGCGCTCTTCGGCGCTCAGGTTGGCCTTCGCATAGCGCTCCAGTAAATCGTTGTTCTCTTGCGCGGTGTTGGCAATGGCTTCTCGAAGCTGGGCATCCCTGGCTCGATCGAGGGTGTCTCCGATATCGCGCAGCCGGAGCTGATTTACGTAGTTATTGCGGCGCACCGTTCCCAACCACAAAATCGGCTGTACTTGGTCGTCATACAAGCTGGAGATCGCATGATTGCTATCGGAGAGCTTCCAAAGGCTTACGCCCCCGATCATTCCGGCCAGCATCGCGATTGCCGAGAAACTCCACATCAGCTTCTTTCCTACCGTCAAATCGTCAAACCATTTCATGGTCTTACCTTCCGCTTAAGGGTGATTGTGTTCCTCTGTACTGAGTCAGTTCACCTGCCGCACGGAATCGATCCGCAATACCGCCGCCAGGTCCACCGCGTGCAACAACTGGCCGTCCAGCTTGTACACGCCACAGGTCATGCTGCGTGCCGGCCCCCCCAGGGTCTCGGGAGGAGGTTCAAAGGTGTTCGGCGAGACTTCGACTACGTCGCCGATCTCGTCGACCAGCAAACTGACCCCGCCATCGTCCGTCCGGACGACAACGTTCATGGGCTTCTGGTTCTCCGGGCGCGGCTCCATCTCGAGCCGCTTACGCAGGTCGATGGCGGTCACGATCTGGCCGCGCAGGTTGATCAGGCCGCCTACCACGCCGGGGGCGCGCGGCACCCGGGTCATTGCCTGGTAACGGATCACCTCCTGGACCTTTTCGACCTCCACGCCGAAGAACAGCCCGTCCAGGTAAAAGGTGCAGAACTGCTGGGAACCTGCATTCTCCTCAGGCATTGATTGCCTCCTCGTGACCGCCGCACACAGACGCGATCACCGCATCCACGTCCAACAGATCGGTAACCTTCTGCTGCAGGACCGCCGAGCCCTGCAGGTACATCCGGTCGCCGCCGCGGTTCACTGCTACTTTCTGCTCGGTTACGTCTTCGATCTGGTCGACGACCAGCCCAACGCTGTGGTCGCCCCGGGAGGAGACGATGACGGGGAGGACAGTGCCGCCCTCGGCGGGAGCCAGGCGCAGCAGGTCCGCGAGCCGGACGAGGGGCATGATTGCACCGCGGTACTGCACCACCTCGTTGCCTCCGGAATGCTCGATGGCGGAGGCCGCGAACTCCTCCAGGCGATCGACGTTGCCCAGGGGAATTGCCACCCGCCCTCGCTCGCCGATACGGGAGAGAAGCCATGCGGCCGCATCGCTGCCGCCTTCGTCCCGCCGCGCTTGTGCGTGCTTCGCGGAGCGGTCCCGCAGCTCAGTGACGACGCTCGCCTGTTGCGCCAGACCCATCACATCGAGGATCAGCGCCACCGTGCCGTCGCCCATGATGGTGGCTCCGGCAAAGCAGGAGAGGCCCTTCAGCAGGTTGCTGAGCGGCTTCACCACGATCTCTTCGGTGTCATTGATCTCATCGACAATCAGGCCAAAGGGGTGACCGTCGGCCTGCAGCACCACAATATTGGCGGCTTGGCTCTCGGCCTTCTTCTCACTCAATCCCAGCACGCGATTCAGGTAGACCAAGGGCAGAAGGTTGCCGCGCAGGCGATAGACCGGCGCGCCGTGGATGTACTCGAGACCTTTGGCAGTGCCCTCGCCGTCCAGCCGCACCAGTTCCAACAGGCTGACCTGGGGGATGGCAAAGCGCTCGCCGCCGCTGGTGGCGACCAGTGCGGGAATGATGGCGAGCGTCAGGGGGATCTTGATCTTCAGGGTGGTGCCTTTTCCCTCGGAACTCTGCAGGTCGACGGTGCCGCCGATCTTCTCGATGTTGGTCTTGACCACGTCCATGCCAACGCCGCGCCCGGAGATGTTGGTGACCTGGGTCGCGGTGGAGAAGCCGGGAAGGAAGATGAGGTTGAGCAGCTCGCGCTCGGTCATGCGGGCTGCCTGTTCCGCGCTCACCAGGCTCTTCTGCCGAGCCTTCTCGCGCACGGTCTCGAGATGGATCCCATTGCCGTCGTCGCTGATCTCGATGTTGACCTGTCCGCCCTCGTGAAAGGCGCGGAGGAGCAAGCGGCCCTCTTCCTCTTTGCGCTTACGCGCCCGCTCCTCCGGCAACTCGATCCCATGATCCACGGCGTTGCGCACGATGTGGGTGAGCGGGTCCTTGATGGCCTCGATAATGGTCTTGTCCAACTCCGTCTCGGCACCGTCCATTTCCACGCGGACCTTTTTCCCGCAGGAGAGCGCGAGGTCCCGCACCAGGCGCGGCAGTTTGTTCCAGACATTGCCGATGGGCTGCATGCGGGTCTTCATCACGCTTTCCTGCAACTCGGTGGTGATGAGGTTCAGGCGTTGGGCAGTGCTGAGGAGAGCGGCGTTCTGCTGGGAGGCGGTGAACTGGAGGATCTGGTTGCGTGCGAGCACCAGCTCGCCGACCAGGTTCATCATCTTGTCGAGCAAGCCAACGTCGACCCGAAGGTTGTTGGCGGAAGACTGCGGTGTCTTCGCCTCGCCGGATTCCGAACCAGCCGCGAGTGCGGTCGCAGCCGCCGCTTCGATCTCCGGTGCGGATGGAGGAACGAGATCGCCCGTTTCGCCGGAGACTTCCGCGGCCGCGGCTTTGGGCTTGCGCACTCTCTTTTTCTTCCCCGCAGGGACGGCCGCGAGCGGCGCGGCACTCTTCTTCTCCAGGAGTTCGGCCAGGCGCTCGACGACGGGCTGTACCTCACGGGCTCCTTCTTCTCCGCTGAGGTCGATATCACGGAGTAACTCTCGCAAGACATCGACCATGGCCAGCAGTCCACTGGTGATTTCCGGGTCAAGGCGAAGCTTGCCGTCGCGCATGCGGCTCAAGAGATTTTCTCCGACATGGGCGACCGACTCTATCTTGGGAAATCCAAGTACTCCGCTTGTACCTTTCACGGTGTGAATGGCGCGGAAGATGGTGGCGAGAAGTTCCTTCTCTCCAGGATCCTTCTCCAATTCCACCAGGTTGCGGTCGAGTTGATCCAAGCCTTCATGGCTCTCGACCAGGAACTCCTTCACGATCTCGTCCATCTCACCCATTGCGCGCGTGCACCCGCAAGCCCGTCGCATGACGCAGCGACTGAGCGGATTCAGCTCATCGTTTGTACCGCGATGGGCTGTTACTCAATGCATCGGCAGCAATGTCGCAGAATGGAGGCCGAAGACGATTAGAAAGCTCTCAAGAAAGGAGAAGTGCGGAGAGAGCAAAGAGAATTTTGGCCCTGAACACGTGAGAACCCGCGCCTGACGGCTCTTTTAAGGTGTTAACTATCTTGACAATGCGGCGAGAGATTGTAGAAAATGGAGGTACACCCACCTCGGCAAATCCCCACTGGCGTTCACGGACACCCCTAGGCTCCGTTTTTCCATGGGCAGTCTCAACCGGGTTGGTTAATCGCCGCGGATCCGACCTCGGCGCGCACGGAGGAACTCTGCAAGTGGATAGACTGAAAGGTACTGTGAAGTGGTTCAACAACGCCAAAGGTTATGGATTCATCGGTCGCGACGACGGAGCCGATGTTTTCGTCCATTACAGCGCCATCACCTCGGAAGGCTATAAGAGTCTTGCCGAAGGCGACCAGGTGGAGTTCGAGATCGTCGAGGGCCAAAAAGGTCCCCAAGCTGGAAATGTAACCAAAGTTGCTTAACTAACTGCTTCTATAAGTACAAGCTCGACCCAGCCACAGTAGGCTGGGTTCTTTTTTGCTCGAAATAAAGCGTAAGCGCTGCACCTAGTTTCGGTTGTGCCGGCAGAGTTCCAGGCGGTAGTTACCTGGAACCCCGCCGGCGCTTTTGGTCTTCAGTTGTTGTCCTTCCCGGCGAACAAGTCCGACATCACGTTGACGCCGCGATCGCACGCATGATTCAGGCAAGGCAGATCGAAGGCCGCTTCCAAAGTTTTCAGAAGGGAGTAGTGGGTATAGAACTTTGGACTGGAGACGCCCCGGCGTCCATAGTTCGTATCCACGATCAAGAGCACCTGGTTGGTAGTGGGCGCCACGCTGTAATCGTTCTCATCCCAGATGATCACGATGGCGTTGTTGCCCTTATTCCAAACCGAGGACTTCTTGATGGCTGTCACGAGCCGCTGGACGGTGACATCGCCCTGCTGGATCAGGGCTTCGTTCAATCCATTCTGGGTTCCGTTGTCGTTCGGATCGCCAAGGCAAACCGCGCCCGCGTTGGATTTTCCATGCTGGTCGTTGCACTGGTTGGGGGCAATAAAGGAGAAGTTCGGCAGGTTGCCGCTGCCGAGGGCTTCGTAGAGTCCCCCGACGCCATCGAAGGGGCGGATATTACGGAGGCTCAACTGGGGATCAAATCCATCCTGGACGGAGCGGAAATAGACGAAGGGATCGTGTTTGGCTGCGTAGAGTTGAACGTAGCCGCCGTTTTGGACGAGGCCGGCCGGAGGAACGGACTTGTCGGTGAAGGTTCCGTCGCTGTAGTTGACGTAATCGGCGCCACCCAGGGGAAGGCTCTCCTGAAAGCTCGCCCAGGTCTTGCCGGCGGTCACCAGTTGATCGGCAATTGTCTTTCCGTGGATATCGGTCTCGGCCGGAATAGACATGGTGCCATTGATATTGATATCTCCAGGAGGTCCAGAAGTCTCGTTCGTGTAATCGATGGCGGGCGTGGCCGCATCGGCACCGGTCCCGTAGATGGGGCACACGGGAGCGCCAACCGCCTCGGTGTCGGCAGTGCCGGTGGCGAGGTTGGTGAGGCAAGAAGCATCGTGCCAATCCGGAGTGCTATCGGAGAGCACGCCAAAGTTGGAGCCGCCGACCACTTCCAGGTAGTTGGTGAGGCTGGGATGGGCGACGGCGAAGTAGTTATCGCCCGAGTTGGCGGTTTTCGCCAATTGGTTGGTGTATGGGGCGCTCGGGTTGTTGATGATCTGCGCATAGCCATGGTTCTCCATCATGATCAGGAAAACGTGATCAAGGTGAGGAACTCCCTTCGGCGTTGCCTTTTCCTCGGCAGACGCCGGAACCGCCAGACCTGCCGCGATGAGCGCCAGGGTTGCGATTTTCATTTTCATGTGAGTCGTTCTCCGTTGGGCGGGGGGGGGGGTTTCTTTTCCCGCGACTGAGTACCGGACGGTAACGGCAATTTGCTACGTGGCGGTTACGGAACCGTAAAGATTCGGTGAACCGGAAACATTATTCACAACGAGCCATACGATTTCCCTCTACCACGCCAACTTTTGTCGCGCAGTGAAAATAGGTTGCGCTTCGCCACATTGATCGGAGGTTGTTCAGGCATTGGCACGGGTCAGCCAGCCGCTAAGAAACTTCTGATTGGTGGGCACGGCTTCGACGAGGCCTTCGTAGAAAGTCACGAGCAAGCGCCGGTAGGCGTCAAGCAAGAGCAACGGAGACGACTGGTTGACGGCATGGAGGGTGGCGGGGCCGATGCAGCCATCGACCGGAACGAGGCCTCCACCGGCATTCTGCACGGCGCGCTGGAGGAACTTGACGGCCTGCGATTTGCCGACGAGGACGGCGGTATCGAGGACCTTGGCGGCGACTTGCTGATCGCGCACCTGATCGAGTTGGAGTGGGATCCAGAAATCGCGACGATAGATGGTTTCGGCATCGGCCCGCGTAAGGTGAGCGACGTCGACGGTGGGGTAACTGCGTTTGCAGATACCGAAGTTGGTTTCACCGCCGGCGTCGGCGGGATCGTGCACGTGCCCGCCTTCGTGCCGGAGCACGATGGGGATGGCTGCTTCGAATTCTGCCATGATTCTCCTTTCGTTCGATCGATGATGCGATGGATCAGGCGTTTTTCTTTTTGAGGGCACCGAGTTCGAAGCTGTCGGGCAGGCCGGGCTCGGAGCTTACGCTTTTCCTGGGCGGCAGCTCGGCGAAGTTGGCGGGCTGCACGGCGGCGGCGACCTCCTGCGCGGGGGGATCGGACGGAGCGGGGGCTGGGTTTTGTTCCTGCTCGATCTCTTCCTGGATTTCCTGTTCCAGAATTTCCTCTTCCTGGTTGTGGTAGTGATCGTAGCGGCGGCTATTTTTCGAAGTGCGGAAACTGGCATGGCGAACATTACCAGCGGCGGTCTGCAGGCCGTAGAGGACGAGTCCGGCGGTCTTATGGTCGATCTGCCCGGAGAGCAGTGCGTTGAGGGTATCGCCAATGGCGAGCTGGATGGACTCCGCGTCTTCCAGGATGGGAAGTTGAAACGGGAGCTTGTGCCGGGCGGCGCGGCGCTGACGCTTCACGCGCTCGCGCGCGGCCTGATGAAAGAAGCAGAACGCTTCGTCCTTGAGTGCGGGTGATTCGCAGATTGAACCGTTGGCTTTGACGTGATTGCAGAGAAGGACTTTGGTTCTGCCCATGCTGGCCTCGTGTTGGTTCTTGGGTTAACCCCATCCGGTGAGGCGCTTCCATGTTTTCAATCAGTTACCTGAGCTAATCTGCGCAAAATATTGAACACGCGTGAGTTGCAGGCAAAATCCTGAAAACGAACGAGTTGCCGACCGGACTCCCAGAACGCAAAAAGATTAAGGGCCAGCAGGACTTTGGATAGAAATCCGGGCCTGCTGACCCTTGCATGCACAGGATAGGTAGATGGTGGGGCGATGTCTGTGATGGATGAACGCGGCGGACGTGAGCGGCGTCACGTGGCGAAGTTCAACGGTAGGGTTCAAGGATCAGGTTTTAGGGATCAGGGGTCAGTGGGCGGGGGACGATGGGCTCATCCGCTGTCAGCTATCGGGTAAAACGAATGCGTTTCTTGATCTCGTGAGGCTCGGGAAGTGGAAGATTTAGCCGACGGACGGCTGATTGCCAATCCGTGGCGAAGTTCAAGGGTAGGGTTCAGGGACTCGGTTCTAGGATCAGGGGTCAGTGGGCGGGGGACGATGGGCCGTCCGCTGTCAGCTATCGGGTAAAACGAATGCGTTTCTTGATCTCGTGAGGTTCGGGAATTGGAAGATTTTGGCCGACGGACGGCTGATTGCCAATCCGTCGGGTCATGAGTGAGCGCCTTGTGTCCGTCGTTCTAATGGGCGGGAGCGGCTTGCGATTGAGGTTGGGTGAACTGGACCTTGGGGACGGCGCGCGAGGCTTCGGAGGCCTGGAAGTAGGCGTCGTTGCGATGGAAGCCGGCGCTGGCGGCGAAGAGGCTCGCGGGAAATTGTCCGATATAGGTGTTGTAGTCCTGGAGGGTGTCGTTGTAGCGGCGGCGTTCGACGGAGATGCGGTTCTCGGTGCCGGCGAGTTCATCCTGGAGGCGGAGGAAATTTTCATTGGAGCGCAGTTGGGGATAGTTTTCGACGACGGCGAGGAGGCGGCCGAGAGCGCCGTCGAGTTGACCGTTGGCGGCGATCTTATCCTGCGGGGTGTTGGCGCTGAGGAGGCGAGCGCGGGCGTTGGCGATATCGCCGAAGACGGTCACCTCCTGCTGGGCGTAACCTTTGACGGTTTCGACGAGGTTAGGGATGAGGTCGGCGCGGCGTTGGAGGGCGACATCGACGTTGGCCCACTGGTTCTTGACGGCTTCGTTCTTTTGCACCAGGGTGTTCTTGGTGGAGATGTACATGCCGAAGATGCTGAGGACGATGAGACCGATGACTACGAGAACGATGAGTGCTTTCATGCTGCTCCTATCGTTTTACCCGGGGGCTGAAGCCCCGGGGGATTGCGCGGGAGACGCGGCGCTGAAGCGCCGCTTTACCCGCAGGGGCTAAAGCCCCGGAACCTCTGGATTCTGACGGCACGACTAAAGTCGTGCCCTGATACAAACCTTTGCTGCGGCACGATGCACGTCGTGTACAGATATGACCCCGCAGGGGCTGAAGCCCCGGAATTTCTGGACTCTGACGGCACGACTGAAGTCGTGCCCTGATACAAACCTTTGCTGCGACACGACTACGTGCCCTGATACAAACCTTTGCTGCGGCATGATGCGTAACGTGCCCTAAAAACCCGTGCTGCGGCACGACTGAAGTCGTGCCCTTTCACGAAACTTCACGGCATAACGGAATCGTGGTCCTTCTCACAAAACTTGCGGCGCCACGGAAATCGTGGTGCTTCACACAAGACAGTGATGCTTTACGACGGGGCGCCGCCTCACGATGATTCAGGCTGAGGCGTCCAGTTTGCGGTCGACCCAGGTGGTTACCTGCTCGACGATGGATAGATACCGGCGGAAAGTTTCCTCCGCGTGGAGCGTATGGATGCGGCCTTCGCGGACATCGAAAACCTCCAGGAAAGGCTTGGGGTCGAAGCCGACAAGTTCGCCGAGCTTCATGGTGATCTCGCGATGATGGGGCGGCGGTTGTTGTCCGACCGCGATCAGCACGTGGCGAAAGAGGGTACCGAAGCTGGAGATGGATTGCAACATCAGGTTGAGCACGGCATCCTGCTGGGGATTGGCGATATAGCTTTGCCGGAGGCGCAGGAGATTGGTACGCAGTTCGTGCTCGAGTTGGACGCGATGCAGGGCCATGGGAATTTCGAGCGAAGCGAAAACATCTTCGCCGTCGAGTACACGATGGCGGTGTTTCATGTCGTAGAGCTCGATGGAAAAGACGTCGGCGGAGCGTTCGATTTCCTCGCGCGTAAAGAGGACGAGCGGGGGATGGCCGCGTTCGAGCCACCAGCGCATGACAGGCGCGAGGGTGCGCATGGCTTCGAGGGAAAGTTTCTGGACGACGACGAGGACATTGATATCGCTGTAGGCGCGGCGGAAGTCTTTGCCGGCGGCTGAGCCGTAGACGATGACGGAGACGAGATTCTTGCCGGCCGATTCGCGCAGCCGGGGGACGAGCTCCGTCAGCTCGGTCTCAGGATTGATTGCGGTTCGATTACCAACCACCACTTGCGCCACCTCCTCCGGAGCTGCCTCCACCGAAACCACCGAATCCACCACCACCACCGCCGCCAAAACCGCCACCGCCGCCGAAGCCGCCACCGCCGATCCAAGGGCCCATCCAGAAGCCGCCACCACCACGGCGTCCGCCGGTGCCACCGGTGATCAGGCGGAAGATGAAGCGGA
The DNA here is from genome assembly GCA_963703075.1 of uncultured Acidobacteriaceae bacterium. Classification (GTDB taxonomy): domain Bacteria; phylum Acidobacteriota; class Terriglobia; order Terriglobales; family Acidobacteriaceae; genus Korobacter. The sequence continues at coordinate 2,431,278 of OY969786.1, forward strand.
TGAAATTGAAGACCAGGATAACGATGAAGACGATGAAGAACCACGGCATGGGCGATTCGTTGCGCTGCTGCGGTGGGGGCGCAACATTCTGCACGCCGCTGAGCTGGACGTTGGCATCGGCGGCAATGGTTTGCGCCACGCGGGTCGCCATGAGATTGAGCGCGGCGGAATAGTTGTTGTCTTTAAAAAGCGGAACGGCTTCGCGGCCGAAGCCGCCGACTTTGCCGTCGGGCAGAATGGGCTCGAGGCCGTAGCCAACCTCGGTGCGGTACTTGCGATCCTGGATGGCGGCGAGGATGAGGACGCCGCGATCGGAACTTTTGCCGCCCACGCCCCAGGCTTTGAAGAGCTTCACGGCATAGTCGTCGATGTCGTCGCCGTCGAGCGACTTGACGGTGACGATGGCGATCTGGGCGTGGGCCTTCTGATCAATTTGGGTAGCGAGATTTTCGAGGCTGGCCTTGGTTTCGGGATTGAGGACGCCGGCGAAATCGTCGACGTAACCGGTCGGCTTGAGCGACTGGATAGGCTCCGCGACGCACAGGAGCGCGCAGAGGAAGACGAAGGTCAGCACTGCCACACGAAGCGAGCGTAGAAGCATTGCTTGGATTGTACCGGAAGGAGGGGAGCATTCCGCGGATTTGGTGCGGAGCGCGTTATTGCGGACCGGTGATAAAGACCGCGTCAGCGATGACTCGGGCGGCGTCGATTGTTTCCGACTCACAATTTCTCTTCCGAGTGTTGCGCGGGCTCCCCTCTTGCCCATTGGGTGCAGTGATTTTTACGCAAGCCTCCGGTGAGTGGCGGGAATGAACATGGCGACGGCGCGGGTACCTGGTCGAAGGGCCCACGAGGCGACTGTCATAACCGCCAGGATGAGAGGGGCGAGGACGTGGAAGCCATACGCGCCGTATCCGCCGACGGCGGCGCAGGAGACGGCGGCGCCGGTCAGGTCAAAGAAGATGCCGGCGTAGGCCCATTCCTTGAGACGGGGAAATCCGGGGGCGAGGATCGCCATCGCGCCCAGGACTTTCCAAAATCCCAGGATGGCGAAGAAATACATGGGGTAGCCCAGCAGGGGCACGACTCCATGCGGGTTGTTCTCGAATTGCGCAAGCTGAGCGAGGCCGCCGCCGCCGATAAAGAAAGCGACGAGCCCGGTCATCGTCCAGTAGGTAACGATTCTTGATTTCATAATCACTCCAATCCTCCGACCACACGCTCCAAGTTGCCGATGAAGTTCTGCCATCCGTAAGTCGCGCCCTTGTAAGCGGCATCGGTTTCGGAGCGGAAACCGGATTGCTCCATGCGCAAGTTGGTCCCGGTGGGAATGGGGGTGAGAACCCAGGTCACGACCGTTTCGAGACCATAGGCGGCCCAGGTGTAAGACAAGGTTTTGGGGGGTTCGACGGTCAAGACTTTGCCGTCCACCGAACCCCAGTCGGCACGAAAGCTGAAACGGTGGCCGACGACCGGCTGGAAATCGTTCTTCATCAGCCACTCCTCGATCAGAGGGCCTTGAGTGAGGGCGCGCCAGATTTTTTCCGGCGGATGCGGCACCTCGCGTTCGACGACGACGGTATGGGTCGGGGCAGTATTGGTCATTGATCCATCCTTTTCAGCAGCGTTTCGAGTTGATCGAATCGGTCGCGCCAGAAGGATCCGTAGAGGGTCATCCAGTCGACCAGGGGGGATAGCGCTTGCGGCCGGGCGCTGTAGTGAGTTTCGCGTCCTTCTCGCCGGTCGCGCACCAAGCGGGCAAGTTTAAGGACCGCGAGGTGTTTCGACACGGCCGGTTGGGAGACTCCGGCGCGATACGTCAAGGCATGCACGGTCTGCTCGCCGTCGCGGGAGAGGTGCTCAAAGATGGCGCGACGAGTGGGGTCGGAGAGAGCCTTGAACAGATTGTCGGGCTGGAGTTGCATGGAAAGAATCATAACCATTTGGTTATGGGTTTGTCAAGGGGGGAAGTGCGCCGGTTCAGGTTTTAGGTTTTAGGTTTTAGGTTTTAGGGTTCAGGGTTCAGGCACGACCGAGTGGCGGCCTGCGGGCTGGAGATCCATGCAGTCATCGCACGCACCTGAAGCCTGATACCCGAAACCTCCGGGATCCACTCCATTGCGGCGGAACTGTCTTTCCGGCGCTAGTTTTCGGCGCTGTAGTTGTAGATATTTTCTTCCAGCTCGGCGTCTGAGGAGAGGCGGAGGTCGAGCCAGCCTTCGACGGGGAGAGCATCGAGGGGAAGTTTTTCGTGCCAGAGGCTGAAGCGGAGACGGAGGCGGTCTCCCTGCTGGGCGGAGAGGAGGGCGTGGGGAATGCGGAACTCGAGAATGGTTCCGACAACGACTTGGACCTGTTGGGCGGCGGGATTGTCGCCGGAGATGGTGGCGTTGCCGGCGGTGAGATCGCAGTGAGCGAGGACGTGGCGCTCTTCGCCGTTGGTGACAGTCCAGGCGCGAAGGTCGCTTCCCTGGGCGTCGGCGAGAAGGCGGAACGATGTGGGGACGCGATCGCGGACGACCTCGATGTTGGTCACGAGGCGGTAGACGCTGGCGGGCGGGGTTTCATCGGCGAAATCGAGGCGGCCATAGAGGAAGTCTTCATCGACGCCGGCATAGATGACATCGAGGAGAAACTGTTTGCCGTGCATGGCGCTGGTGCGGCGGTCGGCGGTGTACATGGCGGCGCCCATCCAGTCGAAGTAGCCGCCGACGCGGCCGTCGATGACGGGATGGATGAAAGCAGTCTGGGGGACGAGCATGGGGCGCACGGTGCCGGCGAGGATGGGCTGCGCCAACTCGTCGGGCGCGGATGCACCGAGGGCCTGGTAGACGTTGGAGAGGTGCTTGCGATAGAGCTCGTCGAAATCGCGATCGTTGGCGGAGTGATGCTCGGGGCCGTACCACCAGTTCCAGTCGCTGCCTTCGGCGATGAGGAGCTCTTCGTAAGCGAGGGCGCGATTTTCGTCGGTAGCGCGATGGGCGTTGTCGTCGTAAAACTTGCGGGCGGCAGAGAGCTGGTCCCAGGCACGGTTATCTTCGGGGGCGCCGATCCAGACGTTGAAGTTGGCGTTGATCCATGAACCGGGCACGAGGCTGCGGAGCTTGCCGAAATCTTCTTCGCGGGTGCGGGCGATGGCGTCGCTGATGGTGACAGCTTCGATCTGCGAATCCTTCTGCAGGGCGTCGTAAAAGCGACGGAGGAAGTCGCGGCCGTTATTGGGGTAAGACTCCCAGGCATTTTCGCCGTCGAGGATGATGGGGATGACGGCATCGTGCCCGCTGTCGAGAAGCGGCTTGGCCGAGCTGCGAATGCTGGCGATGAGATGCTGGGCGGCGTCGGCGGCGGGCATGCCCTGGTAGACGAAGCCGATGAGATCGGAGAGCCGGTGATCACGGAAGATCATGTGCATCCGGGTATCGGCATTCTCGTAGCGGTAGATACGGAACAACCGTTGCGCACCTTCGTCGTTCAGCTGTCCCTTCAAGTCACGCTCGAAGAAATGATCGACGGTACGACCGAGCACGCCTTCATCGGTGGCCATCCACTGGACACCCTGGCGGGCAGCGATCGCAATGGCTTCTTCAGAGACGCTGCCTTCGCTGGGCCACATGCCGACGGGACGCTGGCCGAAGAGCTTCTGGTGATAGTCGAGGGCGCGGCTGATTTGTTCTTCCGCGTCGTCGGGATGCTGAAAACGACTGATAGGCAGGGGCAGGCCGGGAGAAGAAACGGCGCCGGCGTAGGTATCGCAGAGCAGGGGAAGAATGGGGTGGTAGAAGGGCGTAGCGGAGATCTCGATGCTTCCCTTCCTGGCGGCCTCAACGTAGGCGGGCACGACGGAAGAGAGAATCTCGCGCTGCATGAGCAGCATGGCGCGCTGATCGTCGGAGGTGAATCCGCTGCCTTTGCGAATAAGCGCCTGCACTTCGGGACGCTCGAGGAAGAACTCGTCGAACCAGGCAAGCTGGGAAAGAACCTGGAGGTCGGCGATGTCCTGATTGTCGAAGGCGGTGGCGACGTGCTCCTGCTGGCTGGCTTGCTGATAGCGCTGCCAGAGTTCCTGGTAGCGCGGGTAGCGGCCAATCATGTGGGTAGCATTGGCTTGAAATAGATATTGCAACGCGAAACGGCGGCCAGATTCCCCGAGTTGGGCAGCAGGCTTGGCGACGACTTCAAGAAAAGGATCGCGCGCGGTGCCGGCGGCGTAGTCCTGCATCTGCACGAGAAGCGATGGCACGAGATTGAAATTCTGGTGGACGTGGGGAAACTCGTCCAGCAGCTTGACCATACCGTAATAGTCCTTGAGGGCATGCATGCGGACCCAGGGAAGCCGGTAGTCCCCGGAGACCAGGTCTTTGTAATACGGCTGGTGCATGTGCCAGAGAAGGACGAGATAGATCTTGGAATCACGTGCCATAGGCGCCGAAGCCGCTCCAGTGTATCAAGATCGGCAGAACTGCCAAGAGCCTTGATCGCCATCATGTGAAGGGGCTTGCACACAGGAGTTGATGGGGGTGTTTGGCGTTACACTAGAGAGGTGCGGAGCCGCATCCTCACTCGATACATTCTCAGCGAAGTACTGTCGCACGGGGCCATTGGCCTGGCGCTGTTCACGTTTGTCATCTTCATGCGCGACCTCGGCCGGCTGCTGGAGTTGATCGTGCGCAACAGCGCGCCGCTGCCCAGCGTGGCGGAAATTTTCTTCCTCACATTGCCGGCGGCTTTGACGGTCACGCTGCCGATGGCGGTGCTGGTGGGGATCCTGATTGGACTGAGCCGGCTGGCGGCAGACAGTGAAGTAACGGCGATCCGGGCGAGCGGCATGGGAGCGATGCTGTTCGTGAAGATCGTATCGATCTTCGCCATCGGGCTTTGGATGCTGGCGATGGTGAACACGGTCTGGGTGGCTCCGCGATCGGCGGCGGCGCTGGCGCGATTGCAAGACAAGCTGAAGAGCTCGCAAGCATCCTTCGAGATCCAGCCGCGCGTGTTCTATGAAGACTTCAAGAACCTCGTGCTGTACGTGGAAGACTCGAAGTCGGGGAGCGGGTCGGCGCTGTGGAAGGGCGTGTTCCTGGCGGATGTGAGCGTTCCCTCGCAGCCGAAGATCACCATGGCGGAGCGCGGGGTGGTGGTGCCGGAGGGAGCCGAGAGCCTGCACCTGCACCTGGAAAATGGGACGCAGCAGGAGATGACCCCGAAAGACGCTTCGCAGTACCAGATTTCTACGTTCAACGAGACCGATATACCGATCGCAGTGCCGGAGACCGACAAACCGACGCCGGACCTGGTGCCGGTAGCGGAGCTAAGCACGCGCGAGCTTTGGAACCGGGCGCACGCGGGCGGCGTGAGAGCGGGACATTATCTCGGAAATTCGAACGAGCAAGTGAAGGCGCGCTGGTATGCGGTGGAGTACAACCGGCGGCTGGCGTTGCCGACTGCTTGTTTAGTGCTGGCGCTGGTGGGCATACCGCTGGGGCTTTCTTCGCGGCGCGGCGGTAAGAGCATGGGATTCGTACTCACCATCGTGCTGGTGTTCGTCTATTACGTGCTCTCGCTGGTGGGGGTATCGCTGGGACGCGGAGGCAAGCTGCCGCCGGCGGTAGGCGTGTGGATGGCGAACGTAGTTTTTCTTTTCGCCGGCATTGGGCTGCTGTACCGGGTGGACCGGGCTCCGATTGACTTGAGCTGGCTGACCGACGGCTGGCAGGCGCTGCGGGAACGTTTTTCGATGCAGGAAAAATCGGACAGCGCCCAGGGGAAAGGCGGAGCATTCGAGAAATCGCTGGCGCGCAAGCGAGTGTTCCGGGCGAAGTTTCCGCTGCTGCTGGACGACCTGATCCTGCGCGATTTCCTGATGTACTTCGTGATGGTGCTGGCGACATTCGTGATGCTGGCGCTGGTATTCACGTTCTTCGAGCTGCTGGGCGATATCGTAAGAAACCGGATTTCGCTTTTGATGCTGGGCGACTACCTGCTGAACCTGAGCCCCTCGCTGATCTACCTGATGACGCCGTTGAGTGTGCTGCTGGCGGTACTGGTGACGTTCGGGTTGATGCAGCGTTCGAATGAGCTGACGGCGATGAAGGCGACGGGCATCAGCATTTACCGGGTGGCATTTCCGGTGATCGTGATTGCGGCGGCGGTAGCGGCGTCGTTATTCGTGTTCGACCAGGTTTATATTCCGCATGCCAACAAGCGCCAGGAAGTGTTGCGCAACGAGATCAAGGGAAAGCCGGCGCAGACGTATTTACGTCCGGACCGGAAGTGGATTTTCGGATCGAACCATACGATTTACTACTACGAACTCTACGATGCGGACCAAAACAGTTTTGGCGGGATTTCCATTTTCCAGTTCGATCCGAACAACTTTGCATTGACGGCGCGCTTGTACGCGCAACACGCGCACTGGGAGCCTCACCTGCAGAAGTGGGAGTTCGAGGATGGATGGGTGCGGCGCTTCCACGGGTCGGCGATCGAGGAGTACAAGCCGTTCGATGTGACCACGACGGCGATGGCCGCGGAGCCACCTTCGTACTTCAAGAAAGAAGTGCGGCAGTCGCAGGAGATGGATTACCAAGAGTTGCTGCGGTATATCCGCGACCTGCAACAGAGCGGGTTCGACGTAGTGCGCTTCCGGGTGCAGCTGTATAAGAAGCTGGCGTATCCGCTGATCACGCTGGTGATGGCGATTTTGGCAATTCCCTTCTCGGTTTCTCGGCAGAGGCGTGGCGGCGCGCTGGCCGGGGTGGCGACGGCGATTGGCATTGCGATCTTGTACTGGGTGAGCGCGGGATTGTTTGAAGCGATGGGGAACGCCAACCAACTGCCGGCCTTGATGGCGGCCTGGGCCCCGAATTTGATCTTCGGATTTGCCGCGGGATACATGGTCCTGCGGGTACCCACGTAGTTCTTCTCTCGATGACAAGCAGCGATCCAGTGCAGGGCCGTGATGGGCGCGCCAAGGCCGGCGTGCTTGCGCTCACGGCGCTGGCGCTGGTGGTGCGCGTGATTGCGCTCGGACACAAAGGCCTGTGGCAGGACGAAGTGTTCAGTGTGCTGTTTGCGCGGCCGGGGAATGCGGGCTTCTGGCACGTGCTGGAAACCGCGGAAGCCAACATGGGGTTGTACTACCTGCTGCTGCGCGGGTGGATGCACGTTTTCACCGGCGATGCAGGGGTGCGGATCCTCTCTGTGATACCTGGCGTGCTGACGGTCCCGGCAATGTACGCATTGGGGACGCGACTCTATGCGCGGCGGGTGGGTTTATGGTGCCGCAGGGTTGCTGACGGTGAACGCGTGCGCGGTGGTTTATTCGCAGGAGGCACGCGGGTACAGCCTTCTGGTGCTGTTTGTCACGCTGTCGTCCTTGAGTTTTCTGTGGGTGCTGGAACGCGCTTCGGCAATTCATGTAGCGGCCTACGCGGTGTGCACGGTCTGCGCGTTTTATTGCCACTTTTATGCAGTGTTCGTGGTGCTGGCGCAGCTTTGCGCGCTGGGATTGTTACCGGCCAACCAGGTGCCGTGGAAAAAACTGATCGCGAGCTGGGCGGTGATGGGCATCGCGATGATCCCGGGGCTGCGGGTGGTGCTGCTGTCGCACGGGTCGAACCTGTGGTGGCTGCCGCGGCCGGGACTGCTGGAGATCTATCGCACGCTGGCGTTTTTAGCGGCGGAGAGCGGCAAGGCGGTGGGAGCAGTGCTGACGGTGCTGCTGCTGATCCCGATTGGCGTGGCGTTGATGCGGGCATGGAAGACCTGGCGCAGCAGGGGGAGATCGGAAGAAAGTTTTCGCTACGGATTTGCGGTGCTGGGATTTCTGGTGCCGATGATTGCGACGTTTGCGCTCTCGGCGTGGCGGCCGTTGTTCTTTCACCGCTTCCTGATCATCTGCCTGGTGCCGTTTTTGTTGCTGGTGGCGGACGGGCTCGAAACGATGCCGCAGCGGCGACTGACAATGGCGCTGACGATCGCGATCTTCGGGCTTTCGTCGGTGGCCACGGCGCTGTCGTACACGCGGATACGCGAAGACTGGCGGGGAGCGGCGGCTTTCACGCTGAACACGAGTCCGGCGGACCCGGTGGTGTTTTATCTAAAGGATGCGGCGGCACCCTTTGCGTACTATCGCGAACGGCTGGGCGGAGCACTGGCGGCGGGACAGGCGATCCGGCTGGAGACGCCGCCGACGGAGTCGCAGGTGGCGGAGTGGGCAAAAGAGTATCCGCGGGTGTGGGTGGTGCGCTTTCCTTCGGGAACGAGAGACCTCCTCGATGTGCAGATCACGGAGACGATGGAAGGCGCGTACCGGATGTGCGCGCGGCGTGGGTTGAAAGGAATGTCGGTATCATGGTTCGTGCAGGGCGCATGCCCGGCGCAGCCTTAGAATTCCGCATCGCCGCCGGCGAGCGCACATCTAACTGGTTATTCGCGATACAGGATGACCGGACTCCAGGAACCATGATCCAGCAACTTCGGCCGTTGTTTCCGTACATGAAGAAGTACCGCCGCACGCTGTGGTTTGGCGGGCTGTGCGTACTGCTGAACAACGGCGTGTACATCATGTTCGCGCAGGTGATAGCGCGGGCGATCAACGACCTCAACCAGGCGGTGACGCGGCACAAGCTGGTGACGTACTCACTGCTGCTGCTGGCGGTGGCTGGGACAAAGGGGATTTTCCAATTCCTGACACGCTGGCTGATGATCGGGGTATCGCGCGAGATCGAGTTCGATTTGCGCAACGATCTTTTCCGTCACCTGGAAGGGCTTTCGTATTCGTACTACCAGCGCACGCGGACGGGCGACGTAATGGCGCGGGCGACCAACGACTTGAATGCGGTGCGCATGCTGATCGGGCCGGCGATCATGTACTCGGCGAACACGCTGGCATTCATGTCGGGTGCGTTGTTCTTCATGCTGCACATCAGCCCGAAGCTGACGCTGTATGCGTTTGCGCCGCTTCCGGTGGCGAGCATCGTGATCCAGTATTTCAGCCGACAGATTCATGAACGCTTTGAGCGCATCCAGGCAATGTTCTCTGAGATCACGGCCCGGGTGCAGGAGAATCTTTCGGGCGTGCGAGTGGTGCGGGCGTTCGTGCAGGAAGACCCGGAGATCAAGCGCTTCGAGATGGCGAACAACGAGTACATCCGGCGGAGCCTGAAGCTGGTGCGGCTGATGGGGATGTTGTGGCCGACGCTGGAGCTGATGCTGGGAATTGCGATCATCCTGGTGCTGTGGCTGGGCGGACGCGAAGTGCTGCAGCATCGCATGAACCTAGGCGATTTTGTCGCATTCAACATTTACATGGTGCAGTTGACGTGGCCGATTATTGCGCTGGGATGGGTGATCAACATTTTCCAGCGGGGGACGGCGTCGATGGCGCGCATCCAGCAGATTTTCGACGAGAAGCCGGAAATCACGGATGCCGATGTGCCGGCGAATGCGCCGAGCGAGGTTGTGGGCAACATCGAGTTCCGCGATTTGAGCTTCCGCTACCAGAAGCCGTTAGAGAGTGCGGAGGACGCGGGTGCGGGTGAACCGCCGCTGGTGTTGAAGAACGTAAACCTCACGATTCCGGCGGGGACGAGCCTGGCGATTGTGGGGCCGACGGGCTCGGGCAAATCGACGCTCGTCAATCTAATTCCGCGCATTTATGACGCGGCGCCGGGATCGGTGCTGATCGACGGAAGGCCGGTTCGCGAATCTCCGCTCGAAGTGTTGCGCAAGAATGTGGGCTTCGTGCCGCAGGAGACATTCCTGTTCAGCGACACGATACGGGAGAACATTGCGTTTGGTGCAACGGACGCGGCAGATACGGAAGTATGGGCGGCGGCAAACGCGGCGAGCATCGCGGCGGAGATCGAGGAGTTTCCAGAAACGTTCAACACGATGGTGGGCGAGCGCGGGATTACGCTCTCCGGCGGACAAAAGCAGAGGACAGCGATTGCCCGGGCGCTGATCCGTAACCCGAAGATCCTGGTGCTGGATGATGCGCTGGCGAGCGTGGATACGCAGACGGAAGACCGCATCCTGAACCATCTGCGGAGCTTGATGGAGGGACGCACGACGGTGTTTATCTCGCACCGGGTGTCGACGGTGCGCAACGCCGACCAGATCGCGGTGCTGGCCAATGGGGAGATCGTGGAGTTGGGCAACCACGACGAGCTGTTGGCGAAAAACGGATACTACACCGAGCTTTATAACAAGCAGCTTCTCGAAGAAGAACTCGAGACGGTGTAGCGGGAGCGCGACGTGCAGCGCCGAGTGGTGGCCGAGTGGCTGGATAGCGATGCCGGCAGCGAACGCGAAGTGCGCGATTCGATTGCCGACCTCGAGCGCATCAATACGCTGTTCGGGGGCGTTTCCACTACCACAAGCATGATCCGTCGAATCGCGCGGGAGAGCGGCGCGAAGACGCTCACCCTGCTGGAAGTGGCGTCGGGCGCTGGTTTTGTGCCGTCGGCGGCGAAGCGGCGGCTGCAACGCGATGGAGTCACGCTGCAAGTGAGTTTGCTTGATCGGGCGCGCACCCACCTTCCATCCAATGGAGTTCCTACCTTCGTCGGCGATGCGCTGGCGCTTCCCTTCCCTGACAACTCCTTCGACCTGGTTTCCTGTGGACTTTTTCTTCATCATCTCAATCCAGCGCAGGCGGTGACTTTCGGACGCGAAAGTTTGCGGGTGGCGCGCAAGGCGATGCTGATCAGCGACCTGATCCGGAGCCGGATGCACCTGGTGCTCACACACGTTGGGTTGCCGCTGTTTCGCAGTCCGATCACGTGGCACGACGCGCCGGCTTCGGTGCGGGCGGCCTACACGCGGGCGGAAGTGAGCACGATGCTGGCCGACTGCGGAGCGCGGAAGATGGAAATAAAAACGCATTATCTCTACCGCATGGGCGTGATTTTATGGAAGTGAACTCGCATTACGATTTGGTGATTGCGGGGGCGGGGCCGGCAGGAAGTGCGGCGGCAATCACGGCGGCGCGGCTGGGAGCGCGGGTCTTGCTGTTGGAGCAGGGGCATTTTCCGCGGCACAAAGTATGCGGAGAGTTTGTTTCCGCTGAGTCATTGCAATTACTACGGCAGTTGCTTTTGTTTGCGCCGCATGGGGCGTCGATCCTGGACCGCGCACCTTCGATCGAGAAGGCGCGCATGTTCCTGCAAGGGACGACGGTCGACATGCCGGTGCTGGCGTCGGCGAGCATTCCGCGTTTCCTGCTGGATGAAGCGTTGTGGAACGCGGCGCACTCGGTGGGCGTGGACTGCCGCGACGGGATCACGGTAGAGAAGATCGAGGCGGATGGAGAATTCCAGGTTTCGACGTCAGAGGGAAATTTTTCGGGATTGATGGCGATTGCGACCACGGGACGATGGTCGAAGCTGCGGCAGCCGGTGGCGAAATCGAGAGCCAAGAAGCTGATCGGAGTGAAGGCGCATTATCGCGAGGCGAACCCTGCGTGGTCGACCGACCTTTACTTTTTTCGCGGCGGGTATTGCGGGGTGCAACCAGTGGACGAGAACACGGTGAACGCATGTGCGCTGGTGCGCGCCGATGTGGCGAGCGATCTGGAGGCAGTGTTCCGCTTGAATGGAGCGCTGGCAAAACGCGCGAAGCAATGGGAGCTCGCGATGGAACCGGTTTCGACGGCGCCGCTGATTTTCGCGGAGCCTGAGCCGGAGCGCGAGGGAGTGCTGTTTGCGGGAGACACGGCGGGATTCATCGATCCGTTTGCAGGCGATGGGATCTCGCTGGCACTGCGGACGGGAGCAGCGGCCGCGCAGGCGGCGATGCACGCGATCGCGGGGAGAGTCTCGGTGAGCGAGGCGGCACGCAATTACCGGCGGCGTTACGAGAAACAATTTCTTCCGGCATTCCGAGCGGCGGCCAACGCGCGGTGGGTGATCGGCTGCCCGCGGCCGCTGCCGCAGTTCGCACTGCAGTTGTTGCGCTTTCCGAAGATTGCGCGTGCGGTTTTCTCGCGCACGCGAGGGATTGCGGCCTAGGGCTGGCTCTCGATGCCACCGATGAAGGTGCGCATGACCTCACCGCGGGGGCTGAGGATGGCGAAGTCGGCGTCCGCACCGCAGGCGACGACGCCCTTGGTCTTCTCTACGCCGAGGACGCGGGCGGGATTGTAGGTGGCGAGTCGAACCGCGTTCTGCAAGGTCCATCCGGCAAAATCCATCACATTGCGCACCGCGCGGTCGAGGGTCAGCACGCTTCCGGCGAGCTTGCCATGAGAAGTGCAGCGACCATTTTTCACTTCCACTTCGAAATGACCGAGACGATAAGTGCCATCGGGCATACCGGTCGCGCTGGTGGCGTCGGTGATGAGCACGGCGCCTTCGACGCCCTTGGCGCGAAGGAACAAGTCAACAACGGTGGGATCGACGTGGATGCCATCGACGATGATGTCGGCGGTCAGGCCACGTTCGGTGAGAATGGCGCCGAGCAGGCCGGCATCGCGGTGCTCAAGGCGGCGCATAGCGTTGAAAGTGTGGGTGGCGTGGCGGGCTCCGGCGGAGATGCCGCGCTGGGCCTGGCAGAGATCGGCGTTGGAGTGGCCGAGACTCACGATGACGCCGCGGCGCTTGGCTTCGTGGATCAGTTCGAGTGCGCCGGGAAGTTCGGGGGCGATGGTGAGCACGCTGACGCGTCCAATGGCGGCGGTCCACATGGAGTGGAAAAGGGGAATCGAGGGCGCCTGCAGATGGGCGGGGGGGTGAACACCGCGACGGGAATCGGAGAGAAACGGTCCTTCGAGATGGACGCCGAGGGGGCGGGCGCGGCCATTGTTGGCAGCGCCATGGGAGGCCATGCGCTCGATGAAGCGGCCAAGTTTTCCCAGGGAGCGGAGGGTTTCATCCATGTCGGCGGTGACGGTGGTTGGGCAGTAACTGGTCACTCCGTGGCGGGCGATCAGGCACTCGACGGCTTCGAGGGCGGCATCGTCGCCTTCCATGACGTCGTGTCCGGCACCTCCGTGGATGTGCAAGTCGATAAAGCCGGGCGCGATGATGGCTTCTTTCAGGTCGATGCGACGAGCCGAGCTGGGGACTTCGATGCAGTCGCGGTTCCCCACCTCGGTGATGACGCCGTCCTCGAAGATCACAATGCCGTGCTGGATGCGATCGAGGGGAGTGAAAACTTCTCGCGCGGTGAGGACCGTCTTCATGGAGAGATTTTAGCGAAAAAGCGGCTGTGACGGAGAGAGCGCCGTGGATTGACGCGGAAAGATAACCAGAGTGCGCATGTCGAGCTGGATCTTCTTCAGTTTCAGCTGAATTGGGGACGGGGCAAAAAAAGACGCCGTGGCTCTAGCCACGGCGTTCGCCACTTGCGATAAAGCGTTTCACCCCAAGCTTGTTGCCCGACCGGAGATCCCAGGATCGTGTTGGGACGTCCTGAGATTCTCCCGGGTTCCCGTTGCAAAAAGCAGCGGTTATGAATGCAACGCGAGTTTGCGGCCAGTTGAGGGTAGTTGGAAGTTTCAAGCCGTTTGATACAGTTACAAGGCCAAATGCTTGCCTTGCAATCGCTTGGAGGACTTGTTACTTTTGTTACATTCACTGAATACAGAGCAGAATGTCGGATCGGGAACAGTTTTCGAAACAGATCGATCGGCTGGCAGCCAGCCGAACCCTGCACGGGTCCGAATCTCTGTGTCGATTGCTGCGCTATTTGGCGCAACACGCGATTGACGAGCCTGGAACCCCGCTGAAGGAATATCAGATTGCGACCGAGGTATTCGGGCGACGGACCGACTTCGATCCGCAATCGGATTCGACGATTCGAGTGCAGGCGGGGCGGCTGCGGGCTAAGGTGGCGGAGTATTACTCCATCGAGGGGGAAAGCGACCCGGTGCTGGTGGAGTTGCCGAAGGGGAGTTACCTCCTCACCTTCCGTTATCGGAGCACAGCGGGCGCGAAGGCGCACGAAGTGCCAACGCCGGAAGCTGTTCAGCCTTCTGGAACGAACCGGACGCTGGTGATGGTACTGGCGGTTCTGCTCGCGGCCGCGGTAGGGACGATCGCGCTACTGCTGGCCAATCGCAAGCCGTCGGTGAATGCCGCGTCGGCCGATGAGCGTGCCCCTGCCTTTATTGAGTTTCAGCAATTCTGGGGACGGTTTCTGACCAGTCCTGAAGAACCCTGGGTAGTATTCAGCAATGCGGAGTTCGTGGGTCGCCCGGAGACGGGGATGCGCTACTACAACAAGGCGCGCGACGGCGAAACACCGCTTTGGGACCACTACACGGGGGTGGGCGAAGTTTTGTCGGTTCACGAACTGGACCAGGTGTTCAACAGCTTGCGCCGCCGCATCCGGGTGAAGCGGGGCAGCCTGTTTTCGCTGGACGACGCAAAGAACAACGACATTATTTTCGTGGGATCGCCCTCTGAGAACCTGACGCTGATGGAGATTCCGAGCACGGAAGATTTCGTCTTCCAGCGGCTCACGACGGGACCGCGGAGTGGAGACCTGGCGGTGGTGAACGCGCATCCGCAAGCGGGCGAGCAGCAGAATTACCTGGCGACGCCGGGGAACCAGCCACTGGCGGAGGACTACGCGGTGGTGGGCTTTATGCCGGGACTGAATCCGACGCGCTCGGTGGTGATTCTGGCGGGGACGACGACGTTTGGGACCCAGGCCGCGGTGGAATATGTGTGCCGGCAGAACTCGGTACGGGAGTTGCTGTCGCGTCTAGGAATCTCATCGCCGCAACCGGTAAAGCCCTTCGAAGCTTTGCTGCGGGTAAAAGTCGCGCGCGGAGTTCCGGTGGAAACCGAACTGGTCGCGGTGCGGCTGCGACAGTAGCAAATCCTTCCTACCCTCCGCTTTTCTCAATTGGCGGATACCTTTTGTTACATTCGCAAGCACCGCAGCAACGAAAATGCTGATGGTTGCGAATAAAAAGTTACGTTTGTTAAATCGATTTTCTTGAGACAAAATGGATATCAGACTCATCTAACGTTTGTGATGAGCCTGATTCTCTATTCAGCGAGTTGGTGTCCAGACTGTCGCGTCGCGAAGAAGTTTCTAGATAAGCACAAGATCGCGTACAGCGAAGTGAACATCGAAACGAGCCCCGGAGCGGCCGACGAATTGATTCGAAACGTTGGCAAACGGGCGATCCCCCAGTTCGTGATCGACGGTAAATGGGTGCAGCCGTACCGGCCAGGGGAAGGCTTCCTCTACGAGGAGATGTCGAAATTACTCGGCATCACGAAAGGCTCCTAAAGGTTTTTTTACAAGCTCCGTGCACAGCGGAGGACGCATAGCACCTCCTGTCCGGCGGATCCCAAATCCGCCGGCATTTTTTTGTTCATTCGCCGGAAATGCCGGGGCCGCGGTAGTGGGTGACGTAGCCGGGAGTCGCAATTCCTTCGTGCAAACGCGGATCGGGCTGGGGAGAGCGATAGACGGTTTCGAAGGGAACGACGCCCGCCCAGCAGCGCAGCGCGTAATCGTCGGCATCGTCTTCGGGCGGCCCCTGGCGAACCTTGGCGGAGGCTTCTGCGAGGGGAAGCTGTAGCACGCTGGTGGCTTTCAATTCTTTGTCGCTGGGCTGGCGAATTTCGTCCCAGCGGCCGGGGGTGATGCGCTCAGTGAAGGCGCGCAAGGCGGCGATTTTCTGCGCGTCGTCGGGCAGAAGGGTTCCCTTTCCTAGGACGACGACGGAGCGGTAGTTCATGGAGTGATTGAAGGCGGAGCGGGCGAGCACGAGGCCGTCGAGCAGCGTGACGGTGACGCAGACTTCCAGGCCTTCGCTGAGGCCGCGCAGCATGCGGCTGGCGGCAGAGCCATGAACGTATAGATGATCATCGATGCGCCAGTAGCTGGTGGGAATGACGAAGGGATGACCGTCATGGACGAACCCCATGTGGCAAACGAAAGAGTCATCGAGAATGGCGTAGATCGTGGCGCGATCGTACACGCCACGATGCGGTTCACGGCGGACCGTCGTGCGCCCGGTCTGAAGGGTGGACATTATTTTTTCTCTTTCGGATCGAGATCGATGGAGGCCGAGTTGATGCAGTAGCGCAGTCCAGTGGGATTGGGGCCATCTTCGAAAACATGGCCGAGATGAGCATCGCACTTGGAGCAGCGGACCTCGGTGCGGGTCATGCCGAAGGTACGGTCGGCAAGTTCGGTGACGTTCTGCTGGTCAAGAGGCACGAAGAAACTGGGCCATCCGCAGCCGGAATCGAACTTGGCATCGGACGAAAAAAGCGGCTCGCCACAGCAGATGCATTTATAGGTTCCCTGGGTATGCGTGTCCCAGTATTTGCCGGTGAAAGCGCGTTCGGTACCGCGTTCCCGAGTGACATGGTATTGCTCGGGTGTGAGCTGCTGGCGCCACTCTTCGGGTGACTTGCTGACCTTGTCTGCCATTCCGGACTCCTTATGAAGATTGGTTCCCCACGTTGTTCCTATTCTACGGACTTCCGGCAGGCGTAAGCTATTCCGCAGCATTACGTCGCAGTTTTCTCCCTGGAGATATCGATGAAAGCGTTTCGAGGAAAGACACTCGCGGTAGTGGCATGTGCCTGGTTATTGGGCTGCGTAAGTTTTGCAGCGACGAGCAAGGATGTTTCCTATAAGAGCGGGGATGAAACGGTAAAAGGAATTCTGTACACCCCGGATGGGGCGCACGGCAAGCTGCCAGCCCTGGTCGTGATCCACGAATGGTGGGGATTGAATGACTGGGTGAAAGAGCAGGCATCGAAGCTGGCGGACCAGGGGTACGTGACGCTGGCGATCGATTTGTATCGCGGCAAAGTTGCGACCACGCCGGAAGAGGCGCATGAAATTATGCGCGGTGTGCCGGACGACCGCGCCTCGCGCGATTTGCTGGCGGCGGCGGAATTCCTGAGGACGCAGCCGAACGTGGATCCGAGCCGGGTGGGCGATATTGGATGGTGCATGGGCGGCGGTTATGCGCTCGACCTGGCGATGCACGATCCGAAGCTGAAAGTGGCGGTAATTAATTACGGGCACCTGGCTACCGATCCGGCGAACCTGGCGAAGATCAACGCGGCGGTGCTGGGGAGTTTTGGCGGTCAAGACCGCGGCATTCCCCCGGACAGCGTGCGGGCGTTTGAGGCAGCGATGAAGAAGCAAGGCAAGTCGATCGAAGTGAAGATTTACGACGATGCCGGACACGCATTCGAAAATCCGAACAATAAGGAAGGCTACAAACCGCAGGACGCAGCGGATGCGTGGCAGAGGACGACGGCGTTCCTGGAGAAGAATTTGAAAGGGTAGAAAAAACGCAAGGTCCTTCGACTACGGACGCGGTCGGTCTCCGCGCCCTGCGCGCAGGATGACAAGGTATACGAGGCGGTGGGAGGTTCCTGATAAAGTGAGGCAGGGATGTCCCGCCGCCTTTTCTATACCGATCACTATCCCCTTCCGCTGCCGGAAGGACATCGGTTTCCAATTCAGAAATACCGGTTGATTCGCGAGGCGCTGGAGGGCGATGGCTGGTTCACATTCGCGCCTGCGCCTTTGGCGAAGCCGGAAGTGATCGCGCTGGCGCACGATGCGCAATATGTGGAGCGATTCGTACGCGGAGAGCTGCCGGCGCCGATCATGCGGCGGATCGGGTTTCCGTGGTCGCCGGAGCTGGTGAAAAGAACCTTGGGATCGGCAGGCGGGACGTTGAGTGCGACGATGGATGCTCTCGATACCGGTTGGGGGGGAACGCTGGCGGGCGGGACGCATCACGCGTTTCGGGGAGAAGGATCGGGCTTCTGCGTCTTCAACGATATTGCGGTTGCGATTCTGTGGTTGCGGAGCCGGGGCCTGGTGCGCAGGGCGGCGGTGGTCGATCTCGATGTGCACCAGGGCGACGGAACGGCGCAGATCTTCCAGGAAGATGCGAATGTGCTGACGACGTCAGTGCATTGCCGCACGAATTTTCCCTTTCGCAAACAGCAGAGCAAAATCGATATCGAGCTGGAAGACGCGACGCACGACGAGGAGTATTTGCAAGTCGTCGAGCGGCTGCTGCCGCGGGTGGCGGAATTCGCACCGGAAATCGTGTTTTACCAGTCCGGGGTGGATGGATTAGCGAGCGATGCGCTGGGAAGATTATCGCTGTCGCATGCGGGGTTGAAGGAGCGTGACCGGCGCGTGCTCAGCTTCGCGAGAGAAAATAAAATTCCGCTGGTGATTACGTTAGGCGGCGGCTACTCCAAGCCGATCGAGCATACGGCGACGGCGCATGCCAATACTTTCCGGATGGCGGCCGAGATCTTTCGAGAATCTGGCTCGCATGAGAGTTCCAAAGTTGATCTTTGAGACGCCAGAGGACAAGGTTTGCTCTCACGCTGCGAGAACGCAGGAATTATTGCTTCACAGGAAACTGAGTTTGAACCGGGTCACGCAGAAGTTGCAGGTTGCTCATCCTACCCAGGAGAAAGATGACATTCGCTTCTGGAGAAGACAAACATGAGAAAACTCGACATTGTCGCTGTAATTCTGCTGATCGTCGGTGGCTTGAATTGGGGGCTCGTCGGCATCGCACACTTTGATCTGGTGGCCGCGATCTTCGGCATGAAGTTCGGCCAAACCAATATGCTGAGCTCGATCGTCTATGTGCTGGTTGGGCTGGCGGCGGTGATCGAAGCGATTTCGCTCACGACCCAGCGTCGCGCTCCCGCGATTGCGGCTCACGTGCGGTAGTAGGTTCGGATGCAGCCACGGGGCGTTTGTGAGTGCCCCGTGCGTCCTGCGCCCTCAGGTACGCCGACGAAGCACCGCGCGTGCGACTAACAAGACCAAGCCGAAAGCAACCGGGGCTACAACCGCCCAGCCGACGATCATGTGCCACTGGGCCATGACCACGGCGCGCGCGGTTGACTCCGGAATATTGGGGAAGCCTTTCAGCAGCGCGGGCGGATCGAAAACGAAACGCTCCGCACCGGTGATGCGCTCGCCGAGGCGCAGAAACGGGATCAAGAGCACGATCTGCAGCGGCAGGGCGGCGTAGTTCCCCAGTTGGATGGGCGCCTGCCGCATCCGCAGCAGACGAGCGAGCAGCAGACAGGCGATGGTGGTCACGCCCAGCAGTGGAAACATTCCAACGGCAAATCCCAAGGCGACCGTGCAGGCCGTTTTTAGAACGGGCTCACCAACGGCGGATACGTCACCAACCTCGGGCAACAGTCTGCGTCCTGTCATTTGCACTTGGATGCTGATGGCGGAAAGCTCGAGCTGCTATTCTCAACTGTGACCGCGAAGCCGACTACGAGCCCAAAAACTGCGCCCCGGAAGGGATTTCTTCGATTCCTTCTCAAGTGGCTGGCGATTGGAATTCTTATCGCGTGGGCGCTGGCAGCATTGCTGCTGGTGTCGGCCCGATGGATCGATCCGCCAACCACGGCGGTGCAAATGCAGCGGCGACTCCAGTCGTGGTTCCATCTCGCGTCGTATGAGAAGCGCTACAAGTTTGTTCCGCTCCACCAGATTTCGCCGGATCTCCAGCATGCGGTGGTCGCTGCCGAAGATGCGCGCTTCTACCAGCATCATGGCTTCGACTGGCACGCCATGCAATTGGCCGCGGAAGAAGACATGGAAGGCGGCCGCCTGCGCGGGGGATCGACGATCACGCAACAGCTGGTGAAGAATCTCTTCTTCGGGACGAGCCGCTCGTTCCTGCGCAAAGGGGCGGAGGTCACGCTGGTGCCGGTGGCGGAAGCGGCGCTTGGCAAGCAACGCATCCTGGAGCTTTATCTGAACGTGGTGGAATGGGGGCCCGGCGTTTTTGGAGCGGAATCAGCGAGCCGGTATTGGGACAGGACCTCTGCACGGAATATCGGACGGCAGCAGGGGGCAGAGCTGGCGGCAATTCTGCCTGCGCCGCTGAAGCGACGGCCGGATCATATGAACCGGTACAGCGGGCTCATTCTCGAGCGCATGCGACAGGCGGGCTGGTGAGATTTTTGAGCGCAGTTGTCCGCTCGGGAATGCAGGCGCGACAGTGTGCGCGCATGTACCTCAGCGGCTAAAGCCGTTCGACTTGGGAGGTTTAATTCCCCGAGCTGAAGCTCGGGGCTACCTCAAGTCAAAGGCATGAGACTCGGTACTTCAATCAACACTTAAGACTCACGGCTCGCTCGAATCAAGACATAGATCGCTCGAATCTTGCAGGTGCGACAGTGCGCGCGCATGTACCTCAGCGGCTGAAGCCGTTCGACTTGGAGGTTGAATTCCCCGAGCTGAAGCTCGGGGCTACCTCACATCAAAGGCCAAGACTCGGTACTTCAATCAATACTTAAGACTCACGGCTCGCTCGAATCAAGACATAGATCGCTCGAATCTTGCAGGCGCGGCAGTGCGCGCGCATGTACCTCGGCGGCTGAAGCCGCTCGACATGGGACGTTGAATTCCCCGAGCTGAAGCTCGGGGCTACCTCACATCAAAGGCAAAAGACTCGATACTTCAATCAATACTTAAGACTCACGGCTCGCTCGAATCAAGACATAGATCGCTCGAATCTTGCAGGCGCGGCAGTGCGCGCGCATGTACCTCAGCGGCTGAAGCCGTTCGACTTGGGAGGCTGAATTCCCCGAGCTGTAGCTCGGGGCTACCTCGAGTCAAAGGCATGAGACTCGGTGATTCCCTCACATCAAGGCATAAGACTTGGGGGTTCCCTCACATCAAGGCATAAGGCTCGCACCCCCCCAAATCAATGCACAAGAAACGGAGGACGATTGTCCTCCGTTTCTCTTTGACTTCGTGAAAGATGTTATTTCCGCTTGGGGCGGTAGATGTGGGTGCTTTGGCCGTAGAAGACTTCGGCGGCTTCCATGATGGTTTCCGACAACGTCGGGTGGGGATGGATGCTGAGCTTGATGTCCCCGGCAAGGGCGCCCATCTCGATGGCGACTACGCCTTCGGCGATCATTTCGCCGGCGCTGACGCCGCAGATGCCGATGCCCAGCACGCGCTCGCTGTGAGGGTCAATGATGAGTTTCGTGAGGCCCTCGGTGCGGTCGATGGTCATGGCGCGGCCGGAGGCGGCCCAGGGGAATTTCGCGACGGTAACTTCACGACCCTCTTTTTCAGCTTGAGTTTCGGTGAGTCCGGCCCAGGCAATTTCAGGATCGGTGAAAACGACGGCGGGAATGGCCTGCGGCTCGAAGGCGACTTTGTGACCGGCGATAGCTTCGACGGCGACGCGGCCTTCATGCGAGGCTTTGTGCGCGAGCATAGGTTCACCGACGACGTCGCCGATGGCGTAAATAAAAGGATCGTCGGTCATGAGCTGCGAGTTGACCTTGATGAAGCCGCGATCGTTCAGCTTGACACGCGTCTTCTCGAGGCCGGGGATCTGCACGTTCGGCTTACGCCCGACGGAAACCAGGACACGATCGTAGGTCTGCTCTTCTTCCTTGCCGTCCTGTGGCTTGAATTTGACTTTCACGGCGCTGCCGGTGTCTTCGATGGCGGTGACGGTAGTGTTGAGCAGGATGGCTTCGAAGCTGGCGCTGAGGCGCTTCTGGAGGGGCGCGACGAGATCGCGGTCGGCGCCGGGGAGCAAGCCAGCCGTCATTTCGACGACGCTCACCTTGCTGCCAATGGCGGCATAGACGGAACCGAGTTCAAGGCCGATGTATCCGCCGCCGACCACCAGCAGGCGCTTGGGAACATCCTCGAGGTTGAGCGCGCCGGTGGAATCCATGACGCGTGGCGAGCCGATGTTGAAGGCGGGAATGACAGCGGGACGCGAGCCGGTGGCGAGGATGATCTTGTCGAAGTGCAGCGTCTCTTCGCCGCCCGCAGTCTTTTCGACGCGGATGGTACAGGAGTCGGCGAGACTGGCCTTGCCCTGGATGTAGGTGACTTTGCGTTGCTTGGAAAGTTGGCCGAGGCCGCCGGTGAGCTTCTTGACGACGCCTTCCTTGAAGCTGCGCAGGCGATTGAGATCGATCTGCGGAGCTTGATAGGTGATCCCCCAATTGGCGGCGTGCGCGGCTTCGTCGACGAGCTTGGCGACATGCAGGAGTGCCTTGGAGGGAATACATCCGCGGTAGAGGCAAACGCCGCCGGGATTAATTTCGTTGTCGATGAGGGTGACGGTGAGGCCGAGATCGGCGGCGAGGAAGGCGGCGGCGTAGCCACCGGGGCCTCCTCCGATGACGGCGATTTTCTGATTGGTGTTAATGTCGGCCATGCTTACCTCAGGGGCTAAAGCCCCCGTAATTTTAGGGCTGTGCTCCCCGAGCTAAAGCTCGGGGCTACCTCAAAGCTTCGGCGCGGCTGAGCTGCGCCTCTTCAATATCCTTCGTTCGCTGTAATTCCCGCGCTGAAGCTCGGGGCTACGTCAAATTGCGAGGTGTTAGCTGGGTTGCGACCCACCCTCCCATTGGAAGGGTGGGGCACCCACATTGTCTAACCTTGTAAGAGCAAGAGCACTGGTTGTTCCATCGCTTCGGCGACCCAGCGCAGGTAGCGGGCGGCGTCCGCGCCATCGATGATGCGATGGTCGTAGGAAAGCGACAGTGGGAGCATGGTGCGCGGTTCGAAGTGATCGTTGACCCAGAACGGCTCAATATGCGAGCGCGACATGCCCAGGATCGCGACCTCGGGATGGTTGACGATCGGGGTGAAAGAAACACCGCCAATGCCGCCGAGGTTGGTGATGGTGAAGGTGCCACCTTCCATCTCCTCGGGCTTGAGCTTGCGCTCACGCGCGCGCTTGGAAATGTCGTTCAACTCGGCCGCGATCTGGTAGACGTTCTTCTGATCGACGTTGCGAATGACGGGGACGAGCAGACCCGAAGGCGTGTCGACCGCGATCCCGATGTGCACGTATTTCTTGTGAATGATCTCCTCGCGTTCGACATCGATCGAGGAGTTGAACTTGGGAAACTTCTTCATCGCGGCGGCGACGACCTTGAGAGCGATGGCGGTGACGGTGAGCTTGCCGCCGGCGGCCTCGGCCTGCTTGGTGAACTTTTCGCGCAGCTTTTCGAGCTCGGTGATATCGGCCTTGTCATTCTGGGTGACGTGGGGAATGACGTTCCAGGCGAGCGCGAGATGCTCGGCAGTCTTGCGCCGGATGCCGCGCATCTGCTCTTTCTCGATCGCGCCCCACTTGCTGAAATCGGGGAGAACGACCTTGGGCGTGGCTTTCGCGGTGGCAGCTTCGTGTTGCAGACGAACGATGAGCTGCTTGGCGAAGAGCTTGATATCGCCTTCGCTGATGCGGCCGCCGGGACCGGTTCCCTTCACCTGCACGATGTCGACACCAATCTCGCGGGCGAGACGGCGGACGGTGGGAGAGGCGGCGACGGTGGGGCGTCCGGGGGTGAGCGGGGTGAGATGTACGGGCGCGCCGAGGTCGCGAACATCGGGCGGATGGGCCTCGCGCTCGGTCTTCCCTTCGGAGCGCAGGGCGAGTTCGAACTGCAACCGCGCTAATTGCTGGCCGGAGAGTTCGAAGTCGCGAGCCGGTTGCGACTGCCCTGAAGCAGCGGCCGATTGCTGGGTTGGAGGTGCGGGCGATGGTTGCGGCCCACCCTGTTCGCTCGTCGCGGAGGAGGATGGGGCGCCCACATTCCCGGAAGATTGAACCGTGAAGATCAGCTGGCCGACGTTGATCTTGTCGCCTTCCCTGGCGTGCACTTCTTTGATCGTGCCGGAGAAGGTGGCGGGAACTTCGATGACGGCCTTATCGGTTTCGAGCTCGAGGATGGGCTGGCCTTCGGTGACGCTGGCTCCTTCGTTGGCGAGGACGCGGACGAGCTGGCCGCTGTTGATGTTCTCGCCGAGTTCAGGGAGCTTGAATTCCAAAGTCTGCGAGGAAGCGGCGGGAGTTTGGGCTGGAGGTGCGGAGCTTTTTGGTTTCGAAGCTGCCGGCGATTGTTCCGACCCACCCTGTCCTGCGGACGAGGATGAGGCACCCACTGGCGTTTCCGCCTGTTTCACTGCTTCGGGCTTGGCTTCGACCTTGGGCTTTTCTTCTTTTTTCGCGGGAGCGGCGGATTGTGCGCCGTTGCCGTCGCCATCGCCATAGGTGAAAATGATGGTGCCGACTTTGAGCTTCTGGCCCTGTGCGACTTTCACTTCCTGCACTTTGCCGCTCACGCTCGAGGGCACTTCGATGACGGCCTTATCGGTCTCGAGTTCGATGACGGGCTGGCCTTCGCTCACGGTGTCGCCGGGCTTCACCATCACGCGGACAAGGTCGCCGCTCGCTACGTTCTCGCCCAGTTCGGGGAGCTTGAATTCCAGAGCCACAACAAATCCTTTCTAAACAGTCGTCGGGTTCGGCTTGTTAGCGTCAACGCCAAGGTCCTTGATAGCGCGCTGGACGGCATCGGCTTTGACCTTCCCGTCGCGCATGAGCGCGGTGAGGGTGGCGACGACAATGTGTTTGGCATCGACCTCGAAGAAGTCGCGCAGAGAGGCGCGGCCTTCGCTGCGGCCGAAGCCATCGGTACCGAGCGCCATCAGCGGACGCGGGAACCATTGCGAAATCGACTCCGGCAACGCCTTCACGTAATCAGAGGCGGCGACGAAGACGCCCTGGGCGTCCTTGAGAGATTCAGTAACGTAAGGAACTTTCGGCGTCTCGCCAGGATGCAGCATGTTCCATCGCTCGGTGGCGTTGCCGTCCTTGTAGAGTTCCTTGTAGCTGGTGATGCTCCAGATATCGCTGGCGACATCGTATTTCGATTCGAGGATCTCGGCGGCCTTGATGACCTCCTGCATGATGGTGCCCGAGCCGAAGAGGTTGGCGCGCAGCTTGGCGCTGTGTTCCGACTTCTTGAAGCGGTACAAGCCGCGCAGAATGCCTTCGCGCGAGCCTTCCGGCATGGAAGGCATCTCGACTGGCTCGTTCATGACGGTGACGTAGTAGAAGATGCTTTCCCCGTCGGTGTACATGCGCTTGATGCCGTCCTGCACGATCACCGCGAGCTCGAAGGCAAAAGCGGGATCGTAGGCGACGCAATTGGGAACCGGATAGGCGAGCAGGTGGCTGTGGCCGTCCTGGTGCTGAAGACCTTCGCCGGCGAGAGTGGTGCGTCCACTGGTACCGCCCAGCATGAATCCGCGGCAACGCATGTCACCGGCACACCAGACGAGATCGCCGATGCGCTGGAATCCGAACATCGAGTAGTAAATGAAGAACGGAATCGTGGGAATGCCGTGGGTGGAATAAGCAGTGCCGGCGGCAATGAAGGAAGACATCGATCCCGCTTCGGTGATGCCTTCTTCCAGGATCTGTCCGTCTTTCGACTCCTTGTAATACAGGAGGGTATCCATATCGACGGGCTCGTAAAGCTGGCCGACGCTGGAGTAAATGCCAACCTGGCGGAAGAGCGCTTCCATGCCGAAGGTGCGCGCTTCGTCGGGAACGATGGGGACGACGTACTTACCGAGTTCAGGATCGCGCAACATTTTGCCGAGCATGCGCACGAAAACCATGGTGCTGGAGGCTTTGCGGCCTTCGGTGCCCTTGTAGAACTCTTCGAAGAGCTCGTCTTTCGGGGCAGGTAAAGCTGCGGCGCGGACTTTTCGGGCGGGCATATAGCCACCGAGCTGTTTGCGGCGCTCCTGCAGGTATTTCACTTCAGGGCTATCGTCGCCGGGGCGATAGAAGGGCGCCTTGGCGAGATCTTTGTCGGCGACGGGAATGCCGAAGCGCGAACGGAAGATCTTGAGCTCTTCTTCGTTGAGCTTCTTCTGCTGGTGGGTGATGTTCTTGCCTTCGCCGCTTTCGCCGAGTCCGTAACCTTTAATGGTCTTGGCAAGGATGACGGTAGGCGAGCCTTTGTGTTCGACGGCTTCCTTGTAGGCGGCGTGGACCTTGATGGGATCGTGTCCGCCGAGGCGCAGATGCTCGAGTTGTTCGTCGGAAAGGTGCTCGACCATCTTGAGCAGGCGCGGATCGGAGCCGAAGAAGTTCTGGCGGAAGTAGCGGCCGGATTCGACAGCGTACTTCTGGAACTGGCCGTCAGTAATTTCGCCCATGCGCTTGACGAGGAGACCGTCGACATCCTTTTCGATGAGATTGTCCCAGTCGCCGCCCCAGATGACCTTGATGACGTTCCATCCGGCGCCGCGGAAGTTGGCTTCGAGCTCCTGGATAATCTTGAAGTTGCCGCGAACAGGGCCATCGAGACGCTGAAGGTTGCAGTTGATGACGAAGATCAGGTTGTCGAGGCGCTCACGGGAGGCGAGAGAAATGGCGCCGAGGGATTCAGGCTCGTCGGTTTCGCCATCACCGAGGAAGGCCCAAACTTTGCCGCTGGTCGCAGTCTTGAGGCCCCGGTTCTCGAGGTACTTGTTGAAGCGCGCCTGGTAGATGGCCATGATCGGGCCGAGTCCCATGGAGACGGTCGGGAACTCCCAGAAATCGGGCATGAGCCAGGGGTGCGGGTATGACGACAGACCGCCGCCGGGCTTGAGTTCGCGGCGGAAGTTTTCCAGCTTCTCTATCGGAAGACGACCTTCAAGGAAGGCGCGGGCATAGATGCCGGGGGCGGAATGGCCCTGGAAATACACGATGTCGCGGTCGCCGTCCTCGGTCTGGGCACGAAAGAAGTGGTTGAAACCGACCTCGTAGAGGGTGGCGGCGGAGGCGTAGGTAGAGATGTGCCCACCGATGCCTTCTTCTACTTTGTTGGCGCGCATGACCATGGCGAGCGCATTCCAACGAATCAAGCTCTTGATGCGGCGCTCCATCTCCTGGCTGCCGGGAAAGGGCGGCTGGCGATCAGCAGGGATGGTGTTTTCGTAGGGCGTGGTGGCAGTGAATGGGAGCTTGACGCCAGCGCGCTCGCACTGGAGCTGGAGCTGCTGGATGAGGCGTCCTACGCGCTCGGGGCCGCCATTTTCGAGGACGTATTCGAGCGATTCAAGCCATTCGCGATTTTCTAAAACTTCGAGGGAAAGTACATCGATCGTATCTGGATTAACAGGATTCATCCGTAGCGATTCCTTCTATTTGTCGTCCTTGACATAGTAAATGTTTTTCAAGGATTCGTGTTACATAGGGCTGTGACAAGCGTTTTGCGGGCCTAGCGCAACGCAGGGTAGCCGGAGGAGGAGGCGATTTTGGCGGTGGTGATGGCCTGGCCTACATGGCGCTGGGTGTGATCGGCGACGTGCACCAGAAGTCCACCGACAGAAGTGGGTAACTGTTTTTTCCCGACGGCACGCGGCTGTTCGAGATGGGCGGCGCTAAATGCGCGAACGCGTACTGCCGAGGATGCGAGAGCGGAGTCGAGTTCACTAAAGAGCTCGGCGTGGGTTGAGCCGGGGTCAGCCTCGGTGCGCAGGGCGGCGAGTTGGGTCTGCGAAAGCTGGTTGCCTTCGGCGTAGGTCAAGAGGCGATCGAGGCTGCGCGCGATGTGGCGCAAATGAAAAGCAACCGGGGCGAGGTTCGCGGAGCGGGCATTTAACTCGGCGTCGGTCAGGTTGAAACACCAGCGGTGCAGGTCTTCGTGCGCGAGTTCGAGGGCGTGGAGAACGGCGCGCGGGACGCTGGGGATTTCGGAGAGCGTGCCGCGGAGCCAGGGTTCGGGTTGAGGGCTTGGTTTCGCTGGGACTTCGGTCATGGCTGGTTCCTGCAATGAAAAAGGGGCACCGTGGAGTGCCCCTTTGCGCGATTCTTCTCGTCGACGTTAGGGCGCTTCAATCAATTCGATTTTGCCATCCTTGCGACGATGCAGAACATTCACCCTGCCGTTTTTATCGCGAAAGACGAAGACCTCGCGATCGCGAAACTCGCATTCCTTGACCGCTTCTTCCACCGTCATGGGGCGCAGGGCGACGGCATCCTGGGAGCGGGTGAGGTGCGCCTCGGTGGTGCGGGTGACGGAGGGAAAGCGATGGACGATCACGGGAACGGCGGTGGTGGCGTTGGAGCCGACGGCGATGGTGAGCGCCTGCTCTTCGCCCGACTCTTTCCAATCGGCTTTGCCTTTGCGCTTGATGTTGCGGCGACGGCCGTTGTGCTTGAGCGCCTGTTTCTCGATGTGATCGAGGGCCTCTCCGATGGCGGTGCGCATGTCGGTCGACTCGCCGAGGCCTACGAGATCGTGGGCGCGGCGCTTGATGGTAATTTCCGCGAGATTGCGGTGCTTCTCAACTGAGAGGATCACTTTGCTTTTGAAGCTGTCGCCGAGGATTTTGGTGAGCTTTTCGAGTCCAGTTTCCACCTCCTTACGAACGGTGGGAGTGATGCTGTACTGTCTGCCAATGACCTCTACGTTCATTGCTCCCCTCCAAACTTCGTGCGCTCGGACATATTGGTGCGGGTTGCGGGCGCAAAACGGATTGCAAAATGCCCATCAACAGGAGTATTTGACGCCAGCGTTGGGGAACGAGCAACAGGAATTTCGCAAACTTCCGTCATCTGACCAGAAATTAATCCGATGGTGGCCTCGCGAAAATTTCGGGAATGGGTAGCGTTCGAATTTTCTAGTCCAAGGAAGCATGGGACAGAGCGCCATTCTCAGAGTTTTCGAAGAATTTTGGCACGACAGGTGCTTGGTGAAGTCCTACAGATGTCGCCACGGAAACAAGGAAGCGGCGGGCATTGGAGGAGGCAGGGTGAATATCGGGGCAGTCACAAGCAGTCCGTACCAGACACAGATGGCGACCGCGAGGGCGCAGCGGCAGGCGGAGTTCCAGCAGCTCGGGCAGGATTTGCAGTCGGGAAACGTAGCGGCGGCGCAACAGGACTTCACCAACCTTACGAAATCGATTTCCCCATCAACTTCATCGACGACCGCGGGTGCTTCGTCCACACAAAGTTCAATGGCGCAGGAGTTCCAGAAACTCGGGCAGGACCTGGAGTCGGGGAACGTGTCAGCGGCGCAAACAGACTACACGCAGATCCAGCAATCGATGCAGCAGGCACACACGGCGCACGGCCATCATCATCATCACGGAAGCGGAGGGACATCCGAATCGTCAGACACCCAGACTTCGAGCGCATCGAACATTCTCAACCTGCTCACCAACACGGCAACGGCGGCAGCATCGGCTTACGGCAATGCGGGGCTGACCGGGCTAACGGCAGGAGCATCGTTGCTCTCGGCTCTAGCGTAGTGCCGGTAACGAAGGGAGCGCTCCCCACGTTCCCTCCGGTTGCCTGGCAATACAACCAAAGATGCTCCTCGCGCACCTTAACGACAGGTGAGGAGGTGCAACCATGCTCTGGGCTATTTTCGTTATTTTGCTGATCGGCTGGCTGCTGGGCGTCGTGAGCAGCTATACGCTCGGAGGTTACATCCACATCCTGCTCGTAGTCGCAGTGGTGGTTCTGTTGATCCAGCTCATCACCGGGCGACGGCCCGCGCTGTAAGGATTTGAGAGGCTTGTGCATCGCGTTTTACGTTTCCTAAGTGTTGGCGTGCTGCTGTTGGCGCTCTGTCCAACGACGAGCGCCTACTCGGTATTGACGCACGAAGAGGTTATAGACCTCGCCTGGGACAAGACCATCAAGCCGTTGCTGCTGCAACGCTTTCCCAACGCTACGCCTGACGAGTTAAAAGAAGCGCACGCCTACGCCTATGGCGGGGCGGTCATCCAGGACCTCGGATATTATCCGTTCGGCAACCACACTTTCAGCGACCTCGTGCACTACGTACGCTCCGGGGATTTCGTGGTCAACCTGATCCAGGAATCGACCAACCTCGATGAGTATGCATTCGCGCTCGGCGCGCTGGCGCATTACGCCTCCGATATCACCGGGCATCCGGCGGTGAACATCGCGGTTGGGGTGGAGTTCCCGAAACTTCGCGCGCGTTACGGCAAGGCAGTGACCTACGTGGACGACCGCTCGGCGCACCTGGAAGTCGAATTCGGTTTCGACGTGAGCCAGGTCGCAAAAGGACGTTACGCCCCGCAGAGCTATCACGACTTCATCGGCTTCCAGGTTCCGAAGCCACAATTAGAGCGGGCCTTTAAAGACACGTATGGGACCGAGTTGGCCGACGTCATCAAGCATGAGGACCTGGCGCTCGGAACCTACCGGCGATCGGTCAGCCGGATTATTCCGGAGATGACGAGAGTGGCGGTGGCGAGCCGTGAACAAGAGTTGCGGTCGGAGATCCCCAACTACCAGCGCAAGAAGTTCCTCTATCGGCTGAAGCGCAGCGATTACGAAAAGGAATGGGGCAAGAATTATGAGAAGCCGGGTTTCGGTGCGCGTTTCCTGGCGGTCGTGTTGCGGGTGATGCCGAAGATTGGGCCGTTCCGCGGGCTGGCGTACAAAAATCCAACGCCGCAAACCGAGGACCTGTACTTCAAGAGCGTAAACAACACCTACGATTACTACGTGCAACTCACGCAGCAACTGGGGACGGGCAAGCTAAATCTTCCAGAGATGGACCTCGACACCGGCAAGCCAACGCATCCCGGCGAATATTCACTTTGCGATGATGCATATGCCGATTTGCTCGATCGGGTGGTGAAAGAGGAGCCGAACGGGATGGATCCGTCGCTGCGCCAGAACCTGCTGGCCTTCTTCGGAGATGGCAGCGAACTCACAACGAAAAAAGATCCCAAGCGTTGGACGCAGTTACAGAGCGACCTTGAGAAATTGAAGACTGCTTCCGCCGTGGCAGAGTCGGAGCCGAGGCGGCCTTAACAGGCTCGCATGACGCTCTGCAAGACCTGAAGCGCGCTTGTCCATGCGGTACGCGCGGCAGGCAAATCCTCCCCGTAGCCGAACAAATAGATCGTCCAATAAAATCCCTGCACTTCCCCAAAATAGGCGCGGCGTACGACCAGTTCCATGCGGGCGGGCAAATCCTCGGCCGCGTGGACTTGTTTCACGATTTCACGCCCGCGCTTTTCCTGTTCGAGAAACGGAGCTAAGACATCGTTGGCGAGAAAGACGTCTACATAGCTCGCGCATTTCATGACAGAGTCGTAGGGTTCATCCTCGACATCCATCAGGGAGTCAAACCAGGCATCGCACTTGGCGGTTTGATAGGGAGAATGCGGCGCGTTGAGGGCACGCAAGAAGTCTGCGAGTTCGGGGAAGGCGCGGACCTCCGCTAAACCGTCAATCGCCTCGGGAGCCAGCCGCAAGTCGACATAGGCAATCGTGCCGTCGGGACATTGCCAAGGAACGGCGAGAGTCGGATCGTCGGGGCCGAGTTCGACAGAGAATTCCGCATCCATTACTTGGACTCGATGACAGCGGCAATAAATTCGACCAGGCGTTTCTCGGCCCAGCGGCCATCGTCGCCGTTCCCTTGAGGCTGCGCGAAAAATGCGCAATGGCCGCCCTGAGAAGTTTCAACGAACTCAATGTTTGGGTTATGCAGAAGCTTGGCGCGGCTTTGCGGCGTCAGGCGGATAAAGGGATCGTCCTGCGCGTGAATGACGAGGGTAGGAACGGCAATCTTGTCGATTACGTTGGCAGCGGATGCGCGCGCGTAATAGTCGTCGGCGCCGGTGAAGCCGGAGTAGCGGGCAGTGATCTGGTCGTCGAAATCGCGAATGGTGCGAACTCCGCGCAGGTATTGCAGATCGTAGCGATCGGGAAACAGCTTGGCTTTGCGTTTGATACGGCTGCGCAAGCCTTGCATAAACTTCCACTCGTAGAGACGGTTGGCGCGATCATGGAGGGCATCGGCGGAGATGGCGAGATCGATGGCGGGGGAGATGCCGACCGCAGCTTTCATTTCCCCGGGCGCATCGCTTCCCCACTCGCCGACCATTTTGAGCACGAGATTGCCGCCCATGGAGAAGCCGGCGACGGCGATCTGCTGCAAGTGATCCTGATCAAGCAGGGTACGCACAACGGCGCGAATGTCACTCGACATGCCGGAGTGATAAAGGGTGGGAGTGAGTGTCTCGGTTCCGCCGCAGTTGCGCATGTTCATGCGAACCACGTTCCACCCGCGCTGCCAGGCTTTTGAGCCGGTGCCGATCACGTAGCGCGAATCGCTCGATCCTTCCAATCCATGCACGATGATGAGGGTCATGCGCGGGGCGGGATCCGGCTGCCAGTGACAGTGGCAGAGGATCTGCGCATCCTGCTCCACGTTAAAGAGGCGATCGTCGGCGGGTGGCAACAGGTTCTTGCGCGGCTGAAAGTTTCCCGCGAGGGTTTGCGCGTGACCGTTCCTGAACCACGGATGGGGGACGAACGATTCGGTTGAGCGAGACTCAGCCATCGGCGCGGCCACGGCTCCTTGGTATCATGTTGTTATCTTACAGTCCGCGCCAGGAGCTGACTTATGCCGATCTTTGAATACGTATGCGAAAGCTGCGGCCATCATTTCGAGGCCATCGTCATGGGATCGCAGGAAGCTTCGTGTCCGAAATGCAATGCCCACACGCTGGAGCAACAACTCTCGAAGTTCGCCGCGCACAGTAAGTCGTCCTCGGCCGAAGGCCCGGCGTGCGGCTCCGGCGGCCCTTGCTGCATGGGAAGCGGCGGCTGCGATATGAATTAGAAAAGCCCGAGGAACTCGTCCTTAGGCGTGCAGTGTTCCCTTCCTTTATTTTTGTGCATTCTGCTTGGCTTGCGGCGCCAGCGAGCGCAAGTAGGCAACGACCGCGGCTGCATCTTCCTGATTGAATCGAATAGCGGGCATGGGTGGCGCCGCCTGTTTTCCATTGGGATCGATGCCGGTGGTGAAGAATTTCATGGCTTCCGCATCGCTCCAGCCCTTCAGCCCCGCAATGTTCGCGGATCGCTCGACCCAACCCGGGACGGGCACGGTCGGCTTGAACATGAGCTGCGCGCCTTGGAGATATTTATCCATCACGGGTTGACCGTGTTCATCGAAGGGAGTGTGGCAATCGCCGCAGGTGGCGACTCGCTCCACCAGGTACTTGCCATGCTCAACCTGGGCCGACCCGCCGTTGCCGTTGGGTTCTGCCGAACCGGCTTTTTGCACGATGAGGGTCGCGGCGCAGGCGAGCAGCCACGCGCCAGCAATCAGGGCAACTTTGTTCATGAAGACTCCTGCAGAGGTTTGGGTGGCACGATTGTGCCAGAATGCTCAAAAAGGCTTCAGGATTTTTTGGCGGGGGGATTCAGGAAGCTAACCCCGGCGAGGGTAACTTGCGGGCGGCCGACTTCTGTCGTTGCACGATCCATGCGGCGACGCGCCAGAGCAGGAGCACAGCAAGAATTGCGGCGTAGATGAGCGGCTTGCGGATGTCTTTCTTGACCAGCCAGATGTAGTGAACTACGCCCGCCGTGGCACTCACATAGATGAGGCGATGCAACAATTGCCATTTCTTGCCAAGGCGCCGGATCCATCCCCTGGTCGAGGTGACGGCGAGTGGAATCATAAGCACGAAGCCGGTAAAACCGGCGGTGATGAACGGGCGCTTGTAGACGTCCTTAACGATCTCGTGCCAATCGAAAAATTTATCGAGCCAGATGTAGGTGAGGAAGTGCAGCGTGCCGTAAAAAAATGCGAATAAGCCGAGCATGCGGCGGAATGCGATTAGGTCATGGAGGCCGGTCATGCGGCGCAGAGGCGTGATCGCCAAGGTGACGAGCAGGAGGATCAAGGTCCAGTCGCCGGTCTTGTGCGTGATGGCTTCGATCGGATTGGCACCGAGATCCGCATGCAAGGCCCGGAGGGCGAGCAGCGCGGCGGGCACAAGGCAGCCCACAAAGACGAAAGGCTTGATGAGTTTCGTCGGCAATCGCATCTAGAAATTTTTCTTCAAATCCATGCCCGAGTACAGGCTCGCTACCTGGTCACCGTAACCGTTGAACATGAGGGTCGGGCGCTTGAAGAACTCGCCGATCCTGCGCTCCTTGGCCTGACTCCAGCGCGGGTGATCCACATTTGGATTCACGTTCGAATAGAAGCCATATTCGGTGGATGCAGCGCGCGTCCAAGTGGAGGTGGGCTGATTCTCGACCAAGCGGATATTAACAATGGCCTTGATTCCCTTGAAACCATATTTCCACGGAACGACCAGGCGAACAGGCGCGCCGTCCTGGTTGGGTAGCACGTTGCCATAAAGACCAACGACGAGAATCGCGAGCGGGTGCATGGCTTCATCGAGGCGCAGGCCTTCGACGTAGGGCCATTCGAGGACCGGTTGCCGCTGGCCAGGCATTTGTTTGGGATCGTTCAGCGAGGTAAATTGCACGAACTTCGCTTTCGGGGTGGGTTCGACCTGATTCAGTACGGCGGATAAAGGAAACCCGATCCAGGGGATCACCATCGACCAGCCTTCGACGCAGCGCATGCGATAGACACGCTCTTCGAGCGGAATCTTCATCAGGGTATCGATGTCGAAGGTCTGCGGCTTCTTGCACGCGCCTTCGACTTTCACCGACCAAGGCCGTGTTTTGAAATTGACCGCTTCCTTGGCGGGATCTTCTTTGTCCGTCCCAAACTCGTAGTAGTTGTTGTAATGGGTTACATCGTTGAAGGGCGTCTGCTTCTCGGTGGTGCTGAAGCTGCTGGGCTTGTACGGCAGCTTATTGTCTGCATGAGCGACGGTCGCGGGCCGGACCAATTCCTTCGCGCCGAATCCTGCGGTTGCGGCGATCCCTGCCGCGGTCGCGCTCGCCAGGAACGTACGCCGGTTCACGTAAAGTTTTTTATCCGTAATTTCAGACGACGGAATCTCTGCCTGCTTCTTGATCAGCAAACCCACACCTCACCTACTTAGTTGGATGGCTGGCCCAGCGAAAAGTTACAGCCAACCGATTTTTTGCGGTAACGACTGAGAACCTTCGCAGGGCCAGCAGCAACATCCTGAAGAAGTACGTACAGCAAGCGAACTTAGATTCCACAGTCTCGCGCGTCGCTAAAATTGCGACTAAATCGATTAAATAGCGTCAAATCATTAAGAGGATTAAGAGGATCGTGCTATGAAGAAATCAATCATACACATCGTAGGCAGCATGATTCTCGCAGGGTTGATGAGTGTTCCGGCGTTGGCCGAGAACTCCGCCCTTCCGGGAACCGTGAACTATGTCGAGGGCAACGTCGCCCTCGGAAATGACGCATTGAATGCCAAGTCGGTGGGGTCGGCGACGCTTGAGGCCGGCCAATCGCTGGTGACCAACAAGGGCAAAGCAGAAATGCTGTTGATGCCCGGGGTGTTCGTCCGACTGGACGATAACAGCGCGCTGCAACTCGTCTCTGGGGACCTGACGAATACGGAAGTGCGGGTAGAACGCGGCAGCGCTCTCATCGAGGTGGATGAACTCCACAAAGAGAACAACCTGCGGATCGCCGACAACGGCGCCATGACGCAACTGCAGAAGACCGGCATCTACGAATTCGATGCCGACCACGGCCAGATGCTCGTCTTCAAAGGTGAGGCCGAGGTGCAGGAAGGCGATCAGCACCAGAAGGTGAAGGGCGGCCACGAGGTCACGCTAACAGATGCAAAGTTGAAGAGCACCAGCTTCGATAAAGACAAGTACGAAAGTTCGGACCTATACCGGTTCAGCAGCTTGCGGTCGCAATACATTTCGGAAGCGAGCGTGGATGCGGCCCAGGTTTACGTAGGAAGTCCATGGGCACCGGGATGGTTCTGGGATCCGTGGTACTCGTCTTACACGTTTTTCCCGGGCGCGGGATTCATGTATAGCCCATTCGGTTTCGGATGGGGCTTCTACTCTCCGGCTTGGATTGGCTACTACGGCGTACCGCGCGGCTATTACGGGCACGGGTTCGTCGCCGGCGGCCGTTACGGTAACGTCCACGCAGGTCCCTATCACAATGCTCCAGCACGAGCTTCCGCGGGACATCTTGGCGTGATGGGCGGCGGGTTCCATGGTGGAGGTTTCGGTGGTGGATTCCACGGGGGTGGCGGGGGCCATCGGTAATACGGATTGAAGCGAACAGGCGAGGGCTACGGCTCTCGCCTTTTTTGTGCCTAGGAAGTTGGCGGTGTGATCTTGAAGCTGTTGTTGGTGATGTCGCTCTCCGGCACGCTGCCATCGTTGACCACGACTTCGGACGGAATCTGTTGGGTGTTGATGCGGCCGATGGCCTTCTCGCCAGGCTTTACGAGCACGCGGACGGTGCGCTCACCTCCCGGGACCTCGGCCATTACGGGAACTTCGGCGGCGGCTCCGCCGAGATTTTCTATCGTGATCGTGGTGATCCATTGCCCACCGAGGATCTGCCGGGGATAGGCGTTGACGATGTGAAAGTCGGGAAGGCCGCGATCGCGATAGACCCAATCATCGAAGAACCATTCCAGGCTTTTGTGGGTCTGGCTCTCAATCAATTGCTGCATGTAGCTGGCCTGCTTGTCGTCTTCGGAGCGATAGCTCTGAATGGCGGCAGTGAGCGCGTGCTCGCCGACCATGTCGCGCAGCATCGACCATACGAAAAGCGATTTCGCACGATAGAAAAGCTCGTCGTCGGTATTGATGAGCGAGCGCGAAGCCGCGTCCTTTGCGTCGGGTGCTTTATCGGCCGTCGCTAACGGTGCGCCGTACTGCTGCAGATATTTGAGGCCGTTGGCGCGGCCGGCTTCGTCCTCGACGGTAAGGAATTGCATGAAATGCGCCAAGCCTAAACTGATCCACGGACGAAAGGAATGCACGGAGAGCTGCGCGAGCTGATATGAAGCGGAGAGATCGCGCGAGAGCTTATCGGGCTGGGTGAGCGGGGCCAACATCATCGCGCCACTCTCGTAGGGCGAGGCTCCCTTAGCCAGCAGTTCTACGTACAAGGCGTGCTGCTTGGGATGGCCGAGCCACGCGGCGACAGCAGGCTCGAGACGCTCGAACTCAACCGCATAATCCTCGGCAACCGAGGTGTGTTCCTGGGTGTGATAGACGGTAATCGTTTGCCGTTGCAGTGGCTGGAAGTTGCCTGCAAGGAAGATCGGCACCGTTTCGAGGCCAAAATGAAAGTCGTAAGCGTGACAGTTGCTGGGAACTTTCGCGGATGATTCTTCTCCGTTGGCAAGAATCAACCTGCCGCCAGCTTCGTTCATGGGAATACAGAAGGAGGCGTGCATGGTGGCACCACTCTGCTTGCGGCGCCACTCGGCGACGGTCGCGAACACGACGTTGCCGTCACTCAGGCTGGCGGCGTCCGTTGAAACCGGGTACCAGGTGACAAAGCCGAGGCCGCGCACGGCGGTGAAAGTCTCGCCAATCTGGTCCCAGTCGGAGTGCAGGCCGTCTTCGTCGGGGGTGCCGATGCGGGTGAGGCGCTTGGCATCCGGCGGAATGGCGCCGCGGTAATCGACATCGAGGGTAAGGCTCGCCTTGGGGTCGAGAGGCTTCGGCAAAGTGACGGTTGCTTCGCTCACGGCGCCGGTGTGGTCAATATCGGTGGTGTAACCGTCGGCCAGAAATTGCAGGTCCTGGCCGTTTAGCTTGATGCTTCGCCATTCAAGGGTGGACGTGACCTGCAGGACCGGCGTACCTCTGCGGCACTGCGGTATCGTTGCGCAGAGTCACTTTCCCGGTGACGGCGAAGTCCGCGGAAGAGGGCGTGATCGTTGCCTGGAGGTCGTAGGCGGTGAAGGTGAGGGCATTGCGGTCGGCAGCGATTGCCGGCGCACAGAGAGCGATCACGGCGAGAAACAATCCTGGCAGAAAAGAGGTAAGAAATTTCAAGTTCAGCGACGGCCCTTTTTCTTGGACGGCTGAGCAGCCGATTCGGCTCCTGCGGATTTTGCGCGACGCTGGCGTGCCACTTCGTACATCACGATGCCGCCGGCGACGGAGACATTGAGCGACGCGACTTCGCCGGCCATGGGGATGCGGACAAGCAGGTCGCATTTCTTGCGGACGAGATCGTGCAGACCTTTGCCTTCGGCACCCAGCACCAGGGCCAGGCTCATGTTGTAGTCGAGTTCGTCGTAATTCTGCGTACCACGCTCATCGAGGCCGACCGTCCAGACGTTGTGCTTTTGCTTGAGATCTTCGAGCGAACGCGCGATGTTGGTGACGCGCGCGATGGGCACGTATTCCGCAGCGCCGGCGCTGGCCTTCATCGCCGTGCCGGTCACACCCACGGCACGCCGCTCGGGAATGACAACTCCATCAACGCCGGCACCATCGGCACTACGGATGAGCGCGCCGAGATTGTGCGGATCCTCAATACCGTCGAGGACGACGAGAAAGGCATTTTCGCCACGCTTTTTCTCGATCAGGTCGTCGAGATCGAGGTATTCCTTCTTCGAGGTGACGGCGATGACGCCCTGGTGCATGTTGGTGTTGGCGGTGCGATCGAGGAAGTCACGGGGAAGAAAGCGGACGGTGATGCCAGACTCGCGGCAGTCGTCGACGATTCGCTGGACGCGAGGGTCCATGCGGTCTTTGGCAATGGCGACGTATTGAAAGCTTCGGCCGCGCGACTTGAGCGCCTCGCTCACCGGGTGAATGCCGTAAATCACGTCCATGGATTAAGTGTACGACATACCCCACGGGCGGAAACCCGCATCTTAGCTGCTGACTGGCAGCGTGGGGATCGAAGCCCTTAACGCTGGTACGGCTGCGTTTGTGTGACCAAACCCCCACCCTTCGCTGCTCTCAGGATGGGGCACCCGGTGCCTGGTTAGCCGGAACTTCTCGGGATGCTTGCAGCAGAGATATACTTTGCCGTGGTTCTGGATGGTGCAATGTCTCTTTCCGCAGTGATTGTGGACGATGAACAACTGGCGCGCGACGAACTCGCGTACTTGTTACAGTCGATCGGCGACGTCGATGTGCTGGCACAGGGGAAGAACGGCGTCGAAGGCGTGAACCTGATCAAGGAACACATGCCGGATCTCGTTTTCCTCGACGTGCAGATGCCGGGGCTGGACGGCTTCGGCGTCATCAAGAAGCTGCTCGACCGCAAGGTCGCAATGCCGCAGGTGATTTTTGCCACCGCGTTCGATCAGTACGCGGTGAAGGCGTTCGAAGTGAATGCCGTTGATTACGTGCTGAAGCCCTACGACAAGAAGCGGCTCGAGCAGGCAATCGACAAAGCCAAGAAGAACCTGGAGAGCACCGACGTGGGCGCAGGCGACCAGCGGATCGATGCGCTGGTGAAGATGCTCGAACTGAAACAGGAACATCGTCCGGCGCAGTCGAAGATCCTGCTGAAGTCGAATGGGCGCATGTTCCTGGTAGACCAGAAGGATATCTGCTACGCCAGCATCGAGGACGGAGTTATCACGGTGGTGGCCGCGAACATGGAAGGCCAGTCGAATTGCCGCACCCTGGAAGATCTGCTCGACTCGCTCGATCCCAACGCATTCTGGCGGGCGCACCGCTCGTTCCTGGTGAACATCAACCGGATTAAGGAAGTCGTGCCGTGGTTCAAGAGCTCGTACCAGATCCGCATGGACGACCGTAAGCAAACGGAGATTCCCGTGAGCCGCGCCCAGACCAAGCGGCTGCGC
Organism: uncultured Acidobacteriaceae bacterium; assembly: GCA_963703075.1. GTDB lineage: Bacteria > Acidobacteriota > Terriglobia > Terriglobales > Acidobacteriaceae > Korobacter. The sequence continues at coordinate 2,470,614 of OY969786.1, forward strand.
GAGCTGTTCGGACTTTGAAGGTCGGTGTAATCTCCGATACGCACGGCCTGCTTCGCCCGCAGGCCGTGGCTGCTTTGGCGGGCGTCGATCACATTTTCCACGCGGGAGATGTCGGAGAGATCGCGATCCTCGGCGAGCTGCGCCGCATTGCGCCGGTGACGGCGATCCGCGGAAACATCGATACCGATCAATCTTTCCGCGACCTGCGGGAGACCGAAGCGGTTGAGGTGGGCGGCAAACTCTTCTACCTGATTCACGATGCGAAGCAACTCGACTTGAAGCCGGAAGCCGCGGGAATTGCAGCGGTGATTAGCGGGCACTCCCACAAACCGGCGATCGAGTGGCGGAACGGCGTGCTGTTCTTCAACCCAGGCAGCGCGGGACCGAGACGATTCTCGCTGCCGATTTCATTGGGATTCATCCGCATCGTACGCGGCAAGCTGGAAGCATCGACGCAGACCCTGGACGTTGCCTAACGAACGGTTCCGTTCAGCAACTCATCGGCGATTTCATTCACAGCCTCCCCCAGCGGCCCATCCTGGCCTTCGAGGTTGGTCAGGATCACGATCCCGAACTGTTTCTCCGGGATCATCAGCATGAGGGTACTGGTTCCCTTCTGTCCTCCGCTGTGCGCAACTGTGCGCCAGCCGTGCAGGTCGCCCATCCCGAAGCCCAAGCCATAGCGGGCAGGCTTTCCGTCGGTCGTCTTCACGGGCGTCCACATAAGCGCGGTGGTCTGCTCGGAAACGATTTTGTGCTGCATCATGGCAATCATGAATTGCGACATGTCGTCGACGTTGGAGAGCAGTCCGCCGCCGGGAATTTTGTAGCTGGAGTCCATGAGGCCGGCGTTGATGACGTGCCCGTCGAGAAGGTCGTAGCCGCGGGTGCGATCGGGGATGATGGCCTGCAGGTTGTCGACGACAGTGTGTGTCATGCCGGCGGGCGCGAGCACTGCGTGGCGGAGATAGTCGTAAAACTTCTCGCCCGAAGCGCCTTCGATAGCGCAGCCAACCACCGAGTAGCCGTAGGTCGAGTAGCCGAACTTCGAGCCCGGCTGAAACAGCAGCGGATCGTTCCCGAAGATGGGCAAGGCTTCGTTGAGGCTGTTGAAGTGCCGGGCATTCTCCGCGCCATGTTCGGCGTCCGGATCTTTCTCGTTGTAATGGCGTACCCCGGAGGTATGGGAAAGCAATTCGCGCAGGGTGACGGGCCATCGCTTCTGCGGAAACGCGGGGCAATATTGCTGCACCGGCGCATCGAGATCGAGCTTATGGGCCTCGACCAGGGTCATGGCGGCAACCGCGCTGATGGGTTTTGAAACCGAGGCGAGGCGGTACTCGGTGGCGTCGCTTGCGGCGACATTCCCTTCAACGTCCGCCATGCCGTAGCCGTGCGACCAAACGGAGACGCCATTCATCACAATGCCAATGGAGGCGCCGGGAATCTGGTGAGCCGTCATCGTTTGGGTCAGGACGCGCTCAACTTTGTAGACATCAGTCTGGCGGAGGGATTGCGTTTGGGCGACCGCGAGCCCTGTAAACATGACGAGAGTTACTAAAGAGAGGAAACGGCGCATTCGTAGCCCTTTCAAAACATTTATAATCCTTGTTTCACGCCATGAAAGCTTACGTCTACGTTTCGCTGAAAAAAAGTGTGCTCGATCCACAGGGCAAAACCATTCACGGGGCTCTCAACAAGATGGGGTACAAGGGCCTGGCGGATGTGCGCCAAGGCAAGTACTTCGAAATTCAGTTGGACGGCCTGAACCGGGACCAGGCGAAGGCCGAGGTCGAGCGCGCCGCCAAGGAAGTGCTTACCAATCCCGTGATCGAAGAGTATCGCTACTCGATCGAAGAGTAACGACTGCTGGTCACGCAGTTCCGCGAAGATCCCCCTTCTCGTCTCCGAGGTTGAATTATGTGCGGCATCGTTGGGTATGTTGGAAAAAAAGAACCGGTCGGGGTGATCCTGGAAGGGCTGCGCCGTCTTGAGTACCGCGGGTATGACTCGGCGGGGATCGCGGTCGCCGGCAATGGGGGCGGACTGCAGCTTCGCCGTGCCTCGGGGAAGCTGCGCAATCTCGAAGACGTGATCCGGCAGAAGCCGATGGATGGAACCTACGGCATCGGCCACACCCGCTGGGCGACGCATGGGCGTCCGACGGAAGAAAATGCGCACCCGCACCGCGACTGCACGGGACACATCGTTGTCGTGCACAACGGCATTGTCGAAAACTATTTGACTCTCAAGAAGCAGTTGATTGCCGAGGGGCACAAGTTTGTCACCGAGACCGACACCGAGATCATCGCGCACCTGATCGAAAAGTATTTCGTGCAGAAAGGCGACGGTTCGCGGGTCCCGCTGGAAGAAGCGGTACGCCTCGCAGTGCGGCAACTGACGGGCGTGTTCGCGGTTTCGGTCATCTCGTCAGACGAGCCGAACAAAATCGTAGCGGCGCGCAACGGACCTCCGGCGGTGATCGGACTGGGAGAAAACGAATACTTCGTGGCCTCCGATGTTCCCGCCATCCTGCACCACACGCGCGACATGTTCTTCCTGGCCGACGGCGACCTGGCCGTCATCACGCCGGACGGCGTGAAGGTGACCGATCTCGATGGCAATCCCGTCGAGCGCAAGCCGCAGCGGGTGATGTGGGACCCGATCATGGCGGAAAAGGGCGGCTTCAAGCATTTCATGCTCAAGGAAATTTACGAGCAACCGCGCGCCGTGCGCGACACGACTCTCGGGCGCGTGTCGCTCGATACCGGCAAGGTTTTTCTCGACAACATGAGCATTACCGCCGACGACTTCCGCAACTTCGAGAAGGTCTATATCGCGGCCTGCGGAACCAGTTGGCATGCCGGGCTGGCGGCCAAGTTCATGCTGGAGCGGCTGGCAAAGATTCCGGTGGAAGTGGACTACGCCAGCGAATATCGCTATCGCGATCCGCTGGTCGGCAACAACGATTTGACGGTGTTGATCACGCAATCCGGCGAAACGGCAGATACCATCGCGGCGCAGCGCGAGTCGAAGGCGAAAGGTTCCAAGACCCTGGCCGTGTGCAACGTGGTCGGCTCGATGATCGCCCGCGAGGCGGCAGGCACGGTGTATACGCATGCCGGGCCGGAAATCGGGGTGGCTTCCACCAAGGCATTCACGGCGCAACTTACGGCGCTGTTCCTGCTTTCACTTCACATGGCAGAGGTGCGCGGCAAAATCTCGATGGAAGAAGGCCGGCAATACATGGAAGAGCTCACGCATCTTCCGGGCAAGCTCGAAACCGTGCTCAAGCTGGATCCGGCGGTGGAAGACCTGGCGCGCAAATACCACCGGGTGAGTGACTTCCTCTTTCTCGGCCGCGGGATTCATTATCCGATCGCCCTCGAAGGGGCTCTCAAGCTGAAGGAAATCTCGTATATTCACGCCGAGGGCTACCCGGCGGGCGAGATGAAACACGGGCCGAATGCGCTCATCGATGAAAACTTGCCGGTGGTGATCATCGCGACGCAGGACAGCAAAGATCCGAAATCCGTCCTGAAGTATGAGAAGACAATCTCGAACCTGCAGGAAGTCAAGGCACGCAGCGGCACCGTGATCGCCATCGCAACGGAAGGCGATCCGCACATTGCGCAGCATGCCGACCACACGATTTTCCTGCCGGAGGTTCCGGAATTGCTTTCGCCGATCCTGGAAATCGTGCCCCTGCAATTGCTGGCGTACCACATCGCAGTGCGGCGCGGTTGCGACGTAGATCAGCCACGAAACCTGGCAAAATCGGTCACAGTGGAATAGGCGCCGCCAAGCCCAAACACGTTCATCCCTGGTTCCTCCGCGGGAGAATCTGAATCTAAGCCTCCGGAGGGGAGCCTATGGCAGAAACGGGGTTGAAGATTCTGGTGGTAGGAGCCGGTGCCATCGGCGGCTACTTCGGCGGTCGACTTCTGGCGGCGGGGCGCGACGTCACGTTTCTGGTTCGTCCGCGGCGAGCTGCTGAGCTCGCAAAGCAGGGGCTCCGGGTGAAGAGCGTATATGGCGATCTCGCCCTTCCCTCGCCCCCGACGGTGACCTCGGACAAGATCGCTTCTCCGTACGATCTCGTACTGCTGAGCTGCAAGGCGCAGGACCTTCCGGATGCGATGGATTCGTTCGCGCCGGCGGTGGGCCCGCAGACGGCGATCTTGCCGATGCTGAATGGCATGCGGCATCTCGACGCACTGGATGAACGCTTTGGCCATGAGCATGTGCTGGGTGGTCTGTGCGTCATTTCCGCGGTCCGCGATGCGGAGGGACGGATCGTTCACCTCAACGACTTGCATCTGCTTGCCTTCGGGGAGCGCGACCTGGCTCGCTCGCCGCGGGTAGAAAAGATCGCGTCGGCGTTTGCGAACGCCGGCTTCGAAGCACGTCTCAGCGACAACATCGTGCAGGAGATGTGGGACAAGTGGGTCTTCATCGCAACGGCGGCGGGGATCACCTGCCTGATGCGCGCTGCCATCGGCGATATCGTCGCCGCGAATGGTGCCCGGTTCACGCTGCGACTGCTTGATGAGTGTGCAGCGATCGCGCAGCGCGAGGGGTACGCCCCTGGTCCGGAGGCAATGGAACGCAATCGCACGATCTTCACCACCGCCGGCTCTCCGCTGACGGCGTCGATGCTGCGCGATGTCGAGAGCCGCGCGCCGACCGAGGCCGATCACATTCTCGGGGACCTGCTCGAGCGGGGCGAGCGGCACGGGCTGGCGTCGCCGATGCTGGAGATCGCGTACACCAACCTGAAAGCCTACGAAGCACGCTCCCGGCGCGAGAATTGGTAGGATTTCGCCTGCGTTTGAGACGGTCGATTACAATTGTCCCGGCTCAGCACGCGAGGGAATGGAGAGGCATTGGCAGAAACGCACCCAATCATGACGGCGCGCGTCACGCGTTCGATCCTGCTGTCGGAGAAAACAAAGCACATCGAATTCGAAATCCTCGATATTCCCAAGTTCGATTTCATCGCGGGACAGTTCATCTCGGTGCGCGAACCCAAGGCAGACGGTAAGTTTGTCACGCGCGCGTATTCCATCGCCTCCGACCCTGCCGGCAACAGCCACTTCGATCTCTGCCTCAACCGCGTCGAGAACGGGTTCATGTCGAACTACCTGTGCGATCGGGAGGTCAACGACGAGGTGCACGTGCATGGGCCGCACGGGCATTTCATCCTGCATGAGAACTTGAAGGACACGATCTTCATTTCCACCGGCACTGGGGTTGCGCCCTTCCGATCGATGTTGCGTTGGCTCTTCCAGCATCCTGAACGCTTCGAAGGACGCGAGTTTTGGCTTCTCTACGGAACGCGCTACGAAGAAGACATCTATTACCGCGAAGAGTTCGAGCAGATGGCAAAAGAACGTCCCAACTTCCATTACGTGTGCACGCTGAGCCGCTGCGGCGAGGAATGGACGGGATGCCGCGGGTATGTGCAGGACCATCTGCGCGAAATTGTGAAGGCCAATCCGGGACGCGACCTGCAAACCTATATCTGCGGGCTGAACAACATGGTGAGCGGAGTGCGCGCGGTGCTGCAGGAGGAGTTCGGCTGGGACCGCAAGCAGATCCACTTCGAGCGTTACGACTGAAAGCCGCGCTGCCGGGCAATCTCCAAAGTCACTTGGCATAAGGCGGCTGCTTCCCGCACACTGAGAAGTTCCCTTCCATGGCGAAACAAGCAATCATCATTGGCGCTGGACCGGCCGGACTGACGGCGGCTTTCGAGTTGCTGAAGCGCACCGAGATCGTGCCGGTGGTGATCGAGAAGAGCCCATTCATCGGCGGCATCTCGCGCACCGCGAATTACAAGGGCAACCGCATGGACATTGGCGGTCACCGCTTCTTCTCCAAGAGCGACCGGGTGATGGAGTGGTGGTTCCAGCATATGCCGATCGAAGCGGGACATGACGAGCTGAACATCAGCTACCAGCAACAATCGCGCCAGGTGCGCGGGGGCGACGCGCGGCCCGACCCGGAACAGACGGACGAGGTGATGCTGGTGCGGCAGCGGCGCTCGCGGATCTACTTCCTGCGGAAGTTCTTCGATTATCCGATCAAGCTCACCGGCGACACGCTAGGCAAGCTTGGACTGAAGCGCAGCGGTAAGATCGGTTTCAGCTACCTCAGTACGCGGCTCAGCCCGATCAAGAACGAGAAGAATCTCGAGGAATTTTTTATCAACCGCTTCGGACGCGAGCTCTACGGGACTTTCTTCAAGTCGTACACCGAAAAAGTGTGGGGCGTGCCCTGCGACCAGATCAGCGCCGAATGGGGCGCCCAGCGCATTAAAGGGCTCTCCATCACCAAGGCCATCGGACATTTTCTGCGGCAAACCTTTCGCTCCAAGAAAAGCATTGAACAAAAAGAAACCGAGACATCGCTGATCGAGCAGTTTCTTTATCCGAAGTACGGGCCCGGGCAGATGTGGGAGCTGGTGGCGGAGAAAGTGAAAGCGATGGGCGGGACGATCGTGACCGAAGCCGACGTGATCAAGCTTGAGACCGAAGGCGCGCGCATTGCCGGGGTGACGGTGCGCGATCACGAAGGCTACTTCCAGAGATTCAATGGCGACTATTTCTTCTCGACCATGCCGGTGAAGGAGCTGATCGCGAAGCTCGATTGCCCGGTGCCGCCGAATGTTCGCCAGGTGAGCGAAGGCCTGCAATATCGCGACTTCATTACCGTAGGCCTGCTGGTCGATAAGCTGCGGGTGCAGGACCGCAACGGCAAGCGCATCGACGACAACTGGATTTACGTGCAGGAGCCGGATGTGCTGGTGGGGCGGCTGCAGATTTTCAACAACTGGAGCCCGTACCTGGTGGGCGACCGCTCGAAGACGTGGATCGGCGCCGAGTATTTCTGTTACGAGGGCGACGATCTCTGGCGCAAGCCCGACGACGAGATGCTGCGGTTCTGCGCTGCGGAACTGGAGAAGATTGGCATCCTCGATCCGGGATCGGTGTTGGATGGCACCGTCATCCACGTTCCCAAAACTTATCCGGCGTACTTTGGGAGCTATGACCGGTTCCACGAAATTCGCGAGTGGATCGATCACTTCGACAATCTCTACCTGGTAGGCCGCAATGGCATGCACAAGTACAACAACCAGGACCACTCGATGCTGACCGCCATGACCGCTGTCGACAACATCATCACCGGGCGGAAGGACAAAGAAAACATCTGGGCGGTGAACACCGAGATGGAGTATCACGAGAGCAAGTAGCACCTCCCCCTCACCATTTCAGGTCTTTGTTTTCTGGATTTTGCGCAGTAAATCCTTGCAAAATATTGAAAACAAGGTGCTTGCTGGCAAAATATTCAAAACATTGGGGTTAAGCGATTGGAGGCGGGTGCCGTCCCCCTGCGGGGACTCGGGTTCTGGGAGCGACGTTCCCAGCGCTTACGCGCTGGGCTATTGACTGCCGTGCCTTCGGCACTCGCAGCGTCGCGGAACCTGCAGAATCACGGCACTCGCAGCGTTTACGGCATTTGCACCGTTTATGGCACTCTCAGCGTTTGCGGCAATCGCAACGTTTGTGGCACTTGCAGCGTAGCGGCACCTACAGCGTCGCAGCGATTTGACTCTCGGCCATAATTTCAAAGAACAAGTTTTATCTTTGGGAATGCCCCACATGCGCACGATAGGAGAATCGTGTCACGAAGTATGTGATGAGGGACACGGTTGGAGGTGGGATGGATCACGTCTAGCGGTGCTTGAGGGCTTCCAGTTCATCCAGGGTTCTTGGCCAGTCGGAGCCTAGCAGGCGGGAAAGGCTGCGGTCGGCGAGGACTTTGCCGGCGGTCTGGCATTTGGCGCAGTAGTTGGTTTCGTTGTCGGCGTAGCGGATGCGCAGAATTTTTTCTCCGCAGCGCGGACACGGTTCGCGGTAACGGCCGTGGACGGCCATCTCTTTGCGGAAGGCTGTGACCTTCTCGGGAAACTTCGCTTGGGCTTCCGTATCCAAACGATCCATCCACACTTGCAGGGTCTCGCGGGTGGCGTTGTAGAGACGCTGCCACTCGTCCGGCTTGAGTTTGTGGGTTTGGGCGATGGGCGAAAGTTGCGAGGCCCAAAGGATCTCGTCGGAATAAGCATTGCCGATGCCGCTGAGAAAACGGGGATCGGTGAGAGCGCGCTTGAGGGTGCGGTTCTCGACGGTCAGGGTTTGGCGAAATGTGTCCAGATCGACGGCAAAAACGTCGATGCCACCGGGATCGACGGAGCGCAGGTTTTCTTCTCCGCGAAAAACGTGCAGCGAGGCACGACGCTTGGCGCCGGCTTCAGTGAGGACAAGAGAGCCTTCGGGAAAATCGAAGGCGGCGAGGTTATTGCGGCCAGCCAGCTTGGCGCCTACGGGCTTCCAGTGCAGGCGGCCGGCGATCATGAGGTGCAGCACCAGCCAGAGATCGCCTTCGAAGCCGAGAACGATGCGCTTGCCGATGCGCCGCAGCGAGAGGACGGTCTTCCCTTCCAGTTCCTGAATTGCAGGCTCGGCGGTGCGCAAGAGAAACGGGCTGGCGATGCGGATACGTTCGAGGGGCTGGCCGACAACGCGCGGCGTGAGGGCAGTGAGGTATGCGGTGATGTCGGGTAGTTCGGGCACGGGGATATGGTAGCGGTCGCTTTTGCCGGGCGCAAAACAACAGCAGGTCCTCACGTCGGGCTATCGCCCTCCTCAGGATGACAAGAGCGAGGGTTGGCCTCCGCTGCGGCGCCGTGGGCTAGCCGCGGGAGGTAGCTCCGCGACCAACCGCATTTCTCGGCACGTTCTGCGGGCGCCACACAACTAAACCGAGTTAGGGCTTGATGCGGTGGCCGTCGATCTTGATACGGAAGAGGATGTAGGGTTTTTGGCGAAGGTCTTTGCCGTCGTGGTAGTTGGGTTGGCGCTCGAGTTGGTTGGCGGTGAAGTAGAGGTAGCCGTCGGTGAGCGAAAGAGTGTCAGGCCAGAGGATGCGGGGGTCGTGGGCGAGGGTCTCGAAGGTTCCGTCGGCGGGATTGTAGCGGCGAATGCTGTCGTTTTCGTAGTCGCCGAAATAGACCCGACCTTCCTGGTCGGTTTCCATACCGTCGGACGCACCCTTTTCGGCGAGGTCACGGATTTCGCCCTGGGCCTGATCTTCGGTGACATCGAGTTCGGACAGAGCGTCGACGCTGACAGAGAACAAGTGCCGGCTGGCGAGCGGGCAATAGTAAAGAAGCTGGCCATCGGGGCTGATGGCGATGCCGTCGACACCGAAGGCCTGTTTCTGGGGGTTCTGTCCCAGCTTATGCAGGAGCATTGGCTGGCCTTCGACGAAACCTTGAAACAGCGGATCCGCTTTGACGGATGGATGCTCGTTCAGACGGCGCCAGGCTTTGCCGGAATAAAGATCAACCACGATGATGGCGTTGGAACCGTTGGTCGAGGAGTCGGTGATGTAGGCCATGCCTGCATTGCCGCGGTGCAGGTCGAAGCGGACGTCGTTGAAGTAGCTGGTGGGCAGAGCCACATCGGGTCGGAAGACGATCTTCTTGAAAACCTGGTTGGTGCTCAGATCCACCCCGATAAGCTTGGCGCCGCCGGGCTGCACGGGCTGAAACATCGGGCTACCGGTATCGAGGATCCAGAGACGGCCCTGGGGATCGACAACCACGCTTTGGACGGAGATCAGCGCGTCCTGCAGTTTCTTCCCTTCGGGTTTGTTGATGTCGGCGTTGGGATACGGAACGGTCTTTCCGTTGACGATTTCCGCCACGGAGTAATCGACCTTGTCGCCCCAGCGGGGGAAGTTCACGAAGATGCGGCCGGTGTGCGAGACGGTGACGCCGGTCGGCATGGGTCCGTAGAACTCGTGGACGATCTCGAGTTTGCCGGTCGGATGGTCGGTGGCGACGCTGGCGTGGTGGACGGCGGCAGGTTCGGCGGTTTGAGCAAGAACGTACGTGGAGGCCAGAAGGAGCAGGACGTGCGCAATCCTCATCAATGGATGGATGCGGGTGCAAGGCACCGTGTGGGCGGGCGTCGGCAGGGCGGATCGACCTCCGGAATGGTTTGGTTGGCAGGGCATGAAGCCAGCAGCAGAATAGGGCCCAGGCTATTGAAAATCAAGTGTTTATCTCCTGCAAAATCTTCGCATCCCGGGCGATGGTGAGCACATCTAACACCTTGACAGTAACTCACTCAAGTCTGATAATGGCTTCACTGTCAGGCCAGAGTTGATGGCCTAAGAAGCGCAATTACAACAAGTTGGCAATTTTAGTATTCTGGGAGGAAGGCTACGATGGCAAAGATTATTGGCATTGACCTGGGCACGACGAACTCCGTCGTGGCCGTGATGGAAGGTGGGGAGCCGAAGGTCATCCCCAACGAAGAAGGAGGGCGGACGACGCCTTCGGTGGTGGGTTTCACCAAGACCGGGGAGCGGTTGGTAGGGCAGGTTGCGAAACGGCAGGCGATCACCAACCCGGAAAACACGGTTTATTCAATTAAGCGCTTCATGGGCCGCCGGTTCAATGAAGTGAGCGAAGAAATGAAGATGGTGCCGTACAAAGTCGTGCAGGCCGGCGACCACGTAGCGGTGCTGGCGCAGGACAAGGAGTACAGCCCGTCCGAGATTTCGGCGATGATTCTGCAGAAGCTGAAGAAGGCGGCAGAGGATTATCTCGGTGAGTCGGTGACCGAAGCGGTGATCACGGTTCCCGCGTACTTCAACGACGCGCAGCGGCAAGCTACGAAAGATGCCGGCAAAATTGCCGGTCTCGATGTAAAGCGCATCATCAACGAGCCGACCGCGGCCGCCTTGGCCTATGGGCTCGACAAGAAGAAGGATGAAACCATCGCCGTGTACGACTTCGGCGGCGGCACTTTCGACATTTCGATCCTCGAAGTGGGTGAAGGCGTGATCGAAGTGAAGTCGACCAATGGCGATACGCATTTGGGCGGCGACAACATCGACCAGCGCATCGTGGAGTGGCTGATCGATGAGTTCCGCAAGGACGAAGGCATGGACCTTCGCGCCAAGGGCAATGAAATGGCGTTGCAGCGTTTGCGCGATGCAGCCGAGCGCGCCAAGATCGAGCTCTCGACGACGATGGAGAGCGAGATCAACCTGCCGTTTATCACTGCCGATGCAAGCGGTCCGAAGCACCTGGTGAAGCGGCTGACTCGTTCGAAGCTGGAAGAGATGGTCCGCGACCTGATCGACCGTTCGATTGAGCCCTGCCGCATGGCGTTGAAAGACGCCGGCATCGACGCCAGCAAGATCGACGAAGTGGTGCTGGTCGGCGGCCAGACGCGCATGCCGAAGATCCAGCAAGTGGTGAAGGAATTCTTCGGACGCGAGCCGCACAAGGGCGTGAACCCGGATGAAGTCGTGGCAATCGGCGCGGCTTTGCAGGGTGGCGTGCTCAAGGGCGAAGTGAAAGACCTGCTGCTGCTCGACGTAACTCCGCTGACGCTGTCGATCGAGACGCTGGGCGGCGTGGCCACGCCGATGATTCCGCGCAACACGACGATTCCGACCAAGAAGACGGAAACGTTCTCGACCGCGGCCGATAACCAGAACTCGGTTGAGATCCACGTGCTGCAGGGCGAACGTCCGATGGCAGGACAGAACCGAACTCTCGGCAAGTTCCACCTGACCGGTTTACCGCCGGCTCCGCGCGGAGTGCCGCAGATCGAGGTAACGTTCGACATCGACGCCAACGGCATTTTGAACGTGATGGCGAAGGACAACGCGACCGGCAAGGACCAGAAGATCACGATCACGTCGTCTTCCGGCTTGAGCAAGGAAGAGGTGGAGCGCATGGCGAAAGAGGCTGATGCGCATTCCGCCGAAGACAAGGCCAAGAAGGAAGAGATCGAGAGCCGCAACCAGCTCGACGGCATGGTGTACCAGATCGAGAAGATGCTGCGCGAGAACGGCGACAAGATCAGCGGCAGTGAGCGTGGCGACGTGGAGAACGCGTTGGGCGATGCCAAGAAGGCGCTCGAGGGCTCGGATGTGAAAGCGATGAACACGGCCCGCGAGAAGCTGACGGCAGCCTCGCACAAACTGGCGGAAGCGATGTACAAGCAGGCCAGCCCAGCGGGAACTCCGGGAGCAGGCGCAGGCCCGCAACCTGGCGCGAATGGCGCGGGACCGTCCGAACCGGAAGCAAAGAAAGACGAAGGCGTGATCGACGCCGAGTACGTGGACGTAGAAGACAAGAAGTAACGCTTTCCGCCATCGGCTGTCCGTCATCCGGTAGATCCTTAGCGTATGGCGGACGGCAGGACGCGGACGGCAGATGTGGGGTGAAATGAATTTCGAAGTAAACGGTCAGGCGTACATTTTGACGTTTTTACCGAACGAGGGAAGTTTTGCGTTGTTTGCGCCGAATTCCGAAGGCATGAACCGGATGAGGATCGTGCACGACGAGGGTCCGATGCTGATTGCGAAGGTAGACGATGAACCGGAGCCCGAGAGGAATCGGCGCCTGAACTAAGAGTCAAGCGGTGACACGCATTCAGGCGCAGCGCTTCGAGGCTGCGCCTTTGCTACGTTTAGCGTTATATGCTGTCCGTGGTATGATTTGCGTACGATTCGATCGTTCGCCGACGCGGAGACGGAGCGATTGTTTCATCGAATCCGCAGTAAGCGGTTCGCATCGATTGAACGTGCTGCGTTTCGAAAGTTGCGCATGGTTCATTATGCGGCCTCCCTGGAAGACTTAGCGTCCCCGCCGGGAAACCGGTTGGAGGCGCTGAAGGGCGATGGCAAAGGGCAGCACAGTATCCGCGTCAATGACCAGTACCGCATTTGCTTTATTTGGAGAGATGGGCATGGCTTCGAAGTCGAGATTGTCGAGTACCACTAAGCGTTCCAGCGGCCGCGTGGCACCGCTTCATCCCGGGGAGGTGCTGCGGGAAGAGTTCATGATCCCGCTGGCATTGAGCAGCAACCGGTTGGCGCTCGATTTGCGCGTGCCCGCGACGCGCATCACGGAGATTGTGAACCAACGGCGGGGGATTACCGCGGACACAGCTCTACGGCTGGCGCGCTACTTCCGGACGACTCCTGAGTTCTGGATGAACATGCAATCGCAGTACGACCTCGAGATCGCCGCCGATTTGGCGTTGACGACGATCGAGCGGGACGTCCTGCCGATGCCGGCGCGTGCACTAGGCGTGACCGCCGCGAAACGCGAGGCGTCCGCGTAGAAGCGGATAAGAGATCAGATATGGCGACCCAAACCAAAGATTATTACGGCACGTTAGGGGTGAAGAAGGGCGCGACGGCGGAAGAGATCCGCAAGGCGTTCCGCAAACTCGCGCGTAAACACCATCCTGACGTAAACCCCGGCGACAAGAAGGCCGAAGAGAAATTCAAGGAGATCTCGGAGGCGAACGAGGTCTTGAGCGATCCGAAAAAGCGGAAGATCTACGACCAGCTCGGCTTTTACTCGGACAACATCGACCCGGCGGCAGCGGAGGCGTATGCCCGCGGAGGCGCAACCGGAGCGGGAGGATTTGGCGGCTTCGATCCACGCGGCGGAGCGGGGGCAGGGGGAGGCGAGCAGGAGATCCCGTTCGACTTCAGCGGCTTTGATTTTTCCGAAGGCGGCGGCACGCAAGGCGGGGGCGGTTTCCGGGACATTTTCTCTTCCCTGTTTGGCGGAGCGCGCGGCGGTGCGGCGGCAGCTCCGGAGCGGCCACATCCGCAGCCCGGAACGGACCTTGAGTACCAGGTGCAGATCAGTTTCTGGGACGCGATCCGGGGAACGACGCTGAAGCTGAATATCCAACGGCGCGAGACCTGCACCAATTGCCACGGCGAAGGCCACCTGCCAGGGACGCAGACGTGCCCGACGTGCCATGGCAAAGGAAAAGTTGAGACCGGGCGGCCGATGAAATTCAGCGTGACCTGTTCGACGTGCGGCGGTACCGGCAAAACGCCGATCCCGTGCCCGGTGTGCCACGGCGAAGGCGTGGTAACACGCACGGAGCCGCTGGAATTCAAGATCAAGCCGGGGACGCGCGATGGGCAGCGGATCCGACTCGCCGGCAAAGGGAACGCCGGGGTGATGGGTGGCTCGCCCGGCGATCTTTACATCATCGTGAAGGTGGGGTCGCATCCGGTGTTCCGGCGCGAAGGTGACGACATCTATGTCACCGTGCCTGTATCTGCGATGGAGGCGGCCCTGGGGGCGAAGATCGAGGTACCGACGATCGATGGACGGGCGCTGCTCAAAGTTCCTCCGGGGACCATTTGCGGACAGAAGTTGCGGCTGCGGGAGAAGGGCGTGCCTTCGGCCAGCGATCCTAAGAAACGCGGAGACGAGATCGTCGAAGCGAAGCTGACCGTCCCGAAGGTAAGCGACGAGCGTTCCAAGGAGATCCTGCGCGAATTGCAGAAACTCAACCCGGAAGATCCGCGGGAAGAGCTTTGGAAGCAAGTCTAGAGAGAAGCAGTTCGCTCCAGAGCCTGAGAACGAAGAGCCGAGTGTCGAGAAGACATTCGGCTTTTCATTTATGCGTTCCGGCGAGAAGCTCTTCGGCCAGCGCCTGCCACTCGGCATCCAGCGATCCTTCGTAAAACGGGCGACCGGCGCGGCTGTACCAGTAGCGGGCGTTCGAGGAGTCACCCTCTTTACGGTGCAGGTAGGCGTGGACGACCATGGCCTGGGGGGTTTCGAGATCGTCGATCATGCCGTGGGCGCGGGTCCAATCGCCCTTGGCGTCCCACCATAAAGCGGCAAGCGTGACGGGAAGGTAGGCGGGAGGATCATCCAGAGAAGTGGTAGCGCGAAGCTCATCGGGCGTCATCGGGCACCTCCGGCAGCAGCATGATACGCCGGAGGCGGGAAGACGAAGAGAGAAACGCGAGATCCTGGGCAGGGTGAATTTTCGAGGGGCGCGAAATGGCGTGGGTGGAACGAACTCACTTCGCAAGCGCAACGCCCAGGCCGGAATCTCGGAGAGTAGCGCAGCACTGAAAAAATATCCAAGCTCCTGCATATTTTTACGAGATTCTCCATCCAATTGACTGTATTCTTTTTATCCCGAAACCAAAATTTCGATTTGCCAAGGGAGGCACACATCGGAATTGACCAACACGACGCTTGAGCAGCGCCCGAATCCCCTCCAGCAAAACGGTGAAACCGGAATCTCCACGCCGATTTCCCGCCCATCTTCTTTTCTGAAGAAACCGCAGAAGCTCACCTTGTGGCCGCTGGTGGCGGCGACGTTCTTTATGGTCTCCGGTGGTACATACGGAACCGAGGACATCATCGGTGGCTCCGGTTTTGCGCGCGGCATTCTCATCCTGCTGATTACCCCGATTCTCTGGAGCCTGCCCACTTCGCTGATGATTGGCGAACTGGCCAGCGCCATGCCTGAAGAGGGCGGCTACTACGCCTGGGTGCGGCGAGCAATGGGGAACCTGTGGGGATTCCAGGAGGCGTGGCTGTCGCTGGTGGCGAGCATTTTCGACATGGCAATCTACCCGACGCTGTTCGTCACCTACCTGACAAAGCTGTTCCCCTATTTCAGCGTGGGACATCGCGGGATCCTGGTGGCGTTGGCGATCGTGGTGGTGTGCGCGGCGATGAATATCGCGGGCATTCGCGTGGTGGCGACTACGTCCGTGTGGCTGTTCGTGCTGCTCTCGATTCCCTTCGTGACGATCGCGGTGCTGGCTGTTTTGAAGCATGGAGCGTTCGCTCATGTGATCAGCGGCGGCGGAACAACCAACGTCGGAATCATTGGCGGCATTCTCGTCTGCATGTGGAATTACATGGGCTGGGACAATGCCAGCACGGTCGCTACCGAAGTGCAAAACCCGCAACGCACCTATCCGCGGGCCATGGCGGCGGCGGTGACCATTGTGGCCGTCAGCTATACCCTGCCTTTCGCGGCAATGTGGCTGACGGGCATCGGCTCGAAGGCATTCGACACCGGCTCGTGGGCGGATCTCGCCGGGATGCTGGGCGGTCCGGCGCTGCGGATCGCGATCGTGGTAGGCGGCATGATGTCGGCCTTTGGCATGTTCAACGCGCTGGTGATGAGCTACTCGCGGCTACCGCTGGCGATGGCGCAGGACGGCTTGATGCCGAGCGTCTTTACCAAGATGACGCCGCGCAGCCGAGCGCCTTGGGTGGCGATTGTGGCGTGCGCAGTGGCCTGGGCGATGTGTCTCGGGCTCGGGTTCGAGAGATTGGTGACCATCGATATCCTGCTCTATGGCATGAGTCTGGGCCTGGAATTCGTGGCGCTGATCGTGCTGCGCATCAAGGCTCCGGAGATGCCGCGGCCCTACAAAGTGCCGGGGGGAACGATTGGCGCGATTGCACTCAGCATTGCGCCCATGGCACTGCTCGGGTTCTCAGTGGTGCAGAGCAAGGGCGAGACGGTGATGGGTATCGGCGCACTCTACTTCGGGCTGCTCGTGATTGCCGGCGGATTCGTGGCCTATGGGATCAAGCTGCTGCTCAAGCCAACGGGATGGTTCGTGCAACCGGCGGAACAGGAGCAGCGAGCAGCATAGATTTTTCGACATGTGGGTGCCCCATTCCTGCGGCGGGAGCCACAGGGTGGGTAGCAAGACGGTGGTAATCCCATCGACCTTGTTACTCATCCTGTCCTCGGACAAGGATGGGGCACCCACTTTTTTGAAGGCTGTTGTAAAGTAGCAACAGCTACCCATGGCCAAAAAGCGCAAGCAAGGCGCCTACATGATCTCCACGGTTGCGGAGATGTACGAGATCCATCCGCAGACGTTGCGGCTCTACGAACGCGAAGGGCTGCTCAAGCCATCGCGCACCGAGGGCAACACACGGCTTTACACCGATGAAGACCTGGAGCGGCTGGAGTTTATCCTGTCGCTGGCACGCGAGCTCGGGGTGAATATCTCCGGCATCGCCATCATTCTCCAGATGCGCGAGCGCATGGAACTCATGCAGAAGCAGATGTCGGAGTTCGTCACCTACATCCAGAAAGAAATCATCCATCGTGCGCAGGCGGTCGACCCGACGCAGGGTGCGATCGTTCCCACGCGCCGCAGCATTGTGCCACTCGATCGTGAGCGCAAGCGATAAGCGAGCCATGCAGGTGACCGAACGGCGTCCTGCGGGGCGTTTCGCGCGCGCCGCTCAATCCGCGACCACATTCTGTAACGAGCATTCCCTGCTGGTGATCGCCGCATTGACGGCGTGGTATGTCGTGCTGGTGTGGAACCTGGCACGCCGCCCGCTGTGGTACGACGAGCTCTTCACCTTCTACATTGCGCAGCAGCCCACGGTCGCGCGCATGCTGGTGGCGATCCACACGATTGACCTGAACCCGCCGCTCAATTATTTCCTGACACGATGGTCGATCGGCCTCTTTGGCGCGAGCCCATGGGCGACACGACTACCGGCGTTGCTGACGTTCTGGTGCGGAAGCGTAGCGATTTTTCTCCTGCTGCGGCGGCGGGCGTCGGCGTTGATCGCTGCGCTCGGAGTTTTGTTGTTCTGGTCGAGCCCATTTTTTCCTTACGCGGCGGAGGCACGGCCGTACGGGCTGCTCCTCGGGTTCACCGCGATCCTGCTGGCGGCGTGGGACAGCGCGGCGTCGGGACGTCGAGTTCTTGGACTCGGCGCGGTGCTGGTGTCCGGCTCGCTGCTGCTGCTTTCGCATTTGTTCGGTGCGTTGTCGCTGGGCGCAGTCTGGTCGGCGGAGGCGGTACGAAGCGGGCGGCGACGCAAGATCGATGAGCCGATGCTGATCGTGCTGTTGTTGCCGCTCGTGGCCACGCTTACGTACGCACCGATGTTTCATGCTTTCAGCCACTCGGTTTTTCCGCCGGAGGCGCAAGCGTCGCTGGGAAAACTCTACTTCCTCTACTTCGCGGTGTTCCGGTGGATGTGGCGGCCGCTGCTCGCGATCGTGCTCGCCGGAATTTTCTGGGGCAGCCGGCGCAAGCTGTTCGGCGAGAATGCCGCCGGGCTGGGAGCGGGGCTGGCGTTGTTGTTCCTGGTTCCGGTTGCGGTGACCATCCTGTTTATGCGCTCGCACGGAGCGTTTTATGACCGCTACGCAATGGCGGCGGTGCTGCCCATCGTGCTGGTGGCGCCGCTGTGGCTGTGGCGCTGGACCAACGCGAATGCGTCGGCTGCGCTTGCGGCATTATGCGCGGTGGCGGCCCTGCTCCTGCTCTCGACTGCGCTGCGCGCCCCGCTGGTTCACGCCGCAGCCCTGGTGTTGCCAGAGAAAGCGGCGGCGAAGACCGCGGGTCTGTTGATGACCTCGGGGCATGGGCCGTTTCGGCCATGGTGGAAGAAGCTGCCGGTTCCGGAAGAACTGCTGGAGGAGCGTGCCCAGGCGCCGGTGCTGTCGTCGCTGGATAGCTTTCATCGCGAACTGCCGCTGGTAGCGGAAAGCGAGCTTACCTTTTTCGAGATGGACCAACGCGCTTCGGAGCGCTTAGCGCACCGGCTATTTTTTGTGTACGACCGGACGGCGGAGTTGGAGATCGCGCATCGATCGGTCGCGGACGGCGTGTTAGCGGCGCAGAATTTCTTCCCTTTGCGCGGGAAGATCACGCCCTATGAAGCCTTCGTCGACCAGCATCGTCAATTCCTGGTGATTGGGATGTATGAACATCCGGGTGATTGGCTGCTGCGGAAGGTGCAGCAGGACGGGGCTTCGCTGCAGGTCGTCGCGCGCGACAACGATTACGAGGACAGTGAGATTTACCTGGTCACACTTCCCACGCAAACAAAAAGCGAGGCCGAGGCCCCGCCTTCTGCACAGCCGTAAGGACGCTTAGGTTCCCGAAGAAAACTTCATTCCGGCCCAGGCGGGGGAGCCCTTCTTGTCGCGCAGTGTGAGGTCATTGTTGCCGCTGATGACTTCACGCGCCAGGATCTCCGGGCCAAACTCTCCCGTGATTTTGCAGCCGGTGACTTCGAGGGTGTCGCCTTTCGCGACATTGAACTCGAGCATCTTGAGGAAGCCTTCCGGAGCGAGGTGCACCAGGATGGTTTCCGTCGAAGTTTTCAGCATGACGTGCACGCCTTCATAAGGGCCGGGGACCATCTTGATCTCCTCGATCGTGCCCTTCAACTTCACCTCGTTGGCGAAGTCATACTTTGGACCAGTGTTTTGTGCACGAAGAGAGGATGTCATAAGAACCATGCCTCCGGTCAGTAGCAGCAGCATCGCAAAGAGTCGTCTTGATTTCATGTTGCGTACCTCCTTCCAACCAGGACCTACTCATGGAGCAAGGGCGCGGAGGGGCCGGGGACGAAAGTTCGCAAGCGTGCGTGCGCACAGGGGGCTGCGAAGATTTGTTCCCCACAGGAGCAACGGCCATAACGGGTTTGCCGGCTGAACTCATTCCTTGCCATGAGAGGCGCAGTGCGGAAGGTTCCCGGGCTGCGACGACCTAAGTTCTGGCTTTAATAAGCTTAGGCAGGGACGGCGCAGTTCGCAGTGAGTCTTGTCACAAAATCCGGTGATTTCGTCGAGCATACAGCCTCACTCACAGCACTCGGGCACCCTGGTGGGTTGCGATAAGCCCCTGAGTACCAGATAATTTGATTTATCAGCGCGGAATTGTCCAGTAGATAAGTAGTGACTTTGCTGGATTCGGCGCTTCGTGACCCTTGCTGGCATTATCTTTCAGACACCGATTTCTACGCCGGTTGAGTCCGGGCTTCTCGCGCGATGAAGAGCAGCGCATCGAGCGGGCATTAGCCACGGCCCGGGTCATCGTCGCACTCACCTCGATGGTGGCAGTCCACGTCGATCCCACCGATCCCGCCCAATACAGGCATGCGGCGTACATGGTGCTTGTCGGCTACACGGCGTGGAGCGCCGCGATATCCGCGGGATTGCGATGGAAGGCGGCGAATCTTTCCCTGGTACGCCTGATTCACGTCGGCGACGTGGTTTGGCCGTCGCTTTTGTGTCTCTACACGGATGGAGCCGACAGCCCGTTCTTCACGCTCTATCTCTTCGCGTTGCTGGCCGCAGCTTTTCGCTGGGGTTTATGGGAAACGGCGGCGACTTCGCTGGCCAGCGTGGGAGTGCTGGGCTTCGAATCGGTCATGCTGATCAAGGGCCCGATGCTCTGGCGCAGTCTTGAATCGGGCGATCTCGAGGTCAACAAGTTCATCATCCGCTGCGTTTACCTTTTGCTGGCCGGGCTGATGATCGGCTACCTGGCGGAAAGCGAAAAGGAACTGCGGGCGGAAAACGCCCTCATCACCCGCATGCTGAGCCGCATTCGCGTGGATTATGGCCTGTCAGCCAGCCTGAGCTCTGTGATCACGGGGATGTCGGACGTATTCCGGGGCGAGCGGGCAGTGCTGGTGGCGCGCGACATTAATTCCGGACGCGTGTTCTTATGGCAGACACACGGCGAGACCGATGCGCGCGCATTCGTCCGCGAAGTGGCGCCTGCAGAGGCAGGGCGTTACCTGGCCGACGCTGCGCCCGCGGCATTCTATTGGTCGCGACGCGATCTCTCCGTTCCGTACTTCGCTGCCCTCGATGAACACGGCAATCGCGTCCGGGGAGAGGCACCGCAGACGACCGGCATGCCAGATTTCGTCACAAAATCGATTTTGAGCCTCACCTTCAACTTCGGCCAGGAGTGGGCTGGAAGAATGATGGTGCTGAACCCGCAACTGAGCCGCGACATCGAATCGGAGCTGCGTTTTGCCCAGACGGTGGTCAGGCAGGTGGGTCCTGCTCTTTACAGCGTGTACCTGCTGCGCCGGTTGCGCTCGCGTGCCGGGGCGATCGAGAGAGCGCGGGTCGCACGTGAGTTGCACGATGGCGCTATTCAATCGCTGATTGCGGTCGAGATGCAGGTTGATGTTTTGCGTCGGCAAGCGGCGGGAGATTCAGCGAGACTGGCCGCCGAACTGGCGCGCGTTCAGCACTTATTGCAGCAGGAAGTCATCAATTTGCGGGAACTTATGCAGCAGATGCGGCCGGTGGATATGGGTCCGCAACAGTTCCTCGATTTCCTGGCGGACTACGTCGATCGCTTCCGCAGAGATACTGGCATTCATGTGCGATTTGTGACCGACCTGCAAGAGGTTACACTATCTCCAAGGGTGTGCCGTGAGTTGGCCCGGGTGGTGCAGGAAGGCCTGATCAACATCCGCAAACACAGTGGTGCCCGCAGCGCTCTCGTGAGATTTGCCTCCGAGAACGGACATTGGCTCCTGATGATCGACGATGACGGCAAGGGATTCGACTTTGCGGGGCGCCACGACCTGGCGGATTTAGACACGATACGCCGCGGACCCGCCACGATTAAAGAAAGAGTTCGCTCGATTGGTGGCGAATTGGTCATTCAATCGAATCCTGGCGAAGGTTCGCGACTCGAGATCAAGCTTCCAAAGAAAGGACATGCAATTTATGGATAGGAATACGACGACCGACACAGTGCGGATCCTGATCGCTGACGACCACACCATCTTTCGTGATGGGCTGCGCCGGTTACTGGAATCGGAGCCGGAATTCGAAGTCATCGGTGAGGCCGCCGACGGCACCGAAGCAGTCGCCCATGCACGCCGCTTGCGTCCGGACATCCTGCTGCTGGATTTGGCCATGCCACGCGTGCCGGGCATGGAAGCCCTGCGCGAGCTGACGACCGACGGAGGGACGACGAAGATCATTATCCTGACGGCGGCGATCGAGAAGGCGCAGATCGTGGAAGCGCTGCAGATTGGCGCCCGCGGCATCATCCTGAAAGAGTCGGCGACGCAGCTTTTGCTGAAGGGCATCCGCATCGTCATGGCCGGCGGCTACTGGGTGGGCCGCGAGAGCGTGAACGACATCGTAGAGTACTTGAAGTCCACTGCCGCCGGAGCGCAAGCGGATGCGCAGGCGAAGAACTTCGGGCTCACCAAGCGGGAGATGGAGATCCTCGGCACCATCGTTGCGGGATTCACGAACAAAGAAATCGCGAAGAAATTCAACCTGAGCGAAGACACGGTCAAACATCACCTGACCAACATCTTCGACAAAGTCGGAGTTTCGAGCCGCCTGGAACTGGCGTTATTTGCGATCAATCATCGGTTGGCCGAACCGATCAGCTAGTTCCTTCGAACCGTTAGACAGTGCAGCGCCTCGCAAGGATCGTCGATCGCGGGGCGCTGCTTTTTGTTGCGCCGGACACACGGCTCGTCACAGGCGTTTGTGAGGTGAGTCACGGCGCTGTGGTCATAAAAAGCTCAGAATCTGGGCGGCTCGGATCACGGCTTTCGCCTGTGCCCGCCAAGGTTCCGCTATGTCAGATGACCCTCGCGACGTGCTCGAAGTTTTGCGCTACGAACTGAGTTTCCTGGAGCAGGGTGGTTACCGGGCGCAGAAGAATGCGCTCGTTCCGGTCTCCCCCTTCCAGGATTCGATGTCCTGCATCAACTACGGATTACCGCGCCGGCCGCACGCTTGCCAGAGATGCCTGCTCTGGGAGTTCGTACCCGAGCAATACCGGCGCGAAGATGTGCCCTGCCATTTCATTCCGCTGACCCCGGGCGGGATGACTATCGAGACGCGGCAAACAGAAGCGGAGCTTGAGGCGAACCTGAAGGAATGGCTACGCGACACGATTGCCAAACTGGAGCAGCAACGGGCGAATGACCGTGTTTAGCTAGATTCCCGTTACAGGTCTTAGCGTCGATTTGCGAGCTCCGTCTATTGCGATTGGGAGCGAGTCGGGACATACTGCGGCTGATGAAGAGAACCTTCGATTCCCTGACCGATCAAGAGGCGCTGCACGCGGCGGTATTCGTGGAGGAGCGCAATGCGGAAATCTATCATCGGTTCGCGGAGATGTTCGTGGAATTTCGCGACGACGATTCGCTGGCCATCGCCAGCGTCTTCTGGGACATGGCCGCGGAAGAACGGCATCACAGCACGCTGTTGCAGAACCGTTACCAGGAGCTGTTCGGATCCCAGCCCTGTGCGCTGACGGACGACGACATCTACGAGTTCATCGAGGTCCCACGCCTGGAAGATGCCGACGTCTTCAGCGGTGCCAACGCGGAGGATCACCGTTCTCCGAAAGAACGAGCGTTACAGGTGGGCTTGATGGCGGAGGTTGGCGCGCGGAATTTCTACGTCGACTTGATCGCGAACTGCAAAGACCCGAGGCAGAAGCGACTATTCAGCGAGCTTGCTGATTTCGAAGGCGAGCATGTAGCGTTCCTAGAACGCAAGCTCGCGGACGCCTCGAGACAAGGCACGGGGTCGAGCTAGCGGCCCGTACCTCAGAGAAAGGGCGTGCTGCTCGAGCGGCACGCCCTTTCGATTTGCACCGGACCGGCGACAACGGTTCCTCCTGCCTGCTCATCCGAACAGAAACATTCTTTTGCCGGAGATGCGTATGACCGATAACGTCGAAATCGATCCTGTATGCGGGATGGAAGTCGATCCAGCGGATGCCGCCGGGCACAGCGAGTTCGAGGACCGGGTCTATTATTTTTGCAGCCCGAAGTGCAAGGAGAAGTTCGATCTCGGACCGGGCGACTACGCAGACGTTGCGTAATCAGTGCCCGGGAGTGAAGCTCTTGATGAAGTTCACGATGTTGCCGGTCCAGTTATGCTGAACCGACCACGGGCTCTCGACCCGCAACACGTGCAGCTTGCCCTGTAAGTCGAGCACGCGATAGTCGCTGCTCCCATCCTCTTTTCGGAAAAAACGGATTGAAACTACGGCCTCTCCGACATGCAGATCGTGCAGCGTGATCTCGGGGAGCCACTCCGGCAGCACAGGATTCACGATGAGTACGTGCAACGGCGCGTAGGGATAAATTCCCAGAAGCGATTGCACCACCCCAAACAGGCTGGAGGATGACCAGGCCTGCGGCCAGCAGGTTTTGGGATAGAGCGCCGGGAACGGATGCTCGTTATCGCGCTGGTGCCCGGAGAATACTTCGGGAAGACGGTGATATTCGAAGAGCGACGAGGCTTCGATCGCGGCCTTGGACAGCTTGTGCAGGTGGTCGTACAAACCATAGCGCAACAACCCCATGCAGAAGCTGCCATTTTCCACCGGCCACACCGAGCCGCGATGGTAGCTGTATGGATTGAATGCTGGATGTTGGGAGGAGAGAGTGCGCATACCCCACCCGGTGAAAAGATCGTCGGCCATGAAGCGGTTGGCGGTCGGCATGACGAGAGAGTCGTCGACAATGCCGGCGGCGAACAGGTGGCCGGGGTCGGAGCCGATGGACTCAATCGGTTTGCCTTCGGGATCAAGTCCCATGCAGTAATAGCCTAGGTCCGGCATCCAGAAGGCTTCATTGAATTTCTTCTTGAATTCCTGCGCCTGGTTGTAGAGCTCGCGCGCCATGTCCTTTTCGTCGAGCCACCACAACACTTCCGACATATGAAGTTTGGCGACGTAGGCAAATCCCTGCTCCTCGACGGCGGCGACCGGAGCATCGACGAGTCGACCGTCGGGATAGACGATGGCGTCTTCAGAATCCTTCCATCCTTGGTTGCGTGTGCCTTGTTCGGAGCGCGTTTTGTAGCTATAAAAACCGTTACCCTGGTCGTGCTCGTAAGTGTCGCACCAGCGCAGCGCTTCAAGCGCCGGCCCGATCAACGGCCAGACTAATTGTTTGTCGCCGGTCCAGTGCCATAACTCGGCCACGGCCACGGGATAAAACTTGCTCGTAGTTTCCGCGCCGTAGTAGCGCTCGCGGGGGTTGTAACCCAAGATGGAAAGCGGGTTGGTATGCGCTTCGTGGAGCATGCGCCCGGGCTGCTCGTCGCGCCAATCGTTCATCTCCTTGCCCTGCCATTTCGGAAGCTCCTGCAAGGTGCCCTGGAGAATGTCGGTGCCAAGAATGCCCGCTTCCCACGAAACCGTGAGGGTATCGCGGCCGAAAAGGGCAATGTAGATCGGCAATCCGGCGGAAACGGTCCACGCATCGTCGCCGTGGTCCAAATCGTAGAGACGGAGAGAGGCGATGTCGCGCTTGGCCTGCTCCAGTCCGGCCACGACGTCGTAGGCGAGGTTGCTGAAGTTGCCGGTATCGAACTTGGTGGAGCGCGCGTAGAAACGTTCACGGAGCCGGTCAAACTCAGTATCCGTCGTTTCGAAGGAATGGCAGGAATAGTATGCAGGCAATTCCTTCCCTTCGATCACGGGGATCAGTTCCATGCAGGCGTGCCAGCGCTCCATGGGACGTAGCTTGACGGGAAATGTGATGATGCCGCTGGAATAATGCGGCTCCGTATCGTGCTTCACCATGCGCGCGCGAAGTCCGCGATGCAACGATGCGGTTCCTTTGTCGCCCTGGTGATCGAAGCTATGAGTGGCGTAATGGTCGAGCACGAACTCCCAGTTTCCGTTCGGCATTTTTCGCCAGTCGCGCGAATAGGTGCGCCGCTCGTGATCGCGGTGCGTTTCTTCCTGGTCGAGGAAATCGCCGTCAAGCTCGAGCTTCAGGTCGAACTCGATGTCGGCCCCGGTGAAGTTGGTCAGGTCGAGGTCCTCATGCACGCCATCGCCGACGAAGCGCGAAATGCGCAGCTCAACGCTGCGCTGCGAAATCGCTTCCACCTGGCCGCTGCCGCGATCGAGTTCCGTATCCTTGTAGCCGGGCGGCGCCTGGATGTAATAACCCATCCAGGAATGTTGCTCGATGTTGGACAGCGCCACCGGCCACCAATCGTCGTCGTTGATGCAGTAGCGGTAGCGATTGAGCAGCCGGGTCTGGTTGCTGAAGAGGCCCTGGTCCGGGCGGTCGACAATAAAGCCATCAAGCCCGGCGGCAAAGACCGTGCGGCCTTGGCTGCAATAGTCGGTATCAGCGCGTGGATGAAGGCGGACGTAGTGCGAGCGGCGAGGACGCTCCATGATTCGTTATGCCACCTGGCGGCGCTTGGCGCCGTCCACGAGTTTCTTCAGGAGAAGAGCGTTGGCGGGCGCGAACCCAGCCTGGTCGTTGTCGAAATAGATATAGATGGCCTTCAATGTCTTGCTCCATTGCCCAATCTGTCGGCTCCAGCGCTCCAGTTGCGCAGCGTTGTAGCTGCCTTCGTACTTCCCCGCTCCCGGGCCGTGCAGGCGAATATACGTGAAGTCGGCGGTGAGTGTGAGATCGGTATGAAATCCCGCGATCTCGTGAATGCAATAGGCTGCGTTGTGTTTGCGCAGGACCGCATAGACATCGTCGTGATGCCAGCTCGGCTCACGAAACTCAAAAGTGTAGCGATGGTAACGCGGCAGTACGGAAAGGAACTCATCGAGCCGTTCGACATTCCTGCGCCACTTCGGCGGCAACTGGAAGAGCACAGGCCCAAGCTTCTTCCCCAACACCTCGGCGCGCGAAAGAATGTTGTCGAGCGCATTCTGCGGATTCTTCAGCTTGAGGTTGTGAGTAATGAAGCGGCTTGCCTTTACGGCGAAGAGAAAGTTCCGCGGCGCGGCATCGTGCCAGTCGCGAAAGGTCTCAACATTGGGCAGCTTGTAAAAGCTGTTATTCAGCTCAACCGTGTCAAACTTTTCCGCATAGAGCTCGAACATCCGCGAGGGCGGCGTTTTTGGCGGGTAAAACGTGCCTACCCAATGTTTATAGTGCCACCCGGAGGTTCCGATGTGCACCGAGCAGGCAGCCATCAAAACACCTTCCCAAGGGACTCGCGATCGGTGTTCAAGAGCAGCTCCCGTCTCATCCGGCAGATCAATGTTTCTCTTGTATGTCGATGGGGGCTGCACGTGCGCAAGTTGCATGAAGGCGATGTGGCAACCTCAGGTTCGTCACCTAAGTCCAAGTAAGAGGCATTAACAAAAATTGAATGCGGGGGAGCACATGAAGCAGGGATCCTTCTGGACCGGGTTTGCGGCGGGGGCCGGAGTAGCGGCAGGTTCATGGATAGCATTCAATTTCGCTCGACGCGGCGGCACGAGCCCGATCGTGCGCCTGGAAAAGAGCGTGCAGGTCGGCGTTCCCCTGGAGGATGCCTTCGACGCGTGGGCCAATTTCCGACTGATCCCGCAGTATGTGAGCATGGTAAAGGAAGTGCGCGTATTCGGAGTGCGAACCCACTGGCGGGTAGAGATCGGTGGCGCTCCGTTTGAATGGGACGCGGAAATCACTCAACTGATCCCTTACCAGGCGATCGGCTGGAAGTCGCTGGCGGGACCGAAACATAGCGGCCGCATCACCTTCTCCAGGATCGAAAATGACACCATTCTTCACGTGCACATGAACTATGTGCCAGCCGGACGGCTGTTGCGCCCGATGTTCGCGTCGTTCGCCGGGGAGATGGAAGGCGCCATCGAGCGCGCGTTGCGGGAATTCAAAGCATCGATGGAGGCAGGTGGGTCGACGATTCGCCGCAACCGGAATTCCGCTTCCCCGACAGGAACCGCGCGGCACGGAGAAAATCCAGCGTCCGCCACGGGCACCTACGATGCGGGGCCGGAACTGGGCAGCGGAAACGAAGAAGCCCGCCACAGTTCGGCGGATACGCCTGTGGAGTACACCCATCCGTCGGAGTCCAAACACTAGGTTTGGACCGGACGCGCCAGCTACATTCCCGCGGGAAATGACTTGAACTCCACCTCGGTTGCGAACGGGGTTGGTTTGCCGTTCACGTCTTCTTTCACCGTGGTCAGGGTTCCGTGCATCATCCAGTAACCTTCGTCGTCGCGCGATTTGGCTTTGCCGCGCTCCAGCGTTCCTTTGAACTCAAACCACTCGCCGTGAATTTTCTTGGTCCGGAACTCGAGACGATTCCGCTCGAGCGATGCGCGTTCGAACAGCATGTCGAGCATCTGGCCCCGGTCACTTTCGCCGTCCGCCATGCGGGACACATATCCGGTCACTCGGCCGTCGGGCTGCACGTTGAGCTGGACGGTCTCGCCACTGCGCAAAAAGGAATAGAGCCCGGTGACATTTTCCGGCGCAGGAGCCTGCGCGAGTGCGGCGGCGCTGAGCAAAAGAATCGAAAGGACAAAGAGCCTTGGCATGCGAGCTTCCGTCCAGTGTACGAGCGGAACCTGGAGCCGACCAGTGTTTTTGCGGGTATAATCAAGCCACTCACACAACTCTACTTGGGATTTCATGGTCTTCGGCACAGGCACGCAATTGCAATTGAATACTCCGCCAGAGCCGAAGCCTGGAGAAGCCGCACCCGCCCTCTTGCCGGCCATTGAGCCGTGGCGTACAGCTTTCTTCCGTAATCTCAAGGATTTTCTGCTGTTGCGCGATAGGCCGAGTCCTTTCGATAACCGCGGCTATCAGGGATGGCGCACGGCGTACGTCTTTACCAATCCTCCATGGACGCGCATTCGCGAGTCGTGGTGGGGACACGCGCTCCTGGCGGTTGTTGTCTTTGCTGTTTGCACGTCCTCTCTGTTCGTTCCGTCGGTGAAAGTCGTCAGTCCTTTCGAGCATGCGCATATTGAGTACTACCCTGTCTCGGATTACCTGCCGCCGATCAACAACAGCGCGCCGCGCCCGCACACCGCGAAGAAGGCGGACCCTGTCTTTGCGAAGCAGGAAATTATTTCGGTGCGACCGGAAGCCGATAACCATACGCAGACCATCATCACTCCGCCCAAGGTGAAGCTGACGCACGACGTTCCGCTGCCGAACATGGCAGTGTGGACCGCGGATCCGGTTGCGCCCACGGTGGCAGCTCCATCGATTCGACCGAAGGTTGTCTTTCCGCTGGCAGCGCAGGTCGTAGAGCCCATGCCGGAGGTCAACAATCTCCACAATCAGCACAGCGTGACCCTGCAAAGTTCGGCGGTGGAACCCATCGCCAATGACCAGAGCTTGCGACGTGCCGGGCAACTGAATATCGCGAACCTCAAGCCAGACGTCGTGCCACCCGCTCCAGCGCTGCCCATGCAGGCGCAACGAGCCACCGGGGTGGCCGTTGCCCAAGTGGTGCCGCCTGCCCCCTCGTTCTCGGCCATGAATCGCGATGGAGCGGCGGCCGCTGCATTGCATCCGCAGGTCGTGCCTCCGCAAGCCGCAGCACCCGCACTCACGCAACGCGGAGCCGCCAACAACGTTCTTCAGCCGCAGGTGGTGCCGCCCCAGCCGACTCTGGGCAGTGTGCCCGGCACGAACAGCAAAGCAACCGGACAGATCATCGCCCTCAGTGTGCAGCCCGCCGATGTTCACGGGCCGATCAGCATTCCTGCCGGGAATCGCAATGGTGAATTCGCTGCCGGACCCAATGGCAAGCCAGGCGCAAGTGGAGAGCCGGCTCCTTCTCCCGATGCGAAAACGGCCGGTGCAGGCGATGGAGCAAAGGAGAACAAGGGGCCGGCGGGTGTGTATGTCGGCGCTCCACCCGCGGGCGCTGCCAGCGCCCCAGTCACCGGCGCCAAGCCTGATCCACCGAAGGAACTGGCGAAGCTGCAGTTTCCCAAGATGCACGCGACCGTAGCCGAACTGGCGAAGACGACGAAACTTTCTCCCACCGCGCCCGCCGATCGCAATCCGCTGGCCGATAAAGTGTTCGGCAGCAAGCGCTACTACTCACTCACCTTGAACATGCCTAACCTCAACTCCGCGACCGGGAGCTGGGTCGTGCGTTTCGCCGAACTCAACGAAAAGCATGACGGCGTGCCGGTGGTCGCTCCGGTTGCAACCAACAAGCTCGATCCCATCTATCCGCAGGAGCTGGCGCGCGATCACGTGGAAGGAACCGTGACCCTTTACGCGGTGATCGGACAGGACGGCGCCGTGCGCGAGATTCGCGTTCTGCACAGCGTGGACAAATCTCTGGACTCGAGCGCCGTGAACGCGTTGGCGGGTTGGCGATTCTTACCGGGAATGAAAAACGGAAACGCGGTCGATCTCGAAGCGATTGTAGAGATTCCCTTCCACCTCAAACCGCTTGCCTACTGAGGATCATCGATTGACGCTGGCGGCATTCTCGGCGGGAGCTTCGAAATATTCAAACAGCGCAGCGCTGGTGCAAACTTCGTAGTAACGCAAATCCGTCCATCCCTTGGGTTCGAGAGTTTGCGCATCGACCCGCGGAACCACGCTTTCGCGGACAATAATCTTGTGAAACAAGCCGGCGTTCAGGGGCACCAGCCCAACGTAGAACGTCACCCATTCGCGCGACCACAGCATCCTTAACTCGAGCCGCCTTTGTTCCAGCGAGATCTCCTGCCGCAGTTTTTCAAATGCAGAACGGCTGAGGTGGATGCCGCCAATGTTGTAGCGCAGTTGCATCTCGACACTCTGCCCGCCTTCCTCGGTCTGGAATGCATAGACATTGAAGAATCCCGGGGAAGTGAGACGCCGGCGCATGATGCGACTGCACGACGATAGCCGGTCGCTGTCGTTCAAAGCCTGCGAAATCATGATGCGGGAGGCGCCATCCACGAGATAGAGCGGCGCGCCCTCCTGGTAGCAAATGCCGATCCCGAGTTCGAGCCCGGGCAAGCCCTCCGCCTGCAGCTTCTGGTTGTAACCGCGCACTACTTCGATGATCTCCCTGCCCAGCGCGCAGGCATTTGCCACCGTGCTTCCCGCGCCATACTCACTTCCGAAGATGCACAGGATCACCGCGTCGCCTTCAATGAACACCTTCGTTGCGCCGTACTTCGCCAACAGCTTATTGACCGGCTCAAAGAAGTTCAGGGAAAAGTGCGAGGCCGGATTCAGTCCGCGGCGCAGCAGGTCCTGGGTGACGGCGGTGGAATCGCGCAGGTCCGCCTTGATGATCACGTGATAGGGAATCTTGTCTTCCGTCGGTTTCTGCTCTTCCGCCAACAGGAATTCGTACAAGGTATTGTTGATCGTCGATAGCTCGCGCAGCTTCTCGTTGCCGATCACGTTGATCATGTCCATGGCGGCATTGAGCGTCTCAAGCCGGCGCAGGTCGCGGTGATAGAACATGAAATCCCGCAGGAACCTCCCCGCAAGCCTCAGCCGGTCCCAGCCCCGGCACGATTGCACACGCTTTCGGGCGGCGTTCAGCTTGTCGGAGGAGAGCTTTCCGTGCTCGCGCAAGAGTTTCTCTACCCGCTCGCGTTCGGTCTTGGAGATCAGCGCGTTCTTCAACTGCTGCGGGTTAATGAATTGCGGATATTCCCCAAGGAGCGGCACCGTTTCATAGGAAGCGATCACGTGCTCCATCACTTCGTGGCGCTCGAGCATGTTCATCCACGCCACCAACAAAGCCTTCTGGATCTCGCCCTGCTTCGTGCTTTCGTCAGGGTTGCCGGCCGCCACCAGGCGCTCGGCATTTTCAGGCTCGCTCAGCCAGCCATCCACTTCATGGGCGGAATCGCCTTTCATCGGCAGGTCGAGGGCCTGCAGGAATTCCGTCGCGATCGCAAGCATGGCCTCGTAGCGGTCGGGATCGCGGCCGAACTTGCCCAGCATCACGTAATGCTCGGCATTGAGGAAGTCGTCGCGGCCGTCTTCAGTGAACATGATCCGGTTGGTGAACAGCTCATACGGACCGGGATCCGCGGCGCCAAAAAGCGAACGCCGCAAGTGCGCGAGGGTTTCCTTTTCCAGGGCGCGCATGGTGAGGAAAAGGTCTTGCCCGGCGAGGCGCAGGATTGTTTTCTTACTGAGTTGCAGGTCGGTGAAGCGGTCGCGCAGTGCGATGCCCAGGCCCGCATTCATGTGGCGCGGATCCTCGTAGCGGGTAAGACGAGCGCGACAACGCTCCAGGACGTGGGCAAACTGGGTACTGAGTTCGTTGCGCAGGTATTTGACCAGCGCCAGGCGAGCGATCAGGTCCACGGAAATATTGCCGGCGGACTTGGCGCGGTGCAGCGAGGCAGTCTGCAGTTCGGAGAGAAGGCGCTTGAACTCTCCCGACTCGGCGGCCCGCACCACGTGGCTCTTGGGAACGGGGGATACGGAGGGAGGCGGAAACGCGGGCACCAGCGTATTCGAGGTCTCGACGGCTAAATCCTCGACGTTGCCATACTTTGTAATGAGGCGCGAGATGTGGACCCGCGCGTGATCGCAGAACTTGGAGCTGAGATATACGTCGTGACGAACGTTATCGACGCCGGCGGTCAGTCCCTCGACGGTAAGAACCGGCACGTAGGAAGACAGCGCTATCTGCCGTACCCGGTCTTCAAAGCTGCCGCGATTGAGGAACGGGAACACCATGCCCGCAAGGTCCCTTCAACGTGTGAACGCATTTTGTGCGGTCTCACTGGGAGAGGTGAGCCGCTCTGCGGGTTCGACACTGCGTTTCGGCGCCGGCCGTGATCCGGTCCGCGCGCTACTTCTTGGACTTCGGACCAGCGAGCATTCGCCGAGCCAGGAGATCCTCGAGGGTAGGCTCATGAAAGCTGTTGACCATCTGCAGCAGTTTGTCTGCCTGTTCGTTGTTGCCCGTTTCGCGATAGGCCTGGATCAAACGCGCCGCCGTCAAGGGATTGCGCTGATCTTCCTCGAGATGCGGAACTGCATCCGCGTACTTCTTCTCTGCCCAAAGCACGCCACCGGCCGCGCCCTCGCTGGTTTGCTGCACGAACTCACTCTTGCTATTCGCGGCCATCTGCTCGAGCTGGTCCAGCGCCTTATGCGCAGTAGTCGAATCGCCTGCTATCGCGGAATGAATCGCTTCCGTGCGCAGCAGCAACGCCTGCTGACGGTCCGCGTCGGTCACCGTAATGTCATTCTTTGCCGAAAGGATCTCTCGCGCCTTGCTGACATACTCCGTCATCTGGGCAGGCGAATACATCGCCATGTAGCGGTAGGCGATAACTTCGTCGACGCCGAAATGCGCGGCGTGCGCATCGTTGGCGACTTCCTGCAGAGACCGGAAGAAGTCCTTGTCGTCGTTGGCATACGCATAGGTAAGCCCCGAGGCGAGTTGCCAGGTAATACGGTCTCCGCTCGAAGGTGCGATCGCAATCGCTTTCGCGTACTCGACGCGTGCCTGGCTCTCTTTGCCCATCATCATGTAGGTGTCAGCGAGCCCAACCTGCGACCAGATGAACTTGGAGTCGTACTCTAAAGCCTTGCGGTAATGCGTCAACGCGCGGTCGTATTCGCCCGCCATCCGGCTGATTTCGCCGTAGGAATCTTCGGCATTCGGCTCACCCGGTTCAATCACCAGGCATTTATCCAGCGCGTCAAATGCTGGATAGAAGCTGCCGGTGAAGGCATAGGCATAGGCCACTTCGTTGAGGGCTGGGGAATAATTCGGGTCAACCGCGATGGCGCGTTCGAGCAAGCGCTGCGCGGCATCGAAATTCCGATGCTGCACCATCCAGCGTCCAGCCAGAAAAAGCAGGGTCTTGTCTTCAGGATATTCTTCAATCAGGTCGTTCATGGCCGAGATCGCGGGCACGTATTCACCCTCGCGCGATCCGGCCAGCCACTCGATCAGCAACTGCTCAGGCTTCGACGCCTTGGGCGCCAGGCTGCGGGCTTTGGCTAATTCCGCGCTTTCCTGGGCGGGATCGCCGCTGTCATAGGCTAAAAAGAGGTGTGCCAGCGCGAAGTCCGCGTCGGCGCGTATTGCCGTCCGAAAATCTAGATGGGCGCGCTCGGTCTGCTGGTGTTCGATGTTTTCCAGGCCGCCCTGAAATGCGCGGCGCGCGGTTTCGGAACTCGTAGTAAGAGGAATACCGCTGGACGAATCCGGCGTCCCCTCCGGGGAAATAGCAAACGCCAGCGACGCCATCACCAGGACAGCGCTCACCACCA
Organism: uncultured Acidobacteriaceae bacterium; assembly: GCA_963703075.1. Taxonomy (GTDB): domain Bacteria; phylum Acidobacteriota; class Terriglobia; order Terriglobales; family Acidobacteriaceae; genus Korobacter. The sequence continues at coordinate 2,504,284 of OY969786.1, forward strand.
GCATCGGGACGGGCGATCTCTTCATCTCTGTTATTCCTTTATGCAGGCCTCCAGCGTGTGCTCGGAGACACGTATTTCCGGTGATAACAGGCGCAGAGTAGCATGCTCAACCCGTAACTCCAACGTTACTCCGGTTACTTGTGTTTATCTTTCGAATATCTTTTCATGCACAATACAAGCACGACAGATGCTCCATTTAAGACACATCGCAGTTTTGGCGATCTTTGGGATCGCCGCGTCGATTTCGGCCGCGGCGAAAGACCTTGCTGTGGTCGTAAATAAGGCGAACGATACAAAGACGGTCACCGCCGCGGACCTGACGAAATTCCTGAAGAACACGACTAAGAAGTGGGGGAATGGACAGGACGTGCTGGTGGTGATGCGCGATCCCAGCGCACCGGAAATGAAAGTGGTCCTGCAGAAAGTCTTCGGGATGACGGCCGACCAGCTCAAGGCATTTGTTTCCGCCGCTAACGAAGGACACAGCAGCCCAGCCTTCGTCTTCGCCGATTCCGACGATGTCATCTTGAAGATGGTCGCCAGCAGCTCAGGCGCAATCGGCGTCACCGACGTTTACACCATCAACAGCTCCGTAAACGTGCTGAGGGTCGAAGGCAAAATGCCTCTCGAACCGGGTTACATGTTGCACGGCGTCTGGTAAAGCGTCCTTCTTCCCTACCTAAGCAAGCATTCCGCAGATTGTCCTGAGGCTACTGCTCGCTCGTCTTGCGAGCCTTTTCGAATTCGTCGCCGGCCTGCCATTCGATTTTCTGCGGCTGCATAGCGGCCCGCCATCCCAGCGCAATGCCGAACCTCGCCAGCACGGCGTCGCCTTTGAAATCCATCTCCGGACGATATTCATCGGATGGCTGGTGGTAACGATGCTCGTTGTAATCCTTCGCTTGTGCCTCGCCCCAGTCGCGATCGTGTCCGGTAAATTTTTGCCCTTCGTTGATCGAGAAACCTGGTACCCCTACGCGCGCGAAGCTGAAGTGGTCGGAGCGGTAGTAGTGGCCAGCGCCAGGATGTGCGTCGGGGATGATCGTCAGGTGCATCGCCTTGGCGGTCTGCTCAACGAACGGATAGAACGTGGTGCGTTCCGCTCCGCCGATCGAGACCTCTTCGGGAATTCCGATGGGCGGCAACGCGTCATAGTTCAGATCGAGCATCACGTCCTTCACCGGGACGGGCGAATGCTTTCCCAGGTATTCCGAACCCAGCAGGCCCTGCTCTTCTCCGGTCACAGCAGCGAAAATAATTGAGCGCTTCGGCTTGACCGGGGACGCCGCGAACACGCGCGCGATCTCCAGCAGCATGGCGCTGCCAGTCGCATTGTCCACTGCGCCGTTGTAAATGTTGTCGCCGGTCTTGGCCGTATCGATCCCGAGATGGTCGTAATGCGCCGAGTAGATGACCGCCTGGTGCGCGAGGCTCGCATCTGTGCCGGGCAACTCCGCAACTACGTTGTTGGAATCGAAGGGCCGCACCGCACTCACGATGTGGGCCTTGAAGGTCGCTTTCAGTTCCTGACCTTTAAAGCCGGGCTTACCGGCGGCTTCCATTGCCTGCTGAAGATCGATGCCGGAACCGGCGAGGATCTGTTTCGCGACGTTGAATTGCACCCACGAGGCGGTCTGCAGTTTTGGCTCGGTGGTATTGCGCAGGTAGGAATGTTCTCCGCCCCAGGAGTTGCGCACCACGTCCCATCCGTAACTGGCCATCTCGCTCTGGTGCACGAGGATCACGCCTGCGGCTCCCATGCGCGCGGCCTGCTCGTACTTGTAGGTCCAGCGGCCGTAGTAGGTGAGCGCGGGACCGTTGAAGAATTTCTTGTCGTTGGAAGGCGGCTCGTTGACCAGCATGAGCAACACCTTGCCCTTCACGTCGAGACCCTTGTAGTCATCCCAGTTGTACTCAGGGGCGGTAATGCCGTACCCGACCCAGACGATCGGAGCATTGATGTCCGCGGACGGGGTTGCGCTCTCGTTCAGCGCGACAATGTCATCCAGGAACTTGAGCGTCCATCGCACCGTTTTTCGGAAGCTCCACCGCAAACGTGGATTCCGGCTTGGTCTGCACCCCGACCATCGGCACCTTCTGCATGTACGTACCTTGGTCCCCGATGGGCTTCAGCCCATACGTGGAGAAAACGGTGGCAATGTATTCGGCGGCAATGTCGCCGCCGCGCTGTCCCGTCCCGCGGCCCTCGAGCAAATCGCTGGCAAGAAAGCGCACGTGAGCGCGGAGGTTCTCCGGGTTGACCGCCTTCGCGATGGATTGCTCAGCGGCGGAAGAACCGTTGGCGGGTGCTTGCGCGAACCCACAGGTGAGCGCGCCGGCAAAGGCGAGCAGAAGAAATAGATTGCGCATGAAGGCAGGCCCCCAGGAAACATCTGCGAGAAGTAACGAACTAATTATTTTACGCTGCGGAGTGAAGCTGGGAACCGCGGACCGCGGTTCAGTTTTTCGAGCCTCAACCAAACTTCAATTCTGGGACGTGTTCCCCGGAATGAAAGAACGGCGTCGGCTGGGGCTCGGCCATGAGCGCGTGGTACATGCGATCAACATCTTCGCGCGACCATCCAACTGACGAGACTTCGATGTCGCCCGCCGGACTCACCAGGAAAAATGTCGGGACATTCGTCAAGCCATAGGCGTTGGAAGCAGGATAGGTCTTCGGTTCATCGAGCGCGACCGGCAAGGTGAGCCGATACTGCTTCATGAACGCAGCAGTCGTTTTCTGGTCGTCCTGCGAGACGGCGACGATGGTGACCTTCTTGCCTTTAGCCGCCTGGAACAAGCGTTCCGCGTAGGGCATGGCAAACTGGCAGACGGGGCAGCTTGCCTTGAAGAACACTACCAATACAGGGCCTTGCCGAAGGGCGGCTTGCAATGAGAACGAATCTCCGCTCATCGTGGGCAGCGTAAAATCGGGTGCCTTCACTCCGGCTTCTAAAGCAGACATATCACCACTCCTGAATTTCTTTGCGACGGTGTGAAACATTGCGCCGATGGAAAATGCCATCACGGTTTCTCCGACGCGTCTTGTTCGTGTTTGAAATGCAATCGCAGAATTTTCCGCGTCAGGCCGGTAAGGGCCAGGCGGTGCGCCTCTTCGTACGTGACCCATTTGCCAGCTGGCTTGCGGAGGCCGCCGAGCACCACGAAGACCGCATAATCCGTATCTGTAATGGAATGCCGCAAGCGGTGCAGCGGATCCAAATTCTTTGCGGACGCGACCGGCGGCAGCTCCCACATGCCCGCCATCAGCGAATGATCGGCCGGACGCTGCACCAGCAGAACGCGTCCGTGGTGGGTGTGCAGCCCATACCAGAGCTCGGCCCGCTTACGCGCAGGCTGCGGCTGGGGCTCCGTGGCGCCCCGGGTCTTGCACCAAGTGTGCGCCGCGCAGAGCAGGCATTGCGGTTGCGCCGGGAGACACACCGTGGCTCCTAGTTCCATCATCGCCTGGTTCCAGTCGCCAGGGGCGTTCCGAGCCAGCAATTCTTCCGCACACGCCCAAAGTTTCTCGCCCTCGTGCCGTTCGCCCAGCAAGCGCTCCATCACGCGCTCCACATTGCCATCGACTACCGCGATCGGCTCATTGAACGCAATGCTGGCGATGGCCGCGCTGGTATAGCGGCCGATGCCGGGAAGCTGGCGCCAGTCGCTGGCGGTTTGTGGGAATTCGCCCCGCAGATGCTGCACGACCATGCGTGCTGCCTGGTGCAGGGCGCGGGCGCGACGGTAATATCCGAGTCCGCTCCACACCGTCAATACCTCGTCGATGCTGGCAGCGGAGAGTGCCTGGACGGTCGGAAAGCTGTTGAGAAAATGCTGATAGCGTTCCAGCACCACGGTTACCCGGGTCTGCTGCAGCATGATCTCCGAAACCCAAATCGCATAGGGATCACGGGTCCTGCGCCAAGGCAGGTCGCGCTTGTTTTCGCGATACCAGGCCAACAACGCTTGCTGCAGAGCCTGGTGGTGGGCGTTTGGAGCCGGTGCGGGTGAACTCATGGGGTACCCGCAATTGTAACCCGCCCCGCTCACAATCTATTATTTTCAATCACTTAGCGAAAACGCGAGGAGTTACGGTGCCACCGGCATCGAGGTGTGCGCGATCATCACCATGCCCTTGGTGACGGGCTGCCAGACTGACATCATGCGCATAGGCGTGTCGGGCAGGGGCTGGTTGTTGATGGTGCCATGCACGGTGATGGAGTAGGTGACGATGAGATCGCCGCCGTTGGTCTCGGTTTGCACGTCTCCTAACGAGTAGTCGGTGAGATTGAGTTGGCGGAGATAATCCACCGTCTGCTGGCGATTGCGTACGGAATCCGGGCTCTCGGTGACCACGGTCCCGGAGAGATGGGATTCGACGTCGCGCCAGTTCTTGGCTTTGACCGCGTCCCAGAAAAGACGTTCGTGCTGCTCGCCGCTGGTCGCGTTGTCCCATGCAGGCTTGGGTTTTTCGGGATAGACAGTGCAGCCGGTAGTGGCGAGCAGCGCGAACACGAGCACGATGGGCAGGAATCGCATGGGAGCGATTCTAGACGATGTTGCGGCGGCACGTAGCACGAGCTGCCTCGCGAACCCACCCTCCGTTCAGGAAGGGTGGGGCACCCACGTTTTCAGCCGATGCGGACGAATTCCTCGGCGGGCTCGGTCTGCTTGGCGGGGCGCGGCGCGCGCACGTCGACGGTACAACGCATGGGAGCCAGGCTCTCCACCGGAACGGCGAACTCGCGTTCGATCTTCTCGCGGAATTCAGGGCCGGAGTTGTAGGTACAGAAGGGATAAAGCTGCCCGTTGGGCGCGGAGTAATGGATGACGCAACGCTTCACGCGCTCGATGTCGTAGTTATAGAGATCCTGGAAGTGCATGCCCGCAACCAGCAGGGTGCGATAGGTGAAGGTGCCGTCTTTGCCGTCACGGCCGAGCTTCTTGTCGGTGAGGCCTTGCAAGGTCTGCAGGAACTTGGTGAAAGTGAGGCCGCGCGGCGCACGCTCCTGGTGGAAGTGTTTCTTGAGCGAGTTCCAGGCGCGCACCTTGGTATACATCTTGAACATGGCTTTGTGCTTCTTGCGCGAGAGTTCATCCATGTCCTGCAGCATGGCGCCGACGTCGACGAAGCGGGTGATGGGAATAGCCTGCAGGGTTAGCTGGTCGACGAACAGGTAGGTTCCCAGCGAACAGTGCGGATGCGAAGAGATGGTGGGAACGCCTACGCCGCGCAGCGCCGCGGTGAGCTTCGAGAACGGCGTCACACAAGCCAGTGGAAAGAAGTCGTTTTGCGCATCGGTAATGCCGGTTTGCTCGCTGACGCAGCTTGCGAGGTCGGAGAGCGTGAAGCGTTTCTGCTCAAGCTCGTGCCGATTGATGCGCCCGGTGAAGGCAACCGGCTGAAAGCTGATGCCGCTGACGGTATCAATGTTCTCGATCGCGAGGCGAACGATGTCGCCGATCTGGTGATCGTTCAGGCCTTTCACAATGGTGGGAACGAAGACGATCTTCATGCCGGTCTGGCGGCAGTTTTCGATGGTCTTCATCTTGATATCGAGGAGTGGCACGCCGCGCACGCGGCGGTAGATGCTGTCGTCCACGCCGTCAAACTGCAAATACAGGGTATTGAGACCCGCTCCTTTGCAGGCGCGGGCGAATTCCAGGTTGGATAGCTCAATGCCGTTGGTGGCCGCCTGGATGTGGGTGAAGCCCATTTCCTTCGCGGTACGCAGCACGTCAAGGAAGCGCGGATAGACGGTAGGCTCGCCGCCGGAGAACTGGATGCAGCGAGCATCGACGGGACGCTCGTTGCGGAGGGTCTCCATCATCTTCACGACCTGCTCGAAGCTGGGCTCGTACACATAGCCGCTGGTGTTGGCATTAGCGAAGCAGACCGGGCAGGTGAGATTGCAACGATTGGTGAGGTCGAGGTTGGCGAGCGCGGTGTGCGAAGTATGCAGTGTGCACAGTCCGCAATCGGTGGGGCAGTTCGCTCCCTGCTCGTTGTTCGGATTCGAGTTGCCGGCATTGTCGCCGAAATTCCACTCTTCCATCTTTTGGTAGAGCTTTGCGTCGCTGAAAACCACATCGCGAAACTCGCCGTGCTCCGGGCATGTCTTCATCATGCAGACTTTCCCGTTTTCTTCGAACAGGCGGGCCGGAATCACCTTGCGGCATTCGGGACAGAGCGACTGCGTGTCCTTGGGAAGGCCTTGGCCGAGCGGCTGTATCGGTGCCCCGGTGAGAGTCCATTCGGGTTGAAGGATTTTGAATGCAGGACGCTTAACGGGAGAGAACGAAGTCGGGCTCACAGGATTCCTCGCATACATTGTGCAGGTTCGCCCGCCTGCGAGGCTGTGAGCGTGGGCACCACTGGATGTGAAGTGCCATTGCAGCGAAGGGTCGCCTAGCGCGGCTGAATAGCTTTAACGTAAATTAAGCAGGAACGATCTATTCAAGGTGATAGGTACCCCATGAGAAGCTTAGTTCTGGAGCGCAGTTCTTGCCTTTGATTGTTACTTTGGTCGTTCCCGATTGTTTTCCCGCGACGTTTGGCAGCATCGTCGTGAAATAAGTTCCGTCGGCATTCGCCTTTTGGGCGGCATGATTTTTCTCGCCGTAGCTGACGGCATCGAACACGAGTTCCTCATTCGGCTCAAATCCGCTTCCTTGAATGTACGTGATCTCGCCCTTGGGCGTTCCCACGATCGACTCCAGTCGACACCCTCTGTCAACAGACGTGTTGGGAAATGGCACGACTTGGACGAACCCTCGCACGTGCGATTTGTCATCGGAAATGAGAGAGAGGCGCTGCGGTTCACTTTTGACGCCCATGAAAACAAGGTCTATCGGGTCGTCTGGGCCATTGCCGGAGCAGGTGCCTTCGCGGCCGGCACAGATGGCTTGGCCATTCGCATTGAGTGTCACTCCGTCAAGGAGCGGTTTCATGGAGCCATCAATCTCAAGCTTCACGATTGTGTAGGTGGCATCTTTTGGAAACCCCGTCGCGACAAGTCGATACTTCACGGCCGTGGCTTCCGATTCGTGCGAGCGTCCAGTTTCTTGCAGCGTGAGTTGCACGCCGGGACTATTCATTCTGCTGCCGAAGTTCTTTTGAAGATTCGAAAGACGTTCCACCATGGTCTTCTGGTCAGGGGTGAGATCTTGAACCGAAGGGGAAGACTTCGATACGTTCTGTGCGACGAGAAAGGTCGAAGTGGTCAGCAACAAGACGGCGATGATATAGCAGCGCATAGTGAGGCCCATGGTCTGGAGAACCAAGATTAAGATAACCCGCTTTGACAACCTAGAACCTTTCTTTTTGGGCGGTCCTCACGAGGCGTTGCGGATGGGTGCGAGCTGCTTCTCAACAGCACCCCGGAAAAACGTGCTGGTTAACGGTTCCGTCACTCCACGAAGGTTCGAGCAACTTTGGTCAGTAGCTCTGGTTTACTTCCTGCAGTACAAATACTCAGCGCCGCGGAGAATCGCGACGCACTGGAGGGCATTCTTTCAATGAAGCGACAGCTCAGCAAAATCTTCTTCGTGGCCGCCGTACTCGCAATCTGTACGCCACTGACGTTCGCCGATACACCGGGCCATCATCCGGGTTACCTGCATGCCTTGACCGACCTGCGTTACGCGCGTTCCTTGCTGCAGATGGATTACGGCAATGATTGGCCGGCTCTGCGAGAGGTCGACGCGGCAATCCGTGAGGCGAAGGAAGCAGCCATCAACGATGGCAAGCCTCTCAATGACCATCCGCACGAAGATGCGAGCCTCGACCGTCGTGGGCGCCTGCACAAGGCACTCTCGCTGCTGGATTCGGCCGAGCGCGATATGACGAAAGAAGAAGATAATCCGTCGGCCATCGGATGGCGGGATCGCGCCATTCATCACGTTGTAGAGGCCCGCAGAATGATCAACAGCGAAATTCGCTAATAACAATTCTGTCTGACGAAAGCCACCTCCGGGTGGCTTTCATTTTTTTTTCTTCTTCTTTGGGGGCGCGAGCTGCTTCTCGAAGAAGTCGGCTGCCATCTCCGCGACCTGCTTGTGCACGGCTTCGCGGTCGACATCCGGAGCGTCCGCAAAGAAAAGCGGCAACTTCTTCTTCCCTGCCTCAGTGCCTACATCAAGGAACGTGTAGTGGGCCACACCGCCGGGCAGGACGGTAATCTGCGCGCCGGGAATTTCGTGGGCATAGACCTCGGCATTTTCGGACGGAGGCGCGATCGGATCGGAGGCCCCCACGACGATCTCCACCGGGATAGTGACGTGTTTCAAGCTCGCAGGATCAACCCCACGCGCAACTGCCGGCGCGATCGCGAAGACGGCGCGAATGCGGGCATCGCGATACGAGTCGGCAGCATGTTGCAACTGCTGCTGTATCTCGGGCTGCTGCTTCATCCCTTCGAACTTGTCGAGCAGGTCGGGCATTTCCGGAGTGTTGCATGAAGAGCGATGGTCGGGCTGCTCACACCAGGAAAGGATGCCGTTGAAGTCGGTAGTTCCACCGGCCAACTCCATCATGGTGTAACCGCCGAGCGAGAAGCCGGCCGCGCCGATGCGTTCGCGATCGATCTTCGAGCCGAAACGGTTATCGGCGAGCATGCCGTCAATGACCGTGCTGACATCGCGGGCCCGGCCCCACCACTCGAAGAAACCCTGCGGAGTGTAGCCGGTGACGGCATTGTTGCCGGGATGGTTGACGGCGACGACGATGTACCCGCGGGCGGCCAGGTAGGTGCCAAGCCACGCCATCTGCATCGCACTGCCTCCTGTGCCGTGCGAGAGCGCGACCAGGGGAAACGGTTCAAACGAAGGCGCAAGCGACGCGTCTCTGGCAGCGCGCCCGGCGTAGAACAGCGGCGGATCGCCGATGTACTGATCTTTTTCCTCGGCAGTCGACTCAGCGGGATACCAGATGACCACGGACAGGGTTCGATCGTCGGAGCCGCGCCAGTTGTAGTCGTCGGGCGCGGTGAACTGCCGGAAGCTGAAGCCGACTTGGTGCAGGACGGGCTCTTCTTTTTTCTTTTCCTTTTTCGAGGCGAAGCAAAGAGACGCGATTAGGAACAATGCGAGCAGGATTACGTGGCGACGTTTGAACAAACGGAACTCCGTTGAGATTTCGTGTGCCGTCCCTTGAAAGGGACTCGGATTCATTCCCGCTCCAACCCAGCACTCACGTGCTGGGCTATTAACTGGCGCCCGCTTGGCGGGCTTTAGTCATAGCCTAGTAAACGGCTTAGCCATTCACACCAACGTTTATTGCACGGCGCCGCCGGCCTTTTGCCAGGCAGCGAATCCGTCGTGGTACACCCTCACATCTTTGTATCCCCGGGCGGTGAGCACGCCGGCCGCGGCTCGGCTGGCTGCGCAAACGTCCCCGGCGGAGAGCCCGCTCTCATAGACCACCACCGGTTTGTCCTTCGGTAGGGTCGAGGCGCTTTGGGTGATCTTATTCAGCGGCAAGTTGACCGCTCCCGGAATATGCGACTTGGCGAAATCCTTCGGCGAGCGAATATCGACGAAGACGGCGCCTTTCTGCAAAAGCTTTTGCGCGGCGGTGGTCGCGATTTCGTTTTTCTGCGGACCCTTCGGCGCATTCACATCGCAGTCACCAGAACCCGCTTGGCCGACCGCAAGCGGATTGGCAGATGCAGGCGCAAGACCAGGAACGATCGCGGTTGCCGCTGCCGTCGTTACCGGAGTCTCGGTTGCTGCCTTCGCGACTGGCTTTGTTTCGGACTTCGGCTGTGCGGGGACGGGCTTCGGTGGCTGGTTCAGTTCAGTCGTCTTCGGCGGTTGAGCTCCGCTGACGATCGCGTTGAACTCCTGCAGGCTGAGGCTGCCGAGGTGGTATTGCTGGTTAATGTAGAAGGTCGGCGTGCCGGTCACGTGCAAAGCCTTGCCGTCGTCGAGGTCCTGCTGCACGCGCGGCAGCTTCGCCCCGCTGTCGAGACAGGTATTGAACTTGGTTGTGTCGAGACCGATGTCCTGCGCGTAGTACTTGAGCTGCACCACCGCGAGTTCGCCGGAGGCTTGGTAGAGCCGGTCGTGCATGGGCCAGAACTTATCCTGGTCGGCGGCGCACTCCGCGGCTTCGGCTGCCTTTTCCGCGAACTGGTGAACTTTGCCGAGCGGATATTCACGGAAGATGAAGCGCACCTGCTTGGGATAACGCTGGCGGATCTCCTGGTTGGTGGCCTCGGCGATGATGCACGAGGGGCACTGGAAATCGCCGAACTCGACCACGGTGACCGCCGCGTTCGCCGGACCGGTGGCGTGACTGTCGGGACGCGTGAGCCGGCTGAGGTCGGGCGGCCCCTCGGCAGTAGTGGGTTCGAGCTGTTTCTTTTCCTCCGCAGCGGAGTGGTGCGCGAGCCACGCGAAGCCGGGCACCGCGATCACCAGGGCGATCACGAAGATCAACACATTCTGCAGCGCCAGGCGATGCACCCGCGCCGGATCCTCCAGCGGAGGTTTGCTGATCTCGATGCCGAGCAGGATGAAGATAATCGCGATGGCGATTTGCTGCGCGACACACCAGGCGCACCAGGCATGAATGGTGAACGCCTCCAGGCTGGTGAGGTAAAGCGAAACGATCATGCCCGCCGCCGAAAGATAGAAAGCGGCGCGGCGGACGAGACTACGCATACCCGGAGCAGTGAATGGCTCGACGAGCAGCAGCACGACCAGCGTGGCATACAGCACGACGCCGAAGGCGGGAGTTGGAATGCCTCCCCAAAAAGCGAAGCGGCTGGCGCGGACTTCGTCGCAACCGGTACCGAGGCAGACGAGGGGATGCGTCGGCGAGGTATAGACCCACCACAAGTAAGCGGAGTCGAAGAGGCCAAAGAGGCTGAAGACGAGAGCCAGGGTCTTGCGCATGGTCCTGCCTATTATCGCAAACACATGGCCCGGAGGCACTGAGGAGCTGATGAAGATCTGTTCGAAACCTTGTCAACCAGCCGAACTAAACTCGCTTCTTGGGTCGACGCTTCGAGCGGATGGTAAGTATGACATTCACGATCACCAACCCCATCCCGCCGGCAATGAAGATTGCGATCCAAGGCGCTTTGAGAACGTATCGATTAAAGATCAGCGCCCCGATAATTGCGGCATTGACGACGACGATGCGTGTCTCAAGGCTCATTAGGGCTTGACCAGGCAACGCGATTTCTGGCCCACGGTGGCTGAAAACTGCGTCTGGAAAAGCATACAAGGTGCCGGTCCTCTTCGTTAGATCGACTAGTACCGCCAGATGACATCCATGGCAAACGTGAGCTGGCTGCGCCGGGTGCCATTGTCGTAGGGCGCGGCGTCGTAGGCATGTTCCCAGCGAAGCTCCGGGCGGATGGTGACCAGGTCCGAAAGCCAGTGGCCCCAGGCGATCGCATGTTCGGTGTAGAGCGATTTGTAGCCGGTGCGCTGGCCTGCTTTGTCGTCGAAAACTTCATTGCGGAAGGAGATGTAGTTCTTCTTCGAAAACTCGCGCTGAAGGTAATTCACCCCGGAAGCCACGGGCGCGAAACAACGGTCCTGGCCTGGAGAACAGATCGCCCCATTCGCGTTGGGCTCAGTGGGCAACGGCCCCCCGGCGGCGGGGACGTCGCGCATGTACTCGTAGTAAGTCTCGGTCGCCATGTGCCAGTGGGGACTGAATCTGTGGTACCAGGTGTTCACGAAGAGTTGGACGTTGTTGTAGGCGTAGCGTCCGCTGTTGATGCCGCTGGCGCAGGGATAGACATTGTCGTTGCCGTGGTTGAAGGTGTAGCTGACGCAGGCGGTGAGTGACGGCTTGCCGCCACGCGCCCAGGGGGCGATATCGTTGCCGGCCGAGATCCCGAGGTTCAAGAGCCAGCGATCGCTCAGTTTCAGTGTCGTGATGACGCCCGTCTGGGTGAAAGGATCGTAGGAAAACAGCAGCGAGTGGGTGTACGTGTAATTGTTGACCGCGAGCTGCGCCTCAATATCGGGGACAGAGATATATCGACCGACGCGAATATTTAACCCGTCGGCGATGTGCGGGTTGTAGAGATCGGCATAGACCATGAGTGGGTCGTCGCCATACTCGCGGCCTTGTTGCAGGAGCTGCTGGCTGAACCATCCCTTGGCGGTGGTGAAGTGGTAGTCAATGCCGTACATGTTGCCGACGCGGAAGCCCCAATCGAGATGATCGGTCTGCACCGTGTCCGGCACGCGTTCGATGTAGGTCACGAATTGATCGAGCTCGATGCGGTTGGCGTAGAAGTTGTATCCCTCGGGGAGGTTCGAGCGCTTCGAGGTGCTGAAATCGAAACCGGGATTGACCCATCCATAGATCTGGATGCCGCTGTTCTTCCACCACTCGCCATGTGGGCCGGAGTAGAGAGCACGCATCAACGGATAATTAGTCGTGTTGGTGGCACCGATGTCGGAGCTGCCACCGTAATTCCAATCGGCGTTGGGAAACGGTGGAGAATCGAGCGGCGCGGGCGGAATGCGACGCGGCGAAGATTCCCCGCCACCCGTTTCCTGTAGTTCCTGCTTGTACGCTTCATACAGGCGGCGAAATAAATTTCCACTCAGCGCAATCGACTGCGCGCGGGCGTTCGAGCAGACGGATAGCAAAATTGCGGCGATCACACACTGTCGCATGAGCATGCAGATAATTTCCAAAAGAACATTGGAGGCAGAGCTGCTCGCTGAAGTTTCAGAAGCGCGCGAGAAAGCTATAAAAAGTTCATAAAACCCGCACCGTTGCTGCCGACTTTTCGCAACTCATTGCACAGCTCTGCCGTCTAATTTTCTGCATGGAACAGGGACTCCTTCCACAAACCTCCTACGACGGCCCCGAGCGCCGCGAGCACGATCCGGAACTTGCGTCGCGCCTCCTGAAGGGTCAAAACAAGCCGGCAAAATATGGAGTGCTCCGCTCGCTTGGTCTTGGCCTGATCACCGGGGCTGCCGATGACGATCCTTCGGCGATTGGCACCTATGCAGCGGCCGGCGCGACCTTCGGGCCGTCGTTCCTGTGGACTGCGCCGGTCACGTTCCCGATGATGTTTGCCGTCGTCTACCTGTCGGGCAAGCTCGGGCAGGTGGCTGGCAAAGGATTGTTCGCGGTCATTCGCGAGCACTGTCCGCGCTGGCTGCTGCTCGGGTCGCTCATCGGGGTGCTCATTGGCAACATCATCGAAGCAGGCGCTGACCTGGGTGGCATGGCGGCGGCGCTGAACGTAATCGTTCCCGTGCCCATTGGGTGGATCGTCGTTGGGGTCACGCTGACGATTCTTGCGCTGCAAATCTGGGGATCGTACACGCTGATCCGGAACATTTTCCGATGGCTGGCATTGGCGCTGCTGGCCTACGTCGGATCGGCCTTGCTGGCCAAGCCGGAACTGTGGCCGGTGATCAAAGGGACCTTCGTCCCCCACATCTATTTCAGCAAAGAATTCCTGTCGATGCTGGTCGCGGTGATTGGCACAACCCTCTCGGCCTATCTCTACACCTGGCAATCGAACCAGGATGTCGAAGAAGATATTTCGATGGGACGCCGTCGCCTCACCGATCGCATTGGAACGACGAAAGAGGAGCTGCGTCGCACAGCCCGCGATGTCGGGTTCGGCATGTTCTTCTCGAACCTCGTAATGTATTTCATCATTCTTTCCACCGCCGCAACCTTGTTCCGTGTGGGCAAGACCGACATCAATACGGCGGCCGACGCGGCAGCGGCACTGCGTCCCCTGGCCGGCAATGCAGCGAGGCTGCTCTTCGCCATCGGAGTGATTGGCGTGGGATTCCTGGCGGTGCCGGTCATGACCATCGGCGCGGCCTACGACCTCGCGCAGACCTTCGGATGGAAACACGGACTGCACGCGAAGGTGAAAGAAGCGAAGAAGTTCTACATCGCGATTACGGTCTTCACCTTCCTGGCGATGGGCTTGAACTTTTTGGGGATCAACCCAATGAAGGCGCTGGTCTGGGCGGGCATCGTGCAGGGATTTTCTACGCCCTTCCTCATGCTGCTGATCATGCTCATCACCAATAACCGAAAAATTATGGGGCGATGGGTGAACTCAAGGGCGATGAATCTTCTTGGCTGGGCAACCACCGTGGCCATCTTCGCCGCAGCCGTTGGGCTGGTGATTGTGACCTGGTTCTAGGTCCTGGTCGCCACCACGATCGCGACCGGAAATGCATAAACGATCTTTCCGTTTTCCAGACGCGGCTGCATATCGATCTGGTCGTCGGTCAATGCGGCTTCGTAAAGCTGCCGGCAGCGCGCTTCGTCGCCCGGCTGGCAGAACGAGCGGGCGAGAAGACTGTCGAGATCGCCGGCCATGCGAAGAGTGTCGGCCGTCGGATCGGCAAGTCCGGCTTGCGCAAACAGATCGAGCATCTCTTCGACCGGCAACGCGCGGACATGAGAATTGTCGCGCAGCTTCTCCATCGCATTGAAGGCGTCGGCTTTTTCGCGGGACGGGGCGGTGTCAACCACCAGGATGCGACCGCCTTTCCTGCAGACACGCTTCATCTCTTCCAGCGCGCCGCGTGGATCGCGGAAGTGATGGAAGGCGTAGCGACAGGTCACCAGGCTGAAGCTCGCGCCCGCAAACGGCAGTAATGTGACATCGCCCTCGATCCATTTGAGATTCGTGAGTCGCTGTTCTTGTTGAAGTTTGCGGGCTTGCTCCAGCATCGCGGGAGTGAGGTCGATGCCGGTGGCGTGCTTTACTTTCTGCGCGAGCGCGCAGGTGAGGATGCCGGGGCCGCAGGCGATGTCGAGGACTTCATCCTCCGGCTGCGGATCGGCAGCGCGCACAATACGCTCGAGGATCTCTTCATTCCTGATCGGTTGTGCGTTGGCGTAAGCCGCAGCCTGGCGGGTGAACTGGTCGCGGATGAGATCGGCGTGAGGCACAAGATAGTTTACGCCGTTGAACTAAGGGTGGCCTTTCATCCGATTCTTCGTGGGCGCTCTCCTGGTCCTTGGCTTTTTCTTTCAAGTCGGATTGGCCGCTGAAGCGCGTGCTTCCGTTTCCCTTGTCCTTCTTGCGCATCGCGAAAACCGATACGCCTCACCGCGCGGGCAGGTGGTTGCATCAGCGATTTGATCGCGTTGACGATGCTCTGAATTGATTCGTCGTGCGAATCCAACCGGAGTTCCAGCTCTGAAAATCTGGCGGCGATTTCCTGATGGCGGCTCAGCATTTCCCTCAGCCGAACGAGGGCACGAACGACGAAGACACTCATCTCGACTGCACGTTGCGAGTTCAGAATGGTCGCAACCATCACGGCGCCGTGTTCTGTGAATGCATAGGGTGTATAGCGGCGGCCACCGTGAGAGGAACTTGAGGTCGCAAATTGCGACCTCAAGTTTTCGAACTCTTCCTGGGTAAGGTGGAAGAGAAAGTCTTCGGGAAAGCGATTCTTGTTGCGCTTCACTTGCTCGTTCAGGCGCTTCACGCTCACGCCATAAAGTAACGCGAGATCATGGTCGAGGATGATGCGCTTCTCGCGAACAAAGCAAATCTTGCTTGCTGCAGTGCGCTTTACGATTGCGAACTTCTGGGCCATTTGGTTCCCCTGAACTTGAGGTCGCAATTTGCGACCTCAAGTTTGGACTCGTCCGATTGTGCGGCTTTGACGTGCGAGTACGTTGACCCACAATCGTGGCACGACCCAACTTGATTCCCGAAGCGGTTTCATGAAGAAACAAAAAGCCCCGCAAGTTGCGGGGCTTTTTACTTTCACGATGAGAGAGACTTAGTCGCCCATCACTTCTTCTTCTTTTTCTTTGCTGACCACCGGAGCCGCCGGCTGGATGCCGCCGATCGAGCCGAGAGGAATAAAGCCTTCCTGCGGGGGCGCGATCTTTTCGCCGAGGACGTGCTCTTTGTAGAGCGCCAGCATCCGGGCGTTTTCGGCTTCCTGCTTGAGAGCGTCGGCCGTTTTCATCTTCGCGTCGCGGGCGCGGGTCTTTTCTTCGCGTGCCGTCTTGGCGATGCCGAGATCGTCCAGGGTGTGGTTGCGCTCGGCGTGCACGTGCTCATCGTTCAGATTGAGGGTGTGTCCTTCCGAACTCAAAGCGACCTTCTTGTTGCCGGCGAAGATCTCGTGACGGCCCTTCTCCTCGTACCACTTGGTGAGGGTAGCGGTCATGTGCATCTTCTCGACAATGTTGCGCCAGCCCACGCCGGTGTTGTAAGCGCAGAAGCTGATCTCGCCTTCCTGCGTGGCGTAAGGGATGATGCACTGCTCAGTACGGCGGAAATCGTAGTTGAACAGGTCTTGGAACCACATGCCTGCGATAAAGAGGAAGTTCCAGCGATCCTGCCGGCGGACCTTGACGTCTTCAATGGTGCGATCCGGAGTGCTCTTGCCGTAGCGCTTGTCGGCGCCCGGTGTGGCCGCAAAGGTCTTGTCGAACTTCTTCATCAAGTCCATGAACTTGAAATGCGTTGGAGACTTGAAGGGATCGTAGTTGCGTCCCAGGGCTAGGGCCATGCCGAACACGCTCAGGAAACGTCCGCGGGCAGCGTCGTTCACCTTGGCGACGTCCTTGGCAATGTTGTCGCCATTCAGGAACGCGGTGACGGGAACGGCTTCCTTGGTTTCCTTGTCGATCATGAGAGCCATGCCTACGCCGCAGTTCGGGTGGCAGCCGCAGCTCAAGGAACCCCAGTCAGAGTTCGGGCCATGCGTCAGATCGGCCCAGTCGCTGAAGGTGCTCATAAAGCTGATGGGGAACCAGTCGCGGGTCGGCTCGCCGAGTCCGGTCTGGCTCTTCACATCGTGGGCGAGATGGCTCAGGGTATAGCGCTGTGCCTGGCGGCGCTCGTCGGTGATCTCTTCATCGCGTCCGGTAAACGAAACCGGCTGGAAGGAAAGGAACGAGATACGCTTCGGATTGTCGAGCGCGAACTGGATGATGCGGCCCACTTGCTCGTTGTTGACGCCGTTCACGATGGTGGTCACGGGAACGATGTCGACACCGGCATTGTGCAGGTTCTCGATAGCGCGCAATTTCACGTCGAAGAGGTTACCGACGGCGCGATGCGAGTTGGCGGCGTTACCGATGCCGTCGAACTGCAGGTACGCGTAACGCAGACCGGCTTCTGCCGCTTGCCTTGCGAATTCAGGGCTCTTGGCGAATTCGATGCCGTTGGTCGCAGCCTGCACGGAGTTGTAACCAACCTTGCGGGCGTAAGCGACTGCATCGAGGAAGTACGGGGACAACGTCGGCTCACCACCGGAGAACTGTACGCTCATCTGGCGGCGCGGCTTGATGGTGATGGCGTTGTCGAGCATCGTCTTGATTTCTTCCCACTGCAGTTCGTGGACGAAGCCAACCTGGTTGGCGTCCATGAAGCAGGGATCGCACATCATGTTGCAGCGGTTCGTCAGGTCGATGGTCAGCACCGAGCCGCGGCCGTACTTCACCGTCGAACTGCCGTGGTGGTGGAGCTTCTCGTCGTTGTGGGCGCGGATGTCGCGGCCGGGGAACACTTCTTCAAGATGCTTGAAGAACGCGGGATCCATCGCCATCAAGTCTTCGAAATGTCCGTGCTTGGGGCAATCCTTCACCATCAGGATCTTGCCGTCGCGCTCGATGATCTGCGCCTTGATTTCGCCGGCGCGCTCGTTGAGCAGAATTTCGTGCGGCATTTTGCCGTCGACGATGGCGTTACGAATTTCCGGGACACACTTCGGACACAAGGAGTCGGTGGTGCGCGGCCAGCCCAGCGGCGGCTTCGACTTCTGGTAAGACTTCAGAAGCGGCTTGTCGCTCCACTTGGGCGTAAACGAGGGGTTCTGTTTAATGCTGTTCAGCTTGTCAAAAATGACCCACGCGCCCTTGGCGCCAACGGTCAATGCTTTTTCGAAATACTTAATCGGCTTATGCATTCTGCCTCTCGTTTGCCTGGATGACGTACTGTGCCCGGGATAGACGGATTCCCACACCCTTGCATTGTCACTAGGTTACGAACAAATCGTGATAGGAGGAATGGTTTAGCGGGGAACGGCGACGAATACAGGCTTAGCTGCGCGCAGCGCACATTGAATGGTGACGTGGATCACAAGGCTATGTTATTGGTTTTGAAGGTCGTAGGTAGAAAAATGCGGCAGAAGAGCCGCCAACTCCAGTCCACCGTACTGCCGGTTGACCGGGGGCTCCGCCTGCCGCTGATTAGGGATCTCAAGGGGCCCTAAAGGTCAAAGCCTATTGCGAGCCGCTCACCAGGCCGCCGCCGAGTTTGCCGCGCTCCCGCTGCTCCCGGGCGATCTCGCCAAGCGATTTCGCAGTCGTGTTGCTATGCAGGATGTGCGCCGAGATCGTATCCATCTGACCGGAGTTGCCGGCTTTGGAAGGAACTGGCTGATCGCTGATACTGACGTCCGCCGCCACGAACAGCGTGAGCAGCATTTCTTTGGGGACCGTCGTGATATTTCCGTCGTTGAAATGCGCAAATGGCGCGTACGGGGAATTCACGAGGTTGACCAGCATATCCGGCTTAATGTCCGCGTTGGGATCGCTCGGAAGCTGGCGAATTGTGCGTAGCGGGATCTCCTGGCCATTCTGCAACTTCAGCGATTCCAGCCGGAATTCCAGCATGCCGCCGACACCCGTGGCGCGATCGTCAATCCGCGCCGCTGTCACCAGTCCATACACCGACGTCCCTTCCGGCAACAGTACAGTGTTGCCGGCCACCAGGTCTTTCTTCAGGGTGAACTCTACAACTTCGCCGGCTTGATCGCTTTCCGAAGAAACCGTTCGGCTCAGCTTGAGTTGGACCGGGGTGCCGTCGTGTAAAACTACGGCCGGGGTTGCCTGGACGGCGGGCTGGGTCGCCGCCTGTGCGCGGCAGACGACCGCATGTGCGCTAAAGGCCAAGGCCAGTGCGAGAAACCAAGAAGACCGCATATGGAAAACCGGAGTCATTGCTCGACGAGGAATGTACCTCGTTGGGTACCGGTTCGAAAGTTACGTTGGTCACGAAGAACGCCGATTCGCTACGGGGTGGCGGGATTTGCGGGCTGGATGCGGGGGGCGAAGCGCGTGACCAAAGTTTGCATCATCTTAGGGCCGTGATCCATGAGGTGCTCGCGGATGTCCGGCCAGAACTCGCGCAGCATATTCATGCCGGCATCGCTGCCGATGTCGCCCATCGCACGCCCGGCAGTTTCCGCCGGGGTATAGCGGCGATAAGGATGGTAGGCGGTCGACAACGACGCCGCGATTACCGAACCGAGCAGCTCCGAGGTGTTCAAGGTCGCATGCCCGTTGTCATTGCGGCCAATGAAAACCCGGGAAAGCGCATAGGACGTCCGATCGAACGTACCAATGTCATCGGATTGGTAGTAGCGCGGATCCTGGTGCAATAGGGAGGGGAAAAGGAACTTACTGAAGAAGCCCTGCTCCGTCTGGTCGGAGACCGTCCGACCAACCCGGCTGGCGTACGTTTCCGGATACTGCGAATTGTTCCAGGAAGGCCGGAAACCGGCGGCTACAGCAGAGGAAAACATCGCATACGGCGACATCGACTGTTCGACAAATGAGCTGAATTTCTGGTTGGTACTGGAGGCCGAAGAACCGGACGGTTCGGCAAACAGCGCGTTGGAATTAAAAATAACCGGCGGTCTCGATGTCTGGTTGGCGGCGACGGCGGAAGGCGCGGATGGAAGGGATGAATCCTGGCCCAGGCATGCCAGGGGACAAACCCCCAGCAACGCTACTGCGAGATGTCGCGCAGCGAACTTCAAATCCCACCACCCAGCTGCTTAGTTAGAGCGCCATTCTATGCCGAGTGGCTGTACAAGCGCTGTTGAAAACTTTGTGAATGGCTGAATTTTTTACATCCGAAGTCAGTATCTACCCGGCTTTTCGGGTTAGAAAGGGCTACAGCCAACCTTGCCTTCTTCAGCGGCTTCCCTGCTGAAGAGACTTGTCGGTTGAAACTCCAGGAGCCGGACCGGGTTTCTCATGAAAAGGACGGTCTGGGCGGGTAAGAACGGTAGTTAGTCGTATGCCCCCGGTTGATTCACCGGAAGAGCGGGCCGATAATCAGGATGCTTTGGCATCCGCATCGTTGGGAGAGTCCATGTCCTCGGATCCGAAAGGCCGTCCATTTGACGAGCGCGTCAACCAGGCAATTCACGAAGCCGCAGAGCGCCTGGATCGCGAATCGGAGAAGTTGATCACCTATATCAACGACGAGGTCGTACCGGCGGTTCGCGACCATTCCAGCCGTGGTCTGCGCATTGCCGCCGATAAGCTGGCAAAGTTTGCCGACTTCATGGACCAGCAGAAGAGCAGCTCGCCTCCCGACGAGACAAAGCCCTGATGTCCTTTGTTTCCCAGCCGCGGCGACGCCCCCGTCTGCAGCCATTGCGCCTGCCTGCCGTGCTCGCCGTGCTGCTGGTGCTGGCTTCGTGCGGAGGGAAAAAACAGGCGCGCAACGAAGCGCCTCCACCGCCCCCACCCGCCGAAATTCCCATCCAACCTGCTCCTCAACCGAAGCCAACCGAGCCCGCGGAAAGCGCGCGGAAAAATGCGCCAGGGCAGGCGATTTATACCCAGGAAGGTTATGCCAGTTGGTATGGGCCAGGCTTTCATAACCGGCGCACCTCGAACGGCGAAGTCTTCGACATGAACGCCATGACCGCCGCCCATCGTGACTTTCCGCTCAACAGCGTGGTGCGGGTCACCAACGAAAAAACAGGTCACTCCGTGGTGGTGCGTATCACCGATCGCGGACCATTCGTTCCCAACCGCATCATCGACCTCTCCGTCGGAGCCGCGAAAGCTGTCGATGTCTGGCGCCCGGGAACTGCATTGGTGAAGCTCGAGGTACTGAGTGCTCCGTCGCCCATCGACCATGGCGGGCGCTGGTGCGTGCAGATAGGAGCGATCAGCCAGCAGAAAGATGCGATCCGTTTGAAGGAACATTTGCTGGAGAGTTTCGAGACCCGGGAAGTGATCCAGTTCCCTGCTCCCGACGGTGGCTACTGGGTGCGCGTAAAAGTTCCGCAGGATGACAAGAAGCGCGCGCAGGAGATTGCTCACGCCACGCACGTCGACGAAGGCAATGTGTTTCTCGTGCGGTTGGACTAGCTTCTCCAACTCTTCAACCCCCACTTCACCCGACGTACGCCCGATATAATGCCGCCATGTACACGCCGCAGGCCGGGATTTTCGCGCTCGGAACTTCCTCCCATGCCTACCTGGAGTTCAACGTTACAGACGCGCAGAAACGCGAGGAGTTCGCCTCCACGATTTCTTCCATTCGCGAACCAAGGACGACCACCGGCGGAGTGAACTTCGTGATTGGTTTTCGGCCAGAACTCTGGCGCGCGCTTGTCCCGAACGACGCCCCTCCCGGAGTCGAAGGATTCAACCAGGATATCCGGGGAAAAGATGGCTTCGTCATGCCAGGCACACAGCACGACGCGCTGGTGTGGCTCTCCGGAAGTGCGTATGACGTGATCTTCGATATGGCCCGCAGCGTCATACATGACCTCGCAGGCTTGGCCACACTCGGCGAGGAGACCTCGAGTTGGCCCTACCGTCACGATCGCGATCTTACTGGCTTCATCGATGGCTCGGAGAACCCGAGTTTGCTGGACGCTTCCCAGGTGGCGCTCATGCCCGAAGGAGTTCCTGGCGCCGCGGGGTCGGTCCTCTTACTACAGAAGTGGAAGCACAATTCGGCGGAGTGGGAAGGCCAACCGGTCGATCAGCAGGAGCGCATCATGGGTCGCACCAAGCTCGACGGCGTTGAACTCGACAACAAGCCATCGGACTCGCATGTCGCTCGCACCGACCAGGACGAATTCGGCAAGATCTTTCGTCGCAACATGCCCTACGGAAGGGTCAACGACCACGGAACCATGTTTGTCGGCTTCAGCGCCGATCAGAAGCGGCTTTCTCGAATGCTGGACAGCATGGCGGGCCTCGTCAACGGCACGCGCGACGCGCTCACCCGCTTTACTCAGCCGCTCACCGGCTCCTACTATTTCGTGCCTTCCGTTGAGAGTCTCCGGCGCTTAAGGTAAACAATCCAGCGGGCGCGCTCCATCTACTTTCGCAGCGACAGGCGCACCTTCCGCATCGACTTTTGGAACGGATTTATACTGAGCGGCGAAGAGGTTCTCATGGCCGATTGCCTATTCTGCAAAGTGATTGCCGGCGAAATCCCGTCGAAGAAGATCTATGAAGACGAGAAAGTCTTCGTCTTCCAGGACATCAACCCGCAAGCGCCGGTGCACTTCCTCATCATTCCGAAGAAACACATCGTTGGGTTGAAGGAGGCGACCGCGGCCGACGCCGAGATCCTCGGGTACTGCCAACTCATCGCGGCGAAACTCGGACGCGAACACAACATCGAAGAGGGTTATCGCACCGTGTACAACGTCGGCCCCAAGTCAGGGCAGTCGGTCTTCCACTTGCACCTGCACCTGATCGGCGGACGCGATATGAAGTGGCCTCCCGGCTAGAAGGGTTCCTAGCCGCGCGAAACCAGCATTTTCGAAGGAAGCAGCAAAGCTGTGGGAACCGGGACTAAAAAGAAGTGACCGTTCTTGCAGAGGTACGCTGGGGCGTTTTCGGTCATCGGAACCAGAATCTTCACATCGTTCGTGCCACACTCGGGACATGTTTTCATGGGGGGCCTATGCTTTTACGGTAAGCCGCTTTCGAGGCGATGGCTATTCCCCGAATTGCTACTGGCATACCACCTTCGAACCCCTGAATTAGAACGACTTAACCCGCCATGAGCTGGCTGTGCTCGCTGGCGAAGGATCGCCGCCAAACCGCTGCGCCGAGCGCAAACTGCGGCAGCAAACGCGCATACGAATCGACTAACTGTTCGATGGCAGTCCACTGTGCGGCGGTCAACCCGTCGAGCATGCGCCGATGGTCGCTGACTGGGAGGTTTTGCAAAAGTCCCAAGGCGCGCCGTGATACTTCATCGCGCGCGCGCAGGAACTCGCGGTCGGCGAACAGCTTCTTCATGTCCACCCACACCGAAGTGAGATAGCTGGGGAAGGGCGAGATCACGCGAAAGAGGCTGGGCACCTGGCCCACTCCGGTGGTGCGCTTGATTTCCGAATAAACCAGCCACACCCGCAGCGAAGCTTCGCGCTCGTTCGGCACGTGCAAGGTAATCATGCGCGAAAAGGGCGACGAAGCACGGCGCGCCGTGACCCTACCTGGCTGGCCGCCACTGTACCCGCGCTGCATCAGCCGCGCGAAGAGCGCGAGACGGGGCAACGCGCGTTGAAACGTTCCCGCTACCCCGGACATGATGCGGACGTCGGAACGCGAAAATTTCTGAGCAGCCAGCAGCCGCTCCTGGTTGGAAAACTGCCAGTCGGTTCCAATTACGCGGGCGTCCACGAATTGGGTGAGAACATCGGAGGCAGCGTGAAACTCTTTCGAGCACGCCACCTCGTCGAGGTCCTCCCACATCGCCCGCAGGTACTCGGAATTGCCGGCCGCGACTTTGAAGATTGTCGGGACAAACGGCAAATCGAGGGCGGTGCGAATTTCTTCATAAATCGGCCGGAGATCGGGAGCGACCTCGCTGACCTCAAGTGCACGAACGAGGGACATGAGACCTCGCTGGCTTAGACGAGTAACCTGAACCCCGTGTTGTAAATCGGAAGTAAAGACAAAAGCCCATCCGGGTGGTGTCCGAATGGGCAGTCGCGACTACTGAACCTCTACTGAACTTCTTCTTCGATTTCGTCGGGAGCTCCGTGCCGCCGGAGCAGGTTGGGAAGGTTCTGCGAGAAGGCGGAGCGCGGCACAACCGTGTCGCATCCCGCTTCGATCGCCTTCAGTTTCAGGTCTCCCTGGATGTGCGAAACGAAGCCGAGGATATTCGTGTCCTTCTTCAGTTCCTTCTTCAGCTTCGGAATCGTCTTCAATGGGTTCGCGATGTGGTTGTTCAGGTCGAAGATGATCAGGGACGGCTTTTCGCCGGAAGCTTCGATCCGCTCCAGGACGTCCTTCTCCGTCTTCACGAACTCAACCTTGACGTTCAGCTTGCGCGCCGTTTCCTGGATCTTGGCCAGGAAGAACAGGTCCTCGATGAACGCGAAGATGCGCGTCGTGTTATCGGGCTGTCCTGCCGGCACCGGCTCCAGTTGGGGCTCGCGATAGGCTTTTGACGGGGGCTGCTGGCGGCCGAATGAACGCGGCGGCGCGCTGCCATTGCCATTCCCATTGTGATTCCCGTTGAAGTCCCCGTTCGCATTCGCGCGATAGCTGTGATCCATCGGCGCGCTGTAAACACCGGGTTGCGCGTTTTCGTTTTGGCGTTGGGGCTTCCCAAATTTCTTGCCGCCGCGGAAGCGTTTCCGCTGCCCGCGGGCTTTGAAGCCGCCATTGCTGCTGCCGCCCTGAGGCTGTTGTTGAACAGGCTGACCCTGTTGCTGGCCGGGTTGTCCGGGCTTTGCACCTGGACCGCGACGCCCACGGCGCCGCCTACGGCCTCTGCCTCCTGCGGGCGGTTGACCCGAAGGATGGTTCGGTCCTTCACTCATATTCTCTCTTGTCCCGCCTTAATTGATACCCACGTACTCTGCCGCCGCCATGGTGCCTGACTAGGCACGCAGTCTTGCGCTCACATCATTGACAGGCTACGGCTGGAAAGTCTTCGTCAAATCGACCGGAGCGCTCGGAAGCTGCGCCGGTTTGCCAGCACGGGAAGTGCGGCTATTTGGAGGACGTTGTGATAGTACCCGCACTCGCTGTGCAAACGCAAGCGCGAAACATAAGTGCGTCACACCCTTGGATGCGGGGACACTCAACGAGTTGCAGCGAAACAAAACTTCTTGCACCCCGCGAATTCCTGCTATGGCGCCTTCTATGGGGACGAAACCCCGAGTTTCTACCGTTTTTCACAGTTCCAGAACCCACCTCCGTCCCATTTTCTGAATTTACACCTATGCAAATTTTTGTATCTATTTGTAAACATAGGCACTTTAGTTTGGACACAAAAGTGCTTCCCGAAGGCCACTCGGCAACACTGAAGTGGCTGTTTGGTCGTTTTGCGGACGCGAAGCGTTGGGGAACACCATTTTGGGTTACTTGAGCAGAGTAGAAGCCTTTCCGATTTCTCGGCCGTACCGGTCGCAGCACCAATTTCAACTCTTGACGCTTTGATCCTTGCACTGCCGTCGCCCCTACGCGACGCGACGGGCTGTACCCATCACTCACCTGGAGGGGAGTTCAATGAGGAGATACATCCGCTATGTGCTGAGCTTGGCAGTTCTGCTCAGTTCAGCACAGCTCTTTGCACAAGCTACGGCCAGTGCCACGGTCGAAGGCACCGTATACGACAAATCGCAGGCCGTGGTTGCCGACGCGCAAGTCGTCATCACGAGTAAAGCCAACGGAACCGCGAGAACCACTACAACCAACAGTAGCGGCACCTATCGCTTCGACTTGTTGTCGGCGGGCGCCTACACCGTCAAGGTCTCTAAACAGGGCTTTGCCGGACTTACGGAAAACGTCGACCTGCTGGTCGGCCAGACGGCCAGCGCGAACGCCGTCCTCACCCCCGGCTCTGCCAGTGAAACCATCGAAGTCACCGAAACCGCTCCCCTGCTGGATGTCGCGAAAACCGGGGTCAGCACCCAAATTACTCCCAGCGAAGTGGAAGAGCTGCCCATGGTCGGTCGCGACGTGGCCAATCTGGCGTATCTTGCGCCCGGCGTGAAAGCCGCGGACTCCTACGATCCGACCAAGAACCGGTATGCAATTCTTTCCGTCAACGGTGCGGACGGCCGTAACGTCAATGTCACCGTGAACGGCGTCGACAACAAGGACAACACGGTAGGCGGCCCTGTCATGCAGCTTCCCTTGGAAGCGGTACAGGAATTCCAGATCAGCACCCAGCGCTTCTCGGCAGAAAACGGCCGTTCGCAGGGTGCAGCCATCAACATGATCACCAAGTCGGGAACGAACCTCTTTCATGGTTCGCTGTTCGGCTTCTTCCGTAACTCTGCCCTCGACACCGACGAAACCGTGCCCGACGGCACCGGCGGCACCTTCCAATCGCATCCTGATTACAGCCGTCAGCAGTTTGGCGGATCCATCGGCGGTCACTTTCATCAAGGACAAGCTCTTCGGGTTCTTCGCCTATGAGCGTGAACGTGAGAGCCAGGGACTTACCGAGAGCGGCACCTCGTTCAACGAACTGACGCTGGCGCAAGGTGCAGGATTGGCCGCTCAGCCCGCTGCGGTCATCCCGCGGCCGTTTTATGAGACCCGTTATAACGGCCGTTTGGATTGGGCGATCAACGCCAAAAACAGCGCCTACATCTCCTACACCTCGCAGGCCAACAACTCGCTGAACGATCAATCGGACGGTACCGGCGATCTCACCAACGGCAACTTCACCGTGAACCACCTGCAGCTGGCGAACTTCACCTTTAATTCTGTTCTTTCGCCGACACTCGTCAACCAGTTCACCTTCGGATACCAGTATTGGAACAACCTGATTGCCAGCAACATCAGCGCGCCGCTGGTTGTGTTTCCCAGTGCTTCGTTCGGCACCAACACCAACGTTCCGCAACAGTCGTACCAACGCAAATGGCAGTTCAAAGATGACGTTTCGAAGACCTTCGGCAAGCACACCCTGAAGGCCGGCGTGGATTACATCTGGAATCCGGTGGAGGGCGGCTTCTTCGAATACAGCTCCACTCTGGAAGTGGACTTTGCCGCCGACCCGAGCCAGATCCTCGGCGATACCGGGACCTATCCACAGGGCTTCGCGACGCCGGGCGCGGTCACAGGGATGACGATCGCCAATGGCAATCCGTACTTTATCGTCGCTACCAAGCAGCTTGGCCTGTACGCGCAGGATGATTGGAAGGCGACTTCCCGCTTGACGTTGAACCTGGGACTGCGCTGGGACAAGGATTACAACGCTCTCGGCCAGAAAGATATCAAGAACAGCCGTACCTATCAGGAGCTGGTCGCGCTCAACAGCCCCTTCACCAACCCGTATGTATCGAGCCTTCCGCACGACGATAACAAAGACTTCAGTCCTCGCGTCGGGTTTGCCTATGACCTCACGGGCGCAGGCAGGCATGTACTGCGCGGCGGATACGGTCTGTACTTCGGCAACAGCTTCCAGAACATCCCGCTGTTCATGGAACAGCAGGCCAACTCCACCATCTTCCAAACCGTGCTTAGTCTGACCAGTCCGACGGACATGGTGCCCGGAACCGGCCTCACCCTTGGCCAATGGCAATACGGTGTCAGCCCGTACCCAACCATTCCGCCTCCCTCCGCACAACTGGCCGACGGCAGTGTGGGACGCCTCATCGATCCCCACTACCGGAATCCGGTGACCGAGGAATTCAACCTCGGCTATTCATGGGCGGTCACCACCAACTCCGTTTTCGAAGCGGAGTACACCCACGTCCTGAGCCTGCATGAAAACCGCACGATCAATATCGATCAGCGGGTTCCAACCGGAGGCGTCTGCTGCACAGCGCCACTCGACGCTACTTTCACGGCCGCTGGCCAGCCTCTGCTGGCGAGTGTCCGCGATGAGCAATCGATCGGCCGTTCGCGCTACGACGGCTATAACTTCAGCTTCCGCCAGCGCATGACCAATCACGTTTCGTTGCAGGCCAATTACACCCTGGCGTGGGCTTACGGCTACGACACGGGCGGGTTCTCGGCTTTCCGAAACTATCCGCGCCTGGCGATCGATCCGTTTGCCAGCTACGAGTGGGGTCCGTCGCAAAACGACGAACGTCATCACGTAACCATCAGCGGCATTTTCGAACTGCCGTGGCGCTTCCAGCTCTCGCCGATCCTGCAATTCGGTTCGGCGCGTCCCTATAACATCATCAATTCCGGAAACACGTTGAACACGGGTGGCGGTACGACCAGCGCCGTGGTAGTTCCCAAGAACGATCCCACGAACTACCTCGCGTTCTCGGGCGACAATACCGCTGCGCAGAACTGCTTCTACGGGTTGAATGGCTCGGCGGCAGATTGCACGATCGCCAAATTCGATCCGCTGCGCGGTGATCCGTTCTTCCAGCTCGATATGCGCCTCGCCAAGAACTTCCGGGTAGGCGAGCGCTTGAATATCGAGATCATCGCCCAGGCCTTCAACCTCACCAACCGCGCCAACTATGGCAACGACTACAACAACAACATCGCCAGCACCGATACCTTCGGTCATCCGGCTGGCTTCATCAACCCCAGCAGCACAACCACTCCCCGATCGCTCTGGAGTGAGTTCGGCGTGCGCTTCACGTTCTAGCAAGAGTGTCGTACTTGGGGCCGGCGGAGAGCCGGTCCCTTTTTTATTGGGATTTGCGGAATGACGAGGCGCGGCGGAGGGAGAGGTGGCCCGATGAATTTGCGGCCGAGCGGCCGATGATTCTAATGTAGCGCGATAACTTTTTCTTCTTGCCAGTACTGGTGCATCACGGTCACCGTCACCTTCGACGGTTCACCCGAAGCTAAAAGACGATTGATCTGCTCCGCTGATCGTACCCGGACGCCATTAATCGCAAGGATGGTGTCGTCCTGCGCGCGCAGCCCTGCTCTTGCTGCTGGGCTGTAGGGCGTGATCGCCGTAATCTCGAAGCCTTCCACGTGGCTCGCCTGGCCGGCGATTCCCAACACGTAGTAGAGCGGATTTCCATCCTGCTCGATTTCCGGAGTGACCGCCTGCGCCACATCGCCCTCGGGAGCACTCGCCCCCGCGGCCGCGGGAGCTGCGCTGTTAAGAGCCAGCGATGCCACAGAAGAGGCCGGGCTGCCGATGCCAAAGGGCAAGTTGTACAGCCGTGTACCAAGACCGATGGTGACCAAGGCGCCGTCCAGCTTGCTGGGACCCCTGAAGAAGACGCTGCCGATGGCTGCCTGGTTGGGCAACACGGTGACGCGTTGCAGAAGCAGTTCACTGATCTGTTCTCTTCGTGCGGCCGCAGCTTCGGCTCGGCTGGGATGGAAGCGCGCTGCCTTCGCATCGGGGTAATCGAGAGCCATCACTCCAGCCGTCGTGATCTGGGCCGAGGCGGAAGCCACAAACCCGTTCAATAGATTTCCCACCAGCAGGTCGCGCGAGACGGAACGGTCCACGTCTCGTTCGGATAATTGCGCGAGATCCACGTCATGCTCGTCGCCGGTAATTGTCAGGGCCACCGACTCCGGCTGAACTGTCACCGGCCCGGTAGCCTTGTTCAACACCCGAATGTCTACCCGGTTGTATTTGCCCAGGTTCATCACCGAGGCTTGCACGGTGACGCCGTCCAAGGTCTGGACATCCACCTGATTGCCCTTGTACCAGTAGGTGCTAATGCCCGGCGACTCGACGGCGATGCCAGCCGTAGTCAAAAACAAAACGGCCCAGGCAATCTTGAACAGCATTTCCCTGCTCCTACGGATTCGGATGCCCCAATCGGCGTGGCGTCGCATTCAGCGACTCTGCCGAGTAGAAAGCATGATTTCGTCGCCGTTTTTTGTCAACCGGGAAAACGATGAAAAACCGGCCTTAGCGCCGGGGAAAGCCCCCGAACCCGGGTGTGAACCGGCCTGCATATCCCTAATCCGGGCCAGTCCCAGCGCTGTTTTCAGACCATTAGCGGGCTACGTCTGGCATCTTCATCCGCACAACCTTAGGAAAGTAAATGTCCTTGAGGGTCTCAAGTTTCTTGGGAATCATGCTGTTGCATACATAGGTAAACAGCAGCTCGCCGGGCTTTTCGAATTCCGGGTGCTCCTTGCCGGCATAGCAGAAAGTGTCTTTGTCGTAGCCCGGCGCATCTTTCTGCATTTCCGGGATGCGATAGATCACCTCGCCATCGCTCCACGGACCGGTGAGGCTGGGCGCGGTACGCAGTAAAACCTTGTCCGAGAAGATCGCCGGGTCAACATGAACCGCCACCCACTTCTTCAATTCCGGGTGGTAGCGCACCGACATTTCCGGCGCCCCGTTTTGTATCACGGCCTTCGCCTTCGACGGAACCAACCCTTCGTGCCATTGGTCGTCCGTGCCCAGATACTGCAGATTTTTCGCGGGATGATCGAGGCCGGCCAGTGGGATCCGGGTCAGGATGCTCGGACGCTTATCGAGCTCATACAGCGTGAAGATATAAAGGTAGTCGCCGTCGATCACCGCCGACGACGATGGGTTGGCGTGCAGCGTCTCCGGCACGAGCGCGTAGTACGAAACCTTCCACTCGTTCGGATCGGCTTCCAACCCGCTCACCCGCGCCAGGTCGGTACCGCAGATTTCGAAACCCATCGCGGCCGAACTTGCGGGTGTTTCGCGCACGCACAACAACGTGACCCAAAGCTCGTTGTTGTAAGTAACTCCGTCCAGGGGCCAGTACCACGTTCCCGCATAATGCTCCTGAAAAAAAGAGTCGAACTTGCCTGCCTGGTCGTGGCGGAGGGTGTATTGCAAATTCCATTGACCGTCTTTGCAATTGGAAACGCCGACCGAGTTGCGCACCATCCGGGGATCAACTCCATTCACGGTGCGGTCATTGCCATACACGGTGTCGCCAAAAATCCAGACGTCGCGCCCGTCCTTCAGCGGAATCGAATAGGCCACGTCGGCGCCCTGCCACGGCGCGATCAGCGGGAACGACGGCGTGCAATCGAACGTCGGCTGGGTTTGCGCATGCGCTGCTCCCGCCGCAATAACGAGGATGGCTGCCAGTACATAACGATAAGAAAATGACACGGGTCTCTCCTGGAGGAATGGGACAGTTCAGGATCTTGCAACGGTGACCACACGGCGGTTCTTGCGCTTTGTCGTGGGTTGTTCGAAGGAAACAGAGAATCTTTCGCTCTTGGAAATTTTCTTAGGCCGCAGCTTTTCGAGAGACCCGATGTGCCGGTGCAGCAGGCTCTCGGCATAAAGCAAATCATCTAGAACGGCTTTCCTCGCCAGCTCCGGCTTGTGGTCCCGAATGCATTGAAAGACACGCTCGTGGCGGCGCCAGTGGCGGTCCCAGTTATCGATGAACGGCATCACCGCTTTACGGGCTTCGCTCGTGGCGTGATACAGCATTTGCATCGTCGTCTGGATGGCGGCATTGCCGGATGCCTGCGCAAACGCATCGTGGAACTGGATGTCCCAGGCATGGACCGCTTCATGATTACCGCGGCCCTCGGCCATCCCGTGCAAAGCCGCCTCCAGCCGATCGATATCCGCGCGGCTGGCTCGCTTCGCGGCCAGAGCTGCCACCTCCGGCTCGAGGATCTTCCGCAATTCGTAAATCTCGAGGTGCTTCACCTCGTTGAGCAGGATCATCCACTGGAAATGCTGGTTGAGCACACGGCTTAACGACGATTGAATGTAGGTTCCGTCGCCGGCCTTGGACTTGATCAGCCCGAGATACATCAAGCCTTTCAACGCCTCGCGCAGCGAACTGCGGCTTACCCGCAGCATCTGCGCAAGTTCGGGCTCGGGCGGAAGGCGGTCGCCGGATTTCAGTTCGCCGTTGCGCACCAGTTGTTCGATCCGCCGGGCAACCGTATCCATCACTGTCTCGCGACGGATCGGCTCGAATGGAATCGTAATCGCCGGCACGATCCTGCGACTGCTGGGCATGCGTACTCTCCCGATTTAAACCTGCGTCCCGCACTTGACCGGAGCGAGTTCACTATATATGTTTGTTTGTCCGACAAACAAGTATTTCGGTCTCCGGATGCGCCCGCAAATTCCCATAGAACGGTTCGAAGTTTTCGCGGAGGGACTTGATCATCCGGAAGGCCTGGCCTTCGATTCCGATGGCTTCCTCTGGGCCGGCGGAGAGCTTGGCCAGATCTACCGCATCAACGCAAAAGGCAGGGTCCACACCATCGCGACTCTGGGTGGCTTCAATCTCGGTCTGACGTTTTCCGCGCGCCAGGAGCTTTTCGTCTGCAACTTCAAGCTGGGCTCGCTCATTCAGCTCGATCGCTCAGGAAAACTCATGCGCTCCTGGGAGCGGGTCGGGCGCTATCGGCTGCGTAACCCGAACTTTGCCGTCTTCGATCGCGGAGGCAATCTTTACTTCAGCGACTCCGGCTCATTCACTGCCAACGACGGCTTTCTTTTCGTGCTGCGCCCGAATGGGAAAATCGAACAGCTCCTCGCTTCCCTGGCATTCCCCAACGGCCTCTCTTTAAGCGCAGACGACCGCACCCTGTATATCGTGCAGAGCACCCGGGACAACGTCCTGGCCGTGCCCATCTCCACCTCGGGCGCAATTGGAAAGCCTCGCGTCTTCGCCTCGGGCCTGCACCACGTTCCCGATGGCGCCGCCCTCGATGCTGCGGGAAACCTGTACGTCACCTGTTACGCCTCGCATAACATTTATCGCGTTACGCCCAGCGGCAAGGTCTCTCTTTTCGCAGCGGACCGCGAAGGCACGAGGATCGCTGGTCGCTACCAACCTTGCCTTCGGCGGTCCGAACCTCGACGAGATGTACATCGCCAACCTGAGCCGCTGGCATATTGGCCGCGTGCGCGCCGGCATCCAGGGTCAACCCCTTGCCAACCAGCGTTAGCGCGCCGGAGATTCTATGAAGATCACCAACATTCGCTGGACTCCCGCATTCATCCCCATCGAGGCGCCGCTGCGCTACTCCATCGGCTCGCATCCTGGATTTACCCGCTACATCATCGAGATCGAAACCGACGAAGGCATCACCGGCCTCGGGGAGTGTTACACCGGCGCCAGCCGCGCTGGACAACTCGCCGACTTGAAGCCCCAACTCATCGGCGAAGACCCGATGAACCTCGAACGCCTTCGCTGGAAGCTGGCGACGCCCAGCTCCGTGAAACTCTTCGGCTACGCCCTGGGCTTTGCCGGTCTCGAATTCGCCATCCTCGATATCCAGGGTAAGGCGCTGAACCGTTCCGTATGCGACCTGCTCGGTGGACGGATTCGCGACGAAGTCGCCTTCGCCGCCTACCTCTTCTACCGCTACCCCAACGACGCCGGTACCGGCGAGGTTTCCAACGTCACGCAGATGGTGGATTTCGCCAAAGATCTCGTCCGCAAGTATGGCTTCAAGACTCTGAAATACAAAAATGGGGTCCTTCCACCGGACGACGAAATCAAGACCTTCATCGCCCTGCGGGAAGCCTTTCCCAAACACCGCATCCGCCTCGACCCCAACGCGGTCTGGTCGGTGACCACCGCCATCGACGTCGCCCGCCGCCTGCACGACTACAACATGGAATACCTGGAAGATCCCGTGTGGGGCATGCGCGCCATGCAGCGCGTGAATGAAAAAGCTCCCTGGGTCACGCTCGCCTCCAACATGTCCGTCTTTGCCTTTGAAGATCTCGCCCCCGCCGTAATGGCGAACGTGCTCGATGTCGTTCTGCTCGATCCTCACTGGTATGGCGGCATTCATCGCGCCAAGCTCGCCGGACAAATCTGCGAAGCCATGGGCGTCGACGCCGGCATGCATAGCGGTGCCGAATTCGGCATCTCGCAGGCCGCCATGCTGCACCTCGCTGCCTGCCTGCCCAACCTCACCCTCGCTTCGGATTCGCACTACCACCACCTTACCGACGACATCATCGAAGGCGGCAAGATGCAGTTTAAGAACGGATCGATGGCCGTGCCTACCGGCCCCGGTCTCGGCGTCTCACTCGATCGCGATAAGCTCGCCCGCTATCACGAACTTTCCCAGCGCCAGGAGATGGGAGCCTGGACCGACGACCCGCGCCGCCCGGGTGTCGTCATCACCCAACCCAAATGGTAAAAACTCTGCTTGCGAAATCCGCTTTGCTCCTCGCGGCCGCCCTGTTCACCACGGCCGTTCACGCGGAAGAAAAGTCGATCTGGAAGATCGGTACCTTCAACGCATCGTCTGGCGAGTTCCGCAGCCAGGACATCGATTACGCCGATCCCAAGAGCGATCCGACTTTCATCGTTGGACAGAGCACCGATAATGACTGGTACCGCTTTCAACCCGGCCCCGCCAACGGTATGACCGGCGGCCGCCTCCACCCCTTCACCGTGAAGTTCGTGCTGAAAGAACCGCCCAGCGGCGTCTTTCATTTAAAGATCGCAGTGCTTTACGAAACACCACGCCTATCGTTCCTGAAGCTCGACGTAAACGGCCACTCCGGCAATTTTTATTTCCATCCCCAGCTCGACTTTCACGCCGGCGATTGGGAAGGCACCTTCGTTCCGCAGACATCCACCGACGAAAAGACCATCGCCATTCCGGCGGAATGGCTGCGCACCGGCGAGAACCAATTTGTCTTCACCGCGATGGATGATCCCTCGAACTCACAAACTTCGCTGGGCGCCATCGCTCCCGGCCACACCGGCCTCGTTTATGACGCGCTCGAACTCACCCAGGACACGGCCGCCACCTTCGACCCCCACGCATTCGTCGCGCGCGTAGAGCCCACGATCTTCTACCGCAAGTCCGCGTCAGGACTGTCGGAAGCCGTCGACGTCTTTCTCAACGCAGCCACACTTCCTGCTAATGGTGCTGTCGAATTACATCTCGGCGCGCGAGCGCTGACGGAGAGCTTCACAACGAAGAACGTCTTCGGAGAGCTGCGGCTGGAATTCGATGTACCCGAATGGCAAGGTTCCGCGGAAGCGTTCGTGCGAGTTGGCAACCTCAGCTCTCCTCCCGTGAAAATTGATCCTGCGAAGAAGTGGACTGTCGCCATCATCCCGCACGAGCATCTCGATATCGGATTCACTGACTACCCCGCGAAGGTTGCCGAGCTGCACGCGCAATCAATCGACTCCGCCATGGGCCTGATCGACAAAACTCCCGACTTCCGCTGGACCCTCGACGGCAGCTGGGTGGCCAACCAATACCTGGCTACGCGCTCCAAGTCGTCCCGCGATAAATTCCTCGAGCAGGTGCGACAGGGACACATTGTGATCCCGCCGGAATTCGCCAACGAGCACACCGGCAACGCTTCGCTCGAAGCCCTTACGCGTTCGCTTTGTGACCAGCACGCACTCGCCCATGCCTTCAACTTGCCGGCAGCCGACGCGGCCCAAATTGTCGACGTGCCCTCCTACACCTGGGCCTATGCTTCGGTGTTGCACGACGCCGGCATCAAGTACTTCCTTGCTGCCAGCAACAGTTGGCGCGCCCCGGTCATGTTGCTCGGCCGCTGGAACGAGAAGTCGCCGTTCTGGTGGGAAGGTCCGGATGGCGGCCGCGTGTTGATGTGGTATTCCCGCGCCTACCTGCAGGGACACACGCTCTTCGGCAGCCCGTGGCGCATGGAGTCGGTGCGCGACGCCCTCCCCGTTTTTCTCCAGGCTTACACCCGCCCGGATTACACCGCGCAAACCGCCATCATCTTCGGCACGCAACTGGAGAACACGCCGCTCGCCGGGGAGCAAAGCGAGATTGTGGGGACGTTCAACCGCGAATATGCGTGGCCGCAGCTCGAATTCTCCACCGTGCACGAAGCGATGCAGCAGATCGAGCGCGAATGGAAGGGCGCAATCCCCGTCCTTCGCGGCGACTTCGGTCCTTACTGGGAAGACGGTTATGGTTCCGATGCCGTTCACAGCGCCATTCATCGCGAGAACCAGCACCGCATCGCGACCGCCGAGATCATGGGCTCGGCCGTCGCTTCCATCGATCCGCAAGTGCATCCCGATGCCGCCATGCTTGCCGATGCATGGCAAAACGAGCTCACCTACGACGAGCACACCTGGACCTATGTTGGCGCCACGACTCAGCCCGAACATCATCAGAGCGTAGACCAGGTTGCACTGAAAGGCGCACGTACCACCCGCGCCCGCGATGACATCGATGAATCCATCCAACGCGAGTGGGCACAGCTTGAAGCGCTCATTAAACCAAAAGACAATTCGCTCGCCGTTTTCAATTCGCTGAACTGGCCGCGCACCGGGCTGGTCGAAACCGACGTGCCCGAGGGCAGCACTCTCATCGATCCCGCGACCGGCGCGCCCATTCCCTGCCAGATCCTCTGGAAAGGCAAAGGCATATCCCTTCCCGGGTTCGGGCCGGGCAACGTGCGCGTTCGCTGTCTCGCCCACGACGTTCCCGCCATCGGCTACAAGCTTTACACCGTGAAGCCGGCCGCGACCAAGCCCGACGCTCCGATTGAAGACACCGTTCTCGAAAATCAGTTCTATCGCATCACCCTCGATCCCGCGCACGGCGCGATTGCCCAGATCTTCGATAAACAACTCAGCCGCGATCTCGTGGATCCCGCCAGCCCTTACAAATTCGGCGAATACCTCTACGTTTCCGGCGGAGACGACTATCCCAACAATTCGCTCTACCGTTTCGGCAATGGACTCCGTCCGCCCGCGCTGACCGTTCATCCCGCCGCGTCCGGCAAATTGATCAGTGCAAAACGCACACCCATCGGCATCGTGATCACTCTGACTTCAGCTGCGCCCAACACGCCGCAGATCCAAACCGAGATTCTCCTGCCGGATGCCGAGAAGCAGATTCTTATCACCTACCATCTCCACAAAGAGCGCGTGCTGAGTCGCGAATCCGCCTACGTAGCCTTTCCCTTCGCCGTTGCCAATCCGCAGTTCACCTACGGTTCGCAGAGCGCGTGGGTGAATCCCGCGAAGGACGAACTCGCCGGCGGCAGCCGCGAATGGTATCTGCCCACCACTTGGGCTTCTGTCTACAACCCTCAGGTCGCAGCCGCGGTCGTTCCCCTCGATGCGCCGCTCATGTCGTTTGGCGACATTGTTCGCGGCACGTGGCCCGCCGAATTTCAGCCCAGGAGCAGCACGATGTTTTCCTGGCTCATGAACAACTACTGGGGAACGAACTTCCCGGCGTGGCAAGGCGGTGACTTCACCTTCCGCTATGCCGTCACCAGCAACGCCCAATTCGATCCCGCGACCCTCAGCCATTTCGGATGGAATGCTCTCACTCCGCTGGAGCGCGACGATGTGGCCGCCTCCACCGATCCATCCTCTCTGTCGGATCGTGCAGCGAACCTCCTCGAAATCGCAGCTCCGAATGTTTCCCTCCTGACTTGGAAGCGCGCCGAGGATGGGGACGGCACCATTCTTCGCTTACAGGAATTTGCGGGCAAAGCCGGGGAGGTCGCCATCCGCAGCCGTTACCTGAAGTTCGGACCAGGCGTGGCTCTGCAGCGCGCTGGAAGACAACAAAAACGCCCTTGCGCTTGACGGTGATACCCTCAAAACCGCGATCCAACCTTTCCAGGTGCTCACCATCCGGCTGCGCACCACCGGGAATCTTTCGCGAGGAACCTCTCAATGAACCTCGATTTCACCGGCAAAGTTGCGCTCGTCACCGGCGGCGCCATGGGCATCGGCAAGGCCGCCGCTGCCAGGCTCGCGCAACTCGGCGCTGCGGTTGTCATCCTCGACGTGAACCGTGACGCCGGCCGCGCAACCGCTGCCGAAATTGGCGATCGGTGCGCTTTTTTTTCCTGTGATGTCAGTCGCTCCAGCGAAGTGTCTGCGGCCGTAGACGCCGCCGTGGCGAAACTCGGTGGGCTCGATGTGCTCGTCAGCAACGCCGGCGTCCAGGATTACAACGACGTTGTCACGACCACCGAGGATGCATGGGACAGATTGATGAGCATCAATCTCAAGGGATGCTTTCTGGTTTCGAAATATGCCGTCCCCCATTTGCTGCAGCGTCCCGGCGCGGCCATCGTAGTGGTCGGTTCGGTCCAGAGCGTCACCGCCATCCAGAACTCGGTTGCCTACGTCACCTCCAAGCACGCGCTGCTGGGACTCACGCGCGCCATGGCCCTCGACTACGCGCGAAGAGGCATTCGCGTAAATTGCGTTTGTCCCGGGGCGATTGACACTCCCATGCTGCGCTGGGCCGCCAGCCTCGCACCCGATCCTGAAAAAGTGATTGAGACCTGCGACCGGATGCACGCCATGGGCCGCATCGGGCGTCCCGAGGAAGTAGCCGATGCGATCGCGTATCTAGCATCGCCCATGGCATCGTTCATCACCGGCGCGGCGCTTCTGGTGGATGGCGGAATGCTCGTTCCCGCGGGCGGTATGGGCTTCATGGAAGGTGGCACAGGAGCATCAACCCACAAATGAAACTTCAAGATAAAGTTGCGATTGTTACAGGCGCAGCCGCCGGGATTGGAGCAGCTTCCGCAAAGCTGTTTGCCAAAGAAGGCGCAAGGATCGTCGCCGTTGACCTCGATGGTGCCGGGCTCGACTTGCTCGCGCATCAGATCCAAGAGGCCGGTGGCGCGTGCAGCGTCTTGGTAGCGGATGTCAGCCGCAAGAACGACGTCGACAACGTCGTCGACGCGGCAATCAAGCAACTCGGCCGCATCGACATTCTCTTCAACAATGCCGGCATTGTTCCCGCCGGCAAGATCGACGCCCTGTCGGAAGAGCAGTGGGATCGCGCCATGGCGATCAACGTGAAGAGCATGTACCTTTTCTGCCACGCGGTGCTGCCGTACTTCAAGCAGCAGGGCGGAGGCGTGATCCTGAACACCGCGTCGGCCACCGCCTTGCGTCCCGTTGTCGATCGCGCCTGTTATACCGCGACGAAAGCTGCGGTGCTCGGGCTGACGAAATCCATGGCACTCGATTACGTGCGCGACAACATTCGCGTCAACTGTCTCTGTCCCGGAACGATCGATACGCCCTCACTCGCGCAGCGACTCGCGGCTTTGCCGGATCCTGCGGAGGCCCGCAAGAATTTCATCGCCCGTCAACCCATGGGTCGCTTCGGCACCGCGGACGAAATCGCCGGAGCCGCTCTGTACCTGGTCTCGCCCGACGCCGGTTTCGTAACTGGAATGGCCTTCGCGATCGATGGAGGCTTCAGCATCTGAATGCCACGCTGTGCCTGCCATCCGGTGCATTGGAAGACCCGCCGTGCCTACCGCCTGACCAATGAGACGATCGAAGCGGAGGTGCTCCTCGGCGGCGGCCACATCGCTGACTTCCGCCTCTGCGGCTCATCCGTCAATGCGCTCTGGGAAGCGCCCTGGCCCACCATCGAGCCCGAAACTTTCTCCGCGCCGGACCATGCCCCGTTGTACGGAGACGGCCCAGCCGGCCGCTTGCTCTGCGGCTACACCGGGCACGCGCTGGCTCTCGGCTACTTCGGCATGCCTTCCGATGAGGAAGCGCAGCGTGGGCTTCCGCTGCACGGCGAAGCCGCCAGCTCCGCATGGACGATCGTCTCCGAAGAATCCAGCGAGCACGCGGCATCGCTCACCCTCACCGTCGACGCGCCGTCATCTGCGCTTCGCTTCACCCGAGAGCTCTCGCTGCATGTTGGCGCTTCCGCCTTGCGCATCGAAGAGACGGTTTCGAATTTGAGTGACGAGGCGGTGGAGTTTCAGTGGGTCCAACCCGCCGCTTTCGGCGAGCCACTTTTCGCCCGCAGTGAATCGTCCCTCGTGCTCCCGGCGAAGCGTTGCATGACCTGGCCTCTGGGTTATGACGGTCACCCGCTGCTCGCCGACGCGACCGAATTCCGGTGGCCGCATGCTCCCAGGCACAATGGCCAATCAATCGACATATCGTTAGCGTTTGCGGAGCCGGGCACCGGCTTCGTCGCCTGCGCGTTGCTCAACCAGGATCGCCGGCAGTCGTTCGTCGCGGTTCACAATCGCAGTCTCGAGCTCGTCGCCGGCTATTCGTTCGACCGGCAACGCTTTCCCTGGATCGCCCTGTGGGAGGAGAACCAGGCCCGCACCACTCCTCCATGGAATGGCCGCACCCGGGTGCGAGGCGTGGAATTCGGCACAAGCCCCATGCCGCTTGGATTGGAGCAGGCAAAACAGAGTCGCACGCTTTTCGACAGGCCAGTGCTCGCCAGCATTCGGCCGGGCGAATCCATTCATACTCGCTATCATTTGTTTGTAGCGCCCACGCCGCAAGGATGGCAACGCATCGAGGATGTAAACGAATCTCGCGATGCCCTGATCATCCGCGAACGCGACGGACGCGAGTTTGTGCTGAACTTATCCTGACGGAGGAAGAATTGGGAACGTTCGTGACGCCGTCGAATGACCATCGCGTGCAGGAATGCATCTTTCGCAGTGCCGCGCTTGGCCGCGACATGCGCTGCATGGTCATTCTGCCCGATTGGTACGCCACCGCGCCGCAACGCTTTCCCGTGCTCTACCTTCTCCACGGTTGGAACGGCGATTACCGGAACTGGTGTACCTTCACCAACCTCGTCGCCCACGCGCAACGGTACCCGATCATCATCGTTACGCCCGAGGGCGAGAACTCCTGGTACGTGAACTCCGCAACTGTGGCCGCCGATCGCTTCTATGACTATGCCAGCAGCGACCTCATCGCCGCCATCGACAACCGCTATCGCACCCTTGCCTCTCGGCACGCGCGCGCCATGGCTGGTCTTTCGATGGGCGGCTTTGGGTCCCTGCTGATCGCCTTGAAGCATCCGGAATTGTTTGCCGCGGTTGGCAGCGTCAGCGGAGCCCTCGACGCTCCCAGCGGCGTCGAAAACGTTTTGCCCGATGTTCGCGAGAGCACCGATCGCGCCTACGGCCCCGCAGCCAGCGCCACCCGCTCCTCCAACAATATTTTTGAGTTGTTGAAAGGAGTGCAGGCGGCCGCCATGCCTTATGTCTATCTGCAGTGCGGAACCGAAGATGTCTTACTGCCCTCGAATCGGCGCTTCGCGGCGGCGCTCGCGGAAAGGAAAATTCTGCACGAGTACCACGAACTGCCCGGCGACCACACCTGGGAATTCTGGGACAACGCCCTTCGGCCGATGTTGAAGGTCATCGCCTCCCACATCGTGCGTCCCTGAATCCTCTTTTACTGGATCAGCCCATGCGCATGAAGGAAGGCGTGGATCCTCTCGTAGGCGTGGGTCTCCTGATCATCGTTGAACTGCCCATGTCCTCCGCCTTCGATTGTCACCAGCTCATTCGGAACACCTGCCGCGGTCAGCGCCTTATGCAGCCGCACCGACTGTTCATAGGGCACCACCGGATCCTGGTCGCCATGGACGGTAAGAATCGGGGGGAGCCCGGCACGCACGTAAGTCAGCGGCGACACCCGTTTCGCAATCGACATGGCATCTGGCTGGCTGCCCGTCCACATCAGCGCGTAATTCTTCACGTTCGGTCCCTGCAGCAAATCAGCGACATCGGAAATTCCGTACCAATTGATGATCGCCGCGACCTTCAGCTTCTCGTCGCCGATGCACGGGTTGTCCAGTCCGGTTCCCTCCGGCAGCATCCCCGTAATCAGCGATAAATGACCCCCCGCTGAGTGGCCCGTCAGCACGATCCGGTCGACGTCAATGTTGTACTGCTTTGCATTTCGGATGGCCCACCGCAGGGCGCAGCGGCAATCTTCCACCGCCGCCGGCGCCAGCGACGTGCTGGCCATGCGGTACTCGACATTCACCACATTCCATCCCATCTCGAGATAGGGCAGGAACATCAGCGTCGCCCCGGTTCGGTCTCCGAAGACCCAACCCCCGCCGTGGATGTAGACCACCGTGGGCGCCGCTCCGTTCGCGTCCTTCCTTTGCCATACATCGAGCTTCAGCGGGTTGTTATTGGCTGTCCCGTAGACGATGTCGGGATAAATAAAGTAGTGCTCAGCCACTGTCGATGCCCAGCGAGCTGTCGGCGAAAGCGCGGCGGGATTTTCCTGCGCTGTGAGACAGCCGCAAACAAAAAGACAAAAGACAGTTCCCAGCAGCCGTAATTGCGTGAACTTCATCTCTCCCCTATCTCGTTGATTTGCCGCTATGCGCGCGTTCGGACGAAGGCTTTAATCGTGCCGCAACGCTTCCCTTCCGATGGACCATGCGGCCGGATCGTGTATTCGCCAACGCTCGCGGGAATGATGAACGTCTCGGCGAAGTGAATCACCAGCGAGGGAAACTTTCCCGCCGGGCTCTCGACGATGACTTCTTCGCCTTCACAAAGGTTCAAGACGTTGACGCCTCCATGGGTTGCGTGTGGCACTTTGCCGGTGAACCAATGCCGTCGCGTTTCGATGAACTCGCGCTCGTGCAACCCGGTACGTTCCTCCTGCCAACCGTCGCCGGAAGCGATCGTCTCAAAGCGATTCAGCAGATTTTCGGTCACCCACTCGGTCGTGCGGTCCCACTGGACGTTGCGCAGCGCATGTTCCAGGTGGATCGGCCGCGGCGTGCCATCCATTCCCAGCCTTCCCCAGTCCCACATCTTGAAGGTGAAGATGTACGGCGTGGCGCTGATCTCCAGCACCATGCTGTTCCGTCCCGAACAGTGCGGCGTTCCCGCGGGAATCAGGAAGTGGTCGTGTTTCTTCGCCGGCCAGCGATTCACATATTTATCCACGTCGAACTGCAGCCCTTCATCTTCCTGCGCCTCGCGCAGCTCCGCGACCATGCGTTCGCGGTCAACGTTTTCTTTCAGCCCGAGGTACACGCATCCTTCCTCGGTCGCGTCCAGCAGGTAGTAGCTCTCGTCCTGCGTGTACGTCATGCCGAATTTTTCCCGGATGTACTCGGTCAGCGGATGCACCTGGAACGAAAGGTTGCCGCCATCCATGGTGTCGAGGAAGTCGAAGCGAATCGGAAACTCCGTGCCGAAGCGCGCATGAACCGCTTCGCCCAGCAATGCATGCGGATGGGCGAACACCAGGTTAATCGAGGGTATCTCGACCTTCACCGCGCCGAAGCCAAGCAGCAAGCTGTTTTCTTCCGGAACGCAGTCGAAGCACCAGGCGTAATTTTCCGCGTCCCGCGGCAGGTCACACACCTCTTTCATCCATTGCCCACCCCACGGCCCCGGATCGAAAAACGGCACCACACGAAACGGTCGATGCGCCGCGATTTCCAACCCCTTCGCAAAGTCGCTTCCCGCAATCATCTTGGGGTTCTCGTGCTGGTTGGTGTCGAGCAGAAAGTCGATTTGCCGGAACAGCAATTTTTTTTGCCGGTCGGCCGCTCGCCAATCCACGAAATACGCACGCTTGTATTTCAGCGCGGGACGCTCCGAGCAATTCCGCAGCCCCAGGTTGGTCGCCTTGCCGGCACGCTGGCGCTGCTGAATTTCCCAGCGCGCCATGTCGCAATACACCAGCAGGTCCCACGGCTCGGCGATGAGCGCCGCTCCCGTGCCGATCACCAGCGTCAGGCCGGAATTCCCTTTGACCTTCGCCCTGGCTTGTTCAAGTTTCGGCTCATCGAGAAATTCCGAGAGCTCGTAGTGACTCATGAAGCCAAAGACAGGATCGTCCCCGAGATCGCGCTGGCATAGCGCAAGAATCTCTTCCTCGCTCCGATAGCAATCCACCGCCCGGACGATCGAGGCAGGCTTCAGCCTGTCCGTCAGCTCCTTCTCAATCTCATCTTCAAAACATCCGGGATAGCACTCCACGCATACGACAAATCGTCCGGATTGGATTTTGGTCTTGAGCCGTCGAACGATGGCGTCCCATCCCACATCGCACCGGTCGCTCGATTCGGCGACGGGCACAACCGGAAACTTGTCGTACGTAGAGACGGTTCGCTTCGACATTGTGCCTCGGAATTCGTCCTTCGCAGACTTCACTGCCCAATTCCCTTCCTGCCCTGGAACACACGCCCGCTGCGGCCTCTCGCTTCTGGCAGCCGTTCTCTACCCCACCAAAGACGATCCTCCTGCGTCATCCTGCAGTGGTTGGAAATAGCGGCGGCAACAATCTTCTGTTGCCGCCGTGGTTGAGCGTCGCTGCGTATTAAAAGATGAACTTCAATGAAAATTGAATCTGGCGCGATGTGCCATTGCCGATCTGGCTGCCAATGTTATCGGCAATCGTCTGGCCCACGCGTCCAAAGTTCGGGTTCGCGGAAACTCCGTTCGCATCCGGAGTGCAATGCGCCGGGGTGCCGCTGATAGGGTCGTACGCAGTCACGCCGGTTCCGCAGATCCCG
This sequence comes from uncultured Acidobacteriaceae bacterium, assembly GCA_963703075.1. Lineage (GTDB taxonomy): Bacteria > Acidobacteriota > Terriglobia > Terriglobales > Acidobacteriaceae > Korobacter. Next base: position 2,548,172 of record OY969786.1, read on the forward strand.
CCATCCGGAGGAGCGAAGTTCGGGTGGTTGAGCAGGTTGAAGATGTCAGTCCGGAATTGCAGCTTCGTTTTCTCTGTGATGGGGAAGTTCTTCGCCAGCGAGAAATCCCACTGGAAGAAGGCTGGACCGGTCAGGCTGTTGCGTCCCACATCCCCGGCGTTGGCTCCCCACGTTCCGTCGTAGTTCGCCGGAACCGAGAAAGCATCCACGTTATAGCTCGAGTTCGGATAAGCCCAGTTGCCATTGGAATTTTGCGCCGTCTGGCCCGGCACCGTATTCGGCCGCACTGGCAAGCCAAAGAACCCGCTCACCAGGGTGACGTTCACCGGCAATCCCGAACGTGCCTGCACAATGCTCGATGCCTGCCACCCGCCCAGAACTCCACGGGCCAGGCGGTTCGCGCCCTGCAGCTCAGGCAAGCTGTACACCACGCTTCCCGTCACGTTGTGGCGCACATCCCAATCGCCGCTGCCGCGATCCATGTTCGGATTGTACGGATCGGACCAGCCGCTGAAGACGTTCACCATGTCGTCGATTTCGTGCGACCAGGTGTAATTGCCTTCGAAGTTCAAGCGCCCTACGTTGTGGCGTACCTGCACCTGCAACGAATTGTAGGTGGAATACAGGCAGTCGCAATCGTAGTTTTCGCTGGCATACCCCGGTAGCGGACGCGCGCCCGTAATCGGATTCGAGGGGTTCAGGTTCACCGCCGCGAAATCCACTCCGGCTTGCATGTGCTGCGCCCGGTTCCCTACGTACTTCACTTCCATCACCGTGTTCTTCGCAATTTCCTGCTGGATCCCGAACAGGTAGTTGGTGGAGTACGGGTCTTTCGGGTTCCGCGGGAAGATGCTTACGTTGGCCGGCGGTTGGGGCGGGTTGGGCGACGGATACGAAATCGAATATCCACCGAAGAGCGCGTCAAACACCGTTACGCTATAGCTCGAGTAATCCGGATCGTTGCCCACCAGTCCGAAGCCGAACTGCATCGGCATGTAGAACAGCCCGGCGTAGCCGTGAACCACCGTCTTGCCTTTTCCGAACGGGTCCCACGAGAAGCCGATACGCGGGGCGAAATCGTTCTTCGGCGCGCTGTAGGCATCCTGGTTGGCAGGAAGGTATGACTGGCTTGCGTAGTCGAAGTTCAGTTCGTGATTATTTCGCTCCGACCATACCGTGTTGTAGTCATACCGTATGCCGAGGTTCAGGGTCAGGTTGCGGGTCACCCGCCAGTCGTCCTGCAGATAGAAGCCCCAGTTGGAGTTGGTCACTCCTACAAATCCCGGGAACCCGATCTTTTGCAGGGCAAACGGATTGTTGTTCTCCAGGTCGCTGAAGCTCCCGTATGAGTAGGTCTGCTGCTCCCGCAGGAACTCGTTGAGCTGGTTGGCGCGGATTTGCGCGCCAAACTTCAGGGTGTGTTTTCCCGCCGTCTTGGTCACGTTGTCGAACACTTCAAAGGTGTTGAACGGCGTGATCTGGTTATAGGTGTTGGGTCCGGGCAGCGCGCCCAGGTTGGTGAAAAATCCGCTGAAACCTACCAGCGGCGTCGGCGTATCTGAATTGGTATCCGAATAGAAGCGGTTCAACGCCACGCTGAACTGGTTCAGCAGCGACGGGCCGAAAGTGTGGGTCTCGTCGATCTTTGCCAGTTGCGTCCGCATGTCCTGCGGAGAAACCTGGCCCTGGTTCAGGCCATAGGTGTCGGTGGTCAGTGAGTCGTTGATGTTGTAACGGAAGAAAATCCGGTCTTTGTCGGAGATGTTGTAGTCCACTTTGATCGAACCGGTATCTTCCCGCAGGGTGTCGGGCAGCACCGCAGGGTCATACACCAGCTGCGCACCGTTCCCGGTAGGAACCCCACCGACGGCTTCATCGGTTCCGGGAACCGCGCACGACGTCGGCGCCGGAATGCTCGTGCAACCTGCCGGCAGCGGCGCCATCTGGGCGACGATCGGCGCCAGGGCGGGCGTTGCGGCCATCTTCGAGCGCACCAGTGCGCTGGGGATTTCATACAGCGAATTGAAATTCGTGATGTGAGTGCGATCGCCTTCGTAATTCACGAAGAAGAACAGCTTGTTCTTTACGATCGGTCCGGCGAAATTGCCGCCGAATTGGTTCAGGCGCAGCGGCGCTTTCTGGCCGTTGTTGAAATAGTCCTTCGCATCCAGAGCGTCGTTGCGCAGGAATTCGAAAGCGGTCCCGTGGAACTCGTTGGTTCCGGACTTGGTGATGATGTTCATCTGCGGACCCAGCGAACGTCCCGACTCCGCGCTGAAGCCGCTGTTGGCAAAATCAATTTCCTGGATGCTGTCGACGCTCGAGCGGGTTACGCGTGCCAGTTCCTGGCCTTCCGTATCCAGGAAGCCGTTGATGTCGCCACGCGAAGCATTCTGTCCATCCACCGTAACGTTCAGGCCGGTGAAGACGTTTTCCATTCCGTTGACGCTACCTTGGAAGAAGCCTGTCGAACCTACCGAGCCCGGGGCGATCTCAAGGAAGTCGCTCACGTCGCGGCCGTTGATCGGCAGGTTGGCCACCTGGGTCGAGTTCAGGGTCGTGCCGGTAACGGTCGACTGGGTATCCACCGTCACGCTCGTTCCCGTCACTTCTACGTTCTGCGCCGCTCCCGCCACTGCCAAGATCAGGGACACATGCGCGGTCGCGCCTACGTTCAACACAATCTCTTTGCTCTTCGTCTCCGAAAATCCGCTTCCGTTCGCCGAAACCACGTAGTTTCCAAACGGCAGCGCCGAAGCAACGAAGTTGCCGGAATTGTCGGTTTGCAGGGTCTTCTGTGCCGATGTGCCTACGTTCGTAATTAAAACCGTAACGTTCGGAATCACCGCACCAGAAGAATCCGTGATCGAGCCGGCGATCGTGCCGGTATCGAATTGCGCTAGCAATGGCAGCGTAATCAAACAAAAGATTGCCAATACGATCGGACGCAGAGCTCTCGGGGTGCGCGTTTGCGCAATTCGTGTCATGACGATCTTCTCCCGCTTCCTCAATTGAAACGACAAAGGTTCATACTCCAAACCCGCAAATCCTAACGCTGCGGTTACAGTCAGTCAATCAGAATTTTGATCGTTTGTATCGAAAGAATCCTATTTTTTGTTCTTTTATGGGCAATACTGGCACAGAAGGTACCAAAACAGGACTGGGGCAAGTTTTCTTTCGTCCCTCCCTCTTAGGCCTTATCCCGCTGCAGAAAACCTTCCCACGTCCGCGCCGCCGGGTCGACTTCGATCACTCCCGTCCCCGGCTTTGTGGACGCGCCACGCAACTTGCCGAACCTGTAATTCCCGATCGCTTCCGGCAATTGCACCGATCCCGGAGTGGGCCCATCGGCGCGCTCGAATCGCACATGCCACCGTTGCGGACCGGCGGCTTCGAACGAGAGGTTGATCCTCCCAAAGCGGGTTGGTGAATGCTCCAGCGTGTAGCGGGTCGCGGGCGTCAGCTCCGCCTCGGTGATTCCGTTCAGCAATCGCAGCGTGTTGCCGTCTTCCAGCGCCAGCATGTGCCGCAGGTAGCGCACGCACTCCGCGCTCGCCCAGTTGTGCGGCATGTCGCCCCAGTCCTGCCCGATCAATGCCTGCTGCAAGGGCTGCTCTTCGCGCCAGCAATACAATGGCGACGCGTGGTTGAGAAAACCGGTGAAGGTGCGGTGCGCCCAGTCGCGCAGCCCGGCCCACAAATACACATGTGCTGCGAACGATGCGTTGTAGGTCCACAGCGCGTCATGCCATAGCCATCCGGTTTCGGTGGGAACGTCCTCCCGCGTGCACGATTGCAGTAACGCGATGTGGCCGCGCACGATGGGATCGTCTTTGCCGAACACGATGCCCGGATAGATGGCGTGCGACATCGCCCACTGCGCCGTCTGCGGCCGCGGACGATTCCACGGGTCCGCATCGCTCACCAAAGGATCATCGTGCGCAATCATTGGCAGGTAGTCGAAGCCCTTGGGATGGCGCACCCTCTCCCTCTTCGCCATCTCCTGGAACGAGGCATACAGCTCGCGATAGAAACTGCCTGCCTCATCAAGCCCGCTCATCTTCAAAGCGGTCGCGGCTCCGGCCACGGCGCGCAGTCCGGCCAAAGTCCACACTGTGTTGGTGAACTCCGAGCGCACTCCGCTCATCCCGCCGTCGGCAAACCCGGGCGCGAGCAAGCCGTAACGGCCGTTGGTGCTGGTTCCCTTGCGCGCCTCATCGCGCAATCCAACCAGGAAGTCGATGGCCCGCCGCACCTTCGGCTGCAGCTCGCGGAAGAGCGCCCAGTCCTGCTTCAGCTCGCACTGCCGCACCAGGGTGAACATGGCAATCGCGGTATCTTTCCAATGTTCTCCGCCCGCCGACGCGCTCACCTGCCCGCTGGGAAGTTGCTTCGACCATTCCGACCGCAACCCTTCATCGGCTTCATTGTCGTACCCGAGATAGCGCGCCGCCTCCAGCAGGAAATTTCCGTCCACGATCCACAACCCGCGATAGACCGTCGGTCCCACTTGGAACACTAAGCGTCCGTCTTTCACCTCGCGCGCCTGTTGAATGTTGCGGGCGCAGGCGGTGAGAAATTCTCCGTGCCGCTCCGGATAGCTCCAGTCCGTCGTGCCGAACGGCTTCCATTGCTTCCAAAAATCGCGCGTCTCGCTCAGGAGATCATCCGGATGCTGCAACGAATTGCCAACGTCCTCTGCCGACTGCCCCTCTTGCGGAAGCCGCACGAAGTAGCGCGCTGGTTTCTCCGGCGTGGCTTCGCCGTGCGGCAGGTAGAGCGTGAAACCGCCCTCTTCCCACCAGACGCAACTTCCCTTCTCACTTCCGATCTGTTCTCCGACAAGAAGCACTTTCCTGTCGGCCCCAACCACCGTCGCCCGCGGCGTGTTGTAATCCGCAAGCTCCAGCTTGTCGCAGGTGCGTATGTGGATCTTCGGGGCGACCGCGACGGCGCCGGCTTTCGAGTGGATCGAAAGCAGCACGTTGTCCACCCGCCCCTCGGCAGCGTGGCGGCTGGCGAAGGCAATCAATTCCATCGTCGCCGCCGGCCGCTCGATCAACGTGTGCACGATCGGAACCCCCGGCGCCTCGATCCACTGCCGGACAACCTTGTCGTCCTGGAAGCCTGCCAGCGAAAATTCGACGACGCTGCTGAAATCTTCCATGCCGACCAGCAAGGCGTGGGCAAAACCGTAGCGCAAATCGCCGGTTTGGCCGACGATCGTCTTGTGCGCATCGTCGGGAAAGCAGATGGTCGACTGAGAATGATGAGGCGCAAAACGGAAGTCGATTTTTGTCTCGAAATGGCCTGTTTTAGGTGTCGAAAACGCAGAAATCGAGTGTTTTTCGTCCCTTTTTTCGACCGCATTTTGCGGTAACGCGGCGGCTGCGCTGCTGAGAAGAACGCCGCCCAGAAACTTTCTACGATCCAGAACCATAATTTTCCTCGCGAAACCTTACCGCGCAAAATGAGAGCTTGAGAAAACGTTCTTGCTATCGCACCACCTTGCATGGATGGTGCGATTTTTGATTGTTTCCCACTGAATTTGCATAAGATCGCGTTCTATTGAGCTCGCTTGGCCACGCTTGCAATCTTGAAAGTTCCGCGTACCATGTGCTGGTATTGCTTTCGTTTTCCAAGGAACCGAAACTCAAATGCACGCCGACTACGATTCCAGCGCGACCCAGGACAAGCAACAAGTTCGCTTCAGCGCCATCCTCACCAGCCTGCAGCAGGCGGGAAAAGTGGCGGTGGAGGCGCTCAGCGAGCAGCTCGACGTTTCGGTGGTGACCATTCGCCGCGACTTGGACGCGCTTGAGCAGAAAGGGCTTCTGCGGCGCACCCATGGAGGCGCGGTTTCGATCGAGCCGCTGTTTTACGAGCCGTTCCGGCGCGACCGTTCGTTCTTGGCGCAAGTAGAGCGCGCGGCGGATGAGAAGCGGCGTATTGGCCGCGCGGCAGCGGCGCTGATCACGCACGGCGAGACGATCGCTCTGACTCCGGGAACGACGACCACGGAAGTGATCCGCGGCCTGCCGATGAACTACAACATCACGGTGGTGACGAACACGGTGAACGTCGCCATGGAGCTTTCCAAGCGCAAGGACGTTTACGTTTTCGTGACCGGCGGACACCTGCACGGCGAATGGTTTTCCCTCGTCGGATCGGCGGCCATCCGGGCACTGGAAAATATGCTCATCAACACCATGTTCATTGGCGCCGACGGCATGGATGCTTCCTGGGGAGCGAGCTGCTTCAATGCCGACGAGGCCGAGCTCAATTCCACCATGATGAAACTGGCACGCCGCCGCGTGGCCGTAGTCGATAGCGGCAAGCTGGGGGTGGTGGCGAACTGGCGCATCTGCCTGGCCTCGGAGCTCAACTTCCTGGTAACCGACACCAATGCCACCGACGAGATGGTCGCGCCGTTTCAAAAGCTCGGCATCGAAGTCATGCGAGTGTGAAAGCATCATGCCTTCTGTTTTTCCGCGCCGTCTTTCGTGATCGTGTAGAGACCTCCCTGGTAACGCAATCCCTCCAAGCGCGCTGCAGGATCGAACTCGGTCAAATGTGAATTCACGTGGATGCCATTCGTCATCGTCAGCTCGGCTCCGAAAATTGAGTCGATCACCAGCTCAGCGAAAGCACCGGCGGCGATACAGCACCAATCCTCGATGTAGGGCGGATCTTCGGAGGCCTTTCTGGCTCCGCCATTGACGGGCGGAAAGACATCCTCAACGAAATGTCCCTGGCCGATCGGCACCTTGATTCCCTGCCTTGGCGACCTCCTTGAGCCAAGGCGCGATTTTCGCCGGGCTGTCGATTTTGTAGAGACCCTTGGCAGTCATCGGTGGCCACCCCGCGTAGGCGCCGAGACAACTGTGGTCGGGCCGGATGTTCCAGGTGGCGTCGACATCGCTCTGTGAGAGGGCGCGCATCCATTTTTCGCTGTGCAGCTCGCGCCAGAAGAACTCCGCCATCTCCCGCTTCTGCGCGGCCGACAGATCGTCGGCCATGTTGTCGAGGACGGCGAGGAAGTCGTAGCAATGGCGCACTTCGTTGAAGGAGCCATCCGGCTGTCCGCAGCGCCAGAAGCCTCTGCCGTTCACATAAAGCTGGCGATTGATGCGATCGGCCAAGGTTTTGGCTTCGCCCCGTAGTTCACGCGCACGCGCGCTGTTGCCGCGACGCTCGTGCATGTCGGCGACCACGCGCATGCTGTGCACATTGTTGGCGTTCATGCCCGCGACTTCGTGCAGATAGGTGCTCACCACTTCGAGCAGATTTTCGATGGAGCCGTAATCGCCAAGTCCGTGGTTGGCATGATCGAGTTTTTTCCAGTACAGGGCATGGTCTTCGAGGTGCTCGAGCACACTGCGGTCGCCGATGCGCTTGTCGAGCCAGGCGAAATCGCCGGTGACGCAGAGATAACGCCAGGCGCTGCGCACGATGGCAGTGTCGTTGACGGCGTACCACGGCCCGACGGCTTCTCCAGTGACGTAATCGGTGGCGAGGTGTTCATGCATGCCTTGCTTTGCCCAGACCTCAACGAGGTTGCGCAGTGGCGCGGGATCGAGCAAGGCGAGGGCGAGCGAGCTAATCGAGGTATCCCAGGGAAAGGCCAGCGTAGGCAGCACGTGGCCGCTGAGGGTGAGATAGGTTGGGCCGTAAACAGAATCGGGCGAAACCCGCCGCGCAAAGAGGAGATTGGCAAACCCGTTGTGGTAGAGCTTCCACAGCGATTCGTTGTCAGTGACGAGGCGTGGCAGATGGCCGGAGAATGCGGTATTGCCGGGTGTGAAGGCAGATCGCACCAGGCTATTGAACTCCGCTTCATTTTCTTTCTCCAAGTCGGCGAAGCTTGCCTGCAGGTGGTCGTAGAGATCGAGCGCGCTGCGTCCGTTGTCGGAGAGGGCAGCAACAAAATTGATCTTCGTGGTTTCGCGGGGACCGAGTTCCAGTTCGAACACCAGCATGCGCTTCTGTTCCACGCGGTTGGGTACGGGATGAAATCCCTGCGCGGCCGCGATCTCCGAATGCTGCGCGGCGAACAGCAAACAGCCGCGCTCTGCGTCCCAAGTGATCTGGTTATCCGCTTCGCCGGGAGAATTGGCAAACCATGCCTTGGTTTTCTTCGCTGCGCCACCGCGCAGGTCGAAGGCCAGGGTGAAGTGACGGCGCGATCCGCTAAGATTCTCGATGGCGATCGACTGCGCCACGGCGCGCTGCTTTCCTGGAAGAAACATGTGGGTGGTAAAGCGCAAGCGGTCGGCGGTTTGGGTGCGCACCACGCGGTGCGGCAGCCATTGATACTCGACGTTGCCATCCGGCGGAGCGGCGAGGGCAAGAAACTTTCCGTCGAGGAAGAGTTCGCAGGTCAAGAGATAGCCGGGACTCCACGCGGTGTGGGGAACGCCGCAGCAGGCGTAAGGAGGAAAGGCAATCGCGGTCAGGGCAGAGACCGATTTGCCGGCCTGCGCATAGCCGAGTTCGTTCATCGCGGCCGGACAATTGAAGAGATCGCGGAAGTGATAGGTGAGTTTGTCAGAAGCCAGGTCCTGCAGGCGCGGAGGAGAAGCGAGGCTGGCTTTCGCGGTGGGAGCAGCCGCGAGGGCGTTCGGGTGGATCGCCGCCAGGGCAGCACCGGCGGCCCCGAGCTTAAGGAAGGTCCTGCGGTTCACATCCAATTCAGAAGTCATGCTGTGTCTCTCGAAATGGCGTTATGAAAGTCGAATTGGTGCTGAAAGAACTTTATACCGCTCTTATTGTCATATTTGATAGACCGATTTTGTTCTTTTCGCTAGTATTCGTTCATATTTTGAGGGACCGGCAGGCATGGCAATTAACCGTTACCTGGTCAAAAGCAGCTTCGTCAGCGCCTTAGGCGGACTGCTATTTGGCTTTGACACAGCCGTCATCGCAGGCACGACGCACCAACTCACCGAGGTTTACCACCTCACTCCTTATTTGTTGGGACTAACGGTATCGAGCGCGCTCTGGGGCACGGTGGCCGGAGCAATGACGGCTGGGTACCCGGGCCAAAAGATTGGGCGGCGCGACAGCCTGCGCATCATGGCGATCTTTTATGTGATCTGCGCGCTGGGCTGCGCCTTGGCTTGGAACTGGGGATCGCTGCTGGCGTTTCGCGTAATTGGTGGTCTCGGCATTGGGGGATCGTCGGTGTTGGCGCCGATGTACATTGCGGAGCTTTCGCCGGCTCGCTGGCGAGGACGGCTGGTGGGATTGTTCCAGATCAACATCGTGCTCGGAATCCTGCTTGCGTACCTGTCGAATTTCCTGATTGGCCGGATGAATTTCGGCGCCAACGAGTGGCGTTGGCAGTTGGGAGTTGCCGCGCTGCCGGCGGTGCTGTTCCTGTTCATGCTGTTCTCGATTCCGCGCAGCCCGCGTTGGCTCGCAATGAAAAACCGCAACCAGGAGGCACTGGAAGTGCTGCGCCTGACGGGCAACGAAGATCCCGAGCGGGAGCTGGCGGCGATCGTGGAATCGATCCACATGGAGCGCAGCGCGGCGGCCGAGCCGATCCTGCGCCGCAAATATTTTCTGCCTATCGTGCTGGCGATGACAGCGGGCGCGTTCAATCAACTGACGGGCATCAATGCGTGTTTGTACTACCTGAACGACATTTTCGCTGCCGCGGGCGCGAGTAAGTATTCAGCGGGTATGCAATCTGTGGTCATCGGCTGCACGAACCTCATCATGACAATCCTGGCGATGTCGGTGATCGACAAGCTGGGGCGCAAGAAGCTGTTACTGATTGGAACGGCGGGAGTCTGCTTATGCCTGGCGGCAATTGGCTGGGTTTTCCGCAGCGGGGCGCACCAAGCCTGGCTGATCTGGCTGGTAATGGCGTTCATGGGATTTTTTGCCATCTCACAGGGCGCAGTGATTTGGGTCTATATCGCGGAGGTTTTCCCGACGCGCGTGCGCGCGAAAGGCCAGGCGATCGGGACGTCGACCTTATGGGTGATGAACGCCGCAATTTCCGCGGCCTTCCCGGTGCTGGCCAAAGCTTCGCCCGCGACTCCGTTCTTCTTCTTCGCATCCATGATGCTGGTCGACTTCGTGCTGGTTGCGGCGATTTATCCGGAAACCAAAGGCGTTTCACTGGAGCAACTCGAGCAGCGCCTTGGGCTGGCCAACTGATCGGCGGCGTTACGGTTCGAAGTGGGGCCACAACGCGGCGACGCGTGCCGGATCCGAGACCCACTGCATGCTTTCTGGATTGGCGGCGAACTGCTCGTAGATCGGGGCGTGCAGATCAAGGCGCAGTTCGGGATACGACCGCGCCTGGCGCACCACGAGCTCGGACGCGTGGTAATGCGGGTTCGCTTCCCATCGAATGGATGACTGCTCGGTAACGATGGGGAACCATGCGAGCCCATGGTGAGCGCGCACTTCGTCGTAAACAAAACCGTACTGGCGATCGCACCAGGCACCGAAAATCATGCGGCGTTGCGGGTCGGCGTTGATGACCGCGTGCGCCCATTTCGGCGGCATGACAACCTTATCTCCCGGCCCAGCTTCGATGGCGAAGCATTTGCCCGGATCATCGCCGGCGAATTCCTGGGCGAAGATGATGGCGCGACCTTCCCAGATTTCGAACAATTCGGGAGTGGACCAGCCGCAATGCGGCGCGATTGCATGAATGTGTCCCTGGCTGCGCACCGGCTCTTCGCCAAGCTGGCCAGCGGCATAAGCGACCACGCCGAAGAGCAACATACGCCGCTGCAGTTCCTCGCGATGCTGCTTGCGACCAACGTCCATCACGATGGAATAGACGGGATCGGGACCGGTGCATTGGGGATCGCGCAAGCTGGGTCGAATCGCATCCAGCCGGCGAAACTCGGGATCGGGGCCGAAGACATCGTCGTCGTACGTGAAGCGCATGTCGGCGGAGTTGTTATGCACGCCGAGCTTCGGATCGAAAACGACGCCCTGGTCAGCGTGTTTCACAGATGGTTTCCGTGGGCCGGATGAAGAACGGCTTTGCCCTGCTCATGGAGAACGCGAAGGCCGAAGCCGGATTGGCCGAGATCGTAATCGTGGCCAGCGTCGCTGGGCCAGCAGGCAACAAAGCGAAGCGGCACGCTGCCGGTGTTCACGACGCGGTGGGAGATGTGTCCGGCGATGTAGTGCAAGCTGCCAGGTTGCATTTCTTCCGACCAGGTGCGGCCGTCGGCATCGCGGAGGACCAACATTCCGGAACCTGCGACCGTGCCATAAAATTCTGCGCGGTCGCGCAGCAGGTGACGATGGCCGTGGGTCATGAAATACTCGTCGCCAACGCGGCCTGGCTGGATTTCGGTGGTGCCCCAAAACAATCCACCCGATGTTCCCGCGGCAACCGGCTCCCACCACCACACCCGGTAGACGACGGTCTCGGGATCGAGCTGTTGCCAGGCTGGTTCGTCGGCGAAGATGCCTTTCAGCTGCCCGAGTTTTTTCACCGACGACCGTACCATGTCGCCTTCGAGGGCGCCGTCGGTCCAGTTCACAAATGCGAATTGGGGATGCATGACGCAACTAGGCTACTAAAACGGAATTCACGAATCAACCGAAAAGGAAGCAGGCTTTGATTGTTTGAGCCTGAAACTAATACTATATTGTTTGTTTTAGCAGCCTATGCATCGACCAGCTATCGCTATTGATCTTGGTGGAAGTCACGCGACCGTCGCCATTGTGCGCAGCGCGGAGGTACTGGCTTCGGAAGAAGTTTCGCTGAACTGCGCCCGACCACTCGAGCCGGAACTCGCGGGGTTCGCAAATGTGATTCGGGAATTACTTGGGCGGTTGGGGATGGAGGCATCTCAGTGCGCCGGCATTGCGTTGGGGTTTTGTGGGCTGGCGGATGCGCGCATCGGACGCGTGATTTCGACGAACAAGAAATATGAAGATGCACCGTCGATCGATTTCAATGCCTGGAGCCGGCGGGAGTTCGGGCTGCCCTTCGCGATTGAAAACGATGCGCGCATGGCATTGCTTGGAGAGCGTTACGTGGGCGCAGCACGGGGTTTCGACAACCTGGTGATGATCACGCTGGGCACGGGGATTGGCGGAGCGGCCATGATTGAGGGCAAGCTGCTGCGCGGAAAACATGCACAGGCGGGATGTTTAGGCGGACATTTGCCGGCCAAAGCGGGCGGGCGTCCGTGCACCTGCGGGGCGATCGGATGCCTGGAGGCCGAGGCGTCGGGATGGGCGCTACCGCTGATTGCGCGCGAGTGGCCGGGATTCTCCGAGAGCGGACTGGCGCGGGGTGAGATCAACTTTCGGGCATTGTTCGAACTGGCAGCTTCCGGCGATCGAGTGGCGACGGAGATCCGCGACCACTGCCTGCTTGTGTGGGCGAGCGCCGCAGTAGGACTGATCCATGCGTACGATCCGGAATTGATTCTGTTTGGCGGCGGCGTCATGCGAAGCGCGGAATTGATTCTTCCCTACATTCAGAACTACGTGAACGCGCATGCCTGGACGCCGTGGGGCAAAGTGCGGGTGGTCGCAGCCGAACTCGGGAACCATGCGGGACTGTTCGGCGCAGTCCCGCTGCTCACGGAGAACGGTTGATTCACCTGGGTTAGAACATCCGGAAATTTACTTCGACGGTCACCTGCACGGCGACGGGGCGTCCGTCTTTCATCGCCGGCTGGAATTTCCAGGTGCGGACGGCTTCGATTGCTTTTTCATCCAGGCCCATGCCCAAGGAACGTTGCACGCGGACGTCATGCGGACGGCCGTCGGCGCCGACAATCAGCCAGAGCGCGACCACACCTTCCATTTTTGACTTGCGTGCTTCTTCGGAATACAGAGGTTCGGGATCGTAGATGGCGTGGGGCGCGCTGATTCCGTTACCTACGCGATAGATTCCGCCGCCCAACCCTCCACCGTAGCCGGGGCCGACACCGGCGCCGAGGCCAGAGCCAATTCCGCCGCCGCTCCCGGAACCGATCCCGGCACTCGCTCCGGCACCGTTCGAGGAGGTCAAAATTCCAGAGAGCGGATCGCCGAGGTTGCCGAGCTTCGTCAAGTTGGGTGGCCCCACGACGGTTGGCTCAACCGCAAGTTTCGGGGCGTTATTGCGCACCACGATGGCCGGGGGGGTGATTTGCTCGAGCGCAAAACGCGGCGCTTCGCCCTTCGAGGCTGCGATCTTGTCGCGGTCGCCACCGCCGCCGCCACCGGAAGTGCGGGTCGGCGCCGCAGGCAGCACGTAGGGGCTGAGGTCGGTCAACAGCTCGATCTTCTGCACTTTCACCTCGGCTGCATGGCGGACCATCCAAAAGCCTGAGGTGAAGATGAGCGCGACGATCGCTGCGTGCAATATGGCCGACACGACGAAGTTTGTGCTGTGCACGGGATAGAGCTCATGCGGCATGCGGAATAAGGGTGCGTCCGGCGACGTGCGGCGCACGGGGACGCGCTTTGCCGCGATCGGCCTTTCTAATTCGGCCAGCAAGGAGGAGCGAAATTCCGGCCGTGCGGTGAGTTGGAGATCCCTGGCGATCGGAAGCAGCTCCTCGACGAGAGGATCGAAGTCTTCGGGGGCAATCGCGTGGCCGGTGAGGATCTGTTCGACGGCTTGGTCCAATTGTTCGTAAACGGCATCGCTATACATGGCGGCTCCTCAAATGATTTCGTAACGTTTGCAAGGCCCGGAATTGCAACTGCTTGACGGAACCTTCGCTGCGGCCCATCTCGCCGGCAATTTCGGCAATCGAGCGGCCGTACACAAAACGCCGGGTGATGACGGTGCGCTGGTCATCGGGCAAGCGGTCCAGCAACTGAACCAGCAGGGCGCGACGCTCGATGCCATCCTCGGACGCGGCTTCGGGAAGCGACTCGCCCGCGATCTCACGATGTTTCGCCGGATTGCGCCAGCGATCGTGGAGAGCATTGGCGGCGATGCGCAGCAGCCACGCTTTGAAGGGCAAGCCGCGCCACTCGAAGTGGCCGAGTTTGGCCAGCGCCTGGTGGAAGACCTCCGAGGTGAGGTCCTCGGCTTCGGCACGATCGCGGGTACGACTGGCGATGTACGCATATACGCGGTCGAAGTTGTTTTCGTAGAGTTGCGCAAAGTCGCGGGGATCGCGTTGCGCCGCCTCGATCAACAAGCGCTCATCGGGTTCCGTTACTAAGGCTCTCAAGCATGCTCTCCGGGGCCCAGCAATGAGCTAAACGGAGGTCAGGCCGAAAAGGTTACGGCGTCCGTTTGAAATTGTTGGACTGGTTGGACTGCGAGAGGTGAGGCGGTCGGCCACCGGGCGGCAAGAATTCCTTCTCGGGTTGCAGCATCTCGTCGGCCAATTGCAACAGCAACGGGACGTGTTTCCGCGAGCAGAAACGCTGAGTCGGCGCGAACGTTCTTTCGGATTACTTCAACTCAACCACAACAACTCCGTACGGTCCAACCTTCACGTTTTCCAGCGATGTCATGGGCTGCGTCTCGCTGCTCAAGAGAACCTTGCCAGTCGCGGATCCGAGATCGCTCGCAGTGAAGTCGAGGGTCTGCGCCACCCCACTCATGTTCAAGACAACCAGAACCTTGCTGCTGCCGGACCGGCGGAGGTAGGAGAGCGTATTCGCATCGGAGTTCCTGAGCGGAACATATTCGCCTTCGTACAGCGCCGGCGTGGTGCGGCGCAGGGCGATGAGTTGCCGATACCAATTCAGCAGCGAGTTGGGGTCGGCCGTTTCGGAGGCGACGTTGACCTGGTCGTAATTTGAGCTGACCGGTAACCAGGGGTGAGCGCTCGCGTTGAATCCAGCGTTGGTGGTGTTGTCCCACTGCATGGGAGTACGCTCGCCGTCGCGGCCTTTCTCCTTCGGCCAGCCCTTCTTTCCGACCACATCCTTCACGTCTTCGAGGCGCGTGGGATCGTTGTTCGTCATCCCAATCTCTTCCCCGTAATACATGATCGCGGTGCCACGCAGCGTGAGATAGAGGGTAGCCATCAGCTTCGCGATCTGAGGATTGTGCGCTCCATCTCCATAGCGGTCGAGCCAGCGGCGGATATCGTGATTGCTGAGCACGAAAACCGGCCAGCCGTGCGCCGAATTGCTTTCGATGGCTGCGATCTTCTCGCGGAACGCCGGGGCGCTGAGTTGGTTGACCATGGTGAAATTGAAGTACATCGGCATTTGCAGTTCGTTATTCGAAGGTCCGTAGTAAGCCGCCAGCTTTTCCGGAGAGTCGGTCCAGGTCTCGCCGATGAGGACGCGTCCCGGAAACTCGTCAGCAACTTTGCGCAGGCGCTGCAGCTCGGTATGGACTTCCGGCAGGTTGGCGGTGTAGAGCCGCTGTTGCTGGTTCACGACGAACGCATACTGTTCTGGCGTGGACGGGTTGTCGGTTAGCTTGGGATCTTCGAAAAGTGTATCGACTGCATCGAGGCGAAAACCGTACACCCCGCGCTGATACCAGAAGCGGGTGATGTCGAACATTTCTTTTTCGACGACCGGATTGCGCCAGTTCAAGTCAGGCTGATGAGGATCGAAGGCGTGGTAATACCACTGTCCGGTTGCGGGATCGTTCTGCCAGGCAGATCCTCCGAAGACCGAGAGCCAGTTGTTGGGCGGCTGCTCGGGGCCTTTCCCGTCGCGCCACACGTAGTAGTCGCGATAGGGATTGGACTTCGATTTCCGGGATTCCTGGAACCACTTGTGCTGGTCGGAGCTGTGGTTCACGACGAAATCGAGGATGACCTTGATGCCGCGTTTCCTGGCTTCCGCGACGAGCTGATCGAAATCAGCGAGGGTGCCGTATTGCGGATCGATGCTGCGATAGTCGGAGACGTCATAACCGAAGTCGACCTGCGGCGATGGGAAGCACGGAGTGATCCAGATGGCGTCGATGCCAAGCTTTTGCAGGTAGTCGAGATGAGCGGTTATGCCTTTGAGGTCGCCCGTGCCGTCATTATTCGAGTCGGCAAAGCTGCGAGGGTAGATTTCATAGAACACAGCAGTCTTCCACCAGTCGGGACGGCCGGCAAACTGGTTGGCGGGCATGGCGGGGCCGACATCCTGGATTTGCGAGAACGCGAAGGCAGCGAAGCCCAGAGAGACAAGGAGAAGTCGAACGAATTTGCGCATGCCGATGCCTCAGTGAATCACGAAAAATCGGGCCTGCCTAAGCAGGCCCGAGAGGAGGGAACGAAAACGGAGCAGCCATGGGCGAACTTAGAAAACGAAGCGCACTGCCAATTGAATCTCGCGATTGGTGTACTGCCGGACGCCGGTCACTTGGCCAAACGTCCCGTCGTTGAAGTTGCCGTCCGGGTTGGTGAATTGCGGAGTGTTGAAGACGTTGAAGGCGTCCGCGTGCAACTCCAGGTTGAAGCGTTCGGTGAGGTGCAGGTTTTTCTGCAAGCTCACGTCGACATCGCGGTAGCTCGGTCCATAGATTTGATTTCGCCCGAGAGTACCGACACGGGCGTACACCGGTTTGCCGTCAAATCCGGTGATGGTCGGAATTGCGTCAGAGAAGGCACTCGGATCGAACCAATAGCCAGAGATGCTCTTGGGATAGCTAATGGTTCCAACCAGGTCCGGACGGTTGGTTGGATTCGCCACGGCGGTGGAGAGATCGACGGGAGTTCCGGTTTGCAGCTGGGTGATGAGGTTGGCTTGCCAGCCGCCGAACACGAGCTCCATGGGCCGCGAGAAATTGGAGCCGAAGTGACGGCCTTTGCCGAACGGCAGCTCGTAAAGAATCGAAGTGCTGAAGATCTGGCGCTGATCCTGGTTGGAATTTCCGTAGTTATAGCCGGGCTCGTAGAACGCCTGGAAGGTGGCGCCGGTGAATGCACCGGGGGAGTTATCGAGGGTGTGCGACCAGGTATAGCTCGCTGTAACCATGACGTTCTTCTCGCGGTGCTCGGCGTGAACCTGGAGGCCGTCGTAATTGCCAATGCCGTTGTAATCGATGTAGGTGATGTTGCCGTCGGTGGGAAACGGCTTGGTGCCGGTTCCGATCTGGTAATTGTTGTAGGGATAATACGTAGCGAGATTGCTGCTGTGGCTTCCTACGTAAGCGAGGTTGAGAACATCTTTCTCGCTGAGCTGCTGGGAGAACTGCAGGTTCCACTCCTGCACGCGGGAGTGATGGTTGTCCTGGTTCACTCCGTTCATCGACAGGCCGGCGGGCGGGTTCTGCGGATCGAAGTTCACGTAGCCAGGCGCCGGCAGCGGAGAGCTTACGGCCGCGGAGTTGGTGTTCACCGGGCAGCTATAAGGAGAAGAAGGAGCTGCGGTCTGGCCGCTGAGGGTGATGCAGGCTCCCTGGAAAGCATATTCGTACTTGGTGGCCTGGAAGGGCACCTGGTAATCGAGCTGGTAGCCGATGCCGCCGGAGTCGATGAAGTAGAAGATGCCATAGCCGCCCCGAACCACGGTCTTGCCGTTACCGCTGAGATCGTAAGCGAAGCCGAGGCGCGGAGCGAAGTTGGTGTAGTCCTGGTGAACGATCGAGTCGGGAACGCCATTTTGGCCGGCGAGGAGAACGGTGCCGTTGTTCACATCGAAGGAGGACATACGGTTATGCATTTCGGTGGGCCAGGTAAGTAGGTCGTAACGCAGGCCGAGGTTCAACGTCAGGCGTCGGGTGATGCGCCAATCATCCTGCGCGAAGAATCCGTCCTCCTGGTTGACTTCCCCGTAGAAACCGTTCTGAAATCCCACGGAGTAACTATCCACTCCGCCCACCAGCAGTTCGGAGGTTTCGTAGCCGGTGAAATCCTGGCCGTACGGCGCGATATAGAAGAAGCCCTTGGGCGCAACGGCGGTGAAGTACGAAATCTGGCGGCGAATGAGGGTGCCGCCGAACTTGAAGGTGTGCTCGCCGCGTGTCCAGCTCAGGGTGTCGGAGATTTCGTAAGTGTTCTGGGGAACGGTGTAGGTTCCGTAATCGCCGGTGTAGCTGAGTTCGGAACCGGTGCCACCGATCAGGGCTCCGCCGCTATACAGCGGATCGCTTCCGTGATTGCAGTTGACGATTCCTAGCTGGGTGCAAACATCGACTCCATAGGAGGCTGGAATGTAGGCGTAGGTGATGCGGTTATAGCCGACACGGGCTTCGTTGACGATGTTGGGGCTGAAGGTATGGGTTTCGCCAAGCGCATAGCTGCGAGCGTGGGTGTAATCTCCGCCGCCGAGACCCGGCAGGAAGTTAAACGAATTCGTTTTGAGGCTGGTCGAATTGTCGTAGCTGGCGCGGGCAAAGACGTTGTCATCCTTACCGGCGTTCCAATCCATCCGGACATCGAAGGTGTTGTTCTTCAGGGTCTGCTGCTGGTTCGACACCAGGTAATTGTTTTCGGCCCGGTCGGTAAGGGTGGGCATGGGAAACGCGTTCAGGTAATTGACAGCGGCCTGGTTCAGGCGGTCCGACGGGATGATGTTTCCGGCAAACGGCTGACAGGTAATTGGGTCATAGATCTGGCCCTGGCTGGTAGCCGGATGATTCGAACCCGTACATACGGGAAAGGTAGTGATGAAGTTGCCGCCCGTGAAGGCGGGATTGAGAAGCTGCGAGAAGTCGCCGGTCCGCATCTGGGCGGTGGGCACGGTCATGTAGTAAGCGTTGATCGGCGTGTTCTCGCGCCAGCCCTCGTAATCCCCGAAAAGAAAGAGCTTGTCTTTGACGATAGGACCACCGAGAGAGCCACCGAACTGGTGCCGCTTAAAGGGCGGATTAGGCGTGGCGGGCGCATCGTCAAAGCGGTAATTCGGATTGGAGTCGAGTCCGGCATCGCGATAGAACTCGAAGGCGGAACCGTGAAACTGGTTGGTACCGGACTTGATGGAACTAACAACGATGGCGCCACCGGCGCGGCCGAATTCCGCGGGGGCCACGCTGGTATCGACCTTGAATTCCTGGGTCGCATCGACGGGCGGGAAGATGAGGATCGTGTTGACGAGCCCTTCGTTGTTATCGATACCGTCGAGGATGAAATTGTTGGCCTGGGGACGGAGGCCGTTGACCGAGATGGAAGCGCCGCCGCTGTCCTTGTTGCGATAGGTCTCGGTGTTTCCGCCGATGCCGCTGGCGTTGTCGCCATACTGCCCGCGGGTTACGCCCGGCGAGAGCATCGCGAGGTTGGTGAAGTTTCGTCCATTGAGAGGAAGCTCGGTGATCTGCTTGCCCTGAATCGTTTCGCCCATGGTGGCGTTGGACGTATCCAGCATGGGAGCGGCATCGGTCACGCTCACGTTGGAGGAAACCTGGCCGGGTTGGAGCTTGAAGAGGAGCGTCTGGACCTGCGTGACGTTCAAAGTGAATTCTTGAGATTGTTTAGAGAATCCACTCGAGCTGGCAGACGCGGAATAATCTCCACGAGGAACGACGGGGAAGGAGAATTCACCCGCTTTACCGGAGGTGGTTGTGAGTTGAGCGCCCGTCTCGGTATTCGTGATGGTCACCGTGGCCCCGACAACGACCGCACCGGACGGATCGGAAACACTTCCGACGATCCGGCCTGAATCCGATTGCGCAAAGAGCGACAGGTGAACGAAGCAAGCGAGCACAATCGCAAGCGCCGTTCGGCCGAGCCCGGTTAAGGTGCTCCTACCCTTGAATCGCATAAACATTGCATCTCCTATGTAAGTGCGGCAAAGACCGGCGACAGCAGTCATAGCGCGTGCAGGGGACGGAGTGCATTCACTCTCGGCTTCGATTTTCTTGCGATTCTGAAATTTCGACGCCCCACGCGTCTGACTCGAACGACTTCTCTACCAGTGGCCGGAGATTAAATGTAGTTCCGCACTGAAGTCCTCATCGGCATTGACCGATTTCTGTACTGCGTTTGCACTTCAGCATTTGTTCACTCCCGGCAGTGGTGGTGCTTGCTTTCGCGATGAGGCAATTCCTCGCCGGTGGCAAGCAAGCGGTCACATTCAACGCGAGCAGAACCGAAACTTTTCGGGACCTTCGGCTCGCCGCGTGAAAAGTGGACTTCAGGATTTAGTGTTTTCGTGCAGAGGAAAAGTGACGCGACGAAGTATTGGAGCACTGCCCAGGGGCACAAGCGTCACCGATCGTCGTGCACCGGTTGCCGGGGCGATGAGCTCCGAACGGAACTCGATCATTGGAGTATCGAAAGGGTGAAGTGGATCGGGTTTCGTGGAAGGATGCTGCATTGCAAGAACTATGAGATCAAGTTTGCCGGAGGACTCTGCCGCGAGATCCGATTTCGGCTCGTAGTGCGTATCCTCGAGATTTCTCACATCATAGTGTTTGACGGCTGTCTTCGTGGAAGGTATCGCTTCTGCGAGAAGCAGGGCGCCATAACGGATCGCAGTCTCGCCGTTGGCGGCGCGGACCTGTTCGATCTGCGGGGTGAATTCGAGTCGGACCGTATCCCCGGAGCGCCAGATTTTTCTTACGCTCCAGTAGTCGCCTTCGCGCTCGATCTTCGCTCCCTCGCAAACGACGCGAGTAGCGTGCGACCAGAGCGGGTTGCGGAAGCGTAACGGGATTTCCACCGGGTGCTCAGGGTGAACGACCACTTCGACGGTGGGCTCAAAGGGATAATTTGTCCGTTCCTCTAACCGGATGGAGGTACCGTGCACCGAGGTGGAGACGCTGCAGGGGCCGTAGAGCGCAGCCACCAGTCCGCCTCCGGCATCTTTCATCCACATACCGCGTACGAAGAGCGCCGCGACCTGGGTAGCATTGGGGTTGCAGCAAACTGCAACATCCACGTGGGCGGGCGAAAACTTATTGCGCTTCTCCGGCTTATCGGCGTCGATGGCTTTGCCGTCGCACCGGAAGCGGTTGTCGGAGGTGAGGTACGAGATCGCGGAGCCGTCGGGCAGACGCGCTCCCTGTGCTGCATTGAACCAGATGGCTTCCGCGCGATCGCCATATTCGGAACGTCCGGTCTTTTGCAAGGCAGACTCAAAGGTCAGCTGCAGCTCTTTCGTTGCGCAGTATTCGTATTCGGTGTGGGAGGGGTCAGGGGGAAGGTTCTTGATCCACTCCTGGCTTACGCCGGAGCCAGAGACCTCGCTGTAGTGCGCGATTTTTACAAAAGCGTTTTGGGTGGCTTGTTGAATGTCCGCGCGCCCGGTCGCGGATGCCAGCCAGAGGGGAACGCGGATGTTCTCGTAGGTATGGACGCCGTGATCGACGAACCCCTTGTTTACATCGAGAAGCGAAGGAAGAGTCGCATCCCACTTGCTCTCGCTCGTGCTCCATTGGTCATAAAACCAAAGCGCGAAATCGCGGTACCGGGCGTCGCCGGTGAGGGCAAACATGCGTTCCAGGACATCGACGAACATGAGGTCGTGACTCTCGCCCGGGGGCAACGGCTTCTTTCCGGAGCGATAGGTCTCTACAGTGAGATCGACGGCGCGCCGGACGGCGTGCAGGACATCGTCATTGTGCGCCAGTTCCGCGTACGCGAGCAGGCCGCGAAGCAGGCAGGCTTGCGTCCAGAGCTCGCCGGGATGCGCGTAGCGTAAATCGGGAGCAAAGACGCCGAGATAGCCGTCGGGATCCTGGGAGCCGAGGATGTGCTTTACATAACGGTCGGCCTCGCGCATGGCTTCAGGATCTTCACTCAGATAAGCCATCATGATATGGCCGGCGCGCCAATTGCCTTCGGTCTCGCCGTTCCACCAGTTCACGCCCATCTCGTTGGTGGTGTTTTGGACTTTGGAACTATTGCGATTGCTGACGAAAATGTCGGAGCTGGCCTCATGGCAAAGTTGATCGAGACAGCCGGCGAAACCCTGGCGCAGGTCGCGCAGCATCTGTTCCTTGATCCAGCCGCTAGGTTTCACCTCACCCATGCGCAACCACTCGAAAGCCTCGGGGTTGGCGAAGGTGGGATCGGCGTTGGTCTTTGCCGGTTGCGGGAAAGTTGAACCTGCGGATTCCATTTCGTTGGTTGATCCCTGGAGGGCTGCAGGCGTAAGCGTGACCGCGCAGGCGCTGAGAATGAGTTTGAGTATCTCTCTTCGATCCATAGAAATCAGGTCGCCGGCTTCAGGTCCTCAAACACATCGTTTCCCGGAAATGTTTTCGTTTCCTGACAGATGAACCATACAGCAAGCAGTACCTTCGCGAACTTGCGAGCCGTCCGCCGCAAATGGCAAGCAGCAGCTCTCGCCCAGGCCCCAGAAGTGGTTGCACTCAAGGTAACTGCGCATCAGGCGAGTGTCCTCGCTCGCATTGACCCATTGTTGTACCTGGTTTGCCTTCGGACAGGATGGCTTCAAAAAACAGCAAGGTGTCCGCGAGATGCGAACGCCAATAGGGCCAATGATGTTCTCCTTCAAACTCGAAGTATTGGTGCGGAAGCTGTCGGCGCTCGAGTTCGCGGTGGAACTTTCGGTTGTTCTCGAGCAGTTGGTCACCGGTACCGCAGTCGAACCGCAACGGCGGCAGGGTGGCGCGGTTCCGCTCCATCCAGTGCAGCAAGTTTCCCTCAAGCGGATCAATCTCGTTCGCCTGAAACGGTTGGAAGACGAACGATTGCATTTCGTCAAGGTTGGTAATAGAGGAATGCGCGGAAATTCCGCTGAAAAACCCGGCGTGCTTAGCGCCGAGGCGAAGGGCTCCATAGCCACCCATGGAAAGACCGGCAATGAAGAAGCGGGAGTCTGGGTCGACGCAGGGGAACGATCTCCGGATCGCCTCCACAACGTCCTGTGTGATCCAGGCTTCGTCATCGCGGCCAGAGTGTGGCAGATACCCACTGCCGTCCTGGTAAAGGCCGTCGGAAGGCGCGACCAGCAGCATGGGGCGAACTTGTCCGGACGAAATTAAAGAAGCAGCGGTGCGATGCGCGGCTCCTTTGAAGAACCAGGCCCAGTGGCTTCCATAGACCCCGTGCAGGAGCAAAACGACAGGAACAGATTTCGAGTTTTCAATCCCGGGCGGGACAAAGACGCTGACATCGCCTCTCCCCTGCAAAGCAGGACTGTAGAGGGTGATGAAGCGAACGCCATCGCACGCAAGTTCCGGCTCGGAGATTTCGAGGGTGTGAATGCGGTCGAGTTGGGCATCCTGGATCATGCAGGGATGAGGACGCCTTTCGCGTTGATGCCCTGCTTCATGTGCTCAAAGGCCTCAGCAAGGTTTGCTAATGGATAGGTACGCGTCACCATCTCATCGAGCTTGATGCGCTTCTGCTGGTAGAGCGACAGGAGCACGGGAAAATCAATGAACGGGCGGCATTGCCCATACAGCGGGTTGATATAACGCTTGTCCCACTCGAAGAGCTGCATGTCGACCGGCACCACTTGTTCCACACCGCTGACGGCGACCGCCGTGCCGCCGTTACGCACCATGATCAACGGCGCTGAACCAAGCTCTGGTACGGCGGTGCACTCGAAAGCATAGTCGGCACCGCGGCTGGTGAGATGCTTCACTGCCCGCGCGGCTTCACGCAGGCCAGCGTCTGCGCGATCGGCGTGCACGGTGTGGGTGGCCCCGAATTTGCGTGCCAGTTCAAGACGATTGGGATTCACGTCCACAGCGATAATCATGCTGGCGCACGCGTGGACCGCGCCTTGAATCACGCTCAACCCCACTCCTCCCGTGCCTAATACAACGACTGAACTTCCCTGCCGCACCCGGGCTGCATTCACTACCGACCCGAAGCCGGTCATCACGCCGCATCCGAGTATGGCCGCCGAGGTGAACGGAATATCGACGTCGATGCGCACCACTGCTTGCCAAGGCACCACCGCGTGGGTCGCCATGGTGCCGAGATTGAACGACGCATTCACGGGTTCATCGCCGCAGCGAAAGCGTTCATCGGGGACGGTGGGCTTTTCTTCACAGATGTTCTCAGCGCCCTTGCGACACTGGAAGCAGTTCCCGCACGGGATTGCCCAGTTCAACAGAACGCGATCGCCGGGCTGCACGTGGGTCACGCCCTCGCCGCATGCAGAGACAACGCCTGCACCCTCATGCCCCATGATCATGCGCCGCTTCCACGACATGGAATCGAAATCGGTGTGGCAGACACCACTGGCCTTGATCTCCACCAGCACTTCCCCTGCGCGAGGATCGCCCAGTTCCACTTCGCGAAGGGCAAACTCTCCCCGGCCGTTGGTGACAATGGCTTTTGCCAGCGTGCTCATACCTGTCCTTCGCAAAAACTGAGTCCGCGAGACCGCTCAGGCATCAAGCACCACCGAGCCGTCGGGGCGGCAACTGCAGGGCAGGCAGTATCCGGGATCAGGCTGCGCGCCGGTGGGATGGAGGTACTTCACTTTTCCTTCAAGCAGGCGCGTCATGCAGGTTCCGCAGTCGCCATACTGGCAGCCTGAGCTGATCTCAACGCCATTGGTCTCGGCGAGTTGCAGCAGCGACTGGACTTCGCCCGTCCACGGCACATTCACCGCCGAGCGCGCGAAGGTCACGGTGGTTCCGGCTGCCTGCTGGAATGCGTTCAGCGCATCTTCGTCGGAGGAGATCAAGGCGCGAAGGGCGACGCTGGAGGGACCGAAGGATTCCGTACGGATCCTCGCGGGAGCAACGTTTTCCGCCAGTAACTGATCGGAGATGGCTTTCATCATTCCCTGCGGCCCGCACAGGAAGTATTCAAGATCACCGGCAGGCAACAGATTTCGCAGGGATGGCATGCTGATGCGGCCAGTGTGGTGATAGTCACGGCCAGCAACGTCGTCGCTCCGCACCTGCTCATAAAAAACCCGGACTCGCAGGTTGGGGAGCTGTTGCGAAAGTTGATCGAGGCGCGGTTTGAAGACGTGATCGCCGCCGTGACGCAGAGCGAAGAAGAAATATACTTCGCGCGTCGACCCGGTGCGCGCCAGGGCTTCGAGCATGCTCATCATCGGGGTGACGCCGATCCCCCCGGCAATCATCACGGCCGGATAGTCCTGGTGCACGTCGAGCCAGAAATTGCCTGCCGGCGCTTTCGCCTCGATGATCGAGCCAGGCATCACGACCTCATGAAAGAAGCTGGAGGTAAGGCCGGGGCCGATTTCCGGGCGATCGGCGGGAGGCAATTCCTTCTTGATGGTGAGGCGATAGAACGGATCTCCATAGTTGGAAATCGTGTAGCAACGGAACACGGCCCGCGGCTGGCCGGGGATGGTGAGCCGGATCGGCAGATGCTGTCCCGGAAGATGCTCTGCCAAAGGGGAACCATCGGCTGCTACGAGATGAAAAGATTTGGCGGAGCCGCTCTCTGGAATCACGGATTCCACGACGAGCCGCCGATAGGACTGCTCAAACAAATGCTGACTTCTCCTCGGTAGTTCCGCAACGGCGGAATTAGAACGCGACATCCTTCAAATCCGCGCGCGTGTTCTCGTAGGTGGTGTTATAGGCGAGAAGTTTTGGATCAGGCTCAATGCCCCAGTGCCGGCACGCAGCGCGATAGACATCCGGCCACCAGTTGCGGTGATCGGTGAGTCCGTCTTCTTTCCATTTCTTCCAGTCCACCAGGATCTTCGACCAGGCTTTGTCACCGTAGGCAATGGCTTCCGCCTGGGTTCCGATCTCGGGCACGATCCATTGGCGGCCGATTTTGGCGTGGAGGATTTCGTCGGCCCAATCGTAGTCCTGGATCATGGCGGTCAGCGGATCGGCGGTCGCAATCGCCACTTCCCACTCGTATTCCTTGCCGGTTTTCTTCGGCATCAGGCCCTGTTCGATGGTGTAGAGCACGGCATGGCGCTCCTTGGAAGTGAGGATCGTGTTGAGTCCAAGTGACCAGGTGAAGTTGAATGGGATATTGGACCAATCGATGCCCAGCGACACAAAGCCGGTTTCGCCCATCATGGCGTGGCGCGCTTCGTCCCACAACTGGCGGGTCATATCACGGTAGTAC
This sequence comes from uncultured Acidobacteriaceae bacterium, assembly GCA_963703075.1. Taxonomy (GTDB): domain Bacteria; phylum Acidobacteriota; class Terriglobia; order Terriglobales; family Acidobacteriaceae; genus Korobacter. Next base: position 2,574,004 of record OY969786.1, read on the forward strand.
TCCCATGGCTTTGCTCCGCCTTCCGCCAGGATGCTCGCCATCATCTCCGGGACATCGATCTCGCGCATGCGCTTGAAATAGAGCATGAGAGTTTTCGGCAGAGGCTGAATGTCGGGATTGAAAAGCATCGCCTCGGCATTCACGCCCATGTTGTAGGGGTCTTTGAAGCGGGCGTCGCGCTTGGGGACGGGATCGTACTTGTAGGGTAACTCAGAGAAATGCCGCGAGACCACTTCTTCGGTAGCTTTCTCTTTCCCGTCAAGATCGCCGGCGGCCGCGAGCATGCGATCGAGGGTGGCGAGCCACGGCTGTAATTCTGCGCGCTGTGCTTCTTTCACGAGACAGCGCACCGCCTCCGCCCCGTATTCCTGCACGTCTTTCATCTCGAGCAAAGTCAACCGGCAAACGCGATAGGTCGCGTTGTCGAACAAGCGGTTGGTGTCTTGTATGAGGTGCTCGAGGGCGCGAACGACCGCTGGAACGGCGCGCTCATACAGACCAAGCAGCAGCGCTTCGGGCGGGGGAGCCGCGAGGATCTCATCGAAAAACAGGTCGAGGGATGCGTCGGGCGAGACCTCCAGGCCGTAGGGAGGCTGACGCATCTCGCGTACCCGGGTCGCAATCTCTCCAATATGTTCCGCGCAATAGTGCGCGTGCAGGCTGAACGCCATTTTAAGCTCGTAGATCGGCGTGCTGGTAATGCGCGAGACGAAAATGCGATGCAGGCGACGCAATGACCAGTGCAGGCGTTTCAGCCGCGCTACAGATTCCGCCACGGTCAGACCGGTGGTGGTTGCTTCTCGCATGGTGAGCAGACCCACCAATGGAGGAAGACCGGCATAGCCCGTGTAGGAATCGACGCTGACGCTTGCCGAATTCTCTGGATTGTCGGCATGTGACATAGTGCCGCCTCGCTTTGGATTACTGTGTTCTTGGTCCCCAAAACCCCGAATGTGCGACCAGTGCCCCAAGAGTATTCGGCGAAAACACGAGTGTCCTCTCGCTGATTGACCTGTATATGTACGTGATTGACCTGATTTGTCACAAATCTGTTGGCAAATATGCGAACCTAGTTACACTAAGCCGATGAAGCCGTACTTTGAGAAAATCGCAGCGGGCCCCTCATCTTTCACCGCGTTTCAGCGCAGCGATCCAGAGTTTCCCTTCTATTGGCACTACCATCCCGAATTCGAACTGACGCTGATTGTTGACAGCCACGGGCAGCGGCTGGTGGGGGACGGGATTGCCGATTACGGTCCCGGCGATCTCGTGCTGTTGGGGCCGAACGTGCCACATAGCTGGCGTTCGGGGCCGGTGAAATCGAGTGAAGGTGAAGTGCATCGTGCAGTTGTTGTGCAATTTCGCGAAGATTTTCTCGGCGAGAGGTTTTTTGAGCTGAAGGAAATGGAAGCGATCGCCAGGCTGCTGCGGAACTCATCCAACGGACTAGCCTTTGGCCACACCGAAACGGGCGTGAAAGTCGCAAAGTATCTCGAGAGCCTGCCCTCCGCCGCGCCTTCCAAGCGACTGGTCTTGCTGTTAAATGCCCTTGTCGACCTGGCAAGTGAGCCCAAGGCGCAGGTGTTGTCGTCGCTGCGGGTGCGACCCATCTGTCGGCTCGCCGACCAGCAGCGCATTGATGCAATCTGCGTTTACCTGAACGAACACTTCGAAGAAGAAATTCAATTCGAGAAACTCTCGGAGCGCTTCCACATGGACCAGGCTTCGCTGTGCCGGTTCTTCAAGCGTGCGACGGGACGCACGATGACGGCCTACCTCAATGAACTCCGCGTTGGGGCAGCGGCACAATTGCTCATCAACACCGACGACAGCGTGCTGGACATCGCGTTCCGCGTCGGCTTCGGAAACTATTCCAATTTCAACCGACAATTCAAACGGATCAAGGGGTTCGGTCCAAGAACGTTGCGGAGACAGTTCTCCCCCGAGGGACACCTGGGAGGACGCACCGAAACAGAGCCCACGGCTATGCTGGCGGCCGCGATGGTCAAGAAGAACGGCAAACCCGATCTGCAAATCAATCAACTCTAGCGAGGATGTGCTGCCCGCGGCTGCTAGCTGACGGGGTCACCTCCCTGAAGGAAACGCCTGGTGCGCTCTGGTTCGCTTTGTCGCTTTGTTCTCGTGCTGGTTCTCGCATGGTTGGCAGCGGGTCTGCCGGTGGTTGCGCAGGATCTCGGGAAAGATGTCATCTACCAAATCATCACGGACCGCTTCTTCGACGGCGACCCCTCGAATAACGATCCGCCGCAGAGCAAAGGCATGTACGACCCGACCAAGACCAACTGGCAAGCATACTGGGGTGGAGATCTGGCCGGCATCCAGGCGAAGCTTCCGTACCTGCACGCCATGGGCGTGACGGCGTTGTGGATCTCGCCGCCGGTCGATAATTCCAATCGGCCGTGGATGGGCCCCGGCGGGAAACCCGTCCCTTATCTGTTTGCGCCTTATCACGGGTACGGCGCGCGGGACTTCAAGCGCATCGACGAACACTTCGGCAGTGCAAACAACGACTGGAAGGCGTTTGACGATATGACGGCCGCGGCGCACAAGCTCGGCATGAAGATCATTGTCGATTTCTCACCCAACGATACGAACCTGATCAATACCGGCGAATATGGCGCGGTGTATGACGACGGCAAACTGCTCGGCACGTATGCCGATGACAAGAAGCACCTCTATCACCACAACGGTCCCGTGACCGACTGGCACGACCGCTACCAGATCCAATACAACAACGTGTACGACCTGGCAGATTTCGATCACCAGAACCCGATCGTCGACCGCTACATCAAGGAAGCGATCACGCGCTTCCAGGACCATGGAGTGGATGCATTTCGGATCGATGCGGTAAAACACATGTCGTGGGGATGGGTGTATAGCCTCGCGGACACGGCGCGCGCCCACAAGCCAGCGTTCATCTTCGCCGAATGGTTCCAGGAAGGTCTCGGTGACTCGATGTATGCGGACTCAGTGAAGTTTTCGAACCGGAGCGGGATTCCGCTGCTGGACTATCCGCTGGCGTTGGCAACGCGTGAGGTGTTTGCCAATGATAAGAGCTTCGATCTGATCGGCAAGGTCCTCGTAGAACAGGACCGACACTTCGCGTTTCCCAACGATCTCGTGACGTTCGTCGACAACCATGATATCCCGCGGCTTCTCAGCATCAATCACAATCCTAACCGCCTGAACGAAGCAACCGCATTTGTGCTGACAGCGCGCGGAATTCCCATCGTCTACTACGGCGACGAGCAATACCTGCATAACGACACGAACAAAGGGGTGGATCCCTACACGCGTCCCTGGATGTCGTCCTTCGACCAGAATTCCGTGGGTTTCAAACTCGTGCAGAAGCTGACAGCACTGCGCAGGACCAACGATGCACTGGCGTACGGCACGATGCGAACGCTGCAGGCGGACCAGGACACATATGCGTTCGAACGGGAGTTTGCGGGAAGCATCGTCGTGGTGGCGATCAACAAGAACGAGACCGGCAGCGCCACGCTGGGAGCGGTAAGCACTGCGCTGCCCGCTGGATCCTATACCGACTTGCTGGGCGGACTGCTGAACGGCGTCGGACTGAAAAAAGAGAATAGCGCGGGCGTGGCGGTGACGCTGCCGCCGCACTCGGTGTCGGTTTGGGAGACGACGAGCCTTCCCCACAAGCCGCAGGCGGGGTCGATTGAGCCCACCGACGGAGAGCCCGGGATGGAGATCGCGATCGCTGGAAGTCACTTCGGGATCGCCCGGGGGACGGTGCAGTTCGGCCAGGTGGCGTCGCAGGTTTCGTCATGGACGGACGATAAAGTCGTAGTGAAAGTGCCCACAACGCATGATGGGCCTCTCAAAGTCCTCCTCACGGACGCCAAGCGAAATTCTGTCACGGCCGGCGATTTTACGGTCCATGCAGCGCGCTTGATTCCGGTGACCTTCACGCTGCAGAACGCGCCGGCGCTGGCAGCGGGCGAGAAGCTTTATCTCACCGGTGACACGACGGAACTCGGAGCCTGGAAGATGTTGAGCGAAGTCGCACCCGGTCCGTTCCTTTGTCCGAGGGCGCCCGAGTGTTTCCTGGATATCTCGGTCCCGGCTGGCGCGCGCATTCAGTACAAGTACTTCGTGACGCGCAAAGACGGGACGATCCGCTGGCAGGAGACGAAGACACACGAATACACCGTTCCGACAAGCGGCACAGGCGCAACCCGTGGCGGGAACGACAAACAGTGAATCCAAGGAGTCGAGGGAATACGCTGGGGCGCGAGAGTCTACCAGATGTGCAAATGGAATACAACTTTGGGTCAATCCTGTCGAGGACTGGAACCGCTGATTCCCTGTACATTGGCTCGCTTGGGTTGATCGATGGATTCCTGATTTACTGATGCCTGTGCGCATGCGATTTCTGCCGCTGTTGCCGGCGTATTGCCCTGCCTTACTCAAGCCACAATCCCGCAACTCCTCGAGAGGCTTATGAATTCGAAGACGCGCCGTGAGTTCCTGAAGGACGCGGCGGTGTGCAGCGCGGCACTCCCATTGCTCTGCTCCGGCACCCCGGGCTTGGCATTGAACGACGCAGTGGAAACGACGCGCGAACGGATCGACCTGGGCGAGACTCCATGGCGTTTTGCCAAACTCGACGCCTTTCCGTGGGCCAAAGAGCCTGGGTTCCATGATGACGCGTGGGCGGAAGTGGGCGTTCCGCACTGCTTCAATGATTCCGATACTTACCAGAACGTCTCCCAGAACCAGGCATATCGCGGGCCGGCATGGTATCGAAAGCGCTTCCGCCTTGACCCGAAGGACAAAGGAAAGAAATTTTACCTCGAGTTTCAGAGTGTCGATGTGGGCGCTGCTGTCTACGTGAACGGGACGTTCAAGCCGGGAAATACCGAGGTCAAGCAATACCAGGAAGTCACCCACGTCGGATGCTTCCTTCCATTTGCGCTCGATATCACCAACGATCTGCATTTCGACGCCGACAATGTAATCGCAGTACGCGTGTCCAACGCCGACCAGAGTTTCTTCACCTGGCCCGGCTTCGGAACCTTTCTTGGTCTCGGGATGGGATTCGGCGGAATCGTTGGGCGGGTGTATTTGCACATTGTCGATCCGGTCCACATTCCGCTCAATGTGTATTCGCCTCTCAACCAATGGGGGACGAACCTGGGAACCGTCTCGGTGGAAGGCAACGTCGCGAAACTGAAGTTTCAAATCAATGTCGAGAATCCTACCGAGGCTGCAAAGGACGTCACCGTCGTCTCCCGGGTGATCGATGCGGAGGGTAAGACGCAGCTCACGCTGCGAGCCTCGCACTCAGTTGCGGCAAAGTCGACCCAGCTATTCGAGAACGCCGGCGAAATACACGACCCGCATCTTTGGTATCCAGCCAACAGCCCACACGGATCACCCTATCTCTACCAGGTGGTGAATTCCGTAGAGACCGAGGGGAAGGCGGTGGATTCCGTCACGGAGCAAATGGGAATCCGGACTATCACCTGGGATGACGACTACGGCTACGTCAACGGCAAGAAGCACCTGCTCAACGGCTTTGGCCTCCGCAATAGTTATCCTGCGCTGGGCGCGGCGGTGCCACCCGAATTACAGTGGAGAGACATGCAGTTGATCGCGGAGGGCGGAGGGAATGCCCTGCGGATCGGCCACTTCCCTGCCTCGATGGACATCATCGCCGCCTGCGATGCGTATGGCATCCTGATGATCTCTGACAGCGGAGACGATGAGTGGACGCTGCACGGCGAACCTGCCCTGACGTACAAGAAGGAATACGACCGCGACATGATGGTGAGCTTCCGCAATCATCCTTCGATCGCGGTGTGGGAGTCCAATAACGGGCTGGCAAAGAAGAATGCGCCGGATTTTTATTCCGCGAAGACAACCGAAGAAATGGTGAACCGTTGGGATACGATTCAACCGCGCATTGTTTCCAGCCGCGACACGTCGGATGACTGGCCGAAAGATCGTAAGATCATGATCGGCTACACGGCGAACTACAAGAAGGTTCCGGGCTCCCCGTCCATCAACATGGAGTGCTACTACCGCGGCGAAGCGCGATTCGACTACGAGCACGAGCGCGAATTCGCGGACTTCTTCATCAAGCAATACAACGCGAACATCCAGGACAAGGCTTGCGGCTGGATCCACTGGATGCTGGCGGAAGCGATGGAGTCTCCGTTCATGCCGTTCCTGAACGGCAAGACATACCAGAAGGCCCTTGGCTCTTGTTCATTGGACGGAAACCGTTTCCCCAAGCTCGTCTATCGCATTTTCCAGACGGCAATATGGACTCCCTTCGCGGCGAAACCCGGTGTGGTCCTGCAGAGCCATTGGAATTATTCGGGGGTCCAGACGGTCGACGCGTGGAGTAACTGTCCGCAAGTCGAACTCTTCCTGAATGGCCGCAGCCAAGGCACACGAAAGCCGGATGCCCAAAGCCGTTGCACATGGGAAGGCATCCACTTCGAGGCTGGAGAATTAAAAGTCGCAGGACAAGATGCAAGCGGTAAGCCAGTCTGTGGTGATGTGCGCCACACTGCGGGCGCACCGCACCGCATTCTGCTGCGCGCCGAACCCGGGCTGAAAAAGCCGAACGGCGAACAGTTCCAGGTGCGCGCCAATGGAACCGATGTGGCCCTGGTGACGGCGACGATCGTCGATGCCAAGGGAATCTGGTGTCCTCTGGCCGACCAGGAACTTCACTTCTCGGTGGCGGGACGGGGCACGTATCGCGGCTCCTACAATTACTACGTTGACCCAGAAAAATTGGTGACCTACCACGCCCCCGACGATCCTGAACTGCAGGCGGAGGGCGGCCTGATGCGGATCGCGGTGCGTTCCACCTTCGATCCCGGAGCGGTGCGCGTGACGGCGACCTCGGCGGGATTGCAATCCGGAAGCGCGACCTTCACCACAGTACGACCGGTCGCGGGAGAAAGCGCGCGAGAGTCGGCGTTGCACGCGTGGACGCGCCGTCTCCGGTTGCGAGACAACGTGGGCGTCGACCGCGAGCAGCCCGCATGAGTATCGTGTCGGTGGCGGGCTCGCACGATCTGGTAGGAGAAAGTCCCGTGTGGCATCCCCAGGAGCGCTGTATTTACTGGGTGGACATCAACCGGTTCCGCATTCACCGGTTTAGCCCGGCGATTTCAGATTTGCACACCTGGCAATTCGATGAGCCGGTCACGACGATCTCCCTGACTACCAAGGATCGCGTTCTTCTGGTGGCAACCGGCGGCCGGCTGATTTTGTGGAAACCAGACAAAGATGAGCGAACCGATTTCGTCACGGTAGAAAAGCGTTGGCCTTACAACCGACTCAACGATGGCGCCAGTGGTCCGGATGGAAATTTCTGGGTCGGCAGCATGCGCAATAACATTGCGCCGGATGGCAGCGAGTTACCAATCTCGGAAGAGACGGGGTCGCTGTACCGCATCACCCCCGATAGGCAAGTGACGGCGCACGATACAGGCTTCGGCATCACCAACACGATTGCGTGGAATCCAGCAGAGACAGAGTTCTATTGTGGCTGCTCGGGCCGAGGTGTCCTCTACGCCTATCGCTATGACCGAGTGCGGAGCGAAGTCAGCGAACGCCGCATTTTTGCCGAGGCCTTGTATCCCGGAGTTCCCGACGGATCAGCGGTGGATTCAAGCGGCGTGCTCTGGAACTGCCGCCATTCGGGGAAATGCATTCTGGCTTTTCGTCCTGACGGAACACTGCTGCGCAAGATTGACATGCCAACTACCCACGTAACGAATTGTGTTTTTGGCGATGACGATTTACGGACCCTCTACGTCACCACTGCATCGCTGGGCGCGCCCAAGGGCGAACCGCTGGCGGGAAACCTGCTCTCCCTGCAAATGGATGTTGCAGGAACTGCGCCCTACCGTTTTACTCTGTAGCAACGAGGCTGCAATGGATTACAGATTTCTACGCGGGCGTACAGCGCTGGTTACGGGAGCAGGTAAGGGAGTGGGCAAAGGTATTGCGCTGGAACTTGCCCGCAACGGCTGCCAGGTGATCGTGAATTACTTTCAAGACAAGGAAGGCGCCGAGAGCACGGCGACGGAAATCGAGTCGCTGGGCGGGGGAAAGCTTGTGGTCGGCGGCGACGTTGGCTCGGGCGCGGAGGTAGACACCATGTTCGCGGAAGTACTTCGCTCCATTCCCCGGCTCGACATCCTGGTCAACAACGCCGGGGTGCAAACCTGGGCGCCTCTCATGGAACTGCGCGAGGAGGATTGGGACCGCGACATCCGTACAAATCTCAAAGGATGTTTCCTTTGCACCAAGGCCGCGGCGAAACATATGCGGCAGCACGGGGGCGGGACCATCATCAACATCGGGTCCGGCTGCAACAAGGTTCCCTTCCCGCGCCTGGTGGCCTACACCGCGAGCAAGGGAGGGATCGAGATGTTCACGAAGGTCGCTGCCATTGAACTTGGCCATTACGGCATACGCGTGAATTGCGTTGCTCCCGGCGCGATCGCCATCGAGCGGACCGAGCACGAAGACCCAAACTACACCGAGAAGTGGAGCGAGGCGACTCCGCTGGGACGGCCCGGCACGCCGGAAGACGTAGGAAAAGCGGTGGCTTTTCTGGCCAGCGAGCAGGCGTCTTATATCAGCGGCCAGACAATCTGGGTGGATGGCGCGGCTTTCACGAAAGCGAACTGGCCCTACAAAGTCGAATGGGATTAGCTCGTTCGTAGCGCGGAAAGGATTTTGCAATGTCAGAGCAGAACTGCAAAAAGAAATTCCGTTCGGCTGCATGGTTCGGGCGCGCAGACAAAGATGGGTTCATCCACCGTAGCTGGATGAGAAACCAGGGATGGCCGAGCCACGTGTTTGATGGACGGCCGGTCATCGGCATCTGCAACACCTGGTCCGAGCTGAATCCCTGCAACGCGCACCTGCGCACCATCGCCGAACGCGTAAAGATCGGCGTCTGGGAGGCAGGCGGATTCCCTCTTGAGTTCCCCGTGATGTCGATGGGCGAGACCAACATGCGCCCGACCGCCATGCTCTTTCGCAATCTCGCCAGCATGGACGTCGAGGAATCCATTCGCGGAAATCCCATCGACGGCGTGGTGCTGCTCTGCGGATGCGACAAGACCACGCCGGCGCTCATCATGGGCGCGGCCAGTTGCGATCTGCCTGCCATCGTGGTCTCCGGCGGTCCCATGCTCAACGGCAAGTTCCAGGGCCGCGACATCGGTTCCGGCACGGATGTCTGGCGCTTCAGCGAGGCCGTGAAGGCAGGGACTATGGGCCTTGACCAGTTCATGGAGGCCGAGTCGTGCATGTCACGTTCCTCCGGACATTGCATGACGATGGGAACCGCTTCCACCATGGCGAACATGGTCGAAGCTCTGGGGCTCGGTCTTCCGCAAAATGCCGCAACCCCGGCGGTCGATTCGCGGCGTCTCACCCTGGCGCACGAAGCCGGACGTCGCATTGTCGGCATGGTGCACGAGGATCTTCGTCTCTCGCGCATCCTGACCCGCGAGGCGTTTGAGAATGCGATTCGTGTCAACGGCGCGGTCGGCGGCTCAACCAACGCTGTCATTCATTTGTTAGCGATTGCCGGCCGCGTGGGCGTGCAGCTTTCGCTGGACGAGTGGGATCGCCTCGGCCGCGAGGTGCCGACCATCGTCGATCTCATGCCGTCAGGGCGCTTCCTGATGGAGGATTACTACTACGCGGGTGGATTGCCGGCGGTGATCCGCGCGCTCGGGGAACGTGGTCTGCTTCACAAGGATGCGATGACCGTGAATGGGCAGACCATCTGGGAGAACTGCCAGGATGCACCCAACTGGAATACGGACGTGATCCGCTCCTTCGAGCGTCCCCTGGTCGAGCATGGCGGAATCGCCGTGCTGCGCGGGAACTTGGCGCCCGGCGGCGCAGTGCTGAAGCCTTCGGCGGCCTCCGCACATTTGATGAAGCATCGTGGACGCGCGGTGGTGTTCGAAAACATCGAGCACTATCACCAGCGCATCGACGATCCCTCGCTCGAGGTGGACGAGACGTCTGTACTCGTTTTGAAGAATTGCGGACCGAAGGGGTATCCGGGCATGGCGGAAGTGGGCAACATGGGCTTGCCGGCCAAGATTCTCAGCCAAGGAATTACCGACATGGTTCGCATTTCCGACGCCCGCATGAGCGGCACGGCGTACGGCACGGTCGTCCTCCATGTTTGTCCCGAGGCGGCGGTCGGCGGTGCTCTCGCCATCGTTGAGGAGGGAGATGTGATCGAGTTGGATGTAGGCGCGAACCGGTTGCACCTGGACATCAGCGAGCAGGAAATGCAAGCGCGCCTGGCGAAGTGGCATGCGCCCGAACTTCCCATGAAGGGCGGCTATCAAGAACTTTATGTGAAGCACGTGATGCAGGCGAACACCGGCGCAGACCTCGACTTCCTGGTGGGATGCCGTGGGAGTGAGGTACCTCGCGAATCGCACTGAACGAGCACGTCGAACAAAGCTTGGGAGAAACATGAAAATTCTGCGTTACGGGCCTGCGGGACAAGAGAAGCCAGGAATTCTTGATAGCGAGAACAACCTGCGCGATATTTCCAAGCATGTCGCGGATTGGTCAGGTGAAGCGCTCTTACCATCTTCTTTGTCGCAGCTGAGCAGGATCGATGTGACGTCGCTTCCCCGCGTCAATGGCGATGTTCGTCTCGGGCCGCCGGTTGCGGGTGTCGGGAAATTCATTTGCATCGGACTGAACTACTCGGATCACGCGGCAGAGTCGGGAATGGCCGTGCCTTCGGAGCCAGTCGTCTTCATGAAGGCGACGTCTTCGATTTGTGGTCCGAACGACAACGTCGTAATCCCGCGGGGCTCCACCAAGATGGATTGGGAGGTGGAACTTGGCGTCATTATTGGCAAGCCCGCGAAGTATGTGGCGGAAGCCGATGCCATGGCGCACGTGGCCGGATATTGCGTGGTGAACGATCTTTCCGAACGCGCTTTTCAACTGGAAGGCACCGGGCAATGGGTGAAAGGCAAGAGTGCGGATACCTTCGGTCCATTCGGTCCCTGGCTGGTAACTCCCGACGAAGTGCCCGATCCGCACGCGCTGCCTCTCTGGCTTGAGGTCGACGGCCACCGCTACCAGAACGGCAACACACGCACCATGATCTTCCGCATTCCGTTTCTTATTTCCTACCTGAGCCGCTTCATGAGCCTGCAGACGGGCGACATCATCTCGACCGGCACGCCGCCGGGGGTGGGTCTTGGACTAAAGCCGCCCACTTATCTTCGGGCCGGGCAGCGAATTCACCTGGGGATCGACGGTCTCGGAGAGCAGAAGCAGCAGGTGATCGCCGAGGGAACTTTATGATCCGCCTAATCTCCGAATATTTTGTGAAAGCTCTCGCCTGCACCCTGGTTCTTGGATATGCCGCCGTCACATACGCACAGGGAGGCGGACGAGTGGTGCCGTACAAGGCTTTTCAGTCAAAGTTCGTCGATGCGCGAGAGGTCGATGTCTGGCTGCCGCCCGGGTACGATCAGAATTCCTCCGCTAAATATCCCGTGCTCTACATGCACGATGGCCAAAACCTATTCGATCCGCACCTCAGTTACACGCGCGTGGCCTGGGGCGTGGACGAAGCGATCTCCCATCTCGCCTCCGAAGGAAAAATACGTCCCGCCATCGTGGTGGGCATCTGGAATACGCCGAAGCGTTTTGGGGAGTACATGCCGCAAAAAGCGGTGTCGGCAACCAACATCGGGCAACTTGCGGGCCTGCCGTTTCCGGTGCACGACGACATCGTTTCCGACAACTACCTGAAATTCATTGTCGAAGAGTTGAAGCCGTTCATCGATGCGCATTACCGCACGCAACCCGGTAGAGCTGACACCTTCGTTATGGGATCAAGCATGGGCGGACTCATTTCAGCCTACGCGATCAGTGAATACCCGCAGGTCTTCGGAGGCGCAGCCTGCCTTTCCACCCACTGGCCGATTGCCGATGGTGCAGTCGTCACCTACCTCAAAAGTCACCTGCCTGATCCCAAGACCCACAAGTTGTATTTCGATCACGGTACGGCTACCCTTGACGCGCAATATGCTCCCTACCAGGAGCGCATGGATGCGGCCATGAGGGCCGCGGGTTATACCGAAGGCAAGAACTGGCTATCGAAGACGTATCCCGGAGCAGATCACTCCGAGCGATCCTGGAATGCGCGCATCGATGTACCGTTGCAGTTCCTGCTGGGACAGTAGTTCGATTATCTAGCTGGAGAGCTTGGGGAATCCAACATTCCAAGGGGAGAAGTTGGATTGTCGTGATCATTGCGGGTCGAAGAGAGCTTCGACCCGCTCGTTTATGCGCGCTTCACGATCTGATGAACTCGAGTAGGTCGGCGTTGATGATATCGCTGTGGGTGGTAGGCATCCCATGCGGCAGCCCGGGGTAGGACTTCAGCGTTCCGCGTTTCAAGAGCTTGACCGATCTCGCTCCTGTAGTGAGGAACGGGCATATCTGGTCATCTTCGCCGTGCATGACGAGCACCGGAACATCGATGGACTTCAGATCTTCGTGGAACTCGGTTTCCGATAGCACTTTAATGCAATCGTAGTGCGCTTTTGCGGCGCCCATCATTCCTTGCCGCCACCAGTTTTGCCGAATTCCCTCGGAAATATTCGCTCCTGGGCGGTTGTAGCCGTAGAAAGGAATTGTGATGTCCTGGTAGAACTGCGCTCGACGGTACGCCGTGCCCTCGCGAAGGCCGTCGACGACTTCCTTCGGGACACCGTCAGGATTCTTTTCTGTCTTCATGAAAATCGGCGGGATCGAGCTGATCAGCACAGCTTTCGTTACCCTTCCTTTTCCATATCGCGCAACGTAGCGAGTGACCTCACCTCCTCCGGTCGAATGGCCTATGTGGATCGCGTTCTTGAGGTCGAGGGCTGCGACCACAGCGGCCGCGTCAGCCGCATACGTATCCATGTCGTGGCCTTCCGCGGTCTGGGTTGAACGGCCGTGGCCACGACGGTCGTGCGCGATTACTCGATAGCCGTGATTCAGGAAGAACATCATCTGGGTGTCCCAGTCATCGGCGGTGAGCGGCCACCCGTGATGGAAGAAAAGGGGCTGGCCTGTACCCCAATCCTTGTAGAAAATCTCAGTCCCATCTTTCATCTTTACGGTCGTCATTTGTGGTCGTCTCCTCGTGGAGCGCTCAAGGCGTTCGTATGGCGTCGCCTGGGGCCGTCCGGTACACTGTCGCCTCCTAGATAACGGCAAAGGACGAGCCATGCCTAGAGCCTCAAATGACAAAAGCAAAGGCGAATCCGCCATCTGCTCAGGTTCAAGAAAAATTCAGATCGGCATCATGCTCTACTCTGGCGCAAAGCTTGCGGCGGTGCATGGCCTCACCGATCTCTTCGAAACTGCCAATCGTTTCAGTGCCGATCATGGTGGCGAATATTCCGCAGAACTGCAGGTGAGCCATTGGGCCCCGCAGCCCGAAACGGTACAGCCCGCGTGTGTCTTCGAGTCACATCCGGGAGAAACCGATCAGATCGATTGCCTCATCTTTCCCCCGACCTTGGAGATCGAACCGCAGAGTGAACTCACAAAAAATCTATTGGCTTGGGCGAATACGCAACACGCCTCAGGCGCGGTCCTTTGCTCTGTATGCGGCGGTGCCTTCCTGCTTGCTCGCTTGGGAGTGTTGGACGGCAAGTCGGCGACAACCCACTGGAGCTACTCGGAATTGCTGGCTAGCCGCTTCCCGAAGATTACCGTCAACTCGGAAGAGCTGATCATCGATGCCGGAGATGTCATGACCGCCGGAGGAGTCATGGCGTGGCTCGACTTGGGATTGAAGCTCGTGGATCGCTATCTTGGTCCCGTCGTTATGCTGAAAACCGCGCAATTTTTTCTTGCCGATCCGGCTGGCCGCCAACAGCGCTTTTACTCGAATTTCTCGCCGCCACTGCACCATGGAGATGCATCGATCCTGGAGGTCCAGCTCTGGCTGCAAACCAGCCCGTCGGAATCGATCACGATGACCGAAATGGCAGGCAGGGCAAAACTCGGGCAGAGAACTTTCTTACGCCGTTTTCAAAAGGCTACAGGTCTCACGCCCACCGAATACTTACAACAGCTCAAGGTCAAGAAGGCTCGCGAGCTGCTTGAGTTTACGACGCTTTCCGTCAAAGAAATTTGTTGGAAGGTGGGATATGAGGACGCCAGCTCGTTTCGAAAGACTTTTCGAAGGCTCGTCGGTTTACCGCCTGCCGATTACCGACGTCGCTTTGGAACGGGCAATCGCTTGCTTCCGACCTCACTAGCAACTTCGGGGCCGGCGAAGAGTGCCCCATCTACGGAGATCAGTGACAGACTTAGCGCAAAATGATCAGGAGTGAGGGCGCACGGGTCGCTTCTGGCCGGAAAACGATGGTGGGCGCTGCAGGATTCGAACCTGCGACTTCCACCGTGTGAAGGTGTCGTATAAACGTAGTTTCAACGGCTTACAAGTGCCGTTAGGCTTTCTAAGAACGTAAATGTACTTCGAAGTCGACCCAATAACGGTAGCTGAATAGGGAGTTTTACCCCATCGCCTGCAATGCTCGCGTGTGGTCATTTTTTGTGACCACCAAAAAGGATCCTCAGGCTAAACGCACTAGGTGGTAACGACGTCCGCTGAAACCTCGTGATGGGGCCAAACCCAGGTTCGTTTTTCAACCAAACTGCTCACGCTATCAAGCGCCCCGAGTGGGTCGATCCCCATCGAACGTAAACGTTCGAGTAGCTCGAAAAGAACTTCATCCTTTCGCAGAGACCAGGTCGAGGCAAAACAGCGCCAGAAGGTCCGATCCAGCGCGCTCGAGAATCCGCTGTCGATTCATGTCGTGCTGCCATCGATCAGGCCCATGGAATTCGTCCCCATCGCACTCGATTGCAAGTCGTACGTCCCCCGCACCTTCTACGACCATGTCAATGCGATAGGCCCCAGTTTTGACTTGTGGAATTACACGATATCCTCGAGCGACCAGTTCGGTATAAACCTGCCGCTCGAAGCCCGATTCGCAGAGATCAGACAACTGCTGCACAACGTTGGCACCCATTACCAGTGGTTTTTCGAAATGGGTCAGCAAAGACGATCTGACGTCTTTGTCCGACAGATCCGACATTTTTACCGAATGCACGAGATACATCCGATCCTGAGCGCGGCTTGCCGCTACATTGAACCGCTGATCGAACATGCCTCCAGAGAGAGCTTTGCAGTTGCTTGGGTCGACCACAAGCGACAAGAACATGATGTGGCGCTCGCTTCCTTGAAAAGAGCGCGCGTCCCCGCACAAGAATCTTCTAGCGTGTAACTCTACGGCGTCGCATTTCTGCCTCACAATGCTGTCAATATGCTTCGCCTGCTCGGCGCCAAGCAACGAAACGACCCCAATCGTTCGGCCTGCGAATTCTTTATCGTTTAGGATCGCAGTAATCTCATCGGCGATCGCGTGAGCCTCGCAATCGTTCCGATCGCGGTGGTCTCTATTGCCTTCCTCGACGTAGATGTCTACCAAAGGGGGCTCAATGCGTTCGGATGCACGAGCAATCCGAAGTGGCAGAATCTGATTTTGGTAGAACGTGCGATTTGAATAAGCAATGATGGGCGGCACACAGCGGAAGTGCTCCCTCAACATTATCTGATCCGACGCAAACACCCGCGAAGCAAGGTCATAAAGTGATTTCTCCGGGGTCATTTCCGACTTATACGGCTGATCGACCAAGAAGCGATCAAGAAGCTCCTGGATACGGCTGCTCTGTATGAACCCCCCGTCAGGTGAAACCTGCTTGTCATCGCCCACAACGAGTATTTTCTTTCCCCTCAGGATTGCGGGAAGAGCCCAAATGTCAGACTGACTTGCTTCGTCAACGATTACTAAATCAAAGGCGCCGATGTCGGCTGGCATCGCCTCAGAGATACGACTATGGTTCATAATCCAACAGGGTACCGCCCCGGCTGCGTCGAACATACATGCTCTCGCGTCACGCCGATATCGCGTGGCGTTCGGGCCGGTGCCCATCCCTATCCGTCTGATGGCTGTGGCGTATCCAGATAAGGCTTGTAGAATTCTCGGCGTAGAATTCTTTTTTGTGGCCAGCCATGCGGCTTTTCCAACCATTTCCTGATAAAGGCGGGACAACGCTCCTTCCAATTCCCGCCTACGAGTGTTGAGGCTGACCAGTTCATATCTCGCTTCAATCCTGTCTAGGTGCGTACGCATTCTCGCCCAATTCCAAGCTTCTCTCCACGTGCTCGGGAACGCCCTGTCTTCGCCCAAAGCTAGCACGGGGACGGAGCGGACGTTCGCGGCCAAGTTCGGCGCTCCTGCTCTTCCCAGCCTCTGAGAAGCGTCGTGGACGAGGGAGAGGTGCTGTGCTAGCGCCGCCACACGCCGAAGCTCGTCGAGAAAACCC
Source organism: uncultured Acidobacteriaceae bacterium (assembly GCA_963703075.1). Classification (GTDB taxonomy): domain Bacteria; phylum Acidobacteriota; class Terriglobia; order Terriglobales; family Acidobacteriaceae; genus Korobacter. The sequence continues at coordinate 2,590,480 of OY969786.1, forward strand.
GAATACTGTGCGCCCACCTGATCGCTCGATACGACGCCACTACCCAGAGTGTTTTTCACGAAATGACGGAGTTCAACTGAGATCGGTCCAGACTTACCGGCTAGTTTTTCCTCGAAATCTTCTATCTGCAAGGCAGCCCGCGAAAGCTCCGCGAAACTCAGATGCTGCAATAACTGTCTTCTGACCGTCTGCAACTGCTCTCGATCGCACGCTTGCGGAAGATCGGGTAGGAATGCAAATACATGGCCAATTCCTTTTCGGAGTTGCGGATCTAAATATGTAGCGAGTTTGTGTGCTTTTCGAGCAGCGTTCCCGACGATTTCTAACTGTCGAAGCTCACTGACGCCGCCGTTCAAAGGAGGCAGCGATAGAAGCTGGTGGATCTCATTCCACCTGGCATTGAAGGTCAACACTTGTTCGTGCAGCACAATCCATCTTTGAACAGTTGTCCACTCGTCCCGTGTCAAAGGAGCTCGCCCCTCAAACCTAACAGTGGCTATGTTCTGCTTGGCGATCGAGGAGCCGAGAGACATAATCCCAAATGGCTTGCCTGTTTCAACTGCACGTGCAACTGCTTCGAGAGTCTTCGGGTCGTTAAGGCCGCTCTCTGGAAAAGTAACCGGACTTTTTAGGAACTCGGCACGTGCGGTAATGAGTGAGTCGAGCTTCCCGAAAAGAGATTCGAGAGCGGCACGTTCAGAAGAGAAACTTGTCTGGTGGCACTTGTTACGTAACTGAAATGGCCAACGCTGACCAACCTCGTCCAGTTCCCTAATGAGGCTAAGCATCTCCTCTACCAGAACAGTCAGGCTGCGAGCCGCTTCTAAGACACCAGGGGTATCAGCTTTGAGAGGCGTCAATTGCCCCATGCGGACTTCGTTTATGATGCTTTCCCTTTTCAACAATACGCGGTGTAAATCGCCTACAGAAGCCACAGAAGGGAAGCTGTCAGCGGATGGCAGACATGCCTGTACATAAACTATATCTTCGCCCAGTGCCCTTCGAGCTGCTCTCAAATGGCCAGCTTCGTCACTCGATAGCGGGGGAGCATTTTCAGGCGACAGACTCAACACGTCCTCGAACCATTGGTGCTGATCCTGACCTGAGATCACCAACTGAGCCAGCTCTTGGGCTCGCATCGGTCTGCCATCTACCTCAATGCTAGAGAGCTGCTGGAGAGCGATCTCGTCCACTCTTCGGTCTATCCGAATCAGATCAGAGTGAGCGCGATCAATGGACGCATGAATCCTCGCGATGTCTTGAATCGTCAGCCCGGGATTGATCTGCGAGACCTTATGTTGGATAGCTTCAATGGCTCCCTGAAACTGCCGAATGCCCTCTCGATCGCTGGTGAGCAGGGCTACTGTCAGTGCGCGAATCTCAGCTGGAATCTTCTCCTGCAAGACACTCAGAGCCGCTTCACCTCGAGACGTCACAAGAACCCTTCTTCCCGTCGCGAGGTAATGGCAGATCACGTTTGCGATTGTATGCGTCTTCCCTGTCCCGGGAGGGACCTTGAACCGCTACACCAGATGCTCGCTCAAGATGCTGAATGATGGCGACCTGCTCGTCGTTATAAGGGAGCGGAAAGTACAGTTCCTCTGCCCTTCCCCCGTCACCGTTGCTTCTTCCCCGGCCTGATAAACCTCGAAAACTGATTGGATCAAAAACGATTGGCTCATCAGATGCTCGAGTGACGAGCGCAAGCGGTCCTTCATGAATGAGACAACCATCCTCAAGCTTTTCACGCAATCGACTGAGATCATCGAAGAGGAAGTTGATCGCACGGGGGCGGGAAATCAGAACCCAAGCATCTGTCACGACTAAGTCCTTGCTCGGTCGTGGCACCCCGCAGTCGTGCGCTAAGACCTCAATGTACGATCCTTCGCTGTCTAGATTTGCGGCAATAAGCTTCAGAATATCGCTGTAGCTGCCGGCATCGAACGGGGTAACAGGGCTGTCTTTATGTTTCGCGAGGTGATCGTGCGCCGCTCGTTCAACGTCCACAGCCCCGACTACTTGACATGCAATAAAGGCATCCATTTCGACGCGAGTGTCCGTGGATCGAGGGCGCAATTCAATCGCCATCGTTTTGTTGTCAACACCGATTTCTAAAGTCTGGCTGAGAAGCGGGAACTCGAAGGCAATCTGCTCAAGTCCACTTTCCAGCTGCCATGTAGCCACACCAATGCCCCAGATCAGCTCTTGTGGATTGCTGGTCTGCTCTGCCTCCAGCTGATGCATCAGCGAGAAGAGATCACTGTAGAGACGAATCGTGTCGCGCCTTGGCCGTTCCCCCGCCGCCCATGATTCCCAAAGCGTTGAGTATGAGCGCAGTGCGAGTGCCACAGCGTCGCTTAGGTCTGACTCCAACTTAGAAATTTCCTCAGCGCTCGACTTACCACCGCTCTTCAGTTCTGCGGTCATTCCCATCAAATATCTGTTGTAGGCGGCGTCATCAATCGAAGGCGCAGGCCCTGCGGGGTCAGAGCTCACTCGCATAAAGCTCTTGTATGCCTGAGCTGGAATCGGCGGCGGCTCCGCAGCTAAGCGGGGAACTCTTAGCCAGAGGTGATCTCCCTCAACGCGGATGTCAAATTCAACGCCCGGCAGTCCGGCAATCTCATTGCGCTGGCGTACGAAACTCTTGGCGGAAACGAGACTATATCCCCGCGGGTTGACTTCTTTGGCTTGCTCTTTGATGTAATCCAACAAACCAACTAACAACCCGCGAGGATCCGCCATTCAGGCTCCAAAGGCTACATTCTCTGCGTTACGTCGCGATCGCTTTCAGATTCGCTCATTGTAGCGAGACGTCCGCGATCTCACAATGGCTATCCAGGATGAATCGTGACGGCAAGCTTTGCAGAGCCTTTTGCCGTCCTGTTGTACAGTCTTGAAGGGTTCGAGGCTGGGTTCGCTATCGGTGGAGACGACGCTTTCGACTCGGTTGTAGGTTTTTTGCCCTCCACCGTGACTGCCTGGCGGCTGTTCAGCTCTGTTCATCGGTCCGCGCCTCCCGTTTTTTATCCGCCTAGCGCTTGCTTCTCGTTCGGTTCACTCCCGTTCTCCTTTGCGAAACCCAACAAATCGTCTTATACAGCTTGATGGCAGACCACTTACCCCCTAAGCTGGAATCAGTTGCTGGCTCATTGCGAGATCGCGCAGAGCGAACAGCGAGTTTCGCCATTCTATGGATAGTTTGTACATCTCATCTTGGAAGTTCGTTCCACCCACAGATCTGAGACTCCTCGGAGCATAGTAGTGGACCCTTTTGTAGATCAGTTGAAACGCCTTTGTGCCGCGCATCCCACACGAACCAAGTGGGTATGGGTTCCTACCCATGGGATTGGACGTACTCTCGGAGAACGCATTGCACGGGAAAATACGAACTGGCTGAACTTACGCTTCGTTACTCCGCTCGATATTGCGCTTGTGATGGGGGCTCCTTTTCTTGTCGAACGTGGGATCTCGCCTTCTGAGGAGGGTCTGGGGCCAGCCCTGATGATGCGTCTGCTACTCAATCTGCCGACACAGGATGGCTATTTCCGTCCGCTAGCGGATCATCCCACCATGGCACAGGCCTTGTGGTCGACCGTCAACGAGCTGCGTTCCGCGCGAATAGGTCCGGAGACTCTCAATAACGAAGGGTTTTCTTCAGCAGCAAAGCATGTTGAGCTGCATGCCTTGCTCGCCGCCTACGAGCAATTCCTCACCGACAACAAGCGCGGTGATCTGGCGACCATCTACGAAGAAGCGCTGAAACACCCTGAGTGGTGTCCTATAAAAAACGCAGATTGCTGGACAGAACTCCCCGACGCATTCTGGACGCGGTTGCAACGAGCCCTCATTGATGTCACACCTGGGGAACGAATTGCGCCTTTGGCGTTTCAAATACCGGGCGTCACCATCCCTCGACGTCTAAGCTCGCAAAACATAAAGCGACTAGACCCCAAAATGGAAACTAATGAACTCGCCTTTTTGATGGATCCCTCCTCTGGATCGGGAGATATCCCCGGAGAGGAGCGTGTCTCCCTTTTCCACGCCGGCGGCCACGAGGCTGAAATCGAAGAAGTCTTCCGACGCGCGCTCGCAACCCATGCGTCGCTCGATCAAATCGAGATTGCTTGTGCCTCTGACGCCCATGTCGCATTGATTTGGGAGAAGGCGCTTCGTCACGATTGGCCAGTTACGCTCGGACCCGGCATTCCGGCAACCCTCACACGCCCAGGAAGAGCACTGATCGGATTCTGCGAGTGGCTTGAGACAGATTTTTCTGCCGGCCATTTCCGTCGCCTTCTCCAGTCGGGAGATCTGGCGATCAAAGACGAGAGCCTCGGGTTTACCGCCGGACAAGCGTCTCGGATCTTAGGGCGCTCGAATGCTGGGTGGGGACGAGCGACCTACGATCTCGCGTTGGGACAGTTGCAAAGGAGTTATGAATCTCGTGCCGCCGATCCTGATGCATCTGATGATGGTCGCCTAGATGCTAAACAGAAAGGGGAAAGTACGTCGAAGATACGTAGCTGGATTTCGGGCCTAGTGACATCTATCCCTGAACCCGCGGCCGATGGCACCATTCCGCTCCAAGCGATCGTGGCCGTGGTTCTCGCGTTTCTTGAACACACCGCCGCCCGGAGCAGCGCACTCGACCAAAAGGCTTGCTCAGCGTTGCGAGACCACATCGCGGAACTCAGCGCCCTCGGCGCATTCTCGTGTTCTTTGATGCAAGCGATACGCTTCATCTATGAGCGGGTGCAGTCGCTCAGTGTCGCGTCAGAACGAGCACGCCCCGGTCATCTTTATGTATGTCGTCTTGCACAAGCGGGCTATGCGGGACGAAAGCACCTCTTCGTCGTGGGCCTCGAAGAAGGACGGGTTTTCTCATCATCCACGGAAGATCCAGTGCTCCTCGACGAGGAACGCACCGCCATCTCCTCGGATCTACGCCTATCCGCGGACAGGGTGGACGAAGCAGTCTATTCCTTCCTGACACGGCTTGCTGCATCATCGTCTGCCGTAACGTTCAGCTACTCGTGTCGCGATACGCGAGAATATCGGGAGACTTATGCTTCTTGGATCATGCTGCAAGCTCTTCGATTGAAGAGGAGGGATTCCACTCTCAACTATCGCGACCTTAAAAAGGAGTTGGGAGAGCCGAAATCGGCAGTGCCGGAAAATCGGCAAAATTCCACTTCCCTCGACGACTGGTGGCTGCGCAGTGTTGCAGGGAGTGGAACAGAGGGGGTTCACGAGGTTCGTGCTGCCTTCCCTTCGATCGCTAAGGGGCAAGATGCGGAAACCCTTCGGCAGAGTCTGGCATTTACTGCCTTCGACGGGTATGTTCCTGATGCCGGAGCTGTCCTCGATCCTTGTGCTCCGGAGTCGGTCTATTCGGTCACGGAACTCGAGGGCACTGCGGAGTGTCCGTTTCGGTTTTTCCTCAAGCGCGGGTTGGGGATTCGGCCAGTCGACGAGCACGAACGCGCTAACGATATATGGCTAGACCCTTTAATGCGCGGTTCACTCCTGCACGATCTTTACGCCACGTTTCTCCGTCGGATTCGTGACGAAAGCCGGCGTCCCACAAAAGCAGATGCGAAGTGGCTGATTGCACAGGCGCGAGCACGGCTGCAAACCCTTAATAAGGAAATGCCGGCGCCCTCCGCAGAGATTTTCGAGAGAGAGTCGGCCGACCTCGTGGCCGATGTCGAACTTTTTGTTGAGGCTGAGACTAGCAATACTCGAACTACACCCCTCGGTTTCGAGGTGTCCTTCGGAAGGCCATTGGAAAAGAGCGATTCCGAACCGTTGGCCCGCCCGGGACCAGTCGCCATCGAATTAGGGAATGGAATTACCTTTCGGATTGCTGGTCGTATCGACCGCATTGATCAGGTTGGGCCATCCAAGTTCGAGATTATTGATTACAAGACTGGCGGATACTGGGAAGACAAATGGAAAGGGACGTTCGATCGCGGGCGCCGCCTCCAGCATGCCTTATATGGTCTGGCCGCTGTAGAACTGCTCAAGGCTCGTCACAAGAACCCGGTCGTTGTGGACGGGGTCTACTACTTTTCCAGTCACAAAGGAGGACAGAGGCGCTTGGCTATCCTGGCACCAGCGAAGGACGCGATCGCCTCCGTCCTCGGAGATCTGCGAGATTTGATCCTTGCGGGACAGTTTCTCCGAACCAGCGATGCCGGCGACTGTCGGTTCTGCGATTATGTGGCCGCTTGTGGTGGGAAAGTGAACGAGCAAGCCAAAACAAAACTGGCGGAAGATGCGCTGGAGACATCGCGGAGACTGCATCGTCATGTCTGATTCACGTGCTCTTGATCAAATATCGCGTCAGTCGATCCGTGAGGAGCTAACAACCAATATCCTCGTCGAGGCCGGTGCGGGGTCAGGCAAGACTCAGATGCTGGCTGAGCGCATGGCTGCAGGCGTTGCAGCCGGAGTTTACAAAGTTGAGCACATGGTGGCAGTCACCTTCACCCGCAAGGCCGCTTCCGAGTTGCGTGGACGATTTCATCTCGCACTCGAAGCCCAGTTGGGTCAGTTTCAGCGCCAAAAGCCACAATCGAAGACCGTTGCCACGAAAGATGCCGAGCGAATTCGACTAGCGTTGTCCAACCTGGAGCGTTTCTTCGCCGGTACAATTCACTCGTTTTGCGCACGTCTGTTGCGCGAGCGGCCCGTCGAATCCGGAGTTTCTCCCGGATTTACCGAACTCGACGAGGCTCAGGATCTAGAGCTTCGCCAGAGAACATGGCGAGAGTTTATCTCGAACGCCCGCTCGGCAGGCGATCCGGACATGCTCGCACTCCTCGATGCCAGCATACGCCCGAAGGATCTCGATTTCGCGTTCGCGACCTTCTGTGCGAACGAAGATGTTCATTTTCCTCCCGGCGATGCCACTTGCCCTGATGCCAAAGCAGCCCTCCGACGCATCGAGGCGTTTTGGAAGGAACTGCAAAAACATTTTCCTGGCAAAGTCGATCCCGCCACCACTTGTCGGATCCAGAAAGCAGCAAGGGAGTTTGAGGGGCGATTACGGGTTTCTCGACACCGTCTCGATCGTCCTTCAATCATCGCTTCCCTTCTCGATTTATGGAATTGCGAATCAACGATCGTACAAAAATGGTGGGCAGATTCCACCCCCGAGAAGAAACGCTTAAGTAAAGTCGTCCAACAGCTGCATGCCGACTTTCATGCGGCGGTGGTCGATCCTTATCTGAAGCAGTGGCGGCAGTACATCTATCGGTTATCCGTCACGCTGTTGAGCCGAGCGCGGTGCTTTACCTCCGAGGAGAGGAGGCGCCTTAATTCGCTCAACTATGGCGACCTACTCAACCTGACTGCCAAGGTATTGCGGGAGAACCAAGCGGTACGAGAAGCGCTTCAGCAGAAGTTCCAATTCATTTTGGTCGATGAGTTCCAAGACACCGATCCAGTACAGGCTGAGATCGTCTTCTGGCTGGCAGCGGCGGAAACGAATTCGTCTAGCGGAGAGCGACCTTCACAACGGGACTGGAAAACTCTGTCCTTGCGGCCGGGCGCTCTGTTCGTAGTCGGCGACCCGAAGCAATCGATCTACCGCTTTCGTCGGGCGGATATCGATATCTACAATACGGTTCGCCGCCGTTTGAGCGACCCTCAGGTCGGTAAGGTCGTGCCTCTTACCCTGAACTATCGTTCCGTTCTTCGGTTGTGCAATTGGGCCAACGAGGTTTTTCAGACACGTTTTCCTGCCACGCCTACGGTGTACGCTCCGCGCTTCACATCCCTAGACGCGCATAACCACGACAAGCAGGCGGGAGGAGTCTTCACCCTCACCCACAACTGTGAACCATCAGATCTGCCGACGACGGACGCGCAAAAGATCGCGACCTATATACGATCCGAGGTCAACGCGGGTCGGCGACGATTCAACGATTTCTTGATTCTGACCCGCAAGAAGACTGATCGCATCGCTCCCTACGCAGATGCGCTGAAGCTGCTGAATATCCCCCTCGAGGTGAGTGGCGCCGGTGCGTTTGGTGATTCCGGGGAAGTCTCTGTGCTGATCACTTTATTGCGGGCATTGTCTGACCCCCAGGATGCTTTATCCCTGGTCGCCGTTCTGCGGGGGCCATTATTCGGGATCAGTGATCAAGAGCTATTCGCATTCAAGCAAGCTGGCGGTTGGTTCAGCCTGTTTCAAGGACAGGGCGACGAGAGTGCAAGGAGTCCGGCCTCTCCGACCGCCGCAGCCTTAGCGGCGCTCAACCGCTACTACCGCTGGACGCGAGTTCTCCCCGCCGCAGCCGCGCTCGACCGCATTTTGGAAGATACGGGCTATCTGGCATTGTCTGCCACTACCTCGGGAGGGGTCGCAGCCGGCGACGTTCTGCATGCCGTCGATCGAGTTCGCCAAGTGATGGAGCGGGGAGGAAGTCTCGCGGACGCAGCTGAAGCCTTGGAAGCCGATCGTGAAGCGAACAATGAGATTGAATCGCTTCCTCTTGAGCCCGGTCGCCCCGATGTCGTCCGCCTGATGAACCTGCACAAAGCCAAAGGACTAGAGGCCGAGGTGGTCTTTCTGGCGGACCCGGCGGGAGGGGTGAGGCTACGTGCCGATGTCCACATTGAGCGCGCTGAGCGCGAGACCGTGGGGTGGCTGAAAATCGTCCGCCGCAATGAGGGATCTTATGTGGAGACGCTGCTCGGGGAGCATCCGGACTGGGCGGCATGGGAGGCGGCGGAAAAACCCTACCTCGAAGCGGAAGAGGATCGCCTGTTGTACGTGGCAGCGACCCGCGCCCGACAGATGCTGGTCATCAGCCGTTCCGTTCAGAAGCTTCGTTCTCCGGCTTGGGGAGCGCTCAACGACTTTCTCTCGCAGGCAGTCGAACTCCCGGTTCCCATGGCGGCGGCTGCCTCACCCGTCTCTCCTCTTGACTGCGGCAAGTCTCTGCTGGCCGAGGTCGTCGACCAGCAGAAAGTGGCGCATGGACGGGCGCGAGCTCCGTCCTGGGCGGTCAAAGCAGCTACGGCGGAAGCGCGGCACATTGCGCGGATGGTTCGTTCCGCGGCGGTGGCAGAGGATGACCCAACGAAAGTCGTCTCGTCCGATACCCCCTCGCATCGTGCCGATGCCGGGGTAGCTTGGGGAACGCTGATCCATGGCCTGCTGGAGCATGCCATGCGGCAAAGGGATGTCTCGCCTGAAGACCTACGACGCCTGGGAATGTGGTTGACGGTCGACGAACCGCAGTTGCGGTCGGTGCTCGATCAAGCGGTCGAGACGGTGCTTGCAGTAGCGAAGGCGCCGTTCTGGATAGAAGCCAAGCGATCCGTAAGCTCGGTGGAAACACCATTCGCCTTTGCCGACGATGCGAACACCATCGTTATGGGAGTGATTGACCTGCTATTCGGAGCAGGCAAAAGCTGGCGGATCATCGACTACAAGACTGGGGCCGCCTCCCCAGAGCTGGCGCTCGCCTATCAAGAGCAGCTGAAAATCTATGAGCAGGCTTTGGCCAAGGTGGGATTGCAGCACGTTACGAGTTCCATCCAGCCGCTCTGAAGCGTCGCAGATCGGTGGAGCGAGTGCGCCTCCGCTGTGAAGCTGCACAAATTTAGCACACCGGGTGTGGCACCTGCCTATCGCGGAGCATTTTGCGAGGGTCCGACTGACAGCTTGTCAGTCGTACCCGCCCCTACAAATCACCCATCCGCGCTTGATCCGTCGCGGTTTCTCCGCGACGCGGCGTCCCGGAGAGCAATCTCGCCGTCAAGGCAACACCGACGAGGCCACATCCACTCTAGATAGCAGGTACATGGAGGCGAGTGAAGGATGGGCAGCTATATAGTGCGAAGTCGCGATATCGCAGAGACGATCAAGCGCCTCGACGATATAGCCCGTCGCCAAGGAGGGCAAGTGCCAATCTACGAGCGAGATATTGTTCCGCTTTTAGGGCGACCCGAGAATCGACGAATCCAGTACTTCTATTATTGCGACAATCGCGAAGGCATCACCGTCCGGGTCTACGACGGGCAGTTTGGCGAACGCAATCCGACTTTGCGCTACCGCGAACGTCCCGTGCTCTATCGAGCGGAGGAACTCGGCACAGAGGACGGTCCCGCTAAACGGGAAATGCTACGCGCATGGGACGGCTACGAAAAAGCTCCGCGGGACGTGAACACTAACAACACAGAAGCCGCGGAGCGGTACTTCGGTTCGCGCAACGGAGATGATGTGCAAGACCACCCTTTCGATATAACTTCACCTTCGTTCGAAGATTCTCTTCCTGAGCGTTATCGCTCGCTCTGGAAGTCGACCTACTTGGGAGGGCAGTTCTTCAGTCGCTTTGAGGAGATTCTCAACACGCACCGGCAATTGATCCTGGAGGGGCCTCCCGGCTCGGGCAAGACATGGGTAGCACGCGAGTTCGCGAAATGGTGGACAGATCCTCAATCCGATGCCGAACCCGGGTCGAGGTGGGACATCGTGCAACTCCACGAGTCGTATGGCTATGAGGACTTTTTCCAGGGCATCCGCCCCATTCTTCTCAATTCCGAGGGCAAAGAGATCTCTCCGGGAGACACGACAACTCCGGTTGACAAGCTTGTCTATGGCTATGCTGAAGGGATTTTCCGTCGTTTATGTAAAGACGCGGAATCCAACCCGAAAGCTCGCTTCGTGCTCATCATCGACGAGATCAATAGGGGTAAAACGAGCCGCATCTTCGGCGAACTTCTGTATCTTCTGGAATATCGCCAAGAATGCATGACACTGGCTTCGGGTGAGCGTTTCAGCGTGCCTAAGAACGTTTATCTGATCGGAACGATGAATACCGCGGATCGATCGATTGCGTTGGTTGACTACGCCCTACGACGGCGTTTTCGTTTTCTCGCGCTAAAACCGTATCAAGATGAGCGCGCACCCGTGCTTGGATCTTGGCTAGCCGACCGCAACGTCCGCAACCGCGATGACATCGTTCGTTGGTTTTGCGCTCTCAACCGGAAAGTCTGTGAAATTAACGAGCACTTGGTAGTGGGGCATAGCTACTTCATGTTGGCGTCCCTGGACTCACCTGATGTGAAGGACTTTCCCCGCGACTCGCTGATCCAAGTCTGGAACGAGGCAATCATCCCGCTGCTGGGAGAATACCTCCCCGGCAAACCGTACACCGAACTCGTCCGCGATTATGGCCTCGATACTATTCAGGGCGACGCTCATGCCGACTCAAACTGAGACCCTGGAGTTTCAGGAAGAGGTTAGGGACCAGCAGGTTGCGCTGACGTTGGATGAGGCCGCGGAGCTCCGCTGCAGAGGTCTCGACACGACTGCCGTCGGCGTGGATGACGCGAGTGGCCAGATTCTCCACAAAGTGTGGCCTAATCATCACGTGGGATACTTTCGACTGCGCAGCGGCCGCCTGGTGCTAATCCAACCTAAGGTTCCGATCGCCAACGTCTTCTCCCTGCTCGCTCTTGCGTACAAGTTCTACGAGAACGCTTCCCCCTTTCTGGATACAACGGTTCCCTACTCCACGGCTTCTGACCGCCCACTTCAGGCGCTTGTCGAACATTTCGCCGCGCTCGTTGAAAATCTTCTTCGTGAAGGACTGTTGCGAAGATACATCGAGCGGGAAGAAAATATCGCCACGGTACGCGGCAGGTTAGTGTTTCAGGAAAACATCCGACAGAACCTCGTTCGTGGCGACCGGCTGTTCTGTAGATTCTCAGTATCAGATGTTGATGTGTTGGAAAACAGACTTGTCCTTTGGACTCTCCTGACGCTTCAGAGGTCGACCCAATGGCCTGAGTCGCTACGGCAGAGACTTCAGGGTTTAATTCTGCACTTCGGCGGAGTTACCCCTACACCTTTCTCCGCTCGTAACATTCCCCGGCTACTCTACGATCGCTTAAACGAACGCTATAGTGACGTCCATCGTTGGTGCCGCTTCTTCCTTGAGCAGATCACACTCGTAAATGCGACTGGCAAAGTTGAGTTTTTTGGATTTTGTCTCAACATGTTTGAACTTTTTGAACGCTTTGTGTTCAGCGTGTTCGAACAATGGAGTCGCAAATGCGTAGGCGTGCATGTACGAAAGGAGAGATTTCCCTTGGATCGGGAACGACGGGTCGGCATTAACCCGGACGTCATCATCCGTAGTCGGTCGGCCACGGTTGTGGCTGATGCCAAGTACAAGGTCACGAGGGACGACTTCGGCAGGCACCCAGACGTCTACCAGCTCGTGGCGTATTCCACCGTTCTCGGTCTGGTCGGAGCCGAAAGTCGTCCGCAAGCATTCCTGGTTTATCCGGCGAGCGAGCGCCGTGCAGCATTGGAAACTGATCTGCATGTCGTTACATCAGCTCTGCATCAGAGCCAACTCACCTTACGAACGTTATGGCTTGATCTGTCTGCAGATCGCGTTGTGGAGCAGTCTCTTTGCGTCACTGAGGCCGCTTTAGCAGGTGTTTTCGGCAACTCTCCCGGAACGCGGCAGTAGACCGTCTCTCGCCAACTACAACTCCTATCTGCGGCATATCCCACCGACCGACCATCAGAGGGTGATCACTGGAAAATCCTTCGGAATTCCTTGCCACCAGACTCGCACCCGGAGAGTAGAAGGATCGCCGCCAGAAATTATGCGGTTCGCGATCGCCCAAACCAGAGTGAGTGCCTTCACACTGCGGTTGAAGGTTGCTCTTTCCTGCGCACGGGATTACGATCTTTGTCTCTCTAGTCTCGATAAGGATACATGCCAAAGAGTCGACCTAAACGGCCTCGCCTGAGATTAGCGAGCCGGCTATGCAAGCACATTGCGGCACAGCAAGGAGATTGGCGACAGGAACTTGATGGCACAGAAGGACTCTGAGATTCGTCGTCTCTCTCTACCGCTTACCCAGGGACTGCGGGTTCGGCACATTGCTCATTTTGGGCTGACAACCTGCCGCCCGGAGGAGGTGCCGGCCGAAGTGCTACTGCGGACGGATCTACTGGAGTTTGACCAGATCCCAATCGCCGAGGCAGATAGCATCATTGGGATTCTTGAGCGAGAATCTGGGGAAAGACGCCGGATCGATGCGTCGGTTCTCGTCTCCGCAGATGAACCGCTCGCCCATTTTCTTCCTACCGTGAAGGATCAGAAATATCGTCTGGTAGTTGACGGAACCCAGATCACAGGCATTGTCACCTGGAGCGACCTCTTGAAGTTGCCTGTGCTCTTGCTCGGGTATTCACTGATCGCGCAGTTGGAGCGTTTGTTGGCCCGCGCCATATGCGCACGATATCGTGAAAGCGACGACTGGATAAGACGCCTTACCAGTAAGCAACAGAAAGCACTCACGCAAAAGGCCCAGCGAGCGAAACAAGATAATCTCTCTCTTCCGCTTATAGAGTTCGTTGATCTACCGATAAAGGCAACTTTAGTGCGCGACCTTCTACTTTCCCAAACGGGCTTTGAAATCGCACTCGAAAACGTGAGACTCTTCCGCAACGATGTAGCCCACGCACATCGGATCATGCGAGGTCATTCCGAATTGAAGGTGTTCGTTGACCGAATCGAAACGGTCATCGAATGGATACAGAGCCTCGAACAGCATCTTTCTTCCGAACAAGGTGGGGCCGCTTTGGCGTGAGGTGGTGCGTCTGATTCGGCATTGGGGGCCCTCGCTATCCGGGGGGCGATGCATCGCTTCTGGCACACATTTGGCACCCCGGCCACCTGTTCGCCGGATCGCGGGGGAGACGAAAATCGAATTCCACTACCGAGCGTTTCTTTGGCAACTCGATCTTTTCGATCTTGTCCAGCGCCTTAATCCGTCTCTGCACCTGGGCAGCTTTAGCGGCGTGCGTCCTGAACCGATCGATGAAACGTTGTTCTTGGGGAAGGCCCTCGATCCTACCAATCATGTATCTTAAGTTCTAGAGGGGTGCACTACCCTGTGCTCCGGTAAATGCGGTGCTTTGAAGTGCCCTGCCTTTCGCATAAACAGGAGAATCCCAGAATCTCAAATTTGGGATACGTGATCAATTCTCACTTTTCCACGTATTTGTCGCGATAGTCTTCAGCCCTTCCAGTTGTTAGAGGCAGATCCGGCACCTCGGCTCGGCGTAACGTTTTAGCAAGATTGAGTGCCGCGTAACTCATTCCATGAGCCACTGATAAACGATGAAAGTCTTCGGGCTTCACTCTTCCCAGTACAACGTCCTCCGGCACCGGCAAGCTTAGCTCAAGCAGCGATCGGTCGCGTGCAGTTCGCTGCATAGCTCTCTGAAAAACATCGATCCTTCTTCCCCCTCCGGCCAGAAAGTATGGCAAGCCCTTCGACCATGCAGGCGACGTTCCATATCGAAAGGTTTTGGTATCGTGAAGAATCTTGCGGATGGAGAGATAGAGCATCTCCGAAAAATATTCCTCCACCGGATCGAGGGTTCCTGAGCGGAGTCCATAGCTACGCTCAAAATCTTTACCATCCAGACGGGAAGCCGCATCGTCCCAATCACTCCTCACGAGCGCCCCAGCCTCAGCGCGATACCCCAATAACACATGAGTTCCTTGTGTCCTCACTAGCGGTTCAAGAATGCAGTTGATCTCTTCGGATTCCTCATCTTCACCAATGTGAAACGTCACAATATCGACCGTGCCGGCCCCCACGTCCACAAGCAAATGTAGGTCCTTTTGCCGTTGCGCGGAGCTCCGGTACGAATGAATCTGCGCTCCAAACTCGGGAAACGCCTGTATTCTCTCCCCAACAAGATGGCCAGGCACTGAAGCGCCCAGCGCCATTCCGCCGATCCTGGCAAATTTTCCTCGCTGCCTCGAATGTGACTGGCTCACGAACGCAACCGAGCGCCCACCCCGCCGCAGCAAGCTCTGTGTAGAGTTGACAAGTAGCCGACCTATCCCACGCGGCCGCAGGTAGTCCCATATTTAACGCCCACTCAAGCTGAAATCCCTCGACTACGTTGCGTTGTGCGTCAAAGAGCCAGCTCCGAACGTAACGGGTGGCTAAAGCGATGAACACTACCGCCTTGAGACTGCTTTCTTCAGTCGGCTGCTGCTCCAGCAACGACATCTTTATACCGCTATGGGCTTGGCCACCCGGGGCCATACCCAATACACAGCCCCCATCTGGCATTGACGAGAACACGCTTGGAAGGAGGAATGAATGTGAGGAATCCACCGCCTTGTCCCAGTGAACCACATACGAAAGATCGCGAACCCGCACGCAGGCTTTTGTGAAGGCAGTACCAAAGTCGAGCCCCAGGATGCACAAGGACCGTTTGCCGGTCTGGGCCCGGCCGATTCCAAGATCGATTCCCATTTTCTGCCAATTCTGGTCACGACGAACGACGCAGTCAGAATTCCCAATCCTATACTTCTTCATATCCGGCGGAGAGAACTTCTTACTTAAAGATCCCGGCTGCACTCGTTTGATTTGCGGTGTGGCGGAGACGGAGGCATCCTTGAAATGTTGGTGCCCAGAATTTGGGCTTCGCGGAGGCGGGGTCGGTTTGATCGAATCATGCTTTTTAGGAGTTCCAGTGTCCTTACCGCTTGAGGACGACGCAACGACCCCGCGTTGACCAGCCGCACTTGCTTTTAGATCGCGGTGCGGATCTTGGGGCGGCGGGATAACGTTCTGCCGTGAGCTGCGATCAGCCGGCGCCCTTCCAGGTGCTTTCGACTGGACCACATTCTGTTTGGCGTCAGTGCGACCCTTAAGATGAAGTTCCTCCGCAATGTTGCGCAGCACACTCTTCCAGTCAAGCATCGTCAGGCGCCTTCCTCGATCTGAATAATTCCTCTGCTAACAGTCTCTCGGTTCGCCTGAACGTATCGCGTTTGTTCGAGCTTTGCCAGCTGGAGTTCGAACCGCTCTTTCAACCGTTGCATGGTCCCTTCGGCGGCGATGACCAAACCCCGGTTCCTAGGCTCAGCGCCTAAGCTGAGGATCCTTTGTTTTTCGATACCAATTTTGCGGTCACGATAAGCCTGTATCGCCTGCAGTTGGAACTGAACCCGATCAGCATTCTCTGCAGCTTTTTGCGTGCTCTCCTGATTGAAGTCCTGAATTAGGAGCAATTCCGCTTCATCTAAGGCATCGGCTGCACATTTAGGATCCAAAGTCCCAGTAGCACCAGGCCAGTCCAACCCACTGATGCGAGCCAGGTTTACAACTTCGAATGACTTATCGGAGTCAAGAGCATCCATCGAATCGATGTTCACAACCCGCGCTCGAATTGCTTCTTCGGTCCGAAGTCCGTTGAATGCCCAACGGTGAACTGTAAAAGCAAATCTTCCTTCTAGCGAGCCGACTGCAGTTCGTACCGGACTTGCTACCCTGACAGAAATGAGTTCGCTCGGTGCAGTCATTTTAGAACTTATCTCTGCACTAATAAATCGGAGCAGAGGATGAAACTGGCTAAGCTGTTCGCAGCCTCTTCCACTCTTCACTCTGTTCACAAACCTGCATCTCTTGGCCCCACCCTCGGAGAGTTGAGTCAACCCCTGCAATCGCCTTTCGATGATGAAATTGTCCAGTCTCGCAAGGATCGCAGGCGGCAGTGAAAGTTCCACCTCATAGGGGTCATCGCCGACCTGAATCCATCGGTAGCCTGGAGCGGACTTCTCCAGATAATCACGGACGTATAGTAACAAATCGTCATCCGATATGAGCCGAGAGAAGTCCCGTGCTGCGTGGACTTTCTTCAAGATGTAATCGCTATGGGCTATGAGCTGTCCTGCTTGCTCTTCGAGCGCCCGCTCCGTTTGATTTTTCCTTTCCAGAGCAAGAGCTGTTTGACTGATTCTCTTTTCCTCCTCTTCGGCGGTAAGCCGACCAGTCAGCAAGTCGGCAGTGAGTTGCTGTATCTCCTCCCCGAGTACACCTTCTAAGCTGCCAAGGGCACGCTCGAATAAATTGAGACGTTCGTATAGGCGCTGAACGATTCGCGAGTCTATCGTGTCGGCATAAACAAGATTTACGATGTCAATTTTCTCGGCAGTCTGCCCCAGGCGATCAATTCGACCGATACGCTGCTCAACCTTCATCGGGTTCCACGGAAGGTCGTAATTGACTAGAAATCGACAGAATTGCAAATCGACGCCTTCGCTGGCTACCTCCGAAGACAAAAGAATTCGGATGTCTGGCACATTCTTGAATCGCTCGATCAGTTCGGATTTGTCCTCGCGCATCCCGCCCATTAGAACCAAGCCTTCGATACCCACCTCTCGTAGCCGGCTGGCAAGATAGTGGAGCGTTCCGCGGAAGTATGAAAACAGAACAACTTTTTCATTCGGAAAGAGCACAAAAAGGTCGCGGAGGAGTTTCGCCAGGCAGTCGAATTTGGAATCTGATTGTCTTAGTGCATTCAGATCAAATTTTCCACGAATCTCATTCAACAAGAACTGACGAAAGCCGGATATGAAAACGTTGCGGGTCTCCACTCCGAGGTCTTCGTATAGCATCTCTTCCGAGATGTCCTGGTTATCCTGCGCATTCCATGATTCCGCAGCCGCATACATGCAACTGGAAAGTTGCCTCTGAGGGGTCGCCAGCAGGAAGCCATCGGAAACGTCGTGGCTCCATGCGTACTGCTTAATGGCATTCGAGACCAGAACGTAGAATGCATTTTCGACTGGCGCCATGGAAATGGCTTTGACCACCGGCCGGCGGACTACTTTACGCTCCGTCACATCGAGCTTTCGGGTGCGGGTGAGCGCTCGGCTGAGGGAATTAACCCGCTCAATGCGATCTGCGAGCTGCACCCGATCCGCTATCTGCCAAGGGCGTGTGCCCCACGACGCGAGTTCATCCACGAGCGCTTCTAATTGCTTGGATTGGGAGAGTACCGGGAATGTCTGTGCCCTTTCAATATGCGCACGAACCGTCGCGGGAGTATCCTCCTTGCCAAGCGCCGCCAGCCTCGCTCTGACGAGAGGCTCATTTGCCGCAAGAACATCTTGGAACTGCTCACGAAATCGGAAGCTGTCTGGGTCTACCAAGTTCAAGAGCGAAAACAAATCTTCGCTTCTGAGATTGATTGGGGTAGCGGAGAGGAGAACGATATTTTCGGTTACGTCGCGTAAAAACTGCCCCAACTGATGGGTTGCTGTCTCGTGGTTTCGCATGTAATGCGCTTCATCGATGATTACTAAATCCAGAAGCGGATCTTTGCCTGCAGCATCGCGAAACACCTTTGCGAGTCGTCTCCGCGCGGATTCATCTTCGACCATTTCCTCCCAATCGAGTGGAGGACGAATCCCTTGAATGCTTGCGATCAACGCCCGACTCGCGGGGAATTGCGGACGCGGCAATTCAAGCTCTTTGGCCAGCTCTGCGGCATCGACGATGCTCGCATCTACGCCAAAGCGACCACGAAGCTCCAAACGCCACTTATCGCACAGCATTTTTGGGCACACCACCAACAATCGACGCGCATCAACACGTGCTCGAAGCTCAGTCCAAATCAGTCCAGCCTCGATCGTTTTTCCAAGACCTACTTCATCCGCGATAAGAAGTCCATGGGAGGGGGATTCCAGAAACGAAAGGACTGGCTTGTACTGGTGCGCATAGAAGTCTGTGTTCGTTGTATTCATGCTGTAAACGAGGTCAGCGAGGCCGCCGGACAATTGAATATGGGTTAGGCGGCGCCGTAACTCAGCAGCACGTCCGAAGCGCCCTGTTCGGATAATCTCCTCATCGTCAGGCGGCGGGGTCTCAGGAAATTCAATATCAAAATCCGCATACCACGTAGGGTTCCCAAATCGGACTTGTACCATCCAGACACCGCCCATGTTGCGTACGCGACCGGTGCAAGTTCCAACCCGCGACGGGTCATTTTTGAGGCGCACTGACCTACCGTCAGGGTAGAGGCTTGCCACGGAATCGGTTTCTAGAGGGGGAATGCTCATTGTGGGATAAAGCGTATTCCAGGAGGTGCGGTGTTTCAACAGAGATGTCGCGGGACCAATCATGTCGTTTGGTCACGTGCTCACACAGACAACTGACTTAGTTTAGGAACATTCGATTTGTATACCCAAGGTATATAAATCTGCGGTTTCGTAAACTGCTCTCCATTCCTATCCTTTTCATATATCGGCTGTCCCAGGCTCTCTTGGCCGCATCATCGGGATGATGCGAAAGTTCTCGAGTCCCGCGCGGCGTTGAACCGCTAAGACAAGGAGTTTCAGCCGTCTGCAACAGGTGGCTGTTCCGCGCCGGAGTCCGTCACTTTATCTTATTGAGAGTTTTTATAAGTTATTTATTATCAGATACATGAAGTTATTTTCAAACCAGAAATAGATAATAAAAGAAAATTTTCTTTTACAGCGACTTTCTCGGATGGGAAATGATGCGGTGCCGTTGCTCACTCCGTTACCCGCGGGTCTTGGATCGCACCGAGAGAAGCCCAGCCGGCGTTATGTTCCCTCACGGCTCAAAGAGGGTAGCTGAATTTTGCAACTCGTCCGTACTATTTCGATAGATGGAGGCTCATCGTTTCACGCCTGAGGTGGGTAAAGATTCATTTGCACACACTATCTACACCTTCCGCACCGAGCTCACTTCCCTTCCACCCAGCCCCGTCTCCGCTTATCTCTCGCGTCTCGCTCCATCCTCCCAGCACACCCTGAGAAAGTTATTGCACCACCTGGTGCAATTCCTAGGTTGGTCGCTTCCGGCCGAACAGTTTCCCTGGGCGCAACTTTGATACGCCGACACGCTTGCCTTGCGCCACAATCTGGCGGCATCCTATGCGCCGCCTTCGGCCAACCTCGCTCTTGCCGCGCTGCGCGGAGTCCTTCGCGAAGCTTGGCGTCTTCGGCCAAATGTCGCATGAGGATTTTCAGCGAGCGACGGATCTGGCCAGCATTCATGGTGATCGCCTTCGACCACCTCCTTTGCTTGACGTGGCGGCAATCGAACGCCTGCTCTCAAGCTGCGCACGGGATCAATCCCCGCGTGGGGTTCGAGACCACGCAATGCTGTCGGTTCTTTACGCGGCCGGCCTACGCCGTGCTGGGCAAAGGTGCGCGCTGGCGCATCGCCTATCTAACGGCTCAGTCGCAGCAGGCGTTGTCGGAATGGATACGGGTACGCGGATCTAGGCCAGGAGCACTGTTTGTGGCGATTCATCGCTCTGGGAGAATTCAAAACGCGAGACTATCCACCAAGGCCGTGGCGAGGATCGTTCGTCGCCGCGCAATCGCCGCGGGAGTCGGAAATCTCCGGCCCCATGATCTGCGCCAAGCCATGGCCACCCATTTACTTGAGTGCGGCGTGGATGTATTGCGGGTACAAAGAATGCTGGGACATCGCTCGGTGTCCACCACGGAGACCTACGATCGACGTCTCGAACGCACGGTACATCCCTTGATGACACATCCGGGAAGAGTTCAGAACCAGTGCGTTCAGGACTGCGGAGATGGTTCTTTGGCAAACAACAGCAACGGAGTCGTGAGCAACCGAACCCTCTCACCATCTCCCGCTTCAAAGGCCTCGGAGACTTGAACAATACGGGCGCGTCGCTGCTCGCTCCGTTTTTCGAACTCATTACTCACATCCCAGCGAGAGATCATCAGCCGGGTTGGAATCGAAATGAGCTGCAGATACGGGGTACCCGCCCCGATCGCAACCAGCTGGCCTACGGCGTTGGAACCGAATAATCTCGAAGTACGTCGCCATACGTATTTGCGAAACTCCCGAAAGCTACTGTTCCCTTTCCGCCATCGGTTGAGCTCAGTCCCGACGACGACAATCTCTCCAATCCAGGGAAAGTGATACTCCACGGCGTGACCCGCGGCCTCGATTCCAGCATCCACTTGATGGCCGATTGCGTCGCCGTCAATCGAAGTCTCGTAAACGTGATGCAGCAGATCCTGTGCGTGCTCGAAGTCCACGCTTCCGTGCGGCACATATACATCCACTTCGGGGTACCTCTCAATGGCTTCGCGTAGAAGGGCTAAGGAGGAAGTGGCCTTATCCTGCAGATATTCGGACGGATGCTGGTGGGCGTCCTCGATCACAATGTCATAGCCGGGCTGCGTAGCGGACTCCGCCAGCCTGGCCACCAGTCCGTCAGGAAGGTGCCCATCGTTGAGATACTCCACGTGGTAAAGCTCAAACAATTTGCCCTTGATCCCCGAAAAAATCCCCCTCAGCTGCTCCGGCGAGTCGTGACTCTGAATGAACTCACGAAAATCTTCGACATTTGGGAATTGCAGATTAAAGGCCTCGAGTACCTTAGGCGGGATTCTCTTATCTTCGTAGGCTCCACTGCGCACATCCGTGAGGATGTCTGCGACCGACGTTCCAGCCACGACCGCGACATCGAGCCAATCCCTGTCAGAATAGCGGGGGAAAAATGTCGATCGCCAATCGACGCTGTCTGTTCCATGGCCTTCACGCGTTTCGGAGATGAACTTATCAAGAAACGCATTCATCGTGAAGCCCAGAGGAACACGATGCATGTTACGAGCATGAATACTACGACGACCGCTGTCGCAGTAACCACTTTCAATCGTCGCTCGACCTTCTGGAGTCTATCATTCAGATTCTGGAGCTCGGCTTCGTTGGCGACAATTCGAGATGCCACGGCCGAATAGACGGTCTCCATCTCCTGTTGAAATGCATCTACTTCCCGAGCAACATTGGCACCTGTAACCTTATCGTAGCTATCGCGGTATCCCTTCGCCATTGCCTTGCCTGCATCCTTCGTCTTTGCCAAGGCCCGCCTCGCCGTGTTTTCAAAATCCATCGGCCATTCCTTTGCACTTACCACAATTTACTTTATCTGGTGCATTTGAAGATTTACGCCAGCGACAGATGCCTGCCGACATGTCCTACCAGGACTTTGAAATCTTCGGGCTCATTGAGGAGTTCGAAGTGAATACGGCAACCTCCATTCACGCTGCCCGCTCCGATTTTGAGGTGCTTCACCAGTTCATAAGGCTTACCGCGGAAATGGACAGCCCGCTCCTTCAATAGCTTCTCACTGGAACGAGTGGTCCTCGATTCCGTCGGTGCATATTCGACCGGAGATCCTTTCTCTTTCAGCCACTCTTTCAGCCCTGTTGCCCGGATGCGAGCGCCAGTGCTTGGATGAATCATGCGGCGTGTTTCTGAATATTGAGCCAGTAGATCCAATGCCGCATATACCTCGTCGGGCCGATTGAACGGGCAGTCCCCGGCTGCCCGGAAAACTTTTCCAGCGTCATCAAAGACCAAAGAATCGGGAAAGCGAATCGCTGCCGCATTGAGAGCTTCTGCAACCGTAGCAAAGCCGCTCGTGAAGGGCAACTCGACCTGTCCGCCTGCTTCAACTCTTTCGACGTGCTGCCGAAGCGCCCTGTTCTCCTCGATTACCCGCCTGAGCTCGGCACGGAGCTCGATTTCCCTCTTACTCAATTCTTCCAGAGCCCGCCGATCATCCTTCAACTCGTTCTGGTATGCCCACTCATCCCTCAACTTCGTGGCATGGTCTTCGAGATCTTGCGCATACCGAGCGTCGGTTTCTTTCACGACCTTTGCTAACTCGTCAAAGACAAGCTCTACAATCCGGGAGGTGTCAATCTTTAGGCTTGCCCCGGCTGCCATCCGAATTCGGCTTTGCACACGATGCGAGACGATGAGAGGCAAGGGCGAGCCCTCTATGTTGAGGTCGTTGCAGACCGCGTTGAGCTTGTTCTGCAGTTTCTTTCTTTTGAACGGCTCAACCGTTCCCTTTCGTTTGACGACCTGAATATCGGTCTCCAATAGCGGGAGGACTTCGCGTTCAAGCACTTGGATTGCGGAATCCATTGTGTGGACGACATTGGACGCGCCGACGATCTCGCGCAGAGAATGACTGTTCAGATAATTCGGATCAATGAGGATGACGGGCTTCCCGGCACTTTCGGCTTGAAGGATTCCGAGAACGGTTCCTATGGATTCTTTCCACAAATTGGCAATCACGAAATCCGACCGCTCCAGGTCGACCATCTCTTTGAGAGGCGTCCAATCATTCACATGTTCGGATGGATCAATCGACTTATGACCGATGGCTAAAAGCTTTTGCTTGATTTGCTTTCGCCACTCGGTCTGCTGTTTTCGATTGCAGTTGTTGTACGGACCTGCAAGATATGCTGTAAATGAGGGCATGCAATGCTCCAACCCTAAGTTGAGGCAAGCTGGACGGGGGTATCCACTTTGCCGGGAAACAACTTCTGAAAGAAAACCTGGGCGTAGTGATCTGTCATGCCTGAGACGAAATCGCAAACGATTCTATGAACGCCCCCGTAATCACCGGTCGAGAGCAGTTCACGGAAGTCCTCTGGCAGCAGGTCGGGGTGGTTAACAAGGTGGTCGAAGATTTCGGCGATCATGCAACACCCATACTCCTCAACCGCCGTTACCCGAGGATCATTGAAGATCAGCAACTGGCCGATGCCTTGTAGAAGAGCCGCGAGCGCGAGCGCCTCATCGGAAACGTCAAACCGAAATCGATATCGCACGGAAGCATCGTTGGAGCCTGACGGAACGATGCGACAACCTGCCTTTAGATTCTTGATCGTCTTAGAGGTCCACTCTTTGAGATTGATTTTGCGCTGTCGTACGGAACTCGGCTTTAGATAGCGCTCTTCGAGCTCACTGGCGAGACTCGAGATCGCAGTCACTCCGACTATGTTTTCAGGGACGCCGTTGCTCCGCCCGAGACGTTCAACCTGTTTGGCAAAACGGATAGCAGCAAAATCGCGGATTTCCAGCGCCCGATTTTTCAGCGCAGATGGCTCCAGAATGCCGGACTTTAGCGAATCTTCAATGTCGTTGACGGAGTACGCCATCTGGTCCGCCCAATCGGCAATTTGAGACTCAAGTGGCACGGAAGATGTGACAGCGTTTCCTTCCTTGATCCACGCGAGAAGCTCACGATCCTCCGCGTAGGTGAACTTCGCGCTATCATCAGAAATGTCGTAGAGGCGAGGGTACTTCACCAAACCATCGAGGGTTGCCCGAGTTAAATCGAGCCCGTGATCCGCAAACTTCGCTTCGAGGGCGGTGGTGATCCTTAAGTTTTGTGGATTCGCTCCGAAACCGCCGTGATTCTTCATGCGCTCGTTGAGCAGAACTTCGCCTGAATGGCCAAATGGCGGGTGACCGATATCATGAGCCAGACAAATGACTTCCACGAGGTCCCGGTCTGGTGTGAACTCAAGGCGATCAAGTTCGCGACAAAGTCCTCGGCCGAGCTGAGCGACCTCTAACGAGTGGGTTAGGCGGGTCCGAACAAAGTCACTTTCGCCAGTGCCCAAGGCCTGCATTTTCCCTTGGAGCCTTCGAAAAGCAGCGCAATGGATTACGCGGCCTTTATCAACCTCGAAGGGTGGACGCTCTGCGGCCTTCGACCCAAATCCACCGCGACGCTCAAAGTCGAATTCGTTATACGTATCCTGCATGCGTGAAAGCGCTAACTCCAACTTGCACGTATGGTAACGCCCGTTTAATGTTTAGGTACACTGAATTCACTGGTAATCCTGTGACAGCGACGGCACACTTCAAAGACGAGCGGCTGGACGAACTCGCGCGCCAAGGCAACGTTGCCCAATTCGTCAGCTTTTCTCCGTTCCTGACGCCCCGCTTTAATCGTGTTGTCGGCTTCGAGCCGAATCATAAGTTCCCCTCCGTAATGGAAGCGATCAGCGCTCTTTTCGCTACATCCCCTGAGGCCAAGGTCAACGTTCGATCGTTCGACCCGGCAATTCCGCAGGGTCATGAATTCATCTACGGAATTGACTCGGTGGCCGCGGCAGAGTCGCATCTGATCCGCCTCGCGACGTCTGGGCTCCATGTGATCGTGAATGAGACTATCAACGTCAACGACGGCGGTGTTTCAGGCGTGAGCCATGCAGGAATAGTGGAGTTCGCGCCAGGTGAAACCCCACGGGTCGTTGAACGCGGCGACATCCTGAGCGTTCCCCGCGACCTGGGATTCGCAATTCTTCAATCAGTGTATGGCTTTGCTCCTGATCTGCCAGCTGATCCTCACTTGCGCATCGAATTCAGCGTTCACCCAATTGCCCGAGGATTTAACCAGACTCGCACCGTGCTATGGGAATCGCAACACGATCCCACTCCTCTGAATCCATACCTTCACTGGCCGAACCGGTTTTCCAAGCACATCGGTGACAAAGCGTTTGGGCTTTTGCTGGCACATTGTCTTGGATGGAAGGTTCCATTCACCACGGTAATCGCTCGAAAAGTACCTCCATTCTCGTTCGGAACCCACACCGGAAGCAGCGGGAAATGGACTCGCACGTGTCCGGAAATTGCAGAACCAGGGCACTTCCCCACGATAAGGGGGTGGGTAGACCCGTTCGAGCTCATGAAGAGTACCGCCGACAGCGAACGCATTGCGTCAGTTCTTCTGCAAGAGGAAGTTGAGTCTCAGTTTTCTGGCGCTCTATTGTCTAGTGCGGATGGTGCGGTCATCATTGAGGGAGTACACGGATTCGCGGACGATTTCATGCTGGGGAAATCGCGTCCAGAGACGCTCTCCGAGAGCCTTCGTGCCTCGCTTGGGAAATTGCACTCTCAATTGGAAGTGACAATCGGGAGTGTTCGGGTTGAGTGGGCAATGGACGCCTCCAGCATCTGGATCCTTCAACTTCAGCAGGAGGCGGCGATCTCGTCTGGACTCATCATCGTGCCAGGAGACGTGGATGAAGAACTTTCATTCACGGTTTCCGATGGAGTATCTGGATTACGGGAGTTCGTTCAGCTGGTGCGTGGCAGGCGAGTGGGCATTCGACTGATCGGAAATGTTGGAATGACGAGCCATATCGCAGATATTCTGCGACGAGAAAGGATTCCTTCGAGAATCGTTTCTTCATGATGTCATCTGTGGAGCGAGGTTGCGCTTACTCCACGCGCTCAGCAATCGCCTATATGGCATCGCCGACACGCGCGAGATGTACGTTCTGATCAAGAGTGGAAGGATTCAGCCCCATGTCATGATCTACCCCTCAGGGGAAACCAACTCACAAATCGGCGTGAGAGATGTCAAACGGGCTCGCCGCTCGCACATTCCGTTTGTCGCAAACGACGGCAAACCGAACGTTCACATTCCTTCCCCACTCATGACCTGCGCGGACGGAACAAAGTTCCGGGCATATCAGCGTCTTTTCGATTTGCGACCTTCAATTCGCGTTTGTGCCCCTATGCCTAAGAGAGTCTCTATTTGGCCGGCGGCGCGGAGCACTTGGTAAACATCCAAGTTGTCGATCGTCGTGTGCTTTTCGACGTAGGTCGCGAGGTATTTCTCGGATTCTGAACTCACCCCATTTCGAGCACAGACCAGATATGCCACTGATTCCGCTTCGAGCTCCCGCTGGCGGAGGTCCATCGGAGGCCGTTCAGGAATTTTAAGCATCGGGTCAAGTCCGAGATGCCCTAGAAAGAGATGTCCCAACTCATGCGCGATCGTGACGAACTGAGTAGCAGGAACATGGTTGCGATTGACATGCATTTCGTAGACACTTGCAACCTTGAGATCGGCAGACCGATGAATCAATCGAATACTTCCTGCTGACCCGTTCCCGGCATCAATCATTTGGCTGTTTATGTACTTCGCGCTCATCCGTTGACAAAATGAGCCGATACGATCGCGGTCAATTGCGACCTTGAGCAAAGAAGCTAGACACGTCTTTTGGTAGCGGCTTACCCTCGGTGTCTTCCGCATCGTAGACAAGCGCAACGGGGCCAAATGGCCAAAGTATCAGCAGCGGGCGCGCTCCTGCCTTCGGCCTGCGGTCGAAGCGCTCGTTCCAATCCACCGCCGAAGCAGCATACATGAGTCCCGGTTTCTGCACTTGGAGGAGCATTGCATTGAAGGGTGCAAAGTTCCGCAGGCGAACAACGAAATCGAGGAGATCTTTATAGTCCTTCGTCTGCGTGTAGAGACGAGAATCAGTCAGCAGCTTGTCTAGCAGAGATCGTGCTTCATGTTCCTCAGATGGCTGCGCCTCCGCGACGGCCTGCGACTCACCTTTGGCTCCGGACAGTTTCTTTATGATCGATTGAAAAATGGGCACGTCAGGCCTCCCCGGTGCCGCGGCCTGCGGGAAAGAAGCCGTACTTGGTGCGGTGCCGTTTAAGGTTTTGCCGGTGTAAATCAGTCAATCCCATGATTGCGGAGACTGAATCAATTCGCAACGCGAGTGCAGCCGCATCGCTCAAACTGTCCGAGCGGAGAACAACACCGACATCCGAGAAGCTTATGAGGCCACTATCGAAGGCGCAATCCCAAAGAGCCGAGAGCAGCAAACCATTGTGAACATCCAATCGTAGCTCGTCAGACTCGCACTCGGCCCAGGGGACGATATGCGAGGCGCGCAGAAGCGCCGGGTCTGTGATGCCGGTCAGTGGGCAGCGGCCATTCCAGTATTCAAGCAGCGCATCGCGGAAGATATTCTGGCCGATGCGAACAACAGTGAGGCGCTCGGCTTCGGTGCTATTTGGAAGACTCGCGGTCCGTTTTCGGAAGACCTCAAGAGGCGCGTCGGGCAAGCTGACGCCGAGCTTATAGGCGCGATCTAGCGCGTCGTACAGGCCGGGGAGTTTCGAGAAGAAGTAAACGGCCGAACCCGGAGCGCTCGTCACCTCGGCACGGATGAGGGGCAGCTCGGCCACGACGCCGGAATGTGTGAGCGCGAGAAGCCAGATATTTCGGTCTGGGTCGCGCGCAATCCATACTTCGCCTCGTGCGGTGGTAGAACGATAGCCAATCCAACCGCCATGCCTGCCGAGCTGCACGCGAAAACCGTTGTCGTAGGCTGCCTTGTGGGCCTCTTCAGTCGTGATGAAGCCGGGTGAGGTTTCTGGCGCAAGGGCATCTGCGCTCATTTGGAATCCGCCTCGCCAAAATCCAGTCCCGGCTGGTGTGGTCGCGGCTTTGGTGGTGTCAGGGCGAACTCAGGAGGAATAGTCACCTCTATTGGCGAGCTTCTGCTCCGGTCATGGGGAGCGGGACGGTGTAGTTCGCCACGCTCCATGCGGTCCCAAGCATCGAGAACAAGACGGCGAGTGCGGTATTCACCGTACGTCCGCTCTTCCTTGTCTTGAAGTACCCTAAATGTCTCAGACGGATAATCTGGTCCCATAACTTCTTTTGGATCGAGGATATAACGAAGTTCATTTCGGGTTAGGCCATAGGCACATGCGAACCAAGCATCTAGCTCCGCACGAATCAATGCTCTGCGGTCTTCATCCCAAGCAAATGGCTCACCCTCAAATCCAAGATCTCGCGCAAACGACACCATTGAATTGCTGGTATACGTGAGTTCAAGTATGCGCGGTAGGATGAACCCTAGCTCGCCCTCAGTGTAGAAACCAGGAGGAATTACCGGTATTTGAGCAACGATGAATAGGCTTAGGTTATTTCCGCCCAGCTTCAACCTGACTACGAAATCACAAACCAGACTGTTCAAACACGCGAGCAACGCAGCGCAAAGACTAGCGCTTATGGTCGCGCCTGGAAACATGAGAGGCATGCTGTTCGACGTAGCTGCGACGGGCAGCGGCGCCGAGATCATCGTTCTTAAGAGCTGCGCACTCGTAATTCCTCTCCACGCCAACAGCCATTCACGGGTCCATCCCATACTTGCCAGGCGGTTTCGGCACCTCACCTTCAGGAACAGAATATCTCGGAGTTATTTCGAATCTGATGTCTGCCTTTTCATCTAAGCTGACCTCTCGACTCTCCACTCCCTTATATGTCGCCCAACGGTGATCAAACTGATGGAACAGCTTCGCTTCGTACAGAGGGGCCATCGGCTCCCCTGATTCATCTGTCGGACCATATTCAGCGCTTGGAGCAGTCTTCGTTTCCGCCGACACGAACCACTCAGAGTCTTCGGCCATATGCCAGATTCTCGAATGGAAGGTGAGTCCCCAAGGATTTCCAGCTTTGCCCGTCTCAAGATGCACCAATACTGGCATCCGCTTGTAGATCGAAGCAGTCAATGACGCATCCGCCTTTGACCTGAAGACTGGCGCGTTTCCGCTGTTCGGGTTGATAAGCTGGATCTCTTTGGGTTCAAGACCAAATCGCCGATCCATGTCCGACAGTTGTATAGGGTCTCGCAAAAAGAAAGCAAATTCCGCAGCCTTGTTCGTGGTTCCCACCACTAGAAGGCAAAACCGAAATGAGTGATGCACCCCGGGAAATATAAAGCGCTCATTTTCGAAGGAGAAAAGGCTAACCAACCGATTCTCAACCACGAGCGAAGAAAAGAATGGGGCGGTAGTAGCATCCGTCGCAATTCCAGTTGGGAGAATGACACCGGCCCTTCCCCCAGCCCCAACAAGCATGACGAAGAGTTCCGCAAATAGGGCGTAGGTGTTCACATCGCCTCGGCCGGATAAAGGAAAACGACCATTGGCCTCGTCGTCGAGACGAGCAAATTCCGATGATGCTTCCGCAAGTCGCTTGGCTATTTCAAACTCTGCATGGAGCATCTGGGCGCGAGTGCCCGGCGGAGCCTCGCGTAGAGCCTTTATCAGACGCCCGCGGGCGGCAGCATTCGCAGCTTCAGCGATCGCCGGCTCGCGCGAAGCAAAGAATTCTTGTTCCTGTAGCTTAATGCGTTCCCACGGGGGATTGCCCAGGACTGCATCGAAACCTCCCGAGCCGAGAATGTCAGGAAACTCCAGCGGCCAATGAAATGCTCGGACTGTGGAGGCAAGTTCACGAGCAGCTCCCAGCCGAGGACCGTAGACGGTGCCTGCGCTCATCGCGGTGTGTACATCTGCCGTTGTTGGTATCAGGCTATTGCTTTCTTGGCGTGCCGTTTCGGGTGTCTTAGGCGTTAGAAATGCGGCAATGTACAGATCTGCAGCTTGTGCGATATTCTGCAGGCGCGGGTCGTGAGAGGCAGAGTCGAAACGTTCTCGCTTGGCATCGATTTCCGCGACTGTGTCCTCCGGTAGTTGACGTATCTCACGCAGCGATTGCGCCAGCTTTGGTAACGCCAGAGCGTCGGACGTACCAGAGAGCCTCATTCGAATTTGGCCCTTGATCTCGTCCCTATTCTTTTTGCGAAAGTCTCTTGCAACTGTCTTGTCGTCGCCGGTGAGCAGCTGGTAGGCAGCGTCCGGAATCCCCTTGGTAAGGGCGTCAACTGAGAAGATGCCGAGAAGAGAGTCCCCGAGCCGGATGTTGGCGTCCAGAAACCCGAGCGGTTTGCCCGGTTCAACCGTTTCAATCCAAAGCGCGACCTTGGTCAGTTCAACCGCCATCGGGTTGCGATCAACACCATTAATGCAGGATCGGACAACGTCCCGGAGGGCGGCGAGACGCTGCTGCGTGGTGTAAATGTCGCCGTGGCGGCGGCGAACGACACGGAGCGCGATGCGGCGGGCGGCTGCAAGCAGGAAGTGACCGGAACCGCACGCGGGATCGATCACGGTGACGCCCAGCAGGCCGCGGACTGGATCTTCCGACTCGCTTTCTACGCGGTCGAGCACGGGGTCGAGCGCGCTGTCGAGCAAGACTTGAACGAGGGAATCGGGGGTGTAGTAGCTACCGCTGGTCTTGCGTGCGTTGCCCTTGGTCTGGGGCCCTTCGGCGAACTTGAACTCGCGTCCATCTGGACTAAGGCGTGGCGTCAGTTCGAGCAAGCTCTCGTAGACGGAACCGAGCTCTTCTGTTTCCATGTCGCGCCAGTTGACTGGCATCAGAAGTCCGTCATCGCGAAGCCAAGCCAATCTGAAGATCGCTTCCATCAGAAACCGATTCGATATTTGAGAGCGGTCGAGTTCAGGCGTAGCGGAGGCCTCGAATATACCGCCGAGCGCCGGAAGGCCGAGACGAGGCGCGCCATTGGCCAGAGATCGGAAGGTAACGAGAAGGCCAGACCACCGGTCATGAAAGTTATCCCATCCGCTGCGGCGAATCGCTCGATCGCGCAATGCCCCAAGCGAATAGCCTTGTGAGTACAGCTTGCGCCGTTCCTCGGAAGCCTCAGGTGTATGCAGGAGATCACGATCCTCGGCAGCAAGTAAGAAGATCAACCGGTAGACGAGCCGCAGCAGCTGACGGAAGTATTCGTCAATGACCCAGGTTCCTTCTCGCAGACGTGAACTCAGTTCGGAGTTCGCAGGATTCGTCAGAAATCCTGTGCCAAGTGCGAGCAAGGCGGCTTCCACGCCATCGCGGAGTCTGTCGCGTGCAGCAAGGCCTTCCTTACTCCCTGACTCACGCCAGCGTTCCAAAGGGCAGTCCGCAGGAAGCGCATCCGAACGACCGAAGCGGCTTACATGAAGCACGAGCCACAATGCCGAGAACCCGGCATAGTCTTCAGCCTCGAAGATTTGCCGCAGATCGGTTTCCAGGTATGCCGGCCGGGTGAGGCTCTCGTTGTCGCGCAGCAGTCGCAGCACCTCGCCATTCGTGCACAGCCCCCAAACAGCACCCTCGTCAGCATTCAACCAATCCTGCAACGCTGAAGCGGCTGAACGGCGACGATCTTGCGAGAGTGAGTGGCTGGCGTGATCCAGACTCTCTGATGGTGGTACGACAACGACCGGTACGCGGCCACCGAGCGCCTCCAGCGTTATCGGGAAATACCTGTCATCGCGGAACTTCGGAGCATTGACTTGCTCAATGTCCGTGAAGCCAAAGATCAGACGAAGAAGCTGGTCCGCGAACTCAATTGTTTTGTGGCGCGCAGGCGTGCTTGAAGCATGAAGATCACGAAATAGAGCCTGCCCAATGCGGAAGTATCGCGCGGTTTCGTCACGAAGTGACAGCCCTTTAGGGATACCGTAATCCGCATCGCTCTGTTCCTCAGCTTTACGTTCAGCGACAGCAGCGAACTTCGCGGATGATAGGAGCGATCCTTCAAGAGTGATAGCGTCGAAACTCAGGGTGGACCCGCGAACACGCGCCATTCCTAGACGCCTCCCGGAATGAGCACGTACACACCGAGGACATCTGGAGGCAGGACTGGCTCTACAGTGACACGGGATGCTCCCGGCATCGACGCCGTAGCCGAACGCACTCGCTCATGGTCGGCAAGCAAGATCTTCGCTCGCTGAGCGGCGTAGACGGCTATTGGACCGCTCTCGCCTCGCATCGCTTCGATCCGCAGAAGAGCCTGCCGAACGATACGCTCCTGAGCAACAGGGGCCAAGTTTTCAGTTGCAGGCGAACGAAGCAATCCGAACGCCTCATCTCCGACGTGGGTCGGAGCGTCTGCGTTTCCGGTGAAGGCGAGCGCGCCGGCTTCTTCGACCAGCAAGAGCTTTTCCTGACGACCACGGACGAACAGCTTGAAACGGAGACGCATGAGCAGAACGAAGGTTTGAGAAGACACATCCTTGGTCGCCCAAACGCCGCAACGTCCAAGTGATCGCCCCGTAGTCTCACTTGGCTGCAACGCGCTTTCAAGCAGGAAATCGGCAAGCGTTGAGGGAAGGGGGTGGCTGCGTACAACTACCTCGGCATTGGGAGGCGCGGGCTCCCGAAACGTAATCCTCAGTGTTCCCTGAAGTCCCCGCGCAGCGAGCCGCTCCAAAACTGTTGGAGGGAGTGCTTCCAGATGCGCCAATTCGGTTCCTCCGGACGACGGCTCAAGTCCGGCATTGAGCCGCCCCATTGCCCGGGCCAAAAAGCGCCGTACATCTTCAGGTCCGCCCAACAGGGTTTGCCAACGCTGCCACTCGGGGATCACTTCATCAGGACGAAGAGTGTTCTGGGCGAAAACTGCGCGTGAGCGACGCTCTCCCTCTTCGGCGTCGCGCCAACGACGGTCAACTTCATCCGTATCCGCGGACAGTTCAATATCGAGGTCGAGGGGAAGTTGCTCCGAACGCCCCTTGCGAAGAAGCAACGCGTTTAGAAGAGCACCCGCCACCGCTGACCGCTCCTCGGGAAGGGGGACGGTGACTCCAGTGGCCTTGCGGATGGCTTCGGCCTTGCGCAACACAACTTGGAGAACCGCCCCGTCAATGGAACTGTCGGGAGAGTAAAGGAGCACAGATCGGACAACCTTAGCTTGTCCAAAGCGATCTACGCGGCCTTCCCGTTGCTGATGCCGTGTCGGATTCCAAGAGAGGTCGTAATGCACGACCGAATCGAAGAGATGCTGGAGGTTGATACCCTCTGAGAGGCAATCGGTGGCAACGAGGATGCGCTGGGGTGCGCTTCCCATAGACTCGACTCGCGCTCGGCGGTCTTCAGGCGTCAGCAATCCGGTTACTGCCTCGACGCAAAGCTTGGGAAATGCCTTACGAAGGCCAGAAGCGACATGTTCGGCCGTAGCAATGAAACGACAGAACAGTATTGGGTTGGAGCCATCTTTGAGTAAGGGACGCAGGAGCTCTGTAATCGCATTGAGCTTTGGATCTGGCGCGGTCGTCAGAGCCTCCGCTTGTCGAACCAAAGCGGCCAGCGCGGGGTCATCGAGTACGACAGCGGCAGGCTCGACATCCAGGCCTTCGGCCTCGTCATCGTCGCAAAGTTGCTCTTCCAGAATTGCTACGTCGCTCAATCGGGTACGCAAAGCGCTATGAGCAGCCGCCGGTGAAGACCCTACACAACGCATGAGAGCAAGCGTGCTCCAGAATGCCATCCGTCTATTCCGCTTATCGCTGCCCGCGCCCTCTACGACACCGAGGCAATAGTCCAGAACATTGTCATGAAAAGCCTGATGCGCAGGATTGAAGCGATAGGGCTTCTCGGTCGTGTCGTGGCGCGGAGGGAAGGAGCGATCTTCGCCCCAATCCTTGCTTCGAATATCAATCCGACGCCGCTGAACAAAATGCCGCGCCAATCGACGGCGAGACGCTTCGTCTTCGAGCGAACTGCTGCTGAACTGTGGATCGAGCAACGACAAGAGACGGCTAAATGCCTGCTCGTCACCGCTATGAGGTGTTGCTGTCAAAAGCAGCAGGTGTCGGTTCGGATCTTCCGCAATTTTCCGAAGTAACTCAAATCGCTGCTGACGCCCGAGGTGGGCGCCGACGCAGGAGTGCGCCTCGTCGACGATCACAAATGGAGGACATGCGCGTCCGAAGCTGTCGCGTCGCTTTTCGGCCTTGATGTAGTCCAAGCTAACGACGGTGAATGGGTTCGCCTCGAAGAGAGTCTGCGACTGTGCCAATCCCCGTTCAAGCCGAGCGGCAGAGGCCGCTGTGACCGCCACGGCGTCAAGATCAAACTTGCTGTGCAGCTCTCCGGTCCACTGTTCAACCAAATGTGGCGGACACAATACGGCGAACCGGTCAATCTCTCCACGATCGACGAGCTCTCGCAGAATGAGTCCCGCCTCTATGGTCTTACCGATACCTACGTCGTCCGCAATCATCAGCCGGACCGTTTGCTGGCGGAGGGCCATGAGCAATGGAACCAACTGGTAGGCTCTGGGATCAAACGCGACCCGAGCAGCCGAGCGGAATGGTCCCGCCCCTCGGCGAAGCGACAACCGCAGTGCTTCGCCGAGCAACAAAGCTGCGTCCTGGGTTGCCCGGTCCTCCGCTTGCGGAAGGTCAAATTGAGCTGGAAGGACAGGGTCCGATTCGAGCGTGGGGTCGATGAGCTGAACATCCAACTCGCTGCCCGTGAGCGGACGAAGAGAAAGCAGCGTCTTGTCAATGGAAGGCAGTGCAACCCATTCACGCCCACGTGCTCGAACGAGGTCCCCTGGCGAAAACGTAACGCTCACGCGGACACTCCTAGAGCTTCCAGAAGCTCCCGTGGGGCCTCAGCTGGGGGGGTGGCTGGCAGAACAACGACGTCAAACGCCATATCACTGAGCACCTTAGCCGTCTCGCTATTGGGTGTCTCAGTAGTTGCGACTACACGATGTTCTTTCCAAACCAGCGAAAACTCAGAACCTTCAGCAAGCAGCGGCGTGCCAGACGGCGCAGGCAGACCCCAGTGCTCTATGGCTTCGTGCCACGGTGATGCAGTAGTCGATCCAGACGCACGAGTCGAAGTCACAATGCAGCGGCTCAGGCGGAGAAGAAGTGCGAGCGCCGCTTCATCTGTACGGTCAATGAGTTCATGGTCTAGCTGATTGTAGTAAGAAAGAAGGCATCGATAGCACCCTCTAACGCAATGCGCATTCGGGACGGTCAAGAGGAGACCTGGATCGCAGGTCGCAGCCGCAGCCTCGACGCCTTCATAGTGCATTAGCTTGATTGCTGTACGCGCAATTTCCGCCAGCTTCGTCGGCTCTTGCAATATCCTGCTGAGTACGCCTGCGCCTCCTTCAGTAGCTTCGTAGAGCAGGATCGAACGCCGGGTGTCCGCAGTAGGTAGAGGTTCCGAAGCAGTCTCTCCCTCTTCTAGTTCAAAGGTGAGTTCGATACTGCGAAGTAGGGCGTGTTGTACGGTTGCTGACGTAGCCAGGCTTGGCCTTCCATCCGCAAAACGTATGAGCAAAGCGTTCTTTGTATCTTGCACAAACGGAACAATCAGTTGAGCGGTCGGCACGTCGGGATCGGGAGTATCGCTTTCATCTTGCCCCTTACCCCATCGCCCGGTAGCTGGATCGATCCAAAAGCCAAGTTCTGTCTTGGTCTTTCGACGCCAAAGACCCTTATTAATTCGACTAATGCGCGCGCCCGCCCCATAGTCCAAGTTGAGGATTGCCTCGTCCCCTAGTTGCGCTGTAGCGCACAGGATATCCAGAACTCCTTGGCGCATCGGCCACTCGAAGACGCTTTGGATTTCAAAGCCCTGCCGCTGACGGTGCCTCATCATTTGAAGTGATCCTCAGTGCTGGTTGTGTCTCCACGTTGTCGATGCGTAACAGATTCTGAATAGGTGTGAGGCCGGCTAGGCTACGGCCACAATTCACACAGCGCTCCAGTTCTTCGATGTGAGCGGCTCCGCAATTCTCACAGATATACATCTGCCCCGTGGCGAGATTGCCGGTTTCTCCGAGCTGGCGCCCTGGCGGAAGCTTGGCTTTCGTGACTCGATAAGCTCGGCCCTCGTGGTACACCATACTTCTCGGACCGAACTCCGCAATAGCCAAGAAGCGTGCGCGCTGCAAGAACGTGCCCTTACCGTTGCCCGATGAAGGGACATATGCGTAAAGCGGTAGCCGCGGAAAGTTGTAACCGGGAAGGAAGCCCTCTGTCGCTAAATATCGGTACGTATAGAAGTCGGAGCCAAAAGAAGATGTGCCCCGTTCCAAGAGAGCAAGCTGCTCGTTCGCCTGAGATTGTTCAACTTTCACATCCCGGCGTTCTTTGGCAGAAAGTCCCGGTATCTCTGACCTTCGGTTGGCATCAGTCAATTGCTGGAGCGCCGTTTGATAGAGCTGCCTCCAACGTCCAAAAGCTGCATTGAAACGGTCTCGGGATCCGGCGCTAACTTCCTCTGCAAGCGCTTGTCGATCCAAGGCCCAAGGAGCACGGTCTACAGGCAACTCATCGGCTATGCTGTCGAGAATTCTCTTCATCGCCACGGACGCAGACTGAGTTAGACCTGTCACCCGCAGAGCTTGCTGCAAACTCAGCTTGAGGGGTTGTTCATCAAGCTGCAGATCCAACACGTGCGGTATATCAGATGCGAGCTCTTGACGCGATTCCGCCAGCCACACGGCGTGTAAATGGGACTCAACAAGATCGCGATTCGCGAGGTCTAAGCTAGGAGCCCTCACGATCCCACGCACCATCTCCTCCGGCTTCGAAAAGTAGTGCTGGTCATGGGGGCTCTGCGCAGCACAATAGGCGACTACGAGGGCCGCTTGACCGGACCGTCCCGCGCGGCCCGAGCGCTGCGCATAATTGGCCGGTGTGGGAGGAATATTACGCAAGTAGACCGCATTTAGCGCTGAGATATCGACCCCCAATTCCATCGTTGGAGAACAAAATAAAAGCGGCAAAAATGCGTCGGTCTCCTCAGGAAGCCATCGCTTCGGATTCTCCGCGAGAAACTCTCGATCCTCCTTCCCGTACCGAAAACGATTCTCCCGCCACTGCCGCCTATCTTGATCGACTTGAGCGGTATGCTCACGACCTTCCAATCCAAATAATCCATCGCCGCCTGCGTCCAACATTGCGGCCAAGGATTGATAAAGACCAACGAAATAGGTGTTTGCGCTAGGTGCCTCCACCCCCGCATAAAGGCGTACCACCGACGAATTGAGCTGCCAACCTTGAGTGTCGAATGGCGTCTGAACCCGATTCAAAAATCCGTAGTTGCCTTCCGCGCAACGAATCATGGAGGCCAAGACAGCCGTGTAACGACTGGCAGAAAGTCGCGGGGCCTGCCAAAGATCTCCTTTTCTAAGTTGCCGTGCGAGGCTACTCCCAGGGCCGGATCGCAGTAACAGTATTTCGTCGTTGAAGTTGGCTCGAACTGTCCCTTGTACGAGGGTGGCGGCCGAACGTTCATTTTTCGCTTCATCACGCGTAAGGCTCCAGGGTGCGCGTAGAAGTGTCTGAGAAGTATTAGACAAGACCTCGAGTGAGTTGAGCTGGAGGGCGTCAGCGCTCAGCGCGAGTCCCCGGCGCATGTGGTCGAAGAGGCAAGTGAAGACCCGCTTCCGAATCGCTGGGGACGCCTCGCGCAATTCCGGAACAGCTGCAATAAACTGGGCCTCATCTGAAACAAAATCATCGAGCCCTGAGTAATCGGCGCTTACCAAACGAAGCTCTTCGAGGTTTGGGTTTGTAAACCTCCATCCTCGTCGCTGATCCGCCCAAATCCGATGAACAAGCACTTGGCCGATTGCTCGCTCCGCATCGTTCAGTCGTGCACCCAACGCTTCAGGATCAGCCATCCACTCTTTACGACGGTCCTTATTCAATGCAAGGAAGCCAAGTTTTTGGCGAACACGGAGTCCAATCTCGGCCTCCCCGAGTCCATCCGGCCCAGCGTCACGAACCGCAGCAAAGATCGCTGCGCGCAAGAGCGTGACGAAAAGAAAATCATTAAAATGACCCGCTTGCAGAGCAGCATCTTGGCGGTTGTCCGTGAATGCGAGCACCTTCCGGGTATGAACCCGCAAATCGCTTTGCTCGGACATCATCCAACGCAATGCGCTTGACGTGAGGAGTGTAGTAGCGGAACTCCGACCTTCCCCTGAAAGACCGGCAAGCTTATTGATCTCACGGGCTTGACTAGCGACCTGATCCTTACAGCAGGGGCAAAATCGAAACTTGCCCGGAATGAACCACGCCAGGGCACCCGTAGCCGAAATGCGGCCATTGGCGGCCACCCTAACCTGTTCAAGCAGGTAATCGCGCTTGTCCAGACTCACTCGCTCAGCGCCGCGCGCAGTTTCGCGCCAATCTTCGGGGTAATCCTGCACGTCCCCGCCGAAACTGAAATCGGCGTCCCCAACATGCATCATCGTCAGGTAACCGGCCCGGTCACCTCCGTTGTCTTCTTTGAGAGGCAGCTCATCAATCGGTCTAGCCAAAGCCTCATCATGACCATTGCGTCGGGTAAGCGTAACCGGGTGAAACTCTTGCCCACAATTTCGGCAGAACACCAAGGCGTAGAGCCGCGCCTCTGGATCTTCAGGATGATAAAGCTGTCCGTCTAAGGTGACGAGGCGTTCACCCCTGGATCGAAGCGTCGCATACACCCGGCCCGCGCCAGAAATAAAACGGTGCAGTTTGAACGCCAGGAACGCTCGTGAACCAGAGCCACCCCGTTGATCGCTAGGTCGGCTCATGACAGAAAGCATCTGCTCCAAACGCTCGCGGCAAAGCTCTTCGTCTTTGCCGGTGTCGTTACTCAAGAGCTTCGCAGCCTCGCTCAGTCTCACGGGTGGACGCCGAGCCAGCTTCTGACCATCTTCGAGCCCCATCCGTAGCTCAATCCAGGCTGCGAACGGATCGCGCTCTAGTGCATCATCGGTCACGTCTCTGTCCGAAGCATCCTCTAGCCGCGCCGTCAGCGCGCGATTGAGGGCAATCCCCAACTTCAACGAGGGATTTGTTGCACGCTCCAAACTCTCATCGATTACGGAATCAGGGGAGATTGTGGAACCAAATAGACGTGACGCAACTTGAGCAACGGCAGCCGCACGAGTTTCGGGCCCACCTTCGCTCGCCATCGTTGCGGAAGTCCCGATGCAAACTGGCGCGCGTT
Source organism: uncultured Acidobacteriaceae bacterium (assembly GCA_963703075.1). GTDB lineage: Bacteria > Acidobacteriota > Terriglobia > Terriglobales > Acidobacteriaceae > Korobacter. The sequence continues at coordinate 2,629,577 of OY969786.1, forward strand.
GTCGGCAGAGTCGATCCCTCAATCTGCGGACCAGCATTGCCACATCGGCACCTTGTCTTCCTCGATATGTATGGAGTTCGTCAAGGACGATGAAGTCCAGACCCTCAGCGTTTGCGATGACTTGCTGATCCAACGGATCCTGACGAGTCATTAGAAGCTCAAGCATCATGAAGTTCGTCAGGAGAATGTCTGGAGGATTTCTAGAAACTGCCTCGCGCTGCTCTCGGCTTTCTTGTCCTGTGTACCGAGCGAAGGTGGGCCTCTGAGATTCCGGAACTCCAGATTCCCCGATGAACTTTTCCAACTCCTTCACTTGGCTGTTCGCAAGCGCATTCATGGGGTAGATAACGATCGCTCTCGTCCGCTTCGTTGAGGAAGCGGAAGCGTGTGCGCGCAGCGCTGCATCGATGATCGGTATGAAGAAACAGAGCGACTTTCCAGACCCGGTGCCTGTCGTTACTACGAAACTCTGCCCTTGACGCGCTTTTGCTACTGCCTGCGACTGATGTTTGTACAGCTTGACCTGTTTCCCATCAACCCTGAAGACGTTCTCAATGTCGGCACATAGATCACCGGCGCGGACTAGGTCGGCGAGCGTCGATCCAGACTGATAGTGAGGATTAATACTTACCAGCGGCTCCGGCCAAAAGGTTCCTTGGGCGTAAATGTGCTCGACCTGTTCAGCAATGTCGTGGGCGCGAATCTTGGTAAAAGATCGTGCAAACGAGGCGTATTCGCGAATGAGGTGGCGATCCAAACTGAATACGTTCATGAAAGCCCCTGCCCGAATCGGTCAAAACCCTGTTTAAGTACCATCGCACGCTCTGAGTTTTCGCTGGTTGCGAGATAAGCCATTTTCCCACAAGAAACCTCTTCGAGGGCTGTTTCGAGAGAGGATGTATCTTCTCTCACTCGCCGTTTGCGCCTCCTTCTATCCGCTCAACCGTTCTTGCCAAGGGCAAATGCACGCCTGATCAGTATGCCAGTGGCGTGATGGCCGGTCAGTGCATTCTGGTGGATGCCTTCGGCGATGTACGGTCGAAAGATCACCGGAAGATTTTCGTGGCGCTTCGCGATGACGCCCGCACCGCGCTCGAATACACCCGTCTCTATCGCACCGGCCCCTCCGCAGAGATCAGATCCGGCGAGGATATCTTTAGAGAATTCAAATCAACGCTTCGCTGGAACATCAAAGCCGGCCGGAATGATGAGGCGATCACCCATTCGGCACTGAAAACCATCGCAGCATTCGCCAATAGCAATGGTCGAACTCTCTTCATCGGAGTTGATGATATGCAGAGACCGACAGGACTCCAGTTGGACGGCTTTCCCGACATCGATAAATTCGGCTTGCACCTCAATAACCTGGTGAATGGCAGCATGGGGGCAAACGTGGCGGCCGCGTTACAGATTACATATCCTGTCGTTGACGGGAAGCAGATCTGCCGAATCGGAGTTCCTCGCATTCCCTCCCCCCGGTCTATCTGAAATACAGAGGAGAAGAGGAGTTTTTCGTTCGGACTGGCCCGAGCACGACCAAGCTCTCCCCGAGCGATCTTGTGAAGTACATCAACATCCACTTCGCAGTTATTCGTAACTAAATCCGTCACTCTTTGCGAGAAACAGCTTCTCTCAACAGCAAGAATGGCTGAACTGATTTTCAATGTTCCTTCACATCGGCCCTAAATTGGGCGATTTGAGAATTTGGACGGCCGCACTTCGACTTTCGGCCCTCAACGGCACCGGTGCCATCAGTGTCGAGAACGTTGCGGTGCATTTTCGCCTGCTACTGATCGTCGCGTCCGGTCAGCAGAAACTCGAGTCGATCGCATTCCTCTGCCAAAGCAGAAAGGTAGTACGTAAGCTCGGGCAGATCGACTTCGGTAGAATCATGGTAAATACGGCCGACAATTCGACCGACATCGTCGAGCGTGAGCGCAACGATGCCGGTCTGTGTGTTTCTGCGCCAGAGGAACTCAACCAGCTCACTGGGCGAGAGGGCTTGCGCCCGGGTAGATCCAATTACCTTAGAAGATAGAAGGTACGATCCATTGATCCGAGAGATCTCAATGGTCTGAAATCTTCCACTGGGCAATGTCACGGTCGCGATTCCGCCTTTGTAAGAAAGCTTGCACTGGGAGTCGGGTAACCGATCAACTCCGGCTAACAACTCATGAATGCGCTGCATCGGCTCCTCGGTTGTCTATTACTCGCCTGAGTATTAGCGCACAAACTACGGCGCTGCGAATCGCGGTGGCAAGCTCCGATGCGGTTGTCTTCGTGGTGCTGAAGAGAATGTTACTTTCCGCGGATAGCCTTAACTGATCCTGATCGGTTGGTTCCGCGACCAGCTTCCCGCGACCGAATTGCCGATGCGCTGAAATCAATGTTGATATCTCGTCGTGATCCGCGGTCTCGATAGACGTAATTAGTGACCTGACGGAAATTCTTACTCGCCCTCGTTTCGTGGCACTAAGCTCAATTTCGACATCTTTGAGCTGCGCAGGAACAGTAGTTGATGGTACAAGTTTCGCGATGTCAAGCCCGTCGATTGCGATGGAGCCTGCTCGCAGGGTTTCGCTGGCCCGATGAAAGTTGAGCGGAAGAACTTGTTGAGCGCCTATAACCAACTCCTTGAACTTGCCACTGTAGTCCGAAACGTTGGTACCGTAAGGCATTCGCACATCTGATTTCCCAATGAGACCTGGCGAGATCTCAAACGAAGTACGAAGCGGTTCACGGTTGGCGGCAATGGGTACAGCAGCGCTCAGGATCCCATTTGAGACATCCACTGTTGGATCGCCTCCCGCACTCACCTGCATCGCCTCGTGCATCAGATTGAGGAATCGGTTCATGCGTCGAAAGATCTCGCGCACTTGGATAATCTCAACCGTATCCGGCAAATACGGGAAAAACACCTGGAGAAAATCGCCCTCAGTGACGCCCATCGCGCGGTCTAGTTTTCGATGAATCAAAGACCCGATCCGATCGACCCGACCGGTACGCTGCTCCATGGAAGAAGGCGTCCACGTGATTCCATAATGAACGACACGGGAGCAGAACGTGTGAAGATCCTCACCCTCTTGAACTACGTCGGTAGTGATCAAGACATAAGGGTATCCAGGCATCCGAAATTGTGTGACCAATTGTTGGTTGAATTGGCCCCACATGCCGCCGATTGGAGTTTGACGCTGTAGAGCTGAGCGGTAGAAGCCTGGGAGATCACGTAGATGCTTGGTATCCAAACCGGGAAAATTTACATTCGCAATCAGCTCACAATTGCCCGCAACCTGGGCAATCTCTCGCAATGAGCTGAACGGTACAGATCTCTGGGTCTCCAGCAGATCGAGAAAATCTCTAGCTAGCTCCTCGGAAGATTGGTCACTTCTCTCCGCAGCACTGCGGTGTAAGGACGGGAGACGTCGAACTGCGAGTGACCAAAGATCAACGATTGGATGTCCGAGGGTTACCACGGAAGTAAGCAACTCTCTTTGTTGCTCACGGCGACGAAAATAGGCACGGAAGTCGTTTGCTGGCTCGTGTTCTTTCCAGTTCAATTCGTCGGCGAGAGTGTTTCGTTGCGCTAGTCCTGTGAAAAAAGTCGATGGGTCAAGGAACTGCTCGACAGCAGGGAAGCTTTGGGGCACAGGAAACGAGCTGCTAAAGTTCTCCGGGAAGCGCTCCTCCAGGATAACGCGTGCTCGACGGCCAGATTCCGTTTCCTGGCGAGCTAAGAACCGCAATGCGGCTTCCTGATAGGCCAGGAATACACGACGCCGGGGAAATCGTTTTTGCCGAGACGAGCGCCTGAAAAGGTGAAATGCCCTCGCTCGAATCTCCTCAGCAGAGACATCCGGGCACGCCTTTTGCCAAGCCGCAAAGACGTTTGCATCAGTGACAGCAAGATTTAGAGCAAGGCGAATATAGTTGTCTTCAAAGAACGTCGATAGTGTCGTCCCCTCCCCTCCGAGGCGAATTTTTCGGAAGTGTGCACCAGAAACCACTCCCTCCGGCCCTTCGCCCCGAAAGAACCAAGCAAAAAAGTTGTCAGCACTCCCCTCGTCTTTGTCTTCTTGGATTTCCTCGCACAGCGGCGTCTCCCCATTAATGTGAGCGACGGGAGCTGGACGATTGCTCCTTCTTCCACGCCATGCCTCGGCGTAATCTTCAAAACACTTTTCGAGCTGTCGCATCGCGCCGCTATTGCCCGCTAGCTGAACGCGCAAATAACCCATCACCCATTTGTCGTAATACTGCGCTACTTTATCTTGCAGCTCTCGAACACTGGCAATTCGTCGCACGAAAATGAGCGATTTCTCGCCTTTTAACACCCAGTTCCATAATTGCTCCGCAACTGCATCCATTTTTGGATGCGGCATGGGCGCATTGAAGCAGGCTTCATAACTGCGGGCGATCTTCTGCAGTGACGGAGTATCGATGCCGTCTTTCTCTGTCGAGGTTCGTGCTTGCTCATCTTGATCAAAGGTTGGGTCGGGATTTGTTTTGTCGACCTTCGCCGTCTGCAAAAAACTCTCAAAGGACGAGAGCATACCTACTTGGAAACTACGACTGAAATAGCCGTTCGACTTTCTACCAGTCTGCTCGAGAACTTCTGCCACCTTCTTTTGGACAAGTGCAATTACCAATCTCTGGCTAACATCCGCCAGCTGCATGGACTCATCGTGCGCTTGGACGCCGCCACCGCGCCATTCCCGCCGATACATGTTTTTCGTATGGGGCTGCCCATTGATAGTGAGCGACATCACTCGCCTCACCAAGAAGCGCCTTGCGATGTCTTTTCGTTGGCCATCATCGCGTTGTTCGTCTCGAAGCTCTCGTGCGAGATTTCCTAAGCAAAGAACATCCATCTGGTTCCATAGCTCACGGAAGCTGGTTTCGATCGGAGTTGCGGAGAGCGCAAGAACGCGATCGGCCTTGATTCCGCCGCCGTTGAAAATGCCCGCTTCCTCGTCTGGGTGTCCAAGCGCCAATGCTAATGTCCGGTTCCTGGCAGAAACCTGTGTGCTACTTCCAAACCCGTGTTTTAAATTATGTGCCTCGTCGACCACGACCAAATCAAATGATGGCATGATCGCGTTGACGGCCCGTGCAATCGAGTCTTTGAACGCAGCTTTATTTCGCAAGGACAGCTGATCCGCAGGAAGCCAACGTAGCTCGCGCACAACCTTGGAGCGATATTCTGCCCATTTTTCCTGATATCGTTCCTCTTTATCCGATAGTCCGAAGCTAAAGCTGCTCATGCGCAACAGAAAATCGCGGTTCGCATTGAATGCGACAGCACGAACAAACTCAAGCAGATTTCCACACTCGACCACCTCTCTTGCCGGAGTTCCCCCGAAGGTACACACTCGATGGTCAACGGTCTGCCAGTTGTTGGACGCGAAGTTGTGAATTTCCTTCTGCCATTTTCGTTGCAAATTTTCTCTAGGCACAAGATAAAGAACTCGCAGGTCAGGATGGAAATGCCGCATCAATGCGATCATGCCGAGCGCGACATAAGTCTTCCCCATACCAACTTCGTCTGCGATATAAGCAAAACGCTCTTTGGCTAAGATGTTGTGCAGCGCCACTGCGCCCTGCAACTGTTGCTCTGCGAAAGAAAACGCACCTGGATGTTTGCCGCCAAAGTTGATCAGCTGAGCCGCTAATCCCATCCCAATTGGCGCGATCGACTTCATAACTGGTCCTGTTGCGCAACCACCGGAATCTCCATGACGAACATTTTTTCAAACCAGTCCAAGAAGATATCTGAGGTGTCGTCGCTCTTCCGTTGTAACTGTTCTCGCGCTTTTGCCAGCGACGCGTCGATCAGATCTCGTACCTCTGCGATCTCTCTTTTGTAATCAGCCATCCAAGCGGCAAGCTCCGGCTGCAATTCCCGAAGAATCTGCGACGAACACAACAAAATTACATAGCGATTCACATCGTCGAAATCGCCAGGTTCGGAGAGTCGGTTGACCAGTACCTTCAAGGAGTCATGTTTCGAGCCGAAAAGAAGACATTTGGCTTCACCGGGATGGCCGTTGAACACTGATTCCTCGACGAGCTGTCGAAAGCAGGAAAATGCATGAAAAATTCCAGCGAAGCGGTCGAACATCGAGTGAATCACTGGTTGCTCGGCGGGCGAAGTCTCGATCGTGCTCGCTCGTGCATTTGCCAGTTTCTCCAACTTGTCAGCAATGTGAGCAGCCCTCTGCTCCGGCGAAAGCAGCGACCAAAACTCGAGAATTTCCTCCGGTTTCAGAGCGACCGTCAGGGAGGGTTTTGCGATCATCCCTTCCTCTCGCACAAGCACCATTTGTGGAGCGCAACTCTCTGGGGTTATCTCGACGATGGAGGTTGCCAATAACCCCTCCCGGAATCCTTGGCCGACCTCGTCAGGCAAGTCCCTCCACTGGTCATACTCGATAGGATCAAGCCGTATGATCGGCAGCGATCGGTGTCTTATCTCCGCTCGAAGTGGCATGTCTTGGCTGCTTTTCCAAAAGTAGGAAAGGCAAGAAGTCTCCCAATCGAACTCCACAACAACTTCATACCACTTCAGGTTCGAGCTGTTAGGTTCTTCGGCGGGTTCAAAGCTCTCCGGAGGATACGTCTGTTCATCCCGCTTCAACCACCAATCCATCGTCGGGCTAGACGCCTCGGATACGACGGCAGATTCGAGATTCCCGGAACGCGCGTTCGAATGGGCAGCTTCAGTCATGTTCACCGACCCAACTGCCAGGAACTCCTGATCACGTGCAATCGAAAACAACCGGTAGACCTTCGCATGGACGAAGCGGTCTGCGCTATGCTCATGTCGGCTGGAATATCGGGTCAGCTCGGCTGGCAACAAGCCCCATGTGACCCTTGGAATGGCTGACACCGCCTCAAAATATTCCTTGCGACAGAGGATCTTGCCTTCTGGAGACCGCGATAGGAATATCCGTGTCTGGCGTGGCTGCAGTTCCTCTAGGAATTCCTGTAATGCGACTGCCTCGTCCGTGTTATCGAAATAAGGTGAAATGATCTCCAAGTTGAACTCGCCAGGATCGATGCCCATCTCTTCAACGACGAACTTCCCAAATCGTTGTTGGCCGGCGAATAGCCTCGGACGTCGAGTACCGTTCTGTGTCTTCTTCAAGGCGCTTTCGGTCTTGTAACGGAGAAACTTGCGAATCTCTTCAATGGCGGACTGAAGCGCGCCTGTCTTTTCATGCTGCGTGACTCGTGACAAGAGCCCGTCTTCTCCCAAGAGATCATCCCGAATGAGCGTCTTGGAACCTTCGGGAATCTCTAGGGCGTGAACCGCTTCCAGATTCCGCCACCAGCCGGACTGTGTCAGATTCGCTGACGTGGTGATCAATAGCAGACTGCTGCCGCGGAAAAATTCTGTGTCCTCTTCCAACAGCAGGATTATGTTCTTCGGATGGAAGACACCGCCAGGTCGACATGCTCCGAAACGGCGATAATCGAGCGCAGCAGATTCAGTTCCAACCAGCGCCCGGACGTCGTAATAAACAGCTACTTGATCAACCTTTCTGAGGACATCTTCGGCTTGAGCCAAGGCCACTCGAGGATTGCGACTCCAGTCGCAGTCGAAAAGAGTTTGGATTACTTCTGTTTCGAAGAAAGACGGTTCAAACTCGTACGTAAGGAAGACTGCGACCCGAACCTTACGCCGGCCAATTCGCCGCCGTAGTTCGTCCGAAAGAGGCAACGGTTTTGGTGTATTTGCCACTACGTGCTCTTCCCGAGAAGCGACCCGCCGACGATTTTCAATGCGTTGAGGAAGTAAGTATTCGTCCATGCCAGGGGCGCGCTAGACCGCTCCATAAGCACGTCAGACTCTCCGGCATAAATCACTTCAATCCGGCCGTTCCGGATTTCAGCCCATGGTGCACCGCCGCGGCGTGCCATAACTGTTTGGTTTTGGGTCAATACGAGAGCAATGCAGGCCTCAAAGTCACCGTCGCGCAGTGCCCTAGCGAGCTCGACCAGCCGGGTGGAAGTGCCAGCTGTTCCCTGTTCGCGGGCTGCGGCATCGATGAACGTCCGCGCCTCGATGATGCCGTCAACATCTATGTAACGCAGTCCCCTTCCCCATTGCCCTTGAAGCTCTTTGCTAATTGCCGTGACGAGCTGATTACGTTGCTGGAGGATGTACCCAAACAGCTGCTGGGCTGGGGCGAGTACCTGCTCAAGAACCCGGATCCTTCCGAGCCACTCAATCACCGTGTCTTCCGCCGCGCCTGTGGAAATTGCTTTATGAGCAAGTAGCGTCTCTACCTCTTTCATGCCAAATTCTTCTTTCCAGCCGTTGTGAGCGTCGTTGTGGACTTTAAGGAGCTGCCACAGAGCGGCCTGAGCGCCATCGGATTTGCATATCGTTCCCTCAACCAAACGGGGAAGATAGAATGCCCGTTCCTCTGCAACAAATGTCGGTCGGTGTATCTCCGCCAAGGCTCGTCCGATCGCACTTTGCTTTAGCCGAGGTTCGAAGTTCGTTTCAGCCGCTTCTAGCAGCTTCAACAAAGAATCGAATTTCGCACCTCGGCGCTCAAATGCTGGCAGCATTTGTTGTTCGACAAACCGTTGCGTATCCGGACTGACGCCAACCCGTGAAGGCAAAAGGAATCCGCTGCTGACCGAGGCAACACTGTAAAGCCCCCAGAGGCCATACGTTTTCTGGCTCGCGAGAATTTGGCCGTCCTGATCTGCGCTGACGCGAGCGCACCCTCCTCCGTTCACCAAACGCGCCTGAGCCCTACGAATACCCCTTATCGTGGCGATATCGTCACCGGTTTCCTTTGCCCATGCGATTCGGCTATATGCGACCAGTTGCTCCAACCGCAAGAACGGGTCAACGTATAGATTGGCTGCCACCCTTCCAGACCGAACGAGATCTGAGGCAAGATAATGTCCGAGAATAAGGGTTGTGAAACCTCGCACCGAGGTCGTGACCGTGGTCAGATTCCCGATCAGCTGGCGACCGAAGAATCCCCAAATGGGTTGAGAGCCGAGGGGATCACGGGAATCCTTCAAGGCAATCTCGGGATCAACATCGGTGAAAAAGAAACCAGGTTCAACTGCAATGGTAGCAACGACCATTTTGGAGTCCAACTTCCTCAGTCTCTGGCGACAGCGTTACCACCTGGGTGATGCCGATATGCAGGACGGATCACTTAAAATAGGCAACTGTCCATCAGTCCGAGGTCGGCGTAGGCAGATGCGTGAGCTCTGGACAGTGCACTTCATCAGACTAGAGTGTGATCCCGGACTGATTGACGCTGAGAATCGCGACGATGATACCCTTTTTTTCGATGTAATTGGGCAGAATTGAATTCGATAGTTGCCAGGGAAGTATTCTTCCCCTTCCTTATTCCTTGAGTGTCTACTCAGGCTCGTCTTCAACCAGACCGTTCAACTCACCAATTCGGCAAAAGCGACGCGACCTTGAGCAAACCAACGAATAGTCGTACGAACGGTGAATTTAGATGAGGCCGGATCGCAATCCAGCATTCTCAACAATGATGATCAGCCCTGGTTCCGTGAAAAGGTATTGTGGGCGCAGGACGTTTTCTACAGATCGCAGAATATGACTCAGAGCTACGACATCATCGGCGACATGCATGGGTATGCGGACAAACTAGTCGCGTTACTCGAGAAAATGGGATACGAGCAGCTAGGGCTTTGGGGAGAACGAACCCCCGTCAAAAAGGGTGCGTCACTATCGTCAATCAAGGCGTAGTTTGAGCTCACTTCGGCAAACTCCTTCTGCACCGTCGCTGGGCGTAAGTTATCATCGAGGATTGGGTGGCTAAAAATCGACCATTCGTACACAGTGTTTGACCGAGATGTTTTTCAGTCCGTTTGGGAGTCAAAGTGGCCAAGTTTCGTAGCGGCTCATCCCAGCAAATGGGCTACCACGTTGAAGTACGCCACGGATGGTTACGATTATCGTTCGTTAAGAAGTTTGATCGCCTTTTGCTACGATCCGGAGCCGTCGCCACGAGAGATCGAACGAATCTTGTCAACCTCTTCGATTAAATCAACGCTACGGCACTGCACTCCGCAATTCTTTGCGATGTATGAAATCATGCGAGCCGTCAGTGGTATCGCAAGCTGCAAGGATTGGTCTTCGAACGATGGCCAGAGGTACTGCTGGCCATAGCAGTGGACGCCTTCATAGAAGGCAAGATCGGCAAGGCTTGGTTTCAGTCATTTGCAAGGCTTCCTTCGATGGAGACCGAGAGTTGGCTGGAGCTATCACGAGCTGAAAAAAGGTTGGTTCGATCTGGATTGTCGGGAACTACGCCGGGAACCCGAATCTACCGCTGGCAGAGCGGCAAAGAGGTCTTGAGCGAGCAATGGTCCAATTGCGTTGGAGTAGCTGACGCGCGCCGGTTCTTGGACTTCTTAACCGTCGCGTATGAGAATGATTGGCCCATCCGCAGACTTCGGAAGGACGCGAAATTGGCAACGGGCGAACCATCTCCAGCAACTTTGCGTGAAAGCGCCTTCGGCAAGTCTGTGCTTCTGCCCATGCTGAGATTCAGTAAGAAAATTGAGCGGCCCTGCATTTATCGTTCTTGGGAATAATTGGCATCCGGCGTTTAGCCTTTAGAGCGCTTGTCGATGATGCGGAACACAGCCAGCCTCACTCCGTTCACTCGCACAATTTCCAGCAATGTGCCCTTGAAGGCGCCCTCATTCTTCCTGATTAGCCGCCAACCAGAACCTTTGACGAGTTTCTCTCCGCGAGGAACCTTGCCGTCTACCCCCGGCACGCTGGTCATGTTGTTCATAACGCCACCTTTTAAGAAGTGAATTACCAACGGCATCCTAGCGTGTGAGCCGAACAGAGTCACGGGATTTCGCCTTTCTCTTCGAAAGATCTTGACCATGAGAGTGCCGATATACGCAGCTGTGAAGCCGCTTCAGCAAGGGAGACCTTCTCTGGAACTCGATATCGACCTGTATGGCAGACACCGCAGGGTGCCTCCGCCCATCCGTGATCATTCCACCATCGGTCCCCCCTCCACCTTCTCTCTCATTTCTTCCATCCAATTCGACTCTGCTCGGCTCACAGCTTCCGCAGCCGTAGCCGCCCCGCTCGCCACCTCTATCAGCGCCATGCTGTAAGTGCTGGTGGTATTTATCGAGCCGAACACGAGCCACCGGAATTGGTCGTCGTTGATATCAGCCTCGAACACCGGTATGCAGGCCTTGTATCGCAGTTCCCCATCGTCGAAATCGAGAACGAATGCTCCTGCGAGATCCCAGTTGATCCAGGCCACAGCCTCCGCCATCTCGGGCCGCTTGTAGACAGGCACGAAGATCGGGATGCCGAGTTCAACGTGCAGTACTTCGTTTCGGTATCGCACAATCAATCGTGAGCCGACCGATCCCGTTACCACGTAGCAACTGACGTGCTCCTCATCACTCTGTAGGCCAGTGGTCAGCCCATTGTCTCGACAAAACTGCTCAACTGTTTGGATAACTGTCATTGGTTCCTCACGGCTGGACAGCAAACCTTGCCATGACGGTATCAACCGATTGATACGGATCGACAGGTCGCTGCTGTCGGCATAGGAGGCGCTATGCCAAGAGTGTGGGACAACAGAGGAAACCTGATCGGAAGTATACGTCGGGTGCCAAAGGGCTTCAACGTGTATGACCGGAATAGCCAACCAGCGGGATCAGTAAGGCCGACGGGAACGTATGACAAGAATGGAAGGAAGGTTACGGGCAGCAAGGAACCGGGGTTGTTGTTCAACAGATGAGAGGCGACCCTTGTGACCCCTTGTTGTTCCTCGCTTTGTACTTTCAAGCTTCTTTGCTTTCGTACAACTGCGTTTAAGTGAGCCGCTCATGGGACGTCTAGCCCCTAGTTCTAGAGAGCGTTTTGGATATATGCAAGTTCATGCACAATCGGATTCTTTTAGCCAACCAGATCTGCGTCGAAAAAAGGGAATCCAGTGATCACGGAACGCCGAGGCCAATCTGGTTGTTTCGCTCCAAAGGTCTCAGAGAACAAGGCGAGCACGGGAAAGGAGGAGTGCCGGGCGGGAAATAATGGGTCCGGTTCTTCCGGCAGTTTCAACTCAGCCCGAAGTTGATGGTACGGCTCTGTCCAGCTCCTGACCGACCTTCTTACGATTGCGAAAATAGGACGAAGCAGCCGCGGTCGCAAGACCGTAGAGATGAGGAAGAAGTAGTTCCTTCGGGAAGGCCGGGGGATCGAAACGAGAAAAGAATCCCATTGGCGACACCTGAGTGGAAACCAAAGGAATGCCCCGCACTTCAGCCGCGAGTCTTGACGCAAATGTTAGAGGGTGCGAAACGATCAAACTCGCATCTTTCGATGCTTCAAGGGTATCGCGATAAGCAATGCGCATCGCTGGCATCAGAAGAGTTTTAACGATGAATTCCAGTCCACTCTTTGGATCAAGAACTCGCTCGATGATCGAACGATCAGGTTTTGGGATGAGTGAGGACTGCAACCGCCTGAATGTGAGTTCCAGCGATTCGACTGTTTCTCGATACAACTCGAGCGTCGCGATCACAACATCGTGTTTTCGGTTCTTGAGCTCGAGACCGATCGCCAGATAGGGATGCAGGTCTCCAAGAGATCCGAAAGTCGTGAATACTATCTGCTTGTTTGACATCGGCGATCGACGCTCCACAGTCGGATGACTCTACTTCTAAAAACATGGGCGCGGGAGTTCGACAGCACGCTCGTTCCGCCATGGTGCTCGCCCAAAAGATCATTAGTCTGAACCTCGCTTCGGTATGGTTCGCGATTAGCCACTTCGCTCATGGGCGCTCAGTCCACATCAGGAGCAGTGAAATTCCTTAATGACTTGTATGACTTCGCTCTAACGGGCAGGAATCGAGACCCTCAAGACGGTCGTAAGGTCGAGCACATTGAGTTTTCAGAACACTATTTTGCGAGCATCTTTTGTGACAGTGGTCTTGCGCGAACGGATAAGGGACCTCAATATTCGGTAGCGGATGCTCGATTGCCAGAGGTGCAGGCGGACATCCGCGAAACGTCAACAATGGTTGATCTGTTGAGGCGTCACGGAATTCTGGAACAGCATTTTGAGATGCCTATTAAGAATGACCAGGGTGGTCATACCTATACCCTGAAAATTACATACTCGCTTTCGAGCTTGGGGCCACGTTTCATGGAAGCGTGCCGGCCGCCGAAGAGGGCGATGGGAGCTGATCGTGGGTACCCAAGTCCTCGAACGCCACAAAAACGACGACCTCCCCTTTTCCAATTCGAGTTCGGATGTCTCCACGGCATACTCACCAAGTGACGGGACCTCCAAGATAGTGGGAGAAGAAGGAAGGATCGTCGCCGTAATCGTGTGGCCACATGGATTGCGCAAATTGCACGCATCGGCATACGCCTTGGCAACGGGATGATCGAGGCGTACCCGCATGGGCGATTTGTGCAGGTTCGAATGATAGGGGCAGATTCTAATGGTTGGCATGAGCGGGATTGAATCGCTCCAGAATAGCAAATCCAGAGGACCAAGCTAGGTCGTTCTTAGAAAATAGTGAGGGCAACCATAACTGATTGCGAATGTCTGCCCGTGTGCTTAGAATGCCCTGCTATGGATGAAACAACAGTGATCATACTCGTCCTGCTGGTGTGGCTCGGTGGATGTGTGGTAGCGGGATATGTCGCTACTCAGAAACATCGGAAAGCAGCTCATTGGTTCTTCCTGTCTCTCATCTTGTCACCGCCATTTGCGTTGCTGGCATTGACGGCGTTGCCGATGGGCTTAGAAAATATGCGGATATGCAATGACTGCACCTTGCCGGTACATGAAGACGCCCGGGTGTGCAACCACTGTGGCCTCAAGTTGGCATAGTGCATTGCTGCTTGGGTGCGTTCATCCGCAACGAAGGAAATTCGGCTCAACTAGAGCTAGGAAGTTTGAAGACAGGGCATGGGCGATGTATTACCTGTACAACCGTACGGTCAATCGTGAGAAGTTGCGTTTCAGAAATGCGGGCGAAGAACTTCACTTATTTGGCTGCAACAAAGGAATAATCGCAAGACATTTGTCTGTACTTGCATCTGATGGTGACATTCGTGGGTTTGGCTGGGAAATTCCGATGCGTCAGGCTCTATCCGCCGCTTCGAAGCCCGGGAACAGCTTCATGATCGATCTACGTCCTTATGACGTGTCAACTGTAGGGTTGTACGAGGTGACCGCCGTCTACGGATTCTCCTATTCTAAGCGGCCTTGGACTGTGATTATGTTGAAGACCATTCCGGTTATGGAGCGAACGCGTGCCGGAGTAGATCCGTATGATTCCTCAATTAAAAGAAGCGTCTACCGCTCAATGAAACCGGTCTATACGATTTTGTACGCGCAGGGAACTCTGAAGAAGGGGAAGGTGGTCGGAAGCTGGAACCCGCCGGGGCCCGGATCGACGAGCGCTCCTGTTCTTTACCCCGATGCTCTCAAGTCTTTGTTGGCACGAATTGACAAGCGAGTTCTTCCGAAACTCTAGATGCACAAAGGGATTCGGATCGAATGATTTGCGACACTTTTGCTATTCGGAAGCACGTGTTCCATCCCGGGGGAGCGGTGAATTCTCGTAACTGGCCTTCATTTGCGACGCTACCCATACCCCCGATTCTGTCAGACCATGTATGGACCACACGCCCCGGGGGTCAGCCAAACAATCGCCCAGGCAGGGTGACCAAGCGTGGCAAGCAGTTTGAACATTTCGTAGAAACCTTCGTCAAAAAGCCGATGGGCGCAGCTGCAAGGAGAGCAGCATCATGAAAGCCGTGCATCGCCCGTCATATACTGCGACGCCACAACATGGAGCGAAGGCGCCGGGTTTGCTGTTGAACTTCTCTCCCCTTCAATTCGACGACGCGTCAGTCGGTGCGGGTGTATTCCCTTACGGGGCCGACGGCGAGGAAGTTCTCAAGAAACTGCGGCAGGAACACTGGTCAACGCACGTTTTCCGCCGTGATGGACCCAATGAGATTGTGGCGGTCCCCGTCACGGCAGATGCGCCAAAGCTTGGTAGCGGATCGAAGAAAATACGCCTCAAGGAGAACCTGGGACTCACAGCGGCACTCATCCGTAATTCACTTATCAACTACCTGTCCGGCCTTCCGCGTCCCGTTCTTAACTACGACCCGATACGCTTTATCGCGCAGGAAGACATTCTGCCTTCCTGCCTACCGGCGGGCACAACGTGCCCTGAGTGGCTTGGCGTGCGACTGCTCTACGACATGGCCATCCGCCCGATTTATTTCTTCAAACATGAGCCGCTGATCTCAGCGGTCTTCGATGTGAGGACGACCCGGATTCTGGCCCGCACCGTTGCGGATTTGATCAAGGATGGATTTTCACCCATCGGCCACTACGTTACCGCGCGCGTATCCAAGAATAATGACCCGCGAATCCTTCCACGCCCGGAACTCGTCGGCAGGGTCGAAGCGGTCAATGGTTCCATCCTTACTCTTGCGGATGCCAAGGACGACATGCAATCTGTCGCAGCAGGCGACGTGTGGCTCGAAAAGAGAGCATTTCCCGACTATCTGGCGAACCGATTCAAGGGCAATGACCAGCTCATCGCGATGAAACTTGAGAAGGCACGGGCGGATCTGCGCTCGGGACCTACGAAGCTACAGCGGGTCAAGAGCTTCGTTGAGTTTTTTGCGTCCAAACAGCATTTTCTTGCGCCAGGCGTTGCCTTTAAGTTCCTGCCGTTGCTAAGCGACAGTGAAAAAGACCTGTTTCCTTCGCTGGTGTCTGCTCCCAAGCCGACCTATATCTTCGACCAGACCGGCTCCAAGACCGACACATGGAACGATCAAGGACTTAATCAACACGGCCCCTATACCTCCAAGGTGTTTACACCCAACCGCCCGAGACTCTGTGTCATTTGCCAGAAGGGGCAGAAGGGCAGCGTGGAGGAATTCCTGCACAAGTTTATCAACGGTATCGTGCTCCCGCCTCCGGCACCCGGATACGCAGGTAAACCGCAGCGGAAGTATTTTGAAAAAGGACTTCTCCGGAAGTACGCCCTCCAGGACGTGAGCTATGAATTCTTCCTAGCGGAAGATCGGTCGCCGCGTTCATATAAACAAGCTTGCGCGCAGGCACTGGAGAAGCATGGGGCCGGAACAAAATGTGACCTGGCCCTCGTGCAGATCGAGGAAAGCTTCCACCAGTTGCCCGTGGACCAGAATCCGTATTTCATCGCCAAGCAGAGCTTTCTGGCCCACCAGATTCCGGTGCAGGAATTCGAGATCGAAACCCCCCAGAAGCCTGATAAGGACTTGCAGTTCTCATTGAACAACATGGCTCTGGCCACCTATGCCAAGCTCAATGGAATTCCGTGGCTCCTCAAGGCGAATCCCACCATCGCCCATGAACTTGTTATTGGCCTGGGTAGCGCCAGCATTGCCGAAGGGCGCCTCGGAGGCCGTGAACGATACGTCGGGATCACCACAGTCTTCAGCGGGGATGGCAACTACCACCTCACCAACGTTTCGCGGGCCGTCACGATGGACGATTACCAGGCAGCGTTTCTGGATGCCCTCCGCAAGGCAGTCTCCAAAGTCCAGCAGGACATGAACTGGCAAGCCAAGGATCACGTCCGCCTGGTGTTTCACGCTTCATTCAAGCGTTTCAATCGAAACGAAATCAATGCGGTGAAAGCACTGATGGCCGAGTTGGGGGACTATGAGGTTGAATACGCTTTCCTCCAGCTCAACCAAGAGCATCCGTATTTGATTTTTGACACTAGCCAGAATGGCGTTTTCGACTACGAGACCAAGCGGAGCAAGGGCGTATACGCTCCGAGGCGCGCATCGACTCTGCAGCTATCCAACCGCGACATGCTGCTATCTCTAACGGGACCCAACGAAGTAAAACGCCCTGAAGACGGTATGCCGAATCCTCTTCTGCTCAGCTTGCACAAGGATTCTTCGTTCACCGATATGACATATCTGACCCGGCAGGTGTTCGCATTTGCCTGCCACTCATGGCGCACATTCTTGCCAGGATCGGTGCCCGTGACAATCCAATACTCCGACCTGATTGCCAGGACGCTGGGGAATCTTTCGCTGCTGGATAAGTGGGCCCCGGACGTAATGCTGGGACGCATCGGGAAAACGCGGTGGTTTCTGTGAGCGCAACGTCCGATTTATTGCTATCGGATGCCCGTGCGTCGCTTCAGCGTTCCCTCTCGCACCGACCACAGGCAGATCTGGCAATTGTGTTTGGCTACTGGGCTCTCGCAGTTCCAGCGGACATGGCCGAGGCGATGAAGATGGTGACTGCAGCGACGCAGCGCAGTGGGGCTCAGCAGGATTTCCAGACCGTTTCCACGCTTGGCTTTGCGAACGAGGCGGGACTTCTGGGGCCGGAGGCGGCGCTAACACTGAAACAAGGACTGGAGAGACTTGCGGGAAGGAACCCCGTCGTTGACGAGATTCTGATGCCGTTTTGCTCCGACGCCGTCGGTATTCTCGGCGTTGCCTTGGGAACCAGATCGCTTGCAGACAACGCGGTTTCCTCACAGATAGTTTCATGGCTCTCCCGTTTTCTGATCAATATCTATAACCTCGACGGCACCGAGAATTGGCAGCGCTGTATGTTCCTCGCGGCGGATTACGTTCTCGACGGGGGCATAAGAATACCCGCATCTGCGCTTAGCCAGGCCGATGATGTCCGTATCGCGCTCGCCGCGAAGAACGCCCTCCCGCGCAGCAGCGGCGGACAGGCAGAGCAGGAAGAGGAGAGCGCACTGAAACTGATTCTCGCTCAGGGCACAACGGAAATTCCCTACGAGCGCGCAGCCATCAGACTAGCTGCATTGGAATACATCGTGCGTGCCGCTCCCGCCGTGGTTCCTGGCCGTATGGTCGCGATGGATCTGGTGCGCCTGCTCGAACGCGTTCCGGCGGGACTTAGACAATGGACGTGGGAAACACAGCCCCGCACTACGAACGGGACTGCTCGGCAATGGCATGTCGACAACGAATACCACGTCCAGAACCTGCTATGGCTGCTGCTTGCGCCAATCTTTCCGGACCTGGATGATGAGCAATACCTCGCGAAAATCGCCCAGAAGAATCCCCGTGCGGATCTCCACATTCCCTCTATGAAGCTCATCATAGAGGCCAAGTTCCTACGGCCCGGCGACAAGATGCAAAAGGTGATCGACGAGATTTCATCCGATGCCAGTCTGTACAGCGCGATTGGAAACGATTGCGCGGGAATCATCCCTTTCATCTGGGATGACAGCGCGAGATCGCAGGAACACGATTATCTGAGGCAGGGCCTAAGAAAGCTTCCCAATATCATTGATGCTGTCATAGTTGCGCGACCGAGTGATTGGAATAAGGGGGCACAGCCGTTGCTACCAAAGCAAAAAGGCTAAGAAGACACCTCCGTTCCTGTCCGAGTCTTGTATCGGCAACACGGCCCGGAGCATCCCGCCAACCCACCCCGCTCGCTCCCCCCCACTCGCCCAACTGATGCCGAAGCTAGGCCCATCAGTCGTCAGAACGTTGCGAACGGGGGAGCAATGTGGGAGTTGGTGTTAGGGTGACGGGAGTAAAAGCGTTCCCGATTCCGCTACGACTGAATCGGGAGCGCTAAGAATCACGACATCTTGAAGCAGGTTTGCATGTCTTCAGTGCTTGCGAAATTTCTCCATCGCGTGGAGCATCTGCTTCTGGACATCTGCCGGAGTCTTCGGTCTCAACTCCTTCTGATTCGGCTTTTTTTGCGTTCGTAGTTGATCGAAGAACTCCGTCTCGTCTTCGGTCTGTGAAGAACGCGGCGGGTTATCTTCATCCTCTGCTTTGTGACTTTGTTGGTTCGCAACCTCGTCTGACAACCGGTTGCGCTTGTGCGTAGCGTTTTCGTTCGTGCCTTTCATTGGTCTCCTTTTGGAGTATAGGTACTTTCCAGCGATTCCTTTGATAGCTAGCCGCGATGCAGTACAAGCTGGCTCGGAAGCAGGCGGTAAGCGCGTACATCGCACCGCGCTATGGCACCCTGACCAACGACTGCATCGATGGTGACAATTCCTCTCAACCAAGTACAAGCTAGAGGACGGGAGCGGTTGATTCCCTCACAAGCCCGGTCGCTATGGTGCCCTGCTCTCGTTCCATAACTTAATTGCTCCGGCGATATACGGGTCGAGTGCTCCTAAATCTTGGCACGCGAGATCTTCTTCCGCGAAGCTGTTGATAAAGTCCGAATCGTCCTGGGCCGCATACCAGGGCTGGCCTTCGGTGTCCACGACGTGGACCACTTTTTCGTATAAGTTCCAGCCCTGATAAAACATTTCGCCGATTTCCGGATCAGGGATGCCATCGCTTGGGAAAAGCCATCCGAAGGTGAGCTTCCAGTCCGCCGTTCCGCAGCGAAGGAAGGTGTTCTTCTGAATGCGATACAAAGCGTGGGACCATCCGGCGAACCAATCAAAGGTATGAACCCACTCATGGAGCGCGAACAGGAGATCGTTTCCGACCTCGAGATGAACAAATGTCCCGTTCAGAAGCACTCGTGGTACCTTCACCTGCCGAAGCCCGGGAAGCGATGCGACAATCTTGTTGTAAGAGAAGTACAGAAACAGCACTCTATCTATCGGTGCAGCACCACGCGGATCGAAATTCTCGAATTTACGTTCTAGGTGGCTTTTTAACGATTCCGTCGTGCCGTACCCCCAACCGAGCATGGCTGCGGCCTTGGCGGCCACCCCGGCCCCGACGGCGGGGCATCCGGTATACTGCTTCGACACCGACAATGCCACATCAGAGACTGCTTGGCCCGATTGAAAAGTCTCATGAGGCCAGACCGACGTAACAAAATTGAGTACATACTGACATAGTAAGTAAGTATTCTTATTAGGGATCTTATATTCCCTATTAGGACCTACTAGTAGTGGTCCTGTGTTACTAGTATGTTTAGGAATTGGTTTCAATCGCTCGCGTTGTTGATTGTCGTCAGCTTGCGTTTCAATCGGTTGCGTATAGCCCGGCTTGTCAAAACCGCTCCCAGTCGAAGTCTTCGACGTGGGATTCTTTTGGTAACGCGGGAACCCAGCCGCCACGTAAAGGCCCTCCAGCCTCATGGGAGCGCACTCTCGCTTACGGGTGTACGGCTTCCGAAGCGTTCGGCGGATGTTCTGTTGGGAGCGCTTCGCTAACGTTTCCTGCCGACGAATCGCCATCGGATCAATCTCCCAAGGGTCTGCCAAGTTCGAAGTTCTATCGAAATCCGCCTGGTCACTTCATCTCAGCGATTACTTTCCCCGGATCTTCTCCATCCAGCATGCGCAGAACAAGACTCCGCACATGAGAATGTCCGATGGGAAGCAATTTCAGAGCGTGCGTCTGGCCCCGCCCGGCGATGTAATCTCGCTCGATAAGAAGCAGATTTTCGAGCATCAGCTTCAGCCGCCGAACCATTCGATTGCCCATCTTGATTTCGAACCGTAGTAATCGGTGAGGGACCGCGGCGACGTTCTTGCGCTCAAAACTCAGCAGCAGTGCGTAGAACTTCGCCAATAATGGATCGACAAAACACAATGCCGTAAGCGTGAGGCGCAGCTCGATCTCCCGACGTTCCGACAACTTGTTGCTCATTGCGCAGCCTCGCCGTTTTCAACCCCTTCGGGCGCGGGGCTGTCCTCAGCCTTTACAGGCTTCTTCGGCACCATGATGAAAAATGGGTTGATATTCTCCGTTACCAGCTTGTCGCGGTATTTGTTGATGCAACGAAGATCGGTTCGAATATTTTTCAGAATCGTGTTTTGTACTGTCTCTGCCCGTCTTGCTACTTCCAGTGCCAGATCGGCAGCGCGGATGGCGGCTTCGGTGTGGGGTGGAGACCAATCGAAACGCGGATCGCTATCATCCACCAGCTCGTAGTTGTCGTCATTGCGTTTTAGAATCGGTTCCTGGGCTGCAAGTACAGGAACGATCTCCAGGATGCTTCTTGGCAAGGACGCAGGGCGGGGATGCTGCGTTGCCTCGGTTGCCGTTTCAACAATCACGTTCGGGTCTGGCGGGTTCTTCTGCTTAGATTTCGGCGTGGCCCGCAGTTCTTCCAGATATATGCGAGTCTCGGACTCCCAGTCGAAGTTGGTAGCCTCGGGGATTGAAATGGGTGATTGACAGAGTAGAGCACCTTCTGGTGCCCACTTCTCAGATCCATGTACCTCGGCTTCTTTCACGAGAGCGGCGGCCTTCGAAACGGCAATGTCCCCTCGTTCCGCCTGTGAAATCAATAAGATGTTCTCAGATTTCAGAACCGTCTGAGCGTGATCTATGGAACGCTCACTGACGTTCAGCTTGCGCGCTACGAGTTTTTTTGTGGCTTTCCACACCCCAAGCGCTGCAGGAGCCGCCGCCCGATCGACATGCGCGGACTGGAATGCTCCGCCTCGGCCACTATGACCAGCCTACCCCAACTCGAAAAGTTACTAGTTCCGGAAGAGGCTGCGGCATTGTTGGGGATCACTGTGCGCCAACTCCTGGCGAAAGCGCGAGCCGGACGAGTGATCGGTGTAGCTATTGACCCCTTGAGCCAGCGGAAACAGTGGCGTTTCCGGGCTTCCCAACTCCCCATCTACTCGGTTGGCGCACTTCCCAGCCCCGCGTTAGAGTCCTCCTGCACGACCACAGTGCAGCAACAAAGGGGAGCAACACTAATGGCAAGAGGACGCAAACAGTCCTACGGGTGGGTTCAAAAGAAACGGTATTCGAACGGCGCCAATTGGATTTTCCGCTGGAAGACTTCTGATGGACGCGACGCTTGCAAAACGATCGGGCGGGTAGATGAAATCGGCGATGACGAAGATAAGGCTTTCAGGCTCGCACGGAAGATGCGGTTGACTGACCTCCCGTTCGGTGGCTTACGAATGCCTGCCCATGCCAGCGCTGGAGTCGTCGCGACGTCAGCGATCACTTCCCAGATACAAGGAGATAGGGTTTTCAGCGAACTGGCAGACTTTTACGAGAAGAACGGTCTGCCGTTCCACCAGAAAACCGGCGACGCCAAGTGTAAGGGTACGCAGCTCACCTATCGATATCATTTGGACTCGCACATCCGTCCGCGGTGGGATGCCGTCATGGCATCTAGCATCGCGCCCATCGATGTTGAATCCTGGCTGCGCGGATTGCATGACGATCAGGACTACAACTGGCAAACCGTCACGAAAGTGAAGACGATTATGGCAGTGGTCTTCAAGTTCGCTATCCGCAAAAAATACTGGACCGGTCTGAATCCCATAGACCGAGATGCGATCTCCCTTCCGGCCCACGACGACCCCGAGATTGACTCCGACACAGGAAAGGAAATCACCGACCCGGTCCTGACCATACCGCAAGTCTTTCAACTCGCCGCATCCGTGGGCCGCGGTTCTTACCCTCAATGTGCTACTCGGCTGGCCGTTCTTCTGTGTGGCACGACCGGACTTCGTATTTCGGAAGCGATGGCCTTGACCTGGGGTGCGGTCGAGTGGGACATCACCTTGGAGCGGGGCAAGAAGATTCCGCCCCACATCCGCATCTACCAAACCTATCGGATGGGCGAAGTGCAGAATCGAACCAAGAGCCGTCGCAGCCGCCGCAATATTCCACTTTGCGATCAGCTAGCGTGTGAGCTCAAAGCGTGGCTCAGTGGAGTGAACGGCTGGACAGAAAAGCATGAGCGAATTCCTCTACCTGGCGACTTCGTCTTTGCCAGTCCCCGAGCCCGCAACGGCCCTAGCCATCCGTTGTGGGGGCAAACCTTGAACGAGCGTTATCTGAAGCCAGCAGCCCTAAAGTTAGGCTTCATCACCCAAGAGGAAAAGTTTGGCTGGCATCGGCTTCGCCATTCTGCGCTTAGCGAAATCGCTGACCCGGAGATCGCCTGCGCGGTGGCAGGTCATTCCGATTCGAGAATCACCCGGGACGTCTACCGTCACGGCGATCTAGATGAGCAGTTAGTAGCCCTAAGCGGTCTGTGTGAAGCGGGAAGAAAAGGTTGAGATCGGGATGCAAAAGCGGGACTCCCGTTTCAGCTCCCGCTTTTGGCTCCCGTAAAATCGACGCTAGTTTTATCTTCTGTCGAATGGCTAAGCTGAATAATTCTTGGAACTTGCGGGATGGTGGGCGCTGCAGGATTCGAACCTGCGACTTCCACCGTGTGAAGGTGGCACTCTACCGCTGAGTTAAGCGCCCCAAAATGAGGATCGAACTGGTCTAATTTAACAGACTGGCACAGAGGCCGCCAAGCCGATGCAGCTTCGCCGACTGGAAGAGACATCTAAGGAATCGCCATGGCACTCGAGGAATATCAGCGGAAACGTCGCTTCACCGACACCCCAGAGCCTCCGCCGAAGGTTGAGCTGAGCGAAGGACATCGCTTCGTGGTGCAGAAGCACCGCGCCACGCGCCTGCATTATGACTTCCGACTGGAAATGGATGGCGTGTTGAAATCGTGGGCGGTGCCGAAGGGGCCGTCGCTCGATCCCGCCGACAAACGGCTGGCCATGGCAGTGGAAGACCATCCGGTTTCGTATCTCCAATTCGAGGGCACCATCCCCGAAGGCAATTATGGAGCGGGCACGGTAATGGTGTGGGACATCGGTACGTGGGAGCCGATGGGCGATCCGCACGCGATGCTCGCCAAAGGCGATCTCAAGTTCCGCCTCAAGGGCGAAAAACTGCATGGCGAGTTCGTGCTCGCGCACATGAAGTCGCGTAGGCCCGGAAGCAAAGGCACGGAGTGGCTGCTGATCAAGCATCGCGACGACCAGGTGCAGCCCGGCTACGATATCGACAAGTACGACTACTCCGTGCTGACCAAGCGTTCGCTCGACGAGATTGCCGGCGACAAGAAATCTGCCGAGTGGAAGAGCAGCCGTCCAGCCGCAAACGCTGCGCCGAAGAAGAACGAGTGGCTGGCTGAGTCGATCAAGAAGGCGGATCGTAAGGCAGCCAAGAAGGCACCGGCCAAAACTCCCGCCAAAGCTACGGCGACATCCGCAAAACCTTCGTCGGAGAAGAAGGCGGCAAAATCGGCTGCAAAGAAATCAGCGAAAAAGAAATCCAAGGACGCCCACCCTGCGGAACTCGCGGCGATCAAAGGCGCACGCCTTGCAGCGATGCCAGAGCAGATTCGGCCGATGCTGGCCACGCTGGTGGATGAGCCTTTCGCAGATCCGCGCTGGATTTACGAGATCAAGTGGGATGGCTACCGCGCGCTGACATTCATCAAGGACGGCAGGTTGCGCTTCGTCTCGCGCAACGGAAATGACCTGACTAACGCGTATCCCGAGCTCCACGGAATTGCCACGAGCGTCCAGGCGGAGAATGCAATCTTGGATGGCGAGATTGTGGCACTCGATGCCGAGGGCCGCTCGTCGTTCAGCCTGATGCAGCAGCGCACCGGCATTGGCGAAGGCGGACGGCGCACCGGCAAAGGAAACACTTCGATCCCGGTACAGTATTACGTCTTCGATCTCCTCTACCTCGATGGCTACGATCTCACGCGGGTTTCGCTGGAGGAGCGGAAACGGCTGTTGAGCCAGATCATCGCGCCCAGCCAGGAACTACGTCTCTCGGAGCATTTCGACGACGGGCTTGCGCTTTATGAAGCGGCGCGCGAACGTGGGCTGGAGGGGATCGTCGCCAAGCGTCGCGATGGCTGCTACCTGACCAAGCGTACCCGCGAGTGGCTGAAGATCAAGATGACGCTACGCCAGGAGTGCGTGATCGGCGGCTATACCGACCCCAAGGGAAGCCGCGAGAACTTCGGATCGCTCGTACTCGGACTTTATGACAACAAGGGAAAACTTGTTCCGGTAGGCCAAGCGGGTAGCGGGTTCACGGCCCAGAGCCACGCCGCCATGTGGAAGCAACTGGAAAAGCTCACCAGCAAAACCTCACCGTTCGCCACCAAGCCCGACAGCACGCGGCGCATGCATTACGTGAAACCTGAACTGGTGGCGGAGATCAAGTTCACAGAGTGGACGCATGAAGGCCAGAGCGGACAAGTAAAGATGCGGGCCCCGGTGTTCCAGGGCTTGCGTACCGACAAGTCTCCGCAGGAATGCGTCTTCGACTTTGCGAAATCGACGAAAACGGAAGTGAAGAAAGCGGAGAGCGGCGAAGCGGCGTGAGTCAAAACCGGGTATCGGCTGTCAGCCGTCAGGTAAATCGGAAACGCTTTCGGCATGGGCGCGGAGATTGCGCCTTTGCTGTACCTGAACGCGGAGAGCCGACGGCGGCTCGCTACTTAATGTCCTTCATGTTCAGCAGGGAGCCGTAATCGTGCCCTTGGGCATCCTGGGCACGGGCCACGACGGAAGTGAAGATGTCGCGCACCTCAGGCCATTTTGCGATAGCGGCTTTCATGAGTCCCATGTTCGCGCTGAAGGCTGCGGTCGTATCGGATGCGTCCGGCACTTTCTGTTTCAACACCAGCGACATTCCATCCTGCACGGGCAGCGGCAGAGCCGAGGTCATTTGATAATTCTTGCCGTCGGGACCGGTCAACGTAACCGCGTCGGAGAGCGGGATGTCGTTGGGCGTATTGGCCTGCGTCTCGTCGTAGAGCTTATCGAGGGTGGGGGTGGTCATGAAGGGTACCGGCGCCAGCAGTTCACGGGCCTGCACGTAATAGAAGAAAGCGTTGTGCTTCTGGCCTTTGGCGGCGAATTGTTTTGCCTGCTGCCAGTACCAGTCGCCATCATGCCCGTTGGCGGTGGTTTGCTTCACGTAGAAGCCGGCAATTTTCCAGGCGCTGCTCAAATCCTGGAGAACCACCGCGAGGGTAGCGGGCGTCTTGCCGTGCCCTTCCTCGATCACCACGGCGTACTTCCCTGCCGGAAGACTCGTCAGGACAAAGCCGGTTCGGTCAGAGGAGTTGAAGATGCCGCAGAAAAACTCGGCTCGCTCCACGGTTCCGGTATCGGTGGAGGCATCGAGCAGATACACGCCTTTCAAGGTCGGGGGACTGTCGGCCAGGTTCGACTTGTTGTCAGTGACCGCCTGCTCCACCCCGCCGAAGGAACTGGCTAAGGACGGAATGGCATTCGCCTTCAGCCCATAGACATTGCCCTTGGCGGTCATGTCGTAAACGCTCTTCCCGGTGGTTTCCAGCGAGGCACGTGACTGGGCATCGAGTTCGGAGCCCAGCGAGCAGGTCTCGTCGGCAAAGGCGGGGGCAGCAACCAAAAGGGCGGCAAACGACAGCGTCAGAAAATTGCGGACATTCAAAATAGAATGCATAGCTTAGTCATTGTGCTCTAGAGCTTATCAGCCCTGCAAGCGGCTATTCTGGATAGATGCATCCCCGGCCGATTCCGATGTTTGGCGCGATTTTGCCGAAAGCGGGTAGAATGGGCGAACGCTCCCAGAGCACTCCGGGGCGCGTCTAATCTCTTATGGTACGCCGCTGGATTTCGCCGGGATTCTTGATGTTAGCGCTCGGTTGCGTGGCCGGCAGCGCTACGGCGCAGCAACCGGCTGCGCAGACGCCCCCAAGCCCGGCGGCCGCCAGTTCCACTGCCAATCCGGCGAGCACTACAACACCCCCCGTCCACCACGCCAAGCGGCCCAAGAAAAAAGAGGTTGCGCCGGTTCAAGCGCCGCCGCCTCCACCCCCGCCGACCCCGGAACAGTCGCCGGCAGGGACGCCGGTGGTGAGCTACGAGCAGGGCCAGCTTACGATCCATTCCGAGAATTCGACCTTGAGCTCCATTTTGAATGCGGTCAAAAGCAGCCTGGGGGCAAGCGTGGAGGCGCCAGGCAGCACGGCTTCCGACCGTATCGCCACCCAGATTGGGCCGGGAGATCCGCGCGATGTGCTCAGCACGCTCCTGAATAACAGCAAGTATGACTTCATCCTGATGGGCGCGCCCGGTAGTCCAACTTCGGTGGAGAAGATCATTCTGACCGCGCGGGCTGCGGGTGTCCCGGCGGCGGCAGCCGCTGCACCCGTGAATAAGCCTGCTGCGAGCTTCCAGACCCAGGGCCAGATCCCGGAAGACCAGGACGTTCCCGATTCGGAGATTCCGGACGACGCCAACCAGCCGGAGCAGCCTCCGCCGCCGACCGACCCAGAGCAAGCGAACCCGCAGGCACAGCCGCAGGCGACCCCCAATGGCCAAGCCGAGGGCGATCAGCAGAACCCCAACCAGGCGAAATCGCCGGAGCAGTTGCTCCAGGAACTGCAGCGCATGCAGCAGCAGCAACAACAGCAGCAGCAACAACAGCCGCCGAACGAAAGTCCTGAGTAAAGAATTGTCGCGAGGAAGGAAAAGCTAGTCGCCGGCGGAGTGTGCGGCGGCGGCTTGGGCTACGCCCGGTGCAGTCTCGCGGCGATCCGCGAAAGCATTGAGAATCCCACAGATGGCAGCATAGCCTGCACCGATGCCGATGCAAAACGCGAGGCTGATGGTGAGCAATAGAGTTAAAAGTGCAAGTAAAGCTTTCATAAAGGGATCAATGCTGCCTTTTAAAGATGCCCGTTCAAATGCGGCTGTTGCAACCAGTCATCAAGCAGTGAACTTACTCTACCCTGCGTTGACGCTTGCCGATGTTGCCGAATAAGATACTTGAGCACCCTTTTGCAAGTTCATTCTAGGACGAACTCGTCTGATTCCGCTCATTACGTCAGGCCGAGACCCTTGGGGTTCCAGTTCATCCGCTGGGTTCTAGATCGGCGGGCCGGGTTGCAAGCTTCACACGATGGCCATCTCCAAAATCACGGTGCGCGGCGCGCGCCAGCACAATCTCAAGAACATTAACGTCGAGATCCCGCGGAATACGCTCACCGTCATTACCGGCCTGAGCGGCTCGGGAAAATCGTCGTTGGCCTTCGATACCATCTACGCCGAGGGACAGCGCCGGTACGTCGAAACTCTCTCGGCATACGCGCGCCAATTCCTGGACCAGATGGAACGCCCGGACGTCGACTCCATCGATGGCCTCAGCCCGGCGATTTCCATCGAGCAGAAGACGACCAGCCGCAGCCCCCGTTCGACTGTTGGGACCATCACGGAGATCTACGACTACCTGCGCTTGCTGTATGCCTCGATTGGCATACCGCATTGCCCACAGTGCGGTCGCGCGATTTCGCGCCAGTCAGTGGATCAGATCGTTACCCGCGTGCTGGAGTTGAAACCTGAAGACCGGGTGATGCTGCTGGCGCCGATCGTCCGAGGACGCAAGGGCGAGTTCAAGAAGGAACTGGAAAAACTTGCGCAGCATGGATTTACTCGCGCGCGGATCGATGGCGAGCTGCGCAACATTGCGGACGAAGAGATCAAGCTCGACAAACGGAAGAACCACACCATCGAGGTCGTGATCGACCGCCTGCTGGTAAAACCGGGGATTGAGAAGCGCCTGGCAGCGTCCGTCGATCTCGCCATGAAACTGGGCAGCGGCCTGGTGCAGGTTGCGGTGGTCGGGGGCGAAGAGCACCTCTTCTCCTCTCGGCTGGCCTGCCCGCAGTGCGGTATCAGCGTTCCCCAACTCGAGCCGCGCTCGTTTTCCTTCAATAGCGTGTACGGCGCCTGCCCGGAGTGTCACGGCCTGGGCAGCAAGTACGATTTCGATCCTGCAAAGGTAATCGTCGATTGGTCAAAACCCTTGCTCGACGGCGGGCTTGGCCCGGGCTCCGCCTCCGGCAATTTGCTTCGAATGTTGGAGCTGACGGCCAACGCTTACGGGTTCGATCTCGGACTTCCGTTTGAGCAGCTTCCCACGAAGACACAAAACCTGATTCTTTATGTGCCCGACCAATGGGGACGGCAAGCGAAGCGGCTTCAAAGGGGTTCTCTCCTACCTTAAACAAAACCTTGAAGAGAGCTCCTCGGAGGGTTACCGCGATTGGCTGCTGGGTTATATGTCGCCAACCGAGTGTCCGACCTGCCACGGTAAACGGCTGCGGCCGGAATCGCTGGCGGTAAAAGTGAACGGCATGTCGATCGCGGATTTCACCGCGCTGCCGGTCGCCCGGTCGTTGGAAGCCGCAAAGAAGATCAAGCTCACCGAGCGCGAAGACAAAATCGCCGGCCGCGTGCTGAGAGAGATCGGCGAGCGCCTTGGCTTTCTCCACCACGTGGGCCTGGGCTACCTTTCGCTTAACCGCTCGGCCGCAACCCTCTCGGGAGGCGAAGGCCAGCGCATTCGCCTGGCCACGCAGATCGGGTCAAAACTTCGTGGAGTACTTTATGTTTTGGACGAGCCCTCAATCGGCCTCCACCACCGCGACAATGACCGCCTGATCACCGCGCTGGAAGAGTTGCGCGACCTGGGCAACACCGTGCTGGTGGTGGAGCATGATGAAGAGACGATTCGCCGCGCTGATTACGTTGTGGACCTTGGACCAGGAGCCGGACGGCATGGGGGCGGGTTAGTCGCCAGCGGAACGCCGGGTGAGGTCGAAGCCGTTCCTGAGTCGCTGACCGGGCAGTACATTTCCGGCAAAAAGAATATTGGAATCCGGCACCAGCGGCGAGCGCCCGGCGACAAAGCGATTACCATCCTCGGCGCCCGCGAAAATAACCTGAAGCACCTCGACGTTACCTTCCCGCTCGGGGTGATGAACGTGGTCACGGGGGTCTCGGGGTCGGGCAAATCAACTCTCGTTAACGACATTCTCTATCGCGCCCTGGCGCAGAAGCTTTACCGCTCGCGCGAAGAGGCGGGCGCGCACAAGTCGATTACCGGGGCGGAGAACATCGACAAGGTCATTCGCATCGACCAATCGCCGATTGGCCGGACGCCGCGTTCAAATCCCGCCACCTATACCGGCGTCTTCTCGAATATTCGCGAGCTCTATGCCATGCTGCCGGAGTCGCGCGAGCGCGGATACAAGGCGGGACGGTTCTCCTTCAACGTGACCGGCGGCCGTTGCGAGGCCTGCCAGGGGGAGGGCCAGCGGCGCATCGAGATGAACTTCCTGCCGGATGTGTACGTGCTGTGCGAGGTCTGCGGCGGCCGCCGCTACAACCACGAAACCCTGGCGGTAAAGTACAAGGGCTATAGCATTGCCGACCTGCTGGAACTGCCAGTGGCCGACGCGCTCAACGTGCTCGAGGCCATCCCGCAGGTAAAGCAGCGGCTGCAAACCCTGGTCGACGTCGGGCTGGGATACATCCATCTCGGCCAATCGGCAGTGACCCTCTCCGGGGGCGAAGCCCAGCGCATCAAACTTTCGCGGGAACTGAGCAAGCGCCAGACGGGCAAAACTTTGTACCTGCTGGATGAGCCGACGACGGGGCTGCACTTCGAGGACGTAAACAAGCTGCTTGACGTCCTGCACCGGCTGACAGACCTCGGCAACACCATCATCATCATCGAACACAACATGGACGTCATCCGCAATGCCGACTGGCTCATCGATCTGGGGCCGGAGGGTGGTGAGGAAGGCGGAAAAATTGTGGCACAAGGGACACCCGAACAGGTGTCTAAGATAAAGAAGAGCTATACCGGCCAGGCCCTGGCGCAATCGTTGAAGAACAGCGTCGTCCGGGCCCAGCCGGCGGCGGAGGCAGCTCTGCCGAAGCCGCGCAGCACCGCAGTCAACGGGTAAACTTCCGACGTGTCATCCGCCGATCGCCCCATCTCGAACGATCGCCCTGGCTCCGGCCAAACTTCGCCGGTTGACACCATTCGCTTTTTCCCGCCATTTCCCGCCTGGACCGGCTTCGACGTTATCGGCATCGCAGTCATTTTTCTGCTTGCCATGGTGGTGTGCTGGGGCGTGACCACGGTGCTCGCGAGCATGTTGCCCGGGTTGCAGCATACCCCCGAGCGGGAGATCGCGAAGATGCCGCTGGTCGGCATCGCCGCCCAAACCATCGCTTACATTGTGGTGTTCCTGTATATGGTGCGCGTGCTGCGGCAACGCTCCGGTGAGCCGGCCTTCGTGGCCATCGAGTGGAACTCGCGCCTGGGAACGGTCGTAATGGGAGTGGTCGGCGGCCTGGTCCTCGCCACTCTCGTCCAGGTAAGCCAGCTACTCTTGCCGGTGCCGAAGACGCTGCCCATCGACACGCTCTTCAAGACCCCGCTCCTTGCTTACGTGGTTTCCATCTTCAGCGTGCTGATCGCCCCGCTTTTAGAGGAGATGTATTTCCGTGGCCTGATGTTCCCTTCCCTGCGGGAAGTGCTGAATGAATGGCCGGCGATCCTCATCACCGGCGCGGCCTTCACATTTGTGCATGCCTCCCAATTAGGCTATGCGTGGGCCGCACTGGTACCCATGTTCATTGTTGGCCTGGTCTTGACGTGGGTCAGGGCGCAGTTGAAATCCGTCGCCGCCTCGTGGACCATGCACGTTACCTACAACGCCACTCTCGTGGTCGCATCCTGGATTACCAGCGGACACTTCCGCAACCTGTAGAGACGAACCGTTACAACATTTCACGGGGCATACAAGGAGAGCCGCAGGTTGCGGAAATCCCTGGAGAGACGCAGTCGATCCTCGTGCGGCATTGCTTGGATGATGGCTTGGGTTCGCTCCCGCGCGCCAGGCGGAGGCGCGTCGGTACCGTATTCCACCAGCCACACGCGGCGGCATTCTTTGCACGCTGCCAGCAGCGCCGCCGGATCGGCTTCGGCCTTGGCATCGTCTTCCAGTTGGCCGACCAGCGGCTTCGGCGCAAGGATCTTCAGCCCACCGTTGCCGGTGCGATCCCAGTAATAGTCGAAGGCGTTGCGCGCATACGGCGGAGAGAACGCGATCGCATCACCCGGCTGAAAATTCTGCTCCACGAAAGCACTCACGTCACGCCAGTCTTCGATCGGCTTGCGATAGGCAGCGACCACCGTTACACAACTCGCCACGGCCAGGGTACTGACGACGATCCATCGCGCAGATCGCGGTAGGGATGCGGCTCCGTTGGCGGCCAGGATCAGAACAGCCGGGAGACTCACCATCAGATATTTGAATGCAAATACTGACTGCCGCAGAGACACCACGTACGCGAGCAGGATTGGGACGATGACCCAGCTCAGTAAAAGCGCGATGTGCCAGCGCTCCGATGAATTCTTCGGTCGCCGAACGATATGCCATACCGCTGCGGCCCACAGAAGCGCCATGAGGATGAACTTCAGCCCGCTGCCGCTGTAGAACTGCAACAAGCGAAAGAGCTGCTTGGGGCTGACCGGAGCGATCCATGCGGTCGTCACGGTGCGGCCCTGTAGGACGAGGAAGACCAGCGCCGGAGCGCACAGCAGGAGGATTCCAACCGCAGCCAGCAGCAGCGGACGCCAACGCAGCTTGGCTCGCGGCACCGCGATGAGCGAGACGGTTTGCGCTATGAGAACCAGCGCGGCGAAATAATGCGAGTACACTGCCAGCGCGCTCAGCAGCGCGTAAGCCGTCCAGTTGCGCCAGCCGCCGTCTTCCATCGCCCGTACCAGCCAATAGCACGAGAGCACGGCGAAGAACATGGCCATGGTGTAAGAGCGCGCATCCTGTGAAAGTTCGATATGTGCCGGATGGACTGCCAGCAACAATGCAGCCAGCCACGCAGTCGGCTCTCCGAAGGTTCTGCGGGTAAAAGCATAGACAGCGCCTACGGCGCCAATACCGAATAGCGCTGAGGGAAAGCGCAGCATCCATTCGCTACGCCCCAGGTTCAGCCAAACCCGCTCGAACATGTAGTAAGCGGTCGCATTCGCCTCGCGCGCCCACCACTCGCGCCCGAAAGCGTGCAGGGACGAAGTCGAAAGCGTGTAGGTCGCCGCTTCGTCGAGCCAAAGACTTTTGTGCCCTAGCAGGATCAGCCGCAAAATTGCGGCGAGCAGGAGCAACAGCCAGAGCGTCTTTTCCTGCCACCAAGGCTTCGGCTGACTGACATCGATCACGTGCGCCATTCTACCGACTGTGCGCCCATCTGCATGGTGCAAAGAGAAGCCCCGCTGTTTCCAGCGGGGTTCGGGCGGAGCGGGTGCCCAGGAGATCATGCACTCGTTAGGACAGGAAGAACTCTTTTGCCACTTTTTCCCATTCGTCGTTAGGCAGCTCGGAGGTCAGGTTCTGGACTGCCTCGCCGCCATCCTGTGCCATCGCTCCAGCCAGCATCGGCATGCGGCGCTGCAGGCGTCCGGCAGCTTCTTCCATCCACCAGCGGGCCAAGGCGCCACCGAGAAGGTTGCGGAAGTTGGTCTTCGCGTCGGGCGATTGCACGGTCAGCAGCCAGCCTTCGCCGTACGGATCCTTTGCGGCCAGCGTCGGGTTCGTCACCACCGCATCGTTGATCTCGGCAACGCTGCCTTCGATCGGCGAAACCATGTCGACCTTCTTGCCGTCGCGCTCGATCGACCAGATCTTCTGTCCCTGGCGGATCCACTGGCCGCGCTGCGGCAGGTTGATCTTCTCGATCGCGCCATTGATCTTGCCGGCAAAATCATCGATTCCAACCCGCACCAGGTTCGGGCTCTCGCTCAGCGCCCAAGTGTGTCCGGGATGATAGCGAAGTGCCTCGGGGACCTTGAACCCGCCCACCAGGCTGGGCTCCAAGGGAAGCACTACTTGTTTCGTGACGGCGGGCGCTACCTGTACAACCGGCTGTTTACCGCGGCTCATAAAGTAATCGATGGTTAAGAATGCGACGAACGTGAAGAGAACCAGAAGAACTGTCATAAAGCACCTCCGCCCGTGGGGCTCGATATGTATGGTAAAGAACGTCCTTTCTAAATGCATTTGCCATGCCAACTCTTCCGCTCTTTGTATGTAACAGGGGAGGCCCAGTATTCATGCGGGTTTGCGGCGCACAGAGGAGAAATGAACAACTCAGTTGCAAGATTTCACAACAGTCGCGATCGATGTGGTTTACAACGGAGCGAGGTGTGAAAGATTGCAGCGGGAAGTGGTAAGTCGTTCAGAGTCTTGCGTTCAAAGGTGGTAATGCAGGCGTGTTGCGAATTGCCATCGCTGTTGCGGATCTCTGCAGTCATCGGCTCGATCCGCAAAGATCAATCGCAACAAAATCCGCAATTCCGAAAAATTATTGTTGTGCGACACCTTTTACGACCAAAGCCGCCGGCAATTCTCCGCTTGAGGTCGTGAGTGAAAGATGCAAAACCACCAACCCTTCCGAGCTAAGGGTGGCCGTCCCCGGTTTGCCGTCATCTGCAACCAGGCACAAGATCGTTGGATGTGCTCCGCCTGCGACCTTTGCGCTGGCGCGATGCAGCTGCTTCTCCGTATAGACGGTCGTCGGGTCTGTATCTGTGGCGAGGGGCACGAGCAGGAGAAAGTCGCGATTAGGCGCAACTCCCATGTGGTTGCCATCGTTCGGCAGAAGTGCGTAACGCAGGGTGTAGGTACCCTTCGGGATGGTTTGGGCACGAAAATCCTTGCCCTCCGCCTCGAAGCGGATCGCTCCGACAAACGAAGATGGGTCGAGCTGCGGATAATTCGCGCCCTCAACCTCCTTAGCGGACGTTTTCACTGATTTCGCCAGCCACAGCGAGACCAGGGCGGTTCCATCCTGGGCCAGCACGCGCAGGCCATGATCCTGCAAAGCGCCGGCGAACGCCGGTGGCACATCCGGCTTGCCAATGGGGTCGACTTTCTGCGCAGCGGCGAAGGTCGCGACGAAAATTAGTGCGCTTAGAAAAACGGTTTTCACAGTGATCCGACCATAAAACGAAAAGCCGCGCACATTCAAGTGCACGGCTCACAGACATCGGAGGCGATCGCTGCTAGCGTCCAGCACTTGCCATGGCGCTGCCATCTACGCTGAAATGGGCAAGATAGGCGCTGCGGCGGCCGTGGTTGTCCCAATCGGTGTTCAACCCGTTACCGCGAAACTGGTCGGTAACAGCGACGGCCGGAGTGGCGCGATCGACCGTCGTTAGCGGAGGGTAGTAGGTGGTCTCGTTGCCGCAGATGTGGTCGTTATCGTTGAGCGAGCGGGTTTCGATGCGCGCCAGGTTTCCGGCCCGGAACATGGCGTGTGCGCCCGCGCCGCTGCCGTGCACGTGGGCGGTTTCGACGGCGGCCTGGGGCAGCGCAAATTCCATCGGAACACTTTCGACCTGCATCACGTTGTCGAAGAGTTGCCCTGCCTCATGCTGGGCAAACGCCACTAGCGCGTCTCGCTGCGCTGCGGTGGCGCGGTCATCGACCATCAACACGACCTTCGCCGGGTAAGGATTCTCGTAGGGATCGCCCAAGGTGCCGTTGGCGGTCACGGCCCCGGCGACGTTCAGGCCATCGAGTTTCACGCCGTTCCAGGAGCCGCTGTCGATCTTCCACGCCAGCAGTGCCTGCTTGCCGTTGAGCCCCGTCTCGCCGTTGGCGAAACACTGGGCCACGTAGACGTCGGTACTGCGCGACTCCATGTAATCGCCACGAATTTGTTGAGCAAAAGAGAGCGACGAAATCGAAAGAAGCGCCACTAAGGCCGCGCTAGACAGAATCCGCATGTCCTCACCCCGTTGGCTCTATTGTAGTAGAACCCGCCGGGGTGAGAGTTGAACGATCCGGATTCGCTCTTACTGCGCGAGTTATTTACATCCGTGGCAGCTTCGCCCGGAGTGCTTGCAATTGCCGGGCTCGGCCAAATCCCCATCGGGACCGATGCAGGTTTGGGTGTGCATGCACCAGAAGAGGCCGTCGTTCGTTGGAGGGACCGTGGGATCGTGCTCGGAGGAAATGAACTGTCCCTTCCAGCGCAGCGATGGGCAAAGATCCGGAGACGAGGTATCGAAGCGTTTGTGATCAGGCATGCGCATCATGGGCGTGGCCTCCGATCTGTGCTGTCTGCTCGTTCCCGGCGGCGAGCAGCGCGCGTTTCACCGCCGCCTTGGCAACCGTGATCTTATATTTGTTCTTGCCGAGGCTCTTGGCATTCGCCAGGGCCGCATTCGCCGCGGCCATGGCATTTTCCGGCGTTAATTCTTTGCCGGTGATGGCCGTCGCCGCTTCTTCGGAAAGCCATGGCACGGGGGCGACGTTTCCGAGCACGATTCTTGCAGACTTCACGCGGCTTCCCTCCATCTGCAAGGCGACCGAGCAGGTTGCCAGCGGCCAGTCGAAGGCCGCCTTTTGTCGCACCTCATAGTTTGCGGCTCGAACGCCTTCGGCCGGAGGAACGATGATCTCCACGATCAGCTCATTCGGACGCAGATCATGCTCACGTTCGGTCTCACTTTTCGGGATGCGGTAAAACTTCTCCAGTTCCACTTCGCGCAGCTTGCCGCTGCCGAGAATGCGAACCTTCGCCCCGTGCGCGATGAGAGCTGGAACGACGGTGGATGGGCTGACGAAATACGCGGGGCCGTCGTTGCCAAGAATGGCGTGATAGCGGTTATCGCCCGCCAACACCAACGACTTCCCTGCTTTGTCCGTCGGCAGCAAGCCCATACCGTTGCGGAAGTACCAGCAGCGAGGCCGCTGACAAAGGTTGCCGCCGAGGGTTGCCATGTTGCGGATCTGCGGGCTGGCCGCATCCCGCGCAGCTTCGGCGATCGCCGGGTACTGTTGCCGCACCTGTTCGTTGTCGCCGAAGTCCGAGAGGGTGGTTAGAGCGCCAATCCGCATGCCTTTCTGCGCATCGAAGCTGACCCCGCGCAGATCGGCGATACCCTTGATGTTTACCACGCGCTTGGGCGACACCACCTCATCCTTCATCAACGCGACCAGATCGGTTCCACCCGCCAGGATTTCGGCATCCCCCCAGCTTGCACCGAGCAGTTCGCCGACCTGGCTTCTTCCGCTTGCGCTTACATATTCGAACGGTCGCATCAGGCTTCTCCTTTCTCGAGCGCTTCGAGCACGCGGTCCGGCGTGAGCGGCAGGAACGGCACGCGGACGCCGATGGCATTGGCGACGGCGTTGGAGATGGCCGCGCCGGGCGAGACGACGGCGGGTTCGGCGAGACCGATGACGCCGCGTTCGTCGTAGCCCTTGCCGGTCATCATGTGAACCTTGAGCTCGCCGATATCGTTGAGGCCCGCCAGCCGGTAGAACTCCATGTTGGGATTGAGCATGCGACCGGTGACCGGATCGAGGAATTTCTCTTCGTACAAGGAGTAGGAAATACCCATGATCAGGCCGCCGTACATCTGGGTTTCAGCGGTCTTCAAATCGACAACCAGGCCGCAATCTTGCACCGCCACCATCTTGGTGACCTTCACGATGCCGGTTTCAGTGTCGACGCTGACCTCGGCCATTTGCACGCCGCCGACCCCACTGTTGGTGAGGTCAGGCTTCATACCGCTCTTGTTCACGCCGCGAACGGTGATGGGAACCGCGCCGAGCTTGGAGCAGGCCTGCTTCCAGGTCATCGACTTGGAGGCGTCGCCCTTTACGCGGACGGTGCCGTCTTTGATCTCGAGCTGATCGGCAGAAACGCCGAGCGATGGAGCGACTTTGGCAAGAAGCTGATCGCGGGCGTCAACCGCGCCGCGGCGGGTGGAGCTGCTGACGCCGCCGATGGTGGTGCTGCCGCCGCTGCCACCGGAGGGCGGATAGTGAGTATCGCCGATCTTGAGATCGATCGCCTCGAGCGGCAGGCCCAGGGTGTCGGCAGCGACGATCATGATGCAGGTGCGCGTGCCGGTGCCGAGGTCCTGGGTGCCCATCTTGATTTCGACGGACCCGTCGGGGTTGATGGTGAAGTCGCAGTTGCTGTCGTGACCACGGCCGCCCCAGGTGTGCAGCGAGAGACCCAAGCCCTTCTTCACTACGCCTTCGGAGGAGCCGCGCGGCTTCCAGTTCTCTTTCCACCCCATCAGCTGGTCGGCAATGACGAATTCTTCTTCGTAAATCTTCGCGCGCGGACCCGTCATGTCGAGGTTCTTGCGGAAGAAGTCCAGCGGATCCATGTTGAGCTTCGCCGCCGTGTCTTCCAACGCGCCCATGGTGATGACCGCAGCCTGCGGATGATTGGGCGCACGCCATGCCCGCGACGGCCCCTGGTTGGTGGCGATCGCGGTGTACTGCTTGCGCTGGTTGGGAACGTCGAATACATACGGCAGCGGCGGCGAGCCTCCACCGCCGGGACCGCCGGTGCCCCATCCATCCGATAGCCAGGCGGTAATGCGGCCGTCTTTTGAAGCTGCCACACTCACGCGCGCGTAGGCTGAAGGACGAGCCCCCGCCACCTCAAGTTCGGCGTCGCGCTCGAGCATGATTTTCACCGGTTTGCCATGGGTCTGCTTGGCGAGCTGCGCGGTGGCGATGCCCCAGCGGTCGATGCCGAACTTGCTGCCGAAGCCTCCGCCAATGTATTGCTGCAACACGCGGATGTTGCCGGCCGGCATCCCCAACGGATCCGCCATCTGGGCAGCGATCCCGCTGAGATTCTGGGTGGAGACGTGCACCTCGAGGTTCTTGTCGTCGATGAACTGCGACATCGCTCCGTGCGGTTCCAGGCAGCAATGGGTAATTACTGGCACACCGTAAATGCCGGTAGACACAATTCCACTGGTCTTCGCGGTCGCAAATGCCTCGGCTGGTTTGCCCTGGGTTTGTGCCGCAGTCTTCTTATAGGGAGACCGCACGCCACTCCCCTTGCGCACCGCCGCCTTCTTCATCGCGGCGATGACTTCCGGCGCAACGCCGTCTTTCGCCAGAGCATCGAGCACCTTCGGATCGGGCGCCTCCGTCACGCCGCGTTTCTGAATCGCCGCTATCACCTCGTCGTCGGGAACCTGGTTGTCTTCCATGTCGCCGATCTCATCGACGGAAAGCGGCTCGTTGGAAATGCCGAGGTTCTTCGGCGGCTCCGCATCGGAAACAAAGTGCGAAAGCGGTTCGAACTCTACCTTGATCGCATTCAATGCGTCATAAGCGGTCGGCTCATCAACCGCAGCGACGGCGACAACCTCATCGCCCGCCCAGTGAATCTCGCTACCGGGCTTCTGAAGAACCTGCACGGCTTTCACTCCGGGCATCTTCTCGGCGGCGCTGGTGTCGATGCTCACGATCTTGCAATGCGCATAAGGAGAGCGCAGGATCTTACCCCACAGCATGCCGTCGGGACGCACATCGTAGGTGTACTTGGCGCGGCCGCTGACCTTGATCGGGCCATCCACGCGCGTAACCCGTTTACCGATCAGAGAGCGATTTTCCGCAGCGGGCCATTGATAATCCGGCATGGCTACGCCCCCTTTCCTTTCGTGACCGCGGCCGCGACCAGTTGCATACCCTGGTAGGTGCCGCAGCGGCACAGGTTGCCGCTCAGGGCGTGCTTGAAGTCATTGGCGGTCGCGTTGGGGTGATGATCGAGGTACGACTTAGCCGACATGATGAATCCTGGTGTGCAGAAGCCGCACTGCTGTGCGTCGTTCTCGACGAAGGTATGTTGTAAAGCATCGAGCGTCTCCGCCGGATAGACGCCTTCGATGGTCGTGATCTTGGTTCCCTGTGCATCGATGGCAAGAACGGAGCACGCATAAACCGGCTTATCGTCCATCAAAACGGTGCATGCGCCACAGGTACCGCGATCGCAGACGCGCTTGGCGCCTGTCAGATCAAAGTGATCGCGCAAGGCGTCGAGCAAGGTAACCCGCGTATCGAGCTCCGCCGTCTGTGTCTTACCGTTGATATTGAGAGTGACTTGCGCCTTGTAGGGGCCGTGGACTTCCACCGGCTCGCCGGCGGCGTGGAGCACGCGCGGCGAAGCGACGAGCGGCACCGCGACCGCGATCCCGCCAATCTTGAGGAAGTCGCGACGCGAGACATGCGCGCGCGGCTCGTCCTTTACATCTTGTTCCGACATGGTTACCTCCGTCGGTTTGGTTGGTGAAAACGTGCGGTTACTTGCGCAGGGTGCGCACGTACTGGACGACTTGCGTGATTTCGTCCGCGGTTAACGTCTTGTCAAAGGGTGGCATCTTTCCTTTGCCGTTGTGGACGGTTTGCGCGAGGGCTTCGTCGCTGAGCGCTTGGATGTCGTTGCTGGTGAGGTCGGCCGCGCCAAGCTTGATGCCCATCTTGGTTTTCCCTGCGCCGTCCGCCCCATGGCACATCACGCAGTTCTTCTTGAAGACCGTCTCGCCCGGCGATTGCGCAAATGCAAGCGTGGCAAGTGACAGGAAAAAAGCGACAGCTAAATGCCTTGAGATCATTCGAACCCCGGGAATTTTTTCGCAACCGAGTATAAATCGCCGACGCAGCGATGGGAAATTCCCGCGAATCTCCCTGAATTCGAGAGCAAACGAAAAGGGCGGCCGCAGCCGCCCAACTTCGTAGACACTGCAGTTTACTTAAGAGTCTTTACGTAGGCCGCAACTGCTTTGATCTGGTCGTCGCTGAGTTTGCCCTTGAAACCGGTCATCTTACCTTTTCCATCGGCGACAATCTTGGCGATATCGGCTTCGCTGAGGGAAGTACCGGCGAGATCACCGGAGCCCATTTTCTTGGCCATTGCGCCTCTACCATCCGCGCCGTGGCACATCGCACACTTCGCTTTATAGTCGTCGGCGCCAGAAGCGAATGCCATCGCACCCGACATCATCAGCGCTGCCAGTGAAAATCCTGCCACTACTTTCTTCATGCGGAGTTCCTCCAACGTATTTAGACCCGGGCGCTGCTTTCGCAGGGTGCCCGTTGAGCCTGACGTTGGCTCGGCGGGGTGGCTCGAGTTCCGCGCAAGTGTAGGCCCCGCGTTCACGGGAAGCAAATCCTTATCACAATCGGTCTTGTGGCAAATCACGCGCTGCGGCGCGAGAAGCCTCAGCCACATCCTTCGCAGACCGGGGTGGAATGTGTAGTTTACTTCTAAGTCGCTGATTCTTAGGATTCAGCATAGCCAACGCAGTTTCGTCGTCTTTGGTATTCAGGGTGCACTATTCGACTCCGAGTCATCGGAGACGTGTACCCGTGGATCCCAGCCTGGTAGTGATCGGCCTGAACTTCAAGACTTCCCCCGTCGCCGTACGCGAACGCTTCTGGATGAGCGAACTGCGCCGCTACGAAGCTCTGCACCACCTGGTGCGCGCGGAAGGGATCGATGAAGTCGTCGTCCTGGCTACCTGCAACCGCACCGAGTTCATTCTCTGGACCAGCAATCCCAGTGAGGGTGCGAACTCCGTTCTCCGGTTCCTTACCCAGGAGTACGGGTTGAAGATGACGGACTGGTCCCATTTCTATCGGCTGATGGATGAGGTTGCCCTGATGCATGTCTTCCGGGTCGCCTCCAGCCTCGACTCCATGGTGCTGGGCGAGCCGGAAATCATTGGCCAGTTCAAGAATGCATGGTCGCAGGCACAGGCCGCCGGCACGACTGGCCGCTTCCTCGACACCGTCATGCAGAAGGCTATTACCGTTTCCAAGCGCGTCCGCAATGAGACCGCCATTGGCAACTCGGCCGTCTCGATTCCCTACACCACGGTTGAACTTTCAAAACGCGTGCTTGGCGATCTCTTCGACAAAAGCGTGGTCCTGATGGGCGCGGGCAAGATGAGCGAACTGGCCGCCCGCTACCTGATGAACCACGGCGCCTCCAAGATTTGCATCATTAACCGCACTCTGCAGAAGGCGGAAGAATTCAGCCAGAAAGTGGGCGGGGTTGCCGTCGCCCTCGACGAGCGCGCTCCCTTCCTCGACCAGGCAGACATCATCGTCAGTTCGACCTCGTGCCCCCATTATGTGATTGAACGGGCCGATGCAGAGCGCATCCAGGCAGCGCGCGGAAACCGTCCGATCGTGATGATCGACATTGCGGTCCCCCGCGACATCGATCCGGCCGTCCGCGACGTCGCGGGCGTGCACCTGTTCGACATGGACGATCTCGAGAAAGTTGTGAAGCACAACGAGGGCGAGCGTCAAACTGCAGCCCTTGCAGCAGAAAATATCCTGGTGGAAGAAGCACGCGGCTTCCGGCGCAAGCTGATGGCTGAACGCGTCGTACCGACGATCGTCGCGTTGCGTAACCGCCTGGACGAACTTTGCCGGCAGGAGCTGGAAACCCTGCGCCAGGAGTTGGGCCCTTTCACGGAAGACCAGGACCAGGCAATGTCAGCATTAACGACGCACATCACGCAGCGCATCGCAGGTTCACTGGCCCGTCAATTGAAGGAGCTTCCAGAACGAAGTGAGCAGGAGACACTGACCCTCGCGGTGCAGCGCCTCTTCCACCTCGAACAGCCAAGCAAGGCTGCCGCCGGCACCAGAAACTAACCCGCAACGACGGGTGAAATTCACCGCATTGGCGCGCGTTGCGCCCCTGTCGAGACTGAACACGAGGGGCTCAGCCCCCGGGATAAAACAATGGCAAAACCAACTGCGCAACCGAAATCTACTCTCTGGACGAGCACCCAAGCCTACGTCCTCGCCTTCATCACTCTTGCCGTCGGCATCGGGGTTGGCTGGCTGTTGCACAGCTCGTACACCGACGCACCCACCGTCGCCGCCAGCTCTCCCAGCGCACCAAGTACGGCTGCGCTGCAAACGCCTGCCTTCGGGCAACCGGCGCGTCTCTCGCTCGACGATATCAACAAGGCGGCCGCTCCCCTCTTGGCACAACTCCAGCAGCGTCCCACCGATCCCAGCCTGCTCGCCAGCATCGGTAACCTTTATTACGACAGCCAGGCGTACCCCCAGGCTATCGAGTACTACCGGAAGT
The DNA here is from genome assembly GCA_963703075.1 of uncultured Acidobacteriaceae bacterium. GTDB lineage: Bacteria > Acidobacteriota > Terriglobia > Terriglobales > Acidobacteriaceae > Korobacter. Next base: position 2,672,180 of record OY969786.1, read on the forward strand.
CGCTCAATCTCGCACCTTCGAACCCGGATGTTCGCACTGATATGGGCACGGCTGTTTGGTACAACGGCGATGCCGACGGAGCACTGAAGGAATTTGCTACTTCGCTGGGCTACAACCCTACCCACAACGGCACGCTGTTCAACCGCGGCGTGGTGCTGATGCAGGGAAAACACGACGCGAAAGGCGCGATCGCCAGTTGGCAGCAGTTATTGCGGGTGAATCCGAATTATCCCGATCGAGCGAAGGTCGAACAGATGATCGCCCAGGCGAGCCAGTCCGCCAGCTAGGCGGACAGACGAGAATAGCCAGTTTCTGCACCCTCGAGCGCATACAGCAATCTTATTCGCGCTCTCCGGGGCCACGATCGCGCAGAGCGTGGTCCCGGTTTTTCCCGCGCCCCTCGCTCTGACAAAACTCTTACAGTCACGCGCTTGCGACGCTCCTAGAATTTTCATGTGCACCCGATAGAACTTGAACCTTGGAATTTGGGCGAGGCAATCGCCAACAGTGTTACCCACGGCATCGGCGCCTTGCTGAGCCTTATCGGACTCGTCGCCCTTATCATTCCCGCCATCCTGCGCGGCGGCCCACGGTTGATCGTGAGCGTGAGCGTCTACGGCGGAACGCTTTGCCTGCTTTATCTGATCTCCACTCTGTATCACGCGATTCCCGCGCCGAGAGCGCGACGTGTTTTTCGTGTGCTCGATCATGCGTCGATCTATTTACTGATCGCCGGAACGTATACTCCGTTCACGCTGGTCGTGCTGCGCGGCGGTTGGGGCTGGACGCTGTTTGTCCTGGTGTGGGGCATCGCGGCTTTCGGAATCGTCTTCAAAGCCTTTGCCACCGGACGATTCCCGGTTCTTTCCGGCGTGCTCTACTTGGCGATGGGATGGCTGGTAATTCTCGCGATCAAGCCCCTGCTGGCCGTTCTCCCGATTTCCGGGTTCGCGTGGTTAATGGCTGGCGGGCTTTTCTACACCGCAGGGATGGCCTTCTTTGCGAAAGACCGAGTTCCCTACTTCCACATGATCTGGCACTTGTTTGTCTTCGCAGGAAGCGTCTGCCATTTCGTGGCCATCCTGCTTTACGTCGTACCGAGAGGAATCAGCGGTTAGATTGCGGCCTATTGAATCGCTGCCAAGGCACGGGAGCCTGTTTAGGTGGTAGCCACCGTGGCGTCGTCATCTTCAGCGTGAATGAGCCCAAACTTCTTGAGCTTGTAGCGCAAGGCGTCGCGGCTGATGTCAAGCAGGCGGGCAGCGTGGGTCTGGTTGCCATTGGCCTCTTTCATCGCCATTTCGACAAAGGCGCGCTCGACTTCTTCCAGTGAAGTGCCGCCTTCGGGAATGACCAGCCGCGGTAGGCTGCGGCCGTTCGGCAGTTGTTGCTGCGCCGCCGGGGGAGAGGCGCTTTCGAATGCCGTGAACACCGCGTGCTGTTGGGCGACGGCGAATGGCAGGTAATCCGGGCGCAACCGGTCAGTTTCTTCGAGAATCATGGCGCGCTCGATAGCGTTTTTTAATTCGCGCACGTTGCCCGGCCAGTCGTGCTTCATCAGCAAGCGCCGCGTGCCATCGCTCAGCCCGCGAATGTTCTTTTTGAATTTGCGGTTGTAGCGTTCGATGAAAAACTCGACCAGGGGAAAGATGTCTTCCTTGCGATCGCGCAACGTCGGCAGGAAGACCGAGATGATCGCCAAGCGGTAATAAAGGTCCTGACGAAATTGCCCTTCGCGCACCATTTTTTCGAGATCGCGGTTGGAGGCGGCAATCACGCGCACATCCACTTGCATGTCGCGCACCCCGCCCACCCGGCGGATGATCTGATCCTCCAGAACGCGCAGCAGTTTTGCCTGCAGGAGCGGGGAGAGTTCGCCGATCTCGTCGAGGAAGAGGGTGCCACCATCTGCGGTCTCAAAAAGACCCTTTTTTAGCGTTTTTGCGTCGGTAAATGCACCTTTTTCGTGCCCAAAGAGCTCCGCCTCCATCAAGGTCTCGGGGATGGCCGAGCAGTTGATGGCGACAAAAGGTTTCTCCTGGCGCCGGCTCTGGTAATGGATTGCCTTTGCTACGAGATCTTTGCCGGTTCCGCTTTCACCTTGTACGAGGATGGTGGTGGCTTCGCTGGTCGAGATCTTGGTCACGAACGCCATCAGTTCGGTCATCTTTTGCGAGACACCGACGATGTCATGGTAGCCATGCCGGCGGCGCACCTCGCCCCGCAGCGACTCGACTTCGGTTCGCAGACGGGTGGTTTCCAAGGCATTTTTCACGGCGACCGAGAGCTCGTCGAAATCCAGCGGCTTGCCGACGAAGTCGTAGGCGCCCAGTTTGAGCGCGGCCTTCACATCGTCCAGTTGCGGATCGGCAGTGATCATGATCACCGCCCGGGCATCGCCTGAATCCTTCAGGCGGCGAAGAATTTCAAGGCCGCCCATGTCGGGGAGGCGCACGTCCAGCAGCACGAGGTCTGGGCTCTCGTTGTGGGCCAAACGGAGGCCGGCGGCGCCGTTCTCCGCTTCTAAAACGTGATAGCCCCACTCTTCGCACTTCTGGCGCAGAGACCAGCGGACGAGTCTTTCATCATCAACAATCAGGATTTTCTCTGCGGGCATGCGTTCCGACTAGTGTATTACGTCTAGCCGTTCTGGGTGTGAGTCCGCTCCAGCGGAAGGAATACAACAAAAGTAGTACCCTGCCCCGGCGTGCTGGTTACTTCGATGTGTCCGGCGTGGTCTTCCACGATGCGCCGTGCCAGCGACAGCCCCAAGCCGGTGCCGTGGCCCTTGGTGGTGAAGAAAGGACGGAAGATGTTCTTGAGGTTTTCGGGAGAAATGCCTGGGCCGTTGTCGGCAATGGAGACGGTTGCATAATCGGTCTGCTTCTGCAGGGTCACGACGATGCGGCCTTCGCGCGCTACCGCCTGGATGGCGTTGAGCAGCATGTTCAGCAGAACCTGGTGAATCTGCGCGGGATCGTGCTCGACTGCAGGCACGGACTCCTCGTTCACGAACTCAATTTGGATTGCCCGGGTGGTGGCTTGGTCGCGCGCGAACATGATGGCGTGGGCGATGGTGGCGTCGAGGTGGGCGCACTGGAAGTTGGGCTGCTTGGGCCGAGCAGTTTCGAGCAGATCGGTGAGGATGCGGTTGATATGGATCGCCTCCTGTTTCACTTCCTTGACAACCGCGCACGCCGGGCTGTCGCTGGGAAGGTCGCGGCCGATGATGTCGATGACGCCGGCAATCCCCGCCAGAGGGTTGCGGATTTCGTGTGCCAGCCCGGCAGCAAGCTCGCCGAGGGTGGCGAGGTATTCGGCGCGCGACATCTGGGTGCGGTGCAACCGCTGAATCTCTTCACGGCTGTCGCGCAGTTGCCGCACCATGGAATTGAAGTCGCGGCCCAGGTCGCCGATTTCGTCGTTGCGCCCGGCGAAGTCGACCGAGACATTGAGATCGCCCTGGTGCACCCGCGCGATTTTTGATTGCAGTTCGACCATCGGCTTGCGGACAACATAACCGAGGGTTGCCATGATGATCGCGCAAACGATGAATGCTCCCGCGGTAGCGATGGCGATCACGGTGTGGCGTGGTCCGGGATCAAGCGAGACGGTCAGTAGGACGAAGAGGAGCAGCCCATTCAGCAGAGCAGCCGCGACCGGCAGAAGAGTTTTGAGCTGCCAGTTCATGCGCAGGCGGGAACGGTCGGAGAGGGTCGCCGAGCTTTGTGTGCCCGAAGTTGTCAGCGACACCGCAGCTGGTTGAACCGTGCTCATTCCGTAGACCCAGTGAATCCCAGCGCCTCCGGAGAGTTCTGCTCCTTTTTCGCTCTGTGAAAGGGCACGACTTCAGTCGTGCCGTTAGAAGCCTTAAAGAGCGGGGCTTTAGCCCCTGCGGCTTTCTTCCGCGCCAGGAAGTTGAAGGAGAAGGGATACTCCTCCGATGAACGAACGAGTCCAGCTCTGACAGGGTTCTGCGCGATGTATTCGCGATAATGCCGAAAGGTTTCGAAATCATGCACGCGGTCGTCCGCAAAACCGCGCTGCCAGACGTCGTGCGTGTATCCATGTTCTTTCCTGAGCCTGTACGAATATCCTCCCTTGATGAGTTGCATGGCCTGCTCAATCGTCAAGGCATTATCGACTGAGAGCAGAATATGGATGTGGTCGGGCATGATTACAAAATCGTGGATCTGCAGCTTCCTTGCGATTGCTCTCAGTACATCGACGAACAGGAGCGCATTGCGATCTGACTGGAACAGTCGCTTTCCCATCGCTGTTTTCGTTGTGACAAAGAAAGTTCGGGTGGTACGCGCGATGTTCTTCGGGTTTGCATGGCGGGAGGGTTTCGACATTGTGCAGGGGCTAAAGCCCTTCCTTTTTGTGATCGTTTCGGCACGACTGAAGTCGTGCCCCTTCACTTGTTTTGTGCGAGCGGCTTAAAGCCCAGTCTCTTCCAGACTCTTTACGGCACGACTCACCTGTATTGGTGCGGGCGGCTTCACACCCCGGATTCTTTCAAACTCTTGCGGCTCGACTGAATTCGAGCCTGATACAAACACTCATGATGGGAGCGGTTGCCCGCTCCCATCCTCGTCCTCATGCGTACGCGTGCAAGCCGGGAAGCAGATACGTGACGCCGAGGAAAGTGAAGATCACCACCGCAAATCCGAAGATCGCGAAATAGGCGGCGCGACGGCCGCGCCAGCCGCGGGTGATGCGCATGTGCAGATACGCTGCGTAAATCAGCCAGGTAATGGCCGCCCAGTCTTCCTTCGGGTCCCAGCTCCAATACGAGCCCCAGGTGCGGTTCGCCCAGTAAGCGCCGGCAGCGATCATGCCGGTCAGCAGCGGAAAGGCGATGCAGATGGTTTTATAGGTCACGCGATCGAGGGTGTCCGCCGAGGGCAGCATGCGCTGAAGATCCGTGCGCCGCCACAGCAACATGAGATAAAGCAGCGAAGCGAAGATGCTGGAGATCACCCCGCCGAGAATGAACGGACTGGCAGCGAGAACGGTGGGCAACGCCGTTCCGTCGTCGGTTAGGTACGTGCCTTGCCGCGCGCGCAGGATGAACGCACCGAGGGTTGCCACCTGCAGGAGGATGCTGATAAACATGCCGCGGTCTGCCCAGGTGTAGGCCTGGTCGTACTTGCGAACCCGCGCAAAGATATTGAGCACGAGCGGCACAATGGCTCCCACCGCAACCAGCACGAACAACCAGCCGAGATCGGGGATATTGACGAAGAAACGCACGCCGCGCTCCATTGCGTCGGTTTTATGCTCAATATCCCAGCCCGTGACAGAGAGTGCGCCGGCGTGGAAACGGGTCGCGACGATGGCAAGAAACACCGAGGCGGTCATGGCGCTCGTCCAGAACTGGAAGTTCTCGGTCCCGAAGTCGTCCTGGATGAGGAACATCATGGCGATCGCGAAGCTCACCGCACATGCCGCGTAACTCAGCATCGCCAGCGTGACGTGGACGTGCAGCCAGGTGGATTGCAGCGCCGGAACGAGGGGACGAACTTCACTCGGCAGCAACTGCATCAAAATCACGCTGACGACGGCAAGCGGCATGGTGATGGAACCAACAATGCGCACGCCATATTTCTTCTCAGCGATCAACGTCAGCAGTGCGACCGTCCACACGAAACTGAGCAGCATCTCGTAAATGCTGGCAAAGGGCGGACGTCCTGACATGTACCAGCGATGCCCGGCGGCAAAAGTATTCGCCAGCCAGCCAATCGCGGTGCAGAGCGATGCGTACTTAACGTAACGCTCGGTACCGGTTACGCCGAAGCCCATGTAGAGCGCGCCTGCGCCGGCGTAAAAGATCAACGCGGCATAAAGCAGGTTGCTCTCGGTGAACACCGGTTGGTGCGACTTTGCGATGCCCAGCAGCGCCGTGATAAGCAGGAAAACCACCCCAAGGCCAACGAGGACCAGCAGCAGGCTTCCGGTCGAGGGCGTTTTCTCTTCGATATGATCGATTTCAACAGCTCGTGCTCGTGCCATTTGTTTCTCCCCGGCTTAATTCGTGTGGCTAGACCTGCGCCATCGCTTTTTGGTTTTCGACGGCAGTCTCTTCCTGAATTCCCAATTCCTGGCGGATGGCCGCCAATAACTCACGATATTTCTCTTCGAAACGGTCTTTGTTCTTGTTGGCAGCACCGCCGACCCACAGCACGAGGCCGCCGTCCCTGGTCTCGACCGGCATGATCCAGAAGCGGGTGTGCACCATGTAGAAAGCCACGCCCAGACCGCACCCCATTAACAGCACGCCCGCCCAAATGCCCCATTGCCCGGGCTCATGCGAAATCTCGAGGCCGGTGTAGTGCTGCATCTGCATCGCAGTGGCGTCGTCGCGCAATTGAAACTGGTAGGGCGCTTTCTGTTGGTCGGTGCTGTTCTGATAAGCGGGCATCAGCCACACCTGCGACTCGGTACCCGCGCGATTCACCGCGAGATGAAAAGCCGGGTTCACCGGATCGTTGGAGCGGCGGAAGATCTGGTTATCGCGGATGAAGAAGTCAGGAATGAATTCGGTGAGGGTGACAGTCGTCTGCGGATCGAGCGCAACCGCTTGGTTGAGTGCTACGTCGATCACTTGCGGTGCTCCGCCCTGAACTGGCTGTGCCACGAGGCTGGCTTTCGCCAACTGCGCTGTCGAGCCCCAACTGGCCTGGTAGAAGCGAATGCCGCCATATTCAAGCGGATCGTTGACGACGATCTCTTTGTTTTTCACCACCTGGCCGTCGCGTACCACGCTCAACTTCGACCACCATCTCTTCGGCGATCCGTCGGCGTACGTTTCTTCCCCGGTGTCGTTGCAGCGGATGGCAAACGGCAGCGTCTTCTTGCCGCCATCGCGCAACTCGATCACGTTGTTGCTCTGTCCATTCACCACCGCCATGAAGCCGCGATAGCCGACGATAGCGTCGATGATGCCGCCCAGGAAGATCAGCAGCAGGCTGGCGTGCACGATGTAAACCGCCATCACCGAGAAACGATTCTTCTCGGTGTAAAGAGAAACCTGGTCATGATCGACAATGCGCTCGCTCTTCCAGCCGAGCCCGTGAAGCGCTTTTTCCGCAGCGGCGAGTCCAACTTGCGCGTTGGTGATTGGAAATTCGGCGTGGTTGGGCAGCACCGCGCGGAAGTGCGAATCGGGCCGGCGATAGGGACGGGCATAGAACCGCCAGGCGTTGGGCCAGCGATCGATCGAAGCGAAAATGATGCTGATGCTCACCAGCCCCAGGAGCGTGGCAAACCACCAGGCGTGGAAAATATCGGTGAGGGTGAGGCGGTCGAGCCAATACAGCGTGGTGGGCGAATAGGCTTGCGCCATCTTGTCGGGATCGGTCATGGGCCGCTGCAGGATGAAAGTTCCCAGGGCCGCCGCCATCACGGTCAGGATGAGCAGAATGATTCCGGTGCGCAGATTGGCAAAGGTTCTATAAATTCGGTTTGGTATCGACGTGAAGGCCATAGGTCTCCAATGCGTGCAGCCGTGAAAAATGCACGTCAGCAGCCAAACATCCCCTCAACCTAAGTTCCTGTTCTTCCTACAGATGAGTTGCGCGATGGCCCAGTCGAAGGGAGCGGGAGTGAGGCATATCACCCAAGGCGATGATCAAACCGCGCATGGCGGCGGAGCGGCGAGCGGCAACTCACAATCCGATGATGCTGGGTCATTTCACCGCTGCCATGCGGCACAAGACGCAAACAACCTCGGACACACGCTCTTTGGAGCGGCCAAAGGTGTTACGCTCCAGACTCCTTACTCCGAGGAATTACAGCAGCTTAGAACGAAGTTCGGCAGGCCACGCAGCGCGGCATCCAGACGGCAATCGTATTGCACTAACCTCGTCGGAGCGCCGTGGAGGAAGTTGTGAAGAGGGCCTTCTCGATCGTGGGTCTGGTTTTGCTGGCAAGCACAAGTTGTCTTTTTGCCGCCACCCACCCTGTTCCTTTGGACAAAAATACCGACACCGCGAAATGCATTGAGTGTCACGAAGATAAAGCCAAGGGCAAATTTGTGCACTCCGCGATTCAAGCGGGATGCACGAGCTGCCACGAGGTCCGGGTGAACAAAGACATCACCCGGGTGAAGCTGACGACGGCGACGCCACAAGCTTTATGCATCACCTGCCACGCCGACAAAACCGCCGCGGACCTGAAGGGCACGGTACATCCCCCCGCCGTGCGCGACTGCATTAAGTGCCACGATCCGCACCAGTCGGACAATAAATTTCAACTGATCAAAGCGACCTCCGGCGACGCGAAAGAGAATCTCTGCCTCACCTGCCATACCCAAGGCACCAATGTTCCGCAAGGCGGCAGCCGCCATGCAGCTCTCGACATGGGCTGCGATACCTGTCACGTGACCCACAAAGTCGGCGAGACCGGCAAACAGGAATTCGATTACCACCTGACGAAAGCTGCGCCCGCGCTCTGCCTGGATTGTCACGACGCGAAGGACGAAAAGCTGATCAAGGCGCACAACGGACAGCCATTTGCGACCGCGACGTGCACCCAATGTCATGATCCGCACCAGTCTGCGCAGCCGAAGCTGATGCAGAAGTTTACCCACATGCCGTTCGCAAGCAACGCCTGCGACAGCTGTCATCAGCCGGCGAAAGACGGCAAAGTCGTTCTCACGAATACGGACACAAAGGCAATTTGCGTCACCTGCCATGACGAGCAGGCCAAGAAGATCGAAAGCGCCAAGGTGCAACATCCAGGCGCCCAGGGCGACTGCATTGCGTGCCATAACCCGCATGCCGGCAAGAGCCCTGGATTCCTGCAGCCCGATCCCGTACGCGCATGTCTTGCGTGCCATAGCGACCAGGCTGACCAGTTCAAGAAAGCGCATTTGCACCAGCCGGCCTTCCAGCAGGGATGCGCAACCTGCCACGAGCCTCACGGCGGCGACAACCAGCACCTGCTGCGCACCGCGAAGACGCAGGACCTTTGCCTCGAATGCCATGGACCCGATTCACAGCCGAAGAAGCTCGAAGCCGAGCACTTGATCACGATCTTCAATGGAAGCGTGAGGCTGCCGGAGGATTATTTCAGCAAGAACAAGGTGCCAATCCTTCCCTTGCGCTACGGACGCGGGCATCCGGTCGAAGGCCATCCTGTGTCGGACGTGGTAGATCCATCGAACACGACGAAGATCGAAGCGAGGCTCAACTGCATGTCGTGCCACCAGCCGCATGCCTCGGCCCAACCCGACTTGCTGGTGAAGGACCAGGCCAACAATATGCAGTTCTGTTCGAGCTGTCACAAAGATCTGACGCGCCGATAGGCAGCGCGAGGAGTGAAGACCATGCTGGAAGTGAAAACAAGCTCGCTGCACAGCGCCGGGATCGCGGTCCTGCTCGGAATCGCCTTACTGTCGCCGATCTGCGCCCATGGCGAAAAGAAGAAAAAGGCTTCCCCCGCAGACAGCAAGCCGAGAGTGATCGACTATTCGAACATTGTCTGGCCGAATCCACCGGCGGTCGCCCGCATTAAATACCAGGCTTTTTACGCGGCGGAAAAAGTCTCGCAGCTTGAAACCGAGAACAGCACCAAGAAGGCGAAGTGGATGGACCGTCTGGCCGGCTCGCAACCGCAAACAGACACCACCAAGGTCCTCTGGCAGCTTGCCGAGCCGTACGGACTGGCAGTCGATTCCAAGAACAACTTGTATGTCGCCGATCAGAAGGTCGGCGCGATTTTCATCTTCAACACGGAAACCCGCGACCTGGAGATGATCAAGAACCAGACGCATGCGCACTTTGGCCGCATTATCGGCCTTGCCATGGACGATGACGACCGGCTCTTCGTCTCCGATCCTCAGCTCCGGCACGTTCTGGTATTCGATAAAGATCACAAGCCCATCGATGTCATTACAGACGGCTTGGCCGAGCCAGGCGGGATGGCCATCGATCGCGAAAACCGGCTGCTGTATGTGGCGGATGTGAAGCTCGACCAGGTGCTGGTGTATGACGCGGATACGCTTAAACTACTGCGGAAAATGGGAACCACTGGTCGTAACCACGAACTCACTTCGCCTGGAGACTTTGCGAAACCGGGCGGAATGGCGGTCGATAAGGACGGCAATCTTTATGTGGCCGACACCCTGAACGATCGCATTGAGATCTTCGACGCCGACGGACAATTCATCCGTGCCTTCGGTAAGAACGGCGATGGTCCCGGATACTTCGGGCGTCCGAAGGGAGTTGCCATCGACGGCGACGGCCATATCTGGGTCGCCGACGGCATGCAGGACCCGCGTCCAGGTCTTCAACCAGGAAGACCGGTTACTCATCTCCTTCGGGGGGCACGGGCTGCTGCCCGGACAGTTCCAGGCGCTTGCAGGCATTGCCTGCGACAAGAACAACCGGGTGTTTACCTCCGAGATCTTCTACGGACGGGTGCAGCAGTTTCAGTATGTGAACGATGCGGAAGCAGAACGCCTGCAGCAACAAAAAGACGCCCAGCGCGGAAAGAAGCCCGCTGCCCCCGCCCAGGAAGTCTCCGCTGTGCCTGCCCCAAAAAGCTAAGCCGGACGGCAGTGCACGCAGCAATCAGTGCCGGTCTGCGTTCTGCGTTGATGCATCGACTGTTGAACTCCGCAACATCCTCAACACGGCAACTGCGGGATTTAACCAACGGCACCGTCCAGTTGGATCATTTCCCCCACTTCGAGCTCGATTCCCATTTCGACACTGATCCCATTCCGAACTGTTCAGCGAACTAAATACAGAGACTTACGCGACATTTCCAGTATTTCGAGTGGCGAGCGCACTTCGGATGACAAGTTGCACAAGGAGAGTAGGGGCGGCTGTGAAAAGTGCCCAAGCACCCGATGCAGCCCTTGGCCTAAGCCTCTGCGTATTTGTATACGCGTTGTACAAATCAGGAGGTCGTACTTTTATGAAGAAAACTCTCTTAATTGTGTTTGTCGTCCTGGCATTTGCCGGGGTGATGATGGCGCAGAACTGGTCGTCGACAGTAGACGTCCTGGGCGCCCACAATAACAACGGGCGGGGTTGCGCAGGTTGCCACGCTCCGCACAGCGGATCGTTCGGTTCCGGTCACGGCGGCGCGGCAGATGCCGGGTCTTATGCTTTGTGGGGACAGGACGCGAGCCCGCTCTATGGCAAGTCGATCGCCTTTGGCGACGGCGGCAAATATACCGAAACCATGCCCACCAGCATCACCTCGGGCAGCTCCGAAATCGGCGGCATTCTCCTTTGCCTCAGCTGCCACGACGGCAACTTCACCCCGACCAACATGATGAACGGCCAGTCGTATGAGCAACGGATTGGGTTGTTGACCAACACCGCATACGGCACCAAGCCGATCCCGACGCTGCTCGGAAACGACGGCACCTCAGCCAACAACTACACCAACGATCACCCGGTGGGTCAGCTGGCGACGTTGGTCAGCTACGGCGCGCCGATGCAGGGCGCCGGACAAGGCATCACCTACACCGCAGGCGGCAGCCAGGGTGGCACGTTCACAGTGACTCCCGGCACTCCGTATGCCAAGTTCGTAGCCAACTATGGCTTCCCGGCGCTTGCGCCTGGCAAGTGGTCTGCTCCGTTTGGCGTCAGCACCAGCGGCACCCCGTACGTTCTGTGCACGACCTGCCACAACCAGCACGTGATGACGGTTTACACCGCCAGCACCAACAGCCCAGTTGCGGGCCAGACGACCGGCTACTACGCGACGTATTTCTTCATCAACGGCCCCTACAACCCGAACATCACGCCGGACGGCACGGGCAAGACTGCGCCTTCGACCACGCAGTTCTGCCGCCAGTGCCACTTTGGCGAAGCGAACGAAGCCAACAACACCAACACCATCACCACGCAGTTCCAGTAGAACCAGCAGCAATGAACGTAAACGGGGAGAGAAGATCCTCCCCGTTCTTTGAATCAGGACTGTAAAGGATTGGGAATATGAAGTATCAGCTTTCGATCTGCGCGCTGCTCACAGTCGCCATCGCGGTTCCGGCACAAATGTCATCCCATGCTCCGACGCAAGTCGCCAGCGCACCGGCGGCAGTGACGACGACCGCGCCACAAGCGAGGGAACAAACGGTAGCGGTGGTAAACGGCGCGGTTCTTACCGACCGCGACCTGCTTCGCGAGATGTACACCATCTTCCCGTATGCGCAGCAACACAATGGCGGGTTTCCCAAAGCGCAAGAGGCTTCGATCCGCCAAGGCGCGCTGCAGATGATCATCTTCGAAGAGCTGGTGTACCAGGAAGCGGTGCGGCGCAAGCTGACCGTCTCGCCGGAGAAGATGACGGCGGCAGAGAGTGCATTCCGTAAGCAATTCAAGAGCCCGGACGAGTACCAGGAATATCTCCAACTGGAAGTGCACGGTTCAAACGCGGAACTGCGCACCAAGATTCGCCGCTCGCTGCTAATCGATCGTTTATTGAAGATGGAGGTCGAGGATAAAGCGACGGTTTCGGCGGCCGAATTGACCGCGTTCTACCAAAAGAACCCGGGCCGCTTTGAGAAGCCCGAGACTTTCGACTTTCAGAGCATCTCCGTGATCCCGCCATTCAAGCCGACGGCCCAGCAAGCGAAAGATGCGCGAGAAAAGGCCGAAAACGCGTTAGAGCAGGCAAAAGCGGCGAAGAGCGACCAGGAATTTGGACTGCTGGCTGAGAAAATTTCGGAAGATGATTTCCGGGTGAACATGGGCGAGCACAAGGCAGCCGGCCGCGACAAGTTGCCGCCGCAAGTCTTAAGCGCGCTGTTGGCGATGAGTCCCGGCCAGGTCAGCGGCCTGATCCCGATCGAATCGGCTTACACCATCGTTCGGCTCGACGCCCACAATCGCGTGCACAAGAAGAGCCTGGACGAGGTTCGGGCTGAGCTGAAGGTGGAACTCCAGAAAGAAAAGTACGAGAAACTGCGTACGACACTCGATAAAACGCTGCGCGCCAAGGCCAAGATTCAAGTCAGCTAAAGTCTCGCGGGACAGCCACTCGTGCTGTCCCGCTTTTCTTTCCGTTTTTGTCATTGAGTCATTCACCCCGCTCATCGTGTGATATGCCACACCCGGATATGTACCAACCTCCCGCAAGTTCCACAGACACCAGCAACTTGTTTGATTTCAACGTGCTTTCGCATCCCGAAGAACGCTGGCTTTGGCATTCGTTGTGCCCTTACGAAGGTATTGAGAAAGGGCACGTCCATGAAGCTTGCGAACCTGATTTTTGCGCTGGGTCTGTTGTTGATGGCGCAAATGGCAGCTGCGCAGGCGCAACTGGGCGACGTCAGGCTGAACGGCGGCGGCCTCTTCACCATGGGCTACGAAGGCGATTATGGGGACTCGCTCCCCTCCGACCATGGCCTCGACCTCGGTTTTAACGGCTCGTTCGATGGGTACTATTACAACCCGAATTTCCTTTCGTTCAGCGTCGCGCCCTATTGGGGACAATCGCGGGCAGACTCCAATTACCAATCGCTAACCAGTGCGCGCGGAGTGAATGGCATTGCGAATTTCTTCACGGGCAGCCACTTCCCCGGCTCGGTGAATTATCACTATGACGGCAACAGCACGGGGATGCTCGGACTGGTGGGGCAGCCAAACTTCACCACCCGTGGCCAGGGAGACGGCATAGGAATCGGCTGGAGCGCGATTCTGCCAGGCTTACCGACGCTTTCGGTGGGTTACTCCCAAGGGAATGGCAATAGCACCCTGTACGGAACCGATCAGAAAGATCAGACGAATACTCGGCTGTTCAACCTGCGTTCGACCTACAATCTCACAGGCTTCCGGCTGAACGGCTACTACAACTTCAACACTTATCACTCCGTGTTGCCGGAATTCCTCTCGGGCGAGGGGGATTCAGTGCAGAATTCGCAGCTCCACGATTTCGGTTTCGGCGCGCAGCACGACCTGCCGCTGCATGGAACATTCTCCGCCACGTATGACCGCAATACCGTGAACAGCGATTATCTCTACAACGCTACCACCGGCGGTAACCAGAACAATTCCAATTACACCGACAGCACGGAAATAGCGAACGCCACTTTCCACCCGACAAACAAGTTCAGCTTCAGTTTCACGCAGAACTACACCAGCAATCTCAGTGGATACCTGGAACAGAGTCTCGGGAATGGTACGCCGGTCGCCGGCGTAGACCTGGGTACCGGATCCTATTCCTCAAATTTCGGCGGCGGCGCGGGCTACAACATCACCAGTTACCTCGGCGCGCAGGTACAAGCCACCTACTACGATCAGCATTTTTTCGGGAAGACGTACTCGGGCGAGTATCTGAGCGGCACGGTGAACTACAACAAACGGCTGCTGGATACCTTCACCTTCTCCGCTTCGGTAATCGACAGTTCCAATGGCCAGGGAACGAACGCAGTTGGATTCATTGGAAACGTGAACATGTTCCACCATTTCGGTAGGTGGGTCACGTCCGGCCAGTTCTCCTACGCCCAGAACGTACAGACGGTTCTCATCACCTACACGACTTCGTATTACAACTACAGCGCCAACGTGAGCCGGCGTCTCTGGGGCAACCTGCAATGGATCTCGGCATTCAACGGGAACCACACAGGAATCACCCAGGAACAAGGAAGCGACAGCCATAGCGAGAGCTATTCGTCTTCGCTCAGCGCAAGACGCTGGTCGCTTACCGGCAATTACACGCAATCGCGCGGCGTGACTCTTTTAGGTGCAACCGGACCTGTCGCGGTGACGCCGACACCGGGGTTGACCAACTTCATCCTGTTCACTGGAGCCAGCTACGGGGGTGGCGCCTCCATCACGCCCCTCAAGCGTCTCTCCGTTTCCGGCACCTTCAGCCGCGCGATCAGCGACACACTTTCCAGCACGTATTCAGCGAACAACACGGAAATCATCAACGCCCAGATGCAATACCGGTTACGAAGAATCGGGTTGCTCGCAGGCTATACCCGATTCACCCAGGGGATCAGCGCAATCGGGTTGCCGGCCAACACCACCTCTTATTTCGTCGGGATCAGCAGATGGTTCGACTTCCTGTAAACCCGCGGGCCACGCTTCGCACCGCGGCGACGATCGCGGTACTGGGGATGATGCTGGTCGCTCCGGCGCATGCGACGAAACATGCAAAGGATGCAGGAATACCGCTCGCGCCTCCGCCCGACCTGCTGATGGATGGCGGACGGAAACTTTCGTTTGAACGAAGTTTCAGCCTGGAGCGTGAAGTCAAACTGAAACGCGGCTTCTGGAACAAGCTGGTCGATATCGCCATTGGAGAACCGGATTTCCGTTATTTGGTTAGCCCTTATAGCGTGGTTACCGACTCGCGCGGTCGCATCATCGTGACCGACCAGGCCGCCGACGGCATCCACATCTTCGATTTCGCGCAGCAGAAATACAAGTTCGTGTCGCGCCGCGACAGCGGCAAAGACCCGATGCTGATGCCGCAATGCGTGACGGTCGACGCACAGGACAACATCTACGTCAGCGATTCCGAGGCGGGCAAAATCTTCGTCTTCGATGCCAACGGCAAGTTCCGGCACACGATTGGCAGCCTGAAAGGCGGCGAAGGGTACTTCAAGCGACCCACCGGCATTGCGGTGGATTCCGCGGCGCAGCGTATCTACATCACCGACACGCTCCGCAACAAGATTTTCATGATGGACATGCAAGGCAGCGTGCTCCAGGTCATCGGCAAAACCGGTACCGGCGAAGGCGAGTTCAACTATCCGACCGAGTTGAAGCTGCACGGGTCGGACCTGGTCGTGGTCGACGCCATGAACTTCCGCGTGCAGGTACTCGATCGCTCGGGAACCTTCCGCTATGCCATCGGCAAGATCGGGGACGGCGCTGGTTCGGTGTTCCGTCCGAAGGGAATTGCCTTCGATTCCGACGGACCACCTTTACGTGGTGGACGGCCTTTGGGGAATGGTGCAGGTGTTCGATGACCAGGGGCGGCTGCTCTATTACTTCGGCAAGAAGGGCACCGGACTTGGCGATTTCCAACTTCCGGCCGGATTGCAGATCGACAAACAGGACCGCATTTACGTGGTGGATTCGTTCAATCACCGGGTTGAGGTCTTTCACTATTACGGAATTGGACAACCGGCGGACGGACGGAAACAGTGAAGAGGGCTCTGGTATTCGCGCTTCTGATGACCGCAGCACTCGGCGTGGCGTTGGCGCAAACGCAAGCACCGCCGATCGCAGACGCTCTGGGGGTACACAATCTTTCGGCGGGGAGCGGGGCCTCGCTTTATTCCAACGGAAGCCTGGGATGCACGTTCTGTCATGCGCCGCACAGTGGGCTCGGAGCGAACACGCCGCTGTGGAACCAGAAGCTATCGAACAGCAACTATGTTCCGTACACCAGTACGACGTACCAGCAAAAAGGGAACGCCACGCCGACGTTGGGCGTTACCAGCAGTCTTTGCCTGAGCTGTCATGACGGCACGGTGGCCGTGGGATCGACCGCTGCCTACGGTTCCCTGCCGGTTACCGGAGCAATGAAACCAGCCGACTCATTTGGGACCACGCTGACAGGCTCGCATCCGTTCAGCCTGGTCACCCCACTGAAGGATTCTCCCGACCTCGTTCAATCGCTCACGACACAAGGCAAAACCGCGGATACGACGGGGGCAATCAAACTGGTGAATGGCAGCGTGGAGTGCACCAGTTGCCACAATCCCCATGTGCAGGCCGTCGATCCGGTGGCGCAGAACTTCCTGGTGCGCGACAGCTCCGACGGCCAGATGTGCCTCGCCTGCCATGACCCGAACCGGGTGGTGCAGGGACAAACGAATCTGCTCGCCGGCTTCTCGGGAAGCATTCATCAGACGGCGACGAACCAGGTGTCTCCGGACGCGCATGCGGGCTCTTATCTCACGGTCGGCGCGAATGCTTGCACCTCGTGTCACCAGTCACACGATTCCGCAGCGCCAGCCCGATTGCTGCGTCCCGCCGTACCGGCCGTGGCGGGCACGGATCCAACGACGCAGGCGTGCGTGACCTGTCACAACGGGAGTTCCTACGTTTCGCCATCGCCCTTGAATGTAATGGCTGAAGTGGCCAAGCCCGGGCATCCGCTGCCGGCGGGTACCAACGCTCACGATGCCGCGGAGGCTCCGCTGCTAAACAACAACCGCCATGCCACCTGCGTTGATTGCCACAACCCGCACGCCGGCAACCAGGTCGCGCAATTTTCTCAGGCGCCGGGCATGCGCCCATCGCAGGGCGGAGTGACTGGTATCAGCGCGTTGGATGGCATCACTACGCTGGCTCCGGCTGTAAACCAGTATGAAAATTGCCTGCGCTGCCATGGAACGAGCGCGGGCAAACAGCAGTTGATCCTCTACGGATATGCGCCGCGCCGCGTGGTGACCGCGCCGGATCCGTTGAACATCATCCCGGAATTCGCTTCGACCGCAACCTCCAGCCACCCGGTGACGCACGCACGAACAAGTCCGCTGCCGCAGCCGAGTTTATTGCCGTACATGCTCAACCTGAATGGCACAACGTCGGCGCGCAGCATGGCCCCCGGAACCAGCATGTTTTGTACCGACTGCCATAACAGTGACGACAACCGCGAGTTCGGTGGCAAAGGCCCGAATGGACCGACATGGCTCGATCAACGCCCACGTGCTTGAGCGAAATTACCAATACAGCCAGGCAGCGGTTCCGGGCGGAGTGGTGTCAAACCTGTTCCCCACCCCCGACATCACCGTCAACGGACCATACTCGATGTGCGCAAAGTGTCACGACCTGAGCAGCGTGATCGCGAACGCGAGCTTCGTCCAGCACGGCTTGCACGTTTCGCAATACGGCTTTAGCTGCTCGGTATGCCACTCCTCGCACGGGACGGGCGGAAACTCTCCGACAATAACAGGAGAACGGATGGTGAATTTCGACGGCAATGTCGTCGGCCAGAATAACGGGCTACCGATCGCCTATAACCGCGGCGCCGGCACCTGTACGCTCACCTGCCACCAGGTTGCGCACAATCCAGATGGATCGGTGACCGCTGCCGCACAGGTAAAAGTCGCCGCGCACACGAAGTGAGGGGTGCGAGGAGTTGTTACCAGAAATTGATTTTCTTGTGGACTTCACGCGGAGTCCTAAGCCTCGAAGTTGAGGGCCGCGGGTGGGAAGTCCAGGTTTTTACGTTCGGCGAACTTTCTCGGTGAAGCGTTTTTGCCCCAAGGCACACGCGCTTTACAAGAGAGACGTGATGGGCTGGGAGCGGATTCAGGGACGCGATTAGGCCCGCGGAGCTACGATCCGCTCCAGTCCTGTTGCGTCGTTGCCTATGATTCAGGATGCAATCAAACCCGCAGCAGCAGAAACGGCAGCACCGGCGCGTACCTGGCGCTACTGGGCGCCGCGCATCCTTGCGGCCGCACTGCTACCGCTGCTGTTTCTGGGTCTATTAGAAGCGGGCCTGAGGATTTTCGATGTGGGCTACTCCACAAGCCTGACGGTTCCCTGCACGTTGCAGGGACATCCCGCTGCTTGCTACAACCTGTTCTTCCCTGCTCCCTTTTTTCCTCCCGGCATGATCAAGACGCCGCAGGCATATGCGATTCCCGCAGACAAGCCGAAGAACACAATGCGAATTTTCGTGCTCGGCGAATCGGCAGCCATGGGTGATCCGGATCCGGCCTACGGTTTCAGCCGCTACCTGGAAGTGATGCTGCGCGAGCGTTACCCGGCGATCAACTTCGAAGTGGTGAATACCGGAAGCGTGGCGATCAACTCGCACGTACTGCTGCCAATCGCGAAGGGATTGGCGAAGCAGCAGCCCGACGTGTTCATTCTCTACTCTGGCAATAACGAGGTCGTTGGTCCGTACGGTCCCGGCACTGCACTGACGGCGTCCGGAATGAGCCTGCCCGTCATTCGCGGAAGCATTCTTTATCACTCCACGCGCATTGGCCAACTACTGACCAAGATAGGTACGCCGAAGCGGGAGTGGGGCGGGATGGAGATGTTTCTCGATAAACAGCTTCCTGCCGATTCGCCGTTGATGCGTTACGTCTACGCAAACTTCGAGAGCAACTTGCGGGGGACGATCGCAGCGGCGAAGAACTCGGGGGCGCGGGTCATCGTTTCGACCGTTGCGACCAACTTGGAGGATTGCGCACCGTTTGCGTCCATGCACCGCGCTGGACTTTCACCGGCGGATCTGCGTTCGTGGGAAGCCCTCGTGCAAGAAGGCGCTAACCAGGAGAATGCGCGCTCGTATTCCGCAGCATTGCAGGCGTATCAAGCGGCGGAGAAGATCGATGGGCAATACGCCGAACTGCAATTCCGCATCGCACGCTGTCTCCGTGCTCTCGGCGATCTCGATGCGGCACGTTCCCGCTTTTCGCGGGCTCGGGACCTCGATACCCTTCGGTTTCGTGCGGATAGCCGCATCAACGACATCAATCGCTCAGTCGCGACCGCAGCTGGCGCGGAGCTCGTCGACGCAGACAAGCTTTTTGGGGAAACCAGCGCAGAGGGCGTAACCAGCAGCTCGCTGGTCTACGAACACGTACACCTGACGCCTGAAGGCAATTACCTGTTGGCACGTGCGATGTTTCTCCAGATTGCCGGCAAGATGACACCGGTCGCGCACGAGGCCGATGTACCCTCGCAGGAACAATGCGAGCAACTGCTGGCCTTTACTGCGCACGACCGCGGACGACTGGCGCGGGAAATGTTGGGACGCCTGCAACGGCCGCCCTTCACCAACCAATTGAACCACGCGGAGCAGACCCTGCGGCTATCTCTGAGCGCCGAGATGCCGGACGAAGACCCCAACCAGACCGTAGCCGAATATCAATGGGCCATTCGCCGCAAGCCCGACGACCGCGTGTTGCGCTACAACTTCGGGCTTTTCCTCTTCGACTACAACCGCAACGCCGCTGCGGAGCAATTGCGCATGTCGCGGCCGTGGGATGGCTTTCCGGTCTTTGCTCCCGACGGTACTCTGCTCTAAAAGTTTCGGTACATGAATTGTGCGGCATCGGCGCCGCGAGCGTGGGTAACAAGCGCGACCAGCAGCAACACCGAGACATAAAGCGGCGGGACCCAAAACCAGCGATTGCGCGCCAGCATTGCCAGCAAGCGTGACCCGTCGGGTGCGGCGGCATTCCGCTCGAATGCGTTCGCCACGAACAGAACTGCCGCGTAGCCGAATAGGACCGCAAGCACAAGCGCATACAGGCTTCCGCTGAGAAGATGAGAAGAGTAAGTCGCGGGGGATAGCACGGCCGAAAACATGCGCCGTGCTTGAGCCAGCGAAGTGGCGCGAAAGAAGATCCAGCCAAGGCTGATCAGGGCGATCGTCGTGAACCATGACAGCGGCGTCCAGAGGGCCGTGCGTGGCGTCCAGTTCAACTTGCGCCCGAGGCCTTGCACCTGCCGATGCAAAACCAGCAGCACTCCGTGGTAGCAGCCCCAAATGACAAACAGCAGCGTCGCCTTATGCCAGATGCCGAACAGCACCATCGCGAGCACCAGCACCAGATTCCTCCACCAGATTTCGCGGCGGAGCACCGCGAGTGGCAGAAATACATAGTCGCGAATCCAGAAGGAAAGCGACATATGCCAGCGCGTCCAGAAGATAGACGGCGTTGTTGACTGGAAGGGACGCGCAAAGTTCTCCGGCACGACGAAGCCGAGCGCCTGGGCCGCGCCGATGGCGATGTGCGAATATCCGGCAAAGTCAAAGAAAAGCTCCAGCCCATAGCCAACGGCCAGGCACCAAACATCCGCGCCCGTCCAACCCACGGAGCGATCAAAACCGCTGTTGATGCCATCCCCGGCGAGTATCCCTTGACCCAGGAGCTTTGCAATCTGCATCATCAAAATGCCGGTCGCGATGCGGGCAGTCCCTCGACCGATCGACGACCACGAGGTTCGCGTATCGGAGCGGAATTGCGGCAGCATGTCCGGGAGACGGCAAATGGGACCGGAGATCACCACTGGAAAAAACGCCATGTAGAGCGCGAACTCAAACAATGTGGGATCGAGTTCCTCGCTGCGATAGAGGTCGAAGAGATAGCTCATCGCCTGGAACGTCCAGAAAGAAATTCCCAGCGGAAGCGCGAGATGCGACCAACGTTGAAGAGCGGAAAAGGGGAGTTGCAGCGAGATTTCCGGCAGATATTTAAAGCTCGCCAGCACTGAAAGGTTCAGCAGGATGCCCACCAGGAGGGCCACGCGTGATTGACGGCGCTGCAGCCATTTGCCCAGCAGGAAGTTCATCAGCGTGGAGCCGAGCAGGACGATACCGAACCAACTGCCCCAGCTCAAGTAAAGGGCATAGCTGCCGAGGAGGATCACAATCTGCCGCAGCGCTCGCGAGCGCGCCTTCGCGCAAACCGCCACGCATACCAGAAAGACGAGAATGTAGAAAACTCCCCGGAAAAGCATTCCTCACCCACGTGGGCCGCTGCCTTCAACATCTCAAATTGCCCGGCTTTCGTGGATACCACAAAAGACGCGTTCAGGTTGTGATCTTTGTCGCAGATTCGACCTTCCGCGGCAGTTAGAATGGCCGCCGACGTGACTCACTACTCCACTTTGATCCAGGCCCTCGAGGCCGCACCTGCTGACCGCGATTTCGTGACCCTTTGGATCGACGAAGACGAACGGGAGACCGTTACCTTTCACGAATTCCGGCAACAGGCGCGTTCGCAAGCCGCGATGTTGCGCAACCAGGGCGTCGAGCGAGGTGACCGGGTGATCGTGCTCATGCCGCAGACCATCGCGGCCATGACTGCATTCGTGGGCGCCATGATGCTGGGGACCGTGCCTGCATTCCTCGCGTATCCCAACTTCAAGATCGAGCCAGCGAAGTATCGAGCCGGGCTGGCCGGAGTTTCGAAGAACCTCGGAGCCAAGCTGGTGGTCATTGACGATGCCTTTCCAGATGAGATGCTCGCATATATCTCTCTCGGACGCGAGACGAAGATACTGCGCATCGGCGATGGTAAAGACTTCTACCATGCAGGAATGTTGCAGAGTTGCGAAACTTCTTCCGACGACCTGGCTTTCGTCCAGCACTCCGCCGGCACGACGGGGCTGCAGAAAGGCATCGCTCTGACCCATGCCGCCGTGCTGCGACAACTTGAAAATCTCGCGGAGGCCTTGGCAATTGATGGCGCCTCGGACCGCATCTATAGCTGGCTGCCGCTTTATCACGACATGGGCCTGGTCGCGTGCTTCCTGTTGCCCATGGTTTGCCACGTTCCCCTGGTCATGCAATCGCCGCTGGATTGGGTAATGCGCCCGGAGACGATGTTGCAGATCTTCACCGAATGCCGGTGCACGCTGGGGTGGATGCCGAACTTCGGCTTCCAATTCGTTCCCCGCCGCACCCCGCGAAGTCACTGGGCGAAATACGATCTGTCTTCGGCGCGCGCATTGATCAACTGCTCGGAGCCGGTGCGATCTAACAGCATGCTAGAGTTCGAGCGGGCGTTTTCGCCGATCGGCCTAAAGAAGAATGTGCTGCAGTCCTGTTACGCGATGGCTGAGAATGTCTTCGCCGTGACGCAATCAAAACTGAGCCCCACGCAGCTCTGGGTAGAGGGTCGAAAATTTCGCTCCGAGCAGGTCATCGTCCCAACCAGCGAACAGGTAGACGGCGCAGTCTCCTTCACCTCTTCCGGACAGCTTCTGCCAGGCAATGACGTCCGCGTTGTCGACGATGCCGGCCCAATCATCTCTCCAGGCCACGTCGGGGAAATTCTCATTCGGAGCGACAGCCTGTTCAACGGTTATTACAACAGCCCTGCCCTCACCGACCAGGCGTTTGTTGACGGATGGTATCGCACCGGCGATTTGGGATTCATGCTCAGCGACGAGCTCTATGTGGTGGGGCGGAAGAAAGATTTGCTGATCATCGGTGGCGAAAACCTGTACCCGCAGGACATCGAGGAAATTGTTGCCACTCATCCAGCGATTCACGATGGACGGGTCATCGCGATGGGCCTGTACAACCCCGACCTTGGGACCGAGGATCTTGTCATCGTCGCCGAAGTTGAGCGAGAAGAGTTGCTGGCGGACGCAGCCGCACTCGAGTTGGAGATCCGCCGAATCGTTACCGCCGGTACAGGAGTGGCTCCGAAGAAGATCTTTGTGAAGCCGCCGCAATGGATTGTGAAGAGCACGGCCGGGAAGCCGGCGCGGTCTGCTACGCGTGAGAAGCTGATCGGCGAGCACCCCGAACTCGCAGATGAGGAAGCCGCATGACGCCAGAAGCCGAACAAATGAAGCAGCTTATTGTCGAGCTGATCCGAAAGCCAGAGGCTGCAATCGACGAACACACTCCGCTGGTTTCATCGGGACTGATTGATTCGATGGCGCTGGTGGATCTGCTGCTGAAGCTCGAGGACATTACGCGCCTGCGGATTCCACCGGGAAAGGTGCAGCCGAAAGACATGAACACCATTGCGCTGATGTTTGCCACCGCGCAACGTGTCGGAAAGCCGCGCAAATAAAAGAGCCGCGGACTATTTTATTTCAGCGATGTTCTGCGTTTTCGCGTCCGCAATCATCTTCTGGATTTGGCCGCGTTTGTCGGCGGGAAGGTTTGGATTGGTCTTCAATAGACGCTGCCAGAGCTCAATCGCGCCCTTCGCGTCGCCCTTCTTTTCCATCTTCATTACGCCCAGGTCAAAGAGCGTGCTCGGATCGTTGGGAGCGTACTTCAACCCTTCCTCGAAGGTCGCCATGGCGCGGTCGGTGTCGCCGGAGTAGTACAGAGCCGCCCCCACCTCGTCGCGCAATGCGCTGTCCTTGGGGCTGAGCTCGAGGGCCTGTCCGAAGTAGAGTGCCGCCTGCTGGAATTGATGGGCGCTTTTATAGGTGTTGCCGATCTTCACCAGCAGTTGAGGGTTCTTCGGGTCAGTCTTCAATTGTGCCAGCAGCGGTTCGGCTTTTTTGTCAGCCATGCGCTTCATGTCATCCAGCGAGGGCATTTGCTGCTGGGCGTCGCCGGCCGCGGGCTGCGTTTGGACGGCGGCAAATGGTGCCTTGGCGGTTTTGCTTTCGCTGCCGCGCAGAAGATAGCCAAACACCAGCCCGACCATGATGCACACCACACTCATGATGTAGACCTGTTTCTGCGCCCAGGATTGGGTCTGCTTGTTCAATTCCGCCATTTCGTACCTCGCATGGCACATTCGACACTCCGCCACAACGGAGGTAAATGCATGTGGGAGGCCATTCCAAACAAGATCGCCGTTGCCGCCAAATCAGTCACTTAGCCCGATCTCCGGAAATTCGCTTACCGCTGAGGAAGCGCGCTTTTCCGCAGGAGATCGCGATTTCACGCGAAGTGACGCGCTCGGGAAAAATCCTCCTACTGTGACCGAAATCACAGGCCCATGTGTCAAGGCGAAACTATGATTCGACTGCGGTGAACCTCTCCAAAAAATCCTTTCACCGCGACGGGAAGCAATCATGGCGGCAACGAAATCCAACACTCCTCAGAACTGGACGAGCATACAGGCCTATCTCATGGCCGTGATCTGCCTGATCGTCGGCACGGCGGTCGGATACCTGGTGCGCGGGTCGCAGAATGCCACCCCGGCTTCAACCCCGGAGACGGTGTCGGCTGCCGCGCAAGCGCCCGCCGACGCAATGCATGGATCCGCCAACCAAACGCCAACTGCTGCGCAAATGAAGGCGATGGCGGACCAGCAGGCAGCCCCGCTCCTAGCAAAGCTGAAGATAAATCCTGCCGACACGGACGCACTCGCGCAAATTGGCAATGTTTACTACGACGCGCAGCAATTCAATGTAGCCGTCGATTATTACGGGCGCGTGCTCGCAATTGACCCGGGCAATGCGGCGGTTCGCACTGACATGGGTACGGCTTACCTTTATCTCAACGATCCCGATCGAGCGATCCAGGAATTCCAGGTTGCATTGAAGAACAATCCGAAGCATGGGCAGGCGTTGTTCAACCTTGGCATGGCACAATGGCGCGGCAAGGGCGATGCGACGGGTGCGATTGCGACCTGGGAGAAGCTACTGAAAACGGTCCCGGATTTTCCGCAGCGCGCCGACGTGGAGCAGATGATCGCGCAGGCTAAGAAGCACATGAATATGAAGCCCGGCCAAAAAACCGACAAGCCGGCGGCCTAAGCCTGAACCTTCCTCCGGAGCGCGTGGGAGCAAATTTCCTCCGACTCACATATTCCTTGGTCGTTTTTGCACGCGCTCTCATACTCCGCCGCAACCTGCGCCTCTCCAGCAGTTCAGGGCAACACCACACGCATATCGTCCATCCTACGTTTTAGACAAAAAATAACAGTGGGATGGTTTATGAAGAGATTTTGGCAGACGTTTATCGCCGCCTGTGCGCTCGCGTGTCTGGCGGCCTGCGGCGGCGGCAGTAATTCAGCTGCGAGCACGGGCAGCAGTGGCGGTAATGGCGGCGGCGGTGGATCGAGCGCTCCGGGCAACGGCAGCATCACGCAACTGAACCACATTGTCTGGATGCTCCAGGAAAACCGCTCTTTCGACACGTACTTAGGAAGCCTAAACGCCTACCGTTCTGCGCACGGCCTGGGGGCCAGTGATGTGGATGGGCTTCCCGCGAATGCCAGCAATCCGTCATTTGACGGGACGACAACCGTTGCAGCGTTTCACATCGGCACCATGTGCATCGAGGGCGTCACTCCCTCGTGGAACGCGAGCCGCCGTGATATCAACCGCTACAACCCTCTGAATCCCGTCACGACGCCCATGAACGGGTTCGTCTACTCCGCGGCGAAATACGCGCAGGATAGTGATGTGACGCTTCCCGGCGCGTATGTCGATATTCAGGGACTCCGCGCGATGGGCTACTACACGGACGCGGACCTTCCCTACTACTATTTCATGGCGACCCAGTTCGCGACCTCAGACCGGTGGTTCTCGCCAATTCTTTCCCGTACTCCGCCAAACCGCATTGCGAATTTCGCTGCATCTGCTCTGGGGATTGTGGACGACATTCCAACCGGGACTACGTTCTCCGAAAACACGATCTTCTCGTTGCTGCAAAATGCGGGGATCTCATGGAAGATTTACGAGACTTCGGATAATACATACCTCGGATTTTTCCCGGCGTTCTTCAATCAATACAAGAGCACAAATATCGCGCCCATCAGCCAGTACTTCACCGATGTGAAGAATGGAACGCTGCCGCAGGTGGCGTTTATCGAGACCGGCGTGGAGGTCTCGGAGACGGGTGGCACGAGTTCACTCGATGAACATCCGGAGGCAAACATCCAGAAGGGTGCAGCATACGTATCGACTCTTATCAATGGCCTGATGCAGAGCCCGTCGTGGAAGGATTCTGCTTTTATCCTGACCTATGACGAGGGGGGCGGTCTCTACGATCACGTGTCCCCGCAGCCAGCCGTCGTGCCGGATTCAATTCCGCCGAACCTGCAGCCGAATGACGATGTCGACACCTATTCTCGTACGGGATTTCGCGTACCGGTAATCGTTGTTTCACCATTCGCGAAGTCGGGATATGTGTCGCATACGGTGATGGATACTACCGCGATCCTCCATTTCATCGAAGAGCGGTTTAGCCTGCCCAACTTGAATGCGCGCGACGCCGCACAAAAGCCGATGGATGAGTTCTTCGACTTCACGAACATCCCCAACCAGACCGCCCCGGCGAACGTGCCCACCCAGCCTACGAACGGTACCTGCGCCATCCACAGCATCACCCCTTAAGCCGGCACTTTGAGCCAAGGCGCAGCCACGAGCTGCGCCTTTTTCTTTTGGCGCTTGAACAGCCGGCATGTTGCAACAAATCACAACCGCAACCGGCGCATAACAATCGGTTCGTTTTCCTTGGGTCTTGCGGGCGGCCTATCCTCTGCACCATCAACCGCTTACTGCTTGTGACCTTAATCACAAGTGGACGTGTCTAGAGTCACTGCCCGATGTGGCATTTCCCGTCAGGATGGAAGTGGTTCCGATCTGGCAACGCTGTCTTCCGTGGGGTGCACTTTTAGATTGCAATCGCCCGCCCGGGGCACAGGTCAGAGGAAAGTCCGGCGCGCATAGAGCGTTCCGGTCCACGCGGCAATCGACGCCGCATTTTGTTATCGCCGCCCCGGCGGCCGCTCTTTTCAACGAATGGACTCGACAGAATGAACAGACCGAAAGTAACAATCGATGGCAATGAAGCCGCGGCCTACGTGGCGCACAAGGTAAATGAGGTCATTGCCATTTACCCAATCACGCCCTCTTCGCCGATGGGCGAGTGGTCCGATCAGTGGTCGTCGGAAGGCAAGCCCAACATCTGGGGAACGATTCCCTCAGTGATCGAGATGCAGAGCGAAGGCGGCGCAGCCGGAGCATTGCACGGCGCACTCCAGACAGGCGCGCTCGCCACGACCTTCACCTCCGCCCAGGGTCTGCTGTTGATGATCCCCAACATGTACAAGATCGCGGGCGAACTGACGCCTACCGTGATTCACGTGGCCGCGCGGTCGCTGGCAGCGCAGGCGCTGTCGATCTTTGGGGATCACCAGGATGTGATGTCCGTACGCTCGACCGGTTGGGCAATGCTGGCCTCGAATAATGTGCAGGAGGTGATGGACTTCGCGCTAATTTCCCAGGCTGCGACACTGGCATCGCGGGTCCCGTTCATTCATTTCTTCGATGGCTTCCGCACCTCGCATGAAGTTGGCAAGGTCGAACAGCTCACCGTGGACGACCTCCGGGCGCTGATCAGCGACGACCTTGTTCGCACCCATCGCGCGCGCGCGTTGACGCCTGATAAGCCGGTGCTTCGTGGTACCGCGCAGAACCCCGACGTTTACTTCCAGGGCCGCGAAACCGTGAACCCGTACTACCTGGCGATTCCCACCATCGTGCAGAACGTGATGGACCAGTTTGCCAAGCAGGTCGGCCGTCAATACCGGCTGTTTGACTACGTAGGGTCGCAGGATGCCGAGCGCGTCCTGATCATCATGGGTTCGGGAGCTGATGTTTCGCAGGAAGCCGTTGAAGCGCTCAACGCCAAAGGTGAAAAAGTCGGACTGCTGAAGGTTCACCTGTACCGCCCGTTCTCGGTGGATCACTTCCTCGCTGCACTTCCCGCCACGGTGAAAGCCATTGCTGTGCTCGATCGCACCAAGGAACCCGGTTCAGTCGGCGAACCGCTCTACCAGGACGTGGTAACGGCGATCAGTGAGGCTTTTGCAGCGGGTGGATCGCAGCTTAAGAAGTTCCCCAAGATCATTGGCGGCCGCTATGGACTTTCGTCCAAGGAATACACCCCGGCGATGGTGAAAGGCGTCTTCGATGAATTGGGGAAAGAGTCGTCGAAGAATCACTTCACCATCGGCATCCACGATGACGTTACTTTCACCAGTATTGGTTACGATCCGGCGTTCTCGACGGAAGATCCCCATACCGTACGGGCCCTGTTTTATGGGCTCGGAGCGGACGGAACCGTCGGCGCGAACAAGAATTCGATCAAAATCATCGGCGAAGATACCGAAAACTACGCGCAAGGCTACTTCGTGTATGACTCGAAGAAATCGGGCTCGCTGACGACCTCGCACCTGCGCTTTGGGCCGAAGCCGATTCGCTCGAGCTACCTGATCTCGCGCGCGAGTTTCGTGGCCTGCCACCAATTCACGTTCCTAGAGCGGGTCAACGTTCTGCAGAACGCGGATCCCGGTGCGACCTTCCTGCTCAACAGCCCTTTCAGCCACGAAGAAGTTTGGGACCATCTGCCGAGGGCTACACAAAAGCAGATTATCGACAAGAAATTGAAGTTTTACGTGGTTGACGGATACAAGGTGGCCCGCGATACCGGGATGGGCACGCGGATTAACACCATCATGCAGACCTGCTTCTTCGCCATCAGCGGCGTTTTGCCGCGCGAAGAGGCGATCGAGGCGATCAAGAAAGCCATTAAGAAGACGTATGGCAAGCGCGGCGAGTCAGTGGTGCAAAAGAATTTTGCCGCCGTCGACAGCACTCTAGAAAACCTATTCGAAGTGAAAGTCCCCAGCAGCGTATCGAGCAGCTTCGATATGCGTCCTCCGGTTCCCAACGAGGCGCCGGATTTCGTGAAGAACGTTCTCGGCCCCATTATCGACGGCCGTGGTGACGACCTGCCGGTGAGCATGATGCCGGTGGACGGTACCTTCCCGACCGCCACCGCGATGTGGGAGAAGCGCAACATCGCCCTGGAAATTCCTGTGTGGGACGAGCAGCTCTGCATCCAGTGCGGCAAGTGCGTCCTGGTCTGCCCGCACGCGGTCATCCGCGCGAAGGTTTACAAGAGCGACTTTGCGAAGAGCGCGCCAGAGACTTTCAAGAACGCGCCAGCGAAGTGGAAAGACTATAAGGACCAGTTCTACACGCTGCAAGTCGCTCCTGAAGATTGCACCGGATGCGCTTTGTGCGTGGAAGCATGCCCCGCAAAGAGCAAGAGCGACGTGAGCCATAAAGCTATCAACATGGCTGACCAGCTTCCCTTGCGCGACAGTGAAGTGAAGAACTGGGATTACTTCCTTGGCATCGACGATTTCGATCGCAAGCCGCTCAGCGCGAACCAGGTGAAGGACGTGCAGCTATTGCAGCCGCTGTTCGAGTTTTCCGGAGCCTGCACCGGTTGCGGAGAAACGCCCTATGTGAAGCTGATGACGCAACTCTTCGGTGATCGCGCGGTGATTGCGAATGCGACAGGATGTTCGTCGATCTACGGCGGCAACCTGCCGACCACGCCTTACACCGTCAACAAGGATGGGCGCGGCGCGGCCTGGTCGAACTCGCTGTTTGAAGACAATGCGGAATTCGGTCTGGGCATGCGGCTGGCTATCGATAAGCAGAATGAGTACGCCCGGGAATTGGTCGTACGTTTTGCCAACATTCTCGGCGAGACCCTGGTGAAGAGCTTGCTCGATGCCGACCAGAGCAACGAAGCCGGCATTCAAGCGCAGCGCGAACGGGTGGTTGAGCTGAAGAATAAGCTCTATCCGCTGAGCACCGCGGAAGCGAAGGACCTGCTCTCTCTGGCCGATTCGCTGGTAAAGAAGTCGGTCTGGATTCTCGGCGGCGACGGCTGGGCGTATGACATCGGTTACGGCGGCCTCGATCACGTGCTCGCGTCCGGGAAGAACGTCAACATCCTAGTGCTCGATACGGAAGTCTATTCCAACACGGGCGGCCAGATGTCGAAGTCCACCCCGCGCGGCGCAGTGGCGAAATTTGCCGCGGGCGGCAAACCGCGGGCCAAGAAAGACCTCGCCATGATCGCCATGACCTACGGTTCGGCCTATGTAGCGCGCGTGGCGATGGGATCGAACGACATGCAAACGCTGAAGGCATTTAACGAAGCTGAAGCGTACGACGGCCCGTCGATGATCATCGCTTACAGCCACTGCATTGCGCACGGTTTCGACCTGGTGCACGGACTTGATCAGCAGAAACTTGCGGTGCAGTCCGGACACTGGCCGCTGTTCCGTTACAACCCGGCGCTCGCGGCACACGGCAAAGCACCATTCACACTCGACTCCAAGGCGCCGTCAATCCCGCTGGAGAAATACATCTATAACGAAACCCGTTACACGATGCTTCGCCACAGCGACCCGAAAGCGGCGGCGCTGCTGCTCACGGAAGCGCAGGAAGATGTCACGACCCGCTTCAAGATGTACGAGCAGTGGGCCAGCATGCCGGCGGATGGCGATGTGAAAGGCGCGGTGCAAGCGGTCGCAAGCCAGGCGCAAGCCTCCGCAAAAGGAGCGGGCAATGATTGATCTTTCCACGAAATACCTTGGGTTCAAACTGAAGAATCCGCTGGTGGTCTCCGCCTCTCCCTTGTGCAAGGACCAGGCGATCATCAAGCGCATGGAAGACGCCGGCGCGAGCGCGATCGTTCTTCACTCATTGTTTGAGGAGCAGATCAACCTCGAAAGCAATGAGCTTGACCGATTCCTTTCGTTCGGTAGTGATGTCTCGGCGGAAGCGGTGGATATGTTCCCCGACATGGGCGAGTACAACATCGGGCCCGACGAATACCTGGAACACATCCAGAAAGCGAAGCAGAGTACGAAGATTCCGATCATCGCCAGCTTGAACGGCGTTTCGGCCGGTGGATGGACACGATACGCCCGGCTCATGGAGCAGGCGGGCGCGGATGCGATCGAACTGAACATCTACTACGTGCCCACCGACCCCGAACTGAGCGGGGCGACCGTGGAACACATGCATGCCGAGTTGGTGAAAGTGGTGAAGCAAAGCGTGAAGATCCCCGTAGCGGTAAAACTGGGACCGTATTTCAGCGCTTTTGCGAACCTCGCGAAGCAACTGGACCATGCCGGTGCGAATGCACTCGTGATTTTCAATCGCTTCTACCAGCCCGATTTTGACCTCGACAATCTCGAAGTCACGCCCAACCTGGTGCTGAGCCGCTCCAATGAACTGAAGCTCCGCATTCACTGGGCAGCCATTCTCTACGGCAAGATCGCCGCCGATATCGCTGTCACCGGGGGTGTACACACGCCGGAAGACGTCATCAAGTCGATGATGGCCGGCGCGCGAGTCGCGATGACAACCTCGGCGCTGCTGGAACAGGGCGTCGATTATCTTCGCGTCTTGCTGAATGGTGTGCAGAAGTGGATGGAGGAACACGGTTACGAATCCATTCACCAGATGCAGGGCAGCATGAGCCAGAAGAATGTGCCGCAGCCGGCGGCGTTCGAGCGCGGCAACTACATGAAGGTGCTCAGCAGCTACGCTTTGGCAGAAAAATAGATACGTTGATTCGCACGCAACGAAAAAAGGCGACTCTCATGAGCCGCCTTTTGATTTGTAGCACTGCGATTAGAACTTCGGAACCGAAGATTGATCCGGCGTATTGCTCGTGCTGTTGCTGCTCGGGCTGCTCGTCGTGGTGCTGTTGGTCGACGAGTTCGTGGACTGGGCGCTGTTTCCATTTGCATCTGTCGTCGTGTGATGTTTCTTGTGCTTTTTGGTCGTCGTCGTGTTGCCGTTGGCGTCGGTCGACGTCGTGGAACTGGTCGTGCTCTGCGTGGTGTCGGTGCCCGAAGTAGAAGCATTGGACTGCGCTTGGGCGTCACTCTGCGGCATCGTGCCGGAAGTGCTCTTCATGGAAGTGTCGCTGCTGGCAGAATCCGTCTTCTGCGTTTCGCTGCTGGGGCTCTGCGCCGCAGTCCCATTCATCGAACTGGACTGAGCATCGCTCGAGCTTCCGGCATCCGCCGGGTTCGTCGGAGTGGCGGCCTGCGACATCAGCTTGGGCGTGCTCGAGTTGTCTTGGGCTTTTGGCGTCGTGTTGTCCGACTGAGGCGTGGCGGAATTGTCGGCAGGCGTCGTGGTGGTGGTCGTGGAATTCGTGGTCGTGCTGCTGGTGCCGCCATTTTTGTACGCATTGCTGGCCGGCTTTGCCCAAGGTTCATTCGCCTGCACATTGCCGCTGGTTGGACTGGTGCTGGTGCAAGGAGTCGCACTGGTGGCGCACGGCGCGGTCTTTGCCGCAGATGAGCCGCTTTGGGGGGTGGTCGCGGAAGTGGTCGCTCCTGTCGAGCTGTTCGGGGTCGCGTTGTCCTGTGTGCTGGACGGTGTCGCCGGCGATGATGGCGTGGTAGCGGGCGTTGTGGTCGTGCTGCTCTGGGTGGTGGTAGTGCTTGTGCTCGGTGTCGTCGATGTGCCCGGCGTGCTGGCGGTTTGTGCCAGAGCCAGCGTGCCTGTGAGAAGCAGACCTGCCGCAAAAATTGAACGCTTCATAAATCCCCTCCGTGGGTGTGCGTGAATGACTCGATAACGAGGCGCAGTCAATTTGGATGGCGAACCACGGTCTGTGGGTTTTGCAAGAACGGGTGCAGCTCGCGAATCGCAAGCTGCGGAATGCATGCAATCGTGCTGGAATTCTGCATCTAAGGTTTCGGAGCGATAAATGCCAGATACTTCGCGCCTTACGGCGAACGAAATCTTTGAACAGGTTGAAAGCAATGCCCACGACGAAGTTCACCGGTCCCCGCACGCCTTGGCATTTTCAGGTCTTGCGGGCGGCATCACCATGGGACTGACCGGCCTGGCGGTCGCCAGCGCGCAGGCGGCCCTGCCGAATGCCAAGGAATTCATTCCTTACCTCTTTTATCCCCTCGGTTTTATCGCCGTAATCATCGGCCGCGCCCAACTCTTCACGGAAAACACGCTGTATCCGATCGCGCTCATCTTGAGCGAACGCAAGCACCTGCTGGACACGCTGAGGCTGTGGGTCATCGTTTTCTTCTCCAATGTAATTGGAGCTTCCGCATTTGCGGCCCTCGCGGTGAAGACGAACTCCCTACGTCCCGATATCGCCGAGCATCTCACCAAGCTCGGACAAGCTGCATTAGAGGGGAGCAACTCTCATATCTTCTGGAGTGGGGTAATTGGCGGGTGGATTATCGCCCTGGTTGCGTGGATGGTATCGGCCAGTACGGGAACGATCGGCCAGATCGCGGTCATCTGGCTGCTCACGTTCGTGGTCGGCCTCGGGCACTTTTCCCACTGTATTGCGACGAGCGGAGAAATCCTAGCCGCCGTCTTCTCTGGGCAGGAAACGCTCAAGGCTTACATAAACTGGCTGCTTTGTGCGACCAGCGGCAATATCCTCGGAGGCATCTTTATTGTTACCCTCTTAAACTTCGGACAAGTCAAAGCCGGCGAACCGCAGTCGTAGAGATTCGCTGGAGGAGAGCACGAATGCGCGTGCGAAATATTGTTCTTACCGCTACCGCTGGAACCATGGCTGCGGGAACAGTCGCAGGAGTCGGTGCGCTGCTGATTGCACGGGCAGCATGGAAGAATTTTCGCGCGGTACGCGAGACGAGCCTGCGGGGGAAAGTCACGCTCGTCACCGGCGCATCGCGTGGACTGGGTTTCGCGATTGCCCAGGAACTGGCCCGCGAAGGGGCACGCCTGGCCATCTGCGCGCGGGACGAGGGTGAGCTCCGCTGGGCACAGCAGGAGTTGCAAGCCATGGGTGCCGAGGTTCTCGCCATTGCGTGCGACGTAGGCGATCGCGAGCAGGTACGCCGCATGTTTGAGCAAATCCGCAGCCGCTACGGTGCTCTCGATGTGCTGGTCAACAATGCCGGGATCATCAGCGTCGGGCCGATCCATTCCCAGACGGTGGAAGACTTCGAAGAGGCGATGCGCGTGATGTATTGGGGCGTGGTCTATACCACGCTGGAAGCGCTGCCGGACATGCTCGCGCGCCGCTCCGGACACATCGCGAACGTTACCTCCATTGGTGGCCGCGTCAGCATCCCTCACCTGATTCCCTATTGTGCGGCGAAGTTCGCGGCAGTCGGCTTTAGCGAAGGCATGCACGCCGAGTTGGCCAAGGACGGGATCAAGGTGACAACCGTCGTGCCCGGCCTCATGCGCACGGGGTCTCACGTCAATGCCCACTTCAAAGGCGATCATCGCAAGGAATTTGCGTGGTTCAGCCTTGGGGCGTCCACCCCACTTACGGCGATGGGCGCTCACCGCGCCGCGAGAAAAATCGTGCATGCGGTAAAACGAGGCAAATCGGATTTGGTGTTGTCGTGGCAGGCGAAGACGCTCGCATTCGCGCACGGTGTAGCGCCGGGAACTGTGGGCGACACCCTGGGACTGGCGAATCGATTCATGCCGGGCAGCCGATCGGAGAGCAAAGAACGCTTCACCGGAAAGCAGAGCCGCAACTTTGTTTCCGATTCGGTGGTTACGAAACTCGGACGCGAGGCGGGAGAGGAACTGCACCAGTATCCGGAAAAACGGGAAACGGACGACGCGGATCCGGACGCATTACTCGCCGATTGATCTGATCGCTCTGCCAACCCGCCCGAGCGCGCTGCATCTGAAAGTCTTGGGGTAGTGCGAGCTTCTCTAGCTTCCCCGGAAGAACACGAATGCGGAGGGTAGAGGATGTCAGCAAGAGTCAGAGAGCCAGCGGACGGGCGGTCTAGGTCTATGTCACCTGCATACGTGTTTAACTACAACAACCCCAGGATCGAACTTCGCGACGACAACAAGCCAATTCCCGTCCCCCCGGGGAACGAAAAACCTCCGATCGAAGAACCGCCAGACGGTCCGGTACCGAAGCCGGATACACCGATCCAAGAGCCTGATCCCGTCGAACCCCAACGTCTGGGGGCAGTCATCTAGGAGTTTCACCGTCGATGCTTCTTTATAATGAGATTTTTTGGACGGTGGGATGAATCTTAGTGCGACGCAGACATATTCCCGTTCAATCGATTCGGGCATTTCGCAATCATCGAAAAGCAAGTCTCACCTCCTGATCATCAGCCTTTTCTGGTTGGTGATCTATTTGCCTGGCATCTTCTCTCCGGCGCTGCTTGACGACGCGGACTCGATTCACGCCGAAGCCGCCCGCGAGATGACCATTCGCCATGACTGGACGACGCTCTACATCAACGGTCTGCGTTACCTCGAAAAGGCTCCGCTGCCGTATTGGGGCATGGCCGCCAGCTACAAACTTTTCGGGGTGAGCGATTGGTCGGCGCGACTGCCGTTCGCACTGGGAGTCCTCGCGAGTTTGCTTGCCACCTATGCGATCGGACGCCGCAATCTTGGCGAGCGGGCTGGGTTCTGGGCAGCGATTGTCCTCGCTACTGGTGTGGGCTCCTACATCTTTACGCGCATCCTGATTCCTGATTTGCTGGTGGGGTTGTGGCTCACCCTCGGGTTCGACTTCTTTCTCCGCGGCGTGGAGCAGGATCGTCCTTCGCTCATCTCCTGCTGCGGACTCGCCGTAACTGCCGCTCTGAATGTGCTGACCAAGGGATTGATCGGCATCGTCTTTCCCGTCGCCATCATCCTGGTGTATCTCTTCCTCAGCCACAATTTGAGGCACCTGCTCAAGATGCGCTGGCTGCCCAGCATCGCGATCTTGCTCGCGATCGCGGCGCCTTGGCACATTCTGGCAACCCTCGCAAACCCGCCGCAAGGCCAGGCGCGCGGCTTTTTCTGGTGGTACTTCATCAACGAGCACTTCCTGCGCTATCTCGGGAAGCGAGTTCCGAAGGACTATGACACGATTCCACTCGGCATTTTCTGGGCGCTGATGGTGGTCTGGTTGTTGCCCTGGTGCGCATTCGTTGTGCAGGCTGTCGCGCGGGTACCCCACAAGTTGCGCGATTTTGCGATGGGATTGGACCGTCGTGAGCGGGCCCTCCTGCTTTTCGCAACCTGGACCGGATGCATCCTCCTGTTCTTCAGCTTCTCGACCCGCCAGGAGTACTACACCATTCCCGCGCTCCCCGCCCTGGCGCTGATCGTGGGCGACTGGCTGGTTGCGGAAAGCGATTCGCCGGCGGGAAGTTCGCTGCGCAAGTGGGGCCTGGTGGGCTCGGGGGCTCTCCTCGCGGTGGGTGTGATCGTAGGAATCGTCGGTGGATACATTTTGAATCTCTCGGAAACCGTCCCTCCCGGTTCCGACCTGGTAGAGCTGTTGAAGAAAAATCCGAACGACTACGCGATGTCGCTCGGCCACGTGCTCGATCTCACTCCGCGAGCCATCGGGTTATTTCGGATGCCACTCACTGTCTTCGCAGGTGCGTTATTTATTGGCACCGCGGTGAGTTTCTGGTTGCGCTGGAAGGGTCGCCCCGGCGCGGCAAATTGGGCCCTCGCGTTGATGATGGTGCCTGTGCTTTTCGCGGTCCACACGGGGCTGGTGGATTTCTCGCCCATCCTTTCGTCCCGCGCGTTGGCGGTAGCGATCGAGCATCGCTGGCAGCCCGGAGACATTATCGTGGTCAATAGCGAGTATGAAGACGCGTCCACCCTGAATTTTTATACCCACCAGACGCTTCACATCCTCAATCATCGCAATACCGGAAACGTATATAACGGCGCTCTCTATCCCGATGCCCCGCCAATCTTCGAGGATGACTCTTCCATGAAGCAGCTCTGGAACGGACAGCACCGGGTGTTTGTCTGGACAGAGGAAGACAAGGTCGGGAATATAGAGCAGTTGGGCGGGTGGTACGAGATTGCGCGCAGCGGCGGAAAGCTCATTCTCAGCAATCAACCTGGCTAATCGATCGATCGACTTCGGGTAGCCTGATCGTGCCTTCTGACAGATTGTTCATCTCGAGCGTACCTCCTGAACCGCTGCTCGCGCGTCTATAATTCATAGAATCCTATGCGCTTCGCAATCGCTGGCTTGGTCGCGGCCCTGATTGCGTCCCGAAATTTTTTGCTGTTCGTTGCGGTCATCGGGACGATTAGCTCGACGGTATTTTTGTGCATGGCGTTGGTGGCGGGCCTCCGTCATCTGCGTATCTCGCGCCAAGCGGAAGCGCGCAGCCTTGGCCAAAACGCAAATCTCCCCCCGGTTACCCTCCTCAAACCGCTGCACGGGGCTGAACCTCGGCTCTATGAAAACCTGGAGAGCTTCTTCCTGCAGGATTATCCGGATTTCGAAATCATTTTCGGCGCGCGCAGTGCCGACAATGCGGCTCTTCTAACCGTGCATGCACTTCGCGCCAAGTACCCGCAGGTCGAATCAAGGATTGTGATATCGGGAGAGCCGCAGTGGCATAACGCGAAGGTGTTTTCCCTGGACAAGATGATCCACGCCACGCGGAACTCGCACTTCATCATCACCGATAGCGACGTGGTGGTGAAACCGGATTTTATTCGCAACGTCATTCCCGCTCTTAACGATCCGGCCGTCGGCTGCGTCACGGCGATGTACAAAGGCATTCCCGCGCCGGAGTTCTGGTCTTCGATCGAGGCGCTGGGAATGTCGGTAGAAATGACCTCCGGCGTCATGGTGGCCGACATGCTCGAAGGCATGAAGTTCGCGCTGGGGGCGGTAATGGCCGTGCGCAGCGATGCGCTGCGGGCTATCGGCGGGGTTCGCACAACCAGCGAATACTACTCTGACGATTTCGTTCTCGGCAATCGGATCGCTGAGGCTGGATACAAGGTTGTGCTCTCGCACGTGAACGTCGGACATGTGCTCACCAGCCGCTCGTTCGCAAAGACCTTCGGCGACCAGTTGCGCTGGATGCAGAGCACCCGCCACTCGCGCCCAAAAGGCCACTTCGGCACCGGACTGACGTTCGCTATGCCATTCGGCATTCTTGGGCTGATCGCCGCTGGTGCCATGGGCCACTGGCCGCTCGGCTGGGCCCTCTTTGCGTGGGCCTGGCTCAATCGCACCTTGCAGAGTGCTCTGATCGGCGGCATGGTGATTGGCGATCGCCGCGCACTCGCGCTGTGTTGGCTTTATCCTCTTCGCGATTTGATCGGCTTTTTCACCTGGGTGGGGAGTTATGCCAGCAGCACCTTCGAGTGGCGCGGGGAAATTTACCGCTTTACCCGCGGCGGACGCATCGTCTCCGACCGCCTCTCCTTTCCGGTCGAAGAAGAGCGAGAGCCTGCGGTCGCGGAAAAGTACTAACGTCCTCAGTCCTTCCGCAGCAGCTTTCCGTCTCTCAGGGTGAAGGTTTCTCCCCGCCAGTGGATCTCGTCGCCCGCATAGGTCCAACCCCACAGCAGCATCGCGATAAAGTCCCGAGGCGGAACCAGCCAAAGGTTTCTCCATCCCTGTTTATCCTGCAGCACGGAGGAAGAGAGCGAGATCGCCAGCGTAAAACGCGCCAAGGCTACGATCGCCACTAGAATGCAGGCCCACCAAGCGCCCCGCGCCACAATCACGGCCAGCACCGCCCAAGGCAGGCCGAAGGATAGCAACACACCGAAATACCCGGCTTTGCGCTTGTCCTTGATCGTGCGTCCCCAGCGCAGTTGATGCTTCCAAAAATCGGCAAAAGAATAGTTAGGGAGGTGCGTCTCGACGACCGTCCGCGCCAGCGCGACTTCGTACCCGGCGCTCACGATGCGTGCTCCGAGTTCGTAGTCATCGGCAAGATAATCGAGCAACGGCGTGAATCCGCCGATCCGATCGAGAACCTCTCGCGGGAAGGCCAGCGTGGAACCGAGAGCAAAATGCAGCCCATGCTCGATCTCACGCGCCGCCAGCACACCCCCCATAAAATCGGTTGCGATGCCCACCGCCTCCAATTTCGATCCGAATGTAGTTCCTGCGGCGGCCCGATACAAGGCGGTAACGATGCCGACGTGCGCATCCTTCATGGGGCGCATGACCGCGCGAAGATAGTCCGGGCCCACATGAATGTCGCTGTCGTTCACCAACAAATATCCGTATTGCGCGTGCGGTAGCATCTCCTGGAGGGTCGCTACCTTGCGATTCGTTCCTGCCGCGGGAGAACATTGCACCAACTTGATCGCTCGCCGAGGGAACTCTTGTTGCAAGCGCCGGACGGCCTCAGCGGCGGGATCTTGCAAATCCGCCACGCCGAAAATGAGTTCGTACTCCGGATAATCCTGCACACAGTGGCTGCGGAATGCCTCATCGATGCCCGGATCCGCACCCTTCAGCGGCTTGAGGATACTCACCGGAGGCGTGTAATCCTCTTGCGGCGCGCTCCGCTGTTCGGCGAGAAAGCGAGACACGCCCCATAGGCACAGCGCGTAATAGGCGGTGCCGCTGACCGCGCCCAGCACGGTCACTCCCTCCAGGATGCGGACAACATAGTTCATGGACGTGGCAGATTCAGGGTACCAGAGACCCTCATTGGCGAAGGGTTCGGCGGGGATTCGGGACTGGTTTGAATTTCAGAGTTGCTGAATGGAGAAACAAAAGCCCTCGCTTCGCGCACAAGGCGTCTCCGCAGGGCGGCAGGAAAGAGTTGTCGAGAGACGTCTCGTCCCCGCGTGGGTGAATTTAACCGGCGATGCGCGATTCGGCCAGGATTTCGTCCAGAGCGCCCGCAAGGTGCGAAGCCCGCTGGCTGAAATCGCCTGAAACCGACTCGTACTTGCGCTTGATCATCAGCAACTCATCAGCGATATTGAGCGCCGCCAGTACGGCCAGGCGGGTCGAATCGACGGTGGATGCTTGCAAAGCGACTTGCCGGATCTTGGTGTCGACGTACTCCGCGAGCCGGTTAATGTACTCCGGGTCGGAGCCGCGCAGGTTATAGGCTTGCTCGAAGATCTCAACACGGACGGATCCGTTCGCTTGAGTCAACTGTTTCTCCCTCGTATCTGCCATCTGTTGTATCGCGGTCGCCAGACCGATCAACCCGCCGCCTATGCAAGGCTGCGGGCCTCTACTACCTGGATTGGGCCTCGTACTCAAACCAGTGGACCGGACTCGGTCCACCGAACCAAGAGACCGTCGCGGCTAGCCTTCCGCGACTTGTTGCACTGCTACACCGTTCCAGCCAGCGAGGCTTATGCCTCGGTCTGGTCAGCCGCAATCTGCTCAATCTGCTTGAGCATCTTTTCCACGCGGCCACGAACCTCTTCGCGTTCCTTGCGGAGGGTGATCAACTCCTGCCGCGATGTTTCCAGTTCTTCTTCGCGCGTCTCAAGCTGCTCGCGTAACCGGGAATTATCGCGGTCCACCGCTGCTTTTGCTTCGCGCGCCCCCTTCAGGAGCTCGATCGTACGGTAAACCTTTTCCTCCAACGATTGAAAGTCGTTGTCATTTGTAGTCAAAAGCGG
The DNA here is from genome assembly GCA_963703075.1 of uncultured Acidobacteriaceae bacterium. Lineage (GTDB taxonomy): Bacteria > Acidobacteriota > Terriglobia > Terriglobales > Acidobacteriaceae > Korobacter. Next base: position 2,712,751 of record OY969786.1, read on the forward strand.
AGCTTCTTCGACGTGTGCCGACATGAGCTGCTGAACCTCGGGGGATTTGAATGTGCTTCGAGCGCAGTATAGCGCAGAACGCGGGCCTCACAACCACACGTTCCCCATCACGCAACATTTTCTGTGGATTTGCGGAGCGGAATTATGCGCGCAGAGTTCCGCCCAGCGCTTCGAGTTCTTTTACGATTCGTCCCGACCATCCCGAGACCTCTTCATCACGCAAGGTTCGCTCGGAGGATTGGAACGCCGCCCGTACGAGGAACGAATACTTCCCGGGCGGAACGCTGCCTCCGCGAAAGATTTCGACCGCGGTAAAGCTGCTGAGTTCCGGAATATTCAACTTCTCGACGGCCATGCGGACGCGCTCGAAGGTGATCGCATCGTCCAACACGAAGGAGAAGTCGCGCTGCACCGCCGGGTAGCGCGAAACGGCCGTAAAGCGGGGCTGACGTAACGCGTGCTGAAACACTCGCTCCAACTGGATCTCGGCCAGGTAGACGTCTTGCTTCAGCTTGCGCGCCGCGGCAACGGAAGGATGTAGTTGCCCAAGGTACCCAACCGTTTCCCCATCGAGCAGAATCCGCGCCGCGCGGCCGGGATGGTAATAGGCCGGCACCTGGGTGTCGAATTGCAGCGAGCTACACGCGAATGCCGCCAGCAGGTCTTCAACATCTCCTTTGAGGTCAAAGAAGTCGACCGTCTTGGCTTTCGTATGAACCGTCGGCTCGATCGCGTTGCCGCTGGCCGCAAAGCAAAGCCGGCGGCGTTCGTCGAAGCGCTCGCCCAGTTTCTCGAAGACGTCTCCGGACTCGAAGAGGCGCACGTCCGTATTGCCGCGGTTCAGGTTGTACTCCATCATGTCGAGCATTCCCGGAACCAGCGAAGTACGCAGGTATCCCTGCTGCTCATTGAGGGGGTTGGCGATCGCCAGCGGTTCTCCTGCGCCGAACTGAGCGGCATCTTCCCTGGAAACGAACGTCAGCGAAATGGCCTCGTTGTAGCCGAGGGCCAGCAGGGTTTCCCGAACCTTCGCACGCTTCGCCTCATCCGGCAACTCAATCACGCCACCGGCGAAGGAGGGCAGGGTGTTCGGGAAATTGTTGAAGCCGTGAATGCGGGCGAGTTCCTCGATGACGTCGATTTCCCGTTCGACATCAAGCCGCCAGGAAGGAACATGGACAGAGTAGTCGGCTCCGGGCTCCACCACGAAACCAAGACGCCGGAGGATGCGCTCGATCTCCTGCTGCGGGAGTTCAAGGCCAAGGTGGCGTTTGACTTCGCTGCGCCGTAGCTGGATGACCCTGCGCTCAGGAGTTCGGACGATGGCATCGATTCCCTCCCCTTCCAACTTACCGCCGGCGGTTTCAAGGATCAGTTCCGCGACACGATCGCAGGCCAGGGGCGTGATGTCGGAATCGGCCCCACGCTCGAAGCGATGCGATGCGTCGGTATGCATGCCGAGCCGTTTTGCGGTTTGCCGGATGGTCGCCGGATCGAACCAAGCCGATTCGATCAGCACGTTCTTCGTTTCCTCGGTGATCATCGTCTCGAAGCCGCCCATGATGCCCGCCAGCGCGATCGGCTTCACGGCATCGGCAATCACCAGGTCCTGCACGGTGAGTTTGCGCTCTTCGCCATCCAGCGTCTTCAGCGTCTCGCCTTTCCGCGCCTTGCGGACGACGATTTTGCCGCCTTCCAAGGTATCGAGATCGAAGGCATGGGTGGGATGGCCGATCTCGAAGAGCACGTAATTGCTGGCATCGGCAATGTTGTTGATCGCGCGCGATCCAAGCAACTCCAGCCGCTCGCCGATCTTCCTGGGCGATGCAGCAATCTTTACCCCCCGAAGGATCCTCGCGGTGTAGCGCGGACAGCCCTGCGCATCCTGCAGCTCAATGGCAAACTCCGCCTTCCCTTCCGCCCTTGGCAGCTTGGGCGCGACGGGTTTTAAGTCGGTGTCGAAGATGGCGGAAGCCTCGCGGGCGACGCCGTAATGATTCATCGCGTCCACCCGGTTGGTCGTCAGGTCCATCTCGTAAATCGTGTGGCCGTGCTCCTCGACGATCGATTCCACCGCGATCCCGGCATGGGTCAGCGCTTCCGCCAAGTCAGCATCGTTGGCCTTTACTTCGACAAATTCTCGTATCCAGCTGGGTAAGATTCTCATTCGCCTTTGTCGCCGTTCTCGCCGTTTGCCGCCATCCAAGTTCAGCGGCTATCATCCTTCAAGCCGTAAATCTGCCGTTTGAGGGCTTATGTCAACCGTATCCACCGAAATCGCCAAACTGGAAGAACGTCTGCGTGTCGCTGAATTGGGCCCCGACCCAAAAGTCTTTGAAGAGCTGCTCGACGACAACATGCTCGTCCTGAACGACGCCGGCGACCCGTTTCTCGCGAAGCCTACGGTGATCGCTGCGCATCAGCCCGGCCGCGCTCCCAAGTTTGTGGACGTCGAAATCACCGACCTCCATGTCGTCGATCACGGCCAAGCCGCGACCGTCACCTGCCGGGGCAATTACAAGACCGCAGACTCGAGCTTCTCCCTGAAGGTCATGCGCGTCTGGCTGAAGAAGAATGACGGCTGGAAAATCATCGCCGGCACCGTCTCGCAACCGAAGTAGCTACGCGAACTGCTCCAGGAACCGCACGTCGCCGAGATAAAACTTGGCGATCTCGTCGACCCCGTATTTCAGAATCGCAATGCGCTCCACCCCCATGCCGAAGGCAAATCCGCTGACCTTCGCCGGGTCGTAGCCGCTGTCCTTCACGAACTCGAAGACATTCGGATCGACCATGCCACAACCAAGCAACTCGATCCAGCCGCTGAACTTGCAGGTTCGACAGCCTTTGCCGCCGCAGAAAATGCAGCTCACCTGCATGTCGGCGCTGGGTTCAGTGAACGGGAAGAACGACGGATAGAACCGCGTTTTTACCGATGATCCGAACAGGCTTTTGAAGGCGTGATCCAGCGTGCCCTTCAAATCGCTGAAGGTAATGTTCGTATCTACGCACAGCCCCTCGACCTGGTGGAAGACCGGCGAGTGGGTGGCGTCGAGCGCGTCGTTACGGTGCACTTTGCCGGGGATAATGATCCGCACCGGCGGCTTCACCTTCTCCATGGTGCGAATCTGTACTGGCGAGGTGTGGGTGCGCATCAGCAATCGGTCGCGTTGCGCCTTGCCTTCCTGGCCGGCGATAAACAGCGTGTCCTGGGTGTCGCGCGCCGGGTGGTTCGGCGGAAAGTTCAGCGATTCGAAGTTGTAGTAATCGGTTTCGACCTCGGGACCTTCGCCGATGGAGTAGCCCATCGCTTTGAAGACCGCGACGATCTCATCCATCACCCGCAAGACGGGATGCTTGACGCCCAGCGGACGCCGATTGCCGGGCAGCGTTACATCAATGCGCTCGGTGATAAGCCGCGCGGAAGACGTCTGGGTCTGCACCCTTGCTTCAGCCGCATCCACTGCGGCCTCAATCCTGGATTTGACTTCGTTCACCCGCTGGCCGACCTCGCGCTTCTGTTCTTTCGGGGCGGTCTTCAGCCACTCGGCGATCTGCATCAGCACGCCGCTCTTGCGGCTCATCCAGCGATCGCGAAAGACTCTCCAGTCGTTTTCGCTGGAGAGCTTTGCCGCTTCCTGGTCCAGCGCCGTCAGCAAGTCGCGGACAGCGGCATCCAGCGCTGCCGGCGAGTAGTCTTCGAGTTTTGGAACGGAATACAGATCAGCCATAAGTTTCTGTCGCATACGATAATGGGCGGCCGTAACGGCCGCCCATGCGAATAATGTGGGTTCTTATGCGGGCGGCGACTACCGGGGTCCCCGGCAGCTCCCGCTGCTGGGGTGGCCTACGCGGCTGCGGTCGTGGTGGAAACGGCTTTCGCCTGCTCCGCCAGGATCGTAAACGCTGCCGGATCGTGGATTGCGATCTCGCTCAACATCTTGCGATCGAGTTCCACGCCGGCCTTCTTGAGGCCGCTGATAAATCGGCTATAGCTCAAGCCATTCAGCTTGGCCGCTGCGCCGATACGCACAATCCAGATCGAGCGGTACTGGCGCTTCTTCTGCTTGCGGCCGGTGTAGGCGAACTTCAGCGCGCGCTCAACTGACTCTTTGGCTGAACGGTATAACTTTGATTTTGTGAGGTAATAGCCACTTGCGCGCTCTAAGATCTTCTTCCGCTTAGCGCGCCGCTTAGTTCCACGTTTTACGCGAGGCATTGCAGCTCCTTTTTGCTTTCTTTTTGCGGCTGGCGGTCAAGAGTTACCGTTTCGCTCGCTTGGTTAGCCCGCAACTCCCGGCCGTGGTGACAGCTCTCGGGAACTTCCGTCTCGGGCCTTCAGAACTTCTCTGGTCCTGAAGTTAGTAAGGGATCATCCGCTTAATCTTCGGAGTATCCGCCTTGCTCACCAAACCTTCCATATCAAAATGGCGCTTTTTCTTGGTCGATTTCGAAGTCAGGATGTGGCGTTTAAAAGCCTTGCTGCGCTTTACCTTGCCCGTCGCTGTCTTCTTAAACCGCTTTGCGGCGCCGCTATGTGTCTTCAGTTTCGGCATAATTTCCCAAGCTCTTTCAGCGGGTCTACCGCCTTCCGAGCGTCCTTACTATTTAAACACGAGAGTAGCTTTCCCGCCTAATGCGGAGGCACCCTCAAACCGTTGATTGCAACGGAGAACGCGGTGAATCGCTACCCTTGCCGCTCTTGCGGGGCGGCCTGCGGCTTGGGTTGCGCCGGCGCGGCTTGCGGCCTGGGTGGCTTCTGAACCTGCTGTCCCTTCGGGGGCGCGAGAATCAGGTGCAACGTATTGCCTTCCTGCCGGGGCCGGAACTCCACGATCGCTTTGTCGCCCAAATCTTTGATCAACCGCTCGAGAATCTCACGGCCCAGTCCTTGGCGCGTCATTTCGCGTCCGCGGAAGAAAATGGTGGCCTTCACCTTGTCCCCTTCATCGAGGAACCGCAGCACATGGTTCTTCTTGGTCTGGTAATCATGTTCATCCACGTTGATGCGGAACTTAACTTCCTTCACCGTGATGACATGCTGATGTTTCTTGGCCTCGCGCTCGCGCTTTTCCTGCTGATACATGAACTTCCCAAAATCCATGATGCGGCAGACAGGCGGCTGTGCGGTGGGGGAAACCTCTACCAGGTCCAGGTTCTTCTCTTTGGCAAGCTTGAGCGCTTCGAAGGGAGGCATGATGCCCAGCTGATTTCCTTCATCATCGATCACGCGCAACTCGCGTGCCCGAATGCGATCATTGGTGCGGACAAAACGCTTATCGATACAGTCCTCCAGGACAATAAAATGCTAGGAAAGTATACCATGCAGCGGCCAACTGCCGAGCATTGCCCGACGCGGCAAATCCTGTGCACATCGGCATTTCAGAGAAAAAGAGGCGCACTCGATGCGCCTCTTTCCCGCTCAATCAGGTTTATGCGCCTACCGGCTGTTTCACCGGCGTCAGCCAGCCAAACCGGTCTTCGGACTCGCCCTTCACGATGCCGAAAAATTCCTTGCGGATCGACCGGGTAATGTCTCCTAACTTGCCATTACCGACCTGGATCTTGTCCACCGAACGGATCGGGGTGATCTCTGCGGCGGTGCCACTGAAGAAGACTTCGTCCGCGATATACAGCATTTCGCGCGGAATGATCTGCTCGACCAGCGGAATGCCCAGGCTCTCCGCAATCTGGATCACGGAATCGCGCGTGATACCCGGCAGCACGGAGTTGCCCAGCGGCGGAGTAATGATCTTGCCGCCGTTGACTACGAACAGGTTCTCGCCGGAGCCTTCACTCACGTAGCCATTGGCGTCGAGCGCAATGCCCTCGGCATAGCCGTTGAGGATGGCTTCCATCTTGATCAGCTGCGAGTTCATGTAGTTCGCTCCGGCCTTCGCCAGGGCGGGCAGCGTGTTGGGAGCAAAGCGGGTCCACGAAGAGACGCATACATCCACGCCGTCGTCCGGTCCGCCGTGGCCGAGGTACTTGCCCCACGCATAGTTCGCGATGAACACCTCGGTCGGACATCCGATCGGGTTGACGCCTAATTCGCCGTACCCGCGCAGGACGATCGGCCGAATGTAGCAAGGCGAGACTTTGTTCTGCCCAACGATGTCCACCGCGGCATTACAGAGCTCTTCCAGTGAGAACGGCACCTCGATGCGATAAATCTTCGCCGAGTTCAACAGCCGCTGCATGTGCTCTTTGAGCCGGAAGATCGCCGGACCACCAGGCTGCTGGTAGCAGCGGATTCCCTCGAACAGCGAGGAACCATAGTTGACGACGTGCGAGAGCACATGGATCGTGGCGCTATCCCACGGAATAGTTTTGCCGTTATGCCAGATGCATTCGGTTTTGGGGATGGCCATGAGGCCTCCTTCGCACAACTGGATGGTCAAACCGCCCCGCATCGCCCCAAGCGTTCTCGCCGCTTCATGCCGGCGGCAGCAAACTGGCAGGAGACCGGTTCAGCTTAACAACAGATTATAGGTGAGAAACCGGCCCCTGATAACCCGCCCGAAGAATGGGAAACTTCGATGGCCCAAATGCGAAACTCGAATCGCACTTCTTTGCCGGGACTCAATTTCCCTGGGGGGCAGGAATTCCTACGCCCCACACCGGGTCGGTGATAGCGACCTTCTCGAAGTTGGAAACCAGCGTCTTGGCCCGCGGAATCACGTTTTTCACCGACGGCAATGACAGCGAGGCGTCATGGCTCTCCCGGCTGTCCCAAACCTCGGTCACCCAGAGGATATTCGGGTCGGTCGCGTCCTTGGCCACGACATAGTGGAAGCACCCCGCCATATGCGCCGCGCTTTCCTGCAAGATGGTGATCATCTGCTCCCGCATCCCTTCAACCACCGTCATCTTTACAATCAATCCATACATATAGGCCGCGACCCTTTCACGGAGTGTTTGCAAGCACTTCAGTACGAAGGTTTCCCGGCAGGATGAGATGCCTGTCGGCGTTTCGGCTGGATCGTTACTGCGCCACTTCGGTAGGCAACGGAAGCGGTCTCACGCTCGCCTTCAGTTCATCACCCCGGAAATAGAGTTCTTTCGAACCCCGCATCTCCGGCATGGCCTCGAACGGCTTGGTGTAGTCGTTGCGGGCGTTCCAGAACAAGAACCCGTCCCCACCCTTCGCCTTGGAGGCCTTCACCTGGACGGCAATGTATTCCGGCGAGTAGGTCTTGGTGCGCCATCCAAAGGCCTGCAGCCAGGGACGCAGGACGACCCCGCTGCCCGCCGTGATCTTGCCGAACCGGTCCATCGATTCGGAGATGAAGTGCTCCGGTGCGTCGCCGGGCTGGGTATAGCCATCCATGCCGAAGAAGTGCGATGGATAGATCATGGGGGAAAGCACGTCACAGAACTTCGCCATGCGCACAATGTCCTGCCCGGTGTGCGAGAGATCGACCGATCGCTGCCAGGCCATAACGCCGAACACGTCCAGCGAGAGCAAAGCTCCCGTCGGATGGATCTCGCCATACGCGTGCTCCAGGAAGTTGACGATCACATCGCTACGCTGCCAGTTGGGATGCTCTGCCTGGTAATAGAAGCGGGCATCTTTCTGGTCGCCTTCAGCGGGAAAGCGCACGTAGTCGAACTGAATCTCATCCGCACCCGACTGCGCCACATATTTGGCGAGGGCGATGTCATAGGCCTGCACCTTCGGATTGGAAGGGTCGGTCCAAACGAGCTTGCCGTTCTCGCGCCAGCCCGGTTGCCCTGATTTTGCCGAGTGAATGGTCAACTCGGTATGGTTGGCGGCAATGTTCTCATCGCGAAACATGGCAATGCGTGCGATGGCGTGCAGGTTCTGTTCATGCAGAAAGCGCAGGAACTTCGGCAGATTGTGGATCGGCGGGTGCGCCTGATGCGGAGCCAATGGATCATCGAAATGAATGCTTAGCAGGCCGTCGCTGTCCTTGATATCGAAAACCACCGCGTTGCCGCCAGCCGCGCGCCAACGGCGGATGATCGATAGGCCATGCTCACCGCCAGCCATCGCCCCCGTCAGATATATGGCGCGTACTTCGAAATCTTTCGTGACCGGAACCGCCGCCGTTTTCGGCTGGGGATCGAACCCGGGGATGACCAATGTCTCCCCGGGCTTGAGCATTCCTTTCACGGTAATCGCCGTCAGATTCGGATTTTGCACACGAATCGCGTCAGATAATTCTGCCTTCGTCATGAACGAAGTGTGGTCGAGATAGGCGGAAACGACTTTCGATAGCGTGTCTCCCTTAACGACTTGGTAAAGGGTGGTGCCCGCCGGAGCGACCGGTGCGGCCGGTACAGTTTCAGCCGGCGCGACGGGTTGTGCAGGGGCAGCAGCCTCAACTGCCGTGACGAGCGGCTTGCTGGAGGCGCCCTGGCGCAATCCGTGAGCCGCGATGAAGCAGTACCCGGTCATCAAGACCACGAAAACAACCGCGAAAATGCCGATTTTCTTTCTCATGCACCCAATCCAGAGTTCCCGGAGCGGATGCTAGCACGCACTGTGAAAGGGGCAATGCAGGTGACTCGCTTAGTTCGCGTCTAGTACTTACGTAGACAACAATTCGCACCGAATCGGGAGTCCATGGCCTTTCGTATCGCCAAGACGAGTTTCCGCATCTAATTCCCTGGATGAGAAAAGGGATGTGGGCTCTGGAAATTCATTTGAGAGACTCTGACAACTCCTCAAGGTGAGTTTCCCATCTCATCGACACAACTCGAGCACTCCACCCGAGCGGGGCCCTGAAGAACGAAGGAACAGGCAAGGCGCCCAACAATTATGAGAACCGGACTGAACGCGACCCTCGATCCGAACCGGCGCAGCCACGATGCGCAGGACTTTGATTCCGCCCTCCGAAGAAAAATTGTCGGTCAGGATGCGGCAGTCGAAAAAATGGCCGAGATTTACCAGATGTACCTGGCCGGCCTGAATCCGCCGGGACGTCCGGTGGGCAATCTCCTCTTCCTCGGACCGACTGGGTCGGGAAAAACACGCGTCGTTGAAGCGGTGGCAGAGTCGTTGTTCGGAGACTCCAAAGCGCTCATCAAAATCGACTGCGCCGAGTTCCAGCATTCGCACGAAATTGCGAAACTGATTGGTTCGCCTCCGGGCTACCTCGGACATCGCGAGACCCATCCACTGTTGACGCAGGAAGCGCTCAACCAGTGGCACACGGAAAAACTTAAGCTCTCGATCCTGCTCTTCGACGAAATCGAAAAGGCCAGCGACGCGCTTTGGCAGTTGCTCCTGGGCATTCTCGACAAGGCGACCCTCACGCTCGGCGACAACCGTCGGGTTGACTTGTCACAGTGCTTGATCGTGATGACCTCCAACCTCGGCGCCACCGAAATGAACGAGCTCATCAACGGATCGATGGGATTCGCGCAGAAGCCGGACGGCATCGACGCGAAACTCGATCAGAAAATCGATCGGACAGCGGTGGACGCGGCGCGGCGCAAGTTTTCGCCCGAGTTCATGAACCGCATCGACAAGATCGTCGTCTTCCGGACGCTCAAGCCGGAACATCTCGAACAGATCCTCGAGATCGAGCTCGGCATGGTGCAGCAGCGCATCCTGCAGGCGACGGGCAACAATCAATTTGTCTTCTCGTGCACACCGCAGGTGAAGAAGTTCCTCCTGGTGGAAGGGACCGACCTCAAATACGGCGCGCGTCACCTGAAGCGGGCGATCGAACGCAACGTGGTGTTTCCGCTGGCAAACCTGGTCGCTACCGGCCAGATCAAGCTGGGCGACTTCATCCGTATCGATCTCGGCGGAGACGGCAAGATGATCTTCGTGAAAGAGGCCGAAGGCGCGCTTGTACCGGTTCTGCTGGAGAAATATGGTCCGGAGTTCGGGGCGCAAGCGGCAGCCGCCAAGACGGGCCGTGGAGCCTCAGGACGCCGCGACTACGGCACCGCACCCCTGCTCGATCACAACAAGTAGAAGGAACGCCTTTTCACAACAAACGGGACGCCTTCGGCGTCCCGTTTTGTTTGCGCGCGGGTGGGGTACCCCCCTCCCTTCGGGTTCTTTGTTTCGTTCGCAGTAGCGCGGTAATCCCGCTAAAGTATTCAATCCAGAGTAGTTGCAGGTAAAATATTCAAAAATAAGGAGTTAGGGAACTTTGGTGTCAGGTTATTTGTGCCCCTATTTCTAGAAAAGCAGGATGGAGGGGGTAAACCGGACACTTCCCGGGAAGATCTATTTCCTCTGGTTGTAATGGTTTCGATAGGATTGGGCGGTTATGGGGACTTGACATCTGCGGTAAAGCGGGACTTCAGGCCCGCGACCTGACTGCCGCTGTCGAGAGGCTTTAGCCTCCGGGCACGCCTCGTCACACGCAGGTCGGTTATCGCTCACTGCTTCGCGCGCGGTGGGGATCTACAACGAACAAATGCACATCTTCTTCGTCACCGTGCTTACTCACGGGAAGAAGCTTCTTTTCCAAAAGGACCGGTACGCGCGGCTCCTGCTTGATTGCATGCTTCATTACCACAATCAAGGCAAGTTCGCCGTCCATGCTTTCGTGATCATGCCTGATCACGCCCATTTCGTGCTCGAGCCACTGGAGGCGGGTACGGTGGAGCGAAGCGTGCAGTTCATCAAGGGCGGCTACTCGTACAGGATGAAGAAAGAACTTGGATACCGCGGGGAGGTCTGGCGGCAAAGCTTCCATGACCGCCGTTTGCGGGACGAAAGAGAACTGCAGGCTGCGATCGCATACACGCACCGCAATCCCGTCCGGCGGGGACTGTGCGCGCTGGAATCGGAGTTCGCCTTCAGCTCAGCGCATCCGAGATATTCGCTGGATACGTTACCCGGGGGCTAAAGCCCGTTGTGAGAAGGAAGGCTAGACGCGGGCCTGAAAGGCCCGCTTTACCCAAGCCCAACCCAGATAGCGAGAGACCTGACGGCCTTAACAGCAGCTGCCGGGCTGTGGTGGCAGCGAGCGTGGTTTTAGGCACGGCATCGTAACGGTCTTAGGGCTGGATTGTTGCTATCCGCGCTTAAGCTCGAGGAGGACTTGGCGGGCTACTTCTTTGAGGGTTTCGAAGACGCCCTGGCCTTGATACGCGACGGCTTCGAAAACCGGCTCATTGCGCTTCATCAGTTCGCCCTTCAAGTCATCCACCGGCAGAACGTTGGGCAAGTCGCGTTTGTTGAGCTGCAGGACGTACGGAACCTTCTGGAAGTCGTAGCCGTGTTCGGAGAGATTTTCCTGCAGGTTATCGAGCGCCTCGATATTGGCGTCCATGCGCTCTTCCTGGGAATCGGCGACAAAGACCACACCATCGACACCGCGCAGGATGAGCTTGCGGCTGGCATCGTAGAAGACCTGGCCGGGGACGGTATAGAGGTGGAAGCGGGTCTTGAAGCCGCGCACGGTGCCGAGATCAAGAGGCAGAAAATCGAAAAACAGGGTTCGATCGGTCTCGGTGGCGAGCGAGATCATCTTCCCCTTCGATTTGTCGGCGGTTTTGTCGTACACGATTTGCAGGTTGGTGGTTTTACCACCAAGGCCTGGACCGTAGTAGACGACCTTGCAATTGATCTCGCGAGCCGCGAAGTTAATGAAACTCAATGCTCTGCCTCAGTCCCGTGGACGCGCGCGTTGGTCGGGCACCGAAGTCGAACGGGCACGACTCCGGACTTCACAAACGTCCGGAAGAACCGGACAGACAACACCGAACGCTGGAGATGACTCCTAAGAATGGATTTATACCACAGCGAAGCTGATTCGCAGAACCTCTCCACTGGTGCATGTGCTACTGCGTAGCCGGCTTGGCGGCGGGTGCAGCCGGATTGGCGGGTGAAGGAGGCAGAGGATAGTAGCCCTCCTTGGCATAGACCTTCAGTCCGGGGCGGTGAACGCGTACTTCGATGCTGCGCCGCGAGCTCATCGGCGAAATGTGGGTGTTGTAGCCGAGGGTGTACTGATTGCGTGCCTCGAGAGTCACGCGCTGGTAGGCGGCTTCGACGGCTTCCCGTGAGCTCTCACTGAAAACGTCGCCTCCGGTCGCGGAAGCGTAGCGAGGAAGGATATTGCCGGTTCCCAACCCGGGAATATGCAGTCTTTCGGCCTTGCCGTAGATGGGGACGGCGGCAGAGTCGACGCCGATGCCGTAGACCGCGACCTCTTTGGAAAGGAGTACGCGCAGAACATCGCTGTAGCTGGCGCGGCTGCCCTTTTCAAAACCGTCGCTGATGACAAACAGGACCTTGCGCCGGTTTTGCGGGCGTGCTCCTAGATCGAGCGATGCCTGGAGAATGGCGTCGTTCATCACGCGGGAGGGCTGGTCTACGGACTGAACATGGGGCGTGCCTTCAATGGCCGGCTTGCCGTTGATGCTGGGTCCAGACGCGAGCGGACCGCTAGTGACAGGAACGCCGGTATTTTCGCCGTGGGCGCTGGCTCGCAGAACCTTGATGGTGCGCATGAGCGCATCCGCGTTGGTAAAATCCTGTTCCTTGTGGACGGTGTTGCCGTAGGTATAGACGGAGATTTCGTCATACGGGCCAAAGGCGCCGTCCAGTGCGCTCAAGGTATCGCGAATCTTTCGCACTGCGCTGTCGGGCATTCCCAGGTCGATGACAACCGCCGCGGAGAGGGGAAATGGATCGCTACTGAAGAAACTGATGTTTTGTTCGGTCCCGTTTTCGAAAATGGCGAAGTCGCGGCGTAGGAGACCCTGCACCAGGTGTCCATCGTCGTCCTTCACGGTGACGGGGACGGGTACGAAGTTCACACTGACCTTGATGGCATACGCCAGTTCATCACTGCCGCTGCCCGGGGTATTCGCTGCCTGACCTTTCGGTACCGTGTCAATCGGGGTTGCGGGCGTAGGCTGGCCCTGCAACGGATTGTCGGGTTGACTTTGGTCATCGGGCTGCGTCGAACCGGGGAGAGGAGCACTGGCCGGTGTGTCTTGAGGCGGCTGCGGGGGCGGCGGCACGGAAGAGGGCGGAGGAACGTTCTGCTGTGGGGCTGGGGCATCCGGGAGACTGCCTTGCGATTGCGCAAAAGAGCCAAGCGAGAAGAGCGCAAACAGTGCGAATACCACCAAGGTGCTGCCGGAATTATTAAATCGCATCTCGAGCCTCACTGCATTGAATCGAGCGTAACGCATTCAACGCGAATAGAACCTACAATATAGACTACCTTTGGTTGGTCTTCGAATCGGACAATTGGAGATTATGAACTCGTTTCGCAAGGTCGTTGGTTGGATGCTTCTTTTCGCCGCATTCGCATGCGTGGCGTCCGCGCAGACCGATAAACCGAAAGATGACCACGGACCAGCAGGATATTCCGACGTTCAAGGCGAACGTCAATGTCGTTAACATTTTCTTTAACGTGAGAGACAAGCACGGCACGCTGATGCCGAACCTGATCAAGGACGATTTCCAGCTCTTTGAAGACGGGAAAGCGCAAACCATCAAGTATTTCAACGCCAACTCCGATTTGCCGCTGACGCTCGGCATCCTGATCGACACCAGCGGCAGCCAGATGCGGGTGCTCCCGATGGAACAGGACATAGGAGCAGCGTTCCTGGAAGAAGTACTGCAGAAGAAGGACGAGGCGTTTGTCATCAATTTCGATCTCGACGCCGACCTGGTGCAGGACTTCACCAGCTCACCCCACGAACTGCGGATCGCGTTGAACAAGGTCAAGATCAATGCCCCGATGTGCGGTGGCGCGCCCGGGCTGGGCGGAGGGCCTTTGCCCACGAACTGCCGTGGCGGCACGGTCCTGTATGACGCCATCTATCTCGCAGCCGAAGAGAAGATGAAGAACGAGGTCGGCCGCAAAGCCATGATCGTGCTGACCGATGGCGAAGATGAAGGCAGCAAGTTGAAGATTCGCGACGCCATTGAAGCGGCGCAAAAATCGGACTCGATCGTGTACGTTCTGCTGATCGCGGACCGCGGTTTCTATGGGCGATTCGGCTACAACGGCGACGGCGCGATGAAGAAGATCTGCGAAGAAACCGGCGGGCGCATGATCGTCGTGGGAAACAACGACAAGAAGTTGAAAGAGGCGTTCGACCAGATCGCCGCCGAAATGCGCAGCCAGTACAACATCGGCTACACCCCCAGTAACCGCTCGCTGGACGGTAGCTTTCGCAAGCTGGAAATCAAGAACAAGCAAGGTCTGAAAGTAGAGACCCGCGCCGGATACTACGCGCAGCCGACCAAGCAACCATAGCCCTGCGGAGTACTTTCGTGCCGAGTAGAGGGCGGAGGAAGTGACCTAGGGGAGTGGGCTTTAGGTCATTGGCGGGAAAGCAACCAAGCCCTTTCCCCGATTGCTTTCCCGGTATATAGATGGTACTTTCAGCGCAAATAGCCACTCTGGCCCTAGGACGACGGCATGCATATCGATGACCTGCTTCGCATTGCGATGGAGCGTAAAGCCTCCGACTTGCACATGAAAGTCGGCAACTATCCGCACATTCGCATTGACGGCGAGCTGGTCCCCTTAACCGATCAACCGCGTATTTCCGCCGAAGACATGCTGAACATGGCGTTCAGCATGATGTCGAACCGGCAGAAGCAGAAGTTCAAGGAAAACGCGGAACTCGACATGGCGTACGGCGTGGCGGGATTGGGCCGCTTCCGTGTCAACGTCTTCCAGCAGCGTGGAAACGTGGGCGTGGTGCTGCGCGTGATTCCCACCAAGATTCGCAGCCTGGATGAACTCTACCTGCCGCGCATCATTGAAAGCATTTGCGACGAGCAGCGCGGACTGGTGCTGGTGACGGGCGTGACCGGATCCGGCAAGTCGACGACGCTGGCGGCGATGATCGACCGCATCAACTCGACGCGGCCCGAACACATCATCACAATTGAAGATCCGATCGAATTCCTGCACCGCGACAAGAAGGGCTTCGTCAACCAGCGCGAAGTGGAAGTGGATACGCCGAGCTTTGCGTCGGCATTGCGAGCCAGCCTGCGCCAGGATCCGGACGTGATCCTGGTGGGCGAAATGCGCGACCTGGAGACGATCCAGACGGCGCTGCTGGCGGCCGAGACGGGCCACATGGTCTTCAGCACCCTGCATACGCTGGACGCGATCGAGACTATCAATCGCATCATCGCGGTGTTTCCGCCACCGGAACAGAAGCAGATCCGCTTGCAGCTGGCGGCCACCCTGCGCGCGGTCGTCAGCCAACGCCTGGTACGGCGCGCCGACGGCACCGGGCGTGTACCTGCGGCCGAGGTTCTGGTGAGCACGGCATACATTCGCGAAGCGATCCTGGTTCCCGAGAAGACAAGAACCATTCGCGAGGCGCTGGCGGCGGGCACGTCGCAATACGGCATGCAGACCTTCGATCAGTCGCTCTACGAGCTTTTCTCGCAGGGCCTGATCACCTACGACACGGCGCTGGAGAATGCTTCGAATGCCGACGATTTCAAGCTGCGAGTGCAGGGTATTTCGGGAGGCGCAGAAGCCGCGCGCGAAGAAATGCAGGCGCAAGCGTTGAATGGATTCCAGAGCCGGCGATAAACAATTTGTGTCCTCAGAGGCGCACGGCGGTGCGCCTTCACTTTGCGCTGTTCTCTTCGCTTTTTGTACGCCCTTCAGCTACACTACCCGCAATGGCTTTCAAGCGCGCAGCCCGGAAGGATTACACCGAGGAGTCGCTCTATGAGTACGCGGTGGGGGCACTGGGGCGGCGGATGCGCTCGGTGGCGGAGTTGAAGCGGTTGATGCGTCCGCGGGTGTCGCACCAGGACGATGGCGACAAGCTCGTCGAGGCGGTGGTCGAGCGGCTGAAACAGCAGAAGTACCTCAACGATGCCCGTTATGCCGAAACCTATTCGAACTACCGCAAGGAAAACGAAAAGTTCGGCAAGCTCCGGGTGATGAACGATCTGAGATCGCGCGGGGTGCACGGCGACGTGATCAACACGGCGGTGGCTACGGCCTATGGAGACACCGACGAAGTGGAATTGGCACGAAAATTTCTCGACCGCAAACGGGTGAAGCATCCCGAGGGCCCCAAGGATTACGCGCGGGTGGTTCGCACGTTGCTGCGCGCGGGGTTCAGCAGCCGCAGCGCCTTTCGGGTGTTGAACCAATGGAAGGTCGAACCAGAGGTGCTCTCGGCCCTGGAAGCTGAAATCGCAGAGATGCCAACTGAACCGCCGGAGAACGAATGAAGGACCGTCATGCGGTGGCCTACGCCCATCTTTCCAAGGCGGACAAGCGGCTTGCGAAGCTGATCAAGCAATGTCCGCCGTGCGCCATTAAGCCGAATTACCTGCAGAATGTTTTTGAGGCGCTGATGGAATCGATTGTGTATCAGCAACTCTCGGGGAAGGCGGCGGCGACGATCCTGAACCGGGTGAAGGCACTCTTTTGTCCGCCGGACACGCCGACGGTGGACACGCGCCATGGTAAGGCGCTTCCCTTCCCGACGCCCGAGCAATTGCTGTCGGCGCCGGATGAATTGCTGCGCTCGGCTGGACTTTCGGGCAACAAAACGAAAGCGGTGAAAGATCTCGCGGCGAAGACGATCGACGGCACGGTGCCGGATGTGAAGGCGATCCGCAAGATGAGCGATGACGACATCATCGCGCACCTCACGCAGGTGCGGGGGATCGGGCGCTGGACGGTGGAGATGATCCTGCTGTTCAACCTCTATCGTCCGGATGTATGGCCGGTGGATGATCTCGGGGTGCGCAAGGGCTACATGAAGCTGCAAGGCCTGGACGAGATGCCGAAGCCGAAGGAGCTGATGGCGCTGGGCGAGATTTACAAGCCGCATCGCAGCGTGGCGGCGTGGTATATGTGGCGGGCAATCGAGCAGATCAAGGACAAGCCGAAGGCGAAAGCCGTGGCAAAGAAGAAAAGCGGGAAGAAGAAAGCCGGGGCGAAGAAGGCGAGCGGGAAGCGGGCCGTCCGCCGTCCGCCGTCCGAGGTCCGGTAAACCAGAACGGCTTGGGCTTTACCCGATGGCAGTCGGCGGAAAGCGGACGGCGTCTCCACCCTGCTAAAATTGTGGGTTCTACCCACCAATCGCATGCTTACAGGCTCACAGGTACGCCGACGTTTTCTCGACTTCTTCATCTCCAAGGGACATAAAGAGGTTCACTCCTCCTCGCTCGTGCCGGCGAATGATCCGACGCTGCTCTTCACCAACGCCGGCATGAACCAGTTCAAGGACGTATTTCTCGGACTGGAGAAGCGGGATTACAACCGCGCGACCAGTTCGCAGAAGTGCGTGCGAGCGGGCGGCAAGCACAACGATCTCGAGAATGTCGGGTTCACCAACCGCCACCACACGTTTTTCGAGATGCTCGGCAATTTCAGCTTTGGCGATTACTTCAAAAAGGACGCGATTGCCTACGCGTGGGAGCTCGTCACTTCGCCGCAGTGGTTCGGCATGGACAAGGGCAAGCTGTACGCGACCATTTTCAAAGGCGAGAACGGCGTGCCGCGCGACGACGAAGCCTACCAACACTGGCTCGATGTAGGCGTGCCGAAAGACCGCATCTTCGAAATGGGGATGAAGGACAACTTCTGGGCGATGGGCGACACCGGGCCCTGCGGTCCGTGCAGCGAGATCCATTACGACATGGGAGTGGCTTCGTCGGACAAGCTACGGCCGGAGTGCGCGGCGGGCGAATGCAAATTTCCCTGCGAGTGCGGGCGCTACGTGGAGATCTGGAACCTGGTGTTCATGCAGTTCGACCGCGACGCCGGCGGCACGCTGAATCCGCTGCCGAAACCTTCCATCGATACCGGTGCGGGACTCGAACGGGTGACGGCGGTGATGCAGGGAGTGGTTTCGAATTATGACACCGACCTGTTCACGCCACTGATCAAGCGGGCGGCGAAGTTGACGGATGTAGACGAGAAGAAGGAAGAAGAGAAAGAGACGCAGTCGAAGAGCGCGGCTTCGTTGCGGGTGATTGCCGACCACTCACGGGCAGCGACCTTCCTGATCAGCGATGGAGTGATTCCCGCGAACGAGGGGCGCGGCTACGTGCTGCGCAAGATCATCCGGCGTGCGATCCGCCATGGACGTTTGCTGGGGCAGAACAAACCGTTCCTGCACGACATGGTGTATGCGGTGCGCGATCTGATGCAGGATGCGTATCCGGAATTGAAAGACACCACGGACCGGGTGGCGAAGACGGTACTGGCGGAAGAGACCCGGTTCGCGAACACGCTGGATATTGGGCTGAAAAAGCTGGATGAACTTGTTGCAGAATCCCGAAGGAAGCATGTGCAACCGATCGCCCAGATCATGTCTGAAATTGATGTGAATGTACTCGGTGGAAGATTGAATCGGGCTTTTCAGACATTTGTGGCCGACGGATCTCGTACCGGTCCCACTCGTAAAGACTTCGAAAGGGCGATAGGCGAGCACGCCGCTAAAGCGATTTTGGATCGAGTGGAATACCTTCTTGACTCCAAGATCATCCTGGACGGACGTGAGGCGTTTAAGCTCTATGACACGTTTGGCCTCCCTCTCGACTTCATCGTGGATGCGGCGCGGGATCAAGGGATCGATTTCGACCAGGCGGGATTCGACCATGCAATGGAGGCGCAACGCGAGACGGCGCGGGCATCGTGGAAGGGCGGCTCGAAAGCTTCCGCTTCGCCAGCCTATCGCGATCTGCCGAAGACCATCTTTGAGGGCTATCGACAGACCCAGTCGCGCGATTCCGAAGTGCTGGCCATCGTTCATGACGGAGCGGGCGTCCGCGAGTTGCGTGCGGGAGAAAAAGGCGAACTCGTCCTCGACCACACACCGTTTTATTCCGAATCCGGCGGCCAGATCGGCGACACGGGCTGGCTCTACGACTCGACGGGCAACGTCCTCGTCGCGGAAGTGGAAACCGTGCAGTCGCCGGTACAGGGCGTGCGCGCACACCGGGTGACGGCGCGGCAGAACATCGTGGTGGGTGACAAAGTGAATGCAGTCGTCAACGCCGAGGTTCGCCGTTCCACCATGCGCAACCATACCGGGACGCACCTGCTGCATGCGGCTCTGCGCGAGGTGCTGGGCAAGCATGTAAAGCAAGCGGGGTCGCTGGTGGACCCGGCGAAGCTGAGGTTCGATTTCTCGCACTTCACGGGCGTGGCCGATGAAGAACTGCAGGACATTGAGGACATCGTCAACAAAGAGGTCTTGAAGAACGATCGCGTGGAAGTGATTGAAGACGTTCCGATCGATGTGGCAGTGAACGAGTACAAGGCGATGGCGTTGTTCGGCGAGAAGTACGGCGACCGGGTGCGGGTGATCCGGATCGGCGACTTCTCGACCGAGCTCTGCGGCGGCACGCATACCGGTGCGACGGGCGAGATTGGCCTGATCAAGGTGCTGCATGAAGGCAGCGTATCGAGTGGAGTACGGCGAATTGAGGCGGTAACCGGCGAGAACTCGGTGCGTCATTTCCGCAAGGACCACGAACTCGAAGGAGTGGTGTCGACGATCGTGCGCCCGGCGGAAGGACTGAGTCCGGCGGAGGGGCTGAAGTTTGAGCTGGAGCGGCGCGAAGAGGAGATCAAGAAGCTGCGCAAGGAGCTGGAGCACGCGCGGATGAAATCGGCGGCGAGCGCGGTGTCGTCGGCGACGGAGAGCGCCCGCGAGGTGAAAGGCGTGAAGGTGCTGGCGACGCGTGCCGATAACATCGATCGCAACCAGATGCGCACGCTGGTCGACAACCTGCGCACCAAGCTGGGTTCCGGGGTGGTCGTGCTGGGGTCGGTGCAAGACGGCCGAGTGGCGCTGATCGTCGGCGTGACCAAGGACCTCACGTCCAAGGTGCAGGCGGGCAAGATTATTGCGCAAGTGGCGAAGCATGTGGGCGGCTCGGGCGGCGGGCGTCCGGATATGGCGGAAGCGGGCGGAAAAGACCCGGCGGGGTTGGATGCGGCGCTGAACGCGAGCTACGGGGTGGTAGCGAGCCTGCTGGGGTAGGCGAGCAGCACCGGATCGCGCATGGGCATCTATGGCTCTATCAGCCCACTCAAGAAACCTTTGCCCAGCAGGCAAGCGAAGGCGAAAACATACGGTAGCTCCACTGCGAATGCGGATCGTTGTCCGCATTCTCCGGTCGCCATGACAGGTGCGGTAGAGTTTTCGGAAATTTACTGCTCTTGGGCACAGGGTTACGTCATAGGAGAGTCATGTTGGATCGGCGGCAGATGATGAAAAGCGTGGTCGCAGTTATTTCGGCAAGTGTGCTTTTGGCGATGGCTGGATGTGGCGCCGCCCCGAAGATTACTACGGGGTCGGGAGATTTCTCGACCGTGATCTATGTCGGCGACTCGTTGACCGCGGGCTACCAGAATGGTTCGTTGCTGGACACGCAACAGCCGAATGGCTGGGCAGCACTGGTGGCGAAGCAGGCGAATTACAGCATCACCCTGCCGCTGATCGCGCCGCCGGGAGCGCCGGCAGTGCTGCAATTGGTCAGCGTCGGACCGCCGCCGGTAGTTCAGCAGGCGTCGGGCACGACGACCGGGCGGGACAATCCAGACCAGCAGCCGACCGACCTCGCGGTTCCCGGGCACACGCTCTACGACCTGCTGTATACGGGGCCAACGCTGGTGCCGACGACGGAGGAAGAAATCATCACCGACCTGGTGCTCGGGTTTCCGCTCGGAAATGTGAACCCGCAATCCGAAGAAGCGGTTGCGCTGAAGCCGACTACGTTGTTCGTGTGGATCGGCAACAACGATGCCCTGGTCGCGGACGAGACGGGGATGCCCAGTTCGATGACGACGACAGCCAACTTCACCACGAACTTCACCCTCCTGATGCAGGGGCTTCACGCACAAACGGCGGCGACCTTGATCGTTGCCAACATTCCGGATGTGACCCAGGTGCCGTACCTGACGCCGGCGGCGACGGTGATTGCCGAAGCGGCGACGCAATCCGGATTACAGCCGGCGCAGATCAGCGCCATTTTAGGCATTGCGCCCGGTGACTTGGTGAACGCGACTGGGCAAGCCGAAGTACAAGCGGATTTGCAAAAGCTTGCGGGCCACCAGCCGACTACTCCGCTCGACGATGCCGGAGTGCTCACGGCGGCGGAGGTGACCCAGGTACAGGCGCAGGTGAATGCCTATAACAACGTGATTGCGACGCAGACGGCGGCGGTGAATGGGATCCTCGTCGATATTCATGGGCTGTTTGCCTCGCTGCAGGCAGGAACCACCATCAACGGCTATACCGCGACGCCAACATTCCTCGGAGGATTGTTCGGGCTGGACGGCATTCATCCCACGAACACGGGGTATGCGCTGGTCGCGAATGCATTCATCGACGCAATCAATGCAAAACTCACGAACGCAATTCCTGACGTGGATGTTTCCACGGTAGCGGCGAGCGATCCGCTGTTCGGGCCGAACATCCAGCCCACAGCGGCCAAGTCGAAGGTTGGGCACATTCCGTTGAGCGCAGCCAAGCGTACCGATCTGCTGATCCAGCCGCACCGTCGCTAAGAAGCTGCGCCGACAACGCAGTCAGTTGGAGAGCGAGAAAGCCTGCTGAATGATGGTGATCTCCGGCTGCGGGCGATCGAGGTAGACGGTGACGATATCGAATCGAGTGGGAGTATTTTCGGGAAGCTGCCGCAGATAATGCCGCGCCACGCGGCGAAGGTCATGACGCTTTTCTTCGTTGACGGCGGCTTCGGCAGAGGCGACCTCGCGCGTGGTGCGGGTTTTGACCTCGATAAAGCAGAGAACCTGTTCATTCCAGCCAACTAGATCAAGCTCGCTCTTGTGCCAGGGGGTGCGGAAGTTGCGCGCCACGATGACGTACTTGTGCTTGCGCAGGAAGAAGTAGGCGAGTTCTTCGCCGCGGCGCCCGGTACGTAAATGCTCGGCCTCATTCGGTGCGGGAAGGATGGCGTCGAGGAACCGGAGGATGGTCTGGACGACGAGGCGCATGGGCAAGCGTAGCGGGAATGGACGGCGCGGGATGTGACGCATGCACGTGTGGGATGTGCGCACGTAGCCCATGCACGTCGCCCATGTAAGATACTCGGACACTGGAGGCGGCTATTCCGAAATCTGGTAAATCGTTAACCATCCGGCAGCAGTTCTGGGCGTCTGTAAGCCTGAGCGCGCGCCTGATTTTTTATTCTGGCGTGTTCTCGCTGTTCGCGTGTATGGGCTTCCTCACGCTGATGATGAACCCAGTCCGGCTGCGGTTCTGGCAGATCGTAATTTCGGTCGTGCTTTCCGGAGGATTCGCCATCCTCTATGCAATCGCCGCCGTGAAACGGTGGTTCTATCTCTTCGCGGTGATCTCGACTGTGGAGGCGGGGGCGTTCGCAGTGGTGGGGGCGGCGTACGGGAAGAGCGAACTGCTGACAGCACCGAACTCACCGCTTCGTCTCCAACTCATCGAGCTGGGAATGGGCGGGATCCTGATGTTGATCGCGGGATATGGACTATTTATTACGTTTTTCCAACGGGAGGGAGCGCGGTACTTCAAAGCGCATACGGAGATTGCGTTGGCGCAGGAGATTCATCGCGCGCTGGTGCCGAAGATCGAACGAACCATTGGCCGATTTTCGATCTTCGGAGCGTCCCTGCCGAGCGGAGAAGTGGGAGGCGACCTGGTGGACCTGGTCGTCAATCCGGATGGCGGATGCTGGACAGCGTACGTGGCCGACGTTTCGGGCCATGGGGTTTCGGCCGGGGTGCTGATGGCGATGTTCAAGACGGCGGTGCGGACAAGGGTGGTTGCGGATAGCTCGTCAGACGCGTTGCTGAACGAAGTGCATCGCGCCCTCTATCCGCTGAAGACGGCAAACCTGTTTGTCACCGCCGGGGTATTGCATTGCAACACTGATGGCAAGTTGAACCTCTCCATGGCGGGACATCCACCGCTGCTGCATTTTCGGCGGACGACGGGCACGGTGGAGGAGCACCCGGCGGAGGACCTGCCGCTGGGTATTTTGCCGGAACAAACCTTTCAGACCTGCGAGATCGTTGCTGAAAGCGGCGATGTCCTGGCTATCCTCACCGACGGAATGACGGAAGTGTTCGACAGCAAAAAGAACGAGCTTGGACTCGAACCGCTGAAGACAGCCCTCGCGGCGGATGCCACGCGCCCGCTTCCGGAAGTCTTTGAGGCGATGCGGAGTGTCGCCCTCAAGTTCGGCAAGCAGGACGACGATCAGACCCTGCTGCTGATCCGTGCTGCTTAGCCGGCACGCTTGAAATACTGCACCGCGCGCTCATGCTTCTCTGCGGCTGCGCGGGTGGTGAACGTACCCAGGTTTTTGCGCTTACCTTTTGCGTCTTTCTTCTTCGAGTAGAGACGGTACTGTCCGGATGAGAGTTTGCGAATCATGCGGAATTAGATAGCACCTTGGCCCCGGGACGATGCCTCTCTGTCGGAACGAACATGGCAGGCGGCGAGAGCTGCTGAAAAAAGAAGCGCAGCGGTGGGGCTGCGCTTCAAGTGGGTGCAGTATGCGTATTCCGGGAAGAATACGCGAGAAAAAACTAAGCTCCGCTGGGCTCTCCAACCTTGGCGCCCTTCATGTGCAGGGCCGCGACTTCGCGGATCGATTGCTCGAGAACATCGAGGGCAATATCGCACTGCTCGGCGGAAACGATAAGCGGCGGAGCAATGCGCAGGGTGTTCGGCCCGGCGCCGAGATAGAGCACGCCTTTTTCGAAAGCGTGATCGACGACCTTATCGCGCAACTCGCCGGCAGGGGTTTTAGCTTCTTTGTCGCTGACGAACTCGATGCCGAGCATCAGACCATGGCCACGTACATCGCCGACCAGCGGCATCAATTCAGGCCAGCTTCCAATGCGCTGCATGATGTGCTTGCCCATGGCGGCGGCGTTCTGCACGCCTTCGCGCTCGAGTACATCGAGCGTGGCCAAGGCAGCCGCAATCGCGACCGGGTTGCCGCCGAAGGTGGAGGCATGGGAGCCGGGTACCCAGTCCATGATCTCGGCGCGGGTAAGGCAAACGCTGAGCGGCATGCCGCTAGCGATGCCCTTAGCGATGGTGATCATGTCGGGCTCAACGCCGGTATGTTGGACGGCCCACCATTTTCCGGTGCGACCGCAGCCGGACTGCACTTCATCGCAAACCAGCAGGATGCCGTGCCTGTCGCAGATGCGGCGCAATTCGCGCATGAAGGCTGGAGGCGCGGGAAGATATCCGCCTTCGCCCTGGATGGGTTCGACGAAGATGGCGGCCACTTCCTCCGGCGCGATGTCGGTCGCGAAGACCTTCTCTTCCAGAAAACGTGCGATGGAGATTGCATACTCGTCGCCATCCGTGCCAGCCGGACGGCGGTAGAGATTGGGGTAAGGAATATGGGTAACGCCCGGCATCAGCGGCGAGAAGCGGCGATGCTGTTGCGGCTTCGAGGCGGTGAGGGAGAGCGCGCCCATGGTGCGTCCGTGGAAAGCGCCGTAGAAGGCGATGATGTGTTGCCGCTTGGTGTGATAGCGCGCGAGTTTCAAGGCACACTCGACGGCTTCGGCGCCGGAGTTGCCGTAGTAGACGCGGTGCGGTCCCTTCATCGGGGCGATCTTGGAGAGGCGGTCGGCGAGGGTGATCATCGACTCGTAATAGAAATCGGTGCCCGACATGTGAATCAACTCGCCCGCTTGCTTCTGGATGGCCGCCACCACTTCCGGATGACAATGGCCGGTAGAAGTGACGGCGATTCCGGAGGAGAAATCGAGGAACTCATTGCCGTCCACGTCTTCGACAATGGCGCCATGGCCACGCTTGGCGACAAGAGGATAGGAACGCGTATAGGAGGGCGAGATAATGCGGGCATCGCCGTCGAGGACGCGCTGGGCATTGGGGCCGGGCAACTTGGTACGGATTTTGGGACCGGCAACAGAAAGTGTGGCAGTCATGGCAGTTCTCCTGTTCGTGGGCGCAGTACGTTGCAATAGCTTGGGCGCCGAGCGACACTCCGACCGGTCAGAAACCGATGGATGCAGCTCGCAAACGAGCGAGGAGAGAGGTTAGTCGCCGGAAAAGAGGTTGGGACGAGCTTGCGATGGGGCAAGGCGCACATCGGCGCGGGCAGACACCGGCCGCGACCAGGCATTACGCGCATTGAGGAGTTGCAAATAGCCAAGCATCGCAGGTAACTCTCCTCAGAGTATAGCCCGCTTCCTGGCCAAAAGCATCGAGATTCGAGTCACATGCGCGCCCCGGACGGTCCATGGACGACGGTAAGGTTTGGGCTGTGTGGGAATGGCACGGACGACCTTCGCGGGCGCATCGCGGGTTGCCGGAATGTCCCCATCTTCCCTAGAATCAAAGATTCACCAGTCGACAGGAACCCACGCAATGGCGCTTGAGCTTTTCAACACCCTTTCCGGAAGAGTCGAACCCTTCCAGCCGCTGGAAGACAACGAAGTGCGCATGTACGCCTGCGGACCGACGGTTTACGACTACGGGCATATCGGCAACTTCCGGACATTCATCGTGGTCGATACGTTGCGTCGCTTCCTGAAGCAAAGCGGATACAAGCTGCGTCACGTGATGAACATCACCGACGTGGACGACAAGATCATTCGGAATGCTGCCCGCGACGGTGTAAGCGTCGCGCAATATACGGCGAAATACAAGAAAGCCTTCCTGGAAGATTCCGACGCCCTGAACATCGAGCACCCGGAGCTGATGGTGAATGCCACCGACCATATCGACGAGATGGCGGCGTTCATCGAGCGCATGGTGAAAGACGATGTGGCCTACAGGACGGAGGACGGTTCGTACTACTTCCGCATCGCGAAATTCCCGGAGTACGGCAAGCTTTCAAAAAGAGATTTTGCCGGGATGACCGATGGCGCGCGCGTGGATGTGGACGAATACGAAAAAGACAACGCCCGCGATTTCGCACTGTGGAAGGCGCCGAAGCCCGGCGAAGCAAAGTGGGACACGGTGATCGGGGAGGGGCGTCCCGGGTGGCACATTGAGTGCTCGATTATGAGCATGCGGTATCTCGGCGAGAACTTCGACATTCACGCTGGGGGCGAAGACCTGATCTTTCCCCACCACGAGAACGAAATTGCCCAATCGGAATCGGTGACCCACAAAAAATTCGCGAACTTCTGGGTGCACTCGCGCTTCCTGCTGGTGGAAGGGCAGAAGATGTCGAAAAGCCTGGGGAACTTCTACACCTTGCGCGACTTGATCCTGATGGGACACAAGCCTTCGAGCATCCGGTTTTTGCTGATGTCGGTTCCCTACCGCAAGCAGTTGAACTTCACCTTCGACGGCCTCAAGCAGGCGGCGATCTCAGTCGATCGGTTACGTAACTTCAAGCGCCGACTCGAAACGGAGCAGTTCCCTGCCGGGACAAGTGCGAAGATTGACTCTCTCGCCGGCGAAACGATCACCAAGATGACGGCGGCTCTCGACAACGACCTCAACACGGCGGAGATGCTGGCGGCTGTGTTCGACCTGGTGCGCGACGTGAATGCCGCGGCGGATGCAGGCCAGGTGCAACAGGGAAATACAGCGACGCTGCTGGAGGCGCTGCAGAAGTTCGACGAGATTTTTGCGGTGCTGAACGATGAAGACTCCCGCAAGGTAAAGTTTGCAGTGGATTGGGCACACGCCGAAGGTAAGGCCGACCAAATCAGCGCGGAAACAGCGGAGATGGCCAAGGCGGCAGGCTTGAGCGACGAGCGCGTGGAGGCGCTGGTGGCGGAACACTCGACGGCGCGGAAGGCGAAGGACTTTAAGCGCTCGGATGCGATCCGGGCGGAGCTGCTGGAGAGCGGCATCATCCTGGAGAACACCAAGGATGGAGTTCGCTGGAAGCGAAAGTAGCTCCGATTTACCGCTTATTCACCTGCGTTTCACGCCCGTGCAATGCGCGGTGGATACGGTTGTCGCATTAACCCCGAACGCCGCGGCGATTGCCAGCGCAAGTCTGTACATCGCCGCCCAACCGTTCGGTTCTCCGAGAGTTCTATCCGCTGACCCCTTACACCGCCCGCCTGGGCGGTCTTTTTATGCGTACGTGCTGAGCGCCGAGGTCGAGCTGCTCTGTGCGCTGGAGGTCGATGTATTCGAAAGCAGCTGCTCGATCTCGCTCTCGGTCGTGCTGGAGCTGGCAGATGACGCCGAAGAGCCGTGATGATGGTGGTGGCCATGGGCAGCTTGCATATCTTTCTGCACGGCCGCAAAGGCGCTTTGGGCGCTGCTGAGATCGCCGGACTGTAATGCCTGGCCGAGAGTCTTCATATCCGCGGACAGCTGGCTGTTTTGATTTGACGAGGTGCCTTTCGAGCTCTGCACCTGCTGCTGCAATTGCGTGATGGTGGCAAAGGCAGTTTTCGCGCCGTCCAAGTCGCCCGATTGCAGGCTTTGCGATAATTGCTGCCACGCCTGTTTCATTTTGGAAAAATTGCCGCTGCTGTCCGATGTCGGATCGAGCTGG
This sequence comes from uncultured Acidobacteriaceae bacterium, assembly GCA_963703075.1. Lineage (GTDB taxonomy): Bacteria > Acidobacteriota > Terriglobia > Terriglobales > Acidobacteriaceae > Korobacter. Next base: position 2,740,172 of record OY969786.1, read on the forward strand.
CTGAGAAGCGAAGAAGTCACACTGGTGGTTGACATTGCCTGCACCCCAAAATAAGTTTTGCCTAACGTACTGCTTGGCTCACGATAGTCATCGGCAGTTCGGATGCCGTGGTGGTCGCTTTTTACTCTCACTTACAATCCTTTACGCTCGGCTCTGCCAACCCTCGTTAAGTTGAAGAGTCGAAAAGGCGATGGGTCCCATGCGTGCTCTTCTCTCCTTGCTGCTTTCTGCCTGCCTGGCTGCGCCTTTTATGCAAGCCCAGGACGCTCCGACTCTCCACAAGACTCCCGCGACCACCGAGCCTGATACGACTTCGATCCATGTCGATGTGCGGGAGGTAACGCTGCCGGTGACCGTCCGCGACAAGCATGGAAAGATCGTGGAGAACCTCGGAAAAGACGACTTCGTGCTGGAGCAGGACGGCAAAGCGCAGACCATCAGCAACTTCCGCCGTGACACGAACTTGCCGCTGACGCTCGGACTGCTGGTGGACACCAGCATGAGCATGCGCGAGGAACTGAGTGCGGAGAAGAGCGCCAGCGAGAAGTTCCTCGACCAGATGCTGACCCAGTCGAAGGACCAGGCATTCCTGATCCACTTCGATCACGAGGTCGAACTGCTGCAGGACCTGACGTCTTCGCGCGACAAGCTCTACAAAGGTCTTGAGTTGCTGGAGACGGCCCAACCGGACCGGGAACCGGACAGCAGCAGCGATCCCGGCCAAGGCCAGGGGCAGCCCCGCATGCAACGACACGGGGGAACGCAGTTGTACGACGCGATCTACCTGGCCGCCAACGAAGTGCTGAAAAAACAGCAGGGCCGGAAGGCTTTGGTGGTCCGTCACCGATGGACAGGACCGTGGCAGCAAGGAAACCCTGAACGACGCAGTGGAAGCGGCGCAGCGGGCCGACACGATCGTCTATGCGATTTATATGAAGGGCGAAGAGAACCGCGGAATGGACAACAATCGCGGGATGCGCCGAGGAGGGATCGGGTTCCCGGGTGGAGGCGGAGGAGGCTATCCAGGAGGCGGCGGAGGTTACCCCGGCGGGGGCGGGGGCTATCCGGGAGGCGGTCGACGCGGCGGACAGCAGGAGCCGCGGGTTGATGGGAAGAAAATTTTAACCGAGATCGCCGGCAAGACCGGCGGACAGATGTTCGAAGTCACGAAGAAAGACACCGTCGACCAGATTTACACCCAGATCGCGGACGAGTTGCGCACGCAGTTCATCCTCGCCTATACGCCAGACAAGACAATGGCGGATCCTGGTTACCATCGCCTGACATTGACGACGAAGAACAAGGACTACAAGGTGCAGACGCGCGAAGGGTATTACATCCAGGAACAGACGACCGCCGCGAAGGAAAACTAGTCGCCAGCGGACTTTGCGCCGGAGAGTTCCGGCACTTGAGGCGCAGCTTTGACTTTGGACGCCGTGACCAGGGCAACGGCAACTATAATGATCAACGAACCGGCGACTATGTAGCGGTCGATGGTTTCGTGCAGGACCATCCATCCGAGGAATACGGCAACGATCGGATTTACATAGGCGTAGGTGGCGACTTTCGGCGTCGGCACATGCTTCAGCAGCCAGATGTATGCGGTGAATCCAACCCACGATCCGAAGACGACCAGATAAAGAATTGCGCCCACGCCGCGATGGGTCCAGCGAATATTGTGCTCGCGGAATGCCATCGCGATGAGCAGGTTGACAGCGCCCGCAATGATCATCTCCCACGCGGTTGAGGTGAAGGGATCGAGGGTGAACTTCGATTTCCAGCGGCGCGAGAGCACGGTGCCGTTGGCCCAGCAGAACGAAGATCCGAGCAATCCGACGGCGCCCATTAACTGCATGCCGCCGTGCACGTCTGGGTTAACGATCTTCGGCCAGAAGAGAATGAAGGTGCCCAGAACGCCCAGCGCAAGACCGAAGATGCCGCGGCCGGAGGTCTTCTCGCCTTTGTAGACGAAGCTCTCCAGCCCGAAGATCCAGATCGGAGTAATGGCCACGATGAGCGAAGCGAAGCCGGTCGCGACGTACTTTTCCGCCCAGGTCAGACCGGTGTTCCCGCAGGCGAGCAAGAGAAATCCGACGACGGCCAGCCTTGCAAACTCCGTCCAGGATGCCCAGATTTTTCGGCCGGACAAGGCGCAGGCGGCGAGCATCAGCGGCCCGGCGATGAGGAAACGCATGGCGCAGATAGCGGCCGCGGGAATATTTTCCTTGTCGGCGATGCCGATGGCGAGATAGGTAGAACCCCAGAAGAGATAGACCAGCGCGAACGCAAGGATTACTTGGAAACGGTGCTGGCGCAGGGTTTCAGGCATGCGAGTGAATCAGTGTATCGCGCTACGAAAGATGAGTCGCGGCCTGAGGAAGGCGCGAAATTATTTCGCCGGCGGAGGGAGCTGATGGAGGCGCTGTCCGACAAGAAAGAGATAGTGGAGAGCCGAAAGGCAGGTCAACACAAACACGGTCCACAGCAGGTAGTCCTTGCCGACATAGATCCAATTGCGGTCGGTTACCTCGTTGAGCAGCACGAAGAACAGCGCGGCCACCTGGGCGACGGTATTGAGTTTCCCGAAAATGCTGGGACTGAAATCGCGCAGCGGCGTAGTGACGTAAATCAATGCGCAAAGCAGCAGAATGCAAACATCGCGACTGAAAACGACCACCGTGAAGCGCCATGGAATCGCCTGGCGAAAAGACAGCACGAGGAAAAGCGAAGAGAGCAAAAGCTTGTCGGCAATGGGATCGAGATACTCACCGATGGTGCTGCGCTGGTGCAGCATGCGGGCAAGTAATCCATCGAAGGCGTCGCTTAATCCGGCAGCAATGAACAGTCCCAGCGCCCAGCGAAAGTTGTAATCGAGCACGTTCATGACGACGAACGGCACGAAAATCAATCGCATCAGCGTGAGCTGGTTGGGAGCTGTCCAGAAGCGGGAGATCACCGCCGGCTTTCTCCGGCCAGGAACTCGCTCGCGTCGCGGCCGCACTTCACCTTGAATCGCTCAAACATGGAGGGAACTTCGCCGTTGCGCTCGTCGAGTTCCATGCGCTCGATACGGTGCATGGGAAAGAACACCGCGGAGGCGGTGACATTTTCGCCGTCGCGCACCTGGCGCACAAAATCTTCGAAAGATTCGAGGCCGATGCCGCGGAGACTCACGCCGGCCTGGGAAATGGTGAGGATCGCGCCCCAGAATTTTTCCCGCGGCGCGCTGAGAGTCATCAGGACAGGCGCTCCGGGCACGAACATATCGGTTTCGTTATTCGAGGTGTAGCCTTCCGGCTCAGACCGCTGGGCAGAACCGCGACGCGAAGGCACGCTATCTTTCGGCATGTTGGGATTGTGGCCCGGTTTCCGGCGGGATGCAAGACTTACGCGGCACGAATGCTGGGCTAAAGTGGCGGCCGGGCATGTCCCCCTGGAATATGACAACTAAAGTTAGGCCAGAAATGCGCCGCGGTTAAGCGGCGCACTTCATGGATGAGTGATCACCCGACAAAACTTGCAGGTGGCGATCAAGGTGAGTCAGTTCGAGCAGGTCGCGCACAGACGCGGCCGGATTCATAAGGGCAAAGGAATGGTCTTGCTCGCGGGCAAAGGAATGCAATGACGCAAGGGTACCAAGGCCCGCGCTATCGACATCCCGCACCTGCCCGAGATCCAGGATGACGCGCTCATGATTTTCGAGCAGGGGCCGCACCATATTCGACAGCATCCGGACTTCTTGATGAAACACAATACGACCGGAGCATCGGACTACGGCGGTGTGCTCGCCTGAACGCAGGTCGAGATTTAACTGCAACATAGAGTCCTCCGTACAAACATATAGACGAAAGCGGGAGCGGTTTAGTTCCTTTACTTCCGTGGAAAGATGGGTGTCCCGTAAGTGCTTATGTGAGAAGAAGCTGGAAGAGGTATAGATCGACGATGGCAAGCTTGCATAGAACATTGTCTTCCGCGCTCGATGACAATGACGTGAACAGGTTCTCAAGAAAGCGTGAAACGGCTGGAACGATAAGAAAGCTATGGGGCTGGCGCGGTCTCCTGCAGGCCGCGCAAGTAGGCGACGAGTTGCCAGCGCTGCGCTTCGGGCAGCGAACTCCAGGACGGCATGCCGTTCCACAAGCTGCCGTTGCGCAACAGCCATTGCAGTTCTCCATCGCTGGCGTGACGAATGCGCGCGGAGACGAGCGCAGGCCGGCCATGGCCACCGGACGCATCGCGACCATGACACTCCGCGCAGTGCTGCAGGAAGAGTTTCGCGCCGGCGGCACGGGCGTCGGCATCAGCGGCCAACGGGTTAGTGCGCAACCGGTCTTTTTCGGGCACATGGCCCCGCCATTTACCGTCACCCGGGTAAGCGAAACACAATAACGAGACAGCGATGAAGAAGGCGAACAAGAGAAGAAATCGCGAGCGCATGACTATCGGCTCCGGTGAAAGATCTGGCCGAATTCGTAGGAAACGCCGAAGCGCATCAGGAATCCGAAACTGTTTTGGTTGAGTCCGAAATTCGGAGAGAGCTTGAAGGTGGGCCCATTGGCCATTGCCCAGGAAATCACCGGCCCTGCATACTGCGATGTGTCGTGCAGCCCCGGGCTATAACGATCGCCCAGGCCTCCGTACATCTCGGCGCCCACAACAAAATTTTCGCGGCAGAAATTGCAGTTGCGCGGACTGGCGGCGAGCGCCAAGGGGCGGCTTACGCCCAGCGCATACCCGAACTCCCAGGGATCGTTGCTGAGATCCTTGGTGAAGATGAAGTTTTCCGAAGCATTCCAACCTTTGAAATTGCTGGACAGGATGAGCTTCAGTTCGGCCTCACGCTGGCGGTCGCTGCGATTGTTGCGGGTGAGAAAATCCGCTCGTGAATCGTGGCCTTCCACTTCGAGAATGGTTTTGTCGGCCGCGTTGGTGTCTTCGAATTCCATGTAGAGCACAGGGTTGATCCAGTGCTCGCGCATCAGCGGGCGAAAGCGATTTTCCCAGCGCCAACCAGTGAAGACGGTGCTCTCACCGAAGGTCGATTGCCCGTCGAGATAAAGTTCGGTGGTCCACCAGCCTTTCACGCCATATTCAAACTCGGTTGCGTTCGCGACAAAGCCGTTCGCGCCCTTGGTCGAAGCGGCGATCGCCTTGTTCTCAATTTCCAGGTTTCCAGGTTCTTCAAGCTGGTGGGAGTAGGTAACGAAATAGGTCTCCTGTGCATAGGATGCGGCGCCAAAAAAGCTGACAGCGAAGGCGAGGACGAGGCAGCGAAGCAGAAGCGAACGAGGCACGGCGAGAATCCTAGCGGTCGTAGTAACAAATTGAAAATGAAATTCAATTTCATTTTCAATTCGGAGTGTACGGATTCACCCGTGAGCGGTCAATGACACCTTCGTTCAACGGTGCTCATGCCGCCTTCAAATGGGAAATGCGTCGGTGAGCGGTTGATGGCTGCGGTCAGATCCGCGGTGTGAGGGCGCTGAGTGAGGGGTAGGAGGATGGCGTAGTGAGGGTGCGCTCCTGTGGCTGCGCTCCCGATTGCATCGCCTTGGCGAGCAGCTCGACGGCAAGATCCGCATTCGGAGGAATGACTACGGTCGCCGCCAGTAGTCCGCTGCGAACCCAAGCCTGGCCGGTTTCCGGCATCCCGTCACAACCAAGAAATGGCAGGTTGAGCCAGCGTTCGCGGTTCGGACCCGCCTGCTCTTCGAAGGCTTTGCGAGCGCCTACCGCCATGGAATCGTCCTGGGCAGCGACCAGGCCGATGCCGAGGTCTTTGGCGATCGACAGTTTTAGCCAGGAATTCACTGCCTGGTAGGCGCTGGCTTCGGTCCACTGCGCCTTCATCGCGCGGATCTGAATATTGACCGGCTTGGTTTGCAGCATGCCGGTGGTGCGCTGTTGCGCGGCATCACTGCCTGAGGGGCCTTGCACGTAGAGCGCGGTTCCCCCGGACGGCAGCAGCGCGGCCATTTGCCGTCCCTGGATGCGTCCGACATCTTCGTGATTCGAGCTGATGCCAAACAACGGCACCTTGTATGAGCTGCGCAGGTCGCCGAGATAATCCACTTCACGGTTCAACACGACCCAGCCGATGCCGGCGGCGGCAGCGGCACGCGCGACTTGCGCTAACGCTGTGCCCACCGGCTCGAGGACGATGGCGTCCGGACGTTGTGCGGCCGGGCCCTGGATCAACCGCAATAGCTGGGTGCTCTGGTTGGAAGCATCGTTCTGCGCGTCCAGGATTTGCAGGTCGACATTGGCTCGCTGCGCTGCTCCCTGGGCGGCGTCAGCTTGTGCGATTTGATAGTCGTTATCGCGGTTCGTGAGGGAGAGGACGATGCTCGGCTTTTTCATTGCGGACCCGGAGAAAACAGCATGCGTCCATCGTAGCGATTTACGCAGTACAGCGCACCTGTTTTGCAAGCTTTCATTGCACGATGGTCACATCCGGAACGGCTGCGCGGGGTTCGCCGCTTCCCGTGATGAACTCGAGAATCCCGCGATGGAGGGCTTCGGGCAGGCGATTCCGGCAAAGACTGCCGGCAGCTTCGACTCCGTATTTTTCGACATACTCGAGCAAGCGGACTTCGTTTACGCGAACCCGGGTCCAGCGATTTCTTCCACTATGCTTGGCGCGATAGAGTGCCTGGTCGGAGAGGGACAAAATTTCTTTCCAGGAAAGCAGGTCGGGATAGGCCCGGGAGAGTGGGTAACGCGCCAGGCCAAACGAGGCGGTGATTTGGATGGCTCCGTCCTCGGTCCGCAACGAGCTGTCTTCCGCGATCACGCGCCGCAGCCGTTCTGCGAATTGCTGGTCATCATCTTCCGGCAATGCGCGGTCGAGCAGCAGGAATTCTTCTCCGCCCCAGCGTGCCAGCTGGGTTGTGCCGCGGATGTTGCGGGCGAGCACGGTGGCCGCGCTTTTCAGCATGCGGTCGCCGAATTCATGACCGTAGGTGTCGTTGATCTTCTTGAAATGATCGAGGTCGGCGATACAGATCAGGATGTCTTCGCGATGCTTTTTCTTGAAGATCGCGCGACGCACTTCCGCAGTGAGGACCTCAATCGTCGCATCGATATAGCGGCGATTCTTCAGGCCGGTGAGGGGATCGGTCACGGACGCATTGGCGAGCTGCTGGTTGAGGTCGTGCAGCTCATTGGTTCTTCGCTGCACCTCTTCCTCGAGACGCGCGGTGTACTTCTCCTGCTCATGTTGATGTTCGGACTTCAGGGAATTTACCCGGTCGGCCAGGGCAAAGGCCAGCAGGATGCATTCGAAAGCCGACCCAATCTGTGCCGAGTTATAGGTAAACGCGTTCTTCGGTAGGAGCTCGAGATAGGTGAGGATATAAACGACGTTGGTTGCGATCAGCACCCACCACGCGGTGAGGAACAAACGCGCCGGACGGTACCCCCGCACCAGCATCACGATGCCAATGACTCCGTAGAAAACTGATGTAAGGAGTGCCACGACGGCCAGCAACGGCGAAGCGACTTGAATTGCGCCGCATAACGCCAGCACGGCGAGCAGCGCGGTGATGGCGGCGAGGGTCCAGAGGGCGACGTCAATCGCGCGCGACCACGTGCGGGTATTCAGGAAACAACGTACGAAGAAGACACTGAAAAAAATAGCGACCGCAATGAGATAAAAGCCGCTGGCTGCGTCCCAGCGCGGCGCATGCGGCCAAAGATAATCGCGGGTGAATGCGGCCCTGCCCAGCCATACAGTGCCGAAGGCTGAAACGTAGATTGTGTAAAAGAGGTAGGTCCACTCCCTGACGCCGAAGAACAGGATCAGGTTGTAGCTGACCATGGCGAGAATGATCCCGGCATAGATGCCCTGGGCGTAATTGATGAGCCGGGTTTCGCGCAGGAATTCGTCGGTCCGCTCAATCGACATCCGGGCGGTGCGCGCGCTTCCGTAGCGGCTGGTATCGCCCTGCATGCGGACATACAGGGTCAAGTCCGGGCCGGCGGAGGGAGGAATTGGAAACACAATCAAGTTCGAGTTGATGGGCCGTTCCGAGGGCGGGAGCACGTCGCCCGAATGAATCATGGCGAACCCATCCGCGTTGGGCACATACAGGTCCACGTTTTCCCATCCGAGTTCAATGCGCAGCAGCCATTCCGCCGATGCGGTTTCCGCACGCTGCAGGGGTAAGCGCACCCAATAGGTGTTCGACGCCGGACTCACCTTCTGGTCCGGGGGCAAAGGCGCGTACACGGCTTTCTCCGCGTCTTCAATCGTCATGCGGCCGCCAGGATCGGCAGCAATGCCGGCGCCGGGGACGACAGACACCTTCTTTTCGGAGGCTTTGAGAACGATCGAGGAGGCTTGCGCGCAAACGGGCGAGAAGACTTGAGCCGCAATGATGGCGGCGAAGATGGTCGTCCGGACTCGATGCGCTCGGAGACGAAGGGCCCACAAAAACATGGAGAGAGTAGTGGAACAGAGTGAGCGCAGTACGACAAGTGGCCCTTCGTAAACCTCGGTAAAACCGCGACGGACGACTCAAGGCGGCGGAAACGGAATTACAATCGATGCGCTTCTTAAACGAGACGGATCACGGGTTCTGTCTCAATTCCATCGATAGCCAGGAGTTCTGCATGAAGCATTTCTTGCTCGTTTTGCTGTGCTGTGCGGGAGTGTGCGCAACCGTCGGGGCACAGCAGAAAAATCCCCCCAAGTCTCAAGTCGAAAAGAGCTCTCCTTCTGACTCGACCACCAACTCTAACGCGGTACAAACTCCAGAAGAGCCTCGGGCGCAACATGAAGAACACCTGCAGCGCGAGGAACATCCGCAGGCGCCAGAGAGTGGGGCGCAGAACAAGGCAATGAAGTGGGACATGGCCGAAACTGCGCCGGTGGTGACGCATCATCAAGTCACGGCGAGCGGCAAACCGCTGCATTACACGGCAACGGTGGGTCGGCTACCGATCAAAGACGTCTCGGGCAACATCGAAGCTGAGATGTTTTACGTCGCGTACACGCTGGATGGACAAGATCCGGCGCGGCGTCCGGTGACGTTTGCCTTCAACGGGGGCCCTGGCTCAGCCTCCATCTGGTTACATATGGGCGCACTCGGCCCGCGGCGAGTGGCGCTGCAACCGGACGGCATGATGCCGCCCTCGCCGTATCACCTCATCGATAATCCCGGGACGCCGCTGGATAAAACCGACATCGTTGTCATCGATGCGATCGGCACCGGGTTCAGCCGCCCCGCGGACCTGGACAAGGGCAAGCACTTCTGGAGCGTGAAGGGCGACATCGAAGCGTTCGGCGAATTCATTCGCCTCTACATCACCCGCAACGACCGTTGGGCGTCGCCGCTCTACCTGTTCGGAGAAAGCTACGGAACGACGCGCGCCGCGGGAGTTTCGGGGTACCTGATCGACCGGGGCATTGCGTTTAATGGAATCGTACTGCTTTCGGAGGTCCTCAACTTCCAGACGCTGGAGTTCTCGAAGAGCAATGACCTGCCGTATGAGTTGACGCTGCCGACCTACACCATGATCGCCGCGTATCACAAACGGCTGGCGCCGGAACTGATGCAGGACCCGCAGAAAACAAAAGCGGAGGTGGAGAACTGGGCTTCCAATGAATACGCGCGCGCTCTCGAAGCCGGAGACACCCTCACTCCTGAACAGCGCCAGCACATTGTCGACGAGCTTGCGAAATATACCGGACTGAAGAAGGACTTCATCGATCAAGCGAACCTGCGCATCGACGTGCGCGGCTTCACCCACAATCTTTTGATCGATCAGAAACTGCGCGTGGGCCGTCTTGACGGGCGATACACGGGGCCGGATCCGAATGGGTTGCTGGACACGCCGTTCTACGACCCGACGGGATCGGCGACCGATCCGCCCTTCACCGCCGTATTCAACGATTATCTGCGGCGTGAACTCAACTACAGGACAGACATGCCCTATGTCGTGTCAGCGCGCGATATGGGCGGCGCCCCTGATCCGGGTCAGCGCGGTGGTGGTCCGTTTCACTGGGAATGGGGATCCGCGGAAGAAGGTTTTCCTGACACGGCAACCGCACTGCGAGCCGCAATGGTCAAAGACCCTTATCTGAAGGTGCTGGTGATGGAGGGAGATTACGACCTGGCGACGCCGTTCTATGCCGCCGATTACACCATGAACCACCTGGACCTGTTGCCCGATTTTCGCAAGAACATCTCGTATGCGAAATACGCAGCGGGGCACATGGTGTATCTCCCAATGGATGGGCTGACGAAGTTGCATGGAGACTTCGCGGCATTCGTGGACCAGACCACCTCGCGTTAGCAAGGGCGAAAGCGTATCCAAGCGGCACGGCTTCGGCCGTGCCGTTTGCATTGGCCTAGACCGATGGATTGCCAGGGACGAGGAGCATCATGGCGCGCAGCAGCCATGCACCGAGGAAGATCATGGCCACTATCAGGAGCGCGCAGGTGCCAAAGAAAATGAGGGCAACCCATTTTTCGTTTCCCGGTTGCGGCGGAGTAATTCCGATGGTGATCATGATTCCGCGCAGGAGGTAGTAAACCGATCCCAGAAATCCTCGATACGACTTTTCTTCGCTCATAAGCCGAGCACCCCTCTGCTCCTGCCGTGGCCGCCTTGCATTCCCGCAGTCTTGCCTTAGCGGGTCTTGCTCCGAAGGTAACGTGTTCGCAATTTGGGAGTAAAACGATAGTAACTTCTCCCTCACGAGACCGTTCGAGTATTCTCAATCCGATGCGCAGCTTGTGAGCGGCCGGACGATTCCGCGTGCGCCCCAGTGTCCGCTATGAAGTCTACTGACCTGTTAACGGTAGTGGTTGTGATCGCGCTGGTTGTCGGCGGCTGGTACCTGGTGTCCACGCGCCACAGCGAAGCTGCGGAAGCTGGATATTGGGAGGCACGCCCCACGTATTTCGATACGGAACCAGCTGCCATGGCTACTGATTGGACGGGATGGGACGCCAAGGTGGATGTGTTTCTTCACCACAACACCAATCGGCCCGGGTGCGACGCAATCGAGTACGGCTGGCTGGCCTGGCACGATCACGTACCGGTGGTGAGACGTAATGCGGAAGCGGGTTCCAAGCGGGTTCTGATCCGCACCGATCACCTAGAAGATCCCAACGAATTCCTGCGCGTGCCGCCCATCGAGCTGCCCTACGATCGCGGCGTGAACATTGATGTTTCCACCCGTCTGCAGCGCAACCAATACCTGGTGAACTGGGCACACCGCTACGGTTTCCGCTTCGTCCGCAATACGCCAACGGAGTGGCGCGACTATTATCGTCAACTGAAAAGTGCGCCGGGGCAGGTGATTATTGTGCCGGCCGCTGGGCACACCATGAAGGAGTGTCGCACCGCCCAGGAAAACGATGAGTGCGATAAGTCCCCGAGCAGCATGCGCTGCGACGATGACCGCTACAGCCAAACTCTCTCGTATCTGTATCCAGAGTGGGCGACGGATACCGATCTGAATTCCGTGATCGCTTCCATGAAAGCCAGAAAACAGGCCTCCGCTGCGGCCGTTCCGGATCCTGCAGCCGCCCCTCCGGATTCTGAGTAAAATTTCCCTATCTTCTACAAATTAATACGGTTGTGACCCTGCCTAGCACGCACTTTGCCAGATTCGACCCCTGAGTGCGCAGCATCTAATCGGTAGACAGGAAAAAACCGCTGCATCCTGCCCCGCAAACCTCATAATTTGCCTAGAAATGCAGCATTTTTCTGGTTTGTAGATCTTTATTTCGACGGCGAAACTAAAGTACAGGCCCAGGGTTTACATGATTGGCTTTGGGACCAGGTTCCAGATGAGCAGAGATTCGGCTGTATCGTTCACATCTTTCGACCGGGCATAGGACCGCGGAAGGATGTGTCAGTACCAAGGCAGACTCTCAAGGGGGAGCAAGCCATGATCGGTTTTAAACGAGCATTCTTAAATGCGTTCCTGGCCACAACGTTGGCGACAGGATTTGCGGTGGCGCAGGACGCGCCTCCGCCGCCGGATTCGCAGTATCCGGCTGCCAATGATAGTGGCCAGACAAATTCTGGCGTTTACGCAACGCAGAACAGCCAGTACGAGCAACCGCAGGAACCGGTGTACGAGCGGCAGAGCGATCAGCCGTCGGCAGCGCCCGCGCCTCCGGAATCGGTGCAGCAGCAGCAGGACCAGGGCGGCTATCCGCAGGCGGCACAGAATGTGCCCCCGGCTCCCGAAGGCACGCAGCCGGACACTTCGGATTCCCAGGATCCTTCGCGACGCGTCGCCCGCATGCAATTCATGGACGGGCAGGTTTCGATTCAGCCGGGCGGCGTGAACGACTGGGCTGCGGGAACCCTGAACCGGCCGATGACCAACGGCGACAATGTCTGGACCGACAAGGACTCGAAGGCTGAGTTGAACGTCGGCACCGGCATTTTCCGCATGGGCGCCGAGACCAGCGTCACGCTGGCCAATATCGGCGACAACACCACGCAATTACAGGTTCACCAGGGCACGTTGAATCTGCGCGTGCGTCACCTCTATAACGGTGAGGTGTACGAGGTGGACACGCCGAACATGGCGTTCACCGTGCAGAAGCCGGGCGACTATCGTTTCGATGTCGATCCGAACGCTGATACGACCAATGTGACGGTGTGGAAGGGCGAAGGCAACGCGACCGGCAGCGGTCCGGCGGTCGAAGTGCGCGAGCATGAACGGGCGCACTTCTCGAACGGGACCTCGATGGCCTATGAAATCGACAAGGCCCCGCAGTATGACCAGTTCGATCAGTGGGCAATGTCGCGCGACGAGCGTGAGGACCACTCGCAGTCGGCGAAATACGTTTCACCGGACGTGATTGGTTCCAGCGATCTGGATGATTACGGCACTTGGAAAGAGAACTCCGAGTACGGCAACGTATGGGTTCCGAACGACCAGGGTGCAGACTGGCAGCCTTACAGCAACGGCAACTGGATCTACGAACAGCCTTGGGGCTGGACGTGGGTTGGTTATGAGCCTTGGGGCTTCGCGCCGTATCACTACGGGCGCTGGGTGCAGGGCGGCTGGGGTTGGGGATGGGCGCCGGGTCCGTACGCGTACTGGGGCTCTCCTTACTATGCTCCCGCGCTGGTTGGATGGTTCGGCGGTCCGAGGTTCGGGATCGGCTGGGGCGGCATCGGATTCGGTTTCGGTTTTGGCGGCGGCTGGGGATGGTGCCCGCTGGGTTGGGGCGAACCGTTCCACCCGTGGTATCACAACGGACCGGGCTACTTCCGGAACGTGAACATCCGCAACACGCGGATCAACAACATCAACAATTATTACGGACGCGGATACAACGGCCATTTCGCCAACGCGGGACGCGGCCTGGTCGCGACCAACGGACGCACGATCACGAATGGCATGAACGTGCGCAGCAATCGGGCAACGCTCAACAACTCGCAGCGCTCGGAGCTGACGCAACACCCGGCGTCCGGAAACCTGGGCAGGGACCTGAGGCCGACGGCGCAGAGCCGGATCGGAGCTCAGGCAGCCAGCCACCGGGCGGCAACACCGCCGGCACGCGCAACCTCGCGGTCGACGGTATCTCGGCTCACGCCTCCTTCGCGCAGCAACGGCACAAATTCAGCCGCGGAACGTGGCGGGATGAACGCCAGCCGTCCGTCAGCGGGGATGAACAACGGTCGAGGGTCGGAGGGGAACGCTGCGGCATCGCATAATGTCCCACGGCCTCCGAATGCGGGCAGCGGGTCGGTTTCCCGCGGCACGCAGGGATCGGCGAGTCACTTCAATGGCAACAGCGGAACGGCGAACCGGCCTTCCGGCAACACGGCGGCGAATGGACACTATGTACCGCGTCCTCCGTCTGCGGGTGGCAACATCGGCAACCGCTCTTCTTCGAGCATGCCGAGCGCCATGGGACGATCGGGCAGCACCTATTCACGTCCGGGACAGAGCTACTCGTCTCCGAGCCGCGGATATAGCAGCCCGAGCTCTGGAGCACGCAGTTACTCCAGCCCGAGCTACGGTGGCAGCCGTGGGTATGGCAGCAGCCCCACGGTACGCAACTATAGCCCGAGCTACGGTGGCAGCCGCGGGTCCAGCAGCCCCAGCTATAGCGCCCGCAGCTACGGCGGCGGAGGCTACAGCGGAGGCGGCCATGCATCAGCGCCGGCCTATCATGGCGGTGGCGGCGGATATAGCGGAGGCCACGTGAGCAGTGGTGGTGGCGGCGGCCATGCCAGCGGCGGTGGAGGTGGTCACTCCGGCGGTGGTGGTGGACACGGTGGTCATCGCTAAAACAGAACCAAAGATGAAGCGCCGCTCGCAAGAGCGGCGTTTCTTTTTGCCGAACGCTTCCGTTCACATTTGAAAGTTCTGTGAAATTCGGCGTCTTTCCTCCCCAGATATTTCAAAGCACCGTATCTGTCATGGAAGATAGAAGATGGCATGATCGAGTTTCCCGCAGGGTTCCAGTGGGGCGTCTCCACCTCCGCACACCAGTTTGAAGGCGGCAATGTCCATAACCAGTGGCACGAGTGGGAGGCGCGGGGGCGCGTGCGTTCCGGGGACAAGTGTGGCCTCGCCTGCAATTGGTGGGTAAAGGCAGAAGAAGATCTTGACCGGGCGCAGCAGCTCGGGCTCAACGCGCTGCGCATTTCGCTGGAATGGAGCCGCCTGGAACCCAAGCCCGGCCGCTGGGACAAGCCTGCCATCCGCCGATACCGGGAGATCCTGAAGGCCATCCGCTCCCGTGGCATGCGAGTGTTCACTTCCCTGCACCACTTCACCCATCCAACGTGGTTCGAGTACCAAGGCGGGTTCACGTCGTTGCAGGCTCCAATTCACTTCAACCTGTTTGCGGAGAGGGTAGTCACCGAGTTCGGGGATCTCTGCACGGATTGGGTGACCTTCAACGAGCCCAACGTTTATGCGGCGTTCGGGTACCTGTTCGGTGAGTTCCCTCCGGGTCGCATGGGTGACCTGCCGGCTGCCGTGGCGGCGCTGCTTGGCATGCACCGGGCGCATGCGGCCGCCTATGACACGATCCATCACTTGCAACCGGACGCCGGGGTAGGGATCGCGGTGAACTACGTGGTCTTCCGCGCCGGCACGAACACGCTCTCCGACCGCATGCTGGCGCGGGTGTACGACGCTGCGTTTAATCGCTCGACCTTGTCGCTGCTGCGCACAGGATCGATGCCCGGAACGATGTCGGTGCTCGCCGGACGAGTGCCCGAGGTTATCGGCAAAGTCGACTTCATCGGATTGAACATCTACAACCGGTTGCACGTGCGCTGGCCGCGGAGCCAGGAAAAAACGGGAGGCATCTTCACCCCACCGCAGGTGCCGCAAGGAGATCATGGCGTCGATATGCCCTACGGAGAAGCCTATCCCGACGCGGTGATTCCCGCGGTCGAAGCGTACGCGCAGCTTAAGAAGCCCATTTACATCCTCGAGAATGGCGTGCCCGATCGCACCGACCGGATCAGGCCATGGGTCATTGTGAAGACACTGCAAGCCGTGAGCGAGCTGCTACAGCGCGGCTTCGATATCCGCGGCTATTTTCATTGGAGCCTCGTCGACAACTTCGAGTGGAACGAGGGCTGGAAGTTGCGCTTCGGCCTCTTCGAAATCGACCCACGCACGCAGAAGCGATCGCCGCGCCTCAGCGCGCGGCTGTATCACGACATCGTTACCCAGAACGCGATTTCGGATGCCGCCCTCGACCACTTTGGCCGCATACCCGGGACACGGGCGGGCTAGAGACTTTCAAGCAGAGTTGGCGTCGAGAGCTGCGGAATAGGTAGATGCAGAGCTGCCGCACAGTTTTCCGCCGGAATGTGAGCTGACTTTCCACAGGACGCGCGCGTTCTTCCAGCTAAGTTATAGTCTGCGAAATCGCCAGCGTTCATGCGGGTTTGCGGGGATGAGGCAAGCTGCTGGCTACCTTAGTCCTAAAGTCTAACTAGCACGAGGGTGGCGTTGGCTCACGCTTGACAGGGTCACACACGCCCCCAATACTTGCGGGGCTGTTCCTGGAACCAAACCAGTCGTCGCTGGGGGCCACTTTATTTCCTGCCTAACCACCACCACCAAAAACCTAGGAGGCATCTTGAATCGCAGACTTTGTGTCGTGCTGCTCGCAACTGCCGCTTTCGTTTCCGCCGGAGTCCTGGAAGGCCGTGCGCAAACGATGATGACGCATCATATACGCGAAGCAACGCTCAATGGACAAGCAAAGCTTGTCGGGCATCTTCCCGCCTCGCAAATCATGCAACTCGACGTCGTCCTGCCGGTACGGGACCGAGCAGGCCTGCACAGCTTCCTGAACAGCCTGTATAACCCAGCCGGTCCGAACTACCGCCACTACCTGACCCCCTCGCAGTTCACCGCGATGTTCGGTCCCACGAAGCAGGACTACGATGCAGTTGTGCGATACATGAAAGATTACGGTTTGACCGTAGTTGGTGGCTCGCGCGACGGCATGGAAGTACAGGTCAAAGGACCGGTGTCCGCGGTGGAATCAGCTTTCCGGGTGATCATGCTGACCTATCAGCACCCCACCGAGAATCGCGTTTACTATTCGCCGGACCGCGAGCCCACGGTGGGCCTGCCTTTTCCGCTGTGGCATGTTTCGGGCCTGGAGAATTATTCCATCCCGCATCCGCTGTACGTGAAGAAGAGCGATTATGCGGCGGCGCACGGGATCAGTCCTGATGCGGTCGTGAAGCATGCGACCACCGGATCTGGACCGTCAGCCTCCTTCCTGGGCAGCGATATGCGCGCGGCGTACTACGGCGGGGCGCTCAACGGCTCCGGACAAAACCTCGGGCTGTTCGAGTATGAGGGCACGGACCTGGCCGACCTCACCACCTACTATTCGAACGTTCACCAGACGAACAGTGTCCCCGTCTCGCTGCTTTCGGTAG
Source organism: uncultured Acidobacteriaceae bacterium (assembly GCA_963703075.1). Classification (GTDB taxonomy): domain Bacteria; phylum Acidobacteriota; class Terriglobia; order Terriglobales; family Acidobacteriaceae; genus Korobacter. The sequence goes on from OY969786.1 coordinate 2,757,080, forward strand.
ACGGAACGAGCACGAGCTGCGTCTATCGGAGCGGCTGCGACGATACGGAACAAACGCTCGACATGACGCAGGCATTGGGCATGGCGCCCGGACTATCGAGCCTGGTGATGTATATCGGTTCGACGGATACGGCCATCATCAGTGCGATGACGACACACAATCCGCTACCGACTACCATCGGTTGTTCGTGGGGCTGGACGCCCGCTGACCCAAGCACGCTTGACCCGTACTTCGAAAAGATGTCGACGCAGGGGCAAAACTTCTTCGCAGCTTCAGGTGACAGCTCAACCTGGTCGCGAAGAAACGAAGCCTGGCCAGCGGACGATGCGTACGTGGTTTCAGTCGGCGGTACAGACCTGACAACCGCCAGCGCAGCGGGACCGTGGAAGTCCGAAACAGCCTGGGCGGATAGCGGCGGCGGCATTTCACCGGACAAGATCGCGATTCCTTCGTGGCAAAAACCTGCGATCAATTCGAGCAACAAGGGCTCGACGACATACCGTAATGGTCCGGATGTTTCGGCGAACGCGAATTTCACGTTCTACGTGTGCGCTGACCAGACGACTTGCACGGCCAACGAATACGGTGGAACGAGCTTTGCCGCGCCGATGTGGGCAGGCTACTTAGCACTTGTGAATCAACAGCGCGTGGCCAACGGAAAGGCGAGGATCGGCTTCATCGATCCAGACGTATACGCGATTGGGCTGGGTTCGAGCTACCATACCGATTTCCACGACATCACCAGCGGAAAATCCGGCAGCTATTCGGCTGTGACGGGATACGACCTGGTGACGGGATGGGGCAGTCCGAATGGAACGGCGCTGGTAACTGCACTCGCAGCTGAATAAATGTAGAGATACAACAGCAAGGCCCGGACTTACGTCCGGGCTTTTTTTTGCGTTGATGGCGATCGATTTAGGCTTCGTTCCAGTATTGGTGGTCGCGCAGGAAGTAGGCTTCGTTCGAGGTGTTCAAGGCGGTCTTGAGGAACATGCGAACGATCTTGAAGTGGCCCATTTTCTTGAAGCGGCGATTGGTGGTGGAGACTGCTCCGCGCAGAATGCCAAAGCGGCGTGGCGAAACCTGTTTGCTCAGCAGGAAATCCTCGGCATAAAGAGCTTTCTCGTTGAAGCCACCGAGGGCATCGAACTTGGCTTTGTCGAAGAGCATGAACATGCCGGTCGCAAAGGGCTTTGTCCACGAAGATAGATACTGCACGACATTACTGCCGAGATAGAGCATCTGGTCCGGCCGGCTTCCATTCGAGCAGCGGATATTCGTGGTCAAGCACTCGAGTTTGCGGCGCACCATGGTTTCCATCGCCCGGCGAAGAAGGGTTGGATCGTCGAGAACGATGTCGGCGTCGATAAAAAGGACGTACTGGCTGGTGGCGAGCCGGGCGCCGGCATTGCGGCCGACCGAAGGCAGTCCGCCGGGAATGACGCGTATATAGAGGCGGTCGCGAAAGGCGAGAGCGCAGGCGCGGGTATCGTCGGTAGAGTCAGCGTCAGCAACGAAGACTTTGGTAAGCCCCAACCGCGGATAATCCTGCTTGCTCAAAGAGGTCAGAAGACGGGGCAAATTCCGGCTCTCGTTCTTCGCTGGAATCACAATGGTGAGGTCCGCCGTCATATTCACGGATGCACACTCCTTCTTCGCCGATGGTGATGTAGGTAGGCCGCGAGTCGATCCAGCAACCGGTGTTGTAGTAGGAAATCCCGTCGCGTTCGAGATGCGCGGAGTGATGGGTGTGACCGCAGAAAATGCGGTCGATGTGCCCCGACCTGGCATAGGCCAGCGCGCCCGCTGCCACCTTGGCCTCCAGCCGCAGCCAGCGCGTATTCAACCGATCCAAATAGCGGGAGAATGCTTTGTTGCGATGGTCGAGCTTCTGAATCCGCGAGTAAAGTAACTCGCCGGCGCGGCTGATGAGTGCGTTCCTCAGCACAAAACGGTCGAACTGATGGCCATGGATGGCGAGGTGACGCATGCCCTGGTATTCCCAGACATAGCGCTGATACACGGGGATCCCGACAAGATGCGACATCACCTTGGAGAGGCCGTGATCGTGATTTCCTTCCACCCAGACGACTTCAATTTTGCGCTTGCGGTTCGAAAGCTTGCGAATCTGGGAGAGGAACATCCAATGGTCGCCATTGAGGCGGCCGAAATTCAGGTCTGAAAAGATGTCGCCGAGGAGGATGAGTCGCCGATAGGTGCAGGATTCGAGAAGTGCCAGCGCATCTCGCGCGCGGCTGATATCCGAACCGAGATGGACGTCCGACAGGAGCAACGTATCGAACGCGGCATCACCCCGCCGAACTGAAACTGTTCTCGTGGGCGACCCAGGTTGCATACTTCTATAGTTGCTTCAACGTGTTACGCGCGCGTGACACCAATGTGAAAAACAGGTTGCATTGGGCCTGGGAATACGGAATGACACCTGCCGCGAATGGCGGTGAGGATGGGCAATAGTGTGGGTAACAACTATTTGTACGGCAGATAACCGATGATTTCCGGCAGATCCTCTGGTTGCGGAGTGCGCCTCAAAACTCGCTTCAACTGGGCGATGCGGCGTCCGTTTAGATAGCCAAAGGATTTGGCGAGGGTGAGGAGCAAGATGCATCCACATCCTGCGCTCAATAAGAAAGATCCGCCGAGGCTGAGCATAACGCCCAAGGCCGCGAAAGAGAGCGCGATGAGACAGAGGACGGAAGTGGTTTGAAGAGCGGATAATCCGGAATTGCGCAACTTATGATGAAAGTGCTCGCGATCGGGCCGCGAAATCCTGCGACCCTTAAGAGTCCGGCGGATCAGGGTGAAAAACGTTTCGGCGATTGGGTAACCAAACAGCGCAATCGCGCTCCATGCCATCCGTGAAGGGCGCGGAGTTTCAAAAGCAATTGCGGCCAGGATGAAGCCGAGAGAAAGGCTTCCACAATCGCCGAGAAAGATCCTTGGACCCTTCAAATTGAAAGGCAGAAAACCAGCGCAGGCTGCGACGAGGATGAGCGACAACGCTCCAAGCGTGTGGCTTCCAGCTACGAAATTGATGAACGCAAGACCGATGCCGATGACGATCGCGGTACCGGAGGCAAGTCCATCCACTCCATCGATCAGATTGAAAGAGTTGGTCGTCAGGACGATCCAGAACATCAGGAGCAAAGCTCCCGCAACACTGACGGGCGCACCGAGTACCCAGTTGGTGCCGAGCAGAATTGCTGCACCGAGCAACTGCGCGAGAATTTTCGTCTTGGGGGAAGCGTGCCAAAGGTCGTCATAGGCACCAATCGCCAACACCGGCAAAACTCCGAGCAAAATCGGGAGCGCCGCTCGCATCGCATGAAAGCCGAAGGCGAGACCCATCGTCATACATCCGGTGGCGATAGCGATGTACACTGCGATGCCGCCCAGGCGAGGTATAGGGCGGGTATGCGTATGGTGCACAAGAGGAACACCGCACCACTGGAATCGCATGCCGTAGGTTCTAACGACGAGCGTTAACGCGGCCCCCACGGAGGTGGCGACGAAGGGGGCTTGAAGTGGAGCAAACATGAGCAGTGCGTGACTCACGATCATCTATACGAGCCTTGCATCAACAGAGCAGGAACTCCCGCTATGGGTACTCGTGGGCTGCATAACTTCCCAGTTTCTAAGGTTCGGTTAAGCAGTTGGATGCGAGCGTTCACGCGGCGTTGTCCCTTCCAAGTTGTGGAACACTTTGAATTGAAGAAATGAACAATTCGTAATCCTCTGCGCGAGCGACAAGGTGAGAGGCTGGACATCTAAACTGAAAATTCGAATCAGACCGCAGGGCAATTGATGAGTGAGAAGCAGGTTATAGCAGCAGTTTATGAGGATTGTGTGAACAGTGACGTGCCTGAAAAGGTTCGCCACGTGCGATGGAATTTTCGGTGCCAAACCGTCGCGCTACTCGGACTCTCGCTGTTGTCCCTTTTGTTCCCGATGCAGCGAGCGTTTTCGCAGACGGACAGTCCTCCCCCGCAGAATCCTGTACCGCAAGACTCATCCGCGCCCGAAAGCATTGGCAAAGCGTCCAAGTTATTTCTGAAGGACGTGGTACACGAACAGGTGGGAATTTGGACGAGTCCTCTGCGAATCCAATACAAGGACTTAGCGTGGCTGCTGCCGTTGGGAGCGGTTACGGGGATCACGATCGCGACCGACAGTGACGCAGTCAAGAAGCTGCCATCATCCGCCACCTTCGCGAAGCGCAGCACGCAACTGTCGAATGTTGGCTTGGCCGCTCTCGCGGGCACGGGGGCCATCATCTTCTTCGACGGCCACGCGGTAAAAAATGAGCATGCATCGGAAACCGGAAGGCTGGCCGCGGAAGCTGCGGTCGACGGGGTCATCTTCAACGTCGTGGTGCAGGAAATCACGCAGCGGCAGCGACCATTCGCTCCCACTCACGCAGGCGAGTTCTTCACGTCCGGAGGACGTGCATTTCCTTCCACCCACGCGGTGGCTTCGTGGTCAATCGCCACGATTATCGCGCACGAATATCCGGGCCCGCTGACGGAGATACTGTCGTATGGCACGGCGCTGGGCGTGAGCACCGCGCGCGTGCTCGGACACGATCACTCGCCTTCCGATGTTGTGGTGGGCAGCGCGGCCGGCTTCCTGATCGGCGAATACGTCTATCGCCACGAGCACAACAACAACCTCGGCGGAGCCGAACTCTCTGCGACGACGTCCGACGACCGCAGCAAATCTTCAGTCACGATGATCCGTTCGCCGGGCTCAGTGGGCACGGCCTATGTGGCACTTGATTCGCCGATCTACGACGAAATCGAACGTCTCGCGGCGCTCGGGTACATTCACTCGGAATTCCTCGGGCTGCGTCCATGGACGCGCATGACCTGCGCGCGCATGTTGCAGGAAGCGGGTGAAAACAACGTGCTGGCGGAGGGCGGCCAGGCGGCCGAACTCTACACCACGTTGAGCGGCGACTTCTCGTACGAGTTGGGTGTTCTCAATGGAAACGATCCCAAGCCCACGGCCAGCGTGGATCGCGCGTACACACAGGTGGAAGGCATTGCCGGGCCGCCGATCAATGACAGCCTTCACTTCGGGCAGACCATCTATAACGACTTTGGACGTCCCTATCAGGAAGGCTTCAACGACCAGACTGGATTAGAAGGGAGCGCTTCTTACGGGCGTTTCGAAGTTTCATTCCGCGGCGAGTATCAGCACGCCGCCCCGGCGCAACTGTACTCGCCTTCGGTCCAACAATTGCTTTCGTATGTCGACACCGTTCCGGATGCATATTTCCAATCACCAGGCGCAACCAATCGCCTGGAGCTTCTGGACACCTATGCCGGGATGACAGCTAAGGACTGGCAGTTTTCGATCGGAAAACAGAGTTTGTGGGAAGGCGTGGATTCCTCCACGGCTCTGATCATCAGCAATAATATCGACCCGATGTATATGTTCCGGATTAACCGCGTCTCGCCCCTCGTGTTGCCGTGGATCCTGAAATGGCTCGGACCGGTACGCGCGGAATTTTTTCTTGGCACAACCGAAGGACATCATTATCCAGAGCGCCCTTGGGTGCAAGGATTGAAGCTCAGCCTGAAACCTACGCCGAACCTGGAATTCGGTTTCTCGCGAACGGTTCTCTTCGCGGGCGAGGGCAGGCCCTTCACTTTCCACTCGTTTTGGAATGCCTTTGCCAGCGTGGGCGACAATCTCTCGACGATCCCCGGGTCGTCAAACGACGTGGGCGATCGCCGGGGAGAATTCGATTTCCGCTACCGGCTGCCCTACCTGCGCAACTGGGTCGCGCTGTACGGCGACTTCATGACCGATGACGACCCTTCTCCGCTCTCCGCGCCGCAGCGTTCGATCCTCGCTCCGGGCATCGAGTTCGTGAAACTGCCCAAGCTACCGCGGATGCAACTGAAGTTAGAGGCTGTTTCCTCAAATGCCACCACCGTCTCGCAATATCACGGGGATTTCTTCTATTTCAATGGCGCCTATCACGACGGCTACACCAATCGCGGAAACATCATCGGCTCCTGGATTGGCCGCGATTCGACCGCCTTCTGGGGCGAGGCAAAATACTGGCTGTCGAGCACACATTCGCTTTCACTGACCGGGCGCACGGTGGCGCTCGATCCTGGTTTCATCCCCGAAGGTGGCCATACAACCGACGTTTCCGTGGGGGATTCCTATCGCTTCCAGCATCGTTGGACCATCGCCGCGATGCTACAGTATGAGCGCTGGAATATTCCCGTCCTCGCCGCCGGACGACAGCGCGACATCGGGATGTTCCTTCAGCTGAGTTATTCGCCTCACCAGCAATAAGTGGAGAGAGCACGGTGGCACAAATGGGCTTCCGAATACTCGGCAATAAGGACTCCGCATCAATGGCAATTCGAGCTTTTTTGGCAGGTTCTCTGCTGTGCATCGCAACTTTTGCCGCTGGGCAGCTGAACCCAGACAATGGCGGGCGTTCGACTTCCGACGATTGTCTCGTCAATCCTAACTCGTCGGCGTGCGTGAGCCAGAACCAGACGCCTAACCAGGACCAGTCGTCCCAGGGCAATCTCCCAACCAGCCAGCCGAGTAACGACACCTCGATGGATACGGATCTGTCGGGTTCACGCAACGCGCAGTCGGGCTCAACCCGCGACACGCAACAGAACAATCAGGACCTGAACGAGAACCAGGTCAATAATCCCGAGGGGCAGAATTCTAATAGCCTCAATGGGACACCGGAGGAGCAGCTTCGGCAGAACCCCGTGCTGCGTTCACAGCTTCCGCCGGAGCAACCCGAGATCCCAAACGAATTTCAGAATTTCGTGCAGATTTCCATCGGCCAGCGGCTGCCGATTTTCGGATACCTGCTATTCAAGAACGCTCCAACCACATTTGCGCAGGCGAACCGAATTCCGATTACCGGCAACTACATCGTTGGACCGGGCGATGAACTCATCCTGAGCATTTGGGGTCCGATCACGCTGAACGCGCGTGTGGTCGTCGATCGAGAAGGAAACATTACCCTTCCGCGAGTCGGTCCGGTGAACGTGGCGGGCGTGCAGTACGACCAACTGCACGACAAGGTGGCTGAAGCAATCGGGCATTACTACAAGAATTTTCAGCTCAGCGTGTCCATTGGACGCTTGCGGTCAATCCAAGTGTATGTCACCGGCTTCGCGCGCCGTCCAGGTAATTACACCGTGAGCTCTCTCTCGACCCTGGTGAACGCACTGTTTGCTTCCGGAGGCCCCAGCGCCCAGGGAAGCATGCGCGATGTTCAATTGAAGCGCGCGGGAAAAACAATCAGCCATTTCGATCTGTATGATTTCCTGCTCCGCGGTGATACGTCGCAGGATGTTGCGCTGCAACCAGAAGACGTTATTTTGATTCCCTCCGTCGGGCCGCAGATCGCGATCAGCGGTGCGGTGCGGGTTCCGGCGATCTACGAATTGGGCAGAACGACCGACCTCGGCGAAGAGATTGGCGCGGCCGGCGGCCTTTCTACCGTGGCGGACGGCAGCCAGGTCTTGATCGAGCGGATCAAAGATCACAGCTCGCGCAGCGTAACAGAGGTGCCTCTTAACGACGAAACAATGAAGATGCCGCTGCAGGATGGCGACATTATTCGTATTACCTCGCTTTCACCGCGCATCGAGAACGCCGTCGTTTTACGTGGAAATGTTGCCCTGCCGGGGCGCTACCCCTATCGGCAGGGGATGCGCATTCGCGACTTGATTCCCAATCGCGAGTTTCTGCTTACACCTGATTTCTGGAAAGGCCAGATCGCGGTGCAGCAGAAAAATACGTATTCGATCGCTCCGCGGGTGCAAACGCAAACGAACCAGGATACGAAGACCACGCGATCCCGCTCTTCTACGACTACGACGCGCCAGACGACTGCGCAGGACCACATCTCTGAGAACGAAGTCAGCGAAGAGAAGAATGTGATCAAGCTGAGCGCTCCGGAGATCAACTGGGATTACGCGGTCGTGCAACGCCTGAACCCGGTGGATCTGACAACCCACCTGGTCAGCTTCAATCTCGGCAAAGCGCTCGGGGGCGACGATTCGCAAAATATCGAGTTGCAACCTGGCGATATTCTGACCATCTTTTCGCAGCGCGACATCTCGGTTCCCCGCGATGAGCAGACGCGGTTCATTACGGTGGAAGGAGAGATCCGGGCTCCCGGGGTGTATCGAATCGAGCCCGGAGACACGCTGCGCACGGTGCTGCGGCGGGCCGGCAATATCACCCGCAATGCTTATCTCTACGGAACGCTTCTCACCCGCGAATCGGCGAGAGAGCAGCAGCAGGCGTTTGTCGATGAGACGGCGCAGGCCATGTCCGCCGAGGTGCAGCAGCGTACCGCGGCGGAAAGCGCTGGGCATCCGGAGGATGCTTCCGCCATTTCGATGCAGGGCCTCGCACAGCAGCAGATGGCTTCGAACTTGAAAGCGGTACACGCCTCCGGGCGGGTGGTGCTCGAGATTCAGCCAACGGATACTTCAATCGACCAGCTACCCGATATCCCGTTGGAAGATGGAGATCGCATCAACATTGCGCAGCGGCGCGATATGGTGAGCGTAATCGGCGCGGTGTATCGCCAGAGTTCCTACGTGTACCTGCCGGGAACCAGCGTGAAGCATTACCTGCGGCTCGCAGGCAGCGCCACGCAGACGGCTGACATGAAGCATATCTTGCTGGTGCGCGCGGACGGTTCCGTAGTCGATCGAAGGCACTCGTCGAGTTTATGGCGAGGCGGCTTTTACGATATCCGCGTGCTTCCCGGCGACACTCTCGTGATTCCAACCAAGATTGCGACCGGAGCGTTCCAGAGGAACCTGCGCGACTGGACACAGATCGCATCGCAGTTGGCGATAGCCGGAGCATCGCTGGCCGTGATTTCGGGATTCTAAAAGGTGTCGGTCTTCCATTGCGCTGGATTTGCGCTGCCATGAACCCTGCAACATCAGCCCCGATGCGGCTCCTGGCGGTCGTGGTGCTCTACAAGCGCACGTTGGGAGAGGCGAAATCCTTTTCTTCCCTTCTGGAAATATGCAGGACCGATGCGGAGGTTGCGAAACAGATTTCGATCTTCGTGCAGGACAATTCTGCCGAAGCCCATCGTCCACCTGAGACGGCAGGCCTCAACTTTCAGTATTACCATGCGGCCGACAATCCGGGATTGCCTGCGGCATATAACCGGGCGTTGGCGATGGCCAACCAGCAGCATATTCCATGGTTGCTCCTGCTGGACCAGGACACGGCGCTCGATCTTTCGTTCATACGTGAGCTTTTGTCCACCACTTCAAGCGAGGCAGCGGATTCGGCATGTGCGCTTGTGCCTAAACTCGTGAAAGATGGAGTGGTTCTTTCACCGCACGTGGTCAGCAAAATCTTCCGTCGTTTTCCTGCCGATTTTTCAGGCTTCGCCAGCGAGCCCATTGTCGCCTTCAACTCAGGAGCGTGCCTTAAAACCGAGGCGCTCTTGAAGATTTCGGGCTTTCCAGAGGCGTACTGGCTGGATTTCTTGGATCACATCGTTTTCCATCGGCTTCGTCAGGCCGGCGGCCGCTTCTATGTGCTGAAGTCGAAGTTAGAACACGAGCTATCGTTTCTGAATTTGGAGCAAGAAGTTTCAATTGAACGCTATCGCAACATGCTTGCGGCGGAATGGATGTTCGTCCGAGAGACGCGATCGAAGGGCGGGCCGCTGGTTCACCGCATACGGCTCCTACGACGTGCTCTGCTCCAATCGCTCAGGCTCCGCAAGCAGAGCTATGCCTGGGCGACCCTGCGCGCTGCGGCCGCTCCAAATCGAATTGGCTCGTACTCTCAACCGAAAATCCAGTCGTAGGGCTTGATCAGGCTCGCGCTCGATACGAAAAATTCCGCTCCCATGGCTACAAGAAAACACAGATAACATAACGCGGGAATGCGGCGCCAGTGGTTGAGAGGAATGAGAAACAAAAGAATGTCGAATAACCCGAAAAGTTCCGACACTCGGAGCGCGAGAACATCGTTGGAATAAAGGACCGCCTGGAAAAACACACCGCACGCGGAACAAAACGCGATCAGCCGTTCCTCATCGCTGAGTTCTCGCCAGAACCAAGTAGCGAGGATCAGAATCGTGATTCGAACGAGAAAATAAACTGACAACAGAGAGATGGCGAACGTCTGGACCTCCGCATTTTCGCCGAAATAAGGAGAAAGCCGGTCGAAGTTTGCAACCAATTCCAGAACGCTGCGCAACGATACAGCCACGGCGATGCCCGCCGGCACCAGGCAAAGGATCCACCAGATGGAGCGGAATCTAACATTGCAGTACGTGAGCACCAGCAGTGGAAGCGCGATGAGGGCGGACAAGTGGAAAGCGACTGCGGCGAGATAGCACAAGAGACCAAGCTTTTTCTTTTTACGATATACGAGGAGAATCGCTAACGACAGAAACGGAATTGCCGCGGCAACGCGGATGGCGGTCATTTCCTGCACCAAGAAGAAACGACACACCATGAGGTAAACGAACAAGGTGAGCCATGTGGAGTTACTGGCGAGCTTCGCAAATGCCAGCTTGGCGACGAGAGCGATAGCGATGAAGAGGGTGAGTGCTCCCGCGTAGTTGATGTGCAATTTAGCAAACGGATAAGTGATGATGACGAACGCTGGATCCTTCCCAAAGTCCGTCCATGTGAGGGCGCCCGAGGTTAAAGTTTCGAACCAGCTCAGATAATTCACGTAGTCCCGATCGATCTGGGCCGAGCGTAAACCGGCCACCGCAATCAGGAAAAATGCGAGAATCGGAAGGTAGAGACGCTGAAGAGAGCTCCGCCATTCGGCATCCTTGGCAAGGCAAATGCCTACCCCTAAGAAACATAAAACGTAGATGGTCGAGTAAGCGAGCATGGATCAGTGAATCGGCCCGACGTTTCCGAGCGCTCCGTCTTTCACGGCCTTGACCAGGAGAAAGAAAGTTTTCGACATTTCCTTCGAGCGCCAGGAATAGAAGAGCATATATTGCGGGATCCTGAACAACGTAATAATTCGCCAATTCCATCCCATGGTCGGAAGGCGCAGCAGATAGGTGGCGTTCCGGACGATGTAGTAGTTTCTTACGTCGTTATGCAGATTGATTCGCTTGCCGAGAACGGTAACGGACGCATCGCCGATGCTGTGCTTCATGGTAACGGTCGGAATCATGAAGCACTTCAGGGAGAGCTTTCTCGCTCGTAATCCCCATTCGATGTCGACCCAATCGATGAAGAGTTCTTCACGCATCACGCCGACGCGTTGCAAAACGGCCGTGCTGATCAACGAGCCGGACGATATTAAACAATCCGCTTCGATGGGTTCCTTTTGCGAGGGGGTGACCCTAATCTTCTGGATCCGCAGAGGCCGGTGGCGCGTCGCGGGGGACAGTTCTCCCGTCTTCTCATCCAGGAACACGGGCCCGACGGCAGCCACCTTCTCGCCGGAGGCGCGGAGTTGCCGCTCCGCCTCTAGAAGATCATCCACCATGCGAGCAGGCAAGGCGCTGTCTTGATCGAGAAGCAGCACATGCGAATAATTTTCTGCGAGTGCTTGCCGAATGCCGATATTTTGCGCGGCTGCGATTCCCGTGTTCTTGCCCAATGCGTGGTAGGAAAAGTTATTGTCCGACGGGAAGACAGACGAGTAAGCGGGCGACCTGTCCGGTGAATTGTCGATGACAATGACTCGTTGAACCTGGCCTGCCAGACTCTGGAGAAGTCGATTCAGCAGCTCTTCTTTGGGATGGTAGAGAACAATGACGGCAGCAACTCTGGAGGTTTTCTGCGGTGGGGTAGAAGTTTCGTCCAAGCTGCCGTTCACATTTTCGCCCAAGTCGCTGTTTCGTTTCATACTTTGCGTGCTGCTGGAGTAAACGCAAGCAACGATTGGCTCTTTAGTAGAGTATGGGCGCCACCATGGCGCTCAATACGGGAACAAGCAAGAGGGAAAGGAGCAAACAAACGCCTGACCCGGTCTGCTATTGTACAATCGTTGTGGCGGATAATCCGTTTCCTATGTGCGCAAAGCCTTTTCTTGTCTCTGAAATTCGAGCTTCAATGGTTTTGTACAACTCGGATCCCGGACAGGTTCGGAAGGCTATTCGTAGTTGTCTTGCCGGGAAAGCCAGAGCGCAACTCACAGTTGTTGACAATTCCCCGCACGAGAACCTCAGGCCATTCGTTGAAGAGCACGGTGCACACTATGTGCCCAACCCCGCAAACATTGGGTTTGGCGCTGCTCATAATCTCGCAATACGAGAGTCTCTGAAACAATCAACCTACCATCTCGTAGTCAATCCAGACGTTCGCTTTACGCCGGAAGTGTTACCTACGCTCTACGATTTTATGGAAGCGAACCCTGATGTTGGCCTGGTGATGCCACGTGTCCTCTATCCCGACAATCAGGAACAGCTACTCTGCAAACGCCTTCCGGATCCTCTCGACCTGATCGTTCGCCGGTTCGGCGGAAGTTGGGGTCAGAAGCTGTTCCAGCAACGAATCGATCGATACATGCTGCGTGACGTGAACCTGGGCGTTCCCCGAGCCGTGCCGTGCCTTTCCGGATGCTTCATGTTCTTGAGGACCGAAGTCCTGCGCGAGATCGGTCTGTTCGACGAAAGATTCTTCATGTACATGGAAGACGTTGACCTTTGCCGTCGAATCGGGAAAGTCGCGCGAACGATGTTCTTCCCTGAAGTCGCCATCTATCACGGATATCAAAAGGGCTCCTACCGTGACCCGCATCTCCTCGCGCATCACGCGGCCTCTGCGTTTCGCTATTTCCAAAAGTGGGGCTGGTTCTCCGACGACGATCGGAGGGAGCGGAACCAGGCAGTATGTTCCGAAGAAAGCACGCTTGTTTTCTCGAGGACCGTGCCTTCGCGAAGCCTGAAGCACGGATAACTACGCCGTGGATCGCCTCTTCCACAAGAGGCTGCGAACATCCGAAATCTTTGCCTGATCTTCGGGTTCTGCTTGCGCGATCGACGCCGTGATTAAAACCCAAGCCACTGAAACGATGAAACCGAGAACGAAACAAAGAATCGTAATGAGCGATCGCTTGGGGAAGGAGCGCCGGTCCGGCGTCACGGCTGGATCGACAACCTGCACGCTTCCCTGGCGTGCTTCGTCGAGCTTGGCGATCTCGAACTGCTTCGACAGCAGCTCAAAAATCGTTTCATAGTAACGGACGTCGCGGAGCTTGCGCAGGTAGTCCAATCCGACTTGCGATATTTTGCCGCGCAACGCGACCATATCAACGTCGGTTCCCTCCTCCGATCCGCCCAGTTGCTTCAGTTGCGCTTCTAACGCGTCGATCTGGTGCTGGATCAGTTGCAGTTGCGGATTCTGGCTGGTGGCAAAACTGCTCATGGTCTGGAGCTGCACTTTTTTCGCGGCGATTTCCGCACGGATAGTAGCAGCGGATTGCACCAAGGCTCGCGCCTGGGTATCGACCTGTACCAAGCCGGTCGTTTGCTCCGTTTGCTTCAGAGCCTCTTCCGCGTTGGCGAGGCTTTCCTTGGCGCTCACCAACTGATCCTGGAAGAACTCGCGCCGTTGCGATGCTTCGGTCACAGCCAAGCTCGAATTGAGGCGCCGAAACTCCTCCACATAGGTATTGGTCATGTCGGCGGCACGCTTGGCATCGCGATCCTCCACCGAAACGTGAATCAACCCATCTTTCGATCCCGCGATAATTGTGCTGTTGGAATCGAGCTTTTTGCGAGCATCCGACTGACGCTTCACGTCGTAGACTTTCATCAAGTCAAATTTCTTGACGACAGCGTCCTGCACCGTGCGGCTCTTCAACATCGAAACATACATGTCCGCCTGGTTCTTCAGTCCCAACGACCCGCTTGCAAGGCTGCCAAGGCTCCCCAGGTTGCCGAACTGCGACAGGAGAATGTTTCCCAGTGATTGACTCTGTTGCGGTGGAACGAGGATGGCTTCGGCGGTGTAGCGGGAAGGAAGTATCAGTGAGACCACGGCTCCGAGAATCGCCGCTCCCAGGCTTACCTTGAGGATGAATCCTTTGCGACGCAACAACAGAATCAACAAATCGAGAAACGAAAACTCTCTTCGCGACTCGAGGTCGGGGCTTATGTCCTCTGGAGGGGCGACGCTACCGGCATTGTTTTCCGCGACTTGTCGCATACGTAATTCGCCGGTTGGTCCAACGGCGGTACCGAGACCGGCAGTCGGCAACCCTAACCCGAAGTTCCTCTTCATTTTACCCGCGGGTCGAGAGAACCTCCAAATTATGATGCTTGTGCATGGGATACACGTCGCAAGCCTTGTGAATTGGCACCTTTCTACCAGCAGAGTACTCGCTCACTTTTAAGGAACTTTGGAGACAAATGAAGATCCTGCTCTTCGGCGCGAACGGACAAGTCGGGGCCGAACTGAGGCGGTTGTGGGATGCCGCTGAGCTCGTACCGCTTACGCGCGCCGAATGCGACCTGCGGGACCCGCGGGCAGTCCGGGCAACCATTCAGCAACTCTCGCCTTCCTTCATCTTGAATGCGTCCGCTTATACCGCCGTGGATCGCGCCGAGACAGAGGTCGCTGACTGTTTCGCGATCAATGCGCACGCACCCGGCGTGATGGCGGAGGAGGCTGGAAAATTGGGCGCACTGCTGGTGCATTACTCCACCGACTATGTTTTCGATGGTCAAAAGGACGCGCCGTACACGGAAACTGATTCGGCGACGCCCATAAACCAGTACGGCAGAAGCAAACTGGAAGGAGAACAAGCGATACAAGCAAGCGGGGCCCGGTACCTCATTTTTCGGACTAGTTGGATCTTCAGCCCGCGCGGAAGCAACTTCGTGAAGACGGTGCTGCGGCTGGCAGGGGAACGAGATCGGCTACGGATTATTGACGACCAGATCGGATCGCCTACGTCGGCGGCTGCGATCGCGCGTGCGACCTCGCGCATATTGCGCGAGCCACAGCCGGACAGCGTGTCAACCGGTCTGTATCATATGACGGCGGAGGGATACGTATCCTGGGCCGGGTTGGCAGAAGAGATCTTCCGCCAAGCGAAGCTTGAGCCGGCTCCAGCGATTGAGCCGATACCAAGCGAGGAATATCCGACTCCTGCGAAGAGGCCTAAGAATTCACGGCTCTGCAATGAGAAGTTTGCGGCTACGTTTGGATTTCAACTTTCCGGATGGCGCGAGCAACTCGAAGAAACGCTTTCCACGCTCTTGCCCGAATACGCGGCGAAAAACAACGCAGGCCAGGGAGAAAAGTCATAGTCGTCGAAGAAACAGCGCTCCCCGACGTAAAACTCTTGTCGCCACGAGTCTTCGGCGACGAACGCGGGTTCTTTTACGAGAGCTACAACGAGCGTGTTTTTCGCGAAATCGGGATTCATGAACACTTCGTTCAAGACAATCATTCGTCGTCGGTGAAAGGAGTGCTGCGGGGGCTCCATTCGCAGACCAAAAACGTGCAAGGGAAACTGGTGCGCGTGCTCCGGGGAAGGATTTTCGATGTGGCGGTCGATCTGCGCAAATCGTCCAGCACGTGCGGGAAGTGGGTCGGCTACGAACTGAGCGAAACCAACCGGAAGATGGCATGGGTCCCTCCGGGCTTTGCGCACGGATTTTTAGTACTCTCGGAAAACGCCGAAGTCGCGTATAAAGCCACCGATTTCTATGCTGCGGAGTTCGAGCAATGCATCCTATGGAACGATCCTGAGCTGGGCATCCAGTGGCCCTTGGAAGGGGCTCCAATTCTTTCGGCAAAGGACGCTGGGGGAGCATCGCTGCACGAGGCTTATCTGTTTCCCTGAAACGTTGATCCTGATGGGCAAGGAGCAGAGATTGGGCAGGACGATTCTGGTGACTGGCGGCGCCGGCTTTATTGGTTCGAACTTCGTTTTGCAGCGGGTGGCCGCTGGAGATCGAGTCGTTAACCTCGATAAGCTGACGTATGCCGGTAATCTTGGAAATCTCTGCGAGATTCGCGAACACCCCGATCACATTTTTGTGAATGGGGGCATTGAGGACGCGGACCTCGTGGCGGAACTGCTCGGCCATCACCGACCGTCGGCGGTGGTTAATTTCGCCGCCGAGAGCCATGTCGATCGCTCCATCCTGGGCCCTGAGGAATTCATCCAGACAAATGTATTGGGAACACACCGTCTTCTGGAGATCTGCCTGAAGTACTGGCGAACGCTGAACGGCCACGAACAGGAGGGGTTTCGTTTTCTGCACATCTCCACCGACGAGGTCTACGGCTCGCTCGGAATCGCCGATCCCGGCTTTTGCGAAGACAGCCCCTACGCTCCGAATAGCCCCTACTCCGCTTCAAAAGCGAGCTCCGATCATCTGGTGCGGGCTTACTTCCACACCTACGGACTGCCGGTCCTTACGACGAATTGCTCGAACAACTACGGACCGTATCAGTTTCCGGAAAAGCTGATTCCGCTCATGATCCTGAACGCGCTGAACGCGAAGCCGCTGCCGATCTATGGGGACGGTTTGAATGTGCGCGATTGGCTCTATGTCGGCGATCATTGCGCAGCGATCTCCCTGGTTCTTGCCAAAGGAAAACCTGGCGAGGTCTACAACGTCGGCGGCGAAAGCGAAAAGACGAACATCGAGGTCGTTCAGTCGATCTGCACAGTCATGGATGAACTTCATCACGCGGGCGCACCCCATGCATCGTTGATTACGTATGTGAAAGATCGTCCCGGCCATGACCGGCGGTATGCGGTCAATTGCCGGAAGCTGAAGCAAGAACTGGAATGGAAACAGAGTGAGACCTTTGCGACCGGTATCCGCAAGACGATTCAGTGGTATCTCGATCATCCGGAGTGGATTCAGGAAGTGACGAGCGGCGCTTACCGGAACTGGATCGACACCAATTACGGAGATAGGAATCTGGCGTGCGAGGCATAATTCTGGCTGGTGGTTCAGGTACACGCCTCTATCCGGCGACGCTTGCCATCAGCAAACAACTGGTCCCTGTCTACGACAAGCCCATGGTCTATTACCCGCTCAGCACGCTGATGCTGGCGGGTATCCGGGAATACCTGCTGATTTCCACTCCCACTGACGTTCCCCGTTTTCGCGACTTGCTGGGCGACGGCCACCAGTGGGGCATTCAGATCGATTATGCGAAGCAGCCAAAGCCGGAGGGTCTCGCCCAGGCTTTCCTGATCGGCGCCGCGTTCACCAGGAATGAGCCATGTGCTCTGATCCTCGGCGACAACATTTTTTACGGCCACAATCTGGCCAAGTGGACGCAAGAAGCCGCCAAACTTGAACGCGGTGCCACCATCTTCGCCTACGCCGTGCAGGACCCCACCGCATACGGCATCGTCGAATTCAATAGCCGGGGATCGGTCATCAGCCTGGAGGAGAAACCGCTCGCTCCCAAGTCGCGCTTCGCTGTGACTGGGCTGTATTTCTACGACGGCAATGTGACCGAGTACGCGCGAACCTTGCGCCCGTCGAAACGCGGCGAGTTGGAAATCACCGATCTGAATCGCATTTATCTCGAACGCGAAGAGTTGAAAGTGGCTCGCCTGGGACGAGGAACCGCGTGGCTCGATACAGGGACACACGACTCGATGCTGGAAGCCGCCATGTTCATCGCGACCCTCGAGAAACGGCAGGGACTGAAAATCGCCTGTCCGGAGGAGGTGGCTTACCGCATGGGATTCATCTCCGCCTCTGACCTGGCGCGGCTCGCAGAACCGCTGATGAAAAGCGGCTATGGAAAATATTTGACCCAAGTGCTGCAGGAAACGTCCGCCGAAACGCTTTGACGCGGCAATTGCCCTGCCCCCCGCATTGCCCAGATCCGCAGACCGCGTTAAACTAATTGCGGCGCAGGCGCGTAGCTCAGTTGGTTAGAGCGCTACCTTGACACGGTAGAGGTCAGGAGTTCGAGTCTCCTCGTGCCTACCATTTCTCCTAAGCACTTGCATCCCGTCCCGCGCGGTTTCTCAAGGATTTACAGGCGATTTCCTTCCGGCATCTCCTTTGATCGCGATCCCGAAGCCCTTCCCCTCCCACAGTCAGGTCTGCCCGCTCGGCAACATGCCGTGCGCGTTGGGCGGAGGCGAGGGTGAATCAATTGATAGACGAAGCCTGCAAAGCAATTCATCGGCGCATTGCAGGCTTCGCGCTGAAGATACTGTTGAAACTTTTGCGGTACTGCAGGAAGACCAGGATCCACAACACGCAAGCGACCAGCGCGGGCGCGATGCTGTCCGGTGCCATTGTCAGGTGAAACGCAAGGATGTTGTAGAGCTCGGCTGCCAGCAGTGTCAGTGCAAGGGGCACGAAAAAGCCGACAAGCAGCAAGAGTCCGCCCACGACCTGTCCCGCGAAGAAAAACGCGGCAAAGTGCGATGCCATGATGGCGCCAAAGAACTGTAACGCCAGCGGATTCGTAGGCGGCGGCTGGTGGATGAAGTGGAGAAATCCGTTCAACCCAAAGACCGTGAACAGAAGGCCTAGTAGATAGCGAGCCACAATCGAAATGATTCTCATAGTTTGTCCTCCTTCCTAGAAACCCTGTGCATGCGTCTGCACAGATTGAAGATGCGGCGCAAGAAATGCGTTCCGGTCCTGCTGCCCCTGGTTCAGCACGCTGGTCCCCCCTGCGGTCAGGAAGGTCGCGTCTGTCACGCCCAGAAAACTGAATACGGACCGCAGATACGGTTCCACGAAGTTGAACGAGGCCATCTGCGTCTGGGCGTCGTAGATCCCGCCCGTTGCGATGATGAAGGTCGCCTTCTTGCCGGTAATCAGGCCCTTCGGTCCTCGTTCACCGTAGGAAAAGGCCCTGCCGACACGCGCAATCTGGTCGATCCATAGCTTGAGCACAGAGGGCACACCAAAGTTATGCATTGGCACTCCGATGACGTATTCATCGGCCTTTTCCAATTCGGCAAGTAAGGAGTCGGAGAGTGAGAGCAACTCTGTCTGCTGGGGAGTGCGGGCATGTTCCGGCGTATAGACGGCACCCACCCATTCCGCATTGATCGGCGGTATTGCGGTTGCATTGAGGTCACGGTCTATGACCGTTCCCTCGGGATGCGAAGCCTTCCATTGCGCGACGAACGCAGCGGTTAGCTCGCGAGAGACTGAACGACCGTAGAGTGGGCTGGAATCGATATGAAGCAGTGTTGGCATGAGGAAAGCCTCTTCTACGACAATTGATGATTAATCAACACTTGTCGATTCACAAATAAACAAGTGTCGCTTTGTCTGGGAGAAGGTATCTTTAGGAAGGTATGGCCCAGCTTCTCCAGCACGAGACGGGAACAACGGATCCGCGTATCCTGCGGAGCCGCCGCATGCTTATGGACGCACTAGCCAAGCTATTGATGGGAAAGAAGTTCGAGGACATTTCTGTTCAGGAGATCGCTGACGAGGCGACGTTGAACCGGGCCACGTTTTACCTGCATTATCCCGACAAGAGCGCGTTGTTGCAGGCCATGACCGGCGTACGATTCCGCGATCTGATCGAGCGCCGGGGCATCACCTTTACCGACTGCAATGGAGCACTGCGCGCGATTGCACTCGGCGTCTGCGACTATCTAACGGAGTCCACAGGCTGTCCCAGTCAATTGGCTCGCATACCCTTGGAAGGCTCCATCATCCCGGTTGTCGAGGAGATGTTCAAGGAAGGTCTCGCCCATCACGGGATTGCACCGGGTGTCGATGCGAGCCTGCTAGCGACCACCGCAGCCTGGGCAGTATTTGGAGCCGCGCGCCGCTGGTTTCAGACCCCCAGCCGGATCACCGCCGAGGAGATGGCCGCCAGAATTGAAACCATGGTAAGTCCGGTCCTTTTCGGCTCCCCGCCAATAGATAAAGGGACGACGGAGTTGAACCGCTAGCCTTTTCGGCTCTCTCCCGGCGGCTCCGTAGGTTGCGCGAGTTCCGATACCGAAGCTCTGGCATTTCAGAAATCCGCCAATTACCAAACATACGTCCCTACAGATTCCGAAGGCAGCTCCGTCCGGAAGCTCTTCCCGTGATATTTCACCGCGAAGGCCTTGGGAAAGTTTCCAGTATTCGAAACCTCGAGCACAACCTTGCCTTCCGGAGTGAGGAAGGCAACGCTGGCGACTTGTTCCATTTCGCTTGACGCTATGCGCACCGAGCCCGGTGGGACGAACTGCGAAAAATGTTCCATCATGTAAAAGGCAACATTCCTGGAGACAGAATTGCCGTCGAGGGTGATGGCTCCGGTACATCCGGTGCATCCGCCGTTATTGGTATGGGGCCCATTCTGCGGATCTGCGGCCAGGTTCCACAGCAGGACGTTGCGGCACCAATTGCGGGTTGCGCCAATCATCACGTGGGCCATTGGCTCGGCAATCGGTAGTGGTCCGGCTCCATGCCGCGACGTCACCGACTGCTCCGTCAGGTAAAGGTTCTTCTTCGGAAACGCATCATGCACCTGGGTCAATACGCTGGGCTCTCCACCGTACAGGTGGTAGGCCGTGCCATCGACATACTTACTCGCTGCCGGGTCGCGCAAAATGGATAGGGCGTAGGAAGTGACATCGGGATTGTGGTCGTAGAGCAGGATTTTCGTCCGGATGCCGGCCTTCTCAAAGGCGGGTCCCAGGCTCTTCGCAATGAACGTGTCTTCTTCGGAGGCGAAAACCACCATGCTGGGCGTGTTCTTGGGATTCAGGGGCTCATTTTCTACCGTGACGGCGTCGATCGTAATTCCTTCCGCCTTCATCGCCTGGATGTATTTCACGAAGTATTTCGCGAATGCGTCGTAATACTCCGGCTTGAGTTCGCCGCCCTTGACGTCATTATTTGTCTTCATCCATGCCGGCGCGGACCAAGGGGATCCGAGGATCTTGATGTCCGGCCGAAGGGCGAGAATTTCCTTCATCACTGGAATGACGTCGGCGCGGTCGGCGCCAAGATCGAATTTCGACATTTCCGGATCGGTTTCGCCGGGCGGCAGGTCGTCGTACGAGTAGACGCGCTCGTTCATGTCGGAGGCGCCAATGGTCAATCGCAAATAACTCACTCCGATCCCGTGCTCGCCGGTGGTAAACAGTTCTTTCAGCAAGGCAGACCGTTGTGCCGCACCCATGCGCATTAATAGCTGCGCGCTTCCCCCAGTCAGCGCGAAGCCGAAGCCATCGATCGACTGGAAGCGTTGCTTATCGTCTACCTCCACGACAGGCAACTGACCAGCATCCGAGGAAAACTGCGGCGGGGTGGCTTGCGGAGCCACCAGGGCTTCACTGTCCGGGGTTGTCAGCCAGAGGCGAGCCTGCGTCTGAGCGCTTGACCACGTCGAGAAGAGCAGAGCACAGAAACACAACAAGGCCAATCTCTTAGTCATGAGAACCTCCAATTACTGGAATACCTGGTTGAAGACAAACGATTGCTTTCGAGCGACGACCCATACTTCTGTGAGCCGCCCACATGAGAGCAGGGTGAGGGCGTGCCTGTCAACCCGGTCCGCCGGGACGAGGCGAGTCATACCAAGAACAGCAGGGAGCGCGCGGAAATCTTCAGGAGTACTGGAGGGAGTCCACCGCTCGCAGCGCGAGCCCGTATGCCACCGAAGTGAATTCGTTTCCCCCGCGAATACGATCTTCGCCAAAACGGGTGGCGAAAATTTTACGCACGGCAGGCACAAAAGAAGAACCGCCGGTCAGGAATACCCGGTCAACATCACGCGGGTGGATGCCCGAACTTCGCATCAAGGAATCAATGCATTGTCCAATCGTTTCTAGTTCGCCCGCAATCCAGGTTTCAAATTCGCTGCGCGCGACAGGAATTCTGAGGTTGAGGCCGCCGTCGCTGAAGCGGAATTCCGAGCGATTGCTTCGCGAAAGCTCAAACTTTACCCGCTGCACGGCCTGGTGCAGCTGATAGCCGAGGTCTTCTTCGACGATGGCAATCAATGCCTCGATCTTATGCGCCTCCAGCGCTCGTATGCGGGCGCTCTTCAGGAGCTCCCGGACATTGTTCGTCCGCAGGAAAGACAAATAATGCCAGCGCTCCAGGTTGGCATAGATCCAGGCCGGAACCGCAGGCAGGATTTTATCCAGCGAACGCGCCTCAGAATTCGATCCCAGGGCCGGTGATACAAGTTTCCGCACGATGCGTGCATCGAAGGCATCCCCGGCGAGCCCCACTCCGCTATTGCCTAGCAAGTCCTTCGACGTTCGGCCTCGCCTGCGCACTTCCGGCCCCACGCGCAGCAGGGAAAAATCGCTGGTACCCCCGCCGAAGTCGCCGATCAGGATCAGCTCGTCATGATCGAGGGTCGCTTCGTAGGCGTAAGCTGCTGCGACTGGTTCCAATTCAAAATCCACATGCTCAAAGCCCGCGAGCTGAAAGGCATCCCGCATCCGTGAGATGGCGAACTCGTCGTCTTCCTTCGTTTCGGCGCCTACGAATCGCACTGGCCGCCCAACCGTCGCTCGCCGGATCGGGATCTCAAATTGTTTTTCCGCATGCCGCCGGAGGTCTCCGACGATGCGGGATATCAGCTCTGGAACCTTGACGCGACGGCCAAACACATCCGTGCCCGTCAACGTGCGACTCGAAAGGTGGGATTTGAGCGACTGGATCAGCCGTCCCTTTTCTGAAGCCTCAAGGTAGCGTTCGATGGCGGCGGGACCGGTCAGCGAATGCGTGCGTTTGATCCCGCTCGCGCTCTTCACTTGCTCAAAGTAAACGACGGATCGGAAAGAGAACGTCTCAGCCCCGCCATAGGGAAACGAAGCCAGTCTTACCCCCGATTCGCTCCCAGCGAGCGCTACAGAGCTGTTCGTCGTCCCAAAATCAATGCCTACCGTCTGCAAGTCTGTCAGCGCACCTTCCAGCTAGAGCCAGGTTGATGAATCGTTCCGACTGCAACGCTGAGAGAGCTCACTCCACGTCGGATGGAAGGAATAAATTGAAGACCGATCCGCTGCGTCCCGCGCGCTGCGAGCTGCGAACCCTGAGAATTCCCTGATGGCGATTTACGATTTCCTGGCTCACCCAGAGACCTAGGCCGGTTCCTCCAATCCCCTTGGTCGAGAAAAACGGATCGAAGATTTTTGCCATGACCTCACGACTCATTCCGTACCCTGTGTCGGCAACGGTAAGCACGACTCCGCGACGCCCCGTCGCCCACTGTGTACCCCAGCGATCGCGGATCAGCAGACGCCCTCCTGCGGGCATCGCATCAATCGCATTGCCGATAAGGTTCGCCAGCACCTGACGAACGTCGCCTTCGAAGCAAACCACCGGCTGCTCGCTCCGGGTACGCTTTTCCACTCGAATATTCGAGTTCTTCAGCCGGCCCTCGTAGATGCTGAGAACCGTCGAAAACAAATCTGAACACCGAACGGGATGTGGATTCGATGGCTGTTTATGGAACCGCAGAGTTTGATTCGCAATGACCGACACTCTGCGGATCTCCTGATCCGCGACGTCCAGCAGTTGCTGGGTTTCGCGATCTGCCGCCTGTTCGCGCGCGAGATAGATCAGGTTCATCACCGATTCAAGCGGATTATTAATCTCGTGGGCTATGGACTGTGCCAGGCGACCCACCGCTGCGAGCTTTTCGCTTTGAAGGAGGGCGAGTTCGGCTTGCTTCCGGTCGTGTATGTCCTCCGTGGTGCCATACCACTTGATGATCCCTCCGGCGTCATCGTGACGGGGAGAAGCCGTAGACCGCATCCAGCGGTACTCTCCGGAGGCGATCCTGATCCGATACTCAATGCCATACCGCTGACCGGTCTTGAGCGCATGCGTCCATGCTTCCATGATGCGAGGCGCATCGTCAGGATGGGGAGCGCGCTCCCACCCACCTGCCAGCGCCTCTTCGCGGGTAAGCCCGGTGAGTTCCAGCCAGCTATCGCTGAAATCGAGGATTCGTCCCTCGATGTCGGCGGTCCAGGGTATCTGGGGAGTCAAGCGAATGGTCCATCGGAGTTCTTCTTCGCTTTCCTTCAGCGCAGCCGCCGTTTCCTGCAGCAGGCAGGCGGCTCGTTTTTCTTCTGTGACATCGCGGAAGAAGATGACAATCCCTTCGCGTGCCGGCCGCACATTGACTTGGACCCATATGTTTAAAGGTCCCTCGTAATGCGCCTCAAATTGCCCGGCCACGCCCTGGTGCATGGCTTTGTCGTAATGGGCAACGTAAGGTGACCCTTCATAAACCGCCGCAGGGAAACACTCCCAGAACAGTCTCCCGTTAAAAATCTCAATGGGAGCAACAATGGCCTTTGCTCTCTCATTCGAGTAGGAAATCCGCCAGCTGCGATCGACACTGATGATGGCATCCGTCGTCGTTTCCAAGACCTGGTTGAGCTGCGTCGTTACCATGTCGCGCTCGCGTTCAGCGGCACGACGTTCATTGATGTCGCGGAACACCAGGACAACGCCCGTCAGTTCGCCGGTTTCGCTCCTGATCGGAGCTCCACTGTCGTCGATGTGGACTTCCCTGCCATCCTTCGCTTTCAAAATCGTGTGATTTGCCAGCCCAACAATGGTCCCAAGACGTTTCACTTTTTCCACGGGGCTCTCAACCGCTGCACGCGTGGTCTCGCTCACGATGCAGAAGACTTCCGTCAACGACCGGCCTTGTGCTTCCGCCAAGGTCCATCCTGTCAGGCTTTCGGCGATCGGGTTCATGCGCGTGATGCGACTCTCAGCGTCGGTGACGATCACCGCGTCGCCGATGCTTTGCAGGATCCTGGTCGCCCTTGCCTCGCTCTCCTGGAGCTTGCGCGTCGCCGTGACTTCGCCCGTAACATCGTGCAATGGGCCGAATAACCCGGCGATCTTTCCATTCTCGAAAATTGGATTGAACGAATAATTCAGGTAGAAATCACGAATCCCGTCGGCGGTGGGCAGCGGCACCAGCAGTTTTTCGTAGAAGAATGTCTCGCCGGTGGCGAAGGCTTTTTCCAGCAGCGGCCCCACAACGTGCCACGATTCCCCGTAGACTTCCTTGGCTCGCTTTCCCAGGGCCGCGGGATGACGTGGCCCGGGAATGGGCCGATAAGCATCGTTGTAGATAAGGATGAAATCAGGCCCCCACATCGTTCGCGTGGGGGATGGCGAGCACAATGTGAGATTTACAATCGTGATCAGTTCTTTGGACCAGGTGTCTATGGGGCCAAGAGCGGTGGATCCCCAGTCGTGGGCACGAACCAGGTCTGCCATCTGTCCGGTACCCACGATGCAGCTCGCAACCGGAGCTATCGAGTTGTCATTGGAATTTGAATCTTCGGCTCGGCCCAACGGCATAACGCGCGAATCTCCCCGCCAGGAGCTGTGCAGGTTCATGACGACCGGCATTCAGCTCGCACCTTAATCGCGCTATGTTACCAAAACACCACGCCCCACTTGGATTTCGCCTTTCCTTGCCGCATGCACCTTCGTTGCAGGGGCGCAAAAGTGATCGCCGAACACGAACAACAGCGCTTACTTGACTGATTCTCGGATCCGACCTTGCGGGTTAGGAACTTTTTTGCCACTTGGTCATCGCGATGCCTTCGAAGAACCTGCGTGTCTGCCAGTCGTTCAGCGATGGCGTGCCGGGCTTACACGAGTGGCTCAGATACTCCGCGGCGTCGACACATTTCTGTTGGCACGTGTGACACATAATGGGCCCTTTTACCTCCGGAGCTACTCTCTTCGGTGGATCCTGCAATGGTTTCTTATTGGGCAATGTCATAGGTTGATGCTACGCGCATTTGTAGTACAGAACTCTACGAAGTGACAACCATGGAACCTAAGGTTCACACTAGGGTAATGGCGATGTGGTTAGTGCGGTCACCAACATAGTACAAAAGAGTGTCGCTGAGCGATATTGCTCAGACTACCTAGAACTTTAGCAGTATCTTGTAGGCATCGAGGAGTGCGCGCTTGCGTACTCGGAGGTGGGGAATGGCGACACAGAACGACAATGCAGATCGGCCGAAGATCCTGGCCGTGGACGATGACGAGGCGATTCGCACCATGCTGGCGACCGCGCTCGAGGCGAACAATTTTGACGTAACCAGCGCGGCGGGAGTGGGCGAGGCCCTGCATCTGATCGATACGGAGCCGTTTGACATCTTGCTGTGCGATTTACACATGCCCGGCGCGGGAGACGGCTACACGGTCGTCAGTGCCATGCGCCATAAGAACCCAAATGCTCTCACCCTGGTGCTCAGCGGCTATCCCGAGTTGAAGGAAGCGATGTCCGCAATCCTCCTTCAAGCCGACGAAGTGTTAGTGAAACCCATTCTCATTTCAGAGTTGGTTAAAATGATCCGAGATAGATCGAAGAACCGCGACGGACGTAAGCTGAACAATACCGAGCGGGTGGCCTCTATATTGGAACGCGAAAGTGCGTCGACCATTGCCGAATGGTTATCGCGCGTTGAGGCCGACAAGGAACTCAGCCAATTGCCGCTCGCGGACGAGCGTCGTACCGGGCACCTTTCTCAATTGCTGGAGGAACTGATTCACCGCCTGCGCGTCCCGCGGCCTCTCGGGACCCAGCAGGTGTCGCAGGGCGCCGTCCAGCATGGCAAGATCCGCCGCGCTCAAGGCTACACGATCCCGATGATGATCGAAGAGTCTCGGATCCTGCAGGTCAGCATATTCAGTACCCTGCAAAAGAACTTGAGCAGCGTGGATTTCAGCCTGCTGCTCCATGACGTCATGACGATTGCCGATGAACGCGATTCTCAACTAAAGCAGACGATTATCAGCTTCACGAGGGAAGTTGAGCTCGCGGCGTAGACACTACCTCAGTCGAGAACTGTCGGAACACGGAAAGCAAACTTCTCGAGCCCCCATAAACTGCCGGCAGGCTGCAACGACTCCACCCCGAGATGCCGTTCTTGGGCCCATACGACGCGAAAGTTCCCGCTCGCGCGGCCGCGTTCAATACGGATCAGCGTTCCCGGTTTGACTGCGACGCTGACTCCACCCAGGCGGGCTCCTCTCATCGAAAGATTCAGCGTGTGCGCCAAGCCATTCACCGACTCGCCTTTTGGGCCCTTTAAGAAGATTTTGACTGGTAAGACTCCCGGAATCCGCTCTTCCCTTCTTTGCGTTTGAATGACTTTTTCTCCTGGAAAAAAATCGATCCGTATGATCCGGGGGAATCGCCGGCTGAGCCGCTTCGAACAGGGCGGATTGAGGAGCGGCAAATCCCCCAACCCCAGTAACGCATGCGGAGAAAGCTCCGCCAATGAGTACGCTTAGAAGATTACCGCAATTCAGGAAATTCGTGGTGCTTACGACATGGTGAGAGCCGGGCACGAATGGTTCAAGCCTTCAATTTATTTTCTGAACAAGGGAGTACGACTTGGAAAACTGGGGTATACCGCAGCCGCCCAACGACCCATCGAAAAGAGGCGGCTCTGGATGGGCGGGACCCCACTGGGTGATATCGATAGCGCGAGGATTCGCGCTCAAGCCCACTGACATCGGGAGATCGCTTCCCAGCAGCGTTCGTTGTAGGAATCGCAGCGTGTAGGTGCGGATATCGCTGGCGGTTTCGCGCCAATCGTTCACTCCGGAAGATGTCAGTTTATGAAAAGGCGAGAACAGCGGCCGATCTGAAAAATCCATGTGCTTCGTTCCGCGCCACGCGAGAAGGTATCCGCCGTTTTTCTGCAGAGAAGCCTGCAGACTCTCCAGGAGAATGCCGTCGAAGCATGCTTTGCCGCGCACCGTCGGATCGGATGACGCCAATTCGCTCGCTGTCGGGTAAGGCTCATCCGAGAACAGCTGGAGAAGCGGCTTGCGCAATCCCGAACTGGTGAAGTCTCCGAACGTCCAACCATCCATGTTGACCGCCGCCCGGACCCGGTCATCGGAAATTGCAGCCTGGATTGCGACTGCCCCTCCGAAGGAATGGCCGATGGCGGCTACCCGTGAGGCGTCGACTTTTCCGTGAAAAGCGCTGGACGGATCGGCATTCCATTGCTGTAACGTATCGAGCACGAACGAGTCATCGGCCGACTCGAGCCGGAGTTCAACATTCGCCCGCTCAAACAAGCGCTCCGCCGTTTCCCTGCTGAAGTCATCAAGGTCGCCGGACTGCGCTACGATCACCCGCCCCTCCGGAAAGGTGGTGCGCATCGCATTGTACGTATGGTCGATGGAAGCCACCACGAATCCATGGCTCGCGAGATCGATGGTTTCGAAAGTGTCCTGCGTTCGCAAACCGTTCCACGCATGATTGAAGATGACGACCGGGTTTTCACCGTGAGGCGCGGCAACCGCCGCATCTTCGAACGCCTGCGTAAGGGTCACCGCTTGGTACATCGAGAGCAAAGTAGTTTCGCTGGGACGGCGATAGGGAGCGTGTATGCCGGTCTTGGCTTCTGTCGGATACCAGAATTGAACGTTCAACTCGCGCACGGCCGACGGATTCGAAGAATACGTTTCCCGGCGACTGCGGTCGACGAGGTGGACCGTCATCGTCCCTACTTGATAGGGACCGGTTGCTTCCGGAAGGTGGAAGATCGGCAGCGCTGTTGCCGCGCCCACGGAAGACGCCATCAAAATGAGAGCTACCGCTCCGAGACATCGAGTTTTCTTGGGGGCTGGTTGCTGCAATCGCAAAGTTACAACCAATAAACCGATTGCGAGAAAGCATGGCCACATTTGCCAATGCCTGCGCTCAAGGCGAAATTGCCAAACGATTGTGACGAGAGCGGCAGCGACGAGTATCCACAACAGAGGACGTTTTGCCGGTTTCCCAGCTAACACCAGAATCAACGCGACCGCGGCTGAGCACGACAGCAGCGCAATTTCAAACGGCAGCATGCGCTTTGTCTTCACCCGGTAAAAAGCCGGAGTGATCGCGGCTCTTAGCCGTGTGCGGTGCCCCGGTGGGAAACTCATGATGCGCTGCTTCCATGATCTTTGCTGCGATGAAAGCTGCGCCCGACGCTTCAAACATTCCCAGGTGGCTCCCGTCGATGCGGTGAATGGGAGGCATCGGATCCAGATACTTGCCCCACCCCATGTTGGGATCGAATAAGCCGCCTGCCGGTTGTTCGCTGCTGCAGCACAATACGACGTGGCCACGGTAGGGGGCGGGCGCGTAAATTTCCGCAGCCGCGTACTCTATCTCCTCCACCGGCGTCGGCTTCATCGTCTCATTCGTGCCGCCGTTCTCCTGCGATCCTCCGAACAAGCGCATCCTCGCGCGATGAGCGGTGTAGGCGGCGTTCGTAAGTGCGCGCCGAACTGGCGTCATGTCGCGGATATATCCCGGAGCCCAGGTATCGAGGATCACGAGCGTCTCCACCGACTCGCCCAGGGCCTGTAATTGCTGAGCAACTTCGTAAGCAATCTTTGCCGCTACGCACCAGCCGGCCAAACGGTAGGGACCAGTCGGCTGCACCTCGCGCAGTAGACGAACGTAGTAGGCCGCGATGGCTTGCATGGTGTACGGCTTCTCCAGCTTGTGCGCATCCTCTTCCAGCATGCGCAGCGCATACACGGCGCGGTCAGGGCCCAATGCCTTGGCGACATTGTGGAACACCAGGCTTTGGGAAATCACAAAAAGCGGATCGCGCGAGCCACGCTGCAGCGGCACGACCCGGTCCGAAGCAACCAGGGAATCCTGGCCGAAAGCCTGGACCATGGATCGCGGAGAGGGCGATTGCACCAAATCTGCCAGTGACAGCCGGACCCCAAATTTCCTTTCGATCTTCGTCAGCAAGCGCGCGGCAAGAATGGAATGTCCACCTAAGTCGAAGAAGCTGTCTTCCGCGCCGACATTTTTTACACCCAGCACTTCCTGGAAGAGCCCGGCCAGCGCCGTTTCGGAGAAGGCGCCCGGATCTTTTTTCTTCGGCGTTGGCACGGCAGCCTGCACAGAGGCTTTTATGTCCTTGCGCGGGCGAGCGGCTACTGGCACTGCGCTCAGTCGAGTGGCCAAGTTCTCCGAGAGACGCCCGAAGACGTTCTCCAACTCCTGCAACATCCACTCGACGGTCGCCTGCCGAAACAGGTCGGTGTTGAACTCACAGGACAACCGCCATCCGTCAGGACGCTCGACCATGAAGAAGTTGAGATCAAATCCCGCGCCCGGCGTGCGCGAAGGCATGTCGATCAGCGAAAAGGTTTCATAGTTCCGGTTGCTGACGAACGAGCGCTGGAAAATGAAATGGATCTGGGAGAACGGCTGTCGCGCGGGATCATGTGCCGCGTCCAGGGCCTCCACTACATTGCCAAACGGAAGATCCTGGTTTTCCAGGGCAGAGGTCACAACCCCGCGGGTTCGATCCAACAGCTCTGCGATCGTGGGATCGCCGGAAGCGTCCACGCGCAACGCCAGGGTGTTGGTGAACACGCCCACCAAACGCTCAATTTCGGCCCGCTCCCGTCCAATCACCTGGGTTCCTACAATGATTTCGCCGGAGTTCGAAAGCCGTTGCAGAAGCACGCTCAGACCGGTGAGGCTGGTGGTGAACAGGGTGCAACCGTGCTCGCGGCTCAGCTTCGTCAGGGCATCGGTGAGCTGCCGCGGCAAGACGCGCGAAACGATGTGGCCGGCCACGGTGCGTGTTTTGGGCCGTGGACTGTCGCTTTCCACCTCGAAGGATCGATAACCGGCCAGCGTACGGCGCCAGAAATCCAACTGTTTTTCGAACAGTTCTGTTCGCGGATTTTCCTGCTCCCAGATCGCGTAATCGGCATATTGCAAGTCCATCGGCGGCAGGGCTGGCTGTTCCCCTCGGCTCAAAGCATCGTAGATTTGTCCGAGATCATCGGATAGCACGCCGACGGAGAGGCCGTCACAAATTGCATGGTGTGCGGTACAGAGCAGGATGTGCAAATCCTCCTGCATGCGCAGCAAGCCAAAGCGCAGCAGCGGCGGTGTCGCAAGCACGAAGGGCTTTTGTGCTTCGCGTACAGCCAGATCCTCCGCAGCTGCTTGCCGTTCGATTGCCGGAAGCATGGAGAGATCGGTGAACTTCATCGTGCAAACCAACTCTGATCGAATCTCCTGGTAAACCTCGTCTCCATCGGAATCGACCGTGGTGCGCAATATCTCGTGTCGAGCCATGAGAAGGTTGCAGGCCCGTTCCATCAAAGCGGCGTCGATCTTTCCTTCCAGCCTCCAGCGCACAGCGACATTAAAGGTGGGCGTGCCGGGATAGAGCTGGCTCGCCACCCAGAATCTCCGCTGCGCATGGGAACAAGGAACGCGGAAGAGGGCATCATCCGGGGCGGCCACCGCTTCTGCGGGCAGCAGCGTCGAATTGATCGCCGTCTGTGCCTCGTTACTCTTCACAGATCTCTCCCCTACTCCGCCACCTGCACGCGGTACCGCTCGCGTGAACGTGGACGAATCGTTGTTTCCGTAACAATACTCACTGCCGGCTCGGTGGCCATCGCGGCGCAGATCTTTTCAACGCTGCGGTGCGACCAAATCAGCTTTGCCGTAAGCGGCAAGCCCTTCTGCGTCGCCCGGGCCGTGATCTGGAAGAGGTGGATCGAATCCGCTCCCAAATCCATCAAGTCTTCATCTGTCCCTACTGACGCTACCGCGAGCACCTGGGCGCAAATAGCAGCCAGCGCGGCTTCCATTGGCGTTTGCGGCTGCTTCGCAATGCTACTGGCAGCGGCTTCGTCGCGCACTGGGGCGGGCAGCGATTTCCTGTCGATCTTTCCGTTATCGGTCAATGGAAAGCGGTCCATGCGCACGAACATGGCCGGCACCATGTAATCCGGAACCAGCTCGCGCATGCCATTGCGCAGCGGCGTAGTGTCTACTGCCGAGCCCGCGACGTAGTAGAGAACCAACCGTAGATCCTCATTGCCAAAATTATGTGCCACAGCCACCGCTTCCGATATCCCGGTTACGCGGCTGAACGCCGATTCCACATCCCCGAGCTCAATACGGTAGCCGCGAATCTTTACCTGGAAGTCCGCGCGCCCCAGGAATTCGATGGACCCATCCGTGAGTTGCCGGACGCGGTCTCCCGTCGCATAGATCCGCTGATTGCCGGACGCAAACGGGTCCGTAACGAAGCGCGATGCGGTCAATTCCGGGCGTCGGAAGTATCCGCGCGCCACACTGTCGCCCCCGATGAACAATTGCCCAGGGACGCCAAACGGCAGCGGTTGCAAAGCATTGTCGAGCACATAAAACGTAGTGTTCGCTACGCTCGACCGAATGAACGGGGGCCGGTTCCCTGCTTCCACCGGCGTGATCGACGACCAGATCGTTGTTTCCGTCGGTCCATACATATTCCAGACTCGGCAGCCGACAGCCAGCAGGCGGTCTGCTAACTCGCGGCTCCAGGCCTCGCCACCGCACAGCACCTTGAATCCGGCAGCAGGATGGAAGCCCGCTTCCAGCAGCAATTTCCAGGTCGACGGCGTTCCCTGCATCACGGTGATGCCGGCTTCTGCAATCAGATGAGAGAGACGTTTGCCATCGGCCACATCCGTTTTTGAGGCGATGAACACCGTTGCCCCGGCGAGGAGCGGCATGAACAACTCGAGTCCGGCAATGTCGAAGGAAATCGTCGTCACCGCGAGCAGTCGCTCCGCTTCGCCGATTTGCAGCGTTTTCCTGGCAGAAGAGAGGAAGTTCACTAACGCACGATGCGAAATTTCCACGCCTTTCGGCTGGCCCGTGGAACCCGAGGTATAGATGACGTAAGCCAGGGAACTCGCGTCCTTCGCGATATTCTGCGCCGTTTTCGCGGCGGCGATCTTCGCTGCATCGCGATCGATACAAAGGGTCTGCGTTCCCGTTGGCACCGGCACGTTCTGCAAATGATGCTGCTGCGTAATCAGCACCGGCACTTGCGTTTCGTTCAGGATGAACTCGATGCGAGCCTTGGGATAAATCGGATCGAGCGGAACATAGGTCGCGCCTGCTTTCAAAATGCCGAGCAGTGCGACGAGCATGCCGACCGAGCGATCGACCAGCAATCCCACCATGTCGTTGGGCCGGGTTCCCATCGCGATCAGCTGCGCTGCAACGTGTCCCGAGCGGCGTTCCAGCTCCGCGTACGTGAGCTGCTCCGCAGCATCGCGCACCGCAACTTTGTTGGGCGAGCGCATCGCCTGTTCGGCAATCAGCATCGGCAGCGTGGATTCGTTCGGATAAACAGCGGCGGTTGCATTCAGTTCCTGCAGGATGTGTCGCGCATCCTCGGCGCTGAGAACTGGCACGCGCGCCGCCGGCGTTTCTGCGGAAGTCAGCATCGATTCCAGCAAGGTGCCGTAATGGCCCATCCACCGCAGGATCGTTGCCTCTTCGAAGATCTCGCGGTTGTAATCGCATTCCAGGCGAAGTTCCGAGCCGTCGTCCACGATGTTCAGGAACAGATCGAAGTTCGTGAATTTCTTGCCGTTCGACCGGACGCTTGCTTTTAGGCCGTCCAGTTGAAGGCCGCTACCCACCTTCTCCAGGTTGAATTGGATCTCGGAGAGAGGCAGCCGTCCCGGTTCGCGCTTCACGTTCAGCTGCTGCACCAGGCTGCCAAAGGTGTAATCGGCATGCTCGTAGGCGTCCAGCACCACCGAGTTGAGCTTCTTCAAGTACGAAGCCGTGGTCGTCTCTGCGTCCACCCGCATGCGGATTGGGAGCAGGTTGACGCCATGGCCGACCAGTACCGCGTCTTCCACCTTCGACTGCGCCGCGCTCGGCACCAGCACAACCGTGTCTTCCTGCTGCGCGAGCCTGGCGAGCAATATTTGGAAGGCGCCCAGCAACGTCACGAATTTCGTGCAACCATTCTTTGCGCTGAACTGCCGGATCGCATTGTTCAGCGAAGCCGGCAACGTGGCGTAGCAGGTGTTCCCGATGAAGGAGCGTTGCGCGGGACGCGGGAAATCTGTCGGCAAATCCAGCAGCGCAGGTTTTTTTTCGAACTGCGAAGTCCAGAACTCGACCGTCTTTTGTTGCGATTGAGAATCCTTCTGCAACCCGAGGCTCTCCGCAAATTCTGCGAACGAGAGCACCGGATCCAGTTTCAGCGTAGTTCCATTGCGGCGGCTGGAATAAACCTTTCCTAGTTCGTCCAGCAAAACGTTAGTTGACCATCCGTCACAGACGACGTGGTGCGCGGTCCAGATCAGGAGATGGGAATTCGCGGCGAGACGCACCAGTTGGGTGCGAACCAGGGGTCCCTGGTGCAAATCGAAAGCCGTCACCGCTTCACGCTCTCTCATTTTCGAGAGCTCCACCTGCTGCTCCGACTGGCTCAAGCCAGAGAGATCGACGAGAGGCGTTTCCAGCCCCAGCGACTCGCGATACAACAAACTGTCGCCTGAAGGGGCAAGCACCGAGCGTAGCGCATCGTGGCGATCCACGACTGCATTGAGCGCGTCGCGGAAGGTCTCTACATCCAGCGCTCCCTCAAGACTGAGCGAGAACGATTCGTTGAACGAGCAACTCGCAGCATCGCTCAACTGCGCGGCG
Source organism: uncultured Acidobacteriaceae bacterium (assembly GCA_963703075.1). GTDB lineage: Bacteria > Acidobacteriota > Terriglobia > Terriglobales > Acidobacteriaceae > Korobacter. The sequence goes on from OY969786.1 coordinate 2,791,525, forward strand.
AGCATTACTTCGAGCTGCGCTTCCGTCAGCGGAGAGCTGCTGCGGCGCTGCGACTTCTGAGCTGCAACCGCGTCGGACTTGGTCTCTATCAGCCCATCCGCGCACATTTCCGCCAGGGTCTGATCGAATGACGCAACGATATGATCGAAATCCGCCTGCGAATGCTCCGTCGTGATGTAGCACGGGAAGCCTTCGAGAATGTGGATCCCCTTGGCGCGCAGATGGAAATAGAACAAGCTGGCGAAGCGGGTATCGTGGTGCAGGTTGAAATAGAAAACGCTGCCGAAGTTCTCGATCCTTGCGGTCAGCCCCCACTTCTCAAATGTTTGATTGATGCGTTGCGCCAGCTTGTCCGACTTCTCGTTGAGATTGGCCTGCAGCGCTGGGCCTTGCTCCTTCATGCGCGCGAGCACGGCATAGGTCGCAGCAAGCGTGAGCGGGTGGCGCACGAAGGTTCCGGCGAAAAAGGTCATGCCGACTTCCGGGGCCGAATCGTCGCCGAATTTCCACGTGCCACCGTCCAAGGCGTCCATGAACTGAGCGCGCCCAGCCAGGATGCCGAGCGGCATGCCGCCGCCGACGACTTTGCCGTAGGTCACGAGATCTGCGCGTACGCCGAAGACGGCTTGCGCTCCGCCGGGATGCACCCGGAACCCATTTACCACCTCGTCGAAGATGAAAGCGGTGCCGGCTTCCTTGGTAATGCGACGAACTTCCTGCAAAAACTCTTTCGGCTGAAGATTAGGATGGCGGCTCTGTACCGGCTCGACCATCACCGCCGCGAATTCCGCAGCGTGTTGGCGAATGTACTCCAGCGCCTCTGCTGAACCATATTCGAGAACCACAATATTGCTGAGGTTCTCCGCGGGAATGCCCGGCGCCGCTGGAGCGGCTTGCGGTATGCCGTTGCGACGAATCGGCTTTACCAGCACTTCATCGAACTGCCCGTGATAATCGCCGCCGAAGAACACGATTTTGCTCCGCCCGGTGACCGTTCGCGCGATACGGATTGCGGCCATGACCGCTTCGGATCCCGTGTTGCAGAAGGTGACCCGCTCGTTGCCCGTCAGTTCGCTGATCAACTGCGCAACCCTGCCGGCCAGCGGACTCTGCGGCCCGATCTCGAAGCCGTGCTTCATCTGCTCGGCGATCGCCTCGGTCACAAAGTCGGGAGCGTGCCCGAACATCGTCGGCCCGAAACCGTTCACCATGTCGATGTATTCGTTGCCGTCCACGTCCCACAGCTTCGATCCCTTCGAGCGTTCGGTGACGATGCTGTACACCATCTCCTTCCACTCCGGCCGAAACCCAGCGACGACGCGTGGATCAGCAAGCACCCCGCGATACTCCTGCGTGAGGCGCTTGGAACCCGCTGTCTTGCGCGTGTAGAGATCGATCAAACGATGGATGTGCTTCTGCTGCGCGCTGGTCAAATCCGTGCTGGATGCCTTCGGCACGTTCAGCAACGCGCTCGCAACCGATGTTCCCGAAGAAACGGCGGCCTGCGATTTTGGTTGGTCCTGAGATTTCTGCGAGGTCGCAGCCACGACTACAGCCGGAACAGGAGATGACGCTACGACCGAAACCTTGCCTCCCTGTAACACCTCAAGCTGACGCTGCATGAGCGTCGACATCGCTTGCAGTTGTTCCCGGAAGAGCGACTCCATTCCGCTGGCGCTCTGTGGCATCGCGCTCTGAGCCGGCACGGAAATCGCCTTCGGCTCTTCGTGGACTTCGGCTACAGGTGAGGGCGCGGCCGGCGGCGCGAAAGCATCCGCGGGAAGCTGTGTATCCAGGAAGTTGGTCAAGGCCTGCACCGAGCAGTATTCGCCCAGTAACTGGCGGAACGTCACCTTTACGGCGTAGCGCTTCTGGACTTCCTGCGTGACCTGCGTCAGGAACAGCGAGTCGAAACCGAGCTCTACAAAGCTGGCTTCGTCTTGCGATGCATCCATCGTCACTCCGGAAAGTTCTTCCAGGAGTGTGCGAACAGCCTCGGCAATCGAGTTCTTGCGGTCCTTGACGGGCGGCGTGGTCTTCGACATTTGATTCTCTTTTTCCACGGTGATAGGCACTGTGTCATTTGTAACTTGAGGTGCTGACGGCAGACTTTCCGAATTCGAGGCCGCGGTGCGGACCTGGGTTTTCGGTGCTTCAATCCAATAACGCTTGCGCTGGAACGGATAGGTCGGCAGCGGAACGCGGGCGCGGGTCTCGTTCGCGAAAACCTGCGGCCACTTCACTTCATAGCCGGCCGACCAGAGCGTCCCCAGGCTGCGCATAATGATTTCGTTGCTTGGCTCCGTGGCATCCGGCCCCGGCAGCGAGCCCCCGAACACGAATGATCCGTCCTTGCTCATCTGCTGCCGCGCAAGGGTTTCCAGCGTCTGCCCGGGACCAAGTTCAAGCAAAACAGCTTTCTTCAAATCTGATGTCTTGGCCAGCGCCCCGGCAAATTGCACCGTCTCGCGACAGTGGCGCGTCCAGTATTTACGATCCGTCGCCATTTCCGCGGTCAGCTCTTCGCCGGTGCACGACGAAATAATCTTGTAGTTCGGAGCTTGCAACGAAATCGACCGGAGAACCTCGGCCAGTTCCGGCAGGATGCCATCCACCATCTCGGAATGGAACGCATGCGAGGTATGCAGCTTGCGCGCCTGTACGTTCTTCGCTGCGAGTTCTGCCTCCAGCGCTGCAATGCTCGCCATCGGACCCGAGGCAACGCAGAGCTGCGGTGAATTGACCGAAGCCAAAGAGAGCTGATGACGTTGCAGATACGGTGCGAGCTCAGCTGACGGCATGCGTACCGACAACATCGCTCCGTGTTCCATGCGCTGCATCATGCGACCACGCAGTGCGACCAGCTTCAAAGCATCGGCCGGCGACAGGACGCCCGCCAGGCAAGCCGCTGCAATTTCGCCTACGCTGTGTCCGATCATCGCTGCGGGTTCAACGCCCCAACTCATCCACAGGCGTGCCAACGCGTACTCCACGATGAAGAGTGCCGGCTGCGCAAATTCGGTCGAGCGAAGGGCATCTGCATCCTCGCTCTTTCCAGTCAGAATCAATGCTTTCAGCCCGGCGGGAAGATGTGCCTTACCAAGTTCGAAGCACTCATCGACGGCCGCGCCGAAGACAGGTTCCGCGGCGTACAGCCCGGCTGCCATGCCCGGATACTGAGCCCCTTGCCCGGGAAACAAGAAGACGACCGACGGGCCCTTGCTCCCTTGCAATGCATCCTTTCGATTTCCAAGCGCTGCGGCGATCTCCTGCGCGGTGCGTCCGCACACCGCCGTGCGCCAGGCAAAAGCCTCGCGTCCCACGCTCAACGTGTAGGCGGCATCGGCAATATTTGCGTCCGGATGGTTCTCAAAGTGTTTCTTTAAGGTTTCGCGGTAAGCAGCTAACGCTTCATTGGACCGCGCTGCAATGGGCAGAGTGTAATATCGCTCACGCGATGACGTTTGTGGAGCTTTCGGCGCCTCTTCCAGCACAAGGTGAACGTTGGTTCCCCCGACCCCGAACGCACTCACGCCCGCGCGCCGCGCGTGCCCGTTACGATTCCAGCGAGTGTTGTCGGCGGTCACGTAGAACGGCGTTTTCTCCAGTTCCATGCGCGGGTTCGGTGAAGAATAATGCAGGGTTCCAGGAATCGTTTCGTGATGCAGGGCGAGGCACGCGCGGATTAAGCCCGTAACGCCGGCCGCCACGTCCAGGTGCCCGAGAGAACTTTTTGCCGAACTGATCGCGCACCGGTGACCGGTCGCGTTCGCCTTGAATGCCTTGGCAAGCGCCGCCACTTCAATCGGATCGCCCAGGGGCGTTCCCGTGCCGTGGCACTCGACGTAGTCGATGGTATCGGCCGCGACTCCAGCATCCGTGTGCGCCATCACAATCGATGCAGCTTGTCCGTCCACGCTCGGCGCCGCGTATCCCGCTTTGTCCGATCCGTCGTTGTTAATACCGACGCCGCGGATCAACGCATAAATATGATCGCCGTCGCGCACCGCATCCTCGTAGCGCTTCAGCAACACCATGGCCGCACCGCTGCCGAAAACCGTGCCATTCGCTTTCGCATCGAACGGCCGGCAATGTCCGTCGGCAGAAACCATGCCGCCTTGCTGATAGAGATAACCGCGACGTTGCGGCAGAGACACGGAGGCTGCGCCCGCGAGGGCCATATCCATCTTTCTTGAGCGCAGCCCCTCGCACGCTTGCGCCACCGCCAACAACGAGGTGGAGCAAGCGGACTGAACCGTCATTGCAGGCCCGCGCAAGTTCAGCTTGTAGCTGATGCGCGATGCCGTGAAATCGGCGCCGTTGCCCACCAGCATCGGAAATGCCCCGACCTGGTAGACCGACGTAAACTCGTCAACGAACTTGCGGTCGGCGCAGATATGCCGCAAGAGATAAGTATTGATGCTGGCGCCGGCGAATACGCCGACGCGTCCGGGATAAGCTTTGGGCGCGTAACCCGCATCCTCCAGCGACTCCCATGCACACTCCAGCAAGAGCCGCTGTTGGGGATCGGTCAGCTCCGCTTCCTTAGGCAGCAACCCGAAGAACTCGGCATCGAAGGTTTCGACATCATCCAGGATGGCCCGCGACCGGACATACAGTTCGGAATTACGCGTCGCCTGGTCGAACGAGTCTTCGAGCTCCTCGTCTTTGAAAGTGCGAATTGCCTCGACACCTTCGACAAAATTCTTCCACAAGTCTGATGGGTTGTTGGCTCCCGGGAAGCGCCCGGCCATGCCGATCACGGCGATGGTGTTATCTTGCGATTTCTCCGGTGTCCGGGAATCGACGAAGATCTCGGAACCGGCAGCCTTTTCCAGGTGCTGCGCCAGGCCCCGTACACTGGCATGTTGAAAGAGCTCGACAATCGATAACTCTGAGAAGCCCCACGATTGCAATTCGTGGTGCATCTCGATCATCTGCAACGAGGTGCCGCCTTGCTCAAAAAATGGGGTGCTCCGGTCGATATCCTCGCGTCCCAGAATCTGCTTCCAGAGAGCGATCACGCGCTCCTCGAGCTTCGCAGAATCGGCCTGAGGAAGTTTCTCTTGCTTCTTTGCCAGCAGGTTCAGCAATGCCTGACGGTCGATCTTCCCTGTGACCCCAATCGGCAGCGTGTCGCAAACCAGCACGCGTGCGGGCACGGAATAATGGGCCAGCTTCGCATTAACGATGGCTCGCAATTCCGCTTCGGTGGCTGACTCCTGGGGCTTCAGCTCCACGAAGGCAAAGATCTGCTTCTCCGCGTTCGCTGCCCCGTGAACCAGGGCGACCGCTTCCCGGACTCTCGGATCGTTGCGCAGGACTGTCTCAATCGCACCAAGTTCCACCCTGTGTCCGCTGATTTTGACTTGGCCATCCACCCGGCCGCAGAACTCGATGTTGCCGTCCGGCAGTTCTCGCACCACGTCGCCGGTCAAATACATGAGACCGGAGCCCGCAACCGGATCGCGAACGAACTTTTCCTTGGTCAGCGTTTCCTGACAAAGATATCCCAGTGCCAGCCCCTCGCCGGCGGCGCAAAGCTGACCGCGTTCGCCCCCAGCTACGGGTCGAAGCTTCTCGTCGAGGATGTGCACCGTTGTTCCGTGAATGGGCTTCCCAATCGGCAGAGAATGGCCATCCGCCTTGAAATCCCTGGGGACTTCGTAGCAGACAGTAAACGTCGTGTTCTCGGTGGGCCCGTAACCATTCACCATCGCCAGGTTGGGATACAGCTTTTGCAGACGCTCCACGCGCTCCGGCGAGATGACGTCGCCTCCGAAGATCAGGCGCTGCAGCGGGGCAAACAGATCGATGGTTTTATCTACAGCCAAGTGGAACAACGCCGCCGTCATCCAGATTGTCGTCACTCGCTGTTCGCGAATGATCGTCGCCAAGTCGTCGAGTGAAAGTACATGTGGAGGCGGTATGACGAGGCAGCCGCCGTTCAGCAGGCTTCCCCAAATCTCCAGGGTGGACGCGTCGAAATGCACCGGCGCGAACTGGCAGAAAACCTCTTCCGGACCAAACTTGGCAAAGGTCTGGTTGCGCACCAGGCGAACCACCGCGCGGTGCGGCACAACTACACCTTTCGGAACTCCGGTCGAACCGGAAGTGAACATTACATACAGAGCGTCTTCCGGGTGAACTTGAGACTCCACCGGCTCCGCCGGGCACAACGCGCCCGCGGCCAGCGAGGCTAGCGAAATCAGTTGGACATCGTCCGCACTTGGGCGGCAAACCGGCGGTTGTGATTCTTCTTCGCTGATGAGATAGCGGATACCGTTGTCGCGCAACATTGGCCGCAGCAAGTCGGCGCAAGCCGTCGTTTCCAGTGGAACGAAGGTCGCGCCAAGTTTTGCGATGGCCAGCATGGCAACATAAAGATCGAAGGACCGCTCCAGCAAAAGACCGACCAGCGCGCCTTTCCCGATGCCGCGCACCCGGAGGGCTCGCGCAAAATCATCCGACCGCCGGTCCATGTCGCCGTAGCTAAGTTGTGCCGTGTCAGCGCGCAACGCCGCTGCGTCCGGCCGAAGGCGTACCTGCTCGCGAAACAGGTCAACGATGGTCGGGCCCGCCGTGTCCGCGTTCTTAAAACTCGTTTTCGGATCTGACGTCACTAAAACTTCCTCAACTGGACCGGCCGGCTTGTTTCAATCCGGCAACAAGGAACTGCAAGCTCCATTCCAAAGCTGAAAGCGAACGGAGCATTAGAAACGCACCAAAAAGTGGTGATTTGGCAGTAATTAGTGCTGAAGTGGCCTGCAATCATCATCCTCGTTCAACAGAGCTTGCAGCTCGATTCACAACCGATGTGCAAATATTTGCACATCAGGAAAAAGAGGCCCACATCCTTATGCAGCTACCTGCACCACAAATGGAGAAGCCGCTCCTTCGCGGCTTCTCTGATCTTGATCAGGCTGTTTTTTCCGAATGGGCTAAGGGTGTGCCCGGGAAGTTGTCCGCGCGCGCAGGGGGGATAATGGGCGCGGGCGGCCGTAGCTCATACTGCTTGATTTTGTAGAGCAACGCTTTGTAGCTGATATTCAGCTGCGCCGCGGCCCTTCTGCGGTTCCAGTTGTTTTCCTTCAGAACCGAGTCGAGCGCCTGCAGTTCTGCCTGGTCCTTCAGTCCACGCACCATCATTTTGAGGTCGTCTTTCCGCTCCGGCAGCATGGATGAAGACATTGGCTGCTTGCGGAACTCCGCAATGACGGAGTTCTCGTCGCGCAGGATGGCCAGTTTCTTCACCACGTTCGACAACTCACGAATGTTGCCGGGCCACGGATAACGCATGCAAGCTTCGAGGAAATCCGTTGAATAGGCAAACGGCTCTACGCCCAATCCGTGCGCGACGGTCGCCATATGGTGCTGCAGGAGGAGAGGAATCTCGCTGGTGCGTTCGCGCAGCGGCGGAATGGTGATGGTGAATGCATTCAGACGGTAATAAAGATCTTCGCGGAACTGGCGCGTCGCCAGGGCGCGTTTCATATCGAGGTTCGTAGCGGCGATCACGCGTACATCCGCGCGCAGGTTCCCGCGGCCGCCGAGTCGGCAGAACTCTCCGTCCTGCAATACGTGCAGCAGTTTCGATTGCAGAGAATTGCTCATCTCTCCAATTTCGTCGAGCATCATCGTGCCGCGATGGCAGATCTCGAATTTTCCTGGCTTCGCTTTGATCGCTCCGGTAAAGGCGCCTGCTTCATACCCGAACAGCTCGCTTTCCAGCAGCTCGTTGGGGACGGCCGCACAGTTCACCTTCATCCAGGGCTTATCGCTGCGCTGCGAGTTTTCGTAAATGAAGCGCGCGAGCACTTCTTTGCCGACACCGCTTTCGCCAAGAATGAGGACAGGCACGTCCACCTTCGCGATCAGCAACGCTTGTTTGCGCACCTGCTGCATCTGTTCACTGGCAGCGAGAAAGAATCCCTGGTGAAGATCGTCGATCGTCGTTCCCGTGATTTGCGCCGCCGGCCGTGCCACAGAATCCGACGTTACTGTCACGGTCGCCTGCGAGACAGGCGCTGCCGAGATGCGCGCCAACGCCGCGTCCAGGTGCGACTTGTAGAACGGTTTCAAAAGGTAATCGACCGCTCCGAGACGAATCGCTTCCACCACGGTCGAAGGTTCCGCCTTGCACGACATCATAATGATGCGCTGCGACGGACTCATTTGGCGCAGGGCGGCCAGCACCTGCATGCCGTTCATGGTTGGCATGGAAACATCCAGCAAAATGAGGTCCGGCTGAAGCCCGGCCTGGATACGGCCTAGCGCCTCCGCCCCGCTGGCTGCGGTCTCGACCTGCACCCGGTCGAGCTCGAGCAGCGTGCGAGCATAACGCAGCATGCTCGGTTCATCATCAATCACTAACATCAGACGATTGGCACTCATATAACCTTTCAAACCTAAGTCGAAGTCGGAAGTAAAAACGAGAAAATTGCGCCTTGGTTGCTGCCGCTCTCGATCCAAATCGTGCCGCCGTGAGCGTCAATCAACCGTTTAGCAATGGCCAGTCCCAAACCTGCCCCTGCGGAGTTCCCTGCCATCGGCAGCCTCTGGAACTCTTGAAATACTTGCGTGTGATACTCGGCCGGAATTCCGGGTCCCATGTCGCGAATGTCCACCCGTACTGCGTTGTCCTTGCGTGAATATTCTTTCCTGCGCTCTTCGGTCTGTTCCGCCAGGCTTCCGATTACGCGACGGTTCCATACGTGAGGTCTCGTCGTGATCGTGACTTCGCCGCCTTCCGGAGTGAATCTGAGAGCATTATCAAGAAGGTTGGAAAACACATGATGAATTTTGAGAGCGTCAAATAAGGCTAGCGGGAGATCGGTGCCTGGAAGAAAAGTCAGCACCTTGTTCGCAGCCGCGAAGCGCGACGACCACATCTCGACGACTTCCCGCACAACATTGTTGACAGGTTGCAGTTTGCGGTCGGGAAACAGTTTGCCGGACTCCAATGCACCGAACGCGAGGAAGTCATTGACATACCTTTGCATTCGTTCGGCGGCCGCATCCATCTCCGACAGCACGCTGTGTTGCTGTTCGTTCAAATGCCCGAAACTTTCGGCGAGCAAAAGCTTGGTGTATCCGCTCAGCAGCGCCAGCGGCGTTCGCAACTCGTGCGAAGCTGCGGCCACGCCGACGGTCTTGCGGAACAGTTCCTCGCGCTCATTCGCATTGCGGCGAGAGCGTTGGCGGACTGCGGACGGATTCGGATCCTGCTTGGCAGGACTGGAACCACTGACACTCATAAATTTTGGGAAAGCTGTACGTCGTGGGGGGGACGTCGACGTAGTTAAATCCGGTCTGGGGGAGACCGTCTGGTTACTGTTGCTGTGTGTATTCCTGAGCTGCTGCTTGTTTCACATAGTACTAAAAGACATGTACCAAGTCTTGTAAAAAATTGGAAATTTGCGCATCTTTTTTCACATTAGATTTCCGATAAGGCTGACGCCGTAGTTACCAATTTCTGCCATCGCGTTTCGTGCTCTAAAGGTGTGAAAACATTTTCACACTGCCTTGGGGCACTTCCTTAAAACAGGCTACTTCCACCCTCGGCTCTCTCCTCAACTGCGCTCGCGTCGCAATTTAAAACACTGTATTTCCAGAGACATACCTTGTGCTCGCAGCAAAACCGCATGCCTCCTCCAGTTCGGAAGCCCATGTGCAAAGAACAAGACGAACGTGAGAAAGAAACCGTGAGCCAATCCACCACACTCGGACAAAACAGAGCCTCCAGCTTAGACGTGATGCCATCGGCCGAAATCATCTTCGGTCGTTCCAAGGCGATGCGCGAACTTCGGCAGCACGTCGCGTTAGTGGCTGCCGCGAACGCACCCTTGGTCATTACCGGTGAAAGCGGTACCGGAAAAGATCTCATTGCACGACTGGTCCATCAACAGTCCGAATGTTCCGGCACTTTCGTGAAGGTCAACTGCCCGGCGATCCCCGGCACCCTCCTCGAAACCGAACTCTTCGGCTACGAAAAGGGAGCCTTTACCGGCGCGTCCGCTACCAAGCAGGGACGCGTGGAAATGGCCGAACGCGGCACGCTCTTTCTCGATGAAGTGACCGAAGTCGAGATCGGGCTGCAGGCCAAGTTGCTGCAGTTGCTGCAGGATGGCCGCTTTTGCCGCATCGGCGGACACGAAGAGCGATCGGTCCATCTGCGGGTGATCTGCGCCAGCAATCGCGACCTGCTGGAAGAAGTCGCCCTTGGACGTTTCCGCGAAGACCTCTATTTCCGCGTCAACGTCCTCAGCCTGCGCGTCCCGCCATTGCGCGAGCGCAGCGAAGACATACCTCTATTAGTCGAATATTTCCTGCGCCTGTACAACCGGAAGTTCGGCAAAACTGCGCCTCCTCTTTCACCGACCCTGATGCGCATCCTGCAAGCCTATGGCTGGCCAGGAAACATTCGCGAACTTGAGAACCTGATGAAGCGCTACGTGGTGCTCGGCTCCGAAGAAGCCATCACCAGCGAACTGCGCTCCTCGGAGGAACTGGAACGTCGCTTCGAGCTTCCTCTCGAAGGCGAGCCCATCGCCCTGAAGGAATTGACCCGCCGCGCGGTCGCCCGGTTGGAACGAACCATCATTCTGCGGGTGCTGCAAGCCCATCAGTGGAACCGTAAACGGGCAGCGGCAGCCTTACAGATCAGCTATCGCGCTCTGCTCTACAAGCTCAAAGAAGTTGGCGTACCTCCCTCGAGGGGCTGTTACGCCTTTGGACGCAACAACCTCGTCAGCCCGGAAGCGGTAGAACCCGCTTCGGTTGTCGAACAAGACGATCCGGCCGCTGAGCCGGCACTTAACCTCGAGGAATAGCCATGCGTAATTTCGTTTTCGTACTCTTGCTCGCGTGCGCGACTGCAGGTTTCGCAGGAACCGACGCACCCCAGCCGAAAAGCCCGCCCACGGCGGCAGCGCCCCAGTACATCATCGGGGTGGAAGACATTCTTGCCGTGAGTGTTTGGAAAGACCAGGAACTGACCCGCAATCTGCCGGTCCGGCCCGACGGATACATCACCATGCCCTTGATCGGCGACGTGATGGCCAACGGAAGAACCTCCGCCGCCGTTCGTGACGAGATCACGGAACGTTTGCTGCGGTACATGAACGCTCCGGTCGTCACCGTGACCGTTCAAGAGATCCGCAGCCGCAAAATCAACGTGGTTGGTGAAATCATGAAGCCGGGCGCCTTCCCGCTGACCGACTCGATGACCGTCATCGATGCGATCGCGATGGCCGGCGGCTTCAAAGAATTCGCAAAACAATCCAAGGTCTACATTCTCCGCAGAACTCCCGACGGCACGACGAAACGTCTGCCCTACAACTACAAACAGGCAATTCGCGGGGGCAAGGAAATTCTCGCCCTGCAAACCCACGACACCATCGTCGTCCCGTGAAACCTCTTAAGGATCGCTTTATGAAACGCGCTACTCAACTCGCTACGCTTCTTCTGTTCGCGGCCGCCATCGTGCCGGTCCACGCACAAGAACCCGTGCCGGTCCTGATCGATCAGACCGGTGTCAACAACACTAGCGCCACCGTGCCCGATGACTCGGAGCTGCCGCTTCGGCAACGCGCACTGTTCGACCGTGGCGCCGAGAAGCCAAGCAATTTCACCCTCTCTGGAGAGGTGCTGGGAATGTATGACGACGACATCACGGGCGCGGCCGGCAGCGCCGGTGGCGAAATGACCCAGATGTCGTTGTTCGCGACCTTCGACAAGCGCTGGGGCAATAACGCATTTCGCGCGGACTACACGCCGACATTCAATGACTATGCTCAGTACTCCAATCTCAATTTCATGGCGCAAGCCTACGACCAGGAGTTTGAGCACCGCATCAGCCCGCGTACTCAAATCGACTGGACTGCCCGCGTCAGCCATTACTCGAGCCGCTATTTGAACCCGAGCGATCCCACGCGTTTCGGCGATCTGACCTTCGTGGTGCCTGACCTCGAGTCGCTGTCTGGGGTCAACCAGATGATCGTCACTTCCGCCTACTCACAATTGGCGTTCCTGCACCAGACATCGGCCAAGGACACTTGGAACTTTGCTGTGCTTGGCGGCACCAGCCGGTTCACCCCGGACGGATCGTTCGCCGGCTTCAACCCGTTGGCCGAATCCTTTGTCACCGGTGGCACGAATATTGGCTGGACCCATAAGAACTCCGAGAGAACCAGCTTCGGCGTATCAGTGACCGGCGGCTACACCGCGGAAAACGATCCGACGACCCACGAATTGGATGAGACGATCCAGGCGACATACTCCCAGATGATCGGGCATTGGCGGCTGGACCTCTCCGGAGGCCCACTCATCCGCCAGGTTCCCGCCAATACCGCATTCGAGAAGGGCAACAGCTACGTTGTGAACGCCGGTGGCACGCGCAAGATCGGTCGTTCTACCGTGAACGTCTTCTACGCGCGGTCTCTGCAAATGGGCTTCGTCGACGGTTCCGTGCTGGGCGACGTCATCTCCGGCACGATTCGCCACAGCCTCAGCGCGCGGTTGTTTGTCGGAGCCGGCGGATCCTATCAGCATTCCGATTATCCGGGCGCTAGCCTGAACGGCTTCATCGCGACGGGCCAGCTTGGCTATCACGTCAGCCGCAACCTGATTTTTCTCACCAACTACATCCACGGCCAGCAGGACGCCGCCGGGGAACTGCAAGCGCTCGGGTACCACCGCAACCAGTACAGCGCTGGCCTGAGCTACGACTTCACGCACATGTTACCGCGCCCCTATTAAGGCTTATGACAATGAAGAAGCGCCCCCTGACCCAAGCATCGGATTACATCGACCTCGTGCTGCGCCGCAAGTGGTGGATCATCATTCCCGCCATTGTCGTCCCACTCATGGTTTATTGCGTTGGACGCAAAATCCCGAAGGTCTACAAGTCCGAGACGATGATCCTGGTCGCCCCCCAGAAGGTGCCGACCGAGTACGTCAAACCGACCGTCAACGGCGACGTTACGGACCGGCTGCAGACATTGAGCCAGCAGATCCTGAGCCGGACCCGTCTTGACTCGGTCATCGACGAGTTTGGACTTTATTCCCAGCTCAAGGGCAGCTATACCCGCGAGCAGATCATCGAGAAGATGCGCGCCGATATTACGGTGGAGATTGTTGCCGACCCTCGTCCGGAACGGCGTTCGATTGGGGCTTTCCGCATTAGTTACATGGGCAACAACCCCCGCACCGTGCAGGCGGTCGTGGAGCGGCTCTCCTCCTTGTTTATCTCGGAGAATCTCAAGGCTCGCGAAATGCAGGCCAACGGCACTACCCAGTTCATTGAAGATGCTTTGGCAGACACCCAGGCCAAGCTCGCGACACAGGAAGACGCCATCCGCAGGTTCAAAGCGCAGAACATGGGCAGCCTGCCCGAACAGGAACAGGCGAACCTCACCGTGCTGAGCCAGCTCCAGGCCATGCTGCAGGGAACCAGCGACGAAATCGGCCGCGCCGAACAACAGCGCGTATATCTCGAATCGATGTTGGCGGCCTCTGAAAAGAACACCCCGGCCCACGGCAGCGACCTTCCCAAGAAACTCGAAGACATGCGCTCACAGCTCGCCGTCGCCGAGCAGATGTATACCCCGGAGCATCCTGACGTGGTTCGCCTGAAGCATGATGTGGCGGCACTTGAGTCGCAGGTTGCCAAGGTGGGACCGAAGACCGATGAGCCGGATATCAATCGCAGCCAGCTCAACGCGATCCGGCAGGAAATCACCCTCAAGAAAGCCAAGCAGGCACAGATCGAGGAGCAGATTCAAAAGGTCCAGGGCCACATTGAAATGCTTCCGACCGTGGAAATGCGCTTCGCCGATCTAAACCGCGATTACGAAAGCACCAAGGCACAGTACAAGACGCTTCTGGAAAAGAAAGATTCGTCGTTGCTTGCCGCGGATATGGAAAAGCGCGCCGAGGGCGAGCAGTTCCAGATCCTGGATCCGGCGAACTTTCCCCAAACTCCGATCAAACCCGACCTGGTTCAACTGAACGCGCTTGGTCTTCTGGCGGGGATCGTCATTGGGTTGGGACTCGCGTTCCTGAGTCACATGCGCGACAAGACGCTGCACAGCCCGGCCGATGTTGAGTACTACCTCAACATCCCGCTGTTGGTACAGCTTCCCAGCATCGCCGGCACATCGAAGCCAGCCGCACGAAAAGTCGCGGTCTAGGACCAGGGGAACGAAATGTTTGAAAGCATGCACCGATTCAAGAATTCAGAAGCTCTGAACCGCGAGATGAACTCTATGCCCATGACAGTTGCGCCCGAGTTGCAACGCTCCAAACACACCTTGCTCAACGTTCCGAACGAGATCGTCAGCTTCCACCGCCGGCCTTCCGATCGGGCCGTGCTCGAGCAGCTGCGTACCTTGCGCTCCAGGCTGTGTGAGATCTCCGCTTCCCAGGATCTCAAGACGATCCTGATCACGAGCGCTTTGCCGGGCGAGGGAAAGTCGCTGGTGTCGTTGAACCTCGCGTTCTCTCTCAACAAACTTGCCCGCAAACGCATTTTGCTGGTCGATTGCGATCTGCGCCGGCCGCGCATTCAGAACTCGCTTCACCTTCCGACCGGGCCCGATATGCACGATTACCTTTCCGGCGAAGCCTGCTTTGAAGAGATCGGTTTCGAAGTCTCTCCTGGTCTTCATATCATTCCAACCGCTGCCACCGAGAATGCTCCTGAGCTTTTGCAGGGAGCGCGGATGGTGGAATTTATGCGACGCGCACGGCAATCCTACGACTTCGTTCTGTTAGACAGTCCTCCTCTGGCGGGCGTGGCGGACTCGGAAATGTTGGTCACTGTGACCGACGGCGTGCTTTTTGTCGTGCACGCGGACTCAACCGATTACACCATCGCCAGCGAAGCTGTGAATCGCGTTCGACCTAAGCTGATTGGCGCGGTACTAAACGAAGTCTCGAAGCTTCCGGCGCACGTCGGTTATTACTACGACACAACCGAGTAATGTGGGCGACTGAAAAGTCATGATCAAAGTTCTCAATCTGTATTATCCCGGCCGTCTCTTCGTTCTGCTTGCTTCGGAGAATGTGCTGATCCTCGTCGGCCTGTGGGTAGCGGCTGTGGCCCGCGCGGGCAGCTTCCGCGGGTCTGCCACTCCGTTTCACGACGCATCGATTCCGGCCCTTACGATTTCGTTGATCTGCCAGGCTTGCCTCTACTATTCCGACCTCTATGACCTGCGTTTCCTCTCGTCATGGCGGGAACTGCTCTTTCGGTTGATGCAGGCGGTTGGGGCTGCCGCTTTGATCATCGCCGTCGTCCTGGCGATCTTTCCGGAAAAGCTGACCATCTCCGCTTCCATCGTGAACGCGCTCGTCTTCTCGATATTGTTGTTGTTCGTCTGGCGGGTGTTCGTCGAGTGGTGCGAGCGCGCTTACGTACGAGACGAAAAAATCATTCTCGTCGGCGAAGGACATCCCGGGGACCTGCTGGTCCGTGAGCTTGAGAAGCGTTCCGATGTCCCCATCAAAATTGCCGGCATCATCACTGAAGGCGATGCGTCGGACCGTTCCGATCTGCACGCGCCGTACCTGGGAACGATCGAGAATCTCAAGTCGATTTTAGAAAGCGAAAACCCACAGCGGGTCATCGTTTCTCTGCGCGAACGCCGTAAACGCCTGCCCGTTGCGGATCTTCTCAGCTTCCGCCTCCGCGGCATCATCGTTCAGGACGCCAACGCCCTTTACGAAAACCTCACCGGCCGCATCTCGGTCGAGAATGTTCAGCCCAGCGAACTGCTCTTTACCGACGGATACCGTCGTTCTTCGCTGCGCACCGCCTGGGAGTTCCTGTCGAGAATCATTGGCGGCTCGATCGGCTTGGTTCTTTCCGCGCCGCTGATCGCCCTCGTTTGGCTTGCTGTTAAGCTCGACTCGCCCGGCCCCGCGTTCTATTCGCAGGACCGCATTGGGCTCAATCGCAAGATCTTCAAGCTCTACAAATTCCGTTCGATGTATATCGATGCGGAAGCGCGCTCTGGGCCCACCTGGGCCTCGCAATCCGATCCTCGCGTCACCCGCGTAGGAAAGTTCATCCGCACCGTCCGCCTGGATGAGCTACCGCAGTTTTTCAACATCGTGCGCGGCGACATGAATTTCGTGGGACCGCGTCCTGAGCGTCCGCACTTTGTCGAACTGCTCTCGAAGGAAATTCCCTACTACGATTTGCGGCACACGGTGCGTCCGGGTCTGACTGGCTGGGCACAGGTGCGATGCGGCTATGGCGCAAGCGTGCGCGAGTCTTGCAAAAAGCTTCAGTTCGACCTCTTCTATATGAAGCACGCGTCGATCTCGCTCGATTGCCTCATCCTGTTTACGACCATCAAGACAATGATCTTCGGGCGGGGTGCGCGGTGACCTCCTTCGCTTTGCCGAGCGAGCCGGTCTCCGCAACAAAGTCCGGCAAGTCCGGACGCCTCAACGTGCTCGTGTTGGACGAATTTCTTCCTTTCCCTGCCGATGCGGGAAAGGCAATCCGTACATGGAATCTCCTCAAACCGCTGGCGCGGCGCCATTCCGTCACGTTGCTTTGCCATGGCGATGAACGTAACCCGCAGATCCTTTTCGCAAAGGAGAACGTGGAAGCGCTCGGCATCAAGGTCGTCTTTGCCGGCGCGCTTCCGAACCCGACTGGCACAAAGCTCTACGCCCAGCTGCTCGGCAATTGCTTTTCGCGCTTTCCTTTCAGCGTAGCGAAACACACCACGCCCCTTTTCGCCAACAAGGTCTCTGAGCTTCTTCTGCAAGAACGGTTTGATCTCGTTCATTGTGAATGGACGCCCTACGCGAATTACCTGCTTGCAAAACCCGATATTCCATTCGTCATCGACGCTCATAATCTGGAAACTCTGATTTGGAAGCGTCGCTCGGAGAATGCTCGTAACCACGCGGCGAAGCTCTTCTTTGCTCAGCAAGCAGAGAAAATGAGCCGCTTCGAACGGCGGGCATTTTCCGCCGCAAAGTGCGTAGCCTCCGTGAGCTCGATCGAATCGTCCGCCATTTGCGAATGGGGTGCGCCCCGCGCCGAGGTCGTCCACAACGGCGTTGACCTTGACAGCTTCCCTCCCTCGTACGGAGAGCGAAGCAACGAGTTTCTCTTCCTCGGCTCCCTTGATTGGTTTCCCAACCAGGACGCGATTGCGTACCTTATGCAGCGACTCGTTCCGGAGATCCGTCGCGCGCGACCCGATGCAACTTTCCGCGTTGTCGGCCGGCGGCCCTCCACGCAACTGCGTCGAGAGCTGGATATCATCGGCGGCGTTCACCTTTCGGCCGACGTGGAAGACGTCCATCCGTATCTTCGCTCCGCAGCCGCTCTGGTCGTGCCCCTGCGCATCGGCGGTGGAACCCGCATCAAGATTCTCGAGGCCATGGCCTCCGGCTGTCCGGTCGTCTCGACCTCGGTCGGTTGCGAAGGTCTGGAGGTTCGCAACCAGCACAACATTCTGGTTTGCGATCAAGACAAAGGTTTCGCGGAATCATGCGTGCGCCTGTTAGATCATCCACAGCTGGGCATCCGGCTGGCGGAAGCCGGACGCAGCCTGGTGGAACAGAGCTATAGCTGGAAAAGCGCGTCCGAGACACTCGAGGGCATCTGGCAGTCCGTTGCCGTATCGGCCAGAGCGGAAAGCCATGCGTGATTCGCTGCGCGTCCTGCATTTGCGGGCGAGTAATTTCGTAGGCGGCCCCGAGCGGCAAATCCTTTCCTATTGCTCGCTGCAGTCGCACGAAATCCATCAATCCATCGCCGTTTTTGTAGACGAGCACGAAGGCTCCCCCTTTCTCGACCGCGCTCGCTCACAGCAGGTCGAAGTTTACGCGCTTCCAACGGGTTCGGCTCCCTCGGTCTCGTCCCTGGTTCGCCATGTTCGCGATCATCAGATCGATGTGATCTGCTCCCACGGCTATAAGGCAGACATTGTCGGCCTCCTTGCCGCCCGGGCAACGCACGCGAAGTTGGTTCCCTTTCTACGCGGGTGGACAGCGGAGAATGCCAAGGTGCGGCTCTTCGAACGCTTCGACCGCGCCAGCCTCACCTTCGCGGATCGAATCGTCTGCCTGTCGCAGACGCAAGGCGACGCCCTTGCTGCACAAGGGGTATCGCAGAACAAGATCAAACTGGTTCGTAATGCCTGTTCGGAAAAGGGGCAGGCCGCAACGTCATCGCGCGATCTCGCGAGGCAGGCACTCGCCGCTCGATATGACATCAACGACGACGATATTGTCATCGCGTGCGCTGGGCGACTCAGCCCCGAAAAAGGTACAAGATATTTCCTCGAAGCCGCCGGCGCAATTGCCGCCTCCGTTCCACGGACGCGCTTCCTGATCTTTGGCGATGGCGCTCTGCGTGAAAGCCTGCAGCAAAAAGCCGCGGCACTCAACACGGCGGATCGCATCATCTTCGCAGGGATGGATTCGGACTTCCCTGCTTTGCTGCCAGGCGTCGATCTCCTTATCAATCCATCCTTATCGGAACAGGCGCCCAACGTGGTTCTCGAGGCGATGACCGCCAGGGTCCCCTGCGTCGCCACTGCGGTAGGGGCGGTGCCGGAAATTTCCGGTGAACTTGGAACGATGCTCCTTGTCCCGCCAGCGAACTCGAACGCAATCGCGATCGCCGCAAAGAAATTGCTGCTTGATCCACCACTCGCAAAAAGGATGGCCGAATCGGCCTACACGCGCGTAACCGAGGAATATGGCGTCGCGCGCCAGCATAAGGACCTTCAGAATTTATTTGCGGAGTTTCGCGAACCCGACCAGCGCGCCTTGCAATCTTCGCCAATTCCTCTTCGGCCCCCCTCCGAACAGCTGCCATTCATTTCGGTCGTGATGCCGGTTCGCAACGAAGAGGCTTGCATTGCCGCAGTCCTCGATCACATCCTGCAGCAGGACTACGATGCGACGCGATTCGAGATTCTCGTATGCGACGGCATGTCCGATGACAGCACTCCGCAGATCGTCGCCGAATATCAAGCGAAAACTGCCGGACGCGTTCGCCTCGTATCGAACCCAGCACGATGGTCGAGCGCCGGTCGCAACTGCGGCGTTCGCGAAAGCCGTGGAGACATCGTGGTGTTTATCGATGGCCACTGCCACATTCCGTCGAATTCCATGCTGACGAATGTCGCCGGCATCTATCGCAATACCGTTGCCGATGTGATCTGCCGTCCGCAGCCACTGTCGGCGAATGCCGAATCCGCCGTACCCAAGGCGATCTGCATGGCGCGTGCGTCTGCCATCGGGCATGGCCGGGATTCAACCATTTTTTCCCTTACGCAGCGCGCTTACGTCGCTCCCGACAGCTCTGGTGCAATCTATCGCCGCGACGTCTTCGACCGCGTCGGACTTTACGATGAATCGTTCGATGCTTGTGAAGACGTCGAATTGAACGTTCGTTGCCGGGAGGCAGGCATGTTGGCCTACACCTCTCCCGGCGTTCTGGTGGAGTACGAACCGCGCCGAACTCTCACCGGTTTGTGGAAGCAGATGGTGCGTTACGGACGAGGCCGGGCGCGCCTGTACCGAAAACATCCGAAGGCATTTTCCCTCGCGGCGCTTGCCCCCGCGCTCTTCATCGTGGTGCTTGTTGCCGCGCTCGTGCTCTCTGCCGTTTCGCCCTACTGGCTGGGGTTCGCCGCCGTTCTGCTTGCCGCCTACGGAATCGCCATCGGCTTGGGTTCCCTTCCCGCCGCGCTCAAGGCAGGACCGAAGGTTGGCATGCTTACCGCGCTTTCCTTTATCTGTATCCACTTTGGACTTGGCTTTGGATTTCTTCGCGAGACCTTCACCACGCCAAAGGTTCCCGCTACCGCCCGGCGTACATCCGTTACTTAACCAGGTCAGGACGCAGACCGTGCCGCCAGGGTCAGGTAGAGATTCGCCCGGTCGGCGCTGAAGGCGGCTGAGGGGCCGCCGATCACCGTGTCGTCGATCGCGACACGGGGAATTGCGAAGGCCTGGCGCGCATCCGAAACGAAGCTGTTTCGCGTGGTGAAGGCGGCATCGAACCCTACTCGCTGGCAAATCCCCATTACCCGCTCATCGTAACGACCATTGGGATAGGCAAAGTAGCCCGGCAACTTCCCGGTCTCGCGCAGCAGGTCCTGGCGCGACTTCGCCAGTTCACGCTCAACCTCCTCGTCGGTCTCCTGCGGCAAGGAAGCGTGGCCGCTGGTGTGTGAACCGAAAACAATGCCTCCGCGCTGCATCTCGCGGACTTCATCCCAGGTGATAAAGGTCCTTGTCTTTGCAGGAATTCCAAGTCTTCGCTCTTCGCCTTCCAGAAACTCCAGCTTCTTTGCCAGCGACAGATTCTTAAACGTGGCGCGCAACTCCAGCAGGTTGTGGGCTTCTTTCCCTGACTCTTTCCGCAGCGCCTCAAGTAGTTTTTCTGCTGAATTTTGTGCGACTGCGCTGGTCCACAGATCGACGATGCGTTCTTCCGGCAGCCGTTGGTTTGTGCCAATCAGAGCGGTCGGCAAAAAGATCGTGGCCGGAATCCGAAGCTTTGCCAGCAACGGGTACGCATATTGATAGTTGTCGATCCACCCATCGTCGAAGGTAAGTGTCGCCAGCCCCTTCGCGGAGCCTTTGCGCCATTCCGCCAGAAAGTCTTCTAACGCCACGATCTGGAAATTTGCGCTCAGGAAGACGAGAAAGGCTTCGAATGCTTCCACGTTCACCGAGACGTTGCGGTCGTATACATTCCCCGTATCGGCGTTCGGCAAAACCCGATGCAAAGCGAACACCACGTTGGTGGCGGCACCACGTTTCAGGAGCGCAAGAAGCCCTGAACGGTTTGCCGCCATCGCGAGCATGGTTTTTATCGTGGAATTCACCCTAACTCCTGCAATTTTGGAGCCTTGAAGATACCATGGTTGGGCAGGGAGTCCGAGTGACAATCCCTATGCAACTGCTTGCACAAGCCGTTCGGTGCTGTCCCAACATGTCCCTTATTTTTCAGTGTTTTGCCGCGTTTAAGCCAGAGATTACGGCAATGGATTTGCATAAGAAGGGTGTGAGCCATTGGGCCCAGAGGTCGGCACTGTCTGCCCGACAGCGACCACGCGGATGATCTCGCACTTTATGAGCACACTTCTTTGCAGTCTTTCAACGGAACCCACGGTCGGGCCGAATACTCCCCTTAAAGGCAAACGGGTCCTTTTTGTCATCGATGAGATGGCCTCCATCACCGCTGGGGGTACGGAGCGCCAAGTCCTTCAACTGGTGGAACTCACCCGCGCAGCAGGCCTTTCTCCTGAAATCCTTGCGTTTCGCAATACGCGCTGGCTCACCGACGAGGTGGCCGGCTGCCCGGTTCACCATCGCAGCTTAAAGCGGCTTTTTCGGACCGCAGGGCCTCCGGGAGCTTCTGCGTATCGCGCTCTGGATCCGGGCCCAGCGTTTCGATATTCTCCAGGCCTTTTTCTCGGACGCGAATGTACTGGGGCCACTGCTCGGCAAAGCAGCTGGGATACCCTGCATCCTCACCACGCGCCGGAACTTGCATTACGCCCTGACGCCCAGCAGGCTCCTTGCACAGCGTTTTGCCAACTGCTTCACCACCGGCATCATCGCTAATTGCGAAGCCGTGCGGAAGCTGGTGGAGAGCATGGAGCGCGCCGATCCACGAAAAATGCATGTGTTATACAACGGCATCGACCTCCGCGCCTTCACGCCCTGCTCGGCCACGCACCGGGAAGTCCGCCAGGAACTCGGTGTACAGCCCAGCGAAGTCCTGATCGGCTGCGTCTCCGCCGTACGCCCCATCAAGGGAATCGAATACCTGGTGAAGGCCGCCCGACAGATTCTCCCCAAGGCGCCCTCCGCGAAGTTCTGCGTCGTGGGATCTGGTCCGGACCTCGACAAGCTGAAAGCCATTACCGATGCCGACTCGGCAGTCGCGCAACGCTTTCTTTGGGTCGGTGCCCGGGAAGACGTAAAACCGTTTCTCCGCGCCTTCGACATCGCCGTTTTGCCTTCGCTTTCCGAAGGATTCTCGAATTCAATCCTCGAATACATGGCAATGGGGCTCCCCGTGGTGGCGACTGACGTTGGCGGCAATCGTGAAGCGCTGGAGGACGGTGCTGGATTGCTCGTCCCTGCAGCCGATAGCCAGGCCCTTGCCGATGCCCTCTATGGTTTACTGGTAAAGCCAACGGAGCGCATGCACATGGGTTTCAGAGCCGCCGAACGCGTGCGCCGTTGGGACCTCGATGTGGCTTTGAATGAAAACGCCACGTTCTATACGCATCTCCTGACCACATGACCCTCGTGTCTTTGCGAAGAGCGACAGACCGCATCCCGCGCCCGCTGTTGCTCTTCATTTTTTTGCTTCTTATTTCCAGTTTCACCGTTCCGCAGGAAGTTCCCAAGCCGCCGAAGGCTTCTCCGTGGCGTTTACCCGGCGGCATCGCTGGCCGGCCCTACAACGAATCACTCGCAGCAAATCAACCGACCTGGAAGAACTGGAAAGTGCTCTCCGGCGATGTACCCGGGCTACAGCTCCAACCTTCTGGCGTCTTCGCCGGCATCCCCGCCGCCGAGGGCATCTTTCAACTCTCACTCGCTGCCACGGATCGTCGCGGACGCGCCACCCACGGCACTCTCTACATCGCGATCAGCTCTCGCATCGGCCCTCCCACCACAACTACGGGCGTGCCGGGCGGACCCTTTGTCTCTCTCACGGCATGCGGTGAGTTGGAGTCCGACACCAGCTATCGATTGCAACGCGATATCGGAACCAAAGATGGATCGCTTTGCCTGCGACTGACGGGGCCAAACACCCATCTCGATCTCAACCGGCACACCGTACACGGACGCATAGCCGGCCACGCCGTCGATGTCAATGGGATCGTGATTGCCAACGGCAGCGTCACTTGCAACTTTGGCGACTCCGAAACCGACCACGGCTGCATCGAGCTCACCAGTGAAGCATCGCCCCAGAAAACCCTGCAGCTTCGCGATCTCACTGTCACGCAGCTCTCCACCGTCTCCGACGAGGCTGCCCGCGCCGTCCACATCGACTGGTCTGCAACCTCGAATTCTCTTTCTCCAACCATCCCGTCGGTTCGACTTTCCGGCATTACCGCATCCGTATCCGCGTCCACCGGTCATCGTTCGCCGATCCTCGGAGTGCAGGGTGCCCGCATCACAGCCGAGTTCGATCACAATCAACTGACCTGCCCATCCGGTGCTAACGCATGCCAGGGCATTGTCTGCTACGGTCTCCACGTCTGCTGGGTACACGCCAACCGCATCGTCCTCGCTCCGAATATTCACCTCGATGAAACTGCGCGCGCGATTTTGTTCGATCAGCTCAACCGGAAGCTCAACGACTTCGGCGAGGCCTGGAACAACCTGGTAATCGCGAACCAAGGCCGCGCCATCCGCGTTCGCGGAGCCTTCAATATCTGGGTACACGACAACCGAATCGAATCCGTCGAGGATGCAAATAACGCCCAAAGCTACATCGGCGCAATCCACCTGGGAGATCCTGACTCCGGGCCGATGACCTTATGGACACACGGGTCTTCCGCAACACGATCGTGTTGAGCCAAGGGGGCGTTGTCATCTTCGCGAGAAATGTGCGCGATGCCGTGGTCGAGAACAATATGGTTCTCTGCAAAGCGCCTTGCACCGATGCCGGCTTTGCAACCGTGCGCAGCCCGCTTGGCCCGCGCGACACCAGCCAGCTCACTCTGCGCAATAACGTTGGTTCGGGAATCTCACTGCAAACCGAAGTTGAGCGCGGCGCGGAACTCGCCATCTGCAACTCCGGCTCGGCCGCTGGGCATGGCCAGATCACCCTGGCCACCGACTGCACTTCAAAACTTAAACGTTAGGTTCGGGATTAAGCGGCGGTTCGCGGCCGCAACCATAGCTGGAAGGATCGCAGGCGCTTGGTGACGAGCTCGTGGTCTTCGCCCTGCATCAGCAGCAGGACCGCGCATCCCGCGAAGATCGCGACGCCGACCAGCACGACTCCGACAAACTCCGCCCAGTTGTGCACCAGGGACCAGCGCGCGGCGGCCCAGAAAAACAAAGCGCACGGTAGACTGGCCGCGATTGGCTCAAGGATCGCTTCGCGATAGAGCTTGCCGGCGGGCAAGCCCAGCACGCGGGCCGTATACAACGGCAAGGCGATGCCTTCGATCGGCAGGCACGGCACCAGCGTGCCCAAGGCAACTCCCAGGAGCCCGATGCGGTGGGCAAGATAAATACTGATCCCGAGATTTAGCACCGCCTCTGAAATAGCAAGGAACGCGTAGGTCTGGTGGCGATTCATGCCGTAAAGGATCTGGTTGCAGGTCACCTGCATAGGCGCAACTAACAGCGGAATCGTCAGAAGGACGAGCACTGGGAATGCCGAGGCAATATATCGCTCGCCCATCCAGAGCCCGATAAACGGTTTGCCGATGGTGAAAAGTCCACAAATTCCCGGCAAGAGGAAGAGCAACGTGAGCCGGCTTCCCCGGACGAAAAGACGTCGGAGACCGTCGGTATCGTTTTTCGCGTCGTACGATGACGCGATCGGTACGAACACACAGGTAATCGAGCTCAAGACGCTGCGCAGGCAATCGACCAGGTTCCCGCCGATGGCGTAGTACGTCACCGCAACCGGGCCGAGCACCAGGCCCACAACTACATTGTCAGACCAGAGCAACAGCCGCGAGCTGATCGAAAGCAGAAATGCGAATGCGCTGAAGTGGAACAGCGCCGAAACATTGGTTCCCCAGAACGGCCGCGGGAGCGCGACTTCCAGCCCCCCATACGCCCGATTCGCGAGAAGGAGCTCCACCGAATAAGCCAGCACCGTAATGATCACGGTGGCGGCGGCGACCGCAATGAGCCCATATCCTTGCGCCAGCAGGAACCACAGGAACAATCCGCGTACGACGGCGCTGACGGCGCTGCGAAGGTTAATCAGGTCGTAGCGCGAGAGAGCGGCCAACGCACCCGTGAAGAGCGCACCCGGAAAAGCCACCGCGACGCTGATACCAATGAGGAAAATCGAAATCCGTGCTGGGACGAGCATGTTGCTCGCGACCCGCATATGCAGCGGCATCCACCATGCCAGCGGGATCGCCACTGCCCCGCAGAAAAGGCCCAGCCCACCCAGCAACACTAACGCCGTCGTCAGTGTCTCGTTGATGCGCTTGGTGTCACCGCGCTGGTGAAATTGCGTGAGGAACCGCGTGACCGCAACCCGCACCCCGAAGTCGAGCACCCCCATGTAGGCGCCGAGCTGCACCGAAATCGCCCAGATTCCATAGGCAACATCGCCCAGGCGGTGCACCAGCAACGGCGACAGCAAGAAGCTGACCGCCATGTTGATGCCGTACCCGACCCAGTTGGACGCGATGTTGCGCACCACTTTGTGGTGCAGTGCGCCGGCCTTTGGACTGCTGACTGCTGCTGTAGACAACGACTGTTCTCCTGCGAGTGACTACTTCAGTGCGAGTGAAGCCTTCGCGGACCCCACCACGTAGCTCGGTTTCATCGTGACAACCTGCATGTTTTCCGGCGACGGCTCTTGCTGTTCCTGTTCCTTCGCCACGATCAAGGCGAGCGCCGCAGTCATTGCGCCCAACTCATACCAGGTGTGCCGGTACAGAAGGTGCGCCGAATAGCCGCAAATCAGGAGGCCGAGAATGCTGAATCCTGTCGCTGCCGGGAACTGCTTCATCCACCCGGGCGCCGACGACTGTTTCATCTGCTTTCGCAGCCGGAAGTTGGTCACCATCATCCCGATCACAAAGGTCCACCACGCCAGCGTTCCCAGCAGGCCCGTTTCCGCGATCATCTGTACATAGAGCGAATGCGGTTGCAGCCAGATGCGCACGCCGTTCTTGATTGGCCAATACTTTTCGCCGTTGGCATAGGGAAAGTTGCCCATGCCCACGCCCGTGAGCGGGTAATCCTCGAACATGTGCAGCCCGCTCTTCCACGAGATAAGACGGTTCTGATACGACTCGTCGTACTTCAAATTCTCTACGGTGGTATATCGTGCCTTGTATTCCGCCGGCATGGCGACCCAGATTCCCAGCACCAGCACGGCCGCGACCGGAGCGATCAAAATCGCTTTCCTGCGCGTCAGCGTGAAAACTGTGATCAGCACCATGAGGCACATGAACCCGGTTCGCGATCCGGTCAGCACCAGGGTCGCGACGTTCAGTGTGCACATGCCAAGTACAAATAAACGAAATTTCTTGCTGGCACCGCCCAGCAGCAGCACCGTCAGCGGCAACGCGGTTACCAGAGTGATGGCGAGGCTGTTCGGATCGCCGCCCGCATTCGTCAGTCCCTGCGCCCGATCGATTCCCTGCGCGTATACGGAATCGCCGTGATAGTAACCCCAGCAGCTCGTCAGCCCTAGATACCCGATGGCGCTTGCATACGTAATCAGGAACGCCCGGAAGCGCTCGCGGTTGTTCACCAGGCTCACGATCAGGACGTTATAGAGCACCATCTTGGCGAACTCGATGGTGGCGGAAACTGTCCCGCCCCGCCAGTACGCGAAAGGAATTCCCACCGCCAGCATGGCCAGGAAGACAATCAGCTTTTTCGACAGTGGCGCAAAAACAATCTTCTCGTCCTGGCGCGAGATGGTGGAAAACAGCACGATCAGTACGACGATGCGCTCAACGTGCAGGCTTTCAAACAGCGGAAAGAGTTCGCCTGGCTGCACGACGTTGATGACCAGCAGCGCCAGCAGTCCCCGAAATGGCGACTTGATGGCGGAATAGATGGCCCACAAAACTCCAAGCCCGACAACGACCTGCATCATTGCGCAGCTCCCGCTTCTACCCGCTTCCGCGGCAGATTGCAGATTGTGGTGCGCATCTTGCCCGAGCGCTCACGCGGAATCTCGCTCACTCTTTCGAAATTCCATCGCAGATCCCGATGGCAATACTCGCGCAAACGCGCCTCCAGCGTGTAGAGATATTCATTGCTGAATTGAGGCGAGGCCACGAACCGCAGCGTCAAGCTTCCCAGCTCGTTCTGGATGAATTGCACTTCGCTTATTCCCGGCGAGTCCCGCATTACCTTGATCGCCATGTTGCTCATGGCAATCGACGAAATCTTCGTGCCGTCCGGCATGTACAGCATGTCGCCTACCCGCCCGATCACATGGCCCAACAGCGGATAGCTCAACCCGCAGTCGCAACTTCCGGTGTGGGGAATCACGCAATCGTTGATCTTGTAACGGATCAGCGGCATCCCGCGATTGATCAGGTCGGTGCAAACCAGTTCGCAAACGCCTTCTTCCGCGTCTTCGACGGGCACCATCTCGAAGTGTGTCGCCGTCGGGACATAATGCATGCGCTGGCTGGGGCATTCTGCCGCCGTCATGCCCAGTTCGCGGCTTCCGTAGTGGATGAAGACTTTGCAACCCATGGTCGATTCAATGGCTGCGCGCTGTTCCGGCGTGAGCGTTTCCGCCGTGCAGATGACCGTCTTCGGCCGATGAAACTTCGCCTTCACCCGCTGCAGATAGTCACAGAATTCCACCAGCGGATTGGAATAGCCATACAGGACATGCGGCTTCAGATCGTTCCAGCGCACGAGGTGCTGGGCAAACATGGCATCGTCCAGGCGCGAAGTGTGCGCATAGATCGTGCGCATTACATAGCGCTCGAACATCTTCCAGCGCCAGCTGGGGTTGGCGGCGTAATCGAATTGCGCGCCCCAAAGAAAAAATGCTGCGTCTCCCGGCTTGTAGTCGGAAATCTCGTTCAAATGCCACTGTAACGCCGTCTTCTCGAGTTGCGACGCAGGGTCACGGTAGAACGTAACCGGAACGCTGGTCGTCCCGCCCGAAGAAGTCGGCAGCAACTCTTCCTGCTTATAGGCGCGGCTCCATAACTCTTCCCGATGATCCAGCAAATCTCTGCGCGTGAGCAGCGGAACTTGCCGCAGCCCCTCCGCATCCACGTGATCGCCCCGCCGATACCCGGCCGCGGTCAAACGCGAACGATAGAAAGGCACCGTGTCGTAGGCGTGGACAAACAACTCGTTCAGCTTCGCTTGGCTGCGAACTTCGAGGTCCGCTGCGTTGCTGTGGCTGAGCTCGTCGTAACGCCGCTTCTGGCCCACCATCCCGCGGTTGCGATGCGGTTCCATCATGGGCAGCAGGAAAGATGAATACGACCAACTGCGCAAACTTCGCATCATGCCTGCTCTCCCACCGAACTGATCACGAATCTGTATTTGCCCGAGCTTTCCGAAGGAATGTTGTCCACCGTCTCAATCACCAACTCTGCTGAGCCGCGCAGGTACAGCTCCAATCTTCGCCGCAACTCCACCACCGTTTTCGGACCAAAGCCGTTTCCCGGCACAACCTTCAAGCAAACTTGTTCCACCTGGCTTTGCTGAAACTGTACTTGCGCCACATCGCTCATGTCCGCCACCACCAGCGTCAGCGCCGGTCCCGAGATGCGGCGTCCGTCTTTCAGCACCAGGAAATCCGTGGTGCGGCCGTTGATTTCCGCCAGCAGCGGCAGCCCGCGTCCACACGGACAGGCTTGCTCCTCGGCCCAGCGACCCACATCGCCAATTTCGTAACGAATCAGCGGCATGGAGCGGTTGAGCAGGTCGGTAATCAGAATGCGGCCGGAGCCATTCGCATCACCGTCCGCCGGCACAATCTCTACATACAGCGCCTCGGCATTCACATGAAGCCCGGTGTGGAATTGACACTCGCTGGCAATGACGCTCACTTCGCGGCATCCATAACGGTTGAACACCGTGCCACCCGTCGCCTGCTCGATGAGCTGCCGATGCTCCGGTAACAACACCTCGGCGGTCGTGATGATCGATTCGAAACGAATGTCTGAAATTTGATTTGCTTTCAGGTAGCGGCAGAATGCGACCGCGGCTTGCGCGTAGGCAATCATCGCCGTCGGCCGGAAGCGCCGAACTTTATCTACGTATGCCGCAAAATCCTCTTCGCTCACGCTCGACGTGTTCAACTGCAGCGTCCGATAGACAAGACGATTGCGGCAGAAGTCCCACAATCCTTCCGACGCGATCTGATCGAGCCGTGCACCCCACAGTTGCGCACACCAGTCGCCGGGTTCGAATCCAGCCCAGCGGTTATGCCGCCACGTGCTCGCCATCCGCGAATCGAAGCGCTCGGCATCCACATAAAACTGCAGCGGAGAACCCGTCGACCCGCCCGTCTGGTTGCGAACTCGCTTTTCTTCCGGGAATCCCTCCGACCACATTGCGCTGCCCGCGTTTTGAATATCGCGCTTGGTCGTCACCGGCAGCCGCTTCAGGTCGTCCAGCGACTGAATCCCACCCTGCAGTCCTGCGGCTTCAATCCGTTCACGGTAGAACGGCACTGTACTCCACGCATGCTGCAGAAGGTGCCTGCAGGTCCGCCAACTGCTGCTCGCGAATCGCTTCGGGGCTCAGAAATTGGGAGCGCTCAAATTGTTCCCGATACCGGGCGTAAAACGGATGGTCGCGGCGGGCCCACAACGGAAACGTGACCTTCCGGACAAAATCGGTGGCAGTGCTTCGGCGAGTTGAGGATGATGGCTGCTTGTCGGTGGTTAACATGATCTCAGCGGTTCAGAAGTGTGTTCTGCACCTTACCAGCCATTCGAATGCAGAGCTTTCATGGCGCCGAAGAGATTGAAAATGAGAGACTTAGAAGGAAGGATGGAACAGGGAGGCTCGGCAGCATTTCGGCTACGTGCAAAAGTTTGCACATAGCCAATCAACTTGGTTTCGCGGGACTAGCTTTTGCGGTTTTCCGGCTGCAGCCAGCGTGCCGCACAAATCAGGCCTGCGCCGAACAAAGCCAGGCTGACGGCCTCGGAGGTGTGCGATGCGGAAAACAGGTTTTTGCCAAAAAGCGCCTCTTCCGCCCGGACCGAAGCCAGTCCGAGGGTGGAAAACAGCGCGCAACTCAGGCAAAGAAAAATGCTTCTGCGTTTCATAAACTCCTCTAAACAACGTCCACTAGCTGATGCTTGAACGAGCTCTTAGTTAAGTGAGTGGCATTTGCAATGCCACTCGGAGATCGGCCAAGGACGAGGGTTTCGCAGTACTTACGGGTTTAAAACGTTTGCCAATAGCTGCGAGATGAAGTCTTTTGCAGCTTTGAGAAACCATTTCCCCAGCTTTTATGCGAACACGGTCCAGTGGGGAGGTTCGGGGATTTCGGTAAAGCCACGCTCATACCAGTTCAAGGTCCTGCGGAGCCCCTCACGCAGATCGACTTGTGGCCGGTAATTCAGCAACTTACGCGCTTTGCTGATGTCCGCCAGCGGATCGCGCATCGGTCCGTTGATGACCCGATACTCCAGCCCGCTCGTCTGCTCACAGATCAGGCTGTTGAGGATTCCCAGTATCTCGTTGAAACTGGACGGGAAATCCGAAGCCACGTTGATCACCTGGCCTGCGACCGCCGACGCCTTGGCTCTGCCGGCCAGCAAATTGGCTTGCACGATGTTGTCGACATACGTGTATTCGCACGTCTGGTCTCCATCTCCGTCCATGACCGGCGTTTCGTTCGCCAGCAGCCGCGCAATGCTCTTCGCGAGCACGCCGGAATACGGCGAGTTTTCATCCTGCCGTGGACCGAAAACATTGAAGTACCGGAGAATGACGGCTTCCGTGCCATACACGTGGTGGAACGACTTCATGTAGTACTCGCCCACCAGCTTTGAAACTGCATAGGGCGAAACTGGATTGGGCGCCATGTCCTCGCGGTTCGGGAATCCTCGCGATTCGCCGTATGCGAAATACGAGCCCGCATACACGATCCGCGGTACCTTCATCTTTTGCGCGGCAACCAGCAAATTCAAGGTTGCACTGACATTCAAATCATTGCTCGGCATGCAATCGTCCGCCGATCGCGGGCCGCACGGAATGGCTGCGTGGTGATAAATCACGTCCACGCCACGGCAAGCCTCCTCGGCTGTCGCCAAATCGTTCAGATCACCTTCAATGCAGACAAATGGCGAGAGACCTGCCAAATTCGCCCGTTTCCCGGTGCTGAAATTGTCGATCCCTACGACCTCGTCTCCACGATCAAGGAGTGCCCGGACAATCGAGGATCCGATAAAACCGGCACACCCGGTGACTAGATGTCTCAAAAAATCCTCCGATCCCAGACAGAACTTTGCAATTGTCTGACCATCCCAAACAACCCATGGGCTAGGTCTTCTTCCAGCGACTTCTCGCAAAAGATGTTCCCAATTAATCTGCAAACTCTTGCATATCGCCGCCAAATCGCCCGCTTTTGCAGTGAAAGTAGGCGAAAAACTGGCATTCTCGTGCCTCGAAAGCGCCAAGAGTTGGCCCTCGACCTGCTTTGGAAGAAGCAGTGCTCAATGCCATCAGTATCGATGTAGAGGACTACTTCCAAACGGAATGTATGGTCCCTTATGCACCTCGTTACACATGGGAAACCCTCCCATCGCGAGTTGTGCAGAACACCACGCGTCTCTTCGATCTCTTTGACGAGTTTGGGGTCAAGGGCACTTTTTTCTTCCTCGGCTGGGTGGCCGAACGCTATCCATCGTTGGTGCGCAAGGCCGTCGAGCTCGGCCATGAGATCGGCTGTCACAGCTACGCCCATCACCCGGTGTTCCGCATGACGCCAGAAGCTTTTAAGACCGATACCGTCCGGGCCAAGAGGGCGATTGAAGATGCCGGCGGGATCGGAGTCGATTTCTACCGAGCTCCCAGCTTTTCCATCGTGCGGTCATCCCGATGGGCCTTCGACATACTCGCGGAGCTGGGTTTCACCCGCGACTCAAGCATCCATCCGGTGCCGCACCCGACCTATGGCAACCCGCAAGCGCCGCGTCGTCCGTTTCGTACCGCGTCGGGGATCATCGAATATCCCATCGCAACCTGGCGCGTTTGCGGGCGCAACTTGCCCATGGGCGGCGGAGCGTATCTCCGGATTTTCCCCTATCAATACATCAAGACAGGCTTAAACAGCCTGCAGCGTGAAGGGCTACCTGGGGCTTTGTATTTGCACCCCTGGGAAATCGATGCCGGGCAACCGCGCATCGCGACGGCACGAAAAGCCCGCATGCGACAGTACACCGGGCTGGCCGCAACGGAATCGAAGTTGCGCCGCCTGATGCGCGATTTTCAATTGACCACGATGTCGCAGGCATTCGCGAACGTGGCCCCGTTAAACGTTCCTATGCTGGACGGATTAGTCCCCCAGCCAGAGGCAGCGTGACGCCGGACCGATCGCCAAAAAAAAGAGCGCGCAGTTTTTCTGCGCGCCCACACTGGCCTGGATTTATTTCAGCAGCCGCTGTTGTTCAGCGAACACACGCCCGAGACATTGCCCGACTTACAGACTTTGCCGCTGGTGTTCGACGCACAGAAGCTCATACCTTGCCCGCCCACGAGGCTCGTGTCGGTAAGGCTGGCGCTGCTCGGAGATCCGTCGTATCGCAGATCGAGCATGTTGATCGTGCCCGTTCCCACCGCGGTATTGCCGGTGAGGGTTACGCCGGTTGCCGACCGGACCATGAAGATCTGTCCGGAAGTGAAGTAGATCGTGTTCTTGGTAATGGTCGCGTTCTCCACCTCGGTTCCGGAGTCCGGATCGCCGATGTGGAAAGCCGCGACATGGTTCTGGTTCGATCCCGCAACCACGTTCTTGACGGTGTTGTCGTGCGCGGAGTTCGGCCCGTGCTTGGGCGAAGTACCACGCATGCGCACCGCTCTTCCATCCTCGGCGTCGAAAACGTTGGAGAAAATCTCGCAACCATCCGTCTGGTCACAGAGGACGCCGCGAGGAGTCTCCGTCGAAGTCGGGCTCGAGAGCTGGTTGTTCACCGTGTTGTTGTGGATCTTGGTGTTGTAAATGCCATACGCCACAATGCCCTGGCAGGCTGCGGCCGTGGATTTGCAAGTGGTGGTGTTGTTGTAGAACTCAGGGTAAGCCGCATTGGAATGAGCTGTTCCCTGCACCTGCAGATTGACGATGCGCGAAGAGCTCAGGCCGGTGGCCGAGGTCGAAACATTATCGTGAATCTTGATGTTCGGCCCCGTAATGGTCGTCTTCGCAATGGATCCGAAGTCGAGCATCACGTTACGCTCGCTGTTGGCGCTGGTATTCGACGTGTTCTGGACGTTGAGATGATCGATCTCCGTGATCGCGCTGATCGCTGTCGCATCGGCGTTCACGTAGATACAACCGGGAGAACTCGTCGAATCGTCCTGGCAAAGAATAGTTCCGTTATAAATGTGGAGCCCGTTGGCGTTGACCCCAAGGCCTTTCAAAGTGCCCTTGATGGTGAACCCGTTCAAATTGATGCTCAAATTGGGTCCCGCCAGCCGAAGGCACTGCGCCGTCAGGTCGCTGCCGATATTCGTACTGAGTGTGTACGACATATTCGCTTCCAGCGTCTGGCCGCAATGGGTAATGGAAGAGGTCGATACGGCCGCGGGAGAAACTGCTCCCGACAAATCGAAACCGCCAACCTTGGAAACGACCGCCGCGTTCGCGTGCAGGTCGATTTGTGCACCTACTTTGGGGGGGAACATGCTGAGTGCGAGGGCCAGGATCGCACACAGCCCAAAGAATATTTTCATTCACTTCTCCTTGATGAATTGGGAAACACCTGTTGCGCCAGCTCTCGCACCTCATCGGCGGAGAGTGCACGTCAGCAGGTTTGGCCAGTGGTGTTTTTATTGTACGAAGCGAGTGCGCATCGCGAAGCAAATTCGCAAGTTGTTGCACCTTCGAGTGATCGAGAGAAATTAAGTAGGGAGTAAGGAAACAAATGTTTGCCGACGTTGAGCAATGCACTCTTCCACCGATTTTGAACGACCATGAAGTGGTCGTCGTTTCTGTCGCGTTGCATGCCATGGACGCAACGGCGGAATCGCTCTCGTCTTTTTTAACAGCGGAAGAACTCACGCGCGCTGCGCGTCTCCGCTACCGGAAGGATCGCGACGCATTCGTTGCGAGCCGCGTTTTCTTGCGTACCTGCCTCGCGTACTATCTCGGCATCGCACCCCAGGAAGTGATGTTCGCGTATTCCGCCGAAGGCAAGCCGCGGTTGGATCCGGTGCACCACTCGACTTCCATTCAATTCAATCTTTCGCACACGGATGGACTCGCGGCGATCGCGTTTTCGCGGACGCGCCGGGTTGGCATCGACGTCGAAAAAACGCGCCCTGTTATGGATGAATTGGAAATTGCAGAAAAGTTTTTCTCGCCATCCGAATCTGCGCAATTGCGGGCACTCTCAGATTCAGAACGGCGCTTTGCATTTCTCTGCTGCTGGACACGCAAAGAGGCCTATGCCAAAGCGACCGGCCAGGGCTTGGCCGAAACCCTCAATCCCGCCCGCGCCGAAGAACAGCGCAAGGGGGCGTTTTCGTTCCATCCGCTTTCGTTCGAACCGGATTACGTGGGCGTGGTCGCCGTGGAAGGAGATGCACCTCTGGGGCAGCACGTTCGCTACGATTCCCTCGACGATCTCCTGCCCCGCAAGGCGCGCGCCGCCTCATCCCGCAGCTAACCCCCCGAGTCACACCTCCCATAATCTCTCTTACTTCACTGCACCTTTTGGGCTTGCAATTGATTCCCGTTAGGAGTAAATCACCTCACGGGGTTGTCTGTTTACCCCGTTTTGCCGCGAATTGCACCGTGTTTTGCCGATCGCAAGCGTAATCGGAGGGTTTGCAATGAGCCTTTCTCGCCGGGATTTCCTGAAGACTGCCGCGGTTGGCGGCGCCGCATTACCTCTTCTTGGCTTCAACACCGAACGTGCCTACGCACAAGCCTCCGAACTGAAAATCGCGCGCACCACCGAAACACGTTCTACCTGTCCCTATTGCGCCGTCAGTTGTGGCGTGATCATTCACACTATTGGCGACAAGGCCAAGAATGTGACTCCGCAGGTGGTGCACGTGGAGGGCGATCCGGACCATCCGATCAATCGCGGAACCCTCTGCCCGAAGGGCTCCTCGCTCATGCAGGACATCCTGAACGAGCGCCGGCTATTGAAGCCGCAGGTACGGCGACCTGGCGCCGACAAGTGGGAAGACATTTCGTGGGCCCAGGCATTCGACGAGATCGCGCAGAAGGTCAAGAAGACCCGCGACGATACGTTCATCGAGAAAGACGCGGCTGGGCACACCGTCAATCGTTGTCCTGGATTCGCCTTCACGGGTGGCTGCACCGATACCAACGAGTTCAACTGGCTAGTCGTGAAGACGATGCGAGGCATGGGGGTAACCTACCTGGAAAACCAGGCAAGGGTTTGACACGGCCCTACGGTCTCAGGTCTGGGACCAAGCTTCGGACGCGGCGCCATGACGAATGGCTGGGTCGACATCAAGAACACCGACATGATGTTGGTGATGGGTGGCAATCCGGCAGAGAACCATCCCTGCGGTTTCAAGTGGGCGATTGAAGCCAAACGCACGCGCAATGCGAAATTGATTGTCGTGGATCCGCGCTACACCCGGACGGCAGCGGTCAGCGACATGTACGTGCAGATTCGTGCCGGCACCGATATTGCCCTGCTCGGCGCCGTCATTAATTATGCCCTGCAAAACGATCGCGTGAACCACGAGTACCTGGTCAACTACACCAACGCTGCCTTCGTGGTGAAGGACGGATTCAAGTTGCCGGAAGATGGGCTGTATTCCGGTTACGACGCCGAAAAACATAGCTACGACAAGAGCACCTGGAATTACGAAGCGGGCGGCAATCTCGGCCCGAAAATCGGCGGAGCCGTTCCCGCGCCGCAACCCAACGCAACCGCGGCGGCGGCAGCACCTGCGAATCCGACGCAGCAGGCTCCCGCGCAGCACGGCTATTCCGCGGCGGGAGCGCCACCCCCGGCCATGCCACCGAACGTGGCGTACGACACCTCACTCCAACATCCGCGTTGCGTCTATCAGTTACTCAAGCAGCAGTATTCCCGGTACACGCCCGAACTGGTGGAGCGCATCACCGGGATTCCGAAGGACCAGATCCTTGCGCTAGCCGACACGTTCACGTCAGTGCGCAAGAACGGCGCTACCAAGCAGGTCGGCACGATCATTTACGCAGTCGGTTGGACGCAACATAGTTCGGGCACACAGACCATCCGCGCGGCCGCCTTGCTGCAGCTGCTCCTCGGCAACGTAGGACGCGCCGGCGGCGGAGTCAATGCTCTGCGCGGCCATTCGAATATCCAGGGCGCCACCGATATGGCCGGAATTTTTGACGTTCTGCCGGGCTATCTCAAGGTGCCAACCCCGGAGGATGCGGACCTGAACGCCTATCTCGCTCGCACCACCCCCAAGGCGGCGAAACCGAATGAATGGGCGTCGTTCAATTACTGGTCGAACACACCGCGCTTCATGGTGTCGTTCCTGAAAGCGATGTACGGAGATGCTGCAACCAAGCAGAACGGATTCGCGTTCGACTATCTGCCGAAGGTAGACCGCAACTACTCCTGGACGGAGATCTGGGACGGCATGTACCGCGGAGACGTGAAAGGAATTTTCGCGTTCGGCATGAATGGCGTGATGATCGGGCCGAACAACCAGAAGAATATCGATGCCCTGAAGAAAGCTGACTGGCTGGTCGTCTGCGAGCTCTATCCGGACGAAACCAGCGAATTCTGGCGGTCGCCCGGTGTTACCCCGGAAGAAATGAAGACCATCAAGACCACGGTCTATCGTCTGCCGGGCGCGGGTTTCGCGGAAAAGGACGGCACCATGGTCAACTCCGCTCGCTGGTTGCAGTGGAAGTGGGCGGCCGTACCGCCTCCCGGAGATGCAAAGCTCGACCAGGAAATCCTGGCGACGATCTTCCTGAAAATCCGCGAGCTTTACAAGGCGCAGGGCGGCAAGTTCCCGGACGCGATCATGAGCTTGACCTGGAACTACACCGACAAGCTGAATCCCTCGCTTTCCGAGATTGCGAAGGAACTCAATGGGAAGGCACTCGCCGATGTCGTCGACGAGCCGACACAGACCACCATCAAGGCTGGACAACAGGTGCCGGGTTTTTCGTTCTTGCGAGACGACGGTACGACGGCGTGCGGCAACTGGATCTACAGCGGATCATGGACCGAAGCCGGGGCCATGATGCAGCGGCGCAGCACGGAGGATCCGTCCGGCCTGGGCGTCTATCCGAACTGGGCGTGGTCGTGGCCCGCCAATCGGCGTGTCCTTTACAACCGCGCGTCGTGCGATTCGAATGGGAAGCCGTGGGACGCCACCCGCAGCCAGGTGTGGTGGAACGAATCGGCGAAGAAGTGGGCGGGGAACGATGTGCCCGACTTCAAGCCCGACTCGGCCCCGCAAGAACACATGGGTCCATTCATCATGAACCCCGAGGGCGTGGGCCGGTTGTTTGTGCCGCTCGGCATGGTGGCCGATGGGCCCTTCCCCGAGCACTACGAAACCTTTGAAAGCCCAACCAAGAACCTGTTGCATCCGCAGCAGAACAACAACCCGGTGGCCAAGCAATTCAAGAGCGCGGCCGACAAGTACGGAACCCCGGAAGAGGGTTACAACATCGTCTGCACCACCTACCGGCTCACCGAACACTATCACTACTGGACGAAGAACAACCCGATGAACGTGGAGCTGGTGCCGGAGCCGTTCGTCGAAATCCCCGCGGAATTGGCGGATGAAATGGGCATCCGCGGCGGCGAGAAAGTGAAAGTCACCAGCGCGCGCAATCACTACATCGCCAAAGCCATGGTCACCCGCCGCATCAAGGGAATGCTCATCGATGGGAAAAAGACCTACCAGATCGGCATCCCGATCCACTGGGGGTTCCGTGGCATCCAGGAAGACGCAGGCAGAACGGCGCGCACGTTGGTCAACGGACTGACTCCGGCCGTGATCGATCCTAACGCATATACGCCCGAATTCAAGGGTTTCCTCGTGAAACTCGAGAAAGCTTAAAGGAGAAAAAACATGGCCAGCCAACTTCTCCAGATCAAGGCAATCTCGGGACACGCCGGAAAACCTCCGGGCGAAAATATGTCGCGGGACTACGACGTCTGCAAATTGGTGGACGTGACCACCTGCATCGGCTGCAAAGCCTGCGAGGTTGCATGTCTCGAATGGAATGGTTATCCCTTCCAGCCGACGACTTTCAACAACACCTACCAGACAATGCCGGACACGTCCTGGAACTATTGGAACCTGATTCGCTTCGACGAGAGTACCGCCGAAGACGGGACCTTCAGTTGGCTCATGCGCAAGGATCAGTGCATGCACTGCGAAGATCCCGGCTGTCTCGCGGCTTGTCCCGCAGACGGCGCCATCGTGCAATATGAGAACGGCATCGTCGATTTCAACCAGGCCAATTGCATTGGCTGCCAGTACTGCGTTACCGGCTGCCCTTTCAATATTCCCAAGTTCAATCCCACCACCAAGAAGGTCTTCAAGTGCACCCTGTGCTCCGATCGCGTGGGCGCCGGGCTCGAGCCGGCCTGCATTAAGGCATGCCCCACCGGCTGCCTGCACTTTGGATCGAAAGACGACATGAAGCAACTGGCCGAGACGCGCGCGACGCAGCTCCGCGAACACACCGCCCACAAAGATGCCGGCGTGTACGATCCGCAGGGCGTTGGCGGAACGCATGTCATCTACGTCCTGCACGACATCAACAATCCAGAGAAATATGGCGGACTGCCGAAGAACCCAAAGGTCAACCCAATCGTTCGCCTTTGGAAGGGTCCCCTCAAGTGGATTGGCGGATTGGGCATGATCTTCGGCGCCGTCGGCATCGCGTTCCACTATCTGCGGTTCGGGCCGAAGGAAACCGAAATCCAAGAGGGAGGCGATCATGAGCGACTTCACTAGTCATGCAGTACTACGACATGAGCCTCCGGTTGACCGCATCCAGCGCTTCACGTGGCAAGAGCGCATCATGCACTGGTACACCGCCGCGACGTACGTCTATTGCGGACTCAGCGGACTCGCGTTCTTCACGCCGAACTTGTATTGGATCGCAGCCGTTCTCGGTGGCGGACCCACCGCGCGCATCTGGCACCCGATCTTCGGGGTCGTATTCGTCCTCGGCATTTTCTGGATGCACCACACCTGGGTGCAAGACCTGAAGCTCGACGCCGACGACCGCGTCTGGCTCGACAACGTGAAGTACTACATCAGGAATGAGGACGAGAAACTTCCGCCGCAGGATAGATTCGACGCCGGGCAGAAGCTTTACTACTGGGTCATGCTGGGCGCGTCCATCTTGCTGATCCTCACCGGCATCGTGATGTGGTTCCCGGAAACTCTGTCGCGTGGCATCCACTGGCTCCTTCCCATCGTCGTCTTCCTGCATTGCGTTGCCGCGTTGGCTTCCATCGGCGGGGTAATGATTCATATCTATATGTCGGTCTGGATCGTGCCGGGCAGCCTGACGGCGATGACCGAAGGCCATGTTTCCCGCGGATGGGCGATGCTGCACGCGCCTAAGTGGTATGCTCGCATCACTTCAAAGGACATCCGTTGACGAAACTGGCCAGCGTGAGTTGGCAGGGCAAAATTGAGCGGGCTGAGTTTCTCGCTTCTCAGGAACATTCGGCCGAGAACCTTCTTCGCTTCTACGCAAAGATCCTTCAGTTCCAGCAAGACGTGCAAGCGCGGTTAGCCGGCCCCGATATCAATCAGCTCGTGCCCTTTGTCCCCGAACTCCTGGATCTGCTCGCACGTTTTGGGACCGCGGAGATGAAGGAACTGTCCGCTTCAGCGAAGCCGCTGGCGTGGAGCACCGAACTGCAGGCGCACTGGAACGATCGCGGGAGCCGCGAGTATTCGGCCCTCGCCTTCCTTACCTTGACGTTGCTTCAGCCTTACGCCCACCACATGGCTGCGCATGCCGCCATCGACCATCACCGACTCACCCCCCAATGTCCATTTTGTCTCTGTCCTCCGCAACTCGGCGTGCTGCGTCCGGAAGGCGACGGTGGAAAGCGTTCTCTACTCTGCTCGCTCTGTGGAACCGAATGGGAATATCGTCGCGTAATCTGCCCGAATTGCGAGGAATCGGATAAGGAAAAGCTGCCGGTCTACAAAAGCGACCAGCTCCGGCGTATCAAACTCGCCGCGTGCGACACCTGCCACACCTACCTCAAATGCATTGACCTCAGTATCGATGGCCGTGCCATCCCGGAGGTGGACGACATTGCCAGTCTGCCGATGAGTTTGTGGATGACCGAGAACGGCTTTCAGCCGATCAAACCCAATTTGTTCGGTTTCTAGCCCTCGCTGTAGCATGGTTTCGCGAGGCACGTTTTGTCCATCCGCGAACACTCCGTCCCGCCGTCGGACACCCTGTCGCACTGCTGGAACCGTCGCTTCAATCACTTGCCGAGGCGCACAACGTGCTCTGCATGATCGATATCTCCGTGCGGCGAGGCTTGCATGGCCACTTTGTTTCAGGACATCCGTTACGGCGTGCGCATGTTGCGCAAGAGTCCCGCGTTCACCCTGGTTGCCGTGCTTACCCTCGCCCTGGGAATCGGCGCCAACACCGCCCTTTTCTCGGTGGTCAACGGCGTCCTGCTGAACCCGCTGCCCTATCCGCATCCTGAGCGGCTCATTACACTGCATGAAAGCAAGCCGAATTTCGATCGGGGCTCGATTTCGTTTCCCAACTTCCTCGATTGGCAGAAGGATAACCACACTTTCGCGTCGATGGCTGTCATGCGCCCCACGACCTTCAGCCTGACCGGAACCGGCGATGCCCAGCAACTGTCCGGAGAATTCATCTCGTCCGACTTCTTTTCGATTCTCGGCGTCAAGCCTTTACTCGGACGAACCTTACTGCCTGGCGAAGACCGCATCGGCGCGGCGCCCATCGCCCTGATCACCGAAGGCCTCTGGCGTCAGAAATTCAGTGCCTCGCCCGCCATCCTCAACCAAACCATCACCCTCGACGGCGACGGCTACACCGTCGTAGGAATTATTCCCGCTTCCTTCGCTCTCTTTCAAAGAAAACCCGATGTGTACCTTCCGATCGGGCTGTGGACCAATCCCCTGTTGAAGAACCGCGCCGCCGGTCTCGGCATTCACGGCATCGGACTGCTTAAGCCGAATGTAACCTTGGCGCAGGCGCAAGCCGATATGGATGCCGTCACGCGCAGCTTGACCCTCGCCTATCCGGAAGACAACAAGTCCATCGGCTGCGCCCTCATTCCTCTGAAGAAGATGCTCGTGGGTGATGTCGAACCGTTCCTGCTGCTTCTCCTCGGAGCCGTCGGTTTTGTTCTGCTCATCGCCTGTGTCAACGTGGCCAATCTTTTGCTTGCGCGCTCTACCGCCCGCACGCGGGAGTTCGCCTTACGGACCGCGCTCGGCGCCACCCGCGGACGCATCGTTGCTCAGCTTCTCACGGAAAGTGTGCTCATTTCTCTGGCCGGCGGCTCGCTCGGCATCCTTGTCGCTTCCTATGGCACGCAACTCGCGCTTGGGGTTCTGCCGAGCGCATTGCCGCGTGCGGAATCAGTGGGTATCGATGCCCACGTTCTGCTCTTTACTGCTGCTCTCTCTCTCCTGACCGGGATCTGCGCCGGCGTTCTGCCCGCCCTGCTTCGCACCTCGCGGCTCAATTTGCAGGACACCCTCAAGGAAGGTGGACACACCGTGAGCAGCGCGCGGCCTCTTGCGCAAAGTGTTTTCGTGGTCGCCCAGATGGCAATGGCCCTCGTGCTCCTCATCGGCGCCGGACTCATGCTGCGCAGCCTGGTGCGGCTGTGGCACGTGGATCCCGGCTTCCGCGCCGACAATGTTCTTTACTTCGGCATGTCCTTTCCCCCGGCCATGAACCATGCTTCGGTCGATGCGGTTCGTTCCAGCTACCGGCAACTCGAAGCCACTCTGTCTGCCGTTCCCGGCGTGCAAGAAGTTTCCGTGGCGTGGGGCGCATTCCCTCTCTCCTCTGACGACGAGCAGATTTTCTGGTTCGAGGGTCAGCCAAAGCCGAAAAGCAAGAACGATATGAACTGGGCCATCGATTACATCGTCAGCCCCAGCTACTTCCGCGCCATGAGCATCCCGTTGCTCCGCGGGCGCCTGCTTACCGCGCAGGACGACGAACACGCGCCCCGGGTTGCCGACGTTGACGAGGCCTTCGCCCGCAAATTCTTTCCCGGCCAGGACCCCATCGGCAAACGCATGATCTTCGACAACACCGCGCCGGTCGAAATCGTTGGCATTGTCGGGCATGTTAAACAATGGGGCCTCGACACCGACGATAAGCAGGCGCTGCGTACGCAGTTCTACATTTCCTGGATGCAGATGCCTGATGATTTCACGGCTCTGTACGCGTCGGGATCGAGCATGGTCATCCATTCCGACGGACGCGATCCGCAAATTTTCAACGCCGTTCGCCATGCCAGCCAAAACATGAACGCCGAGCAGGTCGTGTTCGGCGCCCAGCCCATGCATCAGATGGTCGCCGATTCGCTCGCTTCGCAACGTTTCTCGATGATCCTGCTCAGCGTATTCGCGGTGCTCGCGCTGCTGCTCGCCAGCCTTGGCATTTATGGCGTGATTTCTTACGTGGTCGGCGAACGCCGTCGCGAAATCGCGGTGCGCATGGCGCTGGGCGCGGAACGCAGCGACATCCTGCGCATGGTGCTGGGAAATGGCGGAAAGCTGCTCCTGATCGGCCTTGGCACAGGCACAGTCGTGGCGCTCGCCGTCACTCGCCTGATGTCGAGCCTGCTCTATGGCACTCGCCCCACCGACCCACTGACTTTCGGCGCCGTCATCCTGCTGCTTAGTGCCGTGGCGTTGCTGGCCTGTTATCTCCCCGCCCGGCGCGCTTCCAAGGTCGATCCCATGGTCGCGCTCCGGTATCAATAGCCTGCTTCTTGCGAGAAGTCCTGGCTTCGTGGAGACTGCTTGCATGCCCACGATCGAACTTTCCAAGCAGGCCCGGGCGGATGCGATCGCTTCCATCCAACGATACTTCCAGGAAAATATGTCCGAGCCGATCGGCGATCTCCCCGCAGGATTACTGCTGAATTTCTTTCTGGAAGAAATCGGTCCAGCGATTTATAACCGCGCCATCGCCGATGCGCAGGGCCGCATGCAACAGCACGTCTCCGATCTGGATGCCGAACTGTACGCCGACGAGTTTCAGTACTGGCCTCGTGTTGCCGCGAAACGCAAGACTCGTCGATGATGGTCCAGTGAAGATTGCAACCGGTCAGCTGCCCCGAAAACCATGAGCGCCTGTGAACTCCGATCGTTCGAATACGCACCCGAGGGTGAAATCCCCGTGCGCGGTTTTCTCCACACGCCGCCTTCTCCTTCCGGCGAAGGTCTCGTCCTCTGTCACGGCGCGGGTGCGAACTGCCAGGCTCCTCTTCTCGTCGCTTTGGCCAATGCTTTTTGCGAATCCGGCATGACCGTGCTGCGCTGCGATCTCCCATTCCGCCAGTTACGGCCGCACGGGCCGCCACCACGCGGCAGCGCTGACCGCGACCAGCAAGGATTGCGACAGGCGGTGGATGTACTCCGAAAACAAGTTTCCGGCCGCGTTTTTCTGGGCGGTCATTCCTACGGAGGACGGCAAGCCACCATGTTGGCGGCCTCGCAGCCCGGGCTGGTTGAAGGTTTGCTGCTGCTCTCCTACCCGCTGCATCCCCCGAAACGCCCCACCGAGATGCGAACCGCCCACTTCCCCACCCTCAACACACCCGCCCTCTTCGTTCATGGAAGCCGCGACGGCTTCGGATCACTCGAAGAAATGAACCAGGCCTTGGAACTCATTCCCGGACCGCACGCCTTGTTGGAGGTCCCTGCCGCCGGCCACGAGCTCATGACGAAGCGCAATGCGCCGGAATTGCCGGCCGAGGTAACAACCAAATTTCGCGAGTTTCTCAATCGTGTCTGCTAGAGGATCCGGCTGTATCATCATCTTCAATACCCCGCGGGGTATCGCTTCAAGGAAGTGAAGAGCTCTCGCGATGCCGAACCTGCAGTCCCCGCACATCATCAACATCGCAGACCTGCGCCGGATGGCGCAACGCCGCTTGCCCAAGGTCGTCTTCGATTACCTTGATGGAGGCGCCGAGGATGAAGTCACCCTCCGCGAGAACTGCCGCTCCTTCGAAGACATCGTCTTCCGTCCCCGTAATGCCGTGGCGCTTCAGCGGTGCGATCTAAGCGCGCAAGTGCTTGGACACACGCTCTCGTTTCCCGCCATGCTCGCGCCGGTCGGCTATAGCCGCCTGATGCATCCCGGTGGTGAAGTCGCCGCCGCCGCTGCCGCCGGACGCGCCGGAACCGGCTACATTCTTTCCACCATCTCCGGCCATAAACTTGAAAACGTGAAAGCCGCAACGCCAGGGCCCGCTTGGTATCAGCTCTACATCGTCGGGGGACGCGAGACATGCGAAGGCGCGATCGCCCGCGCCCGTGCCGCCGGCTTCGCGGCCCTGGTGATTACCGTCGACACCCCGGTCGCAGGGATGCGCGAACGTGATTTCAGGAATGGAATGAAAGCCCTCCTTGGCCCATCCCCGTTCGCCAAGATTCCCTATCTCCCCTATCTGCTCGCGCACC
Organism: uncultured Acidobacteriaceae bacterium; assembly: GCA_963703075.1. Classification (GTDB taxonomy): domain Bacteria; phylum Acidobacteriota; class Terriglobia; order Terriglobales; family Acidobacteriaceae; genus Korobacter. The sequence continues at coordinate 2,836,099 of OY969786.1, forward strand.
CGCGTTGGCTGGCTTCGTTTCTATTGGACGGCGGCGTGCCCCCTCTGCACAACATCGTCCTCCCCGGCCAAAGACCCATGCCGCTCACCGATGTTGCGGCCGCCCTGGCCAGCGCCACCGTCACTTGGAACGATCTGCGCTGGATTCGCGAGGTGTGGAGCGGACCGATCGTGGTCAAAGGCATACTCACTGCTGAAGACGCGCGTCGTGCGGTGGACGAAGGTGCGGCCGCCATCGTCGTCTCCAATCACGGTGGCCGCCAACTTGACTGCGTCTCGCCTTCGCTGCGGGCGCTCCCGGAAATCGTCAGCGCCGTCGGCAGTCAAACTGAAGTGCTGATGGACGGTGGCATTCGCCGCGGCGGCGACATCATGAAGGCAATCTGCCTCGGCGCCCGCGCAGTGCTCATCGGGCGAGCCTATGCCTACGGACTGGCCGCCGCCGGCGAAGCCGGAGTGACCCGAGCCATCGAAATCCTGCGAGCCGACGTCGAGCGCACCTTGCGCCTGCTCGGCTGCGAGTCCATCGCTCAACTCGACTCCTCCTACGTATCCAACAAGTCCAGAGACTAGAGCGGTGCGATCACCCTTTATCATTGAATCATCCAGGAGTGAACGTGCCGAAACTCGCATTACCCACCGGCGAATTTAAAGCCTACCTATTCGACTGCGACGGCACCATAGCCGACTCCATGCCTTTGCATTACCTCGCCTGGAGCCAGGCGTTGAGAGAGTGGAACTGCGCGTTTTCCGAGCAGCGCGTTTACGAGTGGGGAGGCATGCCCATCCGGGAAATCATTGAGCGGCTCGCCCACGAACAGAGCCTCGATCTGCCGGTTTCCCGGGTGGCCGAACGAAAAGAAGCTCTCTACTACGAGCACCTCCCGAGGTTACAACCCGTGTCGGAGGTGCTTGAACACATTGAAGCGCAGCACGGACGTATTCCGTTTGCGGTCGTTTCCGGGAGCACACGCGCCTCGGTGCAGGCGTCGCTGCGTGCCATGGGCCTCCTCGAAAAATTCGATACGCTGGTGTGTGCCGAGGACTACGAAAAAAGTAAGCCCAATCCGGAGCCGTTCTTGACGGCCGCACGACGATTGAATGTCCCGCCCGCATCCTGCCTGGTCTTCGAAGATACCCAGATGGGAATCGATGCCGCCAAGGCAGCCGGCATGGCTTGGGTCCAGGTACCCCCCGCATGGGAACGCCGCTAGTCAAGAGAGCAATCGGGAAGCCTCGGACCACAACTGTTCTGCGATCGCGCCTGCGGGCTGAGCCTGGGCGAGTTTGGCTGCCTGGCCGGCCCACATCTGCATTCTCTCCGCATCTCCGGCTTGGATCGCTGCCTCCCTCATGCCGCGGGTAAGACCTCGCTGAATGGGATAGGGCGCCGGTGCCGGGGCATTCCGGGCTCGCGCCGCACGAGCAAATTCGTTGCTGATACAGCGTCCCGTGCGGCCGGTGAATGATCGCGTCAAAACCGTTTCGTGGGACTCTGTTTTTCCCAGCCTCTCCTTGTACGCAGGAGGGACACTCGACTCCGAAGATCGCAAGAAGCCTGTTCCAACCTGCACGGCACTCGCACCCAGCATCAAAGCCGCGGCAACACCTCGCGCGTCTGCGATGCCTCCCGCCGCGATCACCGGCACAGTCACCGCGTCTGCCACCTGCGGCAAGAGGGCGAAGAGACCGACCATCCGCAGTTCAGCTTCGTCGGCGTGGAAAGCTCCGCGGTGTCCTCCAGCTTCCATCCCCTGGGCAATGATCGCGTCCGCTCCAGCCCGCTCTGCCGCCAGGGCTTCGGCCACGGTTGTTGCAGTCGCAAACCAGAGGATTCCCTGCGCCTTCAGTTCTGCAACAAAGGCAGGAGCGTAAAGTCCCATGATGGACGAAATGGCCTTCGGCCTCGCGGCAACAATCGCCTTGCATTGCGATTCGAAATCCGGCAGCGCTGCATCTCCCATTTCCGGCGAAACGGGAGGGCCCCACCCACCAAGAAACTCATGCTGCTGCCGTTCTAACTCAATATCGCGAAACGGTGCGGGATCGGGAACCCAAAGGTTAATCTGAAACGCTCCCTGGCTCTGCTGGCGAAACTCCTCGACCCACGCCCGGATCGACTCCGGACTCATCAGCAATGCGCCGCACGCTCCCATGCCGCCTGCATTCGCTACCGCTGCCGATAACGCCGGTGGACATGCGCCGGCCATAGGCGCAAGCAAGATCGGCATGCGGATTCCCAAGCGAGACGTGAAGGCGTTTGCGCGTGCAAGAAGATTGGATCCATGGTTCATTTGGAAAGGCTCCTCCCTCAAGCTGGCGATGCACTGGTCGCGCACTTGCCAGAATTCCTCCAAGTTGTACTTCATCGTTTTTAGACACACTTTAATCGACTTTCTATTGATTGTGCAGCGGGCGCCAGCGGTTCGCTGGCGGACAGGAATACGTCGCCGTCTCGCAGTTCGCGATCCGTGAACGTCTGTCTAGTGGATTAATCCTGGAGTTCGCAGGATGTACGCCCGGCGAGTTGCGGCGCGGTGTGGATGTACTTGCCTCGGAATTGAACAGGTCTACCCTGTGAGCCTGTCGTCGCCTATCCAGCGAGCCGCTACCAGGGTAAGGTTTTGTCGGTACGTCCGCGAGACGGTGTATTCCGTTCCATTTTTCAGGAAGAGGCGATACTCGCCGTTGCCCTTCAAGTGGGCCTCCGTTACCAGCGCCATGTTCACCATCGTTGACCGGTGAATTTGAATGAAGCCGAATTCTGCCAGGACCTTCGCCACGGAGCAAAGCGATTCTCTCAGCACGTACGAGCAGTGGTTGCCCAGGAGCGATACGTAGTTGCGCTCGGAAAGGACCGCGAAAATCTCCGCCGGATCGATGAAAATGATTTTCCCTTTCGTTTTGATGGCAACACGCTGCATTTGCGGCCGCTTCACTACAACGGACCGATGCAGTTCTGCAATCGGCTTCGGTTCGTGCAGCTTCTCTTCACTGCCGCCCCACTCCAGAGACACCGCGTTGGAACTCTTGCCTGGTTCTTCCATGATGTCGGTGACCGGCTGCCTTGTGTTCATCGATGTTCTCCTAAGATAAGTTCAAACTCCAATGGACGTAGGTGATTCATTGGAAAAAGGGCCCGCCGGCGTGGCGGGCCCGAAGTCAGAAGAATTTCAACTTCTGAAAGGTAGTGCACCTAGAAGTTCAGCTTCATCACAAGCTGCAGCGTGCGAGCGTTGTTAGCAAATACCTGGTTCGGCTGATTGAACAGTCCTCCCGGAATCGTGACGAAGGGCGTGATGTTGGTGAATGCAACCGGCTGTACTGTGCTGATCGCGCCCGCCACATACTGGGAGTGGTTGAAAACGTTCAACGCCTGGGCCTGGAATTCCAACGACGTATGCTCCGTGAAGGTGACACGCTTCACCGCTGTCATATCGACATTGTTGATATGCGGCAGGGCCTGGGTATTGCGCGCTGCCGTCGCGTAAGCGCCCGGACCCGCCTGGATGTAATAAGCGTTCGGGTTCTGGGCAAGATAGGCAACTGTCGCTCCCGAGCTGTTGGTCAGCGCGTTCACCACGGATGCAGTGCCCGGAACACCTTGCGGGTTGATGATGGAACGGTCCGGTGCGCTGTCACCGTTCAGGTTCGAATCGACGCCGCTCTGCACCGTCCAGTATTCCGGGGACTGGAAGGTATAGACAGGCGCCAGTTCCCAGTTGCTGAGAAGATTCTTCGCCAGCCAATTGGAGTTCTTGAAGAATGGAAGATCGTAAAGCGCCTCAAGCGTCACGCGATGGCGACGATCCAGGGCCGAAGTTCCATAGTCGGCCGCAACGTTCTGGAAATCTTGTGGACGACGCGGGGTCAACTGGGTTGAGAACACCTCAGCCGTGGAATTGTCCCAGGCATGGCTCCAGGTCCAGGCGGCCTGGAATTGGAGACCGTGGGTGAAGTTGCGGCTGACTTGCGTCTGCAGGCCATGATAGAGCGATTGCCCGTAGGGCTCGTACCCCGTCACGTCGGAGGCGAAGCAAGGTGAAACATCAGTTCCGCCCGGCCCCGCGCCGCACCCCGCGATGTACCCAGGCACATAGTTTCCGGCAGCGGAAACCTGGGCCAAGGTCGGCAGTGCGTTCAGCGTAGTTTGCGAAGGCGCTGTCAAATACGTCGGAAGGTTATTGGTAGCGGAGATCGGCGACTGTTGGTTGAGGCGCTCTTGCACCGGCAGGTGAATGCCGCGTGTTCCCACGTAGCGTACTTCCATCGTGTATTTGTTGGCGAACACGTGTTGAATCCCCAGGTTCCAGCTCTCCGTGTATGGAATTTGCTGGTTTGCCACGTAACCACCCGTGCTTTCCTGCGCCGCTACAGCGTTCGGGAAGACCTGGAAGCCGCTTCCGCCCGCCGGCATGCCGCCGCTCGCCAGGAACGCCGTGTTGCTGTTCGTACCCCCCGGCCCGTAATGACAGGTCGCGGTGGGGATGTTTCCGATGTCGCAAGTCGAGGTGAACTGTGGCGGGGAACTGAGGATCCCAAGGTTGTCAAACAGCACATCGTAGGCAATCCCAAAGCCGCCGCGAATCGACGTATTTCCCGACGATCCTGGCGAGTAAGCAAAGCCGATGCGCGGAGCGAAGTTCTTATACTGCGGTTGCGGCGTACTGAAGTTGATCAACCCAGGCACGCTCGAGACAGCGTTCAGATCCTGCAGACGCTCCGAGTAAGGAACCGACGTGAATTCATAGCGCAGGCCGAGATCCAATGAGAGATGCGTGTTGATCTTCCACTGGTCCTGACCGTAAGCGTAAATCGCGCTCTGGTCGCCGTAATAAGTAACGCTGCCGATCGAACGTTCCCCGAAGTAGTCGGGTGCGAGGTCGTCCAGGTAATTCTGGAACGTGGAGTACTCGTAATCACCGCGTGCCCGTTGCGTGAATCCCTGCGGCGAAATGTATTTACGGCCTTCCACCCCAAACTTGAAGTTGTGGTGGCCGTGAATCCAGCTCACGTTGTCGGTGGCCTGGTAAATGTTCTGCACCGTGAACTGCGGCGCATTGGGGTCTGGACCAACCTGCACATCCATATCGTTAATCTGCAGGTTCGGGAAGGCGTCAAGGCCTGGGAAAGCCTGCGGGCCGACCGTCGTGAAAATCGATGTGCGGTTGAAGCCGAGCCGCAATTCGTTATTCAGCGATGGCGTGAAGTTGTGATATTCGCTGATCGTCACCAGCGTGTTGCGGATCGGCTGGGTCGTCCAGAAGCTCGAGATATTGGCCGAGGTATCAAGCGAATCGATCTTCGCGTAGATCCAGCGTCCACGGATCTGGCCCTTGTCGGAGAGGTTCCAATCGATGCTGTTTGTGCTGGTGAAAGTGTTGGTGTAGAAGCCGCCGTTGGTGTCGAGCAATCCGATCTGGTAAGGAGTTTGCGCCGTCGGATTCCCGCTGGCGTCCGTTGCCGTCGTCCAACTTGCGGTATCACCGCAAGCGGTGTTTGTGCCCGGAGCTGTCGCCGTGCCTACGTATTTCTGATATTGGGCCAGGTTGTTGGCGTTGATCGAACCATACGGATTCGCGAGTCCTGCGATCGTCGCATAACCGAGCGCAGTCGGAGCGCACGCAAAAGCTCCCGAGCTCTTTTGTCCAACCCAGTTGTATTCCTGGTTCGTGAAGAAGAACAACTTGTTCGGCACGATCGGTCCGCCGATTTGGCCGCCGGCGCGGTCCGACGTAAAGGGGCTATTGGTATACGGCCCTGGCGCCTGGGTGCGCGCCGTCGAGGCGTCGATGCCGTTCAAGTCCCGGTTCTGGAAATAGTCATAGAGGCGGCCATGAAATTTGTTGGTGCCGCTCATGACCGTCTGGTTGAACTGGCCACCCGAGGAGTGCCCGAATTCCGCCGAGAACTGGTTCTGCAATACCGTGAAGTTCTCTACTGCGTCGTTGGGTATCGTCACCACCGGTCCGGTGATGGTCTTGCTGTTGTTGTCGACGCCTTCCACCGTGAAATTGTTGTTGCGAGGACGCTGCCCCGAAACGGACGGTCCGAACCCAACCCCGATTCCACCGCTGCTGGCGACGCCTGCATCCAGCAATGACAGGTTCAGCACGCCGAGACCAATCGAAGCCGAGGGCAGATCTTGCGTTTCCTTCAACTCATACGTGTTCTGGATCTGCGCCGTGGTCGTGTCGATGGTTTCCGTTTGTCCGGTGACTTCCACCGTTGTACCAGCGCCGGCAACCTGCGCCACCACGTTAGCGGTCGCGGTCTTGTTCAGCTGGACTTCCACATCCTGGTAGCCGCCGCTTAAAGAGCTGGCGTTGACGTTTACCTTGTAGTGGCCAACCGGCAGGTTCGTGAAGTGGTATTCACCAACGGAAGTCGTCTGCTGCGTCTGCTTCAGGCCCGTTGAAATATTCACGACTTCGACGGTTACGTTCGGCAGCACAGCGCCCGAGTTGTCGCGAACCGTTCCCAGCAGATCGCCGCTGATCGCCTGTCCAAGCGCGATCGCCGCTGTCAGCAGTAGCACACTCACAATCGACAGAGCTTTCAGAGTTGCACGCATAGCATTTGTCCTCTCGATGCTTTTGGCGACCATGCGCCCACATCGTCAGACAATACTTTGCACATCAAGCGCCACTTGAATTCTTGAGTCTTTGCATGCAGATGGGAGTCACCGAGAAAAACCATCTATGATTTATCAGCGATCGCAACACGCTTGCTCGCCGCGCCTGCGTTGGTCTTCACATTCATTCGACATCGACTCGTCCCTGCTTCTTCGCTCCTTATCCCATCCATAGGCACAAAGCGCAGATTTTCCAAAAACAGTAGCGGTGCTTGTTGCGCGAAAGTGCCCGTGGGACGCGGGTTCGCACGATCTTGTGCAGATGAACTATTTCCTTGCTCACCCATCGTGATGTGCGCCGTCAAAGGCGCTGTTACTTTGCTCGATAGCAAGTTAGTTCAAGAGGGTCGGCAAAAATCGCGCTGCGTGCAGTCACTGAAGATTGTTGGAAGGTGTACAGATGAAGAGGAAGTACAGAGTCTATTGGTTGCGCGAGGACGCAACGACAGCTTCGTAGGGGACAGCGATGGAAAAATCGAATCGGCTAGGAAGCTGATCCGATGAGCGTTTGCACGGCGCTCATGATGTCGCCGATCGCTGCCGGCTTTTCCAAAAGCTGAAAATTCATGTCAGAGGAATATTCACTCAGATAGGAAGCGTTTCCCGAAATCAAAAGGACTTTGCAGGCAGGACACGACTGAAGGATTTTGTCGGCCAGCTGCAATCCGTTCAGCCGCGGCATCACAACATCCGTAAAAAGCAAGGCGGGAGCAATCTCATCGGCGGCTTGCAATGCATTCAACGGATCTGTGAACGTTCGAACTTCGTAGCCCCGATGCAGCAGGATCGCCGTCAGGGTTTTTGCCACCGCCGGCTCATCATCAACAACGAATACGACCTTGTGGTTCGCCTCGGATCGCAATTCCTCTCCAATCAATGGACAGTCCTCATAAAAGAGTGTCCTCAGTTCAGATGGGGCTTACCTGCCTTCAGGTTGTGGTGACGTTCGTAACCTCACGGTTGCAAACCATTCTGTTAAAACAGCATCTCCTTTACTGCAACCCATGTAATGCAGCACATGCCTAACGACCCGAATGCGCCGCCCGCCCGGAGATCTTATATCGAATTCGCCATCAGGGACGGATTCGTGCCCGAAACGATTCCTCTTGCCGCCTCACAGCAGCCAGTCGATTTTGTTCCGTGCCTGAACCCAAAATGCAACGGCGGCGGATTCCGCATCAGTCCAAACCCCGCCGACGTCGTGACCCGACGCTGCTTCGGCTATGAAAAAGTGGGTCCCAACGTCATCCGGCTTTGTAACTACTGGATTCGCTATCGGGTGCGGAGCCGAGGATAGCGAAGCTATATCGGTCGCGAACCACTCAGTGACTCGTATCTCGTAGCAACACGACATCCGCGGTTGTGTGCGTGCGCTTGACGGCGACTCTCTTACCGTCTGGCGAAAAACGGAACTGGGAGATCAGGTCGGACGTGAAGTCCGTGAGTGCGTGCCCCGGAGTGCCGTCCAGTGGCTGTACCCATAGGTTTCCTACACCCTTTTCACGAATTGCATAGACCAACGATTTGCCATCGGGCGTGAACCGTGCGCCGCCACTGTGCAGCGAACCTGGAAAAATCCGAGGATCGGGAACCAGCAGTCGCGGCGCGTAAGCACCCTGGGTCGGAGCAGCGTCGAAGAGTGCGAGCCTCGGCTCCGCATGGTTCGAGACCGGATCCACCACGTCCACAACGGCAACCAACTGGCGGCCATCGGGTGAAAATGCGACCGTTCCATGCACTCGATCGAGATTCGGGATATTCATGGGAAACAACTCTGGCTCGCCGCCCTGGACCGGTACGCGCATCAAACCTTGCATCCCATCCAGGTAATATGCCCACTTCCCATCTGGAGAGCAGGCTGGAGACATGTCGTATTTTCCTTTGCTCAGTGGTGTCGCCTGGGAGCCGTCGGCGTTGATACGCCAGATGGTGCTTCCTTCATTTCCCGCGTGATGTTCCCAATTCACAAGTAGGTCGCCGGTGGAGCAAGATGAAATGGCCATGATTGAGCCCGAGCTTTGCACTGCCAGCTCGGTCGTGGCATCGCCTTGTTCCAGGGATAACTTGGAACCGTCAGACACAAGGAGCCTGCCATTTTCTATCCAATCGAATGCGCTGACATTCTCCAGGCTTCTGAAATTCGCTGCCGTTACGCGCGGACTTCCCTCGATGATCGACAGAGAACTGACGCTCCTGTCCTGCACGGCCACGGCTGTCTTCCCATCCGCCGAAAGCGTGAGACTGGCGTAGCTGTTGGTATCACGCGTGATCGGATGTAACTGGCGATCCCGCAGCGAAAACGCACTGATCTGCAATCCGGAATCCCCACCGGTTGGCGAATTCAGCAGCAACAGCCAATCCTGCCGGGGCGTCCATTGAATTTCGAACGTCAACTGCTGCGGAAAATGCTGCAGCACGCCAAAGTTCCTGGTTTCCACATCGAGACGACGCAGGATCCCCGGTTCATCCGCCATCCTTGAGAAGGTGAACGCGATCTGCTTTCCATCGGGCGACCACGCCGCATTGGGTGGGTAAGCATCGTGTCCGAAGCCCTCGATTTTCTGCGAAGAAAGCAACTTCTCGCCGCTGCCGTCGAGATCTGACGCCAGGATCTGGTACTTCCCTTCTTCCGGGTCGTTGGCTCGCACGTACGACATCCGCTTTCCGTCGGGCGAAAACGCGAGATTGCTATCGACATCGCGGGCGACCAGTTGTGGTGTGCCGCCCAGCACCGGCATGCGAAATTCGTCCCATTCGCTGCCGCTGCTGTTCACCTGTTGCCGAAAATAAACATAATTTCCATCGGGAGAGAAGGCGAGGCACTTGAAACGTGTCGCCGCCGCTGCGAGAGTTTCGGTGTCACTGCCGGTCGCCACATTGCGAAGCCGGAGACTGCGAATCCCGTTGTCATTGTTCACGTGCAGTATGTATTTGCCGTCGGGTGAAACCGCCGCCTGTTCGGCTCTACCATTGCTCGTGATTTGGGTTATCGTGAAGTCTTTGAAAGGTTGCTGTCCCGAGCGGCTGCGCCACCACAACCCGCTGGCCGCGATGGCCACAACGATGATCGCTACCATCGCCCAGCGCGCGCGCCCAATCGGCTTACGCGGGATGGCTGCATCGGTTGCGGCGGTCTGCGCTTCCAGCGACTTCGCCAGCAGTTCCAGATCGGTTCGCAAGGCTGCGGCCGATGGATACCTTTTGTCCCGATCTTTCTCGAGGGCTCGATTCACGATCTCTTCAAAGCGCTCCGGCACCTCGGGTTTTCCTTGCCGAAGGGATGGCGCAGGACGGCGCAGCATGTTTTCTTCGATCTCCTCAGCTGAATTGCCGGCAAAGGCTCTTCTGCCCGTTGCCATTTCATAGATTACGGAGCCTAGGGAAAACTGATCGGTGCGCGCGTCAACCTTCTCGCGTCGCAGTTGTTCCGGGGACAAGTAGGACGGCGTTCCGATGGTCGGCGCCGTTCGCGTCCCGGTCAATGACCCGGCCACCATCACTGGCCCCGAAGCGGGCTCCGCCACCTCCGATAAGGTGGCAACCCCGAAGTCGAGGACCTTCACTTCCTGGCGGGTCGTCAGAAAAATATTGGCCGGTTTGATGTCGCGGTGAACGATTCCCTTGGCATGCGCAGCCACCAGGGCGTCGCAGATCTGGATCGCGATGCGCACAATTTGGCGGAAGCGCGCAGGATCTGCTCGCATGCCTTCCGTTTCGATCCATTCACGAAGAGTCTGTCCATCCAGCAACTGCATCACGATGAACAGGTAGCCTTCGTGCTCCGCAAGATGGTAGATAGCACAGATGTTGGGATGGTCAACCGAAGACGCAACCCGTGCCTCGCGTTGCATTCGCTCCAGGGCTGCCGGATCGTTCGCGAGCTCGGAAGGCAGGAATTTAATCGCCACCTTTCGACCGAGCTTCAGGTCCTCGGCCTTGTACACCAGCCCCATGCCACCTGCGCCCAGGAGCTCAAGTATGCGGTAGTCCCCCACTCTTTGACCGATAAGGGAAGAATGGGCAGGGCGAATTGACTGGGGACCGGCACCGGGGTCAGATGCGTCCTCGATCTGCGACGCGATGAATAGGTATCCGCGCGCCACCACCGTCTGAATGAATTTAGGATTTTCGGGGTCGTCGCGCAGCACCAGGCGGATCTTGCGAATCGCGCTGTTGATGCTGTTGTCTGTATCGAGGAAAACCTCTTTGCCCCAGATCCGTTCTGCGATCTCCTCCCGGCTCACCAATTGCCCCGCCTGCGTGATCAACAGCAGCAGGATCTCCATCGGGATTCGTTCGAGCTTCTGTGCACGCCCCGACCGCCGCAGTTCATAGCTGCGAGGGTCTAGCTCAAAATCTTTGCCGAAACGAATGCATCCCGGAACTCTGACCGGGCCCAAAACCATACCCCAACCGCCTCTCCGAGGGTGGGCGGTATTGTACATCCAGTTTGGATAGATTCCGTTAAGTCATCCTGTCTCAATGAGATACCCCGACAGATAAAAGTAAGAAGAGCGTCAGGCGCCCGCCATTGCGAACCGCACGCGGCTAAGGCACGATCCAGCCATTCGCAAGTGAACCCCCCAAAACACAGTTCACTTCAACCTCGGTCCTCAACACCGCCCCACACAAAGGCGAACCCGCCAGGAGTTTTTATGTTCTTGAGCAACTCGGTCTACACACAGCATGCCGGCAGTCGCAAAATTCTTCGCTTCAAGGTGCTCGGGGTTCTGGTTGCGATCCTGTTCCCATGGCCCGGCAGTTTTGCCGCCGAAAAGCCAACCAACCAGAAGCGGAAACAGGACTCCGTAATCCTGAACCTGCAGCCCTACCTGGATGCGACCGGGTTTGTTGCCTCATACAACAAGAACGGCAACATCGACACGCAAAGTACCTTTTTCCAGTCCCTGGGCACCAACGGACGCAGTTGCGAGACCTGTCATCTCCCCAACCAGTCCTTCAGTTTCAGCGCCCAGGGAGCCCGGGAACGCTTCCTCGAGACCCGTGGAAAAGACCCGCTCTTCGCCTCGGTCGATGGAGCCAATTGCCCCAGCGCGAGGCCTGGCGATATTGCCGGCCATTCCCTCGTCCTCCAGAGTGGCGTAATTCGAATCCCACTTGCAGCCCCCACCAGCGGAGCACAGTTCACAATCCAGGCCGATCACGATCCCTATGGTTGTGCTATCGATTCCAGCACGGGACAACCGATGGTCTCGTTCTATCGGCGCCCGCTGCCCACTACGAACCTGAGCTTCCTCAGCGCGGTCATGTTCGATGGCCGCGAGAGCGTGACAAATCCCCTGAACAACCCGACGACGTTCCCCTATAACTTGTCGCAGGACCTGACCCAGCAGGCGCTGCATGCGGTACAGATCCACATGCAATCGACCGTCGATCCCACACCGGCCCAACTGTCACAGATCGTGAACTTCGAGCTCGGCTTGTCCACCGCCCAGATCGCCGACTTCGGCGCTGGCCTTCTGTTCACGACTGGCGCAAACGGCGGCCCGCTCACTCTGTCGCAGCAGCCGTACTATCCAGGAATCAATGACTCGCTCACGCCTACGATTTTCACTCCCACCATCTTTACCCTGTATGGCTCTTGGTTAAACCCAAAAGACGGTTTTGGATTCGAGCGAGCGTCCAAAGAGGAGATCGCCGCCGGGGAGCAGCTGTTTAACAGTTTCCCCATCAACATCACTTCGGTTCGCGGTATCAACGACAATGCTGCTCTGGGAAGCCCAGCGGTCCTCACCGGTACGTGCGGGACGTGTCATGACGCACCGAATGTTGGAAATCATTCCCTGCCTTTGCCACTCGACATAGGAACGGGCCACTCGGCGATCCATGAATCCAATCCCCAAATCAAGAGCGCGCTGGCCCAGCTCAGCTTCCCCAACCTGCCTGTGTACAAAATTACGGGGTGCACCGATCCCTTCAATGGCGAGACGACCCTCTACACCACCGACATCGGCAAAGCCATGCTGACTGGACAATGCGGAGATCTCAATCGCATCAAGGGTCCCATCCTGCGCGGCCTTCCGGCACGCGCTCCCTACTTCCACAACGGAGCAGCCGCGAACCTGACGGAGTTGATCAACTTCTACAACCAGCGCTTCAACATGGGATTGACGGATCGCCAGAAGGCGCAGCTGATCGCCTTCCTGAATACCCTGTAACTGCTGGGCTTCGTCTTCTCAAACGCGAGACCCGCCAGGAAAACTCCGGGGCGGGTCTTTTCGTGTGAATGTGGAAACCGCTGGCTGGAAAGCCGAAAGCGGGTTAAAACCGAATGAAGCGGAAGCCATAGATTCGATCTGAGTCTTGAGATCTATGGCGGGGACGACGGGACTCGAACCCGCGACCTCTGCCGTGACAGGGCAGCGTTCTAACCAACTGAACTACGTCCCCGCTTCCTGAAAATCCGTGTGGGAGGATATGGTGGGCAGTGCAGGGCTCGAACCTGCGACCTCCTGCTTGTAAGGCAGGCGCTCTAACCAACTGAGCTAACCGCCCCCTCGCATCGCGAAACGCGGTAGCAAATCACGAGGGGAAACCGAAGCGGAATTCCTACCCACTGAGTATAGGGGACGACGGAAACACACGTCAAACATGTGCACCCGCATAATGCCCCCACCACTCGCCGCACGCAAAAATGCCGCGACCCAAAGTCGCGGCAAAAAACTACAGAGGCTGAGTTTTATTGGATTAACGCGCCTTTTCCCGGGTTGTCGACCCCGCGCTTCCCTGCGTGCCCAACGTGAACGAACTCAAGCTCCGCGTGTCTTTCTTGAACGCTTCCGAAGCCTTCGGCCGTGGACTTTCTGGGTGCCAGCCGGCCACGCTGAAGATCACAATCAGCGCCCAGAGCACGAATAAAAACGCTGCGCTCCAGTCCGTTTGCTGCTCTCCCATTTGACCGTCTCCCTGCGTCCGATGCTGGTATTCCGAATCCAGAGTATCTCCTACACCAGCAGCAGCTTGCAAAAACGAAAGCCGTACACGCAACGTAGTACCAAAGTTAGTGGCTAAATGGTAAATTTCCACCGTTGCTGGGCATCTTTTCTGGCTGCGAACGAAACCAACCTACTGCGTAGAGTGCCGCATGTTTTCGGGTAAAACTGCGGCGAAAGGTCTGCAAGATGAAGGCGATTCTCTTTGTTGACGACCACGAAGTCCTGGCGCGGTTGAGTTGCGAGATCCTCGAAATGCAGGGCTATAAGGCCGTCAGCGCCTATAACGCCGAGGATGCCCTCAGCAAGTTCGACAACGAAAGCTTCGACCTCCTGGTCACTGACTTCCGCATGGAAGGCATGAATGGCCTCGAGTTGGCCAAACGCGTTCATCAGAAGAATCCCGAGGTTCCCGTCATCATCGTCACCGGCTACGGCCCCGTCGACTACGGCCAGGACGTCAAAGCCTGTCTCCAGAAGGAAGAGCTTTTCCCCGCGCTCCTCGAGAAGATCAAGCTCTACCTCGAAGACTCCACCGAATTACAGCCCGCGCAACGCGCCTCATAAACTCATTTTCTTATCAGCATGGCCGCCTCGTGCGGTCTTTTTCTTTTGATCGTTTATCCTGAGGCGTGCTTCGCCTCATCGTCAACGCGGACGATCTCGGCCTCACCCGCGGCGTCAACCGCGCCATCCTTCGGTCCCAGGCCGAAGGCATCGTCACCTCCGCTACCCTCATGGCGAATGTTCCCGCTTTTTCGGATGCTGTCTCTCAATTGCACGCCCTTCCCGCTTATCAAGCGCGCAAACTCGGTATCGGATGCCATCTCGTCTTCGTCGACGGCGCACCACTGACCCCGCCGGAATCGATCCCGACTTTGCTCGATCCGCGCGCCCCTGCGCCTGCTTTCCGCAAAAAATTGTGGAAGTTTGCACTCGCCTCCGCGCGTGGCCATATCTCCTCCAGTGACGTCGAGACCGAAGCCTCCGCCCAGATCGGCAAACTACTGGCCGCGGGCGTTTCCGTCTCCCACGTCGACTGTCATAAGCATGCGCACATGTTTCCCAGCGTTCTCGAAGGCGTATTGCGCGCCGCCGCCGCCCATGGCATCCGCGCCATCCGCAATCCTTTTGAACCCTCCTTCGCCCGCCCGGCGAGCGTGGCGTTGAGTGGCAGGAATGCAATTCGTTCCGCCGAGACAGCCCTGCTCAACCGCCGCTATGCGCGCAACTTTCGCACCAAGGTCCACGAACACGGAATGGTCACCACCGATGGCAGCCTCGGCGTAACCGTCACCGGCACGCTCGACGTGCAGGTTCTCGCCAAGACCCTTCGCACTCTGCCGCCCGAAGGCACCTACGAGTTCGTCTGCCATCCGGGTTACAACGACGTCGAACTCGCCCAGGCCGGCACCCGTCTTTTGCAATCGCGCGAAACCGAGCTTGCAGCCTTGTGCTCACCCGGCGCCCGCGCGCTCCTGACTTCTGGGAACATTCACCTCATCAATTACTGGGATATCGTTGCACCTGCTGAATCCAATCCGGCAACGTCTAATCCAATGTCGTAGCGCGAGGCGCCGCCATTCTATGAAGATCGGCATCACCTGTTATCCCACGTACGGCGGCAGCGGCGTCGTCGCCACCGAACTCGGCATTGAGCTTGCCCAGCGCGGTCACCAGGTGCATTTCATCTCCTACTCCCAGCCCATCCGCCTTACTGAGCCGCACCCCAACATTCACTTCCATGAAGTGGAAGTCACCCGCTATCCGCTCTTCGAATATCCGCCCTACGATCTTGCACTCGCCACCCGCATGGCCGAGGTCGCCGAGATTTACGGTCTCGACCTGCTGCACGTGCACTATGCCATTCCGCACTCCGTCAGCGCCCTGCTCGCCCGCGAGATGACCGCCTTCGGTCCCGGACACAAGCGCCATCTCCCCTTCGTCACCACCCTGCACGGTACCGACATCACCCTCGTCGGCCTCGATCCCTCCTACCTGCCCATCACCCGCTTCTCGATCGAAAAGAGCGATGGCGTTACCGCCATCTCCAATTACCTCAAGGAAAAAACCTTGCAGGCATTCGAGGTGAAGAACCACATTCGCGTCATCCCGAATTTCGTGAATTGCGATCTTTATCATCGCAACGGGCACACCGATCGCTACCGCAAGGAGTGGGCGCAGCCCGGCGAGCGCATCGTCGTGCACCTTTCGAACTTTCGTCCGGTCAAGCGCATTCCCGATGTCATCGAAATCTTCGACCGCATCCAGAAGCAGCTTCCCGCCAAGCTGGTCATGATTGGCGACGGCCCCGACCGCTCCCGCGCTGAGTGGATGGTCATCGAAAAGAAGTTGCAGGACCGCGTGCTCTTCCTCGGCAAGCAGGATGAAGTACACGAAAAACTTCCCGCTGCCGACTTAATGCTGATGCCCAGCACCCTCGAATCGTTCGGTCTAGCCGCTCTTGAAGCCATGGCCTGCGAGGTCGTTCCCGTCGCCACCAACGCCGGCGGCGTTCCCGAAGTTATCGATCACGGTGTGGACGGCTTTCTGGCTGACGTGGGCGACATCGAAACCATGGCCAAGTACAGCATCGAAGTCCTCAGCGACGATGAAAAACTGAACGACATGGCGAAGATGGCCCGCTTCAAGGCGCAATCCACCTACTGCGCTTCCAAGATCATTCCCATGTATGAGGATTTCTACCGCGAGGTGCTGGAGCGCGCTTCGTAAACCGCACCCGCCACCGATCCGCCCATTTCATCCGGCTGCGGAATCGGCAAGGTGACGCGGATTAAAGTTCCCTTGCCCGGCGTGCTGTCGGTTTCCAGGTGCGCCGAATCCCCATACAGCACCTGCAGCCGCTCCGTGACGTTCGCCATCCCAATGCCGGTGCCCGAACTCGGCGCACTATCGGTGAACCCCACGCCATCGTCTTCGACTTCAATCACCACGCGGTCTCCCGCCAGCCGGCTGCGCAGGTAGATGCTGCCGCCATCGATCCGCGGCGCAACCCCGTGCTTGATCGCGTTCTCCACCAGCGGCTGCAACATCATGCTCGGCACCATCACTTCCAGCGATGCCGGCTCCAGTTCCTTCAGCACCCGCAGCTTGTCCGGGCCAAACCGCACCACTTCGATATCGAGATAGTCATCGATGAAATTGAATTCTTCGCTTAACGGCACGAACGCATCGGTCGTACGCATCAGCCGCCGCAAGATGTTGGCCAGCTTCACCACCATTTCGCGCGCCTTGTCGGGATTGAAACGCACCAGCGATGAGACGGAGTTCAACGTGTTGAACAGGAAGTGCGGGTTGATCTGGCTCTGCAGCGCCTCCATGCGGGTCTGCAGCAGCAATCGTTCCTGCTCCTCCAGCTTCATCTCGATGCGCGCATTATTCAGCACCTTCAGCGCGATCGCCACGCACATCACCGTCCCGGCATACACTGCCAGTTCCACCCCCCAGTTCGGACTGTAGAGCGCGAAGAGACGCTTAGGCCACATGCGATGCAGCTGCATCCTTGCCAGGGTCAACACCAGGATCAAAATGAAGAACGAAGTCTGCCAGTCGATCAGCGACTTCTTGATGCTGCGGCGGATCCACCGGTAAATGCTGAGATCGAACAGCGGCGAGAACGACCAGATCACCTCGCGGTCCTGCGCAATGTGCCGCAGAAATCCTGCCAGCACCCCAACCAATAAGTTGAACGGCAGGGTCATCCATTCGCCGAACAGTACCGCGGGAATCGATACCGCAATCCCGCCGCCCGCTCCCACCAGGCGTCCGCCGATCACTCCCATGAGAATGGAAAACTCGAATCCCATGTCGGCCGCGAGGAAGTTCTTCACCCACAGGCGCGTCAGCACGCCCAGCGCGATCGGGATACTGATGATCGCGATCAGCTCAATTTTTTCCTTGAGTGTCCGCTCTTCATGAAAGAGCAATTGGCGAAACCGCCGCGCGCGTACCAACACGCTGCTCACCGCCGCGGCCGCGCCGAGCCGTATGAGCAACGTAATCAGGATGAGCTTCTGGTCCACCATGGATCGCTAAACGATCTTTCTGCCGACTGTCTCCAGCATCGCTTCTATCTTAGACGCATCTTGCGCTCCGCCCTGCGCCATATCTTTGTTCCCGCCGCCCCGACCGCCAAGCTCAACCAGCGCCTCTTTCATCAGCGCCCCCATATCGTTCGGCAAGCCCGGCGTCTGCGCGAACACCACCGACGGTTGCGATCCCCCGCAGCCCAGCAGTGCAACTACCTGTCCTTGCCGCGTGAGCCGCTGCGCCAGCAGCTTGATAAATCCAAGATCGCGGTCGGCATAATAGCGCGCAACCACCTTCGCATCTCCCAGCGCCGCCAGGATGGAATCCGCGTTGAACGATGCCAGCTCTTCCAGCAACTTGTGCTCCCGCTTGACTCCTGCTTTTCCTTCCTCAATCAGCTTCCGCACCTGCGCCGGCACTTCGTACATATGCGTCGAGAACACCCCCGCCGCTTCGGTCAGCGTTTCGAAATCCTTGCGCGCCGTGTTCACTGCTCGCATCCCGCAGACAAATTCCACCCGGATCCCCTGCTTCTCTTTGGAAATCTTGCGCAGCAGGATCGCGCCAATCTGTCCGGTCGAAGCTACATGCGTTCCACCGCACGCATTCAAATCAAAATCCTTGATATCGATCAGCCGCAGCTTCTCGCGTTCCGCCGGTGGAATTTTGCGCACGCCCATCGCCCGCGCCTCCTCCACCGTCGCGTACTTGATCTCCACCGGCCGGTCCTCAGCGATGACCTCATTCGCCAGCGCCTCGGCTCGTCGTATCTGTTCCGGCGTCACGCTCTTCGCATCTAGATCGATGGTGCAACTCTCCGCGCCCATGTGGAACGAAACTGTCGGCATATCGAACAAGGAAATAAACGCCGCCGAGAGCACGTGCTGTCCCGTGTGCTGCTGCATGTGGTCGCGCCGCCGCTCTACATCGATGAACCCGCGCACCCGCGCCTGCCGCGGCAGATCTTCGTTTGTGGCTTCAACCAGGTGATGAATCGTTCCGTCTTCCCGCTCGCCAACCTCGGCCACCCGCAACTTCTTCCCGCCCTCGACTTCGATCCACCCTGTATCGAATACCTGTCCGCCGCTCGTCGGATAAAACGCCGTCCGGTCGAGCACCACGTTGACTCGCCCATCCGAACCGCCCTCCGCCGCGATCACACCCGCAGTGAAGTTCAGCAAAAAACTGTTGTTGTAATAAAGACGTTCCGTCATAGCCCCTTTTGTCATCCTGAGCGCAGCGGCCAACCGCCGCGCAGTCGAAGGATCCCTATTCCCTCCTGCAACGCATTCAACGACCCAAAGCGGGAAGTGCCGCAGGCACGCCAGATGCATAGCCCAGCACGTGAGTGCTGGGAACACCGTACCGCGACGCTAGAGTCCCCTTCAGGGGACGACACCCCGCAAAGCGTCCCCCCATCGGCTCTTCTGTTACCCACGACATCAATACGGCTGAATAATTCCGCCCAAATTCCGCGACTTCGGCTTCTTCTTCTCCGCCTTCGCCTTCCCGAAATACCACGCGATCACATCGATATACTTCAATCCGCTGCCCGTGTTGAACAGCACCACCCGCTCGTTTTCCTTTAAGAAGCCGTTCTCGCGCAGCTTCCAATACGCCGCCAGCGCCGCTGCGCCCTCCGGCGCCGCAAACACGCCTTCTTCTTCCGCCCAACTTTTGAAGGCCTGCATGATCTCGTCATCGCTCACCGCGACTGCCGTTCCGCCGCTCGCCTTCATAATGTGCAGGATCTCGCGGTCGCCATACGGTTTCGGCACCCGCAGTCCCGCCGCTGCGGTATGCGCGTCTTTCCACATCTCCATCGTCTCGCGATGCTCTTCCCAGGCCTTCACCACCGGCGCGCACCCTGCAGCCTGCGCGCAAATCATCTTCGGCCGCTTGGCGCCAATCCACCCCAGCGCCTCCATCTCCTCGAATGCCTTCCACATCCCCAGCAGCCCCACGCCGCCGCCCGTGGGATAGATGATCGCCTCCGGCAGCTCCCACCCCAACTGCTCTGCGACCTCGTATCCCATCGTTTTCTTGCCCTCGACGCGAAATGGTTCCTTCAACGTTGAAATGTCGAACCATCCCTCCGCCTGCTTGCGCTCCCCGACCATCCGCGCGCAGTCGCTGATCAGCCCATCGACGTACGTTACCTTCGCCCCGTAGCTTTCGCACTCCACCCGGTTCGCCATCGGCACATCCTGCGGCATGAAGATGTGCGCCTCGATGCCCGCCGCCGCGCAATACGCCGCCAGCGCGCTCGCCGCATTTCCCGCTGATGGAATCGCAATCTTCTTGATCCCGTACGCGCGCGCCATCGTCACCGCCATCCCCAACCCGCGCGCCTTGAACGATCC
The DNA here is from genome assembly GCA_963703075.1 of uncultured Acidobacteriaceae bacterium. GTDB lineage: Bacteria > Acidobacteriota > Terriglobia > Terriglobales > Acidobacteriaceae > Korobacter. Next base: position 2,856,098 of record OY969786.1, read on the forward strand.
CGTCGGGTTCAGCCCCTCATCTTTAATGTAGACATGCGCATGCTTGCGGCTCTTAAGAAGCGGCGTGAACCCTTCCCCCAGCGTCACCGGTTCTACATCCGGCAGAACGTCGCGATAGCGCCACATCGAAGCCGGCCCCGCGCTCACCGCATCACGCGAGAGATTATTCGCGAACTGGTACCGCACCCACAACGGCCCCGCGCACTTCCCGCAAACCGTGGGGGTGCCCCATCCTGAGCCGGGCGAAGGGTGGGGATTTTCCGGCGCGATCTTCTCCCCGCACCGCGCACACTCGAAATAGGAAATCTTCGCCATAGAATTTCTACGCTGGCAGGCTATCGCGCAGCGCTTTGGTCTTGCGGAACCACGGCCGCTCCCGCCGCTTTTGAAATCCCGGCATCGTCCGCCGTTTCGCCAGGATACCCTCCAGAAGCTGTCGCGCTTCCGCCCGCTTCCCCTGCGCCGCCAGGAACTCCGCATAGTGATACTGCGTCTCCGTCAGCGTCGAGGTGCGGGTCACGGCGTCGAACATCTGCTGCGCCCGTTCCATCTGCCCCGTCTTCCAGTAGGCATACGCCAGCAAACCACCCGCACGCTGAAAGTCGTACCGTGGATCCTCCGAGATCGTTCGCTGCAGGTCGGGCAGCGCCCCTTGCACATCTCCCAGTTCGATTTTCGCCACCGCCCGCCGGTAGAACGGATCCACCGAATCGGTTCGCGACGAGATTGCGCGATCGTATGCGTCCTTCGCCTGTGCCCACTTCCCTTCGTCCAGATAAATCTGCCCCAGCTCTTCGTAGTTCCCGGCCGACGGGTTGTCCACCACCGCCGCTTCCAGCTCCCGCTTGCGCGACCCGCGCCTCACGAACTTGAAGGCCCCCGGGTCCGTCAGCTCCGGCAACGCCTCCACCGCTAAATAAATGAGTGCGCCAATCGGCCCGAGGAACAGGATGATCCACAGCCAATAGAAATCCGGCCGCTTCAGAATGAAGTGAATGATCGCCGCAATAACCAGGATCGAGCCGATCCCAAAGAAGCCGCCAAAGCCAAACATGGTCGCCTCATACTATATCCACCCAGCTTGTGGGGAGCCACTAAGGCCCTTGCTCCTCCTGCTTCCTCTCCTGTCATGGCGAGGAGCGAAGCGACGTGGCAATCTGCTGCTCCTGTGCCAATAAACGACGGTCTCTCCCTGATAAAATGGAGCCAGTGACCTCCCGCATCCGCCTCATTGCCATTGATATCGACGGAACCTTGCTCAATTCCCAGCTGCAGATTTCCGCCGCCAACCTTGCGGCCTTGCAGCGCGCGCACCAAGAGGGCATCGAGGTCGTGCTCGGCACCGGCCGTCGCCATGCCTTCGCTATGCCTGTTGCCGAGGCCCTTGGCTTCCCTCTCTGGATGATCAGCTCCAATGGCGCCGTCACTCGCTCCACCCGCGACGAGCACTTTTACATTGACTTCCTCCCCGCCCAGGCCGCCCGCGAACTGTGCACTTACATGGGCGACCCATTCCGCGCCAACACCGTTCTCACCTTCGAACGTCCCGGCAAAGGCGCCCTCATCGTCGAACGCACCGACGAACTCACCGAATCCATCCAGCGCTGGATCGAAAAAAACTCACAATTCATCGAATACAGCGTCCCTATAGAAGACGCCATTGTGAGCGACCCCATCCAAGCCATGTTCTGCGGCACCATCGCCAAGATGGAGCTCGCCCAAGCGAAGCTGCGCGCCTGGCCGGGACTTGACCGCATCACCGTGCTCAAAACCCAATACGACCACCGCAACCTCTGCATCGTCGACATCCTCAATCGCGACTGCTCCAAGGGCCACGCCCTCCAACGCTTCGCCCAGGCCCGCGGCATCGCCCGCGAAGAAATCGTGGCCATCGGCGATAACTACAACGATATCGAGATGTTGCGCGTCGCAGGACACCCGTTTCTCATGGCCAACGCGGCTGCCGAGCTCAAACTGAACGGCTGGCCAGTGACATTAAGTAACGACGAAAGTGGCGTTGCCGCCGCCATAGAACAGGTATTATCTGGAGTCGGTACTCGTGCATAAGTACATTGCAGCTGTGATGGTTGTTCTCGGCACCGCCGGTTTCGCCTCGGCTGCCGAACTCGCCGTGCTGCAAAACGGATTTACCATCCGTCACGAGCGCCACGAAGTCATTGGCGACACCACCCGCCTCTATACCAGCACCACCACCGAAGACTTCGTCGATGTGCCCACTGCCCAGGTCGCGTCCTTTGCGCCCGACGACCGGCCCGCGCCGACGCCTGAAACCAAGCAGCCCGACGTGCACGCCATGCTCAAGGTTGCCGGAGACAAGCACGGTCTCGATCCCGACTTCCTTGCCAGCGTCGTCCACGCAGAGAGCGCCTACAACACCAGGGCCGTTTCGCCTAAAGGCGCGCAGGGACTGATGCAGCTCATGCCCGCAACTGCCGCCAAGCTTGGCGTGAAAGACAGCTTCGATCCCGCTTCCAACGTGGATGGCGGCTCGAAATATCTCCGCGCCCTGCTCGACCAGTACAACGGCGACGTCGTGAAAGCCCTCGCCGCCTATAACGCCGGTGCCCTGCGCGTGCAGCAGTACCACGGCGTGCCGCCCTACGCCGAGACCCGCGCCTACGTCCGCCGCATTGTCGCCGAGTACAACCGCAAGAAAGCCGCCACCAAGCCGGCTCCCGCCAAGACCACCCAACTCGCCGCGAAAAAGTCCGTCACCTCCGCAAAATCTCAATAACCCGGTCTTTTCGCAATTCCGCCTCGCGTCGCGCCCACTTCTTCTTGTCCTTCTCAACGCTCTCTCTTTTGTCATTGCGAGGAGGTCGACAGACCGACGCGGCAATCTGCTGACCCCTGCAACATCCCCGACGAATCAACATCGTTTGACCCGCATCCCTCCCTCATTTACTTTGTAACTTCACCCGTCGCATGAAGAAGAAGCAAGTCCTCACCTCGATCATCGTCATCCTCGTCCTCGCTGCCCTCGTTTATCTGCAGGTCAAGGCCTGGCGACACTTCGAGTGGGGCATCTTCTGGCAAATCACCAAGTCGGTAAACTTCGTCCGCGTCGTCGCCGGCATCGCTGTCGTCTACTTCATCTATGTTCTGCGCGCCGCCCGCTGGCGCGTCTTTCTGCGCTCTCGCCAAACAGTGCACACTTTCGATCTCGTGCCCTCGCAATTCATCGGCTTCACCGGACTCGCGCTCCTCGGCCGCCCGGGCGAATTCATCCGCCCTTACCTGGTCGCCCGCAAGTTCAACCTCAGCTTCGCCTCGCAGCTCGTCGTCTGGACCGCGGAACGCATCTGCGACATGCTCTCCGTCGGCACCATCCTCGCCCTCACTCTCCTCATCCGCCCCGATTTCCGCCACTTCTTCGTGCTGCCGCACATCCGCACCAAGGCCATCCTCGCCCTCATCGCATTCTTCGTTCTCATCGCCGTGATCCTCGCCGTCAGCGGTGGTCTTCGCGCCCGGCTGCGTAAACTCAGCCGTGATCTCAGCCGGTCCGTCGCCCACGATTTCCTTTCCTTCGTCGAGATCGCCGTTACATCGCTCGTCATCTGGCTGCTCATCGCCAGCACCTACTGGATCACCCTGCACGCCTACCCAACCCTGCGCAACCAGATCCACGTCACCGACGTCCCCCTCATCATGGGCGCCAGCACTCTCGGCTCCCTCATCCAGCTTCCCGGCGTCGGCGGAGGCTCGCAACTCGCCGTCATCGGCATCCTCTCCTCCCCCGTCTTCGGACTCGGCCACGAACTCGCCGTCAGCGCCGGCATCATGCTCTGGATCGTGACCTTCGTCTCCGTTACCCCCATGGGCCTCTTCCTCGCTCATCGCGAAAAACTTTCCCTAACGCGCCTCTCCTCCGAAAGCCAGGAAGAAGAAAAAGCCGTAGAAACTGTTCCCTGATTCAGAAATGTCGTGGCGAACATCCGCCCAAAACTGTGGGTGCCCCACCCTTGTCGCGTTTTCATGCGACAGGGTGGGTGGCAACGAGGCGCGCATCACGTCAGCCCCAAACTTCCACCAGCCCGAGTGCCGCGGGCACACCAGAAAATAGCCCCGACGTAAGCCTAGCTCCGCTGCGCACCCTCGCAGAGTCCGCTTCAGCGGACGACATCCTGAGACTGCTACAATATTTTGTTACCGAATCCCTCTGGAGAGCACTGTAGGCATCCCCCATGCGCTGCCCTTTTTGCGGCCATCCTGAAGACAAAGTCGTCGACTCGCGCGAGAGCAAGGAAGGCGAATCCATTCGCCGCCGCCGTGAATGTCTGAAGTGCGAAAAGCGCTTCACCACCTACGAGCGCATCGACGAGATTCCTTACATGGTCGTCAAAAAAGACGGACGCCGCGAGCGCTTCGATCGCCAGAAGGTTCTGAACGGCCTCATGCGCGCCTGCGAAAAGCGCCCGGTCTCCATCGGCAAGCTCGAACAGATCGTCAACGAAGCCGAAACGTTCGTCATCGATTCCCCCGAACGCGAGCGCAAGACCAGCGAAATCGGCCATCTCATCATGGAGCACCTCAAGAAGTACGACAAGGTGGCTTACGTGCGCTTCGCTTCCGTTTATCTCGATTTCAAAGATGTCCGCGAGTTCCTCGCCGAACTCCAGGATTTACTCAATCACAAGGATCCCGCCGCCAACGCGGTCAAGCCTGCAAAATAACCGCATTCTTATTTTCTGAAGGACGATGAATGGCATACAAAATTACCCTTATCCCCGGCGACGGCATCGGCCCGGAGGTTATCTCCGCCGCCGTCCGCATCCTCGAAGCCACCGAACTCAAGTTTGAGTGGGAGAGCTTCGCCGCCGGCGCCGAGGCCTACGCAAAATACAAGGAATACATTCCCAAGGAACTCAACGAGTCCATCGAGCGCACCCGTGTCGGCCTCAAAGGCCCCGTCACCACTCCCATCGGAGGCGGTTTCTCCAGCATCAACGTCGAACTGCGTAAGCGCTTCGAGCTTTACGCCAACGTGCGTCCCATCCGCAATCTTCCTGGCGTTCCTACCCGTTATCCCGGCGTCGATCTCGTCATCATTCGCGAGAACACTGAGGGCCTCTACTCCGGCATCGAACACGAAGTCGTTCCCGGTGTCGTCGAAAGCCTCAAGATCATCACCGAGAAAGCCAGCACCCGCATTTCCAAGTTCGCCTTCAACTACGCCCGCACCATGGGCCGCAAAAAGATCCACTCCATCCACAAAGCCAACATCATGAAGATGTCCGACGGCCTCTTCATCCGCTGCTCGCGCAATATCTCCAAGGACTATCCCGAGATCATTTACGGCGAGCACATCGTCGACAACACCTGCATGCAGCTCGTCATGAACCCTTACCAATACGACATGCTGCTGCTGGAAAATCTCTACGGCGATATTGTCAGCGATCTCTGCGCCGCCTTCGTCGGAGGCCTCGGCCTCGTGCCCGGCGCCAACATCGGTGAACACGCTTCCATCTTCGAAGCCGTCCACGGCTCCGCTCCCGATATCGCCGGCAAAGGCATCGCCAACCCGACCGCCGTCGTGCGTTCCGGCATCCTCATGCTCCGCCATCTCGGCGAACAGGATGTCGCCAACCGCGTTCGCGCCGCCGTGCACTCCGTCTACCGCGAAGGCAAACACCTCACCCGGGACATAGGTGGCGAAGCCAGCACCAACGAATTCGCCGACGCCGTCATCGAGCAAATCCATAACAAGGATTTGGTCGTCCCCGCTCCGCCCGTACAAAGCCCCGCATAGCTGAAGAAAATCTGGGTGCCCCACCCTTGTCCGTCAGGACAGGGTGGGTCCACCTTGCCTGACGCCAAGCGTCGGCCCACACTCGCCCGCGCTCCATCTCTCTCTCTTGTCATTGCGAGGCGGGCGCCCAGCCCGCCGCGGCAACCCGCTTTACCTGCCGCCCCGACCACCATGTGGGTGCCCCACCCTTGTCCGCAGGACAGGGTGGGTCCACCTTGCATGACGCCAAGCGTCAGCCCGCACTCGCGCCCGCGCTCCATTACTCTCTCTTGTCATTGCGAGGCGGGGCGCCCAGCCCGCCGCGGCAACCCGCACCACCTGCCGCCCCGACAACAATGTGGGTGCCCCACCCTTGTCCGTCAGGACAGGGTGGCGCCACCTTGCATGACGCCAAGCGTCAGCCCGCACTCGCGCTCGCTCTCCACTACTCTCTCTTGTCATTGCGAGGCGGGGCGCCCAACCCGCCGCGGCAACCCGCTTTACCTGCCGCCCCGACAACCATGAGCCCGAATCCACTTCAGGAGACGCCACCCATGGACGATGTTCGCAACTTCTTTGTTATAATTTTCAAGACCCGCAATGCGCGCCCTTAGCTCAGCTGGATAGAGCGTCTGACTACGAATCAGAAGGCCGGGAGTTCGAATCTCTCAGGGCGCACCATCCCTTCCCTGCAACATCCTCGCAACCAAATAAGGCCGGCGCCTGTCGTGTACCGTCTGGTCGTTCACCCAGAGAAGCTGTACTATGTCACGCCTGAGAAAGTGTTCGAGCTGAACAATGCGGTGTTGCACCGCTCACGCATGCGGAGGAGAGCTTGTCCCCTAAGACGAAAATCCTCATTGTTATCCTGATGGCCGTCGGTGCGTACCTGCTGATCGCGGGTGGGACCACCGTGTCGGAGCGATGGGTGCCACTCTGGCTGGCTCTCCCCACGTGGGAACAATGGACCATTTCCCTTGGAGTGCTGGCGCTGTTTGTCTGGGCTTTGGGGTGAGAAACGTTGAGACCAACAAAAGTTTAGGATTGCCCCACAAGCCGCAAACAAGGAGACCGATGGCCCATCGAATTCTGACCGCACTCGCAAACTTTTTTCTGCGCGTCTTCCTGGCTTCGAACCTCCTTTTCTTCGCGATCCCCGCCACCGCCGCCGAACATTTCGAAGTCACCGTCGACCGCAACGTCGAAGCACAAATGCGCGACGGCATCACCTTGCGTGCCGACATCTGCCGTCCCAAAGCAGATGGAAAGTTTCCCGTGCTGTTGACTCGCACGCCTTACGACAAAAACGGTGTCATCGAGTCCTGTCTCGCGGGCGCCGCCCGCGGCTATGTCGTCATCCTTCAAGACGTTCGCGGACGCTTTTCCTCCGAGGGCGAGTGGTATCCCTTCAAGTATGAATCGCTGGATGGCTACGACACCATCGAGTGGGCCGCCGCGCTTCCCTACTCCAACGGAAAAGTTGGCATGTTCGGCGGCTCCTACGTGGGCGCCACCCAGTATCTCGCCGCCATCGCCAAGCCTCCCCACCTCGCCGGCATCAGTCCCAACTACACGGCCTCGAATTATCACGATGGCTGGACCTACCAGGGCGGCGCCTTCGAACAGTGGTTCGACGAATCATGGGCCTCCGGCCTCGCGGAGAACACCATCGCCCGTCGCGTGAAGTCCGGAAACCAGTCGCTGGATTGGACCGAAACTCTTCCGTTGTCCACCTACCCGATACTCACCGCCCCCTCCGCCGACGGACTCGCTCCCTACTTCACCGATTGGCTCGCTCATCCCGACTACGACGACTATTGGAAGCAGTGGTCGATCGAAGATCACTATGCCCAGATCCAGGTTCCCGTCTTCAGCTTTGGCGCCTGGTACGACATCTTTCTCGGCGGGAGTTTAAAAAACTACATGCGCCTCAAGACCGAGGCCGGCACTGACGCCGCGCGCCATGGCCAGCGCCTGATGGTCTATGTCGGCGGCCATGCCGGAGGATGGAATAAAGTAAAAGTCGGCGCTGTCGATTTCGGAAACAAGCTGCCCTTCGATCTCTTCGACGAGACCCTGCGCTGGTACGACAGCCTGTTCAAAGGAATCGCGAACGGCATCCAGCAGGAAAAGCCGGTGCGCCTCTTCGTCATGGGCAAGAACGAATGGCGCGAAGAAGACGACTGGCCGCTGGCGCGCGCCAAGACGACCCACTACTATCTCCACGCTACCCGCCCCGCCAACGGCGTGGAAGGCGCAGGCACCCTCAGTACCACCGCGCCTGCCGACGAGAAGCCCGACCAATACGTCTACGATCCGAAGGACGCGGTGCCCACCATCGGCGGCCCGCTCTGTTGCGGACCGCTCTCCACGGGCATCGGGCCCGAAGACCAGCGCCCCGCCGAAGCCCGCAACGACGTCCTCGTCTTCTCTACGCCTGCGTTCACCCAAAACACCGAAGTCACCGGCCCGATCTCTCTCGACCTCTACGTCAGCAGCTCAGCCGTCGATACCGACTTCACCGGCAAGCTCGTCGACGTATGGCCCAACGGCTTCGCCCAGAATCTGACCGAAGGCATTCTCCGCTTGCGCTATCGCAATTCCCAGGAAAAGCGCGAGCTCGCCAATCCCGGCGACGTCTACCACATCACCGTCGATCTCTGGGCCACCAGCAACGTCTTTCTTGCCGGACACAAACTGCGCCTCGAAGTCTCCAGCAGCAACTTCCCTCGCTTCGATCGCAATCTCAACACCGGTGAAGTGCAGGCCCGCGGCACCCATATGCTCAAAGCCACCAACATCATCTATCACGACAAGTCCCGTCCCTCGGCGCTCATCGTTCCTATCGTCCCCTAGCCGCAAGCTTTCTTGGCGTCTCTATCCGCGCTCGCTCGCCATGGCGAGCACTTGTTTTTGCGCGCGATCACGCTCTCGCCTCCATCCGCACCACGCGGTACTAAGGCAATCAGCGGCTCTGCTCGTGCAGCACGCCGACCGCGAACACCTAAGGTAAAAACCTCGTTGCATCTTCGTTAGCAGGCCATGCTCGAGACCCTGTATCCATGCCTGTTTTCAACATGCGAGCAGCTGCTGCATGCGTCGCACAGAAATACCCGGCAATCGAAGGACTACGGCGGGCCTTAATGAGCGACTAACCCTTCTCATTACGGAAGTCTCATTCACGTCGTTTTCATATTGAGCCAGAGTAGATGGCTTCGTATGGTTCAGTCTGACAACAGCCTTCCGCCATTGAATAAGTACCCACGAGAGGTCGCCTCTCCGGAAACTGCATTGTCAAAACTTATCTCCCACCGGAGTTCATTTAAGAATGTTGAAAGCAAACTTTATCCGTGCAGCCAATGGAATCATCCTCCTCTTCTCACTCGCGGCCGTCAGCCTTGCCCCGACCGCCGAAGTTCACGCCGGCACCATCCACTCAGCCCTTCCGCACTCCATCACCAAGGCCGCTGCCAGCACCGGCTATACCGTCATTCCGGGCGTCACCATTCCCGGCAACGCCCTCGCTATTCAAAATGTCCAGACTCTTTCTGATTGGAAGATTTGTATCGGAAGCTGCGCCAGCGGCAAAGTACCAACCAGCTACAAGATGAGCCAGCACGTTTCCTCCGCCAGCCTCAACGGCGACGGCTCCGGCGCCACCTTCCACGAGAGCGGCACTGCCTTCGGCGATGTAATGTGGAACCTTACCCTCAACCATGCCACCGCCACGCACTTCGTCATGGATATGTACATCAAGATCGACCATCCGGAGAATGTGCAGGCACTCGAGATCGCTCTACTCAAGCGCGATGGCACTTACTGGTACAAGGGTTCGACCCAGTGCAACTACCGCAGCGGCGCCATGCGCGGTTACAACGTGCAGAGCCATGCATGGGATAACCTCGGCGCAACCTGCGTCCCCGCAAAAGCCAACACCTGGCAGCGTGTCACTCTCCAGTACTCCATCGTCGGCGGCCAGACCAACTTCGAAGGAGCTAGCTTCGACAGCGTCCTCCAGCCGATGTCAGCGTCGCTCCCGCGCCAGCCAGAGTCCTCTAGTTCGGAAACCATGGGCGTCCACTTTCAACTCGACAACGCCAACACCACTTCCGGCTACACTGTCGACGTGGATAACTGGACAGTCTATTCCTGGTAAATCATTCCTCGCATCCGCAACAGGATGCGATGCAGACCAATCAAAGGGCGCTCGTCCTAGAGAGCGCCCTTTCTCATTCAGGTTGAATATCCGGCATTGTCCCCGGCTGATCGACTCCGATCCGCTCTACCACAAGGGCAGTTGGCCCTTACTCTCCAAATGGATGTCACCACCTGATCAACTTCCATCCGCCGACGATCAAGGCCGCAGGCCGTTTCGCCGTTAAAGCCCGACGCGATCAGCGTCGGTGTCAGCGCCCGGCATTGTCACCGCCTGATCATTCAACCTGCCGATAAACCAAACCGCAGACCGATCAGCGTCGGTGTCAGCGCCCGCAAAATGGCATTGTCGCCACCTGATCAACTTCCATCCGCCGACGATCTAGGCCGCACGCCGTTACGCCCTTAAAGCCCGACGCGATCAGCGTCGGGTCAGGTCCACCAAAGACGACCGAGCCCCTTCAGGGGCGACATGCTTTCATCGCGTGGCGATCAGCCGCGCGAGAAGCTCGAGATCAACGTTATCCTCGAAACGCCTTCGTATGATGAGCTTTGTCCAGTGAAAAACCCGACTTACGGAAGTTGTATGCGAAATAGGCGACGCAGACTATCAGCTTCACGCTCGCTACACTACAAGCAACCAAGTCGACGGTCTCCAGCGTCGCTAATCCAGGGTAATCTAGGCGCTGTAGGTACGAGAAGCTACATTTCATTCGATGAAACCATTCTGGCTCATTTCGATACTCATCGCGTGCGGTGTGGCCGTGGGCCAATCAGCCCCGAACCGAGCATCACGCCCTGCACCGCCCTTGGTCCAGACATTGGAATTGCAGGGTGATCGCCTGGCGGGCTTCACCCGCTCCTGTGTACTCATCCGCGAGGATGGACAATTCCATCGGGAGGTCATGCATCAGGAGAGCGAAGCGGGACGCCCCTCGCCAGACTGGCGATCGCCTGAGGTCTTTGAAGGCCAAATCGATCCGAGCGAACTCCGCGACTTGAAGGAGATCCTGGAAGACAACGATTTCCGCACCCTTACCGGCACGCTGGGAAGACTTACGGACTTCCGTTCCTTGATTTTAATGATGCCTGGCGGAGTCACGCCTCACGAGAACCTCGGAATTCTCCTCGCATCGGTGGCGCATGCAAGCGGTCCTCAAGCCTTTGAAATCCTTGCTCCTGCGACCGTTCCGTCGAAATCCTTTAGGAGATTCAACCGCTGGATTGCAGATGTTGGGAAGCCAAAAGACGGACGCATCTCGGACTTACCCGCCACTGGTTGTGCCCTCTCGTCCCAGGCTGGTGCAGGACAGTCAAGCCTGACGAAAACTCGTCTCTTTCCGGTAATCCTTCCAAGTCCGGTGTCAAGTTCCACTCCCAACAAGAAAGACACAACAAAGATAAGTACGGCCAAACTGCATATTTGGGTCGGCTTCGATGGAAACGTGAGCTCCATTGAGATGGTTCACGGGGCAGGCCCAACCTTGGATCCACATGCGGTCGCGGAGGTGAAAAAATGGAAGTTCTCTCCCGCGCTTCTTGTCGGCGTTCCCGTACCCGTGCCACTCGATGTCGAGGTCAAATTTCACCAATAGTGGAAGACCGCCCTCGCCGGTACGTCCGCCAATATGGCGGATTTTACGATCCGCATCTCGGTGGATCCCAATGGGACCGTCACCGGTAGAGGAAATCCCAACAATCTCGACACAGCTTTATTTCTTGCCGCGTCGAATGCCGTACGCCAGTGGAAGTTTGGTCCCTATTTGCACGACGGCAAACCGGACAACTTTGACGCCGACATAACCTTCCACTCGCACTGATTGTTGGCCCGCATGAGCGTGGCCACGGCGCGACAGTTCTATAGACAGGTCGCGCCAGCGGGGTTTCTCAGCGTGACTACCAGTACTCTTCCTACTTCACCTCCACCAGCGCCACGCTTTCCGCTGTCCCCTTGTACTTGTCCACCGCCACCACCGCAATGCGGTGCTGCCCTGCCGAAAGTGTGAACGACTTTGCGACCTGGTCGCTCCACTTCTGGTACTTCTTCACCCCGTCAATCCATACCTCCAGCCGCTTGATGCCCGAAGGCGAATTGCCGCTCGCCTTCACCGTGAAGGTCGTCGAGCTCGTGGTCCCCACCGGCGCGCAGATCTTCGCCGCAATCGACGACGAAGCCGGAGGAGCACAGTTCTCCGTCCCCGTCGTTGCCAGTCCCACCGACATGTCCCCACTCAGCGCATCCGTGAACGCAACGTCCTGCCGCCCGTCTAGGTTCAGGTCGCGGTAAATCAAACCCGTCGTGATGTCGGCGCCTGGAGCCCCTACGACCTTCGAGAATCCATCCGCCCCATTGCCCAGCGCTACTTCCGAGAACCCGCAGTGGGGCGAGGGCCCCACCAGCGTCAGGTCCATGTTCCCATCTCCATTCACATCCGCCACCACCGGGAAGCCCGCCGAACAGCCTCCGAAATCGGTGGTCGAGACCCGCGTGAACTGCGCTTTTCCGTTGTTCCTGTAAATGTAAGCGCGATTATTGTTCGGGCCTGGGCAGGCGTCTCCGCAGACGTCGCTGTAAACAATCGCCAGGTCGATGATCCCGTCGTTGTTGAAGTCGCCGATGGCCAGGTTATCGAAACTGCCCACCGCCGCGATGCTCGTCGGCACGCCGAAAGTTCCGTTCCCTTTTCCCGGCCAGATCAGCGCCTTCGTTCCTTCCACGTTTGCGATGTCGAGCTTGCCGTCCCCGTTGAAGTCTTCCAGCACCGGCTTGCTGGTGAACTGCGACATGCTCAGCACCTGCCCGCGCGTAAATGTGCCATCGCCGTGCCCAAGATAAATCACGAACTGCGACGACTTGCTCAGCCACTCGCGCACCACCAGGTCGATATTCCCATCATTGTTCAGGTCGCCGGCTGCGGCCCACCCGCCGGACTGTGCAGTCAGCGTGATGTCCGTGCCCGGACGGAAGGTGCCGTTCCCGTTGTTCAGCAAAATCATGATCGTGCTCCCGGTATCCTCCGACGTTGCGATGATGTCGGGATAGCCGTCGTTGTTGACGTCGGCCGTCTCGATCTGCTCCGGGTTGAAAGGCAGCACATAGGTCGTCTTCGACGCGTACTTTCCCTTCCCGTCCGCCAGGTAAACGTCCACCGCGTTCTCCGTGCCGTTCACCAGGTCGGGCTTGCCGTCCCGATTGAAATCGGCAGACGCCACCGTTAATGCCTGGAATCCCGAGGCGGTGAGATTGATGTAGCTGTAGTTGGTCTGGGCGACGATCGAAGTTGCGCTCACAAGCAGGAATGCAAACGCTAACAGGCGGAGGGTGGTACGCATGTGGGACCTCACTGGGAGCGGTCGGAAGGGGGGAAACAGCTGCTGCTCTGTTGGTGAGCCGCTGGCTCCAACCGGAGTTGCTGGCCATTGTATACAGAAACCGCAACTCAGCGGGCCTCTCTACGTTTTATTTCGGGAATCGAGCCGACCGTCAATAACGTCGCTAAACGGCAAAATTCGATCGTTTTTGCGATGCAAACTCTCTTTTTGAGCCTCTTTTTTCGCCCGATTTTGTACATCACATCGTCCGCGTACGCCGGTCACAGACTTCGTGACAAATCTCCCCTAGTCTGCGCATGTGGGGCATTCCCAGTAACACAACCAGATCTTTGAAATCCTCGTAGGGAGAGTCTGCAACTTCCGTGCGGTGAGCCCACAATGGCGCTCGCTTCGCCTGCAAAGCACTTGTCATCGCGAGCCCCGGGGTTGGGCGTGGCGATCTGCTTCAGAAGGTAAGTCCTTATTTTAGAATATTTTGCGTATAACCCCATTGCGCTCAATATTTTGCGTAGCTTGCACAGCCAAACCTATGAAAACAAAGAGGCCATTGTGGGTAGGGATGGAGCTTATTTGTGGGTGACTTTGACTTTGCGTTCCTGGTCGTTCACGCGGGTAATGGCGATTTGCCCATCGGCTGCGGAGACGATCTGGGCGAACTTCTCGCCCCACTCCACCAGCAGCAGGTTGTGCTCCTGGGTGAGTAACTCGTCGATCCCGAGGGTGTCGAGCTCGCGGCGCTTTTCTATCCGGTAGAGGTCGATGTGGAAGATGTTGGTCTCCGGGCCGCGGTATTCGTGGATGAGCGTAAAAGTAGGGCTGGTGACCTCTTCCTGGTCGGCGGCCTTCAGTCCCTCGGCGATGCCCTTCACCAGCGTCGTTTTCCCGGTGCCCAGATCGCCTTGCAGCAGCACCAGGCGCAGCGGCACCAGTTCGGCGGCAAGCTTGCGCCCCAGCGCAATCGTCTCTTCGGCCGAATGGGTCACGTACTCGTGGCTATTCATCGCTTGTTCTTAATTTAGGGTAACCCAGCGCTTCTGCAAACTCTTTTTCGCGCGCCGGAAGGCGTCAGGCAGCGCATGAATCAGGTCCGTGGCCATCAGCGAGATCTCGCCCATGTAGCGGCGGGCCACGTCTCCCGCCACGCCATGCAGGTAAACCGCGGCAATGGCGCAAAGCAGCGGCTCCTGCGGGTGCTGCGCCAGCAGGCCCGCGGTGATGCCGGTGAGCACATCGCCCGTACCTCCGGTCGCCATCCCCGGGTTGCCGGTGCAGTTGATCCAGGTGTCTCCCGCGGGAGAAGCGATCACCGTCTTGTAGCCCTTGAGAACGACGATGGTGTTGTGCGAGGAGGCGAACTCGCGGGCGATGCGGATGCGGTCGGCCTGCACGGTTCTAATGTCCGTGCCGCAGAGCCGAGCCATTTCGCCGGGATGCGGCGTGATGATGGTGCGTGCCTTGAGCTTGGTGAGGATCTCGGTGTTGTCGGCCAGGGCGTTGAGACCGTCGGCGTCGATCACCACGGGGATGGTGGTGCGCCGCAATGCCTCGCGCACGAACGCAACCGTCTCCGGATGCTGGGTAAGGCCAGGACCGATGGCGAGAACGGTCATCTTCTTGGTGAGCTCGTCCCAGTGCTCAAGGGCGGCCTTGGCCACGGTGCCGGCTTCGCTCTCCGCCAGCGGCTCGGTCATGATCTCCGCCGCGTACGAGGCCACGCTGGTAAGCACCGACTTGGGGGTGGCCACACTGACTAATCCCGCCCCGGCCCGCAAGCACGCCATGCCGGCCATGGCGGCCGCCCCGGATTTCCCGAAGGACCCGGCCAGAATCAGGGCGTGCCCGTACATGCCCTTGTTGCTGTCAAGGGGGCGGTTGCCAAGAAACTTCGCGAAGTTGTCCGTCGTGGCAACGTGCAATCCGAGATCGCTCTGGATTGCCTCGGGAGGGGTTCCGATCGGCACAACCACGGTGGTCTTCTCGATCAGGTCGCTGAAGACGTGGACTGGCTTGGGCGCAGTAAACGTGACCGTCCACGCCGCCCGCGCGATGGTGTCTCCGCTTTGCGGATGGAGGCTGTCGGCATCGGCGCCGGAGGGAAGATCCACGGCAACGACCGGCACGCCCACCGCGTTCATGGACTGGATCGCGGCCGCGTAGAGGCCGGTCACGGGAGGTTTAAAGCCAGTGCCCAGGACGGCGTCGACGAGCAAATCGGCGTGCGCAAAGCTGCGCTCGAACTCGGCGTGCACCTGCTCCTCGGAGCGGGCCTCGACGGCAGGCACGGGGAGCCGGGCGAACATCTCGGCCGCATCGCCCCTGAGATCCTTGGCGTTGGCGAGCAGGAAGACCTCGACGACTTTCCCGGCGAGGTGGAGGTGGCGGGCGGCCACAAAGCCGTCGCCCCCGTTATTTCCTTTGCCGCAGATGACGGCGATGCGTAGGGCGTGGGGAAAGCGCTCGCGGATGAATTCCGCGACCGCGCTGCCCGCGTTTTCCATGAGGGTAAGGGAGGGCACCCCGTAGCGTTCGATCGTAACCCGATCGATCTCACGCATCTCTTCGGCAGTAACGATTTTCATGCGTGCGCAGCCTGCTCCAAGAGGCGGAGCTTGGCAGGATCGCCCATGGCGATCAACGAATCGCCGGCGTGGATTATGTCTTCCGGGGTAGGGTTGAAGCGCATGCCGTCATGACGGTGAATGGCGAGAACGATCACGCCGGTCTCCTGCCGGATGCCGGAGTCAGCAATGGTTTTCTCCGCGATACGGGATCCGATGGTCACGGGAATCTCGTCCATCTCAAGGTCGAGGCCCAAGTGTCCGTGGGCGGCGTCGAAGAAACTCATGACGCCGGGGCGCAGGAAGGTCTGCGCGATGCGTGAGCCGGCGAACATGTACGGCGAAATCACGGTGTCGGCGCCGGCGGTGCGCAGGTGCTTCTCTGCCGTATCTTCGCTGGCGCGGGCAATAATGCGCAGTCCAGGCTGCATGGCCCGCGCGGTGAGCACGATGTAGATGTTGGTGGCGTCGGCAGTCGTCGCCGCCACCAGGCCTTTGGCGTACTCGATGCGAGCGGCCGTAAGGGTTCGCTCCTGGGTGGCATCGCCTTCCACCGTTAGCCATCCTTCCGAAGCGTAGCGCTCGATTTTCTCCGGACGATTTTCGACGATGACAAAGGGCACGGGCTTGTGCGCAAACTCGCGAGCAACGCTGCGTCCTACCCGGCCCGCCCCACAAATAATGTAATGGCCGGTCAGCCGTGCAATGTCGCGTTCCATGCGCTTCCTTCCGAACACCGACTGAAGTTCAAATTCTAGCAAAGCCTGGGTGAGGGACCCAATGGCGAGGAACACGGTTCCGACGCCGAACAATATCAGGAAGCTATTGAAGATGCGCCCCGCGTGCGAGAGCGGATGGGTTTCGCCATAGCCGATGGTGGTCAGCGTGGTCAGGGTCATGTAAAAGCCGTCGAACCACGACCAGTGCTCAATGAAATGAAAGCCTGCGGTGCCGGCGAACAAGATGATCGCTAGTCCGGCAAGGATGAGCTTGAAGTTGTGCAGGGCTTTCATGGGATGGATTGTAGGCCAACAACCATCGCGGAGGCACGGACATTGGATAAGGCGCGGTCCACCGTCGGGACAAGGGGTCTCCACATCCTTCTGGTTACATAATGCGAAAACCCCACCCTTCGCTGCGCTCAGGACGGGGCACCCGGGGGGTGATCAGGATTTGTTCTTCAGGGCTTGCACCTTGCTGTGGTGACGGCCGTAGGTGAAGTAGATGACGAAGCCGATGAGGAGCCACACAACCAGGCGGATCCAGGTGACGAGTGGGAGGAAGACCATCATCAGCAGCGAAGCAAGGATGCCGAGGATGGGGACCAGCGGAACCAGCGGCGTTTTGAAGGGGCGATGCAAGTCGGGGCGCCGTTTGCGCAGGATCATGATACCGGCGCAGACGATGACGAAGGCGAGCAACGTGCCGATGCTGACGAGGGTTCCGAGATCGCCAATCGGAATGGTCGCGCCGAAGAAGGCGACGCAGATGCCGACGACGATGGTGGACTTCCAAGGGGTGCGGAGCTTGGGGTGAATTTCACCCGCCCATTTCCACAGGAGTCCGTCGTGCGCCATGGAGTAGAAGACGCGCGACTGGCCGAGGAGCATGACGAGCATGACGGTGCTGAGTCCGGCGAGGGCCCCGGCGTTGACGATGTAGCTGCCCCATTTCCTGCCGGTTTCGCGGATGGCGAGGGAGACAGGCGCGCCGATGTTGAGGCGGTCATAGTGAACCACCCCGGTGAGCAGACCGGAGACAAGAATGTAAAGGACGGTGCAGATCACCAGCGAGCCGAGGATGCCGATGGGCATGTCGCGCTGCGGGTTCTTGGCTTCCTGCGCGGCGGTGGAGACCGCGTCGAAACCGATGTAGGCGAAGAAGACGACGCCGGCGGCGCGAATCACGCCTGTCCATCCGAAAGCGAGGAAGGGGTGCCAGTTGGCCTGTGCGATGTCGGGGTGCTTGACGACGTAGGAACCAGCCACCCCGATGAAGACGAGCACGGCGAACAGCTTCACGAAGACGATGCCGGTATTGAAGTTTGCGGATTCCTTGATGCCGATAACGAGAATTGTAGTGACGCCGAGGATGGCGAGGAAAGCGATGAGGTTGAAGACGCAAACCACGTTGGGCAAGGTGTGGTAATCGATGTTAGCGGCATTGAGCACCGACTGCACGGTGGCGAGAGGCGACCAGCGGCCTTGATATTGAACCCAGATGGAGCCGTGAACATCGCAGATGCGCGGCGGCAGGCTGACGCCGTAGTCCTGGAGGAAGGCGACCAGAGTGCTGCTCCATCCGGAGGCGACGGTAGCGGCGCCGAAGGCGTATTCCAGGACGAGGTCCCACCCGATGATCCAGGCGAAGATTTCACCGAGGGTGGCATAGCCGTAGGTGTAGGCCGAACCCGCGATGGGGATGAGCGAGGCGAACTCGGCATAGCAGAGTCCGGCGAAAACGCAGGCAATGCCGGCGAGGACGTAGGAGAAAACGATGGCGGGGCCGGCGAACTGCGCAGCGGCGGCACCGGTGAGAACGAAAATGCCGGCGCCGATAATGGCACCGACGCCGAGCATCATGAGATTGACCGGACCGAGGGCGCGTTTCAGGCTATGTTCGCCTGTATCCGATGCTTCCGAGAGCAGGACATCCAGCGGTTTTGTTGCCAGTAAATCTGCCATTCGCGAGAGTATCTCCTATGAAGACCCGAACTACGCGTTTGCCGTGGACCGCTTCGGACCAGATGAAGTACACCGGTATCCCCAGGAGGACGATGATCAGTCCGGGCCACGTAAACTGAGGCTTGTAGAGCAACAAGACTACATCAATGAAGAGAGCCATCAAAATGTAAATGGCAGGCAGCAGCGGGTACCCGATGGCGCGATAGGGACGCGGGAGATCCGGTTTCTTCAAGCGAAGAACGAAAAGCGCCAGGATGGTGAGGATGTAGAAAATCAGGACGGCAAAAACGATGTAATCCAGCAACTGTCCGTAGCTGCCCGAAATGCACAGGATGCAGCACCAGATGCATTGCACGAGGAGCGAAGCGGCGGGCGTTTTATGTTGGGGGTGGAGCTTGGCCGCACTCTTGAAGAACAGCCCGTCCTTGGCCATCGCATAGTACACGCGAGCACCGGCGAGGATGAGGCCATTGTTGCAGCCAAACGTGGAGATGAGAATTAACACCGCCATGATGCTGGCGCCGGCGGCTCCGAAAATCTGCTGCATGACGGCGGTCGCAACGCGATCTTCGGTGGCGTACTGGATGCCACGGGATAGCAAAGTGGTTCCGTGCGGATCACCCGCGAGCGGCAACACCAGCAAGTAAACAAAATTCGCCAGGCAGTAGAGCGCGATCACGATGCCGGTACCAAGCGCCAGCGACAGCGGAAGGTTGCGTTGCGGGTTCTTGACCTCACCGGCGGTGAAGGTGACGTTGTTCCATGCGTCGGCCGAGAAGAGCGAACCGACTTGCGCCACGGCGAGAATGGTCACGGTGACGACCATCGCGGTTGGCCCGCTCACGCCTACCTGCACCGCATGCAGCGACGACCACCCGGCATTCTGGAAGAAATGGCCGTGAAAATTGGCAGCCAGTGCCTGGGCGTTGCGCCCGATCGTCACCCCGAGAACGACGAGACCAAGCAGGGCGGCCGTCTTGGCGAAGGTGAAGATGTTCTGCACGATTGCGCCAAGCCTGACGCCATACACATTCAACACCGACAGAAAGATGATGGTGAGGATGCCGGCGAGGTTCTGCGTGTTGAGGCCGACATCCATGTTGCCAAGCACCATGGGACCGAGACGAATGGGCGGTACGTGGGCGATGTGCCAGATCCAATGGCTCGAGGAAACCGAAGGGAAAAAGATGCCGAGGAACTTGCCGAAGGCGACGCCGACGGCGGCAATGGTGCCGGTCTGGATGACGAGGAAGAGCGTCCATCCATACAGAAATCCGCAGAGCGGACCGAGAGCTTCGCGGAGGTAGACATACTGGCCGCCAGCCTTGGGCATCATGGCTGCGAGTTCACCGTATGCCAGCGCGGCGGTGATGGTCATGAATCCAGTCACCAGCCATGCGCCGATCAGCAAAGCGGGCGACTGCACCTGGCGGGCGATGTCGGCGGCCACGATGTAGACGCCGGAGCCGATCATCGATCCCATGACCAGGGTGGTGGCGCTGGTCAGTCCGAGTCCTTGGATGAATCCTTCATCCTTCGCTGCGATTTGAACCGGTGCTTGGGTGCTCAATATCCCTCGCTGCCTTCATGCATGTCTGTTCCGTGACGTCGCGGGCGGCTGGCTGCAAGTCCGTGCACAGGAAGATGTTTCGCCAAGACTGTACATCATGCGGGCAAAGCTGTGAATGGAATGTATTGATTACGGGCAATTCTCACGGCAGAAGCTGAAGAAACTCCTGGGTGTGAAGGCGCGGCTCGCCGAGCAAATCGGCAATCACCGCGACGGAGTCGGCGCCGGCATCGAGGACGGAACGGCAGTTCTGGCGGGTGATGCCGCCGATTGCAACCAAAGGTTTGTTGGTCAGTTTGCGAACTTTCCGCAGACCTTCAAGACCCACGACGGGATCGGGATTGGCCTTGCTGCGGGTCGGGAAGATGGGACCGATGGCGATGTAATCGACCGGAGCCTGGTTGGCGATTTCCAGTTGCGCGGCATTGTGGGTGGAGACGCCGACAAAGCGCTGATGGCCGACGACTGTGCGCGCGCCCTCGGGCGAGAGGTCTTCCTGGCCAACGTGCACGCCGGCGAAGTTCGCAGCCAGGCAGAGATCCGCGCGATCGTTGAGAAAGAGCATCACCTCGGGAGGAAGAACGCGGTGCAGTTCGCGGGCATGGGAGAGGATCTCGCGGGCCGTCGATTGCTTATTGCGGTATTGCAACAGGGTCACCCCTCCAGCGGCGAGTTCCGTGGCAAACGAAAGGAGGGCTTTGAGCGACAAATCGGGGATGAAGCAGCCGGCATCGAGGATCGCGTACAAGCGCGGCAACGTGAACTTCTGGGCCATCGCTACTTTTTGTGGGTTTGCGCGAGAAAGCGTTCCATGAACTTCGTATCGAAGTTGCCGGAACGGAAGTCGGGATCGGCCATGATGCGACGATGCAGCGGGATGGTCGTATAGACGCCTTCGACAATGAACATTTCAAGGGCGCGCGCCATGCGGGAAATAGCCTCGTCACGATCTTTCCCGCGCACCACCAGCTTCGCGATCAACGAATCGTAGTAGGGCGGAATTACGCCTTCCGCGTACTGGTGCGTATCCACACGCACGCCGGTGCCACCGGGCACATGAAAGGCGGTAATCTTTCCCGCCGACGGGGTGAACTTCTCAGGATGTTCGGCGTTAATGCGGCATTCGATGGCGTGGCCGCGGAACACGATCGGCCCCATGAGCACGTCGCTGAGCTTGGCGCCGGCAGCGATCATGATCTGCGACTTAACGAGATCAACATCGGTGGTCATCTCGGTGACCGGGTGTTCGACCTGGATGCGGGTGTTCATCTCGATGAAGTAGAGCTTGCGGTCCTCATCCATCAGGAACTCAATGGTGCCCGCGTTGATGTAGCCGATTTCGGAGAGAGTTTTGACGAGGACGTCGCCGATTTCCTTGCGCAGCGCGGGAGTGACCTGGGTGCTGGGCGCTTCCTCGAGCAGTTTCTGGTGACGCCGCTGGATAGAGCATTCGCGTTCACCCAGAGAAACGACGTTGCCATAGGAATCGGCCAGGATCTGGAACTCGATATGGCGCGGGCGCTCGATGAACTTTTCCATGTAGAGGTCACCATTGCCGAATGCCGACGCAGCTTCGGACTGGGCAGCGGCAAAGTTCGGCAGCAGCTCTTCTTCGCTGCGGATGACGCGCATGCCGCGTCCACCTCCGCCGGCCGAGGCCTTGACGATGACGGGAAAGCCGATAGTGCGCGCCCACTCGATGGCTTCACCGTCGGAGGCAATCACGCCGTCGGAGCCGGGAAGGATGGGAACTCCGTGCTCTTTCATCGCGGCGCGAGCTTTTTCCTTCTCGCCCATTAAGCGAATAGTTTCCGGTTTAGGGCCGATGAAGGTGACGCCGGAGGCTTGGCAGACCTCGGCGAAATTGGCATTTTCGCTCAGCAGGCCATAGCCGGGATGGATGGCATCAACGTTGGCAATTTCCGCGGCACTGATGACGGCGGGGATGTTCAGATAGCTATCGGCCAGCCGCGGTGGACCGATACAGATAGCTTCATCGGCAAAGCGCACATGCAGCGAATTCCGGTCCGCCTCGCTGTAGATGGCGACCGTTTTAATGCCGAGCTCTTTGCAGGCGCAAATGACGCGCAGGGCAATTTCGCCGCGATTGGCAATTAATATTTTTCGAAACATTGAAAACGTATCTTCCCGCGGACCGAACTACTTGCGGATGGCAAAGAGCGGCATCCCGTATTCGACCGGCGCGCCGTTCGCAACAAGGATCTTCACGACTTCCCCGCTGGCGTCCGCCTCAATTTCATTCATTAACTTCATGGCTTCGACGATGCAAAGCACCTGGCCTTCCTTCACGGTGTCGCCCACCTTAATAAAGGGCGGCGAGCCGGGTGATGGGGCCTCGAAGTACGTACCCACGATCGGCGACTTCACATAATGCAGGTCGACTTCTTCGGCCGGAGGCGCGGATGGCGCGGCAACCGGAGCTGGCGCGGCCGGCTTTGCGGCAGCCGGTGCAGCCGGAGCCGGTGAAGAGACCGTGACCGCGGGCGAAGGCGAGGCGGTGACGTAGTGTGTCTCGTGGCCGCGCTTAACGCGTAGCTTTACATCTCCGCGTTCCAATTCGAACTCGGTGATGTCCTTTTCGATAAGAAATTCGATGAGTTCTTTAATTTCTTTCTGATTCATTTCTCAGGTTTCCGAAGTGTCGCAAGTACGTTCTTGCCTTGCAGCTACAGCTCAAGCAGTTCTTTCGTGGCCGGCGTCAGCACCTGGTGTCCACGCCCGGTGACCGCGACCATGTCTTCAATTCGTACGCCGCCCTTGCCGGGCAGATAAACGCCGGGCTCGATCGTGATTACCATGCCCGGCTTCAGGACCTCTGTTTGCTCCCGCGCAATGCGCGGCTGTTCGTGAATCTCCAAACCTACGCCATGCCCGGTGGAATGAATGAAAAAGCGGTCTAAGCCCGCCTTTTTCAACACCGAGCGTGCTGCGAAGTCCACCTCTCCGGTGGTCACGCCAGGAGCGACCGCGTCCACGGCGGCTTCCTGCGCCTCAAGCACTGCGCCATAGATTTCTTTGGAGCTTCGCGACACCGGCCCGACGTGGACAGTACGGGTCATGTCCGAACAGTAACCGTGGAGTATAACACCCAGGTCGAGGATCACGAATCCACGCTTGGGAATCAATGCATTGGATGCACGCCCGTGTGGCAGAGCAGAGCGAACGCCGGCGGCCACGATGGTTTCGAACGACATCCCTTCCGCTCCCCAGCGCCGGGCAG
Source organism: uncultured Acidobacteriaceae bacterium (assembly GCA_963703075.1). Classification (GTDB taxonomy): domain Bacteria; phylum Acidobacteriota; class Terriglobia; order Terriglobales; family Acidobacteriaceae; genus Korobacter. Next base: position 2,879,391 of record OY969786.1, read on the forward strand.
CGTATTCGATTTCGGCCGCTATTTCGGACTCGCGAATACCCGGTCGAATGGTTTCGATCGCGGGCGTGAGCAGATCGGCCCCGAGCACCACGGCTTCCTTGATCAAGGCAAGTTCATGCGCGTCCTTCACCATGCGGATGCGGTCCACCACGCCTGTGGTGGGAACCAGCTTTGCCGTTTTCGGCAGCGCCTTGCGGAGTGACTCGAAAGCGGTGATCGGCATGCGGTCCGCCTCGAATCCAATCTTTGTGATCTTTGCCGCCGCGATCTGCCGGGCAGCTTCCTGGACGAGGCTTCCCTTCGCAATGACAACCTTCGCGCCCTGCACCTCTTGTGCGGCCTGCTCGGTGTAGCGGCCGTCCGTGTTGAAAGTCCGGCGTCCACGGAGGGAGAGCAACAGACCGTTGCTGCCGGTGAATCCGCATAGATAACGAATGTTGTGCAGATGGGTGATGAGAATGGAGTCGAGCCGCAGCTCGGTTAGAGCGCGGGCGAGACTTTCTACACGCGCGGGATATGAGAATTGTGCGGTGGAGGCGTTCTTGGGCATCAGCTACATCATTATTCTGCACCGCGATGCCAATGGGCAAATGCCATGGCCGTTTTCAGTGCCAAAAATATGCCTGCGACGCGGGTCGCAGGCAGGAGAAACAACGGGGCCGAGAACAAACTTAGTTGGGGCTGCTGCCGCGGGTCTTAAGTTGCGGCGTGCCGTCATTCGTGGCATTGGCCGTCGTCGCGGTGGCCGACTGCGAGGCAGTCGTGGACGCCAATTCCGCACGGCGATATTTCGGGGCGCTCACGTAGCCGTGAATGTGGTCCTTGCCAACGCTATTGATCACGATCTCGACCGGCGCCTCACTGTCTGCGGCATAAAAAATGGAGGGCTGCAGAAGGTTGACGTGTTTCTGGGTTAGCGAACGGTCATCCACAAGCAGTTCGAGATCGGCATATTGGTGTTTGGTGTTGGCCTTGCGCAAGCGAAGACCAATAGGGCCCTCCGGATGGAATGTCTTCTCCCTGCCGAGGTCGAACTCGAAATAATTGCGCTCGCCCTTCTTCTGCAGGACGACCAACTCATCATGTGACTTGGCGATGGAGCCGCTCAGCTCGGTCTTGGCGCTATCGAGGTTCTGCTGGGTTGAGGAAATGGCCTGTTGTTGAGCGTCAAGTTGCGACTGCACCTTCTTCCAGCGCGGATCGTCGCGGCGCATGGCATGCCCGGATGAACCTTTCGCTTTGGCCTGCGCTGCAGCGCGCGCCTGCGCGGCCTCTTGTGCCTGCGCAGCCTGGGCGGCGCGTTCACTCTCAATGTCATTGAGCTTGGCGGTCAACTGCGCCACCTGTGAATTGGTGCTCTGCAGCGACGCACTTGTCTGCGTGCTCTGTTGCTCCGCCTGTTTGGCCGCGCTGTGTTCGTGAACGGCGTATCCGCCAAAACCGACCAATCCCAATCCCAAAGCTGCTACGGCCGCCTTCAATCCCCACGGCGAAGTCATCTGCTCCACAATTGCCTCCGTTGGTGCACAGTGAGGAGGTGCAACTCGGATTCCAACCGAACGATCTTGTTAAGTAGCAGAAGACGCGAGCTTTAGGCAGTCAAGGCGGGGGAACAGGAGAGGTATTCCATGCAAGTTTTGCGCAGAACTGGAAGAGAGTACCCGGCTCATCGGCGCGGCTTTCGTCCTGGCTGGGCGAGATGCAGGAGGGCGACGAGGGAGGGTTCCTTCGGCCGCCGTTGCCGGGTAAATGCATACAAACGAGTGCGTATCGCCTTCGTTCGACCGAGAAGCTTGAGGCCGAAATTGTGTCGGGGGACATCCGGTAAAGCGACAGCCCCAAATCCTATCTCGGCGAGTGCAAGCGCGATCTCAGGATCGGCCAATTCTCCCGCGGGATTTGTTTCGACATCATTTGTTTTGAACCAGTGCTGCAATTGCGACGCGACGGGATCGGCAGGAGTGAAGAAAGGAAGACGACGGAGCAAACCGGGAAATCTGCCGGAGCGCGACAGTCGAGCACTCGCGTAGAACGCGGTTCCGCATTCGAATAGAAGATGCCGAAAAGCGCCGGAACGAGATTTCGGTGTGCCTGGGTTGGTCGACAAGAAGAGATCCAGTTTTCCGCGCGATAGCTGTGGAAGCGCTTCCTCGGGCGAGCCTCGTTCGATGAAGAGCTGTGGCGTTTGCTTGATTTTCACCAATGGCCGCAGGGCATGTGCAATGAGTTCCGCGCCGACGCCTTGATCGACCATGATGCGCAGGGGCAGGACGACCGCCTTGGCTCTGCCCGCGACGGCGGAGGTCAGATCGTTGCCCAGCGCAAAGATCTTGTCGGCATAGTCGAAAACAAGGTGTCCGGTGTCGGTCAGCACCAGGGAACGTCCGACGCGATCGAAGAGTTTGCGGTCGAGGGAAACCTCTAGAAGCCGAAGCTGTTCGCTGATGGTCGGCTGGGTAAGGCCAAGTTCCACGCTGGCTTTCGAGATGCTACCCGCACGGGCTACGGTCCAGAAATAAAGCAAATGATGATAGTTGAGATTAGCCATTGGCTTTTCCGATGGTTCGATCTCATCCTACAGGATTTTCCTGCCGCTAGAGGATCGCGGTCTCGTGCATCATCCGGTTTTCGGCGAAGCGCGAAAAGGAGAGCTGATGGGCGTCGATCAGGTCGGTGGTGCCAGCCAGGATCAGGTCCGAGAGAATTTTTCCGGTGGCGGGCGCATGCATGACACCGTGCCCACTGAATCCATTCGCGAGAAAAAAGCCGGGTACTTCCGCGACGGGGCCGAGAATTGGATGATGGTCAGGCGTCATCTCGTAAAGGCCTGCCCAGCCTCGTTTTGGATTCACCGCTAGATTTTCAAAGCAGGGTACGCGATCGGCAGCCAGGGTCAACACCTTCTCCACGAAGGCGGGGTCGAAATTCGTATCGAAGCTGCGCATCTCCTGCGAGTCGGCCCACGCGAGAAGAAATCCGAGGGCCTCAGGGCGGAAGTGAAAGCCAGTAGTCATATCGACGATCATCGGGGCGGTATGCGGGAACTCCGCGAACGGTTCGGTAGGAAGCAGCATGCGCCGCAAAGGCTCAACCGGCAATTCGAGATGCAGTAGTTTCGCCACGGAAGCCGACCACGCGCCGGCCGCATTCACGACGATGCGCGTGGCTACCGGACCGCGCGTGGTGACCACCTCGGTCACACCCTGTGCATCGGTGTGAATCGCACTGACCTCGGCGGACTTCCACAGCCGCGCGCCGCGCTGGCAGGCGGCACTCATGAAACCGATCATCGCGCTGTAGGGATCCACGAAGCCATCGGTGGAACAGAACGCGCCTCCGAGCACATCGTCCGTCCGCAGCAGAGGATAGCGGCCGGCGATTTCATCTTTGGGAAGCATCTCAGCGGAACTCAGCCCGAGTTCCCGTTGCCGGGCCTGGTTGGTCTGTAAATACGCGAGGTGCGCCGGGGACGTGGCGAGGAACAAGTAGCCCTGGGGCCGATAACCGGCGGGAGACCCGAGCCGCTCGTCGAAGCTTGCGTAGAACGGGATCGAATACAGCGACATGCGGATGTTGACGTCGGTGGAAAATTGAGCGCGAACGCCACCCATGCTTTTGCCAGTGGACCCCTTGCCCTGCTGAGTCTCACGTTCCAGCACCAGGACGTCGCGGCAACCGGCCTCTGTCAGGTGCCAGGCGATACTCGACCCGACGATTCCGCCCCCGATAATGACGACTTCCGCCCGCTCCATAGCCGTACCATCGTATGCGAGCGGCTGGTTGGACAAAAGTGTGATCTTGGTGGGGTTAGCGAAAAGTAGCAGGCGCGACTGCACAGAACTGTTTCAGCGCATCAAAATTTGAGTTGCTACTTCGAGTAGTTTTCCTTCCGGATTATTTTGAATTTGAACATGCGTAAGACAGCAGTGATTGGCGCGGCGATTGCGGTCGCGGGAATTGTCATGGCGATTGTCCTGGTGGCGCCGCAATGGCCTTTCGAACAGGGTCGCTTCAAACAACGCTTGGAAGCGGCCACCGGGTCGTCGGCACAGATCGGCAGCTATCGCGAGGTTTTCTTTCCGCATCCAGGATGCGTTGCGGAACAGGTCGTCCTCACACCGAAGGATGACGGCAGACCGTCCATTCGCGTGGAACGCCTGGGAGTCAAAGGGTTGTACTGGGGGCTGATGGGGAAGGTGAAGCATCTCCACTCGCTGGACGTGCAAGGGTTGCAAGTCAAATTTCCCGCGCGGCATGATTCGCGAAAAACGGACGGACAGGAGAGCGGAGGCTCCAGTTTTACGGACATCCGCTTTGATGAGATCAATACCAAGGATGCAACTCTTGCCTTCGGCACGAGCGACGATTCTTCGCAGGCGCGCGCCTTCCACATTTATCAGCTGCGCCTAAAGGATTTTGCGCCGGGCCGTCCGATGGACTTCAGCGCGACCCTTCATATTCCCGAGCCGCCCGCCGAGGTCGCAATTTCCGGGAAATTCGGCCCATTCCAAGCGCAGATCGGGAAGACAGCCCTCGCCGGCTCGTTCACTTTGAAGGACGCCGACCTTTCGAAGTATGACGGCATTGGAGGGAAGCTCGCAAGCCAGGGCAAATTCAACGGCGTGCTGGAAGCACTGCAGGTGCAAGGCAAAACGGATACCCCCGATTTCACCGTGACAAGTTCCGGCCACACGCTTCACTTGCAGACGGAGTACACGACGCTGGTCAATGGCATGAAGGGCGACGTGGAGTTCGACTCGGTAAAAGCGCAGTTAGCAGAGACGAAGCTGGTGGCGCGAGGCAAACTGGCGTCGCAACCTGCGGGATCTTCGAAGCTGCTGGACCTGGAAGTATCGTCTGACGATGCGCGGATCCAGGACTTGCTGTACTTGTTCGTAAGCACGAAGCCTCCCATGCAAGGCACAACTCGCTTTCAAGCCAAGGTGCGGCTGCCTTTCAACGGGCGGCCTTTTGCCAAACGCGTGGGGATGACCGCGCACTTCGGGATCCGCGGCTCCCACTTCACCGATCCAGGCACGCAGCAGAAAGTGGGTGAGCTGAGTGAAAGCGCGCGAGGGAATCCGAAGGATGACGATCCGCCCACAATCCTCACGGACTTGTCGGGGGATGCGGTTCTGGCCAACGGGAAAGCGAATTTTTCGCAACTGTCATTCAGCGCGCCAGGTGTCGGTGCCAATATGCATGGCAGCTACAACCTGGAAAACGAGCGCGTCGACTTGCATGGCACAATGCGCACCGACGTGAAGCTCTCGCAGGCAACTACAGGATTTAAGGCGTTCCTGATGAAGGTGGTTGAGGCAGCGAAGAAGCAGAAGAAAGAAGGAGCGACCGTCCCGGTGAGCATCACGGGCACCTACGACAAGCCATCATTCGGCATCGACGCTCCGGCCGAGAAACAGGGACGTTAAAGACCAGAGTACCGGGAAATATTCGGTCCGAACGAGGGCTAAAGCCTCCTGTTGAGGGCGGCTGTCATCTAAACTTCTAATTGGTTCTCAGGAGGCTCTGTGAATACATTTAAAGTTCTCCGCAACGTCTTCGGGACGGCCAGTCTCGTATTCACCGCGTGGGTCATCGTTATGTCGATCCCGGATATCAAGAGATACATCAAGATCAGCACGATGTAGCTGTCTGTTCAGCGCGGGATCCAATGAGGGCTGGCTCCGAAGAGTCCCTGGACCACGCAAATCTGGTAGGCGAGGACAAGGCCGAAAGCTAGGCTGACGACACCTGACACCACCGCGAGGCGTCTCCCGAACGCCTGAAAACGGTTGCCCACAAAACGGAATGCAAACGCGATACTCATCGTGATCAGCATCATCCCCGCAATCGTTCCGATGCCGAATACAAGCAGATAGGCAATCGCCCACTTAGAGTTGTGGATGGTGGCCAAGATCAAAAGCGCCACCGCCGCCGATCCGGCGAGGCCATGCACGATGCCCACGATTAACGGCCGAACCAGTTGGTAGAACGAGCGGTTGCCGAGGCGCCGATCCATTTTCGCAAGAGGATTCTGCTCAGGAGAGTGCGGGTGTGCTTCGGGCGCGTGGGCATGAGGATGGGTGTGTACAAAATCTCCGTGGCTATGAGCGTGGGTGTGCAGCGATGTTCCCTCGGCGGCAACCATCGGCAATGTGTTTTTTAAAGCTGCCAAGTTCCAACCCCCAAGCACGATCAACATCAGGCTGACCGAGAATTCCATCGCCAAGCCCAACCGTACGGGGATTACAACGTTGAAGAGAATGATGGCGCATCCCACGATGAAGATCGTGAGGGTATGACCCATTCCCCAGAAAATGCCGATTAAGGCAGCACGTTTCGTGTTGCGCTGTTGGCTGACAATGGTGGTGACCGCGATCACGTGGTCGGGATCGGTGGCGTGCCGCATCCCGAGGAAGAATCCGATAAAAATGACAGAAATAAGACCAAGCATGCGCTGACTCGATTCAATACAAGGCTGACGGATCGAAGCGTTTCCGTCAAATCCGCGCCATGTCTCTCGTTTTCGCCAACCGTCCGCGAAGATCGGCGAGAAAATCGTCCATCCCGAGTCCGCTCTTCGTCGAGACCTTGAAAATCTGCATACCTGGACGAACCGCTTTAATGTTGCCAACCGCCGCTGGTTCGTCGAACTCGACCGCCTCCGCAAGATCCATCTTGGTAATCACGGCCACGTCGGCGGTGTTGAAGATGGTCGGATACTTCAGAGGCTTATCTTCGCCCTCGGTTACTGACGTGAGCACCAACCGCATCGCTTCGCCAAGGTCGTAGGACGAGGGGCAGACCAGGTTTCCCACATTCTCGACAAAGAGAAAATCCAGCTCGCGAAGATTCCAGCTTTCGAGCGCGCTCTGCACCATCGCAGCCTCCAGGTGGCAGAGCGTTCCGGTGGTGATTTGCTTGACCGGGGCTCCACTGCGGGCAAGACGCTGGGCGTCGTTCTCCGTCGCGAGGTCGCCCACCAGCGCGGCAACTTTGTATTCACGGCTGAGCAAAGTCAGAATTTTTTCCAGGAATGCCGTCTTGCCGGAGCCCGGACTCGAAACCATGCTCACTACGAACACGCCGGCATCATGAAAGCGTTCGCGCAGCGAGTGGGCAACCACGTCGTTCTGTTTGAGGATGTTTCGTCGGACTTCCACAAGACGCGGCTCGTGATCCATCACTGTATCTCCAGGGCTACTACTTGCATCTCTCTCCCTTGTACGACATCCGACACGGGTGTGCCGCACTCCGCACAACAGAACAGCTGGACCGAGCTGATAGCACGCTGTGCATTGCAGGCCGGACAGAAAACTACCACCGGGATCTCTTCCACGATCAGACGCGAGCCCTGCAATGGAGTTTCGAAGCAGGCCATTTCATAGGATGCAAGCAGCGCATCTTTTACCACGCCAGAGAGCGCGCCGAGCTTTACGTGGATTCCGGTAATCTGCACATTGCGTTGCTCGGACTCTTCCTGGGCAAAGTCCACAATGCTCATCGCGATGGATAATTCGTGCATGATGTTTACTGTGCTCCCGAAAATGCGGCGATGGCAGCTTGCCCCAGGCTGATGCCGCCGTCATTGGACGGAACAGCGTGGTTGATCCAGATCGCGAGCCGTTCTTTTTCCAGCAACTGCTTCAGATTTCCCAGCAACAACTCGTTCTGAAATACGCCGCCGGAGAGAACGACAGCCTCGATCGGCTTTGCAGCAGCAATCTCGCGAACGCATTGCGCAACACTGGCGGCGACCGCATGATGGAAGGCGCAAGCGATGTCTTGTGGCGGTCTTCCACATAATCGATCGTCGATCACGCCGCGCAGCAGCGGACGGAAGTCCAGTTGATTGGCGACACATGGAAACGGGTATGCCTCATGTCCCTCACCACGTTTGGCAAGCTGCTCCAGCCAAATGGCCGCTTGTCCTTCAAAGGTGATCTCGCGGGTGAATCCAGCCAGCGCTGCAACCGTATCGAAAAGTCTACCGACGGAGGTCGTCGTGAAGGATCGCACTTGTTTCGCAACCAGTTCCCGGGCCGCGTGATAACGGCGGGGAAATTCAAAGGGTGCAGCACACAGGTCCGGCAGGTTATCGAATTCGCTGAGAAATCCAGCCGCGGCCTGTACCGGATACTGTGCGGCAGCATCGCCGCCGGGCAACCTTGCTGGCCGGAGGTGAGCGACGCGCTCAAAGCCCTTGCGCAAACTTCCGGTGAAGAATTCTCCGCCCCAGATGGTGCCATCGTCCCCATAGCCGGTGCCGTCGAAACTGACTCCGACCACTTGCGCATCCCATGCTTCGCGCTCCGCCAACACAGAAGCTATGTGGGCGCGATGATGCTGCACGGCGAGCCGGCTCGTAGTCGGAATTGCCAAGGCATGCAAGGTCGAACGGTATTGCGGGTGGGCGTCGTGGACCACCAGGACTTCGTCCAGTCGCACCTCGTACATGGCGAGCAGGTCGCGACTCGTCTCTTGGAAGGCGCGAAATGCGCTGTAGTGATCGAGGTCGCCGATGTGCTGGCTGACGAAGGCCTGCCCATTCACCACCAGGATGACGGCGTTCTTGAGATCTGCGCCTAAAGCCAGCACCGGGCGCTTCACCGGGAGCATGGCGACGGCCGCAGGTGCATAGCCGCGCGCACGGCGCAGAATGCTGCGACCCAGCGCACCGATGCGGGCCACCGAGTCGTCCACGCGGCGCGCGATCGGGCGCTCGCCGATTAAAAACGCATCCGCGATTCCTGCGAGGCTTAGGAGGGCATCCTCATCGTCGTAGGCGATGGGCTCACTCGAACGGTTCGCACTGGTCATCACCAGCAGCTTGGGCGCTCCGGCTGCGAATAGTAATTGATGCAGAGGGGTGTAAGGCAGCATCACGCCCAGTTCGTCGTTGTCGGGCGCGACCTCAGGCAGTTCCACTTTCGCGGGTGCAAGAACGATGGGGCGCGCGACGCCAGTGAGCAGCGTCTGCGTCTCTTCATCCAGTTCGACAACCTGCCGAGCAATCGTGAGATCGGCAGCCATGAGGGCAAAGGGTTTTTCCTTGCGGAACTTTCGTTCGCGGAGGGCCTTCACGGCCTCAACGTTGCGTGCGTCGCAGGCGAGGTGATAACCACCCAGGCCTTTGGCAGCGATGATCTTTCCCGCACGCAACATGCCGGCTGCTCGCGCGATCACGTCCGCGCCGCGATAAATCTCTTTTCCGACTTGCAGAAAGTATTGCGGTCCGCACTCTGGACAGGCGACCGGTTGGGCGTGAAAGCGTCGATTTCCCGGATCGCTGTACTCTGCGCCGCAGAAGCGATCCAGGGGCCAAGACTTCATGGTGGTATTCGGCCGGTCGTAGGGCAGGCTCAAAACTACCGTATAACGCGGACCACAATTGGTGCAATTGATGTACGGATATCCGTAGCGAGGATTGGATGAATCGAGGAGTTCGGCAAGGCACTCGTCGCAGACGGGCAAATCGGGCGACACCCGCACGGTGGGACGATCGTGCCGTTCGCTCTCGCGAATGGTGAAGTCGTGCAGGCCCACAGCCTCTGCGGGCTCGACTTCAATCTCCGCTATAGTGGCGGCCGGCGGCGCTTTCGCAGTGAGATCGCGTACGAAGTCGTTCAGTCTTTGCTCCGCGCCTTCGAGAAAAATCTCGACCCCGGCCTCCCCGTTGAGTACCCAACCACCGAGGGTATTGGCGCGAGCGAGCCGGTAGACGAACGGGCGGAAACCGACTCCCTGCACCACGCCTCGCACGCGAATTGAGCAGGCACTATTCATCAGCTACTCGGTCTCAACGACGCAGCTGCGCCCTTGCCAACCAACTTGGATTACTTGGCCGTCTTCCACCAGCAGCGGCACGTTGCGTTGTCCCTTTGCCACCTCAGCCATGCGGCGCCGGGCGTCGGGATCTAATTCCACGTCATACTCGACGAACGCGCGACGCCGGAGTTCCAGCCAATCACGCATCTCCTGCGTGAACGGGCATCGCGCGGTTCCGAACAGCTCAAGACTGGGCACGTTCGAGCGCCTCCAAGGTTTCGCGAATCACGTGGTAGATCGAGGCCTGTACCTCCTGGATCCGCGGGATGTAATCGCAGTGCACGACCAGGGGGAAATCAGTGAGCCCACGGCGCAGGACTTCGCCGCCGTCGTAGCCCAGCAGTGCAACCGAAAGAAGGCCGCGTTTACGCGCTTCTTCGAGGGCCATCACGATGTTCCGCGAGCCGCCGCTGGTGGAAATGCCAATCGCGATGTCTTCAGGCTTCGCCTGCGCGATCAACTGCCGCAGGAAAATGACTTCCGTTCCCACGTCATTGGCAACTGCCGTGATGTTGGCGGGCTCCATGGACAGCGAAACGGCGGCAACCTGGTGATAGCCGGCAGGGGGCAGCACGCAGTCGAGTGCCCAATCGTTGGCGTCGGTCGCCGAACCGCCGTTTCCAAAAAGGATGAGCTTGCCGCCGCGCCGGAGCCGCTCATGGATCGCGACGGCAGCGTTGCCGATCCGTTCGGATTGTTCCCGCGCGACCTGCACCCGCAGCTTGGAATCGTCGGCGACCTTCATGACGATGGAACGGGCCACTTCTTCAAGCAATCCGCCGGTCGCCTGCTTTTCCTGGCCGAGAAATGGATAGAGAAATCCGGCATTGCCGACGTCGAGCCCGAGCTCTCGATGTTCAAAGAACACGTGCACGGTTTCCCACAGCGTGTGGTACAGAATTTCGATCAATTCCTGGTGAATGAACGGATCATTTGTTTCCGGCTGGATCGAGTACGAACCCTCGGCGCCGGGAAGAGCAAAGGTCATCGCGTTCCACGACTGCGCGCGTTCGAGCGCAGACCATACTTCCGGATCACCTTCGGGCGGGCCGAAGCCCATCACGATGTCATTAGGCAGCACCAGTGCCTCAAGCCAGGGACCGAAGGCCATGGAGAGATCGAGTGCGGGCAGCGCTCGCTTGCCGACGATCACCGGATGCACGAATTCCACAGACACGTGCTGCGCGTCCGTAGCATAGGGACCGCGTCCGAATGCGAGCAGGCGGCCACCTTTCAGAAAGCGCTCCGACATTTCACGGCAGGCTTCGGCGAGACGTGGCGCTTCGCGGCTAAAAAACCGCTCGATGACCTGGTTGCGTTCGAGCAGGCGCGCTTCGATCTGGGTCGCGAGTTGGGGCATTGTCTGCATAGTCGTTAACAAATGCGCGGCAATGGATCGCCGACCAGCATGTCTACGATGCGGCTGCCGCCGTAGCGCGTCGTCTCGAGGACCGCGAATGCCGGCTGCTCGCGCACCTCGCCGATGATGCGTGCCTCTTCTCCACCGGGGGTGAGCCGCAACGCGTTAAGCGCAGCGTCGGCATACTCGGGCGCGACAACTGCGAGGAATTGTCCCTCGTTGGCAATGTGCAGCGGATCGAGCCCAAGGAGTTCGCACGCACCGCGTACGGCGTCGCGCACCGGAATCTGGTCTTCGAACAGAATGACGCCCAGCCCGCTGTCGAGGGCCAATTCGTTCAGCGAAGTGGCCGCGCCGCCCCGGGTCGGGTCGCGCATCCAGCGGACACCCGGGGCCGCTTCACGGGCCATCGCTTCCACCAGGGGCAGCACGGATCGCGTATCCGAACGCAAGTCAGCTTCTATATCGAGTTCACCGCGCGCCAGCAGGATCGTAATGCCGTGATCGCCAATCGGCCCGGTCAGGAGGATCTTGTCTCCCGGGCGCACCGAATGAGAATCGATCTTCAGGCCTGCGATCGGGCTGCCGATGCCGGTTGTGCTGATGTACATGCCGTCGGCCTTGCCGTGCTCCACGACCTTGGTATCGCCGCCGGCAATGCGGACACCCGCTGCGCGCGCGGCCTTGGCCATGGCGCGCACTTCGGCGGTTAGGAGCCTCGGTCGGCAAACCTGCTTCCAGCACATACGTACATACCAAGGCCTCTGCCCTGGCGCCGGAGACAGCGAGGTCGTTGACGGTGCCGTTGACTGCCAGCTCGCCGATGGAGCCGCCCGGAAAGCGGAGAGGCTTCACGACGAAACTGTCGGCAGTGATGGCGAGGCGAGCGTCCCCTATATCGAGAAACGTCGCATCTGCCAGCGGCTCGGTGGGAGAGGCGAAAAGCAGGGGCGCAAAAAGGCCTTCGATCAAGCGGCGGCTTGCCTTGCCGCCAGCGCCGTGCGCCATCTCGATCTGTGGTTCGCGAAAGCGAATCGGAGCTTCGGCCCGAACTTCGGTCAGGCGGTCGAGCTCAGAATGTTCACCGTTTTGCGGTGTTCGTAGTTGTAATACGCGGCGCATGATCCTTCCGATGAAACCATGAGTGCGCCGATTGGATGCTCCGGCGTGCACTCGCGTCCAAACAGTTTGCATTGGTGCGGCTTGAGAACGCCCTTGAGCACTTCTCCACATTGCGCGGCCTTCGGATCGGTGACCCGAATGCCGGGGATGCTGAAGCGCTGTTCGGAATCGAACTCCGCATACTCATCGCGGATTCGAAGAGCCGATTGCGAAATGAATCCCATCCCTCGCCACTCAAAATAAGGTCTCAGTTCAAATACTTCCGCCATTGCTTTGAGAGCTGCGCGATTTCCATCCCAGGGCACCACGCGTTTGTATTGGTTCTCGACCTTGCATTCTCCTGCTTTGAATTGGCGCAGGATCATGACGATCGATTGCAGCATGTCGAGCGGCTCAAAGCCGGAGACGACGATCGGCTTGTGCTCATGCGCGGAGATCCATTCGTAAGGGCGGCAGCCAATCACGGTGGAAACGTGACCCGGACCAATAAAGGCGTCGAGCCGCATATCCGGCGAATCAAGAATTGCGCGGATAGCAGGGATGATCGTGACGTGGTTGCAGAACACGGAGAAATTATGGAGGCCCTCGGCGCGAGCCCGCATCAGCGTGAGCGCGGTCGAGGGAGCCGTGGTCTCGAAGCCGATGGCGAAAAACAGCACATGTCTGTCGGGATTGGAGCGCGCGAGCTTCAGCGCATCCGACGGTGAATACACGATGCGCACATCCGTGCCGCGGGCCTTGTGCTCGAGCGGGCTGCCATTGGTTCCGGGAACGCGCATCATGTCGCCGAAGGCCGTGAACATCACCTCGGGCTGTTGCGCGACAGATAGACCATCGTCGATGCGCCCCATGGGCAGCACGCAAACCGGGCACCCGGGGCCGTGGATCAGTTCGATATTTTCCGGCAGTATGTCCTTGATCCCGAACCGATAGATCGCGTGAGTATGCCCGCCGCACACTTCCATCAAGCGATAGTGACGCTTGGGATCCGCCAGTCGCCGAATCTCGGCGGCCGCATGCGTAATCAACTCGGGTTCACGAAATTCGTCGACGAACCTCATGCGGAGCCTCCAGGAGTGACATCATCCGTGCTGTACCCGCTGACCTCCTGGATGGAGGCCTCCAGTTCTCCCAGCATGCGAAGGGTCTGCATTTGGTCCAGCGCGTCCTTTTCGCTGATCTTGCTCATCGCGAATCCAACGTGAATCAGGACCCAGTCACCAGGCAAGGGGCGATCTTCTTCGAGCAGCCCGAGATCCACCCGGCGCCGAACCCCGACCACATCAACAGTTGCGGCGGTCGGATTCGCTTCGGAGATTTCTACGATCTTGCCGGGAATTGCTAGACACATAGTGCACGCTCCGAGATGTTCGTCAGATTTCCCTGCGGTCATACTTTTCATCCTTGTTTCCGCGCCACGATGTCGAACTCGAATTTCAACTCGTCTTTTACCTTCAACGCGCCTCGCAGCGCCGAGACCAGCCGAATGCCGTACTCGGTTTGCCGCAGCGAGAAGTCGCCGAACGCGCGCAGCGTCTCGCCGCTCATCAGCACCTGCGCTGATACGGTTTGCGCATTGGTCACTCCATGCAAGGTCAGTTCCCCGTTCAGCGTGATCGTGTACTGACCTTCCCCCGTCTGGTTACTGGCGATCTGGGAGCAGTCGTACACGATCTCCGGGTAGCGCTGGGATTCGAGCACCTCATTTTGCATTTGCCGTTCGATCTCGTTGCGGTCCTTGTCGGAAATGTCGTCCATAACAGCCAGGGACGCGGCTTTCGCGACAAATCGGAGCACTGCAGACTCGAAACTCTTCCACTGCACTTCCCCGCTGAAATCGCGAATGGCGATCTTCGGGTTGTGGCCGAAGGCCGATAGAACACCGCTGGCAAAGGCACGCACAGTGAAGCGGCTCAGCCGCGGATCGATCACGTAGCGAACCGCTGACCCTTGGTCTACCGTTGCGTCAACCGGATTTGGACTTGCAGACAAAAGGAACTCCTTCGCAAAAACTACGTCTCGTTTGTCCGTTTACATATCGCGCAATCGGATGTAACGCTGCAGGTCGGGTAGTGCTTCCTGCGCCAGCTTGCCGATTCCAATCTCTCCCAGGAATCTCCGTATGACAGGGTTGGCCATGACCAGCCCGGCGCCGAAGACCATGAGGGCGATACCACTCATTAAGAACAGCGTATCGCGGTCCGTTGTCATCCCAGCTTCGCTACTCTGGCGTTCCGCCGTGTACATTGCGCGTGCCGCTGTTGCCATTCCATCCTCCTTGAACTTTATTTGGAAGGTCCCGAGACACTCTGTTGTTCTCCGCCTAATTTCGCAATCAACGACTCGATCAATTTCACGGCTTCATCGACGGCCGCCTCGACCGACTCACTTAAACCCATGTGACCCCCTTCTCCGCCCAGCGAAGCGGGTTCGCAGCCAACGATCAGGACGCGCTTCATCGCGGGTCCGTTCATGGCACGGGCCATGCGAAGGACGTTCATCGGGTTCATCGAATGAGCATCGACCGTGCCTCGCTGCTCATCGCTCGAATCGAGGGACGCGAGGTTGGGCTCCAGGACGTACAGCGTTCCCGCCGCCTCGCCCCGCGGACAAGCGTCAACCAGAATGGTGGTGTCGTACCCGTCCTGCAACGCAAAGGCGAGGTCGTAGCCGCGAATGCCAAAATCAGCCACGCGAACCCCGGCAGGCAGGGTGCGAGTGGCCATTCGCTTGGCGACTTCCACTCCGAAGCCGTCGTCGCCCTGAAAGATATTGCCGATTCCAGCGACCAGGATGTTTGCCTTGCTCGTACTCGCGTAGCGCTGGTTCTCCTCGGGCGTGAGGGGCTCGATCTCTCCGGGAGTGAAGAAGAAACGATGGCCCGGTTGACGCAGCAGGCCCATGTCGCGTCCTGGGTCGTCATCCACCACGACGCAGATGTGGAGCTTGCCCTCGTAATCCTGCTCGATCGCTTCAATCGTGGCGATCTGCCCGGTAAGCGCCAAGTCCAGGACGTCACCGCCGCTGCGGGGTCTCAAGCGAATGTGCGAGCCGGCGCGCACGTCAACGCCGTCGAGTTCGATTGACTCTACGCGGCTCTTGTCCTCGAGTAGCTGCCACTCCCATTCGTTCATTGGCGATCTTCCCTCACCGGACGCACACTGCGAAGAACTCCGTGCAGTTTCATCAGTTGTTCCGGCGGAAGTGTTTCGGTACGTTCCAGAATCTGCCGCGCACGGTCATCCGATTGGCTCATCTCCATCTTTTCTTCGTCCGTAAGCGTCATGATCCGCAACGAGAGAATCTCGTCGATCTCCGTTCCATCGAAGAGATCGCCCGCGCTTTCCGGTGCGATTTGCGGATAGTCGTAGAGGATGATGGGTGAGACCAGCAAAGTGTCGCGCTGTCCAGGCGCTCCCACCAGAACGGGCCACACGCCTACGTTGCGACAGGCGGAGGCGGCGTTCGTCAAAGTCTCAGGCGGTTCGAGCAGCGAAACGAATGCGCCGTTCTGTGTCCCGAGCACAACGTGCGCCGAGACCAGGGATGAAATCAGCGCGGTTTCACGCGCCGAACCCTCGTACGGGGTGACGTTCTCCACAGTGAGGCGCAGTTTAGAAATGTTTTGTTGTATAGGCTCGGCAGAAACGGTGATCGTCCCGCTGACGCGTTCGCCCGCACGCAATACAAGGGCCTTGATCTCTCCGTTTTCATCGCGGTGTGGCTCAGTTTGCGCCTCAAAAGGAAAATTGAAGTCGTAAGAGAATTGCAGAGATTGCAAGCACAGCCCTGAAATTACAACCTCGCGCTCAACCGCTTCCTGCCAACTTTGCAGGCGCTTTGCATTGACGACGACCGAATCCACCATCTCAACTTCGGGCGGAGTTCTACTCGGCAACTCCTGCACGGGATTTCTTAAAACGCCTACGGAGCGCTGCACCAGTTGAAGGAATCGCGCCCGGATTTCGACCGACGCATCCGGAGCACCCTCAACCAGGAACTCCGTCTCCAGCCTGCACGTGTCGGAGCCCACCTGTTTCTCGCTGTAAGCGCGCGGGTACAGCACGCCGAAATTCCACCGCTGCTGGTTCTTCACCGATGAAGGTCGATAAGGGTACAACATGTATCCCTCGTACAGCACTGCCTTCGCGATCTGGTCCACGAGTTCCAGGTTCATTGCCGCACCGCCTCCTCGACCGGCAGCATTCGCTCCACCGTTTCTTCCCAAGTGGGAATGCCGTTTCGGACTTTGAACTCGTGCAGCCGTTCGAAAACGTCGCGGCGCAGGTTGAGCCACGCGGTGTTGGGATAGTAGGTGTCCATCATGTTGCGCCAGGCTCTCACCGGCAGCCGGAACTTGGTCTCCTTGTCCCAGGAAATCGGCGAAACCTGCAACGCTGCGCCATCTTCCGTCGCATAGAAAACTGTGCCGCTGAACTGCACCAGCAGGGGGACTTCTCCATCCTCGAGCGCGTAGAAATATTTCGTCGCCGCGACATTGAAGTCGAAGGTGCAGGGCACCGGCAGCTCAACCTGCGTTTGTTCATGAAAGGCCGGAACAACCATGCTGACATGTGTCCACAACATGGACCGAAGGGTCTGGCTCCAGCGATCAGGCGCACCGAACAAATCGCGCAAAGGCTCCTGCTCCTCGGCGGTGTAGCGGCGGCGTGCAGCCTCGATCTGAATCTGGCAACGCAGAGCAACGGTGTGAATCGCCTCGTCCGCATCGCCATTGGAGATTTGCAGTTGCAGCGCGAGCTGGGGCGACACCGCGAAGGGCACGATTTTTGCGCCGGTAATCTGGAAGTTCAATTCAGGCATGCGCTTTCTCCACAACGCTCGCGCGCGCCTTCAGGCCGCTGAAGAACTGGCCGATCTCTTGCCACACTTCCGTTCCGCCGGAGAGGCCGCGCCAGTGAGTGCGGATCAAGCCCACAAGTTTGAAGCACTCATCGATGGGAAGCAGGTAGAACTCCGCCGGCGCCGATCCACGCGCGTGGCCGACGCGGTTGACGAGCAGCGCCTCAACATCGGTCTCCATCGTGTCGAGGATCGGATTTTCCGCGGCAATTTCTTTCCAGGACTCGAGCGAGAGCAGCGATTCGGTCGCGCCCGCGGGACTCGGATACAGAGCCACCACGCGTTCGTCCACGCTGCTCTTGTAGAAGAACGCCATGTTGATCGGGATCATCAAGCTGTCCCACTGGCCATCGGTCATGGCAAAATCTGCCAGCAGGCGGATGCGTCGCGATACTCGCTTATAGCGTTGATTTTCGTGTCCGGAGAACAGCAGAGCGCAGGCGTCGCACGCACAAATCAATTTTCGCCGGCCCGGTTCGAGCAGGTGTGGATGTCCGGGAGCGAGTTCGGCGCTGCACATCTCGCAGACCTCCACAGCTCGTCGCCGGCGCGCGAACTGACGCAGGACGTCGAAAGGCTTGGAGTCCGAAGAGGCCTGCATGCTCATCAGTCCGCGCCTTCCCCGCTCATCGCCACGGTCTCGCCTGCGTGGGGGGCCGCAGTACCAATCAGCGCGTCGATAGCGACAAATCCGGAAGAAGGCTTACCATCCAGACCCTCGATCTCGAGCGACACGATATCCGGAGCAGCTTCGTAGATCGTCTCTTCGATGGAAGTCTTGATCGCGGCCGTCGTCGAGCCGCAGGCATGGCCGCCCACTTGCACCTGTAAACGAACCACACCCGCTTTATTCGCGAGCAGCTCGACTGCACTCCCCTGTTTGCGACTCAGCGGGCGAAGACGCTCGACTGCCTTTGCGACGCGCGTTTCGATGTCTTCGGGATGAAGCCCGTAGAGTACGAGCAGGCTCCCGACCAGCGGATCGTGCCCTAGCCGATCAATGATTTGCTGACCGGAATCGCCGGAATCGAAAACAATTTCCAGCGCTTTTTCAAAGGCCGCGCTGTGCATTTCCATCAGCGAGTGGATCAGCACTTTCACCTTGGTTCGCGTAGCCGGATCGGCAACCTCGTCCAGCTCCCGTATCGAATCGCCCATCTGCTGAATGCGTTGTTGAAACTCTTTTTCGCCGGCCACATTGCTCCTTTGGAAGATGGGAGAGTGAGAATGGAACTCACTCCCCGTATCGTCAAGTCGCTTTACGGCTGAAGGCCGAACATCGGCGAGTGTTGCGTCTTCAGCACTTTTCCATCGCCCAGATACATATGGACGCCGCACGGCAGACAAGGATCAAAGCTGCGCACCGCCCGCATAATGTCGATGCCCTTGAACTTGTCGGGACCGTTTTCCTCGAAGATCGGCGTGTTCTGCACTGCATCCTCGTAGGGACCAGGTGTTCCGTAAACGTCGCGAGGATTGGCATTCCAGGGCGTTGGGGGATATGGATGGTAGTTAGCGATCTTGCCGTCACGAATCACGACGTGATGGGACAGCACGCCGCGGACCGCTTCGTGGAAGCCGCAACCGATTGCCTCTTCCGGCACTTTGAAATCAGTCCATGTCCGTGTACGTCCGGCATGCAACTCACCCAGCGCCTTGTCCATGAAGTGCAGCGCGCAGGCGGCGGCGTAGGCCTGGAAGTAAGTGCGGGCGCGGTCGCGCTCGATGGCGTTGCTCCACTTCGGAATCTTCCACTCGAACTCCACTTCCGGCAACGAGGTGGTTTTCGGGAGATAGATCTTCACGCTGTGGCCCGTCGCCTTGACGTATCCAATATCCACCAGGCCAGCCAAAGCCGTTGCCCAGAAGCGTGCTATCGGCCCACCGCCAGTATCCAGTGCAAGGTGATCGCCTGTCCGTTTGTCGAACCAACGCGGCGACATGACCCACGTGTACTTGCTGTCAAAATCACGCTTCTGCGGACGTGGAATCGTTGTCTGGTTCCACGGATGCCGCTTGTCCACCGGGTTCCCTAACGGGTCCTTGGTGACGAACGTCTCCGAATTCTGCCAATCGTCGTAATACGAGCTGCCCAGCAAAATGCGGATGTTGAGGTTGATGTCGACCAGGTCGTGCGTAACCAGCTTGCCATCCACCACGACACCTGGGGTAACGAACATCTTGCTTCCCCAGTTGCTCATGTTCTTGTAGGTGTAATCGCAATGGTCGGGGTCGTTAAACGAGCCCCAGCACCCCAGCAGAATGCGACGACGGCCGACTTCTTCGTACCCCGGCAAAGCCTCATAGAAGAAGTCGAACAGATCATCGTGCAGCGGCACGACTTTCTTCATGAACTCGACGTACTTCATGAGGCGGACGAGGTAATCGGTAAAGAGCTGCACGGTCGGCACGGTGCCCACGCCGCCGGGATATAACGTGGAAGGATGCACGTGGCGGCCTTCCATCAGGCAGAACATCTCGCGCGTGAGGCGGCTCATCTGCAGCGCTTCACGATAGAAAGCGCCGGTGAAGGGGTTGAGAGCGCGCATGATATCGGCAATGGTGCGATAACCATGCAGGTTTGCGTTCGGAGAGCTGGTCTTCTCGGCCTTCGCAAACACGCCCGGATTGGTTTCCTTGACCATCTGCTCGCAGAAGTCCACGCCGACCAAGTTGTCCTGGAAAATGTTGTGATCGAACATGTACTCCGCGGCTTCGCCGAGGTTGACAATCCACTCGGCGATGGCCGGCGGCTGGACGCCGAACGCCATGTTCTGCGCATAGGTGGCGCAGGTCGCGTGATTGTCGCCGCAGATTCCGCATATGCGGCTAGTGATGAAGTGCGCGTCGCGCGGATCCTTGCCCTTCATAAAAATGCTGTAGCCGCGGAAGATTGAGGAGGTGCTATGGCACTCCGCGACGTGGCGGTTTTCGAAATCGATCTTGGTAAAGATGCCCAGGCTGCCCACGATCCGTGTGATCGGATCCCAGTTCATCTCAACCAAGTTCTCTTTCTTGGTTGGAACTTGCTTACTCGGTGCAGTAATTGTGCTCATTTGCCAGCGCTCCTCGTTTCTCAGTAAGTTCTCGGGTGGTAGCCGGTGGTGAGCTCCGCACGCGGATGCCGCCACTTGGGTTCTTTGTTCACCGTGTTCTGGGTGATGCTGCGCAACGTGCGCACCGTCATGCCGTACGCATAGGAAGCGTGGGTTGAAACGCGCGCACCTGGCGGCTCATCCATAAAGGGCATGAACTTGTCGGGGAAACCGGGCATGGTGCAGCCGATGCAGATGCCCCCAACATTCGGACAGCCACCGATTCCCGCCATCCATCCGCGCTTGGGGACATTGCAATTCACCACCGGTCCCCAGCAACCCAGCTTAACGATGCATTTCGGAGAGCTGTAGGTTTCGGCGAAGTCACCCTGCTCGTAATAGCCGGCGCGATCGCAACCTTCGTGGACCGTCTTGCCGAATAGCCACGTGGGACGCAACTTATCGTCGAGCGGGATCATGGGGGCCAGGCCCGCCACCTGGTAGACGAGGTACAGCAACGTCTCCATGAAGTTGTCCGGTTGCACCGGGCATCCAGGGACGTTCACGATCGGCAGCCCGGCTTTCGACTTCCAGTTCCAGCCAAGATAATCGGCCAATCCCATGCAGCCCGTAGGATTGCCCTCCATGGCGTGAATACCGCCGTAGGTCGCGCAGGTGCCGGCTCCGACTATCGCCAGGGCTTTCGGCGCAAGCCGATCGATCCACTCATTTGTGGTAGTCGGCTGACCGGTTTTCGGATCTGTACCGAGGCCTGCCCAGTACCCTTCCTTCTTGATTTTCTCGTTGGGAATGGAGCCTTCGACCACCAGCACGAAAGGATCGAGTTCACCTTTCCACGCCTGGTAAAAGAACTTCATGAAGTCGTCGCCATTTTCGTAAGCGAGAACGGGATTATGCAAATGCACTTTCGGTAAGCCGGGGATGGCGCCTAGGAGTACATCTTCCACGCTGGGTTGCATCGCTGCAGTCACGGACACTGAATCTCCATCACAGCTCAGACCCGCTGTGATCCAGAGGACGTGTATTTCCGCCACCGCTGGTGGTTTCTGAGTCGATCGACCGTATGGAGCTGCTTCGGCCATAAGCTACGATCTCCTTTCGCAGTTACCTGCGTCTGCACCGTGCCCACTACGCTGGTCAAAGTGATCTAGATAAGCTCTGGATTGCTACACCTGCCCCCACGGCATAAATGCAGCGCTACTCATATCAACAGGCCGAATTGAAACGGAAAAGCGGGGACGCCCTGATTTGGCGTGCGAGCAATTCCCAGAAACCGCCTAGGGGATTCCCCGATGTAGAGTTGCTGCTGGAGTTTTGTGGTAGAACAAGCTCGCGTCCCCGAAATATGAGAGTGGCAGGCTTGGTTTCGGTAATCAGTCGGCTTCTGCAAGCCGGGTTGCTGCTCGTTCTCTTCGGTGACTGTGCTCTCGGGCAAAACTTAGTGCTGGAAGGCCGGGTCACGGATCCCAAAGGAGCAGGCATTGTCCAGGCGACAGTGACTCTCGATGCCACCCATCAGGCAACCAGGAAAGTCATGACCGGGAGCGCGGGGCGCTTCTCTTTTTCTGGACTTGCTGCCGGTCAGTACACACTACGTGTGTCCGTGCTGGGATTCGAATCCGTGGTTCGAACTGTGTCGCTGGGTGAAGGTCTCCCGACAGCAGTGGATATTTCGCTCAGTATCTCGCCCGACCGGCAGAGCGTCACGGTGATTGCGGAACTGGAAAAGCCCGATATCCTGTCTTCCGATCCGTCGCAGCGCGTCCTCATCCGCGATGAAACCCTCGATGCAAATCCAGGGCGCCCTGGCTCGCCGGTATCCATTCCCGGCCTGCCGATTGAAACCGCCTCCGGTGGCATCAAGGCGCCGCAATATTTTGCGCCTGGGGTCGCCGGGGACCATGGCGAGCCAATCGCGCAATACATCCTGGTCGGCAGCTACCTCGTTTCCAACAACCTTTCCGCCAATGCACACGGCAACGGCTATGCCGATCCCAACATTCTCGTGCCTTCCGCCATCGACAGCGTGCGCACTGACGGTGGTGCCTTTAACGTGCGTGAAGGCAACCACTCCGAGAACCTGTCCGAAACTTTTACTGTGCACCCGGAGCTGCAACCCTTCGCGACAATCACGGGTGACTACCGCGATGCAGACCTGGTAGCGGGGATTTCCGGATCTCAATCCTGGATACTTTTCCAGGGTTCCTACGGCAACGGCTTCCTCGACCGCCTCGAACATCGGCAGCAATATAAAGTGAACGCCTATCGCACGGTGAATCTCGGCAGACATGTACTGACGCTCTTTGCGATTGGATACTACGGCTTCTCGTATGTTCCCGGCTTAACCCCGCTGCACATGCCCCAGTCGCACGACACGATTGATCCCCGACAGAAGGACCAAACCCACACAGGCTTACTGGCTGCGAACGACGATTGGAAGTTAAGCTCTTCCCAGCAACTCTCGTTTTCCGGCTTCTTTCGAACGTATAATCTTGCGCTCTATTCGAATTTCGGAGACGGCTTGATCCGCCAAAGCGAGTTTCGGACCGTGGTCGGCGGTAATTCCGTGTACACGAATAGATTTGCCGAGTTCCTGACCCTCCTTGCCGGAGCGGATTATCAGCGCGATGCCCCGCGCCGGCTGGATCTGGATCATTCCTTATCGACCGATCCCGCCATCGACGGGCCATTCGAGCCGGTAACCGCCAACAACCTGACTATCGGCGACGCTGCTCCTTATCTAGCCATTGCCGGCAGCCTGGTGGCGCACCTTCACTACTACGCTGGCTTTCGTCGAGACGAGATTGGATTTGCCAACTCCGACCTGCTGGTTCCAGCCCATTCCTTCAGCCAATGGAACGGTGTGAACTCCCCGAAAGCGACGCTCGCGTTTTCGCCGCGCAATCATTCACTTTTTCCCGTTCTCTCTCTGAGTGCAGGCGAAGCATTCTTCACCAACGACCCACGTATTGGCGCGGGCACAGCCTCTGGAACCCTCGTCAGCCGTTCGCGTTCGTATCAACTCATCGCCAGCAAGACCTCGGGCGCGACGGACGTACGGCTCACGCTTGGGCACGTGACGACTACCGCCTCCTACGCCAAGATCGATCCTGATACTGGACTGCAATTCAATGAAGGTCCCGGCCGGCTTCGATTTGGCACGCTCTCCGTCCGCCACTACCTGCCCGGGGTCATGCTGCAAGCTTCGCTCTCAAAAGCTGACGCTCGCGATGTCTGGACGGGACAGCCCACCCCCGAAGCCCCGCGCACCGTCCTCGACTTCCTTGGTACGTGGAACACCGTTCCCTTTCATCTTCAGGCACGGGGCGAGTTTGAATACATTGGAGCAAACCCGCTCGGCGATGGGTTCACCAGCATGCCCATTCGCGAATTTCGTTTCGCCCTCCTTCGACCTTTCGCGGCGAAAAGAATGACCGTGGGAGTGAACCTGCTGATCGCTGGTGGCTACACCGGCCAGACAACCGAAACCCTTGTCCTTCCAGACGACCCCTCGCCCACTGAGCAGGTAGTCGGCGTCCGCCTACCTTCTTATGTGAGCCTTTCCTACACCTACCATTTTTAACCCAGATCAGTAGCAGTCTCCGCGGGCAGCGAATCCACTTGGCAGGTGGAAATCGAGTAGAATACGGCTCCTCTCGGCAGTATCGAGCGGATCAGGCCCTGAGCAAGCCAACGGGAGGTTGTGTGGCTCCGGCCAATGCGAAGACGGGTCACGTAAAACAGGCCATTGCGGAGATTGATGTTCTCTGGATCACGGCCGGTCTCGGCTGTGACGGCGACACGATTGCCATGACCGCAGCGACCCAGCCAAGCATCGAAGACCTCGTCCTTGGCGCAATGCCGTGGACGCCGAAGGTAACCCTTCACAATCCCTTTCTGTCGATCGAAAACGGCGACGAATTCATGGCTTTTTTCCACGATGCGGCTAATGGCCGATCGGAGAAGCCGTTCATCCTGGTGGTGGAAGGTTCCATCCCCGACGAAAATAATAAGGCTGAGGGCTATTGGGCTTCGTTTGGCACTGACGCAAAATCAGGTCAGCCCATCACCACTTGCGAATGGATCGATCGGCTCGCACCGAAAGCATGGGCGGTGGTGGCTGCCGGGACCTGTGCTACATATGGAGGGATTCACGCCATGGAGGGCAATCCCACCGGATGCATGGGGCTGGCTGACTACCTCGGCTGGGATTGGCGATCGACCGCAGACATTCCGATCGTCTGTGTTCCCGGTTGCCCGGTTCAGCCCGACAACTTCACCGAAACTTTGCTCTACCTTCTCTATATGACGGTTGGGCGTGCCCCCATGATTCCGCTCGATGAACGCCTCCGCCCGCTATGGCTGTTCGGCAGCACGGTTCACGAGGGGTGTGACCGCGGAGGCTACTATGAGCAGGCACAATTCGCAGATGCTTACGGATCGCCGCTCTGCATCGTCAAATTAGGATGTTGGGGACCGGTCGTTCAGTGCAACGTGGGCAAGCGCGGCTGGATGCATGGGATCGGTGGTTGCCCGAATGTGGGAGGCATCTGCATCGGATGCACCATGCCTGGTTTCCCTGACAAATTTATGCCTTTTATGAACCAACCGCCAGGCTCGCTGCTTTCATCCAGTGCAGTGCAAACCTACGGACGAGCGATCCATGCGCTGCGCAGGTTCACGCAGGAGTCCTTAAACAAGGTCCCGAGTTGGCGGCGTTGCAAGCCGACGCAACCGCAGGCATCTCGAACCTGAACCGAACGGACCACCCCGGAGTCCATTTCGTCTGATGTCGTCATCATCCCAGTCCCGCCGAAACGGAAATCCACTCGAACTTGAGAATCAATTCCCCGGTCTGGATGGCCTCGATCCTGATGCAGCTACGCGCATCCTCGAAGAGTTAGCGGGTGTATTCGCCGATACCAGCGAGGCTTCCGGTCAGGCTGCCGAGACTCAGCTCCCCAACCTGGAAGCCAAGTATCGTGCGTTGCTGGAACAACTGCCCGCCGTGGTCTTCATGGCGTACCTCGACCGGGGCCGAGGCGAGGCCTACGTGAGCCCGCACATAGAGGCCCTGCTTGGGTACTCACAAGAGGAGTGGCTCGAGGATCCAGTGCAGTGGTATCGCCATATCCATCCCGACGACAAGCAGAGATGGAGCGTGGAAGCTGCCGAGATGTTTCTCTCCGGCAAGCCGCTCCGCTCTGCCTATCGCGTCGTAGCCCGGGATGGCCGCACCATCTGGTTTCATTGCGAAGCGAAAATGATGCGCCGCGATGACGGGCGGCCCTGGTTCATTCACGGCGTCGCCTTCGATATCACCGATCTCAAACATACCGAAGCGCAATTGGAAGAAGAACGCAACCTGGCCTCCGCAGTGCTCGATACGGTCGGCGCCCTGGTGGTTGTTCTGGACCCCTATGGACGCATCATTCGCTTCAATCGTGCGTGCGAGCGGATCACCGGCTTCGATCTCGATGAGGTTGTGCGTAAGCGCCTGTGGGACCTCTTCATGACCCCGGAGGAGGCGGACCGTTTCAAGACAACTTTCGAACAGATCCGCAGAGATCAGTTGTCACGCGACTTCGAGAGCTACTGGATCATGCGTGACGGCAGCCGGCGTCTGATCTCCTGGTCGAGTACGGTTCTGCCCGGTCCAAACGATGTTCCCAGCTACATCGTCGTGAGCGGCACGGACATCACCGAGCGCAAGCGCCTGGAAAAAGCCGTGCTCGAGATCAGTGCCCGCGAGCAGCGCCGCATTGGGCAGGACTTGCACGACGGACTCGGTCAGCAGCTCACCGGCATTGCTTTCATGTCAAAAGTTCAAGAGCAGAAGCTGCGGGAGAAACGCCTGCCGGCTGCCGAGGATGCCGCCAAGATCGTACGCCTGGTGAATAATGCGATTCACAAGACGCGCGAACTCTCACGTGGCTTGACGCCGGTCATGTCTGACGCGCGCGGCCTGATCTCGGCTCTTGAGCTGTATGCCCAGGAAGTTTCGGACGTGTTCTCCATCACGTGCAACTTTCGTTGCGAGAATCCCGTGCTCGTGCGGGACTTGACGATCGCGACGCATCTCTATCACATCTCGCAGGAAGCAGTGAATAACGCCATCAAGCACGGACAGGCCAGGAACATTGAAATTTTCCTGTCGCAAAACGACGGCAGGGGTATCCTGAGTGTCAAGGACGATGGGGTTGGTTTCCATGCCCCTCCGGCGAACTCTCCGGGCATGGGACTTCATATTATGAAATATCGCGCGGGCATTGTTGGGGGAACTCTGCAAGTTCACCGGGACGCCGACGGCGGGACCGTGGTGACCTGCCTGTTTCCAGTGAAGAGCCCGGAATCCGCGCAGTGAGTACCGGCAGCGTGAAGATGTCGAGTAGAAGCGTAGCCAAGCGAACTCGTATTTTCGTCGTCGACGATCATCCCATCGTGCGCCAGGGCTTGTCCCTGATGATCAACCAGGAACCCGATCTCGCGGTCTGCGGAGAAGCTGAGGAAGCCCACCATGCGTTGCAAGAAATTGCCGCCAGCAACCCCGACATCGTCGTCATCGACATTTCCTTAAACGGTCCCGATGGCCTCGACTTGCTGAAGATGTTGCGCCTGCGGGCCCCCAATCTTCCCGTTCTCATTCTGTCCATGCATGATGAATCCGTGTATGCCGAGCGGGCGCTGCGCGCCGGAGCCAACGGTTACATCATGAAACAGGAAGCCACCGACAAAGTGCTCGTCGCATTGCGCCGCATATTAAACAGGGAAATCTACGTAAGCGACCGCATCGCGAACAAGATGCTTCGGCATTACGTTCGCGGCGCCGATAGCAAAACCAACCTGCCAGTCGCTGAACTGAGCGACCGCGAGCTCGAAGTTTTTCGCTTGATCGGGGATGGGCACGGCACCCGCCAGATCGCGGAACAACTGCACCTCAGCGTGAAGACCGTGGAGTCCTACCAGGCACACATCAAGGACAAGCTCTCGCTCCGTAGCGCCCGTGAACTCGTGCAGCACGCGATCCAGTGGAATATCAGCGAGAAGAAAAGCGCCTGATCACTACTTCTTGCAATCTCCGGAACATTGGGTCTGACCCCAGCTCACCCCCAGCGCATGCAGGATAAGTTCATCCTCGAGCTTCAGCTTGCTCGGGTCTTTCACAATCTCGTAGGCGTACGAAACCAGCGCATCGAGAGAAATACACCAGGGTTCATGGCGTACCACTCCATTGCAATGTTCGCACTCCGATTCCGCCGTATATCGGTTGCTGTGATACCAAACTGCAGCGCCTCGGTTCGACATTCGCCCTACCTCGTCGCCTTTCTAAATTGCGCCGCCGCACTTTCGGTCAACGGCTAGAAGGCTGTCAATCTCCACGCATCCTAGGTGGCGTGAAGACTGGGAGCGATGTCTAAAATCACAAGGCATTGTGATCTAAATCACAACGCATACATTACCTGTAGCTAGGTCTCAAACTACCCTTCCCTGCATAGGTTTAGGGCTTTCCTGGATAGAGTTCAGACAAACGGCATTTACGTCCTCAAACTTCTTGGATGGGTCGTGATTGGGTGCTAGGATTCAGGTTCTCTGCTCTGGGGAGGCCCAGTGGACACCGTTTTACGGCCAATGACGACAGGGGAGATCCTGGACAGGACCTTCAACCAGTATCGTCAAAACTTTCAGCTATTCGTCGCCATCGGCATGGTTCCGGCCATGATGTGGTTCATCAGCAATGCATTTTTTCTCCTGATGGCAAAGCTTCAGCCACGAAGCCACGCTGGCTTTTCGCGAAATGCTGTTATGTTGTCCGGCGCTACCCTGCTGATAGGTTTCACTATCTATCTCTGCGGCGCTGCAATCTCCCACGGAGCCATCTCTTACGCGGTCTCTGCCATCCATCTGGGGCGCAGCACAGGCTTCAGCGAGAGCTATCGGCGGGTTCGCGGAAAATTTCTGCGCATTCTGAATGTGGCCATCTCGGTTTTTATCCGGATCTTCGGTACCTGTCTGCTGATTATCCTCGGAGTGGCTTCGTTTACCTTGATCCCCGGCATGCGAGGCAATGCAGCGGCAGGCGCGCTTATCGCAATTCTCTTTTTCTTGGCAATGATCGCCAGTGTGTGGCTCATGGCGCGCATGGCGGCGCGTTACGCGTTTTCGGTGGCAGCTTGTGTCCTGGAAGACTTGCCTGCGCGGGCAGCCATCAAGCGCAGCGTCGTTTTAAGCAAAGGAAGCGTGGGCCGAATTCTCGCAATTTATATATTGTTCACTCTCGTGAATGGAGCGTTCGCTTTTGCGATATCGCTGCCCTTCCAGATCGCGGTCGTCTCTGCCAAGTCGGAGGTGGCGCGCGTGGTGCTTGCCTTGGGAAACAATCTTGCGTCAAGCGTGCTGGCTGCGGTCGTGGGTCCGCTGGTCACGATTGCGATCACGCTGATGTACTACGACGAGCGCGTCCGCAAGGAGGCGTTCGACCTGAATTACATGATGGAGATGCTCGATGGCCCAGCGTCTCAACCTTCAAAGTCCGCAGCAGCTTCGTCGGGCCCGCTCACGGCATGAGTCTTCGCCATAAGACGGTCGCCTTCGCGGTCCTCTGGGTCGTGATGGGAACTTCGGCCCATGCAGCGAATCGTACCCCGCAGGTGCAGAGCGTCTCGCTTGAACAGTACCAGGCCGAACTCAGCCGGATTGAAGCCGGAGTCCAGGCAATCCAGAGCCCCGCGCAGGTCGCCCCGATTCAGAAGTCTGTTCCCGACATCTACAAAGTTTCCACGAAGGACGGCGAAATTCAGGTCGAAAACGCCGGCCTCAAGACATCGATCGGCCGTCTCTTCCACGACAAGAATCGCGAAGGGACGCGAGTCAAGCTCGAACAGGAACTCCGCTCCATGGAGACTGGCGCGCTGGCGTTCGCACATCCGCCGGATGCGAAGGCTGCCCACGCACAGCTGACGTCGATCCTCGCGGCGCGGGAGTTCGATGAGGTGCGTGGCCCAACCTTGATCGAAGTTTGGCGCGACAAGATCCTCAACACGCTCTCCAACTGGTGGAACAAGCTGATGAGCAAAGTGCCCAGCCCGAGCGGCGGCCACCAGGAAGTGACATGGATCCTGATTGCCATCGCGGCTTGTGTGCTCGCGATCTGGCTAAAACGAATCTATGAACGTCGCGAGCCGGCATTGCCGCGCGAGATTATTCCCTTTGCCCCATCCGGCAAGCACTGGCGCTCCTGGCTGGCAGACGCGCACGCGAAAGCAGCCGAGGGTCATTGGCGCGATGCGATCCACCTGGCCTACTGGGCAGCGATTTCCCATCTCGAGTCGAGCGGTGCCTGGACCCCCGATAGTGCGCGCACCCCGCGCGAATACCTGCGGCTGATCAAGGCAAGCAATCCCAGCCGAAGCGAACTGGCTGCTTTGACACGCGATTTCGAGAGGATCTGGTACGGTTCGCAAGCGGCAGGCAACGAGGAATTCGCGCAGAGCCTTCAGCACCTGGAGCAGCTCGGATGCCGGTGACCCTTACGCGCGGCGAGCGTAGAGTGGTGGTGTGGATGATGGTCGCTGCCGCTGCGCTGGCCATTGTCACTGTCGCCCTCACGCCGAATAAAACCGACGACACCGAATATCCTTCCAGCTATTCGCCCGCCTCGCATGGCGGAAAGGCCGCTTACCTGCTCCTGCAAAAGCTTGGGTATAACGTTGTCCGCTGGGAGCGTCCCTTCTCAGAGCTGCCGCAATCCGGTGAGGGAACGGTGCTTGTGCTTGCGCGGCCAGGACAATATGGCCGGGCCCTGGACAAGGACTCTTTGAAGCGGTACCTGGCCACCGGCGGGCGGGTCATCTGCTTCGGCCTCGGTGCGCAGTGGGTGCTGCCCCACGGCTTTGTCGAGTTCAATTCGATTTCCGAAAGCGACTGGAAGACACGTACGGCGAGCATTCCCAGCCGGCTCACGCGTGGCGGTCCAATCACCTCCGACGCGCAGTTGCATTTAACGACGGACGAGTCAACCGACATCGTGCACTACAAAACCGATCCCGGTCCGATCGTGGTGAGCTATTCCTATGGGAAGGGCGAAGTCATCTGGTGGGCGAGCTCGGTTCCGATCACGAATGCCGGCATCAGCCGCACCGGTAACATGGAATTCGTATTGAACTCCATCGGCGATCCGAATGCGCGCGTCTTCTGGAACGAATATTTCGGCTCCGAATACAAGACCCTCTGGCAGCAGGCGTGGGGAACGCCCGTAAAATGGCTGTTTGCGCAGACCGCGTTCTTTGCCACGGTCCTTTTGCTGACCTATGCGCGGCGCTCGGGGCCGCTGCGTGCCTATCCGGTTCGCTCGCGGCTCTCGCCCCTGGAGTTCACCGAGACGTTGGGAGCTTTGTACAAGCGGGCACACGCCACGGGCTTTGCCTTGGAGGCAGCCTATACCAACTTTCGCAGCGAAGTGACGCGCAAGTTTGGCGTGCGCCGAGATGCATCTCCGGATGCCGTGGCAAAGTCTTTGCACGAACGTTTCCCGGCGCTGGACAGCCATTTCGCGGCGACCCTGCGCGATATCGAGCACTGGATCGAGGATTCCAGCCTGACCGAAGACACTGCATTGGACCTGGTTCAGCGGCTGCAGAACTATGCTGCAGTCTTGCGGGTTGGGCCAAGCGACCGAAGGGAGAAGAACTGAATGCAAGCACTGCAACAACTGGTAACCCACACACGCACTGAGATGGAGAAAGGGATCGTCGGCCAGAAAGAACTCATCGATCAATTGATCCTCGTGTTATTGTGCGGCGGCCATGCTCTGATCGAAGGCGTCCCAGGAATTGCCAAGACGCTCACCGTGAAATTGCTCGGCTCGATTCTGCAAATCGACATGCAGCGCGTGCAATGCACTTCGGACCTCATGCCCGCCGACGTCATCGGCAGCAACATCTTTAATGCGAATACCGCCAGCTTCACGTTGCACAAGGGACCGCTGTTTACCGACCTGCTGCTGGCTGATGAAATCAACCGCATGCCTCCCCGTACCCAGGCGGCACTCCTCGAGGCGATGGAAGAGCGGCAGATCACCATCGATGGCACACGCTATCCGCTCTCAGAATTCTTTACCGTGCTGGCGACGCAAAATCCGGTGGAGTTCGAAGGAACCTATCCGCTGCCGGAAGCGCAGCTCGATCGTTTTCTGCTGAAGATTAATGTCACCTATCCTGAACTCGAGGAAGAGATCGCGATTCTCGAAAGACATCAGCGAGGCTTCGACGCCCGAAACTTTGAGACCCTCCATGTAACTCCGCTCAGCGCAGATCTCCTGCGCCAGGCCCGTTTGGAAGTGAATGCGGTGAAGGTCGAGCCGGCGCTCTTTAAATATCTTCTGGCGGTGATACGCAAATCGCGCACCTGGCCGAGCCTGCTGCTGGGCGCCAGTCCTCGCGCCGCCGTGAGCCTGATGCAGGCAGCCAAAGCGATGGCCGCCATGGACGGACGCGACTATCTCATTCCTGACGACGTGAAAAACGCGACCGCCCCCGTGCTACGCCATCGCCTGCTGCTCAAGCCCGAAGCCGAACTCGAGAGCATCGATACCGACGATGTGATCAAAGACATGCTCGCTTCGGTCGAGGTTCCGAAGTGAACACCCAGTCTCTTGTTCCCGCCCCCGCCGCAGCCGAGGCTTCTTACTTCGGCCGTGTCGGCGTTGGGTTCGGACGTCGGTTCCTCGGACTGCTGCTGCTTGGGTTGGTATGGGCTGTGCCCGGTTTTTGGTCGCACACCTTTCTTTGGGGAATGCTGGCGTGGGATTCTGTCGTCATCGTTGCTTTCGTCGGCGATCTATTGCTCATGCCGCGTCAACGTAAGCTCGCGGTCACTCGCCAATTCGCTTCCGTCCCGGCGATCGGCTGTAGCGCCCAGATCAATCTACGCATCGCCAACCGCAGTGGCATCACGGCGCATTGTGTTGTGCAAGACGATCCTCCCGCTGCTCTTCGCGCAGGAAAACATGAGTTGCCGTGTGTCATCTCTCCCCATCGCTCGGTAGATCTGTCCTATGACGTGAACGCCGTGGAACGCGGCGACTATGCCTTCGGCGATGTATACATCCGCGTGCAATCGGCCATGCAGTTGGCGGAACGCTGGTATAGGGCAGAGCTCTCGCAAAAGATACGCATTTATCCCAATCTTGAGGGTGCCCGAAAAGCTACGATCTACCTGATGCGCAGCCGCCAGATCGAGCAGGAGCGCCGCCGTCTGCGTCTCCGCGGACATGGCCACGAATTCGATAGCTTGCGCGATTACCAGGAAGGCGACGAGTTGCGCAACATCTGCTGGAGCGCTACAGCGCGGCGAGGAAAACTTGTAACCAAGGTCCATACCGTGGAGCGCAGCCAGTCGGTTTGGATTGCTCTCGACACCGGACGTCTTCTGCGCGCACGCATCGGCGCCATGAGCAAGCTCGACTACGCCGCGGATGCCGCCCTCTGCCTGGCGCAACTTGCGCTCTACTCTGGAGACAAAGTTGGGCTGCTCGCCTATGGCCGCCGCATCAAGGCCAAGATCGCGCCCGCCCGAGGCATGGCGCATCTTCGCGTAATTGCCGATCAGCTTGCCACCATCACGGGCGAAGCTCCCGAAGGCGACCACCTTCTCGCTGCCGGAACGGTAGGCACCGTCCAGCGCCGCCGCAGCCTCATCATATGGGTAACGGATTTAGCCGAAACTGCGATGACTCCCGAAGTCATCGAGGGCGCTTCGCAATTATTGAAGCACCACGTCGTGCTCTTTGTGGTGGTCGGTCAACCGGAACTGGCAGCGCGCGTCACCGAGACACCGCAAACGGCCGATCGCATGTATGAAATGGCGGCTGCGCAGGAGATGATTCAGCGCCGCGAAATCCTGCTGTCGCGGATGCGCGACCAGGGTGCGCTCGCCATCGAAGTCTTGCCGGGCAAGCTTTCCACCACTCTGATGGAGCAATACTTATCCGTCAAGGAGCGCCGTCTCATCTGATGCGCGGTCTGCCTGCGGATCGTCGGGCAGCATGACGTACGCACAGAGCAGCGCAAACATCAGGCCGGAAACCGCGAACTTCAGCGCGACCGGAGCGTTGGTTGGTGAAAAGAATCCTTCGAGAATTCCCGCGACAATGAGCAGCGGGATCGTGCCGAGCACCAAGCGCACCGCCACCGCACCAGCCAGCACAAGCGACTGCTTGCGCGGCAGGTTCCCCGGAAAAAGCATCCCCACCGCAATTCTGAACCCGGCCGCGCCGGCAATAAAGATCGACGGCAGCTCCAACGCACCGTGCGGCGCCACAAAGCTCCAAAGGTCCAGGCTCATGGCGTTTGCCCAACAGGCCGCGCCAATCACCCCCAGTAACACCCCGTTGAAAACGATCAGGTAGAGTGTGCCCAACCCTGCGGTGATGCCGGCGGCGAAGGTCATGAACGACACTCCCAGGTTGTTGGTCAGAATGCTGCTCGATGCCACCGGCTTCATACTGACCACCGAGTCTGTCCACATCTCGTGGCGTTCGATAGTATCCACCATGCCCGGTCCGAGCATCTGATGCATGAAGTCTGGATTGGTCATGGTCAGCAGCATCCCGACAATTGCTCCAAGCGCAAAGAGCATCGTGGCGATGGCCGTGTACCGGAAGTTCTCCCGGAAGATCCGCGGGAAGGTATAGCGGTAAAGGTAGTAGATGTCTCTTGCGCTCGATTTGCGCCCAGCGTAAATGATATTGTGAGCGCGCGAGAGTAGCTGGTTCACATAGCGGG
This sequence comes from uncultured Acidobacteriaceae bacterium, assembly GCA_963703075.1. Classification (GTDB taxonomy): domain Bacteria; phylum Acidobacteriota; class Terriglobia; order Terriglobales; family Acidobacteriaceae; genus Korobacter. The sequence goes on from OY969786.1 coordinate 2,913,401, forward strand.
CAAACTGCTGGCTGGCGGGATCTTCGCGCAGCGCCGAAAGATCGGTGGCGACCTGGCGGTAGAGGAACGCGAGCTCTCGAAGTTCGCCGCGCGTAAGCGAGTCCAGGCGGTCGCGATCGCATCGGTCGGTGAGCTCGACGAGGCGGTCCCAGTACGGTTTACGGCGTTCCAGCCAGCGAGTGGAGATCATGTTGGACCCGATCGAGAAACTTACTATTGATACACCAGAACAGGTTGCCCTGGAAATGCCTTTGGCAGGCCTCGGCAGCCGCTTCCTCGCGGTCTTTTGCGACACCCTGATCCAGGCCGTCATTTATCTCGTCGTGGTCCTCATCATGGCCTTCATCGTTCCCCATAGCTTGGAGTGGGACACTGCCTCAAAATGGGTCATCGCCGCGGTCATTCTCTTCTTCTTCAGTTTGTACTGGGGTTACTACACTTTTTTTGAGATCCGCTGGAAGGGGCAAACGCCCGGCAAACGGATCGCTGGGATTCGCGTTATCAAGGACAACGGACGTCCGATCACGCCGTTTGAAGCCGTGGCTCGCAATCTTGTTCGCGTCATCGATGAGATTCCCGGTTTCTATGGGGTCGGAATCGTCTGCGCGTTTTTCGATAAGCGCAATCGACGCCTCGGTGACCTCGTCGCCGGCACTGTGGTCGTTCACGACCGCCGCGAGAGCGAATCGCAACCGTTCTACAACATGAAATCCGAAGCCGCCCCGGCGATTGAAACCGGCGAGCTTAGCCTTCGCGAACTGGAAGTGATCGAGACCTTTCTAGCGCGCCGCCTCGATATGCCGAAGGACCTGCGTACCGCCACCTCGAAAAAGCTTGCCGATAAGATTGCGGAGAAGCTCAGAATGCCGCCCGAAGTACGTCCCGGGAACGATGAAGACTTCCTCGAGGCGGTCGCGCTGCGCATTCGCACGAACCAGCGTTTCCGGCAAGTCTGAGTGATGTCCTCGCCTTCGAATGTTCGCGACCGCACTAAACGCACGAAAGTTGACAATCTCTACAAACCCTCGCCGAGAAGCCGGCATCTCTCTTGCCTAGACTGAAACGGAGGAATTTGGAATGGGTCACGGGATTATTGCCTGGATTATCATCGGAATTATCGCAGGCTTCATTACCGGCAAGCTGATGAAGGGCGCCGGTTATGGGGTCTTTATGGATATGGTGGTTGGACTGGTCGGAGCCCTCATTGGTGGCTTCATCTCCAGCCATGTCGGCATGGGCACCGCCAGCGATCACGGACTAGTGGGCAGCATCATTATTGCTGTGATCGGCGCCGTCGTGCTGACGCTCATCGTTCGTCTGTTGACTGGCAACAGGAAAGCTAACCTGTAAGCTATTCCTTCAACGGACGATTCAGCCGCCAGGTAACCAGGCTCAAAGAAAAAGCCCCGCTGCAGAAGCGGGGCTTTCTAACGCGACTAGCGCGGATGGCCTCCACCTCCCGAGCGACTCGGCGCCGTTGCACGGGTTTGCATGGCCTGCCTCTGCTCAGTGTGTCTCTGCGACATAGCTTGCGTCTGCTGCTGGTGTTTCTGTTCTACTTGCTGCTTGCGCTCATCGTTCGCATTTTGCTTGGCGAGTTGCGCGTGCTCTTTGTCTTGCTGTTTCTGCAACTGCTGACGTTCCTTGTTTTGCTGGGACTCGAGCTTTTGCTGCTGCTTCTGGTACTTCTGATCCATCTTGGGGTTGCCGGTATTGGGCGCCGGCATGTGCTCTGCGGGAGGCAGGTCCTTGGGATGGACGCCATTCGTCGCACGGTTGGCGGCTACTTCTCCACCTTCGCGTGCAGGAACGGCTCCCTCGCGGAATTCACCCGGACGAGCAGTCGCCGCCACCGGCGGTCGACCGTGATTTGCCGACGCACGGAACTGAGGATTGGAACGGGCTGCTTGCTCGTGCTGAGTTTGAGCGCCTACCGGGCCGACGTGGCGACCGCGCGCAGCGGCTTCTTCCTCCGGCGTGGGTCGTGCTTCGATCCCCCCTCTTCCGCCGTTGAATGCAACGTGGGTATTGTTGTTGATGGTCACATGCTCGTTGTAGACATTGTGAATGTTGGCGACGTTCACGTTCATCACTTCGCGGTTATAAAAGAAGTGATCGCCCTGCCATCGGCCTCCGTAGAAACCGGTACCGAAATAGCCAAAGCCGTAGTTGATTCCGCCATAGAAGCCGACCTGCGGCCCCCAGAATCCTTCATGGAAGCGGTAGAAGCCGCCTTCCCATCCCCACCACGGCGGCGTCCATAAAAAGCCGACTTCCGGCGCCTCGACCCAGGTGCCGGGCACCCAGTAGTAGTCGTCGTCTCCCCAAGCCCAGTAGCCGGGTGTCCAAAGATAGCCATCGCCCGGGCATAGGGGTTGGTCGTAGACCGGCAGCACGGGAGGAGCGATGGTGATGTTGATTCCAATTTGCGCAAACGCTCCCGCCGCGAAAGCAGTGAGGATCGCCGTAAACAAAATGGCTCGGAAAGCACGGTGAAATCGCATTTTTTCCCTTTCGTAGCGTGATGTTTGAACCAGGTAGAGTTGGGCAGCTATCTCGGATTCAAGGCGTGCGAATCTTATAACCGGGGGCTTTCGCCTGCAAATCCCCACCAATGGGCTAGTGTCGGGATCGTGAAGCCTTCACTCTACGTAGGGTTTTCGAGAGGAGCTATTCCGGCCGCGCCACCAGGATGCGTTCTTCAATGGGCGTTTCTTTGAGCAGGGGCCATCCCTTGCGCAAAACGTATTCGAGCCATGCGCCGGCAAACTGCGAAGTGAGAACCGCCGCCAGAACAAGGGTGGTGTAGAAGGAGGAATTGATAATGCCAGCGTCATAGGCAACGCTCGCCAGCACGATCCCGGGGCCACCGCGAGCATTGGTCGTGATGGAAAGGTTGATGAGCTCGAGGCCGCGGAAACCAGCAAAATATCCGGCGATGGACACCGAGACGATCTTCACGAGACAGCTTCCGACCAGGAACAGCAGGAGCATGCGCCACGAGAAGCCTTTGGTCAGATCGAGTTTCAAACCGACGATTGCGAAGTAAATCGGAATAAAGAACGCGAACGACACTTTGCCGATGGCGTCGAGTGCGTCTGCGAAGAGGCGACGCTTCTTGTGAACCACCGCAAAGCCTGCCAGGAAAGCGGCGAAGACGAGGCTTACATCGAGCGTACCGGCAAGGACACAATAAGCGAAGAGAACCGCCAAAGCGTAGCCCACCGGCGAGTGCTGCGCCATCACGTTGAAACGCGCCTTGTTGAAGCGCTTCACAGCACGCGGCAACACAGTGAGACCCAGGAGGAAGAAGGCGACGGTGGCGAAGAGGTGATACGCCATGTGCTTGGGATTCAGCACAGCTTTGCCGGCCATCGAGGTTGCCACTGCCAACGCCGCCCAGAGAACGATGTCTTCGAGCACCGCTACGCCTAAGACGAGCCTGGCAAAGCGAGTATTGAGAATCCGCAAGTCGGCAAAGATTTTTGAGATGACCGGTACGGAAGTGACCGCCACGCCGACGGCAAGGATGATGACCAGAGAAACTCGACTACTGTTGGCTCCTTGAATAGCGGGACCAACCAGCTTCGGCCCAAACGCCAAGCCAAGTAGGAACGGCACGCCGGTTCCAACTAAAGCGAGCCAGCTCACTTCGCGGCGCTCTTCGCGGGTGAACAGCTCGCGGGTTTCTGCCCCTGAGAGGAACATCAGCAGGAGCAGACCGAGCCAGTAAACAAAGTTGAGGATGACCGCGTGATGAGTGCTGACGTCACCGAGAGAAACGCCGTGGAAATGGAATCTCCCGAGTAAAGCCGGCCCAAGGACAATGCCAGCCAGGATTTCACCGACAACTTTGGGCTGCCGCATCTTGGTAAAGGCGTAGCCCAGCAATTGAGCCATTCCTACCAGCAGCAGTAGGATCAGCAGGATGGATGTGAGGTCTGCGTTTGACAAGGCGACTCCTCAAGGTTCGATGGCAACCAGCAGCTCAGGGTTGGACAGAATTTAACCGCTTCCTGAACCGTCGTTTGTCAAAACATCGCGGTCCGGGCGATCATCGAAGCGAAAAGAATGCAATGGTTAACTAAAGGATCTAAAGAGAGCTTATGAAAGTCAGTCCCTTGGCAGGCAAGCCGGCAGAACCCTCGATGCTGGTGAATGTACCCAGACTCATCACCGCCTACTACACGGAGATTCCCGATCCCTCCGTTGCCGAACAAAGAGTCGCCTTCGGCACCTCAGGACACCGTGGTTCCTCATTTAGAAAGGCCTTCAATGAGTGGCATATCCTCGCCATCAGCCAGGCCATTTGCCTTTACCGGCAACAGCAGAAGATTGATGGTCCGCTATTCATCGGCATGGACACGCATGCTCTTTCAGAGCCGGCTCTCGCCAGCGCGGTTGAAGTACTGGCCGCCAATGGAGTCGAGCTCATGCTGTCCGAGGGCGACGAATATACGCCGACGCCGGCGATTTCTCATGCGATCCTGACGTATAACCGCGGCCGAAAGACAGGGCTGGCGGATGGCATTGTCATTACCCCATCGCACAATCCGCCCCCGGACGGCGGATTCAAATACAACCCTCCCAACGGCGGCCCCGCGGAATCGTCGGTCACCGCGTGGATCGGGGCGAAAGCGAATGAGTTCCTCGAGAATGGCCTTCGAGATGTAAAAAGAATTTCCTTCGAGAAAGCGGTGCGTGCTTCCACGACCCACCGCCACGACTATCTCAACACCTATGTCGCCGATCTTGGCAATGTGCTCGACATGGATGCCATTCGCGGCGCGAAGCTCAACATCGGCGTGGATCCGCTGGGTGGCGCCGGGGTGCATTACTGGGAGCCCATTGCCGAGCGTTATGGCCTGAATCTCACAGTCGTGAACGACTTGGTGGACCCGACTTTCCGCTTTATGACGGTGGACTGGGACGGTCAGATCCGCATGGATCCCTCCTCGCCCTATGCGATGGAGAGGTTGATCGGCATGAAGGATCGCTTCGACATCCTCTTCGCCTGCGACACCGACCATGACCGGCATGGCATTGTCACCCGCAGCGCAGGCTTGCTTCCGCCAAACCATTATCTTTCCGTCGCTATCTTTTATCTCTTCCAGCACCGGCCCAAGTGGGGCAAGGAAGTCGGCGTCGGCAAAACCGTGGTGAGCAGCCAAATGATCGATCGCGTTACCGCGAAGTTGGGAAGAAAGCTGTACGAGGTGCCGGTCGGTTTCAAATGGTTTGTCGATGGATTGGTCGGCGGTTCGCTCGGCTTCGGCGGAGAAGAGAGCGCTGGGGCCTCCTTTGTTCGTCTGGATGGCACAGTCTGGACGACCGACAAAGACGGCATCATCCCAGGACTGCTGTCTGCGGAAATCACCGCCAAAATCGGCCGCGATCCCGGTGAAATTTACCGACAGCTCACGGACGAGTTCGGGGCGCCGGTTTACGATCGCGTGGAGGCGCCGGCCACACCGGAACAGAAAGCGCTTCTGGAAAAGCTGTCGCCGCAGCAAGTACGTTCCACCGAACTGGCAGGTGAAAAAATTCAGACCGTTCTCACCCAGGCGCCCGGCAATCATGCGTCCATCGGCGGATTGAAGGTCGAGACGGAGAGTGGATGGTTCGCCGCCCGTCCCTCGGGGACGGAAGATATCTACAAGATCTATGCGGAGAGCTTCCGCGGGGCAGATCACCTGCGGCAGATTCTGGAGGAAGCGCAGACGCTGGTAACGGCTACCTTGGCGGCGTCTGGTCCAAAGGAGAAGTCTTGAGCGAGCAGACTCGCGTGAGCCACCCGATCTATAACCTTCTGCCGACTGAGATCGAAGGATTCGATTCACTGGCGGAACTTGCCCTGGATTTGCAGTGGTCGTGGAATCACGACACCGACCAGGTGTGGCGGGAGCTGGAACCCACCCTGTGGGAGATCACGCACAACCCGTGGGTCGTGTTGCAGACGGTATCGCGCGACCGGATCGAACGCGTGCTGGCCGACCCGGCGTTTCGGAAGAACGTGGATGACTTGCTGCAATCCAAGCGAGTGGCGGCAGAAACGCCGGCATGGTTTCAGCAAAAGCACGCGGAGGCGGCGCTGAAGTGCATCGCCTATTTCAGCATGGAATTCATGTTGAGCGAAGCTCTTCCCATCTACTCGGGCGGACTCGGCAATGTGGCCGGCGACCAACTCAAAGCCGCCAGTGATCTGGGCGTGCCGGTGGTGGGCGTAGGCCTGCTCTATCAGCAAGGCTATTTCCGCCAGGTGATCGATAAGAACGGCGAGCAACAGGCTCTTTATCCATACAACGATCCGGGACAGTTGCCGATCACGCCGCTTCGCCAGGCAAATGGTGAGTGGTTGCGATTGGAAATCGCGCTACCCGGATACTCGGTCTGGCTGCGCGCCTGGCAGGTCCAAGTCGGCCGCGTGAAGCTTTACCTGCTGGACAGCAATGACGCGGCAAACTTTCCCGTTCATCGCGGGATCACCAGCGAGCTTTATGGAGGCGGCCCGGAGTTACGCCTCAAGCAGGAATTGCTGCTTGGCATCGGCGGCTGGCGCCTGCTCCGTGCCGTTGGGCTTAGGCCAGAAGTGTGTCATCTGAACGAAGGCCATGCGGCTTTCGCGGTTTTGGAACGTGCCAGGAACTTCATGGAAGAAACCGGGCAGCCCTTTGAAGTTGCACTGGCGGCAACGCGTGTCGGCAACCTCTTCACTACCCATACCGCAGTGGCTGCCGGTTTCGACCGTTTCACTCCAGACCTCATCAAGCAATACCTCGAGGTGTATGCCGAAAAGCGTCTTGGCATTTCGCTACACGATTTGCTGGCCCTGGGACGGCAGAATCCGGACGACGCATCCGAAAGTTTCAACATGGCGTACCTGGCGATCCGCGGGAGCGGCGCCGTCAATGGCGTAAGTCGCTTGCACGGAAAGGTAAGCCGGAGTTTGTTTCAGCCCCTGTTTCCGCGCTGGCCGGAGGACGAAGTCCCCGTGGGATACGTGACCAACGGCGTTCACATGCCGACCTGGGGCTCGGCGGCAGCCGACGCTTTGTGGACGGGAACTTCTGGCAAGCAGCGTTGGCAGGAAACTGCGCAAACGAAGGAGCCATCGATCCGCAGCGCCTCGGATGAGACGCTATGGAAATTCCGTACCGACGCTACCCAGTCTCTCGTTGAGTACGCGCGCCGGCGACTCTCGCGTGAACTGGCGGCATCCGGCGCGTCAGCTGAGGATGTCGAAGTCGCAAAGCATCTCTTCGATCCCAACATTTTGACTTTAGGTTTTGCTCGCCGCTTCGCAACCTACAAGCGGCCCAACCTGCTGCTGCATGATCCGCAGCGTCTGCTTCGACTGCTCAGCAATCCTCAACGCCCGGTTCAACTCATCATCGCCGGCAAGGCCCATCCGGAAGACCGGCCAGGCCAGGCGCTCATCCATGAATGGATCAATTTCATTCGTCAGCCGGAGACGCGTCCTCACATTGTGTTCCTGGGCGACTACGACATGCTCCTAACCGAAAACCTGGTGCAGGGAGTAGACGTCTGGATTAACAATCCCCGACGACCGTGGGAAGCTTGCGGCACGAGCGGAATGAAAGTGCTCGTCAACGGAGGCATCAATTTATCCGAGCTGGATGGCTGGTGGGCGGAAGCCTACACACCCGAAGTGGGCTGGGCCTTGGGCGATGGCCAGGAACATGGCGATGATCCGGCGTGGGACGCTGCCGAAGCCGAGCAACTCTACGACGTGCTCGAGCGAGAGGTCATCCCGCAGTTTTATACCCGTAACGAGAGCGGAATTCCTACCGCGTGGGTCAAGCGCATGCGCGAGAGCATGGCGCAGTTGACTCCGCAATTCTCCGCAAGTCGTGCAGTGAGGGAATACACCGAGCATCATTACTTTCCCGCTGCCGCCGCCTACGCGGAGCGCGCCGCAAACAAAGGCACCTTTGGGAAACAACTCGTTGAGTGGAAGCATGCGATCGATCAGAGTTGGGGCACGTTGCACTTCGGAGAATTACGGTTCAAAACCAGCCCGGATCAGCATGAATTTGAAGTTGAAATTTTTCTGAACGGTCTCGATGCAAAGAACGTACGGGTTGAACTCTACGCGGATGAACTGAGCAGTGGAACTCCGTCGGTGCAGGAAATGAAGCAGCTCCGTCAAATTGCCGCTACCAGTGCCTATGTATACAGCGCGGCGGTTCCGGCAAGCCGCCCGGCTGCAGACTACACCGTGCGGGTCGTGCCGCAGGGTTCAGGGGTGCGACTTCCGTTGGAAGACGATCGGATCCTGTGGCAGCGGTAACTGCGTTGCTCAACTTCGCCCCGCCGAAGCCTTGCGAGCAATCAATTCGTATCCCCCAGCGCGTGCGCTCTTTTCGAGCTTCGTAAACTGATCGTTTGCAACTGCGGTGTGTCCAGAGAGCTTCTCGAGTTCCGCGACGGCCAGTTGCGCTTCGTATTGGGGCTGCGCCAGGTTGTGAGCTTTTGCTTCACGAAGAACAGCATCCAGGAGCGTGCGGGCGTTTTCGAGTTGCTTCGTCGCGGAGTCTGCCTGCGCCGAGACGAGCCGATACTGCAAACGTAGCGAGAGGTTATGGCTCGTCTCAGCCAAAGCTGTTTCCTCCGCCAACTCCTTCTGTGCCTCGACGTGTTTTTGCTCTGCCAGCAAGGCCCGCACCAGCACGGCGGCTGCATCCAGTTCATCGTCCTTTTGCTGTTCCTGCCGGAACTGATCCCTGCACCTGCGAGCCGTAGCTTCGGCTTCGGCAGCGTGACCTTCCTCGAGGGTCAGGCGGGCGATTGCCAGTTGGCTCTCCGCGATCGCTTGCTTCTCCCCAATCGCGTTTCTTAACTTAAGTGCGTTTTGATAGGCGGTGCGGGAGTTGGCAAGATCGCCGTGCGCAAGCGCAATATCGCCCATGCCGAACGCCGCATCTGCCTGGACGTCGCTGTCGTTGATTTCGTCGGCCTTTTCTTTTGCCTGTTGAAACTTGGTTTCTGCAGCATGCAAGTCGCCGGATTGTAGAAGGATGACCCCGAGATCATTGAAGACCCGTGCCACCCCATCCTTGTCGCCGAGAGCCTCATAGTTCGGGAGCGCCTGTTGGAGGAATTTCTTTCCGTCTCCCAGGTTTCCCTCGAGGATCGCGACATCTGCCAGGTTGTTGGAACTGGCTGCCAGGCCCTCGATGTCATCGACCTGGCGAAATTCAAGGGCCGCTTCGCGCCACTGCGACTGGGCACGGACTAAGTCTCCATCCCGAAAAGAAAGTCCCGCGAAATCATTCAGGGTACGCGCCTCGTTGTTGCGATCTCGTGCCGCGGCATAGCTCTGGCGCGCACTCTCGCAGGCATTGATCACTTCAGCCGTGGTAATGGTCTGTGGGACCGACGAAAGCTGGCACATGATTCCGTACGCCCGCGCCACCAGAAGATGTGAACCCTGCGCCGTGCCTTTAGCAATCGCCCTCTCGATGGCAGCATGTGCCCTGACCAAGTCTTCGTTCACCAGGGTAGAAGCTTCCGCCATATCGATTCGCGGATCATTGCCAATCGGGGATGGTAGGTTGCGCAACGCGGACAAGGTTTTCAGCGCATCGGCTGAATTCACGTGACGCTGTGCGGACGCAAGTCGAAGCCCATATTCGAGGCTGTCGGGGAACCTTTGAAATAGCACAGTATAGGTGCCCACCGCCCTCGGCCATTGACTGGAAACCTCGAGATACTGGCCCTGAATGATGAAGCGTTCTTCTTCTGGCAGTTGCTGCGATAGGTCCACCGCTTTTTGCGCTTCCCTGAGCGCTTTCGCGCCGTATCCCAGGTGACTCCAGGCTTCTGCCAAGGCGGCGTGGGAGGGAGAGTAATCCGGTTCCGCGGCGATCGCTTTCAACAAAAGGTCGCGTCCGCCGGCGAAATCGAATTCCCAGAGACGAGCCTGGCCCGCGGTATACCAGCGCAAAGCGGACTTGTTCGAAGGGAGCGAGACCCGAACCCCCGCTGTCCCCTGCGCAGTTAAAGAGCTGACTCCCAAAGCCGAGCGCAACCGGACGCCGGCATCGGACACCAGTTGAAACAGGTCGTCCTCGTCGCCCATTACCGAATCTTCCGCCGCCGTTTCGCCGGTGTTGGTGTCCTGGACCCGCAAATCGAGTCGAATGCGCTCTGCCCCATTTCCGGGGAGTGGAGTGTAGGAACCAAGTACGACGAGGTCCGCACCCGGGTCGGCCCGAAGGCGTTGGAGTGTGGCCTTCGCCAGCGTGTCTTCATCCTTGAGAGGCAGCTCGTTTTTCGCGCGCGAAACATCTTCTCCGGAAACCATGCGCAATTCTCCGCCGGCAGCGAGTTCGGTGCTGAGCATCTCGGAGAATGCGGCAGACAACCAGTTGTCTTCCGGACGCCCGCGTAAATTTCGGAACCCTAATAATGCAATGGATCTCCGCACACGCACCGGTTGAGCAGACGGCAGAGCGGCATCGGAGGCTTTCGGTTTTTCGCGGGAGAAGTAAAAGGCTGCTCCGGCAGAAAGTACGATGATCCCGATCAGAAGCCAATACACAGGATGGAAGCGCCGGCCCCCCGTTGCTAGAACATGCGGTTCTATCTCCGGGTCTCTCCCCGGCAGAAACTCCGGCTGAGATTGAATCTGCGGCGGAGCAAGACCAAGATTTTCCACCCGTCCCAGGAAACGATATCCGCGCTTCGGAATGGTTTCCAGGTAGCGAGGCTCTTCCGCCGAATCGTGCAGGGCGTCCCGGACCTTGCGCACCGCGACCCCAAGACTGTTATCAAACTCGACGAAGGTATTCGCCGGCCATAGGTGCCGTTGCAACTCCTCCCGGGTCAGGACATCCCCGGCGTGTTCAACCAGGAGGGCGAGCAGGCGGTACGGCAGGTCCTGGAGAGGGACGCGAACGCCGTTGCGGTAGAGCCGCGCCTCCGCCGTGTCGAGTTCAAAAGGGCCGAAACTGTACCTGGGTGCCTTGGAAGCCGAGCTTGCCATCATCCTTGCCCATTGCCACGTAAGAGCCATGAATCTTAACACGCGCTCGCGCTCCCAAAGCCCAGTTAAAGCCGGTGTCCAACCTCCTTGTCTTCTGTTTCTTGCGGGTTAATACGGGTTTAAGACTCTGTTTCATTGCGCGTCTTCGTAATTTCGTTCAAAGTCCGCACCTCGACGCCACACTCGAAGCTGCTGGCGCGGCCGGAGGGCAATCAATGTCTAACTTCTGTACAAAGTGCGGAGCGCCGAGTGCAGGCGCCGCCTTCTGCGTGCATTGCGGCACGGATCTTCGTTCTCAACCGACTGCAACCACCCAGCCTCCAGTGGTCGAACCCACTCCGGTCGCATCTACCCCAGCTGCCACTGCTCCCGTTCCACCCGCCCTGGTCGCACCAGCACCCGTCGCACCAGTTCCCGTCGCGGTCGCACCCGGCCCGACAGCACCCGCGGCAAAACCCGCCGGCATGAGTACCGCCGCGAAGATTGGAATCGCGGCGCTCGTCGTCATCGTTTTGTTCGGAGCCGCAGCGGTTGCCGGTGTGTTCTACGTCGCTCACCGGGTGACCCAAAAAGTTCACGAGGTCAAGGGAGAGATCCTGGGGAATTCCGATTCAAGCAGCCCTGGTTCCAACAGTTCCGGCTCCAGCAACTCTGCGTCGAATAGCTCTGCCTCCAATACCTCTACTTCAAACGCGACGATTCCGAATGCTCCGAGCGATTCCAACGCGAACAACTCTGCTTCTTCTTCCTCCGCAAGCTCAGTCGGGGATGTCTGTCGCTACCTGAGCAAGGAGGATGTAGGGAAGGCGATCGGGGTGGAGATCGTCGCCACCAAATCGGAGGACAGCGGGTGCTCCTACCTGGCGGTTGGCAATTCCGCCGACATGACCGCCAAACATATGGCGGCTCTCAGCGCCAGCAAAGGTGCCGACGCCCAAGGTCAGAACATGATTCAGAACTTCGCCGGCGCGATTTTCAAATCGAGCCAGGAGCAGGACAAGAATGTGGGCTTGGACGAAAACGGAAAGGTGCCGGTCTTCATGGTGAGCGTTGACGGCAACGGGGCTACCGAGCAGATGCAGCTGAACAAAGGTGTCATCGGACGTTTTCCCGGCTCCCAGGATCTCCCCGGCATCGGCGACGAAGCCTTCGATGCCGGAAACGCCATGATGATGATCCGCAAGGGGAACAAACTGATCCGCATCATGTACACGACCTGCCCTTGCACGATCGACGCGGTGAAGCCTCTCGCTAAAAAGCTGGCGGACGCGGTTTAAATCGAACCGCGACAATTCTTCTAAGTAGCCGCGAAAGAGAAAAGAGAGAAAGAGAAAGGATCCGATCATGTTGCAGCCCAGCAAGATTGCCAGCTTCATCCTGTTCCTCCTGATGGCGCAGGTCGCCTGCACTAACAAGACCAGCGCCAGTAGCTCCGGAGAAAGCGCCGCAGCGCAGTCGCAGTCAGAAGCTTCGCTCGGAAAGGCGACATTCTCGGCTGTGATTGACGGCACCGCGGTTTCCGGTGGCGCCATCGACGGATTGCAGCAAAACAACGTCGCCCACCTGGTGCCGAAGGATGATGGCTCGGCATCCACTCTTCGCTTATGGCTCTTCGATACGAAGACGCCCGACGACCAGAATTTCAAGCATTCATTGCGGATCGATGTACCCGCCAAGGTCGGAGCGAATGAGAAAACCCATATCAGCACCCACATCATTCTGAGCCCTGATCATTCGGGCTCCTACTATTCCGACGACGCCTCGGTGACGATTCTCACCCTCACTACGACCCGCGTAACCGGCACTTTCTCGGGCAAGTTCCGCAACAGTCCGGACACTCCGAACGTAAAGCCGGAGATCACCGTCACTGACGGCAAGTTCGATGTCCCCATGGCCACCAACAAACTTTATCCCATGTAGTGCGACAACAACTCAGGTGACGCATATGCGAAAACAGTTGAGAGGCTGCGCCCTGCTCGCCCTGTCCGTGCTTCTCTTTGCCGGTGGATGCCACAAAGAAAATGAAACGGTGGGTGGAGATCCCAAGTCGTGGGAAGGGTTCGCGGGAAGCACCGCGCCGGTGCAGGTTGGTCACATGGTCAAGCCCAGTGACTTGTCTGCAACCGAAATTCAGTATGGTATCGCTCCCAAGCGCGGTCCGGGCGTCACCTACCAGGACGGCATCATCCTGATGGAGCATGGCGACAAAGCCATCACCGCGTTTGCCTCTGACGGCATGTCGTGGACCTTCGATGCCAACGCCCCACAGGTCAGCGATATCCAGGAAGGCAAAATCCTTTTCGCCACCGACCGCTGCGCCGGCAAGGTCCTCGCCGTACAGCGGGACGGCAACAAAGTCACGGTCGTGCTTGGGCCGGTGCAGTTGACCGAACTGATCAAAGAGGGCAACTTTTCCTACCACCAGCCACTCGATCTGAATAATGCAATCGCGGTCAGCATGCCGGATTATCCGGGCGCGATCAACTCGCCGGCTCTGCAAAAAGAGATCAGCAATCCCAGCCCCGCCACTACCTCGTTCAACTACAAACCTCACCAACTCAAGCGCACCGTGAAGTATTACGTGGTCTCCGACCAGGGAGTGTGGAAGCCGATGCGCACGGTCTCGCCCAGCGGACCTCGATTGCGCAGCGCTACCTATCATCCCGGCTCCGAGTCGGATGCAACGTTCCAGCAAGTCCAGAGCATTGGGGGAGTGCCGATCAATCCCGGCGGATTGTCATCTGGGCAGTTGCCGATAAACCCGCCCGCGCCTCCATCAGTTCCTTTTCCGAACCTTAAACCGCTCGATTTCAACCATCTCTCGGCCATGCCCTGTGGGAACTGTGGCGGAATCGGCTTGAAGGTCTATCAGGAGAAGGACGGCGTGACGGTCGTGATTTCCATCGTCTTCCATCTCAATCACCCGCAACTCATTTTCGACGCTTCGATCGGCGGTAATGGGGTGAACGCCCGCGTTCAACTAAAAGGCGGCGCCGGAGTTTCGGTCTCGCTCGATGGCTACACCAACGACAACTTCAAATCGATCCAAGGGAATATCAAAGAAATCGGTATCGTCCCCCTGATTATCAATGTCCCACTCGGCACCCCTGCCGTTCCTCTCACCGCGCAACTCAGCCAAAGTCTCGACATCGATACCGGATTCAGCGCACGCAATTCCGTCCTTAAAGCATCCGGTTCCGTCGATTTCGATGGCGCAATTGAGGCCAGCTACACCCACGGCAACGGTTGGGCCATCACCAAACCGAAGGCCGAGCTGAAGAGCAACCTCGCGGGGCTCATTAGCGGAATCTCCATGGGAATCAACTCCAATGTCTTCGCCTTCGACCAGCGGCTGTTGGTCGGCGTGGGGGCTGGTGGCTTCGCGGCCGGACCGTACGTCGACCTGCTGACTACGCTGACTGCACTTAAGCAGTCCTCGACGACTACCATTGATTGCCGCCAGGCCACCTTCAACATCTCGATTGGGGCCGGTATTGGGTATGGCATGCCCAAACTTGTGGCCAAAGTCATCAACTTCTTCCTTGGACTATTCCATGCCAAACCAATTCCTCAAACCGGAACCATTGTCGCCTTGCCTAAACGCGAGGACCTCGTGACTCGTCGCGATCAGATTCCGGATGGGTGTGCAGGGAAGTAGTGCATGAAGCTTTTCCAATTGTTTTGAGGAACCAATGTTGAAAATCCGACCGCTGATGATATGCGCTGCTCTATCTTTAACACTGCTGCATGCGACTACCGCGCGTGCCGCGGATGCCGGTTGCCAACCCACTACCGATGCGATGAAGAAGTACGCGACTGTCCCCTCGCATCTGTACATCACCACAATCGCTCAGTACAACGGTGGCAAACCGAAAACCAGCGAAATGATCTCGGTGGACGGCGGGACCTACATCGAGATAGGCGGTAAGTGGATCCGAAGCAAGTTCACACCGCAGGACGTAATCAATGATCAAAAGGATCAAGATTCTGTCCCCAAAGATACCTGCCGCTACCTCCGGGACGAGTCTGTGAACGGTGAGGCCGCTGCTGTTTACAGTGTTCACTCCGAAAGCCCCGATGATCGCGTCAACCATCAGATCTGGATTTCCAAGAGCAAAGAATTACCGCTAAAGCAGGAAACCGATATAGATGTGGGCGGCGCGATGGGAAAGTCTCATAAATCGTTGCGCTACGAATACACCAACGTTCGTCCGCCAAGCCTTTAAAAATTCGAGCCGGGCGCCGACGCTTCTTCATCGCGCACCATCAATCCGGCGTTGCTCTTTCATGGAGTGGGAAATGCGTATCTTGATTGTCACGTTGTGCTTGCTGTTTGTCCTGGTGCCAGCCCTTACGGCCCAATCGCAACCAACCCCGGCGGCAGCATGCCCCGCTCCCCAGGGGGCTTTTGGTTCCATCCAGAAGATGGATGTCAGTATGGAGGGCAAGATCCTCCTGCTCCCCAAGAAACCCGACAACGCAGGCCTGGTGAAGTTGAAAGACTTCGACGGACTGCCGAGCACCGGCTCTGTGTTCACGGATAAGTGGGACATCCCTTCGCGCTCCTTTACGGAAGGATTTCCCGGAGTGACCGATCGTTTCGAGTGGTTTTCGCTCGATTATCAAGGCCCGATCTATATCCCGGTCGCTGGCAAATACAAGTTTCGGCTCTCGTCCGATGATGGATCGAAACTGTTCCTGGATAAAAACCTCGTCATCGATGACGACGGCGTTCACATGATGACCGACAAGTCTGCAACCGTGATGCTCAAGCAAGGGACTCACCCGTTTCGGCTGCAATACTTCCAAGGTCCTCCGGTGCAGATTGGGTTGCAACTGTTTGTGACCGAACCCGGCGGCAAGGAAAAGATTTTCGCCCTTCAGGATTTCGATCAGAAGGTGCTCGAGAGCCGGCGACAGTTGCACGTAACCGAGGACGCCCATGCCATTCATATTCGCCTCGGTGCGGAAGTCCTGTTCGATAGCGGGAAATCTGACTTGAGGCCGGAGGCCGCTAAATCGCTGCAGGAATTGGCGGCGGTGTTACTCGGTCAACCGGGCCTTCCGGTCTTGATCGAGGGACACACCGATAACGTCGGCAGCCCGCAGAAGAATCAGGCGCTCTCCGAACAGCGCGCGGATGCCGTGAAACAGTGGCTCACCACAACGGGAAAGGTTCCCGGCGGCTGCATTACCACCAAGGGATATGGGCCAACGAAGCCCGTGGCCCCGAATACCACCGCGCCCGGACGACAGAAAAATCGTCGCGTGGAAATCAGCATCCAGAAAGCTACGAAAAAAGCCGGCTCCTGATCCAAACCAAGAGTTTCAAAGCCTGACCATCGAAGCTCTTGCCTGCATCTGAATGCGCAGAGGACGGAGAATGACCATGCGCAAAGGCTCTGGATTGTGGATGGCGGTCGCCATCTGGTTGACTTTCGCTACGGCCCAAGTCGCTTTGCCGCAATCCACCCCGCAGCGTGCTTTGCTGGCACTCTCCAAGAGCAATCACACCCTCGCGATCGTGGACCCGGCTACCCTGCACGTCGTGGCGCGACTTCCCGTGGCCCGGATCCGCATGAAGTCATCGCCTCTTCGGATGGTACGAGGGCTTATGTCTCGATCTACGGTGGCGGCCGATACCATGCGCTTTCAGTAATCGACCTTGTCGGCCAGAAAGCACTTCCTGACATCGATACCGGTGCCTTGAATGGACCGCATGGCCTCACCTTCGTGGGTGGGAAAGTTTGGTTCACCGCCGAGGGCGCCAAGGCCGTCGCGCGGTTCGATCCCACAACTTCGAGCGTGGATTGGATCATGGGAACCGGCCAGAACCGTACCCACATGCTCTACGTAACGCCCGACGAGAAACAGATCTACACCACAAACGTCAGTTCGGGCACAGTCAGCATTCTTGAAAAAATCGCACTCCCGCCCATGGGCACCACCTCCGGGAGCGCAGCCGCGCCCAGGTCCGCAAGGGCCTCCACCCGGAGCCGGCCAGCCGCGCATGGATTGGAATGAAACCGTGATCGCGGTCGGCAAAGGAGATGAAGGCTTCGACGTTTCGCCGGATGGGCGTGAATTATGGACGGCCAATGCGCAGGACGGCTCCTTATCCGTCATCGATCTTGCCGGAAAGAAGGTAACAGACACGGTGGATGCGAAGATCTTAGCCGCGAATCGTCTCAAGTTCACCCCAGACGGCAAACTGGTGTTCATCACCAGTTTGAATGGAGGCGATCTCGTGATCTACGAGGCCGCGTCGCGCAAGGAGCGCAAACGTGTGCACATCGGACACGGTGCCGCCGGCATTCTCATGGACCCGGCGGGTGATCGCGCCTTCGTTGCATGCACTCCCGATGATTACGTCGCAGTCGTCGATCTGAAGAGCTTGGAGGTCACGGGGCACGTCGAAGTTGGCGGCGGTCCGGACGGCCTCGGTTGGGCAGTTCGACCTTAATTCCTATCGATTTTTTCAAGCCGCTTGCCCTCTCCAGAACGCCTCTTCCTCGTGGGCAGGAACCCGGTGCAACACCTTAGGCACACTATCGCTTACAGCGCTCTCCCAACTACCTTTTGTCACCTTTCGTGCACACCGGCGGGGCCATTTCTCCAGCCAAGAGGCCCGGTTTCTAATTGGGAAACCGGGGATTGTAAGTACCTGAATTCCACTTTGTAGCAAAGGTGGGCGTGGATTTTACTGGTTGGCCCGATCTCGTCCGTTACTTTTGCTCCGTCAAACACTTCTCTCGCTTAGAGTTGAAAAACTACTCCGGCGAACACCTTATGGCCGTTCGGTTGCTATACACTTCAGAGTAGTTCAATCGTTGAGGGGTTTAAATGCGCCTACCACTTCCGTTCCACTGCAACAGGATGCACATTGCGGCTGCGTGCCTGTTGCTCGTCTCATGCAAGGTGTTCGCGGATCCTTGCACGTTGAACCCGCAAAATCAGACAGTGACTATTTGTACTCCGGCAAACGGCGCCTCCGTTAACTCACCCGTCAACGTCGTCGCCGGCACAACGGATTCGAACACCGTCAAACTGTTGCAGATTTACGTTGACGGCGTCAAAGGCTATGAAACTGCGAGCAATCAGCTCAACACGAATGTGACGATGACGAACGGTACGCACCGCGTCACCGTGCAGGCGCAAGACTCGACGAAAGCGATCTTCAAAGCAACCGTCAGTATCACGGTCGGCAGCGGTGGTGGAGGCGGCGGTGGCGGTGGCGGTTCGCTCTCGCAGATCAAGCACATCATCTACATGGTCGAGGAAAACCGTTCCTTTGACAGCTATTTCGGAATGCTGGGCGCCTACAAGCAGGGCGAAGGCTGGAGTGGCAACTTCAATGGCGTGCCGCTGAACGCTTCGTTACCCGACTACCAGAACACCGGCAATGCCAGCCCGTTCCATTACCAGACCGAGTGCACGGATAACATGACGCCGGCCTGGAATGAGAGCCATTACGCCATGCACGGCGGCAAGATGGACTACTTCATGAAGACCGAAGGTTCGCTGCCAACCAGCAACGATCCCCAAGGCACGCGCATGATGGGCTACTACGACCAGACCGATTTGCCGTTCTATTACGAACTGGCCTCGCAATATGCGACAAGCGACACCTGGTTCTCTCCGTTGCTCTCGGACACCATTCCCAACCGCATGTACTTGCTGACGGGCACTTCCTTTGGCCACATTCGGCCCCAGGACGTTCCGCCGTCCGGTGGCTGGCCGCAACCCACGATCTACCGCGATCTTTCGACGCACGGAGTTTCGTGGCGCTACTACTACCAGGACAGCTCGGTGTATCTCGCGAGCTTCTCGGACTGGAACACCTATCAGGGTGATGTGTACAACATCAGCCACTATTACACCGACATCCAGAACCCCAGCACCCTGCCTGAAGTCCTCTTCATCGAGCGCGGCAGCCAGACTGGCCTGGATGAGCACCCGACCAATAACGTTCAGAAGGGCTCCAATGATGTTTCCAACATCATCAACGCCTTCCTGCAAAGCCCGGCCTATGCGAACTCGGTGTTCATCCTGACCTTCGATGAAAGCGGCGGTCTCTACGACCACGTTCCGCCCTTCACCGAACCAGCCCCGGACAGCATTCCCCCGATGTTGAAGTCGGGAGACATTGCCGGAACCTTCGGCATGTCAGGGTTCCGCGTGCCGGTCATCGTGATCTCGCCTTGGACCAAGCCGCAATTCGTTTCGCATGTGAATCGCGATTACACCGCGATCCTCAAGTTCATCGAAACGCGGTTCAACCTTCCCGCGCTCACGGCGCGCGATGCGGCCCAGGACGACATGACGGAGTTCTTCGACTTCTCCAGCACGCAGATCGCAACTCCGCCTCCGATGCCGGTGCAGCCAACCAGCGGCACCTGTAACCACACCCTTGAGAAGGCGCCTGGCTACTAAGTCAGCCTTCTCCAACCAATCGCCCGGACTTCGGTCCGGGCTTTTTTATGCGCTATTTTTTGTTCCCGGAACTGGGATTGGATGAAGTCTGCTTCATGCTGACGCATGGATCCTGGTTGGCAGCCGTCGAACCCGTACACACTCCGTTGGTACTGACCGGCTGCGTTGAATCGGCCGGCAACACCTCGATGACCCCCATCATGCCCTTGTCTTCGTGGTCGAGCAGATGGCAATGGTAAACGAATGTGCCCACGGTGTTCGGATCGCGAAAATCCATGCGCAAACGAACGCTGGGATAATCGGGCAGCTGGCCTTGATGATAAGGCACATTGATCGTGTCGCGCAGATATGGCTCGTCGACCGGAGCCCCTCCGGATTCGAGCAACACGAAGTGCAGTTGATGGATATGGAACGCGTGCAGTTCGTTGGAGCGGTTCTCGATGATCCAATCCTCCACCGTTCCTTGCTTCACCACCAGGTTCGGCGTTTTGGCATTCGGATCAAAGGGCTGCGGCGTGTCACCTTCGACTGTCAGATAAAACTCGCTGGCGCTGGCAGGATTGTTCGGATCGTCTAACTTTTCCGAGAAGTAGAGTTTCCGTACCCGCACCGGAGCGACGTCGCCCAGCCATCTTTTTGTTGGCGGCGGAAGTGGGGTGGGCATGGCTGCCAACCGCAGATGCGGTTCCGGCGCAGTCGCCACAGGCTTCATCAGCGCCAGCGCGCGATTGGGATCATTCTCCCCGCCCGGCCCTGTGTCCACCGTGCGGGTCACGAGCATCTCCGTGGTCCCTTCTGCTGGGGCTGTCACAATAAATTCCACGCGCGATCCGGGAGGTACTCCCAGCCGTGGGCCCCAATAAACGAAGTCGGCGGGTCCGCCATTGGTGTTCATGGGAACACCATCCAGCGAAACAACGCCCATAGGCTGCACTGCGCCATTCAACAGCACCGAGAGATTTAAGTACGTCAGCGCGGAAGCATTCAAAACTCGCCAGAGCTGTTTCTCTCCCGGCTTCATTTCGATCACCGCCGGAGGATAATCCGGGTATGGCACCGGCACGAAGTTTACCGACAAGTCTTTGGCCGGTAGGCCCGCTCCTGTACCCGTATTCACTGCATCGCCATCGTTATCGAGCAGGATGGTCGGGACTGCGGATGCCACCTTCGACGGCCCCGCCTTTGGGTTCAGGAGATCCTGGTCGCGAATCACCAACACTCGTTCCGGCAAACCGGCTACCGCCTTATCGGCTCGCTCGGTTCCTTCCACGATCAGTGCGCCCGATGCGCCGCCAAGCACTTCAATGCGGCTGAACCCGTGAATATGTGGGTGGTACCAATAAAGCCCGGGCGGCTCGTCGGCGGGTATTCGGAAGCGGTATTCGAAAGGCGAATCGGTCGGCTGGATCGAGGTATGCAACACGTCGTCCTGGTGACAGGTGGAAGGAATCGTGAGCCCGTGAAAGTGGAGGTTGGTGGAGATCGCGCTCATCATGCCGCTGGAGCACGGATCCGATGACTTCGCGCTTGCCATGTGCTGGTGAGCGATCGGCGGGATCGATGGATCGGGATCCACATTCGTAAGGTCGTTCTTGAGATGAATGATCACCAGATCGCCGGGATTCGCTCGGAGCGTCGGCGACTCATCCCCGTTTGGGTCGATGTAGCAATAGCGAATCGAACCATCCGGCATCTTCTCGTTGCGGATGCTCAGGTCCACCCGCAGAACACCGTTCTGGCTTTGCAGATCTTTCGGTTCACCGACGATCGCGCCAACTTCGGGCCGTGGACAGCCCTTAGCGATAGGTTGGCTCGCTCCGGCCGCATGATGAGGTAGCAGCAGGCAGACGGTAAGAGCCGCAATCCACAGGCTCTGATGGAGGCAACGAATCATGTTTTCCTTGGGATGAGTTCCCAAATTGCTCTGAATTATGGGGTCTTCTCCAAGTCTAGCACCGGCAGAAAGAGCCCCGATGGGCCACTTTTTACCCATTCGTCGCGGGACTGCTGCCCTTTGTCCACAGAAGCAAATCAGCAACTCTGGCAAGGCGTTATCGCGGCGTGACGCCCGCCCTGCAGCACCCCATATACTCTAGAACCGTCGCAACGCGTCGTGCCATGAAACGACTTGCCCTCTCCGTGAAGTTCCTCAACGCCGCTGTTGTCTTTTCTCTGGCGATGGCGGCTGCCCAGCCACCGTTTCCCGTCAATACCGTCGTCAATGACTCGACCATCGCCGGGCGTCCCGTCGCGCTCGATAGGGATGGGAAACTCCTGCCCTGGCCCATGCCCGACAACACCGGCTATTCCTACTCCGCCTACTTCCTTTCCCAGTGGACGATCGTGTGGGACCAATACCAACGGCAACGGCTTCCCTACTTCTACTGCTGTTTCGATTTCGATCGCACAACGTTTGAACTGACGCCCGACAAAAAGTGGGCCAATTCCACCGGGTATCTGCGCGCGATGATGACCGGTTTCATGGAACGCCTTTATCCCTACACCGGTGATCCGCACACCCTTGAATTTCTTCAGGACTTCGTCGACTACGAATTGCAGAACGGTGTGACCCCCGCCACCTACCAGTGGGCCAGCGTACCCTACCCATCCGCCAATCCCGGCAGCCCTCGTTACTCGGGATGGAGCGAGCATGGCGAAGATTACGTCGAGCCCCACGTGGTCGGCGAAGATGGCTATGCCTATCTCCGGCTTTACGAAATGACCGGCAACCCGAAATATCTTCGCGCCGCGATTCGCTGCGCCGATGCACTCGCCAAGAATTACAAAGCTGGCGATGAGCGCAATTCACCCTGGCCGAATCGCTGCCGTGCGCGCGATGGCCAGGTCGCTGGCGCCGGCAAGGGCATGTTTCCCTACTCCGCCAACGTGGTCGAGCCCATCATGCTATTCGATGAACTCATACGCATCGGCCAGGGAGATACCGCTATCTACGCGAAGGTTCGTGCCGGTGCGTGGACCTGGCTGATGAAATATCCCATGCAGAACAACCTGTGGGTCGGCTATTTCGAAGATGTGCCCGGCAGCATGGAAAACGTGAACCAGGTCATTCCCCTGGAATTCGCGCGCTATGTCCTTCTCCATCCCGATAAAGACCCCGATTGGAAAGAGCATGCGCGGCGACTTATTGAGTGGGTGAAGACCACCCCGAAGTGGCCGAAGTACACGGTTCACGGCGCGACCGTCACCACCGAGCAAGGCGACGGGAAGAACTTCTGCTGCAATCTTCCTAATCAGTGCTGCGATAGTCACAGCGCACGGCTCGCCGCCGTCGAGGCCCTTTACTCCGCCAAAACCGGAGACGCGACCTACAAGGAAGCCGCCTACCGCACCTATAACTGGGTGACTTATTTCCAGGGACTTCCCGCCGGGGCTCATGCTCCGTTCAGCAATCAGTGGTGGTTTACCGATGAATTCGCGGACGGCCCACGCCGCATGATGGATGCTTTCTGGGCATTTCCCGAGTGGGCACCCGCAGACGAATCGCATCTTCTCGGTTCGATCTCCGTCGTTACGAAGATTGCCTACGGTGCAGGCTTTGTCGCCTACTCCACCTTCGATGCCGACTCAACCGATGTCTTGCGTTTGAACTTCACTCCAGACTCGGTGATGGTCGGAGGACGACGCATCCCGCGTCGCAACGACCTTGTTCGCGAGGGTTACACCTTCGACGACAAGACCCACGCGCTGTCCGTCCACCACGTCAGCTCGCGGGATGTAGAGATCGCCGGACCCAGCGGTCAGCCGCCGCCTTCCTACATCACCTTTGACGATCCCCATTTGCCCGCGGGAACGCCTCTGCTTCAGTATCCGCGCGCCCTTGTCGATTGGTCGGCGGGTGAATGGAAAATCGGTACGCCTTTCGGAAAATTCGGCACTTTCACCCTTGCCCTTGCCAATCCGCACGCACAATACGCGAGCTTCCGCTTCCCTTCTTCGTACGTCTTTGTCGGTTTGGACATCTACAACGACGGCGACCGCGAAGCCACCGTCGTGGCGAGCTCATCTGCGAATCAGAAAGTCTCGATCGTGATCGGACCCAAACAGCTTCGCCGCTTCAGAACCGGATGGCGCGATGCCACGTCGCAAGTGTCCTTCGAGTTGACGGACGGGCAAGATCTGCACTTCGACAACGTCGCCTACCGTCGCCCCTAGCTCCACATCGGATTGCAATTCAGTTCTTACTGAGGAGACGTGGCGATCGATCCTTCATTGATCGCCGGCTTAATTTGAAAGGTCCATTCCCGCGCCTGCAGTTCCGGCATAGGCTTCGCCTGGAAGAGCTTGCGGCATTGTCTCGCGATGAAACGGGCGGATGCCTTCGCCTTCCGCCGCCTTGCACTGTCTGTGGAGATTCCGGTACCCGCATACATCTGCCGATACAACTTGGAAAGGAAGATAAACGCAATGCGTGCTCGCAAAGTCGGAGTGCAGCTCGAACGTTTCCAAATCGAACGCAACTCGTAGAAACGGTCCCACACCCCTTGCGTTCTCTCCTGGATCTCCTGGGCGCTCATCAGCGGATGCGGAGTGAACATCTTGGGACGCTTTGCCGTTGGAATCAGCCAGTACCTCGTAATCGGGATTCGATCCACGTACGTCGGATCCACCAGCTTTTCCTTTTCCCACTTGCCGAAGTCCACCGTTCCCGGGAAGGGCGTCATCATCACGAACTGCGCGAAGGTGATCCCTGACTTGATTGCCAAATCCGCAGTCGCCGTAAACGTTGCGGGATTATCCGTAGGCAATCCGAAAATAAAAGACCCCAGCACGTGCACGCCGTGCTTCCGGAATGTCTGGAGCTGCTCGACCAGTTTGTCTCCGGACAAATTGAAATCCTTGTAGACGGATTTCAGCCCTTCCGGCGTTACCGCTTCCACGCCAACCAGCGCGCCCTTGATGTTCGCTCTTCGCATCGCGTCCAGATAATCCGGATCCTCCGCGGCCTCCATCGTGATCTGGGTATAGAACACCATGTCCCGCGGAAGTTTTGCCAGCTCCGCCATCAATTGGAACCGCTCATCCCGGATCTGCTGGAGTTCCTGCACTCTCGCCTGGTTGTTCTGCGCCTTGGCGAGACGAAGATCGGTAAGCGTGACGGGATAGAAATTGTCGTCGGCGAGGGCGATAAACCGAAATCCCTTGCGGCGAAGATCGATGATTTCGTCGATAACCTTTTGGAAGCTGCGCTGTCTCGGCTGTTGTCCGTCGGTACGCCACACTGAGCAGAATGAACAATGCTTCGGGCATCCGCGAATCGTTTGCACCGATGCCCACATGTACTTGTCCTTCGGCAACAGGTCCCAGCGGGCGGCGATGAACTGCTCTCCGGCAATCCTGCCTCCCTCGTAGATCTTCTTCTGGCTCTTCGCCGCGTAGTCACTCAAGACTTGCGCCCAGACCAGATCTCCGTCTCCCTTCACCACCGAGTCGGCATCGCCCTCGTCGAACGGCTCTTGCGGATAAAGAGTGGCGTGAATGCCGCCATACACCACCCGGGCGCCCCGCTGCTTCGCAATTTTCCCCACCTCGTATCCCCGCAGGGCGTTGCCCGTGTGGATGCTGATGCCGACCACGTCCCCGGCCTTGATCGTCGAAGGATCGATCGGGTCCAGGGTTTCATCCACCAATAACGGATCGCCATACTGGACTGGGGTCGCTGCTGCCAACACAAAAAGCCATCGCGGCGTAATGACTGCGGTACCAAAAGAATTGTCGCTGGGATTCACGAGATGAACGGTCACGGGTCGCCTTTCAAGGCTTAAATAGGGGTGGACTCGACGAGTTGCTGATTAGGGGTAACCATCGGCCTGGCCGAAGGCTGACGCAGCGCGAGCTTTCTGAAACGTGTCGCCGGAGGGTTCGTTATGACCGGCTTGCAGCCGTTCCCACGTAGAAAACTAGAAAAAATGTTGGTCTTGCAGTGGGGTTAAGAGGTCTTTCGCAACGGTGGGCAGGATTCGGAAATGGGCTCTTGCTTGTCGCGAAGATGACATTGCGGGACTCTTTTCTCGAAAGACGCAGAGCGCTGAAAGAGTCCGCACGCAGTGAGGGTTTCGTTTGCTACCTATTCTCAGTATACGAGTCAACCCTCCACTTTTTGGCTGACAATGTCGTCATTTGACGTTTTAGCGTGCAGTTTTTACACCCTTTGTCTCTCCCGTTTCCAAGCGATACCTAAAGCCTGCCGGTTTACGAAGGTTTTATGCACCCTTTATTCGGCTTTTAGGTCGTCCCTTCTTTAATGAGGTTGAAGGATGCGAGTGGTGAGAGTGAGTCACCGTTCGCCGCGAGGGGAGAGATGTTAGGCATGGCAGCCATGGCTGGAGTCTCGCTTCTGGCCATCACCTTCCTAGGCAGGTTCCTCGTTGCGCTCTGCAAGGAGCAGCAAAGCATCAGAATCTGCTCGTTATTGAGGCTGTATCCGGAAGAGAGCTCCACGCATGTCCGGGCCCTCAAACGGACTGCGAGCATTTTAGTGATGTCTCGCACTTCTCATATCCTGCATGCGAGAAAGCCTCAGCACTGGTCGAAGGTAGGGTAACCCATGACGATTCAAGATAAAGCAGTTGAGAATTTTGCCCAGAGTTTTTACCGGTTCCATGAAGCGTTAGCTCCCGATTTTGGCTGTAGCGGCGGTGACGATTCCGAATGGAATGAGTTGACCAGCAATGAACGTCGACGCTTCATCGCTGCCGCGCGCTTGGCATTCCTCGAATTGCAACCAGAGCCAGCGGGCTCTGGAGGAGAGCTGCTCCGGGACTGGGCAAGCGGTGGAACCGAAGGCCGTGAGTGCGGTTGCTAAACCGCAACCCGCGTGGAAAGGAGGGATGAAATGTCGTTCACAGAAATGCTTGATCACTGGTTCGGCGAACATCCAACCTCAGACGCGGGGTTGAGTAGCCGGGAGAACGCGGCTGCCGATGTCACGGCCGGCGATTTCAGGCTGGATCTCCAGTCGCGTTCGGCCTACCTGCATGCGCAGAAGCTATCGCTCACCTCTGCGGAGTTTGACCTCTTACGTTTTCTACTCACGCACCGAAAAATGCTGGTGACGCCGAACACCATGTTATCCACTGCCGGCGACGCACCGACCGCCCGGCGCACCCGATTTATGCGCGATCTCATTTCCCTGAAGAAGAAGTTGGATGAAGCCGCAGGACAGAATCGCTACTTGCATCTTGAGCCCTGGGTACTGTACGAGTTCGAGCTCAAATCAAGTTGACCCCCCGCACGCCGGACAATGACAAGCAGACGTATACAGTCGTCTCTCTTCGGTCAGCCGCCGATTAGAAACGTAAGAGCCCTGCGCAACCCCGGGTGCAGATCCTCTTAGATCGCTGGGATGACACTCCCGCCTCCGCCGGACTTGCTGAATTGACGCCTATCTCTGCCTCTACCGCACGTACGTTCGCGGCCAGGCCTACCTCGCTGCCGGAGACGGTTCCGATGCTGCGGGAGAATTCCAGAAAATCATCGATCATCCTGGCGTCGTCTGGAACTGCTGGACCGGAGCCCTGGCCCGCCTCGGGTCGGGCGAAGGAGAACCATGGTGAGTCGCAAAGCAATGGGAGCCGCTCCTTTGCTGACTTGGTTCGCGTTTGGGGGTGCCATTGTGATCTTATTTGTCCGCGACTCGATCTAGCGGCATCTAATACAAGCGCTGAATAAAATTATTGGTTTTATTTTTTGCCGGAGTAGCGTCTGAAAACAATCTTAATTATTGACGACGACCCCTCTCACTTGAAGCTGTATTCCTGGGTTCTGAAACGCGCGGGGTACAGCGCGGTGACCGCCCTCGTTGGATCAGATTCGGTTAACTTTCCCAACATAACGCGCATCAACCTTGCCATTCTCGACTACCGTTTACAAAGTCAGCTGAGAGCCCAGGACGTGCTGAAGCAGGTCCGGATGCAGTTCGATGGCGTGCCCGTGATCCTGCTATCGGAGCTGCAGTGGATGCCCAAAGACATGGAAAACCTGGTGGACGCGTTCCAGCAAAAGGGACATCCGGAAATGCTGCTCTCGAAGATAGCCGAGCTTACCCCGGGAAACGAAGAGGCAGGAACCGACGGGGGACGCTTTGAATCGTAGTGCGGGCGATCGCCAGGAACTTCACTCGCCATTCATTTCTGGCACGGGACTAGGGTCGGAAGAGATCTTCCGTTTACTGGTTGAGTCGGTTACGGATTACGCCATCTTCGTGCTAGATCCCAGCGGGCACATTGCGACCTGGAACCCCGGAGCGCAACGTTTCAAGGGGTATCTTCCGCACGAAATCATCGGCAAGCATTTTTCGATTTTCTATCCGGAGAGCGACATCCAGTCGCGAAAGCCATGGCGGGAACTGGAAGTAGCCACCGAGGTCGGCCGGTTTGAGGATGAAGGCTGGCGCATCCGTAAGGATGGCACACGATTCTGGGCGAACGTGGTGATCACCCGGCTGTTAAGTAGCGATGGTACGTTGCTTGGTTTCGGCAAAATCACCCGCGACCTCACGGATCGTCGGATGTCAGACCAGCGTTACCGAATGCTGGTGGAAGGCGTCCAGGATTACGCCATCTACGGGCTGGATGTGAATGGCAACGTGAACGGCTGGAATGTCGGAGCGGAGCGCATCAAAGGCTATTCCGCTGATGAAATTGTCGGCCAGCACTTCTCACGTTTCTATACGCCAGAGGACGTGGCGGTCGGAATGCCGCAGAAGGTGCTCGAGACCGCGCGAACGGAGCGCCACTTTGAGGGCGAAGGCTGGCGGGTGCGCAAGGATGGTACCCGGTTCTGGTCGTCGGTGGTAGTGACCGCGATCTTCGACGAAGAGGGCAACCTCACGGGGTACTCGAAAGTGACGCGCGACATCACGGACCGCAAGAAGCTCATGGACCAGATCAGCGCGCATGCCCTCGAGTTGGAGCAGCGCATTGCTGAACGCGAGGCCACGAATGCCGAGTTGGAGGCGTTCAGCTATTCGGTGTCGCACGATCTGCGAGCGCCGCTGCGAGCCATTGACGGATTTTCCGAAGCCTTAATGGAAGACCATGCCGGGCAGCTCGATGCCGAGGGCCTCGACTTCCTCCAGGAGATACGCGGCGCCGCGCGGCGAATGACCAGTCTGGTTCAGGACCTGCTGACCTACAGCCGGCTGGGACGAGTGGAGCTCCCGTTGACGGAGGTAAACGTCGGCATGCTGGCTGAGAGTGTGGTAGCTGAAACCGGCGAGGATGCGAAATATATCCGCATCGAGATTCCTTCGGGCATCGCCGTTCTTGCCCACGAATCGACGGTGCGGCAAGTGCTGAGCAACTTGGTTTCGAATGCGCTCAAGTTCAGACGCCCAGACAGTACGCCCAAAGTGACAATCGGGGCGAATCGGAACGGGGAGAGGGTTCGTATCATGGTCACGGACAATGGAATCGGTATCGCGCCGACGCACCACGACCGCGTTTTCAAGGTCTTCGAACGGCTGCATAGCGGCGACCAATTCCCCGGCACGGGTATCGGGCTCGCCATTGTGCAGCGCGCGGTAACCCGCATGGGCGGCACGATGGGACTGCAATCCGAGCTGGGGAAAGGCAGTACGTTCTGGGTGGAGCTACCGGCGAAAGGGGTACGGGCCTAATGAGAAGAAACTCGGTGCTCCTGGTTGAAGACGACCCCGCGGATGTAAAGCTGATTCGGCGGGCATTCACGAAGGCCGAGGTGGATGCCGCAGTGTACCGTTTGAGCGATGGCGAAGAAGCGATTTCGTATCTCGATGGCGCGCCTCCTTATAGCAACCGCGTGGAACATCCTTTTCCCGCTGTGCTCCTGATCGATCTTAAGTTGCCGCGGCGCAACGGGCTCGAAGTGTTGGAGTGGCTGAGGTCCAGGGATGACTCGCGGCGTCGTCTGCCCGTGATCATGCTGACTTCCTCACGTCATCTCGCTGACGTGAATCGCGCTTACGATCTCGGTGTCAATTCCTATGTGACGAAGCCGGATACGGGAACTGAGTTGACCGAGTTCGTAAGCCGCTTCCGACAGTACTGGTTCACCTTTAATGAGGAACCCGAGATTGCGCTCTAGCGCGGCGCTTTCCCTCCTGCCACTGCATCTGCGTGCGACTTTTGCTTTCCGGGATTCGCTGGGCAATCGACTGAAGCGTGCTCTTGAAGATCAAGGGTAAGTCGAGACTGATCTCCGCGAATGCACGGGAAGAAAGATCGTGAAAATCGTGCCTGATAAACCAGGCCGATTGGAGCTTCTCACCGCCAGCTGCCCACCGCTCTTCTCGATGATTTCCTTGCTGACAAAAAGTCCAAGGCCAGTGCCGGTCGCGTCCTTCGTGGTAAAGAACGGCTCAAAGATCCGGCGCAGGATATCGCGATGCATGCCATGCCCGGTGTCGGCGACCACGAGGCGAAAGCCTTCATCACCCGAAGCTGGCGATCGAGCGGGATGGATCCGCACGTGGAGCGTCCCTCCGCGCCGCATGGCATCGATCGCATTGCCGATCAGGTTCGCAAGCACCTGGCGAAGCTCGCCCGGAGAACCGATGTACGCGCGATGTTCACGGTAGCGTTTGCGCACCTGCACTTTACTTTGAGTAAGTCGAGCCTGGTAAAGAGCGATGACCGAGTCCAGTAATTCTGAGAGTTTCACCGGCGCGGGCTTCGTCGAGTCACGATAAAAGCGCAGGGTGTGGGTGGTTATTTCGCTTGCGCGTCCAAGTTCGGATTGAGCTTTCTGCAGCAAAGTGCGGCTCTCGTCCGTCAGCTCTGGGTTGGTTTCGACCAGGTAGATCAGGTTGGTGACGGCTTCCAACGGGTTATTGATTTCGTGCGCGATCGAAGCGGCGAGTCGTCCCGCAGCCGCCAATTTTTCGGTACGGATGAGGGCTTCCTCGGCACGTTTTTGCGAACTGACGTCGGTGTTGGTGCCGAACCAGCGCGCGACATGGCCGGAGGAGTCGAAGACGGGCCGGACCAGCGTTAGAAATGGCCGGAATGTCCCGTCCGCGGCCCTCAGGGGGTAGGTCATTTCAAACGGTTCGCCTTTTGCGAGTGCCGACTTCCAGCGCCGGAGAACGTCGGGAAGAGTAGCTGCGTCTAATACAGCCGTCCACCCCCATCCTTCCATCTCTGCCTGCTTTGTGCCCGTGTAGTCATACCAGCGATCGTTGTACCAGAAGATTTGCCCATCCGGATGTGCCATCCAGGCAAGTTGCGGAATGGTATTGGCGAGATCGCGAAAGCGTTTCTCAGAGTCCCGAAGCGCCGTTTCAGATTGTTGCTTCTCTTTCAGATGATCGCGCACCTGATACTGCCGCTCCCGCGACCGCAGAACGCCGCTGAGGGTGCTCACCAGGGTCTCGGGACGGACAGGGCGCTCCAACAGCAGAACATTGCCTAAGCGTTTCTGCGTCTGCCGCAACCGGTGTTGCAGAGCGCTCACATGACCCGCCTTGGTCAAGAGGACGAGCGGGAAATCGGACCAGGATGGCTGATTGGAGATGTACTGGCCGAGGCGATCAAGAGCCGCTCGATTCAAGCCTTCTTCCGCGATCACGACGGTGCCTGCCCCGTCTTGCATCTCCTGGAAGACGGCCTCAAAGGTCGGACAGCTTTCTGCAAGAATGCCTGACTCTTCCAGGACACGCGCGATCAGCACCCCGTCCTTACCGGTGGGAGCGAAGATCAGGATGCGATGATCTTTTGTGTCCCGCGCCAAGTGGCTCATGCAATCCGAGCGTCCTCGTCCTTATCGATCCGCAATATCCGGGGCATGCCGCTCAATATGCCTTCAAACCCAACCAGGGGCGGCCCGACCGCCACTCCGTTGGCTGAGAACGTCAGCCTTCTGAGCGTGTTTTCATGGTTGCCGCTGCGCTTCTTCACCACGGAGAGCACCTTGTGAATCGCACCTTGCGCTTCGTAGTAGCGGAACAACAAAACGGAGTCGGCGAGGTAACTCACATCGACCGGTGCATTCATGGCGCTGCCAAACATTCCATGCTGCGCCATCGTGAGGATGGTCGCGACTCCATTCTGGTTGAGGAAAGACAGCATTTCGTGCACTTGCAAGATGAGGAATTCTTCACCGGGCATAGCGTTGAGCAGACCGTTGAGACTGTCAATGACAACCACGTTGGCTTTGCTGTCCGTAACGGCCCGGCGCACCCGGCTTACGAACTCTCCGGGCGAAAGCTCAGCCGGATCGATCTGCTCGATCATCATGTTGCCGTTATCGACCTGAGTTTGCAGGTCTATGCCTAGGGTTTCGCAGCGCTTGAACAGAGTCTGAATCGTTTCGTCAAAAAGATAGACCGCCGCGAACTCGCCCCGCAGCGCGGCTGCATGCGCATACTGGATTGCGATTGTCGACTTACCGCTTCCCGCAGGGCCGATCATGAGCGTGCTGGTTCCGAAGTCGATGCCTCCGCTGAAGAGGTCGTCGAGCCCCTTCACTCCGCTGAGAACCGTGGTCAACTCGACCGGGGGACGATGTTCGGCCGCCACCAGGCGCGGATAGACGTGCACGCCGCCGGTCTCAATCGTGTAGTCGTGGAAGCCCTCGCGAAACTTCGACCCTCGCATTTTGCGAACTTCCAGGCGGCGACGTTTCACCCCAAACTCCCGCTCCAGGCTCTGCAGCATGATTACGCCGTGAGCGATGCTTTGTAGTTGGAGGTCGTTTCCCTCGGCCGTCCGGTCGTCGAGCAGAAGAACAGTGGTGTCCCGTCCTGCGAAGAAACGTTTCAACGCCAGGATCTGCCTGCGGTAGCGCAGGCTCTCACGCGCCAACATGCGCAATTCGGAAAGAGAGTCGAAAACGATGCGGGTCGGCTTGATCGATTCCACCGCTTGCAGCACACTGTGGATGGTGTCGCTGAGCTCAACATCCGAGGGATGAAAAACCGTGTACTCGTCCTCAGAGATTGAGCCGGAGTTGTTGTTGGTCGACATTTCGAGGAGCGAGATCCCATCGAGCGACCAATTGTGAGATTTGGCAACTTCCTTCAGTTCCTGGGGAGACTCGGAAAGGGTGATGTACAGACCTTTCTCGCCGGCCTTCGAACCGGCAAGCAGAAACTGCAGGGCCAAGGTAGTTTTGCCGGTTCCTGGATGGCCCTCAACGAGATAAAGATGACTCCCCGTCAACCCTCCACCGAGGATGTCGTCGAGCCCAGCACAACCGGTTGATACAACGAAATCCTTAGCCTTGACGAGCGAAGAATTGGAAGATCTCACTGGATTTGCCCTGTGCCTCGATTGGATACACTCCCGGGGAAACGCGGCAATCCCTGACCCGCGTTGCTACCCGTGCAACGATTTCTATTCTTCGATGTCAATTTCGGTTCGAAGGTTATCGCGGACGGCGAAGCAGGCAAGTACGCCGTAAGACCTTCATTCGCATGGACTAGTGACAGGCAGAGCCTGATACCAGCTTGCAAAAGATCGGCTGAAAACGAGTCAGCCCGAGGCGGCCGTGACGTTTAGAAGATAATTGGGTTAGCGCCGCAGGATTCGAAGCTGCGACTTCCACCGTGCGAAAAACGTAGCAACACTGCTTTTCAACAACTCACAAACGCTCGCTGCCCAAGGTTCTTCCCTAATCAATGCTCAACAGGCGGGGTCGGTCGTGCAACAGCGACTGATGGGCACGCCCAAGTGGCAACCAACCGTACCGCGACGCCTCTGGCAACCGAAACGCGAAGCGAACTCCAAAGCGGGGAAAAATTGAGCTGAGCCCCATGGCAATGGCGGCTCCTCTAGGCAACAACACCACGTATCGCCATTACGCTATCCCGCGATTTATTGAGGATGTCTGCGAAAAGCGATCCTGTTCACTCTGGTTGGTCCTCGGCAAAATAATCAACATCACAGTACATCCAGCCGACGAAGTTTCAAGTTCCAGGCTGCCGCCGTGGTCTTGCACAATCTTTTGAGCGATTGTCAGTCCTAACCCCGTTCCATTTTCTTTTCCCATACTGATGAACGGCTGAAAGAGCTTCGTTTTGATCGTGGGATGAACGCCGTCGCCATTATCCGAAATTCGAATGCTAACTTTGCCCGTCCCTTCGGCCACAGAGACAGCCACCTGCCCATTTTTCGCCTGAACTGCCTGGCAGGCATTCAGAAGGAGGTTATGGAATACCCGTTCCATTTTTTTGGGATCGAGCTGAGCGATGCATTCTGGGGGCGCGTCGACCGCGATCGAGACTCTCTGGAATTCGGGGTGAGTCCGGATAAGTGCGATGACCCTGTCGATGCAAACTGTCAACGACACGTCGGTGAGTGAGAGAGAGTGAGTAGGCCGGGAAAGCTCGAGAAGCGAATCCACAAGATCGGTGAGACGATTCACCGCAATGCGAATCTCCTGGTAAAGCTCTTCGCGTTGCGAATCGGTCAACTCCGCCTCCGCAAGGAACTCAGCGTTTGCAAGGACGGCTGTCAGGGGATGTCGCAGATCATGGGAAATCGATCCAGCCATTCTTCCAATCGTTGCCAACCGTTCACTTTCGATGAGGCTTTGTTGCGTCTCGCGCAGGTTGTTGCGCATGCGCGTAAATGCTTTCGTCAACTGGACAACCTCCCCGCCGCCGCCGGGCAGCAGGGGGAAAGCAAAGTCTCCGGTACCCAAGGCACTGACGCCGATCGCCAAGCGTTCCAAGGGTCGGGTAAACGTCCTCGACATGAAGTACACGAGAACGCTTCCCGCGAACACCGCACAGACTCCCACGATGAGCAGGAGCTTTTGCAGGCGCTGAAGAAATGCGATGGCATTGTCATAAGACTTCATGACGACCATCGTTGCGGGGATCGCATCGTCCGGGTTTAAACCGATCGAGGTCCCCACGAACTTTTCGCCATCAAGCGAAAAGTTTTCTGGCGAGTCCGAGCCGATCTTGCCTGTCAATCGTTGCTGGAAGTCGAGCAATTGGGTTCCGCGAAGCGTGGTCACGACCAGGTGCGGGCCATACAGAACAGCGACCTCGCCGGCGGCGACTTTACTGACTTGGCGTGCAACCGAAGCCGTTACCTCATAGCCGACCGCGACAATGCCGAGCAATGTGTTGCTGCTGCTGGGCCCAAAATAAATGGGTTCCAGGTACACCTCGTAGAGATGTCCGTCGGCGAACCACCATTCGAAAGAAGAGGCGCTAAGAGTTTGCGCGGCTAGCATTTTCTGAATTGCCTCGCGGCGAACGCCGTCGGGCCCCGCATGAAAACCGACTAGCTGCCCGGACGGATCAACCAGTGCTAACAAGTCTCGGCCCGATAATCGGAAGAGTTCTTCAGAGGCATCCTGGATAGTCGGCGCATGGCCCGATGTCATGAGCGCCTTGAGAATGGGAAGATTGGCCAGCAGTTGAGCCGACGCGCGCAAGGTCGTTTCTCGCTCAAGCTGAACGTTGCGGAAATTTTCGACGGAATTGTGGAGGTCCGAGACGATTCCTTCACGGGCCCGGGAAGCGATCGCGTGTTGCACAATGAAAAGCGTGACAGCCGTGAGCCCGGCGGAAGTCAACAGCATCGCAACCAAGAACTTGGTCCGTAACCGAACCCCACCCATCGTATGACCCCAATCCAAAAGCTATTCCACGAACTTGTATCCGATTCCATGCACCGTGCGAAAATGCATTGGCGATGCGGGATCTCTTTCCAATTTCTGGCGAAGTCGAAGAATGTGAGTGTCCACCGTACGCGTGGTTGGGTAGCTATGGTACCCCCACACCTCGCCCAGTAGCTCGTTGCGGGAAACGACCCGCTCCTTGTGGTTCAAGAAGAAACGAAGCATTTTGAACTCCTGCGGAGTCAGGGGCACGGGCTTGCCCGCGCGCTGCAGTTCCATCTTGCCGAAATTCACTTCGATATCGTCAAAGCTGTAGACCTCGTTTTTTTCAATCCCTTGAGAGAGCCGCCTGAGCGAAACGCGAATTCTTGCCAGGAGCTCTCTCGGACTAAATGGCTTGGTAACGTAATCGTCCGCTCCCATTTCGAGGAGTAATACCTTGTCCACTACGTCCGTCGCAGCACTCAAAACAAGAATCGGCACATTCGGCGAATCCTTCTTAATCTCCCGGCACAAATCCTGTCCACTCTTACCTGGCAGGCGTAGATCCAGCAAGACAACCTGGGGGGATGTCGCCGTAAAAGACTGCATTGCGGTTGCGCCGTCGGACGAGATGGTTACTTCGAAGCCAGCTGATTCGAAGGTCCTTCTAAGCGCCTTTTGCACCGCTACATCGTCTTCGATGACCAGAATGCGTTCCATGAATAGAAGAAACCTCTCGTAAACGTCAGGAACTCTAGCTAATACCAGCTCCAGACACGAGTCAACCCCTTGTTGACATTTCCGTTGCAACTTCGCCGCCCGACACAAAAACAAGCAGGGAAAAGGGCCGGTTCGCCGTAAGCATTCGCAAGTTTGCAAAGATGTGACAAATTCGACATCCCCGGGTGACAAGGGTTTTCGCGGAACACTCTATGGTGAAGTGGGCTGCAAACGATGGCCGCTAGCGCATGCCCTTGTAGAGCACACTGCGGAGGAAAACGAATGTCGAAGTCTCAACGTCGCGTTTTGGTCACCGGGGCCGGAGGCTTCATCGGGCATCATCTTGTCAGCTATCTCAAGGATCTCGGGTACTGGGTCCGAGGAGCGGACATCAAGCTCCCGGAGTTTTCCAAAACCCTCGCGGACGAATTTCTGCGAGTTGATTTGCGAAGTCCCGACAACTGCCTCCTGGCAACCGAGTCGGTCGAAATGGTGTTTGCGCTGGCGGCCGATATGGGAGGCATGGGTTACATATCGAGCAATCACGCTCACATCCTGCATACCAACACGCTCATCAACTTCAATACCCTGGAGGCAGCTCGGTTGAACCAGGTTCGCCGCTATCTATTCACATCCTCAGCTTGTGTTTACCCAGAATACCGGCAGCTCGACACAAACATTCGCGGCCTGAAAGAAAGCGACGCGTATCCCGCTGCCCCGCAAGATGCCTACGGGTGGGAGAAGCTCATTACCGAGCGACTCTGCAACCACTACCGTGAAGACTACGGGATGGAGATGCGGATCGTTCGCTTCCATAACATCTTCGGGCCCCTGGGAACCTGGGTTGGCGGACGCGAGAAGGCCCCGGCTGCGCTCTGCAGGAAAATCGCGGTTGCGAAGCTGACTGGCGATCCGGACATTGAGATTTGGGGCGACGGTGAACAGACGCGATCGTTCTGTTACATCGGCGATTGCGTGACCGGTATTTACAAACTCATGATTTCGGATTTCGCAGAGCCGCTGAATCTCGGGCAGGGCCGAATGGTCAGCATCAATGAGCTCGCGGAGCTGATCGCTTCAATCGCGGGAGTGCGTATCAACCGGCGACACGTTCCTGGACCGCAAGGTGTGCGTGGCCGCAACTCCGACAATACGTTGCTACGAAAGGTATTGGATTGGGTGCCGGAGATTTCCCTGGAGCAGGGGTTGGCTGACACTTACGAATGGATTGAAGCACAGGTGGCAAAATCGCTGGGCCCGCACTTGGTCGCCGCGGTGAACGATACCGATAATCCTTCCGGAGAAACGCTCCGGGGCAATGGATGAAAGAGTTCCTGTTCGTGGGCTGAAGAAACTACGAATGCTCGGCTCCCATTCCACGGGGCAGGTTTAGCGAGCAAACGCAGCGCTGGCAGGTCG
Source organism: uncultured Acidobacteriaceae bacterium (assembly GCA_963703075.1). Lineage (GTDB taxonomy): Bacteria > Acidobacteriota > Terriglobia > Terriglobales > Acidobacteriaceae > Korobacter. Next base: position 2,950,536 of record OY969786.1, read on the forward strand.
GATTGTGTTCCATGTCCAAAGAGGATCTGAATGCCAGCGCCGATGGACTATTCAATACAGTTTCAAGGGAACCAGTTTGCGTATTTCCGATGAGCCGGTGAAAGAAGCAAGGTCGCACGGAACCGTCATGCTCGATCACCGCTGACACCCAAGGCGCGTTACATACAGGGTCCGATGAACGCCGATGCCAATTCCAGCCGCAAAGTGCTCAACGATCTTGTGTAGCTTCGCGGGACTTTCCGCAATGTAACCCGATCGAATTTCCCGCGCATACTTCCTGGTAATGTTTTCTATTTCCTCTTCGAGAACGACGAGTTGCGCGGAAGTGAGTCCGATTTCACTCGCCCGCTCCTTTGACCAGGCATTCCTACGATTGAACGCCTCGCTCGTCAAATCCGCCGCGAGGAAAGAAATTCCGGAGCAGTCGAGTTCCTGGGCAGCTTCCACAGTGTCGCAAAGGCGGTCATGGTTCGCTCTCTGGACGGTCGTGCGGGCGGCGATGCGCATCTCGGGGCGGCGGGATAACAGTTCCACGATTCCATTCGCAATCAGCTGAAATCCGCCTTTCACACGCCGAATCGAATCGTGGACCTCAGCTGGTCCGTCGAGGGAAACAATCACATCGTCCACGCTGTACGCAACCTCCGCAGCCTTCTTGGCGAGCAGCAGCCCGGTCGTAAGCAACGTAACTCGGATGCCCAGTTCGCGGAAGAATGTGCAAAGCGCCTCTAGATTGGAATGCAGCAGTGGCTCGCCGCCGCTCAGTACCACCCATCGCACGCCGAGGTTGCGGAGTGATTCGCGATGGCGCTCGATTGCGGCAACCGACAGTTCCCGGTGCTCGTTGCGCTTCCAGATATCGCACATCACGCAACGGCAATTACAGCGGCTGTGCACGTTGAGCACGAGCACAGGAAGAGACCGGATGACGTGCGCTTCTTCAACTGCGCGTTTGGAAGTTTCAGATACTAGCTGAACCAGCATAGTCGACCCGTTTTTTCCCAAGCGTGAACTCAGTCCCCAGGACCTTCCTGGCTTCGCGGAACAACCAGGCCAACGGAGCGCGCACCCACACACGGGCGCCGTTTATATCCATAGGCTCGAGATGATCTCTGAATGCGCCGGGCAAGTGATGGAATACTGCATCGCATGCAAGGCGGATCCGTCCGCCGACCGCGATCAGTCCGATTTCTTCCGTTTGCAGATTGAGCAACCGTTCGGAGGGTTCCGATCCGTCGTCGCGCACGGCGACGAAATCTGCGACCCCATTGCCAAGCATTCGACCTTCTCCATCGCGTAACCGCAGGATCGATGCGGGCTCGGTAGTCACCATTCGATAGAGCGATTCCCGGGAGATTGCAGCGGCCCTGGCGGCAATTTTGAGTTCGTCCAACAGATCACCGCTGGCGGTCAGAGGTGAGTCCGTGCCCAGAGCTACATTGCGCAGAGACAATATTTGCGAGGTCGTCAGTGTCTTGCCAAAGAGGAATTGATTGGAGGATGGGCACCACACGACGGCGGCATCCCGACGGTTGATCAAGCGCGTGCTGTCAGCGTTGAGCGCGAGGCCATGCACCAGCACGGTTTGGCTGTTCACGACCCCCAGCCGATCCAGTTCTTCGATCTCCCGCTCGCTCACCGCATCCACTCCTTCGGCAACGTGCAGCACGAAGCATTGATCGCTTGGTGTTTTCTGGAAACGCTGTGTTACGTCGTGATCGAAGGCCAGGGAATGGGCCCAGCCAAACCTCTCTACCACTCGGACCGGAAAATCCGGATCAGCGAAAATAGCGGCCCCGGGATTATGATGGCAAACCGTCGTCACCCCGGACAAAAGATTGCGAATGGCGCCCCACCAGAACCGAACGTCCTTCGGAATTGACTGGTGCTTTTCGATTAAAGACGCGTGCCTATTGTGAATGTCTTGCGCCCACTCTTGAGAATTGCGGTACGGACCCTGGCCGAGGTTGGGATAAAGCCCGAATTCAAGGTGATCGTGCGCATTGATCAACCCAGGCAGGACGAGATGGCCTCTCAAATCGACCACGGGTCGGCCGCGCTCACGGTGAAGCGAGGGGGGGCCGATGAATTCCACCCGGCCGGAGCAGACATTCAGATCGGCGCGCGTCGTCTCCTTCGGGCCCAAGGCTAGCCGGGCTCCAAGGTAATGACGCGGAGCGGATTCAGGTTCCGCCCTTCGCCTGGCCGAGGACGAAGTCCGTGGCTTGCGGAGTTGCATGAGATAGATCGCAGGATGTCCTTTTACTGCGTCGAGTGCGGAGAGCATGCCGGCGCGCGCGAAGATCTCCCGATCCGCCTGCTCAAAGGGTATTTCCAGCAAGGCTCCGAGTTCGAATCCAGCTATGGCAATCGCTTCGATGATCGTCTCAAGCGAATGGCAGAAGGTCTGTAGGAGCGGTGCTTTTCGATCCGGTCCGAAAAGTGCGCTTCCATCCAAAGATCCGCTCGGTTTGCGGATGCACATCCGATAAGACAACGACACCCCCGGCCCGCGTCAGTCGAGAGAGTTCTAACAGCAACGTTGGCGATTCCTCGACATAGCTGAGCACGAATGACGCGAGAGTCACATCCGCGCTGCCGGCGAGCAGGGTCGAGGCGATGCAATTTGCCAAATACACCTGCGACGGCAGGCCTACTTTCTTCCTCGCGATTTTCAGCATCTCGGGGGAAGAATCGAGCCCGGTGATGCTGTGAGCGCGATTACCGGCGAGCTTTCGCATCCAGCGACCTGTACCGCAGCCCACGTCCAACACATCCAGACCTCGAAGATCGGGCAGCAAGTGCGGCAGAAAACGCTCTTCCAACGAGAGCAAAGGATTAGGCTGGTCGTCGTAAAAAGGCGCAATCTCGTCAAATGCGCTGGCTAACGGTAGCCGCGACATCGACCTCGCCATTGACGCATTGGCTCCAAGGTTCACAGGCTCTCCTGCTTGGGATTGCGAAGATCGATGAAGCGGTGCGCCCACTGAAGCTCCTTCGGATAGGCGTAGAATCCGGAGGAATAACGCCAGGCGCTCAAGGCCTTCAGCAGGGTGCGGCTCCACTTCGGAGCACGTATGTCTTGCACGGTGGGCCAACGCGCGCTGACGACTGTCTCGAAATTTTCAATCAGGCTCTTGGTCTTACGGTTGAGCCATGGAGTTCGCGGATCGACGCGCAGCGTGAAGTCCATCCAGCGTGGCGTGGCCCACTCGTCGGGCGTGGTCGGGAAGTTGATCTTGTCATCGATATCACCGTACATTGCCCCGCGCTGCGGAACGGGTGTGTAGTGATATATGATGATTTCGGACGCTGGATTCAGCATTTTGATCTTGCGAATAAAGCTGAGCGTCTCCCGCGTGTCGCGCTCCGGGTCTTTCGGGTTACCGATCACGAACGAGAATTCTGGGATAATCCCATGCTGCTTCATCCGGGAGGCGACGCTGATCGTTTGTTCCGTCGTGATTCCCTTCGCCATTTCCTTCAGGGCCCAGTCGGACCCGGATTCGGCTCCGAAAAAAATCATAGTGCACCCCGCGCGGCGGATTGCATCGAGAGTCGCATCTGAATATTTCGAGACGACATCGACGCGTGCTTCGCACCACCAGCGAAACTGTAGAGGGACCATCCGCTCTGCCAAGTCCCGCGCGTGATCTTCGCGCATAAAGAAGTTCATGTCGTAGAACTGGACGGAGTCAGCCCCATAATTGGTTTTCAGATGGGCCAGGATTTTCGCAGTCCGTTCCGGGCTTTCCATTCGTTCGCGATTTCCGTAGGTGGCGTGAACGCCGCAAAAACTGCAGCGAAACGGGCACCCGATGCTGGCATGATGGACCGCGGTGCGCTTGCCAAAGAATGATGGCCGAAGATATTTCTCCACGGGTACGCGGTGGAATGGACTCCAGGGAAATGCATCTGGTCCCTTCATGGGCCGTTCTGGATTATGCCGATGAAGGCCAAACGTGTCGGTGTAGGAAAGACCGAGGATCGTGTCGAGCTTCCGATCCCCGCGAAGCGCATTGATCAACTCCAGGAGTGTTTCTTCCCCCTGGCCGCGCACGGCATAATCCACGTACTTGGCATTCAATGAAGCGTCGGTATAAATCGACGGGAAATATCCGCCCCACACGATCGGAACGTTCGGCCGTAAACCCCGGATCTTTTGGCAGGCTTCCATCGCCGCGACCATTTGCGGTCCGGGCATGACGGTCACACCCAACAGATCGACGTGATGTTTGTCGATGAGGTCGAGGATTGTGGCAACTGGGTCCTCACTCACATTCCCGTCGACGATTTCATATTCTTCACGGCCTTCCAGGACCGCCGCCAACGCAAGGATCGCGAGCGGCAATCGCCGGTTTCGCGGCTTGGTCGCCCGAGGATTGAAAAGGATAATCATTCGTTCACCGCCGCGACATATGTTCGAAATTGTGAAGGCTCTCGCTTGCCGAGTAACCTCGCCATCCATGGACGCGCATTCCACTTCCATCCGTAAGCCGGCCTATGCACTTCCCAGCGAATGGCAAATTGTTTCTCCAATTCCGCAAGCCTTTGGTCGGTAAGAAACTCCAGGGACTTGATGGAATCGGACGCCAATCCGTACTTTGACAGGAATGCAGCATGCCGTTCGGCGAGCATGATTTGGCCACTTTCTGCGCGGGCGTACCACGGAGAGTCTGCGATCACTACGACACCCGGTTTGCGCAGGCAACGGATAGCTTCGCCAAGCGTTCGCGAGTAGTTCTCCGAATAGTGGAACGAGGCATTGAAGATCGCCAGATCAAACTGCCCATCGCAGAAAGGCAGCCGATCCAGCTCTGCCTGAAAGCGCGGGAACAACGCAGGAACGCGCGATTGAAAGTTGACGGCGGCGCCTAGCCCATCCAGTTGATTGGTGGCGAGATCGACTGCCACTGGACGGTGCCCACGTAATGCCAGCCGATAACTTAGCCAACCGTTGCCCGCGCCGAGGTCAAGCACGTTCAACGGGGCCGAACGCTGTTTTTCAATCTGCGGCAAGATCCGTTGTTCTACATATTCGAACGTGCGTGCGCGAATCTTCCACTGTCCCTGGTTGCGGCCGGTCAAGTCGCGGAACGGCAGCGCAAGATAGTAAGCAGCGTTCTGGCTACCGCGGCCTTCGGCTTGGCGAATCGATTGATATTCGACTATGAAGCGCTCAAAGTACTTCTGTCGATCACCCGTCAACGCATGCCAAATCCCTTCTTCCCAGCGAAACTGCATTAGGCAATTCGAACAGAGCATGGAACTTTCGCGAGACGCCCAGTTCTCGCCGATCTGATCGACATGCGCGGCGCAGTTGGGACAACGAATCAGCAACGGACGGGTGCCCGCCGGATGAACTTCCGCTCGCCGAGTTGGGTACGAGGCGACGAGTTTCATATCTCGGACCTTTGCAACGCGAGAAGAACGTGGTCACCGATCACGCGTGCCAGCGGCCAACCCTTCACCACTCCATCAATTCTCGCCAGTGCGCGAAAAAGCGCAGGTCTTTCGCGCACCCAATGATCAAGATACGAGGGCGGAATCGTCACCCCTACGCCGGTGTAGTAGCGCAGATCGAACCACGGCTGGAATGTCCGTTTCATCTGCGAAACGGTTGGGTAGTACACATCGACCTGGGTCTCAGCGAGGCTGAACTGAGCCAGCCCAGGCCAACGGCGTGCGGCCTTTTTCCAATTGCCTCGAACGCTGTACCAACCGCTTTCCCACAAGCAAAACCGCGTGGACACACAGAGGAAGAGCCATGCCCCGTGCTGCAAAAGAGCTGCAAGCTGGTCCGCCACGACACCCAAATGCCGTATGCAGTTGAGGCCGGAGAAATTCGAGAACGCGCCTTGGTATGGCCCCAGGTATGCTACCCGGGAAATTTGCTCGGTAGAAATTTGATGGAACGTCGCGTTCCCACGGGTCGGCTCTTCGGCGAACCTGCGGCGCGCCACCTCAATCATCTTCTCGGAAGCATCGCACCCGACCACCCGGATGCCCCGATGCGCGAGATGCACTGCATCTTCGCCCGTTCCGCAGTTGAGCTCCAGAATTCGCTGCCCCGCCTTAAAATGTCGATCCAGCACATTCCACACCGCGTCCCGTTGCGCACGCCCAACCAGGGTCCGCGTGAACTTTGTGTCGTATTCTTCGGCCAACAGGTCGAAGACGCGGCCGGCTGCGGCCTCGGATGTGTCAATAGCGGTCATGAATGCTCAACCTCGAAAAACGTGTTGCGCATGCCTGAGCGCGCCTGCTCGATTTGTACTTGTAGCGATCGGGAGATTTCCGACGGCACCTGCAGCTTCGCGAGTGCCACCTCGTCGCGCAACAACTGGTCGGCGTATTGATAAAACTCGCGTGAATGGCGGCCTTTAATCTTGATTTCGCGATCGGAACTCTGCCCCCAATCGCCAAGTTGTACCAGTCGATCAGCGACCTGCTTAAAGTAAGGCGTACCCTTGATCGGATAAGCCACGGTGGTAAAGAAAATGTCAGGCTGGGTTCGCTTGACGTGCTCGACGGTCGCCTCGATATCGGAAAGTTCCTCGCCTTCGTATCCCCACATCAGGAACATGCCACTCTGAATTCCGCGAGCGTGGCAGAGTTCCACCGCGGTTTGCACCTGTTCCAGGCGAACGCCACGGTCCATGGCGTCCATCAGTCGCTGCGATCCGCTCTCAGACCCGATCCAAAGTCGAAAACAGCCAAGCTCCGCGAGCAGATCTGCCATCTCGGCATTGAATCGATCGGCGCGAGTGATGCATTCGAAGGGCGGCTTCAATCCGCGCCGCTTCATTTCCGCCGCGTACTCGCGCAGCCATCCATGGTGAATCGTGAAAACATCGTCTGCCACCCAAACCATGTCGGGCGAATACGTTTCGAGCAACCACTCAACTTCATCGACGACCATCAATGCTTGACGGCGGCGGTGCGTCTGCCCGAATACCTGATGGCTGCACCAGCGGCATTTGAATGGACAGCCGCGGGCGGTGATAAACGAAACCGAGCCTTTTCCATGGGCGTTGCGCCAAGTGCTGACATATTTTGGAATATCGATTGCGGAACGGGCCGGCCACGGTTGCGCGTCCAGGTTCGATATCTGCCTTGCAGGTGCGGTTTCGCACAACTCTCCCTTGTCATTCAGGAAGGCGAGCCCCGGCACCTTCGTATACGCGTCCTGCTGTTTACTGTTGAGAGCGGCGAGCAACTCCTGGAGCGCCAACTCTCCTTCGCCCATCACCACAAATTCCGCACCCGACTTCAGGTACTCGAATGCATACGCGCCCGGCTCAGGGCCACCCACGACGGTGCGCCATCCCGCTTCGCGCGCGACTGCCAGGATCTCGACAGCATTTTTCCTGGTCATCAGATTCGCATAGACACCGAGGACCGAGGGCTTCTCCGTCCGAAGATGATGGAAAAGCGCCTCGCGTGAGGAAAACGTGGTATCGAACACCTCCACGTCAAAACCTTTTTCCCGCAAGTGCGAGCAGATATAAAGAATCCCCAGGGGAGCGTAGGGCTTCATGATCTGAAGCTCCTTCGGATCTTCAAACAGAAAATAGCCATGGGTAAGGAGAAGGTCAGGCATTCACAGTTCTCCGGCCGCAATGAAAAGATTGTTGATCGGAAACAGATCGCTCTCGCGTTCGTTCCCCCCGGGTCTTTGCGGGGCCTCGAGCTGCGTCGGATTAGCGTTCCGGCTACCGGGCTGCATATCAAGTACTCGCTTCCACAATGCTTCCACCACGTGGGGCTGCGACGAGGATTTTGCACTCCATGAATCCACCTCCGCGTGCAAGGCGTCGCGCACGGCGAGGTAAAACTCACTCGAGTAGGCCGCCGTGAACATGACGCAAAGGTCATCGCTGTCGCGCCAATTCCGTTTTTGTCCCATCTGGTGTCGAACGCGCTCATGAAATGCGGTGTTCGGCAGGGGATACGAAAGCGAAATTCCGATGTCGTCAGGACGCGTTGAGCGGACGAGCGAGAAGGTCCTCTGCATTTCTGCCCAGCCTTCTCCGGGATAGCCAAACTGTAAGAAGTAACAAGCGCGTATGCCGGCAGCGCGCAAATTTTCCCGTGCCTCGGCCACCTGGCTTATTTTCAGGCCCTTGTCCATTGCGTCGAGCACTTTCTGCGATCCAGACTCGACTCCCATCCACACTTCGACGCAACCAGCACGCCGCAGGCAATCCACCGTGTCTGGAGTCATTAGGTCGGCCCGCGATTGAATTTTGAAGGGCACCCTGCAGGCTCGGGATTCTATTTCACCAGCGAATTCTGCGACCCAATGACGGTCCAGCGCGAATACGTCATCCCCAAACCACACATGGTCAGCGCCATATCTTTCGCCCAGTTCGCAAAGTTCCGCTGCCACGGAAGCGGCGGGGCGAATGTGGAAGCGGTCCCCGGAAATCGGCTTGGCGCACCAATTGCACCGATACGGGCAGCCGCGGCTGGCGACCATGTTCAGCGAGAAACGACCGTGGGCATCGATCCATGCGCGGCGATATCGATCAATGTCGATAAGGTCTCGAGCCGGCGATGGCAGGTCCGCCCATGATGTCGCCCGCGGAGCGGCGGGCCGGTGCACCAGCACTCCGCGATCGTCGAGGTAAGCCAGCCCTTCATTCGACGGGATATTTTTTTGAAGACGCAGTGCGCTCAGCAAATCACGCAGCTTGAACTCCGCTTCGCCCGTCACCACGTAGCGCGCTCCGCGCCCCAAGTACTCCAGCGCGTGGTCCGTAGCGTCGGATCCATGGACGATCACGGTGGCTCCGACCGCAATCGCCTGATCGATCATCTGAAACGCCACTTCCCGCATGCGCGTGAGGCACATCTTCGACAGGAAGTTGAAATCATCTTCGTAGATCACAACGAACATGGGCGCATTCTTTCTTAATGCTTCCGGGAAGCCGCTCTCGGGATCGAGCAGGGTAGAGTCAAACACCGCAGTCGATATTCCTTGCTGGCGCAGCACCGCCGCCGCATACAGCGTTCCGAGTGGGGGGTACGGCTGCATCTTGCGCAGCTGTTTTGCGTCGTATGCGAGATGATAGGAATTTGCCAATAGAACATCTGCCACAATTCACCTCGTCAACACGCTGCAGTGACCTGCTTCGGAAGTTCCTGCCCAGTCACAAGAGAGCGGCGCTCGACCAATCGCTCAGTTTGCCGCGTGAGCCACAGCTCCCAAGGAAACGAATACTGTCGTTCCCGCAATCGCCAGCGAATCGGCCGTTCGACAATTCGACGGACGCTCCGACGCGCGAGCGATGCGCGCCCTGTTTTCCGACGAATTTCGCTGTTCAGAAGAAAATAGCCAAGCATCCGCTCGAGGCGATCCATGTCTCTGCCCTTCAACCATGGCAATACATTCGCCCCGAGCGGAAGATCTGCCCATTCGCGCAGTGATTTCGGCTCGCGCACGCCGAGCTCCCGCAGTTGCGGCCAGATCGGGATTCCCGGGTAGGGCGTGAAGACATTCGGCGAGAAACTAACATTGGGAAATTCGGCAGCAATCTCTCCCATCGTCTTGAAGGTTTCAGCGCGGTCGTCCTCGGTCTCGCCCGGGTAGCCGAAGATCAGGTTGAAGGTGACCCGAATGTCCGCCAGGCAAGTCTTCCGGGCCGTCTCGTGTACCTCGTTCATCCGCTGATGGCGCTTGTTCATCAACTTCAAGACACTTTCTGAAGTTGACTCGGTGCCGAAACCCATATGGGTCACGCCACTCGCGCGGAGCAGGCGAACTTCATCGTCACTCATGCGGCACAGGAAATCGGTGGATGCCTGGAAGGTCCAGCCGAAGTGAACGCCTGATTCGTGGATACCGCGCGCAATCTGAACGGCACGGCGCAGATCGACCGGGAAATTGGAGTCGAGAAGTGCGATTTCGTCGATCCGATACCGCTGCGCGAGAGTGGTCATCTCTGACACAACACGGTCCGCCGAAAGGGCGTTGAACCGGCGCTTGTAGAAAACCATGTCCGTGCAGTAGTTGCACGCATACGGACACCCGACGCTGGTGGCATAGGCCAATTTGCGTCCACCGCACAATTTTTCGTAGGCCTCGAAATCCACCATGTCGTAAGCCGGCAGCGGCAGATCGTCGAGCGGCTCTGTTTTGCGATCCGGATTGTGGTGCGATTGCCCATCCTGCTTCCAGGACACGCTTGCGATTCCGTTCGCTTGGCCCCCTTGAGCAAACGCATCGACGAGTTCGCGCAGAGCCGTGTCTCCCTGCCTTCTAACCACGTAATCGACGAACGGTTCCTGCAGAGTTTCTTCGGGCAACAACGTCGGGTGCCAGCCACCGAAGATCACGGGCAGTTCCGGGTAAAGTTTCTTGATGGATTGCGCAACTTCCATCGCGCCAAAGATCATTGGTCCCGTGAGTACCGAGATACCCAGGCAGAGCGCACCCGCGACTTCCCTCTCCACTCGGGAGCGATAGTCTGGAACGATCGCCGCATCCACAATCACGACGTCGTACGATGCCTGGCGCAGTGCGGCGGCCAGCGCCAGCAGGCAGGTTGGCGCGCTCAGCGGGGGGCCGTCGTAGGCCGGATAAAACAGCACAACTTTGCCGCGCGTCAGCAAGTGGCCTCCGCAGTTGCCGTGGTCTGAATCCGTTTCGCATCTACCGCGGGTTTGAGGGCCATTCGCTTTTTCAGCTTCTCGTTGATCCAGAGTTCCACGGGCGCCGCATACACGTCTCGCCGCAGCCGCCAGCGCGCAGGAAGAGAAATGCATTTCTGTGCAATGCGCGTCACGACGCCTCTCCGCTGGGCGCGTATCGGAATGCGATCGAACGCTATCCGGAGATAATCGCGCATCACCTGCAGTCGCTGATGCTCACGCCCCTTCAGCCAAGGCAGTTCGGTGTATCTTGGGAAAAAGTCGACCCACCCTTCAAAGGTGGTCGGCACTTCAATTCCAATTTCATTCGCGCGGTCCATGATGGGCGCGCCGGGATACGGGGTGAAGATGTTCGTCCAAAACTCGGCGCCGGGATACTTGCTGCACATATCCATGATGAAGCGCACAGTCTCACGACGCTCCTTCGGGCCTTCGCCGGGGAAGGCGAAAATGATGTTGAATGACGGTCGAATGTCCGCGGACAGGCAACGCGCAGCGCTCTCGTAAATGGAGTCGAAATTCTGGAAGTCTTTGTTCATCGCTGCCAGTACTCTTTCCGAACCGGATTCGGCGCCCTGGCAGATCTGCTGCAGACCGGCACGCCGCAAGAGCTTCAGGTCCTCCACGGAGAGCCGCGCAACCAGGTTTGTCGTCGCCTGGATGCTCCAGTGAAACGACGCGTTCTCCCGCACTAACCCTTCCGCAATAGTGCGGGCGCGATTCAGGTCGACAAGAAAATTGTCGTCGACCACCCACAAGAGCTCGAGGTTGTAGCGGCGGGTGAGGTCCACTGTTTCCGCGACGAACTGGGCGGCAGGCAGTGCATTCCACTTGCGTCCGTACACCCCTGCGTTGGTGCAATAAGCGCAGTTAAAAGGGCACGCCAGGCTCGACGTGTACATCGCCCAACGCCGGCCGCAAACGCGTTCGTAGGCATCGAAATCGGCAAGGTGGTAGGCCTTCTCCGGCATCTCGACGAGCGCCTTCAAGGGCCGTTCCTGGGTAAAGATCAACTTGCCATCGCGTTTGAAACCGATGCCGGCAACCAGATCTAAGGCAGAACGGCTTTCCAGATGCTGGACCACCTCGAGAAGTGAGTCCTCTCCCTGTCCGCGAACCACGATGTCGACAAACGGAGCTGCCAGTGTTTGCGTCGGAAGCAGAGACGGGTGCCACCCACCTAGAATGATCGGAAAATCAGGGTTCCATTCTTTAACCGCGCGCGCGATGTCGGCAGTCTCGCGAATCATCGGGCCGGTCACGAGAGAGACTCCCAGGCAGAGCGCATTTTTCACTTCATCAAGTACCCGCTGCTTGAAGTCAGGCGTGATCGTCGAATCGATCAGACAGACTTCATACCCCGCTCGCAGTAAAGGCGTCGCGACAGCCAGGATGCCAAGAGGTGCAGTGGCCTCTGTACTCGCGAAGGATGGGAAGAAGAAGACAATCTTTTTCGACATACGGTGATCTGCAAAATCGGACTATACGAGCGGTGCGGAATGGTTGTTGTCAATACGATGTGAACGAATTGTGATACTTTCCCGCGAGTCATTCGCGACCTGGTGCAGAAGCGTAAAGTGCTGCTCAGATGGTTGCGCAATGAAGCACACTCCCTCGGATGTCTCAACTTTTTGGCGTGATGCGAATCTTCAATTTGCAGGCGTGCGCTGCTCTCTTCGCACTGACAATTCGCGATTGATTGAAGTCCTCTCACCCTGGATCGACCCTGATTGCAAGCCGTCTTGCGATCTCGTTCTTCAAATCGAAGTGAATGACGACAGCGGCAGCAATCCAGAGAGGCAGACATACTTTCGCGGACTCCAGCACCTCGTAGTCGCCCAATTCGGCGCCGACAGTGTGTTTGTCTTCAATCTGCTCACCCGTAGAGTCCATGCCAGTGTCAGCAAGCGCTTCGCTTACGACGCTTCGACCTGGCATCAGGTGATCGCGCCTCTCATCCTCGGCGTGATGGGAGCCACGATCGGTATGCTTCCGTTGCATAGTGCCTGCGCGGTCCGAGGCGGCGATGGACTGCTCATCGCTGGCGCTTCGGGCGCGGGCAAGTCCACCATGGCGGTCGCACTGGCTAAGGCGGGATTGGACCTCTTATCCGACGATTGGACCTATGTTGCGCGACGCGGTTCTTCGCTCATTGCGCATGGTCTGGCCTTACCGGTGAAGTTATTGCCGAACTCGATCAACTTTTTCCCGGAGCTCTCCGGCCGTCGTACTCACCGTTCCATGAACGGAGAGATCGCCTATGAAGTGCCTGCGAAAGAAACCTTTGGCGTGAATGTTGTCGCGTCGTGCGCACCTCGCTGGTTCATGTTCATCGAGCGCACCGCTCGGGGATGCTCGGAAATCGTGCCGGTATCTCGCTCCGCCGCCCTTGAGTACATCGACAATAGCGTTGAGCGCATACCGCCCGAGCTGCCGCAAGCGATCGCGCTCCGGCAGAGAACAATCCATGAACTCGCAAGCCTTCCATGCTGGTCGTTCCGGCATGCCGGCTCTCCCGATTCTGGAGCGCGCCTCTTGGAGACGTTCGTCGAAACTCAACGAAGAGTCGTGCTGGCATGAGCGCAGTGCGTGAGCCCGTCCCCGACCTGCTGCATCGTTTCGTTGAAACCAGGCATACGCTGCTAGTGTCAGGGCTCAAGATTGAAACCAACGATCAAGAGCTGCTGACCGCGCTCGAAGAAGCGCAAGTTTCGCGCAATATGGCCGAGTGGGCGCAGGGCTATCGATTCCAACTGATCCGCGAACATGCCGACCCATCGGCGAGCCATGAAGTCGTGCGGGTCGACGCCGGCGAAGTCTGCACCCTCACCGTTGGTATGACCACGATCATCATGGTTGACCGCGATCAGCGACTGGTACTGAGCTTCATCGGCGGTATCTCGCTCTCCGACTACTTTCGAATCTACTTGCCACTGGCGCTACAGGCCGGTTCGACGGATAAGGACATTCACAAACCATACCGAGCGGCAGCGAAGAATCGCTTCGCCATCGATCCAAAGTGAATGTTTGCAAAGAAGTCACAAATCAGCCATCGGAGTTTGACAACCAGCGAATGCGCGCAAGCTATCGTTCTCCCAGTATCACGAGCCTATGCGCATTCATTCCGAAAACGCACAGAGAACGATCACGATTGCGGCAGCGCTTTTGCTTTCCCTCGGAAGTGTGTCTGCATTCGCCCAGGATTCTCCGCTGATTTCCGGGGCCTTCGGATTCGCTAGCACTACCAACGGCGGCCAGACCGTTCTTCAACCGGTAGTCGCCCCGGTCCTCGATTTGCCGCTGGGCGACAAGTTTCTCATCGAATCTCGGGCCGACATTCGTGGCTTCTATTCCCAGGAAAACGGAAACGGATCTTATCGGGGTCAGTTCTTCACCTCCCTGGCTTACGCCCAAGTGGATTACCTCGTGAACTCACGGTTAACATTCACCGCCGGGCGCTTTCTAACCCCGTTTAACGTTTACAACGAACGCCTGACTGCCATCTGGATTGCCAATCTTCCCGAAGTACCTCTCATCTTCTCGATCGGCACTCGTACTTCAGGCTCCAGCAATGGAGCGATGGTTCGTGGAGTCGCCGCAAACAATTCTTCTTTCCAACTGAACTACGCCGCCTTCGTTTCGGGGGGCAGCAACCTGGATCAACTGCAGGCGGGCCGGGCGTTGGGAGGGAGAGTGGGCGTCTTCCTTCCGGGCTCTCAACTGGAAGTTGGTGGGTCGTACGAGCGGCTTCTCGAGAATCAACACAGCAATGCGGAAGGTGCATATGCGTGGTGGGTGCCGGTCTCGATTCCGGTACAGATTCGCTCTGAATTTGCTAACTCCCCCCAAGGCCATGGTTATTGGGTGGAGAGTGCATTTCGATTCACACGGCAAAATTCACTGACCTCGGTGGCATCGCGCATTCAACCCGTCTTTCGCATGCAGCAGACCTTTCGCGGCGAACTCGACTTCCAGGCCCTGCTGTTCCCTGAGGAAGCGAAGGAGGCTGACTTTGGCTTGAATATTTACCTGCCGCAGGAGATTCGCCTAAGTTCGAGCTACGGCCGCCAGGTTTCTGCGGGAGCAGACCGCAACATTTGGGACGTATCCCTGACCTATCGCTTTATCTGGCCTCTCACGGGAGGAACCAAATGATCTCTCGAATCGGCTTTGTGTTTGTGGCCGCCGCCATTCTTTGCGCTTCCTCTGTCCCGGCGCAGCAGGACGACTCTTCACGAGCCAACCAAGCCCGAACTCAGAAAAGTGCTGCTTCGACGAATGCGGCTCCAACTGGCGAGGGAGAACGGCTCTTTCAGGTGAACTGTCAGCGCTGTCATCACCCGCCCGATTCACTCTCTCCAAAGATTGCTGGCTCCGTGCTTCGCCACATGCGTGTACGCGCAGTGCTGAGCGCCGAGGACGAACAAGCCATTCTCAAATATCTAGCGCCTTAAAGATTGGATGCATATATGACTTTCACTAGGCTCCTCCCAGGTTCTTCTCTTCATTCTGATGTTGGGCTCGCTTCCTAGCAGCGCCGGCTCCCACACCTTGGCAAAGAACAACCGCATAGACGTGCAGGCCAAGCGCTTTCAATACCAGCCCAACGAGATCACGGTGAAAAAAGGCGAGACGGTGACGATCGTGCTTCACAGCCAGGACGTCGCCCATGGTTTCAAGTTGGAAGAATTTGGGGTGAAGGCCGACATTCCCAAGCGCGGCGTTGTGGAGGTCACGTTCGTGCCGACACAAGCCGGCGATTTCACCGGCAAATGCGCTCACTTCTGCGGCCCCGGGCACGGCGGTATGACCATGACCGTGCACGTGACGGAGTGAGATATGAGACGGGGATCGCTCACCGCCATCTTGACAGTGGTTTTCCTGGGCACGAGTTGCAAGGTTTCAACGCCCGGAAGATTTGAACGTCGATTCATGACGAGCGCGAAACATTCGATGGTGGGAAACAAGGACGCAAAGAACCCGATCACAACGACGCCCGCTGCCCTCGCATCCGGACGCGAGGCGTTCGGACACTATTGCGTGGTGTGCCATGGGCTCGACGGCCAGGCCACCGGGGTGCCCTTCGCCACGCGCATGTCTCCGCCCATCCCTTCGCTCCTCTCCGCGGATGTGCAGTCATACACCGATGGACAGCTCAAGTGGATTATCGACAACGGCGTTGCGCCTTCAGGTATGCCTGCCTCGAAGGGCATTCTGAACGACGACGAGATCTGGAGCATCGTGGTGTATCTCAGGCACCTGCCTCCGGCAGGCAGTCTTGGCGACCCGGAAATGTATTCCCACTGAAGAGCGATGACAACCCTTAATCGAGCTCCGGGTGCACCACACGGTTCATTTGAGCTGAAGAAGGCGGTGCTTCGCACATTCTCGTCGCGAAGCAATGACTCTGTGAGTCAGGACCTTCAACATTTCAACCTGCGCGATTGGAAACGGCTCGGAAACTGGCTGCATGCCAGTGGCTTGGCACTCTACCTGTTGCGGGAACTCGAGGCGCGCGGCATTGAGGATGTGGTTCCCCCGACGATCGTCGAGAGCTTGCGAAGGAACCGCGCCGACAACCTCCAGCGCAGCGACTCCCTATTTCGAGAATTTGTTCGCATCAACGAGGCATTCTGCGCCGCGCAGATTTCATACGTGAATGTGAAAGGTTTTTCGCTCGTACCCGAATACTGCCCGGACCAGTCTCTGCGATCTCAATTCGACCTGGACTTCCAAGTGCATCCGCGCTTTGTAAATTCATGCTGCTCAATATTTCGTGATCTGGGGTATGTGCTCACATCTCCAATGGCAGGAATTCTGGAGTTCAAGAGCGGAGAAGATTGTTTTCCGAGCGTGCGCGATTTCTATAAACCACGGTCGCAGCGCTGTGCCGAAGTACACCTGGCACCGGAGATGCCTGCGTTGGCATGGCGCCTGTACCAGGGCTTTTCATTTCCTACACTAACCGACGAATTGATTTTCGTGTACCAGGCACAGCATCTTGCCAAGCATCTCAAAAGCGAGTGGACTCGCGTCGCGTGGATCCTTGAACTGCGCAATTGCATCCAGCTCCGCCACGACGATCGATCCTTCTGGGACAGAGTGAAACTGCATGCGACGAACGGGTCGGTAGCAACCGACGTGGGATTGGCGCTGCTCACACTTTCAACCGTATTTGAGCTGCCCTTGCCGACTGAACTCGCATTCTTCATCGAACGGCTGCCGCAGGGCGTCCAAGCCTGGATTTATGAATACGCAACCGAGGCCGTCTTGTCTGCATTTCCCGGAACCAAACTGAATCTGCTTTTGCTTGGGGAATTGGATGGCGGCGCCGCGCATCAGATTCGGCGAAAGCTGGTACCCCTTCGACTTCCCGGGATAAGAACGCGTGGCGAGCAGCCCAAGAAACGAGTGAATGCCGCTTTGGCCAACGCAAGATACTTCGCGTTTCGCCTTAGTTTCCATCTCCGGGAAGGGCTGCGTTACCTGCTCATCGCTCGTCGTTGGTCGAAAGTTCGAGCGAACGTACATACGCATTTGTTGTCAGCACAGCAATCGAAAGATCCGGCTGTGCAAGGTTCCGGTCTGCAGTCAGAAACGTAACAAGGGATTCAGCCTCACGAAATCCCGGGCAGGTCACGCGTACCTAAGTGACAGGGCGGAGCTGTAAGGAGGGTAAGTGGAAAACATAGGACGAACAGCCGCCGAAAGCGCGCAAGTCCCAGCATGGTTCGCAGTGCAAACGCGCCACCGTCACGAGAAGAGCGTCGCCACCCGTTTAGGATTGGCCAAGGTAGAAACGTTCTTGCCGGTCCGTCGATCGCTTCGCAAATGGAACAATGGGGTCCATGCCGAAGTGAATATCCCCTTATTTCCCTGTTACCTCTTCACTCGCTTCTCTCCTGCACAACGGCTCTCGCTACTACAAACGCCCGGCGTCCTCGGGCTCGCAGCCTCGAACACCTTTCCGACTCCTATCGCCGATGGAGATATCGCGGCGATTCGTATCGCAACCGAACGTCTGAAGGTTGAACCGCACCCCTACCTAAACATAGGCGAGCGGGTACGGATTACCTACGGCGTTCTCGCCGGGATGGAAGGGATTCTCCTGAGGAAACGCCGTGAACTGCGAGTCGTGATTTCACTCGAGGCCATCATGCGATCGATCACGGTGGAAGTCAGCGAGTTTGAGATCGAGCCACTGATCATTCGAACGAGCGGTTGGAATTGAGGCGTATGCGTTCCATTCACCTGATCTCCGGATTTCGAACCTCGAGTTACTTGGCGGCCGTATTCTCGGTCGCGGTTCTCGCGACTTCAGCCCTGCTCGCACAGCAGCCGGCGATGGCGAACGACAGTTTGGCGGAAGCGCAACAAGCAGGCAATCCCTCGGGCATCGAGCTTTCGGCAAATGCGATCTTTGCGCTTCTGGATACGCATCCCGAGCTCGTCATCGATCTGAAAACGGTGATGGCCGATCATTTGCGTGGCCAAAACAATCAAGGACCCGAAATCCGTGAGGACGCTATCACCGACGATATGCTCTTCGGACGGATCAACAGCGACGCCGAGGTGCGCCAGGCAATTTCGATTTGGTTACTCTCTCGCGGATATGTGCCCCGAACGGCTAAACCGGCCGCAGCCAAAGGCGATTCGTCCGAGAACGGCGACGAGCAAGACCGCATCGATCCCCGAGCCAACACGATGCGATCTTCGTCCACCGAGCTTCGTTCCCAGAACGCATTGGCTGGCGCCAATTCCAATGGGCTGGCCACGCCGGATTTGTCCCAATTGCCGCGGGTTCCGAGCGATCGCCCGCAACCTGTAGATCACCCGAATGACAGGAAACAGGAGAAGATCGCTACGAATGCGTCCGATCCCAATCAACCTGTGGAAGACGGCTTTCTCCATCAGCCGACGCCCCTCAATCTGCTCGCATTGCGCGACCTCTACACCCAGGTTCCGGAACAAACATCGTCTCTGCGACGCTTTGGGAGCGACGTCTTTTTGCATCGCGGCCTCGGCTCTCCGGAATTGCCGATTGATCTGCCAGTCGGGCCCGATTACGTGCTTGGCCCAGGCGACACTCTGACCATCGATATGTGGGGCGGGATTTCTCAGTCGTTACCTCGAATCGTGAGCCACGACGGTCGAGTCGTCCTTCCAGAAGCCGGTCCGGTTTACGTGGCGGGAATGACGCTGGACGAGGCGCAATCGGTGATTCAAAAAGCGCTCGGATCGCAATTTCGCAATGCTCGAGTCGCGGTGTCGCTTGCGCGGTTGCGGACCGTGCGAGTGTACGTTGTGGGCGATGTGCAGCGGCCTGGGGCCTACGACGTCAGCTCCCTTTCAACTCCGCTGAACGCACTCTATGCGGCAGGAGGTCCCACCGCCGCTGGTTCCCTGCGAATCGTGCGTCATCTCCGCGCCGATCGCGTGGTTCGCGAACTCGATCTCTATGAATTCCTGCTGCACGGCTTGCGCGAAGATACGGAACGTCTGCTCCCTGGCGATACCATCCTCGTCCCGCCTGCCGGCACACAAGTATCCGTTGCGGGCATGGTCCGGAGACCCGCCATTTATGAGCTGAAAGACGAGAAAACGGTCGAGGATACGATCGCCCTGGCTGGCGGACTTCTCGTTGCTGCATCAACAACCCAGATCAAGATCGACCGGATCAAGCCTCACGATAATCGCGTCACTGAAAGCATTGATCTGGACAGAGGCCTGGGCCCCGAGGAACTCTCGAAATCGTTGCAATCGTTCAAAGTGAGTGATGGTGACAAAATCATCGTCGCCCCGGTGCTGCCGTACAGCGAACGGGCAATCTACCTGGAAGGCCACGTGTTGCGTCCCGGACGCTATGCCTATCGCGACAACATGTCCCTTGTCGACGTGCTGCGCTCTTACCACGATCTACTCCCCGAGCCCGCCGACCATGCCGAGATCATTCGCCTTCGCCCCCCTGACTACCGGCCGGAGACGATTTCCTTCAGCTTGTCGGAGTTGATGATCGGGAACTCACCGATTCTGCTGCAGCCCTTCGACACGGTGCGAGTCCTTGGACGTTACGAGGCTGATCCGCCGAAAGTAACAATCCAAGGCGAAGTGCTGCGGCCGGGTCCCTATCCGCTGCCTGAAAAAATGACGGCTGCCCAACTTGTAAGGATGTCGGGCGGCTTCAAACGCGATGCGTTGCTCGAGAATGCCGACCTAACAAGCTATGACGTGAAGGATGGAAACAAAGTAGTCAGCCGACGCACCTCGATCGACATCGGCCGCGCCGTTCTCAATAACGATGCTGCCGCCGATGTTGTATTAAAGCCCGGGGATGTGCTCACCATTCATCAGATCTCCGGATGGAACGACATCGGGGCCTCGATCACGATCGGCGGTGAAGTGACCTACCCGGGAACCTACGGAATCCAGGAAGGTGAGCGACTGAGCTCCGTGCTTAGGCGCGCAGGAGGTTTCCGCTCCACGGCCTATCCTGAAGGAGCACTCCTGGTGCGCAACCAGGTCCGCGAGTTGGAAGAGAAAAGCCGAGCGGAACTGATACGACAGATTGAAGCGACCTCCGCTGCAGCCAGGTTCACACCTTCCCTCGCTGGAGAAGATCAGGGAACCCTCCAGCTGTTGGTCCAACAACAGGAACAGGTACTTCAGCGATTGAAGACACAGCCCTCCACGGGGAGACTTGTGATTCGTATCGGATCACAGGTCAGCGACTGGGAGAATTCTGCGGCCGACATTGAACTGCGGGCTGGCGACGTACTGACGATTCCGAAGCGTCCAGGCTTCATCCTGATTACCGGGCAGGTTTACAACTCAGCCGCGATCACCTACGCACCTGGCAAAAACGCCGAGTGGTACCTCAAGCACTCCGGCGGCCCAACCCAGATGGCAAACAAGCACGACATATTCATTATTCGTGCAAACGGTTCGGTTGTGGGGCGCGGCTCTTCTGATGGCTGGCTCAGCGAGGGCGTGCTGGAAACGAAAATGCATCCTGGCGATGTTCTCGTGGTTCCGCAAAAGATTCTTGGCGGTTCAGTATTTTGGCGCAATCTGCTCGCCACCGCCCAGTTTATGTCGTCGTCTGCAATCACCGCGAAAGTCGCGGGTTTCTGAGCCCCACCGTGTCCATACATCCTCCACCATTCGAAATATCCGACTCCCAGGCGGGACCGCCACTCGAGTCCACCCACTGGGCAGGCAATGGCATCCTTATTTGGTCCCAGCGTCGCAAGGTTCTTCGCGCAACAGTCTTCGCAGCGATCATCAGCGGGATCATCGTGTTTGTCATCCCGAAACAATATGAGTCCTGGGTGCGCATTATGCCGCCTGAACAGCCGGGCGGCGTCGCCTTGATGGCAGCGTTGGCAGGCCGCTCTCTCCCTCCGAACTTCGGAGCACTCGCAAGCACCTTGTTCGGCATACGAAACTCGAGCGCCCTCTTTGCCGAACTGCTGCAGAGCCGCAGCGTGCGTGAAGGGCTTGTCGATCGTTTCGATCTGCAGAAGGTTTATTCCAAGCGTTACCGGCAAGACGCGATCAAGAAGGTCGGCAAGCGAACTGAGATCACGGAAGATCGCAAGACAGGAATCATTACGGTGGTTGTCACCGACACGGACCGGCAACGTGCTCGCGATATGGCCCAAGCTTACCTGGACGAACTGAACAGCTTATTGGCGAAGGTCAACACCTCCAGTGCGAGGCGAGAGCGGCAATTTATCGAACAGCGATTGGTGGACGTGAAGAGAGATCTCGATGATGCACAACTGCAATTGAGCGCCTTTTCCAGCAAGAACACCACCCTCGATGTCAAAGAGCAGACCCGCGCGATGGTAGAAGCCGGAGCCAAACTCCAGGGAGAACTCATCGTCGCGAAGAGCGAAGTTACTTCGCTCCAACAGTTTTACAGTGATGACAATGTGCGGGTACGGGCAGCGCGCGCCCGGGTATCGGAGCTGCAGCGCGCATTAACGCGAGCCACCGGATCCGACAGCCCTGCGCCGCCGGGAGCCGAGATTGCCGATGACAGCCCCTACCCTTCTTTGCGTGCCATGCCCGCACTGGGCGTGCAATGGGCGAATCTCTATCGACGGGTGACCATCCAGGAGACCATCTTCAATTTATTGACGGCAGAGTACGAAACTGCTCGCATCGAAGAGGCGAAGTCAATTCCGACTGTTAGCGTGATCGATCCCCCAAATTGGCCGGAAAAGAAATCATTTCCTCCAAGACTGATCTTGATCCTCGTGTGCACGCTCCTCGCCACCATCGGTACCTCGATCTACATTGTGCTTCGCGAGCGCTGGAGTGCCGTCAGCGGCACCGATCCCCGCAAGGAACTCGCGAACCAACTGCGACGCACGTTGCTGAGCCGTGCCTCGTGGCGTTTTCAGTCGTGGAAAACTTAACCCTGCCCGTGAAAGCAGCTCGAAATCGCGCAATCTCGAACTCGCTGTATGGAGCCCTCGACTACGTTGTGCAACCGGCTGTGATGCTACTCAGCGCCCGCTTCTTTCTTCGGCATCTAGGCATTTCTCAGTTCGGATTGTGGATGTTGGTGCTGGCGATCGTCGGCGGCAGCACGACCCTCAGCACAGGGTTCGGAGATGCAGCGATCAAGTACGTCTCTCGAATGCGCGGGCGTATGGACTGGGAGGGTGTTGGGCGCCTGGTGCAAACATCTTTTACGATTAACCTCGTTCTTGGATCCATCGTGGCTGGAGTCCTTTGGCTGGTCGCCCCGGCTTCGCGTCACGTTTTCAGAATCGATTTGCAGCTCACCGATGTGTGGATTTGGTCCCTCCGTATCGGAGCCGTCCTGCTGCTGGTTCGATCGGTCGAGTTCGTACTCATCAGCTCACTTCGCGCTTTCGAACAATACCGGCCCGCTGTCCTGGTTAGTTCGCTCGCACGGGTTACTACAATCGCCGTGGCGGCCCTGCTGGTGGAGTACGGAGCAGGTGTAACTGCGATTATCGCCGCCACCGCTTGTGTGTCGGTGGTCAGCCTGGGGCTGCAGATTTTGATGGTGAGAGTGCATATCGGAGTTTTTCCCCTGGTCTCGAGCATCGATGTTCGTGTCTGTCGACCCATCATCTCGTTCGGGTCGTTTAGTTGGGTGCAAGCCTTCTCGGGAACGATTTTCAGCCAGGCAGACCGCCTTTTGGTAGGCGCACTCCTGGGAACGACGACCTTGGCCTACTACACCCTCTGCGTACAAATGGCGCAGCCTATCCATGGCCTGATTGCTTCGGGAATGAATTTTCTCTTTCCACATCTCAGCACGAGAGCCGCCGCCCATCCGGCGTGGACACTGCGGTCGAGCATCAACCGATCCATCCTCATCAACTTGATTGCCGCTTCGGCAATGACGCTGGCGGTGATGGTTGGTGGGAAGTATTTCCTTCGGTTCTGGATGGGAAAAGCCTTTGAGCAGGATGCAGCCCTGCCCCTCTCACTCATCGCGCTGAGCTTCGGCTTCCTTGCCTGCAATGTGGCCGGGCATTATGCGCTGCTCGCACTCGGGCATGTCCGCTACCTTACATTGATCAATCTAATTGGTGCTGGCCTTGCAATCGCCATCGCGGCGATCTTGATACCGCGACTGGGCATCGCGGGGGCGGCGATCGGACGCCTGGCCTACGGCCCCGTGACTTGGATCATGTATTGGAAATTGCACCAGCTGCTCGCCCCGCCCCCGCAGCCCTCGATCGAAACCGATTCCGTATTGGCAACTGCCGGAGACTGAAACAAAGTTAGCGATGGCCGAACTCGCTCTCAATTCGCTGTCCACTCCGAAAGAGCAATCGGACGTCGGTGTTTTTCCCTTTTGCATCGGCTTTTTCTTCGCGTCTCGCGTCGCCGTAACCTACATCGCGTTCCAGGACGAGCCGGCAACCGGGACTTTGATCACGATTGTCCTCAGCCTCTGCATCTTCGGGGTTGCGGTGCTGCAACAACTTCTGCGGGCGGATCGCACCCACCAGACACCTGCAACGGTTCGCTGGGTATTTGCATATCTGGCGTTGTCTGCGTCGAGTCTATTGTGGACGACGACCGATTCACTCACCGTCGCCTTTAGCTACTGGGCAGCCATGGCCGCAGATACCGTTGCCGTGATCCTTCTCCTGCGCAACGCGAACGCGAACGAGACTTCCGAACAGTTACTGAAAGGGTTTCTCGCTGCTTCGGTGTTGGTGGCGATCCTCGCCTGGAGCATTCCTACCATGATCGATCTGAGGATAGGAGATGAGGATTCCCTTCACCCTAACGCCATCGGTTACGTATTCGCTCTGGCCGCACTCTTTGCGCTCTATCTGGGACGGACTTCGCGGCTCTGGGCAATGGCCGGACTGTTCTGCGGCGTCACATTGTTCCGTACCTTCAGCAAGGCTTGCATCGTCGGGTTCGTGATCGGCGCAGCTTATTACCTCATCCACGACGTCCGCATGAAGAGAAAAGTCAAAGTCGCGCTCGCGATCCTGACCGTAGTCGTTATCACGTGTTCATGGGCCCTGATCGAAGCCTATGTCGATGTCTACGATCAAAGCTCGCAGGTTGAGACGCTCACCGGCCGAACCGTCATATGGGCTGAAGCTATCGATGCCGCGATTCACAAGCCGTGGCTGGGTTACGGTTTTTATTCGTTCCGCTTTGTCATCCCACCTTTCTGGACGTTCGAGGCTTGGCAGGCTCACAACGAAATCCTGCAACAGTTTTTCTGCTATGGCGTTGCTGGGGTGATCGTTTTTATCGCGCTCTACTTCAGCCTCTGGAAAACGATTCGAAGTCATCGCTATTCGCCCTATACTCCGCTCGCAACCGCGGTGCTGATCTTTGCTCTGGTTCGTGGTCTGACGGACACTGAACGGTTCGATCTCACTTACCCGCTCTGGCTGATCGCTTTGATGAGCACCGTGGTCTCGACTGTTAATCGGGAAACCACTTCGTGACCCGCCCGCTGATCTCCATCGTGACGCCCTCCTTCAACCAGGGGGCATACTTGTCGGAAGCTCTCGAGAGCGTGACTTCACAGGGTCGCACTGACGTGGAGCACATCGTAATGGACGGCGGTTCGACCGACCGCAGCCAAGCCATACTGGCCGCTGCCGCAAACGGTGGAAATTCCGATCTACAATGGGTGTCCGAGCGCGACAACGGCCAAAGCCACGCTCTGAATAAGGGCCTCCGCATCGCTCGAGGCGAGATCATTGGCTGGCTGAATTCTGACGACCGTTATCGCCCCGGATGTTTTGACGCAGTGGTAAGTGCTTTTCAGAAATATCCGGACGTCGACATTATTTACGGAGATTACACCTTGGTCGATCAAGCCGGCAGCATGTTGCAATTGCGCCGCGAGATTGAATTCAACCGCTTCGTCCTCATGTACCATCGCGTGCTTTACATCCCCACCGCATCAACATTTTTTCGCCGGCGGGTCATTGACGACGGTCATCTGCTAAACGAAACCCTGCACTATGCGATGGATTATGAGTTCTTCCTCCGCTTGTCCCTGCAGGGCTATCGCTATCGCCATGTGCCACGCTGCTTTGCGGACTTTCGTATACACCCCGAAGGAAAATCTTCCCGGGCATCACACTTTCAACTTCAAGAGCAGGACGCCGTCATCGAAAGTTATGCGCCGGCGCTGAACAGGTGCGCCTCGCCTCGCACCCGGCGCCACCTGTTTCGTGCCCTGCGGCTCGCGGCCGGTCTTCGCCGTTACTCGGAAAAACTCCTTCGCGGATATTACTTCGATCGATTTCGCCGATCTTTCGTGAACATCTAATGAGACTTCTCGTATCAGGGCTATGGGGGGCCAATCAACCCTCGGGCATCTGCCGCCACACCATCAACCTGCTGCGATCAATCATCTCGACAGGCGCTGTGCGCGGTTTGTACCTCGCTCTTGGGTGTTGGCAAATTGACTACTTCGAAAGGGCGCTGGGACTCAATCGTCTGCCGGTGGAAGTGCTGCCTGTCAACATAGCAAGAGGCGCGATGGCAAGAAACTTCTGGTATGGGTTTCAACTGCACCGTCTCGCGCAACGCGTCTCTGCGAATATTGTCCACATGGCTTTTCCCGCTCCCGTCCTGCGTGCCGTGATGCCGTGTCCTCTGGTCACCACCATCCACGATCTCTATCCGTACGACTTCCCGTCAAACTTTCACCCTCTGCGGGTGGGTTTTAATCGCATGTTCCTGAACCAGGCAATCAGGGCTTCTGATCGATTGGTGTGTGTTTCAGACTTCACCCTCGCACGCTTGCGACACCATGCCCCCTCTCTCGCGCAGGACAAAGCGGAACGGATCTACAACAGCGTTCATCTGGAAGGAAGCTCGACTCCGCCTCCGGGTGGCGTCTTGCATCCTGATAGCCCCTTCATCCTCGCAGTTGCCCAACACCGGTCGAACAAGAACCTGCCTGATCTACTACGCGGATTCCATGCAGCTAAGGCTTTCGGCATTGTGGAGCCCAACACGCGACTCGTCCTGGTAGGCAGCGAGGGGCCCGAAACCGCTCACATCGTTCGCCTCGCGAGGGCACTCTCGTTGACGGACGACCTGCGATTGCTCTCCGCCGTTGGCGACGACGAGTTGCTCTGGCTCTATCGAAACTGTCGCGCTCTGATTTCGCTTTCCACGATTGAAGGTTTCGGACTGCCAGTCGCCGAAGCAATCAGCTGCGGCGCCCGAGTCCTCTGTTCTGACATCCCGATCCACCGCGAGATCGGCTCAGAAGACTGCGACTTTATTGATCTGGCCCGCGCTGCACGCAGCCATGAACTTGCCGCGGCGATTGGCAGGGTGATCACTCGCCCGTTGCCTTCTCGTAAAGCGCTACATCGCTTTTCTCCCCAAGCAGTCGGAAGCGCACATGTGGAGCTCTACGAGAAGGTGCTTCAGTCGCGCGCCTGGCGGAGCGCGACACGACCCCGCGCTGCTGGCCGCGAGGCGGTGTTCCCATCGAAGTGAATTGCCACATTCAGCAAGCCAACGTTCTTGGCATCCCGGTTGCTGCCGTCAACATGGCATCCGCGCTCGAGGTCATCCAGTCAGGCCTGCGGAGTTCGGAGAAGTCTTACGTTTGCCTCGCAGGTGCTCACGGAATTATGGAAGCACGACGCGACCCAGCGTTGGCAAAAATCTTTGCCGAGGCTCTGCTCACTCTTCCCGATGGCATGCCCACGGTGTGGATCGGCCGCGACCAGGGATTCCAGGAGATGGATCGGGTGTTCGGTCCTGACCTGATGCTTGCCCTTTTCGGTCAATCGCAACACACCGGATGCACCCACTTTCTCTACGGCAGCCGGCCGGGAGTCGCTGAAGAACTTCGCAGTCGCCTGCACATGCGTTTTCCACGCGCCCAGGTCGTCGGCACCTATACCCCGCCGTTTCGCGACCTCAATCCGGCCGAAGAGCAGGATTTGATCGCAACTCTCGACCGCCTGAAACCAAGCATCGTCTGGGTTGGTATCAGCACCCCGAAGCAAGAACGTTTCATGGCAAGCTACTTACCCCGCCTCCAAACTCGCATGATGATCGGCGTGGGCGCCGCGTTCGATTATCACACCGGCCGCATCAACGATTCTCCGAGGTGGGTAAAGCGGTCCGGTCTGCAGTGGGCTCATCGTCTTCTCCAGGATCCCGGCCGTCTTTGGAAACGTTATCTCCGCACCAACCCAGGTTTCTTCGTGATGGCCAGTTGTCAGCTGCTCCGCTTACGACGCTTCCGTTTTGATCCGCCTGCGATTACCCAGGCCCCGTAATTCTTCTCCAGATTCGATTTCCCATGTCGACTCGAGCACAAGCCACCCCAACTCCCACTTCTCGTCGCGTCGGAGCTCGCGGGCAGCACTCTAGCGCCTCCCACATCGTCGCTGATTGCGCCGTCCTCATCATTACTGTCAGTGTCCTATTCGTTTCGCAGCTGGTATTCGTTCCCCGCTCCGCCAGCGGAAGCGCGCTCTTCCTGGCAATCGGTCTGAACATTGTCGTGGCCTGCTACAGCGGATCGGTCTTCCCTGAAGGTCCACTCAATATCAGGGCGACTGAGCGAATGGTTCGCGGACTTGGCATTTTCCTCACTTTCTTTCTGCTTACCTCGATCATCTACGGCAAGCACCCACTGATGATTTCGGGAGCCGCACTGGTAACTTCCATGGCCGCGAGTGGTCGGCTCAGGAGATCTCGCGGGCCGAAGGTGGCGCTGCAGTTGCCTATTCTGCAATCTCGGATCAAGCGCATCATCGATTGGATTGCTTCGTCCTTTCTCCTTGTCCTCCTCGCTCCTTTGTTCGTGGCGCTATCCATTTTGGTCATCCTCGATTCCCCGGGTCCGGTCTTTTTTCGGCACGAACGCGTGGGAATGAACGGGACATCGTTCCTCATGTGGAAATTCCGCAGCATGAAGCCGAATGCGCCGCGCTATCAATGTTCTCCGCGCAGTGATGGCGATCCTCGCCTCACCCGCGTCGGGCGCGTGCTTCGGAGGTATAGCCTCGATGAGCTTCCGCAATTGATTAACGTGTTTCGCGGGGAGATGAGCCTCGTCGGCCCACGCCCGGAAATGCCATTCATCGTTCAGCAGTATGGTCCGAAAGAGCGCCGTCGGTTCGAAACGAAACCCGGCATCACTGGTTTATGGCAAATCAGTGCCGCCAGGGCACACCCCATCCATGAGCACTTGGAGTACGACCTCTACTACATCGCGGAACAAAACTTCTTTCTCGACATCGCCATCATGGTCCGTACCGTGACTGCCGTTTTTCGCGGCATTGGCGCCGCTTAGCAACATGGAAATCACCGAAGCTCCCCAACGGACGGTCACGCCTGGCCTACCTCGAGCGACTCACGCCATCTTGCGTCCCGCAATGCTGGCTGTCGAGTGGACGCTCCTCCTGGCATGCGCCGTCTATTGCGGCGCCCGCGCACTACCGCGAGCCTGGGGCAGCATCAACACAGACTTCCCGAACTACTATGTCACGGCCCGCCTATTGCGCGAGGGGAGTGCCATCGACCGCGTTTACGAATGGACCTGGTTCCAGCGCCAGAAGGACCGCTTCGGCATTGACCAACCTGTGGTTGGCTTTATTCCCCATACCCCCTTTTCCGCGCTCGTCATGGTTCCCTTTGCCGGGCTTCCAGCGTTGCCTGCGAAGCACGCGTGGATCCTGTTCAACCTGCTGCTGCTCGCGATCGCCCTTGCCTTAATTCGCTCCCTGGGCGACTTGCCGTGGCGCAGAATTCTGCTGCTCACGTTGCTTTGCTTTCCCGTTTACCGAAACTTTGAATACGGCCAGTACTACATTCTTCTACTTGTCCTGATTACCCTTTCCCTGTGGCTTTATGTCCGGGGATATCTTTTTGCAGCGGGAATCGCAGTCGCGATGGCTGCCGGACTCAAGATTTTTCCGCTTTTCTTCTTGTTCTATTTTCTGCGAAAAAAGAAGTGGTATGCAGTCACCGGCCTGGTATGTGGCCTTTTGCTGGTCTCTGCGCTCTCGGTCCTCATCTTCGGTTTCCGGCTCCATCAAACGTTTCTGATCGAGGTGCTGCCTTCCGCGCTTCGTGGCGAAGCCATGGATCCCTATAACGTCAGCGCAAATTCAATCTCGTCGCTGCTCCACCACCTTTTCATCTTCGAAGCGCAGTTGAATTCTCACCCCCTCTTTCGCCTTCCGATCATTGTGGCAATCCTCCAGCCTCTGGCCCAGGTGGCTGTCCTGGCGTTGGCCGTGATGTCTATTTCTTCGCGGTCCGAACCTCCAACGCGACCGCCTCGAGTGGTGCACCGTGACGATCGCGCTGCTGGCAATCTCAACGATGCCTGCCTCCTACCATTTCACTCTCTTGCTTCTACCGGTTGGCCTATGGATCGGATTTCTCGAATCGCACCAACGCATCAAAAGCGCGCTGTTCGTCTTTCTGCTGTTCTTATGTATCTGTTTTCCGGCTTGGCCCCGGATCAACGCTGACGGACTCCGCGTCCTTCTCGCTGTCCCACGTTTATATTGCGTCTTGCTTTTCACTTTCTTCGGATGCTGGCTCCTTGCCACGATGCTTCCCCAATCCTTTCGGCGCGTCGAGCGCATCTGGCTGGTCGCCTTTGCCGTGATCTTCGCCGTCCAGTCCACCATGATGATCCGTCATCAGAAGGGACTGTATTCGCAGTCACAGTGGATGGTTCCGTTACCCGCCGAAATATTTGCGGTCGCGAGTCCCAACAACCCCGGCGGCAACATCGCATTTACCGCCATGACGATCGACGGATGGATCTCAGCCAGCCAAGCCACCTCGTCGTCGCCCCGGACAAGCGGTCACGACCGCATCAGCCAGTTCTCGAGTGCGGACACCGCTTGGATTGAGGTCGCACGTGCAAATTCGAACATCTACGTCGAAAACCACGCGCGCCTAAGTGCAGCGCCTCTGGTTCGCAATGCTGAGCAGCCAATCGCCACCGTTGGCGGTCAGCGGCTCGCTTTCCTAAGACGTAACAAGGGGCGCGGCTCGCTGTGGACCGTTGCATCCTCTGGTATTGAAGTGCGTGTGGTCCCAGAAAGCTTCGATGTCCTCGAAATGACATTTGCGCCGAACGGTCAACTGATTTTTGCTGCTTCCCCAAACAGTGTTCCAGCCTTGTTCTCCATCGACGGAAATGGCCTCGTCACGCCTATGGGAATTACGCACGCCCGCTTTCCATCTGTCTCGTCCGACGGAAACTTGCTCGCTTACTCGCGACGCTCTAATGGAGTGTGGAACCTGTGGATTCGCAACCTTCGCACCAGGGAAGAACGCCGAATCACCTCCGCCGATTGCAACGACCTCTCTCCCACATGGGAGCCGAATTCGCGCACCTTGGATTACACCAGCGACTGCGGCCGCGGGCTCTGGCTCACCGCCCTGTATCGCAGAGACGTAGCGAGTCTCGCCTTTCCCATCGAGCGCTAATGGATCCCACCGCACGAATACGTAACTATGTCCGTCAACGTCTCCTGCCGTCTCGCGTCGCGTGGAAGAAAGTTCCTTCCGGCTTGGCCGCCGGTCTTTGGCTGCGCGTTCAAACCAGCCGCGAGCGAAACTGGTGGCGAGGCACCCACGAACCGCATGTGCAAGCGCAACTCCGCGAATGGCTGACGGCTGAAGCTATTTTCTTCGATATCGGCGCGCACTTCGGATTCTTCGCGCTTCCTGCCGCGAGGGAAGCTGCCCACGTCATCGCATTTGAGCCCGATCCCGAGAATGTTCAACGCCTTCGTCTGCATTGCGATCGAAATTCTCTCTCTACCAATTTCCAGATCGTCGCGGCCGCAGCCTGGCAATCCGATAAAGCGCAACTCCCATTTCGACGCGGAAAGATTACCTCCCGGGGAGGCATCTCGACTTCAGATTGCCGACCCGTGCTCGCCGATGGAGAAACCATTCACGTCGAGGCTATCTCTATCGACTCTTTCATCGCCCGCGGAGGCCCGGCCCCCAGCATCATCAAGATTGATGTGGAAGGCGGAGAATGGCAGGTGGTTCTCGGAGCCGTCAAAACCATCGATCGCTGCCATCCCAAACTTCTCATCGAAATCCATGCCCCCGACTTAGAAAGGCGAATCTCCGAGTTCCTGCGACACCACGGCTACTGCGCACGATGGGTCGTCCCACCCGAACTTTACCCACGACAGTGCTTCGCCGTTGCCGACAACGCCGCATGATGAACTTTCCGCGTGACGAAGAAGCACCCACCTTGGTGACACTGCGCAGCGAGAACGTTACCGACATTCCACAGCGAATTTACAAGTCGGTGACACACTTCTGCCATGTAGCTCCTAAAGTCCATCCTGCCCCGCATGTCGCCGGGGAACACAGCAAGGTGCCCTCCACCTGCAACCCAGTCGGGAAGCTCACTTTGCAGCGATGATCCACTCCCAGGAGGGATGATGAACATCCGAAATGTAATTCGCTCAGCTTCTGCGATTGTCTTCGCGCTCACGTTCCTGTCAGCTTTCGCGTCCGCCAGTTCCTTCGTCGGACCCCTCAAAGTGACACCGGGCCCGTCCACCGTTCCCGCCAATGGCGATGTGAATCCCTACGGCGTCGCGGTCGTTTCACGAACTTCGGGAAAACTTGTGCGTGGCCACGTCCTAGTCAGCAACTTCAACAATGGCCAGAACCTCCAGGGCACAGGCACCACCATTGTCGATATCGCGCCCAATGGCACACTCAGCGTCTTCGCCAAGATCGATGCCGCCAAGCTCCCCGGCCCGTGCCCGGGCGGTGTTGGCCTCACTACCGCTCTCTCTGTACTGCGCAACGGATGGGTGATCGTGGGCAGTCTTCCCACGACGGATGGCACTTCGGCAACCGCCAAGGCAGGCTGCCTCCTCGTTCTGAATAACCGGGGCAAGGTCGTCGAGACATTTTCCGGAACAAAGTTCGGCGCCCGCATCAATGGCCCTTGGGACATGATCGCTCTCGACCTCGGGAACCTGGCCGAACTCTTCGTGACCAACGTGCTGAACGGTACCGTGGCCGCGAACGGCAACGTGGTTAAGCAAGGCAACGTGATGCGAATTGTTCTGACCGTTCCTCACGACACGGATGGCGATTCAGATGACGGCATGCCTCACGAAATCCTGCGCACGATCATCGCCTCAGGTTTTGAACAGCGCACCGATCCCGCTGCCTTGGTTCTCGGTCCCACCGGGGTGGCTCTTGCTGCGAACGGGACGCTGTACGTGGCCGATACCCTTCGCAATCGCATCGCGTCGATTCCAGACGCAGCCTTCCGCGCCAGCAGCGATGGCACCGGCCACACTGTTTCCATAGGCGCTGCCTTGAACCAGCCCCTTGGGCTGGCCATCGCTCCGAATGGCGACATCATGGCTGTCAACGGCGGGGACGGCAATATCGTCGAGGTCACTCGCTGGGGTTCGCAAATCACCGTGAAAAATATTGATACCAGTGGCGCAGGCGCTGGCACTTTGTTCGGCCTCGCTCTCTCCCTCGATCGCAAAGGCGTGTATTTCGTCGACGACGGGGACAACACGCTAGACCTTCTCCATTAAAGCTCACCTCCGGATCCGCTTGGGCAGTCAGCGCCGAAATTGGGGCTGGCTGCCCGTTTTTCTCATTCCGCGAGGTGCGGTTCTTGATCCTTTGGCGCCCGGCGCAAAAGAGGGTATTCGACAAAGGTTCACGATAGTTTTGCGACGACGTAGGTAATGGCGATTGCCATGACGAGGGCTGGAACACTTCGCCAGCTCGTCAAATGCGAAGGATCGGCATGCAGGATCCGGAAACAGAAATACTTCACCGCAGCATGAATCAGGTAGACGCAATAGGAAATACGTCCCCACCCTCGCAGCCAGGGCATTCGAGCGACTCGAGCGATCGGGCCCGTTGTATCTGCTAGCACAAGCAACAGCAAGCAAGCATAGAAGGACGCGATCCACGTATAGCCCACTGTCTGGGTCAGCAAACCGTTCGGGCTCGCGAACCAGGTTCCGAGCACGGCAATTCCCAGGAGTAACACTCCGAAAACGCCATAAAAGCTCGGCTTATTGCGGGTCAACGTCTCCCGGAATCGGTTATCGCGCCACAACAATGCGCTGATTCCTCCCAGCGCGAGTGCGTCGGCGCGGCACGGCATCCACGCGTATGCGGGCCATTCCGGCGCAGCCAGGAATCGGTGGATCAACACCCGGCAACCCAGCGCGCCCAACACCACGGACGCAAGCACCACCAACAGTCTCTGCTTCGACAAATGCCGCACCACAACCGGCGTTACGAGGTAGAACTGCTCTTCGACTGCCAGCGACCATGTAGGCCCAAACCACCATGCGGCCAGTCCAGCGTAGTCAGTAAACCAAAGGTTTTGGAGAAACAAGAAATGCCGCCATATTCCCCAATTCATCTGCGGCCGCAAGTCTGCACTTCCCATCAGGGTGACATGCGGGATGCGGACCCAGGCTAAAACCAGGAAGAGAACAATCCACAGGTAATAGATCGGGACGATGCGAAAGAAGCGGCGTGCATAAAAAGTCCTGTAATAAGAGGGAGAGTTCCGCGCATCGAAAAGAATTCCGATGATGAGAAAACCAGACAGGACGAAAAATAGATCTACGCCGGTCCAACCAAGGTCGAAAATGCTCAGCATTCGATGGACGTAAAGAGGTAAGTGGCCCTTCGGATCATAAAAATAATGAAGAGAAAGGACCATCAGGATCGCAAAACCCCGCAACCCATCGAGCTCGGGAATCCGGCCCTGCTTGTCGTTCCGAGTCACGCTTGTCACGATAGATCCGCGACCACTTAATGCACTGGGTAGTGGCTGTCTGGCTCGTAGCTCTGGCCATACTTATTCTTGTGGCCTTCGGCCAGGCTGGGAGACTCGGTCAGATCGATTGGCCCGAGTTCCGCGCTTCCCGCAGCCACCGTCGTATGTCGAGAAAGTGCCTTCAGCTCATCGGCCCGCGTACGTTCATACCAAACGCCCAACTCGAAGTCGCCGGGCGGAACGTCGATCGCGTATTCGCCCCTTGCGTTGGTCATGGCAAAATACGGGGTCTTCAACGCGAGGATCACGGCACTCATTTCCGGATGAATATTGCAGAAGATGTAGGACGGCCCTGGACGATTGAATCGCACCAGCTTCGAGGAGCCGCTCTCATAGAGTCCAAGGTCGAACGGCGTCCCCTCATACACCGAGAACACATTGTGAAAGAAGGGATCGCGATTGGGAAACTCGACGTTGGCGCCCACCGGCACAATCAGCAGGTGCGGTTCAAAATGCTTGTCCTGTTGCACCAGCCGGTATTGTTTCGACGGCAGCGGAGGAACGACGCCGCTGCGCGGGGTGAGCCATACAACCACGCCGGAAGCGTCTTTGACCGCGCCCTTCTTGCTCGCGATGCGGACGCGTCCCGTTACATGAATGTTCTGCGCAAGCATACAGGCGCATAACACATTGATCACGAGCCACACGCGAACTGCGAGACGCATTAGAAGCTGACTCCGACTCCTAAATTGACGTGCTCCGCCGAATTTCGATTGCCGTCGAATTCCACCGTATTGAGATGGCGATACTCTAAGGACAAGATGAGGTTCGAGCGCGGACGTTCGATCACATTGAACATAGTAGTCCAGTTTCGCAAGTACGGAATATATTGGCCCGGCTCGTTGAAGTGGAGGACGTCCGAGGCAAACGGGCTGTCTTCGCCAAACGCGCCGTTGATCTCCCATTTGGAAGCGGGCTTGTATTTGATCTGCGACCAGCCTCCGACCGTGTTCACCGCGTACACATGGGATGAGGGAAGGTTGGGATCGCCGTCGAATACGGCGCTGGTACCTATGCCGCCCCACATGCCGCCGAGGGCAGCTCCACGGTAGAGCGCGCCCGAGGTTTCGAAGTGGTGGCCGAGCACTACATTCCAGTCGAGGGTGGCGGCCCAGCCATCCACCGTACGCCCGAAGCCGAAGTCGTGTCGCGAGGAATAAGCCCCTACCCCCACAGTGGACTTCTGCGACCCGCTGCCGAACTCCACGCTCTCGCGCGCGGCGAAAGCGGGCATCCGCGATTGTTCGCCAGGTTCCGGCTGTCGTGCGAATCCGTCGTAAGGAATTTCGCCCGTGAATGGATCCAGCAGTCCGAATTGCAATCTGTCGGTGAAACCTTCACTGAGCTTCCAACGTCTTTCGCCGACGATCTGTGGAGTCCATGTCCACAGGTTTCCAGAATATCCAAATTCCGGGGTTCCAATGGCGGCGAGTGAGGTCGGGGAGTTCGGCGAGATAAACGGCTTATCTTGCCCAAACGTCAGCGACCAGTTTTTCCAATCGAACTGAGCGTGCGCTACCCGGAGCCGGGCGATTCCCATGGCAACCCCATCCAAGGTGTCAGGGAATCCGCCGAAAAAGTCGAACTGCATCTGCGCGGAAGTTTGGGCGCCGGCGACTTCCGGCCCAAAGACGTCCACATTTAAAAGAGTCTGCCGCATGGTCGCTGAAATGTTGCCGCCGGATGCACCCGGGGTGTGCGACTCAGCCAGCATGGGCACATCCTGCTCATTGACCGCGCCCCGGGTGGAGGACGCGTTGAAGAGTACGAGCCCGGATAGCCGCACCCGGTACTTCGATCCGCTTTCCACCTTGGTTTGATATTGCTGATCGACGCGGGTGGAAAGCAATTGCTGCTCCTGCCGCAGGTTCGCAAGTTGGTCGTCGATATCGGGGGGCGGCCCAGGGACGGGCGCTTCGGTAGAAGGTAACCCCGCCGCAGCTCGCAGGACGCCTACCTCGGCCTTCAGCGTCTCGATCTGCTGCTGCGATTCGTGGAGTTCGTCCCGGGTCGCTTTGAGATCAGTTACTACCTGGCGTAATTCCTGCTTCATCTGTGCCAGGTCATCCGGAGTTTGAGTATTCTGCGAAAACGCGCTCGCGGCGTAGAGAAGGCTGCAAGCGATCGCCGGTAATCGTGCCATAAAAACCCCACTTTTTGCGAGTCTCGCTGTTTTAGCACTATGTGAACCCCCATTCAACCGCTTCCTCGAGGTTACTTCTTGCATCTTGTGGTGGCCTGCCATGTGGGATAACCTCCGTCGCCAGGTACAACCAGACATGGCCTCCAACCAGAATTCGGAACCACGCAACGGAACCGATCCCGCATCGGCTGCGGCTTTTTCGGGCTTCTCGCTGCGTGCCAAGTTCCTCCTGGCCATGGTGTTAATTACCAGCGGATTCACGCTGGGAGCACTGCTCATCATCCGCGAGCGCGTGACCGAGCACATCCACGAGCAGGTGGAACGCGACCTCAACAGTTCCTCCGAGTACTTGCGAGATTTCGAGCAGCGTCGCACCGACCTGGTGCAACGCATGGCATTCCTGATTGCCGACACGCCTCTGCTGAAAGCCCTGATGACCACCGGGGACGCAACCACCATTCAGGACGGCACCGCGCGCATTGCAGAATCCAGTGGCGCTCAATTGTTCGTGGCTGCCGATCCTTCCGGACAACCACTGGGCCTTCACGGTGCCGCGTCTGTCGCTGACCGCGCCCTTTTTGCAAAGGCCCTCCTGTCGAGCCTGGAAAAAGGCCGACGTCGCGATTGGTGGCTGGTCAATGGGAAGCTCTACGAAGTCACTCTCACCCCGATCTCTTCCGGCGCCGGCCCTGACAGTGTGGACGTTGGCATTCTGGTCTGCGGGTTTGAAATCGATTCCCAATTCACCCACGAGATTGCCAGCCTGGCGAATTCTGAAGTTGCAGTGAGCTACAACGGAGCGGTCGTGGTAAGCACGCTGCCGCAAGCCACGGTCTCCAACGCCGACATCGCGAAATTCAACGGGTCCAGCGTTCACGATGTTCGCCTCGGCGGAGAACGTTTCCTCGCCAAAGAAGAAGCATTCGGCGATAACCCGGCGAGCCCCACCCTGCTCCTCCTGCGCTCCTACGACAAGGCCACGGACTTCCTCGTAAAGTTGAACTGGATCGTGCTGGCGATTGGAATTATCGCGGTGCTCGCCGGGGCAGCCATGGCGTATCTGATCTCCCATCGCTTTACCATGCCCTTGCGAGAGCTGTTGACCGGCGTGCGGGCCCTCGAGGATGGGCAATATGACTACCCTTTGCATGCCCGCGGGCATGACGAAGCCGCGCAATTGACCACTGCCTTCGCCGGCATGCGCGAGGCCTTGAAGAAAAGCCAGGAACAGACTTTGCGGTCGGCCCGCATGGAAGCACTCGGCAGGCTGGCCGGTGGCGTGGCTCACGACTTCAACAACATTATTACGATCATCGGCGGCTATGGCGAACTCGCACTCGATAGGACCGCCGGCGATCCGCTGCTCACATCCTATGTGCAGGAGATTCGGAAAGCCGGAGAGCGCGCCACCGGCCTCACTCGCCAGTTGCTTGCCTTCAGCCGGAAACAAGTGCTACAGCCACAACCGCTCGACTTGAATTCGGTGCTCGGCAATATCAACAAGATGTTGCGTGTATTGATGGGCGAAGATGTGCAACTGGTGTTATCGCAAGCGGCCAAAATTCCCACCGTGATGGCCGACCCCGGCCAGGTCGAACAGGTCATGCTGAATCTTGCCGCGAATGCGCGTGATGCCATGCCGGGCGGCGGCACTCTCACCATCACGACGAGCGTGTGCCGCGCCGACCAGATGTCCACATTGCCCGCTGGCACGACCTCTGAGAACTTCGTGGAGCTTCGCGTGAGCGACACCGGCACTGGCATGACCCCGGAAACGATCAAACACATCTTTGAGCCATTCTTCACAACCAAGGCTCCGGGCAAGGGCACCGGCCTCGGTCTTGCCACGGTGTACGGCATCGTGCAGCAGAGCGGCGGGTCGCTCGACGTGCAAAGTGAGTTGGGTAAAGGTACGTCGTTCCGCATCTACCTTCCCACGGTTGCAAAGAAGGCAACGATTACGAGTGAACCGCCGCATGAATCGACGAAGACGGTTGGCAGCGGGGTCATCCTGGTGGTGGAAGATGAAGAACCAGTGCGGCGATTGGTCATCGCCGGCCTTACCGACCGTGGCTATACCGTTCTGTCGGCGGCCAACGGAAAGGAAGCGCTCCAGGTCATCGCCCGGCAACTACAGAAAATAGATCTGGTGGTGAGCGACGTCATCATGCCGGAAATGGGTGGACGCGAGCTATTCGAGGTCCTTCGGACTGCGCATCCGGATATCAAAATCCTTTTTATCTCGGGATACACCGACCGCTCGCTTACCGAACTCGGGGTGGAAATGGAAACCTCGCTGCTGCCGAAACCATTTACGACAGCCTCCCTCGTAAAAAAGGTGCAAGAGATCCTGGATCGGAGGGCCCCCAGTGCGTTCGTGGCTTCGACTACTTCGGAACTTGGGCGGTCAGGCGCGGCCAATAGCTGACCGTCATAGCTACTGCGATGTCCGATCGTGTACCTACATGTGCTGCTGCTCAATGTCGATCCACTGGCGGATTTCCATAACACCCGTGCGGTATGGCGGACGGTTTCGCAAGGAGCTGTGTACGATCCCGTGCCGCTTTGGCAGAGTGTCGGATTCTTGCCTTAACCGCAAGGTTCGGCTGATGGACGAAATAGTGAGCGCACCCGCCGGTTATCGCAAGCTCTCTGCTGGAGCGCGGCATCCCCTTCGCGAACCTCAAATTGAAAATCGCGCTTCGCCCTCCACGACCGTGCTCTCGATCTTCGGCGTTTCACCCGCTCGCCAGAGTCGGCTATGGTTTCGTGCACGATAAGAGATCGGGCCGCCATCCGAACGCTCGCTGCGATTCACCGGCCGTGGAATGCAAACGAATTCTGTTTGCATCTCATTCGCTCCCGCCTGAACCACCGCATAGCCGTGTCCCCCCATGTCTACAAAGGAGAGATGCGGCGCCATAGACGGATTGGACAGTTGGCGCGCTTTGGCAAGGTCTCCGCTCTTGCTGTATTCGAGGCAGGAGCGCACTCCATGCAGCAAAAGCATATTGATCGTCGGTTGCGGCTTCGTATCCGCCGGCCCTTGGCCGAGAAAGACCGAACGTAAGGGAGCGTCTTTGAGCATTTTGTGTTCGAAGGCTTCCACCACGCCGGGAGCAGAAATTGAACCCACGACGAATGCCACCCCTACCGGATCGAATGATTTTGGTGGAAGCGATTTCGCAGCCAGCCCTGCCCAGAAGCTATGCCGGTCGCCGGCTACCGTGGCGAAACCCGTGATGTCGTTCTGCCGAACAAAGTCGTAGATTTCGCTCAACTCGTAAAAGGCCGTGCTGACGTCGCCGGCACCCAGGCTCGCAAATCCTGCGCCGGGCCACTTGCTGGCGGTAACTCCTTCCGGAACATTTTGCGGATCCACGCGGGACAGAAGAGTCGCCGTGGTGCTTCCCCAAATCTTCCACGTCGCTTTCGATTCTCGCAATTGGTCCAGGAACCACTTCTTCTGCTCTGCGCCGAGAATGGTCTGGGGCGGTCGATTTTTCTGAGTGTTCGGCACCTTCTTATCGCCAAACGGAATCGCGTCCGGAGGGTGACCCCCGTTATATTCGCGGCCGGCATCCAGGATCTCGAGTACCTCCTCCGGTAAGAACTCAGCAAACTCTTTGTTGAAAAATGCGTCGTCGGCGATGTCGGTTCCAGGATCCTCCGAACGATAGCTCCGTTCGTCCGTGATGATTACCTCTACGTTGTGGCCCCATCGGAGTGACCTGTAGCCTCGAAGACTGTTGATCGCTGCCAGGTTGTTTGGCTCCTGCCCGAGGCCGTTATCGTCAAATTTGGTGACCGGCACGTCAGCCACTGTCGGCGGGTCGAAACGGTCTAACGAAGGGCCACTGGCTTTCGCCATTCGTGCCGGCTGATACTCGAAGAAGGCTTGCATAGCCGCCACCTTCCGCGTCTGCGACGGAATCGTTTTCCCATTGAACACCTCAAAGCTTTGCCATCCTTGCCAGCTAAACTCGTGGTTATCCCACATGGGAACGAACGGCCATCGCGCCCGGGCGTCTTGAAGATCCGGGTCGTGCAAGTAGCTACGGTAGACAGCTCGATAGTCATCCACATCTACAGGAATATGAAAGTTGCTGACCTTTTCACCTTTCGGATAACGAAGGATGTCTCGAACTTGGCGATCGTAATAGGTGGCCAGATCTTCCGGATACCAAACCAGTTCATAAATAAAGTCGCCCAGGTGGAGCACAAAACCGAGGCGATTCGCCTCATCCGCCCGCTCGTCCTCAAAAATCATCCGGCGGTAGGCGTTTTGCGCACCCAGGTTGGCATTCTGGCAGCTCACAAACGCAAACCTCACCGGACGCAGATCGTCGTCGCTCGGTGCAGTGATCGTGCGTCCGATCCGGCTGCCAAATCCGTGGCGGTCGGTAAAACGATACCAATACACATGCGCCGGCCTCAGGCCGCCCACCAGCACACGACAAGTCCAATCTGCCGCTTGCGAGATCTTGGCGGTTTTCCTCGCGATCACCTCATGAAAGGCCTCATCGAGCGCGACCTCTACCGTCAGTTCTTCTGTCCCTGGATTTCCGGGCGCACGACGCGTCCATAACAGAACACTGTTGCTGTCAGGATCACCCGACGCCACGCCTTCCGGATACAAATCGCGCCGCTCCGTCCACTCAACGCTCGACGGCGACCCGGAACCACGCACCCATGCGGCATTCGCACCAATCACTGCGGCCATCGCGATAAATTCGCGTCGATTGAAAGTCATGTGCGCTAGCTCCTACTCTTCATCCCCTCGCAACCCGGGGGGCCATACTCATTGAACACGCTGCCTGATGTGCTCTCATCGGGGATGAGCCGTGCCGTCGAGCCGGCCCAGGCGCAAACGCGATCACTGACGCCTCGAGACCCTCAGAGCGTCGCTCGATATTATTAGCAAACGTGGTCTGAACTAACATCTCAGGGACAGATATACATTCTTTCGTGACAGATGGTTCGCAATTGATGACGAGTGGGAATGCCTTTTTTGGACGGTTATCTTGTTTGTCGTCATGCGGGACGACAATAGAACAAGGACTCCGAGCGGGAACGGTCCCATCATCAACAGCATGGAGAACTCTGGCCTGCTAATAGCGTGAATGCTGCTACGGCGAAACAAAGTGGCACGATCAATGCGGACTTATCGATCCATCGTGACGGGACGGTGTCGCTTCTAGAGATCAAGAGTCGCAGCGTATCGCAGGGAGTCGCCGAATCGGCGCTACAGGATGTTGCAGATTGGCGATTCTATCCAGCATCGAGCCGACGCACGCCGGTTCAGGTGAGATTTCCAGTCAAATTCACGGAACTAGCGGAGCTGATAAGGCGACGCTCCACGGCCCAGCAAGTCAAAACCCTTGAGGGTGTCCGGCTTGCCAGCTTCGTCTTCTACCGTTCAAGGACAAAACACGGACAGCCATCCAAAAAGAATGGGAACGCTGTTCGCGTCCCCGCTACAAGTACCGTGTTTTCTAAGAATTTTTGGTTGCGGGGAGAGGATTTGAACCTCCGACCTTTGGGTTATGAGCCCAACGAGCTACCAGGCTGCTCCACCCCGCACTTCGATACTAACAATCCTGTCGCCATGCGTCAAATGTGGGCCCATGCATCGGAGCCGCGTCAATTGCGGTTGAAATCACGTTTCAATTGTCAGATTTTGCCGCCCGAAAAACTTCAGAAGGTAAACGAGACTCCGCCGCGAATGGAGCGCGCTGACTGCACCAGGTACACCGTGCTGCCGTCCGGACTCATCACCGGAATATATCCCTGCGCCAGCAGATTGCGCACGTCCACCACCGCTTCCATCTTTCCCGGAATTAAATGGGTACGCGGAAGCGGTTGCCGCACGAAAATATTCAGGTAAGGATCCGCCTCGCCGGGCGATGCATTAAACATGTCCACGGGCGTCAACGCCGCGCCGTTCATCCATCCATACGACGCCACCAGGTGCGTTTTCGCGCCCGGCAAAGTTCCTGTCACTTTCGTCGTCAGCGCATGTGAGCGGTGCTCGGCCAGCATGTCGCGAACTTCGTTCCACTGGATGTTTTCTCCGTCCAGGTCTAATACCCCGCCAAACGCATAGTCCAAGGTCGCGGTCACGTCGTGCGGCAGCTTCCTTTCAAACACGATCCGCATGCCGCTCGCCGAGAAATTCCCGCCGTTATAGCTGAACGTGCCGGAAATGAAGTCAGGCAGCACATTGCCGAGTTGGCCGTCGACGTTGCCTACCCCGGTGAGTTCCGCACTATCGATGCGGTCCGTAAAGGCGGCGACTTGAATGCTGTTCCTCCCGATGTGCTGCGAGACCGACAACTCCTGGTGCTTCGCGTTCTCCAGCGTGCCGCGGCCGTTGACCAGCGTCACCCGCGGATCCCCCTCGCTCACATCGCCGGGGGCCGTATCGTATCCCTTCAGGTTCTTCGAATTCGGAACCGATGTCGCGTAGCGGTACTCAACCACCGTGTTCGGCGAAAGATGCCAATCCAGGTTCGCAAATGGCCGGAACGCATCCTGCCGCCCCGCAAACTGGACGGTCTGCAGGTCTGCCCCGTAGCTCAACTCGATGGATTCCGCGATCTGGGTGATGTTGGACGCGATCGCATCGAACGATTGCAACGTAGGAACGCGGAAGCCCAGGTCGGGATTCGCAAAGCGACGCGCGACTAAAGCAATTTCCGGCCGCGAACCATCTGCCATCTCCCGTTTATAGCCTGCCCGTATCACGCCTCCCGGGTCGCCGCCGAGGTTATAGGCGACATTGCCGGTGAACGAAATCGTTCCGCTCGCGAACATCGCCTGCCGCATGTCAAACGCAGTGCCGTAGTCTCCGCTGGCCCCGTAACCTTCAGCCTGCGATCCCGCGATGAACGCCACGCTGGTTTGCGAGCCTTGGTCGTCCTTCTTCGCGTCGCTGACGACCGTAGGCGAGCCGTTCAGCACTCGCAGAATCGGCCGGTTGGACATCGATCGCAGCGTCCACTTCCACTCGTCCTGGTCGTCGGATGCCTTTTTGCGGTCGGGCAACAGCGTCACTGCTTCGAAAAGAGTGTTGAGCGTTATGTGCATCACCAGGCTGGCGCCTGATTGCACCGCCAGGTTCTGGGTCATGCTCGGCAGAAACGACGGAGCACTGACCTTCACGGTGTACTTGCCCGGAAGCAGCCCCGCAACTGCAAAAAATCCGCGCGGGTCGGTAAAGGCTCGCAGCGTCTCCGTGCTTCCCAGCGGAGTCACTTCCACGCTGGCGCCCATCTGCGCCACGCCTTTAGTGTCGTGTACGTAGCCCGACAACTTACCCGGGTGCCCAGCCGCCGACACCATCGCCGACCACGCGATCACGACGATCAACCATCCGAGCCTACGGGTCATACGACTCCCACTCGTGAATTGGACGTTATTCCACCACAAACGGTGTGCTGCGCGTCAAGCTTTGGTTCGAAACTTTATCGTCGATTTTGACCGTCAACCGGTAAAGTCCAGGCTCTACGCTATTCAGCGCCATGCTCTTTTCCAGGGTCAACTGGTCGCCTACATTGCCCATCTGCTCGGTCGATTCCGTCGCCGACACGACCGACTTGTTGGTCTGCGTGTTGATCAAATCGTATTGCACCGTCGCCGACGGCTTTTTCGTCTTGTCATCCAAGCCCAGGTTGTAGATCTGCATCCACATATTGAGCCGCTGGTCCCGCTTGAACGATGTCGGCTTGCCATCCGCCGTATCGACCCTCGGACGTACCTTCTCGTCGCCGATCACAAAGCTGCCCGCGCCAATCGACTTCGCCGGCACCTTCTCCATCACATCCGCCAGGATCATCGACGAGGAATTCAGCTTATCGTCTCCGTAA
This sequence comes from uncultured Acidobacteriaceae bacterium, assembly GCA_963703075.1. Taxonomy (GTDB): domain Bacteria; phylum Acidobacteriota; class Terriglobia; order Terriglobales; family Acidobacteriaceae; genus Korobacter. The sequence goes on from OY969786.1 coordinate 2,994,544, forward strand.
TCCGGAACCATGATCCCGCGGCTCCAGATGCCTGACCGGTCGCCGTTCACGTCTTTGATCACAACATCGAACCGGTACCGTCCCGAGCGCAACGGCAGGGCCTTCCAATACACCGACACCTGCTCCACCTTACGCTCCAGCAGTTCGTTCGGCACATCAATCTGCACCGGCTCTTCAAACGTCTGCACAATCTTGCCCGTCAACGTCGTCACCCGTCCGAAGATGTTCACCGTCCCACGCTGGATCCCGTCTTTGCTGACGAAGGTGATGTCCTTGTTCTTGATCTGCAACGTGATCGGCACCAGCACGGTGTCGCTGGTTACCTTCACGAAGTCCGTCCGCACGTCGAACGGCATCGGGTTCGTGATGATCTTGTGGGTGACCAACTCGCTCTCCAGGTCTTTGAACTTCACCTGCGGGGGCTTCATCAGTTTGGCGTACTGCTCCAGCTTGTCGAACTGTTTGCTCTGGCTCTGCTGCATGTCGTTCGGATTGCCCGTCGGGTTCAACCCGCTCACGCGGTCAGACTTGTTCGCCATGCCCATCGACTCGTACATCGTGAGTCCGCTGTTTGGCGTGTGCAGCAAAGCATCCTTGTCGTTCGGGTCGAGCGAGATCTTGTATTCGTTGCACATGCACGAATCCACGAACTCGATGATCACCTCGTTGCCGATTCCCTCGATATACCGGTAACGCCAGTCTTCGAATGGATACGTCGAGGTCTCGCCGCCGCCTTCGTCCATCGGACGATCGTAGGTGCCGCCCGACGGATGCGAATCGATCTCGTCCGCTGGACCAAACACAATATAGATCCGGCCGCGGTCCGTCCGCCATCCCGGGACGCCCGAAGCAAAATGCTCGTTGGCGTATGCGATGCGGCGGTAGTGCTCTTCCTTGAATTCGTTTTCCGGGGTGTCCGGCGTGGGGTCGCGCCGCAGCCAGAACTGCTCGATGAAGGCATCCCGCTCTTCCGCGTTCGACAGCTTGAGGAATGCCTCGCGCTCTTCATCCGTGATGATGTATTTGACGTCCTCGTCCAGCCACTTCTTGTCCGCCGGGTCCAACTCTTTATAGAGCGACCTCAAGTTCTGCTTCTTTTGCTTGGGTGAAATCGGCCGCTTCAGCGGATCGACTGCCGGCTGTTGCTGGTCAGTCGTGTCCTTCGCATCCTTGGAGTCCGCAGGTTTGTCCTGGGCTTGCCCCCCGTACACCACACCTGCAGAAACGCCAAAGATCAAAAACAGGGCCAACGCTAACGATCGGGACGACTTCATTGCATAACTCCGGTATTCCTCTGGGCAACAGGTAGGGGCATTTGAAATTGTATGGTTTCGGCTACCCCAAATCAAGGCCGCTACCCTCTTCAGAGAACGATTGTGACTGCTTTGGACGCGCGGGCCGGCATTTCGTCGCTGGTCCGAATGTGTCTACCTAGGCTCTCCCTCTGGCCTACCCACACCCGCTATAATTAGGTGATCGGCAACTCCGCCCAGCCCTGCGGCGAACGGTCTGAAACTGCCCCGGTAACTGTTTAGAAAGAATGCTCTCTTCCGGAACTTTCAACCGTCAGTTTTCGTAACGATTGTTAGCCAGGGCGAAGTCGCGATCCATGCCCCACGTCTGCTTCCGGCTGGCATGAAAGAAAGAACGATCACGAGTGTTGTTCTCTGCTTCGCACTCTTAGCAACACGGCTGCGTATTCTCGAGGATTCATGAAGAAGATCTTAATTATCGGCGGCATCATTCTGTTTCTCGCCGTGGTGGTCATTGTCACCGTCGTCAAGAGCAAGCAGGGAGATGTCACCGTTCAGACCGGCAAGGTCGATCGCAGCAGCATCTCCTCTGTTGTCACTGCCTCCGGGGAAATCAAGCCGAAAACCTTCGTCAATGTCGGCGCCAATGCCATGGGCCGCCTCGTCTCCCTGCCGGTGAAAGAAGGCGATCACGTCAAGAAGGGCCAACTGGTCGCGCAACTCGAAGATATCCAGCCAGCCGCCGATGTCAATGCCGGCCGCGCTGCGCTCGACGCCGCTCAGTCCGATTCCGCCGCCGCCGACGCTGCCCAACGCACCGCCCTCGCCGACCTCGATCGTGCCCAGGCCGACTACGAGCAGAAGAATTTCGATTGGCAGCGTGGGCAGAGCCTCTACAAAGATCAACTGATCCCCAAGCAGGATTACGACAGCCGCAAGGCCGCCTTTGAAGCCTCCGCTTCCAACCTGCAGCAGGCCAAGATCCGCATTATCCAGACCAAGGCACAAGCCGAGTCGGCGCAGCGCCACATCAAGCAGAACGCCGCCGCTCTGACCCACGCCTCCGATGTGCTCGCCAAGACCACCTATGTCGCCCCCTATGACGGCATCGTGACCAACCTCCCTGTCCGCCAGGGCGAGATGGTCGTCATGGGTATCCAGAACTCTCCCGGCAGCACCATCATGACCATCTCCGACATGTCGATCGTCACCGCCGAGGTCAAGGTAGATGAGACCGACATCGTCAATGTGAAGCTCGGGCAGCCCGCCGAAGTCACTATCGACGCCTTGCCCAAGCAGAAATTCAAGGGCACCGTCACCGAGATCGGCGACAACGCTATCCTCCGTTCGTCCGGCGTTTCCACCTCGCAGTCCACCACCGGCAGCCAGGAAGCCCGCGACTTTAAAGTCGTCATCACCCTCACGAATCCGCCGGATTCGCTCCGCCCCGGCCTCTCGACCACCGCCAAAATCACCACTGCAACCCGCGATGACGCCGTCACCATCCCCATTCAGGCCCTCACCATCCGCCAGCGCGGCGACCTGCAGGATAAGAAAGACAAGAAAAGCAGCAACGTTCAGGCGGCTTCGCCCCAGCAGGCCAAGAACGATAAAGAAGAGCTCCAGGGGGTTTTCGTCCTCCACGCGAACGAAAACAAGGTCGAATTCGTACCTGTAGAGACCGGCATTACCGGTACGACGGATATTGAGGTCACCAAGGGCTTGAAACAGGGCGACACCATCATCACCGGCAGCTACAAAGTGCTGCGCACCCTGCGGAACGGCGCCAAGGTCAAGGTCGACAATACGGCTCCGGCAAAGCTCGAAGAGAACTCGTAGTCCTCTGTTCTTTGCCGGCGCAACCTGCCGGCGCGGCCTCAATCAAGGAGATCTCATGGCAACACTCGAGATGGCAAGCATGACTGAAAATATGACCACGCCCCCGGCGTCCTGCATCATCTGCACCGAAGACCTCTGGAAGACTTACGACATGGGTTCCGAACAGCAGGTGCACGCCCTGCGCGGCGTCAACTTGCGCATCGAGCGCAATGAATATGTCGCCATCATGGGTCCCTCCGGCTCCGGCAAATCGACCCTCATGAATCTCATCGGATGCCTCGATACGCCCAGCAAAGGCCTCTACTGGCTCAACAGCCAGCTCGTCAGTGAACTCGACGACGACGAACTTGCGCGCATCCGCAACAAGGAAATCGGCTTCGTCTTCCAGACGTTCAACCTGTTGGCCCGCGCTACCGCCCTGCACAACGTTGAACTCCCGCTCATCTACGCCGGTGTTCCCGCGGCCGAACGCATTGAACGCGCGAAAGAATCACTCACCAAGGTAGGCATGGCGGAGCGCATGCACCACAAGCCCAACGAGCTTTCCGGCGGCCAGCGCCAGCGCGTTGCCATCGCCCGTGCTCTCGTCAATCGACCCTCCATCATCCTCGCCGACGAGCCGACCGGTAACCTCGACTCCCAAACCGGCGTCGAGATCATGGCCCTCTTTGACACCCTCCAGTCGCAAGGCAACACCATCGTCCTCGTCACCCACGAGCACGACATCGCTGAATACGCCCACCGCGTCGTCTATATCAAGGACGGCGTAGTCTCCCGCGATGAGGTGACTGCCCGCGGTGCTGCCCTTACCAAGAGGTAATTCCTGATTGCAGAAGAAAAACGCCCGGTCCCATTGCCGGGCGTTTTGCATACTCCACGCCGGTGAACGCATCCGGATCGTCCCAACGTAATGCCATCCTTTACATTCGCTTACGGCAAACCGTGGTAGGCTGAAAATTACTTCAGCAACTCCGGTTTTTCTATGCGTTGGGCTCTCACATCGGTCATGCTTCTCTCGCTCGCCACGCTTGCGCCGGCGCAGGCCAACGTGCACATCAACCCCGGCGAACGCTCCAACCGCAACGCGGAGTTCCGCCAGGCCGTCGCCAACTATTGCCGCCTCGATTACGATGGCGCTCGTCTCACCCCGCAAGGCTGGACACGCATTCAGCCCATTACCTCGTGGCGCGATAATCCTGATTTCAAGCGCGTCGCCATCGTCACCCGCTACGAGATTCTTCCCGACCCCCGCCCCGAGCACGGTCGCTATGGCTTCGACGTCCAGTACGACATCAGCGGCGAATACGATCTCGCCGGCGGCTACTTCCCTGATCCCACCCGCGTGGTCGTTCATATCGAGGTCGGCGAAGACAATGGCGATTTCAAGGTCGTGCAGACCTCCGAGCCCAGCCCTTTCACCGGACGCACGCGCTTTGTGCAATGGCTCCAGGCAAAACTCGCCACCGAAACCGATCCGGTCGCGAAGGCTACCATCCAGGCCAGCCTCCAACGCTTTCAGGACCAGGCTAAGAAACCCGAAGCCACGCAGTAGCAACTTCTTAGGTTCTCGCCTTTCCTTCGGCCGCTTCTCCTCTCCCGCTTATAAAAAATTTATGCCCCGCCTCGTATAGTTTCCGGCAGGTGACTTATGCGTACCTTCCGACCCCTGTTCATCCTGCTGCTCTCGGCCACCCTCCACGCTCAATCCCCCGACCCGCAACCATTGCAACAACGCGTGGACCAGCTTCAGGCTGAAGTGCAGGACTTGAAGTCCCAGCTCGCCGAAATTAAACAACTCCTCGTCGCCTCGAAGCCGCCCGTCAGCGCCACCGCGCCCGCCGTCGCGGCCACCCCCACCGATCCTCCGCCCCCACCTGTCTCTCAGTCCCTCACCACCGAGGATCGAGCTAACCTCGACTTCTTCCGCGGCACCACCTTCAACGTGATGCTCGACACTTACTACGCCTACAACTTCAACGCTCCCTACAATCGCGTGAACCTGCTCCGCGCCTACGACGTTCTCAGTAACAACATCAGCCTCAACCAGGCCGACTTCGTCATCGAGCGCGCCCCCGACGTTGCCGACGGCCGCCGCTTCGGCGCTCGCCTCGATCTCCAATTCGGCCAGGCCACCGATACCCTCCAGGGCAATCCCATCAACGAACCGCGCCCGCAGATCTATCGCAACATCTTCCAGGCCTACGGAACCTATGTCGCTCCCATCGGCAGCGGTCTCACCATCGATGTCGGCAAGTGGGCCAGTTCCCTCGGTCTCGAAGGCAATTACACCAAGGACCAGATCAACTATTCGCGCGCCTACTTCTTCGATTTCCTGCCCTTCTACCACGCCGGGGTTCGCGCCAATTACAAGGTGAACGACAAGATCGCTCTCAACTATTGGCTCGTGAATGGCACCAACCAGACCGAAGCCACCAATGCGTTCAAGGACGAACTCTTCGGCTTCGTCATCACCCCGCGGAAATCCCTCACCTGGACCGTCAACTACTACTACGGTCAGGACAATCCAGACACCGTTCCCAGCACCAACTGCGGCAGCTATCCCCTCCAGCCCGATCTCTGCTCCACCCCCATCAACCCCGCGCCCAATGGCCGCAATCACATCTTCGATAGCTACGTCACCTGGCAAGCCACGCCCAAGCTTTCCTTCGCCGCAGAGGGCGACTATTTCATCTCCCGTGTCTGGCAGAACCCCACCGACGGTCAGTCTTCGGCACCATCGCATGTTGATGGCGGCGCTCTCTATGCCCGCTACCAGTTCACTCCGAAAATCGCCCTCGGAGCGCGCAGCGAATATCTTTCCGACCCCAACGGCCTTTTCAGCGGTAAGCCCCAGGCCTTGAAGGAAACCACCCTCACCTACGACTACCAGCTCGCCGATGGCCTCCTCATGCGCTACGAGTGGCGGCGGGACTTTTCTAACCGTCCGTACTTCTACACCTCCAACGCAACCGTGTTCTCAAAGGACCAGAACACCGCAAGCGTCGGCTTGGTGTGGTGGTTTGGAAGGAAACAGGGAACGTGGTGACACAGCCGAAAAAGTCACGCAAACGAAAAAGGCCTCCCTTCCGGGAGGCCTCGTTTCGTGCGAAGACCCTACTGCTGTTCGCTCAACCCGTTGGTTCGCTCGGCCGACCGCACCGGCGTTAACGGTGCGCGGATCGCGAAGAAATTGTGGTCATACAGATTGCGATAGAACTTCCCTGCCAGCTCCGCCGCCTTCGGTCCAAACGTCGGACGCCCGCCTTCGAGGAAAACGACCGTCACAATGCGCCCGTACTCCGTATCCGCGTACGAGGCAAACCATCCAAAGCGCGTGCCGTCCTTCGAGCACGTTCCCGTCTTGCCCAGCACCGGCTCCTGGTAGAAGCTGGTGCGCAGCAAGCGTGCCGTGCCGTAATTGACCGCGCCTGCCATCCCGTCCGAAATCTCCGGGATCAGCGGCTTGATGTCGAGATAACGCTTCACTCGCGGCGTGAAATTCGCAATGTCTGCCGGCGAAGTCGGATGCTGCAAGTAATACAGCGTGCCGCCATTCGAAATCGAAGCGATCAGTGCGCCGAGCTGCAAGGGAGTCAGCGAAATGCTTTCGCCGAACGAACACATCTTCCCTACGCCGCCCAGGCTGGCCGCCAATTCGTTCGACGGAAACTGCCCAAGATGTTCACCCTGGATATTCCAGCCCGCCAACTCGCCCAGTCCGAACTGGTGCGCGTAATAACTGACCTTTTCGAACCCCAGCTTGCGTCCTACTGCTTCGAAATACGCATTATTCGAGTGCGCCAGCGCTGTGGTCAGGTCCATCTTGTAGGAGCCGCCCAGCGAAACCTTGGTTTCCTTGGTGATGACCTGCTCGTTCAAGGCCGCCAGAGCAACAGCTACTTTGAATGTCGAGCAAGGCTGCGCTCCTTCCGCCAGCGCCAGCTTCTGGTTCACCATCGCCAGAACGCGTCCGCTGCTCGGGTCGATCGCCACCACCGTGCCGTTCATGTTGCCGAGCGCGTCCACCGCCGCCGCCCGCACCACTGGATCTTCACCCGCCGTGATGTCGCCTTCGCCCTGGTCGCCCGCGATAAAGCTGTTACCGGTAAACCGCTCGTAATACCGGCGCCGTGCCGCCCGCGTCGTTACCTGCCGCCGGGTATGGCTCAGCCGGCGGATGCGCTTCTGCGCATGGGCCGTTTCCGTTACCTTTGCCGTCGTTTTCTTCTTGGCCGGAGGGCGCGTCGCCGGCTGGATGGTGGCCGCGAGCGCATAAACCCCAAAAATGAGGGTCAAAAGAAGCAGGGCGACTTTCAAGCTAGGTTTCATACTGTCCTTGACTGCTCGGGCCGTGCTGGTTGCCACCGATTCGCTTGCGTCGTCCTCTACAACCGTTGCCGAGTACCCGTCTCGAGTTCGGAACCTTGTAAGTTCCTCTCTCTTAATAGCACGATTCGTACTAACTCCAGTTGTTACTAATGGTTCCGGCTCGCAGAAAATTGAGTGACTCGGGATAAAACTTATCAGCCGGCCTGTTATGGAACAATCCCTCATTCCACTTAGGAGTCGAACGAAAGGGCACGGCCAAGCGTGTTCCCGCCGATTCCTGGCGGAAGAGCGCGTGTTTCATCTCCACGTCACACGACTTCGTGAGCCACCGCACGTTCCCCACGTTCATCGCTCACCGACATCTCCCCTGCTGCGCGGTATTCTGCGCAAGTGGGGCAAGCGTTCCCCAAGCGAGAGTGTACTGATCAGTTAACCCGTCCACGAGCGCGGAGTTGCAGCTTCTCGCAACTGTGCGATGGAACTCCCGTGGTTGCAAGATTTTACCCGCAACTACCCTGTAATCTAGATTTTGCAGGTTTTCCACAGTCTAAGCTGCTGAAAATGCATAGGACGGGGGGGAGGGGGAGGGGGGTATCGAATTGCTAAATGTAGTTAGGCGGCAGATTTCTTCAGCGGCACCGGGGCCACCGTGTTGGAAGGGAAAATCATGCTGAAGGCCGTCCCCGCGTTTTCCCGGCTGCGCACACAGATCCGCCCCTTGGCCTTCTCCACCATGCCCTTGGTGACCCACAGACCAAGGCCAGTGCCCACGTCCGCCTTGGTGGTGAAGAAGGGCGTAAACAGCCGCTTGCGCACGTCTGCCGACATGCCGCAGCCGGAGTCGGCCAGCGTCACCCGGGTGGCGTTCATTCCCGTCTTCCAGTCGCACGTCCCCCGCGCCCGGATACGGATTTTGCCCGCGGCGCGCGACGCATCGATCGCATTGGCGAGCAAATTCGAAAGCACTTGGCGCATCTCCCCGGCCAGCCCGGAGATCTTCAGATCCGCTGCGACATCGACTTGCAAGTCGAGCGACTTATAAGAAATTTTTCGCTGATACAAATTTAGGACGTCGTGCACCAACTCATCGACCTTGATGATCTTGGGACCGCTCGCATCGCGGTAGAACCCCAGGGTCTGTCGCGCGATGTGCGAAACCCGCATCAGTTCCTGGTCGGCAACTTCGAGATAGTCCTGCACCTGCGGATAGATCCCCTCCGTCGTCTTCGCCAGGTAAATGAAATTGGTAACGGCCTCAAGGGGATTATTGATTTCGTGCGCAATGGTGGCGGCAAGCCGGCCGGTGGCAGCCAGTTTCTCCGAACTGCGCAGCGCGTCTTCCGCCTTGCGCCGCGCCGTAATGTCCATCGTCATCCCGTCGAAACTGGTGGGATTGCCGCTGGCGTCATAGAAGCCCCGGCCCACCGACCGGACCCATTTCACCTCGCCCTCCGGCGACACCGTGCGGTAGTCAATATCGCACTTGCAGTGGTTCTGGATCGCAGCTTCCGTCGCGCGCCGAATGCGCTCACGGTCGTCTGGATGCACAATGCGATAAAAGTCTTCGATCGTGACGGACGCGTCGGCTGGAAGCCAGAAATGGTTTTTCACCCGCGCATCCCATCGCAACTCGACCGCCGGCAGGTCGCAATACCAGAAACCAATGTCCGCCGTATCGACAATCAGCCCAAAGCGCTCCTGGGTGCGGCGCAATTCCTGCTCCGCGCGCCTGCGTGCGGTGATGTCCACGGTAATTCCAACCGCGGAGATTGGCTTACGGTTCTCGTCCAGCCGAATCTGGCCCTGGGTGAAGCACCAGGCATACTCGCCATTCGCTTTGCGGACGCGGCATTCCATGCGAAAGGGGCCGCCCTCGCGAAAAGCGCGCTCTACTTCCGCCCGCGCCGTCTTGATGTCGTCCGGATGAACGGCCTCCGCCCAATCTTTTACTGATTGGCTCAACACTGCGCCTTGCAGGGAGGGCACCTCCGTCGACCATGTCAGCTTGTCCGCCCCAATCTCGCAAAACCATGTGCCCATGCTCGCCGCTTGCTGGGCCTCGCGAAACTTCTGGTCGCTCAGGTGGAGGGCTTCATCCGCCAGCCTTCGTTCGGTGATGTCGATGCTCAGCACGACCACGCGTTCGGGCTCACTCGTGCCGGTTTCGAATACAACGTGCGCGCGCTCCTGGAGCCAGCGGGTACCCAGCGGCGTCTGCACACGATATTCAGCAAAGTAGTCTTTCTCTTGCTCGATCGCCTGCTCCAGCTGTTCGCGAATGCTGTCCCGGTCTTCGGGATGGATCTGCGACTCCCAGTCATGCCACATTTTGATCCTGGAGAGCTCGCAACCGAAAACCGGCCAGCTTCCTGGAGAAAACCGGATCTCGTTGGTCCGAAGGTCGAGTTCCCACGTGGCCAGCTGTGCCGACTGCTGGGCGATGGCCAACCGTTGCTGCACTTCCTTCGAGGAGGCGAGCTGGCGGGCAATGCCATCGTTGAGGTGCGCGTTATCAATTGCCACCGCCGCCTGCGCAGCGATGCTCTCAACGAGGTGCGCCGCCTCCTGGGTAAACTTGTCAACTTCCGGATGCCCGAGAAACAAACCGCCGATCACCTCTCCGGAGCGTGACACCACCGGAACCGCCAGGTAGCTGCACACGGCCACGTGTCCTTCGCGCTTTTCGGGGTGAGGCGTCTTGCGTCCGTAACGCTGGTCCTTCGTGACGTCCGCGATTCGCACGGTGCCGGCCCGGGCAAAGGTTGGGGCAAAGATATTAGTACCGCGCGGTAACGGAAATTCCGAAAGCGCTTCATAGTCCGCGCCCGATACGGTGTGAAGGGTGCGGCTCTCACCGCCGATCCCGTTGACGTTGTAGATGAAGACCGCGAATGCGGCGCCGCTGAATTCACGGGCCGTATCGGTAGCCGCTTGGACAATCTTTTGTGGATCGCGTTCCGCTGCGAGCAGTATGCCGGTATCGTTGAGCTTCTCGATCTGCTTCTGATAACGGACACGTTGCGACTCAGAACGGTGCCGTTCGATGGCGATGGATGCGGTCCGGGATAGCAGATCGACAACTTGTAATGTGCTTGGGGACGGGCGAGAGGGCTCGCTGTAATACAGAGCGAACGATCCGATCACTTCGCCTTGCGATGAATTGACCGGGGTCGACCAGCAGGCGCGCAAACCGAATTTATGCGCCAGGTCCCGCAAGTGTTTCCACGAAGGGGCATTCTCAATATCGGCTACGATCACCGGCTTCTTGCGGAAGACCGCGGCCCCGCACGATCCGTTGTTCGAACTTACGGTAGTGCCGTGAATCGCGTTGTTGTATTCCTTCGGCAGGCTCGGCGCCGCACCGTGCAGAAGGTGGGTCCCGGATTCGTCCAGCAAGAGAATGGAACAGCGCACTGCGCCGTCGCAGAAATTCTCTGCGGCGTACGCAATTTCTTTCAGAACTTTTTCGAGGGCTGCGCCACGGGCGATGAGTTCGAGAATCTTGTTTTCGCGCGCGAGCAACTGGATCGCGTGTTCCGTCGCATCCGGCTCAGCCGCGGAGGTAGGATTCACAACATCCATGGGACAAACGCCCTCAAAGCCCAGTACTAGGTCAAAAGGGGTTTAGATGCCGGCCGAACAGGCGCAGTTGTGCTGTCGATCAGGCACAAAAAGGGCGCTGTTCGTGCGCCCTCTCATATCGCATTGCGAGGAATTACTCGTCGCCTTTCAGCTTCGCCAGCACGCTGAAATCTTCCAGCGTCGTTGTGTCGCCCTTCACGTCTCCTCCGGCTGCGAGCTCACGCAGCAGGCGCCGCATGATCTTGCCGCTGCGGGTTTTTGGCAACGAATCGGTGAAACGAATGTCGTCGGGCTTGGCCATGGAACCAATTTCCTTCGCCACCCAGCTGCGCAATTCCTCTTTCAGCTCGGGAGACGGCTTGCTTCCAGATTCCAGCGTGACGAAGGCAGAGACGGCTTGTCCCTTCATCTCGTCTGGTCGTCCCACGACCGCGGCTTCTGCAACCTTCGGATGCGCGACCAGCGCGGACTCAATCTCCATCGTGCTGAGGCGGTGCCCGGAAACATTGAGCACGTCATCAACCCGGCCCATGATCCAGAAGTAGCCGTCCTTGTCTTCCCGCGCCCCGTCGCCGGTGAAGTACACGCCCGGAATATCGGACCAATACTGCGCCTTGTAGCGTTCGGGATCGCCGTAGATGGTGCGCATCATCGCGGGCCACGGCTTCTTGATTACCAGGAAACCGCCGGAGCCAAGCGGAACTTTTTCTCCCGTGCGGGTCACTACTTCCGCAATCACACCGGGCAAAGGACGCGTTGCCGAGCCAGGCTTGGTCGCGATCGCGCCCGGTAAAGGGGAGATCATGATGCAACCGGTTTCGGTCTGCCACCACGTGTCCACGATCGGGCAACGATCTTTGCCGATCACGTCGCGGTACCACATCCAGGCTTCCGGATTAATCGGTTCGCCCACGCTGCCCAGCAACCGCAGCGTGCTCAAGTCGTGACGGTTCGGATATTGAGCGCCCCACTTCATGAAGGTACGGATCGCTGTAGGTGCTGTGTAGAAGACGGTCACCTTATGTTTCGCGACCAGCGCCCAAAAGCGGTCCATGTCCGGCTGGTTCGGAGCGCCTTCGTACATCAGCGTCGTCGCGCCGTTCTGCAATGGACGATAAACGATGTAACTGTGTCCCGTGACCCACCCAATATCGGCGGTACACCAGTACACGTCATCCTCTTTCAAATCGAAGACCCACTTGGTGGTGAGATAGGTGCCGACCGCATAGCCACCAGTCGTGTGCACGATGCCCTTCGGCTTACCGGTGGTGCCCGAGGTGTAAAGGATGTAGAGCGGATGCTCGGCGTCGAGTGGTTCGGCGGGACAGTGATCGCTCGCCGTGGCCATGAGGTCGTGCCACCAGTGGTCGCGGCCTTCCTTCATCTCGATGGCGGAGTCGGTACGCTTGTACACGATGACATGCTTCACCGTCGGACACTTTTCGAGCGCTTCGTCGACTGCGGCCTTTAACTTCACTTCGTTCCCGCGTCGCCAGGATCCATCCTGGGTGATCACGGCCACCGCCTTCTGGTCGGTGATGCGATCGACCAGAGCATTGGCGGAGAATCCACCGAAGATGACCGAATGGGTCGCGCCGATACGCGCACAGGCAAGCATCGCCACCGGCAATTCCGGAACCATGCCCATGTAGATGGCAACACGATCGCCTTTTTGAATGCCAAGCGTCTTCAGGACGTTGGCAAACTTCTGCACCTCGAGCCAGAGCTGCTGATACGTGAGTGTGCGCACATCTCCGGGCTCACCTTCCCAGATAAACGCCGCTTTATGCCGCTTTCCGCCGAGCACATGGCTGTCGAGGCAGTTGTAGGAGATGTTGGTCTGGGCGCCGACAAACCATTTCGCCCAGGGAGCGTCCCATTCCAGAACCTTCGTCCACGGCTTGAACCAGTGCAGTTCCTTGGCAATGCCGGCCCAGAACTTTTCCGGATCCTCCGCCGCTTCCTGGTAAATCTGCTCATATTGCTCGAGGCTCTTGATATGCGCCGCCTCGCGGAACGCGGCAGGTGGTTCGAACGTGCGGTTTTCCTGGAGGGTAGAGTCGATGTTGACGTGCGGAGTCGTGACGTTCGACATGACGCGGTGTTCCTTCCTGATGTCCCTGGATCGTCTTTCAGACGCCCTACGCATACTAAAACAAGCGGCCCGCTCGGGGAAAACGGGCCGCCAGGAGAATCGTGCAGCAACACTGCTATTGTTCGAGGGTGGAGAGATCTCCGATCTCGGCGCCGGTTTCCCGCGCTTTGAGAAGGCGGCGCATGATCTTGCCACTGCGGGTCTTTGGCAGCGATGGAACGAAGTCGATGGCCGAAGGCGTCGCGATCGGGCCCAACTCGCGGCGCACGTGGTCCACCAGGGCTGCCTTGAGGGTTTCACTCGCCACGTGTCCGGCCCGAAGTTGCACGAAGGCCTTGATCGTTTCGCCCTTCAGCGAATCGGGTACGCCGATGGCCGCTGCTTCGGCTACCGCCGGATGCGACACAAGGGCGCTCTCAACCTCGGCAGTCCCAATGCGGTGTCCGGCTACGTTGAGGACGTCGTCGGCCCGGCCGATGACTGCGATATAGCCTTCGGCATCGCGTACGGCAATATCGCCGGTCATGTAACAGCCGGGAATTTCCTGCCACTCGCGCTCCCACTTTGCGTCATTTTGCCAAACCGTACGCATCATGTGGGGAAAGGGACGCTTCAGGATCAATCGCCCGGTTACGCCATTGGGCGAGCGCTTGCCTTCGAGATCCACCACGTCGGCCTCTACGCCGGGCAACGGTAAACCAGCTTTGCCGGGACGCATAGGAAGTGTGACCGGCGTGCCTAAAGTTGGTCCGCCCAACTCGGTCTGCCACCAGTTGTCGATCACGTATCCCCACTTTCCGTCTCCGGCAATATAAGTTTGCGCCCAGCGCCAGGCCTCGGGATTGAGAGGTTCACCGGCGCAGGCGATCACCCGCAGCGTCGTCAAATCGTAAGAAAGCGGCAGAGATTCGCCGAAGCGCATGAACATGCGGATCGCGGTGGGCGCGGTAAACATCTTTGTGACGCCGTAGCGCTCGATGACTTGCCATGCCGCCGCTGGGTCAGGATAGTCAATCGCTCCTTCGCGTAATAAAGTAGTCACGCCGGCGCAGAGTGGCGCATACACGATGTAGGAATGTCCCACGATCCAACCTGTATCGGACGTGTTCCAGAAAATGTCTTGCTCGTTCACGTCGAGAAATGTGCGCAGATGGTAGGTGGTGCCCACCATGAAGCCGCCGTGCACGTGGACCACGCCCTTCGGCTTACCCGTCGTTCCCGAGGTGTACAGGATGAAGAGCGGGTCTTCCGCATCCATTTCTTCTGCCGGACATTCAGAGGAAAACTTCATCAGCGCGTAAAAGTCGACCTCGCGCCGGCTGGCAGGCTCGAACTGGCCTTTGCTGCGCTGATAAACGACGACGTGCTCGACGAAGTCGATTCCGTCGATGGCTTCGTCGACAATCGGTTTCAGAGCGACCGTCTTGCCGCGGCGGTACGTGCACTCGCCGGCAACCACAACTTTCGCTTGGGCGTCAACGATGCGATCGCGTAGAGCTGTGTGCCCCAGCCCGGCATACACAACCGAGTGAATCGCGCCAATGCGCGCGCACGCCAGCATCGCCACGATGCACTCAATCGTCAGCGGCATATAAATCACCACCCGGTCGCCCTTGTTCACGTCGATCGAGCGCAGCCCATTCGCAAAGCGACACACCATGCGATACAACTGCCCATAGGTGATGACGCGCTCCGATCCGTCTTCGCAGAGCCAAATGTAAGCCACTCGATTACGCCGCTCGGACTTGGCATGGCGATCGAGCGCATTGAGCGTGATGTTGGTTTTGCCTCCGACGAACCACTGATGATGCGGGCCGCTCTGGTCCATTACTTTGTGGAATGGCTTGGTCCAGCGGAAACCCTGGGCGATTTCCCCCCAGAACTTCTGCGGGTCCGCGATCGACCGGTCATACTCCTCCTGCCAGTGGCTCAACAGAGCTTGCTTGACGACAATCTCTGGAGCCTCGTACTGCTCCTCTTTGGCTACAAAGCTCTGGATATTGGCGGGGGACGCGACCGTGGACATAAATGCCTCCTCAGAGTTGGGGACGTTTGTATAACGGAACTTGGAGAATTGCCACTAGGGATGGAGCGGAAGGGGCTGAATCATTTCCATTCTGGCAACGGCCCATTGCGCTTGACATACGGTCACCTGCACAGCTTGCTGGCATCCTGGGCCGAAGTGAAAGATCAGCAGGCGGAGAACTCTTGTGGGGTGTAGGAGGATGGTCGGAAGCTCAACCGCGGTGCTGGAATCGTTGTCCCATCCAGAAGGCGTTCCCTGGAATCGCCTCTTAACCTGGGCATCACGGTATTTATGACCTGCGTCCCCCGCCTGCTTCTTATTTAATTGTCGATATTCTGCGCGCTGGATTGATGGCCGTCTATGTCCTGCGTCACAGGCCGAGCGTGACGTAGATCACATTTTCCCGCGAGGGCACAAAAAAGCGCCGCCAGGGATGGCGGCGCATTGTTTGCTAGTCGATGGGCTTGTTCGCTTATTGGTAGGTTACGTTCATTTTGTCGACGTACACCGAGAATCCGGTCGCTTTGCCGTTCATGTCGAGTTGGAAAGCATTCGTCAGAGCGTCCCACGACTGGCCGGTATGCTTTGCCGGATAAGTCACGTTGACGACGGTGCGAACACCATCCACCGTGATCGCGTCGTGGATGCCGTTGGTGCCGTCGGCATGATATTCGGCCACAATGTGGTGCCAGGTATCGCCCGTAAAGCCCGTGAAAGGAACGTTGCTGGACACCCATTTGCGGTTGATGTAGTCGAACGTCCGCCAGCTATGGGTCGGATAATCTGCCTGCCACGCATAGTTATAGGTGTAGCCGTTGACCTCGTGCTGGCACTCAAACTCGATCGCCTGCGGCGCATTGACGCTCGAGGCCGGCACGTAAATGTAGAAGTCGTAAACCAGGCTCTTTACCGGCGCCTTGGGCACCGAGCTGTTCCCACGGTACCAGTAGCCATTCGAGAAGGCCTGCGAACCGCTGATCTTGAACTCGGCAGCCGTCGAGGTGCCGTCGACCGTCGGATTCGTTAGACCGCGGGTCATGATGTAATTCGCAAGCGCGCCGCCTCCGCCGCTATCGCCACACGAACCACAGGTTTGCCAGTTCGATTCCTCCTGGACGTTCGCAAACGTTGTGCCTGCCGGCGGCGGCGGGGGTGGAGGTGGGGTTGGGTTGCTTGTCGACTGGACGGTTACATATTTCACCGTCTTCGTAATGTTGTGGCTGTCATCCACGGACTGCACAGCCAGACGATGAGTGCCCGTTGACAGGTTTACGCTTTGATTCAGCGAGCCGGAATGGCTGTCCAGAACCTTTTGGCCGTCCACATACAACTGCAGGACATGGCTGCTACCACTGACTGTCGCGCTCACTTGCACCGGGGACGTTGCGGTCGATGCTGCAGGTTGAGAAATGGTGACCGTCGCCGCGGTACATCCAGCTCCCAAGAGAGAGAATGCAAACAAACTTTTAACCAAGCGCTTCATGACTTCTCCGCTGATTCAAGGTTGCATGCATCTCAGCTCTGCAATTCGGGCACTCCACGCTTCACATTCGCGCTTGTAATTTTTTGTGCCCGTGTGACGAGAAGAATCATGGAGCAAGGAGTCACTTTTCCAAATGGACAGAAACACCTAGGTACACGGGTTAAGTATCTTAAAAAGGGGGACATGTCCGTATGCCAAAGCCGTCGGACTTTGGTTTAGTTTCATAAATTTACGGACAAGTTAGTGGAAGAGTAATGGCTCTGAGAGGGAGATTTACAGCGTCGCTAGTACTAAGGGAGTCAACGAGCCGGAGCGGCAAAGTGCCCTATCTTCAGTAGCAGGCAGCAACTCTGACTCTACGCAGCGGCTAATGCCTTCCAGAGGTCATTGGCGAAAAGGATAGGGTCATCGTTCTTCTGGACATACGCGTCTGCTCCCATGTACATGCAGACATCGATCTCGTTCTGTGCTTTAAGCCGGCTGACCACAATGACCCGTTTCGGTCGCAGTTCGGGGTCTCGCTTAATGGCTCGGAGTATCTCGTATCCGCTCACCATGGGCAGATTCAGATCCAGGATCAAGCCGTCGGGGAAGGCGAAATGGCTTCGCAGGCGTTCGAGGGCATAGCTGCCGTCCGTAACGCGTTCCACTTCAAGCCCATACAGTTGCAGGTAGTCGTCGAGCAACTCTGCTTCCGCGCGATTATCTTCCACAACCAGGATATTGCCCATGGGACACCTTGTTGTGATTGGAGGGGCTGCCGGGCAGGAGTGTTGCCTGACGATCTCGCTAATGGACATAAGCACCGGAGTAATCAACAGCTCCGGTGCCTCTGCGGTTTTAGAACGCGAAAATCACCTGCATGTCGATCCGGCGGTTATAAGCGCCGCTGCCGAACGGACCTCCCGCGAGCGCGATGGATTGCCCAATGAACGGCGAATTCAAGCTCGCCACCGGCGCAGCCTCGTTCACCATGTTGAAAAGATTCCTTACCATCACGTTGAAGGTCAGGCTGTACTTGCGCGTCGCGGCATCCGCGCCGAAGGGTCCGCCGCGGCCGCCACCGCCAGCCCCGCCAAAGGGGCTCATACCGCCACCACGCCCACCACCCCCGCCACCACCGCCGCGGCCACCTCCTCCACCTGGAGGCGGACCACCTTGGGAGTTGCTGGAGTTGTCGGCACTCTTCTCAAGCTTTGGGCCGATTCCGAAGGTTTTCCCCAGCCGCATATTGAAGGTGAACGTAGCCGGGCCCACCCCGTAATTCGAGGGTACGAGCGCATCGCCCGAGATAGGCGTTACCGTGTAGTTGCCGATCGGCGTGGCTTGGCAGCCATTCGCCCCCGGGGTTGAACAGAGGTACGGGCGGTCATTGAAGAACGAGTCGCCATTGATATCTTGCCCGATGGTGATGTTGTAGGGCTGCCCTGAGCTCGCCACAACAAAGGGGCTGAAACGGAAGGCGTAGGGCAGCGCGAAGCTTCCGCCGATCATGGCACGATTCCTAACAGCAAATGCCGCGGGACCGTAGTCCTGCAGGATGTCATACGAGTTCGAAGCAAAAGCAGCGCTGCCGCTCACGCTGTTGACATCGCTGTTTGCGTAGCTGAGGGAGTAGTTTCCAAAGAGCGAGAAGCGGCTGCCTGCTCTCCACGTGATGTTCGCGATGAGCTGGTTCTCCTTGAAAATGCCCTCGGTGTAGTACTGGTACAGGTTCCCGATATTGCCGTAAGGATAGACCGCGGCCGAGGGATCGTTGATGTCGTAGCTGCCAGGCAAGGGCGCGTTGGCGTTAATCGTGACCAACTGGTGCAAGCCCCGCGAATTGATGTAGGTCAACGCTGCGGTTGCACTCTTCCAGAGCTGCCGCTCGAGACTGACAGCGCCCTGCATGGTGTAAGGAGCGCGCAAGCTCGAGGCAGTCTGGTACATCGTGTTCCGGCTCAGGCTGGTGACGGAACCGTTGCATCCGGTCAATTCGCTCTCCGTCACCGGGCCGGATGGGTTGTAGAAACACGGGTTGGTGACGATGAACTCCTGCTGGTTGACCCCGTTGAAGCGGTCCGTGTTCAGAATGTTGGCGATGGCAAAGCGCTCGTAGAAAATGCCGTACCCGCCGCGCAGGATGGTCTTGGCGGACTTCTTCCCGCCTCCATCGATGCCCCAGGCAAAGCCCAGGCGCGGCGCCCAGTCCCCATGATCCTGGATCGCATTCTGGGTCTCGAAGCGAAGTCCGTAGCTCAACGTGAAGTTCGGGCGGACCTTAAACTCGTCCTGGAAGTAAAGACCGGCGTCGGCGTAGTTCGCGACCACGGCTGGCGTGCCGATGGTCTGGGAATATTGGCTCACGCCCGCGCACTGGCCGGGACGCGGTGCGATCGTGCTCCCTGGAGGCGGCATGCAGAACGCGGGATCGTTGCGGTTCGCCTGGATGTCGGCCATCGTCAGGCCCTGGTCGAGGTAATACTGGGTGATGGCATAGGACTGCAAAGAAGAGAAAGTGTAGGTGCCATTGAAATTCGAGTTCGTGGAATTGGCATCGCGGGTAACCCGCAGCCGTCCTCCGAACTTGAACATGTGCTTCCCCTTCACGATCGAGGTGTAGTTCTGCAGTTCGTAGCGGTCCTCGTGGTCATTGAGATATCCGCCCGAGCTGCCGCCATCACTGAATGCGCCTTGCACCGTGATCTCCGGAACGAGATTCAAGGGCGACTCCTGGCTCAGGTCGCGCACGTATTGGAACCGGGTCTCGTTGATGATCGTAGGGCTCAGAATCTGGGTATCGCTGAGCTGGAAAGTGTGCTCGGCCTCGCGACTGTTATAGGCCAGCGTCGGAAGCG
The DNA here is from genome assembly GCA_963703075.1 of uncultured Acidobacteriaceae bacterium. GTDB lineage: Bacteria > Acidobacteriota > Terriglobia > Terriglobales > Acidobacteriaceae > Korobacter. Next base: position 3,013,991 of record OY969786.1, read on the forward strand.
AGAATCCGCTGACGCCCTGGTTGCTCTCGTTGTCGAGCCAGTATTGATAGCGGGCGGTGAGGGTGTTGTTGGGTGTGACCTGGAAATCGAAGCGCGGGCCGATGTTGGTACGGGTACGGGGGGTGCCAACGGCTTGGGTGAAGGGCGTTTCATTGTAGGTCGTTGGGTCCAAAGTTTCGGCGTACACCACGGACTCATCGTTAATGTTGCGCCGTTCCACGTTGAAGAAGAACGAGGCGCGCTTGCTGACAATCGGTCCACTCACATTGCCGCTGAACTGTTCGGAGTGATACGCAGGGATGGTCGCGCCGTTGCGGGTTGCAAACGGATTCGCCGTGTTGAAGCTTGAGTCGTTGCCGATGGCAAAGAACTGCCCGTGATACTGATCGAGGCCAGGCTTGGTGAAGATCTCGATACGCCCATAGCCCAGCTTGTCGTATTCCGCCGAGAATGGGTTTTGGTTGATTCGGATTTCGCGGATAGAAGCTTTTGGCGGCAACTGGCCGCCGGTGAACCCATCGATATAAATTTGACCGCCGCTCGGGCCGGCAGAAGGGCCAGCCAGCGCCTCCAGTTCCGTCTGCAACTCGTCAGGATCGTCGGAAAGGGCGTCGAGATCTTTGCCCTTGATGATCAGGGCGCTTGCGTTGTTCTCGGAGGAAGTGTCGACCCTCGGGGTATTGTCCTCGACCTGGACTTCTTCTTTCTCAACCGCGATTTGCAGCGCGATGTCGAACTGCTGGGGAAGACCCGCCGCCACCTTGACCGATGGTTCCGTGTCGGGAGCAAAGCCTTTCGCCGTCACGGTGATTGTGTAGCTGCCGGGCGCGAGGCCGTTCAATTCATAGAGGCCTTGGGCGTTGGTCGTCGCCTTCGTTGCCTTCCCGCCCGGTGCAGCCGCTGTCACCGTTGCGTTCTGCACAACTGCACCGGAAGGATCGCTTACCTTGCCCCGCAGAGATCCGCTGGTACTTTGGGCAAAGCCCGCCCACGAAAAAAGGATGAAAGAAACAAAAAGCAAGACTGCAGTACTTCTGGAAAACATGCATTCTCCCGGCGCGATCTGCTTTCGCAACCGCCATGGTGTTGCTGAAGATAAAGAAGCGAATGGTTTATTGCGCGGCACTTGCGTCTCCGCCGCCGTTGCCGCCCAGGTTCCAGGGCGACAGGATCGTTGACGTGTCGCTTCCCGGCGAAGCGGTGAGTATCGGCTCCACTCCGGCCAACAACGTAATGGCGGTAGGAGGCGCGGCTTGCGAGCCCTGGGTCGCCACCAGCATCACTGCGTCGCCTTTTTGCAGGTCGCCTAATTGCACGGCGGGTGAACGGCTGAGGATCATTTGCAGCACGTCGCCACCGCCAGCGCGCATGCCACCGCCACCGTTGGTCCCCACGCCGCCGTTGCCGCCCGCCGCTCCACGATGGGCGCCTTGCGCGGCCCCGCCTGCATTTGCGGCCGACGGTTGTGCATTTCCGTCCTGCTGGCCTTCGGAGCCCGAAGCCTCCGAGCCACCTTTTAGACGCATGGCAATGCGCCGCGCCATCATCTCGGGAAGCTTGCGCATCTGCGCATCGCCGCCAATGGTGACGGTGACCGGTTTCTTCGTGGCCAAATCCAGCACCGTTAGCTGATTCTTCGCCTTGTCGATCGACTGCACGGTGCCGGCAACGTTGCGGAAAGATCCGGAGACGATTTCTTCCGCGTTCACTTCATTTCCATCGGCACTGCGGCTGCCCCGCGCGCGAAGCTGGTCCCCTGGCTGCACTTCAGCCAACGTGCTTTTCGTGGCGTCGTCGAATTTCACTGAGTCCGCCGCGTAACGGCGAATGATGGTAGCGGGGGCCACGTGAACGGTAATCTCTTTCTTCTGGCCGCCCATTGCCATCGTCGAGATCTTGACTGTGTTAGTAGCAGGGTCCACGGCGCTCACCAGCCCGCCAACGCTGCGGCGTTGCCAATCCTCGCGCTCCTGCGCCTGCTTGCTGGCGACGTCCGCCTTTTTCATCACCACGACGATCGACGCCGCGATCGATTTGCCGTCGGCCGACGGCTGGCCAGAAGTCAGCATGCGATCGCCCGCTTGCACTTCCGAGAACTGGATTGGGGTGGCTTCCTTCAAACTCTTCTGCCCGGGCTCGCTACGCAACACCCGCGTGGAATCCTGGACAGTAATGGTGAACTCCGCACCGGCATCACTTTTGAGGGTGAAGCTGCTGCCGGAAATTGACTGCACGGTACCCACCGCTTTCGCGTTGGCGTTGGCGTCGGCTTGCGCAAATGAAACCGCGCTGGCCATCAGGAGCCAAAGCAACATTCCGTAAAAACGAGGCGAAAATCTCATATGCGCGACACGATGCCTAAAATAATTTCGAGTACTTCGATGGTATGCGGTGGGCACCGCAAGAAGTGGCCCGAAATTGTGCTTTTTTGTAATGAAAACACGTGAATTTAGACCAATTTTGTCACATTTCGAGGGGTATTTTCATGCATTTGCGCGCAGATGGAATCGGCTTGCGATAGTCTCAATGGCGCTGTAAAACTGCCGCGCCTGAATCGACATTCTGGAGGGATCATGCCGAAATTCGTCATCGAACGAGAAATTCCCAACGCCGGCAAATTAACCCCGGCCCAATTGCAGGCGGTTTCGCAGACATCCTGCGGCGTTCTCCGGAATCTTGGCCCATCGATTCAGTGGGTCGAGAGTTTTGTGACGGACGACAAGATCTATTGCATCTACATCGCGCCGGATGAAGAGATGATTCGCAGGCATGCGAGCGAAGGCGGCTTCCCCGCCAACAAAATTTCCCAGGTGCGGACCGTGATCGGTCCAACCACAGCCGAATAAGCGTGAAATTACAGGCCCGTAATATCACCAATCTGTAATTGGATTGCATGCTGCAATAGCGGGATTGCAACGCGATTTTATGCGGCTGCGGACGTTGACACCGCTTGCCAAACTTCATAACATCCCAGCAAAGACGCACCGTTCGCATCGGGTGCGCGGGAGTCACCGTGACGCTAGGAAGCTTTCTACGCAAGCAATTCATTGACGTAATCGACTGGACCGAGCCGGAAGATGGCATCCTCGCCTACCGCTATCCGATGCAGGACCGCGAGATTCAAAACGGCGGCAAGCTGACCGTGCGCGATTCGCAGATGGCGCTCTTCGTGAATGAAGGCAAGATCGCGGACCAGTTCGGCCCCGGGCTGTATACGCTGACCACGAACACCCTGCCGATCCTGACCTACCTGAAGAACTGGGACAAGGCCTTCCAGTCGCCGTTCAAGTCGGATGTCTATTTCTACTCGACGCGGCAGCAGGTCAACCAGCATTGGGGTACAGCGAACCCGATCACCATCCGCGACAAGGATTTCGGGATGATCCGCATGCGCGGCTTCGGAATTTACGCTTACCACATCAGCGATCCGAAAACGTTTTACGAGAAGATCAGCGGCACGCGCGAAACCTACACCACCGCCGAACTCGAAGGACAGTTGCGGAACACCATTATCGGACTGCTCACCGACACGTTCGCCAACAGCCAGGTTCCCTTCCTCGATCTCGCGGCCAACCAGACAGCGCTGGCGCAGAAAATTTCCGAGAAGGTGGGGCCAACCTTCACTGGCTATGGACTGACGCTCGATAGCTTCGTGGTGGAAAACGTTTCGCTGCCGGACGAGCTACAGAAGGTCCTCGATCAGCGCATCGAGATGAACATGGTCGGCAACATGCAGCAGTACACGCAGTTCAACGCGGCGCAGTCGATTCCCATCGCGGCGGCCAACGAGGGTGGAGGCGCAGGTATTGGTGCTGGACTGGGCGCCGGCATCGCCATGGGCCAGGCCATCGCAGGGGCGGTCCAGGGCGGCATCTCCGGCACACAACCACCATCGGGTGGAGGAGGTGCGCCTACTCCGAGCGGGGGCGGTGCTGCTCCTGCAGGCGGAGGCGCGGCGGCGGCCGGAGGCACGAAGTTCTGCATGAGTTGCGGCAAGTCGATCCCGAAGGCCGCGCATTTCTGTCCCGAGTGCGGCCAGGGACAGCAGTAAGCATTCCCAAAAGCAACGAATCCGCGGAGCAGTGTCACAGCTGCCCGCGGATTTTTTGCTAGGCTATCCGCATGCCGAAACATTCGTGGGATTCGGTCGAAGTGGAAGAACTCAGCCCGCTGCTCACCCGGCAGTGCATTCACAGTGAAAACCTAACCCTCGCTCGCATTGTGCTGAAGCAGGGTTGCATTGTTCCGGAGCACCGCCACGTGAGCGAGCAGTTCTCCCACATCCTCGAGGGCGAGCTGAAGTTTTACTTCGGCGACAAGGCAGTGACGCTCGGCCCCGGCGATGTGCTCACGATTCCGTCCAACGTGCCACACAAAGCGGTCGCCGTAGTCGACACGGTTGCCATCGATGCGTTCTCTCCGCCACGCCAAGACTGGATCGACAAAGACGACGCATACCTACGCACCGGAGCGTCGGCGGAAGCATCTAGCTAATCAATTCCAGAGAGCGAGATCGACGATGAAAGCAATTCGCGTCCATGAATTCGGTGGTGCTGAAAAATTATTGGTGGAAGATGTTCCCGAACCGAAAGCCGGCGCCGGTGAAGTGGTGATCCAGATCAAAGCAGCCGGGGTGAATCCGGTCGAGACCTACATGCGCGCCGGCGCCTATCCCACGCTGCCGAAATTGCCGTGGACACCGGGCAATGATGGCAGCGGCATAGTGCACAGCATCGGCAGTGGCGTGAAAAGCGTGAAGGCGGGCGACCGCGTGTACGTTGCCGGAAGTTCGACCGGCACTTATGCCGAATACTGCTTGAGCAACGAGACGCAAGTGCATCGTTTGCCGGAACACGTGAGCTTCCAACAAGGCGCGGCGATCGGCATTCCTTATGGAACCGCCTATCGGGGATTGATGCAGCGCGCCAAAGCTCTGGCCAATGAAATCGTTTTCGTCAATGGCGCAAGCGGTGCGGTGGGATTGGCGGCAATTCAACTCGCGCGAGCGTACGGGATGGTTGTGATCGGCACGGCGGGGAGCGAAGAAGGTCTTGCGCTCGTCAAGAAAAATGGCGCACATCATGCGTTCAATCACAGCGCTGAAGACCTTGCGGAACAGGTTGGCAAAATTGCGGAGGAGCGCGGAAAACAAGGTCCGGACGTGATCCTGGAAATGCTCACGAACGTGAACCTGGCAAAGGACATGAAGATGCTCGGCCGGCATGGACGCATCGTCACCATCGGCAACCGCGGCACGGTGGAGATCAATGCCCGCGACATCATGGCGAAGGACGGCGCGATTCTTGGAATGTCTCTTCCGTATGCGAGCGATGCGGAGAAAGCGGCGATCTACTCTGCCCTGGGCGCGGCGCTGGAGTTCAACATCGCGAAACCGGTGGTCTCGCGAGAATACCCGCTCCAACAAGCGTCGCAGGCGCACAAAGAGATCATGGAAAAGAGCACCCACGGCAAGATTGTCTTGTTGCCTTAGTCCGAGGGCCTTAACCCGCTACTTAGCTCGCTCGCTTAATCCTAAAGGCCAAGCCCCACGCTCTAGTTGTTATTGTTTATTTTCACGTGCAGCATCATCCAGTGCTGCTGGCATCAGTACTAATGGAGTAGTCTCTCCCCCCTGGCTTATGCGCATACTCTCAAAACTCAACAGCTCTCTATTCGTGGTTGTGGTTCTGCTCGCTGCGAACGGCCGCGGGTTCTCCCAGAATTCACTCGACGTCTACACCTCGGCGGTACGGCAGTCGCGTATCGTGGATCGTGTAGCGGGCATGGAACATTTCCTCGCTGCTTACCCAACCAGCGGACTCCGCGAAGATGCGCTCGAGCTTCTCGTGTGGGATTCCCTGGAAAGCGGCCAGCAAGAAAAGGCCCGTACACACGCGAATGAATTGCGGCAAATCGATTCGCAGAATGCGCTCGCCATCGCAATAGAAGCCGAAGCCCGCACCGAAGCGGGTACGAAGGATCGCAAGTCGGAGCAACAAGCTTTGGAGTTAGCGCGCGCCGGCATCCAGGCTTATCCGAAACTGCGTCGTCCGGAGGGAATGAGCGACGGCGAATTCATCCGCCTGCAGCGGCAAGTGGTTTGCATTCTTGACGGAGAGTCTGGACTTGGCTACCTGGCGGAACACGATTATCGCAGCGCACGCACTTACCTGCATGAAGCCGTCGCGATACGGCCAGAAGATCCTCGCTATCTCTATGGGCTGGCACTCGCGCTGCTCGATGGCAAAGATGCATCGTCGCAACAGGAAGGCTATATCTATCTTGCTCGCGTCGTGAACCTGACGCGCGGAAGCGCAGCGGGCCAGCAGATTGCCGCGTTCGCGCAACAGAAGTTTGAGAAAGCGGGAGGCAATGCCGCTGGATGGGACCAGTATCTGGCTTCGGCGGCGGTCCCGGGTGCTCCGGCGGTGCGCGCCACCCAACCACCGGTGACGTTGGCTGTGAAGAAAGCGCCTGAACCGCAACCGCAGCCGCAATCCCAAGCCCGGACTCAGACGCAGGCACAGCCTCAGACTCAGGCCCGCGTCCAGCCCCCTCCCCAGCCCCAGCCTGCCAAGAAGACGACGACCATCGCCTCGTCAGCGCCGGCCCCGAGGGTGGCGAACACGCCGCAGACCGACAACGAAGTGGCTCCGCCGGAATCGATTCCGGAACCCGCGTTCACGCGCGAGTACGTGTCGCGCACAGCTCCGGTTTCCATGGGCATCCTGCTGCAAACCGAACACCTGACGAAGGAGAACCGCCAGGAGATCCTGGACGCGCTGACCGACATGGTGCGTCACCTGCGGAACGACGACGAAGTATTCATCATGGCTTACGGCAAGAAACTCGATTTCGAGCAGGACCTCACTGGCAATCCGAGGCTGCTTGAGGAAGCCATGGGCGAGATCAAGCCGGAGGCGGGCACGGCGTTGCTGGATGCGGTGAGCTTTGCGGCCGGGCATCTTGAGCGCATTGCGACCAACAAGAATCGTCTACTGCTGGTGATCTCCGACGGAAAAAACACGCCGACCAAAGATAATCCCCTGGCGCTCTCACAAAAATTGAACACCGTGCGCGTGGATTGCATTGGGCTGGATGTGGATGGCGACAGCGGGCGGCGTCAGCTCGAATCGCTGGCGGCCTATTCGGGTGGACAGGTTTCCTTTGCCGCATCGACCGCACAGCTCCGCACTGCCGCAGTGCAAATGGCCGAGGGAATCGGAATCGAGTTTCCGAACTAGTTGACGGTAGGGGTTGCCAGGGCGCGCGCTTCACTGGCGTGCTTAACGGCGTACATTTTCTGGTCGGCCTCGTCGAGGGTCTCGTCGAGACTCGCTCCATCACGGAACTGCGCAATCCCAATACTGAGCACCAGCTCGAAATCCTTGAGTTGTCCAGATTCATTCCAGCGCTCCACATTGCCTGCGATACGGCCAGAAACTGTGTTTGCGTGCTCCGACGTGGAATCGGGCAGGATGATGAGGAACTCGTCGCCGCCGTAGCGCACCACGGCGTCGGAACCGCGTACCGCCGTTTTCAAGAGCGCCGCGACTTCCGCTAATACGACATCGCCGGTCAAGTGCCCAAACTTGCTGTTGACCTGCCGAAAACGATCGACGTCCACCAACATGAAAGTCAGCGGAGTCTTGCGTCGCGATGCGCTGCTGATAAAGCGGCCGGCCATCTCGTCGAGCGATCGACGGTTGTAGACCTCGGTGAGCGGATCGGTGAAAGACTGCAGGCGTATCAATTCGTTCTGGATAGTGGTGGAAATCAGCTGCTGGCGCACTTTTCTATACTCGAATCGCCGCGATACGACGTAAGCATTCGCCAACGCGATCAGCGCAATGAGACCGAAGAAAATTTCCTTGCTGACGCTGATCTCGACATGAAACGAGCCGCCCTTCAGGAAGGTGGCCGGAAACAGCACAAGCAGCAAACAACCCGCCACCATTACGGTGATGGAGATGAGGATGAACCAAAGCTCCCCATCGCGCTTCTCGATGCCTGCCAGCTGCTGACTCAAATTGGCGAGCAAGCTGCTGGAACCGGAGCGCTGTTCGGGCTGTTGAACGGGCATGTTCATGCGTTCGGTCTTCTGTGTATCACCTTGGATGAAGTACTCACAAGTATGACTTGGGATACGCAAGTCGCAAGGTTACGGAGGTGGCACAACCGGCCTGTACTTTAAGAAGAAATGCCCGGCCTGCGCCGGGCACATTTCGCACGAGATTGCGCCGTTAGAATGCGACGTACAGGCCCGAACCCAGGGAGCTGCTGGCGCCCTCCAGACCGATGTAAACACTCCGGCCAAAGAAGAACGGCAAGCCCCAATCAAAGCTGGTTGTGGCATTGGGAATATTGGTTGTATTAGGACCAGCAAGGTCGCTGTAAGCTCCTCCAGTCAACTTACTGGCGTCGCCGACGTTGAAGTTGACCGTAGTCGTGGTAGACGGGTTGGTGCCGCCCGATAGGGTCGCACTCTCACTCAACTCCGATGTAGGGCAGTAGAAGTACGCGGGGTTCGCGGTGGTGTTCAGATTGCATCCCGTAATTCCCGTGCTCGTCTTGAGGGTGGTGCCGTTGATGGTGCCGAAGAACAGCGCATTCGACCCGGTATCGACAAAACTATAGGCCAAGGGGGTTGATTGGAACGTAGTGGAGAAATTCCCAAGGTCGTTGAGCCCCAACACGGTCAATCCTGCGGCGGGCGTGTTATCGGATTGCGTGCCGATGCCGAAGAATAAAGTGCCGCTGGCGCTGTCCTCGCCTCCTTCCGGCACGCTTGCCATCTGGACCAGGACACCATTGTTATCGGAAGCGAAATCGCTCACAGGATTGTTGACCTGCTGCGCGTCGGGAACGGCGATTTGGCTGCAGGACGATGCCGCGGAACTCGTGCATCCGAAATAAATGTCGTACTGCTGCGACGGGGAAGCGGCGCAATAATCACCGCAGTCGTTTACGAAGTTGCCGACTCCGAGAATTCCGCGCGCCCCGAGCTCAAGTTCCGTCGAGACCTGCGGGCTGCCCGAGGTGGCAACTGTGCTGCTACAAGTCGACGGCGCCGCGGCAGCGGTGATCAACTGTACCGACAGCGAGGATGCCTTTTCGCCAGAAACCTCGAGATCCGCGGTTGCCACGTTGCCCCAAGTGTAGCTATCCAGGAACGGAAGACACTCATACACGGAGCTGCTACCCGAAGTTGCAGTGGGCAACGTAAATCCGCTGGGAAGTTCGCTGGAGAGAATTCGTAGCCCTGACGAGCCGGTATCGATGAGGATGTGATCGAGACTGGTGCAGGTCGAGGTACCCGGCTCGCAGAGGGTGATCGTCGCGTAAAGCCCATTGCCATATCCGTTGGTAAAGGTTCCGGGGCCGGCGGTCAAGGCGATGGAATTCGCGGCAGCGGTTGTCGTGGTACCGGTGGTGTTGTCGAGGCTCTTGCTGCTTCCGCATCCCCATGCCAGCGAGAGGGCGAGCAGTCCTGCGATTGCGATCAAACTCTTGGTGTGCGATATGCGGCTCATTGCAGTTCCTCCGCGGCTACACCTTGAGGAACGCTGTCGGGCAGGTAGGCATTCATCAGGTAAGAACGCATGTGCCCGCTGACGTGGAAGACCAAGCCGGGCGTGGCGAAATTCACGGGGCCTCCGCGATGCTGCCCGTTATGCGCCGTGGCCAGCACCATTCCGACTTGCTTGCTGTAAGCGGCGAGCAAGCTGTTTCCTTCTCCCGGGAACTGTCCGCGATACGACACCGCGAAAACCTTCCCGTCCGTGGATACAAATTCACGGATAACGCTGTTGGTCCGCGTCCGGATCTCGTGCACCGTGTATTGCTGCTTCTGGCTGACCTGGCGGCTCGCATTTAAACGCTGCTGATCGGCTTGTACGGAGCTGACCGTCCCGCCGAGTTCCGCCATGGCCGAAATCGAAAGCAGGAGCAATACCAATGGAACCGCGAATGCACGCATATTTCCCCGAGTCGGATGTGAGATGGATTTCATGATGAGTATTACACCAGAGTCAGGAGCTGAGCGCCGCTGCCTGAAGTGTATTGAACCTTGAATCAGAGATGGTGGAAAGTGACAGATGATGGGACGCATGCCGGACTTGAACGTTTGGCACGAAAGGCCCGAGAAGTGTAAATGAATGTTGCGTTTCGGGGAGGGATGGGATGACATCTAACACGAATAGGGAGTGACATCATACAAATGAGTGGGATACAGACTCGTTCTTTCCTTGCGAGTAGCTGCAGCGTTTCTTATCATGGCTCCTTCGTGACTTCAAAGAGGCCACGGAAGTCCGGTCGCGTGATTATGCGTTCTTATCGTTTCTTCGCTGCATTGATCGTTTTATTGTCATTTTTCTCGATTGCGCTCGTCGCGCAGGACCCGGCGGCTCAGCCCAATTTCACGGGGGTGTGGAAGCTGGATCCGGGGCGGAGCGCGCTGGACAGACAGCCTCCCGATTCCGTCACTCTCTACATCCACCAACACGATCCCGATTTCCACCTGCGGCGCACCGAGGTTCGGCACGGAAAATCATCCGCGTGGAGCGTTCATGGCCGCACCGACGGAAAGACCCTGGAATCCAAGAGTCGCGAAGGTATCAAGCGCACCCACATGTATTGGCAGGGCACCCAGCTGGTGCTGGAGTTTCAGGTGAACGACAAACACGGCCAAGCTGAGAAAATTACGCGTTACAGTCTGGGCGAGGATGGCAAGACACTGGTGGCCAGCGAGAGGGAGAACGGCCACGAGAATAAGTGGGTGTTTTACAAGGCAGGCTACGGACCTCAGGGCGGGTTTAGCTGCGCCGCTTGGAGCCTTCGTGCTCGGCGTCGGTGGATACCGGCTTGAGCTGTTCCAATCCCCAGAAATTGCTGACCATTTCCAGGGCTTCCACGCCGACTTGCTGATTCGGTCCGAGCCACACCACTTTGAAATTTGCGGCTTGGCGGCCACGAAGAATGCGAACGACCGCCCCCATGCGTAACGGCAAAGTGACACCAGCCAAGCGGGCACCGCGTCGCGAAACATTCAAAGTATGGGCGAGACAGTGGACTGCCTCTCCATCCTCGTTCGTCGAGGACACGCGCACCGGGACAACTCCGCCGATTCGCTGCTCTTTCCTGGTAGGTGGTATTGCCATAGTGCCCCTTAGCTTTACCACAGACCGTCAGTGTGCTCAAGCATAGTTGAAGAGAAAAGACTGCAAAATTTCCTAAAATATTCCACGAACTCCCGCGTTCTCCCAGAAATCCGGCAGCCGCTCTCGAAGACTTGCCCGTGCTCTTGAATCGTTTTAACAGACATCTTTTGTTTCCATCCGCGAACTCCTTGTACATATAATCCAGTGCGAGAAACGCTGATGGCCAGGAGAATTCTCTGAACCGCTACTTTGCTGCTTCGCTCGCCCTTTTCTCAGCCATGCTATGCGGGGCGCAAGTTCCCCAGACGTCATCCTCGACCGCCGCAACCAGCCACCGTGAAGCTTCGCTGCGCGAAACGCAAAGGCTCGAGAAGAACTGGTTCATCCAGTCTTCCTGCAAAGTTTCGGCAAAAGGCGCGGAGATCGCAGCCCCGGGCTTTCGCACCACGGGATGGATTCCCACCAATGTTCCCTCGACTGTGCTCGCGGCGCAGGTGAATGCCGGGATCTTCAAAGATCCTTATTTCGGTATGAACCTTCGCCAGATCCCCGGCACCACCTACGAGATCGGGACGGTTTTTTCACGGCATGACATGCCGCAAGACAGTCCCTACAACTGCTCGTGGTGGTACCGAACGGAGTTCGTCGTTCCCGCGGGCGCGAAGGGACGCCATACGAACCTGCACTTCAACGGGATCACCTATCGAGCGAACATCTGGGTGAACGGCAAGCAGATCGCGGACGCGCAGCACATCGCAGGAACCTTTCGACATTACGAGTTGCCGGTGGATGACGTTCTCAAGCCGGGAACCAACGTGCTCGCCGTCGAAGTGTTTGCTTCCCAGGCAAACGATCTTGGGTACAACTGGGTGGACTGGAACCCTTCCCCGCCGGACAAAGAGTTGGGGTTGTGGCGTGAAGCGTTCCTCAGCTTCAATGGCCCCGTCGCGGTGCGCAATCCCGAGGTCGTGAGCCATGTAGCTCCCTCTCTCGACTCGGCAACCCTCTCCGTGAGCGCCGAGGTCCGGAACGACAGCACTGAAGCGGTACAAGGGTCGCTGCGGGCAACGATGCCAGGCGTCACCATCGAGAAGAGTGTGTCCCTGGAAAAGGGCGAGACACGGCTGGTGACGTTTGATTCGGAAGAGTTTAAGCAGCTCGTCCTCTCCCATCCGAAGCTCTGGTGGCCGGCGCAGATGGGTGTGCCGAACCTGCAGACTATGCGCTTTGACTTCGTGGTGAACGGCAAGACCAGCGATGAGGCGTCGTTGCGCTTTGGGATCCGCGAAGTCACCAGCGAACTTGGCGACACCGCCAAGGGCCGCACGTTCAAAATCAATGGACGCCCCATTCTGATCCGCGGCGGCGGCTGGGCGCCCGATATGATGCTGCGCTTCTCGCGCGCCAACCTGGAAAAGCAGTTGCATTACGTGCTCGACATGAACCTCAACACCATCCGCCTGGAAGGCAAGATGGAAAATCCTGAGCTCTACGATCTTGCCGATGAGTACGGGATCCTCATCATGGCGGGCTGGTGCTGTTGCGACCACTGGGAGCAGTGGGAGAAGTGGAACCCGGAGAACTTCGATGTCGCCTATGCCTCGTTGCGTTCGCAAATCTACGAATTACGCGAGCATCCCAGTGTTTTTGTGTGGCTGAACGGGAGCGATAATCCGCCGATCGCAGAGGTTGAAACCAAATATCTCGCTATCGAAAAAGATCTGCACTGGCCAAACCCGACAATATCCTCGGCGACGGCGCGAACGACCGACGTGAGCGGGCGTACCGGCGGCAAGATGAGTGGCCCGTACGATTACGTCCCCCCGGATTATTGGGAGCAGGACCATATTCTCGGCGGAGGGTATGGCTTCAACATGGAAACGAGTGCCGGTGCCGCGCCTCTGACCATGAAATCCTTGAAGAAGACCGTGCCCCCCGATCAGCTCTGGCCCATTAGCGACGTATGGAACTTCCACGCCGGCGGAGGCGAATTCCGCGACATCCATCGCTTCACCAACGCGATGAACCAGCGTTATGGCGGCGCGCAGAACGCGGAAGAGTATGCGACGAAGGCGCAGGTGATGGCGTATGAGAATGAACGCGCCATGTTCGAAGCCTATACGCGCAACAAATATGAGTCGACAGGCGTGATCCAGTGGATGCTGAACAACGCGTGGCCCGGGGTGATCTGGCACCTTTACGACTATTACCTCACCCCGGCCGGCGGTTACTTTGGAACCAAGAAGGCTTGCGAACCGTTGCACGTCGCTTACTCGTATGACGATGGCTCGATCGCGGTCATCAACTCGACCTACGCGCCGGTGAAGGGATTGAAAGTCACCGCCCGGGTGCTTAACTTCGACCTTTCCGAAAAGTTCAACAAATCAGCAACAGTCGATGTGGACGCGGATGGCGTGGTCAAGCCGATCATGTTGCCACAGAACATCGAGGGCTTGAGCACGACGTACTTCGTTCGCCTGGACGCTACGGACGCCAGGGGAAAGGAAGTCAGCAACAACCTCTACTGGCTTTCGACCAAGCCCGACACCTTCGACGCCACCAAGAGCACGTTTTTTGATTCCGAGATCACGGGGTGGGGCGATCTCACTCAACTGAATTCCCTGGAGAAGGTGAAGCCCGAGATTCACGCCACCCTGGAGCGCAAAGAAGGCAAAGTGATCGTGCGGGTCGGATTGCAAAACGCCTCGCAGTCGCTAGCGTTCATGACGCACCTCGCGATTGCCAAAGGCAAGGGCGGTGACGACGTAGCGCCGATTCTATGGAGCGATAACTATGTTTCACTGCTGCCGAAGGAAAAACGCGAGCTGACAGCCACCTTCGACGCGCATGAACTTGAAGGCAAAACGCCGGTGCTCGAGGTGGATGGCTGGAACATTGTGCCGGGATCGGTAGCGCTGGCTGCGGCGAAATAAGCGGTACGCCATTACAATGCTCCCCATGCGTAACCGCTCACTTCGTTTGCTCGCATGCGTTCTTTCGATTATTTCGTGGACAGTTTCTGCGCGCGCTGCTGAAAAGGCCTACCAGGTATACGTAGGCACGTACACGAAAGCGCACAGCAAAGGCATCTACACCTTTCGCTTCGATGCCGTGACCGGCAAACGGACTCCGCCGCAACTTGCCGCCGAAACGGAGAACCCGTCGTTTCTGGTGGTGGATCGACCAGGACATTTCCTGTACGCCGTCAACGAACTTGGGAACTATAACGGCGCGGCTTCAGGCGCTGTTTCGGTGTTCTCGATCGACGCCGCGAGCGCCAAGCTCACATTCCAGCAGCAGGTAGCATCTCTGGGCGCCGATCCCGCCTATCTCACTCTCGACAAGACGGGCCACGATCTCCTGGTCGCCAACTACACCGGGGGCAACGTCGCTGTTTTTCCCGTCGAGAAAGATGGGAAGCTTGGCGCGCATACGGCACTTGATCAGCACCAGGGCTCCAGCGTGAACCCTGACCGGCAGAAGGGCCCTCACGCGCACTCGGTGCAGATGACGAAGGACAATCGCTTTGTGATGTCCGCCGATCTCGGGCTCGACAAGATCGTGATCGACCGTTTCGATCCCGCACGCGGCACGCTCACGGCCAATCAGCCGGAATCTGCGACGGTGGCGCCCGGTGCGGGGCCGCGCCACTTGGCCTTTGCTCCATCCGGCAAATTTGTTTACGTGGTCAACGAGATGGGAAATTCGGTCACGGTTTTCTCGTTCGATGCCCGGACCGCCGCGATGCGAGAAATCCAGACCATTCCCACCCTTGCGAAGCAAGATTCATCCAGCACCGGCGGCGAGATCGTCATCGATCCTGCCGGACAATTTCTCTATACCTCTACCCGTAGCGATGATTCCATCCAGGTTTTCAAGATCGATCGCGACTCCGGCAAGCTGACGTTCATAGAACGCACCTCTGCAGCGGGGAGGACTCCGCGGTTCATCACCCTAGACCCGACTGGCGGATGGATGTTCGTCGCTGACCAGGATTCCGATGCCATCGTCCTGTTCCGCGTGGACAAAAACAGCGGCAAGCTCACGGACACGGGCGACCGCATCGAGATTGGCATGCCGGTGTGCCTCGCATTTGTTGCGAAAGAATGAATGTCCTTCGCTTTTAGGGGTTCACGATCAAGGTGAGAGTCGTGCTGTGGTTCAGGGTTGTGGAACCCGAACTGAAGCCCGCTGTCACGGTGATCGGGTAAGTACCGCTCGGTGTGCCTCCACCGCCGCCGCCACCACCGCCGTTGCCTCCTCCATTACTCCCACCGCCGCAAGCGGAGGCAATGACAATCACAGAGACCAATCCCAGGGCGAGAAGCGCGGCAAGCAAGCGCTTCCGTGAACGCACGCGCGTGCTCGCGCAGCCGAGCAACACGAGGCTCGACAGTCCAGACGATGCCATCCACAAGGGAACATGGCTAGTGGATGGCGGCGATCCAGCGGGGCTAGTGAGGCGCGCCGTATTTCCCGCGGTTGAGATGGTGACGACGATGGGACTAGGAGTCGTGCTGTCCAGGGTGAGGCTGTTGGGGGCAACGCTGCAGGTGGCTCCGGAGGGAATCCCGGCACATGTCAGGTTTACCGTTTGCTGAAATCCACCGATCGCAGCGAGCGACAACGAATAATTTGCCGCCTGGCCGGCGTGCACCGTTGCGCTGGACGAACCGGACGCGACCGACAATGAAAAGTCCTGGGCAGCACCGCTGAGGGGCACGGTCTGTGGAACAGCAGCCTGGGTCGAGGTGGCAATCATCAATGTCCCGGATCGAGGACCGCCCGCCGTCGGATTGAATCCCAGCGTGATGGAACAACTGGCGCCGGAGGCAAGGCTGGTTCCGCATGCGCTGTGAACCGTGAAATCGGAGATAGAAGCCGTGACGCTGGCAATCGGCGCCGCGGTCGTGCCGCTGTTGGTAATGGTCAAAGTCTGCGGAGCGCTTGGAGAACCCACGCACTCGGCCGGGAAGTTGATGCTGGGCGCGGAAAGGACGAAATCCGTGGTGCCCAGCAACTGGATGCTCTGCTGCGGGTCAGCGGCGTTGTCCGCAATGGAGAGGAGTGCGCCCGCCGTTCCGTACGCGGTAGGCGTGAAGGTCACATTGATGGTACAAACTGCGTTTGGAGCCATGGACGCGGGACAGTTGTTCGTCTCGAAAAATCCAGCTGTACTCTTCGCCGGTGCTTCTGGCGCGACGCTGATCGCGGAAATCACGAGCGGCAGGCTCCCCGGATTGGTGAGTGTGATGCTGAGAGGATTGCTGGCCAGCCCATAGGCCTGGGTTCCGAAGTTCAACGAATCGGAGGAAAGCTGCGCGATGCCGCCTTGCACAACCTGCTCGACGCCGGATGCGCTGGGGGCAAAGTTTGCGTCTCCGTAATAAGCAGCTGTGATGTTGTGCCGGGCGACGGGAAGGGTCGAAGTGGTCAGAGTCGCAACGCCATCGCTACCCACAGGTGCGTACTGGAGAAAGGATCCATCGCTGCCGAATCCGATGGTTCCGCTGGGAATGCCCGCGGATTGCGGTGCAATCGTCGCTACGAAGGTGACCGATTGGCCGAACGTTGAGGGGTCCTGCGAAGAGACCAGGGTCGCGGTGGTTGCTCCCGTACCTGTCCTCAAACTGTTGTTCATGATCACGCCGATGGAACCGGTGGTGCAATTCGTGACGCTCGTGTCGCAGCGGTTGGCAACCAGGAGATCTGGTTTCGCGTCACCATTGAGATCAGCCGCGATCACCACGTCGGGGCCGTAACCGCCGATATTGAAAAAGATGGGGGTGCGGAAGGTTCCACCACCGTTCCCTAACAGCACACTGAGAAAACTGTTGGAAACGCCAAAAAGACAGTCATTGCTGTTGACCTGGCAAGGGATTCCGACGATAAGGTCGGGTTGGCCATCGCCGTCGACATCGGCCACCTCCAGCGCTCCTCCGCCGAGCCCGCCCACCCCATAGGTCACCGCGGATTGAAAGGTTCCATCACCGTTGTTTAACAGGACGCCGGCTACCATCTGGCTGCAGTCGGCGTATTTCAGGGTGCACACGTTGAGAACCAGCAAGTCGGGCTTGCCGTCCCCGTTCACATCCTTCACAGCAAGGGCCCCTGCACTGGCTCCGCCCGAAGAATAGCTGACGGCATTTTGGAAACTTCCGTCGCCATTGCCGAGCAGTAATCCGACGCCGCCGCTTGAACAGGTGTCTCCCATTCCGCAGTTCGAGACGACTAGATCAGGTTTGCCGTCCCCATTGACGTCTGCTACGACGAGGGCTGCGGGACCGCTTCCACCGGTGCCGTAATTCACCGGGCCCTGAAAGGTCCCATCGCCATTTCCGAGCAAGACACTCACAAAGCTGGACGGATTGCCGCTCGGCAAATTCATACAGCCGCTCACGCAATAGTTGAGAACGATGAGATCCGGCTTGCCGTCGGCATTCACGTCGACCAGAGCTAGAGCGGAGGCTTGATTGCCTCCAGAGGGGTAAAGCACCGCAGGTTGAAATGTTCCGTCGCCGTTCCCAAGTAGCGCGCTGACCATGCCCGGGCCGGAGCAGTCGCTCGTGGCACAGGTGTCAGCCACAAGCAGGTCGAGCTTGCCGTCGCCATTCACGTCCGCCACAGCGAGAGATGCCGACGTAAAGGCTCCTGTGTCATAGGTCGTTTCGGGACCAAAAGTCCCGTCGCCATTCCCAAGACGGACGGCAACGACGGCTCCGCTACAACCTCCGTTCGCGGTGCAGCCATCCAGAATCATCATGTCGGGTTTACTGTCGCCATTTACGTCGACGACCACCAACGAATCTGGCCAGGATCCTCCGGAGCTATACGAAACCGCATTTCCGAGGCTGAATCCGCCTACGGTAATCGGCTGGTCCGCATAGCTGGCCCGATGAGAGAAGCGTGGCGTTTGCGCTGCAGTCAAAACACTAAACAAGATGAAGTAAACAAAAACTAGGAGACGGTGGCGTGTCATACAGCCTCGCGGATGGTTAGGCTTAAAGGAGCGGTCGAACAACATGCACACCGCCCCAGAAAAACCGAATATAGGCAGGATCTTCAGAGTAGAACAATCACCCATGCAGGGTTTTCCGCGTAGCTTTCCTGATCAGGGACGACCCGAAGTTGACTGGTTCCGTCCATTGGGTCATCCAGAGTTGCGTAGGCGCACGAGCTTCGCTATGGTTGAGCATCTGTGGCATTGCGGTCCGCGGCTGCATCCTGGGCGGACGTCATCCTAACTTCCTGAAAGGAAGCTGAACTTTGTCGGAGACCACTTCTTTCCCCGACCGTCGCAGTGAAATCCTGCGCCGTCAGATGGCGCAGTTCTTTGAGGCCACAACCGACGCCGTCGTTTTTCTGGACCGCAGTTACTGCTTCACTTTCCTCAACCGCCGCGCGCAGCAGTTGCTGGCTCCAGTCGGCGACGTACTCGGCACCAACCTCTTCGAAAGCTTTCCCGGAACGGTGTACGAGAACTCACCCTACGTGGCGAACTACCGCCGGAGCATGGACCACGGCGAAGTGGGGGAGTTCGAAGCGTTTTACGGGGATCCGCTGAATATCTGGCTGCGCGTGCAGAGCTATCCGTCGGACGACGGCATCATGATTTTCTTCCGCGACGTGACGCAGGAAAAATCCGCGCAAGAGGCGCTGCGACGCAAGAATGACGAGGCGGAACGGCAACATGCGGAAATCGAGACCGTGTACCGCACCGCTCCGATCGGGCTCGCCCTGTTCGATACCAAGGATTATCGCTACTTGCGCCTCAATGAACGGCAGGCGGCATTTTTCGGGCTGCGGCCCGACGAGATCGTGGGACGCACGCTCACGGAAATGGCGCCCATCGAAGGCCTGAAGGAACTATTCGACCAGGTCGCGCGCGGGGAACCGGTGGTGAACTTTCCGCTCGAGGGCACCCTGGTTACGGATCCGGACAATCATCGTTATTGGACGGTGAGCTATTTCCCCGTCTATGCGGCAGACGGCACAATTCAAGCCATCACCGCCGCTTCCCTTGAGATCACCCAACAGAAAAAAGCAGAACAGGCGTTGATCCAGAGCGAGAAACTGGCGGTCGTGGGTCGCCTGGCGAGTTCAATCGCACACGAGATCAATAACCCGCTGGAAGCGGTAACGAACCTGCTTTTCCTGGCGAGGAACAGCGACGATCTGCGTACCGTCCAAGGCTACCTGGAAACCGCGGAAGTGGAATTACGCAGGATCGCGGCAATCACCAGCCAGACATTGCGCTTCCACAAACAATCGACGAATCCGCAGGCGATCACGCCCGAACAACTGGTGGAGACGGTTCTTTCGATTTACCAGGGGAGAATCGCGAACTCGGGTGTGAAAGTCGTTCAAAGAATGAGAGCGCGTACCGCGGTGCGATGTTTCGAAGGCGAGATCCGGCAAGTTCTCAGCAACCTCATCAGCAATGCGCTCGATGCCATGCGTTCGGGGGGCGGCCGTCTCGTGCTGCGCACGCGGCTGGCGACGAGTTGGAAGAATGGGGAAAAAGGTGTGATCATTACCGTCGCCGACACGGGAACGGGCATGAGCGCCGCGACAAGAGCGAAGCTCTTTTATCCGTTCTTCACGACCAAGGGCCACACCGGCACCGGGCTCGGGCTATGGGTCAGCAAGGAGATCATGGACCGGCATCGCGGGCTGCTGCGGGTGCGAAGCAGCCAAGCCGAAAAACATCACGGGACCGTATTCAGCCTCTTCCTTCCATTTGACGCAGTCGTGCGCTAACTCAGAGATTTGCCGAGCTCGTGGGGTGCGCACGGAAAGGCGCTTTACATATGAAGAAAGTTTTCCTCTTCGCGTTTCTTGCGATGCAAGTGTTCGCACAACAGCCACCCGCTCCCGCTACGCTGAGGAGCATTCTTCTTCAGGAACTACGCGAGACCCATAACCAGAAGAACTGGTTCGTCTCCGCCCAGGAGGCGGTCGCGGGGCTGACCCCCGAGCAGGCAAGTTGGACGGACGGCAAAGGAAACCACTCCGTCGGGCAGCTCGTGGAGCACCTCATCTACTGGAATTCGCGCAACCTCGCCGACTTGAAAGGCGAAGCGAAGACAAAGTACAACGGCAACAACGACGAGACCTTTACCAAATATGACGCGAAGGGTTGGAACGATGCCGTTCAACGTCTCGACGCAGTCATGACGGAGTGGGAAAAATTAGTCGAGGGAGCCAGCGACGCGAAGTTGGCAGAATGGGCACCAAGAATCGCGAATGTGTGCGAGCACAACGCCTATCACATCGGCGAAATGGTGGTTGTGCGCAAGGAACAAGGAGCCTGGAATCCGGAGAGTGGCGTGAAGTAAGCTGGAGCTATGTCACGCGAATATCCGGAGCGGCCGCTGCTGGGCGTAGGCGGCGTTGTGATCCACCAAGGGCGCGTGCTGCTGGTGCGGCGGGCGAGTGAACCGCTCAAGGGCGAATGGTCCATCCCCGGCGGCCTGGTGGAACTTG
Source organism: uncultured Acidobacteriaceae bacterium (assembly GCA_963703075.1). Taxonomy (GTDB): domain Bacteria; phylum Acidobacteriota; class Terriglobia; order Terriglobales; family Acidobacteriaceae; genus Korobacter. Next base: position 3,034,636 of record OY969786.1, read on the forward strand.
GCGAGAAATTGCTCGATGCCGTGCGGCGGGAGGTCCTGGAAGAGACCGGACTGGTGGTGGAACCCGGCGAAACGCTGGGGTTGTTCGACAGCATTTGGAAAGATGCCGAGGGTCGCTGCCAGTACCATTACGTGCTGGTGGATTATTTATGCCGTGTTCGTCGCGGCACCCTGCAGGCTGCGACCGACGTAAGCGAAGCGCAGTGGGTGTCAGTTGCAGAGATTGAGCAGTTTGGATTGCGGGCCGCCACGTTAGGCGTGATCCGCAAGGGATTCGAAAGAGCGCAACTCGCCAGCGGTGCTTAGCGCGCTGGCGCGAGTTGCGCCTGGCGACGCAGGGGAACGCGGCGCACCCAGATAATCGTCCCGGCAATGACCATGGCGAGAGCGATGCCCTGGGTTTCGGTCATCCATGTGCCGAAAAGCTGGCCCCGTCCCGGATCACCCCGCAGGAATTCCAGGAAGAAACGGGCGACGCCATAGATAAACATGTACGCCCCGACCACTTGGCCCTCGAATTTCTTGTGCTTCAGCATCCAGTAGAGAACAGCAAAGTTCAGCAACTCGACGATCATCTCGTAGAGCTGCGTGGGATGGACATGCACGCCAAGGGGCACCCCGCCAATCTCGTTGGCCAGCGGATTATGAAAGACCACAGCCCACGGCAGGTTCGTCTCTCGCCCGAAGCAGCAACCGGCGGAGAAACAGCCGAGGCGCCCGAAGGCATGGCCCAAGGCAAGTCCAGGCGCAAAGACATCCGCCGTGCGCAAGCCCGGCATGTGGTTCCGACGCATGTACCAGGCGCCGCAGATCACTGCCAGGACGACCCCGCCGGAAAAGACGCCGCCCGCCTGTAAGGTCGAGAGCGAAACGATCTCGCTGGGATGGGCGATAAAGCGGTCCCATTCGGTGATGAACATCAACAACTTTGCGCCGACAATGCCGGCAAAGACGAAGATGATCGCCAGGTTCCAGACCTTCTCAGGATCCATCCCCTGTTGCTTGGCAAGGTGCTGGATCAGCAGGATCGCGACGACCACGCCAAAAGAGACGAGAAAGCCGTAAGTCGGCAGCGCGAAATGCCCGATGTGGAAGAGTTGCGGGTACACAGCGGTATTTTAGACGTTCGCGGGAGGAGAATTGGTGCAGAAACCGCGCGGAGTGCGAGAAACGTTAGAGAGATGGAATAAGTGGGCAGAAACACTAATGCCGACCCGCGTAGCCGTGCGTGATGGGCCGTCAATGAACCCGTTCACCACGGTGGGCGCCCTCCGAGATCCTTTAGGCTTCTCCGCGTGGCGGAGCATAGCACACCAGATCTATGTCGAGGCGGGCTCCCTGTTCATTGAATTATCGGTTCAAAAAACGGTTGCCATCCGTCACCAACCTTGCAGGCCGGCTTCAGTGAGATTTGATGCTACGCAAAGCATTCTCGATGCGCAAGCCACACCCCGAAAAATGATGGTATTCCGCTTGCTCCGTGTCAGCGACCTCCCGACGGATCGGCGCTGGTCGCGGTATTTACGTCAACATGAGTTGTTGCTTCCATCGGAAGACCCGGCGGATAGCAATTGCCATCGTGGTTGTAATTCTTCGGGCATCCCTTCGCTTCGGTCCTTCGCGGCGACTGCGCGAATTGCCAGATCTGCGCGTAGGAAACGCCGCTTCTCGCCGGTGATGGAGGATGCTTCGGAAAAACGCAGCCCGGGGAGGGGGTACAGGCATCGTTGTAGGCCCAGATCGCGATGTCTCGCCCTTCCGCGTGGTCGTGAATGTCCTTTGCAGTGATGATCATCTGTCCCAAGCCTTCCTTGAAAGGCACGGCCGAGCAATAAACCCCCGCCCGAAAACCCGCAGCCTTCACGGCGTCGATCCAGGCATGCAGGTAAGCAACCTGCTCAGGCAGCATGCGACCGCCTTCTTCCTGGTCGATGAAGATCAGAGTCTGGGCGCGAAAGCCTTCGGCATTGGCGCGGGCCGCCGCATCCTTGCCATCACGCTGGCCGATCTCGACGGCATTCTTGCCCTTCAGTTCTTGGTATAGCCGTCCGTTGTAAAGCACCGCAAATCCGAAGTCCGCAGCCCTCACGATCGCCCGCTTCCCTGCCCATGAATTGCTCTTCGCGCCCGGCGGATTATTCAACCAGTATCCGGTCCAGGTAAATGTCTTGCGCAGGGCGGGTAATAAATCATCGCCCGGATAATCGTTGCGATCGAATCCCAGTGAATACGGAACTGTCGGTTGGGCAGCGGCTAATCGACTGAAACCGCATAAGATGGTGAGGAACAGGCAGCAAACCGTTAAAATCGAAGTGGATCTAGGCATGATGAGCAGGGCCGTCCCGGGCAAGAGCGTTGCGAAGCGGCGCATCTTCCGTCATAATAACGGTTTGCCCCCGGTTGCGTCTGGCTGGCTCTAGATTCAGGCCGACACTCGCCAGCGGTGAAGCATATTCCATCCAGCGTAATCCCACGCCAGCGATGGTTCTAAGAATCCCCTGCACAAGGGAAGGCCTAGAACGTGGGTGTGTGCCCCCGTTGGGACCAGTTGTGCAACCTGCAGATCTCAAATCGGCGGGAGACCAAAGGAGAAGGTTCAGTGTTAATGATTCGTCTATCGCGCCGTGGCGCGCCCAAGAAACCAACCTATCGCATTGTTGTGATTGAGAACGACCGCGCCCGTGATGGCCGTTCCGTGGAAGTTGTCGGGACTTACAATCCCCGCACCAACCCGGCTTCGATTGAATTGAAACGTGACCGGGTGGACTACTGGGTGAGCAAGGGTGCCCAGATGAGCGATCGGGTGAAGAAGCTTTGGGACAAGGCTCCCGCGGCTGCACCGGCAAGCGTTGCGTAAATAACTTCGAGCGAGGGCTATCCGTGAACACCGCAGCCAAAGGCGATCCGCGCGTTCTGATTCAGGCGCTGGCAAAAGCGCTGGTGGAATCTCCGGACGAGGTCATTGTCGACGTGGAACAGGACGGCGACACGACGTTCGTGAATCTCGAAGTCGCGGAGAGCGACATGGGACGCATCATCGGGCGCCAGGGGCGCACCGCCAAGTCGTTACGAGCGATTTTGAATGCCGCCGGCGTGCGACACAAGGTTCGTTACGAACTCGATATCCTCGACTAGCGCGAGGAGCCCCGTGAGCGAAGAGTTCATCACCATTGCCCGCGTGCAGAAGACGCAGGGCCGGATTGGCGAGGTCTTCGCGGAGTTGTTCACCGACTTCCCCGAGCTGTTCGAACAACGCCACCGGCTGTTTGTACTGTCGGAACGAGGCGAGCGGCGCGCGTTCGAGCTGGAAGATCACTGGTTCCACAAAGGCGGGGTGGTTTTAAAGTTTCAGGGAATCGAATCCATCAACGACGCGGAAACATTGCTGCGCGGCGAGGTACAGATTTCCAAGCACGGACCGGGCCCAGTTGGAAGAAGGCGCGACTTATGTCAGCGACCTGCTGGGCTGTGAGCTCTTTGAGATGAGTGGTACGGAAGCACGCCGGGTGGGCGCCGTCACCGACGTCGACTTCACGGCCGGAGAAGCGCCTCTGCTGGTGGTAAAGGGCGATCGCGAATACCTGGTGCCGTACGTCGAAAGCTTTTTGAAATCGGCGGACTTCGCGGCCAAGCGGATTGAGATGGTATTGCCGGAAGGCATGCTCGAACTCGACGCCCCGTTGTCAAAAGCGGAACGTGAGCGGCAGAAGGCGGAAGCCGACGAAGCGCGCGGCGCGGGCGAAGAAAAGCGGCGGCGATGAAGATCGATTTGATCACCATCTTCCCCGAGTTTTTTCGCGGCCCGCTCGATCATGGCATCGTGAACCGGGCGATGAAAGCGGGGATCCTGGAGATCGCAATCCGCGATTTGCGCGAGTTTACGCATGACCGGCACCGTACCGTCGACGATCGCCCGTTTGGCGGCGGCGAAGGCATGGTGTTGAAGCCCGAGCCGATATTCGAATGCCTGGAGGCGATGCAGGTTGCGCCGCGCGAGCAGCGAGAATACGAGCGGGTGCTGGTGCTCTCGCCGCAAGGTCGCTTGTTCGATCAGGGCATGGCGCTGGAGTTGAGCAAGCTCGATCGCCTGGTGCTAATCAGCGGGCGCTACGAGGGCATCGACGAGCGGGTTTCAGAGGTGCTGGCGGATGGCGAAGTTTCGATCGGCGACTTTGTTTTAAGCGGCGGCGAACTGGGCGCGGCGATCATCGTGGATGCAGTCACGCGGTTGCTGCCCGGCGCATTGGGGAATGCCGATTCGGCGCGGCAGGAGTCGTTCACCGCGGTGGAAAAAGAGTTGGGCAACGGACCTGACTCAACCTGCGGTTCCGGCGGATTGCTGGATTATCCGCACTATACCCGGCCGGCGGAGTTTCGCGGCCACGCGGTTCCCGAGGTCTTGCAGAACGGGAACCACGATGAGATCCGGCAGTGGCGCCGACAGCGCGCGCTGGAGAAGACGTTCAGGAATCGTCCCGACTTATTGGACGGGGCCGAGTTGAGTAAGGAAGACCGGAAGTATCTCGCCGCGTTGCGAGATCAACGAGATTCGTTTTAGAAGGAAGAAATCATGTCGAATTCACAGGTCATTGAAAAGATGTTGGCGAAAACCAAGCGTACCGACCTCCCATCGTTTGCCCCGGGAGACACGGTCCGCGTGCATGTCAAAATTAAGGAAGGCGATAAAGAGCGCCTGCAGGCGTTCGAGGGCGTGGTCATCGGCAAGAGCAATGGCCTGCAGCCCAGCTTTACCGTCCGCAAGATCAGCTTCGGACAAGGCGTGGAGCGTATCTTCCCCACCAATTCGAAGGTCATCGACAAGGTGGAAGTGCTGCGTTCGTCGAAAGTGCGCCGCGCCAAGCTGTATTACTTGCGCGCCCTGCGAGGCAAAGCTGCGCGTTTGAAAGAAGTCGACTAATTGGATTTCCGCGGGCCATCCCGTCGAACGGACAGGGTGGCCGCTCCAATCCAGTTCTCATGCTGAAACTCGGCAGACCGGACTGGAGCCGGCTTCTGCCGCTCTTACTGCAGAGGGCTCAGCCCCTGAGGTAAGTATTCGCCGTGCCTCCCTCCAAGAAATCTTCGCTGAAATCGAAAGATGGCAAACCGCTCTCCAAGGCCGCTGCGAAACTGCGTCTGCTCAAGAAACTGAAATGTACGACGAAATTTGAGAAGCTCGCCTGGTGCACGGGGGCGAAGTTCGTCGCTGGGGTCGATGAAGTCGGACGTGGCGCTCTCTTCGGTCCGGTCGTGGCGGCCGCCGTCATTCTCGATCCTACCTATCGTATCAAGGGCTTGCGCGATTCCAAGCTGCTGCCCGCCGACCGTCGCGAGGTACTCTCGGAACGTATCCAGGAGCACTCGATCGCCTGGTCGATCGCCGCCGTGGACGTCGCTCGCATCGATCAGTTGAACATCTACTGGGCCTCGAACCTGGCGATGAAGCACGCCGTTCGCGGGCTCTCATGCGAACCCGATCACCTTCTCATCGACGCCATGCGCCTCGATCTCGCCTGCGCGCAAACCAAGATCATCCACGGTGATGCTCTCTCGGCGTCTATTGCTGCCGCTTCGATCATCGCTAAGGTGTATCGCGATGCGCTGGTGCGCGAGTGGGCCCCGGTGTTCCCCGAATACGATCTCGCCAGCAATAAGGGGTACAGTGCGCCGAAGCACATTAAGGCGCTGCGCGAGGTCGGTCCTTCGCCTCTGCACCGGCAGTCGTTCGCGCCCGTGTGGATGGCAGCCACCCCCCAGGAAGTGTTGGCGTCCATGCTCGACGAAGCCGCCGACACAGCCGAGCCGCCCGAAATCATCGCCGACGAAGAAGAACTGTGATTGCCATCGGCTTCTAATATGGGTCCAGATTGAATTTCGGCACGCCACACCCCTGTCCAAAGGGGCGGTGCATAGATATGTAACTTTCATTCTTTTGGACAGCCGGCGCGGAGCTCTGCTCCAGTGGGATGGACCGACAGAGCAAGAAACTCCCTTGCTGCTCAAAGAAGCATTCGCATTCCGCAGACACTCCGTGCTAAACATGGAGGAGGATGCGGTGAAGGGCCCGCACTTTCGCAGGCACTTCAGACATTGTTGGCTATCGGCTGCATCTTAATCTGCGTTGCACACGACCTTTCGCGACGCTGGGTTGGGAACTCAACGCATGAAACGAATTCTCGTAGTGACAGCTCATCCAGATGACGAGGTGGGAGGGTTTGGCGGCACCCTGCTGAAATATCGCTCCCTGGGCGCCGAAACCTACGTTATTTGCCTGACTGCCGGGGAGGCTGCCACCAATCGCGGACATGCCAGCGATGACGACGAACTGGCGGAGGCACGGCGCGCCGAGTTTGCCGCCGCCTGCAATGTCCTGAAAATCTCAGATGCCTGGGTACTTGGATACAAAGACGGTGCCCTCGATCGCGCCAATTGCTATCGGGTCGTCGCCGACCTGGTAAAGCGCATCCGTGAGATCCGTCCCCAGGTGCTGCTCACCTTCGGACCCGAAGGGTCGGTCACAGGTCATCCCGACCATTCGATGACTTCGGTCTTCGCAACCTTAGCTTTTCACTGGGCGGGCCGCACGAATCGTTTCGCCGACCAGTTCTGGACAGAGCTGAAGGAGCATAGCGTCCAGAAGCTCTATTACCAGACCACCAATTTCCTGCTGCCCGACCGGCCCCCGGTCTCACCATCGCCCACAACCTGCAAAATCGAAACCCACGAATATTTGGAAGAGAAGATCCGCGCCTTCCGCCAGCACAGCTCCCAGGCGCCCCTTTTTGAAACCTTCGAGATGAACATGCGAAGGCGCCCGCAGACCGAACTGTTTCACCTGGGAGCAACCAGTGAGCCGCGGCAGGGAGAAATGGAAACGGATCTTTTCGAAGGCGTCGTTGAGCCGGAGCGCGGGAAGTCTGCGGGTTCCTGATTAGTTCAGGAAGTACTGCTTGTACAAGGTATCGCGCTGCTTCGGGACAAATCCAGCATCGCGAATGATGCGGCGCAGTTCTTCTTCCGTGGTGCAATTCGTCACGCCCGCGGACTTCACCACGTTCTCTTCGATCATCACCGAACCCACATCGTTGCCGCCAAAGCGCAAGCCCATCTGGCAGACCTTCAGGCCCTGCGTGACCCAGCTCGATTGAACGTTGAGAAAGTTCGAGAGATACAAGCGCGAAATTGCCAGCGTCTTCAGATATTCGATCGCCGTCGCTTCATCCCATCCGCGTCCGCCGAGAGCGGTGTGCTGCGGCTGGAAGGTCCAGGGAATAAATGCGGTGAAGCCGCCGGTCTCTTCCTGCAGGCGATAGACATGATCGAGATGGTTGATGCGGTGCTCGATGGTCTCTCCGACGCCGAACATCATGGTCGCAGTCGTGCGCATTCCGAGCTTGTGGGCGGTGCGATGCACCAGCAGCCACTCTTCGGTGCCGCATTTCAGGCGGGCAATCTTATGGCGCACTTCGTCGTCGAGAATCTCGGCGCCGCCGCCGGGAATGGAATCAAGCCCGGCATCGCGCAGCCGACGAATGGTTTCTTCCACGCTGATATGGCTGTACTCGGCAATGGCGAGGATCTCGGATGCGGAGAAGCAATGCAGGTGGATCTGCGGAAAACGCTGCTTGATGCCGCGCATCATGCGTTCGAAGTAATCGATCTTCAAGTCGGGATGCAGCCCACCCTGCATCAGCACGCCGGTCCCGCCGAGTTCGACCGTCTCCTGGATCTTCGCGTAAATCGTATCGAAGTCGAGGATGTAGCCTTCCTTCGCGAGCTTGCCTTTGAGGGGACGATAAAACGCGCAGAAGGTGCAGTACTCGGTGCAGAAGTTGGTGTAGTTGATGTTGCGGTCGATGATGTACGTGACCACGCCTTCCGGGTGCAGCTTGCGCCGCACAGCATCGGCTTCCATGCCAATGCCAATCAGGTCATCGGAGCGAAACATCTCGAGAGCTTGTTCCCGGCTGAGCGACATACTGCCTATATTCTAGCGTACCGAATCCGCCCGCGCTCGCCTCCCTCTGGCGAGGGCGATTCGCTTTCAAATCTCACATTCCGCGATCAGTTCCAAAAGACGAATGAGAGTCTCGCGTTCCTCCGGCGTCATCTGCTGCCGCACCGCTTCATCGGCAGCCACCCGCGCCTGAACGATCCGCTCCCGATACTTGTTTCCCTTGGCCGTCAACTGGACGTGAATGGCTCTGCCCGATTTCGCCTTCCGCTCCGATACGATTCCTTCCTCAGACATCGACTTGATCGCCCGATGCACCACCGTCCGGTCGAACCCCAGCAGGGTTGCGATCTGGTTCTGGTTCAAAACCACGCCGCCACGCAGCGTCGACAAAATAAAGCCACGCGTCGCCGAACACTGCGTTTTCCGTTCCATTTTCTTTCCGACCAAAAAATACGCCGCCGCAATATGGGCGAGCACCGAATCTTCCAGAATGTCTGCAGGAATTTCCTGGTTAACGATGTTTTTCATAGCACAGTCACCGTCGCCTGGAGAGGTCTGCGCCACTGCGGGGCCACAACGTAGGCGGGCGACTTCTTTCCGATCGCAATCACCATCACGATCTCATGATAGCGGCGGGACAGCCCGAGATATCGAGAAAGCCTTCCGCTATCGAAGCCCTCCATCGGACACGTGTTCATGCCCAGCACCTCAGCCGCGATCATCAGGTTCTCGCATGCTAAAGACGCGCTCTTCGTTGCCCATTTGAAGAGCTCCTGCCGGGAGAGCGGCGGCATTCCGCTTGTCATGCACAAATTGACCGCCCAGAACAGCACGCGCTTCACAGCGGCGAAAAGCCCAAACGGCCCGGGCATGAATAGGATCCGGCCGATCTTCGCTGTTCTCTCGTAATCGCGAATCTTCGCCTCGGGGAAGTTGCTCCCGCGCATCCACTCCAGTTGGCCACGCGACGTGGCAAGTAGCGATTCGAGATCCGCCACCGCGACGACCAGTGCCGACGCAGTCTCGGCAGGCATCTGTCCGAGGCACAGCTTCGCTACCGCTGTCTTCTTTTCCGCAGATCCACCCAATAAAACTTGTAGGGTTGGGAATTGAAGCTGGAAGGCGCATGCCGGGCGGCATCCAGGACCTGCTCGCGTAGTGCCGCGGAAAGCTCTACCGCCTCGAAGACCTTGACTGCTCGCCGCTGAAAGATCGCGTCAAGACTGTTCTTCATAAGTGCCTGACCTCATGTTGCTATTACAACATATCGATGTTGCTACCGCAACATAAGAAATCGTCCACGAATGGCCGAGGCGAGGCGTGCGGAACGGGGTCGGTCCCGTAGCTGTGCGCCCGGTCACTTTTTCCGCATCTTCCCCGTGAAATAATGACTCTTTCTACTGAGGCAATCATGTTTACCGGAATCGTCGAAGAAGTTGGACACGTCGCCAGGATCGAGATCAAGGGCGAGAACCGCCGCATCACCATTGAAGCCGAGAACACACCCAAGCAGCTCAAGACCGGCGACAGTGTCGCGTGCAGCGGGGTCTGCCTGACCGCCCTCAACATCACGCCCACGTCATTCCAGGCCGACCTCGCTCCCGAAACCTGGGTGCGCACTTCCCTTTCGCGCATCACGGAAGGCGCACTCATCAATCTCGAATTGCCGCTGCGCTTCGATGCACGCATGGGCGGCCACATCGTGCAGGGGCACGTCGACGGCGTCGGCAAACTGATCGAGTTCGAGCGTATCCCGCATTCGGACGACTACTGGCTGCATATCGAGGTCACGCCGGAACTGGAGAAGTATCTCGTCTACAAAGGTTCCATCGCGATCGAAGGGATCAGTCTCACGGTGGCGAAGCTGGAGGGCATGCGATGTACCATCGCCATCATTCCCCACACCGTCGAGATGACGAACTTGAAATCGCTCGAGCCGGGCGATCCCGTAAATATCGAGACCGACATCGTGGCGAAATACCTGGAAAAGTGGATGCGGCGTGACCAGCCGAAAGCAGAAGAGCTGAAGCTCGAGGCGCTGACGGCGAAGGGATTCTAGCTAACGGACGTCGCCCGGCTGGTGCCGGCGCAAGTCGTTCTTGCCGAAGCTGCTGAAATCGGTGGAATCCAGTTCCAGGAACTCCTGCACGATCTCTTCCTGCGAATTTTCCATCTCTTTTGGCGTTCCGTAAAACACCACCCGTCCTTCATGCAGGAAGATGAGCTTGTCGGCGAGTTTTTTGGCGAGCGCCATGTCGTGGGTCACTACCACGCTGGTGAGCTTGAGCTGGTACTTCAATTTCTGAATCAGGTCGCCCAGCAGATGGGCCATCATGGGGTCGACCATGGTGGTCGGCTCGTCGTACAGGATGCACTCCGGTTCGGCGGAAAGAGCGCGGGCGATCGCCACCGAGCGCCGCATGCCCGTCGAGAGTTCCGCCGGCAGCAGGTCACGCATGTGACCCACGCCGACCATTTCAAGCAAACCGTCGACGATCTGGAAGATCTGGTCTTCATCGAGACCGCCACGCTCGCGCAGCGGGAACGCGACATTCTCGCCCACCGTCAGCGAATCGAACAGCGCTCCACTTTGGAAGACCATGGTGACCTTCTTGCGAATGCGCTCCATGTCTTTCTCGCCGTAGTCGGTGATGTCTTCGTAAGCCACCCAAACGCGGCCGGAATCGGGCTTGAGGAAGCCCATGATGTTGTGAAGAGAAACCGATTTACCGACGCCGCTGCGGCCCAGGATGCACATGGTCTCGCCGGCGCGCGCGCTCCAACTCACATCGCGTAGAACATGCTTATCGCCAAAGGACTTGCTGACGTGCTGGAACTCCAGGTATGGCTTTTCTGCCGGCGTGCCCTCCTCTGTTGTCGTGCCCTGGGTTTCCGGATTGTAATCGGTGATAACGACGCCGCTGTCGTTCGAACTCATGCCCGTTTGGCCTCGTCCATTCGCGCAAATTGGGCGAACTCTTCGGGCGTATTCAGGTTCGCGAAAATGGCCGGATCGAATCCGGCGGCGCGCATCTCGGCTTCTTCCACGTATTCCACGCGAACCAGCGCCAGCGTTTCCGTCAGCTTGTAGCGCCCTCGCTTGAGCTGTTGCTCAGCCACGGCACGGAACGGCCGGCGATAGACGGCGCAGGCTCCCTGCACGCCGCCGCCCGCATCGGGAACCATCGCAAGAGCATCTGCGGCTTTTTGTGCCCGTTGCAGGAGATAATCCAGAAACTCCGCAGTGACGAACGGTGTGTCGACAGAGAGGACGACGTTCAACTCGCTCCGGCTGACGCCCAGGGCAGCATGAATGCCGGCCAGCGGTCCACATTGCGCGAATTCGTCTTCCACCACTTCCGCCCCGAACGGAGCGTAGAGGTCGCGTGCGCCCACCACCATTACGGAATCGCTGATCTCATGCGCCTTCGCGATGGCTCGTTCCAGCAGGGTTCGGTCTCCGAGCCGCAGCACTGCCTTGTCCGTTCCCATGCGCGTACTGCGCCCGCCGGCCAAGATGAACACACTGACACCCTGCACGAAGCCATGATACACGGGCCATGCGAGGCCGGGACCGCGGTACCGTGCAGCCTCAACCCTCTGTTATATTGGCTCACTAGTTCACGAGCGCATGGAACTCATCTCGCCAACTGATTTCGCGAAAGAGAAAATCCTGGCGGTCCAGGAATACGCGCAGTTGGCGGGGCGTTCGCTTGCCAATGTCTTTGCCCATCCGCGCTATCTTGCCGACACCTTGCAGCAGGCCGACCTCATCGGCGTTGGATCGCTGCCCATCGTGGTGTTGGCCGGATTTTTCACTGGCGCGGCCCTCGCGCTCAACACCTCTTCGACTCTCGAACAATTCGGCTCCATTTCTCTCACCGGCCAGCTCGTTTCGCTTTCCATGGTGCGGGAACTCGGCCCCGTGCTGACTGGCCTCATGGTGGCCGGGCGAAATTCCAGTGGCATGGCCAGCGAACTGGGTTCGATGAAAGTCACCGAGCAAATCGACGCCATGCGGGCTCTAGGTACCGATCCTTCGAAGAAACTCGTGACCCCGCGCGTGATTTCCTCGGTACTGATGCTGTTTTTCCTCACCGTCATTTCCGACCTGCTCGGTCTGGCCGGCGGCTTTGTCATGTCCTGGGCGTTCTTAGGACTCGATGCAAACCAGTATTGGACGACTGCCTATCAGTCGCTCGTCTTCCAGGATGTCGTGATGGGACTGAGTAAGCCGCTGGTCTTCGGATTCTTCATTGCGACCGTAGGCTGCTACTACGGGATGTCGGCAACCGGCGGCACGCAGGGCGTGGGCCGTGCCACCACCCAGGCCGTGGTGACCGCCTCCGTGCTGATCATTGCCTCCGACCTCTTCATCACCCGCTTCCTTATGGTCGCTCTCGGGTAGCCTCATGCGCGACACCATCGTCACTCCTGACACCGCCGATCCGAATGCAGATGCAAGCAAAATAGCCATTGCCTTCGAGGATGTCAGCATCGCGTTTGAAGAGAAGAAAGTGCTCGAGAATATCTCCTTCACCTTGAAGCGCGGCGAAACCAAGGTCGTGCTTGGCGTCGCCGGAAGCGGCAAAACACTTCTCCTGAAACTCGCTCTCGGCTTGCTTTGCCCTGACAGCGGCCGCATTTTTGTGCTGGGCGAGGAAGTCACCAGCATGAAGGAACAGCAACTCTTCGCCCTTCGTCGCCAGGTGGGCATGGTGTTCCAGGAAAGCGCGCTCTTCGATTCCCTCACCGTGCGTGGCAACGTCGCCTACCCGCTGATCGAAGAGGGCGGGATTGCTCCCGACGAGATTGAGCGCCGGGTGCGTGAGGCGCTGCGCTTCGTGGAACTCGAACACACTCTTGATCTGTTTCCCGCGGAGCTCTCGGGAGGCATGCGGCGTCGCGTCGCCATCGCCCGTGGCATGATCACCAACCCAGAGGTCATCCTCTACGACTCGCCTACCGGCGGCTTAGATCCGGTTACGTCTACGACCATCGTCGAGTTGATCGTGAAGGGCCGCGATGTTTATCGCACCAGCTCGATCGTTGTTACCCACCGGTTGCAGGACGCCTTCGTGATGGCGACCCACTACTTCGACAAAGAAGCCAACGCGATGAAGCTTGTCAAAGAAGGATCGAATCGCGATGTCCACACCCGCTTCCTCATCCTGCGCGACACCAAGGTGATTTTTGAGGGCAATGCCGACGACCTGGTCGCTTCGAAAGACGAGTACATCAAGGAATACCTGTCCTAAGCCACTCCCTCAGGGCGCTTCGCTGTAAGCGGTTGCTAACTCCCGCCACGCTTCGGTGTCCATAGCTAGATAGAATAGTTCTGGGACATGAAACCCTTAATCATCACGGTCCTCTGCTGTTTGTTCCTGCTGCCTTGTCTTGCGCAGGGAGTAGCGGCCCAGCAGGCCCCAAAAAACGGGTCGATCTCCGGGTCCGTCACCCAATACGGCAGCGGCGACCCGGTTCGCACGGCGGAAGTTTCCGTCTCGTGGAACACGGATACGCAAAGGCTGGTGCCCGGCGAAACGATCCCGCAAGGGACCACCGTCGTCACCGATCGCAACGGACACTTTCAGTTTCCGAGCCTGGCGCCCGGTGATTACAACCTCACCATACAAAAAAGCGGGTATCACGGCTTTCGCACGCCCAACAGCGAGACATGGCTGGAAACCTTCAACATCACCGTCTCCCCCGGACAAGCCATCACCGACCTTGTGCTTGCCATGCAGCCGGGAGCGGTGATCACGGGAAGGGTCACCGACGAGACGGGCGAGCCGATGGCCAATGTCCAGGTAAACGCATTGAAATGGGTGTATGCCACCCATCGGCGGCAGTTGCGGGCAACGGGAGCAAGTGCGACGGACACCCAAGGCAATTACCGCATCGCTGCACTGGAGCCCGGCCGCTATGTCGTCCGCGCCAGCACCACGGCCGAGGACACCCCTACCAAGCAGCGCTATGCGCCTTCCTATTTCCCCGATGTATCTTCCCCAAGCGACGCTAATACCCTGGCATTGCGCCCCGGCGATCAGACCGTAGCCGACTTTCGCATGACCCGAGTGCGTGTCGCCCGGATCAGCGGCCATGTGAGTGGCACCGGCGCGAAGGTTGAGACGCAGGTGTACCTGCGCAACCTCCAGGACCCAGGCGCAGCCATCATGCGCGGCCCCGGCGCGACTGTCGATGCCAACGGAGACTTCAGCATCTACCCCGTTCTGCCGGGAGACTATGTTCTCGGCGCTTTTGAGTTTGGCGGGGACAACGACCAGAACCCCCGGCGCGCGGAAGCCCCCATCAAGGTCGACGGCTCCGATCTCAAAGACGTGAACCTGACCATGGAAGACGCCGGCCGGGCCAGCCTCCAAGGCACCTTGCGGGTGGATGGGGAAAACCTGCGTCATCCTTCGCTCGACAGTCTGCGCGTAGGCCTCCTGCCCGCCGACGATAGCTCCGGCAACGCAGAGTTCATCGGAGAGGGTGGTTACGCCGCCGTGGGCGCGGACGGCGCATTGCAGCTCAACCGGGTTCCCCCGGGAAAATACGTAGTTTCCATCACCGCCGACGGCTCCGGATGGGAAGATTTCTATACCAAGAGCGTGCAGATCGGGAACCGCGACGTAACCGACAGTGTGGTGACCTTCAGTTCGACCCGCGGCGTGGTGCCGATCGCCATCACCGTCGGGATCGACGGCGCCTACGTAGAAGGCGTGGTCACCGACGACGACAAGCACCCGGTGGCCAACGCCACCGTGATCGGAGTACCGGATCAGGCGCTCCGGAGCCAGTTTGACCTCTACCAACACGCTGAAACCGACCAAAATGGCCATTTTCGGCTGCGTGGGATCAAACCAGGAACTTACTCGTTTTTTGCCTGGAACAGCATGGAAGACGAGTCCTACATGGATCCTGAGTTCCTGCGGCGTTACGAGAACTCTCGCGTGGATCTCACCCTTAATCCTAAGGAGCACCAGACCCTGAACCTGAATGTGCTCTCAAGCGACATGGAATGAGAGAGTTAACCCTTCCCAAGGGCGGTACTTCTTTGCATCTTGGGTGCCCGTGGTAACATCTAACTACTGTCTCGCAAACTAGATGCGACTTTTGAGCTGAACCGGGCAATTTCCGGCGTCATCTCTCAGATCCCGCGAAAACCTAGCCCGAGATCGTCCGTAGCGGCGCACGCTACAACTCTGTACTTAAGGAGAATAGATGGCTGGAAACTCTCGCCCATCGTTTACCAAGCGTTTGAAGGAACGCGCCCGCCAGGAGAAACAGGCGGAAAAAGCACAGAAGAAATTGCAGCGTAAAGCTGAAAAGGAAGAAACCCCCACCGCCGCAACACCCGGCCAGCCCGTTATTCAGTATGACGAAGAGGGTCAGCCACAAGCGTTGGACTTCCACGATTTCTAACCGTCCCGGCCGGAAGCCGGAGGCGAACGTGAGTTCGCTACAACCAAATCACTCCAAGTCGCGAATCGCATGTCTCCATTGCGCGTCGCGAGACGGCAATACCGAACGGTCACCCCATAAGCGCAACACGGCTTTCGTCGGGGACCCCGAAAGAAGACAACGATCCGAATGATTAACTTTAGCGATATGCCTCTCTCGCCTGCTCTTCAGCAGCGACTAGCGGCAGCCGAATTCACTATTTCAACCCCCGTACAAGCCATGGCAATTCCGCCCGGCCTCGAAGGCCGCGACGTACTCGCCACGGCACAAACCGGCACCGGCAAGACGCTCGCCTTCCTGATTCCTGCGATTGAACTTTTGCAGAAGACGGAAGCGCATGGCATCCAGGTGCTCGTGCTTGTACCCACCCGCGAACTCGCCATGCAAGTGCACGGCGTTTTCGAACAGCTCAAAGGCAAGAAGAACAAAGCGGCCGCGCTCGTGATTGGCGGAACCTCGGAGCGTAACCAGCTCCAGTCGATCCGCGCCGGCGCGCGCGTGGTCGTCGCCACTCCTGGCCGCCTGGAAGACTACATGCAGCGCAAGCTCATCGACCTGAAGCAGGTTCAACTGCTGGTGTTCGACGAAGCCGACCGCATGATGGACATGGGCTTCCTGCCGGCCATCCAGCGCATTCTGCGTGCTCTGCCGCGTCAGAAGCAGACTCTTTGCTTCTCCGCGACTTTGGGCCCGCAAGTCTCCGGCATTGTCGAAGATTGCCTGCGCAACCCGGTACGCGTGGAAATCGGCTCGATCCTCAAGCCGGTCGAGAAGATCGAGTTGCAGGCGTTTGAAGTTCCCTTGACGGGCAAGAAAGACCTGCTCCGCCAGTTGCTCTACGCCGAAGAAGGCAAGACCTTGGTTTTCGCGCGCACCAAGCGCGGCACCGAGCGTCTGGCCAAGGAACTCATCCGCGACGGTTTTGCAGCTGCCATGATTCATGGCGACCGCTCGCAGTCGCAACGCAACGCGGCACTCGCCGGTTTCGATAAGGGACATTACAAAATCCTCGTCGCCACCGATGTCGCCGCCCGCGGTCTTGATGTCGAGGACATTGCCCACGTCATCAACTTCGATCTTCCGCAGGTTCCGGAAGACTTCATCCATCGCGTAGGCCGCACCGGCCGCGCGGGCGCAACCGGCCTGGCGACCAGCCTGGTTTCGGGGGCTGAAGTTTTCGAACTGCGCAACATCGAGCGGACGTTGAAGTTGAAGATCACGCGCCGCCAGTTGGGGGCTTCGCAAACCAGAATCGTGCCGGAACGTCCGGACACGCTTTCGACGCGAACCCTGACGCGCATGCCTGGCGAAATTTTCGCGTAACTCAAAGCTTCAAGAACTAAGCCCCGTCACGTACGGGGCTTTTTCATTTTTCACATCCGTTTCGCAATTGGCACGATCACCGAGAGGTGTGATCTGCACTTCCCCGCTCTCAGGTAGAATTCTCTTTCGAGGCCCCGTACCGAATTTCTCGTCCCGGAGTGCGTCCCCTGAGCGTTGAACTACTGGCAGCTTTCACTGCTTACCAGTCCCACGGAGTGCAGCATTGGGTCCGCACCCATATTTTTGATACCACGTTTAAGGGCCTGTACCACGCTAACGCCTTTGATCTCTGCCTGCTGATCCCGTACTTCATCGTGCTCATCATCCTTGCCGGTTATGGCGTCCATCGCTATCAGCTCGTCTGGATGTATTACCGCAACCGCCGCAATAAGACCACCGAGCCCGAACATCGATTCGCGGACCTGCCGCGCGTCACCGTGCAACTGCCCATTTTCAACGAGCAGTACGTGGTCGATCGCCTGGTGGATTCGATCTGCAAACTCGATTACCCCAAGGACAAGCTCGATATCCAGTTGCTCGATGACTCGACCGACGAAACGGTCGAAGTGGCGCGTGAAGTCGTAGAACGCTATGCCACGATGGGATATCCCGTCACCTACATCCATCGCACCAACCGCCACGGGTTCAAGGCGGGCGCACTACAGGAGGGCATGAACGTCGCCAAAGGGGAGTTCATCGCCATCTTCGACGCCGACTTCACGCCGCCCTCCGATTTCCTGATGAAAGTCATCCACCACTTCGCCGACCCACAGATCGGCATGGTGCAGACGCGCTGGACCCACATCAATCGCAACTATTCGTTTCTCACCGAAGTCGAAGCCATCCTGCTCGATGGACATTTCGTTCTTGAGCACGGCGGTCGTTCGCGCAAAGGTGTTTTCTTTAACTTTAACGGGACCGCCGGCATGTGGCGGCGCAAAGCGATTGAGGACGCCGGCGGATGGCAGCACGACACCCTGACCGAAGACACCGACCTCAGCTATCGCGCGCAAGTGAAAGGCTGGCGCTTCAAATACCTGCAGGATGTCGAGTGCCCCGCCGAGTTGCCAATTGAAATGACTGCCTTTAAAACCCAGCAGGCACGCTGGGCGAAGGGCCTCATCCAGTGCGCGAAAAAAGTGTTGCCCATGCTCTTCCGCAGCGATGTTCCGCGGCGCATCAAGGTCGAGGCCTGGTATCACCTGACGGCCAATCTCAGCTATCCGCTGATGATCGTGCTTTCGACCCTACTCATGCCCGCGATGATCATCCGGTTTTACCAGGGATGGTTCCAGATGCTCTACATCGATGTTCCGCTCTTCCTCGCGTCCACGTTCAGCATTTCGAGTTTCTATCTCGTTTCTCAGAAAGAGCTGCACCCGAACAACTGGCTGCGAACTTTCATGTTCCTGCCTGCCCTCATGGCGCTCGGCATCGGCCTCACGGTCACGAACACGAAGGCGGTCCTGGAAGCCTTAGTGGGCAAGCAATCCGCATTTGCGCGGACTCCGAAATATCGCGTCACCGCCAAAGGCGAGAAGTCGTTTGCCGCGAAGAAGTATCGCAAGCGCTTGGGTCTCGTGCCCTGGATCGAACTCGCCATCGGCACCTACTTCGCGCTCGCGGTCTGGTACGCGATGGTGAATGAAAATTACATCACCGTGCCGTTCCTTTGCCTGTTCGTCTTCGGTTACTGGTACACCGGCTTGATGTCGCTCCTGCAAGGCCGCTTCGACTCACTCATGGGCCGCGCCGCCAGCCCGGAAAGCCATACCAAGCCCTTCCCCGTCGGCGTCTAGCTGCCCTGGCCATCCTCGCCAACACTTCTGGCGTACCGTGGTCTACCTCGACCATAGCCTGCGCAAAGGTGCCTTCTGAACCCTCATTCGTGGCCGCTCGCCGATGAGCGTCCACTTGCTTCATCTTTCGTTTCGGTGAATTTACCGGCGGATTTTTCGATCCTCCCATCCTGAAAATCAAACTTCCATTAAGAGCTTTGATATGAGACGTTTACCTTCACGGGGAGAGCCCTCTGCAAGCGTGAATTAACCGTCCTTTTTCAATCGTTTGGAGCGGCTCTGGAATCTAATGCGTATGAACGAAAAGTTGTTGAAACGCTACCTTTTCGCGAGTGACTTCGACCAGACGCTGAGCTTTAACGACTCTGGTTTCGTCCTCAGCGAATTACTCGGCGTCCCCAAGGAAGAGTTCGAGCGCCGCTCGACGGGGATGGCCAAGCTGAATCTTGTGCAGCAAGGCGCTGAACTGGCCTACCTCCTTTTGCACGACCCGGAGTTCCATGACCGCGTACGCCGCGAACATCTCTACGAGACCGGCAAACGCATTCCTCTGAAAAAAGATATCGACCAGCTCTACGCCCTGCTCGGCGATGGGATCGACGGGTATCGATTTGATTTTTACGTGCTATCCGCCGCCCCGGTCGAGATCGTGCAGTCGGCGCTTGAAGGACTTGTGCCCGCCGATCACATTTACGGTACCGAGTTCAAGTACGACGCCGCCGGGCGCATCGAGCGCATTACCCGCGCGACCGCCGGGTACGGTAAGGTTGTCCGCCTTGAGCAACTGCAGTCCGAGTTGCAGATCGGGCCCGACCACCTGATTTACGCCGGAGATGGCAGCTCCGACATGCATGCCATGCTGCACGTGAACGACGGCGACGGGCTGACCATCGCGGTCTCGCAGAGCCGCAAGCTCACTGCGGTCGCGCAACGCACCGTGCTGAGCAACAATGCTCTGGCCATGCTGGTGCCGATCCTGGAGAAAGTGGTTGGTTGGGACCAGCCGCAGATCCGCGACTTCTTCGAGCGCAACGGCTTCCTCGTCCAGGAGTGGGAAAAGGTGCGCACTGACTGGCTGACGTTGAGTCCCGCAATTGCCGGGCTCTCCAGCCGGGCAGGGGCATAGGCCATGAGTCTGCTGAGTTGGATCGGCTGGATCGCGACCGCGGTCTTCTCCACTTCCTACTTCTTCAAGGGGGCACGCACCCTGCGCTGGATCCAGGCGGGCGCGGCCACCCTGTGGGTCACGTACGGCATGCTCATCCACGCCATGCCGGTTGTAGTCGCCAACATCATCGTGGCGGCCGCGGCCATCTACTCGTCCATTGCCGACTCGCGGCCGCAAAAGGCTGCCGCCGATCTGTCGGAACCCGGCGATTCCCTGCAAGATTCCATCTCCTGACAGCGCTGCTCCCGGGCTCTGCTAGGATTACGGCTCTATGGTCCGCCGTCTCCTTGCGACCCTGCTTGTATTGAGCGCGGCTTGCTGCGCTCTCGAACGTCAACCCAACGCCGACTACCGCGCCCGCCGCGAACGCCTGGCGCAGGAGATGAAGGGCGGCGTGCTGGTGCTGTTCGCCGGCACGGAAGCCGCCGGGCAGAA
The DNA here is from genome assembly GCA_963703075.1 of uncultured Acidobacteriaceae bacterium. GTDB lineage: Bacteria > Acidobacteriota > Terriglobia > Terriglobales > Acidobacteriaceae > Korobacter. The sequence continues at coordinate 3,054,784 of OY969786.1, forward strand.
CGCGGTGTTCGGCTTCCACCAGGACAACTACTTCTACTATCTGACCGGGTGGTCGGAACCGGGCGCTGCGGTCGTGATCGCGTCGCCGGCGGAAGCTACCGCCGATCATCCTGCGAGACCTTACGTCGAGGTCCTTTACCTTCCGGCGCACAATCTCGCGCAGGAGAAGTGGACGGGGCCGAAGCTGGGGCCGGAGAACCCGCAGGCGCATGCGCTCACCGGCTTCGATCGCGTCGAGGTGCTCGACAAGATGCGCGACGACCTCTCATCGATCGTGCCGCAGCCGCGGGCAACGGTGTATTCCGACATCCCAACCGGCGAACAAGTATCCGCTTCATCGGATGGGCTAGCGTGGCTGAAGCGCGCCAACGCCTTTCCCAACTACGTCGCGTACCAGGATGTGAAGCCGATGCTGGGCGACTTGCGGCGCATCAAGGACGCGGGCGAGATCGAGCTGATCCGCAAGGCGACGAACGCGTCCATCGCAGGGCAATCGGCGGCACTCAAGGCCATCAAGCCCGGCGTGACGGAGCGTGAGATCGCGGCCTTGCAGCAGTACGAGTTTGGCAAGCGCGGCTGCGAGCGTCCTTCGTATGCGCCGATCGTCGGCTCTGGATATAACAGCACCGTCCTGCACTACTCGGAAGACTCAGGCACGCTGAAGGATGGCGATGTCGTGGTGATGGATGTGGCCGGTGAATACAGCATGTACGCCAGCGACATCACGCGCACCGCGCCCGTGAACGGCCACTTCACGGCGCGGCAGCGCGAGGTCTACGACGTGGTGTACGGAGCGCAGCAGGCGGCAATGAAGGCGTTCGTGGCGGGTAAGTCGACGCTCTACGGCGAAGGGCCAGATTCACTGGTCAAAGTCGCGCGCGACTACATGAGGGCGCATGGCAAAGACCTGCATGGCGAGCCGCTGGACAAGTATTTCATTCACGGTCTTGGGCATTACGTAGGCCTGGACGTTCACGACCCTGGCTCGTATGCGACGCCGCTCCAGCCAGGCATGGTCTTTACGATTGAGCCGGGCATTTACATTCCCGAAGAAAAAATCGGGGTGCGGATCGAGGATATTTTCTACGTCGATGCGGACGGCAAACTGATCGATCTCACCGCTGCTTTGCCGCATTCCGCCGACGAAGTTGAACGGGCCACGCAGAAGTAATTACAAAGAGCGTGAACCAAAGTTTTCGCAGTTTCGTTTCATACTTAGCGACTGACTTCATGAGGAACGTCTATGGATTCGCAACTTCCACCGACTGATCCGTTCGTCCAGAATGCGGATGCACTCCCACCGGCTCCGGCGCCACGGTACGGCATTTTCATCGGCCCGCACGGGCTTCGTGCCGGGTGGAAGTGCACGCTCTTCTTTGTCATCACCATCGGCCTGACTGCATTGTTCATTCCTCTCGCCATGCGCGCATTACCCCATGTTCCGCATGAGCAACCTCCGTTGAGAACGATGCTGGCACAGGAGGTGATTGTGGCCAGCATCGTGTTGCTGGTCACCGGGCTGCTGGCGAAGCTCGTCGACAAAAAGAAGTGGGGCTACTTTGGGCTGCCGCTGAACGAAGCGTTCCGTTCAAAGTTCTGGATCGGCGCCGTTGTCGGTTTTTCCGCGCTGGCGATTCAGCTTGAACTGATGCATCTCGGCGGCTGGTTCGATTTCGGTTCGATGGTCCTGCACGGAGGAACCGCCTTGAAGTATGGCGCCATTTGGGGCGTGCTGTTCCTGTGCACCGGGTTTTTCGAAGAAGGGTTCCTGCGCGGTTACCCGCAGCGCGTTCTCACGGACGGCATGCGCTTCTGGCCTGCCGCGGTGGTTTTGTCGGTCATTTTCGCTGCTTCCCACATCTCCAATAAAGGCGAAAACTGGTTCGGCATCTTCATGGTTTTCATTGATGGAATGCTTATGTGTTTTGCCCTGTGGCGCACCGGCAACATGTGGTTTGGCGTCGGCGCCCATGGCGCATGGGACTGGGGACAGACATTTTTCTTTGGCACCCCCGATAGCGGATTGCAACCGATGCACGCGCTCTTCGCGCCCGCATTCCACGGACCCACGCTGCTGAGTGGAGGCACGGACGGTCCCGAGGGCAGTGTGCTGGTCATGCTTGCCGAGGGGCTGATCGCACTCTTCATCGTGCTGGTCTATCGGCGGAGGCAGTATCCGCTGCCGGAAGACAGCCTTGATCGCCATTGACCCAACGCTCTCGCAAAACCTCACAGTGACCTCCGAGGGGTACCCCCCCTCCCCCCTCCAGGCCTAACTATTGTTTTCAGCGGCTTAGGCTGTGGAAAACTCCTAAATTCTTGATGGCGGGAGAGTTAAAGGTAAATTCTTCAAAGGAAAAGGATTACACCGAAGGCAAACAGCAGATCCTCACGTCGCTTCGCTCCTCAGGAAGACAACAAGTACAGCGTGGGCGCCAATAGCGAGATTGCAGGCTGGCCGCTTGCGCCGGCGGCCGCAACATCTTGGAATGCCTGGACATTCTGAACAAAAAGTAGCTCCGCTCCGAATCCGCAACGCTTTGCGGATTCTCCGGTCGCCATGACAGGAGTTTTGGAATGACCCACATGCGCAGAGTAACGAAGCACGCATCAAGATGTCGGTGATGCGGGACACGCGAGCGCGTGCTGCCGGTCACGAGGCGATGTTCATTTACGCTTCTTCGACTTCTTCTCTTCGGCGATGCCGAGTTGGCTTTGGGCGCTGGCGAGAAGCTTGTTGAAGGCTTCTTCCTTGGTCAGTTCCTTCTTGCCGGTTCTGTTACCGCGGTATTTGTGTTCGAAGCCGCAGGTGCGGCAGACGACTTTGACCGGTTCGTCGTTGACCGCGGCCATAACGGAATGATCCATGGTGCGCTTGCAGCGGGAGCAGTGGTCGTCGATGGTGTCGCCGAGTCGGGGCATGGGTTAATTATAGTTTTCGACCAGCATGATATTGGCGCCGGCATTATCCACCTGCGAGTAGAAAACGTTGTGGCCGTCTTTACTAACAGCGATTCCGGGAAATTCGACGCCTCGCATAGGGATCACGGTGCGCGTCTTCCGGGTGGCGAAATCAAAAAACTGAAGGTTCCATCCGGCGTACCCGGCGGTTGGAGTGGTGTAGTAAACCCCGTTGCGCACCACCTGGTAGCTCATAAAGTCCGGAATTCCCACGATTCCAGAGACGATGCGCTCTTCCCCATCCGGCAACGGTTTTTGCCAGAGTTCGTTCGTTCTGCCCGTCTTGATGTAATAGAGCGTTTTACCGTCGGAGCTGAGGTTGGGGTACACGCCACCATGCTGCGTGATCCGGATCGGCTGACCACCCTTTACTGCCAGCTTCCAAATCTGCGCATCCTCCGACTGCATCGACATGTAATAAATCTCCTGGCCATCCGGCGACCAAACAGGAACCGTGTTTTCAAAGTTGTCATGGGTCACCGGTTGGGGAACGGCGCCCTCCAAGCCGACGACATAGATGTCGGCATGACCGTTCACGCGCGCGTCAAAGGCAATGCGCGTGCCGTCGGGCGACCATTGAGGAGTCCCCGTCTTGTGCCGGCGAAAGAACGTGAGTTGCACCGGGTCGGAGCCATCACGGTTAGCCACCCAGATTTCGTCGAAGCCGGAGCGGTCTGAGGTAAACGCAATCTTCGACTCGTCGGGCGAGAGCGCCGGTTGAAAATCCAAACGGCTGGCCACGATCACTGGGTGGCGGGTCACGTTTCCTTTCGTAATCTCGGCCTGCCAGATATTGGCGTCGTTAAAGCTTCGCGTGAAGGCGAGCTGGTGCGAGGATCGCGAGATGGTAAGAGACGTCGCATCTTCTCCAACGCTGAGCGGCTCGGGTGTACCTCCTGTAATCGGCACTCTCCACAACTGGCTAATGCCATTGCGATCCGAGGCATACACCAGGTTTTGACCGTCGGAATCCCAGGTGAGAACGCCGCAGAGAGAATCGGAGCTTTGGTCGGTCTGGACTATCTCTACCTTTCCGGAGGCCACGGTGAGCAACGCGATTTGATTGACGCCGACGGTAGGAGAGCGGACGAAGGCAATCGTTGTGCCGTCGGGAGAAAACACGGGATTGATATCGCCGACGGTGACGCCAGAACTCTTGGGAGGCGAGGTGAGCTGGCGTTTCTGCGATGTGTTGCGGTCGACGAGAACCAATCCGATGGGGCCGAAGGGGGTGGGCCGGTCGGGAAAGACCAGGTAACGACTGTCGGGAGACCAGGACAATCCGCCGAAGTCGTCGTAAGCGGACTCGACGACGACCTCGTGGCCACCCACCGGAGCGGGGATCAGTACTACCTCAATATCCTTTTTTCCGTCGACGTGATGGTACCGGCCATAGGCGATCCACTGCCCGTCGGGCGACCAAACGGGAGGGATCGCCAGGGGATATTGATGGGTCAACTGGAACGGCTGAGCCGAGCCCGACACGGATTGGAGATAAACCTGGAACTGCATTGTGTTTTTCGGATCCCAGGCAAAGACCACCTGCCGGCCGTCCGGAGAAAAAGAGGGCCACGCGGCAGTGCCTGGCAACGATGTGAGCGGGATGGCAATGAGAGGAGTTCGGCGGACCGCACTCGTCTTTCGCCTGATACTCCAGACAAGCAACGATGCGGCAACGATCATCAGCAAAAGAAGAAGCGGCATGATCCGACGCGCGCGGGAGGTTTGTAGCCCGGCTTGGGGCGACCGCAGAGGGAGGGGCATACTTGAGGCGGTCGATAGAACGGGAGCGATGAAGCGATAGCCGCGGCCCGGCACAGTTTCGATATAGCGCGGCTGCGTGGCCGAGTCTTCCAATATCTCGCGTAAGCGGTTAACGGCTGCATTCAGCCCGTGCTCAAAGTCGCCATAGCTGGCGCCAGGCCAGAGTGCCTGTTTGAGTTCCTCCCGGGTGACAAGCTGCTGGGGACGCACTGCGACGGTCGTCAGCACCTGCAGGGCTTGGCCTGCGAGTTTGACCCGCACGCCGTTCTTCAGAAGCTCGCCCGACTTCGACCATAGTTCGTAAGGGCCGAATCGAACCGGATCGAAGTTTTTGTCTTCTGCCGACAACTGGTACCCCTGGATGCGCGGGGGAGTTTACCACCGTTTAGCGGGCGGAAGACCGGAGAAACGCCCGCGCGAAGAGCGTTGTAACATTTGGGGAGGCGCGACCCTGGGGGAGCACATGAAAATGATTCTGCATGAAACGATCGTCCTGCTTACACGGACACCCACGGCGCTGAATGCTCTCCTGCGCGATCTTCCGGAAAGCTTGACGATGCGCGATGAGGGAGAAAATACCTGGACGGTGTTCGATGTGCTCGGTCACCTGGTGCATGGCGAGCGCACCGACTGGATTCCGCGCGTGAAGCGGATTCTTGAGTTCGGAGAAGCCAAGGCGTTTGAACCATTCGATCGTTTTGCGCAGATGCGCGAGAGCGCAGGCAAATCCCTGGTGCAGCTGTTGGATGAGTTCGCGCAGTTGCGATCCGAAAACCTCGATCAGTTGCGCGCATTGCGACTCAAGCCGGAAGACATGAGCAGGCGGGGGAGGCATCCCGCGCTGGGGGTGGTCACGCTCTCGGAGTTGCTTTCGACGTGGGCGGCGCATGATATGACGCACCTTCACCAGATCTCGAGAATCATGGCACACCAATACAGGGAGCAGGTCGGCCCATGGAAGAAGTTTCTGGGGGTGCTGCAGTGTTCGGGGCATAGTGAGTGACCTTGAGGGCGTGGTGGCGCCAGGGGTCCGTCGACTGCGCGACCCCTCGGTCGCTCCGCTCAGGATGACAGCGGGTCCCTACGTCGCTCCGCTCCTCTGGATGACAAGAGAGAGGGAGGGTGAGGTCGGCGGGATTTGTGGGTGACCCGGGCAGAACCGCAGTGTGATGGGTGACATTCGCGAGGGTGTCGTCCGCTGAAGCGGACTCGTTTCTTTTTGCGTTCCCTGCCCAGCGCTTACGCGCTGGGCTATTTATCTGGCGTGCCTCCGGCACTCTCGGCGGTGGCTTGCGAGGAGAGGTCTGGAGATCGTCGGCAACAGCGGGTCCCTACGTCGCTGCGCTCCTCTGGATGACAAGAGAGAGGGAAGGTGGGGTCGGCGGGATTGTGGGGTGGCCGCGAGACGAAGCGCAAGGTCCTTCGACTGCGCGACCTCTCGGTCGCTCCGCTCAGGATGCTGCAGGATGACGGGGGCTCTGTGGTTAAATTGAATGCGTGACGAAACGCGGCGCGGGAAGGTTCATCACTTTCGAGGGGCTGGATGGGTGCGGCAAGAGTACGCAGATGGAGCTGCTTGCCGAGGTCCTGCGGCGCGACGGGGTGGACGTGATTACCACGCGGGAGCCGGGCGGGACCCCGACGGGCGAGAAAATCCGCAGCGTGATCCTTGATTCGAAGACGCGTTCGCTGGCGCCGATGGCGGAGTTGACCCTGATGTTTGCGGCGCGGGCGCAGCATATTGCGGAGATTGTGCGTCCGGGGCTGGAGGCGGGGCGCTGGGTGTTGTGCGACCGTTTTACGGATTCGTCGGAGGCCTACCAGGGCGGGGGACGGCAGATGGGCAGCGACTTGATTCTCACGATGCACCAGGTCGTTTGTGGCGACTTGATGCCGGATATGACCGTGCTGATGGACTCGGACCCGGAGGCGAGCGTGGCGCGGGCACGGCGGCGCAACAAAGCCAATTCCCTCGATGGAGTGGATGAGAATCGATTCGAAAAAGAGAGCCGCGAATTCTTCGAGCGGGTGCACGCGGCGTATAACGCGATCGCAGTGCGTGACGCGGTGCGGGTGTTCAAGGTAGACGCGCGGCGGCCGAAGGATGTGACGCACGCGGAAATCGTGGCGGCGGTGCGGAAGAGGATGAGGTAAGTCCGGACGAAATCCCATGATCGAAGATTCTCAAGCATTCCCGGAAAAGTTCGACCCTGATGTTTCGGGCGATGAGAAGAAGCGCCGATTTCCAGTACGGCGGCTGCTGGCGGCTCTGCTCTCCTGCGCAATTCCGGGCTGCGGAGAATGGCTGATTGGAGACACTCGCGGTGGGGTGATTTTCCTTGCAGTCGTAATTGTGACCACGGCGATGATCATTGCCACGCGAGCCTTGGGAAGCTACCGGGGGATGGGTTGGCTGACTCTGCTCGTCGTACTGTGGTGCTGGTCGCCCATTAATACCCTGCTGAGCCGTCGCAGCTTGCTTCGTCCCGCATCGGGCTGGTGGATATTGCTGGTTTTGCCCTTCGCGCTCCTGGGCGCCAGCACAGCAGCCAATGGAGTGGCGCGCGCCTCTGGATTCAGACCCTTCGGCATTCCGAGTGGATCGATGGAACCTACCATTGCGAAAGGCGACGACATGATGGTCGATTGCCGAGCCTATCGGTATGTGCGTCCGAAGATCAATGATCTGGTCGTGTTTCGCAAGAACGACACTTTTCTGGTTAAGCGTGTTGTCGCTATCGGCGGGGACGCAGTCGAAGGCGAGGGACGCACTCTGCTGGTAAACGGCCACAAACCGATCGAGCCCTTCGTGCAGTATGACGCGGCGATTGAATCCCCGATAGAGAAGTTTGGACCGGTGCGGGTTGCTGAGGATGAGTTGTTCGTTGCGGGAGACAATCGAGATTACAGCTTCGACAGCCGCACCTCGATGTTTGGTTCTCTCAAGGTTTCCGAAGTCGTCGGGAGACCGATCTTCGTTTTTCGTGGAACGACGAGCCAGCGGACGGGAACGCGATTGCGATAGCTGGCCGGGTGGCGTCCGCCGAGGCTTTTTCTCGCGCGGCTGCCCTGGTCTTGATCATCGTGGCGGCGGTACGGAAACGACTGTTCCCTTGATGCCCGCGCTTGCTACGCTCAGCGGTTGAAGGGAACCTCCTGCACCCAATGGAAGCCTCGATTCAACAGCAGGAATTTGCTGAGATCCATCTGCTTCACCTCCAATCTTAGTTTTTGTGCGCCCACCGAACCCTCCAAGATCATTTGGCCTGGCTGGTTGTGCACGATTTTGAACTGAGATTTCCAATTCTGATCCTGTGCGCTGGTGAGGCTGAGGTGCATCCCTTCCTTATCCAGTGACGCGGAGTAGCCCTGGGTGGAGTCGTCGAGGTATTGGATCGTCGCCCTCTGCGGAACCTCCAAAATCAGCCGTTTCCACGGATAGGTGCTGCCGGAGACGGGCGGATGCGGCAGTTCCCCATCCACGCTGAGGCTGACGACGTTCCAGATACCGTAGAGCGGCGACCTTGGAGCTTGCGTGCCGTAGATCCGCGCCTCTGTTTTGGCGGCGTAGACGTTGGCGATCAGCAGAACAAGGCCAAAAACGAGTTGCGCTCCCAGGGCGATCCGATTCCAACGCGGGGAGCGGAAGAGGGGTGAGGCGCTGGTGAGCGCTGTGGTTCGGTGGAAGAAGAAGAAGCCTGCCAATCGGCGGAGGTCGGGAGCAAGGAGAAATAACGCCATCAGCAACAAGTGGAAGGAGAGGAGCTTCACCGGTACGTCGTAGGTCATGTTTAGGGTGAAGACCTGGATCATGTCGGCGGCGGCGATGAGAGCGCCGACCACGGTGGTGGCCGGCAGCAAAAGAAGGAGCCCTCCCAGGAGTTCAGCGGAGCCGGCAAACCTTTCGTATGCCGGAGAGGAACCGATCGAGGTCCACAGCATGCCCATGGGCGAGAGATTCCCGATGGGCTCTACTAACCTGGCCAGGTGCGGGAGGGACATCTGCAGCGGGATGATCTTCACCATGCCGTAGCTGATCAACTGTCCGGCCAAGGCGAACCGCAGGAAAAGTCGAAACCACTTATGCAGACCTGGGTAGCTGGGGCGGCGGCGATCGAGGGCAGACCATAGAACGGTGGCCAGAAAGGCGAAGAGCATCAAGGAGACGACCAGCGACCAATCGAAGATCTTGTCTCCGCTGCCAGACAGCGAGTAGACCACCGGCTCCCGCTGGTGCAGGATGTGCTTCCCTGTCCAGGCTACGATCTGAGCGATCGGTGGGTGGCTGGATAGCTCCGCGATGTCCACGCTGGGCGGGGTCGGAAGGATCGCGAGGATGATCTGGGTAAGCAAAGCATAGGCAGTGAAATAGAGAACGCCGAAGCGGAAGAGCACCCGCGTACCCAAGCTCCATACGGGGGAAAGGAAGACGTCAGAGTGAGTGGTGGCGGCGGATTGCAGAGTGGGTTGGGTCGTCATGAACAACGAAGCCGTGAAAGCCCCGAATCCTAACACGATTCCGAGATTGGCCGTGGAGGTTGTGACTGAGCGCAGGAGCAAAGCAAAAGGCCGCTCTTGCGAGCGGCCTTTGCGTCAAAGGGGAGGGCCTAGAGCGAACTCATGTTGCTCAGGAATTCGCCGTTGGTGCGGGTCTTGCCGAGCTTATCGATGAGCAACTCCATGGCTTCGACCGGAGAGAGCGGGTTCAGGACCTTGCGGAGGACCCAGATACGAGCCAGGTCTTCTTTAGGGATGAGCAGCTCTTCCTTACGGGTGCCGGAGCGCTGGATGTCGATGGCCGGGAAGGTACGCTTGTCGACCAGCTTACGGTCGAGGATGATTTCCATGTTGCCGGTGCCCTTGAACTCTTCGAAGATCACGTCGTCCATGCGGGAACCGGTTTCGATGAGGGCCGTCGCGATGATGGTGAGCGAGCCGCCTTCTTCGATGTTACGGGCGGCGCCGAAGAAACGCTTCGGGCGCTGCAGGGCGTTGGAATCGACACCGCCGGAGAGCACTTTGCCGGAGGGCGGAACGATGGTGTTGTAGGCGCGGGCGAGGCGGGTGATGGAATCGAGGAGGATGACGACGTCGCGCTTATGCTCGACGAGGCGCTTGGCCTTCTCGATAACCATTTCCGCGACCTGCACGTGGCGGGCGGCGGGCTCGTCGAAGGTGGAGGAGATGACCTCGCCCTTCACGGAGCGCTGCATGTCGGTAACTTCTTCGGGACGCTCATCGATGAGGAGAACGATGAGCACGACCTCGGGATGATTGGTCGTGATCGAGTTCGCCAGGTTCTGGAGGAGCATGGTCTTGCCGGTACGCGGGGGAGCGACGATCAAGCCGCGCTGACCTTTGCCCACCGGGGTCAAGAGGTCCATCACGCGGGCGCTGATGTTGTCGCGCACGGTCTCGAGTTTGCAACGCTCCTGGGGATAAAGGGGCGTCAGGTTATCGAAGAGGATCTTGTTACGAGCTTCGTCGGGCGACTCGAAGTTAACGGCTTCGATCTTGACGAGGGCGAAATACTTTTCGCCTTCATGCGGGGGGCGAACCTGGCCGCTGATGGTATCGCCGGTTTTGAGGTCGAATTTGCGGATCTGCGAAGGCGAGACGTAGATGTCGTCCGGGCCGGGCAGGTAGTTGTAATCGGGAGAGCGCAGGAAACCGTAGCCGTCGGGCAGGATTTCGAGGACACCCTCGGCAAAGATGTGTCCTTCTTTTTCGCTCTGCGCCTGGAGGATTTTAAAGATCAGGTCTTGCTTGCGAAGGCCGCTGGCGCCTGGGAGGTCGAGCGAACGAGCTATGCGGGTTAGCTCAGTGATGTTCTTTTCTTTCAGTTCTGCGATGGTCATGTTCACCTACGGGAAGTTGTTAGAGGCGGGATTTGGGAATTTTTGCTTCGCGCTGGGAGCGCGAGCGGGGCGCGCTTATGCAGCGCGCCGCTGTCCTTCATTCGCGTTTACGGGTTCCAGAACGACCGCTTTACGATCAGAACTGGCAATTTTGTTAAGAATTTCGTTGGTGGTGTCCTGGATTCGGGTAGCAGGCCGATGGAAACGACGGGTTGCCTTCGACGCCAACTGACACAGCATATATCGGTTACGCAGAGTATGTACAGCTTCGAAAACGAGGTTTGAACGCATGAAATGTATGTCTCCTAACGTTATATGTTTGACGGGAGCCGAGCTCGAATGACAGCGGACTAATGAGGATGCCTGAACCGCTGATCCAGCTGATACGACAGGTGCTCTACCGTGGAGAAACAAAATCAGGCATTTACTTAGATGCAACGCACTTTCACCCGATTCGGTTTTTTCTCCCTGCTCCCTTCCTGACCTGAAACGAAAGGTCAGGGTCTTCCGGCATAGCGGTATGATGACTGCTCTCGGACGCTCTCCACATTTCGGGTGGAACCTGAAGGTCTTACACCTACTCGGGAAGGAACCCAAGCTGACCGGGCTGGAGCTAAGAGTGTTACGCCAGAAAGTCGTACCTTAAAGGGCTTTCCCCTCGTCGTCAAGCCTAAAATCCAACCCGTTCCGGAATCAATAACATACGTGTAAGTATTTGTATGACTTAGGGTTAGTAGCACAATTGGGGGACTATTTTGAATTGGCGGAACAGTACTGTAAAAGCTTAATCCCGACTTCGGAAAAGATTGGGCAAATCCCCGATTTTCGGGGTCTCTACCGAGGCCATTGGGGGCTTGCAGAAAGTCGCTTTCCAGGCTGGGCTACTCGCCCCAGACGCGGAATTCCGAGCCGGTGATCGAGCCGAACGATCGCTCATCGGAGAGGCGGACCCGTTGGTCTTTCCTCTTTGAGGATGATTCTGGCTGCGGGTCTTCGGGGACAGATGCGGCGTCGGGGGTTACGGACGGGAGTGGCAGAGTTTCGTTGGGCAGCATGGCGTTCTCCTGCGGAAGATTCGGCCCTTTAGGTCCAGTAGGTGCGGTCCAGGGCACGGTACTGAATGGCCTCGGCGATGTGTCGGGATTCGATTTGGGCGGCGGCGTCGAGATCGGCGATGGTGCGCCCGACTTTGAGAATGCGGTCATGGGCGCGGGCGCTGAGGCCCTGCTGTTGCATGGCGCGCTCCAGCATGTGCTCGCCTTCGCTGGAAAGCTCGCAGTAGGTACGGATCTGGCGAGAGCTCATTTGCGCATTGGCAAAGATACGGTCGGCGGCGAAGCGATTAAGCTGGATTTCGCGCGCTCGCACCACCCGCTCGCGGATCTGTTCGGAGCCTTCGGGGGCATGGGTGGCGCGCAGTTCCTTGTAGTTAACAGCCGGGACGTCGATATGAATGTCGATGCGATCGAGCAGCGGGCCGGAGATCTTGGCGACGTAGCGCTGGATGATGGGCTCGGTGCATTTGCATTCGCGGGTGCGGTCGTTGAAGTAGCCGCAGGGACAGGGGTTCATGGCGGCAGCGAGCATGAATCGCGCGGGGAAAGTCAGCGACATGGCGGCGCGGGCGATGGAAACGGTTCCGTCTTCGAGAGGTTGACGCATGACTTCGAGCACGTTGCGGGGAAACTCCGGCAGCTCGTCGAGAAACAGGACACCGTGATGGGCAAGAGAAACTTCGCCGGGGCGCGGTATGGCGCCTCCGCCGATCATCCCCGCGTCGGAAATGGAGTGATGGGGAGAACGGAAGGGACGGGTACCCACCAATCCGGCGTGCGGATCGAGAACCCCGGCAACGCTGTGAATCTTGGTGGTCTCGAGCGCTTCGTCGAAGGTCAGGGGCGGCAGGATGGTGGGAATGCGCTTGGCCAGCATGGTTTTGCCGCTGCCGGGAGGGCCGATCATGAGGATGTTATGGCCGCCGGCGCAGGCAACTTCAAGGGCACGCTTGGCGGTTTGCTGGCCGCGGACGTCTTTGAAGTCGACGCTGAAGTGCTGGGCCTCTCCCAGGAGGGCGCGGCAATCGACCTTCAGCGGGGCGATACCGTTTCCGGTATTAATCAGGTGGACAACGTCCATTAACGATTTCACGGGATAGATATCGACGCCGTCGACGACGGCCGCTTCGCGGGCGTTCTCGACGGGAACGAAGAGGCGCTTGATCTTTCCGGCACGGGCGGCAACGGCGGTGGAAAGGGTTCCGCGAACGGCGCGGATAGAGCCGTCGAGGGAAAGCTCGCCTACCATCACGACGTCGTCCAGATTCTGCTTGTTCAGGCCACCATAAGCGCCCAGGATCCCGGCCGCCATAGGAAGGTCGAAGCCGGAGCCTTCCTTCTTGATATCGGCAGGCGCGAGATTGACGGTAATCGTCGTGGTAGGAACGTCATAGCCGGAATTATGGAGGGCGGCGCGGACCCGCTCGCGGCTCTCACGGACAGCGGCATCGGGCAGACCGACGGTGGTGAAAACCGGTTTGTCGGAGGCGTGCGAGGCGACATCGACTTCCACATCGATAATGTGGGCGTCGATGCCGTAGACGGCTGCGCTTTTGGTGCGGAAGAGCAAGTTTTATAGCTAACAGGAAACACAGAGAAACCCCTGTGATAAGCCTCACCGAACCGGGTGACGAAGGGTGCAGCATGGTTTTATATGCGTGAAACTAAGGTAGAACACGGGTACGATCAGGGATCAGAGTTCCTGTATACTGCCGCGAATCTTCAGCATCAGGACAGCACCGAAACACGACTGGTGCTGAACCAATGGCTGAAAAATAGGTCTTGTGGAGTTTGGATTTCGGCAGATAGCATCGGAATCATCAACTCCTTAATCACCTTCACGTCGGAGTGAATTTCACTCCGGGCTTGGACATGAGATGGCTCGCAGGCGGGAAGAAAGAATCATCATCAGTTTGCCCGTGCGTTTATGGGGCATGGACATCAACGGGAAGCCGTTCACGCAGAATGCCTCTTCGGTAGACATTACGCGCATGGGCGCGCGGCTCCAGGGTGTTACCTGCCGTATTCAGCATGGCGACATCATCGGCATTCAACACGGCAACGATAAGGCCCGGTTCCGGGTGATCTGGGTGGCACGCCCGGGCTCGCGGAACGAGGGGCAAATCGGGGTCCACTGTGTGGAAGTCGGTAAATACATCTGGGGCGCGGTGCAGCCCAGCAACGCAGCGGACAGCTACGATCCGAACGAAGTCCAGCCCACGCATGCGGTTTCGGTCGGAGGTGCGGCTGCGGCCGTGGCCCCGACCCATCGCGACGTGTTCGCGAACGATGTAACCCGCGAGGGCCGGCGGCGGATGCCGCGTTACGGATGTCGCGGTGGCGGAGAAGTGCGGCAGCCGGGGATGAAGACGGCGGTCTGGGGATCGTTGACCGACATCAGCCGCACCGGATGCTACCTGGAAACGTTGACCACACTCCCACGGAACGCGAAGTGTGAACTGATGCTCAACGTGGAAGGAATCGAGATTAAGGCGGGCGCTGACGTTCGCGTGTCGCATCCCTCGATGGGAATGGGGCTACAGTTCGTCGATATCGATCCCACGGACCAGAAAAAACTGGAAGAACTGCTGGCGAAACTTGCAGGGGGGAAAATATCGGATGCGAAACCGGCGTCGCCGGTGAGCAACGAGTTCGCGACCGCGGTTGCGTCGATGGCGACCGAGTTGCGCGACCTGGAAACCCTGGTTTCGTCACACGACGATCACGTGGATCCGAGGTTGTTGTCAGAATTTCGCAACGCGATCGATCATGCGCGGGCAACCACCGCCGCGATCGAGCAGTGGGTGGAGTTGCAGGACCACGAACTCGATCCGTTCCCGGTGCTGGCGTCGATTGAAAGCAGCAGGATGCAACTGACGGCGACTTTCATGCGCGAGCTGGTGATGGATATCGATTCGAGTTCACTGCATCTCGGCAGCGAGGGGATCAAGGAACTCTACGAAGCGTCGCGGCATCTGCATCTGCGCATCGAGCAATTGATCGCAGAGGCGACAGAAGACCAGCCGAACGGACGACACTAAACCGCGTTCTTACAAAAAGAGACAGCCCGCCTGCGCGGGCTTTTTCTTTTAGCTCTCGTGGTTACGCGCGCCCTGGGTTGCCGGCTCAAGGTTCACAGGAATGCAGGGTTGATCGTCGCTGGGGTTCACCAGCCCGCACCGGCTGCATACGAACAGGCCATCCTCTTCGCGAAGCATCGGTTGATGGTGCAGCAGTTCCATGGCATGCCTCTCCTTCTTTGAGAGCCACACGGTGGAAGATGGATGTCTGCGGTGACAAAATCCTCGCCCGACCGTTCGCCCAAGGCTAAAGCCCCGGGGTACTTGGTTCTGGTTGGCACGACTGAAGTCGTGCCCTTTCACGACACCTGTTTGATGAGACGTTTCCGAGGGCACGGCGACGGCAATTCCCTCACCGTACCTGTGGGTCAGACCAGCTCGACGGCCATGGCGACGGCATTGCCGCCACCAAGGCAGAGCGATGCGATCCCGCGCTTGGCATGGCGGCGCTGCATTTCATAGATCAGGGTAACGAGCACGCGCGCACCGCTGCACCCGATGGGGTGTCCGAGGGCCACGGCTCCGCCGTTCACGTTCACGCGCGCGGCATCGAGACCGAGTTCCTGCACCAGGGCCACCGACTGAACGGAGAAGGCTTCATTCAACTCGTAGAGGTCGACGTCGTTGGCACTCCATCCGGTCTTCTTCCAGATCTGCCGCACGGCATCGACGGGGGCCATCATGACCCACTCGGGAGCGACACCGCTGGTCGCCTGGGCGACGATACGGACCATGGGCTTCAGTCCCAGCTCTTTGACCTTTGCGGCGCCGGCGACAACGACGGCAGCAGCACCGTCGTTCACGGTGGACGCATTGCCGGCAGTGACCGTGCCGTCTTTCTTGAAGGCGGGCTTCAGCTTGCGCAGCGAGTCGGGGGTGCTGTCTTCGCGCGGACCTTCGTCTTTGTCGAGGAACTCAGCGGGTGCATCTTTTTTCTTCGAAGGAAGCTGCACGGCAACGATCTCGTCTTTGAACCGGCCGGCCTTTTGCGCGGCGACCGCTTTGCGATGCGAGCAGGCGGCATATTCGTCCTGCTGTTCGCGCGTGACTTTGAACTTCTCGGCGACGTTCTCGCCGGTCTGACCCATGTGGTAGTTGTTGTACACATCCCACAGACCATCGTTAACCATGGAGTCGACGACCTGCGCGTTGCCCATACGAAAGCCTTTGCGCGCCTGCGGAAGCAGATAAGGGGCGTTCGTCATGGATTCCATGCCACCGGCGACGACCACGCCGGCGTTGCCGGTTTGAATGGCCTGAGCAGCGAGCGCGACCGATTTCAAGCCGGAGCCGCAGACCTTGTTGATGGTCATGGCGCCCACTTGCGGCGGCAATCCACCCTTGATGGCGGCCTGGCGGGCGGGATTCTGTCCGAGCCCAGCCTGCAGGACGTTGCCCATAATGCATTCGTTGACGTTGTCGAGGTCGGTGATGCCGGCTCGCTTCACGGCCTCGCGAACGACAACGGCGCCGAGGTCGGTGGCGGTGAGGTCGGTGAATCCGCCCTGGAACCTGGCGATGGGAGTGCGTACCGCGGAAACGACGAAGACATCTTCAAACGACGCCATGAAAATTGCTCCTGGAGAAAATCGAAATACCGAGCCGCGAGAGTAACCGCCGGGGACCCGCATAGAAGGGCCGACGATGTTTTCCCAACCGGACATTATAAGATGGTGCGCACCCGCGCGACGATGCAAGCGAAGCGGAACTGCGAGGAGAACTGATGGACCCATCAACCACCACCGAGCTGCCGCTCGCCCCCGCGACCCCGCCGGAGCGGCGCGGCATCGCTCCTGTCTGGCACACCATCGTGTTCGTGGGGATCTTCGCGGCGCTCTCGGTAAGTGGGACGCGACGCACCGCGGCGGTGGTCGAGGGCGGGCAGGCGCATTGGCCGCTCTACGTGGAAACGGTGGTCATGCAGTGGGTGCTGCTGCTGTACGTAGCGTGGGGATTGTGGATGCGGGGACGCCGGTTGCGCGACGTGATTGGCGGGCGATGGGACACGGCGCAGGCATTTTTCATCGATGTGGGCGTCGCGATCGGGTTTTTCGTCGTCAACGTGATGGTACGCGCGATCGTGCTGGGCATCCTGCTGGCGCTCAACAAGGGATTGCGAACGATGGCGACGCAGGGCATACAAAACGTGACGAAAGCGATTGGCCCGCAGAACCGGTGGGAGTTGCTTCTGTTCATGGTGGTGGCGCTGACGGCGGGCATCTGCGAAGAGATTATGTTTCGCGGATACCTGCAACAACAGTTCGCGAGTTGGACGCGCAGCACGAGCATTGGAGTGTTTTTGAGCGCCGTAATCTTTTGCGTGGGCCATGCTTACCAGGGTTGGTTTCTCGCATTACAGGTCGGAGTTCTCGGCCTGATGCTCGGAATTCTCGCGGCGTGGAGGAAGTCATTACGGCCTGGAATGCTGGCTCACGGGATGCAGGACATAATCAGCGGTACACTGTCGTTCTTTGCGAAGTCGCTCTTCTCGCATCTTCATTAGAGCCGCGATAGATTTTTGCGATGTACGTTTCGAACAGTATCCATGCATGTTTGCGCGATGCGATGATTTGCGCTGCAAGAGTGAAGAGCGAGAAGTGAAGAAAAAACAGCGCGCGAGGTGACGAAAGTAGCGTATTGAATAATTGGCTTCACGCCATTTTTCTCTTGACTTGAAAATTGAATAACTCTATACAACTAACAAATTGCAACATCACACCGTTGCAAGAACAAACAAAGGGAGAATAGAAAACAATGGCAACGAAAAAGGCTGCAAAGAAGGCTACCAAGAAGGCCGCCAAGAAAAAGAAGTAAGCTGGCCTCGAGCCTTACGACCACGGGGGACGCGTAAAGCGTCCCCTAAACTTTTGCACGCAGGACAAAACTCAACGATCGACGACGCTGAGGAACCGCACAGAATCCAGCAACTATTCGAGAAAGGCTGCGGTGACAGAGACCGCGGCGATGGCTGCGGTTTCCGCGCGAAGGATGGTCGAGCCGAGCGAAGCGCGTTCCCATCCGGCGGTATCAAAGACCGAGAGTTCTTCTTCCGTCCAGCCACCCTCGGGTCCGACAGCCAACGAGACTAACGGCGCTTCAGGGTGAGCGCCCAGCAGGTCTCGCAGGGTCGTGGATTGCTCGTTCTCGGCGAGAACGATGCGCAGGTCTTCGGCGGAATCAGCGGCCAATTTCAGCTTGATGGGATCGGCAATGGCGGGCGGCGCCAAGCGGCGCGATTGCTGGGCAGCTTCCAGGGCGATACGGCGCCAGCGTTCCACGCGCCTGGCCGCGGCAGCCGCGAGGTGTGCCTCGGTACGGCGCGCCACGACGGGAACGATGCGAGCCACACCGAGCTCAGTACATTTCTCGACGGCCCATTCAAAGCGATCGAACTTGAAGACAGCCAGGTAGAGGTCGATAGGCGCGACTGCATTGGCGGGAATTTCTTCGCCGAGGGAAAGCTCGACACGGCCATCGGCGACGGAAAGCACGGTGCCGCGACGGATGCGATCTCCGAGAGAGATGTCGAACTGCTGGCCGACCCGGGCGCGCAGCACGCGGGCAAGGTGCGCTGCATGGCTGCCGGTGAGTGCGGCAGTGTCGCCGGAGTGTTCGTCAGCGATCCAGCGGCGGCGGGTCATGGGAAAAGGTTAGCAGATGAAGCGGTACTCCTAAGAATGAGAGACGCGCACAAGAAGAAGGGCGCGGTCCAAATCCGCACCCTTGCGAAACAACGAAGGCATCCACCGTCTAGCTAAACATATCTTTCACTTTGCTCAGCAGCGATTCCTTCTCTGGCTTGTTATCGACGGTTGCGCCACCGGTTTCCAATTCCTGCAGAAGCTCTTTCTGGCGCTTGGTCAGCTTGCTGGGGGTATGCACTTTGATCTGGACGTAGATATCGCCCTTGCCGTGGCCATTCAAGATGGGCACACCCTTGCCGCGCAATTTGATCTGGGTGCCGGTCTGCACGCCCTCGGGGATATGCAGCTTATGATCGCCCTCGAGGGTGGGGATGGTAATGTCAGCGCCAAGGGCAGCCTGGGCAAACGAGATCGGCACGACGCAGTAGAGGTCTTTGCCCTCGCGTTCGAAGAAGGAATGTTCCTTCACGTGCAGGACGATGTAGAGATCGCCGGCGGGGCCGCCGTAGGCTCCGGCTTCTCCCTGGCCGTTGTAGCGAATCCGCGTGCCGTCTTCCACCCCGGCGGGAACTTTGACCTGCATGGTGCGTTCCTTGAGAACAGCGCCCTGTCCGCGGCAGTTGGTGCAAGGGTCGGTAATGACCTGGCCGGCGCCCCCGCAGGCGCTACAGGTGCGTGAGACGCTGAAGAAACCCTGCTGGAAGCGTTCCTGACCGCGTCCACCGCATTTGCGGCAGGCGACTGGGGCTTTCCCCGGGGCGGCGCCGGTGCCGTGGCATGCCTCACAGGTTTCGTGGCGACGCACCTTGGTTTCGGTCTCGATGCCGAAGACGGCTTCTTCAAACTCGAGGTTGATGTCTTCGCGAAGATCGCCGCCACGCTGAGCGCGGGAGCGTCCGCGGCCCCGACCGAAGAGATCGCCCATGCCGAACATGTCGGAGAAGATCTCGCTGAAATCGACCATGTTCGGATCGAAGCCACCGCCGCCGCCGTTGCCGCCGACGCCGGCGTGTCCGAAGCGGTCATAGGCGGCGCGCTTCTCGGAATCGGAAAGAATGGCGTACGCCTCGCTGCATTCCTTGAACTTCTCTTCGGCGTCCTTGTTATCGGGATTGCGGTCCGGATGGAATTGCATCGCCAGCTTGCGGTAAGAGCTCTTGATCTCCTGATCGCTCGCGGTGCGCGTGACTTGAAGCACTTCGTAATAGTCGCGTTTTACGTTTGTAGCCAGAGGTGACATCCTTTGAAAAAATTCTGCTCAGCGGTTACTTGCCGCGCGCCACGCGCACCATAGCCGGGCGCAGGAGGCGGTCCTTGATGCGGTAGCCGCGCTGCAGCTCGCCGATGACGGTGTTATCCGGCGCCTCGTCGGTCTCTTCCATCTGGATCGCCTGGTGGAGACTGGGATCGAAGGGCTGGCCTTCGGCGGCGATGGGCTGCACACCGAGCTTGGAGAGCGCGTCGTGGAACTGGCGGTCGATCAGCTCAACCCCCGAGCGAATCTGCTCGGTATCGGAGGTATCGGACTTGGCGGCGCGATCCAGGCTGTCGAGGATCGGCAGAAACGTTCTCAGGGCATCCACAAGAGCGTAATCGCGATAGTCCTGCTGCTCGCGCGCGTTGCGCTTGCGGAAATTGTCGAACTCGGCCTGCAGGCGCGCGAGCCGATCGAGATATTGATCGCGCTCGGTGCGCAGCTTTTCTAATTCCGCGTCCGCCCCGGGAGTGGTTGCCGCGGCTTCCTCACCTTCGGAGGCGGGCAGTTCATGGTCGACGTCCAAGTGTGCGGGCTCGTCGACTTCTCCATTCGATTTTCTCTTCCAGTTTGCCATGGTCTTTATTCCGAATCATTCCAGATGTGGTCGAAGAGGCGCGCAATGTACGAGACCGCCGAGATGGTGTGCTCGTAATCGATACGGGTAGGCCCGATCACTGCGAGAGAGCCCATCACCTCATTGCCCACGCGGGCAGGCGCACCGATCAACACGAAATTACTTAGATGCGGCAGAGTGTCCTCAAGACCCACAACCACCCGGACTGCCTCCTGGCGTACATCCACATAGGCCGAGAGGAGATTCACAATGCGCTGCTTTTCTTCGAGCGTTTTGAGCAGCTCGCGCAGCCGCTCGCGGTCGTGTTCGCCGACGATGAGGTTGGAAGTGCCGTCGATGTAAACGTCCTGCGACGGATCGGAGGCCAGCGCGCCCTGCTTATAGAGTTCGGCCACCGAGTTCATCAGGTGATCGTATTCACTGCGTTCCTGCTCAATGCGGCGAGCGATCTCGGTGCGGATGTCTTCCATCGTCCAGCCGCGGAAGTTTTCGTTGATGAAACGGCCGGCATGATCAAGTTCGATCTGCGGGATATCGATACCCACCCGCATCAGGCGGTCGCGCACCATGCCGTTCTTATTGACCACGACGGCCAGGACCTTGCATTCCGCGAGGCGCTGGAAGTGCACATGTTCCAGGGCATTCCTGGGGCCGGTGCCGGCAACCGCGACGCCTACGTTTTGCGACAGCAAAGAGAGCACGTGCGAGGTGCGCTCCATGAACTCCTGCATGTCGCTGATGCCGTGGAAAGTTTCCTTGATGAGCCCCTCTTCCGCGGGAGCCAGGGTCGCCTCGCCGGTCAAATTCTTGACGTAATAGCGATAGGCGGCGGGCGTAGGAACGCGTCCGGCGGAAGTATGCGGCTGTTCCAGAAGGCCCGAGTCAGCGAGGTCCGCCATGACGTTGCGGATGGTGGCAGCACTGAGACCTTCGCGGCTTCCGCGCGACAGCGTGCGCGAGCCAACCGGTTCTCCTGTCGAGATATAGGTCTCGACGATCGCGGTCAGGATCTCGCGTTCGCGTTTCCCGATCTGGGGTGTTTCAGCCATCCGAGCTCCCGCAGAAAGCCCTTTAATACCATGAATTTGCGTGACAAAGGGAGAGCTCTGCTAGATACAGTTTAGAAACTTGATACGGGGGCTGTCAAGGATTAGCAGACCGGGGTCGGGAGTGCTAAATGCCTGAATTTTTCGGGAAATTGCGCTTAGCTGATTTCGACCACGTTGCCGCCGGCGGCGTCGCGGACCTCTTTCGTGCGTTCGACGACCTTGTGAGCGAAGGCAAAGAGCGATTTCGCGTGCGAGTTCCCTTCTCCTTCGAGAACAATCGGGTGTCCACCATCGCCACCCTTGCGGATGTCGGGATCGAGTTCGATGCGGCCGAGGAAGGGCAGGCTGAACTGACGGGCAGTATGCTCTCCGCCGCCCTTGGAGAATACGTCGATCTCCTCATGGCAATGGGGGCAGACGAAGTAACTCATGTTCTCGACTAACCCGAGGATGTCGACCTTCACCTGTTTGAACATCTCGATCGCCTTCCGCGCGTCCTGCAAGGCTACGTCGGAGGGCGTGGTGACGATGATCGCGCCGGTGACGGGAACGGTCTGGATGAGCGAGATGGCGACGTCGCCGGTGCCGGGAGGCAGATCGACGATCAGATAATCGAGGCGTCCCCACTCAACCTGGGAGAGAAACTGGCGGATGACGGAGTGCAGCATGGGGCCACGCCACACCAGCGGCTTGTCGCCGGGATTGAGAAGACCAACAGAAATCATGCGCAGTCCATAGCGCTCCAGCGGCAGGATGCGGTTCTCGCCGATGACGTTGGGGGCTTCATTCGTCCCCAGCATCAGGGGCACGTTGGGACCGTAGATGTCGGCATCGAGGAGACCGACGGCGTGGCCCATGCGCGCCAGCGCGACCGCAAGATTGACGGAGAGCGTGGTTTTGCCGACACCGCCTTTGCCGGAGCCGACGGTAATGATGGCGTCGACGCCGGGGAGGGGTTGCGGAGCCGGTTGCTGCGGAGCTGCGTGCGGAGGATGCGAATGCGCCACGGGACTTCCTTGGGACTTTGAGATGTGGTCCAGAACCCCTGATTATAGAGGAAGAGTCGAGACATAACGCCGAGGCCCGGGCGCGGGTTTGCGGCGGGAGAAAACGAATCCCGAGGTGCCTTTGCGACTCTCTCGCTCAGCACCTCGGGATTTGCAGTGGTTATCGGGTTAGGAACTAACGCGGGCGATTGTCCCAATCGCGATCGCGATCGTGTGGATCCCAGCGGCCGTCGTTCCATCCGCCACCGAGCACTTCGATGGAGGAAATCCGATTTCCCCAATTCTTGTAAGGGTTGTCCTGGGTGCGCCAGCGGCCTAAATCGGCAATGTCGCCACGCAGGTGAACGCGCAAGCCGGCGAATCCGGAATCGTTGTAGGCAACGACATCGACGCCGCCGAAGACGCGGACGCTGGAGATCGAATCGTTGAAGCCAGGGGGCAGAGCGTCATAACTTTCACCCGCGGCCATACAGAAGTAATCACCCTGGAAGCCGGGTCCACGGAAGAAACAGGCACCGGCGCGCGGCATTTGCGCCCGGCCCCAGCGTAGCTCACGGCCGCGGCGGAAGGCGTCGTGCCGGAAATTCACCTGGATGGAGCTGATGCGGCCGGCCCAGTTCTTGCCAGGATTGTCGGCTGCGCGCAGCGCGCGCAGGTTGGGAATGCTGCCGTCGATGCGGGCATTGACCCCGGCGAATCCCGGGTAATTGAAGACGATAGCCTCGGCGCGACCGAATATCTGGACCGAGTAGATACCGTTATCGAATCCCTGCTGGAGACGGTCGACGGCTTGCCCGACGGGAACGCAGAAGCTACGCCCACGAAAATTCTCTTCGCGATAGAAACAGACGCCATCACGAGGCGGCCCTTGAGCGAGCAGTGGAACCGAGAAGCTGATTGCGAGAAGAAGGAACAACCCTAACTTGCGTGGAATCATATGGCTCCTTGAGACAGAGGCGCTCGATGGAAAGATAACACCAAAGTGGGGCTGGAGGGGGCTCCGAGAATTCGAGTTCAATCCGCGGCGGAAGCCAGAGATCGGAGCTGGGAACGGTGGGAATCCCACCCTGTCGCTCGGAGCGACAAGGGTGGGGCACCCATAGTGTCTGAGGATTAGTAGCCGTGGTCGCTGCCGTGTTCCAGGCTGACTTTGCCGCGGAACATGCGATAGACGAAGGTGAAATAGCCGAGCGCGAAGACGATGCCAATTCCCCACCACACAAGACCGACACCGAGGCCGTAAGCCGGGGCGGCGGCGTTCTGAATGGTAAGGCTCCAATCACGGTTCGTGCTAGCGGGCAGCACCGTGGGATAGAGCGCGAAGACGGCACCGACCAGCATGACGGTGATGTAGAGCGCCGAGGAAACAAACGCGGCCTTGTCATTGCCTTTGCTGCGGAAGAGAAACATCCCGATCAAGGTGACGACCACCAGGAGGGGAATGGCCCAGCCCACGACATAGGTCTTGTAGTTCGATAACAGCTCGGGGCGAATGCGGATGGTGGCGATGAGGCTGCCGATGGTGAGCAGCAACTGCACGGGCCAGAGCAGGGCAGCCGTTTTGCGGCAGCGGAGGTTGAGGTCGCCATCGGTCTTGGTGGCCACGTAGAAGGCGCCGTGCGCGGTCAAGGTGACGGCGGCGATCACTCCGCACATCACGGTGTACCAGTCGAGGATGCCGGGATGCGGGCCGACGCGCCAGTTCGTCCACAGCGGCTCGAAGAAGTAACCGTCTTGGGCGAGGGGAACTCCGCGGATGACGTTGCCCAGGGCGGCGCCAAAGAAGATGGTGAGCAATAAGCTGGAGACGGAGAAGACAACGTCGAAGAAGTTCTTCCAGACGCTGCTTTCGAGATGGGTGCGGAACTCGATGCCGATGGCGCGCAGCATGAGCAGCCACAGCACCATCATGAGCGGCAGGTAAAAGCCACTGAAGCCCGAGGCATAGAGTTGCGGGAAGGCGAAGTAGAGGGTGCCGCCGGCGGCGAGCAGCCAGACTTCGTTACCGTCCCACACGGGGCCGATAGCGCGAATCACCTTGCGGCGTTCTTCGTCGTTGCGGGCAACGAAGAGGTGCAGAACGCCGGCGCCGAGATCGAATCCGTCGAGGACCACGTAGGCGGCGACCATCACCGCCACAATGCAGAACCAGATCGTCGGCATGATTAGCTGACCTCCGCGAGAGCTTCCTGTTGCGACATAACGTGGGGTTTCACCGGCGCGGGTTCTTCGGGGCCATGCTCGATTTCACGACTCACGAGAAAAACGAAGAGGATCGAGAGCACGGTGTACATGCCCATGAAGCCCAGGAGGGTGAACCAGGCGTTGCCGGCGGAGACGTTCTTGGAATAGCCCTGGACGGTGCGCAGTAGGCCGTAAACGAGCCACGGCTGGCGTCCAATCTCGGCGGTCATCCAACCGGCCGTATTGGCGATATAGGGCAGAGGGAAGGCCAGGAGGAGGATCCAATGCATCCAGCGGGCATTCCAGAGCGCGCCGCGCCACCATAGCAATCCACAGAGCAGCATGATGGCGAGAAAGATCGTCCCGAGCCCGACCATGATGTGGTAGCTGTAGTAGAGCAGCGGGATGTTCTGCGGCCAATCTTCTTTGGGAAACGCGTTCAGCCCCTTCACTTCGGCGTTCCAGCGGCGGTAGGTGAGGAAGCTCAACATCTTTGGAACATAAATCGGGTTATCGATCTTTTGTTCTTCCTGGTTGGGCTGGCCGATGATGACCAAAGGCGCACCCGGCTGGGTCTGCCAGAGGGCTTCCATGGCGGCGAGGGTGGCCGGCTGATATTCGGTGACGAAGCGGCCTTGCTTATCGCCGGTGGGTCCCATGACGAGTGCGGAGAAGATCAGGCCGGAGACGATGCCGGTGCTGATGAAAATCTTGGCTTGGGCGACATGCTGTTTGCTCAGCAGGTAGAAGGCGCCGACGGCGCACATCACGAAGGCCCCGCAGATGGCCGCGCCGCACATGTTGTGCGCGTACTGCCAGACCGCCCAGGGATTCAGCAGCAGGCTCCAGAAGCTGCTCAGGGCGACTGAGCCATCGGCAGAGGTGGCATAGCCTACCGGATGCTGCATCCATGCATCGGTACAAACGATGAAGTAGCCGGAGAGCCATGCGCCGAGAAAGACCATGAGCGCGGAGAACCAATGAGCCTTGGGGCTCAGGCGTTTTTCTCCGAAGAGAAACAGCCCGAGGAAGCTCGACTCCAGGAAGAAGGCGAACATGCCTTCCATGCCGAGAGTTTGTCCGATAACGCCGCCGGCGTAGCGCGAGAAGTGCGACCAGTTGGTGCCGAACTGAAATTCCATGGGAATGCCAGTCACCACGCCCATGACGAAATTAATGCCGAAAATCTTGGCCCAGAACCGGGCGGCGCGGGCGTACGCGTCATCCTTCTTCCACAGCGCCATCGTCTTAAGGGCGACGATCAGCGGGGCCAGTCCCATGGTGAGCATGGGGAAGAGGTAATGAAACGTCACCGTAAACGCGAAATGCAAGCGGTGAACCAGCAGTGCACTATCCATGCAAGATGCCTCGATTGATGAACGATGCGGCCATGGCTGGGCCGCCACGAGCGGACGTGTCCCAGAGAATGACAGCCTCGTCACATTCTGCTGGTCATCTAACCACCGCGGCTGTGATTTGGATCACTTTTTTTGCTTCGAGCGAAGGTTTGTCCTGTTTGTAATCCTTAATTCCCAACAAAAAACCCGCTCTCGGGCGGGTGTCTGCGAATCCCTCGGGAGGAGAAACGTCTATTGCTTTCGAGCGGCTTTCCGGTGCTCCAACTCCGAACGGCGCGCCTCGCGGCGTCGCAAAGCGCCTTCGAAGCGGCGTTTCTCGTCCTCCGTCTCAGGAATGATCGGCGGGACGGGCAAGCGGCGGCCATGGCGATCGACGGCAACAAACGTAAGGTAGGCCGAGCTCACGTGCTGGCGGGTGGCGGCGATGTAATTCTCGACCCAGACCTTCACACCGATTTCCATGGAGGTATTGAAGGCGCGATTGACGGCCGATTGGAAGATGACAAGGTCGCCGACCTGCACCGGCACGAGGAAATCGAGGTGATCGATGGAGGCGGTGACGACGTAGTTGCGGCAATGGCGATGGGCGGCGAGGGCGCCGGAGATATCGATCCAATGCATCAGGCGTCCGCCGAGCAGGTGACCGAGCGGATTGGCATCGTTGGGCAGAACAATTTCGACCATCTCCGAAGCGGATTCACGTACAGGCTTAGGTTGCAGATGGGTTTCGCTGGCTGGGATCATGCGTTCCTCAGGTCAGTAAGATGAAGGTAAACGGGCCAGAGTTTCAGGAATGCGCGGCGGCCGCCCTGGGATGCTGGCGTTCACGCCATGCTGCCAGGAAGCACTCGGCCTGGCGTTGCAGTCGCTCATCGTCGATGGCCGTGATCCACTGTTGTGCGCGGTCGTCATACTCGAGCGTGCCTCCACCCGCCGGACGGCACCCCATTTCGAAGACATAACGCACTGCGATGCGATGATGCTCGCCGGCTCGTGCTGAAAATCGAACTGAATCCGCAGGCCGTTCGATTGGCAAACGCGAGCAGGCAGCATGACCGAGATTGCAGTGGTCACGCAGCTCATCCTGCGAAGGGCATGCGAGCATTTGTCCGGGGGCGCCGCACACGCCGCTGAAGCCGGCAGCGAGGGGCAGGCGATCGGGAAACTTCCACACGCCCTCGAGGCGGTCAGTCGGGATGAAAAAGGGGCAGGCCATTGGAGAAGGTCGGTTCATTGTAACCGCAGCTCGTTCCCCGAGCCGTGTAGAATTTTGGGAGAGCACATTGGTCAACGAGGAGAGTCAATGGAACGCGTCGCAATGCTGAAGGAGATCCTGGAAAACTCGCCGGAGGACGCCTTCGCGCGCTACGGATTGGCGCTGGAGTATGCCAATGCTTCGCAGACCGAAGAAGCCATGCGAGAGTTCCAGACCCTGCTGGAGAAAAACCCCGACTACGTTCCCGCCTACCAGATGGGAGCGCAGACGCTCATGAAGGCCGGCCGGAACGATGAGGCGCGCGGCCTGATTGAGAAAGGCATTGCCTGCGCCATCCGCACCGGAAACCAGCACGCGCGGTCGGAGATGGAAGGGATGCTGGACGAACTCGGATGATTACTGCGTCGGTTTGACGGCGCGCTGCAAAGCAAAATCGATCAGCCCCGGCCAGAGCTGGCTCAGCACAAAGATCGTCCGGTAGTGCCAGGGGACGACGATTTCCCGCGATCGAGTGACACATCCCTTCAGCACGGCGCGGGCGACCCGCTCCACGGTGATGCCGTGGCGGGTGGATCCCCCAACGCGACGGCTATCGCTTCCCTTCACCGCATTCGCACCGAAGGCGGTCTGCACATAGCCCGGGCACACGTTGACCACGCTCACGCCTGCGGATTTCAGTTCCAGGCGGCTGGCGTGGCTGAAGGCGTTGAGTGCATGCTTGCTGGCGCAGTAGGCCGGCATGTAGGGCACGGCAATGTACCCAGCTCCGCTTGAGATGTTCGCGATGACGCCGGAGCCCTGGCGCTTCATCACGGGGACGACGGCCTGCATGCATTCGACCGCGCCGAAGACATTGGTCTCGAAGAGAGCGCGCGCGGCATTGAGGTCGAGATGCTCGGTGGAGTCGAGCAGG
Source organism: uncultured Acidobacteriaceae bacterium (assembly GCA_963703075.1). GTDB lineage: Bacteria > Acidobacteriota > Terriglobia > Terriglobales > Acidobacteriaceae > Korobacter. The sequence goes on from OY969786.1 coordinate 3,082,705, forward strand.
CCATAGCCGGCGTTATTGATCCAGAGGTCGATGCGTCCAAAGTGCGAGAGGACGTTAGCCACCAGCGCATTGATGCTGGTTCGATCGCGGACGTCGCAACCGATAGCGAGGGTGCGATCGAGGTTTCCGATCCGCTGACGGGCTTCTTCGCAGCGCGCTACGTCGCGCGAGCAGAGAACAACCTTGGCTCCTTCCTTGACGAAGAGAGCGCCGATGGCCTCGCCGATGCCCATCGAACCGCCGGTAATGACAGCGATCTGATCTTTGAGTTTCATATCTTTCAAATAAAAACCGAAAATTGCGCGCATGCAGCAACGGTGACGCAAGATTCGCGTCCAATGTAACACTTGCGTTGCAGACTGATTGAAAACCGTTTTCATTACCCGGCGTATAATCGCCAACAACCGGAGGCATCCTCCCTTGAGTTCCCTTCCCGAGACACTGGGCCAGTTAAGAAAAAGCTATTCGTACTCCGAGGCTCGCCTTGCAAAGCGGCGGGTGAAGGACGAGATGCGTGAGAACCTGCTCGAGCGCCTGCGTGCGGGCGGCACCATCTTCCCCGGCATTGTGGGCTACGACGACACGGTGGTGCCGCAGATCGTGAATGCGCTGCTGTCCAAGCACAACTTCATCCTGTTGGGGCTGCGTGGGCAGGCCAAGAGCCGCATGCTGCGCGCGCTGACGACTCTGCTCGATCCGCAGACGCCCTACCTCGCGGGCTGCGAGATCCATGACAACCCTTACGATCCGATTTGCCGCCGCTGCAAGGACATGCTGAAGTCCTTCAATGAGGATGCCCCAATTGAGTGGCTCTCGGCCGAGGACCGTTACGTGGAAAAGCTAGCCACGCCCGACGTGACGATTGCCGATTTGATTGGTGACATCGACCCGATCAAGGCTGCGAAGCAGGGACATACGCTGGCGAGCGAACTGACGGTGCACTACGGACTGCTGCCGCGCGCCAACCGCGGGATTTTTGCGATCAATGAATTGCCCGACCTTGCCGGCAAAATCCAAGTTGGCTTGTTCAACATCATGCAGGAAGGGGACGTGCAGATTAAGGGCTACCCGATCCGTCTGCCGCTCGACCTGGCACTGGTGTTCAGTGCGAACCCCGAGGACTACACGGCCCGCGGCAAGATCATCACGCCGCTCAAGGACCGCATTGGCTCCGAGATCCGCACGCACTATCCAGCGACGGTGGAAGAAGGTATTTCGATCACCCAGCAGGAAGCGTGGACCCGGCGCGACGGAACAACCATTCACCTTCCGCAATTCGTGCAGGAAGTGGTGGAGCAAATTGCATTTGTTGCCCGCGAAGACAAGCGTATCGACAAGCGCTCCGGGGTAAGCCAGCGATTGCCGATCAGCACGGTGGAGAATGTTCTCTCTAATGCGGAGCGGCGTGCTTTGCGGAATAGTGAGCAGATGGTGGTGCCGCGCATCGCCGATATTTATTCCGCGCTGCCGGCCATTACGGGCAAGCTGGAACTGGAATACGAAGGCGAGATCAAAGGCGCCGATGCCATTGCGCGCGAAGTCATAAGGGCCGCGATCGCCCGTGCCTATGATCGCTACTTCCAAGGGAACAACAACAACCTGAAACAGGTGGTGCAGTATTTCGATCTCGGGGGCGAGGTGCAGATGCTCGACACGGCGCCGGCAGCCGAGGTCCTCGACAGCATGAGAGGGATCCAGGGGCTGATCGAGAAGATCGAAGCCCTTGGCGTGAAACCGGACGATCCGCCGGAGTTGCAGGCCGCAGCAGCGGAATTCATCCTCGAGGGCTTGCACGCGCACAAGCGCATCGGGCGCACCGAGGAACGCAAGTTCACCGCCGGCGAAAAGCAAAGTGCGAAGAAAGAACAGCTTTTCCGCGAAGATGAAGACCTGTTACGTGAACGCGGCCGCAGGAACCGCGGGTTCAACTAATGAAGTTCATCAAGTACAAGAAGTATGTTCCGGACCTTGCGGAAGAGATCTCGATGGAAGATCTCATGAATGCTTTGTCCGATTACCTGCTGCAAAGCGGGTTCGAAAACCCATACTCCGATTTCTACGATCTCAGCGACGAGCAGTCGATGGAACGGCTGAAGCAGGCGATCGCGCAAGCGTTGATGAACAGCGAGCTTTTCGATGAAGACATGAAAGAGCGCCTGCAGCAGATGCAAGCCGAGGGTGCCTTCGACGAGTTGCTCGAGAAGCTGATGGAACGGATGGAGCAGGAGAACTACATCACCGTCGACCAACCGTACGACCAGACGCGGCAATCAAACGTTGGCGGACAGGTTGGCGAGGCGCAGCAACAAGGCGAGGTTAAATTCGAGGTCACCGATAAAGGCCTCGACTTTCTCGGCTACCGAACCCTGCGCGACCTGCTGGGTTCGCTGGGCAAATCAAGTTTCGGGCGGCACGATACGCGCGACCTGGCGACCGGTGTGGAAGCCAGCGGCTCTTCGAAGCCCTATGAATTCGGCGACACCCTGAACCTCGACATTACGGCTACGCTTTCCAACGCCATCCAGCGTGACGGGCTGCAGTTGCCAATCGAGATCGAAGCCAGCGATCTACGGGTGCACCAGTGCGAATATCAGTCGTCCTGTGCGACGGTGCTGATGCTCGACTGCTCGCACTCGATGATTCTTTACGGAGAAGACCGGTTCACCCCGGCGAAGAAAGTGGCGATGGCGCTTTCACAGCTCATTCGTACGCAATATCCCGGCGACAGCCTCTCGCTGGTGCTGTTCCACGATTCCGCGGAAGAGCTTCCGCTCTCGCAACTGGCAAGGGTGAAGGTTGGGCCGTATTACACGAACACGCGCGAAGGCCTGCGCATGGCGCAACGCATCCTGCACCGGCAGCGCAAGGACATGAAGCAGATCATCATGATCACCGATGGCAAGCCGTCGGCGCTTACGCTGGAAGATGGACGGATTTACAAGAACGCCTTCGGCCTCGATCCGCTGGTGGTAAGCCAGACCCTGGAAGAGGTTTCAAAATGCAAGCGCGCGGGGGTGATGATCAACACCTTCATGCTGGCCAGCGACTACGGACTGGTGCAGTTCGTGCAGAAGGTGACGCAGATGTGCCGTGGCAAAGCGTACTTTACCACGCCCTACACCCTCGGCCAGTATCTGCTGATGGATTACATGTCGCGGAAGACGAAGACGGTTCATTGAAGACCTCGGTAGCGGCGAGCTTCGGCTTCCCGTTTCAAGCGCAAGCGAATCCGGCTTCGGCCTCTGGTTGACGACCACAGCGGCTAAAGCCGGATCCCTTAAGGCTTCATTTTTTAGCGACGTGAACGTCGCCACTCCCTCAAATGCCTTAGAGCGTGGTTTTCGGCGGCAACGGTCCTTCCTCGCCCAGCGCCTTCTTCACCGCAGCTTCAGCGGCCTGGAATCCGATCTTGGAATGGGTGCCGTCGCAGAAGGGTTTATTGGTGCTGCCACCGCAGCGGCACAAAGAGAATCCTGTCTTCCCCGCCAGGTCGTAGGGATTGCCATCCGCATCCAGCAGCTCGACAGCTCCCTCCGGACACTCCACGCGAAACGGCCCGTTTCTCTTAACGGTAATTTTCACTTCAGCCATGACTTTCTCCTGATTACTTTTTGAATGCCACATTGACGAGCAGTTTGTCGCCTTCTACATCTACCACATTGCAGAAGGTGCGATTGCCACGGCGGGTGAAATCGAGACCGACGCGACTATTGCCAACCCGCAGGTTGCGCAGATGCAAGTGATCGAGCCACTCCGGCAACTCCGGGTTCACGATATTCAGCTCTTTTCGTTGGGCACTGGGGCGAATGCCCAGCACGGAACTGAGGATGAGGAAGATCGCACCTGAGGCCCAGGCTTGCGGCGAACAGGAAACCGGGTAATGAACGGGCTCGTCATTGGTGCGGCGTTGGACTCCGCAGAACAATTCCGGCAAGCGGTAATCGCGGAATTCCAGGGCTGCCTGGTAGAGGGTGGTCAGCACCTGCAAAGCGGGTTCGCGATATTCGTTCAGCGCCATACCGTGGGCGATGAGCGAGTTGTCGTGCGGCCATACCGACCCGCGGTGGTAGCTGAGTGGATTGAAAATACGTTCCGACTGCGCCAGCGTGCGCCATCCCCATCCGCTGAACAGGTCGTCGCTCATAAAACGCTGGGTGACAGCACGCGCGCGTTCACGGGTCAGCATGCGGGTGAACAACAGGTGGCCGGGATTCGACGAGATGACTTCGAGAGGCTTCTTGTCGGCGTCGAGCGCCATCGCGTAGAAATTCTGGTCCGGCATCCAAAACGCTTTGTCGAAGCGGCGCGCGAGCTCGGTTGCTTCGCGACGCAGGCGGTCTGCCGTCTGGGTGTCACCAAAGGTGCGCAGTAACGACGACATGCGATATTTCGCTTCGTACACATAGCCCTGCACCTCGCACAGCGCAATGGGCGGTTCGGCGATCCTGCCGTCACGATGCATGTTGGCGTCCCAGGAATCCTTCCATCCCTGGTTGACTAGTCCTTTGGGCGAGCGTCTCTGGTACTCGACGAAACCATCGCCATCTTTGTCGCCGTAGCGGTCGATCCATTCCAGAGCGCGGTGGGCGGCGGGCATCAGGTCGCGAACGAGTTGTTCATCAGCGGTCCAGTTATAGGTTTCGCTGAGCAGGATCAGGAACAACGGGGTCGCATCGACCGAACCGTAATACGGACCGAACGGCATCTCGCCGCTCAGCGTCATCTCTCCTTCGCGATACTCGTGGAGGATCTTTCCCGGCTCCTCGTCTTGCCACACGTTCTCGCGGGTTCCCTGGTAGCGGGCGAGGACGCGCAGGGTGCCGACGGCCAATTGCGGATTGAGCGATAGCGACTGGTAGGCGGCGAGAATTGAATCTCGGCCAAAGATGGTGGCAAACCATGGGATGCCGGCAGCGATGATGTGTTCGTTGCCTTCAGGAACTTGCAGCGCGTGGAAATCGCCAACCGCGGTGTTGATGGCGGCGTCGAAGACTTCGTTATTCGTCCTGAAATGGGTGCTGCGGCGCTCCCACTCGGCGAATGCATGACGCCGTTGCTGGAGATTGTTCTCCATGTTGTAGCTGGCTTCCCGCGTCGGATTGCGGTCGGAACTCGGGGTTATGTGCACTTCCAGCTGTATGCGGCGCGACGGCTCAAGCCGCAGTCGCCAGCGCGCGACCCGTGGCTCGATCTCCGTCGGCTTGGGGCTCATCTCCACCAGAGTCTGGCGTATGACGTTGTCCCGGCCGCGGTAGACGAAGCGGATCGAAGAGTCCGTAGTGATGGGCTGATAAAACTGTCCCTGCACCGAGCGCGCAACGCCGCGGACCTGGAACACGTCGACGAAATCCGCGTCGTAGAGCAGCTCGACGGTAAACTCCACCGGCGTCTGGTTGAAATTCTCAAAGGTAAACCGGTCGAAGAACACGTCAGACGACAGCAACTGTTCGCGCCGGATGTGGACCGTGTTCTCCGGCAAGTCAAATGAATCGCGGAGCGTGATGTTACCGGTGGTCAGCTCGATTTGCGACGAGAATGTCTTTTCGGTGCTGGATGAAAGCACAACGGCGCGATGGCCATCGATGCGAAATTCAAGGTGCGAAAGGAAGCGCGTGTCCTGGTGAAAAAACCCGACATCAGGAGCGCCCGCGGGGGCAATATCGCCCGCCACGATCGTCGAAAGGAAGGTCTTTCCGTCAATGAGGGTGAGGTTGTTGACCTTGCGGGGCTCGAGAGACTGGAAGGCGATCCTCGGCTCAAGATGAGGCGACGGGATCGCTACCAGTTCTTTTTCCTGGACGTTCAAGCTCATGCCACGATGCTGTTCTTCCTGGCGAGATTCGTCAAGACCCCGGCTTCGTTCACGGCCGATTGCGAGGGGAGCAATTCACGGGCGGCAACGACCTCGCGGAAAAGCCTGGCGTACTGGGTCGCCATCTGGGTGAGAGAGAATCTCTGTTCTACGTACGCGCGCACGTTGGCGGGGTTCAGCCGCGCAGCATCTTTCGTTTTTGCCGCCATGTCTTCGACATCTTTGCAGATAAAGCCGCTCACGCCCGGTGCGATTACCTCTTCGACGGCGCCTCCAGCGAAAGCCAGAACCGGCGCGCCACAAGCCATCGCTTCAATCATTACCAGGCCAAAAGGCTCATCCCATTGGATCGGAAAGAGCATGGCGATAGAATTCCTTAGAAGATCATTCTTCGCGGGCAGGTCGGCCTCGCCGACGTACTCAATGAACTTGCCATCTACGTGGGGTTTTACCTGGGTCTCCCAGTAACTTTGAAAACAGGGCTGGATCTCGCCGGCGATCTTCAAAGGAATTCCAGCGCGTTTCGCGACCTCAATCGCCAGGTGCGTGCCTTTCATCGGCGCAATTCGTCCGAGGAAGCTCAGGTACTCGCGCTTCTCGCTCTTCCACAGGTAAGTATCGGTATCGATGCCGTGATGAATGGTGCGCATCCTCGGCATGCGCTCGCGCTTCTGTTGAAAATCGCTGATCGTGACGTATTCGATCTCCGGATAGTAGTCGTAGAAACTGCTGAGCGTGTCCTCGTGCACGTGATGCATGGTGTAGACGAAAGGAACAGAGGTAAGGCGCGACATGGACAGCGCCGGAACATTGTTCACATGGATCACGTCGCAGTGCTGTTGGGCATCCTGTATGGCCCATGCACTATGGTTTACATCGGTGAGATTGGCAAAGACCTCGCCGTTGATCGGCCATTGCGCTTTTTCGTAGAGCCAGCGTAACTCGGTAGTTACCGTCGACTCGCCATTCGCATAAACCACCACATCAATCCCAAGCTTCTGTAAACCTTCCGCCAAATGCGCAACAAACAACTCGGTGCCGCCATACTTTATCGGGGGAACCGGAATGAAGGGGGGGGCAATCAACGCAATTCGCATCTACTTCTCCTCATTGGGAAGCGGAAAACGGACACGACAGTGTCAGAGAAAATTATCGAGATCTTTCTTAATTTAAAGATGCACTTGAGGCAGCAGGTGTTGTGACTTGTCGAGCAACTAAGGTGGCTTTTCGAGAGTTGCTCAATCGGACCGGCGAGGACCGGCGAAGGACGCAGCGATCGCGCATTCTCTACTTCACTCTCGAATTGCGTGGCTCTTTGCTGACTCGTGTGCTCGGCCAAGACGCGTGATTGCGCGGCCAATCCTATGCGCGCGACCTCTTCACGGCTGAGGTCGTTGACGTAATGGAGAACATCGCGATGATCGACGGGGAGAAGAATTTCATGGCCAGGGGTGAAAAACGAATCGAGTCCCGGCCAGTTATCCGAAATGATGGTCGCGCCGCAAGCGGCGGCCTCGAAGAGCCGGACGGAGGGTGAATACCCGGCCAATACCATGTCGCGCCGGGTTACGTTCAGAGTGAAGCGCGAAGAAGAATAGAAGCGGGCATGCCAGCGCGGATTCAAATGCAAAATTCGCTTTACGTTCGCGGGCCAGTGGATGGTCTTCGGGTATTGCGGTCCGGCGACGATGAACTTCTGCGCGGGAAGCATAGACGCGGGCTTACACAGAAGCTCGTCGATCTTGGGCTGGCGGTCCGGGGCATACGTGCCCATGTAGCTCAACTCGCAGGCAAATCGCTGGTTCACGCCGAAACGCCGATAGGCCTCGGGATCGAAGGAACAGTAAAGCGGATAAGCCCGGCGTACGCCGAATCGCGACTCCAGTTCGCGCAGCATCGGCCCGCCGGTGAAGCTGAAATAGATATCGAAGCCGGGGACTTGCGATTGTTTGAGATACTCGGTGGCGCCCTTGTCGCGTAAGGCCGCAACTGTGATGGGGGTATCGATATCGTAGTAGGTCTTTACCCGCACGGGTGCTTCGAAGATCTCCTCGGCGGCGGCAATGCCGTCGGGGAAATAGGAGCCGAGCATGGCCACGTCGGCATCGCGCAGTTCCGAGCGTACTTTCGGCAGGACATCACGCCATTCTTCGTAGAGGCGGACGGTGCAAAACGACGGTTCCGGAAGGTCACGGTTGGAGGCATACCATTCGACGTTCTTCTCGAAAAAAACAATGCGGTGACCACGCGCATGCAGCGCCTGGCAGAGGGCGCGAAAGGTGGTCGCGTGCCCGTTGCCCCACGATGAAGTGATCGAAAGCCCGAAGATAACAATCTTCATGCTGCGTGCCTTTTCTAGACTGCCCTGCGCAATTCCTGCTCTTCCCGCCGTGCTCCCGGATCACGAAGGATTCCCATCGCTTCGTGCGCCCGTTGCGCATAAAGGTGTTCGCGCAATGCCCTTGCGCGCATGGTTTCACCGATGGTGCGCGCCTTCTTCTGCGGAACAGTGCGAAGGTGGTGCACGATTTCTTCGGCGCTGCCAGCGACGAGGATTTCTTTGCCGGGGACGAAGAAGGCATCGATTCCCTGCCAGTAATCCGTGATGAGACACGAACCGGCGCCGGCTGCCTCAAAGACGCGGGTTGGTGGAGAAAATCCGACGTCTGCCATGGATTCACGATTGATGTTGAGGACCATGCGCGCCGAACAATTCACGCGATTGTGATCGCCCGTGCCCACATGTCCGATCCAGCGCACGTTCGCGGGCAACTGCTTGCTGCCCCACCCCTCGCCGCCAAGAATGAATTTGAGTTCCGGCGCAAGCTCAGCCGCTTGCAGAAAAAACTCTTCAACCCGTCGTTCGCGATCGGGCAAACGATTACCGACAAACACGAGGTCACAGGCGAGTTCCGGATCGGGCGCAACCGGTTGGTGCGACTCCGGCTCAAGAGCGTTGTAAATCGGATGGCAGTTGCGCGCGCCCAGCTTGCGATAGCGGTTCACCACGGGCGGTCCGCCGCCGTAGGTGAAGATGAAATCGTATTCCGGGATGAGGGCACGGAACGGATTGGTTGGATCGCTCTCCACGGCGGCCAAAGTTGCGGGCGCATCCACGTCCCAGAAGATGACGCGGGTGCGCGCCGAACGGCAGTCGAGCACACGTTTTTCCAGCAAGGCATCTTCGGCGCCTATGCCGCTATGCTTAATCACGACATCGGAATCGCACGCCAGGCGCAGCAACCAATCGATATCCGTCGGCGTGTTGTACACCAGCGAGTGGGCATAGCTGTAATCACCTTCGTCGCGGTGTTCCTGGCGCTGGTAAATGCACGGTTCTGCGAAAGTGACCTGGGCGCCGAGTGCGGCAAGGTTCTTGTAAATGCCCCGATAATACGTGGCCGCGCCGTTCCAATAGGACGACACCAGGCTCGATCCGAAGACGAAAATCTTCACCGCCCCATCTCCTTGCAGATTTCCTCTAACTGTTGCGCACGATGTTTGCACGTGTGGCGGGCACGCACGGTCTGCAACCCGTTTTCGCTGAGCTGCCGGCGCGCCTCGTCGTCGCCGAGTAGATGGATCAACTCCTCGGTCATAGCCGCTCCATCCGGCACGACAACATAGTCTTCCCCAGGACGGAACATGTGCTCTTCATCGCTCCACGGTGAACAGACCAGCGGCGCGCCGCAGGCCAACGCCTCGAAGACGCGTATGGTCGGGATACCGCTCAGACCATTGGCGTACTCTCGCCGCGGGACATGCAGGGCAACGCAACTTTGCGAGAATGCCCGGGGTGCGGAGAGATTCGGCAGATAACCTTCATAATCAATACCCGCCACTCGTAAGGTTTCGAGCGCGATCTCCGGATACCGTACGCCATGCACTTTGAATTTGCGGTCCTGGAGCTCGGTTGCGGGTTGCACCAGGAACTCGAGCAGCTCGCGCGTACGCTCGTCGTCGCCCCAGTTCCCGACCCATAAGACGTCCGTTGTCTTCTCAGTATCGATGGGATGGAAGTTTTCGATGTCCGCGCCTTCGTGAAAAGTCCAGACGTCGGGAATTCCGAAACCCTCACGGTAAATTCGGGCGATCGGATCTCCGAAGGCGAGAACTCCGTCGAACAAGTGCAGCGGGAAACGAAGGATCTCGCCGGCCCGTGTATAGGCTCGATGATGGGTGTCGTGAAAGAGCGCGCGAAATCCGAATTGAGTTTTGCGTGCCAGGATGGCGGCGGCGACGCCAGGATCGTTCCACTCGTGCACGATCACGAAATCTGACTCACGCAGTTCCTCATCGAGGAACTCTTCGAGGTTCTGATTGCGGTCGTAGAACCGCACGTCGAGCATGGGGAACTTCGTGCGGAACTGGTCGATGGAATCGGCGCCTCGGCCGCCTTCCTGGTTCACCAGGTTGGAAAGCGACCACGAACCGAGCTCTTCGTAGCAGCGGACGGAGTGCCCCAGGTTCACGAGTTCCCGCGCGAGACCACGCAGGAAATGCGCGTTGCCGTGGTTCCAATCGGAAGCCCACGAGTGCGCGAAAATGCGAAATTGGAAACCGCCGCTCATGCTGCCTGCGTACGCGCTCCCAGTTTCAGGTATAGGTTCATGTACTCATCCACCATGCGATCGGCATTGAAATACTGCCGGGCTCGATTGTAGGCCAGGTTCGCATGCGTCAGACGAAGCGTGCGATCGGACGCAAGCCGATTGAGCACCTCGAACAACGACTCCGAATCACCGTTGAAGTAACACGCAGCGTCTCCCCAGATTTCGCGGAAGCTCGGAAGATCGTTGGCGACGATGGCGCATCGCGATAATGCTGCTTCCAACGGCGCAAGTCCAAAAGGCTCGTACCGCGAAGTCGCCGCATAAATGGCTGCTTTGCCGTATAAATGGCGCAATTGTCCTTCGGACTGTGGGCCAAGCACATGCACCCGCGAGCGATCGATAAATGCAAATGGCGAGCCTTCACGAAAAACTTCGTCGGGATGCTGCTCTGTGCCGGCAATCGTGATCGGCATTGAAGCTTGCCCATGCAAGAGCAGGGCGGCCTGCTTCCCTGCATCCCACAGCCTTCCAACCGAAACGATACTCTCCTGCTTCGAGATGTGCGGATTGAAAAGGCCGGGCGAGCGGCCGTTGTAAACCACAGTGCCGAGGCGAGGCTCGCAATAATAGCGGCGAACGTTGTCGAGCATCCATCGCGAAGGCGCGACCACGGCGGTGGCCTGCTCCAGTCCCTTGTGCACAACCTCGCGATACCAGGTCATCCAGGGAACATCCTGCGGAACTTCGCCCTTCACGGAAGCCCACCAGCTCACCACGTCGCTGTGCGCCGCCACGATCTTGGGGATTTCGACATCCAGGGCACCATACGCAAACTGGTTGAGGTGGAGGAGATCAGGATGCACTTCGTCGATGATCGACTTGAGAAAATCCGAGGACGCTTCCAGGTCTTCCTGGGCTTCCTGCATCCACTCCAGGCGAAAGGCGGTGGCGCGGAAGTCGACATTCCTGATACCTTCCAGCCACTCGGTTTGCGCCGGCGTCGGAATCTCTCCGAAGCTCACGAGGGTAACGCGCACGCCCCGGCGCACCAGTCCCGTCACCAGTTCCCGGGTGTAGGTCCAGACCCCGCCGATTGTGTCTGCCGTGACCAGCACGTGCATGGCCGCGAAATTCTCCTAGCTCGTCAATCCGTAGGTAGCCAGTTGCTGGGTTGCGTCGGAAACGCGATCTGTGGCCGACTGCGAACGCAACCACTCCACTAATTCTCCAATGCCATCCGCAAATTGGTGCTGTGGCTCATAGCCCAGAACGCGTCGCGCTAGCCGGATGTCCGCAAAACAATGACGGATGTCGCCGGCGCGATACTTTCCCGTGATCTCAGGACTCACGCGCACGCCAAGGGCAGCCGCCAGCGTGTCTGCCACCTGCGCGATTGAGACCGGAGAGCCGGACCCTATATTGATCGCCAGGCCGTTGGCTTCTTCGCGTTGAAGCGCCAGCAGGTTGGCGCGCACGATATCGTGGACGCTGACAAAATCGCGCTGCTGTTCGCCGTCTTCAAACACCATCGGGGCACGCTGATTGAGCAAGCGCGATGCAAAGATCGCAGCGACCCCCGTGTATGGATTGGAGAGTGCCTGGCGCGTACCGTAGATATTGAAATACCGCAAGGCTACAACAGGCAGCCCATACGTTCGACCGAATAAAAGACAAATCTCTTCCTGGTCTTTTTTCGACAGCGCATAGACCGAAGTGCACTGCAACGGCTTCCCTTCATCGGTCGCTACCGGGACCAGCTCCGCGTTACATTCGGGACAGCGTGTTTCCCATTGTCTATTCTTGAGCTGCTCGATGGGCCGCGGCGATGGAGCGACCTCCCCGTGCTGCGCGCACTTGTACTTGCCTTCTCCGTAAATCGACATCGAAGAGGCGACGATCAGCTTCTCGAGATTTGCCTTGGTGTCGAGGATTGCCTGCAGCAAATTGGCGGTGCCTTGCGTGTTGGCGCCCATGTAGTGCGCGATCTCGTACATCGACTGGCCGACGCCGACGGCGGCTGCCTTGTGGAACACCACATCGACGTCCGTCAATACGCTGCGCACCGCGTCCAAGTCCCGCATATCCCCTTGCACGAACTCGACGTTCTTTGACAGGTACGAAGGCAATCCATCGGAATGTACCTGCGGAGACAGACTGTCGAATACCCGCACCTCGTGGCCCTCGCGCAGCAATGCATCTACGAGGTGCGAACCCACGAAGCCGGCGCCGCCTGTGACCAGCACACGCTTGCTCATTTGGGACCCACTTTCACTTCCAGGTCTGTCGCTACCGGGCGAGGCGCGTAGCGGTTCACCGCCCAGCGCGCGAAGTCGGCAAACCCATTGGGATCTTTGGGAGGACTTGTATAGTGCGGCTGAATGCCAAGATGCTCCGGTGTGAAGCACAGCGTCATGGTGGTTGCGAACTCCTGCAATCCACTCATCTGCACATCAAACCAAGCCTCGGCATTGGGGCGATACCAATCTGCCCAACTCACGCCTGTACGAAGATGTTCCACACCTAACTTACGCAGCCATTCGATGCCGGACTCGAGGCGGTGATCCTCAAAATGAAACCACTGGCAGATGCCCATGCCTTGCGGGAAACTTTGCGCGGCAGGTTTCGGTGAGCCGTCTTCGCGCAGCAAACCCATGTAATAGTGCCGATAATAGGAGCTGCCTTCCGCTTCCTTGTGGCGCGTAGTCGCAGACCACTGTGCGGGAAGATCGAAGAGGCTGTACCAATACACGCGGTCGACCACGGGAAGCAGAAGCTCGGCTGTCTTCCGCATTCCCCACTCCTGCACCTCTTCCGCACCGAACGATGAGGCGCCAACTTCGCTCACCCACACGGGCTTGCTCGTCACTGCGCGGATCTCATCGATCTTCCTGGGCCACTCGTGAATGCTCCAGTGGTTCCAATCCAAGGGAAACCCGTGCACGGCCACTACGTCCACGGCGTCCACCGCGCCATGGCCGGAGAGGAGTTCGATGAAATGCGGGTCAATGGGCGAGATCCCGCCCAGGATGATTTTTAACTCAGGGTTGATTTCGCGGATCGCGCGCGCCGCGGCGATCGTCATCTCCGCGAAAATCTTCCACTCCGGATCGATTTTGAAATCCCAATGCGAAAGGTTATTGGGTTCATTCCAGAGCATAACTGCTTCTACCATGCAAATTCCTCATGTCCGGGATGTGACGCGGTTTGCATCGGAAGCGAGATCCTTACAACGTGCCCGCGAGTTCGTGGTCGAGGATATATTTCCCATCCTCCCGCCGCGAAGTGCGAGGTTCGCAGATCCACGTCTCCGACTCCGGATGATCCTTGATTTCCAGTCCCGAGCTGCGCAACATTGCCTCGGCAGCTCCGCGATTTGGAATCCACCAGTTGGTGGGATCGTCGGCATATCGGTTTTCGATGAAATACATTTGCGGAAAATCAGGGTCGGAAAAGATCTCTTTGTTCCAGAAGTGATAATTGCTTTCCACCTCTTTCGCCAGCTCGGAGCCACGGATCATGGTTTGGAAAATCAATGATTTTCCAACTTTCTTGATGATCTTATCGAGCGCGAAGAGGGGATAACGAAGGTGATAGAAAACACCCATAAAGAAGACGAAGTCGAATTGTCCTTCGATCGCGTCGACGTCATAGACGGAGCGTTTTTCGAACTCGATGTCCAGTCCGAGCGTCTGTGCTGCGAACTGTGCCTGGCTCAGGTAGCGATCATCCACGTCAATGCCGAGTACCCGCCCGGCGCCGCGCTGCTTCATTTGGATGGAGTAGAAGCCGCCATTGCACCCAATGTCGAGCACCGTCGCGCCGGCGAGGTCCTGCGGAATCGAAGTCTGTATGTGCTTCCATTTCACGTTGGGAAAATCGCCGAGAAAATGGTGGGGAGCCGTGCGCACGCCATGAAGGTCGAGGTTATGAAACCATTCCCCCAACTCCCCGATGCGGCGCGTCAGCTGACTGCGATCGACGTCTTGAACTCGCGGTGTTGTCGCCATGATTGCAGGGAAACCCAATCTCCAAAAGGGTTTAGAGTCGGAAGCAGGTATGTACGTTGCCTATTGTAGACAAATGGAGACGGCGAGGCGAGCCGTAAGGGGCTCTCGAAACGGCAACCGGTGGCAGAAGAGAAGGGGTTGATGCGACGGCACGCAGCTCAGTGCGATAAGGCCCGGCTGCGGAACCACGTGCCGCTTGCGCCGGTCCGGCCTAGACCGTCCGGCGGCCTGTTATCAGATTAATCACCGCCACCACGATGGCAATGACCAGGAGAATGTGGATCAAGCTGCCAGCAATGTGGAAGCTCCAACCCAGTAGCCAGAGAATGAGCAGAATCGCAAAGATAGTCCAAAGCATATTGGTCACCTGAGCCAGGGGGAGCTGGCATTTTGTATGGGAAGCAATATGCCCTAATCCGGGTTGTCTCAGGCGATAACTACTGGATTGTCTCGAAGCGGCCCCGCATCCTGGTTGCAAGTTGCTCGATGTCCCGAACCTTCTCCTCGACGAACGACGGGTTGTCGGGAGCGGAAAGAACGAGCTGTGCGGCGATGAGGATGCCAGTGATTTCGCCTTTCAAATCACTACGCAAGAGCGCTTCAGCCTGACGCACGGCGAGCCTTTTCTCCCGCTCGATGCGTGCCAGGGCGGAGCGCACCTCCGCCGTGATGCGCGCCGTGGCCATCAGGGCAGAATTCACGAACACCGGAACCGCGAGGCCTGCATTCCGAAGAATATTTTCCGGGACCTCCGGATCGGGATCAATCCCGGCTTGATCGAAAATGATCGCCGTATATTCTCCACTCCGGACCTGGTTCTTCGCCTTGGTCGCGTCCGCGCAGACTGCGGTGCGGATCTGGGTTGACTCTTCAATGGCAGCCGCACATGCGCCGCTGCGAGGAGATGCGCTTACAAATAGATTCATGGGGCCCTTCCTTGGGCGCGGACACAGCACGACCGTTCGCGCCGCGGATTCGATAATGTCGCCCGAGCCTAAACGGCCGAGCCGTACTCCTTGAGTTTGCGATAGAGGGTTGTCTTGCCGATTCCAAGCAGTCGAGCAGCCTCCAGCTTGTCGCCGTGCAGCCGCTCGATCGCCGCAAGAATCGCGTGCTTCTCCATCTCGGCAATCGGAACGATGCCATTGGTTGGAGCTGCCGCCAAGACGGGAGGTGCCTGCGCTGCCTGGGTCTGTATATGCCAGTTCTGAATGGTGGTTGGCAGGTCGCCCATATGAATTGTGGGACCGGTGGTCAGAGCACACGCACGATCAAGGCAGTTTTCCAACTCCCGCACGTTACCCGGCCAGTCATAAGCGAGCATGAGCTTCAATGCTTCGTCGCTGATGTTGCGTTGGAAACCTGTGCCACGCTCGGCGCGCTCGAGGAAATGTCCTACCAGCAGCGGGATGTCCTGTTTGCGTTCGCGCAAGGGCGGAATGCGCAAGCTGAGAACATTGAGACGGAAATAAAGATCGCGCCGAAACGCTCCCTGTTGCACGGCTTGTTCCAAGTCGCGATTGGTCGCCGCCAGTATGCGCACATTGATCGGCACCGCCCGCGTGCCGCCCACCGGACGAATCTCTTTCTCCTGGAGCGCGCGCAGTAACTTCGATTGCAGATCGATCGGCAACTCTCCGATTTCATCGAGGAACACAGTTCCACCATCGGCCATCGCCAACAATCCTTGCTTGGAATGCTGCGCTCCGGTGAAGGCGCCCTTGACGTAGCCGAACAGCTCGCTCTCGATAAGCGTCGGGACGAGTGAGCCGCAGTCGACCGGAATGAATGGCTTGTCTTTATAGGAGCCGGTAAAGTGCACGGCCCGCGCCACTACTTCTTTTCCGGTGCCGCTTTCACCCATGATCAATACCGGGTGGGTGCTGTTCGCAGCCTTGGTGATGATCCGGTAGAGACGTTCCATGTCGGGCGCGCGACCAACCAATCCTCCGAAGCCGTGCCGCGCTTTCACCTGCTCGCGCAGCATGCGGTTTTCGGTGGTGATTTTCAAGTGTCCGGTGACGCGCTCAAGCAGTAACCGTAGCTCATCCATGTTGAAGGGCTTGGTCACATAATCGTAGGCCCCGTGCTTCATCGCCTGCACCGCGGACTGCACGGTTGCATAACCGGTCACCACAATGACGACGATCTCGGGGCGGCGCTGTTTGATTTGCCGGAGCGCTTCCAGGCCGCCGATGCCGGGCAGACGAAGATCCAGCAGAATGACGTCGATACTCGTGCTCTCGAGGATCTTGTAGGTTTGGTCGGCATTTTCTGCCGTGAAGGTTGAGAATCCGAGCGCCTGCGCAACGTCCCGGCATCCCTCCCGAACGATCCGTTCATCGTCCACTACGAGCAGATTCAAAAGGTTCGTTTCCGTGGCTGCTTCTTGTACCGTCATTTTTGTCCAACCGAACCGACGACTCGCGTTCCCAAACGGGAATACAGGCAGTACGCCGGGGTCTCTTGGGACCCGATGTTCATCTGGCATCAGTCTTCTCCACTTTTTTGTCCCAAACTAGGACGAGCGTCACAGTCGTGTGTGCTGAGGCGGTAAATCATGGATTGGAGGTCGGTTACTAGGACGGCAGCGCGCTCGGCGCTTGATTCCACGTCACTTGCGTACCGTCCGCCGCTTGCGGCGGGCGGTATGCAAGTCTTCAGGAGGCCGGCCGTGACTGCCAGGCCGGTGAGTACGTTGCTCAGATCATGCAGCAAACGCCGGACTTCCACGATCTGTTCCGCGAACTCGGAGCTGGCTGCTATCGGCACGCCGTGCTCTATTGCAGTCGTCGTACCAACGTTCCCACTCGAAGGTAAGTTGTTTATAAGGAGAGGTTTAGACGTAGATGCCGGAGAAATGGACGGATAAAACCCGGTTCGGTTTTGGGGCTGTTTCCGAACTAAAACGAGGCAAAATCGAGCAAATCTCGCTAAAAACAGCGGTTTGCGAATGGGACCATTCCGGGGCGAGCTTTCCCAAGAGCGAACCCAAGAGAAAAGCCGCTCCGAAGAGCGGCTTGGTGAAGGGTTGTTGTCTCCTTATTATTTGGAGCCGGTGACCTGGGCGGTGGAGACGTTGGTCGTGTCCATTTCGAGTCCGTTGAAGGCGGTGGCGGCGAGATAGCCGCCGCGATAGGAGATGGCGCTACGTATCAGGAGGCCCGAATCGGACGAGTTGTGCCAAGTGGACCCGTTGTCGGTGCTGGAATAGACCCCGTGGCCGTCGCGGGTGGTGGCCAGCATGCGGTGATTCGCGGGATCGACAGAAACGGTGAGGACCTGTTTCCAGGGCAGGCCGTTGGTGACGTGCTCCCAGGTCTTGCCATCGTCGATGCTTCGCAACGCTCCCTGCTGCGTGGCGAGCCAGAGGCTCTGGTCAGGAGCAACGGTGACGCTATAAATCCCGCTGACAAATTTGGGTACGGGAATCTCGGCCCACTTCTCGCCGTGATCGGAGGAGATAAACGCGGTGAGAGCGGTAGCGGCCAAGGCTTTTTCTTCGGTGGCGCTGACGGTGAGGAAACGGGTTTCGCCATCGAGCTCAACGTGATGCCACATCTTGCCTTGGTCGTGGCTGGTATAGACGCCGGTGCTGGTGGCGGCGAACCAGAAGGATGGAGTAAACGCCAGCTGCGAGACCTGCGAAACCAACTCAGATTTTTCGTACTCGATCTTCGGTTTCGCGGCCTTGGCGGCAGCGGCCTTCCTGGCGGCTGCAGTCTTGGCAACGGTCTTGGGCGCGGGAATGATCTTCTCTTTCACCACCACACTGGCCGGCTCCCACAGCTCGGTCTTGCGAGAGAAATCCATGATGCCGTGGTTAGTACCGGCGAAGAGGGTCCCTTCCGCATCCTGCTGGAGGGTGAAAACGTCGCGATCTTTGAGGCCCTTGCTCATCTGCTTCCAGGTCGCGCCGGCATCGTGGGAAACGTAGACGCCGCCGAAATCACGGTCATTGAGCAGCCCGGCATAGATAGTGTCGGGATCCTTGCCATCGACAAGGAAGGAAGAAACCTGGCGATGAGCGTAGCCGCGGTTGGCGGGTTCAAAACTCTCGCCGCCATTGTCGCTGGAGAGCACGCCGCTGCGGTCGGTCGCGAGCAGGACGCGCTTGGGATCGCGCGGATCGACGGAGACGTCGTTCACGATGACGTTCTTGGGCGTCATGAGCTTGAACGTCTTGCCGCCATCGACAGTCTTGTAGAGACCCTCGGTAGTTCCGGCATAAACGACTTGCGGGTTGACGGGATCCTGCTGCAGGACGCGGGTGCGGCGGGCCGTCATGGGAATGCCCTGAATCTTGTGGAACTGCTGGCCGGAGGTTTCGCTCTTATAAATGCCCGAGCAGGCGCTGGCGAAGACGTTGGCCGGGTTGGAGAAGTCGACGATGATGGAGAAGACGTCGGAGTCGTCGATGACGCCCTGCTTGATGCTGTGCCAGTTCTGGCCACCGTCCTCGGTCTTCCAGGGCAGGTGCCAGGTTCCGGCATAGATGACGTCGGGATTCTTGGGGTCGATGGCGATGGATTCGATGTTCTTGATCTCGGCGTGATTTTCCGGCGAGATGCGGTGCCAGGACTTGGCGCCATCACTGCTGCGGTAGACGCCGTCGAGGGCGCCTGCGACCAGGATCTTGGGATTGCTGGGAGCGATGGTCAAAGCGCGAATGGATTTGCCGCGCATCGATTCGATGGTCTTCCAAGTCTTACCGCTGTCGTGGGTGACGTAAAGATCGCCGGCATCACGCTGGCGTTCGACGCTCCAGACGGCGACGTAAATCGTTTTCGAGTCGGCGGGATCGAAGGCGATGTTGTCGAGGACGTAGTCGTCTCCTTCGCCGATCTGGGCGAGGCGCAACCAGGTCTTGCCGGCGTCTTCCGACTCATAGAGCTGGCCGGAGCTGGTGCCGAGCAGGATGCGGTCGGGGTTATGCGGATCGTAGGCGAGGCTACGGGCATCACCGCCGTCGGGTCCTAGTTCTTTCCAGGTGGTGGCGGAGGCGAAGTTGACCGCGAGGAGCAGGACAACAAAGACAGCGAGCAGCGAGAAACAGCGCTTGGTAGACATCGAGTTGATGATACCGCCCTTCCCTGTGCATGGACGCGCAGGCAGCGTCCATAGTTTTACAAGTTAGGTACACGGCGCAACATTACGGAAGGCCCAAGGCCAGGAACTCTGGAGGGAAGAGGCTGAAGGGGTTGCGGTTAGGAGTAGAGTGGCACTGGGATGGAGCATCATTTCCTCGAACACACGATCCCGCCGCCAGGGATTCCTTGTGGTAACGGGATGTTACAACAACTGATGCAAAACCCGATGAGCTATCGATGCATCTCCCAGCCACCCTCCTTGGCACGCTTTACCAATTCGGCGAGACGCACCCGAGCCTTGATGAGAACCAATTGACCAGGTTGTGACCATATTTCACGCTCCCACCATTCCTGCAATTCTCGTTGACTACATAGCTGTGAAATTGCGCGAATTAGATCATCGGCTTCTCGTCCGTAAACCTCGTGCTTGAGGAACAAAATACTTATGAGAGGTGGGACACGGGCCTCACCATTTGGTGCAGCCTCGCGTTTCTCAGGATCATCGGTTTCAATCAAATCCCTAGGATCAACTTCCATCCACGAGCCGGGACGCTCGTCAAATGGATGAAGCGAATAGTTGTTGTGAACAGGCGTTACCACTCACAATCGTGCCACACCCTGATTCCCTGTGGTAACGGGGTTTACCAATAGCTAATCCGAGTCCACTCACTGAAAGGTGATATTTTTCGGCCTACAGAATCGGTCTTTCATCGAATCGACACGCGGCTCAAGATCACTGAAGTCCCGCAAGAGCTGGGCATGAAATTCAGGTTTTCGAGTCGCCACGCACCAAAACTCATCGTGACTGATGAACGCAAAACAGTCAGCGCCGGATGGGATAATGTATGCATCCCATCCATACACAAAGCAAGGCACGATGAAGGCTGTAAGATCGGCGATCTCGTCGGATCGGAACCAGTGTCCGTTCGCAACTCCGAGAGGCCGCAGTTCGCCGAATCCCATTCGCATCCTCTCAATTAGCCTCCACCCGCTTTTCTCCAACTGTGGACTGCCAATATTCCACAGCCGCAGCCAGAGCAATGCGCCAGAGAAGTGGGCTTCATCTGCGAATGTGCCAAGCATAGAGATGAGTCGTGCGAAGTATGTGACGCGGAGAGGCGTCTTCGGATAACTCAGGGTGATGCAATTCGCTTCAGAAGTGTCGTAATAGAGTTCGCCAGAACCGTCAATTTTGATGCCTGTGGCCCATGAATTCTTATTCTCGAAATCTCGCACTTCCTCGTCGGTCATTACATGCATGAAAGGCTTGCCTTGCGCTCAATTCTCGCTGTTGAATGGATAGGTGTCCAGGCGTTAGCACTAGTAACCCTGCCTAACCGAGATTGCTTGTGGTAGCGGGATTTATCGCTAGCTAACGTTCTGGGTGACCCATTGCCGCTGCTCCGGCGTGTCTGGCACTGCACACCCACGAGCGCTCTCAATGGTGGAGAACGCATCGTTTGCCGCCAGACCAAGCTGAATCAATACCGAAGCAGCAAGCATCGTTGAGCGACCGATGCTCGCACGACAATGAACTCCTACAGAGCGCCCCTGCCGCACGAGTGCGGCAACCCGATTTGTCTCGCGCAGAAAATGGTCTTTGTCGATTGGAACGCTGCGATCTGAAATAGGGATGTTGATGAACGTGATCGAACCGGACTCGCAATGCTCGCGCTCTGTTGCAAGTCCAAGCTCCTGAGCTTCTTCGTCGGTTAGCATCGACACCAGTACGTCGATCCCTTCATGCGAGAGTGCGGTGATTTCGTCGCAAAGCCAATCACCACCGCGCGGGCGCGCCACGCTGGCGATGCGTCCGGGCAGCGAATCTTTGATCCTATAGATAGTCGCTTTCATGCTGAACAGGAATGACGGCAAGATAGATGTTGCGAACAGGCGTTACCACTAGTAATCCTGCCACACCCCGATTACTTGTGGTAACGGGATTTATCACCAATGATTCAGCCAGCGATGCGGCGAAAGCCTCGTAATCCGAGAGCGAGTGGGACATACCAGCCGAATAGAAAAGCAATCCACAGCAGAGCGAACACTGACCCAGCTAGCCATGGCGGCAACCTATCAATCAACCGAGCCACTACGGTTAAACGCGTCTCTCGCACAATGATGCCGGACAGGGTGAACCAAACAGCGACGCCACCCCACACCACGCTCATTGTGACCCACAGATACGCTCTGCCGGAAACGCGCTTCACACGAGTAATTTACGCCCCATGAGCCGCGGCTTCCAAGATAACTGTCGAGAACAGGCGTTACCACTAGTTATCCTGCCACACTCGATTCCTAGCGGTAGCGGGATTTATCGCCAACGATCCTTGCTCGCTGGGTCGCTTGGGACATTTTTCATCAATTTAGGTCGGTTCCGTTTCACCGTCAACCCACGACAACCGAGCCTGGTGGGAGGCGACGTGGATGAACGAGTTCCAATCGTGAACAAAGAATCGGCAGCAGAATGCGTTCGTGAGCAGCGTCGCCCTCAATCGCTCGAACAACGGGAATTGATGAGGGTCTTCGGATGAGCCATCCACTTGTATTGATCGCCATGGATACGAAAGGTGCTCGAAATCCGGTGGCTCGATCAGGAAGTAGTAAAAGCCATGCAAGCTCAGGATTGCGCGCTGATAATCCTGCGCGTTGGGATCGTCCGGCTGGTTTCTGCGAAGTTTGAGCTGTAGTTCTGCCGTTCGAGCTTGGTAATCCAGACGTAAGCTGGTTATATATGCGTCGGTGAAAGCGTTTGGATGGAGCGCGTCCAATTGCTCAAAAGTCAAGTTTCCCCCGGTCTTATCAGCAGCTTCTACGAATGGTCATAACTGTCCGAAACAGGCGTTCCTCTAGTGATCGTGCCAAGTCCGGATTGCTTGCGGAAACGGGATTTACCAACAGCTATCGTAGCCTGAGGGGATGCGTACGGCCCCGAAGCCTTATTCGTCTATCGCATCAGGGCGACCAAGCGCTCTCAGGCGACGCTTAATCTCGCTGTCGTCGCCAGCGTAACGATAACTACCGCAACAGTTCACCGACACCGCGCCAATCGCCATCTCCAGTTCCTCCGCTGTCTGGGGTTGACGCTTGAAGAAACAGTGACCAGAAGAAGCGTCCTCTACGAAGCCGATTAGATCAGTTGCTACCGCTTCGGGATTACGACAGGCGATGCAAAGGTCTTTCTCGACATAGAACGGCCCTTCAGCATTTTCGCGGTATCGGTGTGGGGAATTGGACATGTTGATTGGACATTTGACACTATCTGTTGCGACCAGACGTTATCACTCCCTATCCTGCCACACCCCGACTACCTTGCGGTAACCGGATTTCTCGACACTAAACGAAGAACTCTGCTGTTTGTGGACCACTGGGTCTTCGACATTACCGTTCGACATGGCAAGGTGACGAAGATCCGGGAGTACATCGATACGCAAGCACTGGCGCGGGCCTCCGAGGCGGTCGCGAGCCCCACGCACTGACGCGAGAAAACCGACGTCCATTCGATGGAGAATCAAGGGCTACATACCTGCTGGCCGATTCGCGCCACATGGCAATCTGCCGAGAAGTTCAGATCAAAGAAGCGCGCTCGAGCCGCAATGCATCGAATCGTCTAAGTCGAAGATGACTATTACGAGGAGCTCACATGTCGAACATTCTCACACCGGGCACTCCCGCTCCGGATTTCAAATTGCCGACCACTCCCGATCAGACGATTTCACTGTCTGAACTCAAAGGCCGTCCGGTTGTGCTCGCTTTCTATCCTGCCGACTGGAGTCCAGTGTGCGGCGACCAGATGGCTTTGTACAACGAGATCCTGCCGGAATTCCAAAAACACCAAGCGGAGCTGCTTGGAATTTCCGTTGATGGGGCCTGGTGTCACTCCGCATTCTCAAAGGACCGCAAGCTGCGCTTCCCGTTGCTCGCGGATTTCGAGCCGAAGGGTGCGGTCTCACAGTTGTATGGCGCTTATCGTCCAGAGGGGTTCAGCGAACGAGCTCTGTTTGTGATCGACAAAGACGGCATTATCCGCTGGAGTTATCTTTCTCCAATCGGCATCAACCCTGGCGCGGATGGGATTTTGCAGGCGCTCGAAGACCTTGAAAGAGAGTCCAGTCATGCAGCTTAAGGTCCCGGTTACGGAGCAGGATCATATCCAGGGATCCGACAACGCCGCCGTAACGCTGGTTGAGTACGGGGATTACGAATGTCCGCATTGCGGTCACGCGCACCCAGTGGTCAAACGCTTGCAAAAGCATTTTGGGCACAAATTGCGTTTCGTGTTCCGGAATTTTCCCTTGGCCCAGATCCACCCATTGGCGGAGCCTGCGGCGGAGGCGGCGGAGTTCGCTGCCAGTCAAGGTAAGTTCTGGCAGATGCATGATGGCATCTTCGAGCAGCAGTCTCAGCTTTCATTAGAATTCCTCACGGCTCTGGCGAGGAAGAACGGATTAAAAGAAGCGGCGCTTTCTGAAGCCCTGGATTCCGGTGCATTCCGAGGTCGCGTGAAAGAAGACTTCACAGGCGGTGTGCGAAGTGGTGTGAACGGGACTCCAACTTTCTTTGTGAACGGCAGGCGCCACGACGCTCCTCCGGACTACGAGAGCTTGTTGCAGGCCATTGACGCGGCGGCACAATGAGACATCCAAAAGCGCCGGGGGAGACGAACGAGTGGCGATCATGATCACTAGAGAATTGGACCCAAAATGTTTCCGCCTTTCGGAATGCGGGCACGGCAACGAAGCGGTCGGGGCGGGACATTTGGCGTAACCAGGCGATTGCGCCACTATTTTTCGTGGTTAGCAGTTCTCTGCGATCACCGGCGATGGAATTGATCCGTGGAAATAATTAAATTGCGTCGACGTTTCGGTATTCCTGCATTCCGCCGTCACCTAATATATACATCCGAGAATCCGGACTAACAGGTCGCGCTCGAATTCAGCGAATGGCGCCATACTGAACGCGACCCAGGTGTGAGTCCGCGAGGGCACGCCCTTGCAGGGCTTGTCGCTCGCTATCTTCACCGAACTGCTCGCGGGTGGGCAGGCCCTGTCTGCGCCGAGCCCGTTCCTCATATGGACCACCTGTTTGGGCGCATGCAGCGTCTTAATACATACGAAGCAATGACGATCGCCATGACCAGAATCGGATCAAACTTATCCAAGTGCTGCCACCGCCATGCAGTTGTGAATAGAACGCGAGTAAAAGATTGATCGCGAGGCCAGCATAAACCCACCCGGTCAATCGAGGCGCATTGGGAAGCAGAAGGCCCACGCCACCGAGGACATGGGTCACGCCCAGCAGAGGGATGATATAGAGCGGGTATCCGAGTTGCTGATTGACGATCCTCCATTCCTCGGGATCGTGAACTAGATATAACCCCCCAAAGTACACCCATATGAAAGCGAGAAGGCCGGTTATTCCCATCGCGGCAATCTGAGTTGCTCGACCTTCCCGCGCAGGTCTATCTGTTGTGTGTTCAGCTTTCACAGAAGCCATCCTCGTCTTGCGATTCAAATGGTCTAGATCGTCCTGCACCTGGACTTACGCCTTGACAGCGTTCCGTGCTGCAGCCGCAAAGACATCACGTGCAGACGTCGTACCTGCTACGTGCTCCGTACCCGCGATTCCGAGGCCCATCCATCCTGCGTTCACACTGTCAAACATTTCTTCAGCAGGTCCGGTGTGCCCTTTCCGGACGCCGAACTGTTCGAACGCTTCGGCCCACCCTGCACGCGGGACGGCAAAGGCCTTTACGTCGCGTTTTAGGACTTCACCCAATTGTTCCGCCACTTCATCCGCGCTTACCATCGAACCCAGCTCGATGATGCGATGCCCTGACCATGGCGGCCCGGTCAGAAGCTTTGCTACCTCTGCGCCGATGTCGTTTGTGGCGACCATTGTCGATTTTCGGTTTGTAGGGTTGTAGAAGACCGGTAGGGCTCCGCCTTGGCCCGCCTGCAAGCCGAAAAGAAAGTTTTCGAAGAAACCGCCGGCGCGCACAAATGCGACCGGAGAGGGCAGGTTGCGGAAACCCTGCTCCATGAGTGACAAGGCCGTGATCATCCCTAGCCCGCTGGTTCTATGCGCGCCCATCGACGAGAGCGCTACCACTCGCGGTGGCACTACCTTGGTCAGCGCCTCGACATAGTTCGCAATCACGCTCTTTGCTTCCCTGTAATCCGGCGAGGGTGCCCATACAGCGGGCAACATAACAAACGCGCCCGCAACACCTTTGAGTGCCGCCGCAATGGCTTTGGCATCGTTCCAGTCTCCATCCACCAGCTCCACGCCCTGGTCTGCCCACTTCGCCGCTTTCTCGCGATCGCGCACAAGTGCTCGGACATGTTTGCCTTGCTGCAGCAGATGCCGCGCGGTGGCGCCCCCAACTTTCCCAGTGATTCCCATGACTAAATACATGCTCGTTGATTTCATCGCATTCTCCTTATTGGGCCGCCCATGAAGTGAGCAACCTGACCATTAGAGGCATTTGATAACCATTGGTTGCAAATTAATCAGTGGTTTTTTACCAGCGGTTAGAAATTGACAATTGGTCGCAAAAATCGCCAAAAGAAACTAAGCTATGGAAGTGACTTCCACATCACCAAGTCGACGGGTCGAGCGCAAGAAAAGGTTGCGGGGCGAAATCCTTGCGGCTGCCAGCAAAATGTTCGCCGATCGCGGTTACGAAGCCGTGACGCTTCGTGCGATCGCTAAAGAGATTGGTTATACGCACGCCGTGATCTACCAGCATTTTCCGGACAAATCACACATTCTTGCTGAGTTGAGCCGCGAGACGATCGGGCTGATGATTCAGAACTTCGACGCGATTGCCGCCCAACATCCTGCACCGAAGGAGCGCCTTTTTGCGACTTCACGGGGCTTCATTCAATTCTGCATCGCCCATCCACAGCAGTTCCGCAACGTCTTCTTCGGACCCGAGACCCGCAACGGCTTTCGCGCCGGGCAATACATCAACGACCTTGGCGCGCCATTGTTCGAGCGTTTCGTGCAGCTCTTTTTCGATGTTGCCAAAGCTGAAGGATTGCCAAACAAGGCTGACATCGTGATAGCCCACACCTGGTGGTTTACGATCTTTGGCCTCGCCGCACTCATGGTCATCCAAGGGGTTGTGCCTGACCTGCCCGACCAGGCTCTCGTGGTCGAGCAAACGATCGCGACGCTTTGGGCGGGCGTCCAGGCTGTTCCGCGATTGCCCAAGAGTGCAGTCTCTAAGCGATCCGGTCGATCCAGGCCCTCGAGGCAATAACAGCTTCTATCTACTTAGGAGTTTTCGGGAGGCATGCCGGAGTTCAGAAATGCCGGAGCAAACACCTGGGCGACGAACGATTCGAGGGCGGTGGGCGTCGTATTGGCTGCCGAGCGGGCTTCGAGTGGCACGATGAGGCCCGCATTCGCACCATCCCACATTTCAACAAGCAGTTCTGCTGTTTGTTTCGGTAACCCCCTCATCACAAGACTCTGCCCAAGCACCACGCTTGGAACTTGCACATATTGCAGATTGGGTTTGCCGATCGATTTGCCAACAATGGATGCCGCTTCCTGCATTGAGATGTCACGCTGGCCGTGCAGTTCCTGAATTGAACTGCCAGAAAAATCGCGGGCAGCAAGACGGGTCGCCGCATATTCGCCAATGTCTTTGGTAGCAATCCATGGCATGGGTGCGTCCGCTTGTAAACCACCCGGCAATGTTCCCGTTGAACGCAACGGGTCCATGCTAAGGAAGAGATTGTCCATGAAGTACGCAGCGCGCAGATGCAGGACGTTTAGCCCTGCGACTCGATTCAGCTTTTGTTCCTGCTCATGTAACCCAACGATGGGACCGGTGTTTTTCGCGTGCTGGGCGCCGATACTGCTTAGATTGACGATAAACCGCACATGGGCGTTGGTGATCGCTGCGGCGTAAGAATCGGAAACGCGTTCTTGATGGGCACGCAAGTCCGTCCGCAAGATGTCTTCGGGTAGAACCAGGTAGACAGCCGAAGCACCCTCGAAAGCTCGGGACATAGAAGTCACGTCTTCGACATTACCGACGAAGGGCTCCGCACCGAGCTTCACGAACCGAGTCAACTTACTCGAGTCTCGTCCAACCACGCGAACCTTTTCGCCTTTAGCGAGCAACGCTTCTGTTGCCGCCCTTCCCGTGCGTCCTGTTGCGCCGGTTACGACGATCATTGAGTGCTCCGGTGATCGCTGCATTCGCGATCCTGAAAGATTTCACAACCGACAGTGATGGGCAGAACACCCATCATCATCGCGACCCGTGCCCCGAGCATAGCCGACTTAGGAGGCGGGTTGCTTGGGGTGACGGGATATTACGCCAGAAACCCTAGTCGCGAGACAACGCTGGTGGACACTCGTTGGCTAACTCATTACCATCCCTGCCATGTCGAGTGGTGCCGTTTGCCTTTACCTCTTTGTGGTCGCTTGCTGGAGTTTCGCAGCGGCGCGGGAGCCCAACCAGAAGGATCAGATCACGACGTTAAATGCTTCAGACATGAAGCGACAGACCCTCTCTTGCAAGCCGCACGAGATCAAACGCGGTTTGCTTCCGAAAGGGACGATCGTGCCCATCTGGATATCGATCGATGAACAAGGAAATATCTACGATCTGTGGGGGCTTTCGATCGCTGTCGTTTCACTCAAGACCTGTAACCGGCCGACCATACATTCGTTCTCCCCTTCCCTAATGCAAATTCGGGCTAGACCGGGTGACGTCAAAGCGGAGAACAAGAAGCTTTCGCGGCGGAACTTCTCCCTGCAATGTTCCAGCCCATGGCTCGCAGCGACTCCGTTCTCCTTTGGCAAGCGATGTGCTTTCCACTGAGCCTATGAGGAGCCGCTATGACTAGAAGGTCACTTAGAAACTTGTTGATTCCCATCTCAGTGGTGCTCGGCAGCCTGCTTTGTGCAGCGCAACCGGCACCCCCACGCCGCCCCGGCGCGCCGCCTCCCGATCCGAGAGTGGCGACACAGGAAGAAGCAGCAGGCGCAGTGCAGCGCGCTTATGACGGCATCTCAAGGGCTGCGATGTTGCAAGCGTCAAGCAATGCGGGCGTTAATATCAGCAGCCTCATTTCCCAAAGCAAAGGCGCTTACCAGGAAGCGCTTTCGCGATACCAGGCGAACGACTATCCGGGTGCGCGGGAAGAGGCAATGGCTTCGACCGATCTCTCGCGCGCAGCGGAAGAGCTGGCCGCGTCGGGGAACGCGTCCAACGAGCGGGCCGGGGTGCCAGCGCCGCCGGCTTCATCCGCGACGAGGGAAGACAGCATGCGGGCCAGGCGGGATGTACAGAACCTGGGCTATCGACTGGGGGTCGTCAGCCAGCCGCAAAGCTCCAGTGAGACGGCTCCCGCGAATGTCGCCTCGCAGGCGAAAGCTCTGTTGAGCACCAGCGAGACGCTCTTGAAGGAGGCGCAAGCCGCACTTTCGCAAAACCAGGCACAACGGGCAATCCATCTAGCTCATGCTGGGGACGCGCTGACCCATGTAGCGGAGCACCTGCAGAACCGCTACCTGATTGCGGCCGGTATCACACCCACCGCACCTGCGCCCCCACCCAGCGATCCCGACGGAGCCGCTCCGCCGCCGCCTCCGGGCGGTGGTCGTCAGTGAAGATGGCGCAGCCAACCGGCAAAGTTGCTGGTTGGCTGTTTGCTATCGCCTAGCAGTCCTTCGCGAACAGCATCTAAGAAATTGAGAACTGAACTGCCGAGCAAGTGAATATGCAAGTTCTTCCAAACAGCCTGGCTCGCCGAATCCAAGTGCTCGGTCTGTTGGTGGCGATTTTCATTGTGGGCTGTGCAATCGCGTTCCTTCTTGTGCTTGAGAACAGTGAGACGCAGACGCTCACCCAGACAACCAGCCACCTTGCGGCGGTGGCCGCTTCGCTGGCGCGGGACTATCAGAGCCGCGCGCAGTACGAAACGTCGGAGCACGGTGTACCGCCGCTGGACGGTAGAGCGGTTCCCGCCCAGGACGTTCTTTCGCTGATGACGACAGTCGCGCTGCGACGGGAGATCGGCACTGAGGGCGGCTTCTACTCAGCAGCCGGGGACGAGCTTTTGGGGTATGCCTTTCCGACCCACGAGGGCCCTGGCGCGAAGAAAGACATGCCGCAGAAAGAACTTCCCGCGATTCTGGAACTGGCGCGGAAAGCTTCTTCGACGAGGCAGCCGCAGTCATTGGTGTTTCGCGGTCAAAGGGACGCCATCGTATTCTGCGCTGCTCCAGTCGTGCTCAGCGGGCAAAGTCCAGGGGCTGTATGGGTGATGAAGAGAATGCCCGGGCTGCAGGCCCAGCAGAGCGCCCGCACTTACCTGGGATGGTTGCTGCTGGGAGTTCTGGCTGTCGGATGCGTCGTCATGGCATTTCTCATTGCCCGCAACCTGGCGACCGGTATTGTGCACGTCGAAGAGCGACTAGCCGATCTCGAGTCCGATCTCACCCTCCCTCCCAAGACCTTGAACGATGTAGCAGAAGTGGAGCGAATCCATGCCGGAATCAACCGGCTTGCCACGACTTTGCGCGAGCGGATGGACAAACAGCGAGATCTGGAATCCAAGCTGCGAAACAGTGAGCGATTAGCGGCGTTGGGAAAAGTCGCAGCCGGCGTCGCACATGAACTGCGCAATCCACTGGCGACCATCCGATTGCGAACGCAGATGAGCAATCGTGAAACCAGTGATCCAGCTTTGCAGAGAAACGCCGCGATCGTGCTTGACGAGGTTTCGCGCCTGGACACGATGGTGGAGAGACTGCTTTACTTCTCCCGTCCTTTAAAGCTCTCGGTTCAGCGAGTCGGGATAGCCGACATTCTGAAAGCTGCGGTGGAGACACAATCTGCGCCAGCCAGCGCAAATGGGGTCGAAATTCAACTTGTCCTCGGCGTTGAGGACATAGAAGTTCAAGGCGACCCGTCGGCCTTACGGCAGGTCTTCGACAATCTCATCAGGAATGCCGTGGAAGCGCAGGAAGGCGGCGGTGGAAAAGTCCTCGTTCGCGTGGCGAAGGCGTCGGCGCAGCAGGCTGAAATCATGGTTCAAGACGAAGGTCCTGGCATCTCCACGGAGAACATGCCGCGTATCTTCGACCCCTTTTTTACAACAAAGGCGGCGGGCACGGGCCTTGGACTTTCCATTTGCTACGAGATCATCAAGGCACACCAGGGAGAAATCGAGATCGAGAGCCAGCCCGGATCGGGAACTCGGGTCAGAGTGCTGTTGCCGGCCCTGAGTAGGCAGGGGTCGACAGAGCCCCGGGAGGAAGTACGGGAGCAGCCCGCGTGAAACCTACTGCTTTAGTCATTGAGGATGACCTTCGCCTGCGGGAGACCGTCGCAGAAATACTTCGCAAAGAAGGGTTCGAAGTCCTGGAAGCCGGTAGCGGACGGGAGGCTGAGGACACTCTCAAGCAACGACGTCCTGATATCGCGCTGTGCGATTGGAAGATGCCAGACGGGGACGGACGTTCGGTGCTGGAGCACCTGCAGCAACAGGATCTGCTCCGCGTCATGCCGGTGGTCGTTATGACAGCGCACAGTACGAGCCAGAATGCGATCGATGCCATGCAGATTGGCGCCTACGATTTCCTGGCCAAGCCGCTGGACCTGGATGAGCTCCGCGTGACCGCGCAACGGGCCCTTCAGCATGCGCGCTTGCAACAGGAAGTGGAAGAACTCCGTGGAAAAGTGCGCGAGTCGAATCACCATGAGCACCCGCCCATGATCGGGTCGTCGCGACCGATGCTGGAGACATTCAAGTCAATCGGCCGAGTCGCTCGAACCGACACCGCAGTGTTAATTCTCGGCGAAAGCGGCACCGGAAAAGAGTTGGTGGCGAGGTGCATTCACGAAAACAGCGGACGCAAAGAAAAACCGTTTGTTGTGGTGAACTGCGCAGCTCTGCCGGCCGATCTGCTGGAGGCCGAGCTCTTTGGGCATGAGAAAGGCGCGTTTACGGGCGCAGTCGCGAAGAAGCCTGGGCGGTTCGAGGCTGCCGCTGGCGGAACGGTCTTTCTCGATGAGATTGGAGAGCTGCCGATTGCCGTGCAGCCCAAGCTTTTGCGAATCCTGCAGGAGCACACCTTTGAGCGGGTGGGTGGCAATGCCACGCTCCAGGCGGACTTCCGTCTTATCGCGGCCACGAACCGTGACCTGGAAAACGAAGCGCGATTGGGCACGTTTCGCCAGGATCTTTATTTCCGGCTCTCGGTTTTCACCGTGGAACTTCCACCTCTGCGT
Organism: uncultured Acidobacteriaceae bacterium; assembly: GCA_963703075.1. Lineage (GTDB taxonomy): Bacteria > Acidobacteriota > Terriglobia > Terriglobales > Acidobacteriaceae > Korobacter. The sequence goes on from OY969786.1 coordinate 3,114,429, forward strand.
TCGCGACGCTCCGATATCGTGCCGCTCGCAGAACATTTCCTGGCAAAGTTCAGCGAGCGCAATGGCTTCCCAGTCAGCGGGTTCTCCGAGGACGCGATTCTTAAGCTGCAGCAATACGAGTATCCCGGAAACGTGCGCGAGCTGGAGCATGTGGTGGAGGCAGCCGTGTTGCTCGCCCAGGGACGGGTGGTAAACCCGGAGCACCTTCGATTCGCGAACACAGACGGATCAAGCGGCAGCGACGATCTCTCCCGATATCTCCGGATGCCGTTCCATGAATCCGTGGGCGCATGGGAAAAGCTTCTTGTCCAGCAGGCTCTGCAGCACGCAGGTGGGAATAAAGCTGAAGCTGCCCGAGCACTTGGGATCCAGCGGCGACTACTGTACGAGAAGTTGAAGCAGCATAACCTCGAATAGCGCCGACATGCGTACATTCCTGTACGCATTGCGAACAGACATACATGACATCACGCTGCCCATCGAGGGCAATCTGACCGCTCGCCTACGGCACACGGATTGCACTGTCAGCAGAGGAATCCCTTCGGAGTATTTCGGATCATGCTTCGTCACGTAATAGCATGCAGCGCAGCACTGGGGACGCTGGCCCTTCTCTCGTGCGGTGGTCCTGTCGGACCTCCACTTGGTCTCGGGCCGGGCATGGATGCAATCGTCAGTTTGCTCCTGATGTTGGTGGTCGCCATCTTGCTCTGGCAGGTCTGGCGCCGGCTCACGACGCGCGGGCACGCTTCCTCTGCCAAATCAACTCTCACCCATCGCTATGTGCAAGGAGAAATCGACCGCCCCGAATACCTGGAAAAGTTGCGCGATATCGAGGATGCGATCCGATGACCAACCACATCCGTCACACCCTGCCTACTCCATTGCCGGTTGCTCCCGGCGACGTCCTCTCTTACGTCCACATCGGCGACTTGCATCTCACCACCCAGCGAGAGCAGAACTTTCTCGACCTTCAGACGATCGCGAGCGAGATCAACGCGAGCTTCCGAGATTCTGTCAGCTTTCTATACCTGCCCGGCGACAACGCCGAGCATGGCGCAGCCGACGAGTATGAACTCGCCCGGTGGGTGCTGGACGAGCTCACCGTACCGTGTTTCAGTATCGTCGGCGACCATGACGTGCACAGCCGGAGCCTTGCGTTGTTCCACCGATACATGATGCCGGCGGAACACTTTCAGTTCGACCTCTCCGGGGTACGGTTCATCGGGGTAAATGCGTTCGCGAGCGCCGATCCAAAACGCTTCGAGCTTCTTCCGCAGCAACTCCGCTGGCTTCGAGATCAATTTCAAAACGCTGCGCAAGGCAATCTTCGCGTCGTCCTCCTGATGCACTGCTATCCGTCGGATCTGAGCAGCGAGGCGGAAGAACTACAGACACTCATCCGCGCGTTCCGACCCATGCTGGTGGACATGGGTCACACCCATTACAACGAGATCGCCAACGATGGTTGCACCATCTACACGACGACGCGATCCACCGGACAAGTGGAAGAGGGGCCGGTGGGGTTCTCGATCACGAATATTGACGGCAGTGTCGTGAGTTGGAAATTCAAGCCGCTCGGCGAGTTTCCCTTTGCAGTGATCACCAGCCCTTCGGATTTCCGGCTGATCACGAATCCTGAATCCACGTCACACGTGGTCCGCGGGAAGGTCGCGGCGAGAGTAAAGGTTTGGGGGCCGGATCCGATCCTTGGCGGAGCGCTCACCGTCGGGAATACGCAGTTGTCGCTGCGACCGGTAAACGGAACACTCCTGTGGACGGCCGAAATCGACACCTCGAATCTACCCGATGGGCAGCATCGGCTTCTCGTGTCTCTCAAGGACTCGACCGGAAGAGTTGCGCACGACGAAATCACGATCCAGGTGAACGCGAAAGGGGAATACGCCGCCTCTCCTCGACATCCGCGCGACCAGGACAATGCGATCGGAGAGTGGTTGGATCGCGGCCTGATCGGCACGCAGCTCGGCCCCAATAAAAACGGACGTAAATGGTGAAGAGAGAGACTCGGGCCGTTTGATATGCACGCTACTGCCATCTTCGTTGTCATCATTTCGCTCGCGAGCATCGGTTGCGTCCTTTTCCGACCACGTGGCATAGCCGAGGCCTATTGGTCGTGTGCGGGAGCGCTGCTGCTCGTTTTCTCCCGGTTGCTGCCGCTGCACCAGGCCGTGGCTGCGGTTCGCAAAGGCCTCGATGTTTATCTATTTCTGACGGGAATGATGATTCTCGCGGAACTGGCGCGAGAAGAAGGCGTGTTCGATTGGGTCGCGGACCTGGCTGCTCGGCGGTCGGATGGATGTCCGAAACGGTTATTTCTGCTGATCTATGCCGCTGGTGTGGTAGTGACGGTTCTTCTTTCCAACGATGCGACTGCCGTCGTGCTGACGCCCGCGGTTCTCGCGGTGGTCAAAAGGGCGAATGTTTCACCAAAACCCTACTTGCTGGCGTGCGCATTTATCGCGAACGCTGCGAGCTTTGTCCTGCCTATCTCAAACCCAGCGAACCTGGTGATTTTCGCCAGGAATATGCCGCCCCTGCTGCAGTGGCTCAAGATTTTTACTGTACCGTCGCTGGCCTCTATTGTTATTACCTTTGTCGTGCTTCGCTGGATGTCGTCCACGGATCTGAATTCCACCGTTGAAAAGCACGAGGGGAAGAATTTAGGTGCAGGAGGAAAGCTCGCAGTCGCGGGCCTGGTATTTGCCAGCGTTGCCCTGCTTCTGGCTTCCGCCAAAGGTTGGGACTTAGGAGCCCCGACATGCGCGGTTGGTGCGCTGGTACTCCTGGTGGTTACCGCTCGCGACAGAAGCATGCCTGGTCGGGTGATTCGCGGCGTTTCGTGGGCGGTCATTCCGCTCGTAGCCGGCCTCTTCGTAATCATCGAAGCGTTGGAAGGTGTGGGCGTTCTGGACATCGGCGTCGGTGCCCTGGCGAAGCTATCGGGTGTGAGCCGCATCGGAGGCAATTTGCTAGCCGCCTTCGGCGTAGGTCTGCTTTCCAACGTCATGAATAACCTGCCGATCGGGCTGATGAGCGGCGCGGTAATTCACTCTTCACAACAGGTAAGCGGTTTCACGAACTCGGTCCTTATTGGTGTGGATCTCGGACCAAACCTTTCAGTTGCGGGATCTCTTGCCACCATTCTCTGGCTCGTCGCTTTGCGGAGAGAAGGGGTTGAGATCAGCGGAAGACAGTTCCTGGCCGTGGGTGCGGTTGCGATGCCATTAGCGATGTTGGGAAGCGTGCTGTTGCTCGGAAAATAATTCCAGGGAAGGATGGATGCCATGCGAGATATTGCAGCTGTTGGATGGATTTACCCGTTCATCATCGTAGGAGGAGCGTTGCAGGCAGTCGGGGCGCCGATGAATGGACAACTGAAGGAATCGCTCCGCAATCCCTGGCTGGCATCCTTGGTGTCCTTCGCCCTGATCACCTGCTTTTTCGTGTGCGCCACTGCCCTGATGCCGCGACCACTCCCGACGGTCCGCGACCTGGGCGCGATGCCGTGGTGGGCACCGCTCGGTGGCCTGGTCGGCGCGGTTCAGGTCTACGCCGGACTGACGCTGGTTAACAGAGTCGGCGCCGGGCCGTTTATGAGCATCACCGTCACTGCCGCTCTCATCATGTCCATCGCAATCGATCACTTTGGCTGGTTCCATATGCCGACCCATCCGGTCAGCTTAGTGCGGATTGGGGGCGCATTGTTGCTGGTGGTAGGCGTGTGCTTGATCGGAAAATCGTAACAGGGTCAGCGAGGCCTATCGGGAGAGTTTAGCCTTCGGCGGAAGCAGCGGCATTTCCGCCTAACAGTTGACGCGGTTGACTCGACTTCGCTGGCGTAAACAGAGGTTCAATTAGCTATTAGGAAATCCCGTTACACAATTCGAGGCGACTCAGAACTTCAGTTTCAATCCAAACTGTAGATTGCGTGGCGGTTGGGTTCCGCCCGACATTCCAAATAGCGGACTGGTTATATCGTTTACGCCAATGAGAAAGTTGGTGTGGTTGAAGACGTTAAATGCCTCGATGCGCAATTGAAGATGCACGCTCTCGGAAATAGAGAACGTCTTGAGCAAGGAGACATCGGCATCCCAATAGCTCGGGCCGACGAAGGTATTGCGCCCGAGATTCCCAACGCAACCAAGGCACGGCGCGGAAAAGAAATTGGAAGGTAAATTAAAGCCGTCAGCCCACTGCGCATGCGTCGCGTGAACGATATTCGCAATCGCGTTGGGGCGGTCATTGGCTTCTCCGTCCAAGTTGTAATCGCCGCCCATGTTTATGCAGTTCGCGGCGTTGAACGTGGCTGTATCGCATGCCCCCGGGGATGTCGCCTGGAGCAACGCGGGGTTGGAATTGTAGGGGCTCCAATGCGCTCCAGTTTGAGCCGACAAGATACCGTTGAGCTCCCATCCTCTGAGAACGGACGCGAGCCTATTCCGCTCGCTTTGAAAAAACGGCAGCTCCCAAGTGTAGGTGCCGGCTACGCGATGACGAATGTCGAACTCTGAATTGCCTTGGTCCAGCTGAGGCTGCGTTTGATCGGTGGTCACTCCGTCACCAGCGGCTGGCCCGTTCACGCTGCTGAAGCCACTCTGCCAGGTCGAGCCATCGTCGATTGAGTGAGAGTACGTGTAGTTCCCGCTGAATCGAAAACCGTGGTTCAGTTGCTGGTTCACGGACAATTGCATGCTGTGGTAGGAAGAAGTCGCAGTGTTCTCCCACACGCGCAAACGTCCGTAATTTGGATTCAGGAAAATTCCGCTCGGATTGATTTGGCGGTCGTTGATCGTGGTGGTATCTCTCTGGCTGCATACACGACGGCCGAAGTTGTCAGTTACGCAGATCCCTTCCGGCAACCTGCTTCCCGGGATTCGATTGACGCTCTCCGCACGAAAAAGATTCGATCCCGTGGTTCCAACGTAATTGATCTCGAAGGTGAGCCTGGGACGCAACTCGCGTTGAATCCCGAAAAACCAATTGTGAACGACGGGGTCTTTTACGCCATTGGAAAACACGATCGATGTCAGCCCGGCACTTTGGGGATTGGCTGGGTTCCATCCGGAGATGTTCCCTGTTGCCTGCAACCCCACGCCTGCGTCCTGACCCACCGGTGCAGGACCGAGGTAGGTTGGGGCGCCGCCAGCCGTCGGTCCGTAAACGATATCGCCGTAAGGATTGCCATCGAGAAAATTACTGATTGTGTTGAGCGAATAGTAAGGGGGATTCCAGCGTGTGAGGGACAACCGCTTCTGCAGAGTGCCTTCGTAGCGAATGGCGAAGTTTCCACGTAGTGAAGTCTTTCCATCCCCGAAGACATCCCATGCGAAGCCAATGCCGGGCCCGAAATTATTGTGATTTCCTCCGCCCAGGCTTTTCGTTGGAGCAAACCCTCCGGGCCCGCACTCACCGGCTAGAACCGCCTTGGGATCTCCGGGGCAAGGAGTGCTGGCATTCTTGATCTGCCCCGCACCGGTCGTAATGTTGTCAATAAAGTTTGCTCCAGGCCCTTGGAGAAAAGTTGTCGCCAAGCGGTTGAGTTCCTCATCCCCGGTGTGAAGGTCATATCTCAGTGCAACGTTCAACAGGAACCTACGGGATATCTTCCACGCATCTTCTCCAAAGCCGCTGACTTCCCAGTAGCGCCAATGACGAACGTTGTCTGCCAGCTGAGCAGGAGCTCCGGTCGCGAATCCCGGATCCACTCCGACATTCTCGGAGTAGGGAGCGTCGATCGCGAAGAAGAGAGGATCGAAGAACGAATAGATAGGGATGCCGGCGCCGATTTCGCTGTTCTCCATATCGCGTCGTAGCTTGCCTCCGAACTTTACGTTGTGCTTTCCACGAATGAGCGAGATGGTGTCTCCATAGCTGTAGATGTGTTCACGAAAGTCGCTTGGCTGACCGGCTCCAAAGCCAAGTGTCCCATCGTCGATACTGGGCAAGCCCGGCAAATCAACCGCGATGGCATTCGCATTCAGCACATAGCCGGCCTGAAATTCATTCAACATGCTCTGGCTCAGCAAATGAATCAGGCTGAACTGGAAGTTCACGGCGGCATCCGTGGAGGGGCTGGTGATGCCACGCACCGCATTCGTCCCACTTAGCCGGTCATCCGCGTGGGACCAGTTGACCTGGCTGAACATCCTGGTCTTCTCGCTGAAGTTTTCGTCGAAGCGGAAAGAGGCCTCGTTGCCATTGAAGAGGCTGCCATCTTGTTGCGAGCCTTGTGAATTCAAGGTTTTTTGCAGGAACTCAGTGTCTCGATTGAACGTTCCCGCTTGCGGCACCGCATACGGAGAGCCTCCGGGACAGTGAGCGTTCATCTCTTCGATGTCGGCCTCTTCAACCCCGAAGAGCGAAGCGAACCTGCGCGAAATGTTGCCCGGGTGGTTGGTACCTCCATCCGTATTCGCCGGACAAAGATATTCTCCGAACGAAGTGAACCCGGCACCGAGTCCCTGATTGACATACTGACGTAACGAAAGGCTTGGAGTGCTGGGACCCTTCGCCGGGAAGTGGCTGTAGAGCAACGCAGCAACCGAATCCGGAAATGCTGAAATGGTCGCGGCACTGAACTGCGGAGATTCGGTCAGCGCAATTGAAGGAGCAGACTCCACAAATCGATCTCCTTGAAAGGCGACCAGGAAGAAAGACTTATTCTTGCGGATGGGTCCGGAAAGAGTCGCGCCAAACTGATTCAAGCGAAGCGGTGCGCGCTGTCGATCGGCAGGATTGGCAAAGTGATTCGCGTAGAAGGGATTCGCGTCGAAGATGTCATTGCGCAAAAACTCCCACCCACTTCCGTGAAAGGCGTTGGTTCCCGATTTCGTAGTGATGTCGGTAACTGCCCCCGCACTGTCGCCCAATTCCATCGCATTGCTGAGAGTGAAAACCTGAACTGCCTCCACCGTGTCGAGGATTGGCTGACTGACGAATCCACCGCTCAACCCCTTGTTGTCGGCCCCATTGAGCAGGAAACCATTGAAGCTTTCGCGAACTCCGTTGACGACCGTGTTCGCGCCATTCTCATACATCACTCCTCGCATGTTGGTGGCGCCCGCTTGATACTGCACAAGGTCATAGACATTGCGTCCATTAAGAGGAAGATTTTCTATTTGACGTAAGTCAACCGTCTGCGAAAGGCGAGAGGTCACAGTGTCCACCGTTTGCGGAGCGTCGCCCACCTCAATGGTTTCTGAAGGAGAGCCAACCGACATCGTGAAGTCGGCACGCAGCACAGTGCCAGATTCGACGCGAAGATTTGTGGCCGCGGCGGTCTTGAACGCCGGCGCTTCTACACGAAGATCGTAGCTCCCGGCAAGCAGTTCAGCGGCAGTGTAGAGCCCAAAAGAGTTCGTTTCCAGGTCCAGGTGATACCCAGTCGCGGCATCCCAAACACGCACGCGTGCTTTTGGGACCGCCGCGCCGGATGTATCCACCACTTGGCCGCTGATTTGACCATTCTGAACTTGCGCGAGCGCGTAGGACGAAGTGATCCATAAGGTCAATAGGAGAGCCACTGAACGGCTAAGCGATTCTGTCCGCCACATCGGACTTCTCTCCTGGGAAGGTCCCTGAAAGCTTAGCCACCTAGCTTTGACCTAAGCCGCGCAGCATCCTCTGAAAGCGTGGATCAGAGTGGAGTGGATCAAACTCTTCATAGGCTGGCAGCCAGAAAATGAGGAACGGATCATGTCGATTGTAGGCCGCTTGTAGGGTACGAATCGCATCCTCGCGTTTTCGCAGGTGCATGTAACAGCGCGCAATCGGCGAAAACCCATACCGGGACTTCGGATCCCGGTCGCGGACAAGAAGTTCGAGCTTTCGCTGCCAGTATCCGTCAGCGCCGCTCTTAGCAAATGCCTGCTTCAGGCTGAGGGCATCCTGCCCGGAGTAAGCGGCCTCGCTCGCCTCGAGATACTCTCCTTTTTGTTCTAAGATCACGGACAGGCGCCAACGCAAAGGCGCGTAAGAGGGGTCCACTTCGATTGCACTTCGCAAAAGCTTCAGGGCCTCTTCATACTTACGCGCGCAGAAGTAGGTATGCCAGGCCAATGAATTCGTCTCGACCGACACCGGATCGGAAGCATTTCCCAGCTGAATCTGGCGGATTGCTTCTTCGATTCTGCCGCGATGTGCGAGCGTGTTGGCGAACAGCATATGAGCGATCGCATAGTTCGGCTGTGCTTCGATCGCGCGTCGGAAATAGTCTTCCGAGGCTTTCAGATTCCAGTCATAGAGAAAGGAGGTAACGCCGAGCACGACCAACGCCTGGGGCTGCGCGGGATCGATCTTCAGCGCCCGGGTTGCTGCAATCTTCGATTGGGGAAAGGCCTCATAATCTCCTTCGACTCCCTTTGTATGCAGGGTATCCGCCAAACCTGCCCAAGCTTCAGCATTCCCGGGATCGCGCTCGGTAGCTTGCGAAAACATCGCTTTGGCTCGATCCAGGTCTAGCGTCCTCAGCAGATACTGACCCTTAAAAATCAGCAACGCGACTTCCGGGTCCACTACCTTCCGAAGGGAGAGTTGCGACTCTTCATTGGACGTGAGGTGCAGAGAGATACTTCCGGCGATGTCGCGCGCTACTTCGCCTTGCACTGCCAGGATGTCGCTTAGTTCTCGATCGTAGCTTTGCGCCCACAAATGGCGGTCCGTGGCCGCTTGAATCAGCTGCGCCGTGATGCGAACTCGGCTTCCGGAACGCGCTACAGATCCTTCCACCAGCGCTTCCACGCCCAATTCCTTGGCGATTTGAGACGCTGATTTGTGGGTATTCTTGTAGCTGATCGTTGAAGTCCGAGAAGTAACTCGAAGCGCGCTGATCTGGGCAAGACTCGTGATCAACTCGTCCGTGACGCCGTCGGCAAAGAACTGTTGATCGTTGTCGTTCGAAAGATTTACCAAGGGTAGTACTGCAATAGAACGGAACCGGCGGAGACTCGTTTAGCAGGTGGGATTTCCGCACTCGCAAACTCCACCCGACTGTCGCCAGGGAGAGGACCACAGTGCCCAGGACCAGGCTAATCGCGACGGCCCTGAATCGCGTTTCGGGTCGCGGAACCTCGGTCACCTCGACAGCGGTTTCGGACACGATGGGGTCCGGCTCGATCGAAGTAACCTCTCCCAGGAAACGATATCCCCGTCGAGGCAGCGTCTCGATGTAACGAGGTTCAAAGGCGGAATCAGACAGCGCTTCCCGAACTTTATTGAGGGCACTCGCCAGGCTGTGATCGAAGTCGACGAATGTATCTGCCGACCAGAGCTTCTGGCGGATCTCTTCCCGGGTAACGAGTTCCCCCGACCGTTCCAGCAACATCACCAGCAATTGGAAGGGCTGCGACTGTAGACGGACCTTGTTTCCGTTCTTGCGCAACTCGCCGGAGTGTAGATCCGCTTCGTAGGGTCCGAAAGCCAGACGACGCGCGAGAGAGGTAGAGGAAAACATGATCGCCAGCCGATTCAGTGGCGTTGAGAGTAACAGCATGCTCCCGCAGCGTCAAAGCAACCTTCCTTTGTAACAGCACCCTTTCGTCCTTTGTTTTGATCACGTTACCGGGTGATAAAGAATTGAAGTCGAAGTGAAACCCCGAGGATTGCCGTTCCTTCCGATTTGAACGAGAGTCGCCAGGCTTCGAGGCAGTTGCTGAAGCCTGCGGTACTTCGGAAGGGAGTCGAAATGTCTGATCTTTTCATTGCAGGGCCAACGCTACGCGGCTGTCGCTGGTTGTACTTAGGGTGGTGCGTACTGCTCGGGATACTAGCGGGCTGCGGCGGAGGGCAGCAGCGGTTCGCGGTTCCCCCACCAACACCCACCCCTCCTCCAACGTTCACTCCGCATTACACCTCGGCGTTCATCTACTCCTCGAAATTCGCGCAACTGGCATTGAACGACACCATGGCGTACACGGCCGATGCCGAATATCAAACCAGCCCGACAGAGAGCAATACCCAGGACGTGACGAGCCAGGCCACCTGGAGCACGTCGGATGCCACGGTCGCAACCGTGAATGACGCAGGAAAGGTGACCGGGATGGGAACCGGCGCCGCGACGATCACCGCATCTTTTGAGGGCGTAGTTGGAACCGCCCTGGTTGTAGTGAATCAGAAGCCGACCATCACCGTCGGAGTAGATTCTCCGGTTTTGGACACGCTGAGCTTGTCTTATTACGGTACCAACAACCACCCAGAGTTTTCTGCAGCTGCCACTTACCCTGACGGCAGCAAATTAGACGCTACGGGCTTCGCTGCGTGGACCGCTAATCCCTCGGACATTTTGAAATTCTGGAAGGACTACACGTATGGCGGCGGAGTCGCCACGCTTGTCGCAGCCGGCAAGACCACAGTGACCGCCAAGTTGAAAACGGGCGAGGCTGGGACTTTGACCGTCGATGTCGTGCCATGAGAGACGTGGCGGGGCATCCGCGAACCATCCGGCAAGATGCGATCCAGCCTTGATGAAGAGGATTTTTCGTCGAACGAACACCTCACCAACTGCAAAGAAACGTTCCACAGTCCCGGTTCTTCTCAAAGGAGCTTTATGAAAAACCTGCTCGCAAGAATTTTCAGCGTCGCGCTCTTGGGCGTCCTCGCATCCTCCTCCCTCACCGCACAGACCAAGCTCACGTTCAGGACGATCCAAGCCCCGGATGGAAGCGACACGTACGCATTCGGCATCAATGCCAGGGGAGACGTCGTCGGGATCGATGGTACCGGCAGCTACCTGCTGCACGACCATACCCTCTCACAAGTCAGTGCGCCCAAAGGTGCAACGATGAACGCTCACGCTATCAACGCGGAACGAGACATCGTAGGTGTCTTGCAGGACGCAAAAGGTCCACACGGATTCTTCCTGGAAGACGGAAAGTTCCATCTCATAAATTTCCCGGGCGCCGCCGCAACCCGCGTACGCGGCGTTAACAACGCGGATGACGTCACCGGATCGTATCTCGACAACGAAGGCGTGGTACATGGCTTCATCCGGAAGGACGGCGAGTTCAAGCACGTCCACGTTAACAACAGCGCCTCCACCGATGTTTACGGCTCTCAGGACAACGGCGACGTGATGGTTGGGGATACTGTGCTTAATCCCGATCTCTCAACCCATGGATTCCTGAAAACGCGTGATCACGGTTTCAAGATTATCGACTTCCCAAAAACCAAGGTGCCGTGCACCCACGTGCGAGGCATCAACGAGCGCGGCGACATTGTTGGCTTTTACTCAATTGTTAATTCAGTCGCGGAATGCAACAACATGCCGCCTGCGCATGGCTTCCTTTTGAGAGATGGTCACTACACAACCATCGACTTTCCGGGTGCCGAAGACAGTCTGCTGATGTCGATCAACGACGACGGAGTGATGGTGGGCATCGTCAACGACCACGTGCGAGGCAAGATCATTGGTTTTCGGGCGACACCGAAGGATTGATCGCCTTTGCAGGGTCGTTGCGTTCACCGCTCGCGGGCCTGAGGTGACGTAATATCGCGATTGCACTCAACATCCGGCAGCAGTCGAAGATTTTGAGTGCAATCGCCTGTAACGCCAAACAAAGCTACTGCACACCCTCTTCTTCATGGAAGTTCTCCTTCGATGGCGTCCCCCTAGACCGCACAGCACAGGTCATGGTCTAGAGCTGAAGTCTATTTGCAGAGTTCACTGCGCGGGTGTGAGGTGCGCTCACGGCAAGAACTCTCATGTTGCCGAAAGCGTCTAGGCATGCTCGCACGTCGGTTGTCCAACAGGGCGGTGAGACACCGAGAAGATCCCAGAGACAATCTGCATTCCTCCTGGCCCTGAGTCCAGCGCCAAAATCCTTGCCGACCCGCCCTCCTGCGCAGAGTACCCATGAGCGCAGGCGTCGTGGTTAAGAGACTCGGAAGGGAAACCACGAATCGCACAATTCACATTTGACATCCGCAGAAAATCCACTACCATATGGTTGTGGATCGATTGGGCACAACATTTGCGGCTTTGTCTGATCCAACCCGGCGGGCCATGATCGAACGGCTCTCACACGGCCCCGTCTCTGTGCATGGATTGGCGGAACCGTTTGCACTCTCGCAGCAGATGATTTCAAAACATATTGCCTACCTGGTGCGGGCGCGGATTGTGATCAAGACGAAACGTGGACGAGAGAGTGTGTGCACGCTCAGGCCAGAGACGATCAAGACGGTCAGGGACTGGGCTTTCAACTATCGCCGGTTCTGGGAAGAGAGTTTCGACAAGCTGGACGTGGTCGTGAAGGAAATGAAAAAGAAGGAGGTCAGAGATGACAAAAGACTCGGTTAACGAGACAGAGCGAATGGTCGTGACCAGAATTTTTGATGCCCCACGCGAACTGGTTTGGAAGGCGTGGACAGACCCGAAGTACGTGATGCAGTGGTGGGGACCGAAGGGCTTTACGGCGCCTGTGTGCGAGATGGATTTTAGGGTTGGCGGAAAATTTCTCTGCTGCATGAAATCGCCGGAAGGGCAGGAGTTCTGGAATGCGGTTGAATACCAGGAGATTGTTCCGTACGAGAAGATCGTTTCCTTGATGTACTTCTCGGACTCCAAGGGAAACAAGATCGACCCCGCGCAACTAGGAATAGAACATGAGGCCATCGACGGTGCTTACGACGTGACCCTGTTTGAGGATCTCGGAAACGGCCAGACCAAACTTACCTTCATTGGAAATGAACCCATGGAGAGCGCGAAAAATAGTGGTCAAATGGAAGGCTGGATCCAGATACTGGATAAACTTGCTGTGGTGATTGCGGGGCTGGCGCAGGCGAAATAGAAGTTTGACGTTCTGACGATCGTGCTGCGCGAGATACGGCTGAGGCTGGCGGCGAAGGCCTGGTTAGACAGGCTTTCGCCGCACGTCCTCTCTCGGATAAGTGGCCTTTGGTCGAACTGTTGATTTCAGTCCGATTCACTCATCGACCAAGGTTCGTATCAGCTCTCGGATCCTTGGTCCTGTTCAACGCGCAGTGTCGGGCATGGTTTGGCTACGATGAGCCGGGAACAGATGTTTGATGTGCTTGGAGAGTGAGGCGCATGGCAAAGCTGATCTATGCATTGAACATGTCGCTCGATGGTTACACAGAAGACGAGCATGGCCGCTTTGGCTGGGGCGCTGACTCTGACGAAGCGCTGCACATCGAGATCTGCAAGCTTGTGTCTGTATTCGGCACCTTTCTTTACGGACGGAAAATGTACGAAAAGATGGTGTACTGGGAGACCTCGCACACGATTCCCGGTCAACCGCAATATTTGCTCGACTTTGCCAGGCGATGGCAGGCGGCGGACAAGATCGTTTACTCGAAGACCCTCGCCGAACCGCGCAGCGAACGAACAAAGATCGAGCGCTCCTTCGATCCCGACGCGATCCGGCGGCTCAAGGCGAATGCCGAACTCAACCTCGCTGTATCGGGTCCTGAACTCGCCTCGCAAGCGATCAATGCCGGTCTTGTCGACGAACTCCTGATGATGGTTTATCCGGTTGTCATCGGCGGCGGAAAGCGGTACTTCCCGGATGGCGTTCGGCTCGATCTCGAACTCGTCGAGCAGCGACGGTTCCCTAAGGGAGTGATCGTTCTCCGATATGCCGTCCGCGGCCGATCGAATTGAAGGGCAGCATCTCAGCAGAGACTGCCAATCGGCCTACCAGCAAATTAGGTCTCTGGGCTTTCGCAATCAGCGGCCGAACGCGATGCTAAAACAGGCTCATCATGCGCGCCAGCTTGTCCCAATGCCGACTGGCGCGCAATTCTTGCGTGTAGGGTGAATTCGCGTAGATGCCGGCAAAGACATCGCGGTTTTCGATCATCTTCTCGTACCAACCTGCGGCGGCGTCAACCTCCGAGCACAGTAGGTGAAACCAGGCACGGCCCCATAAGGGATTGGGGGTATCCCCCATTTCTTGCACGAGAGCCTCTGCACGCTCTTTCTCCCCAAGGCGCACGAGACAAGCTGCCAAAAATCCAGTGGGCATGGAGTGTTGTGGGAAGTTCCGATGCGCTTTCTCGGCGGCAGCGGCAGCTTCAGCGACTCTGCCCAAAGCGAAGTAAGCCTCGCCGATGCCCAGAAATGGATGAATTTCAGTCTGCGAAATGTTTAAGGCCTTCAATCCTTCTTGCAGGGCCTCGTCGTATTTCCCCGCATTCACGAGGTGAGCCACGAGAACTCCCCGCCAGTTCACATTCATCGGATCTTGTTCCACCGCCCGGCGCAATGCCGCGCTCGACTCATCAAAACGGCCGAAGACGCCCAGGTACAGCGCCGCATAGGCCCAGTGAGCTTCGGCTGGCGGCGACGGACTGGCCAATGCCAACCGGAATTCCCTGGCAGCTTCCTGCCAGTTGTAATCGTGCGCGGACGCTAATAATCCCAACAGCAGATGAGGATCTGTTTCCGTCGGATCCAGTTCCAGGGACCTCACCGCTTCCCTCCGAATCCGGGGCGCGAGTTCCTTAATCCGGCCACTGTGCGTCGCTGCAAAAAAAATCTGAAAACCCAACAGAGTGTGCGGAGTGGCATACTGCGGATCGAGAGCGATGGCCTGCCTGCAGTATTCTTCCGCTGCTGCGAAACTCTCCGGCGAGTAGCTTCTCATTTGATGCCGCGCTCTGAGCAGAGCTTCGTAAGCCGGAAGAGTGGGCGTGTGTTTGGCGGGCTTGGAGATGAGCGTCAACTGCAACGCACTGGCAATAGCTTGGGCAATCTCGTCCTGAATGGCGAACACATCCATCAGTTCCCTGTCGTAGCGTTCGGACCAGAGATGAAAACCGTCTTCCGCGTTAATGAGCTGCGCCGTAACGCGAATGCGGTTGTTGGCACGGCGAACGCTGCCTTCCAGGATCGTGCGCACGCGCAGCGCTTCGGCAATCTTGGTGATGTCCTGCTCCTTGCCGCGGAACGCGAATGCGGAGGTGCGAGCAGTCACTTTCAGGTTGGGGACGCGAGCCAGGAGATGAGTGATATCTTCGGCCAAGCCGTCGCTGAAATATTCGTCGTCGGCATCGCGGCTCATGTTGGCGAAGGGCAGCACCGCGATGGAAGGCGTTTCTTCAGCGCTTCTTCCTGCCGCCTGATCAAGGGCCGCCCGCCCCTCCGCGATCTTTTGATATCGTTCGGCTGGCGACTTCCGCAGACAGCGGGCAATAATGGCGCAGACGGTGGGCGGCGCTTCCAGTGGCGCGGGCTCGTCCCGCAGGATTGCCGCCATAGTCTCCGTGGCGGAGCCCCTCAGGAATGCCGGGCAGCCACTCAGCATTTCATACAGCACTAGCCCGAAAGAGAAGATGTCGGAACGCGCGTCGACTGGCTCGCCCTTGGCTTGTTCGGGAGACATATAGGCCACGGTGCCCAGGACCGTACCAGCTTTCGTGATGTCGGTTTGGGTCTCAGAATCGGGAGCGAGCTCAGAAGCTGTCCCGATCTTGGCCAGCCCGAAATCCAGCAACTTCACGCCGGATGCCGTCACCAAGATATTGCCCGGCTTCAAGTCGCGATGCGTGATGTTCTTCTTGTGCGCGGCGTCAAGCGCATCGCAGATCTGCACGGCGTAGCGAAACGCCTGATCGAGCGGGAGAGGACCATGGAGCGGAGTTCCCTCGATATACTCCATGACCAGGTAGTTCGGGCCGATGTCGTAAATCTGGCAGATGTTGGGATGATTGAGCGCAGCGATTGCCTTGGCTTCTCGCTCAAACCGGTCACTAAACTGCGCCGATGACACTTTGATCGCGACGTCGCGATTCAGGCGTGGATCGTGGGCTTTCCACACCTCTCCCATACCCCCTCGACCAAGAGGCGCCAAGACTTGATAGGGACCGAGTTTGTCACCCACCGAAAGCGGCATATGCAAGACTCGGCCAAGTTTAACCGAAGAGCGAGCAACTCCCGACGATAACAGGCATTACCAGGCGTAACCCTGCCCCCGCACCGTGCAAATCCCGATCAGGAGCAAGCCAAAAAAACTGTTGCGTGCCGGGGTTGCTGCCGCGGAATGAGGTAAACTCTCGGACGCTCGAAGCAAGACAGTTTCCCGCGGGGCGTAAAAATGAGCAGTTTCATGAGTGTGCGGTACCGCGTTGTCGCAGTTCTGGGTTCACTCGCACTGGTTGCTCTCCTCAGCTCTTTCGTTCGCGCACAGGATTTCACGCGAGCTACGGCCGCGAATGCAAAGCAATTCGTTGGGACCTGGAGGGGCTCGTTCCAGGGGCATCCATTCTTGACGGTGAAGCTTGCCATCGACGGGAACAAGTTGGTGGGGAGCGTCAGCCATGTGGATATCGACGTAGACAAATCGGGTGAGTTGACGAAGGCCGATGCCAGCGAAGGCGAAGACGTAATCAGCCAGCTCCGGGTGGCGGGCGATATCCTGCGGATCAGTGTAAAGGGCGCCGACGACTCGGAGAGTCCGATTCAATCCGAGATGAAGCTGGTTGGATCGAACGACGCAGATTTCCGTCTCATCGTACCCCCCGATGTGCCTACCCCGAAACCGTGGCCGCTCAAGCGCGTCGAGGAGGCACCATAGCTGGACTACGGGATTGAAGCTCGGCTATTCATTCTTAGAAATGATTTGAAATTTGTAGCCGGGTTTGAGGAGGACATCGCCGCCGTTGGAGAAAAATGCAAGAGTCACTCCGGAAATCGGCACCATGTACCAGGATTTGAAGATTGCGCCGGAGAGGCCGTCCATCAAGTCCTTTGCGCCGATGCCAATGCCGCCGGCTGAAAGAATGCTGGCGATCTGCTTGCCACGACCCGATTGGATTTTGCCCTCATCATGATCATTCTTGGGGCGCAGCAGCACCGGCTGATCGAAGACCAGCATGAGGTGCCCCCGGCGGAAGAAACGACGGGCGGGCGTAGAAACGAGATGTCCGGAGTATGTGCCCGACGGACATTGGACGGTAAAGGGCGTCGCCGTCGCCATCCACGAGGCTGCATACGTCTGTAGCGCGCATTCCTCCGCCTGGGATGTGGTGGCGAAGAGGAAGATAACTGGGACGAGAAGAGTGAGTTGAATCCACCGGTTCACGATTTGGCCTCGCACAGGGGTAGCGACTGGAGGAAGTCTTTCCGAGCGCACGTGAGGATAACGATTGATAACACGCATTACCACTGGTAATTCCGCCACACCGGGTAAGGGGATTTCACGACAGGAAGCGCACTGCCATTCTGATTACTGGCGGCGTGGGGTTGTCCGAAGGTCTCCATCCGGTCAAGTCTGAGGAACACCCTCGTGCAGAAGCGACTCGGTATGGCGCTTGCGAAACTTGCTCCATTTTCCGAGTCCGGTGGCGGCAATGGAGCGAGGAGCCACTTGGAATTTTTTCAATGTGACGTCGCTCTTCGCCGCTGACCCCGAAGCCGAGAAAGCCGATTCCAAACTGGAGCTCTGTCCATCGGCACGCGATACGGCGATGTGCACAACGCCTGACAAGGCAGTAGGCAGCACAATCGTCGCGGTCTGCGGGTCGATATAGCTGACGGGAGCTGGGGCATCGTCTACAGTTGCCGTCATCCCAGATTCGAAACCATTACCATGCAGCGTTATCTGGCTTCCGCCGTTCGCGTCGTCAGGAGAAGCGCTGCCCAGCACGAGTGGCATTGGACCGATAGGAATTTCCCAAACTCCATCCGGGCCTGTGAGAAAAGCGCGCTGGCCATCTTCCAGCCAAACGAGGCTATCGAACACCAATGGCATCTGGAAGGAAAGAGCGAGACGCTCGCGATTGCGGAAAACACCGAGATCGACAAGGTCCAGAGAATTGGACGACGGGTTGAGGAGAATGGAACCGTACCGGTCGAGCTTCTGTCCGTATCGCAGATCCGCCGCTTCGGAAGCTTCGGATTCCGTCGCCGCTGGAATACCCAAAGCATCGCCAGTGTTCGAAATCACAGCGTCCGCCTGAATCAGGCGGGCCGAGTCAGCAGAAACAGCCATGTCGGAAGAAGGATCTCCATACTCTACCGGCTCGAGGATAGTGTCATTCCCAGGAAGGATGATCTTGAGTGCGCCGCCTGGGTCGGCGTACACGACGCTCTGATCAGGGCTGAGAAGGACGCGGCTCTGCAAGCCGACACACCAACCGGAAGATTTCGACAGATCGGTCAATGCTCCCGTCACCCCATCGAGTTTCCAGAAGTTATCGGACTGGCAACGTGCGCCATGAGAATCAAACGTAAATGCGAGGAGAAAGTAAATCTTCTTCTGGTTGGTGATCGCCAGTCCTGCCGGCTTCAATCCGAAATTACCGTCGGGTACGGAGAATTCCTTCGTGCTATTAGCCGGGGTATCCGGGTTGAAAACGACGATTGCGCGGTTGCCCTGATCGCTAACCGCGATCATGCTGCCATCCGGAGAGATGGAAATAGCAAGAAGTTTCGCTGTGGCAGCGTTCGGAATAGGGATCGGCGTCTGCCACTGTCCAGTATCGGTGGAGAGCACCTGCACCTGGTTTCCTGCCGAGTAGTAGATCACGTGCCGACGGCTATCGTAGACACCCGCTTCCGGAGAAGCGGCTAAAGGATGTTTGATGGGGATGCCGACATAGCGAACACCTTTCGTTACCGTCGTAGATCCGTCAGCTGTGGAGATGGTTACGTCCGCAGAACCGGGATTGCCCGGCGGAAGCGTCAAGCTGACCCCTCCCGCCGCTGTCGGGGGCGGCGGCCCAGGATCGGGCAGGTAGTCGAACGTCTGCGTTACCGCTGCGGCTTGGCCACCAACAGAAATATGTAGCCCGGGGGAGCTTAATCCGTACCCGCTGAGGAAGCCTGCTCCACCTCCGTCGGGTGTAGCCGCGCTGGTCACTACCTGCAATGCCGAAGGGCCGTACGAAAAAGCTTTGGGCTCCATGAGGGGTGTTCCATCCGCCAGCTGCACGACGAAGTCGACCGGACCACTCGCCACGCCGGGAGAAGTTGTAAAGCTCATGTTGCCATTCGCGTCCGACGTCAGCTGGGAGACGTTGCGGTTGCCGATAAACGCGGTGAAGTTCGTTGGCATAGTATTCTGGACGCCGGTCGAGATTGTTGTCTTTACATCTGTTCCGCCGGATAACGCTCCACTATTTGGCTGGAGCAAGCCCATGCCGTATCCGATCTCGGCAAACCGGTTCGCCGGCACTCCAAGTTTCCTCACCAACGACGCGTCAATAAAATCCAGTCCATCGATGTTCGTCGCGTAGATCATCCCAGTGGAATCGGCGGCGAATGGCATTGGAACGCCTACCCAGAACGGCTGCGCCATGTATCCGAACGGTTGAAAGGCCTGGGTGTCGTAGGCCTGGATCTCGGAGTCTACAAAGAGATAGAGAGTAGCGCCGTCTTCGCTGAATACCATGCCGTTTAGTCGCTGCCCGCCTTGCTGGCCAGGAGGCTCGATGCGAATCGAAGCAATGGGATCCCAGCGGCTGTCGTAGATTCCGATATTTCCATTGAGGTCAGAGATCGCAAGTTCGGTCCTTACCTGGGTTGGCGGCAACCCGAGCGATAATGCCGGCCGGCAAGGGAATTGTGGCAAACGTGTTAGTGCCCACGTCGAAGATGCTGACAGGAGATCCGGTCGTAGTTCCTCCGAGCAGCACCTTGGAACGGTCACCGCTGACGGTAACTGCCCCCCACGCGAAGACACTCCCGGGCGCGGAGAATCTTTGAACATCACCGCTTACCGGAGACCAGGTGAGGAAGGCGCTGCTGCCATCCACCCCGAAAGAAGGCATGAACAAAAGTCGGCCGTTAACGTAAACACGGAAACCGCACTGAACCCACCGGGCGGCAAGATATCGACGGTGTTAATTTTCTGCTTAACGTGCAGCGTGCCTGGGTCGATAACGAACAGGAAGTTCGTCGCACTTCCGACGTAGAGACTTTGCCCGTCCGGTGAGAGATCCATCCCCAAGGGAAAGGAGATGTCGACTTTCGCCTTCAGTTGCTTCGAATTTTGGTCGTACGCAAGAACTTCATTCAAACCAGGGTTCGACACGAAAATCGTTCCATGCGTGCGATCGTGCACCACGAGCTGGAGAGGAGCCTCATTGTCGTCGCCGACTTCGACCGTCGATCCCAAGTGTGCCCACCTCGTTCGACTATTCGGAGCGCTATAGGCCCCACCGCCCAAACCTCCGCCTCCGGAAGAGTTACTGGATGAACCTGAGCCTCCGCCGCATCCAGACAAGAGAAGTAATGGTAGGAGTGCTATCGCGAGGAAAGCGGTGAACGATATGGGAGGATCGGAGCTGGCTGTTTTATTCGAGAAGAGAAGGCCGGAGTTTCGGAGCATGATGGATACCCGACTAATTCAGGAACTCTGAATCCATCTTGAAGGCCGACCCCAAAGCAAGTCAAATCTATTTTTCGGTCAGGAGGTGACCAGCCATTTCCTTTTTCGTGAGGTTAATTAGCGATTGCGAGGGAGTCCCTTTGCCGAGGCCTCGGCTCCAGCTGGTTCACGGAACGGTTCTACAGAAATGCGCTCGTAACGCACTTCCAGCACCGTCAGGTATTCCGTGCTGCCCGGCAATTGAAGGTCGACGCTGTCACCCGCGGCTGACTTCATCAAGGCGCGCCCCAGGGGTGATACCCAACTGATGTGGTTGCGGTTGAGATCGATCTCGTCGGTACCCACGATGCTCACCACTCGCTCCGCTCCCGCGGCATTGGTAAAGCGCACGGTCGCTCCGAAGAATGCCCTCGCCGCTGCTTGGCCCGATCTCGGAGCTTCCGGGTCTACCACTTCGGCGGCTTCGATGCGCTTGGTGAGAAAGCGAATGCGTCCGTCGATCTGCCGTAGCCGCCGCTTACCGTACCGATAGTCGGCGTTATCACTGCGATCGCCGTTGCCGGCAGCCCACGCCACCACTTCCACCACGGCCGGGCGTTCCCTCGTGAGCAGAAACCGGTGCTCATCTTTGAGGCGTTGCAGCCCGCTGGGGGTTATGTAGTTCTTGCTTTGCGTGGCGGGCTCGTCGGCTTGTGGTTTTCTCGTAAACCCTTTCCGCATGTGGTAATCCTCCCGGCGGGAATCCAATGGGCTCCCCGATGAACGCGGATGAACGCCGACACAAAACACGGTAGGTCATCCGTCGTGGGAGTTGATCTGCGGCCGTACCTTATTTTTTCACGTCTTCCGGTCCCTGAGCGATCTATCCATCATCTTGAGCAGATCGCGGACGCACTCGACGCCATCGAGAGTCGACATGGGAAGCGATTAGAAGGTGAAGCGACCACCGACTGTCGGAGCGAGGTTGTTGTTGTAGTAATAGGGGACGCCGGGACCATGAGGAATGGCGATGGCCAGTCCCCCCTTTACGTAGGAATACGCAATTCCGGCAAAAGCGTCGAAGCGCTTGGTGATGTGACGATCCACGTAAAGCGACTCCTCGTTGAGGGTGCCGGCGCAGGAACTGCGAAAACCGGCTGTGGGCGAGCACGTCGTCGGAACGCGGAAGTCGTTTTGCAGCTGGTGATACCAGGACAAAGTAATGTCAGTCTTGCTATCGATGGCGTATTTTCCGCCGGTCCACCAGATCTGCACGTGCTTGGGAGAGTCAAGGTTGTCGTCTTCCACGCCGCTCAGGTTATAGCCGCCCTGGTCCGAGGCACCAATACCCAACGGGTTCGATGGGTTGGCCTGCCGGATGTATTCGTAGCCCGCAAACAACTTGAACCGCTCCCACGTGTACTTGGCCGCGCCCATGATGGCGCGGTTGTCGGTCACGATGCCATAAAGGGTGTTGGTCGGTGAAATCAGATTGTCCCCGGTGATCGGGTTGGTGTTGATGCTGTTGGTGGTCGATTGATAAGGCTGCGTCGGACTCTGCGGTCCCAGCAACGGATTCAAGACGCTAATCGCCTGGTTATAACGTTGGTAGACGAGGTCGGCCGAGAACCGGTGATAGCCCCCGCCAAAGTCGAATCCATAGGCATTATTGTGTGCCGATTCCGGCATGCAGTTGGCGGCCGTAAAGGTGGATGCGTCCGAGTAGCAGCCTCCCGAACCATCGGCAAATTTATACATCGCGCCAAAATGGATCAGGCCATAAGTAAGGCGATACTTCAGGGCGTCGTCCCAACGAGTGTTCTCGGTGTCGCCGCCGCCCGCCATCGTGCCGTTATATCCGATATACGAAAAGGCGTACGAGCCGCTGGCGGGATCGTAAAGCAGCATCGCATCGGTGCCGAGAGCACGCTGACGACCGAAGGTCAGGGTGCCGAAAGTCGTGGAGGCTATGCCGCCATAAATTTCATCATTGAACGGCTGGCCAGCGCGCGCGCCATCGATAGCGATCGAATAGCTACGCCGGGGAAGGCCGTTGTTGATGGTGTCGGTAGCGGACGCGTTGGCCAGCAGGCCGGACTGCGGGTTGATGCCAGTGGAAGCGTTGAACACCACCGACCAGCCGGGCAGAAACTCTTCCTTGCCCTTTATGCCCAGACCGGTCTGCGAGAGGTTATTCGGTGCGACGAGGAATCGATGTTGAAAACCGTTTCGATTCACCAGAGATTCGCCTTCGTAGTTGTAGCCGTTTTCCGGTAGGCCGTGGGTGACATAGCCGACGCCGACGTCATACGCACCGTAGAGCGTGATACCGTGCCAGGTCAGCGCGCAATCAGTGGTGGCAAACTCGCGGCCGCTGGCGCAGGCGTCTGCGGTGCTGCGCTGCATCTTGATCTCGACCGTCGCTTCCTGGCCAACCGCCAAGCCGATTCCTGTGCGTTTTTCGTCGACGAACCCGTGTTCTGCCGCTCGAATCTCGAAGCGCCCCGCAGGCAGGCCGCACTCCTGAAAGTGCCCCATACCATCGGTTGTGCTGGTGCGCGTCGCACCGGTGTCGACGTTCTTGACGGTCACAGCGACATCGCGAACGGGTGCGCCGGATTGATCGGTCACCACGCCCGAGAGGCTCGCTCCCGTTTGGGCCCAGATCCCGGAAGAGAAAAACAAAAGAATAACCACTGCAAGAGACAGGTGATACGTGCGCATTTCAACCTCGAAAAAATTACGATTAAAACTAGAGCGCATAAGTGTATAGGACATACGATTATTCTGTCTATAAATGTACGATATGGTTCTATTTGCTGTCAGGCCGATGGCCAGCTCGTTCGGCTGCCTGGAGTTGACCGGAAGGTTTGGGGTGATTACGATTGCGTTCCGATGCGGAAAAGCGGCAAATCCGAAAGAAATGCTGAGGGACTGCTGAAGCTTCACGACGCGGCTTTGCTGCTGGGGATCAGCTTTCCCACGATTAAACAGTGGATTTACAAGAAGAAGATTCGAAGCAATCGGACTGCGGGAGGACATCATCGTATCCCGCAGAGCGAAGTGGACCGATTACTTTTCCGAACCCGCGGCAAGACCGAGCAACAACGCAATGAAGAACTCCGCCGCGTGAGCGGTCGCAATCAGTTAGTGGGACGGATTGAGGCGGTGCAGATCAGCGGTTTGATGGCGGAGGTCAGGGTATCGATCGGCGGTCAGCAAATCACGTCGATCATCACGGCACGCTCTGCCAGAGAGATGGGGCTGAAACGGGGACAGACCGCCGCAGCCCTCGTGAAGTCTACCGATGTAATGATCTTGCGGGTTTGACTCATGGAAAATCGATCATCTGGCGAGACTCTCAACAGAACGTGCGCCGTGGATGGGTAGGCAACGTAAGTGCTGTTTATCGTTTCGTGGCGAGATAGTAGGTGTTCTTGCCTTCATCGGTGTGAACATTCGTTAAGGCCAAGCCGTGCTCGGAGAGGAGCCGCCGATAGTTCTCGGTGCTGAACGAGTAGTATCGGAAAGTCACCTCGTTCATCGTACTTTCTTTGGCTTCGAACCCGTCCACATCTCCCGATGTAAACAGGAAGGGCGCGTCTGTTTTGAGAACGCGCGCGATGCTGCCGATGGCTCGAATCTGATCGTCCGGTTTCAGGTGGAACATGACGCCCAGAGCGACGGCAGCGTCGAAATAAGTGTCGGCGAAAGGGCAGCTCTGAAGAGTGCCTAATATAGCTGGGGTTTGCGGGAAATTTGCGCGGAAACGTTCCAGCATTCGGCTCGAACTATCGAGACCGATTACATGAAGGCCGGAATCCAGCAGGGTTCGCGTGATGGGGATCCCATTGCCGCAGCCAGCGTCCAAAATGCGTGATCCTGGTGGTAGAGATGAGGCGAGACTCTTCACCTCAGCCACGCCTGTTTGGTCATCGCGCTCGGAAGCATACCAGTCCGCGATCAAGTCATACTCATGCATCGCGCCGCGCTCCGATTCGTACGATCTGCATTTGATTTTTGGCGAAACAGCCGTTACCACTCACAATCCTGCCACAGGCTGATTGCATATGGGTTGATAGGATTTGCCAACAAGGTAACATGGCTCGTGGACATCCTCGCGTGGCTCCTCGATTCCGATCCGGCTATCCGCTGGCAAACCTTGCGCGATCTCACCGATACTCCCGCGGCAACCATTGCCGCCGAACGTGCCTGCGTAGCCCGGGAAGGGCTAGGCGCCAAGATTCTCGCCTGCCAGGGTTCGGGTGGCGCATGGCATCGCCCTGACGTGGGGGATTGGTTGCCGACCATTTTTACCCTGCAACTGCTACGCGCGACCGGCGTTGACCCAACTGACGCCGCCGTGGTGTCGGCGATCGCTCGTCTTCAGTCGGGGTATCGATGGGCGGAGGAATTCGGTGCCAAACCATTCTTCGATGGCGAAGTCGAGCCATGCATCAATGGCGGAGCGCTGGCGCTGAGCGCGTACTTCGGCTACCCCTCGGAGAGCCTGGCCGTGCGTCTTCTTGGCGAACAACTCGACGACGGCGGTTGGAACTGCGATGCGCCAAAGAGCAAGGTGTCCTCTTACCACACCACGATTTGCGTGCTGGAAGGTTTACTCGAATACGAGAGAGCTACCGGACCGTCACGGGAAATTTCGTCTGCTCGCCGGCGCGCCGAGGAATACCTGCTGGCGCGATTTCTGTTCCGTCGTCTTTCCACTGGCGAGGTCGCGGACGCGGGGTTCCTCCAATTCGCATACCCGCCACGCTATTGCTACGACGTCCTCCGTGCCCTTGAATATTTCAGGGCTGCCGGCGCTCCGCCCGATGGGCGCGTCGCGGAAGCCATTGGAATTGTTGAGAGCCGTCGCCAATCCGATGGGCGGTGGCTCCTCGATGACACGCATAACGAGTCGCTTCCCTTCCCGTTTGTTGAGTCCATCGGCGAACCGAGCCGGTGGAACACGCTTCGAGCTTTGCGTGTGCTGCGGTGGTACAAACAGTCCCGAGTCGAACAATGAAGGTGAAACAGTTTGTCGATAGATTTGCCCTAGATTGCTTTCGTTCTTTGCAGGTGAGACTTCGGCGTTGCCGTGCGCCGTGGGCAGGGATCACGGAATACGCTCACAGGCGTCATAGATGGAGTGGAGGGTTATGGAATCTCAAGCAAACCGGACGGCCTTAGAGGAGCACTGGGCTGCCTCCGCGGGCGGGGACCTGGAAGCGGAGCACCGCATTTATAGCGAGGACGTTCTCTGTGAATACCCGCAATCGGGTGAGAAGATCCGTGGCCGCCACAACCTCGAGGCTTTGCGCGGCCATCATCCGGGAAAACCCAGCGGCTTCAAAATTCGCAGCCTGGTGGGAGTGGGCGATCTCTGGGTGACGGAATACGTGATCGATTACGAGGGGAAGCCGTTTCTGACGGTGAGCATTATGGTGTTTCGCGATGGAAGAGTCGTCCATGAAACCCAGTACTTCACAGAACCATTCGAAGCTCCGGCCTGGCGTTCGCAATGGGTTGAGCAGGCAGCTTGACGGTTCCCCATGATTTTTCGCGCAGCAGCTTAACCCGACGCTGATCGCGTCGAGTTTCAACGGGGAGGCGGCCTTCGGCCTGGTTAGTGGAGTTCACGAAGAGTGACTCGTGGCCTAAGTCCTTGACTGGGCCTAGACGGGGCGGCTTCAGGAAGAGGCGTGTTACTCTGGCGCTGTTTTCGCGAGCGCTCGGCGCGAGGAGGGGCCTGTGCTACCTAGCCCGGTAACCGATCTCAAGACATTTGTACCCGCCAAAGACCCTGAACTTGCCAAAAGCTTTTATGTCGACCTGGGGTTTACGGTCAATTGGAGCAACGAGGAGATTGCAGAGCTGCAAATCGGATCTTTCCGGTTTCTTCTGCAGAAATTCTATGTGGCGGAACACGCCGGCAATTTCATGATGAGCCTTGGCGTGGAGGACGCCGACGCGTGGTGGGAGCACATCCAAAGGATAGAACTCACAAAGAAGTATCCGGGGATCATGTGCAAGCCGCCGAAAATGCAACCTTGGGGATTGCGGGTGCTCTACTTGAGTGATCCAACCGGCGTTCTTTGGCACATCAATGATATGCGGAAAGACACGCCTGAGCGTTGAAGATTGGTTACTTGTGGTAACGGGATGTTACAACAACTGATGCAAAACCCCGATGAGCTATCGATGCATCTCCCAGCCACCCTCCTTGGCACGCTTTACCAATTCGGCGAGACGCACCCGAGCCTTGATGAGAACCACTTGACCAGGTTGTGACCATATTTCACGCTCCCACCATTCCTGCAATTCTCGTTGACTACATAGCTGTGAAATTGCGCGAATTAGATCATCGGCTTCTCGTCCGTAAACCTCGTGCTTGAGGAACAAAATACTTATGAGAGGTGGGACACGGGCCTCACCATTTGGTGCAGCCTCGCGTTTCTCAGGATCATCGGTTTCAATCAAATCCCTAGGATCAACTTCCATCCACGAGCCGGGACGCTCGTCAAATGGATGAAGCGAATATATCTGCCCGGTTTCTTTATCTCGATACCAACTCTCGTTGGGTGAGTATCGATGCGGCTTCTTCACCGGAATCTGCTCGACGTGACCACGAGATATTGCTTCAGAAAGCATGCGCCTCAACTCTCGACAGGCGGCTGGCGAGCCAATAACCCTCAACTCGTGCATGTCCTTAAAAATTCCCATCGCGTATCCGTTTCAGTTTATCCGATGGGCACTTGCCGTGGCTTGTCGCCGTAACCAGGTTTGCTCTACAAAAAGCTGCGGTAGCCGGTTCCCTCGCCACCCGACACAAACCTCGATGGTTTGGGCATTGGCCCTTCGTGAAACCAAGCGATCCGGGAGGTGCTAGGATCGGGCCAGCCTGGCTGAATGGGCGGAATGAGGAAACCGAATGGGCCCAGATCCTCGCCCGCTCGTGCTGTTAACGGGAGCCTCGGGCTACATCGGGGGCCGTCTGCTCATGGAGTTGGAGAGAGCAGGCTGGCCGGTTCGCTGCGTGGCGCGGCGCCCTGAATTTCTCCGGGCAAGAGTGGATGCTGCCACGGAAGTAGTCAAAGCAGATTGCCTGGATCGTAGTTCCCTGGTAGCGGCGATGGCTGGAGTAGAGACGGCGTATTACCTCGTCCACTCCATGGGATCTTCCGGCAAGTTCGAACAGGAAGACCGCGCAGCCGCGCAAAATTTCGCGGATGCGGCGCGCGATTCCGGAGTACGACGCATTGTGTACCTGGGAGGCTTAGGAGACCAGGACGAAGCGCTCTCCGCGCATTTGCGCAGCCGTCACGAGGTAGCAGATATCCTGCGAAGTTCGGGAATTCCTACCATCGAATTCCGCGCATCCATCGTAATCGGTTCCGGCAGTCTCTCCTTTGAAATGATTCGGGCGCTGGTGCAGCGGTTGCCGGTGATGATCTGCCCGCGGTGGGTTGCAGTGAAGGCCCAGCCGATCGCGGTGGAAGACGTGGTTGCATATCTGATGGCCGGGCTGAGATTGCCGGTAGAGCAGTGCGGAGTTTTCGAAATCGGGGGCACCGACCAGGTGAGCTACGGCCAGATCATGGGCGAATACGCCCAGCAATGTGGACTGCGCCGGTGGATGATCCCGGTTCCGATCCTGACGCCTCGCCTCTCGAGTTTGTGGTTGGGACTGGTCACGCCGGTGTACGCGCGAATTGGCCGGAAACTGGTGGATAGCATGCGCAACCCGACACTGGTGCAGGACAAGTCGGCGTTGACGGCCTTCGACATCAAACCGAAGAGTTTGCGAGAAGCAATCGAAAGAGCGTTGCAGCACGAGGACCGGGAATTTGCCCAGACGAGTTGGTGCGACGCTCTCTCCTCGTCGGGAAAGACGCCGTCGTGGGGCGGCGTGAAGTTTGGCAGCAGGCTGGTGGATTCGCGGACGGTGCAAGTATCGGTTGCTCCAGCTTTCGCTTTCGCTCCGATTCAACGGATTGGAGGTTTGAATGGCTGGTACTTTGCCAACGCCCTGTGGTGGCTGCGAGGAGCTTTGGATCTACTGGTGGGCGGGGTGGGGCTACGCCGAGGCCGTCGCGACCCGCAGAGGCTTTCTCCCGGCGATGCCCTTGATTTCTGGCGAGTGGAAAGCTTTGTGCCGGATCGCGAACTCGGGCTGGTGGCAGAAATGAAAGTTCCGGGGCGCGCCTGGCTGCGTTTCGAGGTGGAAGCGATTGACGGAGGGTCGGTGATTCGGCAGACCGCTATTTTTGATCCGGCCGGATTGGCGGGGCTTCTTTATTGGTACGCGCTCTACCCTGTGCATCGCTGGATTTTCAGTGGCATGCTCGAGCAGATTGCAACTGCCGGAATGCGGCGGACGCATGCCTCTGCGGCTGGGGCGTGACATTCCGAAGCGACCCTGAGATTTTCGTTGGCATATCAGAGGTGCTCTAAGTTTCAGCAAATTTCGGAGGGGAGCTCAGGACTCTTCACGTGCGGCGGCGGCGAATGCTTCACGCAGGAACGGAAGAATGCTGCGTAGCTCGTCAGGGGTGCGGACGAGGGCGACGTGCGAGATGCGTTTATTGCTCGGCCCGATTTTGATGAAGCACGGTGCGGGCGCCTTCCGAGGAAGGTGGATGACGACCCGCAAGGCGTCGCGCATCACGGTGAGGTCGGCGAAGATGCGAGTCGTCCGGAAGAGGGCGTAGCGATCTCGGGTGACGACCTCCACGCTGCCGAAGCCTTTGACGGTGGTCTCAAGTTTGTGATAGAGAGCGGTCAATTCCGGCGGCCTGCCCTTGAGCAGAGTGTCAGCGCTGCCCACGCCGCAGGCGTGACGTTGATTGACCTGACGAAAAGTCCGATCACACTTCGGACACGCCCAACTCATAAAATCTTTCGTACACCGCGAAGGTCCGTCCGGTCAACACGCTTCATCTCATGCTGGGGGCCGGGCAAGTAGTTTCGAGCATCCATTCAGTCTCAGTGAGGGAAAAACATGGAAATCAAAAGAGTCGGTTCGCAGGCTTCCGCGAAGGGGCCTGCCGATTGGTTTACGGGGGCGGTGCGGATCGACCCACTTTTCCAAGCGCCTGATCCGGCGCGGGTGCAGGGAGCGAGCGTAACTTTCGAACCTGGGGCGCGGACGGCGTGGCATACCCATCCGCTGGGGCAGACGCTCATCGTGACGGCGGGCTGTGGCTGGGCGCAGCGAGAGGGCGGGCCGATCGAGGAGATCCACCCTGGGGACGTGGTCTGGTTCTCTCCTGGGGAAAAGCACTGGCATGGAGCCCGGCCGACGACCGGCATGACGCACATTGCGATCCAGGAGCAGCTCAACGGAAAGGTGGTTGAGTGGCTGGAACAGGTGAGCGACGAACAATACAGGCGCTGAAGCTTTCGCTTTGGGAGACTAAGGCAGCCACGGATGGCGACGAGGGTGAAGAAGCCAACTGCGGTTTGCATTCCTGTTCTCTTCCAGCGAGCTCATTGCTCCGGATCAGGTGGGCGATCTGACCGGGTATAGATATTGATCCAATTGACTTCCCAAGTCTTACCTCCATCGGCTGAAAACGACTGTTCGAAGCGGCATCCATTGGGCGCGATGTTGGACCAAACCCATCGCACAAAGATGGCTCGTCCTTTGAACGGTTCCTGGTCGAAGAACTCGCCACGTCCATCCTTGAATTCGCCCACCATGGTTTGGCTGGGAGTGCCATCATTGCTGGTTGACCAGACCTGGTTCCACTGGTGGGAGTCGGGATTGTAGAGCCGCAGAGTCAGGCCTTCTATGTGTCCGGCTGCGCCGTTGGCTTCGAACTCTTCGAGGTTCGCGCGTCCACCCCACACCTTGCGAACGACGGCGGTGCCCTCATATTCGACCCAAGTGGTGGAACCATTTAACGGATGCTGCAGGCGTTGGAGATGGGTCTTCCATTGGCCGATGGCGAAGTCGAAGTCGTGCTGCCCGCTGGGCTCCTTGGGAGATTGTGCTGTGGCTGGGATTAGCAGCAAAATGGCCAATAAGATAGACGCCAGCGGATGTTTGCAAAGTCTTGTCATCGGGTAATCCCCACCGCTCCCAAGGCTATTGGGAGGGATAAATGCGGAGCTGGCACTTCACAATATCCACTTTTCGGCGAAAGGATGAAGCCACTTGTTTGTTTCTCCTGTGGCTCATCGCCCACGCCAGCAGAGTCCTGCCGCTCCCGAGAGGGCGTTGAATTTCCCTCCTCTGCCGCTCCGGTCTCCATAAGCTATTGATACATAATGAATTAGAGGCGAGCTCGCCCGCCTGAACGCCGCCCTCGAAGCTCTGTGTTTCATGATTCGACCACCAGTTCACCTGCCGATCACCTCCAAATCACCTGCTGTGCATTGTTGGGCGAGGTGACCTGCTCGATGCTGGCCTCAGTTCGCCACATTTGGCGAAGGAGAGCTACGATGAAATCCCGAATCAATCTTGCAGCGATCGCTCTGTTGTTCCTAGCAGTCTCCCTGGTTCCGACCGTAAGCGCACAGCAGGACCCGGGGATCCGTAAAGCGAGTATTCCGTTCGCGTTCTATGTGGATGACCGTCGTTTTCCAGCCGGTGACTATGAGATTCGCTGGGTCGGAACTCACATGTTGATCAGGGGAGCGCATGGACGTGAGCAGGCATTCCTGTCGGCCAACCGAGTGGAGACAGGCAAAGCCAACCAGCGCAATGTCCTGTCTTTCAATATGTACGGTGGACACGTCTACTACTTGTCGCAGATCTGGGTTGCCGGCAACGACTTCGGGGAGGAACTGCGGAAATCCGGCGGAGAAGTTGAGATCAGCAGAAAGAGCGCGACCAGCAGCTATGCCATGGTGGGCCTGCGGCCGTCCCACTGAGTGCAATGAGGAGGGCGGCGGTAGGCTGCCCTCCGCTTTCATTCGTACTGCAGGGCATAGATGTTGGTCTCGGGGCGCCAGCAGGCAATGACGATAGAGCCATCTGGCCCCATGCCCCAGGCGTTACAGCTAGGATTCGCGACCCATTCTTTGAATGTGAGGGCCTTCTCCTGCGAGCCGTCGCGCAATCGGATGCGGATCAACGAGCCGTTACGCGAGAAGCTATCGTTTTTCGAATGCAGGTTCAGGTAAGCCCATTTTCCATCGGCGGACCAGAAGGGCGCGCCGATTCTGTCATCCGGCCGATTCACTACGACGCGCCACTGCGAGGTGGCGAATTCATAGAGCGCAAGCTTCTGCTCATCGACAGAGAGCGCGAGGAAGCTGCGCCCATCTGGCGACAGGCGCGGACTGAACCAACCATCCGAACCGGGAACCTTGGAGAGGAGGCCGGTTTGGACGTTCTGGACATAGAGGGCGCGCGGAGAATTAGGATCGGCCAAGTACCACGGGGTCTGTCCGAAGAGAATGGACTGATTGTCCGGCATCCAATTGGCATCCGCCTGGCTGACGATGGACGGGTCGAGCTCGTGCAGAGCGCCACCGTCGGCCGACATCCAGAAGACTTTCCATGTTTGTTCCGGCCGCCTGCCCATGAAAGCGACGTGCTTGCCATCCCGGGAAAAGTGAGGAAACGCGGCGCTCAGCTTGGGATCCGTCAACGGGGCCGCATCGGTGCCATCGCTGCGCGACCGCCAGACGATTTCCTGCTCGCTATGCTGCACTACGTAGGTCATCCATTTGCCGTCGGGAGAAAAATCCGGGGCCTCGACGCTCTGGTCGGGCATAAGGGGCGTCAGTTGACGATGTACGGGGTCAAACTTGAAGCTGGCGTTCGAGGTTTGCGCGCCGATGACGAAGATCCGGCTATCCGTCGGACTGGCGATGGCCGCGATGAGTTCCGGCCCGCCGCCTCCGAGAGGGACAAGTTTGCGTGAGCGGAAGGGCGACCATCGCTCGTCGACGATCCAATAATCCAAGCGCTGATTGCGCCGCCGACTGAAAAGATAATGCTGGCCATCTCTGGTCCAGATTCCACAACAACCATCCCCGGGAGCATCCCACCGGATTTGGGTTGAGTGTGCTCCTACGGTGGCGGGAGCTTCCCAGATTGAGGGCACGTCGGTCCTTAGATCGGGGACGGTGAAACGCAGTCGCCGACCGTCGGGAGACCATCGAATCCAGCCAACCATGCCCGGCGCGTCGAGCAGGCGGTGATAGGTGGCGCCCTGGTCTGCGGTTCCATAGATCGTATTGCCTTGGGCAAAGGCGAGGGTTTTGCCGTCGGGCGACCACGCGCCGGCCAAGTCCGCCTGGATGTCTCCTAGGGGTCGGGCTGGAGTTCCGTCTGTGGGTACCAACCAAAGACGATTGCTGTATCCGACGGAAGGACCCACCGATTCCTTCACCAGCAAAGTCGCGCCATCCGGCGAGATATGGAGAATCTGGGGATCGCTGAACTTGGTAGGTGAACTGGTTTCTTCGCCACCCGCCACGGGGACGGAATAAAGACGCGAGTCGGACTCCTTGAAGTAGTAGACGCGCTTGCCGTCAGTCTCAAAGGTGGTTGGATTGCCGTTAAACGTGAGTTGCGTGGTCGCAGTGATGCGGAGACCGGGCGAACGGAGCCAATCGCGAAGGACAAAGGCTGCAATCGCGAGCGTGACGGCGAGTGTCGCCACGACCAGCACGACGTGGGAACGCCTGCGAGGGGCAACGGGAGTAGGTAGTGCGGTTTCGATGACTGGCGCGACGTCATTCGCAGCCGCAACAAAACGGTAGCCGAGGCGAGGAAGGGTTTCGATGAAGCGGGCATTTTCCGCGGCATCGCCGAGTGCGTGCCGCAATTTTTTTACTGCAGTATTTAGGCTGTGTTCGAAATCGACAAAGGTGTCGGCGGGCCACAGTGCGGCGCGGATGGCATCGCGGGTAACGACCTCTCCGCGCAGTTGCAGGAGCATGACCAGGATTTGGAATGGTTGACCTTGCAGCTTGATGCGGACCCCGTTCTTGCGCAACTCCGCCGTATCGACGCACAGCTCAAATTCGCCGAAACGATAGATCCTTGGGGAGACGGCAGCCTGTTCCATAACCTTCCCGGAGGTTGTCAGATTATCACCGGGGGTGTTTGAGTCCAAGTTGGCAGGAGTCTCTTGCGCGGCTCAAACAGTCATGCAGCTTTTCGCAACATTCGTTCCGCATGCTCCCGCAGGATATTCTCGACCTTCTCTTGTAATTCAGTGGCCATGTTCTTTTTGGCGTCTTCGAAACTGCTGCCACGTACCGTGACCTCCGGGTTCTGACAGAAGCCTTTCCAGCCGTCATCTTCCGGCCAGAAACTGCACCCAATCGGTATCCCGGCACTCACTGGCAAGTTCACCATCTGAGAGTTCATGCATTCCTCCAGCGCTTTGCGCGCGATGCCCGCCTGATTGCGTAAGGTTGAAGAGGGTGAGGCCGGGTGGCAGCTGTCACCGGCGATCACCTCCGAGATTCGTTACGCGCTGTATTAGGCAGCTTTGTGAGCCGCAGCCTTGCCGGCCTTGGTCTCATCAACAGGGTTTTCATGGGTGAATGAGAGGTTTTGGGCGCCAGTTTCATCCGCTAGTTTGCGCTTTCTCCACCGGCTGAAAAGGGGCGCCAAAGCACCCACGACGAGCACGATCACAACAATCGAGATCATCATCGTCCCGCTCAAGGCGCTCATGGCTGACTTTGCAGCAATGGGCGCAGGCGGTGTGGCAACGGCGGCCGGCGAAGGTGTGCTGTCGGCAACAACGGTTGTGGCAGCGACTGCATCCGGCTGGCTGACCGCTTCACTCGGCGGGGCGGTGGCGGCGGGGGCCGAGTTGGACTGACTGGCCTCACTATTCGGCGTGGGAGCCTGGGCAAAGCCAAGAGTGACGAGCAAGGCCGGTAGAACGAGCAGCGGAAATATTTTTTTCATGGGGTCCTCCGAGGAGCCTCGCCTTCCGGCGGGCTGAAGCTTCACTTGGAGAGTCCCAAGTAAAACAATGCAGCTAGCTTATAGAGGACCGCATCTGGCCGTCTGATCTATACGGCTCACTTTGACGATTACGATTGGGTGCCCGGGGGGGTAGATAGCAAAGAAAAACCGGTGGGTGACGAGCACCCACCGGTTCAGTTTGTGTTTAGAAGAAGCTACTGTGCAGCCTTCTTCTTGGCGTGATGAGCCGGAGCAGCGGTACGGGCCTGCGCCTTGAACTTGCTCTCATCGACCGGGGTCGTGCCTTCGCCGGTGAAGCTGGCGCCGGACGGAACGATCCAGATCTCAGCCTTGTTTTCGTCACCCGTGCCGGTACGAACTTCGATACGGCTTGGGTCGATCTGCTTCCCTTGGTTTTCGCAAGAAGCTTCCGCACCATCCAGGCACGCCTTGGTATTGATGGCGCGCTGTTCGGCGAGGTTCTTGTTCATACGCTTCTTGGTTTCAGCCGCGGTGGCGTAGCCGACCACGACAGCCTTGGAATCGGGTTCGCGTTGCAGGCGCAGCGCTACGTCGTCCAGGATTGCCTTGGCGGTGTTATCGACACGAGCAGGCTTCTTGTCGTTGGGGAAGGTAATTTCGTTCAGCTTGCTGGCGGTCGGCGGCGGCGGCGGAACTTCGATCGTCGCGTTCGTCGTGGTCGAGGCGGTGAGACCGCGATCGTCACTGACGTTGCTGGTGATCGTTACCGGACCGGCGGACATGCCAGTGGTGTCGAGGGTGGCGTTGGCGCCGTTGGGCGTCAGTTTGCCATTGCTCGCGGTGTGGGTGTAGGTCAACGGACGGCCATCAGGGCTTTCGCCGTTGCAGCTGATGTTCACCGGATCGCCCGCGCGGACCGTGGTCGGGTTCGCGGTACAGGAAATGGTCGGCGGATGCTTCGGCGGTTCGTTGATGGTGAAGGTGGCATTGCACTCGGCGACTTCCGGATTCTTCTTCCGGTTGTCGCTGACAGTGGCCTTCACGGTGTAGGTGCCCGGAGCCAAGCCGTTCGTGTCGATGGTGGTGGAGGCGTCATTACCGCCAACTTTGCCACCGGTGCTCGACCAGGTGTAGCCGAGGGTGCGCTTGGGATTGAAGTTCGACGGAGTCGCGGTGACCTTCACCTGCTCGCCGGCCATCATGGACGCAGGCGCTGCGGTGCAAGCCACGGTAGCGGCAACCGGGGGCGCTCCGAGTCCGACGTTATAGAGCAAGCCGCCCTGGAGACGAACCGAGTTCCACCGACGTGGATAGCCGGTTTCGGTGTTGGTGGTCCAGTTGGTGTAGATGTAGTCAGCCTGGAAGATGCGGACTCCCCAACG
Organism: uncultured Acidobacteriaceae bacterium; assembly: GCA_963703075.1. Lineage (GTDB taxonomy): Bacteria > Acidobacteriota > Terriglobia > Terriglobales > Acidobacteriaceae > Korobacter. The sequence goes on from OY969786.1 coordinate 3,149,960, forward strand.
AGGGGAAACCAACAAATCGAAACCGCCGCCAGCAGCGAGACCCGCCTGCCACTGCGAATTGGTTGCGGGGTTCGCAGGAGAGATATAAACCGCGCCAGCCAGGATGTGCGCAAACGGCTGGAAGTTTTCTGCGCGCCATTTTACTTGCGGACCTACCATGAAGGTCTGCATGCTGTTGCTGTCCTGCCAATGGCCGCTGTAGTCGATGGTCACACCGAATACGTTGCCCATGTTGCGGGTGGCGGAAACTCCAAAGCCACGATCGAGGGACGGCATCTTGTAGCCGACGCCGAGGGGAACATCCGCGTCATAATAGCCGCGCGGAGCGATCCACGAATAACCACCGAAAAACTCGTACTTCGGGGCCGTAGACGTATCCGAGGCTGCCATAGACGACGGCGCTGATGTGGGTTGCTGTTGTGCGATGGCCGCTACCGAAAACACTACGAGCGCCATGAGCAGCACCCCGACGATTCTCTTGAAGCGATTGGGGGCCACTTCAATTTCCATTAACATTCCAATTCCTCCGGAACTCTTGCAGTAAATCAGCAGATAGCTTGCAAGGTAAACAAGCAGGCCGGTAAATCACTGAGCAAAGTCACTCTCACCGTGCGTGAGCATTGTAACGCAATACGGTTGCATGACGAAATGAAGCACCTTAGTTTGCACGGTCTTACTGCCGCACGAATCGCAGTAATAACTGTGTACCCTCGTCAAGTTTCACCGATTTGGAATCGGAAGAAATCACCGATGCGTCGGCCTGGGAGCTCAAAGTCAAACCTTTCATCCCAACTACTCCGATGGCATTCTGGGGTAGGCGAGCAGAGTTACTGCTTTGGTTCTCCATGTCCTGTGGGGTGCCTGAAGGGCTCGCGGCATCGCCGGCAGAGCCGGGTCCGGCACCCGCTGTGGGCCCCGCGGCACGGGTTCCGCTGGCCGGCTGTTGTGGAGCGTCGGCATCGGAAAGTGGCGACCCGCTCATGCTGAGTTCAGGGCCGATGGCTTGCGCAACGGCGCGGAATGGAACTTCTTTCCCGTCCTTCAGGACAATTTTGTCGAAGGCAAAGGTTAAGGTCGACTGCGGATCGCCCTTCGATTTCGCTTTCGCGTCGGTAATGTGACCAACGATTTTGGCACCGGCGGGAATCTGGGTTCCAGAGGCGCCGGAGAGGGTCACGCTGGTTTTGGCCTCGATCACATCGCCAGCTTTGGCCTTCTTCGAATCCACCGATTTCGCGAGGGTGGCAGGGATGGCGGGAGTTGCAGGGCGCTGAGTGCTGGAGGCGCTATCGGCTTGAGGCGCTGCCATCTTGTTGGCGGACTGCGGTCCGGTACTCTGCGGATCAGGGGTGGTTTGTGCTATCGAGAGCGCTGCTGCCGCGCAGAGCAAGGTTGCGAGGGTAAGGTGCTTGTTCACGCTTCCTCCTTACATCGTGAAACGAGGGCCGGCCCAAGCTCGATCCGAGGTGAAGCAGGCTGAGCTTCCCGGGGCAGAGCCGGAGTCTTTCCCTGAGATGCGGCAAGGGTTCGCGGTGTAACACGGGAAGTGCTAACGTAGCCGGGGGGGCAGGTCAACCCGCATCAGCAGCTCTGCATCTAAAACCGAGTCAATTCTGGATTCTTTTATATTTAGCCCACGACAAACATGACACAGGAAAAGGTCCTGATCGTAGAAGACGAAGAGAACGAGCGCACCGGCCTTGCCGAGCTCGTCGCCTCGTGGGGATATCGTACGGAGACCGCCCAGGACGGGGTGGAGGCCTTGGAAAAGGTGGCTTCCTGGTCGCCTTCGATTATCGTCACCGATCTGAAAATGCCGCGCATGGATGGCCTTGGGCTACTACAGGAGATCGCAGCCCAGCCGCAGGAGATCGCGGTGGTATTGCTGACCGCCCAAGGCAGCGTGGAAGTGGCCGTTTCGGCGATGAAGAACGGGGCCTACGATTTCATCGAAAAGCCGGTAAACCCGGCGCGGCTGCGCAATGTATTGATGAACGCGGCCCGGCAGCGAGGCACGGAACGGGAGCTGGAAGTGACCCGGCGCAAGCTGCGCGATGCCGGCATGCTGGGATCGCTGATCGGCATTTCAAAGAAAATGCAGGAGATTTTCCGGCTGATCGAGATGGTCGCCCCGAGCACGGCGTCGGTGCTGATCACCGGGGAGAGCGGCACGGGCAAGGAAATCGTGGCGCGTACCATCCACGATCTCAGCCCGCGCAAGGGCAAGCCGTTTGTGGCGATCAACTGTGCCGCGATTCCTGAGAGCCTGATCGAGAGCGAAATTTTCGGACACGAAAAAGGCGCCTTCACGGGAGCGCTGGAACGCCGCACCGGCTGCTTCGAACTGGCGGAAGGCGGCACCTTGCTGCTCGACGAAATTGGCGAAATGCCGGTCGCGACGCAGGCAAAGCTGCTGCGGGTGCTGGAAGACCGGACCCTGCGCCGCCTGGGAAGCAAATTCGAGACGACGATCGACGTGCGGGTGCTGGCGGCGACGAATAAGGTGCCCGAAGAGGCAGTCGCTTCCGGGCAATTGCGCAACGATCTCTATTACCGACTCAACGTGTTCAACATCCACATGCCGCCGTTGCGCGATCACAAAGAAGATCTGCCGGACCTGGTGCAGTACTTGCTTCAGGACATGAATGCGAAGCACAACCGCAACGCCTCGGGCATTACCGACGAGGTGGCGAAAGCGTTTGCGAGTTACGCCTGGCCGGGCAATGTACGCGAGCTGCGCAACACGCTCGAGCGGGCGGTGATCGTGTGCGAAGCAAGAATGATCGAGCCTAAGCATCTGCCGCCTGGATTTGGCGCGGTGATTCCACGCGCCCCGGTGCAGGAGGCGAACGCAATCCGGTTGGGAGTAGGCACGACGGTGGAAGAGGCGGAGCGGCTCCTCATCCTGAAGACACTGGAGTCCACCAACAACAACAAGACGCGCGCCGCAGAAATCCTCGGTATCAGCCTGAAGACGCTGCACAACAAGTTAAAAGAATATGGCCAGGGCAGCAGCTCGGGGGCAGCGGTGGAAGCCGCGAACCCGTAGACTTGCCATGATGCGCTCTTGTTAGCCGGATCCTGCGCCATTCGTCAATCGCCAGGCAGGGTTGCAAAGCGCCTGGGGTGACAGGGTCTGAATGCGTCGCATACGCCTGAAGACAAAACTCGTCTTAGCCATCAGCGCCATGGTCTTCGGATTGGTGGCGACCCTCTCTTACCTGTACATTTCGCAACTGGTCCGGCAGCGGATCGTGGAAGCGTATTCGAGCGGCGACTTCGTGGCGCGGCAGATTCGCGATGCGGCGCGGGACGCGGTTGCGGTCGATCTGCGTAACACCGACATCGATCCGACGGACACGGACAAGATCCGCGAAGTGATCGCCAACAGCCTGCAGACCGATCCCGGCGTCAACACGCTGCTGCAATCGATTGTCGGATACTCGCTGATCATCTACGACGCGGGCATCTACGACCGGCAGGACCGGGTGCTGGTACACACCGACGCATCGCTGCTCGATAAGGCCATACGTACGCGGGAAGACTTCGCACGAGTGCGCGACGGCAATTTCTTCCGGCAAATGAAAGTCGTGTACGGCAAGCCGGAGGTGTACGACATTCACTTGCCGATTCAGCGCGAGGGGAAACCGTTTGGCGATATCCGGATCGGCATCTCGACGGTGTTTCTGCGCAGCGAATTGCGCCCGCAACTCAACCGGGCGCTGACGCTTTCGATCGTGGCGGTGCTGGTCTCGTTCATGCTGGCGGCATTCCTGTCGAATATCGCGTTACGACCCCTGGAAGCCATTGGACGGCGGCTAGACCAGATGACGGTCGATGCCGGGGACGTGCCGGCAGCGGCGGACGTACAGAACGACGAATACGGCGCGATGAAAAAGATCGACCGGCTGGGCCGGGAGATTCGCGACGTGAAGGAAGTTTTCAGCGCGTTGAAAGAAAACCTCGACCAAATCATGGGCACGCTGCAAGACGGACTTATGCTCTTCACCCGCGATTGGCGCGTGGTGCTGGTGAGTGCGTCCGCCGAACGGTTCATCGGCGTGCCCCGCGGCGAAATGCTGGGCAGGCACGTGGAAGAGGTTTTTACCGACAACACAAAACTCGGCCGCATCGTGTTGGACGCGTACGCGCTGCACCAGCCAGTGCCGCAACGCGAGATCGAAATCGAGAAGGGACGGCGGCTGCAGTTTGCGCTGGATTTCATCGAGGAACGCGGCGAACGAATTGGCGCGCTGATCACCATCAGCGATGCGGAGTCGGTACGGCGGATCGAGAACGAGATCGAGCTTTCGCGGCGGCTGGCGGCGATCGGGCGGCTGACTTCAGGGGTAGCCCACGAGGTCAAGAACCCGATCAACGCGATCGTGGTGCACCTGGAGATCCTGAAGAACAAGCTGCAGGAAGTGGCGCCGGACGCGCAGCGGCATATGGACATCATCGGAAACGAGATCCGGCGACTGGACCGGGTGGTGCAGACGCTGGTGGATTTCACCCGTCCCGTGGAACTCAAACTGTCTGAAGTGGACTTGCGCAAACTGTCGGAAGAAGTGGCAATGCTGGCGGGCCCCGAGGCGGAAAAGCACAACGTGAAAGTGGAATATATTGCGCTGGCGCCAACCCTGCCGGTGTACGTGGATGCCGACCTGATGAAGCAGGCGATTTTGAATATCGTGATCAACGGAGTGCAGGCGATGCCCGAGGGCGGCACCCTGAAGATGATTGCGCGCCGCACAGAAAGCGCAGCGATGCTGGAGGTCCATGACCAGGGCGCCGGCATTCCCAAGGAACTGCAGGATAAGATTTTCAACCTGTACTTCACCACCAAAAAGGCGGGTAGCGGGATCGGGCTGGCGATGACCTACCGGGTGCTGCAACTGCACAACGGAGCTTTGGAGTTCGAGACCGAAGTGGGCAAGGGGACGACCTTCCGCCTACAGGTTCCGCTGCATGCGCAGGACGAACTGAATCTTCCCGGAACACAGGCCAGCATTTCCGCGAAGTTGGGTTGACACACAGCGCACGGAAGAGGAATTTAGTAAGACGGAATGATGAAAGCTGGCACCAAACTTCTGGCCGCATCCACCCTTGTGCTTGTGCTCTTTGGGAATGGCTGCAATGTTTTCCACAAGAAGCCGGCGCCTCCGCCGTCGATTCCGCCCTCGATCGAGCATAGGCAGATCGATCTGCCGCAACCGCAACCGACGCCACCGCCCTCGCCGCAGCCAGCGCCACCGCCGCAACCCACGACCGAGAGTCCGAAACAAAAGCCAAAGCACATGCATACACCGCCCAAGAGGGTGATCGTTCCTCCGCCGGCGGAGACGGAGAGCACGCCTGAGCCGCCGAAACCTGAACCGGACGCGAGCATCAATGCGCCGATGACGAATGCGCAGGCGGAGCAGCAGAAGCAGCAGACCACGAGCCTTCTCGGTTCGGCGGAGAGCAACCTGGCGAACATCCGGCGATCGCTGAACGCGGATGAACAGCAGATGGTTTCGCAGATTCGTAACTACATCACGCAATCGCGCAAGGCGATGACGGATGGGGACCTGGAGCGGGCTTACAACCTGGCGAACAAGGCCAATTTGTTGTCAGGGGAATTGGTGAAGGAGTAGTCCGGACTTACTTCGGAACAGATTCTTCTCCGCGTGCGCTCTCTATTTGCGGCCCTGGCGTTTTTGCGCCACGACCAAGCCTCTTGGCGTAGGCAAGAGGACGACAGAGATCAGCCCTTCGGCTTCGAGTTTCAGCGCAGCATCGCGGACCTGCTTGAGATGTGAGCTGGCGTCGTGCATCAGGATCAAGCCCTGCGGATTTAGCTGCGGCAGGTAGCGGCGCACTTCCTGCTCGCGAATGGGCATGTCGCTATCGCTGAAGAGCAGATCGATCCGGCCATCGACTTTCATTTCAAGGCTCGACTCGTTGCGTAGGTCGATCCATTCCTTGACCTGGCTTTCTGCGACGCGCTCCTGCGCTTTGGCGAAAACCGCGGGATCATATTCGCAGCTAATCACCTTGCCGAAGCCATTTTCTTTCAGTCCTTGCGCGAGCCAGAGGGTGCTCACGCCCATAAAGCTGCCGGTCTCGACGATGAGTTCCGGCTTGGTGGTGGTAACCAGCGACTTGAGAAACTCGAGGACTTCGAACTCGGCGGTCATGGAGTCATACATACTCCAGCGCTCGGGGTGCGGACACTCGGGGGTGGCGCGGTGGTATTCGGGCAGAAGTTTTTCGCCGCGCTCCATGGCCTCGCGCATGATGCGATGTTCTTGTTTTTCTTTCTTACGGAATAACCGCACGAGACCTCCGTTGGAAGTATAGCGTGAGCGAACTGCCGCGGAGTTAAGCGTGATGGAACGCGATTTCTTCCCCGCCGCGGAAGAGCAATTGTGCGCTCGCACAAAATCCACATCCTTCGCTGCTCTCAAGATGGGGCGCCCGTCGGATAAACTAGATGTACACGGGATGCGGGACATACTTCGACAACGCGGCATGCGGTTCGTGTTTCTTGCGAACCTGGTTTCCATGATGGGCAGCGGCATGAATGGCGCGGCCCTGAACTGGTCCATTCTGCAATCGACACACTCCGAGATGTCGCTGAGCCTGCTGGTGGTGTTGCAGACGATTCCCGCGATGCTGCTGATGCCCTTCTCGGGGGTCATCATCGACCGCGAAGACCGGCGGCACCTGGTGATGTGGCTGGATGCGGGGCGCGGGTTGCTGGTGCTGGCAGTCGCTCTGTTGGTGGTTTTCCATCGCTCTCGTATGTGGGAGCTGTACTTCATGAACATCGTGATCTCGGTCGGGTTCTGGCTGTTTTGGCCGACGATCAACGCGCTCATCCAGGAGCTTTCGCCCGACGACCAACTGGCGGGGTCGAATTCCCTGCTGATGGCGGGGGTGCAGGGCGGATGGCTGCTGGCCGGCGCGTTTGTGGGCTTCATCTACAACCGGGTGGGGCTAGGCGGGGTGCTGCTCATCGACTTCGCGACGTATGTCGTGTCGTTCCTCTGCTACTTCGGGGTGCGCCAGGGACGGCACGTGGTGACGCCGACCGAGAGCATGGCGATGCCGGAACACCTGGCTGGCGATGCGCTGCGGCGTTACTTCCACGAGATGCGCGAGAGCCTCACGTTCATCCGCCGAAACCGCGCCGTCGCACTCATGGGGATCGCGTGGTCGCTATTCATCGCAGGCATGCTGACCCAGGCGGTGACGACGTCGCCGATCAGCGACCGGATTCTGCATGCGGGAGCGGTGGGATATGGCTGGCTGAACATGGGATGGGCGGTGGGGGCTTTCGTGAGCGTGGCCTATGCGGCGCAGGCTACGGCCCGCATGGGAGCACGCCGGGCGGTAGCGGTGAGCATGGCGGTGTTGGCCATCTGCTCCTTCTTCATGGGGGCGTCGCATTTCCTTTGGCTTTCGGTCGGCCTCTTCTTCCTGATGGGTTCGGGCCGGGGATGGGGCGGGATCGCGATCACGACCGACATGATGCAGCGGGTGCCAAAGCACTTCATGGGACGGGTGCAGAACACGTTTTATTTTGCCGGGACCGGGTTGCAGATTTTCACGGCGGTGCTGGTGGGATACGTGGCGCACCACATCGGACTGGCCCGTGGGATTGCGATCATTGGATCGCTGTACGCGATAGCGGCGCTGGCAGCGATGATCCCGACGCGCGAGGCGGTGCGGGAATTGGAAGAAGTCGCGGTCGAGTAGGTTTGGGCTGTCCACAAAACAAAGAGTTATCTCTGATATCCTTTCGGCTTGCATTGGTACGTAACGCAACTCACCGTAGGAGCAGCCGATTTGGGGAACACATTGGAAGGTCAGACGGCGGTTGTGTTTGGTGTGGCGAACAAGCGCAGCATCGCGTGGGCGATCGCGCAGCGGCTTCAGCAAGAGGGCGCACACGTCGCGATCACCTATCAGAACGAACGGCTGCGGCAAGAGGCCGAGGACATGATCCACGCCCTGCCGAACGCCGAGGGCTTCCAGTGCGACGTTTCCAACGATGGTGAGATTGAGCAGCTCTTTGCGAAACTGAAAGAGCGCTATGGCAAGCTCCACAGCGTGATTCACAGCGTGGCGTATGCGCCGGCGGAAGACTTGAAGGGCAGTTTCCTGAATACCAGCCGCGAGGGGTTCCGGGTTGCGCATGACGTCAGCTGCTATTCGCTCATCGCACTGGCACGAGCGGCGCAACCGCTGATGACCGATGGCGGCAGCGTTGTGACCCTGACCTATTACGGTTCGACGCGGGTGGTTCCCTATTACAACGTGATGGGGGTGGCGAAGGCGGCGCTGGAGTGCACGGTGCGCTACCTGGCGTATAACCTCGGGCCGAACAACATCCGGGTGAACGCGATTTCTGCCGGACCGATCAAGACCCTTGCTGCGCGCGGGATTGGAAGTTTCGGCGAGATTCTCAAAGAAGTCAGCGAGAAGGCGCCGTTGAAACGCAACATCGACGCGAGCGAGGTCGCTGATACGGCGGCATTCCTGTGTGGCAATGGAGCGCGCGGGATCACCGGGGAGACGATCTTCGTCGATGCCGGGATCAACATCATGGCGTTCTGAGCACTTCATAGCAGTGCTCCGAGTGCGTGGGTTCTGCTGGGTCGAAGTCACGTCTTGCATCAGCCCATTTCAGAAAACCCTAACAAAAGGTAGCTCCGCTACAAACGCGCATCGGTCTGCGCGTTCTTCGGTCGCCATGACATGGCTCTCCCTACATTGACTTCAGCATTTCGCGCGCGGCGTTATGGCCGGGAGTTCCCATGACGCCACCGCCGGGATGGGTTCCCGATCCGCACATATACAAGTTCGTGATGGGCGTTTTGTAACGCGCGTAGCCAACGACCGGACGCAGGACGAACATCTGGTCGAGGGTCATATCGCCGTGGAAGATGCTGCCGCCGGTGAGGCCATACTCGCGTTCGAGGTCGAGAGGCGTGAGCACCTGCATGTATTCCACGCCGCTGGAAAAGCCGGGAGCGTATTCGTCGATGATTTCGAGAACGCGCATGGCGAACGGGTCGCGGTAGTCGTCCCACGTGCCCTCACGCAGGGTGTACGGCGCATATTGCAGGAAGATGCCCATGATGTGCTTGCCGGCGGGAGCGAGCGAGGGATCGTACTGGGTGGGCGAGGTCATTTCCAGCAGCGGCGATTGCGAAGGACGTCCGTACTTGGCGTCATCCCAGGCCTTCTCGACGTAGTCAATCGACGGACAGATGTGCATGGTGGCGCGGTGTTGCGGGCCGGGTGCGCCTGGGAGCGCCTTGAAATTGGGCAGCGCGCCAAGCCCGAGATTGATCTTGAGCGAAGTTCCCTCGCAGCGGTATTTGCGCATGGAATCGAGGAAGTCGGCATCGAGTTGTTTCTCGTCAATCAGCTTGAGGAAGGTGCGCCTGGGATCGCAATTGCTGGCGACGTAGGGTGCTTGGATCTCTTCGCCGGATTCAAGCGTAACGCCCTTGACCCGGCCGTTTTCGACATTGATCTTGGATACCGGCGCGTCAGTGCGGATCTCGGCTCCGTGCTGTTTCGCGCAGGCCGCAATTGCATTGGAGATCGAACCCATGCCGCCGCGCACGAAGCCCCATAGGCCGCGATGGCCATCGACACCGCCCATGCAGTGATGCAGCAGGATGTAGGCGGTTCCCTGCGAGCGCGGGCCGCCATTTGCGCCGATTACGCCATCGGTTGCCAGGGTAACCTTGACCTCTTCGTTCTCGAACCACTCATCGAGAAACTCAACGGCGCTCTGGGTGAAAACTTTTACCAATCCGACGGTTTCCTTGGTACTCAAGCCACGAACCTTGGCGAGGAGCTTCAGGTATTCAGGCAAGTCGAAAAGATTTTTGGGCGGAAAAACCGGAGGAGTCACGGTGAGCAGCGATTCGACAGTCATCGCCAGTCGCTCGAGGTGCTGTTCGAAGGCGGGATAGACCTCGGCATCGTGCTTGGAGAATTTTGCCAGTTCCGCGACGGTCTTGCTCTGGTCCTGCCACATGAAGAGGTGACGATCGTCGGGAAAAACGGAGAAGAACGCAGGATCCTTGGCGTCGACTTTGTAGCCGTAGTCGGCGAGGCGAAGGTCGGAGACGACTTTCGGGTTCAGAAGGCTGCACAGGTAGGAAGTGGTGGAAACTTTGTAGCCGGGAAAAATTTCTTCGGTCACACAGGCGCCGCCGACGAGGTAGCGGCGTTCAAGCACCAGCACTTTCTTTCCCGCTTTGCTGAGGTAGGCGGCCGTAACCAGGCCATTGTGTCCGCCACCGACGATGATGGCGTCGTATTTGCGATCGGTCATTTAATTCCTTTTTGATTGCTTCGAGTCACTGTAACGGCTGGCGCTTTTTGTTGTCGAGCGCTTTTCTGGTAAAAGAGGGAGCATCGTTCTCAATCCTGCAGAAGTCCCACGCAACTGGAGGCAGCAAAAATGGTAAAGCTGGAAGATGCACGCAGAGTGATTGCTGCGGCGGAAAAGAAAGCCAAGGAAATCGGGCAGCCAATGAACATCGCGGTCGCCGATGCTGGCGGCAACCTGGTGTCACACGTGCGCATGGATGGCGCGTGGCTGGGCAGCATTGATATTTCGATCAAGAAGGCGTACACGTCGCGGGCATTCGATATCGCCACCAAGGATTTGGCAACGCATTCGCAGTCGGGCGGACAGTTCTTTGGAATTCACGCTTCGAACGACGGCAAGATCATGATCTTCGCGGGCGGCATTCCGCTGAAGAAAGATGGGAAGGTGGTCGGGGCGATCGGGGTGAGCGGCGGGTCGGGCGACCAGGACCACGCCGTGGCGGAAGCGGGCGCGGCGGCATTCTAGGAGAACGCCGCCGCCCCGCCGAACTTACTGCACGGTGATGTAAATGGTGGTTTTGAAGGTGGTGCCGTCATTGGCCTGAACGGTAAGACGATGCGAGCCTGAGCTCATGGGCAGGCTGGTATTCACTGAAGAGCTGCGCAGGGTCATCTGTTTCACACCGTCAAGATAGATCTGCGTGTAGTTGACTGGGTTAGAGTCGGTAACGGCGGCGGTAATTTGCACGGGCGAAGAAACCGTTGCGCCACTGCCTGGTGTACAGATCGTCACTGTCTGGTTGGCGCCCGTGCCGGTGCATCCGGTGGTGACGGGGGCGCCGAAGAAGTCGCTCATCACGGGAGCATTGGCGGCGGCACCGGGAGCTCCGGAGATGCCAAGCGCGGTCAGCATGGTTTTGAGCGTGCTGGGGTGCTGATAGAAATTGGTGGACTTGGTGCCCGGCGTAACGTTGGGGCCGATGACGATGGTTGCGATGTGGCCGCCACCGCCGTTTTCCGGCAGCTTCGGACAGCTCGTTAGGGGGGCGCAGTCGGAATCGACCGACTCGTCGAAGGTGATAATCAGAAGGCCGTCGCCACCAGGCTGGAAGTATGGGGACTGGAGCAGCGGCGCAAGATTCGTTTTCAGCCAGCTATCGACCGTCGCCATGGTGCCGTTGTGGCCGTCGTGGGTACTATTTGGCGTAATAAACGAATAATTCGGCAACTGGTTGTTGGCAAGGTCTGTCGCCAACTGGGTAAACGGCACGATGTTATTCACCTGTGCGCTATTTTTCACGTCGGATAGATACGAGAACGGATCGTGGTTGCGTTCGTAAGGCTCTTGGGTGGGTCCGGTGTACCCGACCGAGGGAATGCTCTCCTCGTAGGCTTTCCAGGTAAGGCCGGCAGCCAACAAATAACGTGTGACGTTATCGACGTTGAAGGTGCTGGAGGTGCCGTCGCTGGTGGTGACGTAAGCGCCTGTGGTAACCCAGAAGTAATTCGGGATCGAGTAGTGACTATTGGCGTCGTAATTGGTAGCGAGGCCATACGTGTTGGCCAGCGAGTTGATGTAGGGGGCGCTGGTGTTCCCGATGACCTGCGAATAACTGTGGTTTTCCAGCATCAGCACCATGACGTGACTGGAGGCTGGAATCTGTTGAGCGGACAGTTGAGCGGCAGCGCAGACGATAAAGAAAGCCGCGGAAAGGACACGGGGGATCCAATTTTTCTTGGCAGGGCGCATCGTTTGGTTTATCTCCTCTGTGAACGACTTTTTGGTCCCGGCGGGTGGAATGGAGTAAACCGGGCCCTGTTGCTTGCGGACGGGGGAGTAGGACAATCCCAAGCAGACGGGTGGTGCAACTTGCCTGTTTGTAGAAAGATGCACCAAGATGGTGCAAAGTTGGTCTGTTTACGACATTTTCCCGGGGTCAGGGAGTTCCTGGTACCAATGGACATCGGGGTGAGTGGCCGAATGCCAAGGCCGATCCAGAGCAGCCTCTCTGCTTCTTTTCGCCTCTAACCCTACGTGTTTACCACGGAGGCAACGAAGATCGGCCAAAGTCCGAAGCCTGGAGCCCCGGTGCCCTCCCGATCGTTTTTTCGCCGAATAGTGGAGACGCTTCCCGGGATCATCGCCGGAGCGGCTGATCTTGACCCTGCGGCGGTGCTGACCGCCACCGTGGTCGGAGCCACTTTCGGGCTGTCGATTGCCTGGGTTGTGCTGATCAGCTTCCCTGTACTGCAAACGGTGTTCGCGGTCTCCTCGAGAATAGGACGGGAGACGAGACGAGGCCTGATCGAGCTTGTCCGTATGCGCTATGGCTCGGGACGCGCCAAGACCATGGCGCTGGGGATGGTGGTGGTCAACCTGGCCATGGTCATCGGCGATATTTATGCCGTTTCCGACGCCTTTTCGCTGATCATGCTGCAACGCCGCGCGATGTTCATCGCGGTGGTGGGATTCGTGATCTGGTACTTCCTCATTGTCAGCGACTATCGGAAGATCACGCGCACTCTGGGAAGCCTGACCCTGGTCTTGCTGGCCTACATCCTGGCGGCCCATCGTGCTACCGACTCTTACCTGCACTTGGCGCAAGGGGTGCTGCTGCCGCACATACGGTTGAGCAGCGCGTATTTCATGGCTGCGATTGCTTTGTTCGGCTCCTTGCTCACCCCGGACGTGATCGTTTGGCAAACCAGCACGAAGCGCGATTTGCCCACCGGCGTGGCCAGCGCGCACTACACGGAGTCGCAGGCCGGGACGATCGTGGCCTGCCTGATTTCGTTCTGCGTGATCGTTTGCGCTTCGCGGCTGCATGTCGCGGATCCCAACCTCATCACGACGCGTACCGCGGCGGAAGCCCTCAACGTTCTCGGGTCGGCGGGGCCTGTGATTTTCTCGCTCGGGATTATCGGCTCTGGATTGGTTGCGTTACCGTTGATCGTCGGTTCACTTTGCTTCAGCGTGGCCGAGGCATTTGGCTGGAAGTCGCGCTTGAGCCGTGCGCCGTGGGAAGCAACGCGGTTCTACACGCTGATCTCGGCGGTGGTCGTGATTGCGGTGGCGGTCGATATGTTCGGCATCAACGTGGTTTCGGTGCTGTACTGGTCGCAGCTCTTTGCCGGTGTGCTCACCGTTCCGATTCTGCATTACATGCGGAAGCTGGGAAATGATCCGGCATTGGTTTCCATTCGTAACACCCGCGCCGAGAATGGCTGGCTGACCGGAGCGATCGTGGTAGCGATTCTAGCCAACCTGGCATTCCTCTGGACGCAGTTCGTGCACTAGCCATACAACGACGCGTAGACGCATCCCCACGTGAAGTGCCTGATTTCCCTTTCGTTCTATCTCGACGGAGTGAGGGTGGCCGCTGCCCCGGCGGTACAATAGCGAGTCATCGTGACGCGAAGGAGTTGGCGATGTCTTCCATTCCGGGAAGCGTGGAACTGGCGCTGGATCCCCACGAAATTGCACGGCGACCGCTCGATCCCCAGCAGTGTGCGCTGGTCGTTGTCGATATCCAGGAAAAATTGTTGCCGGCCATTTCCAACAAGGAATTGCTGGTAAAGAATGCACGGTTGCTCATCCGGCTCGCCGGGTTGCTGAATTTACCGGTGCTGGTCAGCACGCAATACGCGCGCGGGTTGGGTGGTACGGTGCCGGAAATTGCGTCGTTGCTGCCGGATGCGACCGTGCTGGATAAAACCGAGTTCGACTGCTTTAACAACTCCGGGTTCTGCTCGGCGGTGAAGAAGCTTCCAGGCAATCGGACGACGGTCCTGTTGTGCGGCATGGAGACGCATATCTGCGTGATGCAGACGGCGCTGGGTGCGATGAATCAGGGCTACCTGGTGCATGTGGCATCGGACGCGGTTGGGTCGCGTTCGGAATGGAATTACCACATCGGGTTGAACCGCATGCAGGATGCGGGGGCTGTGATTTCGAGCACCGAAATGATGACGTACGAACTGCTACGCTCGTCGAGTTCGCCGACCTTCAAAGACCTTTTGCCTTACCTCAAGGAGTAGCTCCATGCCGAGCACGAAATCTCCGAAGAAGAAATCCTCAGCGAAACAGCCATCCCCCGAAATCAATCCCAAATACGATCTACGCACCCGGCTGATTCACGGCTCGATGCGCACGCCGAAGTGGGATTACTCGCACCACGTCGTACCACCCCTGACATCCTCGGCAACTTTCCGGCTGAGTTCCTCGCAGCGCGGAGCACGAGGCTTCTTCGAGTTCGCCTGCGACCGCGTGGATACGACGCGGCAGGTGCCGATCTACATTTACGACCGGCTGGATGAGCCAACGCGAGGGATGCTGGAGGAGAACCTAGCGGCTGCCGAGCAGGGAGAGATTGGCGTCTGTTTCGCGACCGGCATGGCGGCAATCTCCGCATCCATTGCTGCGTTGACACGCAGCGGAGATCAGGTGGTCGCGCACAACACACTTTACGGCTGCACGTATTCGTTAATGACCAACTGGCTGCCCCGCCAGGGCGTGAACACACGCTTCGTGGACATGCGCAATCCGAAAGAGATCGCGAAGGCAATCTCCGCACGCACCCGCATCGTTTATCTCGAAACTCCCGTCAATCCGAATCTCGAACTCATCGACATCGGCGCCATTCGCGAGATCGTGGACCGCGCCAATACGGGGCGCGCCGAGTTGGAGAAGGTTCACATTGTGGTGGACAACACGTTTGCCACGCCGTTCTGCCAGCGCCCGCTGACCTTGGGTGCGCATATTGTGGTGCATAGCCTGACAAAAGGGATTGGCGGCTTCGGCACCGACATGGGCGGTGTCGTTATCGGCCCGAAGAGCCTGCACAACGTGCTGCTGATGTATCGCAAGGATTTCGGCGGAGTGCTTTCGCCCAAGGCCGCGTGGAACGTGCTCGTGTACGGACTACCTTCGCTGGCGGCGCGCATGGCCAACATGCAGAAATCGGCGCTTTACATTGCGGAGTGGCTGGAGCGGCAACCCAAAGTAGAAAAGGTGCTGTACCCCGGCCTCTACTCTTTCCCCCACCGTGAGCTGGCGGAAAAACAGATGGTAGATTACCGGGGAAAGTTCGCACCCGGTTCGATGATCTATTTCACGTTGCGCGATAAGAGCGGCGCCAATCATGCTGCCGAAAACTTCATCAATTACATTGCCGACAAAGCCTATTGCATCACCCTGGCAGTGAGCCTCGGACAAGTCAAGACGCTGATCGAGAATCCGTATTCAATGACTCATTCCGCATACCTGGCGGTCGATGCGAACAAGGCCAAGAGGAACGGGCACGGTGGGAGTTGTGAAACGAACCGGGTAGAACCGGGCGGGATCCGTTTGTCGATTGGGCTTGAAGACCGGGATGACATTCTCGCCGACCTGGAGACGGGGCTGGAGCACGCGTAACGTAGGGATGGAGAAGACAGCAGGTTGCCGCGTCGCTGGCGCTCCTCGCCATGACAAGGGAAAGCTTTGGGCGCACAGACGCCATCCAGTTCGCAAAGTGAGATAGAATCCGCAGCGCCGACCGATGCTCGTCCAACGAACACAACTCTACGCTGATCCAGCAGGCAAGCTCGTCCACGACATGGTTTTCGCGGCCGCGAACCGCCATCCCGAAAAGATTGCCATCGTCGATACGTCGACGACGCCGGCGCGCACGATCACTTATGCGGAATACGCGGACCTGGTGGAGCGGGTGGCGCGCGGACTGATCGCGGCGGGCATCAAACCGCACCAGGTCGTTGCCATCTATCTCGCCAACTCGTGGGAGTTCTGCGTCGCGTTTCATGCGATCAGCTATGTGGGAGCGATCTCGACACCGCTTAATCCTTCCTACCGCGAGCGCGAGGTACGTTACCAGTTGGAAAATTCCGACGCCGTCGCGCTGATTAGCGATGGGCCGCTGATACAGGACATCGATCTATCCGGATTGCCGCTCTTGCGGCAGGTTTACTACACGCGTACCGGAGCGGGCGCGGCGCAACCGTTTTCAGCCCTGCTGAAGGAGCGGGCGAATCCCCTGCCGTGGCGTGCCTTCGATCCGGCTACGACCATCGCATCGCTCCCATATTCGAGCGGCACCACGGGACTGCCCAAAGGCGTGAAGCTAACGCACACCAACTTGGTCACCAACGTCTACCAGACGCTGACGCCAGGGGAGGTGGGGGCGTTTACTTCAACGGATGTGATGCTCTGCTTCTTGCCGCTGTACCACATCTACGGGCTGACGGTCGGGCTGGACTTGATGATCGCGCTTGGCGGAACACTGGTGCTGATGCCCCGATTCGATCCAAAGCGGTCGCTCGAGTTACTCACCGAGCACGCGATAACCATCGTTCCTTGCGTTCCGCCGGTGCTGCTGAACTGGTCGCAGCAGGCGGAGCAGGGACTGTTCCCGCGCCATCACCACCTGCGATGGGTGAAGTCGGGGGCTGCGCCTCTAGCTCCCGAGCTTGCCCTGCGCTTCACCCAGTGGACAGGGATTCCCATTCGCCAGGGATACGGAATGACGGAGGCTTCGCCGGTGACGCACCTCGGGTTCCTGGACGCACCGCTGTATCGGCCGACATCGATTGGCTCCCCGGTAGCGCAGACCGAGTGCCGCATCCTGGACGATTACGGGAACGAGGTGAATCCCGGGGAGTGCGGCGAACTCGTAATGCGCGGACCGCAGATCATGCAGGGGTATTGGAAAGCGGAGGAAGCGACCAACGCAGCTTTGCGCGATGGCTGGTATTGGAGTGGCGACGTGGCTAGGCAGGATGAAGACGGGTTGTTCTACATCGTCGACCGTCGCAAGGAGATGATCAAGTGCAATGGATTCCCGGTGGCGCCGGCGGAGGTAGAGGGCGTACTGCTGGAACATCCTGAGGTCCGCGATTGCGGAGTGGTCTCGCGGCCTGATGCGGCCAGCGGTGAGGTGCCCATCGCGTTCGTCATTCTGCGCGATCCGCAACGAGGATCGGTGAAGCTTGCGGAGGAGCTGCGAGAATTCGTGGCCGAGAGGATTACCCGCTATAAGCAACCGCGCGACATCATCTTCACGGAAACGATTCCCCGCACCGCCAGCGGAAAGATTTTGCGCCGCGAGTTGCGGGCGCGGATTGCTACGACCTGAGTCGGGAGGCTTTCCTGGCGAACCCGACCCTCCAATGAGAACGCAAACGAGATCGTTTTCAAGCAGATAGCTCCGAACACTGCGGGGTTGCAGGGACGCCGGCGAGCGGGTGACAGGGCTTCTGCGGGGATCAAATTCTTTACGAATTCTTCACTTCGGATGTGCTCTACTCTGAATGCAAGTACCACTTCGTGTATGCATTTGCCTCAGCTGCGCTTTCCGCGATTCTGGCCAATTCTCGGTGCGTCCTTCTGCTGCTTCAGCGCCGGGCTCGTGAGTTTAGTTTTCCGCAATATCGGATTCAAAACGAGTGTGACGCTCGCCTTCCTCTGCGTGGTCACCTGGGTTGCCGTGCGATGCGGAAGCGCTGCCGGCATGGTGGGCACCTGCATATCGGCCGCCGTGTTTGCTTTTTTCTTCCTGCCGCCTCTTCGCAGTTTCGCCGTGGCCGATGCGAATCAGCGATTAGGGCTGGCTTGGTTTCTATTCGGCGGGGTTGTGATTTCATTTCTCTTTGGGGCCGCAACCAAAGAGCCTGCCGCCAAACTTCCTCGCAAATGATCGCTGCGCGAGTCCGAGCGCCGCGGTGCTTGGGTGCGGGAGACGAAGCGCTTCAGGTAGAATGTCGGTAGTCGTTTTGCCGCCCACGTAAAACGGTTCGAGCGCGTAGCTCAGTTGGTAGAGCACCTGACTTTTAATCAGGTGGTCCCGGGTTCGAGCCCCGGCGCGCTCACCATTCCTGCCCGCAACGAAGACTTACAGCACAATTTTCAGTCTTCCCCGTTGATTTGCAAGTTGCTCGTCGTGAAGACACGCAAGCAGGAGCTTGAGTGTCCAGCCGGTATCAGGGGAGCGACGATGGAGGCTGGAAGAAGGTTTGCAACTGGCCTTTTGAGCCTCCGAAGGAAGAACAGTCTTGGGCGGCGTGTTGCGGCGGTACGGCGAGATAATGCGTGTCTTGTGTGCCCACATTCTTTAACTCGAAGGTCTGACAGACCTCCCAATCCGCAACATGAAAAAAGCGATTGAAATCCGTCGCCTGGGACGACGAAAGATAGACGAAATCGGGATGCTGCTCTGCGCAGTGACGCATACGTTCCAGGGGGCTCAACCGCGCCATTTCTCGGCCATTCACTAACGCCTCCAAGTCGCAGACTCGAGCTCCGCTGAAATATGAGATGAATCCGATATCGCTGGACACGAGGGACAAATTCCGGAATTGATCGAGATGACTTTGTTGCATTCTCTCGAAGGATTGAGTTGAAGCCGACATGGCTCTCCACGCAAAGTGCCAGTCGAGAGGAAGCAGCAGGACAAGAGGAATAACAGCCCACTTGGCAAATGGCACCCATGCAGCGCTAAAAGAAATGGACTCACTCGGCTGCTCTGCAATTTCAAGGATGTTAAAGACGATGGAAAACACCAAAGCCCACAGGACATACCGTACCCCGTGGATGGCTTGACCTCGCAAGGACGAAAGAAGGACGAGGAGCGGGAATGGCGAGTTCATCAACGCCCAGGAAACTATGCTGGAACGCGACTGTCGTAATTTTTGCAACCAGGTCCAGGCAGATAGGACATAGAGCGCCAACGATCCCAGCCCCAGGAGCAAAGAGGCGGTCACTGCCTTCGCAATGCCGAGCGCGGTGCCAAGTCTGGCCCCAGTGTATTTCGCAGCGGCGGTATCCGGCAGAATGTGCCCGAATACGAGCAAGACAAAAAGCATCGCTGCCAAAGCACCCAATCCGGGGACCAGGGCAAGAAGTGCATCCCGCGTCGCTTTCCCGCGATTCGCCGCAAGCCGCAGGAAGAGTGCTGCGCAGCAACCGATGCCGACGACCATCGCAAGCTCGACGCGCAGGAGCACCAGCAGGACGGCCCCAGCCACGAGCGCCAGGCTCGAGAAAATTCCGCTGCTATGCGATTGTCGATACAAACCCCACGCATAAAGTGCGACTGCCAGCACGACGAGACTCGTCTCCATTCCGTCTGTCAGCCAACGAATCGACATCGGTGTGATCAAAATCAGAAGCAGCGCCATGCTCAGGGCGCGACCTTCAGAGCTGCGCCGGCAATGCCTGAAAAGCGCTATGACCAGACCCAGAACCGCCAGGTAAGCGACCACAGAGCACGCCTTCGGCAACATAGGCGAGGTGGACAGCGATCGCAGGAGCGCAAGCAGCGAGACATAGAGAAGGCTCGACGTGCCGAAAGAGGGGGTGACGCCATCGAAAGTAATGTAGTGCACCTGGCGCAAATAGCTGGCGTAGCGCAAATGAATCAGCGCGTCATCCAGCATGGCAAACCGGGTTCCATACAAGAGTGCGGCCACCCAGGCAGCAATGGCGATGCCGTACAGAACTGATCGCTGCTTCATGCGGCCTCTAGGGACTGGAACTGAGATCGAGGTGTTCGATGAGCACACTGCCGCTCTTCGAATGCAGGGAGGCGCTCAAATTTGGATCCTCAAGGGATGGCGTTCTTCTGAAGTTTATAGCAAAACGGCTGTCGTCCTGACAACGGCGGCGAATCAATTTTCTAATCGCAGTGAAGAGGTTTCATGCGGGAACAAGCTTCTATCGGGAGACGATGGCAGAGGCAAATCGGAACCTGAATTTTGCCTCGTCTAGGCTCCGGCGGCTGCGTCAAGTAACTTCCCTAGCTCGGTGATGGCATCGCGAAGCTGGAGCAGTTGTCCCTTCTGGAAAACGATTTCGGGATTCGCCAAGTCGGATTGGATCAGCTTACAAAGCTGGTAAGCAATGCGTACGCGTTCGCCTGCGAGGACAGAAAGCACAGTCTGCGGATCGGTCTCGGTAGTTTTTGAATTGGCAAATTGCTCGACGGCCCAGGCGGTATTGCGCACGCGGTTCACGGCGTCGCGAAAATCGGTGAGGATGCTCGGGTCGACGTCCTTGTCCAGGGTAAGGAGGTCCTGTATTTGCCGAAGCTGATCGGTCACGCTTTGAAGCTTCAGCGAAACAGTTCCGTTGGTCGCTGCGGTAGAACTCACGGCTCCTCCAATAGCGGCGGGCAGGTCGGGTCTGGCTGTGGGTGAGAAGAGATCCACTCCAACCGCCGGTACAGCTCTATTTTAAGCTGAGACTCACGCTGCAGGGATACGCGGCAGTCGCCGCACCTTCGTAACTGAGGATGGGTAGAGGTCGACGCCCTTCTGGGATGCGGGACAGCGGGACTTTCGTCCCGCCCCCCGCGGTCTTCCTCGATCAACAGCCGCTATTGTTCAGGCTGCAGGAGCCGCTCACGTTACCAGACTTGCACACCGTGACATTGACACCCGATTCGCAGAAGGACTGGGCCGTGCCACCCGAGAGAGTGGTGCGGAACAGGTCGACCTGCGTCGACGCGCCGACCGAACGCCCATCCAGCAGGTTCACGGTCGTGTTGGTGTTCACCGTGTTATCGCGGATGGTGATGCCGGTCGCGGAGCGGGCCATGAAGACCCATCCGGTGGTGGCGTTAATGGTGTTGTTGTAGATCGTCGCGTTTTCCACTTCGGTGCCGCTGTCGGGATCGCCGATATGGAACGCGGCCACTTCATTCTGGTTCGAGCCGGCGACGACGTTGTTGACGGTGTTATCGTGTACCGAATTGACGTCGTTCTTGTTGTTGGTACCGCGCATGCGGACGGCGCGCCCATCCTCGGCATCGAAGACGTTCGAATAAATTTCGCACGCATCGGTCTGATCGCAGATGACAGCGCGCGGCGTTTCTGTCGAGGCGGCATTGGCCATCTGGTTCACAAAGGTGTTGTTGTACACCTTCACGTCCCACAAACCGTAGGCAACGACTCCCTGGCATGCGGCCGCGGTTGACTGGCAAAGCGTGGCGTTGTTGTAGAACGCCGCGTAGCCGATGTTGCTGTGCGCCGTGCCCTGCACCTGCAGGTTGACGATGCGGCTGGAGCTAATACCGGTCGCCGACACCGAGGTGTTGTCATGCACCAGGACGTTCGGTCCGCTGAGGGTGGTCTTGGTCGTGCCACCGAGATCGATCATCAGGTTGCGTTCGCTGTTGTTGCTGGTCGCGGATGTGTTGATCCACGAGATGTGATCGATTTCCAGCGGGGCGCTGATGGCCGGTGCATCCGTATCCGCACCAATGTAGAGGCAACCGGGCTGGTTCGGATCATCGTCCTGGCAAGTGATGGAACCGTTGTAGATATGAACGCCGCTGACGTTGATCGCCTCGGCCTTTAAGGTTCCAGTGATCTTGTGTCCGTTGAGGTTCAAGACCAGGTTCGGGCCGATTGGCGTCAGGCACAGAGACGATCCGCTGCTGCCGATGTCATTGGCGAGGTAGTAGGTGGTATTGGCCTGCAAGGACTGGCCACATGCGGTAATGGCCGTTCCCGAGGGGTTGGAGGAGGCAGGCGACACGGTGATGGTGGCCGATGCGCTCAATGTTGAGTCTGCATTGCTGGTTGCCGTGATGGTCGCCGTCATGGTCGAACTCACCGAGGACGGAGCTGTGTACATGCCTGAGCTGGAGAGCGTGCCAGAACCGGACAGGGTCCAATTCACCGAGTTACTGCTCACACCCGTGAGTTGCGCAGTGAACTGCTTGGTCTGTCCGGCGGTAATGCTGGAGGAGGTGGGACTCAAGGAAATAGTCGATGGCTTGATCGTGACAGTAGCCGATGCGGTGAGAGAGCTCACGGCATTGCTGGTCGCCGTAACCGTTGCAGTCGTCGTCGAGGTGATGCCGGAAGGCGCGGTATATTCTCCCGAATTCGAAATCGTGCCTGGACCGGAGAGGCTCCAAGTCACCGAGGTATCCGAAGCACCCGAGACGGTTGCGGCGAACTGCGCCGTGCCGTTCTCATAAATGCTGGCGGAGCCAGGCGACATCGAAATCGTCGCCGATTTGAGGGTGACGGTCGCGGAGGCGGTCAGCGAGCTTACCACGGTGCTGGTCGCGGTGATCGTCGCGGTAGTTCCACCCGAACTCACGGTTGCAGGCGCGGTGTAAAGACCGGAAGCGGAGAGCGTGCCTGGACCGGAGAGCGTCCAGTTGACGGTGTTGGAAGAAACTCCGGAAAGATTGGCGGCGAACTGGGTGGTACCCCCGGCGGAGAGGCTGGCGCTGGAGGGCGTCAGGCTGATCGTTTGGGCAGCGATACGAACGGTCGCCGAGGCTTGCAGGCTGCTCACCGCATTGCTGGTCGCGGTGATGGTCGCCGTCGCGCCAGCGCTCGCGTTAGCGGGCGCGGTGTAGAGACCTGAGTTCGAAATCGTGCCGCCTCCTGAAACGCTCCAGGTGACCGAGGTATCTCCGACGCCGGAAACCGTCGCCGCGAATTGCTGGGTCGCCCCGGCATTGACGTTCGCGCTGGTCGGGCTCACGGAGATCGTTTGCGCCGCGATGGTGACGGTCGCGGAAGTCTTCAGGCTGCTGACCGCATTACTGGTTGCAGTAATGGTTGCCGTGGTGCCAGCGCTCGCGTTAGCAGGGGCGGTGTAGAGGCCCGAGTTCGAAATCGAACCGGCTCCCGAGACGCTCCAGGTGACGGTCTGATCCGAAACGCCGGCGAGTGTCGCCGCAAATTGCGCGGTGCCCCCGGCAGTCACATTCGCGCTCTTCGGGGTCACGGAAATCGTTTGCGCAGCGATGCTGACAGTTGCTGAGGCTTGCAGGCCGCTGACCGCATTGCTGGTCGCAGTGATGGTCGCGGTAGCCGCGGACGTCACAGTCGAGGGCGCCGTATAAAGACCGGAATTTGAAATCGTTCCGGGTCCAGAAACGCTCCAAGTGACCGAGTTGTCGGAGACGCCGGAGACAGTTGCCCCGAATTGCTGGGTTGCTCCCGCCGCGAGACTGGCGCTGGTCGGCGTAATCGAGATGGTCTGGGAACTGATGTTGACCGTCGCCGAAGCTTGCAGTGAACTCACCGCGTTACTGGTGGCGGTGATCGTCGCCGAAGCGGCGGAAGTCACGCTGGCCGGCGCGGTGTACATGCCAGACTGCGAGATGGAGCCAGGACCGGAGACACTCCAGGTCACGGTATTACTCGACACTCCGGTGAGTGTCGCTGAGAACTGGGTGCTCGCTCCGGGATGAAGGTTTGCGCTGGTAGGCGTGATGGCGATTGTCTGTGGGTTGACGGTGATGGTGGCCGAAGCTTGCAGCGTGCTCACCGACCGACTGGTCGCGGTGACGGTGGCCGTAAGAGTCGAACTGGCGGTGGTAGGGGCGGTGTAGACACCCGACTTACTGATCGAGCCCGGTCCAGAGACGCTCCAGTCCACGTTGTTATCGGAGAGGCCGGTCAAGGCGGCAGAGAACTGCATGCTTCCGCCCGGATTGAGAGTTGCACTCAACGGTGTGATGCCGATCGTCTCAGGCTCGATCTTGACGGTCGCATGCGCCTTCAAAGTTTTCACGGTGCCGCTCACGGCAGTGATGGTTGCGGTGGCAGCGGTGGTCGCCGTCGCGGGCGCGGTGTAAAGGCCGGAACTGGAGAGCTGTCCGGGACCGGAGAGAGTCCACGAGATTGCCTTACTGGAGACACCCGCCAGCTTGGCGGAGAACTGGGTCGTGTCTCCCGGATGCACGCTCGCGGTCGCGGGGGAAACGGTGATCGTTTGCGGGTCGATGGTGATGGTCGCCGAGGCGGTCATCGATGTGTCGACGGTGCTGATCACCGTGACCGTCGCCGTTGCGCTCGAGTTCACCGTGTCAGGCGCGTTGTACAAACCGGAGTTCGAAAGAGTTCCCGGACCGGAGAGGCTCCAGGTAACGGCGTTCGTCGCGGTGCCGGAGAAGGTGGCTGCGAACTGCTGGCTTCCGGAGGCGTAGATGGTGATCGCAGCGGGAGAAATGCTGATCGGCTGCGATGGGGTGACGGTGATCGTGGCGGTCGTAGTCAGTGTCGAGAATGCTTTACTGGTGGCTCTGATCGTCGCCGTTGTGTTGGCGCTCAGGTTAGAAGGAGCGGTATACAGGCCAGAAGATGAGACCGATCCCGGACCTGAGACGCTCCACGTCACCGCGGTGTTCATGGTGCCGGTAATTTTCGCGGAGAACTGTTCGGTCGAACCGGAAGTGACGGTGGCGCTGGCCGGGGAAATCGAAATCGTTCGCGGCACCAACTTGACGGGGCAGGAAGCCTTGTACGAAGAGGAAACCGTGCTGGTCGCGGTAACGGTGGCGATGGCATTGTCGGCCAAATTCGACGGCGCGGTGTAGAGGCCGGATTTGGAAATCGTGCCTGGACCATCAACCGTCCACGTCACACTGTTGCTGGATCCTCCGGTCACCGTGGCCACGAACTGCTGGGCTTGCCCAGCGCCCATGCTGGCAGCGGTCGGATTGATGGCTACCGCCATCTGGGAGACGGGCTCGCTCTTGAGAGACGAACTGCCGCCGCAGGAAATGACGCTAAGCGTCAGGAGAATGATTGCAAAAGACTGAAAAGATGACACGACGGCACGTCTGCAACTGGACACGACTTGCCCCTCTAGTATTGGTTTCTGAGGCGCATCATGGCATCCGTCGTAGAGGTCAGGTAGATTCCCTAAGTTAGCCAGTGACCCTGAATGAGGGCGTGTTCTAAGGTAACGGCTACTTTGGTAGCATGGGCAAAATCCTCGGCGCATGAGGGATCCATCGGCTCAATGCGCGAATTCTTCGCTCTTCGGCGACAGAGAACTTACCGTAAAAGGAAAGGGCAGCTCCTGTGAGCTGCCCTGGTTGCGAAGATTTCGATTCCGATTAGAAGCGGATATGCGGACCGAACGTCACCTTCAGGTTGTTGTGGAGACCCCCAGCATTGCTGCCGGCAAAATAGATTTCGTCGCCGACATCAAGACGCAGGCCGATCGGTCCCACGAACGCTTCCACGCCGCCGCCCGGATAGAGAACGGCGTCCGTGTCGCCTGAAGGAATCGCATTGACGGTCCCAATGAAGCTCGGATTTCCGCCACGGAAGGTGATGAGACCACCTTTGACAGTTACGAAAGCACGAAAGGCTCCGGTGCCAAATTGTACTTTCGGTCCGAAACATTGCCTGGGCGATGTGAAGATTCGAGTTGTAGGTGGTGAAAACGCCGCCCGTGCCTGAACTGTAGGCGTAGGAGCGATTCGGATCGTAGGCACCTTCGGCTTCGAGCGCGAGGTTCGGATGCACGTTAAATGCAAGACGGCCGCCAACACCTACAAAATTAAAGGCATTACCGCCGCCAGTTCCCAGCCGCGTGTAATCGGCAAATACGCCGACTTCACCGTCGTTTTGCGCAAACAGTGCCGGCGCCAACATCAACAGAGTGGCCAGCACCGCAAACAATGACATCTTTCGCATGGTTCCAACT
This sequence comes from uncultured Acidobacteriaceae bacterium, assembly GCA_963703075.1. Taxonomy (GTDB): domain Bacteria; phylum Acidobacteriota; class Terriglobia; order Terriglobales; family Acidobacteriaceae; genus Korobacter. The sequence goes on from OY969786.1 coordinate 3,175,761, forward strand.
CCAAAAGGGGTTTACCCGTCCCAATAACCCGTTTCAACCGCTTTCCACTCGCTGAGCGAGCAGACAAATTTGCAAAGTTGACTACGGTTTTCATATTTGGATGAGGCTGCCCGAGCAGAGGTGGGCTGCTCCTTTCCTCCGGAGTGACTCAAACTGCCGTGTTTTGCTCAAAAAAATGGGTATTCCGGCCTATAATCCCGCCACAAACATGGCCGACTCCACCAAACCAGCGAGTGGTTGCCTCATCCTTTTTGCCCTTCCTTTTATGGCCGGCGGGCTTTTCTTCGTCATCGTCAGTTATAGGTCGCTGGATGATCCAAACTTTCGCAACCCATGGGTCGCGATGGTCGTGGGCTCCGTCTTCGCTTTGCTTGGGGGCCTGATTATGGCCGCAGGTTTCAAGGTGATGAAGGGTGCCAAGCAATTCCAGGCGGTCCAGGCAGCCTATCCCGGCCAACCTTGGATGTGGCGTGCTGACTGGGCGAAGGGTCAATCGCGGGGACAGAGTGGCCGCGCCACCGCCGGAGCGTGGATCTTCGCCTTGGGGTGGAATGGCATCTCGGGGAGCGTGGCGTACGGTGCGTTCGTACATCGGTCGCTGGGTGGACCCCGTGCTGCTTATTTCTTTCTGGCACTTTTTCTCCTGATCGGAATAGGTGCGTTTTGTTGGGCGATCCTCCTCACCCTGCGGCGTATTCGCTTCGGCAAGACCACGATGCAGTTGCAAACCCTGCCTGCACCCCTGGGCCGCAGTCTGCAGGGGAGCATCGACGCGCATTTGCCCTATCCCGTACCCCATGGCATCTATCTGGTGTTGAGCTGTATTAATCGCGTGACGAGTGGCGGCAACCATCCATCGACGTGGGATCATGTTCTCTGGCAGGACTCGAAAACGATCCCGCCGGAACAGATCATGGCGGGGCCGGCGGGCAGCTCGATTCCCGTAAGCTTCGACATTCCCCGCGACAAACCTGCCAGCAACAATGCCCACCGCTCGAGCCAGATCCTCTGGCTTCTACGCGCGGAGGCCGATATTCCTGGGGCGAACTTCAACGACACGTTTGAAGTTCCCGTATTCGAGACCCACGACTCGCCCAACGTTGCCGACTGGCATATCAAAGAAGAAGCCCAGCAGCGCAGCCATCCTCCGACCGAGCCTATTCACCCGACGGTGCGCGTATCTCCAGTGCCGGAAGGCGGCATGCAGTTTTATTTTCCCGCGGCCCGCAATGTGAGTTCGGCCATGGGCGTCACCGTCTTCGCTCTCCTCTTCAGCAGCCTCGACTTTGCTGTTTTCCATTTCCGCGTGCCCATCTTCTTCGGCATTTTCGTCGGCTTCTTCGCACTCCTGCTGACACTCATCTCCTTAAATCTTTGGTTCGGAACGGCCACGATTGTCGCCAACAGCAGCGGCGTTTCCCTGCGCACGAACCTGCTGGGCATGGGCGGAACGAAGAAATGGAGTGCTTCCGAGATCCAGTCGGTATATCCGAAAATCACGATGCAATCGGGCAGTGGTGGACAGGCGGTCGCGTATTACACCACTACGATCAAAGACACCGCCGGGCGGGAATCTCCTATCGGTAACGCCCTTCGCGACCACAATGAAGCGGAATGGATTTGTCTGCAGATCAGCCAGTTGGCTAACATCCAGGCGCGGGTAGCAAGCGTCTAGAGCACCGAAAAAGAATCCCCACACCAGGCGGGGATTCTTTGGCAACTGGAGGCTGAGTCCAGGCTGTCAGCTTGCAATGTAGGCACGCATCATGCGCACCTCGACATCTTTCTCGTCGACTTCGTGCAGTAGAAGGTCGCGCAGCGAGAGAAATCCAACCAGTCGGCTCCCGTCGCAGATAGGGAGATGGCGGAACTTGTGCTGCTTCATCAGCACCATGCAATCTTGAATAGAGACATCGGGCGCCACCTTCAATGGTTCTGGCGACATCACGGACTCGATCGTGGTCGTGAGCGGATCGAGACTGCGCACCATCACACGGGTCATCAAATCGCGTTCCGAGAAAATCCCGACCAGTTCCCCACTCTTCAGTACAGGGACGGCACCCACGTTGTTCTCGACCATGAAGTGCACCGCTTCGATCACGGTTTGATCGTGCTGCACCACGAACAGGTCGTGCTGGTTTTTCTTTAACAACTCGAGGATCACTGCCATCCGTTTCCTCCCGGTGCCGGAATCCGCAAAAAAGCGGCGAACCGAACTCTCGTGGCTGCGCACTGTAGTCCCAATTCAGCTTGCAATCAAGAGCATGACCGGATTCCCGGCCATTTTGGCCAATTGGGCACTTCTTGGCAGAAGATGGCGCCGCTCAGTCGAGGAAAACGAAGTAAGAGCAATTCCAGAGGGGGGTGGGAATACTGCCTTGCTTGCGGGCCGTGACCACGATGTTGTAGTCGTCGGTGAGCTCGAGCGAGTCCAGCACGGAGGGTCCCTCAGCGGGCTGCACCAAGGCAACATATCGAAGAAAATCATAGACATCCGCCGCTCCGGAATAGTCCGACGCGGCGAAGGAAAGCTTGGTGGTTCCGGCGGCGAAATGCCAGGCCAGGGATGCCGCCAGCGCCACTCCCCGCTCGTAGCTCTGCGGCGAAATGGCATCGGGGGAAGGATTATCGAAAACCAGGCGAAGCTTGCGCTCGTCTTCGCGGGTAAATTCTCGCACTTTCAGATCGCCCGTGCGGGCGGTAGCTTTCCAGTCTACGTGCCGCGCCGAGTCCTCCGGGCCATAGTCGCGAATGCGGTAGAGGTCGTATCCGCGCCCGCGCACATAGGCTTCGAATTCTCCTGTGATGAGTGGCAACATCTCGAAGAACTCATCCGTCGCTTCGACAGGCGGATAGACGATGATTTCGCGCTTCATCGCAATCGTGCGGGTCTTGGTGAGAAAGGAAAAGGGAAACTTCGATTGCAAACCGAAGCTGTTTTGCACATAGGAACCGCGCTTGTTGAAACGCAATTCGATTTCCGCCTGTGCCGTTTGCCGGGCAGCAATGAATGGGAAGTAGACAGTCCCGCGAAACAGATCGGCGGGCGGCGGAGGCTCGAGGGCCCAGCTTAATGAAAGGTCCGGCCATCGAAACCACTCCTTGCCGGGCTCCGATTTGGGAGGAAAACGAAACGATGAACGATGAAAGTGGATGTGTCGCTTGCGCCGGTTCACTTTGGGAGGTACCACGCTCACCGAAAACGAAGGCACCCAGCGATTTTTATTGCGCAATACCAGGCGAGCGGCCGCGACGGTTCCGACAAAGAGATGTTCCGGCACGATCACATCCAACTCGAGCCCGAGCAAAACGATGGCGCTCGCGATGCCGGAAACGAGGACAGCGGACAGCATCGCCGAAACCACAATAAATAAAAGGTTATTGCCGGTATTCAGGGCCGCGATCCCGATGACTAATACCAGGACTAGATAGATGGCGCCTTCCCGGGTCACTTCGTAGCTCAAAGCATCGCGCATTCGCCGAACCGCGACCCTGCGGGCCAAGTAGGGCACCACGGATATTCCGACCACCGCTGCAAGGATGAGTGAAAGGCTGGCGAGGATCACGGCCGCCCAGGCATTTCCTGCCTCAACCGCAACGGTCGAGAGAAGGGCACAGACAAACGCACATGCGAGCCCGATCAAGGCAATGAAGAAGCGTATCCATGCGCCGCGATCAATCCGCGCAAATATTTGCTGCAGCCAAGGAAGCATGCGGTGCATGCGATTGTATCGCTGAATGGGAAGCGGAAAATTGAAAGGATTAGTTCCCGGCAGTGCGGCTGGAGTATCGCTCCATGGCCCCGACCGTTTTCGGAAAGCGATCACGTAAACGTCCGATGAGATTGTGGGCCCACACGTATTCGGAGGAGAGCACCAGCAGCCCGAGTGCGATCAGAGCCACACCGGGAAGGGGAAGGAACAAACCCACGACCCCAGCGACCAGCAGGACCCATCCCGCCATTACCCACACAACGCGTTTGAACCGTGCCGTCGCCATATGTTCCATTGGATGACAGAACCGCTATTTTGTGCCAGTTAAATTGCGGCTAATGTGCACCATCGGCTACTTCCCAAAGTAACTTGATTAAATTTTTGCGGTCATGAATTCGATTGTTGCAGCATTGAATTCTTGCGGACATTCCTCATATGGGAGATGCCCAGCTCCTTCAATCGTTACAAGGCGAGCGTGCGGGAGGGTGCTTATTAATTTCGCAGCCGAACTGTGGTAGACAATCCGATCTTGGGTTCCCCATATCACCAGAGTGGGCGTCGTGATGCGTCGCATCACCTCTTCCAGCTCATCGACGTTGCGGTTCCAGTTCTTCAGGAGCGCCAGGCAGTGGGGGACGGTTCCTTTTATCCGCAACGGCCGCGCGTAGGCGGCGAGCGCCTCTTGCGTGACCCGACTGGCGTCACCGTACATTCTTGAAAACGTCATACGCCGGACCGGGACATACGCGAAGCGGGAGCCGCGCACGATGGCCGCGGTCCAGGGGTGGGCGGCCAGGGGCGCCAGCCATCGTCCGTGGCTCGACCAGGGATTGATGGGCGCGACGAGAACAAGTTTCTGCAGTGGGAAGCCAGCTTCGTGCACCAGCCGAGCGATCCACATGGCGACTCCGCCGCCATGCGAGCTTCCGATCACGGTCCACGGTTGGCTGGAGTGTGCCTGCATGAACGAAACCAGACCCGCGGCCAGAGAGCGGGGAGACACGTCGAGGCCGGAGGGACGCTCTGAGTCGCCCATGCCAAGCAAATCGACGGCGTAACCGGTGAAATGAGGGGCCAGTGCAGGAAGTGTGAATCGCCAAGAGTAGGAATAGGCCACCAGGCCATGGATCAAGAGGACCGGAGGGCCAGTGCCGACGCGTAAATAGTGCATCCGGTGCCCGGTTGGCATGGCCCAATCGTGGCCGACCATGTCCTCCGGGTTAGTTTTCGACTCCGCCATGATGCAACCGTAGCCAGCTTCTACCGATCTAACTATTCGATATATCGCCTCTGTCGCTTCTATTTGGGGAGCCTAACCGCTCCCCAGATTTTTGCCTCGAAATGAGGTCCCTTCCGCTTTACCCCGCCGCCGCAGTTTCTGTTTTCAGGTTCTGTTTCGCTTCCGACCGCGCAGCTTTCAACAGCTTCTTGAGAACCTTGATGCCCTGGTTTACGTGCTTCTCTTCCAGAAGAAATGGAGGAAGGAGACGGATCACGGTGTCCTGGGTCACGTTGAGTAGCACGCCCTCTGCGATAGCGGCTTCCACAAAACCCTTGGCGGGAACACGCAACTCGAGTGCCTGGATCATGCCAACGCCGCGAGTCTCGAGAACGATATCGAACTTGGCAACCAGTTCCTGCAAGCGGTCGGTGAGGTACGCCCCCACACGCTGAACCTGCTCCAATCGCTTCTCTTCTTCCAGAATCGCGAGGTACTCGAGCGCGACGCGGCAGGTGAGCGGGCCGCCGCCGAAGGTGGTGCCGTGTTTGCCGGGCGAAAACGCCCCGGCGAATTCCTCTTTCGCGAGGAACGCGCCCAAAGGCAATCCCGCGGCAATCGGCTTGGCGACGCAAACAATATCCGGGGTGACGCCGAAGTGCTCGAAGGCAAAAAGCTTGCCGGTGCGGCCCATGCCGCACTGGATTTCGTCGAAGATCAACGCCGCGTGGTGCCGCGTGGCAGCTTCACGGGCGGCTTTCAGAAATTCCACAGACGCTGGCCGAACTCCGCCCTCGCCTTGGATCGGCTCAATCACGATGGCGCAGGTCTCATCGCTCACCGCGGCATGCAGTTGTTCAATGTTGTCGCGATCGATGAATTGCACCGCGCCCGGCAACGGATCGAAGTTCTTGCGGTACTTAGGCTGACCGGTCAAAGAAAGCGCGCCCAGGGTTCGGCCATGAAAGGAGCCATCGAGGGCCACCACCCTGCTCTTCTTTTCGCCGCTATGATCGTGTCCCGCCGCCCGCACCAGCTTCAGCGAGCCCTCAATGGCTTCTGTGCCGCTGTTGCAAAAGAATGCGCGGTCAAGTCCGGAGGTTTTGCACAATTTCTCGGCCAGCAATCCCTGGTATTCGTTGTAATAGAGGTTAGAAAGATGAATCACCTTGGCAGCTTGCTCGCGAATGACCTTCACGATCCGCGGATGCGCATGCCCGAGCGCGTTCACGCCCAGCCCACTCAACAGGTCGAGATACTTCTTCCCTTCGAAGTCGTACAGGTACACGCCCTTGCCGCGCTCCAGTGCCAAGGGGTACCGCGCATAGGTGCTCAGCAAATACTGCTGCTCGCGATCGACAATTTCCTGATAAGTGCTCATCCCACTCCTTTCCAACCTCTAGTAACACAAGGATCATTTTATCCGCGATGGATCGGACCGTGGCAGCACGGTGCAGGGATTGTTCTTGCCAGGAACGGAGTAAGCAGCTTGGCGAAGTCGGCCAAGGATCCACTCTTCGTACTTGCCGCTCGGCGAGCCGGCAAATTGACACCCGCTCACCCCCGCACGTACCCTCAATTCTTGGCTTCTGGAGGTTCGATGAAACGCGCCACCGCGACGCTCGTCTTCGCGTTGTTCATGCTGTCCGCTCTTCTCTCCGCGCAGGACCTGGCTTCATTCGAGAAACGTGTCACGGTTAAGACGCTGCCCAACGGACTGACCTTTGTCATCTGCCAACGCCATGAGGCCCCGGTGTTCTCCTTCTACACGGTTGTGGACGCAGGCTCGTCGCAAGATCCGCGCGGCCGTACCGGACTGGCGCACATGTTCGAGCACATGGCTTTCAAAGGAACACCGACCATCGGGACAAAAAACTGGACGGCGGAAAAAGTCGCGCTACAAAAGGTTGAAGTTGCTTACACCGCATATCTTGCCGAGCGCGACAAGCGAGTTGGCCGCGACGACAAAAAGGTCGCAGAACTCCAGAAGAAATGGAAAGACGCCATCGCGGAGGCGAACAAGTACGTCATCCCCAACCAGTTCGGACAGATCGTCGAGAGTGCCGGTGGTGAAGGCCTGAATGCCCAGACCTCCTGGGACAGCACGGATTATATGTATTCGCTTCCGGTGAATAAATTTGAGTTGTGGGCGTATCTCGAATCGGAGCGCTTCCTGCATCCCGTAATGCGGGAGTTCTACAAAGAGCGCGACGTGGTGATCGAGGAGCGCCGCATGCGGACGGACAGCTCTCCGGTTGGGCGGTTGATCGAGCAGTTCACCGCGGAGTCATTTACCGCGAGCCCTTATCATCGGCCGACGGTGGGTTACTACTCCGACCTGCAGACCTTTTCCGCGACCGATGCAGAGCACTTCTTTCACACCTACTACATCCCCAGCAATATGGTGATCGGCCTGGTCGGCGACATCGATCCGGCGAAGGCGATCCCGGTGATCGAAAAATATTTCGCACGTATTGCATCCGGCCCCAAGCCGCTGGACGAGACATCTGTCGAGCCGCCGCAGAACTCGGAACGCGTGGTCAAACTCCAAGACCCATCGCAACCTTATTATTTAGAGGGCTACCATCGTCCCGACTATCTCAACGCAGATGATGCCGTGTATGACGTAATCACGGATCTGCTTTCCGACGGTCGAACCTCGCGGCTCTACCGGTCGCTGGTGCGCGACAAAAAGATTGCCCTGACGGCGGCCGGGTTCAGCGGATTCCCAGGGGTGAAGTATCCGCATTTGTTTGTGTTTTATGCGTTGCCCAACAGCGGCCACACCATCAAGGAAGTGTCCGACGCGATTCACGAAGAGATTGAAAAGCTCAAGACAGCCGATGTCAGCGACGATGAGCTGCAGATGATCAAGACACGCGAAAAGGCGAACCTGCTGCGTCAGTTGGGCAATAACGAAGGGTTGGCGAACCAGCTTTCCGTGTACCAGACACGCTATGGCGATTGGCGCGAGTTATTCAAATCCGTGGACCGCATCGACCGGGTGACGAAAGCCGATGTCCGGCGCATCGCCAACCAGATCTTCACCGAAAACAACCGTTCCGTTGCGTCCATCGAGACGGCAACGGCGAAAGGGGGACAGCAATAATGCGAAAGTCACTGCTGCTCACTTCCCTTGCCGTGTTGCTGTTTGTACCCTCTGCCTTTGCCCAGGAGAACGCTCCGGCGAAAGAGAAGCCCGAAACCCCGACGCAAAAGCAGGGGTGGGAGCGCATCCCATCGCCTCCGTTGCCGCCATTCAAGCCGGTTGAGCCCACCCGAATTGAACTCTCGAATGGCATGGTGATCTTCTTGCAGGAAGACCACGAATTGCCGCTCATCGATGCCACTATGCGCATTCGCGGGGGAAGCCGCGAGGAACCGGCCAACAAAGTTGGCCTGCTCGACATGTACGGAGAAGTCTGGCGCACTGGCGGTACAAAGACAAAGACCGGCGATGAGCTGGACGATCTGCTGGAAGCGCGCGCGGCGAAGATCGAAACTGATAACACCGTGGACTCCACGACGATCTCACTCAGCTGCTTGAAGCAGGATTTTGAAAGCGTCTTCCAAACCTATCTCGATGTATTGCGGAATCCCACGTTCCGGGAAGACAAACTCGATCTCGCGAAAGACGAGATGAAGTCGCTCATCGCGCGCCGCAACGACCAGATCGGATCCATCGCTGGCCGTGAAGCCGTCAAGCTTGCCTATGGCAAAGATAATCCCTATGCGCGAACGCCGGAGTACGCCACGGTAGACGCGGTCAAGCACGAAGACCTGGTTGAGTGGCACGAGCAGCATGTCCATCCCAACAACATTGTTTTTGGACTTGTCGGGGACTTCGACGCGAAGCAAATGGAGCAGAAGCTGCGCGCGACCTTTGAGAGCTGGCAGAAACGGCCCAGAACTTCCGGCCTTTCGGACAGAGTTCCACACCGCGCCAGCGGGGATCTATTTCGTCGATAAATCCGACGTCAACCAAAGTGAGATCCGCATGGTCTCGCTCGGCATTCGGCGGGATAACCCCGATTATTATGCAGTTGAGGTGATGAACGAGGTGTTTGGCGGAGGGTTTTCGTCGCGTCTGTTTTCCCGCATCCGTACTGCGCAAGGCCTCGCCTATGCCGTCTATGGCAGCATCGGATCGGCGTTCGATCACGAGGGTATCTTCCGCATTGGCATGGGGACCAAGAGCGTAACGACGGTAGAGGCGATCCAGTCGCTCGATACGCAGATCGATGACCTGGTGAAAACACCGCCCAGCACGGAAGAACTGCGCCGTGCGAAAGATGCAATCCTGAATTCGTTCATCTTCAACTTCGATACGCCGGAAAAAGTCCTTCGCGAGAAGATGGCGTACGAGTTCTATCACTACCCGCTGGACTTCCTGGAACGTTACCGCACGAACATCGAGAAGATCACCTCCGAGGATGTTGCGCGGGTATCGCGCAAGTACGTTCACAAGGAACAAATGCCAACCCTGGTGGTCGGCAACGAGGCGGAGATGGGGGCGCAGAAGCTCTCGTCACTCGGACCAGTGACCAAGCTCGACATCAGCATTCCCGAAGGAACGGCGACCGGCTCCCAGGGCGCAGCGGAAGCAGCGCCGGCGGCCAGCAATCCCGAAGGCATGGAGCTCGCCGCGAAGATCGTGCAGGCGATCGGCGGAAAAGAGAAGGTTGCAGGCATCAAAGCGATCGAGCAGAAATCCAGCAGCATTCGTAACACGCCGCAGGGAGACATCACGATCCAGTCCGACACCTTGATTCAATATCCCGATCATCTTTATTCGCAGCTCACAACGCCGCGCGGGGTCATGAAGATGGTGGTCACTCCGGAATCCGGTTTCATGAAAATGGGCGACCAGTCAGGCGCCATGCCTCCACCGATCAAAGAAGATGCGTTGAAGGGATTGAAGCGCGATGTGATCGCGGTCGCGCAGCATGCGGACGATCCTAAATACCTCTTCACCGCCGCCGGCACGCAGAAGATCAACGATGTCGATGCCAACATTCTGAAAATCAATGCTGACGGCGCGCAAGCCACTTGGTATCTCGATCCGAAAACCAACTTGCCCCTGCGCAGCGAATTCTCGGCCACCGGCCAGACCGGGCCGGTCGCTCGCACGTACGATTTTGCTGAGTGGAAAGTGACGAATGGCGTCAATCTTTACAACGCTCGTACCGTCAGCGAGAACGGAAAGGTAACGTCTCGGGAGACGATTCAGCAGTGGACCATGAATCCGACTGTCGATCCCTCAGTCTGGAAAATGCCGGCTGCGCCGCCGGAAGCAAGCGAACAGCCGAAGTAGCCATGGGGCTTGCTGGCTGCGGGGCTGGCGTTCGGCTGAGTATCTGATTCAACCAAGATCGTCGAGGGCTTAACGATGCGCATCGCGGTTGTTGGATCGGGATATGTTGGGCTGGTGTCCTCCGCGTGCTTCGCGGAATTGGGGCACGATGTCGTCTGCATTGATAACGATCGGGAGAAGCTGGAGATTCTCCGCAGCGGCGGAGTCACAATCCACGAAAACCTGCTGCCCGAACTGCTGAAGCGCCACGTTGGGGAGCGGCTGGCGTTTTCCGATTCCCTGCCTGAGGGCATTGCGCAAGCCGAAGTCGTGTTTATTACGGTCGGCACTCCGCCTTCGTCGACGGGCGAAGCAGACCTTTCCTACGTTGAGGTCGTCGCACGCGACATCGCGCAGAGCCTGCGATCGAAGAAGCTGGTGGTAGAAAAGAGCACGGTTCCGGTCGAGACCTGCGACCATGTGCGGCGCGTGATGCAGATGCACGGCGTCTCTCCCGACCTCTTCTCGGTGGCATCCAACCCAGAGTTTTTACGCGAAGGGACGGCAGTCGTCGATTTTCTCTACCCAGACAGGATCGTGCTCGGCGTGGATGACAACTTTGCCGGCACCATTCTGCGAGAGATCTACGCACCGCTTTCCGACGGCAGCTATTACAAACGCGAAGACTGCATTCCCGGGCCGGAAAAGAGACAGGTGCGGATGATCGTCACCAGCACCAAGAGCGCGGAGTTGATCAAGCATGCGTCGAACGCCTTCCTGGCGATGAAGATCTCCTACATCAACGCCGTGGCAAACATTGCGGAGGCGGTGGGCGCCGATATCGACCAGGTCTGCAAAGGGCTGGGATCCGACAACCGCATCGGGCCGCAATTTCTCAACGCTGGACTTGGCTACGGAGGCTCGTGTTTTCCGAAAGATGTTCTTGCATTTCGTACGGTCGCAGAACAGTGCGGCTACCCTTTTCAGCTGCTCGAATCGGTGATGCAGATCAACGAGGACCAGCGGCTGCGGTTTATCCAGAAGATCAAGAAGGCGCTTTGGACGATTCGCGGCAAGCGCATCGCCGCTCTCGGCCTGGCGTTTAAGGGTGGCACCGACGATACCCGCGATTCTCCGGCCATCGACATCATCCACCGCCTGATCGAGCTCGGCGCCACCGTGACCGCCTATGATCCGGCGGCGATGGACCGCGCCCGCGCACATTTTCGCGAGGGAGAGATCGCCTTTGCCCCCGACGCCTACGAGGCGGCGAAAGACGCCGATGCTGTCCTGATTCTGACCGAGTGGCAGGAGTTTGCCGAGCTCGACCTTGCCCACTTGAAGCAGCAGGTCAGGTTTCCGGTCATCGTTGATGGCCGCAATTTGTATCGTCCGGAGACGGTGCTCGCGGCCGGATTTCACTACCACAGCATCGGCCGTTCTCCCGCTTCGCCGGAGTTCCCTGCCGGAGCACAGGAGTCCAATGGTCGCGGCGCTACCGCGTCAAGTACACGCGACGAACGGATGTAGTCTTCTAACGACAAGCTTCAGCAGCTCACTATTCAGCCGTTTGTAGAGTGCTAAGCATTCACCTTCCAGAATGGGCACGTAACATCCCCGTAACACTCGCCACAACTCCAAGAACCTGCGGCACAAACCAGCTGTAACAGTATCTAACGCGCGAGAGACTTCACACCTTCCTGCACTCGCATCAGACTCTCTCAGCCTTGGGGTAGATGGTCCGCAGAACATCTGCCCGTGAGTTGCTCGTTCCTGACGCTCAATTCTCCGCACGCCATCAACAGCAATTCACAATCGCTTGAAAACATCTCTTGTACGGAGCCTCCCCCCATGAAGAACCATTTTCGATCCGTCCTCACAGCTGTTTGTGCTCTGCTGCTTCTTGGCATTTTTTCTAGCGCCCAAGACTTCAAGAAGCAGGTGATCTACCAAATTGTCACCGACCGTTTCTATAACGGCGATACGACCAACGACAATCCAGCCCAGAGTTCCGGACTGTTCGATGGTACGCAGACGAACTGGCATCTCTACTGGGGTGGCGACCTGGCAGGCATTACGGCAAAGATGAGCTACTTGCACGGCCTGGGCGTTACGGCAATCTGGATCTCCCCGCCGGTGGATAACCTGAACCTGAATATCCCCGACGGCAACGGCAACCCGACAGCTTCGTATCATGGCTATGGCGCACGGGATTTCATGCGGATCGAAGAGCATTTCGGGGATGCGGCCAATGATTGGACGGCCTTCAACAATCTCGTTTCCGCCGCGCATACTAACAATATCAAGGTGATTGTCGACTTCGCTCCGAATCACACCAACCCCGACAACGGAGGCGAGTACGGCTCGCTCTATAACAACGGTTCGTTCGTGGCTGCATGCAACAATGACCCAAACGGCATCTTCCACCACAATCCCGACATCTCGAATTTCGACGATCGTTACCAGCTCCAGTACTACACCCTGGAAGATCTTTGCGATCTGAACCAGGAAAATTCCACAGTCGACAGCATGCTGAAGTCGGCCATCCTGCAGTTGCAGCAGCACGGGGTCGACGGTTTCCGCATCGACGCGGTGAAGCACGTGACCTGGGGATGGGAATACAGCATGGCCAATTCCGCATTCACCTATGGCCCGAGCTTCTTCTTCGGCGAATGGGCGCAGGGCGAGGGCGATGCGCTCTATCACGACTCTTATAAGTTCGCGAACAAGAGCGGAATCTCGGTTCTGGACTTCAACATCAACCAGGCAGTACGCGATGTTTTCGCTTCCAACAGTAACTTCTCGGAACTCGACAACGAGATCAACCTCGAAGATTCCAACTTCACGTGGCAAAACGACCAGGTGACCTTCGTCGACAGTCACGATGTTCCGCGGCTGCTGAGCGTGAATAACAACACCAATCGTCTCATCGAAGCCCAATCCTACATTCTCACTGGGCGCGGCATCCCGGTCGTCTATTACGGAGATGAGCAATACATCCACAACGACACGGGGGGCGGCAGCGATCCCTACAACCGCAACGAGATGTCGGGATGGAGCACCACCACCACGCTCTACAAAGTCATCAACAAACTCGCATCCCTCCGTGCTGGAACCAACGACGCGCTGGGTTATGGCAGCTCGACGCAACGCTGGATGAATAACGATGTCTACATCTTTGAGCGCAAGTTTTTTAATGATGTCGTACTGACGGCGATCAACAAGAACGACACCGCCAGCTACGCGATCTCCGGGTTGAACACTTCCCTGCCCGGCGGAACGTATACCGATTATCTTGGCGGCCTGATGAGCGGCCCATCGATCACGGTGAGCACCGGGTCGGGCGGCAATAATCCCGTCACCAACTTCACGCTGCCCGCGCACTCTGTCGCGGTGTGGCAATACACCAGCACGGCGACCGCTCCGGAAGTTGGATCGATTGGGCCGACCCTCGGACAGCCTGGCGTAAAAGTCACCATCGCGGGCAAGGATTTCGGATCCAGCACCGGAAGCGTTCTCGTGGGTACGACAGCAGCGACGGTCAACAGCTGGTCTGCTACATCCGTTACCTTCACCGTGCCGAGCGTCACCAACGGCGTCTACAACGTGACGTTAAAGAACTCCAGTGGGACCGCCGCGAACACGATTCAGTTCACGGTGCTCACCGCCAAGCTGATCCCGGTCACCTTCACGGTGAACAACGCGGTCGCAACCAGCACCGGCGATTACATCTTCGTCGCTGGCAACACGGTTGAGCTCGGCAACTGGGGAACGACCTTTGACACTGCGATCGGCCCCATGCTCGATCCTAACTATCCCAACTGGTTCTTGAACGTTTCAGTCCCGGCAGGAACGACGATCCAGTTCAAGTTCCTGAAAATCTCTGCCAGCGGCGCTGTGACGTGGGAAAACGGGAGCAATCACTCGTACTTGGTCCCCAGCAGCGGGGAGGGCTACGTCAACGTTAACTGGCAGTATTGAGAGACGCTGTGAGTGAAAAAGGCCGGCGCCTGCCGGCCTTTTCTTGTGCACCCGAGAGCGATCACTCGCCAGGATTCGCCTCTGGGGGTACTCAGGAATTCAGTTGACAGGGCTCGAGCTCAAGGATACGTTAGTGGGCGAACAAAAAGCGAAGGCTACTCCCTCTTCCGCTTTTTCTGAGGACGGCAGGTGCGACCAACGCTCTGGCGATACCTGCCCAGTTCCTCTCCCTGGACGCTCCGATGGCGGCACTCGCTCGCAATCTCGATGCACCTCCTTTGTTGCCGTATGAGGACAACGACCCCGGCCCCATTTCGCCCACGCTGATCGGCATCGCGCGCCTTGCCGCGGAAGGCGAATCGATTCGCCTCGGACATGAGGTCGAGTACCTTACCCTGCCGGCGCGCTCTCTGCTCAACAAGTGCAACACGCCCCGCATGCCCTTCACCTGGACCATTAACCCGTATCGCGGCTGCGAATTCGCCTGTAAGTATTGCTATGCGCGCTACACCCATGAGTTCATGGAGCTGCGGGACAATACCGAGTTCGAGCGCAAGATCTTCGTCAAGCAGCAGACTTCCAGCCTTCTTCGGCGCGATCTCCGCAAGGTAAAGGCAGGGGAAGAGATTGCAATCGGCACTGCCACCGATCCCTATCAGCCGGCGGAGCGCCGCTACGAAGTGACCCGCGGCATCCTCGAAGAATTCGCTCTGCATCGCGGCTTCCAGATCGGCATCATCACCAAGTCACAACTCATCTTGCGCGACTTGGAACTGCTGCGCCGCATCGCCGAACACAACCATATTTCGGTGAACATCACGATCACCACTCTCGACACCAATCTCGCGCGCATTCTCGAGCCTCGTGCGCCGCGTCCTGACCTCCGCCTCAACGCCATCCGCCTGCTGAATCAGGCCGGCATCCCGTGCGGAGTTTCCTGCGCGCCGGTGATTCCGGGAATCACTGACCGGCCTCGCGATCTGGATGCTCTGGTTGCTGCCGCCCGCCAGCACGGAGCTCGCTCGATTTTCGCTAACCCGCTTTTCCTGAAGCCCTGTTCGGCCAGCGTCTTTTTGCCATTCCTGGAGAAGGAATTTCCGCAACTGGCGGAGAGCTATCGGAAGCGCTACGGCAAGGATGCTTTCGTCCCCGACGCCTACCGCAAGCGCATTCAACAGCTCATGTCGTCGTTGAAACGCAAGCACGGTTTTCCGGACCATCGAACGCGCTATGAAGATCGCCGTCCGCCGGTCCGCGAAGAGCCCGCCCAACTCGCACTTTTCGGTCGGGCTTGCTGATCGCGCGAGTACAATTCCTGCACTACCTTTACAGGGAATTTACTGTCGTTATGAACCAAAGCAGCCACTCTGCGTCTAAGCTAGTAACGACTATTTTCTGTGAAACAAGGAAGATCCATGCGGGCAAAACCAGGGTTGTTCCTTTCGTTTCTGCTGCTTGTTTTTGTGCTCGGGACGAGTGTCGGTTGCAACAAAATGCAGCGCTCGGACGCGCAGGTCGCGTCCGACGTGCAAAGCAGGATCAGTGCCGACTCGACCATCACGTCCAAAACGGTGGCGGTCCAGGCTGCGTCCGGTGTGGTTACCCTGAGCGGCAGCGTTGCCTCGGATGGCGAACGCGCTTCGGCAGCCAATGACGCGGCGGCCATTGCCGGCGTAAAAACCGTAATCAACAATCTCCAGGTCGGCGGCTCTGACAACGCGAGCGTGCAGCAAGCACCCGCCGCCGCGGCTCCGACGCCGGCGCCAGCCGCCCCAGAACCGCAGCCACAGTCGCCGACGCCAACGCCGGTGCAAACGGCGGTGCAAACGGCCAGCAAACAGAAGCCAACCGCGCGTGGACACCACAAAGCCGAGGCGATGAGCGACAACGCGATCCAGCAGGACCTCGCTTCTTCAGAGGCTCCCCCCGCGACGCAGGACCAGGCCCAGCAACAGCCAGCGGCGCCCGCACCCGCGCCAGTACAGAACACTCCACCTCCGCCCCCGCCGCCACCCGCAAAGGTCACGATTCCTACCGGCACGTCGCTCTCCGTCCGCCTGCTGGATGGGCTTGATTCGGAGAAGAACCAAGTGGGCGATACATTCCGCGCCACGCTCAACGCGCCTGTCGTCATTGATGACCAGGTCGTGCTTCCTCGCGATGCGGATGTGCAAGGCCGTGTGGCGGACGTGAAAAGTGCCGGACGCTTTGCCGGCGGGTCGAATCTGACAGTGGAACTGATCTCGCTGACCGTGAATGGCAAGACTTACAACATCCAAACCAACCAGTGGGTGCGCAACGGCACCGGGCAAGGTAAGAAAACCGCCGCAAAAACTGTGGGAGGGTCCGCATTGGGCGCGATCATCGGCGGTCTCGCAGGCGGCGGTCGCGGCGCGGCGATTGGAACGGTGGCAGGAGCGGGCGCGGGCGCGGGGGCATCGGCAGCCACGAATAAGGCAAACCAGATCAAGCTCGGCCCTGAAGCGCTACTGAGCTTCTCCTTGCAGAATTCACTGACGGTGACGCCACAGCCGACGAACGATCGCAATGCTGGAAGAACCCAGGTACCGCAGTAAAAGTGAGCTATCCGCTCTTCTGAAATGACAGTGCACGAACGGGGGGATAGCTACTTGCAACCCTGCGATGGGATTCATCCTCCAACTCTTCAGCAACAATCCCCCATGCCAAAGATCAGTGCCATCATTCACACTCGCAACGATGCTCCGCGTCTTGGTCGCCTCCTCGAAACTCTCCGTCCGTGCGACCAGGTCTTGATCATCGACGACACGACGGACGATTCTGTTGAAAAAGTTGCGCGCGAATACGGAGCCGATCTTCGCAAGTGTATTCCTGGCGTAACTGCGGGCGCGTATTGCATGGACACGGTACACGAGTGGGTTCTTTCCGTGCTACCGAATGAATCGCTCAGCGAGGGGCTGGAAGCCTCGCTTTTTTCTTGGAAAGAGAGTGAACCGAAGCGCGAGGATTGCTTCGCGGTGACCATTCGCGAAGAAAAAGAAGGAACTTGGTCCGAACACCCAAGCGAGGTAAGGCTCGCCAATCGCTGCTGCATCAACTGGATTGGCACGCTTCCTCCCAATCTTGAAGGTGCCTCAGTTCTTCCCGGCCACTTGCTGCGCTTCGACCATCCCTAGCATTCCACTGGTGACATTCCGCAACGCTGAGCCCATAGAAGCATGCACGATTGCGCTTAAGTGTCGCCCGAGGCTGCTTTCGCAGTAGAATGACTCGCGCCACTCCGCGCGCCTTGGAACCCATGTGAACGAACAGCATGTGCACGAACTCGAAGAGCTTCATCGTCAAGCCCGCGAGATTAAGCTTCATCGACTTTCCGAAGAAGAAGGCGACTTTCTTCGCAGTCTCCACTACAAACCTGCCACTGAATACACGCGCGAAGACGAGACTCGCTTGCGCCACCTGATCAAGCTTCACTGGCGACGAGAAGAGTAGCAGCAGGCGAGGCCTCGCCGCCGACATTCAAGAACGTTGTCGGGTTGAGTGCGCTTCTGCTAGAAGCGCACTTCGACATTGGGCTTCCGATCCAGGTGGATCGTATCGATAAATCGGACCTTTCCGATATTCAGCTTCATGACCAGCGAACTGGTGCGAACACCTTCGCCGAAGAAGCGCACTGCCTTGAGCAATGGACCTTCCGTCACGCCCGTGGCCGCGAAGATGATGTTCTTTCCGGGCGCGAGTTCGTCGGCGCGATAGATCCGCTTCAGCTCTTTAATTCCCATGCCGGACATGCGCTCTTCCTGCTGCGGCGTATACCCGACCAGCCGACCTTCCATGTAGCCATTCAGGCAGCGAATGGCAGCGGCGGTGATCACGCCTTCGGGTGCGCCACCGATTCCCATCACCGCGTGTACTCCGGTACCGCGCACTGCGGCAGCGATCCCGGCGGCGACGTCGCCGTCACCGATGAGACGAATGCGCGCGCCCGCCTTGCGGATATCGGCGATCAGTCTTTCGTGGCGCGGCCGATCAAGCACAATGATGACAAGATCCTCGACGTCGCGATCGAGCGCGTTGGCAATCGCTTTCAGATTTTCTTCCACAGGACGGTCGAGGTGCACCACGCCCCGGCATGGTGAACCGACGATGATCTTCTCCATGTAACAGTCGGGGGCGTGCAGTAGGCCGCCACCCTCGCTGGCCGCTAGTACGGTAATGGCACCGGGTGAACCTGTGGCGCAGAGATTGGTGCCTTCGAGGGGATCAACAGCAATATCGACCTCTGGATCGGAGACCCCGTCGGTCTGTTTGCGCCCGACCTTTTCGCCGATGTAGAGCATGGGCGCCTGATCGCGCTCACCTTCGCCAATCACGATGGTGCCGCGCATGGCGACACCCTCCATCGTGCGGCGCATCGCTTCCGTGGCAACGTGATCGGCTTTTTCCCGGTCGCCTAAACCCATGGTCTTGGCAGATTCAATCGCGGCCTGTTCGACAACCTGGAGGAACTCGAGGGCCAGATCGCTCTCAATGCTTGGCGGAACGGCGGCGGAATGCGATTTGAGATTGGTTGCCATGATTCCCTCCGGGAAGGCCTAACACAGCGTAGCCCATGATCCGAATCATGGGCGTTTTGCGAACTGGAGATTGTGCATCTTCGCCTAGAAGCCGTCAATCCCAGTGATGTTCTGTCCAATGATCAGGGTGTGCACGTCGTGCGTGCCCTCGTAAGTCTTCACCGATTCCAGGTTCATCATGTGTCGGAAGACGGGGTATTCGTCCGCGATGCCATTTCCACCCAAGATGTCTCGCGCCATGCGTGCGCACTCGAGGGCCATCCAAACGTTGTTTCGCTTGGCCATTGAGATGTGCTGGTGCCCCACTTTCCCCTGGTCTTTCAGCCTTCCAACCTGCAAGGCCAGCAGCTGCGCCTTGGTGATTTCACTAATCATCCAGACCAGTTTTTCCTGCACCAGTTGGTGCCCGGCGATGGGCATGTCGTGGAACTGTTTGCGGAACTGAGCATACTGCAGCGCGCAGTCGTAACAGGCCATGGCGGCGCCGATCGCACCCCAGGCAATTCCGTAGCGGGCCTGGTTGAGGCACATGAGCGGGGATCTCAGGCCATCGGATTTTGGCAGCAGATTCTCGGCGGGTACACGAACGTCCTGCAGCGAAAGGCTGGAGGTCACGGAGGCACGCAGCGACCACTTGCCGTGAACATCCTTGGCAACGAAGCCGGGACGGTCGGTTTCGACGAGGAAGCCGCGAATGCGTCCGCCATCGTCTTCGACCTTGGCCCAGATCACCGCAACGTCGGCAATGGAGCCCGAAGTGATCCACATTTTTTCGCCGCTGATGAGGTAGTCGTTGCCATCTTTGCGCGCGCGAGTGCGCATGGCGGATGGATTCGAGCCCGCATCCGGTTCGGTCAAGCCGAAACAGCCAAGCTTCTCGCCCTTGGCCATCGCGGGAAGCCACTTGTCCTTCTGCTCATCGCTGCCAAAGGTGTAAATGGGGTACATCACCAGCGCCGATTGCACGCTGACAAACGAACGCACACCGCTATCGCCACGCTCCAGTTCCTGCGTCATGAGCCCGTATTCGACGTTGCCCATCTCGGCGCAACCGTACCCTTTTAGGTTGGCGCCAAAGAATCCGAGTTCGCCCATCGGCTGGATGAGTTCCTTCGGAAACCGGCCGTCGCGATTGCACTGTTCGATGATCGGGATGAGGTTGTCTTCAATGAATTTGCGCGTGTTATCGCGAACCAGTCGTTCGTCGTCGGTGAGGAGCGTATCGAGCTCGATAAAATCGACACCTTTAAAGTTGATGGCCATGCGATCTCACTTTTCTAGGACTTGGGAGGAGGCGCGACAAGGCCGAGTCATCTACCCGGTTCGGCGCCCTACAGGGAACCCAAAAGAATACTAGGCGGAGCGGAAGCGGGTCAAACGGAGAGGAACGAGACGATCGTTCATCATCGCTGACCCGGAGAGTTGTTATCTGCAGGCAGTTCGTTGAACGACCAGCGGGGCGGATCTGCGAAACCAGGCCGTGTTGTTGATTGGAACCTTTTGAACCAGAACCGCTGAGTGATCTCTGTTCAATCGACGGGGATTGGAGTTCAGAGCCGCAGTAAGGGATTATTCCACCGCTCGATTCAGATATTCGACCAACGCGCCGAGATCGCCGGATCCATCTACAATGGCGTCCCAAACTCGAGTAGGTCGCGCCTGATAGACAATGCGATATGTGCTATGGCGGCCGAGTGCTCTCGGTTGAGCGCTAGGAATTGCGGCAGTGAGTGTTTCCCGAATGTTTCTCCCAGCAGCGCGATCTCCGCAAGATGTCTTTGCGTATAACTGGACGACGGCCGAGCAAAGCGAATTTCTCTAACGTGATTTCATATCGGCTTGGTCGCCCTAACCGTTATGCACAATTGATATTCGGGATCGTTAACGTCAAGCTCCGCCTTTGAAAGCTCTTGTGTTCCGAGACCGTGAAGAAATGCAATCGAGGTCAACACATTTCCTCGAGGTTCGACCTCCACCAACTCAGATGGGAACGCCGCCTCAAAAAGACGTCGAAGAGAATGATCCGTAAAGCGCCAGAAATCGCCGCAGTAGCTCGCCTCATGTGATGCAATCTGAGAAATGCCAGAGGCAGTCGCGAGTACAACCCCCCCAGGTTTCAATACTCTGTATGTCGTATTGATCGCTGAAGAAACGTCAAAGATACACGTTAGTACCTGGGTCAGGATTACACAGTCATATTTGTTTGATGCAAGCCCTTCTCCGCTACATAAATCGCCAATTATTGTTGCGTTCTGGTTATTCGCCGTCTTAATGTCCAGGATGTCTGACTTCGTAACCTTGTTCCCGCCAAAACGTAATGTGTAGATTTCATCTCCCACAGCTAAGACGCTGCCTTTTATATCGTTGGAATGGGCTCGCATGAATTGCTCGATGTAATAGCGATCAATGTATTTTCCCCTTCCAATCCCGAATCCTCGATGAACGGGTGACGTCGTGCGAAGCGCTCCGAAGTCGACGCATCTATATATGGGTCGCTCGGTAATACGTAAGCGAGCCTGGCGGGCCCGAATCCACAATGCGTTAAGACTTATGCGCCTTATCTTAAAAGTTAAGCTCGACCAATCCATCAGTCTGGCCCCTTTTCCTACTTCAGATTGTTGGCGCAAGGCCTTCGAACTTTCGCTTCACGGTTCGCGCAACGTGCGGTCGATATACCGAAGCAACCTATTAAGACGACACTTCTTAGCTATTTTGTAAATCATCGCAATTGATTGGACAGCTCTCGATCGGCCTTCTCCGAGATGGGTTATGATCGGGCGGTTCAGATCCGCAATTCGATAACCCTGATTGAGAAGAGATTGACTAACAAATGATTCGCCCGACGGATCTTCGCCTCCGGCGTGTCGTAACAGAGGGATGATTATATTTCTAAGATCTGCGGTCCTTCTCAAGCCGGGATTCCAAGCCCACCCACCCCATACATCCTGCCAATACGGCGTCGCGATGTATAAAGAGCCATAGGGAATGAGAGGATGCCATCCGTCATTGCCGCGTAACGATACTTGGATTATTTCTTGGTAGCGTCTTAGGATGGATAACGATTGGCCGAGGAACTCACCGGAATCCTTCGCCCACAGCCAATCATCCTCGCACCAGAAAGTGAACTCTCCGGTCACCTCCTGGATCAGACGATTGCATGCGAATGCCTGACCCTGCCTCCCCCCACCACTAATCCAGCGAAGCCCCCTCCCTCGCCACTGTTCAGTTCTCAGGAATTCAGGGATGACTCTTCTGGAATCCTCAAAAATTATTACTTCTCGAGGAACGAGATCGCACACTGCGTAGAACGATTCCAGAGTCACCTTCAGTAGATCGTGTCTGTCGCACGAGGTGACCGCCAACGAGATATCAGCAACGCCGGGCATGTACCCTCTTTACTCCCAGTCACATTTCCCGAGAATTGAAAGCAGAGAACATTTGCTCGTAACACGTCAGGATCGCAGGTGTAGATGATCATCCAGCAAGTCGAGGATGACAGACGACGGCGCCACCTTACGAGCGAAGTGAGCACCTGACGAAAGAATCAAGGGGAGATCGTCCGCCTCAAGTATACGTGGATGGCTACCCCTAACTTCAAAATCATAAAAACGAAATGAATCGTTACAAATTCTTATGCTTGGCTCGTTGCATAGCATTGTTTGAAAATATACTTCGTCTGCAATGCGCGTTTTTCTTACATAATCGGACAGCCACTTTAGCGATTCCTGCCTGTTGAGTATGTATCTCGCAACCCTTCGATTGGCGGAGAACCATTGAGAACCCGCGAAACAGCTATAACCACGTTCGAAGAACGGCGCGAGAAAACTCGCAGTACGGAAAATGCCCGACATATGCAACGCTCGAATCGCCTGAATACTCGTCGATGAAGGCCAGCGAAAATAGCGGGCAAATAATGCTCGGGTTCGATCGGTGACAAGATTGCCAGGTTCGATGCGGTGATATTCGAGATAGGCGTCACAACCACCGTTGCTGAGTTGTGAAAGTACTGCGTCCGCATTCCGTGCCGGATAACACGTTCCCGATAATATGATGAACCATTCAGGGCTGTCCCTGGCATATAGTCGGCGTAATCCCTCAAGCGTCGCTGCTACCAGAGAATAAGAGCCCCAGGCGGTAACAAAGTGTGGGATCACCAATTCCACATTGGGCGGAACAGTGAGCGGAGACTGAGAAAAATCGTGATGCAAAACAATTCGCGGAAAATCATATAACTGATTGATACGGTGAATCAATCGCCGTGTCTGCTCGGGGAATGTGTGGGTTAGGATTACAAATCCGATCTCCGACATCTCTCGCTCGTAGCCACCGTCTATTTCGCATTATCGGGGACTGCCCCTCACCTCACTCGGCATGAGGACAAACGTCACATGTCATATTGCTTGGCCGTCAAAAAACCGACGGAAACGTCCGCCAACGTCTTCTTCCAGATCAATATATGATCCGCTTTCCATGATCTTGCCGCAATCGATAAGATACACTTTGTCGGCATTTCGGATCGCCGAATATCTGTGAGCCACGGTAAGGATTGCCATCTGGCCTCTTACGCGGAGGATGGATTGGAGCACGCGGCGCTCATTTTCAACGTCAAGGTGATTAGTAGCTTCATCTAAAATCAGCAAAGCCGGATTTCTTATGATGGCGCGGGCTAAGGCGATGCGCTGGCGCTCGCCATTGGATAGCAGCAAACCTCGATCGCCAACGATCATATCGAGACCATCTCGATGTTCTAAGACAAACTCTGCTGCACTCACTTCTAGCGCCTCCAGCATAGTTTTTTCAGAACTCATCGGATTCGCCCAGAGTAGGTTAGCCCGAACCGTGTCATGAAATAACACCGTGTCCTGGCTGACATATCCAATTTGGGTCCGCCAACTCGACAATCTTTTCGATGTTAACGGCATCCCATCTACTGTCACCTGACCGAAATCCGGGACATAAAGACCCATAATGATATCTGCAATGGTGCTCTTCCCGGCGCCGGAGGGACCAACTAACGCCGTCATCTGCCCTGCATGAATGCTCATTGAAATTGAATCCAGTACTTTCTCTTTACCGAAATAGAAAGAAACGTCGAGTAAACGAATCTCCTCTACAAAAGATATGTGCTGCCTTTGCGTTATCAAGGATTCAGCTTCACCCTCCAGCCGTTCGATGACTTCATCGATTCGCGAAAGCGCCGTCGCGTTCGCAATCACCGACTGGCCATCCATATAGGCAGTGCTCAATTTCGGCATAATGCGACTGAACAGTCCAATGACTATGAGGATGCTAGAAGCGGCTACCAACGAGAGGGTCGACACGCAGTAAAGAATCACAGCCAGAGCGGCGAGTGTCCCTCCCTCAAACCAAAATCGGGCGGCGGCTTCTGACCTCAACATCGACGAATACAATGCAGCTATCTTATTTAGAGTTACTGAATATAGGGCGAGATCTTGAGCTTGAGCATCGTAAGTCTTCACCGCTTTCAAATTCTGCAAGTGTTCTAACGCGTCGTTAGAGAGCACCGTGAGCTGAATACCCGCGTTGCTAGCTGCATTATGTACATTTCCAGTGCGCTTCCTGAGCGCGAATGCGAGTACTGCGCCTGATGCCATAAACATGCACGTAAGTTGAGGAGAGATGATAAATGCCCACGCCAGATAAATCAGAATTGCTACCACTCCTGATATAAAGGTGAATAGGTCGTATATCGCTATCTTCAAGCGTTCGTAATCACCTGTAAGGAGCTGAATGAGTGCACCCGATTTGTATCGTGTAATAGCGTTCCATTTAGCATGGACGAGGGCATCATATAGATTCACCATGATGTGGTTCGCGATTATCTGAACTGTTTCTCCGAATTGCACGTGCTGGAGCCGATTGAGAGCTGTACGTAACGTGATCAGAGCACAAACACACATGAGTATGACCGCGAAGGCGGCGTGCTTATTAACACCAAGGCGTGCCCCGAAACTAGTCAGTTCCGCGACTACTCCAGGATGGAACCCGTTGCTTTCAAGTTGGACGCCGACGAGCTGCATCATCGGTATGAACAGTGCAACGCCGATCCCTTCCGTCAAAGAGCCAAGAACTATGAGTGCAAGACAGAAGAAACTGCGCTTATTACCGATTGCAGTGACGACTCTGATCAGGCGCATCACTGGTGAAACGAAATTTGTGTCGGACGTCTGCTCCACCGGATTTGTCATTGGGGCGGATGCCTCTAGGCTTAACGCGGTAATCGATGCTCACAACAGCTTACGATGTTTCCCGCGTGCATCCCGCAAGAAAAAGACCAGCAGCTCGCCCTTCGTGGCTCCGCTCCCGCACTACGAGCCGCCCGCCCCTGAGACGTTCTCTGGAAAATATCCAATGAATGGAAAACGGTGCTGCGTGATAACGGAAAACCCGAAGAAACGCTAAGAATCGAATCGTATCGCGGGAAGAGTCTCAATCGGCGAGCGTTCTCGCGAAGCGACTTCGATTCTTGTCGGTGGGACGTTCAGCGGCCAAGTATTTCCCACTTCTGGCGTATTCTAACCCCGCTCCAAGGCACGCTGGCTGAGGCGGGTTCCTGGGGATCTCGTTGAGAACCGATATGGGGTTGCGGGTGCCAGTGCTGCTGTACCATAGGGTGAGTGAGCCTCGACCGGGCGAGTACCCGGGACTTTCCGTGTCGTCTGAGAAGTTCTAAGCGCAGCTTCGAGTTATTGCGAAAAGGGAGTTTACCGGCATACAACCGCGTGACTGGCTGGAGTGGCGGAACGGCCACAAACCACTTCACATTGGCTCGCGTGCCTTTCCGGTCCTGCAACGGTACGGTTTGCAGCGGCATTCATGGTGGTGACCGGTGATTCACGATTTGCGAAAATCGACCGACCGGATAAGCGAAGGATTGCGGGCCCAATCCCAGCGCCGATTCCAGGAGTTTGCTGCACGTAACAAGCTCTTGCATCACCGGTTCTGCGGGCAGAGTGACCATGTCAGTGTGCGTGTGCCCGCCAAATTCAATGCCTTCCTTTGCCCATCGCAACAGCGCACTCTCTCGAAGTATTTCGAATCGCGGTCTCCCCATCTCTACGTCCCAACGATTGAAACCCCCGATCTCAATGACAGGATCCCCGACTCGACGGTGAAAGCCATCAAAAAAACCTCGCGGGCAACCTCAAATGCGAATAAAGGCGCGGTCGAGTGAGTTTAGCGCCCCAGCAAGGGAACAGGGATGAGGCCGGCCCTGGCTCGTCCGTAAGCGTGGCCATTTGCACCAGGGACCGAGTTGAAGAGCTCGGGCGATGCCTGCGGGCGCTGCGTCGACTCGAGTTCCAGCAATTTGAGCTTGTAGTCGCTAACAACGGATCCAGGGAAGAAAACATTAAGGAGCTTTGCTCCGAATTCGGCGCCAAATACATACGTGTCGAGGAGCCAGGTTTGAGCTTCGCCCGTAACAGCGCAGCGCTCGCATGTACAGGGCAGATCGTCGCTTTCATTGACGACGACGCAGTCGCCGAGCCGGGATGGTTGCCAAATCTGCTGAATGATTTTGAAGATCCATCTGTGATGGTTATTACTGGCCGCGTGAATCCATTGCTAGCGAATACGGACACCTCGCCAATCTCCTCTCGGTCCGTTTCTTCTCCAGACGAACCCTCGGAGCGCATCGTGCTCGACAAAAACTCTGAAGACTGGTTTGCACGTGCAAACTTTGGCGGATTGGGAATTGGTTGCAATATGGCATTTCGCCGAAGCGCTTGGGACATCTGGCCGGGATTTGACGCACGACTAGGCCGGGGGGCGCCGATCGCCGGATGGGAGGAGCACTTCGCTTTTTTTGAACTAATCGAGAAGGGCTATCGCGTGGTACATGCGCCTCTCTCCGCCGTGCGCCACGGTGAGCCGAAAACCATGATAGAGGTTCGGCGCGCCTACCTGCGGGCCCTGGGGGCAGTGAGCGCGTATATGACGATGTTATTCGCAGAGTTCCCGCGGCATCGCCGCGCGTTGTGGAACTTCTGTATAGCGGGATTGAAAAGAACGCCTCGCCGATGGCGCCCACGCCGACAGATGGCTCAGAGACTGGCGCCTCGCTGGCTTTCCGTACTGCGTTTGATGAGTGGACCGTTTGTTTACGGTTGGGTACGCGTGAAGAAGGGTCGCCGCCCCGCCTCTTGACGCGCGGTGTTTTGCGATTTCGCAAGTTGGCCAGCGATCCATGTGTAGGTTTTGGCGAGACCCTCCCGGAGTGGCAGCATCGGTTCCCAGCGAAGTTGTTCACGGATGAGATGGTTGTCCGAATTTCGCGCGCGCACGCCGATAGGTCCCGGGACATGCGCAATCGCCAATTTCTTGTTTGCGATTGACATGATCATGTATGCCATTTCATTAATCGTGATCATCTCTTCGGAACCGATGTTAACCGGTCCCTGAAACTCGGAGCGCATCAGACGTCGCACGGCTTCTACGCATTCGTCAATGTAGAGGAACGAGCGAATCTGTTCGCCATCTCCCCAAATTTCGACGGAGCCTCCTTCCGGTGCGTTCGCGATCTTACGGCACAGTGCTGCAGGCGCCTTCTCGCGGCCGCCATCCCAGGTGCCTTCGGGGCCGAAAATGTTGTGGAAGCGCGCGACTCGCACATCTAAGCCGTAATTCCGGGAGAACGCGGAATATAGACGTTCGCTGAAGAGTTTTTCCCAACCATATTCACTATCGGGAGCGGCAGGATACGCTGAGTCTTCGCCGCTCTTGGGATTCGTCGGGTCGGCATAGTTGCAGGCCGGATATACGCAGGCCGAAGAGGAGTAGAAGACCTTCTTCACCTTCCGCTTTACAGCGAAGTCTGCCATATGCAGATTGATCAAGGCTGAGTTGTGCATGATGTCGGCATCGTGCGTGCCGGAGAAAACGAAACCCGCACCGCCCATGTCCGCCGCAAGTTGATAGACTTCGTCGAAGGTTCGGTCGAGGATCGCATTCCACGTCGCAGGATCGCGCAAGTCGGCAATCACGAAGTGGTCAGCTGCAGTGAGAGAGAACTCGGGGGGGGTTAAATCCACACCACGAACCCAGAACCCTTCCAGCCTGAGTCGCCTTACCAGGTGACTGCCGATAAAGCCGCCGGCACCGCAGACAAGCGCCTGTTTTTTCTCCATTTCGTAACGCATCCCACTCCGCCTGCACGGTTGCCGCGATTTCCCTTCGTTCGAGCACGAATGGGGATAGATGCCCTTGTAGCAAGTCAGGCAGGAAATTATATCGCTATCCGCACCACCAATCTCGGATCATTTCGAGACGCGAGTCCATTGGAAGAGCTGATGTGTCTACGCAGATCGACGAGATAACTAATGGCTTTTGAAAACCGTGCGATTAAACCGAGTCGTAGGCTTCAATTGAAGCCCGCGGAGGCTTATTCTCGTGCAGGTTCTAGCTTACGGTTGGCTCTAAGACTTCCTCGTACGCGCGGGCAGTCTCGGCCGCGCATTGCAGCCATGAAAAATTCCCAACTCGTCGCAGTCCACGTGCCCGCATCTCGGCGTGTAACTTCGCATCCGTTGCAATTTTCCACATTGCGTCAGCGAGCGCGCGCGGATCTCCTTGTTTCACGATGATTCCAGCGGAACCCAGAATTTCAGGCAACGCGGCGGCATTCGACGCGACCACCGGCGTTCCCAAGCCCATCGCTTCAAAAGGCGTTAGCCCAAAGCCTTCCATGTCGGAGAAACAAATCAACGCAATCGCGTTCTTGTAGAGACTAGCTAATTCTTCCGTTGGCACATACCCAAGGTGTTTCATAGAGTCCCCAGCCGGGGAAGAATGTCCGATTGGGCTGGTGGTCACTACGAAAACGGAAAATCTCTTTTCTTCCCCAAGAATCCGTGTTGCCAACCTGACAAGATCCATGCGCTTATGTGCCGCAGTACCCACCGCCAGGAAGTAAGGTTCTGGCACACAATATTTATCCCGAACGAGCGCCCAAGGTGCGAGGCTCTGGAATGTTTGTCCAGGCCCCTCAGGCGTTACGTACACCTTCTCAGGAGCAATACACAAATATTGCACTATCTGACTTTTTGAGCTCTCCGAGACCGTAACGATTAAGTCAGACCGACGAGCCGAGAGGGTGGTCAAGGCTCCTAAAATATTTCTTCGTGTCCACGACAGCAAGGACGGTTCGACTTTGTAAAGCACGTCGTGGATCGTTACCACAGACTTACATGGAGCCAGGAACGGGATCACGGACCCAAATGAATGCAAAACGTCCAACTGATGTAAGCGGCACAATCTTGGCAGACGCATCTGCTCCCACAGATGCCTAAGGTAAGGATGACGGGGGGCTGGACAGAGCACGCGGGAAAAACTTGGCGTTTCATCTAGAAAAGCGAACCTGGGAAAGGCCTCTGGATTAAGAAAAACTACGAAATCGTACCGGGATCCAAGGCTCTGTAACCCCTTTATCAGACTGTAGCCATAGGTTTCCGTCCCGCCGACTCGACCCGGGCGGAGATAAAGCAGATTCAGGCCGATTCGAGGCTTTGGGCAAGAACCCAGGTTTTCCGTGGGCATTGTTAATAATTATACTGGCCATGCTCGCTCAACCAACCGAAGCAGACCACCCGTTTCTCGTACTAGCCGATGTTATCCCTTGACTGAGTTAATCGGAGCATTTCGGAGCTCAGAAATGACTCGCGGCAAAGCTGCTTCGCGACTGAAATTCTTGGCGGCAAAATCTCGCGCTCGCTCTCCCATCTCCTCGCGCTGCAACCGCCCGCAAGACTCAATGATCTGCTTTACGGCATTAGCAAGTTCTTCTGGTGAATCGGGGGCAATGATCCAGCCTGCGTTGGCGGATCGAAGAAGTTCTGCAGTCTCCGAATCTGGAACCACGGACGCGAGAATCGGCCTACCCGCGAACATGTAGCTGATGAGTTTCGAAGGCATCGAAACAACAGACTGCCTCCCTCGTGTTGACAGAAGAAGTACGTCCGCCGCCCGAAGGACGTGAGAACTCGTTTCGACAGGCCAAGGCGAATGAAATAGCACGTTGGTGAGCTTGAAGTTGTTCGCGAGCTGGCGACAACTGTTGAGACTGCTACCTTCGCCCGCAATCAACAGATACGCCGTGGATATTTGCATCTGCTGCTCGAGAATGGAAAACGCTTCCACCAATGTTTCAGCGCCAGACGCGGGACCGATATTGCCAGCATAAACAAACAACACAGCTTCTCTGGGAATCCTGTGACGAACCCGGATGTCCCTTTCAGTGTCTTCCTCTAAGGCATACGGCGCGTCCCAATTTCGCACCAACATCACCGATTCCGCAGTCACGCGACGACCCCTAATGAGTGGATCGATGAAGTCGCTCGAGATAGCAATTACTTTTCGTACAGAGCGCGCGATTCGAGCGTCCAACCCAAACAGAAAACGGTAAAGCATACTCTTCTTCGCGATACGTCCCTGGACCGCGAGAGATTCCGGGTAAAGATCTTGCACTGAAAGGACAACGGGAATGTTTCTCCATTTAGCGATTGCAACCGCAAGTGATGTGGCGAAGATCGGCCAAGTGCTCAAGTAAATCACGTCCGGCCGCTTCGAAAACAGCATGCGGGCGCCGCTCGTCAACCCGAACGAGAGGTTCTCGAGAAAACGGGGGAGCATCCGTGAAGAAGGAGCCAGGAAAGAAAAACAATGGATAACTTTGAACCCACCGTCCCCGGTTGTGGCCTTATAGAGCCTTCGGCGATAGCCTGCGAACAGTCGACCGGCAGGACGGTTAGGGAACGGAGCGAGCACGGTAACGTCGTCGCCAAGGACCGCCAACTCGCGCGCGATGTCCTCTACTATGCGCGCCGAACAGGTAAGTTCAGGAGGGAATACAGTGCTTATAATGAGGAATCGCAAGGGGCCGTGTGAATTCGTTTCTAATTCTGACCGACTGCATTGGTATTGTTCTTCCATTTTCGAGCAGAGAGCTTGCACGATTATAATTTGTATTCACCGGAAGCGAACACAGGACAGGCAAATATAGCGCCCTTCATCCGTCTGAGACCTTCGTTTTTCGAATTGTCGCTTGATCCTTCAGAGGGATACAAAGTAGTTGTCGCAGTCTCCCGACGAATTTCGAAGATGGCGGCTTTGGGCGGCAGACGCAATGACGAAGGGCCTCGTAAGAAATGTGCTACCGAGCTTCTCTTTTTGCTACGTTAAGCCAAATCGGTCAACGCTGTTTAGGATCGTACTCATGAATTTTCGCGACCGGCTCTACCGGTCGTACTCCAGCGGACACATCCAGCTCACGCCTGAGCGGTTGCCGGCCATTCTTCCGCAGGGTGAGCCATACCTGCGAAGAGTTCTCAAGAGGTGGGTACCGCCCACACGCTCCATCAGGATTCTGGATTTAGGCTGCGGGTTTGGGGCGCTCCTTCACTTATTGCGAAAACTGGGATACTCGAATCTCAGCGGAGTGGATGTCTCGTCGGAGCAGGTGAAGCTTGCGCACACCTTGGGACTCGACTTTGTGGTCTGCGGCGAGATTCGCGATACCCTCCTGCAAATGGGTGACGGGAGCGTTGACCTGGTATTCGCGTTCGACGTGTTGGAGCATCTCACGCGGCCGGAACTCTTAGAAATGGGCGACCTGGTGCATCGCGTACTAGCGCCTGGAGGCAAGCTGATCGTGCACGTTCCGAATGCATCGGGAATTTTTTCGGGTGTAATCCGCTATGGGGATCTGACCCATGAGATCGCGTTCACACCGCAGAGCCTGTCGCAATTCGGTAATGCCTGTGGGCTGAAGGTGGTCGCTATCGCCGAAGATGATCCGGTGCCTCACGGAATGGTCAGCGCATTACGGTGGCTGATTTGGAAAGTTGGCACTTTGCCGCTGAGGTTCCTGTACCTCTCAGAGTATCCACAAAAATTGGCGGACGTCATTTTGTCGCAGAATATGCTCTGCGTATTTTCAAAAGTGGATCATCCTAATTCCTTCCAACCATAATTTCGTCGGAAGAGCCCGCGTGCGACATCATGCCCGGTTGAAAGTGGGCCAGGATGTATTTCGCCCAGCCTCGCAGGCCTCGTTCCCCTGTTTCCTGTAGCCATTCGCGTACCGGCACATTGAAGCCAGATTTCACGCGTGTCCTGACGGCTTCCGGCAGCGGCGGTTTGAGACCCGCGATCATATCTGCCTTGCTTGGCGTGAAGTTCTCTTTGCGTAACGCGGCCAGGTTCCTGTACAGCCACGGATCGACCAGCGGGACCCGGATCTCTACGGAATGCGCCATGCCGGCCCAATCTGCATCCCGCAGCAATTGATTCCGCATGTAACAGGAGGATTCCAATGCTGAAACTTTCAGGTGATCTCGAAGGTCGGCATCGCTGATCGCATCAAGTGGAGCTACCATCGCGTTCGTCGTAGAAACAGAGGCGAGTTCCTCCCATCCTGCCTTCGCGACGTCGGCCCCGAGGATGCGTTCGATCTCCCAAGGCATGAACAGGGCGCGTCGCAAGAAGTAAGCGCCCCCAAACGTACCTCCGTATTCCATCAGTCCGGCGAGTTTCGGGGAGCCAACAGCGGCGATCGGGGCAGCCACTATCTTCCGGACCGATCGGCCAAAGCTTCCGCCGAACGGGTGAAGGAATTTTGCCATCGTCGGCACCTGCCGAAAGCTCGGATAGCCGCCGAATAGCTCATCCCCCCCAAGTCCGCTAATCGCTACCTTGTGGCCGGATTGTTTCGCCATCAGGCTCACGAAGTACGTATTCACCCCATCGATGGATGGTTGATCCATTGATTCGAGAAGCCTGCCGCGATGGTCATTGAAGGTAGCTCGAGAAATGATCGCTGAGGTGTGACGTGTCCCGTACGTGCGCGATGTTTGCTCCGCTAGCGCTGTCTCGTCGGAAGACGTACTAAGGAACTCATTGAAGCCCAACGTCACAGTGTCGAGTTCGGGCCGCAGTTCCGAAGCGAAGCCAGTGATTGCGCCGGAATCAAGTCCGCTTGAGAGAAAGATCGTTACCGGAACGTCTGAAACGAGGTGGTAGCGAACACTTTCCCGAAGCGCGTCTTGCACTCGTTCCTGCATTTCCCCCGCCGTGGCTGGAGACGCACCGTGGTGCGACTCCACCATCTCTGCAACGAGCGAATAATATCGGGTTAGCTTTGGAGCGTGCCCTGGCTTCACGCGTAAAACATGTCCGCTTGGTAGCGCTCGAATTCCCTTATAGAGGGTGTAGGGCTCAGGCAAAGAACCCCACGCCAGGAAGCCCACCTGCCCGGCAGAATCAGGATTGACGTTGATCCCAGGCACGCCGACGAGTGACTTGACTTGAGAGGCGAAGTGGATCGAATTCCCTGTGTCGGAATAATAAAGCGGCTTGATTCCGAGGGGATCGCGCGCCAGGAAGAGTTCTTGTTCTCCTGCGTCCCAGATCGCAAAAGCAAACATACCGCGAAGTTGTCGCAGCATCTCGATCCCGTATTCCGCGTACATGCATAGCAGAACTTCGGAATCGCCGGAAGATCTGAAGCGGTGACCGGCGGACTCTAAACGCTGCTTCAGTTCAGCGAAATTATAAATTTCGCCATTGAACACGAGAGTGTAGCGACCATCCGAGCTGTGCATCGGCTGACTTGCGCGGGCGCTTGTATCCAGAATCGATAGCCTGGTGTTCACCAGGCCGACCTGTCCTCCGGGAGATATCCAAATTCCCGAACCGTCGGGTCCACGCATGGCTAGCGAACGCTCGAACTTTTTCAACTGTTCGGTCGAGACCGTGGCACTGCTCGAGAATATGAACGTGCCGGCGATTCCGCACATCGGAAAGTTATTCCATCCCAACCATTGGGAAGCACCTGACCGTCAATCCCGGGGAATACGGTCAACAGGAGTACGCTGAACACGCATAAACCCGGAAATTCGCGTATGACTTTCAGGCGTCGGTTAATTTAAAGATTTGATAGTTCATTATCTCAGCAACTGTGAATGCCCACAACCAGAGAGCATCAACTTGACCCGTTTTGAAATTCAATTTTGGAATTGAGAGCAGATGTTGGTTGCGGGAGCGAAGGGGAACCTTAATTCCTGCCGGAACTGCTTAATCCGATCACTTCGATGAGTTGATTCACCAAGCGGTCCCGGCTGTATTTGTCCTCCACAAAAGTGTGGAGTGCGGCGGGAGTACGCGGATCTAATTCGCCTCGCAGGAATTTGGCGAGGAGTTCGGCGATGCCTTGCGCGGAGGGCGACCGAGCGAGCCACGCTGGATTGACTTGTTCAATAATCTCGGGAATTGCGCCCACCGGGGTCGCCAAGACGGGCCGGCCTGCTGACAGGGCTTCCAAGGCAATGAGTCCAAAGCATTCGAGCTCTGCAGTCGGAAGCACAAAAGCGTCACAGGCAGCATAGAACAAAGGCAGATCGTCATCCTCCACGCGCCCTAGAAATCGAACGATCTGGGTCAAGCCTTGCGCCTGGGCTTGGCGTTCCAACGCCGCACGCATCTCACCTTCGCCTCCAAGTACTACCCGAAAGCGTAATTCCTGGTCTCTTAAGATAGCGGCCGCATCCAGAAGTCGATCTAATCCCATGCGCGGAGTGAGGCGTCGCAAGCTGAAAAAAACCGGGACATCTGCAGGCCAACCGAGCCGCCTCTTGAGACTTGGACGATCATCAGAAGGACGATACCGGGACGTATCTGCCCATCCGGGCACGAGCTTGATTCGTTCCGCGATCTCGTCTCCGTGAATCTTTCTCACACAGTCGATGGTGAACTTCGACAGGACTGTGATGGTATCGGTTTTTCGCAACAATGCTCCTTCCATGGCACCTAGAAGACGCAACGCGATGGGAGCCGTAATTCTGCGCAGGAGCCTTGAATTGCGATAGGCGATCGCCATTTCAAGAGCGACCGGAGAATGAACCGTGTAGCCAGTACGCGGTGAATCTCCATAAAATTCGAGCGCCGCTGAATAGCTCAGAGGAGTGTGGCCGTGAATCGCATCCACCTTGGGTAGGTATTTCTGCAGCACAGTGGTAGCGGCTCTCTGATGTCTCGACATTCTCCCCGGGTTGGTGGGAGAGAGGGTCGCAGGGACATAGCGCAGCAAGTGAGCCCCTTCGCTCAATTCGTGCTCTGGATGCATCGGGCTCCCCGGAGCAATGACGTAAACCTCAAATCCTCGCCGCACGAGTTCGACCGTCTCATCGAAGACGATCCTTGGCTGGCCGCCAGGTCCATCCTGAAAATGATTGGTCGTGGTAAGGAGCACTCTCATGTACTACGATTTTCTCCTTCTACGAAGACAAGCCATACGGCCATTAGCGGACGAAGTTCGGCTTCAGCTCACGGGAAACCGGCCTGATTCCGCCGAGAGAAATTCTCCGGAACACTGTTCGAATATTTCATATTCTACCCCCGTTTTTTGCCAACCGATTCAGTGTCTTCATGCGGATACGCGGTGGGTTCACTCTTTGTGATCTGATAAGCTTACGTATACTCTCGCCTCGACTAAAAACCTTGGATCCTCATAATGCGCCCAGACATGCAGAGCAGCGATCAACCTGTCAGCGCTCATGGAAAGCGCGTACAAACCCTCTTTGATCGCCACTCGGCAACCTGGCAGAGAAAGTACAGGGCGGGTGCACCCCTGCATTATCGGATCGAGCAGTTTCTCTCCCATATCGCAAGCGTTGTTCCATCCGGCGCGCACGTGCTCGATTACGGTTGCGGTACAGGTGATATCACGGCCGCATGCAGCGACGCCGGATATGTCGTCTGCGGGGTAGATCGTTCCGACAAAATGATTGCAGCTGCGAAAGAGCGGTTTGGCGGAAGACTTACGTTCCTCGAGATTCCTGGTAGCGGCACGTTACCTTTTTCTGATCATGCATTCGACTGCGTGATTGCATCCAGCGTTTTCGAGTATGTCCCTGACTTGCGGTCCTGCCTCACCGCACTCGCGCGTGTAACCAGCTCGAACGGACTTCTATTCTGTACTATCCCAAATCCCACCCATCCCATCCGCCGGATGGAAAAGCTGCAGAAACGTCTCTTCACTTTCCTTCGGCCTGCGCTTTTTGGAAAATTCAAGCAAAGGGATGAGTACCTCTCTCTTTCGGTCAACCGTTTCTCTCTGGATGAATGGGCCCGCATCCTGCAAAGTTGTGGGTGGAGCCTTGAAGCCTGCGAAGGGCAGAAGCAGACACTCTTGTTTATTTCCGCGAAGCGAAATTCCTGACAGGCCCGGGACGCGGCGCAAGCGCGCTCAAACGTTCTGGCTTCTGGAGAGCGGCGCGCTGCGAATCGTTCCCGGCGGTGCTCCAGCTTTGTAGTTCTCGAGTTCCCAAAGTTTAACGACGTTAAAGTACTGAAAAATCGCGTGCATCGTGCAAAAAATGAGCCCGTGCTTGCCGTCCAGAAATCCCAGACGAAAGAAATACATATAGACGAACATCGCGACGCTTCGCCCGGGCAGGCGGCTGTAGATTCGCTCCTTGATAAATCGTTTTCTCTCCGCCTGAGTTCCGAAAAAACGTGGCTTGATTCCGTCGGACGTCTTCCTTGCCTTCAGTTGCTGGTAAATCCTGGCGTTATGCGTGGAATATAAGTTGTGTTTAGCGATCCAGAATTCGAAATCGCGCAAACTCTCGTGCCGCAAATCGTTTTCCAAACGCCCGACGGGGCCGTCAATTACGGGATGTTCATCGACTGCACGATCTTCAAAATGAATATGCCCGCGCTTCGCGAGCCGCAAAATCCAAGTTGGGTACCACCCACAATGCCGGATCCATTTTCCGTAAAAGATGAGACGGTAGCGCATCCAGAACCCTGCGTTCCCGTTGCCGTCTACGGCCACCACCTGCGTGATTTCGTTCGCGAGCTCTGTTGGGACGCGTTCGTCGGCATCCAGCAGTAGGACCCAATCATTCTGCATTGCAAGATTCGTCAACGCCCAGTTCTTCTGGCGAGCGTAGCCTTCCCATGCATGTTGCACCACGTTCACACCCCGGGAACGAGCTATCTCAACGGTCTTATCTTCGCTATACGAATCCACCACCCAAATGTCATTGGTCCATCCAGCAATGCTGTCGAGACAACCCGGAAGATTACTTTCTTCGTCATGCGTGATGATGAGCACTGAAACAGGAGTCATCTGCATTGCAACGCCGTCCTCTTCTCATGCTCATGCTCCATCGCATATTCAAATAGCTCGTTAAATTGACGGCAAGATTCCTCAGCAGAACGATTTGCCATGTATCTCCGGATGGCACCATCAAAGCGTTCGTACGTGTGTTGATCCATGTCGACACCTTGCTGCAGAGTTCGAACCCAGGCCGCACGGTTGTCGAGCGGCAGATCGAATCCGACTCCCGCTTCCTGGAGACTGCGCCAGGGAGTTCTATCGCTGACGATAACCGGGGTGCCGCAGAGCAGTGACTCCGCGATTGAATGGCAAAAATTCTCGCCTAGCGTAGGAAGCACGAAAAAGTGGGCTGCCCTCATCGCCGGCAGCAAATCAAGATGCGGAACACCCCCATGGTAAGCGACGTGCACATTCTCGCCGAGTTTCTTGATCTGCTCCTTCGCGCGGTCCCAGTACGCTCGGTCACTGACCTCCACCGGGCCGAAGATATTCAAATCGATCTCGCCTGAAACCTGTTCCAGCCTTTCAATCAGATAAAGCAGGTTCTTCATCGGGCAAATTCTGGCAGCGAACATCAGGCTGGCGCGCCCCTTTTTCTTGTCCGGTTTCGGCATCGACACTCGCTCGGCCTCTTGGGGGGTGAGGAGAGCGGGGATCTGCGCTAAAAAGACCGGTGCGCCTGCCATCGCAGCGACGATGTCCTGCTTTTCGGATGGGGAACTCGCATGCCACACAACACGGTTGTGAAAACCAACCACCCTCGATGCGGAACGGAATAGCTCTTTCTTGGTTGACTTCAACGACATGGCTCCGCCGGAAAATTCCCCCCGCGGCGCCAGGACGACCGGGAGATTTGGAATACGGCCCATTTTGCGAAGATATAAAGCTTTGAGGGTCAAAGAATCGTAGAAACTATGCAGGTAGAGAAGGTCGGGATTCACTTCTCGAATCACCTTCGCAATCGTCGCTAAGTCGAGCGACGTTGCATAATAGACCTGCGCATTCTGAACGCGTTGCCAAATATCGAACTGCACTCCCTGATATGGCTGCTTGTCCCCCGTGTCACGATCGTTGGTGAGGACGAGGAAGTCGTAATGCGGACTCATCACCTGGATCGTCTTCGACATCGACTGGACGGGCCCGCCCGAGCGATAACCGGGAAGGTAGGGGGCTAGAAGCGTAAGAATTCGTTTTCGCTTAGGCGCGACCTCCCGCGAGAAAAAATCCAGCGAAGCCGGGATGTCAGAGTCCTCGAGCATCCGCACGATTTCCTTCCACCGTTTCGATCAACTGTTCGACAATATTGTCCCGGGCATAGAGCGTCTCGACTTTCTTGTGGAGTTCTTCCGGAGCATGTCGCGGCAGTTCTCCATTGAGAAACTTGCGCAAAAGGTCGGTGATTCCCTCCACGCTCGCCGAATCCGCCATCCATGCCGGCTCGAAGTTGCGAAGGACCTCCGGAATCGCTCCGACTGGGGTTGCCAGAACCGGGCGCCCAGCCGAGAGTGCCTCGATCGCAATCAAACCGAAGCACTCAAGTGAGCGTGTCGGCAGGACGAAAGCATCGCAGGCACCATACATGAGCGGCAGCTCTTCTTCGCTCACTTTCCCTACGAAACTCACACAATTGTCGAGGCCAAGCGCGGATACCTGCTTCTGCAAAGAGTTGCGCAGCGGACCATCGCCCGCGAGGACAAGCCGGAAGTCCAGGCCGGCTTTCTTCAGATTGCCTGCCGCGGCGATCAAGCGATCGAGCCCCATGCGCGGCGTGAATCTTCTCAAGGTGAAAAGTGTGGGGATATCGGTACGCCATCCCAATCTTCTCCTTGCCGCGTCGATCTCCACCAAGGGCTGAAACTTCTTGGTGTCCGCCCACCCCGGAAGAACGACGACCTTGCTCGCGATCTTGGGACCGTGGATTTTTCCCAGGCAATCCACCGTAAATTGTGACAGAGCCGTGCAGAGGTCGGAATTCTTCAGGCACTCTGCTTCAATGTCGTTCAATCGGGAAACCGCCTGACCCGCTGTAAGTCGGCGAAAGAAGCCTGCGCTCTCGTATACCAGCTCCATTTCCGGCTTTACCGGCGAATGCACGGTATAACACTTGCGCGCGCCATTGGAGTAGAGATCCAGAGCTGCTTTGTACGCCAGCGGGATGTGCCCGTGGATCAGGTCGACCTCTGGCAAATACCGCTTTAGAATTTCCGTTGTCGCTTTTTGGTGTGCGGTCCGTCTTTTTGGATGCCACGTCGCGTAATTCTTCGCTCGATAGCGAAGCAAGTGTCGTCCCTCGTCGATCTCGTGTTCTTTGTATGCAGGGCCAATCGCTTCCGCCAGTACCCACACCTCGTGCCCTCGGCGCACCAACGCCACGGACTCATCGTGAGCGATTCTCGCCGAGCCCGAATGGGAATCAACTTGGTGCCTGATCGTAACCAGCAAAACCCTCATCGTTAGATCTTTCAACAA
Source organism: uncultured Acidobacteriaceae bacterium (assembly GCA_963703075.1). Lineage (GTDB taxonomy): Bacteria > Acidobacteriota > Terriglobia > Terriglobales > Acidobacteriaceae > Korobacter. The sequence goes on from OY969786.1 coordinate 3,215,131, forward strand.
CTAGGTATGGATGGGCAAAGCCTCTGGCCGCGCGCGAAAAGTAAAAAATCCTTCTCCATAAACTATTTTGGCAATCACCAGGTTGATGAGCAGGACGCTGATAGTTCCGGAGATCATGGACACGACATCGTTTTCCAAGCCCGTCAACATCGGGAGCGACGACAGATAGATGAATAGCCCTTTCTCCGCGAAATCACCCGCAATCCAATTCATCAGGAGCTGCAGAATAACTCCATACAGAAGCATTCCTAACAGAATGGCGGGAACTCCGCCGAGAATGAAGAGATCACCAATTGGCGTCACCGCAGTCGAAGTGAACGCCGAGTCACCGGCGGCAACACTCAACCTCGCACCCTTATTGAGCACAGGCTTGCTTTTCCAGATCGCCCGCGGGATAAAGGGATAAATAGGCGCCATCCACAGTTTTTCATCTCCGTTCAAGAGCGAGGGTGATGGCAGCCCAACAATCAGCCGCACACAACTGATGAGCGAGAGGCGATCGGAGCTATTCGCCACACCGCTATCCAGAGTTCCCTCTTCCGTGTCCGCCCTGGGCGTGTATGCCTCTTTGAAAGAGTCCTCCATAATGGCCGCTAAGCCGCTGATAGATGTCGCCTCCTGCCGATAGCCGTTATTCAGGGTATGGCGATAGGAGTTGACGAACGGATACATCAACACCAGGAGCACTGGAAGCACAAAAACGCTCCGGGGCAGTCGCCCACGTGTGGTCCAAAGGATTAGAACCACCAGCGCCAGCGGGGCCAGGAACTCCGACTTCATTCCTGATATCAGTCCAAAAAACAACGATGCGCCCAGAGACAGCCAAAACACCAATCGGACCGCAAGGTTGGTCGATTTCTTGCCCAAAAATTCGATTCCCGAAATCACCATGCTCGCGATCAGGAGCTTCTCGCCTATGCCTACCCATTGAAGATACGATCCCGCCGCCTCACGATCGGCAGCCTCGGCCATGTAGGAACTGAGTCCAGCCTTCCACAGAAACAACTTGACTACAATCCCGATCCCAAGCATCGGAACGGTTGCGAGCGCAACGCGATCGGATGTTAAGACAGACTTCGGCCTAAATCTTAGGGTAGCGCGGCGCATCGCGACCCAACTTCCAACCCAAAAGGCGGTAAAGCCCGCTGCGACCAGGAACATCGCCTTCACGTAGAGTCCATCAACGGAGTCGACGCCCGTCAATACGCGCCATGCGGGGATGAGGCCGAATTCCAGCAACGCAACGTAAGTCACAAGGCTAGGCGCACCGTAAGGCGCCCGCGAGCGCATTCCGAGCACTTCAAGATAACTGACGCCGAAAACCGCCAGCCATCCGGCGCAGACGAAGAAGCCCGCCAGATCGGAGTTTCCGCCGGTGACGAACATGTAGAAGCTGGCTGCCGTCAACGGTAATCCGACCAACAGCACAAACGTGACGATCAATGCGCTCCCGTGGAGGGGTTTGGTATTCGGCTGTTGCAGTTCAGAGCTCAACATGGTTTCGGCTTCAGCCTTGATCCGCGGCGCGCGCTGCTGTCGCTTGGTTCCGAACATGGTAATCGACAATGAAGCGAACCCGCTCATCGTACGAATAGGCGGGAACAGCACGCTGATAGCCTTTTCGCGCAATCTCTTCCCGTTTTGCCGGATTCTGCAAGTAGAACTCGATTTTGCCGAGGGCTTCTTCCGGGGAATCGAAGCACTCAATCTCGGAACCCTCTTGATAGAGTTCGAGAACATCGGGCGTTCGACGATGCAGCATGAATCCACCGCAGGCGGGAATTTCGAAGGTCCTTGTCGAAGTTAGATCTGGATTCGTCGAACCGGTCGCTTCCTCGCTGAGCAGCGCAAGGTTAATTTTCGACGCGTATAGAGCTTTCGCATACGCCTGACCTAAAAGTGGCATCCCCTCAGCCTTAACTTTGACGCGTTCAGACTTGCATCGTTCCTTCCAACTTGGGCCCCAGATCCTGATTGGAAGTTGCGGGCTCAGACGCAGCAACTGGTCCAAAAAACGCTCCTTGCCTGCAGTGTGCACCATAACCACCGCGATCTCGGCACCATAAATTCTTTTATCGTTTCCCGACAGCGTGGGCTTCGAATGAACTTCGGGATCATATCCGTGAGGCAAGTAAACTGCGTCCCGCAGTTTCAGTTTGATGGCCGCATCGCGCGCGAGAAACTTTTTGGTCAAAAAACAGCAGTCGTACTCCTCCATCGTCCCGGGGTCAACTTGCGCATGCGCGAAGATCGAGTTATCCGGGTAGTACTGGTAGAGAGGAAGACCCTGCGCTCGCAGGGTTCGAAGCGTCTCGCGCTCCACCATGGCTCCCTTAAAGGCGATGAGCATGTCGGGCGAAAACTTGATGGCGGTGTCTAAAATCGCCTGGTTGAATTCCGCACGGAACACAGGCTGCATGAGCCGAACGAGCGCCTTCGTAACCATCCGGGTTCCACCCGGATTCCATTTGTCAGTCGATACATCGATCACTTCATGGCCTAACCTTCGGAGAGAGAAGCCGCAAGCGCGCGCGCAACTCCCATACCAATCATTCCCCAAAAACAATACTCGATAGCCCAATTCCATTCCTTTCCCTACCGCACGATAGATCCGGAGCTGCAGTCAACCCTTGCGCTGCCAGTCATCTTGTCGTTTGAACTATTCACCCATCACCACCGGTTCCTCAGAACCTCCAAAAAAGAGGGACCTGAGGTGAAGGCCAAGCGCTTTTCGCATGATGAATAGCATAACCGTGAAACTCACCGTGTAGGCGATTGTCGAAACGATGGCCGCGCCCACGTAACCGTAGCGCGGAACCAGAAAATAAAGTCCCAGCGCCGTGATCCCCATGCTTACTCCCTCCGCGATGGAGGGCAATCCCGGCCGCCCAAGTGCGCTTGCACCGTTGTAAAGCACCTGGTTCAAACCAACCAGGAACGTGCCCGGCAAGAGGATCCTGCACGCGATAATGGAACCGTCAAATTTGGCGCCGAATACCGTATGAATGAGGATGGGCGCGAGAAAGTACAGCAGGGCGCAGGCAACGAGGAGCCACGCCAGCGAGGCGCGAAATGATGTCCCAATCGTGAGCCGGGCGTCTTTGTGCTGTTGGCTCGAACCGCGGGAAAAAGTCACGATTCCGGCAGCCTGTGGGAATACAGTCACTGCATTGGAGAGTGTCACCGCAACCGCATACAGACCTAACTGCGCCGGCGGAACAAACAGCGACAGGATCAACTGGTCGACCCTCTGGTTGAACTGGTTTGCCAGGTTCGAAACTTGCGTTCTCCATCCGTAATGCAGCATCCGCGAAACCGCCGTCAAGTTCCAGTGGAACCGCGGCCGCAGATACCTGAAGGCGAGTAGCAGGCCAAAGACCAGCGCAACCCCAAATCCTGCCAGCTGCGCATAGACGACTCGCTTTACCGACGTCAGGTGGAGAAGGTAGAGCGCTACCAAGCCGAAGAAGTAGGTCACGCTTGGAGCGACCCGGATCAGGTTGAACGAGTGCAGATCCTGCCGCCCCTGGAAGAGATTGCCGCTATAACCACTAAGAATGAGAACAGGAGTGAGAAAAACGAAGATGATTCCGAGGCGCTGCACCTCAGGCGAGTACTTCGCGAGGGCATGCGGCACCACCAGGAGTCCGATCAGGACGGCGAGCACTCCCTGGGCTATCCCAATGGCCAAAGCGCCAGTGCCCACCTCGTCCACGGTAAAAAACCGCCCGCCGACGTTGTACGCAATCGCCTGGTTGATGCCGAGAGAAATCAGGGTCACGATGCTCGTCGGCCAGATTACGACCGCAGCCAGTTCGCCGCGCCCGGCAGGTCCCAACATCCTGGCAGCAAGAATTCCGGTCACGACGCCCATTCCCAAAAGGAGCGCCTGCCCGATCACGGTGGACCCGTAATGTTTGACGAATTCCTGTCTTCCAGACGCCGAGTTTGGCTCGGCAAGTACTTTCGGAGTGGCCATTAACTTTTCTTCACTCAAACGGCACTCAGTTGCTCTTGCTGATCGTTCGATTCGTCCAACCTGCATCGGTCAGGGTAGAAATCGCGATCCCTTCATCACTTTCACGAACCACGAAATCCTTCGGTAAAGCGTCGAAAGACGCGCTCCCGAGAACTCTCAAAGGCGCCGTGCCGATGGCGACGATGTCGTTGCCGACCCGCACCGCGCCCAAACGCCCATGGCGGAAATGCTTCACCGCGATTGCAATCACCTTGCCATCTGCAGAGACGGCGTATCCGCCTTGCACCCAATACGAATCGCCATGATCGCGCGGCGCAAGGGAAGCGGCCTCCGCCTTCCCGGAACGGCCGTCAATCAGGTGTAAAGTCACTCCGTCCGACTCGTGGGAAACCTTCAGGATTGAGTTTTCCCCGGTGGCAACCAACAGGTCCGCAACCGTACAATCGGAATCCGGAATAGCGTGGGACAGTTCCGTTACTCGCCTGCCCAGCGGGTACGACCGTAAATGACAAGGCGGGCCGTCTTCCTGTGCGATCCAGATTCTGCCCTCCGGCAAATCAACCGCCGTATCAACCCTGGAGAACCCCATTGCGGGCACGGCGACCGCGGAAGTTGTTGTCTTGCCCGCGATCGGATCGACTACTGCCGCAAAGACCGTGGTCCGGTTTTCTCCCGCGAAATACAAGCCGGAACTGAGCATCAGCAAATCGTGCGTGTCCCGCAGGAATCCGATCATTTCGCCACGCGAATCCGGCGCTAGAGCAATCTTGATCGGAGCCGGCTTCACCCACTGCAGGCGATTAACGTCCAGGAGCGCAACCTGCATCGGCTGCGCTTTGCCCTCCGGATCGAGCGAGATCGCGAGCAATTCGGAATCGTGTGAGAATGCGACGCGGCAACCCGAGACTGCGAACGGGAGGGGCATATCCAACTCTGTCGGCGCCTTGTCTTTGGTTGTAAGCGAGAGGTGCACGCCGTGCCGCACGTTTACCCCGGCCAAGATGCCGGTCCGAGAATACGTCCCACATCCCTGCACCGCGTTTGCAGCCAGCGCGCTCGAACAGGCAAAGCAGATTAGCAACAACAAGACCGCGGAGTTTCTCATCCCTATCGATTCTGGTGCGACCCGCGTCTTTGGCAACAGCCATTGAAACGTGCCGAGACGGCGCACTAGCCCTATCCGTTAATGAACGGCATAAATAGACGCCGAAGCGGCAGAGCTCAGGATGGACGAACTGCTCGCGAAGGCAGACTTGATTCTGCTATTCGGAACGTACACCACGTCTTTGGCCTGCAGAAGGACCGGGGCAGTCTTGCCTTCCATCAACCGCTTGTACGATAGCGGTATGTCCATGACGGAACCGTCATCATTCGGCCGTAGAATGTGAAGCTTACTCATGTCCGCCATCGGCGAGGTGCCGCTCGCGAGAGAGATCGCTTCAATGACACTCAAAGTTCCGCCTTCCTGCATCACGTAACCGCCCGGCCTCATCACCGCACCCAGCACGTAAACGATTCCAGCCCTTCTTACCCGGACTGTATCGCCGGGCGCAATCATCACCTGCGACACTGTTTCCGATGCCGAATCGCGAGAGTACTCGACGACTTGTGGGGTGGCGGCTTTCGTATCAGCGCGCTGGATTTCCACCTCGTTGCCGGCGGTGGCATTCAGCCCACCGGCTTGAGCAAGCACCTGCACCAACGGATGGGGCGCCAACAATGGATACTTCCCGGGACTCACGACTTCGCCGAGGATGGTCACTTGGGGAGCGATGTACTCCATCACGCTGAGGTTGACTTGCGGATTCTTAAGGAACTCGCCTTCCAACAGTTTCTTCCGGATTAAATCGCTCGCCTCCGGTGCGCTCATCCCGGCAACATGAACGGTGCCCAGTACCGGAAGATTCAGATTGCCCAGCTGGTCTACCCGAAAACTGCCAAACAGGTCTGGCTCATCGAGGACGTTCAAACCAACCAAAAATCCGGCCGCGAGCGGCAACTTAGAGATGTCTTCCTCCACCGGCGCCTGCGATCCTGAGTGCATGAGCATGTCCTGGCGTCCCGCATAGGGCGAGCCGGACGCCTTATCTTGCCCAACCGGAGCTTGCATCTGTTGCGCGCCGGCGGAAGCAAGCATGGCAATTGTCAGTGCCACCGCATGCTTCCCAACCAATCGCCCAACTTTAAGATTTCTGATCATAGTAACCATTGGATCCTGTGTAGCCGTAATACGAATACTGGTAATCCACTGAATGAATATCGACGCCATTCATGACGAAGCCAATCAGAGGAAGCCGGAACTTTGAGATCATCTCGGAAGCCCTCGTCACCAGTGGCTTCGTAACAACCCCGGCGCGTGTAAGCCAAATAATCCCGTCCGACTTCAAACCCAGCGGAATTGCATCCGTGACCATCGTGGCGGGAGGACTGTCGATCAAAATGAAGTCGTATTGCGACTTCATACGCTCCAGAAGATCATCGAAGGCGGTCGAATCAAGAATTTCGGAGGGCAACGGTGGCGTCGGCCCGGAGAGCAGCATATCAAGCGTGGGCACAGCGACTCCCTGCACCACAGCCGAATCAAAATCTGCAGTGCCGGTCAGCACGTTACTCAATCCGGTCTCCGAATGAAGTCCTAGCACCCGCTTTAACGTTGGCCGTCGCATGTCAGCCTCAATCACGAGCACGCGCTTGTTGTGTTGCGCGAAGGCGATTGCTAGATTCACAGTGATCGTGGTCTTTCCTTCTCCCGGAACACTACTAGCGACCAGGACTACCTTCGGTCCGCCTCCGGCCCGCGATAGCATGACCGAAGTTCGCAACGATCGGCACGCTTCGGCAACCGCGGATTTCGGACGTGACAGCATCCACGCGATATTCGGGTTCCCCGCAGGCGGGGTCAGTTGCATGTCCTTCGACCGGAACAGGCGATTTGGAGCCGATTTTTCTGCTTCGTCAAAGAGAGGGATCGTGCCCACCACCGACCGGCCCGTGATCTCCTCGACTTCGTTCGGCGTAGTGATCGAACGATCCAGGCTCTCAACCGTAAATGCCATCACGACTCCGAAAATCAGCCCGAAAAACAATCCGAACAACATATTCGTTCGGAGGTTAGGCCGCACCGGATTCGGCTGCGCCCAAGCCGAATCAACAACCGTAATATTGGTCGCCTTGATCCCCGCGGAGATATTCGCTTCCTGCAATTTCGTGTACAAATCCTCGTACAATCGCTTGCGGGAGGAGGCTTCCTGGCTCAACACAGCCAACTCCACCGCTTTTCCATTCAGCTTGTTCGCTTCATCCTGTTGCTGCTGGAAGCGATGGCGTACCGAATCCTCGGTCTGCTTCGCAAGTTGAAAATCGACGGCCGCGCGGTTCGCTACTTTGCCAATCTCTTCTGAAATTTGACGGTCAACTTCCTGGGCTTGCGCCTGCAGATCCTGCAGGTGACGGTTATTCGCACCATATTTGCCGCTGGCATCCGCCAGCGCAACTTTCAACGTTCCCTGTTGTTGACGCAGGGCTGCGAGGGCTGAGAGCCCCCCCGACTGGGTCAATACGGCCGAATTACTACTCGCGGTCAAGGGATCGTTCCCGATCGCCAGGATGGTCTCGGCGTTTCCAGATTTTGCGAATCGATAAATCGTTTCTTTCTGGATGCGATTGGCCTCAGCCTGGGTCAATTCAGAGTTGAGAGCGTCCAGCTTTTGAATCACGACGCTGTGCGCCTCGCCACTCCCTCCGCCGTCCCCTTTATCGGGGGAGGAGGCCACCATGTCAAACGTAAGAATGCCGGTTTCTTTTTCGAAATCGGTCAGCTTCTTCTCCGACTCTTCCACGTTCCGCTTCAGGTCTTCAAGTTGCTTCGTCAACCAGGCAGAGGCTTCGCTCGTGGCACTGTAATGCGATTGCAGATACTGGCTCTTGTAACTTTCGATCAGCGCGTTCGCAAGTAGAGCAGCGCGGGTCGGATCGTGATCGTCGAAGCTGACGGCGATCAGGCGTGTGCCCCGCATCGGTTGTACTTTCAAATGCCCTTTGAACACCCCCAGGAGGTGAGCCCGTGTTTCTGCGGCGCTGGAGAGTACCGGCCCTTTTCCATCTTTTTTAACGGCGGCCACCGTGGCGTAAGGTGGCTCGGACGCGAGATGCAGCCTCTCAATCACGTCGATCGCCAGGGCGTCGCTCTGGAGAATTGCGGTTTCGGTCTGCAGATCGGTCAGCAGGCTGTCGCTGTCACCCATCACCTGGGACGACAGATCTCCGCCTAGATCGAGGCCCGATGCCCCTGAACTGGACTTGTTTAACTCGATGATGGCTTTCGATTCAAAAACCGGCTTCATCATCAAGCCGAGCCCAATGCTGCAGAGGACCGCCACAATCACGGCAGCCATGACCCACCTGGCTCGCTTGGCAAGAATACGAAGCAGTTCCTGCATCGTATTTGTGGAACGGGGCCCGAAGATGCGGTTATCTTCTTGATCTCTCGCCAACACACCCGGGCGCGAAACGGAGGTACTTGGAACCAAATCACTGTTCATTCAGATGGGACCAGCTTTGCGATTGAGTAGCAGAATCTCTGGCCCGGGGGCCTGAAAATCGTTCAGTTTGGTTAAGAGAGCGTTGGGACTATGTTCCCACATCCCGAGACCCTTCGCAATGTCGTATTCAGCTTAATCCTCAAGGATTTACCCCTAGATTTAGCACCCGTAACAAGCCCCCAGTAGCGGGTTCGACGATCGCAAAAAAATGCAACAAATTGCGTCGCTCGAACGGGCGAAAGTGTTCGGATCGGGTCTGTAACACTACTGCGCCCGATTCCTATGCGGCCAATAGCTTAAGTTGACTTCCACGGTCACATCGGACTGTCGTCCCGGGGCCAAGAAAGGAATGGTGTACGTTTCGTACTGGAAAGTTCCGCTGGCGCGGAAATGTGCGCCGATCGCGTAGTCGATGTTCGTGCCGAAATCATTCTGATGAGCGCCCCCGGGAATGAAGTCGGGCGCGATCATGTGGTTCTTCCAGTAGACCTGGACCCTTCGATCCGGAGCCAGCCAGTAAGTGGAAGAGACCTGGCCCCCTTTGCCTTCTCGACCCACCCAGTCGCCAAGCAACGAGCCTTCCTGGGTATAGCCATCGCGATACACACCGTTGGTATAGAAGAAATACCCGCCGTAATTCGGTTCAGTGGGGAGTTGTGTATACGCGCCCTCAGCGCGAAAATCCAGCTTCGGCATTCCGGGCAAATGAGACAGATAAAAGCCAGGGTGGAATGCGGTCCGGTTGGGCGCCGCCAACGGAGAAGGATCGTCGTCCACGAATGAGTCCACGTAAACCGACAACCAGTTTCGAAGACCGGGCACTTTGTAATTCGCGTCGAGGCCTCCGCGACGGTCGCCAGGATCAAGGGTCGGAAGGTCGGCGTTCGGATTGTCGCCCACACTGAAGTAGGTCCTGGCTACATTGCCGGCAGTGATGGGATGACCGAAGCCTGCCCATTCAACGGTTCGCGAGAACCCGAGTTCCAGGTTCTTGGTCGGCATGATGCTCGCCTTTTCTCCGTGGAGGTAAGGCTGCCGCGGATAGAGGTGACCTTTCATCTTGCCCAGGAACATCTGGTAACGGAGCGGCCCGAGATATTTAAGGATCCACGGAAGCGTAATCGGTTCGGCCAGGTCGAACTTAATCATGTACATGGGCACGACGTTGTCTGTCATCATCATCGCGCTGCTCTCGCCGGGCCCCCACCAATTGCTTTCCCGGCCGAAACTCAGGTAAGCCCGCTTCCAACTCACACCCACGTAAGTGTCCAACACCTCGACCTGGTCCTGCGGTCCATTGTCTGGAATGGTGGGCGTCGGATTGTGGTCGATCGCGGCGAGTGCCGCCGTCTGCGACGCACTGTACGGCGTAATTCCTGGAGAGTGTTGATACTCCGCCTGCCCCTCGAAGCCAAACATGTTGTATGTGCCGTTGACGGTCGCCCCGGTGTCGTTGTTAAAACCTGTCCCATATGGACGTCCGTAGTCGTTCACGATGGTCTGTCCAAGATGATAGCTATCGCGCAGCGGAGTCCCGCTAATGCCAGTTACTCGTGTGTAGACGTTCTCCACCTGCGCAGACTTAACGCGGTCCCCTTGCAGTTCCTTGATCTCGACCGCGAATTCTTTTTCCAGTACCGAGACATCGACGAGCGACTCGTCATCCTGCGCAAACCGTTCAGGCGTCGCATGACGCTCGACGAGCAGTAGAGCAATCGAGGTCCGCGTCCACGGACGTTGGCCCAAGAATTGTTCCGGCAGCGTGCCCTTGGCAATGTCACGCTCGATCACCGGGTACGCCCAGTGGTCCAAAGGTAGATAGGTGGTGCCGATCGAACGCGAGCCGCCGAACGCGCCTGTGGCAACGAGAAATAGGCATGCAAAACTTAAGAAAGCGCGATGCGGATCAAGCAATTTCATAGCAGTTCGATCTTGAAGGAAAAACATCCTGGCGCGAGATGAGCGAGGGTTCGCGTCGAGGACGAGACGCTGTCCGCCCAAATTCGGCGCGGTCTTTCTGCGGCACCGAATCGTGCGCAACGCAAACCACCCCGCCCTGAAGGAACGCACAGCTTGAGCTGCAATCCGACCCCGCCCATGGAATCAAATCGAGACGGACGCACCCTTAGAAACTAGAACCGCCAAGAACCGCCAAAGCTGATCCGGTCCCAATCAGAGTGAGTGGAAAGGTCACCCCATGGTTCGCTCACGTGCAGCCACTCGCCGCGGACACCGAAATGCCTGGTCAAGCGGAAATCAACGCCGCCGCCCGCCGACCAGGTGAAACCCGACCAGGTGGTATGCGCAAGGGGCGATGCATGGGTTGGGTAGGGAAAGAGTGCGCCCAAATGAGCGCCACCGAAGAGAGCGACCACGTAGGGCTGCACGCGGTGGTCTCTTTTGAGGAGGTTATAACGCGGACCGAATCCAAGGCTCCAGGCAGTCGCGTCATGCGGGTTTCCAAGATCCAAGTCGCCCGCCTGGCTCTGGTTATTGCGAATCCAATCGAAATCGGCGACTACAGCAAAGTGTTTTACGATGTCGCGCGAGTAGTTTACGTCAAAGCCCTTGAAATCCGTCCATGCCCCGCCCCAGTCGGTCGGCGCATAAACAAACCCACCGTACACCAGGTTCTTGTTACCTTCACTACTCGGCGCGGGTGCTTGCGCTGCAGGGGCGGGTGCCTGGGCCGCACTCACTATCGACAGAATCGCCACGACCATCGCACATTGAATAAACCGTTTCATGAAAAGTCCCCTCGAAAAGTTCTTCTGCCAGTAGAAAGACGAAATGCGCGTTGACCCGAGCCGTTCTGGTGTGTCGAAGTCAGTTGGGAATTGATCGGACTGTAACGCATGATGGATTCGAATGGCAAGCGCAAAGGCACCTTCGATCCGTGACCAGTTATGCACAAGTTGTTGTATGACAAATGGTTCATGGAGTCTATTTGCCGACGCCACCGGCGCGCTGGGCCAAAACTTGTTCGCCGACTGCCAATGACGGCAATCGGTGCTTCGACGACAGACGAGAGCAAACAACGCAAAACGCCGGCTGCAGAACCTGTAGCAAAACGTTTACGTCGATCATTAAGCTCTGTTCTTTATACGGACAGTGAAGTTCGAGATAGCCAATGTAGTCTCCGCCCATAAACTGTAGAGTGATGGTCCATTTGCCCTGACCATCGAAGTGACTAAGTAGGATCGTGCGCGCATAGACTCGCGTGTTATCGCGTCCGTGGTCCTGCTGATAGATGCGAAGATCCAAGGCGGAAAACTCGCTCCCTTGGAATCCCGCCCGCAAAACCCCAACCGCATCGTCCCAGTGCGTGGCCCGTGCGATTCGGCCGGCGATGTGGCGAACTTTCACGTTCTGAGCAATGACCACCTTCTGCTCAATAACGCGCAAGAGCACTCGTCCAAGTTCGTCGAACTCCGGGTATCCCAACCGGCTCACGCCTAAAAGCGTGAGGAGACCCAGCACGATCCCCACGAGAATGAGTGCCTCCACCTTCGGAAAGAGAAGGAGCACGCTCATCAGCGAACAGGCGCCCGATACCCCGAACAGTAGGACCACCACCTGCCGGTGAGTAAATCCAAGTTTGAGCAGGCGGTGATGGAAGTGTTCGCGGTCCGCGCTGAAGATCGGGCGTCCGCTCAAGAACCGCCGCACAATCGAAACCAGCGTTTCAGCGATCGGCAGGCCGCAAGCCACCATCGGCAGGGCGAGCGACAGGAGCGTGGAAGCCTTTGCCTGGCTGGCCGCCAGGGAAAGGGCGCTCAGCATGAACCCTAAAAATAAACTGCCCGAATCGCCAAGGAAGATGGTTGCCGGATTGAAGTTGAATCGCAGAAAGCCCAAGAGCGCGCCGATCAGGATGACAGAGGCAACTGCCAATTGCCCGTTGTGGTGGAAGAGCGCAACCGCCGAAAATGTCAATAGCGGGAAGATCGATGCACCTGCCGCCAGCCCATCCAATCCATCGATTAGATTGAATGCGTTCGAAAGCATCACCACCCACGCAATCGTGAGGGCGCACGAAAGAGCGGTCGAGTAGTCGGTTCCTCGGAATACCACATCTGACAAAGCCACCCGGCATCCGAGATGGAAAAGCCAGTAGCCTGACCCGACCTCCACCACGATCTTCCAGATAGGACTGAGGCCCAAAAAATCATCCGCCACTCCCGCGAAGAACACCAGGGTCGCGGGCATCAGGATGTGCAGCAACATCGTCGTCGATCCGGCGCGATGATCATGCAATCCGAACCGGACGATTAAAACCTGGATCAATATGAGAGCGACAAACGTAAAGTAAACCGCAATTCCACCTACCCGCGGGGTTGGCCGGCTGTGAACATGTCGTTCTGATTCCGGACCCTTGACCCAGCCATGATTCCTTGCCAGATTTCGGACCCACCACGTCGCTAGAGCGGACAAAAGAATCGCCCCAAACAATGCGACCGTAGAAATCACCAGGAGAAACATTTCTGAACCTCCGAACAGCTCCGGGAACTGAGCCGTTCTGCGCGAGAAGAAGTTTGGAAGTCTTCCATCAAGTTGGGCCTTTTCCCCACCGAATGAAAGGTTCCTTCGTCAGTCGTTGCCGGTTACGGAGCGCCTGCCGACTTCTCGAGTTTTCTAACTGCCAGGGAGGGCCCATCTCCCAGCAACCTAAACAACAAGCGTTCGTACGCCATCGCGGTGGTCTTTCTTGAGAAATTCTCCCCAATGTACGCGCTGGCATTTTTTCCATAGAGTTCACGCAACTGCGGTTGCGCTTGCAGCATGATTACCGCTGCCGCCAGTGCTTCGGCATTTCCAGGAGGAATTCCTACGCCCCCATGGGCGGCCTCCAGGATTTCCATGGCCTGCCCTTCAACTCCTAGGATAACTGGCCTTCCGCACGCCATGAACTCGAGCATCTTGGTGGGGATTACCGTTTTGAATACCTCTGATTGTTTCAGTAGCACCAGGCAAACGTCGGAGTCCCAGATGAGCGCGGGGACCTTCGACCGCGGTTGCTGTGGCAGGATCCGCACGTTCCTGGCGCCCGCTCTGTGAACGGATTCTTGAATTTTTGCCCGCTCCGCCCCGTCGCCAACGATCTGAAAGACGACGCTTGGGTCGCTCTCACGCAACATCTGCGCCGCCTCGAGAATGACCTCGACCCCGTGAGCGTTGCCGATCGTTCCTATGAACGACACCACGAACTTGCCGTTCCGCGCAGGGACGTATCCGGCCTGCGCCTCCTCGAACCATTCCAAGTCCACGCCGTTCGCCACCACCGAAATTTTCTCCGGCACACAGTCGAAATGGCCTGCGATGTATTTCTTGAAGGCCGGCGTAACCACTACAACATGGTCCGCTTTCCGGTAGAGATAAGAGGAAATCCTTCGCAACGCCCGGTACATGAACGAATCTTCGCCCGACGTGCCCGTAGCGATCAGCGACTCCGGCCAGAGATCGCGTACTTCAAAAATGAATTTGCCACCGCGCAGGCGGGAGATGAACAGCCCGGAAAGACCCACTAGCAGCTGCGGAGAAGTGCTGATGACCACATCATATTTCTTTAGGAAAAAGCCGCGCAGCGCCGCCGAAAACATGAACGACGAGTAATTCAGAATGCGCTCGAATGCTTTACGGTTCGGCAAAGGAAGCAGCCAGGTGCGAACCACGTCGATTCCATCGACCGATTCGCGCACCGTGAGCCGGCGAAACTTCTTGCGGTAGGCCGGATTCAGGACTCCCGTGGGATGGTTCGGAAAACCCGTGAGCACCGTGACTTCGTGTCCCTGTTGCACCCAGAGCCGCGCAAGGTCGTGCACGCGTACCGCCGGTGCGCCAATCTCGGGGGGAAAATATTGGGATATGTACAAAATCCGCATTCTGCTACTCGTCTCAAAACAAATTTGATAGGCGCGGCTGCAACTTGCCGTGCTTTTTCAGTAATAACAAAGCTTAAAAAGTGCTTTCATCGCGAACGCGCGACGCGTCTTCCAAGCGCTCCGGGTGTACGCCAGCCACTTCTCCGCCATCTCAGCAAAAACCGGCTCGCCGGTCATCGTCGCCATTACCCTCAATTGCACAATGTGCAGCCTGTGATAAAAGCTGCTTGCCAGCATCGGCAACGAGGTTCCAGAGTGTTCGTACAACGACCAGAAGCCCGTATCGAACGTCTTCAGGTTGCGTACCAGGGTTTTCACCGCGCGCTCGAAAAGTGCGCGGACCGATTGATCCCGGGTCATCAGGTAATAGTCGTACACTCCCCAGCTCGCCCAGATGAAACCATTGAGAATATGTGTCGGCGGATCGACGATGTACTCCTCGTACCAGAGATCGCCGGAAGCGTCGGTGAAGGTCACGCCTCCCTCGCCTACGTCGTGCAAAAATCCTGCGAAGGCTGCTTTCGCGGCCGCGCTGTATCGTTCGTCGCCGGTCTCTTGGTATGCACGCGTCAGCACTGAAATGCCTTGCCCCTGCGCAAGCGCGGAATACCAGGGCGCTACCAGGGTGTCGCGGTACTCCCAATCGAAATGGTGCATCCACATCGCATGCCCGTGACGGTTCGTCTCCAAGTGCGCCACCAGCCAGTCCGCAACCCGTAAGAACGTTTGTTTGCGTTCCGGGTCCCGCTCGCGCAGGTAGAGATTGAAATTTCCCAACCCATATTGCGCGATTGCAATCGGGTTGTACTGGGGACCGAGCACCCCGCGGTAGTCGAGCAGCGGAATGCCGTTCCCATCCAGCCCGGCATAGTCCGCCTTTTCGCGGAAGCTCATGTAGTACTCGCCCAACCCACCATACGTCGCCTGCGGATTCTTCTCGGGAGTCTCGTGCCAGAAACTGAGCTGGCTTCTCCCTCTACCCAGGTATGCCTGGCCAACCCGACGAAGATAGTGAATGCGCTTACGCATATGGCTATACCGTCGCCACCAGCGCGCGTTTGTCCAGCGCAACCAGCAGCTCAGCGATACGATCCGCCGTCTTGCCGTCCCAAAGCGGCGGCACGACGCCGGTCTTTCTTTCTCCGAATACGATCTTGTCCGCCTCGCGCTCCAGCATCTCCAGGTCGAACCCTACCAGCGTGTTCGTACCGAGAGATACCGTCACCGGGCGCTCGGTGTTTTCCCGGACCGTCAGGCATGGGACATCGAGGTACGTAGTCTCTTCCTGCACTCCGCCGGAATCCGTAATCACCAATGTGGCGTGCTTTTCCAGCGCGAGGAAATCTATATAAGGAAGCGGCCCGATCAGTTTTAAATTCCGGATCTTCAGGCCATGCTCATCCAGCCGTTGCCGGGTCCGCGGATGCACCGGGAAAATCAGTGGGATATCGGCGGCGATCCGCTCCAGCGATGCCACGATCGGCTCCAGTTTGGCGATGTCATCAACGTTCGATGGCCGGTGTAAAGTCACCAGCCCGAACTTCTGCAGCCGGTGCTGCTCGGCCAGCGCGACGAAACGTTCTTCTGCAACTGGCAGGATGTACACCAGCGTGTCGATCATGATGTTGCCGACGAGATGGATCTTCTCTTCCGAAATGCCTTCGCGTCGCAGGTTCGTATTGCCATCTTTCGATGGCGTGAGCAGTATGTCTGCCAACTGGTCGGTCACCAGCCGATTGATCTCTTCCGGCATCGTCCGATCGAAGGAGCGCAATCCCGCTTCCACGTGAATCAGCTTTACCCCGAGCTTGGCGCAGACCATCGCCACTGCGGCTGTCGAATTCACGTCTCCGTAAACAATCACGCCGTCCGGATTTCTCTCCAGCAGCACCGGCTCAAAGCGGCTCATGATGCCCGCCATCTGTTGCGCATGACTGCCGCCGCCTACCTGCAGGTTGACGTCGGGCTCGCGGATCCCGAGCTGATCGAAGAACACATCCGACATGTTGCGGTCGTAATGCTGGCCGGAATGCACGAGCGTCTGCTGAATCCCGCTGCTCTCCAGGGAACGCAGCAAGGGCGCAGCCTTCATGAAATTTGGACGGGCACCGACCACGTGGAGGTAATGCATCAGACCGATTCCTCCGTGGTGGCGCTCATCACCGGCACTTCTTCCTCGGTCATCTCTGCCCATCCCACCACTTCTGGCTGACGAGAGTGGACGGACTGCGCAAGTCGAATAGTCGCCAGCGTTGTATTCACGATCGAGTCGAATGCGATCGGGCTCGCGCTTCCCTGCTTGACCGCGTGCACGAAGGCTTCACACTCGGCACGGTGTCCTTTGTCCTGGCGCAGGTGCGACTTCTCCACCTTCTTGCGGCCGTTGTTCCAGAGTTCCAGGGTGCGAAAGTCGTCCAGCACCGCCACGCATCCGCCGCCAAATACCTCGATGCGTTCCTTGCTCATCCCCTTATCGCCGTTGGCGGTATACACAATCGTAGCCACCGAACCATTGTCGAACTCGAGCGTCATCACCACGTTGTCGTTCGCGTATTTGCCGACATTCGGAGTGGCGCTGGCGAACACGCGGACGCAGGCAGAATTCGCGAGGAATTGGCACATGTCCACAAAGTGGCAAGCTTCGCCGATGATCCTCCCGCCCCCCGATTCCGGATCCTGGATCCATGAGTCGAGCGGAATCGGCCCACCATTCACCCGGTAATGAATCACCAGCGGCTCACGAATTTCGGCGACGAACCCGCGCATCGATTGCGCCATCGGCGAGAAGCGCCGGTTGAATCCGGCCATCACGATCGGCGCCGTCCCGCTTTCGGAAATCCGCCTATGCTCTTCCACGATCGTCAGCAGCGAAGCATCGTCAAGGCAGAGGGGCTTCTCGCAGAAAACGTGTTTCTCTGCCCGCAAGGCGCTGAGTACCTGTTGCGCATGCGAAGAGTGACGAGTCGCAATTACCACCGCATCCACGTTTTCGTCCGCCAGCAATTGCGATGACTGGCTGGTGCAATATTGAAATCCGAACTTTTCTCCGAAATGCTTCCCGGTCACGCCGCGCCCTGTATAAAGCGCATGCATCTTCGCGTCGGCCACATTGCGGAATGCCGGAAACAGAACGCCCACGGCAAAATTTCCGGATCCCATGAATCCCAGCCCGACTTTGCCTTCGATCTTGCGCGGTGCCTTCTGCGCTGCCGCCAACTGCACGGTAGACGATTGGTCAATCGCTTCCGGATAGCGGATCACCACGCCAAGGTGTCCCTCCTGGGTCTCCCCAGAGATCAGGTCGTACGCCTTGGTCGCTTCGGCAATCAGGAATCGGTGGGAAATCACGGACGCCAGGTTCAACTTGCGTGCCGCCAGCAGCGCAAGGAACGCCTGCATGTTCCGGTTTTCGCTCCAGCGCACGAACTCCGCTGGATAATCCTGCCCTTTGGTCTCGTAATTCGGATCGTAGCGCCCCGGCCCGTACGAACGCGAAACCAGGAATTCCAGTTCTTTTTTGAAATAAGGGGTGCGCGGCAGCGTCATCCCAACTGCCCCGACTGAAACCACCCGGGCCTTGCCGCGTGCCACCTCGGCCGCAAGTTCCACCGGGCCATTGCTGCTTGTGCCTGCGGTAATGAGAACGCAATCGGCGCCAATTCCATGACTCAACGATCCAACCGCCGAAACAAACCCGGCGTCATCCGTTGCCGTCGCGTCGCATCCGAGTTGTTGCGCGAGTGCGCAGCGCGAAGGATCGGGATCCATGCCCGCCACCACACATCCGGCAGCCTCGGCGATCTGCACCGCAATCAATCCGATCAATCCAAGGCCGATGACTGCAACGGTTTCGCCGAGCTTGGGTTCCCCCAGACGGAAGCCGTGCATTGCAATCGCTCCGACCGTTGTGAACGCCGCCTCTTCGAATGAAACAACACTGCCATCGGCAGCCGCTGGAATCTTCGCCACCAGGTTCACTGGAACAACTACCGCTTCGGCATGCACCGCATAGTCCGCTCCGGCGCACGCTACCCGGTCGCCCACGCGAAACTCGGAGACCCGCGCACCCACCGCGATCACCGTCCCCGCAGAGCTATAACCGAGGGTTTGCGGAGCGTCGAGCTTTGATAACGCTGCATTCGCCGCAGTCACGACCCCTTCGCGCCGCGCCTTTTGCACCAACTGGGCCACCAGGTCCGGACGCGACTTCGCCTTTGCCAACATCCCGCTCTGCGCGAACTGCACCGCCGTCCGTTCCGTTCCCGCCGAAATCACCGACGCGGCATTCGCCACGAGAACAAAGCCCGGAGCAACCGATGGCACCGGAACTTCATGGACGGCGATACGACCGCTGCGAGGGATCTGGTAAAGCTGTTTCATGCGTGTTTTAAAGATCGGGGTCGGTCGCCTGGCAGATAATCCTGCGCAAGCAGACGGAATTGTCGCGTCAAGGAAGTAAAGGACGTGAGCAGTAAACGCCCTTTAATTGAGCTGAAGGATCGTTGGCGGAGAATAGCAAAATAGGGGCCCTTTTTCACTGACAATCCGTACTTACTTCCAATGACCTTTTTCGAAAAGACCGATTCGGCGCGGCCAAAACCATTGATCGAGGCAGCATGTTGTATGGCGCACGATCTCACTGGTGCGTGTCTGCAGGTCTTTTCAGGGTTGAAGACAATTGAGCCAGGACTCCGTTTTCAGCACACCCTCCGAGGACATCGGAAGACTACTGTTTCCTTCCACGTATATGCGATTAAACATCATCCCCCTGTGGATTTCTAATTACTATGGCGCGTCCAGGGGACCAGCCTCGCCAATGACCGATTGGCACATTCTCAACGACAGATTCCCGAGTGGCCGTTCTATCACGCCCCCACGGGTGAGGCATTCTGCTTAGTCCTAGCGCAGAACATTGCGCTTTGTGACAGCCCGGTTAATTGTTTGAAATGAATTTCCTCGGGGACGGAGCCCGCTCATTTCTGAAAAGATGGCCGTCGTACGACCATCTCAGTGGGCTTGCAGAACGCAGCAGGCATCTCGGTACCACGGTTTCTGAATGGCACCATCCGCTTGGCGAAGCTGCGTTGGGCTCACCAAGATCGCCAATACGTTCACCCGCCGCCTGCTTGTGAGCTTGATGCGAGAGCATCCTCGCCCCTGGCGCGTTCCTCGTTCCGACAAAAGATAAACCGCGCCTCGCGCGGGCTCACCAACGAAGGGTGTATTATGGCGGCCTTCCATTGATTGCCGCGCCGGCAACCCAGATTACGGAATGAGGTGCAACATGTCAGTCGTGTCAACCGTACAACTGGATAGCAACGTCAGCCACTTCATCGCGAAGCCGCGAAAGATGCTCATCGGCGGTAACTGGATCGAGAGTGTGTCGGGAAAGCTCTTTGAAACTTTCAATCCCGCCACGGGCGAAGTGCTAGCGCGCGTTGCCGAAGGCGATCGTGCCGACATTGATCTCGCGGTCGCTGCCGCACGGAACGCATTTGAGAGCGGCCCCTGGCCGACAATGTCGCCGTCGCAACGAGGACGTCTTTTGTGGAAGCTCGCGGACTTGCTTGAGGAACACTTGGAAGAGTTCGCGGAATTGGAATCTCTCGACAATGGAAAGCCATTGTCCGTCGCCCGTGTGGCAGACGTTCCCCTCGCAGTAGACCTCTTCCGTTACATGGCAGGTTGGGCGACGAAGGTAGAAGGCAACACCATTCCGCTCGGCCCGCAGTTCCACGCTTACACCTATCGCGAACCCGTTGGCGTTATTGGCCAGATCATTCCGTGGAACTTCCCGCTTCTGATGGCCGCCTGGAAACTCGGCCCGGGTTTAGCCGTCGGCTGCACCGTGGTATTGAAGCCCGCCGAGCAAACGCCGCTCTCGGCATTGCGCCTGGGTGAGCTGATCATGGAAGCCGGATTCCCCGCTGGGGTAGTGAACATCGTGCCGGGATTCGGCGAAACCGCCGGCGCTGCCCTCGCCGCCCATCCAGACGTAGACAAGATTGCCTTCACCGGATCGACCGAAGTCGGCAAATTGATTGTGCAGGCCGCCGCCGGCAACCTGAAAAAAGTCTCTCTCGAACTAGGTGGCAAGTCGCCGAATATCGTCCTCGCCGATGCCGACCTCGACATTGCGATAGCAGGCAGCGCCAACGCGATCTTCTTCAATCATGGACAGTGCTGCTGTGCAGGCTCACGCCTATTCGTGCACAAGAGCCACTTCGACAAAGTGGTGGACGGCGTCACCGAAGCTGCCAGGAACATCCGCTTGGGATCAGGCTTGGATCCCGAGACCAACATGGGCCCGCTGGTTTCCCAGGAGCAACTCGACCGCGTGTGCGGCTACCTCGAATCTGGCCTGCAACAGGGAGCCAAACCCCTGGTCGGCGGCAAGAAGCAGGCGGGGCCGGGCTACTTCGTCGAACCGACCGTCCTTGTGGATGTGAATCCAACGATGAAGGTCGTCTGCGAAGAGATCTTCGGACCTGTCGTGACTGCGATCCCATTCAACAGTTTGGATGAGGTTTTAAATTCAGCCAATGCGTCGAACTACGGTCTCGCAGCCGCCGTGTGGACGCGCGACATCAATAAGGCGCATTCGTTAGCCGCAAAACTTCGCGCCGGCACGGTGTGGGTGAACTGTTACAACGTCTTCGATGCCGCGCTCCCGTTCGGCGGTTATAAGCAATCGGGCTGGGGACGCGAGATGGGCCACGACGCGCTTGAACTCTATACGGAGACAAAGGCGGTCTGCGTCCGTCTGCAAAACTGAACCCGCGACATCAAGTGGCGCTCGGCTCTTGAAGTGAACGCCGATGGAAGACCGCATTCGGAGGAACCCGTCTCCGAATTTCGCATCCGTATGCGAACCCAATGGCGGTAAGGAGACAGCTGTTCAGCTGGGGATACCTATGGAATTTGTGACTGGATGGAACAACGTTGATGATGCTCAGCCCGAACAACCGAATGTCGATGTGGTGTTCAGCCCCAGCGCAAACGATGCCCATCTATTCCTGACAAAAGAAGCGGCGGAACAGTGGAGCCGGTGGCTCGCCCAACGCGACGTAAATGCCCGCGAGCGCAAGTGCCAATTCAGGGTGGAGCCCTTGTTCGCCATAGCCTGCGAACGTCAATCCGACTGACGCTTCCGCGCTCGTGTCTGTGTTTCGTGAACGCTCGCGCCCTAACGCAAACATATCCCTTCACACTGCGGTTCCGTTCGGATTGCCGCAGACCTTTTATTCAATATGCATCTACGCGATCGAGGCTATTTCTTCGCAATGTTATAGACGCCTGCCCCTAGGAGGGCTAACCCGAACAGAGTAAATGTGACAGGCCCGAGGGAGAATTGACGACCCCAGGGCAACAAGGTTAAGACCCAAACGAACGCAGCTAGAACGACGACACCAACCGCCATCGCAGTTCCGAACTCCCACTTCTCTCGTTTGCTCATGTCGGACCACTTGCCAGTTGTGGCCGCTATGTGTGCTTGGCCGAGATTCTTCGCTTCTGGTTCCGGTTTCCTTGTTGCTTCCTTGGCCCTTTGTGCGATCTCGGCTGCGCGGCGCGAGTTCCGGGCCGCTTCTTCTCTTGCTCTCTGTTCTGCCTCGGACTGCAGGCTGGCTTGGATGGCCGCGGCTTCTTTGGCTTGCTCCGCCGCGATCTGGCGCTTCCGCGTTTCCTCCTCGATCGAACGCTGCAATTCCGCTCGCGGGCCAATCTTGTCCCACGCCTCTACGAATTCTCCGACGCCCAATTTCTCGTCCGCCAATTTCTCGAGCAATTGCCAGCGCTCCAGGTCGAGACCTTCCAAGTCGGATTCCTCGTTTACCTGCAAAGCTTCGTTCATCACGCGACGGGAGATCGCGCCACTCCTCTTTAGATCTGTTACTCGCAACTCAATGAGCTTGCGCCGTTCCTCGCGCGGCATTTTTCCAGTTTGCGCGATGACAATTTCTCCTCGCACGTTGATGTCCCACCTCATCGGCTCCTGGAATCCCTCGTCGAGCATGCGAGCGTGAACGAATTTGTACAGTTCTTCCATGGTCACATGGCCATCATCATCTAGGTCAGCGGGCCCGCTGCGGATACCTTCAATCACGTACTTCGTGAATAAACCGTATTGATCTTTTTCTTTTTCCTGCGCGATCTGATCGGAGGTGGAAGAGGTGAGGACGTACGTTCCCCGCCCGGCCGACATCATTTGAAGCTGATCATCCAAAGTGCCCCGCGCAAAGTCCTTCCCCGCCGCTCCACTGAAACAACAGTCCAGAATGAGCACGACCTTGTTGCAGCTCGTGTTCTCAATACATTCATGAATGCGTGAAGTCGAGATCGAGGTCGCTTCCAGCAGATCGATCTCCGTATCGCTTGTGGTCAGGTGAAGACGCCCGGAGCGAGAGAGCTTACCGTGCCCGGAGTAGTAAATGAGCACCATGTCATTCTTACCAGCGCTCCGCAACGTGGAAAGAATCTTGGGGAGTACATCGCCGCTGGGCAGGTTTTTTAGCACAACCACTTTATGGAAGGCGCCGAGTGCAGGCGCTGTGAGAACCTCGTTCAACCCATCCACATCGTTTTCCGGAGCACGCAAGGAAGGCAGCTTCGGCTCTTTGGGAAATTGGCTGGCAGCGATCAACACTCCGTAACGTTGTTGCGCCATGTTCAGTCACCCAGATGGGTGTTCAGGTCTCGTATCGTTTGCTGCACCCGCTCGGGAGCAACGCTGTCAGCGCTTACGGTGAACTCCCGGCCGGTAGCGGTTTTAATCTTCACCAAAAGAGAAGGAAAGCGTTCGAGGCATACCTTGAATGAGGGGATAAGAACCATCTCCGCAAGGAAACTTCCACCTGCATGTTTCAGAACATCGCCCACAATCGGTAGGGACATTTGTATGAGAGGGACAAGGTGCCCGGCGCTGCGTGAACCTGGCGAAGCCGGCATTTCCACAAGGTTCGCCTTGACCTCTGATTCGCCGGTCCAAGCTGTTGCAAAGGTCCCGCGCGAGATCCAGCACCTCCTCGGATGAAAGTTCGTCAGATTGCAGCGACAGGGTTACTTCCATCGTGAGTCTCCAAGTGGGCGTGCTCGTGTAAGACGACCGCAGCCGCAACCCTCCGGTCACGATTCTGCCGTGGGCGGCGACATTCTCACAAACGCAAGGGGCAGCGTCAAGTCTATGGTTGCTTTAGAAAACTGCAGTCGCAGCACGCTGGTCGCTGTGTGCCATCCACACAACTAAAGTGGGTTCAAATCCAACTCGTAACTAACTGGAGAATAAGACTGAACGGCTGAATGGCGGATGACGCAGTCTCGTGCGAACTGTTCTTTCCTGCATAACACGGTAAATTACAGGGAAATTGCCCAATTCCCTTCGGCGGCACGCCCCCGCCGCCTTCGCAAACCCGCACTGGAGAGCGAGTTACTGGCGTAGGCGCCACTCTCATCAGCAAATCGGAACAGGGAAATTCAGGGAAGCACGGGAATTCGCCTTTTTCAGGTCTCTTTTGACTCCTGAGTTAGTTAATCGAGGTGCAGTCCTTGGTGTCAGCATTGGCGCGATCCGACGCACCAATCTCTCCGGCAGGTCAGCCGAATGTAAACGAGAAGGCCTCCACTCCCGCATCGAAGAACTCGATCTCAAACCGCCGATCAGCGATGGGCCTTGGTTGGCGGATCAACTGATACAGGCGTTGTTCGGAGACCGTCCCGAAGCCTTGGTCGTCTACATCAATCCCGTGAGCAGCGGCCGGCGGCTGTCCGTCGATGAATGTGCGAAACCGCACATTTTTTCCTAGTGTCTTCGGCCCCATGACAAGGTGGAGATCGCGCGCATGAAATTGGTACACAATCCGTCCGTTGGGCTGATTCAGAAGAATGGATTGCCGGGTCAATGTCCAATCGCCCGAAAGAGCCCAATGATTGAGTCCTATCCGGTCGGGTACCTCATAGATGCGACGCTTGTCCAATGCCCCACCACGAGAGGAAAAATTTTCTGTACGGTCGTAGCCGAGATAGTTTTCTGAAGACTTCAAGCTGCTCAGGTCGGCGGCAGCTTCCGCACCTCGGCCATCGACTGAAACTAGTGAATGGGCAATACCGCTATTGCCCGCCTCGCTCAGCAATTGTTGAATGATGCTTTCCGACTGTTGGTAGCCGCCCTCGCCGAATTGATGGTGCCGGACACGCCCAAGCGCGTCGACGAGGTATAGGGCAGGCCAGTACTGGTTGTCGAACGCACGCCATATCGCGTGGTTGTTGTCGATCGCAATGGGATACTCGACTCTCATGTCCCTCGCGGCTCGGCGGACGTTGTCGACGTTCTTCTCGAACTGGAACTCTGGCGCATGTACGCCGATGACCACCAGCCCTTGGTCTTTGTATTTCTCAGCCCACGCGCGAACATATGGAAGCGTCCGTAACCAATTAATGCAAGTGTAGGTCCAGAAGTCGATGAGTACGACCTTTCCGCGGAGCCTGTCAGACGTGAGTGGATGCGAGTTGAGCCACTCGGTGGCGATGCCCAGAGAAGCCAATTCCTCAGTCTTGACGGATTTTGCGTTCGCCGAAATCATCGGGACAAACGGCGCTGCGGCAATTGCCATGGCCGCAGAAGTAAGAAAGAGCCGGCGATCGTAGTTGACTTCTTCGAACATAAACTTCTCCTCAGCAGATTCCAGATCGAACGTTGCAAATGAACGCGGGAGGGCGGCGCACCCTGCGTGCCGAACCCCCGCACCGATCAGCGTAGTGATCTAAAAGCTGCTCGGATCTCAGCAGCGAAGATTTCCGGCTGTTCCCATGCGGCGAAGTGCCCGCCCTTGTCGACTTCGTTCCAATACACGAGGTTGTGATAAGTGCGCTCAGCCCAGCTTCGCGGCGCGCGGTAAATCTCGCCAGGAAAAACCGTCACGGCAACGGGAATCTTTGGGATATCGACCGCGTTGAACGGACTGAGGCCCCACACCTCCCAGTAAGATTCGGAGGAAGACGCTCCCGTGTTGGTGAACCAGTAGAGCGTAATGTCGTCGAGCATCTCATCTTTCGTGAGTGCCCGTTCCGGCTCGCCGCCGCTATATGTCCACGCAGCAAACTTGTCATAAATCCAAGCGGCCAGACCAGCCGGTGAATCCGCGAGTCCATACCCAAGCGTTTGAGGCCGGGTATTCATGATGGCGGCATATCCGGCGCCCTTTGTATAGAAGGTGAACAAAGATTCGAAAGCAGCCTTCTCCACATCGGAGAACTCGGACGGGGCAGGACCGTAACTGCCGAGGGCCGTTCGCAATGTCTGCTGGCACGACCGCAGGCATATTGATGTGGATTCCCAGCAATCCCGCGGGCTCTTGACGTGCCATTGCCTGCGAGACGATTGCACCCCAATCTCCCCCTTGAGAAACGTAGTGCTTATAACCCAGACGCCGCATCAGTTCGTCCCAAGCGCGGGCGACACGGTCTGGACCCCAGCCGGTGACCTGGGGCTTGCCCGAGAAACCGTAGCCTGGATACGAGGGGAGCACGAGATCAAAAGCGTCTTCTGCATTTCCGCCGTAGGCGGTGGGATTCGTCAACGGGCCAACGACCTTCAGCAATTCGAAGATCGAGCCTGGCCAGCCGTGGGTCATTATCAAAGGCATCGCGTCCTTGTGACGCGAGCGAATATGCGCGAACTGAATATCGAGTCCGTCGATTTCTGTCACAAATTGCGGCAATGCATTCAGTTTCGCTTCCGCCTTTCGCCAGTCATAGTCAGTTCCCCAGTAGCGCACAAGGGGCTGAAGTTTCGCCAACTGAGCACCCTGTGATTGATCGCTGACAATTTCGCGGTCTGGCCATCGCGTCGTCGCGATTCGTCGGCGAAGGTCAACGAGTGCGGCTTCCGGAACATGGATGCTGAAATGACGTATCGTTTCAGCGGCAGCGCCGCGCGGTTGCCCGGGAAGCAGCGTGATGCCGGAGATTGGGGAATCAACTTTGTATCGGGAGTCTTCGAATTGGGACATGGTGTGTTTTCCTTTACGAACATTTTTATTGCACGTATCCGATGAGTTCGGCGTGCATCGCATAGTTGCGATTAGGCCTGACACCGGCGGACGAATCCATCAGACGATGGTCTCGATCGGTACCTTCGCATCACATGAAATGAGTCGCCGCGCTACGGGAAGATGAGACGAGGAGATCGCGAGAACGTTCTTATTGAAAGGCGGCCGACGGCAAAGCCTGATTTGCACGCGACGCGGTCGGGGGTTGAGGTACTGTCACAGATAGGTGATAGAGAAAACGATGTATTCGTGGCAGGCGCCAGATACCGACCTCAGTCTCACGCCAATACCAAAGTACAATGGCATTCGTCCGTCGGGCAGCGCATCCTGAACTAAAGGTATGCTGCGGAGAAAGGCCCACAATGGAGAGCGAACTCAGCAATATCGCCAGTGAGCGAGATGCCCATTTTCGGTCGCTTGCCGATAGCATTCCGGCCCTCATCGCTCTCATGAACCCCGGCGGTACAGTCGAAAGCGTCAACCGACAGGCACTTGAATATTACGGCGCGACGCTCGAAGAATTGAAAGGTTGGGCGAGCGGTGACACCGTTCACCCAGATGACCTGCCGGCGGTCATTGCTGCTTGGACGCAGTCGGTGGGCACGGGGCAACCCTATGACGTCGAGCACCGCATTCGTCGGGCTGACGGCGCGTATCGCTGGTTTCACGTTCGCGGTCTACCTATTAAGGATACTAAAGGCCATGTAGCCCGGTGGTGCGTCCTGCAGACTGATATCGACGACCGGAAAAGGGCTGAAGTGTTTCACGCTGGCGAAAGGCGGATTCTGGAAATGATCGCGACCGGGGAGACTCTGTCCGCCACCCTTACCAGTTCGTGTCTGTTAGTTCAAACATTGTGTCGCGGATGTGTGGGCTGCTCGATCTTGTTGCTGGACCCGGAATCCCGGAGGCTTTGGCACGCCGCGTCCTCCGGCGTTCCGAAAGCCTACA
This sequence comes from uncultured Acidobacteriaceae bacterium, assembly GCA_963703075.1. Lineage (GTDB taxonomy): Bacteria > Acidobacteriota > Terriglobia > Terriglobales > Acidobacteriaceae > Korobacter. The sequence continues at coordinate 3,242,528 of OY969786.1, forward strand.
CGAAATCCATCGACGGATTCGTCATAGGGCCCGAAGTCAGCTCCTGTGGAACAGCCGCCTACCACGGGAAACAAGTAATAGCGTCGGATATCGGAACTGATCCGCGATGGGCTGAATTCCGCGAGATCGCCTTAGCCAACGGGTTGAGAGCATGCTGGTTCACCCCGATCCTCTCACAGCGGAACCACGTCTTGGGCACCTTCGCGATGTTTTCCGATAAGCCGCGTCATCCCTCAGCGGATGATCAGGAAATGATCGCACAAGTAACGCACCTGGCTAGTATCGCCATCGAACGCGAACAATCCCAGAAGTCGCTTACTCGTGCGGTCGCCGACCTCAAGAAATCGGAAGGTCGGCTCCGTACGATCATCGATACCATTCCGACCATCGCATGGTGCACGGCCCCCGATGGCTCCGGAGAGTTCTGGAATCAACGATGGCACGACTATACGGGACTTTCTCTTGCGGCGGCGCGAGGCTGGGGGTGGGAAACGGTCATTCACCCTGAAGATCTGCCGGAGGTGATAGATACATGGCGCAGAAACCTAGCAACTGGGCAAGCGGGTGAGGTGGAAGGGCGCCTACGCCGTTACGACGGAGAATATCGGTGGTTCTTATTCCGGTTTTGTCCTTTGCGTGAAGAGACCGGCGATATTGTGAATTGGTATGGAACGAATATTGACATCGAGGATCGGAAACGGGCCGAAACGCTGCTCGCCGGCGAGAAGCAGTTGCTGGAAATGGTGGCAAGCGGCCAGTCGATGTCGGCAATACTGGACGAGCTTTGTCATCTTGTCGAAAGCACAGCGAATGGTTCTTATTGCAGCGTTGTTCTGGTCGATCCAACTGGCACGCGCCTCGAGCACGGGGCCGCACCAAGCCTTCCGGACAGCTTCACTACTTCCATCGTGGGCCTGGCCGTTAACATCGATTCGGGTCCATGCGCGAAGGCGGTCTATCTGAAGGAGCAAGTCGTTTCGTCAGACCTCGTTACGGAAATGCGATGGGCGGCATACGACTGGTGCCCAATGGCCTTGGCGCACGGCCTGAAAGCGTGCTGGTCAATGCCGATCTTGGCTTCGACGGGGAAGGTTTTGGGCGCGTTCGCCATTTATTACACCGAGCCCAAAACACCAACGCCGCTCCACCAGAAGCTCATCGAGCAGTTCACCGATATTGCCAGTATCGCGATCGAGAGGACGCAAAGTAATTCTGCCCTCAAGCGAAGCGAGGAGTTTCTTGCGAAGGGACAACTTCTTAGTCTGAGCGGTACCTTTGCCTGGCGAGTCGCGACCGACGAAGTGATAATTTCAGAACAGTACTATCGTATTCTCGAATTCGATCAAGCCAAAGCTGTCACGCTCGAGCTAATTTGTTCCCGGGTCCACCCGGAAGACTTCCCATTGCTGTCGAAAATGATTGAGCAGGCGCGGGCCGACGGTACCAGTTTCGAGTCCGAGCATCGGTTAGTGATGCCCGACCACTCGGTCAAATACGTGAACATGGTGGCCCATGCAACAGAAGGCACAGAAGGCCAACTCGAGTACATCGGTGCAGTGCAGGATGTGACGCAGCGACGGCTCTCGGAAGAGGCACTCGGCAACGCTAGATCGGAACTCGCGCGCGTCGCCAGGGTCACGAGTCTCGGGGCATTGACGGCGTCTATCGCGCATGAAGTCAACCAGCCGTTGTCCGGGATTATCACCAACGCCAGCACTTGCCTTCGTTTGCTGGCTGCGGATCCTCCAAATATCGACGGAGCAATCGAAACTGCACGCCGCACCATCCGCGACGGCAACCGCGCATCTCAAGTAATCACACGCTTGCGCGCTCTGTTTGCTAAGAAGGACGTAACGACTGAACTGGTTGACCTGAACGAGACTACGCAAGAAGTGATTTCCCTGTTGTTGCGCGATCTTCAGAAAAGCCGGGTTATTCTGCTCCCGCAATATGCCGATGACCTGCCGCCGGCGACGGGTGATCGTGTACAGCTGCAACAAGTCATTCTGAACCTGGTTCAGAATGCTTCCGACGCGATGAGCACGGTCGACGATCGTCCGCGGCAGTTGGTGATTAAAACCGAACCAGATGAAGGGGATTATGTGCGCCTAACGGTACAAGACGTGGGAGTGGGATTCGAGCCGCAAGGCGTGGACAAGGTCTTCGAATCGTTTTACACGACCAAGACTGGCGGAATGGGAATCGGGCTCTCCGTGAGCCGCTCGATCATCGAAAGCCACCGGGGTCGCTTATGGGCAACTCCTAATGATGGCCCGGGAGCTACATTTTCTTTTTCAATCCCTTGCCAATCCAAGGGCAGCTTGCGTGCGGCGAGGATTGCGTAATGGTCAGACGCTCCCTTGTGTCGGTGGTTGATGACGATGAGTCCATTCGCGAGTCGCTGCCCGACTTGTTGCGGGCTTTCGGTTTCTCGTCTCATGCATTCTCATCGGCGGAAGAGTTCCTCGCGTCCGATTGCGTCGACCAGACCAACTGTCTGATCCTGGACATCGCCATGCCAGGTATGACTGGACCAGACCTCCAACAGGAATTGTCCCGTCGGAGACGAGAGATTCCCATCGTCTTCATCACTGCTCATGAAGATCACGCTCTCCGTCCTCGTTTGCTCGAACAAGGTGCTGTGGACTGCTTGTTCAAGCCGTTCAGCGACACGGCTCTGCTTAAAGCATTGAATACAGCACTCGGCCTGAACTGAAACAACCGAGGTTATAAAATGAATTTAGCAAGTACTTCTCGCCATGAACGCCACGCAGGGCCAATCTTGCACCCTACGCCGATCGTTTTCATTGTCGATGACGATATTTCGGTGCGCGAATCGCTGGAATTGCTGATCCGCAGCGCAGGTTGGCAGCCCGAAACCTTCGCATCTGCCCACGAATTCCTCGCGCACCCACGAGTTGTTGCTCCGAACTGTATGGTGCTTGATGTTAGTCTTCCCGGCCTCAATGGTCTCGATCTTCAGAAACGCATCGCTGCCGATCGGACGGATATGCCGATCATCTTTATTACGGGTCACGGCGACATACCCATGTCCGTCCAGGCCATGAAAGCGGGAGCTGCCGAGTTCCTGACCAAGCCATTTGGCGACGAAGTGTTGTTGAGCGCTATCCGACGTGCTCTTGATCGGAGCCAGACGATGCTGGGTCTTGAAGCGGAAATCCAGACCCTTCGCGAACGTCATGCATCACTCACGCCCCGGGAACGAGAAGTCCTGGCGGGAGTTGTCTCCGGACTCTTGAACAAACAGATCGGCGGCGAGCTTGGAATCAGCGAGATTACAGTGAAGGCACATCGTGGTCAGGTAATGCGAAAGATGAAAGCTGATTCTCTGCCGGCGTTGGTGAATATGGCTGCGAGACTACGGCTCGCGGCGCCGAAGACTTGACGCGTTCTCTCTGCCATGAAGAGGGATAGCAAATGACTTCAGACGCGAACAAACGTCTTCAGGTGCGACAACGCTTCGTTTGCCACCTGATCTGGCGCCTCGCGGGCGGGAAAGTGTCCGACTCCCTCGAGCAGCACGCGCCGATAGCTGGTGAGATACCGATCCTGACCCTCTGACTCCGATGGCGGATCGCACATGTCTGCCGTACCCTGAATCATCAGTGTCGGCACACTAAGGGTTTCAATAGATTCGAGTCGTTCTGTCAAGGTAGCGTAGCGAGGGTCGGCGGGTTCGGCCTTCCACCTGCTCCGATACGCATTAAGCGTGATGTTCGTCCAATCACGGTTTTCGAAACTTTCCGCGGTGGCTTCGAACTCCGCGTCGTCAAACCAATTGGCAGGACTCCAGGTAGTCCATTGCAAGCGGGCGAAATCTTTCGGATTAGCGCGGACTGCCTCTGCGCCGCGATCCGTTGTCATGAACCACTGATACCACCAGCGTCGGGATTGTTCGAATGTGGGTGTCGGAAATCGACCGCCAGGGGAATATGAGAGAGCAAGTGCGGTAATGCAGGCGAGACGCTCGGGGAAAAGCGCCCCCAGCGTGTACGCTGTCCGCGCGCCCCAATCATGGCCAACGACTGAAAATCTCGTCCAACCGAGGTGGTCCGCCAAATCGATCGCATCCTGAGCTAAGGCTACGGCACTCCCGTCACGGATAGTGTCCGCCGAAAGGAAAGCTGTGGCCCCGCAGCCTCTTAACCACGGTGCAGCCCAGCGGAATCCGGCTTGATTGAAATGAGGAATCAACCTACGCCACCCACGAACGTCGTCGGGCCATCCATGGAGCAATAAAACTGGCGGGCCATCCGTGGGCCCACCCATTTCGTATCTGATATCGAGAAGGTCTGTCGTTATCGTATGCATGTGGTTGACCTGGTGAACCCCATTGTTCTTGCTGAACTCATGGTGCCGGTGTCGACACCCTTACCGCCGACAATCGCTTCTGTGAGCTTATAACGGCCTCTACGTTGCGCTTGGAGTATCCGTTAAGGTGTGTAACCCGTAAAGACGAAGTCATGTCTCTTTACAGGTGCCTCGTGGCATGCGAAACAGGTTTTATGCTGTGCCTCGTCCACGGGTTTGCCGTCGATGAATCTGCCGAATCCCCAACCGACACGGCGACCAGTTCGCACCGGCGGTATCCAGATGGGACTGGGCGTCCTTAGCATCGCTAACGGTCCTTTGACAGCGAAGGGCCGCCACTGTCTTTGGAATTCTGGGGGACGCACCAATGGAGAACATGACACATGTCGCCATGGCAAGTAGATACTTGAGAGGCGCGCGCATCATGTATTCTCCTTCGCAATAGTCCGTTCTTGAAAGGTGTGCAACCGGCTGAGGCAACCGGTTGCGGTCAATCTCTCTAGTGATGGCCTGTTCCGGTCGAGACGTCTGGGATCGTGAACTCCACCACTCCCTGATCGAGCGGTTGATGGTTGGCGCTCTCCAGTTGGATCAGGATCTTGTGAGGTCCCGGCGAAAGTCCGTTAACAATGAGCGGCAGGCCGCTGGCATCGGCCCAGCGCCACGGAGCGTCATCCACGGTCACATGGATGTGGCCGACGCGGGGCGATACCGCCAGCGCAGCAGGCCCGAACACCGGTACGATGCGCAGATTTTCGGTGCGATATTGAATGACCACCCGCCCAAGCGCCAGCGGTTCGGCAAGAGGAGGATCAATGATGATCTTAGCCGGTGCTTCGTTCGTGAGCGGCAGAACAGGCGCCGCTCCAAGCACCTGGCGTGCAGTTTGTCCTAAGGCAGCCGGCACTCCCGTGAGCAGTGAACCCGCGAGGAGACTGCCGATAATGATTGTCATAGTGGATTTTCCGAATTGAAGGTGTGGCATAACACTGTCCTTTCCAAAGCTGATTGCATCTCGTTTTCACATTCGCTACTCAAGGAGCCGATTTCTGGCAGAACTTACAACTCCTAGGTGGAGTGCCATCTCTCAGACCGCAGGAACTTGATGACCTGATCGGCGAAGAGATCAGGGTATTGGAAGAGCGCCCCGTGGGCGGAATCCGGATAGAGAGACAAGAACCCCATAGGCAGATTTTGGGCAAGGATTAACGAATTGATCGAAGGAACCATGACGTCCGACACTCCGTTAATGACTAGAGTCGGCTGTTTGATCGACTCAAGTTGCTTGTAGCTTCCAACGCGCGGCGCGCCCCAAGCTTCGACTGCCTTCAGCTGAGCATCGCGTGCCTGGAGAGTAGTGGGCATGTCTGGTTCCGCAGTACGCGTCCCGAGTCGTTGCACGAAAGCCAGACCAGCCTTCTGGCTCGTCTCGCTTGGCGCAAAGAAGAGATACACCAGGTCTTCGGGGCCAGGTGCATCCACTAGGGCATGGGCCGCGACTTCATCGGTGTAGCGCGCCATTCCTTGCCCGCCCTCGGGTCCCGTTCCAACCAATACAAGCCGTCGCACCATCTTCGGATGATCGAACGTGAACTGCTGGGCGACGAATCCGCCGGTCGACAAACCGAGCAGGTCGATGGTGTCGAGCCCGAGGGCCTCCACAAAGCCTGTCAGGTGAGCCGACATCGCAGAGACACTGCTGTCCGGCACACCGCTCGAACCGCCGACGCCGGCGTTATCGAAAAGAATCACCTCGCGATGCGCTGCGAGCGGATTAATTACTGCAGGATCCCAGTTATCGAGATTCCCGCGAAAGTGCTGCAGAAACAGAAGTGGGGTCTCACTGCGTGCCCCGAAACGTCGGTAGGCATACCTCACGCCGTCAGCCTCGACGAACAGGTTCGGAGCAGTTTCATGAGTGAACCCCTCAGCCGTTCGGGGTTCGCTGTTGCCGATTTCGCACCTCGCGATTTCGCTCGTCGCATGATTGTTGGTTGCTTGCGGCATATGTCTCTCCTAGGGGAACTCAAATTGAGGTTGAGGTGGGTCGTGGAAGACGACGCGTTATACGCGCCGTCTTCTTACCTCTGTCTACCGAAGCGGTCTGAACGCCGCCCGAATCTCTTCACTGAATAGTTCCGGTTGTTCCCACGCTGCGAAGTGTCCGCCTTTCGAGAGTCGGTTGTAATAAATCAGTTTCGGATAAGCTTTCTCTGTCCAGCTCCTTGGTGCTGCATAAATCTCGTCGGGAAAGACGCTCACGGCAACCGGGATGAAAACGTTCCTAGGGTCGAAGAAGCCACCCTTGTATTCCCAATAGAGACGAGCCGAGGAGACCGCAGTGTTCGTCAACCAGTAGAGGGTCACATTGTCGAGGATGTCGTCCCGTGTCAGACCTTCGGTCTGACCGTCGAAAACGCGCGCGATGAGCGCCTGACTACTGGCATCGTGATCAAGGATCCACGCCGCCAGACCGATTGGCGAATCCTCGATTCCGTATAGCGTCTGGGGACGGTTCGCCATCTCGATGGCGTAGCCAAGGCCGTGCTTATAGAAAAGGCTCAATTGGTCGTAGGCGTGTTGTTCGTCTGCTGAGAGTCCGGCCGGCGCGGATTCGCCGAATTGGAGGGCCTTTGCAACGTCGCCTGGAACAGTGGCGGGCATGTTGGTGTGAATGCCGATCAATTCCGGCGGGGCCTGTAAAGCCATTGTCTCGGTTATCGCGTTTCCCCAATCGCCTCCCTGAGCCACAAATCGTTTGTATCCGAGGCGCTTCATCAGCACAGTCCAGGCGCGCGCGATGTGGGCGGGATCCCAACCTGTTGTGGTTGGCTTTCCTGAAAACCCGTAGCCCGGAAGCGAAGGGATGACCAGATCGAAAGAGTCTTCGGCCTTTCCACCATAGGCAGCAGGATCGGTGAGTGGGCCAACTATTTTCAGCTGCTCAATGATCGATCCGGGCCAGCCGTGGGTGATGATGAGCGGTAAAGCGTCGGAGTTTTTCGAGCGGACGTGGATGAAATGAATGTCGAGTCCGTCGATCGTCGTGACGAATTGCGGCAAAGCATTCAGCCTAGCCTCGACTTTGCGCCAGTCGTAATCGGATTCCCAATAATGCGCGAGATTCTGCATAGTGGCGAGTTGGACGCCCTGCGTGGCATCACTGACCGCTTCCCGCTCAGGCCACTGGGTCCCGGCGATTCGTTTGCGGAGGTTCACCAGTTGCTCTTCCGAAACATTGATATGGAAAGGGCGGATTGTTTCGTCTTCGGTCGCCGGGTTCTGTTGAACTAGAAGCGGACTCGCGGCGAAGGCCTGGGTATCACCCGCCCGGGCTCCTTGGCCGTAGACCGGGGCGGTCGCTAAAAGAATCCAGCAGGCGCCCGCAAGCGTGGCGCTGGCAAAGACGCGTTGAGTGGTTGATGTGGATGCGCAGGTGGTGCTGGCGGCCTGCCGAATGCTCCCGGCGTGAGTGCTGTGCTGCACTTTCTCAAGTTGGGTCATGGTGTGTGTCCTCAGTTGCGATTAGGCCAGAAGGGAGGAGGTGAATCTATTGGACGATGGTCCCGATCGACACTTTTGTATGGGTGAGCTTGATGCTCACTCCATGCGTGAGAAGAAACGCTACAAACTGACAGAGGAATGCGATTGAATTGCAAGGTGCCACTGGCTTGATTACTGTTGGTAGCCTGTAACTGTTGAACAACTCCGCTTTAAGCAGGCTCTAAGAGGCGTTCAACTGTCTTGCTCGATTGTTTCTCCGGTCTCGGATGGTCGCGGTGAGCGGCCGTTGCGCTTAGTTTCCTTGACGCCGACGGCGATTTAGAGAAAATCCCCACTCCATGTGAGCTGAAGAATTTTCCCCTCGTGATTCTGAACCGGCAGCCGACGCGCGCGTCCAAGGTGAATGCGCTCACACCAGCGGGGCTGGAGACGATCCTGGGCAACTGCTGGAGAAAGATGTGCTGCTGCGCTACCAGAGCGCCGCTGATCTGCTGGCGGACTTGCGGCGCTTCCAGCGCGATGGCGGCACGACGAGCGTTCCGGCGGAGGCGGGGCGGGCCGGTGAGACCGATGATGTCCATGAGGGCGGAACAGCGATGAGGCGACGCACTGTCTTTATTTGCAGCTTCACGACCAGCCCTCTCTAGAGAGAGTCGCTCATCCTTTCGAGGTCGAGCTAGGCCAGCAGCCACATTTGTGGGTACCGTCCCCCTGGTACTGGTCGTGTACTTTGGCCCAATCGGGGAGACCGTGAACTGGCCCGTATTCTTCGCGACCCCTGGGCAAAACATCGAAGAATCCGTAGATCCCCATAAATTGTTCATCGCCCCGATCGAATGCGCCGTAGGTGTGAAAAACTTCGTTTGCCGGATTCTTGTAGAAGACACTGACACCGGAAAGCGTGAACGTCTCGGGTCCGATACTTTTCTCGCCGAAGTTATAGAACGTCGTATTCGCTTCAGCCTCGTGCGGGCGAAATGAGACGTGGAAGTCGTAATTGAACTCGGAATTAAACGAGGACACCCAGGAGAAGTTCCACCCCATGCGCTGCCGCACCGATTCAATCTGCTCGATTGGTGCTCGAGAGACGGCAACATACGCCATGTCGTGATGGTCGAAATGTGGAAGAAGGCCGTTGATGTGATCGGCCAACAGTGAGCAGCCTACGCACTGCCATGGCTGGTCAGGTTCCATCATGAAATGCTTGACGAAAAGCTGGCTATGCCTTCCGAAAAGGTCGATGAGGGAACAACCGCCTTGGGCAGAGGTGAAAGTGTAGGGCGTAGTGACCCGGACCCAAGGTAGTGCTCGTATTTCTGCTGCGAGCGTGTCCCCCTGCCGCACGTAGGCTTTCTCTTTTTCAAGCAACGCACGTCGCGCTTCCAGCCACTCCGCCTCTGAAACTACCGGATGTGTCGCTATAGACCTCTCCACCTCTTGCCTTGCCGCTTTGATCTGTTCCTGTGCCTTTGGATCCTCTGGCTGAATCATGTTTGCCTCATTTCCTCTGAGTCAGGAATGGTCAGCTAACGGTACCTGACCGCAGCCGAAATATAAGTTCACCGAAAGCTGATTCGTTTACGACAAGCTTGACCAGTCATCTTATCGGGGGATGTCTTTGAAACATGGATATAGGTCCCGTGCACCCAGGAGTGGACTTCAAGGAGATCTGGTTATTGTCGCGCACCGACACATTTTTCAATTAGATCTGAAACAGCCTCAGGATTTTCGGTTAGAAGGTAGTGTCTCGTATCTGGAATATGAACACCCGCTACGTTCGATATTCCCCTCCCTCGGCAGCCCTGTACGAACTTGTCAAGAAACGGAGCAAAGAAGGAGTTGTCGCCAATACCGATCACCACGGGAATGGGAATAGGCCCAGTCTGATGCTGGTTCCACTCGGCATCCTGTGGGAACGCACGAAAGATTTCGAAGGCAGCGTGAAGTTGTTCAGGTCCGTACGAGTCGACGTAGTATGCACGTTGACGCTCGCTAAAATTCCCAAGGGAAAGCGACCATCCCAAAAAGACGTCCTGCCGGCCAACAATAAGCTTCTCCGCTAGTTGGTCACGCTCCTGTATGAAGCGAATGTGCCAAAACGATGCAGTAGACTCCTCCCAAGCAGGAAGTCCAGGGATTGGGGCGTCCAGTATCATCGCGCCGCGCATTTCATCGGAAAACTGACGGAGATACGCGTATGTCACGATGCCACCCAGGTCATGGCCAACAAGATATGGGCGTTCGAGTCTCATAGAATCGGCAACAGCGTGTATCTGGTCCGCGAGGTTCGACGCTTCGTAACCGCCCGACGCCGGTCCCGAGAGACCTAGTCCGGGCAGATCTACGGCTACAACTTTGAACCGTTTACACAGACGAGGCATGATCTCGCGATACTCCGTCCAGTCCTGGGGGAAGCCGTGGATGAGAACGACCGCCGGCCCGTCGCCACCGTAAACGCAATGGACGTAGGAACCGTTCACCGCAATATTGGCGGAAAAACAGCCTGGCATCTCCTCAACCGGTCGAATCACATCTTTACTGACGGGCGGCGTGGATGAGCTATGGGTAGCCGGCACTCTGCACCCTCCGAGAGCTTGTGTGTTGTCGCGAAATTATTCGAATCCCAATTTATGTTGATTTGGAAACGGAAGTCCCTTACCGGTTTCGCAAAGAAGCTTGACGCTCCTCAGGAAGCGCCCCCACGTGTAGCTGCACTCCGCGAACATGGGGGTGTAGTCCTTCCAACCATCATGGTGAAACACCAGAAGCGACTGTACCTTGTCGTCCGCCTGGCTAGCTTGACCTCCAATCTCGAAATGCGCGTTCAGCAGAGCGTTCTTCGTGCCCTCCTCAATCGTGAATGTGAGCGTTGTTCCCACCCATTGATCCACGCCTTTTACGCAAACCCATTTGAGTTTCGAAGGAGACTCCAACTCTTCGATTTGCATTTCTTTTACATATCCGTCGCCGAATGGCAAGTGAACGATTGATTTCAGAATTGGCTTCGCCTTTACATCGCCCGATGTCCACCATCCCGATAGTCCTTTTTCCGTTGTAACCGCGCGGTAGACGGCCTCGGCAGGGGCCGCAATGAGCAATTCTTGATGGATGTTTGGCATTCTGGTCCTTGTAGTTGTGAGATTCGTTGCTCCTTCAATCGGCAGGGAAACAGATCGATTCGTTCGCCAGTTCGAATAGATGTCGCTCGTCTTATTCGCCGATGAGATAACGCGATCCCCCCACGGAGTGGCGCGAGATGATCTCCATTGGCTACACTCTGAAAGCGCATTCTGGCAATCTACATCCTCCACATACCGCATTAACCTCTAGCTTTTCAAAGAAATTTCAAACATCTCGTGGAATGTCTGCGTACCGCCTGCGTTTTCATCGATACAAACGACTCGATGGATCGAAGTCTGGCGGTGAGATTGGCGTCGAGAGGGTTGGTTTTGTAGTAGCCCCTAATGCCCTAAAGTGGAACGTGCCTGCACTGCGTGTAGGGAAGATGTTTCCACATGATCGACGCGCTGAGGCAATCTTTGGCTTTGATCATTCTTTGGAAACGAAAGGAAAATTCTCGTCTGTATTACCGACAACAAGTCCTATGCTTCGTTTGAAGTTGCAAGTTTTTGGGAAGGAGCTGAGCAGTGATCGAATCCATCGGTCGAGGGCGGCGCCTTTTCTTATCTCGCGCCCTGCGCTGTTGGGCCGCTTTGACGATTTCACCAGCTTTACGGACCGTCACAGGCGCGGACACGTCTGATCGACGGCGTATACCCTTCAGGCACATCGACGTCTTTACGACCAAACCGCTGCTCGGCAACCCTCTCGATGTCTTTTTTGCCGACGCGACTCTCAACGAAGCGACGATGCTTGCACTCACGAGAGAGACGTTTCTAAGCGAGTCGACCTTTGTGTTTCGAAGGGACGCGGCTTCAGAACGAGAGAAAGGAATACGGGTGCGCATCTTCTCAAAAGGGGGCGAGCTTCCATTTGCCGGACACCCTACGCTAGGAACCGCGTTTGTACTGAGGCAACTTCTACTCGACTCGCTGGATGAAGTTAGCAGCGGGGCGCAAATATGCCTTGATCTGAACGTAGGCAAGATCATCGTCACGTTTACGTCGGATAAACACGGGCAGGTGTTTGGTGAGATGCTTCAAGCTAACCCCAGCTTCGGTGCCATACACGACCCGAACGTCATTGCCCAACTTCATAACTTCCAGGCTGTTGACATCGCCAATTTCGCCCCAATACAAACAATGTCAACCGGAATGCCATTCGTATTGGTGCCGTTGAGACACTTGGCGCAGTTAGACTCGCTTCAGATCGATGCTGACAGGATGAGGCAGTACCTCAAGTATCGGGAGCCTAACCTCGGCTTCTACTACGTGACTCGTGACACCGGGCACTCGGACGCTGCCTTACGCGCGCGTTGCCTTTGGGTGGGCGGAGAAGATGCTGCAACGGGTGCTGCGGCTGGTTGCACAGCAGCTTGGCTCGTAAAACATGGCGCTGCGAAATCTGACGAACGGCTTCACATTTGCCAGGGCATCGAGATGGGTCGGGAGAGTGATCTTTTCACCAGTGCGACACTCAGCGCAGGCGTCGTTGCGAATGTACGAGTCGGCGGTTACGCGGTAGAGACAATGAAGGGCGATGTCTCTATCTAGCATGCTTAGCCATCTAACCCAACGGGTGGTTGGGTCTACATCGTGACAATACGGCACTGCGGAGCGGACTGTTCATTAGGGCCTTGATATGTGCCTCGAAGCGGTCTGATATTTCCTTCGAGTGGCCCGTACATCTGAGACCGCTGCTTCTAAGAGTGATTTGTACCTTGGATGTCGGCGGACCGAACTCAGCCAAGGATCGTTGCGGAGCATCTCCGGCGCGCTGATGAATCCGGAGTTTGCCGCAATCTCTAGCGCCCTGACGGCATTGTCTCCCTTATCCAAGTATGAAAACTGACGAGCGAAGTAAATCATGATCTCTGGCTCGCAACGAACGCTGGCTGACTCCATGACTTTCAACGCCTTCTTCGTTTCTCCTGTGATGGCAAACAGCAGACTTTCTAACAAGCTCCGGAGCAGCGAAGACAAAGGAAGTGTCGCCAGCCTGCTCTCCAGTGTAAGCGCTGCTCGATCCAACATGCCGAGTGCCGCCCAAGCGGCCGCATCCAGATAGTAGGGCGTTCGTCCAACATATGCTTCGATACATCCCGCGAAGTCGCCGGCGAGAAACAACGTGTGAGCAACACTCGTGGAAACAATAGGGTCAAGCTGTTTCGCGCGTTTGTCCGCAGCCAATGATTCGGTCAGCAGCCCCCGAAAGCGAAGTGCGTGCACAAGTGCCACATATAGCTCCGGCTGCTTCGGGCGGCCTGTCAGTTGCCTGCTGAGGCGAACAATGGCCTCGCCTGCCCGCCCCGAATCAACCTCGTACAGCGTGAGAAAAGCATGAGCATCGGTCAGATCGGGCTGCAGGTTCAGCGCACGCTCCAAGGACGCCTTAGCAATTTCACCGTTCAGTGGAGAACTTTCGCGGAACTTATCCAGAAATAGATAACTCCGACCCAGCCACGCCCACGCTTGTGCAAACGTGGGCGACTTGGCGATGTACAGGTTGAGTAAGTCTTTTGCGTGCGACATTTCTTCAAGCGAGCGGGTCTGGATGATTGTGCGCGCCTGGAGAAAAAGTTCGTAAGTGTTACGATCGACCCCCGGCTCACAGAGAATGGGTAAGTCGAAACGGTATCCATGTTTCGAAACTGTCCGTATGCACTCTCTACCAAGCAATTTACGGAGACTCACTATCACGTTCGTGAGGTTAGCCTCTTTCACATGGGTGTCGGGCCACAAAGAATGCATCAATTCTGTTTTGCTGACCAGGTGCCCCGCATGTATTACCAAAAGCAGGAGCGCGTCGAATGTTTTTGGTTGAATCGAAACGGGAAGATCCGCGCGAGTAAGCATTCGTTCCGACGGGTTCAACACGAAATCCGCGAACCGGTAGGCCGAGCCGTCGGATCTTTGATTTTGCTTTGAAAATGTGAGTGCCATTCGTGTTCTTGGTGCCGCCACGATCAGCCTACACTGTCCGATATGCTTCGTGCACCCGCGCTCTACACATGCCGGTTCTCGCGTCACCCAGTCGCTAAATCCAGCGGTCCACGTTCTGCGAGGGTTCTTCTTGCTTTCGTGCTGCTATTCAGTCTCCGCCTAGTGGCGCAGTCTATTACCGGGTCGTCACTTCCAGACGGCTCGCACGACTTCGATTTCAACTTTGGAGTGTGGCACTCCAGTATCACCCGGACCTCCGATCCATTCCAGAGTGGAGCGCCCACGATGAAGCTCGAAGGCACGGTTACGGTTCGCAAAGTCTGGGGCGGCCGTGCGGCACTCGAAGAAATCGAAGCGGACGGACCTAAAGGCCACTGGGAAGGACTGAGCCTTTTTCTTTACAACCCGCAAGCTCACCAGTGGACGCAGACATTCATGAACAGTCACCTTGCAACGCTGGAGCCATCGCTGGTCGGTTCCTTCAAGGACGGTAAGGGTGAACTGATCGCACAGGACACCTTTTCCGGGAAGGCAATTCTGGTCCGAGCGACTTGGTTTGACATCTCCAAGGACGCCCACCGCTATCGTGAGGAATACTCGGACGACGGCGGTCAAACTTGGCACGCAGCTTTCGATGCGCTTTTAACTCGCGACTACGCAGCGGGAGCAACGGCGCCCGATGAAGCCGTCGCGCCGGCCGACGAAGCAAACGCAAGCCACTCGTTCGATTTCACTTTCGGCACCTGGCACACTCACGGCTCACGTCTTCTGCATCCGCTGGCGACACCGACCGTCTGGGCTCCACTCAATGGCACGACGGCCGTGCGTAAAATTTGGGGTGGCCGCGCCAATCTCGCCGAATACACGGCGGCCGGTTCATCAGGCTCCGTCGAACTGTTGATCCTGCGCTGGTACAACCCCACTACCCGTCAGTGGAATGTTGATTTCGCTAAGCCCGAAACGGGTACCCTCGGCACGCCGGCCGTTGGGGGATTCAAGAACGGACGTTTGGATGCTTACGATCAAGAGATTTTCCAGGAGCGATCAATCTTAGTACGTTACTCCTTCTGGAGCACCGGATCAGACAAGGGTCGCACCGAGCGGGCGTTTTCCACCGACGGCGGAAAAACGTGGGAGACGAACTGGACGGACGATTACGTACGGTGACGGGATCATAGATTCACAGGTTGAAATCGGGCGCGCCGCTCAGGCTCCTGGGGATCAATGCATTCTTCGTTGGCCCGGTGCATACGGTGCCACCGTAGCCCAGTTGACGTTAGAACAAGCTGCTTGCCGAACTGGCTACCTGAAACTAGGATCGTCCTTCTCCGGATGACATTCGTAACAGCCGCAGGGCATCACCTGCGGCCGCGCCAGAGGCGGTGTTATCGAATATGACCCAAACATCTTTGATTCGCACTTCATTTAGAACATGAGCGGAAAGGGTGGCAAGCGCCTCGTTGGAATATGCGGAGTAGTATTTTCGTGGACTTCCGTGAAGGCGATAGTAAGAAAGCAGTTTGCTTTCCCCTGCCGGTCCACTGACCGGGGTGGGGGAGGGATCTGCGGCCACCCGAACAATTTCGAAGTCCAGGAGCAGCTGCTCGGCGGCTGGCGTAAACCAACTAACATGTCGGGGCTCTATTACCACTTGTCCTAAATACAGCGTTCGCAAGAGGGCAAGGAATTTGACCACGACCTGATCATCGAAAATAAGTTTCGGAGGGGTTTGAAAAAGTATAGGGCCGAGCTTCTCTCCAAGAAGCAAGGCTTGATCGAGAAAAGGGAGCAGGTCATTCTCATTGACACCCAGCGATCGATCATGGGTGATGGTTCTGGGCGCTTTGACCGCAAAGCGAAAAGCAGCAGGGACGGAGTTTGCCCATCTTTCCCACGTGATTTTGCGATGAGGGCGGTAAAAGGATGTGTTGATCTCGGAGCATTGGAAAATCTCCGAATAGCGCTCAAGATGCGATCCGCAGGCAGCAAATTCGGAACTGAACTTTCTAGGAATCGTCCAACCAGCGCAACCGATGTATAGCATGAAGAAACTCTTTCGAATTTCGAATAAAGTTGCGTGGGGTCACGCCTGGTTACGGACTCATGCCAGTGGATTCACACTCGTGTCTCTTCGAGCGGAGGAGAGCAGCTCGGCTAGGAGTTACGGCAAACAAACCAACCAATTGGATGATCCCATCTTTGAGAGTCTTCGAAAAGATTGATACTCATAGATCCAGGTTTCCCACATTCGTTTGATGCTGCGTCATCTACCGATCACCATTATGACAAGCTTTCCCTGCAATTGAATAGGTTCCGCTATCACTCGTAGTGTGATACTGGGACAGCCTCAAATTAATCTAAGAAATCCGCAACCGAAATGACCTCGCAAATCGAACAAGTGGCCGGAGATCACGATGAACAATAAGGTCACACCAGTTCTCCCACAATCCCCAATGCCGGGTTCTAACCTCGCCCGTCGGTGTGGAGAAAGGCTGAGACGAACGTCGGTAACACCGCTTCAGTCCAGGCTCTCCTGTTGGCTTGGTATCGTAAACCTCCGGTTTTGGGCCAGAAAACAGGGAATCGCAGGTATAGGTCGTAATTCCAACGGAGATCAACGACTGAATGGCGGAGAGGGTGGGATTCTTTTTCAACCCTCACAAACACTGGTCAGACCGACGATTCTTCAACAGGTTCCAGCTGGACGCTCTCCCTTTTACCACAACAACTGGCAAATTCGAATGCAGGAATTTTGACCAAAATGGTAGCCAGTTGGTAGCCACATTCACGGCATCCGATGGTTGATTTACCCAAAGCGAGCGCGGCCTCTCTGATCGTGACGGAAGAGTTGTTTCAGTGCTGCGGCAGGACTCTAGTCCGGTGCACCCCCGGAGATGCCACTCAATTAGCCATCGACGGTATCGCCTGCGTCGCCCCAGTCGGCGACTTGATCCGGAGGCAAGGCTTCGAGTTTCGGGATAAAGGCGACCATCGCATCAATACACTCGGGCGTGATCTTGCCAAAATCAAGCGTGTGCTTGTCTGACATTTGGTACGGACTCCTGCTCGGTTGCAAGCTTGATCGCCTTGCCTCGTTCGTCTCGGTGCTGATGGATTTTCTTGCGTATTTTGCCGAAAACCGCTTTGGTCTTCGTTTGCAGAACTGATTTCGGCACGGGACGCATGTGGTTGGCTGTCGGATTGAGCGACTCAATAAGGTCGGCTTCCACTTTCATCACGTCATCGTTTGTGATGTCCGGAGCAGCCACCCAGATCACGTGTGTAGAGCCTGCTTTCTTGAGTGCTCGCAAACGGTTGTTGTTGAATTCTGGCGATTTCTTTGCTCCGCCTTCGATAATCTCGTCTGCCGTCATGCGAATTCGCCAAACGAATGGCTTCTCTACCCGGAGTTCCTTCTCAATCCGTTCTCTGAGGCAGGCAGTTTTGGCAAACCCTGCCTTGCCCAAATACATATTCCTCCACCTCCCAGCAGAATCGTAGCGGCCGTATAGGTAAAAGCCTCGCTCTTCGGGCACTCGTTGGGTCACCTCGCGGCAGACCTTGTAGTACGGTCTGCGGGCCTCATCCGTATCCTCGAAAGTGTAGAGGAGGTGATTCTCTCCAACCCACTGATAGAGCTTATCTAGGCTGACAATGCCAGCTTTCATTGTTTGCATGCTTCCTTTATGGGAAAGTCGCTCGGCATAGTAGCTCCAGAATGACGAGAGTTCCACCCCAAAAATGGAGACCGTGGCCGCGCATTAGAGCGATGATGCGGAGGGCCTATGGAGACTTGGGCCGGTGGAACCAGACCTCATCCCGCCACGACTCACTCTCCATTTTGCGGCGCGATTATCCACCCACCCAACAAATAGCTACGAACACCTAATCAATGTGAAACGCATTGCGCAGTGGCTTCGAGCCAGCAGCGCATTTTCATTGCAAGCAACAGAGTTCCTGCTGTAATGTGTCACGCCAACCGGGAGAGGGCGTAGAGATGACGACTTGCGGGAAATGCCATGCAGCCAATCCAGAAGACTATAGATTCTGTCACATATGCGGAGTTAAGATCGCCATAGCCTCAACCCCCACGAATGACAAGCCATCCTCGCAACCGAGTATGCGTACCGCTAGCGTGATGAAGCAATCACCCGAGCAACCATTACAAACGGATACTTCCTCAGCTATCCCTACGCGGAAGGATTTCCAGGCAACATTCACACCGCAGCAAAAACTATATTTCCAGCAGGAATACGACAGCCAAATGCGCAATCCCTCTACCGCTCTGGTATTGACTCTGCTGCTCGGGGGTTTGGGTGCCCATCGTTTTTACTTGCGTGAATGGGGTTGGGGTATTGGATACATTCTTTTTTCATGGACTTTCATTCCGGTTGTTGTCGCTCTCTTCGAATGCTTTGCTATTCGAAAGAGAACTGAGCGATATAACGAAAGATGTGCTAGCGACATTCGAACGAAGATGAACTTGATCTTTTCCGAGAACAGGATGGCCTCAGCCGCTTCCGGATTCTAGCCGAAGGTTACATGGACGACATCGAAAAGATATTGCGACTCAGCAATAAGGATCACGCGAAGTTGAGCGGCGCGGCGAGATTCTGGGTATTCGTGGCGATTATGTTGAATATTGTTCTCCCGATTCTGCTGATCATAGTGGTGCTCGCCGTCGCGCTTTGGAAATAACTCATAAGGAGACGCGGCGTGAAGTCCATCTCTTCGTCGGAATGCCCGGGGTGTCTACGTAGTATCTTGGAGCAATCCCTTTACTGCGGCTACTGCGGTATCTCGATTGAGCACAGCTCTCGGCAAAACCCGACGCACGTCTCCCCTAAAATTCGCAATGCCCCCCCACAATCTGTCCGATTCTTGAACAATCCGATGACTGGGGCCTTCGGCTCAACTAGCGTTGGCTTCAGTTGGCTGAATGTCGGCACCTTTTCGAAGCAACAGGATGGTCGGGACATTGATCCGGATATTCACTGCCGGCAGTGTCATGGCAACGACTCGTCACAAACCTATCATTGTGTCAATTTTTGCGGTCGATGCGGGGTAGGCCTTACTGCGAAAACCTCAACCGAAATCGCTTGTGCAGCGTGTGGCGAACGAACTCTGGAAGGGTCAGTTTACTGCGGTCATTGCGGCTTAGGGCTCCATACCACCAAGGCACGAACAGATCACGACAACGAGGAGTCCCGGCGGAGCATAAACCCTATCCCCATCGCAGAAATCCCCCTGCCAAGTTTTGCGATCGCGGGACACACTGAATCCGGGGCTCCATGGTTGATCGCAATAGTCGGGGCCGCGGTAGTGGGCACAGTGATGCTTTTCTGGCATTTCGCGGCAGCAAAGCAGGAACTTGCCTCAGTACCCGCACCGACCGACCCCCGCTCCGACTCTCCGGTAACCCCCGCCGCTTCCGCACCGGAAAGTGCAAGCGTGACGCGACCGATGCGAATCCTGACGAAAGACCCTCAGTACGCCGCAATTCTAGAAGCTCTACCCTCTGCAAGCGAAGAGATTCAATCGTATTTTGAGCGGCATCGAACCGATTGGTTTGAAATAGGACACATAGAACCCGCGGATCAAGATCGAGTAAGCGTGAACGCCATAAACGCATCTCTGGTTCGGGTGGACAGCGGTCAGGACATCCCAGTTAGCTCCGTCATGCTTGAATCGGCATATACGAAGTTTCGTTCGATTGCCGAGAACCAGATCGATGCCGCTGCGAACTCATGGGTAGACGGTCGAAGATGTTCCAACCAGCTGAGAAATGTATGTGAGAACCTCGGCGGCTCGGACTGTTCATCCCCCTCGGTGCAATCCGAAATTTGGGAACGATTGGGAACGGGACTATCGCTTGATTGTGAGGCTAATCCCTCGTTTCAAGCTGGAAGAGATGTCGCTTTCAAGCAGATGCGACAAACTCGCGTGGTGCTTGTCGGTCAAGGCGACCCTTTGAACCGCCGAATAGACCAACTATTCCTCGTTGATTACGACTCAGAGACAATTCTTTTGAACATCGATCCGGGTATTCTTGCTGGCAAGCGGCTGCACTGGCGCTTTGATCCCGAGGTCGATCCCTCCCCTGAAGATTCAAGCTCAGCGAATTCCGTTCAGGAGTCAGGCAACACCAATCCGGTTTGGCCTTTGACTCAAGGAGCTTACATCGCTGGAGCAAGCGATTCTATTCCGCCCTTTCCGGAGGCTGTTAGCGGGTACGAATCAGAGGAGGGTAGAGATTACTGGGGAAAGAATTTTCCGAGCCGGGGGACTGTTTACGCTTTCGATGACTCGACTTGGGTCGCCGTTTCGCCGAGGCTCCCCGCCACCATGAATGGCTGCTCAGAGGGTATATTCATGATTCGCTGGAGAACGCTATCGCCCGACATAGCCGTAGAATCATCTCTCGGCCCGTATACTACTGAAAATATACCCCGGCTGGAGCAACTGATAGCGGGCCGAGCCGCACCATCGCCCTCCACTTCCGGGTACATGGTGGGCACAAACTGCGACGAGCCCATGTTCAAGTTCAGTCGTTCCGGGGCGAAGAGCGACTCCACCCGTGTCCAAATTTCCTACGAGTTGAAGTTTTGGCACATTGGCCGTTAGATGACTTCTGCGCGAGAGCCGAGCCGCATGCTGAACTGCTCAGTGAGGTTCCTATACCTCGACGGAATCGACATTCAAATCTGACGATTTCTGCTTTGCCCTTTTCCTCAGCAATAATTTGAGCATTCCGAATTCGCCTTCTGTCCGGATACTCCACAGGGTGGTAATACGTGGGATAAGACCAGAGCTGGACAATGACTAGCCCTGAATTCAGGAGGCCGAAATTAGCCGATCCCAGCCCACCGCGGGTCGGCAATAGGGTTCGGGGCGTCAGTAGTGGTGCGGAGGTGTTGCGGGGGTTTTGGGCCGGTCTGGCCACACCTATAGATCAACATGGGGGCGATTAGAGACGCTACTGATGGGCACTCCCGAATTCGCCAAGCACCATGAGACAAATTCTGACGGGTTGGGCTGATTTAGCATCTCTGAATGCAGCGATTCCATCTTTACCCTATCAACTGGGTGTCCGACGCGGACGGCATTGAACCCAACCGATTCGACCCCGGTATCCTGCCATTCGACGTGGCTGAAGGCGTTCGCATTGAGCAAATCGAGTTCAAGCCGGGGCTGTTCGACATCTACAAGCCTCGGCTTGGGAATGACATCATCGAGAAGCTGGAGAATGTACATTGGGCGTTCGTCCACCGCTACGACGATGCTGCACCCGGCGCGAACGGTGAATGGGTCGATTCACAGACGTATAACGTGCGATCCGAACATCTTGTACGCGGCATTGTGGCGTGTCAGCGTCTCATCAGACCAATGCGACAGCGCGTGTTGATGATCCAAGGCCAAATCGACCAGAACGGTGATTTCGATCATGTCGGGTTCGACACCCCACCACACTGGATGGTTGAGGTTCCGGCCGCACAGAAGCTTTGGATGCTGCGTACCTGTGATTGTCACGCTCTGCGCGAGCATGTCCCGAGGTTTCTTCAGGCGTGGACTGACGAAATCTGGAAATTTAAAATGGCAGTTCAGTTCCACGAGATGGGTTATTTTCACTCCAACCCCGAGGACTGGAAGGCGCGACTGATGATGTGGGCGTCGGCCATAGAATCTATCTACACCAGCCACAGCAGGGGGCACAAGGGGTCGCTCGTCGCCACAGAACGAATAAAGTGGTTTCTCGGCGAGAATACAAACATCTACAAACTCGGTGACCTCACCGAATTCGAGGAGCACATTGTTATCACAGTCGGTCAGATCGTCAATGCGATCTACAACACACGCAACTTCGTGGCCCATGGTGATCGCGTTCCCGACTTCTATATGCTTTCGACCGTGAGGAACGGGTTCGGTGGGACTGGCTCATACATCGACGTGCTGTTAGAAGCGATGAGCTTCATCGTGCGCGAGAGCTTGTTGAAGATTCTTCGAGATGGTCTTCTCGAACATTTTCGAGGTGCGGATCAAGCGGAAACTTACTTCTCCAGCCACCACCTGACTGACCGAGAATTGCGCGGTCGCATAAGGCCATAGTACATTTTCAATCCCACGGGCTTTGCATTCGCCAGCGCCACTTAAGCTTCCGCTCGCGGCCTTCCATTTGGGCATGAATGCCCTAGGAGTGCGGGGGGGAAACCCGCATCATCTGTAGTGTTCGCAATGCGGACATCTCGGTAGGCGGGAAACCACTGCTTCCCCGGTTGAGTGAACAGTCACCAGCAGCTCTTGCTCATGCACATCAGCGTACGAGATGCGCCTCCCTTCAAAGGTCAGGCGGGACTCCAGCCCGCTCAATACACGACGCTGGGTTAACTCGTCATTAGGCACGAGCAGAATTATCCCCGGCACACGCTTACACCCGAACCGCTTCCTCGAAGATTGCCGGACGTGATGGGCGACATCCCGCACGAAATCCCTGCGGTTGGATGCAATGAGCAGATGTCCTTTTTCTGAGGCGATTGCGACGATTTCGGAATCAGGGGTGGTGGATGCCAGATGCATCGTTTCCGTACTCACCACTCTTTTGGGCGGAAAGAAACTCGCAAGATGGTTCACCCCCCGGTCAAGCATGAACTTGAAAGCAGCCATCTAGTCGCCGGGGCAGCGACCCCCGTTGTGCCCTTCGCGCTGATGGTCTTTGACGGCATCAAGGGTACGGATCATGTTCGTGGTGAACGGGTCGGTGCCTGACCGTGCTTCCTCGCGAGCGGCAATGTAATCGAGTTCCAGTCGTTCCAGTTCCTTGCAAATCATCGAGCAACCTCGAACGCATTATCCCTCGGTTCGGCTTCGTCCCGACAGAAAAATCGAGAGGCCTACGGCGTCTTAGCAATCGGAACTGGACGGTGCATCTGCTGGAGAGCACCGAGCACGGTGCTTTTATCCCGCCCAGCCTTGAACAGCTCGTGAATGTGGTTCAGGTACGACACATATTTTTGGAGATGCTCGATGTACGCCTGAATCCGTTCGGAGGTGAGGTATTCCGGGTGCTGCGGAATGGCTTGCCACGTCAGCAGCCCGAGGAATGAGATGTGCGCTCCGCTGTTCAACATACCCATCGCGGTGAACTCACCATAAGTCAGGCCCGCATGTTTTTTCTGGAGGGCACCCCTGCCCTCCATTACCAACTCATTCACCTTTTGGTACATCGCGCTTAGTCCGTTGGGCGGCTCTCCCGATAGCACATGCGGTATCTCCTCGGGCGTGGCGACGAAAATCAGGTACAAGACGCGGAAGTACAGTTCCTCCACCTGACGCAGCCGGAAAAAGTAGCCAGCGTACTGCTTCGCCTCCAAGTCGCGGGTCATAGAGTCCCGCAACTCGATCATCACGTCGCGTGCCCACTCCGTCAGTCTGGCATACCCAACTGAGGAGCTCGTCAAAAGTAGCAGACCGTTTACGAGTTTGTCGTCTGTATGAGGAGCCTTGGTGCGGCATCCCGGTACTGGGCAGTAGGGATTAACCTGCGGCTTCCTTTTCTTGCTCATACGTTCCCCATGTATCCACCTCGTTTGACGGTCGACACGTTGGACACGCCAAAGCGAATGGCGAGAAGATCAGGCCCGCCCCCCGAATTATCAGTTATCCCTCGAAGGGCTCCTGCGGCTTGAAGTGCCGCAGAAACTCAAGCAAGGAGAGATTTGCAAACTCACGTACGACCCGATCCCCATTCCCCGACCTGTAGTGAATAAACCTCGGTCGCATCCCGCGTCAGAAGAACCACGGATGCATCTGGCGAGGCTCGAATTAGCCGAGGGCGGACGACATCCTCGATGACATCGCAGACCTGCGCTGCTGATTACTGTTTTGCGAGATGATCACGCAAGCGAAACGAGTATCCGATGTTCGTGGTAGCGGGAACGCATCACTTCTATGCATAAAATCTACATGGTGCCGATGCGTTCCATGACCTTCCCATCCTCGCTACGGTTATACCGTTCATTCATCAGAAGTATTGAACGCTGTCCGCATGTTACGAACACACGATCATAATTCAGCCCTACTTCGGTAGCTTTTGTGTCGTGCGAAAAGGTGCATTGAGTAGCTCCGTGGCTTGCTAGTGACGCAAAGGCGTTCACGGCAGCTTGAATCGGCTCGACTCCCTGCACTGTCCATGTACGGTCAGCAAAAACAAGTTTGTCTGCCGAAAATCTCATCGTATATGCGCCCGTGAAGTAGTCCTTTGGCGGATGTACGAAGACCATCCCGTCTTTTGCGTCATCCAGCACCAGCCCGCTGTCCGCGAAATCGGCGAAAATTTTCTGTTTCGGTTCGCCAAGCCATACGGTGACGCTTCCCAGTTCGAGCGTTACTTTCTGTGTCTGAGATTGGGCCTGTGCAATGTAGGCAAGAAGGCAAAAGATCATCGCCAACAGTCGTTTCATAAGCATTCCTCACGAGGAGAACATTGGTAGCAGGAGAGCAGTAAATGCTATATCTGTTTGGACAAACGACCATAGCAAAATCAAAAGGGATTACCAGTAGAATCTGCCTTGGAGAGCGCACATCGATCCACGGCGAACGACGAAACGTACACGAGGCACCGGGGATTCATGAGGCTATCAAGGAGAGTGGATGCACCACCATCCCCGCCGACGTTATACTTGGCGAAGGGCAGCGCAGCATCGGATTTCTAATTCTGGTTATGGCTGCACTATTTTCGTTGATTTGACACTCATGGAAGACTCACAATCCCGAAAGCCATGAAACCAATCTTCGTAACCCGCCTTCTGCTCGGCTGCCTTGCTACTTCCGCCTCCCTGATTGCCTCGACCCACACACAATATCAGTCCGGTAAATTGCTCGATGTAAGTGACGACGAGCGACTGGACGAAGGAACCACCATGCGATGGGCAGTCTATAAGGTACAGGTCGGTGACATTGTGTACACAGCCCGTGGGGAGCGATTGAGGCATCATTCCGGCGACGCTGGACACGGCCTCGTCGTTGGAGACGAAGTACAAGTGGCTGTGGAAGACGACAAGATTTTTCTAAAACGCCCAGACGGCAAGGAAATCAAAGCGAAAATTGTGAAACGTACGAGAGCGGTTCCGAACTGATAACTCCTAACTGATACTCACGTCTGGGGCCGGACTTATGAACAAGACCGTTTCGGTTGTAGCGGCTCTCGCTGTCATCCAATTCGCGGTCGCATGCACCTCAGGCACCGCGAAATCGAACTCGGAACAGCCAACGCAACCACCGAAAACGACACAAGTGTCGGCTCCCAAACCCCGCTCGAATATACAACCGCCAACCGCGGAAGAAGCTTATCGCCTTCAAGACGATTGCACGCGCAGAGGCGAGGCTATCCTTCGAGATAATGCCATTGGATCGGCTTTGACTCAGGAGCAGGTTTCCCGCTACAACGCAACGACGAACCGATGCTACGTCCGCCTCGAAGTGCACGCCGCAGACCTAAGCGAATGGGAAAAATATGATTACTCAGTCTTCCTGTTTGATGGACAGACAAAAGAGTTGCTTGGTTCCACGAAGTCTGTCGGTGGTGCGCAAGGGAAAACAAGTTGGGTCGGATTTGCGCCACCATGCGGCGATAAACAGTGCGTTGAAGAGAAAATCGGCGACTGCATGAAGGGAAAGGATTGCGATCCCAACTGATGCCATTTGCTCTTCGCTACAACGGGACGGCGAAAGCCGTGAGAGTGACCTCCCTCACCTCCACCCTCGTCTCCTTTCCCGCCCTTCCCGGCTGCTGAAAGTTGATGAGCAGCCCACGCTCGATTCCCAAAACCCGCATGTAAATTGCCAGCTGCTGCTCTTCAGGAGCGCCCAACGGGCTGCCCACTGCCTTTAGCTCAACCACAACTGCTTCCGATTCGCTTCGTACCACGAGATCGGCGTATCCCTCACCGACGTGGTGATCCCGATACGTGAGCCCCAGCGCCCGTTGTGCTTCATATGCGACACCCCGGAGCCTCAGGCCCACTTCCATTGCGCACTGGTAAATGGCTTCCGAGTATCCGCTACCCATTTGGTCGAACACATCTCCTGCGACTTCCCTCACCACCGCATCAATGCTCATCGACCCCTCCCTGCTTGCAATATACGGAGCACTGTGCCGAAACGTAGACTCTCCACTCTCGAAATCCGTGAGCCCGTCTGTATATTGCAAATGCGATGCCCGAGAGACGCACCATCCGCCACATGATCCAGATGCAGCGGACGCTCGCGACCTCCACCAATCGTTTCCTCAGCACCTTCGGCGCACTGCTCGGTGCAGGTGCTCTCGGCAATTTCCTCAACAACCTCAACGATAAACAGGTCGGCCAACTCCTTCGTGATGAGGTTGAGCCCTGCTTTGACGTTTTGAGCCCGGCAGCTACGATTTGTCGCCAAGCCGAAGCTCGATTGTTTAGATCGGACACTGGAGGGCTCCAGCCCGACCCGTTGTTGTCGCCTGATTGCCCCGTCTGCGGAGGAGTATTGGAGTTCCATTACGGAGTCGAGCGAGGGGAGCAGGACTCCTTCGAATGCGGTTCTTCGGCGTGCCCATATAAGCACACACTTCCCCGGCCGAAGCCAGAACATGAGGAGGAAGAATGAAGCGAGCCGCAATTTACGCCCGAGTTTCCACCCTCGATCAACACGTCGAGACGCAGTTGATCCAGCTGCGGGAACTTGCCAAGCAGCGGGGATTGGAGATCGTGCAGGAGTACAGCGATAAAGGAATTTCGGGGAGCAAGTCCCGTCGTCCTGCGCTCGATCAGATGCTCCGGGATGCGAGGAGCCGCAAGTTCAGTGTGTTGTTGGTCGCGGCGTTTGACAGATTGGCACGCAGCACGAAGGACTTGTTGTTCATTGTTGATGAGTTGGAAAGCCTTGGCGTGGAATTTCATTCTGCCCGGGAGCAGCTCGACACCAACACGGCCATGGGGCGGATGTTCCTCACGCTCTTGGGTTCAATCGGCGAACTAGAGCGCAACATCCTCTCTGAAAGAATCCGTCTGGGTATGCATCGTGCACGCCTTCAAGGGCAGCGGATGGGACGGGAGCCTCTGGATGTGGATCGTGATGCGGTGGTGCGAGATCGGCTGTCCGGGATGAGCTTGACCCAATGCGCCAATAAACACGGGATCAGCCGGGCTAGCGTGATCCGGCTGGCAAGGGCTGCGAAGGCTGCAGAGGATAGCGCCACGGGAGGAGAATTGGTTGAGGCTGCCGCCTGAACGGCTTTGTTGGCGTGCAACAGAAGCAAGGAGAGTTTGAGATGGCGGATGAAAACAACAAGCCCAAGGGCGGTAGCTTACCGCACTGCGAATGCGGCTGCGCCTCTGTTGATAAGAAGTCAGCTGTCGGATTCTGCTTTTGGTGTGACCACCTGTATGCGAGATACACCCGAAGAGCCGAAAATGAACACTTTGCGCTCCATTGCCCCGGAGCGCCGGAGAGCCTGAAGGAATCTCTGAAGGCAAGATTCCGGGGTTCCCGATGAATTACCGCCCCCGCCTCTCTGTTCGAAGGCCTTCCCGGCTAGAGGCCTCGTAGATTCCCTCGTCTAAGCCTCTCACCAGCTTCGCCACGGGACTTTCAAAGACTTCGCAAATCCTGAGCAGCGTACTGACCGTGATCGGTCGTCCGGCTTCGATCTGCTGCCAGTGACGGGCAGAGAAACCGAAGGAGATCATGTCCTCTTGAGAAAACCCGTGCATTTTACGCAATGTGCGTACTTTCTCGCCCAGAGCACGAAAGAATTTCTCTTGATCCGCCACCTTCCGGTTTGTAATGTGTCACGTGCAAATTAACCACGAGCAGATTAGCTGGAGGATGTGTGGATCAAATCATTAAAGATGCAACGGGTAAACCGCAGGGCGTAATTCGTCAGCTGGCGGGCGGCCGAGAGGAGCTGCTCAACCTCTCTGGGGAGCAGATTGCCATGTATGACCCCCATCGGGACGCAACATATGACCGCAGCGGATCAAAAATAGGCAGTGGAAATCGGCTCCTCGGCTTGGCATGACAAAGCAGGTAAAAGATGGACGGCGTTGATTTGGCAGTGTGGGCGCTTATCGCTCTTCTTGCTGTGGTCGTACTGGCAATTGCTGCGATTGTCATTTCCGTTCCATTTACCCTCATCTCGAATCTCGTTTCTTGGATTACCGAATCGAGAGATCAGAAACAGTACATTCGAGCCACTATGCAACGCGAACAGCGAGAGAAGGAGCAAAAGGAACGAACTGAGGGTGCTTTGCGAGCTAACGCTATCCGGGATAACCGAATTCTAGAAGGGCGATTTTCGGGACTATACAGGACATGTGCCGCGCCATGGCGGGAGCTGACAAGCGTGATGTCCGCTCTCAAAGCCACCGACTTACCGCCGTTTAGAACTCTCCTTAACAGCGATATCCGACAGGTGCTTCTAGCCTTCTTGCGGGCCATCGATGCGCCAGAGGCAAAGGCCTCCATTCAGGGCATGTGGTATGTCCTGTTCAACTTGGAAGCGGATCGTAGCTACGGATGGGATGAGTCCGCAAACTCGCTATTCTCGGGTGAACCGAAGCCCGTGTGCCTTCCATTCGTGGTGGACACTCTCAGCAGGTATGAGCAGATCGTGGGCAAGATGGATGAACATAGAAACGCTCCGGCCGAAGCATTTTGTTACCTTGTGATCGCGACCGCGGCAGTTTGCCCGAGTTCACCTGCCGTTGAAATTCTGCGAGAACAATATCTGCATCTGTTACGCCCATTTCTCGTGGTAAGAAAGGAATGTGGGATTTGCCAAAAAAGCTTTTCGCTGCTTCGGCTGTCCAGCGATGCAACGAAAGAGCAAATCAGCGAGGCTCACAGACACTTCTCGCTCTTCTACCACCCGGATAAGTACGAGGGACAAAATGAGCAGCTGCGGCGACTAGCGCAAGAGCAGCAGAAGGAAATCAACGCTGCTTATAGTCACATCATGTCGCATTTCTCAGGCCCAGAGCGAAGTCCTACCAACTGATGCACCACCAATGCGCTTTGCCATCGGATTGAGCCGCTGCTTTCCAGAGCGTCGGCGCTCCAGCGAGAGCATCGTGTTGCCTTGGATGGCTACTCCCTAACGACCTCAGCGCAGATTGACATATTCGTACCCATCGATAAGACAGCTCAGTTCCGCGTACCAATAGCCCGTCTCAATGCACTGACGGCACAAACGGTCTGAGCCTCTCGCTGGATCGATCCCCGAATGTGGCACCTCGTACAGATCATCGTGGATCAGACGGACGGTTCGATAGCAGCGATGGCACTGCTCCCAGTTCGTCCGGAAGCAAGGGTTGAGCATCTCTTCCACGCAGTTCGGTGGATCAAGCAACATTTCAGACCGGAGGAAAACAGAATTCCACGGCGCTCGGGTTAGCACCACGACATACGATTCAGCAGCCGCTGCTCCATGCTATCAACCTGACATCCTACGGGTCGCCCAGAAAAGCGTTTCGGTACTTCCCTCAGGGGTTTCACACCGGAGGTGAGGCCGTCAGATCGATGTGTGGGATATCTCATCCGCGATGCTGGTCAGCGTGGACTCCAATTCCGTCGTCGTCCAATTCCGCTGATTAGCCCACGTTATGACAGCGGTCATGAAACGGCAATAGGCTGTAAAAGAGCTTCCCTCCCAGTTCTCGGGTCGCTGCCCATACGGAACTATTTCCATCCACTTCGGCCAGATGGTGTTCCGCATACGTCCACCGTCCAGTGGGACGGGCGGGTTCTGTTGAAAACCAAGAGCCCGACCTAGGAAATGAAGGGTTTTGGACGACATCACGGTGCTCCACTGAAGCCGGCCTTTGCCGTAACCAGTGAGAAGTTCCCATGAACTTTCAATCGACTGGCTGCTCTGAATGTCTGCTGCACACTGTTTGAGAACATCCTCGATGAGCCGAATCCGCTCGACACTGCTATCCCCGTAGATGTATTGGACAGTTCTTCCCATACCTCCCCATGAAACCACGAGCGCAACGCCCTGCGTATACCGCTGGTTCTTGAATTCCGCAATGATGTTTGACGGACTTGATAACAGATTCGTGCTTTTCCACGAGGTCGGCTGAGTTATACGATTCCGCCAAGTGAGCGTGTCGGTGTTACATCCATGAAACTGGGGAGCAGGTGAATCCCGTTTTATCGGAAACGGATACCGGGAGGCTGCTTGGGCTGTCCGAGCATCGGTTTTCCATTGGAGCAGCATGGCGGCAGGAAGTATATGCAATGTTGATGCCATGGCAAGGGATTTACCGCAGGTTCGGCCCTTTCCGCCCAATAGAGAAAGGCTGATACTGAATGCGCTGAAACGGGGCATCATGGCAACGATCGGGGAGGGGTGAGTGGGTAGCCCGGACGAGCGGCGGCAGCTTTCAACTAAGAATCCGCGGATGGGACGCAGTTGATCGGAGCAGACAGCACCTCTTCCATCTGGCTCCGCAAGCAGCCGTCTATGCCTACGAGAAGTTCGTGAAAACGCTTGACTGCTTCTGGATTTGAAGTCTGCTGAAGTGCACTCACGATCTGACCCCGGAGCCAGAGCAACTCCTCCAATTGATCTTGTGGGGTGTAATTCCGTGCATCACTCGGCCGGTTCATACAAAGAAATATCTCGCGCCCGACGTTTAGCGGCTATTCCCGATTGGTATCAGTAATGCCACTAAGGTCAGTGAAATTAGCAAGTTATTCCCAATTTGGATTCGCGCATTTCATCGCTTCGAATCGCCATGTAATAGTTCATTTTCCCTAAAGTCTCCCGGAAGTGTGCCGATGTGACCGATATGCGGACTTCCGCATTCGGAGCAATCGATGACGAACCCACCTATCCCTGCCGCCCAATACGTTCGGATGTCCACCGAGGATCAGAAGTACTCGATCAACAACCAAGAGGCTGTAATTGCCGAATATGCTCAGCAGAATGGGTACCGAATCGTACAAACATTCTCCGACCCCGGAATCAGCGGCCTTGATCTGAAGCATCGACCGGGATTGAAATCTTTGCTCAAGACCGTGGTCAGCGGCAGTGCGGGGTTCCAGACAATCCTCGTTCTTGACGTGAGCCGATGGGGTCGATTTCAAGACATCGATGAAAGCGCTTATTACGAGTTTCTTTGCCGCCAATCGGGTGTCCGCATTCAGTACTGTGCTGAACCATTTGCCAACGATCAATCGGCATATTCGAACTTAGTGAAGGCGATCAAGAGAACGATGGCGGCGGAGTATAGCCGAGAATTAGGGTCGAAGGTCTTCCGAGGGCAGGCGCGACTAGCTAGCCTCGGTTACAAGCAAGGAGGGGCTCCGCAAATTGGTCTGCGACGATTGTTGATCGGCCAAGAAGGAAATCCCAAACAGCTCCTTGGATCAGGAGAACGCAAGAGCCTGATGACAGATCGTGTGTTACTCGTTCCCGGCCCGCAGCCGGAGATACGATTCGTGCGGCACCTATTCGAGCGTTTTTGTGAGGGCCAAACGATTGCACAGATCGCCCTCGACCTTCGTCGCCACAGACGCTACGGGAGAAGATGGACGGCGAGTTCGATCTTAAACCTGCTTCGTAATCCGCAATACGTCGGAGTCTACGTCTATAACCGTACGTCCACGAAACTCAAATCAGGAAGAATCGTGAATCCACCAAGCCAATGGATCAGAAAACCCGGAGCATTAGAACCGATCATTCCGCCCGCCCTCTTTGAGGGTGCGCAGAAGAAGCTTGAAGGTTTTACCGTTAATCTAAGCAATGAAGAACTGCTGAGTCGCCTCAGAAATCTGTTGAGCGAGAAGGGGTTTTTGACCGCTCGATTGATCGGGCAGTCGCAGAATCTTCCTGCAGCCTCCACCTATGCCCATCGCTTTGGGGACTTGCCTGCAGCATTTCGATTAATCGGTTTCAACACGAGCGGGCAAGGACTCTCGAAGCGGCGACTGTTGGCGAACCTTCGGCAGGAGGCATGGGAGGCTTTGAAGCAGAATCTTCGAGAGAACGGCGTCCACTTGAGACAGCTTTCCACGGAACCCTACAACATCCATGCCAATGGGATGCCACTCATGCATTTCGTCCTTGCTCTGCCCGTTAATAGTGGTGGTAGTGGGCCAGTGTGGCAGATCAGACCGCCGCGCCCATCCGCCATTGGACGTTCGGTCATCGCCATGATGTCGCACGACGATAAAGTGATCGAGTATGTAATCTCGGGTCGCCTGCGGAAAACCCCGGTCAAACGATTCCTGATGACCTTGCCCATGCTTGCAAGCACAAGCTTGGCCAGATTCAAGACGCCACCTGAGTTCGCGACCGCGTTGCGGAGCACTGGGTATCTGGGGACATGAGCTTTGCTGAGGATGCCATTCCCAGATTGTGGTGTGACACAATGGCGTCGTGGCGGAAATCTCTTTGCCTGTCTCAATAGCAGAGAACTACGATAAGACATGCTTCCAGACGAGTAACGACAGGAATTCGACCTCCCTGATTCAGGCC
This sequence comes from uncultured Acidobacteriaceae bacterium, assembly GCA_963703075.1. Lineage (GTDB taxonomy): Bacteria > Acidobacteriota > Terriglobia > Terriglobales > Acidobacteriaceae > Korobacter. Next base: position 3,274,940 of record OY969786.1, read on the forward strand.
AGAAATACCGTCTCAACCAAATGAAGCCAGAGTTAAACACCTGTAAAAGAGGTGAATGTAGCACTTGCAGCGGAGAGGAACCGACTTCCGTAACAACCATACGAAGACTGCTCAAGGATATTGCGAGTGTCACCTGAGAGTCCGAGGGCTCTGTCATCAAAGACGGGGACTATCGTCTCGATGCCCAACTTTGGAATCCTTTGCTGTGCCATCGTCCTGAGAGTGCGCGGAACCCGTCTGTTCAGTAACCGAATCCATGATTGACTTAAACTGATCGTCATTTTTAAAACATTCGAAGCTCTCGTTTCTCTCAGTCCACCCTTCCACACGATCCTTGTACTCCGGTTCCACGTCCAACCCTCTGCTTAGAAATTCCAGCGCCTTGGCCTTAGCGGACTCGGGCGACATCTCATATTTTCGTTTGCGGCTTCCGCAATATATCTGGGCATAAGCACAAGCGAGATTAAACAGTGCATCTGCAGTGCTTGGAAATAGAGAAAGATAAGTCTCACTGTGACTGATCGCCCTCATCTCCTGTCCGGGTACAAACAGCAAAAAGTATCCCAGCCATTGATGAACCAACATCGGAGCGTCTTCGTGTAGCGACAGCCGCTCCAGCACAGCCACCGCGCCTTCGTAATCTTCGCGCATTCCAAGAATGTCGGCATACTTCATCGTCAAATCGGCGTGCAGAGGGTTCATCACGAGCGCTCTTTGCGCCCATTGTTCTGCAATCTCAATCTGCGTAGCTTTCTTGTCTTTTTCGAAATAGGTTCGGTAGTAGTGGATGTATGCCACCTTCGAAATGACATCCCAATCCATCGCCACTCCGCTCTTCTGGAGGTCTTCCACTTGGCTGACGAACGCATTAATCTGCTCATCGTAAAGAGATGCCTTGATTCGCTCGGCTTCGTCCTTACTAATCTGGATGATATCTTCGATGTCATCGACGCCAGATAACAGGCCCAATGGCAGAATGTCGCTGATCTTTTGGATGACCAGACCTGTAACCCGCGTACCTTCAATTCGGCTTCGCTGAACGCGTGTTTCTGCCAGCCATACATTCAAGATGAGTTCTCGCTGGAAATACATGAAGAAGAATCCCATTCCTAGGAACAGGACGGACACTCCTACCACGATTCCGAACTCGTACCCGCCTTCGCCTACTTGAAAGTATGCGAGTAATCCCTTTATTTTACCGGCCTGCGCGATTGTGATCCCGGCAATTCCCGCGATTAGCCAGTCTCGCAGCTTTCCGACCGTTGGGGCCTCTTCACCATAGCTGGTGAATAGAAAGCCGACAAACGCTCCGACCATGAATGATCCAGCTGCCAGTGCACTCAGAACTGCACCTCGAAGTGGAGATTCTCGGGCGAGCCAAAGAAGCCAAATCAAAGCCGCGGCGAATAGGGCTACCCACACGGAAGACGTTGCATGCCTCTCGAAGAAATTCTTTTTTGCATTCGAGTTGGTCATCCTAGTAGCTCCCTGAATTTTGCATTCATTTCACGCTGTGAGGCGTCGAGATGCTGCATTACCCGAACAACTCTCGCTCTACACAATGAAGGTCGCTCGCTTCGAAATACGAGGACGCCCAGCTGTCATCTGTGCTCAAGAACCACCCGACCGATGCGGCTGCCTGCCCCTTCAGCGCGGGTGGTGTCTTTCCCCGTTGTTTTGCGTTCGAAGCGAAGCGATCCAAGAAATTGAAATGGTCAACCAGCGCCAGAGCCTCCAACACGAAAGCAGTTGCTACTGAGCCATCGTGGATCGCTAGGAGATTGTCCCCGTTCATCTTTTCTCCGCCCTGAGCTAAGTTTGACGAGCCGCAATAGACGACCGGATCGTTGCCGTTGAATCCACATACCACAAATTTGTGATGGATTTGATGGCCTACGCCACCGATGTTTCGCACCTGATTAAATGGCGGGGGGAGTTGCGTGCGTACAGGTTTCCCTGTCACTAACACTCCAGTCCTGTTACCCGGCTTATAGAGGTAAATCCCTTTCGGACTGTCAGAAATCCCATAGCTGAAGACATTCGTGTTCTTGTGCAGATCATTCAAAGCGGTGTAAACGGGACTCGTGCCTTTATCGATCTGCATAACGGCAAAAAGCACGCTGCCTCCTCTTGTGCGACCTTCCTTCGTAATGCGCTTGGATACGCCACCGAGCACGTCCGCGACAGCCTCATCGGTGTGCGGGGAAAAGGTGATTTCCGTCTTAGCAGGAACCGAGAAAACAAAAGGGGTACTCGCGGACAACGGCGATTTCCGGAACGGCGCAGCTGCGACGTTCGTGTTCCATGCTTGCTCAAAAACATCCGAGTATTTGGCGGCCACCTTAGGATCATCGAAAACGAGGATATGGTTCGAATTCACGTACATTCCGGTTACCGAGAAGTTGGTAGAACCCGTCAAAACTTTTCGGGCACCGCTGGAATCAGAAACGATGAAAACTTTGTCGTGCGCGTATCTTCCGAACTTTCCTCGTTTTATACCCGCACCCTTCTTGGCCGCTTCCCGAAACAGTTTCTCGAATTCATCTTCTGGGGCGGGCCGCTTCGCCTTGCCAGACTTCGTTTTACCTTTACTGGTGTGCAGCGCCGCATTGTCCAAGATGATCCGGATTCGCCCCTCTTTTGCGAGTTGGAGGAACAAATCAACGACTTCAGGCTCATTCAGGTCGTAGGCAAACACGTCCAGCCAAAGGGTTTTTCTCTTGATGACTTCGTTCAGCACATCAAAGATGGTCTGCCGTGCCGTAAAGCCGAGCCACTCGTATTCGTCATTGAACGTGTACTTCTGTCCCGTCGCGCTCGCCCCAGACACCTGAGACGTATCAAATTGCAGCCCGGCAGTGGCGGGCCTAATGAGCGCATGTAGCCCGAAATGGCGAACGAAGGCTTGTGATTGCGTGTAACCTCGCGTGAATCCGAGCGACAGTTTCCCCTTAACAAACGGAACGACTTGCGTTCTGGCGGAGACGCCGAGCTGCGGATCGAGCGGCTGTAGGCTGCCGTTTTGGAGGTACCGTGGGGTGACTGTGTACGTGTAGGCTCCCAGCGCGGGCTGAAGGCCTTGATGGTTCAGGCCCGGGATGTGAAGCCAACGGAACTTATGTATGGGCGCATTGATGCTCGAATAAGGAGGCTCCTTTGGGTCTTGGGCGTGTTGGGAGGGATTCTTAAACTGCAGCTCGTTGAAGATGTAATAAGGAGCTTGTTCTGCTGGCTGGCACTGAATCGTGAAGCCTGCGAGGTCTTTCGTCGCACTCTTTGGCAGGTTGAACGCCAGTAGAGTCTTCGCATCACCACGATAAAGCTTAAGTGTTAGGGACGGCTTCATCCTCGCTGCGGTTTCCATCGCTCCTCCAAGAGAGGCTCGGGATGTTCGCACGAGGCTAGGTCTCTCGCTAGAAATCCTTTCCCTGTTCCGAATTCAGAACAAATGTCGAATTAACATTCCGTTCACTAGCGCTCGCGTAGCCTTCGCTGCTGTCCCGCCCGGCCCGGCAACCGAATACATCCCCTCAGGAGTGACCATGAGCAAGAACACCGACTCGTCGATCTTTGGGGTGCGCCCCGCGGATGTTGCACTGAATCCGACCAAAGCCCCATCGGATGACAATACCAAGAACGTCGAAACAGAAGGCCCGCGTTTTGCGGAGCCAACTGGTTCGCCTGATCCTAGTCACTTTCTGGTCAAGCACGGCTCGGACAAAGAGGCGTACAGCATTCTCGATTCAGAAAAAGGGCATATGAAGCCCCGCCCCTTCCCTGTTTCTAAAGACGAAGAGCCTCGGATGTCTCTCGCCGATGCGATTAGCGGGAATGCTGGGAAGCAGGTACTGAATGCGATCGCCAGCGCAGGACAGGTTGTTTTCCACGCTCTTGGGGATACAGGGAACACATCTAGTGCGGCCGACCAGAACATAGTCACGGATAAACTCGTCGCGGATTTTAGCGAGAGAGACCCAAGAGAGGTTCCGTCGTTCTGCTACAACCTTGGGGACGTTGTATACAGCTTTGGGGAAGCCGAATACTACTATGATCAGTTTTATGACCCTTACCGCGATTACCCTGCCCCGATCTTTGCAATTGCAGGTAATCATGATGGCATGGTCGCCCCGAATTCAACGACACCGACTCTCGACGCCTTTCTTGCAAACTTCTGTGCATATGGGACACCGTTTCATCGCACACCAGAGGCCGGTGGATTGGTTCGTACTGCGGGTCGGCAACCCGGCGTTTATTTCACTCTCGAAGCAGACCCTTTCGTTCGTATACTTGGCCTTTATAGCAATTGCCTCGAAGACCCCGGCGTTATTTCACCCCAGAAAGGGGCAAACCAGACATACGAATATCTCCCCGACGCCCAGCTCAAGTATCTTGAAGCGGCGCTGAAAAGAACGAAGACTGACAAGTTCAAAGGTGCCATCATCATTGCTGTCCACCACCCACCATATGTCGCTGTCGTGCCTTCCTCAAATGGGCTCGTTGCCAAGCATGGCGGTAGTCCTTTGATGCTCTCGGATATTGATGACGTTTGCGAAGACACGGGAGTTTGGCCGCATGCGGTACTTTCAGGGCATGCTCACAACTACCAACGGTTCACCAGATTGTTCGGAGCAAGAGAAACACCGTTCATCGTTGCGGGTAACGGTGGACACGCACACAAGCGGCTAACGAAAAAGGGCACTCCTGCGCTTCGCACCCCCTCGGAGCAATCAGGGCTTTCAAACGGCAAAGACAAGGTTGTTTTCGAGAACTACGACGACGGGAATTTTGGGTATCTACGGATCGTCGTGACCAAAGCTCAGCTTCGAATCGAATACCATCCGGCATCTGACGGACAAGCGCAAAAAACGCCTGACGATTTCGTAACGGTGGACTTAGCAAAGCGGAAGATCGTTCACTACGTTGTGGCTGCCGCCTCTTGAGCACTTCTCTTTGAATCGTCACAAGCCGGGCGATGATCGCCCTCGAATTGAAAGTCCCTAGGAGGTAGACAAGGCTATGCCAGCGGCAAACTTCCTTCCGAGCCCTGAGCGCATCCCCAACTCGATCGGCCTCAGCCTCTCAGGCGGAGGTTTCCGTGCAACGCTGTTCCATTTGGGAGCCCTACTCCGACTCCATGAATTCGGTATTGTCCCTAAACTGACGACCCTAGCATCGGTTTCGGGTGGCAGCATTCTCAACGGTTTTCTCGCCTCCCGGCTGAACGCCCCACTAACAACCCCGATTCAGGACTTCTCGGCCGAGGTCAGTAAACCAATCCGTGACTTCTGCTCGCTTGATATTCGTCGTTGGCTCGCTCTGGAGGCGGTTATATCCGGCACTCACAACAGCATGGGGTTGGCGAAGCAGTACGACCAGCACCTGACAAACGGCAAATCGCTCAAAGACATTCCAGCGAGCCCGACCCATATCTTTTGTTCCACCGATCTGGCGTACGGGGTGAACTGGATGTTTAAGCAGAAGCAATGCGGTGACTGGCAGGCCGGGTTTCAAGATACCCCTGCAGACTGGAAGCTCAGCACTGCGGTTGCTGCGTCCTCGTGCTTCCCTCCCGTGTTCAAGCCCATGGCGCTCGGCCTCGATCCCGCCAAGCTGACCGGAGGCAAGATACCTCTGAGTCCCAATCGCGATAAGTGCATTCGGGATATCACATTCAGCGATGGCGGGGTCTACGACAACTTGGGGTTGGAGCCGATCTGGAAGGATCACGAGATCGTGTTGTCATCCGATGGCGGTGCATTGTTCCCATTGGGAGGAGACACGGGCTTCATTTGGGAGATTAGTAGGTTCATCTCCATCCCCGAGAACCAAGCCCTCGCTTTGCGGAAACGCTGGCTAATATCCAACTTTGTTTCCGGGCAGATGCATGGAACCTATTGGGGAATCGGAGGCTCGGCGCACGATTACGGCATTGAGCAAGGATATTCAAGCGATCTGGCGAAAGGCTCAATCGCTGCGATCCGCACCGATCTAGACAGCTTTTCTGATGCAGAGGCTTCTGTGTTGGAGAATCACGGCTACTGGCTCGCTGACGCGGCGATCAAGGTGCATGTCCCCCAGTTGCTTCCGGCGGTGGTGCCGCCTCTTAATGTGCCCAATCCTGCTTGGGCAGCACCAGAGGACAAGATCAAAGAGGCACTGAAGGATAGCGGCAAGCGCAGCTTGTTGGGACATGCCCACGGAGCCGATTGAAGCTACGTCTGACAACTGATTAGAAAATCGGAGAGCACATGGACTTTGGTCGATGGATCACCTCGCATCCCCAACTCGTTCCCGTGATAATTGTCGCAGTCATTATGATCATGGCTGCCGTGATCCTGTTTACGATGAACGGCCCAGACGCTGCTCCCCTCGACACAGATGATCTTATTCAAAAGAGAATCTCCGAGCTGCGAAGTATCGAGAAGAAACTTTCGAAAATAATGAAGAGGGGTAATCGAGCAGGATTTTTGTTAAGTACCGTACAATTCTTGATCGGAGCGCTCACCTCGACGGCACTGGTACCTCAGTTTCACATCTCATCCGAAGTCGCGGGTCTTCTCGGAGTCCTTCTCGTGGTCGCGGCTGCCTTTCAGCAGAGGTACCGACCTTATTCGAATGCCGCGAAAGCAGAGCAAAGTATCGCGTACCTCAGAAGTGTCTCTAGACACTGCGAAAACGATCTCGTTTTGAAGCGTCCTCCCGAGAAGGTGTTGGGTAACCTGACGAAGGCGATCGACGTGCTGGAGCGAATGCAAGCTGCTGACCCCGATAGCCGACTTGATGACACACAGCAGTTTTCGCAGCTCGAAACGCAGCTGCGTCAGAGCCTTGAAGGAAGTTCTCCAAATCGGACAGACTCAGCTTGATCTCGCAACAGAGTTCCTGTGGTTCCATTGGACACAAGAGATTAGTCTTGGGGCCAAAGGACACTGAGACCGCAGCGCATTGGGCACGCTGAAGATATCTTTGGGTTTGTCGTGCACCCTTTTTAACCAGCATTCTTGTCCGACGCACGGTGACTTAAATCCAGCCAGCGGACTTCATAGCTTTGGCGAACGGTTCCCGCATTACGAGAACCCACTCGGAGTTCGAGATGCTCTCAGATGATTGACCCTTCGGTGGTACGAACTCCACGAGCAGGGTGATAGAGGGGTTTGGCTGACCTGCTGCTTCGCCTATCTTGCGGGCAAGTATGCCATACCGCAGGTTCATGCCACGCCACCCGTTGTATCCCGCCTTGTTCGCAAGAAGCCGCATGTTCGCTGCTCTTCCTTTCGTTTCGGCATGGAACTTCAGGAAACGTAATTCCTTCGCTCCCGGACGGGAGAGTGTAGAAAGAACCCGACCGAAATCGGCTTCACTCATAGGTTTTTGATTGACCACAGCTGTACCCCTCCAAAGTTGCGGAAAACGGTTGAGCGAACTCTCCTCTAGAAATCCGAGTCAGGCGGCGTCCGGACTTGCGTCCAGCAATGTAACTGATCTGCCCTGACGAAACCAGCCCTTTTGAGCGAGCATTTACAATGTATTCAGTGCCCTTCCTGCCCTGCCAACCCATGCCCCTCGGGCGAATTCGAGAGCCGTTCTCCCATCCGGATTGGCTGCGAGGTCAAATGGGATGGTTTCAGGGCTCTCCTTTTTTCCGACAAAAATGGCATGCGGCTCGTCTCTCGGGAACGGGAATGACTTCCGGTCATTCTCCGGACTAAGTGACGGGCTCACCCGTGATCTCCGGGGTCGGCGGTGTGTGCTGGATTGAATGGCGAAAGGAGCGGCAGCGACTCAAACTGCCGGAGTCGTTGCTGGACGAGGATAATTATTAAGGTCGGCTAAGCGGGTGACAATTCTGAATCGGATGATGCTCAGTAGCGGCTGAGAGTTGATGGGCTACAGCATTCACAAGCCCTGCCCGGTTATCCAAGTCTAACCATGCAAATTGCCCGTTGGGATTCACTTCACAGAACCAGTACCGACCTTCCGAATCCAAGAGAAAGTCTAGCCTCCCATAATCAAGCCGCAAAATCTGCATGTATGAGGTGATCTTCTCTCGGAGATCGTGGGGCAGAGCATGTTGACGCCAATGCTGATCCAATGCGATGAAAGGACGCCAGTCCACGGATTGATCAAGAAAATCACGCTTTAGATCGAATGCAAATAATTGGCCGCACAGGAACACAATTGTTACGTCGTGAGTTGCGTCGACATATTGCTGCAGGAACCAAGGATATCGCGCGTCTATTTCACTATTGCCTATTCTGGTTGAATACAGCACCTTCCCTTCGATCTGCTCGTTGGTCAGCGACTTCACGACGACATCGCCGAGATTAGTTTCATGATCCAAACGGAAGTTATAGGGAGGAATATCGAATACGGTTTTCGCGTATCGCAACTGTAGCAGCTTTCCCGTGCGCCGCTCGGCGAAGGGTTCGACTAAGACAAACTTTTCTGCTGCCCACAACAGATTTACAATTTCATTGAGCACATAACGACACTCAGCTTCTATGTACTTCACTGAATCAAGTTCGCAAGCCTCGAAGTCTGCGTTAAAGGGTTTTCGCCAATAAGCTTTGCGCAGCGCCTGACTGTCGAATCTGCGCCCAGAGGGATCAGCGATGCGAACTCCATTCGCATCGAATTGAACCTTGTAGCGAAGGAATTGATCGAAGTTCAGCCGAAAGTTTTGCTGTCCTGCTAGCTTGTTGAGAAGCAGATCGGTTGTGTGGTCATATGAGTTGGTAATGATGAGTAAGTCAGTCTCTAAAGATTGCTGGGCGCCCATGGTTGACGACCCTAGTGGTCATTATCGGAGTCCATCGGCTTACCGCTAGCATTATATGTTCGGGTCGCATTTGCAGTGAATGCCATCGAGCAGGGAGTTATACTCCGCCGCTGATTTATATAGTCGTACGCTGATTCTTCCGTCTGAAAAGTGAGTGGTTCTTTCGCCAAATCATGTGGGGTCAGCTTCGTCATTGTTCTCATCATTTCTCCTGTCCTTTCGTTTGAATCGCGAAAGGCTCAAGTGCTTGAGTCTTCCACCTTGTAGGTTGTGGAAATTTACCCAAATAAGTCCAAACACGCAAGATTTTTTGTGCGGGTGCGAGCCGCTCGCCAAAAGCACGGGACATCGGGCTCGCGATGAAAAAGCGGTGGGCAGAGCGGAAGAGGGCGAAGAAGGCGGCGGCGTAGTGGTTGCCGCCATGTTATGCGAGCAGGTGTTTCCCTGTAGAATTCTCGCCTGCGGAAGCGATTCCTGCAGAGCTGAACCCGGTATGCGATGAAGGATTCGAACGCAGAGCTTTTCGCCTCAGTCGCTACCCAGATGATGAGCGGTTCCCACCTTGAGGTGGGAGACGAGCGGATTCCGGTTCGCCGTAGCAGTGCTCAACATTTAAAAACGGTCGAATTTTCGATCAATGGTCGGGAGTACACAGCTATCGAGCAGAACCCGGAGAAGCCGAGTCGCTGGGGACAACTAGCCCGGGCGGGGCATGCAGTCGTCCAGTTTATAGATAACGAAACGCACAGGTTTGTTGCCGTTTGTGTCGATGGACGGGTGAAGAATTACGGCTCCCATCATAAGGACTGATTCACTCGTCGGAAGCCGCTACATGTCGGCGGATGCAAATGGGCGTATAGGGCTGGCGACGAAGAAGCGTTGGGCGAAGCGGAAGAAGACGGCTTGACACTCAGAAGATACGAGGTCTCCGCTGTAGGAGCGTGCAAATCCTTGCACATTCTGTCTCACCATTTCCCGAAACTTAGCTAGTCTTTAGAGTCCACCTCACCAGCAGTAGCTTTGTTAGGCGGGCGCTCGTATACTGTCCGCGCTTCGGAGGGACTATGCGTGCCCGCTTGCTACTCAGCTGTCTGTTATTCCTCGGAATTAGTTGCCTCGCACAAACATTCAATTCTCAGCAGTTGCCTGCATCAGGGCCCGTCGTATCAGGAGATTTCAATCGTGACGGGTGGCCAGATTTGGCCATCGCCAACTCACAGGGCGGCGATGGTGCTCTATACGTCTATCTCGGCATCGGTGACGGCAATTTCAATCTCGCAAGTGTGAATCCCGGAATTCCAGCCGCGGTATCTCAGATTCAAACTGCCGACATAAACGGTGATGGAAATCTTGATCTCGTAATGGCAAGCTGGGGCGGCAGCGTCGTGACCGTCATGCTCGGGGACGGGAAAGGCGGTTTTTCTCCGGGTGAGACGATTACCTTCAGCCAAGGCGTTCAGATACTTCTGCTCGGAGATATGAACGGCGACGGCAAGATCGACATAGTGGCCGCCGAGTGTGCGCAACGAAATGTTCCTCCGTGCTCTGTCGAAGTCAAATTGAACAAAGGAAACGGCACATTTGCCGCTGGTCAGAAACTCGCTCTTTCGGGGGCTCCATCATCCGCCACTCTCGCCGACGTTAACGGAGATGGCAAACTCGATCTATTGGTGAGCGAAGGCAAGAAGATCGTGATTTGGCGAGGGATTGGGAACGGCACATTCCAGACGGCAACCTATGTCACTCCGCCCGTCTATTGCACGCCGACCAGCAACTGCATTGACTGGATCGCGGGTTTCGCCGTCGCCGATTACTACAACAATGGGAAGCTCCATATCGCGATATTGCAAATGCACGAGAGCAAGGATGGTTCTAATGACGGCACCGACGACACCTCAACCGTTTATACGTACAAGAACGGTGGGTCGGCTACTTTTACAAAGTCAGCTGCGATCAACATTGGGCCCGAAGACACGATTATTGCCGCCGATCTGAACGGCGACAGAAATCAAGACATCTTGGTTACCAACGGGAATGTCAGGGCCGATAATGGCTACTTCCTACTCGGCAACGGAAATGGGTCTTTTGCAGCACCCCAAGGCGCACCCTTCGGGAACGCGGATGGAGCTGTAGCGTTTACTCGGGACTTCGGTCTGACTTCTCGACAGGATGTTGTGTCGTGGGTCGGGCCGTATGCGGGGCCCTATACGCAGATCGATATCAACACGACCCCGGTCACTGAGTGTCCGCCGCCCAACTCGTCCAAATTGCAAGCCAAAATCTGTGCTCCCGCGACAGGTAAAACGAAATCCACCGCAGTAGCTATCAGAGGTAGCGGCAATTCACCGGCCGGGGTGCAACGCCTTGAGGTATGGATCGACGGAGCGAAGAAAGGTGAGAGTTGGTCGGATCAACTGGCGCAAACATATACGCTGAAAGCCGGGACTCACAAAGTTACAGTCGTTGCGGTGGACAAGTACGTGGGAACATCGAAGTCGTCGGTCAGCATTACGGTGCCTTGATGACGTTCAGCTTGATACATCCGCGTTCTGAGGGCTCTCCGGACGGCAAACAATGAGCAAATCTCTGCGGCTATCTACATTTCAAGTCGGTGCTCCACCTAAGAGGGGAGAGGGTCTTCGGATTGGGACGACGCGCAGACCGCCTCGGGGAGTCCCCAAGACTCGGTGGATGAAGGGTGGTTATTTCGACGTTTGGCTGCCTACCGTTGCCCCAAGCCTCAAATTGCTAGCACGCTACAAACGGAAGGACTGGGACGACCCACGGACAGTGCGTTCATTCTTTGCCGACTATGAGCGAGAGTTGTTGTCCACCACGACCGGACGCCAGAGCGTCGCACTTCTCGCAGCCATAGCTAAGAGAACGCCGATCAGCATCGGCTGCTTCTGCTCCGACGAAAGCCGCTGCCACCGTTCACGGTTGAGAAGGATCATCGCCAAACATGCCTCTGCAAGCTGATTCAAACGAGAACTACATGTCGAGACCAACCCACGCCCTCAGCGTCCGCCAACCCTATGCAGCACTCTGACCCACTTACGCGGAAGAATCTACGTCTATGCTTCCGTGAAGCCCCATCCAGATGAATCTGGCTGGCGGCTCCTAAAGAACGCGCCGGGAAGCCTTCCGACCGGGGTGATCATAGGTACCGTTGAGATCGCGAATTGCGAACCGGGTGTGCCTGACGGCTTCCGCTATCGGTTGAAGAACCCGCAGAGAATGCGGACTCCTGTGAAGCCAAAGGGAAAACCGCAGCCGAAGTTCTTTAAACCCGGAATTTAGGGTTTTCAGAGGATGGGGTTTCTTGTCACTTTACGCCCGCTCGGCTCACCCAACCGTCTGATCAACCAGCTCTAGGAAATTTAGGCAAAATGTGCGCAGGTCATTACCTGAGATCGATCCGTGCCAGTACAGAATCGGGTTTTTAGGTCGATTCCACAACTCAACCTGAACATCGGCTAACCGCCGGCTCTCCGACGAAAATCTCACATTACCGTGGGCGAGCGAGTGTCGGAGTACCTCAATCAAATCCTCAAGCGTCCCGCACGCCTTACCAGACATCGCCCACGCCGGCCAGCCGTTTGCCACGAGTTCATCGAGGAGTGTGCTTTTCGCACGATGTTGGAACACTCGTTCCCAAGGAAATATCACTATTCCGAGAAGAGATGTAATGAGCTGCGTCACGAGATGAACGTCAGCCCCGTGATGATAGGCCGCTTCGATGAAGAGGAAATTCTTTTTGGTTCTCTCAGCGAAACCGAGAGTCTCGTTTCTGGAAGCTAGATGCCTTACTTCCATGATCACACGTCCTCCATCTTTGCAGGGTGAAAACCGCTATGGCCTTAGCGGCCGTTGACGTTGGCTGCCACGCGATCGCTGGTCGTCCGTGGATCAGCGTTTCCGGTTCCAGCCGTTGACCTTGAAAGACACAGCATAGATGACCATCTCAACGTCAGCTGTTCTCGGCAAGCCTGTTGATCGCTTACTTCTATAGATTTGGTTGAACTCAACCGCAAGTGCTGCGTTGATTTCGCTGTAGGTGTCCCACGGCGCTCTGTCGTTCGGCGGGAGTGTCACAACGTCGTCAATATTCCAGCCCCTCAGAGCAAGCTCTCTCAAGACCCCAGCCGCTCTCCAATCCACGACGCCCCACTCTTCGGGCTTCAGCATTCGTAAGACGGCACTTGCTCGCTTCGCCATGCCGTTGGTTCTACCAAAGCCTGTCAGAGTCATGATTGAACGAAGGGCTGCAATATCACTTTGCGCCGTGACTCCACCTTGGAGGGCATTCCAAACATCGGAAGGCGAATTTTGTATGGCAAAATTCCCTTTCACCTCCGCGTCGCAGCCCGCCTTCCAAGTCTCGATTTCGTCCAGAAGGCGGTGCGCCTCACATTTATTGATATCGTTAGGCATGTATCCGGCGTCGGAAAGAAGCGGGAGCAGATCGGAGCCTTTTCGCTCTAATTTCCGGGTAAAATCCCAGAACGTCGGATCGAGTTGTTCGTACGCCTCACTAAAGTCTTCGAGTTTCATGCGCGGCAACGCCCGTCTGTTCTGATCGCAATGGCGGGTTAATGAGGCAGAACGTCTTCCGAGAGTCCGTTTTTCTGCAAGATTTCGATAATCCGCTTGGTGTAGTCGTTTTGATTATTCTCCATCACATCGATGCCTCCCATCACGCGCACTAGAAAAAATTGGTCAAGCGTGTCGTTTTTCGTTGGTTGTAGCCAACGTTGATGCGCGTAGAACAACAGACGATCAGCAAAATCTTGACCAAACGTCTGTCTCACTTCCCACAACCCATTGTTCCAGTGTTTGAGCGAAGCCGAACCTTCTCTGTGTTTGCCCAAAAAACTAGAAGTGTAGTAGGTGCAATAAACCCATCCCGAGCGGGACTGAACGTCGCCCCCCGGCAACTCGAAGTTTCTGTTGGATGGATCGAACATCTCTTGGAAAATGTATTGCCCGTAGAGGCTGGCAATCGCATCTCGATTGTCCAAGTCTGCCTCTGGAAGCATGACAGACGCATCGTACAGGGTGCCCGGTGACATCGAGACCATGTATACCGTTCTTTTGCTAACCCCTATCGGCGGGAAGTCGTCCGGTATGTCAAATCCGATGCCGCGCAGATAGTTGTGGAATTTACTCATTTCGTCCGTGATCACTGCCTTTCTCCGCGGAGTGAAAAGCGAAGACTCTTTAAAGATCAATTTCACACTTGGCTGTGTTGTGCGTCGCTCTGTTGTGTCGCCCACCGAAGAAAGATTCACTTCAGAGGTGCCGGGTGCTCCCCTCAATGCGCAAACATGCTCAACACTTGCGTTCGGGTTTAACGGGCCGGGAGCATTCACCCATCTGCATTCGTCAAACTCTTCGACCTGTCCCGAAAATCTTCCGACAGCCATCATGTAAAGACGGTACGTGCCGTGGATGAGTCCCTGCACTTCCTTATGTGTCAGCGTTCTTGTATTGACCGTTTCCTGAAAGTGATCGCCTGCATTAAGGGTGCGTGTCTGAGAATGTGCGATAAATCCCGCTTCACTATCTCGCTTGAACTGTTCGTGTACAAGCACGTCGGTGTTATTGCCGTTCCGTATTAAACCCTGAATCTGAACTCCCTCTGACAGCAGCAGAGATCGAATCGGCGTCTGTCCAGAATTCTCGATGTAGAAGGTCACGGGTAACGGCTTGTTGTCTTGCAAGTGACCGATGCCCACATGGACGAGACGCAAGTAACCCGGCACAAGATTGGGTTGTTGTTGAACTTGCGGGGGAGTGATGGTGATCGTCTTCTCAGACGAATATTTGTGGCGTTGGATAGCCACGAGAAGAGGAATCTCTATAACGAGGATAAGTGCGGATAAGAGCCCCGCCACCACTGATCGAGCGGCCACCTCTCCGCGCACCTCAATAAAGTGTCCAACGACCTTTATCAGTAGCAGCAGACCACCGATACCGAAACATATCTGGGCGATCAGTAAGTTATGCGGGAACCAGTCCAGCGACAGATTTGCGTAGCCAACCGCAAGGAAAAAACCGGGAACGATGGCACCGATCACATCCCATCGGAACAGTGCTCGCCATCCGAACAGGCTGCGCCAGACTTCGAGCATCGCCTGCATCGGCTGCCGCAGAGCAGCCATCCCACGCCAGAGACGAATGGCTGTCCATGCGAATGGGCACCAGACGATGGCCGCCAACATAAGCAGGATTTTGAATAAAAGCCGAAGCAGATCAGCCATATCATCCCCAAGAAGCTAAAGATTTCACTTGAGGTAATCTGCGTCAATTTTAGCTGGTAGGGAAAAAGCGCGTCGCCATCTATATAGGGTCGTAAGGAATCGATGCCCCGCCCGCATTTCTAAAACAGAACGGTACCGGGGTAGGAAATCGTGAGGGATACCGTTCGCTGCCACGTTCCCTCTTTTGGGATGTGGCTCAAGATTCAAAAGCGTCCACCCCGGCGTCAGCCCCTCTTCCACGCTGAGGATCGTTCGGCCAGCAAGCAAAGTATTCATTTCTTTCGGTTCCATCTGTCACTTACTTCACAAATATGATCGGCATGGGGCGGCTTGCCTAGCGAAGTGCCTGCGGTGCCCCAGATTGCAGATGATCTGTGTCCTGACCGCCCGATGTTGAGGTCTAATACGGGGATGGGGCAGGCCCAACACTCGCGCAAAGCTTTAAGGTTGAGGAGGAAGACGTGGCTTTGACCAAAGCAGAAGCCGAACGCCACTATTTCGAGATGTTTTCCCGTGATTACGTACTTCCCAGCGGCACCATCGAATTCGGTGATAAACCGGACGTGATACTCCGCGGCGAGGAGAGGACGATCGGGATAGAAATGACAAATCTGTATGTCACAGACGGGAATATCTCACGTAGCGAACAGGTGCAGGCATCTCTGAGGGAAAGAGTCATCGCTGCCGCACAGAGACAATATGGAGCAAGCGGAAGCTTGCAAGTTGAGATTTCGCTCGGGTTCAATGCGCAAACTGCGATCACGAGTGTGAATGCGACAGCACGGAAGATTGCATCCCTCGCCGAGGGTATCCAGCCAGTCACAGGGGTTATAGCAAGAAAGCTTTACTCCATCATTCCGGAACTTTCTTTTGTTTATGCTTACGCTGGCGCCAACGCCAAAAGGGTTTTGCGCCTCGTGCAAGTTCACTCCCACGGCATGATGTCCATTTCACGACTGCAAGATGAGGTTCTACGGAAAGAGCGGTTGTCGTCTTGCTACCGAAAATGCGACGCATACTGGCTTCTCGTTGTAGTCGATTTCTTTAATCCGGCGCAGGAGCAAGAGATTCGGGTACCGGGACAAATATCGTCTCGGGTTTTCGAAAAAGTCATCGTCTACAAACCTTATTTTGGACACGTCGTTGAGGTCACCGAGCCTTCCACATCGCTGGACTCCTAAAGCTCGGACTCAAGGGACTCTTTCCAGCTACGTATACACAGACAGCTCCGTAAACCCGAGCCTCGTCATGATATGAGGGTAACGGGCGCACAATCGCCAGAAGTTCCTCCGGGCAGCGGATGCGGAGCAGCCAGAGTGATGCTGGGGATACAGGGCTCGGCTTCGCCAGTGGCGCATCCGAGTCTCGACAATCTTTTCTGCAATTATGGGCCTAGCGTGCATGTTTTTCCCTCCGGCGACGCCGAGTGATGTCGGCGTTTTGCCAATAATTACGGCTTTTCTGATCGGTGCGCTTGAATGAGGTGCGCCAATCAGGAGCCGCTATTGATGGGCCGGAAAGTTCGGGAATTGGACTTCATTGTTCCTAGTTTGGAGTTCGGAATTAGGCCCGCCACCACGGATCAGGGGGATGATTCAGACACCACCGAATGCAAAAAGCCGCTCAGTGCAAACCACGCTAGGTGCATAGAACGGGTCTGCACTCTGCACTGAGAGTCGGGTGACCAAGCTGAGTGCAAGCTAGAGCCTCTAAGTTCTTGATAATAATAATAATGAATAGATAATGATCCCCCCGCGCATACGCGACCCAAGGCTCTGAGTGCACAGTGCAGAGTGAATACCTGCACCTAAAGGGCTCTGCACTCAGAGCACGGCGTCATCCACGATCCGATCCGGGAATGTAACCTCCGCGCCTGTCAGGTGCTTGGCCCATTGCTCCGGTAGCCACCAGCGACGATCCTTACCCTTCACCCACTCCCGATGCACACAGAGTTCATCCGCTGCGTTGTAGAGCGTGCGTTTCCCAATCCCCTCATTAGTTGCCTGAGTCATTACCTCAGCGCCCATTAAAGGCAGCTTGGTCGTCAGGAGTGCCTTGGCAAGACCCATCTTAGTATCCTTACCCTCACGCTCCTGCTGTCTCTGCTCTTCCATCAAATCGTCCGCTGTTTGATCCAGTTGCCCATCCCACACGATTCGAGGCTGGGAACTCATCTCGCCCTCGATCATCATGTCCACAGACTCGATGTGGTAAGTCATCCCGCTTCGGGATTTGGTGCTGTTACCTTTCACCTTCGCCATGCGGACTTTATTGGGATCATCCTTATCCCGGCTGATCTGCCACGCAGCTCGCCCGGCTTGAACAATGGCACTGCTGCCCATCACCTTGGCTTGACTATCCCCATCGGTACGCTTGCTGCTGTGCACCAGCCCAATGACCGTCAGCCCCGTCTCCTGACATAGCTTTTGCACGGCATCCAATACCGGACGCACATCTTTGGCTTTGTTATCATCCACGCCCTCCCAGTAGCTGTTGAGCGGGTCTAGGATCAGAAGAGCAATGCTGGGAGTGTGCTCGATTTGGTAGCGGAGAGAATCCAAATCCTCTTTGAGGTTCATCTTTCGATCTTTCCCGCCTCTATTCGCAGCGATGGGAAAGACCACTTTTGATAAGTCTGCACCCGCAGCCATCAGCCGCGGTACCAGAATCTGGCTGGGATCGTCCTCCGTGGCCCCGTACAACACAACCCTAGGGCCAAGCGGATTCTTTGATCCATCCGGCCAATCCAGTCCCCTTGTAACTCTCGCCGTAATGTCGAGTAAGCTGAGGCTCTTGCCGTTGTCAGGTTTACCCGTCCAGATGGTCAGCGCACTGGCGGGGATTTTGTCCGTCCACAACCACCGGATGAGCTTGGGTTCAATGTCGCTCGCCCTCACACCGACAATGTAGTCCCCCTCCGCAGGCCCAATGCGCACCAGTTTCTTTTTTGGCTTGCGTGGCTCTGCTTGTGGTTCTGGCTCACGCGGGGGTGGCTCAGGTTGTGGTTCTGGCTCACGCGGGGGTGGCTCAGGTTGTGGTTCTACATCGATAGCCTCTGGTTCATCATCGAAGTCGATCCCCAGCGCACCGCTCCAGTTCCAATCCTCCTCGTCATGCGTAGGAAAGATCAAATGGGGGTAGTTCTCACCCTTTAACTGATTGATCCTTTTCACCAGCATGGGAAACGTAGGCTTCTCTTTGTAGGGGTACTGCTCCCGGAAATAGTCTTCGGAGCCAAAACACGAAAAACCGATTCCACCATCCTCATGCACGATGATTTCGGTTTTATGAGCCGTTCCACTGTGCTTGTGCAGCCCGTCTTCATTCTCCCAAACACAGTTGTCCAGCATGTAGTGAATCCCACGGTCGCTGGTATGAGTACCGTTTAGAAGTGCATATTCTCCCGCCCACTCGATCCAATGCTCGATACCGTATTCCTCCGCCCACTCGACGTTGACTCGCTCGCGATCCGGGTCGATCTTCTTTTTGGCCGTCGCCTCGGGCCTTTGGTATTCCATTGCTAGCAGCTGGACGTTGCTCTTGGTTGTCGTTTTTGTAGGAAGCACGAGAATTCTGCTCTGGCGGTGCGGACGATCCGGCAGGTTGTCCGCTTTCCGATTCCACGTCCCATACAAGCGCACCAGTTGCTCTGGCTCGCCCACGCTAAGGTCGATCTCCACGTTGCCGCTCTCAAACCGCTGCTTGATGGCACACAGCGATTCCCGTATCACATTCATGCTGAAGTCTGTGGGCAGCATGGGCAGCACGGCGGGCTGTTTGGGGAGACTCAGGAACCACACCAAATGGAACCCGTTGCCCGTGTCGCACCACATGGGCTGGGCACCGAGGATGCCGCCCACCCATTTGGCAATGTGGTTAGCGACGTTTTCCAGTTCTTTGCGCTCTTCCTCACTGGCGTTCTGGTATTTACCCGCCGCGTTCTTTTTGTGTTTCCTATCTATGTCAACCAAGAACCTGACGTACTCCTGCACATCCCCACGCTTGTCAGACGTTACGCCCGGCTTTAGCTTCTGCAGGTTGACGTAAGTGCCCTCAACGTCATCCCTGTCTGTGCGCTCTACATAATCAGCAGCTCTTTCGATGCTGTTGAACGCTTGCTTGGACATCTTTCCTCTCGCGAGCTGGCTGATGATAATCACATCTCCCTCGTGGAACATGAGCTCCAGGGTCTGCCTCGCGAGACTCGTCACTGCTGCTTCCATGCTCATTCCGACCGCCCTTGGAACGACTTCAGGCACATGGAGTAGCGCATGCAGAAATGAACCATCCGAGCAAGATCAAGGGGGTTAGCCATTGTTTGCCGCCTTTGACTTGTTTCCACGGGCCCGCTTGATCCCGGCATTGCGGGCGATGTTCACCACGGTGCTGCGGCCTACCTCAAATTCGATTGCTACCTGCCGATACGGCACATGTGGTTTCGTCTGAAGAACAAAGATGATTGCGTCTCGTTTGAATTGTCTGATCACGTTGAAGCCCTCCATTGATGAATACCGAAAGGCCAGAAACATTCATTTGCGATTTGCACTTTTTTTCTTTGCGCCAACGGAATCTCCAACAACACTGGAGAAATATCGCGCTAGCAAAAGCCTTCCACTACCTCATTGATACAAAAACAGAACTTTCGGCCCCTCTGGTGAACACACCAACGTGGCGAGTTCCACGAGGAGGATAAACATGCGAAAAACTTCGCAACGTCGCCAGATCAGCAGCCTGAGTGATGAGGAATTGAAAGCAGAGATAGAATCTCTGCACTGGAGTCTCACGACCGAGAGTTATGGTGAAGACTATGAGGCCCGCATCGATGATCGACGTGAGTATGAAAGGTTGACACAGGAGCAGAGGCTGCGTCTGTCGGGCGAGAAGTGATTAGCGACTCCACAATAGTTCGGAAGATTCAGAGACTCAGCGACGCCGACCTGCGGGAGCAATTGGCAGAGGTGGAAGACACCCACTTGACTGCGTGGTTCGGCAACGACGGTGAAGCTGAGGCGGAGTCGCGGCAGGAATTCGATTTGCTGTTGCGCGAGTGGCAGCGGCGGCAGTCCCGCGCCCCGGGGGTGACTTAGGGGGCAGGCAAAATCTCGCTTTCCTGCCCTTCATTTCCGAAATAGCGCAGGCGATCAGCGGCGATGTTTACCCATTGCTGTTCCAACTCGATCCCGGTGACCTCGTTCCATCCGGCGAGTATGGCTCCGATCATCTCCGAACCTGTGCCTGCAAAAGGCACAAGCAAACGGCCGTTTCTCGGAGGCAGAATCATCCCAGCGAGCCAGCGAGTGAGGTCAATGGGTTTCACACACGGGTGATTGTTGCGAGTATCAGCCGAGCGTTGCGAATCATTTTCTACCATATGGCTTGGCTGAGCTTGTGGACACATACCAGAGTCACGCTCTCTCGCTGATGCTTTCGCCACATAGAAGAATCGAGAGGCTCCGCCTTCATCGTGGTAACCGGGAAACTCAGTCCGGTTATTAAATGTGCCAAAGACAGAATTGGATTTCTTCCCTGCTTTTGCTCTTACCTCTCGTCCAGCCCTGCGGTTTCCGCTTTGAGCGTCAAGCAAAGCTGCAGCGATTGTATCGAGAGCAAGGTTTGCTGGCCATCGCCCCTTTACGACGAATCCTTGCTTTTCGCCCGCACAGATTTCCCTACCGTCGTTGCTGCGTCCCGGCTCGCCCGCTGATTGGCTCTTGAATCCCCAGTTCCCCACCCGCGAAGCTACCGCTCCTTTGCGACCTATCCTGCCGCTCTCGATGGCATCGCTCCCAATCCGGCTGCGATCGATGTTCAATGGGAGTAGTGGGCCCTGTTTGCGAGCGAGCACAATGGGTTCATACGCGGGTTTCAGCAACGACTTAGACTTAGGAAAGCCTTGACCATGAACCCACATTAGGTGGTCGCGAATTTCAAAACCCGCATCCTCGATTGCGCACGTAAGACGATGGAAAGTACGGCTTCCGCCGAAAGCCAAGAGATGTGCACCGGGTATCAGTACCCGATACACTTCTCCCCACACTTCCGGGCTGAAGGCGATGCGGCTGGAATCCCACGCCTTGTTCATGAAGCCCAACTCGTAAGGTGGATCGCCAAAGCACCCGTCAAAGCAGTTGTTTGGAAATTGACGAAGCACATCAAGCACATCGCCGGGATGGAGCGAATAGGTCGTGTCTTGCGCTCCTTGCACTCGGCGATTTGTTGTGTGCGTCGTCATATGTTAGTCCCAGAGTGTCAAAGCTTGAGGATTCGCTTCTCAGGCTACCTTTCGTAGCTGTGGCTGTTTCTTGGCTGGGAATGCCAGAGTCTTATCTGCGGGCTCAACTCGGATCGTCAAGGTGGACAGATCGATCTTCGTGACCCGAAACTCCTGACCTTGCACCTCGATGATGCTGCCATCCGTGAGTTCGGGTGGAATCGTATCTCTCTCGATCCACCGATTCAGCGTCTCATAGGTCGGAAGGTCTGGCTTTTTTGGCGTGAGGCCGTTCTCTCGATCATCGGCATACAGCATCAGGGAATGCAAGTATCCGAGAAGTCGCTGTTCACTAGCTCTAAGCACGGGATCAGGCTTGCGGGACGAACGCTTAGGCGATCGGGAAGCGGCGCGAATTGTAATGCCGCGATAGCGCCTGATCCAGCTCCTCACGGTGCTGTAGTTCAGGTTGATCGAGCGGAAATAGGCTTCGACTGTCGGTTGGCCGTTAGGACGGTCTTTAGCAGCAACACCTTGCTTCCTGTAACGATTGATGATCGCGAAACACGCTGGAACAGTGTATTTCGCTCTGTAATCGTTGCTTTGTTTTGTTAATTTCGCGTCTTCATGCGCCACTTTGAGCATTTCGCAATGCATTTCTGCGGCTGTAAGACGCTCATACTGGCGATCGATGGTGAACATTTGTTGCACTGCAACAGTCTCTTCAATAGGCATAATCTCTCCTTGTAATTGCAAACTCCTGCCATCGGTGCGTGGTCGAGACGAGCGACATGCTCTTCGGATGCATACCGTAACAACGAACCAGTCGCCGCACACGTGGAGAGTTGTCGTTCGTCATCAGCCATGGGCCTCGCCAATGGGCGAGAGTGGCAAACAGTTCTGCGTGGTTGAGATTGTGGTGTTTGTACAGCCCTTTCCCCTTTGAATTCTTGTCAGCCGTGTACGGCGGATCAGCGAAGCACCCAACGCTGCGGTCACCTGCGTATTTCTGCATCTCGAATAGGGCGTCACCCTGAATGACGGTGATACGATCACGCATTTCGTACACGCGTCGCAGGTTCGAGGTCACGAGGTCGCGGCACCAGCGCTCATCGATGATAGGGCGCATTCCTCCATAGGGCTTACCTCTGGAACTCGTTCGACAACGCACAAGCCAACTGAAAGCCGTATGTGGATCAGAGTTTCGGATGGCCGCGACGTTCGCTCGTGTGGGTTTGAAGTTGTAGTAGCGGTTTGCAAGGTCGGATTCTGATCTCATTCCCTCCAACAGCCGCGACATGTTGTGGTCTTTCTCGACCAGAATCAGGCGCTGGATGATCCCAGCCCATAGCAGGCTCAGACCTATCACAGCAGAGCCAGCGAATGGCTCAAGCAGAGTCAAGCAGCGGTGACGCCGGAAAAAACGTGCTGCACCTTGCACGAACCAGCATTTCTTGCCCGCATATAAAGCTATCGAGATGATGTCGATCTTCCTTCCAATCCTTCGCATACATACTTGGTTGCGCCTTCGCGACATTCATCGGATTTGCGGGATTTGCCCTAATGGAACGAGGGGAACAAGGGCCGGAATCGCGGACGCTATACGATCATTTCTGGTTCGGCACTAAGATCGAGTCATGGCATTTGACCCTATTCCCTCACTCAAGGGGCGTCGGGCGGCGGGACATTGGTTACGCCGCTTGTCGCAAGATCGCGTGCTGCGAGCACAACAGCACCATAGTGAAGCAGTTCAGACGATAGATACCGCGTTGCAGTCCAGTCCTGCGCTACGTGCAAGCCTCAAGGCGGTTCTGGAAGAGGCCGAGCTGTTTGGACGACTTCGTGGACTTCGAGAGGGCCTTCAGCTGTATGAACTCGGGTTACGCATTCAAGGAAAAAGCCCGGCGTTTCGGGCAGTCGTCAAATATGTTGCCGGGTGCGTTATGGACTTTGAAGAAAGTCGGATTGCAGAAGAACGGAGAATCCGAACATCGAAGCTGGCCGGCCAACTGACATCTGAGCGGATTTGTGAATACTTGGACAGCCAAGTTCTTAGAATTCGTGAGCGAGGGTTGCCCAAAAGTCATATCAGTCCACCTGATGATTGGGAGTGCAGATCATGGAGCGAAGCACTGAGAAAGAAATCAAACAATGTCAGGGTTTTCATCAGTGAAGCGAAAGAAGTAGCCCTATCGAAGGAATACTGCACATTGATGGCATGGAAGACATGGGGGCATAAACCAACGCGCCAGCCTTCAGAACCGAACGCAGAGGCTCAGTAGCCGCGATTCTCTCGGTTTTGGTCTATTTCCGCAAAGCTGCCGTTGACCTGTGCCCTCGTTTTTTCACTCCCCAATTCGGCATCCGCCAAGTATCGCAGAGTCGTATCTAGCGACTCGTGCCCAAGCCACGCTTGAATACTCCGGGCGGGGACGCCGTTCGCGTGATGCATTGTCGCAAAGGTTTTGCGGAATCGGTGCAGTATCCAGTGCTTACAGCATGCCGCTTCTTTACAAGACACTGCTCTGCCTCCGACTCTGCCTATGCAATGCCCACAATTCAGACCAGCCGCAAGAGCCCGCTCTTTCAGTTTTCTGAGGAAGTGGCCCTCGGGATTTCCTTCCGTATTTTGGAAAAGAAGCCAGCGATCCGGTTGCATTGCTGTTCTGACTCTTAATAATTCACACAGGGAGTCCGGAATCGGCACGAGGCGTTCCTCCCTGTCCTTTGGTTTCCATTTCCATAGTGACTTTTCCCGAACGGTGATCGTCTTTTGGCGGAAGTCAATGTCGGTCGTACATGCGTGTGCTACCTCGTCTTCTCGGAAGCCCGTTCCGAGAAAGAATTGCCAAATCAGGAGTTCCTCATCCGTCGATGCTGCATTGAGTGCCCGAAGTTCCTCGACGGAGTAGGCCTTCACTCGTCTCTCCGTGAATCTGTGTCGCAGCGTGACCGCTGTAACCCCATTAGCCCGCAGAAACGTTCCGACTCCTTCCACGCGATTAGCTACCGTGCGGTCATCCAACCCGGCCTGCTTTTGTGCTACTACAAATACGTTTAGATCAGCTTTTTCGATTTGGTCGAGGTATTCCTTATGGCATAGTTTCCGAAATGAGTTCAGGATGAGGCTGTACGCGAGCCACGTCTTACGAGCCCGAGTGGCTGCGACGTTGGTGAGATAACTGGATATTGCGTCTTCAATCCTGATCCTCTTCACTGGAGCGTTCGCGGAAGGTGCTTGTGACAGGAGCGCAGCTTCCTTCGTCGCACGGGCTGAGAGCGCTTCGTTCAGAGTGTTGGCGTGCAACGTCTCCCACCGACGCTTCCCGTTGACGGGGTACCGCAGGCAGTAGATCGTCCCTTGTGGGTAAATCCGTTTCTTATTTGGTTTAACGTAACGGCGTTTGCCGTTAATGGTCTGACGAATGAAAAGACTCACGGTCATGATTGCTTCCTCGGAGTCCAATACTGAGAACTGAGGAAGAATCAGAATTGTGGTAGCCGTGGTTGGTAGCCGTCGCCCTAAGTCGCTGAATACAAATGGCTGGCGGAGAGGGTGGGATTCGAACCCACGTTAGAGTTTCCCCTAAACACGCTTTCCAAGCGTGCGCCTTCAGCCACTCGGCCACCTCTCCTCAGGGAAGCGATCCCGCAAAAACACCGGCGGGAGACGCCGGCGGGCTGATTCCAATTGTAACGCATGTCTCACCGCGCAATGCCCGCGGCTTGCGCTCTTACTTCTCTTCTTCCACGTTGATCAGTTGCTGCGCCAGGTAATTCTGGATTCCCATCTCCCCAATCACATGCAACTGCGCCTCCAGCCAATCAATGTGATGCTCTTCATCCAGCAGGATCGTTCGCAACAGATCACGTGAACCATGGTCGCCCAGGTCTTCCGCCGTCTTCATTCCTTTGTTCAGCCGCTTCACTGCCTCGTACTCCAGTTCCAGGTCGTTCCTGATCTGCTGCTCCAGCGTGGCGCCGATGTTGATCCTGAAGTAGTCGCTCATGTTCGGCGTGCCATCGAGATACAAAATCCGCTCGATGCACTTCTCCGCGTGCACCATCTCCTCAATTGACTCCTTGCGGATTTTTTTCGCCATGCGTTCGTAGCCCCAGTTCTCGCACATCTCCGCATGCAGAAAATATTGGTTGATGGCCGTGAGTTCCGCCTTCAACACCTCGCTCAAAACCGCAATCACTTTAGGATCGCCTTTCATCTATCGCTCTCCCATCGAAAATTGAGACACGCGTTCGCGAGCCCGAGTTTACACCTCTCCGCGGGCTGCCGTCGGACAGGATCGGGGTAGGCGATGATTTCAAATTCGAAATTCATCGCCGTCTTCGCCGGCTAGAAATGCTGTACCCGCGCGAAGCCCCGTCCAGTGCCTAAAAGATGATCTTTGCTCCCAGTTGAATGTGCCTGGATCCGCCCGAACCAACCACCGGGTTCGAGGCTGCCACATCCGGCGTATAGATCGGGATTCCGACCGTTCCGAGATATCCGTCCGACAAGTCGTGATCGACTCCGGCGAAATTCGGGTGATTGAGGATATTGAACAGTTCCGCCCGCAGTTGCAGGTTGAATCGTTCCGAAAGCTTGAACGATTTTCCCAACGAGACGTCCCAGTTCGCGTAACCCGGTCCACGAATGCTGTTGCGATGCATGGTCCCGAATTGTCCCCAGGCGGGAGGAATCAGGATGGCCCCGGTTTGCGAGATGAAACAGCCCCCTGCGTAGTTCAACGTGTCGAGCGAATGCTGCTGCGCCGCAATCGCCAGGCAGCGTGGATCGCCGAACTGCTGGCCTGAACTCGAATCCTGGTAAGCCGGATAGAACGGCAATCCGCTGAAACTCCATTTGAAGCTTCCTGGATCGCCATACGCGTTCCAACGATCGTTTCCGCTCTCTGTCGCGCTGAAATAATCGGAGCCATCGTAGTAGTCAAGCGGCTCACCCGTTTGGAGGTTTGCAATGTTGCTGAACTGCCAGCCTCCCAACAGAGCATCCCATCGCTGCAACTTCGGAACCGTGTAGGTCATGGCCAGCGTGAAACGATGCCGGATGTCGGAGTTCGCTGGTCCCCATTCGAGCAAGGGATTGTTGGCATTTTCCCAGGTGAACGAGCGATTCCCGCTGTAGTCATCCAGAGATTTCGCCCACGTATACCCGGCCACAAAATCCAAACCGTGCATTGGCTTCTGGGTGAAGGTTACCTGCAGGCCGTGGTAGATCGAGCTGTCTTTGTTCTCCAGCATATCCACGTACGCCAGCGACGGATAACAGTGGGTACCGCAGATCGCCGGGTTTGTGAACGGCCGCCCCGACTGTCCATCCCAATCCGAATGATCCGGATCGCTTCCATTCGCTTGCCAATCCAGCAGCCAGTTGTCCTGGTTGATGTCCCGTATGCTGTACAGCTTTATGCCTCGGTTCCCGACGTAAGCGATCTGCAGCACGCTGCTCGGGGTGAAGGCATGCTGGATGTTTACATTCCAGTTGGCCACGTAGGGCGTCTTGATGTTGTGATCCACTCCCAGGATCGAGCATGGACCGTCTGCGGCAGGATCGCAGTTCAAGGTCTGGTTCGTGATCGATCCGAAGACTGGTGTGTTCGGGTCTGCCCAGTTGTAGTTGGGGAAAGCCACGCCCGCCGCCATGGTGCCGCCGCCCGGCGTAACGCTGAGCGCCCCGGTCGGAATCGTCCCCAATCCGAGAGCGTCCGCACTGTTCTGCCCGATGAATAACGAAATATGTGGCATCTCGTAAATAATGCCGCCCCCAGCGCGCAAAACCGTTTTGCCGTCACCGAAAAGGTCCCACGCAAAACCCAGGCGTGGCGCCACGTTATTCCAGTCGGTGTTGTATGGCTGGCTGATCTGTTGTCCAACCTGTTCCAATCCCACCGCTGGATCGAAGTTCGCCAGCTGATTGTGCGCTTCCGTGATCGGCAGGCTCACGTCATAGCGAACTCCCATCGTCACCGTCAAACGCTGGGTCATGCGCCAGTCGTCCTGGGCGAAGAATCCGAACGACTTCTGGCTGATGTCGCGATGGCTGTCCCCCACGAACACCCGCGCCGAGCGGACATCGCCCGTCATGAAATCGTCGAGGCTGCGGAAGTCGAAACGACCCTTGCCATACGTGTTGCGCACATTGTCCGTGCTGCCGGTGCGGAATTCGCCCCCGTATTTCAGGTTGTGCTTGCCCTTGGTCTGGGCAACGTTGTCGGTAATCTGCCAGGTCCGGTTCGGCGTCGTCAGCAACGGCCACGAGCTGTTGCCCCCGAGGTTGTTGAACCCGGAAACCCGGATCTGCGGCATTCCGGAGTTCAGTGGGTCTGTAACTCCCGTATCGATGCCGAAGGTTGAGGAACTGAGTCCATGATCGCCGCTGAAGATCTCCTGCCAGAAGCTGTTGTAGCCAAAACGCAGTTGATTCACGATGGTGTTAGTTGGCGTCCACGCCCAGGAAACGCCGGCCACCTGCGCCCGCGTCGTTGCCTGCGACATAAAAATCGGCAGCAGCACGTTGGAATCTTCTTCCACCTGGAAACTGTCGCCGATGAAATAGCGCCCGCTGATCGTGTTTCGGTCGTTCAGGTGGTAGTCGAGCTTTACGATTCCATTGTCTTCGCGGTTGCTGTTGTTGAAGTCGAACGGCTTCAACGTAGGATCCGCCGAGGAATACGTTCCCAGGTTCGTCGGGTAGAGCTTCGCAAGTTGCAAACTCAGCGGGCTGCAATTGGGCTGGCAGGCCGCGATCGTGTCGGGAATGCTGATCCCGTCGCCGAAACCCGCCACCGTGACCGGGGTGTTCAGAAGCACCGGATTGCCAACAATGTCCCGTACGCCTTCGTAGTTAGCGAAGAAAAACAGCTTGTCTTTGATAATCGGCCCACCGACCGAAGCCCCGTATTGATGCAGCCGCAGCGCCGAAACCGGGTCGCTGCTGGGATTGAAATAATTGCGTGCATCCAGCGCGCTGTTGCGCCCGAAGTAGTACACCGTCCCGTGCACCGCATTGGTTCCCGACTTGATGCCGAGTTGCACGATCGCTCCCGGCTTCAATCCGTAATCGGCTTCCGGGCTCTCCTGCACGTTAAATTCCTGGATCGCATCGATCGGCAAATGCGTGGCCGGCGTCCCCTGCACGCCTTCGGAGTTGATCACCGATTCGCCGTAATAGGCGTCGTTATCGTCAATGCCGTCCACGATGTAATTGTTGTCTTCGTAGCGGTTGCCGTTTGAAGTGATGGAAAGAAATCCGCCGCCCGGACTGCGTTGAATGCCCGGACGCAGGATAACGAGGTTCTGCCAGTCGCGGCCTTGCAACGGCAGCGACACGATCGCGTTGTTGGTGAAGGTGCCTTCCAGCGTCGCCGTCGTGTTATCGACCACCGGCGCTTCCTCGGTCACCGTAACCGTTTGCGCTTCGCTTCCCGGTACCAGCTCGAAATCGATGCGAATGCTGCGCGCCACTTCCAGGCGAATGTCCTGCTTCACCAGCTTGTTGAAACCTTTCGCCTCGGCGGTGATGGAATATAGGCCAGGTTCAAGATCCGGGACGTTGTACTCACCCACCGAGTTGGCGTGCACCGAGCGGCTCGTGCCTTTACCCACGTCGGTAATCACGATCTCTGCTCCGGGCATGACCGCGCCCGATTTGTCCTTCACGGTTCCGGCAATCGTTCCCTGGTAGGTCTGAGCCAGGAGCCCAGCCGCCAAAGAGAGGATGAATAGAAAAATGCTGCAAGAGCGAATTACGCGCATACGAGCCCTCCTTCCCTGATTGTGTAGGGTTTACCAGCACAAAAATGCCTAGCTCTTTTGTGGAGGGCGAGTGTAGATGCGCGATGTCCGGAAAAGCAAGCAGAAACACACGATAGGTCGCAACGCGACTTATCCGCGTGAACGGATTGCCGATCCATCCTCACGTCCTTGCTATTCGGTTAGTCGATGATTTCAGCGATGGTTGCCGGTATTGGGGGTCTGCTTGGCCGGCTCTTGGGCCGGCGCTCCAGCCATGGCGTGCGCCGGTGAAAGGCCTTTTGCTTCTGCGTCGCCGCTCCCACCGCTTCGCGCTTTTTCCAGCAGGCGGTGATGCATGCAGTAAAGTGCCAGTTCGAGACGGTCCGAAACACCCAGCTTGTCGTACACCTTGCGCAGATAGTTCTTCACCACCTGCTCCGTTGTGCCGATCTCCTGCGCGATGTCCTTATTCTTCATCCCCTGCGTAACCCCGGAGATGATCTGCAGTTCCTTTTCGCTTAAACGCGGCTGGTTGCGCGGCGCCATCAGTTGCGCCGCCTGCGCCCGGTAGGCCTCGATCACCCAGTTCACTCCGCGGTTGTCGAGCCATGTCTCCCCGTTATGTACCTTGCGAATACAACGCACCAGCAGGTCGGGCGAGACCGATCGCGAAAGAATGCCGGTCACTCCCCGGCGCAGCAGATCGCATGTATCGTGCTCGCCGATCTCGTTGCCGACGGTGATGACCCTGGTTTTGGGTGATTTTTCTAAGATTTCGGAGATCGCTTCCCCGGCGGAATTCGAAAGCGCAATCTCGAACAGCAGTACGTCGGTAGGATACTTCTGCACCCCGGCTACGGCTTGCGCCAGGTTCTCCGCCTGCGCGACCACGCGGATGTCGTCTTCCAGCGCGAAAATCTTGCGTATCCCGACACGAAAGATCGCCTCGGAATCCGCAACCATTACGCGGATCACATCGCGGGTTGTTTCCGGCGCGTCGCCGGCATCAGCCCCGCTCGTGGACTGTGGTTTTTCGCTGGACATCCGACCCTATAGGGTCACCGGCGTTCGAACGAGTAGTCGTCGATCACTGCGGCTACGTCTGCCGGCCCCGATTTCTCTTCGGAGCAGCGTACCACGCGTCCTACACAATTCACCAGCACATCCGTCGGTGTACCAACGACAGAAGCCGGCATGTTAATCGTAAATTCAATAGTCGAGCCTACCGCCACGGCTTTTTCGGCATGAAACAGTACACCGCCGGCGGAGATATCTGTTGTCATGGCCTGGTAGGTGCCCGACTCGGACCGGATTGCGACAGGCAGTTGGATGGGGAACCGAACTGCGCTGCGCATCTCGAGCGTTGAAACTAAAATGGCGTTCATGGACGACTGAACTATACCGGGGTTTCTGCTTAATCCCAACATTACCAAAGTATGGCTCGCTCTTACGAAAGGACTGCGAATGCATCCCGCCTAAATGCAACTCCAGCGCTGGTTTACGCGTGCTCCCGTTCCGCATTTGGAACTTAGAAACGGGTCACTTCCGTGAAGTTGAAATCGCGCACCTTCATCGCCGGAACGACCATGTCGAAGCTCTCTTCCCCGCTCGCCCGCACGGGCACACTCATCGCCTCTACATTTGATAGTAAGTGGATGAGTCCCTCGTTAAAGCGAAAGTTTCGAACTCCCGAAACTATCTTCCCCTTCTCCACCAGGAACGTGCCGTCCCGCGTCATCCCCGTCACGATCTTCTCGTAAGGATCCACCTCGCGGATGTACCACAGCCGCGTCACCAGGATTCCCCTCTCCGTGCTGTTTACCATCTGATCAACGGTCACAGGATTTTCCGGCGCACCGAACACTACGTTCATCGGCGCCTCGCCCATCTCGTTCGGCAGCGGAAACCCGTGTCCTGTCGCCTCCACCTCGCCCACGCTCGCGCCCAGTTTCGCCTTCCGCATCAAGGCCGCGCTTGCCCGCGCGTACACCACGTTCTTCGGGACGCCCTTCTCCACCAGCTGCAACTTCTGCCGCCGTACCCCCTCGCCGTCGAACGGGATCCCCGATTGCAAGGGATGGTATGCGTCATCGCTGATGTTGATTTCTTTTCCGAACAATTGTGTTTCCATGCGGTTGTTCAGGAACGACCGTTGGTCGAGCAGCGCTAGCCCACCGAAATCCCAGAACATGAATCCGACCAGGTCCAGCACCGCCGCCGGTTCCAGGATCACCGTGTACTTCCCCGCGGGAATCTCTTGCGGGTTCGCTGACAGCCGCGCTTTTTCCGCCGCAACCTCCGCCAATTTCCCGGCGTCGAACTCCGCCGCATTCGGCGCATTCGCTTTCTGCCAGCCCGAGGAATTCTCGCCAATCATCGTGATCGACGCTTCCGCGCTCGTCTGCCGGTGCCAGCGCACCACGCCGCGTGAATTGAACAGCCCCTCTACTTGTTTCCCCGACGCATAAGTGCCCGCCGCCGTCAGCCCGTGCTTCTTCCCCGCGGCCACCATCCGTTCAACCTGCGCCGCGCGGTCGTTCGCCGTGATCGCCGCCGTCGCCTCGAAGTACCGGTTCGGCGACTCCCTCTTCATCCCCGGGAATTCGACTTCTGCTGCCGTCGGCATCGGCAGCAAGTCCTCATCCGGATGCTGCACCCGCGCCAGCGTCTCCGCCTGATGCATCACTCGCCGCAGGCTTTCATCGTCCGTCTTGTTGGTCGTCGCGCGCGCCGTGCGGCCGTCCATGTTCACCCGCACTGACAGCGAATAGTTCTCTTCCGCCACGTTTTGCGTGATCCCGTTGTTGGCGAAGCGGGTCAGCGCAAACGCGCCTCCGCCGATCATCAGTTCCACTTCGTCGCCGGAGCTGTGCTTCCGCAGTCGTGCGAAAATTTCCTCTGCCTGTTCTTGCGTCAGCATCTCATGCTCCCTTGTAGGCGCTGCCCACCTTCACGTTGCGGAAGCGCGACGGCGCTGCGCCGTGTCCTGTGCCCATCACCTGTTGTGGCTGCCCCTTGCCGCAATTCGGCGTTCCCCACAACGTCCACTGGTCGCGCGAACATGTCGCATCCATCGAGTTCCAGAACTCCGTCGTGATCCCCGAGTACGAAGGATTCTTCAGCATCCGTCCCAGCTTGCCGTTCTTGATCTCCCATCCAATCTCACACCCGAACTGGAAGTTGTAACGCTTGTCGTCAATCGACCACGAGCGATTGGTCTGCATGTAAATCCCGTCGTCGGTATCCGCGATCAGTTGCTCGAAGGTCAACGGCTTCTCGCCCGGCAGCAGGCTCACATTCGTCATCCGCACAATCGGCACCCGCGCCCAGTTCTCCGCCCGCAGGCATCCCCCGCTGCGGTTCAGTCCCACGATCGCCGCCGTATCGCGCGACGACAAATATCCTTTGAACTGCCCGCGGCTGATGATCGGGATGGATTGCGCCTGCACTCCTTCGTCGTCGTAGGCAAACGTTCCCAGCCCCGGCCCGTGCGCTTCGGTTGCGTCCGCCACCACGTTCACCAGTTCGCTCCCATACTTCAACGTGTTCAACTTTTCCAGCGTCAGGAACGACGTGCCCGCAAAATTTGCCTCCATCCCCAGCACACGGTCCAATTCAATCGGGTGTCCAATCGACTCGTGAATCTGCAATCCCACCTGTGACGAGTCGAGCACGACGGTTCGCCGTCCCTCCGGACACTGCTCCGCCTTGTGCAGCGCCACCGCCTCCTCACCGATCCGCCGCGCATTCTCTACCAGCTTCAATTCGCTGATCAGTTCATACCCGCGGTTCTGCCACTGCCCGCCAAACGAGTTCGGATACGACCGCTTCATAATTTGCTCGCCGGCAAACGAATACGCCGCGAAGCCCGCGCCCGTCGTGACTCGCGTCTGGTGGATTTCCGCTCCTTCGCTGTTGTAGAACCATTGCTCGTAACGCCGGAAGTTCAGGTTCGTCTCCGCCAGCGTCACTCCTTCCACTGAGCGCAGCTCTGCATCGATCTTCATCAGTAGGTCGAGGTTCTCTTCAATTGAAATTCCGAACGGGTCGATGGCACAGGGCGAAGACCAGTCCACCTGCACCGCCTTCTCCGGCGCCAGCCGCAGCTCGCTCGACTTCACCCGCGCCGACGCCTTGGCGATCTGTACCGCTTCCGCCGCACAGCTCTCCATGCCCTCGCGCGAAAGGTCTTCCGTCGCCGCGAAACCAAACGCACCATCGGCGATGACCCGGATCCCGCAACCCATCGACTCGCTGTCCGATGCGCTGCCGATCTTGCCATTCTTGGTCGCCAACGCCCGGTCGCGTTCGTCCACGATCCGCACCTCGGCATGTGAAGCCCCGCGCATTCGCGCCGTCTCTAATGCCCAACTCGCAATTTGTCTCATGGGATGTTTTCCGTGCCGAACGGCACCTGAGAATGCTAAATCAAAACCTAACTCCCTGTCCGGCCGGCGCCGGCGTCCCCGCATTCTTCGGATTTCACCCCCGGAATCCCTAGTTTCGTCCCTGAGATGTGCGGATTAGCCCCAGGACCGCTTAAATACTGGCTTCGTGCCCCTCCGGCCTGTAAATAAATTCGCTCCACCGGCCCGGAATTGGAGTTAAATAGAAACCGCCAAGTTCCAATATGGGGCTGGCGTAACGAGTCCTCTCGGGACTCGAGGGGTCATTCGCAGGGGGTGGCATGTGGCACGTCACTTTTCTCTTGTCGTCTGTTCTTTGTTTTTGAGCTTGCCTCTTTTGGCACAGACACCGGTCTCGCAGCAACCAGCGCCTCCCGAGGGTCTGCAGGAACGCGCTGACCAGCTTCGGCTTCTGCCGCTCGACACGTCCACCGCGGCCCAGCTCGAAGATCAGGGAGACTTGCTTCGCGCGCACAATCTTCATCTCGACGCGCTCGATAGCTACCAGGCCGCGATCCGCAAGCAACCGTCGGCCGCACTCTACAACAAGCTCGGCATTACCTACGTTCTCCTGCGCCGTCCCGCCGACGCCCAGGCCTGCATCCAGCGCGCCATCAAGATGGAGAAAAACTATGCCGACGCCTGGAATAACCTGGCGAGCGTCTTCTATATGGGTGGCGATTTCCGCCGCGCCATTAAAGACTACGAGCATGCCATCCGGATCAACGACCTGAACGCCTCCTATCACAGCAATCTTGGGTCGGCCTATTTCAACCGCCACGATCTTGTGAGGGCGTCTCGCGAATATCAGATCGCGCTGAAGATGGATCCTTACGTGTTCGAGCGTTCTTCGCGCTCCGGTATCTCTGCCTTGATGGGCAAGCCGACCGACCGCGCCGAGTTCGAATACATCATGGCCAAGCTCTTCGCCCAGAGTGGCGATCCCGCCGATGCCCTCTTGCACCTGCGGAAAGCGCTCGAAGAAGGCTACAAAAACATCAATAACGTCTATAAAGACCAGGAATTCGCCACCGTACGCACCGATCAGCGCTTCATCGATCTCATGTCGCAGAAGCCCGAACCCATTCCTCAGTAACTCGCGGCGGCAGGGTGGAAGCAACGTCCGCCCTGCGCCCGTCTATCTTGGCGAATACACTGAATTCTGCCACTGCTTTCAACTCCGGGCCCCCCATTATGATCCAAGACCTGCCATTTCCATGGGCGGCGAAGAGGGCTTCCTATGCGAGGTCGCCTTTTTCCGGCGAACCTTGGCACGGCGGTCCGTTCGCTTGAGATTTAGCTGCAGGAATCACAAGAGGCCCGCCCCAACTTACCAAAAATGTCGTGAGTGAGGACCGGGCCTCCCAGAGTACAGATCGCAGAGCAGCACCCAACCGGATTCCGCCCCAATCCAGTCATAGCGAGACCCGCGTTTGCCACTCAGGTTTCAACCTACTCGACTTTTTGGAATCCGGTCTCCATGGTCACCCTCGATCCAAGGATTTTGCCTTGGATGTGAGCGAGCAGGGTGCCCGACTCGTCCCACTGGTCGATGGTGAATCTTCCCGAAGTTCCCAGCCCTTTCTCACTCAGCGTCAGCCATTGCTGAATGCGGGCGGGACCAACCAGGTGAAGCCCTGTGGGATCATAAGAGATTCCAAAGTGGTTCATCCGATACTGCCGCGGTCCAGTCTTTATCCATTCCCCGAGGCAAACGTTACCGGTCAGGGGAGAGCGCAGGCCAGAAATGTTGATCTCCGTGCCGTCGCTATGCCACTGAGCGTAGCCAGCATCAATCTCCGTACCGTCTGGGACGCCCTCACTGCCTTCGGAGATCCAATGCTCTTTCCAGGTTCCGACAATCGAAGGTTCGGCGGCAGCGGGCTCATCCCCACCGGGAGACGACGCCAGCAACAGGTACGGCGAACCGAACATATGCTGCGAATTGAGCTTGAATGATGCGGGTTGATACTGGCCGCAGCCGGCATGTGCGTAGGGAATCACCAGCGCGGCGAATACCAGCGCACTCAACATTGACACGATTCTCATCTTTCCTGATCTCATAACTTCCTCCTGGCCGCGGGACTTTTCCGGCTCGAAACCATAAGACTCAAATTCGAGTTTGCGAACAATGGAGGAAGGTAAATTCAGAGGTAAAGAAAGATGAAGATGTAACTGCTTCAATCTAGAGGAGAACTACCGGCGATGGTTCTCGCCAATGTTATACTTCAGCACCCTGGGGGGAGTAGGTGGCTGTCGTCGTCTATCAGTTTGGCGAGTTCAGCCTTCATTGCGGCAAGTTTGAGCTCAGCCGCAACGGACGCCGGCTCAAGCTTGAGCGGAAGCCTCTCGAACTTCTCCTCCTCCTGGTCACCCGACACGGACAAGTCGTCTCCCGGGAGGAAATCGCGGACCGCCTCTGGAGTCGGGAAGTCTTCGTCGACATCGAACACGGAATCAATACGGCCATCCGTAAAATTCGCCAGACCCTTGGGGACAGCCCCGACCTTCCACAGTTCGTCCAAACAATCTCCGGCTCCGGTTACCGGTTCATCGCACCCGTTACAGCAGTTGAGCCAGAAGTCATTGGGCCCGCCGGATCACCTGACGGTCCGGTCGAGCTTCCTCCCGTTTTATCGGAGATCTCTGCTCCGCAGGAGATCCCTGGCGCGCTGACCACCCGGTCTGCTCTTACATCCCGGCGCAGGCTTTGGCTCGCCATCGCCCTATGCGCCTTCAGCCTCGTCGCAATTGCTATCCTCACTCTAAACTCCCATTTGCTCGCTGCCCGCTTCCTCTCTCGCGACAGTCGCGCCGGCATCGGCTCGATTGCCGTGCTGCCTCTCCAGAATCTCTCCGGAGATCCAGGGCAGGAGTACTTTGCCGACGGCATGACCGACGAACTCATCACTGAGCTCGCCCGTATTCCCAATCTTCGTGTTGTCTCACGAACCTCCGTCATGGCCGATAAGGGTTCCGCGCGACCGCTCTCCGAGATCGCCCGCCAGCTCCACGTCGACGCCATCGTCGAAGGTTCCATCGTGCGCTCCGGCGACCGTATCCGTATCACCGCCCAGCTCATTGATGCCCGCACAGACCGTCATCTCTGGGCCCAGTCCTTCGAGGGCTCTGCTTCTGACGTCCTCTCGCTCCAGGACAGCGTCGCTCAGCAGATCGCGAGTCAGGCCAGAGTCGTCCTCGTCGCCCCCTCGCCCCGCGCGCCTGTCAACCCAGCCGCGCACGACGCCTACCTCCGGGGCCGCTACTTTTTCAATAAACAGGACTACTCTCACAGCCTCAATTCGTTCGAGCAAGCGATTGCCCTTGACCCCGGTTACGCCTCCGCCTACGCCGGCTACGCCTCAGCGCTCGACGCCGCTACCACCTACGGCATTGGCGCCCCCCAACAACTCATGCCCAAAGCCATCGCCGCTGCCCAGCGCGCCATCCAGCTCGACCCCCAAAACGGTGAAGCCTACACCGCGCTCGGCAGCGTCCAGACTATCTACGAATGGGATTGGTCTGCGGCGGAGCAGAACCTGATCCGCGGGATCGCCCTCAATCCCAACGACTCCATTGCAGAGTTCAAGTATGCAATCTACCTCGAGGCCGTTGGGCGCCCGCAGGATGCTGTCGCTCACATGCGCCGCGCGCTTCAGCTCGACCCGCTCTCCTTCCTCCTCAACCGTCGCCTGGGCGTTGCTCTTTACTACGACCGCAAATACGACGCCGCAATTGCACAACTCCAGCGAGCCGCCGAGATGGAACCATCCTCCAGCTCCGTCGAACACTATCTGAGCCTCATCTACGAGCAGAAGGGTGACCACGACGAAGCGGTGAAGCATAACCTCTTAGCACTGCACGAGTTCGAGCCGCAGCTCGACAGCGCCGCTCTTCTTAAGGTATACCGGCAGCACGGATGGGAAGCCTATTGGCGGGGGCGCACCAGGGTTTTCACCCCCTCGGGCGGCCGGTGCATCTCTTATGAGATCGGCGTCGATAATCTTCGCGTCAATGATCTCGACCATGCCTTCGACTCGTTCCAACACGCGATCAACGGCCGCTGCTTCAGCATGGCATTCATTCGCGTGGACCCGCTCTTTGACTCTGTGCGCCAAGATCCGCGGTACGCTGCTCTCATTGCGCGTATGCACCCGTAGACAAACCGTAGGGTGAGTCGATAACAGCCCCTTGCTCAATCTTGCGCATTTTTTCTTGCCCTTCACGCCGCACAGCCGTCAAGCCGCCCAGCAGGATCGCTGGCGTTAGCAAGGTTCTGCACTGAGGAACAGCCATCGATCCAAGCCAGCACTATCTGCTGCACAAAAAAGTCACGTCCGCGAAACTTCCCGTTTACCTTGGGGTTAACACTCCTAACTCGAATCCCGAAGGCGGCCGCCTCTCGGGAGAAACAACCGGTCCCACCGACGCGCTTCCGCCCATGGCGCCGGTGGGAGTCTTTTTGCCACCAATCCTGTCAAGCCCCCGTATCGACCACCTTCTCCGTAACTCATTGCATGCGTGAGAGATAGAAATAGGCGACAAGTGTCCGGTTTACCCCTTCGAACTTGTTATCCTGAATGTAGGAACCCAAAAGGAAATGAGCGTCGGCGGCCTAAGCCAGTTGTTTTGAATATTTTGCCTTTAACTCGCGTAGATTGAATATTTTGCGAGCAAATAGTCGCCAAAATATTGAAAACCAATGCCAGGTAATGGGAGGGGGTTATCCCTTTCGCCGACCACGCCGACCGTGCCCGAAGGCCGAGTCGGGGGTCTTCGAAGCGATGTACTGGTTCACACAATCATCCAGTTTGTCCTGCGCCTTCAGGACGTACTCCACCACATCCCGTACCGCCCCATCGCCCCCGCGGTGGTCGGTCACAAAATCGGCTTCGTCCTTTACTTCTTCGCGGGCGTTGCGCACCGCAACGGCCAGGCCGCACACTCGCATCACCGGCAGGTCGATCACGTCGTCGCCGACATAACAGGCCTCTTCGGCCTGCAAGTTTGCCCGCTTCAGGATCTCGGCAAACACCGTTAGCTTGTCCTGGGCGCCCTGGTAGACATACTCGATCTTCAGATCACGCGCCCGCAGCGCCACCGTCTCCGAGCTGCGTTTGGTGATGATGCCAGTCTTCAATCCACCGAGGCGCGCGAGCGAGAATCCCGCGCCGTCATGGGCGTTGAAGCCCTTGGCTTCGATCATGGAAGCCCCAACAATTCCGCCGCCGGAATCGGCCTCCCGCAGTTCCTTGGTTCCATGTTTCACCCCGGCCGGGGCGGGAAAAAGCCAGATCGTGCCGTCCGTCATTACGCCATCGACGTCGAAAAGAAGAAGTTTAATCATGCGTGCGCGAGCTTTGGACATGGCGCGATTCTACTATCCCGTCCATCCCCGAACCGCGCCGAGGCCTCTAGCGAACATTTAGCGAAACTCGTACAATATCTGGATTGTGGGGAACGTACCCGAGACATTGCAGTGGGCCCATCCACTCGTTCAGGAATGGTTCGTGCGGAAATTCGGCACGCCGACCGAGCCGCAGATCGCCGGATGGCCGCACATCCTCGCCGGACGCACTACCCTCATCGCTGCCCCCACCGGCTCCGGCAAGACGCTGGCCGCGTTCCTCGCCTGCATTGACCAGTTGATTCGCAAGGCGCTCAACGGCGAATTGCGCGACTGTACCGAGGTCGTCTACGTCTCGCCACTCAAGGCCCTCGGCAACGACATCCAGAAAAACCTGGAGGTTCCCCTCGGCGAGATCACCCAGCTCGCAGGGGAGCGCGGCATCCTCATGCCGCAGATCCGGACCGCCGTCCGCACCGGCGACACCCCGGCGTCCGATCGCGTTCGCATGCTGCGTCTGCCGCCCCACATCCTGGTGACGACGCCGGAATCGCTCTACATCCTGCTGACGGCAGATCGCAGCCGCCAGAATCTGCGCCACGTGCATACCGTCATCGTCGATGAAATCCACGCTATCGCGGACGACAAACGCGGCGCGCACTTGGCCATTTCGCTCGAGCGCCTTGCCGCCCTCGCGCCTCATCCACCCACGCGCATCGGGCTGTCGGCCACGCAGAAACCGATCGAGGAGATCGCGCATTTCCTGACCGGCAGTGGACGCCCCGAGCCCGCCATTGTCGACGTCGGTCATCGTCGCAAGATGGACATTGGGATCGAAGTTCCGCCCACCGAACTCGGCCCCGTTGCCAGCAACGAAATGTGGGAGGAGATCTATCAACGCATCGCGGAACTGGTGCGGCAGCATCGCTCGACCATCGTCTTCGTCAATACCCGCCGCCTGTCGGAACGGATATGCATGCATCTTGGCGAGATCCTCGGCGAAGAGAACGTGGCCGCGCATCATGGCAGCCTGTCGCGCAAGCTGCGCCTCGCCGCGGAGACGAAGCTGAAGAACGGTGAGGTCCAGGTCCTCGTTGCCACTGCTTCGCTCGAGCTTGGCATCGACGTCGGCTTCGTCGACCTGGTTTGCCAGATAGGTTCTCCCCGCTCCATTGCCGGGGCGCTGCAGCGCATCGGTCGTGCCGGCCACTGGCGCGGTGCCATCCCCAAGGGACGCATCTTCGCCACCACCCGCGACGAGCTGATCGAGTGTTCCGCCGGAGTTCGCGCCGTCCTGCAGGGAGACCTCGATCGGATCATCATTCCCAGCGCTCCGCTCGATATCCTCGCCCAGCAGATCGTAGCCTCAGCCTCGGCCGAGGAGTGCGACGAAGACGAGATGTTCGCCCTCGTGCGTCGCGCCTATCCTTATCGCGACCTCGATCGCAAGCAGTACGAATCGATCCTCACCATGCTGTCGGAAGGCATTGCCGCGAAGCGTGGCCGCTACGGTGCCTATATCCACCGCGATCAAGTGAACCGCAAGCTGCGGGCTCGCCGCGGCGCACGTCTTGCCGCCATCACCAGCGGCGGCGCGATTCCCGAGACCGCTCTCTTCACCGTGGTCCTTGAGCCGGAGGGCGTGACCGTTGGAACGGTGGATGAAGACTTCGCCGTCGAAAGCATGGCGGGCGAGATCTTCCTCCTCGGCAATACCTCGTGGAAAATCCGCCGCATCGAGGGCAATGTCGGACGAATCCTGGTGGAAGATGCCCACGGTCAGCCCCCTGGCGTGCCCTTCTGGCGCGGCGAAGCTCCCGCGCGTACCGCCGAACTCTCGCAGCACGTGAGCGAGTTGCGCCGTCTCGTCAGTGAGAAGACGCCGTCCACCAAACCCATGCACCGCGAAGCCGACCGCCCGGGTGGCGAAGCTTCCAAGCCGATCCGTGGCCTAACGCCCACGCAGGAAGTCACCGAGACCATCGAGTGGCTCCGGCGCGAATGTGGGGTCGATCAGTCCGGTGCCGAGCAAATCATCGAGCATATCGTCACCGGGCGGGCCGTCCTCGGCGACGTGCCCACCCAGCAAACCATCATCGCCGAACGCTTCTTCGATGAGGGTGGCGGCATGCAGCTCATCATCCACGCCCCCTTCGGCGGCCGCATCAACAAGGCATGGGGGCTGGCCCTGCGCAAACGCTTCTGCCGCTCCTTCAATTTCGAGTTGCAGGCGGCGGCTACCGACGACGGCCTCAACATCGCCCTCGCCGAACAACACAGCTTTCCCCTGGGGGACGTTTTTCACTTTCTGCAGCCCGAGACGCTGGCAGAAATCCTCGAGCAGGCTGCGCTTGCTTCGCCAATTTTCAAAACTCGCTGGCGCTGGGACGCGAATCGCTCCCTCGCCTTGCTGCGTTTTCAGAACGGCAAAAAAATTCCGCCGCAGATCCAACGCATCCGCAGCGACGATCTTCTCGCCTCGGTTTTCCCGGACGTCGCTGCTTGCTTCGAGAACATCGAAGGCGAGATCAAGGTTCCCGACCATCCGCTGATCGATGAGGTCATGAAGGATGTTCTGCACGAGGCGATGGATCTCGATGGCCTCATGCAGCTCATTACCGATCTGCGCGACGGCAAGATCAAGATGCTCGCGGTCGATACGCCCGTGCCGTCAGTGTTTTCCCACGAGATCCTGAACGCAAATCCGTATGCGTACCTGGATGACGCTCCGCTTGAAGAGCGTCGTGCCCGTGCCGTCAGCATGCGCCGCGTGTTGCCGGAGAGCGTGCTCGAGGAAGTGGGAAGGCTTGACCGCGCGGCCATCGACCAGGTATGCGATGAGGCGAAACCCGACGTGCGCGACGAAGATGAGCTGCACGACTTACTGCACACCCTCATCGTGCTGCCGGAATTCGTCGAGTTCCGCGGCTGGGATGTGCGTGAGAACTGGCTGCGACTCTTCGATCGCCTGCAGCAGAGCCGCCGTGCGCTCGTTGCAAATATCGATCACAATCCATATTGGGTCGCCGCCGAGCGAGCCGAGGCCTTTCGCGCGATCTCTCCGACCGCCGTCTTCGAGCAAGAACCGCCGCTGGTCGAAGCGACCGCTCTCACCGCGGACGATGCATTGCTCGCCGCCGTCACCGGCTGGATGATGCACACCGGTCCCACCACCGCCAGCGCTCTCGGCTCAACCCTCGGCATCGGCGCCCAAGAGATCGACAAAGCTCTCTTACGCATGGAGGCTGCTGGCAGCATTCTCCGCGGCAAGTTCACCGGCGACACGTCTGAAACCGAGTGGTGTGACCGCCGCCTTCTGGCGAGGATTCACCGGCTTACTATCACCACCCTGCGCAAGGCGATCGAGCCCATTTCCGCCGCCCAGTTCATGCGTTGGCTGCTGCGCTGGCAGCACGTTGCCGAAGGAACGCGCAGCTATGGCGAACGTGGTCTGCTGGAGATCCTGCAGCAGTTGCAGGGTTTCGAAGTTCCCGCGAACGCCTGGGAGCGCGACGTACTCGCCTGCCGAACGACAAGGTACGATCCCGCGTGGCTCGATAACCTCAGCCTCACGGGCGCCATCGGCTGGGGACGCTTGTCGCCCCATCCCGCCACCCTCGACGACTCCTCGCAGGGAACCCGTCGCATCGTTCCCACCAGCGTGGCCCCGATCACGTTCTTCGTACGCGACGACGCCGACTGGATGCTGCCCCGCCACCAGGACGAACATCGCGAACGCGTACTCAGCCCCGTCGGTAAGCAGGTCTTGGAATTCCTCGAGAAGCGCGGTGCATCGTTCTTTGCCGATATTGTGCGAGGAACCGATCGTCCGAAAGCGGAAATCGAGACCGGGCTCTGGGAACTGGTCGCCGCCGGCCTGGCGACCGCCGACGGTTTCGACAACCTGCGTTCGCTGATCGAACCGCGCCGCAAGAATGGGCAAGGATTACAACGAACAGTTCGCCCCCGCCACTCCGCCGGCCGCTGGTGTCTGCTTTACCCCATCGAATCCGCCAATCACGAGCGGGCCGTTGAAGCTGTAGGTCGCATGCTGCTCCGCCGCTACGGCGTCGTCTTTCGCGACATCCTGGCGCGAGAGCCGAACCTGCCGCGCTGGCGCGAGTTACAGATCGCCTTCCGCCGCCTGGAAGATCGCGGCGAGATCCGCGGCGGCCGCTTTGTTGCCGGATTCGTGGGTGAACAATTCGCTTTGCCCGAGGCCGTCGAGTCGCTGCGCGCCATGCGCCATCTTCCGCCCAACGGGGAAACCGTCTCGCTGGCTGCCTCCGACCCACTGAACCTGATCGGCATCCTGGTGCCGGGCGAACGCGTCCCGGCGATCGGTGGCCGAACCGTCACTTACCGGGATGGGGTGCCTGTGGCTGCTTCGGAGAGTTCGGCGAGCGCGGCGGCGGTATGAGCGAACCGCCGCTTGAAGAGGATCGCGATTTCTACTTTGAGAATGGCTTGATGGTGTTCACTGCGGAGTACCTGAGGCGCCGTGGCTTCTGTTGCCGTTCCGGCTGCCGCCACTGTCCCTATGAGTTTCAAAACGGCACCGAGAATACGAGCGAGGATAAGAGCTAGCTAAAAAGTGCTTTCCCGTTTTCTCCGCATAAACCATTGACTCACCGGCGCTAATCACTCGGCTGCATCTTCGCATTGACAAACTTTTACCCTAAAGTGGTACCAAGATTAGTTACTAATGTGACGTAGCGCCTTTTTGCTATAACTCGCTAAACTTTGGTCAATACACGTTCGTGCTCGTTACGTCCCTCCAGTTCCCCAAAAACTGAGCGGAGGAAGAAGAAGTTGAGAAAACAAAAAGGATTTTCTTTAATCGAATTGCTGATTGTCGTGGCGATCATTCTGATCATCGCTGCGATCGCGATTCCGAACCTGATGCGTTCGCGTATGGCTGCCAACGAAGCTTCGGCAGTGGGCTCCGTCCGCACCATCAACACGGCAGAAATCACATACCAAGTCTCTTATCCGGACGTGGGCTTCACGATTACCCTGGCGAACCTGGCCGGTGCGACCTCGACCTGCTCCAGCGGCGCCAGCGCGAACTCCGGCGCGGCTTGCTTGATCGACAACGTTCTGGGCGCGGGCACGAAGAGCGGCTACACGTTCAAGTTGACCAACAATGGTTCGACGACCACCCCGCAGCAGACTTACAACGACACCGCTACGCCAGTCACGATCGGCACCAGCGGTCAGCGTGGATTCTACAGCGATCAGACGGGCGTTATCCGTGGCAACCCCACCGGTACCGCGACCTCGGCTGACAAACCGCTGCAGTAGACACTCCCGAAGCCTTTATATTCGTACGGCCCGTGCGCATCATCGCATGGGCCGCTACTTTTTAGGCCGCCGTGCCGATCACACTTCCATGTTGTCCACATAGCACCAGCGCCAATCTTCACCCGGCTCATGCGACTGCATGATCGGGTGCTTGGT
This sequence comes from uncultured Acidobacteriaceae bacterium, assembly GCA_963703075.1. GTDB lineage: Bacteria > Acidobacteriota > Terriglobia > Terriglobales > Acidobacteriaceae > Korobacter. The sequence goes on from OY969786.1 coordinate 3,319,158, forward strand.
GTGGTGAAAATGTTTGGTTGCGTGCTTATTGGGTGAGCTGTCGCAGCATCCCACATGGCCGCAGATTAGGCACATGCGAAGGTGGACCCACTTCGCGCCAATCTTCAGGCACTCTTCGCACCCGTTGGCAGATGGTGTGACTTCACGAATTTCGGAGAGATGACGACATTCCATGGTCGACCTCGCTGGCGATCAGATGATGCTTCGAACGAAAGGATTCGGCGTATAACTTCTGTGAGATTGGATGCATTCTCCCCCGGTGAGATCCGCACCTCACCCCCCGTGGTGATTGCGGTCACAGCCAATCCGTTCCATTGGGAGAAGAATGACATCCGCTCCGAGCCTGTAAGCGTTCCGAGTGTTTGTGAAGACTTTTCAGTGAAGCCGGTTGCTTCCTGCGGCCTCTTTCTTGGGCCGGCACCGGCGTAAGCATTGCGGCCGATCGGAGACATTCCGCTACGCCGCATGGCAGTCAGTGGTTCGATCCGCCGACCGTTAAGCGGATCTGGACGCATAAGTCAATGCATGTCCTCCATCTATCCCGCTCCGCTGTTGCCGCGGCTCGCCGAAGCTTTCAACACCGCCTTTCCTAAACGGAATGGGGGTGTGCGAACTGACGGCATGCCCGATCAACCGCTGGGCGAGCAGTCCCAGGAGGTTCGAATGACGCATTCTTCCAAGTCCATAGATATCGTCGTATGCCCCTTGTGCATGGGGCATGGTGAAATGCCCAAAGCCTTGCTCGCTTCGCGATGGATTGATCGCGAAGTCCAGCGTACCCTCGCTCAATACGGCGACGAATTCGCCGCCGGCGAAAGTGGAGGCATGGACAATCCATTTGAATCCAAAGAAGAAGCGACCGCGGGAAGCACGAAAAAGTTCCATAGCCGAGGCGACGGTGTTCCCAAGGAATAACCCGATCGCCCGATGTGCGAAAGCGGCGCTTACTTGATTAACCATTGCAGTGCAGATCGTAGCCCTCGTAAAACGAGGAGGAGCCATTCATATGAGCTTGTCAACGATTCTCCCCGGCGCTATCCCGGCACCGCGGACCTACGTCAACGATGTGTTGGCACTGGTAAAAGCGAAAAACCCTGCCGAGAAGGAATTTCACCAGGCAGTCCAGGAAGTCCTCGATTCGCTGATTCCGGCAATCGAAAAGCACCCGGAGTACATCACCAATAAGATCCTCGAGCGGATCACCGAACCGGAGCGGGTCCTGATGTTCCGTGTGCCCTGGACTGATGATAAAGGCGAGATCCACGTGAATCGTGGCTTCCGCATTGAGATGAATAGCGCTATTGGCCCTTACAAGGGTGGACTGCGCTTCCATCCGTCGGTCAACCTCGGCATCCTCAAGTTCCTGGCTTTCGAACAAGTTTTCAAGAACTCGCTCACTACGCTGCCCATGGGCGGCGGCAAGGGCGGATCGGATTTCGATCCTAAAGGCAAGAGCGATGCAGAGGTCATGCGTTTCTGCCAGAGCTTTATGATGGAATTACAGCGTCACATCGGCCCCGACACGGACGTGCCGGCGGGCGATATCGGCGTGGGTGGCCGCGAAATCGGCTATCTCTTTGGACAGTACAAGCGTCTTCGCAACGAGTTCACCGGCGTCCTCACCGGCAAGGGCCTCAACTGGGGTGGTTCGCTGATCCGTCCGGAAGCTACGGGCTACGGCTGCGTTTACTTCGCGCAGGAAATGTTGAAGACCCGCAAGGAATCGTTGCACGGCAAGATCTGCCTCGTTTCCGGCAGTGGCAACGTGTCGCAATACACCATCGAGAAACTACTTGATCTGGGCGCGAAGCCGGTCACGGCAAGCGATTCCAACGGCATGGTGCACGATCCCGATGGCATCGATCGCGAGAAGCTGGCGTACATCCTCGAACTGAAGAACATGAAACGCGGACGCATCCAGCAATACGTCGACAAGTTCAAGCACGCTAAGTTTGTCGCCTCGGATCCGAAGCTGGACCACAATCCGCTTTGGGACATCAAGGCCGATTGCGCATTCCCGAGCGCCACACAGAATGAGATCAACGCGAAGGATGCGAAGAACCTCATTAAGAATGGCTGCAAGGTGGTGGCAGAGGGCGCGAACATGCCGAGCACGCTGGAAGCTACCAACTTGTTTCTCGAAGCCGGCATTCTTTATGGCCCCGCAAAGGCCGCAAATGCGGGCGGCGTGGCAACTTCAGGTCTCGAGATGGCGCAGAACAGCGCTCGCTTGAGCTGGACCCGCGAGGAAGTAGACGATCGTCTTCACAAGATCATGATCGCCATTCACAAGAATTGCTACGAGACGGCCGAAAAGTATGGCAAGCCCGGCAATCTCGTGGTGGGCGCCAACATCGGCGGCTTCCTGAAAGTAGCAGACTCCATGCTGGATCAGGGCCTCGTGTAACTGAATCCGCAGTGTGAACCTCGGGATGGACTTCGTGTCCATCCCATTTTTATTTACGCAGCATGTCCGGAAGTATGTAGAGTTTCCAGGATCGCGTCCGCCAGAGGCAAGACACCCTCCCCTTTTCGTACCACCCGCGATATCGAGGCCAACGCCTCACCCGGCAAGATCGTGCCGGAGAACAGGATCATCGGAATTCCCGATTTACATTGCCGCAATTGCTGCGCCAAAGTGAGGCCGTCCATTTGCGGCATCTGGTAATCCAGCACGACTAGGTCAATCGGCTCGGAAGCAACCAGTCGCATCGCGGTCATGCAATCGGAGGTGCAGATCGCGCGCAGGCCGCAAGCGGTCAGCACGTCATCCAGAAGTTCAAGAATGCTGGGATCGTCGTCCACACAAAGAATGAGAGGGGAATCACTGAGAGCGGGATAAGCGAATGGAAGTTCAGTCTCGCTCTTATGGGGAACAGGTATGAAACCACTTCGTGCCATCGAACGGTTACCTCTTCCTTGATTGGACGAGGAAGAACTTGAGACGATGCGCACAGGATGTCAAGATTTTGTAAGAATGTGAAACAGAGATCCTGGTTCTCGGTTATGGAAGTGTGAAGGAGAAAGTTGCGCCAACGCCTACTGCGCCTTCTCCCCAGATATTTCCGCCGTGCTTGTGGATGATGCGTTGCACCGTCGCCAACCCCACCCCCGTGCCGGGAAATTCCGAGATCGGGTGGAGGCGTTGGAACGGTTGAAATAATCTCTGCGCGCTCCGTGGATCGAAACCAGCGCCATTGTCTTTCACGTAATACACCGTCCCACCCTCCGAATCCCGAATCCCGAATTCAATGCGGCTGGGCGATTTATTGGAAGAATATTTCCACGCATTGCCGACCAGGTTATCCATGGCTACCCGCAGCAGGTGTTCATCACCTTGAACGAAAACTCCATTCGCAATTACGATTTCTACCACGCGTTGCGGCTCGCGCTGCCGCAGCTCCTCGGCGATGTGTTTGACCATCGCAGACAAGTCGACTTGCTCGCGGTGCATCTCCGTCTTATTCACCCGCGCCAGGTTCAGCATGTCTTCAATGAGCTGCTCCATCCGTTTGGAAGCGTCTCGGATTCGTTCCAGGCAGTCTTTCAGCCCGGGGCCGAGTTCCGCGCCGTATTGTTGCGTGATGATGAAGCTCATGCCGTTCACGATCTCCAACGGGCCCCGCAAATCATGGGAAACCGAATAGGAGAAGGATTCCAGGTCCCGGTTTGCGGCCACTAGCTGCTTGGTGCGGTCTTGGACTCGTTGCTCCAGGTCCGTACGAGCGACCCGCAACGCCGCATCGCGGTCCTGAATTTGCGAAAGCATCTCGTTGAATGCAGAAATTAACGTCGCCAATTCATCGTGTGCCGTCGTTGGTTTCGCCCGCAGCGAATAGTTCTTCTCGCGTGAAACGGTCCGCGCCGTGTCCGCGAGCGCGCTGATCGGGTCCGCCACCGAACGCCGGAATACTGTCGAGAGCAGCAACGACATGATCATGCAAGCCAGCAGCACGGCCCCGAGAATGCGCAGGAAATGATTGCGGCGTTCGGTAATTGAAGCCAAGTCGGAACGGATGTAAATCGCTCCCAGTCTTCGCCCGTTGAAGTCGATGTTGCGCATCACCGTCAGGTGATTCCCGATGAAGATCTGTGTTTCCCGTTTGTCAGGCTGCAGGCGCGGCAATACGTTCACTCGTACATCCGGGCTGCGCCAATACTCCGCGAACAGCCGGCCGTCCGGCAACAGCAAACCGGCGCCTTCGATGTTCTTCGACGCTGCAAGCGCTGAGAGGGTCGTGTGCGCCGATTGAGGATCGTTGAAATCGAGTGCCGAGACGCTGTTGGCAGCAATGATCTCCGCCTGGGTAGAGAGCCGCTGAACCAGTTCGTCGCGCGCATTTGCCTGGTCGTAGGCGAGGAACGCGCTCGACGCAACGATCAAGGCGACACCCGTCACCACGATGTTCATCCACGTCAGCTTCGTCGAGATTGAAAGTCGGTTCAGCATCGTCTCAATCCCGTCCCTCTCCGCGCTTCACCGCAGACGCCACTTTGAGGAGCTGTGAACTCAAACCGAGTCCGGCCTTCTCCGCACTGGTCAAGTTGACGTCAAACCGAACCCGTCCATTCTCGAGGACAAACTCGATCATTCCTCCGCGGTCCGTAAAGTGAGGGATATCGCTGACCGTGAGCACCGGCATGCGGCCCAGGACCTGGATGATCGACTTCAGACGGGGTTCTTCAGAAGAGCTGATAAAAACGATGCGGCATTGCGATGCGTCCTGCGGGTTGGAGATCCGCATGGTCACAATTGGATTCTCTTTGATGGCGCCACCGCTCAACGTGGAATCGAGAGTCTGCCCGAAGGGATCGCGGCCGAGTACGCAAACCGGAAATGAACTTTTCGCAGGCGCGTTGGGCCACTGCACAAAAGCGCCGAACTTATAGAGGTAGACTGCCTTGACTTGCAAATCTGTCGGCCCGGCGACCGGTTGGGCATGCGTACCGGGAGTGAACATCGGAAAAAGCGCAAAACCTATCGCGAGCACGGCAAGCCGCAGCCCACGAAGAAACGGCGTCCTCTTGCGTGCGCTGTCGCTTGCTTTCGTTAATCGCGTTAGCTCTACGAACACGAAGCTTCTCGCCTCTAGCGCTGACTGGTCCACGTAAGCTTGACGTAGGCACTGCGCCGGATGCCCACGAACGCTACACTTCCGTCGGCGGACGGATCCGATCCAAATTCCACGTGACTTGGCTGCAGCAGGTTGCGTCCCACGAACGACACCTCGAATGCCCGGCTGACTTGCCATCCAAGCCGGGCATCCGCCGTGCAATAGGCGTGCACGTATTGTCCCGATCCGTCCGTCTGTCCCGGCAATGAGCTCACCGACCGGACATCCACATCGAACTGCAAGACTTTGGTTAAATCCAGGGAAGACTGCGCGTACATCTGGTGATGCGGGCTCGATCCCATAATGCCCGCGGCACTGCCGATATCCGCCGAACTCGGGCCCTTTTCCAGGTTCATCTGCAGAAAGGAATACGATCCTCGCAGCCGCCAGTGATCGGTCGGCCTCCACTCCGGCGCCACTTCCACGCCCTTGGTCTGTCCCATTAGCCCGTTGCCAAATTCCGCCGGAAGCAGGAAGTGCGCCGGGGCCGGATCGTCCTCCAGGTAGGGAGAGCCCGTGATGTCTTCGCTGAATAGATCGTGGTAGTGGTTATAGAACGAAGCGATGTCGACGTACGCTTTTTTTGTAACCAGTTTACGGAAGCCCAGCTCGTACCCATTCATCTGCTCCGGCCGGAAGTTCCGGTTTGCATTGAACCGCGCAAAGTAAGGAATCCCTCCCGGGCCCATGCCCTCGTAGCCTGACAGGAAAAAGTCTCTCTCTGCGTCCGCAGGCGTCCGTACCGCATGGGTGGCGGCGGCCCATACTGTCGTCGTTGAGGTCGGCGTCCAAAGCAGGCGCGCACTTGGTTCGGGCGCGAAGGCGGTGAAATTCGTATTCAACAACTTCGTACCAACCGTCAACGAAAGCTTGTTCTTGATAAGCGACAGTTCGTCTTGAACAAACCCGGTCAGCAGTCGGTCCGTTCTTTGCGACGGTTCGAAGGTAAGCCCTGAGACGACTTGCAGATCATCGCCGTGACTGAAGCGCGCGCCCAGTCCCCAGGTAATGTTGTTGCGCGTAAATAACCGCCAGTGCTGGGTGAAGTCGGCATCGTACGTGTCGCGAAGCTCGCCGAAGTTCGGTTCGTGCCGGTTGGTCCGGTCGTAATAAACCTGCAATTCGAGCCCGCGTCCTTCGCCCTGGTCGTGCTTCCATCGCGCCATGATATTCCCGCCGGAAAGCAGCGCGTTCTGATCGAGTACGCTCGAATAAGGGGCCGTGTAGCTGGTCGCCACCACGCTCTCGCCGGCTTCCTCGTCGTAAATATCCCCCTGCAGGGTGAAGTTGTTTTTCGAATCACGATTCCAATCCGCGCGGAAGCCCCCTTGCACCGATCGCCAATCGTCGAAATTCCGATCGTCCTCGTGATATTCCGGCCCACGGGTGAAGGCTTTGCCGTAGAAGCGATACTGTAGCCGGTCGCCACGGGAGCCGCCGTAACGCGCATTCAGGAAGCCCTGGTCCTCATTGCCTCCACCCGCAGAAACCAAGGTTCCCTGCGTCTCTTTCGCGGGCTTGGTGATGATGTTGATCACGCCATCGACGGCGTTCGGCCCCCAGATCGTTCCACCCGGTCCACGGATCACCTCGATGCGATCGATATCCTCGAGCATCGTGTCCTGGACCTCCCAGTAGGTTCCTGCCAGCAGGGTGGTGTAAACCGTGCGGCCATCGATCAGCACGAGCACGGAGCGCGAGAGCCGGCTGCCGAATCCACGAATGCCGATCGACCACTTATTGCTGTCGATGCGCGCTACTTCCACTCCGGGCGCGAGGCGCAGGGCTTCCGGAATCGAGGTCACGCCCGACCTGCGGATATCTTCTGAAGTAATAACGTAGATCGCGGCCGGCGTCTGGAATGCCTTTTCCGGCTCTTTCGTCGGCGTGGTGACCTCGATCTGCGAGAGCTGCTCGAGGCTCATCTCCTTCAGGTTCGTTTGTTGGGTCGAGTCAGGTTGGGCATCGGCACTATGCGCACAGGGAACCAGGCCAAGCGCCACCAGCAGCACGCACACGCATAGGCACACGCGTCCGCCCAACGCGCGCAGCAATCCTTGTACCCTCGCCGGAACCCGTGCTTTCAGAGTTCACCCCGAAGCGTTCAACTATTATGTCGTTATGCTGAGTGCGTAAAACATCAGGCCGCCACTCACAAGAAATCTGAAAAGACCTCGAGCTGGGCACACCTTTGCGTCGAGATGAGATGCAAGGACTCTTGAAGAGAGTTGCTCTGCGCCAGAGTCTCTCGCGCGCGCTGTTTACAAGGATGGTGCTGCTCTTATTTCGCCGGTCTCGCAGAATTCCCGCAGCCGGTTCACCAGCTCCTGCGGCTCTCCCTTACGGATGAAGGCGATGGCGTGGGCTTTCATATCGGCTGGCATTCCGTAGACTTCGGAGAGCACCACGATCGGGACGCCCGGAAAAGCAGCCTCTACTGATTCCACAATATCGATGGCGGTCAATGAGCTGCTGTAGCGATAGTCCATCATCACAAGGCTGACAGGCTCGCCCGCTGGCAAGTCGACCGACGAACTCTTCACTTGGACCGTCACCGGCCTGCAGCCCGCCTGTGCCACGATCCAGGAATAAATCTTCAAATGCGACGGGTCGTCGTCGAGGATCAGGACAGTCGGGTTGCTAGGGGCCGTCATCCAGAATTACCTCAGCAAATACGCCGCGATTGTACCCCAATCACCCGAAGCTGCCCTCGCTTCTCAAGGTTTCCTCAACCGGCGAGTGCGCAACCGTAAGCCGCAGCAACAGCCTTGGATTGTCGCAAGTATCGAGGCAAACCCTCCGACATGTGTCGGAATCCTACGCCCGGTGGATGCAGCGTCGCAGTCCAGAGATGTAGCTGCCTCCACCGAAGAGGGACGATGACCAAGAAGACCCCTGAGCCCCAGTCGCCCGTATCCGGACCTCAATCCCCAGATCAGCCGGACAATGCAGAGAAGCAGGAGCAGAGCGGCGTTAGCCGGCGTTCGTTCCTCACCCGTCTCGGCGCAACCGGCATCGTCGCTTCGGCCGCCCCCTTGTTTCGCACCCTGGCGGCCGCACAAGTGGAAACTTCGCCTGCGCCTCCGGGTTCCGTCAACAACGTTGCCGCCGTACCCATCGAGCTCAGGATCAATGGGCAGTCCCATCGCCTCAAGCTCGAGCCTCGCGTCACCTTGCTGGACGCGCTCCGCGAAAACCTGAATATGTTCGGGACCAAGAAAGGCTGCGACCACGGTCAGTGCGGAGCATGCACTCTGCATGTCAACGGCCGCCGTGTGAACTCCTGCCTGACGTTCGCCATCATGCACCAGGGCGACGAGATCACCACCATTGAAGGCCTCTCGAAAAATGGCGAATTGCACCCGGTACAAGCTGCTTTTCTCGAGCACGACGGCTTTCAATGCGGCTACTGTACTGCCGGGCAGATGATGTCGGCCGCGGCTCTGCTCAAGGAGCCATGCGGCGATGACGACAATTCCGTGCGCGAATGTATGAGTGGCAACATCTGCCGCTGCGGCGCCTACCCCAACATCGTTGCGGCCGTGCAGGAAGCACGCAAACGTACCAGGACAGCGTGAGGTCGAAGCATGCAAGCATTTCAATACAAAAAAGCCCCGGACGTGCGTAGCGCAATGGCCGAAAGCACCGCGCCGCATGCGAGCTTTGTCGCGGGTGGAACCACTCTCATCGATCTCATGAAGCTCAATGTCATGCGGCCGTCGATGCTGGTCGACATCAACCTGCTGCCGCTCGACAAAGTAGAAAAGCTTCCGGCCGGTGGCCTGCGGGTTGGAGCGATGGTGCGTAACAGCGACCTCGCGCACAACGACCTCGTACAGCAGCAATATCCGGTGCTCTCACAGGCGCTGCTTTCGGGCGCGTCGCCGCAGCTTCGCAACATGGCCACCACCGGTGGCAACCTGCTGCAGCGCACCCGTTGTGCCTACTTCCGCGACACTGCATACGCCTGCAACAAACGTGCGCCTGGCACCGGCTGCTCCGCCCTCGACGGTTTCAATCGCATGCACGCTGTGCTTGGCGTCAGCGAACACTGCATCGCTACCCATCCTTCCGACATGGCGGTGGCGATGATGGCGCTCGAGGCCGTCGTGCATATCCAGGGCGCAAAAGGCGAACGCACTGTTCCTCTCAATGAGTTTTATTACGTACCCGGATCTACGCCCGACCGCGAGAACGTGCTCGCTCACGGCGAACTCATCACCCATGTCACTCTTCCGCCACTCGCGTCCGGCACGCGCTCCCACTACCTCAAGCGCCGCGATCGCGCGTCGTACGAGTTCGCGCTGGCCTCTGCGGCGGTGGTCATGCAACTCCAGGGCAACAGTATCCAGCGCGTGCGGATCGCCTTGGGTGGAGTTGGCACCAAGCCGTGGCGCTCGAAAGAAGCAGAACAGGCGCTCGAAGGCAAGGAAGCCAGTGAAGAGAATTTCCGCGCCGCTGCCGAAGCCGCGCTGCACGATGCGAAGCCGCATCGTGATAACGGATTCAAGATCGAGCTGGCAAAACGTACCCTGACCCGCACTCTCAAGGTCGTTTCGCAATCCGCATAACTGGAACGCAATTTACGGGAGAAGACGATGAGCAGTTCACCGATCGGCCAGCCTATCACCCGAGTCGATGGCAAGTTAAAAGTTACGGGCCGCGCGCCCTACGCCGTCGAGCATGCAATTCCGAATTTGACACATGGCGTGGCCGTCGCCAGTACCATCGGTAACGGACGCATCAAGGAGCTCTCCACCGCCGAAGCAGAAAAGATGCCGGGCGTACTCGCCATCCTCCATCACGGCAATATCCAGAACCTTTATCGTCCCGCGGGCACGCTGGAAGAAATGAGCCGTCCCGGAGAGAGCCGCCCTCCATTCGAGGACGACATCATCTATTACTACGGCCAATACGTTGCCCTGGTTATTGCTGAGACCTTCGAACAGGCGCAGGATGCGGCCGCGCATGTCCGCGTCGAGTATGAAGCGCATCCTTCCGCAGTTCACCTGGATCAAGGGATAAAAATTCCTGCGATCACCAAATATGCATCCGGCGACCCGGACTATGAATCCGCCAACGCGAAATATTTGCGCGGCAATCCCGACGAAGCATTCGCACAAGCCGAGGTCAAACTCGACGCAACCTACACTACACCTGTCGAGACCCACAACCCCATGGAGATGCATGGCACCATCGCCCTATGGGAGGGAGAAAAGCTAACTCTGTACGAATCCTCGCAGGGTGTGGTGAACCACCACAACGTTGCTTCGCAGGTATTGGGCATACCCCTGGAATCCATCACCGTCATCTCTCCTTTTATAGGTTCCGGGTTCGGATGCAAACTTTTCCCATGGCCGCACTCATGGATGGCCGCTGCCGCTGCCTACAAAGTGAAACGCCCGGTGAAGGTCGCGGTCCCGCGGATCCTGATGTTCACCGCCGTCGGGCATCGTCCTTTGATTGAGCAACGCATTCGCGCCGGCGCCACTGCCGACGGCAAATTGGTCGCCTTCATCAATGATGTCCGCCAGAGCACCTCCCGCGTCGACGAATTCCTGGAAGACTGCGTCGATCCCACCAGCATGATGTACGCCTGCCCCAACGTCGCCGGGGTGCAGTTCGAAATCAAGCTGAACACCGGCACACCCACACCCATGCGCGGCCCGGGACGAACGCCCGCGCTCTTCGCGATTGAATCGGCGATGGACGAATTGGCCGAGAAGCTCAACCTCGATCCTCTCGAAATACGCCTTCGTAACTATGCAGAGCAGGATCCGTCCTCCAATCAGCCATGGTCCAGCAAGCATTTGCGCGAAGCCTACCAAACCGGTGCTGAGCGTTTCGGCTGGAGCAAACGCAACCCCAAGGTCGGCTCGATGCGCAATGGCGACGAGATTCTCGGATGGGGAATGGCGACCTGCACCTGGCCTGCGCACCAACGCGGCGCCGAAGTTCGCGTGCGCCTCTCCGCAGATGGCACCGCCCGCGCCTCCTGCGCCACGCAAGACATCGGAACAGGAACTTACACCGTGTTCGCGGCGATCGTTTCCGATAAAACCGGCATCCCGCTCGACAAAATTCAGGTCGTCCTCGGCGACAGCTCGCTTCCTCCCGGACCTACCTCGGGTGGATCCTCCGCTACCGAGAGCGTAATCCCCGCGATAACCCAGGCGACAGAGAAGGCAGTCCAGTCCGTATTGAAGGCCGCTTCCAAAACGCCCGACTCACCTTTTGAAAAAACTGACTTCAAAACTCTGCAGATGTCGAAAGGCCGCATCCACGCAAAGGACAAGCCCCCGGGGAGCGGAGTGCCCTTCGAGGAAATCCTCCGCAAGGCCAAGCTGGCTGGCCTGGAGGGAAACGCCAAATCCGACTCAACTCCCGAACAGAAGAACCATTCGACGCACTCTTTCGGCGCACATTTCTGTGAGGTCTCGTACGATCCGGAAATCGTGCGCCTGCGTGTGACCCGCTGGGTTTCTGTCATTGACGGAGGCCGCATGATCAACCAGAAAGCGTCTCGCAACCAGATCCAGGGCGCGGTCGTTATGGGCATCGGCATGGGCTTGTTCGAAGAAACCGTTTACGACGAGCGCACCGGGCACCCCATCAACAACAATTTTGCCGACTACCTCGTCGCTGTGAATGCCGACGTGCCCGATATCGATTGCATCTTTCTCGATTTTCCCGACAAGATCATGAACGAATACGGCGCTCGCGGAATTGGCGAGATCGGCCTTACCGGTTGTGCTTCGGCCCTGGCCTCTGCCACGTATCACGCCACAGGCATCAGGGTCCGTGAGTTGCCGATTCGCATCGAGAAGCTGCTCGCGCGCACCTGAGGACGTCCACCGACCCATTCCGAATCGCCAGCATTGAGTGCGACCGATGGCCCACATTGGCAATAGGTCGCTGCACCACGGTTCGCACCAGCCGTTTCTTTTCTCTGCTAAACTCAGCCCTGCCCCGGACTAAACGGCAGGACCATTGGCATGACAGACTCACGCCCGCAGAACGAAGTCGCGCGCCAGCAGGAGCTGGCAACCTACCATGTTCTCGATACTGCGCCGGACAGCGCGATCGATAGCTTGGTGGCTCTCGCCGCGGAAATCTGCGAGGTACCGATTGCCCTCGTGAGCCTCGTGGATGAGGACCGCCAGTGGTTCAAGTCGAAGATCGGGCTTACTTCCACCCAAACCCCGCGCGACCAGGCCTTTTGCGCCCACGCCATCCTCAAGCCCCACGAGATGATGGTCGTTCCTGACGCCGCAGAAGACGCCCGCTTCGCCGCCAACCCGATGGTCACCGGAAATCCCCACATTCGTTTCTACGCCGGCAACCCTCTCGTTACTGCCAACGGCCACGGACTCGGAACGCTCTGCATTATGGATTTGCAGCCGCGCCAGTTGCGTCCCTTCCAGCAACGCGCCTTGCGGGTACTGTCCGAACAAGTCGTGCAACTCCTCGAGCTGCATCGCGAACGCGCGGTTGCCGAACAGCAACGAAAGTTTATGGGTACGGTTTCGGAGACAATCGCCGAAGGCGTCATCGTTCGCAATCGTGAGCGCACCCTGGTGTTCCACAACCACATGGCTTCGCTACTGCTTGGCATTGAGTTGGAAGATATCGTCGGGAAACCGTTCACGATGATGGATCTCAATCCGATTCAGCTCAACGGCGAGCCCCTCCCGGTCGAAGACCTACCGTCCAACAAAGCGCTTGCGACCGGGGAGGCGCAACGCAACTATGTCTTCGGCATTACCCGTCCGAACAAGACCCAGGTTTGGCTGGAAGCAAATGCCAGCGTCCTGCTCGACCCGGACCACGGGGAATGTGCGGTCATCTCATTCCGCGACATCACTGACCGCAGGAAACTCGAACAACAATTACAAATCGAAGCCACTTCGGACCCGTTGACCGGCCTGCTCAACCGGCGCGGCTTCCTGGGCTACGTCGAGCGCGCGATAGCCGCAGCAACCCGCCATAAACATCCCATGTGCCTTTGCCTCGGCGATCTTGATCGTCTGAAATACATCAACGACACATTCGGCCACGCCGCCGGCGACGCTGCCCTGCGCCACTTCGCCAAGGTGCTTCGCATGACCCTGCGGCACGAAGACACCGCCGCTCGTATTGGGGGCGATGAGTTCGTCGCGCTATTCCCCTACGTCTGCGCAAACCAGGCCGCCACCAGTCTCGACCGTTTCCGGCGCAGCTTGGCAAACGGTCGCCTGCGCTTGCAGGACGGCAAGGAAATCAGCATCAGCGGCAGCTTCGGCGTCACTGACTGGAAACCCGGCATGACCGTCGAAGACCTGCTGGCCGCCGCCGATAAGGTCCTTTACGAAGCCAAGGCACAAGGCAAGAATCGCGTTGCCGTTAGCTCGTAACAAATTCCACTACGGCAGACAGTATTCGCCGACTTTGGCTGCACTGTCAGTATCGTCCACCGTGCCGGGAAAAAGGTCTACGTTCTGGCAATCGTAAACGCCATGGTTTTTGGGCAGCTTCACCAACCAGTATTCCCCCAGTTTCGGCGAGGCGCATCCCGGGAATCCGTCGTTGCAATTCAGTTCCGTCGATTTCTTGCCGTCGTTGATCGTTACGATCACCACCCCATTATTCTTTTCGATGCTCTTGACCGTGACTTTTGTCTTCTCCTCGGCCAGCACCTGCACCGATACCAGGAGAACCATGTAGACGAGTAGCTTTTTCATAAGTACGTCCTGTTGCGCACAAATTCGCTGCACCCCAACCAGGAGCGCCGCTACCCTAATCATCCCGCCCTGCCGATCGAGTGTCTGTGACGTACGTCTCACCTCTACGCCCACGCGACCACATGTCAACGGGCCTCTTCTATAATTGCCCTTCATCTCATGGGTACCCCCGCGCCATCGCCGTATCCGCCTCGGAAGGAACATTTCGGCCAACGCCTTGACCGCTTTTGGCAGCGCGTTACCGAGGGCATGCAACTGAACCAGCTCTGGGCGCAATTCCGCTCCGATACCCGCGCCGGCTACCGCTTCTACTCCAAGGAAATTGACTCCAGCCGCACCGCCGGCATGTCGCGCAGCCGCCGCTTCCTTTATGTCACGCAACAATTTTTTTGGGCCATCCTGGAGAAACTCACCCCAGCGCGGCGCGTTTTGCTCTTGATCGCTCTGGTTCTGCTGCTTCTCAGCGGTGGTTATTACCAAAACGCTGGCCGTCGGGGCGGGGAGGTGGCGCTCTTTTACTTCAACGGGCCTTTTTGGGGCGGACTCCTGCTGTTCGTGCTGCTCATGCTCGAAATCGGCGACCGCGTCATCATGAAGCGCGACCTGCAGATTGCGAAGGAGATTCAGCAGTGGCTGCTGCCCCTGACGCCGCCCGCTGTTCCTGGCATGGAAGTCGCCTTCATCACGCGTCCCGCGAATACCGTCGCCGGCGATTTTTACGACGTCTTCCCGCGCACCGGTACGAGCGACACCTGGCTGCTCGCGGTCGCCGATGTCGCGGGCAAGAGCATGCCGGCCGCTCTCCTCATGGCTAGCTTCCAGGCAAGTCTGAAGACACTCTCTACCACCAGCGTCTCTCTGACTGAGCTTGCCGCTGGCATAAACCATTACGCCTGCACCAATAGCCAGGAGGGACGCCGCTTCACCACTGCTTTCCTCGGCGAGTACGCACCCGTTGACCGCACCCTGACCTATATCAATGCCGGCCACAACAATCCCATGCTGCGCCGCGCCGGCGGCCAACTCGAGCGTCTCTCTGTTGGTGGGATACCTCTCGGGATTCTTGATGGGACGGTCTATCAATCGGCCAGCGTGACCCTCAACCCGGGCGACTGGCTCGTCATTTTCACCGATGGCGTGATCGAGGCCGAGAACGAGCGTACCCAGGAATATGGCGAAGACCGCCTCCTGGTCCAGATCAACGCCAACCTAGCACTTCCTCCTGCGCAAATGCTTTATCGAATTATGGCGGATCTAGACCGCTTCGTCGGCACCACCCCGCAGCATGACGACATCACCTGCCTGCTGATCAAAGCCGTGTGATCAACGATTCCGGTAACCTTCTACAAGAGAACCACGTCCGTTTGTATCAGGGCACGACTTCAGTCGTGCCAATTCACGCAAGGCAAGTTGGGCTTCAGCCCCTGCAGAATCTCCGTGGAACGACGATGCAAGAAGATTCTTCCGATTGGCACCGCAGGCTATTTGATAAACCAGCGCGAAGCGCTCGATAAGCGAACGAGAAAAGCCGAGCCCTGAAGGGGCGACGCTTACTCTTCCCCTAACATCTTCCCCAACGTCGGCTTATGCTTCGCGGTCTTCTCTTTCTTCTTCACCGGACCGGTCCGGGTTGGGGGAACAGTGCCCAACACCTTGCGGGAGAGCGCCTTTACCGCGGTGACCGCACGAAACGTTCTTTTCTTCCTGGCCATAACGAAGTCAGGATGACAGATTTCGCGGCAAAACTACAGAACATGCTGCCATGCCGCGGTTGCAACCCCCGCGACAGCTCCCAGCAGCATCACCGCAGCGAACATTTTTCCGGCTGTCTTCCACGTCAAGGTTCGTCCCAGGATCAGGAGCGAATACACGCTGAACACGCCAAGCGTGCAGAGTAGGGTAACCACATACGGCAGCGGGACACCGCGCGACATCAGCACGAACGCCACCGCGACGTCGAACGCCATCGGGACCGGCAGGAATGTTCCGATCACCGCCACCAGCAGGATCCCCGACACCGTCACATGCACCGGCAAACTGCTGGCCGGCAGCAACTCAATCCCCGCCGCCCCCAGCAGCGCAGCTAACAGCATCAACGGCACCGTGATCGCAATCATCTTCGCAAGATTGCGCAGGAACAGCGACAGCGTGCGGCCCATCTGACCCACGCTGGACGCACTCTCCGACGGCACAGCGCAAGCGGCCAGCGGCTCCGCCTTCGGCGACAGCCACGGCACAAGCGCGAGGAGGACCACCACCGTAGCGACCTTCAACCATGCAATCTGCCATGGAAAGAGACCGAACGCCATCGCCACTACGACCACGTTGAGCGTCGGCGAGCTGATCATGGTCGCCAGCACCGTGTTCGGACTGGCGCCGCCCTCCGCCAACCCGCGTCCGATCGGCGCAACGCAGTTCGCACATACTCCTAGCGGCGCTCCTGCCACCACCCCAAGCAGCGTGTTTCCAAACCCACTCTTCAATCGCCGTCGCGAGAACATCGGCAGCAGAGTCAGCATCGCCGCTCCGAAGCCGATTCCGAAACTCATGCCGATGCGGTTCGCCCACAGCCAGTTCCCCGCCGTGCGAACAATGCGCACTCCGACCGGCATGCCCGCGTTTACCGGCAGCACCGCATCGAAGCTGATCGCCGCTGATACCTTTACCGTGTGCCCCGCATGCATTTTCTTCAGCAGCGCCGGATAACGTGAGTCCAACCAGAAGTAAAGCCCCATGGCCAGGCCGAGCGCGATGGCCGTGATGACCTGCACTGTCGCCACCGCGCTGCTCCTCGGCTCATCCTTCAGCGACAAAGATGGTGCTGCAGAGACGCTTGATGACATCAGGCTGTCCTCTTTACTTCTTGAGTTATAGGATCGAAACCCACTGTGCTGGCGGACGGTACTTTGTCCGGTTGGCCGGAGAGCCTACCTCCCCTGTTCATCGAGGGCTATAGTATGAATCCATTAGCAGCTCGCTCGGGCAAAGAAAACGGCGGGCGCGATGCCCGCCGCGAGCAGCAAATATCGAATCAGTAGGTGTAGCCGTCTGGTCCCGGCACTGCGCCTACGCGCACCTGGTTATCTACGAAATCCCGGCCCGCCGCCAGTGCCTGGCGATCGAGTTCGAGGATCTTCGGATTCTTTACAGTCGCTTCCAGCACGCTGAGTGCGATCTCTGGAGGCAGGCACTCCGTCTCTTCCAGCATCGCTCCGAGCATCACCACGTTGGCGACTTTGGCCGATCCCAATGTGTCCGCGATCTCCGAAGCCGGCACGCACTGCACCCGCGCATGGATGCAACTGAAATCTTCAGGAAGCCGATCGCGGTTGTACAGGATCACCCCACCCGGCGCGACCTGCTCCGCAAATTTTCGCAGCGATGGCTCATTCATCGCCACCAGCACCTCCGGCCGCGTGATCACCGGCGATCCGATCCGCTCATGCGACAGGGTCACATGGCAGTGCGCGCTCCCGCTGCGCATCTCCGGACCATACGAGGGCAGCCAGCTCACTTCCATGTTTTCCCGCATGCCCATCTCGGCAATCAGTTGTCCCAGCAGCAGGACGCCCTGTCCGCCGAAGCCCGCAACCTTGATGGTCGTCTCCCGTGTGTGGTGTCGCCGGCCGCTCGTCTGCTCGACTCCCTCGGTCGCCCCAATGGCCTCGGCCACCGTTTTCTGTGGTGCAAGCTTACACTCCGGCATCTCCAGCTTCTTCTCGCGAAATACTCCAATCGGAAATGTTTTCATCAAGACTTCGCTCACCCACTTGCGTGCCTCGATTGGATCTTTCTTCCAAATCGTCGGGCACGGCGACAATATCTCGACAAACGTGAATCCCGCGCCTTGGCTCTGCAGCGTGAGCGCCTTCTTGACTGCCCGCTGCGCCCGCATGATGTTCTTCGGATCCCCCAGCGCCACCCGCTCGATGTACACCGGAGCTTCCAGGCTCGCCAGCAGTTCGCACATATGCAGCGGAAAGCCCTCATTCTTTGGATTCCGTCCATAAGGAGACGTCGTGCTCGTCTGGTTCACCAGCGTCGTCGGCGCCATCTGCCCGCCGGTCATGCCATAAATCGCGTTGTTCATGAAAATCACGGTGATGTTCTCGCCGCGGTTCGCCGCGTGAATGATCTCCGCCGTCCCAATCGCCGCCAGGTCACCATCGCCCTGGTAGCTGATCACGATGCTCTCCGGGTTCGACCGCCGCAGCGCGGTCGCTGCCGCCGGCGCGCGTCCGTGCGCCACCTGCACATTGCCGACGTCGAAGTAGTAATACGCGAAGACCGAGCACCCCACCGGGCTTACCAGCACTGTCCGGTCCTGCACTCCAAGATCGGTGAGCGCCTCGGCGATCAGCTTATGGGCCACGCCGTGCCCGCACCCGGGACAATAATGCGTCTGGTTCTGCAGTTCGTCTTTGTGCTCGAACCGATCGTAGAAAGCCGGAGATTTTTCCTTTACGACTTCGTACCCGTCCATAGAATTCTCCTCTGCCATCAGACCAGGCTCGCAACCCGTGAGAACAGCTCTGCGTTGATCTCTTCCGCTGACGGCACATTGCCGCCGACGCGCCCGTAAAATTCGACCGGGACATTTCCGTCCAGCGCAAGCTTCACATCTTCCACCATCTGTCCCGTGCTCAACTCAACCACCATCACGCACGCCGCGCGGTCCGCGGCTCTGGCCAGTTCCTTCGATGGGAAAGGCCACAACGTGATTGGACGGAAGAGTCCAACCTTCATCCCTTGTGCCCGCGCCAGGTCCACCGTCGTGCGCAGTACCCGCGACACAATCCCGTGCCCGACCACGAGCACCTCGGCATCCTCCGCCAAGTAGGTTTCCCACTGCGCCTCGTTTTCCTGCACCACCTTGTACTTCGCCTCGAGGTGCCGTACATGCGCTTCGAGCTGGTCGGGCGTCAGGTAAATCGAACTGATTAGATTGTTCCGCGTCTCGAGTGTTCCCTTCACCGCCCACGGCTTTGGTGGTGCTTCGATTTCGCGGTACTGGATCTCCAGCGGCTCCATCATCTGGCCGACATAGCCATCCGTCATGATCACCGCCGGATTGCGATACTTGTCCGACAGCTCGAATGCCTTGATCGTGTAATCGAACATCTCCTGCACCGACGCTGGCGCCAGCACGATATTCCGGTAACACCCGTGCCCACCGCCCTTGGTGATGGCGAAGTAATCGCTCTGCTCCGGCGCAATGTTCCCCAGCCCCGGCCCGCCACGCACAATGTCCACAATCACGCACGGCAGCTCAGATCCCGCCAGGTAGCTCATCCCTTCCTGCATCAGGCTCATGCCCGGTCCCGACGAAGCCGTCATCACCCGTACTCCTGCCGAAGCGGCGCCATAGACCATGTTGATCGCCGACACTTCGCTCTCCGCCTGCAGGAACGTGCCACCCACCTGCGGAAACAGCAGTGCTGCATATTCCGCGATCTCGCTCGCCGGCGTAATCGGATACCCGTAATACCCGCGGCATCCCGCCATCAGCGCGCCCTTTACGATTGCCACGTTTCCCTTACACAGTTGCCGCATATGCCGCCTCCTTCGTGGAAGCAGCCGCTCCCGGCAACTTGTGCCGATACACCGTGATCGCTCCCGGCTCAGGGCAGCAGTAGAAACAAATTCCGCAGCCCGTGCACCGCTCGCCGACATACTGCGCCGGATGCACCCCCTGGTGGCTCAACTCGGGCGCCAACTCCAGCACCTTCGGAGGACAGGACTCCACACACAACCCGCAACCTTTGCACTCTTCCGCATCCACCGTCACATAACCGCGTGCTTCCGCCATGATTGCCTCGATTGTTCTCTTACCGCGCGCCC
This sequence comes from uncultured Acidobacteriaceae bacterium, assembly GCA_963703075.1. GTDB lineage: Bacteria > Acidobacteriota > Terriglobia > Terriglobales > Acidobacteriaceae > Korobacter. Next base: position 3,338,833 of record OY969786.1, read on the forward strand.
ACCAGGTCTCCAGCGCGTGTCCACTTCATCTTTTCGCAATGTTCTTGCAGTTCCTTGCGGAACTTCGGGTGCGCAATGCTGATCAGCAACTCCGCACGCTGCCGAATGTTCTTCCCGTGCAGGTTCACGATCCCGAACTCCGTCGCCACGTAGCGCACGTCCGCCCGCGTTGTCACCACGCCCGCACCAGGCTTGAGCATCGGCACAATCTTCGACACCGTCCCGTTTTTCGCCGTCGACGGCAGCGCGATGATCGGCTTCCCGTTCTTCGACCGCCCCGCCCCGCGAATGAAATCCAACTGCCCCCCGAACCCGCTGTAGAAGTATTGCCCCACCGAATCCGAACACACCTGCCCGGTGATATCGACTTCCAGCGCCGAGTTGATGGCGATCATGTTGTCGTGCCGGGCCACCACATACGGATCGTTGGTGTAGCTGTTCGGCCGGAAGTCGAACATGGAGTTCCGGTCGACGTACTCATACATCCGCTTGCTGCCGAGCACGAAGCCTACCGTGATCTTGTTTGGATTCAAGGTCTTCAGCCGCCCGTTGATCACTCCCGATTCGATCAGAGGAATCGCTCCTTCGCTGATCGTTTCCGTGTGTACGCCCAGGTTCCTGCGGTCAGCCAGGTGCGGCAGGATCGCGTCTGGAATGCCGCCAATTCCCGTCTGGATCGTGCAACCGTCTTCAATCAGCGGAGCAATGTGCTTGGCGATTTCCTTCTGCTCGTCATTCACCGCGTGGGTCGGAATTTCCACCAGCGATTCCGAGACCTCGACGAAGGCATCGATCTCGCTTATGTGCAGATAAGTGTTGCCGCAGGTCCGCGGCATCCGGTCGTTCGTTTGTGCGATCACGTACCGTGCTGCCCGCGCCGCCGACAGCGTCGTTTCAATCGACGTTCCCAGGCTCACGAATCCATGCTCGTCCGGACGCGACACGTGGATCAGCGCGACATCGATCGGCATCTCACCGCTGGTGAACAGCGCCTCGATCTCGCTCAGGTGGATTGGCGTGTAATCCGCGCGTCCGTCGTTGATCGCTGCCCGTACATTGGAGCCGATGAAAAGCGCATTTGGACGGAAGGACGCCGCGAACTGCGGCTCAGCGTATTTCGCATAGCCCAACCCCAGCAGGTGGGCGACTTCCACGTCGCGCAACTCCGGGCCGCGGTCCGCCAGCGCGTTCGCCAGCACCTGCGGGAAGCCGCTATTCGCGTGCACCCACACCCGCATTCCCGACTGCACCGCCCGCAACGCTTCCTGGGCCGTCTTTTTCTTGCTTTCATATTCCGCAATCCACGACATATCCATGGTCTCCCTAACAAACCGTCTCTTGTTCCATCGCCGCCCGTGCCTGCTCGTGTCCTACCGCTGCATAAAAAATTGCGCGGTCAAAGAACTGGTCCAACATCTCCAGCATCTCTAACTCGCCGAAAATTTCGGCCGGTCTCTCCAGCACCGACTCCTGCTTCAGGTAGTCCCATAAGTTCTCTTTCACCAGGCAAATCGTCCACGTCACCTGGCTCGAAGGAACTCCCTGGTACGCCCGTTTCTTCCCAATCTCCGCATACCGCGCTTCGATATCGGTCTCCGTCTTTCCCAGCAACCACTCGCCCAGGTGCCGGTACACCTCGTATACCCGCTGGGTCAGCTCCTCGGGGGGAACATTGTGGTAATCGGCGAGCTTTGGGCAGTTCTCAATTTTTTTCCGCAGCGCTTTCGCCAGCCCCTCGGAATGAGCTTCGATCAGCCTTACAAATCGATATGCCAACATCATCGCGGGCCTCTCACTTCCTGCCATACCGCGGCGCAAATCCAGGCAGCGCCTGGGCTTTTCTCACTTTTAATGGGCTTTGGAAACATGGGAAACCCAGGTCTTTCACACGTACGGACGCTCCGCGTTGGAACACCCCGAACACGTAAGGATTGTCCCTTGCTGCCGGTAATCCGCACGGTGACCCTTGTCACAATTTCTGGTGATAAAGATCACTCCCCATAACCGTTGCTTTGGGTGCCTTATGGAATTGCGAACACTATAAGCAGGACAGCAGCCCTCAATTCGCCATGCCGGATGGCGGGCAGAACGCCTGCATCGTCGAGAGCGATTACAATCGTCGACCATGGATTGGAAGGAACACGGCGTAAAAATCGTCCGCGCAGGAGAACTGGATTCCAATACTCCACAGACCCCCGGCATGACGCGCGCTGCCGCCATCACCCAGGCCCGCGCCGGCGCTACGAAACTTTGGGCCGGCACCGTCGTCGTCGAACCCCACGCCAAAACTGGACCGCATCATCACGGGGAACTTGAGACTGTGCTTTACATCGTTAGCGGCCGCGCCCGTATGCGTTGGGGAGACAAACTTGAGTTCTCGGACGAGGCGGGACCTGGCGACTTCATCTTCGTGCCGCCCTATGTTCCCCACCAGGAGATCAATGCCCGGAATGACATGCCGTGCCAGGCAGTGGTCGTCCGCAGCGGCCAGGACCCCATCGTCGTGAACCTCGCAATCGACTCGCCCGAACCGGCAACCGAAACGGGCGGCGATCACCCGTTCCACCCGTCGCGCTCCTAAACTCCGGTAAACGCCTTGACTCGGAGTTGGTGGTCGCAACCGGGGCGTAGCCGCTGCATGATATCGTTTTGAACGACATGACTCCCCGCGACCAACTGCTGTCGATCCTGGCCGAGAAATCCTTTGCTTTAGGCAAATTCAAGCTCTCCAGCGGAGGCACCAGCGACTACTACGTCGACTGCCGTGTAACCACCCTGAGCGCCCACGGCGCCCGTCTCACCGGCCTCGTTTTTCTCGATGAGATCCGCCAGCGCGGCTGGAACCCACAGGCCATTGGCGGCCTCACCATGGGCGCCGACCCGATCGTCACCGCCGTTTCCATCGCTAGCGTCCTCGATGGCTCCGCACCCGTCGAAGGCTTTCTCGTGCGCAAGTCCGAAAAAGAGCATGGCATGAAGAACCGCATCGAGGGCTTCAAAAGCAAAGGCGCCCGCGTGGTCATCGTTGACGACGTCTGCACCACCGGCGCCTCCACTATCCAGGCTATCGCCGCCGCCCGGGACTTCGGATTCGAAGTCGCCGGGGTCATGTGCCTCGTCGAACGCCTCGAAGCCATGGGCCGTCCCGCCGTCGAATCCGAAGCCGGTGGCGCCCCCTTCGTCTCCGTCTTTAATTCGAACGATGTCCGCGAACGGCACCTGGCGCTGAAAAGCCATTCGTCCTAGCACGCTCGCCGCAGGTTTGTATCAGGGCGAAACTTCAGTCGTGCCGAACAGCTTCCAATGTTCGGACTTAAACCCGTGCGGGCGCTTAGATCTACGAAGCCGTCGTTAGGAAACGGGCTCCAGGCCCTGTTAAAGTATTAAGTAATGCATTCTTTGATCAAAACCCTGGAATGGACCGAAGCGGGCGTGGTCTTCGTCGATCAAACCAAGCTCCCCACCGAAGAGGTCTACGTTACCTGCACCACCTATAAGGAAGTTGCCACTGCCATTAAGGACATGATCGTTCGCGGCGCGCCCGCCATTGGCGTAGCGGCAGCCATGGGCATCGCCCTCGGCGTTCGCGACAGTGCCGTCTCGACCGTTCCCGAACTGCGCCAGGTCGTCGGCAAGGTCTGCCGAGCCATGGGCGAAACCCGTCCTACCGCCGTGAATCTCTTCTGGGCCATCCGCCGCATGCAGCGCAAGTTCGAAGAGCTCAGCAACATGCCGCTGGCGGTCGTAAAAAAAGAGATGGTGCTCGAAGCCCAACGCATACACCTGGAAGACATCGCAGCCAACCAGGCGATGGGCCGTCACGGCGCCGTACTCATGCCGAGCGATGGCGGCGTGCTCACCCACTGCAATGCCGGAGCCCTCGCCACCGCCGGCTACGGTACCGCGCTCGGCGTCATTCGGGCCGCCGTTGAGGCGGGCAAGAACATCCATGTGTATGCCGACGAAACCCGTCCCTTCCTCCAAGGTTCGCGCCTTACCGCCTGGGAGCTGATGAAAGACGGAATCGACACCACCGTCATCAGCGACAACATGGCCGGCGCCATGATGGCCCAGGGAAAGATCCAGGCTGTCGTCGTCGGCGCCGATCGTATTGCCGCCAATGGCGATGTCGCCAACAAAATCGGCACCTACACCGTCGCCGTCCTAGCCAGGGAGCACGGCATTCCGTTCTATGTCGCCGCCCCGCTCTCCACCATCGATCTTGAAACGCCCGATGGGTCGAAGATTCCCATCGAACAGCGCTCGCCTCTCGAGGTCACCCACATGGCCGGACGCCAACTGACTCCCGATGGCGTGGGCATCGAAAATCCCGCCTTCGACGTAACTCCTCACCGTTACGTGGCAGCCATCATCACTGAACGTGGTGTGGCCACGGCCCCGTACCACGAATCTTTACGGAAACTCTCACAAACGGAAACGGTTCCCGCCTGAATCTCGACAACTTTGCCTGCCTGCGCGGGTTACATTCGATGAGTACTTCGTATGCAATTTTGCGCGCAGCATCATCGAACGCATGACCGCCCAGGCGATCCTGCCCATGACGACACTTGGCGTCAGCGGCGCGATCGCCGCGGCGGTCATGGAACTCTTCCGTAACTGGCAGGAGACACACGTGCCTGCCACCCCCCGCCGCTAAGTCCGTCCCTGGCAGTTCCCATCCTTAGAACCGAACTGCATCTCTCGAATTTATGAGTCAGACTCATTTTTGAGTGCATCTCAAGAAGTGAGCGACTGATATGGCAAAACAGCAGAGGAAAGTGAACCCGACAGGGCCGGGCCGTCGTGAACGGCGTCGCATCGTGACCCGCGAAAAGCTCTTTCGGGCCGCGATGGATCTCTTCTCCCAGAGGGGATTTTTTGCCACCACCACCGAAGACATCACCAAGGCCGCCGACGTTGGTCAAGGTACGTTCTTCAATTACTTTCCTTCGAAGCAGCACGTCCTTACCGCACTCTTCGAACTTCAACTTGCAAAGGTAGAAGCTGCCCAGCTCGCGGCAGAATCGGCGGCGTCCTCCGTCAAGCCGATATTGCGCGACCTCATGCACCGCATTGGCGAGGAGCCCGGCCGCACCCCCGCTCTCACGCGCAGCCTCATCGTTGCTTTTCTTTCCAACGATGCCGCCCGCGAAGCCGCCGCCGGCATGCTCGCACGCGCGCTGCAATCCCTGAAGATCATCATGCGCATTGGCCAGAAGAACGGAGAGATTCGCCGCAACCGCGGGGCTTCCGACCTGGCTGCGGCTTACCAGAAACGCATCATGGGAACTCTGTTCTTCTTCGCCTTACAAAACAAATCCGACCTCACGGCCGAACTCGACGCGACCTTCTCCCAGTTCTGGAAGGACATTGCCGCTTCGAGTTCATAACCATTTCCATTGAGGAGTACTGATCATGCCGAATACCGACACCGATATCTTGATTGTGGGAGCTGGCCCTGTTGGGCTCTTCCTCGCGAATGAATGTGCCCGCCGCGGCCTGCGCTGGCGCCTCATCGAGACCAACGCGACTCAGTCCGTTCACTCCAAGGCGCTCGCCATCTTCCCCCGCACCCTGGAGATCTTCGATATGGCAGGCCTTGTCGCCCCCTTCATCGAACAGGCCAACCGTGTCACCTCGATCGCGGTTATGACCCACGGACGCCCCCTCGCGCACATGCAATTCATGCCGGAGGACACCCCGTATCAGTACGTCGCCATGGTTCCCCAGAACGTAACCGAAAATCTTCTCGCCGAAGCCCTGCGCGCCAAGGGCGGCGTGATCGAGTACGAAACCAAGTTCGTCTCTGCGTATGAGCAAGCAGACGGAGTGCGCGTGACCATCGACCACAAAGGCGAAACCAGTCAGTTCATTGCTTCGTTCGTGGCCGGGTGCGATGGCGCCCATAGTGCGGTGCGCCATCAGCTCAATATTCCCTTCGAAGGAGCGGAGTACCGCGCTTCGTTCATACTGGCCGACGTCGAGACCAACGAAACTCTTCCCGCCAACCAGTTACAGCTCTGTCCCAGCGAATTCGGCCCGGTCGCTATCTTTCCCATGAGTGCAACCCGCCGCCGCGTGGTCGGCACCGTCGATCACGAGGAAGGCGACGCACCTTCGCTGGAACTCGTCCGACGAATCCTCCGCGAGCGCGGCCCCCAGGAGATAGAGGTTCTCGCACTCAACTGGAGCAGCTACTTCCGCATTCATCACCGTCTCGTCCAGCGCCTGCGCGTCGGACGCATCTTCATTGCCGGCGACGCGGCTCACATCCACAGCCCCTTCGGGGGCCAGGGCATGAACACCGGATTGCAGGATGTCTGGAACCTTGCCTGGAAGCTGGACTTCTACATTCACGGCCACGGCAACGAGGTCTTGCTCGACAGCTATAACGCCGAGCGTCTTCCGGTAATCAAGAGCGTGATCGGGACTACCGATCTGTTCACCAAAGCCATGGGAACTCCGCACAAGTTCGCCCAGGCCCTCCGCGATGTCATGATTCCCATGGTCTCGCGCCTGGCTCCCTTTCAGCATGCCTTCGTGCAGCGACTCTCTGAACTCGGCATCGCCTATCACGGTAGTCCCATCGTCGAAGGTCCGGGCAAGCGATTCTTCAATCCATCCATCTGCGGCGGAAAAGGTATCGGCAGTCGTTTTCTCCTGCTGGTGAACGAAGCCGAAGATGCTTCCACCAAAGAGGGTGCCCAGCAACTTTGCGTTTCGATGTCGGAGATCGTGGAGTTACGCTCGTCGCAGCAGCCCGGAATTCTGCTGCTTCGCCCTGATGGATATATCGCCGAAGAGACGCATCGCGGTCACGGCGCATCAGCATTGGCGCACATTCGGTCTCTCCTCGAACATCAAACCAGGACAGACGGCGGAGGCGTCGCCGCGTGAGACGAAAAGGCTTGTCGTGCATCTAATACTTTAGATTGACAACCACAATTCTCAGCGACAAGCAGCCGGTTCACGTTGATGTGTTCCGGCCGAAAACCGACGGCCGGTTCCCGATCGTCGTCGCCCTCCATGGCTCCGGAGGGTTCGCTCACGTGCAGTACGGCGATTTCGCCCAGATGCTCGCCGACCGTGGATTCGCCGTCTTCGTCCCCCATTACTTCGAGGCGACCCGCACCACGTGGGCCTATCCGCAGGAGATTCGCGAACACCACCGGCAATGGCTGTCGGTGATCTCCGATGCCATCGATTACGCGCAGACCCAGGATTTTGCCGACCCGGAGTCGATCGGCATCGTTGGCTTTTCCCTGGGGGCTTATCTCGGACTTGCACTCGCCTCATCGCAGCCCAGGATCCGTGCCGTGGTCGACTACTTTGGCGGAATGCATGAGCAGGCCATTGCCGAGATGAAACACTGCCCCGCAGTGCTCATCCTGCACGGCGACCGCGACCAGACCGTCCCCGTCACCGAGGCATTCAAGCTTGAGTCATTGCTGAAATCGCGACACGTACCGCACGAGATGAAGATCTACAAGGGAGCCGGCCACGGTTTCCGCGGTCTCGACATTCTCGACGCGGCCCAACGCAGCTATTTCTTTTTGAAAAAGCACCTGCAGGATTCTCAGAACTTCGCCACCTCGAAGGCCGTATAACAGTGCAGGGGGAAGCATGCTGACCTTCTTGCTCTGGTGTCTCTTGCTTGTGTTCTGCTGGCCCTTGGCTCTGTTCGCGCTCGTGCTCTATCCGATCGTGTGGCTGTTGCTGCTGCCATTTCGCATCGTTGGCATTGCCGTGGACGGCGTGCTCGAAATGATCTGGGCGATCTTTACGCTGCCCGCGCGGCTTGCGCGCCGCCTCGCCTAGCCAGACTTGCGGGCCAGCGAAGCCGCGTCCGACGTTGCACCAAAACCGTAATCCTCAATCGCACACGCAACCAGGAAATCCCGCGCCTCTTTCTCGGCTCGATCCGGCGTGACTCGCGCTGCCGTGCCCCGACACGTCACTTCGCACCCCGGTTCGCCCGCCAGTTCCGGTGGCATCTCCAGCTGCACCTCGATCGTTGCTCCGATTGCCACCTCGCTGCTGCACCGGAACAGAAGCCCCGACCGGCTGAGGTTTTCCGAGCTCCCCGTGAGCCACTCTCCGTCCGGAATCACCCGGTACTTCACCGGAACGACATGGCGTAACCGGCGTTCCCGCGCAACCCAAACAGGCCTGGTCGGCCTGTGAGCCGCCCGCGTCTCCGCCACCAGGTCGTCTTCGACCCGCGACGTTCGACGCATCCTTTTCCAGTCATATCGATATTTCGAGCCGCAATTGACGCAGAGCTGGTAGTAATTTCCACTCTCGTCGCGGCGTGGCCAGGTGAATTGGTGAGAGCAACTGAAGAGGACCCGAGACAGAAGAACGCGCTTCATAGCCACTATGATTCCGCGTTGCCGCCCGCAGGGACAGTTACCGAGGTTCTACTCTGGATTTGAATTCAGACCATAGCGACGAAGGGTATTAACTAAAGCTCCATCGTCCAAAATCCAATTGCCGGGCACAACCCGCCCCCATCGCGGAACGGCGCGTGGAAGGAACTTGCTGGAGGATGTAAATCGAAGGAGAAAGCACGGTCACGAATCGATCGCGATCGTGCTTCCCCTCCGTCAACGATTTACGCTATTTGTATGTCACCGACATCTTATCGACGTACACGTGGTACGGCGTCGGTGTGCCGTTAAGGTCTAATTGGAACGCGTTGGTGAGGTAATGCCCCGAATTCCACGCTTTTGCTGAATGGGAAATGCTTAGCGCGTGCCGTGTTCCATCCACCGTGAGCGTATCGGCAATCGCTTTTCGGTTCGCGGTGTGGAATTCCGCAGTGAAGTGGTGCCATTTCCCGGTGCTCAGCCCTCCAAAGCCGATTCCCGAATTTTGCCATTCGTGCTTCCCGAAGTCATACGTCCTCCACGCGTGGTGCGCGTAATCCGCCTGCCATGCAAAGTTGTATAGGTAGCCTCCAACTTTTTGCTGGCACTCGAATTCAATCGCCTCAGGCGCATTCGCGTAGCCACTCGGAATGTAGACGTAAAAATCGTATTTCAGGTACTTCAATGGAGTGTCGGGCGCATCGTAGCGCTTGATGTACCAGTATGCGTTTTTGAATGGATGCGGTCCGCCAATTGAGAACTTCGTCGAACTGCCGTCCAGGTTCGGGCTGGTGATGCCGCGCTCCATGCTGAATGTGGCCTTGGCGCCACTGCTGGCGGTATTGCCACAGTTGCCACAGGTCTCCCAGTCGCTCGCTTCTTCGATCCGGCTTAAGACCTTCGAGCCGGATGGAGCTTGCGCAACCACTGCACCTGCTGAGATAAGGAGAAAAACAACAAACGCCAGGAAGAAACGAGGGGGAAGTGAAATAGAAAACAAGGGGCCTCTACCAAATGGGGGATGTGCCGTGGATTCGAAAGGATTAAATCGCACGCCGACTTTAAGAATACACAGTATTCATGCGGGTACACTGGACTTCTCTGCTTAGTACCGCAGGGATAATTCTTGCGAGTTAAGGGAACTCTGAAGACCTCGTTGATCGAACGAAAGTAGATCACCAGAGTAGATCTGCACGAGACAGAGTAGAAGAACTTCAACCTTCCATTGTCTTGAGTGAAGGGCTCACGATGAACGTCGGCTCCGTCGCCTTCTGTACATCTTCCACGGTCAAGCCCGGCGCAATTTCTTCCAGCACAATCCCCTGCTCCTGCAACACTCGCATGTAGGCCATCTCGGTCACGATCACATCCACCACCCGTAAGCCGGTGATCGGTAATGTGCAGCGCCGCAGGATCTTCGGCCGCCCATCTTTGTTGGTGTGCTCCATCGCGATCACCACGCGGCGAGCGCTCGCCACCAGGTCCATCGCACCGCCCATGCCCTTCACCATTTTGCCCGGGATCATCCAGTTCGCGAGGTTTCCTTCTTCGTCCACTTCCATCGCCCCGAGCACGCTCAAGTCAATGTGTCCGCCGCGGATCATGGCAAACGAATCCGCGCTCGAGAAGTACGCTGTCCCCGGAATCTCCGTCACCGTCTCTTTTCCCGCATTGATGAGATCGGGATCCTCGTCGCCCTCGAATGGATAAGGGCCCACGCCGAGCATTCCGTTCTCTGATTGCAGCACGACCTCCATACCTTCCGGCACATGGTTCGCGACCAGCGTCGGCATGCCGATGCCGAGGTTCACGTAATAGCCATCGCGCAACTCGCGCGCGACTCGCTTGATAATGCGCTCGCGCTTCTCGTGATCTTTCTGCTTATTGATATTAGGTGCCGTGCTCATCACTTGGTCCCCTCCGAACGCTTGCGCAGGGTGCGCCGCTCGATGCGCTTCTCTTCTCCTACCGCCTGGAAGATGCGCTGCACGTAGATGCCCGGCGTATGCACCATCTCGGGATCCAGTTCGCCCGGCTCGACCAGTTCTTCCACCTCCGCAATGGTGACTTTCGCTGCCGTCGCCATCATGGGATTGAAGTTGCGTGCCGTCTTGCGATAAACAAGGTTTCCCCAACGATCGCCCTTCCACGCCTTGATCAGCGCAAAGTCCGCCTTCAGAGCGCGCTCCAGCACATACATCCGGCCTTCGATGCTGCGGGTCTCCTTGCCCTCCGCAACGATCGTGCCGTAGCCCGTCGGCGTATAAAACGCGGCAATCCCCGCTCCGCCTGCACGGATGCGCTCGGCAAACGTGCCTTGCGGAATCAACTCCAGGTCGATGCGGCCGGCAAGCACCATCTCTTCCAGCAGCTTGTTCTCTCCAACGTAGCTGCCTTTGTGACTGGTGATCTGCTTGTTGTACAGCAGGATCCCCAGACCAAACTCATCCACGCCCACATTGTTGCTGATGGTGTGCAGGTTCTTGACGCCCTTTTTCGCCAGCGCCGCGATCAGGTTCTCCGGAATGCCGCACAGCCCAAAGCCGCCCACCATCAGGCTCGCTCCATCCGGAACGTCACGGACCGCCTCCTCCGCATTCGCTACCACTTTATTCATGCGCAACATTTAACCACAGAGCATTGGCAGCAGCCCTTCGTGTTCAAGGTTTTGGGTTTTCTCTCAGAGACCTCTGTGTCCTCTGTGGTTAAGGTTTTTTCCGTCGCCGGAACAGATTCGCCGCCTCGAATTCCTCCCGCAATGCGGGCCCACGCAGGTTTTCACGTAAGTGCGAGAGATGCTGCTCGTATTGCAACAGGGCGTCACTGAGATTTTTCGAGTTCGTCGCCACGATATCGCGCCACAACGAATACGAACTCGCCGCCAGCCGCGTCATGTCCTGTAATCCGCGTCCACTGATTTGGCGAACCGCCTCTTCATCGCCGAACTCCGCCTCAATGGCAGACGCCAGCGCCGTCGAGATCAGTTGCGGCAGATGACTGGTCCATGCGCACAGTCGGTCGTGCCGCGCCGCATCGATAAATACCGGCATCGCGTCCACCGACTCAATCAGCCGAATCCACTCTGCCGACTTCGTTCCCTCGGTTTGCTCATCGAGTGGCGTAAAAATCCACGGTGCCCCATGGAAGAGATCGGCGTTCGCATGTTCCAGCCCGCCTTGCTCCGCGCCGGCCATGGGATGACTCGGCAGGAACCTCGCTCCCGCAGCGCTTCCGAAAACCTGTTGTGCTCGCTCTGCGATCTCGCGCTTCGTGCTGCCGCAATCGGTCAGGAGTGTGCTTACCGGAATCACCGGCCCCAGCCGCTCGATCAAATCGATAATCGCGCCAACCGGCGTCGCCAGCACCACCACGTCGCTGCCTTGCGCCGCCACCACCGGGTCCACGTTGCCACCCGACACAATGCCACGCTCCGTCGCCGCCGCCAACACTTCGGCGCGATCGCAGCCAACCATCTCACCGGCAAAGCCAGCCTGTCGCAGCGCCAGCGCCAGCGAGCCCCCTATCAGCCCGAGACCAGCGATGGTGATGCGCTCAATTGCCATGGGAATTAGCGGCGTGTCTGCAGTTCGCGCATGATGGCGATGATCTGCCCGTAAATTTGCGTGAGATCGTCGTTGGTAAGCGGCCCGTGATTGGTCTTATGGAGATTGGTGAAGATCGCCCGCTCGCGATCCGGTTCATACACCGCCGCATGGGTCGTTTCTTTGATTTTTCCGATTTCCATTGCCGCATGCGCGCGTTCGTTCAGGAGCCGCAGCACGTCCTGGTCGATGGCGTCGATTTTCTTCCGCCAGTCCTCAATTTCCATCCGGTCTCATCCCCTCCGCGCGGCCGCGGGTTTCATCGTCGAGGTCAACCCGCGAATGAAATTCTTCACCGCGTCCGCTTCGTTCCCCGGGTTATCGAAAACCCGCTGCATGATGGCGCTGCCTACCACCGCGGCATCGGCAAAACGTCCCACCTCGGCAAACTGTTCTGCCGTCGATACGCCAAACCCGACCGCGATCGGCAGCTTGGTGTACTTCCGCAGACGGCTCACGAGCTCCCGCGCATCGCCCGCCACTTCCTGCCGCGTCCCCGTCACTCCGGTGCGTGAAACCGCGTACACGAAGCCGCGGCTCTTCTCCGCGATCTTTTTCAAACGAGCATCCGGACTCGTCGGCGCAACCAGGAACACCGGGTCGAGCTTGTGCTTTGTCATCGCCGTGAGATAAGGGTCTGCTTCCTCTACCGGGAGATCCGTCACCAGCATGCCGTCGACCCCGGCACTCGCAGCTTCCGCACAAAATTTGTCTAAACCGCAGCGCAGTATTGGATTAATGTACGAGAACACGATCATTCCCGCATCGCTGTGTCGTCGCACCTCGCGCGCTACCGCCAACACGTCCCGTGCGGTCGTTCCGCCCTGCAGGGCGCGTTCGCTGGCCGCCTGGATCACCGGGCCATCCGCCACCGGATCGCTGAACGGCACTCCCAGCTCAATCACATCGGCCCCGGCTTCGATGGCTGCCAGGACAATCGCAATCGTCGTCTCCACGTCGGGATCGCCGCACGTGACGTACGCGACGAGCCCCGGCCGTTTGTGAAATTGAATCGCCATGCGTTATCCGGCTTGCGAGTACCGGACGATCCAGTCGTCCATCTGCTGCTTCAGAACTTCGTCTTCCATTCCCAGGTAGGTCCGGCCATCGCCTTCTTTGCCCACCCACACATGCGTGTGGGGCGAAATGCCGCCGGACAGGTCATTGCCCAATGAAACCTGCTCGTCCGGCCCAGCCACGTTCAGGTACTCCTTCACATTGGCGACATAAAACTGTGTCTTCATCAGCCGGTCGTTATAGAACGACAAGACCAGGCTCCCGCTGAATCCGTGGTCCTTGTAATCCGGTACGCGAATCACCAGCATTCGAAACGGCGGACGTTTGTCGCTCACCAGCGGACGGCGATCTTCCACCGTGTCCCAATTTTTCAACCCAAATTCCCGTCGTGTCTTCTCGAAATTCCAGTAACTCATGCCTGGCTTGAACAATGGCGTCGGCTCGGGTTTCGGCAAATCGGCTTGTTCGCTTTTTTTGCCGCAGCCGAGCAGCCCTGCCAACAGTGTGAACGTAACCGCAAGCATGCCGAAGCGTTTCATCCTGCCAAACCTTACGTCAGAATTTAAGCTGCTCCCGAAGGATCCCGATGTCCTTATCACCGCGCCCCGACACATTCACAATCACCACGTCGCTCTTGCGCATCTTGGGCGCGCGCCGTACGCACTCGGCCACCGCGTGCGAAGACTCTAAAGCCGGAATGATTCCTTCCGTCTTTGCAAGCATACTGCACGCTGCAAGCGCCTCCGCATCGCTGGCAGCCACATACTCCGCGCGCCCCGCCGCCTCCAGCGCGGCATGCTCCGGCCCAATCGCCGGATAATCCAGCCCCGCAGAAATCGAATGGGTGCTCGCGATCTGCCCTGCTTCGTCCTGCAGGACGTAAGAATAGGTCCCTTGCAGCACCCCCGGCGCACCACCGCGAAAACGCGCTGCATGATCTCCCAGCGACTTCCCGCGACCTCCGGCCTCGACCCCGATCAACTGGACCTTCTTGTCTCCAATGAACTCGTAAAACACGCCGATGGCATTCGATCCACCGCCCACGCAGGCAATCACTGCCGTCGGCAGCTTGTTCTCGGCCTTCAAAATCTGTGCCCGCGCTTCGCGGCTGATCACGCGATGGAAATCGCGCACCATCGTCGGGTACGGATGCGCTCCCAGCACGCTTCCCAGCAGGTAATGCGTCGTGCGGACATTCGTCACCCAGTCACGCATCGCCTCGTTAATCGCGTCCTTCAACGTCCGCGATCCCGAGGTCACGGGCACGACCTCCGCCCCCAGCAGCTTCATCCGATAGACGTTCGGCTCCTGCCGCCGCACGTCTTCGCTGCCCATGTAAACCACGCACTCCATGTTGAACAGCGCGCCGACGGTGGCGCTGGCCACGCCGTGCTGCCCAGCGCCGGTCTCGGCGATAATGCGTTTCTTGCCCATGCGGCGGGCGAGCAACGCCTGCCCAATGCAGTTGTTGATCTTGTGCGCCCCCGTGTGCAGCAAGTCTTCGCGCTTCAGGTAAATCTTCGCGCCGCCCAGTTTTGCCGTCAGATTTTTAGCGAAGAACAGCGGCGTCGGCCGCCCCGCATAATCGCGCAACAATGAGTCCAGCTCTTCTTTGAATCGCTTATCGCGTTTCGCCGACTCGTAGGCAGCATCAAGTTCCTGCAGCGCCGCCATTAACGTCTCGGGAACGAACCGGCCGCCGTACGCGCCGAAGTACCCAGGCTGCTCTGCGGGTTTCACTGCCTTGGCGGCAGCCTTGCCAGGTCTTGCGAGGATCTTGGTCGCCATGATGATGTTTAACGTTTCTGTGCAGATGAATGCACTGCTTCGAAAAATGCGCGCAGCTTTTCCGGATCCTTCTTGCCCGGCTGCCGCTCCACTCCACTCACTACATCGAGACCAAACGGATTAAATAACGAAATCGCCCGCACCACGTTCCCGGGATTCAATCCTCCGGCAATAATGATCTTCGCCCGCCGCGACAGCAGTTTCACCAGCGGCGCCGCTTCATCCCAGTCGAAGCTTCGCCCCGTCCCGCCCCGCTGAATCGGGGTTCCCGAATCCAACACCATTGCTGCCAGCATCTTGGACGCTTGCGGATCCCAGCTAAAGCTGTCGTCGATGGTGCTCATCCGCACTGCCTTGTAGATCTTGAGCTCCATCTTCTCCCGCGCAGCTAACGCCCGCAGCGTGCCTACGCCTTTGGGATCCTCGTCGCCATGCAACTGCACCGCGCTCAACCCAGCCCGACGCGCAGTCGCAAGAATCACTGACGCTGGCTGGTTCACGAAAACGCCCACCGTCTCAATCCTCGGATCCATCTGCGCGATGATTCGGCTTGCATCGATGGGGGTGATCCGCCGCGGGCTTGGCGAAAAGATGAACCCCAGCGCGTCCGCCCCCAGTTCCACGGCCAGCTTCGCATCCTCCGCATTCGTGTTGCCGCAGATCTTGATCCAGATCCGGGCCTCCTGCGGATGGTTCGTCCCCGTTGAACTCACGCCAGCAACTCCCGCAAAGCTGCTCCCGGCGCTTCCGCCCGCATTAGCTTTTCCCCAACCAGGAACGCATGGTATCCCGCGGCGCGCAGCTGCCCGATAACCTCCCGGTCCTCGATCCCGCTCTCCGCCACCCGCACCGCATGCGCCGGAAATTCCTCACGGAAGCTCAACGCATTCTCCACATTCACTTGAAAGCTTCGCAGGTCACGGTTGTTCACCCCGATCAGGTCAAACCCGAGGTTGGCGGCGCGCTTCATCTCGTCTCGTTCGTGCACCTCGCACAATACATCCAGCCCCAAAGCCTGCGCCTCGTGGTGAAGCTCCCCCAGTTCCCGGTCTTCCAGTGCAGCGACAATCAGCAGGATGGCATCCGCTCCATGCGCCCGCGCCTCCACAATCTGGATCGGATCCACGATGAAGTCTTTCCGCAGGCAAGGAATTTTTACCGCCGCTGACGCGAGTTGCAGGTTCGCCAGCGATCCCTGGAAGTGCGGAACATCGGTCAACACTGAAAGTGCCGCGGCCCCGGCCGCCTCCAACTCGCTGGCCAACTCCGCCACGTGGAACTCTGCCCGGATCAATCCCTTGGACGGCGAAGCCTTTTTCAGTTCAGCGATGATTGCCGGCCCGGTCGCGGCCCGCTCCTGCAACGCCCGTCGAAATCCTCGCGGATGGTGGGCCGCCGCCAGCTTTTCCAGCGCGCGCGCCTGTGCCGCCGATTTGGTCGACGCCAAATTGTGCCGGGTAACGCTCAGGATCTCGTCCAGACGGGTCGACATCGCGTTATCAACAGTATAAATGCCCACAGCACGCGTTCCCGCGATGCCTCGGAACATGCTTTTGAACTTGACCCGCGGAGAACCTTGAACTAGCGTTTCGCCAGCCGTCGCTGTGGTTCAGGAGAAGCCATGAATCGTCCCACCGGCGTGTCCGTCCTCGCGATTCTCTTATTCATCTTTGCTGGCTTACTTGTCTTGCTCGCGGCTGCCGCCTTCTTAGGCGGAGCCTTCCTCGGCTCCATCATTGGCTCATCGGCGCAGCAAGCCGGCGCAGGCGCCGCTGGCGCTGGACTTGGCGCCGCCATCGGCGCAGTTTTTGGTTTCGGCTTTATTGTCGGCGCCATCCTCAATGTCGTCTGCGGTTACGGCCTGTGGAACCTCAGGGAATGGGGACGCATGCTCACTATCATCCTCAATGCCATCGCCGTGGTCTTCGGAGTGTTCGGTCTATTCATCTCCATGATCCACTTCCACATCATCGGACTTTTCTTCGTCATCCTCCGGCTGGCGATCCATGCCCTGATCATCTGGTATCTCTCGCAACCCCACGTCAAAGCCGCCTTCGTCACCCAGCCCCAGGTCTATCCGGCGCACTGATGGCTTCGGTTTGCGTCGCCCGAAACCGCTAGTACATGGACTAACGGACCTCTTCGTACATTGATCCGGCGGGGGAAGCCTTTTATAATCCTGCCACTCTGGAAAGAATTGTCGATGCAAGGGGTTGCGGCATTTTTGCCGCTTCCGCCAGGGTTTCGGCGCCACCCATGCGATTGAACCAACGCATACACCATATTCGCGTGCGTCCCTGCCACCGGCTTCAACCGGTGCACGCGAAATCGTTTCTAGGGTTCGCGCTCACCTTCTCCTTCCTGGTCGCATCTTCCACCGCCTTCGCCGGCAGCATCGCCGCCGTCGATGTCGATGGCCACAAGGTCTTCGTGAATGAAGAAGACAGCAAGTATGTCGCGCCGGACGGCCAGGCAACTCACTATTCCAAGACTCTAATCTTCTGGAGCGCCACTGAGCGTCGCTGGAAGCCGGTGCCGCATGCCAATCCCGCGGCCCTGAACGCTGCCCGCAGCGCCGCCGACGAGGTCAAGAGTTTCGTCGTCTCTCAGCCCACGACCGCTCAGAACCCGGTCAAGGGCGTCGTTGAACCGGCCGACAAAGATCCAAATTTCGGCAAGCTTGCCCGTGGATATGCCGTCAGCAGCGCTGAATTGGAAGCTGCCATCAACCAGGCAGCCGCGCGTCACGGCGTCGATCCCAACCTTGTGAAGGCCATCATCAAGGTGGAATCCAACTTCAATCCCCGCGCCGTCTCCAACAAAGGCGCCATGGGACTCATGCAGTTGATGCCCGGCACCGCCCGCCAACTGAATGTTTCTAATCCCTTCGACGTGCAGCAGAATGTCGATGCCGGGGTTCGTCACTTTCGGCAGCTACTGGAAGATTTTAAGGGGGATGTAAAACTTTCCCTGGCTGCCTACAACGCCGGAGAGAAGGCCGTCACCACCCACGGCGGAGTGCCGCCCTACCAGGAAACCCGCAATTACGTACGCCAGATCACGAATCTCTATAGTGGCGGCCAAACAATTCACTTCGCCACCGCAACTCGTGAGCCCATTCGGGTTTACCGTGATCAACAAGGTGTGTTGACGTTCAATAACGTTGACTAACCGGCCTCACCGTCCCATGCTAGCTGTAGGAGATCCAAAGCAGTCACCGATGGGTTTCAGGATCCGCACGAACCGAAGTTATTCGTGGATCACAGTGTTGGTCCTGCTGACCACCATCGCTCCGTGTGTTCACGCCACCACTCCTGCCCAGAAGAAGCAGATCGCCCGTACCGCCTACGAACAAGCTGAGCGCATGCGCGAAGCCCTGAACGGCCGCCCGGAAAAGGACCGCACCCGCCAATCGTACCAGCGCGTCATCGATGCCTATAAGAAGGTGTATTACACCAGTGCTGCCTCCAGCCGTGCCGACGCCAGCATCGTCGCCGTCGCCGAGCTCCTCGCCGAAGAAGGCCGCAAGTTCCTCGATGAAAAGGTCCTCCGCGACGCCATCACCGAGTACGAGTTCCTCCGCAAGAATTATCCCGGCAGCAAGTACCGCGTCGACGCCCTCTTCACCATCGGACAAATTTACGAAGAAGATCTGAAAGATACCGGGGCCGCCAAAGCGACCTTCGAAGATTTCCTCCAGCGCTATCCGAAATCCCAGCTCGCTGACCAGGCCCACAAGGCCCTCGCCGACATGAGCGCGCCTCCGCCACTTACTCCTAATGAAATGAAGGCCGCCGAGGTCGCAGCCAAGAAACACGCGGCCATGCCGACAGTGAATGGCATCCGCTTCTGGTCGACCCCGAACTACACCCGGGTGGCCATCGACCTCGATGACGAAGTGAAGTACGAAGCCGGGCGCGTTCCTAAGCCCGATCGCATCTTCTTCGACCTGCACAACGCCAAGCTCGCCTCTACCCTGGTCGGCAAAACCTTCGAAGTCGGCGATGGCTTTCTCCGCACCGTGCGCGTCGCCCCCTATCAACGGGACATCGTGCGCATTGTGCTCGACGTCGAGGACGTTTCCGACTATTCAGCTTTTCTGTTACCTAATCCCTATCGCTTGATCATCGATATCCACGGCCGGAAGGCCAACACCGCGCTCGCTGCCAACCGGCAGGAACCCGCCGAGACCGAACCGCCGGACGAAACGCCCGACGCCACCCGGACCGAAATCGCCGACAGCCGAAAATCCGAGGGCGCGCTCAAATTCGAGAATCCTCGCAGCGAAACCCAGCGTCCCGAGACCGCCCAGAAACCCAACTTGCAGGACTCCTCCACCAACCCTGCGATGAAGAAAACCGGCGACCAGCTTCGCGCGGAAGCGGCTGAATACGAACGCAAGTACAAGGAAGCCAAAGCCGAAGGGAAACCTCTACCAAAACCTGACCCGGACCTCGTCGGCAAGTCGAGCGGCGTTAAGGCTACCTCGCAGCCCACCACGAAACCAACCTACGAAGAGGTTGCGCCCAAGACCGGCAGCACCGCGAAACTTGCGAAGAAAGTCCACACCGATTCAACGGACGTCGCCGAGATTCATGAAGCCGCTCCTCGTTCCAGCGGAGATCGCTCTCTCATCCGAGCCCTCGGCCTCAAGATCAACCGCATCGTAGTGGATGCCGGCCATGGTGGCCACGATACCGGCACCATCGGTCCCGACGGACTGATGGAAAAGGACCTCGTCCTCGATGTCGCTGTCCGGCTCGGCAGCCTGCTCGAAAATCGGCTCGGCTCTGAAGTGATTTATACCCGCGACGACGACACCTTCGTTCCTCTCGAAACCCGCACCGCCATCGCCAACCAGAACCAGGCCGATCTCTTCATCTCCGTGCATGCCAACAGCAGCCGCGACGATTCCGCCCGCGGCGTCGAGACCTATTACCTCAATTTCACCTCGGACCCAGCCGCCCTCGAAGTTGCCGCTCGCGAAAACGCTGTCTCTCAGAAATCCATTCACGAATTACAGGACTTGGTGAAGAAGATCACCCTGAAAGAGAAAATCGACGAGTCCCACGAACTCGCCTCGGATGTTGAGTCATCCCTCGCAACCGGCCTGTCCTCCAAGTCCACCGCCATGCGCAATCGGGGCGTGAAGAAAGCACCATTCATCGTCCTCATCGGCGCCAATATGCCCAGCATCCTCGCCGAAATCTCATTCCTCAGTAATCCAGGCGACGAAAAGAAGCTCCAAACTCCCGAATATCGACAAAAAATCGCCGAATCTCTCTATAAAGGCATCGCTAAGTACGTCAGCAGTTTGAGCAGCGTAAAAGTCGCCCAGCAAACCACCAAAAACACCGGCGAGTAAGGGCAGTCCGCTGCCGCTATCCGGTAAACCTGGTGAACGTCTTTGCCTTACCCGACGGCGAAGCGCGGAAGGCTGGCAGCGCCTGTCCCCTTTCCGGAAACTTCTCCCCAATCCGTGTAGTCTAATAGCAAGACCTCCGGGCCTATTCTCGTCATGAAACGTCTTTTTGCCCTCGTTGCCGCGCTCTGTTTCCTCACCTTGGGGGCTTTCGCCGCCGACCCCGCTCTCCTGCCGCAAAGCTTTGCCGGATGGGAGAAGTCCCAGACCGTTAAGCACGGCACCACTCCATCACAGGCCGACGCTGCCTTCCCCGCAGTCCTCAAAGAGTACGGTTTCCACGACTTCGAATCTGCCGACTACAATCGCGGCGGACGCCACATCACCATCAAAGCCGCTCGTTTCGACAATGTGAGTGGCGCCTATGGCGCCTTCACCTTCTATCGCGCCCCTGAGATGCAGCGCGAAGAAATTGGCGACGACGCCGCTTCCGCCAATCAGCGCATCCTTTTCTATCGCAGCAACGTCTTAGTCGACGCCACCCTCGACCAGATCACTGCCATGTCGGCCGCTGACCTCCGCGCCCTGGCCAAAGAACTTCCCCAGGCGCAGGGCAATGACGCCACTCCTCCCAACCTCCCGGGTTATCTCCCCAAAGAAAAAGCCGTTCCCGGCACTGCCAAGTACGTGATGGGTCCGCAGGCGCTGAATCTTGTGCACGCCCCCGTCACTGCCGACCAGGTGAACTTCGAAAAGTTTGGATCGGATGCCGAGGTCGTTCTGGGCCAATATGAGGACCAGGGTAATCAGTCCACCATGGTCGTGATCTCGTATCCGACTAAAGAGATCGCTACCGAGCGCTTGCAAAACCTGGAATCCGCCATGCAGTCGGCCCCCGGCTTCGTCGCCAAGCGGAGCGGCGACAAAGTCATCCTCATGACCGGCGATCTTCCCCTCGCCGATGCCAAGGGTCTCGTCGGATCGGTCAACTTTGATGCCACCGTCAGTTGGACGCAGGCGACCAGCCTCGCTCCGAAAGATAATGTCGGGAATCTGATTGTCGCCGTCTTCAGCCTGATTGGCGTCCTCCTGCTGGTCGGCTTGATCTTCGGCGTCTTTTTCGGCGGTATCCGCGTCCTCATCCGTCGCGTCCTCCCTACCCGTTTTCACAAGGAAGACGAGGAGGAATTCATCAGCTTGGATTTACGGTAAGTGGCCGAATTTCCCCCACTTACCAATCGGATTCCTACCCGGATGACAATTTTTGTCACTTTTGCAAGTCGAGCCTGAAGTTGTAAGTTATTGAAGAATAAGACATTTAAACTCCAGAAATCGCTTGACACCCCCCTACCCACCTCATAGTATTTGTTCCAGAAAGTTTCTACGGTCTAGCCTCCGTTGGAACTATTCTCCCTTGAAGGAAAGGCCGCCTGAGTTGCCGGGCGGCCTTTTCCTTTGCGTCATTTTTCGCAGTGACACATCCGTGACACATTCACCACACCGAACGACTGCTTCTGTCCGCGTCTATCAGAAATTCTGCAAACCGTTTCCTTGACTCCGCGATTCATTCTCATTTTTTCGCCGATGTTATCCTCACTCGTTTATGGGAATCAGACGGTTCTTCCTTTTCTCTTTCCTTCTTCTCGCAACATCCCTTTCTTTCGCCGCCGAATTCACCATCGAGCAGGTACTGGGATCGCCTTTTCCATCGGAACTGGTAGCCGCACGTGACGCGCAACGGATTGCGTGGGTCTTTGACCTTCGTGGTGAACGCAACGTGTGGGTTGCCGAAGCTCCTGATTTTCGTGCGCGCCAAATCACGCACTATCGTGGCGACGATGGCATGCCCATTGCTGCCCTCACCCTCACCACCGATGGAAAAACGATTCTTTACGCGCGTGGCTCCGAGTTGAACTCTTCCGGAACCGTCGCTAACCCGCAGAGTCTTACCGCTGGTACGAAGCAACAGGTATTTGCCGTGGAAGTTGGCAAGGGCGAACCGCGCCTGCTCGGCGACATGGGATGTGGCGACGAAGGATGCGAAGACATCCAGATTTCGCCCGACAACAAGTGGGCGGCGTGGTCCACAAAAACTTCGATCATGATCGCCCCGCTGGACGGTAAGCAGGCGGCGAAGAAGCTGAACGAAATCCGCGGCGATCTCTCAGAGCCGCGCTGGGCGCCCGATAGCCAGCGACTTGCCTTCCAAGTCGGTCGCAAAGATCACAGCTTTATCGCCATCCAGGAAATTCATGGCGCGGAAGTGCATTACCTGGCGCCTACCACCAACCGCGACGCTTTTCCCCGCTGGTCAGCCGATGGCAAGCAAGTCGCCTTTGTTCGTCGGCCCGGAGCCGAAGCGAAGCTGCCCATCATTCCTCAGCGTCCGAATCCTTGGTCCATCTGGATTGCCGATGCGAACACCTTCCAGGCGAAGGAGATCTGGCACAGCGGCGACCAGATGCGCGATTCCTTTCCCAACTTTCTGGGGGGCTCCTTCTTCTTTGCCGGAGACCGCGTCGTCTTCGACTCCACCCGCGACAACCGTAACCATCTCTACTCGGTTTCGGTAAACGGTGGCGAACCGGCTCAACTCACCTCCGGCAACTTCGACGTCGAAGACGTATCGCTCAGCAAAGACAGTCAATGGCTCGTCTTCTCCTCCAACGAGTTCACCGCCGACCCCAAGGACGAAGATCGCCGCCATCTCTGGAAAGTCGCTGTCGTTGGCGGCCAGCGTCAGCCTCTCAGCCAAGGTGCGTCCATCGAATGGGCTCCCGTTGTGGTCGGCGACAAGATCGTCTGCCTTGGTTCGACCGCGACCTCGCCCGCGATGCCCTACCTCTTGACCGCTGCCGGCCGCACCATGCTTGCCCCCGATGTTTTGCCCAAAGACTTTCCATCGGATCAGCTCGTCGTTCCCCAGCAGGTCGTCTTCGACAGCACCGAAGGCTTCAAGATTCACGGCCAGCTCTTCGTTCCCAAGGACGGCAAGGCCACCCATCCCGCTCTGATCTTTACTCATGGCGGCCCCAGCCGCCAGATGCTGCTCGGCTTCCATTACAGGCACTACTATCACAACGCCTACGCCATGAATGAATACCTGGCGAGCAAAGGATACGTGGTCCTCTCAGTGAACTATCGCCTTGGCATCATGTACGGCTACGATTTTCACAATCCGCCGCATACCGTGTGGCGCGGCGCCTCCGAGTACGACGATGTCGTGGCCGGCGCGCACTATCTGCAGTCGTTACCGATCGTCGACAAAAGCAAGCTCGGCCTGTGGGGCGGATCCTACGGCGGATTCCTCACTGCCATGGGTCTTGCCCGAAACTCCGACATCTTCTCCGCCGGCGTCGATTTCCACGGCGTTCATGATTGGTCGGCGTTCCTGCCCGACTGGGTGCACGATCCGGCTGCCTCGCCAGATTTCAAGGAAGCAGAAAAGCTTGCCTTTGATTCGTCTCCCGAAGCCTCACTCCACACCTGGAAGTCGCCGGTGTTGTTGATCCAGGGCGACGATGACCGCAATGTGCCCTTCTCCCAAAGCGTGGATCTCGCGGCGAAATTGAAAGATCATGGCGTTGCGGTCGACGAACTGATCTTCCCCGACGAGATCCACGCCTTCCTCATGTGGAAGACGTGGGTTAAGGCGTACAGCGCGGAAGTTGAGTACTTCGATCGCAAGCTTAAGTAGTCCGAATCTCCCGGTGCCGGTCGATCCAGTATCCCCAGGGCACGAAGATCCACATCGTCAGACCGCCCCACGCAATTTGTTTTGGGTCGGGCACATCCGATCCGAACGACGAGAGCACGTACATCACAATCAGGAAAAGAAGCAGTCCCCATAACGCAAAGCTCCCGATTTTGTCCTTAGCGCGCGTGCTCCTCAAGTACACCGCTGCCCCCGCGACAAACATCGCGATCTCCACGATCAAAGTCCATGTAATCGAGTTCCACAGTCCCAGCCCCACCTTCGGTCCTCCCGGATAGAGCGGGAGATCCGGCCGGTGCGTGAACCAGTCCAGCACCCAGTGGCTGATGACCAGTGCCGCCAGCAAAACTGCACCACGCGGGTTGCGCTTAAAAGCAAAATACGTTCCCCCAAACAGCACTGCCCATCCCAGCACTGCCGCCAAGCTGTGGGTGTAAGGGAAGCGCACGAAATCGAACGGAGAGAATCGCGTGATCCCCGGCTCAGTTCGCACCTCTTCCAGCCCAAATAGCAGGAAGATCGGCCAAAGAAGATCGAGCCATTGCGCCGCCATGATCAGCGTTCCCAGCCTTACACGCGGGTCCGCCTTCTGGGCAGCCAGTGCGACCGCAAAGTGCCCAACGAACATCCTCTGACCTCCTGCCTGTGACGCTTGTCGTTGCACATCCTCCCATAAACACCGCATCATGGGAACACGTGAGCGTTTCGGCTTCGAATTCGAATCTCGCAAGCAGCCGCGCCAGCCTCGCCGCCGTGATGCTCGCCGGCACCTGCACGTTCCTCAACGTCTACTGCACCCAGCCGATGCTTCCCTTTCTCCGCCGCTTGTTCCACGCTTCCGAACTACAGGTGAGCCTCACTGTCAGCGCCACCACCTTCGGCGTCGCATTGGCGGCTCCTATCGTGGGGTTGATGGCCGAGCGCATCGGCCGCAAAAAGGTCATCGTTCCCTCGCTCTTTCTCCTCACCATCCCAACTCTCATGGCCGCCACTTCCACCGGCATCTGGTCGCTGGTGTTCTGGAGATTTCTCCAGGGCATCTTCGTTCCCGGCATCATCGCCGTGATGATTGCCTACATCGGCGAAGAGTTCGCCGGAAAAACCGTCGGCACCGTGATGGCCGCCTATGTTACTGGAACCGTTTTCGGTGGCTTCCTCGGCCGCTTCATCGCCGGACTCGTCGCCACTCACTGGCACTGGCACGCCTCGTTCCTCATCATCGGCGTCATCAACTTCCTCGGAGCCCTCGCCGTCCGCCAATGGCTTCCGAAGGCAAAACACTTTGTGCCCGCCAAGAACGCCGCATCCGTGATGCGAGACATTCGCATGCATCTGCGCAATCCACGCCTGCTCGCAACCTTTGCCATGGGCTTTGGCGTCCTGTTTTCGCTCGTGGGCGCCTTCACGTATGTAAACTTCTATCTCGCCGAGCCGCCCTTTCTGCTCACCAGCGCAGCCCTCGGCAGCATCTTCTGCGTTTATCTGCTCGGGCTTGTCATCACTCCGCTCTCGGGTCGCTTCCTCGACCGCAGCGGCTTTCGTCCCACCGTCCTGCTTGCCCTCACCTTCGCCGTCAGCGGATTAGCCTGTACTCTCTCGCGCCACCTCTGGATCGTGGTCTTAGGACTCGCGCTCTTCTCCTCCGGCAACTTCATCTACCAGGCCGCCGCCACCGTGCAGACCGGCATCAATGCCGGCCGCGCCCGCTCCTCTGCTGCCGGTCTCTACGTCACTCTCTACTATGTCGGAGGCAGTGCCGGGGCAACCGTTCTCGGATGGATCTGGCTCTGGCGCGGCTGGCATGCCTGCGTCGCCGCCCTGGCGCTCGCTTCCGTCGTCACCCTGGGCTTCGCCTTCCTCAGCAGCACGGGGAGCGAACGCATCTCCGCCGAGTTGGTCAGCGAAACCGCCGAACTCAGCTAATCCTCCGCAAGCATCGCCGGATGGTTTACATTTGTGAGGCGTTTGATCCCTACTCGCGGAGGATGCCTTTGCGTCGCTGCTTCTTTGCACTGCCCTTGTTGATGGTTCTCTGCGCCGCCAGCTCTTATCCCATGACCAACGTAAAGAAAGATCTATTCGGCAAAATGCCCGACGGCGCTCCGGTTGACATCTACACCCTCAAAGACGGCGCCATCGAAGCGCGGATCACCACTTACGGCGCACGCTTGGTCTCTGTCATCACGCCCGACCGCAAAGGCCACCCCGCCGATATCGTCCTCGGCTACGACAACCTCGACGGCTACCTCAAGGACACCGCTTCATTTGGCTCCAGCGTCGGCCGCTACGCCGGACGCATTGCCAATGGCACCTTCACACTCGACGGTCACGCCTACACCCTTCCCAAGAATGACGGCAACAACACCCTGCATGGCGGCCCTGAAAATTTCGGCAAGCAGCTTTGGCAGGCCACGGAAATTCCCAACGGCGTCGAGCTTACGTATGTCAGCCCCGACGGACAGGCCGGCTTCCCCGGCACTCTCACCACCAAGGTCCGCTATACCCTGTCCGGTCACGACTTGAAGATTGAGTACACCGCCACCACCGACAAGAACACCGTCCTCAACCTCACCAATCATGCTTATTTCAACCTGTCCGGCGAGGGCAGCCCCGACATCCTGAAGCAGGAAGTCAAAATCAACGCGTCGAAGTTCGTTCCCGTCAATGCCGCCCTGATCCCGACCGGTGAAATTTCGGATGTCGCAGGAACTCCTCTCGACTTCCGCCAGCTCACCCCCATCGGCAAGAACATTGGCGTTACGAATGACCAGCTGAAATACGGCATCGGCTACGACCTCAGTTATGCCCTCGAGAACAACGGCAAGTTCGTGCCCGGGGCGGAAGCCTATGACCCTTCCACCGGACGCGTCCTCGAAATCTCCACCGATCAGCCCGCCGTGCACTTCTACAGTGGCAACCACATGGATGGCCCCATCGGAAAAAGCGGGCACAAGTACAACTTTCGCACCGCCTACGCGTTCGAAACCCAGCACTATCCCGACTCACCGAATGAGCCCAGCTTCCCCACGACCGAGCTAAAAGCCGGCGAGACCTTCCACTCCACTACCGTTCTGCGCTTCAGCACGCGCTGACAAATGTGAGTGCCCCACCCTTGCCCAGCGCCAGGGTGGGTCGCAGTCCCGCCCGCAACGCCAAAAGCTTATCGTTTGGGTCTCTTTGAAATTGGAAGCGGGTCGCCCGTGGCAGCAGTTTGAATCGACGCCGGTTTTACGAAAGGATCGCGATGCATCTGCAGGCTTCTGAAGCCATCTCCATCGCTCTCATCATCGGTGGCGGCGTCCTCTACCACCTTTGCCAGAAATCCACCCCGGCGCTCGTTGATCCCTTCCTCGCCCTCTGCATCTCGTTTGGATTGGCATCGATCGTGTGCCTGGCTCTTTCGCTCGCCCGCCGTGGCGTTTCCGCGGAGCAGTTCCAGCGCCTCAACTGGGCCTCTATCGGCCTCGGCCTCTCCGTGGTCGCGATCGAATCCGGATACCTCATCGGTTACCGCTTCGGATTGAAGCTGAACATCACCTCATTCGCCTGCAACACCATGGTCGCCCTCGTCCTGCTCGGGGTGGGGACCTTCCTCTATCGCGAGAGTTTCACTCTTCGCAATGCCAGCGGTATGGCGCTCTGTGTGGTTGGATTGTTGCTCTTGCGCTGAACCCTTACTTCTTCTCCGTGATCGCCGCGCGGATCGCCGCGTCCGGCGCCTTGGCATCGAAGCTCGCCGTCTTCCCTTGCACCGTGATTCCCAGTTTCTTCCACATTTCAGGCAGGTCCACCGCCTCCGGCTTGTCACTCATCTCGCGATAGAGATTCATCAGCACCTGCGTTCCCGTCGCCGTGTCGCCCATCTGCAGCGCTCGTTCGATCGGCCAATCTTCGGTGATGACTCCACCGTTCTCCAGGATCGCCCGCAACGCGTCCTGCAATCCTTTCTGATTATGCGTCTGCTCGCGGATTCGCACATCGGCCACCAGGCAAAACAGCGCGCCGCCCCAGTACGTCCGTCCCCAGGTGTGCGTGCTGGTCCAGCCCTTCGTCGTCAGGCTGCGGCTCCCCCTGGTGCATGTCGCGCACGGTTTCGTACCACATCTCTTCCACCGGAAATTGCCCGGCCTGCACCCGCGCTACTGGCTCCACGTAAACCGAGATCCCTTCCTCGATCCAATGCTGCCGCCGCGGCATCGAGGGAAACGCCAAATGGATCATCTCATGCGTCAGCATCCAGTCGCCCATCAGGTCGCTCTTAGACGTATGCTGTCCCAGCGAGATCACGATCAGGCCGCCGCCCGCCGGGTACGTGACCCCGTGATGCACCCCATCCCGATCGTCCGCGCTGATCTTCAACCTGAGGTGCTTCGCCGGAAACCGCCCGTAATAGGTCGCCACCGCTTCGGCCGCCCGTTGCACCCACTGCATCAAGTCGTCCTGCGAAACGTCGAGCGTTCCCGCCGGCAATGTGACCTCGATCGTTCCACCGCCGATCGACAGCGTGCGCACCGGCGCCTCTGCCGGGAAAATGCAGCCGCCGGGCAGCAACAGCAAGCACGAAAGTAAAACTTTGCACAGCACAGTACGTAGAAGTGGATGTTTCACCCCTTCATTCTAGGGCTTATCCGGTGGTTTGAAAGCCGGAACGGCATGCAGGCCAAGGTAAGATCCAGCAAGGGTCTGCCATTTCTTTCGCGAAGCCAGCGATTCAAAGGCTCCGAGTACCAGCGGGCTATTGCCGTGCCGAGAGCCCAGGAAATGAGCAGCATCGCCGGAATGGAAAGAGTTGGGTGTGCTCGCAAGAAGTTATTGCGGAGGACAATCGATACGCCCAGGACGACAACCAGCATATGCGTGAGATAGATTTCGTAACTGCTACGTCCTAAGCTTGATAAAGCAGAGAGTGTCACGCGACTTCGCTTGTTGTCATTCACCGTCGATAAAATAAATAGGCATGTTCCGCCCGCCAGGGCGCTGAAGTCCAGACCAGCCGCGTAAAGCAGTTGAAAGCGATTGAAAGGTCGCACCACCAGCACGAGCGTCATGAGAGACAGCCCCAATGAGCGAAGGGCCAGCCTTTCTCGGTCACTAAACTTTGCACGCGACGCCGCGAGCGCCGTCAAACACCCCATCGCGATGGCTTCCATGCAGGACAGGTAACCATGAATGGACCGATTCATAGCCGTGCCTGGAATGCGTCCGGGCAAAAGGTCCGGCAACGATGAATAGGAAGGCGATGACCTGGAAAATCTTTCCCCGTCGATTTGCTAAGCAAAACAGGGGAAAGAACAAATAGAAAACCTCCTCGACCGAAAGCGACCAAAGCACCGTCCACCCCATGGGGAGTTTTCCGAAGATTGCTTCGTAATGAGGCACCTGAAATGTGAGACACGCCAGAAGCACATGAAACAATGAGCCGTTACTGGCTGGGATTTGGAATCCGTCCGCCCTTAGATAATGCAGGCTGCTGAGTACGATGAGCGTCGCGATCAGTAGAGGAAATATGCGAGCCACTCGAAATCGATAGAATGCTTTCGACTCTATTTGGCTCAAACTGCCCCATCTTCGCAGGGTCATTCGCATGATCACGAAACCAGACACCGCAAAAAACATGACGACGCCATTCAGGCCATTCCAGTAGAGAGGTCCGGAAATCCACGATGGTATTCCGCGATGCAGGTAGATTCCGCAGCCATTGAAGCGTTCGTGCACATGATGCAGAAGAACGAAGAGAATTGCGATTCCGCGGAGATTGTCTATATCTTCTAGTCGCCCTGACCTTTGTTTGGAATCTAGTAGACTATGAGTTGCTAGCGGGCCTAAAGACATGGTTCCAGACTAGAAGTCTCTCTAACTTGGGGTCAATCGCCGCATCGATTCGCAATTCTTGTAATTCCCATAATGCCCCTCTCTCACTTTTGCGTGTGACAGAACAACCCACCTTCGCCCGCCGCCAAACAAAATGCCAGCCCTCATCAGGCTGGCAAAATCTCGAGAACACAAATTTTATGGAGCCGACGACCAGACTTGAACTGGTGACCTGCCGATTACGAATCGGCTGCTCTACCAACTGAGCTACGTCGGCCTGATTTCGATTTTATATGTGCGTGCGCCGCGCGTAAAGGCGCGCCCCGCAGCCTCACTCGTTCGCGGGCTCGATCGATTGCAGCGCATCGGCCGCGGATTTCACTCGCGCGCGCACCTTCTCCACGCTCTCCGCAATCGCCGCCACCTTTTCATTCAATCCGCGCTGCTGCGCCGTAGCGCCCAACTTCAACGCCCCATCGGACACGCTTCGCGCCACCGTCAGCAGGTGCGCCAGCGCATCGGCGTGCGGCTTCCAGTTATATTCCGTGAGCCGGGTTTTCTGGAACTCGTGCCACTCATCCGTCAACCGCGCGTCCACCGCCACCAGTTGCATCAGCGCCCCGGCGAAATCCGCGCGGAAGCTCTTCTCGCCCCCGTAATCGGCGCGGAACGCTTCCACCTCCGACGCGGTGAGCGTCACATTGCCATTCGGCAACGGCACCACGTTCGAGGCGCCGGGCTCTGCCGTACGCACGAAGCGTCGAATCGTTCCCTGTACGGTTTCCAGCCTTTGCAATTCCCGGTCGGCCACGCTGGCCGACGTTCTCGGCATGGCATATGCGGGCGCCTCTGCCGGTTGCGGCGGCCCCACCGTCCGTTGCGGCGGTTTCACCGCAACCGAATCCGCCAGCGGCACAATCGGCTGGGCTCCCCCCATCCCCGGCCCCGGAACCCGGCTTGCCGGAGCGGCTTGCGCGTTGTCTTTCGCCCGGGCGGCGGTCTTTCCGAACCGCCGGTTGTCGACCGCTTTCTTCAACCGCGAAACGTGACGCAGCTCTTCCTGCGCGCGGCTGTACTCCTCGTTCAGGATCTTCCCTTCGTCCACTTCCGCCAGGTGCTTCACGATTACATCGCCGTCCACCCGGCTCATGATGCTCCCGCCATCCTGCTGCACCTTGGCGGCAAAGGTCTTCACTTCGTTCGCCGCGCGCTTGAACAGCCGGTCGAAGTGGTCCCCGAAAAACACGTTGTACGAGGCTACCGTCGCCAGCACTCGCGGATGCATGAACGATGCGTCCAGCGTCTGCTTGATGTCGCGCACCTTTTGAATCACGCCGCTGTCGATCAGTTCGTCGAAGTGCCGGAAGTCCCCAACTTCCTGTCGCAGGAAGTGAAACTCGCGTACCAGTTGCATGTGCTCGTTGGGAGGCGCCGGCATCGGCAGATCGCCGTAGATGCGGCGCAGGTCGTGCTCGCAGCGCTCGATCCGCGGAGAATATTCTTCCTCCTCGTCAGCGCTATCGTCCGCTCTCGATGACTGCAGCCGGTACAGCGCCGAGGCGATCACGTCCACCTTGTCGCGATCCTCTTTGCGGCGTTGCGCTTTCGCAGCGAAGAAGCGCAGCAGAGCTTCCCCCGAGGCTCGTTGCTCCGGCGACTTCAACCCGTCGCGAATCATCTGCGGAGAAACCGCCAGGTCCATCAGCAGCACGAAGCGTCGCAGCACGTCAGGATCGTGCGCAATCGCGGGCGGAGCCGGCACTTCATGCCCCAGCGCGGTTTCCAGGAGCAAAAGATAAAACGAGTGCACCGCCGAGAGGTCTTGCCCGAACTGTTCAGCAGACTGCGGCAAAGCTTGGGCCTCACAAATCGTTTAGTTACGCGCAGCATAGTTCAGCCGCGCTTCCCAGTACAAGCAAATCCCGTGCCCGATGGGTGACTTCCGGCTTACGTCCCTGGCTCCCGGCACCTACTTCCCACCCATCACCATCTTCGCAATCGTCATCAGCTGCATGTTTGAAGTGCCTTCGTAAATCTTGCCGATCTTGGCGTCACGAAAGTACTTCTCGACCGGGTAATCTTTCGTGAAACCGTAGCCGCCGTAAATCTCCACGCACAACGACGCCACTCGCTCGGCTACTTGCGAAGCAAACAGCTTCGTCATCGCCGCTTCCTTCACGAAATTCATCCCCGCATCCTTCATGCGTGCCGCGTTGTAAACCATCATCCGGACCGCTTCAATCTCCGTCGCCATCTGCGCAATCTGGAACTGGATTCCCTGGAAGGACGACAACGCCTGCCCGAACTGCTTGCGCTCCTGCGCGTATTTGGCCGCGTATTCCCACGCCCCGCGCGCCAATCCAAGCATCTGCGCGCCGATCCCAATACGCCCTTCATTCAGCGTTTCAATCGCGATCTTGTAGCCCTTGCCGACTTCGCCCAGCACATTCTCTTTCGGCACCTTGCAGTCTTCCAAAATCAGCTCGCATGTGCTCGATGCCCGGATGCCCAGCTTGTCTTCTTTCTTGCCGACCGTGAAGCCTTCAAAATCCTTCTCCACCAGGAACGCCGTAATCCCCTTGTACCCCGCGCCGGGATCCACGGTCGCCAGTAGTACGAACAGGCTTGCCTCCTTCCCGTTCGTAATCCAGAGCTTCCTTCCATTGACAACATAATGATCGCCCTTGGCTTCGGCGCGCGTCTGCAGCGCAAACGCATCGGAGCCAGAACCCGCTTCGCTCAACGCATAGGCGCCCACCCATTCACTCGCCATCTTCGGCAAGTAGCGTTTTTTCTGCTCCGCGTTTCCCCAGCGCAGCAGGGCGTTGTTCACCAGCGTGTTCTGCACGTCCACGATCACGCCCGCCGAGGCATCCACGCGCGACATCTCTTCCACCGCCAGGATCGCCTCGAAGAATGTCCCGCCTCCGCCGCCGTATTCTTCCGGCACCTCGATCCCCATCAGCCCGAGCTGGTGGAACTGCTCGATCAGCGAGTGCTCGAACACTCCCTTCTCATCCATTTCCTTTACATGCGGACGTACCGCCTCCTCCGCAAATTGCCGCACGTTGTCGCGGAACAGGATTTCATCTTCGGTCAGTTGGACGAGGGGAGCAGGACCGTGCGCTTTCAGGGTTGCTTCAGACATAACAGTTCTCCGAGGTTGGCGAAACCGATGATTCTATCAGGAACTGAAGGCCCGCTTTCGCCCAGAGGTAAAGCACCGGCTAAAGGCCGCGTTCCCCGCGGTCACAACCATTTTGCGCTTCAACCTCGGGTAAGCACCGGGTAAAGCGGCGCTTCAGCGCTGCGTCCTTCGTTGTCCATAATTCTGGGCTTCAGCCCCCGGGCGCTTTAACAAGCCGCCATTCGAGTTGCGGTACTATAACCCGCTCACGCAAACTCATCACTGAGGTCGGTCATGTCCTGCACCCCGGAAGTCCTTCGCAATGTGCCGCTGTTCTCTCTCCTCGACGACGAAGAAGTCGCGGTCCTCGGCGCCCAGGTCGAATTGAAAAAGTTCGCCGCCCGCCAGCGCATCTACAAAATGGGAGAACCCGGAGGCCGCGCCTACGTGATCGTCTCCGGCTCCGTCCTGGTCACCACCGTCGATCAGGACGGCCAGGAAGTCACCGTCGACCAGCCGGGCGTCGGTGAATTTTTCGGCTTCGCCTCCATGATCGAGGGCATCCCGCACCAGACTACCGCCGTCGCCGTCACCAATACCGATTGCGTCGAGATCGACCGCGACGACATTGAAACGCTCCTCCAGAAGCGTCCTCATGCCGGCATCGACCTGCTCACCATGGTCTCCCGCCAGTTTCATACCGCTCATCAACTCGTCCGCTTGCGCTCCCAGCGCAATCCCAACGAAGTCATCGAAGAGCGCACGACCTTCGGCCAGCGCATCGCCGATGGCGTCGCCCAGTTCGGTGGCTCCTGGGCATTCATCATCTCCTTCGGCGTCATCTTGGTCATCTACACCCTGATCAATGTCCACCTCGGCGGACATGCGTGGGATCCTTATCCCTTCATTCTCCTCAACCTGTTCCTGTCGATGCTGGCCGCTATCCAGGCCCCGGTCATCATGATGAGCCAGAATCGCCAGGACATGAAAGACCGACTCCGCGGCGAACTCGACTACGACGTCAACCGGCGCGCCGCTGCCGATATCCAGGGCCTCGCGCGGAAGATGAACCTCGTCAGCGAAAAAATCGAAGATTTAGAGGAGATGGTACGAACCAAAGGCAGCGTGACTTAGATCACACGCACGAACGTTTCGTATCAGGCTACAACTTCAGTCGCTCCGAAAGTCTGTCGGGAAAACTACGATCGGCTGCGATACACCACTCTGAGCTTATCCACTTCCAGGGTGCGCGCGATCTGCTTGCGCGCATGCATCGCCCATGGCCCGCTGGCGTCTAGTTTGGTGTAGGTGCGCCAGTGACGCAGCGCCTTGCGCGGCTGCTTCAGCTTTTCGTAAGCAAGCGCCAGGTTGTAGTGAGCGTCCGCGTAGGTCGGCGCCAGCATGATTGCCGCCCGGTAGGCCCGGACCGCTTCTTCCATCCGGCCCGTCTCGTCGAGCACGTTCCCCAGGTCGAAGTACGCCAGCGCGTACCGCGGATCCACCTCGATCGCCTGCAGGTAGTGGAACTCCGCCCGCTTAAAGTTCCCCCGGTTGTAATACACCGTGCCCAGGTTGATATGCGCCGCTGCGTGCGCCGGATCCAACTCCAGCACCTTCATATATGCCGCGATCGCTTCCATGTGGCTGTTGGGATCTTCTTCCAGTGAAACCCCGCGCGCGAAAAATTCCGCCGCCGTCTCCGGGTTGTATAGCGGTCGCACGTTGGCCGACACCACTTGCCCGAACGGGGAAAACTCCATCGTGTATTGGCCCGCGATCGGGTCCATCCCTACTCCCTCGTGCCGGAAAGAAACTCTTCCCCGCACCAGGTTCGACGAGGCTTCCAGCAACGGATTCTCCAGCCCCGCTACCTGCTTCTGCATCGCCTGCAGCGACTCGCGGATCATCGCTGGACGCACCTTTTGCGCCCGGAGATCGCGTACTTTCTTGACTTGAATGAGATCGAAAAAGGAGTAGCTCTCGGATGGTGTCAGCAGTCCCGCCCGCTCCCAACCGCTCAACTGCCTGGCCGAGATATGGAGGATCCGCAGTACGTCCGCTCGATGGTAACGATTCATCGGGTGTTCGTGAGTATCGCCGTAGCCACCCTCATTATCCGAGGATCGCCACACGTACGCAATAAGATACCCCTGAAAACAAGCGATTTCTGAGGAAAAAGAGTACCAAACTCCACACCCTTCCCAACCCCGGAATTGCCCTCAAATTCCCTCGCTTGCTCCTTGTATTCCCCTCCGCCAATCACTCCACCTGGTGCTTCGCCGTGTATCCTTCGCGATACGCTAACACCGTTTTCAAGTCTTTGCCCTTTTCGTTTTTCACCGTCAGCGGCTTCCCGCTCCCGTCGCCCGCCACCAGTTCCACCTTCAGTTTCCGGTAGGAACCATCCTGCTTGCGGTTGGTCGGGTGATACGACAGCGTGTACTGGTTGCGCACCCGCGCGGCAATGTCTTTGAAGATGTCGGGATACTCGCCCTCAAAGCGCGGATGGTACCACTGCCCGCCCGTCAGCTTCGCGTACGTATTCATCTCGTTGTCCGCCTGCAGGTAATCCATCTGACGCACCGATCCCATCCCGTGCGCCTCGGCCCACAGCAGGTAAACCTGCCCCGTGCTGATCGGGAAGATCGTTACATTCGGCGTCGCCTTCACCTTCTTCTGGATCTGGTCCCACGTCAGCTTGCTGAACGTATCGCGACCCGATGCGACCAGCACAATCTCTTTCCGTCCCTCGATGCGGTCCAACCGGTCCAGCGTGTCGTACAGTGCGTCGAACACGTTCGTCTCGCTGAAGCCCGGAATGCGCATCGTGTTCAGCGCCGCATAAATCTGCCGCTTGTCCTGGGTGAAGTCCGTCAGGATGTGGGTCTTCATATCGAACTCGGTGACCGCGATCCAGTCGTCCTTCTTCAGGTTCGCCGCAAAGTTATACGAAGCCACCAGCGCGTCGTACATGAACTCGTACGTACGGTTGCTGTTGGCGAACTCCACCAGCAAAACTGCCGTGATCGGCGCCTCCGTCTGCGAGAAGTTCGTGATCTGCTGCTCCACACCATCTTCGTAGATGTGGAAGTTTTCCTTCTTCAGTCCGGGGATGAACCCGCCATCCTTGGTGTTCGCCGACACGTCGATGCTGACCAGCGGCACTTCCACGCTGATCGAATAGCTCGGCGTGTTCTCGTTCGCGTTTGTCTTCGGCCTCGGCGGAGGTGGCGGAGGCGGCGGCGTCTCCGTCTTCTTGGGCACCGCCATCGGCCCCGTGTCGCCCGTCGGTCCGCCTGCTTCCGGAACCTCCGGCTGCTGCTGTTGCTGCCCGCTCTGTGGCTGGGTCTGCCCATTTTGCGCGAACGCGAACTGCGGAGGCAGTACGAGCCCGGCTATCACCGCCGCCGTAATCCCAGCGGCACATGCTTCCTGACCGATCGTGCTAAGCAAAAATTTGAGGGTACTGTAGGGCAACTTCATGGGTTTAGAACACCAGCCTCTTTGCTAGTATAGACGCACTTTTGACCACTCTTTTTGCAGTCATGAGGCGTGCATCTCGCGCTTTATGAAACGAGGTGCTCACCTCCAGGGGGAGCCATCGTCCCAATGAGAGTGGCTGAAAATCTTCGGCGAGCCCAGCACTTGCGCTGGCCGGAGCGGTTGAAACGATGTTCCCGCCATGCGCCGCACCTGCGCACGACGGGGTGACAGATCGCCACACTTTTTCTGACGACGGCGCGGCCCTGCGGTATCGCTGTCCAGGTGGTGGAATGAAATTTGTTGTCCGCTGCATTCTTGCTTCACTCCTGTTGGCAAACTCCGCCAACTTGTTCGCCCAAAGCACCAACGCGCCTGAAAGTGCCAAGCCCAACGTCCCCATCATGCCTCTCGACCAGGTCAAGACCGGCATGAAGGGCGTCGCCTACACCGTCTTTGAAGGCACTCAGCCCGAACCCATGGATTTGGTCGTGCTTGGCGTGCTGCGCAACATGACCGGCCCCAAGAGCGATGTCATCCTCGTTCGTTTGCAGGGAGCCAAGCCCGAATACACCGGTATCGTGGCGGGTATGAGCGGTAGCCCCGTCTATATCGACGGGAAACTGGTGGGCGCGATAGCGTACCGCATCGGCGAATTCTCCAAGGAACCCATTGCCGGCGTCACTCCCATCGGCCAGATGCTCGAGATCAACGCCATGGACAGCGATCCCGCGAACTCCGACGCCGCCCGCAATGCCGGCGCGCCCGGCAAACTTGACGCCAGCGTTACCGGCACGCAAGCCGCTTCCCGTACCTCCGGCCCGGGCCTCGCATCGTCCGCCGCCAATGCCAACGGATTCGCCAACGTTCTTACCCCCATCGCCACCCCGCTCGTCTTCAGCGGCTTCGACCAGAGCGCCATCCAAATGTTCGCCCCGCAGTTCACCGCCGCCGGCATCACCCCGGTCATGGGCGCGGGCTCCGTCGATACCTCCATCAAGCAGCCCGAACCTCTCGTCCCCGGCTCCGCCGTGAGCGCCCTCTTTGTGCGTGGCGACATGAGCATCGCCGGCACCTGCACCGTCACCTACGTCGATACGCAGCGCCTTCTCGCCTGCGGCCACCCGATCTTGAATTACGGCGCGGTCGATATGCCCATGACCAAGGCCGAGGTGCTCGCAACTCTGCCCTCGCCTGCCAACGCCTTCAAGATCGTCAATGCCACGGAACCTGTCGGCGCCTTCGTCCAGGACCGACATACCGGCATCCTCGGCCGCTTCGGTGAAGAACCGAAGATGATCCCCGTGACCTTGACCTTCCACGGCACATCGAGCCCCAAGACCTTTCACTACGAGGTCCTCAACAACGCCAAGATCACCCCGGTTGCCATGATGGCCACCGTTTACAACGCCCTCCAGGGCATGAACGAATACGGCGAAGACACCACCTATCGCATGCAGGGCGACATCAACGTCGCCGGTTTCCCCAAGCTCGAACTGCAGAACATGTTCGCCCCCACCGATGGCGCTCAGCCCACCGCCTATAGCATGGCCATCTCGATCGGCGACAAGTTCAACCGCATCTTCGACAATCCTTACGAGACGCCCAACATCCAGGGTGTCGAGCTGAACTTCGACCTGGTCCACGATCGGCGCTGGGCACGCCTTGAAACCGCCCGCACCGACGTCACCGAAGTCCGCCCTGGCGATGAGATCACCATCGAAACCGTGCTCCGGCCCTATCGCGGCGAGCAGGTCGTTCGCGAAATTCCGGTTAAGATCCCGACCTCCAGCCCCAAGGGCCAGCTCCGCATTCTCGTCAGCGACGGCGATACCCTCGACAAGATGCGCCGCACCGGCGCCAATTCCAACCGCCGCTTCGATCTCGGCTCGACCATCGCGCTTCTGAACAAAGAGCACGAGAATTCGCGCGTTTACGTCTCGCTCCTCGAAGCCAATCCGCAAGCCATGGTGCAGGACAAAGTCATGCCCACCCTGCCGATCAGCGTTATGAACGTAATGGACGGCATGCGTGGCACCCAGGACATGGTCGTCGTCGGCGAGAGCAGCGTCAACGAAGCCTCCACCCCCGTCGACTACGTAGTCTCCGGCGCCCAGGTCATCACCATCGACGTGAAGTAAGTACTCCGCCACGGCGCCGCGCTCGCTCAGACCACAAACAAAAAGCCCGCTCCGCAGAGCGGGCTTGTGAACTCAACCCTTCACTGCACATTCACATCCTGGCGGACGCGATACATGACGTTCTTCGTGTCATACGCCTGCACCGTCACCAGGTGCGTTCCATGTGCGGCCGGCACGTTTTGCCGCAACGTCGGGCCGGTGGATGTCGCAATCAACTTGCTATCAAAGTAAAGCTGCATCAGCTTGATCGGATTGCTGTCCCCCTGCACTTCAGCATTCACCACGATGGGCGACGTCGTATCCTCGTAGTTGCTGCTTGGCGAGTTCACCACCAATCCTTCGCCGCAGCCGTAGTCTCCGCAATTGGGAGCTTCTAGATACCCGGTGTAGGCCAGCGTCTTTGTAATCGTGCCTCCAGACGTCGTCTTCGCCACTACCTTCATCGTGATAGGCTTTCCATTCACCGGAGTACCGAAGACCCCATTCAGATTCTGCCCGTTGATGAAAGCTCCCTGGAGGATTCCATTGAAGTACACCGAGTATTCGGTAATGTTCGGTGCGCCACCGATTGATATCTGGGTGCTGGAAGGTTGAAACGAACCTTGTGTCGGAGAACAGATGGTGAATCCGGAGGACGGCGACGCGCATGGCCGAACGATTCCATCCAACTCGGTCAGATATTCCGATGTCTGAAACAGATGCCCTCCTTGGTCGTAAGCTTGGAGAACGTAGTGATGCTTTCCATTGTAGGCAGCCGGTCCTCCGTAAACCTGGGTAGCAAAAGAATCCAGATTGTTCATCTGCAGGACCTTTACGCCGTCCGCGTACAAGATCATTCGCACAATGCCGCCACTTTCTCCCGTGGCCGCCGCTTCGAAGATCGGCGTCTGCGTGATCGTTGAATTCGGCGTCGGAAAACAAATCACTGCTCCAGCGGATTTCGGCGGAGCGCAGGCGGCCTGCATTACAACCGGCTGACTACAGACAAGCATTCCGAGAAGTAGGTATGGAGAGAGTCGACGCATAGTTTCCCCTGGATTCGCAGCTAAATCAAAGCTCCCGAACTATAACCTCCAGCAACTCTCTTGTAAATCGCCAGGCTGAAAATACTTCGCCTCGGCTTCTTACAACCTGCGCTCACACTGCCGCATCCTGCAGGCCACCCCGGTATCACCCGATGTCGCCTGCGTGCTACCCTTTCCCAATCCCATGAAAGCCGCTCTCCTTTTCCTTCTTCTTACCTCGCTGGCCTGTGCCGAAGGCACCCGCACCTGGGAGCAGTCAAAATACGACGACTTCGAAAAAGGGACAGCCAAGGGCGTTGCCATTCGCAGCAACGGCTCCCTCGAACTCGCCCCCCGCTTCAAATCTGTTTTCACTTCGCCCTCCACCTACATCTGGTCGATCGTCTCCGACAACCAGGGCAACATCTTCGCGGCCGCCGGATCCCCCGCGCGTGTCTACCGCATTGCTAACGGCCGCGCTACCATCGTCTTTGCCCCTGAAGAACTACAGGTCCAGGTCCTCGCCCTCGCCGACGATGGCACTCTTTTCGCCGCCACCTCGCCCGACGGACGGGTTTACAAAATCGTTCGCAAAGGCACCCCCGCCGAAAAAACCGCTGTCAAGCAAACCGCCCAGCCCCCCGTGAACACCGCCCAGAATGCCGCTGCCAACGAACCCGGCGGCAATCGCTTGCAGCCCAGCCTGCCCATCGATCCCGATTACACTGCCACCGTTTTCTACGAACCGAAAACCAAATACATCTGGGACCTGGCCCTCGATGCCGAAGGCCGCCTCTACATCGCCACCGGCGACAATGGCGAAATCTTCCGCGTCGACCGCAGCGGCCAGGGCAGCGTCTTTTTCAAGAGCGACGAAGCTCATATCCGCAAGCTCGCCTTCGATAACAAGCAGAACCTCATCGCCGGTTCCGATGGCAGCGGCCTCGTCTATCGCATCTCTCCGCAAGGCGATGGCTTCGTCCTCTACAGCGCGCCGAAAAAAGAAATCACCGCCCTCGCCGTCGACCAGCAGGGCAACATCTACGCCGCTGGCGTAGGCGAAAAGCGTGCCGCCGAAAGCTCTGCGCCCACCGGGCCGCCATCTCCCGGCACCGTCGTTCCCCTATCGCCGCAACCCGGCCTGCCTGCCGGCGTCGTCGTTCCCTTGCAAACCCTCGCGGCCACCGGCGGCTCCGAGGTCTATCGCATCGCCCCCGACGGCTCGCCCCATCGCATTTGGGATTCCCCGACCGACATCGTCTATACCTTGGCCTTCGACGCCAGCGGCCGCCTCATCGCCGGCACCGGCAATCGCGGACGCATCTACTCCATCGCTCCCGACGGTACGTTCGCCGATCTGCTCGACGCCAGCGCCAGCCAGGTCACCGCCATCACCCACGCTGCCGACGGGGGTCTCCAGGTCGCTACCAGCAATCTCGGCAAGATCTTCGAAATGGGCTCAACCGCCGGTACCGAAGGAGCCTTTGAAAGCGATGTCTTCGACGCTCGCATTTTTTCGAAGTGGGGACGTGCCCAGCTTCGCGGTACCGGCAACATCGAACTCTTCGCCCGCAGCGGCAACGTCGACAACCCCGATCGCAACTGGAGCGCCTGGCGCAAAGTCGACATCCTGCGCGAGTTCCCCGTCGATACTCCGCCCGCCCGCTTCATCCAGTGGCGCGCCGTCCTTCATGAAGGCCCCACCGGGCCTTCGCTCAACAGCGTCACCCTCTTTTACCTGCCGAAGAACGTTGCCCCCGTCATCGACGAGGTCTATGTGCAGACCGGCGCGCGCTTCCCCGAAACCTCACACTCCGACTCCAACACCGTGACCGTCGGTCCTTCCAGCACGCCGTCTTCTTCCCACTCCGATACCCCGCCCACCGCCGTGCGCGATCGCACCTCCGTCGCCGTGCGCTGGGACGCTCACGACGATAACGAGGACACTCTTGTCTACAGCCTCTGGTATCGCGGCGATGGCGAGTCCCGCTGGAAGCTGATGCAGGACAACCTGACCGACAAATTCTTCTCCTTCGACGCCGGACTGCTTCCCGACGGTGGCTACACGATGCGCATCCTCGCCACCGACGCCCC
The DNA here is from genome assembly GCA_963703075.1 of uncultured Acidobacteriaceae bacterium. GTDB lineage: Bacteria > Acidobacteriota > Terriglobia > Terriglobales > Acidobacteriaceae > Korobacter. The sequence goes on from OY969786.1 coordinate 3,380,343, forward strand.
TTCACACACTCCCGAGGACGCCCTCAGCGCTCAGAAAGAAAGTTCGCGCTTCGAAGTCGATAACACCCCGCCTGTCGTGCAGAACCTTGCCGCCGTCTACGACGGCAACAACATCCACACCACCTTCCGCGCCGAAGATAGTTTCTCCGTGATCAAGCACGCCGAGTTCTCCGTCGACGCCGGCGATTGGCAGACCGTCGAGCCCATCGGCCAGCTCTCCGACTCTCGTGTCGAGAATTTTGACTTCACCGTGCCGCTGAACGTCGTTGCTCCCGCCGTCACCCCCAATCCAATCGAAGGCATTCCTGAGAGCGCTGTCCGTACCGCCGCCAACAATCGCAAACGCAATCAGAAAAACGCTCCCACGCCACCCGCTCCCGCGCAGGATGAGCACGTCGTCGTCGTTCGCGTGTATGACCGCTTCGATAACCTGGGCTCCTCCAAGGTCATCGTGAAAAACATCCCCCAGAAATAACGAATTTTCCATCTCTCGTTGTCTCACGACTTCGCGGAAGTCACGGGGGTGCCCCATCCTGAGCAAAGCGAAGGGTGGGGTCTTCCATCTCTCGTTGTCTCACGACTTCGCGGAAGTCACTGGGTGCCCCATCCTGAGCAAAGCGAAGGGTGGGGTTTTTCAAGCGCCACCTAATCTGACACCTGTCATCCTGAGCGAAGGATCTTGCATTCCACAACCAGCCCCGATCCTCTAACTACCCAAGGCAGAGGAGAAAAGAGCCAAATACGGGTCGCTCGTCCCCGCTACAATCCCTCTGTGCGCTTCCTCTTCGAAGATCTCGCGCTAGTCCTGTGCGCGATCTACGCCACTATTCCCGCCTTTTGGCTTACCCTTCATCCCTTCGCCAACCGTTGGCGCACCCGCGGCCGCCACTCCTTCAAACGCATCGTCCCCCTCTGGATCTTCTACATCGCCATCGCCGCCTGTGCCCTCATTCCTTGGCGCCATCGTGCTCTCTATACCACGCCCTTTGCTTTCATCCCCGGCGCACTCCTCGTCCTCACCGGGCTCTCGCTCTACCGCGCGGCCGCCCGCAACTTCAGCCGCGTTCAACTCAGCGGCCTCGCCGAACTCGAACCCGATCGCCATCAACAGTCCCTCGTCACCACTGGCATCCGCTCCCGCGTCCGTCACCCTATTTACCTCGGACACCTCTGCGAACTGCTTGGCTGGACCCTCGGTTTCGGCACCCTGCCGCTCTTCGTTCTCACCGCCTTCGCCATCCTCACCGGCGCCTGCATGCTCCCCCTCGAAGACAACGAACTCGAACTACGCTTCGGCGAACCCTATCGCGACTACCGCCGCAAAGTTCCCGCCATCCTCCCGCGCTTCTTCTGAATCTCCAATTTCAATCCCACTTCACTTTGCCTTGTTGTCATTGCGAGGAGCGAAGCGACGTGGCAATCTGCTGTGCCCTCCCGCGGCTCATGCCTTTTGCGACCCTTGTCCTTTGCCTCGCGGTCAGCCAATTCACCCTTCCGCATCTGCTTTCATTTCTCTTGTCATTGCGAGGAGCGAAGCGACGTGGCAATCTGCTGTTGCGCTCCTGCGGTCATGCCTTTCGCGACCCTTGTTCTTTGCCTCGCGGTCAGCCAATTCACCCTTCCGCATCTCCTTTCATTTTTCTTGTCATTGCGAGGAGCGAAGCGACGTGGCAATCTGCTGTGCGCTCCTGCGGCTCATACCTTTAGCGACCCTTGTTCTTTGCCTCGCGGTCAGCCGATTCACCCTTCCGCATCTCCTTTCATTTCTCTTGTCATTGCGAGGAGCGAAGCGACGTGGCAATCTGCTGTTGCCGTGCGCGCCAAGCCCCATCCCCCGAATTCGCTACAATGAACTTGCTTCACCCGAAACCTGACTCCTGATACCCGACACCTTCTTGAGATTCGAATTCTTCATCGCGACCCGCTACCTGCGCGCCAAGCGCCGCCAAGCCGTCATTGGCGTCATCACTGCCATCTCCATCATCGGCGTCGCCGCCGGAGTCGCTTCCCTCATCATCGCCCTCGCCATCAATAACGGTTTCAGCACCGATCTCCAGGCCCGCTTGCTTGGCTCCATGTCGCACATCAACCTCATGCGGGTGCAGAATGATGGCATCCACAACTGGCAGGAACTCCTAGCGACCCTCACCAAGCAGCCGCACGTGGTCGCCGGAGCCCCCGCCCTCTACGAAGAAGTTCTCATCTCCCGCGGCGCCCGCGCCCAGGGTGCGCTCCTCAAAGGCATCATTCCCGCCGACGAACGCCGCGTCAGCGACCTCCTCGATCACATCACCTACGGCTCGGCCGATCCCCTCGCCACCGATCAGCAGTCCGACACGCCACCCAAAACCCTGGCCGACCAGGTCACCCAGCCGCTACCCCCCATCGTTCTCGGCAAAGATATGGCCGATTCCCTCGGCGCCACCGTCGGTTCCGTTGCCATGGTCACCAGTCCCCAGGGCGAACTGACCCCCTTCGGCATCGTCCCCAAGTACCAGCGCTTCAAAGTGGTCGGCATCTTCGAGTCCGGCTTTTACGATTACGATTCCTCCTGGGGACTCACCCGCCTCAGCGATGCCCAAAAGCTCTTCGGCCTCACCGACGTCGTCCCCGTCCTCGAGTTCAAGGTCGATGACATCTACAAGGCTCCGCAGATTGCCGAAGAACTCGAAAAGGTAGCGGGCCCAGGCTTCGGCTCCAAAAATTGGATGGAGCAAAACCAAGCCCTCTTCCGCGCCCTCCGTCTGGAAAAGGTCGTTACCTTCATTACCATCGGCCTCATCGTTTTCGTGGCCGCCCTCAACATCCTTATTTCCTTGATCATGATGGTCATGGAGAAGACCAAGGACATCGCCGTCCTCGTCTCCATCGGCGCCCGCCGCCAGCAGATCCGCCGCATCTTCATGCTCCAGGGTGTCCTCGTCGGTCTGATCGGCACCGCGATCGGCCTGGTCGTCGGCTACGCCTTGGCCGTCACCGCCGGCCACTATCACTGGATCCACCTCTCCGCCGAGGTCTACTCCATCGATTATGTTCCCTTCGCCCCGCGCCTGAAGGATGGCCTCGTCGTCGCCCTCGTCTCCGTCGCTATCTCCTTCATCGCCACCGTCTACCCCGCGATGAACGCCGCCCGAGTCCTCCCCGCCGAAGCCCTTCGCTACGAATAACCTCTCAAAAGACCTGCATTCCTTTGCCCCGCAGTCAGCCCACCCGCCCCTTCCCTCCCTCTTCTTGTCATTGCGAGGAGCGCAGCGACGCGGCAACCTGCTGTCCGCTCCGCTCCGCATCACTGCCCTGCCGTCCGCATCGCTTCGCGAGCCCTTCGCCCTCGACGCCCTTCAAAATCAAGTTCCCTTTTGGTACACCGACGTAACAAAAAAGTATCAGCATCAATGCACCTCCAACCGTGTTCTAATTCGTACAGCGCGGCAGCCGGCAGCCTAACCGCTGCGATATCTGCGACCTTGGAGTAAGCTTCTGCATCCAAAGGAAAAGGCCCCAATCGTGCGGGCAGAGTGTTTGACCAAGGTCTTTCGCTCGGGCAATACGGATTTGGTGCTCTTTGAGAACTTGTCCTTTCAGGTGATGAAAGGTGAACTGATCGCCATCGTCGGCGATTCGGGCTCCGGCAAGAGCACCCTTTTGCATATCCTCGGTGCTCTTGATAGGCCTTCTGAGGGTGACGTATACTTCGCGGAACTCAGGCTCGCAAAATTGGCCGAGGCAGACGCGGCGGCGTTTCGTAATCGGGAACTAGGATTCGTGTGGCAGGCGCATTACCTGCTTCCCGAATTTACTGCCCTTGAGAACATCGCTATGCCCTTGCTGGTACGAGGTTTGAGTCGGCGGGAGGCTGAATTACAGGCCCGCCACTGGTTAGAGGAAGTCGGTTTACTCGCCCGCGCGGAACATCGCTCCGGCGAATTGTCCGGGGGAGAGCAACAACGCGTTGCCCTGGCCCGGGCGCTCGTAACTGGGCCCCAGGTGCTTATGGCAGATGAGCCAACCGGCGACCTCGATAACCGTACGGCGGAGACGGTCTTTAGTTTGATTGCCAAGTTACATCGCGACTATCAGCTCACCTCCTTCATCGTGACCCATAATCTCGCGTTCGCGCGACGCTGTGACCGAGTCATCCGGTTGGCAGGTGGGTTCGTACAAGAGGTAGAGCCGTTGTCGCTGCCGGCGTAAGCCGGTCGGACCTGGCAGATGTCACTTGACCCGGGCGGCTATAAACCTCTGGGCTGAAAAGGACTAGTTCGATGGCCGCGATTCGCGGTCCATTGAATGAGGCGGCCACCATCGGGTGGCTGAGGCGGCGCGGACAACGCTAGGCTCTAATGTCCGCGTGATTCGCATCACTGGATGCGGATCGGGGGTGAGCTGGTAGAAAGCTCCTGCAGACCGGCACAGACTGGTCGCGGACGAGCTTTGGAGATTCAAATGTTTGAACGGTATACAGAAAAGGCCAGACGCGTAATCTTCTTCGCACGCTACGAGGCGAGCCAATTTGGCTCTCCGTACATCGAGACCGAGCACTTGTTGCTGGGCCTCCTGCGCGAAGACAAGGCGCTTACCAATCGATTCCTCCGGCAGCATTCGTCGGTCGAGTCCATTCGGAAACAGATCGAAGGCCACACTACGATTCGGGAGAAAGTATCGACCTCCGTCGATCTTCCCCTGAGCAACGAGTGTAAGCGCGTGCTCGCCTATGCGGCGGAAGAGGCCGAGCGTCTCTCCCATAAGCACATTGGCACCGAGCACCTGCTGCTGGGTCTGCTGCGCGAAGAAAAATGCTTCGCCGCCGAGATCCTCCACGAGCGCGGTCTGCGTCTGGCGACCATCCGCGAGGAACTTGCACGTACCTCGCAGGAAAAGGCCCAACCACAACAGCGGCAGCGTGAATCTTCGCTGCTTGCCGAATTTTCCCGCGACCTGACCCAGGTCGCCATGGACAACCAGCTCGATCCGCTCGTCGGTCGCGACAGCGAACTCGAGCGCGTTATCCAGATCCTTTGCCGCCGCACCAAGAACAACCCGGTGCTCATCGGCGAACCCGGCGTCGGCAAAACTGCCATCGTCGAAGGTCTCGCCCAGCGCATCGCCGACGGCGAAGTTCCCTCGTTCCTGGCCGACAAGCGCATCCTCGCTCTCGACCTCTCGCTCATCGTCGCCGGCACCAAGTATCGTGGCCAGTTCGAAGAGCGCCTCAAGACCATCATGAAAGAATTGATGGAGAATCAGAACGCCATCATCTTTATCGATGAATTACACACCCTGGTGGGTGCCGGCTCGGCCGAGGGTTCCCTCGACGCTGCCAACATCCTCAAGCCCGCCCTGTCGCGCGGCGAAATCCAGTGCATCGGCGCTACCACCCCGGCCGAGTATCGCAAGTCGATCGAGAAGGACCGTTCCCTCGAGCGTCGCTTCCAGGCCGTTAAGGTCAATCCGCCTGACGAAGAGACTGCCGTCAAAGTCCTTGTCGGCATCAAGGACCGCTACGAGAAGTTCCACGCCGTCAGCTATACCGACGACGCCATCACTTTCGCGGTCTATCATTCCAACCGCTATATTCCCGATCGCTTCCTGCCCGACAAGGCTATCGATCTGATCGATGAAGCCGGGGCCCGCGTGAAACTGCGCCAGACCTCGCTTCCCGAGGAGATCACCGAAGTCCAGAAGCGCATCAAGTTCATCGTTCACCGCATGGAGAACGCCATCGCGAACCACGAGTTCGAAAAGGCGCGCTTCTACAGTGACGAGGAGCGGAAGGAACGCGAGAACCTGCGCGGCCTCCGCGAAAAATATCACCTCGATGAGTCTTCCACCGGCGTTGTCGGCCGTGAGGACATCGAAGAAGTCGTCTCCCGCTGGACCGGCGTGCCGATCATGTCGATCAAGGAAGAGGAGACTGCCAAACTTCTCCGCATCGAAGAAGAGCTGCACAAGCGCGTCATCTCGCAGGAGAAGGCCATCAGCGCCCTCGCCCGCGCCATCCGCCGCAGCCGTGCCGGCCTGAAGAGCCCGAACCGTCCGATCGGTTCCTTCCTTTTCCTCGGCCCGACCGGCGTCGGCAAAACCGAAGTCGCGCGCACCCTCGCCCAGTTCATGTTCGGCAGCGAGAAGAGTCTGGTCCGTTTCGATATGTCCGAGTACATGGAAAAACACTCGGTCTCGAAGTTGATCGGTTCGCCTCCCGGATACGTGGGCTACGAAGAGGGTGGCCAGCTCACTGAGCGCGTCAAGCGCTCCCCGTACTCCGTCGTCCTCCTCGACGAAATCGAGAAGGCGCATCCGGATGTCTTCAACATCCTCTTGCAGGTGTTTGAAGACGGCCAGTTGACCGACGGACTCGGCAACACCGTTGACTTCAAGAACTCGATCATCGTCATGACTTCCAACATCGGCGCGCGTCACTTGATGAAGCGCACCGGCCTCGGCTTCCAGAGCGAGAATACCGAAGTCATCAACGATAAGGTTGAGGACATGGTCAAGACCGAGGTGAAGCGAACCTTCAACCCCGAGTTCCTGAACCGTCTCGATGAAGTCATCCTCTTCGCGCCGTTGTCGGAAAACGACCTGATCCAGATCGTCGAACTCATGGTTGCGCAGCTCAACGCCAACCTGGTGCAGAAGGCGATTACCATCACCGTCTCCGAAGACGCCCGCAAGTGGATCCTCGACAAGACGATCACGGACCGCACCTACGGTGCCCGGCCGCTGCGTCGCGCCTTGCAGAAGTACATCGAGGACCCGCTCTCGGAAGCGCTCATCCAGGGCACGATCACAACCCGCCCGGCGTTCCTCGAGGTCTACCTCGAGAACAACCAGCTCTTCTACCGCCCGATAGCCGAAGGCGAAGAGAAGCCGGATGGCGTGTTGCTCTACAACGACTAACCTTCCGCGCAAGCGAAACGACAAAGCCCGCCGCAAGGCGGGCTTTTGTGCGAGCAGAAACCGAGACTCTAGGGAGCTAAAAAGTCTAGAATCAGCTTCGGCGGCGCTCGCCATGAGTCTGCCTCAACGCATTAATAAGCATGTACATCGGTGGTCCATACTTTCTCTACCGAGAGCTTTTCGACAGAATTCCTTTAAAAGAGGAAGCGATCAGTTTCCTCGCGCCCTTAGACCCGATCGAATCTACTGCGCTGCTGTGCCGAATAAATACGGCACCTTCGCCTAAATGACCATGACCCGCTGCAGATCGACGCGATGCAACAGACTCTTGCAGGAAATCTTCTAGACGACGTGACAATAGCACGCCTCAAAGAACGGTTCGGTTCTGTCCGTCCGTCTAACCGTCCCATCTTCCATACGCCTCAAATACTGAATGTCTTGAAACTCGCGCTGAGGCACTGCGCCGGTGACCAGAAGCCTTTCGCGGCCCCGGTCTCCCGGTATCGCCTCGGAACAGCTTGTCTAATCACGAGCGACTTGTTGGTGAATGCTGATGAGGAGATCGCTCTTCGCGATGGCTCGGAGGAAGATCGCGCGCTTGCGTTGATGATGCAGACCCTCGGAATGTTCGAAGTTGTGAACGTTGCGGACATCGCGCACATCCTCTACAGGTCACGAGTAATGTTCAAGTTGCTTCTCGAAGAGCCGCGTATCGTCGCCCGGATTCGAGATTGTGGGAAGTTCGACTTTCAGAACGAATTTAAGGAAGCAACCGGCGTGGCGTTACCTCACTGGATATTCATTGTGTTCGGAATGTACGCTTACTTTAGGAGCTACTTGTCCACAGATGGCTCCCGACACGAAGAGTACACCGCCATCGACAACAGGACTTTTCGAACCAAATCCAGACTTTCGGACGAGGAGGTTAATCGAGTCCTCGATGCGATCGCCCTTCCACTCGAGCATTACAAGGCGTATGTCGCCCGGGCCAATTCGCCAACAGACCAGCGAGTGGATTTTACGTGTTTTCGCAGCAAGCCGCTGATCGCGCTCACCGAGTACAAATATTACTGCCTTGATGTTGGGTTCCTGCTCGAGAAGATGCATAGCGGCGTTTATTGGGCGATCCATGACACGCTATCGAGGGAACGTAGGTTTGCGCTAGCGAATGCTTGGGGGATCCTTTTCGAGGAGTATGTCAACTGGTTCTTAAAAAGACCGGCAATACACCCACCCATTAAGCTTCTACCCGTCACCCAAGTGGGAAGATGGAACCGAGTCGTTCGACGGCGCTTGGATACGCGACACTCGGTTTGTACCAATGGAATACAAGGGCGGGTTCCTAAAATTGGAAGCCCGGTATTCCGGCGATGTCAAAGCCTTCAAGACGGATCTGCTTCTAAAGATTGGAAAAGGCTGCAAACAGCTCGCCAACAAGATCGAATCGGTGTTTCACATTAAACCGGCAATGCGTCGTCGCGTTGTCGAATTTTCCAGCGAAGGAATCACTCGCGTTGTGCCGGTCCTCGTCGTTCAAGATCAAATATTAAGAAGCCCGCTTGTAAATTGGACGCTCAACAAGCACTTCAACTCTCTGCTGGACCGCTCAATACTGCGCCCCGGAATTACAGTGGACTCGCTAACCGTGGCCAGTATCCACGAAATCGAAACGATGGCAGAATCTGCTGAAGGCGGTTCGTTCGACATACTAAAAGGTTTGCAGCTGCGCTGTTTTCGAGATCCAGACATGTCAAGTGATCTGCACAATTTTCTTTTTGGCCTTCCAGGTTATGGAAAGGGAAAGACTGCCAGATATCAGCAGATCTTCGATCAACACTGGTCGGAAATGAAAACATTCATGTTCGGCGAGGAGCTCTCGGAATGATCGACCTCCGGTGAGCTCCAGAAACAAACAGCAAAGAAGAATGCATGACAGTACAGGAAGAGCTTGCCAGCGCGGCGGAGTTCGGAGCCAAGGCGGAAGAACTCGTGCTCTCAAAAGGCGAGTTCACAACCGGGGATAGAAACACCCCCTTGATGGCGTATTGGTCTCTCGCATTTGAGTTCCACAAATCAATCCTATCTCTGTTACGGAGCCAGTACTACGGCGCTGCTTTCGCGCTGGTTCGTCCATTACTTGAGGCCACGATACGCGCACACCTAGTCCTTTTTGTGTCCGATGGGACACTTGCTCGGATCACGTCGGACGAGTACCGAACCAACTTCGGTACCGTTGGCAATGAGATCGACACCGCGTTCGGGATGGACGGGGTCTTCGAGAACTTCCTGACTGGAGCTAGGGACGCGCTACATGGCTACACACATATTGGGATGCATCAACTCGGGCGGCGTTTCAAGGGAGCGAATCTTGAACCCAACTACACCGAAGGCGAGATTATCGAGGTGATCCGAGTATCGACCAGCGCCGCGTTTATGGTGAACGCGCTTGTAACCAAGCACTTTGGGTTTGAACAAGAGTGGCAACAGAACAATGAACTCTTTGACTCTTGGGGAAAACACTGAGAACCGAGTCCGCGGGTGGTCCACCCTACAGTTGTTGACTCTCTTGGGTGCCCCTCAGCGGACCCCGAATGCCCCCGAAGCTCTCCCATCCAGACCCACAAAATCTCCTGACTCCGTGTCTCGGTGGTGGATGCTTCTACTTGATCTTCACCGTGGCTTTGAACTGGTGATAGTTGCGGAAGTCGATGATGTTATGGCTGCAGTCCGGACTGCCCCGCCCACAGCCCAGCGTCTCGGCATGCACCGGCAGCAACGACGAGTTCCCTGCGATGCTCGTGTAGGCATAATCCACCGCGGTTTCGATCCGATCCATCGGAAAGTCCGGCGGGAGGTCGATGGCCTGCATTTCAATGCGCAACACCCGCGCCGTCGCCGGATCCACCCAGACCGAGCCCTTATACGCCGGGTGGGTCTTCTGCGATTCGGCCTCTACCTCCCAGTGCGAGTTTTCCTTTCGTACCTTGAAGTCGTACACCTGGGCAATCGAACCGGAAATCACCGTCCTGTTCCCGCCCTCGAATTGCGCGTTCGTATTGCTGGCAAAAAGATCCAGCAGCATGGAGGCAAATTCTCCCGTTGAGCGCGACCCGCCGACTTCCATCATGCTTTTGTCCGTGGGACGGCCGCCGACTCTTATGTTGCGATAGCTTTCCTGCCCGTCGTTGTAAACCACTTCGGTCTGGACAATATCCAGCGGCCTGCTGTCCTGCCCCCGCTGCACATTCCGCGCCATGTACTCCTGGCAAATGAAGTTGGGAAGTTTCTGCGAAAACTGAAACGCTGCGTACCGGGCCCGCTCGATCAGGGGAGCGTTCGCGTCCGGCGCCGGCGCCTCGTCAGGCTGCGTATCCGCCTGGGTTTGCGTCGCGGGAGGCTGCGCGGGCGATTCACTTTGCGCAACCAGTACCATCGGAGCAACCAGAAGAAGAGTCAGCAGCGTGGTGAAACTAATCCGAATTCTCATCCAACTCTCCTCAAGCCGGGCCAAGGTTCGCAACCAAGCTCCCAAAATCCTGTTGCCCATTCTACGATTCGACGGAGACCCGGTAGGAATCGGAAGGAACGGGCATACAGAAAACGTTCCAAAATTTCGTCACATCCCTCCGTGCTCCCCATCACAGCTTCGCTGCACGACACTTCTCTATCCTGTTAAGCGAGGTCAGTAGGCCCGGGCGAAATGCCCAAGGGCCCACTGGCCCAATCTGTTTTTCCGTTCTTTGAAAATCAAGCTTGTCATGGCGACCGGAGAATCCGCAAACCAATGCGGATTCGCAGCGGAGCTACCTTGTGTTGTTTCGGCTGCGACCGTAACTCCCCTGTTTTGAATATTTTGCCCATAACTCCCCGGCAATCAATATTTTACGGAACTTACAGACGCTAACCCGAAGAAAACAATAAGCGCCTCATGGGTCGGGGGGTGCCAGAAAAGCCGGCAAACCTTGCGCCCTGGCAAAACAAAAGCCCGCCGAAGCGGGCTTCCCCTGCACTCCGATAATTTCGCTCTACCCGAAAATCGATTTCCGGATCGGTTTCACGCGCTTGCCCACCCGCTTGCGCGTGTCATCGGCCCAATCTGAGCCCTTCGACCAGGCGTCGTTGGCCTGCTCGCTCAAGTCGCCAATCATCTCGCGCGTGTCTTCGTAGCGCCGGCGCAGCTTCTTGCGGGTCTTGCGTCCGGTGTCGGGCGCGAGCAGCAATGCCGTGACCGCGCCAATGCCCAGGCCGATCAGTAGAAGAGTAATACCCACCCCTGCCCCGGAGGCTCCCCGGCCGCTCCCGGTCCCAAAGGCCTCGCCCAGACCGCGATAGTTTCGTTGTTCGCTCAAATTGTTTCTCCTTTCCGTATCTGCGGCAGCGCCGCGTTCCCTGCACGTTTACTTATTGCCGCGATTTGTTCCCTTTTTCCCTTCGCGCTTTTCGGGAAATGGAATGACATTCGACTCGCGCGTTTTCTCTTCCCGCCGCTCCGGCTGCGAGATGCCTTGCTCCTTCTCGGTCGATGGTGGCTGCGGCTTCTTGCTGCTGTCTGACTTCGGTACGGTGTTTTCCTGCAAATGAGGCCTCCCGTCGCGCGTTCTGCTCACTCTATCGTTCTTTACTTTAGAAATGCCCGAGCCGCGTGGTGTTGCCAACTCTCCTCGGTTCCCAAAATGATCGGGAAAACGATACAATCAACTGTTTGGCCCAGGCGCCGCCACGCTGCAGGAGCAGTTCGCCTCGCGTAGGGCCCTCGTGGTTCCGGTTTACACGTCAGTCCGCCCAGACAAAGTTGAACACATTCGTAAGGAGTCAGAGCACCTCATGGCCATTCCAGCCACCCAAATGCGTCCCGGCATGGTGATTAAGCACAATAATGACCTTCACTCGGTCTTTAGCGTGGAACATCGTACCCCGGGCAACCTCCGCGCTTTCATCCAGGCCAAGCTGCGCAACCTGCGTACCGGCGCCATGTTCGAGCACCGCTTCCGCTCCGGCGATGCCATCGACAAGATCACGGTGGACGAAGAGAAGATGGAGTACCTCTACCAGGAAGGCGATGCCTACGTCTTCATGAACACCGAGAATTACGAGCAGCTCAACCTGAACCGCGACATCCTCGGCGACGCGGTTGATTACCTCATCCCGAACCTCCAGATCCAGGTGGAGTTCTTTGACGGCAAGGCGGTCGGCGTGGAACTGCCGCAGACCGTGGAACTCCTCATCGTGGAAACCGAGCCCGGGCTGAAGTCGGCCACCGCCAGCAGCGTGACCAAGCCGGCTAAGACCGAAACCGGTCTCGTCGTGCAGGTTCCGCCGTTCGTGAACGAAGGCGACAGGATCCGTGTCGATACCTCCGAGGGCGCTTACCTGTCCCGCGCTTAGCGCGAGCAATGACTGAACCCAACGAAACCCGTCGCTACATTGTCACCGGACGCGTGCAGGGCGTCGGCTTTCGCTGGTTCGTGGAACACGCGGCGGTGCAACTTGGGCTGGCCGGGTGGGTACGCAACCGGGCAGATGGCAGCGTCGAAGTCCTCGCCAGCGGATCGCGGCAGAAGCTTCACGACCTTTATACCGAGCTGTCGCGAGGCCCCCGGGCGTCCCGCGTGGAGAATGTAGAGGTCGAAGACGCCGCGCCGGATACGAACATGAAATCATTCCGCATTGAAGGAACCTGGTAAATGGCCGATTCCAAGCCCGCGCTCAACTACGACTCGCTGAAGCAGTTCATCCGCGAAATTCCCGATTATCCGAAGCCCGGCATCCTCTTCTACGACATCACCACCCTGATCAAAGAAAAAGTTGGGCTGGCCCGGGTGATCGATGGCATCACCGAGCACTACCTCCACAAAAAGATCGACCTGGTTGTCGGCATGGAAGCGCGTGGATTCATCTTCGGGCCGGCCGTAGCCTATCGCCTGAACGCAGGGTTCATTCCCATCCGCAAACCACGCAAGCTTCCCGGCGAGACCGTGAAACATACCTACAAGCTGGAATATGGCGAAGACACACTGGAGATTCACAAGGACGCGATCGAGAAAGCGCAACGCGTGTTAATCGTCGACGACCTTCTCGCCACGGGGGGCACGGCGGTGGCGGCCACGGAACTAGTGAAGCAACTCGGTGGCGAAATCTGTGGCGTCGCATTCGTAATCGAACTCGACTTCCTGCATGGAAGCGAGAAGTTGAAAGATTACGACGTGTTCTCGCTGTTGCACTACGCGCAGTAGTAAGACACAGTTGATTCTCCGCAAAAAAATCCCCCACTTCGTCGACTCCCCCGAGCGACGAAGTGGGGTTTCTAAGTTGACTTCAACATCATTACTGCTTGTCTAACACCTTTGTACGAAGGACATCAGGGTCTGGATTGCCCCTGAACCGCTTCTACGAGGCGCGCTTGTTGTCCGCTGGCTTGCTCGTAATCGACCTTCGTCATCAATCCGTTATTGAGTGCATCTTTCAAGGCGGCCGTTTTCTCGGAGTTCACAGAGTGTGCTGGCGACTTGAGCTGCAAAAAGATGCGCATCGCTCCCACCGCTCCCACTGCGAGGACCAGAAGCACCGTGAGGATCAAAATGATTGAAATCTTCATAGGGCTGATCTCCCTTACCGCGACGAACCCGGGCTGCCGGAGACGTATAATCGTCGGACTCCGGGCACTAGGGCAAACGGCAACACAGGACAAAGCGGGACATTCAAGGAAATGGGCGCGGTTGGACAAAATTCGCCGGGTGGAAAGCGTCTCGACTCCTGGAAAGAAATCGGCGCATTCTTCCAACGCGATGAGCGCACAGTAAAGCGCTGGGAGGCGACGCGCGGCTTGCCGGTCCACCGCGTTCCAGGCGGTGGTCGCGTCTACGCGTATACCAACGAGTTAACGGCGTGGCTGGAGAGCGGCCAAGCGAAGGACGAGGTAACACCGCCGATCGAGACCCCCGCTCCCCAGCAACCGATCGCTGTCAGCGTTCCGGCGCCGGCCCTTGAGGTAAGACGGCAGCGCCGGATCTCCCCGGCGTTTGTGGCCATCGTGAGCGTGGTGTTGCTGGGAGGAATTTTTCTTCTTGTGCGGCCGCCCTGGAGACGTCGCACAGAGGCGTTGCAGCATGCACCGGTCCACAAACCCGATCCGAAAGCGCAAGAGCTTTATCTTGCCGGGATCTACTACTGGCACAAGCGCACGCCAGAGAGCCTGAACCAGGCGGTGGATGCGTTCACACAGGCGATCGTGGTCGATCCCGATTATGCCCCCGCGTATGTCGGCCTGGCGGATTGTTACAACCTGCTGCGGGAATACTCATCCCTCCCGGAATCGGAGGCCTATCCGCGGGCGATCTCTGCGGCACGGCGGGCAATTGCACTCGACGATTCGCTTGCTGGTGCACACAGCAGCCTCGCGTTCGCGGAGTTCTACTGGACTTGGCAGATTCCGGAGGCAGAACACGAGTTCCAGCGCGCGATTGCCCTCAGTCCGAACTCGGTGCAGGCGCACCACTGGTATGCTACTTCGCTGGTTGAGCTGGTACGGTTTCCGGAGGCGCAAGCGGAGATCGAACGGGCGCAAACGCTCGATCCGCAGTCAACGCCTGTCCTGGCGGACAAGGGGCTAATCCTCTATCTTTCCGGACAGAAGAACGAGGGCATCAGTATTCTCAAGAATGTGGAAGCGTCCGAGCCGGCCTTTCTTTCTTCGCACGAGTACATGGCCATGATTGCCTTGCTCGAAGGGCAGGATGCGCTTTACGTTGCAGAATCCCGTAAAACGGCCGAGATGCGGCACGATGCAGACCGGATGGCTGTCGTGGAAGCCGCTGCGCGCGGACTTGCAAAAGGCGGTCGCCGCACCATGCTGAGCGCGAGACTCGACGCCCAGCGGAAGCTCTATGCCAAGGAAAAGTTGGCCGCTTACCCTTTAGCGGAAACGTGCGCCTTGTTGGGCGATAACCAGGGTGCTCTCCAATATCTGGAGGAAAGCTTTAGCAAGCACGACCCATCACTGGTTGGCATCCGCGTTTCACCGATGTTCTCAGGACTTCACGCCGATCCGCAATTCCGGGAACTGGTTCGGAAGATTGGATTGCCTACCCTGCCCTAGCCAACATTGGTTAGCGGTGCAGGAGCACTCTCACGGCGACAAAGACGAAGAACAAAATAGAAATCACGCCGTTCATCGTAAAGAAGGCAGCATTGAGCTTGCTCAAGTCGTCGGCTTTGACCAGGGTGTGCTCGTAGAAAATGAGCGCCGCTACGACGAGCAATCCCGCGGCCCCGATACCGCCCAATTGGAAGGCCCAGACAAACGCGCCGAGCATCGCAAGCATGAGGATGTGAAAGACGCGCCCAACCATCAGTGCATCGCGAATGCCTAGATAGCGTGGTATTGAGTGCAAGCCCGATTGGCAGTCGTGCTCGTAATCCTGGCAGCTATAAAGCACATCGAAGCCTGCTGTCCAGAAGGTCACGGCGGCAGTGAGCAGCAGAATCCGAGGATCGAGCGAGCCGCGCACTGCGATCCACGCTCCCGCGGGCGCCATACCCAAAGCGAGGCCCAGCACCAGGTGTGACCAGCGGGTAAAGCGTTTGGTCAGCGAATAACCGAGCAGCACCACCAGAACAAGGGGAGCCAGGACCAAAGCCAAATGGTTGAGTTGGGAGGCGGCGAGGAAGAAAACTGCCGAGGCAACGATGGTGAACATCAGTACGAAGTTGGCAGTGAGCAGACCGGCGGGGATGGCGCGCGTACGCGTGCGCGGGTTGGCAGCATCGATCCTGGCGTCAACCCAACGATTGAAGGCCATAGCAGCCGAACGTGCCGCAACCATGGCAACGATGATCCACAACAACTGACGGCCAGGCGGTACGCCTCCCGCGGCGAGCATGGCGCCGCACAGCGCGAATGGGAGCGCGAAGACCGAGTGCTCCCACTTGATCATCTCAAGGGTGGTGCCTACGTCACGAAAGAATGCCAACTGCTTCCCCAGGAAAAAGGTGTCACTCACAGTTTACCCTCCGTCGAGGCATGCAGCGCGGCTGCAAAGGACTAACCTGCGAGGGACTGGGGCATCCGCTGCGAGCGCGAACGTACGCGAACATCGTCGATGACGCTGCGCAGGATCTGATCGAGCTGAACCCGGGGCGCGTAGCCGATCAGGCGATTGGCCTTGGTAAGATCCGGCACACGGCGCATCATGTCCTCGAAACCTTCTTCGTACGCCTGTTCGTAGGGAATGAAAACAATCTTCGAGGCGGATGCGGTGAGGTTTTTGATGCGCTTGGCCAAGTCGAGAATTGTTATCTCCTGCTGGCTGCCGATGTTGTAGACCTCACCTTTTGCCCCAGGATGTTCAGCAATTTGGATGATGGCGTCGACCGCGTCGTCCACATGGGTGAAGCAGCGGCTCTGGCGACCGTCTCCGAAGACGGTAATATCTTCGCCGGAGAGTGCCTGCCCTACGAGGCTCGGGATGACCATGCCATAGCGGCCGGTCTGCCGGGGACCAACGGTGTTGAACAGGCGAACAATGACAGTGGGAACTTTCTTCTCTTTCCAATAGGCGATAGCGAGAAACTCGTCGATGGCCTTTGAGCAGGCGTAGCTCCAGCGCCCCTTACTGGTGGGTCCTATCACCAGGTCATCGTCTTCGTGAAAAGGAATCTGTTCGCGCTTACCGTACACCTCGCTGGTCGAGGTAATGAGCACGCGCTTGCGCTTTTTTTCTGCGAGTTCGAGCACGATCTCGGTGCCGCGGATATTCGTTTCCATGGTCCGCACCGGGCTATCGACGATGAGGCGAACACCCACCGCGGCGGCAAGATGGTAGATGACATCGCAGAGATCAACCAACTCCGCCATGAGCGCATGATTGGTGACTGAATCGATGAAATAATGGAAGCCAGGATGGGTTTTAAGGTGCTGGAAATTAGCGACGCTACCGGTCGATAGGTCATCGACTGAGTACACCTCGTCGCCGCGCTCCAGCAGGCTCTCGCAAAGATGCGAGCCGATAAACCCCGCTCCTCCTGTCACCAAAACTTTCAAACGGAAAACCTCTGGTTCTAGGGTATCGGGTGCGGTCACTCCGAGGCAAGCAGACCGCTCTTTACGATTCGCTCACTTTTTCCAGGGTCGCGAAGAATTCGGGATACGAGATGGCTACGCTCTCAGCACCGTGAATGACGGACTCGCCCTCGGCTTTTAACGCAGCCACGGCGAAAGCCATGGCAATACGGTGATCGTCGTGCGAATCGATCTCGGCACCGTGGAGTTTCTGGCTTCCCTTCACACGCAATCCATCTTCGAACTCTTCTACCTCTGCGCCCATGGCACGAAGGTTATCGCAAACCACGGCGATGCGATCACTCTCCTTCACCCGCAGTTCTTTCGCGTCAGAGATCTCGATGCCATAGCGGGTGTAAGGGCCAATTGCGGCGAGCACCGGCAATTCGTCGATCAACGAAGCTGTGAGAGCGCCGTTGATTTTCAAACCGGTCAGGCCGAAAGACTGCAGGCCGATGGTGCCGACGAGTTCGCCGTGCTGCTCCTGCACTTGGAGGAATTTCGGTTTTGCCCCCATGGAAGCTAGGCCATCGAGAATGGCAGCGCGTGTGGGGTTTAACAAAACGCCGTCGATTACGAGATTTGAGCCTGGAAACAACGCTGCGGCGCAGAGAAAGAAGGCGGCAGAAGAGATGTCACCCGGGATCACCGCTTCAATCGCGGTGAACTTGGCGCCTCCCAGAACAGTCACGCGGTTGGCGCGGCGCTCGACTTTTGCGCCGAACGCCTTCAACGCGATTTCTCCATGATCGCGGGTGCGTATGGATTCGTCGACGCTGGTTTCACCCGGAGCCAATGCACCGGCAAACAGTACGCACGATTTCACCTGAGCGCTGGGAACCGGCATCACGTAATCGATCCCGCGCAGGTTGCCACCTTGCACGTGAAGCGGCGCGTGCCCGTCAGTCGTTTCTATCTTGGCGCCCATCTGCTGCAATGGGTCGACGATACGACGCATGGGACGGCGGGACAGCGATTCGTCGCCGATGAGTTCGCTGGCAAAGCCTTGCGCCGCGAGGATGCCCGAGAGCATGCGCATGGTCGATCCGGAATTGCCGCAATCGAGCGGGTGAGACGAGGCTTGCAAACCTCCGCCGGTTCCTTCAATCGCGATCGTGCCGTCTTCGAGATGCGCAATACGGGCGCCAAGGGCCTGCATGCATCGAAGCGTGCTGGCACAGTCCGCGCCGGTCGAGAAGTTCTGGAAACGCGATGTGCCCTTTGCCAGCGCAGCAAGCATGGCGTAGCGATGAGAGATAGACTTATCGCCCGGAAATGCAACGCTTCCGAGAATATTCTTGGCCGGCCGAACGCGAACCGAGCTCTTGTTCTCCATTCCCAATCTTTCACCTGTCCCAAGCGCCTTCCAAAAGCATTCTCGTTAGGAAAGCTTCACACGCTCGCGACGTATTCGCCGAGTCGAAGCGCGCCCCACCATGATATCCATATTCAGAGTATGTGCGCTCCTCAAGGCCGCGTACAGCAGCACGCTGAGGGCGCGGGTGGGACGACGATGCCTAAGAGATCCTGGCTCACCTCGCCAGTTGCGGAATTTCTGCGCGGATGACCTAGCGAATCTCGCTACTCCTGGGCTGAAGTTGGCGGCGTAGCTAGATTTGCTCCCAGGCCGGCGCTCAGCAGAATCTCTTTGGCCACCTGCTGGGCGATGCGAAGCATCGAGCTATCGTTGGCGATCTGCTGCAGAATTGGGGCAATGCAGACCATCTCGATTGCATCGCCTTGTCTTTGCTGTTCTCGCAACGCCTTCAGGTCTGCGTCAATCCCCAGCTTGTCATAGCGCACGTCGTGCGCGAGCTTACGGCCCATTTCGGCCGTCGTAGAGATGGCTTCGAAGGTCTGCGTAAGCTCGCGTATGAGTGGGTTCTCGGAATAATTATAAGTTGCCGAATTGTCGTACGAAGGGTCTTTGTAGGTAAGGGTTTTGCTGCCGGTCTGCGCCACCTTGGCATGAGAGGCGAAATTCCCGTGCAAGTAATTCAGCTTGCGAACGGAGTCAAAGATTTTTTGCCGTGTGGCATCGGTCGCGGTCCACTCAACGAAGTAGGGTTCGGGAGCAACACCTCCGTTGGGATCGGCGGCTGGATTCGATTGGTAAGTGGCGTGCCCAGCAGAATCGATCGTCACGGAGTAGCGGGGGGGATTCTGCACCCCCCAGACGAAGTTGAACCGCACGACCGGCGTACCTGATTTTTCCGGCGGCTGAGCCTGGGCCAGCTCTTGCCCATGCGCGGCGCAAACCCCACAGAGAAGGATAGAAAACAAAATGATCGTTCGCTTCATCACCGCTGAGATTTTACGACAGTTCATAATGCCATCTGCGTAGCGAAGTGTACGTGCCGACCTCAGGCTTTGGCGCCCATGCGGGTGAGAGTGCCAGACGTGTGCAGGTGGCAAATGGCAATTGCCAGGGCGTCGGCGACATCGGCGGGTTGAGGCAATTCGGGCAAGTTCAACAGCCGTGCCACCATGGCTTGCACCTGGCACTTCTCGGCTTTGCCGTAGCCTACCACGGCGCTCTTCACAGCCAAAGGAGCGTATGCGGCCACACGCAATCCGCATTCCGATACCGCCAGCATGGCAACACCTCGAACATGGCCAAGCTTCAGGGCGGACTTGGCATTTACCGCATAGAAGACATCTTCGATCGCGACGATCTCCGGCTTGAACTCGCGAATCACGATGCAAAGCTGGCGATAGATCTTGCCAAGCTTGATCTCGAGGGAGTCGCGCGATGGGAGGTGCACCGCCCCGGCAGTGATGCAGTGCAGTTTGGCGTTGCCATCCTGCTCGACCACGCCGTAGCCGGTGTATTCACTCCCGCAATCGATGCCCATCACCCGCCGCATGAGCCGAGAGTAGCACGATCCATGAGCCAAAGGGAGTCGCCACTCGATCACCTTCAGCAACAGCGCGGCTTGCGTTCCTGCGCGGCGCGGCGTTCTTGAAGAAATGTTTGATAAGCAGCGCGGGAGTTGACGACGCGATGCACTGCGAGAAATCGCTCGTAAGGAGCCTCGTCAAAGATCTCACGCAAGGCTGCCCAGAG
Source organism: uncultured Acidobacteriaceae bacterium (assembly GCA_963703075.1). Classification (GTDB taxonomy): domain Bacteria; phylum Acidobacteriota; class Terriglobia; order Terriglobales; family Acidobacteriaceae; genus Korobacter. Next base: position 3,400,364 of record OY969786.1, read on the forward strand.
TAATCGGAATGCTTTCATACTTGTTCCTCCGCAAAATCGGAGAGCACGAAGGGAGATTCGCGAATTTCGGCGCGTTTCTTGCCACTGAGTACGCGGGCCCACTCCAGGAGAGACTCGAGCACCACCAAGGCAACGAGAAATACGAGTCCGGCCGTGATGACTGCATCGAGCCGATCGTTGAAGATCAGCTGTGCGCTCTGATGTGAGCTGCCCGGCTGCGCCGCAAGATGCCGCGCGTGGGCGAGGAAACCGATCCGTGGATTGGGGTTGAGGACCTTCTGCCAGGCGGCGTCGAAGGTGACCGACACCAGCACGATGAGCGGCACCAGCGTCACGAACGCAAAGCGCGCTTTGCCCATCTTGATGATGATTGTGGTCGCCACGCACAGGGCAACGGTGGCAAGGAGCTGGTTGGAAATCCCAAAGAGCGGCCACATCGTATTGATGCCACCGAGCGGATCTTTCACCCCTTGCCAAAGGAAATAGCCCCAGGCGGCGACCATCACTGCGCTGGTGAACAGAATACTCGGATACGAACTGGTACGGCCGAGCGGTGTCCAGAGGTGACCAAGGGCATCCTGCAACATGAAGCGGCCAACGCGGGTGCCGGCATCGAGCACCGTGAGGATGAACAGGGCCTCGAACATAATCGCGAAGTGATACCAGATCGCCATCACGGCTTCGCCTCCGAGGGAGTTCGCGAAAATGTGCGCCATGCCGACGGCAAAGGCCGGCGCGCCGCCGGTACGGTTAAATAAGGTCTGCTCACCGACGGCGTGCGCTAACTGCGCCATCTGCGGGGCATCGACAGGAAATCCCCAGGAGGTGATCTTTGCAGCGGCGTCGGCGGGAGAGGTCCCCACGATACCGGCCGGGCTGTTGATCGCGAAATAGACTCCCGGCTGAATCACGCAGGCGGCAATGATCGCCATGATGGCGACGAATGACTCAGCCAGCATGGCCCCATATCCAACGAGACGGGTCTCGGTTTCACGCTGCACCAGCTTCGGCGTGGTTCCACTGGCAATGAGCGAATGGAATCCGCTGATGGCGCCACAGGCAATGGTGATGAAGGCAAATGGAAAAAGATTGCCGGCAAAGACGGGGCCGGTACCGTCGATAAAGCGGGTGAGCGCCGGCATGTGCAGCTGCGGCCGCGAGATGACAATGCCAACCGCCAGAATCGCGATGGTGCCGAGTTTGACGAAGGTGCTCAGGTAGTCGCGGGGCGCAAGCAACAGCCACACGGGCAGAGCGGAGGCCGCGAAGCCATACACGATGATGGCGATGGCCAGGGTTCCTGCCGAAAACGTGAACCATTGCGCGTAGGCCGTATGGGAGATCCACTGCCCGCCAAAGATCGCCGCGAGCACGAAGACGAATCCGACCAACGAGGCTTCCATCACCTTGCCTGGCCGGATCTGTCGCAGGTAAACGCCCATCAGCAGCGCGATCGGAATCGTCATGCCGATGGTGAAGGTGCCCCACGGACTTCCCTTGAGCGCGTTAACAACGATGAGTGCCACAGCTCCCAGCAAAATGACGATGATGGCAACCACTGCGATAAAGCCGACGATGCCGCCGACTTTGCCAATTTCTTCCCGCGCCATTTCGGTGAGTGACTTGCCGTCGCGGCGGACAGAAAAGACCAGGGTGACAAAGTCCTGGACGCACCCGCCGAGTACCGCGCCCACCAGGATCCAAAGGGTTCCGGGAAGATAGCCGAATTGCGCAGCGAGGACTGGCCCAACCAGCGGCCCGGGGCCGGCGATGGCGGCGAAATGATGTCCGAAGACGACCCACTTGCTGGTGGGTACGAAATCGCGTCCGTTATCGAGTCGTTCGGCGGGGGTGGCACGCCGGCTGTCGAGCACCAGGACCTTGGTCGCGATGAATTTGCTGTAGAAGCGGTAGCCGATGGCGTAGATGCAAAGCGCGGCCACGACCAGCCACATAGCGTTGATGGATTCACCGCGGCGAATAGCGATGGTGGCGATGGAATAGGCGCCAATCAGGATGATAGCGGCCCAGATCAGTCCGCGCACAAGCGGATTCCGCATGCAAAAGTGTCCCCACGAGCAGCAGTGCGGCTATTGTCGCGGAAGTCTGGCCGGGAAGCAAACCGTCGTTCAGTCCCTTCCCCAGTCGAAGTCGGAAAGGAGGTTCTTGATGCGCCACGCGAGAAAATCCAAGCGGAACGGCTTCTGCAGGAACTCTGCCCCGCCGATCTCCCTGAGAAGACTTTCATGCGAATGACCTGACATGAAGAGGACCTTCAGGTCGGGAATGAGGATTGCCGCATCGCGGAAAAAGCCTGCGCCGTGAATATCGGGCAACATTACATCGCAGAGAAGCAGGTCGGGCCGCAACCCATCTTCCAGCATCTGCATGCCCTGCGCGCCGGATTCGGCGGACTTAATGTCATAGCCCTGCATGGCCAGGTACTCTCCCACAGCCTCCCGTAAAAGTTCCTGGTCATCCACGATCAGGATGGTTAGGTGGCCATGAGTTGTGCTGATGCGGATTGGCAGACGGTCCGGCGGCAATTCAAACCCGGGCTCTTCGCCTCGAGCAGCGGCGAACCGAAAAACTGCGAGAACCTTAAACCAGCGCAGAGCTTCGCTGGCGGGGAGATAAATGTAGTTTCCCGTCGTCATGGTTGCGATCCCCGTCCTTGGCCGGGCGCTAAGTGCTTCTTCGGCAAGGGGGCGGAAAAGTTGAGCCGGGTCGGATTGGACTGGGTCCTTGATTCTGATAGATTCCAAACAACTCCTTTCTTCCTATGGGCTCGCAGCAAATCCGCGTCGCAACCGCCGAAGACCTCGCGCTTTCCGGGTCCACCGTCGTGGCCGCCAATACGCGAGCCGCGCGCCATCTCCGCCTTGAAGCTGAACGTCGCGTTTTCCAGAGCCAGCTAGTCTGCGAGACCCCGGACATCTTGCCGCTCGACGCATGGGTCAGCCGCACCTGGACAGAATGCCTGCTGGCCGGGGTCGTGGATCGCGCCCTGCTTCGACCCCAGGTGACTGCCGCGTTGTGGGAGCAGATCGTGGCGAACTCTGCGGCGGGACGCGAGCTGATGAGTCATCATGCGGCAGCCCAAGTGGCTGCTGAGGCTTGGCAGCTTATCCATGACTACAAACTGCCGCGCAGCCGCGCGACCTATTCATCTACGCTGGAGACGAAAGCCTTCCACGGTTGGGCGGAGAAGTTCGAAACGCGCTGCGCCCAGGAAGGTTGGATCGACGGCGCCTCAGCTCTGGCAAGCATCACTGGAAATGCGGCCAAACTGCCGCAACGTCCAAAACAGATCGTCGTCTTTGGGTTTGATGTGTTCACCCCGGCCCAGCAGGAACTCTGGCAAGCGCTGCACGCTGCCGGGACCGAGGTCGTGCTACTCCGCCCCGAAACTCAACTGGAGCACGATCAGGCCAAGTCATTGGCCTTGGCAGACGCCCAAGACGAGATCCGCACCGCCGCGTTGTGGGCCCGGCATAAGCTCGAGCAAGATCCGCGGGCGCGCATCGGGATCATTGTTCCCGGCTTGCAAAACCTGCGCAATACCATCGAAACGGTTTTCGACGAATGCCTTCATCCGGAGCGCCGTCAACTGGGAAACACGCCTTCGCCGCGATCGTTCGAGATCTCGCTTGGATTGCCGCTCGGTGAACATCCCACGACGCGCACTGCCTTGCGATTGCTGCGGCTCGCGACTTCCAGCCTGCCAGAGGAAGAACTCAGCACGCTCCTACGCTCGCCCTACTTCGGCGGCGGCACGAGCGAGCGCAATGGGCGCGCTCTGCTGGATTTCGCCTTGCGCAAGAAGTTGCGATCGACCGTGACCCTTTCGACATTGCTCTCTGAAGCGGAGGTGAAGCGTTCGCTCGCACCGCAACTCTGCCGGATACTGAGCAACCTGGAGCGGCACTCGAAAAAGCTGCCGGCGCGGCTGTCACGCAGTGATTGGGCGGCTGAGGCGCGGCGTTTACTGACCGCCGCCGGCTGGCCTGGAGATGGTCCCGAAGAGCTTACCCTCACCAGCCACGAGTTTCAGGCGACGAGCGCCTGGGACGCTGCGCTCGCCGACTTCGGTGCGCTCGACCTGGTGCTACCACCGCGAAGTGCTCCGGATCTGCAACGCGAGTTGGAGCGTGCGCTGGCCGAAACCCCTTTCGCGGCGGAGAACGAAGCAGCACCGATTCAAGTTGTGGGTCCACGCGCCGCATCGGGCGAAAGCTTTGATGCGCTCTGGTTCTGCGGCCTCACCGACGATGTCTGGCCACAGCGCGGGCATCCGAACCCGTTCATCCCGTTCGGGCTGCAAACCCAGTTCGGAATGCCGCATTCCTCTCCGGAAGCCAATTTGCGCGAGGCGGAACAAGTCACCGCGCGACTTTTGCAAAGCGCCGGGGAATGTATTTTGAGCTGGCCGAGGCGCGAAGAAGACCGCGATCTGCGGCCGTCTCCAGTTTTGTCGGCGTTTTCGGCGATCGCCCGTGAAGCTTTGCCCCTCGCTTCGATCGTTGGTTGGAATCAACTGCAGGAAGGTGTCCGGATCGAGGAAATCGTCGACGAACAAGCACCCGCTCTGACGGATGCCGAGGTCCGCACCCGTGGCACGACCTTGCTGGAGTGGCAGTCGGGGTGTCCATTCCGCGCCTTCGCGCAGGTGCGCCTCGCAGCCGAGCCTCTGGATCAAGGCTCCCTCGGCATCAACCCACGCGAACGCGGCCAGGTGACCGAGCTTGCCCTGCAGTATGTGTGGGAACAGTTCCGCGATTTGCAGAATCTTCGCCAGCTTACCCAAGACATGGTCGAGCACGATATCGCGATGGCGATCGATCGCGCGCTCACCACGAAGTTTCCCAAAGGTGAAGATGAATGGCTGCGCGAGCACCGCGAGATCGAGCGCACGCGCCTGAACAAACTGATTCACGATTGGCTCGCGGTGGAGGAAAAGCGGGAGCCGTTCCGCAACATCGTTCATCAGCAGCCCATCGAGGCCAAGATCGGAGAGCTCACGATTCGCGGACGCGCCGACCGTCTAGAGCAGACGAACGACGGTGCTTACATCATTTTGGACTACAAAACCGGAGGATCCAACTATTCAGCCAGCCGGTGGGACGTGCCGCGTCCACAGGATCCGCAGTTGCCCATCTATGCCGTAGCGCAACGGAGTGAGGGACACGAGGTCGCCGGAGTCGCGTTTGCACGAGTGCGGTCCGGCGATTGCGATTTCCAAGGCGAAGCGGTGCGCAAGGAGATTTTCGGCAAGCCGCAAAACGCGAAGCGGTTTGGAGAGTTTGAGCAAACGCTGGATGGCTGGCAACCCGAGCTGGAGCGATTGGCGGACAATTTCCTTGAGGGTCATGCCGAAGTCGATCCCAAGTTTCCAGCCGGCGCGAAGAGCACGTGCCGGTACTGTCACCTCGGATCGCTGTGCCGGGTAGCCGAATTTCCCGCGCCCGACGATGAGGATGTGGAAGAAGTGTTCGATGACGAGTAATCCGCGCCTCCAACTCGAGTTCGGCGGGGATGCGTGGGAGCGCGCACGGGTGCTTGATCCCACGCGTTCGTTCATCGTGCAAGCCCCGGCGGGCTCCGGCAAAACCGAATTGCTGATGCAGCGCTACCTCACCCTGCTGGCGCACGCTAGCGTGGAGCAACCGGAGAGCGTGCTGGCCATTACATTCACGCGCAAAGCCGCTACCGAGATGCGTAACCGTGTGCTCGATGCGCTGCAGAATGCCGGCAGCGCCGAGCCCGAAGAGCCGCACCGGAGGCTGTCGTGGGAGCTGGCGAAAGGTGTGATGGTACGAGACCGGCAACTCGGCTGGAAGCTCCTGGAGAATCCCGAGCGCCTGGAAATTCGGACGGTCGATTCGTTTTGCGAGAAGATCGCAAACCGTACGCCTCTGCTCGCGGGCCTGGGACAGTCTCCGGCTATTGCCGCAGACTTTGAGGCGCTCTACGCGGAGGCCGCCCAGCGAACGCTGTTAATGCTCGGCGATCGCGATCAGGAAAACCGCGCCGCGGTGACGCAGGTCGTCCGGGACCAGGACAACAACTTCGATCGCGTGCAGCGGCTGCTGGTCGCTTTATTGCGCTGGCGCGATCAATGGCTGCGGCTGATCGGCGGATCCCTGCAGCGTTCCGCGGAAGAGCAGGAGGCGGTTCGCAGTCGCCTGGAACATTCGCTGCAAGATGCGATCCGTTACGAAATGCGAGGTATTCGCGAGCAGATTGTGGCCGTGGTTCCTGCCGGGGTACTACGTTCGTTGCTGGAACATGCGAAGTACGGGGGAGGCAATGTCGAGGATCCGCATGGAATTTTTGCTCTACGAAATCTTCGTGAGCTGCCGGGAGATTCTCTCGAAGAGCTGCCGCTGTGGCAAGGACTCGGCAATTTTTGTCTCACCGGCAAACAGTTTCGCAAGCGTTACGACGTAAGCCTCGGGTTTCCGCCCGCCAGCCTGCACAAGGCGCGCAAAGAGGCATGCAATGAACTGGTGAAGGAAATCGCTGACTCCGATTATTCTGAGCGGTTCTGCGCAGCACTTTGTCGCATCGCTAAGCTTCCGCCTCCGCACTACAGCGACGCGCAATGGACATCGTTGCTAGCACTGTTTCGCGTTCTGCCGTTGTCCGTCGCTAACCTGCGCACCGTCTTTGCTGAACGTGGCGAGGTAGATCACACCGAGGTCGCCCTGGCTGCAAAATCTGCGCTCGGCGAAGAAGGCCATCCGACCGACCTCGGCTTCCATCTCGGCTATAAAATCCAACATCTTCTGGTCGACGAATTTCAGGACACCTCGGTCTCGCAAGCTGAACTGCTCGAACGTCTCATCCAGGCGTGGTCGCCCGAATCGGGCGCATCTCTGTTCGTGGTCGGCGATCCTATGCAGTCGATCTACGCTTTCCGCCAGGCTGAGGTCACGCTTTTCCAGCGCGCCCGCGACCATGGTTTTGGCAATGGAGAATGGCCGCTGGAAGCAGCCCAGCTCACAGCAAACTTTCGGTCGCGCCCCGAACTGGTCGATTGGTTCAACCAAACTTTCCCCGAGATCCTGACCGCTGACAATGATGTAACCGGCGCGGTGAAGTATTCGCCGTCCGAGGCCGCAAGATCTTCCTCCACCATGGCCAGCGTAAGCTTCGGGTCTGCGCCCGCAAAAGACTACCCTGGGGAAGCCGCGCGGGTGGTCGACATTGTTCGCAGCGAACTCGCCACCGACGCGAAGTCCATCGCGATCCTCGTGCGCTCGCGCAAGCATGTGGCGCACATTGCTCCGGCGCTGCGGGAGGCGGGCATAGCCTTTCGAGCGAAAGACATCGATTTGCTGGGCGAGCGCCAGACGGTGCGCGACCTGCATGCACTCACGAAAGCGCTATCGCACCTCGCGGACCGCACCGCATGGCTCACGATTTTGCGCGGGCCGTGGTGCGGCCTCGATCTGGCAGACCTCTGGGAACTGTGCCGCGGAGGCGACGATCGAACCATCTGGGAGCTGCTGCACTCCCGCTCGACAGCACTCAGTGCCCGGGGACAGCAAGCGGTGGCCCGGGTGCTTCCGGCAATTGCGAATGCGGTGGAGCAGCGCGGCCGGATGCCATTACGCGCCCTGGTGGAATCCTTATGGATTTCGCTCGGCGGACCCGCTGCCATGGCGGGAACCGACCGCGAGGCAAAGCTCCGCGATGCCGCGACGTATCTCGATCTGTTACAGAAGCTCGAAGCCGGTGGAGAAGTCGACGCCAAGCGACTGACGACCGAAATCGAAAAGCTGCATGCGGCGGCTGACACCGCATCCGGCATTCGCGTCGAGATCATGACGATCCATGGCGCGAAGGGTCTCGAGTTCGACGTCGTGATTCTCCCGGGGCTGAATCGCAAAACAGCGACCAATCGGATGCAACTGTTGAATTGGCGAGAGCGCGTGATCGGCGAGCACCGCGATTTGCTTCTCGCGCCGATGGAACCGGTCGGCACGGACCCTAAGAACGCTACTACCACGTCGAAATACATTACGGAGCTGGGACAACAGTGCGCGGTCGAGGAAAGCAAGCGCTTGCTTTACGTCGCGGTTACGCGCGCTCGTGAGCGACTCCACCTGATGACGACTATGCCTGAACATGATCACGAGCCAGAAACAGGCAGCATTTTCGCGCTGCTGCCAGAAGAAGTGGTTCAGAAGTTCCCGGTGCATCCGGAGCCGGAGATCGAAGAGGTCGAGCGCGAACGGAAACCAAATGCTTTGCGGCGGCTTCCCGAAACCTGGACACTTCCCACCGCGCCCGCTGCGCTGGCATTCGAGCCACGCTACTTGATGCGCGCCGAAACAGAGTCCCGGAAGCACACATTTGTTCGCGTAGGCGAAGATTTGCGGCGGATCGGAACTGTGACCCATCGCTTTCTGCAACAAATCGGGGAAGAAGGCGTCGATGGCTGGACCGAGGACCGCATCCTGAAGCTGGGGCCGACCATCCGCGCGCTGCTGACGCAGGAAGGCGTGCGGTCTTCCCAACTCGGAGCTGCTGAACGGCGCGTGCGGGAAGCTCTGCAGAATACGATTTCGGATGCCCACGGCCGCTGGATCCTGGCCCAACATCCCTCCTCGAAGAATGAATATGCGCTTTCTGCCTCGCTCGAAACTTCGCGGCAGAGCATCAAAGTAGACCGGACTTTTGTTGAAGATGGCGTGCGGTGGCTCATCGACTACAAAACGAGTGACCAGGAAGGAACGATCACCGAGAGCTACCTGCTGGAACAAGTGGAGAAATATCGTGCCGACCTCGAACGCTATGCGCAAATTCTTCGCACCCTCGACGGCCTTCCCGTCAGGGGTGGTTTATATTTCCCGTTGCTGCAGCGCTGGTGCGAGGTGAAAACAGCTCCCTAGACCATGTCGATCGAACTCACGCATCTTTTGGCCTGGGCAATTTTCCTCATCTGTTATGGCGTGTTCGCCATTGGGCGCCTCCCGGGCACAAGAGTCGATCGTGCGGCCATGGCGTTTATCGGCGCCGTGCTGATGTTCGTAATCGGCGCGCTCAACGGGCCTTCCGCAAGCGCGGCTCTTGATTATCAAACCCTCGTCCTGCTGTTCTCCATGATGATCCTGGTCGCCGTTCTTCACCTCGAAGGGTTCTTCGAGTGGATCACTCGCCAGGTTGTGCAGCGCTTCGACTCCGGACATCTCCTGCCGGGCGTGATTTTTGCCTCAGGGATTCTTTCAGCTTTCCTTGTAAACGACGTGGTGTGCCTCTTCATGGCGCCCCTGATCGTGAAGGTCTCGAAGCGCATGGGCCGCAATCCGCTTCCCTTCCTGCTGGCATTGGCAACGGCCTCCAACATCGGCAGTACCGCGACCATCACCGGAAATCCGCAGAACATTCTTATCGGCTCGGTTTCGCATCTTGCGTATCGCGACTTCCTCCTGCATCTCGGTCCCATCGCAATCATTGGGCTCTTTATCGACTGGGGAGTGATTGCGATCCTGTGCCGGAAGCAACTCGCAGAAACGATTCCTGCCGATGACACGACCAACGGCGACGAGGGAACGCGAGGCTTGGCCGTGCCGCTGCTGGTAGCGAGTGGGATCGTCGTGGCATTCCTGGTGGGGCTAAACCCTGCTCTGGTGGCGGCATCCGGGGCCGCGCTGCTGCTGCTGCTCCGCTCGCGCCTGATTCGCAGAATCTATGGCGAGATCGATTGGGCCCTCCTCATCCTATTTATCGGCCTTTTCCTCATCATCGGGGGCGCCGAGCACACGGGGATCGCTGACACGCTTCTTCGCGCGGCAGAACGGCTGAACTTGCACAACCTGGCAATCTTCAGTTGCGCCATTACATTGCTGTCCAATCTCGTGAGCAATGTCCCCGCAGTCATGCTGCTAAAGGGGCTGGTTCCTCAGTTTCCGAATACCCATCAGTTCTGGCTGGCTCTGGCCATGTCGAGCACTCTCGCCGGAAATCTGACCATCACCGGCTCGATTGCCAACATTATCGTGGTCGAAACGGTCCGCCCTTCGGTGCGTATCAGCTTCAAAGACTACCTTGTGGTGGGCATTCCCACTACAATCCTTAGTATCGCGGTAGGAGTAGCGTGGATTGCATTCTTCGCGCGGTAACACTCTTCCGCCTAGACATCCATCATGAAGAATTTTGAGAGTTTAACCGAGAGAGAGATCCTGGCGCTGGCGATTTCGCTGGAAGAAGAAGATTCGCGGGTATACGCCGACTTCGCGGATGGCTTGCGGGACAGTTTTCCCGCCACAGCGGAGATTTTCGAAGGCATGCGTCAGGAAGAAATCACACATCGTGAACGCCTGTTCGATGCCTATCGCCAGCGCTTTGGCGAGCACATTCCCCTGCTTCGCCGTGAAGACGTGAAAGGTTTCGTTAAGCGCCGGCCGGTGTGGTTGGTCCGCCCGCTTGGGTTGGATACGGTGCGCAAGCAAGCCAGCGCCATGGAGGAGGAAACGCGCCGTTTCTACGAGCAATCGGCCAAGCGTACCCAGGACCTCGGCATTCGCCAACTGCTTGACGAACTGGCCGAAGAAGAGAGCTCCCACGAGCACCGTGCCGACGAGCTGCAGAAAGAGAAGCTTCAACCTGAAACGCGCGAGCAGGAGGAGCACGCCCGCCGGCGACTCTTTGTGCTGCAGGTGGTCCAGCCGGGCTTAGCCGGTTTGATGGACGGCTCCGTCTCGACCCTGGCTCCGGTATTTGCTGCCGCGTTCGCCACTCATAAAAGTTGGGACGCCTTTCTTGTCGGCTTGGCGGCATCCATTGGCGCCGGCATCAGCATGGGCTTTGCCGAAGCGTTGTCCGACGACGGCAGCCTCACCGGCCGTGGCCATCCGTGGATTCGTGGCATCATCTGCGGACTCATGACGACGCTCGGCGGCATTGGCCACACGCTACCTTACATGATCAAGAATTTTGGTATCGCAACCAGCGTGGCTATCGTAGTGGTCGCCATTGAGCTCTTCGCGATTTCCCTCATCCGCCACAAGTACATGGACACGCCGTTCGTGTCAGCCGCGTTGCAGGTAGTGGTGGGAGGAGTGCTGGTGTTTATCACCGGCATCCTGATCGGCAGCTCTTAGTTCGCCGGAATGGCACGTGCCTGTGGCACGTTCGAACGGTTCAGCCGGGGACGTGCCGGAGGGCACGTCGTCTCGCGCACCAGCTTCGGCGCAGCGCCATCGTTGCGCGCGAAGATGTAGGTGCGCATCTTGTAGCAAACTTGATCTCGCGGTCCCTGGTCGTGCTGGACCGAAAACGTGCCGGCTTGATCGGGAAGCATCTTGGTTTGCGTGTTTTCTGGCTGACCGGCGGATGCCGCAGCCAATGAGAGGAAGGCGGGCGCCAGGAAAAGAGTGATCATGGGAGCTATACCTCCGCTGGCTTCCCAGTATAGCGCTATCCGGCCTCTCCGGACTGTTGGCGGGCCACCGAAGTTGCCGGGGGGCTCGCGCTTTCGCTGTAGAGCGGTAGAGTAATGCAGAAGCTGGCTCCCTGGTTTTCCCCAGCGCTGTTCGCCCTGATCGTCCCGCCCAGTTTCTCGACGATTCCCTTCGAAACCCACAGCCCCAAACCAGTGCCGACATCCTTCTTCGTGGTGAAGAAAGGCTCAAATATTTTCGTAAGATGAGCAGAAGAGATTCCTGAGCCATCATCGGTGACGGTAATAACGGCTTGGTCTTGCGTGACGCGGGCGACCTTCACCGTCACCGATCCATGGTTGTTTGCCGCATCGATGGCATTCGACACGAGGTTGGAGATCACCTGCGCCAATTCCCCTTCGGTGCCGAACACCAGCAGGCCATCCTCGTATTCGGAACTGATACGGATGCCTCGGTTGCTAAAGCGCGGGCGGTAGAGATCAATGACTCGTTCGCACACCGCTCGCAGCGACAGCGCTTCCGGTTGCCGGGGATCGCGATAGAACGCCAGGGTCTGCCGCGCGATGTGGGAAACGCGCAGCAGTTGCTCCTCGGCAAGCTTCAAGTAGTTCCTGCCCTCGGCCGAAAGCGTTTCTTCCTGCAAGAGGTACAGCAGGTTTGAGGCAGCTTCCAAGGGATTATTGATCTCGTGGGCCACGGTCGCGGCAAGCTTGCCAGTGGCGGCTAATTTTTCCGAGATGCGCATTGCCTTCTCGATTTCACGTTGGCCGCTGACGTCGCGGAACACCAGCACCACCCCAGTCACCGTTCCCTCGCGGTCCAGAATTGGAGCGGCGCTATCGTCAATAGCGATCTCGGAACCGTCCGGCCGCACCAGGATGGTGTGGTTCGCCAAGCCCACCACCATTCCGGTGGCGATCACTTTGTCCACGGGATTCTCGGTCTCTGCCCGCGTGACCTCGTTATAGATCGGGAACACTTCTCGTAAGGGCAGACCTTTCGCCGCTTGTTGCGAATACTGGGTCGCCCGCTGCGCCACGGGGTTGAGAAACTGCACCTTCCCATCGCGATCGGTGGCGATCACCGCATCGCCTATGCTGCTGAGGGTTATCGACAGCCACTCCTCGCTCTCGATGATCGACGCGGTGGCGCGCTCCCGCACCATCTCGATGCGGTCCAGGGCCCACCCAAAGGCGATTAATCCAAGCAGGCCTACGCCCAGACCGAGCACCAGACCGGTGTTCTCTTTGAGTTCCACACTCTTCAAGGATTGTCTTCGCTGGGCCAGGAGCCGTTCGTCGATTTCCTCCATCCTCGCTATCGTGGCGCGAATCTCGTCCATATCGTTCTTGCCGAGATTGGATCGCACCACAGCGCGCGCTCCGTCGACGTTGCCCTGGCGGTATAACTCGATCGTACGGTGCAGTTCGCCAAGTTTGCTGTCGCTCACTTCTCGCAAATGCTGCAGATTTTGTACTTGTTCAGGATTGTCGGACACCATCTCCGCCAACCGCTGCAAAGCGTCTCCCAACTTCTCGCTCGCGGTCTGGTAAGGCTGGAGATACCCTTCCTGACCGGAAAGAAGGTATCCGCGCTGTCCAGTTTCGGCGTCTCTGATCAGCGAACCTATTGTTTGTAGCTGGACATTGACGGCAAGATCGTGTTCCACGGCCCGATTGGCTGCCATCAATTGCTCGGTTGCCCGGTAGCGCACCAATGCGTTGGCGAGCATGAGCGCGCATAACACGAGTAACCCGACTACCGCACCGGCGCGTACGGATCGGCTCGACGGAGATCGCAGATCGTTTTCCAAGAGGCCCGATTCAGTCCCAGCAAGGATTGATACGCTGAAAGGACGAGCGCTTCCCAGTTCCCATCAGCAATTTTGCAATAGTTTACCCTACCGTCCCCGCCACCCGTATTGTCTTCCAAGTGCCCTTGGGACAAGCCCTTCGGCATCAAGCGATGGGTTTTATGCAGACGTTTTCACTCTGGACACCGGGGTTCCCGTTTTAACCGTACTTTAACCTGCTACTCCGCTCTCGCCGAATACTATTCAGTTGAGCTGCCGGTGTGAATCCCGCGGATTTGACGCAGGTTCGCCGCTCAAAAGCGCGATGCGGCCCCGCCGGCCGTAGAAGCGACGCAGTTCAGGTTCGCGGTAATCGAGTTGTTGGATACCGGGATTTGTGAACAAGAGGAGCATCTGCAGATCCCGCTCCCCTGAGATAGAGATACACGACCCTTTTTGTCGATGGAGAGAATAGATGTTGAAAGCTAATGCTGTGCTTGCGGGCCTGATGTCGGTTACTGTGCTCGCAACGCCTTTCGTTTCATTCGCACAAACCGCTGCGACAACCACCACCGGGAGCGCTACCACGACCAAAAAGCGGCCAGTCCATCGGAAGCCGAAAGGTCCGACTGTTTCCGAGCAGCTCGATGAGCTGCGCCGGTCGGTTCAGCAGCAGAACGACCAGATCCAGTCGCTACAACAGCAGGTGCAGCAACGCGACGGCACTATTCAGCAATTGCAGCAGAGTGTGAGCCAGGCGCAGAGCGCTGCCAACCAGGCGCAACAAGCGGCGCAAAGCGCAGTCGCGCAGGATCAGCAGCAACTGCAATCCGTGCAAACCGATCTCGCTGACCTGAAGACCGTGACTACCAACTCGATCACCAGCGTGCAGGAAACCCAGAAGCGCGTGGTGGACCTCGAGAACCCGACGGCCCTCCACTACAAAGGCGTGACCATTACGCCAGGGGGATTCCTGGCGGCTGAAAGTCTTTGGCGCCAACACAACGAAAGCGCCGACATTATCAGCACCTTTAACGGCCTGCCTTTCGATGGTTCGCCGCAGTCTCAGCTCTCCGAATTCCGCATGACAGCCCGTCAATCTCGGCTCTCGCTGCTGGTCGAAGGCAAACTCAGCAACGTGAAGTTGACCGGCTACTACGAGATGGACTTCCTCGGCGCCGCGCCGACTGCCAACGAAAACCAGAGCAGCAGCTTTACCCCGCGCCAGCGGCAACTTTGGGCACAAGCTGCCTTCCACAATGGCTGGACGTTCACTGGCGGCCAGATGTGGAGTCTGTGGGCCTCGAACAAGAAAGGGATCGAAAACCGTCAGGAGTGGATCCCGACCACAATCGATGGCCAGTACGTTGTGGGCTACAACTTCGCTCGTCTCGCGGCCTTCCGCGTGACCAAGAATTTCAACAACAAGGTGTGGTTCGGGGCATCGCTCGAAAATCCTGAGATGCTGAACCCTTCCTCCTTCACCACTCCTGCCGGGATCTATGGGTTCGGCAACGGCCCAACCGGTGCGGGTGCTGTGAATGCTCCTCCTGCCAATTGCGCCGGAGCCAATTACTCCTTCGGCAACGTGATGGCCAATTGCACCTCGACCGACTTCATGCCCGACATCCTCGCCAAGCTCGCCTTTGAGCCTGGGTGGGGACACTTTGAAGTCAAGGGCCTGATGCGCGTCTTCCGCGACAAAATCCCCGGAAATCCGACGGTCACGCCGGCGACCGCAACCTACGAGGACAAAGCGTATGGCGGCGGCATCGGGGTGAACGGAATTCTACCCTTGGTTCCCAAGAAAGCTGATCTCATTCTGCAGGCTGCATACGGCGAAGGCATCGGCCGTTATTCGGACTCAACCAACATCGACGTAACCTTCGCTCAGGATGGAGCCATCGTCCCCCTGAAGGAAGCGCAAGCACTGGCCGGATTAGAACTCCATCCGACTCCGAAGTTGGATTGGTACTTCTACGGCGGCGACGAATACGTCGGACGTGACTGGTACGTTGGCGGGGACGGCAAGCCTTATGGCTATGGCGTCAGCCTCGCTGACAACAGCACGTGCGAACTGACCTACACAGCCAAGACCGCCTGCACGGGCAACTTCCGCAACCTGCAGGAAGCCACGACCGGATTCTGGTACCGCTTCTATAAGGGACCCGCCGGAACGGTGCAGTTCGGCGCGCAATATGCGTGGGTCCATAAGAACACCTGGGCAGGAACCAACGTCATCGATCCATTCCAGCCCGACGCTCCCAAGGCCAACGAGAGCATCGTAATGACCTCGTTCCGCTACGTATTGCCGTAACCCAGACGTTCCTCAACCGAGCCCGGAGCGTTGCTCCGGGCTCTTTTCTTTTCACCGCGCGAATCGCGTTCTATATTCGAGAGGCATGATTCGTCTCCGGCTTTCTCGCCTCGTCGCCTTTCTTCTCTTCGCCACGCTCTGCGCACGTGCCCAGGATTGGGGTTCGCCGGTTTGGGAGGACGAATTCAATGGCCCACTCGGTTCTTCGCTCGACGCCTCCAAGTGGACCTTCGACGTCGGAGACCTGAAGGTCAATGACGAGGTGGAAATCTACTGCCCCGGATTCCCGTTCGACCACGAACAGGCGAAGCCTCGCTCCCCCTCGGCGTGGGACGAGATCACGGTCTGCGATCCCAAGGGCGGCAACGTTTCGATGGATGGCCAGCATCTCGTGCTGCGGGCAGTTGAGCACAATGGCACGTGGACTTCGGGACGCGTAAAAACAGAGGGCCGACAGTCGTTTCAATATGGCCGAATCGAGGCACGCATCAAAATGCCCTTCGGCGCTGGGCTCTGGCCCGCTTTCTGGGCACTCGGTGATGGCATCGGCAAAGTAGGATGGCCGGCATCGGGCGAGATCGACTTCATGGAAAACGTCCCAAAGGTCGGCGGGCTCGGACCATCGCGCATCCGCTCCACGATCCACGGGCCTGGGTACTCTGGCGATGGTGGCGTTCGGAACGACATCGCATGGACGCACGGAGAGCGCGTCGATACCGACTACCATCTCTACGGCGCGATCTGGTCGCCGTACATGATCCAGTTCTACGTCGACGATCCCAGCAATGTGTTCTTCGTGGTTACGCCGCGCGAGTTACCTGTCGGAAAGGAGTGGGTCTACAACCAGCCGTTCTTCTTGATCCTCAACCTCGCGGTGGGTAGCGCAAGATCGTGGCCGGGTGCGACGGACGCGACCACTCAGAATCCCGCCACCATGCTGGTGGATTATGTCCGCGTCTATAAGGCGCCTGCGATTCCCGGCCCCATCATTACCACAATGCCGGTGACTCTGCCCTCTGGAGGCGCCGCAAAAACACCGGTGAAGCTCGCCGCAAAGAATGGCAGCGGAAAAATGTATCTCGATTGTTCGACGACCGCACCGGGCGTGAGCTGTTCCATAACGCCCTATGTCGTCGATTTCGCTGCTTCGAACGAAGCGACGGTATGGCTATATCTGACGACCCAGAAGAGTCCGATCGAAAAGGCAGACGTGAAAGTGACGGCATACACCTTGAGTGGAGATCAAAGCTCAGGAACGGCCCACCTGCACTTCAACTAGACGCTACTCGGTCTGTACCGCGCTCTTTGCGCTGAGGCGCTCCAGGATCTGCGGCCCGAGTTGTGACACGTTTCCGGCGCCGAGCGTCAAGATCATGTCGCCAGGCTGCGCCGCCGTGGACGCCATGATCGCTGCGACCTGGAATGACTTCGCATAGAAGATCGACTTACCCGTTCTTTCGGTGATGCGGCGAGCCAGCGCCTCGGTGGTTACTCCGGCGATCGGCTTCTCGCTAGCAGGATAGATGTCCAGAAGGTAAAGCGAATCGGCATCGTCGAAGGATGCCGCAAATTCGTCCATCAGGTCACGGGTACGCGTATAGCGATGGGGTTGAAAGACGACGTGGACATGACCGAATCCGCATTGCTTCGCGGCGGCCAGGGTGGCGCGAATTTCGGTCGGATGGTGACCGTAATCATCGATTACGCTCACGTCGTTCGCTTTGCCTTTCAGTTGGAAGCGCCGATCGACGCCGCGAAACTCCTCGAGGGCTGCACGAATCTTCTCCGGCGGGATATCCAAGCCCACACCAATTGCGATCGCCGCCGTCGCGTTCCGCACATTATGAATTCCGGGAACGCGCAGCAAGAAACTGCCTAACGATTTCTCGCGATACTCCACGGTGAAGCTGCTCAGGAATCCCAGCGTCAGTTGCTCCGCATCGCAGGGCGCGCAACGAATCAGGAAATCCGAACCTGCGGTGGTGCCGTAGGTCACAGTTCGTCGATGCACGCGTGGCAGGATCTTGCGTAGCTCGTCATTGTCATTGCATACCACCACCATGCCATAAAACGGCACTCGGTCCATGAACTCTACAAAGGTCTGCTCAACATCCTCCATGTCGCGATAGCAGTCCATGTGCTCGCGGTCGATGTTCGTCACCACCGCAAGAATGAACCAGAGTTTGAGGAAGGATCGGTCGCTCTCGTCGGCCTCGGCCACCAAGTAATGAGACTTCCCCAATCGGGCGTTCGATCCCATCGCATCGACCCGGCCGCCGACGATGACCGTCGGATCAAGTTCGCCGCCCGCCAGCACCGCGGCCACCATCGACGTCGTCGTAGTTTTCCCGTGCATGCCGGCGATCGCGATCCCATACTTCAGCCGCATGAGCTCTGCCAGCATCTCGGCCCGTGGAATTACCGGCACGTGATTGGCATGCGCCGCGGCAACTTCCGGGTTCTTCTTGTCGATGGCCGAGCTGGTTACCACTACCTCGGCCCCCGTGATATTGCTGGCGCGGTGTCCCGCGAAAATGCGCGCGCCCAGCCCCTCCAGCCGCTCAGTGACGGCCGAAGGTTTCAGGTCCGAGCCCGAGATCTTGTAGCCCTGGTTGAGCAGGACTTCGGCAATCCCGCTCATGCCGATCCCGCCGATCCCCACGAAATGGATGCGCTGCAGCTTCGCGAACAAGTGAGCCCTCAGGAACTCAATGTTTTATCACGGTCGGAGGATGCGCGTCGCATAGCGAGGCGAAGGAATCAGACGCCCGCAACTCGGCGGCCCTTGCCGGCCACCCGCACCGCCATGGCGGCGATCTCAGCGGCCGCGTTGGGATGTGCCAGAGCCACCGCCGCCCGCGACATCTTCTCCAGCTGGCTCGTATCGGCGAACAGGCCACCTACCTGCTCGACAAGCCGTTCCGGCGTGAGCCGATCCTGTGTCACCATGCGGGCAGCGCCGGCATCCACCAGCGCCTGGGCGTTCTTGGTCTGATGGTCATCGGCTGCCGTGGGCAGTGGAATGAAGATCGCCGGCTTGGCGGCGGCGGTGATTTCAGCCACCGTACTCGCCCCCGAACGGCACATAATGAGCTCCGCCTCGGCAAAAGCACTTGGCATATCGTCAATGAACGGCGAAACGTCCGCGGCAAAATTGCCTTCGAGATAGGCCCGCGCCACCGCTTCATATTCCTTTTCGCCCGTCTGGTGAATGATCCGCAAGCCGGGTACAGCTCCGTAGAGCTGTGGGAGCGTCTCCACGATCGCCTGGTTGATCGCCTTCGCTCCCTGGCTTCCTCCAAAGACGAGCAGGTTCTTACGTACTTCCGCTCGCCGGGCTGGAATTTCAAAAAACGCTTGCCGCACTGGAACGCCCGTCACTGAGCACTGCCGGAAGTACTTGCAGGTTTCCTTGAAGTGCACTGCCGCTGCCGACGCAAACGGCGCCACCAACCGGTTGGCAAATCCTGGATAGATGTTCGGCTCGAAGATCACCGCCGGCACACGGCACAACTTCGCTGCCAGCATCGCTGGTCCGGACGCATACCCGCCGACGCCGATCATCACATCGGGCTTGAACTTGCGGATGATTGTGCGGCTCGCGGCGATGGCCTTCGGCAGGTCAAGCATCGTCTTCACGCGCGTCGCCGTACTCACACGGTTCAGCGCCCCTACCTGGATCAGCTGCAGTTCGAACCCGGCCTTCGGTACCAGCCGATTTTCGATGCCGCGCTGCGTTCCAATGAAGATCACCTCGGCCGAATACACGTTCTTGAGTTCCTGCGCTATTGCCAGCGCGGGAATAACGTGCCCGCCGGTTCCACCACCTGCCAGGATCGCCCGCATCTTATTCCGCTTGTTGTGTGATGTTCAGAAGCACGCCCACGCTGGCCAGCGTGATGAAAAGCGATGATCCACCGTAGGAAATAAACGGCAGAGGAATGCCCTTGGTTGGTAACAATCCGAGAACAACACTGACGTTGAAAAACGCCTGAACCGCGACCATGGAGGTGATTCCCGTCGCCAGCAAGCGTCCGAACGGATCTTCGGTCAATACGGCAGCGCGAATCCCGCGATACAGGAACACCGCAAACAGCAGCACCACGAATACCGACCCCAAAAGCCCAAGCTCTTCGGAGGTCACGGCAAAAATGAAGTCGGTATGCGGCTCAGGGAGATAGAACAGCTTCTGCTTGCCCTCCATGAGGCCCTGTCCCGTGATCCCGCCTGTGCTGACCGCAATCAGTGACTGAATCATGTGGAACCCCGTTCCCAGCGGATCGGCGTTGGGATCGAGAAACGCCAGCATGCGCTTGCGCCGGAATGCCACCCGGAACAACAGCCAGTAAAGTGGTAGCACCGAGGCCAGGGCTGCGTACCCGATGTACTTCACCTCCATGCCCGCTACGAACAGCATGCTGGTGGCGATTGCCACACAGACAATGCCCGTCCCGAGATCCGGTTGCTTCACGATCAGCCCGGTCAGCATCAGCGTGACAATCGCTGCCGGCATCAGGGTGTGCTTCCAGTCCTTGATGCTCTTGACGCGGTTCTCCAGCCAAAATGCCAGGAAGAGAATGACTGCCGGCTTTGCCAGCTCGGAAGGCTGAAACGAAAATGCGCCAAACCTGATCCAGCGATGCGTATTGTGCGAGCGATCGAGGAAGAAGACAGCAATCAGCAAGCCGAGGGTCAGGCCCAGCAAAATATAGACCAAACGCTGGTTCTTATATTTGCGATAGTCGATATTCATGCAGACGACCATCGCGCCCACGCCCGCGACCGCCCAGATGAGTTGCCGGATCAGAAACGTGTAGGGCGAGCCAAACTTTTCACCGGCCATGACGGCCGAGGCACTGAAGACCATGACCAGCCCAATGAATACGAGCAGGAGGGTCGATCCGAAGAGCCATTTGTCCACGCTAACGCGCTTCGCCATTTATCTCGACTCCCGCTGCTTCATCTGGCTCACCAGCTCTTTGAAGACTCGCCCGCGATGTTCGTAACTCTGGAATTGGTCAAAGCTGGCGCATGCCGGAGCCAGCAGCACGACGTCTCCGGAGACGGCTTTCTGCGACGCCAACTTCACCGCATTTTCCAGCGTCTCCGCGTGAACCACCGGCACTCCCTTTACCTCGGACTCGATCTTCGCCGCCGCCGCACCGATGGTGTAAACCGTCTTCACCCGCGCCTGCAACAGATCGTTGAGCACCGTATACGGACTGCCTTTATCTTTGCCGCCGAGAATCAGGTGCACGCCCTTGGAAAACGATTCCAGCGCCTTGATGGTCGCATCGACGTTGGTCGCTTTCGAGTCGTTGAAGTAATCCACGCCGTTGACCGTGGCGGTGTACTCCAGCCGGTGTTCCACCGCCTTGAACTTCGACACCGCTTGCCGGATCCTCTCCGGCGCAACCCCGGCCGCAACCCCCACGCAAACCGCCGCCAGGACGTTCTCCACGTTGTGCGCGCCCTTCAGCAGCATGTCGCTCACGGGCATAATCTCGCGCTCGGCATGGGTTGAGGCCATGGCCTCATTTCCAATCGCCTTCAGCAGGTAATCGATATCATCGGAAACCGGGTCTTGAGGAACAGTTTGTCCGGTCAGGCGGAAAATGATCTTCCCGCCCCTGAGAAAGGCTCCACGTTCCACTTCATGCAATCGTGAGAACCACAGCACCTGCGACTTCACGCGCTTGCCAATCGCCATGCACGGCTCGTTGTCGGCGTTGAGGATGGCAAAATCGCTGGCCTTCTGGTTCTCGAAGATTCGCTCTTTGGCCGTCACATACTTCTCGAAGGTGTGATGGCGGTCGAGATGGTCGGGCGTGATGTTCAGAATGGCCGCGATCTTCGGTCGAAAGGTCTCGATCGTCTCCAGTTGGAAACTGGAAATCTCGAGAACGGTCCAGGTGTCCGCGTCCGCCTGCTCTGCAAAGCTGATTGCCGGTGTCCCGATGTTGCCGCCTACCAGAGTCTTCCTTCCGCTGGCCTCGATGATGTCGCCGCACAACGACGTGGTCGTCGTCTTTCCGTTCGATCCGGTGATCGCCACGAACTGCCCAGCGACGAATTGCGCCGCCAACTCGATCTCTCCGATAACTGGGATGCCCTGGACGCGCGCATGCTCGAGTTGCGGCTGATCGAAAGGCACCCCTGGACTGACGACAATCATGTCCTGATCGCGAAACGTGCGCTCTCCATGGTGTCCGGTCTCGACGGTGATCCCCTTGTCGAGCAATTGCGGAATCTCCTGCCGCAATTGTGCTTCCGACTTCGAATCCGAAACAGTCACCTTCGCGCCTCGCGCCTGCAGAAACATCGCCGACGCAACGCCCGATTTGCCAAGCCCGACCACCAGAACGCGTTTTCCACGAACTTCCATCAATGTTCCCGAACCGCCATTTTCCCACGCCGTCCGCGGCTTCACCGCAGCTTTAATGTCGTGAGTGCAAACAGTGCAAACACCAGAGACGCAATCCAGAACCGCACAATGATTTTCGACTCTGACCACCCCATCAACTCGAAGTGATGGTGCAGCGGCGCCATTTTGAAGATACGTTTCTTGCGTAGCTTGTACGATCCCACCTGCAGGATCACCGAGAGCGCTTCAAGCACGAAAATCCCGCCGATAAAAGGCAGCAGCAGTTCCTGCTTGATGATGACCGCCACCGTCCCGATCGCGCCGCCCAGCGCCAGCGAGCCGACATCGCCCATGAAAACTTCTGCGGGGTGGGCGTTGTACCAGAGGAAGCCAATCGCCGAACCGACCATCGCTCCGCAGAAGATGGCCAGTTCGCCCACCTCCGGCATTCTCGACAGCCCGAGGTAATCGGCAAAAACCGCATGGCCGCTCACGTACGTCAATACCGTCAGCGCTCCGGCGGCAATGACCGTGCAGCCAATCGCCAGGCCGTCCAGCCCGTCCGTCAGGTTCACCGCGTTACTTGAACCCACCAGAACCAGCGCCACAAAGGCTAGGAACGGAAGGTACGCCAAGATCCAGATGTGCGGATACGTGGCCAGGTGTTCGAACTCCAGGTTCGGCCGGAAGTTCTTGGCGAATGGAACAATCAGGTGCGTGTTATAAGCCCCGTGTCTCTGGATGAGCACAAGCGTCAGGGCGATCAGGACGCTCACCAGGACCTGTAGGCCCATCTTGCCTCGCGCCGTCAGACCGAGGTTTCGGCGATTCGCCACTTTCAAATAGTCGTCGGCGAATCCAATCGCGCCGAACGCGACCGTCGCGAGCAACGCAATCCATACGAACTTATTCGAGAGATCGGCCCAAAGCAGGGTAGGAATGACGATCGCGATCGTAATGAGAACGCCGCCCATCGTCGGCGTGCCCGATTTTTTCTGATGCGACTTCGGCCCTTCTTCGCGGATATATTGAGAAACCTGAAAATCGCGCAGCCGTCGTACCACCGCCGGTCCGATGATCAGGCCCATGAACATCGCGGTCAGGCTGGCGAACGCCGT
This sequence comes from uncultured Acidobacteriaceae bacterium, assembly GCA_963703075.1. Taxonomy (GTDB): domain Bacteria; phylum Acidobacteriota; class Terriglobia; order Terriglobales; family Acidobacteriaceae; genus Korobacter. The sequence continues at coordinate 3,423,366 of OY969786.1, forward strand.
GCGAAATGTCAGGTACCGGAAAATGCGGAAGGGCGTGAAATTGAGGTAGTGAAAAAGCTTTTCGTAAAGAAGCCAATAGAGCAATCTCGTCTCGTCCTTATGGATGCGGCGTTTGCAGCACTCGCACCCCTTGCATCAAACCCGGGCCGCCAGTTTCCAGCCCACAGCCGTCAGGTACATCGGCACCAGAGGCTTCAGCTGTCGGATCCCTGGTGGCTGATCGCTTCTTTCCATCTCTCCAAAGCCCTCTCCAACTTCACTCCACGCGAGGCCTTCAGTAGGATCGCATCCCCTCGACGCGCATTCCTGGCCAGCCAATCGCCCGCCTCCTCGGCGGAAGGCACGAACTCCGCATGTACCCCGGCGGCCTGTGCACCTTCGACCATCGCTGTCGCCAGTCCCCGGACACCCAGCAGCCCATCGACTTTTCCGGCCAGGTGAAGCCCGCACTCGCGGTGCAGTTTCTCGCCTTCGCTGCCCAATTCGAGCATCTCACCGGCAACTACAATCCGCCGTCTTGCCGGCATACCTGCCAGCGCGTCCACCATCGCGTTCAGGGCTTTCGGATTCGAATTGTAGCAATCATTCACCACCGTGGCCCCTGCGATTTCCACGACTTCGCCGCGCTTATCGGCCGCGCGTAGTGTCTTCAGAGATTCCACCGCAGCGCGTAGTGGCACGCCGTGATGAATCGCCACCGATATGGCTGCCAGCGCGTTATAGACATTATGTTCGCCGAGCAGCGGCATGTGCGCTGGGATCCGCTGCCCCTCAAAGCAAACCTCGAATTTCGAGCCTCCGCCGCCCAGCATTTCTACGTGTTCTGCGCGTACATCCGCCGGATGTTTTACGCCAAACATGAGCACGGCTCCATGAAAGTCGCGGCCAAATTGCGACACATATTCATCGTCCGCGTTCAGCACCGCACAGCCACCGCGCGGCAGATGCTCGATGAGCTCATACTTCGCGCGAGCAATGCCCTTGATCGAATCGAAGAACTCCAGGTGCACCGGCGCGACCATCGTCACTACGCCCGTGTTCGGCTGCGCGAGTTTCGCCAGCGCCGCGATCTCGCCCGCATGCGACATCCCCATCTCGATCACCGCGATCTCGTGCTCCGGCTCGAGTTTCAGCAGCTGCAGCGGCAATCCGAAATGATTGTTAAGGTTCCCTTCCGACTTCAAGACCCGGAACCGCGCCCCCAACACATGCGCAATGCATTCCTTGGTGGTCGTCTTCCCAGCCGATCCGGTTACGCCCACCACCGGATGCCCCCAAAGGCAACGCACGATGAACGCAAGTCGCTGGAGGGCGTGCAGGGTGTCGTTCACCGCGATGAGCTTACGTTTATCGGGAAATTTCGAGAGGTGATCGCGCGCTACGACCGCCGCGCTCGCGCCACGAGCCAATGCCGCTTCTACAAAATCGTGCCCGTCCATGCGCTCGCCGTGGACGGCGAAGAACAGGTCACCGGGCTGAACCGTTCGCGAATCGATGCTGTATCCGGTCGCTTCGCCGTCAGCCAGGGACTCGCCGGTTCCGGTGGTGAACTCAGCCACCCGCCATAACGCCAACTTCATCCGGCATGGCTCCCGCTTCCAGGGTGACCTGCCAGAACGGGAGACGCATATCCCGCTTCCCGCAAGGCGTGAAGCGCCACCTTCACGTCGTCGAAGGGGTGCACACCATCGCGGGTCGTCTGTGTCTTTTCATGTCCTTTGCCGGCCAGGATCACCATGTCACCGGCCTGTGCATTCGCAATCGCGATCCCAATCGCTTTGCGGCGGTCCGGCTCAACTACGGACTGCGCACCGGTGGCCGTCAGTCCCGGCAACACATCGTTGAGAATGGCCTGTGGGTCTTCGCTCCGTGGGTTGTCCGAGGTCAACACCACCAGATCGCTCCCCTCGCCGGCGGCTTTACCCATGAGAGGGCGCTTGGTCCGGTCGCGGTCGCCGCCGCAGCCGAAGAGTGTAATGACTCTCCCTTGCCCCGCGTGACGCACGAACTCCCGCGCGATCGAAATCACGTTCACCAGCGCGTCATCGGTGTGAGCATAGTCCACGATGACGGAAAACGGCTGACCTGCATCCACCCGTTCGAACCTGCCCGGCGGCTTCGCCACGTGGCCGATCGCTTCACTGATCCGGTCTGCATGGATGCCCCGCTCCATCACCGCTGCCGATGCGGCCAGCAAGTTATAGACATTCACTTTACCCAGCAGCGGGCTGAATACCTCGATCCGATGCTCCGGCGTCACCATCTCGAATCGGGTGCCGGCCGCGGTCATCTCCAGCTTTTCGGAGTGGAAGTCGCCTTCACTCAGTCCATAGGTAAACACCTTGTCGCAATGCTTATGCACCAACTTCAGAAGCTGGCTGCTCCATGTGTCGTCGCGGTTAATAATGGCGACCCGCGGCGGGTCCGTGCCGCATCCCTTGAACAGGCAACTCTTGGCACGGAAGTAGTTTTCCATCGTTCCGTGGAAATCGAGATGATCGCGCGTGAGGTTCGTGAAGACCGCAACGTCGAAAGGAATGCCGTAGACGCGCTCCTGCGCCAGGGCGTGTGACGACACTTCCATCACCGCTTCCGTTGCGCCCTGGCTTACCGCTTCGTGAAAAATACGATTCAGCTCCAGCGACTCCGGCGTGGTATGCGGCGCCGGCATCACCCGTCCGGCAATGTGATACTCCACCGTCCCCACCATCGCCGTCTTCCGTCCCACGTGCCGCAAAAGGGACTCGGCGAGATAGGTGGTTGTCGTTTTTCCGTTAGTGCCCGTAACCCCGGTGATCGCCAGCTTCTCTGCCGGCCTCTTGTAGAAATTTGCGCTCAACTTGGCTAGCGCGCGACGCCCGTGCGCCGCCACCGCCCACGCTACACCCTTGCGTGGAGGTTCGGTCGCAGAGTCGCTCACCACCGCAACGGCTCCTGCATCGATCGCAGCATCAATATAGCGATTGCCGTCGGTCGTTTCGCCTCGCATCGCAACGAAACAAAATCCCATCTCGACGCGCCGCGAATCGTATTCCACCCCGTGAACTCCGGCGTTGCCAGAACAGGAGAGGATCTCAGCACCGTCGATGAGTTGGAAGAAATCCATCGGTTCAATTCTAACGATTTCGGTGCGGAGAATGTGGATATTTGGGGGATTTTCCGAAAGGAGAAAGGGTCAGGTGAAGCGACAGCTGTCAGGTTTCATCTGTGAGGTCGTCCTCGTCAAGCGATCCGCGGCAGACCCGAAACCGTTTTGGCTTTTCCTGATGGCGGATTGCTGACGCCCGATACCTGAAACCTGATGCCTAACCCTATCGTGCGAACTTCACGGTGATACGTTCACCCGGAGCGATTCTGGATCCCGGGGAAGGCGATTGCCCTCGCGCCAGCCCTGAACCGATCACCGTCACCTCAAGGCCCTGTTGCTGCGCTGCCTCAATCACCCCGCGCACCGACTTGCCGAGGAACGACGGCACCACCGGCCCCGTGCCCACTTCCATCATCATTGGATTGTCACTGCTCGGAGTTCCTGCTGAAGCCAAGGGTTGCGAGGAACCATCAGTCGTCGCCGCTCCAGTGGCCTGCGCCGATTCCAAAGCCGCTGGAACCTCATGCGCTGCATCGTTCGCTGGCGCTGCATTGGCCGCAACCGCCGGCGCCGTTGGCCTCACCGGCACATCGCCTTCGCTGAAATCCGGCCCCGGACCTTCGCGGTCCAGCGCTCCTCCTTCTTCGAGATCGGAATCCTTCACGTTGGCCATCAGTGTCTGCCGCTTGGGATCGCCCTTGATCTCCGCATCGTGCGGCACGTTCAAATATTCCAGCGACTGCTGCATGATGCGATTGAAAACCGGCGCCGAAACCTGTCCGCCTTGATGCAATCCCTTCGCCGAATCGAGGATGACCGCAATCGTCAGCGCCGGATTATTCACCGGAGCAAAGCCTACAAAGCTGCCCACATAATCCGTCTTCGAATACAAATGCGTCTTTGGATCGACCTTCTGCGCCGTGCCCGTCTTTCCCGCCGCTGTATACCCGTTCAGGATCGCGCGCCGCGCCGTTCCTTCCAGCACCACTTCCTGCATCATGGAGCGCATTTGCGCCGCAGTCATCGATGAAATCACACGCCTCTGTTCCTTCGGATGAAACACGATCTGGCGATAGCCCTGCGTCGGTTGGGTCACATCGGCCACAATTCGCGGCGGCGTGTAAATCCCGTCGTTCGCAATCGACGAAACCATCGAGATGATCTGCAGCGGTGTGACGCCCACTTCCTGCCCAATCGCCATCGAGCCAATCGACGACCCTGACCAATGCGATGGCTGCTTAATCAATCCGCGCGTTTCCCCCGGCAACTCGATGCCCGTCTGCTGCCCGAAACCATAATCCTTGATGTGCTTGTAAAACTTTTCCGGCCCGAGCCGCAGTCCCATCTTCACCGCCGCCACGTCACTGGACTCCGCATAGGCCTTCGCCACCGGCACCACGCCCACATGATGCGCGTCGCGGATGCGAATTCCGCCGACCACGATGAAACCGGGATCGCAGCTCACCACCTCGTCCGGGCGCGTCAGGTGCTCTTCCAGCGCCGAGGAATATGTCACCGTCTTGAATACCGAGCCCGGCTCGTACACGTCACTCACTGCATGGTTCTTGAGCAACGCCGGCTTGATCTCTTTCTCCAGGTTAGGATTGAACGTCGGCCGATTGGCGAGGGCGAGAATTTCTCCCGTGTGCGGATTCTGCACAACCACCGTTCCCGCCACCGCTCCGGTGTCGTGCATCGCCTGGTCCAGTTCTTTTTCCGCGATGTATTGGATATTTTCGTCGATCGTCAGGACCACGTTGGCGCCGGAATCCGGCTGCTTCTCAATGCGCCCGAACCATTTCCGGCGCGCATCCATGGTTATCATCATCTTGCCCGGGATGCCCTTCAGGTCGTCCTCAAATTGCAACTCTGTCCCGGCCAGGCCGCTGCCGTCCATGCCGACATAGCCGAGCACCTGCGCCGCCAGTTCGCGCTTCGGGTAATACCGCTTGGACTCTTTTTGGAAATAAATCCCGCGCAGGTTCAGCGCCCGCACCCGGTCGCTCTTATCCTGATCAACTTTTCGCGCCACCCAGGCAAACGACTTCGAGGCTTTCAGGTGATTCAGGATATCGAAGCTGTCGGCGCCGAGGATTTTTCCCAGCAGGTGCGACGTCGAAACCTGGTCGGGAATTTCGCTCGGGACCGCGAAGATCGAATCGACGCTGACCGACATCGCCAGCGGATGTCCTTTGCGATCGAAGATCACGCCCCGCGGAGGATCGACTGTGATCGTGCGCTGCTGCTGGCGCGCCGCCTTCTGCACATACTCGCCGTACTTGAAGACCTGCAGCTGCACCAGTCGCAGGCACACCAGCATCGCCCAGAAAAACAGCAGCCCGCCCAGCAGGTAAAGCCGCTTCTTCGGGTCCTGGGTCACTGCGAGTTTCACGAACTTCTCCAACCAAGCGAAGCGGGTGCCCCATCCTGAGCGCAGCGAAGGGTGGGGAATTCCATTGAAGTTTTCGTCGTCCACAAACACAGCAGGCGGCCCGGGTTTTGGCCGCCTAAGTCCTGCTTGTAACCATACCCCAAGTTGTTGGGGAAACCAGCGGCGTCCGCCGCCAGAGCTTAAGAAGGTTGGCATCTACGGAGCAGAAATCACCGATACTGTCGCCATCCGCGCCATTACATCCGAACCCGGAGCGGTCACGCCATCCGAGTCCAGTCGCTGTACCTGCCCGGCTTGCGGCGCCTGCATGCCCATGTCGCGCGCCATCGCATCGATGCGCTCCGGATCGCGTAGCGAGGCCTGTTCCAGCTTCAGGGTGCGATTTGCTTCCGCCAACTGGTCACACTGGCTCTTTACCTGCTCGATCTTGTAGCCGTACTCGATCGAGCTGAAGTGCTGCCAGCCGTATACCATGACCAACGCGAACAGCAACGCCAGCGCCGCGCCGAAGATCGCCATTTCGCGCCGCCGGCGCGGGTCTGCCACTTTTACCAGGCGCGTGTTGTCAATCGCCTTGGCGAAGAAGATCTCCGGTGTGCCAGGCCGCACCACGATCCGTGGCGCGCTCTCCTGGGGCGCCGCCCAAAGCGTCGCCTGTGCTGGGGCCGCTGCTGCCATTACGCAACTCCTTGCAATAGATACCGCTGGGTGGGAACCGGAACATTCCAGATCAGCGTGTACACGCGTGCCTGCGCCAGCTCACCTTCCAACATCTCGCGCGTAGCTGCTTCGCGCTCTGCTTTTTCCACCATGCCGATCAATTCGTCCAGCATCGTTCCGTTATACATTTGCTCTCCCATCCGCCGTGCGCTTCCTGCGCCCGACGCTCGTACTACGTCCAACGGTTATCCACACTCTCCACAGGTTTTTCCACATGTGGATGAACAACCCATCGGAAATTCCTAATTGGCCCTGAGAACTTGTTTGTCTGAAATTTCATTCCCTCGCTGCCGCCCGCAACTTCGCGCTGCGGCTGCGTGGATTGCGATCGATCTCTTCTTCCGTCGCGGTTACCGGCTTCTTGGTGAGCAACTCGTACTTCTTTTTTTGCGCTAACTCCCGCATCGAGTCCTTCACTATCCGGTCTTCCAACGAGTGGAAGCTGATGACCACTAGCCTCCCCCGCGGTGCAAGCACGCTGGGAGCCGCTGTTAATAACTGCTTTAGGTCATCGAGTTCATGGTTTACGAAGATTCGGATTCCCTGGAAAGTTTTCGTCGCTGGATGAATACGCCGTTCTGAGGAATTCATTGGCCGGGCCGCGACCGATATAACTTGTGCTAGATGAGCGGTTGTTCGTATCGGCCGCGCCCGTACAATGGCTCTGGCGATTCTCCGCGACCTCCTTTCCTCACCGAATTCGTAAATCACATCAGCCAGCTCGCGCTCGCTCATGTGGTTTACCACTTGTTCGGCGTCTAGTTCCGCGTGCGGATCCATCCGCATGTCCAACGGTCCTTCCGCCTGAAAACTGAATCCGCGTCCGGCATCCTGTAATTGCATCGAACTGATCCCTAAATCCGCCAGCACACCATCGAGCGATTTCGGATTTGCATGTTTCGCAATCTCCGCATAGCTCGCGTGCAGCAGCGTGATCCGGGGCCAGTCATCTTTCAGATCGTCTGGGATCTGATCGAGGCGCCGGCGCGCCATCTCCAACGCATTGGTGTCCTTATCGAGCCCAATCAAATGACCCTGACGGCCGAGGCGTTTTGCGATTTCGTAACTGTGCCCGCCTAAGCCCAAGGTCGCGTCCAGATAAGTTCCACCGCGCCGTATGGCTAGAAAATCGATCGCTTCTTGTGAAAGAACCGAAACGTGACTGAAACCCTCTCCGCCACGTTCGCCCCTCGGGGCGCTGTTGCCTTCCAAATCCACTAAATACCCAGGTCGCTAAGCGTCTTCTCATCCTCGGCCGTGAACGGATTCTGCTGGATCTCGCCTTGGAACTGTTCCATGTTCCGAACTTCTAAGTGCTTTAAAGAACCCAGTACCGCCACTTCGCCTCTGATATCGGCCGCTTCCCGCAACAACCCCGGGATCGTCAACCTGCCCTGCCCATCCATCTCAGCCACCTGGCCGTAATAATTCGTGCGGTCCAGGAACTTCTGCTTCGTCGGATTGAAACTTGGCAATGCCGCTAACTTCTGCTCAACCCGTTCCCACTCTTCCATCGGGTACAACAGGGCCCGTTTCCCATCGATCGAGGTGATGTAGAACTGCTGGTTCGAATACTGCTCCTCGATCTCACGCTTAAAGTCGGCAGGAACCTTGAGACGGCCCTTGTCGTCAATCCGCGTTGGGTGATTGCCACGAAACATTTGTCTTGACCCCGCCTTGCGGGTCCCTCAAACTGCCCGGTGCTGCAACTCGCAGCGAAAAGGGTGAATTTTGTCGATACAGCTTCTTGGAGTTGGACTGCTTTCCCGTTTTGGCTTTGCCTGAGCGACTCCACTGGGCTCCACCACGCTCCAAATTTGTCCACATCTTATACCTAAGGTGTTGCGAGTCAACAGCTTTTTCGCTGCCCCTCCCTCCACTTCATCAATTCCTTTAGAAACCGCAACAAGTAGGTGTTTCCCAAATCGATAACCGCAATAGGTAGGGTTTACAGAGTTGATTCCGCTGTACCAGAAACTCCCATATCCGTATTGACGCGTGTAATTTGGCGGGAAGAACTCTCGATTCCTGTGGAAATCTGCCGATATGAGGAGTGGAGTGGAGTCGAACGTCGTCGCGGCAATCAGCTTTCCGCCTCTACTCAGGTTCGGTGCAGCGCGGCACGGCGGGAGGTGGCACACTACTTGAGTGGTAGACTTGCGCGGTTAAGGCATACCTCAACCGCAACTTGGACTCTGCAGTCCGTTACCATGGCTATGTCCCATGTCGCTGACCCTCAATCCCTCGTCCGCCCGCGTCCTCGGCGCCCTAATCGAAAAGGAAATCACCACGCCCGAGTACTACCCGCTTTCCCTGAACGCCCTCATCAACGCCTGTAATCAGAAGTCGAATCGTGATCCGGAGATGAAGCTCGACGAAGATGCCGTCCGCCTGGCGCTGCGCAACCTTGCCGACCGCGGACTCGCACGCCACGCCACTTCCGAAGGCCGCGTTGCGAAATACGAACACGACGTCTACGGCGCTCTCCAAATGGGCCGGCGCGAGATTGCCATCCTTTGCGAACTGCTCCTGCGCGGCCCGCAAACGCCTGGCGAGCTGCGCGGCCGCGCCGAACGTATGTACCCCTTCGAAAGCATTGACGACGTGCACGCCAGCCTGCAGCGTCTTCTGGAACGCGATCCTGCGCTCGCCGTTGTCCTTCCCCGACAGCCCGGCACCAAGGAAGCGCGCTATGCCCACACGCTGCTTCCCATCGAAGCACACGTGCAGCCCGAATCACCGGCCTCGCCCGCGAAGCAGGGAGGTCACGATGCGCGCATCGCTAAATTGGAAGAAGAGGTCCAGCAACTCAGGCAGGAAGTCGAAGAACTAAAGCAACAACTCCACCGCTCGACTGCCAGTTGAGACGCGGCCTCGCCGGGCCAGCATCGCCTGCCCGTTTTTCAGCGTTCCCGGTCGTTTTGCGGTTTCTACTCGATGCGAAGCGCCTGCATCGGCTCGGTCGAGGCGGCCCGCCGTGCCGGCCACCACGCGGCGCACAGTCCGGTGATCATCAGGACGCCGCACATCGCCAGCAACGTCTTGGCGTCCCGGGGTGCGACTCCGAACAGAATGCTGCTCAGCAATCTACCGCCTGCCAGCGCGGCGGCCACGCCCACGAGCAGACCGATGCCCACCAGCAACCCTGCCTCGCGCAGCACCATACCGAGAATGTCGCCGCGTTGTGCGCCCAGCGCCATGCGCACGCCGATCTCTTTGGTCTGCCGCGCCACCGTGTACGACATCACGCCATAGAGCCCGGCGCCCCCCAGCAGCAATGCGATGATGCCGAAACCCGAAACCAGGAGCATGTTGAAACGCTGCTGCGCAACCGACGCGCTCATCACCTGCTGCAGCGTGGTCATACCGGCGATCGGAGTATTAGCCGTGTCGAGGAACGCTTGCCGCAGCGGAGCGGCCAGGTCCACGTGCGCTGTCTTGGTGCGCACCAGCCAGGTCATGCCCAGAAGACGCGTATCCATCCGCGTCAGGTTGTCGGGTATCTGGCCGGCAGGCAGAAACATGATGCCGGGTGCAGGCGCATCGAGTCCCGATTGCTTGGTGTCGCCCACCACCCCCACAATCTCGCGCACTGAATCGTCGAACTCCGGCCCCATGAAGGCGCCAATCTTGATGTGCTGCCCGATCGGATTTTCATTGGGGAAGTACCGGCGAACAAATTGCTGGTTCACCATCATCACCGGCGCCGAGGCCTTGGTGTCTGAGGTCGCAAATGCACGCCCCGCGATAACCGGAATCTTCAACGCCGCAAAGTAATGCGCAGTGACCGGTAGATAGTCTTCATCGCCGCTTGGCCCTTGATTTCCGGCAGGCCTTCCGATGATGTCGAACGGCAAATCTGGGATGATCTGCGTGGGCGCATCGATCGCCGCTGCCGCCGATTCCACGCCCGGCAATGCTTCGGCACGGGTAGCGAGTTCGTCCAGGATCTCGCCGAAGCCGGCGCTGGTGTTGGTCTGGGCATCGGTAAACGCTGTCTTGAAGGTCACGGCATTGGTCGCGTCGAAGCCAGGAGAGGTCCGCACCAGGTTCCAGAAACTCGTCAGCAGCAGCGCTGCCGCGACTAGCAACACCAGCGACATCGCAACTTCGCCGACCACCAGCACCCGTTGCGCCGGGATCCGGCCGCTGGCCACTTGCGTCGGGTTCAGCCGCAGAGCGTCGTTCAGTTGGGCGCGGCGGGACTCGAGCGCTGGAATCAGGCTGAAGAGGACGGCACAGCCAACCGCTAGCACAACCGCAAAAAGAATGCCGGATACGCCCATCTGCAGTTCCGCAAACTGCGGCAGCGCGATGGGGCTGAGATGCAGCAGGGCGGGTGCGGCAAAGCGCGCAAGCAGCGCACCCGCTGCCGCGCCAAGGGCGCAGAGCAGCAGGTTTTCCACCAGCATCTGCTGCAGTAGTCGAACCCCGGTGGCGCCGAGGGCGATCCGGACACTCATTTCCCGCCGTCGTGCGATCGAACGCGTAAGGAGCAAACTCAGGATGTTGGCGGACACGATCAGGAGCAGCAGCCCAACCGCTCCCATCAGGATCTTGAGCGCAGGCTTGACGTGACCCACCAGCGAATCGTGGTAGTCCCAAACATGCACCGACTCGTCCGGCGAAATCAGCTTGGGATATGTTTCCTTCAGGGAGACGAGCGCGCGCTTGAGGTCTTCCTGGGCCAACTCCGCGGTAACGCCGGGCTTCAACCGGGCCACCACGTTGTACATGTTGTTGTGGTCTTCGGAGTTCTCCTCAAGATGCAGCGGGATCCACACGTCGACCTTTGCATCCAGCCGGAATTTCGGGCTGGCCACACCGGCCACCGTGTACTTGGCATTCCCCAGCGTGATCGCCCGGCCGACGATGTTCGGGTCCGCTGCGAACTGCGTCCGCCAGGTCGCGTCGCTTAGCATCGCAACCTCTGCGGCATTGGGCAGCATGTCCTGTGGCGTGAACCCTCGTCCGAGCACCGGCTCCATCCGGAAGACATGGAAGAAATTAGCCGTCACTCCCAACGATTGCAGGGGGATGGCCGTCTCCCGCTCCATCAGGTTCACGTTGCCCGGGAAATAATCATAGGCCGCCATCGATTCGAACGACCGGTTCGTGCGCTGCATGAACAGGAACTTGGTGGCGGAATAGGCCGGGCTGTCAACGGAGTCGGCATAGGACCGCGCTACCCGCATCAGCTGCTCAGGCTGGGTGAATGGCAGGGGCCGCAGGATGACCCCATACAGGATCAAGAAAACCGTGAGATTTGCGCCAATTCCCAGGGAGAGTGTGATGACTGCTGAAAGGGTAAATCCGCGGCTTCGGAACAGGTGTCGCACCGCATACCGTAGATCCTGTTTGATTCGCAGCATTCGCACTCCCGGCGTCAGGCAGGTAATTGCACTCCGGCTGCCATGTACCTCGCCCCGCAACTCGTTCGTTCCTTGAGGGAAGCTGACGAAACCCCACACGAATCAAGCCTCTCTCGTCCGCTTCTGGGCGAAATCGTCCACGAACGAACACCTATGGATCTGTATGGAAAGGGTTCAGTGCTCATTCATCCATGCGCCGTACTGGCTGTCCTCCAAGAGAACGTGGCTGTTCAGCCACTGTTTCAAAATGTCCATTATTTCCATGGTCAGCACTGTGGTGCCCGACTCGAACTTGGTATGGAAATCTTCCACTTTGGCCGTGAATGCCGCGTGTTTCTGCCGATGCTCCGCGAGCTTCGGATATCCCTTCCTGCTCAACAACGCCTCTTCGTGCGATAGATGCGTGTGCGTGTAGGCGACCATTTCCGCCAGAATCGACGCCTGCAATTGCTTCGCCTTGCCGGCCATCATCGCGTCATGCAGTTTATTCATGAGTCCAAACCACTTTTGGTGCTGCGCGTCCATCGCCGGCACTCCCACGCTGTATTTGCTGGTCCAGTTCATTAACGCCATCGGTTCTTCCTTCCGTGATGCTCATTTCGCGAGAACAATGCAACTTCGTTGCTCTCCGTTCTGCCGGGATTTCCCCGTTCCCAAGAGGACGTGTCCGTAACCGGCGATTGCCCATCGATTCGCGTGGTGCGTTATCCTCCTGTTGCCGTCATCGGCGCATTCGCGGCAAGCTTCAGGACTCACGCGTGAATAATCGTAAAATTCGTTTCGGGATTGCCGGATTCGGTTTGCATGCGGTCAAGCGCCTGATGCCGGCCTTCGCTCTGGCTGGGCACAGCGTCGTCACCGCGCTCTCCCGCCGCGACCGCGAAAAAGCTCTCGCCTCGGCCGCGCAACATGGTATCCCTCATGCGTTCACCTCCACCGAAGAGCTGGCCGGCTCTCCCGAGGTCGACGCCGTTTTCGTTACCACCCCCGATGCCCTTCATCTTCGCGACGTGCTCGCCGCCTTGCGGGCCGGCAAGCCGGTGCTCTGCGAGAAACCCATGGCCATGAACTCCGGCGAAGTGGAACAAATGATGGCGGCCGCGAAAGCCGGAGATCTGCTTCTGGGCGTAGCGCATGTATTCCGCTTCGAGGAGAGCACGCGCCGCCTGCGTGCGCGTATATCTGCCGGCGAGATTGGCGCTCCTGCCCTGGCTCGTACCGAGTTCTGCTACCCCGCTTTCGAGAGCGCGCGTAGCTGGATCACCGACTCGGGTCTCGCCACGGGCGGTCGCCATCGCCGACGTCGGCGTGCATTGCATCGATGCGTTGCGTTTCATCTTGGCGGACGAAGTTGTGGCCGTGAGCTGCAGCGCACAAAGGGACCAACTCTCCGGCCCGTTGGATTGCGCCGGCACAATCACTCTCGAGTTCAAGCGCGGCACACTCGCTACCGTCTCCGTTTCCAGCCGCACTCAGTATCGAACTCTGCTCGAATTCACTGGAGAGCACGGCGTGCTCACGGCCTTTGATGGGCTCAACGTGGAGCGTCCGATCACTTTGGAGTTGCGCGCATCTCCCGACCCTCGCCAAGTGCAGCGCGAAGAAGTGAGCAACCATCTCGCATACGTGCGTCAGCTCGATGCGTTTGCCCTCGCGGTTCGAGGCGATGCTCCCTTCCCCGCGCCCGCCGAAGAAGGACTCCGCAACCAGCAAATCCTGGACGCTGCCTATCGCAGCTGGCACTCCGGTCAGCGCCAGTCGCTTGCCAACTCACAAATGTGAGAAGCACGATTCGGGAGCGTTCATGCACCTTTTATCGATTATCGAGTTGCCCTCGCTGAACGTCTAATGGATTAACTCCATGCGAATCGCTGTCGCGATACCTCGGAGTTTGGAATTCCGATGCAAGAAGGAAAAATGTGTCGTGTTCAGACAAGCTGGGATAACGGAGATTCGCAACACGCTGGAACGCAAACTGACTACCGCCGATGTCCAACGTCTGCAATTGAAGTACGAAGATGAAGGGACTCTCCCCGCCGCAGCCATCGTGAGACTGGAAGGCGTGGAACTTCGCTTAGAGAAGGATTACTTCGATGGGGGGTGGACGATTGCTACAAATGAAGGCGAACCTCGGCTGCTCCTGCGCATGGATGAGAAAGACCTTGGATCAATGCTTCTGGCCATCGACCAAAGCATTGAGCAGCTTCGCAGCTAAACGAGGACAGTTCCCCTTCCCTCTGAGACAGCCGCAGCCGAGCTTCAAATCACGCCGGCAATTCCGTGTCGGGCGGATACTCGTGCTGTTTTCGACCCTCGGCGCCGTCATACATCTTCGTCGTCTTGAACCGCTCGTAGCGACCATCCGATGCCCAGAACTTGGCTTTGTCGCGTAATGCCTGCATCTCCGCAGCGGTCATCGGCTGGAAGTTCGAGGCGATCGTGATGTTCTGTTCCAGCACCTCCTTTGACTCCATGCCACTGATCGTGGTGGCCACCGGCAAACTCATTGCGTAGCGCAGCGCTTGTTCCGGGGTGGCCGCGCCGTGGCTCACGATCTCGCCGCTGCCACCCATACTCTTCATCCCCAGCGGCGCGATCCCGCGCTTCTGCAGTTCCGGCAGTACCTGTTGTTCGAAGCTGCGGAAGGTCGCGTCGAGACAGTTGAGCGGCATCTGCACCGTATCGAAGGGAAAGTCGTGGGCAAGCATGTTCAGGTGAATACGCGGATCCTTGTGGCCGGTGAAGCCGACGGCTCGCACCTTGCCTTGCTTCTTCGCCAGGGACAGCGCCTCGATGGCGCCGTTGGGAGCGAAGATCATGTCAGGATCGTTGTCGTAAATCACTTCGTGGATCTGCCATACGTCGAGGTGATCGGTTTGCAGCCGCCGTAACGATTGTTCCAGTTGCTGCATGGCGACGTCTTTGCTGCGTCCGTGGGTGCAGACCTTGGTCATCACGATCACCTGGTCGCGTTTACCTTTGAGTGCCGCGCCCAGGTATTCCTCGCTCTGCCCGTCGTGATAATCCCAAGCATTGTCGAAGAAAGTGATTCCCGCATCGATGGCGCGCGCCACCATTTCCACAGCGTCCTGCTGCGTCTTCGCCGATCCCAGGTGATAGCCGCCCATCCCGATCGCGGAAACTTCGATACCGGTCTTCCCGAGTTGCCGCCTCGGAATCATCCCGCCGCTCTTCTTTTCGGAGTTCGTATTCTGTGCCATAGCTTTCATGCTTCCTGGTACCAGGCTGCCCGCCCCCGCCAGCGCAGCTCCCTTAAGAAACGACCGGCGGTTGAAGTCGTAGACGTTGTCGCTCATTTGACCTCCGGGAAGGGACGGCCCGTGTTCTCGGTAGCCTTCATCATCTCCTTGACCTCGGCCGACTGCATGTCCAGCGGGAAGTCGTGGGCGATACGCGCCTCCGGGTTGTCGAACTTGAGCGAGACTTTGTAGAGTTCGAAGCGTCCATCACCGGCCTGCGACTTCACCCGGTTGCGCAGTTCGTCCAACTGGTCTGCGGACCAGGGCTTGAACCCGGTTGCCACCTTGATCGCCTGGTTAAGTGCTTCCTGGTCGTCGATCCCGGTGATCGTGGTCGTCACCCCGGGAAGGCTCATGGCATACCGCAAAGCTTCTTCTCCCGTCAGGATGCCTTTCTTCACCGCCTCCCCATGACCGTTGATAGGCTTCATCCCGAGCGCCGCAATCCCGCGCTTCTGCAGCTCCGGCAACACCTTTTTCTCGAAGCTGCGGAAGTTGTGGTCGAAGGCATTGAGCGGCATCTGTACAGAATCGAAAGGAAAGCCGGTATTCAGCATCTTCAGGTGAATGTCCGGATCCTTGTGCCCGGTGAATCCGACGAAGCGCACTTTGCCCTGCTCTTTCGCCTTCCGCAGCGCTTCCGCCGCTCCGTTTGGACGCATGAACAGCTCTGGATCGTTGTCGAATGACACCCCGTGCACCTGCCAGAGGTCCAAATGGTCTGTCTGCAGCCGATTCAGGGACTGCTCCAGCATTTGCATAGCGAGATCAGCATCTCGCCCGTGGGTGCAGACCTTGGACATCAGGAAAACCTTGTCGCGTCGGCCCTTCAGTCCCTGGCCCATCCAGTCTTCCGTTTTGCCTCGGTGATACTCCCAACAGTTGTCATAGAACGTGATGCCGGCATCGACCGCCTGGTGAATCAGCTTGACGGCCGTTTTCACGTCGGGGGCATCTCCGATGTGGTGGCCACCGAATCCAATGCAGGAGATCATTGCATCGGCCTTGCCGAACTTACGTTTGGGAATGTCCGCCATTCAGACCTTCAATCACAAAAAAATCAGCGCTGCCATAACCAACGCGTAAGCCTCAAGATGAAGCAAAACTGTGGCGAGATGCCAGACAGTCGCACAGGAGGACGAAGCGAATTTACTTCTCATTCAATTTTTTCCATACGGACTTGTAGTCGTAGGTTGGATAAAAGTCAGTTCTAAATGCTCCCCACGCTCCATGCTCGATCGCCAGGTTCACCTCGCGCAGACGGTCGGCGGGAAAACGCAACGTGACCACCTGCCCGATGCCCATCATCACGTACCAGGAGACTACCTCCACGCCTGGCGGCGGGAAGTTTTTCTCGAAGCCAGTTTTCGCCAGGTGGTCGTTGATCTCATCCAGTGTCTTACTTTCGTCGTGCCGTAGAAAAATCGTGAGCATCATCGTGTTTTGCGACGTGGTGCCGGCGGAAGCCGCCGGGTTGGCATTCGTTTGCGCTTGCACGAACAAGGTTGAGGTGAACAGCGCGACGAGAATCAGGCAGAGTTTTCGCATTCGTACCTCTCGCGTGGTTGGATGCGGCTGCAGTTTGGGATTGCCGCGTCGATTTGAAACGATATAATGCTGCCGCTCATGAAAGTTTATGCTCGTGTACTTCCTGTGCTACTCCTCGCTGTCTTTGCCTTCCCCCAGCAACCTAAACCGCGCGCGCGCGACCTTGGCGTCCCCTTTGACGGCACTCCCGGCAAGTTCAACGCCATTACCGACGTCGCTGGGGTCACCGTCGGGCACAAGACTCTGATCTCCGGCGAAGGCAAGCTCGTGGTCGGACAAGGCCCCGTTCGCACCGGAGTCACGGCTGTCATCCCCCGCACCAACGATTTCTTCGACCCTGTCTATGCGGCTTGGTTTTCACAGAACGGCAACGGAGAGATGACCGGCACAACCTGGGTTGAGGAATCCGGATTTCTCGACGGGCCGGTGATGATCACCAATACCCACAGTGTCGGTGTAGTGCGGGACGCGGTGATCGCGTGGCGTTTAAAACATCAGCCACCGAAAATTGTGGAGGACGCCTGGTCGCTTCCGGTCGTCGCCGAGACCTGGGATGGATGGCTGAATGACATTAACGGCTTTCACGTGCAGCCCGCGGATGCCTTCGCGGCGCTAGACAGCGCGCAATCCGGTCCCGTGACCGAAGGCAGCGTAGGCGGTGGTACCGGCATGATCTGCAATGAATTTAAAGGCGGTATTGGAACTTCGTCGCGTGTCCTGAGCGCCAAGGATGGCGGCTACACCGTGGGCGTATTGGTGCAATGCAACTACGGCTTGCGGCCGCAGCTTCGCATCGCCGGCGTCCCCGTTGGTAAGGAGATTCCGCAGTCTCCTGCTTATCGGCAGGAAACAGGATCGATCATCGTCGTCGTCGCCACCGACGCTCCTCTGATCCCCACCCAACTCAAACGCATGGCGCATCGCGTGACGGATGGCCTTGGACGTCTCGGTAGCATCTCCGGCAATGGTTCCGGCGACATCTTCGTCGCATTCTCCACCGCCAACCCACATTCCTACTATGGCGAAAAACCGGCCACCATCCAGACCGTTATTAACGACCGTATGGACCCGATCTTTGAGGCAACCGTCCAAGCCACGGAAGAAGCAGTCGTCAATGCACTGGTAGCAGCCGAAGATATGACCGGCCGCGACAATCATAAAGTCATCGCTCTGCCCCACGAGCAACTGCGCGAGGTGCTGAAGAAATACAACCGTCTGGCGGAGCCGACCCCAAACCCGGGTCGATGACACGCACGATGCCCCTCCCTTAGAGCAGCAATGGTGCTCGATCTGGTGTGAGATAGGGACCGGCTGATTCGACGTAATCTGTACCCGCTCCCACTGACAACCTTCGTCCCGCGTCGTACCATAGCGTCATGCGCTGTGGACTTTCGATCGTCGCTGCGTTTTTGCTCCTGATCTCGTTCGCCTCCGCCCAGCAACACAGCAAGCGTCTCATCCTGAAAGATGGCAGCTTTCAGCCCATCACCGAGTACAAAATCGAGGGCGACCGGGTGCACTATCGCAGTGCTGAACGGTTCGATTGGGAAGACATTCCCTCTTCGTTAATCGATTGGGACGCGACCAACAAATACAACGTGAACCCAGTCAGGAATGATCGCGCCCGTGAAAACCGGGATCTTGCGGAAGAGGAAGAGCGCGAAGCCTCTAAGAGTGAGACGGAAGCGCCCACCGTGGCCCCGCGCCTTCGCTTGCCCGATTCCGACCTTGGCGGCGTCTACCTGCTCGACCAGTGGAAAGGCCGTCCTGAACTCGCGGAGATCCTGCAGAACGGCGCTGACATGACCAAGAAAAACTCCAACGGAATGCGCACCGTTCCCAACCCGCTGGCCACCCGCCACCAATCAATGACACTGCAAGGTGCGCATGCCCACGTGCAATCGCACGTCACCACTCCTGTCCTCTATCTCTGCGTGCAAACCGGCGAGAAAGCGGCGAATGTTGCCTCGCATTATCGGGTGGTGCGCGTAGAATCGGACGTCAAGAGGAACACTCGTTCCGTCGCCACTCTCAACATCAAGCTGTCCGGGAAGACCAGCCAAACGGAACGTTTCGTTCCTTCCACCGCCTCGAAGGTGAACGAAGGGGCCTGGGTGAAGGTGACGCTCGATCAACCTCTCGAACCAGGCGAGTATGCCGTCGTGGAAATGCTCAGCGAAGAGGAAATGAACCTTTATGTGTGGGATTTCGGCGTGGATCCAGCCGCCCCGGAAAATCTGAACGCCATGGTTCCCGCGACTCTCCGTTCGCCGCCTAGATAGGGTAAGTCGTTGCTTTGAAGACTTGAGCGGCTTTTGCTGCAAACTAAGCTGCTGCCGACTAGGTCAGCATGCCCTGGCGAGCGACGCTGACATTGTCGCGGGTGGTATTTTTTACTGCATACATCATTTCATCGGCTTGGCGAATGATGTCGTGCGCATTCTTCGCGTCTTCGGGGAAAGTGGCAACGCCCATGCTCGCGCGGATATTCAGGTTCAGCCCCTCCCCGATCAGCCACGCTTTGGCGCGAAATACATCGCGCAAACGGCGGGCGACCACCAAGGCTGCGTCCTTGGAAGTCTGTGGCAGCAACACGACAAATTCATCGCCGCCGTAACGGAACGCATAGTCGATCAAGCGCAAATGGGCCTTGATGTCATACCCGATCTCAGCCAGCAGTCGACTGCCGATGAGATGACCATGGGTGTCGTTCACGCTCTTGAAGTGATCGAGATCGAGGAAGAGGATGCTGAACTCGTACCCGAAACGGCTGGAGCGGTAGACCTCGGCCTCGAGCGTTTTATATAGATGGCGCGCGTTGTAGAGCCCGGTGCAATCGTCCGTAATGGTGAGCTCTTGAATTTTTTCGACGGCGCGGGCGTTGTCGATGGCGATCGCCGCATAATCGGCCAGCGCCTGCAGTAGTAACATCTCGTTGCCGCCAAACCCTTCCATGTCGACGTTGATGAGCTGAATCACGCCGAGCACGCGATGCTTGGACTTCAACGGAATACAGATAATGGATCGCGTCTGCCACTTGGTCATCTCGTCGATGCGCTTGGCGAAACGCGGATCAGTGTAAACGTCTGGAACCAGCAGGCTTTCGCCGTGCTGCGCAACCCATCCGGCAATCCCTTCGCCGAGTTTGAGCCGGACGGTCTTCAGGGCTTCCGCCGCATCGCCGACTGCGATGGCGAAGTACAACTCCTGCTTCTCTTCATCAACCATCAACAGCGACCAGGTGTCAGGACGGAAATATTCCGCCATTTTCTCCATGATGGTCTGCAGGATCGAGTCGAGATTCAGCGAGGACGTCAGCGCCTTAGCGACATCGTGGAAAAGTCCTAGCTCCTGTAGTTGCCGCTTCCGGTCGGCGCCGGCGGAGTCGAACATGATGGAGTCGTGGCCTCGAGATCGGATTTGCCATTATATGTCTACGTTTTCGCAGGCCGCAATGGTGCTGATCAACCCATTTGGTTTGCGTCTCAGGTAATCGCCCGATGGGTAACTCTGTCGATAACGACTGCGGAAGCACGCCACGATGTTCGTGTTTGACAGCGTAAATCGCGGTTCCTATCATAACCAGAGTACCCAAAATGCAGCACGTCGAAGAGCGGAAGACGCGAGGTGCCATGGGCTCGTTTGGCGAAAAGTTACGTCGAGAACGGGAAGCGCGTGGCGTGACTCTCGACGAAAT
Organism: uncultured Acidobacteriaceae bacterium; assembly: GCA_963703075.1. Classification (GTDB taxonomy): domain Bacteria; phylum Acidobacteriota; class Terriglobia; order Terriglobales; family Acidobacteriaceae; genus Korobacter. The sequence goes on from OY969786.1 coordinate 3,443,443, forward strand.
CGCCAAAGTCACCAAGATCGGCACGCGTTCCCTTAAGGCACTCGAAGACGAAAATTTCTCAATTCTCCCCGGCGGCATCTTCAATAAAGGTTTCGTTCGCGCCTACGCCCGCTTCCTCGGTATGAATGAAGAGGAAGCCGTCGCCGAATATCAGAAATCCGCCAACGATCAGCCCCTCTCCGTGAAGACCATCGCCGCCCAGAGCGCGATGGCCAAAGCGAATAAGCTGGCCGCGCAGCAGGCACGCGAAGCGGCTTCCGCAACCCGCTTGCTGCGCGAGGCTCTCATTCTCGCGTTGGGTCTCGCGCTCGTCTTCGGCGCGTATATCTCCTATCGTCGCGGCTATCTCCATGCGGTAAAGTTTCCCGGCTTGCATCGCAAGACAAAACTGGAAGCCCAGGCCGCCAAGTCGGAAGCCGCCCGCGCCACCGTTCCCGCCCCTGCAATCTCCGGTCCCACTGTCCCGCAAGTGGCGCCCGTCAGTGGCCTGGCCGCCGACCACACGGCCAATCCGCGGACGGTCAATAGCGAACCGGCATTTACATCGCCTCCAGCTCGTGGGGAATTCACGGTGCGCATCAAGACCTCGGAGGAGTGTTGGCTCTCGGTGGTGGCAGACGGCAGGAACGTCGCCCAGCGTACCTTCGAACCCGGCGAGGAGCAAAGCATCGCGGCCCAAACCAATGTCCACATGGTGATCGGCAATCCGGGCGGGATGGAACTCTCGCTGAACGGAAAGGTGATCCCGCTCGGCGGAGATTTAGACCGGCCCAGAAAGATCACTGTCGAAGCCGGTGGCCTTACCGCTAAGTAGGTTTGGATTCCCTGCGCGAGCATGCACTTTAACCTTTTGTTAGCACCATTTACCGCCAATTCCGTTGTCGGCGGGGGCCCACTTTGGTACCCTAATCGCAAGGTCCAACTCAGGTTTGCCACCTATCCGCGGCCGTTCGCGCCGTGGCCTGCCGCAAGCTTTGTTAAGGAGTTTTTCATTTGTCCAAGCGCAACCGTTTTCTCTTCACTTCGGAATCTGTGACCGAGGGTCACCCCGATAAAATTGCCGACCAGATTTCCGATGCCATTCTCGATGCTTGCCTGGCGGAAGACCCTGCCAGCCGCGTCGCCTGCGAAACGCTGACCGCCACGGGACTCGTGGTGATCGCGGGAGAAATCACCACCAAGGCTTATGTCGATTTCCAGTCGCTCGTGCGTGGCACCATTCATGCCATCGGCTACAACAACGCGCTCTATGGGTTTGACTCCAACACCTGCGCGGTGATTTCGAGCATCAATAAGCAGTCCGGCGATATCGCCATGGGTGTGGATACCGGCGGCGCCGGCGACCAGGGCATGATGTTCGGTTATGCGACCAATGAAACCCCTGAGTTGATGCCGGCCCCCATCTCCCTCGCCCACAAGCTCACCCAGCGCCTCACCGAAGTTCGCAAGAGCGGTCTCCTCCCTTATCTTCGTCCCGATGGAAAATCGCAAGTCACGGTTGAGTATGACGAGCACAATAAGCCGGTTCGTGTCGATGCCGTTGTGATCTCAACCCAGCATGCCGAAACCATCGACAATGAGCAGTTGCGCGCCGACATCCTGAAACACGTGATCCAGGTCGCAGTTCCGGCGAATCTGCTCGATGCCGATACCAAGTACCACATCAATCCGACCGGGCGTTTCGTGATCGGCGGACCCATGGGCGACACCGGACTGACCGGACGCAAAATTATCGTCGACACCTACGGCGGCATGGGTCGTCACGGTGGCGGCGCCTTCAGCGGCAAGGATCCGACGAAGGTTGATCGCTCGGCTGCTTACATGGCGCGCTACATTGCGAAGAACATTGTCGCCGCTGGCTTGGCGGACCGCTGCGAAGTCGAACTGGCCTACGCCATCGGTGTCGCCGAACCGGTCAGCGTTCTTGTCGATACCTTTGGAACCAGCAAGGTCGAGGAGTCGAAGATCGAGGAACTGGTTCGCAAGAACTTCGCTCTCACTCCCAAGGCCATCATCGAGTCCCTCAACCTCCGCCGGCCGATTTATCGCAAGACCGCGGCGTACGGGCACTTTGGGCGCGAGGACAAAGACTTTACCTGGGAAGCCACCGACAAGGCTGCCACGCTCCGCGAACAAGCCGGTCTCACAAGCGCTCAGCCGGTAAAAGCAGCGAAGCACTAACCCATTTGCGAGGGAGGCGCGCGCCTCCCTCGCACAACCCGCGACATTCATTCGCACCACATAAAGTCAGAGGAAACATGGCAACCACACCTACGAACGTCGCGTGCGACATCGCGAATATTGAACTCGCAGATTTGGGCAAGAAACGCATCGAGTGGGCCCACCAGTCGATGAAAGTGCTTCAGATCCTGCGCAAGGAATTCATCAAGAACCAGCCGCTGAAGGGCATGCGTATCGCGGCTTGCTTGCATGTGACCGCCGAAACGGCCAACCTGATGATCACGTTGCGCGATGGCGGCGCCCAGGCAGTGCTCTGCGCCTCGAACCCGCTCTCTACGCAGGACGACGTCGCCGCCTCGCTGGTGCGTGACTACGGCATTCCCGTCTATGCCATCAAAGGCGAGAACAACGAATCCTACTACTCGCACATCATGGCCGTGCTGGATCACAAGCCGCATATCACCATGGATGATGGCGCGGACCTGGTGACCATCGCTCTCACCAAGCGCACCGATGTCGTGGACGGCATCATCGCCGGCACCGAAGAGACGACCACCGGTGTCATTCGCCTGCGCGCCATGGCCAAGGAAGGCGTGCTGAGGTATCCCATCATCGCCGTGAACGATGCCGACACCAAGCATATGTTCGATAACCGCTACGGTACCGGACAGTCGACGATTGACGGCATCGTTCGCGCGACCAACTTTCTGCTGGCCGGCGCCAAGTTTGTCGTTGCCGGATACGGCTGGTGCGGACGCGGCTTAGCTTCCCGTGCCCGAGGACTGGGCGCCGAAGTGATCATCACGGAAATCGATCCTACCAAGGCACTTGAGGCCGTGATGGACGGTTATCGCGTAATGTCGATGGAACAAGCAGCGCCACTGGGCGATGTCTTCTGCACCGTTACCGGCAACAAGAGCGTTCTGCGCCGCGAACACTTTGAGTTGATGAAGGACGGGGCGATCATCTCGAATTCCGGCCACTTCAACGTCGAGATCGACATCCCGGCGCTGGAGCGCATGTCGTCGTCGAAACGCGCTACCCGCAACTTCGTCGACGAGTACTCCCTGAAGGACGGCCGCAAGATCAACCTCCTTGGCGAGGGCCGCTTGATTAACCTGGCCAGCGCTGAGGGCCATCCCGCCTCGGTGATGGATATGAGCTTTGCCGACCAGGCCCTTTCGCTCGACTATCTCGTGAAAAATCACAAGACCCTCGAGAAGAAGGTCTTCAAGGTTCCAGATGAACTCGATAAGCGAGTTGCCAAGCTGAAACTTGAGTCGATGGGCGTGAAGATCGATCGCCTCACGGCCGAACAGGAAGAGTACCTGGCCGGCTGGAGCGAAGGCACATAAAAAGCCTTCAATCTACGAAACACAAAAGGACGGCCTGAGCCGTCCTTTTCAATGCCTTCGCGAATGTCATCCTGAGCGGGTTTCGTGGTCACACATGATGATTTAGTCCTGCGGAGGCGGAGGCGGTAGTTCTGCACCGTCTTTGGTATCCAGGCGAATCACATTCCCGCCCTTCTGGACTTTGAAGTCCGCCGGCGGCGTGAAGAGACTCGCCTCCTGCTCGCCGCGACGGACATTCGTGACCTTTGTTGTTACTTCACCCGACCACGGGTCTTTGTGGACGCGCATGATCTCCATCCCCAGGTCGTCCGAGTACCAGCTCTCGGTCGTGACCGTGATGGGTTTTTCGTTGCCGATTTTGCCCGCAGGAATCACATGGGTCGCCTTCGTTCCTTTCACCAGGAAGCCATCGATGGTCTGTGTTCCGAGGTCTTCCTTGGTTTCTGCCGAGTCGTTTACCTCGCCATGTTTGACCATCTGCTCGTCGTGCTGTTTGCGCACGTAGACCATGTTCGTCTCCATCCTTGCTGGCGACGACATCTGATCCGCCGACTTGTGCGCCGTGTTCAGGACAAAGTGGGTATGCGCGACGGGGTCGTTGATCATAATCATGGTGGGAGCATCGCTCGGGTTGCCGGGCAACATCAGCTTGTTCTCCCGTCGGGTACGCCCCTCACCATCGCGATAGAAGTGCGAGGTCTCTTCGTTCGTGATCTTGTTCCCGTCGGCAAGATACTGCACGTGGGTGTTCACGACATCGGCGGCCAGGGGAATGCCTTTGACCTGCTTCATATCGTCGGGGCCCCCCATATCGAGATGCATGGCTCCGGCGGTCTGGAAGCCGTCTCCGTGAATGACCATCGGCTCGGATTGGGCCATCGCAAACGTCGCGAGGCAGGCGAATACAGCGGTGGAAATCAATCTACGCATTGCTCTCTCCTGTTATTGCAGAACTCTCACCCCTCGGACGAGCCCGTCCTCGCCCACGAGAAGATCGGTAACGACTTTTCGCGAATTGCCGCGCGCAGCCAGCGGTGACGCAGGCACCTCTACACGAACTTCCACCGTCGGCCCGTCGCAACTGAGCGAATCGCACATCACGACCGGGTAGAAGCCGTCTCTCGAAGCGGGCAACTTGGCCTGCTTCGCAGGCGGCCGCAAGGGATTGCGAAGACTCGCAGTTTGGGCGGGCGGCTGGGTTGCGGCTTCCATCGACGGTGGCGGCGGAACGATCGACTTTACGGTCTGCGGGAGCGGCAAGCGGCGGGATTTCACGAAGTGCCACACTGCCGGAATCGCGGCCCAACACGCGAGAACCACGGCTGCAAAGGCCAGCCGAGCGATGAACGCCGGCTTGCGAACCGGCCGAAGTGCGCGCACCTCATCCCGCAGCACATCGCGCACCGCCGCTGAAGGCGCTGCATCCTGTGAAGGACCTTGCCAACTCACCCAGGAGCGGTCGCAATCGCGATTCCGCACCAATGAACTTTGTACATACCACGCACGCACGAGCATGGGTCACAAATTCCGGCGAGGGCTGCCCTTTGAGCCAAAGTTGTCCCTCTTCTTCAACGAAGCGTTGCTCATACCATGCGCATCTCATCGCTTAACCCCGGTTCCTTGTCGACAACCTTGCCGCGAAAGAGCATCGACCAGTGCGATGTGTCCGCGGTACAGGCGCGAGCGCACCGTGCCGATCGGGATGTCCAAGGCATTTGCCGCCTCGGCATAGGTCATCTCTTCGAGGTCGCAGAGCACAACCGCTTCGCGAAAGGGCTGCGGCACCTGCAGCAACGCCGCCTGCAGTACAGCGGCCGACTGCTGCCGGATGGCGCTCTCCAGCGGTGTTTCAAGCGGCTCCTCGACGAGAATGTCGTTCTCGTTGAATGTCTCGTTCTCGATCGGAACTTCGTCCGGGACTGAGCGCAGCGTATGCCGCACCAAGTTGCGCGCCACACCGAGTAGGAAGCCCGTCAGCGAACCCTTGCTTATGTCAAACGCCCTTGGTTTACGCAAGAGCACCAGGAATGCGTCCTGGGTCACTTCATCCGCGATTTCACGAGAGCCAGTCATATGCAACACGAATCGAAATACCGGGACCCGGCATCGGTCATAAATAACTTCAAACGCGCCATGGTCCCCACGCGCCAGCAGCTCGACGAGTTCTTGATCGCCTTGCGACTTCATCAACGACGCTTACTCCGTCCAGCAGCTATAGGGTATTGCCAACCCGAAGCACAAAAGTTCCCGAGATTCTCAATTCTTACGCTACAAAATTCTGTAGGGGAGCAGATATACTGCTACCCGGAATGATTTACCGGGTGCCCAAGGACTGGATCGAGCAGCGACGCCGTTCCGCATGGATTGGAGCGGCTCTTTTTCTGTGCCTGGGAACCGCCTTGCTCGTGTTCCTGCTGAACCCTAGCGTGAGCGTGGCGACCGCGGATGACCGCCGCGCCGCCATGATCGTGACTTCCGTCATTTTCCTCGGCCTGTTGTTCGGAGCGGCTGTCGGGAGATTCAGTTTCCGCACCATGCTGCGGCGATGGGAATCGTTCAGCGTGCGGTTAACTCCAGAGAACCTGGTTCGGGAGATGGATGGCCAGGAAACGCGCATTCAGCGCACCAATGTCGCCTCGATCCGGGAATACCCGCGGCGCGGGTTCGTGATTACCGATAAGCTCGGATGGCGCATCTTTGTGCCCAAGATGGTGGCGAATTACAACGATTTCCGCGAGCAGATTCTGGTGTGGGCCAGCCAGGATCACCCTTAGTGGGCCGGCGCCCACTGTTGTAGAAACGCAATAAAGTCCTGCACCGGAAGCCGGCGCGACGGCGCGAACTCACCGTGCTGCTGGCTGAACAGCAAACCGCCTGACTTGTCGACCACCGCCACCGCCGGCACCCCGCGATTCAGCGGAATCTTATACTTGTTCGCCAAGTCGACGTTCTTTTCCCCCTGGCCGATATCGACGTGGATCACGATGAAGTTTCGGTCGACCGTGGGCTGGATTTCCGCCTGGTGGAATCGGTAGTCGAGCACATGGCAGTCAAAGCACCAGTTCCCCCCAAAAACGAGTAGCAGGCGCTTGTTCTCCGCCTTTGCCTTTATCAGCGCTTCCTTGATTTCTTTTTTCGCATCGGCGTTCTCGTCATAGATCGGGGTATCGAGAACCGTATTAAGTTGCGCAGAGGCTTTGGCGGAAACCAGGAGTGCGAGGGCGATAGCGAGAAGGACGTTACGCATGGGCCGATCCTGGAAGTATGGTACGCCAAGGGAGCGGATACCGTCCCCGTACTGACAAGCGACGCGCCTTAGCTCGGCAGCTCCGGCCCAACGGCCTCATGTACGCGCAGCAATTGCTGCAGTACGCCGCGAAGATTTTTCAGGTCGAGCGCGTTTGCACCGTCGGACTTGGCCTGCTTCGGATTGTCATGGACTTCCATAAAGATGCCGTCGATGCCGGCCGCCACCGCCGCCCGCGATAGCACGGGGATGAATTCCGGCTGGCCGCCCGACACCGCCTGGCCGTCTTTGCCCGCTGACGGCAATTGCACCGAGTGGGTGGCGTCAAACACGACCGGGGCGAACTGGCGCAGGATCGGCAACGAACGCATATCGACCACGAGATTGTTGTAGCCGAACGACGCGCCGCGCTCCGTAAGAAAGACGCGATCGTTCCCGGATTCTCGAATCTTGGCCACCGCGTGCTGCATGTCGGCAGGTGCGACGAACTGACCTTTCTTCACGTTCACCGCTTTCCCTGTCTTGGCAGCGGCGATCAGCAGGTCGGTCTGGCGACACAGGAAAGCAGGAATCTGCAGGACATCCACGATATCGCCCGCGGCCGTCGCCTGCTCGGCATCGTGTACATCGGTCAGGACCGGAACGTTGACGGTGTCGGCTACCTTGGCGAGAATACGCAGGCCTTCCTGCAGCCCGGGGCCGCGGAAGCTTCGCAGCGACGTTCGGTTGGCCTTGTCATACGAAGCTTTGAAAATGTACGGGACCTTCATCGCGCGGCAAACGCCGGCGATCGCCTCGGCCATTTTGATGGCGTGCGCTTCGCTCTCGATAACGCAGGGGCCGGCGATCAGAAACAGCTTCGCGCCGCCCACCTCGACATCTTTGATTTTGAACGAGCCGCTCACTAATTCCCTACTCGCTCCGGCCGCAGGAGAACCGTCTCTTCTTCCTGCTCCTTCGGCTGCGTGCGGCGCAGCCGATTCTCGTACGATGCGCCAATGAACGCCTTGAACAACGGATGCGGCTCAAGAGGCTTCGATTTGAACTCGGGATGGAATTGGCAGCCGAGGAAGTACGGATGCTCCGTCGGATCGAGTTCCACGATCTCGACATAGGTCCCATCGGGGGTGGTGCCCGTGAACTTCAGTCCCGCGGCGGCCATCTGCTCCCGATACTCCTGGTTGAACTCGTAGCGATGGCGGTGGCGCTCGCTGATCTCTGTCGCGCCATAAGCCTTCGCCGCGAGAGATCCAGGCTCAAGCTTGCACGCCCACGCGCCCAGGCGCATCGTGCCGCCCAATTCTTCCACCCCACGCAGTTCGCGCAGTTTGTAAATGACGCGATGCGGGGTGGCAGGATCGAACTCGCTCGAGTTGGCGTCTTCCAGGCCGCAGACATCGCGCGCGAATTCAATCGACGCGGTTTGCATGCCGAGACAAATACCGAAATACGGAACCTTCTGCTCACGGGCAAAGCGTATGCCGTTCAGCATCCCGGCAATCCCGCGCTTGCCGAAGCCCCCGGGCACGAGGATGCCGTCCACATGCCGCAGTTGCTCGTAATAGCTCTCGTCCTTAGTCTCCAGCCCCTCGGCCTCGACCCATTGCACATTCAGCTTGAGGTTGTGCGCCAACGCGCCATGCACCAGCGCTTCCTTCAACGACTTGTAGGAATCCTCGTACTCCACGTACTTCCCGACGATGCCGATCGTGACTTCGTCTTTCGGGTTGTAAACCCGGTGCACGATGTCCTGCCACTTGGACAGGTCCGGCTCCTTCGCCTCGATCTTCAGGTATTTCAGCACTAGCCGGTCGACGCCTTCATGATGAAAGCCCAGCGGGACTTCGTAGATCGAGGCAACATCCTTGGCGGTGATCACGGCTTCATCTTCCACGTTGCAGAAGAGCGCGATCTTTCCCTTGATGTCCTTCGACAGGAAACGGTCGGTGCGGCACAGTAGAATGTCGGGCTGAATTCCGATGCTCAGCAACTCTTTGACCGAGTGTTGGGTGGGCTTGGTTTTCAATTCGCCGGCGGCCGCAATATACGGAACCAGCGTTAGGTGTACGAAAAGTGTATTGTCGCGGCCGAGCTCCTGCCGCATCTGGCGGATCGCCTCGATAAACGGCAGCGACTCGATATCGCCTACGGTTCCGCCGATTTCGACGATCGCCACATCGACGTCCAGGGCAGCGCGCTTCATCGCGGCCTTGATCTCGTTGGTGACGTGCGGAATCACCTGCACCGTCTTGCCGAGGTAATCACCCCGGCGCTCTTTCGTGATGATCTGCTCGTAAATGCGGCCCGTCGTCCAGTTGTTCTCACGAGTGAGCTTGCTATGGGTATAGCGCTCGTAGTGCCCGAGATCGAGGTCGGTTTCGGCGCCGTCGTCGGTTACGAAAACTTCGCCGTGCTGGAAGGGCGACATCGTGCCGGGATCGACGTTGAGGTAGGGGTCAAACTTCTGCATGTTCACGCGCAATCCGCGCGTTTCCAGCAGGCAGCCGATCGAAGCTGCCGCCAGGCCCTTACCCAGAGAAGACACAACACCGCCCGTCACGAAGATGTATTTTGCCGACATCGCGACCTCGTTCTTTGGCTTGTAAATGAATTGTGCAGGCTGGAGGGGTGCACGACCAATTATGAGCTAAGACACCCTCGCTGAGCAAGAGGATGAATGCAGCAAAATTCTGGCTTTGGGATCCAAATCCGTTCTTCCAGACCGAGCTTTGGAGCTAATACAATCCAACCACGTTTCTTCCTGGAGGGCTCCTTGTTTCAATTCAAATCCTTAGCAGCATTCCTGCTGCTCGCATCCACTTGTGCCTTCATCAGCGCGACCGCCTACGCGCAAAAGAGTGGCACGGATACCCGTGATGAAGCGGCGATCCACGACTACGTTCTCACCATGTCCCGGGTTCAGGCCTATGCGGCCGCCTACCAGGACTACGAAACCAACGGATCGAAGGATACTTCGATCGCCGACGAGTGCAAGGGCAAGCTGGATGATGACAAAATGGCGCTCGTCGACAAGGTCAAACTGGTCGAATCAAGCTGTCCTCGCCTCAATGCCTGGATCAAGCAGCACGGCTTGACGGCGCAAGAGTTCATGTTCATTCCCATGACCCTGATCACTGCCGGATTCGCGCAAGTCGCGGTTGATGCCGGTGGTAAGCCCCCCGCCTTCATCAATCCGGCGAATCTTCAGTTTGTGAAAGAACATAAGGCCGAGTTAGAAAAGCTGCACATCGTGGGCGATAAGTCAGACGATTCCAGCGACAACTAACCTGTCTCAGAAAAAATGAAGCCCCGCGCAATAGCGGGGCTTTCCAATCTTGACCTGAAAGCTAGAACTGCAGGCGTCCCTTATTTTCTGCCAGCCAGGTACGAAGACTTTCCAGCTTCGGATCGAGCGCACGCGAGAGCGGCACGCTGCGCGCCTTGGCGAAATCCTGGCATTCGGCGAAGAACTGGAACATGTTGCCGAGATCTTCCGCGCCGGGAAAGCCTAAACCCCGAAAAACCTCGAACGGCACGGCTTGATACGTGACGGGTTCTCCCAGAGCTTCCGTGAACAAAGCGGCAATCTCGTCTCCACGAAGAAATTCGCCCACCACGCCAACCCGTTTGCCGATGAATTCGTCTCCACGCTGGAAGATTCCGAGGGCGCAACGGCCGATATCTTCGGCCACAATCCCGCCCAGTTTTGCGTTCCCCATCGCCAGACTGAGGGTCAACTTGCCGTCCGGCCCACGCTTCGGACCCATCCCGAAGCTGATGAAATTATCCCAGTAAAAAGAAGTGAGAAGGAACGTGGTCGGAACTCCGAGATCCGTGAAAATGTGATCGGCTTCGCCCTTGGAATCCAAGTGCGGGACTTTGTATTTGCCCATCAGCGTGGGCATGCGCTTGTCGTCCAGTGGATACCAATGCCGCGTGTCTTCGAGCGTCGACCAGATGGCGTGATGAATTCCGGTTGCCGCAGCCGCGTTGGCCATGTTCGCCGCTTGCGCAGTCTCTCGTTCGGGCGAAAAATGGTCCCAGAAAAACGTTACGCAGAATACGCCATAACAGCCGCTAAAAGCTCGCTTCAGCGATTCCACGTCATCCACATCGGCGGCCACCACCTCGGCTCCCGCACTGGCTAACGCACGCGCCTTTTCGGAGTTGGGGTCGCGTGTCAACGCGCGCACTTTGTACTGCCCACTCTTGTCGGCCAGGATGGCACGCACCAGTCCGCCGCCCTGCGCTCCCGTCGCGCCTACCACCGCAATAATTTTGGATTTACCCATAAGAGCTCCTCGTGCCGCGTTCTAACATCCGAAAGCCTGCCGAGATTAGCACGAACCGAGGCCTATGCCGCAATGCCCCGCCGGGTCAACAGGTAGACCGCGAAACTGCCGAGCCAGTGTCCGCCTTCATAATGCTTGCCGGTGACGGCGGCCAGCCCCGCCGTCGCGTGTTCGCGGGCAGCGGCTTCCACCGCCGGCCGGCGAGGATCGTTTAGCGCGAGAGCGGAGGCGATGCCTTCGAGCATCCACGCGCGACTGAGGTTGAGGCCGTCGAGATGAGCCAGCTTGCCGTCCGTTGGATCCGGTGAAACGGCGGGCAGCAGCCAAGCGGAAGAATTGGGCGGGATCTGCGGCAGGAAAGCTTTCAGCCATACCTCAAATTCCTTCTGGGGCAGGACGCGACGCATAACGTCGGCTTCGGCCAGGCATGCTGAGAGGAAATCCTCTCCCGAAGGCTCGTATTCGAGAGGAGCCTTGCGATCTTTGGAGTAAAAGTGAAAAGCCCGGTCGATCAGAATCCTGGTGAACCGCTCGCTTCGCACGGTCCGGGCATAATCCAGCGCGAGACCGAGAGCGAAGGCGGTTTGCGAATGCTCTCCGGAGCGCACCGGAAACGGCAGCTTGGGAAGCCAATCGCTCATGCGAGCAACCACCGCACTCTCGAGAGGTTGCAGGTGCAAGGAGAAAGCGTGGACGCCGGCGTGGTCCCATGCGCGCAACTCCGCTGCGAGTTGCAGCAGCCACGCCAGCCCGTAAGGCCGTTCAAAGCTGGCGCGCTGCTCGGCCTGTAGATACTCAGCCTCCTTCGCGAGGTTTTCCGCGGTGAGATTCTTCTGCAGGGCCGCACGTGCGCGCTCAGCGAACTTCGCCTCTGGGAAAAGGCGCAGCAGCCGGACCAAAAGCCAGTGTCCGTGAACGCTGGAATGCCAGTCGAAGCAGCCGTAAAACGCCGGCGTCAGGGTGCGCGGCGGACGCACATCGGCATCGCTGGTCAGTACGTGGGCAATCTTGTTGGGGTACTCGCGCTCAATGCAGCCGAGCGCCAGCGCGGCGAAGCGCTCAACGTCGCGCGCGGTGAGTTCGAAACTCATGCTGCAAGATTACAACGCTTTTTCCGTCAGCAGCGGCCTTCGGAGCGCAGATAGGCGTCGACCGCAGCGGCGGTGTTGCGTCCTTCGGCGATGGCCCACACCACCAGCGACTGCCCGCGACGCATGTCGCCCGCCGCAAAGACACCCGGCACGGATGACATCGAGTTCGCATCCGTCTGCACGTTGCCGCGGGCATCCAGCGCTACGCCGAGCTGCTCCAGCATGCCACCGCGCACCGGACCGGTGAAGCCCATGGCCAACAGAACCAGGTCGGCCTCCACAGTGAATTCTGTACCCGCAATTGGGTCAAAGCCCGGAGGCGGCCCAATCCGCACCGCGTGCAACTGCTTCACGTTGCCCTGCGCATCGCCGCTGAAGTTCGTCGTGGCCACCGCCCAGTCGCGCTCGCCGCCCTCTTCATGCGCACCCTCGACGCGCAGCTGCAGCGGCCAGAGCGGCCACGGCGTATGCGGTGCGCGCTCCTGCGGCGGCATGGGAAGAATCTCGTACTGGCGGATCGATTTCGCTTTTTGCCGATGACAGGTGCCGAGACAATCGGCGCCGGTATCCCCGCCGCCAATGATGACCACGTGCTTGCCGGTTGCGAGGATATCCTCGCCCTCCACCGGCAGCCCAAGGTTGCGGCGGTTCTGCTGCGGTAGAAAGTCCATTGCGAAATGGATACCTTTCAATTCGCGGCCCGGGACGCGCAAATCGCGCGGCTGTTCCGCGCCACCGGCCAGCACCAGCGCATCGTAGTCGTTACGAAGCTGCTCGACCGAAACATTTGCGCCGACGTGCGCCCCCTTAACGAACTCCACTCCTTCGCTTTCCATCTGCGCAATACGCCGATCGACCAGGTGCTTTTCGAGCTTGAAGTTTGGGATCCCGTAGCACAGGAGCCCGCCAATGCGATCCGCCTTCTCGTAGACGGTGACCATGTGCCCTGCCCGGCGCAGTTGCTGTGCCGCGGCCAGACCCGCAGGCCCGGAGCCGATAATCGCCACCTTCTTCCCGGTCTCAATCTCCGGTGGCTCTGGTTGCACCCATCCTTCCGCGAAAGCCCGGTCGATGATGGTCTTTTCGATCTGCTTGATGGTGACTGCCGGCTCATTGATGGCGAGCACACAGGAAGCCTCGCAGGGTGCGGGACAGATGCGACCCGTGAACTCGGGAAAATTGTTGGTAGCGTGCAGGCGGCGAACCGCTTCGCGCCAGCGGCCCCGGTAGACCAGGTCATTCCAGTTGGGAATGTTGTTGTGCACCGGGCAGCCGGTGTGGCAGAAAGGAACGCCGCAATCCATGCAGCGCGCCCCCTGCTGCTGGATCTTCGTCTCCGGGAAATCGTGGTAAATCTCGAACCAGTCGTTAATGCGCTCAATCACCGGGCGTCGCTGCGGCAGCTCGCGCGTGTACTCAAGGAATCCTGTGGTCTTACCCATGCTGCACCCCCGCCGCAACTTCGTTCTGCCCGGCAACTACGAATTGCGGAACGGCTTTGCGGCTGGCCAGCACGCGCTTGTACTCATGCGGGAAGACCTTGACGAAGCGCGAGACCACCTCGCCCCAGTGTTGCAGGATCCAGCGTGCCCGCGAGCTTCCGGTGAGCACCATGTGTTTGGAAACCAGGCGGCGCAGAAAGTCTTCGTCCTCGCTCTCCAGCGGATCGAGATCGACCGTCGCCAGGTTGCAGCGCTCCTGCGAAAAGTCATTCTTCTCATCGAACACGTAGGCCAAACCGCCGCTCATGCCCGCAGCGAAGTTGCGCCCACAGGCTCCGAGAACGACGACCGTGCCATTCGTCATATATTCGCAACCGTGATCGCCCAGCCCCTCCACAACTGCCGTCGCTCCGGAGTTGCGTACCGCGAAGCGCTCGCCCGCTACCCCTGAGAAATAAGCTTCTCCACTGGTCGCGCCGTAGAGCACGACGTTGCCGACAATTATGTTTTCTTCTGGAATTAACGGCGAAATTTTCGGCGGATGAATAATGATGCGGCCGCCGGAAAGTCCCTTGCCGGTGTAGTCGTTGGAATCGCCTTCCAACGTAAGGGTCACACCGCGCGCCAGGAATGCCCCAAAGCTCTGGCCCGCCGACCCTTGGAACGCAAGCCGGATAGTTTCATCGGCCAGCCCCTGCGAGCCGTAACGCCGTGCGATCTCGCCACTCAACATCGCACCCACCGTGCGATGCACATTGCGAATCGGCAGCGGTCCGAGCGCAACCGGAGTTCCGTGCTCCACCGCGGCTCGTGTCTTGTCGATAAGCATGTGGTCGAGCGCATCTCCAAGTCCGTGCTCCTGCGCCTTCACGCAGCGGCGTGCCACCCGCCCCGGCAACGTGGGTGTATAGAGAATCGACGACAAATCAAGACCGCGGGCCTTCCAGTGATCGCTCGCCAAACGTGCATCGAGCATATCGACCCGGCCGACCATTTCGTTGAAGGTGCGGAAGCCCATCCGCGCCATGTACTGCCGCACCTGCTCGGCCAGGAAGAAAAAGAAATTAACGACGTGTTCCGGCTGCCCGCTGAAACGCTTGCGCAGCACCGGATCCTGCGTGGCAATGCCGACCGAGCAGGTGTTGAGGTGACATTTGCGCATCATCACGCAGCCCATAGCCACAAGCGGCGTGGTAGCAAAGCCAAACTCTTCCGCGCCCAGCAGGGCGGCTATCACCACGTCGCGGCCGGTCTGCAGTTTGCCATCCGTCTGCACGCGAATGCGGCTGCGCAGATCGTTGAGCAGCAGCACCTGTTGCGTCTCCGCCAGGCCGAGTTCCCACGGAATGCCCGCATGCTTGATAGAACTCAGTGGCGACGCGCCCGTGCCTCCGCTGTCGCCACTGATGAGCACCACGTCGGCATGCGCCTTCGCAACCCCGGCAGCAACCGTCCCCACGCCCACTTCCGCAACCAGCTTCACCGAGATACGTGCTTGCGGGTTGACGTTCTTCAGGTCATAAATCAGTTGCGCGAGATCTTCGATGGAGTAGATATCGTGGTGGGGCGGCGGCGAGATCAGGCCCACACCCGGGGTGGAGTGACGCAGTTTCGCGATCACTTCATCGACTTTGTGGCCGGGGAGCTGTCCGCCCTCGCCGGGCTTTGCTCCCTGCGCCATCTTGATCTGCAATTCGTCGGCGTTGACCAGGTAGTTCGTTGTGACACCGAAGCGCGCGGAAGCGACCTGCTTCACCGCGCTCCGGCGGAGTTCTCCATCCGCGTCCCGACGGAAGCGGTTCTCGTCTTCGCCGCCCTCGCCCGTATTCGATTTTCCCCCGATGCGGTTCATCGCAATCGCCAGCGTCTCGTGCGCTTCCTTGCTGATAGACCCAAACGACATCGCGCCAGTCGCGAAACGCTTCACGATCTCTTTCGCCGACTCGACCTCCTCGAGGGGAATCGAGGAGGCAGCGCTCTTGACCTTCAGCAGACCGCGCAGGGTACAGAGTTCGCGGTTTTCCCCGTCGATAAGATCGGTGTACTCCTGGAAAGTCTTGGCATCCGACGCGCGCACTGCGTGCTGCAGTTTGCTGATGGTCAGCGGATTCAGCAGATGGTATTCGCCATCGACGCGATAGTGATACGCGCCGCCCGGCGAGAGCTCCGCTTCAAACTCGCGTGTACGCCGGAAGGCAAACTCATGACGCATGGCAGCCTCGGTCGCAATCACATCAAGCCCAACGCCTTCCAGACGCGAAACCGTTCCCGCAAAGTGCGCATCCACCAGTTCACGACTGAGGCCGATGGCTTCAAACGCCTGCGCACCACGATAGCTCTGCAGGGTCGAGATCCCCATCTTGGAGAAAGTCTTCAGCAGCCCTTTGTTGATGGCCTTGGTGTAATTCTTCACCGCCGCCTCGGCGGTGATGCCGTCGGCCAGGTAGCCGCTGTTTGCGCGCTCTTCCAGCGTTTCCAGTGCTAGGTACGGATTCACCGCGCTGGCGCCATAGCCGATGAGCAGCGCGAAGTGCATCACCTCGCGTGGTTCGCCGGACTCTACGATCAAGGCCACTTGCGTGCGCGTCTCTTCCCGGATCAGCAGGTTGTGCACCGCCGCCAACGCCAGCAGGCTCGGAATGGGCGCATATTGCTCGTCGAGCCCGCGATCCGACAAGATTAGCAGCGTGTAGCCGGACTTCACCGAGAGCGACGCGCGGCGGCAGAGCTCTTCCAGCGAACGCTTCAGCCCCTCTTCGCCTTCTTTCACGCGATAGCCGGTGGAGAGCGTAGTTGCCAGCAGGTCGCCGTAGGAAAGACGCCGCAATTTCTCCAGGTCGCGATTGGTCAGCACCGGCTGCGGCAGCTTCAGCGTGTGACAGTTCAGCGGCGTCTCGTCGAGGATGTTGCGTTCTGTCCCGATGTAGCTGGTCAGCGACATCACCATCTCTTCGCGAATGGGATCGATGGGCGGATTCGTGACCTGCGCGAAGAGCTGCCGGAAGTAATTGAACAGAAGTTGCGGGCGATCTGATAAACAGGCGAGCGGCGTGTCGGTGCCCATCGACCCAACAGGCTCTTCGCCTTTGTTGGCCATCGGTTCGAGGATCATCTGCAGGTCTTCGTCGGTGTAACCAAAGGCGCGTTGGCGACGACGCAGCGTGCTCTCATCCGACGCGAAAAGCCGCGTAGGTTCCGGCAGCTGGCTCAGCGTGATTTGATTTTTCTCCAGCCACTCGCCATAAGGCTGGCGCGCGGCCAGCGATTCCTTGATCTCCTTATCGGTCAC
Organism: uncultured Acidobacteriaceae bacterium; assembly: GCA_963703075.1. Classification (GTDB taxonomy): domain Bacteria; phylum Acidobacteriota; class Terriglobia; order Terriglobales; family Acidobacteriaceae; genus Korobacter. Next base: position 3,460,340 of record OY969786.1, read on the forward strand.
AATGCGGCCGGCCACGGTGTCGACCACGAACATCTTGCCCGGCTGCAGCCGCCCTTTGCGTTTCACGCGCTCCGGTGGAACGTCGAGCACACCCGCTTCGGAAGCGAGCACCACCAGCCCGTCTTCGGTGATCAGGTAGCGGCCGGGGCGCAGGCCGTTGCGGTCAAGCGTCGCACCGATCAGGCGCCCATCCGTGAACGCGATGGCCGCCGGTCCATCCCACGGCTCCATCAGCGAGGCGTGGTACTCGTAAAAAGCGCGCTTCTCCGCCTTCATATGCGGGTTGCCGGTCCATGCTTCGGGGATGAGCATCGCCATGGCATGGGGCAGTGAGCGTCCTGACTGCACGAGTAACTCGAGTGCGCAATCGAATGCCGCCGAGTCGCTGGAACCCGGCGAGATGATCGGGAAAAGTTTCTTGATGTCGTCGCCAAACAAAGGCGAACTCAAAATCGACTGGCGCGCGTGCATCCAGCTCACGTTGCCCTTCAGCGTGTTGATCTCGCCGTTGTGCGCTACGTAGCGGAAAGGATGCGCGAGCTGCCAGCTCGGAAAAGTGTTGGTCGAGAAGCGCTGGTGTACGAGGCAAAGCGCGCTGGTGACGTCGGGATCGGCCAGTTCGGGATAGAACTTCGCCAATTGCGGCGCGATCAGCAGGCCCTTGTACACGATGGTGCGTGATGAAAGCGATGGGACGTAGAACCACTCTTTCCAGTCTTCATCTTCCAGCGCGATGACTTCATTTTCCGTACGTTTCCGGACCACATAGAGCTTCCGCTCAAACGCCTCTTCGTCCATCCCCGCAGGCCGAGCAACGAAAATTTGCTGAATGTAAGGCTGCGATCCTCGTGCCACGCGACCGATCGCTGTCTCATCGACCGGTGTATCGCGCCAGCCGAGCACGCTCAGCCCCTCTTCGCGGATGATGCGCTCCAGGATGCCCTCGCACTGCAGTCGCGGATGAGTATCGACGGGCAGGAACACCATCCCAACCGCGTACTCCCCGGGCTCAGGCAGCGTAAAACCCAGGCGCGGACACTCCCGCGCGAAGAAGGCGTGCGGAACTTGAATCGTGATGCCGGCGCCGTCCCCGGTTTCGGGATCGCAGCCACAGGCGCCCCGGTGCGCCAGGTTGATCAGGATCTCCAAACCTTTGTCGATAATGGAATGGCTCTTCTCGCCCCGCAGGCTGGCAACGAAACCCATACCGCAGGCGTCGTGCTCGTTCCGCGGGTCATACAGACCCTGCGCCGGGGGCAGACCTTGCTTCGTGGCCGACCATTCTCCGTCGGCAACCGTATCGCTACGGCTAGAGGCAGGTTGATTGGGATCCTCGGGTTTCAAATGCGCTCTCCTTCGACCGCACTTCGAGCGGCACACCGTGTAAAAACGAAACCCGCCTCGTCTGGGAGGCGGGTCGTGAGCCTTTAAATGAGTGCTCTCGCTCTACCCGCCCGGCTTCGTCACTGTGCGCATAGCCGGAAGGGCTGTGCGCTTGCTAATGGCGACGATGGTCGGGTGGCTCGGCTTCATAGGGTTGAAGTTACGGCAAGTGCGGTTACAGAATCAACGAAATCGGCCCCTTTTCGCGGTAAATTAACGCGCAAAAAATCGATGGTAGCTATCGCTAAAACCGGCCGACCGCTTCCTCATACAATTTGACTTCCCCGGGCAAGCTTTCGTATCGTTGAACCCATGAAGCAGCATATCCATCGACACCATCATCCTCACCATGCAATGCGCGTGTCGGTGGAGTTGTGCCCTTCGTAGATACTTCGAACAGCACTCAAACTCAGCCCGCCGATGCGCATAGCATCCGCGGGCTTTTTGCTTGAACTGCCGAATTTAGAGGAAACTATGCAGATCGATTTCGAAAAGATGCAGGGCTTGGTGCCCGCCGTCGTGCAGGATGCAGCCAGCCTCGAGGTTTTAATGGTCGGGTTCATGAACCCCGACGCCTACGCGAAGACCTTGCAAACCGGCTACGTTACCTTCTACAGCCGCACCCGCAACACCCTTTGGACCAAGGGTGAGACATCCGGCAACCGCTTGCGCGTGATGGACGCCACCACCGATTGCGATCGCGATACCATCCTGGTCCGCGTGAAAGTGGAAGGCGACGGGGTGGTCTGCCACACCGGCACACGCTCCTGCTTCACCGAAGACCTTCCCCTTGCGGAGGGCGCGCGATGAAGTTGCGATTGGGGATTCCCAAGGGAAGCTTGCAGGACGCTACCATCGCACTATTTCTGCGCGCCGGGCTGAATATCTACACCAGCGCCCGCTCCTACTCCGCAACGACCGACGATCCGGAAGTCGAGTGCATGCTGATTCGCGCCCAGGAAATGGCGCGCTACGTCTCTAAGGGCGTGCTCGACGCCGGGATCACCGGCATGGACTGGGTGGTCGAAAGCGGCCTCGAAGTAAAGCCCATCGCTAGCCTCAACTACTCGAAGCAGAGCCGAGGAAACGTGCGCTGGGTACTCGCCGTACCGGAGAGTTCGCCCTACCAGCGGGCAGAAGATCTCGCCGGCAAAGTCGTCGCGACTGAGTTGGTCAGCGTTACGACGAAGTATTTCGCTGCCAAAAATGTTCCGGTGAAGATCGAGTTTTCCTGGGGAGCCACCGAGATCAAACCCCCAACCCTGGCGGATGCCATCGTCGAAGTCACCGAAACCGGCAGCTCGCTGCGTGCCAACCGCTTGCGGATCATCGATGACGTAATGGCCTCAGGCACGCAACTTATCGCCAGCGCCGGCGCTCTGGAAGACCGCTTTAAGAAAACCAAGATCGAGCACCTGGCCCTGATGCTGGAAGGCGCGATCGCCGCCCAGGGACGCGTCGGATTGATGTTGAACGTCCGGAAAAGCGACCTCGCCGCCGCGCTGGCCGTGCTCCCGGCGCTGAATTCTCCCACCATTTCGCAGCTCAGCGACTCGGAGTGGGTCGCGGTCAATACCATCATTGAAGAGAATGCCGCGTGGACGATCATTCCCCGGCTCAAGGCCGCCAATGCCACCGGCATCGTGGAGTACCCGCTGAACAAGGTGGTGCTGTGATGCGCATGCTGCGGCTGGAAAGGTCGTCTCCGTTGATCGCGGAGATCGCGCGACGAGGTGCAGCGGATACCGCGCGCGTCGAACCCACCGTTCGTAAGATCGTGAACGATGTGCGGCAGGGTGGCGATCGGTCACTGCGCAAGTACGCCAGCAAGCTCGACGGACTGCCCGCAGGCGATTCCCTGCGAGTTTCTGCCGGTGAAATGAAGTCCGCGTGGGACAGTGCCGACCCCGAGTTCAAGACTGCCCTGAAAGCCGCCGCGAAGAATATCCGGCAATTCTGCCAATGGCAGATGCCACGCTCCTGGTCGAAGGCGGCGAGTGAAGGCGTTCAACTCGGCCAACTGGTGCGGCCGCTGGACTCAGTCGGTTGCTACGTTCCGGGCGGACGTTATCCTCTCCCCTCCACCGTCCTGATGACCGTCATTCCCGCCCAGATCGCCGGTATAGAACGAATCGTGGTGGTCTCCCCGAAGCCGGCCCGGGAGACGCTGGCCGCCGCGCATTTGCTCGGCGTGAACGAAATGTACCGGGTTGGCGGGGCGCAAGCCGTGGCGGCGCTGGCCTACGGAACCGAAGAAATCGAGTCGGTAGCGAAAATCGTCGGACCCGGCAACATCTACGTCACGACCGCGAAGAAACTCGTGGCCTTCGACTGCGGGATCGACATGCTGGCCGGGCCGACCGAAGCGGTGATCGTCAGCGACCACGGCACGGCCGAGTTCATTGCCGCCGATCTGGTGGCCCAGGCAGAACACGATCCGGAGACGTTGCTGATCTTTCTCACGACCCGGGCAGACCTCGCAAAGAGCGTCAAGCAGGAGGTGGTCAAACAATCCACGAGGAACCCGATCGCCCGGCAGGCTCTCGCCAAGCGCGGATACATCTTCGTCGCGCGCGATATGGGCCAGGCCATGGAGGCCGCGAATCAACTTGCTGCCGAGCACATCACCGTCGATGAAAATCTGCTGGACGCGGTTACCAGCGCAGGCTCGGTCTTCGTCGGAGACTACTCGGCGCAATCCTTTGGCGACTATGCCAGCGGCCCGAACCACGTTCTGCCCACCGGCGGTTTGGCGCGTGTGCGCGGCGGTCTCAGCGTCATGGACTACGTAAAGATCATCACCGTCCAACAAGTGTCGCGCGTCGGACTTCGGACGCTCGCTCCCATCGCCGCGACCCTGGCGGACTCCGAAGGACTGGTAGCGCACGCAAGTTCCGTGCGGATACGAGGTGCCTATGCTGGTCGCGCGTAAGGCGGTGCAATCGCTGCCCACCTATCACCCGCCTTTGGCCAGCCGTAGCGGCTTGCGCATGGACTTCAATGAGAACACCCTGGGCTGCTCGCCGCGCGTTGCCGAAAAGCTGCACTTGATTTCACGCGAGGCGCTTGCCTGCTATCCGGAACGCGGCAGCGTGGAGTCCCAGGTCGCTTCGTTCCTCGGACGCAACCCCAACGAAGTGCTGCTCACCAACGGTGTCGATGAAGGCATCCATCTGCTCTGCGAAACCTACTTGGAGCCGGGCGACGAGGTACTCATCGTCGTGCCCACCTTCGCTATGTACGAGATCTATGCCCGGGCCACCGGCGCAACCGTGCGCAGTATTCCGGCGGGGAAAAACTTCGAATATCCGCAGGAAGCAGTGATGTCAGCGATCACCGACCGAACCCGCTTGATCGCAATCGCCAACCCAAACAATCCGACCGGTACGGTCGCCTCTTCAGACTTCCTTCTACAACTCGCGAAGGCCGCGCCACAAGCGGCTCTGCTCGTCGATGAAGCCTACTTCGAATTTCATGGTCAGACATTGATGGGCCAAGTCGGAGTGATTCCCAATCTGTTTGTCGCTCGAACTTTCTCCAAGGCCTATGGACTGGCAGGCCTTCGCATCGGCGTCCTCGCCGGTGAACACAATCAGATGACGATGGTCCGGCGCGTGAGTTCTCCCTATAACGTGAACGCCGCTGCCCTCGCTTGTCTTCCCGAAGCCCTCGCCGACCAGGACTACATTGCGCAATATGTCGCTGAAGTTCTGGCCAGCCGCTCGCGCCTCGAGCAATTCTTCTCGTCGCACGAACTTCCTTACTGGAAAAGCCATGCCAACTTCGTGCTTGCGCGATTTGGCGATCTCCGTGTTCCTTTCGTTGACGCCATGCGACAACGCGGCATCCTTGTGCGCGACCGTAACAGCGACCACGGCTGCGAAGGTTGCGTGCGCATCACCGCCGGAACCGCCGCGCAAACCGATATCCTTCTCTCGGCCATGAACGAAGTGCTGCGCGCACTGCGCGTCGGAGAGCTGCGATGAGAAAAGCCATTATCGATCGCAATACGGCGGAAACTAAGATTCGTCTCGAGCTGCGAATCGACGGCAAAGGCCAATACGATATCGCCACCGGAATCCGGTTCTTCGACCACATGCTTGACCTCTTCGCCCGCCATGGCGCCTTCGACCTCAAACTGCGCTGCGACGGCGATCTCGACGTCGATCAGCATCACACCGTGGAAGATGTCGGCATCGCGCTGGGGCAGGCCTTTACCAAGGCTCTTGGAGACAAGGTCGGAATTCTGCGCGCCGGTTACTTCATCATGCCGATGGACGAGACCCTCGCCCTCGCCGCCATCGATTTGAGCGGCCGCAGCGCCTATGCGGTCGACACCAAGGTCAAGGTTCGCCTCGTCGGCGATCTCCAAACCGAATTGATAGACGATTTCTTCGAAGCCTTCAGCCGCGGCGCGCTCGCCAACGTCCATATCAAGGTGATGTACGGCCGATCCAACCATCACAAGATCGAAGCCTGCTTTAAGGCATTTGCGCGGGCGCTCCGCTTCGCCTGCTCGAAAGACAAAAGGCTGGCCAGCGTGTTGCCGAGCACCAAGGGGCTGCTGTGATTGCCATCCTCGATTACGGCGCGGGCAACCTCACCTCGGTCGCCAAGGCGCTGCGCCATCTCGGCGCGGAGTCCCAAATCACTGCCGATCCAGCCGCAGTGCGGAATGCCCACGCCGTCGTCCTGCCGGGCGTAGGCCACTTCGCCTCAACCTCCATCATCGGCGAACTTGGGCTGACCGCTGCTATTCGCGAGGCAATCCGCGAAGGCAAGCCTTTTCTCGGCATCTGCGTTGGCCTGCAATGGATGTTCGAAGGGAGTGAGGAAGCCCCCGAAGTTACCGGGCTCGGCTGCTTCAACGGTGTCTGCCAGCGCTTTCCCGCCGACGCTCGCGTGCCGCACGTGGGATGGAACCAGGTCCGCATCACCAGGCCCTCACGCCTGCTCGAAGAGATTGCGGATAACAGCTACGTGTATTACACCCATTCCTACTTCGCGCCGGTTGTGCCGGAAACTGTCGCCGTCACGGACTATGGCTGTGCATTCACCGCAATCGCCGAAAAGGACAACGCCTTCGCGGTGCAATTTCATCCCGAAAAATCGGGCGCAACGGGTTTGACGCTGCTGCGTAATTTCACGAGGTTGGCATGCTGACGAAACGAATCATCGCCTGTCTCGACGTCCGCGACGGTCGCGTCGTGAAAGGCGTCAACTTCGTCAACCTGCGCGATGCCGGCTCGCCTGCGGAACTTGCGCATGCCCACGCCCGGGCTGGCGCCGACGAAATCGTCCTGCTCGATATCACTGCAACCTATGAGCATCGTGGCACGCTTCTGAAAACCGTTCGCGATACCGCGAAGGAACTCTTTATCCCATTCACCGTTGGTGGCGGAATCCGCTCGCTCGATGACGCGCATGCCATCTTCGAGGCTGGTGCCGACAAGATCGCGGTCAACTCCGCGGCCATCGTGCATCCGGAGCTCATCACCAGCATCGCTGCCCGTTTCGGGTCGCAAGCTGTGGTGCTGGCCATCGACGCAAAACGGCAAAACGACAGGTGGGAAGTGTTTACCACCGGCGGCCGCCACCCTACCGGCTTCGACGCCGTGGAGTGGGCGATGCAAGGCGAATCCCGCGGCGCCGGCGAGATTTTGCTGACCTCCATGGACTGCGACGGCACCCGCACCGGCTTCGATTGTGAACTGACGGCCGCAATTGCCTCGCGCGTCTCGATTCCTGTCATCGCCTCCGGAGGCGCGGGTGAATCGGCGCACTTCGTCGACGTTTTCCGGCGGGGCCGCGCTGACGCTGCCTTGGCTGCTTCAATTTTTCATTTCGGAGTTCATGACGTGAACGAACTGAAACAGGCTCTTGCCTCCCAGGGCATTCCCATGAGGCTCGCATGCTGATCCCTTCAATCGATCTAATGGGCGGAAAAATTGTTCAGCTCGTACAGGGCGAGACCAAGGCCTACGAGACCACCGAGTTCGACGAATGGTGCGACCGCTTTGCCGGCTTCCCCCTGGTGCAGTTGATCGACCTGGACGCCGCCAAACGCCAGGGCGACAATCGTCCGCTCATCGCGCGGATTTTGCAGCGCCTTCCCTGCCAGGTCGGTGGCGGGGTGCGTGATCTCGCGAATGCGCAAGGGTTGCTCGCAATAGGAGCGAAGCGCGTGATCGTAGGCTCGTCCTTGATTCGCGAAGCCAAGCCGGACACCGAGTTTGCGCGTTTTCTCGCCGACACCTGCGGAGCGGGACCACATTGTCGCCGCCATCGATTCGCGCGCAGGACGCATTGCGGTTCGCGGCTGGCAGCAAGCCACGGCGCTTACTCCGGAGGAGATGATCGATGCGTTGGAGCCGTTTGTTTCTGCGTTCCTGTACACCCATATCGATACCGAGGGCCTGTTGGCGGGTTTTCCTGTTGAATTAGCCCGCACGTTGCGAGCAAGAACCAAGCGCCAGCTCATTGTTGCCGGTGGCATTCGCTCGCAAGAGGAGATCGACGCGCTCGACGCAATCGGCGCGGATGCCGTCGTCGGAATGGCGATTTATACCGGTAAACTCGACGTTGTCTCTCCCAAAAATCATGGCTGAAATGTCCGCCCAACGCCCGCTGTGGAGCGCGCCCGACCAGCACGAGCGTCTGCTCGAACTCACCGCTGCCACCGACGATCCGCGCAAAGAGCGTCCACTCCGTCGCGATGTGCGCTCCCTCGGCATCCTGCTGGGCCGCGTCCTGGTCGAACAGGCTGGCCAGTCGCTGTTCGAAGCTGTAGAACGGCTGCGCAATTTATTGATCGAGCATCGCGAACAACAGCGATCGGACAATGATTCCGCCTTGCTGGAGCAGGCGCAAGAGTTTGTTCGCTCGCTCGACCTGACCTCCGCCTATCGCATCAGTAAGGCATTCGGCACGTATTTCGAACTGACGAACCTGGCTGAGACTAACCACCGAAAGCGCCGGAGACGCGCTGCCCAACTGCACGCCGAGCAGCCACCTCAGTCCGGCTCATTTCGCGGCACCTTGCTCGAATTGCGCGAAGAAGGTCTGTCCGCCGAGGAAGTGCTTGCCGGATTGCGCGAGGTTGAGGTCGTTCCCGTTTTCACCGCGCATCCTACCGAGATCACCCGCCGCACCACGCTCCTGAAGCTGCGTCGTATTGCCACCGAAATCGCGCTTCTCGACGACCTGCCGCTCTCCGATGCCGATGCCGCCGAGCACGAATCTACCTTGCTTTCGGAAATCAGCGCTCTCTGGCAGACCGATGAAGTCCGACTGAATCGTCCCAGCGTCGACGACGAAATCCGCAGCGGCATCCGCTATTTCAATCTTTCCCTCTTCGAGACCGTTCCGAGGATCTACGAGGAAATGAGCGACGCATTCAACGCCGTCTATCAACACAAGATCGCGCCCGTCGACCTTCCCATCGTCCTCCGCTTCGGCTCATGGATCGGCGGAGATCGCGACGGCAATCCCCTGGTCACAGCAGAACGTACCCGCGATGCCCTCGCCATGGCTCGCGATGCGGTGCTGCATCACTACATCGATCAGGCGCGATCCCTGGCCCGCCGTTTGAGCATCTCCGAACACCAGATTGCTGCCTCCGACGGCCTCCGCACGACCTTGGAATCCTATTCCCAGTTGATTCCCCAGCCTCCGCCAGAGTATGAGCGCACTCCGCAGCCTGAGCTCTACCGCCGGCTCCTCCTGTTGATGATGGTGCGCCTTGCGCATGCCAACGCCTCCACCGCGGCGGGTCCGATCGCCTACCCTTCGGCCACGGACTTTGAAGACGACCTTCGTTTGATTCGGTCGAGCCTCGAAGAAAATTCTGGCAGCCGCATGGCCCTGCGCATCCTCGATCCCTTGCTCTTGAAGGTACGCACCTTCGGCTTTCAACTGCATACGCTCGACATCCGCCAGCATGCGAAGCTCCATGCACAAACCTTGTGCGAGAAGGATGCCTCCGATCAGACCGCAGAAGTCCTCCAAACATTTCGCACCGTAGCCGAGGAGAAGCATCGCTACGGCGGATCCGTAATTCGTCAGTACGTGGTGAGCGGCGCAGAGTCGGAGAAGGATGTGTTCGCTGTCACCGAACTTGCCAAAAAGGCCGGCGTGTCCATGGCCGCATCCGGCCACGATCCCGGGCTGATGTCTGTCCCGCTTTTCGAGTCCATCGCATCTCTAAGAGATGCCGCAGATGTGATGCGACGCGCGTGGTCCAACCATGATTACCGGCGGCTCCTCGACTCCTGGAACGGTTGGCAGGAGGTCATGCTCGGCTATTCCGACTCCAATAAAGACGGCGGCATGCTGACCAGCACTTGGGAGATATATCGGGCCCATCGTGCCTTGCACCAGGCCGCCCGCGAGTTCGGCGTGAAGTTAAGAATCTTCCACGGGCGCGGCGGCACCGTCGGACGCGGCGGCGGACCGACGCACTCCGCGATTCTGGCCCAGCCCGCCGGAGATTTCTCCGGACACATCCGCATTACCGAGCAAGGCGAGGTCCTCAACTGGAAATATGCCGACCCGCTGCTCGCCGAGTGGAACCTTGAAGTGATGACCGCTGCCTCCCTGCGCGTGCTCCTGCGCCGCAACTCCGAGGAGAATCCCAAATGGCACGTAGCCATGGAAGAGTTATCGACCGATGCCTTCGGCTTCTATCGTCGGCACGTCGCTGAGAATCCTGAGCTTCTTCAGTATTTCGAATCGGCCACGCCCGTCAACGAAATGGAACTCGCGCGTGCCGGATCTCGCCCCGCACGGCGCAGCGCAAACAAGACGTTGAACGATCTGCGCGCCATCCCCTGGGTCTTTGGCTGGATGCAGAGCCGTCACGCGCTTCCCGCGTGGTTCGGCGTCGGCCACGCCTTCGAGAAATTCGCAACTACTCCCGCGAAGATCGCTCTGCTTCGCGAGATGCTCGGCGAATTTCCCGTCTTTCTCGACATGGTCCGCAACGTCGAACTGGCCATGGCCAAAGCCGATCTCTCGATTGCGAGGCTCTACTCCACCCTCGTGCCGGACGCCGCGCTCCGCGAGCGCATCTTTAGCCTGATCGCGGAAGAGTTCACCCGGACCCGCCGGCAGCTGCTCTCGCTCAAAAACCAGCAGGAACTCCTCGACGGCAATCCCGTGCTCTTGCGTTCGATCCGGTTGCGTAACCCGTATGTCGATCCGTTGAGCTTGATCCAGGTGGAACTCCTCCGCCGTAAGCGCGCCGGAGAAAACAGCGAGGAGCTGAATTACGCTCTTGGTTCCACCATGAACGGCATTGCCGCCGGCTTGCACAACACTGGATAAACGGACGCTTTGAATCGCCTCGGCATCAGGTAACATCTCAAGTCCCTGAACCAGGTAGGAGAGAAGCATGTCCACCCCGCAACTCCCAATCGGCTTCGATGCCCAACAGCAGGCATTCCCTCATCTCACGGACGCGCAGATCGCACGCCTCATGCCTGCTGGAAAAGTTCGCGATGTCATAGCTGGGGAAATCCTCTTTGAACCCGGCGATGCCTCTCTTCCCTTCTTCGTGTTGCTCAGCGGTGGGTTGGAGATCGTGCAGCCGGTCGCTGGCGGAGAGCGTCCGATTGTGACCTATGACGCCCACCAGTTCGCCGGTGAAATGGCGCTGGTCTCTGGCCAGCGCAGCCTGGCGCGCGCCCGGGTGACCGAGACCGGAAAGTTTCTCGAAATCCCCCCTGAAGGCCTGCGCGCCATCGTGGCGACAGACTCCGAGCTCAGCGAAATCCTGTTGCGCGCTTTCATCCTGCGACGCCTCGCGCTGATCCAGGGAAACTTCGGCAACCTCGTTCTGCTGGGATCGCGGCACTCCGCTCAAACCCTCCGGCTGCGCGAGTTCCTGGGCCGCAATGCTCATCCTTACAACTACGTCGACCTGGATACCGACAAGTCTGCCCAGGAGATGCTCGATCGCTTCCAGGTAAAGGTTTCCGAAATCCCCGTCATCATCTGCAGCGGCGGAAACGTGTTGCGCAATCCCACCCCGCAGCAACTGGCGGAGTGCATTGGCATGAACTTGAACATCGATACCAAGCAGACCCGCGACATCGTGATCGTGGGCGCCGGCCCGTCAGGACTTGCCGCGGCTGTCTATGCGGCTTCAGAAGGTCTGGATGCTTTGGTGATCGAGATTGCCGCCCCCGGCGGGCAGGCTGGATCAAGTTCCAAGATCGAAAATTATCTCGGCTTCCCCACCGGTGTCTCCGGCTTCGAGCTGGCATCGCGCGCCCTGACCCAGGCACGAAAATTCGGGGCGCAAATGATGATCGCGCACGAAGTCGTCGAACTGCGCTGCGGTCGCCGTCCATATGAAGTGGTTCTCGACGATGGCAACGCCATCGCCGCCCGGGCTATCGTCATCTCGACCGGTGCGCAGTACAACAAGCCGCCCCTCGAACACCTTAAGAAATTCGAAGGCCAGGGCGTGTATTACGGCGCGACCTTCATCGAGTCGCAACTCTGCGAAGGCGAAGAGGTCATTGTCGTGGGTGGCGGGAACTCGGCCGGCCAGGCTGCCATGTACCTTTCACAAACTGCGCGCAAAGTGCACATGCTGGTCCGTGCGGGCGGCCTGTCAAACTCCATGTCGCGCTACCTCATCCATCGCATCGAGGAGAATCCCAACATCGAAATGCATTTCAAGACCGAGATCGTAGGTCTTGATGGAGACAACGAACTTCAGCAAGTTACCTGGGAAGACCGCACCTCGGGCGAGAAGACTACCCGCGACATCTGCCGTGTCTTCATCATGGCGGGCGCATCTCCCCGGACCGCGTGGCTGCGCGGCTGCCTCGCTCTCGACGATAAAGGATTCATCCTTACCGGCCGCGATCTCGATGCCGCCACCGGTTCCGCAGTCGCCGCTGCATGGCCCCTCAACCGGCCGCCCCAGATGCTCGAGACCAGCCTCCCCGGGGTGTTTGCTGTAGGCGATGTTCGTGCCGGAAACGTGAAGCGCGTGGCCTCCGCCGTCGGGGAAGGCGCCATCTCCGTGCACATGGTGCACCGCGTCCTGGCGGAGATCTAGATCCTGCATGCTGTGGGTGCCCCATCCTTGTCCGCAGGACAGGATGGGTCGCAAAGCTGCCAACCCCGCCTCACAGCCGCCCTATTCCTCCCGAGTAGATCCCGTAGTACTCTTGCCAAGGCCCCGCCGCATGCACACTGCCTTTCTCCAGGAACTCCGCTCCATTGTTGGCCCAGCCGGGTTGATCGTGCAGCCGGACGAGCTGCGCACATACGAATGCGATGGGCTGACCAACTTCCGCCAAATGCCGCTTGCCGTCGTCCTCCCCTCCGAGGGCAAGCAGGTACAGCCGATCCTTGCTGCCTGTAATCGCCACAAAGTTCCCTTCGTGGCCCGTGGATCTGGGACCGGGCTCAGTGGCGGAGCCCTGCCGGTAGAGGGTGGCATCGTTCTCAGCCTGGCACGCTTGAACCGCATCCTGGAAGTCGACATTCCCAATCAGCAGGTGGTCGTCGAGCCCGGCGTCATCAACGCGCTCGTCACCCAGGAAGTCGCGCCCTACGGCTATTTCTACGCGCCAGACCCTTCATCGCAATCGGTCTGCAGCATCGGCGGCAACATTGCAGAGAACTCCGGTGGCGCGCACTGCCTGAAATACGGCTTCACGACCACCCATGTGCTTGGCATGGAGGTCGTCCTCGCCGATGGCACCGTGGCCCAGCTAGGCGGCCATACCCTCGATGCGCCCGGCTACGACCTGATGGGCGTCTTCGTCGGCTCGGAAGGTACGCTGGGCATCGCAACCCGGATCACCTTGCGCATCGTGAAACGTCCTGAGGTTGTGCAGACTCTGCTGGCGGCCTTCGATAGCACAAACCAGGCGGGTGCGGCGGTGAGCGACATCATCGCCTTCGGCGTCCTGCCGGCGGCCGTTGAGATGATGGATTGCCTCGCCATCCAGGCTGCCGAAGCTGCCGTGCACGCCAACTATCCTGCCTGCGGCGGACTGTTGCTGGTGGAACTCGACGGGCCGCAAGCCGAAGTCGATACCTTGATCCGCAGCGTACGCGAGATCTGTACCGCGCAAGGCGCGTGGGAGATTCGCGTCGCCCAGTCGGAAGAAGAACGCATGCTGATCTGGAAGGGTCGCAAAGCCGCCTTCGCCGCCATGGGCCGCATCTCGCCCAACTATATCGTCCAGGACGGCGTCATTCCCCGCACCAAGCTCCCCGAGGTCATGCAGGAGATCGATCGGCTGAGTGCCGAGGTTGGCTTGCGCGTGGCTAACGTCTTTCATGCCGGCGATGGAAACCTGCATCCGCTGGTGCTGTACGACGTTCGCATCGCCGGGCAGGAAGCGCAGGCGGAAAAGCTGTCGGGCGACATCCTGCGTCTGTGCGTGCGCGTCGGCGGATCGATTACCGGCGAGCATGGCGTGGGGCAGGAGAAGAAAGACTTCATGCCCACCATGTACGCCGAGCCCGATCTTGACACCATGCAGATGGTGCGCTGCGCCTTCGATCCGCAGCACCTGTCGAACCCGGGCAAGCTCTTTCCGCGGCTGCGCATGTGCGGCGATAAACCTGGGCCTTATGTTCCTCATCCGCTCGAAGTCGCGGGCGTTGCGCAGATCTTCTAATGTCCACCTCTCCGACCTACGGATCAACCGCTCCGGTGGAAGCGACCTGGAGTGAGTTGGAAACGCTTCTTCTTGGCGCGGTTCACGTCGCCACCTCCGCCGATGCGATCGGTGGCGTACAGCCCAAGCGCGTCGTCGCCCCGGAAGACGCTGAGCAAGCGAGCAGGGTGCTGGCGTGGGCGCATGAACACGAGGTGCACGTCGCCCCCCGCGGTGGTGGAAGCAAGTCAGATTGGGGAAACGCCCCGCGCGCCGTCGAACTCGTTCTCTCCCTGGAGCACTTCGATCAGCCCATCGAACATGCCTGGCAGGATATGACCGTCACCGTGCAGGCGGGCACCACCATCGCTAGCCTGCAGCGGGAGTTGCGGAAACACGCGCAGCACTTGCCGCTGGATGCGCTCTGGCCGGAGCGTAGCACCGTCGGCGGGGTCATCGCCACCAACGATAGTGGCGCCCTGCGCCTGCGCTTCGGGAGCCTGCGCGATCTCATTCTTGGCGTCACCGTCGTTCTCGCCAACGGGACCATCGCGCGCAGCGGCGGACGTGTCGTGAAGAATGTCGCCGGTTACGATCTGCCGAAACTGTTCACCGGATCTTTCGGAACCCTCGGCGTAATCACCGAGGTGACGCTGCGCACCTATCCCCTGCCGCATGCGGGACGGAATCTCAGCTTCCGTTTCAACGATACGGGGGCAGCCAACCGCTACATGCTGGCAATTGCCGACACCTCGCTCGTTCCTGTCAGCGTACAGTTGCGGTTCGCAACAGGGGAAAATCCGGTTGTCGATCTTCGCTTTGAGGGCTTGGAGGAAGGCATCGATGCGCAGGCACGGCGTGCGACAGAACTTGCATCACCGGGCGAGTCGACAGATTGTCCTGACGATCTGTGGAATCGCCGCGAAGCACTGTGGGACGGCGACACAGCTGCTATCGTCGGCAAGTTCAGCGTACTTCCTTCTTCGATCGCGGAGTGTGTTGCGGCCATCGAGAAACATTTTTCACGATCCCGCGTGATTGCCCAATCTCTCGGTCTTGGCCTCTTCCGCGCCGAAGCCGCCGATTCCGAACAGTTGCAGAGTTGCTTAACCATGTTGCGCGCCTCAATCCAAAAAATCGGCGGTACGCTCGTCGTCCTGCACGCCCCGCGCGAGGTCAAGAAGGGGATGGATGTCTTCGGGCCGCTGACCTCCGCCCACCCCCTCATGCTGCGGGTGAAGCAGCAGTTCGATACGAAGGGCATTCTCAACCCGGGCCGTTTCGTTGGGGGCATATAAATGGACGGCCTATCCCCCCATAACACCGTTCGCCTGGAGTCGCTCTTCGACCCGCACCACCCACCCGACAACGAGCTGATCTCCGACTGCGTGCACTGCGGCTTCTGCCTGCCGGCGTGCCCGACCTACGTGCTCTGGCACGAAGAGATGGACTCGCCACGGGGCCGCATTTACCTCATGAAGGCGGCTGCCGAGGGCAAGATCAGCACCATGGACGACAGCTTCGTCGCCCACTTCGACCGCTGCCTGGGATGCATGTCCTGCATGACCGCCTGCCCTTCGGGGGTGCAATACGACAAGCTGATCGAAGCCACCCGCGCCCAGATCGAGCGGCATCACCGGCGCGGCTGGTGGGACCGCTTCACCCGCTGGATGATCTTCCAGCTCTTCCCGCATCCCCGGCGGCTGCGCTGGATGTCGCTGCCGTTATGGCTCTACCAGCGCTCGGGACTGCGCTGGCTCCTCTATAAGACGCGGCTGATTCGCCTGCTGCCCAAGCGGCTGCAGCAGATGGACTCCCTGCTCCCGACGATCCACTCTCCGTTTGCAGGCTTCGCTTATCCGGCAAAGATTGCGGCTCAGGGAACTCCGCGACTGAAGGTCGGCGTGATTCTCGGCTGCGTGCAGCGGGTGTTCTTCGACAACATCAATGCCGCCACCATCCGCGTTCTGCAAGCCGAGGGCTGCGAGATCTACGTGCCGCCTTCACAGGGCTGTTGTGGAGCGTTAGCCACGCACGTGGGGCGCGAAGAGCAATCGCTCGAGGCGGCGCGGCGGCTGATCGACACTTTTGAGAACCTCGATATCGATTACATCGTCGTCAATGCCGCCGGCTGCGGGTCGAACTTGAAGGAGTATGGCTACCTGCTGCGCGACGACGTGAAATATGCCGAAAAAGCGCGAAAATTTGCGGAAAAATGTCGCGATATCAGCGAAATTTTGACCCTTTTAAGCCCCCAGGCGCCT
This sequence comes from uncultured Acidobacteriaceae bacterium, assembly GCA_963703075.1. Lineage (GTDB taxonomy): Bacteria > Acidobacteriota > Terriglobia > Terriglobales > Acidobacteriaceae > Korobacter. The sequence goes on from OY969786.1 coordinate 3,476,616, forward strand.
CGCAATCCGCTCAAAATTCGCGCCGCCTACCACGATTCGTGTCACCTGCTGCATGCGCAAAAGCTGAGCACCCCGCCCCGGGCGCTGCTCAAAGCCATTCCCGGCCTCGAGCTGGTGGAGCTGCCGGAGGCGAACATCTGTTGCGGGTCGGCCGGGGTTTATAACCTGGTCGAACCGGAGACGGCCCACGACCTCGGACAGCGCAAGGCCGAGCATGTAGCCCGCAGTCATGCGGATGTGTTGATCTCCGGCAATCCCGGCTGCTTGCTGCAGATCCGGAAGGAGATGCAGCACAACGGGACCGACCTGCGCGTCTACCACTTCATCGAGGTGATCGACGGGTCGATTCGTGGGAATTTATAGCCTACCCCTGCCGTGCACGGCGTCTTTGTTTTCAATATTTTGCACATCAACCGCCTGCAAAATATTCCATTTAAAGCAGTTATTCGCAACATATTCAAACTAAATGACTTATAACCCACGATGGGCTCCCTGCGAAAAACTGAGTTCTGACGGGGATGATCCGTAGAGAGAATACGCGGACGGATCGGCGGCTTTCGGTGAGGGCGGTCACGCGTGGCTGTGAGCGAAAAACCGGCTTCCGAATGAGGCGGCGGAGAGGTCTTTACCATTTTGGGCATGAGCGATGCTGGGCTCGGTCGTGGGATTGCAATCAGTGGCCGCGAACGAGCATGATGCGAGAGGCGCGGTCTGTCTCGACCGCACCGTGAGCGCAGTGAACCTCCCCAATTCCATCACGTTGTCGCGCATCTTCAGCATTCCCCTGCTGATCTGGGTGCTTTCCACGAGCCATTTAAGCAGCATGCATGGGCAGAAGGAATTGTTGGCGTCGCTGATATTTGCACTGGCGGCGACGACCGATGGTTTTGACGGCCACCTGGCGCGCAAGCGCAACCAGATCACGACGATGGGGATCCTGCTCGATCCGCTGGCGGACAAGTTGCTCGTGGCGTCGGCGTTCATCGTGCTGGTGGAGTTCAACCCGCATATCGTGAAGGGCTGGATCGCGGTCATCATCATCGCGCGCGAGTTTATTGTGAGCGGACTGCGCTCGATTGCCGCCGGGGAAGGCTTCAGCATCCAGGCCAGCGACTTGGGCAAATTGAAGATGGTGGCGCAGGTTGTGGCGTGCATTGCGGCGATCCTGGACCATCGCTGGTGGGAATTGGATTTCACCTTCCGCAGCTTTCATTTTGTGCTGGCAGTCGACCTGATCGCGAAGATGTCGATATGGTTCATGGTGGCGGTTTCGGTGATCTCGGCGGTCGATTACTTCGTGGCATTCTGGGCGACGATCGACAAGAGTTCGGCGACGCGGCGCAAGCCGGTGATCCTCTCGCGGCAGCAGCCATCGGCGCCATCGCCTCTCGCCGCACCGATTGCGCGCCCCTGATCGAACCCGCGGCGTGAACGAAAGGAGTTTATTTCCATGCATGAAAATCCGCGCAGTGTGCTGATCTTCGTAGAAGACGGGTACGAAGACATGGAGTTGATGTATCCCAAGTACCGGCTGCAGGAAGCGGGCTACCGGGTGGTGGTCGCGGGACCGAAGGCCGGGCAGAAGTATGTGGGGAAGCATGGCTATCCGTGCGTGAGCGATGCTTCGCTGTACGAGATGAACGAAGCGGATTTCTGCGGCCTGATTTGCGTGGGCGGATGGGCGCCGGATAAGCTGCGCCGCATTGCCGAAGTGAAAGCGTTGACGGCAGCATTCGGGCGGGCGGGAAAGCTGGTCGCGGCCATCTGCCACGGCGGGTGGGTGCCGATCTCGGCTGGCATCTATTACGGCGCGCGGGTGACGGGAAGCCTCGGCATTAAGGACGACCTGGAGAATGCGGGCACGGTATTCGAGGACGCGCCGGTAGTGGTGGACCGCCATTTTGTGAGCAGCCGCAAGCCGGACGATCTGCCCGCGTTCATGGCGGCGGTACTGGAAGTATTGCGTGCGCAGAGCGAGAGTGGGTCACGGAGAGATGCACTCAGCGTTGGAGCGTGAGAGTTCAGACGCGGCGGGAAGCGCGGAGTCTCACGCAGAAAAAGTGCCGCAGATTCCCGTTTTGGAAAGTTCTTTCAGCGCGTTGCATTGACTTGTCAAGAACGAGGCGAGCACAATGCGAACTGGTTCGTGTGTTTTCCGCTTCGTGAAGAGAGCTTGAGAAACCACAAGCGGTGACTGTACGTGGTTGGAGAGAACGAGTCTCGGACTCACAGGGTCTGGAAGCGTTCTGCATCCGAATCCCGGCAGGCACCTTCAGCTTTGCAATGTTCGTGGCAAGCTCAAGTCCAGCACAGAGATTCGCCTCGTTATCTTCCATAGATCCTCATCCAGCCAGTAGAACGTAGGACTGACCGGCATTTCCGCGCCGGCGCGTTTTCCCTTCCACGTCAAACGAATCCGTTGGAGTAGCGCTTCATGCCGGCATGACCGCGGCGCGAAGTTGCGGGGAGGTGGCGCAATGAAGAAGACGCAGGTTGTGATCATCGGCGGAGGCGCGACCGGCGCTGGGATCCTGTGGGACCTGACATTGCGCGGGGTAGATGCAGTTCTGATCGAGAAACGCGATCTGGCCAATGGAGCGACGGGGCGGTGCCACGGGTTGTTGCATAGCGGCGCACGTTACGCGGTGAAAGACCCGGACGCGGCCAACGAGTGCATTCGCGAAAACCAGATTCTGCGAAGAGTTGCGCCGGCGTGCGTACACGATACGGGCGGGCTCTTCGTGCACCTGCCGCAGGACGACGCGGCGTTCGTTGGGCAATGGGTGGAAGGTTGCGCGAAGGCGGGCATTCCGACGGAGCGGTTGACGGCCGCGGATGCGCTGACGTTGGAGCCGAACCTGCCGCACAACCTGGTGGAGGCATACACCTGCCCGGATGCGCATATCGATGTCTTCCAATTGACGCTGGCGAATGTGGAGTCGGCGGTGGCGCGGGGCGCGCGTTTCAAGACCTACGCGGAAGTGACAGGGATCGAGCGCCGTGATGGCCGGGTGACCGGAGTTCGTTTCCGCGATACGGAATCGCAGGAAGAAGAATCGATCGCATGCGAGATGGTGATCAACGCGGCGGGCGGTTGGGCGCAAACGGTGGCGGCCATGGCGGGCGTGGATGTTCCGGTACGCTGCGATCGCGGGGCGCTGCTGATCATGAACCAGCGGCTGGTGACCCGGGTGGTCAATCGTTGCCGCAAGCCGGGAGATGCAGACATCCTGGTGCCGGCGGGGCCGGTGTGCATCCTGGGCACAAGTTCGGTGACGGTGCCGAGCCCGGAGAACCTGACGGTGCCTCCGGAAGAAGTCGTGCGATTGCTGGCGCTGGGAGCGGAATTGATTCCGGCGCTGGCGGAAGCCCGGGTGTTGCGCATTTTTACCGGAGCGCGGCCGTTGTATGCGCCGAAGAGCACGAGCGGCGCAGGGGGACGCGACATCAGCCGCAACTTCGCATTGCTCGATCACGAGCAGAACGATGGGGTAGCGGGATTCATCTCGATCGTAGGCGGAAAGCTGACGACCTATCGGCTGATGGCGCAGGTGACCTCGGACATTATCTGCAAAAAACTCGGCATCACAGCGGGGTGCTCCACCGACACTGAACCTCTGCGGGATTTCCGCCACGACACAGCTTTCCAGCGGGCGCTGACCGTTCTTCCAGAGGCGGTGGCGGAAAAAGCGCTGCGGCGCATGGGCACGAGGCTCGACGTACTAACGGCTGCAGTGAAGGCGGATCCTTCGTTGGCGCAAGTGATGTGCGAATGCGAGCTGGTGACCCGCGGCGAGGTTGAGTACGCGCTGCGGGATTCGCTGGTCCCGGCGCGGACGCTGGGCGATTTAGGACGACGGACGCGGCTGGGATTCGGGACATGCCAGGGAACGTTCTGCGGGTTCCGGGCGATGTTATCGGGCTACCAGGAGGGCAAGTGGACGGCGGAGGAAGCGGCGGGGCTGCTGGACACGTATCTGCACGATCGCTGGAAGGGACAAGCATGGATTCCCGAAGGCAAGCAGGCAGAGCAACTGAACTTGAGCCGCGAGTTGTTCGACGGCGCTTACAACATGCAGGACGAAGGCCGAGGTGAGCATCGTGGCCAATAACGAGTTCGATGTGGTGGTGGTCGGCGAAGGGCTGGCGGGGGCGACGGCGGCAGCAGCGGCGGTGAGTGAAGGCGCAAGGGTGGCGCTGGCGAGCAAGGGACCGGGCTCGTTCGTTCTTGCAGACGGCTGCGTGGAGTTGGGAACAAACAACGTGGCGAACGCGGCGTGGCTGGGAACGGAAGCCGATCGCGGGAATGCGGTGAACTTCTTTGTTGCGTCGGCGGGCGGGGCGGGCTGCGAATACCGGGGAGGCTTCGGAGAAAGGATCGCGATCCCCACCATCCTGGGCACGTTCCGGCAAGTTTCGCTGGCGCCGCTTTACTTTGGGAGCCGCGACTTGTGGACGATGGGGAAAGTGGTGGTGGCGGGCTTCGAAGGGAGCCTGGACCTGGATGCGAAATTTTTGGCGGAGCGCTACACGTCGAGGGCGAAGAAGAACGGAAAAAGCACGAAGTTTACGGCACGAACCCTGAACCTGGGACAGCGCAGGGTGCAGCCCTCGCACGAGTTGGAGTTCGCCACTCACTTCGACCGTGACCCACAGTTTCGCGAGTCCGTGGTGATGGCACTGGCAACAGCGGCCGAAAGTGCCGATTGCCTGATCCTGCCGGGAGTGCTGGGGCTGAACACCTCGACCGACGAGTTGCGTGAGATTGTGCGGCAGGTGGGATGTGCGATCTGCGAGATTGCGACGCTGCCGCCCTCGATTTTAGGGATTCGGCTGCTGCGGCGGATGGAACGTTACCTGGGTGGATTAGGGGTGGAGCTGATGACCGGGTTCTCCGTGAGCAAGTTGCTGCTGGAAGGCGACCGGTGCCAGGGCGTGGAGTTGGAAACGCCGGGGCGCGAGCGGAGAATCGAGGCGCAGGCGGTGGTAGTGGCGACGGGCGGATTCTCTCACCTGCTGCAGCCGAAAGCGGCGCCGCGGGAAACCAATCCCATGCCGGCCAATGAAGAGCTGCTTGCCTGTGCCGGCGGACAGGTGATCGCACAAAATCTTTTCGCCTGCGGAGGCGCACTGCGGACTTCGAACGTGTTCAGTGAGAATGCGGTTGCCATCCTGACCGGGGTGCGCGCGGGACGACTGGCCGCGGCAGTGGGAGTGCATCATGCGGGAAGATGAACGAAGGTTAGACGGCTGCATCAAGTGCACGGACTGCAACACCGCGTGTCCGGTGATGAAAGTTTTTCCGAGTTTTCCGGGGCCGAAGACGCTGGGGCCAGACCTGGAGCGGGTCCGTAAGGAAGGCATCGAGTGCCGCAGCGAGTGGCTGGAGTATTGCCTGGGCTGCAACCGTTGCGAGATGGCATGTCCGAACCAGGTCAATGTTTCGGAGCTGATTGCGCGCGCCAAGGCGAAACAGCCGAAGAGCGGCCGCAAGGCCTTTCGCGATCATTTACTGGCGAGGCCGGCGCTGCTCGGCAAACTGGGTACGGTGGCGCCAGCGGTGACGAATGGCTTGCTGGGGATGGGATTGAATCGCGCGTTGATGGCGAAGGCAATGGCGATCAGCGCGCAGCGGCCGTTCCCCGAGTACAGCCGCAAAGCGGTGCGGGCGCGACGCAATCCCTGGAAGACGAGGGTAATTTTCTTTCCCGGTTGTTACATCCGCTACAACGATCCGGAGCTGGCACAGACGGTGGTGGAGCTGCTGGAGTTTTATGGATGCGACGTTGAGATCGCGTCGGAAGCCTGTTGCGGGGTTCCGGCGCTGGCCAATGGCGACGCTCCCGAAATGCTGGCCAATGTGCGGAGCAATGTTGCGCGCTTACGAGCGGATGTGGAGCGAGGTACGCCGATCATCACGGCCTGCACGAGCTGCAGTCATATGTTCAAGGCGGAATACGCGCGGCTCCTGAAAGACGACGAGAGGGTGGCGGCATCGGCAGCGAAGATTGCGGAGAATACCTATGACCTCGCCGAATTCCTGCTGGAGCGGGCGGGCGAACCGTCGGGAGAGCTGCAACCGGTGAAGATGAAGCTGGCCTACCATGCGCCTTGTCATTTGAAGGGGCAAGGGATTGGACGGCCGTGGCTGCAGTTACTGCGAGCGATTCCCGGAGTACAGATCGACGAAATTTCCGCCGAATGCTGTGGAATGTCGGGAACATACGGATTCAAGGAAGAGAAGTATGCCATCTCGATGGAGATTGGGCAGGAGCTCTTCGCGGGGATTCGTGCGTATCGTCCGGACTTTGCGGTTTCGGAATGTGGAACCTGCCGCATGCAGATTGAGCATGGAACAACGGTGCGGGCGTTGCATCCGGCAGAGATTCTGCATCGTGCTTGCAAGCCCCGTAGTTGAAATTTGCAACACTCCCAGGTCAGATGTACCAGACCATGTGACTGGCATCACGTCACGGCGATGCGGGGAGCACTAGAGTGAGACTCGTCCGGGATTTCCCGGAGAGTGCTCCATGCTGCAAGCCTGCCTGATCGCCGGTGTTGTTTCCTACCTGTTGGGCTCCATTCCTTTTGGACTTTTATTGCTGCGTATTTTTCGGGGCGTGGATGTACGCCGAACCGGGAGTGGAAACATTGGGGCCGCAAATGTGGCGCGCATTGCGCCGAGCCTGGGGATCCTGACGTTGTTGCTCGATGCCGCGAAGGGATTCGCCGGCGTGACACTGGCGCGAATGGTCGCAGAGCATTTCGATCGGTTACAAGCGAATCAGGTGTCGACGGTGCTGGGCGTGAGCGCGGTGTGCAGCATCGCGGGCCACGTGTTTTCGGTGTGGTTGCGATGGCATGGCGGCAAAGGCGTGGCGACGGGGATGGGAGCACTGCTCGCGCTGCTGCCACGCACGGCGCTGCTGGCGCTGGCGATTTTCGTTTTGATCTTCGCGACGTTTCGGTACAGCTCACTGGCATCGATTACATCGGCAGCGGTGTTTCCGGTGCTGGCTTATTTCCTGCATGAGCGGGGCGCGGCAGGACTGATGCCTTTTGTGTGCATTGTGTCGCTGCTGACGCTATGCAAGCACCACGAGAACATGGCACGCCTGCTTTCGGGCACGGAACGGCGTTTTACTTTCAGGCATTGATCGCCAGGCGTGGCAAAGGGATTTTTATGACGAGATTGGCTGAGTTTGAAATGCGGGCACAGGTACGGGGCAACGGATCGAAGGCAGAGCCGCCGGCCCTGCTCACCCAGGCGTTAAGGTTGCTGCTGGAAGAGAGCCCGATCATTCCCGCGGTCCGTTCGGCGGAATTCCTGAAGCCGGCGGCGCGGGCGCACGGCAAGATTGTCTATTTTCTGTGCGGCGATCCGGAGAGTCTTCCGGACATGGCGGCGGCGATCAATGATGCGGGAAAGACGGCGATTGTGAATGTCGATCTGGTGCAAGGGCTGTCGCGCGACGCAACCGCGGTGGCTTACCTTGCGCACCATGGAGTACGGGGGATTATTTCGACGCATCCGGAGCCACTGCGGGCGGCGCGCAGCCTGGGGCTGTATTCGATCGAGCGAACCTTTCTGCTGGATTCAGGGGCGGTGCAGGCGGCGCTGCGATCGATCGACCGGGTACAACAGGACGCAGTGGAAGTGCTGCCGGCGATCGTGGCGCCTCACTTGATCCGGCAATTGCGCGACAGCCGGTCGGATTTACCGGTGATCGCGGGAGGCCTCATTCGGACCTTCCGTGAGATTGAAGACTTGCGGTCGCTGGGGGTGATATCGGTTTCGGTGAGCGATACCAGCCTGTGGTTGCAGTAAAGGTGGGACGAACCCGGCTACGGCACATGCAGCCGTGATGCAGGTCACTGACGAGTGGTGCTACCTGCAATAAAGTACGACCCCGCAGCGGCAGAGATTAGAGAAGCCGCCCAAACTAGAGACAGCGTGGAACCAGGTTCCTCCACAGGCGCTGTGTCTTGTTTGGGCGGCTTTTATTTTGCAGTAGCACGAGGCAAAGGAGCCGTCATGAATCGTAAATACTCAGTGTTCCTACTCCTCGCGGTCACGATGATCATGCTGTCCGGGATGGCAATTGGACAGGCATCGAATTCCGCGTCGACGACGGGAGACAAATCATTCAATCTGGCCACCCAGAAATATTTGTTTGGCGACTGGGGTGGATCCAGGACCGACCTCGCGGAAAAGGGCGTGGTGTTCGACGCATTCTACGTTTCCGATCTGCTCGATAACGTGAAGGGCGGCGAGGAACAGAAGGCAGCCGGCTGGAACCGTATCCGTGGAACCATGGACATCGATTTCGGCAGGTTGGCACACATCAACGGGCTGACATTCCACGTAACCGGACTCTGGCAGGGCGGCGTAAATCTCGGCGGCGGCACGAATGCAGCCGGGAATGGCTACCTGGGAAGCATTGCCAATCCGAGCGGCCTGGTCAGCGCACACACCACGCGCCTGGACTCATTCTGGTTGCAGCAATCGCTCTTCCAGGGCAAGTTGACCGTGCGCGCGGGACAATTCGCGGGCATGGACTTTTACGGAGTGCAGAACTACGGCGGCAATTACCTGATGGAGCCGCTGGACTATGCGTTCGGCAACCTGTTCACGACCTACGAATCATTTGATCCTGCCGCCGGTCCGGCCGCAGAAATCAAAATTGCGCCGGTGAAGGCCTTCTATTATCGGACGGCCGTCATGTCCGGCAACCATAACCCCTACGGCGATGACACCAATGGGTTCAACTTCAAGGCAGTCAACAAGGGAACCTGGCTGAACGAAGTAGGCTTCCTGACAGGACAGCCAAAGACCGGTGGCACCCCGTCGAAAGAAAAGTACTACCCGGGCCTCTACAAAGTTGGTTCTTCTTACAATCCGGACTACTTCCTGAATCCGTTAAGCGGCTCGCTCACCCCAAAGAATTACCTGGTTTATTTCATGGCGAACCAGGCAATCTTCCGTCCCGAAGTCGGCTCGAGCAAGGGCATGGACGTGCATTTCGGCATGGACTTTGCGCCCGACAACGTCAACAAGATCAACAAGCAGGTCACAGGCGGTTTGGTGTACAACGGTCTGATTCCGCAGCGCCCGAAGGACGCGGTGGCATTCGGTTTCGTGTACAGCCATGTGAGCTCGAACTACAACCTGTTCTACACCGACAATGGCTTCCCGGTCCTCGGCTCGGAGAAGGCATTTGAATTGAACTACCAGGCGAACATCACGCCGTGGTTGATGTGGCAGCCGGTGGTACAGATCTACAACGATCTGGGCGCCAGCAGCGCAAATGGCACGGGCGTGGTTCTGGGTTTCCGTACCAAGGTCACGTTCTAGTCTCTTGCTGGTCGACCCTCTCATCAGCGGAGCTGGCGGGAGACGCGGCGGATAAGGGATCGGCACAATGTTGAGATATTCCAGGAGCTGTGCGTTTTACCACTGAACTTGAGACCAGTGCGCAAGGGACAACCCAGGCGCGCACGGAAGGAGCCATTATCCATGGCTAAGTACGTTGGAGCAATCGATCAAGGCACGACCAGCACACGCTTTATCGTATTCGACCACGCCGGGCGGATCGTAAGCACCGTCCAAAAAGAACACGAACAGATCTACCCGAAGCCCGGGTGGGTCGAGCACAACCCGCTCGAGATCCTCTCACGCACAAATGAAGTCATTGCCGAAGCAATGGCCGCCAAGGGAATCAAGCCCGAAGACCTGGCAGCGATCGGCATCACGAACCAGCGTGAGACCACGGTGGTTTGGAACAAGAAGACCGGCAAGCCGGTGTACAACGCCATCGTCTGGCAGGATACGCGGACGGCGGAGTATGTGGCCGAGTTCTCGAAAGAGGGCGGCCAGGACCGGCTTCGCAACAAGACGGGCCTTCCATTGGCGACCTACTTCAGCGGCCTGAAGATCCGCTGGATCCTCAACAACGTCCCGGGCGTTCGTCCGCTGGCAGAGAAGGGCGAAGTACTTTTCGGCAACATTGACACTTACCTGATCTGGAATCTGACAGGCGGTCCGGATGGCGGCATTCACGTGACGGATGTGACCAACGCCAGCCGCACCCAGTTGATGAACCTGGAAACGCTGGATTGGGACGCGGAGATTCTCGGATTGTTCGGCATTCCGAAGGCGATGTTGCCGGCGATTAAGTCGAGCGCCGAAGTCTACGGCAAGGCCGTTCCGAAGAGCATCCACGGCGTGGCCATTGCCGGCGATCTGGGCGATCAACAGGCAGCCCTGGTGGGCCAGACCTGCTTCAAGCAAGGCGAAGCCAAGAACACCTACGGCACCGGCTGCTTCCTGCTGCTGAACACGGGCACCCGCCCGGTGCAGTCGCACTATGGCCTGCTCACCACCCTCGCGTACAAGATCGGCAATCAGCCGGCGCATTATGCGTTGGAAGGCAGCGTGGCAATTACCGGAGCCCTCGTACAGTGGCTGCGCGACAACCTCGGAATGGTCAAGAAGAGCGCCGAGATCGAGGAACTTGCGAAGACGGTGGAAGACAATGGCGGCGTTTATTTTGTGCCGGCATTCTCCGGGCTGTTCGCTCCTTATTGGAAGACGAGTGCACGCGGCGTGATCGCCGGGTTGACCCGCTACGTCCACAAGGGACACATCGCCCGCGCGGTTTTGGAAGCGACAGCGTTCCAGACGCGTGAAGTCGTCGATGCCATGAAGAACGATTCCGGAATCGACCTGGACGTTCTGCGGACCGATGGCGGCATGATCGAGAACGATCTGCTGATGCAGTTCCAGTCAGACATTCTCAACAAGCCGGTGGTTCGTCCTGTGATTAAAGAAACGACTGCGTTAGGCGCGGCCTATGCGGCTGGGTTGGCGGTTGGGTTCTACAAGAATCTAGAAGACCTGTGCGCGAACTGGTCGGTGGACAAGACGTGGAAGCCGAACATGGACGAAGGCAAGAGAGAGTCCATGTACAAGCTGTGGAAGAAAGCCGTAACGCGCACCTTCGACTGGGTGGAAGAACCTGTCCACGCAGAAAAGACGGAGAAGACGCTGGCAGCCGCAACAAAATAAATCGCAAGGAGACCGGTATTTTTATGCATGGACCATTAATTGGTGAATTTATGGGAACGATGGTTCTGATTCTGTTAGGTGACGGAGTCGTAGCCAATGTTCTTCTGAAGAAATCGAAAGGCGAGGGATCCGGCTGGATCGTGATTACGACCGGATGGGGCCTCGCCGTCACCGCCGGGATCTTTACCGCGATTGCCTGCGGCAGCCCGGGCGCTCACATCAACCCGGCGGTCACCCTGGCCGTCGCTCTGCTCTCCCACAGCTGGGCCAACGTGCTTCCCTTCTGGGCAGCGCAGTTTGCCGGCGCATTCGTGGGCGCAACCCTGGTATGGCTCGTCTATCTGCCACACTGGAAGGAAACCCCTGATCAAGGCGCGAAGCTCGGCATCTTCTGCACTGGCCCTGCCATCCGTAACCTGCCCGCGAACGCGATGACGGAAATCATCGCCACCGCGACGCTGGTTGGCGTAGGCTTTGCATTTGGCGCCTCGGCAGTTGCTCCCAACGGAATGCCTCCGGGATTTGGTCCTTATCTCTGGGGTCTGCTGGTATGGGTGCTCGGTCTGTGCCTGGGTGGCCCGACCGGATACGCCATGAACCCGGCACGTGACTTCGGCCCGCGCTTCGCTCATTTCGTGTTGCCCATCGCCGGTAAGGGTAAATCGGATTGGGGCTATGCCCTGGTACCGGTTATCGCCCCGCTCATTGGCAGCTCACTGGGCGCCCTGAGCACGCGCTTCTTCCACTACTAAATTCCTCCCTGGCACGCGGACGCTTCGGCGCTCGTCGTGCCAGGTTAACGATCCCTGGTGGTGATGGCTCTCTTGCATCTCGGCATGTTTCCCAAGAGACATCACCACCTTTTTCGATTTGCAGGCAGGAGGTTGAACGATGCCGAATGTTGCTCATGTCAACGTAATGAAGAAGCTTATCAATTCGCCCCAGGACGTCGTCCGCGAGGCCCTCGAAGGCATGGAGGCGGCGCATGGCGATCGTCTCCGTATCAGTTACGAACCGGTTTACATTGCGCGCAAGGACGCACCGAAAAAAGGCAAGGTTGGCCTGGTATCCGGCGGCGGCAGCGGCCACGAGCCGATGCATGGAGGCTATGTCGGCAAAGGCATGCTCGATGCGGCGTGCCCGGGCGCGGTTTTCACCAGTCCTACCCCCGACCAGATGTATGAAGCGAGCAAGGCAGTGCATGGCGGCGCGGGCATTCTTCACATTGTGAAGAATTACACCGGCGACGTGATGAACTTTGAATTGGCGCAGGAGATGCTGCGCGGCGACGGGATCGCGGTTGAGAGCGTTCTGACGGACGACGATGTCGCCGTCGAGAACAGCCTCTACACGGCGGGACGCCGGGGCGTAGGCCTCACCGTGCTGATGGAGAAGTTGCTCGGCGCGGCGGCGGAGAAAGGCATGCCGCTGGCGGACATTGCTGCCCTCGGCAACGAGATCCGTGTAACTGGACGCAGCATGGGCATAGCGCTCACGCCGTGCACCGTTCCTCATGCCGGCAAACCTTCTTTCGATTTACCGGAAGATGAAATCGAGCTGGGGATCGGCATTCATGGCGAGCCGGGACGGCGGCGGGTGAAGATTGCCAGCGCCGATGAGATCACCGAAAAGCTGATGGAGCCAGTGCTGAGCGATCTGCCGTTCAAGAGCGGCGACGACGTGCTGATGTTCGTGAACGGGATGGGCGGCACGCCGCTTCTCGAGCTCTACATCATCTATCGGCAAGCCGCGAAGATCGCAAAAGCACACGGGCTCAAAGTGGTTCGCAACCTCGTGGGCAGCTACATTACGAGCCTGGAGATGGCGGGTACTTCGATCACGCTGCTGCGGATGAACGACCGGCTCACGAAACTGTGGGACGCCCCGGTGGACACTCCAGCGCTGCGCTGGGGAATTTGAGCAGTCTCGTCATGAACTACTTATCACTGAAAGACGCGCGGTCCTGGATGGATGAGACCGCGCGTCTCGTTTCTGAAAATGCGAAGCGATTGACCGAACTCGACACCGCGATCGGCGATGGCGATCACGGCGAGAACATGAGCCGCGGATTGAAAGCGGTTGAGAAGAAGCTTGAGACTGTGCAGCCCGAAGACATTTCTGCGCTGTTCAAGCTGGTCGGCATGACGTTGCTTTCGACCGTCGGCGGGGCAGCGGGGCCCTTGTATGGCGGATTCTTCCTGGCGATGGCGCGCTCGACGGTCGGCAAGGAAACGCTCGACAAGGATGCGCTGCTCAAGGGCCTCTCAGAAGGATTAGGCGACATTCAGCGCCGCGGCAAAGCGCAGCTTGGCGACAAAACCATGGTCGATGGCCTGACGCCTGCGCTTAAAGCGTATGAAGCGACCGCCGACGGCGATCTCTCGGTGGCGACCAAATCCGCCGCCGACACGGCTGCGAAGGCAGCCGAGGCGACGATCCCGCTGCTCGCACGCAAAGGACGAGCCAGTTATCTCGCCGAGCGCAGTGTCGGGCACCAGGATCCCGGCGCAACTTCTTGTGCGCTGCTGCTCGAAGCACTGGCTTCGGTCTGCAGCGTGAATCACCAGGGAGAATGACTCGTGGTCGCGCTGCTCCTGGTCTCCCACAGCAAAGCCTTGGCCGAGGCGGCACGTGAACTCGTGCTGCAGATGACCAGCCGCGACTACCCGATCGGCATTGCCGCGGGCGTTGGCGACGATCACGAAGAGTTGGGAACCGACGCGGTGCACATCGCGGAGGTGCTGCACGGGTTGCGGCGGCCGGAAGGCATTCTCGTCCTAATGGATATGGGGAGTGCCGTGCTGAGCGCCCAGGCCGCGTTGGAGCTCCTTGAGCCCGAGGAGCAGAAGCTGGTTCGGCTCTCGGCCGCGCCGTTTATCGAAGGCGCAGTCATCGCGGCAGTGCAAGCCTCCGCCGGATCTTCGCTGGAAGAGGTGGCGGAGGAAGTTGAACGAGCGCTTGTCCCGAAACGAGAACAGGTTGAGCCGATCGCGCCGGTGGAGAGCGGAGCTGAAAAAGAAGTTCGCTTGGACGGCGATGATGCCGAGATTGTTGTCACGGTGCACAACGAGCACGGATTGCATGCGCGGCCGGCTGCGTCGCTGGTGGAGTTGGCGGGAAAGTTTGCTTGCGAAATCGAAGTCAGCAATCTCAGGTCTGGCGCGGGCCCGGCCTCCGCTCGCAGCCTGACCAGCATTGCCCTGCTGCAAGTCCGCAAGGGCGACCGAATCCGCATTCGAGTCCGCGGCGCAGAACGCGAAGCGGCGCTTCGTGCCTTGCAGGAATTGGCGGACTCAGGATTCAGCGAAGGGGTTGCTCCTGACATCCGGAAACAGCCTGAACGCAAAACAGCAGTCGCGGCCTCGCCCGGAATCGCGATTGGGCCTCTGCTGCTGGTGGAAACTACGGCCAACATTGAATCAGCTGCGCCGCTTGGGACGCCGGATGCGGAAGTGCGCAGATTGCGAGACACGTTAGAGCGGGTGAAACCTCGTCTCTCGCAAGCAGCAACAGCATCGTCGCCCATCGCTGCGATTCAAAACGCGCAGGCTGCGTTGCTGAGCGACCCCGTGCTGCTGGAGAAGTCGGAGGCGCTTCTGGCAAGCGGGAGGCTGGGCGCATCCGGTACATGGGCGCGGGTTTGCGACGAGATTGCCGCTTCGTACGAGGCGATGGACGATGGTTATTTGCGCGAGCGCGCGGCCGATATTCGCGATGTGAAGCAGATGGTGTTGCGCGAACTCGCGGGTGGCGATTCGGTGCAGCCGTTCTCGCCTGCGACTCCGTCCATTGTGTTGACGGAAGAATTATTGCCAAGCGAAGCTGCGCTCTGCGACGGATCGCACGTGCTGGGAGTGATTGCGAGACGTGGCAGCGCGACATCGCACAGTGCCATCCTGCTGCGCGCTGCGGGCATTCCGATGGTGATCGGCGGAAGCTGGAACGCTGCCGATACGGGCAAGCTTGCAGCCATCGACGGGAGCACCGGCGAGGTCTGGATTGATCCGAGCGAAACCGTGCTGAAGCGTCTATCGGCCTTGCAGCAGCAACGCAGGGATCGTCAGCAAAGCGCGATGCGATCGAAGGCGGAGCCGGCGGTCAGCCTGGATGGTGTACCCATAGAAATGCTGGCGAATGTTTCGTCGGTGGAAGACGCGCACCGCGCGACCGCCAACTGCGCGGGCGGGATTGGGCTGCTGCGCACCGAGCTGCTTCTTTCTTCATTGAAAAGTTTGGCGGAGAGCGAACAAATCCGGCTCATCCGCGATGCCCTGCGCGGGGTGGATGGACCGGTACTGGTTCGCACCCTGGACATCGGCGGGGACAAGCCGATGCCCTCAGTTTCCTGCGCGCCGGAGGGTAATCCGTTTCTCGGGGTTCGGGGCATTCGCCTCACGCTGCGTAACCTCCCCTTCTTCCGCACGCACCTGCGCGCCATTCTGCAGGCCGGGATCGAAAGCGATCTTTGGATTATGTTTCCCATGGTCTCTTCGCTGGCCGAGATCAATGAGGCACGCGGCCTGCTTGCCGTAGTCCACGAACAACTTCTGGAAGAAGCGCAGCCGCATGCGTGGCCGGTGAAGCTCGGCTGCATGATCGAGGTGCCGGCAGCAGCGTTGATGGCTGAAAGCTTGGCCCGTGAACTGGATTTCTTCAGTATCGGCACCAACGACCTGACCCAATACACGATGGCGGCAGAACGAGGCAACGCGGCGCTGGCGGAGCTGCAGGATGCACTTCATCCGGCGGTGCTGCAATTGATCTATCGAGTGGTGCGAGGCGCGCAAAGCTTTGGCCGCCACGTGTCCATTTGCGGCGAGGCAGCTTCCGATCCGGCCGCTGCCGCAATCTTCCTCGGCATGGGGGTGCGGAGTTTGAGCATTGCACCCAGGCTCATTCCGGAAGCCAAAGCGTGGGTGCGGACTTTGAGAATCGCCGAACTCAGGAAGTTAAGCGAACTCGCCCTGCAATGCGGCGACGCTGCCGAGGTACGCGGTTTGGTGAGCAAGTTACTTGTAGCGGCAAAACAAAGCGATCCGGCAATGCGATGAACGCAGCCACTCTGGGGGGAGCATGACGCCAGCAACGCTGAAGGAGATTGTTGAACAACAGTTCAAGGCCATGGGCCTGCTGCAGTGCCTGGATTTCGGCGACAGCGAATTCCGGGAGCTGCCGGCCTTCTTTGAGGTTTCGCATCTTTCGATGGACTTGACGGTGACGGATGCAGCCGTGATTTCCGTGGTGCAGAGCGTTGCAGATCAGCTCAAGACTGACCTGTTCAACCAGCGCGGCATCGAACTCGACGTGCTGGTGCGCAGCAAAGCGATGGTCAACTAAAGCGCTACGGCATCAGGCGGCTTCCGAGCGATCCGATTCCGACTGCTGGTTCTCGAGAGAGTCGTCGGAAAACGTGCGCAACAGGACACGGCGCGCGGGATGATGAATTTCGTAGAAGATGTATCCCGTTAATCCGATGAGGAACATCGCAATTAAAACTTGCTTCAAAGCGCCGGGCGGAAGTCCAGGCTCGAGAACACTATCCCCCGGATTCGCGGGATTGTAAGCAATGGTCACCGCGCGTCCCACGCTATAGGCATCGACAATTTCGGCTGCGCGCTCGCGCTGATAGAGGGGCGCCATGAGAAAACGAATTCGGCGGGATGTATAGACCGTGTTCCCCACACTGTAGCGAAATTCAACAGCCGGCGACCAGCGCGGGGCAACATCGGTGGCATCGCGGTGCAACACCGAGGCGGTAACATGAGCGGCAGCCCGCGGCCAGCGATCACTGCGCAAGGATTGGGCAACGCCAGAAAAGGTGTTGGAACCGATGCAGACGACAATGATCCCAAGGATGAGCAGGCCGAACATGCGGCCCTTCGTATCAGAACTCATGCAGCGAACCCCACGTCGGCTGAGATGCAAGAGATCGTACTAGAGATTCAAATCGGCTGCGAATATGTAATTGAATTCCGCAATGACGAAGGGGGATCGTTCTCAATCCAGCTTGATGACGCCCAGATTGGTTAATCCGTTGATCATGAACTGAATGGCGATGGCCATGAGCATGAGGCCCATGATGCGCATCAGCACGCGGATCCCGGTTTGTCCCATGCGCTTGCTGACGCGCTCCGCGGCACAGAGGATGAAATAGGAGACGAGCGAACTCAGCGCGATGGCGGCAAAGACGGGGATGGTTGTGGACCAGCTACGCGCGCTGCTGTTGAGTACCATGACGGTGGAAATCGCGCCGGGCCCGGCGAGCATGGGGATGCCGAGCGGCGTAATGCCCACGTCGTCTTTCGCCGTACCCTCGATGGTTTCCGGGGGGCCTTCCTGGGTAGAGCGTTGCGCCTGCAACATATCGAGACCGATCAACAGGAGAATCAGGCCGCCGGCGATTTCAAAGGCTGGCAGGGTAATGCCGAAGAGCTTAAAGATCGCGGTGCCGGCGAAGGCGAAGGCAGTGAGGACGATGAAGCAGGTCCAGCATGCGCGGGCAGCCATGCGGCGGCGCGTGGCGGAGTCGTGGCGGGCAGTCATGACAAGGAAAGTCGGGATCACGGCGAAGGGGTCGACCAGGAAAAACACAGAGCTGATCGCGACCAGCGTGAACTGGACGATATGCGAGGTAAATGCCCCGTGCATGGTGTGCCCGACTTGGAGGACTGCAAGTTCCACACTTTTATCTTCGCAAACGAAGCGGCCCCGCGTATGCAAGGCGGGGCCGAACGGCGAAAATTCCACGTTAAACGGGAACTCCGCTTGCGATCACAGTTGCGAATAGCTGGAGGTGGCAAGGTCCGGCATGGGCGGCCATTCCTGCGGTTCGCCCTGGAAGAGCGAAACACAGTTTTCGTAACGCCGGGTGCCATCGTGCACGGCAAAGCGTGACGGATGCTCCTTGCTGCCGCTCCACATAGAGACGCCGGCAAATTCGCCATCCTTGCGGAGGATATAAAACTTCATGCTGACGAACTTCAGCCGGGCCATGTCGCCGTTGTAGTTTCGGACAATGCGCTTCAAGGCTTCCATGCCGGCGTCGCGCGGCGACATGCCGTGACGCATGTTCTCGACGATGGTGTGCGCGCCCGCGATCTTGATGTTCTCTTCCCCGCTGCCGGTGGCGCCGGCGGAGCCCACTTCCTGGTCGCAATAGCAGCCGGCGCCGATAATCGGCGAGTCTCCGAGCCGGCCTGGAAGTTTCCAGGCGAGGCCACTGGTGGTGGTCGCGCCGCTCATTTCGCCATTCGCTTTCAGGGCTGAGCAATTAATCGTGCCGGTCGGCGGATAAAGCACGCGATGGATGGCGGCCATCCGCCGCTCGGGTTCAATGCCGATGCCTTCCGCCAGCTTCTCCATTTCGCGGATGCGCTCTTGCAAATTCTCGCTGCTGGTTCCTTCGGTGGGCAGCTTGAAGTTCGGACTGGCTGGTCCAGGACCCCACCAGTCGCGATTCGACATGGTCTCTTTCCACAGGAGCCACACCCGGCGCGAGTGATCGGTAAGAAGGTTCATGGTGGGGAATCCATGGGCGATGGCGAAGCGTTTTGCGCCTTCCGCCACGAGCATGACGTGACCGGTGTGCTCCATGACGGTCTTGGCAAGCAGAGCCACATGCATGATGTCCTGCACCCCACCGACCGACCCAGCCATGCGCGTTGGGCCATGCATGCAGCAAGCATCGAGCTCAACGACGCCTTCTTCGTTGGGCAAACCGCCATAGCCAACGCTGTCGTCGTTCGGATCTTCTTCCGGTCCGCGAATTACCTCGATCACGGCATCCAGGGTGTCTCCGCCCTTTTCCAGCACGGCGTGTCCACGGTCGAGATAGTTGAAGCCGTTGGCGGCGCTTATGAGGATGTTCTTGCCGGAGCCGGAGGCCTTTCCATTGTCACCACTCAAAGTTTGAGCGTTGAGATCGACAGCGAGAGAAGCGGTACCAAGGGCAGTGGTGGCGATGAATTCGCGCCGGGAAAATTTCATACAGACCTCCCGATGAATTGAATCTGCGGCGGCGCAAGGATAACACGCGATTTCCAAAGCAAAGAAGAGGCGCGGATTATCCACGCCTCTGCAGAACGAAGTCGATGAACTCAGACGGCGAGTTTCATCGGCGTGTTTTGATCAGCACGGAAGCGAAGGAGCGCCGCGATCCGTCCCACGCGATCGAGATCGCCATTGGCGGGAAGGTAGACCAACTGAACCGCGCTTGCTAACGCACGGGCAATCAGCGGATCGGCGATGTCCTCTACACCGATCGTTGGATGGCCGCAGACCGCACAGGTATGGGACATGTTGATATCGATATGGCTGCAGTTGGTGCACTGCACGCCGGGTGCGGAAAATTTATCTTCGAGCAGCAGGACCTGGATTTCCCCCATTTCAAGCGAACGCAGAACGCGTCGCAATCCCAAGGCTCCACGGCCGTTGCGGCTGGCTTCGCCGATGGTCTCGCGCAGCAACTCGAGCTTGCGCCGGCCATCTTCTTCATCGAGCAGGTAATCGACTTTTTCGCGGACTTCCTGTGTCGAGGCAGACTTCGCGTCGATCCGGAACTGTCCCAGCAGACGTTCGGCGGTATAGGGGTGCAGCGTGGGACGAATTTCCGACCACAATTCGTCGCGACATCCAATGGCCACTTTCTCGCAGCTGGTGCGTTGGCAATAACTTTGCAGGAAATCGGCCACGGTTTTGAAGTGCATCATGGCTTCGTTTAACTCGTGACGCTCGGCATGGCCGGCATCGTAGCCGGCAAAGCCATCGCTCTTCCCTTTGCGATGAAGATCGTTGAAGAAATCCTGTTTCTCCTCCAGGCGATCGTCTTCCAGTTCAAAGATGCGCGCCTTGGTGCGATCGATGAGGGCGATCAGAACACGCGGCATCCCATCGAGGACGGGGGCAAGTGGTTTGAGGTGGAAGCGCGAGTTAACGTGGAGCTCGGTACGGGCTAGCAGTGGGGGCAAATCGTACTCGCGCCAGATTCCCCGATGGGCGCACGCATAAATGGCTTTTGCCTGGCGGCCGTTGCCCTGAAGGCGATCGGCGAGATTCACGATCTTCTCAATGTCCTCGCGGGCGCAGGAATTCTTTCCGTCCCGTTCGGCGTCCGCGAGGGTGGCGCGCACGAGGTCTTTTACAAGGATCGCCTCGTGGCGGTGCGATTTATCGAGCGGTGTTTCCGGTTGGTAGTAGAAGGTAAGAGCGCAACCTTCGGGAGAATAGATCTCCGATATCTCGCGAATTTCTTCCCGCGTGATCATTCCTCAAGTCTCCTGGTAAGGCGGTCTTTGAGGCCGGTTTGTTTGTTGTATTTAGGCAGTCTTGGAATATTCGATGAGATGGTCGCTCAAAGGATCATGCACGGGTAAAACTTTCTTCAGGTGTTCGCCGGCGGTGTGCACGTCTTTTCTTACCTCCTCCGCGGGCCTTTGCGTGATGTCCGTGATCTCTTCGATGGTGAAGCCTTCGATGGTGTACAAGATGAACGCCTCGCGTTGATGGCGGCCCGCCTCGCGGAGGGTGCGCTCGACGAGGGTAATGATTTCATCCTTAGCGGCCAAGTATTCAGGATTCGCGACCTGGTCGTCCGCGGAGATGCTGCGGGATGAAAGATCGTCGTCCGTTTGATAGAACTCAAGGATGTTTTCGTCGCTTCCGTTCTCGTTACGCGGACGATCGGGACGTTCCAGCGGAATGTCGTTTCCCCCAGAATCGCCCTGGGCAAGGCGGTTCAGAGCATCGAGCGCCAACCGGTAAAGCCACGGTTCCAGGCCGATTTTCTGCGGACGCTCGTAGGCGTCGCTCAAAGCATTGCCGATGGCTTCGCCAATCACCTCATCCACGGTTATCGCTCCTCGGCCGATGCGCTCGTCATTTTCGAGGCTGCGCAGCTCACGTCCGACAAAGCGGCGCAAACGCGGGAGATTGGCATTGATATAAGTGCTTACGTCGTCATTGGAGACGCTATCCAGTTTGACCGCCGCGAGTGTCTCTTCAAAGGGCACCTCGCCCTTGAAGTGACGCAACGAACCGCGTCGCCGGCCCGGGAAGCGGTGATGATTGCGAAGAACGTCCTTATGACTCGTTACTTGCTCGATGAGCGCGTCGAAGGCAGCGCGGATCGCCATGGCGGGATTGTGATTCGACTCTTCGGAACCTAGAGCAGTAGAGGGCAATTTCAGGTTGAGGGCTACCACAAATCCGGCGCGCGGCGAGTTTTGCAGCACGCTGCCGTGCAGGCTGACCAGTTCAGGCCGGAATAGCTGCAACCGGCGTTCGAGCTTCTGAAGATGTTGTTGGACGGTTGAATCCACTTCGGGAGTTTTTTCGAGACCCTTATAACTAATATGAACGATCATGCCTACCCTCATCCCGCTTCTCTGCGATGTGCCGGTATATCGCGTGCAAATCGTGGAAGGACGCTCGCAAAGGCGTAGATTACGACGCTCACATGGCGAGTGAAAACGGGTCAAGCGGAATGAAAGCCGCTGCGGCCCCTTAGTGCCTCGTGGGCGAGAATTGTACTCCTACATGAAGAGACGTGAGGCCAGATTCAGCGGTTGTATATCCAGCTTTGGAATGTTGTGCAGAATCAATGAAATCGGGCCGCGACCCATACGGCCACCTTAGAAGCAGAGAAGCGAACTTCTACCCGGGCGAGCATCTCTCGCCTGCTCGTCCCCACTCCGGATTGGGGGATTTTAGGGCCGACGCCTTTAATTTCGAAGAGGAATTCAGGCAGAATATAAGTATGGCAACCGCGAACCCGTCCAAAATGATTGATGAATACATTGCAGACCTTACGGACTGGCGGGGCAAAGTTCTTACCAACCTTCGCAAGGTCATTCACGCCGCCGATCCTGCGATCATCGAGGAATGGAAATGGATGGGCAGTCCGTGCTGGTCGCACGATGGACTGATCTGCGTGGCCAACGCGCATAAGGAAAAGGTGAAAGTGACCTTCGCCCAGGGAGCGAGCCTCGAGGATCCGGACAAAGTGTTCAATGCCGGCCTTGACGGCAATCGATGGCGGGCGATTGATCTTTACGAAGGTGACAAAGTGAATGAGCGCGGGCTGAAAAATCTCATCCGGTCGGCCGTAGCCTTCAACGGTATAAAGCCGAAGAAAACCATGGCGGGTGCTCGGGCTGCCGGGCCTAAAGCCCACAAAAAATAGGCATCGCCCTGGACGGGCGCTGCCCTGACGCGCAGATCGGGCCGGGGATCTACATCTTCTCTGGTAGTAAGCGGCGGGCGATATAGAATTCAGAGCACCGCATGCGGCGCGTTCTTCTCTTATTTTGTCTCTGGAGTCTCTCGCTTTTCGCGCAGAACGAGAATGGTGAGCTGCGCCTGAAGGTGACGGACGCGAAGGGCCTGGGGCTGCGCAGCTCGATCGAGCTAACCAGTTCGGCAAATCAATTCCAAGCCAACTATGTGACCGATGATGCGGGCGTCCTGGCCATTCCGCGGCTGCCCTTTGGCGTCTACAACCTGCGGATTGTTCGCAAGGGATTTGCGCCGCTCGTGCAGTCGGTAGAAATCCGTTCCGCCATCCCACGCGAAATCGCGGCCACGATGAGGATTCAGCCGCTCAATAGCACGGTGACGGTCACGGAAGAAGACACGCTGATCGATCCGCACCGGGTGGGGACGGTGGAACGCATTGGTCCGGCTACCATCGCGGCTCGCGAGAGCTCGCTGCCCGGACGTTCGGTGGAAGACTTGATCAACACGGAACCGGGTTGGCTTTTCGAAGGCAATGCCGTGCTCCACCCGCGCGGATCGGAGTACCAGACACAACTCGTGGTGGATGGAATTCCACTCACCGAGAACCGCTCGCCGGGGCTCGGTCCGGCGATTGACGTGGACGACATCCAGTCGATGAGCGTGTACACCGCCGACTTTCCGGCGGAATACGGACGCAAGCTGGGTGGAGTGATTGAGATCAACACCGCGCGCGATCCACGCCCAGGCTTGCACGGGAAAGTGGATCTGTCGGGTGGGGGCTTCAACACACGCGACGGGTACGCGCAGCTCCAGTACGGCTGGGGAGCCAACACGCTGACCGTGAGCGCGAATGGCGGTGCGACCGACTGGTACCTCAATCCTCCCGTTCTGCAGGACTACACCAACACCGGGACGGTCAGCGACTTCGCGATGCACTTCGAGCGCGACCTCGACACCAATAACCGGATTGGGCTGAGCGTGCGCCATGAGCAATCGCGCTTCGAGGTGCCCAACGAGCAAGTGCAGGAAGCGGCCGGGCAACGCCAGGACCGCGGCAATGACGAGACGATTGGCTTGCTTACCTACCAGCACGTTTTCAACGCGAACCTTCTCGGTGACCTTCGGGTGATGGCGCGCAGCCTTGACGCCGATCTTTCTTCGAACCCGGAATCGACGCCGATAATCGCGGGGCAGAGCCGCGGATTCAACGAGCAATACGGCAAAGCCGCGGTCTCCTATCATCACGGCATTCATGAGTGGAAGGCGGGAGTGGAAGCCGACTTCGGGACCGTCGACGAGCGCTTCGCGTACCAGATCACCGACCCCACGCAGTTTGATCCGGGGACACCAGCGAGCTTTCAATTCGCCGCTTCCTCGCCCGATCGCGAACAAGCGGCATTTGTGCAGGACACATTGCGGCTGGGCTCCTGGACGGCGAACCTCGGGCTGCGCTGGGACCATTACGATCTACTGGTGGGCCAGAATGCGGTTAGTCCGCGGATTGGGGTTGCCCGTTACATTCAGCCGCTGGGAGTGGTGGTGCACGCCGCATACGACCGCATCTTCCAAACGCCGGCGATGGAAAATCTGTTGCTCTCCAGCTCGGTGCAGATCGCGGCGCTCAACCCGGAGGTGCTTCGCCTTCCGGTGAAGCCTTCCCTCGGGAACGACTACGAGGTCGGCGCCACCAAGGAGATTGCGAGCGCGTTGCGCGCCGACATCAACTACTTCCGTCGAACGGCGAATAACTTTGCCGACGACGATCTGCTGTTGAACACATCCGTCAGTTTTCCCATCGCGTTTCGCAAGGCGAGTATTTACGGCGCTGAGGCAAAGCTCGACTTACCGGAGTGGAAGCGCCTTTCCGGATCGGCGAGCTACTCCTACATGGTGGGCACCGCCTACCTGCCGGTGACGGGGGGCTTGTTTCTCGGGGCCGACGCGACGAATGCGCTGAGCCAACTGAGCGGAAGATTCCCAATCAGCCAGGACCAGCGCAACACGGTGCGGACGCGATTCCGCTACGAGTTCACCTCGCGGCTGTGGGCCGCGCTGGGGGCGGAGTATGGCAGTGGCCTGCCCGTAGAGTTCGACGGGTCACCGGCGGACGCGATCGCGCAATACGGGCAGCAGATTGTGGATCGGGTGAACTTCGAACGCGGCCGGGTGCGGCCCAACCTCTCGATCGATGCCTCGGCGGCGGCCGAGTTGTGGAAGCACGAGAAGAAAACCCTCCGCCTGCAAGGCGACGTGGAGAACTTGAACAACCGGCTGAACCTCATCAACTTCGCTGGATTGTTTTCGGGGAACACGGTCGCTCCGACACGGAGCTATCACGTCCGGCTTTCCCTTTCTTTCTGACAAAACAAAAAGCCCTCGGCTTGAGGGCTTTCGTAGCAGAGCTGCGATCAGCGATATTCGTCCATCACCGTGTCGAGCACGTTCTTAGGCGGCCGCAGCGAAGATTCCGGCAAAGCCGACAGAGGCATGTCCGTCATATTGAGCAACTCGAGGAAGGTCGGAGCTTCCGGGTTGACATAAAAAACTCCGGTCAGGATTTCGTTTGCCTTGTGTCCGTCCATGATTCGCTTAACGGCGTTGCTTTTGTCGGTCGGATCGTATTCCTGTTCCAACTTGCGCAGGAGCAGTTGCGACCCATCGTGCATGGTGACGCTGGTGGTCGAACCCTCGTCGTAGTCGACATCAATCTCTTCGAAGTAAGGTACAAAGTTCAGATCGTGCAGCGGCTCTTCGTGGTCCTTCATGAACTTGTAGGACTTGGTGGAACCTTCGTGATCGTTGAATGTGACGCAGGGTGAAATCACATCGAGCATGGCCGTGCCCTTGTGGGAGATGGCCGCCTTCAGCATGGTGTGCAACTGGCGCTTGTCGCCGCTGAACGAGCGGCCCACGAAGGTCGCGCCCATCATGATTGCCAGGGCGCAGGTGTCGACCGGGGGAAGATCATTGATGACGCCGGTCTTGAGTTTGGAACCGAGATCGGCGGTGGCGGAGAACTGGCCCTTGGTCAGACCGTACACACCGTTGTCTTCGATGATGTAAATCATCGGAATATTGCGGCGCATGAGGTGAACGAACTGGCCCATACCGATCGAAGCGGTGTCGCCGTCGCCGGATATGCCGATCGCCATCATCTTCTGGTTTGCCAGCACTGCGCCGGTGGTGACAGAGGGCATGCGTCCGTGCACCGAATTAAAGCTGAACGAGCGCGACATGAAATAGGCGGGCGTTTTTGACGAGCAGCCGATACCGCTCATCTTGATGACGTTTTCCGGCTCAACCGCCATCTCGTACATGGCATCGAGAATGCGTTCCGAGATCGCGTTGTGTCCACAGCCGGCGCAGAGCGTGGTCTTACCGCCGCGGTAATCCAGCACGGTGAGGCCGATGTGGTTCGTCTTGGGCGGCGGACTGGTTGTGGTTGCCATTATTTCACCTCTTCTTGCGCCAGGATTGCTTCCGTCACTGTGCGCGCGTCCAGCGGCAGCCCGTTGTAGTGGCGGACGCTGCGCAGTTTCGTCACGTGTTCCGGCTTGAGATCGAGCTTGAGCAAATCGAACATCTGGTGGTCGCGATTCTGGTCGACCACGTACACGCGATCGTGACGGGCAATGAAATCGTGAACTTCCTCGCCGAAAGGAAATCCGCGGAGCCGCAGGTAGTCGACGCCGACACCGTATTCCTTC
The DNA here is from genome assembly GCA_963703075.1 of uncultured Acidobacteriaceae bacterium. Classification (GTDB taxonomy): domain Bacteria; phylum Acidobacteriota; class Terriglobia; order Terriglobales; family Acidobacteriaceae; genus Korobacter. The sequence continues at coordinate 3,502,623 of OY969786.1, forward strand.
AACAACTGCGACAGGCTCTCGATCAGGGCGTGGTGTGAAGTGCCGTATGCGATGATGCCGACCTTGCCGCCATCCTGCACGACTTCCGCCGGGGGAACCATCTTGCGGGCGGTAGCGAACTTGCGCGCCAGGCGATCCATGTTGTTGACGTAGTCGTCCGGCCGCTCGGTGTACTGGGCTTTCTCATTGTGGCCGCTGCCACGCGCGAACCACGCTGCCTGCGGATGCTTGGTGCCGGGCGTGGTGCGATAGGGAATACCGTCGCCATCCACATCTTTATAACGAGCGAAGCCGCCGGTTCGGGCGAGTTCTTCGTCGGAGAGGACCTTGCCACGCTGCAACTTCTTCTCGGGATACTTAAACGGCTCGCTCATCCAGTTATTCATGCCGAGGTCGAGGTCGCTCATCACGAACACCGGCGTCTGCAGCATCTCGGCCAAGTCGAAGGCGGTCCCTGCGAATTCGAAACACTCGGCAACGCTGCAGGGGAAGAGCATGGGATGGCGGGCATCGCCATGCGAGAGGTTCGCGACCTTCATGATGTCGCCCTGCGAGGTACGCGTGGGAAGACCGGTGGAGGGACCGACCCGCTGGACATCCCAAATCACGGCGGGCACTTCGACGTAATAGCCGAGGCCGGTGAACTCAGCCATCAGGCTTATGCCGGGGCCAGCGGTGGCAGTCATCGAACGGGCACCCATCCATCCGGCGCCAAGCACCATGCCGATGGCGGCAAGTTCGTCTTCCGCCTGCACGATGGCGAAGGTCGCCTTGCCATCGGGACCGATGCGATGCTCTTTCATGTACTCGATAAGATTTTCGACCAGCGAGGACGAAGGGGTAATCGGGTACCAGGTGACCACACTCACGCCGGCGAACATCGCGCCCAGCGCGGCGGCGGCGTTGCCGTCGATGATGATCTGGCCTTCGGTTTTGTTCAGCCGCTCGATGCGATATGGATCCTGCTTGGTCAGCGAGGTGGCGGCGTAGTCGAAGCCGGCCTGGGCAGCATTCCAATTGAGTTCCGCGGCTTTCACCTTGCTGGCAAACTGCCTGCGGATGGCCTTCTCGACTTCTTTCATGTCGAGGCCGATCAACTGGGCAACCACTCCAACGTAGATCATGTTCTTGACGAGTTTGCGGAGCTTTGCCTCTTTGCAAACGTCGGCTACGATCTTGTCGAAGGCGACGGCGTAAAAGGTGACGTCGCTGCGCAGCTCATGCAGTTTCAGGGGCTCGTCATAGAGCACGACCGCACCCGGCTCAAGGGTCATCACGTCGTCCTTGGCCGTTTCCGGATTCATGGCGACGACGAAATCGATTTCCTTTTTGCGCGCGACGAACCCATCCTTGCTGGCGCGAATGGTGTACCAAGTCGGCAGGCCGGCAATATTGGATGGAAAAAGGTTTTTGCCGGAGACGGGGACGCCCATCTGGAAGATGGTGCGAAGTAAAACCGTGTTCGCCGACTGCGAACCCGAACCGTTGACCGTCGCCACCTGGATACTGAAATCGTTGACGACCGGTGTCCGCTGCGCGTCGAGTGGCGGCGCAGCTACTTCTGTTGTTGCCATGTAGTTCCTTTACCGTGTAACCCCACTGCGGGATAGTCCAATTATACGGCGGAAGGGAGTGAGGGGTTACGGAACGGAAGGGAATGGGAAGAGTTGCTCGCTGAGCGGCGAAATACACGACTAAACAGGAGTTAGCCGTTGGCCTTGAGCATTTGCTCGGCATGCTTGAGCGAGGTTTCGGTGAGCTTGGCGCCACTGAGCATGCGGGCGATTTCCTCGGTCTGATCGTCGTGATCGAGCGGGCGGACCGTCGTTTTGGTGCGTCCGGAGGATTCCTTCTTTTCGATGAGGTAATGGTGATCGGCGAAGGATGCGATCTGCGGCAGGTGGGTGATGCACAGAACTTGCTTGGTTTTAGAAAGCGTTTTGAGCTTCTTGCCAACGGCTTCAGCGGCACGGCCCCCAATGCCGGCATCGATTTCGTCGAAGACGAGGGTGCGCTGGTGCGCGGGATCTTTTTTGCTGCGGCTCTTCCCTGCCTCGACGCTGGCCTTCAAGGCGAGCATGACGCGCGACAGTTCGCCGCCGGAGGCGATCTGTTCCACGGGGCCGAGCGGTTCGCCCGGATTGGCGGAGATCATGTACGCGACCTGGTCGAAGCCGCTGGATGTCCAGTTCGATTCTTCGTCGGTTCCGCCGATTTCAATCTTGAAGCGAGCCTTCATCGCCAGATCGTTGATCTCGGCCTCGACGGTTTTCTCCAGCTTCCTGGCGGCTTCAAAGCGACGGCGCGAAAGCGAACGCGCTGCCTCGAGATAGTGCTCTGCTGCCGCTGCGAGCTGTTTCTTGAGCACGCGCAGCACCTCGTCCTTGTTCTCCATCTCGTTCAACTTGCGCGCAAGGTCCTCGCCGTAGGCGATGACTTCGTCGAGCGCCTTCCCGTACTTCCGCTTCAGACGGTCTATCAGGGCGAGACGGTCCTCGACTTCCGCCAAACGCTCCGGGGAGGACTGGATACTGGCAGCGTAATCGCGCAGCGAAGTGCCGATGTCTTCGGCGGTGATGCGCGCCGACTCGAGGGCGGCCGCCTGATCACGGAACCTGTCGTCGAATCGCGCCAAGTCTTCCATTTGGCGGGCGGCGGCGCGCAACTGCTCGGAAGCGGAACCTTCGGCTTCATACAGGTGATCGAAGACGCTCATGGCCGCGGCATAGATGCGCTCGGAATTCGCGAGCACGCGCTTCTCGGTTTCGAGAGCCTCGTCTTCACCGGGCTTCAAGTCTGCCTGTTCAATCTCCTCGCGCTGGAACTTCCATAAATCGAGAAGGCGCAGGCGGTCCTGTTCGTCGCGCTCGAGATCGGCGATGCGGGCCGCTACTTCGCGCCACTTGGCGTGGGCTTCGGCTGTGGCACTCACATCCAAGCCAGCGTAGGCATCGAGCAGCCCCAGTCGGGACGCTGGATCGAAGCCGAGCACGGCCTCATTCTGCGCGTGAATGACGGCCAGGTGGGGCGCCAGTTGTTTCAGGACACCGACGGTCGCAGGTTGATTATTGATGAAGACGCGGCCGCGGCCGTTGGCGGTGATTTCGCGGCGAAGAATGATCTGGTCGCCCTCGGACTCGATGCCATTCTGTTCCAGCACAGCTGCGGTTCCCGCTGCCTCTGCCTCAAAGACGGCGGCGACCACGGCCTTGTCAGTGCCATGGCGAATGACGTCGGCGGAAGCCTTATCGCCGAGCAGCAAAGTCAAAGCATCGATGAGGATCGACTTGCCCGCGCCGGTTTCGCCGGTCAACAGGTTCAGGCCGGGAGCGAATTCCACGACCACGTTATCGATGACGGCGTAGTTCTCGACCCGCAGTTCCAATAGCACGTGAGGATCCTGATGGCAGTGGTTTCTCGCGCAGGATAGCACGAATCCCGGGCATTTACCGGAGCCGGACGTACCATGAACGTCCACAGGAAATCGCGAGGAAACACGCGCCTAAGCCGATGTTTCGCCGTCGAACTGAATATAATAAGAGGCACGCATCCACGGATGTGAGAGTCTGGCAGTAGGACGGTTCCCGCAGGCGGCCGTGAGGCCCACTGCATTTGTTCACCCGGGGTCCCCGGCGAGCCTGAAGTGGGCTGGTTGGGGGGATCATTGGGCCTCAGCGGCTCACTCCACGACGCGACAGGCGCCAGTCGAAACGGCGGCCTGATAGACAAACAATGGCCTATCATTTACTCGCATTTGCCGACTCCGGCGAGATTACCAGTCTAGTTAGCAACAGCGGTCTGGTGGCGCGCACGGTGCTCATCATTCTGTTCTGCTTCAGCCTCTTCTCCTGGTCGATCATCGTCTCCAAGTTTTCGCTGTATCGCCGCGCGCGGGTGCAGAGTGGACGGTTCGTCCGCGCTTTCCGCAAAGCCCAGCGCATGCAGGATGTGGCGGCGGTGGCAGAGCAATTCAAGCCCAGCCCGCTGATTTCGGTCTTCGAAGGCGCTTACGAAGAATTGCGACGCCAAGGCCCGCGGCTGAACGTGACGAGCGTGCAGCGGGCGACACAGATCGCTTCCAGCGAAGAATTGACGCGCCTGGAACGCCGTTTGCCTTGGCTGGCGACGACGGGCGCGGTCACTCCGTTCATCGGCCTGTTCGGAACGGTGTGGGGCATCATCGACGCGTTCCACGGCTTGGGGGATGCGGGCGCGGCCACATTGCGCGCGGTGGCTCCGGGCATTTCGGAGGCGCTGATTACCACCGCCGCCGGACTCTTCGCCGCCGTGCCGGCCGTGATCTTTTACAACATGTACATGAATAACATCCGCGAATTTGGCGCGCGCATGGATGACTTCAGCCTCGAGATCCTCAACACCGTGGAGCGTGCCGGATCGCCGGCGACGCAGCGCAGCGGCGTGGACCTGGTGGAGCGGTAGCCATGGCGTTCACCAACTCCCAGGGCCGCACGCAGAGTTCGCTCTCCGACATCAACATCACGCCATTTGTGGATGTCGTGCTAGTGCTGCTGATCATGTTCATGGTAACGGCGCCGATCCTGCAATCGGGGATCGAGGTCGCGGTCCCGAAGACCAAGACGGTGAAGGAAATCACCGAGGAACGGGTCGTGATATCCATCGACAAGCAGCAGCGGGTCTTCCTCGGCAACGATCCGATCAACATCAACGAGATTCCGCAAAAGCTACGCGCGAAAATCCGCGACCCGCAGGGTCAGTCCATTTTCCTGCGGGCAGACGAGAATGTTCCTTTCGGCGCTTTTGCCACCGTGATGGATGCGGTGAAGCAGTCGGGCATCACCAACGTGAGCATCGTTACGCAGCCGTTGAACGAGAAGAATGGCAGTTCGCGCTGAAATTTTCGAAGAGCATGAGCATTGGGCGTCGTCGCTCGGTGTCTCAGCCGCGCTGCACATCGCGCTGACGGCGACGATTGTAATCATGGGCTGGGCCGGGTTTCACCATTCCGGCGAAGACTGGGGCGGCGAGACATCGGGTGGGGGAGGCGCGATGAGCGCGACCCTGGTCAGCGCAGTTCCGCTGCCGCATCCACCGGTCGAAAGCAAGAACGTTTTAGCGAACGAATCAAAGGGCCTCGCCGAATCGGTGCCCGCAGTGAAGGAAACACCGCCTCCGGAAGCGATTGCGATTCCCGACAAGGAAGTGAAGCCTAAGAAAAACGAAAAGGCTCCGGCTCCGCGCGAAGTGAAGAAGACGCCACCGCCTCCTCCGGTGGAACAAGCGAAGAACGTAGTGCCCTACGGCGAAGGCGGACCGGTGAGCTCGATGTACAGCAACGCGGGCACGAACTTCTCGATGGGCAACACCAAGGGAGGCCTTTCGGTAGGGAGCGGCGGCGGCGATTTCGGCAGCCACTATTCCTATTATGTCGATGCGGTTCGGCGCAAGGTCACGGAGAACTGGCTGCGCTACGAGATCGATCCGCATACTGCGCCGGGCAAACGCACGTACATCACCTTCGATATCAATCGAGACGGCAGCCCTTCCAATGTGAGGGTGGAGCAGTCGAGCGGCATCCCGTCATTGGACATTTCGGCAACGCGCGCATTGCAACGGATTGATACGTTCGGCCCGTTACCGGGCGGTTACTCAGGCAATCGAGTTTCCGTAGAATTTTGGTTTGAGAGATAAAATCTGCGCAACTTGCACTGGAAATTGCGCGCTGCAACCTCATTATGCCGGTTCGCTGCCAGTTCTTTGTGACTTCGGGTAGTCCCGGTTCAGACTTGTTGTAAGGACGATCATGGGTTCCGCAATGTTGAGAAAGCTCGCTCTATTCCTGCTCATCACGTGCTTGCCGCTCGCGGCGCAAGACTGGATCCGCACCGGCACCAATCTTGGCGTCGAGAAGGTGCGGCTCGCGGTTCCGGATTTCAAGTCCACCACGCAGCCGAGTGAACCGCTGGCCGCGACCTTCAATACCACGCTGTGGAACGATCTTTACCAGGCCGGGTTGTTCGATCTCGTCTCCAAGAGCTTCAACCCGGTACAAGCGCCCGGGCAGCCGTCGGAAGTGGCTTTGGCGCAGTGGGCAGGGCCGCCGCCCAACGCGAGCATGCTGGCTTTCGGAAACCTGAATGTCGCGGGCAGCGAGGTTACGGTGCAGGGCTGGCTCTTCGACGTGAAGAACCCGCAATCTCCCCAGGTCCTCGGGAAGCAATACAAGGACGGAGCGACCGTCGAAAACGCGCGGCTGATCGCGCACAAGTTCGCCGACGAAATCATCTTCCGGCTGGGTGGCGGACTGCCGGGCATCGCGGAAACCAAGCTCTATTTCATCAGCAACCGCACGGGGCACAAAGAAGTCTGGGTGATGGACTACGATGGCTCGAATCAAAAGCCGGTCACCCACCTCAATTCGATTGCGCTCTCGCCACGGGTTTCGCCCGACGGGTCGCGGGTGGCGTTCTCCTGGATCGGCAACGGCTGGGAAATTGGGATGTACTCTAATGAGCTCGGCCGACTGGTCAATTTCCCACGTTTCGCCGGCACGAACTCTGCTCCGGCGTTTTCCGGGGACGGCACCAAGCTGGCTTTCTCGTCGTCGCGTACCGGCGATCCTGAGATTTACACCGTGGATTCCGCCAGCGGAGGCGACCTCAAGCGGCTGACCAACGTTCGCGGTCCGGACACGTCCCCGACCTGGAATCCGAAGACGAACGCGCAGATCGCCTTCGTCAGCGGACGTACCGGCCTGCCGCAGATCTACACCATGGATGCGGAAGGATCGAACGTCCAGAAGATGACCGACCAGGGCTACGCGATTTCGCCCTCCTGGTCGCCCAACGGACAATTCCTGGCCTTTGCGTGGATCCGGCACTACGGTCCGGGGGCGCCAGGCGCGCAGGACATTTACATCATGGATGTGGCCAGTCACCAATGGGTCCAGTTGACTCATGACGGCGGCCGCAACGATTTTCCTTCGTGGTCGCCAGACGGACGGCATATTGTGTTCCAATCGAGCCGAACCGGGCGCGATGAAATCTGGACCATGCTGGCGGACGGCAGCCAGCAGACGCAGTTAACCACTACCGGCAACAACAGCATGCCGAATTGGAGTTCGAAATAAAGAACGCAGTAGAGCTTGGCTGCGAAAAGTGGTTTGATAGGAATGAGAGCACGCTGGAAAGCGTGCCGCAGTAATCAGCACGAGGCGGCTTAGGTCGCTGAGGCTTTTAATTTTAATTTGCACGCAGCGGGACAAACCCGCGCACTGAAGATCGACAGAGTCTTCGGAACTGGAGGAGTAGTGAATCGTAATTGCATGAAGTGGGCTTTGATGGTGGTAACCCTGGCGATGATGATGGTCGTCAGCGCATGCTCGAAGAAGGCGACACCACCGCCACCGGCACCGCCGCCGCCACCACCCGCATCGCCAACCGCCACCCTGACGGCGAACCCGAACTCGGTCGTCGCGGGACAGCCGATCACCCTGAGTTGGGAGACCAGCAACGCCACCGATATATCGATTGATGGGCTTGGCTCGGTTGAAAGCAGCGGGACGCGGCAAGTGACGCCCACAGACTCCACCACCTATCACTTGGTAGCCAAGGGTTCAGGCGGCACGCAGGAAGCAACGGCGCGGGTTACCGTGTCGGCGGCGGGACCAACGCAGCCGCAGGAGAGCAGCCTGACCGAAGAACAGGCCTTCGCGCAGAATGTGAAGGACATTTACTTCGACTACGATGCCTATGACGTGCGCGGGTCCGACCAGGCGACCTTGCAGGCGGACGTGGCGTTCTTGAAGCAGCATCCGCGGATTCACTTCACCATCGAGGGCCATTGCGACGAGCGCGGATCGACGGAGTACAACCTGGCGCTGGGCGACAATCGCGCCTCGGCCGCCAAGAATGCGCTGGTCCAACTGGGAATCCCCGCCGATAGCATTCGCACCATCAGCTATGGCAAGGAAAAGCCCTTCTGCACCGAGAGCAATGAACAGTGCTGGCAGTCAAACCGCCGTGCACATTTCACGGTCTCGAAGTAAGTAGTCAGCGAAACCAACCGTGCGGCGGGGGAAAGCTATTTCCTTCGCCGCTTTTTCTTGTGGAAAAGAGTGTTTCCCTGCGATTCACTCGATCCTGCCGGCGATCCGCCAGAAACCTGCCTGTTTTGAACAAAGATGGAACGGCTGGACGTCTCCAGTTTGGATTCGAGAGGTCCAAAATGAATATTCCGCACATCTACTCCTGTAACATAGCTAGTTACTCCGAACCACTCATTCGGCATCTAACATAGGCACAGTTATGCGTATTCGAAATGCAGTTCTCAGTTCGGCGCTTATCGCGCTGACGCTTCTGCCGGTTCAGCCGGCTTTCGCTGTCAGCAAAGAAATCGTTCAGTTGCAGACCCAGGTCCAACAGCTCCAGGACCAGATGACGCAGATGAAACAATCGTTCGACGAGCGGATGGGCGTGATGCGCAACCTCGTTGAGCAAAGCACCGACAACATGAATAAGCTGATGCAGCAGATGGATACGCTTACGCGGACCCTGCAGGCGCAGCAGCAGGATGCGGGCACGAAGACGGACCAGGTCACCGGCCAGATCCAGTCGGTGCACGATTCCATCGACGAGTTAAAGGCAAGGGTGGCCGCGCTCTCGAAGAAACTCGACGATTTGGCGCAGCAGGCACAGAACATGAACGCGGCCAATCCCGCGGTCGCGTCCAACGGCGGCGGAGTTCCGACGACCGTAGCGCCGAGCCAGCCACCGGTAAACCAGGCTCCCCCGGCTGACGTGCTCTACAACAATGCATTGCGCGACTACAACGCCGGTAAATATGACCTCGCCAGCGGCGAATTCAGCGACTTCATGAAGTTTTATGCGGACAACGATCTCGCCGGAAACGCGCAGTTTTATATTGCCGATGTCGAGTATCGCCAAGGCAACTTTGACGCCGCCGTGAAGGATTACGACAAAGTGCTCGAGCAGTATCCCGGAGGCAACAAGGCTCCGGCCGCCCAGTTGAAAAAAGGCTTCGCGCTGCTCGAACTTGGACAGCGGGATGCCGGCGTCCGCGAACTGCGTGCGCTGGTTAATCGTTACCCGCGATCCATTGAAGCCCAGCAGGCTCGCGATCGCCTGGCTCGGTTGAGCACGCCGGCCGCCACAGGCACGAAGCGCAAGCCGTCGTAGAAGAGCTAGAGCTTTTAGAACAAAACGCCTCCCGCGGGAGGCGTTTTCATTGCCGAGCTAGCTGCGTCTCTGGAGAACTGTTCAGCAAAAATCCACGAAGAATCAGGGCCGACCTTCGGACAATTGCAGACTGCGGAGGCAATAGCGTAGCTCCAAGCTCAGCTCGCGAAGACGCATTCCCTCGCGAACGCCGACCTTGCAGGCCAAGGCTGTGCGCTCCGGCGTATCTTCGCCCAGGTCGTAAACAACGCGGCAGTATTGGCAGTCTTCGTTCCAGCAGAAGCGACCCATGGCTACATCTTCCGGTGCGAGATACTGCAGGGCCCTCAGCACGGAGTTGTTCTCGGGAACTTCGAAGGGGCGGCCGATGATCTCGATTTTCACCAGCCGGTCGAACGGCCGATAGAGCGGACCCGGAGAACTCATTCGCAAAGCATACCAAGTCGACCTCGATGAAAGCAGCAACTCACTTGGTTACTTCGGATACTGCTTCAGTTCGGCGACCTTTCGCTGACGGGGCAACACTTGGTGCGTAAGACGACTCTGTTGGTAGCGAAGGAGCATTCATGTCCAAAGATCCCGATGCTGAGAAGGGTGCGGTCGCGCAAGACCGTCCAGACCAGGAAACCAACACTTCGCTTGAGGGGCAGAATCCTCATCGCGGAAAGGGCGACATGTTAGAGGGTCAGGATTCTGATTTGCCGGAGCCCGGTGAAAACGAAGAGCACTCGATGGAAGGTCACATGCAACATTCGCGGTTCGGCGGGGACGCAAGTGATACTTCGCAGAAGAAGCGGAACCAAAACGATCAACAGAAAGATCCGAAGTCCCGGTAGAAGGCTCCGACTTTTCCCTCGAACCCCGCTGCCGGCGGGGTTTTTGTTGATGGGCTTGCGCGCAGCAAGGCCTACTGCACCTCACGCGGATTCATTTTCAAAACATGACTGTTCGGAAACGGACGGATTTCTCCGTCTGCGAACATTCGGCTGCTCTGCGCGAACCCTCTCTCGGTTTGCAAGAGCTTGATCTGCATTGCACTTCCGCATCTCTCGCCTTTGGCCCCTGACGTGATTATCAATTCCACGGAACCGCCGGTTGCGGTTCGCCGTATCTGTAACAGAGGTTGAGCAGGAACCTTTGCGCGTTTCCATCGCAAGGGATGGGCAGGCCCTTGGCATTATTAACCGCTATCGAGTGAGACTCGCCGAATGCGCGAGCTCTGTGTGAGGAGTTGTATGAAACACCTTCAGAAAATCGCCGTACTATTCGCCGCCGTGGTGCTGACCGTATCAGCGTTTGCGGCCAAGAATTCGGTCACCGTTACGCTCAATGACAATGCCGTTGTGAATGGAACCAATCTCCCGGCGGGCGAGTACAAGGTCGTCATTGATCGCGACGGCGACAACGTCCAAGCCACGTTCGTTTCCGCGGGCAAGACCATTGCGAAAACTTCGGGCCGTTTCGAACAACGTTCCTCTCTCCCAAGTTCGGTTTCGCTCGTAACCAGGAACAAGGATCACGCGGTGCAGCAGATTCTGGTTCCGAAGATGAAGGGCGCGATCGTTCTTGACGACGGGTCCCCGGCCGCAGGCGCCCACTAGGGCGTGGCCGCAATCGTTACGCAGGCGGCGAACGACCTCGTTCGCCGCTTTCTCTTTTCCTCCTGAAACCGCGCCTCCGCCACGATACAATTCGTTCCATTTCGTGGCACGCGAGGTTGCTCTGCGCCTGAATCGCTCCATTGGCCGATGGGCCTGCACGGCTCTCGTCGTAAATACCATCATCGGCAGTGGAATCTTCGGATTCCCGTCCCTCTTGAACGGCATTGTGGGGAGGGGCAGCCCGGTTGCGATGATCCTGGCCGGGCTTGGCATTGGCCTCATGATGGCGTGCTGCGCCGAGGTCGCCTCGCGCTTTTCCGAGCCTGGAGGAGCGTATCTCTACACTCGAACCGCGTTTGGCCGATTTGCCGGCATGCAGATCGGATGGTTCTCATGGCTCGCCCCGATGGGTACGAGTGCTGCGGCCGCCAATCTATTCACCAGCTATCTTGTAGCGTTTTTCCCCTTCGCGGCGACCACCGCCGGACGCGCAACGATTATTCTCTCTCTCTTCATGTTCCTCGCAGTCGCGAACTGCGTCGGTGTTCGCGTGGGCGCCAGCCTGAGCAGTGTTTTTACCATCTTCAAGCTCCTGCCCCTCGGGCTGCTGATCGTGCTGGGATTGATCTACTTCGCCCATCATCCGGAGACGTATGCACAGGCGCAACCCGCGCCAGATAACCTCTCTGCCTGGGCGGATGCGATGCTGCTGCTCTCCTTCGCTTTCGGCGGCTTCGAAAACGCCATCATGCCGGCCGGCGAAGTGAAGGATGCTCAACGAAACATTCCCTTCGCGCTCGCAACCGGACTGCTGCTCTGCATTGCCTTCTACGCCCTCGTGCAATTTGTTACCGTGGCAACCATCGGCACGGGGCCGGCCGAGCGCCCGTTGGCCTCGGCGGCGGCGCTCCTGATTGGCCGAGGCGGCGCAGCATTCATTGCCGTAGCGGCTATGGTCTCAACCTTCGGCCACCTTTCCGCCGTTCAGCTTGCCACACCACGGCTCACCTACGCACTGGCGGAGCGCCACGACTTTCCCGCGATCTTCGCCCGCGTGCATCCGCGCTTTCACACACCGTACGTCTCGATCCTCGCATTCAGCATTTTCACGTGCGTGCTCGCGCTGAGCGGAACGTTTCGGTGGGCGGTCGCCATGGCGTCTGGAGCGCTGATCATCATTTACGCCGGCATTTGCGCAAGCCTCATCCGGCTGCGGCAAATGCATGGAGAACGGGCGTTGCTGCATCTACCGTTTGGAAAAACCATTGCGTGCTTCTGCATTGCGGTCGCCCTGCTATTGCTGGTCCGCCTCACGTGGCGGGAAGGCTTCCTGCTGCTTATCACCTTCGGAATCGCGAGCGTGCACTGGTTTTTCGCTCGCCATGCGAGCGACGTAACGGAAGCGCCGCCGCGCTCAGGAGAATCGGCCGCATGAAGCGCGACATTCTTGCCCTGTCCGCGCGCTCTCCGGATCGACGCATCCCGTATGGCGATGATCCGAATCAATTCTTCGACTTGTGGGCTCCCGCTCAACCCCGCGCCGTCGCGATGATGATCCATGGCGGGTTCTGGCGCGCCAAGTACGACCTGTTTCATACCAGCCACGCTTGTTGGGCGTTAGCGAAGAGCGGCATCGCGGTGGCGAACCTGGAATACCGTCGGGTGGGTAATATCGGGGGCGGATGGCCCGGCACTTACGATGACGTGCGTGCTGGATTGACGGCCGTGCAGAGACAATTTCCCGGCCAGAAGAAATTCGTGGTGCTCGGGCATTCGGCCGGAGGTCAGTTGGCGCTGCGACTTGCGATCGATACGCCCGAGTTGACGGGCGTCGTCGCACTGGCGCCGGTTGCGGTCTTAAAAACCGCATACGACCTCGATCTCAGTCACGGCGCGGTTGCCGAATTCCTCGGCGGCACTCCCAGTTCAGTGCCTGGCTTTTATGAAGCCGCTTGCCCGTCGCGCCATCCATCGTCCGTTCAGCGGATCCTGATTCACGGCACGCACGACGATGTGGTTCCACTTTCGATGACGGAAGAATTCTGCGACTTGCGCCAGCACGACAGCGGCACAGTGTGGCCGATGAGGATCACCGAGGCGGACCACTTCGACCTGGTAGATCCGGAATCTCTCGCCTGGCCGATGATTCATACCGATACCAAATCGTTGATCGAAGATTAAAACGCGGATGTGAAGCGCTGCACGAAGCGATATACGTCCGTGTAGGAGTTGTAAAGCGGCACCGGCGCCACGCGCAGGATATCCGGCTCGCGCCAGTCGCAAAGCACGCCTTCTTCGAATAGGCGGTCGCAGATGGCGCGGCCCCCAGTCTTGATGCGCAGAGACAATTGCGCGCCGCGCCGCTGCGGTTCGCGGGGCGTGCGAATCTCGAACTTTGAAGAAGAGTGATCATCCAGCAGGAATTCGAGGTAGCCGGTCAGAGAAACGCTTTTCGCCCGAAGCGGCTCCATGCCGGCTTCGTCGAAGATGTCGATCGAAGCACGGAGAGCAGCCAACGAGAGAATTGAAGGATTGCTGAGCTGCCAGCCTTCTGCGCCCTCCATGGCGCGAAAATCGGGTCCCATCTTGAATCTCGTCGCTTCATCGTGTCCCCACCACCCGGCAAAACGCGGCAAATCGAAATTGCGCGCATGCCGTTCGTGCACGAAGCATCCACCGATCGTACCCGGGCCACCGTTGAGATATTTGTAGCTGCACCAGGCTGCGAAGTCCGCGCCGGACTCGTGAAGTTTGAGCGATAAATTACCGGCGGCGTGGGCGAGATCGAAGCCCACCACGGATCCCGCGGCATGTCCGGCCTTGGTGATCGTCGGAAGATCGAATGCCTGTCCAGACGAGTAATTGACGGCTCCCAGCAGGATCAGCGCGATGGAGTCGCCTTCGCGCTCGATCACGGAAAGGATGTCTTGCTCGCGCAGCGCGGCTTCTCCGGCCCGCGGATGCAATTGAAGGAGAGACGTCGCCGGATCGAAGCCATGAAACCTAAGCTGCGATTGCACTGCGTATTGATCGGAGGGAAACGCGCTGCCTTCGATGACAATCTTGTGGCGGGCTGCCGTGGGCCGGTAGAACGACACCATCATGAGGTGCAAATTCACCGTCAGTGAATTCATCACCACCACCTCGAGAGGCTGGGCTCCCACCATTCGCGCCATCTGTTCCGCCAGCAATCGGTGATATGGCATCCACGGATGCCGGCCGCGAAAATGACCTTCCACACCGAGCGATTCCCAGTCCTTGAGTTCCTGCTCCACATATCCGCGAACGGTTTTCGGCTGTAGGCCAAGCGAGTGTCCGCACAGGTAAACACACTCGCTACCATCAGCGGCCTTTGGAATATGGAATCGTTGACGAAACAACGCCAGGGGATCGGCCGCATCCATTTCCGCCGCGAATGCCGCGGTCGTACTGAATTCGGTGGCTGCCAATCAGATCTCTCCCAGTGGCGTGAGTTCGCGGTGTATTAATTCATGCGCGCGATGCCAATCGATGTCCTCGATCTGCTCGATCGGATCGCAGAGCTCCGCAAGAATCTTCTCCTGGATCTTCCCCCGCGAGGCCGCCACCGCGTAGGGCACGCGGTGAAACGTGACCATCGCATACTTCGGGACGAAGTGTCCCGGGAACCTGGCTTCGATTGCCAGCTCTGCTTTCTTTTTGAAGAGAAATTGTGGGTCCGCCACGCGATCGCGCATTTCAATAAAATTCTCTACCGCCAAGTCTGCGATCGCGTCGGTGTTGACTTTCCGGCCCCGCTCGAATTCGGCGAAGACCAGCGGCCATTGCGACCCATGCTGATCGAGCAATTCAAGCAAGTAAGTGCAGTCTTCGAACGAACAGTTAAGCCCCTGTCCGAAGAATGGAACGATCGCGTGTGCCGCATCCCCTAGCAACAAGGCCCGATCGCCAAGATGCCAGGGCGAACATTTGATGGTCACCATGCTTCCCGTAGGATTCGCGAAGAAGTTCTCCGCTAGCTTCGGCATAAATGGCACAACATCAGGAAAATGTTTTGCGAAGAATGCGCGCACCTCCGCGTGGGTATTGAGTTGCGCAAAACTGTTCTCGCCTTCAAACGGCAGAAACAAAATGCAACCGAAGGTTCCATCGATATTGGGGAGCGCGATGAGCATGAACGAGCCGCGGGGCCAGATGTGCAGCGCATGTGTTTCCATCACATGGCGGCCGTCCGGAGTGGGGGGAATCGTCAGCTCTTTGTAGCCGTAATCGAGATATTGTTGCGAGAAGTTAAAGCGCGGCGTCTTCAGGTATTCTGTACGCACAGCAGAGGCTGCTCCGTCAGTTCCTATCACTAGCTCGGTCTCGACGGTAGATTCCGCTCCGGTTTCTTCGTCGCGGAGTTGCAGCGCACCCCTTTTGAGATCGATCCCAGTACAACGGCGATTGAAATGGATTGTCACGCCACGTTCTTCCGCCGCGTTCATCAACGCGATGTTCAGTTCGGCGCGCGAGACGGAGTGGATGACCTCCGAATCATCTTTCCCGTACGGCTGAAACGTCAGCTCCCCGGAAGGCGCATGCATCATGCGGCCTTTCATGGGGATGATGATTTTTTCGATCGCACTCCACACGCCGGCTTCCCGGAGGGCGTGAATGCCGCGCGTCGACAACGCAAGATTGATCGATCGGCCAGCGCTGATCTGCACCCGCCGCATGTCCGGACGCCGCTCGTAAATCTCGACGGGAAATCCGCGCTCCTTCAGCGAAATGCCCAGCAGGGGGCCTGCAAGCCCCGAGCCGACGAGCGTGATCTGCGATTGCGCGGCCATGATCTACTCGGGTTTGCGCAGCATGGTGCGCGCTTCCCAAAGTTCAGGAAAGAACTTTTTGTCCAGCGTCAGGCGCAGGTACGACGAACCCGTGCTGCCACCCGTGCCCATCTTCATGCCAATGGTGCGTTCGATCATCTGAATATGTCGCAGGCGCCAGCCGACCACCAGCTCGTCGAATTCGGTGAGGCGCTCGCAGACATCGATCCAGTCGCGAAAATTGCGCTCGTCCTCATACAGGTCGCGAATGGCCTCAGCGCGGGTTTCGAAGCGGTCGCGGTCGGTTGCATCGGGCGCATACACGGGCAACTTCCCCAGAGAACGAAGGGCATCGAAAAGTACATCGTGCAGCGACGGTTCCCGCAGTCGCCTCATCAACTCCTCGTGTTCCGCGGGGACGGCCTCATGCATGTGCAGCATCTTCTCGTCCTTGAGCCCGCAAAGGAACTCGATTTGCCGGAACTGTTGCGACTGGAATCCGCTGGCCGGTTCAAGCTTGTCGCGGAACGCAAGGAAATGGGTGGGCAACATGGTTTCGAGAATCGTGAACTGGGTCACCAGCACCCGCGTGATCTCGGTACAGCGCCGTAGCAGGCGGGCAGCTTCGTACACTTCGTCCCGCGCCTCGGGATCGCGGCCGACGGCCCTCAAACACCGCACAACCGCTTCGAGATCGTGCAGCAGCTCCTTGAACCAGAGCTCATACGTCTGGTGAATCACGATGAACAGCAACTCATCGTGGCGCGGAGGATCCGATTGCAGCTGTTGCAGCCGCAATAACTCCGGAACCTTCAAGTATGAGCCGTAGGTTAGTTTCTCGGGCGTGGCTTCGGATTCCACTTGGATCGGTGTTGGCTCGGAGGCGGGCTTCGCTTCCGGTTCGATACCAAAAAACTTTTCTGCGTTCGTGCCGAGCAGCTTCTGCTTCGCCTGGCCAGAGATCGCGCTCTCGCGGATCAGCTTTCCAACCCGTTCCTCGCCGAGTGGAAACGGGTAATCCGAACCGAGCATGACCTGGTCTTCGCCCATGGTTTGCATCAAGAGTTGCAGCGCACCCTCATCGAACACGGCCGAATCGACATAAAACCGGTTCACATAACTCTTCGGGGAGAGCTTGCAGTTTCCCCGCGCCACCGGGTGATGCTGCCAGGCGTTCTCCATCCGTCCAAGCAAGAACGCGAAGCTTCCGCCACCGTGGGCGAAGCAAATGCGCAATGAATCCGGCAGCCGGTCGAATGCGCCACTCAGGATCATGGCGACGACGGAGAGCTGCGTCTCCGCGGGCATTGCCACCGTCCACGGCATCATGTAATTCGGCATCCGCTCGCGGCCCATCATGTCCCAGGGGTGAACCAGCACCGGGGCACCTTCGTCGGCACAATGATGCAGGAATGTCTGTATCCCCGGATCGTCGAGGTTTTTCTCGCCAACATGGTTGCCGATCTGCACGCCGAGATGACCTGCCTGCATGCAGCGCGACAGCTCCGCGCAAGCCGTATCGATATCCTGCAGAGGGACCTGGCAGATTGCCTTGAGGCGGCCCTTGCCGCGCGAACAGAGTTCCAGCGCAGCATCATTGAAAATGCGCGCGCACTCCAGCGCATGCTCCGCCCGCCGCTCGTACGCAAATAGCACCGGGGTGGCTGAAATGACCTGCAAATGCACGCCATCGCGATCCATTTCTTCCAGCCGGACCGCCGGGTCCCAGCACGCGGAGTAGATCTTCCGGAATTCGCGTTCGCCCAGCATGATGGTCGCCTTCCCGGCGCTGGTGTGCTTGATCCACGGCCAGTCAGGCGTACCGAAGCGCGCCGACAAGTCCGGCCAATGCTCCGGGAAAAAATGGTTGTGGATGTCGATGGTCCGCATGGTCACTTTTTGCCGGGGTGGACGGTGCCGCAATGCTTGCATCGCCGCAGCTCTTCGTTGCCGTAGAACTGCTCGAAGAGCGGCGGCAGGTCTTTCACGATGCTCTTCAGCTTCACCTCGGCGCGATGCACGAGCTGGTGACAATTCGGGCAGTACCACTCGAAGGAGTCGAGTGCGCCGTCAGGGCGGGGCATCTCAACTACCATGCCGATGGTATCCGCGCCACGTTGCGGCGAGTGCCGCATATGCTTGGGCAACAGAAAAATCTCGCCCTCGAGAATTGGAATCTCGACAGGAGGCTTGCCCGGTTCTTCCATCACCCGCAGCGCAATGTTGCCCTTGATCTGGTAGAAAAATTCTTCGGTCGGGTCGTCATGAAAATCGCGGCGCTGGTTGGGGCCGCCGACCACGGTCACCATGAACTCGCCGTCTTCCCACACCTGCGCGTTGCCGACCGGCGGCTTCAGCTTTTCCTTGTTCTGCTCGATCCAACCTTGCAGGTTAAACGCTTTAAGTGTCTTGATCGACGGCATGCATTCCTCTTATCTGGCGATCGGCTTGTAAGCCACCGCGCGAATCTCGATCAGCAAGTGCGGGTGCGGCAACTGGTGCACGGCAACCGTCGTGCGCGCCGGACCATCGTAGTCGAAAAACTCGCCGTAAACCTCGTTGTATCCGGCGAAGTCATTCATGTTCACCAGGTAGGTCGTGATCTCGACCACATCGCGCAGGGTCGCGCCGGCGCTGGCAAGAATTTCGCGGACATTCTCGATCACAGCACGGGTTTGCACTTTGATGTCCAGACGGGTCGTGCCCAGCGCATCCACCTCGGCCCCGGCGATCGTGTTGTCCGGTTTGCGCGAGCTCGTGCCCGACAGGATGAGAAAGTCTCCTGCCCGCTTGATATGCGGATATTTGCCCCGCGGCTTGGCTCGGCCTTCGATGACTTTGCTTTCCATATCACTCGGTGCGAATGCAAATGTTGTTCAGTTCGGAATAGAAGTTCAGCGAATGCATCCCGCCTTCGCGTCCAATCCCAGAAAGCCCCACGCCTCCGAAAGGAGTGCGCAAATCACGCAGGAACCAGCAATTTACCCAGGTGATGCCGGCATTCATCTGGGGCGCTACGCGATGGGCGCGCTGCAAGTCGCCCGTCCAAACCGATGCCGCCAAACCATAACGGGTGTCGTTGGCGAACGCAACCGCTTCTTCTTCGGAATCGAAGGGAGCGACATGGCAAACCGGGCCGAAGATTTCTTCCCTTACGCAGCGCGCATTCTCCGCCAGGCCAGTGAAGATCGTTGGCTGCACGTAGAATCCGCCATCGCGCGCGTCGTCAAATTCCGGTGCACCCCCGCCGGTTACGATGGTCGCACCTTCCTGGCGCGCCAATCGATAATACGAGAGCACCTTCTCGCGATGTTGCGAGGAGATCAGCGGCCCCATGGTAGTGTCCTCTTCCAGCGGCCAGCCGATCTTGTGTTGCTTGGCTTTTTTACTCAATGCTTCCACAAAACGATCGAAAATCGGCCGCTCGACATAGACCCGCTCGGCGCATAGACAGACCTGCCCGGTGTTGAGGAAGACCGCGTCGCTCATTCCGGCAACTGTCGCGTCGAAGTCGCAATCGGCAAAAATAACAGCGGCGTTCTTGCCCCCAAGTTCAAACGACACCGGTTTCACGGTCGGCGCGCAGGCTTTCATGATGACTGCACCTGTCTGCGATTCGCCAGTAAACGTCACCGCATTCACGTCCGGATGGCCGACCAGGAACTCGCCCGCCGATCCCGCCCCGAATCCATGCACCAGGTTGAAAACGCCGTCGGGCATGCCGGCTTCCTGCATCACCTCGGCTAACAACGTCGCCGTGGCCGGTGTTTCTTCCGAAGGCTTCACCACCACCGCATTGCCGCAAGCCAGGGCGGGCGCAACTTTCCATGTGAGCAGGAGCAGTGGAAGGTTCCACGGGGTGACGATTCCCACGACACCGATCGGTTTGCGTACGGTGTAATTCAGCGCGCGTTTGCCATCTGCAGTTTCGGTCTCGAAAGCTTCCAGCCCCGCGGTCTTGATCATGTCCGCAAAAACGCGGAAGTTTGCAGCGCCGCGGGGCACGTCCAGTCGTGCAGCCAGGGAGATGGGTTTGCCAGTATCGGCGACCTCCGCCTTTACGAAGCAGTCGAATCGTTGCTCAATCCCTTCCGCAACCTTGTAAAGAAGCGCGGCCCGCTGACGGGCGCCCATCTTACCCCACGCGCCGTGCAACGCGCGCCGGGCGGCGGCGACGGCGGCATCGACCATCTCCGCGCTCGCTTCCGTCACGTGGGCGACAACCGTTCCATCGGCCGGATTCACGTCCGCGAATTCGCGCTTTCCGGGCACGAACCGACCATCAATGTAGCTGTGGAGCAGCTTCACGAACCCTCGCGCGGATTGCTTTCAGAGGCCTGATGCAGACGAACTGGCTGTCGGAAAATGGTAACAGGCGAGGGCGCGCTCGGCCAGCAGCGAGCGCCTCCAGACGCACACAGTGCTTTTAGACCTTATCGCTGGAAAGAAGAACGAGCTTGCGCGTATGGATGCTGTCATGCGGCTCTCGTCCGGCGACCTGGATCTCGCGGCCGAGTTCCCGCCGCCGGGCTTCCACGTTCACGCCGGGATCAAGCGAAGCGCCGTCGAGATCGCTGGCGCCGAAGCGAAGCGCGATCTGGAGCAGCTTCCCACCCAGCATCTCCCAATAGGCGCGGATGTGGTCGACCGATTCCAAGGCGAGGCGCGCGATCGCAATCTGCTTCATCTCCTCGATCCCCGTGGTCACGGGCAGGTCGAGGCTGGTAATCGGATCAGGGACGAACGAGAGCGAAGCAAAACTTGCTGCGTTCTGCGCGAGTTCCCGTACGCCGACCAATTCGGCAGCCTGCTGCGACGGCGAATCTGCACTGCGCTGCACCATTGCGAGGGGAACCTTCAATCCGGCGGCGAGAGCCGCCTGGCGAACCGCCATCCGCTGTTCCGCAGTGCCGGCGTGATGCCACAAGCGATGTCGTAAGGCGGGCAGAAAAACCTCGGCGCCCTCGCCAATCAAGCCATCTGCGCCCGCCTGTAGCAAGGAGCGGCAAACGTCTTCCGCACTGCCGGCATTCGTTGCGGCGATTTCCTCGACGGTAGACGTCGAGACCCGTGCTTGTGGCTGATGGCTTTTGATCGCCTCGACGGATCGCAGGCAGGGTTCGAGATTGCGAGGATCGTGGGCGAGCACGATGAATTCGTCGAAACGAGTCCCCGCCTGCTCGAGTTGGGCGTCAATCGAGGACTGTGGTCGGGTCCGTCCGCAGATCGCGCAGCCAGCCGCGTTCGCTGCTGCGGATGCAACGATCATATCGACTGCGTAGCGAGTCGCAGGACCGTGCTTCTGTTCGCGCACGTAGTTGGCGAGCCAGCCGAGCGCAAGAATGTCTTTCGAGGCGAAGAGCGCGCTGACATCCGCCAGATCGAGCGATTGGCGCGCGAGCACCTTTTCGTGGACCGGACGCAAGCGGGCATCGTCGGTCTGAAACGGGTGGGCCATGGCTTTCGTGGTGACGGAAGACATCCTATCGATCATAGCAGCGCGCTCTGAATTTCGGCCCTGAAGCCGGAGCTTGGATGAGGCCCGGTTTGGTGTTTCCGGCAGGATTCGATAGAATTTTTGACGACATGTACGAAAACTTCTACGCGGTCGAGCGCTGGTCGAAAAAGAAGGTCCATTGCGTCTACCAGGCGCTGGTGGTTGCGATTGCCACGCGTCATGCCGACGCCATCGACATCAAGTTCAACCTGGACGACCGCGGGGTGTGGATCGCCTTGCCGCACACTGCCTGGGCCGAATACAGCCGGCGCAATCCGGGCCAGGTCATCACCGACCCGTTGGCGGTGCAACTGGCAGGACGATATTTGAAGCAACTGATCGAGTCGGGCGAAGACAACGGCCGCGACATGTTCATCGTGAGCGAAACCGAAACCCTGACCCAACTGGAAGCATTTTTCAAAGAGGCGCGCGCTGTCCCCGCATAGCCCGGGAGTTACTCATGGCTTTTCCGATCAAGACCTGTGTCGCTTGCGGTGAAGAATTCGAGTTGAAGCCCGGAAAGCCGGGCTTCGCCAACCGCTGCCCCGATTGCAGCACCCCTGAAGAATCCGATCTGGTAAGCAAGCACCGCCCGGGTGACGACGCGCTCAAGACTGATCGCGCGGCGAATGCGGAGCGGCGCAAAGCCATCCGTGACTTGCTCTACCGCAAGGACAGCTAACCGGACCTATCGTCCAGAACACGACGACTCTAGAGACGTCGGATCTCGACCCTCTATCTACTTGAAACGAAAGCGTGCGGGGCTTTTACGGAACCGACCATGGCCGCCGCGACCACCCGCTCCACGAATTTCCGCTTTTCCTGGCGAGAGACTCGGAATATACTGTGCGAACCCCCTCCCCGCCCATAACCGATTTTTCTCCAAGGATGAGCTCGCCATGGCTGTTGCGTCACAAGTTATGCCGTCGCCGTTCGTTGCTTCCGACGATTTCCGGCAGTGTTTCGACAAAAAGCCGTTTCTTTACCAGCACAACCTGTCGACGCATGAGTTATTCAGCCTGCCAGCCCTGAAGGCATTGGCCCAGAAGGCTGCTAGTCCGGAGCGGATGAATCGCAAGGGGGCAGTGCGCGAGGCCATGGTGCCTGGATTTATGGTGGCGAAGGGGCAGCGGGTGAAGTGGGGAAGCCCTGAGTTCCAGGCGGCGTTGGATGAAGCGTTCGACAACCTGGAGGGCGCCGACCTTCGCATGAAGATCAGCGGCGTGAACGAGTACGACGGCTACCGCGAAATCCTTGAAGAATCCAAGAGCAACTTGAGCGACCTGACGGGAGTGGATTTCCGTAAAGCGCTTGACCACGGAATCGCCACCATCTTCATCGCCTCTCCCAACGAGACCACGCCCTACCATATCGACGAGGAAGTAAATTTCCTCTCGCAGATTCGCGGTATTAAACTGGTGCGCCTATTCGATGGGAACGATCGCTCCATCGTTTCTGAGCGCGACATGGAAGGCTTCTGGTTCGGACGGTCGTTCATCGACCAAGTGCCCGACAGCAAGTTCGAGCTCTTCACCATTGGACCGGGACAGGGCGTATTCCAGCCGCCGTTTTATCCGCACCTGATCACGACCGGGCCCGAGGTTTCGATCTCGTTGAGTTTTCCGTTCACCAAGCTGCACTTCCCGGAAGCGGAGGTGTACCGGATGAACGCCTACATGCGCAAGTTTGGCGTGAAGCCGAAGCCAGTGGGGGCTCGCCCGGCGGTTGATCACGTGAAGAGTCGAGTCGTGCGCAGCGCATTGTCACTGAAGAGAAAAGTCCTGGGCAGCTAGCCACCGCTTCCCTCTTATGCCGACATCTCTACGTTCACTTTGAGGAACGGTCGACTGCCATGCGCGGCGATTTCCCAAGAATCCCGTTTCGATGTTTAATTTGCGTATGCGTCTGCTCGCCGCTCGATGGATCGGCCTTTTCCTGCTCGGCTGCCCCTTGCTCGGGCAGGACCTACCCAAGTTCCCCAAAGTGATGCCCGGGGTGGTGAACATCCCCCACCTGGCCCAGCAACCAACCAAGGTCGTAAAGCCCGTGTATCCGCCCGAGGAATTGCAACGTTGGATTCAGACCACGGTGGTTCTTGACGCGATCCTGGACACATCCGGCAATGTTGAGAGCCTCGGCTGCGACGCGACCTGCAGCGATGCCCGCCCGGACTTCATCCAGTCGGCGGCGACGGCGGTTCGGCAGTGGCGTTGGAATCCGGTGATGATGAAGGGCAAGGTCGTGCGGGTGCGCACCCGGGTTTCCGTCGACTTTCTACTCGATGATGCGAGCCCGCCGATCAGTGTCTGCAACGTCTTTCATGACCCCCAGCACTTCAATGGACTGGTAGTGAATGTCTTCGGGACGGTAGAACGGGTTGCCGGGGTGAACGTGCTGGCGTCGAACGATTGCGAGGGGAATCTGGTGATTGCCATGAACGGAGACGCGACTCCCCCGGACAAGGACGCCAAGTACGCCCTTTTCGAGCAGGCACTCGCTTCCGGACCGGCTCCGGCGGCGCTACGTGGATTGATCCACGACGACAGCGGCCCCGGCCGTCTGGCCGGCGAACGCATAGCCTTGCAGCGCGTCCTGCAATGCTCGCCCCGCATAAGCAGTCACTGACGACGTCCGGCAATTTCCGATAATCTGAATCCGTCATGTTTGCCCGCAAGATTCGCGTCGAGTATGAAGAGCAGGGCGCGCGCAAGCCGTGCCTGATGAAGTGGCTCGACAGCTTCGCGATGCGCAACTTCACCAACGATCCCGTCTTTGACGATACCCTCCCGACCAGCGACGGGCACATGGAGATCGGTGTCCGCGTTCCGCTGGACCGCTTGCAGCACGACATGGAAGATTGGTTCCGACGCAAGAGCTATCTGCCGAAGCAGAGTCGATTGATCGTGGAAGAAGACCGCTAAACGCAAAAAAAAGCGGAAGCCGAAGCTCCCGCTCTGTCTAAGACGAAGAATCCTACTGCTTGGTAAGAGTGAAGTTGACCGGACCTACGCCGCTCTGCAACATGCACGACGTTCCGCCGGTATAGGTGTAGCTGCCGCCGGCCAGGGTGGTAGCGTTGGTGGCATCGTTCGCCACGCCGAGGAAGGTCATCTCTCCCACGATTCCGGTATCGACGGTGTTGATATCGAGGAAGACGATGCCGCCAGCCGCAAACGAATAGGTGGGATTCAAGGTGCCAGTCACCACGCAGCCGTTGACGCCGGAGAAAGCCACTCCGCCGCCGGTCGTTGGGCTCATGACAAATGACCCATTCGTACTCGCGCTCGTCGCTTCTGTCATCCCGATTGTCACCGTGCCTCCGGTGGCCGAGTCGGTTCCTGCCCAGTTTCCGGTGTAGCTTCCCGCCAGCACGCCGATGATAGTGCCGGAATCGCCGGTGTCCGTGCCACCGGTGACGCTATAGGTTCCAGTTAGCGACGTGTTGCTGCCGGAGACATTCGTGAACGTAATCGTGAAATTCGAACTGGCCAGCACACCCGTCAAGGTGAGGGTGTCGCTGGCGATCGTGCCGGTCACCGGCATCGATGTGCTGCTCTTTCCGATCAGGAAGCCGGAACCTGTGTCGCCGACCACGAAGAGATTGCCGCTCACCGTAGTGCCCGTTCCGGAAAGATATCCGCCCAGTGCGAGAGTGCCATTAATGCCGCCGCTGGTCGTGAAGGCCCAATTGCCCGCCTGGAAGGTCGAACTGCCTCCGCCGCCGCCGGAGCCCGGACGGAATCCATCCAGCGACTTACCGCCTGCACATCCCATGCACAGTCCGAGAATGGAAACCACCGCTGCCAGGTATAGGGCCTTCCGCATCGAGAACCTCCGACTCCATTAGTGTAATGCGCGCCGATTCCAGTTCTCATCCACCTTGCAGGCGCTCAGGGCGCACCAATCGCGTGGTGCTGCGAAGCGAGAACTCAGGCCGCGAGTATGAAGCGTAATGAGCTGTGAGGGAAAAGAAAAGTGACTACTGTGGAGCACGAAAGGTCTTTGGTTCGTAGTAACGCTAATACTTGCGCAACACGCCGATCACGCGGCCCTGCACCTGCACAGATTCGGCTGGAACCAGGATCGGCGCCATGGTGGCGTTGGAGGGCTGAAGCCGCACCGTGGCACCTTCGCGGTAGATCCGCTTCAGGGTCGTATCGGAACTCTCCACGAGAGCGACAACGATTTCGCCATCGCGCGCGGTGTTGGTGCGCTCGACCAGCACGTAATCGCCATCCACAATGTGCTCGTCCTGCATGGACTGCCCAGAGACTTCGAGCACAAACACATCCTTGGAGCCGGTGAAGTCGCCCAGCGAAATCGTTTCCGGGTTGGTGATCGCTTCGATCGGCTGGCCAGCGGCAATACGTCCAAGGAACGGCAGCGAGGTATTCGCAGCCGCGATGAAAGCCTTGCGCGTTTGCGTCTTGGGCTTGATCAGATCGATGGAACGGGCGCGATTGTAATCGCGCTTCAGCAGGCCTTTCGCCTCGAGGTTGCCGATGTGTTTGTGCACCGTGGCCAACGACGAAAGTTGGACGCCTTCGGCGATCTCCTCGAAAGAAGGCGAATATCCGCGAGAATCCACGAACTGCGAGATGAAGTCCAACACCTCTCGTTGCCGTCGCGTCAGCGCCATCTTGATCGTCCTTGGAAGTGATTGAGCCGCTTGCCCGAAGTATAGCGAAAGGAAAGCGAAAGTCAAGGAGTGGACCGTTTACCCGCTGGGTTCGACCCCAAAAAGTGTTGGCCGTAGCTCACTTCGCAGAGCAAGAGCCGTCTATCTTGAAATTAATGGCATTGTAAGGAACTGCCGCCCCGGCCCCGACGTATCCTAGTGAAAGCAGTCAGGAGTTAGCCATGGATTTCAACACCAATAGCGCACGGGCAATCGCTGCCATGATCGCCTTGAACGCGGGCCTCCTTGTTTCGCATCACGCACCTCGCATCGCACTTCATTCCCCCGCCGTATGGGCCGGCGTGTCCGCCGACAGCGCCGAGATCTGCAAGGCACAGGCCGAGGCGCACAAGGCTGCGCTGCAGGCTCGTCTGCAAGCCCGTACCGCGGTGCGCGAGATGATGCAAGCACGCAGGCAGGTGCGTCAGGATGTCAGCCGTGCGGCCATCATGGCGCCGATGGCGGCCAATGCGAAGGTTCACAACTCCATCACCGACTACGTGCATTGCCTCCTGAGTTCAGGAGTACGTTCGATCACCAGCGGCCGCTAATCGACGTTACTTTCGGCACAGCCTGTAGACCCGCGTCTAAGACACAATTTCGGGGAAATTAAGGAATACTTCGCGGTAACCCCGATTGCTGGTCGGAGTCCGTTCTGCATACAATGATCGTGCGTGTAGCGTGCTCCGTTTTGTTGCACGGGCTTCGCCCTGTCTCCCATGGCTGATATCTCTAAGCACCTGGAAAAGGCCGAGAAGTACCTCCAGCGAGGCAAGCTGGAAGGTGCGCTTGATGAGTACTTGCAAGTACTCGACGAGCAGCCTACGAACCAGAGCGTTCGCCAGACAGCAGCGGAATTGTGCGTTTCCTTGAACCGGCCTGCCGAAGCAGCCGCCATGTTCTCGCAGCTCTTCGACGCCCAGACCGCGGTTGGCGACAACGCGCGCGCCAACCTCACCTACAAGAAATTAGTCCGGGTTGGAAAGCCCTCTCTGCAGCAGATGCTGCAGTATGCCCATCTCCAGGAACGCACCAACAAGCGCGAAGCGCTGGATGCCTATATCAACCTGGGGAAGGAATATCGGGCGGTCCACAAGAAGGAAGACTTACTCGAAGTCTATCGGCGCATTTCGCGCCTCGATCCAACCATCGATCACTACGCGCAGGAAGGCGAACTGGCGGCTGAACTGAACCAGAACGCCTCGGCAGCCGTTTCTTTCGTGCAGGCCGGCATCCTGGTGGAGAAGTCAGGTGGCGACGCGGCCGAGTGGTATGAGAAGGCCTACCAGTTCGATCCTAAGAATCCTGGCGCCGCCTTTGGCCACGGACACGCCCTGCTGCTGAGGGGAGAGGCGGAGCAAGCAGTCGATATACTCGATCCTCTGGCGAATTATCCTTCCAGCCCGATCGAAGCACGCGAAGCGTATGCGCGCGCCCTGTTGTTGGCGGGACGGCTGGAGCAGGCCGAACCCATCATCTGGAAGCTCTACGAATTCGACTCCCGCAAGCTGGGCGAAATTCTCGAATTGATCGGCGATTACGTCGATCTGCAGCAGACCGAAAATGCTTTGCGGTTGACCAGGAAGCTTGAAGAACAGATGTCGCGCACGAACCGCCGCCGTGAGTTTGTGCAGCTGATCCAATCCCTGCTGGAGCTCCGCGCCCCCTCGGTCCCGTTTCTTTACTACCTGGTTGAGCTCTACAACTCAAGCAACCGCGAGCACGATTACTGCGCTACGCTGGTGCGCCTCTTCGACCTGCACTACGCCATTGGCGAATTTGAGAAGGCCGGAGATTGCGTGGACCGCGCCGCCGAGGTCGATCCTTACGAATCCGGACATCAGAAGCGTCTCGAGATGCTGCGCGGCAAAGTCGCCGATAGCCGCTTCAATGC
Source organism: uncultured Acidobacteriaceae bacterium (assembly GCA_963703075.1). Lineage (GTDB taxonomy): Bacteria > Acidobacteriota > Terriglobia > Terriglobales > Acidobacteriaceae > Korobacter. The sequence goes on from OY969786.1 coordinate 3,530,259, forward strand.
CATCGCCAATCGTTTCTCGGTGGTGATCAAGGTAGAGCAGGCCGGCACGCATACGGCAAAGCCTCAAGTCGACGCGAACCCCGGCGAGAGCACGATGCTGGAAGACTTGATCCTGCAGGCCGAAATCTTCCTGCAGTATTCCATGCAGTCAAAAGCGATCGAACGCATGGAACGGATCAACAAGCTCTTCCCGCACGAAGAAGACCGCCGCGAGAAGCTGCGCAATCTCTACCACAACGCTGGCTATATTCCGCAATATGCGCCGGAGCAGCGCGTAGAAGCACCCCCGCCTGCGGCGGCGCCGCCCGTGGCGGCCACTCCACGGCGAACCAAGGAATCTTCCCGCAAGGCGCCTGCGGCCGTTACGGTGGAGAATTCCGTAGGCAATATTTCCCGGGTCAACGAAATTACGAAGAAGATCTACCGTCAGGGCAATGTGAAGGCGGTGCTGTTCACGTCGGTGAACGAAATCGGCCGCCACTGGGGCGCGAGCCGCTGCGTCGCCGGTTTGTGTTCGGTTGGGAAACCCCCTTCGGCGGCGCTGGAATACTGCGCTCCGGGCGTTCCACAGTCTGATATTCCCTCGATCGTGCAACTCATCAGCGTGCTGCTTCCGCTGGCAGTGAATGCGGGCGTGGTCTCCATTCCAAACGCACGCAGTTCGCAAGACCTCCTGCCGGTGCGGGACGTGATCGAGACCCTTGGCATCGAGTCTCTGCTGGCAGTACCGCTCTGCGAAGGCGATGAACAAGCCGGCATTCTCATCCTTGAGCACTGTTCGGCGCGCACCTGGGGAGAAACGGACGCGGAAATCCTACGCACCATCGCCGACCAGGTCGTTCTCGCGGTCCATAACGCGAAGCTCCGCAACCTGGTAAAAAATCTTGCGGTCACGGAAGAAAAATCCGGCCTGCTCAAACGGGCCTCGTATCTCGACGTCCTCATGTCCGAGGTCAAGCGGGCGCTGCAAGCCAATGCCCCGGTCACTCTCATGCTGCTTGAGTTTGGCAAGGCGGCTTCGCTGGTCCGGGACGTTGGCGAATCGGCAGTCGATAATGTGTTGCAGTCCATTGGTCAAACGGTGCAGGCCCACTTGCGGCAAAACGACGTCGCGGTTCGCTACGACCTGACGCAGATTGCCGTGGTCCTCTCCGACACCAAGGACAAAAACGCTTTCTTTGTCGCGGACAAGTTGCGCAAGGTCCTGGGAAATATGAAGGTGCCGGGCCGCGAACAGCCGTTGCCCATGACGGTGGGAATTGCTGAAGCCGTGATGAACCCGCACTGGGATGCCGTCGATATCGTCACTGAGGTGATCAATCGCCTCGAGAGCGCCCTGGACGTGGCTAAATCCGGGGGTGGCAACAAGTCGCACGCCATGGCTCCTGCCTACGCCGCCGCGGCCGCCGGCGACTAACCTTTCCTCATCCTGCTTCGTTACAATCGGGTTGTGCCATCCGCTTTGAAATCGCGCCGAAAATCCAATCGTAAGGCCGCGCCTGTCCGCCAAACTGCGAAGCCCGAGGTCGTTTACGCTCCCGCCTTCGAGAAGCTTCCCTGGCTGGTGCACGGCTTCAGTACGCGGAAAGGAGGCGTCTCGGAGGTCTACGGCGCGAGTTCGCTAAACCTGGGCATCACCGACCACGACACCCGCGAGAACGTAGAGCGCAACCGTACTCTGTTCGCGCAAGCGATCGGTGCAGCGAAAAATGACAAGCCTTGGCCCCTGGTGCAACTCAAGCAGGTGCACTCGGGCATCGTGCACGTGGTCACAGCCGCCGAAACTGCACCGCTGACCGGCGATGGACTGATCACCGACGTTCCCGGCCTGCTGATCGGGGTCAAGACCGCCGACTGTATTCCAGTGCTGGTGGTCGATGCGAAGAAGCGCGCCGTTGGAGCGTTTCATGCGGGATGGCGGGGGACCGTCGCGCGCATCGTCGAAAAAGGAATTGGCGAGATGCGCCGGGCCTATGGTTCGAATCCGCGTGATATCCGGGCGGCGATCGGCCCCGGGGTGCACCGCTGCTGTTACACCGTTGGTGAAGAACTGTTGCAAGCCTTCGCTTCGCAGTTTGCCTATTCCCGCGAGCTTTTTTACGAGGAATACGATTTCGAATCACTGCACAACAAGTATCCGATGCTCTTTCTGAACCAGCGCGCGCCCGGTCACGGCGAGCCCGCGACGAAAATCCAACTGGATCTCGTGGAGGCGAACCGACGGCAACTGCTGGATGCGGGCCTGTCGGAGAAGAACATCTTCGCCTTCGAAGACTGCACCTCCTGCCATACGGATCGATTCTTTTCCCATCGCGCCGAATCCGGCAAAACCGGCCGCATGATGGCGGCCATCGGAATCAGGTCCTAGCCACTATGATCCGCGCGGCAGAACTCGACGCGCTGCTGGTGGAAGCTCTTCCCGAGCTTGCCAACGATCGCACCGACTACGCACGCCGCCAGGCACAGGACCCCGAGTTCATGCAATCGTTCTTCAGTTATAGTTTCGTTCCCACCTTGCAAGCCGCGCTGGATCGGAACCTGGCTTTGTTTTCCCAGCGCGCATTTACGCTTGTGGAACAACTTGTGACCGAAGGCGACGAGGAACTGCTGAATCTTCTCAAGCAGGAGTTCTTCGATTATGGTCCTGCATGTGAGAAGTGGATGCAGCGTACTCTTTCCTACATGGGCCCACATACCCGCGCGCTAGCGCTGGCGCAGAATTCCCGGAGCTCGTCATGAAAAATGTTTTCCTGCTGTTGCTGCTTTCGTTGGTGGCCTCCGCACAGGATCTGCCAAAGAACCTCGCCACTCATTTCGACTACGACAAGAAAGCTCCGCTCGACGTGAAAGAGAACTCTACCGAGAATCGTGGGACCGTGCGGGTGGTGGACTTGTCGTACGCAAGCCCCGGCGGACGAGTGCCGGCGTACCTGGTTTTGCCGGCGGGTCCCGGACCGTTTCCCGCCATCGTTTACGCGCACTGGCGCAACACACAACATTCTCCGAAAACCTCGAATCGCAGCGAATTCCTGGACGAAGCAGTGGTCTATGCAAAAGCGGGAACCGTCTGCCTGCTGGTCGATGCGCCCTTTGCGCTACCGGGGTTCAAGGATGATCCGGACCCCTTCAGCCTGCAGGAGAGCCGCATTCTCGTGCAGCAGATTGTGAACTTGCGGCGCGGGGTCGACCTGCTCCAGGCGCGCAAGGATGTGGATCCTTCGCGCATCGGGTATGTAGGGCACAGTTACGACGCGGAAGTCGGAGGTCTTCTGCGCGGGATTGAGCCACGGATCGTGGCGTACGTCCTGATGGCCGGCAATTACTCAACCCGTGCGGAGATGAATTCGGACGAGCCGGAGATTGTCGCGTTCCGGAAGAAATATGGAGAGCAGAAGATCAACGAATATCTCGACCAGATGGAATGGACGGACCCGGTCCACTACGTGAGCTTGTCGGGAAAGGCGCCAGTGTTGCTCCAGGATGCGACGCAAGACGAGTTTGGCAGCCAAAAGATGTTCGAAACAACTGCCGAGGTAGTGGTGCCGCCCAAGGCGCTGAAGTGGTACGACGCCAAGCATGCCCTGAATGCAGAGGCGCGCGTGGACCGCTACATCTGGCTGAGAAAATACCTGGGTCTCAACGACATTGCCGAGCAGACACTGATGCAAATCCCAGCGCTTCAGTAAGAACCGCGGGCAAATACGAAAGCCGCCTGCGTGGCGGCTTTTGGGAACTCTCTACGCTGGTCCGCCCGTCGGTGGGGGAACGGCGGCGGCGCTCGCGCCGGACTCGTTCACCATGTCCTTCAATTCTTTGCTGGGCTTGAAGAAAGGAATCTTCTTGGCCGGCACTTCGACCCGGTCCCCGGTCTTGGGGTTGCGGCCCACGCGCGGCTTGCGCTGGCGCGTACGGAAGCTGCCGAAGCCGCGAATCTCGATCTTGTCGCCAGCGCGCAATGAGTGCACAACGCTGTCAAAGATCGTCTCGACAATCACTTCGCTGTCTTTTCGCGTGAGTTCCGCCAGCCGTGAAACCTCGTCGATCAGATCCGCCTTTGTCATCGCCTTCGCTCCCTCTCGATTGCGACCCTCTGTCGCGCTCGCCGCTGGTAAGGCGCCGCGCTTTGGGGTCTTAAGTCGCTTCTAAATTCTCAGAAACACTAGCCTTTTGGCAAGACCGACTTTCAGTTCCGAGCAGAAAACCTTCCCCGACGCTAACCCCTATTTCCAGAGGTAGTAGAAGCCAACGTTGCTTTGCATCAGCTTGGCGCGGTCGGGAATGAGGTCCGAAACATCTCCGAAGAGCAAGTCCAGCAAAGACTTACGCTCCTTTTCGGCGGACACCAGGGTCGGCTCCCCTTCAATTCCCACGCTCTTGGCCGTGTCCTGTACTGCCGCCTGAAAATCGGCAATCTGGTCGATCAATTTCATGGGCATCGCCTGCCGTCCGGTCCACACCCGGCCGTCGGCGATGGCCTTAATCTGGTCATCCTGCACTTTTCGGCCCGCTGCCACGTTGTGGATGAACTGCTGATGCATGTCGTCGATGAGGGCTTGCATGTAGGCCTTCTCGGCAGGAGTGAGGTCGCGCGTGGGAGAACCGGTGTCTTTGAATTCGCCGGCCTTCAGGGTGATCTGCTTCAGTTTGGCCCACTTGAGCAGGTCGCCGTAGTTGTACCACTCGGCGATGACGCCAATGCTGCCAACAATACTCGCCTCGTTCGCGTAAATCTTATTGGTCGCGGACGCTACGTAGTAAGCGCCGCTCGCGCCAACGGTTTCAATGGAAGCGACGATACGTTTGTGCTTCTCATCGCGCAACCGGCGCACTTCGCGGTAGATCTCTTCCGAAGCTGCCGCGCCTCCGCCCGGCGAATCGATGTGCAGCACAATGGCTTTGATCGAGCTGTCGTCGCCATATCGCTTGAGTTGGCTGACTACCGTCTTCGGTTCAACGATCACGCCATCGAGATCGACCACCGCGATGCGATCGCCAAAGCCGCTGAACTGCGCATGGTCGTCGGAGCGAACTGCGGCATACACGATCACGAAAAGCACAGCCACAAAAACGAAGAAAGCGCCACCGCCTAAGGCGATCCAAAGAAAGACGCGCGAACCTCTATTGCTGGACGTCATGAGAGGTCAGTGTACCCCGTTTCCTGCCACGCTGTAATGTACTCCCAGCCGCCGGGGTGCGCTCCCGAAGAGCGGTAGAAACCGCCCAGCAGGGGCAGAAATTTCATAGCAATCCGCGCGCCCGGCCCAGTGAATCCAGCAGCTTAGGGTTGGCGCTCGGTTTGCACTCCTTACCCGCCAGGAGAGCTGGACCGCATGATGGAGAGGCAACGAGCGTTAGAGCTGATGGGCGTCGCCAGCACCGAGCAGCGGCGGGGCAAACGGCGCTTCGTCCATACGGGTGGCACCCTCTTCACCGCCGACACCGCCAGTCTGGCCTGGATCAAGGACATCAGCGACTCCGGGATCTGCCTCTACACGCAGCACACGCCGAACATCGGCGATACGGTGCAGATACGGCTTTATCCGCAGAAGGATCCCTCTGGTTTGCAGGAGCAGTATGAGGGAATCGTGATCCGCGTCCAGACTTCCGGCGCCGGAGCGGCTTTCGGAGTCGCCATCCGCTTTAACCAGATGGAAACCCTGCTCAGGAAATCCGCCTAGCTCACATCGCTTTATAAGACCGGGAAGTTATCGCTTCTTGGCAAGCGCTTTGACGGCTTTTTTTGCAGGCGCAGCGGCTTTCTTGGATTTGGTCGTTTCCGCGGCCTTCACCGGCTCCGCCGCTTTCTTTGCCCCTGAAGTCCCGTTGCTGGGAGCAACGGGTTTGGCTTCCGGCTTTTCCAACACAACGCGCACCACCGGAGCGGGGGTGTGCTCGCCCAGTGCTTTCATCACGACGCCACGCATTTCCTCCACCGGCGCGGGTTTGCCACTCCAGATCTCGAATTGCCGTGCGCCTTGCTGCACGAACATCTCGTAGCCAGGAATGGTGGCGATCCCCTTGGCCTTCGCCAGTTGCAGGAGCCTGGTCTCGACCGGGTTATAGACCATGTCAAAGACAATGCGCGCGCGGATTTCGTCGGACTCGAGCGGGCTGGCTTTTGGGTTGGCCATGCCGATAGGGGTGGCGTTGATGATCACGTCGAAATCGAGTTTCTTCAGGTCGGCGCGCTTCGCAACCTTGGCGCCAGCTTCGCGTGCGAGTTTCTGCGCCTTGGGCACAGTGCGATTCAAAACAGAAACCTGCGCCCCGCGTGCGGCCAGCCCAAACACGGCAGCCCGCGCTGCGCCACCCGCGCCAATCACGAGAATGCGCGCATTGTTGAGCACGATGCGGTCCGACAGCGGCCCCACCACCCCGGCCACATCGGTATTGAAACCGTAAAGTTTGCCATCCTGGCTGCGGACGACGGTGTTGACCGCGCCGATCTTTCGCACCAGGTCATCGGCATTGGCAAGGTGCTTCACCATCTCCTGCTTGTGCGGCATGGTCACGCTCAAACCGCGGATGGGAATGTCGCGGATACAGGCGAGGAGGTCGTCGGTTTTCTTGGTTTGCAGCGCGAGATAGACACCATTCACATTCTCGCGGCGGAAGGCGAGATTCATCATCGCGGGCGAGAGCGAATGCGCCACCGGATCGCCGGCCACGCCATAGACCTGGGTGGCAGCATCTACGTGATCGATGCGGAAGGTGCTGCGCAGGTCGCGATAGGTCACCTGGCCCGGCGCAGTCTCTTCGCCTGCCGAAGTGGCGGCAAAGGTGAAAACGCTTCCCGCACGCACTCCAAGGATGCGGCTGATGATTCCCTGCTCTCCCATGCACGCGCCGATCAACCAATAATCGTTGCCATGCTTTTCCAGGAACTTCATCATCGTCACGTTGTCGTGCAAACTGGTCGCGGTGGTGACGACTTTGTAATACTCGACCGGGATCTTCACCATGCGCGCGAAGATGTCGTCCAGCTTCCGGGTCGCCTTGAAATCGTGGTACGAAAGGATGAGGGACGCAGAGTTGCGCAGCTTCTGCAGCTCCGATGCCTTGACCGACTCGGCGGTCTCCAGTTCGACATCGAGCAGGTGGCAGCCGGCCGCCGCCGCCTTCGCCAAGATCTCGATCTGGGCCGTCGCGGATCCTTTGAACTTGCCCCCGTTGGCCGCCCGCCGGCAGGTCCCGATGATCACCGCATCGGGCCTGGTTTCCAGCAGTTTCTTGACCTTGGGAAGCGCCGCCGCGGGGTTCGCTAGGTAATCTAACCTGAACTCCAGGAAGGGGTTATCACGGATCAAGCCCTCGGCCTTGGCAATCATTTCTTCGGCGGTGGCGCCAATCACGGCAACGCAGACACGCGGAATCCGTGAACGCAGAATGCGGGGCGCATTGTAGGAGCTGGTTGCCATTCGTCTCATGACCGGTCCCGGGCAGCCAGTATTCTGCGGCAGCGACCGGAGGTCGTCGCGATGGTAATAGTGCACTAATCCAGTTGCAACAATCTTTTCAAGTTACGGAAGACAAATCGAAAACTCGCACCCTTCGGGTTACTAAAGGTACGAACGGATTCTTGACCAGCAGCTACTCGTCTGGTACTTTCCGCCTCAGCCATACTTCTGCATGGTCAATGACATGCAGCCACACAGCGGTCCCCCCGGACAGGTTTCTTCCGCCGCTCTGTGCAGTTGTCCGCACCTTCAAGGGAGAGCGAGCCGGCGGCAGTTCGACTGCCCGCCACCAGGCACTCGAAGGCACGCAGCTTCGCCTGGGCTCAACGGAGGAGTTATGAAGAAAGTACTGCTTCTGGTCAGTCTAACGGTCAGCGCGGCGGCATTCGGGCAAGGGACTGCCATGGCCCCGCAACAGGATCCCCAGGTCGCGCCGACGGTCCTGCCGGCCAACATCGTGCAGAAGGGCGTGGCTGCCACCTACACCGACGTCTATTGCGCCGGCTGGATGTCGCCCACCGATGTTTCGAATAACAGCTATGTGTTAGCTGGCGAACAATCGCCCAACACAGCGCGCTTCGTGAAAAACGATTCCATCTTCCTGGCCGGTTCGGGATGGCAGGAAGGCCAAAAGCTTTCCATCGTCCGCCGGGCGAAGGATCCCAACTACTACATGATCTACCGCGGCCAATTCGCCGAGCTCAAGAAGGCTGGCAACCTGTTCTTCGACCTCGGACAGGCAACCGTGACCGTCGCCAAGGGCAACACCGCCGTCGCGCATGTGGATTTCAGCTGCGACGCTATTGTTCCCGGGGACCTGGTAATGCCGTTTAAGGAACGTACCCTGGTCGATTTCCATCCGCGCCCGTTTGCCTTCCAGCACTTTGCAGCTTTGAAGGGCACGACTGAGGGCAGGATCATCCTCACCAAGGACTTTGACGTCTACATGGGCGAGGGCAAAAAGTTCTACGTGAATATCGGCGCCAACCAGGGATTGAAACCTGGCGACTACCTGAGAATTTATCGTGGTTACGCCAAGGAAGACTACGATCCTGCGGACCGTGAATCCCTGCAGACGCTGTCCTACGACGACGATCAGATGAAGGAACCGGGAACGAACCCGAAGCGTTACGGAGAAATTCCGAAACGCAATCTCGGGGAAGCCGTGGTCCTGATGACGACGCCGACCACCGCCACTGCGATGGTCACCTTCGCCAGCGAAGACATCCAGATCGGCGACCGTTTTGTCGTGATGCCCCCGGATGCCGGCGGCAGCGGCGGCAGCAACTAGTTCGAAGCTTGTCAGAAAAGCGCCGCGGAAAGCGGCGCTTTTTCTTATGCGCGAAACTGCAGTCTACTCGCCGAACACCTCTGCAGTGAACCCCTCCAACTGAGCGCCATGCCGCCATGCGTCCACCGGCAACCACGCCTTCCGGCAGGTCTCATTCAAAAACGTCTCTACGTCCCAGCCATGCTCGACCGGCACTTGCGGCAGCAGCAACCCGCGACGGCGATCCAGCGTCACGACCAACCCATGTCGGCCGATCTCCACTTGCTGCGGTGAGATGGGAAACAACGGCGACATCACGCTGATCTCTACTTTCAGCTCCTTTGCCTGTTCTGCGCTCACTGGATCGAAGCGAGGATCCTCAAAGGCCGCCGCCGCCGCGGTTTCTGCGACCGTCTGGTAGAGCGAATTCACCGCCCCGACATACCCGATGCATCCTCGCAATTCGCCTCTCAGGTGCAGGGTGGTAAATGCGCCGCGTCGCTCGGCGAGGTGTGGTGTCGGAGCTTTGAGGTCTAGGGGTTCGTTCCGCAGCCGTGCCTCGATCGCACGGTGCGCCAGTTGCAGCAGCATTTCCCGTTCAGCCGGGGAATATTCGGCAGGACCCGCGGGAAGAGATTGGCTAGGTAGCTGCGACATCAGAGGATTTGCGCCGTCGCGCAAGCACAAACGAACGGCGGCGCCGGCGTTCCGAACTACGATCGATCTTTTTCCAGAAGCCTACGAAATAATCGATGGCGGAGATCAGTGAGAGGGCCACCATAAACCAGATCGCCATCTTGGCGACCAGGTCGATGCCGAGAACGAAGGTAAAGGAGCCAAAGTTCCATTCGGCATCCCACCAGCGCATGTCGAGGATGACCGCGACCACGGAGACGATCTGCACCACCATCTTCATTTTTCCAAGATCGCTGGCTTGGATGGTGAAACCCTCGGAGGCGGCAATCGATCGTAAGCCGCTCACCAGGAATTCGCGCCCGATAATGAGGGTGGCCACCCAGGCGCTGACCACGTGCGGATTGACCTGCACGAGGGTGATAAACGCCGCCGTGATCATCAGCTTGTCGGCCAGCGGGTCGAGCAGCATTCCCATGGTGGTGACTTGCCCGCGCTTACGTGCCAGGTATCCATCCAGGCCATCCGTGATCGAGGCAAGCACAAACACCGCTGAAGCCAGCAGCTCTTTTTCGCCGTGCAGGCTGCCGATGCGGTTGGTCAGTAAGAGCCAGATCAGCAGCGGAATGCTGAAGATCCGGGTCATCGTGATGGAATTCGGTAAGTTCACTGCGGAAATCGCGCGGCCGCGAGGGACCAATCGCTTGATTATCCTCCAGCCTACATCTCAAAGCAACGCTCTGCCCTCAGTATTGAGGTTGATGCAGGCCTTCAGGATGCTCCGTGGCGATGTAAATGACCGCGACTGGCCCGCGCCCAGTTGGGAAATCGCAACTCCCCGGTGCGGGCCCACTGGCGCAAGTCGCGCCACATGTATTCCGGGCCATGAAAGCCATCCTGGTAGGCGGTGAGTGGACGCAGCACGACCATCATCGCGATCAACGCCAGCAATCCGGGAGAAGCGGCGTAGAGCAGCACCGTGCGCAAGATGCGTTCTCTGCGTTTCATAGCAGGACCCGCCAGAAGTTAGGATGCCGCAGCGAACCCAGCGGCAAAAGATTTTATGGGCTGAATGACGCAGGGACGGCTCAGTTCCCGAGGACTTTCGCCCGTTGGGTTGTTTGGCCGTCCCTTTAGCACCCTGTCCGCCTGGCGGCTTGGGGTGGAGGTCTATGCGTAAATTCCGCGCTGCCGGATAGTGTAAGCCACCCTGTCAATTGCCAGCATGTAAGCGCCGATCCGGTTGGACACTCCGTGCTGCTCGGCCATGTTCACCACATCGTCGAATGCGCTGATCATGATGTGCTCGAGTTGCTCGTTCACCACCGACTCTTTCCAGAAATAGCCCTGGCGGTCCTGGACCCACTCGAAATACGAAACGGTAACGCCGCCCGCATTGGCGAGAATGTCGGGCATGACGAAGATCTTCTTATCGTTGAGGATCTCGTCCGCTCCCGATGTGGTTGGTCCGTTCGCGCCCTCGATGATGATCTTTGCCTTGACTTGCGCGGCGTTCTTGGTGGTGATCACGTTCTCGGTTGCGGCCGGAATCAAGACGTCGCAATCGACGATCATCAAGTCTGCGGTGTTCGCTTTCTCCGCACCTTTGAAGCCGTGGATGGAGCCGTTATGCGCCTTGTAGTCGATCAGCGCATCGATATCGATTCCATTTTTGTTGTACAGACCGCCATCCCATTCCCCGATGCCGATGACCTTGTAGCCGGCCTGGTGCATGAGTTGCGCGGCGTTGGAACCAACGTTGCCGAACCCTTGCACCACCACCCGCGTCCCCTCGCGGACCATTCCGAACTTCTTCAGCGCCTGGTCGGTTGTGATCATCACGCCGCGGCCAGTGGCCTCGCGACGGCCCCTCGAGCCACCCATGTTCAGTGGCTTGCCGGTGACAACCGCGTTCACGGTCATGCGGGAGTGCATGGAAAACGTGTCCATCATCCAGGCCATCGTCTGTTCGTTGGTATTCACGTCCGGAGCCGGAACGTCTTTTTCCGGACCGATAAATTCCACCAGCTCCGCCGTGTAGCGCCGGGTCATGCGCTCCAATTCACCCATCGACATCGTCTTGGGATCGCAGATGATGCCGCCCTTTGCGCCTCCAAAGGGAATGTTTACGACAGCACATTTCCAGGTCATCCAAGCGGCCAGGGCGCGGACTTCGTCGAGGCTGACTTCGGGGCTGAAACGAACGCCGCCTTTCGCCGGCCCGCGCGCGAAGGAATGCTGCACGCGATAGCCGGTGAACATACGGATCTTGCCGTTGTCCATGGCGACTGGAATGTTGACCGTGACTTCACGGTTAGGAACGCGGAGAACGCTAATGAGCCCTTCATCGAGCTTAAGCTTCTGCGTCGCTTCATCGAAGCGCGCCGCTTGCTGTTCCCACGGATTTAATTCTGTTTCTAACGACTGTACGGTACTCATGCACTCTCCATCAGGACGGTCCCGGAACGCGGAATGGGCCGTTTTTGCGGCAAGGAATGCGTCTCCGGGCAAACCTAAGGAGTATATGTTCGGCAGGAGAGAAGGGCAAGGGAGCGGATCACACCGAAGTACCACATCGGACAACTGCCATGCAAACTGCCCAACAATACCGGTTAGCCTCGTTCGCGGATCAACACGTCGATCCCTTATCGAACTGATTCGGCGTGAGGGGGATCGGAAGCCTGATCGAACGGGAACTCCAGATTGGGCGGCTCTTGCTCGCGGATGATCGACCCGGCTCCCGGTTCAATCGCCACTTGGTTCGTTTGCAAAACAAGTTAGTTGCTATTCCCCGAAAGCCGCTGCGCGGCAAGCCTTCGGCAGCGGCGTTCTTCATTGACTCGCCGGAGCAGCATTCATAAGATGGGTGGCCAGCTGAGTACCCGCAAGCCCTCATGATCGACCAGACCATTTCGCACTACCGCATCGTCGAAAAACTCGGCGGCGGTGGCATGGGCGTGGTGTACAAGGCCGAAGACACGCGCCTTCGCCGCTTCGTCGCCCTCAAGTTCCTGCCCACCGATGTGGCGCGCGATCCGCAAGCCCTGGCCCGGTTTCAGCGTGAGGCCCAGGCCGCCTCCGCTCTCAATCACCCGAACATCTGCACCATCCACGACATTGGGGAAGAAAACGGACAGGCCTTCATCGCCATGGAGTTTCTCGATGGCATGACCCTGAAGCACCGCATCAGTGGCCATCCCATCGAGATGGAAGAGCTTCTGCCGATCGCTGTAGAGATCGCTGACGCCCTCGACGCCGCCCATGCCGCCGGTATCGTCCATCGCGACATCAAGCCGGCCAATATCTTTCTCACCAAGCGCGGCCACGCAAAGATCCTCGACTTCGGCCTCGCCAAGGTCGCCTCCACCGCCACCGCCGCGCAGGTCGCCACCGCGAATACGATGTCAGTGGTTCGCGAAGAGGACCTCACCAGCCCCGGCAGCACTCTCGGTACTGTTGCCTACATGTCTCCCGAGCAGGTTCGCGCCAAGGACCTCGACGCCCGGACCGACGTCTTCAGCTTCGGTGTCGTCCTCTACGAGATGGCGACCGGCGTTCTTCCGTTTCAGGGGGAAAGCTCCGGTGTCATCTTCAAGAACATTCTCGACGCTACGCCGACGGCGATGGTCCGCCTCAATCCAGCCGTGCCCGTCGAGTTTGAGCGCATCGTCAACAAGGCGCTGGAAAAGGATCGCGAGCTCCGCTACCAGAGCGCTGCCGAACTCCGCGCCGATCTAAAGCGTATCCAGCGCGCCAGCGATTCCGTCCGCAGCGGCGTCTCCGCTCCCGTGGTGCAGCAACCACGTCGCTCCAATCGCCTACGTATGATCGTCGGCGCCGCCATTATTGCCGCCGCGCTCATTGCCGCCGCCTTCATCGAGAAAGGTTCCAGTCGTTCCGGCGGATCGAGCGCCGCCGGCGGTATCAAGCCGTCCATCGCCGTTCTCCCGCTCAAGAATCTCAGCGCCGAGAACGACAACTACTTCAGCGATGGCATGACCGACGAGATCACGACCAAGCTGTCGAAAATCCAGGGCGTGGATGTCGCCGCCCACTCCGCCGCGGTCGCCGCCAAGGGCAGTCCTTCTGAAATCAGCAAGGAGCTCGGGGTCCGGTATTTATTGGAAGGCACCGTGCGCAAGGCTGGCGACGAGGTCCGCATCAACGTCCACTTAACCGACGCCAACACCGGCTTCCAGGTCTGGGCCGACGACTTCACCGGAGAAATGAAAGACGTCTTCTCCCTTCAGGAGCAGACCGCGGTCAAGATCGCCGAGTCGCTCAATCTCAAGCTCACGCCACAGGAGCAGCAGGCGATCCAGCACCGTTACACGCAAAACCCGCAGGCTTACGATGCCTACCTGCGCGGCCAGGCACTGACCAATTCTTTCGACAACAAAGAATCTCTCGAAGCTGCCAGCAAGAACTTCGAGCAGGCCCTCAGCCTCGATCCCGACTACTCTTCCGCGATTGCCGGCCTGGCGTGGGTGGAAGGCCAGATCTATCGCAACGTCGACTCCAACCCCGAGCATCTGGAGCGCGCCGAGAAGTTTGCGCAGCGCGCGATCGCCATAGCGCCCGATTCCGCCGACACCCACCTCGCCCTCGGCACCATCGCTGCCGATAAATACGACTACGCCACCGCCTCCCGCGAATTCCGCCGCGCCACCGAACTCGACCCAGACAGCGGATATGCCGCCGATCTTCTCTCGTGGTCGCTCTGTTACATGCAACCGCCGGACCCCATCGGGGCCGAACAGGCCGCTCGCAAGGCGCTCCGCCTCCAGGCCTCGATCTACCCCGCCTATTATCATCTCGGCCGCGCGCTGCTCTTACAGAAGCGCTACCCCGAGGCCCTGGCCGCTTTCGAGCAGATGCGCCAACTCAGTCGCAGTTCCAACACCGCCGACCTCGGTGATGCCCAAGTCTATCTTGCCCAAGGTGATACGGCCAAGGCACTTGAAAGGCTGGCGCATAATTTCCCGCCCTCCGCCATCAGCTACTACTGGCTCGCCGCCGCCTACGCCGCCAAGGGCGACACCGCCAAAACCCTCGCCACCCTGCAGCTTTCCTTCAACGCCGGCTTCAGGGACTTCACCGCCATCGACAACAGCCCGTACTTCGACGGGCTGCGCAACGACGCAAAATTTCAGGATTTGATCAAAAAATATAAGAAGTAGTTATCCCGCGCGATGGGCGGTCTTCTGGCCGTACACACCGACGCTCATTTCCATACCCTCGGCCGCCGCGCGCACTTTGGGATAGTAATCACGCGCCGCCTTCACCACTGAATCGATGCAGGCATCGTCGTGGTCGGGGTCGTGATGAAACAGCACCAACTCCTTCGCGCCGCTTTCCATCACGATGTTCACCGCTTCGCGCCAGTGGCTGTGACCCCATCCGATCTTCTTCGCCGCATACTCATCCGGCAGGTATTGAGCGTCGTAAATCAGGATGTCCGCGCCCTCCGCGAGCTTGCGAACGTTCTTGTCGAACACCGGATGGCCCGGTTCGTTGTCCGTGGCATAGACCAGGATGCCTTCATCGGTCTCCATGCGAAAACCGAGGCAGCCCTGCGGATGGTTCAGCCACATCGACTGGATGGTGCAGTCATCGAAGGCAATGCGATCTTCGTCGATATCGTAAAAGCTGCGATGCGCCGCCATCTGGGTCATGTCGACCGGAAAGTACGGGTCCGTCATCTGCTCTTCGATGGCGCGCTGCAATCCGCGTGAACGGTTCGAGGAGTGGAAGTAGAAGAAATTGTCTTCCCGGTCGTAGAGCGGCTTGAAAAAAGGAATGCCCTGGATGTGGTCCCAGTGAAAATGGGAGATGAATACGTGCGTTTGGATACCTTTGCCCGCGAACTCCTCGCCCAGTTGTTTGCCGAGGTTGCGGAAGCCCGTGCCGCAGTCAAAGATAAAAATCTGGCCATTGACCCGTACCTCGACACACGAGGTATTCCCGCCGTAGCGCATGTTCTCGAGTTGTGGCGTTGGCGTCGACCCGCGGACGCCCCAGAACTTGATCTGCATCAGCCTCGTCTGCCAGACAATGTTTTATCGGCGAAATGAAAGCGAGAGTATAGCTTAAGCCCAGGCGACCTCCAACCCAGCATCGGACCGTGTACTAATTCCTGTTGCGCCGCGACCCGCGTCCACCCCACGTATAATGGCCCTTCCATGAGCCTGCCGGACTTCACAACTTTCTCGCAGATGGCGCGTGAAGCCACGCTGATCCCGGTCACCCGCACCATCTCCGCCGACTTGCTCACTCCGGTCTCGGCTTTCCTGGCGCTCGCGGCGCGCGAGCCGTATTCGTTCTTGCTCGAGTCGGTCGAAGGAGGCGAGCGCATCGGCCGCTATACCTTCCTCGGCATTCGTCCTTATATGGTTGTGAGTGGCCGTGGCAACGAAGTCACTGTGCGCCGCGGCAAGAAGGTCGAGAAGCAAAGTCTTAGCCTGCTTGAGACTCTGCGAGCGGCGCTCCGCGAGCACACGCCGGCCAACCTACCCGGACTCCCTCCCTTCACCGGCGGGGCTGTCGGCTACTTCGCCTACGACGCCGTGCGCCATTTCGAGCGGCTGCCGTCGACGGCGAAAGACGACCTTCAACTTCCCGACGGCGTCTTCATGTTCTACGACCGTCTGCTGGCCTTCGATCACCTGCGCCATCAGTTGCACATTATCGCCGCCGCCGATGTGCGCAACGAGAAGCCCCGCGCCGCCTACGATCGCGCGGTGGCCGACATCGACGAGCTGGAAAAGAAACTCGTCTCCGGCCTGCGCATTCGCCGCCTCAGCCCCGAACAGAAGCCGCGGAAAATCAAGCTGCACGCTCGCACCAAGCCGGAAGACTTTCTCCGCAGCGTGAAGACTGCTAAGGAGTACATCGCTGCCGGCGACATCTTCCAGGTCGTGCTCTCGCAACGCCTCGATTTCCCGCTTCCCGCCGCGCCCATCGATATCTATCGGTCGCTGCGCACCGTGAACCCGTCTCCTTATATGTACTTTCTGCGGATGGACGATCTCGAGGTGCTCGGCTCTTCGCCGGAAATGCTGGTAAAGGTCAGCAATCGCGCGTTGGAGTACCGGCCTATCGCCGGGACCTATAAACGCGGGGCTACGCCGGAAGAAGATGCGAGGCTCGAACAACACCTGCGCACCAACGAGAAGGAGCGCGCCGAGCACGTGATGCTCGTCGACCTTGGGCGCAATGATCTCGGGCGGGTCAGCGAATATGGCAGCGTGCGCGTGAAAAACCTGATGTACGTGGAACGCTATTCGCACGTCATGCACCTGGTATCGGCGCTCGAAGGCAAGCTGCGCATCGATCTCGATGCGCTCGATGCCTTCGCTGCCTGCTTTCCCGCCGGCACCCTGAGCGGCGCCCCCAAGGTGCGCGCCATGGAGATCATCGAAGAACTTGAGCCCACCCGCCGCGGAGTGTATGGAGGCTCGGTTCGTCTATGCCGACTTCGCCGGCAATCTCGACTCCTGCATCGCCATCCGCACCATGGTTGTGAAGAACAAGCGTGCTTACGTGCAAGCCGGCGCCGGCATCGTAGCCGACTCCGATCCGCAAAGCGAGTTCCAGGAATGCCGGAACAAAGCGCAAGCCGTAGTTCGCGCGGCCGAGCTCGCCGGAAGATAACTTCCACTCTATCCGCTAACCAAGGCTAGACTATCGCCGTCTTTTACTGCGCAAGGAGACTCTATGCTCTTCCGCAGCACTCTAGTCTTCGCAACTCTATCCGCACTGTGCTGCTCTGCACAGGATCCTAAGATCACTATGATTCCGCCCAGCTCTTCTGCGCAATCTTCAACAAAAGTGGACGCGGAAGAGCAAAAGAAGATCGTTGCACTGTGGCGCGACCGGGCCGAACGCTTCACTGCTGCTGCCCGAGAGGACGAATGGCGCATCGGGGTGCAGCGCCCAGTGCTGGAGGCGCGGCTTGCACAGGCCTGGTGGAAGGTGGATCCGCTTCGCGCGGGATCGTGGCTACAGGGCGCGGTGGAAGAAGTTACGACAGACCACCGGAATGAGCCGGATGAGATACGCGACAAGCGCCTCCAAGCGACCTTATCCGTGTTCCGCATCTGCGTATATCTCAAGCAGGGCAAATATGTACGAAAGATCCTGGACTCGCTCGTCGCTGCAGCCAAAGACTCCGGCTACGATCCTAAGCGCCACAACTCTCCGGTGGTAGCCAACCTAACTGGCTCGATCATGGCCGCGGCTATCGATATCGGCCGCGAAGATCCGGCTCGCGCGGAAGATATGGCGACCCTGCTGATCCAGTTTCACAGCGGCGGCTATTTTAACAACGTGAACGGATTCATTCGTGTGAAGGATCCGCAGGCCGCCGACAAGCTATTCAGCAACGCGCTCGATACCGCCGCCGACTCCCGCGATTACAACATGATGTATTCCCTCATGCAGGATGCCTTTCCATTCTTCTCCAACCCCGGCACCTACTGCTTCCGACGCCGAGAAAGAGCTCGTCATCAGCAAGGCGGGCGCCATGCTGAGCCAGCCTTTCGCTTCCGACCAGGATCGCCAGGATTTTTGCCAGGAGGCGCCGCTGATTGCCAATCATTTGCTGCCCTATCTGGCACCTTCGCAACAAGGCGTAGTGCAATCTTCGATACAAAGCTGCCCCGCGAAGTCGGAAGACCAGGACCGCGGCGATGATCCGGACCAGTGCAACACCGCGGATGCTTGCCTCAAGCTGGCGGACACGGCCAAGACAACCGAGCAGCGCGCCGGGTACAAGTCCCTCGCTGCCACCGAAGCCCGCGGTGAGAACGATTCCGTCAGAGCCCTCAGCATTCTCGACTCGCTGACGCCGGAGGAGCGCGAGTGGGTTCCCGACTGGGTGAACGACTACTGGCTCTGTGGATCGGAAGCGATGAATCAACTCTACAAGGACCACGATAGCCAGGGCATCCAGCGCTTGATCGATCGTGCTCCCGATCCCTATCGGGCGCAGATGGTCATCGACCTCGATCAGGTCCCGGAGGTTCGCCAAGATAAGCCTTACGCAACCTCAATGCTGCTCGAGGCCCATCGCATTCTGGAAAAATTTCCCACCGACAATCCCTTGACCTACCTGCTCCTGTGCAATCTCTATGCTGAGCTCCTGCCCGCACAGGCACCGCAGGTTTTTGGATTCGCTGTCGAGCAGCTGAATCACATCGAGTACCGGGATCCAAGGAAGGAGCAACAAAAAGCGAAAGAGCTGGGTAAAGAGAGACCGCTTTTCCAGTGGGCAAAGCCCGGTCAATGGATCCAGCCGGTCGAGATCAACCCAGCCCTTCTTGAAGAGGACGAGCCGTTCGTGACCGCGGCCATCAAATCGGTACAGGATCCTGAAACCCGCATCGGGTTTCGGCTGACCTTCCTGCGCTATTCGCTCAAACGCTATCAACAGGAGTTGCAGAAAGGCGCGAAAGAATCATCGCCGTCGCCGAAGAACGTCGCGGTGCAGAAAGAAAGTCGGAAGTGATTAGATCTCCAGGAAATTCTTGATCAATTGTTTGCCGTCGCTGGTGAGCACGCTTTCCGGATGGAACTGCACGCCCTCGACCGCGAAGCGCTTGTGCCTTAATCCCATGATCACGGAATTTCCGTCCGCGTCCTGGGTCCGCGCGCTCACTTCCAACTCCTCCGGCAGGTCGCGCTCGCGCACAATCAGCGAGTGATAGCGGGTGGCCGTCATGGGCGACCGCATGCCGTGAAAAATGGTCTTCCCATCGTGCTCAACCTGGCTTGTCTTGCCATGCATCAAGTGCTTGGCGCGCACGACTTTTCCGCCGAATGCCTCGCCAATCGCCTGGTGGCCCAGGCATACCCCCAGCACCGGGCCCTTGCCTGCGAAATGCTGGATCACCTTAATACTGATGCCCGCCTCGGCCGGGGTGCACGGACCCGGCGAAACCACGATCCGCTCCGGCTCCAGCGCTTCGATCTCTTCCACAGTGATCTGGTCATTACGGCGCACCTCGATTTTTGCCCCGAGCTCGCCGAGATATTGCACCAGGTTGTAGGTGAAGGAGTCGTAGTTGTCGAGAACGAAAATCATGTGTTTTCAGTCTAGCCGATATGCAACTTTTTGCAGCAAAAACGCCGCCACGGAATTTGCGATGCGCGCATCCGGCTTCTCTCTTGACAGTTTGGTGCTCGCAAGGAGATGCTAGCCAGCACTTGGAGTAAGCATGCTCGTCCCACATCAGGAACTTCGCGCAACTCGCCGCTTCAATCTTCGGCTGCCCGTCGAAGTGAAATACGCTACCGATAGCCCGCGAAATGCGAAGGCCCACACACGCGACGTCAGCTCGCGCGGCATCTGCTTTTACTTCGACACTGAAATTCAACCCGGATCCGACATCGAGTTCACCCTCACGCTTCCTCCCGAGATCACCCTCACCGAGAGCATTCGCGTGCGCTGCAAAGGTAAAGTGGTGCGGGTTGAGCCGGCACCGAATCCCGGCGGAAAACTCGGGATCGCCGCCACCATCCAGCATTACGAATTTGTCGCCGAGAAGTAATCGCCGCCTCACCCCCCAATGAAACACCATGAATTCCGGCGCGTCGCGCTCGGCTTTGGCGAAGCCATGTAAACTGGGGGCGTACTGGTACTCCATGCCGCTGCGATTTCGCAAGCTCCTGGTCCTGACCGTTGCCGTTGCGCCGCTCATCGCTCGCGCCCAGGCACCCGTAGGCGAACTCTATTCCACCACCGCCCAAGTTCGTGGATCAGTCACCCTCGCCGGCGGGGGAACGACCGTCCTCAGCGGCTCTTCCATCTCTGCCGGAGAGCAGACTGCTCGGCTGCAGTTGAATCGCGGTGGCAATCTCGATATTTGCACTGGCACCTCGGTCGCGGTCAGCGCCTCGGCCAACGGTCGTGACTTGATGCTCAGCTTCGGCTCGGGGAGTATCGAGTCGCGCTACGCGATGACTGCCTCGTCCGACAGCATCATTACTCCTGATCTCCGCCTCGTCATCACTGGTCCCGGAGAGTTCGATTTGGACGTTGCCATCACCCCAGCGGGCGATACCTGCGTGCGCTCGCACCGCGACAGCACCGGCGGCGTGATCGTCAATGAACAGATGGGCGATGGCACCTACCAGGTCAAGCCATCCGACTCCGTTCTGTTCCGCAAGGGCCGTATCGCCGATGCCATCCCAAATCCTCCCGGAGTGAACTGCGGCTGTCCCGCTCCGAAGGCCGCCGTGCGGCAAACCGAAGTCGCGGAGGAAGCGCCACCTACTGCACCTGCTCCGGTTGTTCCGGCGCCCGCAGCACCTCCACCGATGGAGACGACAGAGGCATCCGCCCAGCACCTCGTCGCCGACGCGCCTTTCGTCTTTAACGCCGACACTCCTCCCGCGCCGGTTTTGACCACCCGCGTGATGCGGCTCCATGTCGAAACGAAAAATTCCTTTACCGGTTTCCATCCGGACGTGCAGCCGCCGCCCACGGCGGCAAAGCCGCCCCACAAGGGCTTTTGGCACCGCATCGGAAGAGCTTTGTTTGGATAGTTAGGAAACCTGCTTGCGCGCTTTCAAGGATGAGAACGCGATCACCTGGTTGCGGCCTTGGCTCTTGGCCGCATAGAGAGCGGAATCCGCTGCCTCGATCAGGTCACGTTTGGTCTGGGCGTCTTGATCGAAGATCGCCACCCCTATACTGATCGTCAGGTGCTCCACCTGGCGCGGTGACCCGGCAAAGAACTTAGATTGCTCCACTCCGCGCCGCACACGATTGGCAACCTGCATCGCGCCTGCCGTGTTGGTCTCCGGCAGCACGATCACGAATTCTTCGCCGCCGTAACGCGCCGCCGTATCGACTTCGCGCATATCCTTCATGAGCACAGCGGAAACATCGCGCAGCACTTGGTCGCCCACGTGATGGCCGTAGGTATCGTTGAGCGCCTTGAAGTGGTCGATGTCGATCATCAGCAGCGCAATCGGGGTCTGCTTGCGGCCCGCGCGCTTGATCTCGAGTTCTAACTGCTGTTCGAAGTAGCCGCGAGTTTTGAGACCGGTGAGAAAATCGGTAAAAGCGAAGCGAATCAGCCCTTCATTTTCATAGTCACGCGTCAGTTGGTTCTCTGCGACCAGCGTCAGCATCCAGAACAGTTGCGCATCTTCCCGAGTGAACGCGTTATGTTCCGCCGCGAACAACTGCATCGTACCGATCACCTTGTTGCTCACCACCAACGGCACGATCAAGGCCGAGCGCACGTCCAGGCCTTCCAGCGTCGCATCCGCTTGTAAGTTGTGTCCGTGCGTCACCAGCAGCGGGCGTCCGTAACGGGTGGCCCAGAAATTGAAAATGTTGCCGCGCACATAGGGCTCAGCCGTCGCGCCATCCACCCCACTTGCCAGGCGCAAACGGACCTGCTCACTCTCTTCTTCCCAGAAGTACACCAGGGATTTGTCGAAAAAAGCGATTTCAGCCGCGAAATCCAGCAGCATGTTGAGCGTGGCTTCCAGCTGGATCTGCAAACCACCCAGCATGCTGAGCCGAAGGATGACATTCACTTCGCGCCAACGCCGCTGCACGGTGAGTTGATCGAGTTCCGAAAACACTTCGACTACGAATTGTTCCGGTGGAACCGAGTCCGGGATATCAGTAAGCATGGGAGGCCGGGCGAGGCTACAGAACCGGCAACGATGGAAGAGCAAGCCTCATTCCACAAAGGGCGTGGGAGGCGCTTTCGATCGGGTCGTTAACCCCACGAAAATGCAGGGCTTCGGCGTTCCACATTGTGAGCTGAAGTTGCCAGAGACGTAACAAAAGGTAACAGAGGGGTCGCAGGCGGCCAAATTTGGCACTCGCGTGCCTACATTCGGGTGATAATTGCCCGGTCGGATCTAGGTGAAAATTCTGCCCTTATACGACGTTTGTCGGATTGCAATTCTCCACGAGAGTGCCGATATTTTGCGGCTTTGCTTGCCATTCTTCTGAAACCCGCATAGGATAAGGGCGCTGGGCGATCGCCCGGATTCAGCTTGACTCAAATCGCGTGTTCTACGTTCGAAATTCGCAGGTTCCAAGCGTGCCGCTTCTCGCTCGCTGCACCGAACCTGTTGCACCCGCAGCCGACCGTTCCGAGTTGGCGTGGGCATTCATGTGGCTTCTTATCCCTACATCCTTGAACGGGGATCGATTCCGTTCGCTGTCGTCCCGGAGAAACTATGGCGTGGTACGCATACTGTATCGCTGAACAGGAAGCGCTTCATAACGGCCTTCGCGCACGTCGGCCTTTCGCCTTTTCCAGTATTCGTGGCATCAACCAGGGCGCGGTGCTGGCTTATCCCAGTGGCGACTTCGCAGTGGTGGTGAGCGAATATAAGCATGATGGGCTTCTCACGCAGCAGGCGATCGTAGACCATGCGCGCGTGGTGAGCGAATGCTTCCGCATCTCAACCGTCCTCCCTTTCAAGTTCGGCACCGTTTTTGAAACCGACGAAGCACTTCGCCGGGCCGTACGGACCAATCGCAAGACCTTCCTCGACTCCGTCGCAAAGCTTCGCGGCAAAGCCGAAATGCACATCAAGCTCTTGCTGAAGGACGGATCGCTGCAGGAGATTTTCACCGACGGCGCTCTACCCGCGACCGTCGGCAGCGATTACCTGATGAAGTTGCGCGACCGCGCCGCACGCGAACGCGAACGCCAAACCAAGGCACGCGCGCTCTCCCTGCAGGTCAACAAACTCTTCTCTCCGCTGCAGGAAGAGATCAGTTGCAAACGCATCGAATCCGGCGGGATCATCCTCGACATAGCCCACCTCATCGACAGCAAATCCATCGAGAAATATCAGAACCGTTTCACCTCCGCCTCGCGACAGTTCAAGAACTGCGAAGTCTCGGTCAGCGGTCACTTGGCCGCCGTATCACTTTCTCCCCGGGAAATTGCGGACCGTGAACAATCAAAACAACTGAGAGTTCCTGGTTTTGCGGTGCAAAAAGGCGGCCTAAAAGGCCGCTTTTTTCACGCAAAACGCTCCTTTTTCGCACAAAATCGCTAGTAAACAGGTTCCACTTTTGGCCTTCACGGTACAATCTTGTCATTCGCTCTGGGATTAGGGCCCGTTCATTTTGTCGCCGCAGTGGTGTGTTTCTGCTGCGGGTGGGTAACCGGGTGCTCAGAAAGATCATCTCAGTGCTCTGAGCAGCAGGGTGCTCGTAGGGGTGGTTTTCCGTTGCCGATGGGGTCGATGAGGATGCAGCCGAGCCAAAAAACACGCGTACTGATCGTCGACGAGGACGCGAGCTTCGCCCGCTTCGTTCAGTCGTATTTGACGCGCCGCAACTTCGACGTGAGTTGCGCCTCGAATGGCGACGAAGCGATTCGCATGTTCCGCGTCTACGATCCTGGGCTCGTGCTGCTCGACGCAACCGCGAACCTCAGCGGACTCGAGACTCTCGAACGTCTCAAGCAAATCAAGCCGGAAGTCGCGGTCATCATGACCGCCAGTCATTCGGACCCGAAGTAATTTTCAAGTCGTCGAAATTAGGGGCAGAAGACTTCATCGCCAAGCCTTTCGAGCCGGTGGAACTCGATCGCCGCATTACCAAGTTGCTCGAGAAGCAGAGGGCGTCGACGGAAGTGGTGCAGTTGCGCGACCAGGTCCGGCGCAACCACGATTTCGTGGCGCTGTTCGGCACCAGCCCGAAGATGGAAGAGGTAAAGGAAACGATCGAGCAGGTCGCCGACACGACGGCCACGGTACTGATCCGCGGCGAGAGCGGTACGGGCAAGGAAGTCGTAGCGCGGATGATCTACGCGCAATCCTCGCGGCGCGATAAACCGTTCGTCAAAGTAAACTGCGCGGCCATCCCCAACGAATTGCTGGAGAGCGAACTCTTCGGCTACGAGCCGGGCGCATTCACCGGCGCCAACCGGCAGAAGCTGGGAAAATTCGACCAGGCGCACTTCGGCACCATCTTTCTCGACGAGATCAGCGAGATGCATCCGGCGCTGCAAGCCAAGCTTCTGCACGTGTTGCAGGACGGCGAATTCGCGCGCCTGGGTGGCAAACGCGACATCGCCGTGGACGTGCGGGTGCTGGCCGCCACCAACAAGCCGCTGGAGCGGGCAGTCGGTGAAGGTCTCTTCCGCGAGGACTTGTTCTACCGCCTGAATGTTGTGACGGTGCACATTCCGCCGCTGCGCGAACGCCGGCCCGAAATCCCGGTCTTCCTCGACTACTTCCTGCACAAGTACAGCGAGTTCTACGGCAAGAACCCGCCGCCGTTCAGCGACTACGCGGTGCAGCGGATGATTGAGTACACCTGGCCGGGAAACATCCGCGAACTTGAGAACCTCGTCAAGCGATACGTTATCGTAGGCAACGAAGCGCAAATCATCCGCGAGCTTTCGATCCACAAGCCGGTGATGTCGTCGGTGAGCGGGGCGAGTGCCTCCTGGGGGCTTCCGCGTGACCACCAGGAGCAGGCGCACGTTCCTGAAGCTCCAGCGCGGCCCGTACCCTCGTCGTCGAAGACCGCCGACCCGGACGGCAATGCTTCTCTCTCGCTGCTGGAAATCGGCCGCCGTGCCGCCATGGCAGCGGAGCGCGAAGCGATCGAGCGGGTACTCACCCAAACTCGCTGGAACCGGCGCCAGGCGGCCAAGATCCTGAAGATCAGCTACAAAGCTTTACTGAACAAGCTGAAAGCAATCGAAGAACAGAACGCTGCCCAAAACCAAGGCTTGCCTCCGGCGAAGAAAACGACCGTTTCTTAAACGGATTGGCGATTCCCATATTGAACCTGACGGCCTTAAAGTGGAACGCCGGTTCCACTTCTTCCCCAAGCGCGCAGCCGGCGCAATTGCGCGGAAACTGCTCAAAACAGGGGGGATCAAGAGGGTAAGTTTCAGAAACGTAAGATGTTGCCTTAGGGAAGCAACCTCTGTTGCATATTGCGACACATTTGGCTTTCAAAATGCTATTTAGAGAAACAACCAAAGAGGCAATTGCCCAAATGTTTTCTCTCTTCCATGTGTCAAAACTTCTCTTGCGTTCTGCCCTGCAGAACGATCCCTTGCATCGACTTCCCTGAAATTCCCGCCAGACTCGCCTCTTTCGAGCGGCTTCCGAAACTGGAGCCGCTTTTTGATTTTGGCTTCCTTTTCTGAAGTGCGGCATCTGATCGTTTACGTCGAGCGGCCATTGAGCCAGCGCGTGCTGGTGGACACATCAAGTTGACGCCCGCCTCGCCGTCGAAATATGATTTTTAATTCGCGCCAAGCCTTGGCTCCTTCTGTAGACGCGCCGCGCGGGCGTGCTATGGCGAGTTCGTTCGGAGCAGAACAGGCGCAGGTAACCGGAAAACATGGATAAGAAGAAAATCGACACCCTGAAAAAACAACTCGAGCAGCGCCGCGACGACCTTCGCACAACGATGACCAAGAACGCGCAGGACGGCCGCGAGGCGGGCGAAGAATCGGCGCAGGACATCGCGGATCGCGCTACCAGCTCGTACACCAAGGAATTTCTTTTCACCCAGAGCGCCAACGACCGGAGTCTTCTGCAGATGGTCGAAGGGGCGCTGGTTCGCATCAACGAAGGCACGTATGGCGAATGCATTTCCTGCGGAAGCGAGATCAATGCCCGGCGTCTCGACGCAGTTCCCTGGACACGCCATTGCATCGCCTGCCAGGAAAAGCTGGAAAAGGGCGAGCTCGAAGCTGCCCGCTAAGCGAACTTCGACCTTGTGCGGTGCCCCGCGATGGGGCACTTTGCATTTGAGGCGCGCCTTGAGATTTGCGGCCCAGATCGCAGTCACTCTCATGCTGAGCGCCGCCGCCATGCCCGCGCAATCCGCGCCCGGTCCGCAACTGGCAAACTTCGCCGGTACGTTCAAGGCGGAGTTCCACAAGCAGACCTGGCTGGTGTTGACGCTGGTCGGGAGCGGCCAGACGCTCACGGGAACGTTGCTGCATTCCATTCAACTGAGCGCGGACGACGAGGGCGACATCACCAGCGTGGGCGACGAGATGTCTTCGGAGAAGATCGTGCATGCGGAGGTACAAGGCGATGGCCTGCAAATCACCGCGCGCGACGAAGAGGATAACGATGAGCGGTACACGCTGCACCTGACCGGGGCGGACACGGCCGAACTAAGGCCAGTGGTTGCGGAAGGCGTCGCCGGGCCGAAGCCCTTCCATCTAAAACGCAGCGCCCCGTCCATAGACATCCCCACCGCACAATAGAAAGCCGCCCGGGCAGACAGCCCCACCCTTCGCTGCGCTCAGGATGGGGCACCCACTGGACAATAAGAAGCCGGACAGACAGACATTCCCACCCTTCGCTGCGCTCAGGATGGGGCACCCGCTGGATCATAAAAAGCCGCCCGGATAGGCGGCTTTCTCGAGCGAAGTGTTTTGGTTTACGAAGTCGCGTCGGTCAGGGTCTGGATCTGCAGCGGTCCCTGTCCCCCATTGTCTTCGATGATGATGGTCTCAACGGCTCCCGAGGCATAGGCGCCATTGCCACCGGTAAAGAAAGGGATTTTTTGGCCGGTCGGTGTGATGCAAAGTTGGTCGGTACCCGCGGTAAAGGTTTGATACCCGGAGCCACTTCCGAACGCGAGGTTAGTAACTTTGGCGGAGACGCCGTCGAGGTACTGCTGGCTGCAGTTGCCGGAGGAATCGACGACGTAGATATCGACATTGGGCAAAAACGACGACGCATTCACAAACCGAAGCTGGAAGTCTCCGGTTGTGGCTGCGGTGGTCTGGTCGGTGAGAAGGACGCCAGTGGTTTCGGTGGCGGCGCCGATGGTGACGAAGGTGTAGCTGTCGCCTCCGGTAAAGGTCTCCGTGGTGTCGATCAGGTCGGTAGATGTTCCGGAGTTGCGCACTTCGAAGGTCTGGCTGCCACTGGTCACGTTGGCGTAGGGACTGGTGTTGTTGAACGTGACGCCGGTGGCAAAGGACGCGCTCGCGACCAAATAGTCGTAGCCCGTGGTGCCGATCGTATAGCCATTCGCGTTCGTAACGCGCAAGGCGGCTGTCGTGGAACTGCTGCCGCCCCCGCAGCCGGCCGCGAAGAACATCCCTCCCAACAACCCAAGCACCAGCACCACTGGTGCAATCGTCTTCATAACTCTCTTCCTCCATCGCAACGCGGTTGCGCGACACTGGCGAAACAGCCCGCTCTTTGAAGAGCAAATTTTACTGCATTCATTTGTGCTGTTCTGCTTCTTCTTTGATACAGGAGCGAATGGCGCAGCCACAACTCACATCTTGATTCATTACGATTATTTACCGGCAACGATCACATATTGGTGCCGGCTCTGCAGTGGGATGCGATGGTCTTACACTTTCATGCGACGCGCGCGGCTCCGGATTTCAACACTTTCATGGCGAGCCTGCAGAAAGCCACACGGAGGGTTGCGTTGCCTCACGCTCGCCTGACTGTTAAAATCAACAGTTCCCGCCATTCGATTCTTTCGTTCTTAAGGACACAGAGTGCGTAGTGACGTTCGACATCAGTTAAAGCGCGACCGGTTCGCGGAAACCACCACCGAGACAATGCATTGGGCGGTGGAGCACCGCTCCCGCGTCATCCTGTACGGTTCCCTGGCGCTGGCGGTCATTGTGCTCGCTATCAGCTTCTACGCGGTACGCCGGTCGCAGGAACAGCAGGCAGGTCTGGCTTTGGCAGACGCCATGGAAACCTACAACGCGCCGATCGTTCCCGCCGGCACGCCGCCGCAACCCGGACTGGTGATGTTCAACAGCGCGAAGGACCGGGCCACCGCCGCCAACGCGGCCTTCCATAAGATCGCCGAGAAATATTCCACCCAGTCGGGCAAAGTGGCGCGCTACATGGAAGGCATTACTTACAGCGATATGGGCGACTACGCGAACGCGGAGAAGGATCTGAAGGATGTAGCCGGCCACGGCAACTCCGACCTGGCGAACCTCGCGAAGTTCGCGCTCGCTTCCGTCTACCGGCAGAACAACCGTGAATCGGACGCAATCAACATCTACCAGGAGATTGAAGCGCATCCTTCACAGTCCGTGGGAAAGACGATGGCCGATCTGGAACTGGCTTCCATCTACAGCGCCAAGCAGCCGGACAAGGCGAAGGTGATTCTGCAGCAACTCGTAAAGGACAATCCCGATACGACGATCGCGCAACTCGCTACCGAGAAGCTGGCCGCGATTAAGTAGTTGCAAAGAACTTCGACAGCCCGGCAGAGATGCCGGGTTTTTTCCTGAAGCTACAACAGCAGCTCTCGATCTTGCTTGTCAGCAGGCCAACCTCAGGCCAAGAATTGCATCTTTAGATACGTACGCCTTGTCTGCAATCGTGCGTCTTACCGCCGAATTCAGCACGAGAGCTTTTCGGTTCTGAAATTTACTGTCCCTGAAGGAGGCACAATGAAAGGTTTTTTAATTGGACTCGGCATTGGAGTCGGGTTGGGAGTGCTGTTTGCGCCCATGAGTGGAGAAGAAACCCGCAATAATCTTTCGCAGCGCGCGAACGATCTTGCGGACACTGCGCGCGAAGCGTATGAGTCGAATCGCGATCGCGTGCAGCGCGGCGTGGAACAGATTCGCACCGGCGCCGAGCGCGTCATGGGCCAGGTCAAGAACACCGGCAGCGATGTCGCTTCTGACCTGCAGCAGCGCGCCAGCAACCTGTAATCTGAGTGTCGCAAGGATTTTCGAAGAGGCAGCCCTCCCCCGGCTGCCTTTTTCTTGTGCGTGCTGCGCCGTGCCACTCGTCGCATACCGACCGGTGGAATTTCCGAAAATCAGCCTTGAAGTGCTAAAACATTGCGCATGACCTTGCGCCTCGTTCTCGTGTTTCTGATGTTCGCTCTCTTCGCTTATTCTGCCGATCAGCCGGCTGCGGTCCAGGGTGGAAATGGGGTCACGCTTCCCCCGCCCCCGCCAACCGAAGCCAAGCCGGTGACAGACGACCTGCACGGAACGAAGATCACCGATCCCTATCGTTGGCTGGAAGACCAGAAGAGCCCGGAGACGCGGGCCTGGATCGACGCGCAGATGAAGTACACCGAGCAGTATTTGTCGCAGGTGAAGATCCGCCCGGAAATCGTAAATGAACTCACGAAACTAGAGCGGGTGGAGAGCTACTCGATTCCTATCGAGCGCGGAGGAAGCTATTTTTTTAAGAAGCGCCTGGCGGACGAAAACCAGGGATCGATCTACGTGCGGCATGGACTGCACGGGCAGGATGAGCGCCTGATCGACGCCACCAAGCTGAGCACCGACCAGAATACCTCGGTACAGATCGCCGACATTTCCAAAGACGGCAAGCTGCTCGTGTACGGGACGCGCGGGGGCGGAGCCGATGAAGAAACGGTACACGTCCTCGACGTGGCTGCGGGGAAGGAGCTACCGGACTCGCTGCCCAGTGCGCGTTACTTCGAAGTATCACTCAGTCCGGACGAAAAAGGCCTCTACTACGGCCGGGTTGAAACCACCGGATCGGCAGTTTATTACCACAAGCTGGGAACAGCCGCCGATGCCGACGAGATGATTTTTGGAAAGAACTTCGAGGGCGAAACCTTCGGGCCCATGGAACTTATCAGTGGAGGCGTTACCGAGAACGGACGCTACCTGCTGATCACGGTCTCGCACGGGGTTCCGGCGAATCGCGTGGATGTGTACGTGAAGGACTTGCGCACGCCGGATGCGCCGATCAAGCCGATCATCCGCGGGATCGACAGCCGCTTTACGCCGGTGAACTTCTACGACGATCTCTACGTGATGACCGATTACAACGCGCCGAACTATCGCGTGATGCAGATTCACATTGGCGATCCGCAGCCGCAGCACTGGAGAACCATCGTGCCCGAGGGCAAGGATGTGATCTCCGGGATCTCGGTGGTGGGCGGCAATCTGTTTGTGACGGGACTCCATGATGTGGTGACGGAGACGCGCATCTTCACCATCGAAGGCAAGCAGGTCGGCAAAGTCACGTATCCCACGATTGGCGCGGGAACGGATGTCTTTGGACGCCAGGATTCGGAGAACGGCTTCTACAGCTTCGAGTCGTTCATCATTCCGCCCACGATCTATCACTACAACGTGAGGACCGGCAAGACGGAGGTTTTCGCCAAGCCCACGGTGCCCTTTGATTCGAAAGACTACGAGGTCAAGCAGGTCTTCTACAGTTCGAAGGATGGAACGAAGGTCCCCATGTTCATTTCGTCGAAGAAAGGGGTGAAGCGCGACGGCAATACGCCTACGCTGATGTTTGCCTACGGCGGCTTCCTGGTGAACCTGACTCCGACTTGGAACCCGGAATACGCGTGGTGGATGGAGCAAGGCGGCTTCTACGCGCAGCCGAACCTGCGCGGCGGCGGCGAGTATGGCGAGAAGTGGCACAAGGCGGGGATGTTCGAGCACAAGCAGAATGTCTTCGACGACTTTTTTGCAGCTGCGGAGTATCTGAGCAACGAGAAGTACACTTCGCCCAAGCGGCTCGCCATCCGCGGGCGCTCGAATGGCGGATTGCTGATGGGGGTTGCCATGACCCAGCATCCGGAAATGTTTGGCGCGATCTGGTGCGGGTATCCGCTGCTCGACATGACGCGCTTCCAGCAGTTCCTCGTCGGCAAGTGGTGGACCACGGAATACGGTTCGCCCGAGAACGCGGAGCAGTTCCCTTACCTGCTGAAATATTCTCCTTACCAGAATGTGCAGCCCGGCACGAAGTTTCCCGCGATCATGTTCAACACCGGTGATAGCGATACGCGCGTCGCGCCGCTGCACGCGCGCAAGATGACGGCGCTGGTGCAGCACGACAATGCCAACGACCGGCCGATCCTGCTGCACTACCAAACGGTGAGCGGGCACAGTGCCGGCGTTTCGATCACGCAAGCGATTACCGACACGGCGGACGAGTTGGCTTTCTTGTGGAATGAAGTCAGCGGCAAGTAACCGCGATCCCCATCCTGGCGGCGTCGGCGAGGATGGGGATTTGCGCCGCCGCGCGTCCCAGTGCTACAACTTTCATCCATGAAATTCCGCCTCTCGCTCGTCTTCTTCCTGCTCGCGCTTTACTCTTTTGCGGTTGCGATCGACAAACCTACCGAGATCAAAGGCGGCAATGGCGTCACGCTTCCGCCGCCGCCCGCCACCGAGGCGAAGCCGGTGACTGAGGACGTGCACGGGACGAAGATCACCGATCCCTATCGGTGGCTGGAAGACGCGAAGGCTCCCGAGACACGCGCGTGGATCGGTGAACAGATGAAGTACACCGAGGAATATCTTTCTAAGGTCAAAATCCGTCCGGAAATTTCGTCCGAACTTACGCGGCTGATGCAGGTAGACAAGTACAGCGTTCCCTCGGAGCGCGGCGGGAACTATTTTTTTGAGAAGCGCTTGCCGGACGAAGGCCAGATGTCGATCTATGTACGGCACGGCCTGAAGGGCCAGGATCAGCGGCTGATCGATGCCACGAAGCTCAGCGCCGACCAGAACACGTCGGTGGAGATCGACGATCTTTCCAAGGACGGCACGCTGATGGCCTATGGCATTCGGGCCGGCGGCGCGGATGAAGAATCGGTCCACATTCTCGATGTTGCCACCCAGAAGCAGCTTTCAGATGTGCTGCCGAACGCGCGTTACTTCGGCATCTCACTCACGCCCGACAAGCAAGGCCTGTACTACTCGCGAGTCGACGACGCCGGATCCCTGGTTTACTACCATCACTTCGGCACTCCCGCTTCCGGCGACCAACTGATCTTCGGCAAGAGCTTCGAAGGAGAGACGCTGGGCCCGATGCAATTGGTCGGCGCCGGCATCACCGAGAACGAACGCTATTTGCTCATCATTGTCGAGAACGGAGTTCCAGCCAAGCGGGTCGATGTATATGCAAAAGATCTGCGCCAGGCCGATGCGCCGGTGCGCAAGGTGATTCACGGGATGGACAACCGCTTTAACCCGGTGAACTATGGCGATGACCTGTACGTGATGACCGACTACCAGGCGCCCAATTACCGGGTGGTGAAGGTGGCGATCAGCGATCCCGATCCGCAGCATTGGACGACCATCGTGCCGGAAGGCAAGGACGTGATTTCCGCCGTGGCTATCGCCGGTGGAAAGCTGTTTGTCAGCGGGCTTCACGATGTCGCGACGCAAACGCGCATCTTCTCGCTGGAGGGTAAGCAAGTCGGGGAGCTGAGCTATCCAACGTTGGGCACTGCCAGCGAAATCTCCAGCCGCGAAAGCTCCAACGACGCGTTCTACAGCTTCCAATCGTTTACGATTCCGGAGACCGTTTATCACTACAACCTGGCGACGGGAAAGACCGACGTGTTTGCGCGTCAGAATGTGCCGTTCAATTCCGAGGACTACGAAGTGAAGCAGGTGTTCTACACCTCGAAAGATGGCACCCGGATCCCGATGTTTATCTCTTCAAAAAAAGGCGCCAAGCGCGATGGTCACACGCCGACGTTCCTGTACGCCTATGGCGGTTTCCTGGTGAACCTGACCCCGCAGTGGAATCCCAAGGCTGCCTGGTGGATGGAACACGGCGGCATCGTGGCACAGCCAAACCTGCGCGGCGGTGGCGAGTATGGAGAGAAATGGCACGAGGCGGGCATGTTCGAGCACAAGCAGAATGTCTTCGATGATTTCTTTGCCGCTGCGCAATACCTTTTCGATCAGAAGTACACCGATCCAAGGAACCTGGCGATACGTGGGGCCTCGAACGGAGGCTTGTTGATGGGCGCTGCGATGACACAGCATCCGGAAATGTTCGGTGCGATTTCCTGCGGATACCCGCTGCTCGACATGATCCGCTTCCAGAACTTCCTCGTCGGCAAATGGTGAACCAGCGAGTATGGCTCATCGGAGAACGCCGACCAGTTCACCTACCTTTTGAAATATTCGCCGTACCACAACGTCCATCCGGGCACGAAGTATCCGGCCATCATGTTTACCAGCGGCGATAGCGACACGCGGGTGGATCCGCTGCACGCGCGCAAGATGGCCGCGCTGGTGCAGCACGACAATGCCGGCGATCGTCCGATCCTGCTGCACTATCAAACGGTGAGCGGTCACAGTGCCGGCGTCTCGACGAAGCAGGAGATCACCGACGCCTCGGATGACTTGTCATTCCTGTGGAATGAAGTCAGCAGCAATTGAAACGGAGCTTCGGCGTATCGAGCGGCTCACTTCCAAGCTGGAAACCCGGCAATCGAGCCTGGCGGGCATTCGGACTACAACCCGGCGCCGCCGCCCACACTCTATTCCTTGAGGCATGGCTAAGAAAACCGCTCATTCGCACGACCTCACCAAGATTGCCACCTACGACCCGAAGGACAAAGATCTGGTCAATGTCGTCGTAGAAACCCCGCGCGGAAGCCGCAATAAATTTGCGTATGATAAAGATCTGGGAGTCATTCGGCTTAAAAAGATCCTGCCGCCAGGGATGGATTTTCCCTACGACTTCGGATTCATTCCTTCGACGAAGGCCTCGGATGGGGATCCGCTCGATGCGCTGCTGCTGATGGACGAACCCGCGC
Source organism: uncultured Acidobacteriaceae bacterium (assembly GCA_963703075.1). GTDB lineage: Bacteria > Acidobacteriota > Terriglobia > Terriglobales > Acidobacteriaceae > Korobacter. Next base: position 3,564,154 of record OY969786.1, read on the forward strand.
ATCCGGGCACTCTCATGCGTTGCCGCCTGATCGGCATCATCGAAGGCGAGCAGACGGAAGATGGTAAGAGCGAGCGCAACGATCGGGTTCTGGTCGTCAGCGAACATTCTCTGCAGTACGCTTCCATCAAGGACGCAAAGGACCTGGACAAGAAACTCCTCAAAGCGCTGGAGAACTTCTTTGTGAACTACCACGCGCTCGACAAAGCGACTTTCAAGTTTCTGGGCTGCAAAGGCTCCAAGGACGCTTCCAAAGCCTTAGAGAAAGCCCGCCGCTAGTCTTCCGTTCGGTTCATTGCAAGGGACTGCCGACGGCTGTCCGGTACTGGACAGCCGCGTCTGCATTCGGACGAGTTCACCGACCGTTGCTCACCCCGACTTCCGCTAACCGTCTGTTGTTGCGAAGGCTTTGGCAATCGCACTCTGGTTCTCCAAGTGCACCGGACAGATGGATCCCTCGGGCCCCTCCGAATTTGCACAGGAGCATGTTTCGCATGCAGACGCTGTTGCAGGACCTCCGTTTCGCCGCACGCCAGCTTCGCAAGAATCCCGGCTTCGCGCTGACCACGATCCTTACGCTTGCCTTAGGGATTGGCGCCACCACCGCCATCTTCAGCCTGGTGAATGCGGTGTTGTTGCGGTCGCTGCCATTCCCCGAGCCCGACCGCCTGGTGTGGATCAATAACACTCGCGCTCCGCGCCAGGGACAGAAGCTGTTTCATGGCGTTGCCCCGACGGTCCTCAGCTATCCCGACTATTTCGACCTGCGAAAACAGAACCATTCGCTCGCGTACATGGCCTCGTATCACGACACGGATGTAACCCTGACGGGGCAGTCGACGCGCAGATTCTCACCGGGTTTGTTGTCGGCTCCGATTTTTTTCGCGCCATCGGGATTCATCCCACCCAGGGCCGTGACTTCCTGGCAGAGGATGAGAAAAAGGGCGTGCATGTGGCGATGCTGAGCCATGCCTTGTGGCAAAGCACCTTCGGGTCCGATAAAAACATCGCCGGCAAAACGATCACCATCGGCGGCCTTGGCTACACCGTGGCCGGGGTGATGCCGGCAGGGTTCAATTACCCAATTCAAACGCCGGCGCCGCAAGTCTGGATCAGCATTGGCACCGATGCCTTCGACGCAGCGGGCGATGAACCGCTCACCGAGCAGCGGGGAGCCCACTTCCTCAACGCGGTGGGGCGCCTGAAGCCGGGGGTGACGATCGAGCAGGCACAGGCGGATCTCTCGGTACTCTCGCAGAATCTCGCCGCCCAATATCCCAACACCACGAAACGCACGACCGGCGCGATTGTCACCACCGAGCAGGAACACCTGGTTAGCGATTCGCGTCCCGCCCTGCATATGCTGTTCGCGGCGGTGTCATTCGTTCTCCTGATTGCGTGCGCCAACGTTGCTGGGCTGCTACTGGCTCGGGCCTCGCGTCGGCGTTCGGAGATCGCGGTGCGCTCCGCCCTGGGCGCAACCCGTATGCAGATCATCCGCCAGGTGCTGGTGGAATCGGTCTTTCTGGCAATTTGCGGGGGTTTAACGGGGATTGTTCTGTCGGTGGCACTGATGCGAGTGCTGCTGCGCTTCGTGCCAGAGAATCTGCCGCGGCTCGACCAGGTAGGCGTAGATTTCAAAGTCCTCGCCTTCGCACTCGCAATTTCCGTCATTACCGGCCTGCTGTTCGGGATCATCCCCGCTTCGCGTATTTCGCGCCTCGATCCGGCATCGGCTCTCCGCGACGGAACGCGCACATCGTCGGCGGGGCGCGGCCAGCATCACGTGCATAATGCGCTGGTAGTAGCGGAAACCGCGATCGGACTCGTGCTCCTGGTCGGCTCGGGGTTGCTTATCCGGAGCTTTGTCCGGGTCATGCATGTCGATCCCGGGTTCGAGGCGGACCATGTGTTGGTCACGAACATCGATCTGCCCGACAACCGTTATCCTGGCGACAAGAACGTGCAGTTTTACAATCAGCTTCTCCCTCGTCTTGCTCAGCTGCCCGGAGTTCAATCGGCCGCTGCCGGCTTTCCCATGCCGCTGACGGGCAGCATGATGAACATCTCGTTTGAAATCGAAGGTCGTCCGGTAGCGGAAGCCGATCAGCCGGTGGAAATCGTGAGCACGGTCACGCCCGGATTTTTCCGGACTCTCGGCATCCCGGTGCTGCGCGGCCGTGAATTCCAGGAGACTGACACGCGCACATCCAATAACGTGGCGGTCATCACCCAGTCTTTCGCGCGCAAGTACTTCCCCAATGAAGATCCCATCGGGAAGCACATCAAGCCAGGACTTGGGGATGGCTATACGAGCAAGGCAATGCGGGAAATCGTCGGGGTGGTCGGAGACATCAAACGCCAGCGCCTGACTTCGGACACGGCGCCCGAGTACTACCTGCCCCATGCGCAAGCGACAGTTTCTTCCCCAAGCCTCGTGCTTCGCACCTCGGGGGATCCGTTAAGCGTGGCCAACGCGGTACGCTCGGAAGTTGCCGCCCTCGACAAGAATGTGCCGGTCTTTGAGATCCATACGTACGAGGGCCTGCTTTCGAAGAACGCCGCCGAGCCGCGCTTCCAATCGATGCTGCTGACGTGCTTTGCGGCTCTCGCCTTGCTGCTTTCCGCGGTCGGTCTCTATGCCGTGCTTTCCTACATGGTGGCGCAGCGCACTCTCGAGATCGGCGTGCGCATGGCGCTGGGTGCACAGCGTGTCGACGTCCTCGGCCTCATCCTGCGCCGCGGCCTCGGGCTCGCCGCGCTGGGCCTCGTGATTGGCATGGCGTTGGCGCTGGTGCTCACCCGCTACATGGCGAGCATGCTCTACACCATCAAGCCGCTGGATCCAGCAACTCTCTTAGCGGTCACTGCGATTCTCCTGCTGGTATCGCTCGCGGCCAGCAGTGCGCCGGCGTGGCGCGCGGCCCGCGTGGATCCCATGAAGACTCTCCGCGATCAATAATCGCGTTTTCCCCAGTGCGCCGGGGTCGGTGTTTCCCCCGGCGCCATTTTTGTCCCGCGAAGCATCACGTACGAACCGGGAATGAACCGCGTGAACCGCAAGGCTTCTCCGGATGGGCTCATTTGCCCAAGGGGCTGGCATAACTGCTTTCCGAATCTCCGGGGAGATGGCATCATTGTCTCCACGGCATGCCATGATCACAGTCCAGGAGATTGCAAATCGAAGCGGATTGTTCGTCAGCTGCTCGGGAGATCTCGACGCCAAAGACCTCTATGAGGCACAAAAGGGCTTGAAGGATCGTTTTCCGGGGATGGGCGAGTGGTATTTCTCGCTCACGGACCTCTCTGGCGTTGGTCAGCTCAAAGTCGAAGCCGCCGATTTCGATTTGCTCGTCGAGTTGCACCGCAAGCTTGCGCAGTTCACCCGCCCCGGCTTGCCGGTTGCCGTGATCGCGCGAACTGAACTCGCCTACGGGGTTTCGCGCATGTGGCAGATCGCCAGTGAGTCCACCGGCTGGGAGTCCAAGGTCTTTCGCGAGCGAGCCCCGGCCGAGGCATGGCTTCGCCATCGCGTGTTGAGCCTGTATCAGTACGAATTGCCTGATCTGGGTTTTGAGCCAGGCAAGGCTGCCGCCCACGGCACCCCGCCTTCCTAGGGCTTTTGCCCGCAGGGTCATAGACACTCCCGCCAAAATCCTTTATTCTTATTCTTTGCCTTTAGGAGAGCGTTCCCGCCTGGGTATCTCTGCCTGCAAATCCTCCCCGGAACACTGCTGAGAAAGCCGTTGGGAAGGCCAAGGCCTGATTGTCATGTTGATTCGTATCAAGGACTTGCAGCTCAAGCGTCTGGAGTTTAACGAGACGTTCGAGCCGGGCATGATCGATCTCGGCAGCGAGTATCGCCAGGTTGCGCCGTTAGTGGCCAGCGGACGCGCGGAGTTGATCGAGGAAAACCGGGGTCACAAGGAAATTCTTGACGACATCCGCCTCATCGGCAAGCTTGCGACTGAAGTGGAAGTTGCTTGTGCCCGTTGTTTAGAGCCGGTGCGGGAACCGGTGACCCGCGAATTTGAATTGCTCTATCGCCCACAGGGCGCGGACAAGACGAAGGAAGAAGCAGCGGTTTCCAAGGGCGAAACCGAGATTAGTTATTACGAAGGCGACGGCCTTCTGTTAGAAGATGTGGTGCGTGAGCAGGTGCTGCTGGCCGTTCCCTACCGGGCGTTGTGCCAGGAAAACTGCAAGGGCCTATGCCCAACCTGCGGACTCAATATGAATACCGGGGAGTGCCACTGTGAAGAGGCTCGACCCGACCCGCGCTGGAATGCCCTGGGGAACCTGCGCGATAAGCTGAAAAGCTCGTAAACCGACCCCCCGGGAATTCATTCTGATTCGCGATGGTTGGCGAATCGTAGTAGAGGAACAGCAATGCCTAATCCAAAACGGCGACACTCCAAAGCCCGCACCGGCAACCGCCGCGCGCACGATCATCTCTCTGCTCACTCGCTTGCCGAGTGCCCCAACTGCCACTGGAAGAAAATGCCCCATCGCGCCTGCGCCAAGTGCGGCTATTACAAGGGTCGCGAAGTGGTGGAAGTCGAAGAGAGCAAGTAGCCCTCCCTCGTAAAGCAAAAGGTCCGCGCGTAGCGGGCCTTTTGCTCCATACCCGCAAGACAATCCTGCCATAGAGTTCGACTGATTCCGCATCCACGATCCCGTTTTCCCGAAAATCTTGCCGGCTAACAGCGACGATTTTTCGTTCCGACTCGCATTTCTCTTGACATAACCTTTTAGTTATATAACATATTCGTTATGCAACTGGACAACACCTTCGCCGCTTTGGCCGATCCGACTCGGCGGGCCATTCTCGCCCGGCTCGCGACCGGTGAAGCCACGGTGATGGAGCTAGCGCAGCCCTTCGCGATCTCGCAGCCGGCGGTCTCCCGACACCTCAAGGTGCTGGAGGCGGCTGGCCTGATCATCCGCCGGATCGACGGGGCCAAGCACCCTTGCCGGCTTGCGCCGGCGGGGGTGGCGGCGATTGATGAGTGGCTGGCGATGTTGCGCGAGGCGCTGTCGAAAAACTACGAGCGGCTCGACCAGGTGCTGGCGGATATGAAATCCGAGAATGGAGAAACAAAGCAATGAGCAAACTCACACTGAAAACCGAAGGCGATCTCCACATCATCGCCACGCGACACTTCGCGGCACCGCCCGAGGCGGTCTATCGCGCCCACACCGAACCTAAGCTGATTCAACAGTGGCTGCTCGGACCGAGTGGATCGAACCATGCCGGTCTGCATCAGCGAACCGCGGCCGCATGGGCAAATCCGCTACGAGTGGTCAAACGGGAAAGGCGGCGGCTTCTACCTGACGGGCGAATATCTGGAACTTGAGCCCTACAGCCGGATCGTACATGTCGAGCGCATGCATCTTCCCGACCCGACGCCCGACAACCATGTGGAGTGCCGCTTCGTCGCCGACGGTACGGGCACTCTCATGACCATGCGCATGACCTTGCCCGACGCCGAAACCCGCAAGCAAATGCTTGCCACCGGCATGGAGCATGGCATGGAAGACAGCTATGCGCGCCTTGAAACTATGCTTGCGCCCGCACAAAGCCACGCTTGAGTCTTGACGGGGCTCGCTGGCTCGCGGGGCCCGTGCCTATGCTTTCTGATAACATCTTCCTTCAGCAATGCCGATTACCATCGCAGTCGACGCCATGGGCTCCGACAAGGCCCCTTTCCCCGAGATTGAGGGGGCGCTTCAGGCTGCCCGGCACTATGACGTCCGCGTCCTCCTGGTCGGCAAACAAGACACTCTTCGCGAACACCTGGGCGCCCACGCGCACGCCGGCAAGTTTCCGGTCGAAATCGTGCACGCCAGCGAAGTGATCAGCATGCACGACAAGGCCGCGCAGGCGGTCCGCAGCAAGCGCGATTCGTCGATGCGAGTGGGGCTTCGCCTGGTGCGCGAGGGCAAGGCGGAAGCCTTCGTCACCGCCGGCAATACTGGGGCGGCCATGGCAACCGCGAAAATGGTCCTCGGCACGCTGCCCGGGGTCGATCGCCCCGCGCTCGCAGCTGTCTTTCCCACGGAGAAGCGGACTGCTTCCATCCTGCTGGACGTGGGCGCGAATGTCGATTGCAAGCCGGAAAATCTGCAGCAGTTCGCCATCATGGGCGAGGTCTACTTTCGCACCATCTTCGCCGGGAAATTTTCGACCGCGCGCGCCCCGCGGGTCGGACTGCTTTCCATCGGCGAAGAAGAGACCAAAGGAAACGATCTGACCCGCGAAGCTTTTAAGTTGATCAAGGGTCTCCCCATGAATTTCATCGGCAATGTGGAAGGCCGAGACCTTTTCAACGGCCGTGCGGATGTACTAGTTTGCGATGGGTTCGTCGGCAATGTCGCCCTCAAGATCAGCGAAGGGCTGGTTAAGACGGTGCGCGAGATGTTGAAAGAATCGCTGCAGCAGACGATCGCGCGGCAGGTCGGGTTCCTGCTCTCGCGACAAGCGTTCGTCGACTTCAAGAAGCGCCTCGACTACTCCGAGTACGGTGGCGCTCCGCTGCTCGGGCTCAAGGGCGTCGCCTTCATTGGACATGGGTCTTCGAACGCGAACGCTATCAAAAACGCGATTCGCGTCGCTGCGGAGTATGTGCAGCACAATGTAAACTCGGCGATCAGCCGCGAGATCTCCGCCGCCAGCGAAAAGCTAGCCAATCACCACCAAGAAGCATCCGCGGTTCGCGACGACGCAAGAGCCTGAGCGCAACGGCTCGATTCCGACGCTTGTTGCCACGGGTTACCCCGGATACCCATTCTGCAACTGGACGGCGCGCCTTTCCCACGTCGAATGGCTGAGCGATGAGCTGCTGATTTACAATCCTCCCGGATGTCTTCTTCTCTCTTAATCCGTCGCGGGCATGTCATTGATCCTGCCAACAACATCGACCGTCCTATGGATCTCCTGCTCCGTGAGGGGCGGGTCGCCGCCGTGACTGAGCCCGGGGGCATCAAGCTCGAATATGACGAAGAGTTCGACGCTCACCATCTGATCGTGGCGCCCGGTCTCGTCGACGCCCACGTTCATCTTCGGGAGCCGGGCCAGTCGCACAAGGAGACCATCGCCACCGGGAGTCGCGCCGCGGCCGCGGGGGGATTTACCAGCATTTGCGCGATGCCAAATACCACCCCCGTGAATGACACACCCGAGATCACGGCGTGGATGCTCAACGCCGATCGGGGCGCGGTGATCAACGTTTTCCCTATTGCCGCGGCGACGATGGGGAGCGCCGGGGAAAAGTTGACCAACTTCCGCGACCTGCAGCGCGCCGGCGCGGTGGCCATCAGCGATGACGGACGCCCGATTCTTGACGACAACCTCATGCGCGAAGCGCTACGCGCCGCTGCCCGCCTCGAACTTCCGATCGTGCAGCACGCCGAAGATCCACGCATGCATCCCGGCGGCAACATGAACAATGGCGTGACGTCGCTGCGACTCGGCCTGCGCGGTATTCCCAACGCCAGCGAAGCCAGCATTGTGCAGCGCGACATTCGCCTCACCCGCGAGTCCCGGGCGCATCTCCACGTGGCCCACATTTCCGCAGCCGAGTCGATCGAACACGTCCGCCGCGCGAAGAAAGAAAACCTGCGCGTGACCGCCGAGGTGACTCCGCATCACTTCACCCTGATCGATGAAAACGTTGGCCACTACGACACGAATTACAAAATGAACCCACCGCTACGCTCTGCCGCCGACCGCGATGAGATTGTTGCCGCACTCAAGGACGGGACCATCGACTGCATCGCCACCGACCATGCCCCGCACGCGTATCACGAAAAGGAGCAGGAATTCGACCGCGCCCCCTTCGGCATCATCGGCCTCGAGACGGCGCTGCCCCTGGCCATCACTGTCCTGCAAAAGCATTTTGGGATGCCGCTGTTGCGCATCGTGCAACTTATGAGCACCAACCCGGCACGTCTCTTCCAGCTCATGTATCGCGGAACCCTGGCCGTCGGCGCGCACGCTGACGTCCTCGTCTTCGATCCGGCGATGACCTGGAAATACGAAGCTTCCGCGGGCCATTCCAAATCGCAAAACAGCCCGTTTGATGGCTGGACGCTCACCGGCAAAGTCATCGCCACCATCGTCGGCGGCAAGCCCATCTATCTCGCTTGAGCTCGCGACGGTTGCAACGGGTCTCGCCCCCCAGTGGAAAAAGAACCATGTCGGCTGGTACAGTAACTCCGAATTCCTGAAGGCGGTCTCTTCTCATGGCAAGCGGCTCTGGTGTTCCCGTCGATCCAGCGCACGAACATTTTCCCTGTCCCGGCTGCTCGGCGGATATGAAGTTTGATCCCGCGGCGGGCATGATGAAGTGCCCGTTTTGCGGACGCACGGCTGCGGTTCCGACGAAGACCGAAGCTGCGCCGACTATCTCCGCGACAAATGCCAGCGTCGCTACGCCAGCGCCTGCCGGCCTGCGCTGCCATCCTTTGGAAGAGTTCCTGGCGAAGGCGCACGACGCGCATCTCACCGTTCTCTCGCCGCAGGCACTGGAAGTGCACTGCGCCGCCTGCGGCAGTTCAGTCAGCTTTCAACCGCCCGAAGTTGCCGGTACCTGTCCCTTTTGCGGATCGGCCATCGTCGCGCAGGCCAAAGCCGCCGATCCGCTCCTCGCACCTGACGGGGTGCTGCCCGCCAAGATCTCGAAGCAGCAAGCCCAAGGCGAGGTGAAGGATTGGTTGAGCTCGCGTTGGTTTGCCCCGAACGCGCTCAAGACCATGGCTCACCAGGAAGGCATCAACGGCGTGTACCTGCCGTTCTGGAGCTACGACGCCGAGACCGCCAGCAACTACACGGGCGAACGCGGCGAGCACTATTACGAAACAGAGTCCTACACCGACGACAAGGGAAACCGTTGCACGCGCGAAGTCCAGCGCACCCGCTGGTACCCGGCGTCAGGGCACGTTGATGTATCGTTTCACGACGTACTGATCGCCGCCTCGCGTTCCGTGCAGGAGCAGAAGCTCAACGCGCTGCAACCCTGGAGATTGGAAGCCCTGTGCGCCTACGAACCCGGCTATCTCGCGGGCTTCAAGGCCCAGCGCTACCAGGTCGAACTGGCCGACGGATACACGGAGGCCAAGCAGGTGATGGCGTCCGAAATCAGCGAGGCAGCGCGACGCGATATCGGCGGAGACGAGCAGCGCGTTCTTTCCGTCAATACGAATTACGCGGATGTCGGCTTTCGCCATTTGCTGCTGCCCGTCTGGATCGGCGCCTACCGCTTCCAGAACAAGGCCTACCAGGTGGTGGTGAATGCCTCGACCGGCCAGGTGCAGGGCGAACGTCCTTACAGCGCGATCAAGATCGCCCTGGCGGTGATCGCTATCATCATCGTGCTGATCATCTTCTCGATGCTCTCCGGCCATCACTGAGGACATCGGCGGGAAGGTCAGTTCATCTTTCTTCCGTAGTCGCTGCCAATCGCAACTGCTTCAAAATAGCGGTACGCGATGAGCGAAATCCGGCTGATCGCTTCCGAGGCTGCATGTTCGTCGCGCGCATAGGTCGTCATCACGCTGATGACATAGGGCCGCTGCTTGAGGAACACGATGCCCGAATCGGTGCGCACGCCGTCGAGTTCACCAGGCTTGTTCGCGATGCGGGTGCCGTCCGGCAGCAATCTCGGAAGCGGGCTGTCTTTGGTAGTGCACATCAGGTTGAAAAAATCCTCGGTCATCTCCGGATTGAGCACCTTCTTGCGATAGATCGCCTCGAGCAGCGCCGACATCTCACGCGGCGTGGAAACGTTTTCGTTCCCTTTCTTGGCTGCCTCAATATCGATCATCTTGCGCCGCAGCCGCGTCTGGTGGAGACCGAACGAATCGAGCATCCGGTTGACGTTCTCCATGCCGACGCGGTCGATCAGTACATTGGTTGCGGCGTTATCGCTCACAGCGACCACGAAACCGGCGAGGTCGCGGTTGGTCACGCGGGTCACGCCGGGCGTGAGGTTCTGCATGACCGCGCTGTCTTCGACCAGATCTTCTTTGCGAAACGTGTAGAGATCGGTGAGCTTCGCCCCCGTTCCGCTCTGTGACTGCCGGTAGAGCTCGGCGAGCAGGGGAAGCTTGATCGAACTGGCGGTGGGGAAGATGTCGTCGCCGTTGAGCACGAACTCGCGGCCGTCGGACAGGTCGCGGATGACCACGCCCATCGCGCCGTCGAATCCGTTTTCGACGCGGGTCACTTCGCCCGTCATTTTTTGCCAGAGCAGGTCGCGGGTGTGCAGTGAAGACGGCGGCGTTGACACTTGCGCCCACGCTGCGCACGTCCCAAGGAGAACAAGAACGAAGGATCGAAACATCCCGAGAGAATACACCGCCGCGGGCAGCGCACAAAAATAACGCCCGCCCTCGGCGGCGGGGTTATCGCCCTTCTGGCTGCTGCTTTCAGTGTGACTCGACGGGAGCCGGCGCGATCCGCACGATGTCCGAAGGACGGTAGCCCTTGGGAAGAAACGAGGCTTTGGGCAGCTCGCCACGATACATCGCAACCTCGTCGCACGCCTGGTTGCGCGGACATTTCATGCAATCTTTGTAGACCTTGTCCGGCAGGCGGTCGCGATCGGCTTCCCTGAATCCGAGGCTGCCGAAGAATTCCGGCACGCGTGTAAACAGGCAAACACAGGTTACATGCTGGTACTTGGCCTCTTCCATCAGCGCCTGCACGATTTCAACGCCCAGTTTGCGCCCGCGGAACTCGTCGAGCACATTGATGGAGCGGATCTCGGCCAAGTGGATGCCGTACAAGTGCAGCGCGCCGCAGCCGACGATTTTGCCATCGATCTCAGCCACCACGAAGTCGCGAATGTCGGCGCAGATTTCCGTGAAGGTGCGCGGAAGCAAGGTGCCGTCCGTGGTGTGCGCCTGGATCAGTTGATCGATCTGCTTCGCGTCGGGAAGGATTGCCTTACGAACAGACATGCTGCTCCTCCCCAATGGCCGCGAGCTTTTCTTTCGCCGTCTTCAGCGCAGCCAGCACGCGTACCGGCGCGGTACCACCTTCCACGTCATGTTGCGCCAGGACAGCCGGCAATTGCAGCGCGGCGAAGAAGCCCTCATCCGCGGCCAGACCTACGCCGGCCAACTCCTCGATGGAAAGGTCCTGCAGTTCGCGATGCTTCTCAATGCCGAGCCGCACCGCGGCGCCGATCAATTCGTGGGCGCGGCGGAACGGGATTCCCTGCTGCACGAGGTAGCCCGCAGCCGACATCGCGTTCATATAGCCGGTGCTGGCGGCGGTATGCATCACAGCGGTGTTGAATTTCAAGTTGCGCAGAAAACCCGCGGCAATCCGCAGCATGGCCGCACATTCTTCCGTGCTCGCGAAAACAGGCTGCTGCGTCTCCTGCATGTCCTTGTTGTAAGCCAGAGGGAGAGCCTTCAGCGTGACCGCGAGTTGCATCGCACTTGCCAGCAATGCCGCGCTTTTGCCACGGATCAACTCGAGCGAATCGGGATTCTTCTTCTGCGGCATCGCGCTGCTGCCGGTGGCATATTGCTCGGGAAGCGCGACGAAACCGAACTCCGTCGTGGAGAACAGGATCAGTTCCTCCGCCATCCGGCTGAGGTGCATGCCCACTACGCTGAGCGCCTGCACGAACTCGATGGCGAAATCCCGATCGCTGGTCGCATCCATGCTGTTGGCGGTCGGCGCGTCGAATCCAAGCAGCGAAGAAACATAGCGCCGATCGAGAGGCACGAATGTTCCGGCGACTGCCGACGATCCCAACGGGCACTCGTTCAACCGGTTGCGGCAGTCCGCCAGGCGCGACATGTCGCGGAAAAACATTCCGCAATACGCGAGCAGCCAATGCGCGATCAGCACAGGCTCGGCACGCTGCAAATGCGTGTACGACGGCATTGCCGCGTCGCCCGCGTCTTCCGCCTGGGCGATCAAGGCGGAGATGACGTCGGCCAGCAGCAGGGTGATGTATTCCACCCGCTCGCGCACGAAGAGCCGCAAATCGGTGGCGATCTGTTCATTCCGGCTGCGGCCGGTGTGCAACTTGCGCCCGACTTCGCCCGCGATCTCGATCAACTGTGACTCCACAAAGTGGTGGATGTCTTCAATCGAAGGATCTTCGGCGACGGGCATTCCATCGCGCGCAATCTGCGCCAGACCGGCCTGAATCAGGGAGAGTTCTTCCTCGCTCAACACGCCGGCCTGGTGCAACGCCTTGGCATGGGCCCCACTGGCGCTGATCTCGTGTTTCAGCAGTTTCTTGTCGAAGGGCAGCGATCTCTGCCAGCTCTCGAACTCGGGATCGAGAGACTGCGAGAAGCGTCCGGACCACATTTTCATTTCGACACCTCGGCATGAATCAGCGCCCGCGACCGCGCAGGCAAACCCAGGATGCGGATGAATCCCTCAGCATCCTTTTGATCGTAGCCAGCACCCATGGTGAAGCTGGCAATGTCTGGACGATAGAGCGAAGTCGGCGAGGTGCGGCCCGCGACGGCGATGTTGCCCTTGTAGAGCGCGAGTTTGACGGTACCGGTCACGTTCGCCTGGGTGCTTGCGACGAACGCATCCAGAGCCTCGCGCAGGGGGGTAAACCACAACCCAAAGTAGACGATCTCGGCCCACTTCAACGCGACTTCCTGCTTGTAATGCAGCAGGTCGCGATCGAGACAAAGAGCCTCGAGCTCGCGCTGGGCTGCCAGCAGCAGCGTTCCGCCCGGCGTCTCATAACAGCCGCGCGACTTGATGCCGACGAAGCGGTTTTCCACGAGATCGATACGGCCAATTGCATTGCGCGCGCCGATATCGTTCAACAACTCGATGAGCGCGAGCGGCTCAAGCTTCATCCCGTTGATCGCAACGGGTGTACCACCCTCGATGCCGATCTCTACCTGTTCTTCACGGTCAGGCGCTTCCTGCGGAGATTTCGTCCAAGTCCACGTTGAGTCGAACGGGGCGTTGTTGGGATCTTCCAGTTCGCCGCCTTCGTGGCTCACGTGCAGCAGGTTGCGGTCGCGGCTATGGATCTTGGTGCGGCTTTGCGCGACTTCGATCCCGTGCGCCTCGGCGTAGTCGAGACAATCCTCGCGCGACTTCAAGGTCCACTCGCGCCATGGGGCGATGATCTTCAGCTCCGGCGCGAGGGCCTGGTAGGCGTGCTCGAAGCGAACCTGGTCGTTTCCTTTGCCGGTGCAGCCGTGCGCTACAGCGGTCGCGCCTTCGGCGAGCGCGACTTCGACTTGCGCCTTGGCGATGACGGGGCGGGCAAGCGAAGTTCCCAGCAGGTACTTGTGCTCATAGACCGCACCGGTGCGAATGGCCGGGTAGACATACTCGGTCAGGAATTCTTCCCGCAGGTCTTTCACGATCACCTTACTGGCGCCGGTTTTGTAGGCCTTCGCGACCACGGCGTCGATGTCGTCGCCCTGACCGACGTCGCCGACCATGGCGATCACGTCGCAGCTGTAGTTCTCCTTCAACCACGGAATGATGATCGAGGTATCAAGTCCGCCAGAATAAGCAAGTACGATTTTTTCACGCATGAACACTCCTTACGGGGAACCGGTTTGTTCCTCCGAGCAACATTAATAAAATGGCTTTCTGCGCATGCAGCCGATTCTCGGCCTGGTCGAAGACGACAGAGTTTTGCGAGTCGATGACGTCCGCCGAGACTTCTTCGCCACGGTGCGCCGGAAGACAGTGCATGAAGATCGCATCCTTCGCGGCATGCGACATCAGATCCGCGTTCACCTGGTACCGAAGGAACTCGAGCCGGCGCTGCGCGGCCTCGGATTCTTTGCCCATGCTCGCCCATACGTCGGTGTAGACAGCATTTGCATCCTCCACCGCAGCCACCGGATCGGAGGTCCATTCCACCCGGCTGCCGTTGCGCTTAGCGATTTTCTGCGCGGCCTTCATGACCGCGGCGCTGGGCTTATGGTTCTCCGGCGAGCCGACAGTGATATTCGCGCCGACGCTCGCTGCCGCCAGCAGGAGCGAGTGAGCGACGTTATTCCCATCACCCACGAACGCGATCTTCACACCATCGAACGATCCGAAACGCTCCTTCACCGTCAGCACATCGGCCAATGCCTGGCATGGATGCTCGTGATCGCTGAGAGCATTGATCACCGGGATCGACGCATGCTCGGCCATCACCGCGCTGGTCTCATGCGAGAAGGTGCGCAGCACAATGCCATCGACCCAGCGTTCCAGGTTATGCGCCATGTCGCTGAGTGGCTCGCGGGCACCGAGCGGCGAACCGGTCTGGTCCACGAAGAACGAGACCCCGCCTAGCGAGCAGATACCCGACTCGAACGTCAGGCGCGTGCGCAGCGAGGGCTTCTCGAAGAACAGCACAAGTTGTTTCCCGGCGAGCGCGCTACGGAAATCACCGGGCTCCGCCTTCATCTCCGAGGCGAGATCCAGCGCGAACGCGATCTCCTCCGGCATGAAATCAGTAATGGAAACCAGATCCCGGCCCGTTCCCTTCTTGACCGGCACTACGCGGTTCCCCGCAATTCTCGGCAGAGTTGCTGTCGTCATCATCCAGTTCTCCTTGAATCTCTGGCCTTGGTTAAGCATGTGCCACCAATTCCGTGCCGCACTCCAGCGGTGCATCGAACATGTTCCTTAAAGCGTTGACCCGCGTGGCCTGCAGGATGCGAACGCTGCCCACGCCAGCGAGGAGAGCCTGCTTGCAGGCGTCCAACTTCGGCACCATGCCACCGCTCACCGCTCCAGTAGCGTGCAAGCGATCGATCTCTTGCAGGTCCAGGCGGCTCAACACCTGGCCGCTTGCGTCCTTTACCCCGGCGACGTCCGTGAGGAAAATCAGGGCATCGGCGGCGCACGCGCTCGCAATCATCGACGCCATCTCGTCGGCGTTTACGTTGTAGAAGTCGCCGTCCAATCCCTGCGCGAGACTCGCAAGCACCGGCACAGCGCCGTTGTCCCAGAACAAATCGATCCAGTTCCGATCGACCGCGACGATCTCGCCCACGTATCCGAGGTCCTGCTCGCTGACCTTCTTGCGCCCAATGCACAGCCGTAGATCGCTTCCGCACATCCCGGCAGCCGACCGGCCGTGGGCGTTGATGGCGGCCGCCAGCTGTTTGTTCAGCAATCCGCCCAAAACCATCACGGCAACGTCACGGGTCTTCGCATCGGTTACCCGTAAGCCGTTCACGAACTTCGGTTCGATGCCAAGCTCCTTCAGCGTTCGGCTCAGAGCAGCACCACCACCGTGGACCACGAGCACCCGGTGGCCCTGTTTCGCGAGCGCGGCCACCGTGGCAGAAAATTGGGTGACGAGTTCTTCGTTCTCCAGGGCGGCACCGCCAATTTTGAGGACCAGCTTCATTGCAGCCCCTCGCGTTCGTCCCAACCGAACATCACATTCATGTTTTGCATCGCCTGCCCGGCGGCGCCCTTCACCAGGTTGTCGAGGCACGAGACGATGACCGCCCGCGACTGATCAGGTGCAACCTGGAAACCGATGTCGCAGTAATTCGTGTAGAGCGAATACTTGATCTGCGGGAGCCGCGATGCCCCGAAGACCCGCACCCACGGCTTGCCGGCAAAGAATGCCTTCATGCTGCTTTCAAGTTCCGCCGCGGCTCCGCTCTTCGGCCGCACGTAAATGGTCGAAAGGATACCGCGCGGAATCGGCAGCAGATGGGGCGTGAACTGCAATTGTTCCGGCCGCAATCCCAACTGCTCGAGCATCTCGCCGGTGTGGCGATGTCCGAAGACGCTGTAGGCCGAGAGGTTGTCAGCGGCTTCCACGAAGTGCGTGGTTGCCGTCGGCTGCTTGCCGGCGCCGGAAACTCCCGACTTCGCATCGCAAATCACGCCGTACTCAAGATCGAGCAATCCATCGTGGCTCCAGGCGGCCAGCGCGAGAATGATGGAGGTCGCATAACATCCCGGATTCGCGACCATTTGCGCGGAAGCGATTTCACTTTTGTGCAACTCGGGGCTTCCGTACACCGCCTGCGCGTCGAGTTGTGCAGCCTTCTCGGAATTGCTATCCGCGAAGTTGTAAACCGCGCGGTTGGTTGACTCTTTCAATCGCCAGGCGCCGCTCAGGTCGATCACGCGATAGCCGCGATCAATGGCTTCGACCGCCCAGGCCCGCGAAACCTCGTGCGGCGTGCATAGGAACAGGAGGTCCACGCCTTTTTCCTGGAGCGCCTCCCACGAGAATGCGTCCATCAGCAATTGCCCGAATCCGTTTCCCGAGAGTTGGGGATAAAAATCGGCGAGATCTGCGGATTGGCCCGGTTCCGGTTTGTGGCGGAACAGAACAGGCTTCTTGACGCAGGGATGCACAAGCAGCCGGCGGGTCAATTCAAAGCCAGAATACCCAGTGGCGCCGATGACGGCGGGCTGAACGGCAGCTTTCATTACGCAAGCAGCTCCTTGATACGCGCGAGAAGCTTCTCTGCGTGTTTGTTGTCCGGGCTCACGACGAACACGGTGTCGTCTCCCCCGACCGTGCCAACAACTTCCGGCCAGCCCTCGGCATCGAGCGCAGCCGCGACCGGCTGGGCGCTTCCGGCACTGGTTTTCACCACCACGATGTTCTGCGCGGTTTTTACTTCGTAGACGAATTCATGGATCAGGCGCTCGATGGAGGGGAGCCACGCGTTGGCGGAGCCTTCGTCGGCGGGAAACTGGTACCCCTCCGCAGTCTTCACCAGTCCGAGTTCGTGGATGTCGCGGGAGAGGGTGGCCTGGGTCACACGGTGTCCGCGTTTGAACAGCACCCGGCGCAACTCATCCTGGTTTGAAACCGAATGAGTTTCGAGTGCGTCGCGAATCGCGGCATGCCGTGCAAGCTTGGACATCGTTCCCCGTCAATATGCATAAATATGCAACTGGTAGCATAATTATCCAACCTTAACCCGCCCCCGTCAAGTTCGTTCGAGAGTTGTCATCGCGGGTTCGCGGACGCACGGGGGCCGGGGACGTGATTCGGCCCTGGCGAGACGGGAGATTGCCTGAACCCCGCTGGGTTTAAAGGATTGACAACAATCGATATGCGACAGAGTGGCCCGAAACCGGACGACTGTGATTGAAATCACAGCCCGCGGGTCGTCTTCGGGCAGAGACTTATGTTTGGCAGGGAGCACGGACCACGACTGCCCAAGGCTTTGTCGCCTCCATAAGACGACAGGAGGACACATGAAACGCTTTCTTCCATTGTTGATTTCGATCGCGATTTTGTCGCTTTTCGTAGCTGCACAGGAGGCCAAGACCGGCCAGGATACTGCCCCGAAAGCCGAGATCCGTCACGTAGCCGCACCGCAGACCTCGCCGATCTCAGGCGCTGAGAACTACAAGGCGTACTGCGCGGCCTGTCACGGCGTAAGCGGTAAAGGCGACGGCCCCGCGGCGTCCGCTCTCAAAGTTCCGGCGACGGACCTCACGCGCTTGGCTGCCAACGCCGGCGGAAAATACCCGGCGATTCACGTGGAATCGATGATTCGCAATGCCGACAGTCCCGCCCACGGCAGCAAAGACATGCCGGTATGGGGTCCGCTGTTCCGTTCGATCAGTTCCGGCAACGACTCCCAGGTCGAATTGCGGGTTGCAAATCTCGCGAAATACATCGAAACCTTGCAGGGCAAATAACTAACCGCTGAGTTTCGCGGTTTCGGAGGCGCTCCTCGCGGGCGCCTTCTTCTTTTGTTGATCACGACCTGATAGCCTGTTCGTCGCCTGCATGCTATCCCGTCGCTACAACCTGTGCCTGATTGGCTTCGGCAACGTGGGACGAACGTTCGTCTCTTTGCTCGAGCGCAAGCGGGAACGGCTGGCGCAAGAGCATCGCATGGAATGCCTGATCACCGGCATTGCGACGCGCACGCTGGGTTGGCTGGTGAAACCGGACGGCTTCGATCCGGCGCGGGTGACGACCGGCGATTTCCAGAATGCGCAGAGCTGCGAGAGCTTGGATCACTGGCTCGAGGTTGCGCAGCCGGATGCCGTATTGGAAACAACCTCGCTCAACCCGCAAACCGGACAGCCTGCCATTGAACACCTGCGTGCTGCCCTGGAACACGGCGCCCATGCGATCTCGGCGAACAAAGGGCCGGTCGTGTATGGCTTTGGCGAATTGACTACGCTGGCAGCGAAAATGCACCGTAAGTTTTACTTCGAGTCGTCAGTGATGGATGGCGCACCGATTTTCAATCTCTTCCGCGAATGCCTGCCGGCCATCGAGTTGCGTGGATTCCGCGGGATTTTGAACTCGACGACCAACGTCATTCTCGAGGCAATGGAACAGGGGCGTTCGTTCGACGATGCAGTGCGTTTGGCACTACAGATCGGCGTTGCCGAGAGCGATCCATCCCATGACATCGACGGCTGGGATGCGGCCGTCAAAGTCGCTGCGCTGATTACGGTTCTCATGCACAAGCCATTGACTCCACACCAGGTGGAACGGGTTGGGATTGGCGAGATCACGCCGCAACACGTTGAGAAGGCGCGCGCAGAAGGTCAACGCTACAAGCTGGTGTGCAGCGCGGCGATCGAAGGAGAGCATGTAATCGCGCGGGTGGCGCCGGAGTTGCTGCCTTTCGAGGATCCGCTCGCCCAGGTGACGGGCACCTCGTCACTCATTTCATTTTCCACCGATATGTTTCCCGCGCTCGCGATCCACGAGGTCGATCCCGGCCTCGATGCAGTGGCCTACGGGCTGCTGACGGATTTCCTGCGCGCCATCAAGGAGTGATATGCCATCCGTTCATGAAGCGGTTTCCTCTGGAGCCATCAATATGAAGTCGATCCGCTCCCAGTTTCCCGCTCTCGCGGAGTTGGTCAACGGGCAGGCGGCGGTGTACTTCGATGCGCCTGGGGGAACGCAGGTTCCGAAACGCGTGATCGACGCGATTTCCTCCTACCTGATCCATGCCAATTCCAACACGCACGGGCAATTCCTCACCAGCCATCGCACCGACGAGGTGCTCGTCGGCGGCGCACGCGGCGATGGCCGACATGCTCAACTGCGACGCCGACGAGATCGTATTCGGGCAAAACATGACGAC
The DNA here is from genome assembly GCA_963703075.1 of uncultured Acidobacteriaceae bacterium. Taxonomy (GTDB): domain Bacteria; phylum Acidobacteriota; class Terriglobia; order Terriglobales; family Acidobacteriaceae; genus Korobacter. The sequence continues at coordinate 3,583,209 of OY969786.1, forward strand.
CCTCACCTTCGCCATCAGCCGCGCTCTCGGCCGTGAATTGCGCGAAAGCGATGAGATCGTGACGACGTTGCTCGACCACGATGCCAACGTTGCGCCATGGCGTGCGCTGGAGGAACGCGGAGCCACCGTGCACGCAGTGAAGTTCAGGCACGACGATTGCACGCTCGATCTCGACGATCTAAAGGCGAAGCTCAATGGGCGAACGAAAATCGTCGCGGTGGGGTATGCCTCGAATGCGGTGGGCACGATCAATCCAGTAAAGACAATTACCGAGATGGCGCATGCAGTCGGCGCTCTTGTGTTCGTTGACGCGGTGCACTATGCGCCCCATGGGGCGATTGACGTTCGCGCCATCGGCTGCGATTTCCTCGCCTGCTCCACCTACAAGTTCTTTGGGCCTCACGTCGGCGTGCTGTATGGCAAACGCGAACACCTGGCCCGATTGAAGCCTTACAAGGTTCGTCCCGCGGCAGATACGCTTCCGGATCGCTGGGAGACCGGCACGCTCAATCATGAAGGCATTGCCGGCGTGAGTGCCTGCGTGGAATACATCGCGGACCTGGGGCGGAAAGCCGCGCCGAAGACCAGTGCGCGCAGGGAGCAGATTCTGTCAGCGTATGCGTGGATTCAGCAGCACGAGCGGGAACTCGGTCAGCAACTGATCCGGGGCCTCCTGCAGATTCCCGGGATAACGCTGTACGGTATTCGCGATCTTGATCGCATGCAGGAGCGGACCCGACAGTTTCCATCCGCATGCAAGGCCATTCGCCGGCGGAACTCGCGCAACGCCTGGGCGAACTTGGGATCTTTACCTGGGATGGAAACTTCTACGCGCTGAACTTGACCGAAAAACTCGGCGTAGAAGCCAGTGGAGGAATTCTGCGCATAGGCGTGGCCCATTACGCGACCGCCGAGGAAGTCGATCGTCTGTTACAGGCGCTGCGCACACTTGCACGGTAGGTGCTTAGGGGCGTCGATCAAGCTTCGCGACTTGGGTCGACAAAAAATCGATAGCCGATGCCGCGTACCGTCTGCAGATGCTTGGGGTGCGAGGGATCGACTTCGATATACCGCCGCAGGCGCACGATGAAATTATCGATGGCGCGGGTATCCGTATCTTCGTGCAGGTCCCACACTTCTTCCAGAATCGATTTGCGCGAGACAGGCCGGCCTGCGCTGCGCAGTAGATACTGGAGAAGTTGTGCTTCCATCAGCGTGAGGTGATGCACCTCTTCGCCGACGTGGAGTTCAAGCGCGTCAAAATCGAGAAACTTGCCATCAAAGCGCAGGATCTCCGGTTCCGGGGCGGGCTCTTCTTTCTGGATCCACTTCCGGCGGCGCAGCAGGCTGTTGAGCCGCGCGATTAGGATGGTGAGTTCGAAGGGCTTCGGCAGATAGTCGTCGGTTCCGGCCTCGAAGCCGTTGAGGATATCTTCGGAGCGTCCTCGCGCCGTCAGCATAAGAATGGGAATGAAGTTCTGCGCAGCGCGGAGTTCGCGGGCCACCGCAAATCCATCTTTGCCGGGGAGCATGATATCGAGCACCATCACGTCGAAGTAGCGGCGGTCCTGAAGAAGCATGCCCAGTGCCTCTTCCCCGGAAGCTGCAATTTCCACGTCATGATCTTCCGCTTGCAGGTTGAATTGCAAACCGCGCGCGAGATGTTCTTCGTCTTCGACGATCAGGATGCGGCTCATGTCGTGAACACCCGTGGCAATTCGAGGGTGACGGTGGTGCCTTTGCCGGAACCTTCACTCTGCGCGGTCACTTTTCCGCCATGCCGCTTGGCGATCGCGCGCACGATGAAGAGCCCAAGACCGCTGCCTTTCACACTGGGATTCGAGGCGCGGTAAAAACGCTTGAACACCCGCTTCAGTTCGCCGCGCTGGATGCCGATGCCGTGATCGGTGACGCGGATCTCCAGGCGATCGATGGAGGGTGCAACCAGGTCAACGGCGACATCGACTCTCTCCCGCGAGTACTTCACGGCGTTGTCGAGAACGTTGAGGAATGCGGTGCGCAGCTCCTCGAGTTCGCCCAACACGGTGTAATGGTCGGTCTCGGCGGGAGGGCGGCCCCAATGCAGCGCGTCGGCGGCGAGGTGGTGGCGCGTCGCGACAAGTTCCATACATTCGCGCAGGATGGGCTCGACTTCGATCGGACGGAAATTCTGGGCGTCCTTCTTCTGGGTAACCGATCCCGCCTTGAGGACTTGTTCGACGGTGCGCAATAGGCGGTCGGTATCGTCGAGCATGATGCCGTAGAACTGGCGGCGCTTGTCTTCATCGACGTTGCGTTTCTGCAGGGTTTCCAGGTAGAGGCGGATAGAGGTAATCGGGGTTTTGAGTTCGTGGGTGACTGCATTGATAAAGCTGTCGTGCTGCTCGTTGCGGCGGATCTCGCGGACCAGGAAGATGGTGTTGAGGATCATGCCGGCGATAATCACCAGGAAGAAGATGCCGCCCACCGTCATCATCCAGAACTCCCGCCAGTTGAGGATGATCCAGCTGATGTTGAGGGTCACGGCGGTGGCGATCAGCAGAATGCCGAGAGTGAGGGCGGTGGCGATCGCCTTGCGCCGGCTGGTGATCTTAATGGGCACGAGGTGATTTTAGCGCGGCAAGCGATGGGAGAAGCGTTCCCGGTTGGTTCATTGTTCCGCTTTCTACGGCAAGTTCAGTTGCCAGGAGACACCAAAACGGTCGGTCACCCAAGCGAACTGGCGGCTGAAGCCACAGTTATCGAGGGGCATGAGCTCGGCCCCGCCTTCCAACAGCAAGCCGCATATTCGGCGCAGCTCTTCTTCAGAGTCGCAGTCCAGGAAGAGAGAAAACGCCGGGGTGAAAGTGAACGGGTGGCGTACGACGCTGTCGGTGCAGAAAACGGTTTGACCCGCGATGGTGAAGCTCGCCTTCGCCACGGAGCCTTCATTCCCGGGACCTTGCACGTCATAACGAGCGATGTCGGCGACGGTGCTGCCGGGAAATATTGACACGTAAAAGCGGATGGCTTCTTCGGCTCGGCCGTCAAACAGGAGGAAGGGGTGAAGAGTCGGCATGCAGGCCTCCGCGCGCTGCGGAGCATTGTAGCGAGATTGTCCAGCAGAAAAAACAAAGGGCGCCGAAGCGCCCCTTTTCTTACAACGAAAACATGCTTAGTCGCCGGAAGCGAGGACAGGCACTTCTTCGACCACGGTGACAGCCGGAGCGGGCGACGCTGCCACTGCGGGACGACGGTCGAGCCGCGGCAATTTCACGTTCGTGATGATCCCGAGCTTGCTGAGCGCCCAGATCTGCATCCAGTTGAAGTCGAGTTCGTACCAGGCAAGGCCGTGGCGCGCCGACTGCGGATGCGCGTGGTGATTGTTATGCCAGCCTTCGCCAAATGTCAGCATCGCGATAGCGAAGCTATTGGTCGAATCGTCCCCGGTCACAAAGCGCTGCGAGCCCCAGATGTGGGTCGCCGAGTTCACCAGCCAGGTGCAATGCAGGCCGATGGTGGTGCGGAGAAAAATTCCCCAGAGGACCATCTTCCATCCGCCTACGGCGAGGATGACGAGGCCAAGAACGGTGATGGGAACCCAATGCCACTTGCTGATGAAGTTGTGAAACTTATCCTTACGGAGATCGGGGACGTAGGGCGACAACACCTTGGTATTTTGGTGAAGCGACTTGCCCAGGATGATCCATCCCATGTGCGACCACCACTTGCCGTCGCGCGGAGAGTGCGGATCACCTTCTTTGTCGGTGAGCTGATGATGCACGCGGTGGGTAGCCACCCAGAAGATCGGTCCGCCTTCAAGGGCGAGGGTGGCGCAAATGGTCAGGAAATATTCGAGCCACTTGGGGGCCTTGTAGCCGCGATGGGTAAGCAGGCGGTGGTAGCCCATGCCGATGCCCCAGCTCCCGGCGACCCACCACAGGGCCAGCGCCAGGAAAAGACCCTTCCAGCTGAAGAAGAAGAGTGCGGCGACGGCGCCCACGTGGAATGCGCCCATTGCGATTACGGTGATCCAGTTGATAGCGAGATCTTTTTTGCTGCGATATGAGCGTTCCATTTTTTCCAATCCGGTAAGAATTCGGGAGGACGTGCCCCACAGTGTCTGATTGCGAGACTAGCAGCGAGGACGCAGGGGGCACTGTAATACTTTTGTAAGACGGTTACGGGAGTGCAGGGATTACGGTGTGGCGACTTTTGCAGCCGGTTGTGGAGCAGATTTTGCCCAGTCGCAGAGGATGAGTTGCAGGCCGCCAAACTCGGGATGGTCGTTGTAATCCAGCGTATAGGCAAGTTCGATGGAGTCGCCAATCTCCAACGGCTCGGATACAACCCGAGCGCTCTGCCGCCAGGCGAGAGCCTCAAATGCCCGCTGAAAACGCGTGCCATTGGTTGCGGGAGCCACCCGCATCTTCACGTGTTTCTCTTTGATGGTCTTCACCGGGGCGGCGAGTCGAGCTCCACGGCTGACGAATACCGGCTGCGGATTGCTCATGCCGAAAGGTTCCAGCTTCTCGAGGGTTGCGTACAGCTTTTCGTTGACCTCGTTCAGCGGCAGCTCGGCGTCGTAGAACACCTCAGGAATGAAGTCATCCGGGGTGAGGTGCTGGCGGGCATAGGCTTCCAGCTTTTCCCGCAACAACGGGACGCGATCTTCCGGCAACGCGAAGCCAACCGCGTGCGCATGTCCTCCGTAGCGGGAAAACAGCTCGGCGCAGGATTCGAGCGCATTTAGGAGATGGAAAGAGTGGATCGATCTCCCGGAGCCGTGGGCTTCTCCCGCATGGCGCGCGATGACCAGCGCGGGACGATGGACACGATCGACGACACGGCTGGCGCAAATGCCGATTACGCCGCGATGCCAATCTTCCCCGTCGAGCACGAGCGAATAGCGATCCTGCAGGGCTGTGTCGGCGGCAAGTTGCTGATCGATGGAAGCCATGATGCGAGCTTCGGCTTCCTGGCGATCGCCATTGAGCTTGTTGAGATGTTCCGCGACTTCCTTGGCGCGCGCCGGATCCTTGGTGGTAAAAAGCTCGACCACATCCCGGGCCACATCCATGCGTCCGGCGGCGTTGAGGCGCGGGGCGACGCGGAAGGCGATGTCCTGGGTCGACAAGGTGCGATCGATTTTGCAAAGGCCGAGCAATTCCCGGAGGCCGGCATTCACCGGCCGTCGCAAACCCTCGATGCCGAGGCTCACGAAGATACGGTTCTCGCCCGTCAGAGGCACCGCGTCGGCGATTGTGGCGATGGCCACGATCTTCAGGAACGAAGGGATGAGGCGCGCGCGATCGGTTTTCTCCAGCAGCGCCTGGGCGATTTTGAAGGCCACGCCCGCGCCACATAGAGCTTTACAGGGGTAATCGCACCCGGTCTGGTTCGGATTGAGGACCGCCAGCGCCTTGGGAACACCTTCCGCACCGGGCAAGTGGTGGTCGGTAACGATCAGATCAATGCCCAGCCGGCTGGCTGTTTCAGCGGCGGCGAAGGCCCGGATACCTGTATCAACGCTGATGATGAGGCGAATGCCGTCGGCTGCGGCGCGTTCGATTACCTCGTCCCGCATCCCGTACCCCTCGAGGATGCGATGCGGCACGTGAAAGTCGGCACAGCCGCCGCAAAGCTCAATCACGGTTTTTAGAATGACGGTCGCGGTGGTGCCATCGACATCGTAGTCGCCATAAATGAGCACCTGCTCTTTGTTCTCGATAGCGGCGAGGAGGCGATCGACGGCGGCCTGCATGCCGCGCATTTCGTAGGGCGAGTGAAGTCCCGTGAGCGATGGGTTTAGAAATCGCTGGGCCTGCTCTGCATCGCCGACGCCGCGAGCGGCGAGAACTTTGGCGATGAGGGGAGAGATACCGCTCTCGCCCTGAAGACGATCGGCAACTGCGGCATCGAACGGTCTCTGGGTCCAGCGCACGATTCATGATACGCACTGCCAACCGAAGCGCATGTGGAAAACCGGGGAGTCGAAGGTCGTATTTCCGCTCCCCAGGGTTCGATTTGGTACCATTCCCCCGGTCTTAGAAAACTGAGGTGCCGATTGCGTTTGCGATGCGTCGTTCTGCTGGCATTCACGTTGTGCGGATTGCTGAAGGTTGGTGCGCAGGAACCAGGCGGCGTTGTCCCGACCGAAGCGTCGGCCCCGGTCACGACGACGGTGACGGCCTACTCCTTGCCGCCTGACAAGCTCGCCAAGGCCCATGCGCTTTACACCATTCGCACCAGCTTGCACTTCATCGAGACGATCTACGGAATCATCCTGCTGCTGCTGGTGCTGCGTTTTCGTCTTGGTAGTAAATTTCGCGATGTTGCCGAGAGAGTCACCCGCTTACGCTTTGTCCAGGCATTCGTCTTCGTCGCTCTGCTCACGCTTTTCCTCGATATCCTGAGTCTTCCTTTCAGTATCTACGGACATTCTCTTTCGCTGGAATACGGTTTATCGGTGCAGCGCTGGGCTTCGTGGTTCTGGGATTGGACCAAGGGCGAATTGATCGGGATCGTAGTTGGGAGCCTGCTGGTTTGGCTTCTGTACATCCTGATTCGCCGCAGTCCGGGTCGCTGGTGGTTCTACGCGTGGGTCGCCATCCTGCCCATCATGGTATTTTTCATGTTCCTGATCCCGGTGGTGATCGATCCGATCTTCAACAAGTTCGAGCCCCTGGAGAAAAGCCATGCCGACCTGGTGCAGGCAATTGAAAAAGTGACCGCGCGGGTTGGGCTCGACATTCCTCCCGACCGCATGTTCCTGATGAAAGCCAGCGAGAAGGTCACCACGGCGAACGCCTATGTCACGGGAATCGGGGCGACCAAGCGGGTGGTGGTTTGGGATACGACCACGCAGCAGATGACGATTCCGCAGACGCTGTTCGTCTTCGGCCACGAGATGGGTCATTACATGCTCCATCACATCCCAAAAGGCCTGACCTTCTTTGCGGTGCTGCTCTTCTTCGGATCCTGGATCACCTTTCACTTGATCCACCGGTGGCTCGAACGATGGGGCACGACGTGGCAGATCCGCGACCTCGGCGATTGGGCATCGCTCCCTGCCCTGATGCTGATTGCATCCTTGATCGGATTTGTGGCGGAGCCCATCGGCAATGCCTTCAGCCGCCATATTGAGCATCAAGCGGATGTGTACGGTCTCAACATCACCCGCGGCATTAATGACGATTACCGCCAGGTTGCCGCGCAATCGTTTCAGAGCTTGGGCGAGCATAGCCTCTCGTATCCCTATCCCAGCAAGCTGATGGTTCTCTGGCTCTACGATCATCCGGACATTTCATCGCGGGTACAGTTTGTGTTGCACTTCCAGCCCGGCCAGGAGTAAGACGGCGGCAAAGAAAAAGCCCGGACCGAAGTCCGGGCGTGAGGAAGAAGGTTGAGTTAGAAGCCAGGCGCCTTTTCCAGCGAGTGGTTACAGGCCCCGCTCGTCGGCTGTACCGGCAACGCAGGCGGCGTCGGGATCTGCGAACTGGAGAAGTCGAAGAACTCCGTCATGTCGTCCTGGGCGCCGTCGCGTGCCGTCAGTGCCGGAAGATTGAACCGGGTCTCGATGAACTTCAGCATCGCGGTGTAATCGCGATTCACGTGCGACACGTAGTGAGGCTTGGTCCACGGCGAGATCACGATGACCGGAACCCGGAAGCCAGACGACCGTAAAATCTCCCTTGATGTCGGTGCTTCTCAGCATCGGCGGGATGGCATCGGGTGCGGGCTCCGAGAACGGCGGCACGTGGTCGTAAAGACCGCCGGGATCGTCGTAAGTGAGAATGAACACCGAATCCTTGTAGTTCGGGCTCTGCAGGAACGCATTGATGATGTTGGAGACATCGGCCGCACCCTTTTGAATATTGTTGAGCGGGTGCTCATCGAGGCCACTCTGGCTGGCGCGTTCGATGAAAATCACCTCCGGCAGCGAGTTCGATTGGAGGTCGGTGTAATAGTGGCTGATGTTGTAAACGTTTCCCTTGTAGGTATTCCAATCCGAGAAGCTGGCGAGATAGACCGAGCTATCCTGGTAGTAGTAGCGCCACGAGACTCCGTGCGTCGAGAGATCGCGGAAGATCGTGGGTTGCGGCCAGCCACCCGACGGCGGAACGTCCTGCGGACGGATGTGCCCGAACGAGGTCCCGGTGAGGAGATACATCCGGTTCGGGATCGTGTCCGACAGGATCGGCGTGTGCCATGTGTCGCTGGTGCCATACTGCGCGGCCAGTTCGTAGTAATACGGAATGTCCGTCTGGTCGTAGTAGCCCATCATGCGCGTGCCTTCGGGATCGATACTGGAAGGCAAAGACCCTTCGGTCTTCATGAAGTAGTCCATTTTGCCGCCATGCCAGGAATAGTGGCTCTCATTCCAGGAAGGTGTCATGTTGTCGGTGCAAACGGTCTGGTAGTGGAACGGGCTGGCGTTTGCGGTGCCCTTGTAGTCCGGCAACGACGCGTTGAGCGGGACGCCATTAAAGGAACCGCCGTAACCCTCGTTTTGCCGGTACGCGCCGAGCATGCCGAAATAGCTGTCGAAAGAACGGTTTTCCTCGACCATGAAGATGATGTGCTTGATCTGCGAGAGCGAACCGCCTCCGCCTCCGCCGCTTCCCACCGTGATGCTGATCGTCGACTTGAAAATGGCCTTGGTGGAATCCTGGGCCTGCACCGTGAGGCGATGGGTGCCGTTTGTCATGGTGACATTCGTATTAAGCTGGTTGCTCGCGACTTCGTAACCTTTCACGCCGTCCACATAAATCTGCAGCAGGGTGACCTTGTTGGAATCCGTCGTACCCGCGACGACATTCACGGGCGAAGTCACGCTCGCGCCATTTGCCGGACTGCAAATGGTGACGGTTTGGTTTTGCGGGTTCAGGGTGCACGATGCCTGCAGTTGTTGAGGCACGAACACAAGAAGCATGGCGGCTAACCCAATCGCGGCAGCGTGGGCTGGAATTCGAGACGAAGTTCGCATAGCGGGATCCTTGAGAATCTGGGACTGCTCCAACATCGTGCAAGTCAGAGGCCATTGAGAGCTGCACAACGTCGGAAAAATAGCCTATAAGTGGTTGAGTCCGCGCCTGTTTCCAACTGCGCAAAACAGGGTGTTAAGGGCTTAAGGTCGCGGTGAGGACGGGCGTATCCAGAATGTGTCGCTTCCATGCCATTGCAAGCCCAATGCGTAACGTGGGTCATAATGTTACAGACGTATGCGTTCCTCCGCCGCTGTTTCCGCGCAGATCAAAGAGCTTGCCGTCCGTCATGGATTCGACGTGGCCGGCGTCGCGGATGCGGGCACACACCCTGAATTGGCCCGATTTCGCGAATGGATTGCAGCCGGGCAACACGGCGAAATGGAATACCTCGCTGCTCGCAATGAAAATGGGGATCTGAAACGCGAGAGACTGGCCAATGCTGCGCCATGGGCGCGCTCAGTCGTCGTCTGTGCGGTCAATTACAACACCGCGGCACCCTATTCGACCCACGCCGGTAGTAGTCGCGAGGGCTGGATTGCGCGCTACGCCTGCAGCGAGTCGGATTATCACGAGGTTGTCCTAGCGCGTCTTCGCAAGTTGGAAGCCTCCATCGCGGAAGTCGCAAAAAGCCAGGGCGACGAGACCTTTCGCTCCTGGTGCTACGTGGATACACGGACCTATCGTGGAACGAGTCTTCGCCAAGTATGCAGGCGTCGGGTGGATCGGCAAAAACACCTGCATCCTGAACGAGAAGCTGGGCTCCTGGCTCTTCCTCGGGGTCATCCTGACCAACCTCTCGCTCGCTCCCGATGTTCCGGCTGCCGATCGCTGCGGCTCCTGCACCCGCTGCCTGGATGCGTGCCCGACCAACGCGTTCCCGGCGCCGCACCAACTGGACGCTAACCGCTGCATTTCCTATCTCACGATCGAGAAGCATGGCCCGATCCCGGAGGATTTACGCGCGCCCATGGGCCGGCACGTATTTGGCTGCGACATTTGCCAGGATGTGTGTCCATGGAACCGCAAGGCGCCGCTGGGAACGTTGTCCGAGTTGCAGGCCAAACCAGACCGCATCAATCCGGCGCTGCAATGGCTGGCCGAAATGAATGCGGAGGGGTTCCGCGAAACCTTTCGCAGGTCTCCCGTGAAACGGGCCAAGTGGAGTGGCCTGAAGCGGAATGTTGCGGTGGCAATTGGGAACAGCGGGGATCCGTCACTTCTGGAGAGCGCCCGCCAACTGGCGTCGGACGAAGATCCTGTGGTCGCGGAACACGGGCGCTGGGCTGTAGAGCGGCTCGAAGCCCTGGCGGAAGAAGCGGATTCGCCAGGGGAATAGCGAATATCGCCCAAAAAAAACAACCCTCCTGCGCGGAGGGTTGAACAAAGCCCGATAGATGCTTACCCACGGACGACGTTGGCAGCCTGGTAACCCTTGGGGCCCTTCATCAGGTCGAACTCGACGGTTTCGCCTTCATTGAGCGAACGATAGCCATTTTCCTGGATGGCGGAAAAATGGACGAATACATCTTCGCCCGTGGAACGCTGAATAAAGCCGTAACCTTTCGCCCCGTTAAACCACTTGACCGTTCCCTTCTCTCTCACGACAAACTCCTTTCGCCTCTGAGTGAAGCAGTGACGCCAAGCGCGGCGAGCGTGCTATTTCGCTCTCCGTTGCCAGCGGGTGTTAACGGATTGGCCTTTCGTCCGCTCGCCCTTGGCACACAAAGAAATGGACTCCCGAGTCATGCGCCCCATTCGCCGCGTAGGCGTTGTCGCGCAAAACTCCGGAGCCCTTTTCCTGCTGTACTGCAGACTGCATAGCTCGAAACACATCCAACCCAAATTCAACCGTAATCGCCGGAAAGACGAGTTCCCGGCCTATAAGCAGGGCATCATTACAGGAACTTACAATTTTGGCAAGAGGATAGGTGTCGCAAAAGACAGGAGTTGAGTCCCATTTTGGGACGAGGAGTCGCGCTTCTTTTGGAACAATGGAAGGCGTGGACGACCTCGGTTGACCGGTCGGTCAACAGGTCAACCCTCTCCCTCCGCGCTCAAGGTCCTGGGATGTCGTCCGGCACGCTGCGGCAGCACCAACAGGCAAACGATCATGAAGGCTGCTATGACCGCCGAGGCGATGGGACGGCTGAAGTTGAGCCCACCGTTGCTCCGGGGCTTGTCGAGGAAGTCGCCCACGGTCGCGCCCAGCGGCCTGGTCAGAATGAATGCGGCCCAGAAAAGGAAAACCCTCGATATTTTCATCCAGAAATAAAGCGCGGCAATCACGGCGAGGCCGGCGGCGAAGACGAGGACGCCACCGCGGTAACCAAGTCCGCCGGTATCGGCCGCCCAGTCGCCCAGGGCAGTCCCGAGGGTCTGGGAAAAGGTGATGGCAGCCCAGTAAAACGCTTCTACCTTCGGCGTGGACACGGTATCGACCGAGATCGTGCCCTCTGACCAATACCAGAGCCCGAGGACCGCCATGAGGCAGGAAAACAACAGCGCTGTGCCTCCGGTGTAGCCGATACCCAGGGAGCGATCGGCGAAGTCGGCCATCGTGGTGCCAAAGGTCGTGGAAGCTACGATCGTTGCCCAGTAGAGGGCTACATGGAAGCGTTTGGCGGAAATTTGTGCGATCACCAGCCCGATCAGGAGCACCAGGAACAGTGCCGTGCCCGCCAGGTAGCCCCAATTCAAGGTCATCGTGACCGTATCGCCACCGGTTTCCCCCAGCGTTGTCGCGGCAATCTTGATGATCCAGAACGCCAGCGTTACCTCGGGGACCTTGGTCAACCACTCCTGCCGGCGCTTGTCTTCGCTATCGATAACCATCTCGTCCTCGATTGGTAGCCTATAAGTTGTACGAGATTGGATAGAGACAGCACCAGCCCGCGTTGCTGCGCGCAAGATGACGATTTGTATTGGAACCACTGTCCTTTTGGTGTGCGCTCTAAGGGAGAGTGCTGACAGCAATTTCCAGCAGCTCTGCTAGGATTTAACGGTGGCACTGAAGGGACCTAATTCGGGCTATACGGCGACGGCCACGGCTCCGGCGCCGATCGGGTTGCGGGAGCCGCTCGTCAAGCCTGATCCGCCCAAGCGCTCTGAGGAGACCGTGGTCCGCCGCCGCGGTTGGGACACGGTTCGTTACATGACCGAGACCGAGGTTCATACCTATGCCTTCTCGGTGGCGGCCAATGCGATTCTGTCGTTCTTTCCCTTCGTCGTCCTCATGCTCACTCTCACCCGGAGGGTCTTCCATTCGCAGGCGATGTACGAGATCGTGATCAACCTGCTGCGGGATTACCTGCCGAGCAATCGCGATTTCGTTGTCAAGAACATGCGCGCTCTGGCTGGAGCTCACGGGAAAACCCAGATCTTCTCCCTGGCCATGCTGCTCGTGACCTCGACGGGCATCTTTCTGCCGCTCGAAGTCGCCCTGAATAAAGTGTGGGGAATTCGCAAAAATCGCTCGTACCTTGCGAACCAAGCCATTTCTTTGGGGTTAGCTTTCGCCTGCGGTACGTTGGCGATGGGATCGGTCGCGCTTACGGCGGGGAACCTGCACATGCTCGGCCTGGTGGTGGGAAACCAGAACTTCGTATTTCGGGGGACGGCCTTCGTCGTAATGAAAGGGACGGCCATCCTCGCCACCGTCTTGATTTTCTTTCTAATTTACTGGATCCTGCCCAACGGCCGCGTGCCCTGGAAATCCGTACTCCCAGCGGCGATCATCGCCGGCGGCCTGACCGAAGGCGCGAAGTATGTTTACATCCTGCTGTTGCCATGGCTCGATTTCCAGGACGTCTATGGACCCTTCGCGATTTCCGTGACGTTGATGATCTGGGCTTACCTGAGCGGGATGCTGCTGCTGGCCGGCGCGCATCTTTCGGCCTCGGATGTTTCGGCAGCGAATGGATCGTTGAAGAAATGACGACAGACTCCCTGGATCGAAGTCCAGCCCACGCCCAGAGACGATCCGCTTTAGTGCCCGCCCGATAATTCCTTCACGATGTTCCCCACGAATCCTTTGGCGTCGCCGAACAGCATCAGCGTCTGATCCATGTAATAGAGGGGGTTGTCGATGCCAGCGAAGCCTGGGTTCATCGAGCGTTTGATCACCATCACGGTATGCGCCTTATCCACATCGAGGATCGGCATGCCGTAAATCGGGCTGGTCTTGTCGCTACGAGCGGCGGGGTTGGTCACATCGTTGGCGCCGATGACGAGAGCGACGTCGGTCTGCGGGAAGTCACCATTGATGTCGTCCATCTCGATCAGGCGATCGTAAGGAATGTCCGCTTCGGCGAGCAATACGTTCATGTGGCCTGGCATGCGGCCGGCCACCGGGTGAATGGCGAAGCGCACGTCCACCCCTCTTTTCGATAGGGCGTCGAACAGTTCACGTACCTTGTGCTGCGCCTGGGCGACGGCCATGCCGTAGCCCGGCACCACCACGACGGAGGTTGCCGCCCCGAGAATGGCAGCGGCTTCTTCAGCGCTCGCGCTCCGCACCGGACGCGCTTCCTCACCCGCTGCAGCAGCAGCTTGTACCTGTCCGAAAGCTCCAAAGAGAACATTGGAAAACGAACGATTCATCGCCTTCGACATGATGATCGACAGGATCAAGCCCGACGAGCCATCGAGCGCGCCGGCGATGATGAGCAGCTTGCTACCAACCACGAAGCCCATGGCGGCTGCCGAGAGTCCGGCATAACCGTTCAGGAGCGAGATGACCGTCGGCATATCCGCGCCGCCGATAGGGATGATGAGCAGCACACCGAAGGTAACCGCAATCCCAACAATGAAGGGGAAAAGTTGCTTCTGTCCCGGATTGATGACCAGCATGACCGCGAGCGTGACGGCTGCCGCCAATAGCAGGAAATTGACCACGTTCTGTCCCTTGTACGTGATCGGGCGTTGCGGAAGGACTTCCTGGAGCTTACCCGCCGCCATCAGGCTGCCGGTAAAGGTGAGGCCGCCGAGGATCACCTCGCAGGAGAGCACGGCCATGGTGAACTTGGAAATATCGGGCGCGTGCAAATAGAACTCAGAGGTACCGACCAGGGTGACGCAAAGCGCGCCGAAGGCGTGGCTGAGGGCGGTTCGCTGAGGCACGGCAGTCATCTGCACCATGCCGAGGGGAATGCCGATGATCGAGCCGAGAGCGAGGCCGACGAAAATCCACTTGTAGGAAATGATGTCGTGCTGCAGGAGCGTGCCGCCAATGGCGATGACCATGCCAATTTCACCGGCGAGGATGCCGCGGCGTGCGCTGGCAGGAGAACTCATCCACTTCAGCGAAAAAATGAAGAGAGCGCTGGCGATCAGGTAACAGAACTCAATGATGTACTCAGTGCCGGGGAGTGGGTTCATTGCGGCTTGCTCGCTGGACGGCTGGACTTGAACATCTTGAGCATGCGGTCGGTGATGAAGAATCCGCCAACCACGTTACTGGTGGCGGCGACAATGGCGATGGTGCCGAGGATCGTGCACAGCCGGTTGTCCGGATGTGCGCCCACGAGAACGATAGCCCCGACCACCGCAATGGCGTCGAGCGCATTGGTGAGCGACATCAGCGGCGTGTGCAGCAGCGGTGAAACGCGGCGAATGACCTCGAAGCCAATGAAGCACGCCAGCATGAAGATGAACAGTCCGTTGATCAGCGTGGAGTTCACTTTGCTTTTACCCCAGGGGCTGCAGCCCCAAGATCTCTATGCGCGGTACGCGGGCCTGAAGACCCAGTCCACTCTTTACGCGAGTGCCGGCAAGCCGAAGTGCTCGCGGATTCGCTTATTCACAATCTGACCGCCGCGGGTGAGCAGCGTATCGCTGGCGACCTGGTCGCTCATGTCGAACAGGAATTTGCCTTCCTTGGTCTGCGATTGCAGGAAGGTCAGAAGGTTCTTGGCATACATCTGGCTGGCATGGAAGGGGACGCCGCTGGCAACATTGACCTGCCCGATGATCGTCACGCCGTTGGTGACAATGGTTTGCGCCGCCTTGGTCAACTCGCAGTTTCCGCCGCGTTCGGCCGCGAGGTCCACGATGACCGAACCAGGCTGCATCGCTTGCACCATCGGGGCGGGAATGAGCAGGGGAGCTTTCTTGCCGGGAATCACCGCGGTGGTGATCACGACATCGCTCTCGGCGACGACCTTGCCCAGCAACTCGCGCTGTTTCTGGTAGAACGCTTCGTCCTGCGCCTTCGCGTAACCGCGCTCGTCCTGTGCGTCCTTGGTCTCGAGCGGAAGTTCGACAAAGCGCGCGCCCAGACTCTGCACTTGTTCCTTCACCGCCGGACGCACATCGTAGGCACTGACCACCGCGCCCAGGCGTCGCGCAGTGGCGATCGCCTGCAGGCCCGCAACGCCTACGCCCACCACCAGCACGCGCGCTGGCGTGATAGTCCCAGCAGCGGTTGTCATCATGGGAAAGACCCGCGGCACGGCATCGGCGGCCATGAGCACGGCCTTGTATCCCGCGATGTTGGCCATGGATGAAAGGGCGTCCATGCTTTGGGCGCGGGTAATGCGCGGCATCAATTCAACTGCGAAAGAGGTAACGCCGGCATCGGCGATCTGCTGCACCACTTCCTGCGACCCGAACGGACGAAGGAAACCGATGAGCACCTGGTCGCGACGGTAGAGAGGAACGTCTTCCCGTCCCGTGATGTCGTTGGCCCCGTTGCTGAGGACTTGCACGATGATGTCGGCGGTAGAAAAAACCGTGCCACGGTCGGGAAGGATCTTCGCGCCCTTTTCCACGTAGTGAGCGTCCGGATAACCTGCTGCCTCGCCGGCGCCGGCTTGCAGCACAACTTCGAGGCCCGCTTTCGCCAGGTTCGGAACGACTGCCGGAGTGAGGGCAACGCGCCGCTCCCCCGGATAGGACTCCCGCGGAACACCAACGATCACGAAGCTTCCCTTTCGCCCATCGTGAATGAATGCACTGTTGCCAGGGAGGCATGGTACACCGCGGGAGCATTTCGGCGGAAGCCCACCTGCCCGGCTGTCCTATTCCAGGAATCTCCCAGGCAACGGGCAGGTACATCGCTCTCTTGGAATGCAGGTTCCAGCAACGTAAAATAAGACGATATTCATCCCGCAAAGAGGCAAACATGAAACAGGTGCATGGGTGGGCGGTAGCGCTGGTGGTGTGCGTGTGTACAACCTTTGGGGCTGCACAAAAGGAAATCTGCATCGGGGCAATCGGGGGCGGCGACGCCCTGACCTGGAACATTCAGCAGCCCATTTTGAAAGCGATTGAGACCGAAGCTGCGTCCCGTGGCGTGCAGATCACCACGCGATTGCTCAACAACAATAACGAGAAAGCCGCGAAGGGCGAGATGGCAGCCCTCAAGTGCGATCACGGCGTGATCACGAGCGCCAGTCGTGAGTGGCCGACACCCAAGTCCGGCAGCGGCATCAACGGCGGAGGCGGCGGCAAATCCGATGACAAGCCCAATCCGCCGTCGGTGGCCCACTTCGAATACGCCCTGACCGACAAATCCGCCAAACGTATGGACCGTTTCAAAACGTCCATCAGCATGGAAACTGGTTACACCGCGAAAGACGTGGCTCCAGACATGAAGGAAATGATCCAGCAGGTCGCGAACTGGGTTCTGGACGCGACTGCGCCCTCGAAGTAACCCGCCTGCGGACGAGATTGTAGAGATCGGGTTTCAAACAGCTCCTGAAACCCGATCTCTTCCTCTTATTTTTTCCCTGTCCAACGATCGACCCACTCATTGACCGTCTTGTACCAGAGCTGCGAATTTTGCGGCTTCAGCACCCAATGGCCTTCGTCCGGGAAGTAAAGCATCTTCGACGGCACCTTCATCATTTGCAGTGAGGTGAAGAGCTGGAAGCCTTCGCTCACGTCGAGACGGTAATCGAGCTGTCCGTGTACAACCAGGGTTGGCGTCTTGAAGTTCGGCACATACGAACTCGGCGAAAATTTCTTATAGAGCTCGGGATTCGTCCACGGCGTGCCCTTGAACTCCCAGGTGTTGAACCATAGTTCTTCGGTCGAGCCGAAAGCCGAAACGCTGTTAAACATGCCGTCATGCGAGACGATGCACTGGAAGCGGTTGGTGTGCCCGAGGAGCCAGTTCGCCATGTAGCCGCCGTAACTGGCGCCCAGCGCGCACTCGCGGCCTTTGTCGATATAAGCGAAATTCTTCTCTGCGTAATCGAGACCGAGCATCAGGTCCTGATAGGGACGGCCACCCCAATCGCCGTTGATTTCGTCAATAAACTTCTGACCGTAGCCCGTCGATCCGCGCGGGTTGATCATGATGACCACGTACCCGTTGGCGGCGAAGAGCTCCGGGTTCCAGCGGAACGACCAGTCATCGCCCCATGCGCCCTGCGGGCCGCCGTGCATGAGGAATTTCACCGGATATTTTTTTGATGGATCAAAGTCGGGTGGCTTTACGACGAAGCCCTGGACCTTGGTGTTTTCCGCCCCGGCGAACCAGAAGGGTTCGATCGGCTGCATGGAGATCGCACTCAAAACGCCTTCGTTGATCGTCGTGAGGGCCGTTGCCTGTGGGTCGCCGCCGAGGTTCGTTTTGTAGATTTCGTTCGGGAAGCGTACCGACATGCGATCGAAGACCATGGTCTTGCCGTCCGTCGTAATCGCAAGACCGTCGTTAAATCCGCGCATCATTTCCTTCGGACTACCACTGAGGCCCACAAAGTAAACCGGAGCTTCCCCCTTATCTTCGCTTGTGAAATAGAGTCCCTTCGAATCCGGCGACCACGCTACGGTGTTCACCCATAAATCGAAACCCTGGCTCAATTCGGTCAGATAGGGCGTCGAGTTACACGGCCCAAAATTCCCTTTCTTGCCTTTCCCTTCGCACACCGTGGATTCCCATTGCCCTGCTTTTTCCCGGTCATAGAGCATCAGGCGGAAGCGATCGCTCTCATAACCGCCGCGCGCCTGCGAGCGGAAGGCGATGTACTTGCCATCTGGCGAATAAAGCGGGGTGCTGTCGGCGCCGGGCGAAGTAGAAATCTTCTTCGGTGCTCCTCCGGCTACCGGCACGACGAAGATATCGGTGTTGGTGCTGGTGGCTTCAACTTCGTCGAGGTTGCTGGCGTAGGCGATCTCTTTGCCGTCGGGCGAGATTGAGTACTGGTCCTGGCCGCCAAGGGAGAACGGAGGAACATCGTGGTCGCCAGGGGTGAGGTCCACCGGCGTACCGCCATCGGCTGACTGCACGAAGAGGTGGGAACGCTTGCCGTCGCCATAGGCATTCCAATGGCGGTAAAGCAGGTGGTTGAAGACCTGGGCCTTCACTTTTGACTTCGCCCGCTCCTCGTCTCTTGCCTTGTTGCAGGCGTCCTCCTTGCAATCGGGATAGACGCCGGAGACGAAAAGGATCGACTTGCCATCGGGAAACCAGAGTGCGGCGGTTGCCTCGGTTGAGAGGTTCGTCAACTTGCGGGGCTCGCCCGTCAGGGTTCCACTCTCGCCGTCGAAGCTTTGTGCCCATACCTGGGAACTGCCATCCTGTGAAGAAATGTAAAGCACCTGTTTGCCGTCGGGCGAGAAGCGGACGCCATCTTCGCCTTTTCCCTTGGTAAGCTGGCGGGTTTCGCCACCGGCAACGGGGACGATCCAGACGTGGTTTGTTTTCTTATTCTCTTCGAGCGAAACTTCGGTGACCGAAAACACAGCCCACTTGCCATCGGGCGACAAGTAGGGTTCGGCGACCCGTTTCAAGTGCATCATGTCTTCAAACGTGAACGGGCGTTTGGCAGCGGCTCCAGCGAACGATGAAAGTACGAGAAGTAGGGTGAAAATGCGGCGAAACATGCAGAGAACTCCCGGGTTTCTATGAATAAACGTGCCAGTGTATCTGAGTACGACGGGGGAATCCCATGGCAAACCGTGGTTCGCGAGCCGATTTGCCCGTTTCAGAGTACCCGGCCAGGAGTATACTTTTGGCAATGCAATTCCGCACCGACGCGGGCAACCAGCCCCTTGACCAGGAAGAAGTGAACGCTTTCGACCCGACTTTACCCCCGAACGACGATCAACGCTCGCATCCACGCGGCAGCGCGATTGAAAAAATCGCCGACATCGCCTACGACACCTTGCGCAAGCACGAAGGCGCGTGGCAGTCGGACGACAGCCAAAACGACACTGGCGAGGATCTCGCCAGCTAGCGCTTGCTTCCCTTGTAGTCGAAGTAGACCAGTCCGTCCCGGTAGTCGATGGAGATGCGGAACTGGCTCAGCAGCGGAAACCCTAGAATTCCCCTCAGCCCAATCCCTTCGCTTTCGCTCAGCTTGTCCATGTTAATGGCAACGATGTGTGTGTTTTCCTGCGCGAAGTGCCCGAACTCCAAACGTACATTGTTCGCGACGTAGACGTCGTTCACCCGGCCGGAAATGCCTCGTACCGCGAGGTTCGGCGCCGGCGTGAGCTTATCGCGCGCTACATCGTTGGCATCGACCTGGGAATCGAAGGCGCCCGTATCGAGAAAGAAGAGGCCCGGTGACCCGCCATCCACGCGGGTGGGCACGAGAAGGTGAGCGGACAAATGCAGCACCGGGTCATAGTTCTTCATCTCGGGTGCGACGTATCGGTCCCAGCTTCCGTCGGGATCCTTGTAGGAATCAGGCAAGTCGGGTAAAGGCGCCAGATCGATGGTGCCGCCTTGTATGTCGAGTGATACAAGAAAACGATCAAAGACATTCAGACCAATCAATCCATCGATATCCTGCGGAAATTGTTGATCCACGACCGTCATGGGCACATTTTGGAATTGCAAGGGACCAATGCTGATGGAGTTCGCCCATCCCAGGTACCCAGCCGCTGCCTGTTCATCGCCAATGCCCTTGGTGGCAATGTCATAGATCTGCTTGACCGCCGCCTTGGAAGCCGCGCCCCGCTGCAGCATGATGCCGTTGGCCCCGGTATCCACCAGCAGATTCACCGTTTTCTTATCGTTGATGCGGACGCGCAAGGTAGTGGCGGTGGAGCGCAGCGGAGCCAACCCCAGCGCGTTATCCGGGCGCATCGAGGTCACGACGTGGTTGAGCTTGAGTTTGGCCGACTCGACAGGAGTTACCAGCTTCCAGGCAACGCCATCCCCCAGCACCATGAGCCATGCCAGCCGCGACTGAAGATTATTCAGGCGTTCCGCATCCATGTGGCCGTGATGGTCCACCATGTACTCCAACGCTTGGCGTCGCTGTTTGCGAGGCAGCCGCATCGCCCACCAGTCATAGATTTCCGGATCGGCGGAATCCAATTCATGGGCTCGATTGAGTTCGTGCTCGGCGGTGCGATGCATGGAGTTCAGGTAGGCGATTTTGGCTAAGCCAAACCATCCCCGCGCCTGGGAGGGGTCGATCTGCAGAGCGCGTTTGTAGGAAGCTTCGGCTTTGTCCAAGTCGCCTTCGTGGAAGTCGAAGTCTCCGGCCGCGGCCAGCACCGGAGCGGAATCGGGCGCCGCTCGCATCGCAGCTTCCAAAGCGCTGCGCGCTGCTGCTCGCTTCTTCTCGTCCAACAGGCAACGCACCAGTCCTGCGTTCGCGTCCGCCGAAGCTGGGTCAATCCCGAGCGCCTGACGATAGAGCCTTTCGGCCGACGCGTCGTCATAATCGCGCCACGCAACCAGCGCCGATTGGTTCAAGGATGCTGGAGTTGGTTTTTCAGAGGGAGGCGCCTGGGCGCGCAGAGGGATGCTGAAGAAAAGCAGGATCCCGAAGATACGGACCGCGCGCCACATACGCAGGATGCGATGCTAGCAGAACACCTCGGAGTCCGTTCTGGCCGTCCGGGGGATGCTGAAAGCGCTATGGTGCAGAGGTCGGGCGGTTGGCGGACTTGCGCGAAGCGCGGCGCTTCGGCTGGACTGGCTGAATCGGCATCTGCGAGACTTCGGTGCCGAGCACCTTCAGCACTAGCATGCACATATCGGTACGCTGCCGGAGAAACTCCAATACCTTCTCGCGCTCGACAAAGATCAGGCGGGAATCTTGATCCATCCTGGCCGTCAACTGATAGACACCCCGCAGGAAAGTGCCAGGAAGACCCAGCAAGCTGCCGGGGCCGGAGCTGCGAGCCAGGACCGTGGCGCCATTCTCGGTCGTCATGGTGAGCGATGCATGGCCTTCCAGCACGATGTACACACCTTTGGCAGGGTCGCCTTCATGGAAAAGCACCGTCCCCTGGACACAGGTAATCTCGCTCCCCATGGGTTTCAGTTCTTCGACCAGTTCAGCGGGTGAAATAAAAGCCTGGTTCAGGGTATGGATCGGCTGAATCACAAATTGCGGCCTCCGGGGCCATGCTTAGTATCTCTACAGCCCGGTAGACCGGCTGTGATCCTTATCACAAGCCACGGTGACGAAAGACTCAAGGTCAAAGTGGCTCGATCCGGAGGGTAACTTGGGGGCATGATCCTCAGCTCAGGACGGCATCCGGATTCGTCTTCAGGGTCGCCGCCGTCGGTAGCTCGATGGTGACGCAAGCTCCCTTGGGATCGATGTTGGTCGCGTAAATCTCGCCCCCGTGCTGCCGCATGATGCCGTAACAGATACTCAAGCCGAGCCCCATGCCCCGACCGGGAGACTTCGTAGTGAAGAACGGGTCGAAAATGCGCGTCAGGTCGGCGAATCCGGGACCACTGTCGATGATGTTGATCAGGACTTTATCGCCGAGGGAACGGACTTCAATGCCAATGCGCTTGGCTTCACTCTCGTGGACAGCGTCGATGGCGTTGGCCAGCAGGTTGGAGAGCACAATTTTCAGCTGGCTTTGATCGATGGAGAGAATCGGCAGCTGCTCGGGGACATTGGTCGAAAGCTTGATTCCGCGGCCATTCAGGTCGTATTCGCGCAGGCTGAGCACGTCTTGCAGCACAGCGGCCAAATCGGTACTCGTGGTTTCCAGGCGGCTCTGGCGGGAAAAGCGCAGCAAATTCTCGATGATGCGCTTCATACGATTAGCCTCGCGCCGCACGATGGCGAGGTCGCGGGCAACTTCGGGCTGAAGGTTGTAGTCGCCCATGAGTTCGGTATACCCAAGAACCGCCGTCAGGGGATTGTTAAGTTCGTGGGCGACTCCGGACACGAGTTGGCCGATGCCGACGAGCTTTTCGCGCTGGACGATCTGCCGATGCATGCCGGTGCGATCGACCGCTACGGCGAGATCTGCCGCCAGCAATTCGATCTTGGACAATTCCTCGGGCGTGATGCGGTCCAGTTCCTTGGGATCGTCGAGGAGGAAACATCCCACGTTGAGCCCGCGTTGCGACTGCAGGGGGACGAGCAACTCGTTGTTCTGCTGCCAGTTGAGTTCTCGCGGATATTTCCGGCTGGAGCGCAACAGGGGCCCGGTTGCAGTTTGGTCGGAGGCCACGAGGTAGGCATTCTTGCCGATCTTCGGCGCGGATTCGCACAGCCGGGTGATGTCTTCCACGGTCATGGTGGTGGCGACGGAACGAACGTGCGCCAGCGCCTCTTCCGATAATCCCGAATGGCCCGCCAAATGAAGATGGTGACTGCCTTCGGCCAGGAGCACGACGACGCGATGGAAATTCCCTTCCTCGGTGATGACCCTCGCGATCTTCTCGCAGAAAGGCGGAACATCTACCGCGCCGAGCAATTGCGAGGTGATTTCAGCGAAGCGCTCGACTTGGCGGTTGAGCGAATGTTCGCGATCGCGTGCGATCTGCGCGTTCAAGCTTTCGTCCTCGAGCAGAATCAGGATCATGCCGAACGAGACGACGAATTTAGGCACATTCCAGAGTTCGGCGCCGGCTTCGCCCACCCGTTCCATGAACGGGGTGAAATAAGCGGCGCAGGCCCATACCGCTGCCCAGGCAAAAAGCCCTCCGGAAGTGACGAGAATCCCGGGTGAATAGCGCCAGTAGTGGCGGATGACGAAAATTGCGGCCACGCCATAGGTGGCCATCATCATTGCGTAGTAAGGCGACTGAAAATTGCCGAAATACAACTGGTAGAGAGAGGCAGCGCCGAGGAGAACCAGCGCGACTTGGATCAAACTGTCGTAGACGTCCCGATCGACGCAGAAATAGTGATAGGCCCCGAAGCCGCCAAGGGTGGTCAGGACAAGGCAAACGGCGAACGGAGACTTGTGTGCCGTGTCTCCCAGGACCCAGAGAATGGAATAGACCGCCAGCGGAATGGAAAGCCCGATGAAGCAGATCCATCTTGACCGTTCGGTGAGCCGTGCGGGCGCCAGGGAGAAGATGAAGGCGACACCGGCCACTTGCAAAGTCGCGCTGTCGAGGGCATCGAGCAGCAAAACTATGCGGCTGGAATGCAGGCCTAGTTCAACGATCGGGACCAGGAAATGCAGAAAGATTACGGACCAGGCGACGATCCAGAAACGCACCCGCGAAGTACGATTATGGCGATAGATAGCAAAGAAAATGCCGACCAGCGTTCCTAAAACCAGCGGGTCCGGCAAATGGCGTACAAATTCCTGCATAGTCCGAAGGGTCTCACAAAAAGCGTATATTCTGATGGAAGAATCGCACGACCGCCCTTGCAAACCAAGTTACCCAGGACACATTACAGGCGCCAGCGATTCTGGCTCACGCCGTGACGTAGATGGTCCTAATACGTCTAAGATAAGGTCTGTCATGGGTTCTCGATCCAGGTATTTCCGGTCACTTTGCGCGCTCTTCGTGCTGCTTTGCGTTGCTCCCACCATCCTGCGTGCCGACGATCGCGGAGAGGGCGAGCTTAATCCCGCTCCCCCCGCCGGTATTACCGTCGACCAGATTATTCAGAAGTTCGCCGCGAAAGAAAAGGAATTCAAGCTGGCGCGCGAGAAGTACACGTGGCGCCAGTCCGTGATGGTCGCCACGGTCGACGGGGACACGGTGGACGGAGAGTACAAAGAGGTCTTCGACGTCCTGTTCGACTCCACCGGCAAACGCATCGAGCAGGTTGTTTTCGCCCCGCAGTCAACCCTCGAACGTATCCAGATGACCCCGGAAGACATGCAGGACATCCGTAAATTGATGCCGTTCGTTCTCACCAGCGATGAGGTCGGTGAATACGACATCAAGTATGTCGGCCAGCAAAAAGAAGACGAGCTGAACACGTATGTGTTCGACGTTTCGCCCAAGCACATCGAGAAGGGAAAACGTTATTTCGAAGGTCGCGTCTGGGTCGATGATCACGACTCGCAGATCGTGAAAACCTTCGGCAAAGCTGTACCTGACATTAAGAAGGGTAAAAACAACGAAAATCTTTTCCCGAAGTTCACCACTTGGCGTGAGCAGGTGGACGGCCTGTATTGGTTTCCTACCTACACCAAGGCAGATGACGAACTACACTTCAGCATCGGCGATGTCCACACCCGGCAGATCGTGAAATATACCAACTACAAGCGTTTCGGTGCGGCAGTGAAAATCACCTACGACGGTCAACAGGTTGAAAAGGCACCGGAAGGGCAGACCGGCGACCAGACGCAGGCTCCCCAGGCGCAGCCACCGAAAACGCAGCCGCCTCCGAAGTAGACATCCGGAACAACGAACCAAAAAGAAAGGAGCGGCCAATCGGCCGCTCCTTTTCGTTAGGTATTTCTAAGCTGCCGGTGCCATCGAGCGTTGCGCGGCTTGGTGAATAAAGCGCTTCATGACCGTCGCCCACATCACGCGCTTGCGCAGGGCACTATCCTTCACGTTGCGTCCGGCGGCAAACATCGTCAGCAGGGCTTTCATTTTGAAGACCCGCAGGAGTTGTTCGTCGGCTGCGCTGAGTTCATAGGAATCCAGGAACGAGGACTGGACTTCGCCAATCAAGTCGCGATCGCAGAAGGGATACTTCTCGAGTGCTTCGGCACAAGCCAGGAAATATGCGACATCGATATAGGAGTAGCCCTTGCGCTCCAACTTCGCGTACTCCGCGATTCCAATTCCCTGTTCGCTGACCAGCACGTTCAAGGGGGTGAAGTCGTTCACAATGGCAGAGGAGGGAAGCGTCTTCTTCGCTTTTGAGAGGATCGCGCTGGTGCCGTTGAGGATAATCCCGATCGACTCGTCGTCGAGACCTTCTCCCTTGCAACTCACGCAGAGCTTTTCCAATTCCTTCTGCAGCGCGGGGCCGTCGAAGGGTGCGTTGGATTCGGCTGTCGCCCGGTGGAAACGCTTCAGCCAGTCTCCGGTGAAACGGGCCGCAACATTCACCAGGTTATGGTCGGCAAACCCTGGGAGCAATGCAGCTTTCATCACGATCGACTGCAGGGGCAGGCCGTTCAATTTTTCGGCAACCACCACGCCGGACTGGCTAAAGTCGCCCAGCGGACGCGGAACCCCGGCGAGGTGCTTGTTTTCCGAGACACCGAACACGAAACGGAGGTTGTTCAGCTCAGTCGTCGCCGCTTCGCGGGCATGACCGGCTTTGTTGGATCGATAAACCTTGGCGCCGACCCGCTCGCTCCCGCTGGCAAAGTCAATGACGATGTCGTAGACGTAGTGGTCGCTCTTCGGGGTGTGGCCCACGACGCGAACATTGCGCAATTCAGAGTGTTGGGGGTAGTACCGGGCCGCATTTTCGCGCAAGTTTGCTACGACCTGGTCCATTACACTTTCAGCCATTCAAGCTCCTGGGGACGGTACAAGCCAATGATGAGATCAAAAGCGTTACAGAGGGTTAGATGCCGAATTGGTTGACAGCAACTCTGCTTAGTTAAGCATCCCCGGAGATTTCCGAGTGCCCGACCTAAGTCACTGAATTCAGGACAGGTGAAGGGTGCAGGACGGGGCGGCAGGAGGGTCCTGTGGAACGAAATTACCCATCTGTAATGGAGGAAAAACAGGGTTCCTGAATTTATAGATTGGT
Source organism: uncultured Acidobacteriaceae bacterium (assembly GCA_963703075.1). Taxonomy (GTDB): domain Bacteria; phylum Acidobacteriota; class Terriglobia; order Terriglobales; family Acidobacteriaceae; genus Korobacter. Next base: position 3,609,022 of record OY969786.1, read on the forward strand.
TAACTCTTCAGCGAATCGAAATCGGGATTAATAGAACAGGTACTTTCTCCACTTGTCGTCGGAGCGGCCCATCATGCGCATGATGTGGCGGCTGGTATGGAGGTTGAAGGGGCGGGGCTCGCGCATGAGTTTCATGTCTGCTTCCGCAGGCAGACGGTTCCCTTTGTCGTGGTTACACGAATGGCAGCAGGCCACGAGGTTTTCCCAGGTACTCAGGCCGCCACGGGAGCGCGGCAACACGTGGTCTAGGGTGAGTTCGCTGGAGGCCAGCACGACCCCGCAATATTGGCAGGTATTGCGGTCGCGCAGTAGGATGTTTTTCCGCGAAAGGGCGCGGGTCTGGTGCGGGATGCGGCGGTATTCCAGCAGGCGAATCACGCTGGGAACACGCAACGCCGTCCGCGTGGAGTGGAAGGTATGGCCGTTGGTCTCCTCCGCCATGGCGACTCCCTTGAGGACGAGGATGATCGCACGGCGGGCGGCGCAGACGTTGATGGGCTCATACGACGCGTTGAGCACCAGCACCGGCTGATGCAGCGGCGTGCGGCCTTCCGTGTGGATCACGGGCGCAGCGTACTGCACCAGTGACTTCCCGTATCTTCCCCCGGTCATGTGTACGTTCGTCGCCATCGTTCCCCTAGACGGAAACCGTCTCCCGTGCAGACGCTTCCTGAGCCGACCAGCTTTTGGTTGCAGCGGCTACACCGTCGAGCGAGACGGCACGAGCCACGGTTGCTACGAGAACTTGTTTCGCTCCGGCACGCCGCAGGATGCGGGCACATTCGTCGGCCGTGGCGCCAGTGGTGAGTACATCGTCCACCAGCAGGATGGAGCGGCCGGCAATGCGGGTCCGATCGGGAACGGCGAAGGCGCCGCGCAGGTTCGCGCGTCGTTGTTCGCGGGTGAAGCCGGTTTGCGATTCAGTGGGGCGGGTGCGCACCAGAACATTGGCGCCAAACTCAACGGGGATAGGGCGAAGCTCCCGCAGGGCGATACGCGCGACGAGTTCCGCCTGGTTGAAGCCGCGGGTGCGTCGCCGAGCGCGGTGCAAAGGCACGGGAACCAGCAACACTGGTTGCTCGTTCTCCTTGAATTCCTGGAGCATCGGCTGAATTGCCAGCGCGAGCAATCGCCCGAGGGGCCGGGCCGCAGGACGAACTCCCTGATATTTCAGCAGGTGGATCAAGCCACGTAGCGCGTCTTCAAACTCGCCGTAGGCTGCCGCGTGGCCGAAGCGGGGTACGGTCTCCTCACAATGAATGCAGATCTGTCCAGTTTCGGCTCGCGGCACCAGCTTATCGCCACAGCAAGCGCAGAGCGGTCCGGCAAGCGGATGGATCGAGTCGAGGCAGTCAGGACAGACGGGCAGTCGTGAAATGTTGGCGAGGGGGGCGTTACAAAGACGGCAATCGGCGGGGAAAAGCGCTGAGAAGAGGCTTTGGGCAACGAAACGAAGGACAGCTTTCGTTGGACGCTGTTGGTCGCGAGGGCGACGCGCGCGGGTTAGGTCTCCACTACTGCTGAAGACTTCCTCCTGCCGATGCCTCCAGGGACTGTATCCCGACAACGGCTGCAACCCAGTATAGAGTGTTCCTGATTGGGGTGCAATCGGGATGGTTGCACTTTCACCGACTGTTTACGCGGAAGTGCCCAATCGTGCACGGTTCCGCAAAACGGGCCGCGGCTAACGTCCTTGTATGATGTGCAAGCCGCGTGCTAACGTCCGTGGTTTCGCGAAACGCTGGTGAGCCCAGCAGTCAGGACTATTGATTCTTATGGCAGATGCGCGTCACCGGCCTTATGTGCCGGAAACGATGGAGATGAAAGAGTTCACCGCCCGGGCGGTCATTATTGGACTCTTCATGACGGTAATTCTTGGCGCAGCGAATGCCTACCTGGGATTGCGCGCCGGGATGACGATTGCAGCCACCTACCCGGCGGCTGTGATCGGCATGGCGCTGCTCAAACTGATGAAGGGTTCGCTGCTCGAAGAAAACATCGCGCGAACCGTGGGATCGATCGGCGAATCAGTAGCGGCGGGCGCGATCTTTACCATTCCGGCGTTCGTGATTTCCGGTGCCTGGCCGGTTTTCGACTTTCAGCATGCCTATTGGAAATCGTCGATCCTGATGCTGGTCGGCGGCACCCTCGGCATCCTGTTCGTCACCCTGCTCCGGCGCGTGATGGTGGAAGACCCGGAGTTGCCTTTCCCCGAATCCGTCGCGGCCTCGGAGATTCACAAGGCTGGCCAGCAAGGCGCCAAGGCAGCCAAGATCCTTTTCGCCAACATGGGCTTCGGCGGGTTGGTATACCTGCTGGGCCAGTTCAATCTGTTCAATGCCAGTAAAGACTTCGCGATCAACATGGGGACGCTGGGCAAGAGTTTTGTTCGCCTGGGTCGTTCGGTGGACGCACCCAAGCTCAGCGCCGGCGCAATGAGTACGCTTTCGGCCCCGGCGATCAGTCCGGCTTACCTCGGCGTCGGCTACATCATTGGACCGAAGCTCGCGGCGCTGAACTTCTCCGGCGGAGTGATCGCATGGGGACTGTTAGTTCCGTTGATCCTGTATCTCGGTGGCCCGAGGTTTGTGGCTGAGTTCGCTCCTCCCGGAACTGTGATTCCGGATGCCGGCTTTTGGGCAGGACAGGCTTCCGCAGTCTGGGGCTTCATCGTACGACCGATCGCGGTGGGCGGCATGTTGGTGGGCGCGTGTTACACCCTCTTCCGTATGCGCAAGAGCCTGGCGGTCGGCATGAAGCGCGCCATCAGCGACTTGAAGAAGAGCGGACACGTCGCCGAGGCCACCAATCGCACCGAGCGCGACGTGAATCCCAAGATCGTTTTTGGCGGACTGGCCCTGGTCCTGGTGGCGATGATTTTCCTCTACAACTTCTTCGCCCATAACATGGTCGGCGCCATTGTGGCCGCGGTAGTGATGATCATCCTGGGATTTTTCTTCGCGGCGGTTTCTGGAAATCTCGTCGGGACGATTGGTTCGTCGAACAACCCGATCTCGGGGTTGACCCTGGCGACATTAATCATCGCCGCATTGCTGATGGTCAGCATCGGCGTCAAGGGACCGAGTGGAGTTGCGGCAGTTCTCGGTGTGGCGGCCGTGGTCTGCGTTTCGTCGGCCGTTGCGGGAGAGATGCTCCAGGATTTGAAGGTCGGCCACATATTGGGCGGCACTCCGCGGTCGATGCAATTGGGTGACTTCCTCGGTGTGATCGTTGCCAGCTTCTCGCTGTTTTTCGTGCTGATGCTGCTGCACGTGGGCAATATCCGCGCCGGTGGAATCGGTTTCGGGGATCGTCAACTTTCAGCGCCGCAAGCGGGTTTGATGGCAATGCTCTCGCGCGGGATCGTCGGGGGCGAGATGGCTTGGCCTTTGATCGTCGTTGGCATCCTGATGGGGCTGGCACTGATCATGATGGGCGTCCGCAGTCCGATGCTGTTCGCGGTCGGCATGTACCTGCCATTGGAAACGACTTTCGCGATATTCATCGGGGGCGTGATTCGCTGGTTGACGGACGTTTTCCGCGATCGCCAGAACTTCAATGACGCACAGAAGGCGCGCATAGAAAATGCGGGTGTGCTGACTGCGTCTGGATTCATTGCGGGCGAGGCGTTAATGGGGATTGTGATTGCGGTGTTCCGGTTCGAACAGTGGCCCGTGCCCGTCATTTTCAAAGAACCGGCGGTCATCTCCGGGTTCATCATGCTGACGATCCTGGCGGTTGTGATGATCATGGTGCCGTTGAAGAACGCGGGCAGTCCGGATGAACCGGCACCGCCGACGGCCATCATGTAACCCGCGCCTTCACTTTTCCCAGGGCCGCCTCGCGAGGGGTGGCCCTTTCTTTTCGATAGAATCTTGTGTTCATGTCGATTGCCGAAAATATCGCCGGAATTCGCCAGCGGATCGATCGTGCGGCGGCGCGAGTTGGGCGCAATCCGGAAGAGATTGCCTTGATGGCCGTCTGCAAAACCAAGCCGGTCGAGGCAATCCGCGAAGCATTCAACGCCGGGCAGCGGCTCTTCGGCGAAAACCGCGTCCAGGAGTTTGCCGGGAAAGCTCCGGCACTTTCTGATCTCGCCGGTGCGCGGTTCCACATGATCGGGCACTTGCAGTCGAACAAAGCAAAGTCCGCGGCGGACCTGTTCGTTGCCGTCGATTCGGTCGACTCGCGCAAACTCGCTGAGCGGCTGAACGAAGCCGCCAAGACAAACGGCAAGACGCTCGACATATTGATCGAGATCAATGTGGGCGGCGAGGAGGCGAAGAGCGGTCTCGACCCAGCTTCACCCGCATTGGAGGAGATCCTCGCCCACGCCAATCAATGGCCCAACCTGCGCGTTCGCGGGTTGATGACCGTGCCCCCCTTTACGGAGAGACCCGGAGGGCGCGCGCGGCTACTTCCGGAAATTACGCGAGCTACGGGATGCAATCGCGCGCAAGAGTCCCGGTGGGGTAACGATGGACCAGCTCTCGATGGGGATGTCGCATGACTTCGAGGTCGCCGTCGAGGAAGGTTCGACCTGCGTTCGCGTGGGGACGGCGATCTTCGGGGAACGGCCGAAGCCACAATGATCTTGCTCCGCGATTCGGCCACTGGGGTGAGCCTGACCGTGCGCCTGCAACCGAAGGCGAAGAAAACAGCGGTCCTCGGCGAGTTGGATGGCGCTCTCAAACTCGCGGTCACCGCACCGCCTATCGAGGGCCGCGCCAACGACGCTTGTATTCGCTTCCTCGCAGAACTTTTGAAGGTTGCTCGATCGTCAGTTACCATAGCCGCCGGCGCATCCAGCCGCAATAAAGTGATTCGTATCGACGGGCTCACGGCGGAGCAGGTGCGTTCACGGCTTAAGATCTGATCATTGTCCGTAGCGCGAAGAGGTGGAATGTCTAATCCGATCTACGCCCTGGTCCTGGGCATCATCGTCGTCGCGCTGCTCACGGTCAGTATTTCGCAGCTTCGCAAGGTCAAGACGAAGGCCGACTATCTTGTCGCTGGCCGTTCCCTGCCCGCCTATGTGCTGGTCGCAACCTTGCTGTCATCGTGGATCGGCGCCGGCAGCCTGTTTGCGGGCGCGGAGAACGCCTTTCGCAACGGGTTTGCGGGACTATGGCAATCTGCCGGGGGGTGGGTCGGGCTGCTGGTGATCTACTTCGTTGCGCCGCGCGCTCGCAAGTTTGCGCAATATACGATTCCTGACCTATTGGAGACGCGCTACAACACCACCGCGCGCGTACTCGGGACGATCGCAATCCTGTTCGCGTACACCGCGATTACGTCGTATCAGTTTCGCGCCGGCGGCAATATTCTGCATTTGATCTTCCCCGAAGTGAATCACGAAGCGGGAACGTACATTATCGCGGTCTTCGTCATCGTGTTTACGGCGCTGGCAGGCATGGCGTCGGTGGCGTACATGGATGTGGTGATCGGGCTGTTGATCACCGTCATCGGGTTCATCGCGGCGCCGGTTTTGTTGCATCGCGCCGGCGGATGGGCCGGACTCCACCAGATTCTGCCGCCAACCCACTTCACATTGCTCGGCGAGTTCGGCTACATCAATGGGCAAAGTCAGGGCACGACTGCCGGATTGCTCAAAGCGTTTGAGTACTTTCTGCCGACCTGCCTATTGATGCTCGGCAATCAAAGCATGTACCAGAAGTTCTTTTCCGCGAAGTCGGAAAAAGATGCGAGCCGCGCCGTGGTTGGCTGGGTCATTGGGACCTTCATCCTCGAGACGCTGATCGTGTCGATCGCGGTGTTTGGATCGGCGATCGTGTGGGTGCAATATCACCAGCACCAACTGGATCTCGAACCGCACAACATCATTCCATACTCGGCCTTGAACTCGATGCCGACATTGGTGGGCGCGCTCTTGATGGGCGCGGTGTTCGCGAAGGTGATCTCGACGGCCAACAATTATCTTTTCTCGCCGGCGACGAACCTGATCAACGATATCTACACGCGCTTCATCAACAAGGAAGCGACCAACAAGAATATCCTCATCGTCTCGCGGGTGCTGGTGTTCGCTCTCGGCGCGTGGGCTCTGGTGCAGGCGGTGCACCTGACGTCGGTACTGGAAAAGGCGATGTACGCCTACACGATTTACTCGGCGGCAATTACGCCGGTGGTGCTGGCGGCGTTTTTCTGGAAGCGCGTGACGGCGGCCGCAGCGGTTACGTCGCTCGCCCTGGGGACGGCGGTCACTGTGTTCTGGGACCTTGGCAAGAATCTTTTGCCGGCCTCGCTGGCACAGCGCGATGCCATCTTCCCGGCGCTCATCGTATCGGTGGTGTCGCTGATTCTGGTGAGTGTGGTCACTCCGGCGCCTACGAAGGAACAACTCGCGCCGTTCGCCACGGAATAGTTCGATGAAACCGGCTGCGTACATCGCGGCGCATCTGCGCACCGTTCTGAGAACGGGCGGCTCTGCACCGCACACTAAAGAAGTCCAGCAGTTTTTCAAAAATGAAGTGAAGTCGCGCGGCTGGTACACCGGGGAAATCCGCAAACTCGCGCGCCGCTTCACAAAAGTTCTGAAGAACGAAGCGGGATTCGCCTACCTGGTCGAAGTCGCGGATCTCCTCTTCGACGGGGAAATTCTCGAGGAGAAGGTTCTGGCGGTCTTCCTCCTCGAGAAAGATGTGAGCACCCTCGGCGATCCCGAGTTCCGGCTCTTTGAGCAATGGTTGCGACGGGTCAGTTCGTGGGCGGACCATGATGCGCTGGTCCATTCCCTGATCGGCCCCATGGTCGTCGGCAACGACAAACGCCAGCAGCGGACGCTCCGTTGGGCGAGGTCGCGCGATCGCTGGCACCGTCGTGCTGCTGCCGTATCGCTCATTCGTGCTGCCCGTTTGCGACAGTCATTCGGAGCGATCCAGAAGGTTACGAGGCAATTGCTGGTTGACCGGGATGACATGGTGCAGAAAGGCCTGGGATGGCTGCTCCGCGAGGCGGCGAAGGCCGACCCGAAGCGCACCGTGCCCTATCTTTTGCAGATCCGGGAGCAGGCGCCAAGGCTGGTCTTGCGCACCGCTTGCGAAACGCTTCCGCCGGCGACTCGCGCGCGTGTCCTCAAAAAACCACCGGCTCCGCGCGTTCAAATCGGCGGGAAGATACAATAAGTAAGCGTATGCAACTAACCAAGATTCAGGACGCGCTCCGCGAGCTTGGAGCAGAGTGCTGGCTGTTCTACGACCATCATCATCGCGACGCCATCGCCTATCGCGTGCTCGGGCTTCCCGAGTCGATGATGGTCACGCGCCGCTGGTTTTACGTTATCCCCGCCCAGGGCGAACCTGCGCGACTGGTGCACCGCATCGAATCGCACCACTTGGACGCGCTGCCCGGCAGCAAGAGCGAGTACTCCTCGTGGCAGGAATTGCATGAGAACCTGCGGCGCTTGGTTGCGCCGTATAACAAGGTCGTGATGCAATACTCGCCCAACAACCAGATCCCTTACGTGTCCCTGGTAGACGGCGGGATGCTCGAACTGGTGCGCAGCTTCGGCAAAGAGATCGTCAGCTCAGCCGACCTGGTGTCGCGCTTCGAGGCAGTGCTCACTGACGACCAGATCGCTTCTCACTTCGAAGCGCAAAAGAAGATGGATCAGATCTGCGCGGCCGCTTTCAAACAAATTGGCCAACGCGTTCGCAACGGCGGCTGCACGGAATACGACATCCAGCAATTCATCCTGGAAGCTTACGGCCGCGAAGGGATTGAAACCGAAGACCCGCCGAATTGCTCGGTCAATGAAAACAGCGGCGACCCACATTACGAGCCGACAGCGGAGCGCTCCAAGAACATCCGCGCTGGCGATTTCGTATTGATTGATATGTGGGGCAGGATGAAGCGGCCGCATTCGGTGTATTACGACATCACGTGGACAGGTTTTATCGGCAAGAGTGCGAGCGACAAGCAGCGAGAGGTTTTCGAGACGGTGCGCGATGCGAGGAATGTCGGCATCGAAAAAGTCAAGGCGGCGTTTAAAGCCGGCGAGAAAATTTGCGGATGGGAAGTGGATGAGGCCGTGCGGGCCTTCATCACCGGCAAGGGATATGGCAATTATTTTGTCCACCGCACCGGGCACTCGATCACCAATGCAATTCACGGCAATGGCGCCAATCTCGACAACCTAGAGACCAAGGATGATCGGCGCATCCTGCCCAATACCTGTTTTTCCGTGGAACCCGGCATTTATCTGCCCGAGTTCGGGGTGCGCAGCGAGGTTGATATGATGACCCGCGCCAACTCCGCCGAGGTAACAGGTAAAATTCAAACTGAGCTTGTACTCATCTGATGGCCAACGATACCGTACGAAGCATTCCCGCAAAACAAGTCGTCGTCGAACCCGATTATCCTGTCACCACCATGGGCGTAGGGGCGTTAGTCGCCGGATGGCTCGTCCCTGGCCTTGGGCACCTCATCCAGAAGCGATGGATTCGCGGCGCCCTGATCTTCGCCGCGGTGTTAGCGATGTTCCTCCTCGGCCTGGGGATGGAAGGCAAGATCTACACATTCAATACCGGCGATTTGCTGGAGATCCTCGGTTTCCTCGGTAACATCGGTGCCGGCGTTCTCTACTTCGTGGCGCGCGCGCAGGACTGGGGACAGGGCAACATCCATCGTGCGCTGGCCGACTACGGCACCAAGTTCATCATCGTTGCCGGACTGCTGAACGTAATCAGCGCGATCGACGCCTATCACATCGGGATCGGAAAAAAGAAATGACCATCGAGCTTTCGCATTTCAGTGCGGCCCTGGTGTTCGCCCTGTGCGCGTCGGTCGTCTTCGGCATCACGCAAAAAAATACCCCTGGCGACATGCTGCGTTATGGCCTGAAGTGCTTCGGGATGTTCTTCGGCGGCGTCATCGTGGCGTCGTGGCTGATGTGGCTTTTGAAGCACTAGATTTGAGCAGAGCAATCAGCCTTCCCAGACAAAAGCATCGAAGACCCGTTCCTTCTGAAAGCCCATGCGCTGGTAGAGTTCCACCGCGCGCGCATTGGCTTCGGTGACGGTGAGTGACAGTATCGTGAAAGAGCGTTCTCGCAGGTTCGCCGCCGTGGCTGCGATCAGCGACTCCCCAATGCCGTGACGCCGCATTTCCGGGACCAGGCACACTTGGGTGATGTGGCCGACATCTTCTTTGACGCGCGAGCACAAGAGAACCCCGACAATCTGGTGCGATGTGCGGTGAAATGCCACGAAAGATGCTGCCGGGTCGAAGACACCGCATCCCGGAAACCGCACGATATTGTTCAGAAACCGTAGTGATCCGTTCAAAGAGCGGTACTGATCGTTGATGTCGGAATCGATGTGCCCGCGATAGGCCGCGGCGATCACCGCAGCCGCCGGTTGGTAATCCTCCTCGCGCCAATGCCGGATCTCGATTTCCGGCGGCAGCTCGCGACGCCGGGTCACGATCGGGGTCGCGACTGGAAATGTCATGAAGATGCGCGGATGCCGCTGAAATCCCTCCTCAAGAAAAGGACGCGAAACCTGTCCCGCATCGTGCACCAGCAACTGCGCCTCAATGCGGTGGATGCCGGGCGACTGCTGCAGGGTGGCGATGACATGCGTCACGAGTTGCGTTTCAAGCTTTTGCTGGCTTCCATTCTCTCCCAGCGCAAATAGGTCGCCGATCACTCCCTTGGCTCCCTCATAGACAAAGAAGGAGTATCCGCGCAGCGTGCCGCGATCCACCGCGGCGTAGCCCGGCAGGATCTTGGCATCGACGTAGCGCAGGATCATGTCGGCAGAGCTGCGATAGTCCCACGCGAGCAGGCGCGACCACACGCGCGCTTCCTGTTCGAGCAGCGGACGCAGGTCGGAGGACGTGAAATGCCGGAGGTCGAGGATTTCCACCAGTTGCAACCATTCAACCGCTTTCCAGCGGTTGCACTCATCGGGATGCCACGTGTTGGCGCATGGATTCCCACAGTGAGTTTATTGCCGCTTGGGTGCCGGCGCAACGCGGGGAACATGCACCGCCAACAGCTCTCAATGGTTCTGGCCGACGTCGCGCAAATGGTAGATGTCGAGATGTTGCGGTTGAAAACGGAAGAACGGTTCGATCTGGTAATTCGGCGGGACTTGCGCGGCGTAGCGCTCGATGTCGCCGGTGCGCAGGATGATCAGGTAGTTGCCATGCATTGGTGGCAACAAATTGGTCGTGTCTTTGAGAATCTTCTCTCGACCTTCAACGCCGGAGCCGGCTGTTCCGAACTTGACGATCTCGTCGGGAGGAGCTTCGGGCAAAGGACGATCAAGGTAGAAGGCAAGTCCGTACTCCACCTGGCGCGGCGCATCGAACAGTAAAACCGGCTCATGAGCGGCATACGACTCGGCAATGCGCGACGCCACTGGCCGCGTGGATTGCGTGGCATCAATCACGGGAGCAACCGCGCGCAAAAGAAATGCCAGGGAGATGACGACCGGAAACAAAGTAGCGATTCGCAACGCCGCATAGCCACGCGCGAAGACCACGACGGCAACGGAAAGAGCAACGATGAGAGCGAGCGGAATCGCAATCTTCAGGACCTGCGTTGGAACCGGCAATCGATAGAGCTTGTAAGGCGACATCAAAGTGACGGCGAGAATCGCACCGGCAAGCAGCGCATGCAGTGCAACCAGCAACGCTGAGGGGCGCACCGTTGAATCTTCTGCTCGCCCGCGAAGATTAACCGCGACCAACACTCCGCAGGGCACGATCGACGGCAAGATATACCCTGGCAGTTTGGACTGCGAAATCGAGAAGAAAAGAAACGGCACAAGCACCCAGATCGCAAGGAACGCGAGCAGCGCGTCCTGCTTCGACGCGCGCAACGACTTGAGTCCGCGGGCCAGTGCCACGAACACGAAGAACGTCCACGGCAAAGTAGCCGCGACCAGCACGGGGACGTAGTACCAGAAATGTTGCTTGTGCTGAAAGCGGTTGGTGGCAAAGCGGTCCAGGTTGTGCTGGATGAAAAACTCCCGGAAGAAACCGGGATTCGCATGCTGCACGGCAGCGTACCACGGCAACGCGATGACGAAAAAGAGGAGAACCCCCGGAACCCAGAAGGTGCGGACAATGACCTCCCAGTCGCGTCGCAGCGCCACAAACGCAAGAATGATCATCGCCGCGAGCGCCACCGCGACCGGACCCTTCGCCAATGTTCCCAGCGCGATGGCTCCGTAGAAGAGCGCAAGCCAAGAGTGCAGCCCGGTTTCGTAGAATGCCCACCAGGCGAGAAGACCGATGGTGAGAGGAGCGACCAGCTGAATGTCCATCGAGGCGGCGCGGGCAAAAGCAAACACGAATGCCGTCGAGGCCGTCATGACCATTGCATCGAGCTGCGCTCCCGGGCGAAAGCGCCGCGTCCAGAAGTAAATGAACGCGACCATCGCGCTTGCGAATGCCGCCCCGGGCAGTCTTGCTGCCCAGTCGCTGATGCCGAAAATCTTGTAGCTGACCATCGCGCCCCAGTAATAGAGCACCGGCTTTTCCAGCCAGACATTCCCATAGAGCGTCGGCGTGATCCAGTCGCGCCGCTGCAACATCTCGCGCGCCACCTGCGCATAACGCGGTTCATCGGCGCCGACCAGTCCGAAGGCCGCCAGCCCGTAGAAGAAGAAAAAGAAGCACACCCCGGCGAGCAGAAGAACTTCGAATGCCAGGCGGATTTGGGGCGAGCGTAGGGTCATTGCGCGGTCAGGCCCGCTCGCGGTGATTGCGGATCATGGCATAGATGCTGATCAATACCCAGGTCCCTTCAAGCACAACGAATCCGAGCTTGAACGGGAACAGGGCGATGTAGGCGAGAATTCCCGAGCCGATAATGTTGAGGATGTTGTAGGCAGTGCTGCGCGGGTCCATCCATTTCATCTGCTGGCCGAGGTAGGCGACCAGGATCAACATCGCGCCGCAGAATGACAACCCTTGCCAGGCGAAGGAATCGTGCATGGGGACAGTTTATCCGAGTGTGGCGAACCGACGCCGTTACGTATACGATTTCGAAATGCCGAAGAAGAAAGTGACGCCGCGCGGGCCCTGGCAAGCGACTGGGATGCAAAAACTTCGAATTCCGAAAGGTGACCCGCAAAAGCTGCGCATACGCGCTACCGAGTTAAAACTTAAGGCCGATCATTTCATACGAGAAGCTGATGAGCTGATGGCGCGGGCCGAAGAAATCGAATCAGAGCGCAATCGTCTTTAGTGGATGAGGAGTTTGCCGTCTAACAGGCGGAACTGCATCAGGATGCGCTCTACCGCCACCGAGAGTGGGCCTTCGATCAGGCAGCCACTGGCGCACTCATGGCCTCCGCCGCCAAAGCGCTCGGCAACGCTGGCGACATTAACGCGTCCCTTGCTGCGCAGGCTCACCCGGAAGCGCCCATCCGCCTGCTCGCGGAAGAAGAGTGCAACTTCGATTCCTTCGATCGCCAGCGCATAATTGACCAGCCCTTCGCAATCCTCTTCATTTGCGCCGGCACGTTCCACCTCCTCGCGGGAGATGTACATCCAGGCAAGTTCGCCGTCGCGGTGCAGATTGCTGAGCGCTGATCCGAGCAACCGCATCTTGGAATATGGATTGGAGAAATAGACGCTCTGCGCGATCCGCGAGGGTTCGGCGCCGGCACGCACCAGTTCCTGTGCGAGGGCGAAGGTCCGTTCGTTGGTGCCATTGAAGCAGAATGATCCGGTGTCGGTCAGCACTGCGGTGTAGAGGCAGGTTGCGACTTCCGATGAGATCTTTACTCCAGCTTCCCTGGCAAGCCGGAAGATCATCTCCGCCGTGGCGCAGGCGCTCGGATCAATCCAATTGACATTGGCGAAAGGCCGGGCCGTCGAGTGGTGGTCGATATTGATAAGGTAGTGGTTCTCCAGCCCTTCCAGCCTCGTCCGCTGCACGCTATCGCATTCCAGGATGATGGCGGCTTCGTATTCCGGCGGCACGGTTGGCGAGACAACCACGGTTTCCGCGAAAGGCAGTGGTTTGTAGATATAAGGAACGCCGTCGCTCAGAATGACCTCCGCCTGCTTGCCCATGCTGCGGAGAATCTGGCAGCACGCCAACACAGAGCCCACCGCGTCGCCATCGGGGCGCGCATGCGACGTCAGGATAAACTTCTGACGCCTTCCAATCTGGTTGAGAACTTCGTCGATCATGTTGCGTGCAATCCCGAAATCTAGTGCTTCCTCTTTTTCTTCGTGCGCTTCAACAACTCCTGGACCCGCCCGCCAAAGCGTTCCGATTGGTCGAGCCGGAACAGTAGGTCCGGTGCAACCCGCAGTGCCAGGCGTGCCGCGATTTCGTGACGAATATAGCCGGTGGCCGCGGTCAAGCCTTCCAGCGTATCCGCCGCTTCGTTTTCCTCTCCCGCGACGGAAACCAGTACGAGGGCCGACTTGCCATTCGGCGCCAGTGCTACCTCGCTCACCGTCACCAGGCCAATCCTCGGATCGCCCAGCTCGCCTTCGAGAATGGCCCCTATTTCCACACGAATCGCCTCGCCCAGCCGTTCGCGATGATGCCTTAATGCTCGTTGTTCCATTTCCCCATCCAACTTCTAGCTTGCCCAAAATCGTCGCAGGAATTAAAGGGAACGTAAGAGAATACGCCCTCGGGACAACTCCGTGTCATCAATTCTGCTTATAGCCATCAAACGAAATCCAAGTACGAATCGGTCACATCGGCCCCAGCATTGTTGGCAATGCGGGTGGCGGCGCTCTCTACATTGCGCATCAAGCCGTCCAGGTAATCGCGCGAATCGGAGACGCTGACGATGCCGATGGTAGCGCGTTGCCACAGGTTCACGTTTTCAATTTCCGCGATGGCAATATTGAAGCTGGAGCGCAACCGGTCCTTCAGGCTGCGTACGACTTGCCGCTTATCTTTCAGCGAATGAGCGCCCTCAATCCGAAGTTCCAATGTCAAATACGCGATTGCCATAGTGAACCCCGGCCTGAGGAATTCCTCTCGCAGGGAGTGCATGAAACATCCCGGCCGCAACGGCGGAGGTTCTGCCGCTGATGCCGGGATGATGACCGCCAGGGGACGCTGCCCTTCATTTCTCGATACACGACGCCGTGCTGCAGCGCCGCTTAACCCTTCAAATTACGTCAGCGAATCGGCCGCGAACTTCTCGGTCACGAACGACTCGATCGCATCGCCGGTCTTAATGTCGCCATAGCCCGCGATTGCGATACCGCATTCCATCCCGTTGCGAACTTCGCTGGCGTCATCCTTGAAACGCTTAAGCGATCCGATACGTCCGGTGAAGACGACCACGTTGTCACGCAGCAGGCGCACATGCGAATCGCGCTTGATGATGCCATCGGTGACCGTGCAACCGGCAATGGTGCCCACCTTCGGGATGCGGAAGGTCTCGCGAACTTCGGCGCGTCCCTGGTAGGTCTCCTTGACGATCGGTTCGAGCAGGCCAAGCATGGCTTTCTTCATTTCGTCCTGCAACTCGTAAATGATCGAGTGCAGGCGGATGTCGACCTTTTCCTGGTCGGCCAGCTCTTGTGCCTTGCGTTCCGGACGAACATTGAAGCCAATGATGATGGCATTCGATGCTGATGCCAGCAGCACGTCGGACTCAGTGATAGCGCCCACCCCGCCGCGAATCAACGTGATCTTCACCTTCTCGGTGGACATCCGGCCCAGCAAGTCCTGCAGCACTTCAATTGAACCCTGCACGTCGCCCTTGAGGATGATCGGCAGATCTTTCTGTCCGGCGGTTCTGAGCTGCTCGGCGAGACCTTCGAGCGACACGCGTGAACTCTTGGCCAACTGGGCTTCGCGGGCCCGGCCCTCGCGGTACTCGGAGATGTCGCGCGCCTTTTCGCGGTCCTGGACGACCACAAACTGGTCGCCAGCCTGCGGTATCGTCTCAAGTCCGAGGATCTCGACCGGAGTCGAGGGTCCCGCGGTTTCAAGCGATGCGCCACGATCGTTAAACATGGCACGGACTTTGCCGAAGGCATTGCCCACCACGAAGTTGTCGCCTGTCTTCAGGGTTCCGTTCTGCACCAGTACGGTCGCCACTGGACCGACGTCCGCGATCGAGTTTTGCTTCGACCACGGTGCCGCTGCCCATGCGATCGGGATTGGCTTTCAGGTCCTGTAGATCGGCTACCAGGCAAATCATTTCCATCAGCAGGTTGAGGTTGGTCTTCTGTTTCGCCGAGACATCGACGAACACCGTGTTCCCACCCCAGTCTTCCGGCATCAAACCGCGATCGGCAAGCTGCTTCTTGACTCTTTCGGGCATCGCATCGGGCTTATCGATCTTGTTGACGGCCACAATGATGGGAACATTCGCGGCCTTGGCGTGATCGATCGCTTCGATGGTTTGCGGCATGACTCCGTCATCGGCCGCGACGACGATCACGACGATGTCGGTAATCTTCGATCCGCGAGCACGCATGCGGGTAAACGCTTCGTGACCTGGGGTATCGAGGAAGACGATCTCACGGCCAAACGCCGGCGAGTTCGGATCGCTGATCGCGACCTTGTAAGCGCCGATGTGCTGCGTGATGCCGCCCGCTTCGCCGCCCGCCACGTCGGTCGTGCGGATCGCGTCGAGCAAGCTGGTTTTACCGTGATCGACGTGACCCATGATCGTGACCACCGGAGGACGGACCACTGCGGCTGCCGCGGATTCTTCCGGCGTAGCTCCGGCAGCCGCGGCGTTCTCGGTTGCCAGTTGCTCTTCAAACGTAATCACGTCGGTCGACGCGCCGAAGTGGTTTGCCATCTCGGTCGCGAGTCCCGCTTCGAGCGTCTGGTTGACTGTGGCGAAAACGCCCCGCGCCAACAAACGCGCGATCAAATCTTTTGCACGGATTCCGAGCTTCTCAGCCAGGTCTTTGACGCTGATGCCTTCGGAAATCGTGATGTTCCGCGTAATCGGCTGCGGCTCGTTGGAGAGCGAAAGCCGCGGCGGCGGAACAAAGCCCTTCATTGGGCCTTCTTTTTGTCCGCGTGGAACGTACCGCTGGCCCGGACGCCGTGAGGGCGCCGGACGACCAGCCGGCTTGTTGGCCGGCGCGCCCGGAGGCGCTAGTCCGACTCCGCCCATGGGGCGAGGTCCGGTCGGGAATTGACGCGTCGGATGGGGACCGCGCGGACGATCGCCAGGACGCGGCGGCCCACCCTGCGGACGCTGGAAGCCACCACCCTGTCCACCACCGCCGGGCCCACTCTGTGGACGGCGCTGGAAGATCGGCTGGCCACGCACCGGCATTCCCGGCCGCGTGCCTGCACCGGCCGACGCTTGCGGCGGCTGGACGGGACGCGGTGGGGCCGGCGGCGGCGCGGCGTACACCGGACGTGGTCCGGTCTGCGGCACGATCATGCGACGGCCGGGCGTCTGCTGGCGAAGCGGAACACCGGGAACGGGCCGCTGCGGGGCAGCGGGTGGAGTCACTGTTTTTGGCAATTCAACCTTTGGCGAGTCCTGTACAGGAGACGCAGCCACTGGCGCCGGAGAAACGGGCGCCTTCACTTCGGGAGCTTCTGGTGCGGTCGTGGCAGGCGCGTCCGCGCGAGGTTCGACAACCTCGGCTGGTGGCGGCGCGATTTCAACGGCCGTCGGCGAACTCGTGGTGGCATGGGAAACCGGTGCAGCCGGCGGACGTGGAGGCGCGACGGGCGGACGCTGCGCGGCTACCGATTGCGGCGTGATGAACCGCGGACGGGGCGGCTCTGCGACAGGCGTTTCGGCCGCGGGACGCGGAGGCTGCGCGAAGACGGCAGGCTTTTGCGCAGGCGGCTGTGCCGGCTTCGCTTCCTGCGAAACCGGGCTCGGCGCCTTCACCGCCGGTCGCGGCGGAGGAGCGGGAGGCGGCGGAGGAGCAGCCTTTTGCGTCAGCGCCTTGAGCACATCGCCAGGCTTCGAGATCTTCGAGAGATCGATCTTCGGCTTGAACTCATCGGACGCCGCACTATGCCGTCGCGGTGAATCCTCGGTCCCGTGCTCCTGGATGTACTTCCGCACGAGTACCGCTTCGTGGTCTTCAATCGAACTGGAGTGAGTCTTCTTCTCGGTCACGCCGACCTTCGGCAGCGAATCGAGAATCGCCTTGCTCTTGACTTCCAGCTCTCGTGCCAAATCGTTGATTCGAATCTTCATTCCGCCCCTAATTCCTCCGTATTGCCCTGCCAAGCCTCGCTAAACCTTCATAACGACCTCATGGTGTTGGTTTATGAAACTTGTGCGCGCCGCCTAAGCTGCGCACCTTTGGTTCTCTACTTCTTTTCCGCCGGAATGTCTTCCTCGCCCGGATGCTCGCCGTGCGTGGTGACCTCCGCTTCGTCGGCCGGCGGCGCATTTTCCACCCCGCTGACGACCGCCGCTTCGTAACTTTGTTCGGTATCGACCAGGTTCTTCACGCTCTCTTCGTCTGCACTGGCAACATCAGACGCAAGCACGTCGTCGCCCGATTGCCCTGCCGAATTTCCGAGCTCAGCTTCATTTCCAGTCTCATCGAGCTGCGCCTGGTTATCCGTGGTATCGCTGGCGCTGAGCTCGGCATCCGCACCTGGCTCTGCGCTTCCCTCGGCCACTTCGACGACCTCACCCGCAGCCGCCTCTTCCCCTGCCGCCGCGGCATCCAGCGCCGAGAAGAACGCATTCACCGCGATGAAGATCTTGTCCACGGTCTTCGGTCCGATACCCGGCACTTCTTCGAGCTGCTCGGGCGTCATATCGGCCAGAGCTTCCACGTTGTTGATCCCTGCAGCGACCAATTTCTCGATGACCGCTTCGCCCAGGTCCGGCACCCGATCGAGCGGCGTGTTGCTGGTGTTGACCAGCGCTGACATCTGCTGCTCGACCTCTTGCCGCTTCTCTTCCTCGCTCTTGATATCGATCTTCCAACCCAGCAGTTTGGCGGCCAGCCGGACATTCTGTCCCTTTTTGCCGATCGCTAGCGAAAGCTGGGTGTCATCGACAATCACTTCCAGGTGCTTGTCCTGGCCATCGAGCACGGTTACACGGCTCACCTTGGCAGGCTGCAATGCCTTTTCCGCAAAGCCCACCGCATCTTCGTGATACTCGATGATGTCGATCTTCTCGCCGCGCAACTCGCGAATGATCGACTGCACCCGCATGCCCTTCATGCCGACGCACGCGCCTACCGCGTCCACGTCCTTATCCTTCGACATGACCGCGATCTTGGTGCGCTCACCCGCTTCGCGCGCAATCGCACGAATCACGACGGTGTTGTCGTAGATCTCCGGCACTTCGGTCTGGAACAAGTGCGAGACCAACTCCGGAGCCGCGCGCGAGACCATCACTTGCGGTCCCTTCGACGCCTTTTCCACCCGCGTGATCACGACTCTAACGCGCTCGCCGATGGCGAATGATTCCAGCCGCGACTGCTCTTTCTTCGGCATGCGTGCTTCCGCCTTGCCGATATCGAAGATCAGGTCCGGACCTTCGTTGCGCTTGACCGTGGCGTTGACGATTTCTCCGACCCGTCCGATGTACTCGTTGTAAACTGTGTCTCGTTCGGCTTCGCGAACCTTCTGGAAGATGACCTGCTTCGCCAACTGGGCCGCGATACGTCCCAGCATGTCGGTCTTCTTCTCGGTCAGCAGTTCCCCGCCGATCTCGGCCGTGGGATCCATTTCGCGCGCTTCATCCAGCGAGATCTGCGTCTGCGGATCTTCGATTTCGTCCTCGTTGATCACGACCTGTCGCACCGCGAAGGCGCGAATCTGGCCCGTATCCTTGTCGAGCACTGCACGAAAAGTCTCGCCCGTCTTGTAGAACTTGCGGGTGGCGACAACGATGGCGTCTTCCACTGCAGAAACCACGATCTGCGGATCGATGCCCTTTTCGCGGCTGAGCGCGTCAATTACGTTGTAGAGTTCGCTTGCCATAGTCCTGTGCCACCTTCATCTGTCTCGATTACAGCAAAATTAAATCTCGGGAACCAGGTTGGCCTTTTCCACGTCCGCCAATGCGATCTCGAGCTCGCGTTCTAGTTCCGGGCTCTTTGGCCCCTTTTGCTTCTTCTTGTTGCCGCTCTTCTGCACGGCATTCAAATCCAGCATCAATTTGCCGTCGGCAAAGCCTTTCAATCGACCTTCGAAATGCCGGTTTCCCTCGTGCAGCTCACGCGTGCTCACTTTCACCAGGCTTCCCGTGAAGCGCTCGAAGTCTGCCGGTTTCGACAACTTACGATCCAGGCCTGGCGATGAAACCTCTAACGTGTAACTCGCGCCCGGTACGACATCTTCAACATCGAGAATCGTGCTGACCTCGTTGCTGACGTTGGCGCAATCGTCATGCGTCACGCCCTCAGGCTTATCGATGAAGATCCGCAGGAGACGCGCTTTGCCGCCTCCGCGAAACTCAGTCTCGACCACCTCTAGGCCCTGGTCGCGCGCCACGCGCTCAACAATCTCGCGAACTTTCTCGATATCCATCATCCGCAAATCTGCTGCGCGTATTTCATCGCCCCACGCGTTAACTTCGCGCTGGCTGGGGCGGCCGCATTGGACCCGTCAGGCATACCTCGAAGCCTGTCGTGGCCGACCGGGGTCCCCGGCGAGCGCCGCTTTCGCGACCGCTGGGGTGGATGACACCCGAAATGGCAAAGGGAAATAAAAAGTGGGCAATCGCCCACTGGTGTGCTTCGCCAACCGACGCCGTCAACCGGTGCCTCAACAACGCCTTCATTGTCGAGGTGCGGGATCCGCTGAACTACACAGCAGCTACCAACTCCATGATACCCGCGCGCCCGTCAAAAAACAAACCGGAAGCCCCGCCGAATGGCACGGACTCCCCAATACAGGTTCGATGCGGCTCGACAGCTAAACGATTCAGAATTCATTGTTTAGCCCCACAATAGGAAACAGGTGACCGTGATCGGTCACCTGTTTCCTTTGGGGGAGGGAGTTGAAACACTGGGCCTACCTTAAGGAGTCTTCTACTCTGCCTCAAGCGAATTCGAGAGTAGCTACCCCGAGATGACCAAAACTTCACACCGTCAGCCGATTCCTCGCAAAGGTCGTCAGACAGCGTGCTGGGTTTGCATGTGTGCCCCGAAAGCGCGGCGCAGGAAGCGCGAGATGTGCCAGGCATCCATGTATTTATAAGGCGTCTCGCCCAACGAATAATGCCCGCAGGGCAGACACTTGATGATCGTATCGAGTTTGCGGCGGCGGAACTCGTCGGCAATCTGCTGCGAGAACTCTGGCAAGAAGGTCAGATCGTACTTGCCGTAGATCATCAGCGACTTCTTGGGCCAGCGCGCAAACTTATCGAAGAACGCCATCGGGCTGATCACCAACCAGATTTTGCGCAGGCCCTCCGCATCCAGTTTCTCGGCCTCGATCCCCGCCCGCACATGGCGGGTGGATTGTCCCGTCCACACCACGTCTCCAAAATAAGTAGACGCATGATTGAACACGTTCACCCGCAACCGTTCGTCATGCGCGCTGGCAATGAAGGCATAGCAGGAGCCCAGGCTCGTCCCGAGAATTCCGCAATCCGTGTAACCCTCCGCATGCAGCCAGTCCAGCGCAGCGCGTATGTCGGTGATGCCCTGGCGCGACGCGTGAATCGTACGCCCGACGTTTGCCGACACTGCATAATCGGCCCGCTGTAGCTCCGCGGGACGGCGTATGTCGTGATAGGGCGCGCTCATGCGCAGCACTGCCATGCCCATGGGATTGAAGATGCGCGCAAAGCCGTTGTGGCTGATGCCATCGGCGTTCCACTGCGGCAGCACGATAACGGCTCGCTTGCCCCGCGCGTGGCCCGGCCCACCTCGAAGGCTTCTTCTGCCTTGCTGGCGTGGAGGAAACCAACGGGCATTGAAAACATTGTTCTCCGGAAATGGTGATGGGTGCGGCGATGTGAAACGCAGATAGGTGCCGGTCTCATCCGGATCCTCGGGCGCAATTCCCGACCCGGTGAAGAAGACCTGTACTTTGCGCTGCTCAAGACGGAAGTCGCTTGGGGTCTGGTAAGAGAAAAACTCGTCGCTGTGTTCGACGATGTGACGGTTCAGTTGCGCGAAATACTCGAACTGCTGTTCGAATGTCTCGCCCCACGCGAACTGGCTCGCGCCTGGAAAATCACGCGTCCATTCCTGGCCCCAGTCGAAGGGCCGGACGATGCGGTTCGTGTCGCGCGTCGTCATGCGCTCTTCCCAAGAGTGCATCCAGCGCCTGTAGAGCCGTTTCATGCTAGTTACAAGGATAGTGCATCCTGTGCGAGATCTCGCAGCAAGCGACAGTGAGCGGCACTGGCACGCAGGGAACGGTAGAGAGGCTAGCTCCGCCGGACTTCGCGGGAGGAAATCAATCGCAGCGCCACCACCGCGCTGGCCACCGCCAGGGCCGTGCAAATCAGCATGATCAAGCGAAAGGCATGCACAAATGCCACGGGAACCGCGTTGCTCACGATGGTCGCCGACGCAGGGTCGAGGTTCTTGGGTGGCTGCAACGCGCCCAGGTCAACCACGTGCGATCGGATCTCCGCCAGCACTGCCGGCGCAAGGTGCGCGTTCAGCAGCGATTTCTCCAGAGCTTGGCCGAAGGCATGCACCATCACCGGCCCTAGGATGGCGATGGCGAGAACCCCGGCCACGCGTGCAACCGTGTTGTTGATCCCAGAAGCCGTGCCGGCATGCTTCTCATCGACCGCACTCATTACTACTGTGGTCAGCGGTGCAACGCTGATCGTCATCCCAAGCCCCAGCACGACAAACGCCGGCAAGAACCATCTGAAATATCCGGCGTGGATGGAAGGCAGCGCAAAAAGAGCAAACCCCGCCGCCGCGACACAGGGACCGACAATTAACGGCAGTTCCGCTCCGAAACGCGCGACCAGGCCTCCCGCCCAGCGCGAAAGCAGGAACATGAAAACAATCATGGGCAAGGAAGCCGCACCCGTCGCCGTCGCCGAATACCCTTGCACCTGGATCAGGTTCAACGGGAACACAAAGAAAAAGATGCCGAGCGCGGAGTAGAGCAGGAGGGTCAGCAGGTTTGCTCCCGCGAAATTGCTCGATCGGAACATCTGCAACGGCAGCATGGGTTCTGATGTGCGCCGTTCGAAAACAAAAAACACCGATAAAAGCAGGCATCCGAGCAAAGAACTGGCCACGACTGTCGGATTATGCCAGCCCAGCGCGGAGGATTCGACAAATCCGAATACGATTCCGCCAAGCCCCAGAGTCGCCAGCACCGCGCCCGTCCAGTCGATCTTCTTAGCGTCCGGATTGCGTGACTCAGGAACCCATTTCCACGAAACCACGATCACGGCCAGGGCGAGGGGTGCGTTGATCAGGAATACCCAGTGCCACGACGCATGTTCGATCAGCCAGCCCCCGAGCACCGGGCCCATGGCCGTCGTAATCGCGGTGAAGCCTGACCATGTACCGATGGCCCGCCCGCGAGATTGCTCGTCGAAGCTGGCGCTGATAAGGGCGAGACTGCCGGGCACCAGCAAGGCTGCCCCTATCCCCTGCGCACAGCGGGCAATGATCAATTGCCCAATGGTGCTGGAGATTCCGCAGCCGATTGACGCGGCAGCGAAGACGAGAGTCCCCAGGATGAAGACGCGCCGTCTTCCAAAAGAATCGCCCAACGCGCCGCCGACCAGGATCAGTGCGGAAAGCAGCAGACCGTATGATTCGACGACCCACTGCACG
This sequence comes from uncultured Acidobacteriaceae bacterium, assembly GCA_963703075.1. Lineage (GTDB taxonomy): Bacteria > Acidobacteriota > Terriglobia > Terriglobales > Acidobacteriaceae > Korobacter. Next base: position 3,631,705 of record OY969786.1, read on the forward strand.
TCGACGACGGTGGCGTGTAGGCTTTTTTGCAGGGCCGGAAGCGCAACATTCACCACCGTTCCGTCGATGAACGCCATGCTGGAGCCCAGGATGGTCGCTACCAGTACCCACGGACGATTTCGCTCAGCGCAGCCCGCTTCTTGCGTGCTATGACGGATTGCAGCCTCATCGCAAGGTGGTCGCATCGCTTATTTACCGAACCGCGTTATTCGAAGCTACTGCACATATCTTCGCGGCACACGTTTCGAGATCCCGCACAACACCTCGTACGGAATCGATTCGTAATGCCGCGCCAGTTCCTGGATATCGATGCTGTTCCCACCGTCGTTGCCAATGAGTGTCACTTCATCGCCAACGGCCACGCCGGGAATGCGCGAGACGTCGACAATCGTGAGATCCATGGAAACATTTCCCGCGATCGGCGCATATTCGCCACGCACCAGCACCCGGCCGCGGTTGGACAACCCGCGCAAATAGCCGTCGCCATAGCCAACCGGAATGGTCGCGAGCAGCGAAGGTTTCCTGGTGGTGAAGGTCGATCCGTAGCCCACGCCCTGGCCTGCGGGAACGCGCCGCACATCCACTACCCGCGTTTTCCAAGCCAGTACCGGCTTTAACGCGAGCTGCAAATGCACATCGGGCAGCGAATGGTTGGTGTGGCTCAGCGGCAGACAGTGTCCGTAGAGCAGCAGCCCGGGTCGCACCATGTCGTACCAAGTCGACGGACGCGAAGCGACTGCGGCGCTGTTTGCCAGGTGCCGGTATTTTGGACGGACGCCTTCGTCCGCGAGATAGGTGAGCGCCTGCTCGAAGCAGGCGATCTGCGCCTGGGCATCGAAAGCGTCCACGATCTCGGAAGATGCGAGATGGCTCCAGACCCCTTCGATGGCAAGCCGCGGAGCCTTGGCAAATTTCGGCAGCAGCGTCGGCAATTCATTCCAGCGCACGCCCAGCCGCGACATGCCGGTATCGATCTTCAGGTGAACCGGAACGTTGTTGCGGCCTTTGCGTTTCGCCGCCGCGTCAAGCCATTTGAGATGTCCTTCGGTCCACACCGCCGGGGTGAGATCGTGCTCGAGAACGCTCTCTTCTTCGCCCTGCCAGAACCCGCTGAGCAGCAGGATGCGAGCTTTAATCCCGCCACGCCGGAGCACCAACGCCTCCGAGGGATTGGTGACGCCGAACCACTGTGCGCCTTCAGCTTCAAGCGCCTGCGCACATTCGAGCGCCCCATGTCCGTACGCGTCGCATTTGACCACCGCGCAGATCGAAGCTTTGGGGGCAACGTGGGAAGCCAGCGTCCGATAATTGTGTCGCAGGGCAGAAAGATCGACCTCGGCCCACGTGGGACGTGTATTGGTTGAGGTCACATCGGCGGAAGGAGCGGGCACAGCAGGATTATAGCGACCTTGAAAGGGAGGGATTCTACCCTTTAATCCACGAATTCCGATCGAGGTCCATGAACCGGGTGAACTCTTTCTGGAACGCCAACTGCACCGTATCCGTGGGGCCATTGCGCTGTTTTCCGATGATCAGCTTCGCAATGCCTTCAATATCCACGTTTTCCCGGTCGTAGTATTCCGGACGATAGAGGAACATCACCACGTCGGCGTCCTGCTCGATCGATCCCGACTCGCGAAGGTCGGAAAGCTTCGGCTCGTTGTCTTTCCCGCCGCGCTGCTCGGGAGCACGGCTTAATTGCGAAAGCGCCACCACTGGCACCCGCAATTCTTTAGCAACCGCCTTCAGTCCACGCGAGATCGCCGACACTTCCTGCGTCCGGTTGTCAAAGCGCTTGCCGCCAATCGGAGTGCCCGACATCAATTGCAGGTAATCGACCACGACCAGGTCCAATTGCCCGCGCATCTGCGCCAGGCGGCGCGCTTTTGCCCGCATCTCGCTGACGGAAATGCCCGGCGTGTCATCGATAAACAACGGGGCGCGCAGCAACCGCTCCAAGCCGCCCTGCAATTTTCCAATGTCCTCGCGCCCGAGAAATCCCGTCCGCATGTTGTGCGAATTCACCTGCGCCTGCGAGCACAACATGCGCAGCAGCAGCGCTTCGCGCGACATTTCGAGGGAGAAGATGCCGACCACCTTGCCATCCATCACCGCCGCATTTTCCGCGATATTCATGGCAAAGGCGGTTTTGCCCATCGAGGGGCGCGCCGCGATGATGATCAAGTCCGAGGGCTGAAAACCGCTGGTCAGGCCGTCCAGGTCCGTGAAGTGCGTCTCCAGCCCGGTAATGCGCTGGCCGCGTTTCAGGAGTGCGTCGACGGAGCCGAAGGAGTCCTTCACGATGGAAGCGACATCCTTGAAATCGTTGCCGACCCGGCCCTGTGAGATGGCGAACACTTCCGCTTCGGCGCGATCGAGAATATCCTCCACCGCATCGGCCTGATCGATGGCCTGCGACATGGTGTTATTGCAGGCGTGAATCAGCGCCCGCAGCATCGCCTTGTCGCGCACGATTTTGACGTACTGCTCGATGCTTGGCCGGCGCGGCACTCCGTCGGTCAGCGAGGCGATGTACGCCACCCCGCCCGAGCCCTCAAGGTCCTTCCGTCGCCCCAGCTCGTCGGTCAACGTAATGATGTCGATCGCCCTCGAGGTTTCGCGCAAATCGACCATCGCGCTAAAGATGCGGCGATGTCCATCGAGGTAGAAATCTTCCGACTTCAGCCCGGTCGTCTGGTCGTAAACAGCGTTGTCGAGGAGAACGGCGCCGAGAATGGATTTCTCGGCTTCGATGGCGGCGGGGAGGCCGCGGTCCAGACTTTGATTGACGGTGGCCATCGTTAAACGAAGCGTACTACAGAACCCCGAGGAAAATCGATTACGAGAAAAGTTCGGCGGGACCGAAGTCCCGCCTTGGCCGACTTAGCAAAAAGCGATGCGGCTCGATGGCCAGCCACCGATCGAGCCGCCCCGTCGGAGTCTCTCTGTCCGATCTCTCGGATTGCAGATTGCCATTTCGTTTGCGAGCGGCTTGGCGCTCTCGGTCCAGCGTCCCCGTAGGAACACCGGCCAGCGAAATGACGCGGTAGCGCCAGAAAATACTCAGCAGCCATGGGCTGCTCAGCACCGCAAACCGGCGAGCGGAACGTTCTTCAAGAAACGTCCGGCTCAGCGACAGCCTGCTCCAGCAACTCGCGTGGACCACCGGATCGTGTCCGTTGATCCACGCAAATCGCCGGCACCTGCGCTTCCGCCACGTTCTGCGGAACGAATCCCTGCGGGATTGTGATGGCGAAGTTTTCTTCCAGCAGAGTTTGCCTGCTGGAAGCTGGGCGTCGCGCCTGCTGCACAACGCCCGCCTTCCCGATCGCTTTCGTTCCGCCGACCGTGAAACTGCAAGCTACAGAAAGAACCCTTGCGTGCTATTGAGAGTGCCGCATCCTCCCCAGTCGCTCAATCGAAGAATTGCCTGTCGATGTGGGGAAGTTGTGAGAATCCGGGCAAAGCTGTGAATCCCTGTGCATAACCAGGCAGAAATTCGGGTCAACGAAAAAGGCGCCCGCAGGCGCCTGGTCGGAAAATCTCGTGAAGATCAGAAGAGCAAGTACTTTTTCTTCTTCTTGAGACCCGCCTTCGCCTTCGAGTGCTCGTCGCTGGCGGTGGTGTACACCGGCTTGGTTTCGTTCGGGCTCGCGGCCGTATCCACATATCCCGGCTTGATATCGATGAAGGCCTCTTCGCGCAGCTTCGTCAAATAAGCGCGCAGCGCCGGCTCGAGCTTGTCCATGTAAACCGCTTCCTGGATCTTCGGCTCGATCTGGGTAAGCGGCGGAACTCCCGCTTCCTGGTGCTCCGCGACCTTGATCACAACGAAGCCCTGCTTTGTGCGGATTGGCTGTGTGTACTCGCCGGTCTTCAACGGAAAAACCTGCTCCTCGAGCTCTTTCGCGAGAACTCCGCGTTTGAAGTAGCCGAGATCGCCGCCGTTGTCCTTCGTCGGGCCCCCCGATTCCGATTTCGCGAGATCTTCAAAACTCTTTCCGGCCTTTAGCTGGGTCAAAATCGCTTCCGCTTTTTGCTGAGCCGCAGCGCCGGTTGGATCTTTCTCGGAATCGACCGGGATCAGGATCTCGCTCAAGCGGACCTGCTCGGGCCGCTCCATCTCGTCTTTGTGAGCGCTATAAAACTTCTGCTCTTCTTCTTTCGTGATCTGAACGTGGCTGCCGACTTCCTGGCTGATCACCCGCTGGGTAATGATCTGGTTCTTGAGGTTCTGCTTGAAATCCTCAAACGAGATCCCCTGCTGCTGGGCCGCCTTTTCCAGGGCGTCCATGTCGGGCAGGTTCATCTGCTTGCGCATTTCGTCCAGCCGCTTCACCACCTCAGTATCGGCGGAGATAGCGAGATCCTGCCCCTTGTCGACGAGCAACTGCTGGTCGATAAGGTCGCGCAGCACGTCTTTCTGCCGCTGTACGAACTTCTGGTCGGCCGAGGCAGCATCCTGCTGCTTCAACCCATCCAGGACCTGCTCGCTTTCACGGCGCAGATCGGCCCGGGTAATGATCTGGTTGTTGACGCGGGCAATGATCTCTTCGACGACCGTGTCGTCGCCGCCAAACAGGGGCATAGCCAGGGCCGCAATTAAAAGGGACGGAAGAAGGGTCTTTTTCATGTACTCCTGCACCACAAACCTGGCCAGCGTCCTTCAGGAACAAGGCATTCGCGAGTTCCACCAGGCTGTTCGGGACTTTGAGTCCTTTTATTTTAACGCGCAGCGGCTCGGAATGTACTGTCCCAACCCGGAAAAACAGTGGCCGAAGGCATACCCGAGACAAAGCCCAGCCCGGCGGCTGGCTGCTATCATCGTCGGTTGGCGTCCCTCTGTACCGAGGTTTCCCTTCATGAAGCTAGCCCTCTCCGTTGCCTTTCTCCTTGGAACTTCTATGACGTTGATCGCCCAGACTGCACCAGCGGCCCACGTGCCGGATGCCGCCGAGCTTAAACAGATGACCGCGCGCTTCGCGCCTACCGAGTTGCGCGTGGATACTTCGAAGCTTTCGCCCGGCGATCAAAAGGCCCTCGCCAAGCTGATCGAAGCCTCACGGTTGATCAACGACGTCTTCATGACCCAGTACTGGAGTGGTGACCATGCCCTGTGGCAGAAACTGCAGGCCGACCATTCCGAACTAGGTCGCGCCCGCGCCCACTACTTCTGGCTGAACAAGGGGCCTTGGTCTGCCCTCGATAACTTGACCGCCTTCCTGCCCGACGTTCCCCCAGAAAAGCTGCCGGGCGCCAACTTCTATCCTGAAGATATGACCCGCGACGAATTCGAAAGCTGGGTGAAGACGCTTCCCGAGAAAGATCAGGGTGCCGCCAAGAGCTTCTTCACCGTGATCGAGCGCGGACCGAACCGGAAGTTGAAAGTCGTTCCTTACAGCCAAGCCTATCGACCCGACCTTGAGAAATGTGCCACGCTGCTGAAGGAAGCCGCCACCCTCACCGACAATTCCTCGCTCAAGAAATTCCTCAACTCCCGCGCCGAGGCCTTCCTCTCCAACGACTACTACCAGAGCGATATGGACTGGATGGACCTCGATGCGCCGATCGATCCGACGATTGGTCCTTACGAGACCTATAACGATCAGATCTTTGGGTACAAAGCGGCCTACGAGGCTTACATCAACCTGCGCGACGACGCCGAAACCCAGAAACTTGGCGCCTTCTCCCATCATCTGCAGGAAATCGAAAACAACCTGCCCATCGATCCGAAATATCGCAATCCAAAACTTGGAGCAGCAGCCCCCATCCGCGTGGTAAACGAGGTCTTCGACGCCGGGGACGGCGACCACGGCGTTCAAACCGCAGCTTACAACCTTCCCAACGACGATCGCGTGGTGGCCCAGAAGGGCGCCAAGCGGGTAATGCTCAAAAACGTGCAGCAAGCCAAGTTCGACAGCGTGCTCATCCCGATTTCAAAGCAGGTGCTCGCCGCCGACGAGCAGCCCTTTGTCGACTTCGATCTGTTCTTCACCCACATCCTGACCCATGAACTGTGCCACGGTCTTGGGCCGCACGAGATCGAAGTGAATGGGCGCAAGACCAATCCTCGGGTCGAACTCAAGGAACTCTACAGCGCGCTGGAAGAGGCCAAAGCCGACGTCACCGGCCTTTTCGCGCTGCAGTACATGTTCGACCACGCGAAAGAGATGGGACTCGACAGCATTCTCAAGGTCGATGCCAACTCGGAAAAGAAGCTGTACACCACCTACCTCGCCTCGGCTTTTCGAACTTTACGGTTCGGAACCCACGAAGCCCACGGCAAAGGCATGGCGGTGCAAGTCAGTTACCTGATGCAACGCGGGGCAATCGTCGCAAGACCGGATGGGACCTTCGCCATCGATTTCACGAACATCAAGGACGCTGTACGCGATCTCGATCACGACATGCTCACCCTCGAAGCCCACGGCGACTACGATGGCACGAAGAAATTCCTCGATCAATACGGCGTCGTTCCGATGGAATTGCAGAAAGCCATCGGACGCATGGGCAACATCCCGGTGGATATCGAGCCCGCCTTCGTGACCGCCGATGCCCTCGCAAAGGGTAAGCAATGAAGTTGGTTTTCTGCGGAACGCCGCGCTTCGCGGTGGATTCGCTGCAACACGTCGTGCGCGCTGGCCATGATGTTCAACTCGTCGTGACCCAGCCCGATCGGCCAAAAGGCCGTGGCATGGGATTGGCGATCTCTCCCGTGAAGGAAGCCGCCTTAAGCCTCGAAATTCCCGTAATTCAACCGGAGAAGATCAAGAATAACGACGAGTTCCGCCGGCAACTCACACAAATCGCCCCCGAGGCGATCATCGTCGTCGGTTACGGGCGCATCATCCCCCAATGGATGATCGATCTGCCGCCGCTCGGCAACATCAACGTGCACGCCTCGCTCCTGCCAAAGTATCGCGGCGCTGCGCCTATCCAGTGGGCCATCGCCATGGGCGAGCATGTGACCGGCGTCACTACGATGAAGATCGACGCCGGACTCGACACCGGCGACATGCTTCTGCAGGCCGAGATGCCGATTGCCGCCGACGACAACGCCGAAACCCTTGCGCCGCGCCTAGCCGAACTCGGCGCCGAGTTGCTGGTGGAAACCCTGGCGCGCGCCGAAGCCGGGCTGATCATGCCGGTTCCTCAAAACAATGCCGAGCACACCCTTGCGCCCATCCTTAAGAAGGAGGACGGACATATCGACTTCCATCGATCCGCGGGAGAGATTGTGAACCGTATGCGCGGATTTCAGCCCTGGCCCGGAGCCTTTACCCAGTTCCGTGGTAAGGCTTTCGTGGTGCGTGCGGCCCGTGCGATTGACGACGTTCCTCTTCCCCCGGCTGAATTGCGCGCTTCCGGCGATCGCCTGCTGGCCGGCGCTGGAAACGGCACCGCTCTTGAACTGAACGAGATTCAGATCGAGGGCAAGAAGCGCATGAGCGCCCGCGATTTCGTCAACGGCTACCGTCCCACGGACGGCGAGCTGCTCGGACGCTGAGATGCCGGTTTCTCCTGCCCGTGCCGCTGCCTTCGACATCCTCCTGCGGGTGGAGCGCGACTCCGCCTTCGCCAGCGAACTCCTGCACTCCAGCAAGGTCGACAGCCTTTCCCTCGCGGACCGCGGCCTGACCACCGAAATTGTTCTGGGCGTGTTGCGCTGGCAGTGTTCGCTCGATGCATCCATCGCCGCGGAAGCCTCGCAGCCCTTGCGTAAATTGGATCGTGAAGTGCTCATCGCGCTGCGCATTGGCGCCTATCAGCTCCGCTTCCTCGATCGCGTTCCCGCCAATGCTGCCGTGAATGAGAGCGTTGAGCTGGTCAAGCGCGCCCGCAAGCGCTCGGCGGTTCCGTTTGCCAATGCAGTTCTGCGGAAGCTCACCCACTCCACCGTTGATGCGGGCGAAACATCGCTCGCCACGAAGTATGCCCACCCCGAGTGGATGGTGGCGCGCTGGATCGAGCACTACGGCGCATCGGCTGCCGAGTCGATCTGCCGCTATGACCAGCAGGTCCCCGTTACTACCATCCGTTTGCCGTTTGATTCCTCGCGGCGTGAGACGATTGCGAGCGAGTTGCAACAGGCAGGCATGCAGCTCGAGCCTGGACGCATCCTCAAGGCGGCGCGCCGTGTCGTTCACGGCGATGTGCGCGCCACCCAGGCCTTCGCACGCGGGGACGTTTGGATCCAGGACGAAGCCTCGCAACTCGTTGCCTTATTGGCTGGACAGGGCAATCGCATTCTCGACTGCTGCGCTGCCCCGGGCGGCAAGACCTCTCTCCTGGCCGAGCGTAACCCGTCCGCCCAAATCCTTGCCCTCGAACTACACGAGTCCCGCGCACGTCTGCTGCGCGAGCGCGTGCGCGCTGCCAACGTCGAAGTGCAAACCGCCGACGTCACCCGCATGAGCAACGGTCAACCGTTCGACTGCGTGCTGGCCGACGTTCCCTGCTCCGGTACCGGAACGTTGGGACGCAACCCGGAAATCAAGTGGCGGCTGAAGCTGGAAGATCTCGCAGATCTTCAGCAACGGCAGATCGCCATTCTGCAATCTGCCCTGCGCCAACTCTCTCCCGGCGGACGATTGGTCTATTCAACCTGTTCGCTCGAGCCGGAAGAGGGCGAAGAGGTGATTGCCAGGGTGACCGGCGAAGGAGTCCAACTCCTCGATTGCGCTGCGGAATTGCGCAAAATTGAAGCGGAAATCGCGCTTTCACCCCTGGAAACGCTCATTCACGGACGTTATTTGCGGACCGTTCCCGGTCTCCAGCTTTGCGATGGATTTTTCGCCGCCGTCCTGCAAAAAATCTAGCGCGTTACGTCGACGTTGATCACCGCAGTCGCCGGAATTTTCTGTCCTGGGGCCGGCGATTGGTGGACCACGATCGCTACGTTGCGAATCGGCGTTTGGGGGGCGGGGGCAGGCGTGAGAGGAATCCCGGAATCCGTAGCCTCCGCCGGAGCCGCGGGCGTAATGGTGTGAATGTTGCCGACTTTGAAGCCGGCATTGCTGATCACCCGAACCACGTTGTCCAGTGGCTGGCCGACAAAATCCGGCATCACGAACATTTGCGGCCCAGCGGGCGAAGCCACTAGCAGGCTGATCTTCGGAGAGGTCACTCCGGTGGCGTTCGGCGCCGGATCTTGCGCAACCACCGTATCGGCTGCCGTGTCAGGAATCTGGACGCTGGCCACCGTACCGAGGTCAAGGCCACGGCGACGGATGTTGAGTTCAGCGGCACGTTCACTATCACCCACCACGCCCGGAATCACCTCACGCTGCGGCCCCATGCTCTCCGCGACACGCACTCGCCAGCCACGCCGAACCTTTTCGCCAGGCGCAGGCAGCTGGCTAAGAATGTGTCCTTCGGGAATTTCGCTGGAGAAATACCGGTTTTCGCGGATATACACCAACCCGCTATTCGTCAAGGCTTGCTCTGCTTGCACCGGAGTCAGGCCCACCAGTTTCGGCACGGGCACTTCGCGCCCGTGGATCGCGAAACGCATCGCCGTGAGCAGCGAGACGAGAAACACCACCACCAGGATCAGCAGCCGCAACAGAAAACGAAAAAACTTGCGCATCAGTGCGACTCCGCATCATCGGCCGTCGGTGCCGCGGCGGTTGTCGGGGCTGGCCCCTTATGCGCAACCGCGCTCGCTGGAGGCGTCGGCTGGCCGTTGAACTCCTCGCCATCCTTGCCCTTGAGCGCGACCTTCATGTAGTCCATCCAGATCGGCAACGCAGCCCTGGCGCCCGTTTCTTTTGCTCCCAGGGATACCTTCTCGTCGAAGCCGACCCACACTCCACAGGTGATGGAGGGCGAGAACCCGATGAACCATGCATCGGTGAAGTCGTTGGTCGTGCCGGTCTTTCCGCCCAGCGCATGCTTCATAGAACTCGCGGCGAATGCAGTGCCGTGCAGGATCGGCTCGCGCAGAAACTCCACCATGGTCCGCGCAGTCACGGAACTGATCACATCTTTTACATCCGGATAGTCTTCCTCGAGAACGCGGCCGTCGTAATCGGTCACCTTGACGATGTAGCGGGGAGTCACGCGCACACCATCATTCGGAAAAGTCGCGTAGGCGGCGACCTGCTCGTTCAGCGTGATTTCGGCGGCGCCCAGAGCGACCGGCAAGTAAGGCTGAATCTGCGACGTGACTCCGAAGCGATGCGCCATGTCGATAACGTTATGAATGCCCACGCGCTCCGCGAGCTTCAGCGCCGGGATGTTGCGCGAATCGGCGATCGCATGGCGCAACGAAATCGTTCCCTCGAATTTTCCATCGTAATTATGCGGCGTGTAGAGGCCGCTGGCCGTCGGGAAACTGATAGGCGCGTCGACAATCGTATCGTCCGGCGTGATGCCGAGCTGATCGACGGCCGCCGCGTAAACATAAGGCTTGAACGAGGAGCCGGTCTGGCGCAGTGCCTGGGTGGCGCGGTTGAACTTGGAAACCTCGTAGTCCCGGCCCCCCACCATGGCCTTGATGTCGCCGGTGGCGTTGTCGATGGACAGGAGCGCGCCCTGGGTGCCGGAGTCCTCTTCCAGGCTCGCCTTGGCGCGGTCGCCATTCAGGGAGGCCACCTTGATATACGCAATGTCGCCGACCTTGAGGATCTCCTGCGGGGACTTGTGCGCCGTCCACTTCATATCCTCGGGGGCAATGACGGCAGTGTAGCGGCCGAACTTCACCGTTGCCGTGGCGGGGGCAACGTCGGTGACCAGCACGTGGACGTAGCTCCCGGCCTCAACTGGATTGTCCCAATCCGGATGCTGGTAGCTGGCGAGGTCGTTGCCGGCGGCGACTACGTTCTGCAGTTTGCCGCGCCAACCGTGGCGTCGCTCGTACGCGGCCAGGCCGTCGAGCAGCGCCTGGTACGCGGTGTGCTGCAAATCCATATCGAGCGTGGTGTAGACGCGCAGGCCGCCTTCGTGGACCTCATCGGTACCGTACTTCTTCTCCAGGTAGCGGCGGATCTCTTCCACGAAGTTGGGCGCCAGCGCGTTCGTATCGCTCTGGAAGCTCAACCGAATCGGCAATTCCTTGGCCTTGAAGGCCTGGTCGGCATTGATCTTGCCATCCTCGAGCATGTTGTTGATGACGAGGTTCCGGCGCCGCAGCGCGCGCTCGGGACTGTTGATGGGGGAGTAAGAGTTGGGCGCCTTGGGAAGTCCGGCGAGCACCGCCGCCTCTTCGAGGGTGAGGTCCTTGGCCGGCTTATTGAAGTAGAAGTGCGAACCAGCCTCGAAGCCATAAACACCATGGCCGAGGTAGATCTGGTTGCAGTACATGGTGAAGATCTGTTCCTTGGTGAAGCGGCGCTCGATCTGCAGCGACAGCATGATCTCCTGCACCTTGCGCCGGAAGTTGCGGTCGGCGGAGAGGAACAGGTTGCGCGAGAGCTGCATGGTCAGGGTGGAGGCGCCCTGGGCGCGGCTGCCGGAACTGAGATCGCGGAAGGCAGCGCCGAACATGCGCCAGAAGTTGATGCCGAAGTGGTTCTCGAAGTCTTTGTCTTCGGTGGAGATGATGGCGTCGCGCAGCACCTTGGGGAAATCGTCGTAGCTGGCAATCATGCGGCGCTGGAGGGCGAAGGAACCAATAATGTGGCCCTGGTCGTCGTACAGTTCAGTGATCGAGCTGGGACGGAATTTTTCCAGTTCGGTGACTTGCGGGAGGTCGGTGGAGTACACGATCAACAGGCCGCAGCCCACGCCCAGCAGCGCAGTGGCAAAAATGAGCAGGGCGAAAACAACGCGGCCTACCAGTTTCCGGCCGCCCACCTCAACCGGGGGGAGATTGTCGTAAAGCGAAGTCATACCAATGGAGCTCGAAGCACCCCGCTTCCACTGCTTGAGCACACGGTTGAATGCGTCGAGAGGCCGCCGTTCGTCAACACGATGGCGGCGTAAAACAGGATCCCGCAGGACAAGCTTCGATGGAGTCGGGCAGGGTCAGAATAGCACGATGCGACGAGGCCCAAGGCGCCAGAAAACTCTTACAGACGTTTGCCTTAGGGTACGTCCCCGCTTCCTCGCAAGACCCTACCCGGCGACAAGAAGTTTTTTGTGCCATGTCCATAGCAGTGCCGAGCCTACCAGCATCAACCCGCAGCAAAGCCCGATCCATATACCGAGCGCGCCCATGTTCAAGCGGAAGGCCAGAACATAGCCGAGAGGCAGACCGATCAGCCAATAGGCGATGAGGTTGGCGATCATCGGGGTATGGGTATCGCCTGCTCCGCGTAAGGCGCCGGTGGTCACCACCTGCAGCCCATCGAAGAGTTGAAACGCCGCCGCCACCAGTAACAAAGTCGCTCCGATTCGCACCACCTCCCGATCGGGAGAGAAAGCGCGGGCAATCATTCCCGGCAGCGATACAAACACAAGTCCTGCACAGGTCATGAATCCGGCACCGAGCAGGATGGCTGACCAACCGGCGCGGCGTGCGCCGAGGACATCCTTTCTTCCCAGGTTCTGTCCTACGCGGACTGCGGCCGCCGAGCTGATTCCCAGCGGGACCATGAAGGTGAAGGCGGCGCAATTGAGAGCGATCTCGTGTCCCGAGAGTTGCACCGGGCCGAGGCGGGCGCAGAGCGCAGTGGCGGCGGAAAAGGCGCCGATCTCCAGCAGGATCTGGCCGGATGCGGGCAATCCCAGCTTCAACAGCGCGCGGATGCGGGCCAGATCAATGCGAGGCCCCGGCTCATGCGCGGTGCGCTTTCTTTCGACCCAGGCGAGGGTGAGGGCAAGCACCAGCGCCATGTAGATACGAGCGAAGCAGGTAGACCATCCTGACCCGGCGATGCCATGGGCGCGAAAGCCGAGGTGTCCGTAGATGAGCGCGTAATCACCAATGGCATTGACTAGGTTGGCGGAAACCAGGGCGAAAGTGATGGGCAAGGCGACATCGCGGGCCTGCAGGTAACGCCGCAGGGCGAAGTAGGCCAGCAGGGGCAGCGTGCCCCAATTGAGCGCGGAAAGAAACGGCTGCATCGGCCCGACCAGTTCGACGCTGATGCCGAAGCGTCGCATCAGGAAGGGCCAGAAACTTACAGCGATCATCAGCAGCGGGGTGAGCGCCGCGGCCAGCACCAGGCCGTTGACGAGAGTGTGCTGCGCGTCTTTTGTGTCGTTGCGTCCGTACGCCTGGGCGACAAAGGTGTCCATGCCAAGCAGCAGCCCGCCGCCGAAAATCGCCAGCATGTGGTAGAGGCTCTGTCCGAGGCCGGTGGCGCCGATGGCGATGGCGCTATCAGGCAGACGGCCGACCATGATGGTGTCGACCACGCCCATGCTCATCCAGCCGAGCTCGGCAAAGATCAGCGGCAGCGCGAGGCGCAGTGTCTGGCGGAAGTCACCGGAAAGTGGGCGGGCGGAAGGCACTTAGAGTTTGTATTGAATGTGGAATGGTTTGTCGAGCTGGCCAAAATTGACAGTCGGATCGACGATTACAAATCATCGCGATTCTCAAGGGACAAACCCGAATCCTCACCAGTGGCCATGAGTCAAATCATATAAGCACGGCCGTGGACCGGGATCACACCTCGCACCGCGAAGCCGGAGCAATTATTCAAAAGGAGTTCAGGAAATGAAATCGAAGTCTATGGCAACACTTCTACTCGCACTCATGATGGCGCCGGTGACACTGCTCGCGGCCTCACACTATTCGGAAAACGTGACGTTGCCGGACGCAGTGACGGTGGGCGGCACGCAGGTGCCCGCGGGCACTTACCAGGTGAAGTGGGATGGAACCGGAACCGTGACGGCCACGATCAACGAGGGGAAGAAAGTTGTGGCAAGCGTCCCGGCAACCGTAGTGGACACAAAGTCGGCCTACGACGGAGCCATCGATACGCAAGGCAAGGTTCTGCAAGGCATCCAGTGGAAGAAGATGGCGATCCAGTTCAACCAGCCGGGGATGTCTGCACCTTCCGCGGGAAACTAGTACCCTCTGTGAAAGAAGAGGCGCGAGCGATCGCGCCTCTTTTATTGCTTATTGCTGTCAGTCCTGCTACCTCACATTTTGTCGTTGCGAGGAGGGCATAACCCGACGGGGCAATCTGCTGTTCTCGCCTACGCAGCCGAACAGCAGATCCCTACGTCGCTGCGCTCCTCTGGATGACAAGAACGAGTGATGCGTCACCAACGCTTTCTCGCGCAAAGAAAAGGGCGCGAACGAATCGCGCCCTCTGATGCATCGGAGATAAGTTATGACTTCTGGTCTTTGTTCTTCAGGACTTCAACCGCGCGACGCAATTGCTCATCGGGCTGGTCCTTGGTGCGGACGTCGGGCGATTGGTTAGAGCTGTCGTCATCGGCGTCGTCCGGCGAGGCGTAGTCGTCGCTATCGGCGACCAGGATGTTGGGAGTCACGGCCGTGTCCTGGATCGCTTTACCCGAAGGCGAGTAGTACTTGGCGATCGAGATCATGACGGCTGAGCCATCCGCGAGCGGGAAGAGCTGCTGCACGGCGCCATCGCCGAAAGTCTTGTCGCCGAGGACGTCGCCGCGGGCGTTTTCGAGCACCGAGGCAGCCACGATTTCGGCCGGCCCGGCAGTTCCTTTATTCACCAGCACTACCAGCGGCAGGGTGGTGATCGCCTTGGAACCATCGGCGGTAAATACCTGCTTGGGGTACTTCTGGCCTTGCAGTGAAGCGATCGTGCCATGATTCAGGAAGAGGTTCGCGGTGGCGATTCCCTCCTGCTCGTCGCCGGCACCGCAGTTACGCAGGTCGAGGATGAGCTTGTGGGCGCCCTGTTTCTGGGCAGCCTTCACGTCGTTGGCGATTTCCTGGCTGCGGCCCTTGGTAAAAGTAATGACCTTGATATAGCCAATGCCGTCGTCCATCGACTTTTCGACCAGCGGTGGCGTGGCTACGATTTCGCGGGTGATCGGGGTCTTCTGCGGCTGGGCGCGGCGCGGACGCACGACGCTCACGTCGAGCACAGAGCCGGGCTTGCCGGAGAGCAGGCCATCGATTTCAGCCAGCGACATCTCGCGGGTGGTCTTGCCCTCGATGGCTTCAATAATGTCGCCACTTTCGAGGTTGGCTTTATCGGCCGGGCCTCCGGGAATGACCGAAACAACGGCCGCGTAGCCATAGCGCTTGGAGACGGCTGCGCCGATGTTCGCCTTGCCTTCGGACTTACGCTCCTGGTACGCCTTGTACTCGGTCGGGTTCAGGTAGCTCGAGTTGGCGTCGAGGCTTTCGAGCAGGCCATGCAGGGCACCGTCGGTGACCTGGTTCATGTCGGGTTCCACCACGTACTCGGTGCGGATCCGCGAAAGGACCTCGCTGTAAACCCCGAGCTGGCGGTACGCGCCATCGCTCTTCGAATCGGCATGCACGCCGAGGCTGCCATAAACCACGAAGAGGACGACAAAAAGAGAGCTGCCTAACAACACGAACTTGGTAAGTTTCGACATGGGCTGCTTTGTGATGCGAACTTGGGCCCCGAATCCTCGGGAAGTCCGCCCATTATACCCCTACTTGGATGCTCCATCAGAGCAGGAAGTCGCGATGAAGCAGTAACTTCCGTGCTAGTTGGACGCTGTCCGGAGGGAATAGGAAGCGGAACATTCCCTACCCGGAGTGCGCCGTTCGCGGCGGGGCTTTGCCGTGCACGGGCTCGGCCACGCTTGCTTTCGTTCAGGGCTGCAGAACGGCAGACTTCCCAGCCAGCGCGGTGGTGGCCCGCAGCTGCTCCGCCGAGTCGTGGGCGCGCTTCTTCTGCTCCGGGCTCAGTTCGGTTTGCAACGCCTGGAGAAGCTCTTGGCCGCGGTTGTCGCCGGCGAGGGTGGCGGCGGAAACCCATGTCAGCGCCGCCGCAAGGTCTTTGGGAGCAACAATTCCCTGCGCCAGCCGGTAAGCGAGCTGGATCTGCGCCCCGGTGTGGCCTTTTTCCGCCGCCTGCTGGTAAAGGTGGAAGGCCATGGCCGGATCGCGGGGGACGCCTTCGCCGCGTTCGTACATGTCAGCCAAATTGCTCTCCGCCATGGCGTTACCGGCATTGGCAGCCTTCCGATACCAACCCGCGGCCGCGGCCAGGTCGCGCGGCACACCAAGTCCGCGATCATAGAGATAGGCGAGATTGGTTTGGGCGTAGGTGTTGCCGCTCTCCGCGCCAAGACGGAATAGGCGAAGGGCTTCGCCGTAATCCTGATGCACGCCCTGACCTTTGAAATAGAGTTCGCCGAGGTTGAAGTAGGCGGCGGCGGAATGGGCATCGGCAGCCCGGTGCAGCCATTGCACAGCCGCCCCGAGGTTTTGCGGAACACCCCAGCCATTGATGTAAAGCACGGCCAGATTCACCTGGGCGGGAACGTAGCCCCCTTGGGCAGCCTTTTGGAACCAGGCTACGGCTTTGGGCATGTCGGCATCGGAACCGAGGACCAGCATCGAGGCCAGGCCCATCTGGTTCTGTTCGTAGACGCGACCCTGGTTGGCGAGTGCGGCGACCGCCTTCGCATCGCAGACGTTGTTGGTTGGGGGCAGCTGATGGGTAAAGATGGCCAGGCTGCAGGGTTGGTTCTGGGCGGCGGCCTGCGCGGCCAAGGAGGCGGCAAGCGTTATTGCCAGGGTAAGCGTCTTAACAAACGAGAACTTTGGGGCCGAGGCAGGTGTCTGATCAACAGCGATGTTTGGGTTCACGGGTACCCTCTCCGAAGGCGGGCAGGCACAGGTCAGCCCGCATTTAGGGGAAACAATGGTTCGGGCGGATACGTACATCAATGCATCGCGGCTCATTTCCGCGTAGAGGGCGCATCATCCGCTAAAAGGCTGCAAACATTGGCTTCCCTGGTCGACCACCGTTTCGTTGCCATGGCCTCCGCGAATCAAGAAAGGCGTTATTTTCAGAAATGACCAACCTCATTGATCCAAATCGCGTGCGTTTCGGACCGTATGAGGTGGACCTGCACACCTGCGAGATCTGGAAGTTCGGCACACGGATGAAGCTGGCGGGTCAGCCCTTTGAAATCCTCCGTGTACTGGTTTCTCGACCCGGAGAGTTGGTGACCCGCGACGAACTGCGCGAGAAGCTGTGGCCGGAACAGACCTTCGTCGATTTCAATCACGGGCTGAACGCGGCCATGAATAAGCTCCGCGACCTGTTGAGCGATGCGGCGGACGACCCGAAGTTCATTGAGACCTTGCCGCGGCGGGGCTACCGGTTCATTGCCAAGGTGGAGCGCGGGGGAGCCGAACAAGTTGCAGCCGCTGCGGAGACGCTGCCTGCGAATCCCGCGGGAGCTATGGCGGCGGTGGCTGTCCCTGCGTTTTTCCCACCCAACGCAGAAGGCGACCACAAACTCGATCACGGAATTTCACGAGCCTTCCTGGGCGTTTTAGCGGGCGCGATCCTGCTGACGTTATTCGTAGCCATCTTTGCCATGTTCGGCGCCACGCGACGACCGCAACCACCGTTGGTGATTGAGGCGGGCATGCGCGGAGCGCAGCGGATCGTCGCGAACGGCGGACGGAATGAGGGACCGCAGTTTTCGCCGGACGGCAAGCGGCTCGTCTACATGTCGGACCGCGGCGGCACGCAGGATATATGGGTGAGCAAGCCGACGGGACGGGTGCGAAACAAATCACGAGATTGGGAGACGCTGGAACACCGCGCTGGTCGCCGGATGGGCGGACGATTGCTTTCGACTCCAATCTGCATGGCACCACCGCGATCCTTACCGTTGATGCAAATGGAGGAGAGCCGAAGATCCTCGTCAGCGGCAACGCCAACAACAGTGTTCCCAGCTGGTCGCACGACGGGCGGTACGTGTACTTTTCGTCGGACCGCGGCGAAGGTCGTTTCCAGGTTTGGAGATTTTCCCTGAAAGACGGGAAGGAGGAACAAATTACGAAGAATGGCGGCTTCGCGCCGCTTGAGTCTCCAGACGGGCAGACCATCTATTACGCCGAATCACGCTACCCGAACCCGCACGTGTGGAGGGTGCCAAGGGACGGCGGGGACGAGACCATGCTTTCTTCGCAGATCGAGCCGGGAACCTGGGCCAGTTGGACGGTGACAGACAAGGGAATCTACTTCGTCGACCCAACCGCCGGCAATGTGGCCATGCTGAGCTTCTTCGATCTGGGTTCGCATCGACTAAAACAATTGACCTTGTTAGGGCGATTTCCGTTCTGGATGACAGTGAGCCAGGATGGCAAGAAGGCCGCCTTCGACCGCGATGATTCCGATGATTCGGCGAGCGTGGTAGAACTGGAAGATTTCCAGTAAGCCCCCTCTTTCCCGGGTGGTTTACAGATAAAATGTTGAGCACTATGGCGTGGGGTCCTGGAACGCAGATTGGCGCGTATGAAATCGTCGCACCCATCGGCAACGGTGGAATGGGCGAAGTTTACAAGGTGCGCCACGTCATCTCGCAACGCACCGAGGCCATGAAGGTGCTGCTCTCCGGGGCCAAGCGGCGTCCAGAAGTGACGGACCGATTCCTGCGCGAGATCCGCGTCCTCGCGAACCTGAACCATCCCAACATCGCCGGCCTGCATACTGCGTTTCATCACGAAGACCAACTGATCATGGTGATGGAATACGTGGAGGGCCTCAATCTCAGTGAGTCGCTGACCCGCGGGATGAAGCTGCAGGACTCTTTGCATTACGTGCGGCAGGTGCTCGGCGCACTCGCGTACGCGCACGCCCAGGGCGTGATCCATCGCGACATCAAGCCGTCGAACGTGATGATCAACCGTACGCGCGAAGTGAAGCTGCTGGATTTCGGCCTCGCGTTGATGAACACGCCGGACCCGCGGCTGACCTCCTCCGGTTCCCTACTAGGATCGGTACACTACATTTCTCCCGAACAGATTCGGGGCGAGACGCTGGATGCGCGCTCCGACCTTTATTCCGTGGGTGTGACCTTGTTCGAAGTGATCACCGGAAAGTTGCCGGTGGAAGGTTCATCTTTCTCCGAAATCATCAACGGACATCTGCAGGGTGTGCCGCTCTCGCCCTCGACCTTGAATTCCTCGGTCCCCGAGCGGCTGTCGCTGGTGGTGCTGCGCGCCCTGGCAAAAAATCCGGTCGACCGATACCAGAGCGCCTCCGAGTTCCTGCTGGCCCTGGATAGCGTTCACCTGGATGACACGGTGAGTTTTGATGTGACCGTGGATACCGCGTGGGTAGCGCCCAGGACGCCGGGCACCCCCTACCCGTCGGGGCAGCAAAGCGTTACATCGCGCACGCCCAGCTACGATCCTGTCGTCCTGAACGACATCACCGCGCAACTGGCGAACTACGTAGGACCGATCGCGAAGATCATTGTCAAGCGAGCTTCGAGCCACTCGAATGATTTGCGGGAGCTGTGCGATAAAGTGGCGCGCGAGATCGATTCCGAGAATAACCGCAAGGATTTCCTCGTCGGCGTACGCAAGCACCTGCACGGCAGCGGCGAATTCTAGCTTCGCAACTAATCGTTCAACATGCGCAGCGCCTTCACTACCGTGACGTACATGCGGTTGAAGGACGTGGTGAGTCCGGAAATTTCATCCCTGCCTCGCACCGGGATCTCGGGGACATCGAGATCGCCGCGGCTCACGCGGTCGGCCATGCCGGAGAGGTGTGCCACCGGTCGCAGGACAACGAAGTAAAGCGCCACATCGATGGCCAGCAGGGTGAAGAAAAACGTCACCACCAGGTAGGCGACTAGCGTTTTGTAGGCCTTGTCGGCAATATGAATCGGTACCGCGGTGGGCACCGAGACAATCTGGGCGGCATTGATTTCGCCCAGCTTCCAGCCGAACCCATTCGATGCACCATACGTGTTGAGCAGGGCCGCGGGCGCGCGCGACGCAACATCGTGGCACTCAAGACAGCTGGCTTTCACCTGGATCGGATGCGCCAGATAAAGCGCGTTGCCCGTCGGTGTGACTCGTTCCCCGATGACCTCGCGCACCTCCGGATGATTGCGGAAGGTGTTAATGACGTCGGCCTCGAAATCCTCGGCACGGTTACGCGGGTTGGTCGGATTCAGCGCAGCTTCTTTATAGGTGTACTCGGGATAGCGGGTGCGGAGCCGGGCGAAGCTTTGGGTCGCGCCATAGGCCGGCACCGTCTGCGGAATAAACTCGTCGCTATGTCCCGCGATCTTCTGCAGCAGCGGCTTGAGTTCTTCCGAGGTATAGTCGCGGGTGGCGCGCGCACTCTCCATCATGAGCTGCGCTTGCTGCACCACCTGTGCCTTGGCATTCTGCATGAGAAAGCGGTAAGCGACATGGGCGACGATCGCCAACCCTGTTCCGGCCAGCAACAGGAATATGAGATTAAATTTGAGAAGTAGCTTCAAGGGCGGCCTCGCGCAAGCAGAGCTCCGACGGAATCCGTAGATTGTTGCACGAAATCGAGAGGCGGTAAATCAGGGGTTCGGAGAGCGGAAGCATCCCTGCGTGGCCGGAGCACCGTCTGAATGAAGACCGACCCAAAACGAAATTTGCGAAATACCAGGAGGCCCCCGTGGCTGCGAACAAGAGGCT
Source organism: uncultured Acidobacteriaceae bacterium (assembly GCA_963703075.1). Taxonomy (GTDB): domain Bacteria; phylum Acidobacteriota; class Terriglobia; order Terriglobales; family Acidobacteriaceae; genus Korobacter. Next base: position 3,652,214 of record OY969786.1, read on the forward strand.
TGCGATTGCAGGAAGTGAACGGACGGCGATGCCGGGAGCGCGGGAAGTTGGCCCCTTCGACCCCAAGGCCCCGGTCGACGTTACCCTGCGGCTGCGGCCGCGCACGGCGGAAAAAGCGATCGTCCAGGCGGGCGCATTCTCGCCCTCGCTGGCCGCGCGGAAGATCGTCGATCGCGCAGAGTTTGAGAGCCGCTACGGCGCCGATCCCAACGACATTGCACAGGTGGAGAAGTTTGCGCGCGAGCAGGGCCTGACCGTGAAGGAAACCAGTGCGGCGCGTAAGACGGTCATCCTCTCCGGCCCGGTCAGCGCGATGCAGGACGCCTTTGGCGTCGAATTGAAACAGTGCGAGCACCCCGCCGGAAACTTTCGCGGGCGCACCGGCCCGGTCTACGTGCCGGAAGATCTACACCCCATCGTGAAAGGCATTTTCGGTCTAGATAACCGGCCGCAGGCGAAGACGCATTTTCGTCGTCCCGCGACCCAAGCCACAACCCGCACCTATTCGCCGCTCGATATCGCCGCACTCTATAGCTATCCGACCGGCGTGGATGGCAGCGGCGAATGTATCGGCCTGATCGAGTTAGGCGGCGGCTACACGGCATCGGACCTCAGCACTTACTGGAAGCAACTCAAGTTGAAAAAAGTTCCAGCGGTCAGCGCGGTGTCTGTGGGCAGCGGCAAGAACGCCCCGACTGGCGACCCAAATGGTCCGGACGCTGAAGTCATGCTCGATATCGAAGTCGCCGGCGGCATCGCCTCGGGCGCGAAGATCGTCGTCTATTTCTCCGACAATACCGATGCTGGATTTTTGAACGCCATCACCACGGCGGTGCACGATACAACCAATAAGCCTTCGGTGATTTCGATCAGTTGGGGAGGCCCTGAGTCTTCGTGGACGCAGCAGGCCATGACATCGATGGACGATGCCTTCCAATCCGCGGCCAGCATGGGCGTCACGGTCTGCGTCGCAGCCGGTGACGACGGTTCCACCGACGGCGTGAGCGATGGAGCGAACCATGTGGACTTTCCTGCATCCAGTTCGCACGTGTTGGCGTGCGGCGGCACGCGGTTGACCGGCAGCGGTACCAGCATCAGCAGCGAGACGGTGTGGAACGATCTTTCGAGCAATGGAGGCGCCACCGGCGGCGGCATCAGTGATACCTTTCCGCTTCCCGACTGGCAGAGCGCAGCCGGAGTTCCACCTTCAGCGAATCCCAACCACCACGTGGGACGCGGCGTGCCGGACGTGGCGGGCGATGCCGATCCTGATACCGGCTACAGCATCCTGGTGGATGGACAAACCGGAGCCATCGGCGGCACCAGCGCGGTTGCGCCTTTGTGGGCGGCGCTAGTCGCGCTCATCAATCAAAGCCTGGGAAAACCGGTCGGATTTCTGAACCCGTTGCTCTATCAAAACACTGGTGACACCCGCGACATCACCAGCGGCAATAACGGCGCCTATTCGGCAGGTGCGGGATGGGATGCGTGCACCGGGCTGGGCTCGCCCGAGGGAACGAAGATCGTCGCCGCATTGAAGAGCTGACCCTTGTGAAGAGTGTAGGATTTGGTGCGACGAATGTTCGCTGGAGGACTTTCTTGCCGTTGATGCGTTGCTTCCGCACGGCTTTGTTGGCTGTCGTCTGCTTGGGCGTCGTTTGCTCGGCACAGACGCAAGAGCCTGCCAACATGCCGCAGGTGCTGGCGTACATCCACAATAGTTGGGATGCCCTGACGCGCTCGATGCAGACCTGCGATACCGTGATCGACAAGCGCGCGCCGGAACATTCGGTGCTGTACCTGCCCGCAGACTATCCGGAAACGCCGGCGGTGAAAGAGCTGACCAGCCGCTGCAAAGTCGGACTGAAGCATCTTCCCAGCAAGATCACGTCGATCGGCGACTTCGATTACAGTCACAGCTTCTCGCAAGGCGCGCTGTACCTGCCCAATCCGTATGTTGTGCCCGGCGGATTTCTGAATGAAATGTACGGCTGGGACAGCTACTTCATCATCGTCGGCCTGCTGCGCGATGGACGCTACGACCTGGCGCGCGGCATGGTCGAGAATTTCTTCTTCGAGATCGATCACTACGGCGGCATCCTGAACGCCAACCGAACCTACTTCCTCACCCGCTCGCAGCCACCGTTCCTGAGTTCCATGGTGCTGGCCGTCTACGAAGCGGATCCGAACTCGGCAGACAAGGAAGCGTTTCTGCAAAAAGCCTCTTCGTACATCCAACGCGATTACACCATGTGGACGACAGGCGCGAAGCTCGCGGGCGATACTGGGCTCTCCCGTTACTACGATTTCGGAAGCGGCCCTGTGCCGGAGATCGCGGACACCCACGATCCTTATTATCGGGACGTCTTCCGCACGATGCAGGCGGCCAACGATCGCGCCGAGTACCTGGCGGAGCAGGGCAAAGCGCAGTCGCCGCAAATCGGACCGGAATTCACGCTGCGCGTTTGTGAGATCGACACCAAGGAAAATCCGGGCTGCGAAGACTCCGCCAAAATGCAGTACACCGCCGACTACTACAAGGGCGACCGCGCCATGCGCGAGTCCGGGTTCGACATTTCTTTCCGCTTCGGCGAATTCAGCGGCAAGACCCACCACTTCGCGGCTGTCTGCCTGAACAGCCTTCTTTATAAGGAAGAGACGGACATGGCGCAGATCAGCCATCTGCTCCATAAAGAAGATCAGTCGCAGGCCTGGGCCGCCCGCGCAGAGCACCGCAAGGAACTGGTGAACAAGTATCTCTGGGATCCAGAGCGCGGACGATATTTCGATTGGGAGTTCACTACCTCGACGCGCTCTGCCTACGACTACATCACGACGTTCTATCCGCTCTGGGTAGGGCTGGCGAGCGACGAACAGGCGAAGCAGGTGATGTCGCATATCGGTCTGTTCGAGCGGGCGGGCGGACTGGCCATGAGTCCGTGCCGCACCGGCGTGCAGTGGGACCTGCCCTACGGCTGGGCGCCGACGCAGATGATCGCCGTGGAAGGGATGCGGCGCTATCACTACAAGGCCGACGCCGACCGCGTGGCCGGTAAATGGGTGAACACGGTGGCGCGCAACTTCGCCGCCGACAGCACCATTCGCGAAAAGTACGACGTGGTGGAGAGCTCCAGCAAATTCGAACCCAAGGCCGGCTACCGCCAGAACGTCATCGGCTTTGGATGGACGAACGCTTCCGCGTCGCAGTTTGCCTACGAGCTCGGCTGGACGAAGTAGTCCGTTATTTCGACGTCTTGCTGACCTGGCCGATATAAGCGCCGTACGGCTCGAGCGAAATTTGCGACGCGTTTACCTGGCCTGGAACGTTCTTCATTGAAGTGATCAGCGTCTTCGCATCTGCACCGAAACCCTGTTTCGCAAGATCCAGTTGGATGTTCTGCGTTGACCCCGACATGTTCAGCACCACCAGGACTGCCTGGTCCTTGTACGGACGCAGGTAAGCGATCACATTCGGGTCGTCGGTGATCGAAACGTAGCTGCCTTCCAGCAACTGCGGATTCGTGTGCCGCAGCGCCAGCACCCGTTTGTAGAACGACAGGACGGAGTTGGGATCCTTGGACTCAGTTTCCACGTTGCGCGTCTGGTAGCTCGCCGGCACCGGAAGCCAGGGCGTGCCGGTCGTGAAGCCTGCGTTCGGGGCGGTGTTCCATTGCATCGGCGTGCGCTCGCCGTCTCTTCCCTTTTCTCCTGGCCACCCGGTGCGCCCGATCGGGTCCTTCACATCTTCCTTGCGCGTGGGATCGGTATTCTCCATGCCAATTTCTTCGCCGTAATACATGATCGGCGTACCGCGCAGGGTGAGATAGAACGCGGCCATCATCTTGTCGATCGCTGCATTGTTCTTGCCATCGCCCCAACGGGTGGCGGCGCGCTGGATGTCATGATTGCTGATGACGAACACCGGCCATCCGCCTGATCCATCGACCGCCGCAACCTGGCTGCGAAACTCCGGCGCGGAGAGCGGCTTCACCGAGGTAAACATGAAGTCCATCGGCATCTGCAATTCGCCCTTGCCGGCTCCGTAGTAACGCTTCAGCTCGTCGATGTCCTTTGTCCACGTCTCGCCCACGAGCACGGCGTTGTATTCATCGGCCACGGCGCGCAATCCCTGCAGGATGGTGTGCACCTCGGGTAGCCGTTGGTTATAGACGTTTTCCATCACCGGATCCCCGAATTCATTCTTGCCTTGCGCGATCGGGTTGTCCTTCAGAGTTGGGTCTTCGAACAGAGTATCGACGGCATCGAGGCGGAAGCCGGCCACGCCGCGCTTGTACCACCAGCGACTCACGTCGAACATCGCATTTTTCACCGCCGGGTTGCGCCAGTTCAAGTCCGGCTGCTCGGCATAAAAGTAGTGGTAATACCACTGGTTCGTCTTCGGATCGAACTTCCACGCTGCGTGGCCGAAGGTCGAAAGCCAATTGTTCGGAGGCTGGCCCGGACCTTTGCCGTCGCGCCAGATATACCAGTCGCGGTATGGAGAGGTGCGCGATGATGCGGAGCTGAGAAACCACTTGTGCTGGTCGGAAGTGTGGTTCACCACGAAATCCAGAATAATTTTGATGCCATCGGCCGAGGCTTGCTTCTGCAGCTTGTCGAAGTCATCGAGGGTACCGTACATCGGATCGATATTCTCGTAGTCCGATACGTCGTAGCCGAAATCCACCTGTGGCGACGGGAAGCAGGGCGTAATCCAGATGGCGTCCACGCCAAGATCGTGCAGGTACGAGAGCTTCGACGTGATGCCGTTGAGGTCGCCAACGCCGTCGCCATTGCTGTCGGCAAAGCTTCGCGGATAGACCTCATAGAAGACTGCATGCTGCCACCACTGGTGGCCCTCGGCGTCGGTCTTCGCCTGGCTGTGCGCTGCGGGATGGAACGTGAAAAGGGAAAGAACGAAAAACGTCGGAAGGAAAAACTTGCGCATAACACCTTCGAGCCCGCAGCGATAAGAACGCCTGAGTCTAACGTAATGCGGCGCGAATGCTCAACCTTGTGGCCCGACTGAGCAATAGTGCACTGTTCTTCCCAAAAAAATGGTACATGATGCGGATACACAGCACCCATTGAGGAGGCAAATTGACATCGCCAAGCGACACTCCCAAAAACGACACCATCACGCATTTAGGCGTGACTTATTTCCTGCAAAAATCGTCTGCCTTCGCCAAGCCGATCGAGACCTGCTCCTACTGCCAGGGGAGCGGCGAGCTCTATTCTCGACAGTGTTCGTGGTGCAAGGGACGCGGCTTCGTTCCTCGAGCCCTCACGGCGTCAGGCGCGTAAACCGCTCGCAACGCTTGCAGCCCAGCGAGCTCCTATCTCCGAACTTGTCCTGAGTAGCTGGCGAGTGGACTCGAACCACTGACCTACGCCCAGTGAGAGCGCAGCTCTCACGTTAATAAATGTTGAGACCGTCGCCGCGGCGGTCTGCAATGCTCTCGCCAGCCAGCTTCTTCCTACCTCCAAACTTCTCCGCGGTGCCAGCGAGAGCGCAGCTCTCGCGTTAGAAAATGTCGAGACCGTCGCTGCGGCGGTCTGCAATGCTGTCGTTTATCTGGTGGCGGCGAGTGGACTCGAACCACTGACCTACGGATTATGAGACCGTCGCATCTGGCAAGTGGTTCTACGACGTACGCTTATTCAACGTGTTAGCAAAACTCCGTTTGGACGGTTCGGGTTAACGTGCGCCTTATTGTGCGCTGCATCCCGACACTCACAGCAACAGGACGGGGGTCGTCTCATCCGAGGACAGAGACAGGTTGTAATATCATCGACGACCAAGTCTTTACTCAGTGTGCGGTGAAAAAACACGGTGTTCCATGAATTCGACGCACCCAAACGATCTCGAAAGGCAGTTGGCGGCGGCTCAAGCACGAATTAACGCGCTGGAACAAGAACTGCGGAAATGTCAGGAGAAACATGGGCAGTATCGCTCCCAGCTAGTTGGGAGTGTCGCTGGCCGTCATTACACCTATGTTCTTGTCGTCCAGTATGACTGGGCGGAGCGAAAATGGGGATTTTGGGTGCACCAGAACCACCGCGCGGGATATCCTACGCAGTCCGGTCACACTGACACGGCCACAGAGGCAAAAGCTGAAGCAAGGAAATTACTGGAAGCCATGTGTGCCGAACGGAAGCGGCCACCAGACGCTAGCAAAGTGACTGCTTGGCAGTTCTACCCTCCTACTCGTTACTGATCTGGAGTGGTTATAGCGTTTTTGATGCCTGTTTTGGGCGGAAACAAACCATGGAACGAAAAGTCGCATTTTGGAGAGGAAGAAACGAAGGATAAAAGCTGGCTGGCTAGAGGTCGATGGAGGGGACGATGGCCAGATACGAACTGCCGTACAAGAAAATCCAAGGTGTGTACTTCCAGCCATGGCGGGGTGGACAGTACGCAGAACATCGGCCACGGCTCCTCGTGGTCGGCATGTCGCACTATCGGTGTGACGTCGAAGTCCCGGACTTCTACTTCACCAATCAAGTCATCGAAGACCGGATTGCGAACGGTGATAGAGGGGCTTTCTTCACCAACATCGTTGCAACCTGTACCTGCAATGATGAACTGCCATCACAAGAAGCAAAAATTGAATTCTGGCATTCCATTGCCTTTTACAACTACGTTCAAGAGTTCGTCGGGGACAGCCCACGAACGCCTCACCCTCAAAGGTTGTGGTCGAGATCACATGACGCATTTGGAGCCGCGCTACGTTCGTTAAATCCTGAGTTGATAATGGTGGTAGGCGATACCAACTGGAACAACATGCCACCGTTCGATGCTGGAATCGAATCGCCACTCGAACACGCGCCTAAATTACAGTATGCCGAGTGTGGTCACTACCGAGTCGCCGAGGGCAAAACAGCCCTAGCCTTCCACGTTAGACACACGTCGGGGGGGTATAACTTCCGTAAGTTTGCTCCGCTATACCGTAGCGCAGAGAAGAGAGCGCTCGCCCGAGGCGAGGAATTTACAGCCTAATTACTTCATTTCCTTCCAACGCTTGGGGTAGTAGAAGAAGGCCGGAATTACCCAGAGCACCAAAAATACCAAGTGGATCACGGGCTGTTCTGGATGCGTCACCTTCGCGTAACCACCTAACAAGACCCCCACGCCTAAGAAGTAGAGCATCACCACAGCAAATTTCCGCCTAAGAAGAAGCCCTACGCCGAGTGTCATCAGAAACAGCGCCAGCGGGAGAATTATCGACATCCCCACAAATGGTGCTACGAACAACGGGATGCTTAGAATGATCGTCGCCCATCCTTGGAAACGGCCAAACCTGTAACCTCTACCGGAAGCAGCTTCGGACATTGAATCGGCACTCCCTGTTTTGCCAAACAGGGTACGCTTACTGCCTTCTTCGGTCACGGCCTTTCGTCGGCTGCTTGTTGGTCACGTGTTTTGCGGCACTTTGGATTACCCGTTTTCGATTTCGTACCCGTCCTTCTCGGCAATTGCAACGAGTCCTTTCACCACGACGGCGTCACTGACTTCTTGCAATCCCAATCCAAAGTTCCCGGTGGCGGTCATGAGTTTGGCGAACCAACTCAAGTGCTTTATCCGTTTCCAAGGGTAAAAGCTGTGGCCCCTCCCGGAAATACGATGCTTAAACCCCGCCTCGTTCCATTCGTCGGCGCTAGAGACGACAAATACGCTCGCCAGCGAGTAATCGTGTTCGGCCTCGAACGTCACCACCCAGACAGTATTGCCGATCACGTGCTTCACGGGTTTGTTCGTCAGGATGTATTCCTGCTTGTCACTCGACACCGTGTACTGGTACCCCATTTTTTCGGGATTGTGATAAGCAATGAAGTGCCGCATAGAAATCTCCACATATTCTCGACTAGGTCGCGGGCGCTGCTGCTGCATCCGACGCCACTACCTCGTCTTCGAAGAAGTCGGAGTCTATCCGCTTTACCACGTAGCTGTTCACCGTCGCCACGCCGACTCCATAGTCGAACATGAGTTCGGAAAGCTGTGGGCCATCGATGAGGATCACTTTGCTTTCCAGCGCATCGGCGTATTCTCGCGCATCTTTCGAAAGTTGGAGGTAGTGATGAAAATGCCCTTCTTCGCTTTTCTTCCGTAAAGGGCTCCGACGAACTTTTGTATGTCGGGACGGCCAACGGTCGTGTTCTCCCACCTCTTCGCCTGAATGTAGAGGAGATCGAGACCCAGTTTGTCCTCCTTAATCACCCCGTCGATGCCACCGTCTCCTGACTTGCCTATGGCCTTTCCCGCGTCGGCCAGCGATCCCCCGTACCCGATGGTCGTTAGTAGCTTCACAACGAGACGCTCGAAGAACTCGGGGGGACACGCCTTCACTCTGGCCAGCAGTTCGGCTTCGATCTGCTTTCTCAATTTCAGGTATCCCGAGGAGAGCAACTCTTCGGGGGTTTCAGCGCCGTTCTCCGGCTCTTCGACGGGAACGTCTCCTGTAGAGGTGGCAGACTTCTTCGGTGCGTGAAACTCCACGAACTCCGGGTATTGGCGCAGGAAGGCGACATCGATCTTCGCCGGAGCGTTGCCAACGACGGCCTTACCTCTGTCTGTTATGTGGAAGAAACCTCGTTTGGGGTATTCGATCAGCCCTGCCTTCTTCAGGTACGTTCGCGCCCAACCCACGCGATTATCAAACACGCCGTCAACTCCGCTGGGCAGCAATTCCTTGCGCTCCTCTTCGGTAAGCCCGAACTGCTCAGCAAGCTGGTTGATCGCTGCTCTGATGTGGTGGTCTTGTCCATCAGCCGCGACCTTCAACAATGGCAGCATCACACTTTGGTAGTCGGGTATCGCCATGTTCTCCTCGTCGGGCGACAGTTTACCTCTCGGGTCAATGTATCGTAAGTGACCACAGTTACGACCTGCCCAGCAACACTGACGCCTCCCTCGGTTCGTGATATCGTTCCGCGCAATGAGGAGATCGGGTATGGCGGAGAAGGTATTGTTCGCAAGAGTTGGGTGGATGCGGTGGTACCGGGGGGTACAAGCAGACGACGCCAAGCCTGTCGGTGGTGGTTCCTACACCGCCCATGACCTCGGACACGAAGCATTCAACTTCTTGCCCATCGACGGCAGGTATCTCGGGTACTTCCAACCTCAGTTACAGCCCCCTGATCGACGTAAAGCGAACCCTTCAACCATCAAGCTGCAAAAGATAGAACCAACCCACAGCGGCAACAAACTGGAGCATGTACTCGTCGTGTTCGTAGCTACCAACCCTGAGGAGGGCGGACAAGTGATCGTCGGCTGGTACCGCGATGCGACCGTCTATCGTTTTGAACAGGGCTCGGATTTGAAGCAACGTAACGGGTTCGGGTACTTCGTTGAGGCGAAGATTGAGGACGCTCTATTGGTACCGTGGGAGCGCCGTGAGTTTGCCATCCCACGCGGAAAGGGCGGCTTCGGTCAGGCAAACGTCTGCTATCCCTACGACGAAGTAGGCGATCTGAAAAAGAACTCCGAGTGGATACACAAGGCAGTCGAATATGCCCACGCCTACAAGCTCGAAAATGCGGCAGAGAAGCCCGAGTCCGCGAGCGACAAAGATATAGTTGATGTTGTAGCCACCAGTATCGAAGGCGGGGCTGGGTACCAGAGCAACCCGAGAATCCGACGTGCGGTCGAGGAGTATGCGATGCGGTGGGCCGAACGGCGTCTTCGAGCGCTTGGCCTGACCCCAAAGGATAAGCATAAGACGGAGTGCTTCGATTTTTTGTGCACCGCCAACGGGACTGATCTCTATGTTGAAGTGAAAGGGACGCAAGGTGACGGGCGCTGCCTGACGCTTACTCCGAACGAGGTCGAACACGCAAGGCGGCACGCGAACTCGGCGCTCTTCATCGTCTACGATGTTCAGGTATCAAGGAAGCGCAATCTCCAAGTGCTCCGGTGGTAAGGAACTACTCCTTATGCCATGGGATATTCGGCAGGGCACACTCGAACCGCGAGCCTACGCCTTCACCATCCCGGCCTCTGCTCAGGGACAGGCGGATGCCTTCCGCATCCAAGGGTAGTTGTGGGCCGAAGAACCGACAGCGACGAAGGGTACGTCACTCAGCTTTGTGACGAGCTACTGGGTTGCATCGGAATACGTCAGCACAGGTTCCCCTTCCTGCTGGGCGACGTAGGCCGAGGAGGACGTCGCGCAAGGCTTCCCGTCGATGTGTACTACCCTCACCTCAATCTGGTGATCGAGTACTGGGAATCTCAGCACATGAAACCCATGGCTTGGTGGGACGGCAAGAAAACGATGAGCGGTACACGCGGAGAACAACGCCGCTTGTACGATCAGCGTCGGGTCGAGGTACTCGAAGCCCACTTCATCACGCTCATTGTCATCCGCTACGACGACCTATCGCACGACAGCCGAGGGCGACTACGCCGTCTCCTGCAGGACGACGAGCAAGTCCTTCGAAGCCGCCTCCTGAAGTACCTCAATCAGGTGTCCCAATAACGTAGTGAAAAAGTATCCTCGAATTCTCAGTAAACTTGCGAATTTCAGGGCCGCACCTGCCGTCCAAAAAACGAGCGTTTTTGGTACCCATTTTTTTCTGCTTCCCCGTACTTTGAGGTATGCGAGTCGCTATCTATTGCAGGGTGAGCACACGCGACAAGGGCCAAGACACCGCGAACCAACTGGCCCAGCTTCGCCAATTTGCCGACCGTCACGGCTGGACGGTTGTGAAGATATACGAGGACTATGCCTCGGGTCGTCGGGCAGACCGCGATGCATTCAAGGATATGTTCACCGCTGCTTCTCGACGCGAATTTAATACCCTTCTCTTCTGGTCGCTGGATAGGCTCAGCCGCGAGGGCGCGTCCGCTACCTTAAAGTACCTCACTCGGCTGACGGAACTCGGCATCGGCTACATCAGCTTCAGGGAAGAATTTCTCAATTCCACTGGGATTTTTAAGGACGTGGTTGTGTCGATTCTCGCGACTCTTGCTCGACAGGAGGCCATACGGGCATCGGAGCGCACGATCGCTGGCCTAGAGCGAGCTCGGAAAGAGGGGCGGATTGGCGGACGCTCTCGGGTGCAATGTGACGTGGACAAGCTGATTCGCCTCAGAACCCGAGGGTTTAGCTTCGCGGCCATCGCGGAGCGCCTGAAGATGAAGAAATAGACGGTGCACCGCCTCCTGAAGCAGTATCAAGTTTGAATGGGGCAAAAATGAAAAGGCAGTACAACACTCTTCCGAACCAAGAGCCTGTGGGCTGTAGACATCTGCTGTTCCGGCGAACACTAGGCTCTGACCGTGGTGCTACCTGCAACCTCTTGCGAGGACGCCATTACACGTGCAGAGCAGCGGTACCCCGAGTACTTCATCAACGGCGCACGTGGGTACGCCATCGAAGCCGACCACGCGGCGTTCGACTGGCGGGATGGCGATTTCAACACTGTTGAGCGGGGCCGCTGGTGGGAGAAAGGGTACCTGCCGGACTTCAGCGACCGTATCCGGTAGGTACTTGGAGTACCCATGGTACGTACCGTTTTTTGCGAAATTACTGGACATTTCTGGGTTCAGACAGGTACCCCAAGTCAATTCCCGGCCCCGCTCCGTGGTGGAACTGGTTGTATGCTCTGAACACACAGCAGGGGCTGATCTTGAGGAACTACCGGAGACGTTGGTTCAACGACTTGAGTACGAAGCGCATGTCCGAGGCTGGACCGCAGCTTGGGAACAAGCATTGAGGTCGCTCAACGCCGCTGATTAGATCTTGCAGATGGAGGTACTCATGGGAGAGGTATTACGGTAGTTGGAGGAGAAGAGGTGAAGGAAAACAGAGGTGAAGATGAGGTATTTTTAATATATAGGTTAGATTTAGATATGTTGGAAAAAGAAAGATTGAGATAAGATGATGTTTGGAAAGATTTGTAAAGGGGAGATGAAGAGGTTGTATGGTGGTAAATAGGGATAAATAAATAGTTGTAAGTTATATTTAAGGTAAAGGTAGGAGAGAGTGTAGTGGAAGATTTATTATAAAGTTTATGAGAGGTTTTTGCTGAATAATAGGAAGGGGTTGAGTTAAACTGAAAGAGTAATTGAATTAGTATGTATGAGTATTTATGAAGAAATGTGACAGAGTATTTATGTGTAAGTATCACAGTTGGGTTATTATGAAGAGGAAAGTTATATAGTGTAAAGAATGTTGAAAGATTTTTAGGTGAGTAGGTGAAGGTTATTGTGAGATAAAGGTTGAGGAGGTAGGTAAGGTGTATTGGGTGGATAATTTTGGGTGGGTGAGGTTGTTGTTAGAGAGTAAGATGTATGGTTAATATAGATTACATGAGTTTATGGTTATAGCTTTTGAGGATTGGGTTATTTATTTAGGTATAAGATAGAAGTGTTGCAGTGTTTGATTATACTTTTATTTGAGTTTTTTAGGTGTTTTGTAGAGAGGTTATAATATTAAATAGAAGGGTATAAAGAAAGGAGTGTTTTATGTGGTTATTGTAATTTTGGTTATAGCTTTAGCTATTTTAGCGGTGTAGGTTATTGGTGAAATATGATGTAAGTAGTTATCTATATTGAGATGCTAGATGGTTATACTTAAAATTGAAAAATATAAATTGAGTTGATGTTAGAGGTAGTGGTGTTAGTTAGTTTAGGTGGAGAGTATAGGTATGGGAGTTGCTATTTATTAGAGTATTTCTATTTGCTTTGTTTATAACTTTATGTGGTGTAGGGTATTTAGTTTTAGGTTAGGTGTTTTTTATATATAGTGTGTGCACTTAGTGAGATAAAGGTTTATGTTTAGGGGGTTACTTATTTTTGAATAGTTATTACTTTTAGTTCTATGGGTTGTAGGTTAGGTAAGAAAAGAGATATATAAATATGGTTATAAATAGATTTTATATGTTATTAGATTTATATGTTATGTGTTTAGATGTTATAGATTCAATGGGTTGTAGGTTAGGAAAGGGATTAGATTAGTTTAATATAATATTCTCTATTCTTTATATATTTTTTTTTTTTTTTTTTTTTTTTTTTTTTTTTTTTTTTTTTTTTTTTTTTTATTCCAGCAACTAGAAATAGAAAAGCTCTCAACTCATTTATGAGTTTCTGGCAACTCAAAAATGAGCAGATAGCAACTTAATAATGAGCAGCTCTCTACGAACCTCTCCTCAACCTGCCATCAACTTGCTATCATCTTTCTAAAATTCTTCGTAACTCACACATACCAAAACTAGTTACGAGCGCGGTAAAAGGTTCGGATTAGCGATTATATCTACTACACCTCCGCACCACCTCCGCACGACCTCCGCAGCAAACAACTGTTTTGTGCGAAGGATATGATATATTTGAGCGTTTATGAGAGTTTTCGAGATAGTACTCAACGTCACCACTACGTCACTATCTGGAGATGGCTGGAAAATACTCTCGTCAAGATCAGCGCGGTGCAAACTTAGGCTACTGACTTCTATAGATGTACGCTTCGTTTACAGTATCTGGATAACAAGGAGTTTTATGGATTCATCTCTGATTCAACTGCTCAGACATTCCGTCGAGGTCTAAGGTCGTACTGTGACTTTTGGCTCTGTCGAGAAGCTAGTATGATACGACATCGCTCACTTTTCGAAGGAAAGCATGAAACGGCTGGACACAGAGGAAGACATAGTCGCTGTCAGTTTCAAGCAACTGAAGCGTTTCCTCTGGTGCGACTCTTACATGACAGCTGTCTGGGCTGTCGCTGATCTTGTTACTCTCGGCTACCTCACTAAGATTTCCGCCTCTAACGGCTACTATAGGAATGTGGCTAACTTCTACTGGGTACGATGGGACGTCATCAACTTCTGGGTGAAGGAGTAACTCATGGCTATCACACTGGGTTATTACGCAAAGGTATGTCACTACGTCTGGCTTAAGGTGCCGCTCTCATGCTTGGGTACTTATCTATGGTTCCTCGCTAACACCACGTCGGAGAGCATAGAAGAGGACGTTTCTGTATTCGGCATCGTCTGGTTCGGCAAGATCGTCTCTTATAAATGCATCGCATCGGAGTTGACTGAGGCTGGTCACAAGGCTGCATGGCAAACTATCCGCCGCTATGTAGAGGAACTGGTCAAGGGTGGGTTCATTTACAGGGAAAAAGATTGAGCTGACGATTCTTACCGTTTCTCGGTCATGGACTCTTACAAGTCGAATCGTCGTGAAGAGGCCCTCCGTACAGCGGAGAGAGAGTACCAGCAAAAGAAGAGAACTGCTAAGCAACGCTTTAAAGGTAGTACTGCGAAGGAGACGGAGATAGAGGACGAAAATCTCAACGATGTTGAGACTTTTGACATCGCTGACTATGGCTATGCTCGGGTTCGTCTGGCTCACTGAGGAGAAATGGGCTCAGGCTGTCAGCTAAGAACGTCTAGGCTCTTCGAGCGACTATGAACCGCATTGAGGGCCTCGGCGTTCGCCATCTCCACCATCAACTAGTCGACGAGTTCGATAGCGGCGAGGAACTCGGAGCGATGGCCTGTTGACGATCACTTTCGACTTCGCGCTGTCGAGGTTGTCTGCCGCATCATAGAGAAGCACTCGTCGCGGTGTCCTCTCGTAGATGGACGCAGGGTCAGGTTCAGGCTGAAGATGTAGTCGGCGGCTAGGATCTAGGATTGCGCCAGACGAGAGGTACGCGAAGAAGTCATAGACGGCGAATGGAATCTTCACCGCATTACGCCCCGGCTTTCCGTGTTAGCAGCGAGAGCAACGGATTCGGACTCAGTCCCGGAATTAGAGATTGAAGCGGCTTGAGCGGTTCCAGTTGGACATCACTGTCTCTGGTCAGCACGTAGCCATTCGGCATCGTGAAGTCAACGGACAAGCATTTGTCGTCTCGCGTCGTGAAGACATAACGTCGGTGGCCATATCCGTTCGTGAGACCCTTGGCGTGTTGTCGGTACCAGTCCCCGGTCTTCTGCGTTTCGTGAACGATCTCCTTATCCGAGATCACGAATGCGTCTGGATGGCAGTGCTTGAAGATGTCGTCGCAACAGCCGTTCTCTCGTCCATGGTGGGATGCCATGAACAAAGTGACTCTTGAAAGAGCGGCACAGAAAAGCGGATTTTGCAGACCCTCCTTCCAACCCTTTATCTCAAGGTCGCCGGGGAATACGATGCACTGATTACCCCATTCCGCGAACATCACGAGACTCAGATCGTTGGTTTCGGTGAAAGCACCAAAACACAGGCGAAACAGACTGAGGTTCACGTCGAACGTGATCTGTCGGTTCAAGGCAGTTGGATTTTGAAGGTATTCGTACACGGCGCGTACGCCGTCATCCATGCCATCCTTGTACTTCATCAGAAGCAGAAGCGGCGGCAGTAATGGTGTTGTTAATCCACACAGTCCCGATGCCGCACTTTGCTCGCATGTTTCGGAAATCCCTCACGTGATCTTCATCAAGGTTCGTGAGGATGAGCGCAGCGAACTCCTGCCCGGCGAACTGACGCGACGGCGACCAGTCTGCGGTAGAACCACAGTCAATCATCACCCGCTGTCCGCTGGGTGCCGTCAGCACCGAACAGGCAGCATGTCCCACATCGAAAATATTCAGTTTCATTCCACTTACCCAGCTTCAGCTTACCGAAAGGCTAGGCGAATGATAGGCGAAAGTCAACAGCCTGTATTCTGGCGAACACGCGGTAAGTGCCGCGTTTCAATAATCCAAGGCGTTCGGTGGCCAAGGCATGTTTAACGCCGCGGAAGTTCTCGCCGTAGCGCACAACGACGAGCTATTGCTGTTAGGTAGCCGAAGAGCCCCGAAGGAATCGTCGGGTTAGAACCACGACCTTGGGAAAACCAATCGGAGACAGGGTAAGTTATGAATCCTCGAAACAACGTGCAGCACTTGAGGCCGCTCGCCACATGGCCTTCGAAGGTCACCGCATTCCGCCAGTCGTTCGACTTCAGTGATGAGGACTGGGTCGGTACGCAGGAACTAAAGCGGCAACTCGCGGAACACATGGCCCAGAACCCCGATGCTGGACTGACGATTGACCTGTTCAAGAAAATTGTTTCATGGAAACTCGAACGGCAAGAGGCAAGAACCCGACGCTTAAGAGGAGCGCAGATTACCCCCGATGTCGTCGCAAACATCACACGTTGCGCCCTGACCCTCGTGCATCCTGATCGCCGAACATTAATGCGCGGACAACTCACGGTGCTACAAGGAATCTCCGGTGTCGGAGTTGGCGTTGCGTCCGCAATCCTTGCACTGACATTCCCCGACCGATATGGCGTCATCGATGAAAGGGTTCTGGGAAGGTATGTACGGGGTACAGCATTCTTCATTTGCGATTTCCGACTATTGGAAGTATTTGTCCGACTTGATTGATACGGCATCGTTGTTGGGGTGGCCCCCTCAGGAGCTTGATTTTCTGACGTGGAAGATCGCCGAACGCCCCTCGAATTAGCCTGTCCGCAGGTACTCGCCGTAGAGACTCTCGTCATGTCCGCCTCCGCCTTTGCCCGATGCCCGTTAGGGAGTGGACGTAAAATGCTGACATGTCCCTCAACAAAGAATCGACCGAATGGCACCTGACCCCAAAAGGGTATGAGCGTGGCTCTGAGACCCGTGACTTTGGCCCAGACGAGATAAAACCTCCACCCGCTGATCGCGTAGCCACTTACCGCTGGGTCGAAGAGCAGAGTTTGACGCACTCCAAGGCACATCGCGTTCACGAGGAGGTTCGGAATGAGTCCCGACAAAGACTCCGTGGAGAAGCTGAGGAAAAAGTTTGGAGAACCGCCGAGTCGCCTTTAAGTTCCGTACTCGTCGTAATGCCTGAGTGGCAGAGTGCGTCAATCAGCATCAACGATGAATTTTCTGATTGTCTTCTTGTTCTTAAATTTCCGCTGATTCTGTAGGTGACTTTGGGATGAACGAACTCAGGTGGAATCTCGTCCCTCGGGATGATGGCCAGTTCTGGGCTTCGCTCCGGCCAGAAGTAGACCACGCACAGTAGGTCGGCAATTAAACGCTTCGTCTCCGGGTCGAATTCGCTGTAGTAAGGGTCGGGAATACGGTAGGGCCGGGAACATCCTTTAACTTCAACCGTGCTTGTAGCGCCGTCTTTGGCGATCACGAGATCATAGCCTTTGTGCTCTCCACGAGCACGGGCAACGTTGGTTACCGTGAAGCCACGCGGGGTGTAGTAGGCGATCACGAAGTCAATAGCGTCACATTCGACGTTGTTCCGCAATCCGATCTCCTTTCGCGATACTTGCCTATATAGTGCCGTGCACTCTCCAGAGACTCGCCGCCTGACGTCCTACGCAGCGAGATTCTTCCTGCCAGCCTTGCGAGCCGCTGCCGACCGGGCTCTTGCCGCCTTCGCGATCTTTGCCCGTGCTTCGGTGCTCATCGTTCTACGTTTTCCCTCACTCCCGGTCGGACGACCGAGCTTTCGGCGGCTTGCTGACCCTTCGATGGCGTTGATGGCGCGTTGTAGTTGGTCACGTTGATGTCGCAGTTCGTTCAGGATGTCGGTAACGTTCATGGGACGAGTATATCCGTGTTCCTTTGATGCATGGTATCTTTTGGCCCGTGAACTACTTCGAAGCCAAGAGCGCACAACATACGCTGAAAAGGTTCCGACAGTTAGCCATCGACTACTGGTATGGGTTAGATCAAAAAGCGAAACGGATGACCACATCCGAGGAGGAATCGAAGAAGCTGCTTAAGCTGCGGGAAGAGATTAGCAAACTGCGACCAGTAGTGGATAGATATGCAGCATCGCTTGGAATTGCAACGATCATAAATTCCTACCCGCCCCCGGCCATTGGTGGCCCGGTTCTTAGAGCCTCACTGCTCGGCCTCGTTATCGACCAACATGTCGGCTATGGCAGTGCGAGTAAGGGCGAGATCATCGACAAGGTGGACGAGTGCATCGGCATGACGGAAAACCTCCAACGTCGTCTCTTGTGGCGTGAGGCTCTGAATCCGTTCTGGTACTTGATACGAGGCATCGCGATGCTGATTCGAGTGCCGTTCGTGATTCTGGAACATGCCGGACTACCACAGTCGGTCGAGGAGAGCCTCTGGGGTCACATCATCAAGGTCGTGCTGGTCATTGCCCTACTGCCCGGAGCCACGTACTTCGGAGTCAAGTTGACGCTGGGCGACGTACTGAAAGTGTTGAAATGATCGTCAACGCTTCGAGTCGTTTTCCGGAAATCCCGGTTTCTCCGGAGAGTTCCTATGCTAAAGGAGCTACGAATGTTCAATGTTGACTGGCAATGGCTCTCCAATTACATCGCCGGGTTCGTCGGTGGAGGTAGCTCGGGATTGGCGGCGGTTGCTGGCCTCTGGAAGTACCTGTCCGACCGTTCGCTGGCGAAGCAGAAGGCCCAGTTCGATGGCCAACTGGCCAAGCAGAAGGCCGAGTCCGACAGGGAACTGGAAACATACAAGGTTGTGCTGGATCGTCAGCGAAAGAAGATCGAGGCGGAGATTGGCCACGTCACCTATGTCACCCAGACGCAGTTCGACACCGAGTTCAAGGCGATAAAGGAGTCGTTTGCCTTGCTCGCGCAGGTTCGCATACAGGCGGACTCGATTAGGGGTTTCATTAAGCGACTTGATCCAGAAACGCCAGACGATTACAGGTGGAAAGTGGAAGACGAGCGGGTGAAAGCGTTCGGTCAAGCCTATGACGAGTTCATCAAAGTTAGCGAAGGCTACCTGCCGTTCATCCCATCGGCAATCCAAAAGGAATTTGTCGATTGCTCGACGCTGGCCCGTGAAGAAGCGGAACGCTGGCGTACATCCTTTGAGGGTGGGCCATCCTATGACGAGGCTCTAGGTAGGATACGGGAAGAGAAAATCAGATCGTCTTATCTCCGTGCAGCGGCTGAGATCAGAGAGCATTTCAAGAAGCTGCGGATCGTGAATCCGGACTGAGGATTTTTTCCAACTTCTCGGGAGGGATAGGGGTGTGTTCGAGGGTTAAAACCCGTCCTTTAGGGTTGACCTTAATGTTTCGTTTTCGGCATCCTCCCCAAAGGCGCTGACGTTGTCGCAGGAGTTCGTAGGTCGTCGCCTTGTTCACTTAAGGTTTCTTTCAGCCAGCATTCTTCGCGCTCTTCCCGGCTTGCGAACGGGACTTGGCTGCTCTCGTGCGCCCGTCGATTCCACCCTTGTTCCACAGGGTCGAGCGGCAATCCTTCTTCGGACACAGCGGCGGGTTGGGTATCTCCGGTATCCACCTATGGCCGCACACATCACACACCGCGACCTTCATCACCCGCCATGCCATGCGGAATGGTAGCGTTTCGACCAGAGGTCAGAAAAGTCCTTTTCCAACGCGATAACTGCGGCTAGTATTATGACCTAAGGTCATAGTGCAAACCCGAGACCGACAACAGACGGGTCACATCTACCGCCGAGGGGATTGGTGGGTACTGCGTTACCGTGCAAGGGTCATGGAAGGTGTTGGAGTGCGCACCGTTCAACGGGCCAAGAAGCTTGCTCCGGTGGATTCGCACACCCTGACGAGAGGAGTGTCGCTGCCTACGCTAACGACGTGCTTCGGTCGGTGAACGGGCAACGGCGGTCAGGACTGCTGGCCACAACGCTGAGGGACTTCTTCGAGTCGGTATACGTTCCGTACATCGCAGACCAGACCCGGCTCTCCACGTCACGCAGCTACCAGAACGTCTGGAAGCGGTACTTGGAGCCGCGATGTGGGTTGTGGTGGCTACAGGACGTCCGCACCTGTGAGGTGCAACGCCTTTTGTACGACATCGCAGCCAATCATGAGATCGGGCGCAAGACACTGGCGCGAATCAAGGCGGTACTCTCCGGCCTGTTTACGTGTGCTCGACGGCAGGGGTTCTTCGACGGAGCGAACCCGGTCACAGGGGTAGCAGTTCCCAAAGCCCCGGTCGGAGGCGAAACTTACGCATACTCGCTGGAGGAGGTGATGAAGATCATCACGTCCCTTCCTCAGCCAGCTTCCACCATTGCCGCCGTGGCGGCGTTCACAGGCCTCCGTCGATCAGAGATTCAGGGCTTGCAGTGGCAGGAATATCTTGGCAGCGAACTTCGCGTTACCCGGTCGATTCGGCTCGGCTACATCGAGGAGCCTAAGACGCGCAAGAGCAAGGCTCCTGTTCCAGTAATCGAGCCCCTGCGACGGATGCTGGAGACCTACAGACGCTCGCGTGGTAACCCAACACAAGGCCCGATGTTTCCCAACGCCGAAGGCGAACCGATGTGCCTGAACAACCTCACAAACCGGGTCGTTCAACCCCGGTTCGAGTTCTGCACCACCTGCGGGAGGAGCAGAGAAACCCACGAACGCGATCACCAGTTCGAACGTGACGAAGAGCGGAGACTCTGGCATGGATGGCACAGCTTCCGACGCGGTCTCGCAACCAACCTCTATCGGCTCGGCGTTCCCGACAAGACCATTCAGGCGATTCTTCGGCACAGCAACTTGAACACGACGATGAACGTGTATGTGAAGTCTGTTGATAAGGACTCCGCCGCTGCCATGAGAAAGCTAGAGAGGGCACTTAGACCCCAGTTGATGAGGCGAAGAAATACAATGTCGAGCAGACGCCATGCCGATACGCGATCTCGCTGAACGTGTAGAAGCGGCCCGATTGAGGCCGGAAGTTGCCGCTATCCGGAACGTATTCCGTCCCGCCATCTGTGGAGCGGATGGGCTCGGCTCGCGACCCCAACTGCACGATAGCGTTTCTATTGACCAATAACATCTCACACCTACTCAAACAGTGGGAAGAGATGTGCGCCAAATACCTCGCAGCAGTGCTTTCTTCGGACTCGGCTGCGGAAAAAGGCTCGGGGTGACTTGCACCGGGTTCGGAAGGCACCTCCCGGAGAGTTCAACGCTGCCGTGGGCGATTTTTTCGGCGAAATGGGACTGGTCGCGGCCCTCCACAAGGTTGGTTATTCCGAATTTGTGCCGATTCCAACTTCGCGCGATAAAACTTACGCTATGACTGCAACAGGCATAGGCAGGTCGTGTCCCTTGAATGCAAGAACATTCGAGCGCCGATCACCCTCTTCGATCTGCTCGACAGCCTCTTCAAAGAGAAAAAGTTGGTACATCCTGCACTGCGATCGATTCGGCTCGTGGTGAGGCTTTACACCGACAATACGGCGACCGAGGAACAAGCAGCAGCCATCGACAATGTCCTGACGGCCCTCGCAAGCGGCTCACACCCACCTCCTGTCGTGATCCTCCCCGACGACATTCCAATGGAGGTTGAGGTGCACGAGGGGGATGGCACGGTGATGATGTTCCGGAGCATGGGGCCGGATGACTCTGGCCCTTACGTCGATCACGACAGGTTTATGGCTAAGGTGAGCAGCACAATTCGAGCAGGGCTTAAGCAGCTAGCCAGCCGAGACGGAATTCGCGTTCTGGGGCTCAACATCATGTCTCCCGACGCGACCATTACATCCAGTTGGCTCCAAGAAATTCGGGATATTGTCGCTTCGGAGTCGCGTGGCACCGTCGAGTGCGAATTGACATTTCACTTCGGCTATATCCCCCAACACCATCAGGAACGATGATGCCACTGACCTACCTTGACCAAAATGGCCTCATAGAGCTTGGAGTGCAAGCACGACAGGTGGAGTTCCGGGCAAAGTGGACGCTGCGCTCAAGAATGGGTCACTGAGTGTTGTCCTTGCGTCATGGCACCTCGTAGAGACCGCACACACGAAGAACGCGAATGCAGCCTTAGAACTGGCAGAGTTCATCGACGGCCTCCAGCCTCGTTGGATTTTGGAGCGGCGGGATATCGCAGCCATAGAGGTCGCAATCGACTTCTGGACATTCGCATCGATCAAGTATTCCCCTCCTCCGTTAGTGGGAAGCCGCTCAGCTTTATTCGCCGCGCTAAACCGCCAGCCAGAATCCAAGAAGTTCGACATCCCGGCGACCGCATTTGTGAAGCAGTGGATGGAACATCCGGAACAATTGGAGCCCATCGAGAAGTCCTGCAAGGACAACGTGGAATCTTTGGTTCGGCTTCGCGAAATGCAAAAGGAAGGGAAGATTACGCCGGAGGTTCGGCAGAAGGTCACCCGCACTATGATCGAGATGGTTCTTCCGGCAAAGACCCCCGAGGGGCTCGATTACGGTCGTGAACTGAGAGAGAGCTACCTTCAGCAGGTCACGGTGAATTCCATCCCGATTCTCGCAATCGAAACCGCAATCTCACAGAACGAATGGGGTGCTAAGGGAGGAGCCGACCGGAAAGACATTGCTCGACAAATTCCACATGATCGCGGCGTTGCCACATGTGGATGAGATCGTGACAGACGATGCCTTCTTCCACAACATCTACCCAATTGCGAGCGTGACTGGTTGCGTCCGGGCCAAAATGGTACGCAACGTTGATTTCATAGGACGGTTCTAAGGGCCGAGTGGACGTTTCGTGATCGCCGCCTAGCAAAACAAGCTATGCGATCAACTCGAAATACCGCACCTTTGGAGCGTCGGCATGGGAATCCAAGATGACCTCAGGGAAGTCCTTTGCAGCAAGGGTCTCCACAATGCGCTCGATTTCGACAGCCCCGTAATACGCACCCATCTCGCGCCGAAACACCTGTACTTCCACCTCCCGCTGATGAGGCTCAGCAGTAGCGTCGGCCTCATCACGCTCGATAACGTCATCCTTCGATCCACGACCTGTGCCGTCATCCTGAACGATCTCGGGCGGGGAGCATCTCTCTTAGCCGCCATGAGATACATCGCTGCCACCGCCCCCTCGGTGATGGGAGCAAACTTTTGCTGCAATTCGACCATGATCGTGGCGTCTCCAACACCATCTCTCAGCCGCTGCTTCGCGTAAGAGATGGCCTGTTGATCTAATGTGCCCTCACCGTAACTCATGCCCGTTCCAACTCCGCAACGAACGCCTTTACCGTATCGAGCACATCTCCGGATGGCCAGTGCTCGATGGATGTCCCGGTACGTAGCTGGGTTCCAGTGCCGTCAGCAAAGATCACGTCAATGGTCACCAGTCGAACTTCCATAGAACCCTCGGGACGGGTGCGCGGTGGGATCACAATGCGGAGTTCGCGGATTTCTCGATGTCCCATTTACCTCAACCTTGATCGGGGTGATTTACCAATCCTATCGTGCGCCTTAACGTGCGCCGAACAAATTCCCGAAATGTGGAATGCCTTTACTTCTGGTGGCGGCGAGTGGACTCGAACCACTGACCTACGGATTATGAGACCGTCGCTCTAACCAGCTGAGCTACGCCGCCATTCGGGAAGGCAAGCCGCGGAACGCGGCTGAGGAAGGCCAAGCGCGGATGCACTCTGCCTGCATCGATTCTATGCGGCACAAAATAAGCGTGTCAAACCAGCGGGCCATCTCCACCGCGGGCCCGAGTTCACGCCGCCATGCGGTTCGCAACTTACAAATAAAGGTTCACGTGCGAAACCACCCGGTTGATCGTTCCATCCGGACTTGGGCGATCCGGCTGCACCCCCGCCTCGAGCGACGAAAAAAGTCCCAGCATTTGTCCAAAAATCACATCCACGGGAGCTCGATAGTCGTCTGGAAATTCCTCGGGCGCGTTCAACTCGATCACGTGATCGCACAAGGCCCGCAACGATTCATCGCTGCCCGCCGGCGCGATGGCCACGCGTGCGCGTCCTAATTGTTTGGTATGAATTTCGTGCAGCAGATCGGCTTCATATTTTCGGCGGCGTTCATCCTGCGAGAGAAAAGCCACGAACAGCGTATCGTCATCCAGCGCCGACATCGGTCCGTGCCGCAATCCCATGGTCGACTCTGCCATGGTATAAATCGATCCCGCGGTGAGCTCCAGCGTCTTCAGCGCACATTCCGTCGCAACCGCTGCCAACGCGCCCGTTCCGACAAAACAGGCCTTACGGCATCCCAACTGGCTGAGGCTCTCGGCCGTCCCGGCGCTCTGCAGCATGCGCTTTCCCATCACGACGAGCCCATCGAGGATCGCGCGATACTTCTCCAACGCCGCAAGATTGGCGAGGCATTGCCCCGCGACCACCATGTTCGTGAAGGAACTCGTCATGGCGAGCCCGCGGTCATTCACCGCATCGTCCAACAGCAGCACGCACGCGTTGGCGCGGCCCGCGCAGATTTGCGGCATCTTTCCGTCTTTATTGCACGCCACCACCAGGTGCTGCACCTGCGGATAGCGCCGCAATGCCATCTCCAGCACCCCCACTCCTTCCGAGCTGTCGCCCGAACGGGAAAACGAGATCCAGAGATACGCGTGGTCCGGAAGAACGTAGTCTTCCATGTTGGTGATCAGCTCGGTGCTGGGGATGGCGATCACGTCGCACTGCCATTTTTGTCGCAACACGCTGGTGAGCGCGCGTCCTACATAATCCGAAGTTCCAGCGCCGATCAAATACACCGTGGGAGACTTCGCCAAACTTTGATGCAAGAATTCCTGCAGTTCCCCACGCTGCTGGCTCACGCGCGCATAGGTACTCTCCCATGTCTCCGGCTGCTGCCAGATTTCGCGCGGCGTGTGCATCAATCCCCTTGCGATCTTTTCCTGCTCCGTAAGCGCCACCAGGGCCGCGAGCGGGTTGCGCAAACTCTGATCGATCTTCATCGTCATTGTGGATCTGCTTCCAGCATCAGATGCTTTTCAAAGTGCGTCTCGATCTGCGCGGTTGGGCCATGCACCGTGCCTAGTTCGCGCTTGTTTTCGTAGTCCATCACTTTGTATGCGCGATCCTCGAGCCCGCGCAATTCCACTTTCCCCGTGAATTGCGGTGCGAAGAACGCGTAGTACATCGACTCTCCCTTCTTGATGGCGTGCGCTTCCGGCCGGTAGAAGCCAATGTCGTACAGCGTTCCCTGGTAGGTGCCTTCGCTCAGCATTTTGTCGTTGTAGAGCGCTACCCACTTCTCGAAAATGCGTCGCCGGGCCGGCGTCAAATCGAACTGCGTGGCCCGCGAAGCGACTGCCGGCAGCGTAAACTGCGAGCCCACCACGCCGCCTACCCCCACCGTCGAGGCGAAGTCAGTTGCGTCATCGCTTAACTCAACGTGGTCGCCGAAGTAGGGAACGCCGTCCCCCAGCAGCGCCTTCAACGCCTTGCCCTTGGTCCGCACCTGCCATGAACTTGACGGATCCGAGGCCACGCTCATGTTGTAGAACGGCATGGTGTAGAACGAATACGACGTCCCGCAAGGACAAAACTCAACCAGGGCTCCCGGCTTCAGTTTTTGCGCCTCATCGAAGATCGCCTTGAAGGCTTGCGGCAGTTGTTCGATAGAATCCTCGGGTTTCGCGTGATGATGCGCGGGGTTATAGCAGGCGGGGACCGCATTCATGAACTGGCCATCGAGCTTCAGTCCGTCGAAACCCCACTCGCCAATAATCTTGTCCACGAACTTGCGCTGCACCGTAACTGCGTCCGCGTCGGCGGGGCACAGGTAAAGCGTGTTCCACCAAGAGATTTTCTGAGGCGATCCATCCTTGTTGCGCAGCACCAGTTCCGGATCTTCCTTCAGCAACTCCGAGTCCGGCGCCGCGCTCAACGGGGACCACCACAACTGCGCTTTCAATCCCTGGCGATGGATCTCATCGACCAGTGCCTTCATATCCGCGTCGCCGTGCGGAAATTTCTTCGAATTCAGTGCCAGGTCGCCGTACTTGGTCTGCCAGCCGTCATCCACCGTCACCCACGCAAAGCCCAGCCGCTTGGCTTCGGGGATCGTCTTCTCAATCTGCTCTACGTTGAAGCGGCGTCCGTAGCCCCAGGCGCACCACATCGGCCGGAAGCCGGCATCCGCGGCGCGCGCTGACTCGGGCTGTCCCAGGCGCTGCATCATCTTTTTGTAGGTGAGGAGTGCGGTGTAGAAATCGCCTTGGTGCACCATTGCGAAAGTCTGGAAAGTCGCCAGCGTCGAGCCTGGCGCGATCGGCTGCGGCTTCGCGAATTCAATCGCCAAAGTTGCATGCCGGGCGTCGGGCATCGCGATCGGCAGCGATACCTCCTTGTCAGTCAACTCCAAATCGCCTACCGCGATTCCCACGTTACGCGACCATATATCGGCAAACGGTGTTCCCCCGCCATAGTCGCTCGCATTCATGCCAAGGTAATTCTGCTGATGAAATCCGGCCTTCAGCGGCACCACCCAGGCGGGACGCCGCTCATAAGTCCCCGGCTCAAAAGACCACAACGACGGAGCTGCGGCACTGTAACTGTTATTCATCCAGCGGCTTACTTCGACAGTTGTCGAACTGTCGTTTTGATAAGCGACGTTGAAGACGATTGCGGACGGGAAGTCGTCGTAGACAGTGGCAGAAACTGTCTTCTGGAGGGTTTCGGCCTTACCCGTCACGACCAGCCGCTTGCCATTGCCCAATTTGTCGTGAACGTCTTCCGTATGTTGGGAAACTTGGCCGAAATCGGAAATGATCTTGCCGTTGACCGTGACCGTCTCCGATGCACTCATCGGTCCGATCGGCAGGTCTTTGCCGGTAAAATGCGCTACGATGCGCGAATGCAGCTCGGCATCGAACTCCACCGAGACGTTCTTTCCATCCAACCGAGTCTGCGCCGGGGCGTAGGCCACCAGCACTGCGAGCGCAATCAGTAGCCTCTTCAACGGAGCCCCTAGAACAAGTATTTCAGCGCCAGCTGGATCTGCCGCGGCGGCCGTGCTGCCGTGATCACCCCAAACAGGCTGGGATCGCTGGGGTTGAAGACGGTGGCGTTATTTGAGTTTTGCGGTCCGGAACGCGCAAAGAGCGGATTGTAGTGGTTGAACACGTTGAAGAACTCCGCGCGGAATTCAATGTGTTGCCGCTCGGTGACGTTGAAATACTTCTCCAGCGCCCAATCGTTCTCTTCAAATCCCGGCCCCTCAATCGTGTTTCTTCCCACGTTGCCGAAGGTGCCCAGGGCAGCGATGCCGTATGCGCAGGTGTTGAACCACGTTCCCGGAACGCAGGGCGTCGCATTCGGATTGCCGATCTGGTCCGGACGGTCGGAGGCTCCAACGTTTCCGCCCCCGTCTGCATTCGAGACGCCGTCCGCGCTCGTCACCGTATACCAGTTGCCGGAGGCGAAACTCGAAATCCCGCTAAACTGCCAGCCGCCGATCACTTCGTTTGCCAGTTTCCCCACGCCGTTAGCAAAGCGCCGCCCTTCCCCGAATGGCAGGTCATATACGTAGTTGATCACCGCGTGGTGGCGGATGTCGAAGTCGGAGTTTCCATACTCCGCGTTCGGATAGCGGAAGTTGCGGAAGTCGCCGCCGTTTTGCGATCCCAGGTTGGCGTTGGAAGCGTTGTCGAGCGAATGGGACCAGGTATACGACGCGAGGAAGCTGAAGCCATTCGACCAGTGCCGCTCCAGCTTGGCTTGCAGCGAGTTGTAATTCGATTGGCCGCCTGAACGGAACCACTGGATCGGCGCATCGATCTGCGGAATCGGCCGCCGTACCGCAAACGGAATATTCGGGTCCGCCGTGGGTGCAGCCTGGTTGCCGTTGAGGAAGGTGTAGAGCTTCAGCCCTCGCGAGCCCGCGTAGCCCACGTCGAGCACCATGTTTTTGGCGACTTCGCGCTGCACATTCAAGTGCCACATCTGCATGTACGGCGTGCGCAGCTTGGGATCCACCGAGTACAGGATCGGAGTGTTCGGGTCGGTGAGCGACGACGCCGGGAACCCGTTCTGCAGGAATTCCAATCCAGGGATCGCGCAGTCCTGCCCACTCGCTGCCAGCGCGGGGTTCAGGGACGAAAGCGAACATGGCGTATTGAACGACTGGGTAATGAAATACGGCGGATTGAATCCCGGGCTTGGGTTTGAATACGGCCCATTTTCCTGGCCGCCATAGAAAATTCCATAGCCGGTGCGGATGACCGTCTTCTGCGTAACCAAGTAGGCGATTCCGATGCGCGGCGCGAAATTGTTTCGGTCCGGATTGATCAGGCCCGGAGTTGCGGTCGCCGAAACCGGAATGATCGACGCCAGGTATGGGGTCAACTGCGCGGTTTGGCCCTTCGGCAGGATCAACGTGGCGGTCGCCAGGTCGAAAGTTCCCTGCTCGTTGTTGCGCTCCTTCACGGTCGTGAACAGTTCGTAGCGCAGGCCAAGGTTAAGAGTAAGTCGATCGCTCACCTTCCAGTCATCCTGGGCGAAGAAGGCGTAGATCGGGCGATGATAATCGACGTTCTTGATGTTGTTGATACCACCGCCATCGGTGGCGCCGAGGAGGAACGATGCGTAGCCCGAGCCGCTCCCCAGCGGATTGCCGCTGGAGTCCACCGTATTCTGCGATCCTGGATTACCCGTGAAGTCGTTGGAGAAATCCAGCGTACCGCGGGACTCCGCCGGTTGATCGATGGTGAACTCTTCCTTTCGGATCTCGGTTCCAAATTTCCAGGTGTGACGGCCGCGCACCATGGTTATGTCTTCATCGAGCACATACGTGTTCTGCAATTCAACCGAGGGCAAGAAGGTGGGACTGCCGAGGGTGGAAACGTCGCTGAAGGTGAGCTGTGGCAAGCCGCCGTTGTCCGGACCAAAAGGCACTCCGGGAAAACCGACTTGCGCCGAGACATTGGTGTTGTAACCGTCCTGAAAGCGATGGGAATTGACCCGGTTGTAGCCGAGCCGGAATTCGTTGATCAGCGTCGGGGAGAACGTATGGATGTCGCTGATCGCCACGCTGCGGTATGAGTCATCTTCGATGCCGCTGAAGAAGCCGCCACCATCTCCGCCGGTCGCCTGGAAGGTGGAGGGGATGTAGCTCGGCTGGTTTTCATAGCTGAAGCGGCCGAAGATGTTGTTCTTGTCGGAAAATTTATGGTCGATGCGAACATCGAAGTTGGCGCGGTTGGTCGACTGCACCGGATCGGTGTAGTAATTGAACCCCGCGTTGATGTTGCTGTTCGGCAGCGGAAACAATTTCGTCAGCCGCTGCGCCAGCGGATCTTGCACGTTGTTAGGAATTACGTTCGACGGCAACCCGCCACTGTAGCCGAACGGCACACCGCAAACTCCGGTTGGATTGCTCGGGTAAACCTGCGTCAGGCGCGTATTGAAGATTTCGCCCGAGTAAGTCGGCTGGCCATTGCAATCGAGCACTGGCTGATTATTTGAGCCGTCGAATACTTGCGTCGTGGTGTCCAGCAGCTCCGAGAAGTCGCCGTTACGCTCCGCCTGGTCGGGCACAATCGCCGTTTGCGGCTGCGCCTGCCGCTGCCGCAGGCCTTCAAAGTCCGCGAAGAAGAACGTCCGGTTCTTGATGATCGGCCCCCCGAGCATCAGGCCATATTGGTTTTGCTTGTAGGGCTGCCGCGTGGTGTCGTAGTAGTAGCGCGCATCGAGGTCTTCGTTGCGGAAAAATTCCCACGCGCCTCCGTGAAAATCATTGGTGCCGGACTTGATCACGGCATTGATGATGGCGCCGTTGCCGCGCCCGAACTCCGCGCTGTAGGCGTTCGTTTGGACCTTGAATTCTTCCAGGGCGTCGATCGGCGGCTGGATGACGAAGTTGGTTTCGTTCAGCAGGTCGGGAAGGTTGGAATTGTTGTCCACGCCATCGAGCAGGAAATTATTCTGCAACGAACGCGCGCCGTTGGAACTGAAGCCGTAGCCGCCCTCGTCGCGCGAACCGGGTTCGCTCGGCGCCACGCCCGTGCTCAACTGCGCAAGTTGCGCGAAGTTACGTCCGTTGAGCGGCAACTCCGATACCTGGCGTTGGCCGACGACCTGGCCGAGTTCCGAAGTTTCTGTCTCGAGTTGCGGAGCCGCTGCGATGACCTCGACCTGTTCAGCCGCCTGGCCGACCTGCAATTGCAGATCGAGCACGGCGCGTTCCTGCACCTGCAACTCCACCGGTCCGGCAACCACGCCACGGAAGCCGGCATGCTTCGCCTCCACCGTGTAGTGCCCAATGCGAAGCGGGCTGGCGACGTATTCGCCTTGCGCGTTGGTCGTGACCTTCACGTCTCCACCGTGGTCGAGGTCATGGACGATCACGTCCGCACCGACCACGATGGCGCCGGAAGGATCGTGGACGACACCGGCAATCGTGCCGGCGTCCTTCTGCGCAAACATCAGCGCCGAGCCCCACAACGTGAGAATCAAGACGAGGAATCCCGGCCGCACTTTCAGAATTGTCCTGCTTGCACGCGCGCTCACCATCGTGTCACCCCCGCTTAGTGTCTTTCACAGACTTTCGTTACTTTTCTCAAGCTTGCGTTTTATACGCTGAACAAAAGTGCCAGTCAAGAGCAATTCGCACCCCGCCGCCAGCAAAATTTAGCTTCGCAAAAGTCACTTTTTCGCGAGTTTTAGTTCGAAAAAGGACGAATTTCGACGTTTTTTGCCACCTGTTTTACAGCCTCTGGGGAGATCATGCCCGGGCTGGAAGCCAGGCAATTGGCAGTCCCACAGGCGATCGCGAGGCGCAAACATTCTTCGAGACTGAGTCCCCGGGCAATCGCAACCGCCCATCCCGCGAGGAACGAATCGCCGGAACCGACGTTCGAAACCGCGTCAACCCGCGGGGCGGTGGCGTGTAGCACGCCATCGCTGACGACAACCGCGCCCTCTGCGCCCAGCGAAACGATCACCGTAAGCGGACCGCGGCGCTGCAGTTCCCGCGCGGCTTCAACGGCCTCCGCGACGGATCGAATCTCCCGGCCTGCGAGCGCCGCGAGTTCCTGCCGATTGGGCTTGATGACGTCCGGCGCGGCGCTGAGTGCGGCTGCGAGCGGTTCACCGCTGGTATCGAGCATCACGATGCACCCAGCCTGTTTCGCGCCGCGCACCAAGTCCGCGTAGAAAGAACTCACGAGCCCCTGCGGCAAGCTTCCGGAAATTACGACCAGCGGGCGACTGCTGAGCTCGCGCTCGAACGCGCGATGCAGCGCCGTAGCTTCGGTTTCGCGAATCGCCGGGCCGGGCTCTAACACCTCGGTGATCTCTCCCATAGATTCGTCGATCAACTCCAGGTTGGTGCGCGTTCTCGCGACGATCGGGACCACGACTGGGGTCACGCCATGCGCGGCGATGCCGGCGCGGCAACTTTCTCCCTCCGGGCCGCCGAGCGGCGCAAGCCAACGCACTTCCGCGCCCAGCGCTTTGGCGGCAAAGGCGACATGCGCCGCCTTCCCCCCAGCCTCGGGATCGGCGCTGGTGGCGCGATTCACGCGGCCGGCGAGGAATTCCGGGAGGCGGATACGGCGATCGATGGCCGGGTTCAAGCTGACGCACAGGATTTTCGGGATGGGATTCATCTGTGAGAGATTGCGAGACACGCAAAGCAGCGCCAGTATACTCGGAGCGCGGAGCACGCATGGGAATCGATATTGCGATCGTCGGCGAGATCAACCTGGATTTAATTATGTATGGGCTACCGAGCGAAATGCCGCAGGAGCGCGAGCTTTTGGCGAGCGATTTCCGCATGACGCTGGGCAGTTCTTCGGCCATCGTCGCGCATAACCTGGCGACGCTTGGGTCGTCCGTAAGCTTCACTGCCTGCGTTGGGCACGGATCCCATGGGCAAGCTCGCACTGGAATATTTGCGCAGCCGTGGCGTCGACTTGACGCGCGTGATCCCATCGCCCAAAGCCACGTCGACCGGGGTGACGCTGATCCTGCCCCACGGCAAGGAGCGGCACATCCTGACTTTTCCGGGAACGATGTTCGAGCTGGGTTATGCGGATCTCGATCTCGCGTTCCTGAAATCGGCCAAACATTTCCACCTGTCGTCGTTGTACCTGCAACGCGCACTTTTGCCGGATGTGCCGCGGCTGCTGCGCGAGCTCAAAGGGGCCGGACTTACGATTTCCCTCGACACCAACGATGATCCCGACGATCGGTGGGAAGGTTTGGACGAAGTATTGGCGCTGGTCGATATTTTTCTGCCGAACCGGCAGGAGGCGTGCCGGATTGCGCAGACCGAGAACGTGGAGGTCGCCATCGAGCGGCTTGCCCAGCAGGTGCCCATCCTGGTGGTGAAGTTGGGGCCGCAGGGCGCGATTCTGCGCAAGGGGACGCAGAAGATGAAGGCCGCTGGAAACGCGGTTGAGGTGGTGGACACGGTGGGGGCTGGGGACAGTTTCGACGCCGGGTTCCTGCACAAGTTCGTGCATGGCGCGGCGCTCGACGAGTGCTTGCGCTTCGCAAACCGGACGGCTGCCTACTCGACGACCGCGGCGGGCGGGGTTGAAGCCTTTCGCAATGACGAGAGGCGAAGAAGTTTCCTCGAGAATTAGACCAACAGCAGTTCGCAGCCCGCGGCGCGCAGGCGTTCCTCGATCTCCGCAGGGAGATTGCGGTCGGTGATCACTTTGTGAATGCCGGACAGCGAGGTGATGCGGGACATGCTGCGTTTGGTGAACTTGGTGGAATCGGCCACCAGCACGACCTCGCGAGCGATCTTCACCATCGCCTGGTTGACCAGCGATTCCTCGAGGTTCGGCGTGCTCGGTCCGAATTCCGGGTCGCAGGCAGCAGCCCCGAGGAAGAGCCGGTCGGCGGAGAGGTGCTGCAGCATGCTCTCAGCGAAGCCGCCGACGACGGAAACCGAATCGGCGCGCAGAATTCCGCCGACGATCACCAGTTGAATGCCTTGCACGCCGAGCAACTCCATGGCGACGTTGACGCCATTGGTGATCACCTGCAATCCCTTTTTGCCTTTGAGATGGCGGGCAATCTCCTGGGTAGTGGTGCCGGAATCGAGGATGATGGTTTCCCCGTCGTTGACCATGGCAGCCGCCGCGGCTCCGATGCGACGCTTTTCGGCGGCCTGGGTCTGCAAGCGTTCGGTCAGCGACGATTCGAGATTGGACGTCTCGTAATGCACCGCGCCGCCGCGGGAGCGCACCAGCAACCCCCGGCGATGCAGCTCATTCAGATCGCTGCGAATGGTGACGGCCGAGGTGTTGAAGCGTTCGCTCAGCTCCTGGACGAGCACTCGTCCGCGCTCGCGCACGAGCTGGACGATCTGCATGCGCCGCTCCTCGCTCATCAAAGCGTCGGAACCGCTTACCGAATTCGTTCCATCCGCATTGGCCATCGATGAAGTGCGAGGCGCGCATCAAGTGCGACGCGAGCCTCATCAGGCGCTCATTCTAACCCAGCGTCAAAGCGCGACGCTGTGAATGGAAGCAAGCTCTAACGCGATGCGATTCTCGGCGGCTGCGCGAAGAGCTTATCGGCGTTGAGGTGATAAACCTTCTCGAGGACAGGGTCGGGAAGTTCCATGCCGTAAATCTTCCAGCGCCCTTGCCCGGGATATCCCCAGTAGTCAAAATATTCATCGCCGGTTTCGAGCCAGCGAAAATAATTCTGGTACATGCCTTCTTCGGGGCCGTTATCCGTACCGAACATGATGCGGTCCTGGTACTTGAGGAAGAACTCGCGCGCACGGCGCGGCTGGCGTCCTAATTCCGCTTCGCGGGCGCCGAACTCGACATAGACATTGGGATTGTGATCGAGCATGCTGCTGACGTAGTCGAGGTTCTCCGGCCAGTTGGCCATGTGCAGGGCAACGAATGTGGTATGCGGATGGCGCGCGAAAACGCGGTCGCGTGCGGCGAGAACCGACTCCTTGGTGGGGAACTGCGGACCGTAGAAGCTCCAGTCAGGATGTTCGGTTAACTCTTCGTAACGCTCATTGTGGCCGTCGATCGGGTAAAAGAAAGCTTCGGGATCAGTGACGTGAATGGAGACCGGAATCCCCAGGCGGCCACATTCCTCCCAGACAGGATCGAGGCGCGGATCGTCGACGGTGATCAGTTTTCCGGTTTTGTCGCGGACTCCGAGGCCAAGATCTTTCAGGATCTTGAGCCCGCGGGCGCCGCGTCGCACCGAGTCATCGAGCTGCTGCACCATTTCCTGGGAGAAATTCGGATCGTCAATCTTGCTCCAATCGAATTGGGTAAACACCAGGAACCGGCCGGGATACGGTTTCACCATCTCGTCGATGACGTGCTGCAGTTTGTCACCCCACATGCCGGTGAGGATCACGATGATCTTGATATTGAGCTTGTCCATGCGAGCCACGAGCTCGGCGGGAGGCATATGGTCCTCAATGCCCATGGCGTCGTTCACGTGCTGATGCACGTCGAAGACCGGGAACTTTGCCCGCTCGATCGGATGCTGCTGGGCGTGGAGCATCGACTTGGGAGAGAAGTCGCGCAACAGGAGAGTTTTCTTTTGCTCGGCATCGGCGGCGGATTTGTAACCGATGTCTTGCGCATGGAGGACGGGTACGGCAAGAAAGATGGGGAGAGCCCAGAGCCAAAGCTTCATAATTCCCTCGATTTTTAGAGTGCAAGCCGGACAGCATCTTACCGGTTACCGTGTAAACCTTAATCCGTACCTGCCCGGAAGCGCCCGTTTTACGCACGGTTTCAGGCGAAACAAGGTTATACTCAGGCACAATTCCCGGGTTGTTGAACCGGTTCTGGCCTGAAGAGAAAACATGGGAGCGGACGAAGGCACAGCACGAAAGCCGGCAAACGGCGCCGCTGTTTCCAGCGGAGACAGTTCCGCTGCAGCTCCGCAGCCCGCAATTCCCGCTCCGACGGATCCTCCAACTTCCGGATCGTACGACCTAACTCTTGTACCGACAACGCCTGTTCCCTCAGACGCGACCATAGCGGTTCCCGTCGGGGGCAGTGGACTGTCCGGCAACCATCCGATTTTTGCTTCCATTGGCAGCGTGGTCTTCGAGCCTGGGACGGTACTCGGCGCCCGCTACGAGATCCAGAAACTGCTCGGCATGGGCGGAATGGGCGCAGTTTATCAAGCGCAAGATCGGGAGCTGGATCGGCCGGTCGGCTTGAAAGTCATTCGTCCCGACCTGGCGGGAAATCCTGAGATCCTGGCGCGCTTCAAGCGCGAGTTGATCCTGGCACGACAGGTCACACACCGGAACATCATTCGAATCTTCGACCTGAACGAAGCCGATGGCGTGAAGTTCATCACCATGGAGTTCATCGACGGCGAAGATTTGCGCGGCATTTACACGCGCAAACAGAAGCTTGCGCCGGAAGAGGCGGTCGAGATCATCCTGCAGGTTTGCCAGGGGTTGGCGGCGGCGCACGCGGAAGGCGTGATCCACCGCGATCTGAAGCCCAGCAACATCATGCGCGATGCTTCAGGGCGCGTGGTGGTGATGGATTTCGGGCTGGCCCGGACGATGAAGAGCGACGGCATGACGCAAACCGGGATGATGATCGGCACGATGGAATACATGTCGCCGGAACAGGCGATGGGCGTGGAGTTGGACGCTCGTTCGGACCTGTTCGCGGTCGGCCTGATTTTCTACGAGGCGATCAGCGGACATGTGCCGTTCCGTGCCGACAGCGCCATCGCGAGCCTGGTGAAGCGGACGATGGAAGGGGCGACGCCGCTGCGGGAGCTCGACAATTCCGTCCCTGAGTCATTGAGCAACATCGTCGGCAAGTGCCTTGAACGCGAGCCGGCAAAACGTTATTCGTCCGCGAATGAAGTCATCGACGATTTAGAGCGGTGGCGAGGAAAGATTCCGCTGCTGCATGCGGTCAGCGGAGTTGCGCCAGTGGCGGAGACACTGCAAACCGCCGTGGCGCCCATACAAGTCCCGCAAATGCCGCCGCCGCAGACAGCCGCGCGCAAAGCGATTCCCTGGAAGTGGGCAGCCATTGCAACCGCGGCAATTGCGCTGGCCGGTGGCACGACGTACGTGGTGCGGAGTCGCACCGCCAAGCCGCAATTGCAGACGGCAAAAGCGCCGGCTTCATCGATCGCGATTCTGCCGTACCACAATGGCTCGGGCGACAGCTCGATTGATTGGATCGGAACAACGGTTTCTGAATCGTTGACCTCTGGGGTTGGACAGTCTGACTCGGTGCGCATGGTTTCACCGGACCGGCTGCAACAGGTGTTGCACGACCTGCACATCTCGCCGGAATCGCAGCTCGACATGGCCACCCTGAAGAGGGTGGCCGAGTTTTCCAACGCGGACACCGTGGTCTCGGGCGATTACGTGAAGACAGGTGGCGAGATCCTGCTGAACTCGACGGTCTTTGATTTGAAACACGATCGCAAGCTCGCATTCCGTACCGAGGTTCCGCAGGAGAAGGATTTCATCGGATCGCTGGATACAGTGGCCACTGAAGTCCGTAAGCGGCTGTCGTCGGATCCCGAAGTGCAGAAAGAACTCGAAGCGCACTCCGCGCACGTGGCGACCAATTCCCTGCCGGCCTTGCGAGCCTATGACGAAGGCGCAAAGCTGACGCGACTCGGCAATGACATGGGTGCGGCGAAGAAACTGGAAGAGGCAACCACCGATGATCCGAACTTCGCGTTCGCCTTCTCGAAGCTCGGACAGGTGTATTCCAAGCTCGGTTACGACGATAAAGCGGAAGCGGCTTCGCGTCACGCAGTTGAACTCAGCGACAACTTGCCTGAACGCGATCGCGACCTGATCCAGGCGAACCATGCGCGGATCATGAACGACACGACCAAGGCGATTGCGGCCTACGAAGCCGTGGCGAAAGTCACTCCCGACGACAGCGATGTGCAGTTCGTGCTGGCGAATTTGTACGAAGACGCGAACAATTTCGACGAAGCACGCAAGCACCTGGCATCGGTCCTGGCCGCGGATTCGAAGAACCTGGAAGCATTGCTGGCAAGCGGCCGGGTTGAGATCAAGGCGAGCAATCCGCAAGCCGGGCTTGATTTTTTGAACCGCGCCCTGAGCCTGTCGATCCAGTTCGACAACCAGGAGATCAAGGGATCCATCCTGCAGGCAATGGGAATCGCTTACAAGCAGATGAACAAGCCCGAAGAGGCGTTGCGCAACTTCCAGCAAGCGCTGGAACTGCGGAAGAAGCTTGGGCAACAGCGCGGGATTGGCGGAAGCTTGGATGAAATTGCGCAGGTGCAGGACACGCTGGGAAACAGCGCCGCCGCCAAGGCGTCGTACCTTGAAGCTCTGGCGGTGCGGCGGCAGATTGGCGACAAGCGCGGGATCGCGACGAGCCTGCTGGACATTGGCGGGTTTTATCACGACCACGCGGATTACGACAACGCGCTTCCGAACTTCAAAGAAGCGCTGCAGGATTTCCGCGACTTAGGGGATGAGCTGTACCAGTCGCTGTGCCTGAACGACATCGGCAGTGTGTACTTCAATCGCGCGGACTT
Source organism: uncultured Acidobacteriaceae bacterium (assembly GCA_963703075.1). Lineage (GTDB taxonomy): Bacteria > Acidobacteriota > Terriglobia > Terriglobales > Acidobacteriaceae > Korobacter. Next base: position 3,689,393 of record OY969786.1, read on the forward strand.
CCAGGATGCACTCATCTATTTCCAGCAGGCTTACGACATTCGCAGCCGTTTAAAGGCCACAAACGAACTCGATGAGTCGTTGCACAACCTGGCGGAGACAAAAGTCAAGCTCGGGCAATACGATGCCGCGCTGGCAGAATACATGAGCGTGCTGGAAGACCGGCACAAGTCCGGGGACCGCCAGGGCGCGGCGGACGAGTCGGCCAGCATAGGCAACCTGTTTGCCACCCAAGGCCAGTACAGCGCGGCGCTGGCTTCGCGCGAGGAAGCCGACAAGATCTACGAACAATTGAACGACCGCACCTGGAGCACCGCGGAAGTGATGGGCGGATATGGCAGTTCGCTGGCGCAGGCAGGAAGGATCCAGGAAGGACGCAAGAAGATCGAAGATGCGCTGAAGATTGCGACGGACATCAAGCACGATCCGACGATCATCCTGTGCCTGAACTGGCTGGGCGATTCTTATTTCTACGCCGGTGACAACACGGCTGCGCGGCAACAGTACGAGCGGGCCCTGCAACTGGCGACGAGCAAGCATCTGCCCGACAAGGTAGCGCTCTCGACGTTCAATGTGTCGCGGCTCGATGTGCTGCAGCAGCGATCACGGAACGCGATGCCGGTGCTGAAGAAGCTGGTGGAGCAGACCGATTCGCTGGGACTGAAGGCGCTGTCGGTGGAAGCTTCTCTTTACCTGGCACAAGCGGAGTTGGACTCGGGGCAGGCCGACGCCGCGCAACAGGAGGCCAGCCGGGCACTGAACCGGGCCGATAAACTGGGGCTGCGCATGGAGCAAGCGCGCATTCATTTCCTGCTCGGATCGATCCTGACCAAAACGAACCATGCGAAGGATGCAGTTCCTCATTACCGTGAAACGGTGCGCATCCTCGAATCCATCGCGAAGGAAAACGGAACGGCCCGCGTGCTGGAACGCGCGGACGTGAGCGGCATGTACCTGGAAGCGATGAAATCATTCCAAGGCTCTTCTTAAAACATGTGCGGCGATTGCAAATAGGAAAGCCCCGGCTTCCGCCGGGGCTTTTTGCTGCTGCCGATCAGTTGGTAAGCAGGAACGAGAGGGTATGCTGGTTGGGATCGCCGGTCACGGTGTAGACCAGGTTGTAGGTGCCGGCAGGCATGGCGGTCGAAGTTTTCACGATCATCGTGTACAGATTCACGATCGGCACGAACTGGAAGTCGTCGTCGATATCGTTGTTATTGTCGCGAATGATCGGGAAAACCTGGTTCGAGCCTACAAGATTCAACTGCACCGCATGCAAGTGGATGCTGGACTTGGACACGTTCTTCTTGGAGGCATCGCATAGGTAGATCAGGATCGGCACCGGCAGACCATGCTTGATCTTGAGGCTTGGATTGTAGAGCAAGCAGGCGTTCCCGAAGCCGACGCTGTAGCTATTGGTAATGGCTGACAAGTTGCCGACCGCGTCGGCGGCATGAACCGTAAAGCTGAACGACCCGACGGCCGCGGTGCTGATCCTGGAACCGTTGGCCACCGGCCCAGCACAGCTAGCCACTCCTGAACCACCGTCCACACAGCTGTACTGTGCGGTGATTGGGGCATTCAGTTGATAGGTAGCGCCGCTCGCCGGGGTAGTGATGGTAATGGACGGAGGCTTCTCGTCCACCTTGAACGTGTAAATCTGCGACGTGCTGCAATTCGGCACAAGCGAGACATCGCACACCTGCACAGAATTTGTGGGCGCGCTCGCTGTTTCGTTTCCGTAGGGAACACTGGTGGTCAGGGTGAAATTACTCTGGGTCGGATCTGCCAACAAGCGCGTAGAGGTTGCTGTGCACGGGACGGTGACGTTCCCGGCATACCACTGAGTGCTCGACGGAGGCGTGCACGTGATCACCGGAGCCGCCACTATGCTCGGGCCGCCCGTGGTCGCGACGAAGTCAGAGAAGCTATTGCCCTTGCCGGCGGTGGTGCCGTCAATACGCAGGGTAACGAAGCTGGTGAAGATGCTCTCCCAATTGTTCGTTCCAGTCGGCGCCTTCAGGAAGTCCGGGTTCGAGATCGTCTGAATGGTGTCATAACTCGTGACGATGTCGATGTTCGAGGTGGACTCCGAAGGACACGTCAGAGGATTGCCCGCGGAATCCGTACAACTCACGGAGTACACCATGCAGTTGCCGCCGGTGCCTTCGTAGACGATGCACTGTTCGCTGGCATACGGCGTATTTTGTACGCGCACGCCGAAGTCAGCTTGTGAGATTGGGGTTGCAGTCACGACCATCTTGATGCCGGTGGGATTGGTGAAACCGACCGGATACGTGACTTTGTAGTTGTGCGCGCCGAAGTGGAAGGCGTTGGTAGTGCCTCCATCCGGGATGGTTTGCGAAATCTGGCTCGGGACGTGGGGGGTAAATTCCCAGGCGAGGATGTCCTGGGCATTCGTGCTGGCGCCCTGGGCTCCGGTGAAGCCAACCCATGCCGAGCCGCCATTGGCGGAGTCGAGCAAGAGTTCGGTTGAAGATTGTGGAGCTCCCGCAACCGTGCCGATGGTGTAGGGCACGCTGATCGCAGCCGGAGAGTTCGGTGTCGGAGTATGCGTCCCACTGTAGAACGCGGGGTCAATCCAAACCTGCAGGGTTCCGCTGGCGCTGGGATTGGCAGGCGGTGTGTACTCGATGACGACTTCATGCACGGGCCCATCGGTGCAAGCCGGCCCGTCGCAAGTGCCCGAGAGTTTCGGGATGTTGGTGTTGATCGCGTTAGCGCTGAGTAAGCAACTGGGAACGTTGGTCTCGTTCAAAATCGTGGTGCCGCCGACGTGGGCGGGGGTGTTGGTACTGGTGCCGCAGGTTTGCACGGCGACGTGGTTCGCGATCAGGGTGTTGTTGTTAACTTCCGGGTCCCAGCTATTGGCGTAAATATCGAACTCCACGGCAACGCTGTTCGGTATGCCGGTGTATCCCATTCCTCCGCCGTTATAACCAAGCGCTGATGTGCCCGCGCCACTGCCTCCGTAGTTCGGGTCGGTGCTGGCTGCATTCTGCACAATGAAGGAGATGCCATCGGCAACGTTGTACGCCGAGGAGGGCGTGTGCATCTGGAATTTGAAGTAGGTGGTGAAGCCACCGGCAACCGGCTGCTTGGTAGTGAAGAACGCGGTACCAGCTTCCGGTTGGGCAAGGCCATCGGTCAAGCGCAGGACGTTCTGAGCGTTCCAGACTGCGGCTTGCGAAGAACCGTTCAACTGCAGACCCGCAGTTGAGGTGAAATCAGGAAATGTGATCTGCTGTCCAAAGCCAGAAACGGCCACAACTAAAAAAGCCGCGCAGAAAAACCACGCGCGCGAAGCTCGCGAATCAGAGTTCATTTCAGCTGCCCTTTCATTCCGCCCGGTTGGACACGACAGGCAGTCGACGAACCGGTGTGAGTAGAAGATTGATGGAAGTGTCCGGGGGAGAAACCGACTGATTCTGCTTCGGTCACACCGAAGTGTCAAGTCACAAAGCATGGAGTGACTATTGGGCTAAGCTGCAGGATTACGGAGCTGAAACGCAGGATGCGCGCTGTTTGAAGGCCTGGGACAGCCATGTGACAAATTGGTGACAGCCCCGTATAGTCGGCGCATGACGGACGCGATCACGCCGCCTGTCGTTGCGCGGGCCCACCTGCATGAGAGCCGCACCGCCATCGTCGATGCGCTCGGAACCCACACCTATCACGACCTGCTGCAAACTTCTGCATATGTAGCAGCGGGATTGCTTGTTGGACGCGATGATCTCGGCGAAGAACGGATCGCTTTCCTCGTGGCGCCTGGATTCGCGTGGGTCGCTGTGCTCTGGGGCATCTGGCGCGCTGGTGGGATCGCGGTTCCGTTGCCGCTCAATTCCCCCGAAACCGAACTTGCGTACATCGTCGATGACACCCAGGCCGCTGCGTTGATCGCCGATTCAGCCAACGCACCGGCCTTGGCTCCCATCGCGCAGTCACATTCCATTCCATTGCATGCCATTGAAGACCTGGCCAAGAAGAGCACGGCGAAGCTTCCTCACATCGCGCAAGATCGGCGAGCGATGATCCTCTACACCAGCGGCACGACCAGCCGTCCCAAGGGCGTGGTCACGACCCACGCCAATATCGCGGCGCAGATCACCAGTTTGATCGAAGCGTGGGAATGGTCGGAGGAGGACCGCATCGTTCTGTTTTTGCCGCTGCACCACGTGCACGGCATCATCAACGTGGTCTCGTGTGCGTTGTGGGCGGGCGCGGTTTGCGAGATGCTGCCGCGCTTCGACGCGAATGTTGTATGGGAACGTATTGCTTCAGGACAGCCAACGCTGCTGATGGCCGTGCCGACGATCTATGTACGCTTGATTGCCGCGTGGGAGGCAGCGTCGCCCGAGCGCCGGGCAATGTTGAGCGAGAAAGCTGCGCAACTCCGGTTGATGGTATCCGGCTCGGCTGCGCTGCCGGTGAGCACCTTGGAACGCTGGCGGGAGATTACCGGGCATACGCTGCTGGAACGCTACGGCATGACCGAGATTGGGATGGCGCTCTCAAATCCTTACCGCGGCGAGCGCGTGCCCGGCAGTGTTGGTGTACCGCTGCCCTCGGTGGATGTTCGGTTGGCAAACGATCGTGGCGATGAGGTTGCGGCAGGCACGGCGGGCGAGATTGAAGTCCGCGGACCCTGTGTGTTCACGGAGTACTGGGGCAAGTCCGACGCAACGCGCGACGCGTTTCGCGACGGCTGGTTTCGCACCGGCGACACGGCGGTTGTGGAGAATGGCGTTTACCGCATCCTCGGCCGGACGAACATCGACATTTTAAAGACCGGCGGCCACAAGGTCTCCGCGCTGGAGATCGAGGAGACACTGCGCGAGCATCCTGAAGTTGCCGAGTGTGCGGTGGTCGGCGTGCCTGACGATGAGTGGGGCGAACGAGTGGCGGCGGCGCTGGTGCTGCGCTCTAGCGGCGAGCTCGAATTGGAAGCCCTGCGGAGCTGGGCGAAGGAACGGTTGGCGAACCATAAAATTCCCACGCGCCTGCTGGTGCTGGAAGCGCTGCCGAGAAACGCGATGGGAAAGGTCACCAAGCCGGCGGTAAAAGCCTTGTTCGAAAACGAGCGTACTAAAGGGTAAGGCAAACTTGGTGTCGCGGATCGGCGGTGTGGTATGCTCGCCCGCGCCTTGCTCGAGTCTGGCACCTGAACTCAACAGAAGGAATATCCTGCCATGTCAGACCTCGCCCATCCTGCCCCTCACGCGATCATGCGCACCAAGTTGAACCGTTCGCAAATCACCGGCTTTTGGGCCGCGTGGACGGGATGGACGCTGGACGGAATGGACTCGGTGATCTATGCGCTGGTGTTAAGTCCCGCGCTCAGCGAGCTGCTGCCGAAATCAGGAATCAAGGCTACCCCCGCAAATGTGGGCTATGCGGGGTCGGTGCTTTTCGCACTGTTCCTGGTGGGATGGGGATTGTCGCTCATCTGGGGTCCCGTCGCCGATCGCTTTGGCCGGACGAAGGTATTGGCCGCAACGATTTTCGTGTACGCGCTCTTTACTGGCGCCGCGGCTCTCTCGCAAAACATCTGGCAGTTGGCCTTGTTCCGTTTATTGGCGGGAATTGGCATTGGCGGCGAATGGGCGCTGGCAGGAACTTACGTCGCCGAAGCGTGGCCGGAAGATCGCCGCAAGATGGGCGCCGGCTATCTGCAAACCGGTTACTACGCAGGATTCTTTCTCGCATCGGCACTGAACTTCACGGTGGGCGCACACTATGGATGGCGCGCGATGTTTTGGTGCGGGCTCACGCCGGTCATCGTAGCGTTCATGATTCTGCGGCGGGTGAAAGAGCCCGAGCGCTGGGAGAAAGAAGCAAGCACGAACGACGTGCGGCGCGGTCGGCCGTTCCGCGCGATCTTGAGCGGCTCCTATGCGCGACGGACGGTGGTGAATACACTCCTCCTCGCGGCGGCGATTTGCGGACTATGGGCGGGCGCGGTATACGCCCCGACGGCGATCATCGCCTTGGCCAAGCGCGCCGGCATGGTCCAGGCGCAAGCCGTGCGCATGTCTTCCTTCGGCATGGGCCTGTTATCGATTGGGACGATTTTGGGCTGCCTGGCAGTGCCGCCGCTGGCTGAACGTCTCGGGCGACGGCTCACGCTGGCGCTTTACTTCCTCGGAATGGCAGCCTGCATCGTGATCAGCTTTGGATGGGCCTTTTATCTACCGCAGGGGCTGAAACCGTTCATCATCGCGCTGTTCTTTCTGGGATTTTTCGGCGGAAACTTCGCGGTGTTCAGCCTCTGGCTGCCGGAGCAATACAACACCGCGGTGCGCGCAACCGCGTTCGCCTTCACGACATCATTTGGCCGCTTTATGGCGGCAGGCGTGAACTTTGCGATTGGGTCGATGGTCGGGCACATGGGGACTCTCGGAAAACCGGTAGCCATCACGGCGATCGCCTTTGGGATCGGGCTGCTGGTGATTCCCTTCAGCGTGGAAACGCGAGGCAAGTCGCTGCCGGACTAGAGAAGTTCAGTACTTCCACATCCTGATTTCATTGCCGCCATTCTCGAAATCGACTTCATCCATCAACTGGCGGATCAGGTACACTCCTCGTCCGCTGCCGGCGTAAAGGTTATCGGGCTGTTGCGGGTTGGAAATACGGCCGGGATCGAACCCATCGCCTGGATCCGTCACGATAATCAGGATCTGCCCATTGGCGCCGCCTTGCATGCGACAGCGGATTTCCAGCGAAGGGTCGTTGTTGCATCCATGGACCACGGCGTTGGCAAGCGCTTCCTGCACGGCCAGGGTAATCTCCAGCTGCTTCTCTTCGGAAATTTTCAAGGCCGTCAGGGCCGCGGCAATCGCGTCACTCACATTGGCGATGGCAGCACGATCGCCGGGCATGCGGACATCCAGCAGGTTCGGACCAATCGCGCTGTTGATCTTTTCCGGCCGAAGTGGATTCAGAGGACATGAGGTCTCTTTCGTTCACCGAATGGGGATCACGCGAGCCGACTTACGAAAAGGATTCCACCGCCTGGTTGTCATCTTCAAAGACTTCGAACAGATTGAAGACGCCCACCAGTCGCAGCGTCTTGATCGCGAAACTGGAAGGTTGCACGAGCTTCACGTTGCCCCCATGTTGCTTGGCGGAGGCCAGGGAGCGTACCAGCAGGCCGATGCCGCTGGAGTCGATCATCGGCACCTCCGCGAGGTTGAGCACGAACCGTGTATCTCCCTCGGCCATGGCGTCGTCAATGGTGCGCTTCAGCTCGTCAACCGGATCCCCCAGCCGGAGCTGCCCCCGGAGCTGGATCAGCTGGACTTGCGATCGCTTGCGAACATTGATATCCAAGTAGTTTTCCCTACGGCGGCGATTCCGGCTAGTGTTTTCAGCAGGCGCCGCTAAAACTACGGGAAGACGGCGGGATTTGCAAGCAGAGATCGGCAGCGGAAATCCGATGCCAGAGGTGTGAAAATTTCATCCCCGCAACCGGCGATTGCTGGCATAATTCGTGCTCCTCTGCGAAAGGCATATGCCGAGCACTGCGCGCGAACTTGCACCGTCATCCGGCAGCATCGTCATTGTCACGACGGATAGCTCTATTCCGCCGGCCGCCGAAACTCACCTCGGGGACGATTACGAGTTGCACGTGCTGGAAAGCTGGACTGAACTCATCGCCCTGGTGAAACGAAACCCGCCCAACGCCGTCCTGCTGGACATCGATGTCATTGGCCAGAACTCCGACGAGGGCGTTTCCGCGCTCAGCGAGCTGCGGTCCCTGGTTCCTGACTTGCTCCTGATGGCCCTGACACGGTCGCGCCGCAAAGGCCTTCGCTACCAGGCGATGGACGCTACCGTCGACGAGTATTTCGTGGCTCCCATCAACTTTGAGGAAGTGCGGATCGTGCTCGCCCGGGCGCTCGAAAAGCGGCTGGCCGAAATCGATTACCGCAACCAACTGACCGCCGAAGTGGAGCAAAAATCGTTCGCCGAGCTGATCGGCGCCAGCGAATCGATGCGGCGGGTCTACGAAACCGTCTCCAGAGTAGCCGACAGCACGAGCACGGTGGTGATCCGCGGAGAAAGCGGCACCGGCAAGGAACTCGTAGCGCGCGCCATCGTCTCCATGGGGAGCCGTGCCGAGAAGCCTTTCGTCAGCATCAATTGTGCTGCCCTGCCGGAAAACCTGATCGAATCCGAACTTTTCGGCAACGAGAAAGGCGCATTCACCGACGCGAAGACGGCGCGGCCCGGACACATTGAACTGGCACACACCGGCACGCTGTTTCTCGATGAAATCGCCACCCTTGGCCTGGCGTTGCAATCCAAGCTGCTGCGGGTTCTCGAGGACCGGGCGGTTACCCGGATCGGCGGCCACACGGCGAAAAAGATCGACTTCCGCCTGATCACTGCGACCAATGAGGACCTGGAGGGAATGGTGCACGCGGGCCGATTCCGCGAAGACCTCTATTACCGGATCAACGTGGTGCCGATCTCCCTGCCACCGCTCCGCGAGCGGATGGGCGACGTGCCCCTGCTCATCGACCACTTCCTGCGTCTCTACTGCGCCCGCAATGGCGTAGCCATCAAGCGGGTTGAGCCGGAGGTAATGCACGTCCTCGAAGAGGACCGGTGGCCGGGCAACGTGCGCGAGTTGGAAAACCTCGTTCAACGACTGGTATTGATGGTCGATGGGCCGGTGATTAAGGTGCAGCACCTGCCCCAGCGCATGCTCTACAACAGCGCCGCCTCCCAGGAGTCGCTGCTCATTCCGGAAGAAGGCGTCCACTTTGACGACGAAATCTCGCGCATCGAGGTGGCGTACCTGGAAGCCGCTTTGCGCAGGACGGGCGGAAGCAAGATGGGAGCCGCCCGCCTGTTGCATATCGATAAGCAGAAAATGCACTACCTCTGCCGCAAATACCAGATTGCGAAGAGTAGTAAATTTCCATCCGTCTAGGCGGGGAAATTAAAATTTCATCCTGATGGATTGAATTTTTAAACCAATTCAGGCAGTGCCGGATTCCGAGGCCGAGCGCTCGAAAATCCGAACTCGCTGAAAATGCAGCCGTTCGCGCGATACAGCTCTGGTCTTCTGGTTTGGCACGTGCTTTGCATTAGAACAAGGCATAAGCGCTGAGCACTTGGCTGGCGCGAGACATCTCAACAAGGAGACCAACATGTCAGTGCAGAAGAAATCTCTCATCAGTCAGCGTTCGGCGGTAAATAAGGCCATCCTGGCCAACCCAGCATCGCCAAAGATCAGCGGCGACATCCGCCCAGCCGTATCCGCAGCGGTACGTCCAAAGGTATCGGCCGCCGTAAAGCCAAGCGTATCCGCAGCGGTTCGTCCCAAGGTTTCTGCAGCGGTACGTCCGAAGGTATCGGCCGCCGTTAAGCCAAGCGTATCCGCAGCCGTACGCCCAAAGGTCTCCGCAGCGGTTCGCCCGAAGGTCTCCGCCGCCGTGCGCCCAACCGTCAGCGCAGCCGTACGTCCGAAGGTCAGCGCAGCGGTTCGGCCAACCGTTTCCGCGGCTGTCCGCCCCCGCTAAGAACAACATCTGCCTGTGACTTCCCGGGTGGAGAAATGAGCAAAGGGTCTGCGATCACGCAGGCCCTTTCTTTTTGAGCTGCTACCAGAGGCGCCGCTGGATGAGATCGCGGGCGAAGCGGGCCATCATCTCCGCGGGGCTGCGGCGGCGCACGAACAACTTCGCGTTGCCAGTCATGCCTTCGCGAAGCGATCCATCGTTGGCGAGGGTCACGAATCCTACATAAAACGGCGGCGGGACGATCCCGTTCAGCTGGTCCTTCTCGACCAGCGCAGGATCCAGTTGTGAGGAGACAGGTCCGATGGCGGTCAACGTCCCCGAGATCGGGACGAACCACGACTGCATCTGCAGACGCGCGCGGGTGCCGACCCGAACGTCGCGAACAGAATATTCCGGGATGTAAATGCGCGCCACCAGCTGCCTGGTGTCGGCAACTTCGACGATGGGCGCTCCCGCCTCGACGTAACTCCCCACCAAGTCCTGGAGACGCGGCGTAACGACTGTTCCTTCGATCGGGCTTGTCAGTTGCAAGCGTCCGACTTCCTCGGCCAATAGATGGTTTCTGGCTTCGGCTTCCTGCCGCTCACGTTCCATCCGGCCAAAATCCACATAGTGCAAACTCGCATTGGTGGCGCGGGCGGAAGACACACGCAGGTCGGCGCTGGCAGCCGCGGCGGTTGACTCAAGTTGCAGGTTCTGTAATTGCACCAGCGTCGTCCCGGGTGCAACCGGCTGGTTCTCGGTGGCCAGGACCTGGGTCACCACACCAGGGACCTCGGCCCGCACGACGGCGCGATGGACTGGCTCAACGACGAACCGGCCTTCGACGAAATCCGGCCAGAAAGGAGCAAACAGGACAACGAGGGCAACGGCGGAGACGATCACGATCCGCGTAGGCGTGAACCATGCCTTCAGACGTTCTCTCTTATCCAGGTAAACGTCTTTCATAAATCTCACCAGCTTGTGAATGCGCGACTTGAAGATGAGGTAGGCGAGCCCAAAGCCGGGAATCCAAGCGAACTCCGGACTGTAAGACCGCATTACGTGGTAGGCAAACAGCACCACGGTGATGATGAGCAGGTAGCCGTACGCGCCCGAAAGCAGGGCATACACGATGTAGAGGACGCGGCGGCGACGGGGAACGTATTCGATTTCTACCGGCAGGCGCAGGATGTGCTTCTTCAACCACCCAGAGACATAGACGGTCGAATTTCCCTTGAGATCTACTTCCCCCAGAATCTCGGAGAACATGTAATACCCGTCCAGCTTGATCAGGGGATTGAGATTGAGAAGCGTGACGCCGATCCCGGTGACCATGATGACCTTGTACGCGAAATTGTGGATCGCCATGCCGGGGGCGGTAGACCACCAAGTTACGGTAGCCACGAAACAGATGATCAAATCGAACCAGATGCCGGCCAGTACCGTGCAAAGTCGAGCCGTGCGGTTGCCCAGCACCCAGATCTGGGTGACGTCGCACATGAAAGTCGGTGCAAAGTACATCAGCAGGAATTCCATCTTTTCCACGTTCCCGCCGAAGTGTTTGCAGGTCATGCCGTGGGCAGTTTCGTGGAAAAACGCCATCGCTCCGAAGAGCATCCAGAATTGCGCGAGGTCCCACGCGTTCTTGCCCGCAAAATTGTAGAACTCAAAGCTGTCTCGCCAGATCTCGCCGAATTTGCCGAGCCACATGGCCGCCATCAAGACAAAGCAAACCAACGTGAGGATGGTGAACCAGGTGGAGTAGAAGAACCTCAGTCGCGGTTCCAGCTTCGTCAGGTAATTATCCGCATGGGGCCAGCGGTGGAGGGTGATCTCGGTAATATCGGAAACCGCGAAGCGCTTGCGCTTATGTCGATGCGCACCCATCTTCTGCTTGAGGGTGACATTTTTTTCCAGCGGCGTGCGATACAACAGGTCGGTCTGGTCGCGAAGGAAGGCGGCGAACTCCTTCACATCGTCGGTTGTGTAACCAACGCCAGTTTTTTCCTGGATCAGCGCTGAACATTCTTCGTAAGTGCGCTCTCCGTCAAAGAGTTCGAGCAACTGCCATTGTTCGGGTTGAAAGCGTATGAAGTTTTCCGCGCCCGGCAGTTTGGCGAGTACGACCCGCTCCCCGTGCTCGATGTGCTCCTTGGCAATGACCCGCGGATCAAGCTTGGGATAGCTCCGCTTGAGAACTTTCTCGGGAATTTCCGGGAGAGCCGCGTCGAGGGCTTCGAGAATGTTCATGGGTGCTGATTGAGAGTGATATTCACCAGCATGCCGGGGCGCAGACCGGGAGCGGAATCCGTGACCAGCGCCAGGATTTCCATCGTCCCGCTGGAGGGATCGACCACTGGGCTGATTTGCACGATTTTTGCGTTGTAGTGAGTATCGGCGGCTACGTCGTCGGAACTCACCGTGACCTGCTGGCCTTCCTGCACCTTTCCGAAGAAGCGCTCCGGAACGGTGAATTTCACCTCCAGCGGTCCCAAGGCGGTTACCCAGAATAAGCGATCGCCGATCGCGACCTTTTGCCCATCGCGCACATAGCGGCGAGCCACAATGCCATCGAAGGGCGCGACGATCCTGGTTTTATCCTTCTCGAACTCGAGGGATTTCTCCACGGCCTTGGCGTTGTTCAGGCTCTCCGTCTCACGCTTGATTTCCCACTCGTCGGCCTCTTCTTTGTAGACAGCATGCTCGAGCTGTTCCTTAGGAATGACCTGCGCCTCATACAGCTTTTCTGCCCGGCCGCGATCCGCCTGGAGCACCTTGGTTTCCGCGTGCCAGTTCTGCAGGTTAGCTTCCAGGGCGCGGACGTGCGCCGCGGCAGCATCACTATCGGCGGAAATCTGCCGGTCATCCAACCTGGCGAGCAGTTGTCCTTTGCGAACCCGGGTTCCCGGCTGCGCGACAATCGAGACCACCACGCCCTCGCGCAGGGAGACTACGTCCAATTCGTTTTCCACCACCACCGGACCGGAGGCAACAAACGCCTCGTCCTTCGCGCTCGCAACCGGCGGCTTGGTGGGAGTTGCCGCAGGAGCCGCGGCGTTCACGGACGTTTCTTTCGAACCGTTGCAGGCCGCACAGGCGAATGTCAGGAAGACAATAGCGACAATCGATAACTTCATCACGTTTCTCCGCATTACCATCCGACCCACGACCAAACTTTGGACCATAGCCATAGAGCGGGACGCCTGAAAATGACCCATCCGGCGGGAGCCCAGCCCGTGGCAATCTTGCTGCGACCCTGCATGCCCGGGCGAATCAGTCCATCCTTGTTGTCGACGAGCAGCCGCGCATAGAAGAAGCGTCCGTTGCCCTGCAACTCAGCCGTTGGGCTGACTACCTCGACGTTCGCGTGGAAGGTGCGACTGGGCACGCCATCCAACTTCAGCGCCGCTGCTTCCCCGGTACGCAAACGCCCGATGTCTACCTCATCGACCGCAACGTCAACCCCGCCATGCAAGGTGTCGACCACTTCGGCGAAGGTGTCTCCGGGATTGAGGCTGCGCCCGACCATATCTTCTATATGTGCTGTTGCAATGCGGCCATCGATCGGCGCCCGCAATATAGTCCTCTCCAACCGCTCACGGTTGCGGTCGACCTCGGTGCGCCAGTAGTCCGCCTGCACCCGCTGGATGCCGGCTTCCGTTCCGTCGTTGGAGGCGAGCGAGCGATCCATTTGCGAGATGGCGGTCTGGTACTTGGATTGAGCGGCGGCCAGCGCTTCGCGATATTGCCAATCATTCAACTTCGCGAGCTCGGTGCCCTGGCGGACGCTGTCGCCCTCACGAACCGCAACGGTCTGGACCACGCCGGCCACTTCCGGCTGCACGTGCGCACTGTGCGCGGGCGCAACCATTGCCGGTTCATCCACGCGCAACGGCAAAGGAAACACGGCGAGGAAGATCAGGACGAACACAGCGCCGCCCACCATCAGCATGCGACGCCGCTTTTCTAACGCCAGGAATTTCTTCTTTCGAGCCAGGATGGGTTCGAGGAGGTCGATGAATGGCACCTCGCGATAGAGCGAGGCGTTGCGCAATGCGACCGTGGCCTGGGCGGACAGGACCTTGATCATCTCCCGATGCGCCGGTCCCCAGGAAGTCGGGATCGCTGCTCTCGAAGGAAAGAATTCCGACCCGGCCATCGTCGTCGGCAAGGGGGATGGAATGAAACCCACGCATGCCAGTCTGTGCGAAATACGCCTGGAACTTGGCCCGGGTTTCTTCCCTTTCGTCCTCAACCTCATCGCCATGCTGGGTAACATGCATGGGTTCGCGCGAGAGCGACGCCCATTCCAACAGTTGCTGGAGGCGCTGGATCTCCGGATCTTGGGGGTTGATCCGCACCGAGGCGCTCACCGCCCGGATGTGTAATTTTCCGCGTTCTTCCAGGGCAATGGCGGCTCGTTCGTAGTGAATGACCGAACTCGGCTCGTTGACGACCGCCTGCAATACGCGATCGAGATCAAGGGTGGAGGTGATCTCGTTGCTGACCTTGACCAGGGCCTCGAGGACCTCGAGCTTGCGCTCCGCTTGCAGCAACTCAGCATTGTGCAGAGCGTTGCTGGCGGTTTCGCACATATTCATCAGCAGGAACTGATCGTCGTCGTCGAAGGGCATGCCGTCGAGACGGTTCACGGCTTCGACCACGCCCACCAGGTTTTCGAGTTCCATCAGGGGCGCGGCCACGAGCGAGAAGACAGCTCCGTTTTCGAAGCCCGCGCTACGCTGCTGCAGCCGTTCATCTTGCGGATCATCGATCAGCACCGATTCGCCGTCGTCGGAAACGTCGCCGGCAATGCCGTCACCTTTCTTCTGCGTGGCTCCCGCGAAAACCGTAACGTCGGATCCCGCCTGGTTGACGAGTTCCACGGCATCCCCGCTGACCATCCACAGGTTCACGGCCTGGACGTTCATCACTTCCGCAAACTTCTTTGCGATCATCGCGAGCAGCTCGTCGAGCTCGATGGTCGCGTTGAAGACCTTTTCCAGGTCGTACATCTGGGTAACGCGGCTGATCGACTGCAAATTTACGTTGCGCTCGTTCTCGTAGCTCAGGGCTGCCGCGATGGCGGGCGAAGCCAGCTCTGCGATTTCGCTTAACGATTGCAAGACGGACCCTGAAAACGATCCCTCGTCGCCAATGAGCTCGATGGCGCCGACCAGCACCTCACTCGAAAGGAGTGGAGCGTACGCCAGGGAGATGCCGGTGCGACGAATGTCGAGATGCGAGTAATCCTCCCGTTGCAGGGTTGCGCCTTCGAAGATCTGCAGTTCCTTCGTCTCGGCCAGGGTTCCAAGGGTGCCGGCATCGAGGTCGATTTTCTCGTGAACGACGATCTCCCCGGCGGAAGCCTTGGCGGTCCACGCTGGATTGTCCTGGTCGTCGATCACGTAGACGACCGCCGCACTCTCGGGAACGAGCTCGCAAGCGCGGTCGGCAATCACCCGCGCTCGGGCGATCACATCCGGACGAGCGAGCAGGGCCGCAGAAATTTCTGCGATCGGTACATCCGACGCGGGTCTTTGAGTCGCCATAGAGGCATTCCTGGTGTTCGAATCCAGACGCCTTGTCCCAGCCCAAAGGCTGGGAGGCGAAAGGGTAGCATTGATCCTGACTTTCTCCAACAATTCGAGCCGTGTACGGGGCCTCGTCGAGGGATTAAGGCGGGTGGCCGGAGAAGTCTGCACCCTCCGGGTTGACACCGCCGCCGACGGGGATGGCGGCGTGGATTGGGATTCACGCACAAACTCCGGAAACATAAAGAAAGGCGCTCCGAAGAGCGCCCCAGAAGATCCAAACTGCCGGCCGAGCGGATATCACTCACGCTGCGCGCGCTGGGAGAAGGACGAGTTGTCCCGGGCTTCTGGGCGAAGCGAGGCAAGCCCATCTCCTGCATATCGCTTGGCGAAAAAAACAATCGGCATGCCAACGAAAAACCAGTGCTCGATGAACTCGAAAATGGCACTACGGAGAGATGGAGTGTGTCGTGGAACGAGTGACAGGGGAATCACCACGAAATGCATGAAGAGATAAACGCACGATCCGAAAACGATTCCAGAGACGACAACGTGCCGCACGATGAATGGCAGATATCGGCTGGCCATGTACAAGACGCAGGCTGCGCCAAAGGCAATGACAAAGTGAAGAATGGTGCCGAGGATCACCGTGGGCATTCCGCCCTCGTAGGATTTTGCACCGAGGACACCGGTGGCAATCGTTTGTGGAATCAACTCAGGATGCCGGGGGCTGTAAACGACGACGGCGTACGCGAGGTCCAGAACGCCGGCGACCAGGCCGCCTAGAAAAATGGCTCTCCACGCCGAGGGTCTCGTCTCAACTGCACCGCTCTTGAATTCGCTTCTCATGTCCTTCTCCATCGTGTTATTCCCCGCAGACGCACGCCCGTCGCGAAGAATGATGCACTCCGCAGCGGTTGATTTTAGTTCCGAAGCTTGATGAACGGCGGCCTTTGACACGAGCCGAAAGAAAGCGGGGACGAGTTGCCGCAAATCCACGGACCAGTTTCAAGGATTGCTTTGAGATTCAGCGAACGATCTGCTTACTTCAAGCCGTCGACGAGATAGAGGTCGCCGAGGGTGCGGTAGAAGCCGTAGACGTAGGTCTTTCCATCGGGTGTCATAAGGATGGGTCCGATCATCGAGACGCCGGTGGGATCAATGGGAGCGATCTGCTTCCAGACATTCCTCTTCCCGGTAGCCAAGTCGACGCGGTAAACCTTGGCCGGGACCTCGCCCGCACGGAATACATACAAGGCTTTCGCATCTTCGCTCCAGCTGATCGGGACGTCGCCTGCCTCCGCGCCAATCACCGGGCGAGGATCGCCCCCGCCCACGGGATACAGATAGCTCTTATCATCCTGCGCCACTCCCGCGACCCACTGGTTATCGGGAGAAACGGCGAAATCCTGAGAGTTCACACCTTCGGGAGAAATCGGAGTCGGCTTTCCGTTGGCAATATCCTGGATATACAGCCGCACACCTTTTCCGGGCTCGTTTCCGCTGAATGCGACTCGCTTTCCATCGGGAACCCATCGTGCGTACTGGTGATTGATGGAATCGTTCGTGACCGTTTGTATTTCGCCTGCACCGGTGGGAAGCAGCTTCAGCTGTTGCGGTGAACTCGGTGTCTGCACCATTGCCCATTTTTGGTCGGGAGAAAGAGCGGTTGCTCCGCCATCTCCTAAACGAAGGGCGGGACTGCCATCCGTCTTGCGGATGTACACCGCGTACGTCATGTCCTGCGAGCCGCCATACTGCACTCCGCCACCGATTCCCTCCTCGTCGAAAAGCAGGGTTTGGCCGTCAATGGAGAGATCCGTGGGATAGGAGTAGTCGAGCCACGAAAGGTCGCGCTCCTTGTTTTCTCCTGCACGGAGACCCATCACTTCACGCCTGCGGTCCGAGCGCGCCAACAGCACGCGCCCGTCGCGCCAGATATCGAAAACCAGGAGAGAGCCGGGCACCCGGGAGATGAGCCGCAGTTTGCCCGAAAGATCAACCGCGCTGATGTAGTGAAACAATCCCAGTTCGCTGGCGGTGAACCAGACTTCCTTTCCGTCCGGCAACCACGCCAAACCCTCCGTGCCATACCATTCGCGGGTCAACGTCTTTTTGTGGCCGGCAAGATCGACGACCGCGATACTGCCACCGTCGTCTCCTTGCGTTGGATGGTCCATGAAAGCAATGTTGTCGCCTTTGGGCGAAACCCGGGGATAGCTGATCCAGCCACCGCTGGTTTCATAAAGAACTTTGCCAATGGGATATTCCAGGCGGTCGTGTCCATTGACATTGCGTACCACCGCGAGGCTTTCACCATCCGGAGACCAGTCGGCCCATTCCACGCCTTCGAGAATCGGGCGGGGTGTGCCGCCGGCCAACGGCGCTCTCGCCAAGGTGCCGACTCGCGTCCAGGTTCCGGTGGGATGGCTGTCTAAGCACAAAGCCATCTCTCCTTTCGACGAGATGGACATCAGCTCAGCGTGCAGAAGCCCAAGGGAACGTGACTCCACCATCCCCTCGCGCGCAGAATATGTCTCGACGGGATTGCCCTGCCAGGCGGCACTGTAGAGAAGCGTCTGGCCGTCAGGAGCGAAACGCGCAGAGCGAACGTCGCCGCGGCGGAAGGTGATTTCGTGGTAGAGCGGCGCGCTCACGCCTGCCGATCCCCACATTCGCTTCCCTGCACCCAATCCAACCGCGAGCGCCAGGAGAATTCCACCAACGATCAGCAAGGAGCGCAGCGGGTTCGTTTTGCGAGCTGGCGGCCGAGCAGCGGCCGGAACCTCCTTCGCTGCAGTGACTGCTTGCGTGGCGCCCGTCAGCTTCGCATGCGACGAGTCGGCGTCGCGTTTCAGCCGCTTCAAATCTGCCCGCAGCTCAGCCGCACTTTGGCAGCGTAACTCCCTGTCCTTTTCCAGCGCCTTATTCAGGATTGGCTCCATTTGCGGCGGCAGGGATGGATTCAACTCAAGCGGGCGAGCCGGCACCTTGTTCAAGATTGCTTCAAAAATCACGGCGGAGGTTGCTCCGGCGAATGGCTGCCTCCCGGTCGCCATCTCGTAGAGCACTACGCCAAACGAAAATAAGTCGCTGCGATGATCGAGGGTTTCACCCCGTGCCTGCTCCGGCGACATGTATCCGATAGTTCCCATCGCCGTTCCCGGAGAGGTCAACTGCTCAGGGCTGGCGACGGCCGAAGCTGCGATAGTGTCGTCCGAAGTGCCCGCGCGTGGGGTGATGCGTGAGCCTACCTTCGCTAAACCGAAATCCAGGACCTTGGCCTGGCCGCGCTGGGTCACAAAAATATTGGCGGGCTTGATGTCGCGGTGAACAATGCCGCCCGAATGCGCCGCCTCCAAGGCATCTGCGATCTGCATACCCAAATCAAGCAACTGCGCCGTCTTGAGCGGGCTGCCCTCGATCATGTGTTTCAGCGTCGAGCCGTCGAGATACTCCATGGCGATGAATGCCCGGCCATTCTCTTCGCCGATGTCATAGATGGTGCAGATGTTCGGGTGATTGAGGGCGGATGCCGCCTGGGCTTCGCGCTGAAACCGGCTCAGCGTCTGCGGGTCGCTGGCTACCTCATCGGGCAGGAACTTGAGGGCGACAAAGCGGTGCAGGCGGGTGTCTTCCGCCTTATAAACCACGCCCATGCCGCCGCCACCGAGTTTCTCCACAACCCGATAATGGGAAATTGTCTGGCCGATCATTGAGAGGCTATTCAGTTTGTCGCACCATCTTAGGGTCGAAGTGTCTGCACGTCAACGAAAGCGAATCCATTGGAACAGTCCCGCCCGGTATAACGAATTTTACATACCTGCACCCGCAGGAGTGCGTCAATCGCGGTCCCGCCTGGAATATGATGTTCAACGTTCCAGCCGGATAGATCGTAACGAAGGTTTGAGGAGATTGCCGGATGTTTGCAATTCGCCAGGGCTTCATCGCGAACCTACAACGAGCAGCTTGCCTTTGCACGATGATGCTTTGCAGCACCTTCTTCTGCGCGCAAGCGGCCCAGCCAAACACTTCCACGCCCACGGGAAACATGTCGCACATGGCCGGCCACATGTATAT
Organism: uncultured Acidobacteriaceae bacterium; assembly: GCA_963703075.1. Lineage (GTDB taxonomy): Bacteria > Acidobacteriota > Terriglobia > Terriglobales > Acidobacteriaceae > Korobacter. The sequence goes on from OY969786.1 coordinate 3,708,538, forward strand.
GACAACGCTTGCGCCCGCGAAGCCCGGCGACCAGCAGAAGGCTGATGAGATTGTGCAGGCAGCCAAGACTGCCATGGCTCCTTACCGGGACTATCACAAGGCCCTGGCCGACGGATTTCAGATCTTCCTCCCCAACATTCCCCAGCCCCAGTATCACTTCACCAAGTATGAGAACGGCCGCGACGCGTGGCTGCATTTCGATCCGCTCAAGCCCACTTCGCTGCTCTATAAGAAGACCGCGGACGGAGGATACGAACTGGTTGGCGCAATGTACACCGCGCGCGTGGATGCCACCGAGGCTGACTTAAACCAGAGAATTCCGCTCAGCATCGCAAGGTGGCATCAGCACGTCAATTTTTGCAAAGCGCCCGCCGGACAGAAGGCAGGGTACTTCGGCCCGGACGCGAAGTTCGGCCTGATGGGTTCCATCACGACCCGGGAAGCGTGTGAAGCGGCTGAGGGCGAGTTTCATCCTCATATTTTCGGCTGGATGGTCCACGTATATCCCTACGAAACCGATCCCAGGAAGATCTTCTCAACCGATGATGACGAGACCGGGCATGACAACATGGATCACTCCGCGATGCCAGGCATGAAAATGAACTAGTCGTGGCCACGCGCCTTGCCGTTGACTGTTCCTATGGGTGTCCATACTATGAAGCGTCCCAAACGGCAGGGGCCTCTTGACGAATAGACTTGTTCTCCACCACCGCATTTTGGAAGAGTTCGGCGGCAAAGGCGTGGTCCGCCAGCCTGGGGACACCCGTCTCCATTACACCCTCGCTGGGAAGTTTCTAACCGAACACTCCGTACACGCGTTGAGTGCCTGGACCATAGCCAATACGCTCAACCTCGAGCGCGGTCGGGAACGACCGTGATCGGTCAGACCATTTCCCACTATCGAATCGTTGAGAAACTCGGCGGGGGTGGCATGGGTGTGGTCTACAAGGCCGAGGACACCGATCTTGGCCGATTTGTCGCCTTGAAATTCCTGCCCGATGACGTAGCCCAAGACCCGCAGGCATTGGAACGTTTTCGGCGAGAAGCACGGGCGGCATCCGCGCTGAACCACCCCAACATCTGCACCATCTACGAAATCGGCAAGAGCGGAGATCAGTCGTACATCGCCATGGAGTTTCTGGATGGCATGACCTTGAAGCACCTGATCGACGGAAAGCCTGTCGAGACCAAGGTTTTGCTGGAACTCGCGATTGAGATTGCCGATGGGTTGGACGCTGCTCATGCGGAAGGGATTGTCCACCGCGACATCAAACCCGCGAACCTATTCGTCACCAAGCGCGGACATGCCAAGATCCTCGACTTCGGGCTCGCAAAGATCACGATCGCAAGTGCTTCCTCAAGCAGGATCGCCGCGGCCGAAACCGTGACTGCCGGCGAGGGGCAGCACCTCACCAGTCCCGGGACTACTCTCGGTACCGTAGCTTATATGTCGCCGGAGCAGGTCAAGGCGAAAGAACTGGATCAACGCACCGACTTGTTCTCGCTGGGCGCGGTGTTGTATGAGATGGCGACCGGAACGTTGCCGTTTCGTGGGGAAAGTCCCGCAGTCATCTACAAGGCCATTCTTGATGGAACACCCACACCAGCCGTGCGCCTGAATCCTGACATCCCAGCCGATCTGGAACGCACCATCAACAAGTGCCTGGAGAAAGATCGTAACCTTCGCTACCAGCACGCTTCTGAGATTCGCGCAGACCTGCAACGGGTGAAGCGCGACACCGAGTCAACCAGCGTCGTCATACCAGCCGAAGCGAATACGAAGCCGCGAACTGCGAGTCACTCAAAGATGTTGATCGCCGTGGTGATCGGGTTGGTCTTGCTGGCCGCCGGGATTGCCGCCTACCGCTGGTCCTCGGCACGTTCCGCACCGTCGGCGACCGCGGTGGGCAAACTGTCGATCGCTGTGTTGCCCTTGCAGAATCTCGGTTCCGATCCGGATGGCGCCTACTTCGCCGATGGAATGACGGACGAGATCACGACAAAACTTTCTAAAATCCAGGCTATCAATGTAGCGTCTCATGCGGCGGTCGCAGCGCTGAAGAGTTCGACCCTCGATGCTGCGGAAACCGGCCGCCGGCTTGGTGTTCGTTATCTTCTTGAAGGCAGTGTGCGGAGATCCGGGGATCAAATCAGAGTCAATGTGCACCTGGTGGACTCGACCTCCGGCTTCGATGTGTGGGCCGAGGATTTCAAGGGCGACCGGCAGGATGTTTTTTCGCTGCAGGAGCAAACTGCGCTACAGATAGCGCAGGCACTTGATTTGAAGCTGAGTCCGCAAGAAAAGCAGGGGTTGGAGAAGCGCTACACGCAAAACTCTCAGGCATACGAAGCGTACGTTGTGGGGCGCGCGCTAGCGGAGCATGACGCCGAGCCCGACAAGTTGGAAGCGGCGCGCAGCCACTTCGAACAGGCGCTGAAGCTTGACCCGGAGTATGCCCCGGCATTGGCGGGTCTCGCGCAAGTGGAAGGCTACTACTATCGCAATGTGGATTCACAAGCCAGTTACCTGGAACGCGCCAATCAACTTGCGCAAAAGGCGGTTGCGACTGCGCCCGATCTGGTGGAGGCGCGGATTGCGCTTGGTTACGTCCATGGCTGGAAATACGAGTATGGCAAGGCAGCGGAAATCCTTCGCGAAGCCATTCGGATGGACCCGCAGAATTCGCACGCGTGGGACGCGCTTTCGTGGGTCCTGGCCTACGAGCAACCACCGCAAGGTGTTAAAGCCGAGAAAGCTGCGCGGGAGGCAATTCGACTACAACCCTCTCTCGCAATTGCCTATTACCATCTCGGCCGTGCGCTCCTGTTCCAGAGTCGTTATGAGGAAGCGAGCAAGGCTTTCGAGCGTGGGGGAGAGTTGGGAGATGTTTCGTATGTGGATCTTGGTGAAGCTCAAATCGATCTGGCACAAGGAAAATATGACGCAGCAGTCGCCCGTCTTACGAAGAGTGGCGATTCGAAAAAAGATGCAATCTTCTGCTATTTTCTGAGTGCAGCCTATGCTGCCAAGGGCGACAAAGAAAGAGCTTTGTCGACGCTGCAAAGGGCCCTCGACCTCGGCTACCGGGATTTTGCCGCTATCGACGCCAGTCCATATTTCGCCTCATTGCGCTCTGACCCCCGATTCCAGCAACTCATCCTTCACTACCAGCAGTAAACCGGATTCGGTTCCTGCTCCTCACATTGAGCCGGGGATCCCCGCAAGGCCGATGACTGTGCCATCGGAGAAGGTTCGCTGTTCATGTGAGCCCGCGATCCGCGAGTCTTCGTTGGGGCGTTGCCCGTCATGACCATCGCTGCAGTTTCCGCTTCTCTCCTGCCGGCATGGCGCTGCTCGAACCGATCCCGCCCGCGTATTGAGGAATTGATAGCTAATCAATGTTCCGTGTTCCCCGCCAGCAGTTCCATCGCATGCATTAACAACGCCATCACGGACTGCAACGAATCCACCGCTCCGTTCGGATTCCCCGGCACGTTCACAATCACCGTTTCCCCGCGAGTACCGCAGACCGCTCGGCTCAACGGCGCCATCGGCGTACGTTTCAGGCCCTCGCTGCGCATCACTTCTGGGATCCCCGGAATCAGCCGCTCACAAATCGCGATCGTCGCCTCCGGCGTGATGTCCCGCTTCGCCACGCCGGTCCCTCCGGTCGTTACTACCAGCTTGGCGCGTTCCGTCGCACGCCGAAGCGCAGCCCGAATCTGCTGCTCCTCATCCGGCACGATCTCGGCGCTTAGGCACCTCGAAGCCCTCCTGCCCTAAAGCCTGCGCCACCGCCGGGCCGGACAGGTCCTCCCGCTCGCGGCGATGCGAACGGTCGCTCACGGTAATCACCGCTGCGGTCTTTTTCATGTGCCAAAGCTTACCTGATTTGTGAATTACCGCGTGGCGAACGGATCGACTTCGGTTTCATTGTCGCGGTTCGATTCGTCCAACTGGCGAAGGCCTTCCATCAACAGTCCTTGCGTGGACCAGTGTCGTGGTTTGCTCCGGGCTCGCCCCGTTGAAGTCGATTTTGAAGTTGCCGCCCGTCCAAAGCAGCGCTTTGTACACTGCTTCGTCCCCAATCAACGATCCATAGACCGCGTGGTTGATCTGCCCTTCCGAGAAGTACAGCTCGCAGCGGTCGTTATCGTTGTTGAGTGCCAGCGCGCAATTCTTGCGCCCCAATTCGAGCGACTGCAGTAGATCGATCACGTTCATCTGCGCCAGGCTGCCGTTCAGCGTCGCGCTGCTACCCGCCTCACGCGCCATTTTTTCCAATGCGACTTTGTCGATCACGTGCTTCAGATGCGAACCGGCTTCCCGCAGGTAGAACGGCTTTTCCAGGAAATCTTCGACGGTATCGCGCACGCCCTTCAGTTTTTCGTTGAGATCGTTGCGGCTGGCCATCAGGATGAAAGGCACCCTCGCAGTATTGGCACGTGCCTTTAACTTCTCCAGCAACTGGCGCCCGTCCAGCCCCGGCATCTGGTAATCGCTGATGATGAGATCCGGCGGATCGTCGATCGAACGCAGCAGCGCATCCGTGCTGTCGCTGGCAACACTCACCATGCAATGCGGTTCGAGCGCCTGCTTCAGCATGCCAATGATCATCGGATTGTCGTCAACCAGCAGAACGCGAACGTGAGACGCCATGAGGAAAAATCCAGACTCTTAAGCCGGCTTCTTGCGGCGGTAGGTACCGCTCTTCCCGCCTGACTTGGATTCGAGCACGACCTGCCGAATCTCAATGCCCTTATCGAGAGCCTTGCACATATCGTAAACCGTTAAGGCAGCAACGGATACCGCTACGAGCGCTTCCATCTCCACGCCCGTAACTGATTTTGTGGTTACTTTAGAGCTAATAGCAACGCCATTCTCGCATAGGCCTACCCTCACATCAATGTGCCATATGGGCAGGGGATGACACAGAGGTATCAGCTCTGCGGTGCGTTTTGCGGCCATGATCCCCGCTAGCCTTGCCGTCTCAAACACATCCCCCTTGGGGTTGTTTGGCAAAGCCTCCATCACCTCCGGCGACATGACCACCTCGGCGCTCGCCTCGGCCGTGCGGACCGTGGGCTCCTTGGCCGACACATCGACCATCGCAGCCCGCCCTTCCTTGTCATAGTGGGAAAGCGTCTTCTTCTTGGGAGTTTTCGGCAAGGTTCAATCCTTCAACAACACGGTCACGTATGAATCGCCGGGCAGCTCAGTAGCCTCCGGCGGCACCACAAGATAACAGTTTGCGCGCACGATCGCCGCCAGGTCTCCCGAACCGTGCCACGGAATCACATCGACCCGGCTCTCCCCTGCGTCGCCCGTGAGTGATGCCGGCAGAAACCGCGTCAGTCCCGGCGCCACGTTGAAGTCTTTCTCCATGCGCGCTCGCGCAAACCGCGGCCGGACATTCGCAGTTCCAGCCAGCGCGCTCAACACTGGAACCACGAACAGGTCAAAGGTCACCATGGTCGAGATCGGATTTCCCGGCAGCCCGAAAAACGGCAGTTCGCGCTGGCCGTTCGGCAGCGTCCCAAACACAATCGGCTTCCCCGGCTGAATCCGCGCGCCGGTCATATGAAACTTTGCCCCTTGCGAAGCCAGCACTTTCTCCACCAGGTCATACTTGCCCATCGAAACGCCGCCCGAGAGCACCAGCAAATCCGCGCTCCTGGCCGCATCAATTCCAGCGCGTATCGACTCCTCCCGATCCCGCGCGATTGGCAGTATGCGCGCCTCGCCTCCCGCCCGGCGAACCTGCGTGGCGATCGAGTAGCTGTTGGAATTGCGAATCTGCGCGGCTTCCGGCTTTTCGCCAACCTCCACCAGTTCGTCACCAGTGGCAAGAATCGCGACCGCCGGTTTCCGGTAGACCTTCAGTGCTGCTTTACCAACCGAAGCTGCGATGGCAATTGCCGCCGGGTTCATCCGGCTGCCCGGCGCAATGAGCAGCTCTCCAGCCGCGGCTTCTGCCCCGCGCGGCACGAAGTTCTCGCCCTTCTTCACCGTCCGTTCGATGACGACAAACCCACCCTCGCGCCGGGTGTACTCCACCATAACAATTGCATCCGCTCCCTCCGGCAGCGGTGCCCCGGTCATGATTTCGGCCGCTTCCCCCATGCCAAGCCGATGTGCGCCCGCGGACCCGGCTGCGATCTCACCCACCACCTTGAGCTTCACCGGAACGCCCGTGACCTCGCTGGCGCGTACCGCGAATCCATCGCGCGTGGCCCGCGCAAAGGGCGGAAAGTCACGGTCGGCTTGGATCTCTTCCGCCAGCACCCTTCCATCTGCATCCAGCAGTTCCACTTCCGCGGAGGAAGGCAACGGAATCTGTGTGGCATACGCTTCCACCAGTCCGCGCGCCTGCTCGTACGACGGAAGTTGGGAACCAGTTTCCATGTTCACCTGATTCTAGACCGCCTAAAAGAAAAGGGCGGCCGCAGCCGCCCTTGGCCCGCAAGGAGCTTACTTCTTGACTGTTTTTCCAGTGGCCTTCTTTGTCCCGTAGCTGGTAGTCACGGTTCCGCCCACCGCCTCGATCATCGACTTGGCACTGTCTGCGTATTTACCCGTCGGGGCCAGTTCCAGATACTTATTGAGTGCTTCCACCGTTCCCTCAGGAGCGACAAACTTGCCGTCCTTTCCGGTCGTGGCCTTTCCCATCAAGTTAACGCCCTTCTGGTAATACGCATCCGGCTTCGTCGGGTCCGCGGCAATCGCCTTGTCGAAGGCGGCATTCGCGTCATCGTTCTTGCCGAGGTTCGTCAGCACCGCGCCTTCGTTGTAGAAATACGTGGCTGCGTTGGCGGGCTCAAGCTTCGCGGCCGTGTCGTATTCCGCGATGGCCTTGTCTGTCTGGTTCGACTTGGCCAGTGCTTGCGCCAGGTTGTTGTGGTACGCCGCCTTGCTCGGATCGATCGCAATCGCCTTGTTGTAGGAGTCCACTGCCTCCGGGTATTTCTTGTCACCCAGGTAGGCGTCGCCCAGGCGCCCTAAGATCAGGTCGTGCGGATGGTCCTTGTCCTGGTCCGCGGCCTGCTGCATGATCTGCACTGCCTGGTCGAAATTGTTGGCCGCGATGGCGTCATTGGCCTGCTTCAACATGCCATTCAGGTTTCCGATCTTCTCGTTGGCTTTCTTGGCCTCTTCGATCTTCTTGGCTGCCTCCGCCGTCGCCGGATTGTTGGCTGCCGCCGCATGTTCCTTCGCCAAATCGATGTTCAGGTCCGGATTGCCATCGCCGCCGCCCACCGGATACTTCGCATAGCTCCAGAGCGGCTTGTTGTCCTGCGTCACCGTCACCTTGTAGGTGCCGATCGGTACGCCGATGCTGAAGAAGTTACCGCCCTTGTCCGTCTTCAACGTGACTTTCCGGCCATTTTCAAGGTTCGCCAGTTCCACCACCGCACCCACCACCGGCTTGCCCGCGTCGTCTTTTACATATCCCTTGACGCTGCCGGTCTGCGCAAACGCCGGCATAGCCAGCGCGCACAGCATTGCAAAGAAGACCAGAATTAAAGTTTGCTTTCTCATGTCCGCCTCCCAGCGAGACTATCCCTCTAGATACCTGCTATCCATCGCCGACATTTTCCGCCGAAGTTACTTCCTTTGTCCGGCAGAAGGCGCGTAAGGAATCGGATCGACGACTCCCGCTCCCGCAAACGCCCGGAGCCGCAGCACACAGCTATCGCAAATGCCGCATGCACAGTCCTCCGAGCTATAGCATGACCACGTTAAATCGAAGGGCGCGCCCAATTCAAGGCCGAGGCTCACAATCTCATGTTTGCGCAAGGCAATCAGCGGCGTCTCGATCTTGATCTCTCCAGCTTTGGTGCCGCGTCGCACCGCCAAGTTGTAAGCCTCATAAAACTCCGGACGGCAGTCCGGGTACCCGCTGCTGTCCTGCGCCACCGCCCCGATATAGATCTTGGACGCCCCCAGCACCTCGGCCCAGCTCACCGCCATCGCCAGCAAATGGGCGTTCCGAAAAGGAACATAAGTCACGGGAATCTCATGCCCGATCAGCTCTCCCGCAGCCGGCACCGCGATATCCGAATCGGTGAGCGCCGATCCGCCAATTGCCCGGAAAAACGGGGTTTCCACCGCCAGCCGCGTCGTGATCCCCAGTCGCTCCGCCACCGCCGCAAACGCCTGCTTCTCTCGCGCCGCCGTCCGCTGCCCATAGCTCACATGCAGCGCCCCAATGTTCGCCGCCCCGTATTCCCGGACCGCCAGGGTCGCGCAGACCGTCGAATCCATCCCGCCACTCAGCACCACCACCGCCCGGTTTGTATCGCCAACCGATACCTTCACCGGCTCCGCCGAGGGCTCGACCGTGGTTTCCGCCGGAATGGTTTTCGTCTCAGCCATTGTGTCTCTCTCTGTTGTCGTTGCGAGGAGCGTAGCGACGTGGCAATCTGCTTCAGGTGAAGAGATCAGACCCCTTTGGTCTCCGGTGCCCAGATAAACTTATGCGTCTGCAGTCCCAGCCGCACCTCCAAACCATCTTCCAGGATCCAATTCGCCAGCTCCTGCGGATCGACCAGGCAGTGCGACGAATCCCTCGTCCCGCGAGCGTCCTTGCGAAAAGCCGGAGAGAAAATCACCGACGCCACCAGGCCGTCCAGCCGGTGCTCCAGGGTGAAATCCCGCGCGAATTCATAGTCCGCCCGATCCGCAATCACGAACTTCAACTCGTCGAGCAGAGTCAGCGTCTCCAGGTTCTCCATGCGGAACTTTCCAGCCTCGCCCGATCCTGGACACTTCACGTCCACGATCTTCACCACATCTTTGGGCACGTTCTCCAGCGGACGCTCGCCGCTCGTCTCGATCAGCACCTTGTATCCGCCATTGATCAGCCGCCGCATCAGGATCACCAGTTCGCGCTCCTGCAGCATCGGCTCGCCACCGGTAATCTCCACCAACCCGGCTGGAGCCAGCTTGCGTACCTCTGCCTCCACCTCTTCCAGGTCCATCTTGCGGCCGCCGTAAAAGGTGTACTCGCTGTCGCACCATGAGCAGCGCAGGTTGCACCCGGTCAGTCGCACAAAAATGCACGGAATCCCCGCGTACGAAGACTCCCCCTGCAACGAACGGTAAATTTCAGTTATCTGCATGTACTCTGCTTGTCATTCAATGCGGTGGGCGCCCTGCTCGTCACAACTGTCACCTCCGCGAAAAACGCGATCAATAAATCTCCTCGCGGTCAGCCCAGGTTGCGGTGCCCTCCGCTTTGCTTTCTCTTGTCATTGCGAGGAGGACGTGAGCCCGACGCGGCAATCTGCTCTCGCCGGCTACTCGTAATACGTGGCCGTTGTCGTATCCGTCTCCCAGATCGTGACATCCTTCACCCGCACCCGCCCCTTCGTCTGGCCTGCGAGGTATTTGTTCGTCTCGTCATAGAAATAACGCGCCAGGTTCTCGGCCGACGGGTTCACCACGTCAAACGGCTTGATGTCATTCATCATCTGGTGGTCGAGATAATCCACCACCGGCTTCATCACGACCTTCAGGTCCTTGAAGTCGAGCAGCAGCCCGGCAGCGTCCAGCTCCGCCCCCTGCAGCGTGACCCGCACTTTGTAGTTATGCCCGTGCGGGTTCTCGCACTTGCCTTTGTAATTGCGCAGGTAATGCCCCGCCGCAAACGTATCTTCCACCGTGACTTCGTACATAATTCCTGACTCGCGACCCTGCCGGCAGCATCCCTGGCCGGAACGGCAGGTCTCACCGAAACAACTATTTTAGCGCGTTAGAACGAGTCCGTCCCATCCACGCCGCGCTCCGGGAACGACTCGCATTACTTCTTTTTCAATGCGACCGGCTTCTCGGCCGTCGCCACCGGCTGTCTTCGCCGCCGCACGAACCACACCGCCCCCAGCAGCAGCACCACCCCCGCCAGCACCAGCAGCTTCTCTTTCGTGTGGCCATGCAGGATGAACCCCACCACTCCCGGGCCCGAACTTCAAAGTAAGGAATGAGAGGATCAGGAAACGCGCCATGCGCCCGGCAAATACCCCCAGCAGGAAGCGCCAGACGCTCATTTCGGCGACCCCCGCGGCCAGCACGAACAACTTAAAGGGCGTCGGCGGCGGCAGCATCGCCGGCAAGGCCAGCGTCAGGAACTCGCTTTTCTCGAAGCGCGCATGGATCTTCTCGAAGCGCGCTCGCCCGATGCGTTTCACCAGCAGCTCCTCGCCGCCCTTGTACCCGATGCCGTACACCACCAGGCTGCCCAGCGCCGAGCCTATCGCACCCATGAAGCAATACAGCAGGAAGCGTGGTTTGTCGGCCCAGACGAACTGTGCCACCACCAGGTCCAGCGGCATGCCAAGTGCGGCCGCATCCAGGGCAGCAATCGCCATCACGCCCCAGGGGCCCCACGGCAACAGGATTCCAAGCAGGAGTTTGTACTTCGCGAGGATGACTTTCAGCAGCTTCACGGGACGAAACTTCTATTGTACGGGAGGGCTGCGCAGCATCTTTAAGAACCAGGAAGCCATCCTGCGCTCCTGGCATCAACTCTCTCCGGAGAGCTCCTTATCGCGCTGGATCAACTCGGCGCTGGCGTCCTGATTCAGGGAGTGGAGGGTATCCAGCAGCAGCTTCGGATCGTGGGAATCGAGGTGATGATCCACCCCGCGGCAACGCGCGAAGCCGCCACTCGAAGTCACGATGATGGTGGCGTCTTTCCTGACCGCGCGAAGGCGGTCGACCAATTCCTGGCAGGCCATTCCGGGCATGGAATGGTCGAGCACAACTCCATCCACGTTCGGGAAGCGTTGCAGGGTCTGGATGGCTTCGATCGCGTCGTAGGCGGTGATCACGTTCAGCTTTGCAGTCTCCAGCACCAGCTTGCGAGTCGAGATGTTGGCTGGGTATTCACGATCAACCACGATAAAACACGGCCTGCGCATAGCTGATAGGAGCACTCCACAGGAACGAGGGTTGCCCGTTGCGAGCTGCCGAGTCGTGGTAGCCTCCGTATAATTCCCTCTGCATGGCCCGCGCCAAAAATCCCGCTCAGCAGATTGAAGCACTTCGCGAGAAGCTTCGCTATCACGAACATCGCTATTACGTCCTCGACGACCCGGAAATCAGCGACGCCGAATACGACGTCCTGATGAACGAACTCAAGGCCCTCGAGGCGGCCCATCCCGAACTGCTCACCCCCGATTCTCCAACCCAACGCGTCGGTGGCAAGCCGCGCGAAGGCTTCGTCAAGGTGCCGCACTCCGCCCCCATGCTCTCGCTCGACAACGCTTATAACGAGCAGGAACTGCGCGACTGGGCGCGCCGCGTCGAAGAGCAGAGCGGACGCGCGGAAATCGAATACGAGTGCGAGTTGAAGCTCGACGGGCTTTCCATGGCCCTGCGCTACAACGCCGAAGGCACCGGTTCGCACCTCGCGCTGGCGGTCACCCGCGGCGATGGGACCATCGGCGAAGACGTCACCCTGAACCTCCGCACGGTACGCTCCGTGCCCTTGGGAATTCCCGCCGCGGTGCTGAAGAAAACCCATCTGCCCGCCGACTTCGAAGTGCGGGGCGAAGTCATTTTTCCCACCAAGTCCTTCGAGCGCATGAATGAAGACCGCGAGAAACAGGGTCTCTCGAAATTCGCCAACCCGCGCAACGCCGCCGCCGGCGCAGTCCGTGTCCTTGAGCCCAACATCACCGCCCAGCGTCGCCTCGACTTTTACGCTTACTTCCTCCTGGTCGACGGCCGCGTGCACATCGAAAAACAATCCGACGCTCTCGATGCACTGGAGGCGATGGGTTTCAAGGTCAATCCCAACCGCAAGGTCTTCAAGTCCATCGACGACGTACTGAAGTTCATTCAGGCAAAAGAAGAGCAGCGCGAATCCCTGCCCTATGAAATTGATGGCGTCGTGATCAAGGTCAACAGCACCGCGCTCTGGCAGCGGCTCGGCTTCACCGGCAAGGCCCCGCGCTGGGCCATCGCCTACAAGTACGCCGCCCGCGCCGGCGTCACCCAGGTCGAAGACATTCTCGTGCAGGTCGGACGTACCGGGAAACTCACCCCGGTCGCAGCTCTGAAGCCCGTGCCGATCGGCGGCACGACCGTCAGCCGGGCCACCCTCCACAACATGGATGAGATCGATCGACTCGGCCTGCTCATCGGCGATTGGGTGCAGGTAGAGCGCGGCGGCGATGTCATTCCCAAGGTCGTCAAGGTTCTCGACGACAAGGAGCATCCGCGCGGCCGCAAGCATTTCCACATGCCGGAACGTTGCCCAGTGTGCGGTGGCCATGTCGTCCGCACCGAGGGCGAGGCCGATCATCGTTGCGTCAATGCCAACTGCCCCGCCAAGCTGCGCGAAAGCATCCTGCACTTCGCCTCCCGCGGCGTACTTAACATCGAGGGCATGGGCGACTCGCTGGTCAACCAACTCGTCGATCGCGGCCTGGTGCGCAATGTCGCCGACATCTACGACCTCGACGAAGAGAAGCTGCTCTCCCTCGAACGCATGGGCAAGAAGTCTGCGCAAAATATTCTCAAGGAAATTGAAGGGACGAAGAAGCTGCCGCTCGAGCGCGTAATCTACGGCCTCGGCATTCGCATGGTCGGCGAACGCACGGCGCAATTCCTCGCCGAACATTTCGGCTCGCTCGACGCTCTCATGGCCGCAACCGAAGAAGACCTTCTCGAAGTGGAAGAGGTTGGACCGCGTATTGCCCAGAGCATCCACGAATTTTTCGCGGAGCCCAGCAATGTGCAGCTCGTCAAGCGCCTCGAAGCCGCCGGCCTGCAGTTCAAGGGCGTGAAGAAAGTACGCGGGACCGCCCTCGCCGGACAGACATTCGTTCTCACCGGTTCCCTGCCCACCTACTCGCGCGATGAAGCCAAGAAGAAGATCGAAGATGCCGGTGGCAAGGTCAGCGGCTCCGTCAGCAAAAAAACCAACTACGTGGTGGCCGGAGAAGACGCCGGATCAAAACTCGATAAGGCGCGTGAACTGGGCGTCGCCGTCATCGACGAAGACCAACTGAAGAAGATGCTGGCTCAATAAACCTTCACTCCGGCCCTAACGCGCCCACTCCGCCACCAGCAGGGTCAGGTCGTCCGCCTGCTCGCGCTCGTGCCCGCGCCAGCTTTCGACCGATGTCATCGCATTGCGCAGGAGCTCGCTCGAACTGCCATTTTGCGCCCTCAACACATCGCTGAGCCGGTCTCGCCCAAACTCCTCTGCACGCGCGTTCTCTGACTCCACGATGCCATCGGTATACATGGCGAGCCGTGCGCCCCGCTGGAACGGCACCGTCACTTCCGAATACTCCGCCGTTGGCAGGATTCCCAGCGGCAGGCCATTTTCTTCCAAATGGCGCACCGACGTGGACCCATCCGCCCACAGCAACAACGGCGGATGGCCGGCAGCCGCATAGGTTAATGTTTGTCGCTCCGGATCGAGTACCGCAAACGCCGCCGTTACGAACTGCCCGTGCGACTGTCCACAGAAATGTCGGTTGAGATCCGCCAGCAGCAATGCCGGACTCGTCGTGCTGCGTGTCTGAATGTTGATCGCCGTCTTTAGCATCGACGCCACCAGCGCCGCCGCCACCCCGTGGCCCGCCACGTCCGCAATGAACAGGCCGAGCCGGTTTTCTTCCAGGGCAATGAAGTCGTAGAGGTCTCCGGCAACGCTGGTCATTGGCGAGTATTGTGCCGCCACCTGGTAGTGCGTGTTCGCCGGCGGTCCGGCGGGCAGAATACTGAGCTGGATCTTTCTCGCCTGCTCCATCTCCGCATGCAGCAGCGCCAACCGGTTACGGGCGGCGGAAATCCGGTACTGAATGCCGAACCCCATCCCAAACAGAAATCCCACAAAGCCGAATGGCTCCGTCCACACGGCTGGCACAATGTGGAGCGGCACCAGGTTGTCATAGAGCACGCCAAGCTCGAAAACGATGAACCCCGCCACGATGGCACGAATCGGAACGTCGAGCGGAATGAATCCGCTCCGGATGTCGGCTACGAAAACTGCTGCGGTCAGCAGCGAGCTGGCGATCACCAGGCCGCTATTGAACTGGGGGAACGACCAGGGGTGGTGGGTCAACAAATCGTGCGGTATTCCGATCATCGCGAATAACGCGTGCGCGGCCACCGCCATCAGCAGGATCTTCCGCGACCGCCGGCTGACCAGCGTCGACCACAGGAAGATGCCAACCGTCGGCATCAGGTACGAGAGCACCCCGATCACCTGTGCAGCTGCGTAGTTCGACAGGCCGAGGGCGAACTGCACCGTGCCCAACTGAACCAGCAGCCGTCCGCCGTAAAGTATTCCGATCACGCCGAACAGCGTCACCATGCGATGACGTGGCCGTACCAGCCACGACTCGACGATCGACAACACACCCACCGTGAAAATCAATACGCCGATGGCGAAGTACACGTAATCGAATCGGAGAACTGCCCGTAAATGCGCTTCGGTCGGCACTGCGCGCATTATAGCCGCGCATCTTCAACGCAATAAAAATGGGAGAGCCATGCTCTCCCACTTCTGTCCCACTCTTGTTCGATCGACTGGCCTAGGCCGCTTCGTCCTTTTTCTCCGAGCAATTCCCGCAACGTGCGGCAATATCGACTCGGTTCTGGCGAAGAAGCTCTTCAAACCCGGCAATCCGGCGATGGCGTTCGCTGGCCGGCGTGTAGAGGTCGTCCGGATTCGTCAAACGGTCCTGCTCCGCCAGCATCGCGTCGTCCGAAGCCGTAGCACCCTCCCGATAGAGTCCGTGAATCGACTCGCGACGGCCGCTGCTGGCGGCTTCCTGGCTCCGCGCATCGGCACGGTCTTCCGCCGCCGTTGTGTTCTCCAGGCCCGCCGAAGCACCCGGACGCGCCGTGTCTTCTGCCCGCGCCGCCAGGCCCGCCGGACGCATCCGCGTCTTGTTCGGATCGTTGCCCGTATCACTGAACTTGTCGGCAATCCGGTCAGGCGTCAGGTTGTAGCCTTCCACACTCTCTGCGCTGCCGCTCGCGGCCGGCATTTCCGAAGCCTCGGGCGTCAGGATGTGATTGCTGCCCTCGCGGTGCAGCACCGGCCCACCGCTGTATTCCTTGCTATAACGCGATTCGTATTCCTTGAACTCTTCCGGACGCTCCACCGTTTCATCCGTGTACTCGGGAAAGCGCTCGATCTGTTCCTTCGTCAGGTTCACCGCGAAGTCGTCCTCATGGTCGGGGCGCTCAAAAATCTGGTTTGCCGGAACCAGGAAGCGTTTGCTGTGCAGCCAGCCGCCGGTGTCGATCACTGCGTAGCGCAGGCTGCCACTCGTGTGATCGAAGATCACATCGTCAATCTTGCCGAGTTTCTCGTCGTTCGTGCCGAAAACTTCCGCGCCACGAATGTCGCCCACTTCCTGGGCGAACTTGTAATCTCGAAGGGTTCCGAAATGTGCCATGAGTCGTGCTCCTCCCACCAGCGCAGGATGTCGCGCTCTGAAGGTTGGATGCGCACTTCTATTCTGGAGTGGAACTCTGCCCAGAGCTGCGCGATCCTTTCTCGGTCCAGGGTTGCCGGCCAATATCGCTGCGCCCCCTCGCTGCTCAACACGACGAGCGCGTTTTACCTAGGTCGTCACGGCCGGGAACTCCTCAGCGCCTTCGTGAGTTTCTCGTACGTCGTTTCCAGCGTCTCGGGTAGCACCCGCGTTTCCCCCACCACCGTCATGAAATTCGCATCCGCCGTCCAGCGGGGCAGCACGTGCATGTGGACATGGCCCGCTACGCCCGCTCCCGCGCACTTACCAATGTTCATGCCCAGATTCACGCCCTCTGCGTTGTAAGTACGCCGCAGCACGTCCTCCATCTTCTGCGAAAGGTCCATCAGTTCGTGTGCGGCTTCGGCAGGAACTTTCACCAGCTGGTCCAGGTGAGCGTACGGAACCACCATCACGTGCCCGCTGGTGTAAGGGTAGATGTTCAAAATGATGAAGCAATGCTCACCACGGTAGACAATGAAGTTCTTGCGATCGTCGTTCTCCGCGATTTTTTCACAGAAAATGCAGCCGGGTGTGCGGTCGGCCGAGGCAATGTAGGCGTACCGCCACGGCGTCCAGAGATAATCCATGGCCACGAGCTTAGCGGAGGCTTCTCCGGAAGATCAACCGGCGATCAGATTTTGCTTCAGACTGTGAATCGTTTCCCCCATGAACTCATCTCTCCATAGGTACCCTTGGATCGCTGTCTCGAAATGGGATTTTTCAGCAGATTTTCCTGCGGAAATTCGTGCCCTTCAAGGCTCTTTTACGCTCCCGCGAAAACCCCGGCATGTGAATGCAAACTATTGGTTAAAAACGGGGTGCGACGTTTGACACTTGCTTTCAGCAGGAGCTATAGTCAAAGAGTCTTCCCATGCGGGGCCCGCCTAGGAAGATCCGGCCGCTGGATTGTCCAACCCGCTAAAACGGGCACTCATATTTCGACGTTCCCCAGCAGTCCGATGGATACGCGACTCCAGTCTCTCAACTGGAGCCGCACGACGCTGAATCGATGCCTTTCGAAGACCCAATCGTTACCTCGTCCACCGAATCAAGCGAAGAATCCGGTGCTGCGACGCCGCAGCCGGCTGCAGTTCAGGCCCACAATCCACCCGAGTCCAAACCCACCGCGGGCAGAACTCGAAACGAAGAGAACATGACGGAAGATTTCGCAACCGCACTCGAATCCTTTGAACAAGAACAGTCTGAGCAGGCACTCGCCGAGGACCGCGTCCTCACCGGCACGGTGCTCAGCATAACCCCCCAGTACGTCGTTGTTGACGTGGGCCTGAAGTCCGAGGGCGTTGTGCCCATCGAGGAAGTCAAGGACCACGACGGCAACGTTTCCTTCCAGCCGGGCGACCAGATCGCCGTGATGCAGGAAAAGGGCCACACCGAAGAGGGGTACGTGCACCTCTCCCACCAGAAGGCACAACGCCTGAAGGCCTGGGACGAGATCGAGAAAGCGTATAACGACAAGTCTTCCATCAAGGCTCGTGCCATCGATCGCATCAAGGGAGGCCTGACCGTCGACATCATGGGCGCCCGTGCCTTCCTGCCCGGCTCCCAGGTCGACCTGCGCCCGGTGCGCAACCTCGACGCCATGAAGGGCCACGATCTCGAAGTCCGGATCATCAAGCTCAACAAGAAGCGCGGCAACATCGTCGTCTCGCGCAAGCAGATCCTGGAAGAAGAGCAGAACGACAAGAAGTCGAAGACCCTCGAGCACCTCAACGAAGACAGCATCCTGACCGGCACGGTGAAGAACCTGACCGACTACGGCGCCTTCGTCGACCTCGGTGGCATTGACGGCTTGCTGCACATCACCGACATGTCCTGGGGCCGCCTTACCCATCCCCGCGACCTCGTACAAGTCGGCGACCAGATCCAGGTCAAGGTCCTCAAGTTCGACAAAGACAAGCAGCGCGTTTCACTCGGCTTCAAGCAGCTCACTCCTGACCCGTGGCTCGACGCCGCCGAGCGTTACCCCATCGGCGCCCGCGTCCATGGCCGCGTCATCAGCGTCACCGACTACGGTGCCTTCATCGAGCTCGAGCAGGGCATTGAAGGCCTCGTGCATGTCAGCGAAATGACCTGGTCCAAGCGGATGAAGCATCCCTCGAAGCTGGTCAACGTTGGCGACGAAGTCGATGCCGTGGTCCTCAACGTCAATCCGCAGGAGCGCCGCATCAGCCTCGGACTGAAACAGCTCGAGTCGAATCCCTGGGAATCGCTGCACGAGAAGTTCCCCGTCGGCAGCACCGTCGAAGGCAAAGTGCGCAACCTCACCGACTTCGGTGCCTTCATCGAAATCGAAGATGGCATCGACGGCCTGGTGCACGTCAGCAACCTGAGCTGGACCAAACGCGTGAAGCATCCTTCGGAAGTGCTGAAGAAGGGTGACAAGGTGAAGGCAGTCGTCCTCGCCATCGAGCCGGACAACCGTCGCCTCTCCCTCGGCGTGAAGCAGTTGCAGCCCGATGTCTGGGAGACTTTCTTCGAGACCCATCGCGTCGGCGACGTCATTCACGGCAAGGTCCTGCGCCTCGCCAGCTTCGGTGCATTTGTCGAGATCGCGGATGGAGTCGAGGGCCTCTGCCACAACTCCGAAGCCTCCGATGAGCATGGTGCACCGCTCAAGCTGGAACCCGGCCAGGAGTTCGAATTCAAGATCATCAAGATGAATCCTGATGAGAAGAAAGTCGGACTCAGCCTGCGTGCCGTGGGCGACGAAGCCAGCCGTACCGATATCGAGAACTACAAGGCTCCCGCATCGAGTACGCCGGGCGCCGCGACTATCGGTGAACTGCTTAGCTGGAAGCGCGAACAGCAAGACTAATCAACACCCAGCATAAAAGGCCGCCTGCGGGCGGCCTTTTTAATTGCATCACCGATCGGCGAAAGCCACTGAAAATTGTTTCTCACCCCTACCCTTTTTGGTTGTCATCCTGAGGAGGGCGCAGAGCCCGACGTGAGGATCTGCTGTTCTGGCTCCGCTACATGTCCCCAATCTTCAAGTTGATCTTCGGCTCGCCCCGGCTGTCGAATTGGCTCAGCTTTTTTGTGGGGCTCTTCTTATCTTCCTTCTGCGCGTAGACCTCGTAATCGTTGTTCATCGAGAGCGCATTGAAGCGATAGGTGCCATCCTTCTGCGAGACGTAGCTCTTGATCGACAGTGTCTTCGTGTCCTTGAGGTAAACGATTGCATCCGGGATCGGATTGTCGTTCTTGTCTGTGATCTGCCCGCTGAGATTCCGCGAGGTCAGCGGCTTTTCTTTCTTGTCCGGCGGCGAGCCTCCGCCAAACTGGATTTGCGCTGTCGCCATCGTTGCCCAAATCAATACCAGCAGCACTACCAAAGATCGTTTCATGAGGCCTCCGCAGATATATAGAAGTGAACCCGCTACTTGACCAAGTGTAGCGAGAAATCCACGCGCTCGTTGTTCTCAACGTGAACTTTAGCCTGCGGCTTCGTCTCGCCCTTTGCGACTTTTACTTCCGCAGTCACGACATAGTCGTTTCGTCCCTGTGGCACCCGCTGCGCGAACTCGCCGCGCCGGTCGGACACGAGTTGCCACTTCGGCTTCTTATCGCCCACCCGATCAATCTTGATCGGAACTCCCGCCATCGCCCGATTGTCCGCGCTCCACACCGTTCCGTACAGCAGCGCGTAGTCTTTCTTTTCCTGGGCTGAAGCAGGCCGGGCGTTCATTGCAACCAGGTACAGCAGCAGCGCCGCCGCCACGGGCGCCGGGCGGCGCACCGCGTGCTTCACGTTTGTCTCAGTACTCTCCATCTTCACTTTCTTCGTCCGCGTCGTCTTCTTCTTCTTCCGCCCCACCCACCGGGCTCAACTCCAGCGGCTCAACCCCAACCACTTCAAAGTCGGAACCACACTCTGGGCAGGAGACAATTTCGCCCTCGCCCACTTCTTCTTCTGCAATGTCGAGATCGCTCTCGCATTCCGGACAAATCACCATGATTGCCTCCGCTCCCTAAGAATCGCTCTCGTGAAGATCGCCAGGTTTCTCCCGCGACCTGTGTATATTTAGAATCTCATACTGGCACCGGTCAAGAGTCTGGTCAATCTTTACGCCACTCTTACCGGGGTACCGGAATCCGGCGGCGGCGAGTTAACCAATGTCTCTTCTGAAATACCTTACCGGTTGCGGGCTTGTGATGTGCATATCCCTCCCGCTCGTTGCCCAATCCCATTCCTCGCAAAAAGAAACCCCGGAACACGCCGAAACAGGCACGATTCTGCGCGATGTTTCTCCGCAGCGCATCGAAGCAACAATTAATAAGCTCGTCAGCTTCAATAACCGCTCCACCCTCTCCTCGGGCATTCCCGCCGATTCCGGAAAAGGAATCGCGGCCGCGCGCGAATGGATCAAGAGCGAGTTCGAGCGCTACTCGAAGGACTGTGGCGGCTGTCTCGAGGTAAAGACGGACGATTTTACTGAAGGTCCCGTCGACCGCATTCCTAAGCCAACCGAAATTACCAATGTTTACGCGGTCCTGCGTGGCTCCGATCCGGCCAACGCCGATCGCATCGTGCTCGTCACCGGCCACTATGACTCGCGCGTCAACGACGTGCTGAATACCACCGACTTCGCTCCGGGCGCCAACGACGACGGCAGCGGTACCGCCGTGAGCCTGGAGTGCGCGCGTGTTCTCAGCAAACACAAGTTTCCCGGCACCATTATCTTCCTCACCGTCGCTGGCGAAGAACAGGGTTTGAATGGCAGCCATCACTTTGCCCAGATGGCCAAGGCGCACGGTTGGAATATCGAGGCCGCGCTCAACAACGATATCGTCGGCGGCAACAAAAGCCCGGGCGATAAAGGCCAGGATCCGCATGCCGTCCGTGTCTTCTCCGAGGGCTTGCCGACAACCGCAAGCGAAGCCGATCTCAAGCTCATCCGCGCCACCGGAGGCGAAAATGATTCCGCGTCGCGTGAATTGGCGCGCTACGTCGAGGAAGTCGGACACGCCGATCTCCCCAAAACGTTCCAGCCGACCCTTATTTACCGTCGCGATCGCTTCCTCCGCGGAGGCGATCACATCAGCTTCAACCAGGAAGGGTACGCCGCCGTGCGCTTCACCGAGTGGCGCGAAGACTTCCATCATCAACATCAGAATGTCCGCACCGAAGATGGCGTTGAGTATGGCGACCTGCCGAAGTTTGTCGACTTCGAATATGTGGCCAACGTCGCACGCATCAATGCCGCTACCTTGGCGACTCTTGCCATGGCCCCCGCCCCGGCGGAAAACGTCCGGGTGCAAACCAAGGACCTGGACAACAACACCACCATTACCTGGAAACCGTCGCCCGGAGGTTTGGCAAAAGGCTACCGCGTGGTATGGCGGCGAACCACGGTGGGTGACTGGGAGTCTCAGAAGGATTTCCCCGCTGACGCAACCAGTGCCACCATCGACCTCTCCAAGGACAACGTAATTTTTGGCCTGCGCGCCCTCGGTAAAAACGGGCTCGCGAGTCCAGTAGTCATTCCCGTGCCGGAGCGGTAGTCTAGAAGACTCGATGGCGCCTTTGGCATGATGCTTTGCCCATGCCCTTCGGTGTTTTGGACGTGAGGTAGCGCCGACGTTTACGTCGCCGGATCGAATCCTCCAAAAAGAGGGTCTTTAGCCTCTGGGGAATAACGGCCGCACACGAATTTTTCAGCGGCCCGTTTTTTAGCCGTGCCGGAGCGGTAGTCTAGTACCAAGGAAATTGCGTATGCCCCGTGGTTCTTCCATGATGCTGAGCCTTCCGCCGTTTACCAAGGCGGTGAAGTGGCTCATCATCATCAATGCCGCGATTTACTTTGCCCTGCTTCTGCTGGCGATTCCGTCCCGCGCGACCGCCGAAATCATCTCCGCCTACGGTTCCCTGATTCCGGCCGCCGTGCTCCACGGCTACATCTACCAGGTCGTCACCTATGCGTTCCTGCATGGATCCATCATGCACATCCTCGGCAATATGTTTGTCCTCTGGATGTTCGGTTCGCAGATCGAAATGGATTTCGGGAGCCGCCAGTTCCTCGAATTCTATTTCTGGTGCGTTATCGGCGCGGCCTTGGTCACGATCTTCGTCTCCTATCTGCCCGGCCTTGGGGTTGACCCGCGCATCCCCACCATCGGTGCCTCCGGGGGCATCTTCGGCATCTACGCTGCCTTCGGCATGATTCACGGCGAGCAGGAGATCATGCTGTTTCCGCTTCCCTTCCAGATGAAAGCCAAGTATTTCGTCTGGATCCTCGTGCTCGTCACGCTCGCTCTTTCCATTGCGCAGGCCAGCGGCGCTCGCGGCGCTTCTATCGCCTACAGCGCCCACCTCGGCGGTTTGCTCTTCGGATACATTTACCTCAGGTTCATGCCGCGCCGCGGCCTCCGTTTCGTCTTCTCGGAGCGCTATTACGGCACCCGCAATGCCTACTACAAGTGGAAGCGCAAGCGCGCCGCCAGAAAATTCGAAGTCTACATGCGTCAGCACAAGCGCGAAGATTACTTCGACGAGTACGGCAACTTCAAAGATCCCAAAGACCCAAAGGATGACAAAGGCAACGGCCACTCCTCCGGCGGCGGCTGGGTCAACTGATCTCTCGCCGCGGCCGTTTTGCCGTGATGTGCGGGGAACGTTCCTATCGAGCGGCCGCATTTGTCTTTGACTCGAGGTAGCGCCGACGTTGTTACCACGCCGCTTTTGCCTTTGACGTGAGGTAGCGTCCACGTTTACGTCGCCGAATCGCAGCCCACAAAGAAGCCGGCTTTAGCCGCTGCGGTGAATCAATTTCACGCTAGCGTTAACATCCGCTCTGAACCGTCAACCCTCTCGCCGATGCGCCTCTTTTGTTTTCGACCCGAGGTAGCGGCGACGTTTACGTCGCCGAATAGCGAAGCCCCAAAGGCACCGGCTTTAGCCGCTGCGGTCAATTAACTTGACGCGTAACATCCGGTCGGAACCGTCAAACATTCTTCCCGATGCACCTGTCCTGCCTTCGACCCGACGTAGCGTCCAGTAGTTACCGCGCCGCTTTTGCCTTTGACCCGAGGTAGCGGCCACGTTTACACCACGATGCTTTTTGCCTTTGACGTGAGGTAGCGGCGACGTTTACGTCGCCGAATAGCAAGCCCCAAAGGCACCGGCTTTAGCCGCTGCGGTCACTTCACATACTGCGCAATGCCATTCCCGAACGACCAATTCTCTTTCACTACTTCAACCAGATTGATCATCACGTCTTCCCGCCGAAGCCCAAGCCGCTCGTGCA
Source organism: uncultured Acidobacteriaceae bacterium (assembly GCA_963703075.1). GTDB lineage: Bacteria > Acidobacteriota > Terriglobia > Terriglobales > Acidobacteriaceae > Korobacter. The sequence goes on from OY969786.1 coordinate 3,731,313, forward strand.
GTCCGTCAGCAATTGCTTTGTAAAAAGCTTGCTTCCGCTCCACGCTTCGCCCCTCGCTCAACGTGATCTGGATAAACACGCAATCGTCGGAGCGCTCGATTCCCAGGTACGAACGGTCGAAGATCATCTCTTCGGGTGGATGCTCCGTGATGACCTGGAAGCGGTCGTTCTCCGGAACCTGGATGGTCTGGATCATAGCGTCGTAGACGACTTCTCCGATCGTGCTGCGATACTCCAAGGGCTTACCTTTGGCGAGATCAATGCGAACCAGTGGCATGAAAACTCCTTAAAATCGATCCTCTTTTGAGCACTTTTTCGCCATATTTGTCGCAAAAAAATGCTGGATCTTGCACTTTGCTGAGGTTTGATTTGTCATGGAGACCGGAGATCGCGGAGAACGTTCCGCGATCGGAGCGGAGCTATCTTATGTTTTGATCTTCGACCAGTCGGACGTGATGAACGTCACGCTCACCCCGTACGCACCTCACAGACAACTTGCTCTCCGCCCGATATCTTGCCAGTCTGGGGCATTTTCCAGAGCAGGGGTGGGCTCCGAAACTGGGGTCTCCAAGGGCAGCCCTAAATCCTTATTTGTGAATATTTTACCCATAACCAACTTACTTTCAATATTTTGCAAACACTTGACCACCTAAAATATTCAAAGCAAAGAAGCGGACCGAGGGTAGGGGTTACTTGAACTGCACCACCATCTCCAACTCTTCGTGCACCGTCGTGAGTTGGCAGAGTTCGGGGAGACGCAGCCAATATTTGTGAACCTCGGGGTCTTGCTGGGCCTCTTCGCGCGATTCTCGTGAGGTCCAGTGGCGGCAGGTCGGACCAGGGTGCCGGGACGTTTCGGGTCGCGGTAGAGCGTGTCGCGGCTGTAGCCCTTGCGGAAGAGCAGCGCATAGAGATCGTGCAGCATGGCGATGAGTTCCTCTTCCTTCCCGGGAAGGGGCTCGAGGATGGCGAGGGCCAGGATCCTGTCTTCCATTCAATCCTCTTTCCTGGCGGCGGGCGGGCGATCTTCTTCCGACTCCGAACCGATGACATGCAGGCGCATGAAATTCGTGGATCCGGAGGTGGAACGGGTGCCGGCCACGACGCCAATGATATCTCCTGCCGCCACCTGGTGCGCGCTCAGCAGCAGCGCTTCGGCATCGAGGATCATTTCCTTGGATGAGCGCATCGGCTGGCACGGTACCGGGTGGACCCCCCAAAAAAGATTCAGCCGGTTGACCACCGTCTCGATATGCGAAAAGGCATAGACCGGCGCCTTGGGGCGGTGCTTGGATAAGATGCGCGCAGTGTTGCCGGACTCGGTATAGATGGCGATGGCGCGCATGTCGAGGTCTTCGGCGGCGTGCGAGACGGCATCGCATACTGCCTCGGAGATGGTGTTGCGGTGCGCGCCTTCCCGCCGGCGGCGGCGCTGTTCGGGCTCGAGGTGCGACTCGGCTTCGGTGATAATGCGCGCCATCATGGCGACCGCTTCGCGCGGGTACTTGCCACTGGCGGTTTCTCCGGAGAGCATCACCGCATCGGTGCCGTCGAAGATGGCGTTGGCAACGTCGCTGGCTTCGGCCCGGGTGGGGCGGGGGTTCTCGATCATCGACTCCAGCATCTGCGTCGCGGTTACCACCGGGACCCGACGCTGCTGGGCGCGGGCGATGATGTGCTTCTGCAGGACCGGAACTTTTTCCGGCGGAACTTCGACCCCGAGATCGCCGCGGGCAACCATCACGCCGTCGGTGACGTTGAGGATCTCTTCGAGATGCTCGATGGCTTGCGGCTTTTCGAGCTTGGCGATGACAAAGACGTTGGCCTTGTGCTGATCGATGGCCTTGCGCACCACGCGCAGGTCTCCCGCGGTTCGTACGAACGAGACGGCGACCGCGTCCACGCCGTTCTGGAGGCCGAAAGCGAGATCGTCGAGGTCCTTTTCTGTAAGCGCGGGGATGCTGAGGATGGCGCCGGGAATGTTGATTCCCTGGTGTTCGCCAAGCAGTCCGCCATTGACGACGTAACACTCGACGTCGCTGCCGGTGATGGCGCTTACACTCAACTCGATTCGACCGTCGGAAAGAAGAATGCGAGAGCCGGGATGAACGTCTTGGGCGAGGGTTTTAAAAGTGGTGGACAGGGTGGTTTCGTCGCCGGGGATCTCGCGCGGCGTGATGACGATTTTGCTTCCTGTCTGCAATAGCACAGGCTTGTGGTCTTTGAGCGGGCCAGTGCGGATCTTAGGACCCTGCAGGTCTTGCAGGATGCAGATGGAACGGCCCTCCTCGGCGGCAACTTTGCGCAGGCGCTGCATCACCATGCTGTGGTCGACATGGGTGCCGTGCGAGAAGTTCAGTCGGGCAACGTCCATGCCGGCGCGCATGAGCTCGCGCATGGCGGCTTCAGTGTTGCAGGCGGGACCGATGGTGCAAACGATCTTGGCGCGGCGGCGGGCGTTGACGTGTTCGCCTTGGGGCTCAGTGGCGGCGTTATACGTAAATGACATTCTGAACGTTTATACCGCAGGAAAGAGGCCGCCGAAATAACGATTGCGGAACGCCGGAAGGGACAACAGATGGCCGCGTCGCTCCGCACCTCGCAATGACAAGGGGAGCCAAGACGATGCAGGCGAAGATGCGGACTGGCTGTTTGGGCGGTTGTTCACAACGACTTATTCATCTCCGGTTCCTTGAGATCGGAATGTGCACCGAAGAGGACGCGCGGGTAGCGGAGGGCGTTGAACTCGGCTCCAACCAGCACGACCATCGAGATCAAATAAAGCCAGATCAACAGGGCGATGGCGCTTCCGACCGAGCCGTAGATCACGTCGTAGTGAGCGAAGTTGCGGATGTACCAGCCGAAGAGCACGGTCGATCCGAACCACATGAAACTGGCGAGGGTGGCGCCGGGAACGACGCGGTGCCATGGCTGGGTGCGCGGCACGCCATTGTGATAGATGAGCGCGATGACGGAAATGCTGGTAACGGTGGCGATGACCCAACGGACGGATGTCCAGACGACGAGGATGTACGGGCCGAGCTCGTGGCCGGCGTGGAAGATCATCCAATTCTCGATCTGCAATCCAAACGCGACGAGAAACGATGCGAAAGCCATGGGGGCGCCCGCCATGATGACCAGAGAGAAAGCCACCATGCGTTCTTGGATGAGTCCCCACATCTTGGGAAGCTGGTAGGCGTTGCGGAAGCCTTCCATCCACGAAATCATGACGCCGGAAGCGGTCCACAGGGTGATGACCGCGGTGGTGAAGAGGAACTTGAACGGGACCGGCTTGTTGCCTTCGAAATATTGCTGCACGGCCGAGGCGGTGCCTTCGGGCAGGATCCTGCCCACCGCATAGGAGATCTCACGCACGAACGCCGCAGTGGTGTGCGAGAGAGTGAGGGTGGAAGCTACGACCAGGACAGCAGGAAACAAGGTGAGGATGGCGGAGTAGGCCGCGCCCTTCGCGATGGCGAAGGCGTCGTGCTGAAAGGCGCGCCAGAAAGCCAGCCGCAGATTGTCGAAGAAGGGTCGCATGCTCGCAAAACTGCCTAAGTTTACACGCGAGGCGCGGCGTGCAGAAGGGAATGTGGGAGCACCCGGACAGTTATGGGCAGGTGAGCGGCTTGATGTCGAGGAGGGGCGTGCCGTCGATACATTCAAGGGCATCGACGCGAAGTCCGCGCTGGGCGTCGATCTCGAGAACCGTGACTTCGTGCAGTCCGATGGGATTGGGACGGTCGGGAGAGCGGGTAGCAAAGACGCCCGTGAGCGGCGCGTTGGGAATGCGTTTTGGGTGAACTTGCAACGTTTCTCGACGGGATTGATGGAGCCACGTGAGGAGGATGAGTTGGTCCTTAACTTTCACTCCTAAGAGAGCGGCGTGGTATTCGGGTGCGATTTCCAGCCAGGCTTCCGGAGCGTTCTCGTCGCGCTGACGAGGAGCGGTATGGCGATCGGTGAGCGGGGAACGGATGATGCCGATGGGGTGGAGGATGAGATCCATGCTCACAGGTTAGCAGCGTCTTTGCGATAAGGGGCGTGCGACTCCGAACGCAGCGCGTTCTCCGCTCGAGATGACAGAGCTCATGAATGGTGCAAAAGAAAAGGGGCGATCTGGCGATCGCCCCTTGATGCTGCGTTGTGATTCGGTTATTCGGCGACGAGTTCTTCGTTGCCGGTTTCGTCTTCGCCTTCGTTGCGGAGCAACTCAAGAGCACGTTCGGCTTCTTCGTACGCCTGGTGGACTTCTTCCTGAACCTGCTGCGCTTGCGCTTCAAGTTCGGGCGAGAGGGCCACGTTGCGGTAGTACTCCATGCCGGTGCCGGCCGGGATCAAGCGGCCGACGATAACGTTCTCTTTCAGACCGCGCAGGTGGTCGACCGCGCCGTTGATGCTGGCTTCGGTGAGCACGCGCGTGGTCTCCTGGAAGGACGCCGCGGAGATGAAGGAATCGGTTGAGAGCGAGGCCTTGGTGATGCCGAGCATGAGCGGACGACCGGTAGCCGGCTTGCCGCCATTGGCAATCGCGTTCTCGTTCTCGAGACGGAAGCGGAACTTATCCACCTGCTGTTCGAGCAGGAAGTTGGTATCGCCCACGTCTTCGACCTTCACCCAGCGCATCATCTGACGAACGATCGTCTCGATGTGCTTGTCGCTGATGTTCACGCCCTGCAGCCGGTAGACTTCCTGGATTTCGTTCACCAGGTAAGACTGGAGCTGCTTCTCGCCGAGGACGGCAAGAATATCGTGCGGGTTGAGCGGGCCATCCATGAGCTGTTCGCCAGCCTGGATGCGTTCGCCTTCCTGCACGTTGACGTGGACGCCGCGGGGAACCGAGTATTCACGCTCGGTACCGTCGTCGGCAACGACATAGATCTTGCGCTGACCTTTGCTCACTTCGCCGAACTTCACGGTGCCATCGATTTCGCTGATGACGGCCGTTTCGCGCGGCTTGCGGGCTTCGAACAACTCCACCACACGCGGCAGACCGCCGGTGATGTCCTTGGTCTTGGTGGTTTCGCGCGGGATCTTTGCCAGCACATCGCCAGGCGAGACCTCTTCGCCATCCAGCACCATAAGGTGAGAACGCGACGGCATGAGGTAACGCTTGGTGCCCTTGGCGCCCTTGATCACGATCGCCGGCTGACGCTTCTCGTCCGGTGAATCCATGACCACGTGGCGCGAGAGGCCGGTTACTTCGTCGACTTCCTCGTGGAGCGTGAGGCCCTCGTGCAAGTCCTTGAACTGCACGGTGCCGCCGATTTCCGTGAGGATGGCGAAGGTGTAAGGATCCCACTCGACCATAACCTGGCCGAGCTTGACCTGCTGGCCGTCTTCGACGCGAAGCTTTGCGCCGTAGACCACTGCGTAGCGTTCTTTTTCGCGGCCCTTTTCGTCGATGACCGTAATGGCGCCGTTGCGGTTCATCACCACAAGGTGGCCTTCCTTGGCGCGGACAACGGTCATGTTGTGGAAGCGCGCGGTACCGTTGTTCTTGGCTTCCAAACGCGACTGCTCGGAGACTCGCGATGCGGTTCCACCGATGTGGAAGGTACGCATCGTAAGCTGCGTGCCAGGCTCGCCGATGGACTGAGCAGCGATGACGCCGACCGCTTCACCGAGTTCGACCAGGCGGCCCGAGGCGAGGTTGCGACCGTAACAGAGGGCGCAGACACCGCGCTTGGATTCGCAGGTCAGCACGGAGCGGATCTTGACGCGCTCAATGCCGGCGGCAGCGATGCCGTTGGCGAGGTCCTCGGTGACTTCCTGGTTGATGTCGACGACGACGTTGCCTTCGTAGTCCTTGATCTTCTCGAGGCTTACGCGGCCAATGACGCGGTCGCGGAGGGGCTCGATGATCTCGCCGGATTCGACGATGGAGCTGACGTAGATGCCGTCCACCGTGCCGCAATCGTATTCGCTGATGATGACGTCCTGCGCCACATCGACGAGACGGCGGGTGAGGTAGCCGGAATCGGCGGTCTTCAACGCGGTATCCGCAAGACCCTTACGGGCGCCGTGCGTCGAGATGAAGTATTCCAACACGGTGAGGCCTTCACGGAAGTTGGCCGTGATCGGTGTCTCGATGATTTCGCCTGACGGCTTGGCCATCAATCCACGCATGCCGGAGAGCTGGCGGATCTGCTGTTTCGAACCGCGAGCGCCGGAATCAGCCATGACGTAAATCGGGTTGATCTCGCCTGCCTTGTCCATCTGCTGCATGTTGCCGAACATTTCGTCGGCGACACGCTCGGTGATGGCGGACCAGATTTCCACGACCTTGTTGTAGCGTTCGCCGTTGGTGATGGCGCCGTCCAGGTACTGCTGCTGCACGGAGTTCACCGCCTTCTCGGCGTCCTTTACAACCGTAGCCTTGTTCGGCGAGATGACCATGTCGTCAATGCCGATGGAGAGGCCGGACTTGGTGGCATACATGAAGCCGAGCGCCTTGATCTGGTCGAGCATCTGCACCGTGACTTCGAGACCGAAGCGCAGGTACACGTAGTTGACCAAGTTGCCGATGCCCTTCTTCTTGAGCAGACCGTTGATGTACGGCATCTCCGCCGTGGCGCGATGCAGGTTGTCGTTCAGGATCGCGCGTCCGACGGTGGTGTTGATGTACTGCCGCTGGAACGGCACTGGCTCGGTGTGGGTAACGTCCTGATCGTCGTACGCGGTGGTCAGGTCGATGACGTCGCCGGTGTAGCGCAAGCGGATCGGAGTCAAAGTTTCGACTTCGCCCATTTCCTTGGCGAGCAGCACTTCTTCGATGTTGGCAAATGCGCGGCCTTCACCCTTCGATCCCGGACGAGCCTTGGTCAGGTAGTACATGCCGAGCACCATGTCCTGGGTAGGAACGGTGATCGGGTGACCGGAGGCCGGCGAGAGGATGTTATGCGAGGCGAGCATGAGCACGCTGGCTTCGATCTGGGCTTCGGGAGAGAGCGGAATGTGCACCGCCATCTGGTCGCCGTCGAAGTCGGCATTGAACGCCGTGCAGACGAGCGGGTGAATCTTGATCGCCTTGCCTTCCACCAGCACCGGCTCGAACGCCTGGATGCCGAGACGGTGAAGAGTTGGGGCGCGGTTCAAGAGCACCGGGTGGTCTTTGATGACCTCTTCGAGGATGTCCCAAACCACCGGCTCCTGCTGCTCGACCAGCTCTTTTGCCTGCTTGATCGTGGTGCAGTGGCCGGTCTGCTCGAGGCGGTGATAGATGAACGGTTTGAAGAGTTCGAGCGCCATCTTCTTCGGCAAACCGCACTGGTGGAGCTTGAGCTCCGGACCAACCACGATGACCGAACGTCCCGAGTAGTCTACGCGCTTGCCGAGCAGGTTCTGGCGGAAGCGACCCTGCTTGCCCTTCAGGGTGTCAGAGAGCGACTTCAGCGGACGGTTGTTGGCGCCGCGCAGTACGCGGCCACGACGACCGTTGTCGAAGAGAGCGTCGACGGCTTCCTGCAACATACGCTTTTCGTTGCGCACGATGACTTCGGGCGCGTGCAGGTCCATCAGCTTCTTCAAACGGTTGTTGCGGTTGATCACACGACGATAGAGGTCGTTGAGATCGGAGGTGGCAAAGCGGCCGCCATCGAGAGGAACGAGAGGACGCAGTTCCGGGGGGATGACCGGGATCACGTCGAGAATCATCCACTGCGGCTTGTTGGTGCTCTTGCGGAACGCTTCGGCGACTTTCAGGCGCTTGGCGAACTTGAGCCGCTTCTGGATGGAGGTCTCGTTCTTCATCTTCTCGCGGAGTTCGACCGCGAGCGATTCGGCGTCCACGCGCTTCAGCAGTTCCTTGATGGCTTCCGCACCCATGAGGGCCTTGAAGCCCGAGGGGCGGTACTGCTGGTCGAGTTCGCGGAACTTTGCTTCGTCCTTGATGACTTCGCGTTCTTTGACCGGGGCGTCGCCGGGCTCAACCACGACATAGGCTTCGAAGTAGAGCACCGATTCGAGGTCGCGCAGCGAGATGTCGAGGATGTGTCCGATACGGCTGGGCAGACCCTTGAAGAACCACACATGCGAGCAGGGTGATGCGAGCTCGATATGGCCGAGGCGTTCGCGGCGGACTTTGGACAGCGTGACTTCCACGCCGCACTTGTCGCAGATAACGCCGCGGTGTTTCATGCGCTTGTACTTGCCGCACAAGCACTCCCAGTCAGTGACCGGGCCAAAGATGCGGGCGCAGAACAAGCCATCGCGTTCCGGCTTGAACGTGCGGTAGTTAATGGTTTCCGGTTTGGTTACTTCACCGTGAGACCAGCTCCGGATTTTTTCCGGCGAAGCAAGGCTGATGCGGATTGCGTCGAAATCCGTGATGTTGCTTCCGAGGTCGAAAGGGCTCGAACGGTACAAATTGTCCTCCTTCCCCGCGGGTCTTTGCCTTGCGGCTCAGGTGCGGGGATCCGTGCAGCGCATCGTCGCTGCTCGCGTCTTCCGGATAACTTTCTGGGGCATTCACTGGAAGAGAGTGAAAGCTCCGATACTTCAAGATCGAGGGAACGGCCCCACCCTTCGCAGGATGGGGCACCCACTTAATCGGCTGCGACTGGCGCGGGCAGGGCCTTGTCTTTGACCTTGATCAACTCAACGTCAAGGCAAAGCGACTGCAATTCGCGGATCAGCACGTTGAACGATTCCGGCACGCCCGGCTCGATGGCAGCTTCGCCCTTGACGATGGCTTCGTAGATCTTCGTACGGCCATAAACGTCGTCGGACTTCGCCGTGAGCAGTTCCTGGAGGATGTAAGCAGCGCCGTAAGCTTCGAGCGCCCACACTTCCATTTCTCCGAAACGCTGACCACCGAACTGCGCCTTGCCGCCCAGCGGCTGCTGGGTGATGAGCGAGTACGGACCGATGGAGCGCGCGTGGATCTTGTCGTCGACCAAGTGCGAGAGTTTGAGCATGTAAATGTAGCCAACCGTTACCGGCTGCTCGAACTTATCGCCTGTCATACCGTCGAAGAGGGTGGTCTTGCCGGAGGTCGGCAATTCCGCCTGCTCGAGCAGTGACTTGATCTCGCCTTCGGTAGAGCCGTCGAACACCGCAGAACCGAAGAAGACGCCATCCTTCATGCCCCTGGCGACCTTCATCAGAAGCTCGTCATCGAGGTCGGTCACGCTGTTCACGAACGCAGTGTCTTTGAATAGCTGCTTGAGATACTTGCGGACCTGGCCTGCTTCCGAGTTCTCCTGCAGATATTCACCGATCTTCTTGCCGAGTTCGTGTCCGGCCCAGCCGAGGTGCGTTTCCAGGATCTGGCCGACGTTCATACGGCTTGGCACGCCCAGGGGATTGAGGACGATCTCGACCGGCGTTCCATCTTCGAGGTACGGCATATCCTCTTCCGGCAGAATGCGGGCGATAACACCCTTGTTCCCGTGGCGGCCGGCCATTTTGTCGCCGACGCTGAGTTTGCGCTTCATGGCGATGTAACACTTCACCAGCTTGATCACGCCTGGTGGCAGTTCGTCGCCCTTCTGCAGTTTCTCGATCTTTTCGCGAACGATCTTGCGCAGCACATCGATCTGACGCGAGGTCATTTCCTCGATCTCGTCGATCTGCTCGTTGACCCGCGGGTCCTTGTCGTTGTACTTGATGCGCTTCAAATTGCGCGTCGAGATACGCTCGATGGTCTCGCGGTCGAGGACGGCGTCCTTGGTGAGGAGGCGCTTGTTGGTACGCTCGTCGTGCAAATCAGCCTGCACGACCTTGTTGCCCAACAAACCTTCCAAACGTTTCAGGCGCTCGTCAGTCAAAATGCGGATTTCGTCGGCGAGGTTCTTTTCCAGCTTGGCGATCTGGGTGCCTTCGATGATCTTGGCGCGCTCGTCTTTTTCCTGGCCCTTGCGCGAGAAGATCTTCACGTCGACCACTACACCCTCAATGCCCGGAGGGCAGGTAAGCGAAGCATCGCGGACATCGCCGGCCTTTTCGCCGAAGATGGCCCGCAGCAGCTTCTCTTCCGGAGTGAGCTGGGTTTCGCCCTTGGGCGTGACCTTACCCACAATGATGTCGCCTGCCTTGACGCTGGCGCCGATGCGGATCACGCCGCTCTCATCCAGATCGCGCAGCGCAGATTCGCTGACGTTGGGGATGTCGCGGGTGATTTCTTCCGGACCCAGCTTGGTGTCGCGGGCTTCGATCTCGAACTCCTCAATGTGGACGGAGGTGTAGTAGTCCTCCTTGACCAGTTTCTCGGAGACGAGGATCGCGTCCTCGAAGTTGTAACCGCGCCATGGCATGAAGGCCACGAGCACGTTGCGTCCGAGGCCGAGCTCGCCGTGGTCGGTACAAGGACCGTCGGCGATAACCTGCCCCTTCTTCACGTGGTCGCCCTGCTTCACGATGGGCTTCTGGTTGATACAAGTGTTCTGGTTCGAACGCTTGAACTTGGTGAGCTGGTAGATGTCGCTACCGACTTCACGCGAGAGCTGCATCGGATGATGCTCGCCCTCGACGCGCACGATGATGCGTTCCGAGTCGACCGAGTCCACCATGCCCGAACGGCGTGCGAGCACGACCGCACCGGAGTCACGCGCCGTGACGCCTTCCATGCCGGTGCCCACGAGCGGGGCTTCGGCGCGGAGGAGCGGTACGGACTGACGTTGCATGTTGGCGCCCATGAGAGCGCGGTTGGCATCGTCGTGTTCGAGGAAGGGCACGAGCGAGGCGGCCACGGAGACGAGCTGCTTCGGGCTGACGTCGATGTAATCGATCTCATCGCGGCTGATCAGTACGAAGTTGCCGGCCTTGCGGGCGTTGACGAGTTCGGCCGTGATCTTGCCTTTGTCGTCGAGCTCGGCGTTGGCCTGGGCGATGGTCCACTTATCTTCCTCCCACGCGGAGAGGTAGAAGGAGAACGGCTCCCAGTCGATGGCGCGTTTCTTGCGCGAACGAAGCTCTTCATTGGCCTTCAAGAGCTCGGTCTTCTCCATCTTGTCGCCGACGCGGTAATCGCTGTCACCGGCATTCAGCACCTGGATGTAGTCGATCACGCGTCCAGCTTTCACGCGGCGATACGGCGACTCGATGAAGCCGTAGTCGTTAATGCGCGCGTAGCAGCTGAGCGACGAGATCAGGCCGATGTTCGGACCTTCCGGCGTCTCGATCGGGCAGATACGTCCGTAGTGCGTCGGGTGAACGTCGCGGACTTCGAATCCGGCGCGTTCGCGCGACAGACCGCCCGGCCCAAGAGCCGACAGGCGGCGCTTGTGGGTGATCTCCGAGAGCGGGTTGGTCTGGTCCATGAACTGCGACAGCTGCGAAGATCCGAAGAACTCGCGGATGGCAGCCATGACCGGCTTGGCGTTGACCAGGTCGTGCGGCATGGCCGTCGACATTTCCTGGTACACGCTCATCTTTTCCTTGATCGCGCGCTCCATGCGGACCAGGCCGATACGGAACTGGTTCTCGAGGAGTTCGCCGACCGCGCGGACGCGGCGGTTGCCAAGGTGATCGATATCGTCCACTGAACCGATGTTGCGGCGCAGCTTCAGGAGATAACGGATGGTGTGATAGAAGTCATCCGGATCGAGGGTGCGCTTATCGAGGCCGGTGGCTTCCTGCTTGTCGAACAGCTTGATGTTGAATTTCAAGCGGCCGACGCGCGAGAAGTCGTACTTCCGCGGATCGAAGAACATGCCGTGGAAGAGAGCGGTCGCGGTATCGAGGGTCGGTGGATCGCCGGGGCGCAGCTTGCGGTAGATTTCGATCAGGGCCTCTTGCGGAGTCTTGACCGAATCGCGGCGCAGGGTTGCGCTGATCACGGTGCCCACATCGTCGCGCTCGGGGAAGAACACATTCACTTCCGCGATGCCGGCGTCGATCATCTTCGACAGCTTGTCGGCGGTCAGCTCCTGGTTGGCTTCGAGGAGCACTTCGCCGGTGTTGTGGTCGATCACGTCGGCGGCCACATACGCGCCTTCCAGGTCACCCAGCTCGATCTCGAGTTCCGAGATCTTGTTCTTCTGGATTTCCTTGAGGACCGAAGGCGTAACCTTGCGGCCGGAGTGCGCGATTTCGTCGCCGTTCTTGGCCTTGATGGCGTGCGAGAGCTTAAGGCCAACCAGGTTGGTCGGGCGCTCGATGCCGGGCTCCAGGGTCCAAAACAGCTTCTTGTCCTTCACCGAAATGCGGTCAACGGTATAGAAGGTGCGAAGGATGTCTTCGTCGGTACGCAAGCCGAGAGCGCGCAGGAAGATTGTTCCCAGGAACTTGCGCTTGCGGTCAATGCGGACGTAGAGAATGTTCTTCTGGTCGTATTCGAACTCGACCCAAGATCCGCGGTAAGGAATGATCTTGCCGAGGAAGTAGGTGCGGTTGTTGGCGGTCTCGAAGAAGACGCCAGGCGAACGGTGCAACTGGCTGACGATGACGCGCTCCGTGCCGTTGATGATGAACGTACCGTTCTGGGTCATCAGCGGAACATCGCCAAAGAACACTTCCTGTTCCTTGATGTCGCGAATAGAGCGGTTGTTGGTCTCCGGGTCCTTGTCAAAGATAGTGAGGCGCATGGTGACCTTCAGCGGAGCCGAATAGGTCATGCCACGCTCTTCGCACTCGGCAACGTCATACTTCAGCTGCAGGCCGACGGGGTCGCCGCACTTGTTGCAGAAGTCGGGTGTATTGGCGTTGTAGGTGCCGCACTTGTTGCAAAGCACTTCGCCGGGATGGAACGGATCGGTGACCACGGTCGCGCCGCAGTTCTTACAAGTGGTGCGCAGGTGATGCAGCCCTTTGAGGTGGCCGCACTTGCACTCCCAATTGCCGATTGCAAAGTCCACGAACTCCAGTTGGGAGACGTTGCGGAAATCCGTGATCGGGAACACCGACTGGAAAACCGCTTGAAGCCCCGCATCGTCACGCTCGCTCGGCAACAGGTCCATTTGCAGGAAGCGGTCATACGAACGCTTCTGCACTTCGATCAGGTTCGGGATCTGGATCGTCGCCGGAATTTTCGAGAAATCGAGTCGATTGCGGAAGGCAATTTTCTTTTCTGCCATTGAGACACTCCTAAGGTTGTGCCCTTCCGTTGTTGCGTATCGCGCAAAGGGACTGGTTCGACTGGGCTCTACGCGAGAGCCCACTCCACCACTACGAACGGCGAATGGTGCGGATCTTCAAGTTTCGGGTACGACACGACCGGCATTCCCGCGCATCCAAGCCTGCCAGGCTGGTTACACGATTCTGCTAGTGGCGGTACGGCCAAATATCGAGAACAGGGATTCGCAAAGCTGGCCCTGGCGAAAGCCATTTGCGACGAAACGCACGAATGCGCCTGCGGAGACAAACTTCCCCGCTGGCGCCAACCTCGCGCTTTCACAATCTTTATTCAGAATTCTTGCTTCCCGCGCCAGTATCTTTTGGCCTGTTCTCGTCCACGCCGCCGATGCGTTTGAGCTTCACGCTATCGGCCGCAGCGGCCGTTCCGCCATACTTTTCGGTGTGTTGCACTCGATCCTTTCGGACCGGCACCCACGATGCCCGGGAATTCCGCGAAACCCTGAGAAGGTCCGCTCCGCTTCCTCGGCAACCATCGCGCCCCGATATGTCCGCTCAAACATACCAAGGAACGTGTTGTCTTACGCTCATCCTGCCTCATTACAAGATGAGGCTCCACCCTGAAAAGATTCAGGGTGGAAACCCGGATAGTTCTAATTCTACTTGATTTCGACGGTTGCGCCAGCGTCCTGGAATTTCTTTTGGATGGTGGCCGCTTCTTCCTTCGTGACGCCTTCCTTCACGGTCTTGGGAGCTCCGTCCACCAGGTCCTTGGCTTCTTTCAGGCCGAGGCTGGTGACTTCGCGTACTGCCTTGATGACATTGATCTTATTGGCGCCAGCAGCGGTCAGGACGACGGTGAATTCCGTCTTCTCTTCGGCCGGAGCTGCAGCTGCCGCTCCGCCGCCACCCGCTACTGCCACCGGAGCAGCTGCCGCGGCCGAAACGCCGAGACGCTCTTCCAGCTTCTTCACCAACTGTGCCGCATCCAGCAGCGACAACCCTACGATCTGCTCTTCCAACTGCGCTAAATCTGCCATTTCCGTATCTCCAATTTTGTTTTCGTTATTCGTTGTGATTTCGTTATCGCCTTAGGTCCTATGTCCGAGGTCTTCCGGGTGGCAGTTACGCGATCGCCGCGTTACGTAAGCCCAACCTCTGCACCGGCCCAGACAAGCCGGCGATCTAGACATGCCCTAACAACGAAACGGAACCTTGAGGCGCTTAGCAGGCGTTAGGGGCAAAGCCCCGGGAGCCTGCTGCCGAAATCCCGAGCGTTTCCGCGAGGGATCTCGACGCCACTACCTATGGAATTGTTTTCACAATCCCGAATCGATGTTCCACAGGGGCTAAAGCCCAACTTCTCGCTCCCGTGCGGCACGACTGAAGTCGTGCCCCGATACAAACGTGCCCCAGCGGCTAAAGCCGACTGGAGGATGTCTTGAGATTCCGGCAGCTAAAGCTACCGGCTACCTCAAAATAAAATCCTACTGAGCGGCTGCTTCTCCGCTTGCGGCGGGAGCTTCTCCGCCGGAAAACTTTTGTTTCTCGACGCCCTGGTTGAGGACGACCGCGATGTCGCGACCGACAGCGTTCATCACCGTGACCAGGCGCTGGGCCGGGGCATTGATGAGGAACAGCAGCTTCGAGTAAATCTCTTCCTTCGACGGTAAGCTGGCGAGGGCGTTGATCTCGGAAACCTTGATCGCCTTGCCATCGACCACGCCGGCCTTGAACTCATACTCCGGGTTGTCCTTGGCGTACTTGCTGAGCACCTTGGCCAACTGCACCGGATCACCCGAGGTGAAGGCGATCGAAGTGACGCCCGTGAGGTTCTTCACGGCCTCCTCGATCTTGGTGCCCTTCGCGGCACGCTCGGCGAGGGTGTTCTTCACCACCGAATACTTTGCGCCGGCGCTGCGGACGGCCTTGCGGAGTTCGTAGTCCTTCTGCACGGTCAGCTTGTTGAAGGTGCCCACGATGGCGTGGTTGGCGCCCTTCAGCTCTTCGGAGAGCTTCTCAGTGACTTCAATCTTCTTTGCTTTGGTGACTGCCATGTCTTAATCCTCTTCGCGCTCGATTAGCTCTTGGACGCTGCCTCGATGGCAGTCGTGTCAATGGAGATCCCGGGGCCCATCGTCGAGCTGAGGTAGCAGCCCTTGATGTATTTCCCCTTGGCGGCCGAAGGCTTGGCCTTGACCACGCTGGATATGACGGTGGAAGCGTTATCCACCAGCTTTTCGGGCGTAAACGAAATCTTGCCGACCGGGCAATGCACGAGTCCGGTCTTATCGGTGCGGAATTCGACTTTGCCGGCCTTCACTTCGCGAACCGCTCCGGCGACGTCAGTGGTGACGGTTCCGGTCTTCGGGTTGGGCATCAGGCCACGCGGACCGAGCACCTTGCCGAGCTTACCGACCGAACGCATCATGTCGGGGGTTGAGATCACGGCGTCGTAATCGGTCCAATTTTCCTTGGCGATTTTCTCAACCATGTCTTCCCCACCCACGAAGTCAGCCCCGGCGGCTTCGGCCTCGCGCTGTTTTTCGCCGTTGGCGATGACCAAGACCTTCTTGGTCTTGCCCAGCCCGTGGGGCAGGACGACAGTACCGCGGACCATCTGGTCAGCATGCTTCGGGTCGACGCCCAAACGAAGCGTCAGGTCGACGGTTTCGTCGAACTTGGCGAACTTCACTTTCTGCAGGAGAGGAACCGCATCCTGCAGCGTGTAGGGACGCACTTCAATCTGCTTGCGCGCCCCTTCGATTTTCTTGCCTGGCTTTGCCATGTTGCTCCTTGTCTTCCACCGCTCGCCGTTGAATTGGCAGGCCGTGGTTATTGCGACCTCAGGGGCTAAAGCCCGTGAGTTTTAAAGTCTTCTCGGCACGACTGAAGTCGTGCCCTGATACAACGATGGCGCCTATCCTCGCGGCTTCAGCGATAAGGTGGGACATCCAAACTGCCGACCTCAGGGGCTAAAGCCCCGCCGGGTTGTGGTCCCCGATTCAGCCAGCTAAAGCTGGCTGCTACCTCAAACCTTACGGGACGATATCGATGCCCATCGATCTTGCGGTGCCCTTAATGCTGTTGATCGCCGACTCGACTGTGGCGGCGTTCAGATCGGGCATCTTCTGCTTCGCGATTTCCTGCACCTGTTTCTCGGTGATCTTGCCGACCTTGTCCTTGTTCGGCGTTCCGGAACCCTTAGCGACGCCCGCCGCCTTGCGAAGAAGATCGCTGGCCGGAGGGGTCTTGGTCACGAAGGTGAAGCTGCGATCGTTGTAGACGGTGATGACGACCGGGATAGTGAAACCTTCGAGGTCCTTGCCTGCCGTCTTGGCGTTGAACTGCTTGCAGAACTCCATGATGTTGATCTGCGCCTGGCCGAGGGCCGGGCCGACCGGGGGCGCCGGCGTGGCTTTGCCCGCGGCGATCTGCAGCTTGACTTGTCCTGTAACTTTCTTTGCCATTGCTGATCCTTCTTTACCTCAGGGGCTAAAGCCCCCGCAATCTTATCGTGCAACGCGGGCCTGAAGGCCCGCTTTACCGCAAACCTTACGTAATCACCTTCTCGACCTGGCCGAACTCGAGTTCCACCGGGGTCGAGCGGCCGAAGATGGTGACCATGACCTTCAGCGTTTCCTTGTCTTCGTTGACTTCGTCGACCACGCCCTGGAAGGTTGCAAACGGACCTTCGCTGATGCGTACCGACTCGTTCTTTTCGAACTTGACCTTGAGCTTCGGCTTCTCGCGGCTGTCGGCCACGCGATAGACGATCTGCTGGACCTCTTCGTCCGAGAGCGGTGTGGGCTGCTGGCCGGTACCGACGAAGCCGGTGACGCGCGGCGTCGATTTCACGACGTGCCACACGTGGTCGTCCATGTCCATTTCCACCAGCACGTAGCCGGGATAGAACATCCGCTCGCTGGTGTACTTCTTGCCGCCACGCACCTCGGTCACCGACTCGGTGGGAATCAGCACGCGCCCGATTTTGCCCTCGAGGGCGAAGGCATGAATGCGCGATTCCAGCGACTCTTTCACCTTGCGCTCGAAGCCCGAATAGCTGTGGATGATGTACCACTTCATGTTCGGGTTCTGCGGCGGCTGAGACTCTGGCGCTTGGCCTTCCGCGTTATCTTTATTCTCTTCCATATCCTTTGCCGGCATGTGCGCCCTAGTGGTGCTTGAAGTACGTGAACATGTAATCGATACCCTTACCGATCGCATTATCGACCAGCCAGAAGTACAAACCGAAAATGAAGACGGTGATGATGACCACCACCGTCGTCGACTGGACTTCCTTGCGCGACGGGGTGCTGACCTTCTTCATCTCCGTGCGCACGTCGTTGTAGAACGACTTGGTGCGCTGCGGGAAGCCCCTCATCCGGTTGCCCAGGCTGTGCTCGTCTGCTGCAACTACTGCCTTCGCCATAATTCCACTCTCAATCACTTTTCGCGCGACTTCCAAATGCCGCGTTTCTCAAAACTGGCAGGGGCGGAGGGATTCGAACCCCCAAGTTCGGTTTTGGAGACCGACAGTTTAGCCGTTGAGCTTACGCCCCTTTAATTCTCAAAGATCCCTCGACTACGCTCGGGATGATCGCCGCAGGCTCAAACGCCCGCGAATCGCGATCACTTCACTTCTTTATGAGCAGTGTGCTTGCGGCACTTGCGGCAAAACTTGGCGAACTCGAGGCGGCCAGTGGTCGTCTTCTTGTTCTTGGTGGTGGAGTAGTTCTTGTCTTTACAGTCTCCACACTGCAGTTGAACGATTTCGCGGGGCATGAGTGAAACTCCTTTTTACATTTGCCCAGTTGCCTGGACCTTGTCCGGATCCGAGTCCGGATATCGAGGATTTCTCCTCGAAGTACCTCAGGGGCTGAAACCCCCTTTGTTGCCGCCGGATCGCGGCGCTGAAGCGCCGCTTTACCCGACGTAAATCGAACTACGCGATGATCTCCGAGATCGTGCCTGCGCCCACAGTGCGGCCGCCTTCGCGAATCGCGAAGCGCAAGCCCTTCTCCATGGCCACCGGCGTAATCAATTCGATCTCCAGCGATACGTTGTCGCCCGGCATCACCATTTCCGTCCCGGCCGGCAGCGTCGCTACCCCGGTCACGTCCGTGGTGCGGAAGTAGAACTGCGGACGGTAGCCCTTGAAGAACGGCGTATGACGTCCACCTTCTTCTTTGCTCAGGACGTACACTTCGCCCTTGAACTTGGTGTGCGGGGTAATCGATCCACCCTTCGCCAGCACCATGCCGCGCTCCACGTCTTCCTTCGCAATGCCGCGCAGCAAGAGGCCGGCGTTGTCGCCCGCCATGCCTTCGTCCAGCTGCTTCTTGAACATTTCGACGCCCGTGACCACCGTCTTGCGGGTCTCGCGGAAGCCGACGATTTCTACTTCCTCGCCGACCTTCACCTTGCCACGCTCGATACGGCCGGTCACCACCGTGCCGCGCCCCGAGATCGAGAAGATGTCTTCGATCGGCATCAGGAACGGCTTGTCCACGTCGCGCGCCGGCAAAGGAACGCTCTTGTCGACGGCATCCATCAGCTCATCGATCTTGGCTTCCCACTGCGCTTCGCCATTCAGTGCGCCGAGTGCCGAACCACGCACCACCGGCAGATCGTCGCCCGGGAAGCCGTACTTCGACAGCAGCTCGCGCACTTCCATCTCCACCAGGTCGATCAGCTCCGCGTCTTCGACCGCGTCGCACTTGTTGAGGAACACCACCACGTAGGGCACGCCTACCTGGCGCGCCAACAGCACGTGTTCTTTCGTCTGCGGCATCGGACCGTCGGTCGCCGCTACCACCAGGATCGCGCCATCCATCTGCGCTGCACCGGTGATCATGTTCTTGATGTAGTCGGCGTGGCCCGGGCAATCGACGTGTGCGTAGTGCCGGTTGGCCGTCTCGTATTCCACGTGCGCGGTCGCGATGGTGATGCCGCGCTCCCGCTCTTCCGGCGCGTTGTCGATCGAATCGAACGAGCGGAACGTGTTCTTCGGGTTGTGCTTCTGCAACACCTTCGTGATCGCCGCCGTCAAGGTCGTCTTCCCGTGGTCAATGTGACCAATCGTCCCTACGTTCACGTGCGGCTTGCTGCGGTCAAATTTCTCTTTCGCCATTTCGTGTCACCTAGTAATACCGATAAATTTTGTTGTACTTCTGGCGCAGCCCCAACTCGAGTTCCTCGAGGCGGGTCAGGTAAAACTCGCGCATCTGACCCTGGTCGGCCACCGTTAACTGCTGCCACAGCGATAAAGCCGTGGTGCCCGAGTTGGCCAAGGTGGAATCCACCTGCTCGAGCAATTTCTTGTTCAAAACGGTTTCAAAGTCGCGGACGTTCACGCTATTCGAAACCAGTTTTTTCAAAAACTTTTCGACGTACGCGGCCGAGTAAACCCGCTCCACGGACGAACGGAGCGCCTCAAACGCGTCGGGACGCTCGATTGCTATGCCTGCCTGTTCAAATCCCACTTGTGACATCTATCTCGTTTCCGGGATCGCCGGCTATTGCCGGCTCCGTGGGGATCAATGCGCACGCTCAAACTGTGCGGTCCTGCCTTCAAACTCTGGAGCCGATGTTGAGGCGCTTGCGCGGCGTTGAGCCGCGCGCCGAAATCCTGAGCGGCATTTCCGCGAAGGAACCCTCTCTAACAACTCCCATCTAAGCCCTGGAGCCGATGACCAGGATTGAACTGGTGACCTCTCCCTTACCAAGGGAGTGCTCTACCAACTGAGCTACATCGGCCCTCGTACCGCGCGCTTGCTATTGCAACCAAACCTTTGGAGCGGGAGACGGGAATCGAACCCGCGACCAACAGCTTGGAAGGCTGTGACTCTACCACTGAGTTACTCCCGCCCTAATAGATCCCTCGGCTCCGCTCGGGATTTCGGCTCGCGGCTCCCGCCTCGCTCACGCCGCAAAAACGCCTCAAGTTACTCCCGCCTATCAGATCCCTCGACTCCGCTTTACAATCACTCGTCTCGATCGCGACCCTGACCAGGCTCATCCGCTCGCGGGTGGCGCTTGCTATAAGCCAAGGTACGCACCGCCAAACCTGCCAGGATGACGAGGGCCACGGCGCGAATCTTCGGATCGCTCAACGTGAACCACTCGATCGCTGCCAAGGCGGCGTAAAGACTGAGCGCCAGCCACAACCGATTCATACCAAAATCCTGGTGCACAGGGGAGGATTCGAACCTCCGTAGCTCCTGGGAGCGGCAGATTTACAGTCTGCTGCCATTAACCACTCGGCCACCTGTGCACATTCAGCCGCCCCAGCAAACCAAATCCGGCCCTGCTGGGAGTCCCGGAAACCACCCCGAAGAGCAGCAAGGGCCCCGACTTTCTGTCGTACTTTCAAAGACCGCTCAGCCTTGCGGCTCGCGAAGACGCGCTTCGCGCTGTCACTCTCACTCGCATTCACTTCAGTTTTGGGAGTCAAGCCAATTACCGCGGATACATACTTCCGCACGCAACTGGTGCAGCCGGAAGGTTCTCTACTGGAGGCGTCCTCTTTGAAGCGCTGCGCGTTCACTACCGAAACGACCCGGACTGCCGGATCTCAAACCTTGGAGCTGGCGAAGGGATTTGAACCCCCGACCCTCTGATTACAAATCAGATGCTCTACCAGCTGAGCTACGCCAGCACTCGGAAAACTCCACCGACATACGGCAGAAGCTCCCTGAAATCAACTCGAAGCACGGGCAAAGAGTAAAGGTTAACACACGGACATAGGCCACGCAACCGAGCTGCACGCCCGCAAGCGCACCCCGGCAACGTCGCAGATTGAAGCTATTGTGACCGCAAACTCGCAGCTCTCGGGAACCGGGGCGGCGTATCGGCACACTGCCCTACAACAGAGGGTGCTATGATGCGGTACTCATTGATTTTATCCTAAGATCTGCACCCTTGACTACCTGCGACCGAGGGGAAAGTTAGACCCGGCTCTCGACCCGATGAAGGCTCGAAGATCGAAACTCTGGATTGCCACCGTCGTCCTGGTGATCGCTGCCGCGCTGGCGGGCGCAGTGCTTCTGCGCAAGCATGCGGCCCCGGAACCGGCCCGTCTGCTGCCCGACGGCGACGCCGTGCTGTACGTGGATCTCAAGCCGATACGACTTTTGAGCGATTTCGGGAAGAAACTCAGCCAGGATCGCGATCCCGAATACCAGAAATTCGTCAACCAGACCGGTTTTGAATTCGAGCGCGACCTGGAAGAGGCGGCGGTTTCGGCCCACGGCGCATTGTCTGGGGCGATGGGGCCGGACGGGCTGGCGCCGACCACGCGCTTCTCCTGGATCTTCGTCGGGCGTTATAACTCCGAGAAGCTGACCGAATATCTCAAATCGCTGGCCAACGACACCGATCAGTATCGCGGGGTGACGATCTACAGCATTCCCCTGGAAGGCCGAACCGTGAGGGTCGGCATTCTGTCGGTCGACACAGTGGCGGCGTCCAACGTTGATGGCTCGCAGGACCTGCACGGCATAATCGACCGCTA
Source organism: uncultured Acidobacteriaceae bacterium (assembly GCA_963703075.1). Lineage (GTDB taxonomy): Bacteria > Acidobacteriota > Terriglobia > Terriglobales > Acidobacteriaceae > Korobacter. The sequence continues at coordinate 3,752,842 of OY969786.1, forward strand.
TCGCGCCTCGGCGCTGCCGTTTGGCGGACCGCAACTGGTTCGCGACTATTACAAGCATGTACCGCTAGGGAGCGTGTTGTGGAGCATCCTGCACACCACCACGGCGGGGGAACATAGCTCTCCGTTTCTTCCGGGGAATATCTCCCTGTTTGTCCCGGCGAATACGACGATTGTGACTTCGGCGCGGGCGCTTAAGTCCGTCCACGTAAAGGCCGACCTATTTGCCCAGAACGATGCCGACGCGGAGAAGTTCAAGAACCAGATGGACGTCTTCCTCTCCATCTTCAAGAGCGTGGAGAGTTCAGTGCAGCCCAGCGGCAACGATAAAGATGTGAAGGCTCTGTTCGACAACATCAAGGTCGAGCAAAGCGGCGCGCGGGCGACGGTGAGCGCGGTCATCCCCTTCGACTTCTTCAAGAAGATGCTGGCGGAGACTCCGGCAGAAGTGGGCCCACAGCCGCAGCCATCCACCACAGCGGCTCCGCAGAAACCCGCTTTGAAGAGCAAGAAGGCAGCGAAGTAGACGCGCCCGCCTCCTCACATCGCAAGCCAAACAGGTTTTTAAGAGTTCTAAGTGCCGCCGAAGATGTCCTGGCGTGGGGCCAGCTTGCGCAGGTACTTGGTCGGGTTGACCGGGGTGTCGTTGATACGGACCTCGTAGTGGAGGTGTGGCCCGGTGGAGCGTCCAGTCATTCCGACGTAGCCGATGACCTGGCCGCGCTGCACATGCTGGCCGGAAACGACGGCGAAGCCGGAAAGATGGCCGTAGCGGGTGGTCACTCCGTGGCCGTGGTCGAGGGCGATCATGCGACCGTAGCCGCTGAAGAAGTCGGCAAAGGTTACGTCGCCATCGGCGGGTGCGAGCACTTCCTGTCCGAAGGTGGAAGAGATGTCGATGCCGGCGTGGAACGCGCCTTCCCCGTTAAACGGATCGGAGCGCTCGCCGAAGGGGCCGGTGATCGGACCGGCGACCGGCCAGAACTGCGGTGCATCGGCGGCGCGAACCCAATCGCTCAAAGAAGCCTGATGGCTGAAGCCGTTGGTGATACCGGCGGTGGCGACGCCGGTCATAGCGGTGTCGCGCAGGGCATAGAGACGATTGAGGGAAGCCGTGAACTTTTCGGGATCGTTGGCGTCGCGAGGTTCAGCGATGAGCTTCGCATCGGGCTTCAGTCCATAGAGGACGGAGACTTCGTTGGCGACGGAGCCGAGAGACGCGACCTGGATGTCCTTTTCCTTCGAGACCTGTTCCAGTTGCGTATAACGCGATTTGAGGGCTTCTTTTTCACTGCGCAGCTGATTGAAGCGGGTCACTTTCAACAGCATGCGGGTATACGAGCCTGCCATGCCGGTGATCGTGAACATCCCGATCAGCGCGCCGATCATGAAAACGTAGAGGTAATGAACAGGGATCGGAATTTTGCGCAGCTGGCCCTCAGCGTCGCGGGCCACAAACAAAATGTAAAAGCGCTTTCGCAAAAGTAACGAGCTCCCTGATCCGCGGCATCGGCCTGCGGAGATTTACTCTTCAACCCTTGGAATGAGGCCGGATACGCTCCCGGTATTGAAGCGATCGGGCGGGGCTGAAGCTCGACAGCTGCTGCTGCGTCAGGCTGTCGCGGAACTGGGCGGTTTCTCCAAGTTCCACAGAGTGAAAGTCAACGCCAAACTCAATCAATGACCCATGAACGTTAACAACCGGGGTTCCTGCTTGTCAACCTGAACGGCTGCCGGAGGGATGACGGCCGACCATGGCGGTGGCGTCCATTTGGCCCGACCACGAGCTGCTCCGGGTACATACGATAGGAGACGAGCTGCGGAAACGGAGTTGCCCGCCTAAGTGCGCGACACCCACCCTTCCCCTATGTGGTTCTCTGTTTTCAGCAACTTAGATAGTGTAAACCTCGCAAAATATTCAATCCAAGCCACTTACGGGCAAAGTATTCAAACTGAAGGACTTCGGAACGCCAAGTCGCGGACGTCAGATGCGCATCTCTCAGCTGCTACCCATGCCAGCGGCCAGAGTATCGGAGTACGAGCGAAGCAGTCTGTGAGATACGAAGCGAAAACATGAGCTTCGATCGCATGACGCCAGATTGGGAAGGCACGGGTGGCCAAAGCAAACGATTTACACTTCTCGGGTGCCCCTGACGGAAAGAGCTTTGATCGCCCGCATCGGAAAGCTTGCCGGCCGAAGCAGGCCGGCGGTGCTGGCGCGCGGGATTGGCGATGACAGCGCGGTGCTGCGTCCGCCGCGTGGGCATGAACTGCTGGTGACGACGGATTTTTGCCTGGAGAACGTGCATTTCCGCCGGGAGTGGCATCCGGCAAGGGCGGTGGGCCACCGCTGCCTAGTTCGCGGACTGAGCGATATCGCGGCGATGGGCGGCGAACCGTTGGCTGTGTTCTTGTCGCTGGCATTGCCGGGCGATCTCCCGCAACGCTGGGTGGATGGCTTTCTGGATGGGCTGCTGGCGTTGGCAAAGACGTGGCGAGTCCCGCTGGCGGGAGGCGACCTTGCGCAATCGCCGCAAGGGGTGATGGCAGACATCGTCGTGCTCGGCTCGGCGCCAAACGGAAAAGCGATCCTGCGATCGACGGCGCGTCCGGGGGACTTGATTTATGTAACGGGAACGCTCGGGCTCTCAGTGGCGGCGCTGAACCAATTGCGGGCGGGAAAAAAGCCGACGGCACGCAGTGCGCCACGGCACTTCTTCCCCGAGCCGCGGATCGATGTGGGGAGAGACCTGCGGGAGCGCGGGATTGTCTCGGCGATGATCGACCTGAGCGATGGGCTCTCCACCGACTTGTCGCACATTTGCGAGGAAAGCGACGTGGGGGCAGTGGTATACAGCAACTCGATCCCGCACGTGGCAGGTCAGAATGGATTACAGCTAGCGCTCAATGGCGGCGAAGACTACGAACTGTTATTCACGGCCTCTCCGCGAGCGCGTGTGCCGAGGGGGATCGCAGGCATTCCGATCACGGCGATTGGAGAGATCCTTCCGCGTCGCGGACTCTGGATCGCTTCCGCGGACGGAAAGCGCACCGTTCTGAAACCGGGCGGCTGGGAACATTTCCGCGAATAGCCTTCAAAGACAGCCGACGCACACGGTTCCGCTATGATCGTGAACGTCATGCGCAAGAGTTTCTTCTCCAATGTGCTGCTCACGGTGGTGATCCTGATTGTCGCAATCTTCGTGCTGCAGAAGATGCAGAACAAGCGGCCCGCCGCACACGAAGAGCTGACCCACGGCGCCGAGGCAGGATCGGTTGCCGCGGAAGATCATTTCTCTCCGGACGAAGACCTTGAGCGGATCGACGTGATGCGGCTTGAGAAAGCAAAAGGCTCGGTGGACATCGCGATGTATGCCTTCACCGACCGGTATCTGGCGGAGGAACTCAAGCAGCTAGCGGGCCGCGGAGTAAAGATTCGTATCTATCGCGACCAGGAGCAATACGAAGAGGAACAGAAAAACGCGTCGAAGCACGACAACGATTCGACGACCTCGATGCTGACGGGGCAGGCGAACATCCAGATCCGGGTGAAAGGTCATCGCGAGCTGATGCACTTGAAGGCGTACGAGGTGGATGGCGTGGTGCTGCGCGACGGCAGCGCCAACTGGTCGCCCTCGGGCGAGAAGCGCCAGGACAACAACGCGCATTTCACCGGCGATCCCGCGCAGGTGGAGGCATTCCGGCACGACTTCGAAGAGATGTGGTCGCGCACCGATAACCTGGTGGTGCAGTGATGTGGAGTATGGCGATTGGTTACCTTACGACACCTTGATGACGTGACCTTTCGGTTACCGTTGAAGACGAAACCACGATTGCATTCCGGGTGAATCGCGGTACTCTAGCTGGCATGCGGAAATCCCCCGTTTTTTGTTTTGCCGTGCTTGCCTCGGCTTGTTTCATTTCCATCGCCCACGCGCAAAGCACGACCCCGGCGACTCCGGCCGCACAAGCCGCGCCGGATGCAAGTTCGCCGCAGCTCTCGATCCGAGCCAAGGGCGGGAGCATCCCGACCACGGTGGCGGCGGATCCGAAGACTGTTCCCGACGCACAGAAATTTATCGATCGCGAATTTGGTCCAGGCTACGTGCTTGAGCCGAAGATGCCGGTACTGTTGGGCGACCTGGATGGCGATGGCGAGGAAGATGCGGTCTTCATCGTGAAGGGTGGAAACCCGCTGGTAGGCGCAGGCGCTTTCAGCTACACGGTACTTGATCCATACGACGGCTATTGGTCGTTTGGCGATCCAACCCTGAACGCGCATATCAACCAGACCGATCCGGGCCCGCACTACCATGTGCTGATCGCACATGCTTGGAAGGGCGAGAAGCCGAAGGCGAAATTCGTTTTCATCAATCTGCCATTCCAGCAGATTTCCCTGACCCCGACGACAATGGGAAACGGGATTTTCAAGAAGAACAAGAAAGTTGTGGCGGCGATTGCGACGATTGAAGCCGATGGGCAGACGGGCGCGGTCTTCTGGACCGGACACACCTACAAGTTCGTTCAGCTCGGCAACGTCGACGATTAGACGGCGGCAGATCTCTCCAGAAACATAGTTCGCGCGTCGAGGACGACCGTCACTGCTATTAGTGACGGTCTTTTCCCATGGCGCTCTACCGCGGCGCTCCCGCTATAATCGCGGCCATGAATCTCGATCAAAAGTTGGCGGAACTGAAGCGGCGCGACGATGCGGCCGAAGCGGGTGGCGGCGCAGAACGCCGCGAGCGCGAACACAAGCAGGGCAAGATGTCGGCCCGCGAGCGCATTGAGTTTCTCCTCGACGAAAACACCTTCGAAGAAACCGACAAATTTGTGACCCACCGTTGCACCGACTTCGGCATGGCCGAACAAAAGGTGTACGGCGACGGCTTCGTGACCGGTTACGGCAGGATCGAGGGCCGGCTGGTATTCGTGTTTGCGCAGGACTTCACGGTGTTTGGCGGGTCGCTGTCGGAGACGAATGCTTCGAAGATCGTGAAGATCATGGACATGGCGATGCGGGTAGGCGCGCCGGTGATCGGCTTGAACGACAGCGGTGGGGCGCGCATCCAGGAAGGCGTAATGTCGCTGGCGGGCTACGCGGACATTTTCCTGCGGAACACGCTGGCATCGGGAGTGGTGCCGCAGATCTCGGCGATCATGGGACCGTGCGCGGGCGGGGCGGTCTATTCACCGGCGATCACGGATTTCATCCTGATGGTGGACAAGACGTCGTACATGTTCATCACGGGGCCGGACGTGATCAAGGCGGTGACGCATGCGGAAGTCACCAAGGCGGAGCTTGGGGGCGCGGCGACGCACAACGAGAAGTCGGGGGTGGCGCACTTCATGGCGCACGACGATGCGGAGTGCCTGAGCATGGTGCGCGAGCTGCTCAGCTTCGTTCCATCCAACAACCTGGAAGACCCGCCGCGGCGGGCGTGCAACGATCCGGTGGACCGCATCGAGGAAAAGCTCGACACGCTGGTGCCGGCCGACAGCAGCATGCCGTATGACATCAAGGACGTGATTACGGCGGTGGTGGACGATGGTTATTTCTTTGAGGTGCAGGAACACTACGCCAAAAACATCGTGGTGGGATTTGCCCGGCTGAATGGGCGTCCGGTGGGCATTGTGGCGAACCAGCCGAACTTCCTGGCGGGGGTGCTCGACATCAGCGCGAGCATTAAGGGAGCACGGTTCGTGCGCTTCTGCGATTGCTTCAACATCCCGCTGATTACGTTCGAAGATGTTCCCGGATTCCTGCCGGGCGTCCAGCAGGAGCACGGGGGAATCATTACCCATGGCGCCAAACTGCTGTTCGCATTCGCGGAGGCGACGGTGCCGAAGATCACGGTGATTACCCGCAAAGCTTACGGTGGAGCGTATTGCGTGATGGCGTCGAAGCACATTCGCACCGATGTGAACTACGCGTGGCCGACGGCGGAGATCGCGGTGATGGGGCCCGAGGGTGCGGTGAACATCGTATACAAGCGGGAGCTGGATAAGTCTAAGAATTACGCTGCGGCGCGGGCGGAAAAGGTAGAAGAGTTTAGGGAGCGGTTCGCGAATCCATATGTGGCAGCGGAGCGCGGGTTTGTGGATGCGGTGATTCGTCCGCGGGAGACGCGCAAGAAGCTGGCGCAGGCGCTGGAAATGCTGGACACGAAGCGGGACAAGAATCCCAGCAAGAAGCACGGAAACATTCCGCTGTAACGACTGCACGCTGGAAGAGGTTGCCTGCTATCCGCTGGGAAAGATTTTTGGGCGAGCTGCTCATGGCAACCCCATGCCTCCGGCCAATCTCCAATGGGGGAGCACCACCCATAGGAGGATGAATGCAATCTGTTCGCAAATCGATGCGTTTGGCGCCGGCCGTTTTGGCCATGGGCGCTATGTTCATGTTCGCCGCGGTCCCGCAAGTGCGTGCCGAGGACCACAAAGAATGCCAGGAACACATCCAGAAGGCCCAGGCGAAGTTAGACCGGGCGATCGCGAAGCACGGTGAGAGAAGTCCGGATGCGGAACACGCGCGGCAGGATCTGAATGCAGAGCGTGACCGTTGCTGGAACAAGTATCACGGGTATTGGGGCGCCGACAACCGCTGGCACGATCAGCGCGATTGGGAAGACCATCACTAGAAATCAGGGGAAACCATTGGGAGCCGCTGCGGCGGTTCCTTCTTTTTTGCGCGGAGATTGGTTACCCTGATCGAGTGATCTCCAGCGCATTGGTTGGCTATGTTGCCGGGACGCTCACGACCGCGTCCTTCCTGCCGCAAGTGTGGCACTCTTTCCGCTCACGCTCCTGCCGCGACCTGTCGTACCTGATGCTGGTGGTGATGGGGACAGGTACGGCGTTGTGGTCGCTGTATGGGGTGATGCTGCGCCGTCTGCCGATCATCCTGCCGAATGCAGTCAGCGTGTGCCTGATTGCTTCTCTCATCGTGATGAAAGCCGTTTATCATCCGGCGGCTAGGAGCGACCGATGAAAGCCTCGCCGGCAATCTGCGTATTCAGCTCATCGAGCGATGCCATCGACCGTGAATTTGTCGGATCAGCCCTCGAGGTGGGGATGGAGATCGCGCTGCGGAACGGGACGCTGGTGTTCGGCGGAACGAACGTCGGCCTGATGGGTGCAGTGGCACGCTCGACGCAGAAGCACGGCGGCCACGTGATCGGCGTGCTGCCGGACTTCATGCGCGCCCGGGGGATTTCTTTCACCAGCGCGGATGAGCTGATCGTCACCCGCGACATGCGCGAGCGGAAGGCGACCATGGAGGCGCGGAGCGATGCGTTCCTGGCGCTGCCGGGCGGCTTCGGCACGCTGGAGGAGATGATCGAGATCATTACCTTGAAGCAACTGAAGCAGCACACCAAGCCGGTGGTGTTTCTCGACATCCAGAGCTTCTACCGGCCGCTGCAGCGGCTATTCGAGCACATGATTACGAACCACTTCGCGAAAGAGGCGATGCGGAAGATTTATCACTTCGCGCCGGATGTGCCCTCGGCGTTCCAGTATCTCGACCAGTACGAGCCTCCGGCGATAGCGGAGAAGTGATTCGAGGCGGGAGAGATTGGGGAGATCAATACGAATCGCTGAGGGGATGCTCTGAAAAACCGAGTCCATTTACGTAACACGATGAGTGCGTCCTCTTCCGCAGGGGCTGAAGCCCGACTTCATCGTGACCCTTTGTGGCACGGCTGAAGCCGTGCCCTGATACAAACCCCTGATACAAACCTTAATTCGGCGACATGAACTGGAAGGCGCGGGCGATGTAGGCTTTGAGGTTTTTGCGATCGACGACTGCGTCGAGCATGCCGTGCTTCAGCAGGAACTCGGAGCGCTGAAATCCTTCCGGCAATTTTTGGCGGATGGTTTGCTCGATCACGCGTGGGCCGGCGAAGCCGATCAGGGCGCCCGGTTCGGCGATGTTGAGGTCGCCGAGCATGGCAAAGGAGGCGGTGACGCCGCCGGTGGTCGGGTCGGTGAGCAGTGAGACGAACGGGACTTTCGCGCTTTCCATGCGCGACAGGGCGGATGAGATCTTGGCAAGCTGCATCAGGCTGATTACGCCTTCCATCATGCGGGCGCCGCCGGATGCGGAGATAATGAGCAAGGGGGTACGCTCATCGGTCGCGCGCTCCACGGCGCGGGTGATGACCTCACCGACGACTGACCCCATGCTGCCGCCGATGAAGCTGTATTCCATGGCGCTGGTGATGACGGGGCGCCCATAGATCGTGCCCTTGGCGTTGATGATGGCGTCGTTCAGCCCAGTGTCTTTCTGGGCGCGTTTCAAACGGCCGGCGTAGGGTTTCAGATCGGTAAACTTCAGCGGGTCGGTGGAGCGCAGTTTGGTGTCGAAGGTCTCGTACTTGCCGTCGTCGTAGAGGTAGCCGAGGCGGGTGCGGGCATCGATGCGGAAATGTTTGTCGCACTTGGGGCAGACGTTGAGGTTTTCTTCGAGGTCTTTCTTCCAGATAATCTGCCGGCACTGCTCGCACTTCACCCACAGGCCTTCGGTCTTGACCTTCTTTTCGCCTGAAGTGTCGAGCTCAACATTTTCGCGCTTAAACCAACTCATGATTGCTTCCCATCCGCTCCCGGTTACCGGAGAGCGAGTCGCATTCTAGTATTCGATGCCGCGCTGCGCCAGGATACCCTTCTGGTACGCGTGCTTTACTTCGCGCATTTCAGTGACGGTGTCAGCCAGTTCCACGATGGCCGGGTGGGCGTTGCGTCCGGTCAAGATGACGTGCACCATCTCCGGTTTACGTTTCAACGCCTCGGCCACTTTTTCGCCGTCGAGCATTTTGTAGCTGATGGCGTAATTGATTTCATCGAGAATCACCAAGTCCCAGGCGCCGGAGAGGATCGCGGTTTCGGCTTCGTGCCAAGCGTCTTCCACAAGGCGGACGTCTTCTGGATCGGTCTCGGCGCCGCCGACTTTCACAAAGCCGCGGCCCATCTGCTTCATCACGAATTTGTCGCCGAAGGCCTGCACGGCGTCGAGTTCGCCGTAATGCCAGGAGCCCTTGAGGAATTGCAGCATCAGGACCTTCATGCCGTTGCCGACGGCCCGAAGCGCCGTCCCCATGGCAGCGGTGGTTTTGCCCTTGCCGGGGCCGGTATTCACGATGATCAATCCCTTGCGAACGTCTGCCATAACTTTGCCCGATGGGCGAACTTTTGATTGTAAATGGCAAAGCTGTGCGATGCATATGGGGGTGCGCTAGCATGTCGGCATGGCACATCAATTCATGACGTCGTACATCGAGGATTCGGTCGCGTTGTTGCGGCATTACAAGCAATTGGGCGATCGCGCCATGGCGCAGGTCCCGGACGAGCATCTTTCGGCCGTGCTGGATCCGGAGATGAACTCGATTGCACTGATCGTGAAGCACATGAGTGGCAACATGCGCTCGCGATGGACGAACTTTCTGACCACCGACGGCGAGAAAGCGGACCGTAATCGCGACACGGAATTCGAAGCCGCGCCACAGGGCCGCGAGGCGGTGACGGCATTGTGGGAACAGGGCTGGGGCTATGTCTTTCGAGCGCTGGAGCCTTTAAATGATGACGATCTAACCCGCAAGGTGACAATCCGGGGAGAGCCGCATTCGGTGATGCAGGCGATCAACCGGCAGATCGCGCATTATTCCTACCACGTAGGGCAGATTGTTTTTCTCGCCAAGCATTTCCAGTCGGAGCAATGGAAATCATTGAGCGTGCCACGTAAAGGTTCAGCCGAATTCAATGCCAAAGTGCAGCGCGGCGCCGCGAGCCAACGTTAGTTCTTTGGCGGGTGCCGTCCCCTGCAGGGACTCTGCGTTATGGGCGATTTTCCCAGCGCTTACGCGCTGGGCTGTTGACTGGCGTGCCTGCGGCACTCGCGGTATTCGGTAGTCCCAGGTGCCGTTCGCAGAACCTTGGAATCGCTAACAAAGCGATCGCGGTGTTGTGGGTAAGCAAAATCGCGGGCAAAGAAATAGGCAGGGAGACTTCCCTGCCTTTCGAATGCCGGGTCAAAACTTGGATTATCTCGACTTATTGACAGCTTTCTTGAGTTCCACGCCGGGGGTGAATTTCGCGACGCGACGGGCAGCGATTTTGATCACCGAACCGGTTTGTGGATTGCGTCCGTTGCGGGCGCGCCGCTGAGAAACCGCGAAGGTGCCAAAGCCTACGAGCGTCACACGCTCGCCCTTTTTCAAAGCACCGGTAATGCCATCGACCAAAGCGTCAATTGACTCCGCTGCACTGGTCTTGCTGATGCCCGAAGCTGATGAAATCTTGTCTACCAGATCCGCTTTGTTCATGAAGCCTCCTTGCAGGCGACAGGTCGTGCACCCGGGCGCACCAGAATGGAATTTGCCGGAAACCCGGGTCCCGAGCGGACCAGCGAGTGGCACGCCAGGGAGGGTCGAAGCCTTGCGCGGAGGTTTTTATCCCGCGTGCATGATGAAGTCAAGAGCCGCGGAGTTTTTATTTCGCGCGGCTCACGGGATTCCGGCAGCTCAGGCTACGGCGGGAGCTGGCTCATTTGTGCCGTTTTGCGCGATGGAGTTCTGAAACACACCAACGTACAAGCCGAGCCGTTCACCGATGGAGATGAGGTGATGCTGCGCTTCTTCGTTCTGGAACTCCTCGATCTGCGACGCGCGTTTCAGAAGATCGAAGAACATATTCTGGGTGCGCCAGAGATCGACGTCGAAGGGAACGATCTTAAGGAGACTCAGCGCATCATCGAAACGCGCCAGGTTGCGCAGGCTGAGATCCGCTTCCAGATCCTCGCCCACCCGGTTAATCGACTTCTTCAGCACGAACGCCAGTCCCGGCGAATCGAGTTCAATGCCTTCTCGGCGCACGGTGTTGAGCAGGTCCTGGATCTCGCCGATGTTGAAGTTCTCAGCGGAGAAAGTTGCTCGCAGCCGCGAATTGAGCACGAACTCGGCAGTCACACGCAGGATGTAGGGCAGTGGCGCGCGAATGCTGGCAAGGAACTGCATCAGCGAAGCGTGGTGCTCGTAAATCTGGCGATAGGCGGCATCAGCCTCGTTGAGGGTGGAACGCAACACCTGGTCAACGATGCGGCGCTGTTCGTCGCGGAAGAGGGATTTGAGGTTGTAGGTGGTGTTATCGAAATGCTTGTTGAAGACGCGGAGGATCTCGGCGATATCGCCGCCGACCGCGGCTTCCTCGGTTTCCCGCTGCAATTCGTCGTAGTCTTGCTGGCTGCGGAAGAGGCGAACGCCGGCATTTACGTTGTGATCGCCGAAATGCAACACGGCGAAAGTGATTTCATCCGATTCCAGGGTGATGCGGGAGCAGATGATGGCGCGCCCGACGGCAGCGCGGGTTCGTCCGGCCGCTCGTTGTTCGTGCTGCTTCAGGTTAACGTCGTAGGAATAAATCGAGCTGCGTTCGGTGTAGCCATCGAACAAAGAGGCAATGGCATAGTGGGCACCGACGCTGAGGAGATTGACCTGGGCGGGCTTGACCCATTTCTGATAAATATCGGCACCGTTGCCGAGTTCCTTCAGGTTGCTATGCGCCTGCCCAAGCGCAGCGAGGAACTCCTTCTCAAAGCCATTGCCGAAAAGATCCTGTGCGAGTTGCAGGGCGCGTCCGGCGTACATGATGACCTGCACGGTCTCAATGCCGGAAAGCTCGTCGAAGAACCAGCCGCAACTGGTGTACATGAGCATGGCATGGCGCTCCATCTCCAGCAGCTTGAGCGCCCGCACCCGCTCATCGCGTTGCAGCGGATGCGACTGCTGCTTCTCGAAGAACCCGTCGAGACTCTTCTTGGAGCGATCGAGGATCACGTCGATGTACCGATCGCGGGCAGCGGCCGGATCTTTTAACAGTTTGGCCGCGTCCTGGGCGTAGGGTTGCGACAGGCCTTCGCGCAACTGATCGAGGGCATTGCGCAAGGGAGCGCGCCATTCCTGGTTCCAGCCGGGCTTCATGCCCGAATTGCAGCCGCAGTTGCTGCGCCAGCGCTCGATGCCGTGGGCGCAGCTCCACGAGGTGTTATTCACAATCTCGACTTCGTGGGTAGGGGCGTGCTTGGAGAGATATTCGCCGTAATTCGTGATGGTGGCGAGACCGTTCGATTCAATGTAATCCAGGGCGTAGGCGAGGGCCATTTCTCCATAACGGTGATGATGACCGTAGGTTTCGCCGTCGGTCGCAATGTTCATCAGTTGCGGCCAATCGCGATTGCCACTGAAGCCGCTGAGCAGCCGCTTGGCAAACGTTTCCCCGTTGGAGAGCAGGCCTTCGAAGGCGACCGCGCGGGAAATGGGCCCGTCGTAGAAGAAGAGACTGATTTGTTTTCCGCTGGGCAGGCGGCAAAGATAGGCGCGCGTGGGATCGATCTGACCGCCCTCGAGGTTCTTCCAGCGTCCGCCGGGTCCCAGTTTGCGGACCTGACCGGCCTGATGAGGGGCAAGAATGGTGAACTTGATGCCCTGGTCGGCAAGAACTTCCAGGCTTTCCACATCGGCGGCGGCTTCCGGCAGCCACATACCTTCCGGCTGATGGCCAAAGCGTCTTTCGAAATCGCGGATACCCCAGATCACCTGCGTCTGCTTATCGCGGCGATTCGCCAGCGGCAGGATCATGTGGTTGTAGGCCTGCGCGATGGCGTTGCCATGACCGGAGAAGCGCTCGGAGCTGTGACGGTCGGCGTCGAGAATGCGCTGGTAGATGTTGGGCGCTTTTTCTTCCATCCAGGAGAGGAGGGTGGGACCGAAGTTAAAACTTATATGGCTGTAGTTGCTATAGATCTGATGAATGCGGGCATTCGGGCCGAGGATGCGGGCAGCAGAATTGGGGGCGTAGCACTCGGCGGTGATGCGTTCGTTCCAGTCGTGGAACGGGTAGGCGGAGTCCTGTTGTTCAATGGCTTCCAGCCACGGGTTTTCCCGCGGTGGCTGATAGAAATGGGCATGAATACAGATGTAACGTTCCATGAGTGGGTGGAATATTTCAAAAGATTGGATGCAAAATTTTGTATTCGAGCTTGCAAAAAGCACAAAGCGGCAGACTTAGAGCCTGCCGCCGGTGATTGAACGCGGCGGTTAGTCCGCGGCGAAGGTAGGAGCCGGTTTGTCCGGTTTGGCGACAGGAGCCTCGGAAGAATGAAACTGTTCGGCCTCGGTCGAGTGGTCGAGGGCGGTGGTGGAAGCGGTACCGCTGGTGACCACGTTCTGTACGGCGTCGAAGTACCCGGTGCCGACGAAGCGCTGATGCTTCACTGCCTCGTAGCCTTCCTTCTCCAGTTGGAATTCCTCTTGCTGGAGCGCGGAATAGGCCGTCATGCCGGTGGCCTTGTAGCCCTTGGCGAGTTCGTACATGCTCAGGTTGAGGGCGTGGAAACCGGCCAGGGTGATGAACTGGAACTTGTAGCCCATTTCCGCCAGTGCCGGTTGGAAGCGCGCGATATCGGCGTCGGAAAGTTTCTTCTTCCAATTGAAGGAGGGAGAACAGTTATAGGCCAGCATTTTGCCGGGGAACTTGGCGTGAATGGCATCGGCGAAGCGTTGCGCTTCTTCGATGTTCGGTTCCGAGGTCTCACACCAGATGAGGTCGGCATAGGGCGCGTAGGCAAGACCGCGGGCGATGGCGGAATCGAGCCCACCCTGGATACAGAAAAATCCTTCAGGGGTGCGGTTGCCGGTCAGGAACGGGCGGTCGTAGGGATCGATGTCGCTGGTAAGCAAGTGAGCGCTGTTGGCGTCCGTACGGGCCAGGATGAGCGACGGAACTCCGCAGATGTCGGCCGCGAGGCGGGCTGCGATGAGCTTCTGGACGGCCTCGGTGGTGGGCACGAGCACCTTGCCGCCGAGATGACCGCATTTCTTCGCCGAAGAAAGTTGATCTTCGAAGTGTACGCAGGCGACGCCTGATTCGATCATCGCCTTCATCAGCTCGAAAGCATTGAGGTTGCCGCCGAAACCTGCTTCGGCGTCGGCAACCATGGGAGCGAGGAAATGGACTCCGCTCTTGCCTTCGGAGTGATGGATCTGGTCGGCGCGAATCAAGGCGTTATTCAGCCGGCGCGCGAGGTTGGGAACGCTGTCGGCGGGATAAAGGCTCTGGTCGGGATACATCTGGCCCGCGTCGTTAGCATCGCCGGCAACCTGCCAGCCGCTGACATAAATCGCCTGCAGTCCGGCTTTCACCATCTGCACTGCCTGGTTGCCGGTGAGGGCGCCCAAAGCGTTGACATACTTTTCCTCGTGCAGCAGCTTCCAGAGGCGCTCCGCGCCGAGCCGCGCAAGGGTGTGATCGATGTGGATGGTGCCGCGAAGGCGGTCTACGTCTTCCGGGGTATAAGGCCGGGTAATGCCTTTCCAGCGGGGACTATTCGTCCAGTCGTTCTGCAAATCAGCAGCGAAATGATTCGTCGCCATGGGTGGTCCTTTCAGATCGCGAATTTGAAATGTCTGCATCCGCCTGCCCGGTTAGGCCTCGACGAACACGCATTGCGTTCGGGTTCCAGGGGTCGCACTCCGCATGCCGGATGTGCGCGCCCTAAGACTTAACGGCACGCCGGTCTTCGCCGCGCCGTAAGCCACCGCGGGACCTTTCGCCAATTTGGTCGCAAGGGTTTGTCCGCGGTCCCCGCCAAATCCGCACCACGAATGGTCGAACGGAGGGGGGTGCTGTGCTGACTCCCGTCACCGTACTTTTCGGTGTCCGGGGTGACTTTTAGAACGGATCGAATTCTCCGTTTTTCACCATGGCTTCCGCCAGCCGTCGTGCTTCGCGGAAGGTTTCTGGCGATCCCAGGTCTCTGCCGGGATTCGCAATGAGTTTGTCCAGCTCTTCATTGAAGAGCTGGGTCACGAGTTCGGGCGTGTGCGCAACGGACTTTCCCGTGTCGTCGGTTATCGGCACGGTTTTCGAGTGTTTCATCCGCTGAGCAATCATCAGGCGATAAATACGATCGGTCGCCAGATCTTCCATATAGCCATCGAGCAAGCTCGCGCCCTTACCGTTCAGCACGCCATTGCGGTAGCGAATGACGGTACGGATGGCGGCGCGAGTGCCCGTGAGCGTCTTTTTGCCGATGCCGGTGGGCACGGGACGTAAGTCGGGATAACGCGGTGCATTCTCGCGGCGAGCGTGCATCTGGTTGGGGAAGGGGAACTGGTCCACCGCGATCTGGTTCTGATCCGGGTGCCCGGTCCACGCGCCATCCATCAGGCTGTTGGCTTCGTTCTTCTTGTCCTTGGCGAGTGCATCGAGAGCACGGGCATTCAATTCGGCGTCTTCGCGGCTGGGATAGAGCGCAGTCATGCCGCCAATGGCCAGGCATCCGCGCTTGTGGCAGATTTCGGGAATCAATTCGCGAAGATTTTGAAAGAACAGCACGTCGTGCGGGATGGTGTTGCGATCGGGCAGCACCCACTCCGGATCTTCGAGATTGAAGTGGATCAGGCTCGCCATGTAATCCCAGCGGCCAAGGTTCAGACCAAGGATGTGGTCGCGCAGGTTATAGAGGAACTCTTCCATCTGGTAGGCCAGGGGATGCGATTCCACCAGCGCCATGCACTTGATGTAGTCCTTGGGCCAGCCGCGCATGGCGGCGATGGCCTGGAAGAGATCGCGCCACCACAACGCCTCTTCGGCGCTTTCGCTCTTGGGAATGTAAATCGAGAGATTGTGCTTGAGGGTGGCCGGATCGACCTGGAAGGCCAGCGAGGCGACGTCGAACACGGAGGCGGACATCAGCTCCGGCATTACGCCTGCCTGGTTCAGATGAAGACCGCGAGCACGGGTCCAGATAACGGTCTTGCTCGGCTGAATTCCTACCTCTTTATTGCGCTTTTTGTCGGAATAGGTGAGTTCACCGCGGAGCGCCTTCAGGACGTTTTGCATGCCGAGCTGCTGGTGGTCCCACTGGTTGACGGTGGAATCTTCCAGGTCAAGCATGACGCCGGGGGCGCCGGAATTCAGCATTTTCACCACGAGTTCGGCTTCGTCGGCGGGTCCAGTCATCTGGTTCCGCTGGTCGGCGCACCAACTCGGGAGCTCAATGCGCCAATTTCCCTGGGTCGCTTCGGAGGGGCGCAAATGGTCAGGGTGGTTCCCGTCCAGTGATTCGGCGAGGACGCGCTTTCGCTTCGCCACTAATTCCTGCTGGCGCGGGGTGAACTGGTGATGCAGGGTCTGCAGGAACTCAAAGAGTCCAGGCGCGAGGTCGCCCTTGGGATCGAACCCTGAAGGCGCGGTGTTCAATTGAAAACCGACCGCAGTCGGATAATTCGCCGTGGTACTCATGTGTACCTCTCAAAGAAGAGAGCAGTTCAGCCGAGGGTCGTGGCATCTGGTTGGGCCTGTTGCCGGCTAACAGGTCGATGCACCTGGGGAGAGCAAATCAGATGCTCAGGTCCCCATGACGGTTGTCCTCGAAAGTAGCTGCTGCTCGCAGGAGCTTCCCCTTCCTACTGCCGGTGGAGTGCCCATTAAAGCGATAAAAAGCAGACATTTAGGCCGAATCTCGCCAACCACTGAGTATCTTCCGGTCGGTCTGAAGAAGCCGCCGGGGGGACGATTCTAAGCAACTTCCCCGGCTGGGCAAAGGAAAAAATGAATGATGATTCAGTTATCTGGACCGTGGACGCTAAGTCGGATGAAGAGCTGGCGCAGATGGATGCGGATTCGGAGGAGAACCTTGCGGGAATTCCTGATTTGGCACTTCGAGACAGAGCAACAGTCGATGCGGCCCACCCTGTTGCTGGCGCAACAAGGGTGGGGCACCCACATTTAATCCAAGGTCGGCTTCTTATCGGCGATCAACTGGCTGACGCGCTGGACGAAAGAATCGAGGGGAACGGTTTCGGTTTTCTCCCGGCCGCGGGTACGTACGTTGACGGAGGTCGCTTCCGCTTCCTTGTCGCCGACCACGAGGATGAATGGAACTTTCTGCATGGCATGCTCGCGGATTTTCGCGTTCATCTTCTCGTTACGGCCATCGACTTCGACGCGTACGCCTTGTTCTTTGAGGATGTCGCCGACTTTGTTCGCATATTCGAGGTGCTTCTCGCCGATGGGAACAACTACCGTCTGCACTGGCGCTAGCCATACCGGAAAAGCCCCGGCGTAGTGCTCGATGAGCACGCCGAAGAAGCGCTCGATCGATCCGTACAAAGCGCGATGGACCATGAGGGGCTGATGACGTTTGCCATCTTCGCCAACGTACTCGAGTTCGAAGCGTTGGGGCAGGGTGAAATCGAATTGTACGGTGGAAAGCTGCCAGAGACGGCCGATGGCATCAACCAGCTTGATGTCGATTTTAGGCCCATAGAAGGCAGCTTCGCCGGGAATGCTTTTATACGGAATCCCACGGCGATCGAGAACGTTTCTGAGCGAACCTTGCGCGAGATTCCATTGGTCGTCGGTACCGATGAAGCTTTTGCGGTCGTTGGGATCCCATTCGCTGAGTTCCACCTGGTACTGGTCGAAGCCAAAGGTGTGCAGCACTGCGATGGCGAAATCGATGCAGCCGCCGATTTCGTCTTCGATCTGCTCCGGGGTACAGAAGATGTGGGCATCGTCCTGGGTAAAGCCGCGCACGCGCAGCAGGCCGTGCATGACGCCGGAGCGCTCGTAGCGGTAGACGGTGCCTAGTTCGCCGAGACGCATCGGCAGGTCGCGATAGGAGCGGAGCTGGTCGCGGTAGATGAGGACGTGGCCAGGACAGTTCATCGGCTTCAGCATGTACTCGGCGTCGTCGAGTTCCATGGGAGTGAAGAAGTTCTGCTTGTAGTAGCCGGTGTGGCCGCTCACCTTCCAAAGGTCGGTACGCGCCAGGTGCGGCGTGAATACCAGCGAGTAGCCGCGCTTCAGGTACTCCTCGCGCATCCAGTCTTCCATTTGTTTGCGGATGATGCCGCCCTTGGGATGCCAGAAGATCAGGCCGGGACCGGCGAGTTCCTGGATGGAGAACAGGTCAAGCTGCTTGCCGAGCACACGGTGGTCGCGCTTCTTCGCCTCTTCCAGCTTGGCGAAGTATTCGTCCATGTCTTTTTTTGAGAAGAACGAGGTGCCGTAGATGCGCTGGAGCTGCGGGTTCTTCTCGTCGCCCAGCCAATAGGCACCGGCGATATTGAGCAGCTTGAACGCCTTGATCTTCCCGGTCGATGGGATGTGCGGGCCGCGGCAGAAGTCGAGGAACTTGCCGGTTTTATAGATGGAGATCTTTTCATCGGGCTTGGTGAATTGCTCGATGAAATGGCACTTCATGAAGTCGCCTTCCTGCTTGAACCGCTCCAGACCTTCACCGCGGGGCAGAAATTCACGGGCGTAGGGCAAGTCTTCCTTCACCAGCTCCTGCATGCGCTTTTCGATCTTCTGCAGGTCTTCGGGGGTGAAGGGGGTGGTGCGATAGAAGTCGTAAAAAAAGCCGTTCTCGGTCGAAGGCCCGTGACCGAGCTTGGTTTCCGGGAAGAGATCGAGCACGGCGGCGGCCAGCAGGTGGGCGGACGAGTGCCGGTAAACTTCGAGTGCCTCGGGATCGCGGTCGGTCAGCAGGCGCAGCTCGGTATCGCTTTCGAGCGGACGGGTGAGGTCGACGAGGGTGCCGGCGGCATGATCGCCATTGTGCGAAATGGGCGCGATTTTCGCGGCCAGCGCGGCATCCGCCAGGCGCGGGCTGATGCCCTTGGCGATGTCGAGGGCAGTGGTTCCCCGAGGAACGTCTTTCACGCTGCCGTCGGGAAGTTTGATCTTGATGTTCTCAGACATGTAGAACCTTCTCACGCGTTCACGCGTGGCCTGCGCAACTCACAAATGCCGCGCTAAGGAAGAAGAACTCTTGAGTTTATCGACTTGTCAGGCAGGGTTCAATCCGCCATCCCCGCTGGAGCGTGCGGCAAGGAGGCGGCGGGCTGTTCGCGTTTCGAGGATGCTGAAGACGATGAGAGCGCCAAGGCCGCCGATCGCGGCCAGGGGAATGCCGAAGTAGCGGTAGGCGACGGTCATGTCGATCGCGCCACGATGCAGGAGACTGCGGACCACCTGGACGAGGATTCCCGAAAACAGGCCGATGGCCATGCCTAGCCCGGTGCACGTGATGGCAAACAGGAGGATGCGAAATCCCGTGGCCAACAGGATCGAGGCGCGGCTGCGACGCGGCTTCACCGGATGCGAGACGGCGCTGGTCATCTCTAAAAAGGGTACAACAAATCCGGCGAGTCCGGTCAAGGCCTGCGTGTTGGCTGGAGTAGAATCGTAGTTTCCATGAACGAAATCGCCCAACCTCTTACCCACAGCCCGGCGCAGGTGGTGCGTCTCGCCCCGGTTTCGCAGGCACAAAACGGCGTCTGTTATGCGTCGATGGGCCAGCTCACGATACCGTCGATGGAACTGGAGCGCATGGTGAATGCGGTGCCTCCGGCGATCGCCCGAGGTTTGAACCGCAAGGCTTTTTACTTCGTGCCGCTGACGATTGGGCAGGGTGACGACACCCTGGTAGCCGACCGTTACGATGTGGCGCTAAGCGATCAGGCGACATGCCACCGCAATTTCAAAGTCGGCGATTCGGAGTGCGTCTTCATCTCCACCCGGCTGATGGAAGACCGTTTTTCGATTGCCTTCGAATTCTTCATCAACGTAGGACACGGGTTCGTGGAGCAGGGGGGAGTCTCCGGAGAATTCGCTGAACTGGCGTGGAAACAGGTGCAGGACAAGGTTCGCGGAGAGACCAGCCTGGACGCGCACGAGTTGCGGAAGATCGCAACGTCTTCCAGCACCGAGGCGGAAAAAGCGAAGACCGACTACCTCGCAGCGGTCTTTGCCGACGCAATCGCCATTTATCTACTGTCGCTCTACATCGATGTGGATTACTACGATCTGCGCGAGCGGGATTATCCGCTGCTTGCCCCGGCGGCCATGGCCGAGCGGCTGCGCAAGGTGAATACGATCTTCCCGCCCAATTCCGGCTTCGAATTCGCGGTGTATTACAAGCGCCGGCAATAAGTGATGGCGCTGGTCGAAGTCATCCATCTGACCAAAATTTTCGCCTCGGGCGAAGGCTTCTTCGGCAAGAGCGGTGCCGAGGTACGCGCGGTCGACGATGTTTCCCTGGAAATTGAACGCGGCGAGACGCTCGGCCTGGTGGGCGAATCCGGCTCCGGCAAGAGCACCCTCGGACGGCTCGTGCTTCGCTTGATCGAGCCGACTTCCGGCGAAGTCTTTTTCGAAGGCAAGAACATTCTTACCGCCAGCAGCTCGGAGATGCGCTGCCTCCGCCGCGACATGCAGATCATCTTTCAGGACCCGTTTGGTTCGCTCGATCCCAGGATGCGGGTACAGGATGTGCTGGCCGAACCCTTCCAGGTACATGAAAAGCTGACTGCCGATCAGATCCGCATGAAGACCGCGGAGCTCCTGGGTGCGGTCGGCCTGGATGGATCCGCGTTGCCACGCTATCCGCACGAATTCAGCGGAGGCCAGCGGCAGCGCATCGGGATTGCGCGCGCCCTGGCGCTGCGTCCCAAGTTGATTGTGGCGGACGAGCCGGTTTCTGCACTCGACGTAAGCGTGGGAGCACAGATCGTGAACCTGCTGGCACGGCTGCAGCGAGAGTTCGAGCTCACTTATCTTTTTATTTCCCACTCCATGCCGGTGGTCCGCTATCTCGCCACGCGGATCGCGGTGATGCGCTTCGGCAACCTTCTTGAAGTGGGCACCACGGAGCAGGTTACGAAATCGCCACGGCACCCCTACACGCGGTCGCTACTGCAGGCGACGCCGGAGATCGCCGTCTCTTAGCTCTGTCCGCCAGTGCGGGCGAGCAGCCCGCCGATATTACGGAGCCGCAATCGAAGACTGGGTGCTAGAATCCGCCCATTGTCATCTTCCTGGAGGATTCATGACAACTGCTGCCCTTACGCCTTCTGCCCAACCGCCGCTCTCAGAGGTGGAACGCGTCGTCGATACCTTTATTGCGCCCAGCAAGACGTTCCGCGACATCAACCGCAGCGCGAGCTGGTGGATGCCATTCCTGATTGTGGTGATCGCCAGCTACGCTTTTATCTTCACAGTCGACAAAAAAGTTGGCTTTGACAAGGTCACGGAAAACCAGATACGCCTCAATCCGAAACGGGAAGACCAGCTCGACCAGTTGCCCCCTGAAAAACGCGACAGTCAGATCCAGCTGGGTGCCAAGATCACGCGTTATGTCTCCTATGCAACCCCCGTGATCACTTTGCTCTTTTACTTGATCCTGGCGCTTGTACTTTGGGGGAGCTACAGCTTTGGCTCGGGCGCGCAGGTGAGTTTCTCGAAGTCGCTCGCAGTGGTGGTCTACGCGAATATGGTGGGGATTGTGAAACTGCTGATCGCAATCGTTGCGATCCTTGCGGGCGCCAATACCGACACTTTCAATATGCAAAACCCGGCGGCGACCAACCTGGGATTCCTGGTCGATCCCATCCAGCACAAAGTGCTTTACGCCCTAGGCTCTTCCATCGACATTGTGAACTTCTGGGTGCTCGTGCTCGTTGCGATGGGGTTTATCTACGCCGCGAACGTGAAGAAGAGCACATCGTACGCAATCGTGTTTGGCTGGTGGGTGGTGGTCACCCTCATCGGAGTCGGAGCGGCCGCACTTTTCTAAACTCGATCGCACTCGTTTCCCGAAGCCGCCACCCCGGCGGCTTTTCTGCTTGCTTGGCAGTCACGGCGCTTGCTCGTATAGTGGTCTGCTTTGCGAGGTCTTATGAAACGTTTCCTCTTCTGCGTGGTGATTCTCTCCGCATTCAATGCGATTTTTGCGCAGTCACCCCCGGCTATTGTGACCGTAATTCGTGCGGGTACGCTGATCGACGGACATTCCGAACAGCCGTTGAAGAACCGCATCCTTGTCATTCGCGACAACCGGATTGAGTCGGTCGGCGACGCATCGGCGGCAATTCCCGCCGGCGCGACGGTCATCGACCTGAGCAATGCCACGGTGCTGCCTGGGCTGATCGATACCCATACCCATCTTTTCCTTCAAGGGGAAGATCCTGCCCTGGGTGGCTACGACATTCAACTGCTCAAGTTTCCCATCGCCTATCGCGCCGCGCGTGCCACCGTTTCCGCGCGACGTGCGCTGGAGCAGGGATTCACGACGATCCGCGATATGGAGACCGAGGGAGCGGGTTATGGCGACGTCGGCATCAAGGAAGCGGTGAATGAAGGTTGGATTCCGGGACCACGCATCATCACCAGCACGCGGGCGATCTCGACGACGGGCGGCTACCCGCTCGAAGGCTACGCTCCGGAGATCCAGCGCGATTTGCCCAAAGGTGTGCAGATCATCGACGGCCCGGTGGAGGCACGCAAGGCGGCGCGCGAGCAGATGAGCAATGGCGCGGACTGGATCAAGGTCTACATGACGCACCGCTCCTGGGTCGACAAGCAAGGCCACCTAGTTTCGCAACCGACGTTGACGCTGGAAGAAATCAAGGCGATCTCGGACGAGGCGCACGGCTGGCATCGCAAGGTCGCCTGCCACTCTTACGGCGGTGAAGGATTGCAGCGCGCGCTGGACGGCGGCTGTGACTCGATTGAGCACGGGCTCGATATCACGGATGCACAGATCGCACAGATGAAACGGCAGGGCACCTGGTACGTGCCGACCCTCGCCATCTACTACCTCGAGAACGCCGATCCGAATACAGAGGAAGGAAAGCGGGACCGGGCGCGCTGGAGTGCGCACGAGGTTTCGTTCAAGAAAGCCATGGCGGCTGGGCTGAAAATCGCTTATGGAACCGACGTAGGCGGCTTCGACTGGAAGCAGGCGGACGCGCAGGAGTTTCCGGTGATGGTCCGCCTTGGGATGCCGCCGATGGAAGCGATCCAGTGTGCCACGAAGCACGCCGCGGAGTTGCTGGAGATGGAAGGCCAGATAGGGACGATCGCGCCGGGCGCCTACGCCGACGTGATCGCGGTCGATGGCGACCCGCTGGCACACATCGAGGTGCTGGAAAACGTGCAGTTCGTGATGAAGGACGGCAAAGTCTATAAGGCCGGCGGACATTGGGACGGCCACGAGCGTTGAACCCGGGTGCCTCCTTCGACGAGAGCAGGAATTCGTGGGAAACTCCGGCTATCGCGTATCGGCGTACAATGAACAAACCATGAGCCTTTTGAAACTCTGCAATCCGTCGCCACCGTTCGTCACGCTGGAAGCCACGGTCGCCGATGCGATTCGAACCATGATTGAGCACCGGGCGGGCGCGGTCGCGGTGGTGGACCAGGACCATGTGGTCGCGGGAATGTTCAGCGAACGCGACGTGATGAAGAAGTTTGCGCTGACGGGCCGCTCGGCGGAGAACACACCGGTGCGCGAGTTTATGAGCCATTACGTCGTTATGGGGTCGCCGGAAACCACCCAGGCGGAGGCGTTGCAGGTGATGGTCGAGTCGCGGCACCGGCATTTGCCGATTGTGGATAAGGATGGCAAGTTGCTCGGCGTGATTTCGATCCGCCATCTCCTGGAAGCTAAAGTCGATCTGCTGACCGAGCAGTTGCGTGAGATGGATAGCGCCAACCCAAACTCGGTCACGATCCAATAACGGGTCTGCAATCAAACGAGGCGGCTGCGGCCGCCTTTGCTTTTTGCGCCGCGCGCTGCAAAGGCCGCGCCAGGTGCTACTAAAATGTTGTTGTGAACCTTGATGACACGATCGTCGCGATTGCGACTCCGCCCGGACGCGGCGGGATCGGCGTGGTGCGACTAGCGGGGCCGGAAGCCGCTACGGTTGCGATGCCGATGCTGCGACTGTCCGGCGACCGCGGCTTGGAACCGCATTACGCGCATTACGGGGAGCTGATCGATCCCGAGTCTGGTGAGCGGCTCGACGAGGTGGTGGTCACCTTTTTTGCCAAGCCACACTCCTACACCACCGACGACATTGTGGAGATCTCGTGCCATGGTTCTCCAGTGCTGCTCGGACGGGTGGTCGAATTGGCGCTGGCTCGCGGCGTGCGTATGGCCGATCCCGGGGAATTCACGATGCGCGCCTTTCTCAATGGCCGCATCGACCTCACTCAAGCCGAGGCGGTACGAGACCTGATCGAATCGCAGACGCTCTACCAGGCGAAGGTCGCCGCGCAGCAACTGGGCGGATCGCTCTCGCGACGGATCCAGCCTGTGAAGCAGCAACTTGTGAACCTGATTGCGCTGCTGGAGGCAGGGATCGATTTCGCCGACGACGATGTATCGGTGCTGCCGGCGGAGGATGCGCTGGCGCAGATTGCCCAGATCCGGGAGCCTTTGCTGCGGCTGGCCCAGGGATTCGCCTTCGGCAAGATGGTGCACCAGGGGCTCACGCTGGCAATTGTGGGGCGGCCGAACGTGGGGAAATCAAGCTTGTTCAACCGCCTGGTGGAACGCGATCGGGCGATTGTCACCGCGACGCCGGGCACCACCCGCGACCTGGTGACTGAAACCGTCTCGCTGGGTGGCATTCCCGTGCATCTCGTCGATACCGCAGGAATTCGCGATTCACTGGACGAGGCCGAGAGCATCGGGATCCAGAAATCGCGTGAGGCGATGGCCGATGCTGACCTGGTGCTGGTCGTCGTCGATGCAGGCTCCGGAGATGACGGCAAACTGGACGAGGAACTGATCGCCGCCTGCGAAACGTACAGTGCGATCCTGGTGGCAAACAAAATCGACCTCGGTCGTCGCAACGGGCGCGCGTACAGTTCGAAATTCCCGTTGGTTTGTACTTCGGCCGTGAGCGGGGAAGGTATTGCCGAACTGCGGGAGCAGATCCTGCGCACCATTTCCGGCGAATCTGCTCGCGAAGAAACTGGCTTCCTGACCAACCTGCGGCAGCATCAGCTCGTTACTGATTCGCTGAACGCTCTCGCGGCCGCCGAGCAGGCAACTCACCTGCACGTTCCCCACGAGATGCTGCTCATGGATCTTTACAGCGCCCTGCGTCCACTCGATGACATCAGCGGCGCCACCACGGCGGACGATATCCTGAACCTGATCTTCTCGACCTTCTGCATCGGGAAATGATTGTCGTCCCTCACTTCTAGCTCAATTCATCGATCGACCGCGCGACGAGCCTGATCGGTCACTCCCTGTTGGTTCTCAATCCGGCAGCGCGTTCTGCGAAAATAGGGCCGATGCCCTCCATTGCAGCCGAACCGAGTAGCGCACGCGCGACGAAGCTCGATGATCGTACGTTGTATCTCGTGCTCTTCGGGGTGGGATTCCTGCTGCGCGTGGTGTGCATGCTGTGGTGGAAGAGCTACAACTTCACGACTCCGTCTCCCTACAACGAGGTGGGACGGCTGATCGAGCGAATTGCCACGGGGCGAGGTTTCACCGCTCCCTACGGAAGCGAGACCGGTTACACGGCGGCATTTCCTCCCGTCTATCCCTACCTCGGCGCGGCGATCTACAAGCTTTTCGGCTCTTATACCGCTGCCACTCGTACCGCGATCCTGGCGATGAACTGCGTGCTGGGCGCGGCCAACAGCATTCTCATACACCAGCTTGGCGTGCGCACCCTGGGCCGGCGCACGGCGCTGCTGGCCGCTGCGGCTTGGGCCCTGTTCCCGGTTTTCTTTCGCTGGGACATCAGCTGGATCTGGGAGTTTTCGCTCAGCGCTTTTCTCCTGACGTGGCTGCTGGTGCTGACAATGGATCTTGCAGCGAGACCCAGCACGCTTCGCTGGATCGGATTTGGCGCGGCCTGGGGATTCAGCACGCTGGCAAACCCGGCGCTGGTCAGCCTGCTGCCGTTCAGCGGGCTATATGCGGCGTATCGCAGCGGCCACACGGGCAAGCGCTGGTTCAAGCCTGCTGTCTTGTCGGCAGTGATCTTTTTCGCTGTGCTCGCGCCGTGGCTGATGAGGAATTACGTCCTCTTCCACAAGTTCATTTTCGTGCGCGATAACTTCTGGCTCGAATTCCAGCTTGGTAATTTCCACGGCAGCACCGGGCTTGGCTTCACTCCGCTCCACCCCACCGGCAGCAATCGTCTTCTGCAACGCTTCCACGATCTCGGCGAGCTGGGATACATGGAAGACCGCAAGCAAATGGCGCTCTCGTTCCTGCACAACGACCCACAGGAATTTCGCGCCCTCACGTGGCGTCGAATTTCGTGGTTCTGGGACGGCACATCGGTCACGTACCAGGCCAACGAATGGTGGCAACCATGGGAAGTGTGGTGGCTCTCGGTGGTGAGCCTGCTGGGGCTTCTGTTCGCGATCACGAGACGTCCTCCAGGATGGATTCTTTACCTGGCCGCGGTGCTGGTCTATCCGCTGCCGTATTACCTGACGTATGTGAATGCCAAGTATCGGCACGCCATCGAGCCTGAGCTCGCCTTGCTGGGCGCTTACCTGTTGGTTGTGCTGTACGAGGAGATCGAGAAGGCGCGCGCTCAGCGAGCTACTTAGGCCAATACTGGGTGTTGACCTCGGCGACTTTCACCTTCATGTAACCGCTGATCTTCGCGAGGTCGTCGCCGGTGGCGTCGACGATGATCTTTTCCTTGTCTGGCTCGAGAAGTGGATTGATCAGGTGAAGTTCCTTCAAGTCGATCATCCGCTCGCCGCGGTTGGAAAGATAATCGTCCCACATGGCTCCGGTCAGAAGTTCTGCCGTCCCATCCACGAACAGGATCACAAGCTCGTCGGTCATGATCGGCACCAGTAAAGCCGATGCATTCGAAGGCAGCCCGGGGAAGTATTGCATCTCGATGCGCACATGGCGGCCGTCATCGAGCGTGTACTCTCCCTCGGCTTTCTTGATGAGATCGTCCGGGGTTCCCATCTCGTCGAGGCAGAGGTCGCCACCATAATATTTGTCGGCCCAGAATTCCTGCTTCAGATCGACCTTCTGCGCAGCAAGCACCGCTGCGAGCGATGCCGTCCACGAATAGTTGTTGCACGCCTGATCGGCATGGACTTGCGGGACGTCCTTGATCTCCTGCAGGTGAATTACACCTTTCGGCGGGAGCTTCTCCTTTTCCGGCTCGTCGGGTTTGGGCTGATCCGGAGACGCGGGCGCCTGGACGGCAGGGTCTTCCGCTGGCGCAGTTTGTTGCGCCAAGGCACACGTGCCAGAGCCAAGCAGGAACACGATGGTGAGGAGGGGTGACGTTATCCGCATGGTTATCGCGACAGCAATCCCAGCGTCGCGCGAAAAAGCTGATCGAAATTGTTGGGGGCGCCCGACTTCAACGCGCGAGCGACGCCTTGCTCTGCCGCTCCGCGCTGATATCCGAGGTTCACCAGCGCCGAAATGACATCTTCCTCCACCGGAGTCACCGTCACCACTTGCGGCGCGGCCCCAAAGGGTTCGAGCTTGTCCTTGAGTTCCAGGATCATGCGTTCGGCCGTTTTCTTGCCGACCCCGGGAATTTTTGTCAGGCGGGTCACATCGTTGCCGCGGATGGCGCCTACGACTTCGAGTGCCGCCATGCTGAGTACCGTCATCGCCAGCTTTGGCCCGATTCCGCTGACCGTGAGCAAGCGCTCGAAGAGCTGTTTCTCCTGCGGATGAAGAAATCCAAAGAGCGCCAAAGCGTCTTCACGTACATGGGTGTGGATGTACAGGGAAACTTCCGCGCCTTCCGCGGCGAGCTCCGAAAACGTCGGCACGCTGATGGTGACGTCGTAGCCCACGCCTCCGCAATCGACGATGACCTGGTTGGGCCGCTTGGCAAGAAGCCTGCCGCGTAGATGAGCAATCACGAACTCGATTGTAGCCACTCCGCGGAGCGAAGAGGATTTCGTGGCGAACAAGGGAATGTGCACTTTGGTTCCGGCGGTCGCCTGAAACTTCTTAGGCGGGGAGAAAAGCCGGTGTATGATGCGCCGCATCGTGGGTTGAGGATTGCTCCGGGGAAGGTTTGGTTGGCAACCGCCGGGCGGGGCGTCCCACATCCAATAGAGAGCGGTCGAGCAAGGAACCGGACGAGGAAAGCGGCGCACTCGGCAGCCAGCAACGCTGAAGAGTCGGCGGGCGAGGAGACCATGGCTTCAGGACAAGTGGAACCGACCGGAACACCCGAGCAGTTGCAGGAACTGGAAGATGAGCGGAAAAAGCTGCGGCGCTTACAGATCATGATCGACATGGTGATGTCGGTGATGGCGCAGGACCCCAACCTGACGCTGGAAGAGGCCTCACAAATGGCCAACGACGCCAAACGCGCGGCCCTGGCGATGTTCCCGGATAAAGAACTTGCCTTCGACCTACTATATAAGCCACGCCTGCAACGGCTGATGCGAGAGCGCTTCCGGATAATCTGAGAATTACTGCTTGTCGATGCGCGTCAGGCGGATGGTGAGCGTTCCCCAGAAGAGACGGGCGCGCATCAGCACCGGGATGTGCTGACCGTCATTCGTGTACCACACCCAGATTTTCCCGCGCTTCTTCAGAAGGCCGGAATCGGCTTCCGGCTGCACGCGCAGGGTCTGGAATGTACCGGCGGGTGTCTTCACTTCCTCGCGGCCTTCCACGTGCGCGTCGACATTGACTGTGTTACCTCCGTCATTCAGAGGGAACCGATAGGTCGCTCCCTCATGCAACGGCAACGTCGCCCCGTAGAGAATGCCCGAAAGCACATCGGTCACGCACGGAGGAATATCTTCCTCCTCGTGCTTGGTGTGGTTGTCTTTCAGGCTGCGTTCATCGAGCACGGCCTTACGCTTTTGATAGTCGAAGCGGATGTTGGTTTCGCGGCGGTGGGTGCCTTCCTCGGTGTGCTTGGTGATGCGCGAGGAGCAAAGGCTGCGGGCGTCGAAGTAGGAATCGAAGCGATCGGCCACGCGGAACAGCATTGCTACTACGCCAATGGAATCGGCACTTGCGCTGACGTGATATTCGCTTCCGTTGTTTTCCAGCTTGATGGTGGCGTTGCCGGCTGTCCACAGGCGCCAATCGGCCTCGTAGACAAAGGCTTCGCCGGCCGGCAGATGGAAGTTGTTGGAGAGCGGCTGGATGTAATACGCGGAACCGATCGTCGTCGGCGGTGCGACGGCTGGCGCTTTCCCCGGCGATTGGCTCACCATGCTGCCGGTCGTGAGCGACACCAGCAGCAGGGAGAGGGAGAACAGAAATCTCAGTCGCAAAAAATTCACTCGGTTATCTTGAGTAGACGAGCTTGATTGCCAGGGCTGCGAGCATCGCCAGCGACCCAATCATCGCATTGTATTCCCGGTGCCGCAAATAAAGTTCCCGCGAGAACGTCCCCTTGGCGGTTACGCCCGCCCCGCAGACGCTGGGGATTAGACGAGGAACTTTGGTGCAGTATTCATCGAATCCGGAAAATTCTGAACGAAGAAACTCTTCCTCCGAACGAATAACCGGCAGATAAATTGCCAGGAACAGCACCACGATCACGACCGCGACCCACCAGTTCCGCGACGCGATCCCGAAACCGGTGGCCATGATCAGGGAACCGAGGTAGAGAGGATTGCGGGTGTACGCATACGGTCCCGTGGTGGTGAGTTCTCGGTTCTTCTTTACGTGTCCGGCAGCGGCGGCACGGATCGCGATGCCAACGGCTGCAATCGCCGCGCCGATTGCAATGAACGTCCACGTGGGTTTGGCGAGCCAGAAGTAGAGCACGGCGAAAACGAAACCCAACGGAACGCGGATGCGGCGCGCAATGCGGCTCCATCCTGAGGGCTGCGGGCTAGCCAAGGTTCTTCCTCAACAGATCCGAAGCCGCAGCCAGAACCTGATCGACGGGGATGGATGCCAACCCGTCTTCCAATTCCTTGGAACGTTTGTAGGTCGTGACGCTTTGCGGGCTGCGCACGACAATGGCGCGTCCACCATACGGCCCATTGCGTGCCGGATCGGTGGGGCCAAACAGTGCCACGGTGGGTGTGTTGACAGCCACGGCGAGGTGTAACGGACCAGTATCGCCACCGACGAACAGAGTCGCACGCCGGGTCAGGGCGATCAGCTCAGACAACGAGCAGACGGTCCTCTGGGCTGCGCCCTGGCTTCCCTGCTCAACCGCGTCCGCCAGCGACTCTTCGCCGGGACCGATATTGATGAGCGAAACGATTCCATGCTTGGCGAGCCGCTGTGCCAGTTCGCCGAAGCTCTGCGACGGCCAGCATTTCGAGCCCCAGCCAGCGCCCGGGTTCAGGATCGCGAACTCTTTCAGTGCCCGCTGCTGCAAGAGCTGATCGACCCATTGTTCGGCGATAGGGTCTATCGGAATCGGAAAAAGGGTCGACGTTGCAGGCCGCGCACCGGCGGCGATTGCCAACGACAGGTTGCGATCGGCAATGTGGGTTCCTGTCGCTTGCACCTGGTGATCGTAGAACATCGTCGCCATGCTTTCCCACGGCTGCGCAAATCCGAACCTGCGTTGTGGGCGCGCGAACCGGCCGAGCATCGCCGATTTGATCGCCCCCTGGATATCGATGGAAACGTCGTATTGGGCTGCGCGCAGTCCTGTGATCGTTTGCCGGATCTCCTTCCACGTTTGGTTGGAGAAGGCCGCGTTGCGCCAGGCGCGGGTATCGACTCTATGAACGTGGTCAACCAGTGGTTTCTGTGTCCCACGCGGACCGGTCAGGGCTGCCGGCGACGAGAGTAAGGCAGACCATCGATCTTCCACCGCCCAGCCAATGAGGGCGGCGGGAAAGGTCGCGCGCAACGCGGCGACGGCCGGCATGGAGTGCAGAATGTCGCCCATGGATCCCAGGCGCAACACCAGGATCTTCGGCGAGTCAGTTGGCAACGCAGGGGACACCTTTCAGTGTACCGGAAGCACCATTCACCACAAGTGGCGCGATCAATTACGCGCAGCCATCGTCTTCAGCAATTCCTCGCGGCGGATACGCTTCGCCCCAGCCGGGCGGGTCAGGATGAAGTCGCTCAACTGCACCGCCAACTGCGCAGCGGCCTCAACTTCGGCGCCGGTTGCCAGGGCAGCCACCCAGAAGGCGCCCAGGAAATCCAGCATTAAGGCCGAGGGTGGCGAGGCGGACGCCATGCTAATGGGCTTGCGCGTACCGCGAAAAGCCAGGACCTTGATAGCGCTGGCCGCCAGAAACGATTCCAGCCCCATCTCCTCGACGATGCCCCGTCCAGCGACTGCCAGTTTCAGCGGATCACCTTCTATCTCGATACCGATCGCCTCGCTAATCTCGGCATCGCCTGCGACCGCCGTTGTGAGCTGCTCGAAGTCCTCCAGTCGATGCAGTGATCGCGCCCCCAGCGTCTTCTCGCGAAGGCATCCATTCGACTTGATGAAGTTCAGCAGCCGCGGACTGGCCGCGCCCACCCCGTGATCGCAGAGGTAGAGTCCCTCGGAAGCTGACACAAATTTGCGCGCGTGGTCAATCAGGTTCAGCAGGGCCGGATGTTCGCCGTGAATCAACTCATAGCCCGCACCAGCATCCAGGGTGCGATAGTTCTTGAGCTTGCTGATTCCCCCCGTGCTCACGCGGTGCTCCTGCAGGGCATGGAGGATCTGCTGACCGGCCTCATCATCGCCGGCCACTCCGACCGGAAAAACGGTTACGCCCAGTTCGGCGAGGCCGATCGCGACGGGAAGGCCACCGCACCTCTTATCGTCGGCGAAAAAGTCCGCCACCAGGGTGATGCTGATGTCGCTCAAAGACTCCAGGATTGCAATCAGCCGCTCCGAATTTTGATTCTTGCTCATCGCAGATCAACTCCTCGCAGTTCGGCGTTGCTCGATCACCCGCAGCATCTCATCCACGTTTGCTTCCGCCTCCACCAGCCTCAACTTCAGAGAAACGGCGGAAAACGGAGCCAGTCGATGAGCCAGTTCGCCCAGGTTCATGATGTCTTTGATGGTGGTAAGGCAGCAGTCAGCTCCGCTGCTGGTTTTTTCCCGCAGAATTTTTTCCACATCGCTAGCAGTGTAGGCGTGATGGTCGCGAAACGTGAGTTCCGCGACCGGGTAAATCGCATGACGCCGGAGATCCTGGAAGAACCGGTCGGGGCGGGCAATCCCACAGAACGCCAGCGGCTTCGCTCCATCTGGCAGGTGGCTGGGCAAAGAGATATCGCGTTCTACCCGCCAGACCCGCGGAGGCAGCACGGGGAAACCCGCGATGTTCACCTCCTCGGTAGCAACCACGGCGTCTGCCCGTTGCAGTGAGCGCAGCGGTTCCCGCAGTCTGCCGACCGGCAGCAGAACCTGGTCTGCATCATCCGGCGCAAGCAGCACGATGTCGAAATCCCGGGCCAGGTGCCGGTGCTGAAATCCGTCGTCGAGCAGGTGCAGGCGCGGACCAAACTGTTTTTCCGCAAGCAGGCCGGCAAGGTAGCGGTCGGGGCCAACGATCACCTTGGGTGCTTTCGCGTCCCCGTTCCCTGGTTTCGCGGCAAAGTATTTGGCCAGCAATAACGGCTCGTCCCCGAACTCACGCGGGCCGCCTTGGGGATCGACCACTTTGATCTCGGTTGAACTTCGTCCGTAGCCGCGGGAAAGGATGTCGAAGACGATTCCCCGCTCCATGAGCAGGTCGCCGATCATTTGCGCGAACGGCGTCTTCCCGGTTCCGCCAATGCATAGATTCCCAATGCTCACTACCGCACCTTGCAGTTTCCGCCGCCGAAACATGCCACGGTCATACAGCGAATTACGGATCGCGACGCCAATGCCAAACAATCCAGAGGCTGGATTCATTGCACCACCGTGAAGTTTGCTATGGCCTGCACTGTTCGCTCCGTGGCGCCGGCCTGTGCCTGGACCACCGCGGCCGCACGCGCCCCCAACTCCGATGGATGGTCAAGAATGCGCATGAACTCCGCTCCCAGTTCCTCAGGCCTGGCGATCCTGACAGCATCCGCCCGCAGGAAGATCGTAATGATGTCACGGAAGTTCTCGTAGTGCGGGCCGATCACAATCGGCACTCCATGCTGCGCGGGCTCCAGGATGTTATGGCCGCCCCGTGCCACCAGGCTTCCCCCTACGAAAGCAACCGCCGCCAGCGCGTATACCGAGGCAAGTTCCCCGATGCTGTCGAGCAGAAACACCGTTCCCGGCGTAAGCGACTCCCCAGCCCATTGTGTGCGGCGCACCAGCCGAAACGAAGAATCCGACGCCACCTTGGCGGCCGCCTCAAAACGTTCGCGATGCCTCGGCGCCAGAATCAATGAGAGTTGCGGGTGGTGTCGTCGTACCTCTTCGCAGGCCTGAAGCACCAGGAGTTCCTCTCCTTCTACAGTACTCCCCGCCACCAGGATGGGCTGTGAGCCGCCGGCGGCGAAGGAATCGCGAAGCTCGCGCACGATCTCGGCATCGCCTTGCGCGGGCACTTCGAATTTCAGGTTGCCGCCCACGCTGACCCTCTCGGGCGCTGCTCCGATTTCGATCAGCCGGCGCGCATCTTCCTCGCTTTGCGCGAGGAAAATCCCGACCGGCTGGAGGACGCGCTGGAAAAAACTGCGCCAGCGTCGATAGCGCGGAAATGAGCGGTCGGAGATACGCGCGTTCACCACCGCAATCCGGGCTCCAGATTTTTTCGCCAAGCGGAGAAAATTGGGCCAGAACTCAGTCTCCGCCAGGATCACCACCTCCGGCCGCAGAGCCCGAAGATAGGGTGCGATGGCAAAGCCAAAATCCAGCGGGAAGTAGAAGACGTTTTCCTCGCCGAACCGGTCACGTGCCAGTTGATTCCCGGTGGCGGTGGTCGTTGAGACAAAAATGCGACGCCCGGGATGCTGCTCGCGCAGCCTTTTCACCAGGGTGCTGATCGCAAGCACTTCCCCCACCGACACGGCGTGGAGCCACAGAACAGGCTGCTGCACGTTTCGCAAATGAGCCGGAACCACGCCAAAACGTTGGGCGAGTCCTGCGCGGTACTTCGCCTGGCGCGCCATCTGCAGCAGCCACCACGGCGTTGCCAGGACCATGGCAAGAGCCAGCAGCAGGCTGTAAAGGAAGTACACGCAGCCATTGTACTTACGCTATCCATTCACTGCAGTGCTACGTCGAATGAACGTGGTTGCGGGCGGCTGGCGTTCCCCGCATAATCGACCCATGCAATCGTCCCCCTATCGACGCGTCGCGCTCCTGCTTGCCCTGCTGACTGTGGGTACGCTGGCCTTGTACGCCTCCAAGCAGTTCGAGCCGCCCAAAGCGGGCCCCGCCGCCACCTACCCGGCGCACGATGCTCATACCAACGAAAAGGTAACGATTGCCGCCGATCCTTACAGCACAGCGCAGAAGGCTTCGATTTTTCACCTGAAGTATCTCGATAAAGGCATTCTTCCCATCTACCTGATCGTCACCAACGACGGCGGGTCGCCGGCCTCTCTCTCTAAAATGACGGTGCAACTGGTGGCGCGCGAGCGTCACGCGAAGCTCTCGCCGTTGGAGGACGAGGACATTTTCCGCATCATGACCCACGCCAAGCGCAGCGACGACGTAGGCCGCACCGCCAGTCCGCTGCCTTTCCCCACACACCACAAAGTTGGGGGGATGAAGCAGGAAGACCAGGACGAAGTGGACCGGGCGCAGTTCCAGGCGCGCGCCGTGGAGCCCAACACCACTCAATCGGGATTCGTCTTTTTTGACGTCAGCGGGCTCGACGATCCTCTCCAGGACGCGACCCTTTACGTGACAGGCGTCCACGACAACTCCGGCAACGAGCTGATGTACTTCGAAATCCCGCTCTCCAGCGTTCACTAGCGCCGCGGGTTTATATAATCGAAGAATGGCTACGACGCCGATCACGCTTGCGACCGTCCTCGAGAAATACGAACCCGTCATTGGGCTCGAGGTGCACGTTCAGCTCCTCACCGCGACCAAAGCATTCTGCGGCTGCTCGACCCAATTCGGCGCAGCTCCGAATACCAATGTCTGCCCGGTGTGTCTCGGAATGCCGGGAGCGCTACCGGTCCTGAATCGCCGGGCGGTGGAGTTTGCCGTACTGGCCGCGACGGCCTTGAATTGCGAGGTCCGCGAGCGTTCGATTTTCGCGCGTAAGAATTACTTCTATCCCGACCTTCCCAAGGGCTACCAGATCTCGCAGTTTGATAAGCCGCTCGCCGAGAATGGCTTCATCGACATCAAGACCCCCACTGGCGCGAAGAAGATTGGCATCACCCGGCTGCACATGGAAGAAGACGCGGGCAAGAGCCTGCATGACGGCCTTGCTGACAGCAGCGACAAAACCTCGGTCGACCTCAACCGATCCGGGGTGCCGCTGGTCGAAATCGTGAGCGAGCCCGACATTACCTCGCCTGACGAAGCCTACGAGTACCTCACCAACCTGAAGGAGATCATCCTGTACACCGGGGTGAGCGACTGCAACATGGAAGAGGGGTCTTTACGCTGCGATGCCAACGTCTCGATCCGTCCCAAGGGCCAGAAGAAGTTCGGGACGAAGGCCGAAGTGAAGAACGTGAACTCGTTTCGCTTCATCCGGCAGGCGCTGGAGTACGAACTGATACGCCAGTTCGAGGTGCTTGAATCGGGCGGACAGGTGAAGCAGGAAACGCGCCTCTACAACTCCGGCGAAGGGCGCACCTATTCCATGCGCTCGAAAGAGCAGGCGCACGACTACCGCTACTTCCCCGAGCCCGATTTGCTGCCCTTGGTTGTCGATGCGAAGTGGCGCGACGAAATCGTCAGCTCATTGCCGGAGCTTCCTGAAGCACGGCGCCGCCGGATGATTGCGGAGTACGGCATCACCGCGTCGGACGCCTACACGCTGACGCTGACGCGTACCATGGCGGACCAGTTCGAGGCCGCAGCCAAGCAGGCCAAGAACCCCAAGCGCGTCGCCAACCTGGTTCAGGGAGAGTTGATCGGCCGCCTGAAAGCCAAGGGCCTCGAGATTGAACAGTCGCCGATTTCCATGAACGGGGTCGCCGTTTCCGCGGACCTGGTGGAAGCCGGCACCATCAGCGGCAAGATGCTGAAGGACCTCTACGACCTCTGCTTCGAACGCGGCGAGGATTTCCCTGCCATCTACGAAAAAGAAAAGCCGCAGCAGATTTCCGATACCGGGGCGCTGGAGAAGATCATCGACGAGATCATTGCCGGCAATCCGAAGCAGGTTGAGCAGTACCGCGGCGGCAAGAAAACCGTGATCGGCTTCTTCGTAGGCCAGGTGATGAAAGCGAGCAAAGGCGCGGCCAATCCGGCCATGGTGAATGAGCTGTTGACGAAAAAACTGGAAGGATGAGCCTCAGTTCTTGACGTGAGGTAGCGGCGACCTTCAGGCCGCCGAAGACGAACATGCGCATAGATCAGGGCTTCAGCCCTGAGGTCCGATGGAACCCTTTCCGCCAACTCTGCGTATCTTTTTGCAGTAGGCTCTATGCGTAGACGACTCGCCGGATTTGCCCTCGGCTTCTTCACTCTGTACTTCCTGTTCTCAATCGGCGGGGGCATCTTTCTCGCAGAACACACTCTCCATCTTCCGCGCCGTCCTATCCGTCACGCCGAACTAGCACAGCGAACTGTCGCGAGTGAGTTTCAAGCTGAGTTACAGGATGTCTCCGTAGCTGCCAGTGACGGTGCCATTCTGAAGGGTTGGTTCGTCCGGCCTGAGCATACGAATGGAAATGCGGTAGTACTCCTGCACGGCGTCACCGATAACCGCGAAGGGGTTGGCGGCTACGCACGCCTTTTCCTTGCGAACGGATACTCGGTCCTACTCCCCGATTCCCGTGCCCATGGCGACAGCGGTGGATCGCTAGCCACCTACGGCATTCTCGAACGCGACGACGTGCACCACTGGGTCACATGGCTTTACGCCAAACAACAACCTCATTGCGTGTACGGATTCGGTGAGTCGATGGGCGCAGCGATTCTTTTGCAATCACTCGCGGTCGAACCGCGATTCTGCGGAGCGGTGGCCGAATCGCCTTTCGCCACCTTCCACGACGCGGCCTACAGCAAGTTCTCCCAGATCTCCGGCCTGGGACTCTGGTTCGGCAAGACACTCGGCCGCCCGATGATCGAATCAGGCCTGCTGTACGCGCGGCTACGGTACAACGTAAATCTCAACCAAGCGAATCCGTCTGGCGCGGTTGCGCACTCCTCGGTGCCACTCCTGCTCATCCACGGGGGCGCGGATCGCAATATATTTCCTGTGAATTCTGAAAAGCTACACCGCGCAGATACGGAGCATTCAGAATTATGGGAAGTTCCCGGCGCTGCTCACACGGGCGCCCGGGCACGCGACCCGAATCAGTTCGAATCCCGCGTGCTGCAGTGGTGCAGCACCCACAACTGATGCCTACTCCCCGCTGGCTCCCTCGAACAACTTCACCACGTTATAAGGATCGACCCGGTAGAGCACGAAGGCCTTGCCGCTGTCGGTGAACTCGCGGAAGAGCAGGCTGCCACGGCCATAGCCGTCGGCATCCACCGCGTCCACCAGTTCCAGCCGCGCATACGCATCCAGACGCGTGCTATCGGTGATCTGGGCGAAGATCGGGGTCAAATCTCCGGTCGCATCCTGGCGGGCGACCAACGTCACGTAATAGGTAACCGGCTTGGTGTGGGCGGTGGAGACCGGGCTATAACTCGCCGTGAAAACCGCCTCGGGGTTATTGCTGTAATCCACGTCGAAGGCGCGCAAATCGAAATCGGTGAAGGTCAGCTTCGGAATCAGCTTCACGCCACCATGCGCCAACGCCCATTTTTGCAGGTCCAACGCAGCGATCTTCTGCATCTTGTCCGCAAGCTGCGCTTTCTCTTCGGGCTTTAAGTCGTAGGCGAAGGGACGGTACTCGGTCTTCTCCGCATCGGAGATCGAGATGTATTGCTTCCATTGCTCCGCGCCTGACTGCGCCGCGACCTTGGCCGGCGCCGCTACTTGCGGAGGGCCGACCAGCGGGGTCATTTTCACATCTACGTTGGTTGGGTTGACGCCAGCTTTTGTCTTGCGCAGTACCGGGCGGTCGGGATCGGTCTCGTTGGTGTCGCGCGTCAGGTCCTGGTCAACCGGCTGGGCCGAGCGTTTAGCGACCGTCGGGGTCGAAGAATCGGAAGGCGTCG
Source organism: uncultured Acidobacteriaceae bacterium (assembly GCA_963703075.1). Classification (GTDB taxonomy): domain Bacteria; phylum Acidobacteriota; class Terriglobia; order Terriglobales; family Acidobacteriaceae; genus Korobacter. Next base: position 3,790,836 of record OY969786.1, read on the forward strand.
GTGAACTCGCCGGCTCCTGCGTCGTCTGCGGCCGCTTCAGCGTAGGACGATCGGGATCATCCGGCCCCGAATCGGTGGGCTTCGAGGTCGTTTTCGAATCCGAGCCAGAACTCGGGCTCGAATCGGATCCCTTGTGGCGCTTGAGTACCGGTCCGCCGTTGTTGTCGCTCACCGTGACTTCGGACTTTGCCGGGGGGTGTTCAGGCTCGGCGCCTTTTTCCTTCCAGATGCCAAGGGCGAACCACATCCCTCGCAGCTGCTTTGGCTGTCCGGTAGTAAAAAGCCCAATCGGCATATTGGACTGCAGGACGTCGTACACGTTGCCCGGCTCCAGCGCCATGGGCACGGGATTGCTCTGGTATTGCGAAGCGTCGTAGTAGCGGTCCTGGAAGAGGATGGTCACCGGAACCAGCCGCGTGTGGCCCTTCGTATCCATTTCAAGGACGGAGACGGCCCGCGGGCCGGTGCGTACCTTCTGCTTTTGTGGCGCGCTGGTTTGGGCAAGAAGCAGGGTTGCGGCACACGTCATCGTGGCGCAGACCAGCGCTTTGCGGTAAAACTGATTGGTCATGAACATCAACGACAAAGCTCCCCAATTCACTCTGCCCGACGAGAACGGCAACGAAACTTCACTCGAGCAGTTCCGCGGCAAACACGTGGTGCTGTTCTTCTACCCGAAGGCCGACACCCCCGGTTGAACCATTGAAGCGTGCGGGTTCCGCGACGCATACAGCAAGCTTACTCGTGCCGGGCTTACGGTGCTCGGCATCTCCGCCGATACTCCTTCCGCCCAGAAGAAATTCAAAGAAAAATACGACCTGCCCTACACCCTGCTGGCCGACGCCGACAAGAAGGTCGCCAACCTTTTTGGCGTGGTCAAAGAGAAAAACATGTATGGCAAAAAGGTGAAAGGCATCGCCCGCACCACGTTCCTGATCGATCCGGACGGCAAAATTGCCCACATCTTTGAGAACGTCAAGCCCGACGGCCATGCTGAAGAGGTGCTCGCCCACGCCAAGAATGCAAAATAAGTCTGGCACCCACCCCTTGGCCGCGTTAGCGGCAGGGGTGGGTCGCCGGTGTGTTACTTTGAACCCGCAATGCCCCGCTCTTCCCTGTCCCACCTCGCTCCACTGCCGCGCTCGTTCTTCAACCGCGATCCTCGTATCGTTGGACGTGAACTGCTGGGAAAAGTCTTACTACGCCGCGAGGGGCGCACCATTCTCGCCGGTCGCATTGTGGAACTGGAGGCCTACCTTGGATCCGAAGATCCCGCGGCCCACGCCGCGGCCGGCAAAACTCCCCGGAATGCTGTGCTTTTTGGCCCTCCCGGCTACGCCTACGTCTACTTCATCTACGGCAATCACTACTGCCTGAATGTCTCTTGCCTGCCGGAAGGCGATGCCGGATCCCTGCTCTTCCGCGCCCTTGAGCCAGTCTCCGGGCTGGAGCGCATGGCCGCCAACCGGCAGCTCGAACCCTGGCAGGAGCGGCTGCTGGCCAGCGGTCCCGGCCGACTCGCTGAGGCCCTCGGCATTACCCGGCTGCGCGACAACGGTAAGGACCTGCTGGATGCGAGAAGCGACCTTCGCCTGGTGGACGACGGCTTTGTGCCCGAAGCCATCGAGGAAACCCTGCGCATCGGCATCACGAAGGCAGCGGATCTCCCTTTGCGTTTCTCCATCGCCGGCAATCTCTTCGTCTCTGGCAGACGATCGACTAAACCGGCCTAGAGGTTTCCGCTCGCGTGTTGTTTGCGAGTACCGGCCTGCCCGCCTATTCAGAACTTGCGCCCTTGCGATACCATGAAGCGACCCGCCCGGCTTACGAGATTTTCCCTTTTCCAAGGGATCACCAGCCGTCTGTACCGTAAAAACGGCGAAGAGGTATGGATGGTCGAAGCTTCCTCCGGCACGGACAAACCCAATCTGCGGCCCGCCAAGATCACCGGCGAGAGCGAGATGGCGCGACGGATCCGCGCCTGCGATTGGGAAGCCACGCCCCTAGGCACCGTGGAAACATGGTCTGAAACCCTCATCGCCACCGTCAACCTCATGCTGCATTCTCCATTTCCCACCATCGTTTCCTGGGGGCCGGAGATGGTGTTCCTTTATAACGATGCCGCGATTCCGACCCTCACCGGAAAGCACCCAACCGCCCTCGGGCGGCTCTATCGCGACGTCTTCCGCGAAGCCTGGGGCCTGGTCAGCGATGATCTGGAAGCTTGCTTCTTGCGTGGCGAAACGCCGGTGCGCGACAACATGTTCATCCCCATCCTGCTGAACGGGGTGGTGGAAGAACATTATTGGAACTACTCCCTCATTCCGGTGTACGAGAATGGCAAAATCGAGGGAGTTTTTGACCAGTACCGCAACACCACCGAAATCGTGATCGGAGCGCGGCGCCTGCGGGAGAGTGAGGCGCGACTGAAGTTGGCCACGGAGGTGGCGGAACTTGGCGTCTTCGTGTGGCATATCGCCGAAGACGTGGCCACCTGGGAAAACGATCGCATGTACCAGATTTTTGGGCAAACCCCGAGAGAGGATCCGATCCCAGGGGTGCGTTTCATGAACCAGGTCATCCTCCCGGATTTTCTCGGCCCATTTCAAGAATCGGTTGAAATCACTCTACGAACCGGCGAACCGTTTCATTTCGAGGGCCTGATTCAGCATCCGGACGGCACCCCGCGATGGATCGAAGTCATCGGACACCTCGAATATGAGGGCCAGGACGTTCCCGTGCGCATGCTGGGCACCGTGCGCGACATTACCCAACTCAAGAAGAGTGAAGAGGCGTTACGAACGGCCGAGAAGCTCAGCGTAGCGGGACGGCTGGCCGCTTCCATCGCGCACGAAATCAATAACCCGCTGGCGTCGGTGACCAACTTGTTGTACCTGGCCCGGCACACCCACTCGCTGGACGAGGCCCACGCATTCCTCGACACCGCCGAAAGGGAGTTGCGGCGAGTTGCCGCCATCACCCACCAGACCCTGCGCTTCTATCGGCAATCTACCTCGCCCCGGGAGATTCGCGCCGAGGAACTGGTAGAAGGCGTGTTGTCGATTTATCAGGGACGCTTCTTGAACTCCCATATCCAAGTGGAACTGCGGATGGGGGCGCGGCGGCCCGTCCGTTGCCTGGAGGGCGAAATTCGCCAGGTGCTGCACAACCTTCTCGGCAATGCGATCGATGCCATGCAGCCCAACGGTGGACGCCTTCTCATACGCAGCCGCGATTCCACCAACTGGCGAACCGGAAAACATGGCATCACCCTGACGATCGCCGATACCGGCACGGGCATGACTGCGGCGGTGCAGAGGAAAATTTTTGAGCCGTTCTTCACGACCAAGGGAATTGGCGGCACCGGCCTCGGACTTTGGGTGACCGAGGACATCGTCAAGCGGCATAGCGGGACGCTTCACGTAAGAAGCCGCCAGGGTCACACCGCGAGCGGCACAGTGTTCTCCGTGTTTCTTCCCTATGATGGATTGATCTCCGCGAAACAATCTCCACTCACTGCGCTGGGGAAGCTTCCGCAGCCCAGCGCCTGAGCGGTTGGAGGGCTATGACGTTCTTGGGCCGCGAGCTGAACCTGTGCCGTAGAGCACCAGGTTGTCGATGAGCCGGGTTTTGCCGATCCAGGCGGCGACGGCCACCAGCGCTCCTTTACGAACATCGGCAACGGGCTCGAGCGTGTTGGGATCGACAATCTCCAAATAATCCAGCCTCGCCCCAGGCTCTTCAGCAATCACCTCGCGCGCAGCTTGGGCGATACGGGCGCTGTCGGCCTCGCCGGTGTCGGCCAGGGTCTGTACGCGCATCAGGGCGCGATTCAAGACCAGCGCCTGCTTCCGTTCCGTCTCGCTCAGGTACGCATTGCGCGAACTGAGGGCAAGACCGTCTTTCTCACGAATGATCGGGCACACGATCAGCTCGATATCGATGTTCTGGTCGCGCACCATCTTCCGCAGGACCGCGACTTGGGCGGCATCTTTTTGCCCGAAGTAGGCGCGGTCGGCGGGAATGATGTGGAAGAGCTTGGCGACGACAGTGGTGACGCCTTTAAAATGGCCGGGCCGCGATTTGCCATCGAGCTTTTCGCTGAGGTCTTCCACGTGAACGTAGGTAGTTGCGCCCTCGGGATACATCTCCTCAACCGTCGGCGCAAACAGGAAATCGACGCCGTCGCGCTCCAGCTTTGCGCTATCTTCCGCGAACGAGCGCGGATACTTGGCGAAGTCCTCCGTGGGTCCGAACTGCATCGGGTTGACGAAGATGGAGACCACCACCAGGTCATTCTGCGAGCGCGCGCTGCGCACCAAAGAAAGATGCCCGGCATGCAAGGCGCCCATGGTGGGGACCAGCCCGATGCTTTTGCCTTCCTGATGGGCGGTGCGGCAAATGGCCTGCATCTGCCCAATGTCGGTCACGACTCTCACCAACTCAGTGTAACCCTCGAACCGGGAAATCTTTAACCACGAAGGACACGGACGTTTTCAAAATATCTAAACAATGCTGAGGCCAGTGCGCTATCAATTCGGACAAGAAAAACTTGCAATGTTCTGCGTTCCACGCGTCCTCTGTGGTTGATGTAGTTATTTCTCCAGCGAGATGAATTCGCTCTTCACTTTGCCATCGGGCTCGATGGTATGGATGTCGAAGCCCAACTCGCCGCCCCAGGTGAGCCAACTGGTGGCGGTGCCAACGTGCCACTTGATGCCGCCATACTCGAACTCGTCACGGTGGTGCCAATGGCCGACCAGCATGTCGTGAATGCCGAGCCGCTTGAGCAGCTCGACTTCCTGGGTGCGATACGGCTCGGGAATCGCCCAATAGGGGCGCGGATCGGGCGGGAAGTTGCCGTTGCGCGCTATGGGCACGTGCTGCATGCCGATCACGACCACGTGATCGTCGCGATCATGATCGTGGTCTTTCTTGGCGCCTTTCTCTTCAGGGACCGGCTGCTCGGCAGATTCTTCCAGCCAGTGCATCATCCGGGTTGCGTTCTGACGGGCCTCGTCGCTGGCCGGTGGGAGTGCGACCTTGGCTGCCTCGTAGCTGTCGTAGTTGGCGAAAACTTCGGAGTCGAGGGCGTAGATCACGACATTCTTCACCCGAACTTTATAGAAATCGTCACCAAACACTTTGCGGTAGCGATCGACATCGTTGGAGTGGACGTCATGGTTGCCGGGGACGTAGTACACCGGTGCCTTGAGATGACTGAGGATTTCACGGGCTTCGTCCCAGTCGCTCGGTTTTTCTCCAATGTCGCCGGTGACAACCACCGCATCGACGCCGCGATCGTTGATGATCTTCACCGCTTTGCGAACGTTGTCGGCCGCATGCGGAGCGCGCGCCAGGCCGATGTGGAGGTCGCTTAGCTGCGCTATGCGGACCTGCGCGAATGCAGAAAGGTTGAGGAGAAAAAAGAACAGAGCAAGGAAAAGCGGCTTACGAGTTTGCACGCTACGTTGGATGCACTACACCAGCAATGGGAAGCGAATGGCACGATCGTGGAACTTCAGAACAACTTCTTCGCCTTGCACGCGGCGATGCTCCGCTTCACCAAAGTCGCGACTTCCAGGAAGAGCTTTGGATCATATTCGGAGAAGTTGAAGCATGCCTTGCCCTGCTTGTGCTTGCGCAAATCGGGCGAAAGACGCTCGGCCGTTTCGGGACACATGTAGATCGGCATGAGATGAATGCTGACGTAGCTTTTCATCGAGTAGACCGCCATCAGCATCGATTCCCGGCGCTTCGTCGAGAAAATGGTTCCGCCCAGGGTATAACGCGTCGGCGTGTTCTCGAGAACTTTCAACTTTTTTTCGTAAGGGTGAAGAATTTCCTTGAGCCCCATGAATACGGCGGGAAAAGCAGACACGGTTTGAACGGCAGTGGGCATGAAGACCCTCCAGGGGTCGGGTGGCGAGTGTGGCGCAGCATTGGATCCTGCGCCAAGGAAGAGCGAGTGATGCGGGATGCGTCGCCGGCCAGCGAGTCAGCGGGTCGTCTTCAGTCCTCGCGCGGCGATGTCCTTACGATAGATCATACCGTCGAAGCGGATCTTCATGATGGCATCGTAGGCAAGATTTACGGCGTCGGGCAAAGTTGCGGCACGGGCGGAGATATTCAGGACGCGGCCTCCGGCGGTGTAGTACTCGCCTTCGCGCCGGGTGGTGCCGGCGTGGAAGATTTTTACTCCCTGCACGCGGCTGGCTTCTTCAAGCCCGTAGATTTTCTTGCCCGCCTCGTAAGAGCCGGGATATCCGCCGGAAGCCATCACTACCGTCACGGCAGCCTCGGGAGACCATTTGAAATCGCCTTCACTGACGCGGCCTTCAACCGAGGCCTCGAAGGCATCGACGAGATCGCTGTCGAGGCGCATGAGAATGGCCTGCGTCTCGGGATCGCCGAAACGGCAGTTGAACTCCAACACCATTGGCCCTTTAGCGGTCATCATCAGGCCGCAATACAGGATGCCCTTAAACTCCATCCCTTCTTCTTTCATTCCCTGGATGACGGGGCGGGCGACATTCTTCAGCAGCCACTCGCGCATTTGCGGATCGACGATGTTATCGGTGCTGTAAGCGCCCATACCGCCGGTGTTGGGTCCGGTATCGTTGTCGCCCACCCGCTTGTGGTCCTGAGCCGCCACCAGCGGCACACCGCGTTCGCCGTCGCTCATGACCAGGAAGGACAGTTCTTCGCCGGTCAGGAACTCTTCGAGCACCACCCGCAGACCCGCCTCGCCGAGCATTTTGCCGCTGAGCATATTCTCGGCGACGGTGGCAGCTTCTTCTTTGGTCTTGGCGATGATCACGCCCTTCCCGGCAGCTAATCCATCGGCTTTGACGACTACCGGGGCAGAGAGACGCGTGAGCGCGGACTGCAGTTCGGTCTTGTTCGTGACCACCGCGTAATGCCCGGTGGGGATGCGATGACGCTGCATGAAAAGCTTGGCGAAGCTCTTGCTGCCTTCCATCTGGGCGGCAGCCTTGGTGGGGCCGAAAACGGGATACTCGCGCTTCTGGAATTCGTCGACAATGCCAGCCATGAGCGGAACTTCTGGGCCGACGACGGTGAGGTCCGGACGGATACGGTTGGCGATTTCGAGCATGGCGTCGACGCTCTTAACGTCGCCCGGCAGGCACTCGGCTTCCGTGCTGATGCCGCCATTGCCGGGCACGCAGTAGAGCTTGGAGACCCGAGGCGACTGGTTCAGCTTCCATACCAGCGCATGCTCACGGCCACCGCCGCCAATGACCAGGACCTTCATGACTTCCTCGCTTCCGGAACCGAAACAGAAGGGTAGGGTCCTTAGCCCAGCAATGTCAAACCGTTGCCAATGATGCTTGCACTGGCGCGTTCCGCTCTGGGTCTTTTACAGTGGTACGTTGCGGTTCGCCGCATCCAAAGTAATTCGATGAATACCCGGCCCAGCACGTGGCGCATTGCGGAAGGCCTTCCCAGCCTGCCCGAAGTTCATAGCAGTCTGCCGATTCCCACCGGCCCGCAGTTCCTGCGCAAAATGATGGCCTTCGCCGGACCCGGCTTCCTGGTGGCAGTGGGTTATATGGATCCCGGCAACTGGGCCACCGACCTCGCCGCGGGATCTCAGTTCAATTACGCGCTGCTGTCTGTCGTGCTGATCTCGAGTCTCACCGCGATCCTGCTGCAAAGCCTGTCGCTGAAGATGGGCATCGCGATGGAACGGGACTTAGCGCAGGCGTGCCGCGACCACTATTCGCGTCCCGTGACCATCGGGCTTTGGGTCCTGGCGGAGATCGGGATAGCGGCCTGCGACCTGGCCGAGGTCATCGGATCGGCGATCGCACTGCAATTGCTGTTTCATATTCCGCTCACCCTGGGCGTATGCATTACCGCCTGCGATGTGTTGTTGATCCTGCTGCTGCAGCAGCGCGGCTTCCGCTACATCGAGTCGATCGTGGTAACGCTGATTGCGACCATCAGCGTGTGTTTCGGACTCGAGATCCTGTATTCGCATCCGCAAATGCTGGGAATTTTCGCGGGGATGTTGCCCCATCAAGAGCTGCTCACCAATCGCACCATGCTCTATATCGCGGTGAGCATCCTGGGCGCAACGGTGATGCCGCACAATTTGTACCTGCACTCGGCGATCGTGCAGACCCGGCAGTACGAACGCACCACCGAAGGCAAGCGCGAGGCCATCCACTTCTGCAACATCGATTCGGCCGTCGCGCTGACGTTTGCTTTTTTTGTGAACGCCGCCATCCTGATCGTTGCCGCAGCGGTGTTCTACCGCAGCCATCATCGCGAGGTTGCGGAGATTACCGAGGCGTATAAGTTGCTCTCCCCGCTGCTCGGCGTCACCGGAGCCAGCATGCTGTTCGCGATTGCCTTGCTGGCATCGGGGCAGAACTCCACTCTCACCGGCACGCTTGCCGGACAGATCGTGATGGAGGGCTTTCTCAGTATCCGGCTGAAGCCCTGGCTGCGCCGGCTGATCACCCGCCTGATTGCTATCATTCCCGCGGTCATCATCAGCTTCTTTTACGGTGCCGACGGAACCGCCAAACTGCTCATCTTCAGCCAGGTGGTGCTGAGTATGCAGCTCAGCTTCGCGGTCTTCCCGCTTGTGGCTTTCACCAGTGACAAGGCCAAGATGGGGCCCTTTGTGAACGCCCTCTGGCTCAAGCTGTTGAGTTGGACCGTGGCCATCGTCATTGCGGGACTGAATGCGTGGCTGCTGGTGGCGGCGTTCAGGAGTTAGCGGCCGCCAACCGGATCTGCAGCACTTTCGCCAGGATCATCGGAACGCTGAGCCCGCACCACAGCGCGAAACCCGCAGCCCCGGCCCGCAGGCTGTGTTCCTGGGAAGCCGAGGAGAATGCGACTCCGCACATCACGACGATGCCCGCCAAAAAGAGCGTGACCGCGCAGATCGATTCGAGCCAGGTGATATGCGGAAATATGACCTTGCGGGTAGCGGAGAGAAACGCTTCGAAGCCGCGTCCGGCCGACCACCAGAAGATCAGTCCGGCGAACGGCAGGAACATTGCGTTCCATTCGGTCAAGGAAATTCCTTGTGGCCTCCACGTGGTCTGCTCAGGATTCACGATCACGTAAGGAAGCTGGACCAGCAGCGCCGGCAAATCAAGCGCGACGGGGATCCGCAGCCGCACCCGGCTGGGATCGCGATCGTTGCTGCTGGTCAGGATCCCACGTATGTCCGGTTGGTCGGCAACATGCCCGGGAGGCACGACCAGGAATCCGCGGGTGGGACCCATCGCATCGTTCCACAAAATCGAAGCGTTCTCGCGGAGCGGCTGACGGAGTGGCCATAAGGCAACCAGGCACAACAAAAGCTGGCCGAAAGGAAGCAGCCACTGATAGGGCAATGGACGGCGCGCGTCGAGGCTGTCGGGGAGGAAGTGCATGGCCGGCAGGCACAAATTTGTCACGCCCTGCCTTGCAGCGCAACTGCTATCGCTGCAAGGCGCTGTCCCAAATTTATAACCGGATTAAATATTTCTGCGCTGCCAGCGCAGCTGCGCCGATCAGGACCTGTAATACGGTGATCAATAGTACCCGCCGGGTGGCGCGTGAATCGCGCGAACCGCGGCTGACCAGCGGCACGTTGACGATGGCGCTGGCCATGGAAGCCAGCACCGCCCCTGTGCCGGCAGCCCACAGGCTGACGCTTCCGTGGACGGCCAGGCTGGCGGCGGCCGCCGTGGCACTGGCACTGCTGACGAAGCCGCCGATGACACTCACCACCAGGAAACCTAAATGCCCTGCATAGCGCACCGCCAACGATCCAACGATTTCGATAACCACAAAAAAGAGCGCGAACCGCAGCACCTTTTTTAGCGAAAGAGGCGAGCTCAACGAGAGTTCGCCTTTGCCTTCTTCTTGTCGGCGATGGCCGAGCACGAGCTCGACAGCGGTGGGGATGCACATGCAGACGAGTGGCAGAAGCGCAGTAAAGAGAGCGCGCGGGGCGAAGATCAGCAGCAACACGGCATTGCGCGCGAACATCGCGAGGGTGGTGAGTTGAACCAGGGTGGAAAGCTTTCGCGTCAGGCCAGCGCGCGACAGCGAACTCGAGAGCTCCGCCACCGTGGCGGTGCTGTTCACCAATCCTCCCAGGGTCGCCGTCCAATACAAACCGCGAGTGCTGTAGAGGCGCAGCAGCACGTAGTTGACGAAGCCGATGGCGCCGATCACGATGACGATCAGCCAGGCTTCCCGCGGATTGAATAAGTCCCAGCGGTCGATGAAGCGGTCGGGCAGGATGGGATAGATCACGAAGCCGATCAGGCAGAGCAGCACCGCGCTGCGAATCTCTTCCGGGTTCACGCCCCCGGCAAAGCGGCGCAGTTCGGTCTTCCACGCCAGCAGCATGGTCATCACAATGGCCGCCGCTACCGGGGTGAACATGTGCCCCAGTCCCACGAGCGCGCCGAGCAGGTAAGTGACTGCCAGGGCCACCGACGTGGTGAGCTCCAGCGAGCGATCCACCAGCATGCTGCGGATGTTGACCACCACCGTGAGCAGCAACACGCCGGCCAGGGCGGCGATAGCGTAAGGAGTGCCCATCAGGGAGGCCAACGCACCGAAAAGCGAAACCAGGGCGAAGGTGCGAATGCCGACGTCTTTGTTCGACCACTCGCGCTCGAAACCGACCAGCATCCCGACGCCGATGCTGATGCCAATTTTCATCGCTACATCGATCGGCGGAAAGACCACCTGGTGCATCGAGACCAGCCTCCCCTGACAAAGATGCAGTTTAGATTCCCTGAGACCGGTGCGATCCCTCTCGTGGAAAGGGCATTCCCTCGCCATGGGCTGTAGCGTTAAACTAGTAAGTTCCGGCTGACGAGCCTGTACCGGTCAATGCCTGCACGCCCTCCCGGAAAACTCGGCATTCGTCGAGTCTGGGGATGGGTATGCTTACTCCCCGCGGAGTAAGCCAGCCATCATCGTCCGCAACAACTAGCTCTTGCGCATCGGCGCAACTTCTTAGAAGGGACGTTCATGAACAGCTTCAATAGCCGTGCCGTACTTCGCGTGGATGGTCGCGAGTACGAGATCTATCGTCTCGATGCCCTGGAGAAACAGGGCTTCAAAGTAAACCGCCTGCCCTACTCGCAGCGCATTCTTCTGGAAAACCTGCTTCGCCGCGAAGACGGCAAAAACGTCAAAGCCGACGACATCCGCGCTCTCGCTGGATGGAACCCGAAGGCCGACCCTTCGCAGGAAATCGCCTTCATGCCAAGCCGGGTGCTGCTGCAGGATTTCACCGGCGTGCCCGCCGTCGTCGATCTCGCCGCCATGCGCGAGGCGATGAAGGCCCTCGGGGGCGACGCTACCAAGATCAACCCGCTGCAACCGGCCGAGCTGGTCATCGACCACTCGGTGCAGGTGGATGAGTACGGCTCGGCAAAGGCGTTTGACCTGAACGCCGAACTGGAGTTCATCCGCAACAAGGAACGCTACGCCTTCCTCCGCTGGGGACAGACAGCGTTTAAGAACTTCTCCATCGTGCCGCCGGACACCGGCATCGTGCACCAGGTCAATGTCGAGTACCTGGCCCGCGTCGTCTTCGTGCATGGCGAGGGCGATAGTGGCAAAGCGCTCGCATACCCCGACACACTCGTCGGCACCGACTCCCACACCACCATGGTGAACGGGCTGGGCGTGCTCGGCTGGGGCGTGGGCGGCATTGAAGCCGAGGCCGCCATGCTGGGCCAGCCCGTGTCCATGCTCATCCCGCAAGTGGTGGGAGTGCGCCTGAGCGGAAAGCTGCCGGAAGGCGCTACCGCCACAGACCTCGTGCTAACCCTCACCGAAATGCTGCGGCGGCATGGCGTGGTGGGGAAATTTGTCGAATACTTCGGCCCCGGATTACAGCACCTGCCGCTCGCCGACCGCACAACCATCGCCAACATGGCGCCGGAGTATGGAGCCACGTGCGGCATCTTCCCGGTCGACGAAGAGACGCTGCGCTACCTGCGGCTCTCCGGTCGCAGCGAAGAGCATATCCGTCTGGTGGAAGCATATTGCAAGGAGCAAGGCCTCTTTCACAATGCTCAAACCCCGGCGGCGGATTACAGCGAGGTGCTTGCCCTCGATTTGGGGAGCGTGGAGCCGAGCGCGGCTGGACCCAAACGTCCGCAGGACCGGGTTACGCTGGGAAGCATCGGCCAATCGTTCGAGTCGGCTCTTCCCTCGCTGGTACGGCCTGGAACGGAGATCGGCGAAGCCGACTTGCAGTCAGCGCGCGGCCCGGCTCCCAATGGTCACGAGACGGTGGCGAAAGGGCTGCATCACGGCTCCGTGGTGATCGCGGCAATTACGAGCTGCACTAACACCTCCAACCCCTCGGTCATGATCGGCGCCGGCTTGGTGGCGAAAAAAGCTGTCGAAAAGGGCCTGAAGATGCCGCCGTGGGTGAAGACTTCGCTCGCGCCGGGATCGAAGGTGGTCACCGACTATTACCAGAAGTCCGGGCTGATGACTTTCCTCGATCAACTCGGCTTCAACGTCGTCGGCTATGGCTGTACCACCTGTATCGGCAACTCGGGGCCGCTTCCGGAAGAAGTTTCGAATATCGTCGGCGAGCAAAACCTCGTCGTTTGTTCGGTGCTTTCGGGCAATCGCAACTTTGAAGGACGCATCAACAGCGAAGTCCGCGCCAACTACCTGATGTCGCCGCCGCTGGTGGTGGCTTTCGCTCTAGCGGGACGCATTGACTTCGATCCACGCAAGGATCCGATCGGCGTTGGCAAAGACGGCGACGTCTATCTGCGCGATATCTGGCCGACTTCGCAAGAGGTTGACGAGGTAGTGAACGCCTGCATCGAGGGCAACATGTTCCGCAAAACGTATGCGGATGTCTTCAAGGGCGACCAGCGCTGGCAGGGCCTGCCGGTGCCGAAGGGCGAAACCTTCGCCTGGGAAGACACCTCGACCTACGTCAAGAACCCGCCGTACTTCGAGAGCATGACGCTCACGCCGAAACCGGTGGAGGAAATCAAGGGAGCACGTGTGCTCGCGGTTTTGGGCCATAGCATCACCACCGACCACATCTCGCCTGCCGGGTCGATCAAGAAGGACAGCCCGGCCGGGAAATACCTGACCGGGCATGGAGTCACAGTCGGCGACTTTAATTCGTACGGGTCGCGCCGCGGCAATCATGAGGTCATGATGCGCGGGACCTTCGCCAACACCCGACTCCGCAACAAGATGGTTCCCGGCAAAGAGGGCGGTTACACCCGCCACTATCCGAGCAAGGAAGACATGACGATCTTCGACGCTTCGGAGCGCTACCGGGCCGAGGGCGTGCCGACCGTCATCGTCGCGGGCAAGGAATACGGTTCAGGGTCGTCGCGTGACTGGGCAGCGAAGGGTCCGCGTCTGCTTGGCGTGCGGGCGGTGATTGCCGAGAGCTTTGAGCGCATTCATCGTTCGAACCTGGTGGGCATGGGCATTCTCCCCTTGCAGTTCCTCGAAGGCGACGATGCTGAAAAGTATGACCTGACCGGCGAAGAAGTTTTCGAGATCCACGGCCTGAACCAGGCACTCGCCAGCTTTGCGCCGGGCAAGAAAATCGAGGTCCTTGCCACCGGGCCCGATGGCAAGACCAAGAAATTCCAGGCAACTTTGCGTATCGACACGCCGCAAGAAGTCCAGTACTACCGCCATGGCGGGATCCTGCAATACGTAGTGCGGCAACTGGCAAGCGCCGCGAAGAATTAGTTTTTGAAGCGGTTAAGCTACCGGCGGGAGCCATCCCGCCGGTTTTTCGTGCAAAGAAGTACCACCTTCTCGTGATTCCCCTTCAGCAACTCTGTTCGTTAGCTTGGTACAAAGGCCCCAATTTCTCCCATGCAAGAGTGGTTACCGAAGTCAGTGCTGGCGCTGCGGCACTATTCCCGCCAGCGTTTTCTTGCCGACCTGTTGGCCGGCATCACCGTCGGCCTCGTCGCCCTGCCGCTGGCGATGGCGTTTGCCATTGCATCCGGTGTACCTCCGCAAAGTGGTCTTTATTGCGCAATCGTTGCCGGCTTTGTGATCTCAGCCTGTGGCGGATCGCTGACCCAGATCGGCGGCCCGACCGGCGCCTTCGTCGTGGTGGTCTACAACATCGTAGCCAAGCATGGGCTCGATGGGCTCTTTATGTGCACCCTCGAGGCCGGCGTAATCCTCGTATTGCTTGGCCTTACGAGACTCGGTTCGGCGGTGAAGTTTATCCCCCGCCCGGTGGTGGTCGGCTTTACCAATGGCATCGCGATCATCATCGCGAGCACGCAAATCAAAGATTTCTTTGGGCTGAAAGTCGACAAAGTCCCCGGCGACTTTCTCGATCGCATGGAAGTACTGGCAAGAAATTTCCCTACGCTGTCGCTCGAGGAAACCTGCCTCGGGATCGGTGCCTTGCTGATCATTGTTCTTTGCATGAGATTTCTGAAGCGCGTGCCCGGCTACATTGTCGCGTTGGTGGTTGGTACCGCTGCGGTACTGCTGCTGCATCTGCACGTCGCGACGATTGGCACCCGCTTTGGCGGCATTCCCGCCGGGCTGCCGAAACTTGAGATCCCGCAGTTTCGTCCTGCGCTCTTCCGGCCCCTGATTTCCTCGGCGATCACGGTCGCTATGCTGGGGGCTATCGAGTCGCTGATGTCGGCGGTGGTCTCGGACCGCATGAGCGGCGACAAGCACAACCCGAACGTCGAACTCATCGGACAAGGGATCGCCAACATTTTCTCGCCCCTCTTTGGCGGATTGCCCGCCACCGGCGCGATTGCCCGTACCGCAACCAACATTCGGTCGGGCGCCACTTCCCCGGTGGCCGGGATGATTCACTCCCTCACCTTGCTGGCCATCGTGGTCTTTGCTGCTCCGGCGGCAAAATTCATTCCGCTCTCGGTCTTGTCGGCGATCCTTTTCGTGGTCGCCTACAACATGGGCGAATGGCGGGAGATTCCGCAGATCCTCAAGCTGTCGAAACTAGAGATCGGCATATGGCTGGGCACCTTCCTGCTGACCGTGTTTGCCGACCTGACAACGGCGGTTGAAGCTGGCATGATCATGGCGGTGCTGGTGTTCATCCGCCGGGTTTCGCTCACCACCACGGTGACCCTGGTGACGGATGAGTATCTCCGCGACGGCCATGCCCACATCCTGCAACATAAAGAGATCCCCAACTATGTCGCGATCTTCCGCATTCATGGGCCCTTCCTCTTTGGCACCACGGAGAAGATTGAGGAGATCACCTCGCGGGTGACGGAGTTACCGGAGGTAGTGGTGCTGCGCCTGCGCAACATGACCGCCATCGATGCTACCGGCATCCAGGCACTGGAAACCGCTGTCGATGCTATTCAGGGATCCGGCCGGGCGGTGCTGCTCTGCGGCGCCCGCGGACAGGCGAGAGATTTGATCGAGCAATCGGGATTGCAAGAGCACGTGGGACGCGAGAACGTGCTGGACAACATTACCGGTGCGCTGGAGCGCGCAAAATCCCTGCGCAGCCAGCGGGCAACCATCGGCGCAGCGCTCTACGGGACGCTCGCTTAAGGTTTGCCCGTTCCCGTCCTGCTCCTATATACTTTGAGTTTGCCCTGTGCAAACTTATCAAGATAGGGAGTTTGAGGTTCCATGCCGAAGCGCACATTTCAACCTAACCGCCGCCGCCGTTCCAAGACACACGGGTTCCGTACCCGTATGAAGACCAAGAGCGGTGCGGCCGTTCTCTCGCGCCGCCGCGCCAAGGGACGCAAGCGCGTCTCCGTCAGCGCAGGATACCGCGACTAAATTCGCCTTTTGGGGCGAGCCTCTTCGAAACAGCCAAGTGAGACCCGGCACGGCGATGAAAGCATTGCAGGAAACCGCCGACAGGGCACCCGAAAATGTCTTCCGGCCGCTCCGCGAGAAATCCGTGAACGGCGTGACCCCGGTGCAATTTCCGAGAACAGCGCGGCTGCTGAAGCATGCCGACTTTCGTCGTGTGTACGAACTGGGTCGCCGCCACTTTTCCGCCAGCCTGACGGTGTTTTACCTGGCGGGTCCGGGCACGGTTGGCCCGCGGGTTGGTTTTACCGTAAGCCGCGCCCTCGGTGGAGCGGTGGACCGCAATCGCATGAAGCGCCGGTTACGCGAAGCTACGCGGGAAGCCTGGAACGATTTTTCACAGGCTGTAGATGTCGTGGTCAATCCAAAAAAGACCTTGCTGACGGTCGATTTCGCGGTGCTCGTCGAGGAAATGCGTAAGGCGCTTGCGGTGGTCGCAAAACAGGTAGCCTCCGGCCAGGCGAACCCGCGACCAGCGGAAATCGTATCCACCGAAAGAAAGAAGAAGCCTCGGGCAGGAAAGGCGCAGCGATGAAAGCCGTGCTGGTGCAGGTGTTGAAGGGCTATAAGCGTTGGGTATCGCCGATGCTCCCTGCTGCCTGCCGCTACGTGCCGAGTTGTTCCGAGTACGCTATGGAAGCAATTCAGCTGCACGGTGCGATGCGCGGAAGCGCTCTCGCCCTCGGCCGCCTGCTCTGCTGCCATCCATTTGTGCGCGGGGGCTACGACCCAGTGCCGCGGCCCGTAGAATGCTGTGCCCATAAGATCTCGAACGGCGGCGAGCAAGCTGCCTTGATGAAACGGTAGACACCTTTGGCGGAAATTCGTAATCCTCAGCAAGAACCCGGCAATGAACGCCGGATGCTCCTCATCTTCGGGCTGACCTTCCTGATGATCATCATCGGGCAAACGGTGTTTTTCAAAAATCGTCCTCAGCCCAAGTCCCCGGACAACAAAACACCGCAAACTTCGCAAACGGCTGCCCCGCCCTCGGCAGTTTTACCGGCTGCTGTCGCCGCCAAGGGGACCGCGTCCGTTCCTGCCAAGCAGGCCCAGGCGGAGACCGAGACCGTCATCGAGAACAATGTTTATCGCATTGTTTTCACCAACCGCGGCGCCCAGGCGAAGTCGTGGGTCCTGAAGAACTATAAGGACGACAAGGGCCAGCCCCTGGAACTCGTGAACCAGGAAGCGGCCCAGCAATTTGGCTATCCGCTGTCGTTCTACACCTACGACCAGGGTCTCGCCGGTAAACTCAACGGCAGCCTGTATGTGGCCAGCGCCACCGGCACCCAACCGGCGCCGACCGAACTCACTTTCGAGTTTTCGGACGGCAACCTGATCGCGCGGAAGACTTTCCGTTTCGCCGACTCCTACGTCGTCGGGGTCGAGACCAGCGTCACCCAGGGCGGCGTCAATGTTGCGGCTCTCCCTGCCTGGCCCAGCGGTTTCGGCGACGACACGCAGCCCAGCAGCTACGGGTTGCAGGCCATTGCCTACGAGAACTCCGGCCAGGTCGATCGCATCCCCGCCAAGAAGGTTGTGGGCGGCGCGACTATACGTGGGCCGTTTAACTGGGCCGGCGCACAGGACCAGTATTTCGCCGCCTTGTTTATGCCTGACAATCCGGCGGCGGCCAGCCTCGTCACCCTGCATAGCACCCTGCGGATTCCCGAAAACCTCGACAAGCCCGATCCCAACAAAACCACCCCGGTCGAAATCATCGGATCTGCCGTGGGCGATTTGACGGGTCCCACCGTCGAGCGCGTATTCGTCGGCCCGAAGGCGCTGCACATCCTCGAGAAGGTGCATTCCAACACCGCTCCCGGGCAGATGAACGGACCCGACTTAGCCCGGGTCGTCGATTTCGGAAAGTATCTCGGCTTCATTGCCAAGCCGCTCTTCCTGTGGCTGCGCTGGACCCACGACCACATGATCGCGAACTGGGGATGGTCGATCATTATCCTGACCGTGATCATCAACCTCGTGCTCCTGCCCTTGCGCCTCAGCAGCATGAAATCGGCGCTCAAGATGCAGAAGATCCAGCCGCAACTTAAGGCCCTGCAGGAGCGCTACAAGAAATACAAGATGAACGATCCCAAGCGCGCCGAGATGAACACCGAAATGGCGGCGCTTTACAAGGAGCACGGTGTCAACCCGGTCGGCGGATGCCTGCCGCTGGTGATCCAGATGCCCTTCTTGATCGCGTTCTACGGCATGCTGGCCGTTGCCATCGAACTACGCGGAGCCCAGTGGTTCTGGCTGCACGATCTCTCCGCGCCTGACAAGATCTACATCATCCCGGCGCTGATTTTGATCAGCACCATCGCCATGCAACGCATGACGCCGCAGGCCGGGATGGATCCGACCCAGGCTAAGATGATGACGTTCATGATGCCCGTCTTCCTTGGCTGGATCAGCTTGCGCTATGCGTCGGGACTGGGGCTTTACTGGATCGTCGGCAATATCATCGGCTTTTTGCAACAGATGATCATGAACCGTACTGAACTCGGCCGCGAAATTGCCGCTGTCCGCTTGAAACAGGCGAATAAGCGAGCTTTAAAGGGAAAGTGATCCGGGTGCCCCATTCTGAGCGCGTTTGGCGAAGGGTGGGGGTTCTTGGTTGGGTTACACTAGCAGGTTTGCATTTCTAGACGACGCCTTCACCTATGCCCATTGCCGACAAAGTAACCGCCGCACGGAAAGTCAGCGAGCTTCTCAACACCGTCATCAAAGAGGGGAACCTCCACCTCAAGTACCGCATCACGGTCGATCCTCCGCAGCCCCATCGCGAGTTCACCGCGCCGGAGATCCTTGTAGAGCTCTCAGGTCCCGACAGCTCTCTCCTGCTGGAGCGTAACGCCGAGCTGCTGCGCAGCCTGGAGTTCGTCTGCATCGAGATGCTGCGGCTCGCGCCCGATGAGCACGACAAGCTGCAGTTCGATTGCATGAACTTCCGCGCCACCCGGCTCGACGAGCTGAAGATGGCAGCGCAAGTGGCGGCGGCTAAAGTCCGCGACAGTGGAGTGCCCTATTCGTTTGCGCCCATGTCCTCGCGTGAGCGCCGCATCGTCCATATTGCCCTGCGCAGCGAAGAAGACCTGCGCACCGAAAGCGCGGGCGAAGCCGGCGGACGGCATGTGGTCCTCTATCCGAAGAACTACAAGGGTGCCGCGCCCGCCAGTCGGCCGAGTTTTGGGAGAAGAGGAAGACGGTAGGACACGTGCGGAGGATTGGCCAAATCCTTTTGATATTGGGCATATTCGGAAGCCTATGTTCTGCGCGTGAAAAGAAAGGCCGATTCACGGGAACCGTACGCGACTCCAACCACGCGGTCTTTAGCAGGCAATACAGTCCGGCTCAAATCGAGATAAGGTCGGAGTCAACGAACGCGAAGGGACTTTCTGGGCCGGTCCGCATAACAACCGACAGCCGTGGAATGTTCGCGATCGACTTGCCAGCGGGCAACTACACTGCCACTTTCACGGTTCGGTATATGCAACCTCGCATAATTCAGGTTCGAGTTGCGCCTGGAAAGACCGTCTCAAGTCAGGTTGTGATGGTAGTCGCCCCTCCACCGTCTCAGCCTCTTGAGAACATGGCACCACTTCCCGACCACCTCGATGGCCACTGACCTAGGAATACGTCCTTCCTGCACTGCTATAATCGAAGATTAACCTCATGAGTCGAAAGCGATTAGTCCGTTCCACCACGGTTTTGTGTGTGCGCCGCGATGGCAAGGTGGTCATGGCGGCCGATGGCCAGGTCACCCTCGGGGAGGGCGTAATCAAGCACAACGCCCGCAAGCTCCGGCGCCTTTATCAAGAGAAGATCATCGCCGGTTTTGCCGGTTCTACCGCCGACGCTTTTTCGCTTTTCAGCCGCTTTGAAAGTAAGCTCGAGCAATATCACGGCAACCTGAGCCGCGCCGCGGTTGAGCTCGGCAAGGACTGGCGTACCGACAAGATGCTGCGCCAACTCGAAGCCCTGCTGCTGGTGGCCGACAAAGACCAGACGTTCCTCATCAGCGGGCAGGGTGACGTGATCGAGCCCGACAGCGGCATTGCGGCCATCGGAAGCGGCGGCTCCTACGCCATGGCGGCTGCTACAGCGCTCTACGACCACAGTAACCTCTCGGCACGAGAAATTGCGCAGGAGGCGATGAAGATCGCAGGTAACATTTGTATCTACACCAACGATAAGGTCACTTTCGAAGAGCTTTAGCGTCGAATAGAAGAGGTGCCGCCGTGGCTGGTTATTCCGGAACGCCGTTGCTGCAAAAGCTTGGTATCAGGCCCGGACATCGCATCTCGACCGCGAACGCTCCGGGTGATTTTGTTCCCATGGTTGGCGCGTTGCCCGATGGTGCGGGATTTGTCGGTTCCTCCGCCAAAGACGTCGACATCATCGTCTCCTTCGAATCGTCGCTCGGCAGTTTCCAGAAGCGCCTGCCCTCGTTGGCCAAACGCATCAAGGCGGATGGCATGATCTGGATCGCCTGGCCGAAAAAGGCCTCCGGCGTAGTGACGGACATAAGCGAGGATCTGGTCCGGAATGCAGCACTCGCTCACGGACTGGTGGATACCAAGGTCTGCGCCATCGACGACACCTGGTCGGGATTGAAGCTCGTCATTCGCAAGGAAAATCGCGCCCGGCGCGCCAAGGCTTAGAGAGGTCAGGAGTACAAGCAGTGGCAATTTATTTACCCAGCACTACCGACGAAGAACAAGTCATGCTCGACGAGCTGACGCCGCGGGAAATCGTGGCCGAGCTCGACAAATACGTTGTGGGCCAGCACGAGGCCAAGCGCGCCGTCGCCATTGCCCTGCGTAATCGCATGCGGCGCCAGCGGCTCACCCCCGATCTCGCCGAAGAGATCATGCCGAAAAACATCATCATGATCGGACCCACCGGCGTGGGAAAAACCGAGATCGCCCGCCGCCTGGCCAAGCTCGCCAACTCGCCATTCCTCAAGGTGGAAGCTTCGAAGTTTACCGAAGTCGGGTACGTCGGTCGCGACGTCGAGTCGATGATCCGTGACCTGGTAGAGATTGCCATCGACATGATCCGCGAAGAGAAGCTCGACGACGTAGCCGACAAGGCCGAGCTCAACGCAGAGGAGCGCCTACTCGACCTGCTCCTGCCCGTCGGGACCGCAGCCCGCCACGCACGATGGCGGCACCGGCTTCACCCAGGGCGAACTGCTGTTGCCGGGCGATGGAGCCGGCTCGCGCACCCGCGAGAAACTGCGCCAGCAGCTGCGCGAAGGCAAGCTCGACGAGCGCATCGTGGAACTGGATGTCCGCGAAAAGAACTTCCCTGCCTTCGAAATCATCTCCAACCAGGGCGTGGAAGAGATGGACATCAACATGAAAGACATGTTGCCCAACATCTTCGGCCAGCGCACCAAGAAGCGGAAGATGAAGGTCAACGAGGCCTTCGATTACCTGATCCAGGAAGAAGAACAGCGCCTCATCGACATGGACCAGGTGACCCGCACCGCCGTAGAGCGCGTGGAAAATTCCGGCATCATCTTCCTCGATGAAATCGATAAGATCGCGGGCCGCGAAGGCGGACATGGGCCCGACGTTTCCCGCGAAGGCGTGCAGCGCGACATCCTGCCGATCGTGGAAGGCACCACCTGCAACACTCGCTACGGCATGGTGCGCACCGATCACATCCTGTTCATCGCCGCCGGCGCGTTCCACGTTGCCAAGCCGAGCGACTTGATCCCCGAATTGCAGGGCCGCTTCCCGATCCGCGTCGAGTTGCAGTCGCTCACCGTCGAAGACTTCATCAAGATTCTTACCGAGCCGAAATCTTCTCTGGTGAAGCAGTACACTGCTTTGCTCGAGACGGAAGGCGTGAAGCTCGAGTTCACCCGCGAAGCCCTCGATGAGATTGCCAACTTCGCCGCCCGGGTCAACGAAGGCACCGAAAACATCGGCGCCCGCCGCTTGCACACGATCATGGAAAAGGTGCTCGACGAAATCAGCTTCTCCGCCTCGGAACTCGAGGACAAGAATGTGCGGATCGACGCCGACTACGTGCGCAAGGCCCTCGAGCACATCGTGAAAGATCAGGATCTCTCGCGTTATATCCTGTGATCTTGGTATGATTTGTGGCGCGCGCCCTTAGCTCAGTTGGATAGAGCGACTGACTTCGAATCAGTAGGTCGGGAGTTCGATTCTCTCAGGGCGCGCCAGTTTTCGATCACTTACAGGAACGGCGCGGAGTTTAGCGTTTCGGATGTAGCTGAAAACTGTGGTGATCTCGCCCTTTTTATCTTTCGCAAGTCCAGATTCGCGCCCAGAAGGAAAGGGGAGTTGACCCCAGCCACATCGAGCAGCGAGTGACGATGCAACGCCGCATTCTGCATTCTCGAAATGAGCAGGCGTGAGGGCGGCCTAAATCCGTCATTCCTTTTCGGCACGGGAACATTCGTTAGGAACTGCCGATCCTTTACTTTGGGTGTTCCTGATACTACGCTCGCGTCATGAACCCCTTACACTTCAGTAAAGCATCGCTTTGTGTCTTGCTGACGTGCGCCTTAACAGCAAACGCGGGACAGCGACTTTCAGTTACTGTGATTGATCGTCAATATAAGTCAACAAATTACAGCTATGTCGTTCCGGCTCATTCTAGTTCCCGTTCGCGAACAAACATCGATTGCACGCAAAGCGATCCGATGCTGAACTGTTATGGCTCAACCTCCACTGCGGGAACCATCAGTCCGCCGCGTCTGAACTCCTACGATGTCCACGGGGCAACCCTCTCATTGAGGCTGCCGGATGGACGCCTAGCAATAGTTAACTGCGTAAGCAAATATGCTCCGAAAGGCGATTACGTCAACAAGCGCGATTGCCGGATTCCGCTCGTGGATGAGATCGAAGCAGAGTTCAACGGCGATAAAGCCAAGTTGCGCTGGAACGTAAGTATCGACGGGAAGAAGACAGAATCAGAAACTTACAAGATTATCGCTGTATTAGACAAACCATAAAGGCTTGACATGTACAGCGGCTTCGACTGACTTCGAATCGGTAGGTCGGGAGTTCGATTCTCTCAGGGCGCGCCAGTTTTCTCTTTTCGATTCAACAATTCCACGGAAATCATGGGGAGCTGAACCGCAATGTCGCGGCTCTGCCTATTCCCGCCAACGGCGAATGGTTCGCGCGTTGTGCAGCCCAACTTAATGATTCTGCGCGACTTATGGCTCCGCTGGAGTTCCATTCCTCCGACGGTCGAACGGCAGCACCTCGAATTCCACGATCGTTTCCTGCTGTTATTTTTCCGTGATGGGCAGCGTCCGTACTATATTCCTTTGACTCTCGGCGGGTGATTTTCACCCTGGAGCCATGAGGAAACGACCGCAACACAACATTGATTCGGTGGGGCGACAGATTCTAATCACGGTGCTCGTCGCTGCGGTCCTCACGATCGCGAAGATCGCGTTTCAGCGTTCGCAAGCCGGAACGCGTCTGCAGAAGATGATCTATGTGGAGTTACAAAGCTACCTGATGAGGACTTTTCTGGCCCAAGACCTGCCGGTGGTGGTCGTCGATATCAGCGACCTCACGTTGGTTGGGCCACCGGATAAGCCTCATGTTCCGCGTCCGCAACTACAGAAAATCGTCGAGGCCCTGGAGGGCCTGGAAACGAAGCCGAAGGCGATCGGGATTGACGTGGACTTCTCCCCAGAGAACGGACATTGGATTACGGAGGACGATCCCGGGTTCTTCGCGAAGTGCGAATCGTATGCGCAGGAAGCACCTGTATTTCTGGGTGTGAGTCGAAGCATCCCCTTGGGACGAAAGGGCTGGCTTGGCTCGGATCGATTCCAGGACCTCGCAGCGGCGCTTTCCATACCTCTCGATGGGCGGACAATGTTTGCTTCCATCAAGGCCGGCAATGAAGACGAACTGCAGAGTATCAGCGCCAAACTTGCCAGCCGGTTGCCGGTTTCGAAGCCTTCCCTGCCCGCCTGGAGTCTCGAGCGCTTCCAGGAGCGCACCTACAAGACGGTTGACTACAAATCTTTCCTCATCGATTACAGCCCGCTGGAGACCCTGGCTCGCGAACGAGTGAATGTGACCGATCCGCAGACGATCGTGAACGAAAATCATCGCTTTGCCGGAAAGGCAGTGTTGATCGGACGCGCGACGTATGGCAAGACCACGGACCTCTTTGCGGTTCCAGGCAAAAGCGGAAACCTCGGCGTACCGGGAGTTCTCCTCCACGCGGCCGCGGTGTATTCGCTGGCAGAGCCCTTGTACGAATTCCGTCCCGCGGCAGAATTTCTTCTGGACCTGGGATTGATCGCAATCGGACTCGTGGTGGTTGCACTCTCCTCGTGGTGGTACTCGCGCCAACAGGAAGAGGTAGATGAGGAACGTCTGGAGATCGTCTGTTGTGTTCTGTCCGGATTACTGATCGTGGCTCTTGGAATTGCAATCCGCACGACCCGGGTCATGTGGGATGGCTTTGTGCTGTCAGCCTTCGTCCTGGTTGTGCATCCCTACTTGCCAAGGTTGGTAGAGTCGTTTTGGAAGCGACTTGGCGGTGGCTGGCGGCGGGTCGCTCTGAAACACGATCCAAACCGAACGAAGCGGAGAGCCAAAGAAGCATGAAGCGCTGGCTCGATGCATGCCTGATTGTGCTGGCGGTTGCCGTGGCCGCTGGACAGAACGCCCCGGACGCAACGGAGGTGATCGGCATTCTCGAGAAGGTCGCACCGCCTGCCAGTTTGCGATCGAAAGCAGGAAAAGAGATATCGTTGCATTCGTCGGACGAAGGACACCTGCTTTACCTGGGTGATGCGTTGCGTGTCACCGGCAAGGGAGAGGTAGTCGTCGATCTCGCAGATGGGACGGAGGTCGATCTTCGTCATTCCAACGAGTGGCGCACCCTCTCGGCGGGAAAGGGCGAGAAGACGGTCGCCGACGTCCGCGAGGCTCTCAACGAAATCTCGACGCTTGGGGGAACCGAGCGAGGCATCTCATCACCGATCTCGCCGGCGGAAGGCACTGCAGTACGTGCGGATCATTTCGTGGTAGCTTGGGCCCCAAAGTCGTCCCCTGTGTTGCTCACCCTTCAGCAGGGCTATGACGTGATCTGGAAACACACCGAGAGTGGCGCCACGGGCCGCATGGCGTCAGACTCGGTTCGCGCGGCACTCCATGATATTCGCGACAAAAAGGGTGGAGAGATCGTAGTTCAGCTGCAGGATGCCGACGGAGACGAGTGGCGCTCCAGCTTCTACGTTCTGTCCAGTGACGAGGAAAAGCAATTGGAGAAGCAGCTAGCGGCGTCGTCGGAGGTGCGAGATCCACTCGTCCGGACGCTCATTCGCGCTTACCAGCTGTCTTCCTACAAGCTATACCAGGAAGCGGCAGACGAATACCAAGCCGCCTGGCGTCTGATGCCCGAGAGTGAGTCGCTCCGCAAAGCAGCGTTCGCCGCCGATGCTCGTGCAGGATTCAGTCCGAGGCCCGCTCAATGAGCGAGCTCCGCGGTCTTCTGGGCTCCGGAACTGGCTGCAGGGAATAAGGGGTTGTCTGGGTTTCCCGACAGCATGAAAGCTGCCCAGTGATAGGGCGACCATTTCCCGGGCTCGGCATGAACCCTCGCCATGGCGCGCCGCAAAGCCTCATCTTTAGTGACGCCCGATCGGAGTTCTTTGTGGAAGTCCACCATCAAGTCCTTGGTACTTTCATCGGACACGTGCCATAAGCTGGAGAGGACAGAGTGAGCGCCGGCTTCCTGGAACGCCCGGGTCAGACCGATGATTCCTTCCGACCGCATGGCTTCGCCGCGACCGCTGTCACATGCGGAAAGCACGACAAGGTCTGCATGCAAGCGGGGTTGATTGAGAATCTCCCACGCTTGCAGGGTTGAATCACCAGCTTCTCTCGATTGTGCGGGAGCGCTTAGCACCAGCGAGGAACTCATCGGATTGACCATGTCGTAGAAGCCATGGGTGACAAACTGGATGAGATCAACCGATCCCATCATCTTCTCGACTGAATCCTTGGTGGCCGCGGGGCCGATTAACGGCTCGTCGTGGTAAAGAGCTGCGATTTCACTGGCCTCGGCGGCGCTGAATGGCAAGGGTGCCAGGCTGCTTCCGGATGTTTTGCCGTTGGGGGTGACGCCGCCGACCGCAAGGATTCGCGGCTTTTCTGTCGGAGTACTCGGCAGCAATTTCGATTCGCGATAAACGGCGAACGATTGTGCATAGGTGATGGGCTTGTCGATGCCAAGAAAGTTGGGCGGGCCAGACTCGTTGGTCACGAGCGCCGCGAAAGGCAAAGTCCAAAGCGCTCCATCGGGAGAAATGATGAGATGCTTGGCTTTGTTCCGGATGATGTCTTCGATACCAAACCGTGTTGGGAAGAGTGCGTGAAACAGCGTGTGTCCCTGCGCCGCAACTGCGGCCGGATCGGCATCCGGTGCAGTGACGAGCGCACGATAGTTGCGGATGGCGCCGGCGAGATCGAACCAGTCTTTCGTCCGCGGATCCCAGGTCTTCACGAAGAGCGGGGCGAAGTACAGCCGCATATTGTTTTGTGCTTCGATCATGAAGAGAAACGCACTTGATCCCTGGATTGAGTACTCAAGAAAATAAGTCCCTTCCTCCCGCATGAGTGCCTGGACTTCAGCCGGCGTGATTTCCGGAACTTTGGCAAGGGCGACGGACGAGTGCAGGCGCGTTTGGATCGCCTCCGACCGTGCATTCCTGTACTCCAATTCCGCGTCCTGCAAGGCCCGGATTTTCTCCTGGATTTCTGCTTGCAACTGCTGCAGGACTGCGGTGGATGCGGCGGCTCCCTTCGCGCTCTCTTCGTCGAAGAGCTGCCGTGTGACCTCATACGAGGTCGTCCGTTTTTGGAGTTCCGTATAGGCCTTCTGGGCATTGTCGCTGTGCAAGCGGTAGTTGTTCGCTTCCGTAGGAGTCAGGCCTGCTAGCGCCGTGCGCTGTTCCCACATAACCTGTTCCAGGCCATAAGCGCGCGTCTGTTCTCCAGTCATAAAAGCTTCGCCGGCGTGATGATTGATGCCTTGCAAGAACATCAACTCGTAACCGATGCCCCAATTCTCATTGGTGAACTCCTCGAGTTCGTTACTGCCGAGAACCTCTGCCCGCCTTTGGCGATAGATGACCCATGCTCGAGCGGCCGCGGCCAGGGCTTTGTCGCTGTTTTGCTGTGTGTCCTCAACGCGGGCGATATCGTCGAGAATTTGCGCTTCTTTCAGGCTATCGGGTGCAAGCTTGTGAATTAAGTCGGCTGCCTGGTAGAGGTGTTTCCTCAGGTTTTGCAAGTCACCCTCCGCCTGTTCATGGGGAGCGAGATTGTGCAGGACATTCACCATCTCGGGACTATTGGGGGCCACCTTCTCCCGGATGGCGAGCGCCTTGAGGTACATCTTCTTGGCTTCCGCCGACTTGCCTTGGTTGTCGTACACCCCGCCGAGATTGTTGTAGGCCTTGGAAAGGCTCAGGGTGTCCGGTGCGAGCTTTTCCTTGATGGCGATGGTTCGCTGGAAATGCTCTTCCGCACGACCCAACTCGCCTCTTTCGTATTCCACAGCCGCCAGGTTATTCAGCGCTGCCGCATAACCCAGCGAGTTGGGTGCGAGCCGTTCGTACATGCTGACAGAACGGGTCAGCTCGGCTTCGGCCTGGACCACGTCATGGAGGTCCTGCAGCACTTCTCCCAAATTATCAATCGCTTTCGCCAACTCGACAGAGTCCGGTCTAGCGATCTCGAGCAGGCTGACACAGGTCTGCCATAGGCGATAGGCGTGGGAAAAATCCTCGGCCTGCTGGTAAGGTTCGGCGAGGGCGAAGAGGAAATTCGCAAACCCAAACGGGTCGCTGCGATCCTTGGCAGCGAACTCAATGAGTTCCCGGAAGGCGTCTTCCGCCTGAGCGGGAGCCGCGTTGCGCGCCAGGAATGCGTATTGTCCGAGGGATTCGGCCAGGTTGGTTGCAGAATGCATTTCACGCGCCAGCTTGGCTACTTCCTGCCAGGCAGAGGCGGCCTCTTGCGTCCGGCCTAGTTCCTGCAACTCCTGGGCCTTGATGCGATAACCGACCATCGTTCCGACCGGATCATGACTGCTGCGTGCCGTCAGAATCGCGGTATCGAGACGCGAGAGAAATACGTCAGGCTCCTTCTGCGCTTCCACCGCCTTCTCTAAGAGGCTCCGCACCGCAGGCGAAGGTTCACCCTGCACCGGTCCGGCACCTTGTCCCTGCGACAGGGCGGCGAGTAGAAAGAGTGCTGACAGAATGGCGGGAAAGCGGCGCATCCACTCCTCCGAGGCTCGACATCATGTAACGCAATTTGCTGGGCGTCAATCGCTAACCCACAGATTTGGCTTATCGGCGATGCTGGCACCTTGCTGCACCCTGCAGCGGAGTCGGATACTAGAAGATTTCAGTTCGTCTCGCTCGCTTGTTACGGTGATGTCGTCATCGAGGAAGTCGATTGCCTTGCGCAACAGCTGGAAACCTCAAACCGCCGGAGCGGCCATATTCCTATCGGCATTTTGTCCGCCCGTGCGCAAAAAGGGCAGAGCCATTCCGACAGCAATACATGCCACATCGAGACGGAAAGGAATGCCAATATCTGAAACGAGCAGCAGGACGGCGATTGGCGAGACTGCAAAGGCGATCATCCATTCCAGCCATTGCGAAATCCCGGTAACCGCCACCAGCGGCAGCAGGAGTATGCAGTCCACCGCATACGAATGCGGAGCGATCAAGAGCGAACACGCAAGCGCGATCGCCACGACGGTTGAGGTGTCACGTTCTCGCGAAGCCAGGAACGCAACGAGGATGGTCACAGCCAAAGCGCAGAGCATTGCGTAAGAAGCGTGGTCGTGCCACATCCGTCCGATTCCGGGCATCGCGTCGGGGTGAGGAAATCCCGCGAAGGTCGATACTCGAAAATAGCCGACCGGCCACATGAACCCTGCCAGCAGGGAGGACGCCAGGTAGAGGACGGCTGTACCGGCGATCCATCCGGCAAGTAATCGCCATAATTTACGGACGGCAAAGGCGACAAATACCAGGAGCAACAGGTGCGGCTTCAAGGACGCTGCCAGCGAAAATGCCAATCCAGCCGAAAACATTTTTTCGCGGCCGAGCAGCCAAACGCCCAGCGATGTGAGCGCGAACACAAAGGACACATCCTGCCCGGTAAAGAGAACCCACAAAGCCGGGAAGGACCAACACATCGCCACTGCTAGCCTTTTACGATGGATGGGCCACAGCAGCACTGCGGAAATAAGGGCGAAGGCAGACAACGCTCGCCAAACCAGGAATGCCGTCCGGTGGGTCATCCACCAGAGCGGATAGGTTACATACGAATACCAGGGCTGACGTGGATAGCGATGCCTGCCCTCGATCGTGGGTCCACCAATTCGGTCAGCGATAAGATCTGGATTGTAGATCGAGATATCCCCGCGAAAGGATGCACCCGCCCTGAATACCGAGAAATCGGAATCGATCGGCGTCGCCGTTAGTTGCGCATGATTGAGCCCGAACACTCCGGCCAAGCCAAGAACGCCAATTAAAAGGCCGGCATAAATCGGAAAATTCTTCATTCGCCTCGCGGATTCTATCCCTAAATATCACCAATCACTGCAAGGAAAGCGGCTATTGGGTTAAACCGAGGCGACGCAGCAGTTGCGGGAATCGCGGATCGCTGCGCAACGGATCGTAAATCGGATCGACCTTCAGCGCGGTCAGACCCGGAGAATGCATCGCAATCGATTTGTCCAGCAAGGCGAATGCCTCATTGTTGTCCCCTAACCCAATGTACGGTGCGACGAAGGTCAAAGGATCTGGTTGGCTACCCGGGCTCAGCGATTTTGCTTTCTCCAGCGCACGCCTGGCTTCATCGAGTTGGCCGGACCGTCCGTAGGTATAGGCCTTGGCACACCAGATCCAGTAGCCCTTGTCGTCGATACGTTCCAACCTCTCGAGTTCCTTGAATGCCGGATCGAACTGGTTCTCCTGAACGTACGCATAGACCGTCATATTTCGGGGGAAAGTCGGTTCCATTTCGTGAACTGCTCGAAACTGCTCCAGGGCGCGGTCGTATTGCCGTGCGAAGTACAGAATGACTCCATGGTCGCTCTGGACAATCAAGGAGAGAGGGTCGAGCTGCAGGGCACGATTCATTTCCGCGAAAGCTTCGTTAAACCGGCCGCGGAGGGCAAGATGCTCGGCATACCAATGGTGGGCGGTCGCGTAATTGGGATCCAGCTGAATCGCCCGCTGGTATTGCTCTTCGGAAGTTTGCCAGTCCCAATCGTAATCCTGCGCGATTACGGCCAGCGAGACGTGCGCTTCGGCAAGATTTTCATCCAACTTAAGCGCTTGTTGTGCCGCCGCGCGTGCCTTCGGAATGAGTACGCTTGGCGCCCCCAGATCGTACGCACTCATCAGCGCATACGAATCGGCCAGGCCGGCGTATGCAGGGGCATAGCCAGGCGCTTTCGCAATCGCCTCTTCGAAATTCCTTACCGCTTGTTCGAAGCCAAGAGGCGACCTCTTGTTCCAGAAATATCGTCCCCTGAGATATCGATCGTAAGCCTGATATTCCTCGGGTGAGAGCACTGGGCGCGCCACCGGCTCCTTCGTTCCGAGGTTATCTCCCAATGTGAGCCGGATCTCCTGGCTCACTGCTTCCGCAATCTCGTCCTGAACCCTCAAAACGCTGAGCAGTTCGCGGTCATACTCGCGTGCCCACAGCCGCTTCTGATCTTTTACGCTGATTAACTCAGCGGTTACGCGTACTTGGTCCGCATCGCGCCGCACGCTTCCCTCAAGCACGTACTGAGCATCGAGTTCGCTCCCGATTTGACCGACGCTGGCCTGGCTTGTCTTGTAATGCATCACCGAAGCGCGCGCGATCACCTTCAGGTGTTGGCGGTCGAGGTTGCCAAGACGCGTAATCAACTCTTCCGTCAGGCCATCGCTGAAATACTCTTGCCCGGGGTCCCCGGTGAGGTTCACAAACGGGAGGACCGCCAGCATCGTGGAGGCGGGCTGGGTCGATGCTTGCGGCCGGGGGCGCGACCACCAGAAGTATCCGAGTGCGACCGCGACGAGAGCTACGCCCAATGCGCTGGCGGCGAATAACCACGGCTTTGGCAGCCGGCCGGCTGATCGCCCGGAGCCCGTCGGCGCCTCTGCCGGCACGGATGGTGGCTCTGGCCTGGCCGTTCCCGGCACCACATCTTCCTCGCTGGAGACTACCTTCGCCGCAAAGCGATATCCCCGCCCTTGAACGGTCAGGATGTAGCGCTCGTCGGGAGTCTCTCGCAACGCCTTCCGCAGCACAAATACCGTCTGGGTCAGGTTCGACTCTTCGACGAAGCTCTCGGGCCAAACCGCCTTCATCAACTCTTCTTTGCTGACGATGCCGCCGTTCCTCTGGAGAAGGACCAGCAATACCTCAAAAGCTTTCGGACTCAGGGGAACCAGCTCTTGTCCACGCTGCAGCGATCGGCTTCGGGTGTCTACGCGAAACTCCCCGAACCGATAGAAGCGACTGACTGGGCTGGACATACTTCCACCTTGAGAAAACTTGAGAAATCTTGAGAGCCGATTTCAAGACACTCGCGGGGGACACGACGTACCTTGGGCCAACGAGGGTAGCAGGATTCGGCAACAACATCTACCAATCCCCATGGTCCGCTGATTCTGGGCGAGAAGAGTCCGAGAGCCACAAGCTCTTTGCTTCCACGCCCGCTATCCCCACAAACGAAAGACCCTTGAGGAGATCTCTATGTCCCGCAAACCCTCTTTTTGGAGCGTTCTTCTGCTCCTGATCTGCTGCGCCGCCCTCACCGTCCCGGCATCAGCACAACATTTCAAGCAGGATTCAGGTACTCTCACCGTCGTTTCCGCCGGCCGAAACGAGGTCTTTGGCTTCGATGTCCATGCCGTGGTCTGGCGATTCCATCCCAGCTCGAACACCTTCGTCAAAGTACCGAAGGCGTCGCTCGTCGACATCGCCGTGGGCGGCGGCACCGTCTCCCAAAAGGATGACGTCTGGGGAGTCAGCGCTACCGGCAACGTCTACAGGTTCAACTACACCAGCGCCGCTTTTGTCCAGGTTCCGGGCGTCCTCACCCAGATCGCGGTCGGTGTGGGTAACCAGGACAGCTGCCATCCCTATGAAGTCTGGGGAGTCAACTCTGGCGACGCCATCTTCCGCTACAACTACTGCACCAAGAAGTTCGCACAAATTCAGGGTCTTCTGACGCAGGTCGCTACCGGCGGCGGTGATGTGTGGGGGATCAATCATTCCGGCGATATCTTCCACTTCAGCTTCAGCAGTCAGACATTTGGGGCGGTCTCAGGTGTCCTGCAACAGATCTCCGTGGGAGTGAATGAGGTGTGGGGCGTCAACGTCGCCAATGAAGTCTTTCGCTACGATCCTACGAGCGGCCAGTTTAAGAGCGTGGGAGGAAATACCGCGCAGGTCTCGGCCGGAGGGGATGGCGTGTGGCTCGTCGACATACACAACCATATCTTCCGCTTTGACTCCAGTCGCGAAACCTTTGTCCAGGTTAACGGCATTCTCAAGAGTATTTCCGCTGGATCCGGAGCCGGAGTCTTCGGCGTCAATCCTTCCGACAAAGCCTTCACCTTCGTTCGACCCTAGGAGTGCATAACGGACGACTCGGAAGTAATTCTGGCAGGGGAATTACTTCCGAGCGCGAACCGTATGCATCGGCTCTACTCGATTGGCCTCGAGCCCGTGATCAGGATGTCCACCAGTCTCCGGGCGCTCTGCTGCCACTCCGGACCGGACGCCACGCTGGAGACACCAATCAAAGCGCGCAGCAGGTCGAAGGGCTCCAGGTCCTTTCGAATGTCGCCGTTCTTGATGGCGCGCTTCACCAGCGAATCAATCGCACCCCGAACCTGAGTGCGGGAACCCTCATAGAGCTTCGAAGGCCCGCCGACCAACGAATGCAAAGCGGGTCCAATGATCTGCTTGGTCGCAATGTAATCGACGAACAATAGCATCCATGCTCGCAACGCCTCGATGGGAGCCAGGCTCTCCGAGAACTTCTTCTCTGCCGCGGCCAGTTTTTCCACTTCCGTCCGATAGACCGCTTCGATCAGTGCGTCCCGCGTAGGAAAGTGGCGGTACAGAGTTCCCGCTCCCACCTCCGCCTCTTTTGCAATGTCATCCAGGCTGGCGTTCACCCCTGACCGGGTAAACGCCTCCTTCGCCACTTCCAGAATGCGCTCGCGGTTCCGCTGCGCGTCGGTGCGCGG
This sequence comes from uncultured Acidobacteriaceae bacterium, assembly GCA_963703075.1. Taxonomy (GTDB): domain Bacteria; phylum Acidobacteriota; class Terriglobia; order Terriglobales; family Acidobacteriaceae; genus Korobacter. The sequence goes on from OY969786.1 coordinate 3,823,978, forward strand.
CTTTCGTGGGGCGTTTTTCTTATTTTTCGTCAGCATACAAAAAAGATGCAACCGGAGACGGCCTCCGGTTATCCTATCACTTATTCGGAGGCACTCTCCGTTTTAGCCGGAGCCGAACCGACTGTCAATAGCGGTTACCCGGCTTCAGAGGTGATGAGTATGGATTCGCTCGCCCGCTCCAAACCGTCAAGAAATCCCGACCCTCCTTGCCCCGACCTCATGACGATGGCCGAGCGAGAACTGTCAGCATTCTTCACTGCAGTGACCCAGTTATTCGGGGCAGAACAGGCAGAGCTCTCAGCCGAAGATTGGCTGCACGCGTTGATCGAAATCGAAGGCCTGCCCGATTCAACTCACGAATGGCGATTGATCACCGCCAAGGCTTCGAGTCGACTGCCAAGCCGATTGAACGCTTCCACTCTATCGACCGAATCCCAAGTTGCTTAGGAGAGAACGATTATGCGTGTTTTTGTTACCGGTGCTACCGGCTTCATTGGTACGGCGGTTGTGCGAGAGCTGATCGACGCTGGCCACGAGGTGCTCGGCCTTGCGCGCTCAGATGCAGGCGCCAAGTCGCTCAGCGCCGCGGGCGCCCAAGTGCATCGCGGTTCGCTCGAAGACCTCGACAGCCTGCGCAGCGGCGCTGCAAAGGCAGACGGAGTGATCCACGCCGCCTTCATCCACGACTTCTCGAAGTTCGAGGCCAACTGTGAGATCGACAGGCACGCCATCGACGCTCTCGGAACCGTACTTGCGGGCTCTGACCGCCCCTTGATCGTCACTTCTGGAACAGCCGTCGCCTTCACTCCGGGCCGCCTCTCGACCGAGGAGGATCTGCCCGATTCTCCGAATCCCCGTGTCGCCTCGGAAAAGGCGACAGATCTATGGGCGGCGAAAGGCTTGCGCGTCTTCACCATGCGCCTTTCCCAGGTACACGATCCCGTTAAGCAGGGACTCGTAACCTACTTGGTCGCATTGGCTCGTGAGAAAGGAGTCTCGGCCTACGTTGGCGACGGGCTCAACCGATGGCCCGCGGTGCACTTGCTCGATGCTGCCCATCTCTACCGGCTGGTGCTGGAGAACGGCGCAGCCGGAGCGCGTTACAACGCCGTCGCGGAACAGGGCGTGCCGTTGCGAGAGATTGCTGAAGCAATCGGCAGAGGGTTGAATGTGCCGGTCGTCTCCAAATCCCCCGACGAAGCGGGTGAGCACTTCGGTTGGCTCGGGCACTTTGTGGGCTACGACCTTTCGGCTTCCAGCGCGTTGACGCAGGAGAGGCTGGGATGGCATCCCACCGGTCCGGGCCTCATCGCAGATTTAAACGCGATGCGCTATTTCGATACCACTGCCGAGTCGGTGACCTTGCGCCGCTAAACGCGAGCGATAGCAATTGCATCCCTGCCAAAGAGCCCGCGCAAACGCGTTGACCCTGAATCGACGAAAAGGAAAACGAGATGACTATGCAGAGCAAACGCGTTGCGCTGATCACCGGCGCTAATCAAGGAGTCGGACTTCAGGTGGCAAAGGAACTCGTGGCGAAAGGCATCACGGTATTCGCTGGGTCGCGCAATTTTGAGCGTGGCGAGGCCGCAGCCAATGAGATTGGGCCCGGCGCCATCGCGGTCCAGCTCGACGTAACGGATCGAGCTTCGATCGCCGCGGCGGCGGAGCGCATCCGCAAGGAGTTTGGCCGCCTCGATCTGCTCGTCAATAACGCGGCTATCTCCAATACGAGGAAGGGCAGTCTGTCGCTCCAGGAATACGGGAAGATGACCTTGGCGAGCAACGTCTCCCTCGACGAGATGCGAGCGGTGTGGGAAACCAACGTCTTCGGTGTCCTCGCCGTGTACCAGGAGATGCTGCCGCTCCTCCGCAATTCGTCGGACGCCCGCATCGTCAACGTGTCGAGCGGCGTCGGGTCGCTGTCCGATAACGCGAACCGCGCCCACCCCTACCACGCGTCCTATAGCCCCGTGTACCCTGCGTCCAAGACGGCCCTCAACGCCATAACGCTGGCCATGATCAACGAGCTGGAGTCCACTGCAATCAAGGTCAACCTGGTATCCCCGGGTTTCACTAAGACAAACCTCAATGGATATGAGGGTACCGCTTCCGTAGAGGAGGGCTCACGCGAGATAGTGCGTGTTGCACTGCTCGGCCCGGATGGCCCTACGGGTACGTTTACGCGCTGGGAAAACGCGACTATCGCGTGGTGATTCGCCTCGCACCAAAGAGACCCACTCAACCAGCGAATGGATTAAGGAGAAAGATGACGGTAGAAGTATTTGGAGCAACTTCGACGACGGACGAGGTTTTGTCCGGCGTGAATCTGACGGGCAAACGAATCCTCGTAACCGGTGTTTCGGCGGGCCTCGGCGTGGAAACCGCGCGCTCCCTGGTCGCGCATGGCGCTCACGTTGTGGGTGCAGCACGAGATCTAAGCAAGGCCCAGGCCGCAACCGAACCAGTGCGCAGAGCCGCTGCCGCCAATCGCGGAAACTTCGAACTCGTTGAACTCGATCTAGCCAACCTGAAAAGTGTGCGTGGCTGTGCCGACGCGCTGCTGGCGAAGGGAGAAAAGTTCGATGTCGTCATCGCCAACGCGGGCGTGATGGCCACACCGTTCGGCAAGACCGCGGACGGCTTCGAAACCCAGTTCGGCACGAATCACTTGGGCCACTTTGTTTTGATCAACCGCATTGCGTCTCTTATCCGCGACGGCGGCAGGCTCGTCAACTTGTCTTCTGCCGGTCATCGCTACGCGAACGTAGACCTGGACGATCCCAACTTTGAACGCACCCCCTACGAACCTTTCGTCGCTTATGGTCGATCGAAGACGGCGAATATTCTTTTCGCGGTCGCTTTTGACAAACGCCATCGGGACCGGGGCGTGCGGGCTACCGCCGTGCATCCGGGAGGCATAAAAACGGACTTGGGCCGCTACGTGGAGCCCGGACGGATGGAGAAAGTAATCAACGAGATCAATCAGCACTTGGCCGCCGAGGGGAAGGGGCCGTTCCAATGGAAGACCATTCCTCAAGGCGCGGCGACGTCAGTGTGGGCCGCCGTGGTTGCTCCGGCTGGCGACATCGGTGCGCGCTATTGCGAGAACTGCCATGTAGCCGAGACTGTGCCAGACGACACCCCCATCACCGCCGTGAGCGAAGGCGTACGCAAATATGCGCTCGATGCAGACGCTGCCGAGGCGCTCTGGAATAAAAGTGAAGAAATGGTTGGAGAGTCTTTCTCGTCATAAATACTGAATAGTTCCCGGAGAAACGGAATGATTGGACAAATTAATCTTGCTGGAAGCTTCACCCTGCCTGGCTCGGCGATGACCGTGAACCGCATGGGCTACGGGGCCATGCAGCTCGCCGGGCGAGACGGAAACAAGTTGGTTTGGGGACCGCCCCGCGACGTCGACGCCGCGATTGCGGTGCTGCGAGAGGCCGTCGCGAGCGGCGTCAACCACATCGATACTTCCGATTTTTACGGCCCGCACGTCACCAACCAGATCATAAAAAAGGCGCTGCATCCCTATCCCGACGATCTGGTGATCGTCACGAAAGTCAGCGCCCGGCGCGGGGAGGATGGATCATGGATTCCGGCTTTCTCCCGCGAGGAGCTGACTTCAGCGATTCACGACAACCTCCGCAATCTGGGGCTGGATGTGATCGATGTGGTCAACTTGCGCTGTTTGTTCAGCGTCCACGAACCCGCGGAAGGATCGATCGAGGCGCCCATGACCGTCCTGGCGGACCTTCAGCAAAAGGGCTTAGTGCGTCATATCGGAATCAGCAATGCCACGCCCGCGCAGATCGCGGAAGCCCGGCAAATCGCCCCGATCGTGTGCGTCCAAAACCTGTACAACCTCGCGCATCGGACCGACGATGCACTCATCGCCGATCTTGCGCGTGATGGCATCGCCTACGTGCCGTTCTTTCCCCTCGGCGGTTTCACTCCGCTGCAGTCGACGACTTTATCGGACGTCGCCGCGAGTCTCGACGCCACGCCCATGCAGGTTGCGCTTGCCTGGCTTCTGCAGCGATCGCCTAACATCCTCGTCATCCCGGGAACATCTTCGATCGAGCATTTGCGCGAAAACCTTCAAGCTTCGGCGCTTCAACTTCCCCGGGAAGCGATCGCCGATCTCGAGGCCATCGACGAAAAGTCTGGAGGCCAGCAATAACCCAATCGTCCGGCGGGGATGTTCAGCGTTTGCTCAACCCCGCACTACTCTGAACGCAGCGCTTCCACCGCATTCACCTGCGAAGCGCGCCGTGCAGGTATGAGCGACGCCAGCAGCGCAGCCCCTACCATCACCGATGCAGCGGCCGCGTACGACAGTATCCCGGGCATTTGAACCCCCGCCGCATACTTCCGGACGATGGGGTAGAAGGCGAGGCCAATCACCATGCCCGCCCCTACCCCGATCCCCGCAATCATCAGGCCCTGCTTGAGCACGTCTTTCAGAATGCTGCTGGGCTGCGCGCCGACCGCCATGCGAATGCCAAACTCGCGCGTCCGGCCACTCACTGAAAACGCCAGCACGCCGCCTACGCCAACCACCGAAATCATCAAGGCGACCGCCGCGAATCCGCCGAACACCACTGCATTCAGCCGCGAGGGGGTCAGCACCTCAGCCCGTACATCCCCCAGCGTGCTGGCTCGGTCGACCGGTTGGTCGGCTGAGATCTGGTGGATGGTACGCGTGATCGCAGGAACCAGTGAATACGGATCGCCCTCCGCACGAACGAAGAGGCGGCTCTGCCAGCCTTCTTGTTCCACAGGCTGGTACACGGTCATCGCCGGCGATGGGACGATGTTTTCGTCATCGATGTCCGGCACCACGCCAATAATGCGTCGCGGCTCCGTGCTGATCCCGATAAATTTCATCACACTGTCGGTCCACCTGAGCTGGCGATTCAATGCATCTTGTCCGGGAAACAGCGTCTGCGCGAGGCTCTGGCTCACGATGACCACCCGTTCTGAGTCCTTCCTGTCCGAGTCCCTGAAATCGCGCCCTTCCAGGATAGGAAGCGCCAAGGTCTGGAAATATCCTGGTGAGATAGACCGGAATTTTGCGCGCCAATCGTCAATGTCGCTCTTACGCGTTGCACCTTGGGCCGCGAATGCAAAGCTGATATTCAGCGCCTGTTCGTCGCGCCATGGCACGCTGAACCCGGTGGATACGTGGCTCACTCCCGGCAGCGCACTCACCTGGCGCTGTACCTCGTGATAGAAGTTGGTCACCTGTTCCGGCGTGCGCCCATAGTTCATCACCGGAAGATTGACCGCCAATACGTGAGAAGTCTCAAACGGTGGACGAATCTTCTCCAGTGTGTAGAGGGTTTGCATCAGCAGGGCCGCCCCGGTGAGCAGCACGAACGAGGCTGTGATTTGCACCACCGCAAATACCCGCAGACGCCGGTTGCTGCTGCCGGTCATTTTGGTTCCACCGCTCGTCAAGCCACTGCGCAGCGAACCCGGACCCGAAGGCAGACGTGGAACAAATGCCAGGAAAACCGCTGAGAGCAAAGCGAGGGCAACGCCAAACCATATCAGGGTATGGTCCAGCGACAGACCTTCCGCCCGGACCGAGAAACGCGCTGCATATCTTCCCAGCACCTCAACCATCGGCCATGCAAGAAGGAACGCCGCCAGCACGCCGCTCGCGCTCATCACCAGGCTCTCGGCCAGCAAAGCACGCCGCAAAGCCGCTGTGCTGGCGCCCAGCGCCGAGCGCACTGCGAGCTCCGATTCGCGACGCACGGTGCGCGCCAGCACCAGGTTGGCGACATTCGAACAGGCAATCACGAAGAGCAGGGCAGCGGCCGCGAACAGGATCCATAAAATTGAGTTGGCACGCGCGTTGATCTGATCGTGCATCCGGGTCATGTCAATCCTGAAGTGGTTCGAGGGCTTGTACACCTCGGGATGCGCGGCAACCATGGCCGCATACCTTCCCTCCAGCTCTGCGCGTGCGCTGTCGAGCGTCGCTCCGGGAGTGAGGCGTGCGAAGACTTCCGTCATCCGGTGCTCACGGCCCGTCACCATCGTGGCCGACAGATGATGTGGGCTGGTCACGATGTTGGCGATAATCTCGGTCGACACCGGATACGGCACAGACGGCTCGAGCACGCCCACAATCGTCGCCGAACGCGCTCCATCAAAGCTTTCGAGCCGCACCGTCTTTCCAATCACACCAGGATCGGAATGCAGGGAGGCGTCCCAGAATCGATGCGTCAGCACGACCGCGCCCGCCGCGTTGGGACCATCGTCCTCCGTTGAAAGCAAACGACCCAGCACCGGGCGTAGGCCCATCACCGAAAAATAATTCCCGTCCACCACGCCTGCACGAATCTCGCGTGGAGTGCCCAGGCCGACGATCGTGAAATCGATAGGTGAAAAGGTGCCAAGCTGCTGAATGGTCGTCAAGCCATGGCTAAGATCGTCGATCTCCGGAACGGAAAATGCCGCATTCTCCTGCCCAAGTCCGGGGGCGCTTTGGCGCACATAAAGCAGGCGGTCTTCATCGCGGTTCGCCAGCGGCCGCAATAGGACGGCTCGCAGCACGCTAAAGATCGCAGCATTGGCCCCAATGCCGAGCGCCAGGGTCAGGGCGACCGTCGCCCATAAAACACGAATACGCCAAAGAGAGCGAACTGCAACTCTAAGATCATGAAGGAAGAGCATACGGATCCTCCCGGCAGACGTCCCGCCATGCCAGTTCACTATTATGTCGAATGAACGTACGGGCAAACGACATTGCCGAACAAGTTTTTTAGTAGGAAGTTCGCGGGATTCTGCTCCTGCCTGCAAGAAAGTTCCGCAAACCTGAGACTTTTGCGACCTGCCACGAGTCCAATCAAAGCAGTGGGGTGTGCAAATGACGAAACCAGGTGAACGTTTTCCGACCGGCGGCCGATTCGCCGTCCTGATGATTGTTTCGCTGATTGCCGGTGCCTTCGCCTGGAACACCGCCCATGCCTCCGGCGCCAGCACGGCCCTCCCCGATCCTGTCGTCGATGCTCCTCGGACTGCCGCCGCCTCCAAGCAAGTCGCCGTTTTCGCGGGTGGCTGCTTTTGGGGAATCCAGGCGGTCTTCCAGCACGTCAAGGGCGTCAGCGATGCCACCTCCGGTTATTCCGGAGGCTCTTCCGCCGCCGACTATGAACAGGTCAGCACCGGTGAAACCGGCCATGCCGAATCTGTGAAGGTCACCTTCGACCCCGCAGAAGTCTCCTATGGCCAGCTTCTCAAGGTCTTCTTTTCCGTGGCGCACGACCCAACCCAGCTCAACCGCCAGGGACCTGATACCGGAAGCCAGTACCGCTCGGTCGTCTTCTATGGAGACGAAGAACAGAAGAACATCGCCCAAGCCTATATCTCGCAACTCGAGAAAGCGAAATCCTTTTCCAGTCCGATCGTGACCCAGGTCGTAGCCCTGAAGGCCTTCTATCCCGCCGAGGCTTACCATCAAAACTATGCCACGCTCCATCCCGACGACCCTTACATCGCCCGGAACGACGCGCCCAAGGTTGAAAATCTGCGCCACCAATTTCCCCAGCTCTACAAATAGTAGAGACGGCGTGGCCGAACTTTCCATCCGCGAAAGCGGTCGATGACCCGGCCACGGCCACGAAAACGCTCTGATTCAGCCGGCTCCCGGACACGGGTTGCACCGCTGCCCCGTTCACCGGCATCCTAAGAGAGCGAATGCCGCCTCGTCGTCCCAAAGCCGGAGCGCCGGATGCCCTTGCGCTTTTTCATCCCCCTGCGCGCGAGTGGTTTAACGCCGTCTTCGATGCCCCTACCCGTCCCCAAACCCTCGGCTGGCCGGCTATCGCCCGTGGCGAATCCACCCTGGTCCTCGCCCCGACCGGCACCGGTAAGACCTTGGCGGCCTTTCTGTGGGCCATCGACCGCCTCATGTTCGAACCTGTTCCCGACAAGCTCGCCCGTTGCCGGATTCTTTACGTCTCCCCGATCAAGGCCTTGGCGGTGGACGTTGAGCGCAATTTGCGCTCACCTCTTATCGGCATCGGCCACGCCGCCCGCCGCCTGGGAATCCCTTTCCACGAGCCTACGGTTGCCGTCCGTACCGGCGACACCCCGGCCAGCGAACGCGCCCGATTTCAAAGGCAGCCTGCCGATATCCTCATCACCACCCCTGAGTCGCTCTACCTGCTTCTCACTTCCAACGCCCGCGAGACCCTCCGCTCCATTGAGACCGTAATCCTCGACGAGATCCACGCCCTCGTTCCGACCAAGCGTGGCACCCACCTCAGCCTCTCCCTCGAGCGTCTGGAACGCCTGACCCAGCGCCGTGTGCAGCGCATCGGACTTTCCGCCACTCAGCGTCCCCTGGAAGAGGTTTCGCATTTCCTTGCCGGAGTCGACGTCAGCAACGCACCTGCGCCGGTCGAGAACGAGCCACCCACTCTTGCGCAGGAACTCGAAACCGAATCGGACACCATCCGCTATCGCCCGGTCACGATCGTCGATGCCAGCGAGCCGAAGCGCTTGGATCTGCGCGTGGAAGTCCCGGTCGAGAATATGGCGGCGCTCGATGAAATCGTTCCCCTGCCCAGCGGTCCCGCCTCACAGGGCCCGGTGCGCCCATCGATCTGGAGCGCCATTCATCCAACTTTGCTCAAGCTGGTTCGCGAACATCGATCGACGTTGATCTTCGTCAACAGCCGCCGCCTCGCCGAGCGCATTTCCGGCGCCATCAACGATCTTGCCGGGGAGCCGCTGGTGCGCGCCCATCACGGAAGCGTTTCCGTCGGGCAGCGCAAAGAGATCGAAGAGCTGCTGAAGTCCGGTCAGCTCCGCGGCCTGGTCGCGACCTCCTCGCTGGAACTCGGCATCGACATGGGTGCCGTCGATCTCGTCGTCCAGATCGAAGCTCCGCCCTCCGTCGCCAGCGGCATGCAGCGCATCGGCCGCGCCAGCCACCAGGTCGGTGCCGTCAGCAAGGGCCTCATATTTCCCAAGTATCGTGCCGATCTCGTCGCCTGCGCCGCCGTCACCGCCGCCATGCAGAACGGCGAAGTGGAAAGCATTCGTTACCCGCGCAATGCTCTCGACGTTCTGGCGCAGCAGCTCGTCGCCACCGTCGCCACGGAACCTTGGCGCGTCGATGAGCTTTTCAATTTTGTCCGCGGCAGCGCTCCTTTCGCTTCCCTGTCGCGCCCAATTTTCGACGGCGTGCTCGACATGCTCTCCGGCCGCTACCCCTCCGACGAATTCGCAGAACTGCGGCCGCGCCTCAACTGGGACCGCGTCGAAAACACCCTGACCGCACGGCAGGGTGCAAAAGGCATTGCCATCTCCAACGGCGGCACCATCCCCGACCGCGGACTCTACGGCGTTTTTCTCGCCGGAACCGAAAAGGGCGGGCGCCTCGGGGAACTCGACGAGGAAATGGTCTTCGAGAGCCGGCCGGGCGAAACCATCATCCTCGGCGCATCCACCTGGCGCATCGAAGAGATTACCCACGACCGCGTGCTGGTCTCGCCCGCGCCCGGCGAGCCCGGCAAGATGCCCTTCTGGCACGGTGACACCGCCGGTCGTCCCGCGGAGTTCGGCGAGCGCATTGGCGCCATGACGCGTCGTTTGCTCGATCTGCCGCGCGGAGCCGCCATCGCCAGCTTGATCGAAACCAACAAGCTCGACGAGAACGCTGCCGACAATTTAATGCGCTACCTCGAAGACCAGCGCCAGGCGACCCAGGAAGTTCCCAACGATAAACACATCGTGGTAGAGCGTTGCCGCGATGAACTCGGCGATTGGCGCGTCTGCGTCCTCACTCCCTTCGGAAGCCGCGTTCACGCCCCTTGGTGTATCGCCATCACCGCCAAGCTGCGCGCGGATTACGGCCGCGAGGTGGAAAGCATGTGGTCGGAAGACGGTTTCGTGCTGCGCCTGCCGGATTCCGATGAGCCGCTCGACATCGAGTCGCTGTTCCCCAGCGTCGCCGAGTTCACCTCCCTCGTCACCCACCAGCTCGGCGGAACATCGTTGTTCGCGGCCAAATTTCGCGAGGCCGCCGGTCGCGCCCTGTTGCTGCCCCGTCGCCGTCCCGGCCAACGCACCGCGCTCTGGCAGCAGCGCAAACGAGCCGCCGACCTGCTGAGTGTCGCTTCACGTTTCTCCAGCTTTCCGCTCCTGCTCGAAACCTATCGCGAGTGCATGCGCGACGTCTTCGATCTGCCTGCCGCCGCCAGCCTGCTGCGCAATATCCAGAACGGCCAGGTGAAGGTCACCAGCGTCGAGTCGCAACGTCCATCCCCATTCGCCTCCTCGCTGCTCTTCGCCTACATTGCCAACTACATTTACGAAGGCGATGCGCCTCTTGCCGAGCGCCGCGCCCAGGCGTTGTCGATCGACCAGGCGCAACTGCAGGAGCTGCTGGGCGATACCGATTTCCGCGAACTCCTCGATGCCGCCGTGCTCGATGAAGTCGAAGCGCAATTGCAGGCACTCGAATCCGAGTACGGCGTCCGCAACCCCGATGCCCTGCATGATCTGTTGCGCCGCCTCGGCGATCTGACCGCGGAAGAAATCGCGCTGCGGACCGAAGAAGTCGATCCCGCGTCTCTCATCGCACCGCTCGAGCGTGAACGGCGCATCGTCAAGGCCACCGTGGCCGGAGAAAAGCGTTTCGTTGCGGTCGAAGATGCCGCGCGCTATCGCGATGCCCTCGGCGTTCCGCTTCCTCCCGGACTTCCGGAAATCTGGCTCGCTCAGGCGGAAGACCCGCTTCTATCCCTGCTGCGACGCTATGCCCGGACCCATGGGCCCTTTACCACCACACGTGCGGCCGCGCGCTTCGGCGTCGAAGTTTCCGCTGTGGAAGCGATGCTCACTTCCCTCCACGCCCAGGGAAAGCTGCTCGAAGGCGAGTTTCATCCCCAAGGCACCAGCCGCGAATGGTGCGATCCCGAAGTGCTGCGCATCGTGCGCCGCAAGACCCTCGCCCGCCTGCGCAAGGAAGTTGAGCCGGTGGACGAGCCCGTTTACGCGCGGCTCATCTCCCGCTGGCAAGGTGTCTCCACTCCGCGCCGTGGCATTGACGCGCTTCTCGATGCAGTCGAGCTTTTGCAAGGCGTGCCCCTTCCCGCCAGCGTTCTCGAACGTGAAATTCTTCCTGCCCGGGTGAAGGAATATCAGCGCGGCGAACTCGATGCCCTCATCGCAGCCGGCGAAGTCATCTGGGTCGGCATCGAACGACTTGGACGCCGCGATGGACGCGTAGCGCTTTACACCGCGCAACACTTCGCACGCTTGATGCCGCCCATTGAAATGCGCCCGCCGGTCGAGTTGTCGGAACTGGCGCAGAAGCTTCTCGACTTTCTCAAAACCCAGGGGGCATCGTTCTTCCCGGCCCTGCAACAAGCCGCCGGCGCAGGCTTCTTCGGCGAAACCCTCGACGCTCTCTGGGAGCTGGTCTGGGCGGGACTCGTCACCAATGACACCCTCGCGCCGCTCCGCGCGCTGGTTTACGGAGGCGGCGAAGGCAAGCGCGAAGAACGTAAGACCGGACGACCTGAAGCTTTGCTGCGCGCCCGCAACCGCCTCGGATCCCCAGCCGGCCAGGGACGATGGTCGCTCGTCGAAACCCGTCGCGTCGCGACTCCTACGCCAACCGAGTGGAGCGCTGCCACCGCGCAGCAATTGTTGAATCGCTACGGCATTGTGACCCGCGAAGCCGTCGCCGCCGAAGGATTACCCGGCGGCTTCAGTGCCGTGTATCCAACCCTGCGCACCATGGAAGACAGTGGACTGGTGCGGCGCGGCATGTTCGTCAGTGGTTTAGGAGCGGCGCAGTTCGCCATGAACTCCGCCGTCGACATGTTGCGCACCCTGCGCAAGCTTCCGGAGAACCCCGAATCCCTTCATCTCGCGTCCGTCGATCCTGCAAATCCCTATGGTTCGATACTTCGATGGCCATCGAACGATGACGAAACTCGGCCTGCTCTTTCTCGCACCGTCAACACCAGCGTCGTACTCATCGATGGAAAACTAACGGCTTATTTACGCCGCAGCAGCGACGCTCTCACTGTATTCCTCCCCGAAGCGGAGCCGGACCAGTCCACCACCGCGCGGGTGCTCGCGAAAAAACTCGCCGAAATCGCCATCGCTCGCCAAAAATACAAATCTGGCTTGCTGGTTGGAGAGATCAACGGCACTCCCGCCAGGGACCATTTTCTGGCACGCTTTTTACAGGAAGCTGGTTTTGTCTCGACCGCCCTCGGCTACCAGATGCGCCGCACCAGTGGCCCGCTGACCTCGCGGAACATGCTCGCGGAAGCGGAAGAGGAGGTCGAGGCCGAACCGGAGGACGATCAAGCCGATCCCGAAGAAACTGAATCTCCCCAGCAGCGGCGGCCCGCTTAGATGCCCGAAGGCGATACCATCTATCGCGCCGCGCGCACCTTGGACCGCGCCCTGGCCGGCAAGACAGTCACACTTTTCAAGACCATGTTGCCCGGTCTCGCTCGCGTTGACGACGACACCCCCATCGCCGGCCGTACCGTAGAAAAGGTCGAAGCCCACGGCAAATGGATGCTCATGCACTTCTCCGGCGACCTGGTCCTTGTCACCCACATGCTGATGAGCGGCAGCTGGCATATTTATCGTCCGGGCGAGCGCTGGAAGGCCTCACCGCGCGACATGCGTATCGTTATCGAGACAGCAGACATGCTAGCGGTTGCGTTCCGCGTTCCCGTCGCGGAATTCCACACCGCGGAATCTCTTCGTCGTCACGCGGGCCTCAACCGCCTCGGGCCGGACGTACTTTCTCAGGATTTCGATCCCGAGAAAGCCATCGCCAGCCTGCAGTCACGCCCAGCGTTGGAAATCGCCGAAGCGGTGCTCAATCAATCCGTGCTCGCCGGTCCGGGGAATGTCTTCAAATCGGAAATTTGTTTTGCCTGTCGCCTGCATCCGTTTCGCAAGGTCGCGTCGTTGACGGAAGAAGATCTTCGCCGTGTCATCGAGACTTCGCAGCACTACATGCGCGCCAACGTGAATGAATCTGCCGGAGATAAAATCGTGACCTATACCGGCTTCCGGCGTACCACCGGCCGTGCCGATCCCTATGCCAGGTTGTGGGTGTATGGCCGTGCGGGCGAGCCCTGCCGTCAGTGCGGCACGCCAATCGAAGTAAAACGCCAGGGCACGAACGCTCGCAAGACGTACTATTGTCCGCACTGCCAGAAGTGAATTCCTCGCGGAGGACGCAATGAAATTCGATGGTAAAGTGGCGCTCGTCGCCGGTGGTACAGGTGGCCTGGGAAGAGCCGTAAGCCTCGCGTTACTGGAAAACCGCGCGAAGGTCGTCGTCACCTACATCATTCCAGAGGAATTCGCGGCCCTCCAAGCGGCCGCAGGCTCGAATGCCGCCTCACTCGAAGGACATCACCTCGACGTAACCGACGAAGCCGCTGCGCGGCAGTTGGGCGACGGCATCCTCGCCCGTCACGGTCGTCTCGACGCGCTCGTGAATACCATTGGCGGCTATGCCGGCGGCATTAAGCTGTGGGAAACCGACAGCAAAACCTTCGACCACATGCTCTCCCTGAACCTCCGCGCCGGATATGTCCTCGCCCGCGCCGTGGTGCCCGCGATGCTGCAACGAAAACAGGGAGCGATCGTAAACATCGCGGCCAAAGCGGCTCTCGATCACGCAGCCGGCGCCTCCGCCTACGCGAGTTCGAAGGCGGCCGCGCTCGCCCTCATGGACTCTCTTGCGGAAGACCTCCGCGGTACCGGCGTGCGCGTGAACTCCATCCTGCCGAGCATCATCGATACCGCAGCCAACCGCAAAGCCATGCCCAGTGCCGATTTCGCCAAGTGGCCTAAGCCGGAGGAGATCGCCCAGGTCATCCTGTTCCTCCTCAGCGACGAGGCGAAAGTCGTGCACGGGGCCTCCGTTCCGGTCTACGGCGCGTTTTAGGTTCACCAGCGTTTCGCCCTGCTCTGCTCGTTTTCCGCGTCCCTCGAAATAGAAGTACGAAAGTCTTCGTTGACAGTACGAATAGTTTCGTAGTATTGTCACAAACCATGAAACGCGAGACCCCCAGGACGCCCACCGCATCGGAGTTGGAAATCCTCCGCGTGCTCTGGGAGCACGGCCCATCCACGGTGAAGGAAGTACATGAGACCCTCAGCGCGAGAAGGCCGATCGGTTACACCACGGTCCTGAAGCTTTTGCAGATTATGACCGTCAAAGGCACGGTGTCGCGGAACGAGCGTGATCGTGCCCACGTATACATTGCATGCCAGCCCGCGGAGCGCACCAAGCGCCAACTCGCGGACGAGATGCTGCAGAAAGTCTTTGGCGGGTCGGCCAGCGAAATGGTAATGCACGCCCTCTCCGGACAGAAAGCCTCTCACCAGGAGATCGAAGAGATCCGCCGCCTTCTGGACGAGTTCGAAAGGAAGTTGCCATGACGATTCATCTCTCTCCCGAGTTCGTCCGCGCGGTCGGCTGGGGACTTCTGCATTTTGTGTGGCAGGGCGCGGCCGTCGCTGCCTTCCTTTCGCTCTTGCTCGCGTTTTGCAAGCGCGCCCCGGTGCGGTACGCCGCATCTGTCTTCGCGCTGCTGCTCATGCTCGCCCTGCCGATCGCTACTTTCTTCGTCTTGCAGCAGCCCGGCCGTGACGTCCAAGCGGTCTCCACGGATTCCGTCGCTTTCGCCCCCGTGACTTCTGCCTGGGGACCAGCCAGCAGCGTGCGCCATTCCACCCCCGTTCACACCAGGCTCGCAGCCCGAAGCAATCTTCTGGCTGGTACGGCTCTGGATGGCGGGAGTCGTGCTCTTCTCTTTGCGCAGCGCTGGAGGCTTTCTGCTCGTGCAACGGTTGCGAAGAATGGCAACTGTTCCGGCATCGGGCGCCGTGCTCCAGATCTGCCGCACTGTCCAACAGAGCATGGGAATCACCCGGGCGGTACGGTTCTGCCGCTCGGCGGCTTTGCAGGTTCCCGCCGTGGTCGGTGGCATCCGTCCGATCGTTCTCCTCCCGGTCACCGCGCTCACCGGCTTAACCGATCTGCAGATTGAAGCCATCGTCGCTCACGAACTGGCGCACATCCAGCGCTTCGATTACTTCGTCAACCTCTTCCAGATCTTCGCCGAGACCGCGCTGTTCTATCACCCGGCCGTCTGGTGGGTAAACCAACAGATCCGCGCCGAACGCGAGAACTGTTGCGACGACCGCGCGATTGCCGTGTGCGGCAACCGTCTTGAATACGTGCGGGCGCTGACCCATCTTGAGAGCCTGCGGCTTACACCGCAGTTTGCCATGGCTGCCAACGGAAGCCCGTTGAAGGCACGCGTCAGGAGACTACTCGGCATGGCCGAAGAAAAAGAAGGCATTCGCAGCGAAAGTTCGGTGGTCCTCGGAGTGTTGATTGTTGTCGGCGTT
Source organism: uncultured Acidobacteriaceae bacterium (assembly GCA_963703075.1). Classification (GTDB taxonomy): domain Bacteria; phylum Acidobacteriota; class Terriglobia; order Terriglobales; family Acidobacteriaceae; genus Korobacter. Next base: position 3,839,416 of record OY969786.1, read on the forward strand.
GTGCTGGCAGGGAGTTCGTTTGCCACCGGGGCTCGCTCCCAGAGTGAAACTCCAGCCGTCTCCGTCGTGCCTCCCGTCGTTGCCGTGTCCCCCGCGGCTCCCGCCGCCGCGCCTTCCGTGCGAGTGAAGCCCGTGATTGCGCCGCGCATGGTCATTGTGACCAAGACGCCAATCGTCCAACTGGCCCCGCTCGCACCCGCAGTCGCAGTGCGGCCCATGATCGCGTTATCCGCACCTTTTCCGGTCATGACGGCGGTCCACATTAAACTTCCTGCAATCCGCGCCATCCTCCTGCAAGCGGAAGCGTCAGTCGCCCCAGCGGCACCGGCGGCCTCCTCTGAGTCCTATGTGGACGGAATGAAGGCAGCCGGCTATGGCGACCTGACCGTCGACGAGCTGGTGGCCATGAAGGTCCAGGGCGTTACCCCTGATTACGTGAAGCAAATGCGTGAGGCCGGGTTGAAGCTGGATGTCGATGAACTGATCGGCCTGAAAGTCCAGGGCATCACTCCGGAGTACGTGAGGCAAATGCGCGCCGCCGCTCCCGACCTCGATACCGATAGCCTCATCGGCATGAAGGTCCAGGGCGTCACGCCGGAATACGTCCGCGACATGCGGGCCACCGGCCTCAACTTCGATACCGACGACCTCATCGGCATGAAGGTCCAGGGAGTGACCCCGGCCTACGTCGCGGCCCTGAAGTCCGCCGGCCTCGAAAAACTCGACGCGGATGAGATCCTCGGTGCAAAAGCCGTGGGCATCACCCCTGAATTCATCGAGAAGGCGCGTAGCCATGGTTTCAAGGACCTTGACCTCGACAAGTTAATGGAACTGAAGACAGCCGGCGTGCTGTAAGCCGCAGGAGAAATTCCCATGAAGCGAATCGCTGCCACTCTATTTGTTGTCACGATATTCCTTACAAGTACGATCGCACTTTTCTCCGCCGGCGCCTCCGACAGCGGCGATTGGACGATGCGGAAATCCGATGAACCCGGCAAGGTGGAGTTCTCGTTGATCCAGTCGAGCCGCAACCACCATTCGCAGAACTCTTCCAGCTGGGCTCTGGCTGCGTTTCAAGGCCTCGATAGCACGACGGCCGCGCGCCACGACGTCCACTTCACTATCACCCGCGACGCCGGTTCCTTCGCGTGTGAAGGCTTTCTTCGCGACGGCGAGGGCGCTGGCATCTTTCACTTCGCCCCCGACGCTCGCTATGCCCAGCAAATGGATGGGTTGGGGTTTCGCGGGATCGATGCCGAAAAGCAATATGAGATGGCGGTTCTGGATGTCAGCTTGTCATTCGCGCGGGAAATGGCGGGCGAACATCTACGCGGGCTGGATACCGATAAACTCATCGAATTCCGCATCTTCAATGTGGATTCGAAGTTCATTCAAGAATTGCGCAATGCGGGTCTCCCGGCGGACAATAGCGCTCGTCTGGTCGAGTTCCGGATTCACGGCGTAACTCCCGAGATGGCGCGCTACGTGCGCCAGCAGGGCTACGCACCCGACGAAGAAAAACTCGTCGAGATGCGCATCCATGGCGCCACCCCCGAGTTCATGGACGCTCTCGCCAAGCAGGGCTACCAGCATGTCGAACTTGAGAAACTGATCGAGTTCCGCATCCACGGTGTGACTCCCGAGTTCATCGAGAAGGTTCACAATCTCGGCTATGCGCACCCGGATCCCGAAAAACTCGTGGAAATGCGCATCCATGGCGTCACTCCGGAGTTCATCGCGAGCATGCAGGCCAAAGGCTTGAAGGATCTCACCATCGACAAACTGGTGGAGATGCGCATTCACGGCATCGACTAGCAGCGTGCGTGGCTCAGTATTTGGGAACCTTCGGATCGACTTTTTCCGACCAGGCCTGGATGCCTCCGGTCAGGTTGCGGACGTTCTTGAACCCTTGCTGGCGGAGAAAATCGACGGCCTGGGCGCTACGGCCTCCGAGCTTGCAGTGAGTGATGATCTCGCGGCTGGGATCGAGTTCGCCCATGCGCTTGGGAAGGTCGCCGAGCGGTATCAAATGGCCGCCGAGGTTTGCGATCTGGTATTCGTGCGGCTCACGCACATCCAGGATGAAAAGTTTTTCCCCGGCATCGATGCGCTGCTTCAGTTCTTCGGGTTGAATGTCTCCGGCCATCGCAACTTCTCCTCCGCGGACTCCGCAGAACTGATCATAATCGATGAGTTCCGTCACCGTGCGATGCGTTCCGCACACCGGGCAGTCGGGATCTTTCTTCAATCTCAATTCCTGGAACTTCATGCTGAGCGCATCCACCAGCAGCATGCGCCCAATGAGCGGCTGTCCGATGCCGCACACCAGCTTGATCACCTCGGTTGCCTGGATGATTCCCAGCAGCCCGGGCAGAACACCCAGCACTCCGCCCTCGGCACACGACGGGACCATGCCGGGCGGCGGCGGCTCCGGATAAAGACAGCGATAGCAAGGCCCCGATTCGGTTGCAAACACGCTGGCCTGCCCTTCGAAGCGAGACACGGAGGCGTATACATTCGGTTTTCCCGTGAGCACACAGGCGTCGTTTACCAGGTAGCGGGTGGCAAAGTTGTCCGTGCCATCGGCGATGATGTCGAAGCCACGCAAAATTTTCAGGGCATTCTCGCTGGTAAGCTTCGCGTTGATCGCTTCGACCTTCACGAATGGGTTGATGGCCGCGATCTTCTCGCGCGCAGATTCAACTTTCGCGCGTCCCACGTCCGGCGTCGTATGAATGATCTGCCGTTGCAGGTTGGTGTAATCGACGACGTCGAAGTCCACCAACCCGAGCGTTCCGATCCCCGCAGCCGCGAGGTAAAGGGCCAGCGGCGACCCCAATCCGCCGGTGCCGACACACAGCACCTTGGCCGACTTGAGCCGCTCCTGCCCTTCACTGCCAAGCTCGGGGAGTGACAGATGCCGCGCATAGCGCAGCAGTTCGTCGTGCGTCAGCCGCGGTTCATTCATCGTCTAACCGCCCGCAATCGCACCGACCACCATGAAAGGTTCTGCCCCGCGCACCACTGCGTCCGGCACCGGCGCATCCGGCGACTCGTGCGACAAATCTTCGCCGCACGCAAAGAAACGGATGAAATGGACGCCGCTTCAGCGTCCCGTGATCGCGCATCGTGCCGCCCAGCATCGGGTAGCTTTCTTCGAGAGCCGTTAGGATCGCCGCTTGCGTGACTGGGCCGGCTAGATCGAGCGCGACCTCGCCGTTGATCTTGGCCAGGGTTCGCAAGTGCGCCGGAAGCGTCACGCGGATCATGGCAGGGTTTGCGCCTCCACTGAAAGCACCGCCGGCAGGTCGTGCACGATCGCCTTCCAGCTATCGCCGGCATCCGCCGAGCCGTAGACCTGGCCGCCGGTGGTGCCGAAATAGATGCCGCACTCGTCGAGCGCGTCCACTGACATCGCATCGCGCAGCACGTTCACAAAACAATTTTCCTGCGGCAGCCCCTTCGTTAACGGCTCCCATTCGTTGCCGCCGCTGCGGCTGCGATACACGCGCAGCTTGCCTTCCGGCGGATAGTGTTCGCCATCGCTCTTGATCGGCACCACGTAAATCGTTTCGGGCTCATGGGCGTGCACATCGATCACGAAACCGAAATCCGTGGGCAGGTTCCCGCTCACTTCCGTCCACTTGTCGCCGGCGTTATCACTGCGCATCACGTCCCAATGTTTCTGCATGAAAAGCACGCCCGGCTTCTTGGGATGCATGGTGATGTGGTGCACGCAGTGTCCAACCTCCGCCGTCGGGTCCGGTATGTGCGCCGAACGCAACCCCTGGTTAATCGGCGTGAAGCTCTGGCCGCCGTCATCGGTACGGAAAGCGCCTGCCGCCGAGATGGCGATGAAGATTCGCTTCGGGTCGCTCGGGTCGAGAATGATGGTGTGCAGGCACATGCCTCCCGCCCCCGGCGTCCAGTGCGGGCCAGACCCATGTTTGCGCAAGCCGGAAAGCTCCGTCCAGTTCTGGCCGCCGTCGGTCGTCTTGAACAGCGCCGCGTCTTCAATCCCCGCGTACACCGTGTCGGGATCGGTCAGTGATGGCTCCAGATGCCACACCCGCTTGAACTCCCACGGATGCGGCGTGCCGTCGTACCACTGGTGCGTGCCGGGAACGCCGTCATAGAGAAACTTGTTGCCCACCGGTTCCCAGGTCTTGCCGCCATCGTCCGACCGCTGAATCTGCTGGCCAAACCACCCACTCGATTGCGAAGCATAAATGCGGTTCGGATCGGCTGGCGATCCCTTCAGATGATAAAGCTCCCATCCGGCGAAGTGCGGCCCGCTCACATCCCACTTCGCGCGCTTGCCGTCAGAGGTCAGAATGAATGCGCCTTTTTTCGTTCCAACCAGTAATCGCACACTGCTCATGCCAATTCCTTTCGCGATGCAAACTGTATATCAATTTTTGTCGCCTCGACAATCCCGGGTTCAGAGACTCGGCGACCCGAACTCTCGCTATCGATGCGCTGGTGGCTGCAATGCGCCAAACCCTTCCGCGGCCTTCTGCACGTCTGCCGGAAAGTCTTCCATCTCGAACACGCGGCGAATCTCGATCGTCTCGTTGGCAGAAGCCGGACAGCGCTTTGCCCAGTCGATCGCTTCTTCTTTCGAACCAACCTTGATCATCCAATAGCCGCCCAGCACTTCTTTCGTCTCGATGTAAGGACCGTCGGTCACTTCCGGTTTCCCGGAAGCAAAACTGACCCGCGCTCCCGAGGCCGGCGGATGCAGCCCATCGAGCCCGAGCAGCACCCCCGCATCCCGCAGCTCTTCGTTGTATTTCATCATCTTCGCCACCGCTTCGGGGGCGGGCGTCGTGCCGGCCGCTGCTTTCTCGTATCCCCTCGGAATCATCAGCATCATGAATCGCATGGTCTTGCCCTCCGCAGATAGATCGAATGAGGGTAAGGGAAATCGACGGTTCAGACGAAAAAATAAGAGGCACTCGCAAGAGTGCCTCTCAGGAACAGCAAGGCTCAGCCCCGTTACTTCACGGTTATGTTTTCCACCGTACTGGCCGTGCCGACGTACTTATCCACAGCGATCACCGTAACGCGATGCTTCCCCGCGCTCATGGTGATCTTCTTGTTCATCTGGTCTCCGAGTTTCTGGTAAACCTTCTTCCCGTCAACCCAGACTTCCAGCCGCTTCACTCCGATCGGCGAGTTGCCGGACGCCGTTACCAATACCGGCGAGCTCACACTTGCGCCATTGGCAGGTGCACAGATTTTCGATGCGAGAAGTGCCGACCCGAGCCCCGCACAGTTCTTGCTCCCGTTGCTTGCCAGTCCCACGATAACTTCTCCCGGAGCCGGAAAATACGACGGTTCCACATAGTCCTGGCGCGAGTCGAGATTCAGATCCCGGAAGTCCACTTCGAATTCCGAACCTTGGTCAATGCTCGTGTCGGCGCCAAAGGTGAGGTTGCCCTTGCCCGCCCGGTAACTGAAGTCCCCACTCGCCACGCCCGCCCTGCTGATGATGTCCACCACATCCCAATTCAGATCGCTGTTCACGTCGGCCGTAGAGAGAATTCCACCTAAGTCGTTGCCGATGAGATACGACGAAACCAGGCTGAATTTCCTCCCACCCAGGTTCTTATAAATGTGGGCAGTCGTCGTGCCGCACACGTCTTCTGGATTCGTGCAACCGTTGTAATGACTGCTGCCAATCGCGAGATCTTCCAGCGTGTCATTGTTGAAGTCCGCCGCCGCGAGCGAATTGAATCCATCTTTGGTCGGCGCCGGGATTTGGGTTGGCGCGGCGAATGTGCCGTTGCCTTTGCCCCACCACACCAGCGCTTTGCTCCCTTCCGCGTTCGCGATATCAACATAACCGTCATTATCAAAATCTCCCGCTACTGCGGCTCCTGAGCTCCCGGAGAGTGCGAGGATCTGTCCGGAGGTAAAAGTTCCAGCGCCCTTGTTAAGAAGAATCTCGATCTGTTTTCCTTCGACGGCTGCTAGGTCGACTTTGCCGTCGTTGTTGAAATCACCAGCGACGAACGAGCTTGCAGTCATCTTCGTCGTGGGTGGAGTTCCCATGCTGAACGTTCCATTCCCGTTGTTGAGAAGGACAGTGCTCACCGTACCTGTTCCCGGTGCAATCAATAGATCCGGCCAGCCATCCCCGTTCACATCGACAGCGATGATCGTCCCGGAGCTGGGAATGGCGTAGCTCGTACAAGTTCCGAAGCCGCCGCTGTGATTGTTGTAATAAACATCGACCGTGCCCACCGAACCACCGTAGGGATAATTGACCACCGCCATATCGGGATAACCATCCCGATCGAAATCGGCGATCGCCGAGGAGAGTGCTCCCTGGCCGTCGGTTGGATAAGGAGTGGTGTTGAAAGTGGTTTGGCAGAAGCTCGGTGCGACGCATAAAACAAGCGAGGCAGCGAGCGAGGTAGCGAAGGAGGTGAGGCGCATTTGATTCTCCGTCTTGGGGAACAGAGAGTGAGTTGCTGGATAGGAAGTGTATTCTGAGTTGCTGGTTGTCACCGCGTAATGTTTTATATTTCGAGCGCAAATCCACGCCGCTGGAAACCCTCCGAACGTCTGGTAACCTTAGTACTTCATGAATCGCAGGCAGTCGGTTTTGAGCGTAGCGGTACTTGGCACGGCCTTCCTGCTGGCATCCTGCGGGCAGCCCGGCTCGCCGCAACCGCCTTCGTTGCAACTCCCGCGCTCCGTCGACAGCCTGTCCGCCACCCGCAAGGGCGATCAGGTCACCCTCCGCTGGCTGCCTCCGAATCGCTTTACCGACGGCCACACCATCCGAAAGATCGGGCCCACCCACATTTGCCGAACTCCCGGAACGACCCCCGCCGCGACCTGTACCGTCGTCGGCACCTTGCCGGCTCCGCCCGAGGCTCCCAAGCGTAAGCCTCCCACCCGCGAGGCCGTTGAATACCAGGACACGCTTCCCCCCAGCCTAGTCCAAACTTCGCCGACCGGTAGTGTGATGTACGGCGTGGAGGTCCTGAATACCCATGGCCGCAGCGTAGGCGTGTCGACCCAGATCGCCATCTCCACCGCGCCTGCCTTGCCACCGCCCACGGATCTTGCTGCGACGGTCGGTGAAAACGGCGTGACTCTGCATTGGCATCCCGTGCTGGCGCCCGCAGTTTCCGGTGTTTCCTTCCTTTACCAACTCTCGCGGCGCGGCGAGAATGCGGACTTCGCCCCCATTGCCACCGTCCCCATCGATCAATCGGAATACGTGGACCAGACCTTTGAGTGGGAGAAGAAATCTGACTACCGCATCGCCGTTCTGACCGAGAAATCAGGCAGCTCGGTGCTCGTGGAAGGAAACGATTCCCCAACGGTAAACATCTTTGCCCACGACATCTTCCCTCCGGCCCAGCCTCGCGAACTGCAGGCCGTGTTCTCCGGGCCCGGACAAAAGCCGTTCATCGATCTTTCGTGGGCGCCCAACCTCGAACCTGATCTCGCCGGTTACAACGTCTATCGCCACGAAGAAGGCCAGCCACCGGCCAGGATCAACCCGCAGCTCGTGACCGCTCCATCCTTCCGCGACGAGCACGTCGAGGCGGGAAAAACCTACACCTACTCCGTTAGCGCCATTGACCTGCGTCAGAATGAAAGTCCGAAGTCCGCCGAGACCAGCGAAACCGTCCCCCAATAAACGGTCGCTCTTCCATAACTTCCTCTTGTCATCCCGAGGAGCGCAGCGACGTGGGGACCTGCTTGTCAGCCCCGCGGACAGCCCACATCACCGTCCCTTCCCCATAACTTCCTCTTGTCATCCCGAGGAGCGCAGCGACGTGGGGACCTGCTTTTTCCCAGGTCAGTCGCAACACCTATTTCTTCTTCGCGCCCTGCCACGGCCGCTTCGGACGCTCCGCTTCCGTCTTGTCACGATCTTTCACCCGATCGTAAACATAGGCCTCGCTCACCGTGCCCAGCGATTCGTTATATAGGCTGGTCGCGCCAATCCCTTCCTTCAGCTCTTCCGAAAAGTCGTGCATGGCCTTCAGGTGATCGGCGGTGGCGGGAATTTCCAGCTTGGAGGTCTTCAGGAACTTCTGGTAGCCCTTGTCGATGAGCTTTGAAATTTCGCCGCCCACAAGGTAGCCGGGGAAAGCGAAGATCTTTGCCGTGCCGTCCGGCGCCTGCTCGATCGCCGCCGAGACGTTGTACTTCTTCAGAAAAACACGGTTGCTGGTCGCGGGTGCTTCCAGGATGTCGAACCCGTGATCGCGGAACCAGGAAACCGCGTCCGCGTACGCTCTTGCTGTGAGCTTCTTTGCCATTGTGTCCTGCTTACCCTTTACTTGCCGCCCAGAGCCCGGGCCCATACCGCCGCTGCCGAACTTCGATTACACGGCAACAAGATACGTTGGCCAAGCATACCGCTGGCGGCCGGACGGAACTGATCAATGTCGCACATTGCCTTCCCCATGAGCAACCCGCCCCCGTTCCACTATCATGGACGCACGTTGGCTTTGCCGGCCTTCACCCATGATCGCCCTCGGACCCCACAACTTCGAGCATCTCAAGCTTTTGGCCGAAGCCGCGTACCCCGCTGAGTTCTGCGCCATCCTCCTCGGTCAACGCGACGGACCGCGCACCCACATCACCCGCATCCTGCCCACCGTGAACACCCACGAGAATCCCCGCCGCGCCTACGCCATCGCTCCGGCAGCGGTCATTGCCGCACAACGCAAGTCGCGCGCCGACGACCTCCAGATCCTCGGCTTCGTTCACTCCCATCCCGACCATTCGGTCGAGCCTTCGTCCGCCGATCTCGACCAGGCACTGTGGCTGGGTTGCGTCTATGGCATCGTCAGCGTGCGTGACGGGCGCTTCACCGCCATGGCCTTTTATCGCCTCGCGGGAGAATCCCTGCAGGACCGCGCCTTCATTCCCGTCGAGTATCACCTGCTCGACAACTAACTCTGCGCGCGGAATCGGTTGCGCTCGAAACGACCGATACCGTCAAAATGATCTTCCCATAGTTCTTGCGCCCCAGCATTAAAGCAAATGCCTGCGAAACCTCGCCGATCGGGTATACATGTCCCACTTCGGGCTTGAGTGCGCCCGCCTGCACCCACGGCTCGAGTGCCTTCCACGCGCTCGCAATCACCGCCCGGTTCCCCGCCAACGTGCTCAACCACAGCCCGTGCACGCTGATCCCTTTGGCATACATGGTGAGCGTGTCGAATTCCGGAGCCGCGCCCGTGGCCATTCCGTACAAAATCACGCGGCCGAATTCGCGCGTGCACCGCGTGCTCCGCTTGGTGTCCTCCCCGCCGAGCATCTCGAAGACGCAATCCACTCCTTCGCCGTTGGTCAACTCCATTACCCGCTTCTGGTAATCCTCGCGCGTGTAATTGATTCCATGGGTCAGTCCGAGCTTCTTTGTCTTCTCCAGCTTCTCGTCCGACGACGAAGTCCCAATCGTCTCGATGCCCAGGAGACGGCCAACCTGCACCGCCGCCGTTCCCACTCCCCCGGCAACTGCGTGGATCAACGCCCGCCGCGGGCTCTTCGAAGGCGCCGCCGGCTCGAACGCGTCTTGGGTCAACCCGGCTTTCCAGTACACCAGGTAAGCGGTAAAAAAGTTCACCGGGAATGCGGCCGATTGAATCGAAGTCCATCCCTCCGGTTGCTTCCAGAGCAGCGCTCGCGGAATCGCAATCTTCTCCCCGAAGGCGCCGTATTGCGTGTAGCCCATCACCCGCTCCCCGCTGCCCTCAACCGTCCCGGCAAATTCGCGTCCTGCAACATATGGAACCCGTATCCCAGGATACTTGCCCATCGCCGAACTGATGTCGGCGAAGTTGACCCCTGCGGCTTCAATCCGGACCACAACCTCCCCGGCTTTCGGCGTTGGATCCGGGACGTCTTGGGGCTTCAACTGGTCGAACTTGCCGAGCTGCTCCACCAGGATTGCTTTCATGCCGCGATTCTAGTCCCTTCCTGGACCCATGAAAAAAGCGCGACCGTAGCCGCGCCTTCGTCTTTCAGCCCTGTAGCTTTGCCGCAAAAATATGAAAAACCGGCGCGGAGTTCTCCCCCGAGATCTTGCGCCGGTCGTTCAGTTCTCCCCAGGAATGCTGGGAGCCCTTGGCCGCTCATCTACCCTGTTCGGGTTCGGCCCAACTCAACTGACTCGTGCTCTCTCGCGCCACAAACCGGCGCAGTCTCAAGATGAAGCAACCAGAGTAGATAAGCAAACGGATTCAGCTCTCCACTATTTACTCCAAAGATGATGGCTCTCCTGATTCGGCAGAGTGCATCCAATCCGATTTACCAGCACTTGACGAACCCCGCGGGGCGCGTCACTCTGGTATATACTTCCGGCTACTCCGGAAGCACCGCCGTCCAGAGTTCGCGCCGGTCAGCGTGTTCCATGGCGGCTTTCATTCTTTGGCAGCTCGATTGCCTTCGCTCTTTCGCACTTTTAACCGGCAGCCTTGGGTCGGCTGTCTTTTACTTACTGTTCCCGTTCGCCTTTTAGGCAGTAAGCGGGACTTACCCCGGCAGATGTACGTGGTTTGCCTCGGGGGCCCGGTGGCGGACCGGAGTGGGGCTTTTGGGGAGGTCCCGCTTGGATCTAGTCATTGTTCGTCTCATCTTCGTCCTGGTCCTTGCTTCGTCTTGCTACGTTCTCATGCCGTTCGGGTTGGATAAATATCCAGCCGCGGCTCTGGGTGTGGTGTTCGGGGCGGCCGTTATCGCCTTCGAAGTACGCCTCCGTAATACCAGCCTGAAGCGCCTCATCGGCGCCGTCATTGGCAGCATCCTCGGTATCTGCGGCGCTTACCTGTTCAGCCTGGTCATCCGCAATAGCATCGCCCCCGGTCCGACGCAGAGCTTCCTGCAACTCTTCGTCATGCTCATCATGGCCTACGTCGGTCTCGTGATCGGCGCCGGCAAAGGCGACCTGCTCAACCTTGCTGCCCTCGGTGGCATCTTCGGCGGCGAGAAACAGACCCGCAAGAGCTACAAAATTCTGGATACCAGCGTCATTATTGACGGCCGCATCGCCGACATCGCTGAAACCGGCTTCCTGGACGGCACCATCGTCATCCCGCAATTCGTATTGCGCGAGTTGCAGCTGGTCGCCGATTCTGCCGACTCGCTCAAGCGCAACCGCGGACGCCGTGGTCTCGATATCCTGCAGCGCGTGCAGAAACTCACCAACCTCCACGTGCAGATTGTCGAAGACGACTTTCCCGCCATCCGCGAAGTCGATCTCAAGCTGATCGAGCTTGCCAAGCTATACGAAGGCAAAATCGTCACCAACGATTTCAACCTCAACAAGGTCGCGCAACTCCAGGGCGTGGATGTGCTCAATATCAACGAGCTCGCCAACTCCCTCAAGCCCATTGTGCTGCCGGGCGAGTTAATGCGCGTCTTCATCCTTAAAGAAGGCAAGGAATACAACCAGGGCGTCGCCTATCTCGACGACGGCACGATGGTCGTGGTCGATAACGCCCGCAAAATGATCGGTAAGACCATCGAAATTTCCGTGACCTCGGTCTTGCAGACCACCGCCGGCAAAATGATCTTCGGCAAGTTCGACGAGCGCATCACCGGCGCCGTTCCCCGGGCCAACACCGAAGCCCGTCCCGAACGCCAGGACCTGCGCAAGAGCAACCCGCAACCTTCCTTCCCCGCGGCCAACGGCTCGGCTACGCCGCCGAGTTCCACCGGGATTCCCGCCGCCACCACCCCCGGCAGCACCGGAGGCAGCGGCAGCAACGAATAACGTCATCGTCCCCGGGAATGCGGAGATCATCCGCATTCCCGATACGACGCGCCAAGCTGCTGTTCCCCCACCTCCCGATTTGAACTGTCCCCCTCCCGAGAACTATACTTTTTGTCCCTTATGCCGAAAGTCCTAGCCATCATTCCCGCCGCCGGTCTTGGTACCCGCATGGCCCGCGGTAAAGCTGGGGTGACGTCCAAGCAGTTCTTCGAGTTGAACGGCACTCCCATCCTCATTCACACCCTTCGTAAGTTCGCTGCCTGTCCCCAAATCACCGAGATATGGGTCGCGCTCCGCAAAAACGAGATGGCCGGCTTTCGCAAGCATCTCGAACAAGCTGGGCTCAAACGAGAGATCAAGCTGGTCGAAGGCGGCGAGCACCGGCAGGATTCGGTCGCCAATGCCCTCAACGCCATCCAGGCCGACCCCGACGACATCGTTCTCGTTCATGACGCGGTCCGCCCCTTCGTCGACCAGGAAACCATCACCGCCGTCATCGCCGCCACCCAGAAACATGGTGCCGCCATCGCCGGAACCCCCGCCACCGACACCGTGAAGCAGGTCGAGCGCACCTCCGAGGGCGCCGTGATCACCTCCACCATCCTCCGCGAACGTGTGGTGCTGGCGCAGACGCCCCAGGGCTTCCACTTCGGCGTGCTCAAGAAAGCTTTCGAAGAAGCCATCCGCGAAGGCTTCAGCGGCACCGATGAGGCCAGCCTCATCGAACGCAATGGAGGCGCCGTTCAGGTCGTCATGGGATCTCCCAAGAACATCAAAATCACCACCCCGGCCGATCTCGAGTTGGCGGAGTTTTTCATGTCGCAGGAAAACAGCCGCAAATTGAACCTCGCGGGCTAATCCGCTCTGGACGAACCGCCCTCGTCTCCACGACAGGGTGGCTCGCCCCCCAGGCGTTTTCATCAAAGGAATCCATGCGTATCGGCTTTGGCTTCGACTCTCACGGCTTCAAACCCGGCATCCCTCTGCTCATCGGTGGCGTCCGCCTCCAGGAAGAACCCGGACTCTGCGGTCATAGCGATGGCGACGTCCTGCTGCACGCCATCACCGACGCCCTCCTCGGCGCTGTCGCCGCCGGCGACATCGGCTCTTTCTTTCCCCCCCACGATCCTCAATGGAAAGGTGCGCGCTCCTCGATCTTTATCGCCGAGGCCCTGCACCACATCGAACGCGCCGGCTACAAAGTCGGCAACGTCGATTGCACCCTCGTGCTCACGGCCCCCAAAATCGGACCACGCGCCAAAGAAATTCAGGAAAATGTCGCCAAGCTGCTGAAGATCGAGGCATCCGCCGTAGGCATCAAGGCAAAAACCCCCGAGGGATTAAACCTCGATAACACCGCCGTCGCTCACGTCGTCGTTTTGTTGGAAAAGAGTTAGCTCTGGCGAGAATGGACAGACCCCAGCGTATTCGCGGGAAGTAGAGACTAGTCGTTCGCCTGCGCGATCCGCTCCGATTTGAAGTGCCGGATCAGGATGCGCACCAGCATTCCGTCGAACTGCGAGCCGCTGCGGCTCTCCAGTTCCCGCACCGCGTCCGCCTGGCTCCGCGCGTTGCGATAGGAACGGTCGTTCATCATCGAGGTATACGCCTCGGCCACCGAAACAATTCGCGCATGCAGCGGGATCTGCTCACCCTTCAGTCCATCCGGATAGCCCGTCCCATCGAATGCTTCGTGGTGGTGGCGCACCATCTGCCGGATATTCTGCGCCTCCGGAATCGCATCCACGATCTCCGCTCCCACGTTCGCGTGCATGGCCACCAGGTAATGCTCGTCCTCAGTCAGCATCGCAGCCTTGTTGAGAATCTTCTCCGGCACCACGATCTTCCCCACGTCATGTACTCGCGCGGCAAAAATCAGGTCATGCAACTCAATTCCGTCGATGCCCAGTTCCCGCGCAATCATCTCTGCATTGCGAGCTACCTGGTCACCATGCCCGGAGGCATACGATTCCCGCGATTCACTTGCCCGGTTCAGCGCCAGGATCGCATCCATCATCACGTCGCGATCGCCGCCCGCTTCTTTCGCCGCAAAACTCTTCAGCGCCGCCACCAATTCGGCCGTGTACTCCGGCCCATAATGCTCGCGCTGCAGGAACCCTTCCACGTACGCGTTAATTACCTGCCGCTGCACCAGCGAATTCTGCCCTTCCACGAACTCGTCCGCGGTCGCGACCTTGTTTCCCCCGGCATGCTTCGAAACGTACATCCCCGCGTCCGCCACCCGCATGATGTCTTCCACCGACGAACCATGCACCGGGTAGGTCGCCACCCCGAAGCTTCCCGTGATCTGGTGCTCGCTCAGCATCGGATCGGTGGCAATCCACAACCGCAACCGTTCCGCCAGGATCTGCGCCTGCTCCACGCCCGTCTCCGGCATCAGGATCACGAACTCATCGCCGCCGAAGCGCGCCACCACGTTCGACTGCCGGCATTTCTGCTCCAGTAGCCGCGCGATCCGCGCCAGCACCAGGTCACCTTCCAGATGGCCCATGCTGTCATTCACTTGCTTGAACTTGTCCAGGTCAACCATCACCACCGAGAACGGCCGTGCCGACCGCGAAGCCCGCCGCCATTCCGACTGCAGCGCCTCCAGGAAGAACCGCCGGGTCTTGATCCCCGTCAGCCCATCCGTAATCGATTGCTGCTGCATCTTCTGGAAGACAAATGCATTGTGCAGCGCCGTCGCCAGCAAATCGGCCAGCGTGCGCAGCAGCAACGTGTCTTCTTCCGTGAACGCATTCTCGCGCCGGCTCTCGATATTCAGCACCCCGAGCAGCGTCTCCGCGTACGAGATAGGAATGCACAACGCCGCCCGCGACTCCGGCAAAATGCCCGACAGGTGCGTCGCACTCGTGTCCTGCACCAGAGAGGTATCGCCCGTGCGCGCCACCCGACCCAGCACGCCAACCCCCAGAGCGACCCGCGTCCCCTTGGCGTGCGCCGTCGTTCCCGCCTCTGCCTTGATCTCAATCTCTTTCGTCGCGTAGTCGAGAATGCCAATGCCGATGTGGTCGTAGTTGAAGTTCTTCTGGATCTGCTCCACGATGTCGTCCAGCATCTCTTCCGCGTTCTGGCTCGAAATCGCCGTCTGCGACACGTTGTTCAGGAACGATAGATAGCGCGTGCGGCGCTGCTCCTGCGCAAACATCCGCGCATTCTCGATGGCCACCGCAACCTGCCGCGCTGCCGTGGCCAGTACCTCGACGTCGCGCTGCTCATACGAAAATTCTCGCTCGAAACTCAACGCGCCGACCACCCCGCAACTAATCCCGTTCAGGTGGATCGGCACCCCGATAAAGCACCGCGCCGGATGATCGCTGCTCTCAATCCCCAACCGCTGGCTGATGCGCTTCATGTCGGACCGGATCAGCACCGGCTGCCCCGTACGCACCACGAAGTCGCACAAATCATTCTTCACCTTGCGCGACCGCTTCGCTTGCCGCTCACCCCGCACCGTTTCGAACTCGTAACGCAGCTCTTCGCCCTGCACGAAGGCAATGAAGAAGTTGCTCGTGTCGAACAGACGCCCCAGTTCGCGGTGCACCGCCGCCAGCACTTCATCCGAATCCAACCGCGAACTGATCACCTGGCCGATTTGCGTCAGCAGCTCAAACTCTTTTGTCCGGCGCTGGGCATCGTGCACCAGCAGGTAGTTCTCCAGCGTCATGCCCACCTGCATGCTCACTGACAGCAGCAGCCGCAAGCGGGCCGCGGAAAATGCATATTTCTTCGAGTGCGGGAATATGAGCACGCCCATGTTGCGTTCGCGCGTTTGCAGGCAAACCGCGCTCATCGTCAACACGCCTTCATCGCTCAAGGCATTTACCAGCGACGACCAGCCCCGCTCTCCGCTGGCCCGCATCGGTCCGCGCAGTTCGTTCAAGGTTTGAATGGTCGCAATGCCGCCCCGCCGGAAGGCCAGGTCGGCCAGCAGATCGCCGCCATCATGCGCCTCCAGCTTCCCGATGAACTCCGCGCTGAATCCGCGCGCTACCGACGGCAGGCTTCCCCGCCAGGGCTCCGATATGTACAGCACCGCCTGGTCGAGGTGCAGCACCGGCATCAACCGGCGCAGCAAATTGTCGATGCTCGGCCGGACCTGGTCGCACGTCAGCGGCGTCGTCGGATCAACGTCCAGCGATGAAAAGGCCAGCGCGTTCTCCTGCAAGATGCGGCGCTCGTCATCAAACAGCACCACCACCATCGCGGTTCCCAGCAGCAGCAACGGCATCAATTCCAGGTACGTGCCGGTCGTACGCAGGAATCGTCCCAGCGCCATCGACGGCGGAATCTGAGTGCCGGCCACGATAGCGATGCGCAGCAGGATCGCTCCCGTCATCCAGCGCAGTCCCATCGAATCCCGTTGGTACGCCACCCGCGCATACTCGACCGCTGCCATCAGCAGCACCACCAACACCGCCAACGACGCGTGCAGGTAAGGTGAAAGCAGGCTCCGCAATGGCGACACCGCATGCAGTAGCGTCCAGTACCCCAGTGCCCCTAAAACAATGTTCCGCGACCACGGCGGCGGTTCGGTTCGGCTGAAGCTCCGCGCCGAAACGTACAACGCGGCCGCACCGCAGATCTCTGCCGTGTGCGCCAGGAGTTTGAACAGCGGCATCCCGCTGTGGGCCTCCCAGATCGCGATCAGCACGTAGTACGCCGCGTTCGCCAGCCAGAAAGATTGCCAACTGCGGAAATAACGCTCGGAAGATTGCCTCTGCAGATATGCGAAAACAAGGAGGAACGCGAGGGCCACAAGCCCCGGTACGGCGACGCTTCCTGTCAAACCAGGTTCCATGCGCTCCAGATACAGCTCGGGCCTGATCGCAAAGCCCGGCCGGATGCCAATGACTATATGAACTTCCGAGTACCCGGTCGAATTACGGAAGGTACTAAAGACCGGTGCCGAGGGTAACCATTTTGCCCGTAAACAGGTTACCCCCATAACGTCCCTGCCGGCTGCAGCGCTCCGCGCTCCGCGAGCGTCGTGGCACTTTCCCCCGCTGTTGTACCCTGTAAGGTTGACCTATGAGCGTAACCGCTTCCAGCCCCGTCCGCGTCCGCTTCGCCCCCTCCCCCACCGGATACCTCCACGTTGGGGGTGCCCGCACCGCCTTGTTCAACTGGCTGTATGCCCGTCACGCCGGCGGAACCCTGGTCTTGCGTATTGAAGATACCGACCTTGAGCGCTCCACCCCCGAGATGGTCGAGGGAATCCTGGCCGGCATGCGCTGGCTGGGCCTCAACTGGGACGAAGGCCCGTTCTATCAGACCGAACGCATGCACCTCTACCGCGCCGCGGCCGAAAAGCTGGTCACCGCCGGTCACGCTTACTACTGCTTCTGCACCAAGGAAGAGCTCGAGCAGCGCCGCCAGGCTGCAACCGCCGCCGGACGCGCCCCACAATACGACGAAAGCTGCCGCAAAATCGCTCCCGCCGATGCTGCTGCCCGTCGTCAGGCCGGCGCCGCCTGTGCCGTTCGCTTCGCCGTCCCCGAAACCGGCAGCACCAAGTTTCAGGATGCCGTCTTTGGCGAAGTCGAATTCGCCAACCCCGAACTCGAAGACTTTGTCCTCCTGCGCTCCGATGGCGTTCCCACGTATCACCTCAGCGTCGTGGTCGACGACGTCGACATGAAGATTACCCACGTCCTGCGCGGTGCCGACCACATCTCCAACACTCCCAAGCAGGTCCTGCTCTACCAGGCCATGGGCGCGCCATTACCCGTATTCGCTCATGTGCCGCTCATTCTCGGGCCCGACAAGACCCGCCTCAGCAAGCGCCATGGCGCCACCAGCGTCATCTCTTATAAGGACGAGGGCATCGTCCCCGAAGCCTTCCGCAACTTCCTCGCGCTCCTCGGCTGGACCCCGCCCGAAGGCTCGCCCGAACTCCTTCGCGACGACGAGCTCACTCGTCTCTTTTCCCTCGAAGGCATCTCCCACTCCAACGCCGTCTTCGACCGCCCTAAGCTCGATTGGTTCAATACCGAGTACATCCGCGCCTATTCCCCCGAAAAACTCTTCCCCCTGATCGAAGAAGAATGGAAAAAGGCCGGCGTCGTTCCCTCCAATGCCGACCGCACCCACTTGCTCGCGACCATCGACCTGCTCAAGCCGCGGGCCCGTAACCTGAAGGATTTTGCCCATTCCTTCCGCGCCTTCTTCAGCGACCAGTACGAGAACGATCCCGCCGCCGTGCAGAAGTTTCTGAAGGACGCCAGCGTGCGCGAAATGCTCGTCGAACTCGCCACTCAGTACGCCAGCGCCCCTGACTTCACCGAGGTCAGCACCGAACAAACTCTCCGCGATTTCGCCACCGCCAAAGGCGTCAAAGCCGGCGCCCTCATTAATGGCGCCCGCGTCGCCCTCACCGGCCAGGCCGTAGCCCCCAGCCTCTTCGCCGTCATGGTCAACCTGGGCCGCGACAAAACCGTCGCCCGCCTCCGCCGCGCAAACATCCTCACGTAAAACCTAACCGCGTCCACCACTCACCCCCTTTGTCATCCTGAGCGAAGAACGCACAGCGTTCGCACTCGAAGGGTCTTGCACTTCGCTCGCGGTCAGCCCGCAACGCTGCCGAACTACTCCGCCCCCTCCTCTTGTCATTGCGAGGAGGGCACAGCCCGACGTGGCAACCCGCTGTTTCCTCAACCAACCGCGTCCACCACCCCCCTGTCATCCTGAGGGAAGAACGCACAGCGTGCGCACTCGAAGGGTCTTGCACTTCGCTCGCGGTCAGCCCGCAACGCTGCCGAACTACTCCGCCCCCTCCTCTTGTCATTGCGAGGAGGGCACAGCCCGACGTGGCAACCCGCTGTTTCCTCAACCAACCGCGTCCACCACCGCCCTGTCATCCTGAGCGAAGAACGCACAGCGTTCGCACTCGAAGGGTCTTGCACTTCGCTCGCGGTCAGCCCGCAACGCTGCCGACTACTCCGCCCCCTTCTCTTGTCATTGCGAGGAGGGCGCAGCCCGACGTGGCAACCCGCTGTTTCCTCAACCAACCGCGTCCACCACCCCCTGTCATCCTGAGCGAAGAACGCGCAGCTTTCGCAGTCGAAGCACCCCTACCCCTCCAACGCTCTCTCATGTGGGCGAAAACCATGACCAAAGTCATCTACCCTGCTTTTTCTCCCCGCGCTATGCTCCCTCCATGTCACGCGGTATCGGCTTCGTCGCGGTGCTCCTGGTCCTCGCCTTCGGCATGTATTACTACGCCAAGGCATCCAAGGCCGTTGCTCCTGCGAAGGGCGTACCGCAAGCTACGGTCGACACCGTCGGCGTGGAGCAGGACCTGCTCGCCATCGCCAATGCGGAGCGCCGTTATAACGCACTGAACAGCAAGTACGTTCCTCTCGACGAATTGATCTCGAGCGGCGAACTGCAAATGGGACGCACCACCCGCGGTTCCTATCGCTATTCAGTTGAGGTCAGTGGAGCCACGTTCGTCGCCACGGCGCACTCCGATGTCACGCCGCAAGGCGCGCCCGCGAACTTGAGCGTCGACGACCAGATGCGTATAAGCCACGACTAAGATGTTTTACTTCGTCTGACACGGGCACGCTTCGGCGTGCCTTTCGTCTTTTTAGTTGTGGACGTCCGGGCTCTGTGCCGGATTGTGGTGGGGCTTCGCCGCGGGTTTTTCTACTTTTACATCAAAGGCCACCGGCACCGATTTCGGCGGGTAGCACGCGCTGTTGTCGCAAGCCTGGTAGCGCAACTCTCCATGCACCCGGTAACTTCCCGGACGCAACGTGCCAATCATCCGCGCCGTTGCCTGCACCGCGAAGTCGCCGGTATACACACTCAGCTTGTCATCCGGAGAGAACGCAAAAGCCAACTGCTGTCCTTCCGGGTATTGAATGTTGCCCAGCGTCAGGTCGGTCGGTGGATCCAGCCGCAGCACCGTCGGGATCAGCAACTCGGAGTTGGGATGATTCGAGTTGACGTGAAAGCCCTTCGCCACCCGAAAACTCACCTTGATCGCCGCCGACTGGCCCTTCAGCAACGGTGCGCTTTCCACCTGCAGCACCTGCACCGATGGCTTGGGCGACGAAAACTCGTTCTGCGCCCACCCCATTGAGCTCAACCATGCACCCGCCGCCAATACCCAGATCGCTTTCTTCAAGGCTCGTTCTCCCCCGCGCTTTAGCGGCTTAGGGCCGACTTCATCTTCTGCTCGATCTCACTGCGGTCCAGCAAGCCCATCGCATACTCCACGATCTTGCCGTCGCGGTTGATGTAGAACGTCGTCGGCAGATCTTCTACATCGCCATACTTCGTCGAAACCGAGTTGTCGTCCACCGCAATGGTGTAATTCACGCCCATTTCCTTGGCGAACTGCGCGACCTTCTCCTTGCCGCCTTCGTCCTCCGAGATCCCAACGATCTCCAGTCCCTGCGATCCGTATTGCTTTTGCAGGTCCACGAACCATGGCAGCTCCACCTTGCATGGCGGACACCACGTCGCCCAGAAGTTCAGCACCACCGTCTTCCCCCGCAGGTCGGAAAGCCTCAGCGTTTTCCCATCCAGCGTCTTCAGGGTGAAGTCGGGTGCGGCCTTGCCGAGGATCTGTCCCGTTACCAGCGAACCGTTGCGCGCCGCCTCCGCCTGCCGCCTGCGTGCGACATTGCTCCCAATAAACAGCATGGCCGCGATCACCACCACCGCGAACCCCAGGATTGCGACATTCTTCTTCACAAATAACCTCAGAGAGAGAACCGGTTCAAAAACGAAAGATAGCTCGACAGGATCGTGAAATGCCGCGTCAGGATCAGCGCTCCCACAATCACCAGGAACACTCCACTGACCACTTCCACCGTATGCAGGTGCCGCCGGAAGCGCGCATAGAAAGCCAGGAACCGCTCTACCCCCAGCGACGTCAGCAAGAACGGCACCGCCAGCCCCGCCGAGTACACCGCCAGTAGAAGCACGCCTTTCACCACCGTGTCCTGCGAACCGGCGATCGTCAGCACCCCCGCCAGGATCGGCCCAATGCACGGCGTCCATCCAAACGCAAACGCGAAGCCAATCAGGAACGCGCCAATCGCCGTCCCGCTCCCTTTCACCTCGTGCAGCCGCTTGTCGGAAAGCAGCGCCTTGATCTGGAACACTCCAATCAAGTGCAGCCCGAAGATGATGATCACCACCCCCGCGACCTGCATCAGCTGCCGGCGGTAGATGTTCATGAACTGCCCGATGCCCGTCGCCACCGCGCCTAACGCAATGAACACCACGCTGAACCCGAGAATGAACATCACCGAGTTCACCAGCACCGTGCGGCTCAGCTTCGAATCCGCCGACCGCAACTCGTCCGCGCTGGCTCCCGAAATCAGCGACACGTAGCCCGGCACAAGCGGCAAAACGCAGGGCGACAGAAAGGACAAAAGTCCCGCCATGAACACCGCAATCGGCAAGGGAAGACTAGACATTCAGCATCTATTCTACAGCGCAGACCCGCCACACCTACTCTCGAACAGACGCTGCCAACTGCCTAAAGTTGCAGACTTTCGACGTGCGCCCGTTACTGGCGCAGCCCGCTCCATGTCTCCGAGATCACGATCGAGTTCCCAGGATTGTGCGGATCGTAGCGCACCGCCACCGGCTGCCCCAACCGGCACGTTCGCAGATTTACTAGCTCGCCCAGTTTGCTGATGTCCTGCGACGCCTCGTACCCAACCCCGGCAATGTCGTAGCGATAGATCAGCAGCCGCACCAGTTGATCTTTCTCATCTTGCGACTCCTGCACATCCAGCGTCTCCCCGATCGTCAGCCGTCCCGTCCCGCTCAGCCACAAGCGACGCACCTTTTCCCGGTCGGGCTTTGGCCGCCGCGCCCGTATCGCCCACGTAACCAGGCCCGCGCTCGCGCCTAAAGCCAGCATTGCAGTGACATAAAGCCGATAGTTGTTCATCACCAAGCAGCGTTTCCTTTCCACCAGCGTAGCCGTCCGCCGGCGCAAAGAACATCCGCAATTCTACCGATACACGACCTCGGTGCTTTTTCTCCCGCCAATTCCATACAACTGCACCTTAGATTGTGAGTTCTAACTGTACAGCCGTTGCACCGCGTCTTGGTAATGCGGTGTGCTTCAACAATTCATACCCGCTGTTACGATTCGACTTATCCGGCCTCCTAGCTCAGGAACGCAACATCGCGCTGTAGATTGGGTTCACTTCTACAGACCGATTGGAATCAAATCGCGCGCTTCGTCCATAAAGTTTTGCAGGGGAAGGTACTACCTATGCGTATGCATCGCTTCATCCGCCCGCTCATTCTCGCGCTGATACTCTGCTGCATCCCAGCGCTCTCTTTCGGAGGCGTGTTCGTCTCCGTCTCCATCGGACCACCGCCCATTCCCGTCTACTCCCAACCGATGTGCCCCGGCGCCGGCTATATGTGGACGCCCGGCTACTGGGGATGGGGCGATGATGGCTATTACTGGATCCCTGGCACCTGGGTCGAGGCGCCTCAACCCGGCTTCCTCTGGACCCCCGGCTATTGGGGATTTGAAGGCGGATCCTATCTGTTCCACGCCGGATACTGGGGACCGCACGTCGGCTTCTATGGCGGCATCAACTACGGCTTCGGCTATGGCGGCGTCGGCTTCGGCGGCGGCGAATGGCGCGGCAATAACTTCTATTACAACCGCTCTGTCTCCAACGTGAACGTGACCAACATTCACAACGTCTACAACAAGACCGTCATCGTTAACAACAACACCCACGTCAGCTATAACGGTGGACAGGGCGGCGTTCGTGCCGAACCAAACGCCCAGGAACGTCAGTGGCAAAACGAGCGTCACCTCGAACCAACCTCTGCCCAGAACCAGCATTTCCAGGCAGCCGCTCATAACCCGCAATTCTTGGCGAAAAACAACGGCGGACGTCCCGCCGTGGCTGCTACCGCCAGACCCGGAGAGTTCTCCGGAAGCGGCGTCGTTCGTGCCCGCGCCGCCGGTGGACCCGTCAATCGTGAAGCCTTGACCGCAACCCCCAAGAACATGCCCGCGGCGCGTGGCAATGCCACCGCCAACGAGCGTGGTGCTGCCAACGAACGCGGCAACACAGAGCGCGGAGCCAATGTCCCGAAGCCAGGGAGCGGCACCACCGCTACCCACGGCAATACTGCGGCCACCACTTCGCACAACGTGCCTCGGCCTCCCGCCGGGAACACCTCACACGAAGTCAACACCCGTGAAGCGAATACCTCACACGCTTCCACTCCTTCGCGTGAACCGAACACCACTTCGCACAATGTGCCTAAACCGCCCGCGTCTTCCAACACGCGCGAGACGGCCCATTCCAACGCCGCCCCTTCGCACCCCGTAGCCTCGCCGCATAGCAACGCGACGACCCACGAGAGCGCACCCCGGGCGACCACCACCCACGAGAGCGCTCCGCGCGAAACTTCGCACCAGAGTGCCCCGCGTGAAACCTCGCATGCCAGCGCACCCCGTGAATCCGCGCCATCGCATGCCAGCGCTCCGAAGGCTGCACCGGCCCATGAATCCGCACCCAAGGAGTCCGCTCCCAAGGGCGAAAAACCGAAACGCTAAATCCGTCACCGCGGGTGCCCCATCCTGAGCACAGCGAAGGGTGGGGTCGTTTCTTCATCTCGAACCAAAAGACCTGCTTCCTCAACCGCGGGTGCCCCATCCTGAGCGCAGCGAAGGGTGGGGGGTCGTTTCCTTCATCTCGAGCAACAAGACCTAATCCTCCACCAACAGAAACGCCTTCGCATCTGCGAGGCGTTTCTTCTTGTTCGTCATATCCGACCAAAAAACCTAATCGTCCACCACCACGTTGCGCAGCGTCCCAATGCCCGTAATGCTCACCTCCACCACGTCGCCCGCCACCACCGGACCCACCCCCTCCGGCGTCCCCGTCGCAATCAGGTCTCCCGGAAACAGCGTCATCACATCCGTGATGAATCGAATGATCACATCCAGCGGAAAGATGAACTTGGTCGTATTCCCGTGCTGCTTGCGCTCTCCGTTTACCCGCGTCTCTACTTCCACCCCCGCCCACGGATCCAGCGCATCGTTCACGATCGGACCCACCGGGCAGAATGTGTCGAAGCCCTTGGCGCGCGTCCACTGCCCGTCTTGGTTCTGCAAATCGCGGGCCGTCACGTCGTTCACCACCGTGTAGCCGTGGATGTACGTCCGCACATCGTGGTCAGCCGGAATATGCCGGCACTCCCGCCCAATGATCACTCCAAGCTCGCCTTCGTAATCGATCCGCTGCGAAAGCTTCGCCGGACGCCGTATCTCGTCCCCCGGCCCAATCAGCGCCGAAGTCGGCTTCATGAAAATCAACGGATACTTCGGGATTTCGTGCCCCAGCTCCTCGGCGTGCGCTTTGTAGTTGCGCCCAATGCACACGATCTTGCCCGGCACCACGCTCGCCAGCAACTCCGCCTCGTCCACCGCTAAATGCAGCGGCTCCGCCCCCGCGAAGGTGTTGTAGTCCTGGGGCATCGTCGCGATCGCGCGCACAATGTAGTCGCGCGTCTTCTCCGTCTCAATCAGCCCGTACTTCGGCTCCCCACGATAAAAAAACCGGCAATAGCGCATCGGTGTTGTCCGGAACTCATTCTATCCACGTCTATCCAGAACCAGCGACAGCAAGCGAATGATTACTTTTCGATAACGAAGCACCTTTCGGATAGTCTAATAGCACAAAGGTGTATGATAACCGGAATTAGGAGCGTATCTGCTTGCAATTAAAACCTATTCTCCAGACGTGGGGGCGCGTCCTCACCGGTCGAGTCCCCAGCCTTTCTATCGAAATTACCCGCGAATGCCCCCTGCGCTGCCCTGGCTGTTACGCCTACGAGGATATGCACCTGGGCGGCCCCAACCTGCGCAGCCTCACCGATTACAAAGGCGACGAACTCGTGCGCCGCGTCCTCGCCCTGGTCGACGAACACAAACCGCTTCACCTCTCCATCGTCGGGGGCGATCCCCTCGTGCGCTACCGCGAGCTCGAGACCCTTCTTCCCCTGCTCGCCGCGCAGGAAATCCATGTCCAGGTCGTCACCAGCGCTTTCCGCCCCATCCCCGCCGCCTGGGCCTCCATCCCACGCCTGCGCCTCACCGTTTCGGTGGACGGCCTTCAACCCGAACATGACATGCGGCGCAAGCCCGCCGTCTACGAAAAAATCCTGCGCAACATCGAAGCCCAACACGTCGCCATTCACTGCACCATCACCGGCGCCATGGTCCAGCGGAACGGATATCTGCGTGAATTTGTCGACTTCTGGTCGGCCAACCCGGCCGCGGAAAAAATCTGGATGAGCATCTTCACCCCCCAGCGCGGGGCCGATCCCATCGAGTGCATCACGCGCGACGAGCGTGAGATGGCCATTCGCACCCTGCTCGAGTTACGCGGCATGTACCCCAAGCTCGACATGCCCGAGGGCATGCTCCATGCATTTCTCGCGCCGCCCAAATCCCCGGCCGAGTGCATCTTCGCCCGGACCACCCGCACCATCTCCGCCGACTTCAAGACCAAGGTCGAGCCCTGCCAGTTCGGTGGCGATCCCGATTGCTCGCGCTGTGGCTGCATCGCCTCCATGGGACTGGCCGCCATCGGCAACCACACCCTGGTTGGCCCTTTGAAGGCCGGCCACATTTTCTGGGCCTCCGCCGCAGTCGGCGATGCCGTGCAACGCCTCGCCAGTCGCAAAGAGGAAAAGCCCTCCTTGGTGGAGAAAAAACAGCCCGGCCTCACCACCATCGAACCCGCCCAGGATCGCAAAACCGCCTAGCCTCGTTGCGAACCCGTGCGGGTGCCCCATCCCTGTGGGTGCCCCATCCTGAGCGCAGCGAAGGGTGGGGTCGTGAACTCAATAAGGCGTCAACCAGGCGCCAACTCTGTGGGGGAGTCACGAACTCGCAAGGCGCCAACCCTGCGGGTGCCCCATCCTGAGCGCAGCGAAGGGTGGGGTCGTGCGTCCATAAGGCGCCAACTCTGTGGGTGCCCCACCCTTGTCCGCAGGACAGGGTGGGCCCTCCTTCCATCGCCCAACGTTTCATTGAAGCCGACCGCTCAGCCCACTCACACTCCATCACTCCCTCTTGTCACTCCGAGGAGGGCGACAGCCCGACGTGGCAACCTGCTGTGCTGCATTCGCAAACAATCAGCCCACACCCCGCTCACACTCCATCACTCCCACAATCGCCGCTGTCCACCCGATGCGCTCTTATCAGGGCACGACTTCAGTCGTGCCGTAAAAGCATCGGACAGGCGGGCTTTAACCCTGGAAGAAACGAGTGCGTGTGAAAACATTTTCACCGCGCGGTCGCGCACCTGCGGTCACCTCGTCCGCCTCGTGCCGCGGCGCTGAGGCTATAATTGCCTATGGCGACCTTGCGCCAGCAAATCGCGACAAATGTTCTCTCCGCTACGCGCTATCGCGACCTGCTGAACCTCGTCCGCCAGAACCGCCCCAAAGACGACATCGAGCTCGTCAAAAAAGCCTACGAGTTCTCCCAGAAACACCACGCCGGCCAAACTCGCGCCTCCGGCGAGCCCTACCTCGTCCATCCCCTCGAAGTCGGCATCATCCTCGCCGACATGCGGCTCGATACCACCGCCATCGCTGCCGGCCTGCTGCACGATTCTGTCGAAGACACCTCGGTCACCATCGATCAGATCCAGGCCGAGTTTGGCGAACAAGTCGCGCACATCGTCGAAGGCGTCACCAAGATCAGCCGCATCGACTTCGCCTCGCGCGAGGAGGCCCAGGCCGAGAACGTGCGCAAAATCGGTCCTCGCCATGGTCGACGACATCCGTGTCGTCCTCATCAAGCTGGCCGACCGCCTGCACAACATGCGCACTCTCAAGCACCTCTCGCCCGAGCGCCAGGAAAAAATCGCCAAGGAGACGCTTGAGATCTACGCTCCCATCGCCCATCGCCTCGGCATGGGCCGCGTGCGCGGCGAACTTGAAGACCTTGCCTTTCCCTACGTCGATCCCGTCGGCTACCAGCGCGTTGCCGACGCCGTCGAGGCCCGCCGCAAAGCCGGCGAAGAGTTCCTCGCCCACGTGCAAGGCATTATCTCCGCCAAGCTGAAAGAGAACAGCATCGAGGCCAAGGTCGAGAACCGCATCAAGCGCTTCTACTCGATCAACCAGAAGCTCATCCGCCAGCGTATCGATGTCGAACAGATTTACGACATGTACGCCCTGCGCATCATCACCAAGAGCGTGGTCGATTGCTACTCCGTCCTCGGCATCATCCACAATCTCTGGCGCCCCGTGCCAGGCCGCATCAAAGATTTCATCGCCATGCCGCGGCCTAACTTCTATCAGTCGCTCCATACCACCGTGATCGCGGAAAATGGCAACCCCTTCGAGGTGCAGATCCGCACCGAAGAAATGCACAAGATGGCCGAAGAGGGAATCGCTGCCCACTGGAAATACAAAGACGGCCCCATCTCCGCGAAGGACGAGCAGCGCCTCGCCTGGCTCCGCCAGGTCGTCGAGTGGCAGCGCGATGTCCAGGATCCCGGCGAATTTCTTTCGAGCCTGAAGATCGATCTCTACCCGGAAGAGGTTTACACCTTCTCTCCGAAGGGCAAAATCGTCATCCTGCCCCGCGAAGCCACCCCGCTCGATTTCGCCTACACCATTCACACCGAGGTCGGCCACACCTGCGTCGGCGCCAAGGTCAACGGGCGCATCGTGCCCCTGCGCTACAAGCTGCGCTCCGGCGACATTGTCGAGATCCTCACCCAGCCCGGCCACACGCCCAGCCGCGACTGGCTCAGCATCGTCAAGTCCCCGCGCTCCCGCCAGAAAATCAAGCACTGGCTCAACATCCACCAGCGCGAACGCGCCATTGAAATCGGCCGCAAGCTGATCGACAAGGAAGCCCGCAAGTACCGCATCGCGCTCAAGGAGATCAACGACGAGCACCTCAGCAGCATCGCCAACGATTACGGCCTCGGCAAAGGCGACGAGTTGCTCGCCGGCATCGGCTATGGCAAGTTCTCCGCCCGCACCATCCTGGCGAAATTAGCGCCCGCTATTAATCCCGAAGTCCCCGTGCCCGCCGAGGAAGAACCACGCTCCGGTGGATTCACCAGCGTGGTCAAGCGTGTCTTCGGCGCTGGCGATGGCTCGACCCTCAAGGTCACCGGGCATGATGACCTGCTCGTCTATCGCGCCCGCTGTTGTAATCCCATTCGTGGCGAGGAAATCGTCGGCTACGTAACTCGCGGCAAAGGCGTCGCCGTTCACTCCCGCAACTGTCCCAACGTCCACAACCTGCTCTACGAACCGGAACGCCGTATTACCGTGGAATGGGCGCGCGAAGCGCATCGCAACGCCGGCGAAGGCGGATACCCGGTCAAGATCACCGTCTTCTGCGACGACCGACCGGGCATGATGAAACAGATCACCGCCATCATCAGCGACGCCAACACCAACATCCGCAACATCGAAGCCCGCACCGGCGACGGTCACGCCACGGTCGATGTCATCCTCGAAATCGAAGATCTCAAGCATCTCGAACGCATGATCACCGGCATCCGCAAAATCGCCGGCGTCCGCGACGTGCAGCGCGTCCAAAAACTCTAACCACCTTCAGGCAAAGCTGTCTCAAGATTTTGCCTACCGACTCCGCGCCCCTCTGCGTCCTCTGTGGTTAAATGGATTCCCATGCGCGAAGTCATCGCTACCGACCAGGGCCCCAAAGCCATCGGCCCCTACTCGCAAGGAATCCGCGCCAACGGCTTCCTCTTTCTCTCCGGACAAATTCCCCTCGACCCCGTCACGCAACAAGTGTTCGAGGGAGACATCCAGGCGCAGACCGAATGCGTCCTGCAGAACATCAAGGGAATTCTCGAGGCCTCCGGCACCTCGCTCGAGGAAGTCGTGAAGACCACCGTGTTCCTGAAAAATATGGGTGAATTCGGAGCGATGAACGAGGTCTACGGCAAATACTTCACCAACAATCCTCCAGCGCGCAGCACCGTCGAGGTCTCGCGCTTGCCCAAAGACGTCTCCATAGAGATTGAAGTCGTCGCTCTGGCGTAGGGGTTCTGCAGAGGGCGCGAAAAAGTCAAAAAAGGCTTGTTTTTAGTCAGAAAATGCGTGTTTTTGGGCGCGAAATCGCACCCATTTTCGCGCAAAAACAAGGGTGCCCCTCCGCGGTGCTTTCGCAAAGTGCGCCCAATCAATCTTGTTTCGGAAAAGCGATCTCGGAGGGAAATCCGCTAAACAGCTACGCCTTCACCAACTTGCCGCTGCGCAGGCAGGTCGTGCATACGCGCATGCGCTTGGTCGCGCCGTTCACCTTCGCCCGTACCGGGCGCAGGTTCACGTTCCAACGCCGCTTGGTGACGTTGTGCGCGTGGCTGATGTTGTTTCCGAACTGCGGCCCTTTGCCGCACATATCACAGACTTGAGACATAACTACCAGTTCCTATCGACCCAGTTGGCCAAAACATAGATTTTACCGGAGTTGCGCACCTTTCCGCAAATCAAACCACGATCGCCTGGCTCAATAAGGTCGAGCCTCCCAGCACAATTCCCAGGAACGCGAACGGGTCCGGCGCCAGGATCAGGATGAACAGCGCCGCCACCACCACCAGCGGATACGCGATCCACCATTTCGTCCCGAGAATGAGCGCTCCTCCGATGGTGATTCCCACCAGCAGGAAGGCCGCGATTGCCGCCTCCCAATCCGCGGTGAACAACATCACCGGGACCGCCCACACCAGGGGAAAAACGAGAAAAGGCAGCCGATCGTGTTGCCGCACGAAAAAAATAATCACCGCCAAGGCACAGAGTAGCCACCCGATCCTGCCCGCCACCGCAAGCACCGGCGAGACGACAGGGACGCCTTGCGCCCGCTCCTTGATGCCGCGCAACATGCGCACTTCCATCACGAAGTGCATGGGATCCCAGGTAAAGGAACTCAGCCAGCGGTCTGACCAGGAAGACGGCAGGGGCTCGCGGATCAACAACCGAGTGGTCTTCGCATCCAGTGGTTGCAGGACAAAGCGGCACGGAATATAGGCAATCCAACGATCGCGTTCCATGCCCGCAATGCGCGTCTGGGCGACGTCAGCAAAATAGCCTCCGAACAGATCGCGTCGCGCCAGCAGGACGAGATCGCCCACGTGCCGGTCGTGCCATTCGGGGTGCAGCCTATCCGCGTTGTGAATGTTCGCGCCGGTGAGATTCTCGAGCCAAGTGTTGCTGTAGAAGCCGCCGCGATCCTGTCCCATCTGCACGATCCAATCCCACACCTCCGACGCTGATGCATTGATCGTGATGGCTCGGGTAAAACGTTGCGGCGCGTTCTCCATCAACTCGTCGCCCGCTAACGGCATGCGCTGCTCCGCCTCGGTCGCGCCCCAATTCATGAACCAGGGACGCAGCCCCACGAAGTACGCGATCAACATCAGCAGGAAGATGCACAGCACCGCGCGCGCCCACCCATTCTGCAGAATGGGCTTCGTGACCGTCTTGCCCATCCTCGATGAAGGCACCAGCGGCAGGCTCGCATCGAAGGGTTGGTCCGCACGAAAGAGGGGAACTGGAGGAAGAGGTAAGCGCGGGCGACGCTTCTTCGTATCTGGTGTAGTTGGCACCTCGACCCATAGGAAGAACATAGGCACACTTCCCTTGCGTACTGGGGAATGCTACTCCCAAGGTCTACCGCAGCGATCCTGCACCGGCATCATAACGGATCGCTTACGTCACAACATAGGTAGAGTAAGATTCGTCGTCGATTCCTAGGAATGGTAGTAGCTTCACTGGTGCCAAAGCGGTCTGCGCTTGCCAGGACTGCTGCCCCGTCGGCTTGGCGGCGAGCAGTTGTTCCCGGGTAATCTTCGGAGTGGAGTCGGTGATCGGCATCAGCACGACCGGCCCCCGCAACAGGGCCACTGTGTTGGGATGTTGCGCGTCCAGTGGCTCTAAACGGTTCTTCAGCGGCAGCTCAAGCTCGATGCGATCGCCGTTCTTCCATGTTCGACGAACGGTGGCAAACTGCCCGGGAGAGACTTCCGGGACACGCCTGCCATTGATCGCGACCGATGCACCTTCAGCCCAAGCCGGAATACGCAGGTGGATGGCAAATTCTTCCGTGCGGGGCGCAGTCAACTCGAAATCGATGAGGTTTCCAAAGGGATACTCGCTCTTCTGCGTAAGCGAGAGTGGGGTACCGCGATGCGACCAGCGCACGGTGGATGGAATGTAGAGGTTGACGTAGATTCCCCCGGGATCGCGCAGGTACGAACTGATGCCGTAGTCGGTGGCGATCTGTGGCATCGTGCCGGAACAGCAAGGCCAGCGATGATCGCTGTACACCTTGCGGCCCTGGAAGTTGTAGTCGGAATAGTAAAAGGTGCGGCCGTCCGGCTGCAGAGGCTTGGCGCCGAGGATGGTGTTGTACATCACCCGTTCCATGCTGTCGCCATAGCGCGAATCGCGGGTCACGCGCAACAGGTAGCGGGTGAGCTTGAAGTGAGCATACGAGCCGCAAGGGGTCTCGAAACTGTGGTGGGTGCCGGTGAGGCTTGCATCGACCTCGGCGCTGCCGGGCGCGCGCAGGGTTTCATCGGGACCCCAGCCCCCGGTGGCAAAGCTCTGCGCAAGGAGAAAATCGAAGCCGTTCTGCGCGGCGCGCAGATATTTTTCGGTTCCCAGTGTCAGATAAGCCTGCATGGCGGAGCAGAGAGAGTTCACGTGACTGTAAGCGTGCCGCCCCGCGAGATCGCTGCGGCCGGCAGCGAGCGGATCGTAGTAGGTGTCATCCAGAAATTGTGCGCCGAGTTCGCGATAACGTTTACCAGCGCCGCGCCGGTAGGCGAGCAACAGGTTTTCGGAAATAGTGTAGGACTCGTCCCAAGTGTAGGACTCGTCCGTTCCGGGCCGCCAACTTACGCCGTGTTCAACCGCGCGGCTGGGAAGGTGAGGAAGCGCGGTATTCGTCGTGTGCTCCAGGATGCGAAACGCATCCGGGTCGCCGACATATTGATGAGCATCGATCAACCCGCAGACAAGCTTGTCATAGCAATAGGCAGGGAAGCGGTTTTTTAGCGAGTAGAACTCAGGCGAGATGGTCTGGGCATAAAGATGATTGAGGCGAAGAACTTTATCTCGCACCTTCGGATCGCCGTGGATGGCATAGGCACGTGCCAAGGCCGAGACCCACTGACCAAAGGTTGCTGATGGAGCGAAGCCGGCGTCAAAGCTGTGCCAATCGTAGTTGGGATCGTAGCGATACCAGCCGCCGATATCTTCGCCCGGAGCGGACTGGCCGGCCATCTGACGGAAAGGCTTGAGCAGCGCATCGTCGTCGAGGCCCATCAGCACGGAATGCGTGTTGTCGAATTGGCGGTTATGGATTTCGCTGGAAAGGGAGACCGCTGCGTATCCGAATTCCTCGAGCGGCATGGCCGACGCGAATGCCGGCATGGAAGCACCGCGCGTTGCGATGGCAGCGCCTGCGAGCAATGGGGCCGAACGAAGGAACTCCCGACGCGTGATCCGAGGGAGCGTCATAGGATCATTTTAGACCGCGAAGTTAGACCGTAGGCCATCGTCCAGACCGTTTCTCTCGTACGAGCTATCCGATCAGGTTAGGCGGCTCTTCGTCGGTGCGCTTCAACTCCGTCTCAATATCGTTGAGAGCGGAAGTGCGCTCCGTCCCCTGCAATCGTTCGCGCAACTCGCGCAGGGCGGTTCCCACCACGTGGTAATGGTGCAGGCCCGAGTACTTCGGATCGCGGGTCAGTTCCAGCCAGATGTCGTGCATCAGCCGCAAGTCTTCGGCGCGCAGACGCGGCGTATGTGGCCCAAGCTCGTAATCCCAATTCTGGCCGTCGGGCGCAATGATCTCCAGGATCATGCGCGGCCGCGGCTCGGGCAAACGTTCCCAGGCATCGCCGCTGAGCTTTGCCTGCTCGTCCGCCGACAACTTATTGGAAAGCCCGCAGACGATCCTGGAGCTGCGGATGCGCTGCGCGGTGGCAAGAATGCTGTCGAAAACATTGTTAGTGGGAGCGACCAACAGGGAAACGTGTTTACCCTGTTTTTCCGCCAGGTTCACCACGGCGGTGAACAGTTCCTGCTCGTACTGTTCGAAGACCTCGCTGGCGTCCACGCTTTCACTGCCGCTAAACGAATGCTGGCGGTGATAGACACGCGAGGTCATGACGACCACATCGCGCTTGGTGGTGTCCGTCTGCTCCAGCACCTTTTGCAGGTAAAGCAGGTTGCGGGGATCGCGCACCGCCACCAGGATGTTGCCCGGGCGGACTTCCATGCCCTCCTGGCTCACATCTTCCTGTGCGTTCACGCGGAATTGCTCGAGCTCGTGTTTGCCACCGGCCACCGTCTTGAGGTTGGCGCGCTCGGTGACGCTGAAAACGATGTAAAGCAGGACGCTGAAGCTGATGCCGTAGATCGTGGCCAGTCGCTTGGTGAACAGGTTCACAATGGCGATGGAGAACAACAGCACCGCGATCAGGCCTACCCCGATGGGGATCTCCTTGTCACCGATGCGGATGTTGCCCGGAACCTTCCATTGCCGGTTCTCGGGATGGGTGAAGCGCAGCACCAGGACAGCGAGCGACATGAACGAAAAGGACCAGAT
Source organism: uncultured Acidobacteriaceae bacterium (assembly GCA_963703075.1). GTDB lineage: Bacteria > Acidobacteriota > Terriglobia > Terriglobales > Acidobacteriaceae > Korobacter. Next base: position 3,872,820 of record OY969786.1, read on the forward strand.
CACCCCGAAGGCGTAGAGCGCGGCCAGCAGGTAAACGTCGCCACGGCTGGCAATGATGGTGGCAATCTGCAGCCCGACGATCAGGTTAATGATGCGATTGCTGGTGCCAAACTTGTGGTGCGGATGCCGGAACCACGGGGTGAGAACCCCGTCTTCGCTGAGGCGGTTCAACACGCCATTGGCGCCGACGATGGCAGTGTTCACTGCGCCCGACAAGATCAGCGCACCCACGATGACGACAAATGCCTGGAAGACGAGGCGCAGGTTGTACGGCCCCACCACGTTCATGGCCAGGCCGCTGATCAGGTTGGCGAAATAGTTCGAACGAACGTTGTCCGGAATGATCATGACCGCGAAGAACGAGACCAGCCCGGTAAAGAAGAGGCTGTAAAGGAAGATGACCAGCCCTGCCTTCTCCAGGTTCTTCAGCTTCGGGTGCTCGATTTCGCGATTGACCTGGGCGAGGGACTCTTCGCCGCTCATGGCCAGCACGGAGTGTCCGAAGCCGACCAGCAGGAGGATCCAGGTGAGATGGGCAAAGACGGTGCCGTGCAGCCATCCCAGGGATTCGTGACTCTGTTGCAGGTTCTGGCCTGATGGCAGAGGAGGCAAATGGGCGGTGCTCGGGTGCATGACCAGCGTGAGGAGGCACCAGGCGATCAGCAGGACCACCATCACTGTGGTGATCTGCATGATGCGCAGCGCTTTCTCACTGCTCTCGTGCATCCCCATGATGTTCTTCCACCAGAAATACAGGCTCACAAGGATGGCGAAAGCGGCGGAGATGTAGTTGATCTCGTGGTCGGAGAGGTGCAGCGGATGCCCGAAGCGCGCGCTGGTGTCCATCAGGAGCCCGACAACATATTGCCCGGCAGATACGGAGCTGATGGGGCCGGTCAGGACGTAATCGAAGAGCAGCGCGGAAACCGAAAGCTTGGCCAACTGTCCGCCCATGGCGCTTTTGACGACCTTGTAGACGCCGCCGCGCACGAACATGACGCTGCTCTCGATATAAATGGCCCGGACCGCGTAGCTGAAAAGCATGACGGCCAGCACGAACCACGGCGCGCTTTTGCCGATAACTTTCTCGGCGTCGCCGCCGACGTAATAGGCGGATGAAGCAAGATCAGAAAGGACAATGGCCGCCGCCCGCCAGAAAGAAATGAAGGACAACATCACCGTGGTGGCGACGAAGACCTTGATGGCCGGACGGTTCAGGTGATTCGTAGGGGTCGACATGTAGCGAAGTTATTAAAGGTACCAAAATCCGGAACTTTGCGGTATGAGCGTTAGATGCCCCGCGGGATGAATCAGATTTTAAAAGAGAGTAGCCGCTCAGGGTCTCTGCCGGAATAGGTAAGTACGGCTAATGCGATCGTGCCAGCAGAGCGTGTCTTCGTCGAAGAAGGCCCAGAGGAAGCCGAGCATCAGGGAGGAACAGGAGATGGAAAGCCCCAAGAGGCGGAAAATGCGCTCCCGCCGATTAGGAGCGGTGCCCTGGAAGGTGCTCAGGGCCAACTTGGTGAACAGCATCCCGAGGGTACGGGCTCCGTACAGGATGAACATGTACTGATAAAGCACCCAAAACAGGGCAGCGGCGATCGCGACTGTTCCGAGAGCGGGCTTGCTCCAAGCCACGTCCCCCAGCAACTTATAAGCGATTGAGGAGAACAGGGCAGTGGCGCTCAACACCAGCAAGCCATCGCAAACCGAGGCAAGGATGCGCCGGGGTACGGAAGCGACCTGCAGAGGCAATTCCAGCTCAGGTGTCGCTTTGTGCTCCATCGGCGCGAGACGCATGCCATCGAGGAACGGCGTTTCCAGCAGAGGCCCGGCGATTTCGGGAGCATCGAGAATTCGTGGCGACGTCGGCACGATGGATTCGGCCACCATGGAAGGGGTCGGTTCCGGCGGAAACAACCGCGGGAACTCGATGACATTGGCCTCCATGAAAACTTTTCTTTTGAACGGCAACGACAGACGCGGGAGCACAGGCGCAACGGGCGACGCGACGGGCGGGGATTCCAGCTCTGCGGCGATCGGCTCATTCGCCTGCCCCGCTGGTTCTGTTTCCGCCTCGAGGACGAATTCATCCTCCGCCGTGGAGGCAGGAAGTTCCAGCTCGGAGTCCGGCAGGGCGGGCACACAGCTTTGCTGGCGCGGGCCGGCGAGCTCTCCCTCGAAATTGAACCGCATGGAGAATTCACCGGAGAGCTTGCGCTTATTTCTCGAACGGTAGGTATCGAGCCGCGAAGCAAGCTGGTTTTTCCAGGACTCGCTTTCCGGTCCTTCGCCCGGCTCGAAATTTGCAGTGGGTTCGATCACGAATCAAGCTTCCCGGCTTGGCAAAGAATTGTGACTGAAAACGAAAGTCGCGCAGACGCGCACACCACGCCCGCAGACATAAGCTGACATGAGCCAAGCAACATCGAGCGATTTGGAGGAAAGCCGAGAGCGGCGGAAGCGATCGGACCCAATGTGAAACCGTCTGTGTTCTGGCCCAGCAGTGGTTTTACTTGCATGCGCGCGACATGTTAAGTTGCGAGCTTGCGTACCAGACACCACCCCAGCAACGGTCGCTGCCGGGGGCCCCAAAGAGCTTGGTCTCGAAGTGCATGCCCCGATGACATTCCGCAAAGAAACGAATACCACGCTTCGCAGGGGTTGTCATCTTCTTCTTCTCTGCTGCATATTTACCAGCGGGCTGCTCGCACAATCAATCACGCAGAGCACGCAAAGCCCTCACGCTCCGGCGAAAACAACGCGCACAGGGAAGCTGGGCGAAGAGGTCACAATCCAGGCGCGCGAGCAAGAAAAGGTTGGAGACGTTTACAAGCTGCGCGGCAACGTGATCATCCATTTCCGGAACTACGTCGTAACCGCCGACGATGTGACCTTCAACGATGATACCGGCGAAATGGTTGCGAATGGCCACCTGGTTCTCGAAGGCGGCCCGCACGACGAGCACATCACCGCGACCCACGGAACCCTGAACACCGAGACCGAAACCGGAAAATTTTATGACGTCATCGGTATGACGGGCGCGAAGTTCCGCGGCAAGAACGTCATCCTCACTTCCTCAAACCCTTTCGTATTTACCGGGCAGGTCGTGGAGCGAGTAGGACCCGACCATTACGTCGTCTACCACGGTGTGATTACGACTTGCCAGTTGCCGAAGCCGAAATGGGAGTACCAGGCGCAGAAGATCGATGTAACCGTGGGCGCTGACGCCAAGGTCTATCACTCGGATTTCCGGCTGCATGGGATTCCGATTTTCTATTTTCCCTATGCCGAACATCCGGTGGACAATCTCGGCCGTCAGACCGGGTTCCTGATCCCCAACATTGGGCAGTCTTCGCAAAAGGGAACCATCATCGGGGATGGCTTCTACTGGGCCATCAATCCGAGTTCCGACCTTTCGCTGGGCGCCGAATACTTTTCTCAACGGGGTTGGGCGGAGCACGCCGAGTTTCGCGCCAAACCAACCGACAGGTCGACCATCGAATTCAGATACTTCCAGGTCATCGACCGTGAAGGGCAAGGAGGCGTCGAGGCACGCCTGCAGGCAGACAGCCCATTGCCCTTCGATGTGCGCGGAGTGGCCGACGTCGACTATCTCAACTCGTTCATCTTTCGCGAGGCCTTCGCCGAATCGTTTACCCAGGCGATCAACTCGGAAGTGAAATCGGTCGCTTTCCTGACGAAAACCATCGGCACACTCAGCCTGAATGTCATGGCCTCACGCTACCAGAACTTCTTGGGAACCAACCAGTGCTTGAGCCTGGGAATTTATGTGCCCTGTTCTTCGACCACGAGCACGTCGCTGGTGAATACCGGCGGCGATAGCGCCATCCTGATCGTGCATGCGCCGTCGTTCGAGCTCTCCAATATCGAGCGCGAGGTCGCAAAATCGCGCGTGTTCCTTTCCCTGGACACCGCGGCGGAGGGCGTTTCTCGCAGCGAACCTAACCTGACGACCACCGGCAACGTGGTGAACAACTATTCCATTCCGCTGCTGGGACGGTACGACATTCTTCCCGACGCCTCGTACGCGCTGCTCTGGAAAGGTTGGACGCTGCGTCCCGACTTCTCGGTGCGCGACACCTATTACACCCAGCGTGCCCTGGGCAACATTTCTTCGAATAACCCCGTAAACCGTCGCTCGGTGGAGGGCGGATTCGACTTGCGCCCTCCCGCCTTAGCAAAAATTTTCGCCAAGCCGATCTTCCAGCACCAGGTCAAACACACCATCGAGCCGCGCATCGTTTACGACTGGGTCAACGGGATCGACAACTACCGCAGCATCGTTCGTTTTGACGACCGCGACATTCTTACCGATACCAACGAGGTCCTGTACGCCATCACCACGCGCCTCTATACCAAGAACCTGCGCGCCACCTCCGACTGCCCTAAGCCGCTGTCGGAAGAAACCAAGCTGCCGCGGGAAGAGCTGGAATCGATGAAGCCGAAGTCCACCTGCGGCGACATCGCCTCCCGCACGCGCGAGGCATTCAGCTGGGACCTGGCGCAGAAGTATTACATCGATCCGACCTTTGGCGGCGCGGTCGTCAGCGGCACCCGCAATGTTTTTACGACATCGGCGGATTTGACCGGCATTGCTTACCTCTTCGGGCCGCGACTGTTCTCGCCCTTCGTCTCACGCATGCGGATTCAAACCACCGCCAACACCGACATCCAGTGGAACTTCGATTACGACACCGTAACCGGCCGCATCAATGCCAGCACGGCCATCGCGAATTATCGCTTCAGCGAGTATTTCGTGGGCGCAAGCCACGCCTTCCTCAACACCGCCGTGCCCGAAGTGACTTCGACCACCGCCAGCCTGGTACCCGATCGCTTCAACCAGATCCGGCTTCTGGCCGGCTTCGGACACCCCAACAAGACCGGCCTGAGCGGGGCCGGCAGCATTGGCTTTGACAATACCCTCGGATTTCTTCAGTATTCCGCCGAACAGATCAGCTACAACTGGGACTGCTGCGGCGTGAGCCTGGAGTACAGGCGTTTCGCTCTGGGCAACATCCGCAACGAAAACCAGTACCGCTTTTCTTTCACCCTGTCGAACATTGGAAGCTTTGGGACGATGAAGCGACAAGAACGGCTGTACTGAATTTACCGATCGTTACCTTGGCCCCCGCAGGCTACCCTATGATTGATTCAGGAGATCTCTTGTGAACCGGTGGAGCTATCGAGTGTGCGCCCTGCTTCTGCTGGCCTGCCCCACGGTTTTGCTGGCGCAGCATCGAGGAACGCACGGCGCCGGCGCAGCGGGCGCTCCGGCGGGTCACTCCGGCTAGCGATGACATGAAGGACTTCAGTCGCGCGGTTGCCCTGCAGGCCACACCGGAACAGGCGAACGTCTACCAGCAGCTCACGGCCAGCCTGGCGAGCGCGAAAAAGGGCGTGCTGGAGTTTCAACATCCCACGGCAACTCCGCCGACCAGCGATATCAGCCGGGCCAAAGCGCTTTCGGACGCCGCGGACGAAACCTTCACGGACGGCGAGCGGTTCCTGTCCAGCTTTAGCGATGCCCAGAAGTCAGGCTTGAAGGAACTCGCCAAGAAATTCCGCAAAGCGAATTCGGAAATCGCGAAAGAGAACAAGGCGCTCACCGGCAACCTCACCCACGCCTCTACAGCGGTGGAGCGGCTTGACAAGGCGCTGCACGATCTCGAGGACAACCAGACGGCCATCGGAAAAGAAATGGGCGTTCCGGCCGTCGACTCGCATTAACCAGCGATTGTCCGTCCGGGAGCCATCCCGTGACCCGGATTTCGTGTCGTAGGATAGAGCTATGGCCTCGCCGCTACCCATATCAGCGTTGTCGCTTCCCGAAAAGCAGCAGTCCTTCGAGCAGCATCTTGCGACGCTCGGACCACTGCTCATCGCCTATTCCGGTGGAATCGACTCGGCGTATCTCGCCTACGCGGCGCACCGGGTACTCGGCGACAAAATGCTGGCGGTGCTGGCCGATTCTCCCAGCCTGGCGCGGGCACAAATGCGCGACGCCATCGCGTTCGCGGCGGAAAGTGGAATTCCCCTGCAAGTGATCTCCACCTCCGAGATGGAGAGCGCGGAGTACCGCCGCAACGACCCCATGCGCTGCTTCCACTGCAAGGACGAGCTTTTCACCGTGATGGACGCCTTCGCCGCCGAGCACGGCTATGCCAACGTGGCCTACGGGGTGAATCTCGACGATCAGGGAGATTTTCGTCCCGGTCAGAAAGCCGCCAAGCAACACGGCGTGGTGGCGCCGCTGCTGCGCGCGCAACTTTCCAAGGCGGATATCCGCGAATTGGCGCGGCACGCGGGTTTGCGGGTGTGGGACAAGCCGGCGTCGGCGTGCCTGTCGAGCCGGATCGAGTACGGACGCCCGGTGACCCCGGAGGCCCTCGAACAGGTGGAAAAGGGAGAAGATGCGCTGCGGGAAATGGGGTTCCGGCAGTTCCGCGTCCGCCACCACGGAGAGATTGCTCGCATTGAGATCGCCCGCGAGGAGTTGCCGAAGGCCATGACACCGGAGAGGGCCCTGGAATTCACCCGGATCTTCAAAGCGCTCGGGTTTACCTACGTGACCTTGGACCTCGAAGGCTTCCGCTCCGGGTCCATGAATTCGCTGCTCCCCCTCGACGTGCTGAAGGGCCGTTGAATCCCGCCGCTTCGTCCCACAAATGGCTGTAAATCTGCTGTTTTGCGGCATTTGAAGGCACATCATGCGATAATCAGGAGTTCATGGTTCTCCTTCCAAGGTGGTTGTACGTGTCGTTTTGCAAGAGCCTGGCGTTCGTGTTTTTGGCTATTTCTGTGGGCTGTTCGGCCCAGACTCCTCCTACTTCTCAACCCGCGCAGGGCAAAGCTGCTGGAGACCTTAGTCCGCAGCTCACTCGCCGTATCCAGGACCAGATTCGGGCTCATTTCAGCGTGCCGCCCCAGGTGAATATTGGGGTCAGCGCGCCCAAGGCGAGCGAGATCGCGGGCTACGACGCTGTGACCGTCACCATGTCGGATGGCGACAAAACGAAGAGTTACGAGTTCCTGCTTTCGAAGGACGGCAATACCCTGGCGCGGCTGACCAAGTTCGATATCTCCAAGGATCCGTTCCAGGAGACGATGGCAAAGATCGACGTGACCGGGCGGCCGGTGCGCGGCAACAAGGACGCCAAGGTCACCATCGTGAACTATGACGATTTTGAGTGCCCGTTCTGCGCCAAGATGCATACCGCGGTGCTGGATGCCCTGAAGCAGTATGGCGGCCAGATCAAGGTGGTCTACAAGGACTTCCCGCTGAGCGAAATCCACCCCTGGGCAGACCGCGCGGCCGTCGATTCCAACTGCCTGGCGGTGCAGAACAGCGACGCGTACTGGGACTTTGCCGATTATGTCCACGCGAACCAATCGACAATTACCGGCAAGGAAGAACACCGCAACGAGGCAGGAATGGCCGATGCGGTGGATAAAGTTACGCTGGACATTGGGCGCAAACACAATTTGAATGTGGGTCAGTTGCAGGCGTGCGTGAAAGACCAGTCGCAGAAGCCCACCCTTGAGAAATCCGTAGCCGAGGCCAGTAGTCTCGACATCAGCGCAACCCCGACGATGTTTGTGAACGGCGAGCGACTGGAGGGTGCGGTGGGCGAAGATACCCTGGTCAACGTGATCAAGAAGCACCTGCAGGACCAGGGCGGCAGCAGCAGTTCCACCAAGTAAAGTTGTGACCAACGCCTCGGCAAACGTGGCACGAGGCTTCCTCATGGAGGAATGAGTTGCACGGTAAAGGACGATCGTTTAACGCGGCCGCGGCCGCAATCCTCGCACTCCTTGCGGCATTGAGCCTGGCCGGATGCAACAAAGGCGGCGGTGGCGACGACATCATGGCGCGCGTGAATGGACACAAGATCACGCGGCCGGAGGTCGAGAAATATTACAAGAACCAGCTCACCGGGGCGCCGCAAACTCCCAGCGCCGAGCAGGGAGATAACCTGCGCCTCAGTATTCTGCGCGAGCTCATCAACAATGAGATCCTCATGCAGCGCGCGGAAAAGCTCGGTCTGCTGGCCACCGACGAGGAAGTTGACAGCAAGGTCAACGAGGCCAAGGCTCCCTACACCCAGGAGCAATTCGACGCTCGCCTGAAAGAGCGCGGCATTACGATGGACGACTTCCGCCGCGACTTGCGCCGCAGCATCACCATCGACAAGGTGATCAACAAAGAGATCACGTCGAAGATCAACATCACCGACTCGGACATTACCGCCTACTACACCCAGCATAAGGCCGAATTCAACCTGATCGAGCCGCAGTATCACCTGGCGCAGATCCTCGTAACACCCGCGCCGAACCCACAGGTGAAGAACCTGCAGAAGGCACAGAACGACGCCGAGGCACGCAAGAAGATCCAGCAACTGGTGAACCGCCTGGATAGCGGTGAGGATTTTGCGTCGGTGGCGATGAACTATTCGGAGCAGCCGGAGATTTCTCCCAACGGCGGAGACCTTGGCTTTATTCCCGAGTCGTCGCTCAAGGGCGACAAGACCGCTTACGACGCCGTCGCGAAACTCAAGCCCGGCCAATATACCGGGGTTTTGCCGATCGTCGATCCCTCGGCCAAGCAGGTCCTGGGCTACCGCATCGTGAAGCTGATCGCCAGGGAAGCAGCCGGCCAGCGCGAACTGCAGGACCCGCGGGTGCAGCAGGCGATCCGCGAACAGCTGCGCGATGGGCGTGAGCAACTGCTGAAAGCCGCCTACTACGAATCGGTCCGTGACAAGGCCAATGTCGAGAACTACTTTGCCGACGAGATTTTGAAGAGGGCAGGGCAGAAGTAGTTAAGCGCGGCCTCGCGTTTGTGGAAGGCTTGTTTCGTTACTCGATAATCGCCAGGGTATCGCCGGCGTTGACGGTGGCTCCCTCTTTGGCGAGCAGCTTCTGAACTTTCCCGGACTTGGGCGCTTTCAGCTCGTTCTGCATCTTCATGGCTTCGACCACGATCACGCCTTTCCCGGCTTCCACCGTATCCCCTTCTGAAACCATGACCCGCACCACTTTGCCCGGCATGGGAGCAACGATCTTCTGCGGACCCTCCGTTCCTGCGGCACTGGCACGCCGGGTACGCAACGAGCGCGGGTCAATGACCTCGCACGGGTAGCGCGAGCTGCCGACCAGCATGTGCAGCTCGCCATTGAGGGAACGTTCCCGTTTCACTTCGTAGGCTTTACCTTCGTCTTCCACGATCGAGAGAATGTCGCGAGCCGTCGGTACGGCGTCGACCGAAAAGGGCTGGCCATCGACGTGTCCGGACCAGCGCGTGCCCGTGCGCGCGACTTCGACGTGATAGGTCTTGCCGGAGATTACGATGTCGTAAACCATTAGCGAATCGCCTCCGCGCGTCCCTGCGCCTTCCACTTGGATTTGTCGCCATTGTCGGGAGCGCCATTACTCTGCTTCCCGTGCGTCTGGACGGTGTACGTAACCCCGTCGAACGGTTTGCCGAGTGTGACCTGCGGCTCGGAGGTGGCGAAGATCCCGGCGGCAATGGCGGCCATCCGGGTGCGCGCCTCGTGTTCCGGCGTGGGAACCGGTTCCTCTGCCAGAAGGCGATCCAGAAATCCTGTGTGGATCTTGCCTGCCTGGAAATCCGGATCGCTGAGGATCCGGCGGAAGAGTGGGATGTTGGTCTTAATGCCACCGACAAAGTATTCATAGAGCGCGCGCTGCAGCCGTCCGATGCATTGCTCGCGGTTGCTGCCGTAGGCGATGAGCTTTGCGAGGAGCGGATCGTAGTCGAGCGGAACCGTCCAGCCTTCGTACATGCCGCTGTCGCGCCGGATGCCGGGACCCGACGGCGAAATCAGGCGGGTAATCCGGCCGGGCGAGGGGAAGAACTGGTTATCGGGATCTTCGGCATACACGCGGCACTCGATGGCGTGACCGCGAAGGCTGAGGTCTTCCTGCTTGAACGGCAACGGCTCACCGGCGGCGACGGCGATCTGCAGGTGCACCAGGTCGAGGCCGGTGACCAACTCGGTCACAGGATGCTCCACCTGCAAGCGGGTATTCATCTCGAGGAAGTAGAAGTTTTCCTGCTCATCCACGAGGAACTCGACCGTGCCGGCGTTAGTGTAATTAGCGGCCTGCGCCACCCGCACGGCGACTTCTCCCATGCGTTGCCGCATCCCGGGATCGACAATGGGCGAGGGAGCTTCTTCCAGCACCTTCTGGTGCCGCCGCTGCACCGAGCACTCGCGTTCGCCCAGCCAGACGGTATGGCCATGCTCGTCGGCGAAAATCTGCATTTCGATGTGCCGGGGATTGACGATGAACTTCTCGAGATAGACTTCGCTGTCGCCGAAGGAGCGTTGCGCTTCGCTGCTGGCGGCTTCGAGGGAAGAGCGCAGTTCGCCCTTGGTGCGCACCAGGCGCATGCCTTTGCCGCCGCCGCCGGCCGCCGCCTTCAACATCACCGGGTAACCGATCTTTTCCGCCAGCCCTTCGGCTTCTTCCGCACTCTTCAGGCCCTGGGTGTTGCCCGGTACCATGGGCACGTTGGCTTTCGCCATCGCCTGGCGGGCCTTGGTTTTCGAGCCCATCGCGTCCATGGCATCGCCCGTGGGACCGATGAACTTCACCCCCGCATCGACACAAGCGCGGGCAAAGCGGGCATTTTCGGAGAGGAAGCCGTAGCCAGGATGGATCGCCTCAGCGCCGCTGCGCTTGGCCACATCGAGAATCTTGTCGATCCGCAGGTAGGACTCGCTCGCCGGAGGAGGACCGATATGGTAGGCGTAGTCGGCCTTGCGCACGTGCAGGGCGCGCCGATCGGCATCGGAGTAGACCACGATCGACTCAATGCCGAGCTCGCGGCAGGCACGAATGACCCGCACCGCGATCTCGCCGCGGTTGGCGATCAGAATTTTCTTGAAGAGCTTGGACGACATCGTGGGCTCCTGCGAACGGAAGCTGCGATTTTAGCGCACGACACGGCGCCGGTGACGCGGACGGCGCTCACGGATGCTTGTGATAGCTGGAAATCCCAGGCAGCGAAAAGCCCCCTCGAGGCGAGGAGGCTTTGAGCTTTCCCTGCTTCTTAGGCCTGCTTACTTCGGCTGATCGGTGGTGATCACACCCGTTGGGTTGGCCTTTTCTGCCTTGGCTTTCTTGGTGGCGATGGTCTTATCGACCCACTCGTTCGCCGTCTTGATATCGGCATCGTAGGCAGCCGGATCGTCGCATTCGTACTCGGCGCGCTGGCGGTAGAGCAGGTTGATGTAGGCCATTGCGTCGTCGTAATCGGGACGAATCTGGATCGCTTTTTGCAGGAGGCTGATGCCATCGTCCACCTTCTGCGAATTGAGCGACCGGAGCTGGGCACAGACCTTCTTATCCTTAAGCTGCGCGTCAGGGCGTAGGGCGATGCCGGCACGAGCCTTCTGATCTTCCTGGTAGGCTTGCGTCCAGTCGATGACAGCAATGGAGTAGTAGGTTTCCGGATCGTTCGGATCGAGCGCGATCACCTTGCGATGATATTCCGAAGCCTGATCGAACTTCTTCATGTTGAAGTAGAGCGATGCAATTCCCTTCAGGCTGTGAATCTGCTGTTCGCGGTTCGGATTCGAGTCGAGGATCTTTTGAAAGGCCTGGATGGCCATCTCGGCGTTGCGATTGTTCTCCGGCGAATCGAGCCCGGGAACGTACTGCTGGGCATACGCGGTCGCGAGATAAAGACGTGCGTTGGTAAGCGAGCTATCGAGATCGACTGCGGTTTTGAAATGCTCGATCGCCTCTTCGTAGCGGGCGTTTTTATAGGCCTGCACGCCCTTGTTCAGTTGGTCGCGCGCCTTGAGCTTGTTGCAGCCGGTACCGGCCAGTAACAGGCACAAGGCTGCGAGTACGACCAGTACCCGTGCGCTTCTATTCATTGCGTTATCACTCTCCATTGCCATAGTGCCCGATTTTTGCAGTGATCTTTGGGGGGTGGCTTGCACGCGTCCCATATATCTTCGGGCCAAAAATAGGAGGTGGGCGCCCCGACTCATGCGGCGAGGCGCCCGATTGAAATTATTGTCCTGCCTCGATCTTTGCAGTGATCAGGCCGACCTTGTCGACACCGGCGGAGTGCGCGATATCGATGACCTGGGCGACGTTGCTGAACGAGATATCATCATCTCCCTTCACGAACATCACCTTTTCGGCGCGGGTCGCGAAGATGTCGCGGAGCTTCCCTTCAAGCGTATCCCAGCTGGTTTCATCCTGGTTGATCTTGAGGGTCGGCCGTTCCGGGTCACCCGACTTGAGCACCTGCACTACGATGGTGCGTTCGGGGGGCGGCGGTTGCACTTTCTGATCTTTCGGCGGGGGTTGAGGAACGAGCGCGTCCAAACCTTTCGGCGTCAGCGGTGTGATGACCATAAAGATGATCAGCAGCACCAGCAAGACGTCGATCAGCGGGGTTACGTTCATGTCCGCTGTGGGTCCTCCACCGGACCCTCCAACACTCATTGCCATTGTGCTAGTCCTCTCTTCTTATGTGCCGCTGGGCGGCGCCGTTGTCGTCTTAGTCGGGCTCTTGCGCTGTTCCGTTAAAAGGCCAACTTCGTCCACACCCGCGGAGCGAATGTCGTCTACAACTTCAACGACCCTGCCGTAGCGGGCACGCGCGTCCGCTTTAATGAAGACGCGCTTGTCGGTCTTGTTGGCGACCCGGTCCTTCACCTTCGAAGTCAGGTCGTCGGGGTTGATTTTGTCGGACCCGAAGTACACCGTGCCGTCGTGAGCCACCGCGACGAGTAAGGAGTCTTCTTTGTCCGCATCCGGCATCGGAATTGGACTATTGGTCTTGGCCATATCAACGGCAACGCCCTTTTGCAACATCGGGGTGATGACCATGAATATGATCAGCAACACGAGCATCACGTCCACCATCGGGGTGACGTTGATGTTCGAGTTCACAGTGGCGGTACGTTTTGCGATTGCCATTTCCTAAAGTCTCCTCGCGAGATGGACCTCGCTGAACTACCGCTTGATGCCGCGGCGCTTCAGGAAATAGTCGATCAACTCGCTCGAGCTGTTGTCCATCTCGACGTCGAACGCTTCCACCTTGCCGGTGAAATAGTTGAACATCATGACGGCGGGGATGGCGACGAACAAGCCGATGGCGGTGGTCACCAGGGCTTCCGAAATACCGCCCGCGACTGCGCCCAGACCGGTCGTCTTATTGGTCGAGATGGCGCGGAAAGCGTTCAGAATGCCGACCACGGTACCGAACAGGCCGACGAACGGGGCGGTAGCACCAATCGTGGCAAGGCCGGAAAGACCGCGCTTCAACTCGGCGTGAACGATGGCTTCGGCACGCTCAAGGGCGCGCTTCGAGGCTTCGATCTGCTCGCCCGGGATATCGGCGGAATCGCCGTGCGCTTTGAATTCCTGCAGCCCGGCAGTAACAACCTTCGCCAGGTGGCTCTTCTTGTTGCGCTCGGCGACGCGGATGGCTTCGTCGATCTTGCCTTCGCGCAGGGCGCCGGCCACAGCGGGTGCAAACGCACGCGACTGCTTACGGGCTGCGCTGAATGCCAGGGCGCGATCGATCATGACGCCAATCGACCAGCCGGACATGATGAACAGGATCACGACGACGATCTTTGCCAGGATTCCCATCTGCTTCCAGAGCGAGACCGGGTCCCATCCCACGGTGGCTTCACCCGCGTCCTGAAACAGCCAGGCCGCAGTGAGGTGTGCATTGCATAGAGCTACAGTTGCGATGTTTGCGAAAAGCATGAGTTGAATTTCCTCCTGGAACTGTTACTGATCTGGGCGACGCTAAGCAGCGGTACTGATCTCAGGTACGGCGGAGCTGACCGGAAACACGCGGCAGCTTACACAAGCTACACCGTCAGCCATTGCAGGAACCACAGCCCCGCCGTGGGGCCGTGGTGTGCAGAACGGAACAAGATTCTCTGGGTGCCTCTCTCAACCGGCTGAGTCTATCCGCCCGACAGGGTGAAGTTGACTTGCACCGTTGTTTCTACTTCGACCGCTTCACCGTTGAGAAGGTAAGGCTTATATTTCCATTGCCGGACGGCATCGATGGCCGCTTGTGTCAACATCGGGTGGCCGCTTAAAACATGCAGGTTTTGGATGCCGCCGTCCTTCCCGATGGTGGCCTGCAGCACAACCGCTCCCTGAATGCGAGCCTGCTTGGCGAGCGCCGGATAGTTAGGCGTGACCTTGTGCAGCAACAGGCCTTCCGAAACACCTTGCGACACGCGCACTTTCTGCGGAGTGGCAACCTTGGGAACCGCAACCGGGGCCGAACTGATAATGCCGCCGATTACGCCACCCATCTGTCCACCCGGAACGCCGCCGGCGACGCCGCCCATCACGCCCACATTGGACGGTGGCGGTTCGTCTTCCTTAATCATGGCGACTTTCTTGGGAATGGCCGTGGGCTGTCGGAGTTGGCCGTTGTTGAGGTCCGTCTCAATCTTCTTCACCACGTGCACCGGCGCTGCGGCCGGCGGTGGCGGTGGTGGTGGCGGCGGTGGCGGGGCCACCAGGAACGTCATGAGCTGCTGCTTGGGGAGTGCCTCAGTGTAGATCAACGGAATCAAGACCAGAACGCCTACGAAGGCAATTTGCGCAACGACCGCAATCGTAGTCGTTGCCCCCCGCTTGGTTTTGATCTTTCCGCCTGATTCTAGAAGGCTGTCTTCAAACATGACCTGTTCTCCGGAAGTGCTTCAATGAACTTAGACACCGGGACCCAGAACTTTGCTCCCACGAAAATTGGGAAATCCTAATCATTTTCGTGCCAGTCCGCTTAAAGGAAAAGCGGACCGAGATCGATTAGGCCTTCACCTTCACCCTATCGTTCTTCCTGGGGGACGGCCCGGGAAGAGCAGGAGCGCCGCGATGGCTGCGCCACTCCTGGTAAGCCACCAGCATTGGCGCGGCAACCGCGATCGACGAATATGTGCCAATTAGGATGCCAATTACCAGGGCCAGGGAGAAGCCCCGTAATACTTCTCCCCCGAAAACATACAACGAGAGCACCGTCAGGAACGTCAATCCGGAGGTCAAAATGGTCCGGCTCAGCGTCTGGTTAATGCTCTTATTGACGATATCCGCGAGAGACTCGCGACGCAGCAGCTTGATGTTTTCCCGGATGCGGTCATAAACGACGATTGTGTCGTTCATCGAGTATCCGATCAGGGTCAAAATCGCGGCCACGACTGTAAGGGAAATATCCTTATTGAGCAAGGAGAAAGCGCCCACGGTGATGATGGTGTCGTGGAAACAAGCCACCACCGCGCCAATACCGTAGATCAGCTCGAAGCGGAACCAAAGATACACCAGCATTCCGGCCAGCGAGTACAACGTCGCCAGAAGTGCCTGATTGCTCAACTGCTTACCGACTTGCGGCCCGACGATTTCAACGTTCCGAACACCGAAGCGCGAAGTATAGAAATCAGTCTTCAAGGTTTCCACCACGGCAGCCGGCACATGGCCCTGCAGCTCGTCGACGGAACTCAGAACTCCGCCCTTTTGCTTGTCCCGGTAGTCGACAACCTGCTGTGCAACCTGCTGGTACTTGGTGTTCGGGTCAACCACCTCGTGCAGCGGGTCCTTCTGGACCAGGTAGTCCCGGACGGTGGTCGAACCCACATTATTGAGGTCCGTCTTGCCGGGCTCCGTGTTGGTCTCGAGGGCCTTAATGATGGTGTTCTTACCCGCATCCAGCGCCTGCTCGTTGGTCTCCTTCTGCTCGAGCGCGATGAGGACTTCGTTGTTCGCCGGCACGCCGTAGGTCTGGATCTTCGGATCTTTGAGGCCGGCGCGGGTCCATATCGTGGCGAATGGCCCCCAGGTCGGGCGTCTGGGCAAACTTCACGTACACGAGGGTACCGCCCTTGAAGTCCACGCCCAGGGGGACGGGACTGCCGGTCTTCGCATACCGAACCGCCATGGAGGTAATGCCGGCCACGCTGAAGATCAGCGAGAAAGCAAGGAAGTACCACTTCTTGCCAAGGAAATCGATGTTTGTGCTGCGGAACAGTTCCACGTCAAAGCCTCAGAAAACTTTTTTCGACTGGCCTGGCAATTGCGCCAGACCTGCGGGCGGGAATCACTCCACCACCCGCGACCCCATCGGCTCACGCCGCTGGGCGGTTTAAATGCTCAACGCCTCGCCGCGCTGGTGACTATTCAAATGCCAGTCGAAGATCACGCGCGAGACAAACACGGCCGTAAACAGGTTCGCGAACAGACCGAAACTCAGGGTCACGGCGAAGCCCTTCACCGGCCCGGTCCCAAACAGGAACAGGATGACGGCCGAAACGATGGTCGTCACGTGGGTATCGATAATCGTCAGCCACGCGTGCCCAAACCCTTGCTCTACCGCGGACGGCGGCGTTTTTCCATTGCGCAGCTCTTCGCGGATGCGCTCGAAGATCAGCACATTGGAATCGACGCCCATACCAACGGTGAGGATCACGCCGGCGATGCCCGGCAGGGTTAACACGGCGCCGAAGTAGCCCATGAATCCCAGCAGGATCACGAGGTTCAGGAAGAGGCTCAGGTCGGCGTTGATCCCGGCGCTACGGTAGTAAATCAGCATGAAGACCATCACCGCAACCATGCCGATGATCGCCGCCCGCACGCCCTGGCGGATTGAATCAAGGCCGAGCGACGGTCCGACTGTCCGCTCTTCGAGATACTTGATGCTGGCCGGCAGCGCGCCCGAATTCAGGATAAGCGCCAGGTCGCCGGCTTGCTGATCGGTGAAGCGTCCGCTGATTTCGCCCGAGTCGCTGATCTCGGACTTGATGTTGGCGACTTCCATGACCTTGTTATCGAGGATCACGCCCAGTTTGTCGCCAACGTGCGCGCCGGTGAATTGCGAGAAGCGCTGGCCGCCGTCGCGGGTGAGGTTGAACTCGACGTTGGCGCCGCCATTTGGATCGCGGCCCACGCGGGCCTGACGCAGGTCGTGTCCGGCAACCGCTGAGCTGCGCGCCACCAGGTAGAAAACCTGCGTCCCCGGATCGCTCTCGCTCTTGCCCGGAATGATCACGGTGTCAGGGAATTGCGATTGGTTCTGGGTCGCTTCCTGCTCGGTGGCGTACGGTCCACCGAACACCTGCCGAATCTCCAGCATTGCGGTGGACTGCATCACTTCCTTCACGCGGGCTGGATCGTCGACGCCGGGAAGCTGTACGAGAATCTGATAATCGCCAAGTCCGTGTTCCTGGATGACCGGCTCGCTCACTCCCAGGCTATCGACGCGTTCGCGAATCTTCTGGATCGCCTGCTGCACCGCGCGGTCCTTCAAATCCTTCAACTGCGGAGGCTTCATGGTGAGGAAGTAGCTGCCATCCGGTCCGCTGTTCCAGCTGTACTCCGGCAAGCGCTCATCGGCAATCTGCTTCAGCTTGGTCGACCCGTCGGGGGTCACGCCTTTGATTTGAATGCGCTCCGGCGTGTTGGCGGCATCGGGCTTCGCGACATCGGTATACGTGACCTTATTGGTCGCCAGGTCCTCTTTCAGACGCTCGATGGCCCGGTCGGTCTCGGCGTTCACCGCGTCATTGACCACGACCTGCAGGATCAGGTGCGTCCCGCCGCGAAGATCGAGCCCCAAATGGATACGGCTCGCGAGGGCTTCTTTCAGCCCGTCTTTGTTCCACTTGATTTCCGCCGGGTTCCCGATGATGCCGAACAGGAAAACCAGCAGCACAACAACGATGACAACAATTTTCCAGGTGAGATTCTTTTTCATGAGGACTGCAGCCTGCTAGGACTTGGGATTTTCTTCGGTGATCACGGACGCGATGGCTTGTCGCGTGACTTCCAGCTTGATGTTGTCCGGCGGTACTCGCAGGATGAGGGCATCGTCTTTCACCGAGAAGATGACGCCGCGCATGCCGCCCGTGGTGACGACCTTGTCACCCGCTTTGAGCTCGCCCAGCATCGACTGCCATTTTTTCTGGCGGCGCTGCTGCGGCATGATGAGCAGGAAATAGAAGATCGCAAAAATCGCGACCATGAAGATCAGGCTGCCACCGAACTGGCCACCCGCAGCCTGCCAATACAAAGCTAAGAAATTTGTCATTCTTCCAGCACTTTCAGGAACGCCGCGGAGCGCGTCGCCACAACTCAGGTACACACTTCCCGGACGCTTTCCCTGCCGGGGCCTGTTTCAGACCCGGACCTCAGGGCTTTCCCTGTGAATTGAGGGGACTCTCCGAACACCAATCAGACGGTTTTACGGACACTCCGGCAGCTTGCAACCGCGCTTTCCGGAGACCCTGCGTGTGACTAGGTGGCGCTCAGATGCGGCGACCGCTTAACAGGGAGGGAAGCACAACTCTCCCCAAGTATTATAGACTGCCGCACGCGCCTCATGGTGTCAAGGTAGTAGGCCAGATTGTGGGTGGTGTTCAACACCTGCGCGAGCACCTCGTTCGAGGCGTACAGGTGCCGCAGGTAGGCCCGCGAGTAACGCGCACACACCTTGCACGAACAGTTCGGGTCCAGCGGCCCCTCATCCCCCGCATAGCGCTGGTTCTTAATCGTCAGCTTGCCCTGGGAGGTAAATAGCAGCCCGTGGCGCGCCGCCCGGGTCGGCAGCACGCAGTCCATCATGTCGATGCCCATGCGGGCGTACTGCACGATTTCTTCTGGATAGCCCACGCCCATGAGGTAACGCGGCTTGTCTGCCGGGAGCAGCGGGACGGTGCTCGCCACCAACTCCGCCGTTTGTTCGCGCGGTTCGCCTACGCTAAATCCGCCCAGCGCGTAGCCGGGGAAGCCGATCTCGACCGTGCGTTCCGCCGATTCCTTCCGCAGCTCTGCATACGAACCGCCTTGCACGATCCCGAACAGCGCCTGCGTCTTTTCCTGGCGCTCGGCAAACCAGGGAACCTCCTGCTGGTGAGCTTCGAAATAGCGTTCGCTGCGCTCTGCCCAGCGTAGCGTCAGCTCCATCGACTGCTGCGTCCGCGAGCGCTCGGCGGGAAATTCCGTGCATTCATCGAATGCCATGATGATGTCGGCACCCAGCCCGATCTGCGCCGCCATCGCACTCTCCGGGCTGAAGAGGTGCGACGAGCCGTCCAGGTGCGAGCGAAACGAAACACCCTCTTCCGTCACCTTGCGCAGATCGCTCAGGCTGAATACCTGGAAGCCGCCTGAGTCGGTTAGGATCGAACGGTCCCACGCCATGAACTTATGCGTACCCCCCAACTTGCGGACCTGTTCGATGCCCGGCCGCAAGTAGAGGTGATAGGTGTTGTTGAGCAGGATCTGTACGCCGAGTTCTTCCAGTAAATCCTGGGGAATGCCCTTGACGGTCGCCACCGTGCCGACCGGCATGAACACCGGCGTTTCGACTTCGCCGTGCGGCGTGACCATGCGCCCGGCCCGGGCGGAACCGGCGGTGGCTTCGAGTTGGAAGGAGAACGACATCGAATTCATTTTAACGAACCGAAGACGAGGAGGGTCGGCGCGAAATTACGGAACAAGGGCCTTCCCGAACCACAGCGCCCTCTGTGATTCGAGAGTTTGTATGATAGAGACATAATGCTGAAAGCCATCATTTTCGATTACGGCAAGGTACTCACGTTTCCTCCAACTCCTGACGATTGGGCGCGGCTGGCTGGCGTGTTTGGTGTTCCCGTCGAAGAATTTCAAAAGCCGTATTGGGGATTGCGCGACAAGTACGACCGAGCCATCTATACCGCCGAGTCTTATTGGCACGCGGTTGCGGAACAACTCGGGAAGCCGATCCGGCAAAAGGACGTCGCACGCCTCACGGCGCTGGACAACGCGCAATGGACGAAGGCCAATCCCGAGATGCTGGAATTTGCCTGGCAGGCGAAGAGCGCCGGGCTCCAGATCGCCATCCTTTCCAACATGCAGAAGGACATGCTGGCCGCCATGCGCAAAAAGCTTGCATGGCTCGATCGCTTCGACAAACAGATTTATACCTGCGAAGTCGGCGCGATCAAGCCCGAGCCTGAATCCTATTTCATCGTGCTTCATGCCCTCGACGTGAAGCCGGGGGAAGCGATCTTCTTTGACGATAAACAGGTGAATATCGACGGAGCTCGGGCCGTGGGCATGCACGCCGAGCTCTTCGAGGGCGACGTTGAAACTGCCTATGCCGCGGTTGCGCGCCTTGGAGTGCCGCTGGCAGCCAGCAATGTCGCGCCCTGAAGCCCGCCCTATCGTGAAGGACGAAATCTGCATCGAAGTACCGGGAGGAACCATGGCAACGCAACCAATACCGGACAGGGAACTCGTGAGGGTCTTCGATACCGAGCAGGAATCGGAAGCGATGGTAGTGAAAGGCCTGCTGGAGTCGGCAGGGATCGATGCGCTGGTGACCTCGCTCGACGCGCAACAGGACATTCTGCCTGGAGTGGGTGGCGTGGTCGTGCAAGTCGGTTCCGACCGCGCCGAGGAAGCCCGCGAGATCATCGCAACCTACGGCAACTCTCCCACGACCGATGAGGAAAGTGCCGCCGGCGAGACTCCGGAAGCTTTATAACATCACGGCTGCTCCCGCGCCGGGATGGCGCGCACGCTATTTCCATCGAGATAAAACGTCGTCGCCCCCGCCAGGTCGGTGCGATACGTCTGCACGTGCAACGCCGAGAGCCGCTGCAAGACTTCCAGTCGCGGATGCTTGAACGAATTGCGAGCCCCTACGCTAATCACCGCAAAGCGCGGATGCACCGCGGCCAGGAACTCCGGCGTCGTCGACGTATTGCTGCCGTGATGGGCGATTTTGAGAAAATCGGCGGAGGGCGACAGGTCGATCATCTCCTGCTCTTTGTTCTTGTGCGAATCGCCGATGAACAACGCTGAAGTCTTTCCAAAGGAAATCTTAAACGCCAGCACATCGTCGTCTTTCGGCGGGATATGCGGCTGCTGGTCTTTTTGCGGCAACAGCACGCGAATCTGCGTCCCCCCAAAATCAAACTGGTCGCCGGTGCGGTAGAACACGAGCTTTACGTGCTCCTCGCGCGCTGCCTGGAGAACGGCTTCCACGTCGCGTATCGGGGGCGCAAACCCGAGCCACAACTCTCGCGGCCGGAAGTTATGAATGATGGTCGGCAGTGCACCCATGTGATCCGAGTGAGGATGGCTGAATGCGACCACATCCAGGCGCCCGATTCCACGCGACCACAAGTAGGGTGAAACCACCTGCTCGCCGATATCGAAATCGGAGTGCGATCCGCCGAGCGGCCCTCCCGAGTCGAGCAGCATCGAATGGCCGTCCGGAAAAACCAGCAGCAGCGAATCGCCCTGGCCCACATCGATTGCCGTGATCTCCAATTGGTTGGGTTGGATTTGCGGATGCGGCGGAACAAACAGGATCCCCGCGCCCGAGGCAAATACCGTGAGCGTCCCGAGGGCAGCGATCCACCAGCGGCGGCGGGCCAGCAGCATGGCGAGAGCGATCGCGACGCCGGCACCGATAGCAACCGCGAGGGAAGGCGTCGGCCCGCGGCCCATCGAAAGCCGCCAATGCCCGAGAAGTGAAACCGTGCCGGTAATACCGCGCAGCGACCATAGCGCGATCGCCGCCGGGATGCGAGCGGATTGCATCGAGACCGTGCCCAGCACCACCGCCGCGGCACAGGCCGGCATCAGCACGCCGGTGAGCGGCACCACCAGCGCATTTGCGACCGGAGCCATCAACGTGACCCGGTGGAAGTAGTACGCCATCGGCAACGCCAGGGTGAACTCCATCAGCAGTGAGACCGAGAACAGTTCGTAGATGGCGAAACTGATCCGCAAGGGCGCAGTGAGGATAGGGCGCGCGACACGACGCGGGAGCATGCGCTCCATCCGTCCGCAGATCATCCGCAGGTCGAGACGAAACTGCTGCTGCAAGGGCTGAAATGCCCGGTCGGCACGCAGTACGTGCAGGTTCCGCAGCGCCCGCCGATAAGGATCGGAAGTGCGTTCGATCCATGGGACAACGACGCCGGCGATGACAGCGACCGAGAGAAACGTCATCTGGAAGCTCGCGTCGAAGAGCGCTTCCGGATCCCACGCCAGGATCAGCACCGCAGCAACCCCGATGGCGTTGAGCCGCGACGACTCGCGATAGAGCAGCCGGGCAAGAAGATAGATGGTAAGAGTCCAGACGGCGCGCAGGATCGGCGAGCCGAGGTCGGTGAGCCACGCATAGCCGAACGACGCAGCCAAAGTACAGAACGTGGCTGCGACATCGCCCAGCCGCAGCCGCCGGAAGAACCAAAAAAAGGCGAACGCCAGTATCCCGACATTCATCCCCGAAACCACCAGGATGTGAAACGTGCCGGTGCTCTGGAAGCTGGTCTTCACGTCGCGGCCAAGTTCCGAACGGTCGCCGATCACGACCGCATCGAATAACGACGCTTCTTCGGCCGGCCACAAGGCGTGGATCTTGCGAAGGACGGCAGCCCGGGCGCGATGTTGCCAGGCCCGCCAGCGACTGCCTCCGAAGCCCGGCAGCAGTTCTACCGACGAGACCCGCGCATTCCCCAGCAGCGCAATCCCTTGCGACTGCAGATAGCCCTGGTAATCCCATGCCCCGGGATTGCCATAGTTGCGCGGCGCATGCAGCTTCGCCGTGAGTTGCAGGCGCTGGCCATACTTCAAAACCGGCATGGGCAGCGCTCCGGCCTCCTGCTGCTCTTCGTCCTCGTAATCCGCTTTTCGCGCGTAGATGGAGAGTCGCAGCCCGATTGGCTTCTTGTATTCCGTTCCGTCCGGCAGGCGGATAGATTCGGTCTGAAGATCAAGCGATTGCTGCTGCCCGCCAAACATCCCGCGCTGCAACACGCCATCGCGCACCACCCGGGCCGTCACGCTGCACTCGCCCTCGGTCAGTGCCTGTGGATAGGCGACCGCATGCAACGGGCGCAGCCCATACCCCAAGCCACCGGTCATCGCGACTGCCAGCAGTGCGATTGCAAATGCGAAGGTGGTGCGGCGCCTGGCGAAGTAGGTTGCGGCCGCGAGGAGGAACAACGAGGCAACGATCCAATCCACCGGTGGGTGCCAGAGGAAGCGTGCGGCTACGATCCCGCCACCGAACGCGATCGCCATCAGGAGCAGCGGCTGCTTGCCCCCGCAAAAAACCTGGCGGGGCGTTTCTTGCCTGGGCCCGGGAACTTTCACGGCCTCACAGCTTGTCCAGGTCTTCTTTGCCGGTTCCTACATTCCAGGCCAGCAGTTCGTATTGCGCCATGCCGGCCTTGTAATAGGGATCGTTGTCGCGGACACGGTCGAGCGTGCCTTGCACGTCTCCGTCGGGCGTACGCAGCAGGAGTGCCCCACCGTTGCGCGGATCGAGTGGTCCCGACGCGATCAACAATCCTTGCTTCTTCAGGTCTTGCAGGTAAGCGCGGTGGGCGTCGGTCACGGTCATCACTTCTTCCAACGGCCGGCGATAACGCAGGATAGCCAATGCGTACATAGCAACTCCAAAACTCAGCGCGCCAGGTGCAGCACGCTTTCAAGATGGTAGGTCTGCGGGAAGAGATCGAACATATGCGCCTCTTCCACGTGAAATCCGGCTTCTACCAGCACTTTCATATCACGCGATAAGGTGGCAGGATCGCAAGATACGTACGTCACACGTGCGGCGGACGTGCGTCCTAGCAAAGCGGCCGTCTTTTCGCCTAGCCCGGCGCGCGGCGGATCGACCACCACGAACTCGGGCATGTAACGACGCACTTCGTTGCGCAGAAAATCCTCTGTCGTGGCGCGGATCGCCTTCACATTTTGCCCCGCATTGTTCTTCAAATCGAGAAACGAATACGTCGAGGCTTCCACCGCCACCACCTGCTGAAACTTTGGGGCCAGTGGCAACGCGAAAAATCCCCCACCGGCATAAAGATCCAGTGCGACCTTCCCGCTTCGGCCCGACGTGACCGTCTCGATCATGTCGTCGAGCAGAAATCGGTTGACCTGAAAGAAGGAACCGGAGCTCACCTGGTAATCGAAATCCTTCGTCTCGTACACCAGCGAACGATCGCCGAAGAAGGCTCCGGAAGAGGTCCGCGAACGCGTCAGCGGGGCCCGCTGGTCGGCGGTATCGTCGGCCGGCGCGCCCTGGAAAACCGCCACGCCGACAACTTCCGCCATCGTCCCCCGCAGCGCTTCAATCGTCGCCCGCAGCTTCTCCGGATCGGTGTCGTGATCGGTGAAGAATTCCACCAGCAGCTTGGCGTCGTCGCCATCGGCGAAGAATTGCACTTCGCGCACCGCCTCATGCATGCGCTCCTGCCGCCCCAGGTCCCACAAGACGGTTAACGCGCGATTGATGAGCGGCGAACTGATGGGGCATTGCTCAACCGGCAGCAAGGCATGCGATCCGTACATGTAGTAACCGATGGCGAATGGCTCGTGCGCCACCCGCATCCGGGTGCGGTTGCGATACTGCCACGGTTCCGCGGCGTGGGTTTGTATAGGACGGTCGAGCTTGAGCTTGGCGGTGCGCGCCAGCGTTTCTTCCAGGATCTGGGCCTTTGCGCTTACCTGGTCCTGGTACTCCAGGTGTTGATACTGGCATCCTCCACAACGCAGAAAGTACGGGCACGGAGGCGCGACACGCGACGGTGCCGCTTGCAGGATGCTCTCCACCCGGGCGCGGGCGAAACCAGTTTTCTCTTCGATGATGCTCGCTTCAACGACTTCTCCGGGACCGACGAACGGCACGAAGACCGCCTTGGAGCGCCCGCTTTTCTCATCGTGAATGCGGGCCAGCCCTTCGCCGCCGTACACCAATTTTTCTATTTTGAGTTCCACACTGTCATCCTACATGTAGAACAAACTCAAGCGCGGCACGTTATGGCGCTCCAGGATGCGCTTGTGGATGTACTGCTTGTGCAGTTGCTCGATCTGCGGCCCAGTCATTTTGCCGCGATAGGGCGCCAGGTCGCGGTCCGCCTCCGTCCTCACCGCGAGGATCGCATCGTCGGCGGTGGACGTCAGCAGTGCCGCAAACAGCTTCTCTTCCATCACTGTTAAACGTCGCTCGAGGTCCTCGGCGCGAACCGGCTTCGCGGAAACGATCTCCGCGGCCAGCGAATGCAAAGTCGGCGCCGCTTCGCGGGCGATAGAGTGCGCGGGCTCGGGCAGCGTTAGTTTCTCCAGGCGCGCCGCGTTACGCTCCAGAAATTCCCGGATGTCTGCCTGCTCGAGACCGGCTTGTTTTTTTTCGGCCGGCGCCGCGCCCACGGCCGCTTCCGCCATCTGCTCGGCAGCCGCCAGCACTTCCTGGGTGCAGAACCCCAGCCCATTCACTTTCCGGGTCTTCGATGGTTTACGTTCCTGCGCATCGAACGTCGCATCAATTCCGCGCAGCACCGCTTCCAGCGGAATCCCCGCGTCTTTCCAGGTTTCGATCAGTGCCCAGTCGAGCGTGGAAAGAATGAGCAACGACCCACGCCGGCGCTGGAAGTGCTCTTCGATCTCGGTGAAGTAATTGAAGTAGTTTTCCACGGGGACGAAAGCAATTTAACCACAGAGAGCGCAGAGGTGGCGGAGTCGAAAAACTCTTAACCACGAAGGTCACGAAGGTTTTCGTCAGTGATTGCTGATGGGTTGCATCGTATGGGACTCAGGACTCGCTCCCAATCCGCTGCGCTGCGAAGTTAGGGAAGAGATTATGAAAGAGAATACGAAGCGAAGCAGCACGAAATCGCCAGACAAAACCTCCGTGAACCTTCGTGTCCTCTGTGGTTCAACGTTTTAAGTTTTCTTCGAAGTTCACGAAGAAAATCAGGAACGAGGAGCCGCAAGTACACCAAAACCCAAAACAAAGACCCTCTGTGACCTCTGCGTCCTCTGTGGTTGAAGGTCTCAGGTTTTTTCCCGCTTGCGCGGGTGGCCCTGGTTACGCTCCCAGATAATGCGCAAACCGTCGAGAGTCAGCAGGTCATCCACGTGCTTGATGTACTTTGAGCCCGATCCGATGAGCGAACTCAGCCCGCCCGTCGCAACGATTTTCACATCGCCGCCGAGCTCTTCGATCAGCCGCTCGAGAATGCCATCGACCAGGCCGAGATAGCCCCAGTAAAAGCCCGACTGCATGCTGTTGACGGTCGTCGTGCCCATCACCCGCGCCGGCTTCTTGATATCGACCCGCGGCAGCCGGGCCGTGCGTTGAAACAGCGCCTCGGCCGAAATCCCGATGCCCGGAGCGATCACCCCGCCGAGATATTCCCCCTTGGGTGAGACCACGTCGAAGGTGGTCGCGGTCCCGAAATCCACGCTGATGCAGGGGCCGCCATATTTCTCGAAGGCCGCAACACTGTTCACGATGCGGTCGGCGCCGACTTCAGAAGGATTGTCGTAATGCACCGGCATGCCTGTCTTGACGCCTGGCTCCACGAACAACGGCTTCAGCGAGAAGTAGCGTTCGCACACGCTGCGCAGGGTCGTATCCATCGAGGGCACGACCGACGAGATAATGATGCCGTGGATTACCTTGAAATCCACTTCGCCCATGGCAAACAGGTTGCGGAAAAGCACGCCGTATTCATCGACCGTCTGGGTGCGAATCGTACCCACGCGCCAGTGCGCTATGAGCCGGCCATAAGTGTGCGCGCCGTTTTCGCCCGGCGACGACTCGAAGACCCCGAGCACCGTGTTGGTGTTGCCGACATCGAGCACTAACAGCATGGAAAAATCTCAGTGACGCAGTTGGCGAATGCCTTCGACATCTTCTATCGCGCGGACTCCGCCGGAAAATACCGTGCGGACCGTGCCGTTGCTGGAAACCTGCAGAAACCCGCGATCGTCGAGCCCGGCGCTGATGCCCGCATAGCCGCCGTCTTCCTCGACAAACACCCGGCGATCTTTCGCCAGCGACGAACCCGCCTGGAAACGCGCGATGATAGCGCGCCTTGCAGCGGCGCCTCCGCGCAACAGCTCCTGGTAAACCCGGTCCAGCGATTTTAACAAAGCGGCCGTGAGCTCCACCCGCGACCACGCGCGACCGGTCTGCATCCGCAATGACGTCGCCACTGAACGAATCTCCTCTGGAAATTCCGCATGGTTCACGTTGATCCCGATGCCGACCACCACGTAACGCACCCGGGTGGCCTCGGCGTTCAGCTCCGTCAGGATGCCGCAGAATTTTTTCGTGCCGAAGAGCAGGTCGTTCGGCCAACGCAGGTCGGGCTTCATCTCGGTCACGCTTTGGATCGCATCGGCCGTGGCCACTCCCGCGGCCAGCGCCAGGATGAGCGCGTCGGCGGGCGCCATGCGCGGCCGCAGCAACAGTGATCCGTAAATGCCGGCGGACTCTGCCGAGTGCCAGGAATGTCCGCCGCGTCCCTTGCCCGCGGTTTGCTCCTCCGCCAGGAACACCGCGCCCTCGGGCTCGCCGGCAGCTCCCGCCTGCATCGCCGCAACGTTGGTTGAACCAATGCGGAAGTAGTGGTGGATCGTCCCGCCAAACAGTGTGCCCTTCACCAGCGGTCCGTACCGCCGAAGGCAGTAACAGGTCCGGGATCGCGCTCAGCTGATACCCGGTCGCGGGATGGCCCTCGATTGCCACCCCAAGTTCACGCAGGGTTTCGACCAGGCGCCAGACTTCGGAACGGCTGATCCCGAGCTCTTCCGCGATCTTCGTCCCGCTTACCACCATGGTCGCGTGGTTCGTCAGCAGGCGCACGAGATGCGCCAGGCGCTCGTCCGTGAGCGTGCCTTCAGGAAAAGCCTCGCGATTTGGGCCGTTGCGCGCGATGCCCGAATTATCTGCGCGGAATTCAGTCATTGCAAAAGAAATGGTGCGCCGCGATCAGGAGCTCTTCCGCGGCTTGTGCGGACAGCGCTCCGCGTTCAGGCAGTCGTCTTGAATCCGCAACCGTTCCACCGGATGCCCGCCCACAATGTGCGCTGTGATGATTTCCTCGACGTCTTCCGGTCGCACGCCCCCGTACCACACCGCGTCGGGGTAAACCACCACCGTCGGCCCGTGCTCGCATTGCTCCAGGCATCCGGATTTATTGGCCCGCACCTTGTCGCCGCGGATTCCGTGCTCAGCCAGCGTCTTCTTGAACGCCTTCTGTAGCTCGCCCTTGTTTTCCGGATCGCAAGAGCCGCGGTGGTGGTCCGCCGGACGCTGGTTCTGACAAATAAAGATGTGCTTCTCAAACTTCGGCATTACATCGATTCTAACCACAGAGGACGCGGAGGATCGCGGAGGACTGGTTTTTGGGTCAAAACAGTTTGCGAAAGCTCGAACTCAACCCAAACACCTCTGAGTCCCTCTGCGTCCTCTGTGGTTTAAGACCTTTGTAGAGTTAAGCCGGCAAGATACGCAGGCTCAAATCCACCGCGCGCGCCGAGTGCGTCAGGGCGCCGACCGAGATGAAGTTCACCCCGGTTTCCGCATACTGCCGCACATTCTCCAGCACGATTCCCCCAGAGGCTTCGAGGGGCACTGGATGCGGGAGCGCCTTCACCCGTTCCACGGCCTGGCGAACCTGGTCGGGGGTCATGTTGTCCAGTAGAACCGCCTCCGCCCCGCGGCCGAGCACCTGGTCCAGCTCTTCCAGCGAGCGCACTTCGATTTCGATCGGCTGTTCGCCGCGACGGTTGCGCACGGCCCGCTCCAGCGCCTGAACCGCGCCCCCTGCCAGCGCAATGTGATTGTTCTTGATCAGCACGCCGTCCGAGAGATCGAGGCGGTGATTGGTGCCGCCGCCACAACGGACCGGCGTACTTATCGAGAATGCGCAGGCCCGGCACCGTCTTCCGCGTGTCGAGGATCTTGGTCGTCGTGCCCGCAATCGCATCCACATACTTCCGCGTCGCGGTGGCAATCCCGCTCAGCCGCTGAATGACATTCAGGATCACCCGCTCGCAGGAGAGCAACACCCGCGCGTTGTGCCGGATCACGGCCACCGTTTGCCCTTTGTGTAGGCGCACCCCATCAAAGATTTCCGGGTGCGTCGTCACCTCCGGATGCGAAACCACCGTGCCATCGAGCAGCGCATACACTTCGAGAATCCGCTGGATCGCTCCTACTCCCGCCAGGATGCAGTCTTCCTTGGCCAGCAGCGTTCCGACCGCCCGCTGGTTCGGGTCGATGCAGGCGTAGGTCGTCGCGTCGCGCGTGGCGCGGTCCTCGGTGAGTGCGTTCTCCAGGATGGTGGTAATCCGGCGGCTGTTCCAGTCCACAAGTCTCTCGCTTCAGTCCAACTAGTGTAATGGCATCGTCAATGGGGCCCGGCCATCTACGCGGAGGCTTCTATTTCCCGTCTAATTCCTCGAGCCCCAGTCGCGCCTTCTCCAGCAGTGACTTCAATTCGCCTTCGCGACGCCGCAACCCATCCACCACTTGCGCCGGAGCCTTATTCAGGAAGTTCTCATTGCCGAGCTGCCGCTGGTTATTGGCAAACTCGGTTTCCAGCTTCTTAGACTCCCGGGTCAGGCGTTCGCGTTCCGCCGCCACGTCCACTTTTTGCTCGTACAACACCCGCACATCGAATCGCGCCGTGCTCCGTGCCAGCGGTGCCTTGGCCAGCGATTCCCCGACAAACGCAATCTCCGACACATTCGCCAGCCGCTCCAGCGCTGCCCGGTTTCGTTGCACGAGTTGCTGGATATCGTGGTCCGCAAACACGTCGACCGCCGTCTTGATGCGCGGCTGCGCCTTGATGTCTGCGATCTCGGCGCGAATGTTGCGCACGCTCTGGATCATGTCCTGCACAATGGCCATCTCGGTCTCGGCTTCGTCGTTAATCTGCCCCGCATCGGGCGCCGGATAGCGCGCCAGCGAGATCGACTTGAGCGGCGGATTCCCGTCGTAAATCGCATGCCAGATCTCTTCCGTGATGAACGGCATGAACGGCGACAACAGCCGCAGCGCGCCCTCAAACACCGAAAGCAGGTTGGCGAACGTCCGCTGCGCCGCCGCGGTGTCTGCATCCTCCAGCCGCGGCTTTACCAGCTCGATATACCAGTCGCAGAACTCGCCCCAGAAGAAGTGATAGACCACGTGTGCCGCCTCGTGGAAGCGGTAAAGCGCCAGCGCCTCGTGCACCTCGCGCGCAACCTTGTTGAAGCGTGACAGGATCCAGCGGTCTTCCAGCGTCTCGACCGAGAAGCCCGACAATCCCGCTTCCGCATAGGTAGCCGGTTGCTTCGCAAACTCCGCCAGCGACCACACACCCTTCTCCGCGGCCCGATCGACGTTCATGAATATGAATCGTGCTGCGTTCCATATTTTGTTCGCGAACGCCCGGTAGCTCTCCGTGCGGCTCTCGCTGAAGGCGATGTCCGTGCCCGGCGCCGCCATCGAAGCCAGGGTGAACCGCACCGCGTCGGTTCCAAACTTGTTCAGCACGTCGATCGGGTCGACTACGTTTCCCTTGGTCTTCGACATCTTCTGCCGCTCGGCATCGCGTACCAGCGAATGGATGTACACCTCGGTAAACGGCACGCTCTCTTTCAGCGCGTTCGTCTCTCCGCCCGGAATCTCGGTCGGCCGATTCGGTGGGCTCATGAAGTAGCAGCCCATCATGATCATCCGCGCTACCCAGAAGAACAGGATGTCGAAGGCCGTGAGCAGCAGCGACGTCGGATAGAACACCTCCAGGTCGCGCGTCTTCTCCGGCCACCCAAGGGTGGTAAACGGCAGCATGCCCGACGAAAACCACGTGTCGAGCACATCCTGGTCCTGCTCCAACCGCGCGCTGCCACACTTCGAACACTTGGCCGGCGTTTCGCGCGCCACCGTCACTTCCTTGCAGTCCTGGCAATACCACGCCGGAATGCGATGTCCCCACCATAGTTGCCGCGAGATGCACCAGTCGTAGATGTTGCGCATCCATTGCAGAAAGATGGTCGAGTAATTCTCGGGCGTGAAGCGTATATACCCCTGCTCGACCGCCGCAATCGCGGCTTCCGCCCAGCTCATTCCTCCATGGTTCGGCTTCTTGTTGACGGCCACAAACCATTGCGTCGAAAGCCGCGGCTCCACGATCGTCTTGCAGCGGCTGCATTTCCCAATCGCCAGGGTGTGGTCCTTGATCCCAACCAGCAGCCCTTGCGCCTCAAGATCCGCTACCACCCGCTCGCGCGCCTCGAACCGGTCCAGCCCGGCATACTTGCCGGCGTTCTGGTTCATCATCGCGTGCTCGTCCATCACGTCGATCTGCGGCAGGTTGTGCCGGAGCCCCGCCTGGAAATCGTTGGGATCGTGCGCCGGCGTCACTTTCACGGCACCCGTCCCAAACTCCGGCTGCGCCAGCTCGTCGAGGATGATTGGGATCGATCGGTCCATCAGCGGCAGCCGCACCGTCTTGCCATGCAGATGGGTGTAGCGCTCGTCTTTCGGATTCACCGCCACCGCGGTGTCGCCCAGCATCGTCTCCGGCCGCGTCGTTGCCACCACGATGAACTCATCAGTGCCGTCGACCGGATACTTGATCTCCCAAAGCTTCCCCTGCGTCTCCTCGTGCACTACTTCGAGGTCCGAGATCGCCGTCCCGCAACGCGGGCACCAGTTCACGATGTACTTGCCGCGATAGATCAATCCTTGCTCGTAGAGCCGGACAAACGCTTCTCGCACCGCGACCGAAAGGTGGTCGTCCATGGTGAAGTACTCGCGCTGCCAGTCCACCGAGTCGCCAATGCGCCGCATCTGTTCGGTGATCGCGCCACCGTACTCGTGCTTCCACTCCCACACCCGCTCCACGAACTTCTCGCGCCCCACGTCGCGGCGCTTCTTGCCCTCCGTCGCCAGTTGCCGCTCGACCATCATCTGCGTCGCAATGCCCGCATGGTCGGTGCCGGGCAGCCACAGCGTCCGCTCCCCGCGCATGCGATGCCAGCGGGCGAGGATGTCCATCTCTGTATGGTTCAGCATGTGGCCCATGTGCAGGCGACCGGTTACATTGGGAGGCGGAAGCAACAGGGTGAAGCTCGGTGTAGGGTCGCCAGCCGCCGGGGTCTCGACGTGGAACAACTTCTCCCGGACCCAGTACTCGGCCCAGCGGTGCTCGATGGAAGAGGGATCGTATGCCTTGGAAAGCTCGTGCGCCATTCTGTCTCAATCAACTCGATGAAGGTAATCTTTGAGTGTACGAGGCCAGAATACGAGGGTCAAACCGTCAGCGAACCGCGCGCAACTCCCGCGTCGCAGGCGAATTCGAATAAGATAGGGCGCTCCGCACCGCCATACGATCTGACGACGTATCTACTACAGGAGGGTTTACCGATGAAAACCTCTTTGCGCCGATGGACACTTTCGCTTGCCGTGCTCGTGCTCACGCCCAACTTTCTCTGCGCCCAGACGGCCGCCCCTGCGCAAACCCCGATGACAGCGGCTGTCCTGGCCAAGCAAGTGCCAGCGCCCAAGCCGGAAGAAGTCCGTTCCCTTGATGCCATTATCCGCGCCGCTTACGCCGCCATTTCCGGACCCGCCGGCCCACGCGACTGGAGTCATTTTCGTTCGTTGTTCCTTCCCCAGGCGCGCTTCACCGAAGTTGGCCAGGGGGAAGACGGTTCTGTCTTCGTCATCTCCTGGAGCGTTGACGAATTTGTGCGCGACGCCGGCGTGGTTTTCGCCAAGGAACCTTTCTACGAAAATGGGATCGTCAACCAGCCGCAGCGTTACGGCAACATGACCCAGGTCTTCAGCAGCTACGAGTCGCGCCACGCCCCGGGAGAAAAGCCCTTCCAGCGCGGCATCAACTCCTTCCAGGCCCTTTACGACGGCCAGCGCTGGTGGATCGTCTCCATCTTCTGGGACTCCGAACGCCCCGGCAACCCGTTGCCCGCCCAGTACGCAACCAAGCCCTGACGCGGTTCCGATCACGCTTCGGGCGTGGACATCAACTGCGCCCCCACGAGGACGAACCAGATCACCTCGGCAAGCATCACTGCGGCCATGCCATGCACATTGAGCCGCAGATGCCCGGAGCCGATGGCGATCGCCGTCGCCACCGCGCTCACGCAGCCATACACCGCCACGCCCTTTGCCAGCCTCCCGCTCCTCCACCCCGACACCGACCACAGAAAGATCGCGATCGCTGAGCCAACCGAGTAAATGCGCGAGAAGGCCTGGTTGATCTCGAAGATGCTTGCAGTCACGATCTGCCAGGTGTGCGCTGCTTCCGGAACATCACGCACCATCCGCTGCAGCATCGCCGGTACGATGTACCCGCTCACCGCTGCGGCGATCATGATCGCCACGCACGAGAAGCCATAGGTCACCAGCGCCGCCAGCGACAAACGGTCATCGGCAGCCAGCCAGCGGTACACCCCGCAAGCTCCCAGGAACAGCAGCAGCACGCTCACCAAGGCGAGCGAATGTGCCACCGCCGATACCACGGACAGTCGCTGAACATCGGCAGGCGTCAGCGGCCCGCCCGCCGTAGGATGAACGGCCATGGTCAGCATGCCGCCCACCGAGCCTGCGATCAGCGCCATGCCGGCTTTCCGTTTGTCTCCGTATTTGCTTGATGGGTGCATGGGGTCGTGAGTTGTCGTCGCCATGGCCGCGATGCTATAAACCCGCTTGCATCCCAGCAATCGGAATCGGTCCCTTGATGGCCGTTGCGAAACAGAAATCTGCAAGTGTCTCGCATCGTCGTGAGCAGCCGGCGAAGGACGAGCGCATCCGTCGCACCCGGGCGCAGATCGACGCTGCTTTCGTCGAACTGCTCCATCGCCGCGCTTACGGCAGCATCCGCGTCAGCGACATCACCCGCAAAGCCGGTGTCGGACGCGCCACCTTCTACGCCCACTACGCCGCCAAGGACGACCTTCTGCGTTCACAGTGCCGGCGCATCGTCGCCCCCATGATCCAGCTCTCCGCCTCCGGCCGTCTGGATGCCACTCCGTTCTTCGAGCACATCCGTCACGTGACGCGAATCTACCAGGCTTTCCTCGGACCCCACGGTGGCTCTGCGCCCGCCATCCTCCGCGAATGCTTCGAGCAACGCATCCGCTCCCTCCTCCAACTGTCAGCGACTGCCAGATCCGGCGTCCGCGCCGACTTGCGCGCAGCCACACTTGCACCCTTCATCGCGTCTTCACTCTTCACTGTCGTCGAGTGCTGGCTTCAAAAGGGCTCTCAGGAAACTCCCGCACAGGTTCAAACTCTGTTCAACGATCTCATCGAATCCGCCATCCGGCGCCCTACCTAGATCGCGGCTGGCAAGATGAACTGACAAACCCGAGCCCCAAACTCCTTATTCTTGATACCTGTAGGAGTCTTCTCAAAGTGTTCCACCAGGACCTACATCTGTGTCGCACATCACTGCATTCGATAGTGGAAAGGGCGAAGATGGGGCAGTTGGAGTGGAGGTCCCGATGCCTCTCAAACCTGCTCTCAACATCCACCCGAAGTCGATCCTCTTTGCTACCGACTTTTCCTGCGCCTCGGAAAACCCTCTCCGCCACGCCATCGCCCTGGCGCGGCATTACGGCGCTACCCTCCACCTCGCGCACATCGTCTCCTCCGTGGGATTCACCCTCGCCGGCATGGGAGCGGTGGCCGCCGCCGATGACGCTGCGCGGCGTGATCTCCGGGAACTGGAATTCAACTTGGCTGTCTCAGGAGCGCTGGCTGGCATTCCACACGATCTCGCGGTGCGTGATGGCGACGTCTGGCCACAGATCGAGTCCCTCATCGCCGAAGACCACGTAGACATGCTGGTGATCGGCACCCACGGCCGCCGCGGTCTCGGACGCCTATTGCTTGGCTCCGTCGCGGAAAAGGTTTTTCGATGCGCCGAGTGTCCGGTGGTCACCGTCGGTCCCGCTTTCAATGTTGAGTCCGGCGTACAAAACACCCGGCAGCCCCGCCCGGTGCTCTTCGCCACCGATTTCAAAGACGCCTCCTTGCAAGCGCTGCCCTACGCGGTTGAATTTGCACGCGAACGCCAGGTGAAGCTCGTGCTGCTGCACGTCATCTCGCTGCTGCCTTTGCCCGAAGACAGGCATTGGGAAAGCGCCGACAACGTGCTGATCCGCCGAAACCGTGCGGAAATCGACGCCATCGCGCGATTGAAGAATTTGTGCGCCCGCTATGACAGCGCATCACTCGCCACGGAATGTGTCGTCAAGTTTGGCGAGCCCGCTGAAGAGATTCTGAAGCTTGCTTCCGCCCTGCGCGCCGATGCCATCGCCATGGGCTTACATCGCACCGCTTACGCCCAGGCGGTGAGTCATCTTCGCAGCACCATCGCCTACGACGTGGTCTGCCGCGCGAATTGTGCCGTCTTTACAGCGCGCGATTGAAGGCCAGCGGAACCCCGATCACAAGCAAAAGCCCTCCAGCATGGAGGGCTTTTGTAAAACCGCGAAACGTTTCTACTTTTCCGGAACCTTGAGTTCCTTGAGGATCTCGGCGATGAGCTGCGGCTTGATGCGGTCGATCGCGCGGCCAATCGCGGCTGCCAATTTGGGCGAGCCGGCTACCTTCTCTTCAGGCTCGTCGATGGACGCGCCACTGAAGGTCGCTTTCGGCTTGTATGCGTCGCCCATGGCAAAGCGGCGAACCTCCTCAGAGATTGACTGCGTCTCTTCGGCGCGGTCCAGGTCTTCCTGGGGCAGCGCTCCGCCGAAAGCCGCGGCCATGGCCGCTGCCAGTTGCTGGGTAGGCGATGCGGCAGCTTCCGGCGGCGACCCGCCCTGCTGCACCCCTGTGTTAGGCGCGCTCTTGTCATCCCGCACCGGTTCCTCCGCGAGCGCCGTTGCTGTCTGCCCCACCGGCTGAACATCCGCAGCCGACGGCGCATTGGCAACGCGCATTTCATTCTCCAGCGAAATCGAGGCCTCGGAATCCGTCAACCCTACTTCTTCCGCCATCCACACCCGGCCGGACGCTCCCGCAACCGCGGCACCGGTTTCTCCTGCCGCAGCTTCCGTCGCATCCAACGCTGTCGCCGGGCACCTCAGTTGCGATGGTTTGCCCAAGCAAATTCAGTACCGCCGCGATCTCCTCGGTGACTTCCTGCTTCCCTCCGGCAGCGGACGCATCGACCGGCAGCTCCGCGACTGGAGTAGATTCCTTTTCCGGAATCACCAGCCGTCCGCCTTCCAGCGGCTGCACCGCATCGATCAATCCATCCATCGGCGACAGGTTCGGATCGGTGGTCGTAATCACCCCCTCCGACTCTGCAGCCCGCGAGGTCGGCTGCAACCCTGCTTCCGTCGCGTTCTCGACCGGCAACTCTTGCGCGGTTTCGAACTGCGGATCAGGTGGCGTCTCGACAGAAACCTGGGGAGCTACTTCGAGCGATGGATCGACCGCCGGTATCTCCTGGGGAACAGCTTCCGATAACTCATCGCTCAGGATCTCCACGCCCGTCCCGCGAACACCCTCGACCGCGTGAATGACCGTGGGTTCAACCGTGGTTTCCGCGGGAACTTCGGTAGCTTCTGCCGGCGCAGCTTCCACGGCGAATTCGCCGCTGCCGACCGTCGCAGCTTGCTCTTCCTTGGTGCTCGTCGCGGCCGTGGAACTGGCGGTCAGCGCATCGACGAATCCCGGCAGAGGCGTAGTCTCTGGCGTAACGCGAGTGGCGAAGCCGGGCTCATCGTCGACATCGACTGGCGCAGCCGCTGTCTGCAATTCCGCCATGGCGGCCGGTAAATCTTGATCCGCCACGGCAGCCTGTACCGCAAAGGTCGGCATGGCGTCGGCGGTAGACGCTGTCTTGGTCGTCGCCACCACGTCTTCGACGTTGATCACGGGAACGTTGGCCACATCGACCGGGACTTCGATGCGCACCGGAGAATTCGCCACGACCTCCGCGCCATTGGTCCCGCTCTGCCAGCGCGCCAGGCTGGGATCCATGATCTCCTGCATTTGTTCGCGGGTGAGCTTAACGGTCTTCTCGTAGGTACCGGGCGTGGGAACCAGGGGGGACGGAGGTGCCGCCGCAGGACGGCCCTGGGACGCCCCAATCCGTTGCGAAAAACGCTGTACCGCCCGCAATAACTCGCTCGCCTCAAAGGGCTTCACGATCACGCCATCGGCGCGAACCCGGGCTCCCTCTTCCGGCTTGTAGGGCTCCATCTTGCCCACCGTCAGAAGCACCGGCATGCGCGCGGTTACGCTCGACGACTTCACCTTTTCGCAAACTTCCAGGCCCGTGTATCCGGGCATGTAAATGTCGAGAATGCAGAGATGAGGGGTGATTTCCGCGATCTTCTTCACTGCCGCTGCGCCATTGCTTACGGCCACAACGTCATAGCCCGCGTCCGTCAATATTTTTTTGCCCATGTTTTGGGCAGTCATACTGTCGTCGGCCAGCAAAATCTTCAGTGCCACTGAGGAGTCCTTCGCGCGCTACACGGGAGAACGGTTGGCTCAAAAAGTACTGTGTCTCAGCAAGATAGTCAATCCGGAATCTCTCCGCGGCACATCACGATGGTGTACTCCGGGACGCTCCCAAATAGAAAACCGGCAGGTGGCCTGCCGGTTCCGTTTCAAGTTGACGATCCTTCTTAGAACGGGTTGAGTTTTGCCAAGCCCTTCTTCTTTTTCTTCTTGCTCGACGACTCATCCGGGCTCGCAGCGGTGGCGGTTGCGTTCGGATTGGTCGAACCTGCCTGGGCGTTGCTCGTCGAACCCTGCGCTGGCGTTCCTGAAGTTGAATCCGTCGCCGCATCGTTCACCCGCGCCGGAGCCGCAGCCGGGGCATCGCTCGCGGCCGGAGTCGCGGTGGCCGATGAGTTCGTCGTGGCTGGTGCGTTCGCTGTGCCTGCGGGAGTTGGCGCGGCCGCTCCCGCCGTGGCCGTTGCCGGGCTCGAGATTCCGCCGCTGGTCGAAGGGGCAGTCGGTGTCGGCGTGCCTATTTCGGTGGGTGCCGCCGTTTCAGCTCCACTCGCGCCGTTATCGGAACGCGGCACCGCGTCGTTCGCCGGCGGAGCGCCCGTACCGTTGGTTTCAATTCCCAGGTTTCCCGATCCGCTGGTCACGCCTGGACTCCCCGCCAGGGTATTGTTGGCGTCGCGCACCAACTTCACTGCACTGGTCTGCGGAGGCTCGACCATTGTGGGCTCGCCAACCTTCGCCGCCTCGGAAGTGTCCGGACGATGGTGCATGAAGTCCGTCATGTATTCCCGTTTGGACTGGTGCGAGCGGCTCTCCTGCTCTGCCTTGTTCTGCGCCACTGCTTCCGGCGTGGGCTTCGGGATCGGCGCGTGTAGCTCGGCCAACTTCTTCTTCGCCGCGTCCACCCGTTCCATCGCCGGGTACCGGGTCAGGATTTTCGAGTAAGCTCCGGCCGCTTCTTTCTCATATTGCTTGATGAGCGCAGCCTTCTTGGCTTCTGGTAAACGGGCTGCGGGGATTTTGCGAATGAGATCGGCTTCCGCCTGGTAAGACTGGCCCAGCATGAATAGCGTTTCATCCGCCTTGCTGTAGAGCGGATAAGCATCCGACATTGACTTCAACCGCGCGATCGACGCCGGATAGTCCTGTTTCATGAAGTAAAAACGCCCGATATCGTACTCGCGTTCCGCCAGGACTTCCTGGACCTCCAGCAACCGTTTCTTGGCCTGGGGAACCAGCTTGCTGTCGGGATATTGCAGGATCATCTGCCGGTATTCTTCCTCCGCGCGCTTGGCGTGGGTGTAGTCGCGGTCCGGCTTTTCCATCTCGTTGTAATGGATGTTCGCGATCTTCATCTGCGCTTCGGCAGCTTCTGCCATGTTCGGGAAGAAGGTCTGGAAATCCTTGTACTCGTTCTCTGCCTGCGACATCGCGGCCGATCCGCCTTCCGCATACCAGGCGTCGCCGATGGCCAGCTTGGCGCGGGCAATGTACTCGGAATCCGGATAGGTGTTGATCAGCGTCTGCAAAGTGACGCGGGCGACGTCGTACTTGCCGTGTTTCATCGCGTCCATGGCGCGGTCAAACAGCACTTTGTCAGGCTGCTTGGAATCCACATTCGCGATCGGGTTGCTGACCTTCTTGTTCGTGCAGGCCGTGGCCGCCAGCAAAACTATGCCAATCGATATTGCGATAAGTGCACGACGAAACATCCCTACCACCTTTTTCTCCGCCTCACCGAACAACTACAAGCTTCGCTGAGGATGCCGGACTGCGAAATATGAGTACACGTGCGGCGGTCAGACCCGCACAAGGGTCGCACTGTTAGCGGCTTTCAATAATTCACGAACGTTGTTCGCGGGGTCGCCATGCCCGAATACAGCGTTACCGGCCACCACGATCTCGACCCCGGCGCGAATGGCTTCCCCGATCGTATCCAGGGCCATGCCGCCATCGATCTCGATGCGGAAGCTGTTGCGGCCCGCGTCGCGCATCGCCACCAGTTTCCGAACCTTCCCCAGGGTTGACGCAATGAACTTCTGTCCACCAAATCCTGGGTTCACCGACATCACCAGGACGAAATCCACCAGGTCAAGCACTTCGCTCAGCGTCTCGACCGGCGTCGCCGGGTTAATGACGACCCCTGCCAGGCACCCATGGCTCTTGATCAGGTGCAGGGTGCGGTTCAGGTGAATGCATGCCTCCTGGTGGACAGAGATCCAGTTCGCCCCGGCTTCGGCAAATCCCGGGATGTACGCGTCCGGGTTCTCGATCATCAGGTGACAGTCGATGGGAACGTTTACCGCCTTCCGCAATGACTGCAGCACCGGCGGTCCGATCGTAATGTTGGGGACGAAGTGCCCGTCCATTACGTCAAAATGAACCAACGTCGCGCCACCCTGCACCGCCTCCTCGACCTGCTGGGCGAGGCGCGCAAAGTCCGCCGAAAGGATGGAAGGCGCCAGTTCGATCAAAAGGGCTTCTTTCGTTGTGAGCGACTGTGGAAATTCTAGCACGCGTCGCTCTCGCTCTACGGTCTCTCGACAGCCTTAATCCTCAGCAAAATGTGCTACTTGGCAGGTTCCCACAAACCCACCATGTTGCCGCCGTTGTCCTGGATCCAGGCAAACTTGCCCTGCCCGATATCCACCGGCGGCACCACCAACTTTCCCCCCAGCGACTTCGCCTTTTCGCAATAGGCGGCAAGGTCCTCTACTTCGACGTAGAACAACGTGTATTGGTGAGGTTCGTGCCCAAGCGACATGATGTGTCCGCCGATGCCATTCCCCGCGCCCGGCGGAAGACCCACGTATCCGGGCTTGCTCTCATCCATCTGCCAATCGAACAGATTCTTGTAGAAGTCGCGCGTGGCTGCCACATCGCGACAGCCAATTTCGAAGTACATCACAGGATGCGGCATTCATTCCTCCCGCGAAAAATGGGAGACGAGTGTAAACCACGCCGACGACCAATTCCATTTGCAGACGTCCAAAACTTAGGACCCTTCGTGGACGCCGACTCCACGAGCACAGAAGAATTTCTGCACCCAGAGCTGTGCAAATCCTTTCACATGCGATTTCATTTCTCGTTGATCGCCGCGAGCCACTCTGATAAAGAAACTGCATCTAATCTCTGCATGTCGGGAAAACGCTTGATGGCAAGAACAGGATTAGCAGCGGTGCTGGGGGTTCTCATCTTCCTCCTGCTGAGCACCGTCGAATCCCAAGCGACCCCGATTAAGCCCGACGTACAAAAGCTGCTGCAACAGTCGCAGCAGGCCCAGCGACCTTTCATTCCCGCGCGTGCCGGTTGGAGCGAGCCATCGTCCGCGACTACCGTGGTTCGGAATCCGGTGCTCGAAAGCATCGCTGGCGACAAGATGCGCCAGGAGTTCAGCGAAACATTAACCGCAGTCGCCATTCCCGATCCCTGGATCGTGCTCGCGCTCGCAACCTTGATCTTGCTCATGCGCATGTTGCGCTCGATCGAAGCCAAACGCCATCGCGCCCAGAAGCTCATCGTGCTCGCCGAACGCCCTGCCCCATCGGAGAGATTGGCAGCCTAGCTCTTTCAAGATCGTAGTTCCTAGCGAACTACCCCGACGTTACCGCGGCAGTTCAGCGCGGATGAAGAGGCCCCTCGAACCCCGGAGGAGCCTTTTTCCTTGCCCTCCAGATTGCCAACCTGAATCTCGCCCGCTAGGCTGGAACCTGACAGAGGTTCGCCATGGAACATCCCGGATATACCTACACCGACATCGCCAAGATGATCGACCATTCTCTGCTGAACCCGGCGCTCACAACCGCGGAGTTGGAATCGGGCTGCGCTCTTGCCCGGCATTATGACGTGGCGAGCGTCTGCATTCTGCCTTACTGCGTAAGCCGCTGCAGCGAGCTGCTCGCCGGAAGCACGGTTGCCGTCAGCACCACCATCGGCTTTCCCCACGGCGGCCACAAAACCACCACCAAGTTGTTCGAGACCGAGCAGGCCATCGCCGACGGAGCCCGTGAACTCGACGCCGTCGTAAATATCAGCAAAGTTCGCAGCCGCGATTGGCGCTATGTCCGCGAAGAACTCCGGGAGCTGACTGCCCTCGTCCATGCGTCGGGAGCGAAGATCAAGGTCATCTTCGAAAATGCCTATCACGATCGCGACACCAAGATCGGGCTTTGCAAAATTTGTGGAGAAATTGGTGTCGACTGGGTGAAGACATCGACCGGCTATGCTGCCACCGGGGCCACCCTCGAAGACTTGCAATTGATGCGCGAACACTCACCCGCAGCCGTGCAGGTCAAAGCCGCAGGCGGCATCCGCACCCTCGACGCTTTGCTCGAAGTCCGCGCCATTGGCGTCTCACGCGTCGGCGCCACTCGTACCGCGGAGATGCTCGACGATTGCCGTCGGCGCTTGGGAATGCCAGCCCTCGCCGAAGCCGGAGTCTCCGTCTCGCCCGCGGGCTATTAAGTAGACGAAGCGTCGAGAACGATCAAGATTCGGTCGCACTCTACTTGCAACGCGGAAACTCGCTGTCGTACTCTCCGTTCGACTCTCGCAGCTTTTTCAGATCCTTCTTTGAGAGCTGGGGCATCAGTTCGTCCACTCTTGTCTTTGCCGTTCCATCGCCCGGCTTCGCCGCGTGACGATAGAGCAGGTATGCCTCCCGCAGGTTCCGCTCTACGCCTTTCCCATCGCGCACGATGTCCGCGAGCGCGACGATCGAATCGGTCACGTTCACGCGCGTTCCTTGCACATAAAGCTCGCAGGCCTGGTGCAGATCGACCGGCACACCGTCGCCTGTCTCATACGCTTTGCCAAGCAGCGAGTACGCGTCCCGCTCACGCGCTTTCACCGCGACCGCCAACCATTGCGCCGCCGCTGCCGGGTCACGACGCGTGCCGATGCCGCTTGCGTAGATATGCGCCAGCCGCAAGGCAGCAACGCCGTTTCCCGCTTCCGCCGCTAGCGTATACATCGCCATGCCCCGCGCCGAATCCGCCGGAATCTCCACTCCATTGAGGTACGTGTCCCCGGCGCGCATCTCGCAACTTTGCAGGTTCGCCGGCTTGGCATCCGTCTTCTCGCGTTCAAACGCTGCTTTGCCCTCCGCATCTCCACCTTCGGCAGCCAGCAGGAACCATTGGCAGGCGAACTCCTCGTTGGCCGCGACGCCATCTCCGTTGTAAAACGCCGTCCCCAGCAGGAAGTACGCCCGCGCGTAGCCTTGCTTGGCGGCACGGCGATACCACTCCACCGCTTGGGCTTCATCTTTGGCTACGCCATCCCCTTCGCGGTACCGGATGCCAAGTTCGGTTTGCGCCCGTGCATCGCCATCTTCTGCTCGCTTCTGCAACGAAGCGATCGACTCTTGTAGTTTCTTTGCCGTTTTTTTCGCTTGCGCCGCTCCCGCCTGGTTCAGCAGCAAGCACAGTCCCACGACCGCTCCGATCGCGAATCCCTTCAACGCTTCTCCTCAGAGTCTCTGGATGGCTGCATGGTAGCGCACGACTTCCTTCTCCACAAAACAGAACGGGAAGCCGTCAGGCT
The DNA here is from genome assembly GCA_963703075.1 of uncultured Acidobacteriaceae bacterium. Taxonomy (GTDB): domain Bacteria; phylum Acidobacteriota; class Terriglobia; order Terriglobales; family Acidobacteriaceae; genus Korobacter. The sequence goes on from OY969786.1 coordinate 3,915,685, forward strand.
CCCCGTTGAACAAAGTCGAACTCCTTCGGAATTTCAGAGCACAGTCGCGGTCCGGCGCGCTTCCATGCCGTCCAGCACTTGCCATAGCTTCTCCGCTGCGGCCTCGCCGGCGGCAAGCGCTGCTTCGCGTTCCTCCGGATGAGCCTCCACTTCGGCCGTCAGCAACTCGCCCCATACGCGCGCGTGCTCCACGTCCGCATACTTGTGCAGATCGAAGTAGCCGCAAGTCTTCCGGTCCGCCCCATACCGCTCCTTCAAACCCTTCGACTTCTCCGTCGCGACGCGCGGCACTTGTGACTCATAGGCGTAAAACGCCGCCAGCGCCTCGGCTTTGCTGCCGATACTTGCTGTTTGGCGGAACCACGCAATCGCGGCACTCACCTCATCGCTCGGCTGAGACGCGCGTACGGCCTCGCGCTCCGTTCCCATGCCTTCCGCGAAATCCAGCCAGATCTCGCTGTGGGGGCGTCCTTCGATCTCTTCTCCGGCAAGGTTGCGCAGTACTGCCCGACGCATCTCGCCATCTGCAAGACGCGTGTGCAACGCGCTCAGGTACGACGGAAAGGCGGCGACGTGATGGTAATAATCCGACGCGTAAGCACCCAGATCCTCGCGCGTGAGCGTGCCCGCGCTCCACGCTTTGTAATACGGATGGCAGAGCAGGTCGTGTTTCGCGATCCGCGCATTCAGTTCGTTCAGAAGCTGCTGACTTTCCATAACGCTCACCTCGATCGATGCATTTGGAACCCGAAAACTATATCGCGAGTGATGGGGCTACGTCACACGGGGGTGTGACATGTTGAGCTCCAAGAGTAAAATCTTCTTCATGCTGCGGCGTCTCTCGGTGGTACTGATTTTGGCAGCGATGGCATTCCACGCCGGGGCTCAGACCCCTTCTGATCCCGGCAGTACACCACCGGCGCACAAGAGTGCGAGCCGAATGACTCCTCCTGCCGTGATTCTCGACCCTTCGCCCCCGCCCGTGGGTTCGCGAGGCGTCGTCGTCCTTTCGTTGGTGGTCGATCCCAAAGGGGTGCCGCGCGACCTTCAAGTTGTTAAGTCGCTCGACCGCAACAGCGACGAAGCGGCGCTGAAGACAGTGAAAGAGTGGAGATTTCAGCCAGCGAAAAAAGACGGCCAGCCGGTCGCGGTCAAAGTCAATGTCGAAGTCAATTTTCGATAACAGCGTCGTCATCGGCCAATCCGCCCAAATCCCGCTAAAATAGGCACGTGGGGTTCACCGAACAATACGATGTCGCCGTTGTCGGCGCCGGACATGCGGGATGCGAGGCCGCCATGGCGGCTGCCCGCATGGGCCTGCGCACCGCGCTCTTCACCCTCAACGTCGATCTCATCGCGCAGATGTCGTGCAATCCCGCAGTGGGCGGCATTGCCAAGGGACATCTCGTCCGTGAAGTCGACGCCCTTGGCGGCATCATGGGCGAAGTCACCGACGCGGTCGGCATTCAGTTCCGCCTGCTCAACACCTCCCGCGGACCAGCCGGTATGGTCGCCGCGTGCCCAGTGCGACAAGCAGCAGTACCGCCTGAAAATGCGCGAGGTTCTTGAAAGCGAGCCGAACCTCCACATCAAGCAGGCCGAGGTGGCGGACCTCATCGTCGAAGACTTCGTCGATCCGGCCCACCCTGAGCGCATCAAGATCGCGCGCGGCATCAAACTGCGCGATGGCCGCACCGTGGGCGCCCAGGCGGTGGTCATCACCACCGGCACATTTCTCAACGGCCTCATCCACTGCGGCGAAGAACGCTATCCAGCGGGCCGCAGCGGCGAGCCTCCTTCGATTCTCCTGGGCGAGTCGCTCAAACAATTCGGCCTGCGCGGTTGCCGCCTGAAAACCGGCACGCCTCCCCGCCTCGACGGCCGGTCGATCGATTGGTCGCGCTTCACCGAGCAGCCAGGCGATGCCGAGCCGACGCCCTTCAGCTTCCGCACCCGGAAGATCGTGCAGAAGCAGGTGCCGTGCTACATCGCCTACACCACGCCGGAAACGCACCAGATCATCCGCGAGAACGTGCACCGCTCGCCGATGTACAGCGGCCAGATCCAGTCCACCGGCCCGCGGTATTGCCCGTCGATCGAAGACAAAATCGTCAAGTTTCCCGACAAGGAAACGCACCAGCTTTTCCTTGAACCCGAGGGCCTGAATACCCACGAGGTGTACGTCAACGGAATGAGTACATCGATGCCGATCGATGTGCAGCTCCGCATGATCCATTCCATCCCCGGTTTGGAAAATGCCGAGATGCTGCGTCCCGGCTACGCCATCGAATACGATTCCATCGATCCCACCGAGCTCCAGCGCACCCTCGAGACCAAGATAATCGGCGCTCTCTATCTCGCCGGTCAGATCAACGGCACCAGCGGTTACGAAGAAGCCGCCTGCCAGGGCCTCATGGCCGGCATCAATGCCGCCCTGGCGGTAAAGCACGAGCCGCCGCTGGTGCTCGATCGCACCGAGGCCTACACCGCGATTCTTATCGACGACCTGATCAGCAAGGGGACCAATGAGCCCTACCGCATGTTTACGTCGCGCGCCGAGTTTCGCTTGCACCTGCGTATCGACAACGCGGACCGCCGCCTCACCCCGCACGGTCGCCGCGTCGGCTTGATCAAGGACGAAGCATGGCACGAGCATCTCGCCAAGCAGCAGCGCATGGAAGCACTTCGTGCCGTTCTCGAAAAATCTCGAATACGCACATCGGATCTGCCGGCGGATCTCGCAGAAAAATTTGGCAATATTGATGGTTCGACAATTTCACAACTGTTAAAACGTCCTGAAAGCGATATCGTTCTTTTCACCGAAATTATTCGCCGCGTCTATCCTTCATTCTTTGACCGCGGCTCTTCCGACCGCGAATTTGCTTCCGACGTTCGTAACGAACTCAAGTCGGTAGAAACCGAGATCAAATATGCCGGCTATCTCGATCAGCAGATCAAGGCCATCGACCGCCTGAAGCGCGCCGAGCAGCGCCTTATTCCCGAATGGTTCGATTACTCCAATGTCAGCGGCCTCTCCCGCGAGATGCGCGAGAAAATGCAACGCGTCCGTCCGCAGACCATCGGGCAGGCGAGCCGCATTCCCGGCGTGACCCCCGCCGCCGTCTCACTCATCAACGTTTACATCGAGATTCAGGGCCGCAACCAGCAACCGAAGTTGTAGTGCACGTGTGGCAGTAAGCTGTGCCGGGCCAACCATCCATTCGTTCATTGGAGGATTTATGTCAATCGGCCAATCCATGATGGGAGAGATGGAACACGAGATGTCGAACACGCGCCGCGTCCTGGAACGCGTGCCGATGGAGAAGGCCGATTGGAAACCCCATCCGAAGTCGGGCACCCTCGCCTGGCTTGCCGGGCACTGCGCTGTCATGCCGGAATGGGGCGCGGTCACGAGTACCCAGGACGAGCTCGATATTGCCGGCGTGGAGAGCGCGGTGCCGAAGTTCACCTCCCGCGATCAAATGCTGGCGCACTTCGACCGTGAATTGGCAAAGTTTCGAGAAGTCTTAAAGATAATCTCCGACGAGGAGATGTTGAAGGCGTGGACGCTGCGCGCCGGGCCGCAGGTGATCTTCACCATGCCCCGCGTGGCCGTATTGCGCGGCACGGTGATGAACCACATGATTCATCATCGCGGCGAACTCATGGTCTACTTGCGACTGCTCGACGTGCCGCTGCCCGCGCTTTACGGTCCAACTGCCGACGAAAATTAGATTCCGGGCAATAGCAAAGGCCGGCATACAGCCGGCCTAGTGCGTACCGTCGAAGCAGAAACTACTTCTTGCTGGGAGCGATCGAATCCTTCGCGGCCTTGGCCACGCGGAACTTCACGACGGTCTTCGCAGGAATCTTGATCGGCTCGCCGGTCTGGGGATTGCGGCCCACGCGCGCCTTGCGGTTCGATTTCACCAGGCGGCCGAGGCCCGGAATTACGAACACGCCGTTCTTCTTGGTCTCTTTGATCGCAACTTCGGCGAGCGATTCCAGAAACGCTGCGGCTGTTTTATTGCTGACTTCGTGGCTCTCTGCCATGTGGCGGACGAGCTGTGTCTTGGTCATACCTGATGCCATAGGAAAATCCTCCTTGATTTTGAGCCTCTTCGCCTCCATGGGAATCTTGCCAGGATCGTGCGGAAACCCGCGATCCATGCGGCTTTTCATCTCTAGGCGGTGCTCAATTGCGCACATCATATTACATGCGCGCACGATTTGAACAGCATTTTCGCCAGTTTTTATGCGGGTTTTCCACAGGGTACCCTCGCCGTGCCCGCTCCCCACGCAGGTTTGCGCTACATCACGTGACAGTATGTTTACCATTCTTAACATAAATGGTTGCCGCACTTTGCGTGCTTCGTCTGCGCGCTACATTTCTTCCGGCACTTCGGTAGTAAGGATTTACTACGAATTTTCTTCCCGCAAAAGGCGCACCGCATCGTGGGAAACCAGCGTTTTAAGCAGCTGGAATGCGGTCTTGCGAAGTATCGGATGCATTGCCTCCGGCGCAATCTCCGCCAGCGGAGCGAGTACGAAACGCCGTTCGTGCAGCGCCGGATGCGGCACCGTCAGCTCAGCGGTATTGACCGTTTCGTCATCGTAGAGCAACAAATCGATGTCGATATTGCGCGGACCTTTTGGCTCGATCCGCTCGCGTCCCATCCCCCGTTCGATCTCCAGCAGCCTTCGCATCAGAACCACAGGCGTTAACGTCGTGCGCAATTCTACGGCGCAATTCACGAACCAGGGCTGGTCCGTAACCTCAACCGGTTCGGTTTCGTAAAAGGATGAAACGCGGGAAACCTCGCCTGCAGACTGCAGGCGGCCAATCGCCTCGCGCAGGCTCGCCACTCGGTCTCCCAGGTTCGAGCCAAGCGATAAATAGGCGACATGCTGCATGGGGTCATTATGCGCGGGAGGGCCGCGCCACGGTCAACGGATCTAATTTCCTTGGGATTCTTACAAACGTTCGCTGAGCGCGGAAGGACTACCGATCATCGGAATTTCACTGCTGTCTTCGTCATCGGTCGTGGATTCTTCCCACAACGACTGATCGCGCAGGATCTTGGAGACCAGCGCCGTGTGCATGGCGTGTCCGGCGCGGTCCGCCACAATGCGCCCCAACAAGCGCCGCCCCAGCAGCGCCAGGTCGCCGATCAAGTCGAGCACCTTGTGGCGCACGAATTCATCGGCATAGCGCAGCGGCGGGTTCAGGATCCCCTGGTCGGTCAATACGATCGCGTTGGCTTCCGAGGCGCCGCGGATCAATCCCATGTTCAGCATCGCGGCCCGGTCGCGCAGGAATCCAAAGGTTCGCGCCGACGCAATCTCGCGCAGAAAATTGCCGTTCGAGAGTTCGACTTCGAAGCTCTCGCGGCCAATGAGCGGGTGCGGAAAATTAATCGAGTAGCTGACCGAGTAACCGTCGAACGGATAGACCCCGATGAACTTGTCGCCTTCGCGCAGTTCGATGGGCTTTACGATCCGCATATAGATCCGCTTGCGCCGCTGCTTCCGCACGCCCGCCCGCACAATCATTTCCACGAACGGCTGCGCGCTGCCATCCAGGATCGGCAACTCCAGGTTGTCGATCTCCACAATTGCGTTGTCGATGCCCATCCCGATGAAGGCCGACAACAGGTGCTCGGTCGTCGAAATCAGCACGCCTTTCTTCATCAAACTCGTGGCATAACTAACTTTTGCCACATTGCGCCCGGTCGCCTCGATCTCGAACCCATCGAGATCCGTGCGACGAAAGGCAATGCCAACTCCCGCCGGGGCCGGCACCATGCGCAGATGTACCGGCGCACCGCTGTGCAGCCCGACTCCGTGACACTCCACCGGAATTCGAATTGTTTGTTCGAAACCCAAATTGCTTGAACCGTATCTTGTGAGCTCCTAATAGATTACAGGCGTCAGCAGCTCCACGTATGTGGCTATTTCGACACAGTTTATGGGGTGAGTTGTGGTCATTTAACCGCGCTCGAACGGCAGGCCCGTTTACAATCCCGCATGGCCGAAGCCCACGATTTCTCGAAGTTACTGATCGAACTGGGCGGCGCACTCGTCGGTCTGGCGCTCCTGGCGCGCCTCGCCAGCCGCTGGGGCATCTCTTCCATTCCCCTCTACCTGCTCGGAGGCCTCGCCTTCGGCAAAGGCGGAATCGCTCCCCTCAGCCTGAGCCATGACTTCATCGGCACCGGCGCAGAGATCGGCGTTCTACTGCTGCTCTTCATGCTCGGTCTGGAATACAGCGGCGATCAGCTGCGCGACAATCTGCGCACTGGCCTTCCCTCAGGACTGATCGATTTTCTTTTCAACTTTCCGCCTGGATTGATTGCCGGCCTGTTGCTCGGATGGAATGTGTTGCCCGCCTTGCTGCTCGGTGGCGTGACTTGGATCTCCTCGTCCGGCATCATCTCGAAAGTGCTGGCGGAACTCGGTCGGCAATCGAATCCCGAGATGCCGCGAATCTTGTCGATCCTGGTCTTTGAAGATCTCGCGATGGCCGTCTATCTGCCGGTGGTAGCGGTTCTCACCGCAGGAGGCGGCCCGTCAAAAATCGCCACCGATGTAGGCATCGCGATTGGCGCCGTGCTGGTCGTGCTCTTCGTCGCACTGCGTTATGGGCAACGTTGGAGCGCCGCTGTCGCCCACGAGTCGGACGAAATCGTTTTGCTCTCGACCTTGGGCACCGTGTTACTGGTCGCCGGGCTGGCGCAGCATGTGCAGGTCTCCGCGGCGATTGGCGCCTTCTTGGTAGGCATCGCCGTCTCGGGGCCGATCACCGAACAGTCCCATCGGCTGCTGGCGCCGCTGCGTGATCTTTTTGCGGCGGTGTTTTTCTTCTTCTTCGGCATGCAGATCGACCCATCGCAGTTACCGCGCGTCGCCCCGGCGGCGCTCGCACTCGCAGCCGCGACTGCCCTTACCAAGGTTGCCACAGGTTACTGGTCAGCCCGAGGCGCGAGCCTCGATCGCCACGCCCGCTGGCGCGCCGGGGTTGCGCTCATCGCCCGCGGCGAGTTCTCGATGGTGATCGCCGGCCTCGGTACCGCGCTCGAGCCAGCTCTCGGCTCGACTCTCCGCCGCTTACATCCTCGTGTTGGCGATTGCCGGCCCGGTTATCGCCCGGCTCGTGAAGTAAACGCACGCATTACCGTGCACGCACTTTCACAAATGCCCCCTCCGGCAACTTCGTGCCGAGAAACTGCACCACCCCGTCCTTCACGATGCCGTTTACTTCGAGGGGCTGTTTTTCGTACTGTCGGGCTTCAGTGGGACGCTCGACACTGCCGTTCGCCTCGCGTTTGCGTCCCATGCCACGATCCATTGCGTCATTGGCCAGCGCGTCAGCCTCTTTGTTCCCGCCACGCAAGGTGTGCTCGATGCGGAACCACTCTAGCGACCGAATCATGACCCGCGCCCGGCTGTAGAGGTCCTGCAGGTTGGGCGACTTCACCTTGTACTCGCCGCGAATCTGCTTCACCAACAGCTCCGAGTCCGCCACTACCTTCAGCGCGCGAAATCCGTTCTTCGCAGCGTAATCCAGTGCCGCCAGCAGACCCGAATATTCGGCGACGTTGTTCGTCTGGTGACCGAGGTATCCGCTGAGCTGGTCGACTTTCTTTCCGGATTCATCTTCCAGCACCACGCCGAATCCCGCTGGTCCCGGATTCCCACGCGCCCCGCCGTCCACATGCGCGATCAAAACTTTGGCCGGCTTCTTCGGACCTGGTTCAGCCTCGGAAGGAAACAACGATTCAGACTTCGCAATCATGCAGCGAGTCTAAATGAAAAGGGCGATGACTTTTGCCATCGCCCTTGGTTCCTCTCGTCGACTGGTTCTCACTTCGTCCGCGGCGGGCCCACGTACAAGCCCGTCTTTCCCACGCTTCCCCTTGTCATTGCGAGGCGCCGCTCCTGCGCCGTGGCAACCTGCTATTCGTCACGCCGCTCGTCGCGATTCCTCTTCGTACTCACGCTCCGAGCTGGCGGGCAACAGAGTCCACAATCCATAAATCCCCAGAGCTGTGCCGAAGGGCACATTGAACAATGCCAGGAACGAAAGCACGATGGTGAGCATGCGTGCCCAGCTCTCGCGCCGGAGCAAGCCCCATCCCGCGATAAAGCCAAGAGCCGCCTTCAATAGCACGCAGAAGCCGATAAATATCAGGAACGGGTGAAGAAACGCGGGAGGGGAATTCGCTCCTGTGTCCTCAAACCTGTGCCGCGCGAAAATCGTGTTGGCCACGATGAAAAGAGCAAAGGCCCCCACGGTATTGAGCGCCGAGATCGCCAGCCACAGGATCCCCAGCAGGCGCACATGCTGCTGCACGCGGCTCGGCGTCAAGTAAACCGGAGAAACAGGCCCCAATAATTCCTTGCCACATCTTCCACACACCCGTTGCCCCGGCGGTACCGCTGCTCCGCATGCATTGCAAAACATAAGCCCTCCTCGCATAGATACGCAGATTGCCGCCGCTCGGTTCCCCAAGCGATCGAAGGCGCTCTAACTCCTTGCCACCGAAGGCTCTCCAGCCTTCCGTCCTGCCAGCAGCAGGCCGATCCAGCAGCTTACCGGCCAGCTCAGCAGCCACGACAGCCAATACCAGTGCGGCCATCCCTTACTCCAGTTCGGAATCACCGCGGCCAGGCCCATCGCTTCCCCAAGAAGGAAGAACCACAGCACATGGCGCGCAGGACGCCCCGGAGCAAAGCGGGCGCATATCCACGCGCACAAAATCGAAATTATTACGAAGAGAGCGGTGCTCGCCATCAGCGCGTTATCGGAGGGAATTCGCCCTTTGACGAAGTCGTTCGGGAACAAGCGTGAGAGCAACGGATCGCTGGCGAAAACCAGAACCACCGAAAGCAGGTAGCTGCCAACCACGACGGCTATGGACTTCAGCATCGGTCACACCTCCAGGATAGAAAACCGAGGGGGCCTTTTTTCTACGAGATTATCGTCCCGTGCGCAACCGTAATGCGAGATATTCGGGCAGCTCGGCGGTGAGGATGCGGTGTTGCGCCAGTTCAACCGGGTAGGGCACGCGATAATACGTCAGTAATTTTGTGTCCGAATCGAACATCGCGAAACCGGCGCGCCAGTCGCCATCGCGTGGCTGGCCAATCGAGCCTGGATTGATGAGGTAGCGCATGTCCTCCTGCAGGGGCAGCTCCCATGTTTCTGGTTCAGTCATGCCCTGGTACTTCGGCCGCACCGCTTCCACATAGCCCTTCTTGTAAACGTACCCGCCCTGCACGTGCGTATGTCCGTAGAACGTGAGCTGCAAACCATCCTCACGGAAGACTTCGAAAGCCGCCGCGCTCGACAACAGGTAGTCGTCTTCATCGATGGGGGAACCGTGCACGCACTGGGCGCCCTTGTAGTCGGGAACATTGACCGGCCCGTGCTGCAGGTTCCGCACCCAATCGCGGTTCTTCGCCGTCAGCGTCTCCATCGTCCAACTTACCGCCCGGTCCGCCACCGCGTTGAACCCGAACGTGTCTCCCAGCCCCGAGCAAGCCTTATCGTGATTGCCGCGCACAATCGGTCCGTTGAGGCCGCTCACCATCTCCACCACCTCGTTGGGACTGGCGCCGTACCCCACCACATCTCCCAGGTTGAGCACCAGGTCGTGCTCCGGCGCGGCTGCCAACGCAGTCTGCAGGGCCTCGAGGTTGCTGTGGATGTCGCTGATGAGGAGATAGCGCATGCGCGAATCAATCGAAAGCCCGGCAACTCTTGCACCGGGCTGCTGCTAGCTTACAACGTTTGCTGCACAATCGGACACCGCGCCCAGTGTCCGGGAGAAATTTCAACCAACTCCGGTGCCAATTGCGCACAGTTCCCAATCCGCAACCCGCAGCGCGGTTCAAAGCTGCATCCCGGCATATCGGCCAACAAATTAGGCACCGAACCTTCAATCGTGCGCAAGGGTTCCTGGCGGTTGGTGCGCAACGTTGGCACGGAGTGTAGCAGTCCCCGCGTGTAAGGGTGCGCCGGGGAACGGAACACCTCGCGTGCCGCAGCCATCTCTACGATCTGCCCGGCATACATCACCGCCACTCGGTCGCTGATCTGCGACACCACCGCCAGGTCGTGCGAGATGAACAGCATCGCCAGCCCATGCCGCCGCCGCAGTTCGTTCAGTAGCTCAAGAATCTGCGCCTGGATGGTAACGTCCAGCGCCGTCGTCGGCTCATCGGCAATCAGCAACCGCGGCCGGTTTACGATCGCCATCGCGATCATCACCCGCTGCCGCATGCCGCCCGAAAGCTGGTGCGGATAATCGCGTACCCGCCGGTCCGCATCGATAATGCCGACTTCGTCGAGCGCATCGATGGCCCGCCGCCACACTTCGCGCTTCCGTAAGCGCGGTGCGTGCGCCAACACCGCTTCGGCCACCTGGTCGCCGATCCGCATCACCGGGTTCAACGCCGTCATCGGCTCCTGGAAGATCATCGCAATCGCTGAGCCGCGTAAGCGCCGCAACTCTTCTCGTTTGAGTGCGGTCAGCGACTGCCCATCGAACTCGATCTCTCCCGTCATCCGCGCCTGCGGCGCCAGCAATTGCAGGATCGCCAGCGAGGTCACCGATTTTCCCGAGCCCGACTCCCCCACCAATCCCAGCGTCTCACCGGGGGCAATCGAAAAACTCACGTCGCGCACCGCCGTCCGCCAGCTTTCGTTGACCGGAAATTCAATGCGAAGGTCGCGCACTGCCAGGATCGGGGCCACAGCGAAATGGTATCAGTCTTAATTTGCAGTGAATTTCATTCTCCGCAATCGATCAAGCTAGGCGTTTGCGAAAAGTTTCTGTTTTCCAAAACCCGCGCCAGTCGGAGTTTTTCCACAGATTTTCACATCTGTGACATCGCCCAAAAACCGCATCACTCGCACGGGCTCTCAGCGCAAACGCTGGAAAACCGCGCCTGATGCGGATCCCCGCAGCCGGTCACAAAATTGCCTTGCACCACTTCCGGGCAGAGTACCTGTGGAATCTCCGTAATCTCATGAAAACAAATGGCCTTTGGGGTTGCGATTTTGCGTTGACTTCTTTTCCAGGAGGCGTAGAAACAACCTCGTTCTTTGACAGTTCTGAAGTTTTCCCGGTTGGTAGTGAGTCCGGGGCTCGAGCGAGCTCACGGCAGTCAACTCCGGAGAGAAACTACGGGATGCTCTGGAAACTTCGGTTTTCAGCCCAGGGGGAGCGACGGTTCCTCACGTTGGACGCGACGGTGTCCAACCGATTTCCAAACATCGCAAGATGTGCGGAGATAATCCCGCAGCCAAAACCCGGAAATTGAGTGCCAGAGGGGCAGCAAGGGTCTATAGCGAGCTTCTGGTCGAGGCGAACAAGAACAAGTTGAAGGCAAGATGGAATCCCGAGGCGTTGACTGGTTTATCCGGTTGGCGGTGAGCCCGGAGCCCAAGCGAAGATCAAGCATCGTGGCCGCAAGGAGACGGTGTTGGATAGGTCGGCAAGGGTCTAAAGCGAGCCGCTGGTCGAGACGAATAGGTTAGCCGCACCTCGGGATTTCTTGTTTTTATCCCTCCCCCATCTGCATCTAGTTTCGCCCTCCCCCAAAAAATTCCATCGGCGTGGTGTCTATTCCTGCAAGAACGAACGCACCCTGCGTTCTTCCTGCGGAGGCTTCCATGGACTCTTCCCGTCGCACCTGGTTGTGGGTCACCGGGACCATTCTCCTTCTCGCCGCGATTGTGGCGCCCAACCTCATGCGCTCCCGCATCACGCACCAGCGGTTGGCGGCGGGGTTCCGGCCCACCGAGATGGCATACCTCGTCCCTGCTTCCACTTCTCAACGAGCTCAGCCCGACGCCGGCGTCATCGGTGGAGCTCTCAGCGACGCTCCCGAAAAGAAGGTCGTCCATACCGCCGAGCTTGCCCTGAACGTTCACAACGTCGAGGAAGCTTCTGCCCGGATTCGCTCGCTTACCCTGCAGGCAAAAGGCGAAATTGACCAGGTGCGTGCGTGGTCGCCCTCCGAGCAGACTCGCGCAGGCGAATTGCACGTTCGCGTTCCCGCCGACGCCCTCGATCCCATGCTCAAGCAATTCAAAGCCGCTGCTCTGGATGTGAGCAACGAACAGATCGCCGCCACCGACGTGACCCGTCAGTTTGCCGACAACGACGCCCGGATGCGCACCCTGAAGGCCGAAGAACAGCAATATCTGCAGATCCTCAAGCAGGCAAAATCTGTCCCCGACGTTCTTGACGTCACCGAAAAACTGGATGCCGTCCGCGCGCACATCGAACAGCTGCAAACCGACATCAACGTCATGTCGCATGACATCGCCATGTCCGCCGTGTCGATCACGCTTTCGCAAAATGCGCCGGAAGGACGTGTCCTGGGAAATTGGCACCCCCTGACCAACGCCCGCCGTTCCTTGCGCAGCATGGTCGAGGACCTCGGCGATTGGCTCGATGCGATCGTCAGCTTCGTAATCTTTCTCCCCGTAATCGCGCTCTGGACCCTCAGCCTCGGCGTGGTGGCATGGATCGGGTGGAGACTTCTACGGTTCGTCTGGCAGCGTCGTCCCAGGACTCCGCTCGCAACCTAGCTCTCTTCGCTACGGACTGGGTGGTGCTTCCGGCACGGCAGCGCCGTCCGCCCGCGGATCCGACGCACCGTAGTGAACCTTGCTGGCGGTGTCATCGAGAACTGCCTGGCCGCGCCCCATGGCCGTCGAATACGCCTTGCGCACATCGAGGACGTGCCCCATCCCGCTGAGCTGGTCGCGCGTCTCGGCCGGAACCCGTGACTCGATCACGATGTTGCAGCCAAGTTTGCTGCTCACCGTAAACCGCGCTTGCTCCAGGGCAGCCTGGATGTTCATGTGGTAATCGACCACGTTCGACACGAACTGGGCATGCGCCAGTGGCTGGTTCATGCCTCCCATAATTCCAAAACCGATGTGCTCGGTTCCGTGTTCCATGAAGCCTGGAATGATGGTGTGGAACGGCCGCTTGCGCCCGGCCAGCGCGTTGGGAGACTTGGGATCAAGCGAAAACAGGCCGCCACGGTCCTGCAGCACGAAGCCTCGCCCGCGGACCGTAATCCCTGAACCGAACATTTCGTAGTTGCTCTGGATCAGCGACAGGATATTGCCGTCGCGATCGATCACGGACAGATACGTCGTGTCACTGCCGGCAAGCGCGCCGGGAGCTACGTCGCAATTGGCATGGGCAGCATCGATGAGCTTCGCGCGTTTTGCCGCAAAGCTTTTCGACAGCAATTCTGCTACGGGAATCGTACTGAATCGCGGATCGCCGTCATACGCCTTGATGTCGGCATATGCCAGCTTCATGGCTTCGATGCGGGTATGCATCTCGCCCGTGCTGGCCGGCCCTGCCGCGGCTGCCGGTAACTGCTCCATGATGTTCAGCATCTCGAGCGCCGCGATCCCGTCTCCATTGGGAGGCAACTCGTAAACCTTCCAATCGCGATACGTGGTTGAGACGGGCTCAACCCACTCCGCGGAAAACGCGCTGAGGTCCTCCGCCGTCATCGTTCCACCCAGTTCGGTGGATGTCTTCAAAATCGCCTGCGCAATCGGACCTTTGTAGAAAGCGCTCTCACCCTGGTTCGCGATCATGCTGAGCGTTTCCGCCAGCTCGGGGTTGCGGAACATCTGGCCGGTCTCGGGGGCCTTCCCGCCGGGCAGATACACCCGCTGGCTCTCCGCATCCGCCGCCAGCCACGGAGTCGCTGCGTGCCAATACTCCGCAATCACCTCGGGCACCGGATACCCGTGACCGGCGTAGAAAATGGCAGGTGCGAAAAGATCGACCCAGGGAAGCTTGCCAAAGCGGCCATGAAGCTTCGCCCAACCGTCCACCGCGCCCGGCACAGTGACGGCATCGATCCCGGCTTCCGGCATTTTCGTGATTCCCTTGGCGCGAAGATGTTCGATGCTCTGCGCCTTAGGAGCCCAGCCGCTGGCGTTCAGGCCATAGAGTTTTCCTGTCTTGGCGTCCCAGTAGATCGCGAAGAGGTCGCCCCCGACGCCGTTCATCATCGGTTCGGCCACCCCAAGCACCGCATTCGCGGCGATCCCCGCGTCAATTGCGGAGCCGCCCTGCTCAAGAATCCGCGCCCCTGCCTGCGAAGCCTGCACGTAGCTGGTCGCCACGATTCCGTAGGGCGTCACGACCATCGAGCGGCCGTAGTCGCGTTGTTGGGCCGCACCCTGGACGACCACGAAGCCCAGCACGAGCAGGACGAGTTGGATCTTTCTCCGTGAAGATTGCATTGTTTTCTTGGCTCTCCTGTGCGGACGAAACGTAATAGCGTTACCGGCTCAGCGCGTCCAGGTGCGCGCGCTCGGCATGCTCTTCGATCGCGCTTTGAATATCGAGGGCGACGGCCAGCGCGCGACGGCCATCTTCCAGCGAAACCACGGGCGTTTCGCGCGTAGCCACGGCGTGCAGGAAGCTCAGAATTTCGGCACGCAGGGGTTCTTCGGGAATCACCGCCGGCTTCGATGGCATCACGTCGGGCATTTGCGGCAGACCGCCACCCGCTGTCGCACCCTCCGCCATTTTGTTCACCGTGAACACCAGTACGTCCTGCCGCGCATAGTCGATCGAAACATACTGGTTGGGCTGGAAGAACCGCACCTTGCGCACCCGCTCGGTCGACACCCGGCTGGCGGTGAGGTTCGCAATGCATCCGTTGGCAAATTGCAGGCGCACGCTGGCGATATCCACCTTCGACGAAAGAATGGGCAGCCCGACCGCCCGTATTTCCGCCACCTCGCCCGGCACGAACGACAGGATGATATCGATGTCGTGGATCATCAGGTCGAGCACTACGTCCACATCCAGCGCCCGCGGGCCGAAGAGGCTCAAGCGATGGACTTCGAAGAACATGGGCTTTGTGATCAGCGGAATCGTCGCCCGCACTGCGGGATTGAAGCGCTCCAAATGCCCAACCTGCGCCACCCTTCCGTGCTCCGCCGCCAGATCGATGATCTCTTCCGCTTCCTCCAGCGTGGCCGCCAGCGGCTTCTCGATCAGCACATCGAAACCAGCCTTCAGCGCTTCGCCCGCAACCGCACGATGAAATCGGGTCGGCACCGCAATCGAAACTGCGTCCGCGCCGCCGTGGGAAAGAAGTTCGCGGATCGAAGTGTACGCCCGGGTCTGGCAGTCGCCGGCGATCTGGGCGGCACGCGCGGCATCGGCGTCCACGATGCCGACGAGCTGAACCCCGGGCAAATCGTGCGGCAGGGTCCCCCCCTCGGTTTCCCGGTGCAGCTCGGAATACACCCGCGCATGGTTCTTGCCAAATGCGCCTGCGCCGATCACGGCAACACGAATGGGTTTAGACAAAGCCTTCCCTCAAATGCAACCGACTATTGTATGCGCCCGCGGAATCGACAGAAGGCTACTGGCTCAGGCGGAAGCTCTTCAGAATATTCTCAACCTCGGTCTGGTACTTTGCTTCGTCCGTGGCGAGCGCCTTGTACACCACGATATAGAAACTCCCGTTTCCGCCGTCCATGGCGACGATCGTTTCGCCCCATAGGTTTCCACTTTCCTGATAGTGCACCTGCAGCAGTTGCGCAGGATGCCCGCCCAGGGTCACCTGTGAGCGGCGCACCGTCTCCATGCTGTCCGTCTGCTCCGTCATCTTTCCTACCAGCGACGTCACCAGGTCTTCCACCGTGGGCGGATCTTTGCC
The DNA here is from genome assembly GCA_963703075.1 of uncultured Acidobacteriaceae bacterium. Classification (GTDB taxonomy): domain Bacteria; phylum Acidobacteriota; class Terriglobia; order Terriglobales; family Acidobacteriaceae; genus Korobacter. Next base: position 3,931,414 of record OY969786.1, read on the forward strand.
TTCGCGGGGCGGGATTTCCACGGCCGCTACCGTGACCTGCGCCCATTGCGACTCGTCGCCTTGCTGCGGAGGCGCGACACTCACCCCGTGGCCGTCATACACCTCGCCCAGCATCTTCCAGCTAGCGGGATAGTCGAAACAGAATCCGAGATCCTGGTTGCAGTAATTAGGGCCGTGCGGCCTAGCAGGGGTGGATGGCTTTTGGCCAGCCTGGGCCAGACAGAAGGTCGAAAACAGCAGGAAAAGTGCGAAGAAACGCATGCCAGTAGGGTACAAGGTTGCGCCCCACCCTGTCCTGCAGCCCAAGGTGGGGCGCCCGGAGACTACTTGCGCGCGGCGTGCTTGCGGCTGTTGACGATCTCGAGCGTCGCCTGCGCTTCCTTCGGCAGGTGATACGACTCTTCGTCACTCGGATACGCGTGGGTCTTCACGTCATCGCGGAATGCCTTTACCGCATGGGTGATCAACTCGGCCGCATCGCCGTAACGACGGACAAACTTCGCCGGAGGCGTCGAGCTAAGGTTCAGGATGTCGTGGAAGACCAGCACCTGGCCATCGCAATCTGGGCCGGCCCCAATGCCGATGGTCGGCGCTTCCACCTCGGCCGTGATCATGGCCGCCACCTCGCGTGGAATTCCCTCCAGCACAATCGCCACCGCTCCCGCGTGGTCCAGCGAAGTGGCGTCCCGCATGAGCTGTTCGATGTCGCGCATGCTCTTGCCCTGTACCTTGTACCCGCCCATGCGATGCACAGACTGCGGCGTGAGCCCGATGTGGCCCACTACCGGGATCTCGGCGTCCTGCAGGCGGTGCACCAGCGCCGCCCGATTCTCGCCGCCCTCGATCTTCACCGCCTCGGCGCCGCCTTCCTTGATGAAGCGCGCGGCGTTGCGCACGGTTTCGCGCGTGCCCACGTGGTACGAGGCATACGGCATATCGGCCACCAGGAACGCATGCTTCACCGCCCGGCGCACTGCCTTGGTGTGGTGCAGCATTTCATCCATCGTGACCGGAAGGGTGTTGTCGTAGCCCAGCATGGTCTGCGCCAGCGAGTCGCCTACGAGGATCAGGTCGATGCCGGCCTCATCGACCAGCCGCGCGGTGGCGTAGTCATAGGCAGTGAGGCATGTGATCGGATCGTGCTTGGATTTTTTATCGAAGAGAGTGGAACTGGTGACCTTGGAACGGAAGTCGCCCGTCGTAATGCTCATGATGCCTCCAGTGCAGTTCCGCAATGCGCGGATACCGCCCGATGCCCACGTCCGCCTGAGAGAGGATCAGGGCCCGCGAGATTGTAACTCCGCAGAACCCCCCTCGACAAACTGGGCCGCTACTTCAGATGTCAGCACGCCCTCGCGGGATTCCGCAAAGAGCCTACATCTGGCCTGCTATGACCGGAATACTACTTAACGGTGACATAAACCGTGCTCTTGGCGACCGATCCGTCCTTGTTGATGGCTTGCACTGTGATCCGTCGCTGTCCAACTGCCAGGCTCAGCGCGGTATTCACGGTGTCGCCCGCGACCTGGGTCTTCCGTGCGCCATCCACATAGACTTGCATCCACCCGACCGCATTGCCTGACGCGGAAGCCGCCACGTCGACCTGGCCGCCGGTGGCCGCCCCATTCTTCGGGGTCGCGATGGCAACCTGCGTCGCCACGGAGTTCATGCCTTTCACGTTGAACTTCGCCACGAACCCGTTACTGCTGTTGGAGTTCGAGCGATAGCTCGGTTCCACTGCATCCGAGGTCGTCTTCAGACCTGCACTGGTCCGCCCCGTGATGTAGAACCCGCCGTCATTATCGATGGCGATGCCGTTTCCGATATTGCCGGGAAAGTAGTTGTTGCTCGCATCGCTCGCCCCGAAGTAGCTGGAGTACAGCAACGCGTTTCCACTCGCATTCAACTTGGTGACCACCGCTTGTGTCAGGCATCCGCTGGAAGCTTCGTAGCACGTGCCCTGGTCGGCGGTGCTGGTCGACGAATACTGCTTGCCGTCGGTCCATCCGGTTACGTAAGCGTTGAAGCTCTTGTCCACCGCGATCGAGTTGAAGGCCACATTCAAAGCGCCCGTGACGTAAGTCGAGTAAACCAGCGCCTTGCCCTGCGGACTGACCTTGGTGATGAAACCCTTCCGGTAGCCGTTATTCGCGGCAACCGTCTTATAGGCTCCCGCGGTTGTCGGGAAGCTTCCGTCCGTACTGCCCGCCACATAGGCATAACCGGCCGAATCGATCGCGATGCCGTTGGCGAAATCAGCCAGCGATCCACCGAGCAGGGTTGAGTAAGCCAGCCCGCTTCCGGCAGCATTCAGTTTGGTGACAAAGGCGTCCACTACGCCGCCGAACTTCGATTGCGCCGCCCCCGCCGTCACGGGATAAAGCTTGTCCTGGGTGTTGCCCGTGATAAAGGCATTGCCCGCCGGACTCACGGCAATGGCCGCGCCGTAGTCGCATCCGTGGCCAACATACGTTGAGTAAACCAGCCCTGTGCCAGCGGGATCCAGTTTGGTCACCACCTGTGCCTGCCCATCGGCGAATTGCTCGTATGGGCACGCATCGGTTCCTGCCGTCTTTTGGTAAGCCCCACTGGTGACCGGGAAGCCGCTGCCGGTATTGGTCAGAACATAGGCGTTTCCCGTGCCGTCGACCGCAATCCCAACCGAGGTGGAATCATTCGCCCCGCTGAGGTAGGTGGAATAGAGCAGGTCATCGCCGTTCGCGGTCAGCTTTGCAACGAACACGCTGTTGTTATAGGTCGCCGGGTTCGGCGCGCGCTGGTAAGCGCCCGCCGTCGTGGGAAAGGCCGTCGTTCCATTGAGGCCGGAGCCGGTCTGACCGGTTACATAGGCTTCGCCTGCCGAATTCACCGCAATCCCGTAAGCGACATCCTGTCCGCCGCCGCCCAAATACGTGGAGTAAACGTACGCCGTGCCAGCCGGGTTCAGCTTCGCCACAAAAGCATCGTCGTTTCCTTGGGGGGACGGTTGTAGGGCGTTGCTGGTCGTGGGGAAATTCGTGGAGGCTGCCAGCCCCGCAACATAGGCGCTCCCGGTTGAGTCCACCGCGATCGCATTGCCAACGTCGCCAATGTCTCCGCCATTTCCCCCGACATAGGTGGAGTAAACCAGAACGGGGTCCACCACCAGATCGTGGCTGTGGTCATACGCGCCCACCCGGAAGCGAATGGTCGAATCGGCAATTTCGTATTTCGCGGAAACACTCCGCCGCTGGCCGCCGATCTCCTGGTAAGCCACCGGAGCGTGCCAATGCAACTTGGTCGCTCCTGCTTCCATCGTGAGTCCGCCAGTTGGCGAGAGCTCGATCGCATCGGCTCCGCGGGCTTTCAAGCCGACTTGCGCGACATTGGCGCCGGGGTGAATCACGAAATCGTATTCGAGTTGGCGATGATTCCCGTAGTAGACGAGATCGACGCCGGGATACACCTCGCTCAACCGTACCCGAGCGAAGGTGGGAATTTCACGGAGCCATTCCGAGGAATTAGCGCCGCGCAGGTAATTCACCTTGCCCGGCAGCTTCTGCTCGCCGAAGATTTGCGAGGGGTGCTGCCCATTCGCAACCTGCAATTCAAGCATGCGCGGATTCTTGGCGCCCAATTCCAGCAGAGCCGAGTCGGCGGAAAGAAAAAACCCGTAGCCTTCGCCATGCGAAAGGAACTGTATGTGGGGATCGGATTGTCCGCGATTAGGTTCGAAACTGAGCGGTAGATCTACAACACTTTGGCCGAATACTGGGATGCTGGCAAAACCAATCAGACACACGGCCGCACACAGCAGATGGGGGAGAAAGCGGCGAGACATGGGGCGCACCTTGGGACGACAACTCACATCTATTCAGATGTCGGCCTCATCTCTGGCTGTTGCAATCGCATCTCCGCAGGAACACAGGGCCAAATCAAACCGGAAGGCACGAAAGAGACTCTATTTCAGATACTCTGAACAGAAAAGTGGAACTACGAGTGCCATGGTTGGTATTGTTCATCTCTGAAAGGCTGCAAAAGAGGCGAAAATGGGTCAAGGCGAGAGGCCCCAAATCCAAAAATATTTGTTGAAAATTGCCGTTTTAACCGGCGTTCGCGGCGTCTTGTCCCAGCGGCAGGAAGTATTGCGTTCCACGGATCGGCTCGGAGACCCTCCGCAGTAAAGCTTGCAGATCTTCGCTCCGCTCCACGAAATCGATGTCGGAGGTGTTTACGATAAGCAGGTCCGACGCCGAATAGTGAAAGAAGAAATGCTCATACGCCTGGTTCACGGCTTCGATGTAATCGTCGCTGATTTTCACTTCGCCCGGCGCGTTCTTCTTCTTCAATCGCTTTTTCAATACTTCCGGCGAGGCCTGCAGGTAAATCACCAGGTCGGGCACTGGAAGCTGCTCGTGGAACAGCTTGTAGTACCGGTCGTAGACCTCGAGCTCAACGTCTTCCAGGTTGAGCGAGGCAAAGATTTTGTCTTTCTCGAAAATGTAGTCGGCCACGAACACCCGGTTCGGATCGGTGGCGACTTCCAGGGTCTTCAGTTGTTCGTAGCGCTTGATGAGAAATGACATCTGCGCCTGGAAAGCGGCGCCGCGCTCGCCTTCATAGAACGGACGCAGGAACTTGTTGTCTTCTGCTTCAGTGATGCGCTGGGCGTGCAGGGTTTCGGCGACCACTTTCGCCAGCGTGCTTTTGCCGACGCGGATCGGGCCTTCAACTGCGATGTAGCGGGGAGGTTCGAAGAGCTTCGCCATGAGAAGACAGTAGAGCGAAGAATAAACCCGCAACTGCGAATCGGCAATTGCAGCTTTTGCTCTGCGTCCCGGAGTTTTCCTCAGGACGCCGCCGGCAGCTAAAATCATGACGAATGCTCATTCCCCTCATCGCCGCGGGCGCTGCCGCGCTGGCCAGCGCCGCCGGATACCACAGCATCGGGTCCGACCTCGCAGCTCTACGGACGAAACTTTACCGGCTTGCCTCGCGGCACACGGAAGCTTGCCCTCACCTATGACGATGGCCCGAACGATCCGCACACCGGGCATCTGCTCGATGTGCTCGCCAGGCACAACGTGCGCGCCACCTTCTTTTTGATCGGCCGTTACGTCGCCCAACGACCCGACCTCGTTCGCCGCCACCTCGAATTCGGCAACGCCCTCGGCAACCACACCTGGGACCACCCCAACCTCGTCTTCTCCAGCCCACATTCCTTGCGCCAACAGCTCGAAAAAGCATCACAAGCCATCGCCGACGCGACCGGGCAAACACCCAAGCTCTTTCGTCCTCCCTTCGGCGGCCGCCGTCCGGGCGTTTTTCAAACTGCGCGCGCCCAGGGCATGGTCCCGATCATGTGGAACGTCACCTGTTATGACTGGAGCGCGACCTCGAGCGAGAGCATCGAGCAGCACGCCCACCGCCAGGTCAAAGGCGGCAACGTGATCCTGCTGCATGACGGTGGCCACGTCGCCTTCGGCACCGACCGCAGTCATACCGTGACGGCCACCGATCACCTGCTCCAGAAATATAAAGATGAGGGATACGAGTTCGTCACCATCCCGGAAATGCTCGGCACTTCACCGTAGCGTCCGAGCTGTTAAGAACCGGCCTTCGAAGATTTATTTCCCGGAAGGGCCAGGAGTTTCAGGCCTGGAACCCTGCGGAAATCCTTCACATCCGCAGTAACGAGTGTGCCTGTCGCGCCTGCCACAGCCGCGGCAAAGCAATCCGCGTAGGGAAGCCCGAAGCCGGCCTTGAGTTTCGCAGCGCTGGCCGTCAGGAGGCGGTCCGCGGGAACAATCTCCAACGGCAACAGGGCAACCCGATCCATCACCGACGTCGCGGCTTTGAAGCCTTCGACTTTCGCGATCGTGTAGTAAACCTCACCCCAATTGACGACGGAAATCGCCAGGCGCTCCTCGCCGTCTTTCGCTTGCTTCAACAATCGATTGACGACTTCAGCCCCCGGCTTTCCTAACAAAAACCGGTAGAGCGCATTCGCATCCAGCACGTGTCGCTTCAACCGAGATCCCGCCCGGGATCGCGCTCCACGCCGTCCGGAAGACCGCGGCCCGTCAGAATCCCTTGCATGCTGTCGATGAACTCGTCGGTGACAGGCTGCAGCACCAGGCGCCCCTGTTCCTCAACGAAGACCACGCGCGTACCTTCCTCGATGCGGAGCTTACGGCGTAGCGCGACCGGGATAATGACTTGTCCCTTTGCCTTAACGGTGGAATATTCGCCAGCCATGTCTGCATTTTACAGGGAGAGGCGACTTTTATCGAGAGGTAGGATTTTTTGCAAAAAGTAGGAAATCTTTTTGCTACCATGGATTGCATGAACCTTCCGCGCCACGCCGTTCTTCTCTTGGTCGACGTCCAGAAAGGTTTTGACGACCCCTACTGGGGTCCGCGCAATAATCCGGGAGCCGAGCAGAATATGGCGAAACTCCTCGAAGCCTTTCGCGCCGCCGGACGGCCGGTCATCTTCATCCAGCACCTCTCCCAGAACCCGGACTCCCCCTTACGGGGTGGCAAACCGGGCAACGAGATCAATCCTGTCGTCGCCCCCAAGGGCGAGCGCGTCTTTCAGAAGACCGTCCATTCCGCGTTCATCAACACGCCGCTGGAACGCACCTTGCGCGGAGCCGCGCAGGATACGCTCGTGATTTGTGGGGTGACCACCGACCATTGCGTCTCGACCACGGCCCGCATGGCCGGCGATATGGGCTTTACCGCCTACGTCGTCAGCGATGCCTGCTTTTGCCACGATCGCGCCACCCACGATGGCCGCACCCTGCCCGCCCAGCAGGTACACGACGCCGCACTGGCAAGCCTGCACAATGAGTTTGGAACGGTCACCACAACTCAGGCCGTGCTGGATTCGCTCTCGCACTCCACGCCCAGCGATCCCAGGGGCGCGTAGGGCGCCTCAGGCGACTTCGAGTCTCTCGAAAGTCGGGATTGCCGAGATTCCCAACACCCGGTATCCCTCCGCCAAACTGCGCACCACTTGCAGCTTCGGACGCCCTTCCGCACCGACGCTCTGAAACATCCTCGCCAGCCCATATAGATAATCCGGAGGCGCAACAATGACCCGCGGAACCTCCGCTGGAAACGTCGGGCGCAAGTGAGCGAGAGAACTGACAGTGCCGCTGGGAATGTCGACCGCGGTGACCTGGGAGAAGTCCGTGATGCCGAAGGCAGGATTCAGCGTAGGCAACAGTTCGCGAATCTTATCCATTACCTCAAGCAGCTGCTTGTCATCGAGGTCGCCCGCGAAGCTGATCTTCAACAGGCGAATCTGATGATCGAAATCGAATTGGTAATTCATGACGGGCGCCGTCCCATGAGTTCTACACGGGCGCGTGAAGAAAGAAAAGAGGCATCGTTCGGATGCCCCTGATGTCGTTCTTTGGCAGACTACAGTTACTCTTCCTCTTCCACCACCTCGCCCCGCTCGGCTTTCGCCTGTGCCACCACTTTCTCCTGCAGCGCCGAAGGCAAAATGTCGTAGTGGTTCATTTCCATGGTGAAGCTGCCCCGCCCCTGCGTCATGGAAGTCAAGTCGGTTCCATAGGTCAGCATCTCGGCCATGGGAACCTCCGCGCGGATCACCGTGCTGCCCGCCTTGTTGTCCATGCCCTGGATGCGCCCCCGCCGCGAGTTCAGATCGCCCATGATGCTGCCGGCGAATTCGTCCGGAACCGTGATCTCCACGTTCATGATCGGCTCCAGCAGCGTCGGCTTGGCCACCTCCATCGCTTTCTTGAAGGCAATGCGGCCCGCCGTCTTGAACGACATTTCGTTCGAATCCACGTCGTGATACGAGCCGTCGTAAAGAATCACCCGGAAATCGACTACCGGAAATCCTGCCAGGTATCCGCGCTGCGCCGCTTCGACAATGCCTTTTTCCACCGCCGGGATGAAGTTCTTGGGAATCGATCCGCCAAAAATATCATTCACGAATTCAAAGTTTCCCCCGCGCGGCAGCGGCTCCATCTTGATCTTGCAATCGCCGAACTGCCCGTGCCCGCCGGATTGCTTTTTGTGCCGGCCCTGCACGTCCGCCCGTCCTCGAATGGTTTCGCGGTACGGTACTTTCGGCGCCTTCAGGATCACTTCCGTGTGGTAACGCTTCTTCAGCTTCGAGACCACCACCTCGATGTGCTGCTGCCCTGTGCCGGCGATCAGGAACTCTTTCGTCTGTTGATCGCGGAAGAACCGCAGCAGCGCATCTTCTTCCATCATCTTGTGAATGCCGTTGGAAAGCTTATCTTCGTCCGCTCTCGTTTTCGGCTCGATGGCGTAGGTAATCGCAGGCTCTGCAAACTTCACGTGCGGATACTGGATCGGTGCCGCCTTGTCTCCCAGCGTGTCGCCGGTTAAGGTGTCGCGCAACTTTGCAACCGCTCCAATATCGCCGGCATGCAGTTCGTTGACCTGCGTCAGCGTCTTGCCTTGTACCGCGGAAATATGAGCGAATTTCTCCGAACTGTTTCTGGTGAAGTTTTGCAGCGTGGCATCGTTCTTCACCACCCCGGTAAATACCTTGAAGAGGGAAATGCGCCCGGCAAAAGGATCGTTCACGGTCTTGAACACATAGGCCGACGCCGGTTCGCTGTCGCTGATCTTGCGCTCGGCCGGCGCCCCGTTGTTCGGCGTGGCTTCCGCTTTCACCGTCTTGCGCTCAATCGCCGTCGGCATGTAATCGACGATGAAATCAAGCACCTCGTCCGTTCCCATGTTCCCCAGCCCGGAAGCGAACAGGACTGGGAAGAGTTTGTCGTCGCGAATCGCGTTATGAATTCCGCTGATGATGTGTTCTTCGGCGATCGTGCCCGTGTTGAAGAACTCTTCCATCAGCACGTCATCGCCCTCGGCTACCAGTTCCACCAGCCGCTCGTGCGCCGCCTTGGCTTCTTCCGCCATGTTGGCCGGGATATCGCCGACCTTCGCCCTTCCGTTGCCGCCCATCTCGTAGGTGTAGGCCTTCATCTTCACCAGGTCGATCACCCCGGTAAAGTTCTTCTCCGCGCCCACCGGCAGCTGCACCGGAACCGCCGTCCGTCCAAACGCCGAGGTCAGCGATTCCATCACTCGCGTGAAGTCGGCCCGGTCGCGGTCCATGCGGGTGCAAACGATGGTGCGCGGCATCGCCAGCTCTTCGCAATATTCCCAGATCTTTTCTGTCACCACCTGCACGCCGCTGACCGCATCCACCACCACCATGGCCGCATCCACGACGGGAAGAATCATCTCCGTCTCGTGAATGAACAGGTTGAACCCGGGGGTATCGATCAGGTTGATCTTCGTGTTGTGCCACTCGCAATAAGCAGCAGCGGCGGAAAGCGTCATCAGCCGCGCGATTTCTTCCTCTTCGTAATCAGTGATGGTGTTTCCCTCGTCCACGCGATACAGCTTCGGGACGGCGCCGGAGGTGTACAGCATGGCCGAGGCTAACGAGGTTTTTCCAGAGTGAGAGTGGCCGACCAGGGCCACGTTTCGAATATTTGCGCCTTCGTAGCTCTTCACGAATAACTCCTTGGAAGATGAGCCTTCCGCAGAACCGCGCGTCCTCAAGTGCGGGGGCGCGTGTCAAGCTCTGGCAGGCGCTTCACCCGGATGCTCGATTTCCTGAGCATGACAAAACCCGGGTATGCCATGAGGCGAAAGGCGGCCGCACGATGCTTGCGCGACCGGAGAGCTTGCTACAGCCGAAAAATGCTAGCACAGCGCCGAGACCCTCACAAATGGCAGGCATCACAGTTCAAGGGCAGGAACTCCGGAGCCGAGCGCTCAACCCGCCTCGCGTCTAACCCAACCATGACGGCTTCAGGTAACATTGCCAGGACATGCTTTCCCGTATTCCCAAGTTCGCTGCCTTCCTCCTCCTTGCCACTGCCTTTGCCCTGGCAGGCGATACCTCTGTCCTCCGCCCGCCCAAGGGCGCCAAGGTCGCAATCGTCGTTTTTGAAGATTTGCAGTGCCCCGATTGCGCGCGCGCCGCGCCGCTCGTCCACGAAGCCGCCAAGACCTATAAGATTCCGCTCGTCCAGTACGACTTTCCCTTGCCCCAGCACAACTGGTCCTTCGACGCAGCCGTCAACGCCCGCTGGTTCGATACCAAGTCGAAGGCTATCGGCGACGACTATCGCCTGTACATCTTTGCCCACCAGATCGAGATCAACCCCGACAACCTGCGCAGCACCACCGAGAAATTCGCCGCCGACCACAAGCTGACCCTGCCGCTGTTCGTCGACCCCAAAGGTGATTTGGCCGCCAAGGTAAAAGCCGACTACGCGCTCGGCCAGCGGGTTGGGATCGCGCATACCCCGACCCTTTACGTAGTGAGCAACACCTCGCGTGGCACACCCTTCGTCGAGGTCGTGGACCGCGACCAGCTTTACAGCCTGATCGACACCATGCTCAAAGACGCCGACCCCACGCAAGAACCCAAGCCCGCTAAGGCCCACTAGCTCTGCGAAAGCTCCGGGTGCCCCATCCTGAGCAAAGCGAAGGGTGGGTCTCTAGTCTTGTTCCTCAGGCCCCGAAACCAAGGGCTCTCGAAGCTCCGGGTGCCCCATCCTGAGCAAAGCGAAGGGTGGGGTCTCAAGTCTTGTTCCTCAGGCCGAAACCAAGGGCTCTCGAAAGCTCCGGGTGCCCCATCCTGAGCAAAGCGAAGGGTGGGGTCTTACGTCTTGTTCCTCAGGCCTCGAAACCAAGGGCTCTCGAAGCTCCGGGTGCCCCATCCTGAGCAAAGCGAAGGGTGGCGTCTCTAGCTCTTGAGTCCGAAGGTCTCTCAGGCGCCTTTGTAACATGCAAAGGTGACAAAACACCTTCAGCCCACGTTATCGACGCATGACAGCCCTCCGAGCTATTCCACTCCGTTGATAGCCCAGATGTCGCCTCCCTGCGGGCGGAAGCGGTCGAACATCACCCATCTCCCATCCGGCGACCAGACGGGGTAGTCGATTCTTACCTCGGGGTCGGGAAAGTCGTAGACCTTTTCCGGCTTTCCTCCGTCGACTGGCGAAACCCAGAGTACCTTGTGTCCTACCACATCCATGATGCGAGTGCGATCCGGTGAGAAGGACATGTGCCCGCCGCCCACCATCGTTTCCGCAAAGGGTTGCGGTTCGCCTCCGTTGACGGACACCTTCATCGTTGCAGGCTTTCCGTTGCACGGGCAGCGGAAGACAATGCCCAATCCGTCGGCAGTCCACCGCATGAAATGCCCCGACACGCCAACATTCGTCAATCGGCGCGGGTTGCTACCGTCCGCGTTCATGACCCAGACCTCAAGCCGACCACTCTTGTCCGACTGGTAGGCAATGAATGTGCCTTGAGGCGAGTAGAACGGGTTCACGTCCACGCCGGAGTTCGATGTCAAACGCCGCAGAGTTCCGCTGGCGATTTCAACTTCCCAAATGTTCGGGCTCCCCGAGCGAGAAGAGAAGAACGCGATTTTGTTTTCGTCGGGCGACCAGTTGGCCTGGAAATCTCCACCGTCCCCGGTGGTAAGTTGCCGCGTGGTGGAGTCGGCCAGCGTGAGCCAGATGTTCATGTCTCCAGCACGGTCGGAGTTGAAGGCAACCATCTTGTTGTCAGGGGACCATGAGCCTCTGCTGTCTTCTCGTGTCGTGCTGATTACCGCCTCCGGCGTCCCGGTTGAGAGCCCGGTTTGCGGAGAGACTGGAACTCTCCAGATGTCGGCGTTCTGGCGCAACGTAGCATACGCGAGGCGCTTGTTGTCGGGCGAGACAGCAACCTCAACGTCCTGTCCGGCTCCGGTCGTCACCTGTTGCAATGAACCGCTCAGTGTTCCATCCTTCTTCACTCGTGCCCGCCAGATGTTGATGCCGCCACTTCGGTACGAGGAGAAATAGATGAACCTGCCTGACGGGGACCATGACGGCCGTATGTTGGTGAGGGAGTCGTTGGTGATCCAGCTCATCTGCTTCGTATCGAGGTTCACCGTCCGAATGTCGAACTTCGTCCGCACGAGATTCTGAAAGACAATCGTCCTGCCATCAGGAGACCAGGCCGGTGCGACATGGGCGACCTCCTCACTCGTATCGGTTGTGACCTGCTGAGGGTTGTGGCCTTGGCGGTCGACTACCCAGATACGACGTGGGCCGGCCCATGATGCATCCACCGCTACGTGCTGTCCATCGGGCGAGTAAGCGGGATTGAACGCGTTCTCAACAAGTTTGGTTTCTTCGCCGGAAGCGAGATCGAGTACCCATACGTCTCCCTCCTGAAACATGCCGAACACATCGCCGGGCTGTAGCTTTGTGTCGGGCTGGTGGGCACGCACAAATGCCACCTGCTTGCCATCGAGGGACCACGCGGGTTGGAGGTCGTCAGAATTCCCAACCGTCAGTTGCGAGTCCTTACCAGAGGCCAAATCCTTGCGGAAAATCTTTCGCGTCTTGCCGACCTCTCCCGTGTAGAGAAGCACCTTGCCATCTGGCGACCACGCCGGATACTCCTCGACTCCTTCGGCAAAGGTCACCTGTGTCAGCGTGGTGCGAAGCGGCGATCCAGACCCCTTCGACCTCGTGCCGATTACGAGCAAAATGGCAGCGACGGCGACCCCGCACGCTGCCGTAAGCACGCGCCAACGCGACCCTCGTTTCGGTTGCGCAATGGGCTGTCTCGGCGTCGATCGCGCCGACTCCGCATTCCGTTTTAGACGTGTCAAGTCAGTGCGCATGTCCGATGCGCTCTGATAGCGTAGATTGCGGTCTTTCTCCAAAGCCTTGTTGATGATCCCCTCCAGTTCCGGCGGAACATCGGGGTTCAGTCGTCCAGGCGCAACAGGAGCTCGGTTTAATATTGCGTCGAACATAAGACCAGCAGTGTCAGCGCCAAACGGCAAAGCTCCGGTTGCCATCTCATACAACACGGCGCCGAAAGAGAACAGGTCGGTGCGAGCATCCATTTCGTTGCCCCTGACCTGCTCCGGCGACATGTAGGCGATGGTGCCTAGCGTAGATCCCGGACTCGTCAGGTGCTCCGCTTCGACATCGTCCGCCGTCACCGCCGCCAGTTGAGTTTTACTGAAACTGCTATACGTGATCTTCGCAAGCCCGAAGTCCAGTATCTTGGCGTGTCCTCGCTTGGTGACGAAAAGGTTTGCTGGCTTGATGTCCCGATGCACGATGCCTTGCGTGTGAGCGGCATCCAGAGCGTCGGCAATCTCGATGCCCAAACCCAATAGGGTTTCCATGTCGAGCGGCTTGCTACTAATCATGTGCTTCAAGGTCACGCCATCCAAATATTCCATGGCGATGAAAGCCTGCCCGTTTTCCTCGCCGACGTCATGAATCGAGCAGATGTTGGGGTGATTCAGGGAGGACGCCGCCTGTGCCTCTCGCTGGAAACGAGCAAGCGCCTGTGGGTCGTGGGCGACATTTTCGGGAAGGAACTTGAGGGCGACGGAGCGATGCAGTCGGGTATCCTCGGCCTTGTACACGACACCCATGCCGCCGCCGCCCAGCAGCTCCCCGATTCGGTAATGCGATATGGTCTGCCCGATCACAGGAGCGGGATATTACGTTAGGGGTGCTGCTCAGTCAAAGCCGTTATCTGGTGCGGTAGCGATCTAGCGGCGAGGATTAGAAAGGCACTCCTTTCTGTCGAGATCGCGCTCTTGATGGACTTCTTGGCCGGGCTCGGTTGTATTGGGAAACAGAATGGAGTGTATTCAGCGCGTAAGCGCTAAGACAGCCCAGCCCCCGCTCCAGTCCGCTTCATCGGACGCCACCCGAACGCCTACCACTTCACTCCCAACTGATCGAAGAAAAACGCCCACGAATCGGACGCCCACGCCAGGCGCTCGCTTTCGGCCGCCCCGATCCCTCCATGCCCCGCGTTCGCACTGGTTCGCAAGTACGCCGTTGCCCCCGTCTGCTGCAACCGCGCGACGAACTTGCGCGAGTGCGCCGGGTCCACCCGCGCATCGTTGTCGCCCGTCATAAATAAGGCCACCGGGTAGTGTTTGCCGTCGACCACGTGCTGGTAAGGCGAATAGGCCAGCATCGCCTTGAATTGCGCGGCATTCTGGATGCTGCCGTACTCCGTGGTATTGAACTGCCCGTTGGCCGACGACTCCAGGATGGTCATGTCATAGATCCCGACGCTGGAATTCACCGCGCGGAACAGCTCCGGGCGTTGCGTCATCACCGCGCCCATCAGGAGACCGCCGTTGCTCCCGCCCTCGATGCCCAATTGATCCGCGCTGGTGTAGTGCTCCGAGATCAACTCTTCGGCACAGGCGATGAAATCGTCGAAGACGTGCTGCTTGTTCAGCAACATTCCTGCGCGATGCCACGACTCTCCAAACTCGGCGCCGGCTCGCAGGTTCGAGACCACGTAGACGCCGCCATGGTCCAGCCACAACTTGAGCGTTGGATTCCAGCCCGGCGTCATGCTGAGACCGAAACCGCCGTACCCGGTGAGGATTGTCGGGTTATTGCCGTCAAGTTTCGTGCCCTTCTTCCGCAGCACCGTAAACGGGACCTTCGTCCCATCCTTGCTGGTCGCCGTCCCCCGCACCACCTCTACGTCCGAGAAGTCGACCTGATTTTGCAGGCGCAGCCTCGTCTCTTCCAATTGATTGTGCGCTGGGTCAAATCGATAGAATCCGCCTCCCTTGAGGTAAGTCTGCGTATAAATCAGGATCTCGTCGCCCCCCAGCGCCACCATGCGATCGACCGACGAAACCGGATCGAGCGGAACCTTCCCCAGTTCCTTTCCCGCCAAATCGAAAATCCGGACCTGCTGTGGGCCTCCGACCGTGTCGACGACGTAAAGACGTGTTTTCGTGGCCACAAATGCCGGAAACTGGCCAGAAAGCGTGAATCCAAAGTTTTCGATCGCGGCTTGGCTTTCGGGAACGATCACCTTCGCGTCCGCGACCCCAATCGCCTTCCCTGGATCGAGTGCCAGGCGCTCAAGCTTTCCGTTCAGCGCGTTCTTCGTGTCGTCGATGTACAGCGCTCCGTCTGCGCCAAAGCCAATCGCCGTGATTCCGTCTTCAAAGTGCGTGATCTGCTGCCACTTGCCGTCCGGCCCGAGCAGGAAGTGCTCGTACTGGCCGCCATCCCCTAACTCGACCGTCGCCATGATCCACTGCCCATCCAAACTGGTTTGCAACGTCGTCTCGGCGATGCGCGGAAATTCTTTTCCAAGCGCGTAGGTGTCCGAGCGGGCAGCCGTCCCCAGCTTGTGAAAATAGACCTGCTGATAGAAATTGGCGTCGGCCGCCGGCCGCTCGCCTTCGTGGGGATAGCGGGTGTAGTAGAAGCCGCTGCCATCTCCCTTCCAGGTCACGCTGCCCCCGCCGGTGGCGAACTGCACCCGTGGCACGTCGTCGCTGAGTTGCTTGCCGGTCGCGGTTTCGAAGACCGTCACGCCTCCGTTTTCGCTGCCGCCCTCCGGCATGCAGACCGCAACGTACTTCCCATCCAGCGAAGGCACGTAGAACTGGATCGAGGTCGTGCCCTTCGCATTCAGTTTGTTCGGATCGACCACGACCTGCTCCGAGGCGGCATCCGTCGGCGACTTCATCGTTACTAGCGCAGGCTGCTGCATCTTCGGGTCGTATTTCATCGCGAAGATCATCCCGCCCTGGTATTGCACTCCAGCGTAATCGGTTCCGATCTGGTGATCGAGCTGTTCCAGCCACTCGTAGATCGGCTTCCGCGCGGCAATGCCGTCGAGGTACGACCGGCTAAAACCGTTCTCGGAAGTGACCCACGCCTTCACCTCCGGCTTGGCGCCGTCCTCCAGCCATCGGTAGTCATCCACCAGTTTCGTGCCTTGAACCGTTTTGGTCTCCGGATGTTTGGCCGCGAGAGGCGGCTGCGAGGGTGCCTGGCCAAAAGCCAGGGAGGAGAGCGCGATCAGAGCGCCGAGAAAACGAGTCTGCATAAAAGTCCTCAAAAGGTCAAAAAACGACGAAATATGGCAAGATTTGGTCGTCAAAGGCCTCGAGAAATATACGACTAAACTGGCTTTTAAGGGGCTGCGAGCTCTCTTACTGCCCCGGAAACGGTGCAATGAAATTCCCGAGACAAGTCCTTTAGTGTCTGTAACTTATTGATTTTAATGTGACTGTAACGTGGAGACCGCTGGCGCAGCCACTCGCATCCGAGTAGAATAGGTCTTGCGAGGCCATTTATGAAATCGCACATTCCGCTTCATTGGTTCACCCCGAATTCCAACCCCGTCCAGTTCTCCCTTCCAGACCATTAGGGTTCCTTCGGTTCGAGCTTTGAATCCGTAAACCATCCGCAAGCCGGATGGCGTGGCTGTTTCGGTACGACCACACGCCAGCGAGCCGCGGATGCGGAATCCCTATTCTCTGTGCTCGTACCAGAAGGCAGCCGTTATGTGCTGGCTATGGTTGTTCCTGGCGATCGCCCTCGAGGTGACCGCTACAATTCTGATGAAGTATTCCGATGGGTTTACCCGTCTCGGCCCAACCGTGGGGATGTTAGTGTTTTACGCCCTCAGCCTGGCGCCGCTGGCTCGCGTGCTGAAACAGCTTGAAGTCGGAGCGGTTTACGCGATCTGGTCGGCCTTGGGCACGGCTGCGGTGGCCCTGATCGGCATGGTTCTGTTTCACGAACCGGCCAACGGACTAAAAGTGTTTTCGATTGTGCTGATTATCGTTGGCGTCGTTTGCTTGAATTTGAGTGGACACGCTTCCCGAAATACCACGATCACGCAAAATCGGAGCGCCGATGTTCGACTGGCCGCCGCGCAGGTGGTGCCCGCCGTGGTGAAAGCCGCCGAATCACAACGATAAGGAAAGGGGAGCGATCTTTCGCTCCCCTTTTTTGCGCTTCCAGTTCTTACTTCGCGGCGGCCCCAGTGGTTTCCGCGACCCGGATTTGCGGAATTTGATGGTTCCAGCTCGCCGGAACCTCGTTCACGCTGATGCGCACAGGCCGGGTTTCGCCCGGCTTGATTGGCGATTTGGTCAGGTCTTCGGTATCGCCGGTGGCCTTGGATGTACTCGCCGACTTCCCGACCGCGACTCCCAACACGGGTACCTGCACCGCGCCCATTTGGCCGTTGGAGAGGGGAAAATCGACCTCTGCCATCACTCCATTCAGCTCTGCCGTGCCGCTGTTGGTGAGCTGTGCGTCGATGCTGATGGCTCCACCGACAGGCGCTACGCTCATGGTGACGTCGCTGAACTGAACTTGCCCATTCGCGGGCTGGGTTGGCGTGACCGCGCCAGCAGGAGCGTTCCCGGTATTTCTGGGTGCCCGCGGCATGAAGTAGACGACCGCGCCAAGCAGCAACAACGCGGTCACAATCGCCAGGATGACGCCAGGAAAGGCGCTGGCCGGAGGCTCGGGTTTCGGTACGAGCGTGGGTCCCCGCCGGCTGGGCTGGTTCAGATCTGGAATTTTCGGATTCGATGCCATCTTCTCCCTCCGCCAGTTCAAAGGGATGGGATGAGACCGCGCCGGGACCGGGTTGACAGCAAACCAGAGCTCGCCCGCCTTGTTCCTGCAATCCAGCAGCGCTGCAGGCATCTTTGGCCCGTTCAGCCTGAGTGGAGGCCTATCAAGTAAAGGTTTTGGTCGGATTTATTCGCCGGCGACTGTCATGCCGTCGATGCGCAGGGTCGGACAGGCCACCGAACCGCGGAACTCGAGGTCGTCGCCGATTTCCGAGATGCTGTTCAGCATGTCGCGAAGATTTCCGGCAACCGTGACTTCCTCCACAGGGAAGGTGAGCTCGCCGTTCTGGATCCAGACGCCGCTGGCGCCACGGGAGAAGTCGCCGGTCACGAGATTCACCCCGAAACCGAGGAATTCGGTGACGTAGAGACCCTCCTGGATGCCGGCAAGGATCTTCTTAGGTTCGTTCGCGCCCTTCTCCATGAAGAAGTTTCCCGCGCCGATCCCGGGCGTCCCCGCCAAAGCACGCGAGGCATTGCCGGTGGTCTGCATCTTCAGTTTTCGGGCGGTATAGGTGTTGAGCAGGTAGGAATTGAGTACGCCTTTGTCGATGACCACGGTGCGACGTGTAGGCACGCCTTCGGCGTCGAAGGGACTGCTGCCGAAGCCGCCGACCATCGTTCCGTCGTCCACGATGGTTACGTTGGCACCCGCGATCTTTTCGCCGAGCTTGCCAGCGAGGAACGACGCGCCGCGATACACGGAATCTCCATTGACGGCTTCAAAAACATGTCCCAGCAAAGCCCCGGCGACGAGCGGATCGAAGACGACTGGAACGCGCTGGGTCTTCACCTTGCGCGCGCCTAAGCGACGCAGGGTGCGTTGGGCGGCGATCCTACCCACATGTTCAGGCTCCTCCAGCTTGGTGAGCGTACGCGCCACCGAATACCAGTAGTCGCGCTGCATGGAAGATCCTTCGATCTGGGCAATGGGCACGGCCGAGACCGAGCAGTAGGAACGGCGATAGTCGCCGATGAAACCGTGAGAGTTTGCGAGGACCTTGATCCCGGTGGCAGCGTCGAAACTGCCGCCATCGGAGTTCTTGATACGAGGATCGGCGGTTAAGGCCGCGTTCTCTGCGCGCCGGGCGTAATCGATACGGTCGGCGGTAGAAAGCGAATAGACGTCCTCGTAATACAGGTCGAGGTTGGTCGGAATGGTGCCGAGAGTATCGGGCTCCGGAATGCCGGAAAACGGATCTTCGGAGGTAATACGCGCGAGGTTCAACGCGCCTTTCACCATCCCATCCACCCCAGCCGGGGACAAGTCGCTCGACCAGGTACTCGCCGAGCGCTTCCCGAAGAACACGCGTACGCCGATGGAGCGTGCTCCGGACTCTTTCAGGGTCTCTACTTCGCCGAAGCGGACCGTGGTCGAAAATTCAGATCCTTCACGCAGCACGACCTCGGCCGCGGTAGCGCCGCCCTTCATGGCTTTGCGCACTACCTCGACGGAGAGTTCGCGGAGATCGGTCGCGGTGGGATTCTGGACTGTGGTGCTGCTGCTCATCGGCCCGTTCCTCCTACCGTCAGGCGATCGACCTTCAGGGTCGGAATGCCGACGCCTACCGGGACCGACTGCCCATCTTTTCCGCAGGTGCCGACCCCTTCGTCGAGTTGCAGGTCGTTGCCGACCATGCTCACCCGGGTAAGAACGTCCGGTCCGTTGCCGATCAGGGTCGCATTCTTGAGCGGCGCCGTGACCTTGCCATCTTCGATCAGGTAAGCCTCGCTGGCCGAGAACACAAACTTACCGTTGGTGATATCGACCTGCCCGCCGCCGAAGTTGACGGCATACACCCCGTATTTCACCGACTTGATGATGTCTTCCGGCGCGTCTTGCCCGGCGAGCATGTAGGTGTTCGTCATGCGCGGCATGGGAATGTGCTCATAGCTTTCACGACGGCCGTTGCCGGTGTTGGCCAGTCCCATCAAGCGGGAGGAAAGCTTATCGGTGAGATAGCCCTTGAGAATTCCATTCTCGATGAGGACGGTGTTGTTGGTGGCGTTGCCTTCATCGTCGATGTTGAGCGATCCGCGGCGCGAAGGCATGGTGCCGTTGTCGACCACCGTGCACTTTTCGCTGGCCACGCGCTGCCCCATCAAGCCGGCGAATGCCGAGGTCTTCTTGCGGTTGAAATCAGCTTCCAAACCGTGGCCAATGGCTTCGTGCAAGAGAATGCCCGGCCAACCGGGGCCGAGGACGACTTCCATTTCGCCGGCCGGTGCCTCGCGCGCGTCCAGCTGAATGATTGCCTGGCGTGCAGCCTCCTGGGCAAAGTGTTCCGGGGTCGCCTGTTCGTGGAAGTACTCGACGCCCACGCGTCCACCACCGCCTGAGCTGCCGCGGGCCGAGCCCGCTTCGTTCTTGGCGATACAAAAAACGCTCATACGCGAGAGCGGCTGCACGTCCTCGGCAAACGTTCCGTCCGAACCGATGACCAGGATTTTGCGCAGTTCATCGGCGTAACTCACGCGAACTTCCTGGATGCGAGCGTCATGGGTGCGGGCAGCGGCGTCGGCACGCTGCACCAGCGCCAGCTTGCCAAGAACGTCCGATCCGAGGACGCCTTGGGTAATGGGGTACAGATCACGCTTTCCGACTTCATTGGCGTTGACAATGGGTGTCTTCGCAGGACCGCTGGCAATCAGCGCAGCTGTCTTCGCGGCATGAAGAATTTTCTCCGGGGCCAGGTCGTCGGTGTAGGCGTACCCGGTGCGTTCTCCGGCCACAACGCGCACGCCGCAGCCTGCGGAAATGCCTTGCGAGGCCGACTTCACCATGGATTCATCGAGGGCAATCGACGTGGATGTCAGGTATTCGAAGTAGAGATCGGCGTAGTCTCCGCCGGCCGATAGCGCGGCTCCGAGATAACGCTCGACATTGGTGTCGGTGAGGCCGTACTTATCAAAGAAAAACCGCTTATCCATTTTGTTCACTACCCCTTGGATGATCGACCCGGCGAAACGATCTATTTCCGTAGCGTGTGGACGGCTCTGCCAGACGCAAGTCCGGCGTCAGCAGATTGGCGCTTTGGATATGGGCATGATCGATAGGTGATTATGTCACATCCACCTGTGCTGGAAGCCGCTGCAATTGCGATTTTGTGCCCCCACAATTACATCAGGATGGGTACCTCCGTCACTGCCAATTCGATTACTTCTTCATCCCTTTCCCGGCTGCTGGAGGAATATCTCGCGGGGGAACATGCGGCGGTGGTGTTGGAAGACGGCGAGACCCTCTTCGATTTGTCACAAAGCCGCTACTCCATCTCCGAAAGCAACGGAAAGTGCCTGCTCCATCTTTGGTCCGAAGAGCGCAACATCGTGCGGCGGGTATTGGACGCGGAACGCAAAAACGGGTCGCTGCGGCTCTCTGTCCAGCGCTTCGGCAAAACGCAGCCCGCGGAATTGGAATTCTGCGCGACGACGGACCAGCGAACGCCCTCCGCCAAGAAGGCCGTTCGCGCGCAGTACGCCAAGCGTTTGCAGCGCGTGCTGCTGGCTGAAAATGTGGGCTTTCGCCTGGACGCACTCTCCACCTCGATGGACCTCGAACGATCCTTCAGCCCCATCTATACCCGCGCCCTGCTGCATTACGGCAATGCGGCGTTCGCTGTGCTCGGGGTCAACGCAACCGAGCTGCAGGCTTCGGTCGATGCTGCGCTCGGGTTCGGCATCCTGTGGCTCGAGGCTTGCCGCCGAACCAGCCCGCTGTCGATTGTTGTGGAGGGACTGAAGCTGTATGTACCTCCGGGCACGTCAGCGGTGCTTCGCCAGCGGATGGCCCATCTCAATCGCGACCTGGCGAAGTGGGAGCTCTACGAATTGGATGAGCGCACCCAGGAGGTCACCGCCTTCGACACAACGGACGCGGGAAACATTGCGACACGCCTGGTGCGGGCACCGGACAAACATTCGGCGTTGCAGCGTCTCGCTTTGTCGGTTGCGCATGTGCTAACGGTGGTTCCAGAGGCTGAGCCGGTCGTCGTTTCCGCCACGGAGGTCGCATTTCGCCTTCATGGGCTGCAATTCGCAGGAGCACGTATCGGCGTGACGCGGGATTCGTTTCGTCCTGTCGAACAGCTGTACTTCGGCGTGCGGGCCGCCGAATTTCCGGTGGACGAAACCAACCAGGAAGCTTTTCGTGACTATCTCCGGCACATCGCCGAGCGCCGCAACTCTCGCGACCGCTGCGATCCGATCCATCGCGCGGTCCCGGAGCGATGGATCGAGTCGATGATCGTACGCGACGTTACCGTGCTTGATTCGCGACTCGATGGCCTTCATGTGTATTCCCAGGTGCCAGCCTTTGCCGCCTGCGACCGCGCCATGATCGACGTGCTCACCACCACCCGTGATGCGCGCTTGGCGGTGATTGAGTTAAAGGCCGATGAAGACATTCACCTCCCGCTCCAAGGCCTGGATTACTGGTCGCGGGTGCGCTGGCACCATCAACGGCGGGAGTTCCAACAATATGGCTACTTCGCGGGGCGCGAGCTTTCCAGCGCAGATCCGCTGCTTTTCCTGGTCGCCCCGGCGCTGCGCATTCATCCGACGACCGACCAGATTCTCCGCTATCTCTCGCCAAAGATCTCCTGGACGCTGCTGGCGATTGACGAACGCTGGCGCGATGGAATCCGGGTAATCTTCCGCAAACATTCGCCTAAACAGAGCTAGCGATTAGCCGATCTCGATGAGAACCGCGGCGCCGCCCTGCGCTTTAAAGGCGTTCGCCACGGGGAAGTCGCGCACCCACACGATGTCGCTGCCGCTGAGCACCACCGGCCATGCGCCACGCGCTTCGGCCGGAACGTGGCGTTGCTGGAACAACCTCTTCAACTTCTCCGCCTGCTTATTGCCGGCAGGCCAAAAGCGGTCACCGGGTTGCCAATTACGAACTCGCAGTGGAAGCTGCAGGCGTTCATAAGCGAGAAGGTTCGGAGCAGCGTGGCGCGAGGGATCGGCAACAATTGTGCAGCGGAGAGAAAGCTGGTTGGGAAGATCGATGGCGCCGGGAACAGGCAACGGATAATCGAATGCAACGGTGGGCGGCGCCTCGACCGACCCGCGAATTTCCAAGGTTTGCCGGGTTGCTGCGACCGTCCATCCGCCTTCGAATTCATGCTGCGAACCGGGGTGTGCGGCGAGGTGAAGCATGCATTCGATGTCATCGAATCCGAAGGGCAGATCGAGCCGATCGGCGAAATCGACCAGCAGGCGGCGCTGCAAGGCGAGGGGAATCGCCAGGAACCGGGTGCGGTCGAGGCTGGTGCCTTCCTCCGTATCGTTGATCACCAGCGCCGCGAGGCGTGAGACTTCGGACGCCCAGTGTTCTTCTTCGGCGCGCGCGATTTCCGCGAGGTTGGTAAGAGCGTGCCGCAGACCGGGGTTGTAAGCCTCTTCAAGCTGCGGGAGCAGTTCGTGCCGGACTCGGTTGCGTAAATGCCTGGAATCGCGGTTGGTGGCATCTTCCCGCCAAAACTGGTCAAGCGAATGAAGATAGAGCTCGATCTCTGCGCGCCGTGTGCCGAGAAGCGGGCGCACGATGCGGGCCGCCAACTCCCGCGACGCGTCGCGGAGGGGAGGAATGGCCGCCAGCCCGCGGGTTCCCGTGCCGCGCAAAATGCGCAGCAGGACGGTTTCGGCCTGATCGTCGAGAGTATGCGCAGTCGCGATCTTGTCGCATGCGCCGGATTCCAGCAAGGAACGGAAGGATTCGTAGCGCAGCTCACGCGCCGATGTCTCGAGGCTTAGCCTCTCCGACTTGCTATGGGCGGGAACGTCGACAGCCTTCACATGCAGCGGCAGATCGAAGTCCTGGGCCAATTGCTGCACGAACTGCTCGTCAGCGTCGGCTTCCGCGCCGCGGATTCCATGGTGCACGTGGATTACGCTCAACACGATCCCTAGTTCGCTCCGCATTGCCAGCAGGGCGCGCAGCAGGGCAACGCTGTCCGCGCCGCCAGAGACGGCGACGCCCACGCGCTCGCCGGGAACGAAGAGCGCATGCTTGCGGAGGTAAGCCTGGAGCGATGGGAGCACGAGGAAATGGTACAACCGAACTCCCGGTTTTCCTCAGGCATCCACAGGGAACCTCGGTTGTGCACAAGGGGAGTTCCGCTTCGGCTTGCATCCTCGCGGCGGCGGGGTCACAGTAGTTGCAGGGAAATCGATGATTGAAACCACGGTAAAGTGCGAGACCTGCCGCGATACGGGATGGAAGACGGTCGCGAGCGATAAGGGACCCAAGGCGGTCCGCTGCGACTGCCAGCAGCGGCTACGCAACGAGCGCCTAATGGAGCGTGCTGCCATTCCGGAGCGCTACAAGCATTGCACACTCTCGAGCTTCGCCCACGATGGGGACCTGACGGGACTTGCTACCGTTTATCGCGTCGCGGAGCAATTCGTCGAGAAATACCCAGTCGAGCGAGCTGGCTTACTGCTGATCGGCCCGGTCGGAGTCGGGAAGACGCATCTCGCCTCCGCGATCATTCGGGAGCTCGTACTTCAAAAAGGCATCGCCTGCCACTTTTGCGATTACCGTGAACTCCTTAAGGAAATTCAGAATTCCTATAACCCTTCCGTTTCCGCGACTGAACTGGAGGTGTTGCGCCCCGTATTCCAAGCTGATGTTTTGGTTTTGGATGAACTCGGAGCTGTGAAACCGACGGAATGGGTTTGGGATACGGTCAGCTTGATTCTCAATACCCGGTACAACGAAGATAAGACCACCATCATCACGACGAACTATGAAAACGGTCCGGAAGGCTCGTTAGGAGCGGATGGACGTCTTCCAAGAAATGCCGCTGAGAAAGCGGCGCGAAAGGAAACCTTAGGAGATCGAATCGGAGAGCGCATGCGCTCCCGACTGCATGAGATGTGCCGCATCGTCACGATCCCAGGCACTGACTATCGGATCAATTCGAAGAAAACGACGAACTTCAGCCTGAAGTCGTTAAGAGGCTGATTCCGTAGGAACAGAGTTTCGGGCTTCCTCTCTTTTCCTTTCCTGTCCTAGTGGTTCGCGATTCTCCTGTGGCGTACACTCCTGTGCGTGAAACTGCCCTCCGCAGAGCGTGCAGCGCAGGCTGGCATCATCGTCCTCTTCGTCGTCGTGATCCGCAGCCTGGCCGAGTACTTCCGGCTTGAGCATGCCTACGGGTATGCGTTGCCGCGTTACATCCTGAGCGAATACGTGGGCGGTGCGCTGATCGCCGTTGTCGCAACGGTCATATGCGTGATCTTCTACTTCGCCGCTACCGCGCGGTGGTTCTGCTCGTGGTGCTTACGGTGGTTGCCCTGGTGGTCTACAAAGTGCGGTACATCCACTGACGCGCGGGCCCGCGGTTCGCGTAAACTTCAAGGGTGCCCAGGCAGTTTCTCGCGTTCGATCCCGCGCATGACGCGGAGTTCTTCGCAGCGGTTCCGGCGAAGCCTGCGGTATTCCTGTTGCGTGGACCGGAGGGTTCGGAGCCGTATGTCAGTAAGACCTCCAGCCTTCGCCGCCGCATGCTGCGCCTTCTCAGCGCGCCGGAAGAGCGCACCAAGCGCTTGAACCTCCGCGATCGGGTATTAAGCCTCGAGTACTCCGCCGTCGCCTCCGATTTCGAAGCCGGTTTCTGCCTCTACAGGCACCTTGCGCGAGATTTTTCCCTCCAACTATGCCGACCGGCTGAAGCTTCGTTTCGCCCCCCTGCTCCGCCTGATTCTAGAAAACGAATACCCGCGGGTCGCAGTCACCACGCGAATTCAAAGCCTGAAGTCGAAGTCCGCCTACTACGGACCATTCGCGTCGCGGGTGGCAGCCGAAAAGTTCAGCAACGACGCGCTCGATTTCTTTTTTCTGCGCCGCTGTACCGACGATCTTCATCCCGACCCTAAGTTCCCCGGCTGTATCTATTCCGAAATGAAGATGTGCCTGGCGCCTTGTTTCCAGGGCTGCACCGACGAACGCTACGCCGAAGAGGCGCAACGCGTTCGTGAATTCTTCGAGAGCGGCGGCCGCTCGCTCTTGCGTCAACTGGAAAGCGAACGCAACTCCGCGTCCGAATTGCTGCAATTCGAGCAAGCAGCCGAACTGCATACCAGGATCGAGAAGGTGAAGGCGGTGGTGCAGCAAGGCTCGGAGTTGGCCCGCAACATCGAGCGGATCGACGGCGTGATGGTGCAGCCTTCGCAGGAACCCGAGTCGGTCACTCTCTTCCAGATCCGGGGAGGGTTCATCAGCGATCCAATCGCCTTCAACGTAACGCCCCGACTGCAGGTTGGGCAGGTCAAGACGCCTCAGAGCATGGAAGGCCGCCTTCACGAAGTACTCACTCCGCCGCCGGACGCGAAACCGGCCTCCGCCTATGAATGGATGGAACACCTCGCGTTGCTGAAACGCTGGTACTATCGCACCCAAAAAACAGGCGAGCTTTTCTTGTGCGACGAACAGGGAGAGTTGCCGTATCGCCGCCTGGTGCGGGGCGTTTCGCGGGTGTACAAAGGCGAAAAGCCGCAAGGCGACCTCAACGAAACCGCGGGTGATTATTGGAGATTCCGCGCCGCCGAGGGCGGAGTGCCCGATCGTCCATCGGAAGAACGTGGTGGTCTGACAGAGAAGTGAGGTAGCGGTTTGCCGATCAGCCGCCATCAACTTAGACTAGCGATTCAACTCGGAGACCCGCACTTGAAGACACGCACGAACTTCACTGTCCTGCTTTTCGCGCTCGCCTTCACCCCATTCATCGCAGCCCAGGAAGCACCCAAGCCGAAACAGCTGACCATTGAGTCGATTTACGCAGAGGGCGGCATCACCGGCCGCGCCCCTGAGTTCGTGCAGTGGAGTCCGGACGGAACCAAGGTCTCTTTCGTGCAGCGCGATGACTCCGGCGACCATGGCGCTCTCTACTATGTAGACGTCGCGGCCGGCGCAAAACCCGCGGTGCTGGTTGCGCAGGAGCGGCTGGCGGAAATGCAGCCGCCTACGACCAGCAAGTCGGATGACCGCGCCAAAGATAACCGCGCGCGCTATTCGGTGGCGTCGTATCACTGGTCTCCGGACTCAAAGCACATTCTCTTCGACGCCATGGGGAGTCTCTGGCTCTACAGCCTCGAGAGCCACACGTCCGTGATGGTGGCGTACGCGCACGGCGGCGTTGCCGATCCGAAGTTCAGTCCCAAGGGCGACCGGCTGACCTACATTCAGGACCACAACCTGTGGGTCACGGCTATCCAGGGAAAGCCCAAGGAGCTGACCAAGAGCGAAAAGGACGCGGCGCTGCTGAATGGGGAAGTGGATTGGGTCTACTCCGAAGAGCTGGACGTGCGCAGCAATTACTTCTGGTCGCCGGACGGAAAGCAGATCGTGTTTCTGCAGATGGACGAGAAGGCGGTGCCGACCTATCCCATTACCGACTACATGGCGACGCATCCGACCGTGGATGAGGAGAAGTATCCAAAGGCGGGCGACCCGAATCCGCGGGTGCAGCTCGGAGTGGTTGGTGCCGACGGCGGAAGGACAAAATGGGTGAACCTGATTGGCGTCGACGACGCCTACATTCCTCGCTTCGGCTGGGTACGCGACGGCCTGCTGTATGCCTTCGTTCTGAACCGCGCGCAAAACAAGCTGCAGCTCTATTTCATCGAGCCGAATACGGGCCACTCGGAAATCGTGCTGACCGAAACCAGCGACTCATGGATCGAGATCAACGACCACTTCAAGTTCATTGACAACGGCCAGCGTTTGCTTTGGACGAGTTGGCGCGACGGGCACACCCACATCTATCTTTACTCGCTCGCCAAGGGCAGCCCGATGTCGCCCCTCAAGCTCGATCGTCAGCTCACCAAAGGCGAGTGGGATGTTCTCGCCATTGATACCGTTGATGAAAAGAATGGGATCGTGTATTACAGCTCAACCCAGGAAGACCAGCGGCAACGCCAGCTTTACTCGGTGAAAATCGCGACCGGCGACATCGAGCGGGTCTCCAAGGATCACGGCTTCCATACCGCTGATTTCGCTCCCAGCGCGAACCTTTACGTCGACAATTACTCAGCCCTCACCACGCCGCCGAGCCTGTCCGTCTGCACCCTGGACGGGAAGTGCAACGCCTTCTGGAGTGCGCGCGATGTGAAAGAGTACGCGCTGCTCGTCCCCCAATTCGTGGACGTGAAGGCGGAAGATGGCACCGTGCTCCATGGCGTGCTGCTTCTTCCGACCACTGGCCCTGCGATTAGAAACGGCAAAGTGCCACTCATCAACAATCCCTATGGTGGTCCAGGCGTCCAGACGATTTGGGATGCTTGGAGAACGGTGGATCTCTTCGACCAGTACATGGCGAAGCGTGGGTACGCGATCTTGAAGGTGGACAATCGCGGCATGTCTGATCGCGGAGAGAAATTTGCGGCGCCGATTGCGCACCACATGTGCGAGTTGCCCTTACAAGATCAGCTCGCTGCCGTGGACCAGGTTCTGCAACAGTTCCCTCAACTCGATCGCGAGCGCCTGGGCTGGTGGGGATGGAGCTACGGCGGGGCCATGACCGCCTGGGCGCTGGAACATTCCGACCTTTTCAAAGTGGGCGTGAGCGTGGCGCCGGTGACCGATTGGCACAATTACGATTCGATCTATACCGAGCGCTACATGGGATTGCCGAAAGCTCACGAAGCCGACTATAAGCGGACTTCGGTGACTGAGAACGCCACCCAGTTGCATGGCCGGCTTCTGCTCGTGCATGGGACCAGCGACGACAATGTCCACCTGCAGAACAGCATGCAGTTCATGAATGCGCTCATCAACAACGGCATTCCGTTCGATCTCCAACTCTATCCGCGCAAGACCCACGCCATCTCCGGCAGCAAAGCGCGCGTGCATCTCTTTCATCGCATTCAAAAGCAATTTGACGACGTGCTGATGCCCCACTCCGGGCCGACATCTACTCCTGAATGAACGTCTTCATCACCGGCGCAAGCGGGTTGATCGGCAAAGCGCTGACCGAGCGGCTGCATGCCGAGGGCCACAACGTTACCGCGCTGGTGAGAGGTGAACCGAAGTCCGGAGAAAACCGCTGGAGGCCGGGAAAGCCGCTCGCCGCTGACGTGCTCGAAGGCGCCGATGCGGTGGTGCATCTGGCGGGCAAAAATGTGGCGACCCGATGGACGGCCCGCACCAAGCGAGAACTGTTCGCCAGCCGGGTCGAAGGGACAAAGACCATCAGCGAGGCGGTTGCCGAGTCGTTCAAGCACTCGGGAAAGCCGTCAACTCTGATTTCAGCTTCGGCCATCGGCTTTTACGGCGTTCGTGGCGATGAGGTGCTCACCGAGACTTCCGCGCCGGGTACGGGCTTTCTGACGGAAATCTGCCAGGCTTGGGAGAGCGCGACCCAGAGTGCGAAAGACTCCGGCGTTCGCGTGGTGCATCCACGCATTGGCGTGGTTCTCAGCGAGGAAGGTGGCGCGCTCGGAAAAGTGCTGCCCATCTTTAAGATGGGGGCTGGCGGAAAACTGGGCGACGGGCGCCAGTGGTGGAGCTGGATCTCCATCGAGGACATTGCCGGTGCCATGATCTTCTCGCTGCTCAACCCGGCGGTTCAGGGGCCGGTGAATTTCACCGCGCCGCATCCGGTCACCAATGCTGAATTTACGAGGGTCCTAGGCGAGGTCCTGCATCGGCCTACGATCTTCCCCGTGCCCAAGTTCGGGTTGCGCCTGGTGATGGGCAGGGAGGCTGCGGACGAGACGGCGCTGGCTTCTACACGAGTGCTGCCCACTCGGTTACTTGGGTACGGGTACAAGTTTGCGCATGCAGATTTACGAGAAGCGTTGCAAAATGTCCTGAACTGATCCTTTCGCCCCGGAGCTTGCATGAGGCGCAACATCGCACTGCCGATCCTGCTTTGCTTTTCTTTCTTCTTCGCCCTGTCTTCCTTCGCCGAGGAAGAGCTCGCGGTCCATGTGAATGAAATGCGCGTGCCGCAAATGGTAGGCGTGGTGAAAAACCATAAGGGGGAACCTGCGGCCGGTGTCCGGGTGGAGATTTTCCGTCGCGAAGACGGCCATATCATGGGCGACGCCAAGACGGATGACCAGGGACGTTTCGCTTATCCCAACCTGAAGAATGGTAAATACAACATTAAGGTGCACCACGACGGTATTGCCGACTTCTATCACGTGCACGTTACTCCGCAGAATGCTTCGCCGGAGCTGGTGCTGAAATACAAATGATGATGCGCACGTTATTTCGAGCGACGATTGCGGTGGCGATGCTCACCGGCTCGTTTGGCTGGGCGCAGCAACCCGTCAAGCTCGACCATCCGATCCGGCGTATTACCGGCGTCGTGCAGAATGCCAGGGGAGAAACCGTGCCGAACATCGATGTCGAGGTCTTCGGCGGCCAGAACCTGATTGCAGCGGCCAGGACGGATAGTCACGGGAAATTTCAAACCGATCAGCTCGAGCCCGGCGAGTACGAGGTGTGGTTCACTTACAAACCCCACCCGGTTTTTCATGACGCGGAGTACAAGGTGACCATCGATCCCAAGGGGTCGAAGGACCCCTGGATCGTGAAGTTGCAGCCCCTCTCGGCTGCGGAGAATTAGGCTGCGAACTCCTACTTTTCCTGGCCGCTCGTTCGTTCTTACTTACGCGCCTCGGCAAACTCAGCTACGCGTTGCTTTACGCTCTTCACCTGGACAGGCAAAGCCAAGGCGCTGCCTTCTTCGATCAGCGGAACCAGTTTGTCGAACTCCGGACCAGAGTGGGTTCCGGTCACGGCAATGCGAATCGGGTGAAAGAGATCTTTTCCTTTTACGCCGGTTTCGGTCTTGACCTCGCTCACGATCGCCTTGAAACGCTCCGCGGTGAGCGGGCCGGATTCGCCAGCAATCCGCGTGGTGAAGGCCGCGAGTACGCTCTCAGTCTTTTGCGCCTGTAAGACTTCGGCGTTCCCGGGATCGTCGATTGCCGTCTTCGCGTCGTAATCGAAAATGACCTTCCCTCGATCCGGCAGCTCATCGAGCTTGTTCACGGAAGGAACCAGAAGGGCAGTGACTTTGCCCAGCCACTCATCCACTTCCTTCGAAGCAGCCCATGCGGTCACATGCCTGGGCTCGATCTTTGGGATCGCCTGGCGGTGCGCGATACGCTCGATCATCATCCGGTCCCAATAACCGCGGGCGAGTTTCGCAATGCGATAGGGCGCACTTTCCTTGATGTAATGGCGGTTCAGCCAGTAGAGCTTCTCGAAATCGAAGATCGCCGGCGAAGGCGTGACTCTCCTCAAGTCGAATTCCTTCACCAGTTCTTCCGGCCGAAAGATTTCGCGCGTGCCGCCGGTGGGCGCCCATCCCAGCAGAGCGATGTAATTCACCAAGGCCTCGGGAAGCACACCCATTTCGCGGAAGCTGGCGATGGAAGTCGCGCCATGCCGCTTCGAAAGCCGCTCGCGGTCCGGTCCGAGGATGGTGGAAAGGTGGGCGAACTCCGGCACCGGCCAGCCGAGGGCTTCATAGAGCGCCACTTGTTTCGGCGTGTTGGAAAGGTGGTCGTCGCCGCGGATAACGTGGGTGATTTGCATCTCCGCGTCATCAACCACGACGACGTAGTTGTAAACCGGCACGCCCGAGGAACGCAGGATGATGGGATCGCTCACCACTTCATTCGAGAACTCGACATCGCCGTGCACGATGTCGTGGAATCGTATCGGCCGCTCCGGGATCTGCAGCCGGATCGCCGCCGCTTCGCCGCCATCCTTGCGCCGCTTCGCCTCAGCCGGATCGATACCACGGCAGGTTCCAGGGTAGATCGGCGGACGATGTTCTTTCAGCGCCTGTTCGCGATAACGGTCTAGTTCTTCCTGCTTGCAGAAGCAGTAATAAGCTTTGCCTTCGGCCACCAGGCGCTCGGCGTGCTCGCGGTAGACATCGATCTTGTCTGACTGGCGATAAGGTGGGAAGGGGCCGCCGACATCGGGCCCTTCGTCCCAATCGATCCCCATCCACTTCAAGTCGTCGAGCAGTTGCTGTTCGTAACGCGCTTCGCTGCGTTCGAGATCCGTATCTTCAATGCGCAGGATCATCGTTCCGCCCTGCTGGCGCGCGAAAAGCCAATTGAAGAGCGCGGTGCGAGCATTGCCAACATGCAATTGTCCAGTGGGCGAGGGCGCAAACCGGGCGCGGACTTTCTTGTCGGACATACACTTCAATTTAACCACAGAGGACGCAGAGGCATACCGAGGTGAGCTCTGAGTTTTGCATTCGCGACGAGTATTCCCATATCGACAACCATCGATCTATCAATCGAATGGCGCCAAACTCCTATCCGTTCTCTGTGGTTAAATGAAGTCAATGAGCGCCGACCCAAAATCCGTGAAGGTCCACAAGACCGAAGGCACGGGAATGGAAATCGAGTGGAAGGACGGCCACCACAGCACCTACACCTTCCCCTGGCTGCGCGATGCCTGCCCCTGCGCCCTGTGCAAAGAGGAACGCGACAAAGAGGGCCGCAAGCCTGGCGATCCACTCAAGGCTGTGGCGGGTGCTCTGCCCATGTTCAAAGCTCTGGCTAGACCGACGAACGCTGAGTCGGTGGGCAAATACGCCATCCGCTTCGTGTGGAACGATGGCCACGAGCACGGCATCTATTCCTGGGAGTACCTGCGTGAAACCTGTCCGTGCGCCGAATGCAAGATGAAGCGCGAAGCGACGGTGGATCAGGCAGGAATGAAAGCAGTACGAAAGTAAATTGAGGTCCTACCAGACAAGCAAGTACTTAGGCGCATTCGCCCGCGTTATACAGCCCCCAAATACGATCTCTCTGCGGCTAGCCGCTGCCCATCCGTTGTTGGATGGAAGCCCGAAGCCGAAGCGGACGATGCGAGGACGCCCGAAGCCACAATAGTTTGGTGTCCAACGGATCCCTAAATCAAGAGGCGAGAGGGTCAAGAGCACGGCGAGCGTGCAACTCGCAATCGCGGCGAGTATTTTTCGTCCGCTTCCGAAGCAGAAAAGCGCCCATGCAAGGATTTGAAAAGGGACGCCGATCACGCGACCGGAGGCGCACAGCAGCAGAGTGCTGCAAAAGAGCGCGAGCCAGAGCAAATTTCTCGGAGCCGGAATCCACTTCACCATCTTTGACCGCAGTGATGCCGCGCCAAAGGAGTGTACGACTCGGAGGTGCTCGCAGCACGTTACAATTGAGGTGCGGCCATAATTAAGGAAATCCCGTTGCAGTTCCTCGAAAAACTCAATCCCCAGCAACGCGAGGCGGTTGAAACCGTCCATGGGCCGGTGTTGATTCTTGCCGGCGCGGGGAGCGGCAAAACGAGGGTGATCACTTACCGCATCGCCTACCTGATCGAACAGGTTGGGGTGGCACCAGACTCTATTCTGGCGATGACGTTCACCAACAAGGCCGCCGCGGAGATGGCGGAGCGCGTGGAGCGCCTGGTCGGCGGACGGACTCTGTCCAAGCCCACCATCTCGACCTTCCATTCGTTCTGCGTGCGCGTTTTGCGACGCGACATCGAGGCGCTGCAGGTCAACGGCAAAGGCTACCGTAAGGATTTCGCCATCTACGACGAGAGCGACCAGCAAGCCCTCGTGAAGGGCGCGATGAAGCGCCTTGGGATTGACGACAAGCAGCTCACGGTGCGCAATGTGCTCTCGCGGATTTCGCACGCCAAGAACCACCTGCTTGACCCGCAGGAGGTTTACCTGCAATCGGCCGATCCGAAGATGGAACGCATTGCGCAGATCTACAAGGTTTACGAATCGGAGTTGGCCAAGTGCAACGCGCTTGATTTCGACGACCTGCTGCTCAAGACCAACCAGTTGCTGAAATCCTCCACCGAAGTGCGCGAGAAATATAACCGGCGTTACCGATACATCCTGATCGACGAATACCAGGACACGAACCGCCCGCAATACGAGATCATGCGCGCACTCGCAGGCGCGGAGCACAATGTGTGCGCGGTGGGCGATGAAGACCAATCGATCTATTCGTGGCGCGGCGCCGACATCCGCAACATCTTGGAGTTCGAGCAGGACTTTCCCGAAGCGAAGATCGTGCGCCTGGAGCAGAACTACCGCTCGACGCAGAACATCCTCGAAGCCGCGTCCGCGGTGGTGAAGAACAACCTCAAGCGCAAGGGTAAGAATCTCTGGACGGAGCGCCTGGGGGGAGCGAAGGTCGGCTATTACGAAGCGCCGGACGGCGAAAACGAAGCGCTGTTCGCCGCCGATTACATCAACAAATATCTTGAGCAGCCGAGCGAAGACGACGAGCCTAAGCGCGCGGCCGTGCTCTATCGCACCAACTCGCAGTCGCGCTTGCTGGAAGAAGCGATGCGGCGTTACGGCATCAAATACAACGTGGTCGGCGGATTCAGCTTCTACGAACGCGCCGAGATCAAGGACATGATCAGCTATCTCAAGCTGATCCAGAATCCGAGCGACTCGGTTGCGCTGCTGCGGGTCATCAACACGCCCACGCGCGGGATCGGCAAAACCACCATCGAGCAGATCGAACGCATTGCCCTCGAAACCAATCTTCCGATGTGGGATGCGATCGGACACATCGTCGCGGAACGCCTGATGCAGCCGCGTGCGTGCGCCGCGCTCAAAAGCTTCCGCGAGTTGATCGAAGACGCTCGCGCCATGCTTTATGGCAAGTTTGACCAACGCCTGGCGCAAACTGCGCAGCCCGAAGCTTCGGAAGCGAGTGACGCGGTAGAACCGGAAGTTGAAGACGATGGCGATCTGCAGCACACCATGAATTTCGATCTGGCTGAGGTTGAGTCGCGCGCAGAAGAATTTTCTCCCGACTCGCTGGCGGACGATGCCGCTGCATTTACTCCTGAGTCGGCCGAAGCGGCTGATGAAAACGCGGCCGAGAAGGTGGAGGGTTTCCGCGCGCCGGGAGAAAACGCCAACGTCGCCGAAGTGCTGAAGTTCCTCATCGATCGCACCGGTTATATCAAGCAGCTCGAAGCCGAAGACACGCCGGAATCGCTGGCGCGTATTGAGAACCTGCGGGAATTGGTGAACGCCGCCATGGATTCGCGCGACCGTGGAGAATCGCTTTC
Source organism: uncultured Acidobacteriaceae bacterium (assembly GCA_963703075.1). GTDB lineage: Bacteria > Acidobacteriota > Terriglobia > Terriglobales > Acidobacteriaceae > Korobacter. The sequence continues at coordinate 3,965,951 of OY969786.1, forward strand.
CGACTTCCTCGATCATGCCGCACTGGTGAGCGATACGGACGACATCGTGGCCGGGGCGCAGGTCACGCTCATGACCCTGCATGCCGCGAAGGGCCTGGAATTCCCGCTCGTCTTTCTGGTCGGCATGGAAGAGGGCTTATTTCCGCACTCGCGCACGTTGATGAACCCCGACGAGATTGAGGAAGAGCGGCGCATCTGCTATGTCGGCATGACGCGCGCCATGCGGGTGCTGGTGTTGAGCCGCGCCCGTTATCGCCGCCGCTACGGCACCGACATGCCCGAGGCCAGCACCGCATCGCGCTTCCTGAGCGAGGTGCCTTCGCAATTGTTCGAAGATATCGGATCGCCGAAAAAGCAGACGCCTGTCTTCGCCAATGAGGAATATGGCAGGCACTACGATTACGAGAACGAGGACCAGCGTCCGCAGTATGGCCGCCCCAAGCAGAAGACGAGCTACGGTTCCAGCTACAACTCGATCGACAACATTGCCGAATTCTTTGCTTCGCGCGGCAAAAAGTTTTCCCGTCCCAGCGTGCCCGTGGAAGAGCCGCACGGGAAGCGAGGATTCCGCCCTGGACAGAAAGTGAAACATCCGAAATATGGGGAAGGAACCGTGTACCAAAGGGAAGGTGAAGGAGAAGAGGCGAAGATTACGGTACAATTTCCTCGCTTCGGTTTGAAAAAGCTGGTGGAAAAGTTCGCGCAATTAGAGAAAGCGTGAATGGGTATCATTTGAGAGGCTGCGCCTCTGGCAGCCGCAGATTCCGATTAGGACAGATAACTACACATGGCAAATACCAAAAGCATTACCGACACACAGGAACGCAAGAAAGTAAAACGCGCAGCCCGCAAGAAAGCTGCGCCGAAGGCGAAGCGCGAGTATCCGCGCGGCTCGAAGAAGCAGAAGGTCAAGAAGCTGGCGCGCGGCACTTCCAAGCGGTAGCCGGTTGTTCTTACCTTGCCGATTGGCGCGACTGCGGTCGGCAAGGTAAGATGCTCCGCAATTCAGCCGTGTGGCTGCGGCTGTACGCGTTCAACGCTGCGGCCAACGCGTGGCCAATCCAGAATTGTGGAGAGTACGAGCCCTGGCAAACCAACTCCTCGCGTGTAAGTCCATTGATAAGCTGATCTCCGACTCTCACCAGGAGGGTCATGCGCTCACGAAAACTCTCGGGCCGTGGTCGCTGACCGCGTTGGGAATTGGCGCAATCATTGGCTCCGGTATTTTCGTTCTCACCGGGACGGCCGCAGCCGGCGAGCACTTCGAAGTGCCGTCGATCCTGCACGCGCAGGTCATGGACCTGGTCGCCAGCTTTGTGCGCCATGGTTCGGTCAGCGGGGCCCTCATGCACGGCAGGCCCCCGGCAGGCCCGGCCATTGCCATTTCGTTCATCCTGGTCGCCGTCGCCTGCAGCTTCGCGGGATTGTGTTACGCCGAGCTTGCCTCGATGATCCCGATCGCAGGCAGCGCCTATACCTATTCCTACGCCACCCTCGGCGAGATCTTTGCCTGGATCATTGGATGGGACCTCATCCTCGAATATGCGGTGAGTAATGTCGCGGTGGCGGTCGGCTTTTCCGGCTATCTCAAAGCGCAGCTCACGGCCTTCCATATAAATTTGCCGGACGCCATTTCGTCTCCGGTTTTTGCGGGTGGCAAATGGACCGGCGCTTACTTCAACCTTCCGGCCTTTCTTGTGGTGATGATCCTGACAGTGCTGCTGGTGCGCGGCGTGCGTGAATCGGCCGAGACCAACAACATCATGGTGGCGGTGAAAATCGGGGCCATCGCGATCTTCCTGATCGTGGGCGGAATGCTGGTGAAACCCGCCAACTGGACGCCTTTTGCGCCCTCCGGATTCGGGGGCATCCTCACCGGCGGCGCCATCATATTTTTTACCTATATCGGATTTGACTCTGTCTCCACCGCGGCCGAGGAGGCACAGAATCCGCAAAAGGATATTCCCTTCGGCATCATCGCGTCTCTCATCGTCTGCACCATCCTCTATGTCGGCGTAGCTCTCGTGCTGCTTGGCATGATGCGCTACGACACCTTCACCTCCGGCCCGGCGGCCGATGCTCCCGTCGCTTACGCGCTGCAGCAGCTCGGCGCAAAACCAGTGTATCGCTCGATCATCATCATCGGTGCGCTGACCGGCATGCTCTCCTCGCTGCTCGTCTTTCAATATGGGCAAACGCGGGTGTGGTTCGCGATGTCGCGCGACCGGCTGCTGCCGTCGATTTTCTCCGTCGTCCACAAGAAATTCAAAACGCCGCATTGGTCCACATGGATCGCCGGATTTGCCGTTGGCTTGCCTGCTGCGTTTGTGGACATCGGCGATGCTGCCGACCTGTCGAACATCGGTACGCTCTTCGCGTTCGTGCTGGTTTCCTTCGGCGTGATCTTCCTGCGCCGCCGGCAACCGGACCGCCCGCGCGGCTTCAAGGTTCCGCTCGTTCCGTTCTTCCCGATTATTTCCATTGTGCTCTGCGGCGGACTGATGACCGGTCTTACGCTCATTACCTGGATCCGCTTCGTGGTCTGGCTCGGACTCGGCTTGATCATCTACGTTCTCTACAGCCGAAACCGCAGTGAGTTTTGCCCTCCGGAACGGATGAAGTCCGGCGCACAGGCCCGGTAACGGTGAACCACGACCTTCCAGGCTCGGGGACACTCTCCGAGCCTTCTTCGTTCATCCGCAAGTTGCCGAAGGCTGAGCTGCATCTGCATCTCGAAGGCACCGTCGACCCCCCGACTCTCGCCGAACTGAGCCGCCGTCACCCCACGCCGCTTCCCGTAAACAACAATCGCTACAAAGATGTCAGCGATAGCGGCCGTGTACTCAGCGAGGACGATGCGCGGGGGCTCTATGACTATCAGAACTTTGTCGGGTTTCTGCTGGCGTTCAAGGCTGTCACGGAGCGGCTGCGCGATCCCGACGACTACGAACTCGTCACCTATCGCATGATGGAAAAGCTTGCCCGCGAAGGCTGCGTCTATGCCGAAGTTTATGTATCGGTCGGGGTAATCTTCTGGCGCGGCCAGGATTTCGATCCGCTGTTTGAAGGCATGGAACGCGGACGAGCTCGCGGCGAGCACGACTTCGGCGTGAAGCTAAATTGGATTTTCGATGCGGTGCGGCACTTCGGATCCGCCGAAGCGAAGAAGGTCGTGGAAAAAGCAATCCAGTTACGCGATCGCAATGTAATCGGCATTGGGATTGGCGGCGACGAAGCGCGTGGACCGGCAGGGAATTTTCGCGATGTTTACGCCGATGCGGCAAAGAACGGGTTGCATCTCACCGCCCATGCCGGCGAGAGCGTAGGGCCGGAATCCATCTGGGCGGCCTTGCGCGAATTGAGATCCGAGCGCATCGGCCACGGCTTGCATGCAATTGACGATTCGAGCCTCGTCGGATATCTGGCGCAGACGAAAACGCCAGTCGAGATCTGTGTCACTAGCAACGTTCGCACCGGTTGCTGCCGTACACTCGCCGAACATCCGGTGCGCCAACTTTTCGACGCAGGTGTCCGCATTACCGTTGCGACCGACGATCCGGAGATGTTTCATACATCATTGTGTCGCGAATACCAGTTGTTGCAGAATGTCTTCGGATTTTCGGACGAAGAACTACGCGTGGTAGCAGCGAACTCTTTCGCGGCCTCGTTTCTACCAGAGAGCGCGCAATCGAAATATCTCGCCGCGGGCATTCGACCGTAACCGCACCCCGGGCCTCGCAGGTGTCGCACAGGCGGTGACATGATCTTTCGCAATGTTTTTCTAACGGGTGGTACGGGTTTTATCGGACGCAATCTCATCCCGGAACTTGCCCGCCGTGGTCATCACGTTACGGCGCTGGTGCGGCAGAGTTCTGCGGATCGACTGCCTCGCGACGCGCAAGCGGTCATTGGCGATGCCACCCGCGCGCAGAGCTACTATCGCTACATCGGCGACTGCGACACCTTTGTTCATTTGCTTGGTGTCTCCCATCCCACTCCCGCCAAGGCGGCGGAGTTCCGTTCCATCGACCTTGAGTCCACGCGGGAAGCCGTGAATGCCGCGGTGCGGGCGGGCATCACCAACTTTGTCTACATCAGCGTTGCTCAACCCTCGCCCATCATGGCGGCGTACGTGGAAGCCCGCAAGCAGGCCGAGCAGATCATCGTCGGCTCTGGGCTGAATGCGTCCATCCTGCGCCCGTTTTACGTGATCGGACCGGGGAGGCGCTGGCCGATTCTCCTGAAACCGTTGTTTGCCATTGCGTCGATGCTTCCTTCCACCCGCGATACGGCGCGGCGATTGAGCTTTGTCACGATTCAACAGGTGTGCGGCGGATTGATCAGCGCCATCGAGAATCCCCCGCAGGACGTACGTGTGTGGAGCGCCACGCAGATCCGTGAAATCAGCGACCGTATCGCTCACCAGATGGCGCCGGCGTAGTCACTCGGCGACGATCGCGTCGGCCTCGATTTCCACCAGCATTTCCGGCGAGACAAAACCGTTCACGCCGACCATGGTCGCTGCCGGCCGGATTTCGCGAAAGAATTCCGCGTGGGCACGGCCGACTTTTTCCCAGTCGCCTACGTTCACCACGAACATACGCGTGCGCACCACGTCTTCCATGCGCGCTCCAGCCTTCTCCAACGCGGTTTGCATATTCTTGAGCGCCTGGATGGCCTGCGCGTAGACGTCCCCAACCCCAACCAGTTTGCCTTCGTGCATCGCCGTGGTGCCGGCAACATGAATGTACGGTCCTACCCGCACCGCGCAGGAGAAACCGACGATCGGCTCGTAGGGACTATCACTCGAAATGTTGGTGCGCTTCATGCCTGCTCCTTATTTACGGTTCGTTAGCTTGTAGGACGCGACATGTGCTCATGAACGATCAACCACTTGCCATTTTGCTTTTCAAAAATCACCGTCCACCGATAAATGCCCTTTACTTCTTTTCCATCCTTTAAATGGAAATCCATGTTTACGGTCGCGGCGCTCCAGCACAAATCTTTCACGTCACAGTGGATCTGGGCGTCGTCGTTCATTTTGATCGTAGACGACTGAACGCCCTTGAAGCCCTCGGTCGTGCCTTTTCTGTATTCGTCCCAGTCGTTGTATTTCAGCGGAGCTTCATCGAAGAACAAATGGGAGCCCTGGGCGTAATACTGGGTTTGACCATCGGGGTTGCCGGTCGCCCAGCCATCCAGCAACTTCTGCAGGTACGCCTTGTCGGGAACGCCTTGCGCGCCGGCAGCACAGGAAAACAGCAGGACCGCGACCGCCGTCCATCCAAAACAACCAAAGGTTTTCATCAATTCACATCCTCTCCGGAATGCGGGATTGTGCCAGAACCAGAGAACGGTCGGCACACTATCAGTTTTCGAACTTTCAGGCTTTGCCAATCAACAGGAAGACGCCGCCCACGCATGCGAGTACATCGATTACGCCAGCAGCGGCGATCATGGCCCATACCGGGGCGCCGTGCATGCCGTTCTCCCCCGCCATATGAAGAAAGTGATGGATCCCGTGCACCATGTGCAGGCTGACAACGATCACGGCAATCCCGCAGATGATTCTCAATGCTCGCAAATGGTCCTCCTGGACTGGCAGCAATGCCCGGAATTCTAATGCACAGCAGAGCAAGGCTCGAACGCTCAATCGGAAGAGGTAGAAAATTCTCACCCGCGGGCAACAGAAAGCTTAGCTCCTCATCTCATCCAAGGTCAGGCTGACAGATCGACCCGCGTCTTGCTTGCGCCGATGCGTATCGAACAGTTCGCGGGAGCCCCGCCCAAGGCGGGGCCTTTTCATCTACGCCGCCGATTGACGCCCCCTATTGAAAACGTTACAATTACATGGTTTGCCTGTACTTCCGCGTCCTTCCAGGACACCCCGGCAAAGGGCTTCTCGGCCTAAGCAGAGATTTCACCGGGGGAGTGCAAGCGCATAAAGTTTGGTTCTGGCTGCACGTGGCACTGCCCGTGTGCGTCAAGTTTCGGAGGCATTTATGTACGCGGTCATCCGCGCCGGGTCTAAGCAGTTCCGCGTCTCGCCCGGAGACGTCATTAAGGTCGACTCTGCTCCTAAGTCGGAGTCGGGCAAACTCGAAATCGCCGACGTGCTGGCCGTGAGCAATGGTCAGGGCAAGTTCGGCAGCCCGGACAACGCCACCGTTACGGCCGAGATTCTCGGCGAGGGCCGCGGCGATAAGATCCTCGTCTTCCACTACAAGCGTAAGAAGCAGTACAAGAAGCTCCAAGGCCATCGCCAGGGGTTCACGTCGCTCAAGATCACCGAGATCAACGTAGACGGCGAGAAGTTCACCGTGGCCGATATGCCCGCAAAGGAAGCCAAGGCCAAGAAGCCGGCTCGCAAGGCAGCGGCGAAGAAAACCGCCAAGCCGGCCGCCGAAGCGGCAGAGTAAGTTCGTGCGATCGTAAGATCGCCTATTTCAAGTTTAGGAATCAGCAATGGCACACAAAAAAGGTTTAGGAAGCTCCAGAAACGGTCGCGACTCCAATGCCCAGCGCCTTGGCGTGAAGGCTTTTGGTGGCCAGACAGTCACCGGCGGCACCATTATCGTCCGCCAGCGCGGCACCCGCATTAAGCCCGGCCTGAACGTCGGACGCGGCAAAGACGATACCCTGTTCGCCAAGATGGACGGCCAGATCGAGTTCAAGGACCGCGGCCAGCTCGGCAAGTTTGTCAGCATCGTTCCGGTCGCGGCCAAGGCGTAACCGTCTAACCGCGGGCCGTCGGGGCGCCACTTAAAGGTTCGTAGCAACGCGCCGAGGTTTGTATCAGGTACGACTTTAGTCGTGCCGATGAATCTGTCTTTCGATGGGGCTTTAGCCCCTGAGGTAAACGATCTCAGGGCCTCGCCAACGCGAGGCCTTTTCCTTTGCAATAATAACGATCGGGCTTCCGTCTTACCTGAAGGCGGATACCTGATCGCTGATTTCTATGTTTGTCGACGAAACTAAAATCCGCGTAAAGGCCGGCAACGGCGGCAATGGCATCGTCGCTTTCCGCCGCGAGAAGTTCGTGCCCCGTGGTGGCCCTTGGGGTGGCGACGGCGGTCGCGGCGGCGACGTCATCATGGAGTCCAGCGAGCGTCATAACACTCTCGTCCATTTCCGCTTCAATCCCGAATACAAAGCCGAGCGCGGACGCCACGGCGAAGGCGCCAACAAGACAGGCCGGGAAGGCGAAGACGTCATCCTCAAGGTTCCGGTCGGCACCCTGGTGTTCGACGACGAAACGGGAGCGCTCCTGCACGACTTCTCCACGCCAGACGAGCGGATCATCATCGCGCATGGCGGCCGCGGGGGTCGCGGCAACGCCCAGTTCGCCACGCCCGTGCATCAAGCTCCCCGGGAATCGGAAGACGGCCGCCCGGGCGAAGAGAAGTTCCTCCGCCTCGAATTAAAGCTCCTCGCCGATGTTGGCCTGGTCGGTTATCCGAACGCGGGCAAGAGCACATTGATCTCGCGCATCTCCTCGGCCCGCCCAAAAATCGCCGACTATCCCTTCACTACTCTGCAACCCAATCTCGGGGTGGTGGTCGTCGGCGAAATGCCACACGAACAGAGCTTCGTCGTTGCCGACATTCCCGGGCTGATCGAGGGAGCAAGTCTGGGAGCCGGTCTCGGCACCCAGTTTCTGCGGCACGTGGAACGTACCCGCTTGATCGCGCACTTGGTCGATGTTTCCGACGCCAGCGGCCGCCCTGATCCGGTGGAAGACTACAAGGTAATCACCAAGGAACTTGCCAGCTTCGGCAGCGGCATCGAGAAGAAACCCACGATCCTGGTGGCGACGAAAGTCGACGTGGCCAATCCCGACAAGCTCAGCAAACTGAAACGCTACGCATCCCGCAGCAAGCGCCCATTTTTTGCCATCTCCGCCGTCACCGGCGAAGGGATCGAGGCCCTCAAATGGGAGATGGCGAAGCGGGTCGAGAGCCTGCGCGCCGCGTCTGCCGCCGAAGCCTTGGAAGAACCCGAGATCGTCGATCCTCTTCCCTCGGGGCGCCGCCGAACGGCACGGAAGACCGCGCGATGAACGTTGCGCTATTCGGCGGAACCTTTGATCCCGTACATCGCGGTCACCTCGCCGTGGCGCGGGCCGCCGCTGAACGCTTTGATCTAAAGGTCATCCACTTCGTTCCGGCTTATATTCCGCCGCACAAGCAGAAGCAGCCCATTTCGAGTTTCGGCCACCGTTACACCATGGTGGCCCTGGCCACGGCAGGAGATCCGCGATTCGTCCCGTCGCTTCTCGAGTCTCCGGATGTGGTGCGCAGCTCCGGGGCGGATGCAAGCTATACGGTCGATACCGTGAACCGGCTAAAAGAGCGGCTGGAAAAAAATGACCGGTTGTTTTTCATCCTCGGAATGGATGCCTTCGCCGATATCGCAAAGTGGCGCAAGCCCGCCGAACTTCTGCGCGCCTGCGAATTCATCGTCGCCAACCGGCCTGGTTCCTCGCTGGCGGAAGTCGCCAAGGCGCTGCCGAAAGGCATACGTCCGCCCGCCGACGCGATCCGTCCCTTTCTCAAGAAGGAAGAGCACGGGACCCTCGTGATTCAAGGGGCGACGATCCACTTATTGCAAGATGTCAACGAAGCGGTATCCTCGACAAAGATCCGCGAAGCCGTTCCCAAGCAGGGCCAGGCGCTGGAGAAATTAGTGGGTCCAGCCGTGGCGGACTATATCCGCAAATTGCATCTATACAAGCCGGACGAAGCGGCGGAGGATGGCAGTACCCGCAAGGACCGCAGCGGACTATACGTGGTCGGCGGACGCGACACCGACAGTGAATAATTACCCGGGGTGAGTGATAGCCAAGTTGCTGAAATTAAATCTCTTCGAGGTCTATGGCGAGCATCGATAGTAGAAAACAGGTAGCGCTGGCGGTGGCCGCGGCACAGGAAAAAAAGGCGGAAAACATCGCCATCCTTGAATTGGACAAGAGCTCCAGCGGCTTCACCGACTACTTTGTTATTTGTACCGGTAGCAACCCGCGGCAGCTCCAAGCCATCTCCGATGAGGTAGACCAGAAGCTCTCCTCCATCGGCCAGGAACCGGCGCACGTGGAGGGTTATAGCCAGGCCGAGTGGATCCTGCTGGACTACGTGGATTTCGTGGTTCACATCTTTAGTGAGAACGCACGTAAGTTCTACGACCTGGAGCGGCTGTGGAAGTCCGCCAAACATATAACCCTGGAAGACCTGAAACGGCCCGCGCCCAAGAAAACGCCGGCCCGGAAATCCGCCTCCCGTATCGGGGCGAAACAGACCGCCAAGCCCCGCAAGACAGCAGCAGCGAAGACGACCAGGCGGAAGCGCGGATAGGCACTTCGCTGACCGGGCGCGATGGCACCCCAGCGGCGGCCGCCGCTTTTATCGCCGTTGACAGCGCCTCTCGCAAACTCTTCGATCAACTGAAGAAAATTGCGCCGAGCGGTACAACGGTACTTCTCCGCGGCGAAGCCGGTGTCGGCAAGGATCTCGCGGCATCCCTCCTGCACTACCTGGGCCCGCATCCCGATGAACCACTGCTGAACGTCGATTGCGCCAGCCTTCCGCCGGAGTTGCTGTGGAGCGAGTTGTTCGGCGACGAAGGCAACGGATCTAACGGCGCCCACCGCAAGCGGGGGCGGATTGAGCTTGCCGGAAACGGCACCTTGGTCCTCGACGAGATCGCTGCGCTGACGATGCCCATGCAGGCAAAGCTTCTGCGGGTGATGGAACGCAATGAGCTCGCCTCGGGAATATCGCCCACTCGCGCCCGCATCATTGCCTTGACCCATGTAGATCTCGAGCGCGCCGTTGCCCGCCGCTCGTTCCGCGAAGACCTTTACTACCGGCTCAGCGTGACTCAGCTTTCCATCCTGCCTCTGCGCGAGCGGCGCGAGGATATTCAACCGCTGGCTGAACACTTTCTTGCGCAGCTGGCACAGGTGCATCGGCGCACGAAACCGGACTTCGGGGCCGATGCTTTGCGGGCCCTGCTCGCGTTCTCCTACCCCGGAAACGTTCGACAGTTGCGCAATATTGTGGAGAGAGCCGTCATCACCGGCACCGGACCTGAAATCCACGAAGAGGACTTGCCCACCTTCGTCCGCCAGGGCAACGATCGTCCTGTGATGACGCTCGAGGAGCTGGAACGCAGCTATATCGCCGAAGTGCTCGATGCAACGCGCGGCAAAAAAACCAAGGCCGCCCAGATCCTCGGCATCAGTCGTAAAACCCTGCTGGAAAAACGCAAGCGTTACGGCCTCGGATAATCCGGCGGCACCTGGAGCTGATCCTCCGCATCTCCGCAGCTGAAGTGTGTTCTATGATTGGACGCGATGAAGCTGCGCGTTGCGTGGATCGGTAAAACCAAGGAGTCGGCGATCCAGACTCTGACCGCCGAGTATCTCAAGCGACTTTCTCGTTACGTCGCGACCGAAGGCTTGGAACTTGGCAGCGAAGAAGCCCTGCTCAAACTCCTCGAGCGCACCGGCCGTACCACGCCCGTCCTTGTTCTCATGGACCAGCGCGGCAAGCAGGTCGGGTCCGAGGAACTTGCCAATTTCCTCGGCTATCACCGCGATCAGGGGACGCAAGACTTGATCTTCGCGATCGGTCCCGCGGATGGTTGGGACCAGAAGGCGCTCGGCTCCGCGACCCAGGTCCTCTCTATGGGGAAGATGACACTGCCGCACGAACTCGCGCGCGTCGTGTTGCTCGAACAGTTGTATCGCGGTTATACGATCCTCACTGGACATCCTTACCACGCAGGACACTAGCGCCGTTCACGCAGACATCGCGAACATCCGCGATTGGCAAATCTTTCGGCATCAAGCACCAACTCGAAAGCGAAATACTGCCATGCCATGTTGCTGGAAAGGTTGCACGCGAGATTCGCACTGCGCAACCGCGCAACCGCCAAATGAATCACACTTGTTAGTAAGGAGAATTCAGGAGGCTAGATCCAAATGGCAGCAACCAAGAAATCCAAACGCAGCTCAACGCGTGGCACAACCGTGCGCAAGCGAAGTTCGTCTGCTTCCTCGCGCGGTAAAAAATCTACGGCCAGCTCTCATCGTGGAACGCGTCGCAGCGCTTCGACAAAATCGTCGTCGTCGCGTAAGCGCACATCGTCGTCCAGTAGCCGTGGCAAGAAATCCTCCGGGCGCAAGTACAGCCCGAAGGCCGGGAAAACGGTAAAGCGGGAGATGCACGAATTCAAGCGTGGCAAGCTCAAGAGCGGACGCAGTGGAAAGACCGTGAAGAGCCGCAAGCAGGCCATCGCGATTGGCTTGTCCGAAGCGCGACGCTCCGGCGCGAAGGTTCCACGCAAGAAGGCTGCCGCGTAACTCTCCTTCAAGGGAGAACAGAAAAAACACCGGCGCTCACCGGTGTTTTTTGTTTCTTAACAGCACCACGAGGTCACCATGCTTAAAGCCGCAATCTTCGATATCGACGGAACCTTAATTGATTCGGTCGACTTTCATGCCGAAGCCTGGCAGCGCGCCTTCCACCATTTCGGTTACCACGACATTCAGTTCGACGAGGTACGCTCGCAAATCGGCAAAGGCGGAGACCAACTTCTGCCCGTGTTTCTTTCGAAGGAAGAAATCGATCGTATCGGCGAAAAACTTGAAACCTATCGCTCGGAACTCTTCCGTCGCGAATACCTTTCCCGCATACGGCCGTTTCCCAAGGTCCGCGACCTATTTCTGCGGCTGAAGAGCGATGGCTACCGGATCGCGCTTGCTTCTTCTTCGAACCAGCAGGACCTCGAAGTGTACAAGCGTATCGCCAACATCGCCGACCTGCTCGAAGCCGATACCTCGGCGGATGACGCCAAGAGGTCCAAGCCTCATCCCGACATTTTCGAGGCCGCATTGCAACGTCTGGGAGGGATGAAACCCTCCGAGGCCATCGTCATCGGCGATACGCCCTACGACGCGCAGGCCGCCCGCAAGCTCGGCATTGAGCAAATTATTGGAGTGTTATGTGGAGGCTTTCCGGAGGAGGACCTTCGTAAAGCTGGTTGCACCGAAATCTTCCGCGATCCGGCGGACCTGCTGGACCACTATGAGCAGTCCGCCTTCGCGAAAAGGCAGGAGGCAGCCTGACCGGCTACGACTCGCTTTTCTTCTCAGCCGGCTTCGACGTTTCCGCCGCCGGAGCGCTCTCGGATTTCTTCTCGGTGCTGGTCGACCCTTCGCCGCCGGAGTTCTTCGCCGCCGCTCCTTTTTTCGGATAGTCGGTGACGTACCATCCCGCGCCCTTGAACTGCACCGCCGGGGCGCTCAACAGTTGTTCCACGGGGCCGCCGCACTTCGGACACACCTTCTCCGGCTCATCGGAGAATTTCTTAATCTTCTCAAAGCGATGCCCGCATTGTTGGCACGCATATTCGTAAAGTGGCACAGGACTCCATTCCCAAAACCAGCTTGATCTCGTTTCCGATTCTAGAGGTGCGTGAAAAGTCGCGTCAAACCCGCACGTTCGATGTATCCTGCGCTCAATGTCAGAGCCTACCATGCGCGGCACGCTCTACCTCGTGGGTACGCCCATCGGCAACCTCGAGGACATTACCTTTCGCGCGATCCGGACCCTGAAAGAAGTCCAGCTCATCGCCTGCGAAGATACGCGCCAGACGCAAAAGCTTCTTAACCACTACGGGATCGAGACACACACCACCAGCTATCACGAGCACAATGAGCTGACCCGCTCCGCCGAGCTCGTGATGCAGCTCGAACAGGGCAAAAACATCGCCCTGGTCAGCGATGCCGGCATGCCCGCGATCTCCGATCCTGGCTTTCGCCTCGTCACTCTCGCCATCCGCCACCACATCCCGGTCGTACCCATTCCCGGACCCTCCGCGTTCCTCAGCGCCTTGGTGGCCAGTGGACTTCCCACCGACGCCTTTCGCTATCTGGGCTTCCTCCCCAGCAAAGAAGGCCAGCGCGCCAAGGTCCTCGAGCAGGTCCGCAACTCGACCCGGACCATCATCTTCTACGAAGCGCCGCATCGCCTCGTTGCCTCGGTGGAAGAGATCGTCCAAATCCTCGGCCCCGAACGCCCGGTGGTGGTTGCGCGCGAGGTCACCAAGCTGCACGAAGAGTTTATCCGTGGGACCGCGGCCGAAGTTCTAGCGCAACTCAAGCAGCGCGAAGAGGTCAGGGGCGAGATCACCTTGCTCATTGGCCGCGCCCCCGAGACAGAGCGGGGAGCGTCGGTCTTCAACGCGGCAACCGTTCGCGCTCGGGTGCGCGATCTGATGAAACGAGAAAGCCTCGATGAGCGTGATGCGTTAAAGCGGGTAGCCAAGGAGATGGGCGTCAGCAAGAGTGAAGCCTACCGCGAGTTCCAGAAGACGAAAGACTGAGCACCGTCGCAGGTCATTTGCCCGACGAATGATCGTGCACGATCTTCCATCCCTCGCCCGGAAACTTACGCATCACCAGCGTAAACATGCCTTGCGGTTCCTTTCCGTCCGGCATCTTCAAGTGCCACTGCCCGCGCACGAATGCCGCATCCGGGCCGAGCATCTCGACGCGCAACTCTTTGAAGTCGAGCTGCCCCATGGATCGGCCTTCTCCCTGGTAACGCTGCTTGTAGCGATCGAGGGTCGCTTGCCATCCGTGGGCCTCGCTGTCGTTGGAGAAGAACGTCAGCTCCGGCGAATGAAGATATCCGACCATGAATGCGTCAAGGTCGCCGCGGTTCCACGCCGCCACTTGCAGTTGCAGCAACTTTTGAATTTCTCGCGTCCCGCCGTTCGCGTTTCCTGCTTCAGGCCTTTTCGCGGATTCCTGCGCCATCCCGACCGCCGCGCATAGGAACAACACGGCAAGCGTTTTGAAAAGAGTTATCAACTTGTCACCTTCCGAAGGTTCTGCCCCTATTGGCACAGAAGGTACAGTACCATCGTCACACTCCGGGCGATTGATGTTGAATGCGGGTTGCTGTAACTTGTAGCCTCTTGTAGTCGGCAGGCAGTATCGATGCGCCTTTCGGACCCGTCCCGCCGAAAGGAAGAGCGCCTCCGTACGGACCGCTCTGGTTACAGGTTTACTAATGCTATCCGTACGCCAGGTTCCCCACCTGACGGACTTCGTGCACGACGCGGGCTACGCCCGCGAGATCGCTCTGGTTGGTTCGGCTGTCGGAGCGTAAGAAGGCTCAGGGTCCATGCCGCGGGGCGAGAAAGAAATGCCAACAGAGATCATAGGCCGGTACGAGGTGGGCAGCGTCATTGGACGCGGCGCCATGGCTGTGGTTTATAAGGCGGTCGACCCTACGATCGGGCGTAGCGTCGCCCTTAAGACCATGCGCTTCGATGTTCATTCCATCGAGAAGAATGAAGTTCTGTCCCGTTTTCGTAACGAAGCGCGCGCCGCCGGAAAACTCCTCCATCCCAACCTCGTCACGATCTACGACGCCGGGGAACAGGACGGCACCTTCTACATCGCCATGGAGTGCGTCGAAGGACATACCCTCCAGGCCCTGCTTTCCGAAGAGCGTTTTCTCACCCTCGACCACACCGTCGACATCCTGAGCCAGATTTGTTCCGGGCTCGATTATGCGCACGCCAACGGCGTGGTGCATCGCGACATTAAACCCGCCAACATCATGATCACCCCCAGTGGCGTGGTCAAGATCATGGACTTCGGCATCGCCAAGGCTGGCGCGCAGCTCACCGTCGGCGGCGATATTCTCGGAACTCCGAACTACATCTCGCCGGAAATGGTGAAGGGCGACCCCGTCGATGGCCGCTCCGATCTTTTCAGCGTCGCCATCATTCTTTACGAGATGTTGCTCGGGGAACGTCCGTTCGGCGCCGCGAACATCAGCACCATCATCTACAAGATCGTCAACGAGCCATTGCCCGCGGAACTGGAGACGCGTGTACATCCCGCGGTCGCCGCCATCCTGCGAAAGGCTCTGTCTAAACATCCCTCGGACCGTTATCAAACCGGCGGAGACCTGGTTGGCGCAGTGAAGAGCTACCAGGCGCTGCTGACCCAGCCGATTCCGACCACGGTCGTTCCCGGTACGCCGGTTCTCACGAAATTTGCCGCAGCTTCGTCGGGAGGCGCGGGTGCAGCGGTAGCCCCGAAGCTCGCCAATGTCACTCCGATCCCAAACGTCGGGCTCAAGACGCCCACTTTCGAAGCGCCCCCGGTCTTTGGTTCGGATGTTCCGCCGGCCTTCCTGGGGCTCGCCGAACCGGACACGGCCGACCTCACGGAAATTGCCGAACAATCCAATGCGCCTACCGGCACCTTTACGCCGCCGCCACCGGCTGACCCGGTTTCTTCCACACTTCGTGCGCCGCTCAAGCCCGGCGGTCCTCCTCCGGTCTTCGGCTCAAGACAGCTGGCACATTCTCCAGTTCCACCCGCGCCATTTCCGATGCGCCGCGTTCTTCTCGTTGGGGGTGTGACGCTCTTCGTAATGGCGGCGATCGCCGTGGGATACAAAGGCATCTCGCACCATGCCGCCCCGCCGGCACCCATGACGGTCGAGACCCGTGATCCATACGCGATCTCTCAAACGGAAAGCGTGAAGGCGACCGAGGTAACGAGCGGGAAGGACCGGAGAGATTCAGTACGCGTGGTCGAACCGACCGCCTCCAAAAAGAAAACTGCCAAAGCCGAGACAGTGGTGGCGTCCGCGGCAGCGCCCGTAGCTGCCGCACCGGTGGTCGTGACCGCCGATCTGGCGATCGCCTCAACCCCGGCCGGCGCCTCAGTTCAACTCGACGGTGAAAGTCGCAGCGAACAGACACCCTTTACCGCGAGTGCTTTGAAGCCCGGCGCGCACACGCTGATCTTTACCAAGCCCGGCTATAAGCCGCTCACCCGAACGGTTGATATCGTTGGTGGAAACGACGCATCGGTTTCCGTAAATCTCGCGGCCGAAGTTACGGCCGTCTCCTTCGAGAGCACCCCCGCGGGCGGCACCATCTCGATTGACGACGACCCGACGGGCCAGGTGACGCCCGCAACTATCAAGGTTCCTCCGGGCACCCATGCCGTCAGCATCGCCAAGCCCGGCTTTCAAGAGGCAACCGGCAACGTCCATATCGACCAGGGAGACACTCAACAGTTCTCTGTTGTCTTGCAGCCCAGCGATCGCGACGGGAATATTCACCGCATCTTCGGCGGCATTAAAGACCGTGGCATGATCATCGTGCGCACTCGTCCTCGCGGCGCCCATGTCACCATCGACGACAATGCGCTCGATGCCGTGACCCCGACCCGCATCATCATGCACAAAGGGAAGGCCCACCTGCTGATCGAAGCGCCTGGCTACAAACCCTATCGCAGCGATGTGCAAGTGGATAAAGGCGACGTCATCGTCCTCAACGCCGTCCTCGAGCCGAAATAGCCACCACCTACGGCGCTTCTAACTGCTCCGCCATCTTTTCCGCGTCGCGACTTTTCGCATACTTCATGTTCTTTTTGTAAACCGTTTCGCAGGTGCGGATCACCAGCACGGCATCCGCCTTGCCCATGGATCGCGATGCGTCGCCGGTCGCCATGTCGCAGTACTTCACCGCATCCTCACCCGCTCCCATTTCCTGGTTCAGAGAAGCCAGCATGAAGAGGTTGAGCACCCTGTGCCGGCGATAGTTTTCCAGCGTCGCCGCGGGAGGCGTAGGGGTTGTGTCCTGCAGGCGCGCGTCGTAAATCTCCACCGATTTTTGCAGGATAGGTTCTGCCTTCCCGAACTGTAATTGCGCCATGTAGAGCTGTCCCAGGTTGCCAAGCGAATCCGCGACTTCGGGGGCATCCGCATCACGATGGTTTTGTTGTACCTGCAGCGACTGCAGCAAGTACGGCTCTGCCGCCGCATAGTTTTTTTGCCGATACTCCACCGCCCCCAACCGTGCCAGGGCGTTAGCGAGTTCCTGCCAGTTCGCCTGGCCAAGTTTCGCCGCCTCGTCGCGCGCGATCTCGAATTGCTGTTTTGCCTTCGCGAAGTCCTGCTTTGCCAGGGCCGCTTCTCCGGCCTTCCATGCCGGCCAATAGGTCGCGAGGAAATGAGACTCCATTTCCCGCTCCGCCTGCGAGGCAAAAATCGAATAGTGCACCGTAATTTGCGTCACCGCCGGCACGCGCGCAGCGCCCGAGTAGAAGGGACGGAACTGCCACTGTTTCACGAAGAGCACTGCGGTCGGCGTGAGCAGGGGGTGCCCGGAGATCGCGCGCACCTTCGAAACGTTGCCGTTCGGGTCGATGGTGGCCTCGACCACGACATCGCCTTCTACTTTATTGACAGAAGCCAGTGCTGGATAAATCTGCATCGGCCGCGTGAGCACGTGGGAAAGCGCTTCGCTCTCCGGGACCGTCACCGAGGATGCGACTTTGGCGGGTCCGGACGGCGATGTGCCGAATGCGCTGGGAGTTTTCGGCGCTGGTGGTGCATCCGGCAGGTTCTGCGCAGGCAACGCGCTGGCCAAACCCACCAGGCAGACGGCGAGCCATCCCGAGGATTTCATTCGACGTACCGCGCCACCGGCTTGCCGCGTTCATCGCGTTCCACGTAGGCAAACGGATGCTCGTGATCGTGGGTGAAAGCGACCAGCCATTTCCCCGGGATCGCAGCTTCGTAGAACTTATTCCGGTTGTTGATGCAGGTGATGGGGTCGAGATCGTAGCCCATGACCCAGACGGGATCCAGGTGCGCGGTTGTCGGAATCAGGTCGCTGATGTAACAGGCCGTCTCGCCCTGGCTCTCAATCATCACCGCCTGCATGTGATGGGTGTGGCCGGGGAAGAGTTGGACGCGCACGCCCGGCGCAATCTCTGCATCGCCGCGCAGCAGCTTCATCTGTCCAGTCGCCAGCAGCGGATTGTAGTTATCGCTGATGTAGCTCACCCAGTCGCGCTCGTGCTGTTCCTGCGCATGTTCCCACTCGCCCTGCTGCGCGTAATAGGTCGCGCGGGGAAAGGTGGGCACCGCGCGGCCGTCCCTGCCATAGTGGGTGTTCCATCCGCAGTGGTCGAAATGCAGGTGGGTGTTAATGACGATATCGATTTCGTCCGGGGATAGTTGCATGGTTTCGAAACTCTGCAACAGTCGCGCCTGGTTGCCGTAAATCTTCTGCCGCTTTTCCTCGAGCTTCGGGCCGATCCCGGTCTCCACCAGGATGTTCTTGCCGCCGCCGCGGATCAGCAGCGAGTTTAGGCCCAGCGTGATCCGGTTCAGCTCATCCGCCGCCTTGCGCTTGCTCCACATCGACTTGGGAATGATGCCGAACATCGCTCCCCCATCGAGCCAGTACGTACCGTCGCTGATCACCGTCAGCTCAAAATCGCCGACGCTCGCGCGATGCAGGTTTGCAGTTTTTGTATCAGTGCTCATGAATTTTGAATGTGTTCTACGCTCAATGCCGAAACGTTACTCATCTGACAATAAACCGCTCTAAACTACTGATAATAAACAGGTTATATCAACCGATATCGGGCAGCACTGAAACTGCCCGAAACGTCGAAAACACGTGATTTTCGAACGCTTTTAGCGCTTTTGCAGCATTTCGACGACCCGGTCAAAATCTTCTAACGACTTATATTCGAGCACGATCTTACCTTTTCCGTTACGGTTCGCGATCGTCACGCGCACTCCCAAGGACCGCTCCATCTCGCGCTCAACTTCGCGGACGTTCGGATCCACCACCCGCTCGGCCACCTCTGGCTTCGGGGGTGGGTTGAGTAAGTTCGCTACCGCTCCCTCTGTCTGGCGGACTGACATGGATAGGGTGACGATGCGTTGTGCCAGGCGATTCATGGCCTCCGGCGAATCGAGCGGCATCAGGGCCTTCGCGTGTCCGAACGAGAGCTTATCCTGTTCGACCAAGCTCTGGACCTCGACCGGTAGTTTCAACAGGCGCATAAAATTCGCCACCGAGGACCGCTCCTTACCGGTGCGCTGCGCCATTTGCTCCTGGGTGAGATTGAATTCCTTCGACAGCCGCTCATAGGCCCGGGCCTGCTCCATCGGGTTCAGGTCCTCGCGCTGGAGATTTTCAATAATCGTCATCTCCATCGCCTGCTCATTCGAGACTTGGCGCACAAGAGCCGGAATGGTGGCCTTGCCGGCAATTTGGGAGGCCCGCCAGCGTCGCTCACCGGTGATGAGCTGGAATCGCCCATCATTCGGCCGTACCGTCACCGGCTGCAACACGCCGGAATGCCGGATCGAGGCTGCCAACTCGTTCAATGCGCTTTCATCCCATCGGCTCCGGGTCTGATAGGGATTTTTGTCGATTTGCTCGATTGGCAGTTCGCGAACTACATCTCCGACCGGTTGAGCAGGAGCCGGGGCGGGAGCGGGAGCCACAGCCGCGGTGGCGCGGGCGGCTGGCAACAGGCTATCGAGGCCACGGCCGAGGGCATTGCGTTTGTCAGTCATCTTTTCCATTCCGTTGAATGTGATTAATGGGTCTGGCCGTGCGCTTGGACCATCTGTTCAGGACTCTCGTGCTTCGCTTGTCCGCGATGCTTCTGCATGATTTCCTTGGCAAGCTGAATATAGCTTTCTGCGCCCCGCGAGCGCGGATCGTAGAGAAGAGCCGGTTTGCCATGACTAGGCGCTTCGGCGAGGCGGACGTTGCGCGGGATGGACGTGCTGCAGAGCCGGTCGCCGAAATATCCTCTCAACTCTGCTGCCACCGATTGAGCGAGGTTGGTACGGTCATCAAACATGGTGAGCACCACCCCCTCGACCGCAAGCTCGGGATTGTAGCTCTGGCGAATGCGCTCGACGGTATCAAGCAGCTCGCTGACGCCTTCGAGTGCGAAATATTCGGCTTGCATAGGCACGAGCACGGAATCGGCAGCCACCAGGGAATTCAGTGTAAGCAGATCGAGGGCAGGCGGGCAGTCGATCACGATGAAGGTGTAATTGTCTTTCAAGGCGGCAAGAGCATCCCGCAGGCGATATTCCCGACGCTCCAGCGAGACCAGTTCGATATTTGCGCCAATCAAGTTCTTACTGGCAGGGATCAGCTGCAACTCTTCCAAAGCCGTGTTCTGGAGAATGTCGCGGGCGGGCGCTGTGCCCATGAGCAGCTCGTAGGTGCTCAGGCGATTAGGATCCTTGCCAAAGCCAAATCCGCTGGAGGCATTGGATTGAGGATCGCAGTCGATGAGCAAAGTCGGAACTTCGGCGGCCGCAAGGGAAGCGGCCAAGTTGATGGAGGTGGTTGTCTTACCCACCCCGCCTTTCTGGTTGGCAATCGCGATGACCTTACCCATGACTCTCGATGGCGGTAAAAAGCGCCGCAAATTGATGTGGATGTGCCAGCTTAGCCGACTGAGGCCGAGACCGCAACGCACAGTGCCTGTGCAAGATGTGCAAAAAGGAGACAAAATGTTCTACGTAGAACACGCAACGGGCATGTTCCACGTGGAACAATGCGGGAAAACAACACTTAAGTGCTATCTATGCACAGGGTTTTCGCGAATCCATCCCCGCATGGCGAGAGTCACGGCCCATTGTATCTTCCTGACCATGAGAAACTTACACGCTATCGCTGTCTTGCTGCCCACAACACCCGCTGACCTGAACCAGGAAAGTAAACACTCGTCTTTGTCTCCCACTTTTCGACCAGAATTCCTTCTGCTGCAGCAACTTGCGACGCTCCCAGCAGCGCAGCCAAAATTCCGCCCGGCGCCGCAATGGCCGCAGAAACCGGCAAAATCGCCTCAAATCGCTCAACTGCACGAAAAGTGACCACATCGGCCGTTCCACGATAGGTTTCGGCTCTCCCGGCGAAAACCGAGACATTTTCGAGCCGGAGGCTCCGCACCACCTCTTTTAGAAATGTTGCCTTCTTCCCCTGCGCCTCGATCAGGATGACGTGCACCTGGGGCCGCACTAGGGCGATAGGCAGACCGGGAAAGCCAGCGCCGGACCCCACATCCGCCAAGGTGGCCACGCGATTGGGGTCGGGGAACAGATGGAATGCTGCAAAGAGCGACTCGCCGAAGTGGCGGGTGACGATCTGTTCGGGGTCGCGGACCGCGGTGAGGTTCATGCGCGCGTTCCACTTCATCAAAAGATCCACGTAGGTCGATATCTGCTGCAAGTGCGCATCCGCGAGCGGCCCGGGAAGAAAGGGAGCTAGTAGTTCGGCGATGCGTTCCGTATTCATAGGGCAAGCGGAATATCGCATTTCGGCACGCTGCGATGCAATTCCGCTGATTTCCAGCCGCACCCCGGGGCGTGGCAAAATAGAAGGACAATCCTTCCGAGTGAAAGAAGCACGATGGCAGAAAAGATTACGGCGAAATGTGTCACCGTTTCAGGATTGCCGCTCCAGATCCAACTGGATTGGCCATTTCATCCTTCCACCTCGGGCTCCGACTGGTACGTTCTGCATGGAACGGCCCGGCTCGACGACGGTAGCGGCCTGCATGCAGACGTGGCCGTGCACCTGACGGCCAGCATCCGCGAGATCCTGAGCGCCTCGGATGGCCCGGAGGCGCTGATGGCTACGGTGAACACGATCCGTAAGGCATTCGACGACAAGCAACTCGAACTGCTGAAGACAGGGAAGCGGCAGCCTTGTCCGCTTTCCAGCCGCCAATACAGCATCCGCAACAAGCACTGGTGGTTTCTCGAGGCTACGAATGAAGAGCTGAAAGCCTTTGTGAAACGCAAAATTTTCTGGCTCGGGCTGGGCGATGGCGCCGGGCCCATTGAGGTCGCCGATCCGGTGAACCAGGTCTATCTCGGGGCGAAGGACAAGAACATTGCCTACCGGCTGCGGGAAGCGGCGAAGGCGCTGGCGAACGAAGGATATCTTGAGATCAACGCGCTTGGCGGACATGCCTCGCCGACCGAACAACTGCGGGGCGAGCAAGCGAAGATGGTGACAGAAAAAGACGCGGCGGTGGCGGCGCTCATGGCCAAGCACGCGTTTGAAGGGGCTGGCAATCGCAGTTAAACGGTAGGAACTAGACCCCGACGCCGCGCGCGATCAGGTACATGCGCAGCAATTCCACCGACGCGACGGCAATTCCGATCAGGAAATAGAGAGTGCGTGCCTGCTCGGTGCTGGGTGCGGGAGGCAGGGGGAAGCCACGCTCGCGGAACAAGAGAACAGTCGCGCGTTCGCGGTCCATCATGAAGTCAGCGATCGGGCGATGAAAGCCGGCGATCATCAACCCCAGCAGCAGCCGGGCTAGCTCGATGTAGATCATGGATGATGGAATCCTAACCGCACCGGTGATGGCGCTCAATCAGCGAAACTACTTAATGCTTCCAGATAGATTGCCCGGGTTTGCTACACTCGACTTAGTCCTATGCATTCCGACCTCGAACATTTGATCGAGCTCCAAGGCGTTGACGCGACGATCGCGCGGCTGCACGCCGAGATTTCCGCCTTGCCCAGGCGTATGGCGTCCATCGAGACCAAGCTCAACAACGCCAAGGCGCAGGTCGACAAAGTCAAAACCTCCATGAAGTCGGGCGAACAGTCCAAGCGCGCGTACGAAGGCGATATCCAGACGCACCAGCAGAAGATCTCCAAATACAAAGATCAATCCCTGAACGTAAAAACGAATCCTGAGTACAAGGCGCTGCTGCAAGAGATCAGCTTTGCAGAAGAGGCGATCAAGGGTTTGGAAGACAAGATCCTGGAAGTCATGCTCGACGCCGACACGAAGAAAGATCAGTTGAAAGCCGCCGAAACCGAACTCAAGGCGGAGACAGCCGAGATCGAACGGGAAAAAGAGGAAGCTCGAAAGATCACGGCAAAAGACGAAGCGGAACTGAAAGAGATTAACGCCAAGCGCGACGAGCTACGCAAAGGGATCTCCAGCGAGACGCTGGAACACTACGATCGGGTATCGAAATTCCGCGGCAGTGGGCTGGCGGTCGAGAAGAACGGCATGTGCATGGGGTGTCGCGTTTTCCTTCGTCCCCAGGTGCTGCAGCACGTGCACACGAATAACGAAATCGTTTTCTGCGACCAGTGCCAGCGCATCCTTTATTCGGAGGCGCCGGCGATCGCTCCGCCGACAGAAGCCTCTGCCTAAAGACCGCTCGTTGTACACTTAGATTAATTCTGTGAAGCCCGCCAAGGCTCCAACTCTCAATCCGCCGATTCACCTGACCGCGCGCGGTGCTGCGCGGCTAAAGGCGGGACACGTCTGGGTATATCGTTCCGACATCAAGGAGCCGAAAGAGAAGCTCGCCCCCGGTACCCTCGTCGCGGTGCTGGATGAGAAGGGGCGCATCCTGGGCGACGCGTTCTACAGCACCAAATCGCAGATCGCCATTCGTATGTTCGCTGCCGGGCGCGAAGAAACGCCTCCGGAAGACCTTGCGGATATGGTGAGCAACCGGGTGGCAGCCGCCATTGCTTACCGCGACGAGATCGTGCGCGATAGCGAAAGTTGCCGGCTGGTCTTCAGCGAGGCGGATTTCCTGCCCGGATTGATCATCGATCGATATGACGACATCCTGACCATGCAGGTGCTGACGCAGGCGATGGATCGGGCCGATCTTCGCCAGGCCGTGCTTTCTTCTTTGCGGGAACATTTTCCGAATGGAACGGTCTATGAGCGCGTCGATGAGCGCATCCGCGAGCTCGAGGAGCTGCCGCCGAAGAGTTCGGGAGTGGTCGCCAAGCCGGACAAAGGAAATGCCAAGACTTCGGCCATTTTTTCGATCAACGGGCTGCGCTTTCAATACGAAGTCACCGGCGGGCAGAAGACAGGAGCGTTCCTCGATCAGCGCGAGAACTACGCCATTGCTGCCCAGTACGCCCGCGGCGAGGCGCTCGACGTCTTTACTTACCAGGGTGGCTTCGCCTTGCACCTGTACCAGAATTGCCGCGGGGTGACGGGCGTCGACATTTCGCGTCCTGCCCTGGAAGTGGCGGAAGAAAATGCGGGACTGAACGGGTACACCATCGAGTGGGTGGAAGCGAACGCCTTTGACTACTTGAAGGATCAATCCACAGGCGGCAGCCACTACGACACCATCGTTCTCGATCCGCCGGCTTTTGCCAAGACGCGCAAAAACTTCGATACGGCCATTCGCGGATACAAGGAACTCAACCTGCGCGCTTTGAAGATGCTCCGTCCCGGCGGCACGCTGATCACCTGCTCCTGCTCGTTCCACGTGAGCGAAGTCGAGTTTCTCGAAATGCTGGCTTCTGCGGCGGCTGACTCGCATCGGCGGGTACGCATCCTGGAAAAGCGGAACGCCGCTAAGGACCACCCGGTCCTTCTGGGCGTGCCTGAGACCAACTACCTGAAGTGCATTATCGCCCGCGTCGAGTAGCCTTTTAAATTGAATGGTTTACAACCTAGGCCAAACTCTCCTTGGTACTTGACAAGCATACACTCATATTTTATGCTCCTTCTGCGCTAAGGAATGCATCTACTTAGCAGGGCGGCTGTAAGCCGTCGAAACTATCGAGATTTTGGAGGCTTGTACGACTATGACGCTGATTACCCGTTGGGATCCTTTCCGTGAACTCGCGACCCTGCAGGACCGGATGAACCGGCTCTTTCAGGAAACCGCCGGCAGCGGCGAGACGAGCCTGGCGACTGCTGGGGCGTTCATCCCTCCCGTTGATGTGTACGAAGACGAGCAAGGCCTGCGGCTGAAGCTTGAGGTTCCGGGCATCGACGAGAAGGACCTGGACGTTCGCATTGAGAACAATGTGTTGACCGTGCGCGGCGAGCGCAAATTCGAGAAAGAAGAAAAAGAAGAGAACTTCCGTCGCGTGGAGCGAAGCTACGGCAGCTTTGTCCGGAGCTTCTCGCTGCCACAGGCGGTCGATGCCGAGAAGGTCTCGGCCGACTACAAGAACGGGGTTCTGACCCTGCAGTTAGCCAAGCGGGCGGAAGCGAAACCGAAGCAGATCAAGGTAAACATCGGGACGCAGCCTACGTTGGAAGCAAAGCAGACGACGGCGGCATAGGACTGGCCAACCAATCTGAAGGTGACGTGAGGAGGTGGGCCATCCACCTCCTTGTTTTTTCTCCGCGCGGGCATCAGGATGGATGCTTCGCGGATCATGTTAAGAAGGAGATCCCATGGCAATCCGCTGGGACAAATTGACAGTAAAAGCGCAGGAAGCGTTTTCCCGCGCCAACGATGTTGCCTCGGAGTACGGCAACCCCGAACTCCTGCCTGCGCACGTGTTGGCGGCGCTCCTGGAAGACCGCGAAGGCATCATCGTACCCCTGCTTTCGAAGATGGGAGTGCGTCCGGAAGCGGCGCAGCAGGCGGTGAAGCGGGAGATCGAGCGGCTGCCGAAAGTAAGTGGCGGCGCAACCCAAGCCACCCTTTCCAATGACGCGCAGGAAATGCTCGACAAGGCGTTCAAGCAGGCAGACCAGTTCAAAGACGAATATGTTTCGACCGAACACCTGCTGCTGGGCATGGCGCAACTGAAGCGCGATCCGGCCAAAGAAATTTTGAGTTCAATGGGCGCGACCTACGACTCGATTCTGAAGGCGCTCACCGCGATCCGCGGCAATCAGAAGGTGACCGACCAGAACCCCGAGGCCAAGTACCAGGCGCTGGAGCGTTATGCGCGCGACCTTACCGAACTGGCGCGCCGGGGCAAGCTCGATCCGGTGATTGGGCGCGACGATGAAGTGCGGCGGGTGATGCAGGTATTGTCGCGCAGGACGAAGAACAATCCGGTGCTCATCGGCGAACCGGGCGTGGGCAAGACGGCGATTGTGGAGGGCCTGGCGCAACGCATCATCTCTGGCGACGTGCCGGAGCAATTGCGCAACAAAAAGCTGGTCTCGCTCGATCTGGGCGCGATGCTGGCGGGAGCGAAATACCGCGGCGAGTTCGAAGACCGGCTCAAAGCCGTACTCAAGGAAATTGAGGAGAGCGAAGGACAGATCATCCTCTTTATCGACGAACTGCATACCCTGGTAGGCGCGGGCGCGGCAGAAGGCGCCATCGACGCCAGCAACATGCTGAAGCCGGCACTGGCACGTGGGGAACTGCGAGCCATCGGCGCAACCACGCTGAATGAATACCGAAAGTACATTGAGAAAGACGCAGCGCTGGAGCGCCGGTTCCAGGTTGTGCTGGTAGGCGAGCCAACGGTCGAAGACACGATCGCGATCCTGCGCGGCCTGAAGGAGAAATACGAACTGCATCACGGGGTACGCATCAAGGACTCGGCAATCGTTGCCGCGGCCACGCTTTCAAACCGCTACATCACCGATCGTTTCCTGCCCGACAAGGCAATCGACCTGATCGACGAGGCGGCTGCCTCGCTGCGTATTCAAATCGATTCGCTGCCAACGGAAGTCGACCAACTCGAGCGACGCATTGCGCAGCTCGAAATCGAGCGGCAGGCCCTCAAGCGCGAGGAGGACACGAATTCGCGCGAGCGGCTGGCGACCATCGAGCGAGAACTCGCCGAGTTGCGCGAACGTTCCAATGCACTGAAAGCGCGTTGGAGAGACGAAAAAGAAGCGATCAGCCGGATCCGCGAGCTGAAGGAGAAGATCGAGCAGATCAAGCTGCAAGCGCAAGCCGCAAGCAACAAGGGCAACTACGAGCAAGCCGCGCAGCTGCAATATGGCGAGCAGCCCAAGCTGCAGGCAGAGCTCGATCGACTGAGCAAGCAAGCGGACGCCAACTCCGGCTCGCGCATGCTGAAGGAAGAAGTGGACGAGGAGGACGTCGCCAAGATTGTCTCCAAGTGGACGGGAATTCCTGTCTCGAAGATGCTCGAAGGCGAAGTGAAGAAGCTGATCGACATGGAAGATCGCCTGCGCCAGCGCGTAGTGGGGCAAGAGGTCGCGATCGAGCACGTGGCCAACGCCATCCGGCGTTCCCGCGCGGGGCTGAGCGATCCCAAGCGTCCAATTGGAAGCTTCATTTTCCTGGGGCCGACGGGCGTCGGCAAAACCGAACTGGCGCGCGCGCTCGCCGAATTCCTGTTCGACGACGAGCATGCGATGGTGCGCATCGACATGTCCGAATATATGGAGAAGCATGCGGTTTCGCGCTTGATTGGGGCGCCTCCGGGATACGTGGGCTACGAAGAGGGTGGGCAGCTTACGGAGGCGATCCGCAGGCGCCCCTACGCGGTTGTGCTCTTCGACGAAATCGAGAAAGCGCATCCGGATGTCTTCAACGTCTTCCTGCAGATCATGGACGACGGCCAGTTGACCGATGGGCAGGGACGGCGGGTGGATTTCAAGAACACGATCCTGATCATGACGTCGAACCTGGGCGCGAGTTTCCTGACTGGGGAGAGTCTGCGCACGCCGGAAGCATTCGCAAAAGCCAGCACGCACGTGATGGAAGCTCTACGGCAGCATTTCAAGCCCGAATTCCTGAACCGGGTGGACGACATCGTGCTCTTCCAGCCGCTCGGCAAAGCGGAGCTGTCGAGGATCGTCGACCTTCAGCTGGAGAATGTGCGACGGCTGTTGGCAGACCGGCGGATCAGCCTGGAGGTGACGGATGCGGCTAAGGAGATTGTGTTCCGCGAAGGGTATGATCCGGCGTATGGGGCGCGTCCTTTGAGACGCGC
Organism: uncultured Acidobacteriaceae bacterium; assembly: GCA_963703075.1. Classification (GTDB taxonomy): domain Bacteria; phylum Acidobacteriota; class Terriglobia; order Terriglobales; family Acidobacteriaceae; genus Korobacter. Next base: position 3,993,497 of record OY969786.1, read on the forward strand.
CATTCAGAAGCTGATCCAAGACCCGTTGGCCCTGAAGATCCTCGACGGCGAAGTGCTACACGGGGACCACATTGTGGTGGGCGTGGGTACGGACGGCAAGCTGACGTTCCATGTCAGCAGCCGCACCGCGCAGCCCGAGCCAGCGAAGCACTAAACAGTTGTTCCGCCAAAGAAGCGCGCAGAAACGATGCGCGTTTCTTTGTTTGGGGACAGTTCGATAACTATCGAACTGTAGAATTGAAGGGAAAAGTCAGCGTCCGACTTTTTTGAGTTCCTTGAGGTAGGCTTTCCAGACAGGCCGTCGCAGCTGGAGATAGAGGAACTTGGATTCGCGCCGGACATCGACCAGCCCTGCCGACTCGAGTTCCTTGACGTGGTGGGAGAGCGTCGCGGCCGAGATCGATTGGTCTTCTTTCAGCGACGAACACGCGAGTTCGTCTTCCTCGCCGATACGTTGCAGGATCTCGAAACGGCGGGGATCCGCCAAGGCCTTGGCGATGCGCGTAACCTGGCGCTTTTCCATGCGGCGATGATAGCGCAACCGGCACGTTTGCATCGTAGCGATCCGGCGGGCATCTAATGGAAAGGTGGATTGCCGGATTACCGGCCATTCCGCTAAAATGAAGTGTTCACTCCACTCGACGCACCCGCGTTGAGGACCCCGGAGCACCCAGTCGAACCCGCGGAATGCGAACGGGTTTTATGAGGAGCACGGCGCGCCGATCAGGCACCTAGGAATCAGCCATGAAAGCAGCAACTCATCCCGCATACGACGAAATTCGCGTTCAATGCGCGTGCGGCAACAGCTTCGCGACCCGGTCGACCCACAAGGGCGACATCCACGTGGAAATCTGCTCTGCCTGCCACCCGTTCTTCACCGGCAAACAGAAGCTGATGGACACAGCAGGACGCGTCGAGCGTTTCCGCCGCAAGTACGCCAAGGCGGAAAAGAAGTAAGTCTACTTACTGCGGCGACAAAGCCTCCGCCAGCGCGGGGGCTTTGTTCTGCCCGGCTAGGCTTTCGACTTTTCTTCGACCGGCTCGGAGCGGTAAATCCACCACCCCAGTACCAGGGCGAAAACGAGGTAGAAGATGGCATCCGTCAACGATGCCAGCAGCGCTGCCTTGTTGTACCAGGGCTGTCCAGCGCTGAGAGCGCTGTGTTGCGCGGTGCGTTGGATCCACATAAGAATCGGGTTTTGCAGGGCGTGGATCAGTCCGCCGACAAAGCTGTAGAGCAGCAATCCGAGCAGCACCGCGCCAATATAGTGATCGCGTAACAAACGTCGCATCAATCCTCCAACCTACGAAACAGTTCAGATGAGCAAGAATTCCCTCTAGAATAGCAAGGGACGATGAGAAAAGGCTTTGACAACCCGATCCGGCACCAGGCGCCCGAAGGCGTCCGGGTGGCTGCGCGCTTCCAGATCGGCAATGTCGAGATTGCGCCGGCTACCGTTCTCGCGCCGATGGCTGGAGTGACCGACACGGTATTTCGACGTTTCATCCGCAATTTGGGTGGCTGCGGGCTTATGATGACCGAATTCACCTCGGCGGATGGCCTGGCTCGCATGCGCGAGGCCAAGGCACGACGCTATCTGACGTTTTATGGGAACGAGCGGCCGATCTCCGCGCAATTATTTGGCAGTGATCCCGTGACTCTCGCCGAAGCGGCGAAGGTCGTCCAGGAACTCGGCTTCGACCTGGTGAGCCTCAACCTGGGCTGCCCATCGAAGCGGGTTGTGAAGTGTAACGGTGGTTCGGGATTACTGCGCGACCTGCCCCAGATCAAAACCATTTTTGAGTCGGTGCGGAAGGCCGTGACCATCCCGTTCACGGTCAAGTTCCGTGCTGGATGGAGCGAGAAGGAGCTGGTTTTTCTCCAACTCGCGAAGTTAGCGGAAAATTGCGGGCTGAACGCGGTGGCGATGCATGCCCGCACCCGCGAGCAGGGCTACAGCGGACAGGCAAACTGGAATTGGATTGCCGACCTGAAGCAAACGGTAAAGATCCCGGTGATCGGGAATGGGGACATCCGTACGCCGGAAGATGCCGCTGCGATGGTGGCGCACACCGGATGCGATGCGGTGATGATCGGACGTTCGGCAGCCTCGAATCCATGGATCTTCCGGCAGATCGAGCAGTACACCGCGACCGGCAGTTACGACGATCCCAGCAACCAGGACCGCTACGACATGATCCGGATGTATTTCCGGATGCTGATCGAGAACGATACGCAGGGCGCCGAGGGGAAGATGAAGCAGTTCGCCTCGTGGTTCACGCATGGCGTGCCGGGCGGCGGTGTTCTGCGCAAAGCGGTGTATGAAGCCAAGCGGCGCGACACTATCCTGCAGGCCGTCGACGGCTTTTTTGAGGCGCTCCTCGCCGGGAAAATCGCGCCCTCGAGCATGACCGAGGCAGCCTCCGTCGACGCCGCGCTGATTTCGAATCCAGCAGCGATGTCCGGGTAGGTCAGGCGCAAGAAAAAGCGGAACCCGAAGGTCCCGCTCTTGTCTGTGCTATCTCAGTTCGATTTAGTGAGCGGCTGCGTTGGCGTCGCCTTCGTGGACGTCGCGGAAATCCTTCGCGATCGCATGCAGGAAAGTATGCGAGCCGGCCGGAGGCGGAACCTTACCGGTCAAGGCATCACGGAAGTCGACGTCATGCCCGTAGAACGCGATGGTCGAGTCCTTGTCAGGACGAACCGAAACACCGTTCAAGGTAGCGCCAGCAAACGCGCCGCGCGCCCGTGAATAGGTCAGGATCGCGGTATTCGCCTTAATGTCGGTTGAAGCAGAAGCGTCGCGGCCAATCGGGCCTGCAGCCGCGCTCACATCGCCGCCAATCTTGAAGTTGGCATCGAGAAGTTTGTCTGCGCCTTCCTTGTTGTTGAACACCATGACCAGGTCGACGCCTTCAACGCCGATCTGTGCTCCCCAGCTACCGCCAGTAGCGGTAAAGAAGGCAGGTGCGCTCCAACGGCCGTTTACGCGGCAGGTAGCAACGCCGCGGCCATGCTCAGCGCCGAAGACAAATCCGCCCTTCACCATGGAAGGAATGATGGCGACGCAGTGCGCGTCTTTCAGGATCTTGTCAGGAATGGCGGAATCTTTCGCATCCGCCAATTGATCCATAATTTCCTGCGCTTTCACGAGGCGGCCTTCAACCTGACCGGAACTTTCTTTGCCGTGAACCTTCTCAGTTTTAGCGGTGTCGCCCGTCGTGTCCTGCGCAATGGCAATTCCCGCCATCAGAATCAGCGACGCCAAACCAGTCGCCCAGTATTTCTTCATGTGTTATCCCTCCCAGGGAAAATGAGAACCAAAAATTTTGTGCTTTGAAAGCACCACATTGTTGGAGTCACCTTAGTCCTCGCGGGTTGGACGGAATCGCATGTTGCTGGATCTCATCCCGGCGAGGGAATTGCAAATTCTTGTGAAAGTACAAGGCTTGCGAAACATCCGGGGGCTCGGCCGCATCAAAAAAACGAACTAAGGTGAGGCCCATGAACTCGAAGCTTCTTTACTTTTTATGTGTGCTTGCCTGCGCTGCCTTCATTGGACTCGGTCCGGCTCGCGCACAAAACTCCTCCGGCGCGTCAGGAGGAAATGGTTCAGCCGTAACGGCGCCGGCTTCCTCTCCAAATGCCACCGATGCGCGCTCGTCCGACAACTCCGCCACAGCCGACTCGCGCAATGCTGCCAACGCGGCGGTCGCGAACGATCGCGGGACCTCACCCGCTAACCAGGCGTCTTCGCGCTTCGATACGGGGTGGATCGGCTTAGTGGGGCTGCTTGGATTGCTGGGTCTGATTCGGCGCGGCCACGTGCGCGAGGCGAGGCAGGCCGACAGCGAACGCGAGGAGTATCCCCGGGCGGCGTGAGGTATCGCTGCCTGCGATGGATCTGAGACAGCAGGTTTCGGGTTTCAGGGGTCGGCGAAACGCCTGAATTCATGCCCCTTGCGCAACCTGTTGGCGCTTAGAAAACCACCCCTCGAAATGCTATAATAGCGAGTGCTCTTCCCGCGCATAACTTCCTGTAACTGCATGCAGTTAGGTTCCTGAACCGACCTCTCGGCAAGGCTCGACGTGGGCGGACGAGCGGAGACTAAACCCTACTTATGGCTGACGACCAGAATCCCCAACTTCCTCTGCCACCCAGTGGCGACGGCGGCAATCCGCAGAATATTCAGCCGATCAACATTGAAGAGGAGATGAAGCGGTCCTACCTCGACTATTCAATGTCGGTGATCATCGGCCGCGCGTTGCCCGACGTGCGCGACGGGCTGAAGCCCGTACACCGGCGCATCCTGTACGCGATGCATGACATGGGCCTGCTGCACAACAAGAAGCAGGTCAAATGCGCCAAGGTGGTCGGCGAGGTTCTGGGCAAGTATCACCCGCACGGTGACACCGCGGTGTACGACACCATGGTCCGCATGGCACAGGATTTCTCGCTGCGTTATCCGCTGGTCGATGGCCAGGGAAACTTTGGCTCCGTCGATAACGATCCTCCGGCGGCGATGCGGTATACCGAAGCCCGCATGACGGCGATCGCCGAGGAACTGCTTGCCGACATCGACAAAGAGACAGTCGATTTCGTGGCCAATTACGACGACACTTCGGTTGAGCCGTTAGTTCTGCCGACGAAGGTCCCAAACCTCATCATCAACGGATCGAACGGGATTGCGGTGGGTATGGCGACCAACATCCCGCCGCACAACCTTACCGAGATCATCGATGCCTGCATCACCATCGTGAACAATCCGAAGGCGACGCTCGATGATGTATTGAAGTTTGTTCAGGGACCGGACTTCCCTACCGGCGGATTCATTCATGGCCGCGGCGGGATCAAGGCTGCTTACCAGAATGGCCGCGGCCGGTTCATGATGCGCGCCAAGGTCGCGGTCGAGCACCTGACCAAGGACAAGGACGCGATTGTGGTGACCGAGATTCCCTACCAGGTGAACAAGAGCACGCTGATCAAGAAAATCGCCGACCTGGTGAATGACAAGATCATCGACGAAATCAGCGACGTGCGCGACGAAAGCGATCGCGACGGCATGCGCATCGTGATCGAACTGAAGCGCAGCGCGCAGCCGGAAATCGTGTTGAACCAGCTCTACAAGCACACCCAGATGCAAGAGAGCTTCAGCATGATTTTCCTGGCGGTGGTGAACAACCAGCCCAAGGAAATGGGTCTGGTACAGGCGCTGAATTACTTCATCGAGCACCGCATCGACGTAGTACGCCGGCGCACGTTCTTCCTGTTGCAGAAGGCGAAGGACCGCGAGCACATTCTCGAGGGCTACCAGATGGCGCTCGATCACATCGACAACGTGATCGCGATCATCCGGGGCAGTTCGAACCGTGGAGACGCCCGCGAGAACCTGGTCGCGTACTTCAGCGGCAAGAAGATCACCATCAACACAACCGGCAAGGCGCCCAAGGTCGATCCGGAAAGGCCATTCTCGACCAAGCAGGCCGACGCCATCCTCGAATTGCAGTTGCACCGCCTCACGCGACTCTCGATCGACGAGATCGTGAAGGAGTTGACGGAGGTGCGGGCACACATCGCCGAATACCAATCCATTCTCGCCAGCGAAAAGAAGCTGCGCTCGGTCATCATTAAGGAGCTCGAGCAAGTGCGGAAGGATTACGGCGACGAGCGTCGGACGATCATCCAGGACGAAGCCGCCGAGCTGAGCCTGGAAGACCTGATCGCCGACGAACAGGTGGCGGTGACGGTCAGCCACTCCGGCTACCTGAAGCGGACGCCGATCTCCACCTATCGCCAGCAGCGCCGCGGTGGTACAGGGCGCAAGGGCATGACGACACGCGACGAGGATTTCGTCGAGATCATGTTCGTAGCCTCGACGCACGCCTACGTGCTCATCTTTACCAACATCGGGCGCGTGTACTGGCTGAAGGTGTACGAGATTCCGGAAATCGCGGCGGCGGGCAAGGGCAAGCACATCGGCAACCTGGTTGCGTTGCAACCGGGCGAAAGCGTGCGAGCTATTCTGCCGGTCAAGAACCTTGAGGAAGAAAGCCGGTACGTGTTCTTCTCCACCCGCAAGGGCACGGTGAAGAAGACGGCGCTGGTGGACTTCTCCAACGTGATGGCGCGCGGCATCATTGCCATCGGCATCGACAAGGACGATGAGCTCGTGGCCGCCCAACTCACCGACGGCAACCAGATTGTCTTCCTCGCCTCGCACCAGGGGCAGGCCATCCGCTTCAACGAGGAGGACGTCCGCATCATGGGACGGCCGGCCTACGGCGTACGCGGCATGGACATCGCGGACAAGGACTACATCGTCGGCATGGCGGTAACGCCCAAGGAACGCAAGAAGGGCAAGAACGGCGATGGCGACGCACCCAGCCTGATTCTCAGCGTGACCGAAAACGGCTATGGCAAACGCACGGATGTTGACGAATACCGGCTGCAAACGCGTGGCGGCAAGGGCGTGATCAACGTCAAGACGACTGAGCGCAATGGCAAAGTCGTTGCGATCCTGCTCGTGACGGAAGACGCCGAAGCGATGGTGATCAGCCAATACGGCAAGATCATTCGCACCTCGACCGACTCGATTCGCGAAGCTGGACGCTCGACGCAAGGGGTACGACTGCTGCACCTGGAACCGGGCGACAAGGTCGCAGCCGCGGTTGTAATTCCGGACGAAGAGAAAGCCGACGGGGCCGAGCCGACGCTGTTGCAGTAGCAGAGCGCAGGTTTCAGCTCGTCAGGGAAAGCGAAGGCCACTCGTGAGGGTGGCCTTTTCTAATTTCTCGAGAGAACTGAGTTAAAATCTGCGTCGCCAATTCGTGGTGTTGCGCTCATCGAGCAAGACATCGGTCGTCACCGACTGCCCAACGAAGCTGCTCCACCCGTAAACGGGCGGATAGGTCGCCCGCGACCTGATTAAAAGCACCCCCCTCCCTTCGTAGTTCTCCCGTTAATTATTTGGATTAAGGTACTTAGGAACTTCGCCCTGCAATCTACAGCTTCGCCTCTGGCCCATTCTCCTCGCGCCAAGAAATTACCTTAGGACATGTCCATTGGGCATCTCTGGATGTAGAATCCGTCTCTAATTCAGGTACGCACGAGAGTGCTACCTACCATTTTCTCCCCCCGGGAAAAGGCCCTTCCATGCGTCTCCGTGTTTCGTCCGCTCTGGCGATTTGCTCTCTCTTCGTCTGCCTGTCTGCACGTTCGGTGGCGGCCACCGCTCAATGCACTCTCAGCCACACCAACCAGACGGTGACGATCTGCACGCCGTCGAATGGCGCCACCGTCCAGACAACGTTCCATGTGAACGCCGGCGCCACGGACAGCACGAAGGTCAGCAACATGCAGCTGTACGTGAACACCAAGCTCATGCTCACGCAGACGGGGAGTGTTCTCGATGCGAATGTCACCCTTGCTGCGGGCAACAACACGCGCTTCGTCGTCCAGGCGAAGGACGCCGCTGGAGTAATTTTCAAAACCGCCTACACCCTCAATGTGGTGGCGGGAACACCGCTCTCGATCTCTCCGCAGAACCCGACCGTCAATGAAGGGGACACGCTGCAGTTCACGGCAAGTGCTGGGGCGACCTGGAGCGCGACCTGCGGGACAATCGACAGTTCCGGGAACTTCACAGCACCGTTCTCTCAGCCTTCTTGCAGCGTAACGGCGACGGATGGCAGCGGCCAGACGGCGTCTACCAACGTTGGAGTTTCGACACCGCTCACCATCAGCCCATCGTCGGCCAACACCGTGGCAGGCGGCACACAGTCGTTCACCGCCAACATGACCGCGAACTGGGTCGCCTCCTGCGGGTCGATCGACGGCAACGGAAATTTCACCGCGCCCTCTTCGCCGCAGACGTGCACGATCACCGCGACGGCTTCCAGCGGGCAGCCGTACACGGCAACCGCCACGGATAACGTGACGGCGAATAATCCTCCTCCGACCGGGCTGAATTACACGACGTGGAAAAACGACAACCTGCGGAGCGGGTTGCAGCCGAATGAAACCATTCTCACGCCCTCCAACGTGAACAGCAGCACTTTCGGCACACTCTTCAGCTTTGCGGTGGATGGGTACATCTGGGGACAGCCGCTTTATGTGGGAGGGTTGACGATCAATTCCGCCACCCATAACGTGGCCTACATCACCACCGCCAACGACACGGTATATGCCATTGACGCTGATACCGGGACGCAATTGTGGAAGAACAACCTGCTGCCCAGCGGCGAGACCTACGTCGCGGGCGGCACGATCCACAGCACGATCAGCAAGGTGGGCATTACCGGGACGCCGGTGATCGATGCAAACAGCAACACGCTCTACGTGGTTACGTACTCGCAGAATTCCACCCCGAACTACTTCCACCGTCTGCATGCGCTGGACCTGATCTCGGGGGCGGAGAAATTTGGCGGACCCACCGTGATCGCCACTGCAGGATTCAGCTCGAAGCAACAGCTGCAGCGACCAGGCTTGCTTCTGTCGAATGGCAACATCTACATTGCCTTCGGCAGCCAAGGCGACTATGCGCCGTGGCATGGCTGGATTCTGCAATACGACGCGGGTTCGCTGAACCTGGTGAATGCCTGGAATTCCACCACAGAAGCTGACGCGGGCGGCATCTGGATGGGTGGGCAGGGCCTGGCCGCAGACGCCAGCGGCAACCTCCTGTTCACTACGGGGAATGGAGACTGGAACGGAACCACCCAACTCGGGCAGAGCGCGGTGAAGCTCGATCAGAATTTGGCGGTTCTCGATTACTTCACTCCTTACAACCATGTGTCGGAAACGAATGGCGACAGGGACCTTGGTTCCGGGGGCCTACTGCTGGTGCCTGATCTTTCGGGATCGGTCCCGCACATCGCGATCTCCTGCAGCAAGCTGAATAGCATTTACGTTCTCAACCGCGACAACATGGGCCAGATCGGATCAGGCGGCGACGATTCGCTGCAGCGGGTCGACGGACAGCTGGGCGGAAGCACGGGCACACAGTCTGCCGACAAGTGCTTCAGCACACCGGCTTTCTGGAACAATAACCTTTACTTCATCGGGAACAACGACGTCATCAAGCAGTTCACGTTGGATCCGAGTTCGGGCTTGATCTCCACAACTCCGGCGAGCCAAGGAAGCTTTGCGTTCCTCTTCCCCGGCGCACAGCCCGTGGTCTCGTCGAACGGCAATAGCAATGGCATTGCGTGGGCAGTGGACTACAAGACCGGAACGCTGCACGCCTACGACGCCACCAACTTAAGCAACGCTCTCTACTCCAGCCCATCTCTTGGCGGCGGGATCAAGTGGGGGGTGCCGACGGTGGCCAATGGCAAGGTATACGTCGGAACCCAGTCCAAGCTTGTGGTTCTAGGGCTATTGCCGAGCGGTAGCTGCAATCCGCCGGGTTCGCCGGGCGCGATCGTCTGCTCGCCCAGCAACGGAAGCACCGCGTCCTCGCCGGTCAATATATCGGGGGCAGGTACTCCGGCCAATGGTTCGCTAACGCGCCTGGAACTATGGATTGATGGCAAGAAAATCGGGAACTATTACTCGAGCACATTCCAAGCCTCGGTATCCCTAACCACCGGTTCGCATGGGATCACCGTCGTGGAAGTAGATTCCTCGGGTGGTTCGCTAAAGTCTACGAAGTCGAATGTCACAATTCAGTAAAACCGCTGCTTAGACAGTAGTAAGCACTCGAACTCCTAGTCTTGGCGGCGAGGTTGTGAGATGCTCCTTTGCGCACAATAGTGCCGCGTCACTGGCACTCCCCGGGGTCGTTTATGAGTCGTGTTTTCCTGTCCCGCTTTTTGGTCTTGTTTGTTCTTTCACTGGGTTTGATTGGCAAAGCTGCATCCCAAGCCACTTGCGACCTGAACAACGGCAACCGAACGATCACCATCTGCAGCCCGGCCAACAATGCAACCGTGGGTGCCACCTTCCACGTGAATGCCGGTACGACGGACACCGACACCATCCAGTACATCGAGGTGTACGTATCCAACAAGCTCTACGCGACGCAGCACCATAACTACCTCGACGCGACCATCACCGTCCCCACCGGCACCCACCAGAACCTGGTGGTGCAGGCGCACGATTCCGGCGGAGTTACGTTCAAAGGCTCGTACTTTATCAACGTCACTGCCGGAGCAAGCTACAGCATCTCGCCGCAGAATCCCACGGTGAGTGAAGGGGCGACGCAGCAATTTACCGCGTCGGCGGCGTCGACCTGGTCTGCCAGTTGCGGAAGTATCGACGCTTCAGGACTGTTCACCGCCCCACTGTCGCAGCCGAGTTGCACCGTCACCGGCACCGCGACGGACGGCAGCGGCGCAAACGCATCGAGCAACGTCACGATCTCTTCCCCGGTAACCGTTACGCCTTCGTCCGCGTCGACCGCGGTAGGCAAGACGCAGCAGTTCTCGGCCAATGTTGCGGTGACATGGGCAGCGTCCTGCGGATCGATCAACAGCAGCGGGCTATTCACGGCTCCGGCATCGGCTGAAAGCTGCACGATCACCGCGACTGCATCTTCCGGCACGGCTTACACCGACGAAGCGATCGACACGGTGACCAGTTCCGCCTCCGGAGCCCTCAACTACACGACCTGGAAAAACGACAATGCGCGCGACGGATGGCAGTCGAAGGAAACCGTCCTAACGCCGGCGAACGTGAAGTCCAGCACTTTTGGCGAGATCTTCTCCACCGCCGTCGATGCACGCATCTGGGCACAGCCGCTCTACATGAGCGGAGTGACGATTGGTTCGACGAAGCACAACGTGGTCTACGTCGCTACCGCCAATGACAGCGTCTACGCCATTGACGGGGCAAGCGGAACGCAGCTTTGGAAAAAGAGTTTGCTGGGCACCGGAGAAAAGGCAGCGGATGGGAAGACCATTCACAGCTCGGTGCTGCCGATCATCGGGATCATCGGCACACCGGTCATCGATCCTTCCAGCGGAACATTGTTTGCGGTAGCGCAATCGGTAACGTCGTCGGGCACCTACTACCACCGTTTGCATGCTCTTAACATCGCAACCGGCGCGGAGAAGTTTGGCGGACCGATCGTCATCAACACGGGTGGATGGGATTCCGAGCAGCATTTGCAGCGGCCTGGGCTGCTGCTGGCGAACGGCAATGTCTATATAGCCTTCAGCAGCAATGAAGATGTGGAGCCCTACCACGGATGGGTTTTCGCCTATAACGCGAGCACGCTGGCACAGGTAGTGAGTTGGAATGACACTCCTGGCGCCAAAGCAGGCGGCATCTGGATGGGAGGCGGCGGTATTGGTGCGGATACCAGCGGCAATCTTTTTCTGACCACCGGCAATGGCAACTGGAACGGGTCAACCCAATTCGGCCAGAGCATGGTCAAGCTGGATGCTACGCTCGCCGTGCTCGATTACTTCACGCCGATCGCTCACACCTCGGAATCGGCTGGCGACAAGGATCTGGGTTCCGGTGGCGTGCTGTTGCTGCCGACGCTGAGCGGTGCTCATCCGCACGAAGCCGTGGTTTGCAGCAAGCTGAATACGATCTACGTACTCGACCGCGACAACCTTGGCCAGATCGGCACGTCGAGCGATGAAGTTGTGCAGCACATCGATGGTCAACTGGGCGGGACGAGCGGCGTGCAGTATACCGACCGCTGCTTCCATACCCCTGCTTACTGGAACAACAATGTCTACTTCATTGGAAACAACGATGTCATTAAGCAGTTCACCCTGAACCCGAGCACCGGCTTGTTGGCCACCACCCCGGCGCACAAAGGCAGCTTCGCTTTCCAGTTCCCCGGCGGCCAGCCGGTGGTCTCCTCGAACGGCAACGCCAATGCGATCGTCTGGTCCATTGACTGGAAGAGCGGCACGCTGCGCGCCTATGACGCCACTAACGTCAGCACCTCGTTGTACGTAAGCCCTTCGCTGGGCGGCGGCATTAAGTTCACCGTGCCTACCGTTGTGAACGGTCACGTGTATGTGGGCTTGAGCGAAAAATTGGTCGGTTTGGGGCTGAAGGGTGGAAGTGGCAATGGAGGCGATGGCAGCTGCACCGCACCGGCTTCCCCGGGAGCGGTGGTGTGCGAACCGACCGCAGGCCAGAGCTACTCGTCGCCAGTCGCAGTTTCGGCAGCCGGGAAAGCGGCCAGCGGCTCCGTGCAACATATGGAAATCTGGGTGGACGGCGCCAAAATCAACGACTATTCCGGGAGTACCGTGAGCACCACCATTCCCCTGGCCGCCGGCTCTCATAGTGTCACCGCGGTGGAAGTGGACTCTACGGGAAAGTACCTGAAATCCAGCCCTGTGAGCTTCACCGTGCAGTAGGAACGGGTTCGTGTCCCGGCTGGCCCGCATCTTACCGATTGCTGGCCAGCTATGACTCGAAACGACAGGTCTTTCGAATCGCCGACGGTGACCATGGATGGGCGCGTGCGTGTGCGTGGCGCGCGCGAGCACAATCTGAAGAACGTCAATGTCGAAATTCCCCGCAATGCGCTTGTGGTCTTCACCGGCGTCTCTGGATCGGGAAAGTCTTCTCTGGCCTTCGGAACCCTTTACGCGGAAGCGCAACGCCGCTACCTGGAATCGGTGTCGCCGTACGCGCGGCGCCTCTTTCACCAGATGGGCGTCCCGGAAGTGGACGCCATAGACGGGCTTCCCCCGGCCGTAGCCCTGCAACAGCAGCGCGGTTCTCCGACCACGCGCTCTTCCGTGGGCAGCGTTACGACGCTTTCGAACCTGTTGCGCATGCTTTATTCGCGCGCCGGCGACTACCCGCGTAACCAGCCGATCCTCTATGCGGAATCATTCTCGCCCAACACACCGGAAGGCGCTTGCCCGCAATGCCACGGCCTCGGCCGCATCTATGAGGTGACGGAACAATCCATGGTGCCCAATCCTTCGCTCACCATCCGCGAGCGTGCGATTGCCGCATGGCCGGGAGCATGGCAAGGACAGAACCAGCGCGACATCCTGACCACGCTGGGATACGACGTTGACCGTCCGTGGCAGGAGCTGCCGAAAAAAGATCGCGACTGGATCCTCTTTACCGAGGAGCAGCCGGTTGTGCCTGTCTACGCGGGCTTCAATCGCGCAGAAGTAAGGCAGGCGCTTAAGCGTAAAGAAGAGCCCAGCTACATGGGCACGTTCACCAGCGCGCGCCGCTACGTGCTGCACACCTTCGCAACCACCGAGAGCGCCATGATGAAGAGGAAGGTGGCGCAGTACATGTTGGGCGTCGAATGCCCGCTGTGCCATGGCAAGCGATTACGGCGCGAAGCGTTGTCGGTAAAATTTGCGGGCCTCGATATCGCCGAGCTCTCGCGCCAGACGCTGGAACGCTTGGGGGAGATCCTGCATCCTTACGTCGACGGCGAACGGGCGAAGTCCTGGAAGAGACCATCCGGAAAAGGCGGAAGTCGCGCGCCGCATCACGCAGGATCTCTGCGAACGCCTCACGGTTCTGCTCGATCTTGGTCTCGGCTACCTCACGCTGGAACGCAGCACGCCTACACTTTCACCGGGTGAGTTGCAGCGCTTGCGTTTGGCGACGCAGGTGCGCTCGAACCTCTTCGGCGTGGTCTATGTGCTCGATGAGCCTTCTGCCGGGCTGCATCCCGCGGACACGGAAGCGTTGCTGCGGGCGCTCGATCGCTTAAAGGACGCGGGTAATTCTTTATTCGTTGTAGAGCACGAACTCGACGTAGTGCGTCATGCGGATTGGATCGTCGATGTTGGACCGGCGGCGGGAGAACACGGTGGAGAGATCCTGTTCAGCGGCCCTCCCGAAGGGCTCGCGAAGGTAGAGCAATCCCAGACGCGCCGTTACCTTTTCAATCCTCCGGCTTTCCCCGAACGGGATCCGCGCAAGCCCCAGGGCTGGCTGCGGCTCAGTGGGGTCACGCGCAACAATCTGCACGATCTCGATGTGACCTTCCCGATCGGCGTATTTACCGCCATCTCGGGCGTCTCCGGCTCTGGAAAATCGAGCCTTGTCAGCCAGGTGCTCGTCGAACTCGTCTCCCAACACCTGGGGCAGCATCTCGACGCAGCCGAGGAAGAGGCCGACGGCTTGGAGCGCGACGCACCCGTGACGCTGGGCGGCAGGATCAGCGAGGGAATGCAGCTCATCAAACGCCTGGTAGTTGTGGACCAAAAAGCAATCGGCCGCACTCCTCGCTCCAACCTGGCGACCTACACCGGGCTGTTCGATCACGTGCGCAACCTCTTCGCTTCGACGAAGGAAGCGCGGGCGCGCCGCTACACGGCGGGGAGATTCTCTTTCAACGTGGCGAGCGGGCGGTGCGACACCTGCAAGGGCGAAGGCTTTGTCATGGTCGAATTGCTCTTCCTGCCCAGTGTGTACACGCCCTGCCCTACGTGCCACGGAGCGCGTTACAACGCGAAGACGCTGGAAATTCAATATCGCGGGAAGAATATTGCCGAAGTGCTCGGCATGACCGTCGATGCCGCCTACGAGTTTTTTGCCGAGGACGTTCCGACCCGGCGTGCACTGCACGTCCTGCGCGAGGTCGGCCTGGGCTACATCCGTCTTGGCCAGCCGGCGACCGAGCTTTCCGGCGGCGAAGCGCAACGCATCAAGCTGGCCACCGAATTACAACGGGGGCAGCGGGGCAACACACTCTACATCCTGGATGAGCCAACGACAGGATTGCACCCGGCGGATGTGGATCGGCTCGTCACCCAACTCGACGGGCTGGTGCAGTCCGGCAACACCGTCATTGTCGTCGAACACGATATGCACGTGGTCGCGGCCAGCGACTGGGTCATCGATATAGGACCTGGGGCGGGCGAGCGCGGTGGTCGCGTGGTGGCCGCGGGCCGTCCAGCGGAAGTGGCCAGGGCCGTCAAAAGCCGTACTGCTCCTTACCTTGCGCGATTTCTTGAGCAGGTCTCCGGCGACGCGCAGGTCCACATAGCCTGATCTCCTGCCTCGATTCACACATCTTTAACACAAATCCCGGGACCACCTTCTATGATTCCGCGGATCGGACCAGACACTTGAGATTTCCGAAGCGGGCGGTGAAGGCGATGCGACGAAAGTCATCCGGCTGAAAGGACCTCTGCTGATCGCCAACATGTTTGAATTTCAGAATAAAGTCCGCGGCAGCCAGGCCCGTTCGCTGGTAATCGATCTTACAGATGTTCCCTACGTGGATTCGGCCGGAGTGGGCGTGCTCGTCGCTGCCTACGTCACGCGTGAGAAAGATGGCCGCCGGCTTCTCCTCGTCGGCGTGAACCAGCGCGTGCGCCATACTTTGCAGGTCACGCAGGTGGAGCGTTTTTTCGAATTCGCTGACACCATGCCAGATGCCCCCACCGGTACATAGTCAAAGATTAAAGCCCATGCGAGCGTGATCACAGCCGCTCTCGTGCCGTTTCCGTCTCGCCCGACAGCTCAGGATTTTGCGGAAACGTGCCTCGATGGTGAGAGACTAGACAGCATGGTTAACAAAGTGAACCTTGCGGAGAAATTCTCGCTCTTCACCGAGCAGTACAGCCCAAAGATCATCGGCGCAGTGAATGATCTTCACGTGAAGATTGTGAAGCTGCAGGGAGATTTCGTGTGGCATCACCACGAACACGAGGATGAGTTGTTCTTCGTGGTGAAAGGCGCGCTAGACATGCGAATCCGTGAGGATGGCACGGAGAAACAGTTCACGATTCTTCCGGGAGAGTTCATCATCATTCCACGCGGCGTGGAGCATCTGCCGTCGGCGGCCGAAGAGACGCAGGTAGTCCTGCTTGAGCCCAAAACGACCCTGAATACCGGCAATTTAGTGAACGATCGAACCGTGGCTGAGCTCGAGACGATCTAAAGTCTTTACTCGACGGGCTGCGCGCTCTTCAACTTCTCCAGCACCTCGAAGACCTCGGCGTTGTCAGGTTGTTGTCCGAGGCTATACACCTTGGCGAACTGGATGATGCCCTGCTTGTCGATCACGAAAATCGCGCGCTCGTTGATTCCGGGAATCGGCGGCTTCTCGCGAAAGACATCATATTTCCTGGCGACTTCGCCATGCGGATAGAAGTCGCTGGCGAGCAGGTAATCCACCCATCCGATCTCCAGCTTCTGCCAGGCAATATGGCTGTAGATACTATCGATGCTCATGCCCACGACCTGGGCATCATAACCGGCGATCCGCGCAAGTTCCGCCTGATAGGCCGGCATCTGCGCGCTTCAAACCGGCGTCCAGTCGAGTGGATAGAAGGCAAGGATGACGTTCTTGTGGCCGCGCAACTCGCTGAGTGTGAACGGCACCTGGCGCTCGCGGAGCACGGCCTTCACCGAAAAATCCGGAGCAGCTTCTCCGACCTTTAACGCCATTCACGCCTCCATGCGCATATCATGAGAACAAGCCCGCAAAGCGGCAAATCAATTTTATGTTGCATTCGCAATTCGCGCCAATCGCGGATGGACGGAATTTGGCTCTTCGAGAAAAACCCCGGTGTCGTACAGGCATCGAATAAAGTTGCCCTGACTCGCCAGTTCAGTGCTGGGCGTGATCGGCGGCGGACGGAGGTCGTATTCATGTTCGGATTTACTCCTTATAACTACGAGACATTTCGGCGCAACCTGCTGATCAAAGACATGGTCATGACGAAATTCCTTGGAGCGCCGAAACCCGGCGACAAAGCTCCGGATTTCGAAGGCCGCACTCTCGACGGCGACCGCGTCCGTCTGAGCGACTACGAGGGTGAAAAGAATGTGGTCGTGACGTTTGGCTCCGCGACCTGTCCCTTCACCGCCTCTTCCCTACGCGGGTTGAACGACCTCTACGAACATTTGGAAGATGAAGTGGAATTTCTTTTCGTTTACGTGCGCGAGGCGCATCCCGGCGAAGAACTTGGTCCGCATAAAAAAATGCGCGATAAGGTCACGGCGGCGGAAATGCTGCGCGACCTGGAAAGCGTCGAGATGCCGATCATCGTCGACGATCTCAATGGCCGGATCCATCGCAAGTACGGCAAGGCGCCGAACCCGACTTATCTGGTGGACCGCAGCGGGCGGATCGCTTTCCGCATGTTGAACACGAATCCCAAGGTGCTGGCTGAAGCCATCGAAGAGCTGCTCGAACGCCAGGAAGAACGTGGCGTGGATCACGTTGTGGTGCACGGCGGCGAGTACAACGGAATGCCCAAGGCGAGCGCGCTGCTGCACACTCATCGCGCGTTGAAACGCGGCGGGAAAAAATCGATTGACGATTTCAAGCAGGAGATGGGATGGCCCGGCCGTATCGCGGTAACCGGCAGCCACGCCATCGAACCTGTGATTGAGCATCCGCTCTCAGTACTCGCGGTGGCGGGGGCTGCGGTGGGCGTGGTCGCTCTCGGCGTGTGGGGCGGCTTAACTTTACGCAAGCGCCGCTTGCAGCAATATCGCAATCCGTATGACTACGGACAATTCAAGATGCGCAAGCGTGATCGCAACGACCGGAACGACTACGAAGCGGTGGGAATTTAAGGAGTCGAGCGCAATTTGCATCATGCGCGAGGCAAAATCACGCATAACGCCCAAAAAAATTGTCGCTGCATGTTCGCGAATTGTGACTCTGCGTGTACAGTGTTGAAACCGGATCAGCGGATCCATTTCAGAGTTGCACCAAGCTCGCTGCAATTGAAAAATTATTGTTGACGAAGATCGTGGAACGCGCTATTGACGCGGGTTTGGTGAACATCGCGTTGTGATGTTCCCACTTGCAACTGGAAGGAAATTCCAGCTACTATCCGCAACGCTCCTCAACGATTTAATTTTGCGCTTCTCGCAGCATCGCACTGCGCATGTCAACGTTTCAGGTTGGAAACTAGCCGCCGCTTGAGATTCTCGCCGACCGGTTTCCGCAACGGAATTTTAGTTCGCGCCAAAGAGCTGGGCTCGAACCCAGCCGCGCTCTTAACGAGGCCGCTCGTAGCGGCCAGATGAGAATTTTCTATGTCCCTTTCCACCGCAACCGCTTCCTCTCCAAATCCGTGGCTCCAGGTTCTCGACGCTCTCGAGAAGAAAATCAATCGTCTTTCCTACGACACCTGGTTGAAGCCGACACGGTTCAGTCATTCGCAGGGAAACAAAATTTTCGTGCGCGTGCCGACGCCGGAGTTCCGGCTGATCGGCGAGAAGTACGCGGACCTGATCCAGGAAGCGCTGGACATGCTGGCGCTCGGATTCGAAGACGTCGAGTTCGTCACCGACGAGCCTCCGGCCGAACCGCCTATGCGCCACGACGGAGGATTCCCTCCGCAGTCCGCGTCCGGTCCCACGCCCATACGGGTACAGCAGGCGCGCTTCGACTGGGACGGTGCAGCGCAGCTCAACCCGAAGTACATCTTCGAGCACTTTGTCACCGGTCCCGGCAACCAGTTCGCCAACGCAGCCGCGCGCGCTGTCGCCGACCGTCCGTTTAAGACCTACAACCCGCTCTTCCTGTATGGCGGGGTTGGCATGGGAAAAACCCACCTGATGCAAGCGATCGGCCACCAAGTTAAGCTGGTGAACCCGGAGTACTCGATCTGCTACGTATCGAGCGAAAAGTTCACCAACGACATGATCAACTCGGTGCGCTACGACAAGATGACCAGCTTCCGCGAGCGTTATCGCACGGTCGACGTCCTGCTGATCGACGACATCCAGTTCATCGCGCGCAAAGAGCGAACCCAGGAAGAGTTCTTCCACACCTTCAATGCTCTGCACGAGCAGCAGAAGCAGCTCGTCATCGCCAGCGATCGCCCGCCTAAAGAGCTGGCAGAGATCGAAGATCGTTTACGCAGCCGCTTCGAATGGGGCTTGATCGCCGACATTCAACCGCCGGATCTCGAGACCAAGGTCGCCATTCTTTACAAGAAGGCTGAGACCGAGCATGTGCAGCTGCCCACCGACGTCGCATTGTTTATCGCGTCCAACATCCGCAGCAACGTGCGCGAGTTGGAAGGCGCGCTGATCCGGTTGGTCGCATACTCCTCGCTCACCGGCGGGGAACTGAACCTGATGACGGCGCAGCAGGTGCTGAAGAACATCATCGACCAGCAGACCCGCAAGGTGACCATCGAATCCATCCAGAAAGCGTGTGCGGAACAATTCGGACTGCGGGTCGCCGAGATCAAGGCGAAGAACAATTCCCGTTCCATCGTTTATCCGCGGCAGATTGCGATGTATCTGGCGAAGCATCTGACCGAGGCATCGCTGCCGGAAATCGGGCGCCAGTTCGGCGGCAAGCACCACACCACGGTGCTTCACTCGGTCGATAAGATCGAGGAAGCCCGGAAATCGGACAAGGATTTGAACAGGCTCCTCAACAAACTCAGAGAGGGACTGAGCGCATAGGACGCGGCTGCGGCCTCGTTTTCCACTTGCGAGCCCGGTTTTCCTTGCCAACGTTTGTGGACGGGGTGTGGAAAGCGTGAAAGACAGGAACGAATCCCAGCAAGCGGTTCCCGTTATAGACAGAATGCGCAGATCGCGGGACCGGTACTGGACAGGGCAAAAATGGATTCGAAGGCTCTGGATGCGGGTTTTCTCCGATTTCCACTTTTCCGAAGGGCCTACTGTTACTACTGTTTTATTGTTCTTTTTTTGATATAAAGCAAAGCAGTAAACCCGGGGAATAAATTAGGGTTCGTCCAACACCGGGGCAGGAATCCCAAGGAGAGGCAGACCTACATTGCCGACAACGACTATGGCAGCGGAGACATCGGGAACAGCGCAAGGAACTGCGATGGAGATCACGGTCAGCAAGTTCGATCTGCTCAAAGAGCTCACGGCGACCCAAGGCGTCGTGGAGCGCAAGACGACCATTCCCATCCTCTCCAACTTCCTGTTCGAAGCCGCCGGTGACAAGCTGACGATTACTGCCACGGACCTCGATCTCAGCTTGCGTACTTCGTGCCCGGCGAAGGTCAAAAAAGAAGGCTCCTGCACCATTCCAGCGCGCAAGCTGTACGACTACGTGAAGCTGCTTCCCGATGGCGACATCACGATTAAGCTGCTGGAGAATCACTGGGTAAACATCCGCAGCGGCCGCTCCAATACCAAGATGGTCGGCATGGCGCGCTCGAACTTTCCCAGCCTTCCGGTCTTCCCGACGACGGGCATGGTCAAGGCCCCATCCCAGGCGTTGCGCACCATGATCGGAAAGACGATCTTCGCGATTTCGAACGAAGAGTCGCGTTACACGCTCAACGGAGCGCTGCTGGTGCTCAAGCCCGAATCGCTGGTCATGGTCTCAACCGACGGCCACCGCTTGGCCCACATTGAGCGCCAGGGAGGCAAGTTCGAGATCAGCGGGGAGATGAAGACCCTGGTCCCCAAGAAAGCCATGAGCGAGCTCTATTCGCTCCTGCAATCGACCGAAGCCGAAGACATCGAGTTTGCCAAAGACGACAGCACACTCTTCTTCCGCATTGGTGGCCGCCTGCTCACCTCGCGACAACTGACCGGCCAATTCCCGAACTACGAAGCGGTGCTGCCCAAGGACAACGATAAGTCAGTCACCATCCGAACGGATGAGTTCATGCAGGCCATCCAGCGCGTGGCCCAGTTCGCGGATGAACGTTCCCAGGCCATCAAGATCCGGCTGGAAAAAGACGAGCTGCGCATTTCATCTTCCTCCACCGAGGCGGGCGAATCCGAAGACTCAATCGTGACCGCCTACACCGGAGAAGTCGTAACCATCGGCTTCAACTCGCAATACCTGATCGAATTCCTGAAGGCGGCCGGCACAAGCGATGTGCGCCTCGAATTCAAGAACTCCCAGTCTGCCGGCCAGTTGCGCCCCGACGGCTCCGGCGAAGAGTTCCGCTACCGCTACGTCGTCATGCCCATGAGGATCTGAGCGGCTTCGGCTGCCGAATCGCCCACCTCGTCAAGAGGTGGGTTTTCATTTTGAAAGAAGCAGAGATCGGCTGACGGCATCCGCTCTTCAAGATTTACCCGGACGCAAAAACCATCCTAGCTGGCCTTGCTCCATTTCCCCGGCTCGCGTAGATTGTTTGCGCGCTCACTCATGGAGGGTTTCAACATGCTGAAAGGTTTCCGGCAGTTCATCCTGCGAGGCAACGTGGTGGACCTGGCCGTCGGCGTTGTCATGGGCGCTGCGTTCGGCACGGTGGTTACATCGGTGGTTAAAGATCTGCTCACGCCATTTATCGCCGCTCTGGTCGGCAAGCCCGATTTTTCTGCGATCGCCGTCGAGGTGAATGGAAGCAAGCTGATGCTTGGCAATTTCCTCAATGCCCTCATCTCGTTCCTGCTGATTGCCGCGGCGGTGTACTTCTTCATCGTGCTACCTGTCAACGCGATCATTTCTCGCGCCCGCAAACAGCCTCCCGCGGACCCCACCACCAAAAAGTGCCCAGAGTGCCTCAGCGAAATCCCCATCGAAGCTCGCCGTTGCGCCTTCTGCACCAGCGTACTGGCCGGCGCTACTTCGGCCTGACGCAACGGTACGATATACCCGTTTTGTTCACTAAAGCGGGCGCTCAGGCGCTCGCTTTCTCTTGCGACTTACGCGCGAATTTTCCGAGATTCTCATATGCCTGCAGCGACGGCGACCCGTGCGCAAGTGGCAATTCCGGCGCAACTTTCAATGGTCTGTAACCTCTTGCAACTGCGTTGCTTAGCAGGCTCTTCCCGGTGCGAAAAAGCCTCCTGCTATGGTAAAATGTAAGTGCGTCAAAATCTCATTAAGTGACTGTAATTTCAGCGAGATGAAGTTACTTGCGAACGGCCGTCGTGGCAGTTAGCGACGAACCTGCCGTACGCAACCGGTTTGTCTTCCGTCCACAGCGCCGGAAGTGAATGGAGCAGGATGGCTTCGAAGGAAACAATGGGTACCGCGGCAGCTGCGCAGCAAGAAAAGAAACTCAACCTGGACGCGGATTCGAAAAAGAAAAATGGGAACGGCAACGGCGGATCGGACTACAACGCCGATTCGATTAAGGTGCTGGGCGGCATGGAGGCGGTGCGTAAGCGTCCCGCCATGTATATCGGCTCGACCGGCGATATGGGACTGCACCACCTGGTGTATGAAGTTGTCGATAACTCCGTCGATGAAGCGCTCGCCGGCCATGCCGACCGCGTCGATGTGACCATCCATATCGATAATTCCATCACCGTCGTTGACAACGGCCGCGGCATTCCGACCGGCGATATGGATATCGACGGCGAACAGGTGCCGGCGGCGCAGGTCGTGATGACCGTGCTGCACGCCGGCGGCAAGTTCGATAGTTCGAATTACAAGGTGTCTGGCGGATTGCACGGCGTGGGCGTGAGCTGCGTCAACGCGCTTAGCTCGTTGCTGGAACTCGAAATCTGGCGCGATGGTTTTGTCTGGCAGCAGGAGTATTCCGAAGGTGTTCCGACGACGAAGCTGAAGAAGGCCGGCAAGACCACGAAGCGTGGAACGAAAGTCCACTTCGTTCCGGATCAGACCATCTTCACTGTCACCGAATATAACTACGACACACTGGCGAACCGGCTGCGCGAACTCGCGTTCCTGAACAAGGGATTGTTGATCACCCTCACGGACGAACGCACCACCGACTCCAAGACCGGTGAGTCGAAGCACCAGGAGTTCAAGTACACCGGCGGTATTGCCGAGTTCATCAAGCACCTGAACCGTGGCAAGAGCGTGTTGCACGAAAAGCCGATTTACATGGAAGCCGAGCGCGATGGCGTTGCCATGGAGATCGCGCTGCAATACAACGATGGCTATTCGGAAACCGTTTTCAGCTTTGCCAACAACATCAACACCGTCGACGGCGGAACCCATCTGCAAGGTTTCCGTTCATCGCTCACGCGCACGGTGAACTACGCCGGCCAACAGCTTGGCTTGTTCAAAGACGTAAAAGAGAATCTCAGCGGCGATGACGTGCGCGAAGGACTGGTGGCCGTGGTCAGCGTGAAGCTTTCGCAGCCGCAGTTTGAAGGGCAGACTAAGGGCAAGCTGAATTCCGATATCGCCGGCACCGTACAGGCCTTCGTAAACGAACGCCTGGGGGCCTTCTTCGAACAGAACCCGCCGGTGGCGCGCAAGATCATCAACAAGGCGATTGAAGCCGCCCGTGCCCGGGAAGCGGCCCGCAAGGCCCGCGACCTCACCAGGCGCAAGGGAGCACTCGATGGCGGCGGACTGCCCGGCAAGCTGGCCGATTGTTCCGAACGCCAGCCAGACCGCTGCGAAGTCTACCTGGTCGAGGGTGAGAGCGCAGGCGGTACCGCCAAGCAGGGCCGCGATCGCCGTTTCCAGGCGATCCTGCCGCTCAAGGGAAAAATTCTCAATGTCGAGAAGGCGCGCTACGACAAGATGCTCGGGCACGAAGAAATCCGGGCAATGATCACCGCCCTCGGCACCGGTATCGGTAAAGACGATTTCGATATCTCGAAGCTACGCTACGGCAAGGTCATCCTGATGACCGACGCCGACGTCGACGGATCGCACATCCGCACCCTGCTGCTCACGTTCTTCTTCCGGCACATGCAGGAGCTCATCAAGCGCGGCAACGTGTTTATCGCGCAGCCACCGCTGTACCGCATCAAGAAGGGCAAGTTCGAACAGTACATCAAGAACGAAGGCGAGTTCGTGAAGGTGATGGTGAAGCGCGCTGCCGATGGCATGATCATCCGCTACGGCGAGGGAGCTGCCAAGCTGGAGGGCGCCAACCTGACGCGCTTCATGACATCGCTGAATGAATACATGGGCTTCTTCGACAAGGTCGTAAAGCGCGTGCGCAACGAGCGCGTGATCGAGCTCATGGAGCGGGTGGAACTGGCGAAGAAAGTGGATTTCGAAGGCGAGGCGAAGAAGCCGCCGGCCAAAATCGCCCAGCTTGAGAAAGAGTTGAAGACGGTCGCTAAGGAACAAAAGTTTATGGCGGTCGAGGCGAAGTTCGATGACGAGCACAATCTCTGGTACGTCCGCTTTATGAACGACCAGGGAGCGGATCACATGCTGAACTGGGAGCTGGCGACCAGTCCCGAGTATCGGCAGATGATGTCGAAATATGTGCAGATCAAGGACTACATGCAACCGCCCTTCATCATTGAGACTGCTTCGAAAAAGAGCGCCACGGCGGCCGAAGCCGAGGAACTCAGCGACGCTGAGAAGAATGACCTGGAGAAAGCCGAGCAGAAGAGTGCCAAGGTGGCCGTGCGGCGTACCAAGGCCGGAGAGCCGGAAGTGGTGGAGAAGACCAACGTCCGCGACCTCTTCGATTACGTTTTGAGCGAAGGCAAGAAAGAGTACAGCGTGCAACGCTACAAGGGCCTGGGTGAAATGACGGCCGAGCAACTGTGGCAGACGACCATGGATCCGGAGAGGCGCACGTTGCTCGAAGTAAAGCTCGAAGACATCACGGAAACCGAGACCATCTTCAGCACGCTGATGGGCGAAGATGTCGAAGCGCGCCGCAAGTTCATCGAAGAGAACGCGCTCGACGTGAAGAACCTCGATATCTAATCGGCAGGATTAAAACAGTGTCAGGAAGGGTGCAACCCTCACCTCATCGGAGCGGCGGAGACGCCGCTCTTCCTTTTTTGTGCCTCGCTTGCCGAATCCTCGTCTCCGTACTTTTCTTGGCGTCGCTGGCTGCGGCGCAAGCCACCGCACGAGTAAGCACCTCCGATACCGTGCTTGAGTTTCAAGCGGGAGAAACCGCTCCCATCCTGCTCAGCCTGGCGGGCCGCGGAGCGTCCACATGGTCGGGCGAAACTCCCGAGTCGCTGATTCCTTTTGTCGAGATAGACGGCAGGCGCACTGCCCTCCATTGGCAATACAATCCCACGGCGAGCCACATCGATCCGCGCTGCGTCGCCTTCGTCTACGAATCCGTTGACCCGCGCTTAACGCTCACGTGGGAATGGCGCGCACCCGCGGAATTTGGTCCCATTGAGCACCAAGTCTCAATCCGCAATCTCAGCGCGCACCGCATGTGGATTCCCTTGCAGGAGAGCTGGCGGTTTCGATGGAAGGTCGACCCAGGTGCGCCGCTCGAGCAATGGTCGGTTGAAAAAGGCGCGGATGCTCCGTCTGCCGTGGGAACCTATCATGATTCGGTTCCAGTTGGCTATGACTGGCACGGTCGTTCCAGTTCCTATGCGCATCCGGTGGCAGGGCAGCCGCGCGAGATCATCCCATGGTTTCTCGTTCAAGAGGAGAATGGAACGGGATGGTATATCGGCGTCGAATTCAGCGGGCTCATACGCCTTGCCCTAGCACGCGACACGACGGGCTTACATGGATCGGTGGCGCTGGATGCGGACGTAGCATCCTTCCGCACCCGCTTAGATCCCAACGAGGTATTCGAAGCGCCACGGGTCTTCGTCGGCGCGTTCAGCGGGGGCCCTGACGGCGCCGGCAACCGACTGCACCGCTGGATACGGCAGGTGCTGAACAATCCGGCGATCTGGAAAGATCCCCACTATCCCTTCATTACGAACAACAGTTGGGGAAGCGGAACCGATGTCGATGAAGCGCTGGCGCACCGAATGATTGGCGATTCCGCGGATCTCGGCGTGGAGATGTTCCACCTCGATGCCGGATGGTTTCGCGGCGTGGGCGATTGGTATGCGGATCCGCAGAAGTTCCCGCATGGGCTTGCGTCGCTGGCTGACGACGCCCATCGCCATAACCTGAAGTTCGGGCTCTGGATCGACTGGGCCCAAGCAGGCCTGGATGAGGCCCCGGGTGCGCTCAATGCGCGCGATCCGCGGGTACAGGATTGGCTGGTGAGCGATCTGCCACCGGATTGGAAACCGGAAAAATTCAAAGGGCAAACCATCGACATTGGCGTTCCCGAAGCCCGGGAGTGGGTAGGAAAGCAAATCGAGCGGCTGGTGGAGGACGATCATCTCGACATGCTGGAGCACGACGGCTACATCGTTGCGCAAGGTTGTGTGCGCGACGACCATCCCCATGCGCCGCCCGACCGGTCGCGCCTCAGCGTCACCAAGGACTCAGGCTTCTACTTCGTGCAGAGCACAAACTCCGCCGATGTGAGTTATCACGCTACCCGCGCCTATTACGACATCTACGCGCGTCTGCGCGCGGCGCATCCGCAACTGCTACTGGAGATCTGCAACGATGGCGGCCGCATGGTCGATTTCGGGAGCGCCGCCCACGGCGATTATTTCTCCCTCACCGACGTTTACGATCCCCTCTCCAACCGCCGGGCTTTTTATGACGCGAGTTATGTCCTGCCGCCGGCCATGCTGGAGGCGTACGTGGAGCAATGGGATACGCCGCACATCGAAAACTTTCGCTACATGTTGCGCAGCGGAATGATGGGTTGGCTCTCGATCATGATGGACACGACGGCATGGTCCGAGCCGCAGCGCGCAGCGGCAAAGCAGGAGCTGCAGCTCTATAAGTCATCGATCCGCCCGCTCATCCGCGATGCCGATCTCTACCACATTGGCGACCGTCCCGATGGGGTTCACTGGGACGGCATGGAATACTTCGATCCCGCGCGCGGTACAGGCGTCGTGTTCGCATTTCGTGGATCCACGACGACGGAGTCCGTACACAGCTTTCGATTGCAAGGCTTGCGTCCCGATCGGCGATACCGGCTGCACTTCCAGGACCGCACTTCGGCAGACCGCGTCGTTCCGGGAAAGCAGCTTCTGCAAAACGGACTACGAGTTGAACTGCCGCTCCCGTATAGCTCAGAGTTGGTATTCATTGATGAGGAGCCGCGGCGTCATTGAATCTTTGCGAGGAAGGTTCTAACCACGTCGGAGACGTCTTCCTTCTTTCCGTCCACCGCATAGTTCATTCGTCGCATGTCCTCGGTCGTAATGCGGCCGTTGAGCAACGCGAGTGCTGGCTGCAGTCCGTTGAATGCCTGCAGCGCTTCCGGACGCACAATCGGCACGGCATCGTAGGGCGGGAAATAGTGCCTATCATCTTCGAGCACGACTAACCCGAGGGCGGCGATCATGCCATCGGTATTCGATCCCGCCACAATGTCGACCTGCCTGGCTTGGAGCGCGCGATAGATCAGGCCCAGATCCATCACGCTCGGTGGCGCTGCGAAATGCAGGCCGTAGGTCGAGGCCAAGCCGGGGAACCCGTCCGGGCGCTCAAGGAACTCATAGCCCACTCCGAGCCGCATCTTCGGTGCATACGTCGCCAGCTGCGAAAGCTTGGTGAGTCCTTTGGCGCGTGCATCGTCGCCGCGCATCACCATGGCGAAGGTGTTGTTGAATCCCAGGGAAGGCAAAACCGCCAGGTGGAAGCGTTGCTCGTACTCTCGCCTTACCGTCTCGAACACTGTCTTGGAATCCGTACCGGTGGCTTGCTTGAGGATGGCTGCGAGTGCTGTTCCGGTGTACTCGACGTAGAGATCGATTCGCCCGGCGAGAATGGCTTGCTGACAGATGTACGTGCCGGCCAGGTAGAAGCGTCGCTCCACCGGCGTTTTCGTGTGCCTCTCGATGAGCTGCGCCAGCAATTCGCCCAGTACCAACTGCTCGGTGAAATTCTTCGAGCCCACCGAGACACGGCGTTCGGTGCGGCCGCACCCGGCCAGCAAGAGCCCCGTCGTTCCTACCAGGAATCCACGGCGATCCATATCAGCGCCGCGGACGCCGCAGAAGGCGCTGCAGCAATCCGATTAACCCATCGGCCACCAGCGCCATCAGCGCAGCGGGAATCGCGCCGGCGAGGATGACGTTGTTATCCACCATGGCCAGGCCGCGGAAGATGAATTCGCCCAGGCCTCCTGCGCCGATCGCGGCCGCGATGGTAGCGACCCCAATCGTGATCACCGCGGCCACCCGCACTCCACCAAGAATTACCGGCGTGGCGAGAGGCAGCTCCACGTGCCAGAGCACCTGCCGCGGCGTCAACCCCATGCCGGTCGCCACTTCGAGCACCGTCGGATCCACTCCGCTGATCCCGGTGTAGGTGTTCCGCACAATCGGCAGCAATGCATACAAAGCCAGGGCCGTAATGGTGAGCCGATCGGCCCGCGCCCCCAGCCATGGCATCGGCAAGAGCAATCCGAAGAGCGCAAGACTCGGGATGGTCTGAATTACGTTGTTGGTCCCGAGTACCACGGTGCGCGACTTCGGATGCCGGCTCAAGAACACTCCCAGGGGAATTCCTATAATCAGCGAAATCGTCATCGACCACAGCACCAGGCGGAGGTGCTCCACGCTTAGCGTTGTGATTTCAGCCCGGTGCTTGAGGAGAAATTCGAATAATGACATGCGCGTCACTTCTCGAGTGGTTGCGTGCTTAAACGATAAATTTCCAGGTAGCCTTGAACGCGCTTGTCCGTGGAGGCGAGGAACTCTTTCGGAGTGAAGACTCCGATCATCTTGCCTTCTTCCAGTAGGGCGATCCGGTCGGCCAGCAGAAGGGCCTCGGCAACATCGTGGGTCACGAAAGCGACGGTCGTCCCCAGGCGTTTACGCAGGGCCGTAAACTCACGTTGCAGCTCCGCCCGGGTCAGCGGATCGAGAGCTCCGAAGGGTTCATCCATCAGCAGGATCCGCGGATTGGCCGCCAGTGCCCGGGCCAGCCCCACGCGTTGCCGCTGTCCGCCCGAAAGCTCATGCGGATAGCGGCCTGCGTACTGGTCGTACGGCATCGCCACCAGTGACAGTACCTCCTCCACACGGCTGCGAATGCGCTTCTTCTCCCAGCCTTCCGCTCGCGGGATGAGGGCAACATTTTCTTCCACCGTGTAATGCGGAAACAGGCCCACATCCTGCACCGCGTAGCCAATGCTCCTGCGAAGCTGGATCGGGTCCCATTGCAGCGTGCTGCGGCCTTCGACGCGAACCTCTCCGCGGGTGGGCGTCAGCAGTCGGTTGATCAGTTTAAGGGAGGTTGTTTTGCCGGAGCCGCTCTGGCCTAGCAGGACCAGCACTTCATGCAGTCCGATTGTGAGATTGAGATCGGAGAGCAGCACACGGCTTCCGTTGACGACGTACTCGACATGGAGAAATTCGATGGCAAGCTCAGGGGAATCGCTCATCAGTCGCTGTCCGGCCCGTGCGCTCGAACGAAGTCCGCGATGCGCGTGGTTCGGTCAGCCTATCAGACGCGCGCTCTTACTGCGAAACGCTTCCCCGTCCGTTTTCTCGCCACTTAACCAGGTTGTAGCCATAGATGCCGAGACAGAAGAGGTTGGCGGGTATGAACCCGGATTGCGCAGTGCGCGTGGCGATGACGCAGATGATCAGGCTGTTCACGCCGGCGACGATCCATCCTTGCCAGAAACGGCGGCCCACCAGGACCGTGGAGAGCACCGTCAGCAGACACGAGATGTAGTCGAGTCGGATCATCTAGTCCCTATAGATATCCTAAGTCTCTGTTTAAGGGTATCCCCAAGAAGCCGTACAACCATGGTCACGTTGCGTTGGCTCGCCGCACTGTCACAATGAGCCTGAAACCCTTCGACAATCATCGTGCGCCACTGGACGGCTGTTCGGTTTGGGGATATCTTCCCCTGCATGAGCGCCTTCGACGCGTTCGTCCAGCCCATGCTCGTCGCCCGCGAACCTCGTCTCGCGGATTACATCGACCATCTCAATGATTTCCAGCAATGGGTGCTCACCGAGGTCGACGCGCAAGCGAACTACACCGACCGCTACGCTCCGCCGTCGCTCGAGACTTACGACCGTGATGGCAACGTCATTAACCGGATAGTTGCGAATTCCCTTTACGATGCGCAGCACCAGGAAGCCTATCGTCGCGGGATTATCGGGCTGCCCTATCGGGCAAACGCTCCGCACCTGGTCAGCTTCGCGATGGGCTTCCTACTCTCGCAAGCGGACATCAGCCTGCATTGCCCGGTCACCCTCACGGGCGCGGTGGCGTATGTGCTCGCTTACCATGCGGATCGACGGCTGCGTGCGCAATACCTGCCCGACGTCACGCGCATGGATGGGCTGACCAAGACTGGCGGCACCTGGGCGACGGAAAAGCACGGCGGCAGCGACGTTGGCGCAACCACCACCGTGGCCACCCGCACCGGCGACGGCTTCGCGCTGCATGGGTTGAAGTGGTTTGCCAGCAATGCCAATGGCGGATTGGCCCTGGCCACCGCGCGGCCGACAAATGCTCCCCCCGGCAGCGCGGGCCTGGGTCTTTATCTCGTGCCCAGCCACCTTGAGAGCGGTGCGCCTAATCATTTCGTGATCCGTCGATTGAAAGACAAACTCGGTACCAAGGGGCTGCCGACGGGCGAGATCGAGTTGCAAGGAGCAGAGGCGGTCGAGGTGGCTGCGCCGCCGCAGGGCCTACGCATGATGATGGAGGCGCTGGAATACAGCCGCGTGCATAACGCCGTCGGCTCGGTTGGCGTGCAGCGGCGTGCGCTCAACGAAGCTGTCTCGTGGTGCCGGACGCGGCAAGCCTTCGGCGGCAAACTGATCGACTATCCCATGGTGCAGGATGAGTTATTGCGATTGCGAGTGCAATTTGAGGCCGGCGCGCTGCTGGCCTTCGAGGCCGCACTCAGTTTTGATGCGGCACTGGCCGATCCGGCGCAACGCACCTGGCTGCGCCTCACCACGGCGCTCGCAAAATATCTCACCGCTGAATATGCCATCCAGTCCTGCCGCACGGCGCTGGAGTTAATTGGCGGCAACGGCTATACCAGCGACTATCCCATCGCACGCATCTATCGCGATGCCCAGGTGCTTACCGTGTGGGAAGGTCCGGCCAACATCCAGGCCCTCGAACTCATGCGGCTGCTTTCGCTGAAGTACGACGGGGTCTCGGTGTATTCGTCGCGCATGCGTCACATGATCGCGAAAATCCCGCCCGCACTTTCATCCTTGGCGAGGACGCATGAGTGAAAGGCTGGCAGAGGACCTGGGCACGATTGCCTCCGTGCTGCGCGATCCGGAATCGAGCAGCCGCTATGCGCGGAAGCTCCTGCATCGGCTCAGCCTGAGCCTTTCCTATGCGCTGATGTGCGAACGCGCCGCCGAGGCTCATCGAGCCGGAAATGAATTGCCCTTCCTGGCCGCGTGCCGCTATTTCGAAGAAATCGATCCTCCACGGATCGGCGCCGAAAGCGCACGCGCGCGCGCAGCCGCGTTGCAGCTAATCGGTGAAGCTGAGCAGGAGTTGCCTATTACACGAAGTATTTCTGTCTAGAAAGCCGCGTAATCTCGACACTTCCTTACATCGAAGCCGTCGGGCACGCGTCAAACTCTAGTCGCAACTCGCGTCAGGAGAAAGTTCGTGCATAAGTTCGTGATCAACTCAGTCGTCGCTCTCGCCGTGATGGGTGCAGTCGCAGCGGTTCCGGTGGGCGCCTTCGCACAGGATGGTCCACCACCGCAGCAGGATCAAGGCCGCCCGGGCGGCCCACAGCGCGGCGGCCTGGATGCTCTCGCGCAGAGACTGTCGCTCAGCGATGAGCAGCGCGCTCAACTTCAGCCAATTTTTGACGAGCGCCGCCAAAAAATGCAGGCCTTGCGCTCATCCGACCAGAGCCCCGATCAGCGACGGGCCGAGATGAAGAAAATTATGGAAGAGAGCGATGCAAAGATTCAGCCCATCCTCTCGGCCGACCAGTGGCAGAAGTATCAGCAGATGCAACAACAGATGAGGCAACAAAGAGATCACCAGGGTCCACCACCCCAACAATAATTTTTGTTGCAAGCCATTTCCGCAACTCCGTTCTATCTTTGCAGACGAGAAGAACGTCTCGTACGAGGAGAACGGAAATGCGGAAACCAGTGGCTCGCTTATGGATGTGCTGCACACTACTTTTGCTGGTGGGTGGGCGATTGCCGGCCCAGGACAGCACATCCCTCACCATCTATAACGGCGGGTTCGCCGCGGTGCGGGAGCATGTTCCGCTCGATCTGAAGAGTGGCGTCAATCCGGTGACCTTCACCGGCGCGACGACAACGCTCGAACCTGAATCGGTGATCCTGCGAGACCCCGAGGGCAAGCATTCCGTACAAATCCTCGAACAAAGCTATCGCGCCGATACCATCTCGCAGGGCCTGCTGCTCTCGATGTACGAAGGCAAGACGATCGAGTTCATCGTCGGCCGCAATCCGGACGGCAAGGTGATCACCTCCTCCGGCAAGATCATTCGTAGCGGCTACGTGCCTGGCGGACAAGGCGCACAGGAGCCGGTCATCGAGATGAACGGCCAGCTGCAGTTCTCTCTTCCCGGCCAGCCGGTGTTTCCCGACCTTGGTGCCGATACCGTGCTCAAGCCGCGCCTCAACTGGCTGTTGCAATCGGACAAGCCCGGCGCCTTCAACGCGGAACTCGCGTACATCACTAACGGGATGAGCTGGTCCGCCGACTACAACCTGGTGGTGCCCGAGACCGGCAATGTTGCGGACATCGTGGGCTGGATCACCATGCACAACAACAGCGGCAAGACGTTTGAGAATGCTCGGATTCGTTTGATGGCAGGAGATGTGAACCGAATTCAACCCGGCACTGGCGGTGACCGCGTGTACGTAATGAAAGCTGCGGTAGCTGCCAATGCAGCCGAGCCCGTAGTCACCGAAAAGGCCTTCGACGAATACCACCTCTATACCCTCGAACGCCCCACCACGTTGCACGAAGAGGAAACCAAGCAGGTTGAATTCGTTCATGCCATGAACGTGAATTCGCAGCGTGTGTATGTCTACGATGGCATGCAGGGCTTCTACTACTTCGGCAATTTCGTTGGCGACAACCCGAACTATGGGACACAGTCGAACAAGAAAGTCTGGGTCATGCAGGAGTTCAAGAACTCCAAGGAAAACGGTCTGGGGATCGCTCTCCCCAAAGGCCGGGTCCGCTTCTATCGCCGCGATTCCGATGGATCGCTACAGTTCATTGGGGAGAACCAGATCGACCACACGCCGAAAGATGAAACCGTCCGCCTTTACACCGGCAATACCTTCGACGTGGTCGGCGAACGCAAGCAGACCGAATATCACGTCGATCACGGTGGGCGCCAGGCGGATGAGTCCTTCGAGATCAAGGTGCGCAACCACAAGAAAGAAGCCTTGAACGTCCGCGTCGTCGAGCACCTTTATCGCTGGAACAACTGGAAGATCACCCAGGAAAGCGACGAGCACAAAAAAACGGATGCGCAGACCATCGAGTTCCGCGTCAACGTCGCACCCGACCAGGAGAAAGTCGTGAAGTACACGGTCCACTATTCGTGGTAGCTCGCTTCATGTAAAACGCGGGATTGTCCTTGCGAGAAACGCACTCTAGCGACGGGCAATCCCCTCGGATGGATGAGGCACTTGGTTATTGAGGGGCTTTCCAGCCGAATCAAGCCCGCTTCCGCTGAAAAAACGGGCTCGCGTGATACAACATTAGGTTCCGCTCTGTCGCGCTTCCGAGCCAGTTCCTGATGCCCCGTATCTTTGGTGAACGAATCCGAATGCCGCAGATTCTCGCGGCTTTGTTACTCTGCGTCTTCCTCGCGCAATGCCTGTGGTTTGTCTCACGCGTCGGTCTCGCCGAGAACGAAGGACTCATCCTGCAGGCAGGTGCAGCGCAACTGCACGGGCAATGGATGGCCAACTCCGAACAGCACTCTTCCCTCGTGCCGCTGCTGGCTTCCCTCCCCGTCATCGGCAAGGACACGAGCAACGCCTATCTCATGACCCGCTACCGATGGGCAGTGCGCGCCGCTTTTCTTTTTATGGGCGTGATGCTCGGCGGCTCCCTCTGGTACGTGGCGCGACGCCTGTACGGTAATGCTGGCGGTTACATTGCCCTGCTTCTCTATGTCTTTTCCCCGTTCATCATCATTCGCAGTTCGCTACTCCAGCCGGATATCGCCGCGGCGTGGGGCGCGTTTGGATTGATCTTCACCGGAATCGCCGTGGCGCACACGCTGTACGCTCCGCGCGAAGTCGTGTTGTGGAACTGGAAGCGTATCGTGCTGCTGGGTGTGGCGATCGGCA
Organism: uncultured Acidobacteriaceae bacterium; assembly: GCA_963703075.1. Classification (GTDB taxonomy): domain Bacteria; phylum Acidobacteriota; class Terriglobia; order Terriglobales; family Acidobacteriaceae; genus Korobacter. Next base: position 4,027,411 of record OY969786.1, read on the forward strand.
TCGCCGTGAGTGCCCAATACTCGATGGCGTGGCTGCTGGTTCTGACGCTTCTCTTTATGCTGTGGCTGGCTCCCGTGCGTCGCGGCGCCGTCGTGCAGATATGGCTGGCTGCATGTCTTGTCGGGACGCTCGTGCTTTCGTTTACGTTCGTGCCGCGCCCCACGCAGGTGTTTGCCGCCCTCCGCCACGCCGCTTGGGGCGAATTCGATTTCGCCCAGTTCCTGCGACCCACTTCCTACCGTCTCATCGGCCATTTTTACTGGGACAACAGCGCTCCGGTGCTGTTGCTGCTAATCGTCGCGCTGATCACCTATGTCGTGTGGCCGCGTACCCGTTACTTCGGAACCAGTGCCCCTCTTGTCACGGCGCTCTTGTGCCTGTTTCTTAGTTTGGCCATGCCCCACACGGGGGGACCGCTCTTTCTCCTCGTATCGCTCCCCTTTGTATATGTCTTTATCGCAGGCGTCTTTACCGATCTGTTGGAGACGCGCTACGCGACTGTGCTGGCAGGCGGCCTGGTGGGCGCGATTCTCACCCACGGTATCGCCAGCGTTATGGGTCTCGTACAGCTGACCCATCTCACGCGCTGATCAAAAGCGAATCTTTGCGACTTTCGCGAAACTTTACGCAACCTTGTGTCTTGAGGGCGCATTATCATAGGTATCCCCCAAGGACATTCCCATGACTTCCGCGCGTAAGCCGTACCTTCTGCTCGCCGCCCTCGTCGCCGCCATCAGCCTCCCGGTCGCGGCACAAGACCCGGGCTCGCACAGCTTGTCTTCTTCAGCCGGTGGCTCCGGTCATGCGCTGCCGGGTTCGTCGTGGTCCCATGGGGGATCGTTCACCGGTGCGACCGGGCGAAGTTCAGTGGGTGCAACTACGAACTCGTCGAACCCCAACAATCCGCCGGGACATCCGCGGCTCCCGAATGGATTGGGAAATCGTTATGGATACGGTTATGGCTACGGGTATCCCTACGGCACGCCCTATCTGCTGCCTTACGATAGCGAATACGATCAACTCGAAGGCCGCGGCACCTTCGAGCAAGGTCACCCGCAGGAACCGCCCGACAACCGCGTCGGTCCCACGATCTTCGAGCACAATGGACGTGTATCGACCGCTGTGGCTAACGGTCGCTCCGCCGTTCGCCAAGCCAGTCGTGCTGAACAGCCCTCCGAACCCGAGTCCGCCGCTGCGCCGACCGTTCTGGTGTTCCGCGATGGCCATCAGCAGGAGATCGCCAACTACGCGATTGCCGGCAACAAGTTGATCGTGCTCGGTGAGCAGAACTCGCAGAAGATCCAACTAAGTGATCTCGATCTCCGTGCGACCGCCAAAGCGAACGAGAACCGCGGCGTCGATTTCAAAATGCCGCACCCGGGTTAAGCTTTTGTGCAACAGAAAGGGCCACCCGCGGGAGGCCTTGTTTTTTTTGAGCCTTCAACCCTTGAGGTCGAGAAGGATCAGTTCCGCGAAATGCTTCCGCACCGGGCGCAGTTGCAGGTAAATCGCCGGCATGGCCAGCAAACCGGCAATCGTCAGCGCGATCATTCCATCCGCCAAGTCGCGTGACAGGGTTGAGATCCCCAGCAACGTAGCCAGCCCTGCCGGGCCGGCGAAGAAACTGAATGTCGCCCAGCGCGCGTCCTCATCCAGGTCCCACAGCCCATATGCAATGAATCCGAAGAGCATAAGACCAAGCATCAACTCGGCCATGCCGACGATAAATAAGGGGTTGCCGGTGAGGTGGGAGATATGGGCGGCCCACACCCCAAAGACGATCAAGGCGCCGAGAGCGCCCGACAGGCAGGAAAACAGGACGGAGAGCAGGACTACACCTGCGGGGCGGTTCATGGGGGCCTCCCGGTGCAACTTAGAGACACCGACGAGGATGGCAGGGTTCCGCGGGAATATCAAATTGGGAGCTCAATCTTTGCACTTGGCGCATGGCGGCCCGCAATTTACCTTATGTTCCGGCTAGAGAATCCCCGGTTTTCAACGTCTAAGAGTCGTAGTACCTCCAGTTTTGGCCAAAACGGGCTTGGCTTCGGCGGTACAATAGCTTGGGGCGAAATCATTAAATCCAATGTTCGCACGGGACATCTAAATTCCCAGCGGCGTTGGGTGAACCTGATTTCCGCCAGCCGTTTCCACCCCCAGGTCTTGGGCGAACGCTTTGAGCTGTTTCCAGCGAACGCTTTCCCCTCGGTGAAGACGGCAAAATAGGAGCATCTTTCGTGAATTCCACGGTAAAAACGGTCGTGTTCTGGCTCGTGATCATCTTGGCTGGCGTCCTGCTTTGGCAGGTCCTGAAGGCCGGCACTCCGGGCATGAAGGAACAAGACATCAATTTCTCGCAATTCCTTGACGAGGTGAACAACGCCAAGGTGGCAGCCGTCACCGTCAATGGCGCCGAAGTTCATGGCAAGTACAAGGAAGGCAACAGCGGTTTCCATACCACCGTTCCGCCCAATTACAACGACATGTACAAGGACCTCCGTGATAAGGGCGTCAACATCACGGTGAAGGACAACCAGGGCAATAGCTGGCCGAGCTGGCTGCTGAACTTCGCACCGCTCATCCTGCTGGGCGCACTTTGGTTCTTCATGATCCGCCAGATGCAGACCGGCGGCAATAAAGCCTTGTCCTTCGGCAAATCTCGTGCCCGGCTTCTGTCCATGAACCAGAAGAAAGTGACGTTCAAAGACGTCGCTGGCGTCGATGAGGCCAAGGAAGAGCTCCGCGAGATCATCGAGTTCCTGCGCGAAGCGCAGAAGTTCCAAAAGCTCGGCGGACGCATTCCCAAGGGCGTGCTGCTTGTCGGGCCTCCCGGCACCGGTAAGACTTTGCTGGCGCGCGCGGTGGCCGGCGAGGCCAACGTTCCCTTCTTCAGCATATCCGGTTCGGACTTCGTCGAGATGTTCGTCGGCGTCGGCGCAAGCCGCGTCCGCGATCTCTTCGAACAGGGCAAGAAGAATGCCCCCTGCATCATCTTCATCGACGAAATCGACGCGGTCGGCCGCCATCGCGGCGCCGGACTCGGCGGCGGACACGATGAGCGTGAGCAGACCCTGAACCAACTCCTCGTCGAAATGGACGGCTTTGAATCCAACGAAGGCGTCATCCTCGTTGCCGCTACCAACCGTCCCGACGTACTCGATCCGGCGCTGCTCCGCCCCGGCCGTTTCGACCGGCGCGTGGTGGTCTCGCGTCCTGACGTTCGCGGCCGCGAAGAGATCCTGCGCGTCCACAGCCGCAAGATTCCCTTGGCCGACGATGTTGATCTCTCCGTGCTGGCGCGTGGCACACCGGGTTTCTCCGGCGCCGACCTCGCCAACATGGTCAACGAAGCTGCGCTCAACGCCGCCCGCCAGAACCGCAAGGTCGTTCTCATGTACGACTTTGAAGTCTCGAAGGACAAAGTCCTCATGGGCGCCGAGCGCAAGTCGATGCTGCTGACCGACGAAGAAAAGAAGGTCACGGCGTATCACGAGGCAGGCCACGCCCTGGTTGCCGCCAAGCTGCCGTTCGCGGACCCGTTGCACAAGGTAACGATCATCCCGCGCGGCATGGCTCTCGGCGTCACCATGCAACTGCCCGAGACCGACAAGCACAATTACACGCGCGACTACCTGGAGACGATGCTCTCGATCATGATGGGTGGCCGACTGGCGGAGGAGATCTTCCTCAACCAGATGTCCACCGGCGCGGGCAACGACATTGAGCGCGCCACCGAACTCGCCCGCCAGATGGTTTGCGAGTACGGCATGAGCAAGCTCGGTCCGTTGACCTTCGGCAAGAAGGAAGAGCAGATCTTCCTCGGCCGTGAGATCAGCCAGCACCGCGATTATTCGGAAGACACCGCCATCAAGATCGATGGCGAAGTCCGCCGCATGATCCAGGAAGCCTACGACAAGGCGAAGAATATTCTCGAGACCGGCAACAGCGTGATGCATGCCATGGCCGCTGCCCTGCTGGAGCGTGAGGTGCTCGACGCCAACGAGATCAAACTGATCGTCGAAGGCAAGCCGCTTCCGACCCGCGTGAATCCGCCTTCGGGTGGCACCCCGGTTCCGGACGAGGTGCAACAGGTCCTGAAGCCCGAACCGAGCGGCCGTCCAGGCCTCGCCCCCGGCGAGCGCCCCAGCCCCGCATAGTTCGCGGTTTCACGCACGTTCATCAGCCCCGCTCACAAGAGCGGGGTTTTTCTTTGCTCACTCCTTCTCGATTCTCTTACGCACCTGGGCGGCGGCCTGCTTTACGTTCTGGGTGGCCATGGCGCCGACGACATTCCAGAACTCTTCCTGGGTAACACGTTCGGCGGGTTTCTTCTTCGGCAAGTCGGTGGGCGGCGCGGTCACTGGTGGGACGGGAGCGGCTTCCGACGCGGCTTCGGCTGCCTTGGCCTCAGCGGCAATCTCGGTTTCGATTTCCTTTTGCAAGGTGGAATGTTCCCACTCGGTGTACTTCTCAAGGCGCCCCTCGTCGTACTGCGAGATCTGAAAGTCGGTACGGTGGGCGTGGCTGGCGGCGGTCTGGAGGCCGTAGAGGAGGAGTCCGGCTTTCTTGCAGTCGATGCGATCGGCTAACAGAGCATTGAGGACGTCGCCGATGGCCATCTGGATGGTTTCCTGATCTTCGAGAACGGGCAACTGAAGTGGGAGTTTCTGGCGCGCGTGGCGAAGCTGGCGCTTGGTGCGTTCGCGGGAGGAACGGTGGAAGTAGCAGAAGTCATCGTTCTTGAGGGAAGGGGATTTGCAGAACTGGCCGTTTGCTTTGACATGATTGCAGAAGATTCAGATGACTATGGAAGCCATCGTTTTTCCTCGTTACCCCTCCATGGGGGGGGTTGTGTTTTCAGAAGACTTAGGTGATGCGAAGTTCGCAAAATATTGAAAACTGCGGGAGTTATCGGTAAAATATTGAAAATAACGAATCGGCTTTGTGTCGAGATAGCAAAAGCATTGAAACCAAAAGGGAGCATCCGCGTACGAACGCGGAACGGCCGCCTCGAAGCGATCTTCGGATCCCATGAGAAGAGATTCTTGGTCGCCATGCAAGCGAGGAGCGACCCGGACGCGGAGGTCGAGGGTGGGTTCGGCCGCCGTTGGTGCGCGGTTCACGCAAAGTGTCAAAGAAATCAGCTGCTGAAGTACTTTCGAAAGTCCTCAGCAATGAATCGATTGGTTGGCGAGTTTGTAGAAACAGTTTTGGATTTCACGTGGGCTCCTGCTGCTATCCCGACTGCGGAGCACTCCAGGCCGCTCGAAGCCTTTCTGGGGATATCCACAGCATTGATATCGGCACGCTCCTTGTCACCTCACCAGGTGTTCCCGCTCACCCGCTTTACGCGCATCCCTCACAGACTCCTTGCCAACCTTCCACTATTCTGCGCATGTGGGATATACCCAAAGCTCTCTTCATTTTTTTTAGCCTATGGCGGAGGCGCGTAGTCGGGCTCTCGCAAGTCCTTATTTTTGAATATTTTGCCTAAAACCCCTCTACTTTGAATATTTTGCATGGATTTGGTGCGCAAAATCTAGAAAACAAAGAGCAGCTTACCCCTGGGTAGCATGGTTGAAAGGGAGTGCTGACTGATGGATTGCTGGAACTGGGTGTGACGTGAGGGGCGTCACACCCGGGAGTGCGCTGCGGAAGTGGTTAGAAGAGGCTGCTGGCCGGGGTGTTGGGGGTGATGCGCCGGGCCGAGATATTGCCTTTCACGGTTTGCTTCACGTTTCCTGACTGGTCGTATTGCACGATGACAAACGTCCCGGAATAGGTGACGCCACTCTTATCCAGAATGATGTTCTCGCGGATGTTGCCGGGTCCGACGGGAGAGCTGGTGTTGGTGCCGTCCCACGAGATGGTGAAGTGATTGAGCTTGTATGTGCGGGCGGCGGTCTTTTCCCAGACGCCCATGCAAAAGCTTTGGGTGTCAGGCGGGCGGGAGGAGTTCATGATCTCGGTTCCATCGCTGTGCCAGACGACGAATGCGTTATCGATGGGGGTGCCATCCGGTATGCCGGCGCTGCCTTCGGAGATGAACTTAACGTGCCACATGCCGGTAATGGGGTCGACGTAGTCAGACACGGACAGCAGCGAGGCGGTGGCGTCTCCGGGATGCCAGGACTGGGACTGGAATTTGGGAATCGGGCCGGTATTGGCGCACTGAGCGAGCGCGGTGGTGGTGAGGAAGGTGCCGAGCAGAAGCAGGCCCAGGACCCGGGTGGTCAATGTGCAGATCGTTTTCATCTCCATCTCCTTCGAAAGCTGACTTTCGAGGAGGCATGGTGGCGGCAACGGCAGGACGACGCAATGGAGCCGGGCTGAAGTTGAGCTGAAGAGAAGATGAAGGAGTAAAGCCATTGATTGCAGGTACTTGGGCGCGGTCTGTAGCCAGGGAGACAACGATGCTATAGTGTGCGCCAGCTTTTTCGGCAGGTTCCGTGCCCGTTTCCGTCTATAGATTCGGCGACTTTGAACTAGATCCTTCCCGCTTCGAACTACGCCGCAACCAGCGTGTCCTGAAACTCGAGCGCATTCCGATGGAGTTACTAATCCTGCTCGTAGAGAAGGGGGGAGAGGTCGCGTCGCGTCAGGAGATCGTGGACCGATTGTGGGGCAAGGATGTGTTCGTCGATACGGAGAGCGGGATCAACACGGCGATCCGGAAGATACGGCAGGCGCTGCGGGACGACCCGGAGCAGCCCCGGTATGTGCAGACAGTGACGGGAAAGGGCTATCGCTTCGTGGGCGTAGACCAGAGTTCCCGGCTGACGCACGCGGAGGCGGCGCCGGCGAGCGTGGTGGCGGCGACAGGTACGGAGGTGGCGAAGGTCGCGGAGCCGGAAGCTGCGGCGAGGCATCGTCCGCGGGCGATCTATGTGGTGGCGCTGGCAGTTTGCGGGTTGGCGGCGGCCGGGTTGGCATGGAATGGCGGCCTGCGCGACCGGATCTTGCGGTCGAGCCGGGCGACGCAGATTCATTCCATCGCGGTGCTGCCGCTGGCGAACCTTTCGGGCGACGCGGCGCAGGATTACTTCGTGGACGGGTTGACGGACGAGATGATCACGGCATTGGCGAAGAACCGTTCGTTGCGAGTGGTGTCGCGGACTTCGGCGATGCAATACAAGGGGGTGCAGCGCCCGGTGGGCGACATTGCCCGCGAGCTGGGGGTGGACGGGATACTGGAGGGTTCGGTGACGCGATCGGGTGGCCGGGTGCACATGACGGTGCAGCTGATCTATGCGCCGACGGATACGCATGTGTGGGCGGAGAGCTACGACCGCGATGTGAACCAGGCGTTCTCGCTCCCCGAGGAACTTTCGCAGACGGTGGCGAAGGAGGTGAAGAGCGCCACATCGCTCAAGCCGGCGCAACGTCCGATCAACCCGGAAGCGCATGACGCCTACATGAGAGGAAGGTTCCTGTTTTTCAGTGATCATCCCGGCGACGGACGACCGTATTTCGAGAAGGCGATCCAAATCCAACCGGATTATGCGGCGGCGTGGAGCGGGCTGGCCGATACGACCCTGGGACCGGCGGTGATGGACGAAGTCCCTTCCCAAGAGGTGTCGGCGAAGGTGGAAGCGGCAGCCCGTAAAGGCCTGGAGTTGGATGACTCGCTTCCGGCGGCGCATGTGACCATGGCCGCGTGGTACCTGTTTTTTGGATGGGACCTGCAGCGCGCGCTCGCGGAGACCGATCGCGCGATCGAACTGAACCCGAACTATCCCGACAGTTACATCGTGAAGGGTTATGCCCTGAGCGGCCTGAATCGGAATGACGAGGCAATCCTGGCGGATAAGAAGTTGATGGAACTCGATCCAGCCTCCAACCCGACAGCACTGGCGGAAGCGTATATGGATGCCCGGCGTTTTGACGAGGCCATCGCGGAGGCCCGTTATCGCATAGCGGCCCGTCCTACGGAGCCGGATTTACGCTACCTGATTTCGGCATGCTACTGGTTCAAAGGGATGTGGAACGAGTCGCAACAGGAGTACGAAACGGCCCTGCGCCTGTCCGGAAACCCGGATGAGGCGGCTGCCGCGCACGCTGCCTTCGTGCGTGGAGGTGAGAAAGGGGTGGAGATATGGGGGGTCCAGAATATTAAGAATAAAGCGAAGAAACATTATGTAGCGCCGCTCACCATCGCCGGCGTCTACACCTTCCTGGGCGATAAAGAGCAAACCCTCAACTATCTCGAAGCTGCCTATCGTGCCCATACACCGGGCTTAATCCTGATCAATAAGGAGCCGGTCTATGATTTTATTCACGCGGATCCGCGTTACCAGGAACTCCTGCGCAAGATGAACCTTCCGGCGCGGTGAGGGGCGTCCTTGCAAAGTTTGCGGGGTTAGGCAGAAGATTGAAGGGCGGCGCCGTGTTCTTTTCCGGGCCAGGAGATTCTCTGTGACGACTTCCTCGATTCATCCCCCGAAGCGACTGCTGTTTGGACCTGGGCCGACGCAGGTTGCGCCTTCCGTGTATACCGCCATGAGCCAGACCATCGTCAGCCACCTGGACCCGTATTTTTTCCAGGTGAGCGAGGGCGTACAGGAAATGCTGCGGGCGGTGTTCGGCACGAAGAACAAGCTGACGTTTGCGATTTCCGCGACGGGCAGCGGCGGGATGGAGACCGCGATCTCGAGCCTGGTGGAGCACGGGACGAAGGTGTGCGTGTTTGCGAATGGATTCTTCTGCGATCGCATGACCGACATGGCGAAGCGGCAGGGAGCGGAAGTCGCGCGGCTGGAAAAGCCGTGGGGCGAAGTTTTCACGGACGCAGAGGCGAAAGAGTTCATCGGGCGGGAGAAGCCGCAGGTGGTGATGTATGTACAGGCGGAGACCTCGACGGGAGCTTTCCAGCAGGGGACGGGAATTTGCAAAGCGGCGCATGAGGCAGGCGCGCTGGTGATTGCCGACGTGGTGACGTCACTGGGAGCGATGCCGGTGAAGGTGGACGAGACGGGGATCGATATTGCGTACAGCTGCACGCAAAAGGGACTGAGCTGCGTGCCGGGGCTGTCGCCGATTACGGTTTCGGAGCGGGCGGCGGAATTTATCGAAGCGCGGAAGACGCCGAACCGGAGCTGGTATTTCGACCTGAAGCTGCTGAATGACTATTACAAGGTGTCGCATCGGTATCACCATACGGCGTCGGCCACGCTGTTTTATGGACTGCACGAGGCGCTGACGCTGATTCAGGAAGAGGGCGTAGAGGCGCGCTGGGAGCGGCATCGCACGATGCATCACGAGTTCGTGAAGGGCGTGGAGAAGCTGGGGATGAAGATGCACGTGAAGCCCGAGCATCGCATTGTCAATCTCAATACGCCGGTGGTGCCGGAGGGCGTGGACGATGCCAAAGTGCGGAAGATCCTGCTGGAGGAGCACGGGATCGAGATCATGGGCGGATTTGGTCCACTGGCGGGGAAGGTATTCCGGATCGGCATTATGGGGCCGCTGGCGACGAGCGAGAATGTGCAGATGTTTTTGAAGGTGTTCGCGGAGGCGATGGAGCGGTCGCGGGGTGCGGCGTCGGTGGCGTAGAAGATTGGGTGGAAGAAGCGCGGCTTGCGGGCCGCGTTTTTTATGGGGGAGAAGATTTGTGGAGGTAGGGGTTCTCCGACTGCGAACGCCGTGCGTTCCTCGCTCAGAATGACAAGGGAGTTTCTGGGATGGGCCCACCCGCGCGACCTGTGGGTGGGCGCCTACCATGGAGCAGCTACTTGGTTAGGACTTTGAAGGCGTGACCCCACTGGTTGTGCAGGAAGCCATTGATGCACCACAGCACGGCAAGTGGCTCGATGGCGCGGGCGGCGAGGAGAGCGCCACAGTCGAGCGGCTCCCATCCAAATTGCTGGATGACGGTGACGACCTCGGCTTTGGCGGCGGCGTCGTTGCCGCAGTAGAACATGGTGGGCGTTCCCTGCTCGTAGTGAGGGTTGACCATTTTGTCGGCGCCCACACTGTTGAAAGCTTTGACGATGCGAGCGGCGCGGAACTTGGACTGAAGGCGCTCGGCGAGGCTGTCGTTGGGTCCGGTGAAGGCTTTGAGCACACCGTTTTCCGGGGCTTCGCCGTCGGCGATGGGATTACAGGTATCCATGATGGTTTTGCCAGCGAGTTTTTCGGCGCCAGCGAGATCGAGGGCGTGGCTGGCGGCGGTGCCGAGGGTGGCGAGGACGAGAAACTCACCGAACGCGGCGGTTTCGGCGAAGGTGCCAGTTTTCGCCGATGGATTGGCAGCGGCCCACTTCTGCACTTCGGGCTTCTTGGGGTCGCGCGAGCCCAGCATGACGGTGTGACCGTGTTTGAGGAATTCTGCACCCAGGGTTTGACCTACCGCTCCGGAACCGAGAACACCGACCTTCATAGAAGAATTGCCTCCACGAGACTTGATGAGCCGAGGTCTTCGAGGATTCAGAATGTGAGGGCAGTGCGAGGACGTTTCAGATTTGGCTGAAACGTTGTGGTGGCGCGAGCGGTATGCTGGGAGGATGCATACGAAATTTCCCCTGGCTTCGACGGCTGCCCTGTTCGCCGATCCGGCGCGGGCCGCAATTCTGACGGTGCTGCTCGATGATCGTCCGCGATCGGCGGGCGAACTGGCGCTGAACGCGAATGTCTCGGCGCAATCGGCAAGCATGCACCTGGCGCAACTGCTGGAAGGCGGGCTGGTGGTGGTCGATCAAAAAGGGCGGCATCGTTTTTATCGGCTGGCGCGGCCGGAGGTGGCGCACGCGGTGGAGGCGCTGGGGGCGATCTCGACGCCGGGGAGATACATGCCGTCGGGGGCGAACCAGGAGCTCTGCTATGCGCGCACGTGCTACGACCATCTCGCGGGAGAAGTGGGGGTGCGCCTGACGGAGGGACTGCTGCGCAATGGGATGTTGCTGCAGGTGGGAGGGCGTGACTACGAGCTCACGGAACGGGGTGCGCGTTTGCTGAAAGGGTGGAAGATTGAAGCGGGGCGGTTGCGCGATGGGCGACGGAGTTTTGCGCGGCGCTGCATGGACTGGACGGAGCGTCGCGAGCACCTGGCGGGGGCGCTGGGGGCGGCGATCTGCCAGAAGTTTTTCGATCTTCGCTGGATCCGACGCGACCGGACAAGCCGGGCGGTGCACGTCTCGCCGCAGGGCGAACGGGAGTTGTCGAAGCTGTTCGCCTAGGCAGGCGAAGCTTCAGGCGGGAGTGAAACATTTCCGGTGGCGGGGGCTGCCAACGCATTTGTGAATCAGTGTTTCTGCTGCTGCTGTTTCTGCTCGTCGAGACGGCGTTCAAGGACGTAGGGATCGTAGGTGGGCTTGGCGACGAAGAGCGAATCCGGCGCGGGAACGTTGTAGTTCACGCTCTTGATGAAGCGCTGGTTGGTGTAGTCGCCATTATGGGTGCGGACAATGCTGTGCGGGGTGTTGATTCCGCCCTCGAGACGCCAGTTGCCGTAGATTTCGCCTTCTTCGTCCTTCTGCTTATCGAGGGGATCGCGATAGGTGTAGGTCTTCTTGATCGGCAGGTGGCTATTGGTGTCGATGTAGAACGACGCGGATTCATTTTTCGCATTCATCAAGGTGACGATCTCGGACATGCGCTGTTCGGCGATGGCAGCGCCGTCGTCAAAGATCTGGGTGCCGGGCTGCTTAAGCCAGATGCGCAGAACTGTCTCGAGGGAAAAGTTGCGGCGGCGGACGTAGTCGCGCCAGGTGGTTGGGTCCTGCAGGGTGGTGCCTTTGTAGGTGATTTCGTAGCCGTTCTCGGCGGTCTGGATGTAGACGACGTCGCGCTGCTTGGTGAGCTCGACGCGGTCCAGGTCCGGGAACTTGACGATGCGGTGGAAGTCAGTGCCGAGGCTGTTGGGCTTGCCGTTGTAGAAGGCGTAGGAGACGCCGGTCTGTTCCATGGATTGGAGGTTCATGTAGGCGTCGCCGCCGATGGCGTCGATCATCTGGGAGAGCAGCTTGCGTGCCTTGAGGATGGAGGGATCTTCGCCGCCGGTAAGGGGTGGAAGCCAGGAGTTGGCAGGCGCGGGGGACGTGGGGGTCTGGGCAGCGGCGACGGCGGCCAGGAGGAGGACGGAGATCCACTTAAGCATGCTATGCATTCGACGGATGAGATGCTGATTTGATTTTACCCGGGGCTAAAGCCCCTGTCCTACCGAGCGCTGTCGCGGGCCTAAAGGGCCGCTTTACCCAAGTGCTTTACCGCGGAGCTAAGCCGAGGCTGTAGATGCGGAAGGCGCGAGCCTGAAGGGACGCTTGCCCCGGGAGATTCACCGGGGGCTAAAGCCCCTGTCCTATCGAGCGCTGTCGCGGGCCTGAAGGCCCGCTTTACCCAAGTGCTTTACCCCGGCTAAAGGACCGGTCTTGTAGATGCGCTGACGCGAGCCTGAAGGGGCGCTTGACCCAAGTAATCCGGTGAGGGTTGTGACCCACCCTGTCCTGCGGACAAGGGTGGGGCACCCACAGGATGGGTGGGGGAAGACAAGTGGTGGGGCACCCACAGGCTGGGCGGGGAAGACAAGGGTGGGGCACCCACAGGCTGGGTGGGGAAGACAAGGGTGGGACACCCACAGGATGGGCGGGGAAGACATGGGTGGGGCACCCCCAACCGGCTTATCCGGCGAGGACGGCGCCGCCGTTTACGTTGAAGACTTCGCCGGTAATGAAAGATGCCATCGGGGTACAGAGGAACAGAACGGGGGCAGCGATTTCTTCGGGCTTGCCGACGCGGCCGAGGGGGATTTGCTGGAAGATCAGGGCGTCGGCCTTGGGATCGACCAGGGTGGAGGCGGTCATATCGGTATCGACCCATCCGGGAGCGACGCAGTTGACGTAGATGCGGTCGCGGGCGAGTTCGACGGCGAGGCCTTTGGTCATGGAGATGAGTGCGCCTTTGGAGGCGGAGTAATCGACGTGGAAGGCTTCGCCACGCTGTCCGGAGGTGGAGCTGATGAGCACGATGTGTCCGCCACGGCCCTGTTGCTTGAGGTGGGCGACGGAATATTTCAGGAGGCCGAAGACGGCGTCGAGATTGATGGAGAGGGTGCTGCGCCACTGTTCTTCGGAGATCTGATCGATGGGGATGTCGTCGGGGGGCCAGACACCGTGGTTGGCGACGAGGATATCGAGTGCGCCGAAGTGGGCGATGGCGGCTTCAACGAGAGGTTGAGCGGAAGAGGCGTTGTTGAGGTCGGCCTGGACGGCGTAACAGTTCGCCGGCCCACATTCCTGGACGAGTTGCTCGGCGGCTTCCGCGGCGCGCTGGTAGGTGAAGACGACTTTCGCGCCGGCTTCGACAAACATGCGAACGATGGCAGCGCCGATGCCACGCGATCCGCCGGTGATGAGAGCGACTTTGTTTTGCAGCGACAGGGAGACGGGCATGGTTAGCGCACCGCCTCGAAATCGTTGTTCTTCTCCGCCGATTGTTCGTGCCAGCGACGGGCCTGGGCGACGAACTCCTCAAAGAGACGACGAGAGAGAGCATCTTCTTTGTAGGTGCGTTCGGGATGCCATTGCACGCCGAGCACCCACTGATCGGGCGCGGTGCCCTCGACGGCTTCGATGACGCCGTCGTTGAGGGAGACGGCGGAGAGACGGAGTCCATCGCCGAGATTGGCGAGGGCCTGGTGATGGGAGGAGTTCACCCAGGGCTCCGCATTGGCCGGTTCGGCCTGCTGGGCGAGTTTCTCGAAGAGGGTGCCGGGCTCGACCTTGATGGGGTGAACGCGGGCCTGGCGTGGCTTTTCGTGGGCGGCGGCGGTTTCGATGTGCTGCACAATTTTGCCGGTGCGCCATACGTTCAGCGATTGCACGCCGTAGCAGATGCCGAAGATGGGCTTGCGCATGTTGAAGGCATCTTGCAGGAGAAGTTCGTCGGCGTTATCGCGGGGATCGTCGGCGGGCGCGGTGTGCGGGTCACGCGGCTCGGCGTATTTTTCGGGATCGACGTCGGCGGGACTGCCGGGAAGAAGCACGGCATCGCACGACTTCAGTTTTTGCGCCAACTCGTCAGGAACGAGAGAGAGCGGGATGACGACGGCTTCGCCGCCGGCGGATTCGATGGCAGCACAGTAATCGGGCAAGGTTTTCGCGGTGTAGTTGCGACGGGAGTGCGGCTCGGGGATGGCGATGCGCGGTTTGTGGGTCATCGTTGCTGGCCTTCGGGTGATTCGGTGAGTTGGGTATGGCGCAGGGCTTCGTCGGGCGGCGGTGCGGGCGGACGCGTGACTTCGGCGCGCGCGTAATAAAGATCGGCGACGGCGTCTTCGGCGAGGGCAGCGAGCTTGTCCATTTCGCGGGGGGCATAGCCCACGGGGGAGATGGCGTCGCCGACAACGAGCTGCAAGGGTCGGGGACGGATGTGGAAGCTGTTCATGGGAAGCGCTTCGAAGCTGCCGATGAGGGCCATGGGAACGATGGGGGCCTGGGCCTTGATGGCGACGTAGAACGATCCGCCGAGAAAGGGCTGCAGACGGCCGTCGGCGGAGCGACCCCCTTCGGGGAAGACGACGAGGGACATGCCGCGCTTGAGGGCGTCACTGGCGCTCATGAGGCTCTTGAGAGAGGAGCGGGCATTGTCGCGGTCAATCGGGATTTGTCCGGAACGCTTCAAGTGCCAGCCAAGCACGGGATAGCGAAAGAGTTCTTTCTTGGCCATGATGCGGAATTGGAACGGCAGCGCCGCGTAGAGGGCGGGGATATCGAGGGCGGAGAGGTGATTGACGATGTAGACGGCGGGGCCGCCGACATTGAGCTTTTCCGGGTCGAGGACGTGGATGGGGCAGCCCAGGGTGGCGAGGTTCATCTTCGACCAGGTGCGAGCGAAGCCGTGCTGGATGCGGCCATCGCGATCGAAAAGTGAGGCGACAAGCGATCCGATGCCCATGATCGCGGTGTAGAGGTAGACCGCGGGAACATAGAACAAGTAGGAGCGCATCCGGCTAAGCAGGGGCGGCATGAGCGTAGATAGATTATCGCAGGTGGGCGGGTCGGTTCGATGACGAAGGTCAGGTGGGGATTTCGAGGGACTGGAGAGCTTCGCCGACGACGAAAATCGAGCCGGTGATGACGATGACGCCGTGGTCGGGAGTGAGTTCGGCGGCGCGTCGTATTGCCTGCTCGACGGCAGGGACCTCGACGGCTTCGGTGCCGACAGTTTGCGCGGCGGCGGCGAGTTCGGCGGTGGTGGCGGCGCGGGGATTCTTCGCCTGGGTGACGACGACCTGCTGGGCGATGGGAAAGAGAATCTGGGCCATCTCGGGGAAGGCTTTGTCCTGCATGGCGCCGAAGACGAGGGTGAGGGGCTGCTCGGCGACGCGTTCGGAGAGGGCGGCACGCAGCGCCCATGCGCCGTCGGGATTGTGGGCGACGTCGAAGATCAGGGCACGGTGAAGAGGATTGTTGTCGGCGGCGATGGTTTGAAAGCGGCCGGGCCAATGCGTGCCGCGGATCCCCTGCTCGATGTGTTGGGGAGTGACAGGAAAACCGAAGCGGCCGAGTTCTTCGGCGGTGGTGATGGCCAGGGCGAGGTTGCGCAGCTGATGGCGTCCGGGGAGAGGCGAATCGACCTGGATCATTTGTCCCATGACATCGAGGGGGTAGCGATTGCGTGCCTGGTTGGCGTTGTAGCTGGCAGAGCCGGGAGAGACGGGGGGCATATGTTTAACGGCGCTCACGCCGGTGGCTTGCTGGGCGAGGATGGCGTGGCCGATGACGTCGTTGGCGGCGGGATGTTGGGGAAGAGTGACGACAGTTCCCTCAGGCTTGATGATGCCGGCCTTTTCGGCGGCAATTTCGGCGATGGTGTTGCCGAGAAATTTCTGGTGATCGAGCGAGATGTCGGTGATGACGGAGATGAGGGGCTGGACGACGTTGGTCGCGTCGAGGCGGCCACCCATGCCGACTTCGAGGACGGCGATCTGGACGCCGGCGCGAGCGAAGAGTTCGAAGGCCATGGCGGTGAGCATCTCGAAGAAGCTGGGATACCAAGGCAGCGATTGATCTTCGATGAGGGCTTGAGCGATTTTCTCGATGTGCTCGTAAGCGGCGGCGAAGACGGTGTCACCGATTGGCTGACCGGCGATGCGGATGCGTTCATTGATGCGGACGAGGTGAGGCGAGGTGTAGAGAGCGGTGTTGTATCCAGCGGTGTGAAGGATGGAGGCGAGGGTGGCGGCGGTGGAACCTTTGCCGTTGGTGCCGGCGATCAGGACGCTGGCAAAGCGGCGCTCGGGATGTCCGGCGGCTTCCAGCAACGTGCGCATGTGGGCGAGATCGAACTTGTGGGAAGGAGTGGCGGCGAGCTCGTGGCCGAGCTGAAACAGTGCATCGACAGCGGCTTGATAGGTCATCGAGGGCACCGAACAGATTACCGCAAAGGGTCGGATTGCATTTTGCTGTCACTCGAGGTGAGTTGCTGCTAATCGGCTGGTTGTCCGGGGTTGATGAAAAAAAGGCAGCAACTATGCGGGTTTGCGAAGGGTTCTAACGTGACATCAAGGATGCGCTGGGGAGGGCAGCGGAGATTTCGATACGGATCATTCAAAGTTGCACTTGCGACGGCGATAGATTCGGGTTATCTCTGCCTCAATCTGGCGTAGGGGGTTGAACGTTGGGCCAATTATCGGATTCTCGTCCTTTGCAGGAACTTTTCCTGAACCTGGTGGACCGTCACTTCGATAGCGACATTGGAGTCCGCGACGGCGAAGTGAAAGAGTACATTGCGGCGATGCTGACGGAATTTTGCGATACGGAGAATTTGTTCCGGATTCGCAATGCGGAGGGGCGTCCGCTGCAAGACGTGGGCGAGATGCTGCTGGAGTCGGACCCGGTGTACGGGCCGGCGCCGTCGTTCGACCGCGAGCGCCAAGTACGGAAGCATATTGGCGACTACACGCTGTTCTTCACCGGCATGTTTCCGGAGAGCATCAATCATTTCCGGCTGCGCCGGGAGCGGTTGGAGAACCTGGTCGACTTCATGAAGGCAGGCAAAGAGAGCTACTACATTGTGTCGAAGTTCGAGCACTTCGAATATGCGAAGGTGGCTCCGCTGTTCGCGAAGCTGGCGAAGGACTTCGAGAGCTGCGTGTATGGGTTGAACTGCGTGAAGAATGAACTGCAGGAGATGCAGCATCCGATTGTGCGGCGGACGAATGATTTGATCATGTAGGAGCGGGTTGCCGCTCCTCGCAATAACAAGGGGGAGCGATGGTGACCGCGGAAGGAAAATCCCCACCCTTCGCTTTGCTCAGGATGGGGCACCCGGTTGATGGGGGCCCATTCATTGAACAGCGGATTGCCGCGTCGCTTTGCTCCTCGCAATGACAAGAGAGGGCGATGGGGGGTTAGCGGGGATGTGGGCTGACCGCGGAAGATAAATCCCCACCCTTCGCTTTGCTCAGGATGGGGCACCCGCTTACAGCGGATTGCCGCGTCGCTTTGCTCCTCGCAATGACAAGAGAGGGCGATGAGGGGTTAGCGGGGATGTGGGCTGACCGCGGAAGATAAATCCCCACCCTTCGCTTTGCTCAGGATGGGGCACCCGTTTACAGCGGATTGCCGCGTCGCTTTGCTCCTCGCAATGACAAGAGAGGGCGATGGGGGGTTAGCGGGGATGTGGGCTGACCGCGGAAGATAAATCCCCACCCTTCGCTTTGCTCAGGATGGGGCACCCGTTTACAGCGGATTGCCGCGTCGCTTTGCTCCTCGCAATGACAAGAGAGGGCGCTGGGGGGTTAGCGGGGATGTGGGCTGGCCGCGGAAGAGAAATCCCCACCCTTCGCTTTGCTCAGGATGGGGCACCCGGTTGATGGGGGCCCATTCATTGAACAGCGGATTGCCGCGTCGCTTTGCTCCTCGCAATGACAAGAGAGGGCGATGGGGGGTTAGCGGGGATGTGGGCTGGCCGCGGAAGGGAGATCCCCACCCTTCGCTTTGCTCAGGATGGGGCACCCGCGATGAGTTACCCCGGATCGTTATCAGCGCGGCGGTAGAAGCTGAGGACGGCGTCGCCTTGCTTGAGAGAGCGGTAACGACGCAGGTTTTCTACGCCGTCGCCGGGATCGAAGTGCTTGGTGTGTTCGGCGATGACGATGGAAGTGGGCTTGAGAAGCGGGGAGTCGGCGAGGATACGCAGGATGCCGAGGTAGGCGCCTTCTTCGCGATAGGGCGGATCTAGGAACACGAAGTCGATGGGATCGACATCCGCGAGTTTGCGCAGGGCGGCGCCGGCATCGGAGATGAGAACGTTGGCCTGGGACTCGGCGCCGAAGGACTTCAGGTTTGCCTCCACGATGCGCGCTACCTTGGGCGCCTTTTCCACAAAATAGACATACGATGCGCCGCGGCTGAGACCTTCGAGTCCGACTGCGCCGGTGCCGGCGAAGAGGTCGATCCAGCGCGCGCCTTCGAGAGCATGGGCGGCCCCCAAGACATTGAACAGAGTTTCACGCAGGCGGTCGGAAGATGGGCGGACGGGCAGATCCTGGGGCGTTTTCAGGGGCCGGCTGCGAAATTTTCCGGAGATGATGCGCATGGAATGGCGAGAACTTTGGCGACCGAAGCCGTGGAACCACGGTGCGGCGGCTCGCGTCTAAGAGTGTATAGAATGTGGGTGGCGTTTCTCTATGCGAAGCTGGTCTATTCCGATTGGGCGAATTTTTGGCGTGGAAGTGCGCCTGCATCTCACCTTTTTCTTCCTGCTGATGTTTGTGTGGTTCACGCAGTCGGCCAATGGAACGGTGTTGGCGGGGCGAGGACTGGCGCTGGTGGGGTTGGTGTTTGGATCGGTGGTGCTGCACGAGCTGGGACACGCGCTGGTGGCGCTGCGGTCGGGGATCAAGGTGCGCGGGATTGTGCTGTTGCCGATTGGCGGCATTACTTTCCTGGACGAGAGTGGGGGGCACACGCGGGAGAGTGCGGCACGCGATATCCGGGTGAGCGCGGCGGGTCCGCTGGTGAACCTGGCGATTGGAGCGGCGGCGGCGATGGCGTGCATCGTGCTGCTGCACATGAATCTTGCGGTGCGGCCGTGGATTACGCCGCTGAACCTGCCAAAGAGTTTTGTCTGGAGCAACCTGTTCCTGGGAGTTTTCAATTTGCTGCCGGCCTATCCCATGGACGGCGGCCGGGTGTTGCGTTCGATGTTTGCGCAGCGCATGGATTACGTGCAGGCGACGCGGCGGGCGGTGACGATTGGGCAGGGATTCGCGGCGCTGTTCATGGTGGCGGGCATCTGGAGCCCGTGGCTGATGATGATTGGGGTGTTCCTCTTCATCGGAGCGCAGATCGAGGACCGGACGGCCATCTTCCAGTCGGTGCTGGAGACGGTGCGGATCGAGGAAGTGATGCTGACGGATTTCTCGACGCTGTCGTCGGCGGACACGCTGGAAGACGCGCTGCACAAGGCGGTGCACTCGCTGCAGGACGAGTTTCCGGTGATCCGGGGGAGCGATTTGGTGGGGATTATTTCGCGGCAGAGGATCCTGGATGCGCTGCGCAGCGGGAATGGTTACGTGCAAGGCGTGATGAACCGGGGATTCCAGATCGCGCAGAAGACGGAGTCGCTGGCAGTGATCTTCCGCCGGATTGGCACCAAGGGCCTGAACCTGGTGCCGGTGGTGGATGGGGGAAGACTGGTAGGGATTGTCACCATGCAGAACCTGACGCACTCGATGGCGCTGCTGGCGGAGTCGAGGAAGTTGCAACGGGTGGAAGAGTAAGAGGGGTGGGTGGGTTGATTCGCTGGCGCGGAAGGAAAATCCCCACCTTCGCTTTGCTCAGGATGGGGCACCCGGGATGTAGGTGACCCTTAATTTGAGCAGCAGGTTGCCGCGTCGCTGCGCTCCTCGCAATGACAAGGGGAGCGATGAGCGGGGTTAGCGGGGATGTGGGCTGACCGCGCAACGAACATCCCCACCCTTCGCTTGGCTCAGGATGGGGCACCCAGGAGTGTGGCTCACCTACAAACCTCGACTAAAGTAATCCCTATCCGAACCACCATTTAGAACTGGACTACGTTGGCGGAGAGGATGGCCTTGGCGGCGCGGAGGCGCTGCAGGACGGCTTCGGTGAGAGTGCTGTCGACTTGCACGACGGCGAGGGCGTTGCCGCCGGTGGAGGCTCCGGCGCGGCCGAGGGCGAAGTTGGCGATGTTTACTTCATGATCGCCGAGGATGCTGCCGACGCGACCCACCACGCCCGGGATATCGCGGTTGCGAATGACGAGAAGGGTGTTCTCGAGAGGCGCCTCGACATCGATGTTGTCGAAGGAGAGCAGGCGCGGGGAGTTGCCGTGGAGAACGGTGCCGCGGGCGGAGAGCACGCCCTTGGGGGTTTGCACAGTGAGGCCGAGTACATTGGCAGCGCCTCCACTGGAGGGGTGCTCCTTTTTGGATTCGTGCACGGGAATGCCGCGGGACTCGGCGATAGAGCTGGCGTTGATGACGTTCACGCTTTCGTCGGTGGTGTGCTGCAGGATTCCCTTAATCGCGGCGTTGCGGATGAGTTCGGTCTTCCAAGCGGCGAGCGGTCCGGTGTAGCGGATGCCGATTTCCACGAAGCGTTCCTGGGCGAGCTGAGCGAGGAAGCTGCCGAGACGTTCGCCGAGGGTGATGAACGGCTCGAGGGCAACATATTCCTGCTCGGTCATGGACGGCATGTTGACGGCGTTCTGCACGACGCCGCGTTGCAGGTAGTCGCGGACCTGCTGGGCGATCTGGACGCCGACGGCATCCTGCGCCTCGGCGGTTGAGCCACCGATGTGTGGGGTGAGGATGACATTGGCAACGCCGGTGAGGGGCGAATTCTTGGGCGGCTCCTCGGTGAAGACATCAAGGGCTGCGCCGCCGACGTGGCCGGACTTGATGGCCTCGGCGAGGGCGGCTTCTTCGATGAGTTCGCCGCGGGCGCAATTCACGATGCGGACGCCTTTTTTCATCTTGGTGAGAGAGGTGGCGTTGACCATGTTCTCGGTCTGGGGCGTAAGTCCGACGTGCAGGGTGAGGTAGTCGGCGACGGCGAAGACTTCGTCGCGCTCGGCAAGGCGGATCTTGGCATCCTGGGCGGCGGTGGGCGAGACGTAGGGATCGTGGGCAACGAGGGTCATGCCGAAAGAGGCGGCGCGGCGGGCGACTTCGAGTCCGATACGGCCGAGACCGATGATGCCGAGGGTCTTGCCGCGGAGCTCGGTGCCCTGCAGCGATTTCTTTTCCCACTTGCCGGCGTGCATGGTTTCGGTGGCGCGGGGGATGAAGCGGGCGAGGGCCAGCATGAGGCCGATGGTGTGTTCGGCGACGGCGATGGCGTTGGCGCCGGGAGTATTCATCACGGCGATGCCGTGACGAGTGGCGGCCTCGAGCTCAATGTTGTCGACGCCTACGCCGGCGCGGCCGATGACGCGCAGTTTATCGGCGTGCTCGAGGAGGGCGGCATCGACGAACACGGCGGAGCGCACGATGAGGGCATCAGCGCCCTTGAGTTGCTCGACGAGCTGTTCTTTCTTGGCGACCTGGTCGGGAGTGACGACGTTCCAGGTGGGATCCTGACGGAAGAGATCGATAGCGGCGGGAGCGATTTTTTCGGCAACGACAATTTTCAAGATGCGTGTCCTATGAGGTAGCCACCCGGACCGCCGCATCGACCGTGGCCGATGCAGCGGCTGGCTGGTTGACTCCGGGTTGGTACATCGAGAATGAAGACCTGCGGTTAAACGGCTGCGGTGGCGAGAGCGGTGCGTTGCGCGTACGCCACCTGGGCGGCGCGCAAGCCGGAACCGAACTCGACATGCGAAGAGATGGAGGCGAGCACGTGCTCAAGGGCGCCGATGACCGCGATGGTATCGAGGTAATCGTAGTAGCCGAGATGAGCGACGCGGAAGATTTTGCCTTTCATCTCGTCCCCTTGCCCGTTGGCGACGATAGCTCCGAACTGGTTGCGGAAGCCCTTGACGATGGCGCCGGAGTCTACGCCTTCAGGGGCACTGATGGCGGTGACGGCGGCGGCCGGCGAGGACTTCGCAAAGAGCTTGAGGCCGAGGGCCTCGGCGGCGGCACGCGTCATGGCGGCAGCCGTTTCGGCGTTCTCGATGAGATCGTAGCGTCCGGCAGCGAGATCACCGTTGCCCATGCCGCGAATGAAATCGAGCGCAGCACCGAGAGCGGCGACAAGCGAGGTGGCGGGAGTGTAAGCCGATTCGCCCTTGGCGGCCGACTTGCGCTCCTTGCGCAGGTCGAAGTAGAAGCGCGGGTTGGAGGTTGAGTCCATCCGTTGCCAGGCACGTTCGCTCACGGAGAGATAGGCGAGGCCGGGCGGGATCATGACGGCTTTTTGCGAGCCGCCGATGAGGACGTCGACGCCCCAGCCATCCACGTCGAAGTGGGTGGTGCCGAGACCGGTAATGGCATCGACGACGAGAAGGGTGTCGCTGCCCTTGAGCAGCTTGGCGACGCCTTGGACGTCGTGACGAACGCCGGTAGAAGTTTCGGTGCCCTGCATGTAGACGACACGCACGCCGTCAAGCTTGGCGCGGACGGCATCGAGGGTAAAGGTTTCGCCGTAAGGAGCGCTGACGACCTCGGCCTTGACGCCGTAAGCTTTGGCGAGGCTGGACCAGCGTTCGCCGAATTTTCCCGCGGTGAGGACGAGGATGCGGTCCCCGGGCGAGGTGAGGTTGGAGATGGAAGCTTCCATGGCGCCGCTGCCGGAGCAGGCCATGAGGATGACGTCGTTGCGGGTCCCGACAAACGATTTCAGATCGGCAAGAGTGCGTACGTAGAGGTCGCGAAAGTCGGCGGTGCGATGGTGCATGGTGGCCGCCGCCATGGCGAACTGCGCCGAGGGCAGAAGTTGCGTCGGCCCCGGCGTATAGAGCCGGTTCTTATGAAGCATTGCTTACTCCAGCGTGGTTGACTTGTAGTTTTTGGGGACAGCCGTAATGGGCGAACCACCATTGAAACTCAGTACCAAGCCGGAATGCAAATCGTCTTTGTCCTTCACGACGAGAATTCCGTCGGAATTTCCTGAGGCAGGACTGCCGGTATCGATGGAGATATCGCGAATAGCGGTCTTGGGGACCTTGGCGACGAGGGCACAGCTGGGGAAAGTGGCGTCAAATTTTACTTCGGTGCCGACGAGAACGACGAGGCGGAAAGCGCCCTGCCCGTTGACGAGCATGTAGGCGTGATCGGTTCCAGAGCCACCGCCGCTGAAGTCGCCTTCGAGGCGTCCGCTGGGATCGCCGTTGCTGGCGCGCAACCACTTCACGAGCTTGGGATCGAAATCGGGGCTGCCGGTAAGACGCCAACCCTGCAGGTGAGGAATGCGATCCGCTTCGTCGGGGGGAATGCCCTGGGGCGATCCACCGGCGCCGACGATAGCGGCGTTCATGCCTTTGGTGTGCTCGTAATTGGCGAGGGCGGCGATGCCGGTGCAGAGGGCGACAATGGCGATGATGGCGACCAGGACCTTGCTGGTGGGGCGTGGCGGGGTGACGCGTTCAACCTTGATTTGCCCGGCGCCGGGCATGAGGGCGAGTTGTTTGCCGACCAGCGCCATGGATTCCATATGGGCGATGAGGTGGCGGGCGGGCGAGTCGGGAACGGTGAGCTCACTGAGTTCGAGAGCGCCGTTGTCGAGGTTGATAAATGTTTTGGAGGAGCAGCAGAGCTTGCGGATCTGGGTAATGGCGGCGTTGCCGGCAATGAAGATGCGAGCCTGGGTGGGCTGGCTGGTGCGGATGACCCACTTCGAATCGAAAGGATCGTTGCCGGTGCGGATGGTCTGGCCGCTTTCGGGCAGGGGCGAGTCCTTGGGAACGATCATCAGGTCGAAGGTGGCTGGGACCTCCATGCGGAGGTTGACGCCGGGGGTGTTCTCGTCCTGAGAAAAGCGGATGGTGGTGCGATAGCCCTGGGTATTGCCGGTGATGACGAGGTCATCCATATCGCGGAAAGTTTGTCCGCGGAGGAAGAAGGCGATGGCACGGGCGTCGGAGCGCAGCTCGGAGTATCCGGAGAAGCGGCGGCGGAGATTGACGTAAGGAATGACAGCGCTGGCCAGGGCGATCACAAGAACGCCGACTGCGATGATGACGAGTGTACCGGTATCCATAAAAAGCCAGCCGCTTACGAATTTGAAGTTAGCCCGGGCAGACGACGCCTGTCGAGCTCAGGGTACGAAACAGTTCTCTGCCGTGGTGGGCGAATCATAACTTGGCAGAAAGGGAGAAGCAATAAAGGAGGAGGTTACGCGGGTGCATACCCGGGGGTTCCTTCGGGGTTGCACGTAAGGGGTGGGGCTGAGTCTTTCGAACCTTTAGCGGTCTGCTACGGTTCCCAAACGCGATGTTGGTAGTAACGATATTCGAGACGGTTATCTTGCCAAGCGGGACGACTGGTCTTCCAATAGTTCGTATGACAGGCCTTCCACGTTGTTTGATCCTCGGTCTATCGATTGTCGTTACCCCGTTGATCATGGCTCACCAAAACGATATGGCTGCGAGTTCCCCATGGGTGATATTTCAGCACCGCTTTGGACAAACAATGAACATCGATGTGGGGATGCTGATAGGCACCTGGGTTGAAACGAGGAGCACAGCGCCACACAGGGCAGTTGACGGGCGCAATGGACCGGACATTGAGTCCTACGATCCAAGTGGCCTTCGAAGAGATGATGTAGACGGTCATCCCTACGAATGGAAGCTGACAATTCGCAGTGTGGAGGGGCAACTCGAAGCTGACTCTAACTCTGGAATGGCCGACGTCGGCGGGGTCTCCAAGGTTAAGCTGGCGCCGGATGGAACCGCGCTACTCTTCTTCGACGAAGGGGCCGACGAGGGTCCGACGGAATTTCGGTGCCGTGCGGCAAGCGCGGATGGGCTACTTTGCATGGCGCAAACGCGACAGCATCACGATGATGACTTAGGCGTAGAGTTTCAGCGATTGTCGACGCGCTAGCATCACAGCAGTATTTTTACGCGACGAGTCGCAAAGCCGGGGCTGGCCCCTGTAACCTATAGCCATGAGCTTGAGCGAACAGGTACAGAAAGACATGGTAGCGGCGATGAAGGCGCGGGAAGAGGAGCGGCTTTCCACGCTGCGGATGATGAAAGCCGCATTGAAGAACCGCGAGATCGAGAAGCGCGCGCCGCTGGACGACAAAGAAGGGCTGGCGGTGCTGGGGACGATGATCAAGCAGCGGAAAGACTCGGTGGAGCAGTTCACCAAGGGCAACCGCATGGAGCTGGCGGCGAAGGAAGAGAAAGAGATCGCATTGATCGAGAGCTACATGCCGAAGTCGGCGAGCGAGGAGCAGATTGTCTCGACGGTGAAGGCGACGATTGCGGAGATGGGTTCGCCCACCATGAAGGACATGGGTTCCGTGATGAAGGCAGTGATGGCTAAGTTCGGCGATACGCGGGTGGATGGAAAAGTGGTGAGCGAAGCGGTGAAGCGGGAACTGGCGGGGAAGTAGGGACAGCAGGTTGCCACGTCGGTCGCCCTCCTCGCAATGACAAGAGAGAGTGATGAAGGGGTAAGCGGGGATGCGGGCTGACCGCGGAAGGTAAATCCCCACCCTTCGCTTTGCTCAGGATGGGGCACCCGTTATTGAACAGCAGGTTGCCACGTCGCTGCGCTCCTCGCAATGACAAGAGAAAAGTGATGAAGGGTCAGCGGGATCTGGGCTGACGCGGAATGTAAATCCCCACCCTTCGCGTTGCTCAGGATGGGGCACCCGTCATTGAACAGCAGGTTGCCACGTCGCTGACGCTCCTCGCAATGACAAGAGAAAGTGATGACGGGTCAGCGGGATCTGGGCTGACGCGGAAGGTATTCGCTTTGCTCAGGATGGGGCACCCGTCATTGGACAGCAGGTTGCCACGTCGCTGCGCTCGTCGCAATGACAAGAGAAAGTGATGGCGGAGTAAGCGGGGATGCGGGCTGACCGCGGAAGGTAAATTCCCACCCTTCGCGTTGCTCAGGATGGGGCACCCGGTTACTAGCTTATTGTTCGCGCGGGATCGGAATCTTCGATCCCGCTTTCATTTGTTTAAACTTTGCAAGTTCTTGCTGCACTTTGGCCCACGCCTTGGGATCGTGCTTGGTGGTGATGGGGGCATCGGGATCGGCGTAGTAATCGAGCACATCTTCCCGGAGGCCGCTGGGAATCATGATCGTAGGACGCGAGACGACGGCGTGCAGCAGTTTGGCATAGGTCTGATCGGTGCGGGCGTAGGCGCCGGGCTTGGCCTTGGCGCCGGTGTCGAGATCGCGGTCGGTGAGGGCGAAGCTGGCGATATCCGCATTGGTGAGTTCTTCGAGGTGCTTGCGGAAGTGGTCGAGAGTTTGGTTGATGCTGCGGGCGTAAAGCTGCTGGGCATCGTGATCGGGGATCTTGATGCTGAGCATGGCGGCGGGGCCGATCTTCGGCAGGATGCGAATGATGATGGCGGAGACGTGCGCCATGAAGCCGGGATTGCGATAGGCGGCGTTCCACTGCTGGCGGAAGGCAGACTGGGAGATGTCGGTTGAGTACTGCGCGAAATCGGGGTTGGGCAGCTCGGGGAGGAATTGATGGCGGTGAAGCACGACTTCGCCGCGTCCGAAGAAAGGGATGAAGCTGCGGACCGAGGAACGGTAGCCGCGGATGGCGGGAATTTCGTTTCCCAGAATGCTGTGCAGGGGCAGCCCGTAGGTTTCGAAGAAGGCTTTTTCGAGGAGACGCCGAGGGACCATGAGCCCGATGTGCTCGAGGTAGTCGTGGGGAGCGAAGCGGTGCTTGGCAGCCTGTTCGATATCGAAGCCGAACTCGGTGCGGACGTGGGCGTGGGGGTCTTCTTCGTAGGTGACGACGTCGCCGTAACGGCGTTCGAGTTGAGGAAACGAGAGGGCGGTGGCGTGGTTCACGGCGATGGAGTGGCCGAAGGAGTCGCCGACATAATGCGACAGGGCTCCGGCGGCGAAGGCGAGCTCATTGACGTTCTGGGCGTTGCGAAAGAGGCTGGCGACGAAATCGCCAGATCGGACGTAGTGGGTGAGGTCGCTGAAGAAAGTGTGGCCGAAGGGATAGTAGCCCATGTCCTGAATGGCAGAGCCGCCGTAGGCGTAGGCGTGGGCGACGCGGAGCTGAGCTTCCGTCGTCTTGGGGTAATGCTTGAGGAGCATGGGACGGATGGAGTTCTCCCAGGCGAGATCGACGATGGCCTGGTGGGTGAGGACGGAATAGGCGTTGCTGTTGGGGGAAAGAAGAGACATCCAGATGCAGAGGAGCGCGACCGCACGCATTGGACGAATTCGGAGGGCCATCCGTTCTCCAGAGAAGAGCTTGCCGGTTGGAATGCTAGTACAGCCGGGGCGACTGCCTCAATGCGGGCGTCAATGCGCGCCGGCGGGTTTCTGCAGGAAAAGTAAACCGCAGGCGGCGAGGGCGATGGCGGCGGTCACGGCCGCAGCCGCGGTTCCACGCGAGCGGGTACGCTTCGGCTTCGTTTCTTGAGCGGACTGGGTGCGGGCCCTGGTGGCGGAGAGAATCAGCTGGACGGTTTCTTGCGGGACATCCCAGTGGGGAAAGTGGCCGCAGTGGGAAAACCAGTGGAGCTGGGCGTCGGGAAATTTTGCCTGGGCGCGTTTTGCCTGCCAGGGGAAGCAAGTGAGGTCGCGCTTGCCCCAGCCAATGACGAGCGGCGCCTGGAGACTGCCGCGGGGTGCGCCTTCCTGGGTTTCGCCGTGCACGAGTTGATCGAGGAGTTCGTCAAAATTGGAGCACTGGGCGAAGGCGCGCATTTCGTGCAACGCGAGGTCGGCGGGAATGCGCCACGGACGCGCGGATAGCTGGGAGAGCAGGGCGCTGCGTCCGACGGGATTGCCCGTGAGCAGCGGCATGACGGGTTGCAAGAGGCGGACGAGGCGCACGGATCCGGCGATGGAGTAGTAGAAGAATGGATCTTCCCAGCTCTGCCAGAAGCCTCCGGGATCGAGGGCGACGACGGCGCCGAGGACGCCACCGCGGCGGGCGAGTTCGAGGACGAGACGCGCGCCCATGGAGACGCCGACGGCATCGATACCGAGGAGGTCGTGCTCTTCGAGAAACTCGGTGACGGCGTCGGCAAGGGTGGCGATAGAGTTTTCGCCGGGCAGCTTGGGAGTTTCGCCATGGCCGGGGAGATCGATGGCAATGACGTCGCGTCCGCCGTCAACGAGGCCGGAAAAAACCAGTTGCCAGGAACGAGAGCTGCCGCCAATGCCGTGGATGAGAAGAAGAGGTCTGCCGCTGCCGCGTCGAACGAAGTGCATATCCATGGGGAGTTGGATGCGCGGGAGTGGGGAGAGGCGGGGCGGCTGGGAAAGGCGATTTACCAGCGTTTATCCTGGTACTTTCAACGGAAGACCACAATTCATGCACTTAGAACTGAAGTCATTGTGGATCGAGATACTTCCTCGCTTAACCATCACAGCTTTGCCACAATTCGGACATGGCCAATGGCGAACACGAAATGCGACCATTGCAAATGAAGCAAACCAGATCGCGACAATTACGAGAAATAGATAATGGCCGCCACCGAATATCTTCGAGGCAAAATTGCCGAACAGCATAATGCCGGGAACGAAGGTTAGTATCAAGCCATTTCGCCAGTACCGCCACCTCTTGAGTCGGGTTAGGCTGGCATCTAATGACGCTCTCACATTGCTTGTCATTGTCCAAATTCTGAAGCGGTCTCGGTTAATGTCTCGCTGAAAGATGACTGTCCAGAACTGACATTCCCACCCACAATTCTGCTATACCACTTCGATTCCAGGATTGTCCGCAGCGACCACGTTTCCAATTTGCACGGCTGGGACTCCCTTGTCGCGCAATGTTTTTAGGAGGCGGGCGGAGTCGGCTTCGGCGACAGAGATGAGCAGGCCGCCGGCGGTTTGGGGGTCGTAGAGGATGGTGCGTAGCTCCTGGGGGACGTCGTCGGCGTAGGTGACGAGGCATTCGGCAAAGTCGCGGTTGTTATTCAGTCCGCCGGGAATGAAGTTCTGGCGAATGCATTCGAGGGCGCCGGGGAGAACGGGAACCTTGGCGGCCTCGATGCGCAGGGTGACGTGGCTGCCGAGGGCCATTTCGCGACCGTGGCCGATCATGCCGAAGCCGGTGATATCGGTCATGCCGTGGACGGCGTAGTCCCCGGCGGCGATGACTTCGGCGGCGGCTTTGTTGAGGGTGGTCATGGATTGGACGGCGGCGTCGATCCATGCGGGCTCCGCTTTGTTTTTCTTGATGGCGGTGGAGATGACGCCGGTGCCGAGGGACTTGGTGAAGAGCAGCGCGTCGCCGGCGACGGCGCTGGAATTTTTCAGGATCTTCTGAGGATGAATGGTGCCGGTAACGGCGTAGCCGAACTTGGTTTCTTCGTCGCGGATGCTGTGGCCGCCGATGACGGTGCAGTTGGCCTCGATCATCTTCGAAAGGCCGCCGGCGAGGATCTGTTCGAGGACCTCGGGATCGCCTTTATCGGGAAAGCAGACCATGGCGAGGGCGCTAACGGGGCGTCCACCCATGGCGTAGACGTCGCTGAGAGCGTTGGTGGCGGCGATCTGGCCGAAGGTGTATGGGTCGTCAACGATGGGAGTGAAGAAGTCGACGGTCTGGACGATGGCGAGGTCGGGGGTGAGCAGGTACACGCCGGCGTCGTCGGCTTTATCGAAGCCGACCAGGACATTGGCGTCATGTTGCCGGGCTAATTTCCCAAGCACCGAGTCCAGCACCGCCGGACTAAGCTTGGAAGCTCAACCCGCAGCCTTGACCGTTTCGGTCAAGCGCACCCGCTTGGAGATCTCGGACATAGGGAAAGCGTAGCACGGGGGATGGGCTTTACTGGTTGACAGTGGGTTGGAGCGGCGGGACCAAGGGGCTTGGCCGCAGGGGGCTTGCCCCACAGGAAGAGGATGGCCTCTGGGAAGCGCGCGGCCCATGCTTTCTCGTTGTGTTCGGCGCCGGGAGTGACGACCAGCTTCAGGCGATCGTCGCCCAGACTCTGATCGCGCAGGACGCGAGCGAGCTTGCGGGTCCACTCCACGTGTTCGGCGGAGAAGGCGGGATCATCCGTTTCCTTCGTGCCAATCCCGATGGCAATTTTTTGCGGCCACTGGCGGAAGTTCTGCGCGTCGCGGATGAGCTGGCCGTCCTGCATCTGCAGGGGCATGCTTTCGAGGAGAGCGCGGCCGAAGACGCCGGGATGATGAAGGATGGTGAAGAGGCTTACCACTGCGCCGTAGGAGGATCCGCCAATGCCTGTGTTTTCCGGGCCAGCCTTCACGCGATAGTGAGTTTCGACGTAGGGCATGACCTCCTGCAGAAGGAAGTTGCCGTAATCGGTCGCGCGCAGTTGGGCGACCTTGGGGCCGTGCGGATCGGGATAGGGGAGGTATTCTTCGGCGCGCTGCTCGCCGGCATTATCGATCCCGATGATGATCATGGGTTCGATTTCGTTCTCGGCGCAGAGACGTTGCAAGGTCTCGTCGATTTCCCACTCATGGCCGAAGGCGCTGGTCTCCTCATCGAAAAGGTTCTGGCCATCCTGGAAATACATGACCGGGTATTTGCGATGGCGATTGACCATGTCGTGATAACCGGGCGGGAGGAGCACGCGCATGTCGCGAGTGTTGGCGAAGATCTTGCTGGCGAAGGGACGGATCTCGAGTTCGCCGACCACGGTATGCGATTCGTCGGCCGCGAAAGCGGAGACCGAGAGGAGGAGACCCGCGAACAGGAGAAGGGATCTCACGTTACTTATACTGCAGGTTGACCAGCTTGAGGGTGGGAGGGTTCTGGTTCCAGTCGGCGGAGACGTGTTCGAAGGTGAGGCGGATGGTGCGGGTTTTGCCGGGCGCGAGCGGGGCGCGGGCGAGGTCGGTGACGTCGGGATAGCCGCCGAGGGTGTTGGGAATGAGAACGCTGGCGGCGAGGGTTTCGCGCTGCACGACTTCATTGAGCGCGTTGTGAAATTCGGCGACGATGTTGGCGCCGGTGAGGGTCTTGTCGCCCGTGTTGGTGATGGTTACATCGACGTAGGTGACGGCGGCGCCGACATAATTCTCCGACTTGCTCAACTGGGGGTCGCCGATCTGGAGCTTGGCGACGTAGGGGTCGGCCGGGACCGGCTTGACGATGTCCTGATGATTGAAGAAGACGATGGCCGCGACGACGATGAGGACGATGACGCCGCCGACGATGAACGGGGTCCGGTTGCGCGCCTCGGGCTCGCCGGTGGACATGAGGCTACGTTCCTGTTCAGGCTCTGCCATGGAACGATGATTTTATCCCACTGGGCGTGGTGGCTCGGCGGCGAGAGATAACTCCTGTTCTGTTTAGACACCGCAGGACCGGCTGTGAGCATCCATTTTCGTGTGAGCTGGGTCACTCCGAGGCGGCCAATCATTCTTTAAACTGGAGTGGATGACAGTGACGCAGGCAGCTCTCCTGTTTTCGGTTGCGATCGCGGGCGGCGCCATCAACTCGGTGGCGGGCGGCGGGAGCTTTCTGTGTTTTCCGATGCTGCTGTTTACGGGCGTGCCGCCGGTGAATGCGAACGCAACGAATACCCTCGCCTTGTGGCCCGGAACGCTGGCCAGCGTCGGGGCGTACCGTGGGGAGTTCCGCAATAGCAATCCGCGGCAACTGATTTCGCTCGTGCTGACGGGCATCGCGGGGAGTTTGGTGGGGGCGATCGTCCTGTTGAAGACGCCGCAACTTACTTTCCTGCGAATGGTGCCGTGGCTGTTGGCGTCGGCCACGATCGTGTTCTGCTTCAGCGGGCGGATTGCACGGTGGGTGCGGGAACGCGAGCGGCTCAGCGGAAGCACGGGACGAATTACAGCCGGAGCAGCGCTGGCAATTGGTGATTGCCGTGTATATCGGCTTCTTCGGAGCGGGTGCGGGCATTCTGATGTTGGCCCTGTTTGCGTTCATGGGGATGGAGAGCATCCACACGATGAATGCGTTCAAGACGATGCTGGCCTCGATCTGCAACGGGGTGGCGCTGATCGCGTTCGTGGTGGCGCGGGCGATCTGGTGGCCGCAGGCGCTGGTGATGTTGGTGGGCGCAAGCTTTGGAGGATACTTCGGGGCGCGCCTGGCGCAGAAGGTGGCGCCAGCCAAGGTGCGGATGATCGTGATCGTGATTGGGGCGACGTTGTCGGTGTACTTTTTTGCGAAGCAGTACGTGTGAACAGCAGATTGCCGCGTCGCTGCGCTCCTCGCAATGACAAGAGGGAGCGAAGGATGGGATGCGGGGATGCGGGCTGACCGCGGGAGGTAAAATCCCCACCCTTCGCTTTGCTCAGGATGGGGCACCCGTGCATGGTTCGCGCGTCGCTGCGCTCCTCGCAATGACAAGAGGGAGTGAAGCGATGGGATCGCGGGCTGACCGCGGAGTGTAAAATCCCCACCCTTCGCGCAGCTCAGGATGGGGCACCCGTGCATGGTTCGCGCGTCGCTGCGCTCCTCGCAATGACAAGAGGGAGTGATGGATGGGATGTGGGGATGCGGGCTGACCGCGGGAGGTAAATACCCACCCTTCGCTTTGCTCAGGATGGGGCACCCGCCTTGGATTGATTACTTCAGGACCCCGCGTTCGGATTTCTCGACAAACTGAACCAGCATGGCGACGTCTTCGCCGAGATCGCCTTCGGACTTGATCTTCTCGAGTGCCTGGGAGGTATTCAACTTCGACGCCAAGAGCACTTTGAAAAAGTGCTGGATCTTGTGGATGCGTTCCGGCGGGAAGCCTTTGCGCTGCAGGCCGACGGTATTGACGCCGTAGGCGTGGACTTCGCGGGCAGCGCTGGTCTTGGAAAAAGGAAGGACGTCCTGGGTGATGGCGGTGCCGCCGCCGACGTAGGAGTGCTTGCCGATGGTGACGAACTGATGGATGGGGCAGAGGGCGCTGATGGATGCGTATTCTTCGACCGTCACGTGACCGCCGAGGGTGGCACCGTTGGCGAGGATGACGTGATCGCCGATGTGGCAGTCGTGGGCGACGTGGGCGTAGGCCATGATGAGCGAATGGCTGCCAACCGTGGTCAGGCCGCCGCCTTTCACGGTTCCGCGATGGATGGTGACATATTCGCGGATCTGGTTGTGGTCGCCAATCTCGAGGCGGGTGGGCTCGCCGTTGTAGGTGAGGTCCTGGGGACCGATACCGATGGCAGCGAAGGGATAAATTTTGTTGTGGCTGCCCAGCTTCGTGGGGCCCTGGAGAACGACGTGGGCGATGAGTTCACAATTTTCGCCCATTTCGACATTGGCGCCAATGACGCAGTAAGGGCCGATTTTGCAGGAGGCTGGGATTTTCGCGGCGGGGTCGATGATTGCAGTCGGGTGATTGTTTGCCATGGCCGCGGCGCTCATGCGCCCTGGGCCGATGCCGGTCGGGGAACGATCTGGCAGCTTACGATGGCTTCGCAAGCGAGCTTGTCGCCGACGAAGGCCTTGCCCTGGAGTTTGGCGGCGGTGTTGCGCCAGACGATGACGTCGACCTCGAGGCGGACCTGGTCGCCGGGGACGACGGGTTTGCGGAACTTAGCCCTCTCGATGCCGGCGAAGACCATCAGCTTTTCGTTCTGGTCGGGAATTTCGGTGAGCAGCAAGGCGCCGCCGGCCTGGGCGATGGCCTCCACGATGAGGACGCCGGGCATGATGGGATAGCCCGGAAAGTGTCCCTGGAAGAACTGTTCGTTGGCGGTGACGTTCTTGAGGGCCACGATACGGGTCTTGCGGCGGAACTCGATGACGCGGTCCAGCAGCAGGAGCGGATAGCGGTGGGGAAGGATTTTTTGGATGTCGGTGACGTCGAGGACCTGCTTGGCCTCGGCCATTTCACCGGTAATCAGCCTACCGTCAGTCATTGCTTATCCCAGACAAAACGACAATTATATACATGAGCGGGAGAGCGACTTTCCGACCGCTTCTTCTCATGGTCAAGAAACCCGCGTACAACCCGTCCTCGCCGATCGCTCAACTCCTTGTCAATTTACAGCGGCAGCAAGCTGCCATGACCGCGATGCTGCGACGCATCGTGGAACACGAATCGCCCAGCGATAACAAAGAGGCGTGCGATCGCATGTCCGAAGCGCTGGCAAAAGAGTTCGAGGCCATCGGCGGGCGGTCGAACCTTTATCTCGACAAACATGTAGGGAACCATCTGCAGGTGGATTTTCCGGCCTCGCGCAGAATGAAGCCGGTGCTGGTGGTGGGGCACTATGACACGGTGTACGGGCTGGGAACTTTGAAAACGATGCCGTATCGCGAGACCCGGGAGCGGATCAGCGGACCGGGCGTGCTTGATATGAAGGGCGGCATCGTGCAGATCTATCACGCAATCCAAGCCCTACAGGCATTGGACGGCGGCCTCGCACGGCCGGTGACGGTAATCCTGGTCTCCGATGAAGAGATTGGAAGCCAGCGGTCGCGGCCGATCACGGAACGGCTGGCGCGGCAGGCGGAGGCCGCGCTGGTTTGCGAGCCGGCAGCGGGAGTGCGCGGGGCGATTAAGACGGCGCGCAAGGGAGTAGGCGATTACCTGATCCAGGTGCGTGGGGTGGCTTCGCATGCAGGCTTGGATTTTGAGAAGGGACAAAGCGCGGTGCTGGAGCTGGCAAAACAGATCGAGAAGGTGACCGGCTTTACCGACCTGGAGCGCGGGGTGACGGTGAATGCGGGGGTGATCCGCGGAGGCACCCGGAGCAACGTGGTGGCGGCCGAAGCTGAGGCGGAGATCGATGTGCGGGTGGCGGCCAAGAACGATGTGCAGCGGCTGGCAAAGCTGTTCAAGGGTTTACGGGCGAACAACCGTCATTGCACGTTGACGGTGACGGGGGGCGTGAATCGTCCGCCGATGGAGCGGAACCCGGGAACGGCGGGATTGTTCGAGAAAGCCAAAGCGGTGGCGAAAGAGCTCGGTTTTTCCCTGCGGGAGATGGCGGTGGGTGGCGGCTCGGACGGGAACTTCACGAGCTCGATCGTGCCGACCCTGGATGGCCTGGGGGCGGTGGGCGATGGGGCGCATGCGCAGCACGAATTCATCTTCGCCGACCAGCTGCCGAAGCGGGCGGCGCTGCTGGCGGGGCTGATTCAGTCGATTTGAGCATTTTTTGACCTGCGACCCCTACTAGCCTAGAATTGATGGGGTAGACGCCCGAATTACCGTCATCGCTGGCAGGACTCCGGGCTGCATTGGAGGACATTATGTTCGGTGGCAAACTTGGAATGCCCGAGCTTCTGCTGATTCTCGGTATCGCGTTGCTGATCTGGGGTCCCAGCAAACTGGCTGACCTTGGCAAGGGCATGGGCGAGGGGATCAGGAACTTTAAGGGAGCGATGAAAGAGGGCGAGCACGGCCCGACGGACGAGAAGAAGCCGTAGCGGCAGAAGATTCGAGAGTTTGAGAGGCACGCCATGGGCGTGCCTTTTCGTTTGTAGCGAAGTTGACGAGCTAGAGGGCGTTGGCTCGCCGGAGCATCCGGTACACCCGTGCCACGGGCAGCCCGACGACGTTGAAGTAGTCGCCCTCGATGCCGGTCACCCAGCGCGAAAACATATCCTGGATACCGTAAGCTCCGGCTTTATCCATGGGCTCGCCGGTCGAGACATAGGCGGCAATTTCTTCGTCGGAGAGTTCGGCAACGGTTACGCGGGTGGTTTCGCTTTCAACAAATTCGGTGTGGGGTCCACAGAGGCAGACGCCGGTGGTGACCTCGTGGGTGCGTCCGGCGAGCAGGCGGAGCATACGCTGGGCGTCGCTGGGATCGGCGGGTTTCTCCAGGACGTGGGCGTCGCAGAGGACGATGGTGTCGGCGCCAAGAACGAACGCTTCGGGATACCGGGCTGCGATGGTGCGAGCTTTGTCGCGGGCAAGACGCTGGGCGTAGCCGATCGGGAGTTCGCCGTCAGCGCGTTGTTCCGGAATATGCGCCGGCTCGACACGGAAGTCGATGCGCGCTTTACGGAGCAACTCGGCGCGGCGCGGCGAGGCCGATGCGAGGACGACTGCCATGCGGTTGATTGTAGCGGAGCCTTGATGCATCCTCTCGGGATGCAATTTCGTCTCACCGATGTGCCAGCCAATCGAACCGTCTCCCAGCTTCCTTACGGCGCCACCGCCCGTGGCGAGCGAACCCAGTTCCGTGTGTGGGCCCCTAACGCGAAGAGTCTTGCGCTGCGTCTGTTTCACAATGGCAAACAGGAAGAGCTGCCGATGCAGCGTGACGCCAGTGGGGTGTACACGCTGGAGGCGGAGGCACGCGCCGGCGACCGGTACCTGTGCGTGATCAACGGCGAGCAGGCGGTGCCGGACCCGGTGGCGCGCTTTCTTCCGGAAGGCGTACATGGGCCGGCGGAGATTGTCGATCCGAACCAGTTCGCGTGGAGCGATGCGAAGTGGGAGGGCCTGGACTACGAAGATTTCATTGTGTACGAGCTGCACGTGGGCACGTTTACGCCAGCAGGGACGCTCGATGCGGCGGCGGAAAAGTTGCCGTATTTGAAATCGCTCGGGGTGACGGTTGTCGAGTTGATGCCGGTGAACGCATTCGCCGGGAAACATAATTGGGGCTATGACGGGGTCGGGCTTTACGCGGTGCAGGAGAATTATGGCGGGCCTGAGGCGTTGCGGCGTTTCGTGAATGCGGCGCATGCGCAAGGACTGGCGGTGATCCTGGACGTGGTCTACAACCACCTGGGCAACGAAGGAAATTACCTGCGGATGTTTGGTCCGTATTTCACCGACCATCACAAGACACCGTGGGGCGAGGCGATTAACTACGACACCGAGGGTTGCGAACACGTGCGGGAGTTCGTGATCGAGAACGCGCTGTATTGGATCCGCGAATATCATCTCGACGGATTGCGGCTGGACGCAGTGCAGACGATCAAGGACGATTCACCGCGGCACCTGCTTGAAGAACTGCAGCAGAATGTGCAGACGCTGGCGCAGGAGCTGGGACGCAAAGTGAGCGTGATCGCAGAGACGGACGAAAACGATCCGAAATATGTGCGCCCCTTCGGCAGCGGGTATGGTTTGCAAGGCTTCTGGAGCGACGACTTCCACCACGCGATCCATGCATTCCTGACCGGTGAGCGCCAGGGCTATTACCAGGATTTTGGAAAGCCGGAACAGATTGTACGCGCGGTGCGCGACGGCTATGCGTTCCAGGGAGAGATGTTCAACTTCTGGAAGGCGAAGCGCGGTAAGCCGGCGATTGATGTGAAGCTTCCCTGCAACGTGGTCTGTATCCAGAACCACGACCAGGTGGGAAACCGCGCGAAGGGCGACCGGTTGACGACGCTAGTGCCGCGCGGAGCGCGGTTTGTGGCGGCGGCAATCCTGCTGCTTGCGCCGCACACGCCGTTGCTGTTCATGGGGCAGGAATATGACGAAGACAATCCCTTCCAATTCTTCAGCGATTTCCAGGACCCAGTGCTGCAGAAAGCGGTGAGCGAAGGACGGCGCCGCGAATTCAAGGATTTTGATTTCAGCGAGGTGCCCCGATCCGCAGGATCCGGCGACGTTTGAACGCAGCCGGCTCGATTGGTCGAAGGTGAAAGATCAGAATCCGATGCTGCGCTGGTATCGCGAGCTGATTCGATTGCGCAAGAAACATATTTTGCCGGGCGAACGTACCTGCAATGCGATCTACCAGGACGGCGTGCTGACGATGGTCGCACCGGGCGATACACCTGCGCTGATCCTGTTTGCCACGCTGGAGCCGAACAAGGACTTGCCGAACGAAGAAGAAGGCTGGAACCTCACCCTGCAGTACAAAAGCGACGATGGGTACAAGGTGCGGGTGTTTACGCGCTGAGGTGGAAGTGCTGAATGATCTGGTCGACGATCTCATCGACCGGGCGAGCGATGTCGATGATTAGCGCGTTTTTCGGCTCTTCCAGTTGCTCGAATTGGCTCGGCAGCAGGTCGAGCTTGGCATAGTGACCGTGACGCGCTTTAAGCCGGGCGGCAATTAACGCGGGCGTGCCCCGCAGGAACACCAGCCGCACATCGGGAGTGGCGAGTTGCTCGCGGTATCTCTCCTTCAAAGCAGAACAAGCTAGCACCAGGTTGCGATGTTCGGCGGCGGTGCGGTCGATTTCAGCGCGCAAGGCGGCGAGCCAGGGAGCGCGGTCCTGGTCGGTGAGCGCGATCCCGGCGCTCATCTTGGCCTTGTTGGCGGCGGAATGAAAGTCATCGGCATCGGCGAAGCTCCAGCCTAAGCGCATGGCGAGCGCGCGTCCGACGGTGGTCTTGCCGGAGCCTTGTACACCCATGAGGACGATGGTCACCCGGAAATCCTACACCGTGGTGCTCATTTACAATGCGACGCAATGCAGGACGCTCCTCATCCGTACCGCTGGCGCATCGCGATCCTGCTGGGCGTGGGGGTGCTGGTCAATTTTTTCGACCGCGTGAACCTCTCGGTTTCGTACGACGCGCTCACCCGCGACTTTGGGCTGTCGACGGTGGCATTCGGATATTTGCTGAGCGCCTATAGCTGGTCGTATGCGTTGTGCCAGATCCCGGCAGGAGCGCTGCTGGACCGCTTCGGGGTAAAGCTCGTGGGACGATGCAGTGCCCTGCTCTGGAGCGTGGCTTCGTTTGCGGCGGCGGTGTCGGTGGGAGTGCGGCAGTTTTTTGGAGCGCGCTTGCTGCTGGGGATGGGGGAAGCGCCGATCTTTCCCGGCAACGCGAAAGCGATCGCTCATTGGTTTCCGGAGAACGAGCGTGGACTGGCGACTGCCTGCAACGATGCAGCGGCAAAATTCGCGAGCGCGATTGGCGTCCCAATTATGGGATTGCTGATGGTGCATTTCGGGTGGCGCTGGACGTTTGGCGCGACAGGCTTCGCCAGCCTCGGTTACTTCGTTCTCTTCACGTTCATCTATCGCGACGCGCCGCAAATGAAGAGTGAGGAGACGGCGGTTGAGATTGAATCTTCGCCAGCGACCTCGCTGAGGTTCCTCATCACCCAACGAAAAGTTGTGGGGCTCGCGATTGGGAGCGCGGCATACAACTATTGTTTTTACCTGCTGCTGACCTGGCTGCCGAGTTATCTGGCGATGACCTTGCACTTGAACCTGCTGCAGTCGACGCGGTATACGGCGATCCCGTGGCTGGTGGCGACGGCGGTTGATCTGGTCATCGGGGGATGGCTGGTGGATGCGCTTATACGGCGCGGGTACGATGCCAGCCGGGTGCGCCAGTCGGTTTTGATCGGCGGAACATTGTTGGGAGTCGCGATCTTTGCGGCCGGAAGCGCAACCACGCTGCATGCAGCAATCTTCTGGATCACGGTGTCGCTGGGCGGATTGGCGGCGGCGGCGCCGGTGGGGTGGTCGGTGCCGGGATTGATTGCGCCACGAGGCGGCGTTGGGCGCGTGGGCGGGATCATGAACTTTGCCAGCCAGGCGGCTGCCGTCTGCGCACCGATTATTACCGGGTACGTGGTTTCGATCACGCACTCGTTCAAGGCTGCGTTCTGGCTGGCAGCAATCTTTTTGGCGATTGGGATTGCGGCGTATGCGTTCCTGCTGGGAAGAATCGAACACATCGAAGTGGATACGCCGACTCTGTCCTAAGACGAACCCAGGCATTCTTGCGACCCATGCTGTCACAGTGTGACAAGGATGGGCACCCGCATGCGAGCTGCGTATAACTGCTAGAATCGAAGCAGACGATGGACCGCGCATTCATTCGAAATTTCGCGATTATTGCCCACATTGACCACGGCAAAAGCACTCTTTCCGACCGCCTGCTGGAGCTTACCGGCTCGCTGACGATGAGGGAGATGCAGGCGCAGGTGCTCGATGCGATGGACCTGGAGCGCGAACGCGGGATCACGATCAAGGCGCATTCGGTGCGGATGATGTACCCGGCGCAGGATGGCGTCACCTACCAGCTAAACCTGATCGATACGCCGGGGCACGTGGATTTCTCCTACGAAGTTTCGCGCTCGCTGGCGTCGTGCGAAGGTGCGTTGCTGGTGGTCGATGCGTCGCAAGGAGTGGAAGCGCAGACGCTGGCGAACGCGTATCTCGCGATCAACAACGGGCTAGAAATTATTCCGATCATCAACAAGATCGATTTGCCGAGCGCGGACGTGGAGCGCGCGAAGGAGATGATCGAGAGCGCGGTCGGGCTGGATGCGTCGCACGCGCTGCCGATCAGCGCCAAGACCGGACAGGGCGTGCCGGACATTCTCGAAGCGATCGTGCACCTGGTGCCGCCGCCCAAGGGAAATCCCGATCATCCGCTGCAGGCGCTGATCTTCGACTCATGGTTCGACAGTTATCGAGGTGTCGTAATACTGGCGCGTATCAAAGAGGGAACGCTGCGCAAGGGCGACCGCATCATGCTGTGGTCGAACAAGAACCAGTTCGATATTGAAGAGATGGGCGTGCTGACCCCGAAGCCGGTCGCGATCGAGAAGCTCGAGGCGGGCGAAGTTGGATTCATCGTCGCCAACATCAAGAACGTGGCCGATACCAAGATTGGCGACACGATTACCCACGTGAATCGGCCGTGCCTGGAGGCACTGCCGGGTTTCGAAGAATTGAAACCGATGGTGTTCGCGGGAATTTACACCGTCGACGCGCACGAGCACACACTGCTGCGCGAGGCGCTGGAGAAGTTGCGGCTGAATGATTCGTCGTTTTTCTTCGAACCGGAATCGTCGGTGGCGCTGGGCTTCGGTTTCCGCTGCGGATTTCTAGGCTTGCTGCACATGGAGATCATCCAGGAGCGGCTGGAGCGCGAATACGACCTCGACCTGATCACCACCGCGCCGGGGGTGCGCTACAAGATCACGCTGACGGACAAGTCCGTGATCGAAGTCGATAATCCTTCGCGATGGCCGGACCCGAGCGAGATCGAAAAGATCGAAGAGCCGATTATCACGGCGATGATCCTGACCAACGAAGAGTATGTGGGCGGAATTCTGAAGCTGGTCGAAGACAAGCGCGGGCGGCAGAAGAATTTTGAGTATGTCACCGGCACGCGCGTGATGCTGACTTACGAGCTGCCGCTGAATGAAATCGTTTTGGACTTCTACGACCGGTTGAAGTCGGTTTCGCGCGGCTATGCTTCGCTGGACTATCACCTGGCGGGAAGCTGGGAATCGCCGATGGTGAAGCTCGACATCATGGTAGCGGGCGAATCGGTGGACGCACTGTCGACCATCGTGCATAAGGATTTTGCCTACGACCGCGGGCGGGCGCTGGTGTCGAAGATGCGAGAGCTAATTCCGCGGCAGATGTTCGAAGTGCCGATCCAGGCGGCGATCGGGGCCAAGATCATCGCCCGTGAAACGGTGGCGGCGATGCGGAAGAACGTGCTGGCCAAATGTTATGGCGGCGATATTTCGCGTAAGCGCAAGCTCCTCGAAAAGCAAAAAGAGGGCAAAAAGCGCATGAAACGCATCGGCAAAGTCGACATTCCGCAAGAGGCTTTCCTGGCCGTTTTGAAGGTTGGCGAAGATTCCTGAGTGAGAATTTCTGCTTGACAGATTTGGCGCCCTAGGGTGCGAGATGTGCAAATCGTTGCCCAGAAGGCGATTCGGCGAAGCGCTATAGCTCGGCCCCGCATAATTTCAGAGTTGACTTCTAAGTCTCATACCATGAAAGACATACCCCAATGCCCCGAGACGTGGGCAATTCCGCTAAGTCGCTGAAATCGCGTGTTCTGGAATTTGGAGTACCGGGTTTCCCACAAGGATTTCCACAGCCCTTAAGGCTTGGCGCATGCGGAAACGCCGGTCAGTTGTGGCTCATGGTGAAGTTGACGGTGATTTGGGTTTCCACTT
The DNA here is from genome assembly GCA_963703075.1 of uncultured Acidobacteriaceae bacterium. Taxonomy (GTDB): domain Bacteria; phylum Acidobacteriota; class Terriglobia; order Terriglobales; family Acidobacteriaceae; genus Korobacter. The sequence goes on from OY969786.1 coordinate 4,069,244, forward strand.
CCACGGGATCGCCATCGAGGAGGAAAGGGCGATAACGCCACTGGCGGACGGCATCGACGGCTGCCCTGACGAGCAGCGGATGACCGCTCACGACCTCGAGATGCTGGATGGTGCCATCGCGGGCGATGACCGCCTGCAGGACTACCGGGCCTTCGATCCGGGCCTGAAGGGCGAGCGGCGGGTAGGCGGGCTTGATCTGGCGAACCAAAAGACTTTCCTCGGCGCGTGAGGGACGCGGCACGAGGGTTGGGTGGTGGATGGGATTCGTCGCTGGGGAGTGCAGCATGCTCTGCAGCACCGCGTTCTGTTCCCGCGGATCGGTGACGGGGATGCCGTCGGAGGGGGCAGCGATCTCAGAGGTCGAAGGATCGGGAGTGCGGTCGATGTTCCGGGGGATGTGCGCCGGAAACTGGAAGACGTTGATCGGGGCTTGTCGCGGAGTGGTTCGCGACGAGGTGGGGGTCGAGACGAGGTCCACGTGCTGCGGCACATAGCGAGTGGGCGGATGCGCGGTGGGGGTGTCGTTCAGGGCGATGGCGTCGGTGCGAACGAGGGGGAACGAGAGGAGGCTGAGAACGACGAGACCTTCCAGCAAATACGAAACCAGCACCGTTAAGCGCTTGCGGCTGGTGTTGTCGGAAGAAAGCTGCATCAGGCTTTGTTCGAACATGGGGTGGCTCCTGCACTTGTGAAGAACAGACACCGTGGGCAGGCGGATGGTTGAGGGCGCGACGAAAAATAAAGTGGGAACAAAATGGTGAGACGTGGAGACAGCAAATGAAAAGGCCGCCTGATGGCGGCCTTTCACATTTCCCGAAGCGTTGTAAAAACTATTGACCCGGCTTGGCAGGCGGCTTGGTGCTGGGAGTTGTTCCGGCTGGCTTGGAGGGACTGACCCCGGCCGGCTTGCTGGCAGGAGCTGCGCCACTCGCGGGTTTCGGCTGAGCAGGCACGCCCGACACGGTGTTGTACTGATCGACGATGACCTTGCTGATGTCGACTGCCTGGTTGGCCCAAAGCACTGGACCCTGCGGCCACGGGTTGGAGGAATCGATCAAAAGTCCAAAGCCGTTTTCCTTGGCGTACTTATCGATCACCGGCCCGAGCTTTTGCAGGATGCGCTGGGCGATGGTGTTCTGTTCCTGCTGGAACTCGTTCTGGGCGTCTTCCGCCTGGCGCTGCAGCACTTTCTGCTTGGCTTCGATGTCCTTGACCAGCTTGGCGCGAGCTTCTTCATTCATCTTCTCGCCCTGGGTGTTGAGCTGGCTCTTGAGGGTGTCGACTTCCTTGCTCATGCCCTGGAGCTCGTTGCGCTTGGGATCGAATTTCTTCTGGAGCGTTTCGAAGTCGCGTTGACCTTCGTTGGTAGCAACGATGACCTGTTGCACATCGATGATGCCGACCTTCCCCGAACTCGGGTTCGTCGTCGTGGCGACGGCCGGAGTGCTGCTGGCCGGTGCGGCCTGCGCCGACAGATTAAGCGTGAGTGTCAAAAGGAGAGTAGCGAGGAGGCATGCAAACTTGCGATTCATTCGGATCTTGAACTCCTTGAGGTGCTCCGGGAATTCCTCAGATATTTCCTAGGGCGGGGCTGAAGAGGACACCCGATCAGGTTCCACTTCCTTACCAGCACTCGGGCTCGAACGCCCGGACAGCTCGGAAAGATCAGCGGTGCGGATACCAGAAATTATAGGTTCTGTGCTTATCCAGCGTCAAACCTATTGACGTAACGAAACGCCGTATGGGAGCAGGGTAAGTGCCCCCACAGGGCGGAATCTGCTTAGAACGTAGTGGCCACCGTAAACCGGAAGGTTTTCAGAGGTTCACGCAACAGGTAGGACGGGTTATAGAGCGAAAGTGCCTGTTGATAGGTGTAATCGCCGGCGGCGCCGCCCGGGAACATGCTGCGGGTAATGGGGGTCGGCGTGACCGCGGTGGTATCCATACGCAGTGGGTTATAGGCGTAGTAGATACGGAACGGCGCATTCACGACTGGCATGATCACCTGGAGCTCGAGGCCGGTGGACATACGCGTCTGGTAGTTGGTCTTGTCGACAGGCGTGATGTAGTGGCTCAGGTTGCTGCCGAGGAAATGGCTGGGATCGGTCGGACCGGTACAGCCGATGCTCGCGGGATACAGCGGGCTCTGCACGCAACCGAAGACGGTGCTGGCCAGGGTGTCGTACTGGGTATCGCTGATGCGCAACTGCGATTGCAGGGCGACGAAGTCCCACCCGGTATCGACGAAAGCTGCCAGGGTGACAGGCCCGGCGATCGGGATGCGGTACTCGAGGTTGGAGACGATGCTGGTATCGCCGCCGGGATAAATGATGCGCTGGATCGGGATGGTGACGCTGTAAGCGCCACGGCCGGGATGCAACGGATCGAGCGGAACCGTGGTTCCATCCGGGTTGGTCAGCGGGATCGAAGTGTAGTCAGTCAGGAACGCGATCGGCGAAACCGAGCGGATGTCGAAGCCGCGGAGATCATTTTCGCCGCCCATGTAGAAGCGTTCAAACGGCGGCGCCACGTTGCCACCGTAGCCGGTGACGAAGGATCCCTGGAGGCGGAAGCCAACGACATTGCGGCGGTGGTTGACGGGGATGAAGCGCTTGTACTCGGTGATCGGCCGGATCATCTGGACGTTGCCGCCGAGACCAGAGATATCGGCCGCCACGAAGAAGCTGGCTCCGTTGTGTGGCCGCTGCGGGTTGTCGATCCGGTTCCAGGTGAAGCTGGGGGTGACCTTGCTGGTCAAGATGCCGGAGAGCGCGTTGGGCCCGCTCACGTTGCGGAACGCGAGGAACTGGAAGTAATCCGCTGACGCAGTGGAGTAGGTCTGGATCGACGAATCGCTGAAGGTGTAGCTCAAGCCGACCCGTTTGAACGAGCGGCGCGAGAGCGGGTAGCTGCTCGAGAGGGTAATGCCGGTGGTGGATTGCGAATAATTCTGCAGGGTATCGAGCACGCCCTGGGACAGGTTCAGCTCCTGCCCGGTGGCGATGGCCAGCTGCTTGGCGTAGTTGTAATCGTACTTGCTGCTGAAGATGGTGAAACCTAGTTGCAGCGGACGATCGAAGGCGTACGGCTGGGTGAATCCGAACTGGATATTGCGCTCGAATTGCCCGACGTTGGCTTCGACCTGGAGGGTCTCGCCTTTGCCCAGCAGGTTGTTGGTGGTGTAGTTGATTCCGATGAATGAACCGGCGAGGCCGCTGACACCGCCGGTCAAGCCGATCTGGTTCTTACCTTTTTCCCGGACCTTCAGAGTCAGGTCGATGGTGTTGTCCTGGTTGTTCTGCTTGGTCTCGGAATCCTGGTCGGGCTTGAGCTGCTCAAAATACTGCAGCTGGTTCAGGCGCAACAGGCTCATCTCCCACAGGCGGCTGTTGTACACCTGGCCTTCTTCGAGGGCCAGCTCGCGGCGGATGACCTTATCGCGGGTAGTCGTGTTTCCGACGAACTCAATGCGGCGGACGAAGAACTGCTTGCCTTCGTCGACATCGATTTTGAGGGTAATGGTTTTGTTCTTGTCGTCGAACTGGGTATCCGGCACGCCGGTGAAGTTGATGTAGCCGAACTCACCATAAGCTTTTTTCAGGTCATCGAGACCCTTGCGCACCAGCTCGGTATTAAACCAGTCGCCATCCTTCATCTTGAACAACGAACGCAGCGCGCGGGTATTGGTGAGCGCCTTGTTGCCGCTGAAAACGATCTCTTTCAGACGATAGCGATCGCCTTCTTCGACGGGCATGGTGATGTCGACGACTTTGCCCTGCGAACTCTTCCACGGCATGAACCAACGGACGCCGCTGACATCGCGGATCTTGGTCTTGGGATCGGCGACGATGGCCTTGAAGTAGCCTTGCGTCTGGTATTCGTAGCGAACGCGTTCCGCGTCTTCTTCCAACTTGGTGGAATCGAAGGTGCGGGCGAAGAGGCTCTCCAGGAAGATCGAATGCGGGATGCCGATCGGCTTGAGGTTCTTCATCGCGGAGCGCAGCTCACGCGGCTTGAGGTTCTTGTTGCCTTCGAAGATGATCCTGCCGACTTTGACCTTGGGACCTTCTTTCACGACGAAGGTGATGGAAACGGCGGCGGGAGGGATGGGGCGAACCTCGGTGCGAATGGTGGCGAACTGGCGGCCGTGGGTGGCAAGGAGTTCCTTGATGACGACTTCGGCCTTCTTGACGCGGGTGGGGTCGTACTGGCTTTCCTGGGAAAGACCGACTTTGCGTTCCTTGAACTTGTCGAGCACATCGCTCTGCGAAACCGAATTGAGACCTTCGTACTTGATTTCGCGGATGGTGGGTTTTTCTTTGACGTACACATGGACCAGCCAGCCTTTGTCGGTCTGTTCACGCTCGATGCGCACATCGTCGAAGTAGCCGGTATTCCAGAGGGCGTTGAAATCGCGTTCCAGAGCGGCCTGGTCGTACACGTCACCTGGGTGGGTAAACATGCGAGCCTTGATGGTATCGGCGGGAATGCGGCGGTTTCCGTGAATGCGGATGTCCTGGATTACGCCTTCCTGCGCTTGCGCGAAACTGCCCAGCATGAGCGAGAAGAGGAACAGCAGGAACAGTCGCCACTGCTTCCTGCGGCCCGAGCCGGCTGCAGGCCTAACCGTATGATTGCTAAGAATAGGAACGACCTCTTTATGCCTGAATTGAGGAAGGCTCATTATACGGTACGGGAGCTCACGCCTAAAAGGTTTACACATCATGACATGCACGCGCTGTCATGTGTTTCGTGTCACCACGATTGGGGAGCCGGTTCCACGATTCGGCAACACCATCGTCCATTCGACGCGCAGTCAGGGTTTTCAGTAGCAGCGTGGAAGCGTATCATTACCAGAATTCTCCGCGCTCCCGATTTTGCGATTCAGCAATCGCGGGGCGAGCGGAGAGCGGGGTGCTTATGAGAAATCTGCTCGCCGGATGCTTGATGATCGCGGCCGTGTCGTCTGCGGCTTTCGCGAGCCCGCGTGCTGCTTCGACTGCCAAGGAGCGGGTGAAGTTCGTGCGGGTGGCGCGCGATCTCGAGATCAAACCGTTGGCGTTCGGCGCCGTGCAACAGCGGCAGTGGGCGACGGAATTCATCGTGCGCGTTCCCGACCTGCATCTCGAGTTGTGCGACGGCGTGATCAATGCGCCATTGCAGATGGGCAATGAGAATTACAACAGCCAGCTCTCCATGCAGTTCCTTTATTCCTCGGCAGCCTTCATGATTGAACATCCCAAGGTGAAGGACCCGGTGAAGATCCAAACCGCAGGGGTGGAAGGGACGCTCAAGGCGTACCAGTCGATTTTGAAAGTCGACAAGAATGCCCGGTTCGAATTTCTCGACGGGTTGATGGCGCAGAAGAAAGACGGCCAGCTTGAGAATTACGTGGCCTCGGTTTCCCACACTTGCGGTGACTTGGCGGAGCAATCTCCGAAGCACAAGCGGCACTTGATTCCGTAACCATCTTCCAGATGTTGCAGGCCACGCTTCCCTGCGACTGGATGTCAAGGACTTTCGCGAAAGCCTCGCTTTGAGCGGTTTTCAGCGCAGTCGTTTGTCAACGCGCAGCGCCATCGCTTGCTTGACAAGCCATGTTCAGGAGCATAGCGTTAAGAGTGGGCGAGTAATCCCTCTTGCCTTTCAGATCCACTGAACTAAGTCAGCCTGTCTGAAGTTTTTCCCTCCTTAGCGCTTGCGCGACAAGCCCAGAAGCCAACGGTCAAGAGGTTCACTTGCAAACTTATTCGCCGACGAAATATCACTTGGTCGATCTGCACAAAGAGATTGATTTATTCGATCGCAAGATTGCCTATTGCCAGCAGTTCGAGAAATTTGAACTGGAGAGCGAGCGCGCGTCTGCGCTGGGGAAACTGCAGAAGAAGCGGCTGAGCCTGGTCAAGATTGCGTTATCGTTTTCGCAACAGGGCATTGAGTTCGACCCCAGATTTTTGCCGAGATCGCTCGCTGTGGATGCCGATGGCCAAGTGATCGAAGCCCCCAAGCTGATGTCGCAGGCCTCTTGAAGGAAGTGCAATGAAGAAGATTTTTGTAGGGAACTTCGCGTTCACGCTGACGGAAGACCACTTGCGTCAACTGTTCGAACCGTATGGAAAAGTTGAGAGCGTGGCCATCGTCACCGACCGGGATACCGGGAGAGCGCGCGGGTTCGGGTTCGTGGAAATGGAAAACGATGCCGAGGCTGCAAGCGCCATCACCGCTTTGAACGGAGCGGATTCCGATGGGCGCGCCTTGAACGTGAGTGAAGCTCGACCCAAGGCCGAGCGTGGTGGTGACTCACGGGGGAACGGCCGCGACAGCTCGCGTCCGCCGTCGAAGTCCAAGCGCCGGGAGCCCCGATGGTAGGCCCGGGCACCGGGAAAGATCACGGGAACGCAAAACGTGTGCGGCATACAGACCTTCCTTCCCTCCAGGTAACGACCATGACCACGATCACATGCGACAAGTGTGGCCACGAGTACGCGATTCAGCACCGCTTTGGACTTGAAGATACCGACTTGGCTGCGCGCCAGGCCGCGTGGCTCGCGGACAACTTCGTGTGGGACCACATTCAGGAAAACAAACACCAGGGTTCAATCCGGCTGCCGTTCCTCGCCGAAGCGAAAGTACTCACCGCGACCTCTGGAAGCCGCTAAGGATAAATAGCAAGAATGAACCGCGAGCGGAGACGCCGCGGTTCTTCGCCTACACGTCTGCGGGTACGCCTGCCTCTTCTTCATCTGCCGTGTCGAGTATTTCGTCGCGGAAAAGAATACGGAGGAAGGGCGGCGGCAGGATCGTGGTAATGGCAGTCATCAGGATGACGATCGCGTAAGCGCGCTGCGAGACCATGTTCGTCTGCAAGCCGATGAGGGCCACGATCAGCGCAACTTCGCCGCGCGGCGTCATGCCCACCCCGACCTTCAGCGCAGTGCGCCATCCTTCATGCAGCACCGGCAGGCCGCAACCCACCACCTTCGAAATCAGCGCCAGAAATGCGACGATCGAGGCGGCGACAATGAGGTCGGGCGTGAATACGTGAAGGTCGAGCCGTGCTCCCATGGTGAAAAAGAAGAACGGCGTGAGGAACTCGGTGATGCCACGCACCGGCGAATCGAGTCGCCAACGCGGGGAGTAGTCGGAGAAGATCAGACCCGCGAAGAAGGCCCCGATAATGGCGGCCATGCCGATCTTTGTGGCCAGCACGGAAAATCCAAGACAGATGGCGAGCGCCAGGATCAAAGGTGCGTTGTTGGTGGACATGCGCTGCAGTCCTGGCTCAATGCGGCCGACCACGGTGGGCGCGAGGAAGATCATGATCAGCGCAAACCCGATGGCTTCAGCCGCCACAATGCCGAGGTGGATGTATTGGACGCCGGTCCCGGCGGCAAGGCTGGCGACGATGGTGAGCAGGATCATGCCGAGGATGTCGTCAAACACGGCAGCGCCAAGAATCACCTGGGAAGTGTGGCTCTTGATGACATGCATGTCGCTAAGCACCCGCGCCGTGATGCCGACGCTAGTCGCGACCATGGCGGCAGCGACGAAGGCGGCTTCGTGGGTGACTTCGTGCCGAAGTTTGAGGTAGATGAAACCCAGCAGGAACGGGAACGCGATGCCGGCGAGCGCGACATTCAGCGAGGTTCGGCCGACCTTGATGAGATCCTTCGGGCTGGTATCCAGCCCTACAGAGAAGAGAAGGAAGATCGCGCCGATCTCAGCCATGGACACGATGGTGTCCGAAGGTTCGATCAGTTTTGTGGCAAATGGGCCGAGAACAACCCCGGCCAGAATCTCGCCGAGAACGGCAGGTAGCCGCAACCGCTCGAAGATTTCTCCGAAAGCCTTCGCCCAGACAAAAATGGTGAACAACTGCAGAAGAAGTGTTTCGGTTCCGTGCGGCATTCGGGAAGGCCTTGATCAATGGTTCGATGCGAAGGCTCACATGATTGTCGGTTACGGAAGGCCAACGGAAAAGTAAATAGCTGAGCACATGTTGAATTTTGAGAGTTGCTGGTTTCTGAAATCCATACTGTGCGGCTCTCGAATATTGCGGCGACACACAGCTTTCATGAAATTCTGAGAGTCAAACGCGTCGGCAATGGGTTCATTCTCGATATGGCCGGACGCAATGAAAGGAGTCACTGGTTGGCTACACTCAAATGGACCGTCCGGACCATGGTCGGCCTGGTCATTTGTACGGGGCTCGCTTTTGCAGCAGCCGATGCCTTCTCCAATCACCCCTGGGGAGTTTTCCTGCCCTTTTTATTTGTAATTGTCATCGTCGCAGCGGCCGCGCGGTATGGGGTGACCGTCGGCATTCTCGGATCGATCATCAGCGCTGCTATCTTTGCTCATCTTCTCTATGCTCCGCTGCACAGCTTCCGCGTGGAAGACGAGAGTGCCCGGGCTGCCTTGGCCTGGATGATCCTGGGCGGCATTGCTATTCCCTACCTCATGTTCCCCGGCTTGCGCTCGCGAGCCAAGAGTCCTAATAAGAAGTAGGTGGTTTACAAGAGCCGCTCTGGTCCCCAGATCAGCACCTTGAGCTTTCGACTGAATTGACACCGCATGTCCGTTTCGTCAATCGAAAGTCCAGCTGCGCTGGCCATAGTATTGCTTCGAAGCTCTACTTTGGCCGGTTGCAGCGGCCAAGGCAAATGGTGGATCTGCGCCCGGTACACCCTTTTGCGGTTCCAGGTGTAAAGGCAGTAACGCTCGGTGAGGAATGCGTCCAGCGATCCGGGAATGGCGGTGCGTACCGGGCCGACGGGGGCATAGCTGGCCACGAATTCTGCCGGCTTTGGCCCATGAATTCGTTTTGAACGGTATTCGACTCCTTGCAACCCGTTCTGCTGGACGCTCATGTCGGCGTGCCAGTAGGGCAGCCGGTAAAAGACCCGGCCACCCCATACGGCCGAGAGGTTTCCGGCATCGAGGCTGAAGAAGTACACCCCTGGCTTGCCGCTGTAGGTGACGTAGGTCCGAACGTTGAGCTCGGGGAAACTCGAGAGCCAAGGAACGGCGGGAATTCCTGGCGGTCGCAGGCGGGTGATCACGAACGGCACGACCGAGACCCAGGCTTTGCCTTCGTAAGTATCGAGGGTGAGCGGCGCAGGAACGAGCTCCCGGAGCAGCTCCGCATCGATGGGGTAGTGCAGGAAGAGAAGGTCTTTCCAGAGCTGGGTCATGACCCATGGTCCGGCGGGCAGCGGCCACGGACGGTGGGCGGTGGCAAACAGGATCGAGTCAGCACCGAGCCAGCGGGTTACATCGTCACTCATTGGGATGGGTTACAGCTCGTGATCGGGGAGATTTACACCCAGGTGATAGAGCTTGGTCACCATGGCGGCGATGTCGTCGCATACGCGCTCATCCCTCCATCCCGACTCGACCGAACGCTGCACGGAGAACTCGCGGATCGCTTCGGGCGTCATCTTCCCTTCCCCTTGTTCGCGTGTCTGGATCTGGCCCACGATATTGCGGGCGGTGAGGATCCTGATTTCCCGGGAAACGGTCTGGAAGTGCTGCTTTTCGGCCTGGGCGGGGTCGGGGTCAGAGTTGAGCTTGCTCTTCACCTTTTCGACGGAATTATTGAGCTTGGAGAAGAACGACACTGGGCCTCCTGCCTAGTCAATATTAGCGCGGATTCCACGAAGGTCGAGGGTTTTCCACCGCCCGCGGAGAAACTCTGGTGCATCCGTTCGTACGATTGGATATCATCCGGATCATGTCGTCCGTCGTCTCCCCGATCACCATGTCCGCCGAGAAAACCAAGAACGTAGAGCCTGAAACCGGAACGCAGGTTTATGCGATTCATGGCGCGGATCCAGAGGTGCTGGCGTACGCCATGGCGAAGTATTCACGCTCGGCGCTCTCTATGAAGGAGTCGCTGACGGAACTCAACGCGCAGAAAGCGGAGAAGTTCCTCAACACCTTCTATTTTCAGTACGGTCATCGCTCCATTGCCGACCTGGCACACATCGCCATGGCGATTGAGAGCCTCTCGCTGCTGGCCGCGACGATCGTAGTGGACGAGACGCGCTGGGACGGGCAGGAACGCTCGACTCGCTACCAGAATTTCCGCAAGAGCGGCACCTTCACCCCGGATTTTTCAGGCGACGCCGAGTCGGCTGGGCTCTATCGCGAGACGATTGATTTTCTTTTCTCCGAGTACGACCACTTTTCCGAAGAGATGTTCCGCTACCTCCAGGGGCAAACTCCGAAGCCTGAGGAAATGAAGCAGGACGCGTATGAACGCACCTTGCGCGCCCGCGCCTTCGACCTCTCGCGCTACCTCCTGCCGCTGGCTACGAATACCTCGCTCGGACAGATCGTGAACGCGCGGACTTTAGAGACGCAAGTCTCGCGGCTGCTTTCGCACCCCCATAAAGAGGTCCGCGAGCTCGGACAGAAGCTGAAGGACGCTGCGCGCGAGCCATCACACAACGTGAATCACAAGGCAATGCGTGAGCTGGTAGCCGAGATCCGCGACCGTGATCCGGAACTTGCCGCCAAGGCCGAAGAGCAGTTGCTGCGCGAGGTGCGCGTTTCCCCGACGCTGGTGAAATACGCCGAGCCGAGTTCCTATGAAATCGAGACCCGGAATCAGTTGCAACAAGCTGCAACCGAGTTGATGAAGGGTGCTGCGATCGAAGGATCGAAGGAAGTCGATTTGTTGGAGCCCGACCCGCTGGAGATTGAGCTGGCCGCCACCCTCCTCTACCAGGGCAGCCACTATTCCTACCGGCAATTGCGCGCGGCTGTCGAATCGCTCAGCGCACAGCGGCGCGATGAGATTGTCGATCTCGGACTGCGCCACCGGGGCAAGCACGACGAACTGGGGCGCGCGTTTTCCGCCGGGCAACAGTTCCGCTTCGACATCCTGATGGACATTGGCGGCTACCGCGACATGCACCGGCACCGGCGCTGTGTGCAGATCCACCAGCCCTACACCGGGGTGCACGGGTTTGCCATGCCGGAGGAGATGAAGGCCGCCGGGGTGGATGCGCGCTACCAGCAGACCATGCACCGGGCAGCGCAAGCCTGGCAGGCGCTTGGGCAGAGGCCCGTGGCCGAGGCGGCAGAGAATGCGCAGTACTTGCTTCCGCTGGCCTTCCGCAAGCGCACCCTGTTCAAGATGGACTTCGCCGAGGTGGTCTACATCTCCGAGATCCGCACTACCCCGCAGGGCCACTTCTCGTATCGCAACGTGGCCTGGCAGATGTACGACGAGGTCGCGCGGAAACACCCGGCGCTGCGGCCCTACTTCCGGGTGTGCGACGTGCACGAGCCGGTCGATCTGCTGAAGCGGTAAACCGCAAAGCTACGCAGTCCGCTCTCCGCTTTCCGGTACGGCGGAAGCAGCGAAGGGCGGAGAACAGCGTACACTTTCCCGCGGAGGCTCCCCGTGTTCCTCAAAGGCATTCTTTCCGTCGTCCTTCTCAGTTCCCTCGCCTTGGCGCAATCGAACTCGGCGCACCAGAAGTACGACCAGGCGCTGCGCGAGATTGAGAAGCACAACTACGTGAAGGCGGAAAAGCTGCTGAACGGCACCATTGCCGAGGCTCCCAACTGGGCCGTTGCCTACAGCACCATGGGACACCTTTACTTCATCTGGCCCAAGCCGGGGGTCGCCATCATTGCATACGAGAAGGCGCGGGAAATCGACCTCCAGAGCCACGAACTCACAGCCGACCAGCGCCACGAGGTGAACGACAACCTCGGCGTCATGTACGGACTGGCCAAGCAGTACGACAAGTCCATTACGGTGCTCGAGTCGGCCATCAAGGACGACCCGCAGTATGGCGAGTACGAGTACAACCTGGCGTGCGACTACTCGGAGAAAGGCGACCTCGACAAGGCGCTCACCCACCTGCAGCGCGCCTGGGAGCTGCGCACCACCTTCAAGTTCCCCGACGTGATGCAGGACGATTCATTCAAGCGCTGGCACGACGATCCGCGCTTCCAGGCGGCGGCGAAGTTAGTGGGCTAGAACGCGGGCGCTCCCTCTTGTGAAATGGCGGAGCGGATGACGACCGGCCGGTAACCCCCCTCCCCCTCCCCTAGCCAGTATCCTGTTTTCAGCAGCTTAGATCATTGTTGAGCCGCTTGTTCGCCAACCTGTCCGATTAAATCCGCTGTTTCTAGCCCAACTTGATGAGCGATTTCGAGCAACTCGTTGTACGTGGACTCATCTCCGATGGCAGACCAGAATTGACTCCCTACAAGTAGATCAGTGCCGATTTCGAGATACTGATTGAACTCTGGGATGTAGACGTTTCCTTCGCCCGCCGGATTGTATGACATGGCGGCATATGCTTGGGCCTGTTCCTCATGACGCATGCACATGATCATAAGAATGTTTCTCTTCATCTCCTCGAATGTGCCTTTGTTGGGCTTGACAGTCTTCATCTCGAAGTAAAGCTCACTGCCGTCATTTCGAAGTATGAATAGGTCGGATCGAACCTGCCGCGTTGTACCCCCAGGATATTGCAGTCCGAGGACTTGGGCGGTGTCGGCCTCTCGGTTTGGAACACGGCGTGGAAGGGTGTTCATTTGACTCAGAATCGCTGTAACTTGAGCCTCTGTAGCGGGCTGGAGCCCACCAACGACTAGGTAGTTACTCTCGGCGTGTTGGTGAAACTGACGAGCAATTACTAACGCCATCCTTTGGAACCAGAGACCCAGTCGAGTGGAAAACGATCGTTCAGAGAGCGCAGTACCAAATAAGGCGGGCATTAATCGGGCATGAAATGGTTGTGTCTGCATCGCAGGGGCATTTGCCGCGTTCTCATGAATGTAGCGAGTTACTTCGGTTAAGAGAAGATCGTGGATTTGAGCACGTGTCTCAGGCGAGAGGGGCACTTAACACCTTTGATCTTTGTCGGATTGGATGCTTGGAAACCTCAGCGGCCGCTCAGATCGACCTGCTTTAAGATTTTTACCAGTATTTGGCGAATCGAAGTGGAATCTCGTAGAGAGTGTTCCCAGATGCGCAATACGCGAACGCCCGAGCGAATTAGCTTTCGAGTAGTTTTAGCATCCCGCCCCTTGTTTCGTTCGAGCTTTGCCTGCCAAAACTCAGTTCTGGTTTTGGGGCAATGACCGCAGCGCGGACATGCGTGCCAAAAGCAGCCATCAACGAAAATGGCGACCTTTTGTTTCGGAAAGAAGAAATCGGGCCGCCCCGGAATTTGGCGGCAGTGGGTGCGCCATCCTTTGATTCCTTCCCGCACCAATGCCATCTTTAACCGGAGTTCGGTCGTCTTGTTGTTTTTTCCCCTGATGGAGGACATGACCCGAGAGCGAACTTGGGATACATTTTCAAAAGCACCGTTGGGCAATTTCGACTTGAGTTGCCGTTCCATTTGTCCTATAAGCCTAATTGAATTCAATTCTTCGAGGCATCATGGAAGCCCGTCAGTTCATTTCATTTTTTTCCGGCATTATGGGTATGGATAGCGGGTTTGAACGCTCAGGAATGAAATGTTTGGCAGTCAATGACATTGATCGCCGGGCTTGTGCAACACTGAAGGCGAATCTTGAGAAACGGCCAAAGAAACACCGACCCAAACTTTATGAAGGCGATATTCGGTCACTCGACTCTGCAACTTTATGTTCTGACCTCGGCGTACGCCCCGGCGACCTCTTTGCGTTAATCGGCGGCCCGCCTTGTCAAGCATTTTCGACCGCCGGGAGACGTCTAGGTCTAAATGACGAACGCGGAAATGTTTTCCTTCACTTTATTGATCTCATCGCCACCCTTCAGCCAAAATACGCAATTTTTGAAAATGTACGCGGTTTGCTCTCGGCCCCTCTAGTCCACCGCCCGCACAACCAGCGTGGCTCCGGGTTCGCACCCCTGACATGGCAAGAACAGCCAAAGGGTGCTCTTCGTCAGATTCTCTCCCGATTGCGGGAAACCGGATACGAAACAACCTTTACTCTATATAACACTGCCAATTTCGGAGTGCCGCAAACACGTGAGCGCTTGATTTTCTTCGCGAGCCGTGAAGGAAAGCCTGTTCCTTTTATTGCGCCAACCCACTCTGAAACCGGCTGCGGCAGTTTGAAGCGCTGGGTCACGCTTAGAGATGCGATAGGGCATTTGGGGAGCCGAGTGTGCGAGGGAGGGGTATTTCCGGAGCGTAGGCTCAAGTACTACAAAATGCTAAGAGAGGGACAGAATTGGCGCGACCTGCCGGACTCATTACAGCAGAAAGCAATGGGGAAGAGCTTCTTTTCGGGAGGCGGGAAAACAGGATTTTATCGACGTCTAGCTTGGGACAAACCGTGCCCTACGTTGGTTACTTCTCCTACGATGCCCGCGACCGATCTTTGCCACCCTGATCTATTGCGGCCATTATCTGTGGAAGAGTATGCCGCTATCCAAACCTTTCCGGAGGAATTTACGCTCGTCGGGAGCACCGCAGATAAGTATCGCCAGCTCGGAAATGCAGTTCCATGTCTTTTTGCAGAGGCGATTGCTAACCATGTAATTGCGTTTGATCAAGGGAAATTGTCCACGTGGAACGAGGATGGTAAGTTGAGCAGATACGAGAATACCGATCACGATTCCTGGAGTTCAGAAATGCCAGAACTTCGCCTATTTGCGTAGCAGGGAAAACTTGAACTACGAAGAACGAGGGACGACGGAGCGTCCTCGATTGGTCGCACTCGCGCCCTTGGTCATTTATTCCATAATTCCGTATGTCCCTGACTGACTTCCGCAGTGTTGTCCGGTTTCGGGTGCCGTTTTGCGATATTGACATGATGCAGCATGTCAACAACGCGGCCTATGTGGTGTGGGCGGAGACGGCGCGGTGTGTTTATTTCGACGAGGTGCTGGGCGGGGCGTTGAACGGGCGGGAAGGGATCATCCTGGCGAAGCTGGAGATTACGTACGAGCGGCCGCTGGAGTATCGGGAAAAGGTGGCGGTGGCTTCGCGGGTGACGCGGATCGGGAACAAGTCTTTCGAACTGCTCTGCGAGATGTGGAGCGAGGACAGCGGGCAGCGGTCGGCGGTGTGTACGGCGACGCTGGTCGGGTATGACTACGAGGCGAAGGCGTCGATTGCCATCCCGCGGAAATGGCGGGAGCAGATTGCGGCACACGAGGTGGTTGCGCCGGGTTGATGGTGGGGTAGGGTTCTTCGACTGCGCTCAGGAGGGGATCGTTTTCTTACGGGCAACAGCAGGTGCCCCACGTCGCTACGCTCCTCGGGATGACAAGGGAGAGAGATGGAACTGGGAGCGGGGTTGTGGGCTGGGCGCTTGGCGAATCCCCACCCTTCGCTGCGCTCAGGATGGGGCACCCGGCAGGATTGTCCACGTCTTCGCTCCTCGGGATGACAAGGGAGAGAGATGGAGCTGGAAGCGGGGTTGTGGGCTGGGCGCTTGGCAAATCCCCACCCTTCGCTGCGCTCAGGATGGGGCACCCGGCAGGATTGTCCACGTCTTCGCTCCTGGGATGACAAGGGAGAGGGAGCTTAAGTGAAAGCGGCGCGATCGTCGGCTGACCGCTTTGCTGTTGAGGCGAGCGTAGGGATCCTTCGACTGCGCGACCTGCGGTCGCTTCGCTCAGGATGACAGGGGTGTGGATTGTTTTCTTACAAGAAGCAGCAGGTTCCCACGTCGCTTCGCTCCTCGGGATGACAAGGGAGAGGGATGGAGGTGGGAGCGGGGTTGCGGGCTGGGCGTTTGGCAAATCCCCACCCTTCGCTGCGCTCAGGATGGGGCACCCGGCAGGATTGTCCACGTCGCTTTGCTCCTCGGGATGACAAAGAGAAGGATGGAGCTTGGGAGCGGGGTTGTGGGCTGGGCGCTTGGGGACGGCAAGATCCTTCGACTGCGAACGCTTGTGCGTTCTTCGCTCAGGATGACAGGGTGATGGAGACGGATGCCGTCCGCTGAAGCGGACTCTGTTTGTACCGGTCGCGTTTCCCAGCGCTTACGCGCTGGGCTATTTCTCTGGCGCGCCTTCGGCGCTCGCTTTTTTAGCGGACGAAAAGAGCGATGGAGATTGCGGCGGACAGCAGGTCCCCACGTCGCTTTGCTCCTCGGGATGACAAGGGAGAGAGATGGAGCTTGGGAGCGGGGTTCTGGGCTGGGCGTTTGGCGAATCCCCACCCTTCGCTTCGCTCAGGATGGGGCACCCGGACGGATTGTCCACGTCTTCGCTCCTCGGGATGACAAGGGAGAGCTTAGGAGAAAGCGGCGCGATCGTCGGCTGACCGCTTTGCGACGGCAAGATCCTTCGACAGCGAAACCGCTCAGGATGACAGGGTGATGGAGGCGGATGCCGTCCGCTGACGCGGACTCTGTTTGTACCGGTCGCCTTTCCCAGCGCTTACGCGCTGGGCTATTCTCTGGCGCGCCTTCGGCGCTCGCTTTTCTGGCTGACGAAAAGAGCGAGGGAGATTGCGGCGGACAGCAGATCCCCGCGTCGCTACGCTCCTCGGGATGACAAGGGAGAGAGAGCTCGGGAGCGGGGTTCTGGGCTGGGCGCTTGGCAAATCCCCACCCTTCGCTGCGCTCAGGATGGGGCACCCGGCAGGACTAGGCAGTCTCCACGTCTTCGCTGCGCTCAGGATGGGGCACCCGGGATCTTTACTGGGCTAGCTTTTGCTTGACCTCTGCGGTGGTGGTGCGCTCGCCTAGTTTAGGAAAAATCTTCTCCACGCTGAACTGATGCACCTCGGGATCGCGGTCGGTCATGGCATCGGTGACGAAGACTACGTTGTAGCCGAGGTCATAAGCGGCGCGGGCGGTGGATTCCACGCCAACGCTGGTGGAGATGCCGGCGATGAAGACCTGGGTCACGCCTTGTCCGCGCAGCATGTGGTCCAGGCCGGTGTTGGCGAAGGCTCCGAAGCAGTGCTTGGTGACGCGGCGGTCGCTGGGCTGGGCATTCAATTCCGGCACGAGCTCCGTCCAGTCGGGGGGAAGCGTCATGTTGGGGAATCCGGCATCGGTGCGGCCCACGGCGCGGCCGGCTACGTTCACCAGCACCACCGGCAGGTTGCGCTCGCGAAATACCTTTGCCAATTCGGCGGCGCGCGCGACAACCTCGGTTGCGTTCTGCGCGCCCATGCTGACGATCCCCTTCTGGAGATCGATCACGATCAATGCTGCCTTGGGATCCAACGTGGTGAGTGCCATAAGCTCCTTTGTATTCGTGTGATGAAAAGTCAGGCCGTGGGGGCAAGCGCGGGTTCGCGTTCGATGTTCTCCACGGCGCGGTGCAAGCGGGAAAATTGCAGGGTGAACCAGAGGGCTCCGGCCAGGCAACAGGCGCCGGTGACCATGACGGTTTCGCGGGCGCCGATGTGATCGGCGAGTATGCCGGCGAGCAGGCTGCCAAACGGAGCCGAGCCGAAGAACGCCATCGTGTAATAGCCCATCACCCGGGCGCGTTTGTCTTCGGACACCAAGGCCTGGATGACGGTGTTGCTGGCGGCTGCGCCTTGCATCATGCCGAAGCCGGCGAACATCATCAGAAGCAACGAGAGCCAGAGCCAGTGCGAGAGGCCGAAGGCGATGAGCGCGGCGCCAAGCATGGCCGTCGCGACCTGCAGCATGCGCGCCAGGCCGGTGACGCTCTTGCGGAACATGAGCGAAACGCCGGAAGCCATCGCTCCCAATCCAGACGCGCCGGTGAGCCAGCCGAGAGTGTGCGCGCCGCCGTGCAGGACCTGGGCGGCGAAGACGGGCAACAGCACCATGTAAGGCCAGCCCATCAGGCTGAGCAGGGCGAAGAGCAGCAACACGGTGCGGATAGGCACGTTGCCGCGGACGTAGTCCCAACCCTCGCGCATTTGTTCGAGCATGCTGCGCGCGCGGCGGCGCGACTCGAGCGGGGGGATGCGCATGATGGCCAGCGAGGCGATGACGGCGAAGTAGCTGACGCCGTCGATGAGGAAGCACCAGCCTTCGCCATAGAGAGCAATCACCATGCCGGCGATGGCGGGACCGATGAGGCGGGCGCCGTTGACCATGGAGGAGTTGATGGCGATGGCGTTGCTGAGGTCGTTGCGGTCGCCGACCATCTGCACGAGAAACGATTGGCGCCCGGGCATGTCGAAGGCGTTGATCAGGCCCTGGAGCGCGGAGAGGGCAATGATCTCCCACAGGTTGATGCGATGGGTGAGAGTGAGAGCGGCGAGGGCGAGCGATTGTACGGCCGCTAAAGCTTGCGTCCAGAGGAGAAGCTTGCGGCGCTCGAGGCGCTCGACCCAGACGCCGGCGAACGGGCCGAGGAGGAAGGCGACGATTTGTCCGCTGAAGCTGACGATGCCCAGCAGCAGGGCCGAGTGGGTCATGCGGTAGACGAGCCAGCTGGTGGCGAGGCGGGTCATCCAGGTGCCGATGACGGAGATGCTTTGTCCGGCGAAGAAGAGCTGGAAGTTGCGATGGCGGAGCGCGCGCCAGGCGTGGGAGAAGGACTTCAGCCGGCTCATAGGGGATCGCTTTCCGCCAGGCGCCGGATGATTTCGCCGGCCGCGAAGAGCGTTTCGCGATCTCGATCGGAGAGCTGTGCAATGGCCTGTCCAAGCCATCCGCGCTTGGCGCTGCGGATGCGATTTCGCACCGCCTCGCCTTTGGCGGTGAGGGAGAGGATCTGCTGACGGCCGTCGGTGGGGTGAGGCTTACGCTCGAGGAGGCCCTGATCTTCGAGCGCGGCGACCGTCGTACCCATGGACTGGGGCTTCATGTTCTCGGCGCGCGCCAGTTCGGCGGTGGTGGCGGGACCTTCGCGCTGCAGGCGTCCGAGCACCGCAGATTCGGTGAGTGAAAGTTCTTCGCTGGCCGCGGCGGCACGCACCCGCCGGACGAGCAGGCCGATGGCCTGGGTCAGATCCGCAACATCTTTTACGTTGGCTGCTTTCCCCACGAAAATAATTCTATACGATTAGAAGGTAAACTTGCAAGTTTACCTGATTAATCAGTTCAGAAGAGGAGCATTACTCGGGTTCGTCCTTGCCGTCAGGTTGGTACCAGGGTTGGGGAGTGGTGGGGAAGATGGTGGGCCATCGTTTGGTGAGGGTGGCGAGGACGCGGCGGGAGATGGTGGCGGCGAACTCGATTTCCTGGTCGAGATCGATATCGCGGGCGGTGGTGGAGGCGAGGGCAGGCCAGCGGGCCGTGCGGATGGCGACGACGAGGCAGGTGGCGATGAGGAGGGATGGTCCGAGCTTCGGCCAGTCGGGACGTTCGTCGCAGCCACCCATGCGCAATCCCATGGAGATAGAATAGACGAAGAAAAGGCGAAAATGTTCAACAGGGCTGGCCGATGCGGAAGTTTTAGTTTTGCGCCCTGTTTCCCACAGAGATTCCTGCTGTTTCGCTTTTCATTCGCCTTTCATTTGAATAAGCTATATACTTCCCCGAAATGGGATTGGTGGAGCGGAATTCGACTTTGGGAGGATATTTTCCATCGTCGGAGGACGTTTAGGGTGGATGAGTAGCCGGCAAGCAGGCCCACGTCGCTGCGCTCCTCTGGATGACAAGAGAGGGCGATGGCTGGGAGAGGGTTTTGCGGGCTAGCCGCTGGGCTGAAATCATGAATTCAGGAGTTGTGCCGCATGTCTGATGAAAGAACGGAACGGGGCCGGTCGCTGGACCTGGCGCTCTCGCAAATAGAGAAGCAGTTTGGCAAGGGCTCGATTATGAAGCTGGGAGCCAAGGGAGCGATTGTCCCGATTTCGGTGATCTCGACGGGGGCGATCTCGTTTGACGCGGCGCTGGGGACGGGCGGTTTTCCGCGGGGACGCGTGGTGGAGATCTTCGGGCCGGAGTCGTCGGGCAAAACAACGATTGCGTTGCAGGTGATTGCGGAGGCGCAGAAGGCAGGCGGTATGGCGGCGTTCGTGGACGCCGAGCACGCGCTGGATCCGGCGTACGCACGCAAGCTGGGCGTGGACGTGGACAACCTGCTGGTGTCGCAACCGGACTATGGGGAGCAGGCGCTGGAGATTACCGAGGCGCTGGTGAGCTCGAAGGCGATCGACATCCTGGTGGTGGACTCGGTGGCGGCGCTGGTGCCGAAGGCGGAGCTGGATGGGGAGATGGGCGACAGCCACATGGGGCTGCAGGCGCGGCTGATGTCGCAAGCGCTGCGGAAGCTGACGGGGACGGTAAGCAAGTCGGGCACGTGCCTGATTTTCATCAACCAGATCCGCGAGAAGATTGGCGTGATGTTTGGGAACCCGGAGACGACGACGGGCGGACGAGCGCTGAAGTTTTATTCGTCGGTACGCGTGGATATCCGGCGGATTGCGGCGATTAAGGATGGCGACCAGGTGATTGGGTCGCGCACGAAAGTGAAAGTGGTGAAGAACAAGACGGCAGCGCCGTTCCGCGAGGCGGAGTTCGACATCGTGTACGGCGAGGGGATTTCCAAAGAAGGCGACATGCTGGACATCGCGACCGAAGCCAACATCGTGGAGAAGTCGGGGTCGTGGTTCAGCTACAAGGGCGACCGGATTGGGCAAGGTCGGGAGAACGTGAAGCAGTTCTTGAAAGACAATAAAGACATTGCCGCACGGATGGAAGTGGAAGTCCGGAAGCATGTGGGGTTGGTGAAGGAGCCAGCGGCTCCGCAAGCACCGCAGGCACAGGCGGCCGCGGCGGCAGCGCCGACCAATGGGCATGGAGAGAAGCCGGTTCTGGCGAAGCGGTAATTCCCGCGAGACGAAAAACCCCACCCTTCGCTTTGCTCAGGATGGGGCACCCAGAATCACCCGGAATAAGGAAAGAGGCGTCGGGTTCACCGGCGCCTTTTTCTGTTGTGGGGGAAAAGGTCACAGAGGGGAGAGCTGGTTTCCGGTTACACTGGATTTGAGCGAACGACTATGGCGAAACCGAAATATAAGCGCATCCTGCTGAAGCTGTCGGGCGAGGCGCTGGCGCAGGGCGAGCAGGGATTTGGCGTGGACAACACGCGGGTGCACGAGATTGCGGCGGAGATTGCCGAGGTGCACCGGTTAGAGGTTGAGATCGGGATCGTGGTAGGCGGCGGGAATTTTTTCCGCGGCGTGGCAGAGCAGGCCAAGGACATGGACCGGGTGTCGGCCGATCACATGGGGATGCTGGCGACGGTGATGAATGCGCTGGCAGTCCAGGACGCGCTGGAGAAACAGGGAATCCAGTCGCGGGTGATGTCGGCGATTGAGATTGTGCAGGTGGCGGAGCCGTTCATACGGCGGCGAGCGATCCGGCACCTGGAAAAAGGACGGATCGTGATCTTCGCGGCGGGTACGGGCAATCCGTACTTTTCGACGGACACGGCAGCGTCACTGCGGGCGGCGGAGATCAAAGCCGATGTGATCATGAAGGCGACCAAGGTGAACGGCATTTACGACGCGGACCCGCAGAAGGTGGAAACGGCGACGATGTTCGAGCAGATCACCTACATGGACGTGCTGAAGAAGGGGCTGCGGGTGATGGATGCGACGGCGATCAGCTTGTGCCACGAGAATCAGCTGCCAATCGTGATTTTCAACCTGAACGAGCGCGGGAACATCCGGCGGGTTGTGATGGGCGAAGCGGTGGGATCGCTGGTGAGCGCGTAGGTTCGGGCAGCTCGTATTTTTTACATCCTTGGGCTGAATTTCTGGTCGTGAATCGATACGTCCTGCCGATTGTCTTGCGGTGCAAACCCGCGCTGGAGAAGGAACGTGGCACTCTCGAAAGTCAGAGTGGCAGGTTGCCGACGGGTTAAAATATTGCCGTCCCCAGAAAGCCGTGACGAGAGGATGGCGCAGGAGTTCAAGCCAGGCGAGAAGGTGCCAAGTTCAGGGGTGTATCGAGTTCTACATCAGGAGCATCGTGATGAACACGATGCGACCATGCGCGAGGGCGAGCAGTTTCCGACCTGCACGGTCTGCGACCAGGAGGTACGGTTCCGCCTAATCCAGAGTGCCCGGTTAATTGACCGGGACCAGGATTTTGTAGGCGAATAAAGCGGACCGTGGCAATACCCCGAAAGAGTCATTGGCAAAGAAGTACCGATCAGAATATCTCTTCAAAATCGCGAGCAGTTGCGCTAAGTTGTCAACGCGTCAAAATCAGTTTGAAGGTCCCCCATGTACAAACTTAGTCGTCAGGCAGGCGTATCCGCTTGGTTTGCGTCGAAGCGGCGGCCGGTTCGCACAATCCGTATGCACCAGGGTGGGGGGAACAAGGGACCAGGGCGCAGCGGCAGGAATCCGTCGACGAAGAGCTATCGGCCGGGCGATACGGTGAAGCAGTCCGGAATTTACGAAGTGGTGCACGACCAGGAGCATCGCGCGGCGCACGAAGTGGTGATGATTTCCGGCGACGCCTTCCCGAACTGCGAGACCTGCGACCTGAACGTGCGATTCCGGCTGGTGCGCACGGCTCCTTACATTTTCCAGGACCAGGATTTCGAAGAAGAGGAAGAGTAAACGTCCCACCCCCGGAATGGGGCGAAGCAGTCTCTGCAGCGTGCAGTTCCCTTCCCAGCAGTTATAATTTCTGTTCACAATTTGAAGTGAGGCGGACTGAAATGGCTCAAATCAGTATGGGTGGCGTGCCGGCGCTGAAAGATCAATTCGGGCAATTAAGAACGCGGATGGAGAAAGCGGTCGAAGATTTCCGCAAGGAAATTGCCGCGACACGGACAGGCCGCGCGTCGGTCCACATGCTCGACAGCGTGCAGGCCGAATACTACGGGTCGATGATGCCACTGAACCAGGTGGCGACGATCAATGCGCCGGAGCCGCAGTTAATCACGGTAACGCCGTTCGATCCGTCAGCGCTGGGCGCGATCGAGAAGGCGATCAGAACCGCAGATCTTGGGATGAACCCGATGAACGACGGGAAAATCATTCGTATCCCGGTGCCTCCACTGACGGAAGAGCGCCGCAAAGAGATGGTGAAGCACCTGAACAAGGCGCTGGAGGAGCACCGGACGGCGATCCGCAATATCCGGCGGGACGGTAATGATTTCATCAAGAAGACGCTCAAGGACAAAAAGATTACCGAGGATGAAGAGCGCGGGACGATGGAGCATCTGCAAAAGCTGACGGATGACGAGATCAAGAAAATCGAAGAGATGTGCAAGGCGAAAGAAAAAGAAGTGATGACGGTCTAGCAGGTAGGGCGGGTGGCCCGCATGGCGGCCAAGCACAAGATCATCGTTCACATCGCCTCCGGAGGTTCCGGAGGCGTTGCAATTTGTGAAGGAACGGATCGAGGGATTTGCCCGCCGGTTGCGCTTGGAGAGCGTCTGTGTGGAACAGCAGGTTCTCACGTCGGGCTAACGCCCTCCTCAGGATGACAATAAGAGAGTCGGTCGAGCGAAGGTTCAGCCGGGCTCCCGCGTGGGGGGAAATCCCCACCCTTCGCTTTGCTCAGGATGGGGCACCCGAAATCACGACCTTTGCTTTGCTCACGAATCTCCACCTGAAATCCCCACCCTTCGCTTTGCTCAGGATGAGGCACCCGGAAGGATGGACTCTATAATGGCGGATTGCGATTCTGGGAGATTGACATGGCGGGAGTGCAGGGGCGGGTAACGCTGATTACGGGAGCTTCGCAGGGGATTGGGCGGGCGTGCGCCTTATTGATGGCAGAAGCGGGAGCAACCGTGGCCCTGGCGGCGCGCAACCGGGAGAAACTCGAGGAGGTGGCGGCGCAGATTACCGCTGCCGGCGGACAAGCTTCGGTTTTTCCGCTGGATGTGACGAACGAAGAGCAAGTCAAGGCGACGGTGAAGGAAATCGCCGCCAAGCATGGGCGGGTGGACGTGCTGGTGAACAATGCGGGGATCACCCACGATCAATTGCTGATGCGGATGAAGCGGGCGGACTGGGACGCGGTGATCCAGACCAACCTCACGAGCGCGTTTTTGCTCTCCCAGGCGGTGATTGGCTCGATGTTGAAGCAGCGCTGGGGAAGGATTGTGAACATCACCAGCGTGGTGGGACAGGCCGGGCAGGCGGGACAGGCGAACTACGCGGCCTCGAAGGCGGGACTGATTGGGCTGACGATGGCGGTGGCGCGGGAGGTGGCATCCCGCAATATCACGGTCAATGCGGTGGCGCCGGGATTCATTGAGACGGCGATGACGTCGGTGCTTTCCGACGAGCTGAAAGCCAAGATGAATGAGCAGATTCCGCTGGGCCGTCAGGGGACGGACGTGGAGGTCGCACACGCCGTGAAATTCCTGGCGTCGGAGGAGGCGGGATATATCACCGGACACGTGTTGAACGTGAACGGTGGGATGTTGATGGGATGAATGTGAGGCTTGCGTTCCGGCCGACTCGAATGCGATTGTCCAAACCTGAAGGCGTTTGAGAAGCAGCTTCCGAAATTAGGGCCCGTTACTTGCCGGGCTCTTTGGTCGGGAGAAGAGGGCTGTTCGCGGTGGCGGGGTGCAGGACCTCCGAGCGGATGGCTTCGCTTTGATCCAGATAAAAGGAACGTTTGCCGTGCTTGCCGGGCTGGGTAGGCTCGGCGGTGAGGACGTAGGTTTCCGGAGAGAGCCGCCGGTAGTTGTAGCGGTAGGCGGGATCCGGCTGGGGAAGATCTTTCAGGTCGTCGAGACTGGCGGAAAAGGTCTGGTTGGCCAGTCGATAGGCCGACTCGGCGGCGGCGACGGCCTCCAGTTGCTGGATGGCGACGACCTCCGCGCGGGCATTGCGGGCGATGCCGACTTCGATAGTGCCAATGGAGATAGGGGCGACGACGGCCAGGCAAATGATGACGACTGCGGGCCAAAGGGAGTACTTCTTTTTCTCGGGCGACATGAGGGTTTTCGATCTCGAGCCTACGTATCATAAGCTGCGAGAGCGATGAACGCGGAGCCTACTTCGGGCCAGGTGTTGATCCGGGAAGCACGGGCGGACGAGATGGAGCGCGTCCGGGAACTGTTTCGTGAGTATGCGCGGTCGCTCGATTTCGATCTCAGCTTCCAGAATTTCGAGCAGGAGCTGGCCAGCCTGCCGGGCAGTTACGCGCGGCCTTACGGGCGACTGCTGTTGGCATTGGTTGGCGGGCGGCTGGCGGGGTGTGTCGGGCTGCGGCCGTTCGATGCCGGACGCTGCGAGATGAAGCGGCTCTACGTGCGGCCGGACTTCCGAGGGAAGCGGGTCGGCGAAAAGCTGATCGAGCGGTTCCTGGCGGAGGCGCGGGGGATCGGACGGGAGAACGAAGGCGAGAGGGGCGGCGGCGTACCTTATTGCCAACGTGTAGTTCTCGACACCGTTTCTCCCTTGATGTCGCAGGCAATCGCGTTGTACAAGAAGATAGGTTTCCGCGAGATACCCTCTTACCGCCTGAACCCGATGCCCGGGGCTCTCTATATGGAAATGAAGCTCTAATTGCGCAGTTGCGGGCACAGAACTGCTGTTCTGGCACCATATTCACAGGGAGAATCAAGTTACTCTCGTATCCAAGATGTAAAAGAATATGCTTGCCAGACGGTTGCACTCTGATTACTATCCACTTTCCCCTAAACCGCGTTTTCAAGGTCCGGAACAACGATGAATATTGGCGAAACAATACGTAATTTCAGGTTGCAGAAGGGGATGTCGCAGGGCGATATCGAAAAGCGCACGGGTTTACTCCGGTGCTACCTTTCGCGCGTAGAGAATGGCCACACCATTCCGTCACTGGACACGCTGGCGAAGATTGCCTCAGCGATGGACGTGGCGCTAGCGCAGTTTTTTTCGGATGCGCCAGGGGAAAATGGGGCCAAGAGTGCTCCGCAGGTCAGTGATGACGTGCTGCGCTTCCTGAACCAGATTCGACGGTATTCGCCGGGGCTGAATGACAGCGACCGCCGGCTGGTGCTGACGATGGTGAAGAAGATGGCAGCCACCGCAGGCAGCCCGAAGTAGCTCAAAAGATCAGAGATGATTGGTACGGGAAGCAGGCGAATCCGCCTGCTTTTTGTTTTTTTGCGGGAGGCACAAGCCGGTCCCCACGTCGCTGCGCTCCTCGGGATGACAAGAGAGAGCTGGGGTGGCTAGGTCTGCCTGGTGGGCTGGCCGCGGCGCGATTCAGGACAGCAGGTCCCCACGTCGCTGCGCTCGTCGGGATGACAAGAGAGAGCTGGAGTGGCTAGGTCTGCCTGGTGGGCTGGCCGCGGCGCGATTTTAGGACAGCGGGGCCCCACGTCGCTGCGCTCCTCGGGATGACAAGAGAAAGCTGGGGTGGCTAGGTCTGCCTGGTGGGCTGGCCGCGGCGCGATTTTAAGGACAGCGGGGCCCCACGTCGCTGCGCTCCTCGGGATGACAAGAGAGAGCTGGGGTGGCTAGGTCTGCCTGGTGGGCTGGCCGCGGCGCGATTCAGGACAGCGGGTCCCCACGTCGCTGCGCTCCTCGGGATGACAAGAGATCGATTGGGCAAAACAAAATCCCCGCTCTACGGGGATTCGGCTTGCTACCCATCCTGCCTACGGACAAGGGTGGGGGGACACCCAAGAATGCTTCACGGGACTTTACGCCGCCTTGGTACTGATTTCGTTCAAGGCGAGAACGGCGAGCTCAAGGCGATCGCGGGCGCCGGTCTTGGAGAAGATGCTCTGCAGATGGCGCTTCACGGTGTTCTCGCTGATGTTGAGTTCGGCGGCGATGTCCTTGTTCTTGTAGCCACGGGCGACGAGGAAGGAGATCTGGCGTTCGCGTTCGCTCAAGCGGGAAAGGTTGGTGGGCGCGGGTTGCGGTTCGGCCGCCATGGCGTTGAGGACGCCACGAGCGACTTCATCGGAAAACGCGAGTTCGCCATCGGCGACGGTGCGAATCGCGGCGAAAAGCTTGACCGGATCATCGCCCTTTAGGACGAGGCCGCGTGCGCCCAACCGGACAACTTGGACGTAGTCTTGTTGGCTCTCGGAGCCAGTGAGGATGACGGAGGCGACGCGGGTACCGGCGCGGTCGAGAGTGCGCAAAACGTCGAAGCCGTCGCCAGACGGCATCGCCAAGTCGAGCACGAGGACGTCAGGGTGGACCCGTTGCACAACTTCGAGCGCCTCGGTGCCGTTGCTGGCGCTTCCCATCACTTCGATATCGGCTTGCGAGTTGAGAAGGGCCACGAGGGACTCGCGCAGCACGGCGTGGTCATCGGCGATAACTACTCTGATCGATTCTGCCATAGGACCTCTTTATCATAGATGCCGCCGGGCAAGATTGCATCTTGAGGGACTCTCGCCAGAGACTTAGCAGTTACTTTCGATGCTAAGTAGCTGGACCTCGTTGTAAGTTGCTGGACTGAGAAAGGGAGATATTTTGTGCTAAGATTCGGCCACTTCCTCGCAGAAACTACGCTTTCCCGGCCGCAGCCGGTCCCTTGGCGCCCTGAGGTGTGCAGTTGACGATTGATGAAGAACTGGACCAGCTGGACAGCAGTCTGCGCCGGCTCAAGATCGAATACGACGTGTATTTCGGGGGAGGGTCGAAAAAACCACCGAACGATACGTTATGGCGGGTCAATAACCTGATCAAGAAGTTCGCGGACAGCCCGAAGCTGAATTTCGCGCAACGCTATAAATTCAACGCACTTTCGCAGCGTTATGCGATCTTCAGCGATCTCTGGCGGCAAAAGCTGAAAATCAAGGAAGAAGGCTATCGGCGTCCGCAGGATGCGGTGCTGGGCATCACAGGGCTGCGCACGGATGAAGAGCACGCCGCCCAACGGGAGTTGGGGGCCGTCGGAACGGACAAGATCGCCTGCAGCGACGTCGACCGGGACATGACGTCGGTTCGGGCATTGTATGACCGCATGATCAGCGAAAAGCAGAAGGTGGGCGAGGCGGCAGGAGCACCGTTTGAGTCGTTTGCGTCGTTTTTGCGGAAGAAGACGGAGCAAATCCGTCGGGATTTCAAGTGCGAAGCGGTGGAGTATTCGCTGGAAATCCAGGGCAGCCAGGTGAAGTTGAAGGCCAAGCCGAAGGCGCCGTAAACCTTGGCAAGGTGTGCCGTCCCCTGAAGGGGACTCTGCGGAGCGTGGCGCGGGACCGAGCGCTTACGCGCTGGGGTGTTGACTGGCGTCCGTGGGGACTCGCGGCAACCTACGTTAGATCTTCGGAAGTGCAATCCCACTCGCGACCCACCCTGTCCTGCGGACAAGGGTTGGGCACCCAGGTTCTGAGCGGAGATGAATTGGGGGAGGAGCTTAAAATCCCCACCCTTCGCTTTGCACAGGATGGGGCACCCGAGATCCGAGATTGGGGAAGAGCGCTGAAAATCCCTACCCAGAGTCTAAGGGCTGTCAAATTTACTCATCGGTCACCGTTCCTACTCAGCTGGACGGGAACTCGGGTCTTGAGGGCATTGAAACGAAAGGGCTTGTACTAGTGCGGGTTTGGCAATCCGATTGATTAAGAAACAGGTGTTCGCGCCTCGAGCGCATCCCGGATTGTCGCTCATCTGGGAGAAACAAAGATTTTAGGGTGCAGACCCAAAGTAAGTCCCGGAGGAATTTCGCAATGAAGACCCGTTTCCTGATCGCGCTGCCGCTGGCCGCAACGTTAGCTTTACCAGCGTTGGCACAGAACACCGTATCCAATCCCAGCGATAACACGCAGCCCGCAGCCACGCAGACAGCGCCGGGCGTCACGGCGGACCAAGAAAAGGGCATGTCGGCCCATCAGCCGTTGCAGCCGGACACCCGCGAAGGGTTCTGGGGTCACCTGAATCCGTTTGCGCGGAAAAAGTATGTACAGCGGCAGATGTCGCCGATCCGCGAGCGCGTGAACGAGCTCGATGAGCTGACGGCCGCCAATTCAAAGGCGATCAAGGACGTGGACGCGCGGGCGCAGGAAGGCATCCGCATCGCCTCAGCGAAGGCAACGGAAGCCGACCAGCATGCGCAGGACGCCAACAACCGCGCCACCCAGGCGAACAACACGGCGACCCAGGCTACCCAGCACCTGCAGCAGGTGCAGACCACGGTGGAGAACATCGACCAGTACAAGGAAGCCTCGCAGATCGAGATCCGCTTCCGTGCAGGTCAGAACGTCCTGAGCCAGAAGGCGAAGGATTCGTTGGATGACATGGCGAAGGGCTTGGCCTACCAAAAGGGCTACATCGTGGAAGTGCAGGGCTTCGCTCCGGGTCATGGGCGCGTCGCGGTGGACAACTCGCAACGCATTGCCGACGAAGTGGTTCGCTACCTGATCATCAATGCGAATGTGCCGATCCACCGGGTGTACACGATGGGCATGGGCAACGCGAAGGTGCAGGCAGCCTCGGCGTCCGGCGACAAGCCTCAATACAAGAAGGGCGGACGGGTCGAGATCAGCCTGTTGAAGAACAGCCTGGGCGAAATGGCTTCGGCCGATACCGCGATGCCGCAGTCGGATGGCAACACGGCCCCTGCCACGCAGACGACCCCGAAACAGTAAATTCGATTTAAACCTAAACACCCTCCCGTCCGGCTTGCCGGGCGGGAGTTTTTATTTTGGGGTGGGCCGGGAGTAAGCTGGTTCGCAGCAGGAGCCGTTATGGAGACCTTGTATTACTCGCGCATGAAGTCGGCGATCGGGCCGCTGTGGGTGGCGGTATCAAGCAAGGGAGTGTTGCTGATCGACTGGGGAAGCCGCGCGTTTCCTCCGAAAAATTTTGAGAAAAACGTGCAGTGGGTAGTGTCGGAAGAAAAAACGGCGGAGCTGCGCAAGCAGTTGGCCGAGTACTTCGACGGGAAACGAACTGAGTTCAGCCTACCGCTCGACCTGCGCACAGGAACTGAGTTCCAGCGTACGTGCTGGGAGATACTTTGCAAGATTCCATACGGGGAGCTGCGTACCTACCAGGAGGTTGCGGTGGCCGCGGGACGGCCGACGGCTTTCCGCGCCGTGGGCCAGGCGAACCATGCAAACCCGATCCCGATCATCATTCCGTGCCACCGGGTGATTAATACGGATGGACAGCTCGGTGGATATGGGGGCGGGCTGGATTTGAAGGAGCAGTTGCTGGCGTTGGAAGAAGCCCTCCCGACCACGGCTCCCTTGTTTTCGAAGGCCGCGAAGAACGGGCGCTGAGTCTTCGCCGAGGCGGGTACATGTATATCCCTTCGTATTTCAAACCGGAAGAGATTGCCGCGGTTCACGAAATGATGGCGCGCACCGGATTCGTGTCGCTGGTGACGAACACAGCGGACGGGTTGGTGGCCACGCAGGCGCCGGTGCTGTTGGACCCGGCGGCAGGCGAGCATGGAGTTTTGCGCGGACACATTGCGAGGGCCAATCCGCAATGGAAGACGGCGCTGGCGGAACAAGAGGCCTTGGCGATTTTTACGGGGCCGCATGGATACGTTTCGCCGCAGTGGTATGCGAGCAATCGCGAGCATGGACGGGTGGTGCCGACGTGGAATTACGCGGTGGTGCATGCATATGGTCCGGTAACGTTCAGCGGCGATCGCGACCTGCTGCTGGAGATCGTGACGCGCTTGACGGAGAAACATGAGGCGGGCTTCGAGCATCCGTGGAAAGTGAGCGATGCGCCGGCGGACTATATAGAAGGCTTGCTCAAGGCGATTGTGGCGTTCAAGATGCCGATCACGCGGCTGGAAGCGAGCTGGAAATTGAGCCAGAACAAGTCGGAAGCGGACCGGCGGGGAGTAACGGAGGGACTGCAGGAGCGGGGCGAAAAAATCGCGGAAGAGATGGAGAAGATGTATCGCTTCGGAGCGAAGGTCGAGGAATGACGGGGTCGTGAAGATCCCGGGACTCACGATTGATTCGAACAGCGGATTGCCGCGTCGCTCACGCTCCTCGCAATGACAAGGGGGAGAGTTGTGGAGTTCGCAGGGACTGGGCTGACGCGGGACGAACAACCCCACCCTTCGCTTTGCTCAGGATGGGGCACCCGGGACTCACGATTTGTCGGACAGCGGATTGCCGCGTCGCTCACGCTCCTCGCAATGACAAGAGGGAGAGATGTGGAGTTCGCAGGGATTGGCTGACGCGGGACGACGAACATCCCCACCCTTCGCTTTGCTCAGGATGGGGCACCCGGGACTCACGATTGATTCGAACAGCGGATTGTCGCGTCGCTCACGCTCCTCGCAATGACAAGAGGGAGAGATGTGGAGTTCGCAGGGATTGGGCTGACCGCGGGACGACGAACACCCCCACCCTTCGCTTTGCTCAGGATGGGGCACCCGGGACTTACGATTTGTCGGACAGCGGATTGCCGCGTCGCTGACGCTCCTCGCAATGACAAGAGGGAGAGATGTGGAGATCGTAGGGATTGGGTGACCGTGGGACGAACATCCCCACCCTTCGCTTCGCTCAGGATGGGGCACCCGGAAACTTCAACACTCAGAACTTCGACACCCGGATATTCAACACCCCCACCCTTCGCTTTGCTCAGGATGGGGCACCCGGGACTCACGATTGATTCGAACAGGGGATTGCCGCGTCGCTCACGCTCCTCGCAACGACAAGAGGGAGAGATGTGGAGTTCGCAGGGACTGGGCTGACCGCGGGACGAAGATCCCCACCCTTCGCTTTGCTCAGGATGGGGCACCCGGGACTCACGATTGATTCGAACAGCGGATTGCCGCGTCGCTCGCGCTCCTCGCAATGACAAGAGGGAGAGATGTGGAGTTCGCAGGGACTGGGCTGACCGCGGGACGAACAACCCCACCCTTCGCTTCGCTCAGGATGGGGCACCCGGGAACTTCAACACTCTTAGATGCCGATGGACTGCTGGATTGCGTCCGAGATGGCGGCGGCGTGGCGGGTCATTTGTGCTTCCGACTCGGCTTCAATCATGACGCGGGCCAGCTTTTCGGTGCCGGAATAGCGGACGACCACGCGGCCGCTCTCGCCTAATTCCTGCTCGGCTGCCTGGATGGCCGCGGCTACCTCGGGGAGTTCGTTCATCGGAACCTTGGCGCGAACCTTGATGTTGCGGATGACCTGGGGAAAGACCTTCAAGTCAGCGACCAGTTCGTGGAGAGATTTGCCGGAGCGGGCGAGGACTTCGAGGACGCGGAGGGCGGTGAGGATTCCATCGCCGGTGGTGGCATCGCTGTCCATGAAAAGGATATGACCGGATTGTTCGCCGCCGAGGGTGGCGCCGGTCTTCTGCATTTCCTCAAGAACATATTTGTCGCCGACGGCGGCGCGCAGCATGTGAATGCCGGACCGTTTCAGGGCGGCTTCCAATCCCATATTCGACATAGTGGTGGCCACGACGGTATCGGTGCGAAGGCGATCGCGCGATTTCATGTCGCGGGCGGCGAGGAGCAGGACTGCGTCTCCGTTGACAATGTTGCCCTGGGCGTCGCTGAAGAGGGCGCGATCGGCGTCGCCGTCGAAGGTGATGCCGAGATCGAAGCGGCCGGATGAATGCGAGACCTGGTTCGCAACTTCACCCGGATGGAGGGCACCGCAGTTGGCATTGATGTTGCGGCCGGTGGGAGAGATATGGGTGAACTCGGCGTTGACCCCGAGCTTTGGGAAGACGAGATGGGCGATGGCGGAAGCCGCCCCGTTGGCACAATCGAGGAGAACGCGGAAGCGGCTGAGATCGGTATCGGCGACCTGGGAGCGGAGCCACGCGGCGTAATCGTCACGCAGTTTCTGTTCGCCGGGAAGCATGGCTGGGCCTTCGCCCTCGCTCTCCGCACGCTCGAGTTCTTCGAGGTGGTAGAAGATCTGGGTTTCGATCTGGTGCTCGATTTCGTCGGAGAGCTTATAGCCGTTTGCGCCGAAGACCTTGATGCCGTTGTCGGTCCAGGGATTGTGCGAGGCGGAGATCACGATGCCGGCGGAGAAGCCGTGGGTACGGGTGAGATAAGCGACGCCGGGAGTGGTGATAACGCCGGCGCTGGTGGGTTCGGTTCCGGAACTTTGCAGACCGCGGGCGAGGGAGCGGCTGATCCAGTCGCTGGACTCACGGGTGTCTTGCCCGATGAGCACGCGAGGCTGGGAATATTTTTCGGCGAGGCGCGCGCCGAGGGCGCGGCCGATGGCGAAGACGGTGTGCGGATCGAGAGGATACTCTCCGGCGACGCCGCGGATTCCGTCTGTACCGAAAAGTTGGCGGGCGTGGGTCATGGCTTGGGAAGACAACGGGATCACTTTTCTCCTGAGTTGGTCTTTACGGTCGAGACGGTGACGTGGATCGGTTCGGGATCCATGAGTTGCACCAGGGGATCGCCAACGTAGGCCTGGGTGGTGAAGGTGCCGCGGCCGACGAGGCCGGTGGCGTCGACCGGGTCGGTGATGGCGGACTCGATGCTTTCCAAACGGGACTGCGGACCGACGATGGTGATCTTCGAAGGGACTGCCTGTACTTCGCCGAGGCGGTATCCGGCGGCGAAGGAGCCGATGACGCGGGGAGTTACATCGACAAGTTTCGATGCGCTGCGGTCGAGCTCAAGACGAATTTGCGAAGGCACAACCTGGAGGATCTGAACATTGTGCGGCAGGTGACGGATCTGTTTTGCGGTGAGATCGAAGGTGTGTTCGCCAACGTGTACCCCGGCGAGGTCGATGATGGCATCGATGTCGGCATTGGTCATTTCGCGCAGGACGCGGGCAGGGCCCTGCACACGAATCTCGGCACGCTGAATACGCTCGGAGCTGATCTCGAGATGCTCAGGCGTGTTGTAGAACTCGATGGGGACGGTAAGTGCGATTTCTGCCGGCTGGTCGTGGGCCACCGCATACCAGAGCGCGAGGGCGAGGAGCAACGAGAGCGACCTTCAGCAGCAGATGGCCGAAAACGTGTTTACGAAGCCACTGGATCATCATTCGACCTCCGCTGCATCGTCGCCGGTCTCGCGCCGTGCGGCATGAAACGGCTCGTTCTCCATGTCCTGATCGGGGGTGCTGGGCAAGGTGCTGGCGGGCACGTGGCGATGGAGGAGGATGCTGAGGCGCTCGCGCAACTGCTCGGGAGAGATGTCGCGTTCGATCTGGCCGGAGACGGCGACCGAGATTGCGCCGGTTTCTTCGGAGACGACGACGGCGAGGGCGTCGCTCTCCTCGGTGATGCCGATGCCGGCGCGGTGACGGGTGCCGAGCTGGGTCGAGAGAACGGGGTTAATCGAGAGAGGCAGGAAACATGCGGCCGCGGCGACGCGGTCTTTCTGAATAATCACAGCGCCATCATGGAGAGGAGCGCTGGGGCGGAAGATGGTGGCGAGCAGATCGTAGGAGATGTGCGCGTCGAGGGCGACGCCGCTTTCGATGTAGGTGCGGAGGCCGATCTCGCGCTCGATGACCATCAAGGCACCGGTTTGATTTTGCGAAAAAAGGCTGGCGGCGAGGACAACGTCGTCGTAGGACTCGGCATTGGCGGCCGAGGAGCGCGAACTGGTGAGCCTGCGGCCGAGACGCGCGAGCGCATGGCGGATTTCACCGGCGAAGACCACGATGAGCGCGAAGATGCCGTAGGGCAGCAGCGTGGTCATCAGCCAATCGAGGGTGCGGAGTTCGGCGAAACGGGCGGCGACGAAGGCAACCGCGAGGACGAAGACCCCCAGGAGCATGGGCGCCGCGCGAGTGCCGCGAATGAGTTTCAGGAACTCATAGATGAGCAGCGCGACCAACAGAATGTCGATCACGGCGGTCGCCAGGTCGGTGGCCTGGGGTACGCGTCCACGTGTCAACCACTGGCCCATCCGGGTCCTTTCCGTGTAAGGGGTGCGAGCGCACGGCGCCTCTATTTTAATGCAGGCCAAGCGGGTGTGGTGAGACACAGGTAACTTCAGCGAATCCGGGTAGGACATGGTCTTCCGAGAACTTGTCGTCCACTACAGCGGCACGTTGACCTACTCTTGCGGGAATGTTGAGGTCGAACTGTTTCCAGCTACTCGGGTTTCTTAACGGTGGCGGTGACTTGGCCGAGGGCGAGTTGGGCGAGGATGGTGTCGCCTTCGTGGACCTGGCGGGCATCTTTGAGGAGATGGCCCTGGGCGTCGAAGACGAGGGCGTAACCGCGTTCGAGGATGGAGATCGGCGAGAGGCCCTGGAGTTGTCCGGCTAGACGCTCGAGGCGGGCACTGCGCCGCATGAGGAAAGCACGCAGGGTGGTGGTGAGCTTCTCGACATGGGCATCGATCTGGCGATGTTTGGAGGTGAAGCGGCTGCGCAGGTCGTGATGGCGGACGCGGGTAGCGGCGACGTCGAGGCGGCGATGCATCTGGCGGAAGAGGTTGGATTGGGCGGAGGTGAGGCGGAAGACGAGGTCGTCGACGCGTTGCTGGCGGCGGGCGATGGCGGTCTGCATGCCGCCAAAGGCGCCATGGCGGGCCAAGCGGGTGAGACGCTTTTCGTATTCGAAGAGGCGCAGGCGCAGGGCGCGGGCCAAGTGGGTGCGCAGCGCGGTGAGGCGTTCGTCGAGTTCCTGCTTGGAGCGAATGACCAGCTCAGCAGCGGCGGATGGGGTGGGAGCACGGAGGTCGGCGACGAAATCGCAGATGGTGAAATCGGTTTCGTGACCGACGGCGGAGATGACCGGGATCTTGGAAGCGGCGATGGTGCGGGCGAGGCCTTCGTCATTGAAGGCGGCAAGGTCTTCGAGCGATCCACCGCCGCGAGCGACGATGATGACGTCGACATGGGCGGCGCGATTGAAGAAGCGCAGGCCGGAAGAGACCTCGGAGGCGGCCAATTCGCCTTGCATCTGCGCGGGAAAAATGAGGACGTGCACGCTGTTGTGGCGGCGGCGCAGGACGTTGAGGATGTCTTGAATGACAGCGCCACGAGGCGAGGTGACGACGCCGATTTTTTTGGGCAGAGTGGGAATCGGCTGCTTGCGCTCGCGATCGAAGAGACCTTCGGCCTGCAGTTTCGCTTTGAGCTGTTCGAAGGCGATCTGGAGAGCGCCGGCACCCTGCGGCTCGAGGAACTCGGCCATGAGCTGCAATTCGCCGCGTCCTTCATAGAGAGTTACGCGGCCGCGGGCGATGATTTTCAGGCCGTTTTCGGGGCGGAACTTCAGCAGGCGCGCCTGGGAGCGGAACATCACGATGCGGAGCTGGGCGGATTCGTCTTTAAGGGAAAAATAAAGATGCCCGGAGTCGGCGGGACGGAAGTTGGAGATTTCACCTTCGACCCAAATGTCGGCGTACTCGCGTTCGAGCGCGGTGCGGACGGCGCTGACGATGTCGCGCACCTGCCAGATGCGGCGCTGCGGCGCGGTGAAGCTGAGGCCGAGCTGGTCGCTGAAGGACATGGAGGGCAGTGTACCGCAGAAGCGACGGGTCACGGCGCGGATGGCCGGAGGGGGCTATAATCCGCCGGTTATGGCGGGATTGCCGGGTGGCGGGCCGCTGCGCGCGGCGGAAGAGACGATCGAAAGTTTCGACAGCCTGATGCCCTTTCGCGTGCAGGACATCCTGCTCGTCTCCAGCCTCTACGATTCCTTCATCCTGCGCGAAGACGGACGGCTCAACGAACTGCTGATCGGCGAGTCGCGCGAACTGGATCTCACCAACATTCCCGGCATCACCCACGTTTCGAATTGCGCGCAGGCGCTGGAACTAGTGCGCTCGGAGCCGCGGTTCAACCTGATCGTGACCAATCTTGCGGTAGGGGAGATGAACGCGGCACAACTGGCGCGGGAGATCCGCAAGCTGGGGATCGATGTGCCGGTGCTAGTGCTGGCCTACGACTATCGCGAGGTGAAGAATTTCGTTGCTCGCAACCGGGTGAGCGACGTGGACAGGATTTTTCTCTGGCAGGGAAATGCGCGCGTCCTGATCGCGATGGTGAAGTACACCGAAGACAAGCGGAACGTGCTGCACGACACGACGACGGTGGGCGTGCCGGTGCTGCTGGTGGTGGAAGACAATATCCGCTACTACTCATCGGTGTTGCCGGTGATTTATACCGAGCTGATCAGCCAGTCGGGGCGGGTGATTCACGAGGGGATCAATGTGGCGCACAAGCTGGTGCGCCAGCGCGCGCGGCCCAAGATCCTGCTGTGCTCCGACTACGAAGAGGCGGAGCAGTATGCGCGGCAATATCGCGACAACCTGCTGGCGGTGGTCTCGGATGTGCAGTTCCCGCGCGGAGGCGTGGCCGATCCCGAAGCGGGGTTTCAGCTGGCGCATGTGATCCGCGAGTTGGTGCCTGACGTGCCTGTGGTGCTGCATTCCAGCCATACGGAGTACAAGGCGCGCGCGCACGCAGAAGGCTTCGCATTTCTGCAAAAGCGATCGCCGACGTTCCTGCAGGATTTTCGAGAGCTGCTGATTCAACAGTGCGCCTTTGGAGATTTTGTTTTTCGTGCGCCGGACGGAACGGAAGTGGCGCGGGCACGGGACATGCAGGAACTGGAGGTGGAATTGCACCGGGTTCCAGCAGAGAGCCTGGTGCAGCACAGCCAGCACAATCACTTTTCGCGGTGGCTGATGGCGCGGACGGAGTTCGCGCTGGCCAAGAAGCTGCGACCGCGCAAGGTGTCGGATTTTGCGACCGCAGAGGACCTGCGGCGCGACCTGGTCGATTCAATCAACGAATACCGGCGCGAGCAGACTGAGGTTTCGATCGGCGACTTCGATGCGTCGACGTTCAAGACGGGCGATGCATTTTTCCTGCGGATCGGGTCGGGGTCATTGGGCGGGAAGGCGCGCGGGTTGGCGTTCATGCGCCACCTGCTGTACAAGCAGCGGTTCTCGCGGCGATTTGCCGGAGTCAAAGTTTCCGTTCCTCCGGCGGTGGTGGTGAGCACGGACTTATTCGATCGCTTCCTGGAGGAGAACAACCTGCTGGAATTCGCGATTCGCTGCCCGGAGGATGCGGAGATACGAAGAAGCTTCCTGGCTGCGGCTCTGCCGGAGCCGTTGTTGGCGGCGCTGCATGCGTATCTCTCCGAAGCGCAGTACCCGCTGGCGGTACGGTCTTCGAGCCTGCTGGAGGATTCGCATTACCAGCCCTTCACGGGGGTGTACGAGACCTTCATGCTCGGCAACCATTATGCGAGCTTGGAAGAGCGGCTGGAATGGCTGGGGCGGGCGATCAAGCTGATTTATGCGTCGACCTTCAGCCAGCACGCGAAGGCGTACGTGCGGGCCACGCCGTATCGCCTGGAAGAAGAAAAGATGGCGGTCATCCTGCAGGAGGTGGTGGGCGCGCCGCATGGAACGCGCTTCTATCCGGATTTTTCCGGGGTGGTACGATCGCATAATTTTTATCCGACGGCACCGATGACCTCGGCCGATGGGATTGCCGCGGTGGCCTTGGGGATGGGACGCGCGGTGGTGGAAGGCGGGCGCTGTTTGTCGTTCTGCCCGCGCTATCCACGGCACCCGATCCAGTTTTCCGAGGTGAAAGACATGCTGGCGAATTCGCAATCGGAGTTCTGGGCGATGGATCTCGATCAGAGGAATGGGGGAGATCCGTCGGTTGAGCTGCGGGAGGTGCGATTCGAATTGGATGTGGCAGAAAGAGATGGAACGCTGGAGGCGGTGGCGTCGACGTACAACCGCGACAACGATGCGGTGTATGACGGGATGGGACGCGCGGGCACGCGACTGGTGAGCTTCGCTCCGATTTTGAAGCAGGAGATTTTTCCGCTGGCTCCGATCCTCGATCAGCTGTCGAAAGTTGGCGAAGCGGCACTGGGGCAAGCGGTGGAGATCGAATTCGCGGTGCGCCTGCCGCAGGCACAAAGCGAGTCGGCGACGTTCGGATTTTTGCAGGTACGGCCGCTGGTGCTGTCGGGAACCGGCGAGCATTTGCGACTCGATGATGTGGACCCCGCATCGCTGATCTGCAAAAGCACGAGCGTTTTGGGGAATGGGCGCATTCAGAATTTGTACGATGTTGTGGTCGTCGATTTCGATCGCTTTGAACGGGAACGCAGCCGGGCGGTGGCGGAAGCGGTCTCGCATTTCAATGCGAAGCTGATGGACCGCGAGCGGCCCTATGTGCTGATTGGGGTGGGGCGCTGGGGATCGAACGACCCGTGGCTGGGAATTCCGATCGAGTGGGATGAGATTGCCGGGGCGCGGGTGATTGTGGAAGCGGGGTTCCGCGACCTGTGGGTTACACCTTCGCAGGGAAGCCATTTTTTTCAGAACCTGATGGCATTCCAAGTCGGTTACTTCACGGTGAATCCTGAGTCGGGGCACGGGCTGCTGGATTGGAACTGGCTGGGGGCGCAGGAAGCGGTGGACGAAGAGGAGTGCGTGCGGCACCTGCAGTTCGCGACACCGATGGTGGTGGCGATGAATGGAATGACGCGCGAAGGAGTGATCTTCAAGCCCGGCGCGGAGGCGGCGCATTGAGGGAGTTGCTCGGAGATAGCTTGTGGTAACGGGATTTACCAACATCTAATAATGCCCTTTGAGCCGAGCGGCTACCCCATCGCACTTGGAAAGCACGTTGAGCGGCAGCAATATGTCGCCGTCCCGAGTAAATCCGGCCACCCCCTCTGAATGTTCTGTGAAGAGCCACATATCAGAAGAGTCTTGAGGCGATTTGAGAATCAAATCTTTTTCGAGTATTGGTGCTCGTGTACGGCAAGACAGATATTCACCGGCGAAGATCGTGCTCCCCTCGCCGACCAAGCGGCAGTAGTTTGCCGCCTCACTGGATGACCGTCCGCAGCCAAACCACCAACCGTGATGCCAGCTCATTGGCAGTGGAGGAGCATCAATCCACACCGAATTGACAGGCATGAAACTGGGCCGACGAGGGGGAAATACGTCCTTCTCGAGCCAGTGGAGTCCGCCTGAAAACCAGAAAACTAGGGCGCAGCAGAACGCAGCTGCTATTCCGAGAGCGGTTCGCGATGCAATTTCCACTGTGCTCACGTTGAGGCCATAAACGGTAAGTGTTGGGCAGCGTTACCACTCCCTATCCTGCACACCCGGATTCATTGTGGTATCGGGACTTCCCGTAAGCTACGACTACTCGCGCCTTCGTGTGGCGGCGAAGCCTCGTTTAACGAGGAAGAAGATCATCGCAATTCCGGCAAACACGGCCAGAAGGCCGAACGCCGCTGCGACTTCCGGAGGACATCCAGGTATCCTCATACAAGCCATGGATACCATGAACAGGCAGCCAGCGATTCCGGCGCACTCCAAAATTCGATTGCCCGCACTGCGTCTACCGATCCGCCAAAACACCGCGAAATAAACCCGCGGGACAATGATCCCGCCGATTATTTCACCCATGCCGTTTCAACTCCATCTGGGGATAGTGCTATGCACGTAGCAGCCTTGTACACAAGGCCGACAGCAGGATAACTGTCCGAAACAGGCGTTACCACTAGCGAACGTTCGATAGCCGTATCGCTTGTGGTAACGGGATTTATCGCCACTTAACGTCAGCTCGATTCGTCAGTAGGCCGATTTTTCATTCGTGACACCGAATAGAGCCAGTGAATCGCCGCGATCGAGAGCAGCAAGAACGCTACGGCTGACAAGATCAGCCCATTGATTCCGGCCAGCCGCTGCGCTTCGGCTGATTCATGTGCGTAGAAGGTTAAAGCCCTGATCGCTGCGCCTGAACCAAATAGTAGGGCCGCCAGCCTAAAGATGCGACCAACGCGCAGTGCCGCTGCAAGATAAAGCAAAGCCCCAGCCAGCATGATCGTAGGGATCGCGACGGTCTGAGTTGTTCGTCCGTGCGCTAACCTGACAACGTCGCGTATCACAGAGGAAAGCGAAAGAACTAACAGCAGCGCCATCCCCAACGTCGAGAACCAGTCACTGTCAATCGTAAGTTCACGTTTCGTCCGTGCCACGCGTAGGTTAGCTCACTTCCTGCAACTACTGTTGGGAACAGGCGTTACCACTAGTCATCCTGCCACACCTCGGTTACTAGTGGTAACGGGATTTATCGCCAGCAATGACGGCAAATTGATTTTCCGCAATGCTTTCACGGTTGGAAGCATCTGAACCGCAGTGGCACGCGTTAGCGCCATCCTGTCGACCACAATCGCACGGAGATGCTCGGCAATTGCATCGTCGGAAGCGTGATTCACCAACAGCTCAAACACTCCGCCTACATACGAACTGTATTCGTCACGAGCGTTCGGGTCTTGGTTGACTCCAATTGGGTCCCACACTTCCCACAGGATTCGGTGAATCTCGTGTTTGACGGTTCGCGCAGCGTACTTCTCCATACCTCCGTGCCTCTCGGGGAAAAACTTCAACACGATAGCTGGCGAGAACAGGCGATACCACTAGTAATCGTGCCACAGCCGGATTGCTTGCGGTAATTGGATTTCTCGCCAGCTATCGTGCATGCTGTGTACCTAACCGTTGAATCCAGTCGCTGCGCACAGGCGGCACATAGTTTGGGAGTAAAA
The DNA here is from genome assembly GCA_963703075.1 of uncultured Acidobacteriaceae bacterium. Lineage (GTDB taxonomy): Bacteria > Acidobacteriota > Terriglobia > Terriglobales > Acidobacteriaceae > Korobacter. Next base: position 4,110,499 of record OY969786.1, read on the forward strand.
GCCCACCCCGATCAAACCACTCGTTCGCTGCTGGTCCGATGTATCCGCCCATCCACGAAACCGGATTCTTAGCCCAATGCCTTCGAACATATCGAATGATTCGTTCGTACCACTTTTCGAATTCAGGCTCTTTGCCCTGAAATACGCCGTAGAGGCGTCCTTGCGTCAGGGCATCCTGGCACTCCCAGGTTGTGAACCCGGACAAGGATAGCTCTAGCACTGACTCTGTGGACTCGCGAACCAGAAAGTACGGCGGTTGTGCTGCCACGTATTCTCGGTTCAAATTCGGAGCGAATCTTTCGGCTCGAAAGAACAAGAGTGTGGCCGCTCAAGTTGTCGGGAATAAAAGCCAGTCGATTCGGGGTCGCCGTTTTACCTCTTCGCGTGGCGATCTGGATGGGTTCCTTGTCGCGCATCGCGATGACGAGGTCATTGATGTCGGAAGGAAGGGCGTGGATCTGTATCTGTCGTCCCATCTTTGAATTACGACGCTTGGAGTTTTACCTACTCACGATAACTGTTGCGAACAGGCGATACCACTAGTTATCCTGCCACACCCCGTTCACTTTTCGTAAGGGGATTTATCAGTAGCTATTTTCGTAGTGCGAACAACGCCTGAATGATCAAGCCGGTAAGTAACACCACCAGAAAGAATGGAAGCGCTCTGGCGAAGCGAGCACTTCGACGAGAAAGAACAAAGATTGCGATCGCAAGAAGAACATCTGCCGCAACAACAGGTGCGAGTCCGTCTCCGTGCCAAGACGCGACCCCCAGTGTTGCAAACGCACCCAAAATGCAAGGAAAGCAAATGAGCGCGGCGGCTATTGCATTGCCCAGAGCGACTGAACGATTCGGATTCATCGGTACGAGCGCACTTTACAGCGAAGGTACCTGTTGATAACAGACAATACCTTCAGAAATCCTGCCACACCTGATCTCTTGTGGTGAGGGATTTACCAACAGCTATCGCAAAAGCAGAAACACGAGAATTATCCGTTCGCTTAGAACCAGGCTGAACGTTCACTTGTGTGAAATTCGGCCTACCTCAAACTGCACGGGCACCGGAATGCCGTCTTTTGTCGCGGGCTTAAAGGTCCATCCGGACACCGCTGAGACTGCTTTCGCATCCAGCTCTTTTTCCGACCACGCTCACTCGCGCCCTATCCACGGCGCCACTCTCATTCCCCCCCCAAAAGACACAATGACTCTCCCCTCTCATGCGGGGAGTGCCAGGCTATCTATACCGCTCGTCGTACAACGGACTTTCATCTGTGGTGAACCGCCTCCTAGAAGCTTCCGCGGACGCAGTGTTCTTCCTGACGAGGAATTGTCCCAGGAATTTCGGCCCACTAACATGCGGGCTTGTGCCAGAGAGATTGCGCCTGATCAGGTGAAGAGCACTTGTTTGGGCACCCAGGGCGGGCTGTCGCATCCGGAAACAGCAGCTTGCTTAACGCTTCTTAGGCAATCGCACTTATCAGAGAGGACAAGGACGATGAAAGCAGTTGTTTACAACGGACCCCGCGACGTCAGCGTGAAAAATGTTCCTGACGCCAAAATTGAGCAGCCGAATGACGTGGTCGTCAAGATCACTACCACCAACATTTGCGGTTCTGACCTGCATATGTACGAGGGCCGGACCGATTTCAAACCGGGAGGCATTTTCGGTCATGAGAACACCGGTGAAGTGGTCGAGGTAGGTCCTGGAATCACCCGCATTAAAAAAGGCGATCAGGTCAGCCTGCCATTTAACATCGGCTGTGGCTTCTGCAAGAACTGTGAATCGGGCCTCACCGCGTTTTGCCTCACTGTCAATCCAGGAATGGCCGGGGCTGCTTATGGCTTTGCCGACATGGGACCTTTTCCGGGCGGGCAGGCGGAATACCTCCGCGTCCCCTATGGGGACTTCAACTGCTTGCGGCTCCCCGAGGACGCCCGGGAAAAGCAGGACGATTACGCATTTCTGTCCGATATATTTCCTACCGGTTGGCACTGCACCCGCCTAGCCGGTCTGCAAGCCGGCGAGTCGATAGTGATTTATGGCGCGGGTCCGGTTGGTTTGATGGCCGCGCTGTCCGCGATGATCCAGGGCGCCAGTAAGGTCATGGTCGTCGACCGGCATCCCGACAGGCTTGCCCTGGCAAAAGAGATCGGTTGCATTCCCATCGACGATTCGAAAGCTTCCCCCGTAGAGCAAGTGTTAGCGCACACCCGCGGCGAGGGCGCCGACAGAGGTTGTGAATGCGTGGGCTACCAATGTCATGAGCCGCACGGCCGCGAGATACCCAATCTGACCATGAATAATCTTGTGAACTCCGTACGCTTCACCGGTGGAATCGGCGTGGTCGGCATTTTCCTGCCCAAAGACCCTGGCGGTGCCGACCAGCTTGCCAAGCAAGGTGAAATCGCTTTTGACATGGGACTCTTCTGGTTCAAAGGGCAGTCGGTTGGCACCGGGCAAGCCAACATCAAGCATTACAACCGCCACCTGCGCAACCTGATTCACGCGGGCCGGGCAAAACCGTCCTGGATCATTTCGCATCGATTGCCTCTCGAGCAGGCACCCACTGGCTACCAACACTTTGACGCGCGCGACAAGGGGTGGACGAAAGTCGTTCTAAAACCAGGGGCCTAGTCTGGGTGCTTTGTAAAGTGGGGGCGAACGTCGCCCTCACTTTACCTTTGGGAACAGCGCGGGCGTCGAGGCGTCCTCCGCCCTAACCTAGACATCCGGCAGGTTGCTGCCGCGGCTGCGATGCATTTACCTGCCTCTCCGTTGAAGTTCAGCGCTCGGTTTCGGATGAGAACACGAACGTTATTCGCGGGCGCGGACAGCGGCCGCTAGCTCGCGCAGCAAGGTTCGTGTTTCTTCCCAACCAATGCACGCATCGGTAATGCTCTGGCCGTAGGTGAGGGCGCGTCCCTGGGTGAGGGTCTGCGCGCCGGCGACGAGATTGCTTTCCAACATGACCCCGACGACGGACTGGTTCCCGGCCGCGATTTGCGAGGCGACATCACGACAGACGATGGCTTGTCGGGCGTAGTCCTTGTTGCTGTTGGCGTGGCTGCAGTCGATCATCAGGCGCTGCGGGAGGCCGGCTTTGTCGAGGAGGGCGCAGGCCTCTTTGACGGAGGCGGCGTCGTAGTTAGCGAGCTTTCGTCCGCCACGCAGAATGATGTGGCAGTCGGGATTACCGGTGGTGGCGAAGATGGCGGACTGGCCGTATTTCGTGTGTCCAAGAAAAGTGTGGGGATGCGCGGCGGAGACCACGGCTTCGATGGCGATGCCGACGTTGCCGGAGGTTCCGTTCTTGAAGCCGACGGGACAAGAGAGTCCGCTAACGAGCTCGCGATGCACCTGGCTCTCGGTGGTACGCGCGCCGATCGCGCCCCAGCAGACCAGACCCGCGAGGTACTGCGGGGTGATCATGTCGAGGAATTCGGTACCGGCGGGAACGCCCAACTCGGCGAGATCCAACAAGAGATGACGCGAGATGCGCAGGCCATCATTCACATTGAAGGATTCGTCGAGATGCGGATCGTTGATCAGCCCTTTCCATCCGATGGTGGTGCGGGGCTTTTCGAAGTAGACGCGCATGACGATGCAGAGTTCGCTGGACAGCTCGTCGATGGCTGTCTTGAGCAGCGCGGCATATTCGCGGGCGGCCTTGGTGTCGTGAATGGAGCAAGGGCCGACGACCACCAGCAGGCGACGATCTTCTCCGCGAAGGATGGCGCGGACCTGTTCGCGCGCAGTGTGAACCGTGGCCGCAGCGCTTTCGGTCGTGGGCAGTTCCTCGTCCAGGAATGCGGGCGGGAGGACGACCTTGGTCCATTGGATTCGAAGATCTTCGGTGGGGCGGATCATCGGCAGAACTCGCAGTGAATTCACCTTACCACAGCATTTTGGAGGCGAGTTAGCGGGTGGGGACGTGCATGATGTGCATGCCGGGATGCACGACCAGGGCGGCGGCGCCGGCGATCCCGGAGTCGGGCCCATAGCGCGCCTTGACGAGAGGAATTTCGCCGGCACGCGGATTGACCGACCAGGCGCGGAGATGCTCGCTGATGCGCGGATACCAGTTCGACAGCATGGTTCCTACGCCGCCGCCGATCACGATGACGTCGGGCTCAAGGAAATCGACGATGTTGCCGAGCCAGATGGCGATGAGGTCGGCAGTCTCTTCGAGAATTTCCGTGGCGAGGCGATCTCCGTCGCGCCAGGCGCGCTCGACGGTTTCGCCGGTAATGGCGGAGACGTTGCCGCCGGCAAGGTCGAGAAGCTGACGTCCTTCGTGATTGGGAGAGGATTCGATTTTGCGGCGGGCGCGCATGGCGATGCCGGGGCCGGCGGCGAGCAACTCGATGCAGCCCGGCTTGCCGCATCCGCAGCGGGGGCCGCTGTGATCGAAGTTGATGCTCATGTGGCCGCCTTCGCCGGCGGCGCCGGTGCGACCGAGGTAGAGGTGACGGTCGAAGAGGATGGCGGTGCCGATGCCGGTGCCGAGGGTGCCGTAGAAGACGCAATCATAGCCAGCGCCGCTGCCCCAGATGGCTTCCGCGAGCCCGGCAGCGTTGGCGTCATTGTGCAGTTCAGTGGGCAGTTTGTAGTGATCGGCGATGAGTGGAGCGAGGGCAAAATTTTTCCAGCATGGAACGTTGGTCGCCATCACCACGCTGCCGGAACGCGGGTCGACGGAACCGGGAGAACTGAGGCCGATGGCACGGACAGTGGCGGATGGGTTCTCTTGCATGGTGCGGTCGATGGCCTGGCGGACGGCGATGACGGCCTCTCCCGCGCCCTGGGTGGCGTTCATAGGGTTGCGGGTCTTGTAGAGGATTTCGCCCTGCTCGTTGACGAGGCCGGCAGCGACCTTGGTTCCACCGATATCAACGCCGAGAAAGACTTCGCCGGTAATCTCCATGCTTGCTCCGAGGTCGTGCGAAACGGCTATCGATAGCGCCGAACGCGCAACACGTGGCGGTCCGCGCGATACATGCCGAGGACGTAGAGGATCGGTTTTCCCTGCGTCGAATAAATCGTCTGGCGTATGCGCAAGACAGGATAACCCTTTGGGACGGCGAGCAGCTTGGATAATTCGGGGTCGGCGCCGGTGGCATCCACTTCTTCGTCGGCATGCGCGATGGTTACCCCGTAATCGTTTTCCAGCACGGTGAATAAAGAGCCGCGTTCGACGGCGGCGCGGGAGAGGCCACGGAAGTCGTCGGCGGAGAGGTAACAGGATTCGACCGCGAAGGGTTCATCGGAGCCGAGACGCACGCGCTCAAGCTTCAGCAGGCGGCTGGCCCCGGGCAGCGCGAGACGGGCGGCAATTTCATGCTCGTCTTCGACAACCTTGAGTGCGAGTACGCGGGAGGACGAGTCGAGACTGCGTCCGGCGAGCTGCTCGCTGAAGCTCATTAACTTATTGAAATGGATCTTGGGAGCAGCTACAAAGGTTCCCGCTCCATGGCGGCGTTCGACGAGGCCTTGCCTTTCGAGGCCGACGAGGGCGTGGCGGGCTGTCATGAGGCTGACTTCATGAAGGCGAGCGAGCAGACGTTCGGACTGGACCGGATCGCCCGGCTTGAGTTCACCGCGATCGATGCGCTTCATGATGGACGCCTGGATTTGCTTGTAGGCGGGCGTACCGTTTTTACGAGGATTCGGCATAGAAACAAACTGATCCGAGGTTCGGGGGCCCCAGGAACTGCTATAGAGCTTTATAATACGGCAACATAGAGCCATGCAATCCTAATCCAATAGGTGGCCTATGAAAGCGCACTCCGCAAGAAGTGAAGCTGCTTTGCGCTATATAGCGTTCTACCTTATTTACCTTTGTCTACATCCTCCGCGCCAAGAGCAGGTAGGCTAACGGGGAAGGAAGTTGATAGAGTGATGCCAGCCACGGGCAACAGTTTGCAAACGTCTCTCAAGGCCGTCGTCCTGGCGGCTGGGAAAGCCTCGATTCGAGAGGGGCGGCCGCTGGTCCTGGAAAACCTGGGAGAGCGGAGCATCCTGCAGTGCGTGCTGGCCAACGCGCTGGAACTGGTCGCGGCGAAAGACCTTTACGTAGTGGAAAACGGACAGGCGGGGCTGCGGGCGATCGATCCGGAGCTGCACTATGTTCTGCAAAAATCCGCAGCTGGCACCGGGGATGCAGTGTTGCAGCTGGTCAAAGAGATCGATGGTTTCCAAGGAACGCTGCTGATTCTTTACGGGGACACGCCGCTGTTCCGCAGCGCCTCGTTACGCGGGATGTTGAACCGGCACCGGCTGCGGAATGCCCATCTGACGCTGCTTACGGCGGAGGTGGATCGTCCGCTGCCCTACGGGCACATCATCCGCAACAACACCGGCCAGATTATCGACATTATCGAAGACAGTGCGGCCTCGCCGGAGGTGCGCGCGATCCGGGAGATCAACGTAGGCGCGTATGTGGTGGAGTTCCCGGTGATCGCGGCGGCATTGAAACATCTTTCGCCCTCGCCGGTGGATGGCGAATACCGGCTGACGGACTGTGTGCACGAGCTCATCCGATCGGGGCTGAAGGTGGAGAGCTACCGGCTTTACGACCAGGACGAGGTGCAGGGGATCAACACCGAAAAGGACTTGGAGCACGCGCAATTCATCCTGGAGAAACGGTTATTCCATCCGCGGCGGCAGGAAGAACAAAACATCGTAGTGTTCGGAACGGGCGGCTGGCGAGCGCTGATTGGGGAAGGATTCACGCTGCACAATGTGCGGCGGCTGGCACAGGGACTGTGCAATGGAATCATCCGGCGGGGAGAAGAAAGCCGGGGAGTGATTGTCGGTTACGACCGGCGTTTCCTTTCGCGGCAGGCGGCGGAAGCAGCGTCGGAGGTATTCGCGGGAAACAATATTCCGTGCGTGCTGCTTCCGGAAGATGCGCCTACGCCGCTGATCAACTATGCGACGGCCGTCAAGGGTTCGGCCTATGGACTGGCATTCACGGCGAGCCACAATCCGCCGGAGTGGAACGGGCTGAAGGTGTTCAACGGCGATGGGTCGCTGCTGCAGGACGAGATCACGCGGGAGATCGAGAAAGAAACGAACCGGCTGACGTCGCAGGACGTGGTGAAGCTGGAATTGGATGTGGCGCTGGCATCGGGCATCGTGACGAAGCAGGACTTCACCAATCAGTATGTGGACGCGATCGAGGGCCTGGTGGATATGGCGGCAATTCGCGAGGCGGGGTTGCGGCTGATCGTGGATCCGATGTACGGGGTAGGGCAACTCACGCTGGGAACGGTGCTGACGGAGGCGCGATGCCGGGTCACGTTCATTCACGAACGGCATAACCCGTTATTCGGGGGACGCTCCCCGGCGCCGAATGAAGATGCGCTGCGGGTGCTGAGCTCCGAGATGCAGGAGCGCAGCTACGATCTTGGGTTGGCGATGGATGGGGATGCGGACCGGGTGGCGATCCTCGACGAATGCGGGCGTTACATTGCCATCAACGACATTTTGGTTTTGCTGTACTGGTATTTGCATGAGGTGCGCGGGCAGCGGGGCGGGGTGGTCCGCAACCTATCGACCACGCACATGCTGGACAGGCTGGCACGCCAACTGGGCGAGCAGTGTTATGAGAGGCCGGTAGGATTCAAGCACATTGCGGCCGCGATGGTGGAGCACGACGCATTGCTGGGAGGCGAATCGTCGGGAGGGTTGACGATTCGCGGGCACATTCTTGGCAAGGACGGGATTTTTGCCTGCGCCCTGGTGGTCGAGATGCTCGCCCGCACGGGCCGCAAGGTTTCGGAATTGATGAGCAACGTCTACGAAAAGATCGGCCGCCTCTACTTTATGGAAGAGAGCCTGCCAGCCACGCCGGAGATGCGGATTGCGGTTCCGCAGAGGATGAAGAGCTCGGCGCTCGGGGCGGTGGGCGCGTACAAGGTGATCAGTACCTCGTTCATGGATGGCATCAAGCTGCTGTTCGAGAATGATAATTGGGCGCTGCTGCGTTTCTCGGGGACAGAGCCGGTGCTGCGGCTCACGGTGGAAGCGGACAGCGAAGACAAGGCGCGCGAGCTGCTGCAGTGGCTGCGACAGTTTGCGACCGCGGAAAAATAATCGTTCATCGCGATGGGTGAACGCGGAAAATGTCTTCGCCATGCGTCGCCACGAAGTTCTCCAATATAGGACAATAACTGCGGCATGAGTGACCAGGTGGTGGTCCGTTGCAGGGACCTGCGCAAAACGTATGAGGGCAACGTCGAGGCGGTGCGCGGACTCGACCTGACCATCTACGCCGGACAATGCTTTGGGCTGCTCGGTCCCAACGGCGCGGGAAAGACGACGACGATCGAGATCCTGGAAGGACTACTCTCAGCGACCGCCGGGGAAGTGGAGATCCTGGGGCAGACATGGAAGAAGAATGCCCGCGCGTTGCGGGAGATGATCGGCATTTCGCTGCAGGAGACGCGTCTCAGCGAGAAGCTTACAGTGCGGGAGACGGTCAGCTTGTTTGCCGGCTTTTACAAGCAATCTCGACCGGTGGACGAGGTGCTCGAGGAATTGTCGTTAACTGAGAAGGCGAACGCCCGCGTGGGCAAGCTTTCCGGCGGACAGAAACAGCGGCTGGCGATTGCGACGGCGCTGGTTTCGAACCCACGCATTCTTTTTCTGGATGAACCGACGACCGGGCTCGATCCGCAGAGTCGTCGACAGGTGTGGGAGATCGTGCGGCGCTTCCAGGAGTCGGGCGGGACGGTGCTGCTGACCACGCACTACATGGACGAGGCAGAGCGGCTGTGCGATTACATCTCGATCATTGATCACGGGAAGGTGATCGCGGCGGGAACTCCGGCGGAGCTGATTGCCGGCATGGGCGGACACCATCGGGTAGAGTTTGCGCTGGAAGCGGAAGGGGTGGATGGCGCGGAGTTGTGGCGCACCCTGCCGGGAGTTGGTGGAGTGCACAAGGATGCAGGTATCACCGCACTTACGGTGGAAGAGCCGCATCTCACGATCCCCGCGCTGCTGGCGATGGTGAACCAGCGCGGATGGAAGCTCAGCCAACTGACCACGCGGCAGTCGAGCCTGGAAGACGTGTTTGTGAACCTCACCGGACGCCATTTGCGAGAGGAATAACATGGCGAAAGAGTTTGGGAAGCCGATGAACCATGGGCGCTGGAGCGGATACACCGGGCTTCTCGCGGTGCGGATGAAGGAGTTGTTCCGCGAGCCGGAAGTGGTGTTCTGGATTTTCTTGTTTCCGATTTTGCTGGCATTCGGGCTGGGGATTGCTTTCCGAAACCATCCGGCGGAGAAAGTGAATGTCGTGTTTGCGCAGCAGGAAGGTTCAGAGCGCCTCGAGCAACTGTTGAAGGCGGGGCCTGATGCGGAGAAGTTCAATATCCAGGTGCAAGCGCCGGAGCAGGCGGCCAACAGTTTTCGTCTCGGAAAAGTCGACCTGGAAATCCTGCCGAATGCGGAGGGCGGCGCCGAATACGTGTACGACCCGTCGCGCCCGGAGAGTGTCCTGGCACGGAACGTGGTGGATGACGCATTGCAGGCGGCGGCGGGACGCAAGCCGGTGCTCGCCAGTTCTTCGCGCATCAACACCGAACCGGGGAGCCGTTACATCGATTTCCTGATTCCCGGGCTGCTGGGGATGAACCTGATGGGTTCGGGGATGTGGGGGATCGGATTTGCAATCGTCGATATGCGGCAACGCAAGCTGCTGAAGCGGTTTGTGGCCACCCCGATGCGGCGCGGCGATTTCCTGCTAGCCCTGGCTTCGAGCCGTTTACTGCTGATGATCCTGGAACTGTTCATCGTGCTCGGTTTTGGGGTGCTGATGTTCCACATGCGAGTGATGGGATCGTGGCCGGCGATCCTGCTGGTGAGCTGCCTGGGAGCGATGACCTTCGCGGGCTTGGGGCTGCTGACCGCAAGCCGGGCGGAGAAGATCGAAACGGCGAGCGGGATCATGAACGTGATCATGATGCCGATGTGGATTTTTTCCGGCATCTTCTTCTCGTACGAACGCTTTCCGGCAAAGGTGATTCCGTTGATTCGACTGCTGCCGCTGACGGCCCTGAATGACAGCCTGCGGGCGGTAATCCTCGAGGGACGATCCCTCGGATCGCAGACAGTACCTCTCGTGGTGCTCTGTCTTTGGGGAGGATTGTCATTCCTGGTTGCGGTGCGGATGTTCCGATGGACATAATGCTGACAGGTGGCGCAACTTTCCCGCGGATGAGGGTTTATAGATGGTGAGTCCAAGGGAGTTGTGTCGCACACGGCTCACGATGGAGTGAACTCGAATGCGTAAGCATTTTTCTGGTTTTTGCTTTGTTTTGACGTTAATCGCAGCTTTTTGTAGCGTTCCCTCTGCCGTGGCACAGGAGCCCGGGCCGGGACCTGAGCCAGAGATGCAGGGGAACGGCGTGAGTGCCGGCGGGAAGTGGATGGTCTTCGAATCGGAAGACAAAATGACGGCGGCAAAGCTGGTCCGCTTTGAGCTGGATTCCGACAATACGCTGCCGGACAGCGACCGCCGGTCGAAGATTATTCTTTACTGCCGCAACGGGAAGCTCGAGCTGAGCGATTTCCATCCGAACCTGCGGATGTCAGGGCCGAACCGTCCGGGTTTCTGGGGCCAGCCGCAGATGGAGGTCACGGTACGCGTGAACAATTCTCACGATCACAAGGGCTGGAACTGGGTACGCGGGCAATTCCTCTCGATGGATAAAGGCACCACGCGAGAGCTGATCGGGGCGGATGTCTTCAAGGTTGAATTCATGGCGTCGCGCCGGGGACCGCAAATCGCAGAGTTCTCGCCAGCAGGACTGGACCTGCACAAAGTCAAGCACGCCTGCGACATTACGCCGAAGAAGCCGTAGATTCTGCAGCGATGGGGTAAGAAACGGGGAGCGTCGTCTCGATGCTCCCCGTGCCCGCACCAACCCTATCCGGTTTCCAACTCCCCTGCTTCATGAAGTCCACCCGCGTAGTCTCAACAAACAGTTTACAAAGTTGCAGGACCACCTGGGATGCTGCACGGGCGTATCGTAACTCGTGCGAAGAGGTGATCGCATGGACCGGTTGCTGCAGGACATCAAATTCGGAAGTCGCACCTTGTTGCGCACGCCCAGCTTCACCATTGTCGCTGTGCTCACGATCGCGCTGGCGGTCGGGGCGAATACCGCGATGTTTAGCGTGGTCAACGCAGTGCTTCTGCAACCGCTGCCGCTGCATCAACCCGATCGCGTGATGGCGGTGTGGCAAATCGATCCCAATGGCAGCCCGAACGCTTTTACCACACCAAATTTTGTGGAATGGAAGCGACAGGGAGGCATGGCGGGCGAGATGGCAGCGTTTTCGCCCTCGGCGTATAACCTGGCCGACAACGGCACCCCGGAACGGGTGCTGGGCGGGTATCTGTCTTACGAGATGCTGTCCGTCTTCGGAGTACAGCCGGTGCTGGGCAGGAATTTCACAACCGACGAGGATCGCCCAAACGGCGCTCCGGTCGCGCTGCTGAGCGATGGTCTGTGGCGCACCCGCTTCAATGCCGACCCGAATATCCTCAGCCGGACGGTGAAGCTCGATGGGCTTGCCTACACGATCGTGGGTGTGATGCCGGCGAATTTCTATGTACTCAATCGAACCGAGCTGCTGTGGACGCCACTGAAACTCGATCCGAACGATCCGTCGAAGTCGCGCCGCATCCATTGGATGTGGGCATTTCTGCGGCTTCCGAATGGCATCGCGGAAAAGCAAGCGCAATCCGAGCTGAATGGGATGGCGGCACGACTGAAGAAGCAGGACCCGAGCGGGGATGCGGCACTCGGCCTGCAACTGCAGTCGATGCCGGAATTCGTGTACGGCAGTGTGCGTCCGGAACTCCTGCTGCTGATGGGATCGGTCGGCCTGGTGCTGCTGATCGCGTGCGCGAATGTCGTCAACCTGTTGCTGGCGCGCGGTGCCGGACGCCGGGCAGAGCTTTCGGTGCGCAGCGCACTGGGCGCGCCTCGTTCCCGGCTCATACGGCAGTTGCTCACGGAAAGCCTGGTTTTGTCGGTGGTTGCAGGAGGGCTGGGCCTGGCCCTCGGGGCACTCTCGCTGAAATTTCTGCTGGCAATTCATCCGACCACTATTCCGCGCGTGCAAGAGGTCCGAATCGACGGCTGGGTGCTGGGTTTCACCGGGACGCTATCGGTGCTGGTTGGCCTACTGTTCGGACTTGTTCCGGCGCTGACGGCCTCGCGAACCAACATAAGCGAAGTTCTCAAGGAGGGAATGCGGACCTCCAGTGGACGGATCGGGAAGCAGCGCTCGGCGGTAATTTTCGCCGAGACTGCGCTCGCGTGCATGCTGTTGATCGGCGCGGGGCTGGCCATCAAGAGCCTTTGGGTGCTGCATAAGGTCGATCCGGGATTTAATTCACACGGCATGACCGCTATACGCATTTCAGTGCCGCGCAGCATCGCGGCCGAGCGCATCCCGGATTTCTATCGCCAGGTCTTCGAGCGAGTGCGTACGTTGCCCGGGGTGCAGTCCGCAACGATTGCCCGAGACCTTCCGATGAGCGGGACGGATCCATCGATGCCGATCACCCTCGAGGGAAACACGCCAAAGCTCGGGCCGGGCGAGGTCATCACGCGTTTTCGTGCCGTCGCGCCGAATTACTTCCATACCCTGCAAATTCCGCTTCTCCGCGGACGCGAGTTCGAGGATGACGACACCGGCACCTCTCTCCAAGTGGCGATTGTGAGCGAGATGCTCGCCAAGCGGTATTGGCCGAATGAGAATCCGATCGGCAAGCGGCTGAGGCCGGAAATTCCGAACGCGCCCTTCTACACGGTGGTGGGCGAAGCCGCCGACGTGCGGCATTGGGGTCTGGACGTAGAACTGGAACCGACCGCGTATTACCCGTATACGCAAGTCCCGGCCACGATGCTGCCCCTGCTGGAAAAGAACATGAGCATCGCGGTGCGAGGAAACGCGACGGGAATTGTTCCGTCGGTGCGGGCGGCAGTGGGCGAGATTGACCGGACGGTTCCTATCTTTAACGTGCATACGATGGACGAACTGTTCGCCGACTCAGGGTCGGAACGACGATTCGACATGGCATTGTTGTTGAGCTTTGCCGGGCTGGCCCTGGTGTTGTCTGCAATCGGGGTCTACGGAGTGATTGCCTATTCTGTCGCGCAGCGCACCCGCGAAATTGCTATCCGCATGGCGGTGGGCGCGCAACGTTCCGAGGTGCTGCGTCTGGTGCTGGCCCAAGGGACAAAGCTGGCAGGCGCAGGCGTGATTGCCGGAGCCATCGGGTCACTTGCTTTGTCGAAGCTGATGGCGAGCCTGCTGTACGAGGTGAACCCGCGAGACTTGCTGACGTTTTGTACCGTGCCATTGATCCTGATCGCGGTGATTTTAGTGGCGAGCTATGTGCCGGCTCGACGCGCGGCATCAGTGCAACCGAATCGTGCCCTGCGTTACGAGTAGCGAAGCATCCGGCAAGTTCCAGCAACCCTCGGACTTGCCGAATGCAAACGCAGGTTATTGATGGCTAACGCGCCAGATGGAGTCCGAGCCGTCGTCGCTGACCAGCAGCGAACCGTCGGGAGCGACGGTGACTCCGACGGGACGTCCCCAGACATTGCCTTCCGGAGTGACGAAGCCGGTGAGGAAGTCCTCGTATTCGCCGGTCGCGTGGCCGGTCTGGTGCATTGGGACGCGAATCACTTCATACCCAACCCGAACTGACTTGTTCCAGGAACCGTGCTCGGCGGCGAAAATGTCGCCCTGGTATTCCGCGGGAAATTGCTTGCCGTTGTAAAACGTCATCTCCAGCGAAGCGTTGTGCGGCTGCAGCAGGACATCAGGCACAAGAACTTTGTTCTTCAGTTCGGGATGCTTGCCCTGATGGCGGGGATCCTGGTGGTCGCCCATGTAGAACCACGGCCAGCCGTAGAAGCCGCCTTCCTGCACATGGGTAATGTAGTCGGGCACGAGGTTGTCTCCGAGGCCATCGCGTTCGTTGACCGAGCACCATAGCTCACCGGTTTTCGGATTGACTTCGAGGCCGACGGGATTGCGAATGCCCGACGCGTAGACGTGCAGGCCGGAGCCATCGGGCTTGGCGACGAGAATGTCTGCCCGATTTTTTTCGCCGGGGTGAGTGTCGGGGTCATCGACGTTGGAGCCAGAGCCAACTGAAACGAACATCTGCTTGCCGTCGAGACTGAAGCGAACATCGCGGGTGGAATGGCCGCCGGTCGGCAGATCAAACAAATGCTGAGGCTCGCCGCGAGCCTTGAGATCGCCATTCTGGTACGGAATGCGCACCAAGCCATTGGTGTTTCCGATATAGATCCATTGGGGATCCGGCCCGGGCGGGTAGAAGGCGATGCCGAATGGCTCTTCGAGACCGCTGGCGAACACCGATGTTTGTTGGGGCTTGCCATCGGCGGTCATACCGCGAAAGATCTTGATATTCCCCGCACCCATTTCGGCGAGAAAGATGTCGCCGTTGGGGGCAGTGCGAATGAGACGGGGACCGTTGAGACCGCTGGCGAACAAGTCGACCTTGAAGCCGGGCAGGGTTTGAGGCCATGCATTCGCGGGGCGCTTCGCCACGCTAGGGCCATTATTCGCAGACTTCGTTGCGTAGGGCTGAGGCAGGTCGTTCACCGTGATCTTGCGGACGGTTCCGGGCTTCTCGTCGCGGAAATCGATGAACGGACCATTCTTGTTCGCGGTTGGCAGACTGGCTGGGGAACTTGCGGCCGCGGGCGCGGCGGCGGCACCGGCTGTATTAATGGCTTTCACGTAGCTGACAATCTGCCAGCGTTCCTTGGTAGGAAGACCGCCCCAGGCAGGCATGCCGTCATCGGCGGCTCCCTTGGTGATGAACCAGAAGACCTCGCCATCGGTTACTTCCTGCGTCGGGCCGGCCTTCAAGGACGGAATATTGCCTGTTCCTCCTCCAGCAGGACCGTGACAGGAGGCGCAACTCTGGGCGTAGAGCTTCTTGCCGGCGTCGATGGCGCTCGGCTGGCCAGCGTAAGGGTTCTTGGCCTCGATCGCCGAGGCGGGCGCGCCGTGAAAGGATCCACCTTGTGCCGCGGCGAAAACGGTGACGAGCAATGTGAAGGCGGCTACAGGAAAAAAGAGCGATCGAGCAAAGCGCAAGCGTACCTCCGAGTCAACCGAAAGCTAAAAGAGTATTACCGTGCCGACGACACGGGGACTTAGCAACATTGGATTATCGCAAGACATCCGGCGATGCCGCCGGCAGCGCTTTTTTCGGGAGCGATTCTGCTTTCACCAGATGAGAAGAACGCTAGTCGGATGGACCCTGAGGCACCGAGACCTGGTTCGGCACATTGTCGAGTCCCTCATCCCCCATTCCTTTACGGAAGCCGTGAATCGCGATGTAAGTGTGCGCTGCGAGGTAGCAAAAGCTTGAGGCGAAGTTGAAGAGCACCGCGTCTCTTGTGCTGCGGACGCCGAAGATCATCAGGAAGCCGATTTGCACCAGCGCCAACAGTCCGACCTCAGCGATGGTCCCTCTCCAGAATACCCATTTGCGGGAACGATTCATGATCCAGATCAGACCGGCGAGATAGTTGATGCAAACGGTCACGACCACCCAACCGATCAGGTTCCGGAGGGGCGCATACTTCGGCCCCAGTGGCCACAAGAAGATTCCAGGAAAGAAAAACGAGAACAGAGAGATCGCAGTGCATCCGGCGGATGCAATGGCAATGAGCTTGAAATAAGTAGCGAGCAGGCGCTGTCGTGGCAAGCGAGCGACGTAGGGCTCGATGATGACGATGTTGAACGTCAACATCACGCTGAAAACCTGGGTGAGGCGGCCGAGGGCTGCGACCTGCGCGATGTTGACCGTGCTTCCCCAGACACCGATGAGAAACAGCGCGATCTGACCGTGAAAGGCTCCGAGAAGAATTGCGGGGCTGGCGGGGAGGATGTAATCGCGGATCTCTTTGCGGATAGCGGGATCGGTTGATTGCGGCCATTCGATCGACTGCAAGCTACGTCGCTTGAGAAGAAAGCCGTTGGCGGTAATGTTGAGCGCGTTCAAAACTGCCGCGGACCAGGCATTCAGCGCTCCGAGGGGTCGAAGCACGATGTAGATGAGCAGCCGGAAGAAAGCGGAGACGGATTGTGGGATGTAGAACGCGCGGAGCCGCCGGTAGAGGATAAGCGGCGCTCCGTAATAAGAGGCCGGGCCGCTGGAGTAGAGGGCGAGCAGCACAGAGAACAGCAGGATGATCTGGGTCGGCCAGGCCCATCGCTGCCGATACGTGATGTAGAGAAATGCGATGGCGGCGAGGGGAGCGAGAGCCCAGAAAGCGCGATCGCGATGGGACTTGGCTTCGCGAACGTAGCGCCCCACCAGGGCGCGATCCGAGAGCCTGTCGCCCACTAGCGGGATGATCGTGCTGGCGTAACCGAGGTCCATCAGGACTGAGGTGGTGAACTGGAATCCAGCAGCGAGGCCGAACTTCGCGTAGTCACTGACGCTGAGATTGCGCACCAGGAACAAGCCAACCAGCACGCCAACACCCTGCATCGCTCCCTGGCCAAGAACAAAGTCACGCAGCAGGTTGAAGATGCGGCGGGTCCGGCGATCGGGCGAGCTGGCCTGCGTCGGCGCGCTTTCCGGCAAATTTTCTAGACGCGACGTTTCAGGATTGTCGGTGGACATCAACGTTGCCCGTTCGTGCGAATTCGGAAGATGGGTTCCAGTATCCAGCCTGTAGCACGGTTCGTAAATCTCAGGATCTGCTGAGGAAGATGGGTCGCCATGGTCGGCTTAGACGGATTCTCGCCTGCGCAATGCGAAGATCTGGCGGTAGGAAGGCTCGCGGTCGGCCTTCTTCAAAAGAAATTCAAGCAGACCGGGAAACCATCGCATGAGGCGCGAAGAGACACGAACGAAATTCCGCGACATCTCTCTTCGCATGAGCCATGCGTGAAAAGAGATGCTCTCATTCGCGACTTGCTCGACCTGCCAGCCATCGACTTGCTGCAGCAGTTCAGGCTCGGGAAAAGAAGCTTCCATATGCTCGGTCAGCCAGCCAGGCGGGGAAGAATTGGCTTTGATGTAGGTTTCCAGGAGGGCTCGATCTGATTCCCAAGCCTGCTCACCGCAGGGAAAGCCAAAGATCACGAGCTTACGTGCGACGCGCAAACACTCAGCAATGACCGTTTTTCGAAGAGCGGGGGGAATATGCTCGAGGACGTCGGAAGCGAGGACGACATCGAATTCTTTGGCTTGAAACGGCAAATGCGTAGCCGAGCCAATGATAGGTTTCATAGGCCACTGCGGCTCGAATGGAAAGCCGATGTCACACCCGACAAAGGGGATTTTTCGGAACCACCCGATGCCGACGGGGCCGGATCCAACTTCGAGCAAAGATTCCGTGTCGTACAGATTGTGTGCTTTAAGGATTCGAAGGATGGGATAGTACCTTGCAGCCCAATTCAGCAATCGGCACGCTCGCTCCGCATGCGGCAATGGCACCGCAAATGGTTTCTCCGGCAGACGTCCAGCAGAGGTACCCGGGAAAGGAAGTATACAATCTTCAGGTAAGCTGCCCAAGCGGCTTCCGCCTGAATTCGTTTTTCCTCCGAGACCTTCTGTGAGCGACTTGCCCACCAAGCCACTAGGAATCGTAATTCCGACCTACAACCGTTGCGATGCACTGCTGGTATGCCTGGAACACCTGGAGCGGCAGAGCTTCGCGGAATTCGAAGTGGTGGTGGTGGACGATGGCAGCACGGATTCGACCTCCCGTGAGATGGAAGTTTATGTGGCGCGGTCTCCGATTTCGATTCGTTATGTGCGGCAGAGCAACAGCGGCCCGGCCAAGGCGCGCAACCTCGGCGTGTCCATGTTGCAAGCGCCGATTTGTCTCTTTCTCGGGGACGACATTTTCGCCTCGCCAACGTTCGTCGAGTGTCACCTGAAATTTCACCGGGATACTCCGGCATTGAATGTGGCGGCGCTGGGCTGGACGCAGTGGAGCACGTCGGGACAGACGATTACGCCCTTCATGCGATGGCTGGGTGAAAGCCCGTACCAGTTCGCGTACAAGGAGCTGCTGGCAGGAGTTGCGCCGGATTGGCGGCACTTCTACACCAGTAATCTGTCGTTGAAGACGGAACTGCTGAAGAAAGTGCCGTTCAATGAGAGCTTTCCGTACGCGGCGATGGAGGACGGCGAACTCGGATATCGCATGCAGCGCGAATACGGGCTGAAGGTCACGTTCCTGCGGGACGCGATTGCGTATCATCTCCACCCCACCAGCTTTCGCCAGGCGTGTGAACGCATGGTGCGGGTTGGGTATTCGTGCCGGCTGTTCGATGAGTTGTGGCCGGAGCAGCGGGAGCCGGAACAGACGGGATTTCGCAGAAAAGTGCGCAACCTGGTCATGCGGAACGCTTTTCTGACCAAGCTGCTGGTAGGCATTGCCGATCTCTTTACCAGGGTGGTTTGCCCGAACCGGTTGATGACGGCGGCGTTTGCCTGCAAATTCGCGATCGGATACGAGAGCCAGCGCGACGCGAGCGGAAAGCTCTTTCGGCGGTAACCAAGAGTTTAGGAAGGACTGGTCGGGGCGAGAGGATTCGAACCTCCGACCCCCTGCGCCCAAGGCAGGTGCGCTACCAGGCTGCGCTACGCCCCGACATTCCAAATTATAACTGCTTTGCGGCGGATGACTTTGCTCGTGGGAACGGCAGAACGTTGAGCGTCTATAATCATGGATGGTATGCCTGCGCAGCAATACGCTCTGGTGGCGTATGTTCGGAATCCCGTGGGAACCTTCGTCGAGCAGCTTCGGCGGGAGGTGCACCCTGAACATGGCCACCTGCCGGCCCATGTGACCGTTCTTCCGCCCCGGCCTCTGCATGGATCGGAAGAGGAAGCGCTGGCCGAAGTCTCGAAGCTTGCAGCATCGCAGCCGGCCTTCGAGATTGGCATGGGCGAAGTGGAATCTTTCGTACCGAGCACCCCGACGATCTTCATCCGCGTGGCACGAGCGGCCTACCGTATGCGCGAACTGCATGATGCAATCAACACAGGCGCTCTCGCCTACGAGGAGCCCTGGCCCTACATGCCGCACCTGACGATTGCCAAGCTGAATTGCGTCCCGGATGTGCAGCAAGTGCTGGAGAACGTTCGCCAGCGGTGGAGGGAATACGTAGGCTCCCGCAACGTCCGGATCGACAATCTTGCCTTCGTGCGGGGCTCCGGACAGACCTGGTTCGACATTGCACGCTTTACGCTGGATGGTGAAGTCCGCAAGCCGCGGTAGTGCATGTACCAGTTCCGTATTGCACATGTACGGCCAGAGACACTACAAAGGATACAACTGTCCCGGCACTTAGCTGGATTCTCCCCGAATTCATGATCGAGGTACGTATATGAATCTCGGAGTGTACGGATCAGGCTACCTCGGGACCGTCGTATCGGCATGTCTCGCCGATCTCGGCATGCCAGTGACCTGCTATGACGCAGATACCTCACTGGTGATGGAAAACGCGCAGGGAACGCTGCGCTTTCACGAAAAAAATTTAAAGGAAATCATCCGCCGCAACGTGCGCGCGGGCCGGTTGATGTACACCACCGAGATTGAGTCGGTGGCGCGACGCGCGTCGGCGATCTTCATCGCGGAAGACGAAGCGGCGGGGGTCGAGAAGATTGTGCTTGAGCTGGCTGCATTGGCGGCGCAGAACACGGTGTTTGTGATTATGACGCCGACGCCGGTGGGCACGGCACGCAACGTGGAACAACAGATGAGAAACCGCGGCTTTAAGCAGCACGCGGTGACGCAGCCGATGTTCCTGACCGATGGCTGCGCGGTCGAAGACTTCAACTGGCCCGACCGTCTGGTGCTGGGCACCGCCTCGAATGACGCCGTGGACGTTTTGAAGCAGATCTTCCGGCCCATTGTGATGCGCGGCGTTCCTTTGATTATTACGTCGCCGGAAACGGCGGAACTGGTGCGCGAGGCCTCGACTGCATTCGTGGCGACCAAGCTTTCGTTCATTAACGAACTGGCCAATCTTTGCGACCACGTACAGGCGGACGCGACCGACCTGGCTTTGGCCATGGGGTTGGACAAGAAGATTGGGCCCCGCTGCCTGCAGCCGGGATCGCAGCTAGGAGGCGCGTTCGTGGAAAGCGAAATGAATGCGCTGGCCATTCTGGCAGAACAGTACGGTGTCTCATTGAAGGTACTGTCCGCGGCGCGGGAAGTGCATCACGACTTTTCCGACCGCATCATGGAGAAGCTGACATCGGTTATGCCAGCGGTCGTCGGGCGGGAAGTGGGAATTCTGGGATTGGCGTTTAAACCGAATACGAATTGCATAGCTGGATCGGTCTCGCTCTCTCTCGCACGGGGATTGATTTCCAAGGGAGCCAGGGTGCGGGCCTACGATCCGGTTGCAATTCCCGAAGCACAGCGCGAACTGAACGATGTTGTGCACTTCTGCCAGACGGCGTATGAAGCAGCGGAGGGCAGCGACGTGCTGGTTGTGGGTACCGGCTGGCCCGAGTTCCGCGCTTTGGACTGGCCGCGCATCAAGAAATTACTCAAAGATCCCATTGTTTTCGATACCAAGAACATGCTGGATGCCCCACGTCTCCGGAACCTTGGGTTCCGCTACGTCGGAATCGGCCGCGCATAGTTGCAGTTGAAGCATCGATTGTTCCTCCACTCGGCCCGGACAGAAGTGTCCGGGCCTTTTATAATTTTGGGCGGAGGACTTCATGCAGAGAACAGCAAGTGCACACTGGGCCGGCGGCCTGAAAGATGGAAAAGGCACGGTCTCGACGGCGAGCGGCGTCCTGAAAGAGACGCAATATTCTTTTGCAACACGGTTTGAAAACGGCGCAGGCACCAATCCTGAGGAACTGATTGCCGCGGCTCACGCCGGATGCTTCTCGATGGCGCTGTCGGCGGAGTTGGGAAAGGCGGGCTTCACTCCGAAGTCGATCGATACGAAAGCGACCCTCACACTGGATAAAACGGATGCGGGCTTCAGCATTACCGCGATCCACCTCGATGTGACTGCGTCGATCCCGAACATCGACGCCGCGAAGTTCGATGAGATCGCAAATGGGGCCAAGAAAGGCTGCCCTGTGTCGCGTGTCCTGAACGCGAACATCACGATGACCGCGAAACTCGCGTGAAATACTGGCGGTGCTCGCGAGATGCAGAAATCGCGGGCACCGAGCCAACAACTTCCTTCGGGACGTCATCCCAAGTTGTGAGTAGGATTCGCGAAGAATCAGTCGCAGTTTCCTGGAGCGCGCAGGTTGAAGATCACCATCTTCGGGTTGACCATCTCATCCTCGTGGGGCAATGGTCACGCCACCCCTTACCGTGCGCTGCTTCGCGCTCTTCACCGGCTGGGGCACAGGGTGCGTTTCTACGAGAAGGATGTTCCTTATTATGCCCGGCATCGGGACTTCCAGAGTCTCTCCTATTGCGACCTGGTGCTTTATTCCGACTGGGACACGATGCGCCACGAAGCGCTCACCCACGCTGCTGAATCCGATGTGGTGATGGTCGCAAGTTATTGTCCGGAAGGGGAGCGCATTTCGGAGGAGATTTTTGCGCTGACGCAGCCCCTCAAGGTTTTCTACGATCTCGACACCCCCGTGACCTTCGCCAAATTCGCGGCCGAGGGACGAACCGAGTACTTGCGTCCGCAACAGATCCCGAATTTCGATCTCGTCCTTTCCTTTACTGGGGGAAAAGCTTTGGAGCGTCTCGAGCGGGAATATGGCGCGCGGATGGCGCGGCCGCTTTACGGATGCGTGGACGCGGACGAGTATCGTCGCGTTGCGGGGGTTCCGGAACTCACCTGCGATCTCAGTTACATGGGAACCTACGCAGCCGATCGGCAACAGAAGCTCGACGACTTGTTCCTGGAGCCCGCACGGCGTTCCGCAGAGATGAAATTTCTCCTGGCGGGCACGCTGTATCCGTATGGCTGGCAATGGCCGGCGAATGTGCACCGGATGGACCACGTGTCGCCCTCATTGCATCCGGCGCTTTATTCTTCGTCGCGGGCGACGCTCAACATAACGCGCAAAGACATGGCCGATTCGGGGTATTGTCCGTCGGGACGGTTCTTCGAGGCGGCCGCATGCGGATGTCCAATTCTCACCGATACGTGGGAAGGACTCGACTCATTCTTCAGTTCTGATGAGATCATGCGGGTCGATTCTGCCGATGCCGTGTTGCACGCACTCACTGGCGCCGGCACGGAGCTCGGGGGGCTGGCGGTGCGTGCCCGGCAAAGGACACTGGACGAACACAGTGGGGAACATCGAGCGCATCAGTTGATCCATTATTTTGAAGAAGCGGTGGCGCAGAGTACGCGTATGCAGCCGGAGGTAGCATGATCGGAATTATTCCAGCCGCAGGAGCGGGAGAACGGATCCAACCGCTGGGCTGTTCGAAGGAACTTCTGCCGGTCGGATCGCGGGTCATCGACGGAGTGGATCGCCCCAAGGCGGTCGCAGAGTATCTCGTGGAGCGAATGATTGCCGCGGGTGCCGAGCAGATCTGCATGGTGATCTCCGCAGAGAAGAGCGACATCGTGCGCTATTTCGCTGAGCGTAATTACGCGGCTGAAATTTTTTACGTGGTGCAGCAGAAGCCGGCGGGTCTTTGCGATGCGCTTTTCCGCGCGGAACCATTTGCACGGCATCACCACGACGTGCTGATCGGCTTACCCGACACAATTTGGTTTCCGGAGAACGCCTATCGTCCGGGCGTGGAAGACAAGAGAGCGAGCGTCAATCTCATCCTGTTCCCGGTCGATGACCCCACGGTGTTCGACGCTGTGGTGTGCGACGAGCAGGCGTACGTAAAGAAAGTCGAGGTCAAGCAGTCGGATGCCCACAGCCAGTGGGTATGGGGTGCGGTCACCTGTACCGGCGACGCTTTCCGCGCGCTGAAGCTGTTGTGGGAGTCGAGACACCGGGAAGACCAGTATCTCGGGCACCTGCTCAATGCGTACATCGCCGCCGGGGATGCGGTGCGCGGCAGCTACGTCGGGGAGAGGTATATGGACGTCGGCACCCTCGACGGCTACCATCGCGCACTGGACTACCTGCGCTCGACGCACGAAACGCGCCGGCAGCCGGCCCCTTAAAGTCGCACTGCTATCAAATTCGAATTAGCTGTGAGCCCGGAGGATGTCGCGGAGCTCGCGGTTGATGCGGGCAGCATCGCGTGCCGCTTTATCGATCAATTCCACCCAGCGCTTGTTGGTGTCGTCCAGGGAAGCCTGCGCGAGCAAGTACGAAGCCTGCATGACGGTCTCAATCGAATTGCTCAAGTCGTGCGCAAGGGTGCGCATCTGGGCAATCGTTTCTTCTTGAATTGCTTTCGGTTCATTCATAGCGGGTTGCGTAGGCTTTGAAGACATTTCCTCTCCGATGATGGTATGGCAGCCCAGCGCTGCGCTGGGGAGATCCCGAAATTCTGCGAGAGTCAGTTTCTTTTGACGTTAAAACGTAATAATACGTTGTTCGGAGCTGCCGTTTTCTTGCAGCACGAAAGACCGATGGCAGTAGAAGTCCTGAATGGCCAGCGACTTAGGGAGTTGCGGTTTGACACCTACGTGGCGCCCTGTAGAATAGACGAGTACGTCGCCTCCGACCTGCGTAGCCGTCCCGGTTCTTGCAATTTCTCAGATTGCTGATGTGAACCCGCGCCGCATGGTGATTTCAGAAGTGCCGAAGTGGCGGAATTGGCAGACGCGCATGGTTCAGGTCCATGTACCGGCAACGGTGTGGGGGTTCGAGTCCCTTCTTCGGCACCAAAAAGAGTTATGAATTCCGCAAAAAACGCTAGCCTCGGCTAGCGTTTTCTTTCTTCTGCTGGACTTCCAGACGCTAGTTCGTTACGGCAAAGGCTGTCCAGGGATGGGCATCCATGTTTCGCTGCAGATTTTTCTGCCAGTCGAACTCCGGATGGGCGCTCAAATGTTCAGCCGCTTTGAAGTCCTTGCCGCAGGCGTGACCGGCAGCAGCGGTGAAGCTCATTTTTTCGATCATGCTGGCATCGGCGGCTTTGTTCTGGACCGCACCGGCGATTCCGTAGGGCGGCTGCCACTCGCCGGAACCTCGGGGTGAAAGGTCGATGTGGCCGTCGAGGGTACGTTCGTCCGGATCTTCTTTCTTCTCGAAGGTGTCGTAATGGTCGGCAAGGAAACGCTGCGCGGCAGCGAGGTCGATCTTGCCTTTGTCCTGGGCCATCAACTGCTCCCAGCGAATGTGGCGGGCGGTGGAACTCTCACTCTTATCCTGCGGGTTGAAGTCTGTTTCCTCGCTGATCAGTTTTTCGTTGATGGGAAAATTCGATCCCACAAAGTATCCGTCACTCTTTCTCTCCAAGGTGACATTCTTCAATCCGAGTTCGAGCCGCCCGATTTCGTTTTTGTGGCTATCGGCCACCAGCCACGCATTGGCATAGCCGCCGTTGTTGCCGTCTTTCATGATGCGGGCGAAATCGTCAATCGACGCCGCGTATTGAGCGGCCTTGCGCGCACGTACGAATTCCGGGATGGCGGCGGGATCGAACCCGGAGAAATGGCCGATCGTGGTCTCGGTAATGGCAATGCCGGCCGCGTTTACGACGAAGTCATCCCCGCTGTGGATCACTCCCGGCAAGCCATCCATAATCATGCGGTAGCCCTTCGTGGGGGCAATGTCGTAGATGATCGTCCACCGCTCGCCATCCAAATAGGAGGTCCAGTTGTTGTGGGCGATTACAACCTTGTGGTCTTTTGTGTAGCTGCCGGTAGCAACGAAGGCGCTGCAATGTTCAGGAGTTCCCAGGGAGGCGGTTTTGATTCCGTGCGCGCGGTCGTATTCCTTGTTGTAGTAGCTCCATTCCATGGCGGCATTCAAAGCCACGACGTCCCAGACGTCGATTTTCAGGCCGTGAGCATTGGCGCCGTCGGCGATTCCCTGCAACTCTTCGCGATACTCCTGCTCGATGTGTGGCCACATCATGTTCTGCGCGGCGTCTCGGAAGAAAGACCAATCCTTCTTGGCGTCGTGGGTAGTTTCGAGGGCTAAGACTTTCAGCGTGTCGTCGATTTCCGGCGACAGCAAGTAGCCATTTTGAAACCCAATCTGGTGTGGAGTGCCTTGCAGATGCACGAACGTCCATCCGTTCTTCTCGGGTAAGCGGAAAGCTCCTTGCACCTCGCTCGGAATGCTCGCCGCTTGGGGCGATGGCGGAGCCACGAGTGACAAGGCGAAACCAGCTAATAGGAGCCCACCTAAACTTGCGAAGATTTTCCGCATGGAACCTCCAGAGAAGCGTAAGGAGAGGGATTTTAGCAGAGTTTCGCGGACAGCATTCGCGACACTTTATTCCTTGAAAAACCAGCCGTTTCACATTTTTTTACGGAAGCACCAATGGCCTTAGCAAAACATTTTCCCGGCGCTGGGTTTACACCCACAGATCACGGGAGGATCGGACATGATAAAGAAAGCAGCATTCGCATTATTCGGACTGGTTTTCTCCATCGCGCTGATCACGCCGCCCAAGGCGGATGCTCAGGTGGTGGTGGGAGTGGGCCCCCGGCCTTACGTTTACGTGGCTCCGCCGGTAGTGTACGGACCGCATTATTACGCGCCCTACTATCCGGGACGGGTATGGATTGGTGGACGCTGGGTCGCGCGCCCCTACGCCTACCACTACTACGGTCCGCGCGGCTACTGGCGCCGGTAAGACCGACATCGACTTGCGAGCCCCTCGAATGCGAGGGGCTTTCCTTTTGGCGTCCTCCGCGCTTCTGGCATACTTCCGTGCATGGCGAACATTCTCTATGGCGTGAATGGGGAAGGCGCGGGGCACTCGACGCGCGCTCGCGAAGTGATTGCGCATCTTCTGCGCCAGGGCCACACAGTGCACGTCGCGTCCTTCGACCGGGGGCTGCAAAACCTCAGCGGTGATTTTGAGGTGACCGAGATCTACGGCCTTCGTTTTGCCTATGTGAACAACCGGGTGCGTTATAACCGCACGATCGCCAAGAACCTCTTCGGAGCGCCCAAAGCGGCTCACAGCATTCATCGCCTGATGGAACTGGCCGAGGAGTGGCAGGTGCAACTGGTGATCACGGATTTCGAGCCGCTCACCTGTCATGTGGGTCACCGCAAGCACCTGCCGGTTATTACCATCGACAACCAGCATTGCCTCACGAACACCGCCGTGACTTATCCGAAGGAGTTCGCGCGCGATGCGGCTGCAGCGAAACTCGTCTGCCGGTTGATGACGCCGCGCCCCGACGCCAGCCTGGTGACTTCGTTCTTCACGCCACGGGTGAAGAAAGCGGGAACGTTTCTCTTTCCTCCAATCTTGCGGGAGGAGATCCTCAAGGCGAAAGCGACCGAAGGCGAGGCAGTCCTCGTATATGTGACGTCGCCGGCGCCTGCATTAGCGAAGACGTTGGCCGCAGTACGAGGCCAGTTCATCGCATACGGATTCGGACGGGAGGGGCGCGAGGGAAATATCCTCTTCAAGAAGCCGAGTCTGGAGGGATTTCTCGCGGATCTCGTAGCCGCGAAGGCGATTATTGCGAATGCTGGATTCTCGCTGGTGACGGAGGCGCTGCACCTGGCAAAGCCGTATCTCGCGGTGCCGGTGGCGCACCAGTTCGAGCAGACATTCAACGCTTACTGGCTGGCACGCATGGAGTACGGAGCGTGGTGGGAGGACCTGAACAAGGAGCTGGTCGAATCGTTCCTCTATAACCTGCCACTTTATCGCGAGAAGTTGCGCGACTATCCGCGACAAGGAAATGATGCGCTCTTTGCGAAGCTCGACGAACTCATCGGGCAATTCACGGGCCGCGAACGCCAGCCATCGCGGACTCGAAGGTAAATAAGAAACTGCCGATGCTCGTAGTCAAGGAGGAGCCTAGAGCGGGCATCGGCAGGTTCAAGTGAAGCTCGACGATATCGTTCGCAGATCGATGGCCTTCCGGCTGACCGCCTGCGACTTTCCCACCTTAGCGACATCGGCTCCCGAAGGGAAACGCATAAAAATTATGCGAACGATCAGAAGATCAGGACGAAATTCCCAAAGCCTTCGATCGCGTATTTCACATCGCCATCTTCCACAACGCTCACGGTTCGCAGCGAGCATTCGCGGCTTTCTTCGCGGCATTGATGAACGCATCCACTTCGTCGCTCCAGGGACGCTTGAAGGTGGTGGGCCAGTTCGACTGGTCGGCATAGAGGCTCTTTAGGCCTTGTTTCACCTGGGAGCTTCCCTGGGTGAATGCATTGAGCAGATCGATCCACCGATGCGCGAGTTTCCGCGCCCGTTCGCTCGCGGGATCAACGTTCTCCTTGACCGCCTGTTCGCAATCGGCGAGAAGCACAGCCCAATCTTTCTGGCCTTGCTCGGCGGCGTTCGATCCGCGGGATGCAAGCTCATTCTGCGCTTTCGGCGAGTAGTACTTCTTCATCCACTCTTTGTTTTGTTCCATCTCAATCGTCTCCACAATTTGTTTAAGGCTCTGCCAGTCTGCTTGCCCCGACTGTGCCAGCAGGGTGCTGGCGCGCTCGACCGCAGTCAGTGCGGCGTCGAGGGTGTTGCGCCGGCGCTGCAAGGCTTCCTTCTGCAGATCGAGCGTGCTGCGTAAATCGTCGGGATTGCGGTCCACCAGTTCCTTGATTTCCTGGAGCGAGCAACCGATGAACTTCAGCACCGTGATGCGTTGCAGACGCACGAGCTCGCGTTCTCCATACAGGCGGTACCCGGAGGGGGAGCGCTGCGGTTGCAGCAGCCCAAGACGGTCGTAGTGGTGCAGAGTGCGCACCGTGACGCCGGTCTCGTTCGCGAACTCCTGAATGCGCATGGCACGCGGTGCCAAAGAGCCTCCTTGCTCAACTCGAAATGGAGTTTCGAGCCTGACGTTAGGTGAGGGTCAAGCAGATTCTATAAAAATTCGCTAGCGTGCTTCTTCGAGGGAGCGCGGGCGCAGGATGGTTTCGGCGGCAACGAGGACGGTGCCAATCCAGACGGTGTCAGCGACGGCGAGATGGAGCATCTGGAGCCACACGGGCGCCTGCAGACTGATATTCAGAACGCCGAGAAAAAGCTGCGAGACGACTGCGACTCCGACTAAGCCGGCGAAGCGCCGCGCGCGTTCGTTATTTCCGCTGGCGCGGGAGATGAAGAGAGCGATGACGACGGTGGAGAGAATCGCCATGGCGGGGTGCAGGATGCGCAAGCGCAAAAGGAAATGGCTACCGGCGGAGAAGTCGGCGGCCATGGAGGCATTGGGGAAGAGGGTGTCGCCGAGGGCTGCGATGACGCCCGCGGCGGTGGTGACGAGCAGCATGAGCAGGGCGACGAGGGCGAGCCATGCACCATTTTTCGTCCAGCGCACAACGCGCGGATCCAGCGGAAGCCAGAGAGCGGTGATGGCGATGGCGGCGAGCAGCAGCATAGTGTTGGTGGAGTGGATGGGAAGCGAGATGGCGCGCGCGATGGACTTGTTCTGCGCGACCAACTCGAATTTCACCAGGGCCGCACCGATTAACGCTTCGCTGACCATCAGCAGGGCGGCGATCAAGGAAGCCAGACGCGCCGGATGTTTTTTGGGCAACGCCCGCCAGCACGCAACACATAATCCAACGACCAGTACGGCAGCGACACCGCTGGACGCGCGGTGGGAGAACTCGATGAGAGTTTCCAAACGGGCGGCACGGGGTATGACTTCGCCGTTGCAGAGGGGCCAGTGATTGCCACACCCGGCCCCGGCCCCGGTGGCACGCACGTAGGCTCCCCAGACGATGACCGCGACGTTGTAGCCGAGCGTTCCCCAGGCGAACTGGGCGAGCCGGCGGTGGGCGGAGGTGCCTGGCGCAACGATGGCGGAAGCGGTAGCCATTGCTTTCATAAGGATAGAACAGTCTCCCCACCCGGTACACGGTGGTTTGTTTTCAAGATTTTAGGCCACCAAATGTCGGCAAAATATTCCATCTAAAGGAGTTATAGGTAAAATATTGAAAGATAAGGGGTTAGCGGGTGGCGTGTTTTTAAGGGCCGACGGAATGTTAGTTCCAGTGAAAGGGAGATGCTGTGAGCGGTGCACGTTCATCGTGTGACACGGATTAGCCGGCGGGTTCGGGATCGATTTGGCCGGTTCCATGACAGGAGGTGCAATCGACGTTGCGGTCTCCATGGCAGGTGGAGCAGACGCGATCGAGGATGAGGAGGCGCGATTGTCTGCCAGTGCCGTTGCATGCGGGACAGGGAACGCGGCCGGAACCGTGGCAGATGGGGCATTGCATGGGTTGATTGTAGTCGCCGCCAAGAATTCGTTTTGGGTTCCCGGGATGGGCGGGGTTCGAGAACGAGATTGCGGGACGATGAATGCCGGTCAGCGAGTTTTGCGGCGAGGTTTCGCGGGGGGTAAGATTGGAGTTTCTCGGGAAAGGATTTCGACGTGCCTGAGCTTCGTAAAGATCCGATTGTGGGCCGGTGGGTGATCATTTCAACGGACCGCGCCAAGCGGCCGACGGACTTTCTGCGCGAGCGTTTTGTGCAGAAGGGTGGTTTCTGCCCGTTCTGCTATGGGAACGAGAGCAAGACTCCACCGGAGATCCTGGCATATCGGCCGAAGAATGGCGGGCCACCGGCGCAGCCGAACACGTCGGGGTGGTCGGTCCGAGTGGTGCCGAATAAGTTTCCTGCGCTGGGGATCGAAGGCTCGCTGAACCGGCAAGCGGAGGGGATGTTCGATAAGATGACGGGAATCGGGGCCCACGAGGTGATTATTGAGACCCCGGAGCACACGGCGACGATGGCGACCTTGCCGGAAAAGCGGATTGAAGATGTGTTGTGGGCCTATCGTGACCGGATCCTCGATTTGAAGCAAGACCGTCGCTTCAAGTACATCCTGATTTTCAAGAACCACGGGGAGGCGGCGGGGGCGTCGCTGGAGCATCCGCACGGGCAGCTGATCGCATTGCCGATTCTGCCGAAGCACGTGGTGGAGGAACTCGAAGGCGCGAAGCAGTATTACCTGATGAAAGAGCGCTGCGTATATTGCGACATCGTGCGCCAGGAATCGGAAGCGGCAGTGCGCATTATCGCGGAGAACGAAGGCTTTGTGACGCTGGCGCCGTACGCGCC
This sequence comes from uncultured Acidobacteriaceae bacterium, assembly GCA_963703075.1. Lineage (GTDB taxonomy): Bacteria > Acidobacteriota > Terriglobia > Terriglobales > Acidobacteriaceae > Korobacter. Next base: position 4,140,697 of record OY969786.1, read on the forward strand.
ACGCTTTCCGTTTGAAACCTGGATCCTGCCGAAGCGGCATGAGTCATCGTTCGAAAATGCGTCATCGAAAACCTACGAAGACCTGGCAAAAGCATTGAAGGTGCTGCTGACGAAGGCAGACCGGGTGCTGGGCGGCGCTGCGTATAACCTGGTCATCCATACTGGTCCGTTGCAGGAGCCGGGGCTCGATCATTTCCATTGGCATGTGGAGTTCATGCCAAAGCTGACGAAGACCGCGGGATTCGAGTGGGGAACGGGGTTCTATATCAACCCAACGCCTCCGGAAGAAGCGGCGCGGTTCCTGCGCGAAGCGCGCGTGGATCAGCCGGAATTGATGACGCGCTAGCGGCGGTAGATTCCTTCAGAAAAATTCAAACAGTCACGGGCTGCACGGCCTGCGCGATCACGTCGGCGATACGGCGTAGGGCGGCTGCGCTCTGCGGGGCATCCTGCCCAAAAAACTGAAAGACGTGATTCATGCTGGGCCACGACTCGAGGGTGAGATCGGCACCCTGGGTTTTGGCTTCGGCGGCGAAGGCAGCAATGCTGTCATAGAGAATTTCTGCGCGTCCGGCCTGGAGGTAGATGGGAGGAAGACCGCGGAGATTGGCATGGATCGGGGAGACGAGCGGATGGGAACGTTGGTCAACGGAGCAATACCAGTCGCGCCAGGAGATAGCCATTTCCGCGGTGATCCAGTCGGCGGAGTCTTTCGTGGTCATGCTGGGGCGAACGGTATCGAACTCGCTGGCGGGCGAGAGGGCGATGCCGAGGGCGGGGAGCGGAAGATTGCGGTCGCGCAGATCGCAGAGAAGAACGAGAGTGAGATTGCCTCCCGCGGAGTCGCCGGCTACGACGATGTTTTTAGGGTCGGTTCCGTTTTGCAAAAGGCAGAGATAGGCGGTGCGGACGTCGTCGAGTTGTGCGGGGAAGCGGTGTTCGGGGGTAAGTCGGTAATCGACGGCGAAGGTGCGAGCGTTCGCGGCCTGCGCGATCATGGCGATGAAATGCGCATAGGAATCCTTTGGATAGAGGGCAAATCCGCCGCCGTGGAGATACAGCAAAGTCACCGGTGAGAGATTCTCCGGGATGTACCACGTGCCACGCAGATCCGGCTCGAGGACGTCAGTAGCCTTCACGCGCAAGGCGGCTTGCGGCGCAAGGACGAGGGTATCGAGGTAGCGTCGCATCTCGGCGACATCGGGGAGGGAGAATGCCGCGCGTAAGTGATTGCGCATGACGGCTGTTCCCAACTCGACCGTCCAATTCCATCCAGGCAGAGAGGGGCCGCGGCGGAGACGACGCGTGGTGGCAGCCGACACAGCAGCCGCGACCACCTGCGCGCAACGTAGGCGGTAGGGATAGGGGCCGCGAAATTGGGGAACGAAGGGCACATCTTGCGTGTAACACAAAGGAAGATGACGGGAACGCGAATCGCTGGGTGAAAGAGGGTGGGAAGTTGTTTCGGGAATTTAGCCGGCGGAAGCGGTGTACAAGCGCCGGGCAACGATGCCGTACACGGAGGAGTTAAAAGCGAGGCCGATATGGGTGCCGGGCACCTCGAAATCGCAATCGGCATTCTTGGTCATGCAGTAGCGCCAGTCGACCACGCCGTCGTCCTGGGTGTAGATGGCGGTTTCCATCACGGATTCAGGGATGGCGGTTTTGAGGGAGCAGATGAAATCGCAAGTGCAGTGGGCGGTGTAGCAATCGGGGAGAACACTGGCGCCATGTTTTTTGAGGATCTGGGTGCGAACGGTCTTGGCGGCGGAGAGGATGGCGTGATGAGCGACGACGCCGCGGAAAGGCGAGGCGATGGTGATGACGGAGGCGATGTCGTGGGCACGCTGAGCGGCCACGGAGCGGGCGATGACGCCCCCAAGGCTGTGGCCAACCAGGTGAATCTTGCCGCCGGTCTCTCGAACAGCCTGATCAATGGTTTTTGAGAGGCGATCGCGGATGAGGAGATTCGGGCACTCGGCGTTGAGATCGATGCCGGAGACATAGGTGCGATAGCCGATGCGATCGAGCCAGGCATGCAGATGACCGAGGTAGTTGTCATTACCGAGAAAGCCGGGAATGACGACGACGCCGGCGCCCTGGCCGCGAGGAATTCCAAAACCGTAGTAGACGGGAGAGGCGTGCAGGAGGAGGAGTTCGGCGCCGAAGAGAGCTTCTTTCCAAATGGAAATATCGGCTTCTGCGTGCTCTTCCAACGTCTGACTGCGACGAGAGGCCGTAACCGGCGTGTGCGTTCCCGAACCCATGATGCGGATGAGCGTCATCCCCCGAAAATTTCGATTTAAATGAACCAAACTTTGGATGTTGTTGCGCAATGCTAATGTTGCATTCGGGTGAACGCAACGAGGAAGTTCGTCAGTTGCATATCTTTGCAACCATGGTTTCATGGCATGGCAAAGAAAAAAGCGTGCCATTGGAGTTCAATGGCACGGAGAATGTTGAAAAATTCAACAGTTCAATCTGGCAAACACGTGCGGTGCAGACTTTAAGCGGAGGCTGCTGCTGATTTGGCTTTCCGGGCACGTGCGACCTTGCGTGGCTTCTTGTGGGCCGCAGCACCGTTGCTGGGGCGTTTCATGACAGAGTCGATCATCGCTTTCTCGCGGTCGACGAAGGTTTTGACGCCTTCGCCGGTAAGCTTCGCCAGGGGCAGACGAAAGGGCGCGAGCATATCCGCGCTCCGGTTGGCGATTTTCAGGTTCGCTTTCATCTGAGCCGATGCGACGTCGAGCAGTTTCTTCTGCGCGTCGACGAGAGCGTTGGCGGATTCGCGGGCGAGGATGGCGACATCGGTTTTCTTGGCGGACTTGCCGGACTTCTCATGCCGCTCGCTGGTGGCGAGAGTGGTTTCTTCGGCAATCACGTCGAGGAATTTCTTTTGGGCGTGGACGAAGTTCTCCATGCCTTCGCGGGCGACTTCGACCAGGCGATCGCGGTCGAAAGGTTTGCCGGCTTTGACGTCTTCCATCCACTCCTGCGAATGCTTGCCGGCCATGGTGAGGAACTCGTGCTGCATATCGACGAAGCCATCGATACTGCGGCGGACGAGGTTGACCATGGCAGCCGAGCCGTTGGAGCCAACGACGCGCTCGCCTACGCCTTCCATGAGGAGTTCGTTCTCGCGCTGGACGAGGTCGAGCAGGATACGTTGAGCGTCAATGTAATTGGCCGTGCCTTCCACCACGAGCTCGGTGAGGAGGGCGGCGGGAGAGTGCTCGGGATCGGAGAGACTGTCGCGCATGGCTTTCATCGCGCTGGCATTCTGACGCATGGCGACATCGACCAGGATACGTTGGGTGGCGAAGAAACTCTCCATCCCTTGCTGGACCCATCCCGAGAGCAGCGAGACGATGGAAGAGGGGCGGGCGTGGGCCATGGGATCGTGCATTGTTTCTGGCATACTGCCTCCGTTCTTGATTGCTGCACTGCAGCATTCAAGTACAACGTAGGACCATCGTGAGTACGTGTCAAGCGGCATTTGTGATATCTTGCGATGCAGCAAACAGGAGTGGTTAGAATGGCCGGAAGCGTGGTCGTGAAGAAGTACGCAAATCGCAGACTCTACAACACTTCCAGCAGTGCATATGTGAACCTGGAGGACCTGGCGAAGATGGTCCGAAATGGGACGGACGTGCAGGTGGTGGATGCGAGTACGGGCGAGGACCTGACGCGGGTCACGCTGACGCAGATCATCGTGGAAGATGCGAAGGACCAGCCCGGTGGGCTGCCGCTGGAACTGCTGAGGCAGTTGATTGTGGCTTCGGACCATGCGGGGAAAGAGTTCATCATGTGGTACTTGCGATCGGCTTTCGATGCGTACCAGAAAATGCAGGGGGCGGTGCAGTCGGGATTTGCAGGGATGGTGTCGCCGGTCGACACGCTGCGCAATTTGTTTCGCGCGCCGGAGCGGCCGGAGCACGCAGAAACGGTAGAGTTGCGGCGCAGGGTGGCGGAGCCTTGAAGCGAAGTTGCATGCGCGTCCCAAGGCACAGAAGAAACGGGCGAAGGCCACGCACAAGTAAGAACGCTGTTCTTCAATCGCCAGCGGCGGCGAAGGCCTTCTCGGGCTCGGGTGCGACGGAGACTGATTCTTTGGCTGGCGGTTTCGCCGCTGGTTTCTCACGATGTAGATCTTTTCGTGGCGTCCTGGCAGGACCCGGCTTGCCCTCCTTCTTGAAGGCGAAGGCCTGCCGTAGTTCCGCGACGCTCTCCTGGAGAAATTTCGGCAGCAGGCGCGCGTCGGGGGTGGCGTGGACGTCGCAGGAAAAGCCGAAGTGCGCTTTGCCGTCATAGGTGAGGAGAGCGCAGTTCGCGCCCATCTCGCCGCCGATCGGCACGTAGGGATAGGCGTGGAGCATTCTGTGTCCGAGGACATAGAGCGGCTGGCGCGGGCCGGGAACGTTGGTGAAGATCAGGTTGCACACGGTCAGCGGGAGTTGCGCGGCGATCGGGGCGAGAAGGACCTGCAGCGGCGATGGAATGGCGGCAAGAAGGGCTCCGGCGAAGCTCACCATTTCCGCAATGCGGGCCTGCTTGATGGCGGTCATGCGTTGATGGACTGCGGCGAGAAGCTTGCGCGGATGGCGTATGCCGAGGGGAACCGAAACGGGGACGAAGGTGATCTGGTTGCCCATGCCCTGGTGGTCGTCATCGCACGGACGGGTGTTGACGGGGACCACGATGCGCAGCGAGCGGCCCTTGGTGTCGGCTCCACGGTGTTCTGCGTAGCGACGGAAGGTGGAGGCGACGACGGTGAGGGCGACATCGTTGAAGGTGCATCCGGCGGAACGCTTGATGGCCTGAAGATTTTCGAAGGGGATATCAATCCACTCAAATTTCTGCGGGCCGCGGCAGACAACATTAAAGGGCATGCGCTCGGGCGCGGAGGCGATTTCCGGCAGGATTTCGCTGAAGTCCTGCACGGCGGTTGCGGGCTTGCTCTCTGTATCCATCGAAGATGACGTGCGGTTCGGATCCTGGTTATGGAGAACGCGCCGCGCCATCGCGATAAGGTCGCTATGGGCGTTCAGGAGACGCTCGACGGTCGAAAACCAGGAGTTGGCCATGGCTTCGACCAGGGTGGTTGCGGGATCGCGCGGCAGCGACGTGGGGACATGGAGATTCCGGCGAGGCAGGGTTGCGACGTGCGGGCTCGGATCCATGAGCGCGTTGAGGAAAGCGATGCCAGATAGGCCGTCGGCCATGCTGTGATGGAGGCGTGCGATGAGGCCAGTGCGATTGCCTTTCAGGCCATGGACGAGAGTGAAATCCCACAGGGGATGGGCACGATCCATGTTCAAGCTGAAGAGTTTCCCGGCGAAGGATTTGAATTCCGCGTCGGTACCGTGCTTCAGCGTGGTTTCGTGCACATGATTCTTGAAATCGAAGTCCGGATCGTACGCGAGGGTGGGCAATCCGATGTTGAACGGGCCCGCCACCACCCGTTGTGCGCAACGCGGCAGCAAGGAAAGCTTGGCTTCGACGAACGGAAGGAACTCCTGATAGCCGAGGAGTCCTTCGAGAATGGCAACACACGCGATGTTGATGGGAATGCCTTCGCGTTCGAGGTGGAGGAAGAGGGCATCCCCGAAGGAGAGACGTTCGCAGTTTTGAGGCTGTTGCATTGGATTCTCTCTTTCGCTGCTCAGGGCCGATTGCGTCCGAGGCGTTCGTGGGCGCCTACCCAATCGCCATGCAACATGGCGGCGACGAGCGAGGTTTCTCCGGCGAGGACCACGGCTGCACAGATTTCGGCAAACTTGAAGACCTTGCCCTGGCCGTAGCAATCGAGCATCTCCAGGCACTGGCGCTGGGTGGCAAGGCCCGTACCACCGCCATAGGTGGCCACGATCAACGACGGGAGGGTGACGGACCAGTAGAAGTCACCGTTATCGAGTGGCTGGGTGAAGGTGATGGCGGCGTGAGACTCCGCAATGTTGGCAACATCCTGCCCGGTGGCGATGAAGAGAGCCGCGAGACCGTTGGCGGCGTGGGCACCGTTGTTGGAGGATCCGGCGAGGAAAGCACCAGCCATCTGAACGTTGCGCATGCGGGCGAGATCGGAAGAGTCGATGTGGAGGATGTGCTTCAAGAGATCGCGGCGAAGGACGGCTTCTGCCACCACGCGCTTGCCACGGGTAAAGAGCATGTTCAGCTGCGAGTGCTTTTTGTCGGTATCGATATTGCCGCTGAGGAAATAGCTAAGGGCGTGTGAGTAGTTCTGCTTTATCCATTCGCAGGCCGCGGAAGTGGCCTTGCTGGTCATGTTCTGCCCGGCGGCATCGCCAGTGGTGTAGTTAAAGCGCAGGTAACGCATGGGGCCCACGCCGAACTGGTCGATGTTGCGAAGCTTGCCAATGCGGGTGGTGGCTTCGGCAGCGGCGCGAATGTCGTCGTAATGTTCGGTCACCCATTCGCCGAATTTGCGGGCTTCCAGTGCGTCCGCAAGCAGGAAAACAGGTGCGCGCTGCATGGAGTCTTCAATGACGGTGGTCTTTACCCCGCCACACTCGAAAAGCAGCCGCATGCCGCGGTTATAGCTGGAGATGAGAGTGCCTTCGGTGGTGGCGAGGGGAATATAGAAATCTCCATTCGCATGTTCGCCAACGATACGCAGGGGACCGGCGATACCGAGGGGCACCTGGGCGACGCCAGCGAAGTTCTCGATATTGCCGGGAAGGGTTGCAGGACTGAACGAGTAGTGCGCGACGTGAGAAAGCTCGACGCCGGTTTGCTCGAGAACAAATTCGCGGCGGGCGGAAGCCATCTCGTGGGTGTAATCGTCATTTTCCGTTCTGGGAATAGAAATGCGCTGGCGAAACTCTCGGACGGTAGCCATAAAAAGAGACTCCGGTACCGCAAAAAGGACTGCGGGAAGAAAGTGAAGTGCAGAACTTTTCCATCATAGGAGCAAGAGCTTAGGAATGAGCGGCGTATCGAGCTGGCGCCGAGGGAAGCGGTTCCGATTTGAAATTCCCAAATTGGAGCAACGGTAACGAGTGTCCTTGCGTTTGTGGCGGACAGGGCAGTCGAATGAACGTTCACGACGTGCGAGGAGGCAGCAGGGCATGGCAGAGCTCAAAGAGGTGGCCGAAGCAAGAAAACTCATGACCGAGGCGATGGAGTGGCCGGTGATGAAGTGGCTCGGTGAAAAGAAGAAAGTACGACACACGGCGGACAAGGCAAACGAGACCCTGGACCGGGTGGAGATGGAACTGCACGACGGATGGGATCACGAGTTGAAGGCCGCCTATGCGCAGGTGAGTGGGAAAGAAGCTTCGAACGGGAAAATGCCAGCGGAGGTCGAGCGTCTGGCGAGAGGGATCAAGGAAGCGCATGACGCGGCGATCCGGGCGCGCATGGATGCAGAAGAGACCTTCGAGAAAGCGGAACGGCGGCTGAGCACGAGAATGGCGCGCGAAGGGTGCCAAAAAGCGATTGCCGGATGGGATCTGCATGAGGCAGCGATCCGCAAGGCGGAGTCGGCCCTCGCGAAGATATGAAGGGTGGCCGGTGCCACTCTGGGAATGCAGGGAATCAAACGCCAAGTCGCGGTTGAGCCCGCGCGGTCGCGTCGGATAATCAATCTCGCTCGTGAAACCTTTGGCCGGATCGAGCTCACTTCAGGGAAAAGTATGGGAAGCGCATCTACGTTCGCGGAGTATTTGAAAACGCTCTCGCCGGACGAGATGCAGTCGGCAATTGGGCAATGGATTCCTGCGGACTCGACCACGGCGGAGCGGGTGGGAATGGTCGAGACGATGTTGCGGTCGCCGGAAGGCTCCGCGATTCGTGAAGCACTGGCGCGATGGATCGTGGACCGACTGGTGCCCGTGGAGGCGCTGGTTCCATCGAAGTTCGCAGCATGGCGGGAGCCGACGCGGGCGTCCATGTTGTTCGTGATCGAGCAGCTTTCGGTCGACCGGCTGGCGCCGAAACTAGTTGAGCAATATGAATTGCCGCGGAACACCTCGCCGGAAGTGCGGCTGCTGAAGTTGATTGCCAGGGTGCCGGGATTACAGAAACTCGGCCAGGTACTGGCCCGCAACCGGCATCTGCGACGCTCGGTGAGGAGAGCGCTGGCCAAACTCGAGAACGGGATCCGCGACGTGGGGGTCGGGGAAATCCTGGCGTCTGCAAAGACGGAACTGAACGAAAAGATCGATCGCTACGCAGTCAAGATGGACCGAAGGCTGCTGTCGGAGGCGAGTGTCAGCGCGGTGATCCGGTTTACCTGGTGGAATGCGGAAAAGAAGCGCCACGAAAAAGGCGTGTTCAAGGTTCTGAAGCCGCACATCCCCACATGCTTTGCAGAAGACATGAAGATCCTGCAGGGTCTGGCGGATTTCTTCGGCCGACGAAGCCACGCGGGCTTTACCTCGGCAGTGATTCCTGACACTTTCAACAAAATTCGCCAACACCTGCAACGCGAGGTGGATTTTCCCGGCGAGCAGGCTGCATTGGTCGAAGCGGCGAAGCAGTTCAAGCCGGTGCATGGGGTACGCGTACCGAAGCTGATTCCGGAGCTCTGCACGGCCCGGCTTACAGCGATGAGCGAAGAAGAGGGCGTAAAGGTGACATCGGCAGTTGCCCATATGACCGAACAACGCCGAACGGATATAGCGCGGCAGTTGGTGGAAGCGCTGGTGGCGTTTCCCCTGCTTTCGCGTCAAACGGATGCGATGTTCCACGCCGATCCGCACGCGGGGAACCTGCTCTACAACCGAAAGACGAGAGAACTGGTGATTCTCGATTGGGCGCTGGCGGAGCATTTGAGCCGGGAACAACGGCGGCGGCTAATGTTGTTGTTCGTGGCGGTGGCGCTCCGCAATGAGGCGGCGGCGTGCCTCGAGATTCGGGAGCTCAGCGAACCGGAGGATAACCGGGAAACGATTCACCAGACTGTGCACGGGTTCATGGCGGACATGCCGTTGGCGAAAATGCCACGCGCCATTGACGCCATGAGCTTGCTGGAGCAGGTGGCGCTGGCGGGCGTCCGTTTTCCATCGTCACTGATCCTGTTCTCCAAGGTGCCTGTTCACGCTCGATGGGATTCTGGAAGACATTCGCGGAAGCTACGCGACGGCGGAGTTCACGATTGCGCAATATCTCGTCGAACGATGGGCAAGGCGGCCGTTCTCGGTGGGAGTGCCTTCGACGACGTGGGACTGGCTAGGAGTGGAATGCAGCGTTCTGCTGTATGGAGCGCGCTGGGGAGTGCGCCTGGAAGAAGCAATGACCGAGCGAATTTTTGGCGGCAGCTGTGTGAAAGAAGTGCCGGCAGCCGGCAATGCGCAGGTGCAGTAAGGCCACAGTTGCAAGCTTGTGGCTGGGCTCAGTTCGAGGAAATAAATTACCGGAGGGTTCACATGGCAACACATCGCTCCAAGGCAGGAGCGTTGTCGCTTCTGCTGGCATTCCTATTTGTCTTATTCATGGTTCCGGCCAACGCACAGGCGCAACAAGCCCAGCCGTATGTCGGAAGATTCGATGCATTCACGGGCTTTTCTTACATGGCATCTCCTTCCTTTAATCTTTATCAACGGGGATTCAACGGGGAATTTGGGTACAACGTAACGCGGTGGCTGGCGCTGGGCGGCGACTTCAGCGTGCTTGATGGCAACAGCTCGATCCTTCCGCAGGAATTGACGCCATCGTTGCAACAGGCGCTGGGGGCCGAGATTGCCGGATTGGGCGGACTGCCTCCCGGCTATTCTTTGTACGTTCCCTTCAATGCGAAGACTTACACCTACGCGGCGGGCCCACAGATTAATTTCCGTCAACTGAAGGCAGTCACGTTCTTTGTTCGGCCGGACCTGGGAGCGATTCACGAGAACGCGACCCTGAATCCTAAGGATCCGATTCAAACCCTGGTGGTGTCGCACTTGGCTCCGAGCGGGAACAAGACGGACACGACTGTTTTTTACGGAGTGGGCGGTGGTTTTGACGTCAACGCGAGCAAGCACGTGGCGCTGCGGGTCACCGTCGACTACGTACACTGCTTCCTTTTCCAGGACCTGCTGAAGGACGCGCGCAATACGGTACGCATCTCAGTAGGACCGACATTCCGGTTTGGCAAGAACGTGGAGTAGGTCTAGTCTCTACAACGGCTGCACGCTTTCGGGCGCTGCAGCCTTTTTTTATGCGCTGTGGGCGCGGTCGTTCCAGTGGGTTGCGGAGCGGGACGGCACGAACTCCATGGCGCGTTCGGCGAGCGCGGTGATGGTGAGACTCGGATTGACGCCGAGATTGGCGGCCACCACGGAACCGTCGCACACGTACATGTTGGTGTATCCGAAGACGCGGTGGCGGTGGTCGATGACGCCCTGTTGCGGTGAGTCGCCGATTGTGCAGCCTCCGAGACAATGGGCGGTGGCGGGGATGTCGAAGAGGATTTCGGGGAGCATGCTCATGGCGGTCCCACCGGCGATTTGCGCGAATTTGCGAGCGAATTCGTTGGCGGCGGCAATGTAGGTCGGGATGCGCCGGCCGCGGCTGACGAGGAAACGACGGAGGGGCCAAAACCAGAGGCGTTCCCATCGCATATCAATATGACCGTCGAGTGCTTGCATGCAGAGCAGGATGACGGACTCGCGGGCAAATCCGAAGGGCTGGAGCAGGCGCAGGGTGCGCCAGGGGTGGGAGATCAGGGCGGCGAGAAGATTCTTTAACCAGAGGGCGATGCGTCCGGGGCCGGGGTGGCCTGCGGTGAGGATGGTCGCGAGTGCGCCCATGCAGTCGGAACCGGCGGGATAGCGGACGGCTTCGATGTGGGTATGCTCGTCGATGTAAACGCCGGAACCGATGGCGACACCTTTGGAGAGATCTTCCCGCGACTTCGGAACACGCATACCGATGAGCGATTCGCTATTGGTCCGCACACAATTACCGAGCTGGTCGCTGACGTTCGGAAGAGAGCGCTTGGCCTTGAGTTGGAAGAGTAATTCCATCGTGCCCAGCGACGAGGCAGCGAAAACAATGCCTCGACAAGTGAGGCGACGGCGACGGGGAGAATACAACGCAGTGGATTCGACGGTGTGAACTTCGTAGCCATTGCTGCCGTCTTCCTGGTTATTGAGAGGTCGAACATCGACGACTTTGGTTTCGGCGAGGATGGTCGCCCCACGTTTCTCGGCCAGGTAAAGATAGTTTTGATCGAGAGTGTTTTTCGCGCCATGACGACAGCCCATCATGCAGCCGCCGCAGGCAGTGCAGGTGGTGCGGGGCGGACCTTCGCCGTTGAAATAAGGATCGGGATAGGTCCTTCCGCCGGCCTCGCCTTCGGGTGACTGGAAAATTCCGACGCTGGTGCGGTAGTAGGTCGCACCCACGCCGGTGGCGACGGCAGTTTCCTTCAGAAGATGATCGGCAGGGCCGAGGATTTTGTTCTGGACGACACCGAGCATGCGGGATGCGGTGTCGTAATGGCGCGGCATCTCGGCTTCCCACGGCGCGAGGCCGCACCATGTGCCGCTCTGCCAGACTTTATCGGGTGGACGCAATAATGTGCTGGCGTAGGTAATGGAGCCGCCACCGACGGCACATCCGTGGAGAATGGTGACGCGGCTGAAGAAGCGCATGCTGAAGAATCCGCGCAGGGCCAATTTCGGACGCCAGAACCAGCGATGGAGAGACCAGTTGGTCTTTGGTAGATTTTCCGCACTCCAGCGGCGGCCCATTTCGATGACCGCGACACGATAGCCTTTTTCCGTCAGGCGCAGTGCGGAGACGCTTCCGCCGAAGCCGGAACCGACCACGATGAAGTCGAAATCGAATTGTTTGTCGTCGACCATACGGAGACTCGGATGTCACCCGGTTGCATCGTACTGCCGCGGGGAGCGTGGGGCTTGGAAGCGACAAGAAACTTTGAGGAATCGCACCAGATTGGCACTTGGCTTGGCGGCGCGGCGAGCGAACTGGCGGCGCATTGCATCACGTATTATTGCTGCCTCACCAATTTTTCGACCGGATGATTGGTGGCGGTTACGAGGATTGGATGCCCAGGCGCGGATTCCATCGATTCTGGTTCGCTCTCGTTCTTATTGTGTCCTGTATTTCGGCGCGCGCACAACAAGCCGCGCTGGCGCCCATCCCGCAATTTCCGCTTACAGAGTCCTCGCTAACGATTATTCAACCCGCGCAGGCGCAGAAACCGTTTAGCGTGACCGGAGAGACGGGCGCGATCCTCGGGCAGCAGGACGGGAGTTTCGAACTCTGGGCATTCCCCATCAAGGTGCTGGCGCATGTTCATCTCACGGCGGAACTCGAGGGCTACCCGGTTCCGATCGAGTTGAACCCGTTGGCGGCGACGATCGAGGTTTTTCCCGACCACACGACCATCACCTACGCGCATGCGGCGTTCACGGTGCGGCAGCATATGTTTCTCGCGCGTGGAATGCCAGACGCACCGGCTCCCATCGTGCTTTTTGAGATACGCGCAGTGCGCCCGCTGATGCTGACGGTGAACTTAGATCCGGTGATGGAACGCATGTGGCCGGCGCTCAACCCGGGACGGCCGGGCGCGGGCTGGGTTCCCATGGGAACCGGCGGGGCCTATGTGCTGGAGACCGACGATCCATCCCTGGCCGGGATGGTTGCGATGCCGAACGCGCAGCCAGGGATCCTGCCGCCCTACCAGGAGCGGCCGAAGGAGTATCCGCTGCAATTCAAGGTCTCGTACGATCCCAAGCGCGACGCGGACCGCTACTTTCCACTTCTGGCTGCGGTGGTGGATGGCGGACCGCGCGGCCCCGCGAGGCTGGCGGCCCTCACGGCGAAAATCAGTGCAATGGCAGCACACATTCCGGCGCTCTACGAAAGCAGCCGCAACTACTACGCCCATTTTTTTGATCAGCGGCTGACGACGGAAACGCCAGACGCTCGCTTCGACCAGGCAATGCGATGGGCCGAGATTTCCATCGATCAACTGAAAGTGCAGAAGGGCGCGGAAACTGGGCTGGTGGCCGGAGTCTATCCTTCGGCAGATTCCGATCGACCGGGGTTCGGATGGTTTTTCGGACGGGACACGCTGTGGACGCTGTATGCCGTGGACAGCGAAGGCGATTTCGGATTAGCGCGGCAGGCACTCGAGTTCTTGATCGCTCGCCAGCGGGCGGATGGCAAGATCATGCACGAGTACTCACAGTCGGCCGATCGGGTGGACTGGGCCGGCTTGGGATACGAGTATGCGTCGGCGGACGCAACGCCGCTCTTCATCATGGCGATGGAAGACTATTGGCGAGCGACGGGTGATCGGGAATTTGTTGCGAAGCACTGGGACAATTTGAGACGCGCCAACGAATTCACTCGCGGTCACGACACGGATGGGATTTACGACAATTCGCAAGGCACGGGATGGGTGGAGGAATGGGTGCCGAAATTGCCGCACCAGGAACTTTACCTGGCTGCGCTCGACCAGCAGTCGTGCGCATCGATGGCGGGCCTGGCGGCGACGATGGGGGATGCTGCGCTGGCGAATTCCGCGCAACAGCAAGCCGAAATCATTCGACAAAAACTGGCAGGCTACCTGGGGACGAACGGCATCTATGGGTTCTCGCGCAATCTCGACGGCACGTATGACACGACGCCGACCGTTTATCCATCGGTGGCATGGTGGAGCGGGGAGCTGAATCTGCCGAACGCATCGAAGACCCTGGATCTTTATGCGGGCAGCGATCTCTCGGCGGATTGGGGTACGCGTGCCATCGCGCAAAGCTCTGCGCTCTACGATCCGATCAGTTATCACCAGGGTTCGGTTTGGCCGCTTTTTACGGGATGGGCTTCGATGGCGGAATACCGTGCCGGACGCTCACTGGCGGGACTGCAGCATCTGCGCGAAAACCAGCGGCTGGTATGGTCGCAAGATCCGGGAAATTTCACCGAGCTGCTGTCCGGGCGTTTCAATGAGCCGCTGGGCCGCAGCACCGCGCACCAGTTATGGTCTGCCGCGATGGCCCTGACGCCTGCGGTCCGCGGTTTGTTCGGCGTGGAAGCCGATGTAGAGCACCACACGTTGCGTGTGGCGCCGCAACTTCCAGCGGAGTGGCCAAGGGCTGCGTTGCACAATGTCCCATTTGGCGATGCGGAACTTGAGGTGAGGTACGAGCGCCAGAATACGACGATGGAGATCACGGTCACCGCCGCGCGGCCGCTGTCTTTCTGCCTGACCGAGAAACGAGCGGCAGTCGATTGCAAGGCTGCTCCGGCAACGTTGCACGCACTGCGGCTTCCACTGCCGGATGTCGAGGTGATCCTGCCGGAGAGTGCGCTGAATCCCGGGGACGAGAGCCACGCATTGCGAGTTGTGAATCAGGAGTATGGGACCCGCACGCTCACGCTGACGCTGGAGGCCCCAGCCGGATCGGAGCAAGTTTTGCGGTTGCAAGTGAACCGCGCCGGGCTTTCAAAACTCTTGGCGGCGAATGCGATGCTACAAGAGCGAGAACTGCACGTGAGCTTCCCGGCGGGCGCGGGGTTTCAGCGTCAAGCGGTTACAGTTAGATGGTGATCTAACTCTGCATGCCGGCCAAGACGCCGCGCATGAATGCAAAGCTGCTGATGACACCAGGCATCGGATCATCGGGGTGGGCCTCGTATTCCAGGTCAACGAAGCCTTTGTAGTTGGTATCGATCAACGCTTCGAAAATCTTCCGCACCGGCAGAATGCCTTCGCCAACCGCAACCTGGCTATCCTTCTTCGTGAAGTCAGTCAGATCTTTCATATGCAAGTTGTAGAGCCGAGGGCCGGCGGCGTGGATCGCTTCGACGACATCGGTGCCCGCGCGCGCAGCGTGACCAACGTCGATGCAGCAGCCGATGCGGGGATCCATATCCTTGACTCGCTTCAGAACGTCGAGGGGAGAAGGCCACACCTTGTCTTCCGGGCCATGATTGTGGATCGCAACGCGCATGTCGTACTCCTGCGCAAACCGCTCGATACGCGGCAGAGCCTCAGGCGAGGGATCGCCGGCGACCATGACGCCGATGCCGGCACGTTTGCAATATTCGAACTTGGGACGCATGTCGGCGTTCTCATTCTTAGCGAGAGAAATTGCGCCGGCGGCATGCAGGTGAATTCCGGCTGCAGCGTAGTCGGCGAGCGCTGCCGCTTCCTGCGCAGGATCCTGGGGAAGATGATCTTTTGCGTCCTTCGCATTGAGCGCGGACACGTTGAGCTGCTGCATGAACGCGATCAGTTGCGTCCGGCTGAAGTTGCGGAAGGTATAGCTCGCCAGGCCGAGGCGGATGGGCGAGGTATTACCGGAAGTCCCGGCCTGCCCGGCAAAAGCGCGGGGCCATGCTGCGAGGGCGACGGCACCGAGTGCACCAGAGCGAATGAATGAGCGACGCGAAAAGCTGCTAGACATGAGGCTCCCAGCCCTTCTCGTAGTCGCGTCCCCACATTTTCATCGCTTCGGCATCGTTCTGAATTTTGCCGTCCCTGGTATCGAGGTGCAGCTCCCGATTTACTTCCCAAGCGATGTTGGAGAGCTGCAACATCGTGACCGCAACGTTGCCGACATCGATCGGTGCATGGAGCTTCTCGCCGGTGCGGATGCCGGCGATGAAATTTGCGAAATGCGCATCGGTCATGGAATCCTGGCCGACGAGATCGGCAGATGCGGTCTTGCTGCCGGCGCGGAACTCACCGGTCTTCGCGCCTTTCAGGTCGTAGATCTCATACCCATCGCGGTCGACCACAACCGTGCCGTTCGTGCCCATGATGGCTGAACCGCGATCGCGGCCATAGAGTTTCATCCCATTGCAACTCTTGCCGTCCCACGAAATCATGGCGTCGTCATATTCGAAGCTGGTTACGAGCGTGTCATAGAACTCGTAGTCGTCCTTATAGTGATATCGGCCTCCTGACGCGGTGATGCGCTTTGGGTAATCGACGCCGAGCGCCCAGCGGCAAACATCGACTTCGTGGGTGCCGTTGTTGAGAGTTTCGCCGGTGCCGTAGCGCCGGAAGAAATGCCAGTTGTAGGGATGCACGTTGCTGCGATAGGGACGGCGAGGCGCGGGGCCCTGCCACAAATCCCAATCGAGCTGCGGAGGCACTGGGAGTTCTTTTCCGGTACCAATCGATTTCCTTGTGTTTACGTACCACGCATTCGCGAAGTAGGCGCGCCCGATGATCCCGTCATGTATTTTCTGGACGACCTCGATGGTGTGCGGCGAAGACCGCTGCTGCGTTCCCATCTGTACGAGCTTGCGGTACTTCCGCTGGGCCTCGACGAGCATCGCGCCTTCGGCAGGATTGTGGCTGCATGGCTTCTCGACGTAGACGTGTTTGCCCGCCTGTAAAGCGGCGATCGCCATCGGCGTGTGCCAGTGATCGGGGCTGGCGATGGAGACAGCATCTACATCTTTCAGTTCGAGAACTTTGCGGAAGTCCTTGCCCGTGGCGGGCGCGTAGCCCATCTGCTTCTGGGTGGCGGCCGCAAACTTGGCGAGGATGTCGCTATCGACGTCGCACACGTGCGAGACCCGCGCGGCGGCCTTATTCGCCTTGAGGGACGCGAGATGCGCGTAGGCACGGCTGTTCAGGCCAATGACCGCAAAGTTCAGGCGATCGTTGGATCCGATAATCTGGCCGTAGCTTTTCGCGGTGGAGTTCACTGCCAATCCGACCGCGCCAACCGCGAGCGCATCGAGAAACTCACGTCGTGTCACCATCCGGGACCTCATTTCTTTAACAGGAGATGCCCGCTCGGGTCAGAGCGTTTTTCAATCCATGCATGCTCGCGCGGGTAGAGGCTTCGGGTGTACCTGCGCCGCGCCAGTGCGTTTCCAGGCTCAACCCGTAGCGAAATCCATCGCGCTGCAGTGCCTGGAGTTGTCCAACCCAATCGATAATACCGTCTCCAACCGCAGCCCAATCGTACTTGTGGTCGGGTTTACGCACGACATCCTTGCAGTGGCAATGCCCGATCCGATTCTTTGGGAGCAGGTCGTAGCCGGTCGGATAAGGAGTGCTGCCGATTGCAGCGGCGTTGCCGGGGTCCCAGTTCAGCATGAAATTCTGGTTGGGAATTGCTTTAAGGACGGCCGCCGCTTCTTCGCCGGTTGCGGTGTTGCACGACATCTCATTCTCCAGCAGAAGGACGAGACCGGCTTTCTCGCAGCGTTCCGCCGCCTGCTGCAGTTTTGCATTGATCGCTGCGCGATACGGCTTCTGATGGTCAAGCCGCCAGAAGTCGAAGCACCGGATGCGATCGGTACCAAAGGTTTTGGCCAACGCAATGCACTTGTCCAGCAGTTTGTCCTGGGCACTCGCGTCGAAGTCTGCATGGAATTGGTCGCGAGCCTCACTTTGCGAGGAGCGCGGAGCTCCGGGCCAATCTGTCTTGAAGAGCGGGCTGGCGATGTCGGTGACCTTAAGCTTGTGTTCGGCGAGGATCTTTTGCGAGTCAGCGATTTCTTTTTCACTGAGCTCGGTGACGTTTTTGTTCCACATCGAGCGCAGTTCGATCCAGCCCAGCCCGAACTCCTGGGAAACGACTTGGCAGGCCCGCTCGAAATCCGGGGAGATCTCGTCGTTGATGACCGCCAGCCGAAACGGGCACTTGGCGTCGGTCGCGTCGGCGTTGAGCCATCGCGGCAACAGGCTGCCAATTGCCGCCAATCCTAAACCCGCGAGCAGCGTGCGCCGCGTGTACTCCATGGAAGAGCCTCCTTGATTACAAGGTTATCGGTTGACGCCGCTGGCGAGAAATCCTCCATCGACGACAATGGTTTCGCCGGTGACGAAAGAAGCTGCGTCGGAGGCGAGATAGACCGCGGCTCCCACGAGCTCGTCACTTTTGCCAAAGCGTCCCATCGGCGTGCGAGTCAACAATTCGTGTCCGCGAGGCGTGTTGTCGAGCAGGTCTGCATTCAAAGCGGTACGGAATACGCCAGGTGCGATGGCGTTCACGGTTACACCTTTCTTCGACCACTCGACGGCCAGGGAGCGCGTGAGCGAGACCACCCCCGCCTTGCTGGCAGCGTACGCAGCGACTTCGGTCAGCGCAACAAAGCTATTGAGAGAAGCGATGTTGATGATGCGACCGTAGCCGCGTTCCAGCATGGGGCGGCCGAACACCTGGCAGCTGCGAAGGGTGCCGGTCAGGTTGGTATCCAGGATGTCAGCCCAGTCTTCTTCCGGCATGTTGAGCGTAGGCATGCGCCGAATGATCCCCGCGCAGTTGACGAGGATGTCAACTTTACCGAAGAGCTTGAGAGAGCTATCTAACAAGTCTTCGAGGGATGCCCGATCGCGAACATCGGAGCACAGGCGCAGGGTTTTGCGTCCGCGGTGTTCGATCTCGTCGGCGGTTGCGTTGACTTGATGCTGGCGGCGTGCGGACGCAACGACGTCGGCTCCTGCGTCCGCCAACCCGAGGGCGAGCGCGTGGCCGATGCCGGTGGTTCCTCCAAGAACGACGGCGGTTTTCCCTTCAAGAGTGAAGATGTTATTCACGTTTCCTCATTGCGCCAAGCGGTCGCGATGCGCCCACAGACCCAAGCCCGGATTTCCAATAAAAAAGATTTCTTCGCCCTCTACGCGGTTCCAGCCTTGCCGGAGTTGATGCGGATCGTAACGGTGACGAACGGTCCGCGAGATTGCCATACTCATAGCCGACGTTTTCAATTTCCTGCTTGCTCAATTGGCCGGGGCACCACCGGATGGCGAAGCGGCCTTCGGAAGATCCATGGATGAGATGAGCCGCGGCGCTTAGATCGTTCGCGAGCTCTGCGTCGGTATTCACGGCTGCGAGGGTCGCCGGCGTTCCGCGGTAGCCATGTTTGCGAATGAGCGCATCGATCGTGTCGTCTTCGCCGAACTTCTTGACGCCGGGGGCGAGCACGATCAATTCCGCGTTGTCGGCGAGCGCCATGCGCGTCCGATAAATCGCCTTGTTCCCAAGCCACGTGCTGTGGAATTCATGGGGGTCGAGATAGACGACTGCCTTGCGGATGGGCGTCTTCACCATTTCGAAGTTCACTTGCAAGCTGAGTTCGGAAGCGCGGTGGAAGCATTCGGCATCATCCCCGATGAAAAGTCCGCGAAGAGCCAGCCGATCATCCGGCGTGCGCCCAATCACGGTGAGCGCGTAAACGATGGGCAAATCGCGCAGGAAGTGGTCGGCAGCGTAGTTTAGAACGTTGCGCACGGGATTCTCGGCCCGGCCCATGATGCGTTCCATGCCGTAGACAGCGCCCAGGTAATGGCTGCGGTTAATGCTTTCCCGGCCGCCCGTACCCACAAGGATGTTCTTGTTGAAATTGGCCATGCCGATGACTTCGTGGGGGACGACTTGCCCGATGGAGAGAATTAAATCGAAGTCGCCGCGTGGAATGAGCCGGTTGACCTGCGCTGGCCATGCGTAATCGAGTTTCCCTTCCGACTGCTGCTGAATAAATTCCGCGGGAACCTCGCCGAGGGTTTCGACATCGGTTCGCCAGTTATGGACGGCAAACAACTCAGCCGGCACGGGCCCGAACATGCGTGCGATTTGTTCCCGGCTCATCGGTGTATGCGTGCCAAGGGCGGGAAGGATGCGTTTGAGGCGATCTCCGTAGTAGCTGTAGGCGTGACGGGTGAGCTCGCCGGCACGAGAGTGGATGCGACTGTGATCCGGGGGGACGACGAGAACGCGTTTGCGGTCTCCGAGTTTCGTCAGGGTAGAGGTCAGCAATTCCTCGAGCTGGGGAGATAGATCCTGGTCGATACCTCCTGCGGCGCAGTAGAGGCTCACGCGATGGCCTCGACCTTTTTAAGTCCCGGAGCGAGCACACAAAGAAAGATGAGTGCCAAGAGGTAGGCGCTGGAGGCGATGGCGAAGAGGCTCGCATAACTGTGGGTAAGTTGCAGGACATGGCCCGCGTAAAAGGCGAAGAGCGCACTACCGATGGAACCCGCCATGCCGCCCAAGCCAACGATGGATCCGACCGCGCCGCGGGGAAACATATCGGATGACGTAGTAAAGAGGTTCGCGGACCAGCCTTGGTGCGCCCCTGCCGCTACGCTGATCAGCGCGATGGCGATCCACACCGACGTCACCCGGGTGGCGGCAAAAATCGGAACGATGAGCAGAGCACAGAAAAGCATGGCCGTGAGCCGCGCATGGGTGGGCGAGAGTCCAAAGCGGCGAAACGGCGCCGGCAGCCATCCTCCGCCAATACTCCCAATCGCAGACACGTTATAGATGATAATCAGCGGCAGCCCGATGTGCGAAAGGTTGAGATGGAATTTGGCGCTGAAATACGAAGGTAGCCAGAACAGGTAGAAATACCAGATGGGATCGGTGAGAAACTTCGCCATCGAGAAGGCCCAGGTCTGGCGGAAGCCTAGCAATCTTCTCCAGCGAATTGCGGGCTCCATCTCGATCGCGCCCTCGCGATAGATATGCTGTAGTTCCCGAGCCGTAAGGGTCGGATGTTCTTTGGGCGAGCGAAAACGGCGCGACCACCACACGATCCACAGCGCGCTGAAAAGTCCGGTGGTAAGAAACGCTGCATGCCAGCCGTAACGCAGCGTAACCCACGGCACGATGAGTGGGGCCAGCACCGCACCGACATTTGCGCCAGAGTTAAAGATGCCGGTAGCGAGCGAGCGTTCGCTTTGCGGAAACCATTCCGCCACCGCCTTGATCGCCGCGGGGAAGTTGCCGGATTCGCCGAGTCCAAGAAAGAAGCGCGCAAAGCCGAACTCCAGGGCAGTGCCGGGTAGCGCGTGTCCCATCGCAGAGAGGCTCCAGATGCCCATCACCAGCGCATAGCCGATGCGCGTCCCGAGCTTGTCGATCAGCCTTCCGATTCCGAGCAGCCCGATCGCGTATGCGATTTGAAACGCATCGACAATGTAGCCGTAGTTGACTTCCGTCAGGCCGATGCTTTGCTCGAGAGTGGGCTTGAGGATCGCGATGACCTGGCGGTCGATGTAGTTAATGGACGTGGCGACGAACAGCATGGCGCATATGGTCCAACGCACGCGGCCCAACCGTGTTCCCGGAGATGTTTCGTTCTCCATCGGGCCGTCGAATGCCGTTTGCGCCATCGTTCCTGCTCCTACAGCCGATAGGCTTCTTTGACCAGGCGGTATGCCAGATCTTGCACCACCACGAAAGCTTCTTCCTCGTCGAGGCGGTGCTCGACGACTAACTTGGCCAAGAAGGAACAATCCATGCGCCGCGCCATGTCGTGGCGCGCCGGGATCGAGAGAAAGGCGCGCGTGTCGTCGTTAAACCCGACCGTGTTATAGAAGCCGGCTGTTTCCGTAACGTGTTCGCGGTAACGCAGCATGCCTTCCGGGCTGTCGTGAAACCACCAGGGCGGGCCAAGCCGCAGGCACGGATAGTGTCCTGCTAACGGCGCCAGTTCGCGGCTATAGGTGGACTCATCAAGGGTGAATAGGATGATCCGCAGACCGGGGCTGTTCCCGAATTCATCGAGCAGAGGCCGCAACGCGTCCACGTAATTCGTTGGTGTCGGAATGTCGGCTCCGACATCGCGTCCGAACTTCGCGTACAACTCGCGGTTGTGATTGCGGGCGCTGCCGGGATGGATCTGCATGACCAAACCGTCGTCCAGGCTCATGCGCGCCATTTCTGTGAGCATCTGGGCGCGGAAGAGTTCTTTCTGGCGAGCATCCGCGGCTCCCGAGAGGACCTGGCGAAATAACTCCGCAGCCTTCGCCGCGGAAAGATTCGCGGTTTGCGCGGTCGGATGACCGTGATCGGTGGCGGTGCAGCCAAGCTCGCGAAAGCGAGTGCGTATCGCTCGCAGCGCATTCAGGTAGCCGGCCCACGTGGCAGTGTCTTCCCCCGTCTTGTTGCCGAGGGCAGTTACGTTTGCAGCGAAATTGTCGAAGCCGGGATCCACGACGGGATCGGGCCTGAACGTCGGAAGAATGCGCGCCTTCCAGCTTGAATGCTGAATGTCTTCGTGGTACGCGAGTGAGTCGAGGGGGGAATCGGTGGTTGCCAGGACTTCGAGGTTGAAGCGCTGGTAAAGAGCCCGAGGCAGGAACTCAGGCATTGTTAGTTTTTCAGAGATCGTATCGAAATAAAGGTCGGCGGTCTCGGTCGAGAGCCGCTTGGTTAAGCCGAAAAGCTCCTGGAAGCAAAAGTCCAGCCACAGGCGGGTTGGCGTTCCGCGAAAGAGGTAGTAATGATCGGCGAAGATGTGCCAGACGCGGCGCGGGTCCTGAATTTCCGGGTGCCCAATCGCAAGATCTTCCAGCGACACGCCCTGGCTGTAGAGCATGCGAAAAATGTAGTGATCGGGCTGCACGAACACGCTGGCGGGATTTGAGAAAGGAACATTCTTTGAGAACCATGCAGCCTGGGTATGTCCGTGGGGGCTGAGGATTGGCAAGGTCTGTACGCGCTCAAAGAGTCGTTGGGCGATCTTTCGGGTGCTCGGTTCGGCGGGAAAGAGGCGATCCGGGTGAATCAGCATGATCCTGCACAACGGCTCAATCTCGAAGATTGCGATGTTTCTCGCGAGCGAAATCAGACAGACTGGCATTGTACACGGCGACCAGCATCCTTTGATTTGTGCGAGGAACCTTGGAGACGGGCAAATTTTTGCGAATATAATTCGCACCACGATGGCCGCTTCGGTAGCTCACGCGCAGAGTACATTCACCCCGCGCATCCAGTCGGTGGACGCACTGCGTGGCCTCATCATGATGGTGATGGCGATCGATCACATCCGCGACTTCGTAGCGCGCAGTGCGATGCAGTTCTCGCCAACCGATCTCACCCGTACCACAGCGGCAATCTTCTTCACCCGCTGGATCACGCATTTTTGCGCGCCCGTCTTCATCCTTACTGCAGGACTTGGCGCATTTTTGTGGATGAGCCGGGGTGGGCACTCGAAGACAGAACTCTCGAGGTTCCTGGTTACCCGCGGCTTGTGGCTGATCTTCCTCGAAATTACCGTGCTGCGCGCGATTATGTTTTTCCAAGTCGGCTTCAGAGGACAGCTCATCCTTCTGATTATCATTTGGGCCATCGGCATTTGCATGATCACGTCGGCTGCACTGATTCATCTTCCAACGCGAGTTCTTGCCGTTGTGAGTATCGCCATCATCGCGCTCCACAATCTATTCGATGCTGTTCCGGCGCAGCGCTTCGGACGTGCCGCGTGGATCTGGAACATCCTCCATCAGCAAGGCGTTTTCTCATTCATGGGAGTGTCGTTTGCGACGGCGTACCCGGTGCTGCCATGGATTGGGGTGATGGCGGCCGGCTATTGCCTTGGAAACGTTTTTCTTTGGGATGCCGAGAGGCGGGAACGCTTTCTTTTGCGGTTAGGTTTGGGCTTGAGCACGGCGTTCGTCGTGCTGCGCGCGATCAATATCTATGGCGATCCCGTACGCTGGACCCATCAATCTTCTGCGCTCTTTACCGTGCTCTCGTTCCTGAACACGACAAAGTATCCACCATCGCTGCTGTTTCTTCTCATGACGCTCGGACCCGCGATGATCCTGCTTGCGTGGCTCGGCCGGCATCAGTTCTCCTCCACGAATCCCATGATCGTATTCGGGCGTGTGCCGTTCTTTTACTACGCAGCGCATCTTTTGCTGGCGCACCTCCTGGCAGTCGGGATGAACTACGTGCGCTATGGACGGACATCGTTCCTGTTCATTCCGCCGCCGTCCATGGGAAGTCCGAGCAACCTATTCCCTCCGGATTACGGGTTCCCGCTCTGGACGGTCTACGCTGTCTGGATTGTGGTGCTGTTGGTGCTCTATCCCGCATGTCTTTGGTTCGGACGTTTGAAGCAACGGCGTCACGATTGGTGGTTGAGCTATCTCTGACGCGGGTTGGGACTCAGCGAGTCTATGCGAGCTGGCGGGCTAAAAACCGATGAAATACAAAGGAGGCGATGCCCGTTGGCACCGCCTCCCTGTGTGTAGTACCGATTAACAGCCGGTTGTAACCTTGCAGCCGGATCCGGTTGCCGTACCCGACTTACAGATGTTCGCTGAGGTGCCAGGCTGGCAATTAGAAGTGCCTGCTGCGCCATTCACGGTCGTGCGCCACAGGTTGATGTTGGTTGCCGGTCCGACGCCGCCATCCGAGCGAGCGTCCAGCAGTTCGACGCTGCTGATTCCGCTGGGTGCATTCACCGTGTTGTCTTCAATGGTGATGGCACTCGTTCCGCGCGCCATGAAAACCCAGCCGGGAGCGATGACGTTAATGGTGTTGTTATTTACGGTTGCATTTTCAACTTCCGTCCCAGAGTCGGGATCGCCGAGGTGAATCGCGGCCTCGTTGGTGCCGAGCGGCTGATCCACATTGTTGATCGTGTTGTTGTGCACGGAATTCGGGCCGTTTTTATTGTTGGTACCGCGCAAGCGGACGGCACGTCCATTCTGGGCGTCGAAGGTGTTGTTGTAGACCTCGCAGGCGTCGGTCTGATCGCAGAGCACACCGCGCGGCGTATCTCCGTTCGACTTGTTGAACTGGTTGACCAAAGTGTTGTTGTAAACCTTGGTGTTGTAGAGTCCGTACGAAACAATTCCCTGGCAGGCAGCTGCCGTCGCCTGGCACAAGGTCGCATTGTTATAGAACGCTGCGTACGCGACATTGCTGTGGGCGGTCGCCTGCACCTGCAAATTGGTAATTCGATCGTTGGTCATGCCGGTGGCGGAGACGGAGGTGTTGTCGTGAACTAAGACGTTCGGACCGCCGGTGGCCGTCTTGGACATACCGCCCAAATCGACCAGCATGTTGAATTCCTGCGCCGAACTTGTATTCGAAGTGTTGCTCCACGAGATGTGGTCGATTTCGAGAGGCACCGTGATGGCAGGTGCGTCGGTATCGACATTGATGTACAGGCACCCTGGTTTATTCGCGTCCGCGTCCACGCAGGTGATGGTGCCGTTATAAATGCGCACGCCGCTGATGTTGATCGACACGCCGGTCTTGAGAGTGCCGGTAATCTTATGGCCGTTGAGGTTGAGCACCATGTTGGGGCCGGCGATCGTGAGACACTGCACCGATCCATCGCTACCGCCAATGTCATTTGCCAGGTAATACGAGGTGTTGGGGGACAACTTCTGATTGCAAGTGGTGACAGCGGTCCCGCTGCTGGGCGGCGGCGGCGGCGTGGAAGACCCGACCGTGATGTATTCAATTACCTCGGACTTGACTCCTGCCGAACTGAAAGCTTGAAACACCAGGCGGTGCGAACCGGAAGCCAAGGTGAGACTCGTTTGTACGTTACTTGCTTTGTAATCGCTGTATTTTTTGCCGTCGACGTAGATCTGGCTGTAGGACGCACCTGAATCGGCTGCTGAAAATGTGACGGGAGAGGATACGGTTGCGTTGCTCGCCGGAGCGCAAACCTTGGTGGCGAGAGTTGTCTTCCCGGTCGAGCATTGGGCGTGAAGCATGGAGGACATGAGTAGGGCGAAAGGCAACACGGAAATATGCCACTTCTTCAAATCGATTTCTCCTGAGGGATAGATTTGACCGCTTGAGACCTGTCGCTGCCCGTTTGGACCGCGCCTGGCGCGGCTTCGAGCAAGACGGCTATGAACTGCTTATCCCCGTTGGATTGAAGGGACGCATTGCCCGCGAAGTGGCGTTCAGCGTGGGCAGAGTGCGTGCAGCAATTTGAGTATAGGGTGCGCGCGAGAAATGCAACACCCTACGAACCACTTAGCTCGTCCTTAGGCCCGACACGAGAGAACCGCGATAAAGACCTTATCTCTCGTCAGTTCTCCGCTAAACGACTGTGGAAAACAAAATTGCGCGAAGAAAAAAAAGAACAGAGCTGCAGGATGCACACAAATGCAGTGACACACGCACGACGAAGTCGTCCGCACATCGTTGAACCGTTCGATCAGCGGAGTACGATCGCAGATTTTGATCGCTGACAAGACGCGAATCTGAATAGCGAGAATGCGTTGAGTGTGAAGATCAACAAGCAATCGTCATATCTGCAGGACGTCGCCTTCGTGCGCGAAGAGCTCGTAAAGCACGGGATTGACGAAGAAGCCGATAAACAGGCGCGAGATCAAGCCGGCGACGATCACAATTGCAAATGGCTTTTGCGTATCGGAGCCGATGCCGGTGGAGAGCGCGGCCGGCAACAATCCCAGGCACGCGACCAGGGCGGTCATCATGATGGGACGCAGGCGCAAGAGGGATGCTTCGCGCGTAGCATCGTGGATGCCCATTCCCTCCTGCCGCAGTTTGTTGATGTAAGAAACCAGAATGACGGCAGTCTCGACGGACACGCCAAGCAGCGCGAGAAGCCCCAGGACGGATGAAACGCTGAACGGAGTGTGGGTGATCTTTAACGCGATGAGCGCGCCCACCGGTTCGGTCATGATGACGCCGAGCGCGATCGCAACCGGGAATTTGAAGTTTCCGTAGAGGGCAAACAGGATCATGAAGATCAGAACGATGGCGAGCGGACCGATGAAGAACATCTGCGAGCGCGCATCGAGGAACTGGCTGTACTCTCCGCCCCATTCCATGAAGTAGCCGGGCGGCATGGTGACTGCCTTCTTCACGGCTTTCTGGCCTTCCTGAACCGCTCGCTCCAGGTCGCGACCTTCGATGCTGTACTGCACACCGATGTAGCGCGAGTTATTTTCGCGATAGATGAAAGCAGCGCCATTGCCCTGTTTGATGTCTGCCAGTTGGCTGAGCGGAATCTGCTGGCCGTCGGGCGTGCCGACGAGCAGGTTGCCGATCTCGTGAGCGCTGCTGCGGAACTGTGGCTGCATACGGACGACTAGATCAAAAAGCTTTTCCCCCTGAATTACCTGGGTCACCGCTTGTCCGCCGACCGCGGCGGAAATCACGGCCTCCACATCGGAAACGTTAATCCCGTAGCGTGCCACCTTGTCGCGGTCCACTTCAACCAGCAAGCTGGGCTGGCCGAGTTCCCGCACCACGGTGAGATCGGTGAAGCCGGGAATTTTCGCGAGCGTGTTCTTAATCTGGATGGCCTTGTTCTGGAGAACGCCCAGGTCGTCGCCATAAATCTTGACGGCCAACGAGCTTTTCAGGCCGGTGAGCGCTTCGTCGACGGCATCTTCGGCCGGCTGAGTGTAGTTAAAGATGATGCCGGGGAATGCCGTCAGTCGCTGGTTGATGGATTCGATGAGAGCTTGTTTGTCGTGGACCTTGCCGCTCCAAGCCTTGTCTTTATAAGCCTTCAGCCCCACGTAGAACTCGCAGTTAAAGAAGCCGGTGGGATCGGTGCCATCGTCAGGCCGGCCGAGTTCGGATCCGACGACGGTGACTTGGGGATACGACATGAGGATGTCGCGGATTTGCGGAGCGATGCTGCTGGCTTCCTCAAAGGAAATGGTATACGGCATGGTGGCGCGCACCCAGAGCGCACCTTCATCGAGATGCGGCATGAACTCGCCGCCGATGAACGGCACCAGCAGCAGACTCGCGCCAAAGATCAATGTGGCAATCAGGATCGTAAGCTTGGGGTGATCGAGCGCCCAATCCAACTGAACGGCGTACTTGTCCTTCATCCACTCGAAGGCGCGATTCGGTTTCTCGCGCACACCCTTCCTGAACCAGTACGAGGCCAGCACAGGAACGAGGGTGAGGGTGAGAATGAGCGCGCCCACCAGTGCGAACGACATGGTCTCGGCCATGGGATGAAAGAGCTTGCCGGAAGGGCCGGTGAGAGCGTAGATCGGGAGATATCCGGCGAGGATCACGGCAACGGAATAGAAGATGGGGCGGTCGACGTCTTTGGCGGCGGCGAGGATGACTTCGTTCAGGCTGTAACTCTGGCCTTCGCGCAGCGACAACTCGCGATAGATGTTCTCCACCATTACGACCGTGCCGTCGATGACGATTCCAAAATCGATCGCACCAATGGACAGCAGGTTCGCCGCGACGTCATGCGCATGCAGCACGATGAAAGCGAATAACAGCGAGAGCGGAATGGTGAGAGCAACGATGACCGCTGCACGGAAGCTGACCAGGAAGAAGATCAGCACGATCAACACCAGCACCATGCCGCGGAGCAGGTTGGCCTCGACGGTGTCGGTGGTCAGGTCGACGAGTTCGCTGCGATCGTAGTAAGGATGGATCTTTACGTCGGGCGGGAGAATCTTGCTGTTCAGCTCCTGCGTTTTCGCTTCCACTCCCTTGAGGACGTTTTGCGTCTGCTCGCCGCGCAGCATGAGGATGACGCCTTCGACCGCATCATCATTCTTCTGGAAGCCGAATTCGCCGAGGCGTGGCGCATGCCCGATCACGACTTCACCGACATCGCGCACGCGTAAAGGGACGCCTTTATTCGCGCCCACTACAACGTTGCCGATGTCTTCCGTGTTGCGCACCAGGCCGATGCCGCGAACGTAATAAAACTGGCCGCCTTGAGAGTAGAAGCCGCCGCCGGCATTCGAGTTATTGGCCGCCAGTGCCGCGGTGACTTGAGGAATCGTGAGGTGGTATCCGTAGATGCGCGCGGGGTCGAGCAGCACCTGGTACTGCATCACGGTCCCGCCGAAACCGGAGTCGTCGGCAACCCCATGCACCGAGCGGTAGGCACGCTCTACCACCCAGTCCTCGATCGTCTTCAACTCCTGCGGACTGCGATCGGGACTCTCCAGCACGTAGCGATACACGAGGCCGCTGGGGCTGAAGAGCGGGGCGAGGCTCGGCGTTACGCCAGTCGGCAACGTGGCTTGGGCAAGACGCTCGAAGACGATCTGGCGCGCGAAGTAGTCATCCGTTTTATCTTCGAACGTCAGGATGACGTCGGAGAGGCCGTAGAGCGAGATGGACCGCATGATCAACATGTGCGGAACACCATTCATCTCAAGTTCGAGCGGCAACGTGACCAGGCGTTCGACCTCTTCGGCCGCATGGTCAGGCCACTGGGTGATGATTTCCACCTGGGGCGGGGCAAGATCGGGATAGGCGTCGACCGGCATGCGCTGGAACGACAGGATTCCTCCGACCGTGATGAAGACGGTCAGCATTAACACGAGGAACTTTTGCCGCAGCGCTGCTTGGACGATTTTGTGGATCATTCAGTTGTGGTCGACGCCGTTGTTGTTCGAACTCTGATCAATGCTTTGGTGCTTCTACCGCTGTAACGAGTTGGCGAACTGCAGGAACAGGCTGCCGTTTCCAACCACTCGATCTCCTGCTTTCAACCCGCTGTTGATTTCCGTTTGGCCGTTCACGCTCTCCCCGAGCGTCACTGGCCGCCTGCCGAACTGGTTGGACGAGCTCGCAATGTAGACGAACGGCTGGTTTTCGTTGTCGCGGAGCACAGCCGCGTCCGGGACAACGATGGCATTCCTGATCTTGCCGGCGTTGACCGTGGAAACTACGTACATGTCTTTCTTCAGCTTTTGGCCGGGATTCGCGGTCTCGATGCGCGCCTGCAAAGTCCGTGTGTTGGGATCAAGGGAGGCAGCGACGTACGAGATGCGTCCGTGGAACACGTCGGGATACGCGTCGGTCTGGATCGTGACCGGATCTCCTACGTGCACGTACGGGAGATCTTTTTGATAGACATTGACCAGCACCCACACCGTGCTGACGTCGGAAATCATGTAACACTGCGTCGAGCCCGGCTGCAGAAGCTGCCCGACCGCTACATCCTGTTCCACGACGAGTCCATTGATCGGCGACCTCACGGGCACATCAAAGGTTGGCGGGGCTTTCACCAGTTCGTCGGGATCGGTGATGCCCAGGACCTTCAAAGCGGCTTGCGCGGACACGAGGTCGCCGCCGGCCTGTACTTCCGCCGACTCCGCTTGCTCGAGATTCTGCTCAGCGATTGCGTGATGATCGTAGAGGTCTTTCGCGCGGGCATAGGCCTTCTGTGCCAGAGCGTAAGCATCCTTCGCCTTGAGATAGTTGGTGCGGAGCTGCGAGAAGTCAGGGCTCGCGACGTACAACATCGGCTCGCCCTGGTGCACATTCTGTCCCGGAACAACCACGACCCTGCTCACTGGCCCGCTCACCTGGGTGATCACCGGCGTCGTACGGAAACTGTTGTAAGCCACCGCACCCGTCAGCCGCAGCGAACGCGTCAGGGTGGTGGGCTGTACTGTCAGCACCTGTACGTGCGACATCTGGTCTTGGGGAATCGTGAACAACTCGGCGTTATGGTCGTTGCCGCCCTCGTTCGCATCGTTCTTCTTCGAGCTGCCGCCCTGGCAGCCGGAAAGAATGAGCGCCATCCCCAATGCGATAGCGGCTGCCGGCCATCGCTGCCAAACTTTCTTGCTCATGCTCATGGCAGGTTCCTCGTCCCCACCGCTTCTTTCAGTTGTTCTAACGCGGTCATATAGGAGGCCAGCGCCTGACGGTACGCCAATTGCACCGACCGGTAGCTGCGCTCGGCGTCGAGAAAGTCGAGCAGACTCGCAGCGCCACGTTTATATGCGTATTCATTAATGTCGCGCGAATCCTGGGCTTCCTTGAGATACCCGGATGTATACAGTTGCACCACCTCTTCGTTGCTGCGCAGCGCCTCGAAGGCGTTGGAGACGTCGGTCATCACCGTATCGCTGGCTGCCAGTTCCTGCTGCTGTGCCTGAGTCAGCGCAAAGCCGGTGCGCGCGATCTCGCCCTGGTTGCGGTTGAAAATCGGCAGATCGAAGCTCACGAACACAGAGGCCGTGCTTTCGCCGGAGACATGGGAAAAATCATACGTGCCATTCACATCGACCTTGGCGTTGGCCTTCGCCAACTGGATCTGGCTTTGGGCGGCGGTAATCCCTAATGCGGCAGCGCGAAAATCCGGACGCTCGCGCAGAGCCTTGATTTGCAAGTCTTCCACGCGCGCCTGGAGCGGTTGGTAGGTCAATTCGCCAGCCACATCGAAATCGGAAGGAATGGTGTTGTATCCCAAATATCCCCGCAATCCGACCAGCGCCTGCACTTTCGCCAGTCGGGCTGAAGAGACGTCGGTCTGAAACTGCAAAAGTTGCAGCTTGATCTTGAGGTAGTCACCTTCGCTTATGTAGCCGGCTTTGTATTGCGTCTCGCTGATGTCGACGGTTTGCTTGAAGCTTTGCAGGTCCTGCAGCGCAAAAGCCAGCGTCGATTCCGCCAGGAGCACGTTCACGAACTGCTGTCCAACATTGAAGGCCAAGGTACGTTCGGCGTCGGTGACCTGTGCGCGGGTTACGGCCGTCTGATCTCGTGCCGCTTGCAGTCTCCTCTGCCGCTTATGGCCGCGTTCGAAGAGATAGCTGAGTCCAATATCGAACTGCTGCGTTTGATCCAGGTTGGTTCCCGAAAAATCCTGGGGACTGAAAAATGGAAGGAACTGGCTATCTGCGCCCAGGGTAGGATTCGGTCGGAGGTTCGCGGTAATCTCTTGCGCCTCGTTTTGGAGAATCAAGGTGCGTTGCGCTTTGATCGAAGGACTTTGCGTGAGCGCGAGGTCGATGGCCTGCTCGAGGGTGATCTGGGTCGTATTTTGTCCCACTGCCGCGCCGAGGCACAGCAACAGCATCGCAGCCGGAGCTAGCGTCCGAAAATACTTGGCACGAATTTGGGTCGACATCAAGGCGCGTTGATTGGGTCGCTGCTGCTCTCGCATCGGTGATCGGAATACAACGATGGCTAGTGTACGTCGACCGAATGCTCTCCTATATATGACTGCGAAGCGAGCCCAAGGAAAGCAATTGTAATCCACTCTGCTTGTTGTGCCACGTATGTGCCCCCGCAGCCAGCTTCTCCCTCGGCATATCGCAGCGCGACAAATCCGTCTCCATCCTTGCAGCTATTCGCCGCTTACGCAGGTATCCCGCAGTTGCTTCATGAAAATGCGCTGGGCGCGACTCTGCGAGTGATGCCGGGAGGTAACGATGCCCACCTTGCGGGTGCTGTGCTTGCCGGAGATTGGAATAAACTTGCATCCCGGGTGTGGCTGCACGGCCATGGCCGGCACTGCCGAAACGCCCATCCCGGCAGAGACCATTGCCAGAACGGTGGCAAACTGTCCGCTCTCAAAGACGACGCTCGGGGACATTTTTGACTTGTGACACGCTGCGATCAGGCTGTCGCGAAAGCAGTGGCCTTCCTTCAGCAGCAGAAAGGGCTCCTGGTTCAGGTCCGCCAGGCTGATCGAAGTGCGGGATGCGCGGCGATGCTTCTCCGGCAGGACTGCATAGAACTTCTCCTCGAGCAGTTCCTCGCTGGCGAGTTCATTGCCCGCAACGGGCAACGCCGCGATGGCCATGTCCATTGTGCCCTCGTGCAGGCGCTGCAGCAGGGTAGGCGTGATGTCTTCGACAATCTTCACGGTTATGAGAGGATGGCGGGTGGCGAAGCCGTTCAGCAATTTCGGGAGAAGATAGGCAGCGATGGTCGGAATGATGCCGACAACCACTTCGCCCTTCTCATTGCCGGACATTTCGAGAAGCTCGGTTTTAGCTTCTCCGAGCTCGCGGAGAATGCGTTCCGCCCTTGGCAGAAAGGCCCTGCCGAACACCGTCAGCTTGGCAGCGCGAGGCAGGCGATCGAAGAGCCGGGCGCCCAGTTCCGCTTCGAGCTTCATGATCTGCTGGGAGAGAGATGGCTGTGCCACGTGCTCTACTTCCGAGGCGCGGGTAAAGGTGCCGTGCCGGGCGACTGCGCAGAAATATCGAAGCTGGTGAACTTCCATTATTGGGAAAAACCGTTAAGACGCTGTTCCTATGGTATTCATAGGAAGTATATATTTTACATCTAGGTTCTGCTGAACGGAACATGAGGAGATATGGAAAACGAACTTGTCGAAAAAGTGAAGGCGCCAGTCCCGGGCAATCAAACCAACACCCTGAATGAAGCGAAGTGCCCCGTGGGCGCGCATACCCTGGCGGGTGCGCGGAGCAACGCGAACTGGTGGCCGAACCAGCTCAACGTCAATATCCTGCACCAGCACTCTCCGCTCTCCGACCCGATGAAGAAAGGGTTCAATTACGCCGAAGAGTTTAAGACGCTCGATCTGAACGCGGTGGTGAAAGACCTGCACGCTTTGATGACCGATTCGCAGGAGTGGTGGCCCGCCGACTTCGGCCACTACGGTCCGTTCTTCATCCGCATGGCTTGGCACAGCGCCGGCACCTATCGCATTGGCGACGGCCGCGGCGGCGCCGGTTCCGGCGAACAGCGCTTTGCCCCTCTCAACAGCTGGCCCGACAACGGCAACCTTGACAAGGCGCGCCGTCTTCTCTGGCCCATCAAACAGAAGTACGGACGCAAAATCTCCTGGGCCGACCTCATCGTGCTTGCCGGAAACGTTGCCCTCGAGTCCATGGGCTTCAAAACGTTCGGCTTTGCCGGCGGACGCGAAGACGTTTGGGAGCCCAGTGAAGACATCTACTGGGGCCCCGAAGGCAAGTGGCTCGATGACAAGCGCTACTCCGGGGAGCGCGATCTCGAGAATCCCCTCGGCGCCGTGCAGATGGGCCTCATCTACGTAAATCCCGAAGGCCCCAACGGCAACCCCGATCCTCTCGCCTCCGCCCGCGATATTCGCGAGACCTTCGGACGCATGGCCATGAATGACGAAGAAACCGTCGCCCTCATCGCCGGCGGACACACCTTCGGCAAAACTCACGGCGCCGGCGTCCCCACCGAATTCGTAGGCGCCGAACCTGAAGGCGCCGAGATCGAAGAACAAGGCTTCGGATGGAGAAATAAGCTCGGCCCCGGCCACGGCAATCACACCATCACCAGCGGCCTCGAAGGCATCTGGACCACCCAGCCCACCAAGTGGGACAACAACTTCTTCGAAAATCTCTTCGGCTACGAGTGGGAGCTCGATAAGAGCCCGGCCGGCGCAAACCAATGGAAGCCCAAGAACGGCGCCGGTAACGGCACGGTTCCCGATCCCCACGACCAGTCCAAGCGGCACGCGCCTACCATGCTCACCTCCGATCTCGCCTTGCGCGTCGATCCCGTCTACGGTCCCATCTCCAAACGTTTCTACGAAAATCCTCAGGAGTTCGCGGACGCCTTTTCCAAGGCGTGGTTCAAGCTCACCCACCGCGATATGGGTCCGCTCCCGCGCTATCTCGGGCCGCTCGTTCCCAAGGAGCCGCAGCTCTGGCAGGATCCGGTGCCGCCCGTGGATCACGAACTGATCAACGACGGCGACGTTGCCGCATTGAAGGCGAAGGTCCTGCAATCCGGCCTGTCGATCTCGCAGCTCGTCACCACCGCGTGGGCTTCGGCTGCATCCTTCCGCGGCTCCGACAAGCGTGGAGGCGCCAACGGCGCGCGCATTCGCCTCACTCCGCAAAAAGACTGGGAAGTGAATCAGCCGGCGGAATTGGCGAAGGTGCTGCCGGTCCTTGAGAAGATCCAGAAGGAGTTCAACGCATCATCGGGCAAGAAGAAGGTCTCGCTCGCCGATCTCATCATCCTCGCTGGCGACGCAGCTATCGAAGAAGCTGCGAAAAAAGGCGGCCAGAACGTCAAGATTCCTTTCTTGCCGGGTCGTACCGATGCTTCGCAGGAGCAGACCGATGTGCAGTCGTTCTCGGTGATGGAGCTCAAGGCCGATGGCTTCCGCAACTATTACCGCAAGGGGCAGCCGCGCCCGGCGGAAGAGATGCTGGTCGACAAGGCCCAACTCCTCCGCTTGTCCGCCCCGGAAATGACCGTGCTCCTCGGCGGCTTGCGTGTCCTCGGCACCAACTACGGACACACCAAGCATGGGGTCTTCACCCACAAACCCGAAACCCTCACCAACGACTTCTTCGTCAACCTGCTCGACATGGGCACCCAGTGGCGGCCCTCGAAAGAGCAAGGCGTGTATGAAGGCGTCGACCGCAAGACCGGCCAAGTGAAGTGGACCGGGACCCGTGTCGATCTGATTTTCGGTTCGCACTCGCAACTTCGAGCCCTCGCCGAGGTCTATGCCAGCAACGACTCCAGGGAATCGTTCGTGAAGGACTTCGTGGCGGCATGGAGCAAGGTGATGAACCTCGATCGCTATGACCTTCACGTGAAAAAGGGAGCTCTCAACTAGGACCGGAGTGACGCCAGCCCTTGGCCAGAGGACAGGTCGATGTGGTTCTTACCACCTCGGAACGTCCTTTGCGGGGGCTGGCTTTCTTGTGTCCATATCTTTTTCCGATTGTGGCAATCGCGATCCAGTGACAGGTGGTTTCGTGTAAAAGGTGAAACGCATGGTCAAGCTGATTCACTCGATGCTCATGTCACTGGATGGCTATACCGAAGACGAGCAAGGCCGCTTCGGCTGGGGTGCTCCTGAAAATGAGGAGGTACATTCGTACATCAACACCCTCGGAGCGTCCATCCGCACCTATCTCTACGGGCGGAAGATGTACGAGACTATGGTTTACTGGGAGACCGCGCACACGATTCCCGGCCAACCGCAGTTCGTGCTTGACTGGGCGCGGCAGTGGCAAGGCGCCGAGAAGATCGTCTATTCAAGAACCCTCACCGAGTCACGCAGCGCGCGGACCTGGATCGAGCGGGAGTTCAATCCCGACGCGGTTCGGCAGCTCAAAGCCAACGCCAAGCACGACATCTCCGTGGATGGCCCTGAACTCGCCGCGCATGCGATCAAGGCCGGCCTGGTCGACGAGTTCCAGATGATCGTCTGCCCCGTGATTGTCGGCGGCGGAAAGCGGTTTTTTCCTGACGGCGTGCGGCTGGACTTGGAATTGCTCGAAGAACGCCGGTTTGGCAATGGCGTGCTGATCTTGCGATACGGCGTCCGCAGGTCTGCTGTTAGCTAGAACGTTCGCGAATCTTGAACAAGAGCAGACATCGACCCGGGTACGGTGATTTGAGACGCATCACCTAACATCTCATGCTTCCTCTCCAGCGACTTTGCCGGGCGCAGTCTCGCGCGCGGATAGTTGAAGAAGAGCTGATTGCCGTCGGGATCGTCGACCACCAGCAGCCGGTAGCCCCACGAACCCTCTTTAACCGAAACCCCCTTGGCCTCGAATTCCGCCCGCAGCGCGTCCAACGCAGCGGCCGCGGCCTCGTGTGTCGCCGGCTCGCCGTTCAAGGAGATGAACATCAGCCCTTTGCCAATCTTCTCCGGCCACGTGTCGGCCAGGATAAGCGCACAGCCCTGCCGCTCGACCTGTGCGACGTGCGCTCTGCCGTCTTCGTCGTAGCGCCAGGGGCTCGTGAAACCAAGCGCGTTAACGTAAAAGACGAGCGAGGCCTCGACATCCTTTACGTGCAAAACGGGGCGTGCGAACCAGTCCGTCATAGGCTATCTATCCTCGAATAAAGATACCTGCTTCCTAGAAGAGTTTGAAAACACGCACGGAAAGCCGGCCTTGGGTCGATTACGACGGAGAAGAAGGACAGCACCGACTCCCCTCGTTAAGAGGTCTGGTTGTAAATCCAAAAGCTTTTTGAGGTTTCATCTCAGCCGCTCGTGCTTCATTGCCCTGCAGTGACGCGCGATCTGTCTTTCTTCGTCGGCCGAAACGATCTGGATCATGGCCGGAGTTACGCCCAGGGATTCCAAGCCTCGGCTGGCGGCAGACCGAACGCTTTCGCTGTGTTCTCCGATTCCGCCGGTAAAAACCAGCAGATCCACGCCACCCATGAGGGCAATGTAGGCACCGATGGTCTTGCGGATAGACGTCGTGAAGATTTCCAACGCCAGCGCCGCGTTGGGGTCGTTGGCCCGCGCGCGCTCCTCCAGAGTTTTCACGTCGCTCTCGCCGTCTGCGAGGGCGAAGAGACCGCTGGTGCGGTTGAGAACTTCCTCCAGCTTGTCGGGGCTGGGGACCTCATTGCGTAGAAGAAAGAGCAGGACACCTGGATCCAAGTCGCCGGAACGCGTGCCCATCGGGATCCCGCCGGTGGGCGTCATTCCCATCGTGGTGTCGATCGACCGGCCGTCGCGCAGGGCGCACAGGCTGGCCCCATTGCCCAAGTGCGCGAAGATCGCGCGAGCGGGGAGAGTTGCGCCGAAATGGTGAACAAGCGACGCGTAGGAGAGCCCATGAAAACCGTACCGTCGCACGCCGGCGTCCAGGTATTGCCGAGGCAGAGGCAAATGGTAAGCCACGGCAGGCATGGTTTGATGAAAGGCATCATCGAAACAAGCAAAGTGATCGGCGTCGGGAAACGTCGACTGCGCCAGGGCGATGAGCGCAAGGGACTGCGGAATGTGCAGTGGCGCAAAGTGGGTAGCGGCTTTCAGTTGCTCGAGGACCTGGGGCGTGATGCGCTGATGCGACAGCAGGTGGGGACCGCCGTGGACGACCCGATGGCCTACCGCCATCGGCGTGCCTTGGAAGTGTTTGCGAATCTCAGCGGCCAGTGTCGTGAGCGCCTGGACTTGCGATTCGTGGATGCACTCGCGCTGTACCAATGCGGCGCCGTCTGCGTCGCGGATGTGGAGAGCGCCATCGTCCCGGCCAATGCCGGTTGCGCTGCCGGTGAGGACGGGAACTTCGTCGCTTTCACCACGCGCATAGAGCCCAAACTTAAGCGAAGATGAGCCGCTGTTGAGCGCGAGTATCAGATCGCGATTCTCCATCCGTTAGCCCTTCCACTTCCAATTGCGAATCTCGTCGCGGTCGATTCCTTCCGCGTGCGCGTATTCGATGCTGGAAATGATCTGGCCTTTCAACCACTCCTTCACGTGTGCGCCGACGCTGCGCAAGCGTGGCACGCGGTCGATGACGTCGATAGACAGATTGAAGCGATCAACCTGGTTCAGAATCGCCAACTCGAGCGGCGTATTGATGCTGCCCTTCTCCTTGTAGCCGCGGACGTGAATATTTTCGTGGTTCTTGCGGCGATAACTCAGCTTGTGAATGAGTGAAGAGTAGGAATGGAAGTTGAAGATGACCGGCTTGTCGGTGGTAAAGAGCGAGTCGAAGTCACGGTCCGACAATCCGTGCGGGTGCTCGCTGGTGGGCATGAGCCGGAAGAGATCGACGACGTTGACGAAGCGAATCTTCAGGTCCTTGAAATGCTCTTTGAGGATCTCGACGGCGGCAACGGCCTCCATGGTGGCGATGTCGCCGGCGCACGCGAGAACGACGTCGGGCTCCTCGCCATCATCCGTCGAAGCCCAGTCCCAGATGCCGATGCCCTTCGTGCAATGCGTAACCGCTTGCTCCATGTTTAGGTACTGGAGGTGATCCTGTTTATCCGCAACGATGACGTTCACATAGTCACGCGACCGCAAGCAATGATCGGTTACGCTGAGCAGGCAATTCGCGTCAGGCGGCAGGTAGATGCGCACGGCGTCGGGACTCTTGTTCGTGACCACGTCGAGAAAACCGGGGTCCTGGTGGGTGAAGCCGTTGTGGTCCTGGCGCCAGACCAGCGAGGTAATGAGGAGGTTGACGGAGGGGATGGGTGCTCGCCAATCCAGCTCCTTCTTCGACTTCTCCAGCCACTTCGCATGCTGGTTGAACATGGAGTCGATGATGTGCACGAAGGCTTCGTACGTGGAAAAAAATCCGTGGCGTCCGGTCAGGACATAACCTTCGAACCATCCTTCCAAGGTGTGTTCGCTGAGCATTTCCATGACGCGGCCCGCGGGATCGAGTTCGCCGCCGTCGGCGTCTTCGGGCTTGTATTCGGCCAGCCACGTCTTCTTTGAAGCTTCGTAGATGGCTGTCAGGCGATTCGAGGCCGTTTCATCGGGACCGAAGACGCGGAACGACTTCATGTTGCGGCGCATGACTTCCGCGAGGAAATGGGCAAGAACGTCGGTCGGCGAAGTGTATTTCGTCGCTGGAGATTTCACCTCTACAGCGAAATCGCGGAAGTCGGGCATCTCAAGTTCTTTCCGCAGATTGCCACCGTTGGCATGCGGATTCGCCGAGATTCGCCTTGTACCCTTGGGAGCAAGAGCTTGCAACTCCGCGACCAGCGTGCCTTTCGCATCGAACAGCTCTTCCGGGCGATAGCTGCGCAGCCAGCTCTCCACGACTTTAAGGTTTTTCGGATTCGTGACGGGATCGAGCACCGGCACCTGGTGAGCGCGCCAGAAATCCTCGACTTTATGTCCATCCACTTCTTTTGGCCCGGTCCAGCCCTTGGGTGAACGGAGCACGATCATCGGCCACCGCGGGCGCGAAACGTCGCCAGTTGAGCGCGCATGATCCTGGATTGCGCGAATGTCGAGAACGCACTGTTCCAGCGTTGACGCCATCGCCTGGTGCATGAGTGCTGGATCGTGGCCTTCCACGAAATAGGGCTTGTGCCCATAGCCGATCAGCAGGGATTCCAATTCGTCGTGTGGAATGCGCGCCAGTACCGTCGGATTGGCGATCTTGTATCCATTGAGGTGAAGGATCGGGAGGACGGCCCCATCATGAATCGGATTGAGAAATTTATTCGAATGCCAGGAAGTGGCAAGCGGCCCCGTTTCCGCCTCGCCATCGCCGACCGCGACCGCCACAATCAGGTCAGGGTTATCGAAAGCTGCGCCATAGGCATGGGAAATCGAATAGCCCAGTTCGCCGCCTTCGTGAATTGAACCCGGAGTTTCAGGCGTGCAGTGCGAACCAATGCCACCGGGGAACGAGAATTGGCGGAAAAACTTGAGCATCCCAGCTTCGTCGTAACTCTTGTCGGGATAGATCTCGGAGTAG
Source organism: uncultured Acidobacteriaceae bacterium (assembly GCA_963703075.1). Lineage (GTDB taxonomy): Bacteria > Acidobacteriota > Terriglobia > Terriglobales > Acidobacteriaceae > Korobacter. Next base: position 4,180,277 of record OY969786.1, read on the forward strand.
TGTCCCTCGAGATAGCAGTTGGCAAGAGTTGCCGGAGCGCCGTGTCCCGGCCCGGCGACGTACATTACGTTGAGGTCGTATTTGTTGATCAGTCGATTGAGATGGACCCAGATCAGCGATTGGCCGGGGTCGGAACCCCAGTGTCCGAGGAGCCGTCGCTTAATGTGTTCAGGCTTGAGCGGTTCGCGCAGCAGCGGGTTTGCCCGCAGATAAATCATCGCAGCAGAAAGGTAGTTGCACGCTCGCCAGTACGCATCGATTTGCTTTGCCTCATTCGCGGCCAAGGGGGTGAGCGGTTCGGACACTGTCGCCATAGATGATTGCTCCTGCGGTACTCAAGCGTTTGCGATTTGGATCGCCGTAAGCGAAGATCCCTTCTTTTGATTAGATACCCGCACCGTCCCCGAATACTTTAAAAGATTTGAAACAAAGCAAGGGCTCCTAGTTAGCCGCCATTGGCAACCGACATCGAACGAGTCGGGGCACGCTCTGGCAGTCACAGACGCAGTGAGACCACGTGGATGTGGCGAGTTCGAAGAACTAAGCACGGCGCCGGCCCCGGCACGGGAAGGCCGAGAATTTCCGCGTTTGCCTAGGATTGAGAGCCTTCCGGAGTAAAGGGGTCCATGCCAATACCCGCGGTGACCAGCAGCCGCAGATTTTTCTTGTACGTGCGAGTAACGGTAAATTCCTTGCCATTCGTCAATTTCAGCACGTACTCACCGGTATAACAGGGCTGCACTTCCTGCACAAAGACAGAGTTCACGATCGCGGAACGATGGATGCGCACAAATCCGAAGGGTGCAAGCTTCTGTTCGACATCGTGCATCGATTCGCGCAGCACATGCGATCCATTCGCCGTCTGCAATAACACATAGTTGCCCTCCGCCTGCACCGACATGATCTCCGCCGGATCGATAAACAGGATACGGTTTTGCACCTTGATCGCCATCCGGCGGGGCTGTGTCTGCCCGATCTCCTGAAGCCCCGGCAGATTAGCGATCAGCTTGGCTGCCCGTTCCGCATGGGTTCTGCGGATGGCCACATCGAGGGCGCGGTGGATGCGGCTGTCCGAAAACGGCTTCAGGACGTAATCCATTGCATTGTGATCGAATGCCTGCGTCGCGTATTGATTGTGAGCGGTTACAAAAATGACTGCCGGAATCTGGATATGTTTCCGCGGCAACGCCTCAAGCATTTCGACGCCAGACATTTCCGGCATGCTGACGTCCAGGAAAACGACATCCACGGGACTCGCACACAGGATGTCAATGGCTTCCCGCCCGTCACTGGCAGTTTCGATGCGAGAAATGTCATTGCGTGATTTCACGATTCTCGTCAGTTCACTTCGGACCAACGGCTCATCATCGACAATCAAGACGCTATACATTTGGCAGGACTCCCTCGCAAAACAGGAATAACGATAAGGGCCTCAGCCGTGCCACGCGAGGTAATTCGAAACGTGAGGGAAGCATCTTCCGCGTATAGGTGCTGCAGCCGGGAGCGCGCATTTCGAAGCCCCAGTCCTGTGCCTCGCGCTGCAGACGGCGCAACGCTGTTCTCAAGCCGAAGACGCAGATGCTCGTCATTGAGCTCGGAGGTAATCTCAAGCCAGCCGCCCTCGCGCGTGTTAGCGATGCCGTGCACGATCGAATTCTCGACCAGCGGCTGCAAGAGAAGCTGGGGCACCAGGCACTCGCGTGCAGTTTGGGGAATCTTGATGCGCACTTGCAACCGCTCTCCCAGTCTCATCTTTTCCAGGTCGAGATACGCACTGACAAACTCCATTTCCGTATCGAGCGGCACCAGATCCATGCTCGAATGTTTCAGGGCAGCGCGGAGCAAATCACCCAGCGCGATGGTCATCTGCTTCGCAAGATGCGGATCTTCCTGCGTCAGAGACGAAATGCCCTGCAAGGTATTAAAGAGGAAATGCGGATGGAGCTGGGTCTTGAGCATCTGCAATTCGCTCTCTGCGAGCGTGCGGCGCAGGTCGCTCTGTTCAATCTCCTGGGTGCGCGTTCGATCGTGAAACTCAAAGGCATGCGCGGCCGCGATGATCAGGACGTAGCCGAGCGTATAGTCCGCGAAGCGCGAAGCCAGCAAGGAATTGAAGGTCTCCCAGTTTCTTGCGAGAAACTGCTGCCCGTAAGGATCCCATGGCGGTATCAGAATGCAGCGCAAAGCGGGAATCATGACCACGAAGACTGCCCCGCCCAACAGATACAGCCCCACGCGCGAGACCACCCAGGGTTTCTTGATCGGCCATCGCCGCACAATCCAAAACAGCAATGGAGTCAGCAACGCGAAGGTGAAGTAAATGCTGAGAACGATGACCAGGAAGGTGAAGAACGAAGGATGCGCCGCCATGGGCAGAGCGTTCCGCCACCATTGCAGTGCCAGGACAGGTGCGAAGGCAGTCCAGCAGAGCAGCGCCCAAAGAAACGGCTTGGCGACTCTCTTGATCGTCTTCAGATTGAATTTTTTAGCCAACGCTTTGGATTCTAGCCGTGAAATAGGCTCTGCTAGTTCGACGTAGTGCGAACGTACATGTCATGGCTGTAAAGCTACTGAAAGGAGGTTTGCTTTCAGGAACTGTTTGCACAGTCCAGGTGATGCCTGCCCATCCCCGCGCGCCTAGATTGCGGTTGTCGCCTTGCGTAGCGAAGGGACGAAGGGCCGCTTGTAACGCCTCGCTGGAAGGGACGAACGGTTTTCGAGGTGACGGAAAGGCCCACCCAACTGGGCCGGTGCAGTCGCCTTCGTAGAGTAGTGCCCGCCCAACGACAATCCACCCCGGCATTCAGTACGTTCAGCACAAATCCAGAAATTTGCCTGCATCCGGCAGCGGGAATGCACTGCTCTGCATGCCGGCGGGACCTCGATCCCCAGCCTGCCGTATTTCAAGACTGCATGAAGGAGTCTCAATGTTTGGATCTTGCATAAATGACCAGAGGCCGACGTATTCGCGCGTTGGCCGGAGCCAGAGGCGGACTGCAATCGCGATCATCTGTGTCGTGATCTTGTTTTTAACGTCTCCCGCAGCGATTGCCCAGCGAATTTCCGGCACTCTTCGCGGCCAGGTCAGCGATCCAGCCGGCAATATCGTGGTTGGAGCACAAGTCACGGTCGTTAATCAGGACAGCGGCGTTTCGCAAACGACCGCCACAAACTCCGCCGGCACCTATATCTATCCCGATATTCTGCCGGGCGTTTACACCGTCAGAGTGTCGTCTCATGGTTTTTCTGACAGCGTGAGTCGCGACGTTCACGTAGTGACGAATGTGGATACTGACCACAACGTTGGGCTGCAGATCGGCGGCGGATCGGAAGTAGTTGAGGTCACCTCTGGAGCAGAAACGGTGGACCTGACTTCCTCCACCCTGTCGTCCACTTTCACCTCGAAAGAAGTCATCGATCTTCCCAGTGGCAGCAGCAGTCCGCTGCAGCTTTCCATATTCTCTGCGAATACCACGGCACAACAAGGCGGGGTACTGGGCAATGGTGGATCCATCGCGGGGCAGCGTCCGCGCATGAACTCGTTCAATATCGACGGCATCGACGACAACAATACCGGGGTCACAGGCAACACATCGAATGTCATCCAGGACGCGGTTGCCGAATTCAATCTAGTTACCAATCCGTTTTCCGCAGAGTACGGGCACTCCGGCGCCGGCCAGTTCAACATCATCACCAAGTCGGGGACGAATCAATGGCATGGATCGGCGGAAGATTATCTTGAAAACCGGTATCTCAATGCCTTGGACAACCTGACGAAGGCGGCGTTACAGGATGGCACTCTCGACCACACTCCTCGACTTGATGTCGATCGTCTCGGAGGAACCATTGGGGGGCCGGTCCTCAAGAACCGCTGGTTCATCTTCGGAGCCTACGAATACTTCAACCAGCGGGCCGACGGTATCAGCGGGCAATCTACCGTCCCGACCGCCGATGGATTGACCACCTTGAAGTCGCTGGCAGCCAATCCTTACATCGCGCAGCTGCTGTCATCACTCCCCACCGCGCCTGCGGCGAATGCGGGTACCCTTTCCGTTACCGACGCCTCCGGAAGTCCCGTGGCCATACCTCTCGGGACAACGTCCGTCTTCGCGCCGGCGCCATTTAAAGAGCACGATGCGCAGTTCACGACAGACTATAAAGTCGGCAATCACCAGATCAGCGGTCGTTTCCTGCTCAATCACCAGGCGACGGTTCTTCCTGCGATTCTTCCAACTGCGAACTTCAACCAGTTGACCACCTTCCTCAACTACAAGGTATCGGCCGTCGACACGTGGTCGGTTACCAATACCCTTGTGAATGATCTTCGGGTTGCGTTCTCGCACAGCCTGCAGAACACGGCCACGCCAGCGGCCTACGCCGACTATCCGATTATCCAATTAGCAGACCTCCAGAGCCTGCAATTCGGGGCCAACGATCCGCAACGAAACCTGCAAGATACCTACCAGATTCTGGACAACCAGACGAAGCTGTTCGGGCGCCACACGTTGAAATATGGGGCGGAGTTCCGCCACTACATCGCCCCATCTTTCTTCCTGTCCCGTTCGACGGGCAATTACTTCTACAGCAGCACCGACTCGTTCATTCACGATGATGTCCCCGACCAACAGGCGCTACGCGGCTCGGGCGAGCCGACTTTCAAGTCGACGCAGAGCGCGTTTTATACGTTTGTGCAGGATGATTTCAAGGTGAACAATCGGCTCACTCTCAACATGGGCCTGCGCTACGAGTTCACTAACAACCCCGTCTCTGCCGATACCCAGGCGATGAATGCGGTCTCCAGTGTTCCGGGCGTGATTGAGTTCCACAACCCGGCAACCGCCAAGCTCGACTTCGAACCTCGGGTAGGGTTCGCCTGGGATCCTTCCGGCCAGGGCAAAACCTCAATTCGCGGGGGATTTGGAATCGGGTACACGCCTGCTCCCAATAACTTCGCCGAACTTTCTTATCCGCCCCAGTTGCAGACCGAGCTGACCAGTGCGTCGGCATGCAACGGATTGACGGTAGCTCCGGCCTGGTGCGCCACGGGAACCAACTTCTTCGCGAACGGAGCACTCCCGGCGAGCTATACGCTGGCTCCCGGCCCGGCGCAGGCGCGCGCACTTACCCAGGGCATCATTCCGGACACCGTCGATACCCGAACTGTGAACTGGAGCTTAGGCGTGCAACACGAGCTCTACTCTGGAGGAATCCTCGATGTCCGTTATGTAGGATCTCGAGCTTTCCATTTGCCCGTCCAGATCCGGCTCAACAGCGAAAGCGCTTTCGATGCCGGCATCGCCCCATTGCCGACTTACTTCAGCGCTTCCCAAGTGCCGGCAGCTATACCGAATCCCGCTTCGACCCAGATGGATTTCGTCAACTTCAATCCGCTGCCTCTCTCGCAGTACGGATTTTTTGGCAGCGTCACCGACATTGCGGCAGCCGCCTCGAGCGTCTATCACGGCGCCTCGGTTTCATTTACCCAGAACCTGCGCCGAGGTTTGACGGTGCGGGCCAACTACACCTGGTCGCATGATATTGACGACGCCACCAACGAACTGAACAGCAGCGCTCTGAATCCAAGGCGCGCCCAGGATTGGTATGACTTGCAGGCTGAACGTTCCGACTCCGCGCTCGACGTTCGCCACAAGTTTGCCGCCACCTGGACCTACGACACACCCGCGGTGTCGGGGATCAATCCAATCCTCCGCGCGATTCTCAATACCTATCAACTGAATGGTTCCTTCATCGCACAGACCGGTCAACCGGTCACGATCCTCTCCCCGTATGATCCGAACGCGAATGGTGATCCTGCGGGCGATCGTTCCATCTTGAATCCGAATGGAGTGGGTAACACCGGGACCGACGTCTATGCGGTTTGCAACAACGGCGCGGGAGGAGCGACCAGTATTGATTCGAATCCGTCGGCCACAAGCTGTTCCGCCACTCCCAGCAATGTGGTTGGTTATGTCGCGATCAATCCGAACGCGCGCTATGTTGCCGCGCAGTTCGGGGCGAAATCCAACCTCCCGAGGAACTCGTTCCTTTCTCCTGGATTCGGGGTCTGGAATATGTCCCTCGGACGAAACTTCCGGGTTGCGGAAGGCAAAACATTCCTCGCCAGGGTGGAGGCAGACGACCTCTTCAACCATCGAAACTTCACGGTTGCAGGACCCGTATCCGTGTTCAGTACGCTCACCGACTTCAACGCGTTCAGTGCCGGATACACGATCCCGGGGTCGGCACAATTCCTCGACCCTAAACAGTTCAGCGGCGGCGCACGGTCGGTAGTACTAGAGTTCAAATTTCTATTTTGATCACGGAGATGCTTCCGTGTACTTGGGGGGCGTTCGCGCCCCCCTCTTTTATTGCGCGTGAAGTGAGTCAAGACATCGTTCAATCGCTCGGAAGCCCGCCATCGAAGCACGTACTCCGGTCACGATTGAATGTAAACAGGTCCCATTTTTCTTGATGTCCTCGATATCGTGGTCCATTGTGTGACCATGAGTATTGGCTCCAACCCCTCGCTGGCCGCGGATTTCACAGGGCAAACCCTGCGCGCCGGCATGCGTGTTGTGGTCGTGGCAGAGGATGCGTCCGTCCGCGAAAGTCTGTTAGGCGCGTTCGCGGAGGATGCCGCGTTCCTCCTGGTCGGCAGTGCCCAGAGGATGGTGGACGCGGAACCAATCATTGATGAGTACGTCCCCGAGGTTGTCGTCTGCCAGGCGGAAGCCATGGCAGATTGGCAGCCCACTTCATCGGAGACGCTGGTTCTCAACATCTCGTTCAAAAATGGAGAGGTCGTCCTCCGTCGCTTCGATGGAGAGTATGAATTCTCAATGAACCGCTCTCAGCTCGCCAGATCGCTAGCGGCCATCAAAGGCGAAGTTCTATTTCGCAAGGGAGAGTGGCTACGCCACCTGGTGTCCTCCGCTTCGGTAACATCCAACAAGCGGCGTGACGACGCGCCTGAGGCAATATTGCCGTTGACCGTTCGGCATTGCGAGGATATTGCCTGGGTGCGCTCCGATGGAAACTATGTTCTCTATTACGGTAACTCGGGAATGTGGAAGGAACGCGGAAGCCTCTCGATGTTGAGATGGAGCCACCCTGCCTGCCATTTCCTGCGAATCAGTCGTTCCTGTGCGGTGAATCGGTCGCAGATCAAGCGGGTTCTTAGACAGGAAAATCGCCTCGTCATTTCCATGAAATGCGGAACCGTTCTCAGCCCGAGCCGCAGTTATTTGCGCGCGATCCTCCAAGCCGTTCCAGACCTCATCGAAACCCGCGCCAGCTGATTACAGCGAACATGCCTTCCCCGGTCCGATGTCGCCGCCTGGCGAAGGACCCTCCCGTCATTGAGCTCCTCATAAAACTACCGCGAGACAGGGAGTATTATGCGAATGACTCATAGTCAAGAAACTGGCGCGATTGGAGTAACGTATTGCCTGAGACGATTGACTGGCCGCGCTTCCCCCCGCCGCGTCGCCGTCGCCGCTTTCTACTTCTTCTGGCCGCGGTTGTTGTCGTTTTCTTTGTCGGTCGGATCGCGCTGTCGTATTACGTAGACGCGCTCTGGTTTGGGTCTCTTGGCTACCGCAAAGTGTTCTTCGAAACACTGAGTTTTCAGTGGGGGATCTTCGCAACTTTTTCAGTCGCGACGTTTCTCGTTCTTTATGGATCATTTCTGGCATTGAAACGGGCGCACCTTCGGGATTTGCCAGATGCAAAGACAATCTTCATTGGCGGTCAGCCCGTAAAACTTCCTCTTGGCCGCGTTCTTCGGATCATTGCACTCATCATGTCGCTCGTCATTGCCCTGGCAATCGGTGGCGCCATGTCTGCGAAGTGGGCAACGTTTGCGCTTGTTTGGTTCTCGTCCCACGCCAACGGGGGAGCCGTAGACCCAATTTTTGGCAAGCCGATCAATTTCTACCTCTTCACCCTGCCGGCGTGGCAGCTCATCGCCGGATGGCTCCTGACTCTATCCGTCTTGACTTGCGCTCTCGCAATCTTCTTCCTTCTGATCACCGGCGGCGCTCGCGTATCGACTCAGAGTTTCAGACATTCGGTCACATCGCCGTGGCGCTGGATCTCCTTTGCATTTGCCTCCCTATTGATGGTCCTCGCGCTGCGCGTGTACTTGGGCCGGTTTGAGCAATTGCTCGACGACCATACGATTTTTGGTGGCGTGACCTACACGGACGCCCACGTCATCCTGACCGGGATGCTGATCGTGTGTGCTGCGCTTGTGGCCGGTGCGATCTTCCTAGCGGTCAATGCCGCACGGGCACCCCGCGCACGCTGGCTTGTGGCAGCAATCCTTCCGGCAGCGCTCTGTTATTTCGTGGTGCAAGGGGTAGCGTGGTACGTCAGCAGTTTTATCGTCAAACCCAACGAACTCGTTCGCGAGAGGCCCTACATCGTTTACAACACCGAGTTGACGCGAGAGGCCTACGGATTGAATCAGGTCGTGCAACACGAGTTTCCTGCTGAGACCACGGTTGAGGCGGCTGAACCGGAAAACAACCAGGGTACCCTGCAAAATATTCGGTTGTGGGACTGGCACGCTCTGCAGGACACGCTGCGACAGATTCAGGAGATTCGTACCTACTACGACTTCCCGGACATCGATATCGATCGCTACGAAATTAACGGCCAAACCCGACAAGTGATGCTTGCAACGCGTGAGTTGAGCATCGATAAACTCCCGGAAAGCAGCCGCAACTGGATTAATGAGAAGTTGATTTATACCCACGGATACGGCATCACGATGAATCCAGTCAACGGATTCACTCCCGAGGGCTTGCCCACTCTGATTCTGAGCAACATGCCCGTCCAAAGCACGGTCGCAGGTCTGACTGTGACGCGCCCGGAGGTCTACTTCGGCGAATTGACCAACACCGACGTCTACGTAAATACCCGGCAGAAGGAGTTCAACTATCCCCAGGGGCAGGCCAACAATCTCACCTCTTACCAAGGCGAAGGCGGGATTCTTCTCGGTGGTTTTCTGCGGCGCATGATTATCGCGTTCGACCGCGACGATCTGGCCAAGTTGCCGTTCAGCGACGACGTGAACAAGGACAGCCGGTTGCTGATGCGGCGCAACGTGCGCGAGCGTGTGTCAACCTTGGCACCGTTTCTCTCCTTCGATTCGGATCCATATATCGTGCTCGGGGAGGATGGCCGGCTGTCGTGGATTCTGGATGCATTCACAGTCTCAGACAGCTATCCCTACTCAACGCACTACCGCTTTGGCGATGACCAGATTAATTACATGCGGAACAGCGTGAAGGTGGTGGTTGATGCCTACGATGGCACGACTACTTTCTACGTCTTTGATGACGCGGATCCGATCATCACCACTTACCGCAGGATCTTTCCGAGCTTGTTCAAGGACGCCTCCGCCATGCCGCCAGGGCTGCGGAAGCATGTTCGCTACCCAGAGATGCTGCTCAAAGTCCAGGCGGAAGTTTACGGCTTGTATCACATGACGGATCCGGAGGCCTTTTACAATCGCGAAGATCTGTGGACGGTGGCCGCTGAAGTCGGCCAGGGCGATGCAGGTCAGCAAGCGACGCAGGCCATGCAGCCGAACTTCGTGCTGATGAAATTGCCAGGAGAAAGCAGCGAAGACTTCGTGGAGATCCTGCCCTTCACGCCAGCGAATCGGAACAATTTGATCGGCTGGATAGCCGGAAGAAGCGATGGCCAACACTACGGCACGTCGGTGGTTTACGATTTTCCTAAGACAAGGCTGGTCGACGGTCCGCTGCAAATCGAGGCACGAATCGACCAGAATGCACAGCTCTCCGGGCAGTTGACGTTGTGGAATCAGCAAGGCTCGCATGTGCGGCGTGGGGCGCTGCTGGTCATTCCAACCGGGCGGGCCCTTCTCTATGCGGAGCCGATTTATTTGCAGGCGGAACGAAGCCCGATGCCGGAGTTGCGCCTTGTGGTCCTCGCACTCCAGGATCGCCTGGCATACGGACCCACTTTCCAGTCGGCATTGGCGTCACTTTTTGGGGGAGCCGTCTCGTCGCTGAATGCATCGTCGACCGGCGCCGCTGAACGCACGCCAGCGGCCGCATCTGTGTCATCTCCGCCTGCAGCCGACCTCAACGCACTTATCGCCGAAGCCGCCAGGAACCTTGCCGACTACCAACGTCTCACGGCGGAAGGCAAGCTCGGTGAGGCTGGGCAAAAGCTGGAAGAGTTGAAACGTGCGCTCGACAAACTGAGCGCGAAACCAAGATAAAATCGCGATACGAGAATCGGTTCTTACGCGTTGCTTTGCACGAGACTACATCGTCTTCCAAGTACGCACCCTCAGTTGGAAAAATTTGCCATCCATGCAGTATTGCTTTCAATGCCGGTCCGCGAAGGATTCAGGGAGCAATTATGCCGAACAGAAAGGCTGTTATCAGTATCGCCTTTGGAGCTCTGACCGTCGTGCTGCCCTGTATGGCGCAGACTCTTACGAACGACAACCTCTCCGTAAACGTCAACGCTGAAAGCGGAACCTACAGCTTGGCGCCGCGTGATGGTCAACCAGTGCTTGCCTCGCGGGTTGCAGCGCAGGTCAACCATGAATGGCTGCGCTCGTCCGATTACGTGAATTGCCGATCAGCGTCCTCATCCTTCAGCGATGAACTCGGTCCTGGGCGCCAGGTAGCAGTGACCTGCTCTGGACGCGAAGGCAGGCCAGACTTGGTGTATGTAGTGCAGTTGTATGATCAGCAGCCTTACGGCGCGGTACAGGTGAAGGTGCACAACGGCACCGGGCAGCCGGTCGCTGTTCAGGCCATTCGCAGTGTCGACGCAGTCGGTCAACCGCTTATCAATCTCGGCGGCCGTGCAAGCGTAGACCGGGTACTTTCCGACAGTTTCAGCGAGGATTGGCCCGATCTGAAGATTTACGATCTCGGTAAGGCGACGGGCGGGATGCATCGCGGCGTAGGAAGTCAGCTCATCTACAACCGGGAAAGCCGGCAATCTCTATTCCTTGGTGCCTTAACTTCCGATCGGTTCTTGACGATCCTGCATCTTCAAGCCAATGATGCTGGGGGAGAAGAAAAGATCGCCTCCTTCACCGTCGAATCCACCGGCACGACCGAAATCCAAAAGGATTTCGATTTGCAACAATCTCCGGCTGACGATCAAGTGGAGCTGACTCTGACGGTCGCGCCAGGGCAAGAACTCGCTTCCGAACGACTTCTGTTCGAAGCCGGCAAGGACTATCACCGTCAACTGCTGGCCTATGGAGATGCAATTCGTCGCCTCCACCATGCGCGGGCCGATGGCGAAACACCCATGGGATGGTGGAGCTGGACTGCCTACTATGGCGCGATTAACGAGGGTGAAACCCTGGCCAATGCCGATTGGCAGTCGCAGCACTTAAAGTCCCTCGGATACAAGTATTTCCAGATCGATGAAGGCTACCAGTATGCGCGCGGAGAGTTCACCACTACGAATGCCTCACAGTTTCCAGATGGCATGCGTTTCATAGGACACCGCATCGTTGCGAACGGCCTCACCCTCGGACTTTGGACTGCGCCCTTCGAGGTCACCACCCGAGCCTGGGTCTACGAGCACCATAAAGATTGGCTCGTGCACAACGCGAAAGGTGAACCCATTCCGATCGGCGATGTCTGGCACCAAGGCACCGACCGTCTGTATGCGTTGGACACCACCCACCCCGCCGCCCAGGACTATCTGCGCGAAACTTATAAAACCATCGTTCGCGAATGGGGCGTCCGCTTCATCAAGTTGGACTTCATGGATACGACCGCGATCGAGGGCTATTACCACCGGCCCAACACCACCGCTCTTGAAGCACAACGTATTGGCCTTCAGATCATCCGCGATACCGTCGGCAATGACGTGGTCCTGGACAAGGATGGGAGCCCGATGCTCAATCCAGTTGGACTGGTGGACACCGGGCGCGTTTCCGCCGATACCGGACATAACTTTGAGCGAACCCGGGCGGCAGAGCCTGGCGTCGCCGCGCGCTTCTACATGCACCACAACTTCTTCGTCAACGACCCGGATGCCTTCAACGTCACCGATAGCTACTTGATGGAAGAACGAGAGCCGCAGCCTCCGGTGTCATTATCGGGCGCCGAGGCGTCGATAGCCCTCTCTGCTGTCTCGGGCGGCATGTACGAGATCGGTGATGACATGCTTTTGTTGGGCTCGGAGAAAGACCGCCTCGCGCTGGTTGAAAACCGGGACCTGCTGAACATGGTGAAAGTTGGACGAGCCGCCACGCCGATCGACCTGATGGCCTATGAGCCCAAGGATGAACAACCCAGCATCTTCTTCCTCCGGGAAGACCAACGCCAATCCATGCTGGTAGTTTTTAATTGGACCAAAACAGCTCGCACGCACACCTTGCAATTAGCTGATCTTGGCCTTCCCGCGGGAGACAAAGTCGTCACGACGGACGTGCTCGACCAGACAGCGCCTACGGTTGCGGGAACCACGGTGACCATTGCAAACCAGCCTCCGCAGTCCGTGAAAGTGATCAAGATTGTCGATACGGAAATCGCTCCCGCTGCGCCCACGATCACGGCGCGAGTCCCCTCAAGTGCCAAGGCTGGTGACACGGTCGACTTCTTGGCGCAGGCCGATGCCGCAGGCGTACCCGCGATCTCTTACATGTGGGACTTTGGCGACGGGACAACTGCAGTTGGCAACAAATCCGCCCATACCTACACGCGTGCCGCCAATTTCGAGGTGCATCTCATCGCTGAGGGACTCGACGGTGTATCAGCCCGGCAGACATTTTCGATCAAAGTGACCGGGACGCTGCAGGTCATGCCAAAGCTTCGCGATAACCGACGGTTCGTAGAACCCACGAGCCACTGAGGGTACGGTCTCTCCACCTGTGGGGCACATGCTGTTGCCTGTTGAAGAATCGTTGCGAAGAACGCGAGGAAAAGTAGAATACGCCTGATAACCTACTCATTCTTATCCTGCCACTCCTCGTACAAGTGACCGGACCGCGATTTCCGTAAGTTGCTGAGAACACATTCGTCTGCGCGAGCTAAATCTTCCAGATTTACACCAATTTTGTACACGGCTTGTACACCGATCCTCGGTTCACTCCATAGGTCGAAGCTAAATATCACGCGAGACAAGCTGTTGGACACTGAATCCCCCGGGCGAATCGGCTAACGCGGCGGCCCCAGATCAGCGAGAGCAACCCAATTATTTCAAACCAAGTTCGGTGAGTATCTTGGGATTCTTCTCGCCATTGGCCAGAAGAAGATGACACGCGGAACAGTCATTGGTAATCGTCTGACCATCCGCGCTCGTATGATTCCCATCGTGACAGCGGAAACACCCTGGCGTATCCATATGCCCGAGATTATTGGGGTGTGTGCCCCAGGTGACGTTCATGTCGGGGAAGATGTTGCGCAGATAGATCGCCGAGATTTCGTTGGCTGATTGGCTCACCAGCCCACGCCTCGCCTGATAAACATTCGGGTAATTCTGCTGGTAGAAGTTTGTGATTTCGTCGCGAATTTCCTTCGTCGCTGCTTCACGACTTGAATAATTCGTTTTCAGGAGCTCGACGGCCTTCTTCCTGATAAAGGGCAGATCCGCGCTGATGTGTCCGAGGCCCATTTGCTTGTTGACGGCGTTGTCAGGGAGCTCAAATGCATGCGTAGGACGGTTATGACAGTCGACGCAGTCCATGACGCGGCTCTCACCTTTAGCCAATTGTTGGGCACTCGGTTTCACGTCGGTGGAGATGAATTCCGTGGTCTTGCCAGCGTCATCTGTGTAGTACACAGCGGGTATGACCTGCCGCTCCGCGTCCGTGGCGATATAACGGATGCGCGTTGTGTCGGCGAGGTGGTGGCCATGAATGCCGATCGAGCCCTGCCATGTATGTCCGCCCACTTTCATCAGTAAGACATTTGTCTGCGGCGTGTTGTTCTCATCTTCCTGGTAGCTGGTTCGAACCAGCAGCTTGTCCCCGGTGAAACGCTCAGGCCAGTGACAGTGTTCACACGTCTCACGCGCTGGCCGCAGATACTTTACCGGAGAAGGGATCGGACGTGAATACGTATGGAAGGTGACTGCATAGACCTGCCGCAGGCCGGAAAGCTTGGATCTGACGAACCACGAAGCCCCAGGGCCGATGTGACATTCGACACAAGCCACCCGTGAGTGCGGCGAATTCTGATAGGCCGTATATTCGGGCTGCATCACCGTGTGGCAGGTAGTTCCGCAGAAACTCGTGGAATCCATGTACTCTACGCCGCGATAGGATGCCGTGCCAACGATCAGAAGATTGAGCAGCGTCGCCGCGGCAACATATTCCAATGTACGGCGCACGACCGGCAGGTGAAGATCGATGGACGGGTATGCCTTTGGAAGCGTCCCTTGGCTGCGCAGGCTCCTTTGCCGAATCCAGATACCAAGCGGAATCAGCAGCAAGCCGAGAATAAAGATGCCGGGGAAGATGAGAAAAAACAGTAGCCCGATGTAAGGATGCGGCGGTCCGGGCAAAACAATTTCATAGAACCAGAAGGCAATCGTCGTAAGCGCCGTACTGGTTGTGATCACCGCTCCGGTGAGCGTGAACGGATTCTGACCGAGGAAATAGATAGGTTGCAGCCAGTGCCGTGGCGATTCTCGGAAGCTCATAAAGTCCTGGATTGTGGAGTTCGGAAATTCTCTCGGTTCGGTCGCGGGCGAGCACGCACCAGAATCAGAATGCGTACCGCAAGGATTCGGTCACCGAGTTTGCATGGAAATAACGAGGTGCGGTTGGTCCGACGAACGATCCTTCTGCGTACTGGTAATAATTCCAACCGCTGTTCCAACTCATCTTGTGTCCCACGTCGACGCTCAAGTTCGCGACCGGCTGCACATACTTGTATTGAGTCGCACCTTGCGGTTGGAAGATGTTTAATTGCGGGATGCTGCCGTCCACATTGGTGATACTGAGACCAAGGTTCGCCGTCAAGCGCTTCGCGGGCTTGAATCGAACGGTACCCATACCGAAATTCGTATGGTTGATGTAATAGGAATTCGCCAGTAACGGATTGGCGGAGTCATTCGCCGCACAGGAAGCGGCATTGCTCACAAAAGGCAGCGTCACTCCGATGGGTGGAGTGTCGTTGAAACAGATCAGGGCGTTCTGGATGACATCGTTGTAGTTGTAGGCCAGATCGATGCCAAGACGGTCGTTGGGAGCGATCGAGGCGGTAACTCCGTAATTGCGGTTGTGACCCACATAATTCGTCAGCGTGTCATTGTTGGCATCCTGGATTATGTTGAGAGATCCTCCCAGGACCACCCACGGCAGCGGCGTGTAGTTCGTCTGAAACCGGTAGCGCGACTCCTTGCGGGGAGTCATGCGAACGATCACGTTGTCGTAATTGGTATGTTCAAGATCGAAGTTCATCCGGAAGTTGCGGGTTGGACGGGCCCAGAACCCCATCAGGGCTGTGTATTCGTGCACCACGAAATTGTCGAGATCCCCGGGTAAAAAATCGTTAAAGTGGTTGAAGACCTGGTCGCCGAAGCGGAAGCCGGCACGCACCCCAACCTTCTTCGAGATATCCCAGGCAAGTTCTGTCTGATTCTTTTGCCATGTCTGATTAAAGGACGCCTGGGTCAAGGTGTTGACGGTCGTCGGAGTCGTGGCGCTGAGGGGAGTCAACAACGTGCAAGGCCCCATGCAATCGTTGTCGACCTCGTTAAAATTGGCATTCTCTGGAATGCGAAAAGCCCAAAAGTAATACTTTTCAATCAGCCGTAGACGTTTGGTAAGGTGCGCGGTCACACCAATGTCCAATACATCCGAGATTCGGCTGGCATCGCCCTCTCCCGTGCCCTGGAAGGCGCGGGTACCGGTTCGCGTGATCAGTCCGTTGAATGACTCATAGAGCGGCGTACTCATTTCGGCGTCGCTATACGAATAGGAGGCGACCAGATCGATTCGCTGGAAATAATTACTCCGCAAACTCAGCCGCTCCGTTGGTGTGGAAGTGCGAACCCGCTGGTTGCGCAGATAATTGAAATAGGCACTACAGGTGACGTTGGTGAGAGTTCCACCGGGACCAATCAGGCTGGTAGCGGGTGGCTTTACCGCACAGGGTTCGTTGTTCGCAGGATCGAAAGACAATCCCAACTCAACCGGTTCTCCGCCAGGAAGGAGCGCGGGGTTGAATGTGGCAAGTTGCGAGTCCGTGTCGCCTTTGTAGTAATCGAGCGATTGATCGTAGCTGATCACGGTTCGTGGCAGAACCCTCCAATCGATTCCCATGCGGAAAGAGTTCATCGTTGTGTTCCAGCCTTGCAGGAGAAGTGCCTCTGTGCCCTCGTGCAGGCTGCTGAAGGAGGGCCCCGTCATGTTGTTGTGCGAATATCCCAAACGAAAACTTACCGTGGACTCAGGTAATAACGTGAGATCGACATCCGTCATTCGTCGGGCGGTGTTGTCGAATTCGTGCGGCGAGTTCAGCACCGGAACCGAAGGCACTGCGGTGGGGGGATTTAGGGGATTCGCTAGCAGGTCGTAATTGAAGTAGCTTACGTCGCGACGGAAACTGCCCTGCAGGTTGTACCACTTGTGCTTATCTGCCCGTAGCCGGGCCACGGCATTCGGATCTCCGCCAAACCCAAAGCTATTGAGGTAGAGATCGTCGAACAGCACGCCCTGGTGAGCCAGGGACTGCATTGAGAGTGTCTGGTCAAGAAATCGTGGGCCGCTCTGCAGATTCACCAGCGTGTCGTACATGTCGTCACTGCCGGCAACGTTGTTATAGCGATACCCCAATTCGACCGAAGAGTGGATAAGATACCCGCCGCTGTTGATGCCTTCCTGCTGGGAAGGCGGATCAGTGCCCGCGGCGGCCGATTGACCAAGAAGACGCGTCGACAACACTAAGATGAGCGCCAAAACCATAAGAGCGCAACGGATTTGCGGCGTTACGAGGTGCTCAATCAAGGAGATGACGAAATGCAACGGGCCGAACGTTCTTGGCGATTTCATCGGTTCTCCGCTACTTGAAAAAGACGTCGCTGAAGTTCGACCCGTGGATGGCAACGTGACACATGGTGCACGCCTGATACTTCGCTGACTGATTGTGGGCAGGCCCGGCAGGCCCCTGCGTTGGGAAGGTGTGACACTGCAAGCAGAGGATGTTCACCTGGCTGAGTTTCAGAAGCCGAGGATTGGTGGAACCATGCGGGGTGTGGCAGCTAATACAGCCCTCGGTTTTCACCGGCACATGTTCGTAGACGAACGGCCCTTGCTTATCGACGTGGCACTTGTAGCAAACCGCGTCCCCGCTTGCGAGAGTACGCAATTGCCGGATCGTCGCTGTCCCGTGAGGATCGTGGCAGTCGCTACACTGCACCAGCCCTTCGTTCACCCGGTGATGATACGGTTTTGCAAAGTCCGCTTTGGCGGTGACGTGACATCCGTAACACAACTGCGGCTGGTTCTGAACCAGGAGATGTTCCGGCTCTTTAGCGTGATGTGGAGAATGACAATCCAGGCAGCCGACGTCATTGCTGGCATGCGCTGAATCCGAGAAGTGTGCCTGCGCGTGCGCTTCGCCGTGACATGTCAAGCAACGTGCGCTTGTCTCCTGTCTTGATTTGCCTGTGAAGACGAAGATCGTGCTCTTGTCTCCTCCACCGGCGACGTGTTCTGCGCCAGGACCGTGACAGCCCTCGCAACCCTGTTTAGATGGACCCCCTTTTGTGTCGAGAGTGGTCTTCCAGTGAGGAGTCTTTGCCCAATTGTTGTAGATGTCTTCGTGACAGGTTTTGCAGGTGTCTGCACCAACGTAGTTCGAGTCAGATGTTGAGGCCGCACTCGGAATAGCAGAGTTCGTCCTCTGAGCGCTCTTATCGCTTACTTGCGGAGCCTGCGCGTGCAAATAGATCCCGCATGCGAGAAGGAACATCAGCGCAGATAGAGGCACTCGACAGGCGCGGGATGTAAACATTCGCACTCTCCCTAAAGATACGGTTACTTAATTGGCGAAAGCCCCATCGTTCTTGAGCACTACCTTTAACGCGCCTTCTTTGGCCGCATTTCCAAACGTCTCGTATGCCTTCAGGATGTCTTTCATCGCGAATGTATGGGTGACCAGCTTGTGGGGCTGCAATTTGCCGGAAGCCACGATCTTCAGCAACATAGGGGTTGTGACCGTATCCACCAGTCGCGTGGTAAGTGCGATATTGCGATCCCAGAGCTTCTCCATGTGCAGCGTCACCGGTTTGCCGTGGACGCCGACGTTGGCATTCGTCCTCCGGCGGCAACGATTGCCTCGCATATCTCGAGAGTTGCCGGAAGACCGACCGCTTCAATGGCAACATCCACACCTGCACCTTTGGTCATCTCCATCACAAGGCGGGCCGCTTGCCCATCGGCACTATTGATCGTCGTGGTGGCGCCAAATTGCTTCGCGACGGCCAGCCGCTTGTCATCAAGATCGATCACGATAATCGCGGAGGGCGAATAGAATTGCGCCGTCAGCAAAACCGCCGTGCCAACCGGGCCAGCACCGACAATCGCGACCGTGTCCGCTGGTTTCACTTGTCCATTGAGCACGCCGCACTCGAATCCAGTCGGCAGAATGTCACTCAGCATTACGAATGCATCTTCGTCTCCGCCCACTGGCAGAGGGTAGAGACTGCCATCCGCATAAGGGATGCGCACATATTCAGCCTGCGTTCCATCTAACGTGTAACCCAGAATCCATCCACCGTTACGGCAGTGAGAATACATCTGCTTCTTGCAGAAATCGCACTTCAGACAGGCCGTAACACAGGAGACGATTACTTTATCCCCTACATGAAACTGCGAAACATTCTTTCCAATCTGCTCGATTACGCCAATGCCTTCATGGCCGAGAATGCGGCCATCCGTCACCGCCGGAAGATCGCCTTTCAGGATGTGAAGATCGGTGCCGCAAATCGTCGAGGTAGTGATTCGCACGATCGCGTCACTCTCATGTTGAATAGAAGGGCGTGGCTTGACCTCCCATGAAGGCTTGCCCGGACCGTGATAGACAAGCGCTTGCATGTTGCTGCTGGAAGGATCGGTATGCGTCATCGGCAAGGCTAGGTCGGCGGTTGTCATGGGGATTCCCATCGAGGAACTGCACGAGGGTAGACGAAGAGAATGCCTTCAGATGTGCAATATTGCTCAGATCAAGAAAGAAAGCATTTCAAAGGGGAGTGGCGAGCACAGATGCTCAGCCGAAATTCTATTCAGCCCCTAGGCACTCGCGGTGAATGCGACGAAGCTCCATCACGGAGCGTTCCTCGCCCTCAAGCGACAAGTGATGGGCGAGGAGAGCGAAGACTAAAGCCCCGCAGCGCGGGCTTTACATTTGGCTCAATTCAAACTGACCCACTACCGAAAGACGGCCTCGCGGAACAAAGAGTATATGCTTCGTGTTTTTCCCCGGTACCCATGCCATTCGCGATCTGCCAAGCGTTGCGACGAACGCATCAGTGCCACTCAGAGTGGCGAGATGGAGTGGCGGAAGATATGGCATCAGCATCCAGTGAGCGATGCCGAACAAGTCCGGACCGCCTACGCGCACAAAGCCGAAACACGTGCGCTCATCACCCAGCACACTCGGTTGATAAGAACTTTATTCGCAATGTCTTAACTGTTCTTATCCTGCCACTCCTCGTACCACGCCATCTGGATTGCTTCCAGCTTGCCTTCATTTGATTTGCCAGGATCGTCGACGAACGTTGGCAGTTCCGTGATCTTCTTATGAAGATCCGTGAAGCGCACCTCCAAAGGGTTCAGCTCGGGAAATTTTTCCGACAGCTCGATGCCGAGGTCTTCCGCATCGTCCCAGCGCAGCTCAGCAGCCATCAGTGGGTCTCCGAGACATAGTTGCGATTCCACGCCGGGATCTCCACCACGATTTCGCCAGGCTTTTCGATCTGCACCTGGCACCCAAGCCGCGACTCCAGCTGCAAGTCCGCCGCACCATCAAGCCGGTCGGCTTCATCATCGTCAAGCTCGCTCAGGCACTCTTTGCCTTTCTTCACCACGACGTGGCACGTGGTGCACGCGCAATTGCCGCCGCACGCATGGTCGAGGTTCACGCCGAAATTCAGCGCAACATCGAGAATCGACTCGGGCTTGCCGTGGTCCTGGTACTGCAGCTTTCCGTGCTCGAATTCCACCGTTTTGTTTTCGGGGAGAAAGGTCACGCGCACGACATTCGCCGGGTTCGCTCCTTCGATTGTCACCGTACTGCCTGCATTGTTCTTCTCTTCTGCCATAGATTCCTATTTCTCGAATTCCGCCGGGGCAAACGGATGCGGAGCCGAAGGCCCTTCGCCAAGATCGGTCTTCGCCATATCCTTGCCCTTCAGTGCTGATGTCACTGCCGAATCCATCATGACTTCCGCCAGGTGCATCGTGGCCTTGTTGAGTGCGTCGATCGCCGTGCGAATCGCCTTGTAATCGTTTGTTTCCTTGTCGGTGCGCAAAACAGATTCAAGCTTATCGATCTCTACTTTTTCGTCTTCCGCCAGGAACGACCACGCATCGCTGCGTCTCGATTTATCGAGAGCGGCCAGGATGGTCTCTGCTTCGGTCCGCGCCTCGATCACTTGCCGCTTCGCGAAATCGTCTTCGGCGTAATCGAACGACTCGAGAATCATGGTCTCGACCTGCTCGTCCGTGAGCCCATAGGTCGGCTGCACTTCGATTTCCGAAGCTTTCCCGCTGCGCTGTTCCCGCGCTGAAACATGCAAAATCCCATTCGCATCGATTAAGAACTTCACCTCGATGCGTGGTAGCCCCGCCGGCATGGGTGGAATCCCCTTCAAGTCGAAACGCGCGAGGGACCTGCAATCGCTGGCCAGTTCCCGTTCTCCCTGCACCACGTGGATGGCGACGCTGGTCTGTCCTTCCACGCCGGTGGTGAAGTGCTCCGTGGCGGATGCCGGGATGGTCGAGTTACGCAGGATGATCTTCGCCACGACGCCGCCGAGCGCTTCGATTCCCAGCGAGAGCGGGGTCACGTCCAACAGCAGCATTTCCTTGGTGGCTTCCGATCCGCCAGAAAGAATGTTCGCCTGCACCGCCGCGCCCAACGCGACCACTTCATCCGGATTCAACTCGCTGTGCGGAGTTTTGCGGAACATTTGCTCCACCAGTGCGCGCACCCGCGGAATTCGCGTCGAGCCGCCTACCATCACAGCTTCGTCGATCTGTTCCGGCGTGACATCGGCGTCTTTCATCGCCTGTTTCACCGGACCCGTGGTTCGCTCGATCACCGATTGAATCAGCTGTTCGAACTGTTCCCGCGAAATCTCGCGCTGATATCGTTTCCCGCCCGCGAGTTCCACATCCAGCTTGGCAGACGCCTGCGACGACAGCGCAATCTTTGCGTCGATCACCGACTTGCGCACCGCCTGGATCGCCTCCGCGTTCCGACGGATATCGACGCCCATATCGCCCGCAATGTCCAGCACCGCGGTCGAGATCAGGAGGTTATCGATGTCATCGCCACCCAGGTGCGTGTCGCCGTTGGTCGACATCACCTCGAAGATCCCGTCGTGCAACTTGAGAATTGAGATATCGAACGTCCCACCGCCCAGGTCATAGACCGCGATGGTTCCGTTCCTCTTCTTATCGAGACCGTAGGCCAGTGAGGCCGCCGTCGGCTCGTTGACGAGTCGCAGAACCTCAAGTCCCGCAATCCGTCCCGCATCTTTCGTCGCCTGCCGCTGCGCATCGTTGAAGTAGGCGGGCACTGTAATGACCGCTTTGGTCACCGGCGCTGCGAAATAGCGCTCCGCGTTCTTCTTGAGTTGCCGGAGAATAAATGCCGAAATCTCCGGTGGGGTATACGTTCTTTCCCCCAAGTGAATGCGAATCACTTCGCCGGACGCAAGATCGTCGGCCACGCGAAAAGGGAAGAGCTTCAACTCATCCTGGATGTCTTCCACGCCGCGTCCCATCAGCCGCTTGATCGAATACACCGCGCGTTCCGGCGTTTCGATCAGGTACTTGCGCGCCGCATTTCCCACTACGATCTGCCCAGCCGGATCCAGCGCTACGATCGATGGCACAAGGTTTGCGCCATCCTCCCCCGGAATCACCACCGGGCGGTCGCCTTCCATGTAGGCCACGAGCGAGTTGGTGGTGCCCAGGTCGATTCCTACTACGCGTTCTTCTGCCATCAGTATCCCAGGACGTCGTTCACGTCGCGGACGAGATTGCGTATGTAGGTGCGCCGGTTCAGCAAATCGACCATCTTCAATGTGATCGGCTTGCGCTCCGCATCGCCTGCTTCCTGCGCCAGCAACGCATCCCACTCGTCCCAGTATTTTTTCAGTTCGTTGTCGAGCCCGCGATAACGCTCCTGCAATTCGCTCCGCGTCTGCTCGAGTTGCTTGGCAAGATCGGGGTCGTCTTCGCCCATCTTCTTGCCCATGCGCATTTCTTCGAGCTGCATGTTCAGCTCAAACACCTCTTCCAGCATGTCCGGCGGAATCGCCTGCTCTTTTTGCTTGCCGCTGCTGCGCGCTTCTTCCGTCGCGCTTTTCGACTGTTCGCCGAAATTGATGCCTTCCGTGCGCAGCAGATACTCCGTGCGCGCAATCGGTTCTTTGAGCGTGCGATAAGCGTCATTCAGCTGCGAAGTTTTCTCCAGGCTCCATTGCTGCTCCTGCGAGTCCGATTGCGCGTAACGGTCAGGATGCAGTTTGCGGCTCAGCGTGTAGAACTCCCGCTCCAGTTGAGCCAGGTCGATATTGAGCTTGTGGGGCAGCCCGAAGAACGAGAAATAGTCCGTCGGGATCGCAGGCTGCACGGATCCGCAGTTGTTGCAGAAGTGAGCCGCGCGCATGTCCCCGCACGACCAGCACTGCACCGTCGTGCGCCCGGCACTTTCGCCGTTCAACACCGGTATCGCGGAGTACGTGTTTTGTTTAGGCTCAGTCATTGATCTTTCGGAAATGCTCCGTGAAAGTGCAACGCGGCCAGCCGATGTCCCCGCTTGTACCCCCGTCACTCTCTGTTGTCATCCAGAGGAGCGTAGCGACGTAGGGACCTGCTTTTCCGCGACCGGGGTGGTTACGCGAACGAACTCCCGCACCCGCACGATTTCGAGGCGTTCGGATTGACGAAGACGAACCGCTGATTCATCAGGGTCTCTTCGTAATCCAGCGTCATCCCGTTCAAATAGATGAACGACTTCGGATCAACGAAAACCCGGATGTCGCTGTATTGAAAAATGCGGTCGCGTTCGCGCGGCTGCGTGTCGAAGCGGACGTTGTAACTCAGTCCCGAGCATCCGCCGCCCTGCACTCCCAGCCGCAAGCCGCCTTCGTCCGGCGACACGCCTTCCTTCGCCATCGCGATCCGGATCTTCTCGAGAGCTTTCTCGGTGATCTGGATCCCCTTGGCAGGCGCAGCTTGCGTCCGTGGAGTCTCTATCGTGGTCATTGCTCTTTCCCTTCAGCGGTCCCGACGCCGGCTGTCAATGCTGCGGACGCTCACATCGCCCTCTCTGTCATCCAGAGGAGCGTAGCGACGTTGGGACCTGCTGCTGTTACTGGTTGTTCTTCTTCTTCCAGTCGCCAATCGCCGCGCGGATCGCGTCTTCCGCGAGTACCGAGCAGTGGATCTTCACCGGAGGAAGCGAAAGTTCCTTCACAATGTCCGTGTTCTTGATCGACAACGCTTCATCGACCGTCTTGCCCTTCACCCACTCCGTAGCCAGCGAAGACGAAGCGATCGCCGAGCCGCAGCCGAACGTCTTGAACTTCGCTTCCTCAATGACGTTGGTCGCGGGATTTACCCGGATTTGCAGCTTCATCACGTCGCCGCACTCCGGAGCGCCGACCAGTCCCGTGCCTACCGTGTCGCTGCTCTTATCGAGCGAGCCCACGTTCCGCGGGTTCGTGTAGTGATCCAGTACCTTTTCGCTGTATGCCATTTCTTTTATTAACTCCTCATCGAATTCGTCTGTGATGCTCTTTATCTGGTTGTCATTGCGAGGAGCGAAGCGACGCGGCAATCTGCTGTAGCTCGCGCTCCACATCTTCAATGCCCGCCGGCTTCCGCAGCCCACTGCACTTTCGTCAAGTCCACGCCTTCTTTATGCATCTCGTAGAGCGGCGACAACTCACGCAGCCGCTTTACGACGTCGATCAACTTGTTCGCCACGTAATCGACTTCGGCTTCGGTGTTGAAGCGGCCCAGTCCGAAGCGAATCGAGCTGTGGGCCAAATCGTCGCCCGCGCCCAGCGCCTTCAATACATACGATGGCTCCAGCGTCGCCGAGGTGCACGCCGATCCGCTCGAAACCGCGATGTCGTTGATTCCCATCAACAACGATTCGCCTTCGACGAACGCGAAGCTGATATTCAAATTTCCCGGCAGGCGGTGTTCCCACGAGCCGTTGATGTAAACCTCGTCCAGCTCCGCGAAAATCCTGTCCTTCAGCCGGTCGCGCAGACCGATGAGGTGCTTCGTCTCTTTCTCCATCTCCTGCATCGCCAGTTCGCAAGCCTTGCCGAGACCGACAATGCCCGGAACATTCAAGGTTCCCGACCGCATGCCGCGCTCGTGGCCGCCACCGTCGATCTGCGCCACCACTTGTACCCGCGGATTCTTGCGGCGTACATAGAGCGCGCCCACACCCTTCGGTCCGTAGAGCTTGTGTCCCGTTATCGACGCCAGGTCTACGTTGTCCTGGATCACGTTGAAGGGAACCTTGCCGACCGCCTGTACCGCATCGGTGTGGAAGACCACGCCCTTTTCATGGCACAGCGCGCCAATCTCGCGGATCGGCTGCAACACCCCGATCTCGTTATTCGCCGCCATGATCGTGACCAGGATGGTCTTGTCGTCCATCGCCCGGCGCAGGTCATCGAGGTCGATGCGCCCGTCTTTCTGCACCGGCAAATACGTAACCCGGAAACCGTCCTTTTCAAGACGCTTGCAGGTATCGAGCACCGCCTTGTGCTCCGTTACCTGGGTGATGATGTGGTTGCCCTTCTCGCGGTACATCTGCGCCACACCCTTGATCGCCAGGTTGTCGCTCTCCGTCGCGCCCGAGGTGAAGATGATTTCCTTCGACGTGGCGCCGATCAGCTTCGCAATGCGCTCGCGTGCCTGGTCCACAGCCTGTTCCGCCACCCATCCAAATTCATGATTGCGCGAAGCCGCATTGCCGAACTTCTCGATGAAGTAAGGAATCATCTCGTCGAGAACGCGCTGATCCATCGCTGTGGTCGCGTGGTTGTCCATGTAAATCGGCAATTTCACCGCGTTGTCCTTCGAATTCTCACTGCCGTGATGATTTCCATTCGTGCTCATAATCGATGCTTCTCCTCAATCTCTCAACAGAACCTAGGCTCACCGCTGGGCTGCACACCCGCGGTACGGACTACTGCAGCGTAACCAGATCCGACACCGACTCTTCGTGTTCCGCCATTTCCCAAATCGTCAGCCGGCTCAAAACCTCTTCAATACTCTTGCTCACTTTGCGCAGCGGCTCGCGCACCGTGCAACGCGTCGTCTGCTCGCAACTCCCCTTGGCCGTCGTGCACGAGGTCATAAACAGAGGACCCTCCAGGGCACGAATTACGTCCAGGGCGCTGATCGCGCGCGGATCCCGCGCCAGCGTGTAGCCACCATTTGTTCCCTGCTGCGATTGCAGCACGCCCGCCTTCACCAATCTCTGCAGCAGCTTCGCCAACGCCTCTTGCGGAAGGCTGTACATCTCGGCCAAGTCTTTCGCACTGCATGCCCCGAGATCGGCGTGCGCAGCCAGATGCCGCACCGCAATCAGTCCGTAATCGGCTTTCTTGGTGAGCTTCAGCATTCGAGTCGCTAAAAATATCCGACTAAAAGAGTCGTACAAAAGATCCAGAAAGAAGGCCGGAATCTCCGACCTTTTTCGTCGTAGTTAATTATAGGCTTCCTCTGCGCAGGTCGCAACCGCCTCAGCAAACGATAAAAACTTCGCATTTTGAATGTGAAATAGGCTGTTTTTTGGCCTTCAAAAGCGTTCTTTGGAGGGCTTTTCTGCCGCTTGTCGCGGATGACCATCCCCTTCCGTGTCATAGGCTAAGGGTTATTCCCCATTGTTTGCTGCGCGTCTTCAGATACTCTGACCTCGATGCGCGCCCTTCCCATCGCGGTTCTAGCCCTGAGTGTTCTCGGCCTGCGGGGGCCCCTGGTTGCCGGTACCGGGGCGGATGTATCGAGGACGGACACGCACCCTGCCATGACGGAGCGTAAGCCGGAACCGGCCTACTCTGTCATCGCAGGCATTGACGGCGAAATCTACCCGGTCTTTGCGAATTACGCGTCGTTGCGCAGCCCTGACCAGCGCAAGTGGGGAACGGTCGCGGTCACCGTCAACAACACAACCGCCGAAGCACTACGCGGAAGAATTGCGGTCTCGGTGCAAGGGTGGAGCGACCAGGAAATCCAGCTCCTGCAATTGCTGCCCGGCGCCTCGCACACCTACATTTTTGCGCCCACGTTCTTGTCGCGTTTCTACGGCAACCACGAAATCGCCGCGGCGACCACGCTCGTCAACATTACAGACCTGAACGGCAAGCCGCTTTATCTGCAGACGCTGCCGGTAAAGATCCGCTCCTCCGAGGATATGTTCTGGGGCTCGAAATTCCAGTATGCCCCGTTCATCGCCTCCTGGATCACGCCGCATGACGACCGCGTGGAAGAGATCCTGCGCAAAGCGAAAGAGTTCATGCCGGGCCGCCGTTTGCCAGGCTACGAACCCGAGAAATCCGCCGACGGCCAGGAGCAGATGACCTACTCCGAGGCGCGCGCCATCTATCGCGCCTTGCAGGAAGCCGGCGTCTCTTACGTTAAAAGTTCCATGACCCTGGGCGGACACCAGGACACCAGTGAGCGGATCCGTATGCCGGAAGTCTCGCTGCGCGACGTATCGGCGAATTGTATCGACGGTGTAGTGATGTACGCCTCACTCTTCGAGAACCTTGGTATGGAGCCGGTCGTTCTGCTCGTGCCCGGGCATGCCTACGTCGGCGTGCGCGTCTCGCCCAAGAGTTCGAAGTATCTCTACATCGAAACCGCCATCACCGGCCGCGCCAGCTTCGAGGAATCGATTGCGGCCGCCGCTCGTGGAGTCGGGTCCTACAAAGTCGGCGAAACTCTACGAGTTTCTGTTCCCGAAGCGCGCTCCATGGGCGTCTTTCCCATGCCTGAGCCCGACCTTCACGGGGCAGATGGGCGGCAGGAAAGCGCTGGCCTGCAACTCGGGTTCACCAAGTCTCATCCATAAGCAGCAGGTATTTTGTAACGTCGAAGCTGCCATTCCCCGCTTGACAAGCCTTTCCGTCGTTCTAAAATACCCCGCAATCAGTGAGGAATGGCCCTCCGTTAGGGCCCGTTGGCATGAATACGTTCCGAGTTACCAATCCTTCTGTCGGAGTTTCCGCGACCGGGAACCCCGACCTCCCGATGAAACCTATGCCGCAGAGTTGCCGCCATCCCCGCGTGCAGATCGTGTCGCGCGATGAAGACTCCGAATTCGTGGAGTGCCTGGAATGCCGTGAAATTTTCGAGTCCAGTGAATTCAAGGATATGGATATCGAAGAGCGCAGCCCCGAGGAGACCTAGCTCGGCCCCTGGGCTATCGGCCAAAAGCCTCCATCGAAGAGTGAAACACTCGTCCCGGCTTTGACGAGCTTGTGGAAGCCGACGCAAAGCGCCCAAAATCGTAGGAATTCGTGCATAAAAGAACCTTGTGCCGCCTAGGGGGCTTTGTTATTGTCTGTTTACCCCCCGAGTTGGTCTCTGTTTGTAGTGGGATGTCTCGTGAATTCGTGCGCGATAAGCACGGGACGACGGTGAGCGCCTCATGATGGCAAGGAAAACCGAATGACCCGAACCGCCCTCGTCGTTGACGATTCGATGTTGATCCGGCATACCGTCTGCCAATTTCTCGAGGAACGTGGCTATGCCGTTGAATCGGCTACCAATGGGCTGGACGCATTACAGTCCTTGAAGGAATCGCGCCCCGACATCCTCATCACCGACATGATGATGCCGAAGATGGATGGCAGCCAGTTGATCACGGAATTGAAGAAAGACCCCGAGACCGCCAAGATCCCTATCATTGTGCTCGCCGGTCGTCAAAGCGCCGCCGGCCTGCCGCCTGAGAATCGCGCGGACGCTACCATCTGGAAAGATATCGATATCGTTTCCCAATTGGAAAAGGCATTGCAGGACACCTTCGGCACCGTCAGCTAGCTCTCAATTGCCCCACTATTTCCTTGTGCCTCACCGCAGCCGCAGGTTCGCCTCGGCCGACAAGCTTGGGGCGGCGAAGTCGCCGCTGAGAAACCGCGGATACGCCGCCGCCGCGATCATGGCAGCGTTGTCCGTGGACAAAGGTCGGGAAGGGAAGTAAACCGGCAGGCCCGTCTCCGCTGCGCGGCGTTCAAACGTGTCGCGCAGTTCGGCATTCGCAGCCACGCCGCCCGTCACCAGCAGCGTCGCCACCTTGTTCTCGGTCGCCGCATGCAGGGCCTTCGAAACCAGGTCATTCACCACGGAGCGCTGGAACGACGCGATCAGGTTGAGCGTTTGTGGGTCGCAGAGCTTCAGATAATCGTCGATTGCCGGCTTCTCGATCTGCTTCATGGCTGCCCGGCGCGCCTCGATCGACGTCCGCATTTCGTGCGTCTCCACGTAACGCAGCACCGCTGTCTTAATTCCGCTGTAGGAAAAATCCACGCGCACATCGTCGTCTGCATGACGGTTCTGCGGGTTTCGGTCGCGATGCTTCATCTGCGCAAACGGAAACTTCACGGCCTGCGGGTCGCCATGTTTCGCCAGGCGATCGATGATCGGTCCGCCCGGGTAACCGAGGCCGAGCAGCTTGGCGGTCTTGTCGAAGGCCTCGCCCGCCGCATCATCGCGGGTGTGGCCAACGTCGCGATAGATCCAGCCGGTTTCTTTTTGTTCCGCCAGGTAGAGGTGGGTGTGCCCGCCGCTGACCACCAGGGCAAGTGCCGGGAATTGCACCTCGTGCTGTCCGTTCTGCCGCAACTCGAGCAGCACCGCGTGAATGTGTCCCTCGAGGTGATTCACCCCAATCAGCGGCTTGTCGAGGGCGAACGAGAGCGCTTTCGCGTAGCCGATGCCGACCAGCAGGGCGCCCGTCAATCCCGGCCCGCGGGTCACCGCAATCGCATCGATATTCGCATAGCTGCGGCCTGCGTCTTCTACCGCTTTGCGCACCACCGGAACAATCGCCTTCAGGTGCTCGCGCGATGCCAGTTCCGGCACCACACCGCCGTAAGGCATGTGGGTGAAAATCTGAGAAAACACCACGCTGGAAAGGATCTGCTCGCCATTGCGGATGACCGCCGCCGCGGTTTCATCGCAGGAGCTCTCAATTCCGAGAATGACTGCATCTGCCATCGCTCCACTATTTTAAGCGAAACCGGAGAAGCGCTGCAGGGGCCAAGCGGGTTCTCTGAAGACAGCATCTAAATCGGCGACGAGGCATTTCGATGGAGCCAATCCTTCTCGCCAGCGCACAAGTTTCGACCGGCTTCCTGGTGATCGCCTGGATCGCGATCGCGACGGCGTTGCTCTTTATTCTTTCTTCGCTCTTTGCTCCGGGACTCCAATACAAGATCTCAGCCACCCACCCTGAAGACAATCGGTCCGACGAATTTCTGCATACCCTCGAAGCGCTTACCGATTCCAAGGTTCATCGGAATACGAATTTTTCCGTGCGGACCAACGGAGACCAATTTTACGAAGATGAGTTGCGTGCCATCGGCGCCGCACAGCGCAGCGTGAACCTGGAAGCTTATATCTTCCAAAGAAGTGAAATCGCCCAGAGGTATTTAGTCGCGCTGAGCGAACGCGCCCGCGCCGGGGTGAAGGTAAACATTGTCCTCGACGCCCTGGGCAGCGCGAGCACCAGCAACCACTACTTCGCCGACCTCCGCGAGGCCGGCGGCAAGGTGGCCTGGTACAACGGCGCCACCTGGTACAAGGTGCCGCGATTCAACCACCGCACCCACCGCGAGCTGCTGGTGGTAGATGGCACGGTAGGGTTTATCGGTGGCGCTGGGATCGCCGATCAATGGTACAAAGCGCTCCCCAAAAAGCCTCGCTGGCGCGACACCATGGTCCGCGTGGAAGGCGAAGCGGTTCCCAGCCTGCAAGCGACCTTTGCCGAGAATTGGCTGGAGGGTTGCGGCGAGGTGCTCACTGGGGAAGATTATTTTCCTCAGCCGGTCCGGGCCGAATCAACCGCCCCTTCGCTGGTTGTCAACAGCACACCCACAGCGGGAGGAGCGACACGAGCGCGTCTCTTGTTCCAGATGCTGCTGGCCTCCGCACAACGATCCATCCATATCACCACGCCCTATTTCCTCCCCGATCGCAGCATGATCAACGAGTTGGTGCGCGCGATTAAAGAGCGCAATGTGGAAGTCACGTTGCTGGTTCCGGGAAAGCGCAGCGATCACCTGCTGACCCGAAGCTCCAGCCGCCGCGATTACGGCCGTCTGCTGCAGGCCGGAGCGCAGATCTTCGAATATCAGCCCGCCATGATCCACGCGAAGATCCTGCTCATCGACGGTCTCTGGGGTGTCGTCGGCTCGACCAACTTTGATAACCGCTCTTTTGGTCTGAACGATGAGGTGAACCTCGCAGTACGCGGCGAAT
Source organism: uncultured Acidobacteriaceae bacterium (assembly GCA_963703075.1). Classification (GTDB taxonomy): domain Bacteria; phylum Acidobacteriota; class Terriglobia; order Terriglobales; family Acidobacteriaceae; genus Korobacter. The sequence goes on from OY969786.1 coordinate 4,210,992, forward strand.
TGTTTGTCGAACGCCTAGAAAGCGATTTCGCGAGAGACCTGGCGAACAGCGAACGAATTACGCTGGAGAGATGGCGCCACCGGCCGGTCCTGGAGCGCGCCCCCGAATTACTGGGCTGGGTGTTCGACCGCCAACAATAATGAACGAGTTGCGGGTTCGCATCGCCACGTATAACGTCCACAAATGTCGCGGGATTGATCGCCGTACCGACCCCGAGCGTGTCGCCGATGTGATCGCCGGCTTGGATGCCGACCTAATCGCCGTCCAGGAGATCCTCGATGTCCGCAATGGCGTTCCCGCCTATGCGCAAGCCACCCGGATCGCCGCCGCGCTTCCGAAGTACGAATGGCGCTTTGGCGAAAACCGTACCCTGCATGGCGGGGCCTACGGCAACATGACCCTCAGCCGCTTACCACTCACCGTCTCTGAAAATTACGACATCACGTGGCGGCAGCGCGAACGCCGCGGCTGCTTGCGTACGGATGTCGCTCTCGAAAACGGATGCGTGCTGCATCTTTTCAACGTGCACCTCGGGACCGGCTTCGTCGAACGCCGCCACCAGGGCCGTCGGCTGCTGACGGATGCCGTCCTGAAGCGTGCCGATTTGCGGGGGCCACGGGTGGTGGTTGGCGATTTCAATGAATGGACTCGCGGTCTCGCCACGCGTTTGATGGGCCAGGAATTCGAAGCCGTAGAGCCGCGCGCTTTCCTGCGTTACGCCCGCACCTACCCGGGGGTCTTGCCCATCCTTCACTTGGATCATTTCTATTACGATAAGCATCTTGCCCTGCAGGACTTTCGTCTGCATCGCAGCCGGCGCGCGCTGGTCGCCTCGGACCATCTGCCCCTGGTGGCAGAGTTTTCGCTGACGAATCCGTTGGAGGCGAAGCGATGAACGTGCTCGTGTTCGGAGCAACGGGGATGGTCGGCCAAGGGGTGCTGCGCGAGTGTCTCGCAGACACAGAGGTCTCGCTGGTGCAGACCATTGGCCGCACCGCGACCGGCGTGACGAACCGGAAGCTGCGCGAAGTCGTGCAGCCAGATCTCTTCCATTACGAAACCATCGAGGATAAATTGAAGGGCTTCGATGCATGCTTCTTTTGCCTGGGCGTGACTTCCAGCGGCATGAAGGAAGCGGATTACTCTCACCTGACCTACGATCTCACCATCGCTGCGGCAGCCACGTTGAGCCGATTGAACCCGGACATGACGTTCATCTACGTCTCCGGAGCAGGCACGGACAGCTCGGAGCGCGGTCGCAGTATGTGGGCGCGGGTGAAAGGCAGAACAGAAAACTCTCTTCTGCGGCTTTCATTCAAAGCCGCTTACATGTTTCGCCCAGGATTCATCGAACCGCTCGACGGCATACAGTCACGGACCAGGCTCTACCGCATCTTTTACAAGATCGCAAACCCAGTGCTGCCGCTGCTGCGGGCCTTGCTGCCCAACCAGGTGCTGACCACGCGGCAAATCGGCAGGGCGATGTTGAACGTTGCGCAGAAAGGCTTTCCGAGAAAAATCCTCGAGACGGCCGACATAAGAGCTATGTCCGCGTAGCCCGATGCGGCATCCTCGAGAGGTTCTCGTTGACTGTTTAGATACTTACACATACCATGCGAGCACCCCAACTGGGACCGCATGATCGATCAGACAATCTCGCATTACAAGATCCTCGAAAAAATCGGGGGCGGCGGCATGGGCGTGGTCTATAAGGCCGAAGACCTCGAATTGCGCCGTTTTGTTGCCTTGAAATTCCTGCCGGAAAACGTTTCCGCGGACGCCCAGGCGTTAGAACGTTTTCGCCGCGAAGCACGCGCCGCATCGGCACTCAATCACCCCAATATCTGCACGATTTATGAGATCGGACGCCACGAGGATCTCACGTTTATTGCCATGGAGTTCCTGGATGGCGTGACGTTGAAGCACCGCATCAACGGCGGCCCGATGGAGACAGACTTGCTCCTGGGCGCGGCCATCGAGATTGCTGACGCTCTCGAGGCATCGCATAGCCAGGGCATCGTCCATCGCGACATCAAACCAGCCAACATCTTTATTACGAAGCGTGGTCATGCCAAGGTCCTGGATTTCGGATTGGCTAAGGTGACCATGGACGACGGCAACAGCGGGGCTACCCGGACGATGGTCAACGCGGGCGAAGCGCATCTCACCAGCCCCGGCACGCTGATCGGAACCACCGCCTACATGTCGCCCGAGCAGGTGCGCGCTCGCGAACTGGATGCACGTACTGACCTCTTCTCCTTCGGTTCCGTTCTCTACGAAATGGCGACCGGCGATATTCCCTTCCGCGGCGAGAGCTCAGCCGTCATCTGCTCGCAGATCCTGCAGGCCGACCCGGTCCCGCCCATCCGGGTGAATCCGAACATTCCGCCCAGGCTGGAAGACATCATTTTGCGGCTGCTGGAAAAAGATAAAGAGTTGCGCTACCAGCACGCCTCCGATCTTCGTTCCGACCTGCAGCGCCTGAAGCGCGATTCCGAAAGTGGACGCATCTCCAACTTGCGCTCCTCGTCCAGTATTTCTTCCACCAGTTCCTCATCGCACTCTGGCTCTCAGGGAACACCAGCATCATCGTCAACTGCGCCGCAATCTGTGGGTGGCGGCGGCACTGCGGTCGCTTCCGATTCCAGCCACAAGTCCGCCCCCATCGAGACGCCGCCGTCTTCAGCCGTGACTCCGCCCCCGCCCAAGGGACCGGTTCCGTGGAAGGTGGTTGCGCCCGTTGCGATCCTGATCCTCGTCGCACTGGCTGGACTCTATTACTGGAGACAGCATCAAACTGGCCCGCAGCTCACCGACAAAGACCAGCTCATCCTCGCCGACTTCAATAATCAAACCGGCGACCCGGTTTTCGATTCCACCTTGAAGGAAGCCCTCGCCATTCAGCTCGAGCAGTCGCCCCTGCTGTCGCTGGTCAGTGATGCAGAGCTGCACAACAACCTGCAGTATCTCGGACAGCCGAAGGAGCAGAAAATTACCGGAGACCTAGCCCAGCAGATCGGCCAGAGGCTCGGCGTGAAAGCTTACCTGGCGGGCACGATCACGAGTCTCGGCAACTCGTACGTCATTTCGATCAACGCGGTGAACTGTGCCACCGGCGAAGTCTTCGCCCGCGAGCAGGAGACGGCGGCCGACAAAGCGGGCGTGCTGAAAGCGGTCTCTACGGCGGCCACCGAACTCCGTGCACACCTCGGCGAATCCATGGCCTCGATTCAGAAGCTGTCGACGCCATTCACCAACGTCACCACATCATCGTTGCAGGCCTTCCATGCGTTCTCGCTGGGTGAAGACGCTCATCGCATGGGGCACGACCTTCCCGAGGCGGAGTCGTTCTACCAGGAAGCGGTTAAGCTGGATCCTACCTTCGCCATGGCGCTGGCCCGTCTCGGCGTGGTGTACAGCAACGTGGGCGCAACCAGCAAAGCGATCCCTTATTTGAAAAAAGCCTACGATCTGCGTGAGCGCGTGACCGAGCGTGAGCGCATGTACATCGAGTCGCAGTTTTCCCTTCAGCAGTTCGATCTTCCCAAGGCTCTCGAGAGTTACAAGCTTTACGTCGATACCTATCCCCGCGACGCCGCGGCCTGGAACAATCTCTCATCGGCTTACCAGACGGCAGGCGACTACGAAGATGCGGCAGAAGGCTTCAAGAAGGCGTGGGAAATCGCCAAGTGGGACAACATCGCCGCTTCCAACGCAGCTGGCACCTACATCGCGATTGATCGGCTCGACGACGGCGAACGTTATGCAAAAGAGGCCGAGGTCCAGGGCGGCGGCAACGACATCAATTTCCATATCAACGTGATGTTCGACGACTATCTACGGGGACGTTCGGACTGGGATAAGCAGTTGCAGTGGGCAGCCCCCCGGGCGGATGGATTTGCTGCCGAAGGTGCTGCGGCGATCATCTATTTCGAGCTAGGCCGCCTGCGCGAGGCCAACCAGCATTGGGACCATGCCGCCCAGCGCGCTGAACAACAGCACCTCGCCGACGCAGCGGGAAGTATCTACGGCCTCAAGGCGATGGAAGACGCATTCGTGGGAGGATGTCCCGCCGCCCGGGAGAGTGCCCGTCATGCGCTTTCCGTCGACCACTCCATGGCAACCGTTCCATCGGTGGCCATCGCGGTGGCCTTCTGTGGCGACGGGCCTGCCGGGCAGAAGGAAATCGATACGTTGGCGGCTGACCAGCCGATCAACACGTTAGTAAACCAGGTGTACGTACCTGAAGTGAAAGCAGCAGCAGCGATTTCGCAGCATAAGTTCGACGACGTTGCGCAAATCCTCGACCCGGTCACACCTTATTTACTTGTGTCCAAGGCCCCGCAATTTCTCGGACTGGCTTCTCTCGCAACCCATCGGCCGCAACAGGCCGTTAACGATCTGAAGATCGGTCTGCGCTATCGTGGACTTTCCATTGGCCAAGGCGTTGCCGGTTCTGCTCAGAGTCCTGACTACGTGCTTTGCCTTCTGGGCACCGCACGCGCCCAGGCACAATTCGACAAGGCTGCCGCGAAGAAAAGCTACCAGCAGTTGCTCGTCATCTGGAAAAGCGCAGATCCCGACTTCGGACCGGCGCAAGAGGCGAAGCGGGAATTAGCCGCCCTGGGAAATTGAGCAGCCATCGCGATTCCAGCAAAAAAGGCGCGCCGCTAAGCGCGCCTCTTCAATGCGAGATTGCGGCCTATTGTACGGTCGCGTTGCTCTGGTCTCCGCCGATCGATTGGCCGCTTACCACCATCTCCACCCGGCGGTTCTGCTGGCGTCCTGCTGCGGTGGCGTTGTCTGCCACGGGATCATCCTGCCCAAAGCCTTCCGAGACCACCGCTTCGGCAGGGATACCCTCCTTTAGCAAGTAGCCGCGTACTGAATCAGCGCGCCGTTGCGAAAGGTCGCGATTGTGGTCGGCCGTTCCCGTCGAATCGGTGTAGCCGTCGACCCGAATCTTTAAATCAGGATAGGCGAGGAGAATTCCGGCCACCTTCGCCAGCTTCTCCCGCGCCCCGGGCTTCAGCGTGGACTGGTTCACATCGAACAGCACGTCTGACATGTTCACGATCAGCCCCTTGGCTGAGTCACGCGTCTGCAAGACTTGATTAAGCTGCTGCTGCAACCGCTGGCGCAGATCCGCCTCGCGCTGCTGCGCTGCGGCTGCCTGCTGTTGGGCCGATTGCGCCTGTTGCTGCGCAGCCTGGGCCTGCTGCTGTGCCTGCGCTAACTGCTGCTCAGCCTGCTGACGGTCGGCTAAAGCCTGCTGCTTGGCGGCGGCCGCTTCCTGCCGCTCCTGCTCGGCCTGCTGTCGAGCGATCTCCGCCTGTTGCTGCGCGTCCTGCGCCTGGCGTTCCGCCAACTGGCGCTGGGTTGCTTCCTGCGCGGCCTGTTGCTGCGCCTGGGCGGCTTGATCGTCCGCCTCGCGTTGCGCATCGCGCGCCTGCTCTTCGTGCCTGCGTCGTAAAGCCAAAATGCGTGTATCTTCCGCCGTCTGCACCGCCTGCCGCGCCTCGGCAATGACTACGTTCTTCTCGGCGTGCGCGTCCTGGTCCGCCTGCGCCTTGTTCAATTGGTCTTGCGCGTTGCGATAATTCTCCTTCGCATAGCGGTCGGCCTGCGCCCACTCTGCGATCCGCACCGCGTTGCGTGCTTCCAGCAACTCCAGCGGCACCCTGCGTTCGCCCGTGAACAGCGGTTTTAACTCGCCCTTTTCAACATGCTCGGTGTAACTGCCGGAGCGCAAAAGGGAATACCGCGCGTCCACGGCTACCACTGAGCCAATTGTGTCAGGACGCACGATGTTTTCCATCACCACCATTTCGCTGGGCTGCGTGACCGCGAAATCCGGCTCCGCCGTAATGATCAAGGCGAAAGCCTGCAGATCGGTGGTGGCGTTCTGCTTGAAGTGGGTATGGTCCACGTTGAGGATCTCGCCCAGGTTCTGCGGACGCCCATCCGGCGTAATCGCCCACAGCACGTAGGTCAGGAACTCCGGACCGAAATCCCACGGCATCTTGGCAAAATGATCCAAGGAGAGCTCGATGTTGAGTCGTCCTTGACGGCCCTTCACCTCGGCCACGCCGACTGCTGCCGGCATCTGATCGGTTCCGCGCATGCCGATCTTGGTTTCCCCGCGATGCTGATAGTTCACAGCTTTCACGGTGCGCGAGATCACCTCGGTGCGGTCTGTGAGTTGCGGGTCGTCGTCCCGGCTCATGCGGTCCGTCTGGGCGAAAAGCGGCGCCGAAAAAACGCCGATCAGTGCAAGTGAAAGAAGTGTGCGTCCCATGGATCCTCCTGCCAAAGCGATAAGATGGCAGGTAGCGGGATTGAGGTGGCTCGGAACCTCAATGAGGACAGCACGTGAGTTGCTGGCCCGTGCTGCCGGCGTCGTCCCAGCGAGAGAAGAACAATGAAAGCCAGAGAAGCAGCCGCGGGAATCGTCGAGACGCTTCGTCGCCGAGGCCACCAGGCCTACTTCGTCGGCGGATGCGTTCGCGACCTGCTGCTCCATCGCGACCCCGCGGACTACGACGTTGCCACCGATGCGGTGCCCTCCGAGGTGATGGAGATCTTTCCCCGGACCTGGGCCGTCGGCGCCCAGTTCGGCGTCGTCCTCGTTCCGGTTTCGCAGGAAGCCGGATGCGAGCCGGCAGATACCCGCCCCCACAGTCATCATCATGGCTGCATTGAGGTGGCCACGTTCCGCTCCGACGGCGCTTACACCGACGGCCGCCATCCCGACGCCGTCCGCTTCACCAAAGACCCGCGCGAAGACGTGCAACGCCGCGATTTCACTATCAACGGCATGTTACTCGATCCCCTCAACGGCGACCAGGTCATCGACTATGTTGACGGACGCGCCGACCTGGACGCGAAGATCATTCGCACCATCGGCGACGCCACCCGCCGGTTTTCCGAAGATAAGCTGCGCATGCTGCGGGCGGTCCGCTTCGCGGCGCGTTTTGCATACGCCATCGAACCTAGCACCTTCGAAGCGATCCGCCGGCTCGCTCCGGAGATTCGTGTCGTCAGCCGCGAGCGGGTGCGTGACGAACTCACCAAGATGCTCACCGAAGGCCATGCGCGCCGCGCCTTCGAGCTGCTGGACGAATCCGGGTTGCTGCAGGAGGTATTGCCGGAAGTTGCCAGGATGAAAGGTGTCAAACAGCCGCCGCAGTTTCACCCCGAGGGCGATGTTTGGATTCACACCTTGCTGCTGCTGGAAAAGCTGCCCGAAAATAGTTCTCCAACGCTGGCGTGGGGAGCGCTGCTGCACGACGTGGGCAAGCCTCCTACGTTTCGCGTGGCCCCCGATCGCATTCGCTTCGATGGACATGTGGATGTGGGTGTCCGCATGACCGAGCGCCTCGGGCAGGAACTCCGTTTCTCGAACCAGGAACTCGATCAGGTGACTGCGCTGGTGGCCAACCACATGAAGTTCGCGGAAGTCACTCGCATGCGGGAATCGACTCTGAAGCGTTTCATGCGCCTGCCGCATTTTGAGGAGCACATGGCGCTGCACAAACTGGATTGCCTCTCCAGCCATGGCAGCCTTGCGCTCTACGATTTTGTGAAAGAAAAGATGGAGCAAACGCCGACCGAGGAGATTCATCCCGCGCCGCTCATCAGCGGGAACGAACTCATTGCAGCTGGATACCAGCCGGGCCCGCGCTTTAAACAGATTCTATCCGCGGTGGAAGACGCGCAACTTGAAGGGCGACTCAACTCGCGGGAGCAAGCCCTGGAATTCGTGCGGTCAGAATTTCCGCTCTGATTGGGTTCTATTGCGACAGGTAGAAAAAGTAAATGCCGAGCACTAGCATCAGCATGACGAAGAACGCGAAGTTTTTCTGGCGGGGAGTCGTCCCCGTGGAAGTTTGCGGCGTGATGTTCTCGGCCAACATGCGCAGCAGCATGACTCAACTTCTCCCATTGCAAAAATGACGTTGGTAACCGGTTTCCCACTGTGAGACTTCAGCCGCGGTGGTCTTTTTCCCCTAACTCCCAGTGCTACAATCAGATTTTCGCTGGCCGCGCGATGGAACACATTCGGCAATCTTTGCAACAAATTGTGGTCGACGCGGTGCGGCGAGCGGCGGTCGAGGATGTGCCCCTGCTGGCGTGGCCCCTGGCCTGTGGCTCTGCCGTTTCGGAAAAGACCCGGGCCGTCGCCTTTGCCGGCGGCGAGCTCATGGTGCAGGTCCCCGACGCTACCTGGCGCACCCAGTTGTTGAGCCTTACCGGCGAGTACCTGCGGCAGTTGCGCGCCATCACGAACGGCCGCGTCGAGCGCCTTCGATTTGTACTGGCCAGCGAATTGGAAAAGCCATGAAAGTTACCGAAAAAGACGTCCAGTATGTCGCCGATCTTGCCAACCTCGAGTTGACTCCGCCGGAAGCGCAGCGCTTCCTCAAAGACCTCAACTCGATCCTCGACTACATCGACAACCTGAACGAACTCGACACCACCAACGTTTTGCCGATGGCGCAAGTGGCAGCCCGCTACGGTGGAGAAGGGAAGCCGGAGGCGGAACGTTACAAGTACGCCTTACGCCCCGACGAACTGCGGCCGTCGCTGCCGCATGACCTCGCGTTGCAGAATGCGCCCGATACCGACGGCGTCTACTTTAAAGTTCCCAAGGTGATCGAGCGCTAGCCGCATCAAGAAAGATCGATGGATATCAATCTACTCACAATCGACGCCACTCGTATCGCCATCCAGCAGCGGCAGACGACCGCGACCGCGATCGCCGAGGCGTTTTACAAGAAGATCGAAGCCGAGGATGGCGAAATCCACGCCTACCTTACCCTCAGTCGAGACCGCGCCCTCGAGCAGGCCCGCAAGATCGATACCCTCGCCGACAAAGGTGAAGATCTGCCGCCCCTGGCCGGAGTGCCGGTGGCGATCAAGGATGTGATCTCGACCAAGGGCGTGCGCACCACCGCCGGCTCGAAGATACTCGAGAATTTCGTTGCCCCGTACGACGCCACCGTGGTGCAGAAGCTCGAAGCTGCCGGCGCTGTCATCCTGGGAAAAACCAACTGCGACGAGTTCGCCATGGGCTCGTCGAACGAGAACTCTGCCTATGGCCCGGTCCACAATCCCCGCGACAAAACCCGCGTCCCCGGTGGCTCTTCCGGAGGTTCGGCGGCCGTCATCGCGGCGGGCACTGCGGTCACTTCACTCGGCTCCGATACCGGCGGCTCCATTCGCCAGCCGGCATCCTTCTGCGGCGTGGTGGGCTTGATGCCTACCTACGGGCGCGTTTCGCGGTACGGGCTGATTGCCTTCGCCTCTTCGCTCGACCACATCGGTCCGTTCGCGAAGGACGTCAAGGACGCGGCCATCATGCTCGAAGTCATTGCCGGGCGCGATCCGATGGACTCCACCTCGGCGGAGGTCCCAGTCGCTAAGTATTCCGACGAAATCGGCCAGCCTGTGCGCGGGATGAAGATCGGTGTTGCCAAGGAATATTTTGGCGAAGGCCTCGATCCGGAAGTGAAATCTTCCGTCGAAGCTTCCATTCAGAATTTGGCGAAGGCCGGCGCGGAGATCGTGGAAGTCTCCCTGCCGCACACAAAGTATGCGATACCGACCTACTACCTCGTCGCCACCGCCGAAGCTTCCTCGAACCTGGCGCGTTACGACGGGGTGCGCTATTCGCACCGGCTCCAGCCACGCAAAAACGCTGTCCGAGATGTACCGCAAGAGTCGCGACGAAGGGTTCGGCGCCGAGGTCAAGCGTCGCATCATTCTCGGAACCTACGCCCTGAGCGCCGGTTATTACGACGCTTACTACCTGAAAGCGCAGAAGGTCCGCACCCTGCTTGCCCAGGATTTCGACCAGGCCTTCGCCCAAGTCGACGCGATCGTCACCCCGACCACCCCGACGCCCGCATTTAAACTTGGTGAAAAGGCCGACGATCCTCTTGCCATGTATCTTGCCGACATCTATACCGTTACCGCGGACCTGGTCGGCATCCCGGGCGTTTCTGTCCCTTGCGGCGTATCGAAGCAGGGGCTCCCCATCGGCTTGCAGGTCTTCGCGCGACACTTCCAGGAAGGCACGATGATCCGCGTCGCCCACGCCGTTGAGCACGCGTTGGCGGTTTAAGCGGCTTTCCGCAGTTCAGCTTACAGGCTCTCCGGTCCAGAGTTGCACACGGGCAACGGGAATCCCGCGAATCGGTTCAAACGCGGCAGGCTAAATGCACATCCAATGTTTCTAGACCAGGCCAGTTAAGGTCTGAGGGAGTTTCGATGGCCGATCCACTTCGCGAAGATGCGCTTCATTCGAACGAACCACTGCCGAATTCCATTTTGGAAGACCCAAGCGTAGAAGCTTTGCTGCCCGGAGTTCCTCCTCGCAAGGAGCTGCCCAGCGACTCTGGAAATCCGCGATTGAACCGCACCGCGGAGACCATCGGGTCGGCGCTGGGCGCAACCGTCGGCAAACTGCGTTCGGGCATGACGGTGGTGCAGAGCCGCACCGAGGAAACGGCACGCGACGTATCGGATACGATCTCCGAACGCGCCCAGAGTCTCTCCGCCGCTGCCCTGGAACAGGCGGAGCACCTCGGCGACATCGCGGAAGAAAAAGCCTCCGAGCTCCTGGATAAAGCGCAGGAGCAGTGGCAAGCCCTTCGCGAAACCGCCCAGCAGGGTCTGACGGAAGCTCGCAAGCAGGTTGCGGTTGCCCGCGAGGAGCGTCCCGTCGAGCTGATTTTAGGCATTGCCGCGCTGTCCTTTGTCGCCGGCTTTGCACTCCATGTGTGGAGATCGAGCAATGATTAACGACGTGCACACCGCCAACGGAAAAAACCTCACCGACGTCCTTCACGATTTTAAAAACGAGTTCATCACCTTCGCGGAAACGCGTCTTCAACTGTTGCAGCAGGAGATGCGGGAAAAGACGGCAGCCATCAAAGCGGCCCTTCCGACGGTCGTGATCGGATTGGTGTTCCTTCTGACGGCTTGGTTCCTCATCACCGCAGCCATCGTGACGGTGGTAGCAACCTTGGTCGCCGGCGCCATGCCCGGAAGCCCGTGGATTTACCCCATCGCCTTCGGCGCGGTCGCGGTTCTCTACCTGCTGATCGGTGGCATCCTTGCCGCGGTAGGCAGTAAGGCACTCTCCAAGCAGGGACTCAGGCCGGAGAAGACGATTCGCGTCCTGCAGGAAGATAAGCTCTGGTTGCAATCCGAATCCTCGAGGATCCAAGCATGACCAACGGCGGCGTACCTCTCGACATCCTGGAACAGCGTGCGGCAGAACAGCGCAAGAGAATTCACCAGTCGGTCGATGACCTGAAGCAGCTCAAGACTTCAGTCACCGAAAACGTTCGTGAAAAACTGGACGTCAAGCGCCAGGCGCGGGAACATTTCTGGCCCGCCGCCGGAGTCGCAGGCCTGGTGGCGGTCGTATTCGGGTATGCGCTGGCAGGCATTTTTGTGGACTAACCGGGAACTCTGCGAGGCTGGCCCCAGACCACGTGTCAGCCTCGCAAACACCTCCGATGCTTCCTGAAACTCACCTTCCGTGATATAAACCCTCATCAGTGGTCATATTCATAGTGTCAATTCTGAGTTTCTCGACCCGGAGGAGGTTCCGTGTCTGAGGTTCGAACGGGAAAACGGTTCGAGGTTCATCTCCCGATCAAAGTTCATGCTTCCGAATCGGCGGAGCTGCACGAAGGCGAAACCGATAATCTGAGCGCGGCAGGCGTGTACCTGTCGCTGGACTCTTCTTTGGAAGTCGGCTCTTCGGTGGAGTTCGATATCACCATGCCAGCCGCTGTCATTGGATCCGAAAAAGATGTTCGCATTCACTGTAACGGCCGCGTCGTTCGCACGGAAGCTCCCAAAGAGGGAGAGAAGAACAGCGGTGTAGCGTGTGTGATCGATCGGTACGAGTTCATTCGCTGAGCGGATGGGGAAATGCTAAAAATCCTTTTAGCCGATAATCAGGCAATTTTCCGGGCGGGCATCGCCAAGGTGCTCGCAGTGGAAGACGATCTGCGCGTTGTGGCCCAGGCCCAATCGGTAGAACAAATGATGATGGCGCTCGACAAGTTTCGCGCCTCCGTCATGATCTTCTCGGCCAGCTTCCTGCCTGATCTTCCTTCGGTCGTGCAAGCTGCAACCCGCTGTAAGACGGGCCTGATCGTGGTCGCCGAGAACGGTGAAAACGCTTCGAAATACCTGAATGCCGGCGTGCGCGGCGTGGTTTACCGCAATGTCAGCGGCGACATGCTCGTGGAGTGCGTCCGCAAGGTATCGCGCGGAGATCGTTTCACCCAGGAAACCAAGCCCGCCGCCAGCACTCCGGAAAGCGACGATTTCGTCGGCGCCCGGGTCCGCGACCGCCTCACTCCCAAGGAACTGCGCATTGTCGCCCTCATCGTCCAAGGCTACAAGAACAAGGAAATCGCGCTGCAATTGGGAACCACCGAGCAGGTCATCAAGAACTACCTGCGCAATGTCTACGACAAGATCGGCGTCTCCGATCGCCTTGAGCTTGCGCTCTTCACGATCCATCACCACATCCTGGCGGAAGCCGCGGCCGCGACCACCGAAGGCAAGATTCTCCAGTAATCGCATCCATGCAAAAAGGCCCGCCACCCGGCGGGCCTTTTTCATTCTTGCGCGACTACGCTGAGCGTTCGCTCCGCTCGCTGGTCTTCAGCAACTCGTTCACGATCGTGACCAGTTCCTCTGGGTTCACCGGTTTTTCCAGGTAGAGATCGGCCAGGGGTTCAGCGGCCTGGAACGCTTCCGCCACGTATCCCGAAACAACCACTACCGGCATGCTGGAGTGAGACTTGGCAGCTTGCACAATGGCACGGCCGTTGGCATCCCCCAGCCGCCAGTCCGTGACCACCGCATCGTACTCGTTGGTTTTCAGCTTCTCGATGGCATCGTGGGCCGAGCTTGAAGGTGTGACCGTGTGTCCTGCAGCTTCCAAAATGGCGCACTTGAGCGTTACCACGTGGGGCTCATCATCGATACACAAAATTCTCGCCATGGCGTCCTTTGAGCAGGATGGGCGTCTCGCAGCCAGGAATGCGTACACCAGGCAGCAACAATCTGCGCCTTATTCTTCTGTACTTGACCAGAGTTGTCAATTCCAGCGCGATTTCAGCTCTCAATGACACGAAAGGGAAGGACCTTACGACCTTCCCTTTCCGAAATCGCGCTGTAAGACCTTACCGGACGATCTTCTCTGCAATCGACTTCGCTTGCGTAAACAGCAGCAGGTAATCCGGACCACCCGCCTTCGAATCAGTACCCGACATATTGAAACCGCCGAACGGATGTGCGCCTACCATCGCTCCCGTGCACTTGCGGTTCAAGTACAGATTGCCTACAAAGTATTCACGTGCCGCGTAGTCAAGCTTGTCCTGCGATTCGGTGTACACCGCGCCCGTCAATCCGAACTCGGTGTTGTTCGCAATCCGCACGCCTTCTTCAAAGTCGCGGCACTTGATGATCGCCAGCACCGGCCCGAAAATCTCTTCCTGCGCAATCGTCGCCGTCGGCGCAACGTCCGCAATGATCGTCGGCTTGATGAAGTAGCCTTCGCCGGCATCCTCGTCGCGCACGCCGCCGGTAATGACCCGGCCACCCTCCTGCACCGCCTTATCGACGTACCCGAGAATCTTGTTCATCGACGCTTCGTTGATCACCGGGCCCATGCCGGGATTCTTCGTTGTGTCCCCGACCGTGATCTTCTCCACCCGTTCCTTCAACGAAGTAATGAAACGGTCGTAGATCCGCTCATCGACAATCGCCCGCGAGCATGCTGAACACTTCTGCCCGCTGAACCCGAAGGCCGCCTGCGCCACGCCTTCCACCGCCGCATCGAAGTCTGCATCGGAATCGACCACGATCGAATCCTTGCCGCCCATCTCCAGGATGGTGCGTTTGATCCAGATCTGGCCGGGCTGCGTCTTCGCTGCATGCTCATGAATGTCGAGGCCGACTTCTTTCGACCCGGTAAACGCGATATAACGCGTCTTCGGATGATTCACTACGTTGCCGCCAAAGCTGCGTCCACTGCCGGTGCAGAAGTTGACCACGCCGTCGGGCAAGCCCGCCTCTTCCAGCAGTTCCATGAACTTCGCCGCAATCGTCGGCGAATCGCTCGAGGGCTTCAGCACCACCGTGTTGCCGCAGACAATCGAGGCCACCGTCATCCCCGCCATAATCGCGCAAGGGAAGTTCCACGGCGGAATCACCGCGCCCACGCCCAGGGGAATGTACTTGAGGTTGTCGCGCTCGCCCGGCAATTGCACCGGCGTCTTGGCCTGTGCAAGGCGCAGCGATTCAAGAGCGTAGAAGTAACAGAAATCGATTGTCTCGGCGACATCGGCATCGGCTTCTACCCAGTTCTTGCCAACCTCGAAGACCATCCATGCCGAGAATTCAAATTTCCGCTCCTGCAACAGGTTCGCGGTGCGGAACAGAACATTCGCCCGCTCTTCCAGCGGCGTCCGGCTCCAGCTCTCAAACGCCTTCAGCGCCGCCTGCACCGCCGGTTCCACCTCGGCCGCCCCCGCTTCCTGGAACACCCCCACCACCTGCGACGGGTTGGAGGGATTCGTCGAATGAATCTTGCTCGCCAGCTTGATCCGCTTGCCGCCAATGATCAGGTCGTATTCGCGTCCGAGCTCGCCGCGCACCTTCTCGATGGCGGCGCGCATTTTGCGAGCGTTGTCATCGCGTGAGAAATCGGTCAGCGGCTCGTTGGTGAAAGTCTTCGGAATGCGCGCTTCCATGCGGCTCGACAGGGTGGTAGCCATAAGTGCAAATCCTCCCGGCAGCCCCCAGTTCCGGACCGGAGCAGCCGTGCAAACTCTTCATTTTACCACTCTAGTTTGGACGCCAGATTTGTGCAGAAGACGCATGCATTTGCCTTCAGTCCGCTCTTTGGAGTCGAGGACGCGAACCATTTCCTCGCCTATCCTTGTTACCATGGTACATTGGTACACATGAGCGAAGCCCAACCCAGAATCGAGGTCGAACGCGTTCAAACCGGTGTACGCATGGAAAAACGGCTGCTGAAAGTTCTGAAAGCCCTGGCGGAGTTGAAGGACATGAGTCTTGGCGATCTGCTCGAGGGCGTCGTGCTCCATGCCTTTGAAGGCAAAACGCCCTTTGCTCCAGCGACCCTGGAGCAGATCGAGCAGTTGAAGAAACTCTACGGTTCGACTTTGCGCGCTTCCGATAGCCACAAATTGAAGGAGCGAAGATGAGAACGGCCCTATTCGTTCTCGCCCTTACCATGGTCCCGCTCCACTCTCCTGCCGCGCAATCGACGACGCCTGCGCACTCGGCCTCTGCCAATGAGAACGCGCACGTGGTCAGTAATTTTCGTTTCGAAGTGACGGCCCCCATGGCAAAGGTCGCGCCATTATTTGCTCCGGAAGCAGAACGGCGTTGGGCCGGCGAAAACTGGAAGCCTGTCTTCCTCTATCCACAGCCGGGGGACGATGTGCAGGGCGCAGTCTGGACGATCCAGCATGGGACGCTGCAGACCGTGTGGGTGAACACCATCTTCGACGTGCCGGGCGGCCGCATGCAGTATGTGGCAATGGTCAGCGGTCAACTGGTCACCGTCGTCGATGTACAGGTGACGGCGCTGACTCCGTCCCGCACCGCCGTCTCGGTCACCTACACGCGGACGGCCCTCGATTCTGCCGCGAACGAGCATGTACGTGCGCTGGGCGAAAAAGATCGCGGAAGTGGCCCCGAGTGGCAGCAAGGAATTCAAACGGCACTTGGGTTGGGAAAGTAAATCTACCTTACCTGCGTTACTCCCTGGGGACGCACTGAGGCGGTGCGCTCCAGCTTGTCCCAGGCAAATTCGCCGCCTTCCAGCGCCCGTTTTAGCGTCTTGATCAGCACCAGCGAAAACAGCTGCCGGTAAGCAAAGCGCTGTAACCACACGTGCGCCAGCAAGAGGAAGTCTTTGTGCCCGCCGGGTTGCTGCCGCTCCAGGGTGAACGCCACCGCCGACGCAATGAAGTCGATCACCAGGAACAAGGCGAAATACACCAGCAGCTTGTGAAAGCTGGTCGGATCCGTCGATTCCGGGTGCATATAGCGGTTCCAGGCGTACGATCCGACGCCGAAGATAAACATCAGGTCGATGAACGGCGAAACGATCGGCAGAAAGATCTGGAAGATCACGACATTCGGCAATGCGAACCAGCCGAGCGCGCCGCCCTGGCGGAAAGCCGAGCGATGTTTCCATACCGACTGCATAATTCCGAAGGACCAACGGAACCGTTGGCGCATCAGGGCGTTGGCCGACGTCGGGGCCTCTGTATAGGCCAGCGCCAGGTCTTCGTACTCCACCCGGTAGCCGGCTTGCAGCAGAGCCATCGTGAGGTCGGCATCCTCGGCGACGGTGTCATGGTGGTAGCCCCCGGCCGCTCGTACGGCTGCGGTTCTCCACGCGCCGATCGCTCCGGGAACCACGCTCACCGCGCCCAGCACATCCAGGGCGCGCCGTTCAAAGTTCTGGCTGGTGATGTACTCCAGCGCCTGCCACCGCGTCCACAGATTCATGCGATTGCCGACCTTCGCATTGCCCGCCATCGCGCCAATTTTCGGGTCCGTGAAGTGCGGAACCAGCAGGGAAATCGCGTTGGGAGCGATGATCGTGTCGGCATCGATTCCCACAAAGAGCTCTTCGAAGACGAATTCCAGCCCGTAATTCAACGCCTCCGCTTTGCCGGAGTTCGGCTTCGTCAGCAAAGTGATCTTGCCCTGTGCGATCTCCTTGGCAAATGCGTTGCGTACCACCTCAAGGGTCCCGTCCTTCGATCCGTCGTCGATCACGATCACCCGCAGGCTTGGGTAGTCGGAATCGAGTACCCCCTGCACCGTTCGTTCGATGACCGTTTCTTCGTTGTAGGCGGGGATCAGCACGGCCACTGCAGGCTGGTAGCCCGGATCCGTTTGCAACCGGGAACCGCGAATGCGGTCGAAGATCGCCAGCGTGCCGATAAAGATCAGCCGTCCCGTCATCAATACGTCGCCGATGAAGAAGACGAAGATAACGAAGCTGCTCACGAATCCCAGCAGCGCGAAGCTCAGGCTGGCGACGATCGCCGCCCAACGCTCGTTCTTGCTGATCGGCGGCATCACCTGCGCCCGCGTCTTCCCCAGCAGCTCGGATACGGGAACGATCTGGTATCCGCGCGCCTGGATGGCGGGAATGATCATGTCCAGCGTCTTCACCGTCTCGCTGCGATCGCCGCCCCCGTCATGCATCAGGATGATGTTGCCGCAGGTAAGAAAGTTCGTCGGCTTGCAGGGCGGCAGGTTACTCAAAACATCCGCCGCCATCTCGCTCGCCGTGCGCCGCGGATTGTCATGCCAGTCGTTTGTATCGATCTTGTCGCCGACCGTGATGTACCCCATCTCCTGCGAAAGCTCCAGCGGTCCCACCTGGTCGGCGGTGTCGGGTTCCTGATCGATGGAGTAGGGCGGACGGAATAGTACCGGCTTGATCCCGAGCTTCCCCGCGAACAATCGCTCGGTCAGGTTCAGTTCGACCTTGAAATAAGACCGTGAGATGCCCGCAATGTCCGGATGGGTAAAGGTGTGATTGCCAATCTCATGGCCATCGGCGTACAGCTTTTTAGCCAGCGCCGAGTATTTTTCCGTCTGCACGCCGATCAGGAAAAACGTTCCTTTGACTCCATATTTGTCGAGCACCGCCATGATCTTCGGCGTCCACGTCGGGTCAGGCCCATCGTCGAAAGTAATCGCGATCTTGTTGTCTGACGCGCCATAGCGCGCAATGCGGTACGGCGTCGGCAGCTTCGAGAAGTCCTCTGCCGAGATCATCCCCGTCGTATTGTCCACGGTCACGGTGCGCTGGCCGGGCGAAGGCCGCTCCTCGATCTGCAGGATCTCGCCCGCCTCTTCCATGTCCACGTCCTGCCCCGGCGGAACATCTTTCAACTTGTCCGGCGCGTTCGCTTCTCCCGGCTGGTCCCACACATTCCACAACGAACGGTCCTCTGAGCCAAGCCGCCACAAGGCAAACGTGTTGATCCCGAGTTGCTGCGCCGCACGCATCTGGTTCAGCGCGCTCACCGCATCCGTGAACCACACATCGTGCCGCGATTTCTCGCCTTCCATAAAGGAGAAGTGCGGGTTCAGCGCATCGCCATCCAGGTCGACATCCGCTTCGGAATCTTCCGCGCTGGTCCATGCGTCCTGGACGCTGACCGTGTGCGCCGACTGCGGCAGCTTCGATTTGCCTACCGTCGTCCACTCATAGCCGTAGTTGCTGATGGCGCAAATGATCTTGCTTCGCGGAATCTGGGTCAGCGCATATTTAAGGTTGTCGATAAACCAATCCTGCGAGGCCACCGGTCCCGCCGGGCCTCCGGGATAATGCTCGTCATAGTTCATCAGGATCAGGCCATCGGCGAACGGCGCCACGCCCTTGTAATCGAAGTCGGGATTTTTGGCGGGGACCGCCAGGTACAGCTTCTTTCCGCTGCCGTGCAGGTCCTGGGCGAGTTCCGTCACCAGCGTCTTGTAGCCCGGCATGGCGTCCACCGGAATTTCTTCGAAATCCAGCGTCAGCCCGCGGTAGTGATCGGTCGCGAGAAATGTTTGCACTTGCTTGCGGAAGTTCGCCCGGCCATCGGGATCGTTCAGGAAGTCGCCAATGTCTTCCTTCCAGTCATTGGCGATCGGATCGAAGTTATTCACCAGCGGGAAGACTTCCGTTTCAGCCTTTTCCGACTTGAGAAACGGCATCAGCTTGTCATCCACCGGGCGCGCCTTGCCGGCCGGATCCATCACGTCGAACAATTTGTTCTCGGCCGTCACCCCCTGCAAATGGCCGTCGGCTGTCAGCACATGCAGGAACTCCGGAAAAAGCATGTCGATCTGTGGGTAGTACTGCTTGATGGAAGAGAAACTGGCGGCATCCCAGTCCACGTAAAACGCCGCGCGAATCCCTTCTGTCGAGTTCAGCACTACCTGCGAAGGCGCTTTTTTCGTCTGGCGGTGGGCTCCCGCTTTCCGCACATACTTCCGCTTCTGACTGTCCTTGAAGGCGTGATAGGGCTTCTTGGCTTCGATCAGCCCGATCGACGGAACATCCGTGTTGTGCACGATGCTGACGATGAAAAAGACGACCAGCAGGCTCGCGAGAACGCCGGCAATGTCGAGTGCCCATCGCAGCCGTCGCCAGCGTTTTCGGTCGGGATCAAAAAAAACAGGACTTCGCATGCCTACTCGTCTTTATCGTAACGCAAATACCCGCGTCAAATCAGGCGAACGCACGGTTGCACTTGTTCTAAACCCTTGCCGGAGGAAAGAGGCTCGCATCCCCCGTCCCACGAACGTATCATCATCCAGGTGATCCGATTCCTCCGCAGCGCGAAGTGGGTTTTCCTCGTCGGAACCCTGCTCGCCATCGCCCTGCGCCTGCTCTTCCTCCTGAAGTGGCCGCACGTCACTGGCGATACCTACATCTACGGCGATATCGCTAAGAACTGGATCGACCATGGCGTCTACGGCTTCTCTCACCCGGGCGGAGAACCCGAGCCCACCTGGATCCGCCTCCCTGGCTATCCCGGCTTTCTCGCGATCTGCTTCTTCCTCTTTGGGCGCGAACACTACACCGCAGTCATGCTCGTCCAGATGGTCATCGACGTCGCAACCTGCTTCCTCATCGCCGATCTTACCCGCCGCATGATGAACGACCAGGCCGCCAGGATCGCCTTCCTCCTGGCCTGCCTTTGTCCCTTCACCGCCAACTATGTTGCGTCTCCTATGCCGGAGACGCTGTCGATTTTCGCTCTTGCCGGCGCTTTCTGGTGTTTGTACGTCGCGCTCGATCAGCCAAAACGCCGTTGGCTGGCCTGGACCGGGTGCGGTTTGTTCATCGGCCTCGCCACCTACTTGCGTCCCGATGGCGGTATCCTGCTCGCTGCGGTTGGCCTGTTTCTCCTCGTGCGTCTCTTCCGCGTCCCGGCAGAGCGCCGCACCACGTTTCTCGCCGGACTTCTCGTGCTCGCCGTCTCCCTCGCGCCGCTGGTTCCCTGGACCTATCGCAACTGGCAGACCTTCGCTCACTTCCAGCCCCTCGCGCCCCGCTACGCCAGCGATCTCGACGAATTCACGCCCCTTGGTTTCAACCACTGGGTCCGCACCTGGATGGCCGAATATGTATCCGTCGAAGATATCTATTGGCAAATGCCCGGCGCCGATGTGGACGTCAATCTTCTTCCCCGGCGGGCCTTCGATACGCCTCAGGAAGAAGACGAAACTCGCAAGCTTTTTGCTGAATACGAAACCCGCACCGCCATCTGGCCCGAGCTCGACGAACAGTTTGAACAGCTCGCGCGTCAGCGCGTCGCTCGTCATCCCGCACGGTATTACGTGCAATTACCGCTGCTTCGTATCGCCGACATGTGGTTTCGTCCCCGCTCCGAAACGCTTCCCCTCGACAGCCGCTGGTGGCAGGATTACCAGGATGACTTCTGGAACTCTGCCAAAGCCTTCCTCCTGGCGCTCATCAACTTCTTCTATGTAGCGCTTGCCATCGCTGCATGTTTCCTTCGTCCGCGACCGCGCTACCTGTTCGTCCTCGTTGCGTATCTTGTCATTCGCACGGCATTTCTTGGGACTCTCGAGAATCCCGAGCCGCGCTATACCCTCGAATGCTATCCGCTGATCATTGCATTGGCCGCAACAACTATTTGGCGGCTCGTTTCGGCAATCAACTCCCGAAAAATGTAGACACACGCTTCGCTTTTCCGTATCGTGTCCCGCATCCTCGGGGAAGCTCGCTTTAAAGCGTTTGAATTGAGCACAGCGCGCACGGCACAAAGATTGCACTGCTCCCCCAATGTGACCGACTCTGCTTACATAGGAGAACCCTCCTTGCGGAACCTCCCTCTTCGGATTGCAACTGCCCTCGTATCGACGCTCGCTCTCCTTCTCCTCATCTCTCCAGCTTTTGCGCAGCAGGCAACCGGCACGGTTCTCGGAACGGTGATGGATTCGCAGGGAGCTGTTCTTCCGGGCGCCAAGATTACCGTTACCAACGTAGCGACCGGCATCTCCCACCCCGCGACCACCGATAAGGACGGCACTTTCCACGTCCTCGATCTCGCCATCGGCAGTTACGTGGTCACCGCCGAGCACCCGGGCTTCGCCAAACTCAATACCGAGCCGCAAACCCTGCAGATTAACCAGAACATCCGTTTCGATATCCGGATGAAGGTCGGTACTAGCCAGGAAGTGGTGGACGTAGCCGGGACCGCCGCCGGCGTTGAGACCGTGAACTCCACCCTTGGTCAGTCCGTTACCAGCCGCCCCATCATCGACCTGCCGCTGAATGGTCGCGACGTGTTGCAACTCGCGCTCCTGCAACCCGGCGTCACCGAGACCAATGACGACAATGGAAGTGCCGGCACCTTCAGCATCGCCGGCGGTCGCACCGATTCCGTCACCTTTCTTCTCGATGGCGGCGTCAACAACGACCTTCTCGACAACGGAGTCGTCTTTAACCCGAATCCAGATACCGTTGCCGAGTTCCGCATCCTGCAGAACAACTACACCGCCGAGTATGGCCGTAACGGCGGCGGCGTGATCAGCGTCGTCACCAAGTCCGGCGGCAACCAGTTCCATGGCAGCGCCTTCGAGTTTCTCCGCAATGACGCACTCAATGCCAACACCTACTTCAACAAGAATGAGAATCTCAACCCGGTTCCTTTGCCGCGCGATGTTCTCAAACGTAATCAGTACGGCGCCACCCTCGGCGGCCCCATCGTCAAAGACAAGCTCTTCTTCTTTGTCAGCTACGAAGGCCAGCGCCTTACTGCCAAGGTCAATCCATCCAACTATGGCGACACCAGCACAACCCAGGTCTTCACCGCTTCGGAACTGCAAGGCAACTTTAGCGGGGACCCCGGCGTAGCCGCGTTCCTGCAGGCGAATCCTTACTTCCTCGCGCCCGGGACCACCCCCTCCCAGGCCATCATCGATCCCGCCAAGTTCGACCCGGTCTCCAAGAACTACATCGCCGCCGGGCTGATCCCCAGCACAACGAACGCTTCCGGTCTCGTCACGCCGACCGCAAGCCATACGGACAACTTTAACGAACTCAGCGTCAAGATTGATTACGACCTGACGTCCAAGGACCGGATCTCCGCCACGTTTGGCGGTCACAAGGACCAGCAAACCGACCCCTACGAGTTCGCTTCGGTGAATGGCTTCCCCAACCTCAATGGCTTGGATAATTACTTCCTGAACATCGCTTACACCCGGACGATCTCCAACGCCATGCTGAACGAGCTTCGCTTTACCGCGCAGCGGAACAACGTCCTGCAGGAATACGTCAGCGGCGCCAATGCCTCGCAGACCGGCCCGACCCTCGGCATGGGCGTCACTCCCGACCAGGCTACGGGCCCAACCAACCTGTGGTTCGATACCGGCCTTTACATCGGCTACAGCGAGCAAGGACCTACCCACGAGGCGAACAATACCTTCTCGTATGCCGACACCTTCTCCTGGGTGAAAGGCAAACACAACTGGAAGTTCGGCGCTGGCTTTACGCCGTACCAGAACAACACTCTTTACGACTACTACGTGAACGGCGAAATGGATTTCTATTCCGGCGGGAACTCCGGCAACGCGGGAACCGGCAATTCCTACGCCGACTTTCTCCTGGGAATCCCCGGAGCGTATTACCAATATCCATCCGCTCCCTCGAATATCCGCAGCAAAAACACCTTCTTCTTCGCGCAGGATGAATGGCACGTCGGCCGCCGGTTGGTGTTGAACCTGGGCGTTCGTTACGAATACAGCACCCCGAAACTCGATACCGCCGGTCGCAGCTTCTCCGTTATTCCGGGTGCCCAATCCACCGTGTTCCCCAACGCGCCCACCGGCCTGGTTTTCCCCGGTGACGCAGGCGCTCCGACCGGGGCCAACTTCCCCGACAAGAACGACTGGGCGCCACGCTTCGGCTTCGCTTGGGATCCAACCGGAAGCGGCAAAACCAGCCTCCGCGGCGGCATCGGCGTCTTCTACGACATTCTCAAGGGCGAAGACAACCTCCAGTTCAACGGGCAGCCGCCCTTCTTCTCATCGGCTGGTCTTTATTTCGGCGACCAGGCGAATGGGGTCACTTCTAACTACACCTTCCTCAGCCAACCCTTCGACAATGCCAGCGCTGGCACCGCCGGCCAGGTCAATCCATTCCCGTCTAAACCGGTCGACCACAATCTCGACTTCGGCGCGTCGGGCTTCTTGCCGATCAACAACGCCGGCTCGGTGTACATAGTCGATCCGCATTTGCGCACTCCCTATACCTACCAGTACAACCTCAGCCTCGAACATGAACTCGCAAAAAGCACCACCATGGATCTCACCTACGTGGGCAGCGAGTCGCATAAGCTGACCTCACTTGTGGATATCAATCCCTTCGACCTCGACAACAACAGCGGTGTGCGCCTTCTGAACGAACAGAACACCACCAGCATCCAGAATTGCAATGCCGGTTTCGGCTACTGCTTCGCCGATATGCCGGAGTTCCGCAACGTGGCGGATCAGAACTACAACGCCTTGGAAGCCAGCATCACCCGCCAGCCGACCAAGACCGGACCGCTCGGTGATACCTACTTCACCATTGGCTACACCTACGGACACAGCATCGATAACGCCTCCGGCTTCCGTCAGCGCAATTCCGGAGCGCCGTACTACGACACCAGCGCGTTCCGCGCCTCTTCTGACCTCGACATCCGCCACCGCATCACCATCAGCGGCGGATGGGATCTCGCCATCGATCACTGGTGGGAAAGTGGCTGGAAAAAAGTAACCCAAGGCTGGAGTGTCTTCCCCATCTTCACTTGGCACACCGGTTTCCCGATTGACGTTCCGGCGCGCTTCGGCGATCGTAACGATCCCACCGCTCCAGGTCCCTCCGGCGCCGGAGATCCTTACCTGGCATTCGCCAACGTGGTCGGTCCCACCAATACCCTGAACCCTCACGCCGCGACTACCTACAACGTTCCCGGCAATCCGGGTCCAACCACGGGCGCTTATTGGATCAATCCACTCTCGTTCTCCAATTCCTGCGAGTACGTGGATGCTTCCAGCGGCTGCCCGAACGGCTATGGCTCACCCTACGGCGATTTAGGGCGCAACCAGTTGCGCGCCTCGAACTACACCAATCTGGACTTCGAAATCGCCAAGACCACCAAGCTGTCCGAACGGGTCGCGATGCAACTTCGCGCGGAGATGTTCAACGTCTTCAATCACGCGAACTTCAAAGCGCCCGATACCACCATCACCGACATCACCTTCGGACAGATCACCAGTACCTACGACCCGCGCATCATCCAGCTCGCGCTCCGGTTCACTTTTTAACCCGATCGCAGCGACGGACGGGGACGGGAGAAATCTCGTCCCCTTTGCTTTTTGCGTGCTGTTGGGACGCCCGCAGCAATCCTGCGCGTGACCTGTCAAGGGTCGAAATTCATCGCTTTCTAGCTAATACGATATAAAGAAAGCAGTTATAGAGTTCTTCGGAGTGTCCGGTTTACCCCCTCCATCCTGCTATTCTGAAAATAGGGGCAGACATCCGGAGTTCCCGACCCTTCGCCGAAGAACACCCGCAGGGGTATGCGCGAGCTGAATCGCTCGAGACCGCACCCCTTAACTCTTTATTTGTGAATATTTTGGCGCTAACTGCCCTGAATTGAATATCTTGGCCGGATTTGGTGCACTAACTCTCTGAAAAGACAGAGGTACTCAGGGGAGGGGATCCCCTGAAGAGCAATTAGGTTTTGGTCGGAATTCTAGGCGTTGGGCTTGTCGCTCATCCGGAAACGCGTCCGGAAGTGCTCGGAGAGCAGCTCAATGGCTGGACGATTCGACTCAGGGTCGGACTTGGCAAGATATTTCATCGCCTCGACGAGCACCCGCTGACCGTCAATGTACTTACGGTCGCTTGTCCGCTCGCGCTTTACGCGCTCCGGATTCGGCCTCGCCGGAATGACTAACAGTCTTCCCATCCTTGCACCCTTTTTACGTTGCGAGATATGCCGCATAGCATTTGGATGACCGCGCGGCTCGGTTTGTTTCCCGAAGTATAGCTTTGCAGGCGGAAAGAGCAAGAAAAAAGCCCGGCGCGACGCCGTCCCATGGTGCTACGCCCACTAGCCGTTGGGGGTAATCACTTTCGTCTTGTGGGTCGTCTTGATTTTGAAGGCGTCGTCAGGAAGCTTCTGATTCTTGGTGATGTCGGAATACTTCGCGAGCCGGTAGTCACCGTTGGGCTGGAAGAACTGCTGCTGGACCGAGACTCCTTTTGCCGGATCGATCCACAACACGATCTTGGTGAACATGCTTTTGACTTTGGGGTCTTTGGGGGTCAGGATGAGCCGTGCCGCGTTGACGCCGTTCACGGTTTCACTTCCGTCGTACTTCACGTCGAAGTTCTTCGCCAGGTCGTGACCGCTCCCGCCGAACCCAAGCACCAGGAAACTCTCGAACTCGTCGCGGTTCTTGCCCGCGTTGTACTTGGTGATGGTGTCCATCTTCGGCTGGTAGATCTGTACCACCCCGTCGCTGAAGACCACGATTTTCGCGTCCGGCTTCTCGATGCGGGCGCCCATTTCGACGTTATTGTTGCCCATCCGCCGGAAATAGATTTTGCCGTTTTGGGTGTCGGTTTCATCCACCAGCTTGGTGAACTGGTCCCATTCAAAGGTGGCTTGCACTTCTTTGAAGCTAGCCGCGGCCTTGTCCATGCTGTTCAGCACGGATTCAAGTTGCGAGCCAGTGTTCTGCGCCAGCTGAGGTGCGGCAGGCTTCGCGTTCAACGCGAGACTTACGCAGCCAGGTGCATTCGCCTCTCTCTTGCTTTTGTCCGAAGAGCCTTTGTCAGCTTTCTTCTCGTCGATTGATGCGTTGTCTTTAGAGATTTTCGACGCGTCTTTCGATTGAGACGGACTGTTGTCGCTGCAAGGCTTCGGGGCAGGCGCCGACTGTGCCGATGCGGCCGCCGGAGTGCTAGTCTGGGCTGTTGCAGAAGCCTTGGGCGAATCCACTGCCACCGCGAAACCACCGAGACCGATTGCGACCGCCGTCACCGCAGTGCAAATCCTCATGTGTGCGCGCCTGTCTCCGCCTTGCAATCTACCGATGGGCCCAGATTCTGTAAACCTGCGAGCCTGCGTCCGCCTGCTTTTCGTAATGATCGATGACCATCCCGCCGGAAATCGGATCGATCACCCGCTTCATCTCCAGGCGAATCTCGCGATCATCGGTTGCATCAATGGCCGCTGCGTCGATCTGGTAAATGAGCCCGTAGTTGCCGTCCTGACGAACAAGGACAGCGGTAGGATGCGCCGGTCGTCCCGGCGGTTTGTCAGCGAAATTGATCCACCGCGGCGCTAGGAAGATGAAGGCGAGAATCAACGTGACCATTACGTCGTAATGCAGGCTGCCGCGCGGATAGGTCCACCAGATATAGCCCTTGATTGTTTGGCCAACGCTCATGAACCCTCAGTCTAAAAGTGGCTTCCGCGGAATGCAATCGGCTTGTGGCCGCGAAAAGGCTGGTCCGACTACAGCTTTCGTGCCGTAATCCGGTCTGCCCCAATATAAGGCCGCAAGGCTTCGGGAATCACCACACTCCCATCTGCCTGCTGGTAGTTCTCGACAATCGCCACCCAGGTGCGCCCAATGGCCAGTCCGCTGCCATTCAGCGTATGGACGTAATCGCTCTTACCCTTGCCCTCGGGCTTGTAACGGATGCTGGCGCGCCGCGCCTGGAATGACTCGAAATTGGAGCAGGAGGAGATCTCGCGATACAGGTTTTGCCCCGGCAGCCATACTTCGATGTCGTAGGTCTTCGCCGCCGAGAACCCCATGTCGCCGGTGGAGAGCACGACCCTGCGATAGTGCAGGCCGAGGCGTTCGAGCACCTCTTCCGCGTTCCGCGTCAGTTTCTCGTGTTCCGCGTAGGACTCTTCCGGCTTGGTGAACTTCACCAGTTCCACCTTCTGGAACTGGTGCTGGCGGATGATGCCGCGGACGTCTTTCCCGTAGGATCCGGCCTCGCTGCGGAAGCAGGGGGTGTAGGCCGTCAGCGAAATCGGCAGCCGCGCGCCTTCAAGAGTTTCATCGCGGTAAAGGTTCGTGACCGGAACCTCTGCCGTTGGCACCAGATAAAGGTCGCGGTCCCCATGCGGCACCCTGAACAGGTCCGCCTCGAACTTCGGCAACTGCCCTGTGCCATACATGGAATCGGCGTTCACCAGGAACGGGGGCAGCACTTCGGTGTACCCGTGTTCCCTGGTGTGCAGATCGAGCATGAAGTTCATCAGCGCCCGCTCGAGCTTGGCACCCAAGTCCCAGTACACGGCGAAGCGCGCGCCGGATATCTTGGCCGCGCGCTCGAGATCGAGAATGCCGAGAGCTTCGCCGAGCTCCCAATGGGGCTTGGGGGCGAAGTCGAACGTCGGTTTCGTGCCCCACTGCCGCACCTCGACGTTGTCATCGGCCGTTCTTCCGACCGGCACGCTTTCGTGCGGAAGGTTGGGAATGTTGACCAGGATTTCGCGCATCGCGGATTCAGCCGCTTCTGCATGTTTCTCGAGGTCCGCTATTTTCTCGCGCGCCTGCTTGGTCTCTTCGATCAGCGCCGTGGCATCCTGCTTGTTCTTCTTGAGCTGGGCGATCTGTTCGGACGCTTTGTTGCGCTGCGCCTTGAGGGTCTCGGCTTCGGTAATCGCGGAACGGCGGCGGGCGTCGATTGCCGGGAAGTCCTTCAGCAACTCAGCCGGGTCCATCCCTCGCTGGCGCAGCTTTTCTTCCACGAGAGGCAGGTTTTCGCGTACGAATGCCAAGTCGAGCATAAGGCTTGAGAGTATCAAAAAACGCGGATAGCCCGCAGTGACTCTGCATCCGGTGCGTAATCGCCTGGTTCGATCCAAAAGAAAGGTGCGCCGCAGAGATCACGGCGCACCCTTCAGCGGAGAACCGCCTACTGGACAGTAATGTTCATCTTGTCGACGTACACATTAAATGCGATGGGCTTGCCGTCCAGGTCTAATTGGAAGGCATTGGTAAACGATTCCCATGACTGCCCGGTGTATTTCGCAGGACGGGTAATGTTCACCACGGTACGTACGCCGTCGATCGTCAACGCGTCGTGCACGGTGTTGGTGCCATCGGCGTGGTACTCGGCGACGATGTGGTGCCAGGTATCCGCCGTAAACGCCGCGAAGGGAACGCTGGTGGCAATCCACTCGCGGTTCACGTAATCGAAGGTGCGCCATGACTTGTTTGCATATCCGGCCTGCCAGGCGAAGTTGTACGTGTAGCCATTCACTGTGTGCTGGCACTCGAACTCGATGCCTTGCGGAGCGTTGGCGCTGGCAGCCGGGACGTAAATATAAAAGTCGTAGACCAGGCTCTTGATCGGCGTCTTGGGAGCGGTGTTCTTGAGATACCAATACGCATTCGCGTAAGGAGCTGAACCACCGATGGAGAACTGGGCGGAAGTCGCGGTGTTGTCGATCGCAGGGCTGGTGATGCCGCGCGTCATGCTATAGGTTGCAAGTGCTCCACTGCCTCCGCTATTACCGCAGCTCCCACAAGTCTGCCAGTTTGTGGATTCCTGGAGATTGGTGAACGTCGGAGTCGGTGGTGGCGGTGGTGGTGGCGGCGGTGGTGGCGTCGGGGCCTGGACGTTTACGTACTCCACTGTTTTTGTAACGTGATTCTGCTGGTCGGTCGCCTGCACGGCGATCCGATGAGAGCCTACCGAGAGCACAACCGAAGTGTTGAGAACGTCGCTGGAAACCTGATCGACTTTGGCTCCGTCGATGTAGAGCTGTAATATTCGCACCGCTCCGCTCGCTGAGGCGGATATCGCTACCGGGGAAGTCACCGTCGACGCCGACGGCTGAGTAATGGTGACAGTTGCTGCTGAACAGGCCGCGCTCAAAGTGGCGGCTACAAGAAGAGCTTTGGCAAAATGCATGGGGACGTCTCCGCTTACAGATAAGTTGCAGACGTCTCAGCCATGCAATCCGGACACACTCGCTTCACATTCGCGCTTTTTGAAAGTGGTATCCGTTCGTTCAACTGCAATATGAATGACCAAACGGATCGGACCTATTCACAGGAAGCCCTAAGCTGAAGCCTTAAGACCACTAGTGACGGGTACATGTCCCAACACCCACGCGCCGCATGTATGTTTGAGTGGCTTGAACGTTCCGTTTTGACACGATTGAGGGATGTAACGAGGCGAACGATAATATCAGGCGAGTGAAAGATGGTCACGGCGCCTCAACAACACTCCTATGAAGAATACTGTTGGCGGTTACGACGGTGATCTTCCTTCTCCCCACAAAAAGTTGCATTATCCAAGCTCCGGACTCGGTATTTCCTCCCGCGTGCACGCGGGGCGCCAAGCCGAAGAACGCCTCGGGCCCAACGGCTGCGGGGCGTTCTTGTTTTCATTCACTTCTCGTCCAGGCAGCGGGTAGTGTCGCGATAGAGCGTACTGGGTAGAACGATAGGAAACTGTCGGGCGTGTTCAGACCTGGTGTCGCAGGTTCGGACGAAGCGTCAGCGCACCGTCTTCCAGTCGCTGATGACAGGCCCAGCGGACCGGGTAGCGCATGCCTTTCACCTCAATCGCGGCCCTGAGTTTCAAGCCTTGCCACTTTGTTCCCTTAGGCAACACGAATTGGGCCTGGCGGATTTTGCCGGGCAGGGGATAGCCGGCATCGAGGCACCCACTCTGGAGAACTTTGCCGTCCGCGCTCTCCACCGTCACTCGCAGGACGCCCGGGACGCCCGCAATACCATCGTTCGCGAATCCCACGATGATTCCCACGTGCGAACTGTCCTCGTAACTCCAGATAAACGACGGACGCACGCGGTAGCCGATGCGTCGATTGATCCGGTCGAACCAGGTCGGTGATGCCTGGTAGTAGCTCATCAGCGTCTGCGGGTTGATTTGGTGAAAGTTCCAGAGCGACCAGTAGTTCGCGCCGATGTCGATTACGTGCGAGATCATGTTGTCAGCCGGTGAAATGCCTTCCTCTCCAGATCCTGGATCGGGCGGTTTGCCAGGGAGAGGCTGCTCAAGGACGGCTGCGGTCCACGGCGGACGATTGCTGAGCGCTTCTATCTGCTCGTTCTCAATGAAGATGGTGTCGCTGCCGATCCAGTTGTTGCTGCGCACCGAGCGGTCGAGGACTTCCGAATTACCCACCCGGCTGTAGTCGGGTTGCGTATTGGTCAGCAATGGAGTCTTCGTGAAGTGTTCGAGCTGAATTTCGAGCATTTGGTTCCAGGTGCGTTCCGCCGTCGCGTAATCGGGAAACGGATTATTGCTGAAGGGCCAGGTGTGTCCTTCGCCCCAAAATCCGTACATGAAAGTGTCAATGAACTCAACGTTGGGATTGCCGTTGAATTCTGCCGCCATCGCGCCGACCAGATCTTTGAAGGCCTGCTGAAAGAAAGGATCGTCATAGCGCGGTTGATAGCGGGCGTGGGGATTGCGCAGGTAGCGTTCGGCGGCGGCTTTGTCCTCGGGACCGACGAGATCGACCTTTTGAACCTTCTCGAGAACGAAATCGGGCAGCGCCGGGGCGTGGGTGTAATCGGGGGCGCTCATCTGTACCCGTAGTCCGACGCGCTTGTTGTTCTTCTTCGCCAGATCGAAAACCAACTTTATGTAGTCGGGGAGTTGGAGATGCCCGGGACGAGGCTGTACCTCGCGCCACGTAGGACGAATGTAGAGTTGCTGCCCCAGCGGAAATCGAACCAACTCCTCGATGGCTCGAGGAATATTGTCGGACTTGATTTCGTCAACGCCCATGTCCGCGGTGATGTACGTGATCAAGCCTTTGCCATAGTTGGGCACGACTTCCTCGGAGGGCGTCGTGGTCATGACCACGTCATCGGTGGGAATAACGGCATCGGGCGCGTACTGGGGAAACGGACCCTGGTTGAGCCGATCTGCCACGGCAGGTCCGGGACCGAAGTTATATTTGTCCCAGTCGTGAGCGGGAACAACTGCATGTCCTTGATCGGTGCCGAGCCTGGAGGCCAGGGCAAGGGCAACACTGCTCTTCAGGAAATCTCTGCGCTCCATCGAGATTGCTTTCTCCGTCCGGTCCGATTGAGGCTGTCTGATTCGCAAACATGGTAAATGTTCCGTGGCGATCACGGGTTCACGATCGACATGTCGATGGAGTTTGACATTCGCCCGCAGTGCTCGGACCGCGAGCGAAGTCTTATGCGGCTTTCGGGCTGTTCAAGGCTGGCTGTCTCTGCGAACTTTTTTGCTGTTCATCGGTGGCGCGTCCGATGACCGAGTTAACGATTCCCCCGAGCATGATCGACATCCCGGTGATGTACAGCCAGAGAAGCAGGATGATCACCGCGCCGACCGAACCATAGGTCTTGGAGTACGAGTCAAAATAATAAAGATAGATTTTGAAGCCTAAGGAGGAAACGAGCCACAAGATCAACCCAAAAGCCGATCCCGGTGTCACCCAATTCCACTCCGGTTTCTCCAGGTTCGGAGCGAAGTAATAGGTAACAGCAAAGGCCACGAACATGCACCCGAGCACGACAGGCCATCGCAGAACTTTCCACGCCACAACAAGCGAGCTGCCCAAGCCCGCCCGCGTCCCGATACTGCCTGCGGCGGCATTGCCGGACAGGGCGAGAGCCGAGGCCGCTAAAACCAGGGCCGCTAATGCGACGGTGAGGCCTAACGCCAGCGCTTTCTGCTTCCACCAGGGACGTGATTCTTTCACTTGGTAAGCGATGTTCAGGCTCTGGATGATGGCATTGATTCCGGCCGAAGCCGACCAGAGTGCCCCCAGGATGCCGAACGCCGCTTTCCCAGCCCCCTTCGAACGAGTGACTTCGTTCAGAGTTGCTTGGACTAAGTCAGAGGCTGAGCCGGGCAAGACCTGTCCTAAAGCCGTGAAGAGAGTTTCGCGAAGGTGAGTTCCTGCGGCGGCAAACATGCCGAGCAGTGATAACAGGAACAACATGGCGGGAAAGACCGCCAGAACGAAATAGTAAGCAAGGGCCGCCGAGCGGACGCTCAGTTCGTCTTCGCCGAAGTTCTTCCAGACCTGTTTACCGAGAGCAACGATTTTCAAGCCGCCGAATTTCCAAAGCGACGGTCTTGTGGAGGGGTTCATGCGGGATTAGAGGGGAAATTGGAAGGATAGAGAGCTGCACAATGTGAAAGAAAATCACATCCATCATTGTTCACTTACAAGTGCGGAACGCAAAAAAAGCCGGAGGAATTCTCCGGCGCGAATCCTTCTTCGAATAATTCAATATTTACTTTGCCGGACAGGTTCCTGCGCCCCTGCCGATCTTGCTAACGTCGATAGAGTTGGATCCGCCGGCCTGGTTTACGGCTCCCATGACCTGCACTGATTCGCCGATATGGGGCGCGAGTCGCGAACCATCAGCGTTCGGCGGAAGAGTCAGCTTATAAGTCTTGCCGGAACTGTCCGTGATCGTATAGTTCGGATTGCTGCCGCCGAGACAACCCTCGGTGACGGGCGCATTCACAGCCTGCCCCGGAGCAACGGATTGCGCACCGGGTTGGGGAGCATTTTGCTGGGCGCCCCCGGGCGTCGCGGGTTGGGTTTGGCCCGAACTCGGTACTTGCGAACTCGAGGAGGTGGCCTGCGCGTCGCTTTGCGCGGGCGTACTGTTGGGCTGCTGTGCTCCCGCCCATACCAGCGCAGACAGCATGAAGGCACCTAGGAAAACCTGTTTTTTCATTGAAAAGCCTCCCAAGAAATCTTTGCGCCGCTTAGACACACAAACAGCACCTCAGGCTTCGAGGGCGTGCGCATCGTTCCTTAGAGCCCAGAACCATCTCTCGCGTTTGCTGTAAGACCCGGCAATTCGCGGCACTTACGCCACCAACTCAGCCGTCCCGCGAATTCCAGTCAATCGCCGTGACAGATTCGCGATAGCGAACAGTGGCCTTATCACTCCCTATTTTCCCGCATCCGGGATAATCCCCCGTTCCATTGGGCGTCGGAGACGCTCACTGGCTTCTCCGTGAGTGCACCGCAAACCGCACGCGGCGTTCATGTTGTTTCGCGCCTCAGAAGCGAAAGCGTTCGAGGGACAGGATCGCGGAATCGTTAATTCTGACGACAGGGCCACCACGAGTCGAAGCGGCCGTTCTGATCTTCGAGAGTGGGTTTCCTTGGTTGTGCGGGTTCTCCTAATACTTTCCGGATGACGGCCAAGAGTTCCGCATCGTCAACAGGCTTTTGAAGAAATGCCTTTGCTCCCGCGCCAAAAGCGCGCCTTTGATTGACGAGGCCGTCGCGGGCCGAGACCACGACAATGGGAATAATCGCGACGGAGGGGATCGCTTCAAGCCTTTCCATCACCAGAAAACCGCCGCCTGCAGGCAGCCCGAGGTCCAGGAGAATTAAGTCCGGCTGAACTTTTCTTGCCTCCGCAACGCCGGTCAAGGCGTCCGCGGCGAGAAACACTTGGTATTGGTTCGCTTTGAGTCGCACATGCATGCCTCGAAGCACATCCAGATCATCGTCCACAATTAGAATCTTCTTGTTATCCATGTACTGCCATCCTTGACGAGATTTCTTCGTTGATAAACTCTTGAATTTCACAGGCTAATGTCTGCTCGCAAGCCCCTATCGATTCGCTTAAATTGCTTCTCTTGGAGTTGAACGAGCGGCAAGAGGTAGAGAGAGTTAAGCTGGATCGCTGAACATGCTTATATAACCCTTCTCGTATCCTCTTACTAATTGCTTCACCGCCCGCTCCGTCGGTAACAGCCACGATGAAGAAGAGTTCGACCGGCCCTGCAGCGCCCATCTTGGGTAAGAGAATGTCCAGAGGAGAATGCAAGCAGCTTTGAAGCACATCACGCAGCGTGTGAGATTGCTCCGCGCGCACTCCATCTGAAAGCCACCCCGTTTGTGAACCCAGCTCCGTCACAATGATTGAAATGCGATCAGGCGGGCGTCCGTTTTTTACAAGGGTCGAGCCGATCAGGACAGGTAAAGAAAAAATCGGTAATGTGAAGGAAAACACGGACCCCTGTCCTAGTACGCTCTTGGCGCAGATCTTTCCCGCCTGTCGCGTAACCAGTTCCTTGCAGATATACAATCCCAGACCCA
The DNA here is from genome assembly GCA_963703075.1 of uncultured Acidobacteriaceae bacterium. Taxonomy (GTDB): domain Bacteria; phylum Acidobacteriota; class Terriglobia; order Terriglobales; family Acidobacteriaceae; genus Korobacter. The sequence goes on from OY969786.1 coordinate 4,245,218, forward strand.
ATCCTTTACGTCCTTCTAAAGCCGAAGTTTGAAAGAGCCGTTCAAAGATACGCTCGATCATGTGTGGGCTAATTCCGCACCCTGAATCCGATACCTCCAGGACTATGAAGCTCGGATCTTCCTCAGACTTTCTGGCGCGAACATTCACCGTGCCGTTGGCCGGGGTGAACTTGATGGCATTGTCCATCAGAATAATGAGGATCTGTTGAATACGCGCGGGATCAGCGCAAACGGCTGGAAGCTGGTGGTCGATGTTTGAAGAGAGAGCTATCCCTTTGGCCGCTGCTGCTGCCTGAAGGGTGCCGATGGCGTATACGATTGCCTCAGAAACTGAAGTAGACTGCGGCTCGATCTGCATTTTGCCCGCCTGCACGCCCGAGACCTCAAACAAGTCGTTGATCATTGATTGAAGCTGCTTCACATTCCGGAGAACAATCTCCATGTATTCGCGTTGCTCGGGCTTCATTTCGCCGGCGATGCCGTCGAGGAGGATTGTCACAAACTGACGAATGGCACTCAGTGGGGACCGAAGCTCGTGCGAAACGTGCGAAAGGAACTCATCCTTGAACTGCATCTGCTGGGTGCGGATGAGCTCGGTTTCCGTTTGCATGCGGTGGCGCTCGATCGCATGGCGAAGCGCCCGCGGGAGAGCGCGATTCTCAATCTGACCCTTGATCAGATAGTCTTGTGCTCCTTCTTTCATCGCCTGGGCCGCAAGTGCCTCGTCGTCCAACCCCGTCAACACGATCATCGGCACGCCGGGAGCAGCCGCATGTGCCCGACGCACGGTATCGAGTCCATGCTCATCCGGCAATCCCATGTCCAACAGCACAATGTCCACTTTGCGCTGCGCAAGATGATTTTCGGCTTGTCCTAGACGCAGGAAGTGAGTCAATTCGAAATTATCGGGCCCCTCATTTCTGAACATTTCCCGAATCAGCCTGGCGTCTCCTGCGTTATCTTCGACGAGCAGGACCTGAAGTGGCTTTTTCATGAGCGCGACACCGAGAGCGATTCGCGCGGCAACTTAACGATGGAGAGCCAGAAACTATCGATACTCTTAACAACCTCGAGAAATCCATCGAGGTTCACAGGCTTCGTGATGTAGCAGTTCGCATGAAGTCGATAGCTACGCAGAATATCCGCCTCGGATGCAGAGGTAGTCAGGATAACGACAGGAATGCTTTTCAGCGTCACGCTTTCCTTGATTTCCTCCAGGACTTCCCTACCGTCTTTCTTGGGGAGATTCAGGTCGAGCAGGATAAGATCGGGGCGAGGAGCATTCGTGTAGCTGCCCTGTCGAGAAAGAAACGCCATCGCTTCCGCTCCGTCCGATGCCACGTGCAAGTTGATATGCACTTTGGCGTCTTCAAAGGCTTCACGTGTGAGCCGGACATCGCCCGGACTGTCCTCAACCAAAAGGACTTCGATCGCAGTTGCATTCGTTCCGATGGTTTCCATTTTTATCCTTTGTTCTCCGGCAGGGCAAAGCTGAAGGTCGAGCCCATTCCGAGTTGAGACTGAATCCAAATGCTACCGCCGAGCCGTTCAACGATTTTTTTGCAAATCGCCAGCCCGATGCCGGTACCCTTGAATTCTTCTCTTCCATGCAGCCGCTGGAAAATGACGAAGATTCTTTCAAAGTACTGAGGATCAATCCCGATGCCGTTGTCCTGGACAGAAAAGATCCATTCATTGCGGCCGTCTTTTTCTGCCGAGACATGTACGCGCGGAACTTCGGCACTGCGGTATTTGAGTGCATTGCTGACGAGGTTCTGAAATACCTGCGTTAATTGGGTACCATCCGAGGTGATGGCGGGCAGTACCCCATGAGTCACCACCGCGTCGTTCTCTTGGATTGTCTCTCGCAAATTGGCAAGAGCGTCGTTCAATGCAACTTCGCTCGAAGTCTCCCGGAGAAGCTTGTCAGTTGCACCCGCGCGAGAGTAGGCCAGCAGGTCTTGAATCAACGTCTGCATGCGGTTGCATCCGTCTACCGCGAAGGCGATAAACTCATCAGCATCGGAGTCGAGTCGTCCTTTGTAGCGTTTGGAGAGCAGCTGCGTAAAGCTTGCAACCATGCGCAACGGCTCCTGGAGGTCGTGGGAGGAAACGTACGCAAATTGTTGCAACTCTTCGTTGGAGCGCTTGAGTTCGACTAGGGCCTTTACAAGACGCTTCTCGGATTCCTTGCGGACGCTGATATCGCGAATGGCCGCCGTGACGAGAATTCCTTCCGCACTTTGAAGCGGGCTTAGCATTATTTCGATAGGAAACTCGCTGCCATTCTTCCGGCGTCCATAGAGCTCGATTCCTGTGCCCATCTGCTGCGCCAAGGCTTCGGCTGCGCTTCGCGTCCCGTCGGCGATCAGTCGCTCGGCGAACCCCTCGGGAATGATATTTTTCACTTTCTGTCCTAAAAGTTCGTCGCGGGTATACCCGAATTGCCGCTCTGCCTGAAGGTTTAGGAGAACAATCTCACCACTCACGTCAACCACTACCATCGCATCCGGAGCTGCCTCCAAAAGTCCACGATATCTGGCTTCTGCCTCTTTACTTTCTCTAAGATAGTGACTGAATTCAGAAAATCCCTGCAGATTTCCGGACGGGTCGCGCAACGCTGTGAATGTCACACTTGCAAGGAATCGCGAGCCGTCTTTGCGCACTCGCATACTCTGTTCTTCATGCCGTCCGCTTATGGCCGTCAATCGGAGTATCTCTTCCGGCCAGCCGCGTGCGATGTCCGCGGCTTCGAAGAAACACGAGAAGTTCTTGCCGATAATCTCTTCGGCTGTGTAGCCTTTGATTCGCTCGGCCCCAGCGTTCCAAGCGATAATTCGGCCTTCAGGGTCCATCGTGAAGATGGCGTAATGTCCTATTCCATCCAGAAGGCGACAATACTTTTCTTCGCTCTCGCGGAGCGCCTCCTCCCCTAGGCCTTGTTTTTCCTCGATGCTGGCCAGATATCTTTCGGCCTCCTTGCGGACGCTGATATCGCGAATGGCTGCCGTGACGAGAATTCCTTCCGCACTTTGAAGCGGGCTTAGCATTATTTCGATAGGAAACTCGCTGCCATTCTTCCGGCGTCCATAGAGCTCGATTCCTGTGCCCATCTGCTGCGCCAAGGCTTCGGCTGCGCTTCGCGTCCCGTCGGCGATCAGTCGCTCGGCGAACCCCTCGGGAATGATATTTTTTACTTTCTGTCCTAAGAGTTCGTCGCGGGTATACCCGAATTGTCTCTCTGCCTGAAAGTTTAGGAGAACAATCTCACCACGAACGTCGACCACCACCATCGCATCTGGAGCTGCCTCCAAGAACCCACGGTAGCTTTCGATCGAAATCCCACTTCCATGCTGGGCACGGTTGTTCAGGAGGACTTGAACACTTTCGTTGGCTGTTTGCGCGTTAACTACGTCGGCTAAAGCGGGATTTCGAACCGTGTCAATCGTTGGAGCTGTGTGTTTCACTCAGCCACTGTAGTCTCTTTAGTTCGTCCGCGTTTCGGGCAATGGGTGCGCAACCTTTGGCCCTATCTTAGAGAACGAGAGAGGAGTAACGAAGCGCTGGCCTCGCCCTTCCTCGTAGGCACGCGACACTCCCGGGTAAATCACTTTTGGACAAAAACGGGGTTCACAAGCCCAGCGTTATTCGCACGGAATGACCGGGATGGTTCCGGTGACCGTTGAGCTGGATGGGACAATTTATCGTCCAGAACCGGTCCATTTGTGGGGTGAAACTCTTGCCCAGAGGAACAACTCGAAAACCCTTGGACGTGCTCGACGAATGTTCGGAGCAGAGCGGATGGCGAATTGTAGGGAACCTTTTGGAACCCCAGCCTGCGTAGGCGGATCAACGGCCATTTAAGCCATTGAGTTTGAATGGTCGGGGAGAGAGGATTTGAACCTCGACCCCCTGGTCCAGAAACGCTAAGAGATATTGAAACCACATTACTTGTAGATCTTAGATGTGGTGCTTCAATCCGGGTGAGATTGGAACCTCGACGAGAGGCAACGCAGTGGTCCAGCTAATCGAATAATTAATTTGGTGCAGCGGTGGCGTACTTCTTCGGACGGCACGATTGCTAGTGGCAACGTCTGTTCGCAGCGCCATATTTTGTCGAAGGCGCGCGCGGACGCAGAAGATGAAAGGTAGCGAGGGTCGCGGCGATTTCAGCGTAAATCATCCGCTCGCGACCATACTGATTCTCACCATCGCGCTGGTCATATTTGAGTTCGTCGCTGGCTTCGTTTTTTTCGGCGAGCATTCGTCAGCGGGAAATCTTCTCTCCAAAGTGCTTCCAGGCGTTTGGGCTGTGACTTCACTCTGTATCTTGGTACGAAGTTTTTTGTGGCGGATGCTCGGATAGCTGGCGATAAATCCCGTTACCACAAGTAACTGGGGTGTGGCAGGATTACTAGTGGTAACGCCTGTTCGCAACAGATATCGTGTCAACATGTCCAATTCCCCACACCGATACCGCGAAAATGCCGAACCGTTCTATGTCGAGGAAGACCTTTGCATCGCGAGTCGTAATCCGAAGCGGTAGCAGCTGATCTAATCGGCTTCGTAGAGGACGCTTCTTCTGGTCACTGTTTCTTCAATCGTCAGCCCCAGATAGCGGAGGAACTGAAGATGGCGATTGGCGCGGTGTCGGTGAACCCGAAGCGCAATGAAGTCGTAAACTTGTCGATCCGATCCTCAGCAATCGGTGACTGGTAACGCCTGTTATCGCCAGTCGCACGATGGCACTCATCGAAGTTAGCCTATAGCGATAATGCCACTTCGGGAAAAGGTAGTGGGCCGTTTGGAAGAACACGTTTGTTTGGTGCCAAATATTAGTCACGCCTTCGCCGCCTTTCTGCCCCGCCGTGGTGGTACCGGTTCATCGTTCGGGTCGCCTATCAGCTCGCGAAAACACGGCGAACGCCAGATTGCGCGCAATATGTGGGATGGGCAGATCGACAGTCGGCAAGGTATTTGGAAAACCGCCGAATATCTCACTACGGCTTCTCTTTGCGACGAGCGCCATGAGATTCGATATCAGCAGTTGAGAGGCGCACCGACGCCATGTCAACCCTCCAGATCGGGCCACCTTGGTAGAACACCCCTTCATATCTCAGAACGGTTGGCGACGGTCCCGCCGACAGCCAGACGTGACCGTCGGGAGGCTGCTTACCAATCACCGGTGCGATAGCGCCAGTGATGCCTCCAATTTGAATCCTTAAGACGTATTCTTTCGCTCTGCCTTTGGTTCCGCCTGCTGCGAAGCCAGTCTCGCCTGCAGACTTAATTAACATGTTCACCAAGCGAGGGTTTGCACTCGGAGCCAACAGGGCAACCTTTATTTCGCTCGTGGACAAATTCTTGAACAGGGCGAAAAGCATTCCATTCGAAATATCTGGCGGAAAATCGATCTGAGAGTTTTTTGGGTTATCTCCGGAGGCAACCACCACTTCTTTTTTCTTCGTATCCACGCGGATGTCGATCGGATGTGGGAACGATGGCCCTTTTTGGAGGAGATGATCGCTCATCAGCCTAAAAACCCCATTCTGGGTGAAGGTTGTCGTCTCATCATCTAAAGAGCCGTCTTTGAAGTGAAAAATCACTTCAGTAGTGACCACCTCCCCGTCGGTGTCTTGAATGAGTTCGCCTGACGCGATGATTCGACCTTGCGTCGTGCGTAGGAGCAAGAAGCCGTGGGAAACGCCTTCTTTGTGACGCACTGCAATCGGATCCGCCAACAGCGTGCCATAGAGCACGAGAGTGCTGAGGATTGAAAATGGCACTGCTGTTTTGAACGCCCTTGCGATTCTCATCGACGCCATGAAGACTGGTCTAATCACCCCGGCTTGGATGCTCAAAGTTGCCTCTCTATCGTTAGGATGAGGGCGACCGACAGCGTCGAAAGGCGTCCGCCGAACGTCCGGAGCTGCTCAAAAGATACAAAAGCGTTTTGGAAAAAGCCCCGCCATGCAGGTCGGTGCTGTGCTCTCGGCGGATGGCGAGGTGGGGGCTGGCATGAATGGAAAGTGCAGAAATAGGCTCCATGAAGCCTCCTGTGCACTGGCACCCCTAGATTACACTCCTCGCCTTGCGGCATCTGCCTCTTCTGCCAATTCGTGCAGGAGCGAGAAGAACATTGAGGACTGGCCGATGAAGAGGCCCATGGCGGTTAAGAACTTCACCACCCCCATGGCGATTCCGTTCGTCTCAGTCGGACGGATGACGGAACAGCGGGGAAGCTTGCGGCTAAGGAACGGGCAGGGCTCCGGCATGATCAAGTTGGTCTGGAAGGTCGCTCCTCCAAACGGATGTGCATTGAGATTGGGGAAGGTCACGTGGACACCGGTCACCGGATCGACCGCCGAAAGGGGCGGCGCATTGCCCGCTTTGTCGGCCCACGTCTGAAAGTGCATGGTTTCGGTGGGACCTATGCTGATCAGGATCCTCAGAACTTCGACACTAGTAGCTCTTTGCGCCATTGCTGGATACAGGCTATTGCCGCCCTGTTCGATCGTCGGAAAATGGAACCCTGCCGTATTGGCGATCGCCTGCAGGAATTTGGGGTCCGTGGTGTCGGCGTCCGTTCTCGGAATAGCGGTATGCTTGCCAACCGCCAGCGAGGGGATCGCCTGCGGGAACTTGAAGGTTGGGTCAAGATCGGGATTGTTGCGGGAACTGCGGTAACGAGTCCACCAACTCGTGTCGAGGGTTAACTCCATCAGGTTCGTAAGGCGCAGTTTTCCACTGGATCCCGAGGCGGTGCTGCCGGGCAGTGTCCTGAAGGGCTCAAGGTTTACTTTGTCCGCGCCCTTGGATGCGAGATACGCATTGAGGAAGTTCTGGTGGGTGAACTCGTCGTCCGTGTTGTCATGGATGTACTGAGCCATATCGGCATCGAGCACGTTGATCGCGGCAGTATATGCGGGGTTACCGCTGCCGCCGGGAACTTCCGCGTCCTGCACGCCGGCGAGTTCGTTGTACTGCACCCAAAAATCGGTCTCCAGGATTTCCGCCGCCGCAGCGAAGCGCAGGAGAGCTGCATCGCCGCGCGTCAGGCGACCGCCATGCTCTTCCTGACCCTCATCAGCCAACGCTGATGCTGCTCTACTGAGTAATCCGCCACCAACAGTCGCGAAACTGGCTGCGGCGATGCCGTCCTTCACGAACGAACGCCGATTAAGTGTGATCTTCATATGGTTCCACAGCTCGTGCATGGCACAATCTCCTTGATGGGCGAGATTGCACCTGCCAGGCGCGTGAAGTGTCAGTGCGTTGTAAAAAGATTGTTCCAAATCTGCACTTTGTCACGACGCAATATTGTCAACGTTAAGATCTGGTTCTCCCCGGAAGGCGCGGGCAGCGGAGACTGCTCGGCGTCGGGAAACCTCGAATCTATCAACCGGAATATTCGATGTCTAAGGGTCTCACTGTGCCACACTGTCAGCCCCTTTCTTACGGGCGCTAGACTGGTCGCCAGTGATTTGTTCCGAGCGCCCGGGGCGCAAATCGGTTTATTCCTGGAACACTTCAATATGACAGCCAGCCTGGCGGGAGCAGAGGCGCAGTTCCAGCTAATTGCAGATGCCTACCGAGTCTAACCCGACATCAAAGGAGTCTCCATGAAGAAGATCGCGCGTACATCTCTCCGGCCTCGTATGCCTGCCGATCTTCGTCGTGCTTCCACTTCTTGTCCTTGTGTTTGTGATGTTGCCCGTCATTCATGCCTTGCTTGTAATAACGATTGTTGACATAGGCGCTGTCGTCGTGGACTCCACGGTGAAGCGTATGGATTCCTCACCTTTCCAGTTGAACCCGAACATATCCGTCGGTCTTGAAGGGCGCGATGACTCGACGTCGGGAGCAATCGAGGTCTGCCTAGGCGCCGCCGCCTATGCTCACGCTGATCCGCCTTCGTAGGCCTTTCCCCTTGTGTTGTGGTGACGAGCGCAAGCAACCAGAACCAGCATATGAATCCACACATCCCCTCATGCACCTGGAACCATCAATCAGGCGTATGCGGATCATAGCAACTCTCACCAGTCATGCTGCAGAGGCGCTCAGGCGCAGAGTGACTCTCACCGCATCGGGCTATCGCGTCATAACCCCTCGAGCCCCAGAAGGCATCTTGGATCTTCTCTCGCAGGAAGTCTGTGATGCGCTGATCGTGAATAATAGCGTCGAATGGGCAAGGCGCAATGTGATCTTGAATGCAGTCCGCGACAGATTTCCCGATCTCCTAATCGTTCACGTCTATGAGAAAGGAGGAAGACGTTCCGATCGGCTCGCCGACGCCAATGTGGATGTGACCGATCCAACGAATCTGGTATTCGCGCTGGAACGTCTACTCTGGAGCCGGATGAGGAAGGGAGAGAGACCGCACCCGCCACCTCAACAATAGATTTTCTACGGCCGATCACTTACTACCCGCACAGACCTTTGACCGCAATCGCTGCTCTAAATGGCAATCTCCGGCTCCTCACTAAACGTGAACCAGTTACTGTCTAAAGCGGCTTACGAAGTCGGTCAATCGGGCTTCGTCACGTATGAGTTCAGCAGAGATCGCAGACGTTCCTCTCTGACATCAACGGCACCAATACCGTTCTAGCTTTCTTCAAAGCGCAAGTCGAGGGTTGGTTAGGCTGAAAGGTCCTGGAATTTGAACGCTCGGTTCTGCACTGCGAAACCCTTTTGCAGGCCGTTATCTTCCACTTGAATCCGAACGACGCGTCCCACCGCGACAGCTCCATAAGCGAACTCCGGGAACTCTGCGCCGTCGTTGGACACGAGCTCCAGATGACAACGCACCACCGCGGAAGCTTCGGGCAGCGTCTCGCTTTGAACGAACATTCCGTGGGTACTGAGATCCCGGGTTCGGCCAGTCCCTTGACGGCGAACTCCTGTCGCGTCGCTCCATGAGAATGCCACTCTGAAGTCAGCCACAAAGCGTTCCAGGGATCGTGACGGGGAGTCCTTATGCGAATCCGCCAATGGTTCCTTCGAACTCATCTAAGAAAATCCTACACTCACTGAGATGGCAGAGTAGCTTTTCCGGGTGGCTCAATTCCAAGTCTCTCTCGTGCATGTTGCGCCCGAGCTTCCCGGTGCACTGATCTGCGCTTCTGGCATTCTCTCGAGTACCGTTTTCCACAGCATATTTGTCCATTAGGGCATGTTCCCTTGCAGAACCGGCGAAGGACAACCAACAAATCTGCTACAACATCCCATGCGTGAATCGACGGTTTTTAATCTTTTCAACTTAACCTAACAATCCAACAGGTGCTCTCCAGTTCGGGGTAAATGTGTTTTCTGATCAGACCCGCCGAACAAAGCTGATCGATCCCTTTTCTCAGCGCACCTCTTCGTTCGATGAGGGCGCCTCCATTTCGCCGCGACATCGGGCACGTCGTGTCGCAATCCTTGGCATGGTCGCGCAACAAGCGGGTTCGCTTCGGAGTTCGCAGGGAGCGATGATCGCGCTACGAGACGGCACGGCATCCACTCCGTTGTGCTGTGCAAGAACCGGTATTGCGCCGCCACTTGGATCGGCAGTGCGGGAAAGCAAAAAGATCAAGGAGCAAATCCGCAGACAAGGATTCGCGATCATGGACGCGGATCGTCAAACGCTGTCTCCGGTTATATCCGGTTCCGCCACCGCGGTCACTATTCTCCCTGTCAGATTCGGCAACGTCGATGGCCTGCTGTATGTCTTTTACCGCGCAGGTGGCCTTGCAGCGAAGGATTTGGTTCAGTTGAAGCGTATCGCGGCACTATTCTCAACAGGCCAACATCGCCAGCCGACATCCACCACTCTGCAACCGGTGCTTGCGCGACCGGAAAAGTCCGACCATCCGGCAGTGCTGAACAGGCCGATGCTTTCTTGGGCGATTTTGGCCATGTGTTTTCTTGTTTTGGCGGCTCTATTCTCCCCATGGCGCAGCAAACTGGGCGGGCACACCGCATCGACCGCCACGCATTCGGGAGCGGCTGATCCTGTGCAAATCCGTGAAGCTCCGAAACCCTTTAAGCCGGATCTCGCCCCGACTGCGCCAACACTCGTCTTACCTCCTGTCGCCTCCCCTCCACCTGCCGTCGCCGTTCCTTCTCGGGCCCATTTGACGCAAGATCGTCCGACGGTGAGCAGCGACGGGCTCGGAACCGGCCGCACTACTCCCGCCCGGCTCCCTTCATCTCAACCACCGAATTCTCAACCCGTTGCGACAGCCGGGCAAAGCGCGAAATCCTCAGGGGCGACTCGTCCGGAAGTCGCGTTGCAACCGAGCGCTCCTTCGCCCTTCGATCATGGGGTCCAGACGACAGCGGACGCTCTCGCACCGCCAGCCTCAACGGTGCCCCCATCTCCTGAATCTGACTCGAGCTTTCCAACCACGTCTGTACCGACACCGCCTGCAAACAATCAGCTTGTTGTGCAACCGGGGACCAGTCTCCCTCAAGTCCAAAGCAATGTGCCTTCTGCGGCCCTGTTGGCGCCCCTCGTGACGAAGCATGCGCCGGATTTTGTGTTGTCACGCACGTTGACGAGCCGTTCCGGGTGGATTACCGGGGTCGCTTTCAGCGCAGATGGGCGTCGGCTTGCTTCTGCCGGATGGGACCGCACGGTCAGGTTCTGGGAGGTCTCAACCGGCCTTCTGCTCGAAGCGCGCTTCGGCGAAAGAAAGCACCTGCAGGCCCTCACTTACAGCGCAAACGGAAAATTGCTGGCCTCCGAAGCAACGGACGACAGCGTAACCATATGGGATGCGGTCAGCAGCGGCGAACTTCGCACATTCAAAGTCGAGAAGCCGACGGCCTGGTTCGATAGCAGTTGGGTGTACTCGATTGCGTTCAGCCCGGATTCTCGATGGCTCGCGACGGCCATCGACAACATGACGGTGCGTGTTTGGGATGTCGCCACCGGTAGCGTTATACGTGATCTGAAAGGCGGGAAGCGGTCTGTTCTCTACATGGCGTTCAGCCCCGACGGAAAAATGCTGGCGACCGGCGACGATGAGAATGCGGTCGCACTCTGGGATCTCGCGACCGGCAAAGTCGTTCACACACTCAAGGGTCACAGCAAGAGGGTGAACGCCGCAGCTTTCAGTCCCGACGGCCGCCGGCTGGCGACGGCTAGCGCCGATAAAACGATTCGGATCTGGAATGTGAGCAGCGGACAACTTCTCGACACTTATCGCGGACATCGAGAAGCTGTTTCATGTGTGGCCTTCCACGACCAGTGGCTCGCCTCTGGCAGTTGGGACGGCACGGTAAGAGTTTGGGATACGAGCACGGGAAAACAGATTCAAGAACTGCCTGCAAGCAAAAAGGCGGTCTACACAATCGCATTCGATCTTCGAGGACGGTGGTTGGCCTCGGGCAGCGAAGACGGCAAGGTGCCAACTCTGGCAGTTGCACAATTCTCAAAATAGTTCGGAGGATCCGGTCCATGCAGAAGCCCAGTGAAGTGGCAATCGGTGGTTCCACCACGCAAGTTTGTCAAAGATTGATGATTGGCCTTTTCGCATTGGTATTGGTCCTTGGCGGATGGTCATCAGCTTGGGCCCAGGCATTGAACTGGGAGGGCCAGACCGGAGTATTCGTGACGCCACTGGCGTATGTTGTTCCGTCGAATACAAACGGGTTGGGGATACCCGTGGTGGCGTACCACTACCTGAGCGGCGGATCGGTGCTCGGAGGATTTAACCAAGTGTCGATCACCGAAGGCGCATGGCGGCGCCTTGAATTCGGCTACACGCGCGACATTCATAGCTCCGGCAGCGACGCTGCTCTAAGCGGCCTCTGGAGCTCCGGCTTCAACGTCTTTCATGCCAAGCTGAATTTCCTTCCGGAAAACGTTGCCCGCCATACCTGGGTGCCAGCCGTCGCGATCGGGTTCGTCGCTCGCACGCAGGTTCAGAATGTTGGGGGAGCCTTGGCGGGACGCGACACCAACAATGCGGACTTCTACGTCGTCGCCACCAAGACGGTCACGAGCATTCGCTCTCTGCCGCTGGTCTTCAATTTCGGTTACAAGTCAACGAATGCATCGCTGCTAGGGCTCGCCGGAAACGCTCCTGGCTTCGAAGGCAGAGCCTTCGGCGCGGCTGCCTTTGCGCTCCGTGGGCCCTACCGGAGCACCCTCTTGTTGGGGTCGGAGGTGTTGCAGGAACCGCGGCACCTCGAGGGTTTGCCGCTCGCCACCATCCCGACGACGCTCACCTACGCGATTCGCATTGTGCCATCGGGAATGGCTCCCTCGGTACATGATGGCTGGAAAGGGGACACGCCAAAGCTGAGCGTCGATCTAGGAATTGCGCAGGCGGCAGGACGGATTATGCAAGGGGTGAACCTCGCCGCCCGACAACAGTTTGCGCTGGGCGTCTCCTACGGCTTCTAAGCGCCAGCAACCTCGAGGCTTTGTTACGGCCCTTCATGAGTTGCCCCGATTCCGATCAACGGGCGCGATGTACTTTCCTTCAAGCCGTTACAAACAAGGCATATCTTCCTTTTTCAACCCAATACGACAGTAGTCGCGCGGCGGAACTTTGAATATTCGTTCTCGCCTTTGGACGTGGCTCGACGGGGGGCATTCTGAGGACACGAACACGCGGATGGAATCTCGAGAGAAACCCATCCACTGTTTTCGAGCACTCCTCAACCGAGGATGCGGGGCGGGGAACGCTGGATGATCAAGACGTTCGAAGGTCAGTAAACGGAGGACAACCTCCGGGCCAAAGTTTAGGGCCTCTCAAGTGTTCTTTCCTAGTAGTGTGGGGCCGCAGGGCATAAAAGCAGAAGCAGGCTACGGCTTTTATGTTCGAAACCGTTCGCGGAGAGCCCGGACGGCGAAGAGTGGGTACCTTTTTGGGTATCTGACGCAATAGGAGCCTCTCGACAGCTAAGTTGTTGGAATTAAATGGTCGGGGAGAGAGGATTTGAACCTCCGACCCCCTGGTCCCGAACCAGGTGCTCTACCAGGCTGAGCCACTCCCCGACGCACGAAGCCGTGCGGCCTCGTCGAACTTCTCGATTATAGCAAAGCGACTGAGTGCCCGTTCGGGGCGGACGCAAATCCGGGCAGAGTTGTGGCTTTTCAATAAACGCGCACGCGGCCAGCGCTGAGAACTATTTCGCGACTTTAGGCAGCGGAGCCGATTGCCCGACATTCTCCGGGCCCTTCCGCGGGCCGAATATTTGCCGGTGATCGAGTTCCAGCGAATGCTCAACATCTCGGCGAACATCTTGATGCCATCCACCAGGGGATTGATCTTTGATCGGTCATCGTGGGCCCACTCAACCGGAACTTCCACGATCTTCAACCCGAACTTGCGCGCGAGGAACAATAGTTCGACATCGAATCCCCACCGCTCGATGTGCTGGCGGGTGAAGATTGTCTCCACGGCCTTGCGGTTGAAAGCCTTGAAGCCGCACTGGGTGTCCTTGTACTTCAATCCAAGCATGAGTCGCATCAGGATGTTGTAGAGGCGTCCGGCGACCTGGCGCATCATGGATTGCCGCTCGGTCTGCATCTTGGCAATCAGCCAGCGCGATCCGAACGCGACATTCGCGCCCTTCAAAACCTCGGCGAACAGCTTGGGCGCCTCGGTGATGGGTGCCGACAAATCTGCGTCCGTAAACAGGACGATGTCGCCTGTTGCCTGGAGCATGCCATTGCGCACGCTATAGCCCTTGCCCCGGTTCCCGGGATTCTCGATCAGGCGGATGAAGGGATACTGCGCGGCAAATTGCTGGACGATTTCCGGCGTGTTGTCGCGCGATCCGTCGTTGACCACAAGCACTTCAGCCGACCATTTCTGTTCGGCAAGAAACGCAACAATTTTCTGGAGCGAGGCTTGCAGGCGTTCGCTCTCGTTATAGGCGGGGATGACAATGCTGTAAGACAAGGGTTCCATGGGCGTCGGTATTCACGGAATGTTCACATCTGTTCCGCAGCTATTAGACGCGGAGTCATTCTAAATCAGTTGTAAGCGGGAACTCTCTTCTTTGCGATAAGCTCGATTTAAGCTGCTTTGCGACGCTGGGAGATCATGTCGGACAGGCCAAGGACCAGGGAACGGTCCCAAAAACCGTGATCTGCCTCCCAAAGCATGGTCTCAAGAGCCATTTCGTGGCTCCGCGGATCCTTATACGGACGTCGGGTCCGCAGCGCGTCGTAGACATCGGCCACCTGCAGAATCCGCGCCAGGAGCGGGATTTCTTCTCCAGCAAGCCCGTCCGGGTAGCCGCTGCCGTTCCAATGTTCATGGTGATGCCGAATGATCGGCAAAACCCTGCGCAGGGAGCGCAACGGTTTGCATATCCGCTCGCCCACCAGTGGATGTTCCCGCATGATCTCCCATTCCCGCGGATTCAGGTCGGTTCCTTTCTTCAGGATCTCGTCCGGGATGGCAATTTTGCCCAAGTCGTGCAAGTAGCCGCCGCGTTTCAGCGCCACGACCGACTCGGATTCGAGCCCTAAAAACACGCCCAAGCCGCTGGCATATTCCGCCAGGCGTTCGCAATGCCCTTCGGTATAGGGATCGCGCGCTTCCACGCTTAACCCTAGTGTGCAGAGTACAGCTTCCGCATTGTCCAGCTCATCGGTGAATTCTTTGAGCCGCAGCAGCGATTTCACACGCGCAAAGAGTTCTTCAGGAAAGATTGGTTTGTTCAGGAATTCGTCGGCGCCCGCCTCGATCCCACGAATCCTGTTCTCGCGGTCGGTCAGTCCCGTGATCATCACCACTGGAATGAGCCGGGTTTCCCGGTTCTCCTTCAATTCACGGCAGAGCTGGTAGCCGTTTTTTTCAGGCATCACTACGTCGAGAAGGATCAGGTCGGGAGCGCGAAAGGCAATCTGGTGCTCGGCATCGGCCGCGCTGAAGGCGACTTGGACCTCATATCCCCGGGTTGCCAGCAGTTCGCGCATCAAAACTGCATTGTCGCGGCTATCATCCACCACCAGAATGTTCTGCGAGCGCTTGAGCGGGAAATCTTGGGCCACATGGGTGAGAGGGAGTGGCTTCCGTGATGGTTGCATCCTTTCGCCACCCACCTGTGCATGTCCATCTGGGTTGCTTGGAAACCTGTGCGGGATTAGCCTCGTAGCATGCGCGCACGCGTCTTAGCCCTCATCCTTATTCTTGCTGGTGCGGCCAGCTCATCTTTTGCAGGTTCCAAACCGCGCGTCATCACCTTCGGCAAACCGATTACTGTCAAACTCGCTATCGGACCGACCGAGGACAAAACCGTGGACATGAGGATCCGCGGCCTATATGTCGACGGCAACTTGAAGGAATTTGTTACCGGAGATACTCACGACATCACCGACCGGGTGTTCGTTACACGCAAGGCCTTCCGCCTGAACGACAACTTGCCCGAAGATGCCAAGACACCCCATTGGAAGTGGCAGCGTGGTTCGTGGCTGATGGTGGACCGCACCAATGCCCATATCACCGCCGTGAAACTTCCCGAGTTCGATCCTTTCTACTCGAACGTGAGTTGGTACCGGGACTATGCTGCCTATTGCGGCATCTCAGATAGCGGAGAAACGCTTTACGCTGTGGTGGCGCAGATTGGCCGCAAGAAGGCCGTGCTGCGGAAGGAACTGGGTGCCGCCAGCCAGGGAGACACGCCGGAGTCGGATTGCGACGCTCCGCAATGGGAGCGCACTCCTTCGAAGGTCACGTTCTTTCCGAAGAAGTTTCCCAAGGTCAGTTACACCGTCTTCGGTCACGCAACAGATATCGCCACCGACAACAATGATGACGACCAATAAGAAAGCTTTGGCGCGATGAAGTCGCTGGACGAACTGCTGGAAGAAGCAAAGATCGCGCACGGTCATCTGTGCGCCGGACAAGTGCTGGGTGTCCGCATGGCCATGTACGGTCTTCGCCAGCTCGATATCAACGACCCTCGCGGCCGTGACCGCAAACGTCTTGTGACCTACGTCGAAATCGATCGCTGTGCGACCGATGCGATTGGCGTAGTGACCGGCTGCCGGCTCGGCAAGCGCGCTCTCAAGTTCCGCGATTGGGGAAAGATGGCAGCCACCTTCGTCGATCTTGAAAGTGGCCGTGCCATTCGCGTGGCCGCGCGCGAGTCGTCCAAGGAACTGGCTCGTGCCCGCCATCCAGAACTCGCCAACAAGAATGAGCAGCAGATGCTGGTCTACCGCGAGTTGAGCGATGACGAACTCTTCACCACGCAATGGGTGGTGGTCGACGTTGGGCCGGAGGAGATGCCGGGATTCAAGGGTGAACGTATCACCTGCGAGCAGTGCGGCGAAGGCATCAACTACCATCGCGAGGTCCAGCGCGACGGGCGCACCCTGTGCAAAGGCTGTGCCGGCGAGAGCTATTACCGCAGCGCTGACTAGTCTCCCTTCGACGGCACGTATTTCTCCAGCCACTTCAGTTCTTCCCGCACCTTGATCTTCCCGTGCCACGGATTCTTGCCCAGCCCGTGACCTTCACCCGGGAAGACCAGCAAGGCGCTGGGCACTCCGAGTGTCTTCAGCGACCGTTCCAGCAGGTAATCCTCGAGCACCGCCACGCGGATGTCGTCGCTGCCGGCCACCATGTGCGTCGGCGTCTTCACCTTGTTCATCTGGAAGAGCGCAGCTTCTTCCGTGTATGTCTTCGTTGTCTCCCAAGGTGCGCCGCCCAGGTACCAGGCGTCGTCGAGGGTCGTGTCGTCGTTGCCCCAGTTGGCGGCATGTTCCACGGCGCCTGCGCCCGTCACCGCGGCTTTGAATTCGTTGGTCTGCGTGATGAGCCAATTCGTCATGTAGCCGCCGTAGCTATAGCCGCCTATCGCCAGCCGGTTCGGATCCGCGATCCCTTGTTTCACCAGCGCATCGACCCCTTCCAATATGTCGCGTCCAGGTTTTGACACCAGGTGCGGCGCGATGGCCTGCTCGAAGGCATCGCCGTAGCCCGTGGAGCCCCGGTAATTCGGGCGAAACACCAGCCAGCCTTCCGACGCGGCAAGAATCGCCCAGTCATACCAATCGGCGCCGAAGTGGTCCCCATCGGCGTCGATCGGGCCACCATGAATCATGGTCAGCATGCGCAGGTTCTTGGCTTCGGACTTCCCCGGAGGGTAGACCAGCATGCCTTCCACCGTGACCCCATCGTCGGCTTTCCAGCGAAACGGCTTGGCCTCCGGAAGAGCGAGGTCGTTGAACACTCGATTAAAGCTGGTAATCGGTTTCGCATCTCCAAGCTGGTCCATGTTCTCGGCCAGATAAAGCTCGGTCGGTCGATTCATGCGCGAGTAGGCGAAGACCACGCGCGGCGAACTCGGGCTCATGGAAACATCGGCATACGTGCCCGGCCATCGGCTGATTTTCTTCTCGCTCGCCGATGCGCTCGCAAAGGAATAGAGCTGCACCTCGGTACCGAGCATGCCCGCCGTCAGCAGGGAATCGCCTTTCAGCAGCATGTATTCCGACAAGTGCCCACCGAACTTCGTCGCCCAACGCTCAATGGCTCCGCTGTTGGCATCGATCCAGTAGACCCGGTTCTGTGTGTCGGCATACTTGGCGCTTTCCACCGATCCCTCGGAGGCGCTGAAGAAGATGTGCCGGTTATCGAGCGCCCATCGGATCTCGGTTTCAACCGCGCTGTTCGTCGTCAGTCGCCGCGCCACCGACGGCAGCGTCCCTCCGCATTCCGCAACATAGATCTCGAAATCGCCCGCGCTCTCTTCCCGCTCGGAAATCGACGACGAAAGGAATGCGACTTTGGCATTGTCCGATGAAACCGCCAGCTGCCGTACCCGCAACGGAGTCGTGGTGATGACGACAGACCCCGGCGTCTCCGCTGTCTCGACGCCCTTGTTCTTGTCTTTCTCGCCCTTTTCCCCCTCGTCCTTCTTTTCCGTGACTTCCGTCGGCAAGGTTATGTGCCTCGCCATCACATCGGCAATCGCGATCCTCGCGACCACGTCCCCACGCTCTGAATTGCGATACTCCAGCGTGTCCTTCCAGTCCTTCTTGTAGGCTTCCTTCTTCTCCTTGCTCCAAGGAGTACGAGTTGCGAAATAAATGCTCTTGGAGTCGGGCGCCCAGGCAAACGCATGCACTTCCTCTTCTCCGCGCGTCACGGCGAAAGCTTCGCCACCGCTGGCGGAGATCACATACACGTGTTGAATTTCTTTCTTATCCTTGTCACTGTCCTCGTCGTCGCCCTCTTTGCCGCCGGAACCTTCTTCTCTCCGGTCGCTAAAAAACGCGATCCACTGTCCGTCCGGCGACCATTGGGCATTGGAGTCGTGCCCCGACTGCGTCAGCGGCAGCAGGGTCCCGGTGCTCACGCGATAAAGCCATAGGTCATCGCGAAAACGGTCGTTATCCCAGTCCGCCCGTTCGGTCACGAATGCCACCGCGTTCCCGTCCGGAGCCATCCGTACGTCGCGGTAGTACACCGCATTAAAAAACTCGTCCAGGGTGAGCTTGGTTTTTTGCTGAGGAAAGGCGAATGATGCCATGCCGATGACGGCCGCGATGAAGACCAGGGAACGATTGCGCATGCACTCCTCATTCAATTGGAATCGGAGCGCAATTATAACGACAGGGAAGGGCAAACACCGATTCGGTCCGGGCGCGTAACAAAACCAGCCGCGGTATTGCCCATTTGATACGCTTTTCCGATGAACGCAGAGCGCAAAGAACCCGATTACCTGTTTACCGAGAAGCAGGTTGCCGATAAGAGTTCCATCGCACGACGATTTATCGATATCCGCACAGACCTGAACGAGATCGTGAATCGCACCGACAACTACCTCGTCAAGCGCTTTTACAACATCGATCACAACACCTATCTTGAGGGCACCATCCCGGCGAAGTACAAGGAGTTGATGGGCCTGGTTGTCTCCGCCGGCCTGCGCTGCGACGATTGCATCATTTACCACATCATTCAGAGCTACCGCCTCGGCGCCAACCGTCAGGAACAACAGGAATCCCTGAACGTTGCCTTAGTGGTCGGCGGCAGTATTGTCATCCCGCATTTACGGCGTGCTTACGCCTTGCTGGAAGAGTTATATTCGTAGCCGGCAATCTGAGAAAATTATGAAGCTCCGCATCTTTGGTTTCGCCTTGCTCTGTCTCGCAGCCTGTTGCCCGTCGATCGGCCAGGATGCCCCCAACATCGACATGAAGCAGATCAAGCACGATGCGAAGGAACGCCAGAAAGAGGCGAAAAAGCTCCAGAAACAAGCGCGCAAAGAGGAAGGCGACCAGCTGAAGGAAGCGAAGAAACAGCAGCGGGACGCCCAGAAACAGATTGCCAAGGATCGTACTCCTGAACAGAAGGACGCGGACAAGCAGGCCAGTGACCAGAAAAAGCAGGAACGTGCCCAAATGAAGGACGCGAAAAAGCAGGGAACCGCCTTGCACGATCCGGAAACGCCGAAAGAAGATAAAAAGACCAAGGACGATAATCCGAAGCCCGAGGCTTCGCCCCCGCCGAGTTAATTCACAGCGCCTGCCCGGCGGCGTATCCGGACGCCCACGCCCACTGGAAGTTGAAGCCGCCCAGGTGTCCGGTCACATCCACCACCTCACCAATGAAAAACAGGCCCGGAACTTTGCGGCTCTCCATCGTTTTTGCCGAGAGTTCGTTCGTGTCGACGCCGCCCCCCGTTACTTCGGCTTTCTCGAAGCCTTCGGTACCCGCGGGTACGAATTTCCACCCGTGAATCCCTCGCTCGAACGCTTCCAGGGACGCGTTTGTCCACGATTGCGGCGCGTGCAATTCAAGCCACCGATCCACCAATCGCTGCGCCAGCACCTTCCGGAGTTCCGTGCGCAGGGCCGCTAAGTTCCGGCCCGATGGCTGTGCTCGCAAGCCTTGCGTGACATCGATTCCCGGTGCCAAGTCGACCGACACGGCCGTACCCGGCTTCCAGTAGGAAGAGACCTGCAGAATGGCCGGTCCACTCACCCCGCGATGCGTGATCAGCATCTTCTCGCGAAATGCAGCCTCTTTTGCGGACGCGACCACCTCGGCCGACAGCCCGGTAAGATCGCAGAAACTCTGCCTCTCCGGCGGCGCAAACGTAAGCGGCACCAGCGCCGGACGTGGCTCGATGATCCTCAATCCAAACTGCCGCGCCAGGTCGTAACCCAACCCGGTGGCGCCCATCTTCGGAATCGAGAGACCGCCGGTGGCGATCACCAGGACGGGTGCCCGAAACTCACCAGCGTCGGTCTTGACCACGAACCCGTCGGAGCGCGTCACCTCCCGCACTGTCATTCGCGTTACGATTCGTACCCCTGCCGACTCGCACTCCTGCTCCAGCAGGTGCACGATGTCGCGCGCCGAGCGATCGCAAAACAATTGCCCCAGCGTCTTCTCGTGATAAGGGATCGTGTATTTCTCAACCAGCGCGATGAAATCCGCCGGGGTGTAGCGCGCCAGCGCCGATTTACAGAAATGTGGATTTTCGGACAGGAAATTGGCAGCGGTACAATGCAGGTTGGTGAAGTTACAGCGCCCGCCGCCGGAGATCAGGATCTTCTTCCCGATCTTTTCCGCATGTTCCAGCACCACCACCCGGCGCCCGCGCTTGCCCGCCTCGATCGCGCACATCAGCCCCGCGGCGCCGGCGCCCAGCACGATCGCGTCGAATTCCGTATGTAGTGGAGTACCGCTCACTCCGTGATGGTAACGGATGTCCGGAGGAACGGAGCAGGCAATGAGGGTGACTCACGACCCGGACGAACGCTATCGCGTTTACCGGATAGTGCAAGGAAGAAGTGCGTGCATAGAGCGGATGGAGCAAGAACCCCGCGAATACTCTAGGTGTAATCGTTGTGGCACGACGAGACTGCATCGCGCATAGCACAAAAGGGTGCTCCGTCTTTTGGGCCGATCCTTATATTAAAGCTATCGGCTACCCCTTGGTGAATGCGGGTAGATGATAAGCCCGAAAGCTCCAGCTAGGAAGCTCACTCCTACTAGTATCCAGTCAGTTTCAATCGTGCTCCAGATTAAGCAGACTATACCTATTACAGCGATCGTTGCTGCACTTAACTTCGCGATAGTCATGGGCCCAATGGTTTCGAAGAGATAAAGTCACCGTCTAGCCGTTGTAACTAGAACTTATCTCTATCTTGCCACGATATACTATCTCTGTGTAGTAATTCCCGATGACATTATGTTCATGTCCGCACGCCTTAAACAGAAGCGGGAGCAGTCTCGAGACTCCGCGTCGAGTTGGCGGATTCTTGAATCGAAGTCAGCGAGGAGACGTCGGGAGATTTCGCGCTTCTCGTCCTCGCCGAGCATTGGCTCGTTGTCATCGGCACGAAGCTCCGCGGCTTGCTCGCGGATCTTCCGCGTCGCGCTGTATTCGGGAAAGTTGGAGATCACCTCGGCCAGCGAGGCGCTCAACGAATATGTCTTAACGTGGGGTCCAAGGTGCACCTGTCCGCGACTTCCGCGACTTGTAAAGGAAGATCACGGAGGCGGCGAAGGTGCCCGGTGCGAAACATGCGTCTGCGCGGCGTCGGAGAATACACGGCGATGCGCTTAACGGGACACAAGACAACCGCCGTCTTTCGAAGGTATGATATTCACTCCAGCGACGATCTACGCGACGCGGCGCTAAAACTGGAAGTGACAGCTAAGTTACAAAACGCGTAGGTGCCCACCGTAAGTGATTGGCCGGGATGGCGGAACTGGCAGACGCAGCGGACTCAAAATCCGCCGAGGTTTACCCCTCGTGGGGGTTCGACCCCCCCTCCCGGCACCATTCGTTTCACTCTCACTTAGCGGCGACGGCGACCAGCTCGAAACGTGCGCCCAACAGCAGCGGACCCGAACCGATGAATGCGCGCGCCGGCAGCTCCTCATCGAAGTACTTCGTATAGATCGCGTTGAAGGTTTCGAACAGCGACACATCCGGGGTAAAGACCTGCACTTGCACGAGGTCATCCATCAGCATGCCGGCCTGGTCCAAGACTTGCCGTACCCCATCGAGCAAGTAGCGGACTTCCTCGCTTGGGTTGTCCGGGACGTTCATCGTGCCCGGCTTGAATCCGATGCGGCCAGAGAGATAAAGCGTGTTTCCTACCTTGATGGCGTCGCTAAATGGCAGGCCAGCGGGTCGGTTCGGCAGATTGATGGCGATTCTCATCCTGCCTATATATCAGAATGTGCGCCCCATTTCCCGCATACATCTTCGCTCGCCGGGCATCTATACTTGAGTGTTTCCGACGCTCGCCGCCTGCGGGCATACCTATGGCGGGGTTCGCGGTACTCACATCCTCCGCGCAAATTGCGGGATGTGAGTCGAGGGTATCGAGGGAAACCTCGCTGCCTCCCTTTTTTGGAAAGGAAACGCCGCCGGCCTTTGCCGCGGTGTGTTTGTTCGCGGCATGCAGCTTACCGATAAATTCGGCCGCCAGATCAACGATCTCCGGCTCTCCATCACGGACCGATGCAACTATCGGTGTGTCTATTGCCGCTCTGGAAACAACGGCCCGCAATTCCCCGAGCTCACCCTGCAAGACTACGTGCGCATCGCCCGCAGCTTCGTCTCGCTTGGAATCACCAAGATCCGCTTAACTGGTGGCGAACCGCTGCTGCGGCGCGATCTTCTCGACCTCGTCCGGGAGCTGCATGCGCTGCGTACCGTCGAAGGCAAACCACTCGATATCGCGATTACAACCAACGGTCACCTGCTTGCAGAGCTGGCGCAGCCGCTGAAAGATGCCGGGCTCGATCGCGTGACCGTCAGCATGGATGCAGTGGATGCCGCGCTCTTTGCCCGTATCACGCGTGTGCCCAATGGATATGAGCGTGTAGTCGCCGGGATTCGTGCCGCCAAGGCTGCCGGTCTTACGCCCGTCAAGGTCAATTGCGTCCTCCTGCGTGGGTTCAATGAAGATCAGATCGTGCCTTTCGGCCAGTTTGCGCGAGACGAAGGAGTGGTCGTTCGCTTCATCGAGTTCATGCCCCTCGAAGAAGATCGTCTCTGGACCCCCGAAATCGTTGTTCCGCTCAAAGAAGTGGTGGCCCGCCTTCGCGAGTTCATGCCTCTCCGCGAGCATTCCCACGGCCGTAGCGAAACGGCTCGCCGTTACATTTTCGAAGATGGCCGCGGCGAGATCGGCATCATCGCGCCTGTCTCGCTGCCATTCTGCGGAGCCTGTTCACGCATCCGCGTGACCTCCGACGGTAAAATCCGCACCTGCCTCTTCAGCGTCCGCGAGCACGACCTTGCCGGCCTGCTGCGGGCCGGCGCCCCCGACCAGGAAATTGCCGATCGTATCCGCTACGCCGTTGCTAACAAAGAGGAACGGCACCACATTGGCGAAGCCGACTTCCTGCCCGCCTCCCGCACAATGGTGCACATTGGCGGCTAAACGCCCCTTGCAACATCCGCCGCAGAGTTGCACAATATCTCCGATGTCGTCGTACGAGGTACTCATGTTTTGAGTCCTCCAGGGAACGCCGGCATCCTTACAGTTAGCACTGCGAGGCTTCAACAACCCCGTAGGTTGGGCAATTCACCGCAGCGAACCTACTGGAGCCCGCCGCAGAAAGCTTTCAACATCCCCGTTCCAGGATGGCCATTGCACAGCGCAAGTTGCGCCAGGCAATCCGTCGTCGCTGGGGCTGAAGGCGAGGCACACAGTGGGTACTGCGATAGCATCCGTTTCTTGTCCTTTGGACAATTACCTTGTATTGCCCGATAACTCCCTCGACGATCGAATTCGAGCCGCCAAGGACAAACTGGGCGCCGAATGCGTCATCCTCGGCCATCACTACCAGCGCGATGAAGTCATCAAGTTCGCCGATTTCCGTGGCGACTCCTACCGCCTCGCGAAGGCTGCTTCGGAATCCGACGCCCGTTACATTGTTTTTTGCGGCGTGCATTTCATGGCTGAATCCGCCGATATCCTCGGACGCGATGGCCAAATCGTTGTCCTCCCCGACCTCAACGCCGGATGCTCCATGGCCGATATGGCCGAGATCACCCAGGTCGAGGACGCATGGGAGCACTTTGTTCGTGCCGGGATTACGGACGAAGAGGGACACGGCGTCACCCCGATCACCTACGTCAATTCGACCGCGGCGATCAAAGCTTTTTGCGGCGAACGCGGCGGCCTCGTGTGCACCTCGTCAAACGCCCGTGGCGCCTATGATTGGGCCACCGCCCGCAACGAGAAACTGTTCTTCCTTCCCGACCAGCACCTCGGCCGCAATACAGGCTTTGCCAAGGGCATTCCGCTGAACGAAATGGTTGTGTGGGATCCCTACATGCTGCAGGGCGGACTCAGCCAGGAACAACTCCAGCGTGCCAAGGTCATTCTCTGGAAAGGCCACTGTTCCGTGCATCAGCGTTTCCTGCCGGAACACATCGAGCACATGCGCGCGACCTACCCCGGCATCCAGATCGTCACGCATCCCGAGTGCCGCTGGGAGGTCTGCCAGAAGGCGGACGCCACCGGCTCGACCGACTTCATCATCAAGTACGTGAAAGCCGCGCCGGCAGGTTCGACCATCGCCATCGGGACCGAACTTCACCTGGTGCATCGCCTCGCCGAAGAACATCCCGACAAGCAGGTTCTTTCGCTCGACGACACTGGCTGCCTCTGCACCACCATGTACCGCATCTCCCCGCAGCACCTGTGCTGGGCGCTCGAGAACCTGGTGGAGGGCAACGTAGTGAACCAGATCAAAGTGAAGAACAAGGTCAAACACTGGGCGCGCGTTGCGCTTGACCGTATGCTCGAAGTGAAATAGCGGCTTCGGTTCGGGCTAAAATAGATAAACGATGAAAACCTTCACCCTCGCAGAAGCCGAATCTCTCCTCCCGATCCTGGAGTCGCTTCTGCGCACCTCCATCGAGGGAAAGAAGACCATCGAGACCATTGAGGCCCAGTTCGAAGAGTTAAAGAGCCGCATTTTTCTCGCCGGCGGAATGACTCTCGACATCGAAAAAGCCGCCCGCCAGCGCGCCCTCCACGACAAAACCGTGCAGCAGGTGCGTGACGCCGTTGCCGAAATCCACGCCATCGGGGTGCAGGTGAAAGACCTCGACATTGGCCTCCTCGATTTCCCCTGCCAGGTCGAGAACGAAATCGTTCTCCTCTGCTGGAAATACGGCGAAACCGGCATCACCCACTACCACGGGCTGGAAGATGGCTTCGCCGGCCGCAAACCCATCGACGACCGCATCACCAAAAATCGCAAACAACCGGAGTAATGTTCTTGAGAGCGGAAAAGGGCTCCACCGCTACGCCAGGTGGATGTCTTCTCCGCGCATCCGTCGCAATTCCTGTGGGGCGCGCGCAGGTGTGTCGGCCGGCACGGGGAGCAGGTCGTTGAGCGACTCCAGCCAGAGAACCTGTGCCTTGAAAACGAAGCCGAAGTTCCGGGTGACGACCGGCATCACGTCGTCGAACGTCAACCTTCGTCCGAGCTCCCGTTCGATCGAGGTCACCGGCTTGTCGCTGATTCCGCAGGGCACAATCAACCGGAAATAATCGAGATCGGTCGTTACGTTCAGGGCGAAGCCGTGCGACGTGACCGCTCGCGAAATGTGCACCCCGATGGCCGCAATCTTGGCTTGCGGCTCCTCCGTCGTCCAGACGCCCGTCAGTCCCTCGACCCGGGCCGTGGGAATGCCGAGATCGCCACAACTGCGGATCAACACTTCTTCAACGCGCCGCACATATTCGATCGCACCAATTTTCGGTGTGAGCGCCCGCAGGTCGAAGATTGGATATCCGACCAACTGCCCCGGCCCATGGAAGGTCACGTCGCCTCCGCGGTCGCACTCGATTAGCTCCACGCCCTTTTGCGCCAGCAATTCGGACGAAGCCACGATGTTCTTCTGCTTCGCATTGCGTCCCAGCGTGATCACCGGGGAATGCTCCAGCAGCAGAAGCGTGTCTTGAATCACATCGCGCTTGCGCAGGTCGACAAGCGTCTTCTGCAACTCCAGCGCGGTGTTGTAATCGACGTGCCCGAGATTCAGGACCTGGATCAGGTCGCATCCTCCAAGAAACTATGCGTTGATCGCCATGCCGTACACACTGCCCACGGCATCGAGCATCGCTTCCGCCAGCGTGGGATGTGCGTGGATCACGGTCATCATGAAGTCGGCCGTGGCTTCCAGCTCCATCATCGCCACCGCTTCGGCCACCAGTTCGGTGGCTTGCGGGCCGATGATGTGTACCCCGAGAATCTCGCCGTGCTTGGCCTCCGAGACGATCTTGATAAATCCCTCGTGCGCGTTCACGATCGAGGCGCGCGAGTTGGCGGTGAAGGGAAATTTGC
This sequence comes from uncultured Acidobacteriaceae bacterium, assembly GCA_963703075.1. GTDB lineage: Bacteria > Acidobacteriota > Terriglobia > Terriglobales > Acidobacteriaceae > Korobacter. The sequence goes on from OY969786.1 coordinate 4,271,512, forward strand.
CGACCTTCACTTCATAGCCCGCATCCTTGGCCTGTGCTTCGGTAAGCCCCACGCTGCCGATTTCCGGATGGCAATAGGTCGCACCGGGAACGCGGTTTTTCTTCACCGGACGCGTCGGCTTGCCCGCAATTTTAGCGACTGCGACCAGACCTTCCATCGCCCCGGCGTGCGCCAGTTGCTGCAGCCCGAGCACAATGTCGCCGATGGCGTAAATGCCCGGCTCGGTCGTCTCCATCCACTCATTCACCGGCACGAAGCCGCGGTCGAGCTTGATGTTCGTCTTCTCGATGCCTATGCCCTCGGTGCGCGGGGCGCGGCCGATCGCGATCAGGCACTTCTCCGCCTCCACCGACTCCTGCTTGCCGTCCACCGTGAACGTGACCTTCACGCCAGTCTTCGTTTTCTCGAACATATCAGTCTTGGCGTTGACGTAGCAATTGATGCCGCGCTTCTTGTAATTGCGCAGCAGTTCCTTCGAAACCTCTTCGTCTTCCACTGGCACCAGCCGCGGCAACATCTCGATCACGGTCACGTCTGTGCCGAACGACTTGTAGATGGAGGCAAACTCCACGCCTACCGCACCGGATCCGATGACCACCAGCGACTTCGGAATTTCTTTCAGGCTGAGGATCTCGATGTTCGTCAGGATGCGGTCGTCCGCCTGCATATTGGGCAGCATGCGCGCCACCGATCCCGTTGCCAGCAGGATGTTCTTGGCCTGCACATTCTGCTTCTTGCCGTTCTCGTCGACTTCGATCGTATGGACGCCGTTCTTGGCCGGTCCGGTGAGGCGCCCGAAGCCGGGAATGACCGTGACCTTGTTCTTACGCATCAGGAATTGCAGCCCCTTGGCATGCTTATCAACGATCCCCTGCTTGCGTTCCTGGACTTTGCCCCAGTTCAGTTTCGGAGTTCCTAAACCTTCCACCCCGAACTCGGCCGCTTCCTTGATGTGGTCGTAGATCTCGGCGTTAAACAACAGCGACTTGGTCGGAATGCAGCCGACATGCAGGCATGTCCCGCCGAGTTTGGCGTCCTTTTCGATGATGGCGGTTTTTAGACCGTATTGGCCGGCGCGAATCGCGGCCGTATATCCGGCCGGGCCGCTGCCGATGATGACAACGTCATAAATGGTTTCTGGCAATTGAGTGGCTCCCCTCTACAGATGCCCCAGAGCAGGGTAGAGAACCAAGAATTGTAAATCAGCCGTGCGTTTGCGAACAGTTCGGGTGCCCCATCCTGAGCGTAGCGAAGGGTGGGGGTTCTCATCGTACCTCGCTCATCAAACCCAGCAGGTTCCCTTCGGTGTCTCGAAAGAAGCACATCCATAGCTCGTGGTCTGGCATACGCGCGATCATGTGTGGCTCGTCTTCGAAACTCGCTCCCCCAGACTTCATCCGCTCAAATGCAGCACGTAGATCGGAGACCTTGAAATAGAGGATCGAGCTGGGGTGATCGAATTCAGGCTTTTCCGGTGTGGTCAGCATCAAGCGGACGCCCCCGCAGTCGAAGAACGCAAGATTGCCGGCCGCAAAGAGAAACTTCAACCCAAGCACGTCCCGATAGAAGGCGGTGGCCCGCGCGGGGTCCTTGATGTTGATGGCGATTTGCCCGATGGAAGTTACGGCTGCGCTGCTCACTCTTTCCTCCTTGCAATTGCGAGGCCACATAGTTAGCATAGCTAACTAATGTGAAGCAAGCAGAAAAAGACGAAATTATTCGTGTGGCCGACCGGCTGCACTCGGCGTCGATCCATTTGCTGCGCCGGTTGCGGGTGCGCGACCGAGAAAGCGGGATCGGGCCGGCGCAGTTGTCGGCCCTGTCGGTGCTGGTCTTCGCAGGACCAAAGTCGCTGGCCGAACTTGCCGAGGCCGAGCAGGTAAAACCGCCCACCATGAGCCGCATCGTGGCCGGTCTCGAACGCGCCAAATTGGCAAAAAGTGAGCCTGCGCAGGACGACGCGCGGCGGCTTTTGATCCGGCCGACCACTAAGGGTGAAAAGGTAATGCAGGAGGGAAGACGCCGCAGGGTAGAGATGCTGGCTGAGTCGATCAAGCCCTTGTCGGCCGCCGACATTCAGCGCATGGGCGAAATCGCGGAGGTGATGGATGCGATTAGCCGCAAGCTATGAGGTAGGACACCCGGCTCTGACTCTCTGCGGGAACCATCTGTTTCTTCCGATTCCGACACTCCGCGCGAATCTTCCGTCTTTATCTTTCTCTGCGTCCTCGCCAGCGAAGGCCGCGAGTGCCGCGGGCACGCCAAAATAATAGCCCAGCACGTGAGTGCTGGGTGAGGCACGGACCCGAGATCGAGTCCGCTTCAGCGGACGGCACCCTCTGTTGACTATCCCAATATCCGCGCAACGTCTTTCGCAAAATACGTCAGGATGATCGACGCTCCCGCCCGCTGAATCGATTGCAGCGACTCCAGCATGACGCGGTCGTGGTCAATCCAGTTATTCTGGGCTGCGGCCTTGATCATCGCGTACTCGCCGCTCACCTGGTAGGCCGCCAGGGGCACATCGTAGCGGCGTCGCGCCTCGGCAATCACATCCAGATACGGACCGGCCGGCTTCACCATGATCATGTCCGCGCCTTCTTCCAGGTCCAGCTCGATCTCGAGCATGGCCTCGCGAAGATTCGCTCCATCCATCTGGTACGAGCGCCGGTCGCCAAATGCGGGCGCCGAATCTGCCGCCTCGCGGAACGGTCCGTAGTAGCCGGAAGCAAACTTCGCAGCGTAAGAAAGGATTGGGATGTTCTCGAACCCGTCATCGTCCAGCGCATCGCGAATCGCGCCGACCCGGCCGTCCATCATGTCCGAGGGCGCGATGATGTCCATCCCGGCGCGCGCCTGCGACACCGCGGTCTTCGCCAGGATCTCCAAGGATTCGTCGTTCAGGATCTCGTATTCATCCACGCCGCTCATGTGAGCCACGGAAGCCGCGCCCACCGATCGTCCCGCTCCTGTCTTCTGCACGATCCCGCAGTGGCCGTGCGACATGTACTCGCAGAGGCAGACGTCCCCCATCAGCAGCATTCCGGGAACTTCGCTCTTAATTGCCCGTGCCGCCTGCTGCACGATCCCATCGTCGGCCCACGCGCCGGTGGCCTGCTCGTCCTTCCTCTCCGGCAGCCCGAACAGAATCACTGACGGAATGCCGAGAGACTTCACCTCCTGCGCCTCCTTCACCGCCTCGTCCACCGAGAGGTTGAAAACGCCGGGCATGGAACGTACTTCCTTGCGAACACCCTCGCCGGGACACACGAAGAGCGGATACACAAAGCCAGCCGGACTGAGGCGGGTTTCGCGCACCAGGGAACGGAAGGCCTCACTTTTGCGCAAGCGGCGGGGACGGCTGATTGGGAATGACATAACAGCTAGAGTTTACACCCGCAAATTTAGCGTTTTCCGCCCAAAACCGAGGCTTTCTATGACCCAAAAGCGGTATCGCGCCATGCTGATCCGTGTAACATAAAACTGATCTTCATGATTCCCCACCCGCTTACCCACACCAGCGCAACTATTCTCGAATTCGACGGCTTTCGCGAGCTGCTGAGCGGCTATGCGCAGTCGGAGCTGGGACGGTCGCGCGTTCGCGAGCTGGCGCCGTCGGAAGACCGCGAATGGATCGAACGGGAGCAGCAACTCGCCTCCGAGATTCGCGAGTACCTCCGCGTCGCCGGACGCTTCGATTTCGCCGGGCTGACGGATGCGACCAAGCTCATCCAGAAAGCCCGCATTCGCGGCGCAGCCCTCGAGATCGAGCAGATTCGGACCATTTTGCTGCTGGCCGAGCGGGCTGCCGAATGGCGCGACATCATCATCTCCCCGCCTGCTATGCGCCAGCCTTGGGCTGCGGTCGAGCAACTCTCCAGCGCCCTCGCGGACTTTCGCGATTTCCTGCGCTACTTCGCCAACAAGTTGATGCCCGACGGATCGCTCGACGACCGCGCCTCCAGCGACCTGAACCGTATTCGCCGCGAAATTGAGAAGCAGCGCCGCAACATCGAGAATTCCCTGCGTACGTACCTGCGCCGCTTGTCCGATGAAGGAGCCGCGCAGGATGAGCTGATCACTATCCGCGGCGATCGCTTCGTCATCCCCGTCAAGGCCGAGCAGAAACGCCGGGTCAACGGCGTAGTACACGGCGCAAGTTCCAGCGGCCAAACGGTCTTCGTCGAGCCCCTGGAAACCATCGAGCAGAACAACGATCTGGTGCGGCTGCTGGAAGAAGAGCAGGAAGAAATCCGCCGGATTCTCGCCGAAATGTCGCGCCGAATCGGGGAGCAGGCCGACAATCTGCTGCTCGCTCTCGAAACCATGGCCGCCCTGGAGCTGCAATTCGCGAAAGCCAAGTTCGCCAACGAATACGGCTGCGTGGCCGTGAAGTTCCTGGAGAACCGTCCCGGTGGCGATGTGCTGGCGCTGGAAAAGGCGCGCCATCCACTGCTCGAACGCAACCTGCGGGCCAAGAACGGTGCGGTCGTGCCGATCAGCATGCACATGGACGCCGCTCACCGCCAGATTGTGATCAGCGGCCCCAACACCGGCGGAAAAACCGTTTCGCTCGAGACCCTTGGGCTGCTCGCATTGATGGCGCAGGCGGGTGTACCCGTGCCTGCCGATCGCGCCGAGCTGCCGATTTTCAGCGCTGTCTTCGCCGATATCGGCGACCATCAATCCATCGAGCAGAACCTCTCCACTTTTTCCGCTCACGTCACCAACATCGACTTCATCTCCAAGACCGCACGGCCGGATTCGCTCGTTCTTCTCGACGAACTCGGCTCCGCCACCGACCCGGAAGAAGGCGCGGCTCTGGCGGTCGCCATCGCCGATTACTTTCGCCAACTCGGTTGCGTCAGCGTCATTTCCACCCATCACACTTCGTTGAAGGTCTACGCCGCGAACACTGAGGGTGTACTGAATGCCGCTGTCGGCTTCGACGAGCAAACCTTGCAGCCCACTTATGAGTTGCGGATCGGAGTGCCAGGCGCGTCGGCGGGCATCAATATCGCGCAGCGTCTCGGTCTTAATTCGACGATCATCGAAGCGTCAAAACAACAACTCAGTAATCAGGCGCAGGATGTCTCCAAGTTCCTTGACCGTCTGCATGCCGAGCTACGCGCTGCCTCCGATGAGCGCGCATCTCTCCAACGCACCCAGGGGGAACTCGGACGCGAGCGCAAGCGCCTCGAGGCCGAAGGCCAGAAGGAACAGCGCGAGAGGATTCGCGACCTGGAAAAGAAGCTCGATGGCCTGATGCACGATTTCGAATACCAGGCGCGTGAAATGGTGCAGGCCGTCCAGGACCGCGCTGCCCAGCAGAAGCTCTCGAAGGACGCCGAGCGTCGCATTGCCAAGATGCGCCGCGAATTCAAGGAGGAGTTCAACAACAGCGTGGTCGCGCACACCACCGGCGCCGACCAGGGCGATCCGCAGGCACGCCCCGAGTTGGTGAAGCACGTTGTCGAAGGCGACACCGTGAAGCTGCGTTCCATGGGCCGTACCGGCCGGGTGAACAAAAGACTCGGCCCCGACCTGTTCGAGGTCGAGATCGGCGTGATGAAGATGAAGGTTCCACGTGAAGACATCGCCGAGGTGACTTCGCGCTCGAATGCCAGCCCGGTCGCGGCAGCGCGCGCAGCGGGCATCAGTGTTTCGCTCCAAAACGATGATCTCAGCGCGCCCACGGAGCTTAACGTCATCGGCCAAAATGTAGACGACGCGACCCGGGAGGTGGAGCGCTTCCTCGACCGCGCATTTCTCGCCGGTATGCCCCAGGTGCGCATCGTCCATGGCAGCGGTATGGGCATTCTGCGCCGCGCCCTGCGCACCTACCTCAAGCAGCATCCGCACGTGTCAAACGTCGTCGAGCCTTCCCAGCAGGAGGGCGGTAACGGCGCCACCGTGGTCGAACTCAAGGTGTGATTCAGATCGATGCCTTGTATCAGGGCACGAATTCCGTCGTGCCAAAAAGGCTTTAGCCGCTGAATTTGTCGATGAAAGATCGCACGTCACAAACCCCTGTGACCGCCAACCATTCTTAATACAAAACTTTGACAGCCGTCGCCTTCGCGTCCTGAAAAAATGGAAGCTGTCATGGTTTCTCTTCCAGTCATCATTCAGGGCGGTATGGGCGCTGGGGTTTCCGGTTGGCGCCTGGCTCGCGCCGTCTCTTCCACCGGACACCTCGGGGTCGTTTCCGGCACCGCGCTCGACGTCATTCTGGCGCGCCGCCTCCAGGAAGGCGATCCCACCGGACAGCTGCGGTTCGCGCTCGATCACTTTCCATCGCGCGCTATCGCCGATCGCATTCTGGGAAAGTACTTCGTCCAAGGCGGCAAGGCCCCTGAGGCTCCCTACAAGCCGGTGCCCATGCATGCGGCCAAGCCATGCCGTTCGCTCATCGAGCTGACCATCGCTGCCAACTTCGTCGAAATCTTTCTGGCCCGCCACGGACACGGCAATCCCGTCGGCATCAACTACCTCGAGAAACTGCAACTGCCACATTTGCCCTCGATCTATGGCGCAATGCTGGCTGGCGTCGATTACGTACTCATGGGCGCAGGCATTCCGCTGAAAATCCCCGGGGTTCTCGATGCGTTTGTGAATCATCGTCCGGCCGAGTATCCACTCGCCATCGCCGGCGCCCACGACGGCGACGACTTCAAAGCGACCTTCGATCCTCGCGACTACCTCGACCTCGATCTGCCGCCGCTGAAGCGTCCAAAGTTTCTGCCGATCATTGCCTCCAACGTCCTCGCCATGACGCTGGTCAAGAAAGCCAATGGCCGTGTCGACGGGTTTATCGTCGAAGGCCCCACCGCCGGAGGCCACAATGCTCCGCCGCGCGGCAAGATGCAGTTCGATGTCGACGGCGAAGTGATCTACGGCGAGCGCGATCTGGTCGATCTGGCAAAGCTCCGCGCCCTGGGTCTGCCGTTTTGGCTCGCGGGCGGTTACAGTTCCCCGCAGAAACTGGCCGAGGCACTCGCCTCCGGGGCTGCCGGCGTGCAAGTCGGCACAGCGTTTGCGCTCTCCGATGAATCGGATCTCGAGCCCAACAGCAAGCGCGAATTGCTGTCGCAGGTGCGGCAGGGTACAGCGCGCGTCACCACCGATACCCTGGCGTCTCCCACCGGCTTTCCTTTCAAAGTGGCGCAGCTGAGCAGTTCGCAAACCAATCCAGATGTCTACGCCCGGCGCGAACGGGTCTGCGATCTTGGCTTCCTGCGCGAGGGCTATCGTACCGCCGCCGGCACGATCGATTTCCGTTGTCCCGCCGAGCCGGAGCATGTTTATTTAGCCAAGAACGGCAATCCTGCCATGATGGCCGGCCGGAAATGCCTCTGTAACGCCCTGATCGCCAACATCGGGATGCCCCAGCGCCGCAACGGTTACATTGAACCGACCCTCGTCACCATGGGCAACGACGTCACCACGCTGGATCGATTCCTCTCACCAGGCCGCGCAGGCTATTCGGCGGCATCCGTCATTGAGCACCTCGTGGCGGGAGTAACGGCCGAACTGCTTCCTATCGGCTAGATGGAATTTGGGCCGAGATTTCCACATCGGCTATGATTTCCACAGCGCATTTTTGTAAGTCAAACGTTTGATCGCGGCGCCGAATAGCGCACACTCAACTACGTGGCGAACCCCGGAGATTTTGCTTACGAGCTGAAGCAGCAGGCCGACATCGTTCGCATCGTCGGCGAATACGTCCAGCTGCGCAAATCCGGGGCGCAGAATTATTCCGGCATCTGCCCCTTCCATAACGAGAAGTCGCCGTCGTTCTCGGTCCACCAGTCGCGCCAGTTCTTTCATTGCTTCGGCTGCGGCGTCTCGGGCGACGTTTTCACCTTCATCCAGAAGATCGACAACGTCAGCTTCCCTGAAGCCGTGCGGTCGGTGGCGCAGAAGCTCGGCGTGCCCATGCCGAAGGTGGAGTACAGCTCTCCGCAGGAGGCGCGCGAGGCCAAGATGCGCGGCGCTCTCCTCGACGCCAACGAGATGGCCTGCGCCTGGTTCCAGGAACAGTTGCGCAAGCCCGACGCCGCCCACGCCCGCGAATACCTGAAATCCCGCGGGCTCGACGAAGAGACGCTTCGCAAGTTTCGCATCGGCTTCGCCCCGGAATCCGGTTTCCTGCTGCGCGATCGCATGAAAGGCGAGTTCAACGAAGAACTCCTCCGCGAATCGGGCCTGTTTTCCTGGAAGGAAGACGCCACTCGCGACGCCACCGCGGCCAAGAACGCCCCTTCGGCGCTCTATGCCAAGTTCCGCAACCGCATCATGTTTCCCATCGCCAATGAGCAGGGAAAGGTGATCGCCTTCACCGGACGCACCCTCGCCACCGACGACAAGTCCGGCCCGAAATACCTGAACTCCCCCGAGACCCCGATCTATTCCAAATCGCGGGTGCTTTTCAACCTGAACCTGGCCAAAGAAGCGATTCGCGGCTCCAAAGATGCGCCCGGCTTGGGCTACGCGATCCTCGTCGAGGGCCAGATGGATTGCATTTCGCTCTACCGCGAAGGCGTGCACAACGTCATCGCCACGTCAGGCACGGCGTTCACCGAGTTCCAGGCCAAGCTGCTGGCGCGCTTCACCAAGCAGGTGGTGGTCAACTTCGATCCCGACACCGCCGGAGCCGCCGCCGCCGAACGTTCGCTCGCGCTGCTCGTCAGCGAAGATTTCGAAATCCGCGTCCTGACCCTCGAGGCCGGCTTCGATCCCGATCTCTTCGTCCGCAAAAAGGGCCGTAAGGCCTACGAGGAAGCGCTGAAGCGCTCGCAGAAGTATTTCGATTACCTGATCGAGCGGGCACGCAAACTGTATCCAGTGGGAACGCCGGAAGGGAAGCTGAAGGCGGTGAACTACCTGATCCCCCATGTCCAGCGGCTTTCCAGCAAGATCGTCCGCGACGAAATCGCCATGGACATTGCCCACAAGCTGCAGATCGAGTCGTCGGTGCTGCGCGAAGAGTTGCGCCATGTCGCGGGCAGCCGCAACGCCCACGAGGTCAAAGCGCCCCGAACGGCCCAAATCACGCCGATCGAAAAGACTCTCATCCGCGCCTTGGCGTCCTCCAACCAGCTTGGCCATGACCCCGTCTCCTCGCGCGAAGGCCAGGATCCCGATTTCGATCCCGCCCGCCAGGCGCATTTCATTCTCTCGAACGAGAACTTGCACGAAGGACTGCCGACGCAGCGGCTCATGGCAGCTTTGCTGAAAGCCGTGGAGGATGGCGCCGATCCCATGTCTCTGCCGCTGGCGGAAGCGGATCGCCGGACTCTCGCCACGATCCTCCTGCAGGAGTCCGAGGAACTCTCGCCGGAGGGCATCGAAAACGCCTTTGCCACCCTGCGCGAGCGTCGCCTGAAACTGCGCCGTACGGAATTGCTCACCGAGCTGGTTTCTGCCGAGCGCAAAGGAGATTCGGCCACGTTGACCCGGCTGACGGTCGAAAAGATGCAGCTCGACCGGCAGATTCAAGCCATGCAAGACGCTGGCGACTAGTCCGCGCCGCAAGTTCTAACTCGTTGAAAGATTTGGACGAAACTTTCGCAGGGGGAGGGCCATCTAATTCATTAGTATCGGCCGGAGTTCGGTAATCACCGATGGGTGTTCAACTTAGAGCTGGGAGGCGGGCAAGCTCTATGCTAAAATACGTAAGTTTCTGCTGTGCCGATACTTCCGGGGTAAATTCCCTGAACCAACCAGCTGTGTTCAGAGTGGAATCCGGAGATCGCCCCGCCGCAGGTTCCATGCTAACAGCGCTATCCACGAGCGCAAGCGAAGGGTTCTGAATTGGCTCTAGACGACAAGTACGACGATATCAAAAAACTGATTGATACCGGCAAGGAGAAGGGCTACCTGACGTACAGCGAGGTGAATGATCTCATCCCGCACGACGTCCACTCGCCCGATGATCTCGACGATCTCCTGACGACGATCGGTACGCAAGGCATTGACGTTCTCGAAGGTCCGGGGAAACTCCCCTCTGCCGCCGTTCTCGACAAGCGTTACGACGAGTTGGAAGCCGGCGAAGAGGAGATGGAGCTCGACCTCACTCCGGGAGCGCTCGAAAAAACGAATGACCCCGTGCGCATGTATTTGCGCGAAATGGGCACGGTCCCGCTGCTCACCCGCGAAGGCGAAGTCGAAATCGCCAAACGCATCGAGCGCGGACAACTGCGCGTACTCAAAGCAATCTCGCGTTCTCCCATCGTCATCCGCGACATCGTCGCGGTTGGCGAGGACCTGAAACGCGGCGTGCGCAGCATCAAGGAAGTGGTGATCTTCGACGAAGAAGAGATCACCGACGAAGTCCTGCAGGCGCGCCTGAAAGACACCACCAACCGGATCGACGATCTCAATAAGCACTACAAGAAAAGTGCCCAGCTCGAGCAGAAGCTCGACGAGCTCGCTCCCGGCGGCGCCAAGGACCTGAAGGACAAAAAGAAGAACCGCGATTTGCGCAAGGTGCGCTGGTCGCTCGGCCGCGAACTGGTGGCGATCTCGCGCATCATCCGCAAGATCAACTTCACCAACGTCGAGCGCAAGCGCCTCATCGACCGTGTCAGCAAAACGGTCGAGAACCTGCGCATCCTCGAGCGGCAGGTGCAGCACCTCGAGCACCGCGCCAACGAAACGCGGTCGGAAGACACGAAGAAAGAGCTCAAGAAGCAGAGCCGCCAGATCAAGTCAGACCTGGAGCGCATGGAACAGGAGGCCGGCGTTTCCATCGCCGAGCTGAAAAGGACCCAGCGCGAAATTATCCAGGGAGACATGGATGCGGAACAGGCCAAGAAAGAGCTGATCGAAGCCAATCTTCGTCTCGTCGTTTCCATCGCGAAGAAGTACACCAATCGCGGACTACAGTTCCTCGACCTCATCCAGGAAGGCAACATCGGCCTGATGAAGGCCGTCGACAAGTTCGAATACCGCCGCGGCTACAAGTTCTCCACTTACGCCACATGGTGGATTCGCCAGGCCATCACTCGCGCCATCGCCGATCAGGCCCGCACCATTCGAATTCCGGTGCACATGATCGAAACCATCAACAAGCTCATCCGCACCTCGCGTCAACTGGTGCAGGAGCTTGGGCGTGAGCCGAGCAGCGAAGAAATCGCCAAGCGCATGGATATTCCAGTCGCCAAGGTTCGCAAGGTGCTGAAGATCGCACAGGAACCGATTTCGCTGGAAACCCCAATCGGCGAAGAAGAAGACTCGCACTTGGGCGACTTCATCGAAGATCGTTCCATGGTCTCGCCGGCTGAAGCCGTGATCAACGTGAACCTCAAGGACCAGACGGCACAGGTCTTGCGCACGCTCACCGCGCGCGAAGAGAAGGTCATCAAGATGCGCTTCGGATTGGAAGACGGTTCCGAGCACACCCTGGAAGAAGTCGGCCAATCGTTCGCAGTGACCCGCGAACGTATCCGGCAGATCGAGGCCAAGGCGTTACGCAAGTTACGTCATCCGTCGCGCTCACGGAAGCTGCGCGCGTTTCTCGACGGTGTTCGCGACTAAACGAAATCTTTTCCACGACCGGGGCGACCAGCCCCGGTTTTTCTTTTCCAGAAAATTTCGGTTTCTCCTAGTGTGCGCGGAGATGGTTCGCTTGCGAACATAGCGAGAAAACGAAATCACGCACAACGGCTGCTTTCATCAAAGGCATCCATATTATCTGGAGTGAGTGAAGGGAGCGCGAATTCACATCGCGAGTAGCACTTTTTCAGCAGCAAACCTGTCCGGTGCCGCTCGTGTCATACAATAGGTCATCGACCATGGACATTGAAAAAACCATTGCCGAAATCAAACTGCTGGAACAGATCTACGCGCTGCCGGATCCCCGCCCGATTACGCTAAGCGACCGCGAAGTGGCGAACCGCATGCACGACGAGATTTACGCCAACAATCCCTGGTTCAAGTTGTGGCAACGTTATGGCGTGTCCAGCCGCCCTGAACCGCCCTCCTTCAATCCACCGGGTCGTTGACTGTGGGTACCCCATCCTTCTCCGCAGGAGAGGATGGGACGCCAACTGCCCACTCCTCCCGCTCATCAAGTCGCTCGCTCCCGCCCCAAAAGTCATATCCGAGCGGTTTCCGCATGACCCGGTACGCCCCTTGTCGTACCATAATCATTCACATCGAAAACAGGTTTCCCGAATGAAGGATTTCTACATCTGCGATTGCACCCTGCACGAAAACAAGGTCATCACCTCTCAGTTCGTCGTCGTCACCAAGCAAATCAAGGCGAAAAAGAACGGTGAGCCTTATCTCGCGTTGACTCTCGGAGACCGCTCCGGTTCGGTCGACGCGAAGATGTGGGACAACGTAGAAGAGTTCCTCAACGGTTTCGAGCAGGACGACTACGTCAAGGTCAAAGGTCTCATCAACAAGTACAACAACCGCTGGCAGCTCACCATTCACAAGATCCGCAAGATGGGCGACAGCGAAGTCGATTTCTCCGATTACCTTCCCAAGACCACGAAGAACATCGACGAACTCTGGAGGTCAGTGGGCGATTTCGTCGAGACCATGCAGCATCCACAATTGAAGCAATTGCTGCAGCTCTTCATGGCCGACGAAGAGATCGCCAGCGCCTACAAATGCGCGCCGGCAGCCAAGACGCTCCACCACGCTTTCATCGGCGGCCTGCTCGACCACGTGGTGTCGCTGTTCACCGGCTGCGATCTCATCGTGCGCAACTATCCCATGGTGAACCGCGACCTGGTCTTTACCGGCGTCTTCCTGCACGACATCGGAAAGATCCACGAGCTCACCTACGCGCGTTCGTTCGGCTACTCGACCGAGGGCCAGCTGCTCGGTCACATGATCATCGAGCTTGAAATGCTGCAGAAGAAGCTGGCGCTGATTCCCGATTTCCCGCCGGAGCTGAAGATCCTTATCGAGCACCTCATCATCAGCCATCACGGAGAGTACGAGTTCGGATCTCCCAAGCTCCCCATGTTTCCCGAAGCGCTGCTCTTGCACTACATGGATGATCTCGATTCCAAGATGGAAGCCATGCGCGCTCAGTTCCAGCGCGAAGCCGAGAGTGACAGTCCCTGGACGAGCTACAACAGTTCGCTCGCGCGGCCCCTGTTGAACACGAAGAAGTTCCTCGAAAAACCGAAGCCAAGTGCTGAAGCGCCGATCGTAGAAGAAAAGCCTGCCGAGGAAGTCGTGGTGGTCGAAACCACGACCGTCGAAATCGACAACGTCTCCCCCAAGAGCCTCCTCGATCTGCAATCGCACTTCGCTGCCAAGAAAAACACGGTTTAACTGCAAGCAACCCCCTACGTTGCACCCACCGGTCTGATCTGGTACAAAAGTGGGGGTCGTCTCCTCGGGCTCCCGGTCGCGCCTTTATTTACCAATAGGTTAGGAGGATGCAATGCGTTCCAAACTTCTTTCCCTCTCGATAATCCTCGCTTTGCTCACATGGAGCGCCGCCTGCAGCAAGAAGCCCGCTGACAACTCGCAGCAACAGTCATCCGCCACTAGTAGTCCGGCTCCCAATGCCGCGGCCGACGCCGCTTCCGGCGGGGGTTCGAACGTGGGCGCGGGTACTGCGTCTTCCACCGCCCCGCAACCCGCTGCTCCGCAGGTCATCACCATACCCAAGGGAGCGGTGGTCAGCGTTCGCCTCGGTCAAACCATCAGCACCAAGACGAGCAATTCCGGAGACCAGTTCACCGCGACTCTGGCTGAGCCTCTCGTAGTGGACGGCCAAACCACTGCCGCCACCGGAGCCCGCGCCAACGGAACCGTCGTCGAATCCGTGCCCCTGGGCAAGTTCAAGGGCGGCGCAAAACTACGTCTCTCGCTCGACGCCCTCACCATCAACGGCAAGCGCTACCCCTTACAGACATCCTCGGTTGCGCGCACCCAGAACAGCAAAGGCAAGCGTAGTGCGGTCGCAATCGGTGGAGGCACCGGCCTTGGCGCGATCATCGGCGGTATCGCCGGCGGCGGCAAAGGCGCAGCCATCGGAGCCCTGGTGGGCGGCGGCGCAGGCACCGCGGGCGCTGCCTACACCGGCAATAAGGACCTCGTCATGCCGGCGGAAACCATTCTCAGCTTCCGGATCCTGCAACCGGTGGATGTGACCCAGTAAGCGAGAATCCTCGCCATTTCTACTCAACCATGCCCGGCCTCGCGTCGGGCTTTTTTCGCCCCTATGCCCTTGGACTTCGGTCGCTTCGACTATCTCACCTTCGACTGCTACGGCACCCTCATCAACTGGGAAGACGGCATCCTCGGCGCGCTACGTCCGATCCTCACCAGTCACGCGATTCACCTCGCCGACGACGAAATCCTCAAGCTCTATGGAGAGATCGAGCCGCCATTGCAGAATCCCTACCGCCGCTATCGCGAGGTCCTGCGTGAAGTGGTCCGCGAGTTCGGCGATCGCAGCGGCTTTGCAGCCACGAACCAGGAAATGGAGTCTCTGCCGGAGTCGCTGAAAACCTGGCAGCCCTATCCCGACACCGTCGCCGCTCTTCGCCGCCTGAAGACAAAATACAAGCTGGCCATACTTTCGAATATTGATGACGATCTATTTGCTCACACCGCCAAACTGCTCCAGGTTTCCTTCGATGAGGTCGTTACCGCCGAGCAGGTAAAGTCCTACAAGCCCGGCCACGCACACTTCCACGAAATGTTGCGCCGGTGTCACACCACGCCCGGACGGGTGCTCCACGTCGGGCAGAGTATCTATCACGACGTCGTTCCGGCCAGGGTTTTGGGATTTGCGACCGTGTGGATCCATCGCGCCCCCGGTTACGGCGCAACCCGGGCTGCGGAAGAGCGTCCGGACCTCGAACTTCCCAATCTCACCCGTCTTGCCGAACTCGCGGGCTGCTGATTATGCGGCGATCTTGCTGGATGTCATGAAGGCCTCCACCGCCTGCTGAAGCTGATGCTCGGAAGCGTCTTCAATCTGCAGGATGTCGGGAATTACATTGCTCACATCCAGCGCCAGCAGGTTTTCCTGGATGGCATTCAACAGCAGATGCCGCAGGATGCCATGCTCGTTGATCAGCATTGGCAACGAAAAGCCTTGCCTCCGCCGCGTGCTGCCATGTTCTGAGGACCGGCCCAATCGGGTCCGCTTTTCTCCGTCTCCCGCTTCGAGGATGGCAATCAGTTCGCCCAGCATCTGCGGTACGTTGTCCGCAAGATGCTTGTCATCCAGATTCAAGGCGACGATCTCCGGAGCCTGCCGCAGCCGTTGTTGAAAATTCTGCAGGATGCTGCCCGTGCTCTCGCGCAGGATGGTCGCCACCCGCTTCTTCGGCAGCGGACGATGCGGCTCGCGATGACGCAGCTTGTCTTCAATCACGTGCACCAGGTCGTCAATGTTGGCCGGCTTCACCGCGTAGTCGTCCACCTGGCTGCGGATCGCTTCCAGCGCCGTCTCAAACGCAGGATAGCCGGTGAGAATAATGGTCACGGCGTCCGGTTGCGTGCGGCGCATTGCGCTGACCACCGTGAAGCCGTCGCCCGGCATACCGATGTTGAGATCGGCAATCAGCACATCGAAGCGGTCTTCATCGATGGCATGCAGCGCCTGCGAAACAGTGCCTTCACTGCGCACCTCGAAGCCATGCATTTTCAGAATTTCCGGAAGAGTGAGTCGGATGCTCGCTTCGTCGTCGACGAAGAGGATACGTGCTTTCGACATGACCGACCTCGGGGGGACAGAAGTCTCCGGCCACCAACGGTGCGGTGCAGGAGACTCTCAAGGCCCGGCAGCGCCGCTTGCGCTGGCTGGGGATGGCTATTGGTTGACTGGAATCTTGATGATCTTCTTTTGGATCGCGTACGTCACCAGCTGCGCCTTGTTGTGAATGTCGAGTTTGCGCATCAGGTTGAACTTGTGCGCTTCCACCGTCTTCACACTCAGGCCCAGCAGCACCGCGATCTCCTTCACCGAGTTTCCTTCGGCCAGCAATTTCAGGATCTCGCGCTCGCGTGGCGTAAGGGTGGAGATGCGCGGCCGCAGCTTCGCGTCACGGACACGTGCCCGAAAATCTTCAACCAGTTTTCCAAGCACCTGCGAGCTCAGGTATTTTCCGCCCTTGTAGACATCGCGCACCGCGGTCACAAGTTGTGGCGCCGGGGTGTCCTTCAGGACATATCCCGCGGCGCCCACTTCCAGGCACTGCACAAGGTAGTCCTCGTCCTCATACATGGTGAGAAACAGGATCTTGGTTTCGGGACGCGTCTTCTTGATGTGGCGGGCAGCCTCGAACGACGACAGTCCCGGCATGCCGATATCCATCAGCACGACATCAGGGCGCAGGTCGCGCGCTTTCTCAACCGCGTCGCCTGCATCCGGCGACTCACCAATAATTTCGAAGTCGCTTTCGCCCTCCAGCAACCGGCGAACGCCCTGCCGGAACAGCGTGTGATCGTCAACCAGCAAACACCGAATCTTCGCCATTTCCCACCTTCTCAACGTTCCCACTTAAACCGCGCTTTTTGCTTCTGCTGCTCCTGGCTCCTGCATGGTTGTCAGGCCCCGGTCATGCCAGCTCTCCGATGAAACCGCCGGCACCGTCACCTCAATGCGTGTTCCACAATTGGTCGCGTTACGATTTGCCGGGCCTACCTTCAACGAGCCACTCAGGGTCGTGATTCGCTCCCGCATGCCGGCTAACCCGAAAGAGCGTCGGCCGGGATTCGGCTTCTGGTTCTGCCGAATACCCACCCCATCATCTTCGATGCACAATTTCACCAACTCGCCCTCGCGCCGCAACTGGATGCTGACGGTACTCGCGTTCGCGTGCTTCGCCACATTGTGAAGTGCTTCCTGCACAACGCGATACACAGCAGTCTCCGTCACCGGCGAGAGTCTCCCAACATTCTCCTCAACGTTGACTTTCGCCTTCACGCCAGCGCTCTTGGCCAGGTCCTTGGCTTCTTTCCGGATTGCCGCAATCAGGCCGAGTTCCTGCAATACCAACGGTGAGAGTCGTCCAATGATCCTGCGGATGCCTTCAATCGTACGATCCACCACCTCCAGCGTCTCGTGGATCTTCGCCTTGGCCGTCCTTGTAGTGACCGTCGACTCCAGCATCCCGAGATACAGCCGGATTACCATCAGCGCCTGTCCCGTCTCATCGTGCAGCTCGCGGCTGATGCGCTTGCGCTCCTCTTCCTGGGCGCGCAGCAAGTGTCCCGAGAGCTCCGCAATCCGCGCTTCGCGCTCCCGCAGCGCGTCCGTCATCCCTGCCCGTTCAATCGCCAGCGCCGAACGGTCAGCAATCGCGCGCAGCAACTCCTCTTCGGTGGGTAGCCAGGAATACGGCTTGGCGAAACCGATCAACATCACGCCAATTACCTTGTCTCCCGCCTTCAGCGGCACACCCCAGAGTGCCTGCGCCTTGTCGCGACAGAACGGGTTCAAGATGCCGTTGGATTGCGAGATGTCGGGCAGAATTCCCGGTTCGCCGCTGGCCGCGATCTGCCCCGAAAATCCAACGCCAAACTCGATTTCCAGGTTGTCGACCTCCGGCCCAAAGCCCACGTGGGCGCGGGCCCGCAGCACCTGTGCATCTCCTTCACGCAACAGGATGATCCCCAGGCTCGCTTTGAACATTTTGGTGGTGATCTGCAGCACGCGGTCCAGCAGTGCGTTCAGTCCGGTGGCGGAAAGCTCGGCGTCGAGCACCGAAAGCAGCGCCGATGATTCCGACTGTTGATTGTCGAAGTAGGCCCCGGAAACTGCGACGTACGTGGCGTATGAAAACTTATCCAGCGCAGTGATGGCTTCCGTCAGCCGTTCGCCTTCGAAATTTTGCCGCAGGTAGGGGTCGAGCAGCTCCAGATAGATATCCAGTGCCCGGGAGATGACCCGCGTATCCACCTGCAGCTTGGCCAGGCGCTTGCCGTAATATCCTGCATTTTCGTGGAATGTCTCAATATCGTGGTGGCTGAAGACGTGAAACCCGGTCCCGATCGTCAGCCGCTCCAGGGCCGCCATCGCCCGCCCGTCCAACTGGAACTCCATGAACATGTGCCCACGCCAATTCGTTCGGATCGCAGCAAAATTGGGCTGGAGCGCCTGGGAAATCTGGTTCAAAATCCCCAGTTGCGATTCCTTGATGGGCAGCAGCGCAGGCATCCGGACTCCTAGGACCTGTTCCCTTTGATACGCCTGCGTTTACAGGAGACAGCAGGATGACCACCTGATCACGCTTGCGCACTCTGGTTGGAGCCTATTCTAGCCTTAAATAGGAGTGATTAAGGCTCATCACCTACGAAAAAAACGTTTACTCTTTACTAAATCCCGTGACTCTGAATTCTCGGACATGTCACTCCGTAATCAGTGAACGGGTCTCTTCCTTTACAATCAACAATTCCTATGTTGCGCTTCCAGACAGCAGGAGAGTCTCACGGCGAAGCCTTGGTCGCCACCCTCTCGGGCATTCCCGCCGGGCTGCCCATCGACCAAGCCTTCATCGACCGGGAACTCTGGCGCCGCCAGCAGGGTTACGGTCGCGGCGGACGCATGCGCATTGAACGCGACACCGCCCACATCCTCTCCGGCGTGCATCACGGCAAGACAATCGGTTCTCCCATCGCCCTGCTCATCGGCAACAACGACTGGAAAAACTGGCAGGAATCCCTTCCCGTCGAAACCGGCGACCCGGAAAAGCACAAGCCGGTGAAGTCGCCGCGTCCCGGGCACGCCGATCTTGCCGGCGCGTTGAAATACAACTTTCCGGAAGCCCGTTACGTCCTGGAGCGCGCATCGGCTCGCGAAACCACCGCCCGCGTGGCCGCCGGCGCGATCGCCAAGCTGCTGCTGCGCGCCATCGGTGCTGACGTCCTCAGTCACGTCATCGCAGTGGGTGCCGCCCGCCTCGAGAATCCCGAAGTCGCTTGGGAGAAAATTGCTGAGCTCGCCACCCGCGATGCCGTCCTCCTCGGCTGCGCAGATGCGGAAGCCGAACAACGCATGAAAGCCCAGGTCGATGAAGTTCTGCGTACCGGCGACACCGTCGGTGGCGTCTTTGAAGTCGTGGCGCACAATGTTCCTCCCGGCCTCGGAACCTATGTCGAATGGGACCGAAGGCTCGACGGATTGCTGGCCATGGCCGTGATGTCGTTGCAGGCCGTGAAGGCGGTGGAGATCGGCGAAGGCGTGAGCGTTTCCGCCCACCGTGGTTCCGCCGCGCAGGATGAAATCGGTTACACCCGCGATTCCGGAGCCGTGCCGACGGGCTTTACCCGCACCTCGAACCACGCCGGCGGCATCGAAGGTGGAGTTTCCAATGGTCAGGACATCCTCGTGCGTGGATACTTGAAACCGATTTCGACTCTGCGCCGCCCCCTGGGCTCGGTGGACTTTGCTACCCGCGAACCGGTCAAGGCCGCCTACGAGCGTTCCGATGTGTGCGTTGTTCCCGCCGCAGGGGTCGCGGCCGAAGCCATGGTCGCTATCACCCTCGCTGGTTGCGCGCTGGAAAAATTCGGTGGCGATTCCCTCGTCGAGTTCAAACGGAATTACGAAGGTTATCGCGAACAGTTGCGAAGTTTCTAAACCAGTGGTTTGTATCAGGGCGCGACTTCAGTCGTGCCGAAAGACGTTTTGTAAGTTGGGGCTTCAGCCGCTGTTTGAGGTAAAGCGGGGCTTCAGCCCCGCGCCAACGCAGCAGAAAAAGGGGCTTCAGCCCCCGGGTAACTCAGCAAGGTTTGTATCAGGGCACGATTTTAGTCGTGCCGAAAGACGTTTTGTAAGTTGGGGTTTCAGCCCCTGGTTTGAGGTAAAGCGGGGCTTCAGCCCCGCGCCAACGCAGCAGAAAAAGGGGCTTCAGCCCCCGGGTTAACTCAGCAAGGTTTGTATCAGGGCACGACTTTAGTCGCGCCGAAAGACGGTTCACTTAGGGGCTTTAGCCCCTGCAAGAACGAAAGACTCGGGCCACAACAACCATGATCTACCCCATCGTGAAGCTCGGCGAGCCTGTCCTCGAGAAGGTCGCCGAACCCGTAACCGACTTCGACGAGGGCCTCAAGAAACTCGTCGAGGACATGTTCTCTTCCATGTACGAGGCCCATGGCGTCGGTCTCGCCGCGCCCCAAATCGGCATCGGCAAGCGCATTGCCGTCATCGACGTCACCTTCAAGGAAGATCCCAAAGCCAAGCTCGTTCTGATTAATCCTGAAATCATCCACACCGAAGGCCGGCAGACTTCGCAGGAAGGCTGTCTGAGCATCCCCGACTTTCGCGAGAAAGTCACTCGCGCCCGCACCGTCACCGCCAAGGCCCAGGCACCTCACCGGCAAATGGTTCGAAACCACCGGAGACGATCTGCTTGCCCGCGCTCTTCTGCATGAGACCGATCACCTCAACGGCAAGCTCTACATCTCCCACGTCAGCGCCCTGAAGCGCGACCTCATCAAGCGCAAGGTAAAAAAGTTGGTCAAGGCCGGAGAGTGGTACTAAACAGCTCCGTGTGACCTGCCACACGTTGAGTTCGGTCAAAGATCACAGACAACTTGCGCGATCTCCGCTAATCTGCGTTCCTGGGGCATTCCCAAGACAATCGATTCGTTCTTTGAAATCCTGCGCCCGAGGGCGTGAAAGGGAAGGCGGAAACCCGTTTATCTCCCTCTAACTTATTTAGATTGAATATTTTACCTGTAAATTCTCTGTTTTCAATATTTTGCGCAGATTGTATTGCCTAAAATATTGAAAACAAAGAGCCCCTCCGAGGGGAGGGGTCTCGTTCAGCCATTGGTTCTCTACTTCTTCTTCTTGCCGAGCAGTCCCCCCACCAGTCCACCAACGTTTCCCGGAGTCTTGCCGTTCAGCGGATTCACGTTCTTCACCAGGCTTCCCACGTCCGGTATGAACTGCGGATTCTGTGTCGTCCCTTTGACGGTGACGGGAATTCCGTTGCTCCCCGCCGCACCGGCAACCTGTGTGAGCATGCCGACTGGGCTTTTTGAATTGCTCAGTTTTACGACCAGGTGAAAGTCGAGAGCGTTACTCGCTGAGATCGTGCCCTGGCCGGTGATCGTTCCGATCGTCGGCACCACCACGATGAGGTTGCTGACCTGCGTCCCTTCTTTCGAATTGCGCAGGTCGGCGCTGAACTGCTGGATCACCGTGTCCTGCGAAGAGGAAATGCCGGCCAGCGAGCCGACGCCCTTCAGCTTCGAACCCAAGTCAAAGTTCGCCAGCTTCGCATTTGCCAACGATGCGTTCCCCACGATCACGGTGTTATCGAGGGGCCCATTCACCTGGAAGTTGGCGCCTGCCGTCCCGTTTTCGAGCTTCGCCGATGGAGGCAGAACCACTCCGAACGCAGGCAGCGCGTCCTGCAACGCATCCACCGGCATGCCATTACCCACCAGCTTCACGTTCAGGACCGGGCTCGTAGGGCGGTTGTCCATCGTTCCGGTCAACTGCGCCGAGGCCTTGCCGATGCTGATGGTGCCCGTCGTGATATTAGCGGTCTGGTTGGCGATCGTGTAGAGGGCCACGTAATGCACCCCAATCGGAACCCCTGACGGCTGCGCCGCGGGAGCAAATTTGCCGTTCTTCACGGTGGCGTCGCCGTCGCTCTGCACTTGCTTCCCGTTGGAATTTACCTTGCCGCTGAAGTCCGCGGTGCCGCCGATGCCGGACTTCGGATCGGTCAGTCCGGTCGTGGCCAGGTCGAGGCTCTTGACCGAGACCTCCGCCTCCAGCGGGGTGGCGGATGCGTCCTGCTGATTAATCGGCCCCGCTTTGCCTTTCAGATCCAGGCTTCCCTTGCCGGGCGTTTTGGCCGTCGCGTGAAATGGGAAGGCACTGGTGTAAGAAAGATCGCTCGACGTCAGTCCCACCTCGGTGTAGGTGCGTTGTGGCTGGCCGACGCCGCCGATCGTGATGCTGCCATTCTCGATCGCAATCTTATCGACCGAGATCTCATCGCCGGAGCTGGTTTGTGTTCCTGGCTTGCTGGTCGATGTATCTGTCTGCCCGCCGAGGGAAGCAAAGTTCCAGCGTCCCGCCTGATTCTGCAGCAGCCGCACGTCGGGCGATTGCAGGTTCAGCGAACGGACCTTGACCTTGCGGGAAAAGATCAGTGCGCCGATGTCCACACCAATCTTCAAAGACTTCGCCTGGATGAAAGGCTGCTGCCCAAAGGCGGGGTCGTCGGCGATGGTGATGCTCTGCGCTGTGATGCCTCCGGAGTATAGCGACGCGCTCAGGTCGCCGATGGTGACCGGGCGGCCCAGGGCTTTCGTCAGCCCGTCTTGCACCCGCGGCTTGAAGGAATTGGCGTTGATGAGCAGCGGCAGTATCGCAAGCACGACGATGAGAGCCACAACTACGATTCCAGACGTGATCAGGATCTTTTTTTTGTTCATGGCGGCGTTCCTTGCTTTCCCTTATTGAGATGCAGGGGCCGGGAAGCATTCTTGCCGGGAAGAGCAGACTCGATATGTTAATCCATCGAAAGGAGAGAAGTTGAAAGTCGAGAAGCTGGTCTACGCCGAAGCCCGTTGTACTTCAGCTTGTGGCCGCACCATCGCCAGCGTCGTGAGATCGTTCTCCGGAAGCTTGTCTTCAATGAAGCGCTGCGCCGCCGCCTGCATGGCAGTGCACAACTCGCGAGCATTGTCGAAGCGTGCTTCCAGCAGGCTCTCTTTCACGCGTTCCATGCCGAACTCTTCATGATGCCGTTTAGTTTCTACCAGCCCACGGGAGACCAGCAGTAACGAGGAGCCGGGCCGCAAGACGGAAAGTTGCGCGTCGTGCGTGCTGTGCGTGAAAAGCCCGAGCGGGAGGCCGCTGGCGTCGAGGCACATGATTCCATCATCGTCACGCATCAGCGCCGGCAGATGCCCGGCGTTAATGTAAGCCAGGCTCCCCATTTCCAGGTCGAAACACGAGAGGAAGGCGGGGGTGTAGCGCCGGTCCCGCCGCAACTTCCATGATCTCGCGGTTCAGAATCAGCAGCAGCTCGCTCAGGCGGTCGAGCTGGTTGATCGTCGGACCGGAGAAAAGTTCAGCGCTGCTCTGCCGGAACTTGTCCTGTACGCAGGCAGCGATATGAAGGGCTTCGTCGCGCTTGCCCGATATGTCGCAGAAAAAGGTCAGAATGCGGTTGTCGACGCAGGCGAAATCATAAAAATCGCCGCCCGTGCGCGCCCCGCGGTAAAGGGCAAAAAAATGCGCGTTTGGAAGCTCTGGAACCGTGGCCGGCTGGGGACGACGATAATCGTGGTGTTCCTGGTTAAAAAAGGGAAGCTTCATCGCCATCTCCGGCGTTTTGGGGAGAATGAAAGTACCACAACTCGCAGTCGCTCACAATCCGGGAAAATGCAAAACTAGGGCTATTTGGCGTATTTTGCGGTGAGGTAAGTCGAGATGTCTTCTTCAAATTGACCGTAGCCGACGTTCAACGTGCTCCGAAGGGCTGACTCGGTGGAGGCTCCCTCGCCAATGCGTTCCAGCAGGCGCCGGATATCGCTGATCCCGTACGTATCGTTAACGTACTCAACTGCCGCCAGGGATTCGGCATAGGCCAGGGCCGCCGTCCGATCATCAAGCCCCATGAAAGAGCTCTCCAGCGTATTCAGCGGGATTTCGCTATGGGTGCTATAGAGCTTAGCCAGCACGGCACCGGAAGCGGCGGTGGTACGCGGCTCCATGAGTTGCGCGACCCCTTCATTCAGCCAGAGGGGGCACCGGCCCCGCGCGATTTCGGTAACAAAAGAATGCGTCAGCTCGTGCCGCAGCACGCGCGCCATTTCGCCGTTTATCTGTGAAATTCCGCTGATCGGTATGCGTAACTTGCCGTCGTTGATTGCCCCCGACCACGACGGTGCTTGCGTGACGTCGAAGAAGGCCTTCTCGGTATAAAGGATGACGGGGATACTGCCACGGGGCGCGGCGCCCAACTGACCGACCAGTTGGTCATAGTCGGAATCCAATTCTTGAAGGATGCTGCGTGGCAATCCGCTCTGTGCCGCATGACCTTCAAAGCGAAGCGTGAAATGGCTGCTCTCGGAGGCGGAGAAGTCAGCCTCGGTCGTGGATTCGCGCCGGGCTCGCTCCAGGAACTGCTGAATGTTTGCGTCCGGACGCAGTTTCAGGGACTTCTCGAATGCCGGGACGGCGTCTTTGGCGTGATCGGACTGTTCCTCCGCGTAGCCGAGAGTCGCCCAAGCGTCGGCCGAGTCGGGTGCGGCTCGCACTGCGTGTTGTGCAAGCGGGACTGCATCCTGCGCGCGGCCGATCCGCACCAGGACAGCCGCGTAGTTGGTCAGCACCGTCGCGTCGTCCGGACGGAAGCGAAGGGCGCGGTCGAAGTAGCGGGCGGCAGCGTCCCGATCGCCTTGTTCGAGCGAGAAGCGGCCAGCCTGGAAGTTGGCGGCTGCGGCCAGGCCGGTATCGCCGCTCTGTTCCGCTTCGGCGATCGCGGCGTCGTCCACATGGTCGTTCTTGATGACGTTGGCAGGAATGCGCTCAGCGAAGACGGGGGTGCCGGTCTGCGGAATCAGGTCCGGCGCCGACCCGGTGGGAGGGTGGGATGCTGCCGGCGAGCCATAGCTTTCAATGTGATCGACCGCCGATTTCGGGATGGCATAGCTGTCATCGCCAATCTCGTAGCGATACTTATCTTTGTCTTCGCGGACGGAGTCAACCTGGATTTGCCGGCCGTTCTTCAGCACGATGGTTTCGGCTACGGCCGAAGCGCAATACGCGCTGACGAAAATAACTAAGATTACAGCGGCTCTCATTTGGGGCATTCTATCGTCTTTCAGATTGACCGGGGCACCTTGCTTGTTCCCGCAGAATGCGCCTAGAGTGGCACGGAGAACACAGACACACAATGGTCGGGCCGACACGAATGTCTTTCAGGGTTCTTCTGCTTGCGCTCGCTCTTTTTCTCGCGTCGCAACCTGTGGTATGCGGGCAGACTGCCCCTGCGAATGCCAACAGCGTCTTGCCTCTCTACCGTGCGCTCCGTACTGTACGACTCGATCCGGCCAATGTGTTCAAGGTCCGCGAAGCAGTCCTCGACCGCGACGATCTTCATATTTTCCTCAATGACGGAACCGTGATCTTCACCCACGGGGTGGAAGGACACATCACCGGGATGTACTTCGAGGGCGATGGTGAGCTGTTAGTTCGGCCACCCAACCGCACGGAACGCCAGTCGCTGGGCCTGTTCACGAAGCTTGGTGTGCTGGCGGATAAATTCAGCCACGCCTATTTCCGCTTTAATGATGATGTTCTGACGGAGATCAAGGCGAGCCTGCGTCCGCCGGGAGATGTGGATGTCACTCAACTCTCGCGCTTCGATAGCGCGGCGGAGCAACTTGCCGACGTCGATGCTCTTCGCTTACTAACGTCCTTTACATCGGGTCCGGCCACAGATGAGCAAGGACACGCCTTAATCTCCGACCATTTCCTGCATGCACGGATTGCCGGAACGCAGTTTGGCGCATACGACCTTTTCTACGATTCGCGGGCGCCAGAACAGATCGCTGTTGGACAGATGGCGCGGTCGAATAACCTGAACTTCTATGACCTCTGGATGTCGTTTCGCGCACGACATGTGCGTGATGGCAAGGCAGATGGAATCATTCCGCTGCGGCAGGCCGACTCTGTGCATGTGGAGAAGTGCAAAATTGAAGCCACGGTGCACCCGCCGAGCAATATCTCTGCGGAAGCCGATCTCGATGTAGCGGTCCGGCAGGGAGGCCCGCGCATCCTGTTTTTTGAGCTCTCCCACGATTTACAGCTGAAGAAAGTGACTCTCGCGGGAGCGCCGCTGGAATGGTTGCAGAATGAGGCGCTCGAAGGAACGCAGCTGGCGCGCAGCGGAAACGACTTCACGGCCGTCGTCCTTCCCGTGCCCAGCAAGGCTGGGGATCATCTGCACCTGCATTTCACCTACGAAGGCTCCGTGCTGTCGCAGGCGGGGAATGGCTTGCTGTTTGTCGGCGCTCACGGCATCTGGTATCCGAACCGCGGGCTAACGCCGTCCGAGTATGACCTGACTTTCAAGTATCCGCAGCCATGGACGCTGGTGGCCACGGGAAAGAAGATTTCGGAGACACAAGACGGGGAAGAGCGTTTAAGCCATTGGGTCTCGGAACGACCCATTCCCGTGGCAGGCTTTAACTTGGGACAGTACGTTGAAGCGCGCGTGCCGTCCGGAACGGTAGATGTGGCAGCATATGCTACCCGGAGCGTGGAAAAAGGTTTCCCAACTGCGTCCACGACCGAAGTCGTGTCACCGCCCCACAACCCGTGGCGTCCTCCAAAACTCAGCGAGATTTCGACCCCCCTGGTCATCAATCCATCAACGACGACCAAGCAGATTGCGCAGCAGGCTGCGAGTGCGGTGGAGTTCTACGAAAAACTCCTTGGTCCCTACCCGTTTTCCTCGCTCAAGCTGACCCAGTTTCCGTCACCAGACAGCCAGGGATGGCCCGGCCTGATCTACCTCTCGAGCTTCAGCTTCCTGACCGCGGAACAGCGACAGAGCCTGGGAATGAGCCAGTTTGTGCAGGTGTTCTTCGGTACTCTCATGCTGCGGCACGAGGTGGCGCATATGTGGTGGGGCCACGAAGTTTTCTGGAATAGCTACCGCGACCAATGGCTTTCCGAGGCTCTATCAAACTATTCCGCGCTGCTCATGACCCAACAAACGGAACCGCAGAAATTCAACGTTCTCATGGAGGGTTATCGCAGTCAGCTCATGTCGAAACGTGAAGGGGGCGAGTTGTACGAGGCTGGCCCCGTGACACTCGGATTGCGTCTTAACTCCGCGAAGTTTCCTGACGCCTACGAGGCCGTGGCCTACGGCCGTGGGACTTGGCTCATTCATATGCTCCGCTGCATGCTCGATGATGAAACGCGGACGCCGAAAGGCAAACCCAAAACGAGTGGAGACGACCTTTTCCTGCAGACACTGCGCACCCTCATCCAGAGATACACCGATAAGGGGATGAGTACCGATGATCTACGTCACGCGTTTGAAGAAGAATTGCCGCCGTCTCTGCGCTTTGAAGGACACAAGAGCCTGGACTGGTTCTTTGACGGGTGGGTCAATGGGAACGCCGTCCCTGCGCTCGAGGTAAACGGAGTGAAGTTTGCGAAGCAGGGAGCGGAAGAGTTCGTCAGCGGCACCATTCACCAGAAATATGCGCCCGAGGATTTAGTGACATCGGTTCCCGTCTACGCACAGTCGGCTGAAAAGCTCGATTACCTGGGACGCGTTTTCGCTGTGGGCGACGAGACAAAATTTCGCCTGCGCACCCATGGTGTGGGCGGGGGAAAAAAGATTGTGCTCGATCCCTATCACACCGTGCTGACGCGGCCGTAATGGGTAGAACCGAGGCGTGGCGGTCACTCCGTAGTATCCAACCGTGCCATGTCTCGCAATCGACGTGATTTCATCGTTGTGGAAGCTTGGCCGTCCAGAAATATCTCGAATTTAGGTTCAAACACCCCCTGCTCAATGTTTTGTCCTGATAGAATTGGCGGCCTTTGGGAGGCTACGCGGTTCCGACCTCGCGCCAGAGGCCCCTATACTGCCTTTCAGTTTTGCCGGGCCCTTCACTAATTTTCATCAATGGTCTGCGCGATCCTTGAGCGTTCCGCCACCGTGCGCCTTTCGCCGCGTGCCCGTTAGCGAAAAGCGCCGATGCGATCAGCAGATCGTTGCCGTTTCAGATAATCGTCGCAGGTGCCGTTGAAGCTCCTCTATAACAAAATCAGAAACAGGAGATGGTCATGAATTCAGGGAATCCGCTCCGCTGGTTGGGAGCACTATTGCTCTCCGTTGCCGTCGCTGGTGGAAGTTCGAATGCATTCTCTCAGACGCTCGCAAAGAACGTTCCCGCCGGTGTCCAGGTGTCACACGATCGGGGCCTCGTAGATCCCACCACGGCGATTCACATCACCGTTCACCTCACACTCAAGGACAAAGCCGGTTTCGACAAGGCCGTCGATGCCCTCTACGATCCCGCGTCGCCCACGTATCACAAGTGGATGACGGACGAAGATTTCCGCAAGTACGCTCCGGCCGAGAGCCAACGCACCGCCGTGCGCGACGAACTGGTGAAGCATGGTCTCACCATTGAGTCGACGGACAAGTGGGGCTTCACAATCCGTGCTCGTGGCTCAGTCGCG
Organism: uncultured Acidobacteriaceae bacterium; assembly: GCA_963703075.1. GTDB lineage: Bacteria > Acidobacteriota > Terriglobia > Terriglobales > Acidobacteriaceae > Korobacter. The sequence goes on from OY969786.1 coordinate 4,299,686, forward strand.
AACGTGGAACGCGCCTTCAACACGGAAATTCATGAGTTCGAACACAATGGGCAAATTTATCGCGCCCAGGTGCGCGATGCTCGTCTCAGCGGCCCCGCCGCCGACTACATCCATGTTGTTTCGGGCATTGAGAGCCATCCTATGCGTCCGATGCTCGTGCGCGCCAAGAACCTGAAAACCGGAAAGACACTCGCTCCGATCAAGCTGACGCAAGCAAAAGCCGTCGCGTTCCCGCCGGGAAGTACCACCGAGTGCCTCTCCGCACCGGCAACCGACAAGTTTGGAACTGCTCCGACCACCGCAACCTACCACGGCACGCAATACATGGCGAAATTTCCCAGCACCGTCGCGTGCGATTATCTCCCGAGCCAATTGCAGGCCGCGCTCGGTCTGAATGCTGTGTACGCTGCCGGTTACAAGGGAACCGGCCAATCGATCGTTCTCATCGAAGGATACGGATACCCGACGCTCGAGAGCGACGCGAATCTCTTCTATAAGCTGGCGAACCTGCCCCCGCTCACCTCCAAGAATTTCAAGATCGTCTATCCGGAAGGCAAGCCCAACCCGAAGCTCGGCGTGCTCACGGGGTGGGATGGAGAAATTGCGCTCGACATGGATTCTGCCCACACCATCGCCCCCGGAGCCAGGATTGTGGTTGTGGCCACCAACGGACAGGACAACGAAGACTTCCAGAACTCCATCCTGTACGCGGTGCAGAACAACCTCGGCAACCAGTTGTCAAACAGCTATGGCGAAGACCTCGACCTTATCGCCGGCCCATTGGAGCAAGTGTCGTGGGATAACGTGCTGGAATTGGCGAGCGCCCTTGGCGTATCGGTCAACTTCTCCACAGGCGATAGTGGCGACAACGGTTTAGGAACCCCGGTAGGCGCTCCCAGTTTGCCTTCGGTCGCCCCGCACGCAACGGCGGTGGGTGGAACTTCGATCCTGAATGACGTCTATCATTCCGGTAAAAAGATTACAACGTCGTGGGGCACCACCGCGAATTTCCTCGAAATCGGGGGTGGGGCGGAAAATCCGCCGACAGGCGGCGCGTTCCTGGTCTTTGGCGGCGGTGGCGGTGAGAGTGTTTACTGGCACAAGCCGGCATGGCAGAAGAACCTTCCGGGAACGCACCGGCAGGTGCCTGACGTTTCCGCCCTGGGCGATCCGTACACGGGATTCCCCATCGTAGTGACCATTTCGGGTACGCCGTATGTCGAATACGGTGTGGGCGGAACGAGCCTCTCGTGCCCCATCTTCTCCGGTTTTTGGGCGCTTGCGAACGAGAAGTCGGGCAAGGCTCTCGGTCAGGCGGCACCTCTGATCGCCGCGCTGCCTTATGGCGGAGTCCAGGATGTGCTTCCATCCACCGACAGCACGAGCCACAATGTTGCCGGTTCGGTCACTGATTCCAAGGGCACAACCAAGTACTCGGCCGACGAACTGCTATCGCCGGCCTTGTATGGGAACAAATACTTCACTAGCACGCTCTATCCACTCGATGCCACGGATGTCCTCGATTTCGCCTTTGGTGTCGACAGTTCCCTTACGGTTCACAAAGGCTGGGATAATGCCACAGGGTTCGGTACTCCGTACGGACTCACCTTCATCAACGCCGTGACGGCACATAAATAGCACTGACCATAAGAGTTGGGCAATGCAGGGCTCCACATCAATCGTTGGATTGATTGGAGCCCTCTAGTTTTTGGGTCGAATGGGAAACTGTCGAAGAGGCAGCGCGAACAGGGTGCCGAGGGTTTGTCACGGGGGGCAGGCTGAGTGATATTTTCAATCGACTAGCGGTCTGGCGGAGAGGGGGGGATTCGAACCCCCGATACAGCTTTTGACCGTATAACGGTTTAGCAAACCGCCGCCTTCAGCCACTCGGCCACCTCTCCGCGGGCGTGCAGTGTACCAGACGCAATCATACCAGATGCACCCGAATTAACGACGCATGCGCAGCTCTGGATCGTCTTGACTTTCGAAACTCATTTCCTCGTCGTGATGTGTGGTCCGCGGTATGCCACAGATCTTTTCCTGTGGCGGGGAGGGAGGTTCATGTGTTGCAAGATTTTCTGACGCGTCAGAGAAATGGACCAATAGATATGGTTCGCGTTGCGAAGACCGGCGAAGATGCGGGTCGAGTAGCCTGTAGTCAGTGTAGATCGAAGGTTGAACCACCGCGCGCAACCGTTTCGGACGCGCTGTGTTTCGATTCGTCAGTTATCGTGGAAGGTGATGCAGAAGGTTGCGCTTTTCTATAACCCGGCTTCTGGACCGCGCATGGAGCGGCGTCAACACGTCGTAGAAGAAGCGGCGTCAATTCTTCGCGACCTGGGCAAGGAAGTTGTCGTGGAGGCGACACACGGTCCGGGCACCGCCGCAGCGCAGGTGCGGAACGTATTAGCGAGCGGACACGATACGGTCATCATTGCAGGGGGCGATGGGACGATCAACGACGCGCTGCAAGGGCTTGCCGGGCAAGAGGCATCGTTGGGCGTGATCCCGATGGGAACCGGCAATGTGCTGGCCCACGATCTCGGGATCGCGCATCGGCCGGCACAAGCGGTACGACAATTGCTGCGCTTTCAGCCGCGAAAAATCGCATTGGGCAGAGTCGAGTTTACGGGCGTCGGTGGAAATCGCGCAACGCGGTGGTTCGTCTCCGTGGCGGGGGTAGGCGGTTCGGCGAAGCTGATGTACGACGTGCATGCGGGACTGAAGGGAAACCACGGTATGGCGGCGTACTATTTCCAGATGGCCCGGCTGGCCTTGCTGCATCCCTTCGCCAGCTTCAATGTGGAATATCAGACGCCGGAAGGAATTACGCAGACGTGCTCGGCGGTCGAAGCAGATGCGGTGCGTATTACAAACTTCGGCGGCCTGATGCGCCGGTGGGCATGGGGTGCTGGATTGCAGCGTAACGATGTACAGCTTGTGCTGTTCAATAGCAGCAGCCGCTCACGGTTCCTGCACTTCACCCTGGGAAGGATCCTGGGGACAAAATGGCGGACACCGGGGGTGGAGATGGCATTTGCCAAAGAGATTCACTGCACGGCAAGCAGTCCAGACCAACGCATCTTCGCGGAGGCGGATGGAGAATATATCGGCGGACCTCCGGTGAAGATTGAGATCGTGCCGGGTATGCTGAATCTATTGATGAGCGGAAAAGCCTGAGGAGAAACGTTGGAACCTGTCACGCACTTCCTGACTGGCGCGTGTCTCGGCCGCGCCGGACTCAACCGGAAAACTGCGCTCGCCACCGTCACCCTCACCCTCGCTGCTGAGGCGCCGGACATCGACGTCCTCTGGTATCTTCGCGGATCGACGGAGGGCTTCGCCCATCATCGCGGCTTTACCCATACGTTTCTTGGAATCCCCGTTATGGCCGCCTTGACGGTGGCCGTGGTGTGGCTGGGGCGCTGGATTTTTCTGAAGGCGCGCAAAGGCCGCGGCTTGCGAGCGCGATATCCTCGGCCACCAATCCGGTGGTGGTTGCTGTACGTATACGCGTGCATAGCACTGCTCAGCCATTTGTTGCTCGACTTCACGAACAACTATGGACTGCGGCCGTTCGCGCCCTTCAACCCGGCGTGGTATGCGTGGAGCATTGTCTTCATCGTGGAGCCGGTACTGCTGGCGGCGCTCACGATTGGCTTGATCCTGCCGCCGCTGTTTGGCTTGATCTCCTCCGAGGTAGGCGCGCGACAGACTGTTCCACGTGGACGCGGATGGGCCATCTTCGCTTTGCTGGCGATGGTGGCAACCTGGGGCGTGCGCGACTTCGAACGACGCCGGGCACTGGCGGCCATGGACGCGGTGGATTATCACAACGAGCAGGCGATCCGCAGGATGGTGAACCCACACATGATCACGCCATTCGAGTGGAGCGGCGTGGTGGAGACGCGTGATTTCTTCGAGACGATGGCGGTGGATTCAATGGCGCCAGAGGTCGATCCGCTGAACCAGGCGGTGGTGTACTACAAAGCTCCCGAAACCGATGTGACGCTGGCGGCGAAAAAAACATATGTGGGCCGCGTTTACCTGGATTGGGCAATGTTCCCGTTTGTGCAAACCGAACCGTTGCAGGCGCCGGATCGGGGAACGATCGTGCGATTTTCCGACCTGCGTTTCGCCTATCTCAGTGGGCGAAGGAAAAATCCATTGGGCGCTTGTGTGATCCTGGATGAGCAATTGCGGGAGATTTCGGGCGGATTTCATACTTCTGACGACAATTGCGAAGACTAGCCCGCGCCATGTTCCTTGGGAAAAAGGTTTTTACCGTTTTACTTGACGCGAAATCGCTGGCGGTCAACAATCAAAGAGCGATATCGAGGTGACTGATGTTGGCAATCCTATTTGTTGTCCTGGCTGTGATTTCGCGGTTCGCGATCGCCATGAGCCCGGGCGCGCACTGGTGGGCTTTTACGCCAGTCGTGGCTTCGCTGCTTTTCTTCGGTGCCAAAATGCCGCGCAAATATTTATGGATGCCGGTAGCGGTGCTGGCAGGTGCCGACGTCCTGCTCTCGCGCTTCTACGGCTATGGCTTTACGCCGGACCTGCTGGTGAGTTGGGCGTTCTACGCCGCCGTCGCATGGCTGGGCACCGCAATGCTGCATGAAAATGCCAAGCCGGTGCGTTTGATCGCGGCGAGTTTGACTTCATCGCTTTCCTTCTTCGTGCTCAGCAATCTTGCCGTATGGGCTTTCTGGCCGACTTATCCTCACACCTTGAAGGGGCTGGCAACCTGCTTCGTGGCGGCGATTCCGTTCTATCGCAACCAGCCGGTCGCCGACTTATTGTTCACGATGGTGTTCTTCAGCGTGCCGGTGTTGCTGGAAGCGTTGCGGCCGAGCGAGAAGAAGCTCGCGGCCTAGGACATTTTGTTTTCCAGAAAGGCCGGATGCGTCCGGCCTTTTATTTTTGCCGGAATGAGGGCGGGATGCTGGACTGGGCGAACGGCGATCTGCAGCAAGGGTTGCGCTGTTACCGCGAGGAGGCGTTCTTCGAGGCGCACGAGCATTGGGAGGCCGTGTGGCTGCGGAGCGAGGAGCCGGAGAAGACCTTTCTCCAAGCTCTCATCCAACTGGCTGGGGCATTCTTTCACTTCCGCCGCGGCAATCTAGGAGGGGCCCGCTCGATGATGAAGAAAGCGCTCACGCGGCTGGAGCGTTATCCGGAGGCGTTTGGGGGAGTGGCGGTTGAGCGCTTGCGTGGCAACCTGCGGGGATGGTTGGTTGCGCTGGAAACGGAGCTGGTGGAGGCGCCGGCGATCCCGGCCATCCAGTTCCTCGAGGCTTAGCGGGTAGCCTCGGCATGGGCCAACTTGATGGCCGTGGTTTGCGACATCGCGTTGTACATCTGCACCAGGCGCTGGGGCTCGTCGGCTTTATACGGTTCGAGATTGTGGGCCCAGCGAAATCCGATGGGTTGATACCACAGCTCCACCTCGACATGAAATGGCCCTTGGGCGTCGCCCAGAGCGACCGAGTAGCGCACGAGATCCCCGCCAGCCGCGAAATTCGGGTCCGCCGCAGCATCGCCGATCACAGCGATATCTTTGGACGCTGTCTCTTTTTCGAAGCCCCCAGGCAGCAGCCGATTGTCCTTTAGGTAGCGCACGCCCGAGAGCAGCCCGGTCGTGACGTGATCCTGCGAGTCGCCCAGGATGTCTTCGTAGATTTCGACCTGGTCTGGGCTGGTGATCTCGCGATAATGCGGTTCAAATTTTCTCGGGTCAACATCGTTGTCGTTGCCTTGGATCGAGCCATTGGGATTCAGTGCGCCGGATTGAAACACCGCGCGCCCGGCGCGGTCCTTCACGGTGACATATAGCCACGTTCGTCGCGAAGGATAGGCGGTGGGCAGCTTGTGGCCGGTCAGGTTTTCTACGAAGACATCCATGCGCATCGTTGCGCCGTCGAGATCGAGGTTGCGGATGGTGACTCGTGCGGCTTGCGATTGCAGGAACGCAATCGTGTTGTCGGAGGCCGCGGAGAGTTCCTGCGGAAGGGCTTGCGTATCCAGCTCGTTCCGGTATTGGTTGAGCACGCGCTGCATGAAGAAGTTGCCGCCCAGGAACACATGCTGGTGCATACCTTGGCGCATTACGGGAAGGATCGCAGTGATGGGAGCCTGGCCTGCAACTTCGGGCATGTGACACGACTGACAGGTGCGGCGGTTTACGTAGTCGCTGTGCTGCCACTCGAGAAACGGCATCTGCTCCGGCAACGTGCCAATTTCTTTGCCGCCTTCGCCACGGGCAGTTGTATACAGCGTGTGGCAGGTGCCGCAGAGAGCGGAATCGCGGATGTGGGCTGCCTGGGTCGGGCGGAAGCCTCCCGTCGAGGATTCCATGATGCGCTGGTGCCCGGCATCAATGGCGAAGGGACCGTATTCGGGGTGGTTGTCTTTCGCCTGCGGAGGGTCGACAACAAAACCTCCGCTGAAACTTTCCTTTGTGCCTAACTTATCGCCGCTGATCTGGTGACACACAGAGCACGAGACGCCATCCTGGGCTTGCCTCGTGCCGTTCTTGTCGAGAGGCAGGAAGGAGAAAACTTCACCCTTCTTGTTTTGCAGTTTCGCGTCATAGCGCGTGATAGGCATGTGGCAGACAGAGCATTCGTCCTCCACGTCATGCTGTACCTCGGGATGGTCGATGGATTCGCGTCGCACGCTGGCCTGCCAGTAGGGATCGCGCGACGAGTTGGCCATGATGCTGGTCCGCCAATCGATACCGATCGATATATCTTTGCCGTCCGCCGTCGTCAGGCCGTTATGGCAGGCGAGGCAACGATCCGATGTCTGGAAGGAGGGTTTCAGGGCGGACTGATGGCCTGCACGCAGGAGCAACGGCAAGGAGAGCAGGACCGCCAGCGCAGCGAAGCACGCCCAAAGCCGCATCACCAGCCTCCTGTAAGCTTGCCGTCAGCCCAATCCCACAGAATGTAGAACTCTGCCTGGATCGGCCGATCGTGAGTATCTGTCACCGGTATGCGCAATCCGAGATCGGCGCGAATATGTTGGCGACGACTCAGGGTCACCTGCATTTGTGGGAGCAGGTCCCAGTCCGTCCTGGCATTGCTCTCCATCTCATGGCTGGCGATGAATTCGATCATCGGAGACCAGAGCCTTCCGAAGCCGTGATCGCGCGCGAAGCTCTGCCCGACGGTTGCGTAGCCATAGACGTTCTGCGCCTCGATTCCAGGATTGACCGGCAGATTTGCGCCGCCCTGGAATTGCAGGAATGTATTGCTGCGGAATATCTGGTCGTACATCAGGAAGGTGCCGAAGGTCGTCGTGCCGGCGCCAAGATCATGTTCGTTGTTGCCGGAGGGAACGGCAACCTCACCTTGCACGGAAAAGATCGAACCTTTCTGCAGGCTTGAGTAGAGGACATGCTTGAGGCCGATGGTTACGTCGCCGATGCCGGCGTACCCAGCATGGTCCTGGTTCTTGTATTCGATAGGAAGATCGACTTCGAGCTGGTTCTTCATGCCGAAGCGTTGCTCGTGGATGATGTGGCCAGTCACGCCAGGAGATCCGTTGGCATTGATTTCAGAGGTGACGACCTCCTCGTCTTCCGGATAGGCCTTCTCGGTCACGATGGCACGCGGGACGTTGAGTTCTCCGCGTGGCCAGTGCGCACTGTTGCAGAAGCCGCGCAAGTAGTGGACTACTTCGTCGATCTGCTTGGGTGTGAGCGCCTCCGCGAACGAAGGCATGATCTGCGAAAACCCACGGTAGGGGCCGCCGTAGGTGATTACCGCCGCGTATGCGGAGTTCAACTCCGAGGTCGTCTGGTCGCAACGGCTGAAGTCGGGGAAAGAATCGGGCTTGGTGAACCCTGCGATGGATTGCGAAGCGCCTTTTCCATCCGGACCGTGGCAGGCGACGCAAGCCGACGTGTAGATACGCGCACCTTCGGAGAGTTGCGGCGAAGTCGATCCGGCCATCCCGGAAAATATCAGGAGGAGAAGCGCACAAAAGCCACAGGCACCGAGCCAGGCTCCTGCACAGTGATCCATTCCCCTGGATGTGGATCTTTGCATGAAAACGATGCCGCCTCGCAAGCGGGCAACTTGCTTAGGAATGTGCAATGAGAATACAAGTTGTCACGCATACATCGAGATGACGAAGAGTTCATGATGGATTTACAGCGAAGCGTCCATGGCCATGAACAGGTTATTGAGAGACTCGCAGAGGGTAGGGTGGGCGAAGACGCCGTCGCGCAAGGCGGTATACGGAAGTTTTCCCATCATGGCGATCTCGATCGCCGACATGATTTCGCCGCCCTCGATGCCGAGAATGGCGGCGCCAAGGATTTGATCGTTCTCCGCATTGACGATGGCTTTCATGAATCCGCGGGTTTCGTCGGTCTCCACAGCGCGCGCGACGGAGCTCATGGGAAGCTTGGCAATTCGGATGTCGTAGCCCTGGCGGCGTGCCTCGGTCTCGGTCAGGCCGACCCGCCCGAGTTGCGGGTCGAGGAAGACCGTGTAGGGGACGATACGGTCGCGGGTCGTTGCGTTCTTTTTCTCGATGAGGTTGGAGCGGATGATGCGGAAGTCGTCGTAGGAAATGTGCGTGAACGCCGGGCCGCCCTTGATGTCGCCGAGCGCATAGATACCACTGACGCTGGTTTCGAGCCGGTCATTGGTTGGGATGCAGCCCTTCTGATCCGGCTGAATGCCGGCCGCCGGCAAATTGAGGCGGTCAGAATTCGGCGTGCGGCCAATAGCGACAAGGAGATGCGATCCGGAGTAGGTCTGCCCGCCGGCTTCGAGTTGAACGGTGGCTCCGGCCTGCCTTGCGCGGTCCGCGTGCGTATTCAGATGGACCTCAATTCCATCTTGCTCGAGAATGTCTTTGACCGCAGCGGAAATGTCGGGGTCCTCATGCTCCAGGAGCTGGTTACCGGCGTGAAGGACGGTGACTCGACTGCCGAATCGGCGGAACAACTGGCCGAATTCAAGGCCAACGTAGCCGCCCCCGAGAACGAGAAAGTGTTCGGGGACGACGTCGAGTTCCATGATCGACGTGCTATCGAGAAACGGCACTCCTTCGAGGCCTTCAATTTGCGGACGACCGGGCCGCGCTCCGGCATTGATGAAGATGTGGGGGGCGGTCAATTCGCGGTTTGTGCCTTCCTTCGTGCGCACGCTGACAGTCTTTGGCGCGATAAAGCTCGCCTCGCCGAAGATGAGTTCCAGATTCGCGGTCTGCTCGACCCCCTTCTGATTTCTGCTGCGGAAGTCCTCCACGATCTTTCGCTTGCGATCGCGAACTTGCGACATATTGATCGTGATCGATCCTGTGTGGACGCCGTAATCTGCTGCGCGACGAGCAAGATAGGCCAAGCGGCCACTGGCGATCATGGTTTTCGTGGGAGTGCATCCCTCGTTGATGCAGGTGCCACCGACGTGAACGCGCTCGATGAGCGCTGTCCGCATGCCGGCCTTGGCCAGGGCAGTGGAGAGAGGAGTGCCGGCTTGTCCGGATCCAATCACGATTGCGTCGAGTTGTTCAGGTGTGCTCATCAGTGATCCTTCGTCGGCACGGTGCTACAAGCGTGTGATGAGCAGCACTCCGAGGCCGATGGCAACCAGATCTTCCGGAATGGCGACCACGATGTCTTTCACCTTAAGAGAACGGACCAGGCCAACACGGGCATGATAGCCGGCGAAGGCGCCCACGATGCCGCCAATCGCGCCGGCGAGCGCAGCGATCCACACCGAAGCGCCGGCGGCAACTCCGATGCACGCACCCGACAGACCTCCGGTGCAAAAACGCGCTATCAGCCCCACCGCTTGGGTGCGGGGCGGGGTCGCGGGAAGTTGATCGGCGACAAACTCACCAAGAGCGCCGAGAGTGAAGACAGCCACCGCCCAGGTGTGTCCCATAAAAGCCAGCGGCGAATCGGCCAGGTGAAGTACGCTTAAGTGGGCAGCCCAGGCGACGACAGCGGGAGCCGTCATTGAACGCAGTCCGGCAACCACACCGATGGCGAACGCAAGGATTAGCGCAAGGGAAGGGCTCATAAGATCTCCGAGCTGGAAAAGCGATGGGCCGGTCAAACGTTGGTTCAGATGCGAGTGGTGCGTGACGGTTGCAATTTAGATTGAATCATCGTTCGCGCCGCCGAAGAATGCCTCGACAACGCGAATGTCGGTGGTGCGGCGATAACGCGGTAGGCTCTCCACGAAGACCTTGCCGTATTGCTTCTTCAGGATCCGATTGTCGAGGAGGCAGACGACACCGCGGTCGTGCAGCGAGCGGATGAGCCGGCCGAAGCCCTGTTTCAATGCGATGACAGCCGAGGGAACCTGGTAATCGAAGAAAGCATTGCCGCCGTCGGCGTCGATAGCGCGGATGCGGGCGGCGACGATGGGATCGTTGGGTACCGCAAAGGGCAGGCGATCGATAATGACGCAACTGAGCTGCTCGCCCTGCACGTCCACGCCCTGCCAAAAAGAACTGGTACCGAATAGTACGGCTCCGGGCGTCATGCGGAACTCTTCGAGCAGCGCGCTCTTGGGCGCGTCACCCTGTTTGAGCATGGGATAGTCAAGCTCGCCGAGCAGCCGGTCGTAAACGTCGTTCATTTGCGCGTAGCTGGTGAAGAGGCAGAATGCACGGCCGCTGGTGATGGTGAGCAGTTGCCGGATGCGGTCGGCTGCCTTGCGTGAAAAGTTTGGTTCACGCGGATCGGGCATATCGGGGGGAACGTAGAAAACAGCCTGGGTCTCGTAGTCGAAATGCGAGGGCACAATAAGTTCACGAGAGTCTGCCAGGCCGAGGCGGCCGCGCGCATAGCCGAAGGCGCCGCCCACCGCGATGGTGGCGGAGGTCAGGACGGCGGTGTTGAGGTTGGCGAACAGGGTGTGCTGCAGGATCGCGGAAACGTCGATGGGCGTGGCCTGGAGGAAAACGTTGTGGCCGGTACGTCCGGCGCGACGCGATTCCCCGCGCCGTTCGATCCAATAGACGGTGTTGCGGTCGTTTGACTCCAGCAGGAAACCCAGCTGAACCCGCAGTTCTTCGGTACGTCGCGCGAGATTAAACAGTTCGTCAGGCTTCTCCTTGACGGCCTGGATCTCGCCGTAAAGATGAACGAGCGCGTTTTGCAGGGCCAGAAACTCATCCCCGTTCTCTTCGAGAAACTCGCGGCGGCTCTCGAAGGCGAAGCGCCCCTCGCCCGGCGGCAATAGCGTGAAGAAAAGCTGCGAACGCTCGCGCAGGCGGTGCGCAGCCGTCAGAAGGGTCGGCGAAGCGATATGGAATTCCTTGATTGCGAATTCCACGTCGCGCACCAGTTCATCCACGCGAACATTCGAAGCGCTCACCCCGAAGTAGCTGCCGGCAACGTCTTCGAGTTCATGGGCCTCATCGAAAATCACAGCCGAAGCCTCGGGAAGGACCCCGGCATCGGGCGCGTGTTCGGCAGCCTGCTTGATCGACAGATCGGCAAAATAGAGATGATGATTGACGATGATGATGTCGCTCTCGGCCGCGGCACGACGCATTTCGGTAACGAAGCAGCGCTCATACTCCTTGCACTTGCTGCCGATGCAGGTATCGGCGCGTGCATCGAGCTTCGGCCAAAGCAGGCTGGCTTCCGGCACCGTGGTCAATTCGGCGCGATCGCCGGTGGATGTAACTGCTTCCCAGTCCTTGATAGATCGAAACTGATCGATCTCTTCCAACCCGTTGAGCACGGGACGGTCGGTGAGGTCGTATAGCTTTTTACGGCAAAGATAGTTATTGCGGCCCTTCATGTAGCAGACCTTCAGCCGCTGGTCGGAATCGGGACCGAAGACGGCACGCTCGAGGGCGGGAACATCTTTGTAGAAGAGCTGCTCCTGGAGGTTCTTGGTGCCGGTGGATATGATCACGCGCAGGCCGGAGCCGGATCACCGGGACGAGATACGCAAGCGTTTTGCCGGTTCCGGTTCCGGCTTCGACGATGAGGTGGCGTTTCTCGGCGAGTGCCTGTTCCACGGCCTGGGCCATTTGCAGTTGTCCGCGGCGGAATTCATAGGCAGGATGCGATTTTGCCAGTACGCCGCCGGGTCCGAAAAACTGGTGCAAGGTGAGCGAGCGGATATCGCGAGCGGGGGTTGCGGCGGATTGTGAGCTGCTGGACACAGGACGGGGCCGTTCTCCCTATAATAGCTGTGCGGAGCGTTTCGCGCCCTCAGGATTCCACTTGGCAAGATCGAAGTCTCCAACCCAAAGCAGCAGCGGGAATACCACCTTGCCGATCGTCGGCATGGTGGCTATCGTTGGACGCCCCAACGTCGGCAAGTCGACGCTCTTCAACCGCCTGGTTGGACAGCGCCGTGCGATTGTCGGCGACGAACCGGGGATTACGCGCGACCGCCTCTACGGGTACGCCGACTGGAACGCCAAACGAATCCGCGTGGTCGATACCGGAGGCATTATCCCCGATGACGAAGCGTTCATTCCGGCGGAGATTTTCCGTCAAGCCAAGGTCGCGCTGCAGGAGACCGATGTCATCGTGATGGTGGTCGATGGACGGAGCGAGCTTGCTTCGTCGGACATCGACCTCGCGCGAATGCTGCAGCGCACTGGCAAACCAATCATCCTGGCGGTGAACAAGATTGACGACCCGAAGCTCGAGAGCTACGTGGAGGATTTCCGCCGGCTGGGAATTAAAACCATGATGCCGGTTTCCGCGGAAAACTCGACAGGAGTCGCGGAACTGTTGGAGGCGGTGCTGGAGCGCATCCCGGAACGCGAGCCCATCGCCGAAAATGCGGGCGTTGCCCACTTGTTGTCGAGAGCTGGCAAGGTAAGCCACGAGATGGCGGCGCCCGTCGATGAATTGGATGCGGTCGACCTCGAAGGCGAAGAGGACGACGTTCCGAACGAAGGAGAAGAACAACCCGACAGCGAGCAGAGCAAAGAGGTAAAGATTGCGATCATCGGCCGGCCGAATGTAGGCAAATCGACGCTGCTGAACCGGTTGACGGGCACGGGGCGCGCGATCGTTTCTCCGATCGCGGGGACCACGCGCGATGCGGTGGATGAAGTCGTGGAGCGCGACGGACAGATGTTTCGCTTCATCGATACGGCAGGGATTCGCCGCAAAGGGAAGACCCACTTGATGGCCGAGAAGCTTTCGGTGGTGATGGCGCGCAAGCATCTCGAAGCTGCCGATCTTGCCTTGATCGTGATCGACGCGACCGAGGGAGTGACGGCGCTGGATGCGACGATTGTCGGCTATGCGCACGAGGCTGGACGGTCGGTCATCATTCTCGTGAACAAGTGGGACGCCGTGACGATCAACCGCACGGACGGCAAGCCCGCGGCAAAACTAGCGGTCTTCGAAGAACAGGTGCGCGACCACCTCAAGTTTTTGAGTTACGCCCCGGTCATCTTCACCTCGGCGGTGACCGGGTTTAATGCCGAAAAGATCTTCGATGCGATTGAACTGGTGGCGAGTGAACGCCGCAAGCGCATTCCGACGGGGGAGATGAACCGGTTCCTCAAGCACATTGACTTCGAGCGCGCCTCGGTGCCGTACTCGCATCGCATGCGCATCTTCTACATGACCCAGGCGGCGGTCTCGCCTCCGACGTTTATTCTTTTTACCGATCGCGCCACACCACTGCATTTCGCCTACCGGCGTTTCCTGGAAAACCAGATCCGGGCCTCCTTCCAGTTTGTCGGTACGCCGATCTGGATCAAGGCACGCGCCCGCAACGCCGATCGCGAAGGGAAACGTTAGGCCTCGAGCCTATGCCGGCAGGGGCGGCGGAGCATCCGGTGGAGGAGTGAAAGTTGGCGGAGGTGCCGGCGACGGGAAAACGATTCTGCCGAGTGGCTCGTAGCGACCGGCAAAAAAGTAGATAGCATAGCTCGGGAAGAAGAAGGCAATCGGCGCACCCACGAAGGCGGAGAACAGTGTAAGGAACGCGAGCAGCAGGAATCCGGCTACGAGGGCGAAGGTGATGAGCAAGGCCTTGACCACAGTCCCCGCCCCAATTCCAACCGCAACGCCGCCAATAATAGCGATTACAACCGGAACGAGCAGCAGAAGGACCATCAGGAAGACAAGTATGCTGTGCACGATGCCGGCGCCGATCCGCAGCACGATTTTCATCACGAAGTAGAGCACGTACTCGGACGAATGGCCGCGTGCGATGGCCAGCAAACGGTGCCAGCCCTCCTGCCATCCAACGCCTTCCAAGGCCATGATCGGGACGACGAAGTCCTTCGCAAGGACCACGATGACGGCCAATGCGAGGGTGAGCAACATCCAGAACAAAGCCCCGAGTATGACCACCACGATGCCCATCGCATCGATGAACCAGAAGCCGACATGGTGATTCGTGAACAAGAGAAGCAACGGGATGCCCACGCAGACAAGTGCCAAACTCCAACCCACCAGGGCGAGCAACAATTGCCAAACGAAAAACCTTCGACCCTCCGCGCGGCGCTTGCGCCAGCCATCGATGATCCGTATGTCCCCATGCACGACGGCATCAAAGAGAACGAAACGTAAGATGGAATTGATGTAGAGAAAAAGAAGCGTGAAAGCGATCACAAACAAGCCGATCACGATCACGATGGCAGCAATGTGTGCCGGGGTAAACCAACTGACCTGCCAAGGCAGATGGGGATGCGTTCCGGCTTGTCCGCTCGAAGTTCCTGCGTGCGAAGGAAAATGACTTGGGAAGCTTCCGCCGACGCCACCCCCGCCAATTTCCCCAGTGAAAAGCCCCAGGACCGCCATGCGCAACCAGAAAGAGAAGCGAAAGCGCTGAAACATCTGCCGCAGGGTATGGCGGAAGGCTGGGGAGATGCACTCGGTGGCGGAAAGCACGGGCACGGTCAGTTCCTCACGATGCAGAGCGTTCCCCGGTGAACATACGACCCCAAGCCGCGGCGGTCAAAACAATTCCGCACTACTCGTAGCGAAGCGCCTCAACCGGATCGAGACGGGAAGCCTTGAATGCCGGTACCAATCCACTGGCGATGCCAGTTACTACGAGCACCCCCGTAGAAAGCAGAACGGTAAACAGCGAGATATGCAGGTGAATATCGCCCTTACCGCTATCGTCCTCGAACAGCGGGCCCAGCATGGGAAGCGTTCCTACCGCCCAGGAAAGAAAGTACGAGAGCACGATACCGATGGCGCCCCCGGTAAGCATGAGAAGCATGGTCTCCGCGAGAAATTGCAGCTTGATGTGCCACTTGCGTGCGCCCAGGGCACGGCGCAGACCAATCTCCCGGATGCGTTCGTCCACCGAGACGAGCATGATGTTCATCACGCCCACGCCGCCAATGCCAAGAGTCAGCATGCCGATGAACAGTAAAAGGACCTGAAGGCCGATGGTCAGTCCGTCGATAATCGGGCGGAACTCATCGCGTCCGAACATCTGGATCGCCTTTTCATCGGTCGGTGAGAAATGCTGTCGCTCGGCGATGGCGGCGAGTACCTGCTTGCTGGCCCGTTTCTCGAATTGCGGAGCAATGGGAGCAAACACCAGGACACTCGCGTACTTGGTATCCCAAACATCGCCGGCGGCGGAATAAGGAATGAACGCGGAGCGATCGTCGGAGTTGAAATAGTTGCTGAGTTGCAGCTTGCGATCCATGACGCCGACCACGGTGAAGCGTTGGCCTTTAATCAGGACCGTATCGCCGACGGCGTCTCGCCCGCTGAAGAGCTGCGTTTTAAGTACATTGCCGAGGAACACCACGTGGCGCCGTTCGACCTCGTCGGATGCGTTGAGCCAGCGACCGAGGGCAGGCACTTCATTGCGCATGGTGCCGTACTCGGGGCATACGCCACGGATCGCAGTGTTCACCAGCCTGTCGTTGAAGGTGATTGATTGGTATTGAACGCTCTCCGCGCAGATGGTCTTAACAAATCCGGCATTGTTTTTCACCATGTCGATGTCGGCCTGCTCGAAGCGCACTTTCTGTCCGGCGCGCTGACCACCCGCCTGGCTGCTGGTTTGGCCTGGCCATGCGATCACCACGCTGCGGCCAAATGCGTCGAAACCACTCACCAGCACGTGACGAAATCCGCTGCCATAGGCGATCAGCAACGTGACCGACGTGATGCCCCATACGATGCCAAGCATGGTGAGAAAACTGCGGGTCCGGCTACGGCCCAGCGCATGCCATGATTCCGCCATCACTTCCTTCAGCAGATTCATGGTCAGCCTCCCGCCTCATAGCGCAAGGCCTCGATCGGATCGATCCGCGCCGCTTCGCTCGCCGGATACATCGCAGCCCCCACCGCGATAATTCCCAGCAACCCGGTGGAGAGAAGTCCTGATCCCCAGGTCGGCAACAATCCGGCAAAGAACGGCGGCATAGGGGCAAGATCGATCAGGGCGCAGAAGCCGAAGGCAACCAGCAGGCCGCCCCCGCCGCTGAGGAAAACGATGATGCAGGTCTCGAGGAAAAACTGCATCAGGATGCTCTGTGCCCGCGCTCCGACGGCCTTGCGCACGCCAATCTCGCGAGTACGCTCACGGACGGCAACCAGCATCACGTTCATCACGCCGATCGCCCCTAGAAGGAGCGTGGTGACGCCAACCGCACCGAGAAAGTACTTCATGCCGTCCGTCATTTTCTGGAATTCCTTGGCATCTTCGACGGTGTCCCAGATGCTGGCGGCTTCTTTATCAAGGGGATCGAAATTGTGGATACGGCCCAGGGCAGCACGAAATTCATGCTTGCAATCCAGGTGTGCATCGAGCGAATTCGGCACAATCAGCAGGTGATCGAGGGAATGCGAGTCGTCGGGGGGCTTATTCGGGAAGTCCTGGCGTGCCGTCGTATAGGGTACGAATACCTTGTTGATGTCGAAACCGTCGTAGCTGGAATCCTGGTCTTTCTTCTTCATGACGCCAATAACGGTGTAGGGGGTGTTGCCGATCAGGATGGTTTCGCCGAGGGAACTGCGGCCCGGGAAGAGTTGCTTGGCCGTATCCGATCCCAGGAACGCAACGCGACGGGTCTGGTTGATATCGTCCCAGTCATAGAACCTTCCCTGGTCAACCGTGAGACTGCGAACCTCAGCGAACTCCGGGTAGGAACCGGTAACGGTGAGCGAAGCGTTGTTGTACTGGCTGCGAATGCGTTCCGTGTTGCCCAGCTCCGGCAGGACATATTTGCAGTTGGGCGAATCGGCTTTGATTTGCGGGATATCGTTGTCTTCCCAACGGATGCGACGTCCGGCGCGCTCGCCCCCGGCCTGCATGCTGGTGCGGCCGGAGAACACGATCATGATGTCTTTGCCCAGGTTTTCGGTCTGTTTCTTTTGCCCGACGCGCAGGCCCTCCCCCGCGGCAACCATGAGCACAATCGAGACCACACCCCACGCGATGCCGAACATGGTCAGCGCAGTGCGAAGCTTGTGCGCCCACAGGGTGCGAAAAACGTCAGAGATAAGGTCGCGAAAATCCATGAAGGCCCTGGCGACGGTGATTCGCCTGGTGTTCTATACGGCTCTGGGACGGCGAAGGTTCCCCGCCTTTCCCTTAAAGAATCTTCTTCCCGAAGACGGAGAGCGCGAGTTCCACGGCCAGCTCCGCCGTCTGGTTGCGCTCATCCAAAACCGGGTTTACCTCGACGATCTCAAAGCTCACCATGCGTCCGTGATCGGCAATGATTTCCATGGCCAGGTGCGCTTCGCGATAGGTGGCGCCGCCCCATACTGGCGTGCCCACGCCCGGAGCGTCCTCAGGATCAATCCAGTCCATGTCAAGCGACACGTGATAGCCGGCCGTGTTGCGCCCGGCGAGCCGCAAAGCTTCCTCCATGACGGCGCGCATACCGCGCTCATCGATGTCGCGCATGGTGAACACATGAATGCCGGACTTGCGAATGTTGTCCTTCTCAGCCGAGTCGACATCGCGCACTCCTACGATCACGCAGTTCTCGGGCGCGACCTTGGGGGTGAAGTTGTAGATGCCGGCCAGCTCCGCAACCGAAAGTCCCATGAGCGCCGCGAGCGGCATGCCGTGTACGTTGCCACTGGGCGAACTTTCCGGCGTATTGATGTCGCTGTGCGCATCCATCCAGAGCAACCCGACCCTCTGGTTCTGCCGGCGGTAGTATTCCGCGACCCCGGACACGGTTCCCGCTGCCATGGAGTGATCGCCACCCAGGGCCAGCGGAACTCGTCCCTCTTCGAGCGCTTTCAGCACCAGGTCGGCATGCTTTTGGCAGGTCTGAGCGATCTCCGAAAGGTATTTCGCGGAGTGGTTGCCGGGATCTCGTGTCTCGGCGAGCGCGACGGAAACATTTCCGCCGTCTTCGACAATGTGGCCAAGCGCCTCGAGCTTGGATTTAAGGCCCGCGACGCGCACGGCGGATGGCCCCATATCCACGCCGCGCCGTGATTGCCCTAGATCGAGAGGAACGCCGAGGACGCGGATTTTCTTGCTTACGACATTTGGATTGAAAACAGTTTGCGGTGAAGTCGCCATAAGAAATTTGTACTCATGCTCGCGGCAACGCGAGCGCTTTCACGCGAGATCGCCTAGAACGATCCCCACGGTTCGAAGCCTTCGAAAATGTACGCTACGGATAGAGGCGGTGCAACGTGCGCGCGAAGGGAATCGTCTCGCGTACGTGATCAAGCCCGCAGATCCACGCCACTGCCCGCTCGATCCCCATGCCAAATCCGGCATGCGGTACCCCACCGAACTTGCGCAGGTCGAGATACCACTTGAACGCCTCCTCCGGCAATCCATGCTCATGGATGCGTGCCAGCAGCTTCTCGTAGGAGCCCATGCGCTGCGAGCCGCCGATGATTTCGCCGTAGCCCTCGGGCGCCAACACGTCAACACACAAGGCGAGCTTGGCATTATTCGGATCGGGCTCCATGTAGAACGCCTTGACCACCGTCGGGTAGCGATGAATCATGACCGGCCGATCGAATTTCGATGAGATGTACGTCTCATCCGGCGACCCAAGATCGCCGCCCCACTCGAAACGGTTTTCCAACTCGCCCTTGGCATGCCCATCCTGCAGCATCTGGACAGCTTCGTCGTAGCTGATGCGGGGGAATGGTGTTTCAATCTTCTCCAGCCGGGCCACATCACGTTCGATGGTTGCAAGCTCCGGACGCCGGCGTTCCAGCACACGCTTCACGATGAATGTGATGAACTCTTCCGCGAGCTTCATAATGTCGTCCAGCTCGGCAAAGGCTACTTCAGGTTCGACCATCCAGAATTCTGTGAGATGCCGGCGCGTCTTGGATTTCTCCGCGCGGAAGGTCGGACCGAAGCTGTACACCTTGCCCAGCGCCATCGCGGTTGCTTCAATGTAGAGTTGGCCTGACTGAGTAAGGAATGCCTGGTCGCCAAAATAGTCCACCGGGAAAAGCGTTGAGGTGCCCTCGCAGGCGGCCGGGGTGAGGATTGGCGGCTCGGTGAGGGTGAAGCCCTGGTTGTCGAAGAATTCATGGGCCGCGCGCACGATCTCGCCGCGAATGCGAAGAATCGCCACTTGTCGCTGGCTGCGCACCCAGAGATGACGGTGCTCCATGAGGAACTCGACGCCGTGCTCCTTCGGCGTAATCGGGTAGGGCTGGTCCGCCGGCACGCGCTGCACGACCTCGAGGTTGGATACGTCCATCTCGTAGCCGCCCGGGGCACGCTGCTCGGCGCGCACGTTCCCGGTAACAATCACGCTCGATTCCTGGGTGAGGTTCTTCACCAGTTCGAACAGCTCCGGCGAGACGTTCTTCTTGAACAGCACACCCTGGATGATGCCGCTGCCGTCGCGAAAAATAGGGAACAACAGCTTTCCGCTCTCGCGCAAGTTATAGAGCCAGCCCTTCACGGTAACGGTCTGGCCGTCAAATTTTCCGATTTCCCGAATGGTTGCGACAGGTGCCTGTTGCATAGTCTCCATAGATTCTCGCGCTACGCGATTGCGCCAGCGCCCTCAAGTTGCCGTGCGACGGCTGCAAATTTTTGTGAAATATCGCCGGCCGTCGCGGCTTCTATCTCGAAGAGCAAAGCGGGGGCGAGAGGCGCATTGCGCAACAGTCGCATCGCTTCGTCCCAGTCGATCGTGCCCTCGCCTGGCCACAAATGCGCGTCGCGGTCCTTCTTGTTGTCGTGAATGTGGGTGGAACGAATGCGGTCCCGCATGACGGTGAAAGCCGCTTCCACTCCCTGCTCCAGGTGCGCATGGCCGATGTCGAAACAAAAGCCGATATCGTCAAAGTGCGCGGTGTCGACCAGTTCCTTGAGACGCTCCGGCGTGGAGAGCTCGTTAGGAATGTTCTCCAGGAGCACGCGCACCCCAAGTGGCTTGGCGAAAGCCTGCAGGTGCTCGATCGAACTGGTTGCGGCGTCAAAGAGCTTATGGTCGCTGAAGCTTTCTCCGCCCACGCCCACATGCTGGATCAGGAAGCGGAATGGGATTTGCTCGGCCACTTCGATGGCCCGCTTGATCTCATCCATGGCTTCGATCCGCGATTTCCTATCGAGACTGGCAATATTGAGCGGGGGCGAAGCGTCGCGTCCCCACTCGTAATCCCCGAACAGCGGAGCATGCATGGAGTGAAATTCGAGACCTGAAGTGTTGAACCAATCGCCGATCTCACGCACCTGCTGGCGGTTGGTGTAATCGAAATGTCCGCGCGCGCCGAAGATCTCGACGGCCTGCGCGCCCATCCGCGCATACGCGTCCAGCATCCCGGGATGCAATCGCTCCTTGACCTGCACGAACGTGGAAATGGCCTTCAGCATCGATTCTCTCTCTTAGTAGCCTACCGCATGACCATTGTTGCGGCCATCGCTCGCGCCCTCGCGCTCTGCGCTCTTTGGATCCACGAGGATGCATTCACCATCGCTCCAGTATCCGTCGCCGTCCCCTTCATCGTGGTCAATGCTGTGTCCCATCTGCCTGAGGAGGCGCAACGTATCCGGCGAAATGCCCGCTTCCACGTACTCGCGGTCCGGCATCCACTGGTTGTGAAAACGTGGAGCGTTAACCGCCTGCTGAATATTCATCCCGTAATCGACCACGCCCATCAGAATGTTCGCAACTGTCGTGATGATGCGAGGGCCGCCTGGTGAACCGAGAACCATGAAGAGCTTTCCATCTTTCAGCACAATGGTTGGGGTCATGGCCGACAGCGGCCGCTTGCCGGGACCAATCGAGTTCGCCTCGCCCTGGATCAGCCCATACTGATTGGGAACCCCAGGCTTTGATGAAAAGTCGTCCATCTCGTTATTCAAGATAAAGCCGAGCCCCGGTACGGTGACATACGACCCAAAGGAGCCGTTCAGCGTGGTCGTCACGGCCACGGCGTTGCCTTGATCGTCCACCACCGAATAGTGGGTGGTATCTGCGGGCTCGGCGACGGGATGCGAGGGCGGATGGAGCGCCGCATAGCGATCGAGATCGGCGAACCCGCGGGGCCGTTTCAAATCCGCGCTGCGGGTTGCGTGATTCAAATCAATGGTGTCTCGCCAGGCCACGGCATATTTTTTGTCGATCAGTTGGGCTACCGGAATTTGCGCGAAATCCGGATCTCCGAGAAACTCCGCTCGATCGAAAAAGGCGCGTCGATAGGCTTCGAGTGTCAGGTGCATCGACTGCGCGGAGCGGTCGCCATATTTCGCGAGATCAAATCCTTCGAGAATATTGAGCGCCTCCACCAGCGCGATTCCGCCGGAGGAGGGAGGCGGCGCGCTCAGCACTTCGTAGTCGCGATACGTTCCGCGAATCACAGGACGCTCTTTGACTTCGTAGGCCGCCAGGTCTTCAGCCGTGATCAAGCCACCGCCCTTGGCCATGTCAGCGGCCATCTGGCGTGCCATGGCGCCTTTATAGAAGTCGTCCGGATCCGCGGCAATTTGCTCTAACGTTTTTGCCAACTCAGGCTGCTGGAATATCTCTCCCGGCTGGTAAAACTTTCCGTTGCGCTGGAAAATCCGCCTCGACTCCGGAAATTTTGCCAGGTCTTCGTCTTGGAATCCGTTCGCGTCTTCGTAGCTGAGCGGGAAGCCTTCTCTGGCCAGGCGGATGGCCGGTGCCATCACTTGCTGCAGGGTCAATTTGCCAAAATGCTTTTCGGCGTACACCATCCCGGCGACGGATCCGGGCACGCCGCTTGCCTTATAGCCGACCAGACTGGCATCCGGAATGATGTTGCCTTGCGCGTCGAGATACATATTGCGGGTAGCCCGTGCAGGAGCTTTCTCGCGGTAGTCGATGAAGTGGCTGTCGCCGTTTGCCATGCGGACCAGCATGAACCCGCCGCCGCCAAGGTTGCCCGCGGCAGAATGGGTCACGGCTAATGCGAATCCGGTAGCCACCGCAGCGTCGACGGCATTTCCTCCCTGCTTCATGATCTCAACCCCTGCCTTACTCGCGTCCACCTGCACGCTCGCAACCATGGCATGCTTTGCATGCTCGGGGTTGACCATGTTTTCGGCGAGCCCCGGCAGGGCTGCCAGCAAGAGCAGGAGTGTTCCGGCAAGATGTCGCAAGTGATTCATCAGGATCGGAAATTCTTGAAGTGAATGACCTTTGAGGCTATTCCACCGCTCGCAGCAGAGTCAAATTTGCCAAATCGTTCGCCGTTACGGGATACTCGCGTTTCCTTGCTTTCGTAGAAAGACGGAGGGTGCTTGTCTCGATTGTCCAGGGTTCTGCTCTGTTCTGCGCTATTGGTTGCTGTCTTCGTGAATGTTGCCGTTTCACAATCGAAGGCGAATCTTCCTTCGGCAAAGATTCCTTCGAACCACCTGGAGCAGTACTCGGATGAGGCCGTGCAGTGGATGCACGATTATCTCCGCATCAACACCTCAAATCCTCCAGGACATGAGTTGGCTGCTGCCGAATTCTTCAAGAAGGTGCCTGGACGCCGAGGGCATCGAAAATCAAGTCTTCGAATTCACGCCGGGGCGCGCCGATATCTGGGCACGCATCAAGGGCGATGGCGACAAGCGTCCACTGATTCTCCTGAGCCACATGGATGTGGTCACCAGCGATCCCTCGCAGTGGAAGACCGATCCGTTCAGTGCCAACGTCATTGACGGCGCCATGTATGGGCGTGGCGCACAAGACATGAAGCAGGAAGGCCTCGCGCAACTCGTGGTGATGGTCATGCTCAAGCGCGAAGGAGTTAGTCTGGACCGCGACGTGATCCTGCTGGCCACGTCCGACGAAGAAGTCGACGGCATCGGCACGGATTGGATGATTGCGCACAATCGCGACCTGCTTGAAAATGCCGAGTTCCTCATTACCGAAGGCGGCGACAACCTCCTGCAGAACGGAAGGGTGACGTCGGTCAATGTCGATGTGGCAGAGAAGTCGCCGTTTTGGCTGAAGCTGACGGCGCATGGCACTCCGGGACATGCCTCGATTCCAATGTCTGACTCGGCACCGAACCGGCTGGTGCGCGCTTTGTATCGCGTGATCAACTACCAGACGGAGCTCAAGTGTCCTGCCGGTGATCGAGGAACACTTTAAAGCGCTGGCCCCAACCCAGCAAGGTGAGCTCGCCCAGAAGTTTGCCGATATCCGTACCGCTCTGCACGATAAAGAGTTCTATGCGCGCATGTCGGCCGACCCGCAATACGCCTACCTGCTGCGCGATACCGTTTCCCTCACGCGCATGCAGGGATCGCAACAGACCAATGTCATCCCCGGCGAGGCCGTCGCGTTTCTTGATGTCCGGCTCTTGCCCGGAGAGGACTCGCATGCTTTTCTCGAACGGATGAAGAAAGTGGTGGACGATCCGAACATCACCGTGGAGCCAGAAAGTTCCGACTTCCGCAAAGCGAATGCCTCGGACGTGAATACCTCGTTGTTCCAGGTCTTCCGTGAAGTCGCAGGATCGTACTGGCCGGGCACTCCCGTGGTTCCGACCATCACCAGCGGATACACGGAGAACCAGCGGTATCGCGAGATTGGCATCAACTGCTACGGATTCACTCCTTATGCGGCAACCAAGGAAGAGGGAGCTACCGAACACGGCAACAACGAACGGGTGCGGGTGGAGGAACTGCGTCGTGCTCCGAGGGTATTGTTTGACGTCGTGGCGACGCTGGGAGCGAGATAGCGCTCAGTCTTCGTGCGGAGCTTCGTCGGTCATGAGCCGCTCGTAGTTGCTCTGGATGAAGTTATCCGTCATCCCGGCAATGTAGTCGCACACCACGCGCGCCAGCGAATCGATCTTTGCCTTGTCCTGGTACGAAGGCGGCAAGCTCTCGGGATGCGCCATGAAGTGTCCGAAGAGGCCGCCTACGATCAGCTCCGCATCGACCTTCTCCGCTTGCAACGCTTCGCTGAAGTAAAGATTTTTGTAGAGGAAAGCTTTCGCCTCTGCCCGCTCGCGCTCCACTGCGGGACTGAAAGCTGCGATCCGTTCGGGGTAGTTCCGTACGTCCTCGAGGGTTTGCACGCCGGAATCCTGGATCCGTTGCCTTGTGTTCTCGATCAGGTCGGTCACCAGGCGATCGAAGATGCGCTTCACGGTCTCATTGAACTTCAATTTCCTGCGCGCGGTGGGGTGTTGCGCATCTACCTCGCGATAGAAGCGCTCGAAGATCGCTAACTTTCGCAGCTCATCGACATTCAGAATGCGCGCCTCGAACCCATCATCCATGTCCGCAGTCGTGTAAGCGATTTCGTCCGTGAGGTCGATTAACTGCGCTTCCAGCGGGGGCCGCTGATCGAGCAAATACTCGCGCAGTTCCGGATGGTCTGCCGCCTTGTAGTCATGTGAGTGCTTGATGATTCCCTCGCGCACTTCGAAGGTCAAATTCAGCCCGCGAAATGCGATATAACGCAGCTCGAAATCCTCCACGATGCGCAGCGCGTGCAAGTTGTGGTCGAAATACTCGCCATGCTTTCGCATCGCGGTGTCGAGCGACTTCTCGCCGGCGTGCCCGAACGGCGGATGCCCGATGTCATGCACCAGGGCAAGCGCCTCGGTCAGATCGACATTCAACTGCAGGGCCGCGGCGATGGTCCGCGAGATCTGCTGCACTTCGATGGTATGGGTCAAGCGATTGCGGAAGTGATCGGAATACCGGCCGGTGAAGACCTGGGTTTTGTTCTCGAGGCGGCGGAAGGCGCGCGCATGGAGCACCCGGTCGCGGTCGCGCTGGAAGTCGTTGCGGTAGGCGTGCGGCGGCTCGGGAATTCGGCGCCCGCGTGAGTTCTCGACTTTCACCGCGTAGCCAGCAAGCATGCCGCGAGTTTACCAGCCGCGAGAGAGCTTTCCAACGTAAGCAAAAGGCACCGCCGCGGCGATGCCCCTTGTGTCTCGTGCGGTCTTAAATTATTCCTTGGTCGCGGGCGCCTGCGTCTGCTGGGCGAGCTTGATCTTGGCCGATTCCAGCTTCTTCTGTACCTTCGCCACGTCGTCCTGGTCCACTTCCGCCGGGACCGAGTGGCTCCAGCCGTCAAGCGCGCGTTCCCACTGGGTGGCTGCCAGCTTCAGGCGTCCTGTCTTCTGGTAAAGGTCGCCCAGATGGTCTTGCACGGTGGGATCGCTGCCGATCTTTTCCGAAGCCTTGCGCAGGTTCTCTTCCGCCTGCTCGTAGTTGCCCATCTTGAAGTAGGCCCAGCCGAGCGAATCCAGGTACGCGCCGTTCTGCGGATCGAGTTGCACCGCTTTGCGCAGCATCGTCAATGCCTCTTCCAGTCGCGTGCCCCGATCAGCCAGCATGTAGCCGAGGTAATTCAGCGCTCCGGCGTTCTTCGGGTCAGAGACGATGACTTTGCGGAAAGCTTCCTCCGCCTGGTCAAACTTTTTCTCGCGCTCGAAGATCGAGCCCTGCACGAAGACGACATAATCTTTTTCGTCCTGCTTGGAAGCCAACTGCAAGGCCTTAGCAATCGCCTGCTCGGCGTCGGGATAGCGTTTCAGCCGCGTGTACATTTGCGCCAGCGCGACATACACTTCGCGGTCGTCGGTCTGCTTGCCATCGAGCAGCGACTTGGTTTTCTGGATCGCGGCATCGGGATGGCCTTCGTCGGCCAACTGAGAGGCGAGCAGTAACTGGATCTCGCGGTCATTGGGCAGCTTCTTCGCGCCCTCTTGCGCCGCCTGCGTCGCGGCCGGCCAGTCGCGCGAGTCGCGATAGGTTTCGACCATCTCCTGGTACGCGCGCGAGGCACTCTCGTCGTTCAACGCAACCATCTTCCGAAAGGTCTCGATTGCCTGCTGTGGGTGGTTCGACTCGCGGTAGATGTTGCCTAGGCGCTCCAGGAAGATCGAGCGATTGCTCTTATCGGCGCCGGTGTACGCGGCATCCGGCTTCTCGCTCTTCTGCAAAAGCTGTTGGATCGTCTGAATGGCGTCGTCGTAGCGGCCTTCCGCCTCGTAAATCACAGCAAGGTTGTAGGGAATCTCCTGCGAGTCCTGCACCAGCGCGGAAGCTTTCTTCAGAGCGTCGAGCGCCTGGTCGAAATGGCCGCTCCGGCGGTCGATTTCGGCGATGTGCTGATAGCTTTGCGCGTCCGATGGATCGGCGTCGACGATGACCTTGTATTGCTCGAGGGCGGCCTCGAGCTGGCCATCGCTCATCAGGTTCTGCGCCAGCCCGCGTACCGAGTCGAGATTGTCTTTATCGAGATCGACCGCTTTTCGATAGGCGTCGATGGCCTTCTTGTAATCTTTCTCTTCTTCGTAGGTGTAGCCCAACGTAGCATAAAGCTTGGCGCTGCGGTCGTCGTCGGGAATGTTGTTGAGCACCTGCTGCGCGCGGGCCGTGTCCCCTTCTTGCGTATAGAGGTACGCGAGCATCGTCACAGCCTCTTCCGAATCCGGCTGGATCTGCACCGCTGCCTTAAACTCTTTTTCCGCTTTCGTCAGATCGTTGCTGTAGGAATAAAGCCGCCCTAAAAGAAGGTGGTCTTCTACACTCGACGGATCCAGCTTCACGATCTCTTCATATTGTTCGATCGCCAGCTTCTGCATCTCGCGCGACTGACTGTTCCCGCTCTGCACATCGCCCAACGACCGCAGGTAGATCCGTCCCAGCAGCCGATGCGCATCCACGTTATTCGGATCGCGCTTGAGGATGTCCTGCGCTTCCACCACCGCGTCGCGAATGCGGCCAGTGCGCCAATAAAGGTCAGCCAGTCCGGCGTTGAGATAGTCCGAAGCCGGGTCTGCCTGAATCGCCAAACGATATTCGTCAATCGCTTTGTTGGCGTACTCCGCGCGGCCGTACGTCGCGACCATCTCTTCGTACATGTGCGCGAGGGTGTAATGGTAGTACGCGTCGGCGCGATTCGGTTTCTTGGGTGCCTGCTCCGGAGCCGCGGTCGGCTGGGCGGCATTCGGCTTGGCTGGCGTCTCTGGGCGTGGAGTGTCTTGCTTCTCCTGGGGAACGGCCTTGGGAGTGCTTTGACCCTGCACCGGCAGCGCGAGACTCGCCGTGGCTGCAAACAACAGCACGGCCATGGAGGTGGAGAAGAGTTTCGAGTTCATCAAAAAACCAGCCATTCTACAACTTGGATGCCGGAGCCAGACCGGAAGGATCTTTTACCTATTTTAGCCGGATTTGGCTGGATCAGGCTCACCGCAAAAAGTACGTCTTCAGGTTCAGCAACTCGGTCGAACTTGGAACTGAAACGGGCGAAGCAGCTACTACTCGCTTCGCCCTCTTCCTTTGGACGCCACGGAACTCAAGAGGTTAGAAGCTGGGAACAGCCTCGATGTCGCGCACCTTCCAACTGTTTTCAGCCGGCGTCATCAGCACCATGTAAAAAATTGTGCCCGACTGCGAGGACACCACCTTATCGCCATCCATCAGCTGTACTTCAAGGCTGGCAGTGTCTTTCAGCTGCATTGCCGAACCATCGTACGAATAGAAGACCGCTTCCACATGGTGCCCGTGATCGACGTATCGGCGTCGCAATCCATTTTTCTTCTGCTCCTCGACGGCATTGCCCAGCTTGTCGTGGGCGAAGCCGACGAACGACGCGTCCAGCAGATCGGAGCGGTTCTGATCCATCGCACCCGCAAGGTTCTGCCACGCGGCTTTGTAGTCGCGCACCACGGCAGCTTGCGTTGTGTCTTCCAGTTGTCGTGGCTGGATGGTCCCGGCGGTGAACTGCACTTCAACGGCAGGGGCCGCAGCCCAAACGCGATGCGCCGGTCCAAGTCCCCGCAACTAGGATGGCCAGGATTGAAGACGTCAGCAGGAAGCGTCGCATCAGCGGCCTCCCCAATGGATTTCATTCCCGATGACCACTCCGGCAGCAACGGTCAAAGTTGAGCCTGGCGTGTTCGGCAACTCGGCTTGTGCGATGCCTTTCTTGATGCGGGCATCGACCGTGCTGCGGCCCGATGGATCGGTCTCGGTGAAGGTGACAATAGTTCCGTCCGGCACGGCGTTGCCGGCGCAATCCTTGATCGGGTCGGTGGTAACCACGATCCCTTCTTTCGAAGGCTCGGCTTTCATGCGAATGTTGCAGGGATCGGACGCGGTCTGCTGCACCACGCGGCGTACCTGCGCATCTCCGGCGGCTGCCACGAATTGGGCCGCTCCGCTCTTTTTGCCGGAGTCCATCCGAACGTACGCCACGCCCATTTTGCTCGTCTCATTGCGGCTCTCCGCCGGCGTGCCCGGGACCGCGAGATCGAACTTCACCGGCGTAGGTTGGAAGACGACGTTGCTGTATTTGTCGAGTACGAAGGCCGTCCCGGCGATCACGCCTTCTTTCGCGGCGGGAACGCGTGAGGGACGCGCCAGGAAGGCGACATTTGCTGGTGCGTCCGCGACCACGTAAAAGGTCCCGCTGTTCTCGCCGGAAACCACGGTGTAGCGTCCGGCAGCCCGCAACTGATCGCCGGTGATGACCAGTTCGCCGCTGGCCTTGGCCTTAAACGCCGTGGCTGGACCGAAAACATAAGCCGTTCCATCGATTCCGGAAATGCGTAAATCCTGGCCGGCAGGCGCGGTTTTCGGCACCTGGAGACCCTGCGCCTGGGCGGCCGAGACCGCAAACCAGCACACTGCGACGAGGAGCATCGAGAGAATGAAGTTGCGGATCATTGGCGGTCCAGGCTGTACTGGTTCACGGTTACCCGATAGTTCTGCACGTTCTTGGCAACGTCCTGCTGCAAGCCGACGGAGAAGGGAACCGGCGTTTGCGGCGGCAGTGCCTGATCGATGTAGCCATCTGAAACCCAGACCACTTTGCCGCTTCCGTCGTAATAGGTCGCAAGCACGTGCGGAATGTTGACCGTCTGTCCGCTCTCGTTCAGCAGTTCACCCTTCAGCACCGGGCGTCCGCGCAGGTCCTTATCCACGTGTTCGTGCAGCACTCCAATGACGGGATCGGCCGAAGCCGGTACCAGCATCGAGTTTGGCTGCATGCTCACTTTCTTCACCTGCGCCAGCCGCACTTTCGGGAAATCGATGCGGAAGGGAGAAATCTCTTTCGGCAGCAAAGTGTGCGACACCTTGTCGAAGCTGCTCTCTTCCCCGATAACTTCCGCATCCTTGCCCACCAGGGTTGCGTTCACGGAGACAAATGCGGGGACCGTGTCGTCGTTCACGACTTCGCCGAGGATGATGGTCGCGCCATCGCGTTCGATCGCGTTCATGCTCACGATGCGGACTCTCGGCGCCTCAACGTTCTGTGCGCCCCAGTCATCATCGCTGCCGCGGGTGATGATGTCCCAACGCAAATAGTTCACTGGAATCACTTGCGGTGGGACCTTGGCCTGTTTTTCGAGCGGCCATTCCACCTTCCAGGTGCCGTCCTGGTTGACGACCTTAAGGTCCCGGGTGTCGAAGTTGGCGCCCACGGCCGTTGCCCATTCAGTGGTCGCCCGTACCATGGCAGCGCTGTCGGTCTGGTTCAGGATGCGGGTGTCCACGCTTTGCAGGTTCGAATAAGTCCGGAGGCTGCCGTCGCGACCGCCCATGTCGCGAATGAACGCCTGCTCCTCGGTATTGCTCGAGGCCGCAACGTACCGGTACGCGCCTTTGAAGTCGCGGCCCTTCGCATGTTCGTACAACGCCTGCACGGCGCCGTCAGGGGACTTGGCGGGGGCGAGGTCGTTGTTATGGACAGTGCCGGCAGCCACCAGGACCACCGTAAGAATCACCAGAAGGATGGGAAGAATGCGGCTCATTACTTCACCTCTTTCAACACAGCGCGATCGGCGCTGGTTGAAGCGCGTACCGCAATCGGTTCTTCCACCGTGTATCGTCGCTCCGGCATCATGAGCACCGCGAACAACGCGAATAAGCTCACGCCCACCGGCAGAAGGCCCCACATCAGGCCTTGCCACGCCGTCGGCATAATGGAGCCGAAGTCGATGTGCCGGGCAGGAGGCACGTCTTCCTTGGTCCAGAGTGTGACGTTGCCATTGTCGTAACTCTCCGCCTGCCGCCACCCGGCGAATGCCAGCAGCGGTTCGTAGTAACGGTCGCGCACGAAAATGTATTTCAAGCCGTACTGGTTGGCATGCTTCAGAACGGCGCGCAGCGCTTCCATGCCCGAGGCCCCGAAGTACTTCGAGTTATAAAGCTGGCCGGAACCATACTGCGTCAGCTCAGGCAGCACACGGGCCGAGTTGTAATCGCCATCGACGCTGCCCGCGCTCACCTCCCGCGAAACCGCGGCAAACTGGTTTCCAAATCCAAGCGCGAGATAGCGGAACTTCGAATGGCCCTCGCGGTTCAGGAAAGACACCACCTGGTCGATTTTGAATGGCGAAGAAGTGATGGGGTGGAAAACGTTCCACGAAATCGCGCTGCCGAACGTTGCCACCGCTGCGATCCAAAGCACGATCACCGCACGCCGGGAATAACGATCGATCAGTTCCTGGACCAGAATTCCTACGATCGGCAACGTCATGATCGTCGCCCAGAAGGTGAAACGCTCGAAGGTCAAAACCTCGAAAGCGCGGCCGAGCAATACCTTACCGACCGGGGTGGTTCCACCAAGCCCAAGCAGCATGGTGAGCCACCAGCCGAAGAGCAGTGGGCGCAGACGTCGCACCGCGGCGCCACGCATCACGATGAAAGGCAACGCCAGGATCAGGGCTCCCATCGGGATGATCCAGAAGTTGATGCCGCTGATCGGCTTAAGAATGTAGTTATCGCGGCTGCCGTGCGGAATCGGCATCTGGTTAATCGGGTTGTGGTAGAGCTGGATGATGTAGGGAAGAAGGACGAGCCCCACGCCCACCGCCATCAGCACCCCGAATACGAGGCCGCGCACGAAGACCGCAACTGCGCTACGTTCTTCTCCATCGTCATTGCGGTCCATAATGGAGAGGACAAATACCGGGATCGCGAACAAAATCGCGCCGAACAACAAAGTGACGTGGTGGGCTGCGGCCGCCGTCAGAGCAAGCGCCAAGCCTTTGATCAGTGAAAGAAAACTGCCTCGACGGTTCCAGTGATAGAAATACGGAAGGGCGTTCAGCGTGAGTGCTGCCGCGCTGGTCGTCGGCAGCTGACCCGACTGGTAAACCAGCATTGCCAGGGACCCGAGGAACACCGACGCAATCGCGGCGTAGCTTGCCTGCACCTCGTTGACCCAGAGCCGCGCATAGCGGTAGACCCCGACCACCAGGAGAACAATTGCAATTCCCTGCACAAGCATGTACGCCATCGTGATCCCGATCAGGTGGGAGAAGAGCGCGATCCACTGATGGGTGAGTGGCGGATAGGTCGTCTGGGAAAAGCCGCCGTACCATTTCTCATTCCATGGCGAGAACCAATGGCTGGCATAGTGCGAGGCGAAAAACATGTGCGTGTTGGCGTCGTACGACGACGCCGGCAACTGCATGAGCAGCAGCGGACCGTGAATCGCGATCGCCAACAGCACAATCGCGGATAGCGGGATGGCACGGCTCGCGGGCAGCGCGGAAGACTTAGGCAACAATGGAACACACTCCTAGCGGAACGGCACAGAGATCAGCAGCAGTTTGGATTCCGTTCGTACCAACTTGGTTTTCTGTTGGAACCCGGATGCCAACCTTTGCCAAAGTGTAACAAATAGGTACACATAAGCAGGTTTTGGTCGATTTGTGGCATCCTTGGTTACTATCGAGTAGAAACTGCTCATACAAGCAGAGCTGACGAGCAGCAATTTAGCGTACTTTTGGCATCCGAAGCAGTTGGTATCTTAAAAATTCTTACCGTATCAGCCTGATCGAGTGGCCCTGTGAAAAATAGGTTTTTATTGGTAGTAGTTTGTCCCCTGATCCTCCCCTTCTTGGCGATCAGCGCGCTTGCGCAGGATTTCGAGGTAAATGGCGCCCCGCAGCAGCAGGCCGCGCCAGCGAAAAAACCGGGCCAGAAGACAAAAGGAAAGGCAGCCAGCAAGCCCAGCACCGCGACTCCCGAAAACGGTCTCGGCTGGGGGAACAGTATTGAAGTAGGCCGCCTGGCGCGCGCCGCGCAAGACGCACTGAAGCACGGAAACCCTTCCGCTGCAGCCACTTACGCGCAGCGTGCTGTGCAGGCGGCTCCCCAGAACAGCAAGCTCTGGCTGCTGCTCGGCTACACCTCGCGCCTGGCAGGTCATACCCAGGAGTCCATCGACGCCTACAACCATGCCTTGCAGACCGATCCTAAGTCACTGGACGCACGCTCAGGTCTGGCGCAGACCTACATGCATGCCGGGCGCAACGATGACGCCAAGCGCCTCCTGACACAGGTATTAGCCGCCGATCCACGCCGGCAGAACGACCTGCTGGTGGCGGGCGAGCTTTACTTGCGGACAGGCGACCCGCAGGGTGGAATTAATTACCTACAGCGCGCCGACAATGTGAAACCTTCTGCACATGCCGAGCTGCTCATGGCGATGGGCTATATGCGCCTTAAGCAGCCCCAGAAAGCCAAGCAGCTGCTGGATACAGCCCGGAAAAGGGCTCCGAATAACGTCGAAATTTTCCAGGCAGTGGCCACTTTTTATCGTGAAGACCACGATTACAAGAGTGCCATCGAGACCCTGAAAAGCGCCCCGCGCAAGACCCCCAGCCTGCTTGCGGACCTCGCATTTACGTATGCGCTGGCAGGCGACAAAAAGAGTTCAACCGAGACCTACGTGAAAGCGGCGAACGCCGCTCCGAAAGAAATCAAGTATCAACTGAGCGCAGCCCAAGCGCTCATTCAGACAGGCGACAAACAGAAGGCGCGCGATTTCATCAACCGGGCTGCCGCGATTAATCCGGACCACTACCGTCTGCATGCCATTCGCGCCGGCCTGGCGAAATCGGAAAATCGCAACGCCGACGCGGTGAAGGAATACCAACTCGCGCTCGCGGCACTCCCCAAAGATGGCGTACCTGAAGGGCAGCTTTATCCGATTCTCCTGCGCTTGAATCTCGCGGAAGCCCTGAAAGACTCCGGCCAGGGCGACGCTGCGCGGCAACAGATGGCGCTCGCCGAGCAGGAGATTGCGAAGATCAATGTTGAAGGAACCGCGAAAGCGGAATTTCTGCGCGTGCGTGCCTCGATCCGCGCCTCGAGCCAGGATTTTGCCGGCGCCGAAGCCGACTTGAAAGAAGCGCAGAAACTCGATCCGAATAATCCGCTGATCGTTTTGCAGTATGCCAACCTTTTGTGGAAGGCGGGTCGCACCGAGGAGTCGCGCCAGATGTACTTGGGCATCCTCAATGGCGATCCCAAGAATCGCTTTGCCCTGGAAGCGCTCGGCTACCTGTCGCGTGATACCGGAGATACCCAGGGAGCGGAAAAATACTTCACACAGCTCGCCCAGGCTTATCCGGATGATTACGTAGCTTACCTAGCCCTGGGAGATCTTTACACGGCAACGCACGACTTTACCCGGGCCCTTGCTAATTACGAGCATGCCCACCAACTGGCTCCTGGTAACGCCATCGTTATCGCCAATGCCGCTAACGCCGCAATTGAAGCTCGCCAGCTTCCCGTAGCTGGCCATTGGCTTGCACTAGCCACAGGTGAGATGGCAGAGGAACCGCATATCCTGGTGGAAAAAGAGCGCTACCTCTTTCATACCGGCAAATACCAGGAAGCGGTGGCCACCGGCCAGCGCGCTTTGGAGAAACTGCCCAAAGATCGTAATGCGAGCGTCTACCTGGCCTATTCGTACTACAACCTCGGTCGCTATGACGATGTGCTGACCTTGGCTGACAAGTACGACAACATTCTGCCCAAGGAACCCAATTTTTCCCTGCTTGAGGGCCACGTTCACCGGCAATCGCAATTGCTGAACGAAGCCGTCCAGGATTACACCCACGCCTTGCAGCGCGATCCGAAAATGGCCGAGGCCTATGTCAATCGGGGCTATGTGCTGAATGACATGCAGAATGCCGAACAGGCCACGCAAGACTTTCAGACGGCCCTGCAAATGAATCCGAATAACGGGACAGCGCACCT
Organism: uncultured Acidobacteriaceae bacterium; assembly: GCA_963703075.1. Taxonomy (GTDB): domain Bacteria; phylum Acidobacteriota; class Terriglobia; order Terriglobales; family Acidobacteriaceae; genus Korobacter. Next base: position 4,334,059 of record OY969786.1, read on the forward strand.
CGGCCTGGCATTTTCCGAATTGCAGTTGCACCACGGAAAGGCCGCGCTTGAACAAGCGGCCATCGCCGAGAAGATCATGGGCGAATCGGGCGCAACCCATCTTGCCCGCGCCACCGCCTACCGCCAACAACGCCTGATGGTGCAGGCCGAGAGGGAATACCTGGCCGCGATCAAGTTCTCCGCGCAGGATCCGAAACTGCGCCTGGTGCTGGCCGACACGCAATATCACGAGCGGAAGTTCACCCTCGCCCTGGCCACCCTGGCGGATGCGCTCACCCTCGATCCGGATGATCCGTTGATCTATGCGCAGATGGCCCATGCGCATGCCGAGCTGCATCATCGAGACGAAACGCTGCGTTACGTTGCGCTCGCGGAGAAGACCGGCGGGGAACGTTCCCTCGTCCTGCTCGACACCGGTGACGCACTCGAGACGCTGGGAGATCGCGATGGGGCCATGCAGCGCTTCGAGCGGGCATTGGATGCTCCTGACGCGGACCGTGTCCAGGCACGCTTGGCCATCGCGCGCCATATGGTGCGTTACGGACATGAAGGCGATGCACGGCAGCAGATCGCGCTCGCCTTCGCAGAGAGCCGCATCGGTGAAGCTTCGCCGGTTACACCCGACGACCTTGTCGAAGCCGCCAACATTTTTCTCTCGCTGAATGACTTCGATCTCGCCAAGCGATACTTCCAGAAAGCCAAGGAAGCGGGCGCCGCCGATGAAGTCGTCGATATAGGGCTGGCCAATGTTGAACTGGTCCATGGAAATCCCCGCGGCGCGCAAGCGCTGCTGGATTCCATCGGCGATCCCGCGGAAGAGCAGCAGAATTACGACTACCAACTGGCTTTGGGCAGCCTGTATCGCCAGCAGCACGACGGCGTCCGCGCGTTGAGCGCCTTTGCCCGTGCGAACCAGCTTGGAGGTCCTGACGATCCCATCGCCGAGCGTGCGCTTTTTGGGGCAGCGAGTGCGGAAGGGCTGCAGATCAACGACAAGGTGAGTGCACTGTCGGATTTCAATATGCACGGCATCTTTGACGATCCGACGATCTACAACCTTGATCGCCAGATCTTTGCCGTGACGAACGGCCAGCCACTGCCGCCGCCGCGCTCCACCCTTGAATCTCTATGGACGAATGGGTATCGACTCCACCTCAAAGGATTTCCTTTGATCAGCGGCTTCTTCCAGCTTCGCAACGCGCGCGGTTTGTATTCTGTGCCGAGCGATGCGCTGATCGTTCCTATCGATACCTACGATTACAACTTTAACTCTTCAATCAGTCCTTCCGTGCACCTCGGATTCCTTACAATGAATTTCACAACTGGAATCCAATTCACGGTGCGGCGCGACAAGGAATCGCCGGTTCTCCTCGACCAGAACTTGTTCCGACAATTCGCTTACATGGAAACAAACTCAGTCGGCAACTGGCTTCAACTGCGCGCATCGGGCTTTCATGAAGCCGGACCCTTTACCGAGCGCGATCTGTCTTCCCGTGATGTAGGCGGCCGCGTCGAATTCATCGTCGGGCGTCCGTGGGGCAGAAGCGCATTCCTCACCGGTTACACGGTGCGCGATATCGTCTACAACCCGGCCATTCGCGAGTTCTTTACCACCAGCACTTACGCAGGTTTACAACACACTTTTGGGCGATCAAGAAAGTTTACCGTCGCGGGCCTGGGTGAATACATTCGATCGTGGCGTGTGCAGGATTCTTCTTATTTCATCGCGCAGGCTTTGGAGCCGGCCGCACAAGTCACGTACGAGCCCAACAATCGCTGGAAAGTTGATGGCTCTTTTGCATGGGGGAAGGGCGAAGGATTCAGCACTTATGACAACGTGCAGAGCAGTTTCTTCATCTCTTATGTAAGGCCCCTTCGTCGTTCGATGACGGATCACTTTGGGGATGTTCCCGTTGAGTATCCTTTGCGTTTCTCTTTCGGGGTGCAGACAGATAATTTTTACAACTTTACTGGCTCGGGTCAGGCGCAGATTCGCCCAGTGGTTCGCTTGACAGTCTTTTAAGAGGCCAGAAGGAAGTTCATGAAGATTTGCCTTGTTACAGCTTTTCCGCCAAGTCGGCGAGGGCTGAACGAATACGGGTACCACATAGCGCGGGAACTGCAGCGCGATCCTTTGCTCAGCGTGACGGTTCTCGCGGACGAGCTGGAATCGCCTGAGCCCGAGCTGGAGGACTTCGATGTCCAGCGTGTCTGGCGCTTCGACAGCCTCTCCAACCCGATCCGGCTACGTAAGGCGCTGAACGACTGCAAGCCCGATGTCGTGTGGTTCAACTTGCTTTTCTCCACTTTTGGCAATCAGCCGCTGGCCGCCTTTGCCGGGCTGACGGTCCCGGTGTTTACGCGTATGTCGGGCCGGTATACCCATGTCACCCTCCACCATCTGATGGAGAATATCGATCTTGCACACGCCAACGTGCGTTTTCCGCGGGTTTACCGGGCTGCCGGAAACATCGCCACCCGCATGCTTTTGGCTGCCAACTCGATCAGCGTCCTTTTGCCTGCCTATCGCCGGACTTTAATCAACAAGTATGGCGGGGAGAATGTGCACTTCCGTGCGCATGGGATTATGTCCGCTCGGCCAGAGCCCCCTGACTATTCTCGTCGTGGAATTCCAGAGCACCGCGTGCTAGCATTCGGGAAGTGGGGTACTTACAAACGGCTTGAATTGCTCATGGAAGCTTTCGAGCTGGTCTCCGCCCGTATGCCAAACGCAAAGCTGGTGATCGCGGGCAGCAACCACCCCATGACCCCGGGCTACGTTGAAGGTGTCGCGAAACGATACGAAGGAGATCCGCGGGTGGAGTTCGTGGGCTACGTTGCCGAAGAAGATATTCCGGAATTATTCCGGAACTCCAGTGTGCTGGTGATGCCGTATTCATCCGCCACCGGTTCGAGCGGCGTTGCGCATCTCGCAGCGGAATATGGATTGCCGATCATCTGCGCAGACATCCCAGATTTTCACGAGATGTCCGAAGATGAAGGTCTCGGCATTTTGTTTTATCAAACCGGAAGTGACCACAGTCTCGCGGATCAAATCTGCGGGCTTCTCAACTCCCCCGAGATGATGAAAGAAATGTCCGAGCAAAATTTCTCTGCCGCACTTCGGCAGACGATGCCGCAGATCATGCGGCAGTACTTGCGGTCTTTCGATCTGCACCAGCGGGCCCGAGCCCTGGAGCCGATCTCTCGTTTTCGCCGTCTACCAGGCTGGGTACCCTCCCGCTCGGCCATCTTCCGCGCAGCTGCGCCAAGGTGGGTACCATGGATGTAAAAGCGATCATCGTCGTCGGACATGTGGACCCGTCCGCCGACGTGAAAGGTCCCAATCCCGAATCGTTTGCGGCGATGCCGCTCGTGCTTGCCCAGGTGCTCGGCAAGTCCGTGCTCGCGCGCACCGTGCAACGACTTCGGCATTACGGGATTTCGCAGTTCGTTACCGTCTGCGACCCTGATGCGGTTTCTGGGATCGATCCGCTTTCGGCCAAGGATTTCAATGTAATCGCGCAGGACCGCGGTTTGTGGCGCACCGCCGAAACCGTGTTCAACGACTTCGTGCAGAAGGGCGCCGAGCTCGTGCTCGTCATTCGACTCGGCCCCTATGCTGAACTCGACTACGAGGAGTTCATTCAGTTCCACCTCGAGCAACACGGCCGCGCAACTGTTGCCGTCGATGCGCGTGGCTATCGCGTCGGCATCGTTGCCCTCTGTCCTTCGCGGCGCAATGACGCTGCTTATCTCTTCCGCCACAACATGGAAGAGTTCAGGGTGCCGTGTCAGCAATATGTTTTCCGCGGGTATCTAAACCGTCTGATTACGCCTCTTGATTTGCGACAGCTGGCGGTCGACGCCCTGCTCCAACGCAATCATGTGCAGCCCGTCGGCAAGCAGATTCGTCCTGGCGTTTGGGTAGGCCCCTCGGCGCGTATCCATCCCCGGGCGCGCATCGTGGCCCCGGCTTATATCGGGGAGCGCGCTAAGGTCCGTGCCTCTGCCGTCATTACCAGGTTTACCAGCATCGAGCACCACGCGGTGGTCGATTGCGGAACGGTCGTAGAAAATGCCTCAATCGCTCCTTACACTTACGTAGGAGCAGGCCTGGACGTAAACTATGCAATCGTTGGGGGCGGCCGGATTGCCAGCCTGCGCCGCAATGTTGAAGTAGAAATTAAAGACCCCAAACTGGTTTCTGGCATCTCATCCAGTGCACCTGTTCGCGCCATGCGCGAGATGGCTGCATTGGCAAGCTATTTGCCTCAGCAAATGGTCCGCGGATTGCTTGCAAAGTCTCAGCGCAGCATGCCCTCGGATATACCCACTGCCGTGAATACTCCCTCTGCAGCATTGAAGGAGCCGGCTTTCACTAACCCGGATGGCACTATGAACTCATCAGAGTTCCCCTCCGATTTCGCAGTTGCGAGGAGATATGGAAACGAGTAGGCCAGTAGTCGTAAAACGAATGCCCGAAAGACTGAATGCGCCAGCGTCCAAGAAGTTCCTTGTCGAAGTAGAACCTTTCCTTCGCTCGGACCGGCCCCAATTGGTCTTAGATCTCTCCCAGGTGAAGCAGATGGATGCAGCCGGTGTCGATATGCTGCTCCATTGCCTGAATGAGACCATGAAGCGCGACGGAGACGTCAAGCTTGCCTCGCTCTCTCCTCAAGCCGCTGTCGTGCTCGAAATGACGCGAACGGAACGTCTCTTCGAGCTCTACCAGAATTCCACGGATGCGGTGCGCAGCTTCAGCAGCTTCCTGCCGAATGCGATTAAGCACTCGTACGCACATTCGTACGCCAGCTTCGCCCCTTCCGCTTCCATGGCTTTCCCGGTCAGCAACGTTCAGTTGTCGATGATCCCTGAGGCGGATGGCGCAGACCAGGCAGCATGAGTTCCAAGCAGGAGACGTTGATCAACCCTCCAGCCCGCGACCTTCGCGGGCTGGTGCGGTCTATGCGTCTTGCGCCTGCGGATAGCCGGCTCGTCGGTGGCAGCCTCATTATGTTGGCGGGCTCGGTCCTCATCAGCCTGCTGAATTTCGGCTATAACATCGCGGTCGCTCGCATGCTCGGCGCCGGTGAATTTAGCCAGGCCGCCGCGGCTGTGACTTTGCTCATGCTGGTTTCTTGTTTGACCTTGGCTTTCCAACTCGTCTGTGCCAAGTTCGTCGCCAAGAACCCGACCAACGCTGCAAAATCGTACGTCTACCGCTCCCTGCTGCGCCGCGCCTGGACGGTCAGCATCACGCTGGGCATCGTGCTAATTCTCTTCAGCGGTCCGGTTTCCACTTGGCTACGCATGCCTTCGCCCATGTTGGTCATCGTCCTGGCGATCGGCATGGCGTTTTATATCCCCCTGGGGGTGCGGCGAGGGGCCTTGCAAGGCGTTTGTAAATTCCCTCCGCTGAGTTTGAACTTTATTCTCGAGACGACGATTAAGTTGTTTGCTGCCTTAATCTTAGTGAAAGCCGGATACGGAATTCTCGGGGCGGTCTCGGCGATCTCGATTTCGGTGATCGCGGCCTACTTTTTTTGTTACATTCCCGCCGAAATTCGTGAGCAGCCGAAACCCGGCCTGCCAGCATCTTTTGGGGAGGGTGCTCAGGCGATCATCTTCTTTGTTGGACAGGTGATCATCAATAATATCGACATCCTGATGGTGAAGCATTTTTTCCGTCCCGAGGTCGCTGGCCTTTACGCAGCGGTCGCTTTGGTAGGACGCGTGCTCTACATAGCTTCCTGGCAAGTCGTAAGCGCTATGTTTCCAATCGCCGCTGGTAAACCCGAATCCGAGGAGCGCGAGAGTTGGATGGTCGTACTCATCCCCCTCGCTTTTGTCACTACGCTTTGTCTCGGATTCATGGCGATTCTTGCTCTTTTCCCGGACACGATTCTCCGCCTCGTGTTCGGTGCACGCTTTAACCAGGGCATGGATACGCACAACCTGCTGGTGCTCTATGCCGCCGCGACCGGCGGTTACGCGCTGAGTGTGGTGCTGATGGCCTACGAGATGTCGCGGCGCATCGCGAATACTGGCTGGCTCCAACTGGTGGTGAGCGGCCTGGTTGTTGCCGGCATTACGATGTTCCACAACACGCTGCGCGATGTCATCGTGGTACAGCAGGTACTGATGGTGGTCTTGTTTTTAGCGGTGGCGGTGCCGTTCCTTCGCACCCGCCGTTTCCAACTCCGGGGAGCAGCATGAAGAAGCTGCAACGCGTCACCGAAGCTGAAGTCATCAACGATTTCCTGAAGAACGAGTTCTATCAGGGCGACTTTCATCACGACCGGGAGCGGTTCGAAAATGTCGTGCTGGAAGCGGATACGACCAACGAATACGACAATGCCATTCGTCGCGCGCTGCTGTTCCGCCGCCGCGGACACATGTGGCGCGAACTTCCCGCCGACACGCAGTGGTGGGAGATTGAGATCGGGGCAGAGGATCTCGACAAGATCCGCGTCTTCCCGCGCGCCCAGTGGCGCAAAGTTTCCAACGGAAGTTTTCTGTTGAGCGATATTGTGCGTCGCATCAAGAGCCAGCGCTTTCGCGGCAAAACGCGCGATTTCATCGCCAAGGTGCAGTCGTTGAGCTACCGTTTGCGGCTCAGCAAGGATGACAGTTCGGTCATACTGATCGGTATTGACGACGCCCATCCACTCACCATTCTGGAAGGCAATCATCGGCTGACGGCGGCCCTGCTTGCTTCTCCCGCGCTGCTGCAAGAGCGTTTCAAGATTTTCTGTGGGCTTTCGCCGCGCATGGCGGAGTCGTGCTGGTACCAAACCAATCTTGCGAATCTTTGGCGCTATGCCAAGAACCGCGCACGCAATTTCAGTTACGACAAAGACGCCGATGTGGAACTGGTGGAGAAAGAATTTCATAAGGATCGCGGCAGCGCGCATCCAAATTTAACAGCGGGCAAAGTTGCTGCCGCGCAGAATGTTTCTTCCCAATCGCCGTTGGGCGATAAGTAAGAAAGCTTTTGAGGGTCTCAATGAAGGTTACAGTTCACCACGGTCTTTCAGCAGTCCTGGCAGCGGCGCTCGCGCTTGCTCCCCTCGCTGCTGAAGCCCAGCAGCCGGCCGGGACACAGGCCGACACTGCCCAGCCTGCTGCGCAACAGCAGCAGCAGACCGGAACCCAAGACACGCAAACGAATCCCGCGCAAGGTCCGCTGGAACCCGTCCCCACGCAGGAACAGAACCAGCTTCCCGCGTCGCCGGAGCCCCAGACCGCACCCGCGCAGCAGGCGCCATTAAAAGCGACGCCGCAGACGCAGAACCAGACCGAGCCGCTGGGTACCGCAACCGCGCCCGGCGTTTCTACTGTCGGCGGAGGCGCTTCCAAGCCTGCCGGAACGGCGGTTGCTCCGGCGAAACAGCGGCAGTACCGCTCGCTACTCATTAAATTAGGATTGGTCGCTGGCGTTGGTGTCGCCGCCGGAACGGTGTATGCCCTGAGCCGCGGCACCAGCAGCGTTCCCCCCGGCTCTGGCCGATAGAGGTTCGAAGCAAGAGACCTCGCGCTTCAGATAACGGCGTTTGGTTTTGAGGCAAAGCGTGGCCTCGCACAATCAATCTAGTTTCAGTTCTTAAGGGAAAGCATGACTGCACAACTTCGTCGCAAACCAGCTCTCATCAGTTTCTCGGGTCTCGACGGCTCGGGCAAGAGCACGCAGATCGATAACCTTCGAGCCACCCTTACCGCCAACGGTCTCAACTCGACCCTGCTCGCCTTCTGGGACAACGTCGTGGTTGGCACGCGTTACCGGGAGGCCTTCGTGCACAAGGCCTACGGGAGCGAGAAAGGCATCGGCGCTCCCGATAAGCCGGTCAATCGCCAGGATAAAAACGTCCGCCGCTGGTACCTCAGCCTGGCGCGGCATGGCCTCTACTTGCTCGACGCGATCCACCTGCGCATGGTCGTGCGTCGTGCGCGACGCTCCGGCGCCGACGTCATTATCCTCGACCGCTACATCTACGACGAACTCGCGAACTTGCCCTTGGGCAGCAAGCTGACGCAGATGTTCATCCGCTTCGTGCAATGGCTCGTGCCGACCCCCGACATCGCTTACCTGCTCGACGCCGATGTGGAAGCCGCTCGTGCCCGCAAGCCCGAATACCCGGTGGAGTTCATGTATAAGTGCCGCCGCTGGTATTACGAGCTCGCCAGCATTCTCGGGACCATGACCGTCATCCCACCGCTTCCCTTGGAAGAAGCAAAGCAGGCGGTGGTGCAGGCGTTCGAAGAAAAGCTCATCCTCAACGGATCGAAACAGCCGGCCATGAACCCAGCGCTTTCGTCCTGAGCGCGTTCAATCTGCACGGGCGCGCACTTGCGCGCCCATAATTTTTGGTCAACTCGCCTCAGCGTTCTCTGCTGAAATCCGCGCACGACACAACTTCGCAGCCTCTTCTTTGGACGCGTAGTATCTTTCCAGTATTGCTCCTGCTTCGCCCACCCCGTACAGTCTCGCACCACGACACGTTGTACTCACCTGGACGGGGATTGGATGAAGAATCTGTTTGTGTTTTTTGCAGCGCTCACGCTGGCGCTCGCGTCTTTTTGCCAAAACGTAGGCACGGCCGGGATGACCGGCGAGGTGGACGATCCTTCTGGCGCCCTGGTGACCAGCGCGCAGATCGCGGTTCGCAACCAGGCAACCGGCCTGGAGCGGCAAACCACAACCACGAGCGCTGGACTTTTCGTGGTGAGTGATCTTCCGCCGGGAGATTACGACGTGAGCGCGACCGCGGGCGGTTTTGCGCGCAGCACTTCGACCGTGCATTTGAGCGTCGGACAACAGGCAAGCCTGCGCATCGAATTGCATGTCGGAAATCAGCAACAGGCGGTCCAGGTTTCAGATGTGCATCCCTTCGTCGAGACGAATTCCTCCGTGGTCGATGGCGTGATTGATGCCAAGGACATCCAGAATCTTCCCCTGAATGGCCGCAACTTCCTGGAACTCGCTCTCCTCATGCCCGGCAATTCGCCGGCGCCAAACTTCGATCCCACCAAGTCTGACACCGTGCTGGTTTCTTCCGCCGGCCAGCTGGGACGCGGAGAAAACATCACCATCGACGGCTCCGACGATAACGACGACGTCGTCGGCGGCATGCTGCTCAATCTGCCCGAAGACGCAGTGCAGGAATTTCAGATTGCCACCAATCGTTTCTCCGCCGAACTCGGGCGCTCCACTTCTTCGGTCGTGAATGTTGTCACGAAGTCGGGAAGCAACGAGCTGCATGGTACGGCTGCCGTGTTCGCGCGCGACAAGGTGCTGCAGGCGGCTCCCGACTCCTTCGGCCAGGATGTTGGCGAAACGCCTCCGTTTCGACGCGAGCAGTACGCCGGATCGGTCGGTGGCCCGGTGATCAAAGATCGCGCCTGGTGGTATAGCGCCTTCGAATATCGCGACCAGATGGGCGGAGTTCTCGTCGGACAGCGTGACCTTGCGACCCAGTCCATCACCACCAGCTTTGCTGCGGCGCCGCTCACGGACCTGTTGGGAACGGCTCGCTTCGACTGGCAGCTAACTCCCAAAGACACGTTGAGCTCTCGCTATTCCATCGAGCGATTCGATGGTATTTCCGATAGCGCCACCGACCGTGCCCTAGGAACCGCGGCTGAGTTGCAGGATTCCATCAATCATTTCCAGGACATCACGACCTCGTGGACGAGGGTCATCAACGAGCACACCGCCAATCGCGCCAGTTTTTCCGTGAACCTGTTCCAGAACAACACCAATGGCACCGCCTCCGGGCCGCAAATCGATTTCCCCAGCATCGAGGATGGCTCCTCTTATCGGGTCCCGCAACAGACGCGGCAGCAGCGGCTGCAGTGGGGCGACACTGTCGATTGGACCCGGGGTAAGCACAACTGGAAATTCGGAGGCGAGTTCCAGCGCGTGGGTGCCGACTTCAATCTCGGCGTCTTCCAGCAGGGATTCGTGCAAGCCGTCGAGGATTTCCCCGACTTCGACCGCAACGGCGACGGTGTGGTCGACGACCGCGACCTTCTTTTCGCAGTTGGACTGATCAGCGCGACGCCCACTCGGCCCCTGATCATTCCCGATGCTGACAACAACTACATCGCCGGATTCGTGCAGGATGACTGGCACATTCATCGCCAGCTCACCCTGAATCTCGGCTTGCGCTACGAACTCGATACCGACGTGAAAGACGTCGGACACTACGACCAGATCAATCCTCTGGCGCAACCCTTTCTCGTCGGGACGCGCCATCCGGATTACCACAACTTCGGTCCTCGCATTGGCTTCAACTGGTCCAATGCCGGGGGCAGCTTCAGCGTGCATGGCGGCTATGGCATCTACTACGACCGCATCACGCTGGAGATCGAATCGCTCGAGCGTGGGGAAGACGGACGCGCCCTTGCGATCGACGTGCATGCGGGCAATGCGATCAGCGATCCCTCTACCGGGATGCCGGTTTATCTCGATCCAACCGGACACTTCGTTCCCGGCGCGCCGACCTTGGCTAATCCTTTCTCCGGCTTCATCATTCCGGGTGCGGGTGCAGGTGGCATCAACATCATCGACAACAACATGCAGAACCCGATGGTGCAGCAGTTCAACCTCGGGGTGGAATGGCAGTTTGCCAGCAAATGGGTTTTGCGCGCCGACGGTCTACATGATTTCGGGCAGCACTTCATCATCGGAGTGCCGATCGGAACGGTTTACAACCCTGTCGTCGGCGGACCGGATGTCATCAAGGACCTGCAGTCGAGCGTCAACACGCATTACGACGCGCTGCTGCTGACCGTCGACCATCCGTTCTCGCAGCGTTTCGCCTTCCACTCGGCGTATACGCTTTCGAAGGCCTTGAATTACGCCAACGACGATCAAATCCCGTTCGCCAACGGGCCCATCGATCCCACGGACCTGCATCGCGAGTACGGGCCGACTCCCAACGATCAGCGCAATCGTCTGGTTATGTCAGGCATCGTTCGCCTGCCGCTTGGGCTGCAGTTCTCTCCCATCTGGACGCTCGCATCCGCCGTGCCGATGGATATCCTTCTGCCCGATGGAAGCAGCCGTATCCCTGAAATCCAACGCAATGCCGGTGGCCGTGAGTTCCATACTGCCGCCGAGCTGAATGCCTTCATCGCTCAACTCAACGCCGCCGGAGGCGTGGACGGCCAGCCTTTGCCCTTTGTGAACAGCAATGCCAAGTTCGGCGACTCCTTCAACTCGCTCGACGTGCGGCTTTCGAAGACCTTTCATGTCGGTGAAAGAACTTCGATCGAATTGATGGCAGAATGTTTCAACGTCGCCAATCGGACCAACGTGCTCGGCATCTCGAATACCAACTACTCCGGGTACAACAATGTGCTGGTACGCGACAGTAACGATCCAACATCGCCCGGATACTTACATTCCTCTGCCTTCGGACAGCCCGTGACCACCGCGGGAGGGGTGTTCGGTTCCGGTGGGCCGCGCGCCTTCCAACTGGCGGCCCGCTTCAACTTCTAAAAATGCAGCAAGGAGACGCGTTATAGCCGAGACACAGAGTTTGCAACGAAGATTAGGGCTGGGATCCGCGATCGCGACGGTCGCCGGGGAGTCGATTGCCATCGGCATCTTCCTGACCCCCGCCGGGATGGCGAAATCTCTCGGGTCGCCGTTCTGGCTGCTCTTCGTCTGGCTGGTCATGGCCGCCATGACCGTGAGTGGCGCACTCTGTTTCGGGGAACTGGCTAGCCGCTACCCCGAGTCCGGAGGCCTGTACGTATATCTCCGGGAGGCATACGGGCCGCGCATCGCTTTTCTTTATGGCTGGATGTCGCTGCTGGTGATGGATCCCGGAATTACCGCGGCCATGGCCACCGGAATGGCCACCTACGCCGCCTACCTGTTCGGATGGATTTCCTCGATCGCAAAAGTGGCTGCCATCGCCACTCTGCTGGCGCTCGGCGCCCTCCACATTCTCAACACGCGGATCGGTGCAGGCGTCCTGCGTGCCGTCACTTGGTTGAAGTTCGGCATCCTCCTCGTCATCGTTCTCTACGCCATATTCTTCCGTCTCGGGTCACTCTCTAATCTCACTCCGTTCATGCACCAGCGTCCGGGGTCGCTGCCTCTCGCGCCCGCCATCGCAGTGGCGTTGATCGCCGCCTTCTTCACGTTCGGCGGCTGGTGGGACCTGAGCAAGATCGCGGGCGAAGTCAAGGATCCCGCGCGCACCCTGCCCCGGGCTCTCATCATCGGTACCCTCTGCGTCTCTGCCGTCTACATCCTCATCAGCGGTGTCTTCGTTTACCTGGTGCCCTTACAGCGAGTCACATCCGACCAGGGGTTTGTCTCCCAGGCGGGGGAAGTTCTATTCGGGGCGGCGGGAGCGAAATTACTTACTGGGGCGGTTGTGGTCTGTGTGCTCGGCAGCCTCGCCGTCCTCACCATGGCCGCTCCGCGCGTGTATTACGCGATGGCCAAAGACGGCTTGTTCTTCGCCAAGATCGCCGTGCCGCATCCGAAGTTCGGAACGCCGTCGCGCGCCATCGCGCTACAGGTCGTGATGGCCGCGCTGCTGGTATTGGTGGGCAGCTTTCAGCAGATCCTTTCCTACTTCATGTTCGTCGCCGTCGCCTTCGTAGGCCTCGCAGTCAGCACCATCTTCCGCTTCCGCCGGAATGACGAGATGCCTGCGAATGTGCGAACGCCCGGCTATCCCTTCACTCCAGTGTTCTTCCTCGCCATCGTTGTGCTGCTGCTTGGGCTGATGTTGATGCACAACTGGGTGCAGGCCCTGGTGGGGGTGGCGGTGGTTCTGGCAGGATGGCCACTCTATACGTTGATCGAGCGCAGGAGAGACCACGCGAAAACGCCCATCAACGGGGAAGTCGCAACCAGTTGAGGGACAGAGACAACTTCATGGCAAACGAAACCGATCCCACGACCAAGATCCGCATCATCGAGGACAACGAAGCGACCGGCGAGACGGCGGCCGTCTATGACGAATGGCGGGCGGCCTCGGGGCGAAACCAGATGCCCGGCATCCTCAAGTGCTTTGGGTCGCGTCCCGACTTTCTCCGTCAGGTGATGGCTTTCTCCAACACCGTGCATTTCTCCGAAGGGCACCTGTCGCGCCGTCACAAGGAGATGATTGCCAGCTATGTCTCGTACCTGAACCGATGTCCGTATTGACTGGACAGCCACGCTTACTTCCTGCGTGTCCAGGGAGCCGACGATCAATGCGTGAATGCCATCTTCGAAGGCAAGCTCACGGAAGCGGGTCTGAACGAAGCGGAGCTCGCGCTGATGCAATATGCCGAGCTGATCACGCATTCCGCCCCGCGCTCAACGCACGAAGACGTCCAGAAACTCAGGGACGCCGGCTGGAGCGAGGAGCAAATTTCCGAAGCGGTTTACATCATCGCGATGTTTGCTTTCTTCAATCGCGTGGCAGATGCATTTGGAATTCCGCCGCAGAATTATCTGGATTCGGGGAAGCTGACGCCGTAGGGCGCCCCGCGTTTACCGGTCGTCGTCCTGGCCGGGCTCGTCGATGGTGATGTTGCCGAGGTCCTCGGCCATATCGAGGAGGCGCTGGTAACGGTCGTACCACTCGGTCGAGGCCTCGAAGAGGAACATGATTCCCTGGAACGGCCACCCCAGTTGGACGAAGCCGCTCTTGCCGATGTAAGTGCGGAGCCACCGGGCGTCTTCCATCTCTTCGTCGCTGGCGTAATTGGAGCGCTGCAGCCGCTCGACCAGGTAATCGACGTCCTGGCGGGAGAGGACCGACTCATTCATGGTGATGAAGGGTGCGCCGGCGGAGACCGCCAGTTCGACAAAGCTCTTCCAGCTGTCGGGATTTCCTTCCGCGTCCCACATTACGCTCTGCACGTCGTCGGAGACGTAGCCCTGGAAGCGCCTGAGCCCGGTGCCGGCGATGAACGCCGTCATATCGTCTTTGAGAGTAACTAAATCTTCTGTCATTCCGAACGTTTGATGTGGCTGAAAGGGAAAAGAATCAACCACCCAGTGCCATCATAACGCGCCCGGCAGCCGCCGCACGCCCTCTTTCTGCATTATGGTAAACTCAATGTTTATCACGACTTACTTATACGGCTTGAGAGATGCTTCTTTCCAAAGAATATGTGGGCTACCTGGCCCGGCACATCGTCGATCGCCTGCTTAAGGCTGAGTGCATCGAGACCAGCGCGAAGCCCGCCGTCGCCCAGAAAGTGGAGCTGGCGATGGTGGATGAACTCAGCATGGAAGACCGCATCAACGACGAAGTGCGCGTCATCCTGGAAACCTACTCCGAAGAAATGCGGCGCTCGGGCGCGAATTACCAGGAGATGTTCAAGAAGGTGAAGAACGAACTCGTCCGCAAGTACAAGGCGGTGATATGAGCCCGCAGCATCCGCCGGAAGCCGGCGCCAAAACGCGCCTCTCGCGCGAAAAGGTGAACAAGCTGGCGCACGCCATCGCCGACACCCTGGCCGGCCTCGATGAAGTCGATTTCCTCGAAGACCGCAACACCATCCGTCTCGAAGCGCGCAAGGCGCTCGAAGATTTGCTGGCCGAAGAGATGAAGATCGACCAGGCAGCGCGGCTGAAGATCGAAAGCCAGCGGCGCATCATCATGGAAGGCTCGCAGGAGTGGGACATCCTGTACCGCAAGTACTACAACGAGGAAGTCAAGAAGCTCGGCCTGTAGTCATCGCGCGTTTTTTCTCCGCATTCTCCTCTTAAAATATTCGGCAATCATTTCAACGGCGCTACGGCGCCGTTTTCGTTTTTGAGGGTACCCCCCTCCCCCTCCCCAGCCGAAACCCTGTTTTCAGAGACTTAGGCTGTGGAAAACTCGCAAAATCTTGGAAACACATACCCTTACAGGCAAAATCTTGCAAAATAAAGACTTAGTTCAGGCGGATGGTGCCGGTGAAGGTATGTCCCACATGCGCAGAGTAGTGGGGTAGAAAGCAAGAAGTCTGTGAGGCAGGGCACGGCTCTGAGTGATACACCGGCGTTGGCGTCGCTGAAACGGGTTCTAGAACGCGGTTCGTTGTCGAGAAACGAGCTTTTTCGTCATCGAATTTGGGCCTCGGTGAGTGCGAGGTGTCTCGGCGATCCCAACGTGGGAACCACGAAGCGCGGCGTTATTAGCCCCGCTTCCGTTTGCCAAACGAGGGCACTGGAAATGGGGGAACCGAGGTGTGGGCTACCAAGCGCCGCAGGCGCTAGTCTTGTCGCATTCGTTCGCGGTGCCGTCCAGGCACCGCTAGACCGCGAGATCCTGCGACTGCGAACGCGGATCTATTTCCGCGTTCTTCGCTCAGGATCACAACGAAATCGAGCGTGGCCACGGGTGCCGTCCCCTGAATGGGGACTCGGTAGTTCGTTGTTGGCGGACCCCGCACTCACGTGCGGGGCTATTGACTGGCGTCGCTGCGCGACTCGCGGTTTGGTGGCGAGCAGGCGAGGGTTGGAGGGGTAGGGGTCCTTCGACTGCGAACGCTGCGCGTTCTTCGCTCAGGATGACAAGAGCTGTGCAAGGTGCCCTTCGCTCAGGATGAGAGTCCCACTCTATGTGCTCTTCGCTCTTAAGTGAACAAAAGGTAGCTCCACTACGAATCCGCATTGGTGTGCGGATTCTCCGGTCGCCATGACAGTGTCGGGGGGGATTGCGGGCTACTCGTGATTCTCCGCTCGCCATGACGGTGGCAAGGGGATTGCACGCTACTCGCTCTTTACCGCGACGGGTTGCGGGTCGTCGGTGTCGACATCGACGAGGACGGTCGGCGTCTTCACCCTCGGAGTTGGCGTCGAAGCCGACCTTGAGCGGGTGGGTCGTTGCCGGTGAGGCCTTCCTGGTTTCAGCAATCCCAACCAGCGAACAACGAAGCGCCTGCGATGCGTCTTTCCTAAGCCCACTTCCGTTCACCAACAGACGCCCACTGGAGATGGGGCGTCCGAGATGCGGAGCCGCCTGCCGCCGACTGAAACAACAGCAAGCAGAAGCTGGAATAAATCGCGCGGATATTGGTTATCCCATCGAGCTTCAATTCACGGAGGTGGATGATGAACCGGCTTCCAGGCACGATCGCCATTCGCAAAACTGCCATGGTGTTCCTCACAAGTTTAATGCTGATTGCGAGCGCCGCATCGGCAAAGGACCACAACCCCAGTACCGATAACACGGCCCACGTCGTCGCCCACATCCCCATGGATGGCTTGTCGGCGGTCGACATGACAATGCAAAAGAAAGCAGACGACAAGTACTACCTCTACGTGCAGCACGGGGCAGACCAGGGAATTTCGGTCATTGATGTAGCGAAGCCCGCCCAGGCAAAGCTGATCGGCGTGAACGCGTGGCCCGACCCAGCGATGGCGGGCCGCATGAATGTGGCCGGCGGACTCGCGATCATTGCCGAGAGCGACAAATCGTCCGTGCGCCGCAAAGCGCCGACCGATGACCTCGTTCTGTGGGACATGTCGAACCCCACGTCGCCGCGCGTGGTGCAGAAGTTTTCCGGCGTCGTCAAATGGCTGGAGGACGAACGAAGTTTCATCTACGTCCTGAACAACGATGGACTGTGGGTGATCTCCGAACCCATGATGGCGCAACCGGCCCAGGAACCCGAAACGTACGCGGGTGGTTAGTCCGCACGATCCTCGCAGGAGCGGCAGTAGCGCGGGAGAACCTGCCCGTGACGCGACTGCCGCGAACTTTTCACGCGGCTCATCGCAATCGAGCTATCAATGCGCCGGCGCTTTGATGAGCTTCTGCCTTCAAATGAGAATCATGGAAAACCGGGAGAACAAGGAAGCGCCTGCGGCGCGGCTTTTTAGACCCACCCTACTGCGCCAGAATCGGCGCGGCAGGATGGGGCACCCGGGGTTCGATGGCCGCCGTAGCGTGGTAGTATGACCGCCATCTGCATGTGGGTTTGAGGTTGCCCCGGGGAGGTCGAGGATGGCGGAAGTCGGATCGGTGCAGGCGGCGGCGAGCGCGTCACGATCCGGGCCTGCGGTTCCCGTCGCGAACACAGCCGTGCGACATTCGGCGCTGGTGCGGGTGACGCACTGGGTCATTGTGCTGTGCTTCTTTGCCCTGCTGGTCACGGGAGCGGAGCTTGTGATCTCGCATCCGCGCTTTTACTGGGGCGAAACGGGGAATGTGTTGACGACCCCCTGGTTGCAGCTACCGATTCCGGCATCGCGGCGGCTGGTGCAGACCGGCTACGGCTACGTGCTGCCGGACCAGAATGGGTGGAGCCGCTATTTGCACTTTGAAGCGGCATGGATTGTGGTGCTTGTCGCGTTGCTGTACGGGATCTACGGTTTCCTGAGCGGCCATTTCCGCAAGAACCTGCTACCAACCAAGGGCGACGTTTCCCCGCGGGCCGTGTGGCGGACGGTGGCGGGGCACATGCGCTTCGCGCGGCCGACGGCGGCGGAAGCGTGGTCGTATAACGTGCTGCAGCGGCTGGCGTACTTGGGCGTGATCTTCGTGCTGTTTCCCCTTGTGATCTGGACGGGGCTGGCGATGTCTCCAGCCTTTGTGTCCGCGGTTCCGGCGGCGGTGAATGTGCTGGGCGGGCAGCAATCGGCGCGCACCTTGCACTTCCTGGTGTCGATTGCGCTGGTGCTGTTCCTGGTGGTCCACGTGGTGATGATCTTCGTCGCCGGATTCAGGAGCCGCATGCGCGCCATGATTACCGGAAAGGCCGACGCACCGGGGGAGGGGCAATGAAAGAGATTACGCGGCGGAAGCTGATCTACACGGGCGTTGCGGCGGCCGCTGGGGTGGCCGGGTTGGGCGTGGCGGCGCGGTTGGCGGAGAAGTATGGGCTGGTTCCCCCGGATCACGGCGGGATCTATGGACCCGGGGAGACGCTGACCTATGCGGCGCAGCGGCTGCTGACCCGGCACTCGCTGGCGCGAGAGTTCAGCCGCAGCCAGATATCGGAGCGCCCGTTCCCGAACGAACTCGCGCCCCCGAATGATGCGTTCAATAAGCAGCAGGCGGCAGGGTTCGCGGACTGGCGGCTGGCGGTGGATGGGATGGTGGAGCGTCCCCAGTCGTTTACCATGGCGCAGCTCAAGGGATATCCGTCGCGCAGCCAGATCACCATGGTGCAGTGCGAAGAGGGCTGGTCGTATATCGCGGAGTGGAGCGGCGTGCCTCTGTCGCATGTGCTGGGATTGGTGGGGCCCGCGCCTCAAGCGAAATATGTTGTTTACTTCTCCATCGAGCCAGACTGGTGGGAGAGCATTGACATGGCGGATGCGCTGCATCCGCAGACGCTGTTGACCTATGGCATGAATGGCAACGAGCTGCCGGTGGGGAACGGCGGACCGCTGCGCCTGCGGGTGGCGCGCGCGCTTGGCTACAAGAGCGTGAAATTCATTACGCGCTTGACGGTGACCGACGATCTTAAAAAATTCGGCAAGGGGCTGGGATCGGTTTCGCCGGAGGCCGGGTACGCGTGGTACGCGGGAATCTGAGGGCGGAATTTGTGATGGGGGTCCCCCCTCCCCCTCCCCTAGTCGATCCCCTGTTTTCAGAGACTTAGGCTGTGGAAAACCCGCAAATTCTTGGGGGCGTAGGGGTTCGAGGTAAATTCTTCAAAACATTGGAGATGCGGGCAGCCTTGTCCACCCACCCTGTCGCTTTGCGACAAGGGTGGGGCACCCATATTGCACAGGGTAGCGGGGTGCGAGGGAAGAGTCTGTGATGGGGAGCACGGGAGTGGGTGACATTTCGCGTCGAAAAGAGGGACAAAAACGGTTTCAAAGTGCGTTTTCGTTGAGGAGAAACTGTGTTTTTCGACGGCAGAACAGCGGGTCCTCACGTCGCTTCGCTCCTCAGGATGACAACGAGAGAGGGGATTGCGGGGTGGGCGGTATCCTGGCGGAACGCGGGACATCCAGATCAAAACCCCCACCCTGTCGCAGAAAGCGCGACGAGGATGGTGCACCCAGATATAGGGTGGACGCCCCGTTGGCGTTGGAACTGGATTCACTGGCGCTCGGCGGCGTCGCTGTCGGCCGAGACGGTGACCACGATCTTCTCCGCGTCACTGGGCTGGATGACATACTCGCCAGCTTCGAGACGAAGACGCAGCGCGCCCCCGGAGACGAAGAGCTCTTCGGTGATGGCCGGCGAAGAGGATTGCGCCATCAGCCCGCCCGCGGTGCACAACAAAAAGACAAAGATCTTCCTCAGGCTCATGGCTTGTAGTACGGAAGGGAAGACGGCGCGGTTCCGAGAGAGAGAGGAGGGGGCATCTTAGATCCACTTTCCTTCGCCCAATCACCCCGCCAGCGGGAGATGTCGGGGGCACCGATGAGGCTCACTGGGAGTAAGGCACCCGAAGGACGTGGCCCCAAAGGATATCGGGGCACGATGGAAGAGTTCGTGATGAAAGACAGGATATTCGGTGATATTCCCACGGCTATCTTTTCGCAGTACTCTGCCCAGAGTTGCTGTTTGTTAAGTATCGAGGGGAACATGAACAAAGTAGTGGGGCCACTCATCGGCTTTGGAGTGATTCTGGGAACATTTTTTGGATGTGGTGGAGGGAGTACTTCATCGGGCAGTCCAGGGACAGGTGCACCGCCGACAGTAACCTTCGCATTCATTTCAGGGCACTGTTGCAGTTTTGATCTGAAGTTACTGAAGAGTGACGGCACGAGCAGCACGCTAGCGACGGATTACTTCTACACGGCAGTTCTTTCGCACAACACGAAGAAGGTTGCGTTTTCCTTCCAGGACTCGAACGGGCTCTCGCAAGTAGGCACGATCAACAGCGATGGAAGCGGCCGTGAGACGTTGACGGAAGGGGTGAGTCCTCAATTTTCCCCGGACGATTCAAAGATTCTCTATGATGCGAACCCGTTCGATCCGACCGATGATTTGCACTTGATGAATGTGGACGGGAGCGGGGACGTAAGCCTAACTTCGGCTTACAGTGGTGTGCATTTCTGCCAGGCGACGTTCTCTCCCGATGGGACGATGATCGCAGCGGCGATCCAAGCCTCACCATTTCTGGGCATTGTGACGATGAATAGCAATGGAAGTGGGATGACACAGGTATATAGCGGCGCCAGTACGTACACTGTGGCCTTTACACCGGATGGGTCGCACCTAATTTTCGACCTTGCAGGCTCGCTCTGGTCGTCAGACCTGGCGGGAGGCAACGCGAAGCAGTTGACCAGTGGGATCTTCAGCTTCGCTCCCGTTCTTGTGGGAAGTTCGATCTACTTCACCGGCGCAACCAATGAAGGCCAGTCTCAAAACATTTACTCAATGAACCCAGATGGCACGAATCAGCGGGTCCTCTCTCGAGAACCGGTTTTTGGAGGATCGATGATTGGCGACGGCTGCCGGTTTTAGAGAGAATCCGAACCCGCCGGACCCCGACGTGGTCGGGAGGTCAGAATGAAATAGAGTTTGCGCCGAAGTCTTTCGCTCAGGATGACAGAACCGGGAGAGTGATGGTAAGGAACACAAGAACGCAAGGTCCTTCGACTACGAACGCGCAACTTTCTGCGCGTTCTTCGCTCAGGATGACAGGGGGCGGAGGGCGGTGATGGTGAGGGAAAGCAAACGCAAGCTGCCCTTCGACTGCGAACGCGCATTGGTCTGCGCGTTCTTCGCTCAGGATGACAGAGGGTGAGGGTTATGCTTTGCTTCCACCGTTTGTCATGCTGAGCGGAGAATCCGGAGGATGTTCCGGATTCGTAGTCGAAGCATCTTGCGGTTTGACGTGGTCGCCGATGGTGTGTTGTTCCGCGGGAGGTTCCTTGAACCACTCTTCTGAGAGATCGCGGAATTGCGGATTGCGCTTTTGGATGAGCGCAAGTTTCTTCGTGCGGCTCCAGCCCTTGAGTTGCTTCTCGCGCGCAATGGCGGCGTGAATGAATTGGAAAGTCTCGTAGTAGGCCAGGCGGTTGAGGTTGTATTTCGCGGTGAAGCCCTCGTGGGCTTTTTCTTTGTGCTGGCGGACGCGGGATTTTAGAGCGTTGGTGACGCCAATGTACAGGCTGCGGCGGGAGGCATTGGTGAGGATGTAGACGAAGTAGGTGTGGTCCCGCATTGCTCTACGTTGCGCTTGTTGCTGCGGATGCGCTGTGACCTTTAGCGGGGTTGGGTGTGACGGCGAGACGCAAGGTTCCTTCGACTGCGAATCCGCAATTCCTGCGGATTCTTCGCTCTGGATGACAGGGGCGGGGAGGGTTGGTGGGGAAAGAAAACGCAAGGTCCTTCGACTGCGAAACCGCAATTCCTGCGGATTCTTCGGTCTGGATGACAGTGGCGTACAGGGTTGGTGGGGAAAGGAACGCAAGGTGCCTTCGACTGCGAACGCGATACGCTACCCCGCCAGCGGGAGCTGTCGGAGACGCTGATCAGGCTCACTGGAAATGGGGTACCCGAGGAATGTGGGCCACCGCCGCTACGCGGCTGGGGCGCTTTCGGCATTCGTTGACATGAGTTGTTTCATGAGGCCAGCCTGATCCCAGCAATCCCAACCGGCGACTAACTTGCCATCGTGGAAATGTACGATGGTGATGCCATAGGTTTGGGCGCGCTTGTCGGTGGCAGGAAAGCCGAGAGTGTCGCCGGTGTGGGTCATGTGGGCCGACCAGCGGACGACCACGCGATCGTCGACGCCGAAGATATCTTCGATGGTGAGAGCGAAATCGGGAAAGGCGCCGCGGATGCGTTCGGCCAGGGCGATGAAATCTTCCGGACCGACAATCGGTTGCTGGCGCTCACTTTGTCCGTAGCCGATGGCGCCGGGGGCCATGACCTCGCGCACCACGCGGAAGTCTCCATGGTTCCAGACCTCGTCAAACCAGCGGCGCATGATGGCAATGTTTGTGTCGACGGACATGGTTGACCTCGCTTTCCAGGTGGCGGGGAGAGTACATCGGAGGCGGGTCGGAGGCAAACGCATTTTTCCCGTTCGAGAGCGAAAGGGCCTACCCCGCACTCACGTGCGGGGCTATTGACTTGCGTCGCTGCGCGACTCGCGATGTTGGTTATCTCCGGGGCTTCGACGGACGGTCACTCGTTCTAGCGCTGTGCGAGTTGGAGGGAATAGGGGTCCTTCGACTGCGAACGCTGCGCGTTCTTCGCTCAGGATGACAAGAGTTTTGCGAACGCTGCGCGTTCTTCGCTCAGAATGACAGATCGGAGAGTTCGTTCCACTTATGCGCGCTCTTTGCTTACTAGGCGAAACAAAAGGTAGCTCCGCTACGAATCCGCATCGGTGTGCGGATTCTCCGGTCGCCATGACAATGGCGGGGGCGGTGGGGTAAGGGAAACTAAACGCAAGGTCCTTCGACTGCGAACGCGCAATTCCTGCGGATTCTTCGCTCTGGATGACAGGGGCGGGGAGGGTTGGTGGGGAAAGAAAACGCAAGGTCACTTCGACTGCGAACGCGCATTGGTCTGCGTGTTCTTCGCTCAGGATGACAGAGGGCGTGGGAGTGGAGGGCCTATTCGCTCTTCGCGACTACGGGTTGCAGGTCGTCGATGTGGACGTCGATGAAGCTGGTGGGGTAGTTGCCGGTGTAGCAGGCGCTGCAGTAGCTGGTTTTTTCGCCTTCGCCGGCGGCGCGTTTTAGGCCCTCCAGGGAGAGGTAGGCGAGGGTATCGGCGCCGATGTAGTCGCGAATCTGGTCGACGGTCATGTTGGCCGCGATGAGTTGCTTCTTGCTGGGGGTATCGACGCCGTAGAAGCAGGGGCTGATAGTCGGCGGGCAGGAGATGCGCATGTGCACCTCGGCGGCGCCGGCGTCGCGGATCATGCGCACGATTTTTTTGCTGGTGGTGCCGCGGACGATCGAGTCGTCGATGAGGACGACGCGCTTGCCTTCGAGGAGGGCGCGCACGGGGTTGAGCTTGAGCTTGACGCCGAAGTCGCGCACGCGTTGTTCGGGCTCGATGAAAGTGCGGCCGACGTAATGGTTGCGGATGAGGCCGAACTGCACGGGAATGCCGCTCTCGCGGGCATAGCCCATGGCGGCGGTGACGCCGGAGTCGGGGACCGGGACGACAATGTCGGCATCGACGTGGGACTGGCGGGCGAGCTCGCGGCCCATGCGGTCGCGGCTTTCCTGCACGGAGCGTCCGAAGACGATGCTATCGGGGCGGGAGAAATAAACGTGCTCGAAGATGCAGCTGGATTGGGCGAGCACGGGGGCGTAGAAGCGGGAGTGGATGCCTTCGGGACCGACCACGACCATTTCGCCGGGCTTGACGTCGCGCTCATAGTTGGCGCCGATGAGGTCGAAGGCGCAGGTTTCGGAGGCGAAGACGATGGTCTCGGTGCGGCCTTCGGAGGCGGGGATGCGTCCCATGCAGAGGGGACGGAAGCCACGGGCGTCGCGGGCGGCGAAGATGCGGTCGGGGGTGGTCATGACCAGGGAAAAGGCGCCTTCGATGCGGCGCAGGGCGTCGGCCACGGCGTCTTCGAGGGTATGCTCGCGCGATTGGGCGATAAGGTGGAGAACGACTTCGGTGTCGGACGTGGTCTGGAAGATGGAACCCTGCTGCTCGATGCGGGAGCGGATCTCGGCGGCATTGACGAGGTTGCCGTTGTGGGCGAGGGCGATGCGTCCTTTGTTGCACTCGACGGAGATGGGCTGGGCGTTGAGGAGGGCGGAGTCGCCGGTGGTGGAGTAGCGGGTGTGGCCGATGGCGAGCTTGCCGGGCAGGCGGGCGAGGACGTCGGCGGTAAAGATGTCGGAGACGAGGCCCATGGCCTTGTGGCGATGGATCTGGATGCCGTCGGCGGCAGCGATGCCGGCCGATTCCTGTCCGCGGTGCTGGAGGGCGTAGAGGGAGAGGTAGGCGAGCTTCGAGGCCTCAGGATGGTTGTAGATGGCGACGACGCCGCACTCTTCGTGAAGCTTGTCGAAAACGTCTTCCGTCTCTTCGATCATCCGCGACCCTCAGGGGCTGAAGCCCCAGTTTTTTTACGACTCGTTTGGCACGACTGAAGTCGTGCCCTTTCATGAACGATTCTGCGACGGGTGACGCCCGTTCTTATTCTGACTCGATCGCGGCCTTGCAAAGTGCCCCACGGGCTAAAGCCCGTTTTCTGGGGGCGGGTGGTTCGGCGACGTAAACGTCGCCGCTACCTCACTTCAACAGCAGCGGCCTCGAGTCGACACGTTAACGGCCTCATGGCAAATCTCACCGCTACCGCATGGCAAGACGTCTCTGCTACCTCGTGCCAAAAAGTCGGTGCTACTTCACGTCAAAAGCAGTGGTCCCCGGTCGACATGTTGACTGCCTCATGGCAAAATCTCACCGCTACCGCATGGCAAGACGTCTCTGCTTACCTGCTTCTAAACGTTGACACGGCCTCACGCTAAAATGTCCAGCGGTACCTCAAGTCCAAGCGTCGCAATTGCCTCACTTAAACAGCGGTCTAACTTCGCTGCAGAAGCTCGGGCACAAGATGCTCCGGGGTATCGACGTGCAGCGCCTGCTTCAGCGACTTTTCCCACACATCGCGCAACGATACAACAGAAGCGCTGATGACGGCCTTGCCATCGACCCGAATTTCCAACTTTTCCGGAACCGTTTTGCCGATCGATTGTGCTGAGAGGCCGTATTTTACGGCCACTTGTTTGATTGGTTCCACATTACTTTCGGTGCAAGAAATGAGGATTTGCGAGGCATTTTCGCCGAAGACCAGCAGTTCGGGCGGTAAGCCGTTGGCGCTCAAGTCGATAGTGGCGCCGATTTGACGGGCGAAACCGGCCTCGGCGACGGTGGTGGCGATGCCGCCTTCGGAGATGTCCTTGGCGGACTCGAGCAGGCCGGCTTCGGCTAGTTCGGCCAGCGCCTTATGCAGGGCGGCTTCCTGTTCGAGGTCGAGGGCGGGCGGTTTGCCCCAGACGCTGCCGAGGAGTTCCTTGGCGTACTCGGAGGAGCCGAAGGTAATTTCGATTTCGGCGGCTGATTGCTGCGGCGCGCCGGAGATGAGCACGAGCGATTGGCCGGCGGCGCGGTAGTTAGGCTGCACGGCTTTGTGGACGTCTTCGAGAATGCCGACGATGCCCATGACGGGCGTGGGATAAATGCCTTCGCCGAGGGTTTCGTTGTAGAAGCTGACGTTGCCGCCGGTGATAGGCGTGTCGAGCTTGACGCAGGCTTCGGTGAGGCCGTCGATGACCTCGGAGAACTGCTGCATGATGGGCGGCTTTTCGGGGTTGCCGAAGTTCAGGCAGTTGGTCGCGGCGAGAGGCTTCGCGCCGGAACAGGCGACGTTGCGACAGGCTTCGGCGACGGCGTGCATCGCGCCAAGTTTGGGATCGAGGTAGCACCAGCGGCTGTTGCCGTCGAGCGCCATCGCGAGTCCGCGGTGGGTGCCTTTGACGCGGATGACGCCGGCTTCGAGGCCCGGGCCCTGGGCGGTGTTGGTCTGCACCATGGAATCGTATTGCTCGTAGACCCACTTCTTGGAGCAGATGTTGGGCGACGCGAGAAGCTTGCGGAAGTCGGCCGTGAGATCGGATTGTTTTCCGAAGGTGATATTCGCCGGCTTGGTCCTGGGCAGCGGGCTTTCCCACTTGGCCATGGGGCGATGGTAGAGCGGGGCATCGTCGGTGAGGGCTTCGTTGGGAATCTCGGCAACGACCTGGCCGTGATGCAGGACGCGCATGCGGCTGTCGGCAATGACCTGGCCGACGGTGACGGCATCGAGACCCCACTTTTTGAAGACGGCGAAGACTTCGGCTTCGCGACCTTTTTCGGCGACGAGCAACATGCGCTCCTGCGATTCGCTGAGCATGATCTCGTAGGCGGTCATGCCGGTTTCGCGCTGGGGGACGTGGTCGAGTTCGATCTCGACGCCAACGCCGCCACGGGCGCCCATTTCGCAGGTGGAGCAGGTGAGGCCGGCGGCGCCCATGTCCTGAATGCCAAGGATGGCGCCGGTTTGCATCGCTTCCAGACAGGCTTCAAGGAGAAGCTTCTCCATGAAGGGGTCGCCAACTTGTACATTGGGACGCTTGGCTTCGGAACCTTCGCTGAATTCTTCGCTGGCCATGGTGGCGCCGTGGATGCCGTCGCGCCCGGTCTTGGAGCCAACGTAGATGACGGGGTTTCCGACGCCGCTGGCCTTCGCGTAGAAGATTTGGTCACGACGGACGAGGCCGAGGGCGAAGGCGTTGACCAGGGGATTGCCGTTGTAGCAGGGCTCGAACTTCACTTCGCCCCCGAGGTTGGGAACGCCGAAGCAGTTGCCATAGGAAGCGACGCCGCCGACTACGCCTTCGAGGATGGAGTGGTTGCGGTGAATGGTCTCGGAGTCGGTCTTGCCGTCGGGTGTGATCGGGCCGAAGCGAAGGGAATCCATGACGGCGACGGGACGCGCGCCCATGGTGAAGATGTCGCGCAGAATGCCGCCGACCCCGGTGGTCGCTCCCTGGAAGGGCTCGATGAACGAAGGATGGTTGTGCGATTCGATTTTGAAGGCGCAGGCCCAGCCATCACCGATGTCGATGATGCCGGCATTTTCGCCGGGGCCCTGGACGACGAGCTTGCTGCGGGTGGGCAGGCGCTTGAGGTGCACGCGCGAAGATTTGTAGGAGCAGTGTTCGCTCCACATCACGCTGTAAATGCCGAGCTCGGTCATGGAGGGCTCGCGGCCCTGCCACTTCAAGATGCGTTGGTACTCTTCGGGAGTGAAACCGTGTTCACGGACGACTTCGGGAGTAATGGCGGTCATTGGATTAATTGAGGAACATCTATTTTCTCATGGCGGAGAGCCGGAAGAAACCGGCTTATCCCTGCGGAAATGTTGATGGCGGCTATTGCGAATGTTTATAGGGCTGCCTTCGGCACTTTTTCTCTCTAACCATAGAGGGCGCGGAGGGCTCAGAGGGGTTTGGGCTTGTGTGGATGCTTCCACGTTTGCGGCCTAACAGCAGGCCCTACGTCGGACTTTCGTCCTCCTCTGGATGACAAGGGAGAGCCTGGGTGATGCGGACGGCGTTCAAGGCTTACCGCGGAGTTCTGAAACCACGGAGGACGCGGAGGGCTCAGAGGGGTTGGGGCTTGTGTGGATGCTTCCACGTTTGCGGCCTAACAGCAGGTCCCTACGTCGGACTTTCGTCCTCCTCTGGATGACAAGGGGGAGCTTGGGTGATGCGAACGACTTGGTTGGCTTACCGCGGAATGCTGGCAGAGGCTGAAGCCCACCTTTTACATGATCCTTTCGGCACGACTGAAGTCGTGCCCTGATACAAGTCTCGTCTCGGAAGGTCTACCCTCTCCCCTTGACAATCTAGGAGAGAAAGATTTAGCCTCCTAGATCATCTAGGAGACACGCCGATGCCGGATAAGCCGCTCGATCTGCTGCAAGGCACGCTTGATCTACTGATTTTGAAAGCGGTTTCGCTCGGGCCGTTGCACGGGTACGGCGTGCTGCTACGGATCCAGCAGATCTCGGGGCAGCAGTTGGAGATCCAGCAGGGTTCGCTGTATCCCGCGCTGTACCGGCTGGAGCACCAGGGGGCGATTGCCTCGGAGTGGGGGGAGAGCGAGAACAACCGTCGCGCCAAGTTTTACCGCCTGACTGCAGCGGGCCGAACCATGTTGCGCAGCGAAACGGAAAAATGGAACCGCATGAGCGCAGTCATCGGCGGCATTCTGGACATCGCTCCGGAGGAAGTATGAGTTTATTGGCGCGCACTCGTTCGTGGTTACGTGCGGTAGCGCACGAGTCCCAGCTGCAGCGTGAGATGGACGACGAACTCCGGTTCCACGTAGAGAGTTACATCGACGACCTGGTGCGCAGCGGAGTGCCTGCCGAGGAAGCGAGACGCCGGGCGCGGCTGGAATTCGGAAGCGTGGACGCTCATAAAGAAGAGATGCGACGCTCACTGGGGCTGCGTCTGTGGGATGACCTGCGCTCGGACCTTCGCTACGCGTGGCGGATGCTGAAGAAGAGCCCGAGTTTCACGGTGATCGCGCTGTTGTCGCTCACGCTTGGCATCGGCGTGAACACCACAATCTTCACCCTCGCAAAACATATTCTTCTCGACCGCTTGAACGTGCCGCACCCGGAGCAGTTGCGGCTGATGAACTGGATTTCGCCGAAGAAAGGCGCGGTGCATTCGATCTGGGGCGATTACGACCACGAGAACGGGAGCGTAACCAGCACATCGTTTTCGTATCCGGTGTACCAGTACCTGCGCCAGCACAACCGGGAGCTCTCAGACTTATTCGCGTTCAAGGACCTCGGACGCATGGACGCGACCATTGATGGAAGTGCAGAAGTGGTTCGCGGCGAAATGGTTTCCGGCAACTACTACGGCCAGCTTGGAGTCTTCGCGCAACTGGGGCGCGTGATTGAGCCGTACGACGATGAGAAGCCGGGAACGTCGACCGCAGTCGTGATCAGCGACGAATTCTGGACGCGGCGGTTCGGGCGTTCTCCGGCGGTGATCGGAAAGACGATCACGCTGAACCTGACCTCGCTGACCATCGTGGGCGTGAATCCCAAGGGCTTCACAGGCTCGAAGCAGGTGCAGGATCCACCCGATGTGTTCGTGCCGTTCAGCTTGCAACCGCAGGTAGCGCCGAACTTCCGCTTTGGCTCACTCATCGCGAACACGCGCGAATGGTGGATGATGATCATGGCGCGCACGAAGCCGGGAGTACGGGACGAAGCGGCGCGCGCGGCGCTCGATATCGCGTTGAAGGACGCGGTGCGGGAGACGATGAGCCCCGACAAGGACGAGGCCCTGCCCACCCTCCGGTTAGGGGATGGCAGCCGCGGGCTGAACGAAGCGGCGCGCCACTTCGCGCAACCGCTCTACGTGCTGATGGCGCTGGTGGGTTTTGTATTGCTGCTGGCGTGCGCCAATGTCGCCAACCTGCTGCTCTCGCGGACCTCGGCGCGCCAGCGCGAGATGTCAGTGCGGCTGGCGCTGGGCGCCACGCGCCGCCGAGTTCTGCGGCAAGTGCTGACGGAGAGCATTTTGCTCTCGCTCCTGGGGGCGCTGGCGGACTGCTGCTTGGGTATTTTGGGCGTTACGCCATTCCGCACCTGTTGTCGAATGGGTGGGAAGCGCCAGTGGCAGTTTCGCCCTTCGATTGGAAGGTGTTCGCGTTCAATGCCGGTCTTTCCTTTCTCACCGGCATCCTGTTCGGGATCGCGCCGGCGTGGCATGCGACCCGCACCGAGGTGAATACGTCGCTGAAGGACACCGCCCAGCACGCGACTCGGCGCCGCCGCGGCTTCGGCGGGAAAGCAGTGGTTGGATTCCAGGTCGCGCTCTCGACCATGTTGGTGCTGGGCTCGGCCATGTTCCTGCGAACCCTGGTCAACCTGAATTCGATTAACCCGGGCTTCGATACGAAGGACCTGGTGCTCTTCGAAATGCAGCTGCCCAAGGCTCGTTACCCAGCGGGAAAGGACCTCTTGCTGTATCACGCGATCGAACAGCGGCTGGGAGCGATGCCGGGGGCTGAGTCGATGGCGCTGGCGTCGGCACCCCTGCTCTCGCACAGCCTCTCCAACGACGACTTCCTACCGACCGGGCAAAAGGCGGAGCCCGGGAAAGAGCAGGCAGCCGATGACCTCGCGGTGAGCGACGACTACTTCACGACCCTGCGCATACCGATGATTGCCGGCCGGGCGTTCAATCCGGGAGATACGCCGACCTCGCTCAAGGTGGCGGTGGTCAACGCGGCGCTGGCAAAGCAATACTGGCCCAATGAGAGCGCGATCGGAAAAACATTTGAGACCAGGGACGCACACGAGCAAAAGGTATTGTTCACGATCGTCGGCGTATGCGGCGACACGATGTATGCGGACCTGCGCAACGAGCCCCCGCCAACCTTCTTCCTGAGCTATCGGCAGGCGCCGGACATTTCGTGGGGGATGACGTTCGAGATCAAGACCAAGATGCCGCGGGCCACGATTACGCCTTTGCTGAGGGAGGTGCTGCAGTCCGAAGACCGAGACCTGCCGCTGATGAGTGTGCGCACGCAGGAGGAGCAGATTGACGACTCGCTGCAACAGGAGCGCTTGTTCGCCACGATGACCGGAGCCTTTGGAGTGCTGGCGCTGGTGCTGGCGTGCATTGGGATCTACGGGATCATGTCGTACAACGTGGCGCGGCGGACGAACGAGATTGGGATTCGTCTGGCGCTCGGGGCACGCACGCGGCAGGTGCTGGCGATGGTGCTGGGAGAGGCGTCGTGGCTGGCGATGGGCGGCGTGGTGGTAGGACTTGCAGCGGGACTGATACTCGTCCGGCTGATTCGGACGATGCTGTACGGATTGAAGCCATGGGACCCCGTGAGCGTGGCGGCCGCGGCGGGATTGTTGTTTGCCGTGTCGCTGGTGGCGGGGTATGTGCCGGCGAGACGAGCGTCGCGGGTGCAGCCCATGGATGCGTTGCGCCACGAGTGATTCAAAATCTTTCCACGCGAAGGGTTGTGGCTCCTTCGCCTACGGCGTTGATGCGTCGAACATTCAGCCGTAATGTCAGCGCACGCCCACGCACCGTTTCCGTTCACATCGATCAACATATTTAGAAGCCTTGGGCTTCGTGTCCTCCGTGGTTAAAGGGTTTTTCGTACACTGGAGGCATGAAGCACGTCATTGTCGGCACCGCCGGGCACATCGATCATGGAAAGACGGCGCTGGTGCGCGCATTGACGGGCACCGATACGGACCGGCTAGCGGAAGAGAAGCGGCGTGGGATCACCATCGATCTCGGATTTGCCAGCCTGGAACTGGCGACGTCGACGGGGGAGAAGCTGCGGCTGGGGTTCGTCGATGTGCCGGGGCATGAAAAATTCATTCGCAATATGCTGGCGGGAGTTGGCGGCATCGACCTGGTGCTGCTCATTATTTCGGCGGAGGAATCGATTAAGCCGCAGACGCGCGAGCACTTCGATATCTGCCGGATGCTGGGGATTGAGCGCGGAATTACGGTGCTGACGAAATCCGACCTGGTGGATGCGGAGACGCTGGACGTGGTGCGGATGGAGGCGCGGGAGTTCGTACGCGGATCGTTCCTGGAAAACGCGCCGATGATTGCGGTGAGCGCGAAAACCGGGGCGGGTCTGGAGGAGCTGCGGCAGTCGCTGGCTTCCGTGGCTGCGGCGGCGGAGACGAAAGATGCGGTTGCGATCATGCGGCTGCCCATCGACCGGGTTTTTACGATGAAGGGATTTGGAACCGTCGTGACGGGGACGCTGATTTCCGGCACGGTGCGCACGGAGCAGGAAGTCCAGGTGTATCCGCTGGAAAGACGTACCCGGGTGCGCAATGTGCAGGTGCATGGCGCGAGCGCGGAGAGGGCGGTGGCGGGACAGCGGACGGCCTTGAACCTGGCGAACCTCGCGGTGGAAGACCTGGCGCGGGGCATGGTGCTGAGCGAGGCGGGCGCGTTGGTTCCGACGCGGCGAGTCGATGTGAAGCTCGAACTGCTGGCAGACGCACCGGTGCTGAAAGACCACGCACGGGTGCATTTTCACGCGCATACCTCCGAGACCGTGGCGCGGGTCGTCTTGCTGGAAGAGCAGCAGGGCGGCAAAACATCGCAACTGGAAGCCGGCGGCAGCAGCTACGCGCAGCTGCGATTCGCAAAGCCATTGTTCTTGCTGCCGGGCGACCGGTTTATCGTGCGCCAGTTTTCGCCGCTGATCACGATCGGTGGCGGCGTCGTGCTCGATGCCGCACCGCTGCTGAAAGCTGGGCGCGAACAGCACGTGGGTTTTCTGCGCATGTTGGGGCAGGCGAACGATGCGGATCGGCTGGAGACGCGGATCGCGCGACGACATGTGCGCGGGCTTGCGGAAACTGCTGCGATCGCGGAAACGGGATGGACGCGAAATCATCTAGCGCGCATCGTTCAGGAACTGCTTGGCAAGCAACGCATTGTGCAGTTCGGCGCGATCCTGTTGACGACGGACGCAGTGGGGCGGGTGGAGTCGCTGCTGCTCTCGGCGGCGAACCGGTTTCATGATGAGAACCGGCTGGTGGCGGGCATCAGCAAGGAAGAGCTGCGGGAACGCGCTGACCTGGAGCTGGAAGTGTTTGCGGGAACGCTGGAGCGGCTCGTGAAGACGAAGAAGCTGGGCGTGGCGGGGGAGATCGTGCAGGTGCCGGGGCGCGGCATCCAAATGAAGTCGGAGGAATCGGATTCGAAGCGAATGATTGAGGAAGCGTTTGCCAGCGCGGGTCTGAAAGTGCCGGCTTTGAAAGAAGTGCTGGCGGGGGTCAAAATCGATCACGCGCGGGCGCAGCAGGTGGTGACGCTGCTGCTGCGCGAGAAAGTTTTGTTCAAGCTCTCCGACGATCTCGTGTTCCACCGCACGGCCCTGGAGGAATTGCGGACGAAGGTTGTTGGGGCGAAGGCAGCTTCGCCGAAAATCGATGTCGCGCGATTCAAGGAGCTGACGGGCTTGTCGCGGAAGTACGCGATTCCGTTGCTGGAGTATCTGGACCGGGAGCGGGTGACAAAGCGGGTGGGGGATGAGAGGGTGATTCTGTAGGTGGCGACAGAACAGCAGGTCCTCACGTCGCTTCGCTCCTCTGGATGACAAAAGAAAGCGTTCGAGATGCGGACGGGCAAGTCGGCTGGCCGCGGGACAGCGGCTACCTGCATTACGAAGGATAAATTGAAGGCGAAAATCAAAATTATTGGCGCGGGTTTGGCGGGATGTGAGGCGGCGTACCAGTGTGCTCGGCGGGGCGTTGAGGTCGATCTTTACGAGATGCGGCCGCAGAAGTCGACGCCGGCGCACCAGACGGCCGACTTCGCGGAGCTCGTTTGCTCGAACTCATTGAAGTCGGCCAGTGAAAACACAGCGCCGTGGTTGTTGAAGGAAGAGATGCGGCGGGCCGGATCGCTTTTGCTGCAGATCGCGGAGAAGACGGCGGTGCCCGCGGGGCATGCGCTGGCCGTGGATCGCACGGTGTTCTCCGCCGAGGTGACGGCGGCGATTGAGCGCGATGCGCGCATTCACGTCCATCGCGAAGAGGTGACCGCGATCGAGGAGCACGAAGGGTTGACGATCGTTGCCACGGGGCCGTTGACCTCCGATGCGCTTTCGGCGGAGATTGCGCGCTTGAGCGGCAACAGTCATTTGTATTTCTACGATTCGATTTCGCCGATCGTGGAAGCCGATTCCATCGACATGAACCGGGTGTATATGGCGGCGCGCTACGACAAGGGCACGGCCGATTACATCAATTGCCCAATGACGAGGGAAGAGTACGACCGCTTCCTCGATGCGTTGATCGACGCGCACTCGGTCGATGCCCACGACTGGGAAAATCTGAACTACTTCGAGAGCTGCCTGCCGATCGAAGAAATCGCCCG
Source organism: uncultured Acidobacteriaceae bacterium (assembly GCA_963703075.1). GTDB lineage: Bacteria > Acidobacteriota > Terriglobia > Terriglobales > Acidobacteriaceae > Korobacter. Next base: position 4,367,417 of record OY969786.1, read on the forward strand.
CCGGGGCCGGGACACGCTACGTTTTGGGCCGATGAAGCCGGTGGGGCTGACCGATCCGAAGACGGGGCGCTATCCCTACGCGGTGGTGCAGTTGCGGCAGGAGAACCTGCGCGCGGATTCGTATAACCTGGTTGGGTTCCAAAACCATTTGAAGTTTGGCGACCAAGCGCGGGTGCTGCGGCTGATTCCCGGGCTGGAAAATGCAAAGTTCCTGCGCTACGGGCAGATCCATCGCAATACGTATATCAATGCGCCCACACTGCTGGAAGAGAGCCTGCGCATGAAGCAGCATCCCAAGGTATTTTTCGCCGGGCAGATTTCCGGCGTCGAGGGCTACGTAGAATCCATCGCGACGGGACAGATGGCGGGGATTCACGCGGCGGATGTTGCCACGGGAGGATTGCCGACTCCGCCGCCGCGGACCACCGCCTTTGGTTCATTGATTCATTACATTTGTCATGCAGAGGCCAAGCACTTTCAGCCCGCGAACATTACCTTCGATCTGCTGCCGCAACTCGACGACGGCACGCGCCGGCGGGTGCGCGACAAGAAGGAACGTCACCGGATGGTTTGCGAGAAAGCGCTCGTGGATTTCGAAGCGTGGATGAGCCGGGAGACGGTGCGCGTCGAGTAATTGCAAGCGGACTGAAATTTGTTACATTGTCCTTTCATTTCCCAGGAGCCCTGGATTGTCGAAAAAACTCCGCATCGGTGTTTTATTTGGCGGACGCAGTGGAGAGCATGAAGTGTCGCTGCTCTCGGCGGCGTCGGTGATTGAGGCGATCGATCCGTCGAAGTTCGAGGTCGTGCCGATCGGGATCAGCAAAGAAGGGAAGTGGCTGACGGCGGCCCACGCTGAACGACTGCTGAGCGGTAAGGCAGACGACCATTCCCTGCGCGCCGGCGATCCCGAGGCGACGCCCGGAGCGGCGGTGCTGGCGCGAGGCGAAGCGGTGGTGATGCCACCGGTGCCCAGTGCCAACCATTCTGCGCTGATGCCGTTCGAGACGGATGCGGCGGGGAGAGGGGCATCGATCGACGTCGACGTGATTTTTCCCGTGCTGCACGGCACTTTTGGTGAGGACGGAACGATCCAGGGATTGTTTGAGCTGGCGAATATTCCGTACGTGGGAGCAGGCGTGCTGGGGTCGGCCGCGGGCATGGACAAGGACATCATGAAGTCGCTCTTCAAGGCCGCCGGGCTGCCGATCGTGAAGCATGTGACGGTGCTGCGCAGTGCGTGGGAGCGCGAGCCGAAGAAAGTGAAGAAGCGGATCGAGGCGAAGCTGAAGTACCCGGTCTTCGTGAAGCCGGCGAACCTTGGGTCTTCAGTAGGAATTTCCAAGGCGCATGACGGAAAGGAACTCGGCCCAGCGCTGGACGAGGCGGCCAAGTTCGATCGCAAGCTGGTGATCGAAGAAGGGGTCGGGGGAAAGAAGCGCAAGGCACGAGAGATTGAGTGCTCGGTTCTAGGGAATGATGAGCCCAAAGCATCGGTGGCGGGCGAGATCGTACCGATGAAAGAATTTTACGATTACGCGGCCAAGTACCAGGACCCGGGCTCGGCGCTGGAAATTCCGGCGAAGATCAGTCGCGGAATGCAGAAGCAGGTGCAGGAGCTGGCGATCCGGGCGTTCCAGGCAGTGGATTGCACCGGGCTGGCGCGGGTGGATTTCCTGCTTGATCCGCAGGACAAAAAACTTTACGTAAACGAGATCAATACGATGCCGGGCTTTACGTCGATCAGCATGTATCCAAAGTTGTGGGAAGCGAGCGGGCTCAAATATCGGGACTTAATTACGCGACTGATCGAGTTGGCGCGGGAGCGGCACGCGGACAAACAAAAAAATGTCTACACCAAGGAGTGATCGCTAACCCCTGCGCGGGTCGTCCGTCTTTTGAAGTGGTGGGTGGTGATGCAAGCAGGCGGACGCCGGTAGTTCCCCTCCAGGACGCGCGTCCGCCGCTTCTTTTTTCTTGAACTTCTCCGTAGCTCTCGCCGTACTATCAGCTGGAGACATCCGTCTCCTTTCGGATGGGAGCCCATGATCAACCGTAGATTCTTATTGTCTCTTGTGCTGCTGCTGGTGGGCAGTGTTTCGGCCGCGCGCGCGGACGAGTGGCGTCACACCTGGAACGTCGGCAGCAAGCCCGAGTTCGAGTTTCGCAGCAACGATGCGGGCATCGACATCTCGGCGCGTCCAGGAAACACCATTGAGGCTTACGTCACCTCCAAGGGATATCGCATCAGCGACGATGATGTGAAGATCACGGAGCGGCAGAATGGCGACCGGGTTGAACTCGATGTGCATGTTGCGCCGCATCACTTCCAGATGGGCGTGTACACCTTGAAAGTCGAGGTGACGCTGCCGGAGAATACGCCGCTGCGGGTGAATACCTCGGACGGGCACATCCGGGTGGATGGCGTGAAAGCAGATTCGCGGCTGCAGAGCGGGGACGGATCGGTAGAGGCGACACGCTTCGATGGGACTCTGTGGGCGCACACGGGCGATGGGCACATTAAGGCCGAAGGACGCTTCGATAACCTCGATCTCTCGACGGGCGATGGGCACATTGAACTTGAGGTGGATGGCGGATCGAAGCTGGCGAGTTCGTGGGAGATCCACACGCACGACGGCAGTGTGAAGGCGACGATTCCCGGAGACCTGGCGGCGGATATGGATGTGGATACCGGTGACGGACACATCGATTCGGATATCGCGGTGACGGTGCAGGGAAGCTTAAGCCGCAACCATCTGCGGGGAACGATGAACGGCGGGGGCCCGCTGTTCCGGATCCATACGGGAGATGGCAGCATTCATTTGTCACGGCGCTAGGAATCTGCGCTGCTGACGCCAGCAGTGGAAAGCCCGCCAATTCGGCGGGCTTTTGTTTTACAGAGAAATGGGAAATGGAAGTGGCTACGCGGCCCGGCGGGCGAAATCAATTTCCGGTGGACGCAAAAGCGTTTCCGCGGCTTCCGCTTTACGTTGTCGTCGGCGCTGTAAGCGGTAGTAGGCCAAGGCATAAAGGCCGGTGAACGTAATCACAATGACGCCGAGCTGATTGCGGAAGGGAGCTCCGTAGCCATCGCCGATCCAGGCCAGCGCCCCAAAACAGAAGAGCAGGTGGACGCTGAAGACCTCCAGCGACGACTGTCCGAGCACGACGAGTGGCTCGATCGCCAGCCAACGGCTGATGTAGGAACGGGCCCCTGCGAACAGGATTCCCAAGGCCGCGAAATTCACGATGCGGGCCAGGCCGAGGTGCCATTTATCGAAGAGCAGCCAAGTCGAACCTTGATCCACGGGATGCGCTGCGAAGTAGGGGATGTACTGATACCGCACGACGAAGAAAGCCGCTGCCACAAGCAACGCTGCAACGATGGCTTTGCGCGACGTCAGGTACTCGACCACGCGGTCAGAGGCGCCGGTGCCCAGCCAGAGACCCACCGCCCATAAGAACTGCCAGGCATACAGATTGAAAGCACCCATGTTTTGCAGCGGGACGGCGAGGCCCGTCCAGTGCACCACGTGGGCGTAGATCATCTCGCGTAATCCGAATTGCGCAGCCACCCAGAGAAGGGCGGCCGGAGCCAGAACGTATTTCCATCCCCAGCGGCGACCGATGAAAAGCGCCAACGGCGTCAGCAGCAAGAAGACGATGTACATGGGGAGAATGTCGAGCAGCGGAGGGCAGTACACCAGCAGGACGGAGCTGAGGACGGCCAAACCGCGATGGGCCAGATAGAAATCAAGCAAGCCCTGGAGCGCCGGTTGCTGTTCCTTGACGGCCAAACCTGCCACCAAAGTGAATGCCACCAGGAGCAGCAGCAAATGATAGCCGTATAACTTCGCGGCCCGCTCCCAAAGACGCCGGGCCACGACGCGAATGCCTTCGGCATTGAAGAGGCGGCCATAGATGCGGCCCGTCAGGACGGCGGAAACGAAGATGAACCCCTCGGCGGCGGCCACAAAGCCGAACGGCTGATACGCGTAGTAGCTGGCATGGGTCGGCAAATGGGTAAGAGTCATGCCGATGAGCAGGAGCCCGCGTAATGCGTCGAGTTCCGGCTGGCGTCGTGAAGCCGTCTCTTGTCCGTTTTTCGGACTGTTCTTTCGCATGTTCAAGAGGGCGGCGCGCGACATTGGTGTCAATTTCCCTTTCAGCCGAAACAACGAGGAATTCTCTCTCTGCTTTGATGCTCGTTTTCGCCTACGCGTGATTTCTTATAGACGCTCCAGCGGGACCCATGGACGTAAAGAATGGTGAAACCCGGTGCGCTAAAGTGCCGTGTATCTGTACGGATAGAAGCATCATCTTGGCGTTCCCGCGATAACCACGGCGAGAGACTCAGAATCCTCCAGGGCGATGGCGCATCTCACAGCCAGGGAGCACATTCATGAAAGCTGTTCTGCTGCATGCCTACGGCGGTCCCGAGCAATTGCGCTATGAAGAAACCGACATGCCGAAGTTTGGCGATAACGAAGTCCTGGTGAAAGTCCACGCGACCAGCATCAATCCAGTGGACTGGAAGATTCGCAGTGGAGCGGCGAAAGCGCGCATGCCGGTGGAGTTTCCCGCGATCCTGGGCCGTGATTTATCGGGGGAAGTGATGGAGTGCGGCCGCAGCGTGCAGGGCTTTCCGAAGGGCATGCGGGTAATGGCGTTGACCAATGGAACGTATGCCGAGTACAGCGTGGCCAAAGCGGATGTCCTTGCGCCTATCCCGGAAGACATGACCTTCGAGCAGGCCGGCGCTCTGCCGCTGGTGACGCTGACGGGCGCGCAGTTGATCGAGCGTGCGGTGAAACCCACTGCCGGCCAGACGGTGCTCGTCACTGGAGCCTTGGGTGGCGTGGGCAGGACGGCGGTGCACGTGGCGAAGAAGCACGGTGCGCGGGTGCTGGCGGGAGTGCGCGCGAAAGAAAAAGAAGAAGCCAGCAAGTTAGGAGTCGAGCGGGTGGTCGCCCTCGACAGCGAAGAAGAGGTTGCGCAACTCCACGATCTCGATGCGATTGCCGACACGGTCGGCGGCGCGACGATCCAGCGGCTGTTGAAAACGATTCGTGAAGGTGGCGTCCTGGGGTCGGTGCTCGGCGAACCCGAGGGGGCAAAGAATTTCAAGATTCGCGTGACGGCCTTCATGGCACAACCTGATGCTTCGCGACTCTACCAGTTGGCGGAGGACGCGGCTCGCCAGGAATTCTCGATTCCGATTGCCCGCACGATGAAGCTACAGGACATCCAGGAAGCGCATCGGTTGGCGGAACAGGGCAGCTTGGGGGGAAAGATCGTGTTAATCCCGTAAAGCGCGGAAATCGCTTGCCAGGGCTTCTGCTTTCGGCAAACTCCTTTACAACTACGTGTCTCTCGTGTTTAACTAACTGGTTAATTACATCGAGTGCGGGGCAGTTGGTCGGCTCTGGAAGGACGTTCGCCGAAAACCGCGAGCGACCCACGCCGCTCGGCTCGTAAGGTTCTCAGCATGACGATCTCGAAGCAGCAGGAAAAACCAGGACCTTTGCGGAAAGTCTCACGCGCCGGCTCGCGGGGCCGGCCGGAGGAGTCGCGCCACGCGATCCTGCAGGCGGCGCTGGCGGAATTCGCAACCAAGGGGATCGCCGGGGCGCGCACGGATTCCATCGCGGAAGCCGCCGGTGTGAACAAGGCGCTGCTCTATTACTACTTCGAAGACAAAGAAGGCCTTTATCGAGCGACCCTGGAGCAGGTGTTCTCGGGGTTGTTTGAGCGCGAGCGGCCGGTGCTGGCGCAGCCCGGGAATGCCGTCGAAAAACTGGTGACCTACGCGGTCACGCACTTCGACTACATCTCCGAAAACCCGTCGTACTCGCGGCTGATGCAGGGCGAGATGATGCGCGCGGGGACGGGAACCTCGCCACATATCCAGTATTTGGCCGACAAGTATTTTCGCAAGTTATTCGAAGCGCTGATGGCGACGATGCATGAGGGGATTCGCCGCGGGGAAGTGCGGGATGCCGACCCGATGAACATGATCTTGAGCATCGTGGGGCTGACGGTCTTCTATTTCGTGAGCACGCCGGTAGCGCGGGCGGTGGGACGGCACGATCCTTTTTCGCCGGAGGCGCTGCGAAATCGCCGGATCGCCCTAGTCGATCATGTGACCGCCATCCTGCGGCCGGATGTTTTGCAAACGAAACCGGGACATATCAAGAACGGGTTCGCCGAACCCGGTGGACGAGGAAAGACGCTGTGAAACCATCTAAGTTTTTCATTTTTCTCGGAGTGCTGGCCGCATTGGCTGCCATTTTTTACTTCCTGACCACGAACCACTCGAGTGACGAGGTTTTGATCGGAGTGGTGGACGTGAACAATGTTGTGGTGAGTTCCAAGATTCTCGGCCGCATTGAGCGGCTGGCAGTGGACGAAGGAACGCCGGTGAAACAGGGCGACCTCATCGCGGTGATCGATTCAGGCGAACTGAAGGCGGAGAAAGACGCGGCGGAAACGACCATCGCCAGTTATCGCGCCAAGGTTTCGAATGCACAATCGGGGGCTACCCAGGCGCAGGCTGAAACCGCGAGCGAACTGGTCAATGCGCAGGAAAAATTGCAGGCCGCGCGGTCGTCGTATACGCAAGCCCAGGCCGACTTGGAGCGAGTGCGCAGCGATGCCGAACGGCTGATTGAACTGGCGAAAGAAGGCGTGGCCTCGAAGGCCGACCAGGACCGTTCGGATGCGCAGTTGCGGGTGGCGCAAGCCGCGGTGCAGAGCGCATCGGACCAGGTACGCGCCGCCGAAGCCGATGTGAAGACTTACACGGCGCGGTTGGAACAGGCGAAGGCGGCGCAGAGCACGCTCGCTTCGAGCCGGCAGGATGTGCGGACCGCGCAGGCGCAACTCGCCGAGGCCGAGACACGGCTCGGTTACACGCAGGTGCTGTCCCCCGTAACCGGGGTGGTGAATGTGCGCGCCGCCCGCGAAGGCGAAGTGGTGAATCCGGGGCAGGCGATTGTGACCGTGGTGGATTACGGAGACACATGGGTCTATGCGCCGCTGCCGGAGACGGATGCCGGTTCTGTGAACCTTGGCGACACGCTGACGGTGAAGTATCCGTGGAACACGACCGAGCAGGGCAAGGTCTTCTACAAAGCGGCGGAGGCAGATTTTGCGACGCAACGCGATGTGAGCCGCACCAAGCGCGATATCAAAACGATCGCCATCAAGGTGCGGGTGCAAAACAATCAACAGGGCAAACTGGTGCCGGGGATGACGGCAGAAGTGCTTGTGCCGACGAGCAAGCAAGGCAGGCAGTGATGGTAGTGGACGGAAAGAGCGCGCCGAACCCGAATGCGGCGATCGAAGTCGATCACATTACGAAGAAGTACGGTGAATTCACGGCGGTCGATGACGTGTCGTTCGCGGTGGAGAAGGGCGAAATTTTCGGGCTGCTGGGACCGAACGGCGCAGGGAAGTCGACCCTCATCCGCATGATGACCACGCTCATCCCGATTACTGGCGGGAAGGCGTATATCAACGGGCATGATGTGTCCAAAGAGCCGGATGCGGCGCGATGCGCCATGGGGGTAATTCCGCAGGCGCTCACCAGCGACATCGACCTGACGCTGGAAGAGAACCTGAGCATCTACGCGAAACTGTACGGCGTCCCGGCGGCACAGCGAAAGAAGAACATCGACGATCTGCTCGAGGCCGTTGACCTGACGAAATGGCGTCACGCACAGACGAAGACTTTGTCGGGGGGCATGCGCCGGCGGCTGGAGATCGCGCGCGGGCTGGTGCACAGCCCGAAGATTTTCTTTCTCGACGAGCCCACGACGGGCTTGGACCCGGTATCGCGGGTCGCGGTGTGGGAGATGCTGAACAAGATCACAGAGGAGCGGCAACTGACGGTGCTGATCACGACGCACTACATGGACGAGGCCGACCGTCTCTGCCACCGGATCGCGATTGTCGATCACGGGAAACTGGTGGCCCTGGATTCTCCGATGGCATTGAAAACGAGCGTGCCGGGATCGAATGTGATTGAAGCGCAGTTCCTCAACGCTCCGGCGGACTGGCAGTCGCGGCTGGAGAAGCTGTCGGCGGTGACCTCGGTGCAGAACCAGGGATCCGATATGTTCCGAGTTCTCACCGGGGACGGATCGCGGACGACGACAGAGTTGGTGGAGGCGGCGGTTAAATCGAACGTGCAGATCAAGTCGCTGAATGTGCAGAACACCACGCTGGACGATGTCTTCGTGCACTACACCGGGCGGCAGTTGCGCGATGAACAGGTGAAGGCCCATGCCTTCGTGATGCCGCCACGGCCGGGGATGCAGCCATGACAAGAATGTGGGCGATTGTCGAACGCGAGTTGCGTAAGTTCGTACGGTCTCCAGCGCTGATGCTGGTTTCCATGGTGCTACCGCTGGTGCAGTTGATCATCCTGGGGAACGCATTTGGCGGCAAGATCCGCGACGCAAAGATGGGCGTGGTCGATCTCGATCGGGGCACCCAGTCGGTGAAGATCCGCGAGGCGTTCGCCGCGGTTGACGCGAATATCCGAACCTTCAAGGTGATCTATTACGACAACGATCAGCAGGCGAAGGACGACGTACGCTCGGGAAAACTGCAGGCCGCGGTCATCATTCCGCCGGAGTACTCGCGCAAGTACTACGAGCAGAACCATCCGCGCATCGGGGTGGTCGTGGACAACACGGACAACTTCATCGCCGGCTCGCTGGAATCGGAGATGCAGGCGCTGGTGGACGCCTTGAACCAGCCGACGGTGCAGCCGCGCATTCCGCAGCAGATCGCGCTGGAGATCGTGGAGCTGTATCCCTATATCGAGTACATGAAGTACCTGCTGCCGGGCTCGATTTCGCTGGCGATGTACATTTCGGTGATGATCGGCGGCGGGATGCTGTACATCGACGACAAGGCGCGCGGGGTACACGAAGGCTACCTGGTGACACCGATCACGCGCTTCGAACTTGTGTTCGGGCTCAACATTGCAGGCGCGATTAAGGCGGTGATCGCGGGGTTATGTTTAACCATCATGGGCGCTTTTATCGCGGGCATTCCGACGCTTTTTCATTGGAAGAATTTCATTGGCGCGCTGCTGATGATCATTGCGACGTCGATGGCGTTCAACACCATGATGTTCCTGCTGATGGTGCGGGTTGAAGACCCGCTGGTGCCGCGCGCCATGTTTGGCGTGCTGAACACGCTGCTGTATTTCCCCAGCGGCGCGGTTTATCCCATATTTTCGTTTCCCAAGTGGCTGCGGGTGATTGCCTATGTCGATCCGTTCAGTTATGCGGTCGATGGGTTCAAGGCAGTGCTGCTCAAGGATGCAGGTCTGGGCGCCATCTGGCATGACGTTGCCTATTTGACGGCGTTTGCGGTGATCACCCTGGCGGCGGCCACCCCGCTCTTCAAGCGCACTTTGTAAGGTCCTGCATCCAAGGAGTAGAGTTAATCGAAAACCCGTCGTGGATGACGGGCACTTGCACACTCATGACCCTTCTCGACCCGAAAGTCTACGATCCTTCCCGCGACCGCAAACGCCGGAACATCATCCTGATATTGCTCACCATCGTGATTGTGGGAGGCGCGCTCGCCTGGCATTTTCGCTATTGGCCGGAAGAGCGGGTGGCGAACAATTTCTTCGACGCCCTCGAGCAGAAGGACTATGAGGCTGCCTATGGCGTCTGGTTCCACGATCCGTCCTGGAAACAGCACCCGGACCAGCACAAGGACTACGATTTCCACAGCTTCTATCTGGATTGGGGGCCGGGCGGCCAATGGGGCCTGGTGAAGAGTCACAAGATTTATACGATCGTGGGCGGCGGGAGTGGGGTCACGGTGGTGGTGATCGTGAACGGACGCTCGGAGGCAGCCAACGTGTGGGTGGAGAAGAAAGACAAGACGATGTCGTTTCCTCCGCGCGAATATGAGCCGCAGTAGCTAGCGTTCTACTTGGAATTCTCCGCAATTGCAGCGGTCGACGAACCTCACGTCGCGTCCATTCACAAATAGCGGGTTGGCGCGATAATGCCAGGTTTGCGTGGCTGAAGATCCTGCTTTCGATGCGGTGATCTTTTCCGGCGCACCCAGCACGATATAGGTCTTGCCGCGATCGGTCTGCCAACCCGGTACGGTGGAGGCAAAGTTTGCGTTCGCAAAGGCGATGCGGCGGTAGTGTTCTTCTTTGTAAGAATTGTGGGCGCTCCCGGGACTCGGGTTTCGCTTCTCCCAGAAATCGCGGACGAAAGCATCGCGTTCATGGTCGTCGTGGATGGCTAGAAATTGCGTGCGTTCCGGAGCGGAGATGATGTAGGCGACATCTTCGTTCAACCAGCGTTGATCAGCCTGCGGCAATCCGGTGGTCTCAGTCTGCGCGCCAGCGACCGATAGCAAAGCGACGGCGATCAAGGCAAGTTCGAGAATGCGTTTCCGCGAAACCATAGCCAGACCTCCACCGATTGGACTCGTCCCATGCAGAAAAGTTTAGCCTTCTTGTCCCGCGTTGGTGAGCAGACCGTTCATTGCTTTCTGCAGGGAATCTTCGTTATCCACGCTGAAGCAGGTTTGCGTCTTATCGATCTGGCGCATGAGGCCGCAGAGCACCGTACCGGGGCCGACCTCGACAAATGTGGTCACGTCCAGTTCAATCAATTTGCGCATGGACTCTTCCCATCGCACCGCGCCGGTGACTTGGCGGGTGAGGGTGTCTCGAGCTGCGTCGGCCGTGGTCACGAGTTCGACATCGGCGTTGCAGAGAACGGGCGTCTCGGGATTGCGAAGAGTGAGCGCCTGCAGGTCGGCAGCGAGACGATCCTGGGCCGGCTGCATCAATGCGCAATGGAAGGGTGCGCTGACCGGAAGCATGACCGCGCGCTTGGCGCCATGTTTCTTGGCCAGTTCGGCGGCACGCTGGACTGCGCCGGCATTGCCGGAGATGACGGTCTGGGCTGGTGAATTGAGATTGGCGGCCTGGCAGACTTGGCCTTCGGCTGCTTCTTCGCAGACTCTTTTTACCTCGCGACTGGCGAGCATGAGGATCGCTGCCATGGCTCCCACGCCCGCGGGCACCGCTTCCTGCATGTACTGGCCGCGCTTGTTGACGGTCCGCACGGCGTCCTGAAATTCGAGGGTTCCGGCGGCGACGTGAGCGGAATATTCGCCGAGGCTGTGACCGGCGACGAAACGCGGCGTGATTCCCTTCGACTCCAGCACGCGCCATGCGGCAACCGAAACCGTCAGGATGGCCGGCTGAGTGATCTCGGTCATCTTGAGTTTTTCTTCCGGACCCTCCCAGCAAAGTTGCGAAAGTTTGAAACCGAGCGCGGCGTCGGCCTCGTCGAAAGTCTCCTGCGCGACGGGATACATCGCGGCCAGGTCTCTGCCCATGCCCACCGATTGTGAGCCCTGCCCGGGGAAGAGGAACGCGAGGGCGCTGGTTGTGTGTGTCATTGAATGGCCTCGTAAGCGAGCGTGAGAACCAGTGATTCTAAAGGAAACGTTCGTTTTCGTCAGCGACAGCCGCCCGGATTCAGTTCTTCGCCAGCAACGATTGCAGGATCGCCATGCGTACCTTTACGCCGTTCTGCACCTGGTTGAGGATGCGCGACTGGGCGCCGTCCGCTACGTCGTTGGTCAGTTCCATGCCGCGGATGATCGGGCCGGGATGCATAAGGACTGCATCTTTGCGGGCGAGCGCGAGTCTCTCGCTGGTGATCTGGTAACGCGCAATGTATTCATCGATGCCGATCTGCCGTCCGGAAAGGCGCTCTTTCTGCACGCGCAGCGACATGACGACGTCCGCGTTGTTCAGGGCTGCGTCGAGATCGTGGGTGACCTCAAGGCCGGGAGCGATCTTCGCCATCTCGTCGGGACAGAGGTCGGGAGGACCGCAGAAGACGACCTTCGCGCCGAACTTGGTAAGCAGGTGGGCGTTGGATCGAGCGACCCGCGAATGATAGAGATCGCCGACGATGGCGACCTTCAGGCCCTTGAGCGATTTCTTCGCCTGCAGGATGGTCATGGCATCGAGCAGGCCCTGCGACGGGTGTTCGTGCATGCCGTCTCCGGCATTGATGATGGGAATGTCGAGGTGTTTCGCCAGCAGCCAGGGCGCTCCCGATGATGGATTCCGCATGACGATGGCGTCCGCGCCGAGGGAACGCACGGTGTAGCCGGTGTCGATGAGCGACTCGCCCTTTTCAATGCTGGAAGCGGAGGCGGTGATCAGGATGGTGGTTGCGCCGAGGGCCTTGGCGGCGAGTTCGAAAGAAGAACGGGTGCGGGTGGAGGTTTCGTAGAACAGCAGGACGACGATTTTCCCGCGTAAAGTTGTGGAGGGTTTCGCCGGGTTCATGCGCGCGGCGAGCTTCAGGATGGCGGTGATTTCTTTCGGCTCCATGCCCTCGATGCCGAGCAGGGAGCGCTGTTTTAGTCGTTTCATGCGCGATCGGGCGAGATCCGCTCCACCAACATCACCTTTTCCATCTGGTCCGTTTCCTGCAACTTCACTTCAATCACTTCCTGCTGGGTCGTCTGCACGCGCCGTCCGACGAAGGTGGCTTCGATGGGAAGCTCGCGGTGGCCGCGGTCGATGAGCACCAGCAGTTGCACTTTACGCGGGCGACCACAGTCAATCAGAGCGTCGAGGGCGGCACGAATAGTGCGCCCGGTGTAGAGCACGTCGTCGACCAGGACGACATCTTTACCGACCACGTCGCACTCCATCTCTTTTGGTTTTACTTCAGGCTTGGCGGCGATGGTAGAGAGGTCGTCGCGGTAAAGCGTGATGTCGAGCGTACCCACCGGCACTGGAGTCTTCTCGATGCGCTCCAGGATGGCGGCGAGGCGCTTGGCCAGCGGAATGCCGCGCCTGCGAATGCCGACCAGGGCCAGGTTCTGCACGCCATTATTTTTCTCGACGATTTCGTGGGCCAAGCGGACCAGGGTACGCTCAATTTCCGAAGCAGACAGCAACTGGATTTTGTCGCGCAGGGCGATCGAACTCGTGGGACTCATATCGTGATCATAAGCGGGTAGTCAGCCCATGGGCAATGGGCAGCACCTCACGTGACAGGGTGGTCTTTGCCGAAGAATGCAGCGCCTACCGCACCGCCGAGGGCGGTAAAAATCACCGTGGTTGCGAATAAGACCAGCAGGATGATCATGCAGGTCGCCGCCAGCCCCTCGGGCGTGCTCATCCGTTCGACCATGTCCTGCATGACTTGCAAGGTCTGGGGATCGACGTTACGCGACGAGATTTTCATGGCGTCGCGCATGTTCTGCTGAATGGTGGGCCGCCCGACGGTGAACATGCCGACGACCGCAAGGGCATAAAGAAAAAAAGTGAATAGTCCGGCGAAGATGCCGATCTTGGCGCCGCTGCCGGGTTTCACACCCACGTGCGCACGCGAGCGATAGATGCGGACAGCGGCAGCGCCAATCACAAACAAGGTAAGCAGCAGGAGGAGCAGGTAGCGTCCCACGACCAGCGAGATGGCGCCGCCGAGGAGGCCGGCGATGGCGGCTCCGGGCAGGGCCGCGCGCCAGTGAACGCGGTTGGGATCGAAGTTCGGCACCGAGCCCCAATTCGGCTGCGATCGGTAGAGGGGTTGGGCTGGGGGTTGGATCTCGCCAGGAATGCCGGGGGGCATGGCTCCGGTGACCGGCTCGTTCTCTTCGAAGTCCGCTACCCGGATCTGCGGCGCGCCACATTTCGGGCAGAACGGAACCCCATCTTCAACCGGCTGATTGCAACGATGGCAGGAATGCTCCACGCTTTGAACCTTACACAACCCTGCATTGGCTCGCAAGCGGGCGGGCCAAGCCGGCGATTTGGGAGTACGCAGATAGGCAGCAATGGAAATAGGCCTAGAGAAAAGTCGGCCACTCCGCAAGAAACTAGCTGCCACTTTCCTTGCCGCGCGAGTTCACGTAAACCAGCGCGAAGCGGGTGCCGGTGCCATCCGGACGAACGCCGACGACGCGCTCGTGGTTTTCCTTGCCAACCTTGAGTTGAACCTCGTCGTTGTTATCGCCGTGGACGTCGCTGCAATCGACCGGGCGGTCGTCATCTTTCTTGCTCTGATCCGCATGGTAGGCGTTTCCGTAGGAGCCTTTGCATTCGATGACCTTGCCGTAGCTCGCCATCGCCTTGCGATAGAAATCACGAACTTTGTCGGGTGGATCGGGGGTGGTATATTCCAGCACCACGACCTTGACCCCGAGCAGCCCACTGGAGATATTCACGTTGGCGGAATTGTGGCCGTCCTTCCCCTCTTTCTCGTAGGGTTTGGCGCCGGCATAGAGCGGCAGCCCGGTATCGCGCGGGTCGGCGGTCTCATCGACCTTGATGCTGCCAAAGGGGGTCTTGATGTCGACATTCTCTTTGCCGTTCTTGCCGTCCGTCGACTTGACGGTGCAGCCGGAGAACAGCAACATCGAGAAAAGAATAGCGAGCAATGCTGCGTTGGTTCGTTTCCAGTGATTCATCCCATGCCTCCTGGCATCTGCCGCGGGAAATTCTTTTATCGGGCCGGTGCCTCGGCCCCGGTGTCGCGAGGCGCAACGCCCGGAATCGAAACCGGTAAGTGGCCATGGATCGCGATATCGCCAAACAACGCTTTCACTGCCGCCTCGTCCGAAACTTGCGAATTCGAGTAAGTACAAATGTACGTCTGCACTTCGGGAAAATCCTGGGCCAAGTACGGACTGCCCATGGCGATGACCACGGTCCGGACACCTGCCTGCTGGAGAATATTTTTTACCAGCGCGGCCGAAGCGTCACTCAAGTCCGACGAGGCGCGGAACTGCCCATTTTCTACCTTTACTCGCCCAGCGCTCGGAATGGCATACACCGCAACCACGATCTTCTCCGCCTGCTGGACGGCCTGCAATACTGTGTCACTGATGCCGACCGCGGTTCGATCGTCGACCCAGATGGTCCGCATTTCGGGCGACCGGCGGCGTATCTGCTGGTCGAAGAAGCGCCCCGATTCGCCACGGGCATCGTCTGTAATGATGACGGCGAGCTGACGTCCTCGAACATCCTCACTCTTCTGATACGCGGGGTGAGGTGCCGAGGTTCCCACCGTTTTCGCCTGGAAGGGGAGCATTTGCCGATTGTCGCGCACGACGGTCACGGAAGCGTCGGCGATCTCCTGCGCGCGTGACAGGTTCTCCGGCTTGGAGATTGTGTTGGCCAGGGCATCTATATCCACGAGTTTGGCCTTATTCAAACCCACCGAAGCCTTCATGCGCAATATTTTGCGGACCGACTCGTCGATGCGTGATTCGGGAATCTCCTTGTGCTGCACCGCGTGCAAAATCCCCTGGTACGAGCTATCGAGGTCGGAAGGAATCAGGATGAGATCGTTGCCGGCTTTTACCGCGGCGACCGCGGCTTTACCGCCGGCATCGCTGCCATATCCAAAAAGCTTGGTGAGCCCGTTCATGTCCATGGCGTCGGTCACGACCAAGCCGTGGAAGCCGAGGTCATGCTTGAGCAGTCCAGCCACAATTTTTGGCGAAACGGTGGCGACGCGATTGGGATCGTCATCCAGAGCGGGGACGGACAGGTGGCCGACCATGACAGCGTCCACTCCGCCTGCGATGGCAGCTTTGAACGGCACCAGTTCGATGGACTCGAGATGCTGCAGGTTTCCCTGGATGCGCGCTGTGGCCAGGTGCGTGTCGGTATCGGTATCGCCGTGGCCGGGGAAGTGCTTGGCGGTGGTGAGCATTCCGCCCTCGTGGGCTCCATCAATGTAAGCGCGAACCATCGCCGCGACTTGCTGCGGGTCTTCTCCGAAGGACCGGGTGTTGATGATGGGATTCGCCGGGTTCGAATTGACGTCGGCATCGGGGAAAAAGTTCCACTCCACGCCGATGGCGCGCGATTCTTCGGCGACGATGCGGCCAAAATCCTTGGCAAAAGCAGGGTTGTGGGTTGCGCCGAAAGCCATGGCATGGGGGAAACTGGTGGTGCCTTCGAGGCGCATGGAGAGACCACGCTCGAAATCGGCGGCGATGAGAAGGGGAACGTCTGAATCGCTCTGCAGCTGGTTGATCAGCATGGCCGCTTCGTAGGGTTCGCTCTTGAAGAGGATGCCGTCTTCAAAAGGATCGGTGACCCCGAAGCCGCCGAGGTGGTACCGCGTCATGGTCTGGCGAAGCTCCAGGAACTCGGGGCTCTGCGCATTGAGGAATTGCATCTTGGCCCAGACCATGAACATCTGCCCGACCTTCTGTTCGAGGGTCATGTTCTTCAAGGTTTTCTCCACCCACTTTTCGCCATCTTTATCGAGGTGGACGGGCGCGACGGTCTGAAATCTGTCTTTAGAAAATGCAGGCGGGACCACGGCAAGGCAGGCAAGAGCAAGCGCCAGAATTCTGCGATTCATCTCAACGGAACGATACCAAATACCAGCCGATCATGCGAACACGCGCGTGCTTTAGCGAGGTTCGGGAGCGATGGATGCGGTACGGACAACACGGAGCGCAGCTTCGACGATGTGCGGTTCATCACCGAAGCCGTTGAGCCAGCGGACTTCGGGTTCGCGGCGAAACCACGTCATCTGCCGCTTGGCGTAGTTGCGATGGCCCTGCTGCGCGGCCGCAATCGCTTGCTCGCGCGTTAATTTGCCAGCGAGAACCTCGACTGCCTGCCGATAGCCGAGGGAGTGGAGCGCATCTCGCGCAGGTCCATACTTTTGAATTAAGCCACGGGTTTCTTCGATGAGGCCCTCGTCGAACATGGCAGCCGCCCGCTGGTTGATGCGGGCATAGAGAGCCTGCCGATCAGGATCGAGTCCAATGCGGAGAATGCGAAAACCAGTGAGCGGATCGCGGCCCTTCTGCCAGAGTTCGGTCATGGGCTGGCGGGCGGCAAGACAAACTTCGATGGCGCGAATCAGCTTGGCGGCGTCGTTGGGATGGATCTTCTCGGACGCTGCGCGGTCCATGCGGGCGAGTATCCGGTGCAAGTAAGAAGAACCGCGTTCGACTGCACGTTCGCGCAAATGCAAACGAAGAGCTTCTGAGCGTTCCGGGCCGGCGAAGAGGCCGTCGATCAAGGCGCGCAGGTAGAGGCCGGTACCACCAACCACGATCGGCAAGTGCCCATGATCGCGAATTTCCGTGAGCACTTGGCGGGCGCGGCGAGCGTATTCGCCGGCTGTCATGGGCTGCGCGAGATCGACAATGTCGAAGAGATGATGCGGCGCGCGCTGGCGCTCCGCGGCCGATGGCTTGGCGGTGCCGATGTTCAGCTCGCGATACACCGCGACGGAATCGCAGTTGACGATCTCACCGTGGAAGCGTCCGGCGATGGCGAGCGATAACGCTGTCTTGCCGGAGGCGGTGGGACCGAGGAGAACAACCAGGAGCGGCTCGCTCACGGAGCTTTCACCAAAGCGTGCCGCATGAGGATGAACGCCAGCAGAAGGACGGCAAGGAGCAGCACGCCCCACAGCTTCATGCGCTCACCGCGTCGACGATCTGGCTGGTCCGGATCCACAAGACAATTCTAGCGTTGCGCGTGGGGCAGTGCGAGCGATGCGGAGCGCGAACTACTGCAGGTCTTGTTTGCTGGGGTTGTAGAGGAAGTAGCAGCGCAGGCCAAGATAGGGGCCGTGGAATTCCTTGGGCAGCGGCGGAAACGGATTCGACGCTGAGATGCCGCCCCAGGCGGCGCGGTCGAGGGCGACATCGCCGGAGGGGTAGAAGACGCGCATGCCTTGCACTTTGCCATCGGGCAGAATCACGAACTCGATCGACACTTTGCCGCTCTTGCGCAGCGGGGGATAAACCGACTCCGGCATTTCCGTGTACCAGTTCGTCTCGATGGTCTGCTTGATGCGCGCGAGATAAGGACCGAAATCCACCCCCTGGGTATCGGTGGTGATCTCCATCGCATCACGAACCTGGCCGCCGCTCGGGCCGCGGCCGAGGCCCATGCCGCCACCGGTGGCAAGTTTGCCGGCCGATCCGACGGACGCGCGTGCCGCCTGCTGGATCGCGGATCCGGCGGACATGGCGGCTGCGTTGAAGCTTGGCGCCTCTTTCGGCAACGTCATTTTCGGCTCAAGCGGGCTTTGGAATTGTGGCGGATTATTGGTCGCCATCTGCTGTCCCTGCTGGGTCGAAGGCGATTGCTGCTGGGCTTGCTGTACGGGCTGTTGCGAAGGCGGCGCGGGGATGCTCGGACGCTGCGAAGGGCGTGCCGGTGGACCGGGAGCGACCTGGTCCAGAAGCTTCTGCAACGTCTTCTGATCGGGATTGCGTGAAGTCGCGATGCGGTCTTTGTCGGAGAGAACGTTGGTCTTCGGCTTGCGCACCAGTTTTTGCGCGTCTGGCGGCAAGGTGAGGAAGGTCGTTTCCCGATTCTTCAACATGTCTTCCGCGGCGAGCTTTACCGGATGGCCCCAGCCTGACATGAACTTGGGGCTGAAGCCCAGGAGAATGGCGACGACCAGGTGAGCAATGATCGAGATCCACGCGGCTTCCCGAAGACGGGAGCGAGAGAGCTCATCGCGGAGCTCCATGAGCACGACAGGAGTGAAGGCCTCCTCGGTGAACAGGCTTTTGCCTTCGTTCGCGCGAGCGACTTCCTCAAAATGCCGAGTCTCTTCCTCTTCTCTGGAAGGTGTGATCTGAAGTATGGCCATTCGTTGTCCGGGGGCCCGTTACCGTAAACACATGTGGAGGATACGGTACTTAGACGAGTTCGAGGACTAGCCGATGCTTAGTTTCCGGCCATCCACAGAATTCTTTACAAACCCCTTGCTGTGCTTACCATTTTCGCATTATTCCAGCACTTCTGCACCCCACGGAAGGGGGAGAACCTCCGTGTTTGTAGCTGTTTTTCATGGTTCCCAACGCAAGGATTTGTAATCGCCTCCGTTCCAATGCGAAAAGCTGCTCCAAATCGAGACGGAAGCGGTGGCTCGACCAAGCGGTCGAGGGTCACGCCGGAGCGCTGGGTTACACTGGCACGCGATGCCACGTAGTTTCCCCAAGCGCCTCGGTTTGATCGCCGGCAACGGCAAATTTCCGATCCTGATCCTCGATGCGGCGCGAGCCCATGGGGCAGAGGTCGTAGTGGCAGCGATCAAAGAAGAGACTTCACCGGAGATCGAACAGCACGGCGCGGCCGCGGTGCATTGGCTCTCGCTCGGAGAGTTAAGCAAGCTGATCGAGACCTTCCATCGTGAGGGCGTGACCGAAGCCATCATGGCCGGGCAGGTGAAACACAAACAGATTTTCAGCGCCATCCGTCCTGACTGGAAGCTGGCCAAGCTGCTGATGTCGCTGGGAACGCGTAATACCGATTCGCTGATCGGCGGGGTGGCGAAGGTTTTGGCGGACGAGGGCATCACCCTGCTCGACTCGACATCGCTGCTCGAGCCGCTGCTGGCGCAGGAAGGCGTGCTGACCCGGCGGCAACCGAGCGATCAGGAACTCACCAACATCGCTTATGGCCGGGCAGTGGCGCAGCATCTGTCGCGCTTCGATATCGGGCAGACGGTGGTGATCGCCGAAGCGGCCTGCGTGGCGGTTGAAGCCATGGAAGGCACGGATGCAACCATCCTGCGCGCGGGGGAGTTATTGTCGTCGCCAGGCCTCGGCGAAAAAGCTTCGACCCTGGGCCGCGACCTGACGGTGGTGAAGGTGGCCAAGCCCAACCAGGACATGCGCTTCGATGTGCCCGTGATCGGACTGCGCACGATCGAAACCATGAAGCGGGTGAACGCTACCTGTTTAGCGCTGGATGCGGGTAAGTGCCTGCTGCTGGATGGGGCGGTAATCGCCGAGGCGGCCAACGCCGCGGGCATCGCCATCGTCGCGGAGCGTCCGGCGGAGATGCACCATGCCCAGCACGTAGAGCTGCCTAAACTCTAGTCGCAATTATGGCGCGAACTGTCGCGCGCACCTCGCCGGCCAGACGCATCTCTTCATTTACAATGACAGGTTCTTCTCGCGGGTTCCCGCACATCCCTGGTTTGAGGTTCTATTCGTATGTCTGAAAAAGTACTGGTGTCCATTGTTATGGGCAGCGACTCCGATCTGGAAATCATGCAAGAGGCCGCCAAGGCGCTGGAGGGTTTTGGCGTTGGCTACGAAATCGACATAACTTCGGCGCACCGTTCGCCGGCGCGTACCAGTGAATACTCTCGTGCCCTGGTGTCGCGCGGGGTGAAGGTCGTGATTGCCGGGGCTGGGGGCGCAGCCCACCTGGCGGGCGTGATTGCCGCCGAGACCACCTTGCCGGTGATTGCCGTGCCGATTCCGTCCACGCCCCTGGCGGGCCTCGATTCGCTGCTGGCGATGGTGCAGATGCCCGCGGGCATTCCCTGCGCCACGGTCGCGATCGGCAAGCCGGGCGCGACCAATGCGGGCATCCTGGCGGCGCAGATCATCGGGACCGCCGATGCGGAAGTGGCCAAGAAGTTGGTGGCGTACAAAGAGAAGCTTGCCAAAGGCGTGGAAGAAAAGTCGAAGAAGCTGCAGGAATCGCGCAAGAAGTAGTTGCGCGCCCGGCAGCTAGGCCTTGGTCGCGAACTCTTCCACTTGCAGCGTGCGCAGGTATTTGGCGAAATCGGGGCCGAGCTCGGCGTTCTTCAGGGCGAATTCGACGGTCGCTTTGAGGAAGCCGAGCTTGTCTCCGGCATCGTGGCGCTTGCCTTCGAATTGGTAGCCGTAGATTTTCTCTTTCTTGAGCAGTGCGCGCAGCCCGTCGGTCAGCTGGATTTCTCCACCCGCGCCCGTGGGGATGGTCTGCAGCAACTCGAAGATGGTCGGCGTAAGAATGTAGCGGCCGATAATGGCCTGGTTCGAGGGGGCGTCCTCCGGCTTCGGCTTTTCCACGAGATCGTTGATTTCGAAGAGACGTCCGGCGAAAGGGCCGGTGGTAACGGGCTTGGCGTCAAGCACGCCGTAAGCGGAGATCGCTTTTCCTTCGACGACCTGGGTGGCGATGACCGAGCACTGCGTGTGCTCGAAGACCTCGACCATCTGCTTGAGGCACGGTTTCTCGGCATCGATGATGTCGTCGGCCAGAAGCACCGCGAAAGGCTCATCGCCGACCAATTCCTTCGACATCAGCACGGCGTGCCCGAGGCCTAGCGCTTCCTTCTGGCGTACGTAGGCGACGTGGATCATGTCGGAAATTTCACGCACGATGGAGAGCAGCTCGGTCTTGCCGCGCTCTTCAAGCATTTTTTCGAGTTCGTAGCTCACGTCGAAATGGTCTTCAATGGCGCTCTTGCCGCGGCCGGTCACGATGATGATCTGATCGCACCCGGCTTGCATCGCCTCTTCCACGCCATATTGAATGATGGGTTTGTCGACGATGGGCAGCATCTCTTTCGGCTGCGCCTTGGTGGCGGGAAGAAAGCGCGTGCCCAGGCCGGCGGCGGGGAAGACTGCCTTGCGAATGCTCTTCATGAAGACCTCGGTAAGAATGAATGTCGAAGCTACTAGGATGCGCGGAGCCACTCACGCGTGGGGCTCCCATTGTAGCGACAGACTAAACTTTTGACCCAAAAGACGGACCTGCGGGAGTCCCCGCGGTGACATCGGAAAGCTGCTGCAAAAGGCCGTGCAGTGCGTGCAGTACCTCGACCGCGCCGACTGCTTTCAGGGTGAACTTGAGGATGCCGTTGGGGGTGAACTTCGCTCCCTTGGTGCGGCCCACGAACTTCGCCAACTTCTCGGGATCGATCTGCGCTTTCTCGGTGAACCGCACGCTCGCCTGGTCGCGCTGGCGATCGATCCCCGCCACGCCTATCTGCTCAGCCATCAGGCGCAGGCGGGCATATTCGATCAGGTTTTTGACCGGAGCCGGCGGCGTGCCATAGCGGTCCTGCAGTTCGCCCGCAACATCGTTCAGCTTCGCTTCGGTTTCGACTCCCGCGATCCGCTTGTACATGCGCAGGCGCTGGTTCTCTTCCTGGATGTACTCGGGAGGAATACGGATGTTGAGGCCAAGGTTGAGCTGCGTCTCCGCCTGCTCTTCCTCGATCTCGCCCTTCATCTCGCGGACGGTGCGATCGAGCATGGTGGTGTAGAGCTCGAAGCCGACGGCTTCGATTTGTCCGCTCTGTTCTCCGCCCAGCAGGTTTCCCGCACCGCGCAGCTCGAGATCGAGGGCGGCAATCTTGAAGCCAGCGCCAAGGTCGCTGAATTCCTTCAGGGCTGCGAGACGCCGCCGGGCCAGGTCAGTCAGTTCGCGGTCCGGGGGAACCAGCAGATACGCATAGGCGCGACGATTGGAGCGGCCGACCCGGCCGCGCAACTGGTAGAGCTCTGAGAGTCCGTGACGATCGGCGCGGTTGACGATCATGGTGTTGCACAGCGGGATGTCGAGACCATTCTCGATGATCGTCGTGGCCACCAGGATATCGGCCTCGTGGCGCATGAACGCCAGCATGATCTCTTCCAGCTGGCCTTCGCCCATCTGCCCGTGGCCCACGAGGATCCTGGCGCTGGGCACCAGTTCGCGCAGCTTTTCCGAGATCTCGAAAATGCTGTCGACGCGGTTGTGTACGAAATAGATCTGCCCGCCGCGCTCCAGCTCTTGTTCGATGGCGTTCTTGATCAGCTTCTCGTCCCACTTGGCGACCACTGTCTGGATCGCCATGCGATCTTTGGGCGGCGTCTCGATGACGCTCATGTCGCGCAGGCCGAGCAGCGACATATGCAGCGTGCGCGGAATAGGCGTGGCCGACATGGTCAGCACGTCCACTTCTTTGCGCAGCTGCTTTAGCCGCTCCTTGTGGCGCACCCCGAAGCGTTGCTCCTCGTCGATGACCACCAATCCGAGGTCGGGAAACTTGATGTCCTTCGAGATCACGCGATGCGTGCCGATCAGGATATCCACCTGGCCGTTGTTCACCCGCTCCACAATTTCCTTTTGCTGTTTCGCAGTACGGAAGCGGGAGATCATCTCGATCTTCACCGGGAAGGCGGCAAACCTGCGTTTAAAAGTCTCGAAATGCTGAAACGCAAGCACGGTGGTAGGCGCGAGCACCGCCACCTGCTTGTTGTCGGCCACCGCCTTGAAAGCGGCGCGCATGGCCACTTCCGTCTTTCCGTAGCCCACGTCGCCGCACAGCAGGCGGTCCATCGGCGTGTCAGACTCCATGTCCTGTCGCACGTCGCGGATGGCGCTGAGCTGGTCGTCGGTCTCGTTGAATTCGAAAGTGTCTTCGAACTCGCGCTGAAACTGGCTGTCGGTGGAAAACGCATGGCCGTGCGCGGTCTTGCGCGCGGCGTAGAGCTTGAGAAGCTCGTCGGCCATGTCTTTCATGGCCTTCTTGACCCGCGCTTTTGTCTTGGCCCACTGCTGGGTGCCGAGGCGGCTCAACGCCGGCTTCACGCCCTCCGAGGAGCGATACTTCTGGATGAGGTCCAGGCGCGTCAGCGGCACGTAAAGCCGCGCGCCCTCGGCGTATTCGAGGATCATGAATTCGGCGGTCTCACCATCGCCCTGGGCAATTTCTTTAAGCCCCTGGTACTGGCCGATGCCGTGCTCCACATGGACCACGTAGTCGTTAACGGCGAGATCGCGGAAGTCGGAGAGAAACGCCGAAACATTCAGTCGCGAGCGTTTGGGTTGCTGGGTGGCAGCGGCCTCGGATTCGTCGAAAAGATCGCGGGTGCCAAAGACCACCAGGCGGGCGTCGGGCAGGGCAACGCCTTCGGGAACGTAGGCCTTCGCTACCGTCGCGGTCGAAAGATCTTCGGCGAAGAAGCCGGCTTCCTCGATATAGGTTTCCTGCCCCGGTCGCGCCGATCGGCTACCGACGCGGAAAGGAACACTGTACTCATTAAAGATATCGGCCAGTCGCTCGACCTCGCCCGTATTCGCGGCGGCAAACAGCACCCGCCGTCCGTCGGTCAGCGAGGCTTTCACTTCTTCGACCATGGCCGGAACCGAGCCGTGGAAGCGCGAAGTCGATTGCGAGCGGATCGCGATGTCTTCGCCCGATGTGTCTGAGAACATGCCGAGCTGTTCCACGTCGGCTCCCGGAAGATCGGCTATGCGGTCGTGCCAGGCGTCGGGCGCATCGAGCAACTCCTCGGGGCGAACCAGGTTTCCTACGCCGCTGCGTTCGTGGCTCTGCTCCACCCGCTCCCACCAGGCTTCGTAGTCGGACTCGATCTTGACGGGGTCATCGCGCAGCACCGCGGCGCCGGGCATCAGGTCGAAGATCCGCTGGTCGGCGGTCGCTCCAGCGTAATATTCCCAGCCCGGAAACACGGTGACGCCTTCGGCGCGGGCAATACTTTCAAGCGTTTCCTCGTCGGCTTCCAGGCGCCGTCCGGAGAGGCGCGCATGAATGGCCCCGAGCAGGTCTTCGCGCACGGGTGTATCCGAAAGCGGCAGGAGGACGACCTCGTCCACCGCGGCGGCCGAGCGTTGCGTGTTCGGATCGAAGCGGCGAATCGATTCGACTTCGTCACCAAACAACTCGATGCGGAGGGGGCCTTCAGTCTCGGGCGGATAGATATCGAGAATGCCGCCGCGCAAGGCGTATTCGCCCGGCATCTCCACCACGTCCACCGAACTGTACCCGGCAGTGTTGAGGTGGCCGCGCAGTTCCTCCGAGTCCACCGAGTTGCCGCGATTGATGACCTTGGTGAGATCGAAGTAAAACTCCGGCGGCCGATAGTGCATGGCCGTCGCCACGAAGGGCGCAATCACGATCCGGGCATTCCCCGAGACGATCTTCCACAACGCCGCCGCGCGCGCCTCCTGGATCTCCGCGTGGGGCGAGAGATTCTCATAGGGCAGCACGTCGTAGGCCGGCAGCATGACCACGGAATCCGGGTGCGCCGCCCCGGTCAGCTCGGCGTAGGCTTGCACGACGGGCAATAGCTCTTCCGCGGCGCGATTGCTGTGCACCACGATGACGAGCGGCTTCAGGGTAGCTTTGTGGAGCAGCGCGTAATGCAGCGCGCGGGCGCTCGGGGTCAGGCCGGACACACGTATCCGCCCCGTGCCGCTCTTTACCTGGCTAGCTGCACGCTGAAATTCGGGAGACTTCTCCACGTCCGCGAAGAGTTCGCGGACAAACGGCAGGATCATTACTCTCTTAGTTTAACAGGGGTTTTGAGGAAAGGTTTGCGGCGGCGTTACAGCTCCAAATGCAGCCGGAGACCCGGAACCAGCACGGGCCCGCGTGCCTGGTTGTAACCCGGATTATTGATGTGTTGCAGGTCGGCGCTGAAGTACAGGCCACGCCACACGTGCGCGGTGTAATACAGCTCCTCGATATTCTCGCGTCCGTAGGTCAGCCCTCCGTCGCCCAGCAGGAAGCCAAGTCCGCCGAGCGCGAGGTAATGCTGGTGGTCGGCAGAGATGCCGTTGCTCACAAAGGCTGCTCCGAAGCGGTCGACCTTGCGATGCCAAGGTGTGCCCTGTATGTCCCCTCCGCCCGTGAAGGTCTCGTTGACTTCGGTGTAGGCGAATAGCTCTTTGTGGGGCTCGTTCCATCCCCAGCGCGCGTACGTGCGCACGCCGTGCGCGAGGTCCTGCTCGAGGTTCGCACCGAAGCCGTACTTCGCCGTGCCCTGCACCCGGGTGAGGGTCACGTCGGGCGTGCTTACCAATCCCTCCACGTATTCCTCGGCGGCGGCGCGGTAATCACCCATGTTCGCGTGGTTCACGAAGGAAAGCAGGCGCAGGGTGGTTGCGCCCTGTTTCGTCAAGCTGGGGCGCAACTCCAGCTCGTAGTTCTCGGCGTGGGCTCGCAGGATGTCGGCGTCGAGGTGCGGCCCGTTGGCGACCTTGGGCATCATGGCCTCGGCAAAGCGCGCCGCCCAGTTGCGGTCCTGGTATTCCAGAACTACCCCGGCGGTGTAGCCGCGGGTATCGGCCGCGTAATCCCATGCGCCGTTGTTATCGATGGTCCAATTCATGAACTGCAGATGGCTGTCGCCGCCGACGGCGTTCTGGTCGAAGTAGTCGGGCATGGTGAACTTGCCGACGTGCACTTCGAGCCGGCGCACCGGCTTTTCCGTCTGCAAGGAGATTGGCGTGCGCTCGACTTTGACCATCTCGCTGCTGAAGCCGAAGGTGTGGCTGATGACGGCGCGACCAATGTAGGGCTTTTTGCTCAGCGAAGGATTGCGCACCACGTCGAGGTTGGTGGCTCCGGCCAGTCCCAGCGCCTCGCTAAT
This sequence comes from uncultured Acidobacteriaceae bacterium, assembly GCA_963703075.1. Lineage (GTDB taxonomy): Bacteria > Acidobacteriota > Terriglobia > Terriglobales > Acidobacteriaceae > Korobacter. The sequence goes on from OY969786.1 coordinate 4,393,610, forward strand.
GCCGTGGCCTCCGGCTTCTTCCGGATCGAGGATGAATTCGGTGTTCTTGTTCAGCTCGTAGCCGAGATATAACGTGATCACTCGTGAGATGGCGGTCTCGCCTTCGGGACGCAGGCTGTTTGGTCCGGAATAGGCAGCGGGAAACGATCCATGCGCCTGGAAAATGAAGTTCGCCTGGGCCGAGACCCACCACAGCGTGTCGTCCGAATGCTGAAACATGGCGGGAGTACCGGATTCCTCGGGCTGCTCTGCCTGGGCACACGCCTGCACGGCGCTGCCTAAAAAAAGCAGCAGAAGCATTGCAGCTCCACACACAGAAATATCGGTGGCCCAGTTTCGGGCGCGGAGGATGCGACCCATGTCGGCGTGATTCCTTACGATTTCGAAACGTCGATTGTAGACGACCGGATGTGAATCTTCTGTGAACCGGTGCCATCCTCGCCCTGTGACGCCCCTCACACCCACGAGTGCGCTCGACTTGTAAGATATGGGAGGTCTCGATCCCGTTCTCACGAGGTTCCACGATGTCGCGCAAACTCGAGCGGTCCCGCGCCCTGCAAAAGCGAGCCGAAGCACTGATCCCCGGAGGCGTGAACTCGCCCGTCCGCGCATTTCGCGCCGTCGGCAGCGAGCCGCCGATCGTGGCGCGCGGCGAAGGAGCGCGGATTTACGATGTGGATGGCAATGTGTACATCGATTACGTCCTCTCATGGGGGCCGCTCATTCTTGGCCATGCCTTTACCCCGGTGATCAACGCCATCGAGAAAGCAGCCGAGCACGGCACCAGTTTCGGTGCCTCCACTCCGTCGGAGGCGGACCTGGCGGAAGCTGTGGTGCACGCCATGCCCGCCATCGAGAAGCTGCGCTTCGTCAGCTCGGGAACGGAAGCGACTATGTCGGCCATCCGACTGGCGCGCGGGTTCACCAATCGCAAGTACATCGTCAAGTTCGAAGGCTGTTACCACGGGCATAGCGACTCGCTGCTGGTGAAAGCCGGATCCGGGGTAGCAACCCTTGGGATTCCGGGCTCGGCCGGCGTTCCCGACGAGCTCGCGCAACTCACGCTGGCGTTGCCCTACAACCACGTGCCTGCGGTCGAACAGGCGTTCGCGAAATTCAAAGGGCAGATTGCCTGCGTGATTGTGGAACCCATTGTCGGCAACATGGGGTGCGTGCCGCCTGCTCCCGGCTATCTCCAGGCGCTGCAGGAAATCACGGCGCGCGATGGCGCCCTGCTGATCGTGGATGAAGTGATGACCGGTTTCCGCGTCGCCTACGGTGGGGCGCAGGAACTCTATGGGCTAAAGCCCGATCTCGTTACCCTCGGCAAAATCATCGGCGGAGGTCTGCCGGTTGCCGCCTATGGCGGGCGCGCCGAGATCATGGATAAGATCGCGCCCCTTGGGCCCGTCTACCAGGCGGGGACTTTATCCGGGAATCCGCTCGCCATGGCGGCCGGATTAGCCATGCTCTGCCACCTGCGCGACAACCAGAGCGAAATCTATCCGCGTCTCGATCAGCTCAGCGCCGATCTCGTAAACCGTGTGCTCGACGCCGCGCGCGAAGCGGATGTCGCTGTGACCGCCAATCGCGTCGGCTCCATGTTCACCTGGTTCTTCACCGACCGCAAAGTCACGGATTGGGACACCGCGGCGACTTGTGACACGAAGAAATTCGGCCGCTTCCATGCCGCCATGCTCGATGCGGGAGTCTGGCTGCCGCCTGCGCAGTTCGAAGCCGCATTCCTCTCCGCTGCCCACACGGAGCAGGACATCGACGATACAGTGGCCGCCGCACGCGAGGCGTTCGCGACCGCATAGAAGGTTACGCGGCGTAAATCTCGCGTCCCTCATCGGCCGACGGTCCGTAGATGGCCGGTACCGAGGCAGAGAGCAGCCGCAAGTAAACCGTTAGCTGGCCACGGTGGTGGGCGAGATGATTGAGCACCGTGTCGCGGATCATGATGTGACGCGGCCCCTCCATCATCGTCTTGCCGCGCGCCAGCAGCTTCCAGTTGGTTTGCAAGTGTTCATCGCTGGTGTTTTTCAGCGCCTGGATGGCTTTCTGGGTCGCCGCTTTGTGAGTTTCCAGGAGCTGCGATTTCTTGATCGCCGGCATGGCGGGTCGCGGTTTGTCCGACGGCGCGATATCCAGTTCGTCGCGGTTCACGATGAAATCTATCCACTCGACCATGCTGCCCACCATGTACACCAGGGAGCCCAGTTCCATCGACTTGTCGTGCGGCTTCCACTGGTCTTGTCCTTCGGGAACGCGCTCCAGGACTTTGCGGGTTGCGTCGGCGTCGCGCTCGATGTCGGCGATCAACAGCTCCGTCAATTTCATCGGGTACCCTCCGAGCATTTGGTTGCGAGTCTTGATTTCCGGGTTGGCGAGCGCTTGCGGACAGATTCGCGACGCGGAATGGCGCGACGGGGAGATGGGCTGCTGGTGAGGTGGGAAATTAGGCAGTTACCCCCAGTCGTCGTAGTCCCTTTGCCCGGATTGCCTCGACGCGCCTTTCTGGTTAGTATCCGGAACAGTGGCCCAAGGCGAAAAATCCGAGGAGCGCGAGCGCATCGTTTCGGCGATTCCAGTCGAAGACGATTCCTCGTTCGAGCTCAAGCTGCGCCCGCAGTGGCTGCGCGAATTTATCGGGCAACAGAAGGTTAAGGAGAATCTTTCGGTTGCAATCGAGGCAGCGCGCTCGCGTGGCGAAGCTCTCGATCATGTGCTGCTGTATGGTCCTCCGGGATTGGGCAAGACAACTTTGGCGAACATCATTGCCAATGAAATGCAGGCGCAGTTCCAGCAGACCTCGGGGCCAACGCTGCAGATCAAGGGCGACCTTACCGCCATCCTGACAAACGTTCGCGACAAGCAGGTGCTCTTTATCGACGAAGTGCACCGGCTGCAGCCTGCGCTGGAAGAATTGCTGTACTCCGCGGTCGAGGACTACAAGCTCGACATCATTATTGGGCAGGGGCCGTCGGCACGGACCCACACTATCGACGTAGCGCCGTTTACCCTGGTGGCCGCGACGACCCGGGCGGGACTGCTCTCCGCACCGCTGCGCTCGCGCTTCGGTATTGTTTTGCGGTTGGAGTTCTATACCACCGAGGACCTGAAGGTCATCCTTTTGCGCTCGGCGGAAATTCTTGGGGTGGAAATCGACGACTCCGGCGCGGCGGAAATTGCAACCCGCTGCCGGGGTACACCCCGTATCGCCAACCGTCTTCTGCGCCGGGTTCGGGATTACGCCCAAGTGCGCGGAGCGGGCAAGATCGACCGGCCTACCGCGCAGGCAGCGCTCGAGATGCTGGAAGTGGACCAGCACGGTTTCGACGAGGTCGATCGCCGCCTGATGTTGACGATTATCGAGAAGTACCAGGGCGGTCCGGTGGGGCTTAATACTCTGGCAGCGTCATTGGCCGAGGAAACCGATGCGATTGAGGAAATTTACGAGCCTTTTTTGATCCAGTTGGGCTTTCTCGACCGTACTCCACGAGGAAGAGTGGCAACGCATTTGGCTTATCAATACTTCAAATTGAAGCCGCCGCGAAAGCAGGATAGTCTGTTCTAGGTAGACGAATCGGGGCAACGCCAGGAGAGCGGGAATGTCGGGAATGCAACGGCCGGTAAAAATCCAAAATCGCGATCAAGAGACCCCGCTCTATCTCTGCGCCTTTTCGGGTGACGTTCCCCCAGAACAAATTGCGCGCCTGGGCGCGGCCCTCGGCCGGATGCCCATGCTGCACGAAGCCTATCTTTGCGAAACCAACGATCAGCCGAATCGCCCCGAGAATGCCGATCCGATCCTGGTGCTGGTCGTCGATAAGGACCAGGAAGCCAGCGTTACCACCTATGCTGAATCCCTTGTGCGCCGCCTATTCCCAGAGGGTCCTCACTTTGAGATGTGGATCGCCGCCGAGAATTCCACTGTGGTGGTCGATGTGAAGAAGGTCTCGAAGCCAATGGATCTGTTTCCCGCCGGCTTGACCTGGCGGATGTAGTTCGCGCTTCGCATGCTATTCTTCCGCGCATGCGGCTCTGTCGTCTCGTCGCGCCTCTCCTGTTGATTCTGTGCGCCTGCGCGGTTTCGTCCGAAGCCCGCGTCACCCGCGTCGTAATTGCCTCCCGTGCCGATGTCCTGGACGGGAAACAGTTTGGGGATGCGGGCGCCTATGAACGCATCACGGGAAAGGTTTACTTCGCGCTCCCGGTTGCCAACCCCCACAATCGGCAAATCGTTGATCTTTCGAACGCCGTGAATTTGAAGGACGGCGAAGTGGAAGTCTCCGCCGACTTCATCGCCGTGCGTCCCAAGGATCCGCAAAAGGGCAACGGCTCCATGCTGTTGGAAGTCCCCAACCGTGGCCATTCGCGCATCCTGACCTTGGTAGACGGCGGACGTGAGGATTTGAGCGATGCGGGGGACGGGTGGTTCCTTCGCCATGGCTTCACCATCGTAAGTCTTGGTTGGCAGTGGGATACGGTGGGTGCAGATGCGCTGCGGCTCTTCACTCCCATCGCCAAAGAGGGCGGTAAGACCATCACCGGTCTGCTGCGCGGCGACCTCATGCCGTCGAAGATCATGAGCGAGATCCCGCTTGGGCACTTGATCACCGGCAACATGGGCGGCACGGAATATGCGGTGGCAGCTCCCGACGATCCGCGAAACGTGCTCACCGTGCGGGACTCGCGCGATGCCGCTCGTACGGTCGTTCCGCGCGATCAGTGGCAGTTCGCGCGCATGGTGGACGGCAAGCTCACGCCGAGCGACCGTTTCATTTCTCTGAAGGGCGGTTTTCAGCCCGGCAAACTTTACGAGTACGTATATGTCGTGGCCGATCCGGTGATCGCTGGGGCCGGCTTCGCGGTGGTCCGCGACTTCGCTTCCTATTCCAAGCGTGCACCCAACGCGGTGACGCCCGTACAGCGTGTGGTCGCGGAAGGCATCTCGCAGAATGGCCGCTTCCTGCGCGATTTCCTCTATGAGGGTTTCAATGCCGACGAAGACGGCCGCATCGCTCTCGATGGCGTTCTCGCCCACGTCGCCGGAGCGGGGCGTGGCAGCTTCAACTATCGCTTTGCGCAACCCTCGCGCGATGCGCAACCCACCTCTGCCGTCTTTTTTCCCACCGACATTTTTCCCTTCACCGATCGCGATGAGACTGATCCGGTGACGAAAGAGAAAGGGGGATTGCTGGATCGCGCGGTGGCGGAAAAAGTGGTGCCGAAAATCTTCCTTTCAAATACCTCGTACGAGTATTGGGGCCGCGTTGCCGCCTTGATCCATGTGAGTGCCGATGGAAAGCACGATGCCGCGATCTCGAACGATGTTCGTATCTATCACTTAACGGGCTTGCAGCACTTCTCCGGATCGTTTCCGCCGGTGACAGGGAAAGGTGACTTGATGGGGCAGCAGCCACAATCGCCGATTCCAGTGAAGTATTTGTGGCGGGCGATGATCGCGAATATCGACGCTTGGGTCCGTGATATCAATAAGTTGCCGCCCCCGAGCAGCTATCCGACGCTGAAGGATCGGAATCTGGTTCCCTTGGCAAAGTATGCGTTTCCGGCGCTTCCGGGGATTCAACGGCCGAGTGAGGCGAATGCCGCCTATCGTATTGATTTTGGAGCGGGTTGGCGCGATGGAATCCTGAGCCTGGAGCCGCCGAAAGTTGGGAAAGCGTTCCCCGTGCTGGTGCCGCAAGTGGATAGCGACGGCAACGAACGCGATGGGGTGCGTTTGCCGGAAATCACCGTGCCGCTGGCGACGTATACCGGTTGGAATCTAAGAGATCCGTCGATTGGCGCGCCGAGCCAGAGAGTGGCATTTGAGGGGTCATTTATCCCTTTTGCCAAGACCGCTGCGGAGCGGCAGAAGTCGGGCGATCCGCGGCCCTCGATTGCGGAGCGTTATCATGATCGCGAGGACTACCTGCAACGATATAAGAACGCGGTAGATAGCCTCGTGAACCAGCATTGGATCCTGCCCGAAGACCGGGATGCAGCGGTGCATCGCGGGGAACTGGAGTGGGTGGAAGCAACCAAGCCATGACCGTTGTCCGTTCGTACGCTAAGATCAACATTGGATTGAAGATAGGGGCGCGCCGCCCGGACGGGTTCCATGCTCTCCGCACCCTTTATACGACGATTGCGCTGAGTGAACGCGTACGGGTGGAAGTGGCTGAGGGCGCAGGGGTTACGATCCACTGCGAAGACCCGCGCGTGCCCTGCGACGAAACCAACACCTGCCATCGCGCCGCAACGATGGTCGCTCGAGGCGTTGGGCAAGCAGGCTAAAGTCAATATTTTCATCGAGAAACAGCTGCCGGTGCAGGGCGGCCTGGGGGCGGCATCGGGCAACGCAGTCGCAACGATTTTCGCGCTCGAAAACGAGCTAAAAACGACGTTATCTGACCCAGAACGAGCGAAAATCGCGGCAAGAATCGGATCGGATTTGAACCTCTTTTTGTATGGGGGGTTGGTTCTGGGAACGGGTCGGGGAGAAGAGGTTTGGCCGTTGTCGGACCTGCCGTCGTTGCCGCTGGTGATCGTGACGCCGGAGGTGGGCGTATCGACGCCCAAGGCGTTTGCCGCGTGGGATCAATTGACCGCGCCAGAGGGGTCCGATACAATCAGTGAGTTCGATCATGCAGTGTATGCATGGTTGGGCTCTACAGTTAGATCCGGTGTTCCCGCGTTGCGCGGGGACCGGGTTGAGACACTGCTTCTCGACCTTGTCCGAACCGGGATTTCGAACGACTTCGAATGCGTTGTCTTTCCAGAAATTCCCGTATTACGAGAGGTCAAGTGTGCGCTGGAGCGCGAAGGCGCGGCGTACGCATCGCTGTCGGGTTCAGGTTCAGCCTTGTATGGGTTGTTCCGCACCGCCGAAGAAGCGTCGCGGGCGGCGTCAAGCTTGAGCGCCGCGGGGATGAAGGCGGTGGCGACGCGGACGTTGCCCCGTGAAGAGTATTGGGCGGGGATGGTGGAGTAGGGGGCGTCAGCCGTCCGCTATCCGCTATCGGGTAAGGCAGGTGGTGTTTACCGGATGGCCGACCGCGGAGAGCGTTTGTTGGGCGATCGACTAATGGTAGGTCAAGTGCCTTTCAGTCCGTCCAGCGGCGGTGCCGCAGGCCGGAGGGGGCGACAGTAGATCAGGGTTCTGATGTTTTGTTGGGCGATCGACTAATGGTAGGTCAAGTGCCTTTGGAGCACTTTGTCTAGGTTCGAATCCTAGTCGCCCAGCCAGAGTTTCGTGACGGTGCAGAAACACAAGGTCCTTCGGCTGCGAACGCGGATGTATTCCGCGTTCTTCGCTCAGGATGACAAGAGGGTAAGAGTTTTGGTTGGGTAGGGGTCCTTCGGCTGCGTTTCGCGATGCGAAACTTCGCTCAGGATGACAAGAGTTGAAACAGCAGGTCCCCACGGCGCGAAGGCTGCGCCTCGGGATGACAAGAGAAATTTGGGTGTTGCGGGCAGAGTTGGCGGCTGGCCGCGGGCGAACATCCCCACCCTTCGCGTTTGGCGCTCAGGATGGGGCACCCGGAGATTGAGAAAAACCGGGGAGGGAAAAGACCCCACCCTTCACGCCAAAGGCGCTCAGGATGGGGCACCCGGAGAGATTGAGAAAAACCTGGGATGGAGAAAGACCCCACCCTTCGCGCCAAAAGCGCTCAGGATGGGGCACCCGAGAGATCGGCAGTCACGGCGGAAACTTACGACTGGCCAGAAACTGGGCTGGTTCAAACTTCAGCGAGGATGAGGACGTTATGGACACAGCAGCCAAACCAAGCGCGGTGCAACCTCACAACGCAAGTGCAACCGAAGTAGGAACGATTATTACCGGGGAAAGAAAGCCGAGCACGGACCCGAAGAGCGAGCCGCGCAAGCCGACGCGGACGCCGGACCCGAAGTTCAAGATTTTTTCCGGAGCGGCCAATGAGCCGCTGGCGCAGGAAATCTGCGCGTTCCTGGGAATTCCGTTGGGGCAGTCGAAGCTCACCAAGTTTTCCGATGGCGAGATTTACGTCCAGATCCTGGAGAACGTGCGCGGCGGCGACATATTTCTCGTCCAGCCGACGTGCCATCCGGTGGACCATCACCTGATGCAGTTGCTGCTGATGATTGACGCGCTGAAGCGCGCATCGGCGCGGCGCATCACGACGGTGATTCCGTATTTTGGCTACGCGCGGCAGGACCGCAAGGACAAGCCGCGGGTACCGGTGAGCGCGAAGCTGGTGGCCGACCTGTTGACGACGGCGGGGGCCGACCGGGCGCTGGTGGTGGATTTGCACGCGCCGCAGATCCAGGGTTTTTTCAATATCCCGGTCGATCATTTGTTTGGCTCGCCGGTGCTGGTGGATTACTTCAAGAAGCTGGAGCTGCCGCAGTTAACGGTGGTATCGCCGGATGCGGGCGGCGTGGAGCGGGCAAGGTTCTTCGCGAAGAAGATGGAAGCGGCGCTGGCGATTGTCGATAAGCGGCGCACGGAAATGAACGTAACCGAGGTGATGAACGTGATCGGCGATGTGGAAGGCCGATCATGCTTGATTCTCGACGACATTATCGACACGGCCGGGACGCTGGTAAAGACAGCCCAGGCGCTGGTGGATGCGGGGGCGGCGAAAGTTTACGCCTGCGCCTCGCACGCGGTGCTTTCGGGAGAAGCGATTTCGCGGATCTCGAAGTCGGCACTCACGGAGTTAGTAGTCACGAACACGATTCCCCTGACGGAAGCGGGAAAGAACGAACCCAAGATCAAGGTGCTTTCGATTGCCGGCTTGATTGCTCGCGCGATCCAGTCGATTCACGAAGAGACCTCCGTCAGCAAACTGTTTTTGTAAAGGAACGAGATTATGGCGATTGCAGAAATTGAAGTAGCAGCACAACCGCGGAAGGCTGGGGGCAAGAACGATGCCCGCCGGGTCCGCAAGACTGGGATGATTCCGGCGGCTGTTTATGGCGCGGGCAAAGATCCCCTGGCCGTGGCCGTTGATCCGAAGGCGGTGAACAAGATCCTGCGCTCGGAAGCAGGGCACAACACGATTTTCGACCTGGCGGTAAACGGCGGGGCGGAGAAGGTGATGATCGTGGACTGGCAGTATGAGCCGCTGAAAGGCCACCTGCTGCACGTGGATCTGAAACGCATCGCGATGGACCAAGTGCTGCGGGTAAGCGTGCCGGTCATCCTGAAGGGAACCCCGGAAGGCGTGAAGACGGAAGGCGGCATCCTGGAGCAATTGATCCGCGAAGTCGAGATCGAGTGCTTGCCGGCAGACATTCCGGCGGGGATTACGGTGGACGTGAGCAACCTGAAGTTCGGCGAGAACCTGCGCGTGTCCGATTTGGCGCACGACGACAAGATCAAGTTCCTGACCGACGAAGACCAGATGGTGGCGCACATCACGCACGTGAAGGAAGAAGTGGTGGCGACGCCCGATGCGGTTGCCGCAGAAGCGGGAACTACGCCGGCCGAGCCCGAGGTCATCAAGAAGGGCAAGACCGACGCCGAAGGCGCCGAGGGCGAAGCAGCCGAGAAAAAGGGCGAGAAGAAGAAGTAGTGCTTCTGACGCGGGGAACAGCAGGTTGCCGCGTCGCTACGCTTCTCGCAATGACAAGAAGAAGCGTTGTTCAACTCGGTTGGCTGCGACGCGGTAACGCTTGATCGATAGGGGAAAGGCGTGAAACTGATTGTTGGACTCGGGAATCCCGGGATTGAATATCAGTTCACGCCCCACAACCTGGGGTTTCTGGCGGTGGACCGGATTGCCGAGAAGTATGGGTTCCGGGTGAACAACCGGAACTGCAAGGCCCAGACCGGGCGTGGACGCATAGGGGACGTGGAGGTCGTGCTGGCGAAGCCGGAGACCTACATGAACCTGAGCGGCATGGCGGTGCGGGAGTTGATCGGCGAATACGAAGCCGATCCGCAGAAGGACATGATCGTGATCTATGACGATCTCGATCTACCGTATGGAACCATACGGGTCCGGGAGCGAGGCAGTGCCGGGGGACACAACGGGGTGCAGAGCATTATCGGCAGCCTGGGAACGCAGGAGTTTTTGCGGATCCGCATAGGGATTGCGCCGGAGTTCAAGTTGAGCGACGGCGCGAGTTATGTTCTTTCGCAATTGAAGAAGTCGCAGTTGCCGGTAATCGACCAGGCGCTGGATGAGGCGGCTGAGGCCGTGAAGATCATTCTGAGCGAAGGGGCTGGGCCGGCGATGAACCGATTCAACCGGAAGCCGGAGAAGGCGGAAGAGGACGGGGCGACGAAGTGAAAACCCCCACCCTTCGCTTGCTCAGGATGGGGCACCCGGAGAGATTGATTCGGGAGATTGAGAAAATCCCCAACCTTCGCGGAAAGCGCTCAGGATGGGGCACCCGGAGAATTTATCCGGGGAGAGAGATTGGAGAAGAAGAATGCAGCGTATTTATGAGGTGATGTTCGTGGTTCGGCCGGATTTGACGGAAGAGGACCAGGAAAAGCTGCTCTCCACGCTGGAGACGCAGATTGGCAATGCGGGCGGGACGATCAAGTCCGTAGACAAATGGGGCAAGCGCCGGCTGGCGTATGAAGTGCGCAACTTCACGGACGGGATGTACTTCCTGATCACGCTGGAGGGCGAAGGCGCGCTGATTAAAGAAGTGGAGCGCCGCTTGCGCGTGACGGAACAGGTGATCAAGTTCATCACGGTACGGGTGGACGAAGAGCAGAAGCGTCTGGCGAAGGTGAAGGCGATCCGCGACAAGCACGTCCGCGGGAAGGGTACGCGCGCGGCGGAAGCAGCCGCGGCCGAACCGCCGGCAGCGCCTGCAGCAGCGCCGGCCGAAACACCCGGAGCGGAACCAGCGGCGGTGTAGTGCCGCTCTTCGTGAACGGCGGCCGGCGTGAGGGATTGAGAGTATTGAGGCCCACCCTGTCCTGCGGACAAGGGGTGGGGCACCTACAGTTTTAGTGGTATCGAGATTGGAGACTGGAAATGGCAGACGAAACGACAGTGAAGACAGCGCCTGAGGGCGCGACGAGTGATGCGCCGGCGGCGACGCCTTCGACGGGAGCGCCCCAGGGACGGCGTGAGGGTGGTGGCGGACCTCGCGGCGACCGTGGACCGCGTCCCGGTGGAGCGGGGCGGGATGGAGGGCGAAAGTTTTTCCGCCGCAAGAAGGTTTGTAAATTCTGCGTGGAGAAGATTGACGCGATCGATTACAAGGACGTGCGCCTGCTCGGGCAGTTCGTGGCAGAGAGCGGGAAGATCGTTCCCCGGCGTTTGACTGGCGTATGCACGCCGCATCAGCGGCGGTTGAGCGATGCGATCAAGCAGGCGCGGAACATTGCGCTGCTGCCGTTTGCGGCGGCGCGGTAGAACGTCACTCCTGGGTGAAGGACTGCAAGATCCTTCGACTGAGAACGCTTCGCGTTCTTCGCTCAGGATGACAACAGCAGGTCCCCACGGCGCAAAGGCTGCGCCTCGGGATGACAAGAAAGAGTGTGTGCTGCGGGCAGGGTTGGCGGCTGGCCGCGGGGCGAAAGTCCCCACCCTTCGCGAAAGGCGCTCAGGATGGGGCACCCAGAAAGTCCCCACCCTTCGCGAAGAGCTGAGGATGGGGCAACCAAGAAAGTCCCCACCCTTCGCGAAAGGCGCTCAGGATGGGGCACCCGCGAAAAAGCCGGTAGATACGAAATTTTGGATGGAGCTTACGACAATGGAAGTGATTCTGAAGCAAGACGTGGATGCGCTCGGGCACCAGGGCGATGTGGTGAAGGTGGCGGACGGATATGGACGCAACTATTTGCTGCCGAAAAAGTTGGCCATCGAGGCAACGGCGGCGAACAAGGCCGTGATCGAGCAGATGAAGGCGGCCGCAGTGCGCAAAGTGGCGCGCGATAAGGCGGACGCGGAGTCGCTGGCCAAGCAATTCGAGGGCGTGACGGTGACGTTTACGCGCCGCTCGGGTGAGAACAACCAACTGTTTGGATCGGTGACGACCTCGGACATCGCGAGCGAGTTGGAGAAGCAGGGACTGAAGATCGATCGCCGCAAGCTGTCGCTGGTGGAACCGATCAAGACGACCGGCAACTTCCACGTGGCGGTGAAGCTGCACCGCGACGTGACGGTGCAGGTTCCGGTGAATGTGGCGAAGGAAGCGGAAGCGGCGCAGTAGGTTCATCCTGGATCAAGCACAGGCGATGTGGCCGAACGCGAGACGCGCGATGTCCTTCAAATGCAAATGGCGCTCGGCCGGCGCGCGCGGAAGATGAAGGCGGACCAGTTCTCGTGGGAGGGCTGGTCCGTTTTGTTTGCACGAAGTGCATAAATCGCAATGGATTCGAATGGGAGAATGGAAGCATGCAGAAGACCCTGACATCAACGGCAGTTTTACTGGCGGCTGGGATGATGCTGGCTGGGAACGTCCTGGCACAGCAGACTCCGCCGACAACCACTCCGGCAACGCCGGCGAAAACGACTTCGACGGGCACGACCAAGGCACATACAGCGACGACGGCGAAGAAGACGGCGGCAGCGCCGCTGACCCTGACGACGGCAAAGCAGAAGGCGAGCTACGCCATCGGGACGAGCATTGGCCGGAAGCTGCATGACGATGACCTGGATGTCGATACGGCGATCATGATGCGGGCGCTGAAAGATGCGATGGCGGGGACCAAGCCGGCGCTGACCGACGACCAGATGCGCTCGGCGCTGACGGATTTCCAGCAGCAGGCGATGAAGGAAGCGGCGGTGAAGAACAAGACGCTGGGCGATGCGTATCGCGCGGCGAACAAGACGAAAGAGGGCGTGACCACGCTGCCGAGCGGGTTGCAGTACAAGATCCTGACGGCGGGCACGGGCCCGAAGCCGTCGAAGGACGACTCGGTGGTATGCAATTATCGCGGAACGTTTGTGGATGGCAAAGAGTTTGACAGCTCGTACAAGCGCGGACAGCCGGCGACATTTCCGGTCACGGGCGTGATCAAGGGTTGGACCGAGGCGCTGCAGTTGATGCCGGTGGGATCGAAGTGGCAGCTGGTGATTCCGCCTGACATGGCGTATGGCGAGCAGGGGCGTCCGGGGATGCCGCCGAATTCGACGCTGGTGTTCGAGGTGAGCCTGGAAAAGATTGCAGAAAAGGAAAAGCCCGCACCGGAAGGTCCGGCACCGCAAGGGAACCCCGCAACCCAAGGGAACCCGGCGGCTCCGCAGCATCCGGCGGACCAGCCGCAGGCGCAACCGCAGAGTCATCCGCAGCGGTAATCGTTGCAGAGTTTCGAAACTACGGCAGGCTTCGCGCCTGCCGTTTTTCTTTGCTAGTAGAAGTAGGGCGTCTTCCGGGCCCAGTCGCTGGCGGAATATTTTCCGTGGAGGAGTTGGAAGGCTTGCTTGCTCAGGGCGCCGGTTTTGTCGTCGGTACAGCCGTACCGGGTGGCGCGGACGACGAGATGCAGGGCTTCGGGGATGCGCGGATCGTCGGGCGCGGACTTTGCCCAGGCGAGGACTTCGGCGGCGAGGTAGTTGGGAGCGGGACCGAGCTTGGAGAGGGTAGACCATTCGGCGTCGGCGGCCGATTTCTCGGCGGGAGTGAGGAATGCAGGGCTGCGTTCGGCTGGTCGCTTCGGCTGGACGGGAACTCCGGCGGAATTGATGAATTGCGAACTGGCGGTATCGATGCGCGCCCCGAGATCGGCGCACCACCAGTTGTCACGGTAGTTGTCGATGCGATCGACAGCGGTTGTGCGCTGCATGTTGGGGACGACGTAGGGACGCAGACCGGGATTGTGGAGGAGCGTCCAGAGAGCGGCGCGATGGCGGGCTTCGCTGGTTGCGGCCTTGGCGTAGTCGTCGCCCGAAGGCGCGAGAGGCGGAGTGTCGTGCTTCACGGCGGGCGCTAACTGGCTGGCGGTGGCGGGCTGGTTGAGCAGGAGAGCGCGAGTCCAGGTGGATTGCGCGACTTCGGCCTGCAGAGGCTTGGGCTCGACGCGGGCGGCGGCGCGAACGAGCAGAGAGAGCGGCAGGGCACGGTTGAAGACGGCGGTGCTGTCGGTATCGAAGTAGGTGTCGTGCGGAGCATGGGGTGGTACGGGTGCGCCTTCCTTCAACTGGAGTTGCGCATAGGGGCCGGCGGCATCTTCACGGGGCGCGAAGCGGAGAAACTCGTCGAAGGTGTGGGCCATCGCCATGCGTTGCTTCCAGAAAAGATTGCGGGAGGAGATAGGCGCGTCCTTGGAAAGATAGGCGAGGTTGGCATCGATGAGGGAGCGGGCGGCATTGTCATCTCCCGACGCGTGGAGGGAAGCCGTGCGCTGAAAGAGGACGGTCAGCAAGCGCGGGTCGTGCGGATCGAGCTGCGAGGCCGCGGCCATGAACTCCAGCTCGGCAGGATCTTTGGCAGGAGTTGCGGTGAGAGCGGCGACCAGCCAGGGCAGGGATTTCGTTTCCCGCCATTTTTCGATGGCATGGTCTTTCGCGCTGGGGCCGGACTGGAAGGTGCGGATCCAGTCGGTGAGGTCGTCCTTGCGTGCTTCGGAGTTCACATCGTTGCCGGAGTTGTTATCGAGCAGATAGCGGTAGTCGATGAGGTCCTGGGCGACGTCAGCGCTGGTGCCATTGGTGAGGCGCTGGGCGAGCTCGCGGGTACGTTCCTCGGGATGGAGACGAGCTTCGACGAAGCCGAGCATGTGCTCGCAGGGTGGATAACTGGGGATCAGCATGCGGTTGTTGAGGATGGCTTTCAAGCGCGCCTCGGCCTTGGTCATCAGCTCGGCGTCGAAGGCGCGCTCCTGGCTGGACTTGAGAGTCGCGGCGCGAATGAGCGAACGGGCGGCGAGATAAGGTCCCCAGATGCGCCACGGGGAGAGCTTGTCGTGACCGATGTCGTCGAAGCGCTGGACGGCTTCGATGAGTTGATCGGGGCTGCCGCTGTAAAGGAGCGCAGCAGCGACCTGGTAGTCGCGATCGCGCTGGAGCACCGGGTTGGTGGTCTCGATGGTGGGTGGGAGCGGGGCATCTTTTTTCGAGCAGCGGGCGAAGACGGCATCCTGCCCGGCGATCCAAGTCTTGAGGTCGGCACTGCCGGCTCCCCATTTTTGCTGGCGATCGCGCAGGGTGGCGACGGCGGTAGTAAAAGACGCGTCGGGACAATTCAGAAACGATTGGTAGTTAGCGTAGTTGAGATTCTGATCGATGGCGGCGTCGGGTTGCGGTGGCGTCTCACCGAGAACCTTGGCGCGTTCGGTAAGCCAGAGAGCGGAGGGAGGCGTGGAACTCGGGGCGCCTTGGTAGGAATTCAAGAATCCCTCGCTGGCCATGGCATCGGCGGACTTGGCTCCGGTGGTGAGCAGCGGATCGAGGGCATCGATTTCTTTACTGCTGAGAGGGTGGCCATTGAGAGACCGATAAGCGATGACGAGATACATGCGATGGAAGCTGGGCTGGAGGACGCCGAGATGGCCGTGCAGGAAGGCGGCGATCGGGTAGTCGGGATGGGTGTCGAAAGAAAAAGTTGCGCTGTCGAAGAAGGGCCCGCACGAAAAGATATTACGGGGCACGAAAACGAGGAAGGCGAAGGCGAGAAGGAGCAGCGAACGCTGGAAGAATCTCATCGGGCCAGCCTTTCGAGAACGCGGCGGTAATCGGCTTCGGTCCAGGCGGAGGGCGCGAAGGCGTAAACGTGGACGTTGGTATCGAAGTGCGGCCATGGTTCATCGAGCGAGACGCCGACGCTCGCGCGGCAGAGCGGCTCAGGCAAGAGGCGGACGTCCATGCGATCGCGGCGGATGTTGTCCTTGTCGACGCCCATGCGGAAGTACATGGGGACGGCCTCATCGATGGGAAGAGCGGTGAGCCAGTCGTCGCCAGCGCACCAGGAGACGAGGGCGGTGATGGAGAGCGGCATGCCTTTGGGCAGCCGGGCGCGGACTTCGGTCAGAAGAGAGCGGTAGAAATCGCGTTGCGAAACGGTGGCGTCGAAGTCGATTTGAATAGCGCGGGTGCGGGGATTGTCGGCGAGTCGGGCGATGCGAGCAGCGATGGTTTGCGGGTCGGCGGTTGCGTTGCCTTGGAGGCGGACGACGGCGATGAAGTCGGCGTTGGGTGGGGCAGCGACCGGTTGGGTTCGCGGTTCGTAACGGACGGCGGGCGCGAGATAGATGGTTTCGGCGAGGACGGCAATCGAGGATCGATGGGTATCGATATACGCGAGGTGCTCGGGACGTTGCCACGCCCAGAGAGCGACGCGGGGACGTTGGCGGGCGGAGCGAGCATGCAGCGCCCATGCGCTGAAGAGGATGGTGGCGAGCAGGAGGGCGGCGAGGAGACGGGTCGACATTCTAAACAGCAGGTTGCCACGTCGCTGCGCTCCTCGCAATGACAAGAGAGAGTAGGGGAGTGGGTGGCTGCGTGGCTCGCGAATGGATTCATTTCGAAAATCCCCACCCTTCGCTTTGCTCAGGATGGCGCACCCGGGAGGATCGGCGGGTTGCTGCGCTCCTCGCAATGACAAGAGAGAGTAGGGGAGGTGGGTGGCTGCGTGGCTCGCGAATGGATTCATTTCGAAAATCCCCACCCTTCGCTTTGCTCCGGATGGGGTACCCGGATCTGACGGGCTTACTGCGTTGCTACGCTTCCCGCAATGACAAAAGAGAGAGTAGGGGAGGTGGGTGGCTGGGTGGCTCACGATGAGAATGACGACAGAAGAAAATCCCCACCCTTCGCTTTGCTCAGGATGGGGCACCCGGATGGATTTGCGCGGACAGCAGGGTGCCGCGTCGCTGCGCTCCTCGCAATGACAAGAGGGTCTGACGCTTAGTCGGAGCGGAGGGCTTGCATGGGTTCGACTTTGGCGGCGCGGCGGGCGGGCAACCAGGCGGCGAGGAGGGCCAGGAGACAAAGCAGGACGGGGACGAGGCCGAAGGTGAGGGGATCGGTGGGGCTGGTCTCGAAAAGAAAGCCGCGCAGAAGGTTGCGTCCGAGATAGGCGGCGGCCAGACCGCACAGAGACCCGGCGAGGCTGAGCTGTAAGCTCTGGCGCAGGACGAGGGCGGCGATCTGCGAACGGGTGGCACCGAGGGCGATGCGGAGGCCCATTTCGCGGGTGCGCCAACTGACGGTGTAGGCGATCAGGCTGTAAATGCCCACCACGCCAACCCCGACGGCGAGCAAGGCGAATCCCAAAAGAAGAAACGTGAGGGAGCGAGAGTTGGCGGTGGAGGCGGAGAGCACTTCGTCGAGGGTGCGGACGTGGGAGACGGTGACGGACGGATCGATCTGGGCGACGGTATTGCGGATGGCGGTGGAGATGGCCGAGGTATCGAGGTTCGAACGCAGGATGACATTCATCACCGGGTTCTCGCGGGTCGGAGTCACGGGAAGATAGACCTCCCATCCGGCTCTACGATCGAGGGCCTGATGGCGGGTGTCGCTGACCACGCCGACCACGATGGAGGCGGTTTTGGGATCGAGGACGCCGGGGGCAGTTTCGTTTTCCACGTGGACGATGTGTTTGCCGAGCGGGTCTTGGTTGGGCCAGAGGTGAGCAGCGAGCGACTGGTTGATGATGACGGCGCGACTGGCGCCGGAGGCGTCGGTGGTATCGAAGCAGCGTCCGCGAAGGAGCGGGATCTGCATGAGGTGAAAATAACCGTCAGACACGATGCGGCCGGCGGAGACCATGCCGGGCTCGGTGGCGGGGCGAGGATGATTTTCGGCGTCGAAGACGTACCAGGAATCATCGCCGGTCAGGGGCACGGTATCGACGAGGGCGGAGCTTTGCAAGCCCGGGAGAGAGCGGGTGCGTTCGAGCAGGTTACGGAAGAAGGCGGTGCAGGTTCCGGTGCGGGCGCCGGCGTCGAGGGAGACCTGGGCGGCGACGACCTTGTCCGTCGAGAAGCCGGGCGGGACGTTGGCAAGGCGGTAGAAGCTGCGCAGCATGATGCCGGAAACAGTGATGACCACAACGACTAAAGCGATCTGGCCGACGACGAGGGCGCGCGAGACCGAGAAGTGCCGGGCGCTGCCGAAGACGCTGTTGGCGTTGGAGCGTAATTTTTCCTGCACATCGGCGGTGGCATTCCAGGCGGGGGCGAGTCCGGAGAGAACGCCGGTGAGTAACGAGATGGCGACGGCGAAGCAAAGCACGGCCGGGTGCAAAGTGACGCTGGCGAGGCGCGGAGTCTCGGGCGGGAGAACGATCTTGAGGGCGTGCAGTCCAGCCCACGCGAGAAGCAATCCGGCGACACCGGCGAGGCTGGAG
Organism: uncultured Acidobacteriaceae bacterium; assembly: GCA_963703075.1. Taxonomy (GTDB): domain Bacteria; phylum Acidobacteriota; class Terriglobia; order Terriglobales; family Acidobacteriaceae; genus Korobacter. Next base: position 4,411,865 of record OY969786.1, read on the forward strand.
AGGAGAACGCTTTCGGTAAGCAGTTGGCGTACGAGTCGCGGAATGCTTGCGCCCAAGGCGCTGCGCATGGCGATTTCACGCTGACGAGCGGCGGCGCGAGCGAGAAGAAGATTGGCGACGTTGGCGCAGGCAATCAGCAATACAAGGCCGACGGCGCCGAGAAGCAGGTAGAACTTCGGTCCGGTCTTGCCGACCAAGGCTTCGAGCAGGGGCAGAACGGTGATGTCGGCGGCCCACATGTCGGGCATGCGCCACGGGAAAGATGTGAGCATGCGGGGCTGCAGGGCACGAAGCTCAGCCTGGACTTGGGCGGGCGATACGCCATCGCGCAGACGACCGAGGGCCCGCAGGTTGAAGAGCTTCCAAGGATCGAAAGCCTGCGAGGCATCGAAGGCGATGGGAATCCAGAACTGGGTTTCGTGATCGGGGAAGCGGATGCCGGCGGGAGCGACGCCGATTACCTGGCGCGGCACACCGTCGAGCAAAATGCTTTGACCGAGGATGGCGGGGTTGCTGCCGAAGCGTTCGTGCCAGAAGCCGTAACCGAGGACGACGACCCGATCCTGGCCGACGGATTCCTCTTGCGGTGAGAAGAAGCGGCCGAGGTAAGGCTGAAGGCCGAGGGTATCGAAGAGATTGACGCTGACGCTGCTGCCGAGAGAGCGGTCGGAGCTACTACCACCGTTCAGGTTGTATTCCTGGTTGAGGGTGTAGGCCGACACCGAAGAGAAAGAAGTGGACTTGCGCTGGAACTCACGGACCCAGCCTTTGGGAAACGGCGTCTGGGACTGGAGGGCCACCAACTTTTGCTGCTGCGGGTAGGGGAGCGGCTGGAGCAGCACAGAGTCGATGACGCTGAAGATCGCCGCGTTGGCACCGATGCCGAGGGCGAGCGTGAGGACTGCGACGAAGGCGAAGCCGGGACTACGGCGCAGTTGGCGGACAGCGTAGCGGAGATCCTGGAGCAGGGTCAGCATGCGGTTTTCCTGGCAGTTGGTTCGCAGTCGGTGGGCCAAATGCGGCGATTGTAAGTGATTGCCGCGGCGCGGGATGACGGTGCGGGGACATGCTGGAGTGTCCGAAATTGGAATTGGGGAGGAAAAAGCGGACAGTGCTGGTCTCCCCACCCGGAGGAACGGGCGCAGCGAGACAACAGCGGATTGCCACGTCGCTGCGCTCCTCGCAATGACAAGGGAGAGTAGGGGAGGGGGGTGGCTGCGCTGCCCGCGATGGCGGAATACAAGCCGGAGGAACGGTGCGATTAGGGAGACAGCAGCAGGTTGCCACGTCGCTGCGCTCCTCGCAATGACAAGAGAGAGTAGAGGAGGGGATGGCTGCGCTGCTTCGCGATGACAAGGGAGAGTAGAGGAGGTCGGTGCGCTGCGATGCCCGCGAGGAGATTGACCGCAGAACAAAATCCCCACCCTTCGCTTGGCTCAGGATGGGGCACCCGGCTCGGAGATCATCCCCCGACGACGCTACCAACCGGGAGCCGGAGTCTTTGCGACGAGACCTGCTCTGGATAAGTCTTTGGGAAATACGCAAACGGGACCGTCCGGCGGGATTCTGTGGGGTTCAGCGGGCGTGGCCTGCGGGGGAGAAGCGGGTTTTGGGGGACGGGATTGCATCGGTTTAAGTGCAAAGCTGGGAATGTGGCAAACCGAAGGGACAGGGACCTCTATAATCGATGCTCACGGAAGTGCTCTCACGCCGTCCAAACGCATTGAAAGGCGGAAGTTATCCCGAACGGCCGGCGGTGGTTGGAATGGCAGGGGCCGGTGCGGGATAGAGCCTAGAGACGTCACGCAGGCGGGTGTACTGGATGGCGAGTGAGGCGATAGTCCGGTCGCTGACGGGCATGCCCGGAGCGGCTGTGGGGCGGGGTAAGCCGGGACAGAGCGGTTCTGTAGATTCCTCAGCATCAAAGAGTCGGGGAAGCATGGTCGGGCAGACCACGAACCGAATGAACGATGCCGAACTGATACGTGCTGCCCAACGTGGCGATCACGCCGCGTTCGAGGACCTCGTGCGCCAGTACGATTCGGCGGTACTGCGGCTGGCGTTGCACCTGACACGCTCGGAGTCGGACGCGCAAGATATTTATCAAGAGGCCTTCCTGAAGGCCTACCGGAACATCGGGAACTTCCGGTTCGAGTGTTCGTTTTACACCTGGATTTATCGCATCGTCACCAACCTTTGCCTGGACTTGCTGCGCAAGCGGACGGTACGCAAAGAGGATGCGCCGGTCGCCACCGATCAACGCGGGGAAGAGTACGACCTGCTGGATCAGGTGGCGGACGACCGGTCGGGAGCGAGCCCCGAGCGCGACCTGATGCGGCGCGAGCTGGGGCAGCGGATTGCCAAGGCTTTGGAGAAACTGACGCCCCGGGAACGCATGGTTTTCGAGATGAAGCATTACCAGGGTTTGAAGCTGAGGACCATCGGCGAGATCCTGAACACGACGGAAGAGACGGCCAAAAACACGCTTTTCCGGGGGACGCAGAAATTGCGGGCGGCCCTGGCCGATATGAACAGGAAGTAAGCCATGAACTGTGATTGGGTACAACACAACGTTGACCTTTACCTCTACAACGAGTTGGGCGACGACGCGCGGCACGAATTGGAGCAGCACCTGATTCGCTGCACGGACTGTGCGGCGGAATTTGAGTCGACCAAATCGTTCCACGAGACGATGTCGGCGCTGCCGGCACCGGAAGTGACCCCGAACCTGCTGACGGCGTCGCGCATGCAATTGCAGGACGCGTTAGAACACGCGGAGCAGTTGCACGGGTGGCGTCGTTTCGTACTGGATCCGATGGCGCTGCTGCAGAGGATGCGGGTTGCTCCCGCCCTGGCAGCGGCGATTTTTATTGTCGGCTTCGGAGGCGGGTTGGGAACGATGTACAGCCTGCATCCGGGAACCGCGCCGATCCTGAACTCCAAGGAAATTCACGACATGACCAAGGCGTCGATTGGGCCGGTGCGTTCGATTGAACTGCAACCCAATTCCGACCAGGTCAGCATTAACTACGATCGCGTTCTCCAGGAACAGGTACAAGGATCGGCGACCGACCCGAAGATCCAGGATTTGCTGGCGTACGCCGCGCGCAACAACGACAACTCAGGGGTGCGACTGGATTCGGTGGGCGTGCTGGCAAAGAAATGCAGCGACCCGCAGGCGCGCGAGACGCTGACCTACTCGCTGCGGTACGACTCGAATCCGGGAGTGCGGCTGAAGGCGCTGGAAGCGCTCGAGCCTTATGTGAAAGACGATGTCCGGGTGCGGAATGCGGTGCTGGAAGCGTTGTTGAACGATAGCAATCCGGGGGTGCGGTCGGGTGCGATCCATCTGCTGGAGCCGGTGAAGGCGGATACCAGCGTGCGCGCCGCGTTGCAGCAGTTGGGCAAGGAAGATCCTAACGAGTTTATTCGCAACGAGTCGAAGCGGCTGTTACAGGCAGCGCCGGAGCTGGATTAGGGGGTTCGGGGGCTTCGATTTTCGTCGGTAAAGATTAAAACCCCCACCCTTCGCGAAAGGCGCTCAGGATGGGGCACCCGGTGGAGATTCGATGTAAGCGGTGAGAAATCCCCACCCTTCGCTTTGCTCAGAAAGCGAGAGAGGGCGGAGATTGATGGTTTGGTAGGGGTCCTTCGGCTGCGCGCGCGGTGCGCGCTTCGCTCAGGATGACAGGGTTAAGAGTTTCGTGGGGATAGGACAAAGTCCCCACCCTTCGCTTTGCTCAGGATGGGGCACCCGGTGGAGATTTGATGTAAGCGGTGAGAAATCCCCACCCTTCGCTTTGCTCAGGATGGGGCACCCGGTGATGGATCGAGCGGGGAAGTAAATCGATTTGAATTTTGAAGAGGTTTATAGGCATTCATGGAAGTGACCGAGTGGTGGCAGCGACAACAGGGCGGCGGGATGCGAAGGATCGCGATCTGTTCCCTATTGGCGTTGGGCTCGGTGAGCGGGTGGGCACAAACTCAGCAGCCGGCAAAGGTTTATCAGCAGGGGCCTGACTGGGTCGAGGAATTCAGCGGGTTTGCTCCGCTTTCGCACGTCGTCAAGGTGATGATGTCGGTGGGCGCCATTCACCTGGAAGGCGGCGGGCAGGAACAGATTAATTACACGGTGCGGGAGCGCTGTGTGCGCAGCACGCAAGAGGCGGCGCGCAAGATCTTTGACCAATTTAGGGTGTTCAGCGCGCGCAAAGCAGACGCCACGGTGATCGAGGGCGACTGGATGGGCGGCAAGGACAGCAGCGAGTTGAGCGCCGATGTCTTCGTGCAGGTGCCGCGCAGTGTGGATGCGGTGGCGGTGAATGCGCACGAGGGAAGCATCACGGTGCGGGCGATCCGGGCCCGGCTGGACGCGGAAACCTCCGCGGGCAACATCGACCTGGACCAGATTGCCGGGGCGGTGAAGGCGCACACCTCGGGCGGGTTCATTACCGCGGGCACGTTGAACGGGGATGCGCAATTGCGCAGCGGCGCCGGGAACGTGCAGGCCCGGGAAGTGAGCGGTAAAGCGACGTTGTGGACGGCCGGGGGCTTCGCTTCACTAGGATCGGCGCGCTGGTGCTCGGTGGAAACGCTGGCAGGGAATATAGTAGTACACCATTGCGGCGGCGACCTGCACGCGGTGAGTGGCGGCGGCAGCATCGATATCGGCGACGTGGCGGGCGATGTTTTTGCCCAGACCGGCGGCGGGCGGATTCGGGTAGACAGCTCGATGGGCCACGTGATGGCCGCGACAGGCGGCGGATCGGTGGAGTTGCACAAGCTGGCGCGGGGTGCGCAAGTAGATTCCGGAGTGGGGGCGATCTCGGTGGAGTTCATGGGATCGCCGAAGACGTTCAGCGATTCGTACTTGCGGACTGCCTCCGGCGATGTGATTGTTTACCTGGCAGACACGCTGCCGATCACGGTGCACGCGGCGTCGGACATGACGCGCGGGGCGGGGATCAGCAGCGAGTTCCCGGAGATCAGAATTACGTCCGAGGGTGGGAATTATGGACCGAAGTCAATGTTCGCCGAGGGAGCGCTGAACGGTGGCGGACCGGTCCTGAAAGTTCGGACGACGATAGGGCAGATCGAATTCCACCGATCGAAATGAGTGGAGGCGGTACTATGCGATCCTTGAAGTCTATTTGGTTGGCTGTGCTGCTGGCGGGAGTGGTTTCAGTTGCAGGTGCGATTCCGGCGCCCGCAGACCCGACCGGCGATGAGCTGACGCCGGGAGATTCTTATCTCGGCATTGGTCCGCGAGACATTACCCCGAACCGGGTGGCGACGCTGAAGCTGAAAGACGATTCCGGCGTTGAAGTCACCGATATGGACCATGACGCTCCGGCGGCTAAGGCTGGGGTGCACATCGGCGACGTGCTGCTTACCTTCAACGGGCAGAAAGTGGAGAGCGCGGAGCACCTGAAGAAGCTGATTCATGAGACGCCGACGGGACGCACGGTGCAATTGGGCATCAGCCGAAACGGAGAGCCGGTGTCGCTGGCAGTGACGCTGGGCAGCCGGCGGCAGATGAATGCGGGGCTTCCGAAGGCGCCGAGACTTCCCCCGGCCGGCAATGGTTTCTTTGATACGCCGCCGGACATGAGCATGAACATCCTGCAGGCTTCGTCCAAGAGCGGGCTGCTGGTGGAGAACCTGACGCCGCAACTGGGCGACTTCCTTGGAGTACGGAACGGCAACGGCGTGCTGGTGCGTTCGGTAGAAAAGGGTTCACCGGCGGAAGCGGCGGGATTGCGCGCGGGCGATGTGATCGTCCGCATTGAAAAAGATCCGGTTGCGGACATGAGCGATTGGCATCGGCTGACCCACAAGCGCAATGGCAAGACGGCGATGGGGGTGGTGCGCGACAAGCGCGAACAAAGCGTCTCGATCGAGTTTTCATCGAAGAACGACAGTTCGTGGCTGGCGATGCCCGACGTCAACATCAACGCAGACGAGATCAATACGCAGCTTTCGGAGATGCGGCCGGAAATCGATTCGGCGATGAAGCAGGCGCAAGAGAAGATGCAGCTGCTCGACAGCGAAGAGATGCAAAAGGCCATGAAGCAAGCGCAGGCTGAGTTCGCTGCGCATAGCGACGAGATCGCGAAAGCCATGCAGCAGGCGCAGGCGGAAATCGCCGCGCACAGCGACGAAATCAACAAAGCGATGCAGTTGAAGCAGGAAGAGCTGCAGAAAGCCTGGAAAGAGCTGGACCATCTCAAAGACTGCGAATGATTCGGTAGCAGGGACTGGGAACGACGGCGTCGCTTCGGCTACGCCGTTCTTGTTTTTGCAGCGAAGTCCTTGCGATGGAGAGGCGGTTGGTCAGCCATCGGGCATAAGAACGACCTCCTCTGCCGCTCAAAGCAGTCCGATGTGATGTTAAGTATTATTGACATTATGTTCGTCATTGTTTACATTAAGCCGTGCTTGATGGAGGAACGCAATGCCCTATCGCGAAAAAACTGCATGGCTCTCTCTGCTTGCCATGGCTGTCACCTTTGGCCCGTACTTCACGATGACTGCCACGCGCGCTGTTTCGAGTGAACCAATGCCCAACCTGCGCCAGCTTGGCTGGTTTGCGGTCACAGCCATCGGGCAGATGCTGATCCTGGGGGTTGGCCATCTGTATCTCCGGCACGGATCGGTGCAGGATGCGCGCATGCCGCTGGATGAACGGGATCAGGCCATCGTGCGGCGATCGGTCAGCTCCGCGTATTACGTTCTGATCGCGGGCATGATCCTGGTCGGCTGCGTGATGCCCTTCAATTCGAGCGGATGGAGCATCATCAACGCTGCGCTTTTCATGATTATCGCTGCGGAGGTCGTTCACTACGGTGTGGTCGTGTTCAGCTACCGCAGGCAGGCATGATTCAAGGATCAATCTCGAATCGGATACGCATCCTTCGTTTCCACAATGGCGAGATGTCGCAGGCTGAACTTGGTGAGCGCATCGGCGTCACGCGACAGACGATTGCGGCGATCGAGGCGGGGAAATACTCGCCATCCTTAGAGGCTGCGTTCCGTATTGCCCAAGCCTTCAATGTGCCTCTCGACGAGGTATTCCAGTGGGACGTGAAGGCACCATCGAAGTGAGTCTTACTGGGTGACTTCGGAGAGGCCGATGCGGTCGGGGGACATGACGCGGTTTCTGCCCGACTGCTTGGCGAGGTAGAGGCTGTCATCGGCGGCGCGGACGACATCGTCGCGGGTGCGGCCGCAGCGGGGGAAGTCGGCGACGCCGGCGCTGATGGTGATGCGCCGGGGAACTCCGGGAAATTCGTAATCGGCGATCAGGTTGCGCAGTTTCTCCGCGACGTGAATGGCTTTCGGCCCGGAGGTTTCGGGAAGCACGATAGCGAATTCCTCGCCGCCATAGCGGCAGCAGACATCGGGCTTGCGCAGGGCCTGTTGAAAGATCTGGGATACGCGGCGGAGGACTTCATCGCCCAGCAGGTGGCCGCACTCGTCGTTGACGCGCTTGAAGTGATCGATGTCGACCATGATGATCGAGAGGGTGCTGCTGTAGCGGGTGGCGCGCTCGATCTCCTCGCCGATGCGGCGCTCGAAGAGGCGGCGATTGAAGACGCCGGTGAGGCCATCCACGTAGGCGAGCTGTTCGACCTGCTGGAAGTAATAGGCATTCTGGATGGCGGTGGCGCAAATGTCGGCCACAGATTCCAGGGTGGCAATGTCTTCATCGGGGAACGACGCGCCGGCGCGAGCGGCGAAGACGAGGATGCCGAGCGGGCTGCCGGCGGAAACCAGGGGCAGCAGCAGTTCGGACTTGGCGGAACTATAAAGCACGGGTGGAGCGCCGCTGGTCTCGGAGCGGACGACCCGCGGCATGCGCATCTCAAGGGCTGCTTCGGCGGGGTTGCGGGTCGGCAGAACCGTCTGGCTGGTCTCGATGGAGGGCTTGAGGGGGCCGTCGTGAGCGCGCAGGATCAGGCTGCCATCCGGTTCGGCGGTGAGCACGGCAACGCCGTCGAGGCGAAGGTATTTGACGATGGCGATGCAGAGCTGGACCAACAACTCTTCAATCTGGAGTACCGCGGTCGATTGGCGGGCAATGGCTCCGATGGCTTCCATCTGCTGGGCGCGTTTTTGCTCGCGCGAATAGATTTCAGCATTCACCAGCCCGATGGAAGCCTGGGTGGAGAAGAGGGTGAGCAGGTCGATGGTCTGGGTATCGAAAAAGTTGAGTTCGTCGCTTTGGCAATCGAGGACCCCGACCACCTCGTCGTGCACCATGAGGGGAATCGCAACCTCGGACCGGGTGCTGTCTTGTCCCTTGATATAGCGGGGATCTTTGGAGACGTCGGGGGCATAGATGGGGCGCTTGAGCTTGGCCGCGGTGCCGGAGAGTCCTTCGCCGAGCGGAATCTTGGAGATGCAGGGCTGTTTCCCGAAAGAAAGCCGGGCCGACAGCATCTTGCGTTCCTTGTCGAGAAGAAGGATGGATCCGCCTTGCAGGTGGAAGTAATCGCGCACGATAGTCAGGATCTGGTCGAGGACCTGGTCTTCGGAAAAGGTCGACAAGACGGCCTGGCTCGCGTCGTAAAGGATCGCGATTCGTTGCATTCCCTGCTGTGCGCTCAAAGTAGCTGAAGTTTACCTCAGGGCACTGCGGGAAGGCCTCAATTTTCGTGCGAGCAAGTCGATGAGGCCGTATATCGCGAGGCACACCCAGAAATCGAGGGCGAGACCCCAATCCAGACGTTTGGGATGGTGCCGGCCGATCTCTGGAACGTGCGGCATGACCGCGAAGAAGTAAATGAGGTTGCCGAGAAGAACGGCGGCCAAAGCTTTCAACCAGTTACGGAGCACAACTGATTGGAGCACGGAGGCGGATGCGGGGCTGCTTCAAGGGTAAGGGGAGCTGTTAACATCGCTCCGTGCTCGATCTTTCGACACAAGTTCAGTATGTAAAAGGCATTGGGCCACGGACTGCCGAGACCCTGGCGACCAAAGGGATCAGCACCGTCGAGGACCTGCTGTATTACCTGCCCTTCCGTTACGAAGACCGCCTGAACCCACGCGGGATTGGCGAACTGCGGCCGGGGGAGATGGCAAGCGTGGTGGCCGAGGTGCGGGTTTCCGGACTTTTCCGCACCCGGGCCGGGCCGATGTTCCAGCTCACCGTGGGGCAAGGACGGCAGACGCTGAAATGCCTGTGGTTCCACGGCGCGTATCTGAAAGACCGGTTCAAGCCAGGCCAGCTACTGGCGCTTTACGGGAAGGTCGAGGAATCGAAGTTTGGACGGCGGGAGCTGCAGATCATCCAGCCGCAGTTCGAGGTGCTGCACGAGGGCCCGTCGGGAAACCCGGAAGACCGAGCAGAAGATTTGGAAGCGGACAAGCTGAAGACGCTGGAAATTGGGCGCATCGTTCCCATCTACGAGTCGGCCGCAAACGGGAAGCTCACCTCGAAATATTTTCGGCGGGTGATTCACGGAGCTCTGGAGAACCTTGCGCTGGAGGTAGAGGATGCGATTCCGGCGGCGGTGCGCGGCCATGTGGACCTGATGGACCGCCGGGCGGCATTCTGGAAGGCGCATTGGCCGGATGAGGGCGAAACGCTGACGCGGCTGCAGAACGCACGGACGGCGGCACATGTCCGACTGATTTTCGAGGAGCTGTTCTTCCTGGAACTGGGGCTGGAATTGAAGCGGCGGAAGATGCGGGCGCAGTCGGGGGTGGAGTTTCGGGTGGATGAGCAGGTGCGGGAGGCAATTAAGCGGATCCTTCCTTTCCATCCGACGGGAGCGCAGAAGCGGGTGCTGAGCGAGATTGTCGCCGATATGAAGCAGACGTCGCCAATGCGCCGGCTGCTGCAGGGAGACGTCGGCTCGGGAAAGACGATTGTGGCGCTGGAAGCGGCGGTGATCGCGATCGAGAATGGATACCAGGTGGCGCTGATGGCGCCGACGGAAATCCTGGCGACGCAGCATTACTTATCGGCGCGGCGGATTTTAGAAAAAGCCGGCTATCGCATCGTGCTGCTGACGGGATCGATGGAACAGGACCGAAAGCGCGATGTGCGGCGGCATATTGCCCAGGGCAATGCGCAGCTGGTGATTGGAACGCATGCGCTCATCCAGGAGAAAGTGGAGTTCGACGCGCTGGGACTCGTGATCGTGGACGAGCAGCACCGCTTCGGAGTGATGCAACGCTTCAAACTGATGAAGAAGACAGGAGCGGCTGAGCCCGATGTGCTGGTGATGACGGCGACACCGATTCCGCGCACCCTGGCGCTCACCCTTTATGGAGACCTGGACGTGAGCGTGCTGGATGAATTGCCGCCGGGAAGGACGCCGATCGTGACGCGGCGGGTCTCCGATGAGCGGGCGGAAGAAGTTTGGGCATTTGTGCGGAAGCAAGTGGCAGCGGGTCACCAGGCATACATCGTGTATCCGGTGATCGAGGAGGCGGAAGACGCTGAAGCGGGGAAGCAGCTCAAGGCGGCGATCAAGATGTATGACGAGCTGCGCAAGAAAGTGTTCGCCGATTTGCGGGTGGGGCTGCTGCACGGCCGCATGCATTCGGATGAGAAAGACGCGGTGATGCGACGCTTCCAGAGTGGCGATGTGCAGGTGCTGGTGTCGACGACAGTGATTGAGGTGGGCGTCGATGTGCCAAACGCGAACATCATGGTGGTGGAGCACGCGGAGCGGTTCGGCCTCTCGCAGATGCATCAGTTGCGCGGACGCATCGGGCGCGGCAGTGCGAAATCGTATTGCGTGCTGATGACGGGTGGAAAGGTTTCGGCCGAGGCGGAGCAGCGGCTGGAGGCGATGGTGAAGACGAACGACGGCTTCGCGATCTCAGAGCTGGATTTGCAGCTGCGCGGGCCGGGCGAATTTTTTGGCACGAAGCAGGCGGGCATGCCGGACTTCCGGGTAGCCAATTTGATTCGCGATCGGGAGTTGCTGGAACTGGCGAAGCGCGAGGCCGCGTACGTGACGAGCGGACCGCACGACGATTTGTCGGAGGCGGAATCGAAGAAGGTGTTCGAGCATTTGAGGAGCCACTGGAACCGGCGATACGGGCTGGTAGAAGTGGGATAGTCAGGCCGGTTGCGGATCGCCGGCAAGAGGTTGAGACTTGAGAGCATGAAAACCGCTGCTAAATCCGAGCTTTTCCGGCTGCTGCCGAGTGTGGACGAAATCCTGCGGCGGGACGACTTGAGCGCCCTGGCTGCATCCGATGGGCGGGGAGCCGTGACCGCGGCGGCGCGCGAGGTGCTGGCTCGCATGCGGGCAGAGATTGTCAGCGGAGCCCTGGACGAGAATGGAGTGAGGATCGCGGTGCAGGCGATGGGCGAAGCGGTTGCGCGGGAGATGAAAAAGGAGCTGAGGCCCTCGCTGCGGGCGGTGATTAATGCCACCGGGGTCATTCTCCACACGAACCTAGGGCGCGCGCCGTTGAGTGCCGCAGCCCTGGAACATGCACGCGCGGTTTCGACCCTGTACTCCAACCTGGAATTCGACCTGGAGAGTGGGGAGCGCGGCAAGCGCGACGTACACGTGGACCGGCTGTTCGCGCGGCTGCTCGGCAGTACGAAGCGCGAAGTGGCGACGGTGGTGGTGAATAACAATGCGGCGGCGGTGATGCTGGCGTTGAACTCGCTGGCGGAGGGGGGCGAGGTCATCGTCTCACGCGGCGAGTTGGTGGAGATTGGCGGATCGTTTCGTATTCCGGACGTGATGAGCAAGAGCCAGGCAGTGCTGCGCGAGGTGGGAACGACCAACCGTACGCGCATCGGCGATTACGAGAAGGCAATCACCGACCGCACCCGTCTGCTGTTGCGGGTACATCGTTCCAATTTTCAGATCGTGGGATTCACCGAGACGCCATCGCTCGAAGAACTGGTGGCGTTGGGTAAGGCACACGGTATTCCGGTGATGGAAGACCTGGGCAGCGGGGCCCTGTTCGACCTGGCGCAGGTGGGCGTGACGCAGGAGCCGACGATCGCCGACAGCTTGCGCGCGGGAGTGGATGTGGTGACCTACAGCGGCGACAAGCTGTTGGGCGGTCCACAGGCGGGGATGGTGAGCGGCCGGAAGGACCTGGTGGCGAAGATCCGGGCCAACCCGATGTTCCGGGCACTGCGGGTGGACAAGTTGATTTATGCCGCACTGGAAGCGACTTTGCTGAGCTACGTACGCGAGGATTTCGACGCGATTCCGGCGCTTCGGATCATGCGGGCTCCGGCGGAGGAGGTGCGTCGCCGGGCGGAAGGGTTAGCGGAGGAATTGAAAAAGCAATCTTCACGCTATGCGGTGGAAGTGGTGGAAACGGCGGCGGCCATTGGCGGGGGATCGGCTCCGGGAGCGACCCTGCCGAGCTTTGCCATGGCGTTGACCTTCGACGGCATGAGTGCGCAGCAGCTGGCGGATGCGTTGCGGCGGGCGGAGACGCCAGTGATCGGCCGGGTCGAGGAAGAACGCGTGCTGCTCGATCTGCGGGCGGTATTTCCGGAGCAGGATGCGCAGGTGCTGACGGCGCTGGTGGGGCTGGCGCAGCAATAGAGGGTGGCATCCCCCTGTCCCGCCTACCTGGGGCTTACGCCCGGGGCTATTAACTGGCGTGCCTGCGGCACTGGCGATGGCATCCGAAGAGTATTGAGGGTGCGCGCAGCTCGGCCCGCCCACCCTGTCCTTCGGACGAGGGTGGGGCACCCACATTCACTCACAATTATGGCTACGTTGTTCACCATTGGGCACTCGACGCGGACGCTGGCGGAGTTGATCGAGGTGCTGAAGGCGCATGGGATCGCGAACCTGGTGGATATCCGGGCGTTTCCCATGTCGCGCAGGCTGCCGCACTTCAATCGAGAGACCCTGGAGATGGAGCTGCCGAAGACTGGGATCGCCTACTACTGGGAGCCGCGAATGGGGGGACGGAGGAAGAAGATCACGGCCGAATCGAGGAACACGGCGCTACGCAGCGATTCGTTTCGCAATTATGCGGATTACATGCTGACGCCGGAGTTCCAGGAAGCGGCGGCGGGGGTGCGGCGGTTGGCGGAGGAGAAGCCGACGGCGTACATGTGCGCCGAGAAGATGTATTTCCAGTGCCATCGGATGATGGTTTCGGACTATTACGTGGCGCATGGAGATACGGTGGAGCACATCGTGGATGCGGCGCCGACGAAGGAGCATCGACTGATGCGCGAGGCCCAGGTCATCGATGGAGAGCTGATTTATAACGCGGGGGAATTGTTTTGAAGTGCACGGAACGCGCGCAGATCCCCACGTCGCTACGCTCCTCGGGATGATAAAGGGGGAGGGAAGGGAAGACCGTTGGGGGTGACTGCAGAGGAAAACCCGACATCTACGCTTACTCCTACTTGAACAGCAGATCCCCACGTCGCTACGCTCCTCGGGATGACAAGGGGCCGGAAGGGAAGAACGTTGGGGGTGACTGCGGGAAGAAACCCCCACCCTTCGCTTCGCTCAGGATGGGGCACCCGGCTTCTACGCTTACTCCTACTAGAACAGTAGATCCCCACGTCGCTACGCTCCTCGGGATGACCAGAGGAGGTGACGGGGAGGACGTTCGGGCGGACTGAGGGGAGGAAAACCCCCACCCTTCGCTTTGCTCAGGATGGGGCACCCGGCATCTCATCCTTCAACGGGCGAAAAAAAAGGGCAGCCGGGAAGCTGCCCTTGGTCGATGGAGTGAAACTACTTCGATCCCGCGGAAGCGGGTATTACAGAGCTTGAACGCTCTCTGCCTGCCAGCCCTTGGGTCCTTTGACGACGGTGAACTGCACGGCTTGGCCTTCCTGGAGGCTGCGAAAGCCTTTTGATTCGATGGCCGAGAAATGCACGAAAACGTCTTCGCCATTCTGGCGGCTAATGAAACCGTAACCCTTCGCGTCGTTGAACCACTTCACTGTTCCTTGTTCCATTTCGAAAGCATCCTTCTATGCGAATAGCTCGGGCATTCAAAGCGGTGGGCAGAGAGCTGCGCCGGAACTCCGAATCGAGCGGCGGCCATGATGCCTGAGGAATTCCAGTTTTGGCAAGCGTTCTCTTTCCCGGCAGAGTTGATAAGCTGTTGGGCATGATCCTGGGGACGGGCATCGATATCGTCGAAGTCCCGCGCATTGGGCAGTCGATTGCACGCTTCGGGGAACGATTCCTGAAACGCGTATTTACGGTCGCGGAGATCCGCTATTGCCAGGGGAAAGCCAACCGGATTGAGCGCTTCGCGGCACGGTTTGCGGCGAAAGAGGCGGCCATGAAGGCGATCGGAACGGGACTGCGGGGCGGGGTGAGTTGGCAGGATTTTGAGGTTGGGCGGGAGCCAGGCGGCCGTCCGACGATGGTCTTACATGGCAAGGCGGCGCAGGTGGCGGCGGGGCTGGGGGTGCGGCGGAGTCACTTGTCGGTGTCGCATACCGAAGAGCATGCGGTGGCCTACGTGGTGATGGAAGATTGAGGCGCCGAGATGACTCGTCTGCAAGTTCTTGGTATGCTTCGAGGTCAATGAAGCAACGAGTTTTAGTGCCGGGCAGGGCTGGCTCGGGCCCACGACGGGGGAAGCGTGCCTAGTCAGAAACAAGTCCGTTGGGCGCAATTGCGCGTGGGTCTGTTGGTAATCTTTGCCGTCTCGACGCTCTGCGTGCTGATCTTCCTCATGTCGGGTACCGCCGGAATCTTCACCAAGAAGCTGACCCTCTATCTTTACCAGGACAACGCGGGTGGGATCCGGGTGGGCGCACCGGTGCGCTTGCAGGGGGTAGACATCGGAAACGTTACGGGGATTTCCGTGGTGGCGGGGCGGCAGGCCGATCCGGTGCAGATCAAGATGAAGGTTTCGAGCAAGTTCCAAACCCTGGTGCACAAGGGAGCGACGGCGACCCTTGCGACCGCGGGAGTGTTGGGCGAGACCTTCGTGGATATCGACAGCCGCGCTGCAAAAGGGCCACAGATCCAGGATGGCGACACGCTGACCGCAAGGGACTCGCCGCAAATCGAAGACGTGGTGCGCGCTTCGCAGAGCACCCTGCAGAACATCGATGTGCTGCTGCAACGCACGGACCGGATCATTGCGTATATCGAGAGCGGACAGGGATCGATCGGCAAGCTGATCTACGACCAGGAAATGTACAACCGCCTGAACACGACCCTGACCGAAGTGCAGGGGATGGTCAATCAGCTGAGTTCCGGCAAGGGATCGATCGGTAAATTGCTCAACGATGACGAGCTCTACAACAAGGCGAATGCCTCGGTCGACAAGTTGAACGCGATTATTGACGAGATCAACAGCGGGCAGGGGACGATCGGCAAGCTGCTCAAGGACCCGAGCCTCTATAACAACGCAAATGACACGATCGCCAAGACCAACAAGCTGGTGGACGACGTGAATGCCGGGAAGGGCATGCTGGGGAAGATGGCCAAGGACGAGGCTTTTGCGAAGAAGCTGGATGACACGGTCACGCACCTGGACAGCATTGCAACGAAGATCGACAACGGCGACGGGAGTCTCGGGAAACTGATGAACGACCCCGGCGTCTATAACAATGCGGACCAGATGCTGCTGGAGACGCGGCACCTGCTCCAGGGCATCCGCGAGAACCCGAAGAAATACCTGACCTTCCACGTGAAGATTTTCTAGTCGAGCATTTACGAAGCTTGACGAGAGTTGTCCGATTCCGGACGATCAAGAAATCTGGATGCGGGCCCCCACTATGGCCCGCATTTTTGTGCTACATCTGTTAGGAACGTTTTTAGTTGCGAACATCTCCTGCTCGCGACGCGCTCGATTAATCACCCTATGTCGTCGAATCGACACTCATAAGAGGTCCGTATGCGATTCCTTGCCGCTGTCGGCATTGTTCTGCTCTGCTCGGGAGCTGCGTTTTCGCAAGCTACCCCGGCGGAATCTTCCAAACCACCCGCGCCGGAAAAAATTTTCAGCTTCGATCCAGACGCGATCGACAAAAGCGCAAATCCTTGCGAGAACTTCTACCAATACGCCTGCGGGAATTGGCAGAAGAACAATCCGATCCCGGGCGACCAGTCGCGCTGGGGACAATTTAACAAGCTGGCGGAAAACAACCGGCTGGTGCTGTACGAGATCCTGAGCAACGCAGCGAAGCCGGGGAACCACACCCCAGTAGAGCAAAAAGTTGGCGACTACTTCGCGGCATGCATGGACACGAAGACGATCGACGCGCGCGGTACGGCGCCGCTGAAGGTGGACCTGGATGCGATCGGAAAGGTATCGAGCCGTCCTCAGTTGGTTGAGGAGATTGCCGATCTGCAACAAAAGGGAGTGCGCGCGGTGATGGCGTTCTACGCCGCCGCCGATATGCACGATGCCACGATGCAGGTGGCGAACCTCGACCAGGGCGGGCTGACGCTGCCGGATCGCGATAACTATTTGAAGGACGACGCGGCGAGCACGGAAATGCGCGCCAAGTACCTGGAGCACCTGCAGAAGATGTTTGTACTGGCAGGTGACGATACGGAGACGGCAAAGAAGGAAGCGCAGACCGTGATGACGCTGGAGATCGCGCTGGCGAAGGCGTCGATGGACCGCACGGAGCGGCGCGATCCGGCCAAGCGCGACCACATGATGGCGATGGACGCAGTCGAGAAGGACGCGCCGAACCTTGAGCTGGCGCGGTTTTTCGAAACCGCGAAGTCGCCGTCGTTTACGAAGGTGAACGTGGGGAATCCGGAGTTCTTCAAGCAGGTCAACGATCTTCTGGCGAGCGCGCCGGTGGAGGATTGGAAGGTGTACCTGCGGTGGAAGGCGATCCACAACGCCGCCCCGCTGCTCACCGACGACTTCGTGAACGAAGACTTCCACTTCTTCAACCAGTATTTGCGCGGTCAGAAAGAATTGGCCCCGCGCTGGAAGCGCTGCGTGGAGTACACGGACGGCGAACTGGGCGAGGCGCTTGGGCAGTTGTACGTGGAGAAGGTCTTCGGCAAGGAACAGAAAGAGCGCACGCAGAAGATGGTGAAGGCGATTGAAGACGCCATGAATGACGATCTGCATTCGCTGGACTGGATGACTCCGGAGACGAAGAAGGCAGCATTCGCGAAGCTGGAAGCGATCGTGAACAACATCGGGTATCCGGAAAAATGGCGCGACTACAGTTCTGTGAAGGTGACGCGGGATGACTTTTTCGGGGATGCGCAGCGCGCGGACTCGTTTGAAGTGCACCGGGTGTGGAACAAGATCGGTCAGCCCACAGACAAGAAAGAGTGGGGGATGACGCCGCCGACGGTGAATGCTTATTACAATCCGTCGCGCAACGACATTAACTTCCCTGCCGGCATTCTGCAGTCGCCGTTTTACAGCGGCAGTGCGGACGATGCAGTGAACTTTGGCGGCATCGGGGTCGTGATTGGCCACGAACTGACGCACGGCTTCGACGACCAGGGGCGCAAGTATGACGCAGAGGGAAACCTGCGGGACTGGTGGACCAAGGCGGACGGCGTGGCGTTTGAAGAGCGCGCCAAGTGCGTGTCGGACGAGTACTCGAGCTTCGTCTCGGTGAAAGACGATAAGGGCGAAGTGCATCTCAACGGGAAGCTAACGCTGGGAGAGAACACGGCGGACAACGGCGGCCTGCGTCTGGCGTACGCGGCGATGATGAAGATGCTGAACAACGATGCTTCCAAAGAGACCGGGGGCTACACGGCGGCGCAGCGGTTCTTCCTGTCGTATGCGCAGGTGTGGTGCCAGAACGTGACTCCGCAGGAAGCGCGGCGGTTGGCGCTGATCGATCCGCACTCGCCGGGCGAATGGCGTGCCAATGGCGCTACCCGGAACTTCGATCAGTTCTGGAAGGCGTTCGGTTGCAAGCCGGGGCAGCCCATGATTCCGGCCAGCGCCTGCCGGGTGTGGTAGTTGGGGGCCCGGTTTCTGTGATTAAATTGTGAGTTTTCCATTCGAGGCCTGGCCGTTGCAGGGAACTGCAGGACAGGCCTCACTCGTATCTTTGATCGGCACTCGAGCAACACAAACGGCAAATTTTGGAGAGGGAATTATGAGGAAATTTTGGGCGGCGATCTTTGCCGCGTCAATGGTGGTTTCGGCTGGGGTAGCGCAGCAACCGGCCAACCAACAGCAGGCAGAGAAAAAGGCTGCCGAAAAAGGTATGCAGGGATTCGATATCGACGCTATGGATCGAAGCGTCGATCCGTGCGTGGATTTTTATCACTTTGCTTGCGGCACCTGGCTGAAGAGCAATCCCATTCCGGCGGACCAGGCAACATGGGGGCGGTTCAACGAACTGGTGGAGCGCAACCGGTTGATCCTGCGCGATGTCCTCGACAAGGCGAAAGGCAACGACGCCAACCGCGATGCGGTGGATCAGAAGATTGGCGACTACTACGAGGCCTGCATGGATGAGAAGGGCGTGGACGCCAAGGGGCTCGCGCCGCTGCAGCCGACGCTCGACAGCATTGCGGCTGTGAAAGACAAGGCGGAGCTGCCGCCGCTGATCGCGAAGCTGCACCGCGAGGGAGCCGATGTGCTCTTCCAGTTCGGACCCGAGCCGGATTTCAAGAACGCGAAGATGGAAGGCGCGTCCGCGGACCAGAGTGGATTGGGCTTGCCGGAGAAGGATTACTATTTCCGCGACGATGCGAAGTCGGCGGAGCTGCGAAAGCAGTACGTGGAACATATAACCAACATGTTCAAGTTGGCAGGGGAGCCGGCAGACCAAGCGGCAAAAGACGCGAAGACGGTCATGGACTTCGAGACCGCACTGGCCAAGATGTCGATGGGCATCGTGGAGCGGCGCGATCCGCAGAAGCTCTATAACCCGAAGACGAAGCAGGAGCTGATTGCCATGAATCCTGCGTTCGACTGGAACCGCTACCTGGTCGCGCTGCAATCGCCAACCTTCGAGAAACTCAACCTGGATTCGCCCGCATTCATTTCGGGGATGAACGGTTTGCTGCAGAGCACCTCGCTCGACGATCTGAAGACTTATATGCGGTGGAGGGTGTTGCACGCCGCGGCTACCCAGCTGCCGACGCCGTTTGTGGAAGAGAACTTCGATTTCTACGGCAAGAAGTTGACCGGCGCGAAGGAGTTGCAGCCGCGCTGGAAACGGTGCGTTCGGTTTGCGGATAACCAACTCGGCGAAGCGCTGGGGCAGGCCTACGTGAAGGTAGCGTTCCCGCCGGATGCGAAGGATCGCATGGAGAAGATGGTCCACAACCTGGAAGCGGCGATGAAGACCGACATCCAGGGATTGGACTGGATGACGCCGGAAACGAAGAAAGCTGCGTTGGCGAAGCTTTCCATGATCACCGACAAGATCGGGTACCCGGAAAAGTGGCGCGACTACAGCAAGTACACGGTGAAGCGCGACGACTTCCTGGGGAACACGATCCGCGGCAACGAATTCGAAACCCAGCGGCAGCTGGACAAGATCGGCAAGCCGGTGGACCGCGCCGAGTGGGGCATGACGCCGCCCACGGTGAACGCTTACTACAATCCGCAGGAGAACAACATCAACTTCCCGGCGGGCATTCTGCAGCCGCCGTTCTTCGATAACAAGCTGGACGATGCGGTGAATTACGGTGCGATTGGCGCGGTAATCGGACACGAGATGACCCACGGCTTCGATGACCAGGGACGGCAGTTCGACGGCAATGGCGACCTACGCGACTGGTGGACGGCGACCGACGGCAAGGCGTTCGATGAGCGCGCGAGCTGCATCGTGAACGAATACTCGAGCTTCACGGCAGTCGATGACGTGAAACTGAATGGCAAGCTGACGCTCGGCGAAAACACCGCCGACAACGGAGGCATGCGCATTGCGCTGATGGCACTGGCCGACGAGCTGAACGGCAAGAGCCCGGGAAAAATTGACGGTTTCACGCCGGAACAGCGCGCCTTCCTGGGCTTTGGCCAGGTCTGGTGCGAAAACGAGACTCCGGAGATCCTGCGAGTTTATGCGCAAACCGATCCGCACTCTCCGGGGGAGTGGAGAGCGAACGGGGTGGTGCGCAACATGCCGGAGTTCCGCAAGGCATTTGGCTGCAAAGAAGGGCAGCCGATGGTTGCGGCCAACGCTTGCAGGGTCTGGTAACTGGAAGGTTGATGGAAAGCCCGGCTTCGGCCGGGCTTTTACTTTTCGACGGACGTTGCGGTGGGACGATCTTCCGCAGCCAGCGGAGCGATGCCGAGTTGCTCCTCGGCGATGCGGGTGGCGTGCTCGAGCCCAGCCTGCATGCGAAGGCGGTACCGTTCGAGTGCGGCGTCGTCCAGATTTTCCGGGACACGGATCATGTCAGAAAAATGAGTATGAATGCGTGAGAACGGCTTGGGAATCACGAAGCGGTCCCACGAGTTCAGCACCCACGCCTTTTCAACCGCAACGTAGAACGGAATGATAGGAGCGCCGGTCATGCTGGCGAGCAGGACTGGGCCGCGCTTAGCGACGTAGCGGGGCCCGCGTGGGCCATCGATGGTGAACACGGCCGTGCCGTTGTTCTGGATGAGGGTGCGCATTTCGAGTAGGGCCTGCGAACCTCCGCGCGAACTGGAGCCGCGGATGGCGAGGAAGCCGAATTTCTGGATGACACGAGCAATGTACTCGCCATCGGCACTGCGGCTGGTCATGACGGCGAGATTGCGATCACGGAAGAGGAATGTTGCGGGCAGCACGCAGCGATGCCAGAAGGGAAAGATGCGGGCATGGTAGCGAGTGAGCCCGGGATCGATTGTATTGGGATCAAAGGAGAGGGTGGAGCGGAGGGTGCTGCCGATGAGACGCAGCACGGCCGAGACGGCAAACGCAACCAATGAGAACTTGATTCTCTGGGCCAGAGAATAGCTCGGCGCGTCGTCGCGGGATGAGTCAGGCACGCGTCCATTGTAACGATCGGGCAAAGAGACGCTGGATACGAGGCATTGCTGTGTCACGGATTCAGGGCGGCGACGCGCAAGGACAACGATCGGCCATGGGCATTGGCGGCTTCGTTGGTTCACTCGATCCGCCAAGCGCCCGCTGATCATGTGCGGGAGTCAGCCGGGTTGCCAGTCGTGCCGAGGCCGCGATCGTGACGGCTCGCCAATCTCCATGGATAGAGCGAGGCCGGGAATCCATTGACTCATGCTCGTGAAGCCAGTCAAGGGCCGAAAGCAGAGCCTGGTCGGGACCGAACAACTCTTTTACCGCGCCGATGAATGATGCCAGTTCACGCTCCGCCAGCTTTATCTGGCCCGCACAAGGTGAGTTGTCGAACGATTCAACCGCGTCCATAGGAATCTCCTCTCCTTCGTCCCTGGCTTCATCCCGCTCGCCGTGCCCCGCCCCGTTCGCTCGACGATCCGACAAAGCCCTGCACTAACGCGGCGATTTGATCCGCGGCCGTGTCCAATGCGAAATGGCCCCCATCCACTACGTGAACTTCAGCATTCGGTACATCGTCGCGATAGCGTTCTGGCTCGCCCGAGTCGAAGGAGAGTTCATACTTGCCCCAGATCACCAGCAGTCGGGGCTGTTTCTCGCGCATCCACGTTTGCCACTGCGGGTAGGCGTCCACATTGGTTCGATAGTCGTAGAACAAATCGCTTTGAATTTCGGCCTGTCCGGACTGGTTGAGGAAATAGAATTCATCCCTCCATAGATCGGGGTCATAGCGTTCTACATTCGGATCGCTTCCGATGTGGCGCGTGCGGGCGGCGACCAGGGAAAGCAGATTCTCGCGCAACGCCACTTCGTTCGCGGCGCGGTCCGCCCAAAAAGCCCGGCGCGTCTTCCAATTCGCGCCCAGGCCTTCATTGTGCGCCACTGCGTCCTGAACGATGAGTGCATCCACGCGCTCGGGATGGGCCATGACCATGCGAAAACCCACGGGTCCGCCATAATCCTGCATGTAAAGCGTGTAGCGCGAGAGTTCCAGAGATTCGGTGAAACGATTCATGATGTCGGCGTAATGATCGAAGGTGTACGCGAACGTTTTCGGATCCGGCCACTCGCTATGCCCGAAGCCGGGATAATCTGGTGCGACGAGGTGATAATGGTCTGCCATCCGCGCGAATAGCGGCTCGAACATGCGCGACGATGACGGAAGTCCGTGAAGCAAAAGCAGTGTCGGTGCGTCCGTTCGACCGGCCTCCCGGTAGAAAATGGAGACCCCATCAATTCGTTTGGTGCGATAGAGCGTTGGATATTTCATGAATATTCGTTTTCCGGTGTCAGTGTGAATAATGGGTAAAGACCAGGTCGGTAGCCGGGGACTTTTCGTGGCAGGGGAAGCAGCTTTTCATAAGCGCCGCATCGCCAGGTTTGCCGTCCGCGCCAAAGTGCCCGAACCCCCAACCGCCCGTTGCAGCATACTTTGTCGAGTCTTTCACCATGAACTGGATGTTCGTGGGAGCGCCCGGGACAAATGATTGGGCCTGCCCAAAGACTTTGTTGTTCTCCTCCGAAGGGGCGTGTTGGTAGTGCAAAGCAGCGATGATCGTGCCGTCCGGGAACGGATACTTCCCTTCGCGGAAAGCTTTGATGGCGATATCGTTCCCCAGGACGGCACCTAAACTGTTGAGGTTGCCGGCTTCATGGGCCGATGAAACCCACATCCAGTCGCGGTACCCTTGCGGGATTTCGGTAACGACGGGCGTGAGTTGCGTATCTGGGTGGCCTAGCACGGGGACGATAAGCGTGACAAAACCGACTCCGGTTACCAGGGCAGCCAACAGGAATGTAAAGCGCTTCATGATGGATCTCCTCGAATATGGTTCGGTGCGCCCCTGCATCAGGGGGCGTAGCGGGTGAACACAAAGTCGCGGGCTTTAACGGGCTCGTGGCAGGGGTAGCAGGTTTTGAGCAGCGTCTGGTCGGCAGGCTTGCCGTCTTTGAATTGTGCAAACCCCCAACCGCCCGTTGCAGCGTACTTGCTGGAGTCCTTGACCATGAACTGCACGTTCGTGGGGGAGCCGGCCACGAAGGACTGGGAACGGCCAAAGACTTTGTTGTTTTCCTCAGACGGAACGTAACTCCAGGCCAACCGGGCAATGATGGCGCCGTCCGGGAACGGGAGCTTACCCTCGCGATAGGCCTTGATCGCTGTGTCGTTGCCGAGCAAACCGCGAAGATCGTTGAGATTGCCTTCTTCGTGCGCAACCGAGATCAACTTCCAATCGCGATACCCAGCGGGAATCCTGATGCCGAAGAGCGGGTCAGCTTCGTCGTCAGAGTTTCCTGAGGCGTGGGCAAAGTAGGCCAGGCCAGTCAGCAACACAGTTGCAAGCAAGAGGGTAGCAGTTCCTTTCATACGAGTGGTCCTTTCCAAAAAATTCGTCTGTTAGCGGGGATCGTACGTCAAGAGCTCCTCAATTTCGACAATGGCCTGGCGGGTCCGCTGCGTCGCGAGGGCGACATAGCTAATCGGTGCGGCCACCCCACGCCATTTCCGAATGAACTGGCCAATTCCTTCGCCGCGACCGATCAGAACAGAAGTTTGGGAGAGGAACAATTGGACGATGGTATCGGGCAATACTTTCAGATCAGTTTGCGGCAGTCCTCCAAGGCACAGCGAGGTTCGAGATGACGAGGCATTCCCGGGCAGCGAGGCTGCAGAAAATTCATGTTCCGATGACCTCGATCTCCAATTTTCGGATAAAATCCTTTCGCTAAGACCGCCCCGTGAAGTCGGAACATAAGCAAGCCCGAACCAAACCCGAGGAATCTGCCCTTCGGTACAGCGAAGAGAATTATCGCCTCGTCGTCGAAACCGCACCGGATGCCGTGATCAGCATCGACGAGAGGGGTAACATTCTTTTCGCAAATCCCGCCACTGCGAAAATCTTTGGCCATGATCCAACGGAGTTGATCGGTAAGCCGCTTACCGTCCTCATGCCGGAATTGCTGCGCAAGTTGCACGAAAAAGGATTCACCCGCTATTTGACCACCGGACAGCGGCACATCAACTGGCAGGGCACGGAACTGAGAGCACTCCGGAAGAATGGCCAGGAGTTCCCCGTGGAGATCTCCTTTGGAGAACTCTCCAGAGAGGGGCATAAGGTTTTTACCGGCTTTATCCGCGATATCAGCGAAAGAAAACAGGCAGAAGAATTGCGGGCAGCACGCGCTCTCCAGATCGCTATGCGCGCCGATGTGAGCGCGGCTTTCGGTAAGGAAGAGAGTTTGAGAACGATTCTCGGTGAGTGCAGCGAAGCCATCGTGCGCCATCTTGAGGCGGCATTTGCGCGGATCTGGACGCTGAGTGACGATGGAAAAATGTTGGTTTTGCAGGCCAGTGCAGGGATGTACACGCATCTTGACGGCCCTCACAGCCAAATTCCCATGGGCCAACTGAAAATTGGCATGATTGCAGAAGAAGGAAAACCGCACCTTGCCAACAATGTCCTCAATGATGCTCGAATCAGTGACAGGGCGTGGGCGGAGGAAGAAGGGATGGCTAGCTTCGCTGGCTATCCACTGAGCGTTGGCGACCGTACGATCGGCGTGGTGGCCCTGTTCTCTCGAACACCGGTTACTCCAGAAACAATCGAGACACTGGCTTCTACGGCGGACTTGATCGCTCAAGGGATCGAGCGAAAGTATGCACAACAAGCTCTGCAAATCACACGAATTGAGCTCGCTCGCGTTTCCAGATTGACAACCATGGGCGAGCTTGCAGCGTCGATCGCCCATGAAGTCAACCAACCGCTGACCGCCGTAACCAACAACAGTAGCGCGTGCCTAAGACTGCTCGCCGCGAATAATCTCAGACCTGAGGTACTCCGACGAGCTCTTGAGGAAATTGTGACCGATGGCACTCGCGCAAGCGCCGTCATCGCTGGGATCCGGGCATTCATAAGGAAGTCACCTGCTGAAAAGAATGAATTGGATATAAACGAGGTAATTCAGCAGGTGTTAGCCCTGGCTGACCGCGAGCTTTATGAACATCGAGTTCGGACCGAGCGACAGTTGACGAAGGCGCTACCGCTAGTTTCGGCTGATCGTATCCAGATGCAGCAGGTTTTGCTGAACTTGATCATGAATGGCATAGAGGCCATGACTGTGGTCACCAATCGACAGCGTTCACTCTGCATTCAATCGCGGATCGACGGATCCGGGGGCATTCTTGTTGCGGTTCGCGACTCTGGTACTGGCATTAGCAGAGAAGCAAATCGCCTTTTCACCCCCTTCTTTACAACGAAACCGAATGGTATGGGCATGGGTTTGTCGATCAGCCGCTCCCTCGTCGAAAGTCATGGCGGCAAACTCTGGGCTGAGCCCAACTCTCCACATGGCGCCGTTTTCTCCTTCACATTGCCAGAAATCGCCAGGAAAGCGGCATGACCGAGACTCCTGTAGTTTTCGTGGTCGATGATGATGTATCCGTGCGTTCTTCACTCAAGTTCCTCCTGGGTAGCGTCGGCCTGCAGGTTGAGAGCTTTGAATCCTCCGACACCTTCTTGCGGATGAAACCCGCAGGCGCACCCTGTTGTCTTGTGCTAGACGTTAGACTGCCCGGACTGAGTGGCATCGATATTCAGCGCGAACTGGCGGCGAGAAACATTCGTATTCCGATAATTTTTCTCACCGGCCACGGTGATATTCCAATGAGCGTTCGCGCCATGAAGGCTGGCGCAGTCGAATTCTTGACAAAGCCGTTCCGCGACCAGGACCTTCTAGACGCCGTTCGCATCGCACTGGAGCGAGATCGTGCCAGGCGCGAACAGGAGAAAGAATTAAGAGATATCCAGCGGCGCTTCGACTCTTTGACTTCTCGCGAGCAGCAGGTGATCTCGATGCTGTCGTCGGGCATGCTCAATAAACAAATTGCTGGTCAGCTCGGCACCGCCGAAAGCACCGTGAAGGTCCAGCGCAGCAGGGCGATGGAGAAGATGCACGCGGAATCGCTTGTCGACCTGCTGAGAATGGTTGAGAAAATCAAAGGTCCGATCGGTAAAGGCATCGTAAACGAAAGTTTACCGTCGTCGTCTTTTTTACGACCTACATCTACCAACGCCCAATAGATTGCTTCCGCCCCTGCGAATACCCTGAGTGGGATGAGGGCTTCACAGTGACACAGAATCTAATCTCGGTCGTCGACGACGATGAGGCGGTTCGGCGGACCACTTCACTCCTCGTGGAGTCCTTTGGCTTTCGAGCCGCGACGTTTGAATCCGCCGAGACCTTCCTGAGGTCCGGCCATCTACGCGACACCTCGTGCCTCATCGTTGACGTCCAGATGCCGGGCATGGGCGGGTTACAGCTTCAAAGCTGCCTTTCCGCCGCGGGTTGCGGCATCCCGATCATCTTCATTACCGCGTACGAGAGCGATGCATCTCGTCAGCGAGCGATGTGGGCGGGCGCTGCAGCTTTCCTGGGTAAGCCTTTTAGTGACGAGCAGCTTCTCCAAACCATTCGGTCGGCCTTACGTTCCTTCCACCGGGACGATTGCTGAGGCAATTTCAGGAGCGATTTATGACTTTGACGCACGCACTTTGCCATGCATTGGGGGCACCGCGCACCTTGGACGTGAGACCGATCATCTTTGTGGTCGATGATGACATCTCCGTACGCGAATCGCTGGAAGTGTTGATTCGCAACGAAGGCTGGCGACCCGAGACCTTCTCGTCCGGCAGGGAATTCCTTGAGCGCCCGCGGGCTTTGGTTCCGAGCTGCCTGGTGTTGGATTTTTGTCTTCCGGGAGTGAATGGTCTCGATCTGCAGAAGCGCATCGCCGTCGAACGACCAGACATACCGATCATTTTCATCACCGGTTACGGCGATGTGCCCACCACGGTGCAAGCCATGAAGGCGGGTGCTGTCGAATTTCTGACCAAACCATTTAGTGATGGCGCGCTCTTGAGCGCGATCCGCGCAGCCCTCGAGCGTAGCCGAGTTGCGCTTACCCGGACAGCGGAGATGCGTGTGCTTCAAGATCGTCACGCGTCACTCTCGCGTCGTGAACGGCAGGTTATGGCGTTCGTGGCCTCCGGGTTGTTGAATAAACAGATTGGTGGAGAACTCGGTATCAGCGAAATTACGGTAAAGGCACATCGCGGCAAGGTGATGCAGAAGATGAAGGCCGGCTCGCTCGCCGACCTGGTACGAATGGCCGCAAAGCTCGGGCTCGGACCGGCAGCCATCGCCGCTGCCTAAGAGAGATCACGGTCATCGTAATGTTCGAATATGCGGGCCCAGGCGCCATCCGACTCAACCCTGGAGGAAATGTGATGGATGGCTGTTTCTAACTGCTCGAGCCGTCGCAGCTCGTAAGCGCACAAATGGTGGTGAGACGTGGCCAACTTTGCCCAATCGCATCATGTTCCGTTGGAAGATTATGTTCCTGTCGCTCCTGTGGAATCAATTCTCTGCACAGAGCAGCCGCAACGTCGCCCACCGGATTGCAAAAAAGAGAACTGCGCGCTCGTAAGAGCTCTGCGGCGCAGCGAGGCGTTCCTCTTGGAGGGTCAACGTCTCGGTCAAATCGGCAGCTTCTCCTGGCGTGTAGCAACTGACGAAATCACATGGTCAGCGGAACTCTATCGCATCTACGATATTGAGATTGGCGTGCCCGTGACCTTCGAACTCATCCGTAGCCGAGTGCATCCGGAAGACGTCAGCCTGATTGAGAAAATGAAAAGCGCGCTACGAGAGGATGGCCGTGATTTTGAATGGCAGTACCGCTTGCTGATGCCAGACCATTCGATCAAGTACATGCACGCTATTGCTCATGCGGATCGGGACGAGAATGGTGAGCTGGAGTACATCGCCTCGGTTCAGGATGTCACGGCGCGCAGACTGGCGGAGGAGGCACGCGACAAGGCCCGAGCGGAGCTTGCACACGTGGCCAGGGTGATGACCCTGGGAACGTTGGCGGCGTCTATCGCCCACGAACTCAATCAGTCCCTGTCCGGCGTCGTCATGAATTCCAGCACTTGCGTGCGAATGTTAGCTGCTGATCCACCCAACGTCGACGGGGCTCGCGAGACCGCACGGCGCACGATTCGCGATGGCAACCGTGCGTCTGCAGTCATCGCTCGCTTGCGTGCACTCTTTAGCAGGAAGGACGCGACAACCGAATCTGTGAACCTGAATGAGGCCGCTCTGGAGATCATCACCCTGTCGTTAGCGGACCTGCAGAAGAACGGAGTGATCCTAAATCCTGAACTTGCCGTTGATCTTCCCATGGTCCAAGGCGATCGCGTGCAGCTTCAGCAAGTGATACTAAACCTGCTCCGCAATGGCTCTGAGGCCATGCGCGACGTCTACGATCGTCCGCGACAGTTGCTGATTAGAACCGAGAACGAGGCAGGTGGTCATGTGCGACTGGCTGTGCGCGACGTTGGGATGGGTGTCGACCCTGATGCCGCAGATAGGCTCTTCGAACCGTTTTACACGACGAAAAGTGGTGGTATGGGAATCGGGCTTTCCGTAAGTCGATCGATCATCGAGAGCCATCACGGACGTCTATGGGCAACCCAGAATGATGGTCCGGGGGCGACGTTTTCGTTCTCCATCCCTCAAGCAACCGAGAACTATGTGCGCGGGGGGCTCTGATGGATACCAAGGTGTAATAGACTCGCCCATCAAGATTGGTCCATGCTCCCAGTCCAGGGCATAAAGACTTGTGACAATCATGCGCACGCTCGTATCGGTGGTCGACGACGATGAGTCCATGCGCGAGTCTCTGCCCGGCCTGGTGAGGGAGTTCGGCTATTCGGCCCAGGCGTTCTCCTCGGCGGAGGCGTTCCTTGCGTCCGATGACATCGACCAAACCGCATGCCTTATTCTTGATGTTTCTATGCAAGGCATGTCCGGACCGGATCTCCAGCGGGAATTGTCCCGCCGCGGCCGAGGGATTCCAATCATCTTTATCACCGCTCAAGAGGATCAAGCCGTCCGCTTACACGTGCTCGAACAAGGCGCCATCGACTGTCTGAGCAAGCCATTCAGCGACACGGCGCTCCTTCAGGCAATCCACTGCGCACTTCACCCGAGCAATGAGGAAACGAAGGGAGAGCCGTAAATGAAAAAGAGTCTGCGCGGAATCAACCCCGCTTCGAAACCCAGCGGCAATGGATGTGTGGAATGCCTGGCGTCACCGAAAGGTTGGTGGTTGCATCTTCGCCGGTGTGCAGAGTGCGGACACATCGGGTGCTGTGACAGTTCACCGAGTCAGCATGCGTCGAAGCACGCGGCGGCAACCGGACATCCGGTCATCACGAGCTTTGAGCCTGGTGAGGAATGGTTCTTCGATTACGAGACGCAGGGGATGATCAAGGGTGAGGAAATGGTTTCACCGCACGCGCATCCGAAAGATCAGGCTGTGCCCGGGCCTGCAGGAAGGGTGCCGGCCAACTGGGAATCGCTCCTCAACTAGCCAGCTTGTTTAGGATCGACGAGCAACCTGTTTGGTCTGTCATCGCAGTAACCTGCCGGCGAGCAAGGAATCAACACTGAACTTTCCCGGACCCGAGCAGATCAACCAGGCAAAGAAGAGCATGTACAACACTTCCGGCAGGTAGAGGAAATCGTCGAGCCAACGGAGAGGCGAAAGTCCCTTAGGCAAAGCAGAAACCGCTTCGGTGAGGGTGGCGACAAGCATATCGATCAATAAAGCCAAGCTGGCCACGCTGGAAAGAAGTCCTAGTGTCACCATGGATCCGCCAACGAACTCCACACTCGCCACAAAATAGGCCGTCTGCTTAGGGAAAGGAATTTTGGCTTTCACCAGCGTTTCGTAAACAGGTTTGATACCGCCGGCGACGAACAATTTATTTCCCCCGGAGATGGCGAAGAACAGCCCGATCGAAATGCGAATCAGCAGGATGACATATTGTTCCAAAGCACCGTTACCCTGCAGCGCAAACTGGATCAACTGTTTCCCATCCATCTCCGCTGTTCCTCCTGCCAGCTTCATCCATACTTCAGGGCTGCTCTGTCCGGCCTCTTCAATTCTTACGCCGCTGAAGCCGACTTCCTCTTCTCATCGAGTGCCGCTAAAAGAAGTTTCAGAAGCGCTTGATCCGAGAACGGGTTCTGACCTGAGATGACCTCGCGATCCTGGAGGACGTAGCTCTGCCATGGCGCGGCCACACTCACGTCAGCGCCCGCCGTACGCAAGGCAAAGTCCGGGTAGAAGAGGACCTTTCCATTAATCTCAAGCGGCTCGCGCTGCTGCTCTTCCGCTGTTGAGAAGATAGTCACCTTATATCCAGAGTAGATCCAGCCTTGAGCTTTTGCGTGTGCTCCAGCGGCATCGCCCGCAGACAGTGCAGCAACCACCTCCGCCGAATTCGGAAGCGCCGCCAGAAGTGAAATCGGGCCATGGCAGAGCACCGCCGTAGGCTTGGAGGTTTTATGAAAATGTCTCAGCACGGTGCCGGCGTCGGGATCATCGAGAAGATCGATCATCGGGCCATGGCCGCCGGGCACGAAAACAGCGTCATATTGCTCGAGGCCCGACGCGATGACATCCTTGATGCGGCTCGGATCTCTGAGCCCAAGCAGGCTGTCGCGGAATTTCATATAGTCCTCGAGCTTGGCGTCGTCCCCGCCGAAAAAATCGGCGACCTCTGAATGGACATCCACCTGGGGCGTGTTGCCTTTGGGGTTGGCGAAGGTGATTTCGTAACCCTCCTTCATCAGGGCGCGAACCGGGACGGTGAGTTCGTTGAGATAGTAGCCCGCGCCGGTATAAATCTTGCCATTCTTTAAGGGCAAGCCGCGACCGCTGGATACCAGCACTAAGACTTTTCCTTTCGTTGTCATTGTTGTTCTCCTTGTTGAAATCGAATTCCGTTTTCTCGAATGCGAGCTCACCGTTCGTTCACGCTTTCATCCAAAAGCTCAGGAGCCGTCCAGTTGATGCGAGTTATGCCGCCGGAAATCCAAACACCAACCACGACTGATTCGCCACCCAGTCCGGGTAGAGCTCCGTTATGTGATCGAACAGCGCCTGGTCGGACGTCGCGGTTTTCTGCAGCCGATCGAAGTCCTCGAGGTAACGCTTGGTGTCCTGGATCGTCGAGGGAGTCAGAGTTAACGGCTGTTCAAGCAAACTGCGTTATGACCAGCGCCGTTTCAGTGCCCTCATGCGCTCCAAGTGTCTAACCGTATTTCAAAGCGGTGCTCTGTCCGACCTCGATGATGTATCCATCAGGATCCCGAATGTAGCAGCGCGTCTCACCGTACTTGGGGATCGGCGCGGTGATGAACTCGGCTCCGTGACTTTTCCACAATTCATAGCAGGCTTGGATATCCGCAACCCGGAAATTCATGAAGCTATTGATGTGATTCGGGTCTGGGACACTCAACGACACGGTCGGCTTATCCGGGGTCGGACCGCCGCCGACGTTCAGAATCATCCAGATATTCGCAAGCTGAAGGTAGGCTGGCGCGTTGCCGTCTCCCATGCTCAGAATGCGTGCGCCGAAGACCTTTTCGTAGTAATGGGCCGATCGTTCGATGTCGCTGACGGTGAGAAAATGCGCAATGCTCATCCCCTCTCGCGGGGGCATCTCATAACTCTTCTGCTCAATCTGTACGCTCATCGACGACTCCCATTCCGATTTGACAGTGCTTACTGATGATCCTTGTCCATTCGTCCGTCAGGCTGACCGGGGACAGTCACACGCTGCGACCACTACTCCCGCTATTGGGCCAAAAATAAATAGGCCGCGCAATTGGACGATGGTATTGCCCCTTCATTCGTACCGATGCATCCCCCGTACGCTTGATGCGAAGGTGTCGCCGATACCATCGTTCAATTGCCGTAGTCACTCGCGCATGGCCTAATCGCAAGCGTTGAAGATACGGGTAATCGCGCTTAGAAACTCTTTCGTGGAAGGAAAACACCATGTCTGATCTGTCTCTGGCACGCAAACAAAAGCAGCCGAGAAAAACACGGACCGGCAACTTGGTCCTGGTTGCCATGTCCTTGGCAGGGTTCGCCGCTCTCCTTGTCACTGCCATTCACGCGCAGGACAAGTACACGTTGAGATCCCCGGATGGAATCGCCTTCTCCGACTTCAGGGGATACGAGGACTGGGCATTCATCTCTTCTGCCCGAACCGACGAAAGGCTCAAGGTGATCGTTGGCAATCCGACCATGATCAAGGCGTTCAAGGCCGGCATTCCGGGCAACGGGCAGCCCTTCCCGGATGGCTCCATGGTCGTGAAGCTTCAGTGGACACCGAAGAAGAGCACGGAGGCTCCCTTCGTCGTGGATGTACCCGATGTCTTTAAGGAGGCTTTCGTCATGGAAAAGGACAGCAAGAGGTTTGCGAAAAGCGGCGGGTGGGGATACGCAGTGTTTAACTATGATGCAGCATCCGGCAAGTTCACGCCCGATCCCAAAAGCCCATCAGATTGCGGATACGCGTGCCACACCCCAGTGAAGGCGAAGGACTACATCTTCCATCCGTACCAGAAGCGGTGAACCGCGCTTGCGTCCGAAACAATTGCGAGTGGGCGTCACCTCTGAACGACAAGGAGTGGTTTCGATGTCAAACGAGAGAGCAGCCGTCATTAGGGTGCCGCGAGAAGAAATAGTTGCAGCGCATCAGCCAGGCCAGGACGTTTTCAAATCAGTCCTATCGGAAGACATAAACTGGAAACCCTTCGCGGCGTTTCCACCTCCGGTCCGGTTGGCTGTCATCGTCGGTGAGCCCGCGGAACCTGGGCCTTAAACAATCCGGGTCCGAGTACCTCGCGGCGTTAAGCTTATGCCACACAAACATCCGGAGGATCGAGTCTACACAGTGATTTCGGGCGTCTTCCACATCGGCTTGGGCGATCAGTTCGACCCAGAAAAGCTCGAGGCGTTTCCACCCGGTAGCGTCATCGTACTGCCCGGCAACACGTCTCATTTTCACTGGGCGAAATCGAGTGAATACGTGACGCAAGTGACGGCGATCGGGCCCCTCGGGCTTGAGTACGTTCGTGCGAATGACGACCCGAGAAACCACCGCTCTTAGGCGCTTTTCGTCACAGGAGTACTCCCACCGGAGCGATTGGGTTTGCACCCACACACAGGAGGGAAAGAATTGATCACTACGAGGGAATCCGGAAATTTGAACACTTGCTGATCAGGGAAGCGGACCACGCCCACGAAGCGGCGACCGAACTTGAGACCCTAATTTCGGCTGCTGCCGAGCGAGAATCTCGACACTCGCGCAGAAAGTCAGAGCAAGCTAAACATCTTTCGCCAGGAAGCATAAAGGCCTCAAGACGCTTTTTGCATATTATGGGCGAATGATCAGCAGAGATGCGATTAACCCGAGTACCGCATCCACTTCACCAGTTCCGGCAGGGTGGGGCGTTTGCCATACATCAGAATGCCGACGCGGTAGATGCGGGCGCAAATCAGCAGCAGTGCCCAAATGGTAGCCAGCATCAACACAACACAAAGAACAATTTGCCACCAGGGCGGGGTCTCGACGAGGATTCGCACGAACATCAGCATAGGCGCGCAGAAAGGTATCATCGAGGTCCAGATCGAGAGCTGCGAGTGGGGGTGCTGGATGACCGTCTGCACGATGACCATGGCGAAAATGAGCGGGAGGAGCACAACAAACTGGATCTGCTGGGCCTCCTGCTCACTGTTGACCATGGCGCCGATGGCGGCATAGAGCGAGCTGTAAACGAGATAGCCGAGGAGGAAGAACAACGCAAAGAATGCCACGGAAGAAACGGGTAGGTGTACGCCGCCCGCCATATTCTGCAGCGCCAGCACGGCCGGAGTGGAGAGGGCAACGCTGAGAAGGATCCAGATAGCGATCTGCGTAAGCCCGACGGCTCCTACGCCGATGATCTTGCCGCCCATCATGTCGCGCACGGTGACGGAGGAGAGCATGACCTCCATGATGCGCGATCCTTTTTCTTCGATCACGGAGCGCATGACGGCCAAACCATAGATCAACACAGTGACGTAGAGAAGCGTGACCATGGTGACGGTAGCGAGGAACAGGACCATGCCGCTGTTCTTGCTTTCCTTGCCCTTCAACACGCGCACGGTGCTCACGGACACGGGCTCGAGGACGCGCTTGATGGCCGCCTCGCTCATGCCGCTGCCGCTGAGGGCACCTCGGGTCAGGGCAGCCCGCACGGCGGATTTCAGCGATATCTGCTCGGAAAAGTTGGTGGAGTCCTTCGAGTAGAGATTAAATTTGCGATCTTCGAGGGAGGCCTGGCTGATCCAGAAGAATCCATCGATCCGGCCATCATTCACCTGGCTGCGCAACGATTCCTTGGTCTGGTCAGTGACAGAGGTCTCGGTATTCACCGTATAACGGGCGACGGCGTCTTTTCCTTTTTGACGGCTTTGCACTTCCGGCGTGTCAGAAAAAAGATCGTCGTCCTCATGGCTCACGTTCTCGAGGAACTGCTCCTTTACTGAGTCCGCAAGCGCCTGGGTGGGCGCGACGATGGTGATGGTGCGCTTCTCGGTGCTGCTACGGCTGGCGTATTGCACGGGAATCCAGATAGCAGCGCCCAGCAGCGCGGGGACGAGGATAGTCATGATCAGGAACGATTTCTTCTGCACCCGTTCGAGGTACTCACGTTTCATGACGAGCAGCATGTTACGCATGCACGGGCACCTCGTTATTTTTTACGACCTCGATGAAAATCGCTTCGAGCGACGGTTCGACGATATCGAAAGCGTTGATGCGCGCCTCGCTGGCGATGGCGCGTAGCAGCACCTGGGAATCGGCGCCGGCGGCCAGCTTGATCTCGACGTAATTTCCATAGTCGTTGTAGGACTCAACCAGAGAGCGGTCGCGCAGGAAGGAGGAACCACCTTCGTATTCCACGTGGACGCTGTTCTTTCCGAAGCTGCTCTTGATCTGTTTCAAGTCGCCCATCAGTACGACTTTTCCGTGATCGACGAGGCAGATGGTGTCGCAGAGACGTTCGACGGTGTCCATGCGATGGGTGGAGAAAATGATCGTCTTCCCACTCTTCTTGAGCTCGATGAGGATGTCCTTCAACTGCACTGAATTCGCGGGGTCCAGGCCGGAAAAGGGCTCGTCCATGATGATGAGTGGCGGATCGTGCAGCAAGGTTGCGATGAATTGGATCTTCTGCTGCATTCCCTTGGAGAGCTCTTCGACGCGTTTGCCCATCCAGCCGGAGATTTGTAGCTTGGCCCCCCAGTCACGCGATCGCTGCTTGGCTTCCGCTTCGGTGAGACCTTTAAGCTGCCCGAGGAAAATGAGGTGATCGAGGACGTGCATTTTCTTATAGAGGCCGCGCTCTTCGGGCATATAGCCAATGCGCTCGAGCTGCTTGCGGGCGAAGGGCTGGCCGAAGCAGAAAACTTCTCCCTCGTCCGGCAGGGTGATGCCCATCATCATGCGGATGGTGGAAGTTTTCCCGGCGCCGTTCGGACCGAGGAGACCAAAAACGCCACCCTCCCGGATTTCCAAAGAGAGGTGATCGACGGCCACAAAGTCGTCGTAGCGCTTGGTAACGCCGTGCAGTTCTACTGCGTTGGGCATGAGAGACTCCGCTGGTGAGCATTCAGCATGTCATTTTTCCGGGAAAAACACATCTTCAATCCGATTCCTGAACAGCGCTGCGATTTTAAAGGCAAGGGGAAGGCTGGGATCGTACTTGCCGGTCTCGATCGCATTTATCGTCTGCCGCGAGACATCGAGCTTATCAGCGAGCTCGGCTTGCGACCACTCATGGTCAGCACGCAGGTCGCGCACGCGGTTCTTCACTTGTATCTCGCTTTGGCGATCGATACGGAAAAGCCCCAGATGGACATCATGAAGGAAAAGCGAATCCACCAGGGAATGACGGGGATCGCCGTCCCTTCGAAGAACCCGCAAACCACGGTCGCGAAGATGGTGGCGGCGAGGGTATAGGCCGAGCCTTCGGAGAGGATGCGCCGCTGCATCTCGTCGGCAGCAGAGAAATAGAGCATCATCGACCAGAGAATGAAGACCACGGCGGCCAGTGGCAACGTCATGAAAACCCACCGCCCGGGCCATTCACGGAAGTGTTTCATGAACCAGAAGGCAAGGGGCAAAGCTACGCCGTAGGTAACCATGGCCCATAGGAACATCCGGTAAGCCCGCTGCTGCCCGGAGTTTCTTTCCGCGGAACTATCGCAAATCTTCACCACTCACCTCACACTGGATGTAAAGTACACTTGACATCAAATGATGTCAAGCTTCCTTTACATAAAAAAGTTGAGCAAGACAGAATTCATCCCGCGATGGAGAATGTGGAGATGAAGCGAGGACGGCGTTGGGCGAAGTTTCTGCTGCTGGGGATGTGCTTCAGCGGGTGTGCCTGGGCGCAGGTGGGAATGAGTGCGCCGGACGACACCAAGCCGGTGCAGATTACGGGCTGCATGACGGCACGTACGAAGAGCGGCGAGTTTATTTTGTCCGGGGTTTTTGGCCGTCCGGTGGCGGTGATCGGGCCGAACTATCTGCAGATGGGGCTGGGGCACCAGGTAACGCTCACCGGCACCTGGCAGACGAATGGCATTGCTCCCGAGAATGACAAGCCTAACCAATCGAAGATGTTCGTCGCTTCGGCGGTGAAGGTGACGGCGCGGCAATGCGCTTCGCCACCCGCAGGGACTGAGAATCCGCCGGCCAAATCAGACAGCCATTGATCCTGAGTTCTGATTGTTGTGCAGCGCGGCAATTTCGAGGGTTATTCGCTCCAGCGCTTGAAGACCAGGCAGCCGTTGGTTCCGCCGAAGCCGAAGGAGTTCGAGATGGCGTAGTCCATCGTCACCTTGCGAGCGGTGTGGGGGACGTAATCGAGGTCGCACTCCGGGTCGGGGTGATCGAGATTGATGGTCGGGGGGACGATCTGGTCGCGCAAGGCCAAGGCGGTGATGCCGGCCTCGAGTCCACCGGCGCCGCCGAGCAGGTGCCCGGTCATCGACTTGGTGGAGCTAACTGCGATCTTCCTGGCATGTTCTCCGAAGGCGCGCTTGATGGCAATCGTCTCCAGGGTATCGCCGATGGGGGTCGAGGTGCCGTGGGCGTTGACATAGCCGACTTGCTTCGGAGTGATGCCGGCATCGTTCATGGCATTGCGCATGACGCGGAATCCGCCATTGCCTTCGGGCGCGGGCTGAGTGATGTGGTTGGCGTCGCCGGTGGTGGAGTAGCCAACGATTTCGGCGAGGATTTTCGCGCCCCGCGCTTTGGCAAACTCGAGTTCTTCGAGGATCATGATGCCGGCACCCTCGCCGATGATGAAGCCATCGCGATCTTTGTCCCAGGGGCGGCTGGCCTTCTCCGGCTCTTCGTTGCGAGTGGAGAGGGCGCGCATGGCGGCGAAGCCACCTACACCCATCGAGGTGACCGCAGCTTCGCTGCCGCCGCAAATCATGACTTCGGCATCGTTGCGCTGGATGATCTTGAAAGCATCGCCAATGGCGTGCGCGCTGGAAGTGCAAGCCGTGCACGTGGCCTCGTTCGGGCCCTTGGCGTTATAGCGAATGCTCACATGGCCGGCAGCGAGGTTGACGATGGCGGCAGGAATGAAAAACGGGGAGATGCGGCGCGGGCCGCCTTCGAGACACGCCTTATGCTCGCGCTCGATGATGTCGAACCCGCCGATGCCGGAGCCAATGTGCACTCCGACGCGCTCGGCGATGTCGTCTGTCACCTGCAAGCCAGATGAGGTCATGGCCTCGATGGCGGCCGCGAGCGCCAGGTGAATGAACCTCGCCATCTTCTTCGCTTCTTTCTTTTCCACGAAGTCGAGAGGATCGAAGTTCTTCACCTGCGCGGCGATCTTGCAGGCGTACTTTTCAATGTCGTCGTTGAAATCGATGATTCGGGCAATGCCGCTTTTGCCGGCCAACAGGTTGGACCATACTTCGTCCACCGTATTGCCAACCCCGCAAATCAGCCCCAGTCCGGTAACAACGACGCGGCGACCCAAAGTTACTTGCCGCCTTTCGCGTGGGCCTGGATGTAGTCCACGGCATCTTTTACGGTGCGGATTTTTTCCGCATCCTCATCCGGAATTTCGATTTCAAACGCTTCCTCGAAAGCCATCACCAGCTCGACCGTATCGAGCGAATCGGCGCCGAGATCGTCCACAAAAGAAGCGTTGGGCGTCACTTCACCCTCATCTACACCGAGCTGCTCGACAATGATCTGTTTCACTTTTTCTTCAACGGAAGCCATTGATTGCGAAATCTCCTTTCGCGCCCTTCAGCGCAAATGTTTCCAGAACTGAGTGAACCGGGCAGGGCGGCGGTTGCAATGGAACGCTTCCGCAGCCAAGCTGATTGTTTTGCGAACCCACGGAGAGCTCCGGACAGGAAGCGGCTAACGGGGTCAAACGCTCAGTCTAATGGGCCGCAGGTAAAGCTGTAAAGCAAGCGCGCGTGGAGAAGAACCGCTGCTCCTGTATTGGACCAAAGCTGCAGGATCGTAAAGGCTTGGAATCACGAGGCCGAGTGCGCGAGTGTGTCAAAACGCACACGATCACAAGACATTTTCAAAACGATTTTTGTGAGTCGAGCAAAATGGTCACCGGTCCGTCGTTCACGGGTTCTACCTGCATCATCGCCTGGAAGACGCCAGTCTCGCAGCGGAGCTGCCTGGTTCGGACCTGGGCGACGAAATACTCGTACAGTTCCTTGGCGCCCTCCGGACGCGCGGCGGCGTCGAAGCTTGGCCGCTTGCCTTTGCGAACGTCGCCATAGAGGGTGAATTGGGAGACGGCGAGGATTGCGCCGCCGATATCCTGGACGGATAAGTTCATCTTCTCGTTTTCGTCTTCGAAAATGCGCAGCCCGGCGATTTTTTCGGCAAGGTACTCGGCGTCGGATTCATGATCGTCTTGTCCGACCCCGAGCAGTACGAGAAGGCCAAGGTCGATTTGTCCGACGATTTTGTCATCGACGGTCACGGAAGCCCGGCGAACGCGCTGCACGACAGCTCGCATGCATTCGGTTTTACCAGTTCGCGCAATGTGCTTACAATTGTCGGATCTTGTAAGTGGCTCGTGCGTCAACATCTCGTTCCACGACCAAAATAAGGAGTAGCCTATGTCCTCCAAGGCGAGGGCGCGATTGCCCCGCTCCGCATTCCTCCTGCTCTGGTTCGTTGCATCGGCCGCAGCGCTGTTCGCGCAGAGCGCCCCGGCCACTCCCAGTGAATTCGTCATTAAGAATGCGACGGTGCTCACCGCGACGCATGGCCGCATCGAGCACGGCTCTATTTATGTGAAGAGCGGCAAGATCGTCGCGGTGGGGCAGGATGTTTCGGCCCCGGCATCGGCGCAGGTAATCGATGTGAAGGGTGCGTTCGTGACGCCGGGGATTATCGATCCGCACTCGCACATGGCGCTCGACGACGATGTGAACGAAGCCACGAGCCCGGTCGTCCCGCAGATGATGATGAAAGACGCCTTCAACTACACCGATAAGCAAATTTATCGGGCGATGGCCGGCGGCGTGACCTCGGCGCTGCTGCTGCACGGCTCGGCCGACATGATTGGCGGGCAAGCGGTGGTGATCAAGACGAAGTATGGGATGTCGCGCGACCAGATGCTGTTTCCCGGGGCGCCGCAGTCGATCAAATTCGCCAGTGGCGAGAATCCGAAACGCGTTTTTGGCGGGAAAGGCGTGGTGCCCTCCACCCGGATGGGCAACTTTGAGGTGATGCGCGAGGCGTTTATCCAGGCGCAGGAGTATCGCAGGGAGTGGGACGATTACAACGCCAAGGTTGCGAAGGGCGATAAGGATGCCAAAATCCCCCACCGCGACTTGAAACTCGACGCACTGGCGGATGTATTGCGCGGAAAGCTGCTGGTGCAGATCCACATTTACCGCGCCGATGAGTTCCTGACGGAAATCGCGCTGGCGCATGAGTTCGGCTACAAGATTCGCGCATTCCATCATGCGCTGGAGGCTTACAAGGTGCCTGATCAGATCGCGAAAGAGGGAATCGCGATCGCGACCTTCAGCGACTGGTGGGGCTTTAAATACGAGGCGTGGGACGCGATCCCGTGGAATGCCGTCATGTGCATGCGCCACGGAGTGCGCGTAGCGGTGAAGAGCGATTCCGAAGATTACATTCGCCGCTTGAACCAGGAGGCGGCGAAGACCATGCGCTACGGTGGCGCTACCGAGCAGGAGGCGCTGCAGATGATGACGATCAATCCCGCGTGGATTATCGGGGTGGACGACAAGACGGGGTCGATCGACGTGGGCAAAGATGCGGACCTGGTGCTGTGGAACAGCTACCCGCTTTCGACGTACGCCCTAGCGGACAAGGTGTGGATCGATGGGCAGCTCTTCTTCGACCGTTCGCTGCCAGGCTACGGCATGCCAAATTACCAGAGCTCGCCGCTGGAGGGCCAATGAATACGCTGAGAAATGTGGCTGTAGTGGTTGCGCTTTCAACCTGCCTACTGGCGCAGAAGCCGGCACCTAAAACGATCGCCATCAAAGGCGGCAAGCTGCTGACGGTTTCGCATGGCACGATCGAGAACGGTGTAATCGTGCTATCCGGCGGAAGAATAACGGCTGTCGGTTCTGCGGCTTCGGTGAAGATTCCTGCCGGCGCGGAGGTGATCGATGCAGCCGGCATGACGGTCTATCCCGGGCTGATCGATTCCGAAACCCATCTCGGGCTGACAGAGATCGAAGCCGACGAGATGACCAATGACCTGGTCGAGGCGAGCGACGAAATCATGCCGCAGATGCATGTCTACGACGCCTTCCACGCGGAGAGCGCGCTGATTCCCGTGACGCGCTACAACGGCATCACGAATGCGATCGTCGCACCGTCGGATAAAGACACGCTGCCGGGGCAGGATTCGTTCGTGCAACTCTACGGACGCAACGCCGACGATATGTTGATCGGCCGCGACGTGGCGATGCCGATGAACTTTACTGGGGCGCAGCGCCGCAACGAGTCGTTCCGCACTGCGAAGTTTCCGCAGACGCGTATGGGGATGGCCGCGCAAATGCGCCAGGCGTTTCTGGACGCCCAGGAATACATGCGCAAGGTGGACGACAACGCCGCGTTGCCTGCCGATAAACGCGAGCACTCGAAGCGCGACCTGAAAGCCGAGGCGCTGATTCCGTATCTCAAGGGAGAGAAGCCGGTGGTGCTGGAAGTAGGAACCGCCAGCGAGTTTGATGCCGCGGTTGCGCTTGGCGCAGGAATTCAAGCTCAAGATCGTGCTCAACCATCTCTCCCATGCGCAGCCGGTACTCGATCAAATCGCCGCGCTCAAAGTGCCGGTAATCGTGGGGCCGATCTACGACCAACCGGCCGACGATGAACGCTACGACGCGGTTTTCAAACTTCCGGCAGAGCTCTACAAGCGCGGGGTGAAGGTCGTTTTCGCTTCCTATGACTCGCACCAGTCGCGCAATTTGCCCTATGCGGCGGGATACGCGGTCGCCTACGGATTGCCCTACGACGAAGCGCTGAAAGCGATCACGCTCAACGCCGCGGAGGTCTGGGGGATGGGCGACAAACTCGGATCGCTCGACGTGGGCAAGCAGGCGAACGTGGTGATTGCAAATGGGGATCCGCTGGATGTGAAGACGGATGTAAAGCGCGTGTTTATCGCCGGGGTGGATGTGCCCATGGTGAATAGGCAGACCGTGCTGCGGGATGAATACGGGGGAAAATAGCTCGCTACTCCGGTTTTGACAACTTTTCGTTCCTTCGGCATACTTATTGACTATGTTGTCGGTTGCCCAGAATCCGCGAATGATCATGGCCATGTGTATGTACATGTGTGCCCGGCCGCGGGTTCAAGGAGCGACAGACTAACAGCAGGTTTGGTAGTCCGAAGTTCCTAACGACCCACGGTCCCTGCGATCGTGGGTTTTTGCTTTTGGCCCGAAAGAATTTTGAGAGGAAGAAGGAGCAGCCGATGTCCAGTAACGGAAATGAAAGCAAGCCGCAACATTTAGCCACCCTCGCCGTGCATGGCGGCCAGGAGCGGGACGCCGCGACCAAGGCGCGGGCGGTGCCGATTTACCAGACCACCTCGTACCTGTTCGACGACGCCGATCACGCCGCCCGCCTCTTCGCCCTCCAGGAATTCGGCAACATCTATACCCGCATCATGAACCCCACCACCGACGTCTTCGAAAAGCGCATTGCGGCGCTCGAAGGCGGAGCGGCCGGACTGGCAGCCGCTTCCGGACAGGCAGCGGAGACCCTGACGATCCTGACCCTGGCCAGCGCCGGCGATGAAATCGTTTCCACGACCTCGCTCTACGGCGGCACCTACAACCTGTTCCACTACACCCTGCCGAAGCTCGGGATCAACGTGAAGTTCGTAGACGCCGATGACTTCGATGGCATCCGCAAGGCGATTGGTCCGAAGACCAAGGCGCTCTATACGGAAACACTTGGCAACCCGAAGCTCGACATTGCGGACATCGAGACATTGGCGAAGATCGCGCATGGCAATGGAGTGCCGCTGGTCATCGACAATACCTCGACCTCTCCGGCACTGCTGCGGCCAATCGAGTTCGGCGCTGACATCGTGATCAACTCGGCGACCAAGTTTATCGGCGGCCATGGCACGACGATTGGCGGCGTCATCGTGGACGCCGGCAAGTTCGACTGGAAGGCCTCCGGCCGTTTCGCGGACTTCGTCAACCCGGATCCGTCGTATCACGGTCTCAGTTTCTGGGACGCGTTCGGGCCGCTGGCGTTCATCCTCAAGGCGCGCGTGCAGGGTTTGCGCGATACCGGCGCCGCGCTGGCACCGTTCAATTCGTTCCTGCTGCTGCAGGGCGCGGAAACACTGCATCTGCGGTTGGAACGCCATTCGCAAAACGCCTTGAAGGTTGCGAAACATCTCGAGGAGCATCCGGCGATCGAGTGGGTCAATTATCCGGGCTTGCCGTCGAGCAAGTATTACCAGCGTTCCAAGAAGTACCTGCCGGACGGACAAGGCGCGCTGCTGACCTTCGGCATCAAGGGCGGCTTCGAGGCCGGCAAGAAGCTGATCAACTCGCTGAAGCTCTTCAGCCTGGTGGCGAACATTGGCGATGCCAAGTCGCTGGTCATCCATCCTGCCTCGACGACCCATCAGCAGCTATCGGCCTCCGAACAGAAAGACACTGGCGTAACGCCGGAGCTGGTACGGCTCTCGATCGGCATCGAGGACGTGCGCGACATCATCGCCGATCTCGACCAGGCGCTTGAAGTGGCGACCGGTGTTTCGACCGAACTGCAGCCGGCGGGGAGCGCGAGATGAGTACGGCTGCGGACTGTACTTTCCACCTGATCCAGGGAGCCTTCACCTTTGCGGAGGAAGAAGGCTTTTCCCTGGAGAATGGTGGAAAGCTTCGTCCGGTCACGATCCGCTACGCGCAGTATGGCGAGCCCAATGCCGCGCGCGACAACGTAGTGCTGGTGTGCCACGCGCTCTCCGGTTCTGCCAAGGTGGATGACTGGTGGCCCGAGCTGTTCGCCGACGGCGGATTGCTCGACCTGGAAAAATATTGCGTGATTGGTACCAACATTCTTGGCTCCTGCTACGGATCGACGGGGCCTCATTCGATCAACCC
Organism: uncultured Acidobacteriaceae bacterium; assembly: GCA_963703075.1. GTDB lineage: Bacteria > Acidobacteriota > Terriglobia > Terriglobales > Acidobacteriaceae > Korobacter. Next base: position 4,455,376 of record OY969786.1, read on the forward strand.
TGAAACCGGGCAACCGTTCGGCGCGGAATTTCCCGCTGGTCACGATCAGCGACATCGTGCGGGCGCAGGCGAAACTGCTCGATGCATTGGGAATTGAAAGACTCAAGCTGGTGATCGGCGGCTCGATCGGCGGCATGCAGGCGCTGCACTGGGCCATGGACTATCCCGACCGGGTGGAGCATGCGATTGCCATTGGCACCGCACCGCTCGGCGCCATGGGGCTGGCGCTGAATCACATCCAGCGACAGGTCATTCGGCTTGATCCTCATTGGAACAGCGGCGCTGAAGCGGATGCCGACGTTCCGGCCGGCGGGCTCTCGCTGGCGCGGCAGATCGCGATGCTCTCGTACAAATCGGCCGAGCTGTTCGACCATCGTTACGGGCGCAAGCTGAACCGCAACGGCGAAGATCCGTGGACGCACCACGCTGCGCGCTTCGACATCGGCGGGTATCTCGACTACCAGGGCGCGAAGTTCGTGCGCCGCTTCGACGCGAATTCTTACCTATCGATCACGCGCACCATGGACACGTTCGATCCCGTCCGCAAATACGGATCGAAGGAGGCAGCCTACCGCCGGATCAAGGCGAGGATCACGCTGGTGGGCATTTCGTCAGACTGGCTGTTTCCGCCCCAGGACGTCCGCAAGCTGGCCGAAGACATCGGCGCGTGCGGGGCACGATGCGATTATCGGGAGATTATTTCCTCGCACGGGCACGACGCGTTTCTGGCAGAGCCGGAGAAGCTGGCGCAGGTGCTGGGCGATGGACAGGAGATCGACGTCTGACGGTCGCAGCTAGAACAGCATGGGCGCTTCCACGTCCTGGTCCCGCTTGCGCCCGGCGAGGGCATACATCTGCTGGATGTATTTCTCGGTCTTGAATTTCTTCTCCGCGCCGCTACGCGCCATGTAGCGAATGGTTCCGAAGATCGGTCGGGGAAACCACGGCCGATCGAACTTGCCGACCATGCACCATGCGATCCCGGCGTAGCCGTTGGGATCGCGGCCGTCGAGGAAATACTTGTCATTCAAGTAGACGGCGGTGCGGTAGGCCTGTTGCGGCGTCTTACTCCACTCCAGGATCTTTTTCGCCCAATACATCCGCAGGTAGTTGTGCATCCATCCCGCGTACACCATCTGGAATTGCGCGGCGTTCCATAGATCGTCGTAGGTCTCGCCGCGCTCCAACTGGGCCTGGGTATAGAGAATGGGCCGCGGATCTTTCGTGTGCTCGGCGAGGGTTTTGTGCGCCCAGTTTTCGCCACACTCGATGGTGTCGTACACCGGGTTGAAATGCACCATGTTGATCGACAGTTCGCGCCAGGTGATCAGTTGGTCGAGGAAATCATCCTTGGCAGCGCGCGAGGCCTTCGCTTTTTCGACCGCCAGCGCCACCGTGTGGGGACCGATGTGTCCGAAATGCAGATAGGGCGAAAGCCGCGCGGTGCCGTCTTCGTGCGCATGGTTATGCAGATCGGGATAGCGGGCGAGTTTGTGAGTCACGAATTCGTCCAGAAGCCGAAGCGCTTCTTTGGTTCCACCGCGAAACGAATCCACTGGCTTCACTGAGCGATCGAGTTCCCAACCCTCCGTAATGTCGTCGAGGGAGCGCCAGTCGAGTTGTTGCATCCCGCGCGGAGCCTGCCATTCAACCTTGGCTTTCGTGTTAGCGCAGGGAACGAGAAATTCTTTGAATTGCGCCTTCAGCCGCGGACGGATGATGCGCGCGGCGTACTGCTCTTTGCCCAGCAGCTTGGTGGGAACGATCACGTCGGCATCGACGGTCCAGAGCGGCACCTTCAGTTTTTTCGCAGCGATGGTGCGCCATTCGGCTGTCTCGCGCAGCGGGTTCTCATCCCCAATCACCAGGGCGGCGTGGACTTCGTCGCAAAACTTGATCAGCGAATGTTGCGGGAAGCGGCGCAGCACGAAACCAATACGGCGTTGCTCCGCCATCTCCGCGATGTCGCCGATGCCTTGCTGCAGGAAAGCATAGTGCCGAAGATTGGCGTGCGGGTAGAAAGGCACGGGCGCGAAAAAGATGACACACGGCAACGCGAGGGCATTGGCCGCCTGCACCGCCACATCGAGCGCCGGATTGTCGAGGGCGCGCTGCGCGCGTTGCATCCAGTACACCACGCAGCGCCCGTCGGCAGAGGGCTCTCCCTCGCGCCGGACGGTGACGCGCGCATTCTGCTGTAACTCCTGCAAAGAGGGCATCTTTTGATTGTCAAGCATGGCGGGAGCGAGGTCTGCCCAAAGTGCAAGAAAGTTTCCCGCGGTTCAAAGAGGGGCAACGTTTTTTGAGAAGGTTGCCGCGAACCTTACCAGCTGCGAAAGCTTGTGCTTTGACACCGCTATGAGTACGCGCCGAACCAGGGATTCGAGTGATCTTCATTCTCGAGAACCGCATCGACCACGGCCAGCGCTTCGACCGTCGGACGCACGTCGTGTACGCGCAGAATGTGCGCGCCATGGAGCGCGGCGATGACCGCCGCAGCAATCGAGGGATAGAGCCGCTGATCGGCGGCCAGGTCGCCCCCGAAGCGAGCGCCGGCGGTATGGCCGAGGAAACTCTTGCGCGAGACCCCGGCCATCAGCGGAAAGCCCATGCTGTGCAGGTCTCCGAACTTAGCCAGCAGGGGATAGTTATTCTCCAGGCGTTTGCCGAAGCCGAAGCCCGGATCGAGCACAATGCGGTCGTGCTGCACTCCAGCGGCGGTCGCGCTCTGCACGGCGACATGCAAACCCTGCTGCACCACCTGCACAATGCGGGGCTCAGACGGCAGAGTCCGCCACTCTTCCGGCTTTCCCCGGGTGTGCATGAGCACCACGCCGCATTGGAGTTCCGCAAGGATCTTGGCCATCGCCGGGTCCCAGGTCAGGCCGCTGACGTCGTTAACGATCTCGGCTCCGGCCGCCACCGCCGCCCGTGCGACTTCGGATTTGTAGGTATCGACGCTGATCAATATCTCCCGCTTGGCCTGCCGGAGGCCCTCAATCACCGGCAGTACCCGCGCCAATTCTTCGGCGGCGGAGACCGATGGCTGGGCGCCGACCTGCGTGCCGGGCCGGGTCGATTCGCCGCCCACGTCGAGGATGTCCGCGCCCTCTTCGATCAGGCGGAGCCCACGTTGCACTGCCTCCTGGGGCGAGCGGAACTGGCCTCCATCGCTGAAGGAATCAGGGGTAAGGTTCAGGACGCCCATGACCAGGGTGGGTTTCCCGAGCTCCACCCGGCGGGTGCCGAGGTTCCACTGGAAGGGAGGTTTCATGCCGGGCTCGATTGTAAGCCCCGGGCCGAAATGTCCGCTTGGTGCGGTCAGGGAACTGAGAAAGCCGCGGAATTCAGGGCAATCCAGTGTAAAATTCCATCCAGCAACATGCGTCGCCGTTATCCCACCCTCGCCCTGGTTGTCGTTTTCATCCTCGCGATCTACGCGCCTGCCGCCGAGAAGCATTCCATGAACGCGCGGATCGATAAGATCCTCGCGGAGCCGAACGTGGCGCGGGCATTTTGGGGTATCGAGATGGTCTCGCTCGATACCGGCAAAACGCTCTACGCCTACAACAGCGACAAGCTTTTCACGCCGGCCTCCAACACCAAGCTGTTCACCACTGCGGCGGCGTTTGCGCTGCTCGGTCCCGATTTCAAGTTCCACACCACGGTCGAGACCGCCGGCACGATCGATAAACACGGCCGGCTCGATTCCGACCTGGTGATTGTGGGTCGCGGCGACCCGAACCTTTCCGGACGCACCCTGCCGTACAACTTGCGTACCGAGCGCAAGCTGCCGCCGATTGTCGCCCTCGAAAATCTGGCAGACCAGTTGGTGGCGAAGGGATTACGTTACGTCGATGGCGACATCGTGGCCGACGATTCCTATTACGCCTTCGAGCGCTACGGTGAGGGATGGGCGCAGGATGACCTGGTGTGGGAATGGGGCGCACCGGTTTCCGCGCTGACGATCAATGACAACGTGATCTTCGTCAGCATCCTTCCCGCCGACCGTCCGGGCGAGCGCGCCTTTGTCGACATCAACCCATTTCCCGAGTACTACCATATCGACAACCGGGTGATCACCACCCCGACCGGCACCAACCCGCGCAAGATCTATATCAATCGCGAGCCGGGATCGAACCAGCTGACCCTGTGGGGCAACATCCCGGTCGACGACCAGGGAGCGAACGAAGCGCTCTCCATTGAAGATCCGGCCGACTTCACTGCCAAGCTTTTCCGTGAGCTTCTCGAAAAACGCGGCGTCACGATCTATGGGCGTCCGCGGACCCATCACACCGAACTGGCGAGCCTCTCGACCTTGAGCGTCACCACGACCGCTTCGGCGGGGGGCGGTGCCGAACGCTTACCTTCGCTGGGTTCGCGCCTGCCGCTGGTGCTGGGAGATTATGACTCCCAGCCGCTCTCGGCCGACCTCCGCGTCATCAACAAGGTGAGCCAGAACCTGCACGCAGAGTTGTTGCTGCGGCTGCTCGGCAAAGAAAAGGGCGCGGCCGGCACGGTGGAAGGCGGCTTGGAAGTCGAGCGCAGTTTCCTGGCGCAGGCCGACATCCGCCCCGAGGAATACAGCTTTTACGACGGCTCCGGGCTTTCCCGCCAGGATCTCGTGACCCCGCACGCCGTGGTGAAGCTGCTCATGTACGCGCATAGCCAGCCTTGGGGCGCCCGCTACGCGGATACCTTCCCGGTGGCCGGAGTCGACGGCTCGCTGGTGGACCGCTTCACCAAAACCTCGGCGCAGGGACGCATCCAGGGCAAGACCGGATCGCTCGATCATGTGAATGCGCTTTCCGGATATCTCACCACGGCCAAGGGCGAACACGTGGCGTTCTCGATTCTCTCCAACAACCACAACCTAACCAACAAGGTTGCGATCGAGACCATCGATTCCATCATGCAGTGCGTGATGGACGACAAGCGCAAATAGACGTCAGGCGTGGCTGCTGGCGATTTTCTTGACGGAGAGTTCGAAGCCTTCGCGATCCGCACGATCGTAGATCAGCGATGTGCCCCCCAGCCGCACCACCACCCGCGACGATAGGCCTTTTTCCCCTTCGAAACAGCGCGTACACAGGCACGGGTAGCTGCGCTCGGAGCCATCGAGGTGGATGGCGTAGATGGGCATCACGTGCCGCACGTGAACGCGGCACAGAGGGCAACGTGCGCCGCCGCGCAACCGGTACTTCACTTCGGCGTAGGAGAGCAGCAGCTGGCGCTGCTTTTCCGGGGAGAGATGGTCCACACCGGCCAGCGTTTCGAGAAATTCCTGGAAGAGCTCAGGAGAAATCTTTTCAGGGCTGCTCATGGACGGAGTATTGCAACACCGATCTCCGCGCCTTACAAGCAGAATCGCGCCGCTAAGGGCGCTGGGCGGCACGCGCACGCCGCTGTCCAGCCTCGCGCACCGGGCCTGTACCCGTGGGAGGCTTGCGTGCGCCTTCGATCAGTTCCTTCAAGATCACCGCGTTATTGCGTTGCGCGTCCTTCGAAGAAGTCACCAGGGTGACTCGTTTCCGCTGGGCCAGCACGTCGTAAATCTGTTCCATCGCGCTCATGGCTTGTTCCGAAGTGAGCTCCTCGAGATAGCGCTTGCGGAAGGCGAGCCACTGCAGAGGACGCTCACGGAACCAGCGGCACAACTCTCCGGAGGGCGCCAGCGCGCGCAGCCACTGCTCCAGCTGAAGAGCTTCTTTCTTCACTCCACGCGGCCACGTGCGGTCTACAAGAAAGCGCTTGCCGTCAATGCGGGAGGGCGGATCATACGCGCGTTTCACGGAGACATTCATGCGGGTTTGGAAACCGCCCAAGTTACTGGCCATGCAACGCCGGAAGAGGCGGCGCGATATATTCTAGCCCGGGAGTCTCGCTTACGGATGAACGACCACTGCCAGTGCGGGCAAAAAATTTCTATCGCCTTTATTGTGCTTTCGATGGCGCTGATGTTCTTCATCGCCTGCGACAAACCGGAGCGCCTTCGCTCCAACGCCGAACTTGGCTTGAATGAGCAGCAAGCGCGCGGCCGGGCTATCTATGACCTACGCTGCGCCGGATGCCACCAGCCCTATCGCAAGAAAGACCTCAACGGCCCCAGTATGGCGGGGGTGTTCCGGAAACCCTATCTGCCGAGCGGCATGGTGGCGCGCGACGACCGTGTGAGCGACATCATCCTGATGGGCAAAACCAATATGCCGCCCTTCGGAGACGTCCTCACGCAGCAGCAACTACAGGATCTGCTGGCCTACATGCACACGCTATAGAGGAGGGCTACGGCGCTTGAATGATGCGCAGGCCGGCCAGGGTCCTTGCGCAAATTTCGTCGGGACTTCCATTTGCCGGCACCTGCAGCAATAAGCCGAGGTCCTGGTAGAAGGCGATCAAGGGCGCAGTGCTGCGGTGGTAGGCTTCCAGGCGCACTTTGATCGATTCCGGCCGATCGTCTTCACGCTGAAACAGCTTACTGCCGCAGCGGTCGCAAAGCCCCTTGTTTTGCGAGGGACGTTCGACGACGTGAAATACCGTCCGGCATTGTTCGCAGGTTCGGCGTCCGCTCAGCCGGGCAACGATTTCCTTCTCGGGAAGTTCGTAGTTCACGACCGCGGTGAGCGAAAGATGCTCGTCCTCCATCAGTCGCCGCAGCGACTCGGCTTGGGCCAGGGTACGGGGAAATCCGTCGAGGATGAAGCCGCCCCCGCAATGAAGGCACCCGCTGCGTTCGCGCACCATTTCCCACACGATCTCGTCCGGCACCAGCGCGCCGCCGCGCATGAACTCGGTGGCGGCCTGCATGGCCGGGCTCAATGGGCCTCCGCCCTTGCTGGCGGCCCGGAACACGTCGCCGGTCGAGAGATGGCAGGCATGCAGCTTCTGGTGCAGGAGATCGGCCTGCGTTCCTTTGCCTACCCCGGGCGCTCCCAGCAGCACAAGTCGAAAGGGTGCGCGGAGCGCCTCGGGCAATTCGCATTGCGCGGCAGGTCCCTGGAGCCACGCTGCGCGGTCATTCTTCGTTTGCGTCGACATAATCCCCAACAGTATGGGAGCGCAAGGACTTTGGCGGTGACGGCAGTCACAATCGGCAAGGACTCCGTTCAACCCTATGAATCGCCCGGAAAGCGGGCAGCATCGTACAATAGAACCTTACCCATGGCTCCGGAACTGATCCAGATCGAACTCGAATCCAAGCGGCCTGCGCCGAAACCCAGCTGGCTGCGCGCCAAGGCGCCAATGGGCGAGAACTATCACGACCTGAAGAAGCTCGCCCGCAGCATGAACCTGCATACGGTGTGCGAGTCAGCCCAGTGCCCCAACATCGGCGAGTGCTGGAACCACAAGACGGCGACCTTCATGCTGCTGGGGAATCTTTGCACCCGGCGCTGTGGATTCTGCGCCGTTCCCAAGGGACGGCCGGAGCCGATCGATTTCGATGAACCGCGTCGCGTGGCCGAAGCCGTGGCCACCCTGGGGCTCAATTTCGCCGTCGTGACCAGCGTGAACCGCGACGACGACAACGTCGGAGCAGCCCGAGTTTTCGCCGAGACCATCCACCAGATCCGCGAGCAGAAGCCCGGTTGCCGGGTTGAGGTGTTGATCCCCGACTTCCAGGGACGCGAAGATGCGCTGCGCATCGTGCTTGAGGCCAAGCCCGACATTCTGAACCACAATACCGAGACGGTGCCGCGGCTGTATCGCGCAGTCCGTTCCGGCGCGCGCTACGAACGGACCCTGAACCTGTTGCGCAGCGCCAAGGAAATCGATCCTTCGATGGTGACCAAGACTGGCGTCATGGTCGGCCTCGGCGAAACCACCGAAGAACTGCTGCAGGTCTATCACGACCTCGCGCAGCAGAACGTCGACATCCTTACCATCGGGCAATACCTCCGTCCTTCCAAGGACCACGCCCCGATGACCCGCTTCTACACGCCCGACGAATTCCATTTCATGAAGGAAGAGGCCCTGAAGATGGGCTTCCGCCACGTCGAGTCGGGGCCGCTGGTACGCAGCAGCTATCACGCGCACGAGCAAGCTGACTCAACCCGGCTTCCAGTCGCAACGGTCTAGTACTCCTCCATCGCATTCCATGACCCTTGTTTGTAATCGTCCGTTTTCCTCTCAGGAAAATCGCGTTCATTGACACTCGTCGATGTGAAACGTACTCTCGAGTTTTCCCGGGAGCTTTCGGGCGATCTTTTCTCAATCCATGTTCGCGCGTATTCAGGGAAGCAGGTGCAAATCCTGCGCTGCCGCGCAACTGTAAGACGAGCTTAAAGAGTGGTGCCACTGTCGCGAGATGGGAAGGCACGCTCGGGTGTACTCGACCGCTCACCGTCGAAGCTCGCATAGCCAGGAGACCGGCGCGAACGCTCACGAGATCCCAACGATCTCGCCACCCCTTTCGCGTGCAAAGGAGGAGTCTTGCGCCGTCTTCTACTTGCCTGCTGCCTCATCTTTCCGGCAGCCCTGTTTGCCACGGATCTTGCCGTGCGCGTGGTCGATCCCGATCAGCGTCCGGTGGCCGGTGCCCGGGTCGCCATCTACGCCCCGAACACTTCCGTCATCCTCTCCACTTCCTCCGAAGGCACTGTGGCGTTTACCGATCTAAGCGACGGCTCCTATCGCGTGCAGGTGCTGGCCGCAGGATTTGCCGAGGCCAGCCAAACCGTGACCCTTCCCGCCGACAAGGATTCGTTGACCATTGCGCTGTCCGTGCAGAAGCCGAACCAAACAGTGGTGGTCTCCGCCACGTCGACCCCAGCGACAGAAGCCGAGTCAGGCGCTTCGGTCTCCGTCATCGACCACGAGACGCTCGAGCTCACCAATCCAACGGATCTCGGCGATGCCTTGCGCTTTGCGCCCGGGATGGCGCTGCGCACCAACGGCCAGCGCGGCGGATTGACCGTGCTCAGCGTGCATGGCGGCGAATCCAATTACAACCGGGTGATGATCGATGGCGTGTACGTGAACGAACCCGGTGGCCAATTCGACTTCGGCGTCGTGCCGGTGGCCGAAGTGCAACGCATCGAAGTCGTGCGCGGCTCCGAGAGCGCGGTGTATGGCTCGGACGCCATGAGCAGCGTGGTGCAGATGTGGACCACGAACGGCACCACGGCAAAGCCTGAGTTTCGTTTCGGCGCCGATGGCGGAAACTTCGGCACCGCGCACGGCGATGCGTCGGTGGCAGGCGCCTGGCAACGCTTCGACTACAACCTGTTCGGCGATCAGTTCAATACCAACGGACAAGGGCCGAACAATCGTTATTCGAATACCCTGGAGGGCGCCAACATCGGCGCGCAGATTACGCCACGGGTGCAGTTGCGCTTGCGCGTGCGCCACGCTAACAGCTTCGCCGGCGTGTCTGGTGAGTGGTGGTTCAATGGCGCCGCTGAGCTTCCACCCAATACCACCGAGTTTGCGCGGCAGAACAATCTCATCGCCGATCTCTCGCTGACCATCGCCGGCCCTGGGGCGTGGAGTCACAGCTTCAGCGGCTACGATTACCGGCATGTGCGCTACAACGCCGATTACACGCCCAATCCCGTGCGTTTTAACGATTATCCCTACGACGAACTCGCGAATTACAACCGCGCCGGCTTCAACTGGCAGTCCGACTATGCACCTCGTTCCTGGGCCCGCACCAGCATCGGCTACAACTTCATCGATGAGCACGGCTTCGACAACAGCGACTACCTACCTACGTTCTACTCCACCAACGCGCTCTACCTGACCTCCGGCTTGCGGCGCAATCACGGCGTCTTCGCCCAGCAAATGCTGTTGTGGAAACGGTTTTCACTGCTCGCCGGGGTGCGCTACGAACACAACGAGAGCTTCGGCGGCAAAACCGTCCCTCGCGTGACTGGCACCTACCTGGTTTGGGGAGGCGATGATCTCTTCTCCGGCACGCGCTTGCGGGCAAGTTACAGCGGCGGCATTGTGGAGCCGAGTTTTGCGGAATCGTTCGGCAGCGGCGGCGACATCCGCACCGAGGCAAATCCGAACCTGAAGCCCGAACAGGCGCGCACGCTGGAAGCGGGCTTCCTGCAGGGCTTCAATCACGATCGCTTCTCGCTCTTCGGCGGCTACTTCAACAGCATCTTCCGCGACCAGATCGAGTACGAATCATTTGCAGACTCCTCCGGCGTCGAAGTCGCGCAGTACTTCAATTTGAATAAATCGCTGGCTCATGGCGCTGAGGCGGTTTTGCAGGGGCGGCTGACCAAGCGCATCGCCATCACCGCGGATTACACCTACACCGCGACGCAAATCCTGCTGGCGCCCGACTGCACGGCTGCCACCTTTTGCGACACGTCTACCTATGGCGCCGGCGAGCCGCTGCTGCGCCGCCCAAAGCACCTGGGGAACTTCACCGCCACGTACAGCCGAACCCGTTGGGGGGTGAACCTGGAGGGCCTTGCCGTCGGGCGACGTCCCGACCGCGATTTTCTGTTTGGAGAAATTCCTGCGGTGAACTATGCGGCCGGCTATGCGCGCTTCGACGCGTCGGGATACTACGCCATCGACCGTCATGTGACGGCCTACCTAAATCTCGAGAACCTGCTCGACCAGCATTACAACGAGGTCGTCGGATACCCGGCGCTGGGGTTCAACTTCCGCGCCGGACTACGTTTTCGCTTCGGCGGCGAATGAAATCATAGAAGAAGAAGTCCATAAACGCCTTGAGGCACGGTTTTTACCGTGCCTCGATTTTTAGTGCGCTGAATTAATCTGCGTCGACGTTCTGCACCATCTGCATGGCGAAGTACTTCTTGCGCGCGGCGCGCAACTTATCGACATTCTCTTCGCTGAGCAGTTCTTTGCGTCCGAGCATGTGCGCCACCAGCGAGATCTTGGCGAAATGCTCCACGGTTTCCATGTGCCAGTACGCGTGCAGCACGTCTTCCGCATACGTCACCGCGCCGTGATTTGCCATCAGGATTGCTTCGTGGCCGGGAATGAAAGGCTCCAGCGCTTCCAGCAGCTCCGGTGTTCCGGGTGTACCGTAATTGGCGAGTGGAATGCTGCCGAGCGCGACAACGACTTCGGAGACGAGTGCCTGGTCGAGTGCCATCCCTGCGGCGGCGAATCCCGTCGCGGTGGGCGGATGCGCATGCACCACCCCGCGGATCTCAGGACGCATGCGATAAATGAGCGCGTGCATCTGGATCTCGCTCGAGACCTCGCGCTTACCGTCGATCTTGTTTCCCTCCATATCGACGAGAACCAGGTCCTCCGGCTCCATCATCCCTTTGCTGATACAAGTTGGCGTCGCAAGAATCATCCCGCCATTCACGCGCGCGGAAAGATTGCCGTCCAACGCGGCAACCAATCCCTTCGTGTGCAGCAAACGTCCGAGCCTGACGATCTCAACCCGTAGTGCGTCCAAATTTTTCATCGTCGGCCCTTTAGTGCTATTAGCATTGTTCGGTATGGTACCGCAGATTTCGCGAGGCGGAAAGGTTAACCCTCACCGGACGGTGTGAACTGGAGATATTGACCCCCTTCGATACGAGAGCTCACCGGCAAAGCTCGCTCTGAGGCTCTCTATAATCGTTCGTGCGTGCTCGTCTCCGACTTCGACTATTTCCTTCCGCCAGAGCTCATTGCGCAGCATCCCCTGCAGGACCGCGCCGCAACCCGCATGTTGCATGTGCGCCGGGACGGTAAGCCGGAGCTGGCGGACCGGAAGTTCCGCGATTTTCCCGATCTGCTTAGGCCCGACGACCTGGTGGTTTTCAACAATACGAAGGTCCTGCCGGCTCGATTGTACGGCCGGCGCAGCGGAAGCCGCGCCCAGGCGCTCAGCCCCAAGAACCCGGCCAGCCGCGAATTTCTGACCGGCAAGGTGGAGGTCCTGCTGACCCGGCAGCTGGAGGCAGACCCGCCGCAGTGGCAGGCCCTGGTCCGTCCTGGACGCAAGATGGGAGTAGGCGAGCGGATCTTCTTTGGCGATGATCCGCAGCATCCCGAGCTCACGGCGGAGATCGTGGCTCGCGGTGAATTCGGCGAACGCACTCTCCGCTTCGAAGGCGATTTCTGGGGAACGGTGCATCGCCTCGGGCATATCCCCCTGCCGCCCTATATTGACCGCGAGGACACGCAGGACGATCGCGAGCAATATCAAACAATCTTCGCCCGTGAATTGGGCTCGGTGGCCGCGCCCACCGCCGGTCTGCACTTCACCCGGGAGATCCTCGAACGGATCGGGCAGCGGGGAATTGAAACCGCCGAGCTCACCTTGCATGTCGGCTTGGGAACATTTCAACCGCTGCGCCACGAGAAGGTCGAGGAAAATCGGCTCCACCTTGAGCGTTTCCATCTCTCCGCCGAAGCCGCCGAAAAGCTGAACCAGGCGCGCAGGGACGGGCGGCGCATCGTTGCGGTGGGAACCACGACCGTCCGCACCTTGGAGTTTGTGGCGCAGCAAGGGGAGCCATTTCGCGAGCAGAGCGGTGATGCGGACATCTTCATTTATCCGGGATTTCGCTTCGGCGTGGTCGGCGCCCTGCTCACGAACTTTCACCTTCCGAAATCGAGCCTGCTGATGCTGGTCAGCGCATTTGCCGGAACGCAGCGGGTGCGTGGCGCGTATCTTCATGCGGTGGCGGAGCGCTATCGATTCTTTTCGTACGGCGATTGCATGTTCATCGAATAAGCTCAATGCCCGGAGAATTTCGAATGGCGTCCCCTGCGCAGATCGTTCACGCCAAAAACACGTCCTATACCCGCTCGATCTTGTTCCCCGCGTATTGCATTGCGGGTGCCATATTTCTGATCCACATCCTCACGGCAAACGCCTACGGCTACTTTCGCGATGAGCTGTACTTCCTGGCCTGCAGCGACCACCTGGCCGCGGGATACGTTGACTTCGCGCCCCTCGCCGCATGGATCCTGAAAATCAACCGCGTTCTCTTTGGCGATTCGCTCTATGCGTTGCGCCTGCTGCCCGCTCTGGCGCACGCTGCCCAGGTGGTACTCACGGGCTTGCTGGTGCGTGAACTAGGCGGAAAACGATTTGCCGTCCTCCTCTCCGCGCTCGGCATTGCGCTTGCTCCCGTGATGATCGGCAACGCCACGCGTTACTCCATGAACGCCTTCGAGCCGCTTTTCTGGATGAGCGCCTGCTACCTGCTGCTCCGCGTGATCAACGGAGCCGATCCACGCTGGCTGATGGCACTCGGCGTGGCCTGCGGTCTGGGGATCGAGAACAAGCATTCCACCTTGTTCTTCATCGCCGCGCTGCTCCTGGCGTTAGCTATCTCTCCGCAGCGGCGCCTGTTCGCGAGCAAATGGTTCTGGGCGGCCGCGGGCATTACCTGCGCGCTTGCACTCCCCAACCTGGTGTGGCAGTTCCAGCACGGGTTTGCGACCTACGTCGACCTGCACAACGTCAAAGTCACGCACAAAAACGTCGAGCTTCCGCCCCTCCCGTTCATGGTGCAGCAGATCATGATGCTCAATCCGATGTTGAGCCTGCTCTGGATTCCCGGAGTTGCGTATCTGTTTTTCTCTCGCGAGGTTCGCCGGTACCGCGTACTCGGCTTTACTTTCCTGATCTTCTTCCTTGAGTTGCTCCTCATGAAAGGCAAGGACTACTACGTTGCGCCGATTTACCCGATTGCCTTCGCCGCGGGCGGCGTGTTCTGGGAGACCCTGACCGAGCTGCGTTTTCGGTGGGTTCGATCCGCGCTGGCCGCCTATGCTGTGATTGCCGGCGCGATCTCCGCGCCCATCGTGTTGCCGGTACTCTCACCGGACAAGGCCGCAGCGTATGCGAAAGCACTGGGCGCGACCAAACAAAAGACGGAAGTAGGCATGCACGGAGAGCTGCCGCAGCACTTCGCCGATGAGTTTGGCTGGCCGGCGTTGGTTGAAAAGACCGCCCAGTTCTATCACTCGCTTCCGCCCGACGAGCAAGCGAAAACCGCGATCCTCGGCGGCAGCTACGGCGACGCCGGCGCCATCGATTTCTTCGGAGCAAAGTATGGGCTCCCGAAGTCGATCAGCGCCCATCAGAATTACTGGTATTGGGGACCGCGTAATTACACCGGCGAATCCGTCATCCTGCTGCATTGGGATCGCGAGGATGCGGAGAGACATTGCGCCAGCGTGGTCCAGGACCAACCCTCGACGATCCATGGAGCATGCAGGAAGAGCAGTACACCATTTGGCTCTGCAAGGGGATGCGTCCGCCGCTGCAGGAATTCTGGCCGGACCTGAAACACTGGAACTGAGCGTCTAGGCGAACTCGCCCAGGGCCCACTCCGGATCCTGCGCCGCTTCACCGCCCTCGGGACCATAGAAAAGTACCCAGGCATAAAAATCGTCGCTGAACTCTTCGAAGCGATGCACCTCGCCGGCAGCGGCGAAAAGCACATCTCCGGCGACAAAATTCACTCGCTGCTCGGCAACTACGTACACGCCATGGCCTTGGGCGACCAGGTACACCTCGTCGCGGGTGTGCGGCTGCTGCGTGTCCCGCCCGCGCGGCGCATAAATTTCGACAGTCAACGAGCCGTGGCGAAACAGTTCGGCGAAGGGCTTGCCTTCCGCGGTGGGCAATGCCTTCATCGCGGCCCGCAGGCAGAGTTGGCGTTCGGTGGCGAATTGCATAGGCAGAACAATACTCCGTGCTGAGGGATTTTGCGCCCCCGCACTGCTTCCGATAGCATCTTCCTGTGCCCGCGAAGAAGAAATCCGCCAGCAGCTCTGCTGAACCAGCGTCGCCCCTTGCCGCGTACAAGGCGCCCGTCCCCACCGATCCGAAGAAACTCGGCCGCATCTTCCTGATCGATACCTTTGGCTTCGTTTTCCGCGCTTATCACGCCATGGCGCGCCAGCGGCCCATGTCGACCAAGACCGGCATCCCGACCAGCGCGACCTATGTGTTCGTCAACATGCTGAACAAGCTGCGCCAGGATTTTGCTCCGGAATACATTGCCGCCATCTTCGAGGGTGGACCCACCTTCCGTGACACCGAAGCGAAGGAAGTCACCTCGGTCCGCAAGTTCGACATCAAGAGCCAGAGCTTCCAGGAGATTGCCTACGGCGGCTACAAGGCAAATCGCAGCGAGATGCCGGAAGACCTCGCGCAACAGCTTCCCTATATCGAGCGAGCGCTGCGGGCCTATCGTATTCCGATGATTTCCGCCGAGGGCTTCGAGGCCGACGACGTCATCGGTACTCTTTCGCGGAAAGCGGCGGATTCTGGATTCCCGGTGTATATCGTGTCGAGCGATAAGGACATGATGCAGTTGGTCACCGACCGCGTATGTATCCTGAACCCGCCGAAGGACAACTTGATTTGCGACCCCAGGAAAGTCGAGGAGATCCTCGGCGTGCCGCCGGAGCGGGTGATCGACGTCATGGCGCTGCGCGGCGATTCCATCGATAACATTCCCGGCGCGCCCGGCATCGGCGACAAGGGTTCGGTGCAGTTGATCCAGCGTTTCGGCAGCGTGGAAGCGGCGCTCGATCATGCCGACGAAGTGGAAAGCAAGCGCTATCGCGAATCGCTGCAGCAGAACCGCGAAGCCGTCATCTTCAGCAAGCGCATGGTCACCATCCGCACCGATGTGGATGTGCCGTTCGAGCCTGAGTCGATGCGCGCGCAGGATCCCGACTATGAAGCGTGCAAGGCCCTGTTTGCCGAGCTCGAATTCAGCATACTGCTGAAACAATTTTTGACCGAAGGTTCGGAGGTCGGCGAAACCGACTATGCGGAAATCAAAGATGTAGCCGAGCTGGAAGCGATGTTGAAAGAGGTGAGTGCCGATCATCCGCTGGCCGTCGCCTTCAGCGACATTGTCGCGGCGGAGCAAGTAGCGGCCGAGGACGCTGAAGCCGAAGATGAGGCTCCGCAACTTGCGCTGGCCATGGCGGAGCCGGCAGTCGTGCCGCTAGCGCGCTCGATTGCGTTCTCGACGAAAGAGGGAAGCGCCCGGTCGGTCGAGTTGAAGGGCGCAATCGGGGACCTCGCGCGGCGGGCGCTGGCCGACCCTGCAATCCCCAAAGCGGTGCACGATGCCAAGAAGGCGATGCACGAAGGACTGCCACTCGCCTCCGTCGAGCACGACACCATGCTCTACGAGTACCTGCTCGACCCCACCTACACCACGTACCGTCTGCCGGATGTTGCCCTGCGAAGAATGAACTTGAAACTTGCAGGCACCCTGGGCGAAGCGGCTGACATGACGCAGCGGCTAGCGGCGAAACTTCATCGGCAGGTCGCAGAGGCGGACCTGCAAAAGGTTTACGACGAGATCGATCGTCCGCTCGTCCCGGTGCTGCGCGCCATGGAAGAAGCCGGCGTGAAACTGGATTGCACCGTGCTGGGCCACATGTCGAAGCGTCTGGAGCGCGATGCCGAGGCCCTGGCCCGCAAAATCTACGATCTCTCCGGCATGGAGTTCAACATCAACTCGCCGAAGCAATTGGGCGACGTCCTCTTTAACAAGCTCAACCTGCCCAAGCCGGTGAAGT
Organism: uncultured Acidobacteriaceae bacterium; assembly: GCA_963703075.1. Taxonomy (GTDB): domain Bacteria; phylum Acidobacteriota; class Terriglobia; order Terriglobales; family Acidobacteriaceae; genus Korobacter. Next base: position 4,471,864 of record OY969786.1, read on the forward strand.
ACGGCAAGGGAAGAACCATATCGACCGCCGTCGATGTCCTGGAAGGCCTGGCGAGCGAGCACGAAGCGCCCAAGCTGGTGCTGGAATATCGGCAGCTCACGAAACTGAAATCGACGTACGTTGATGCCTTGCCGGCGCTTTGCCGCATCGGCACCGGGCGGCTGCATACCACCTTCAACCAAGCAGCAACTGCCACGGGGCGGCTGTCGTCCATCAATCCAAACCTGCAGAACATTCCCATCCGCACCGAAATCGGCCGCGAAATTCGCGCCGCCTTCATTGCCGAGCCCGGCCATGTTCTGCTGGCTGCCGACTATTCGCAAATCGAGTTGCGCCTGCTCGCGCATTTTTCCCAGGACAAGCTGCTGGTGGATGCCTACAAAACCGGGCGCGACATTCATCAGCTCACCGCCAGCGAAGTCTTCGGTGTGCCCCCGATGATGATCGACGCGGAGCACCGCCGCCGTGCCAAGGCGGTGAACTTCGGCATCGTCTATGGCATCTCGCCCTTCGGTTTGTCGCAACAGCTTGGCATCGATACCAAGGAATCGAAGCGCTATATCGAGAGTTATTTTGAACGTTACAGCGGAGTGCGCGAATGGATCGACGCGACCCTCGAGCAGGCGCGGCATGACGAGAAGGTCAGCACCTTGTTCGGGCGCGTGCGTCCGATTCCCGACATCCACAGCCGCAACCCGAACCTGCGGGGATTTGCGGAACGTACCGCAACCAACACGCCGCTGCAGGGTACCGCTGCCGACCTCATCAAGGTCGCAATGATCCGCATTCACAATGATCTCGCGGAGCGACGCCTCAAGACACGGATGCTGTTGCAGGTCCACGATGAATTAGTTTTCGAAGCGCCCGAGAGCGAAGTGGAACAAGTACGGGCGCTGGTGCAGGAGCGGATGGAAAACGTGCATCCGGAACTCACAGTGCCGCTCGCGGTCGAGGTCGGTGTCGGCCCGAACTGGCGCGACATGGAGTGATCTGGATCGGTTGATTCAGAGTTGCGAACTACGCAACTGACATTTCTACTTCGTTCATCGCTTGCACGCGCTCGGCGCGCATGTTGCGCAGGATCACGAAAGCCGGCACAAGCAGCAGCGCTCCGACTGCGCACACGCCCTTCCATCCGGCAAAGTTCCAGCCCAGCGTGCCCAAAGTCGAACCCAGTGCGCCACCGATGAAGTAGCTGACCATGTAAACCGTATTCGCGCGGCTCCGCGCTTGGGGAAATGCGTTGTAGATGCGCGTCTGGTTGCTGATGTGGCCGGTCTGCACGCCGACGTCGAGGAGCACCACACCCAATGAAAGCCCGAGCAGCCAGCGCCCGGTGAAGGCCATCAGCACGAAGGACGATAAGGCCAGGCAGACCGCGATGGTGATGCCCAATTTTGGAGACCGGCGATCCACCATGCGCCCTACCAGCGGAGCAAGGGCAGCGCTGGCGGCGGCCAGCAATCCCATGGCTCCGGCCATGCGCGCGCCGTAATGGTAGGGCGGCCGCGCCAGGAAGAACACCAGCGTGGTCCAGAATGCGCTGAAGGCAGCGAAGAGAAGCGCGCCGATGGCAGCCGACTCACGCAAAATCGCATGTTCGCGCACCATGCCCGCGACCGATCGCAGCAGGTCAAAATAATGCATGCGCACTTCGGAGCGGCTTTCCGGCAGCATGCGCAAGAATGCCAGGGCAAGAGCGAGCATCAGCCCGCAAGAGATCCAGTAGATCGCGCGCCATCCAAACTGGGCGCCAACGAAGCCCGCAAACGTCCGCGCCAGCAGGATCCCAACCAGCAATCCGCTAATGACCGTGCCTACTACCTTCCCGCGAGAGCCTTCCGGCGCCAGGTGGGCGGCGAACGGCAGAATCAGGTGCGGCACCACGCAGCCTACGCCCAGGACGAAGCTCGACACTGCGAGCAGCGCGAAGTTCGGAGCAATCGCGTTCAGCAGAGCGCTGAAGGCGACAAAAATGCACATGCGTACGGTCAGCGAACGGCGTTCCGCAATGTCTCCCAGGGGGACGAACAGCAGCATGCCAATCGCGGTGCCCACCTGGATCAGGGTGGCGATCAAGCCAATCTGGCGATCGCTGACGTGCAAATCGCGCGCCATGATGCCCAGCAGCGGCTGACAGTAATAGATGTTTGCCACCGCGATGCCGACCCCCACTGCCATTAACAGGGTGGTGGCACGCAGTTTCTTTTCCTGCGACAACGACAACGGAATCTCCTGCGCGAAAAATCAGCGACACACATTGGATTCATCCGGCCCGGCAATGGACGCAGCAGAAATTCCTATACCTCGCATTCGCGCAATGAAAAAAGGCACGCTCTGAGCGCGCCTTTTCCAAAGGAACTCGGAATAACGCTTAGTGGGGTGTGCTCTCGGTTTGCGGCATGTCCGGAGAAGTGCCCTTCGGCGTGGTCTGGGTCGTGCCGTTGCTCATGGCGGAGTGGCCGTTGTTCAGATCGCTATTGCCAGCGCCCGTTACCTGCAAATTGTCGTTCACCTTGCGGTTCTGTGCGTACGACTGGGCAATGCGCTCGGCATTCAACTTTGCCTTGCTGCTGCCGACCGTCCCGTTCAGGTCAATGGAATTCTCGGCGACGTTCACGCTCACCGTGCTATCGGTCAAGACAGGATCGTTCTTGATGCGCATCTCAATCTTCTGCTGCAGCGCAGAGCTGTCCGCACCTGCCGAGGCGGGCGTCGTGCCGCTCTGCTGCATGCTGCCGGCTTCCGGCGTAGCAGCCTGCGGAGCGCTGCTCGAAGGATTGGCGGAGGTCTGTGAGTTGCCGGCGATGCTCCCCGCTGTGTTCTGCGAAGCATTCCCCTGCGCCGCATCCTGCGAACTCAGGAACGCCATGCCAGGCCCGGCGCTCGACATCTTCTGGTTATTCTGTCCGGGACTCTCTTTGCCGCTCACGGCGAGATGTTCCTTCACCCCGCGCACTCCCGCGACGGACTTCACCATTTCCTTCGCCTTCTTCTTGTCGTCCTTGGAATTCACCGTCCCGTCGAGTGTGACTTTGCCTTTTTCCACGGCCGCCTGCACGTTGGCAAACGCCGGCTCGGTCGCCAGCTTACTCTTCACCGCACTCTGCAGATCGCTATCGCTCACCTGCGGGACGTTGGTGGTCTGCTGCTGGGACTGCTGGTTCGGACCCATATCCACCGGGTTGTTGGGGTTATTCGGATTGTTGGGATTGTTCGGGTTTTCCATACCCGGTTGCCCCGCCGTGCCGCTGCCGCCCATGGGCCGCTGCGCCTTGGCGCTTGCGTAGGCAAACATCATGGCAAGAGCCAGCACGAGTAACATGGTGTGCTTCTTCATGGTTTTCTCCCTATCTCGAAATACAGATGCACGTAGGGAGTGTCGGGAGGTTTCGCCCAATAGCGCCTTCGTGGGCTGAAGCAGGGTAGCCGCCGGCGCGGAACCCTCGAAGGTAAGTTGAAGCCCGGCTTATAGGCCTTTAAACTATAGGAATGCATGCCCATGCCGGAGACCTGCACGACGAGAACACCGCGCGCGTGCTCCGGATTTCGCTAGTCGTCACCGTGCTCTATATCGCGCTACTGGTAGTGGCAGGCATCCGCTCGCATAGCCTCGCCCTGCTCTCCGAGGCCGGCCACAATCTTTCTGACTTCCTGGCTTTGCTGCTGACCTGGGTAGCTGTTTACGTCCAGTCGCGTCCGCCCAACGCCAGCAAAACCTTCGGCTATCACCGCGCCGGAGTGCTGGCTGCGTTTGTCAATGCGGCTTCTCTCGTCATCATCGCGTTCTTCATCCTTTTCGAAGCCGTGCGACGGCTATACACGCCCGCACATGTTGAGCCCCGCACCATGATGTGGGTAGCGGCCTGCGGCGTAGTGATGAACGGCGCGATCGCCTTGATGCTGATGCGCACGCGCAAGGACCTGAATTTACGCAGCGCATTCGTGCACGAACTGGGCGACACCCTTTCCACCGCCGCCGTCATCGTGGGAGGCTGGGTCATTCTGGCCACCGGGCAGGTGTGGATCGACTCCGCGCTCTCGCTCGGCATCGGCGCGCTGGTGCTTTGGTCCTCGTTCGGCATCATCCGCGAGAGCCTGAACATTTTGCTCGAAGGCACGCCCCGCGGCATGAACTTGGAAAACATCACGGCGGGCATGTGCACCGTCGAGGGCGTGATCGACGTCCATGACCTGCATGTGTGGAGCATCGGCAGTGAGACCCATGCGCTCTCCTGCCACGTGCGGATTGCCGACCTGCGCGCCTCCGAGAGCGAGTCAATCCTGCGCGCCCTCAACGAACTCCTTGCCCACGACTTCCAGGTCCACCACACCACCATTCAGTTCGAACACGAAGTCTGCGAGGTCGCGCACGGCTGCGTGATCCCGGTCAGCCACTCACATTCCCACGAGCATTCGTAATCACTTTGCCTTGCGCATGTGGAACTGCGCATCGTGGATCTCGGCCACCCGCTCCACGCTATCGATTTCCTCCGCCGGCTTATCGTCGCGAATGCGCAGGATTCGCGGAAACCGCAGCGCATAGCCGCTGTTGTGGCGCTCGGATTTCATCACCGCGTTAAAGGCGACTTCCAGCACGATCTTCGGCTCCACTTCGCGTACGAAGCCACGATCGACCAGGGTGTGCTCGGTGAGCCATCCCGAGAGTGCAGCAATTTCTTTGTCGGTCAGCCCCGAATACGCCTTGCCGACGTTGAGCAGCCCTTCACCGGAGCGCACCGCAAAGGTGTAATCGCTCAGCACCCCAGCCCGCTTGCCATGGCCCAACTCGGCGGCTGTCACCACCACATCCAGCGTCGCCAATTCGCGCTTAAGTTTCAGCCAGGATTTTCCCCGACGCCCAACTGCATAGGCGGATTGAATGTCCTTGATCATCAATCCTTCGTTTCCCCGGCCCTGCGCCGCATCGAATAGGCGGTCCAATTCTTCAGGAGAATCCGCCCGCACCTGGGGTGCGCGGATTACCCGCGGTTCACGCGTGACCGCTTGCTCACCCGTAAACAGCAGCGAGCTTTGCCCAGTCAGAGCAGGGTTGGCGATCCGGGGCGCCGCGTCTGTAAAGATCTCATCAAGCAGCGCGGCACGTTCGCTCAGGGGGCGGTCGATCGTCAACGCCTCGACGGCATACAGCACGTCGAACGCCACGTAGCTGACCGGCACATCGCGCTGCATCGCGGCCGAAACCTTCTTCCGCCCAAGCCTTTTCTGCAGTTCGCTAAACGCCAGTGCCTGCCCGTCGCGCCACGCCAGCACTTCGCCATCGAGAATTACATCGCGTCCAATGGCGGCGAGCGACGGCAACAGCTCGGGAAACGAATCGGTGATGTCGTCGAGGGTACGCGAAAAAAGCCGCACCTTCTCGCCCGAGATGTGCGCCTGGGCCCGGACGCCATCGTATTTGTCCTCTACGATTGCGTGCTCGAATTCGGCGAAGGCTTCCTCCGCATTTTCCGCCGGGGTAGCCAGCATGAAGCCGATGGGATGGAAGAGGCGCATGCGTGCCTCGCCAAGTTTGTCTTCCGCCGCCAGCAGCACGGTTTCGCCAATATCGCCCACTAGCATGTTGGCGCGGCGCACCGAGCCGAGGTCGCGTCCGTAGGCCTTCGCGATCGCCTCTTCGACCTGGCTCTCTTTCAAGCCAATGCGCAATTCCCCAGTCATGATCTTGACCAGGTACTTGGCTTCGAGCGACGTGGCGCGGACCAGCAGTTCTCTGGCAATCTTGGTCTTCGGGCCCGTGCCGCTGGCCTCCGCCATCTCAGTAAAGCTATGCGCCACTTGCTGCAGGGTCAGGCTGCCGTGTTCCGAGGCAATGCGAGATAGCACTTCGAAGGTCGCGGCACCGAGATCGCCATGCCGCTTGTAGGCCGCCGTGAGCGCCGCTTCGCTGGCGCCGGAGAGCTCCGCGATCACCCGCCAGAGGATCGCGCCCCCCACCTGCAATGTGCGTTGTTCGTAGGCGGCGAAGGGCCGCCCGGAGAGGAAAACCGCCGAGATCGCAGCTTCCGCCGTGCTGCGCGATTGCAAATACGCGGCGACGGTGGCGATTTTCTCGGTCTTTTTGGTCGTTGCCGAAACGGCTTCGCAGGTGGTGGCCAAAAGCTGCATGCAGCGTTGGATGCTGCTTCGCCCCTACCGACTCCCGCCGTTTTAGTCGGCCGCGACCTGCGCCAATTCTTCTTCTAACACTTCGGGGATGGTGTATCGATCGACGGTCGCGATCGCCATCTGGGTCAACTGTTCGAAGAGTGACCACGGCACCTCGTGGTCCTTCCCCTCCCGCAATTGCAGCCCCTGGCAGGCATACCGCAGGATCTGCGTCGTCCGTTCACTGCGAACCATCTGGAAGTCCTCAGGTTCCGGCGCGTCCAGGTGTGCGCTGGCGAAATCGATGTACGTTCGCAGCACCTGTCGCAGATGGTCGACGGATGACTTTACCTTTTTGAGTGCATGAACATCGGGAGCCCCAAAGGGTTCCGTGCTGCAGCTGGATTCGAGTTCTTGGCCGGCAAGTAGGGTGATTTCGTTTTGAATGACCTTGAGATTTTCGGAGATGCGGCTGATACGTATTGGTACGGAGCCCATTGGGGACCTGTTTTATAGTATTAATGCGACGACCCTAGAACTATAAACACTCGGAATTGTCCTGCGAAATCACGCGAAGTGGGCAGCATGCCCGAGGTAGGGAATTGACGCATCAGTAACTAGAAACTATTCTGAAACTTGGAAATTGCGCCCGACACGGGTGCTGAGGCGTCTAATCTTCATGCGCGTTTTGCGACGTTGGTTTCGGTTCATGACGGCAGTTCAACTCCTCCCCGCCCTCGAAAGCGGCGAGGAAACCCTCGTCGGCGGCCAGGCCGTGCTCGAAGGCGTCATGATGCGCTCTCCCCATGCCTTCAGCATCGCCGTACGCAACCCGCAAAACGAAGTTGTCTTTCACACCGAGCCCATCGAACGCCTCTCGGAAAAGCATCCCTGGATGGGCTGGCCCTTCGTCCGCGGAATTATGACCCTCGGCCAGGCCATGGCGCTTGGCTTCAAAGCCCTGCGTTATTCCGCCAACGTCGCTCTCGCCGAAGAAACTGATAAATCCGAAGATCCCCCCAAGAAATTGGAGATCAGCGGATGGGTGGCGGCCGTCAATGTCATTCTTTCCCTCGGGTTCTTCATTTTCATGTACAAGTTCCTGCCCCTCATGGGCGCACGTGAACTCAAGCACGTGAATCCGGTATTCGGCCACCAGTTGGCGTTCAATCTCGCTGACGGCTTTATCCGCATCGCCATCTTCCTGCTCTTCATTTGGGGCACATCACTGATGAAGGACCTGCACCGCGTTTATGAGTACCACGGCGCGGAGCACAAAACTGTCTTTGCGTTTGAGAACAACGACCCCCTCACCAGCGTCGAAGTGCAGAAGTATTCCACCTTCCACCCACGTTGCGGCACCTCGTTCCTCATGACCGTCATGCTGATCAGCATGGTCGTGTACCTCTTCATCCCCGTGAGTTGGCCTCTCTGGGGACGCTTCGCCATGCGCGTAGCCCTTCTGCCGTTTATCGCCGGCAGCTCCTACGAGATCATCCGCTTCGCCGCGAAACGCCGCTCCGCCCTGTTCACTTTGCTGACCCTGCCGGGCATGTGGCTGCAGCGCATCACCACCCAGCCCCCCGACGACAGCCAGGTGGAATGCGCCATCACCGCGCTCGACCAGGCTATGGAGCTGGAGAAACAGCGCGGCGGCGAATTCGTCATCGCCTAGTTCCTTTCACCTTTCGCGCGCGTTTACGGTAAGATAATCGCAGCATGAGCTGGTCCGTCCATCACGTTCTTGGCTAGCGGCTCCCGCCGCCTACGCCCGTCGTCCGTCCGATCTTCACAATCCAAAAATTCCTATCGATGAGCGCCGCCTGTGCGGCTTGTACGCCCTGCTCGGGCCGACCTAAAAGAATGTTTGAACGACTGGACCAAATCGAAGCCAAGTACGAGGAACTCACCCAGGCCCTCGCCTCGCCGGAAATCGTCAACGACTCCGCCAAGTACCAGAAAACGGCGAAAGCGCACTCCGACTACATGCCCATGGTGCAAAAGTATCGCGAGTATAAGGACCTGAAGCGTGGCATCGCCGACAGCCGCCAGATGGTCGCCGAAGAGACCGACGCAGAAATGAAGGCCTACGCGCAGCAGGAACTGCACGAACTCGAGCAGCGCGTTGCGGCTGTCGAAGAAGAATTGAAAGTCCTGCTGCTTCCCAAGGACCCCAACGACGACAAGAACATCATCATCGAAATCCGCGCCGGAACCGGTGGCGACGAGGCTTCGCTCTTCGCCGCGGAAATCTTCCGCATGTACAACCGCTACGCCGAAACCCAGCGCTGGAAGGTCGAAGTCCTCTCGTCTTCCGAGTCCGGCGTCGGCGGATTGAAGGAAGTCATCGCCATCATCGAAGGCAAGGGCGCGTATTCGAAGCTGAAATACGAGAGCGGCGTGCATCGCGTTCAACGCGTACCGCAAACCGAAACCCAGGGCCGTGTGCACACCTCAGCGGTGACCGTCGCGGTGCTTCCCGAAGCCGAAGAAGTGGATATCAAGATCGAGGCGAAAGACATTCGCATCGATACCTTCTGCTCCTCCGGGCCCGGCGGCCAGTCAGTAAACACGACCTATTCCGCGGTGCGCATTACGCACTTACCAACGAATACCGTGGTGAGTTGCCAGGACGAAAAATCGCAGATCAAGAACCGCGAAAAAGGAATGCGCGTGCTGCGTGCCCGCCTCTACGAGGTCGAGCAGCAGAAGCAGGCCGACGCCTTGGCGAAAGAGCGCAAGCAGCAGGTTGGATCGGGCGACCGCAGCGAGAAGATCCGCACCTACAATTTCCCGCAGAACCGCGTCACCGACCACCGCATCGGCTACACCGTGCATCAATTGACCGAATTCATGGACGGCAAAATCAACGCCCTCCTCGAGGCCCTGACCACCCACTTCCAATCGGAAAAGTTGAAGGACCAATCCGCCGCCGTCTCTTGACCATAGAGGACGCAAAGAAAGCCTGAAGGGGACAAAGCCTCAGAACCTCTGTGAACCTCCGCGTCCTCTGTGGTTAAAGGTTCTTCGAATGACCGTAAAACAAGCCTTCGACGCAGCTTTCCAACGCCTGGAACAGGCCGAGACGCCCTCTCCGCGGCTCAGCGCCGAGTTGCTCCTGATGTTTACCCTCGGCTGCACCCGCGCTTATCTCTTCACTTACCCTGAGCGCGTTTTAACCACCGATGAACTCTCGCGTTACGATGAGGCCATCGCTCGCCGCTGCCAGGGCGAGCCCGCGCAGTACATCACCGGCCACCAGGAATTCTTCGGCCGCGATTTTCTCGTCTCTCCCTCCGTCCTCATTCCCCGCCCAGAAACCGAGCACGTGATTGAGGCCGCACTCGAACTCTTCCCGCGCGGTGCTCGGCTCGACATCCTCGACGTCGGTACCGGCTCGGGATGCATCGCGGTGACCCTGGCCATGGAATTCCCGCGCAGCACATTGATCGCCATCGATATCTCGCCCGAAGCGCTCGAGATCGCCCAGGCCAACGCCGCGCGGCTCGAAGCGCAGGTCGAATTCCGGCAAAGCGATCTGTTGCAGGCGATCGAGCCTGGCCGGCTCTTCGACGTGATCGTCTCCAATCCGCCCTATGTCGGCGAATGTGAGGCGGATAAAGTGCAAAAACAGGTGCGCGACTTCGAGCCGCATTGCGCGGTCTTCGGAGGAGAGCGCGGGATGGACATCATCGAGCGCCTGGCGCCGCAGGCCTGGGAGCACCTCAAGCCGGGTGGCTGGTTCGTGATGGAGATCGGCTACTCGATCGCCGAGCCCGTGCACACAGTCATGCGCGCCTGGAGCGACTTCCGCGTGGTGCCCGACCTGCAAGGCATCCCCCGCGTCGTGGTCGCAAGAAAGCCATAAACCACAGAAGACACAGAGGGCCTCAGAGGTTTATGGTTTTGCTCCAAATTTCTCAGCGGCCCCATGTGTGTTCTTTATGTTGAGAGATCTGCTTGAACCACGTTCAACGCGAAGTCTCACGAAGGTCTGGGTTCCCGTCCCCGAAAAACCTTCGTGAACCTTCGTGTCCTCCGTGGTTAAAGATTTAAAAAAAAGCCCTGACCCACGATGAACACCAAGTCCCAAGAAAGTCTGGGTTCTGGCCCAAAACCTCTGCGCACCTCCGCGTCCTCTGTGGTTAAAAGACTCTAGTGCCGGAAGTGCCGAACGCCCGTTAGCACCATGGCCAATCCCAGCCGGTTGGCCGCGTCGATCACTTCCTGGTCTTTCACCGATCCGCCAGGCTGGATGATGGCCGTTGCCCCAGCCTCTGCGATGACTTCCACGCCATCGGGAAACGGGAAAAACGCGTCGCTGGCGGCCACGCAGCCCTTCAACGGCAGCACGGCTTTCATCGCCCCGATCCGCGCCGAATCTACGCGCGACATCTGTCCCGCGCCTACCCCCAGGCTGCGGCCGTCCTTGGCATAAAGGATGGCATTCGACTTCACGTGCTTGCAGACCTTCCACGCAAAGAGCAGGTCGCGCATTTCCGCATCGGTCGGCTTTCGCGTGGAGACTACCTTCAAGTCCGCCTCGGTCAATGGCCGCACGTCGTTATCCTGCACCAGGATGCCTCCGGAGACGTTTTTCAGCGTCCACTTCTGCTCCAACTGCTTTACTTCGACCAGTCGCAGGTTCTTCTTCGCAGCAAATCGCGCTTTCGCCCCTTCACTGAAACTGGGCGCGGCAATCACTTCAAGGAAAAGCTTCGCCATCTCTTCGGCAGTGGCTTCATCGATCTCACGATTCACCCCAATCACACCACCAAACGCCGAGACCGGATCGACTTCGAGCGCACGTTTATACGCTTCGACAAGCGTCGAACTGACCGCAGTTCCGCACGGATTGGTGTGCTTGATGATCGCGCAAACCGTCTCGTCAAACTCTTGCGCCAGGTCCCAGGCCGCTTGCAGGTCGACAATGTTGTTGTAGGAGAGTTCCTTGCCTTGCAGTTGACGGCCATTTGCCACCCCCAGGCCGCTGCCATCGGAATAGAGCGCAGCCTTCTGGTGCGGATTCTCGCCGTAGCGCAGATCGAAGGCCTTATTGAACGACAGTCGCAGGGTCTGCGGGAACTCCTTGCCCCCGCCAATGTTGGAGATATCAAACTTCGCCGCATCGTCGCACTGCACCCGCTCCAGCGCGGAAGCAATCGCTGAGTCATAGGCCGCGGTGGTCGCAAAAGCGCGCTGCGCCAGCCGCCACTTGGTTTGCAGCGAGAGCGAGCCGCCTTTCTTGTCCATCTCCTCCGCAATCGCGGAGTAATCGCTGGGCGAGGTCACGATCGCCACATCCTGGAAGTTCTTGGCCGCGGAACGCACCATCGAAGGTCCGCCAATGTCGATGTTTTCGATGACCTCCTCGAAGTGCGCCCCGGCCTTGGCCGCGGTCTTCTCGAAGGCATACAAATTCACCACCACCATGTCGATCGGCTGAATGCCATGTTCCGCCACCGCCGCGACGTGCTCCTTGTTGCCGCGGATGTGAAGAATGCCGCCGTGCACCTTCGGATGCAGCGTCTTTACCCGTCCATCCAGCATTTCGGGGAAGCCCGTCAGGTCTGAAATGTCTTTCACCGGGATCCCGGAATCGCGCAGCAGCTTCGCCGTCCCCCCAGTGGAAATCAGTTCGACCCCGTGCGCTGCGAGCTTGCGGGCGAAATCGGCGAGGCCGGTCTTGTCGGTGACACTAAGAATTGCGCGGTGAATCTTTGCCATGGATGCCCCTGTAGGAATTTGAAGGAGATGAGAACCTTCAATTTTAAACCACCCGCATCCCTACCACCGAGGCCAGACGCTCTAGGGGCTGTACCGCGATCGAGGCCACAAATGCGCCCGCACGATCGTTCCGTATCTTGTCATCCAGAGGAAGGGCGCCAGCCCGACGTGGGGATCTGCTTAGCCCCGCGCCCGCTTGGCCTTTTTCTTCGCAGGCTTCTTCTTCACAGCTTTCTCCCGCTTGGCCTTCGGCACCCACTTCTTCACCTTCGGCTGCCGGCCGGCATCAAGCTCTGCCTGCAGCTTGCGCGGCAAACTCGCTCGCACCAGTTGGTACGACTCCGTCAACAATGCGCGGAACTCCGCATCCGGCAGCGCGGTCAGCGTCTCCGTCGTCACCCACTGGTACTTCCACATGTTGTGCGAGCTGGGCGCGATGTCCGCAATCTCCACCAGCTCCGCGTATTTCTCCGGAGTGCATTTGAAGTTGCAGCGATGCCCGCCCAGGGTGATGATCGCGAACATCTTTCCGCCAATCTTGAAGAGCAAATGCTCCTCCCACTGGATCTCCTCGGTTGCCAGCGGAAGCGCCATGCAGTGGGCGCGGATGCCGTCGTTGGTCATCGTGTCCTCATCTTTTCAATAAATGCGTGCAACGATTTTTTCGCATCGTCGGGGAAGCGTTCCTCCAGCACTTCCAGGTCGCTGATGCGGTCCACCCGGAAGTTGCGGAAGTCTTCGCGCATCTCGCACCAGCTTGCCAGGGTCCACGCCCCGCCCCAGAAATAAAGGCCCAGCGGACGCACCCTTCGATGGCTCTGCTCGCCGTCTTCCCGCGCATAGCCGAATGCCGCGAACCGCCGTTCGGAAGCCGCATGGTTGAGCTGGTCGACATGCCGCTTCAGTTCCACCGAGACCTTGAAATTGATGGCATACAGCAGCGTCTGGTCGACCTTGTCGCGCAGGTCCGCCGGCAGCACCGCCTCAATCTTGTTCAGCGCCTGGGTAGCGGCTTCTCCCTGCTCAGTCCCGCCCCAGGCCCGCACCATCCGTGCCCCAAGCACCAAAGCTTCGATTTCCGAACGGTTGAACATAAGTGGAGGGATGTCGAAATCCTGGCGCAGCAGGTAGCCGATGCCGGCTTCGCCTTCGATCGGCATGCCGGAGAGTTGCAGGTCCCGCACATCGCGATAGATCGTGCGTTCCGAGACCTGCAACTTTTCTGCGAGCCGGCGCGCCGTGGTCATGCGGCCGACTCGCAAGAACTGGACGATTCGAAACAGCCGGTCGGCGCGTCGCATTGGGCTCTAGTAGGTGTGCAGTCCCACCCGGTTTCCTTCGCTGTCGATTATATGAGCGGCCCGTCCCATGCCGCCGGGCAGGTCGATCACGCTTTCCACCTTCCCGCCGGCCTTCGGCACCCGCGTCAGCACATCGTCGAACACACCTTCTGCATTCAGATAGATCAAGGTGCCCCCGACGCTCGGAGCACGACCTTCTTCTCTGACGATGCATCCGGAGACGGCCGGCTTTTCGTAGGCGAAGACGGCCGTCGGCGTTCCCATGAAATCGCCTTTCTGCAGATCCTGCCCGAAGATGGTCTCGTAAAACGAAACCGCGCGGTTGAAGTCACTGGTAGGAATCTCGAACCAGCTAACGGTATTCTTGACGGCGGTAGCGGTGGTCATTCTGCTCTCCTCAGGTGCGATGAATTCGCAACGAGGATGAGGATAGGGAAGTGCTCCTGACAGGGTTATGTCAGTAGCCTGTCAGGAACCGTCCTCCCCATCGCTTTTTTGCCGTGCGACCTACTTCGCTTCCTGCCATCCCGGCTGCGAGCCTTTATTCTGCTCGTCCAGCCACTTCTGCAGCGGCGCGAAGTAGTCGAGGATCGCGGTGGCGTCCATCTTGTCTTCACCGGTCAGCACCTTCAATTCGTCTGGCCAAGGTTTGCTGGTGCCCATCTCGAGCATGGCCGCGAGTTTCGCCCCCGCCTGCTTGTTGTCGTAGAACGAGCAGGTGTACAGCGGGCCGGTGTGCCCGGCTTCGCGGCACATGGCGCGATAGAACTGAAACTGCAGAATCCGCGCCAGGAAATACCGCGTGTAAGGAACGTTGGCCGGCACATGATACTTCGCGCCCGGATCGAAGTCTGCTTCCGTGCGCTCCATCGGCGGAAAGACTCCCTGGTAATGCTCGCGCATCTGCCACCACGCCTTGTTGTAATCCGCCGGCTTGATCTCTCCGCTGAACACCTTCCATCGCCAGCGGTCGATGAGCAATCCAAACGGCAGCAAGGCCACTTTATCGAGCGCCTGTTGCAGCAGCAGCGCAATGTCATCCTGCTGGGGCACTTCGCTGATCAGCCCCACCTGCTTCAGGTAGGCCGGGGTGATGGACAGCGCGATCGTGTCGCCAATCGCCTCGTGGAAACCGTCATTCGCGCCGTTCTGGAACAGCGGCGGCTGGTCTTTGTAAGCGCGCTGGTAGAAGTTGTGCCCAAGCTCGTGGTGCACGGTCACGAAATCCTCGCCACGCACTAGCAGGCATGCCTTTAGACGAACGTCATCTTTATTGTCGATGTCCCATGCGCTCGGATGGCAGATCACGTCGCGATCCTGCGGCTTCACGAACAGGGATCGTTGCCAGAAGGTTTCCGGCAAGGGCGCGAAGCCCAGCGACTTAAAGAAGTTCTCGGCGTACTTCACCATCCCCCGCTCGTCGACCTTCTTCTCTTTCAAGATCGCGGTCAGATCGATCTGCGCATGCTGCGTCGGCGGAGCCACCAGGGGGAAGATGTTGCCCCACTCCTGCGCCCACGGATTGCCCAGCAAATCGGCGCGGATCATCCCATTCTGCACCGCCTGCGGTCCGATACTTCTTCACCAATTGGTTGCGAACGTAGGTTTGCAGCGAAACGTACAGCGGACGCACTTGTTGCCACAGCCGCTCCAGTTCGGCGCTGAATTGGTCGGGTGGCATGTCGTACCCTGCGCGCCAGTAGGCGCCGGTATCGGCCCATCCCATTTCGCGAGCGCCCTCGTTGCTCAACTCGACGAAGCGCGCATAGCGCTGGCGCATCGGTGCGCCTACCGCGTGCCAGCCGAGCCATAGATCCTTTAGCTCATCCGCATCGGTCGAGGTTTCCATGATGTGCTCGATCTTGGTGATGTCGAGACACTCGCCGGCGTGTTTGCCGGTCTTGGGACAGTATTTTCCTTTTCCATAATCCCCCGCGATCGACGCTTGTACGCGCGTCATCTCGGCCAAGTCCTTCGCATTGCTGGGAGCAATCGCCGAAAGTTTCAGCAGCAGCATCTTGCGTGCCAGCTCCGGGGGAAGCTGCAGCTTCTCGAACTGGATCGTCTGCTTCGCCAGGGCCGTCGTTTCCCCGTTCGCCTGTTCGTTGGCCTCTGCGGCGATCTCCTGGGTGTCGTCGGTAATAAAGTTCTCGGCCACCCATTCGGACCGGTTTCCCTTAATGGTTAAGTCGTTGATCTTGATTTCCGCAGCTTGCAGGAACTTCTCTGCATCGGCCGGGGTGGGATTGTTCGTTTGTCCCAGCGTCGGAAGCGATAAAAGAGCAGCACAGGAAAATGCCAGGATCGCGTTTCGTACCATAGTGCCTCCGGCGGGGATTGTACCCCTTCGGCCTCCTTGTGCTTTCGCATAGCCCATCGCCTAAAATGTGGTTGTGACGACCGATTTCACTTCCCGGCTGCGGACCGTCCACCTTCTCCGCAGCGCCTTGATCGGATTGATGGCGGCCCTGGTGCCGTCCATCCTGCTGGCGGCGTTCTTCGCTCGCGGTTACCTCGTCTGGGTGATGGGAATCTTTGTAACCGGCCTGTTGCTCGTCCGCCTGGGGTTCCAGCTCTGGCCCTGCCCGCGTTGCGGCAAGCCATTCTTCCGCTCCAGCACCTGGGCCGGTCCCAATATGTTCACCAAGCGTTGCATGCACTGTGGGTTAGGCGCCCCGGAGGAGCAGACACCCTCAATTATCGATACAAACAAAGCGGAGTAGATCGAATCTAACTTTCCATGGTTTCGCTCGCCATTCAGCTGGTCTGGTTACTGGTCCTCTCCATCCCCGTGGCTTGTTTAAGCTGGACCGTGACCCACGAAGAAATCTTTCGCGAGCCTCGCGATTACTGCAAGACCCAAAGTGAGAATGCCCGCTCGGCGACCAAAAGAAAGTTCTTCTACCTCTTTACGTGCGAATATTGTTTTAGCCACTATGTTGCTGCCCTTTTCCTGGCACTCACTCGCTACCACTTGCTCTACGCCGATTGGCGAGGCTACCTGATCGCGTGGTTTTCCCTGGTATTCATTTCCAACCTGTACATGGGTGCCTTCGGGATTGTGAAGCTCGGCGTGAAGAAGGAAAGGGTCGAAATCCAGCACATCGAAACCGATGTTCGCCGAAAGAATGGTCAGCTCGGCTTGGAGAAGGAAGCACGGAAGCCCGCTGCCTAACCCGGTTCCTCCACCTTCATCAGATAACTTTCCATTTCAACCCAACGTCACACAACTTTACACTCGGTTTCGGGTTCAATACACCTTGAAGCGAGAGTGTGGAACCGGGGCGGCGCGCCACCCTTTACCGGCCCACGAGGAGAACCACCAAATATATGAAGAATCAACGTTCAGTGTTCTTGATGCTGTTCGTCACTGTAGTCCTGGCTGCGTTCGCTGTGCCGGCGAAGGCGGATCCGCCCGGCGTGGCGGGACGCTTATCCTTTATGCAAGGCCCGGTTTCCCTGCAGCCGGGTGGCGTGGATGACTGGGTCGATGCGACCGTCAACCGCCCGCTCACGACTTCCGACCGCGTCTGGGCCGACCAGGGCGGCCGCGCTGAAGTTTCCATGGGCAATGTCGTCGCTCGTATTGACCAGGAAACCAGCATGACCATCACCAACCTCGACGACTCCATTACCCAGCTCGAACTCGATCAGGGCAGCCTTTTCATCCATGTGCGCCAGATGTTCGACGGCGAGTCGGTCGAAATCGATACCCCCAACGTCGCCTTCGTTCTCGACCGCGGCGGCGATTATCGCTTTGACGTCGATCCCAATAACGACACCACCTACGTTTCCGTCCGTCGCGGCGAAGGCGAAGGAACCGGTGAAGCTGCGGGCGTTCGGGTTCGCTCCGGCGACCAGGTCGTCTTCAGCGGCGGCAATTCCGGCCAAAACCAGATCTCCCAGCTCGGCGATCCCGACGATTTCGATAACTGGAACATGCAGCGCGATGATCACCAGGATCACTCCGCCTCCGCCCGCTACGTTTCTCCCGGTATGGTCGGCTACGAAGACCTCGACGACTACGGCGCGTGGCAGCAGGACGCGCAGTATGGTTCCGTCTGGCGTCCCCGCGTGGAAGCTGGATGGGCTCCTTATCACACCGGCCACTGGGCCTGGATCGATCCCTGGGGTTACACCTGGGTTGACGATTCGCCTTGGGGCTACGCTCCGTTCCACTACGGCCGCTGGGTCTATGCCGGCGGCGGATGGGGTTGGGCGCCGGGTCCTGTGGTCGCCTACGGTCCCGGATACGTTCGTCCTGTCTATGCACCCGCTCTCGTCGCCTTCATCGGCGGCGGTGGCTTCGGCGTGAGCGTCGGAGTCGGCGGCGGTGGTCCTGTCGGATGGGTTCCTCTTGGATGGGGTGAGCCGTACTATCCCAGCTATCACGTCAGTGAAGCCTACGTGCGCAACGTCAACGTCACCAACACGCGCATCGTGAACATCACCAACGTCACCAACAACTACACTGTCATCAACCGCAGCAATACCACGGTCATCAACAACGTTCACTATGCCAACCAGGGCGTACCCGGCGGCGTAACCGCAGTTCCGGCCAACGCCATGGCTTCCGGACGTCCGGTCGCCCAGGCGGCTGTGAAAGTCGATGCCCGCCAGATGCAGCAGGCCCATTTCTCGGCGGCTCCTGGAGTCGCTCCCCAGCGCGAAGCTGTGCTGGGCGGCAAGGCTCCCGCCACTCAACATCTTCCGCCGCGCGGCGTGACAGACCGTCCGGTGATGACGAAGGCTACGCCTCCGCCACCACCAGCCCAGTTCGCCGCCAAGCAACAGATGTTGGCTAAGAACGATGGTCGGCCGCTCGACGCAGAGCAGACGAAGAGCCTCCCGAAGGTGCAGCGTGCTGCTCCGATGCAGGCAGGTAAGCCTCGCCCGGCCAGCGCCGTGCAAACCCTGAACGCCTCCAAGCCAAAGGGACCAGCTCCGGCTGCGTTCCATCCGGCTGCTGCCAAACCGGGTCCGGGAGCTCCGAATAACGCGGGCCGTCCGAACACGCCAGCGCCTCCGGCCAATGCGGGACGGCCGAACACGGCGGCGCCTCCGGCCAACGCCGCGCGACCTAATACTCCGGCAGAAAACGCCGGCAAACCTGCTCCCAACACTCCGGCCGGACGGAACGTTCCCCGTCCGCCGTCCGCCAGCAATCCTCCGAACCAGCCGGCCCGTAATGCCGAGCCGCCACGTTCGAATGAGACCACCCCGCGCAACGAGCCGACCACGCCAGCTGCTCGAACCTCGCCGCGGCCTCCAACCAACAACACTGAACCTGGTCCGGCTTCGCGCGAGGCTGCTCCGGCTCCCCGTCCGGCGCCTCAATCGCACCCGGTTCAGCCACCGGCCAACGAATCGCGTCCGGCTCCCGCGGCCCACGAGAACAATGTTCCTCGTCCGCCCGAGCACACTGCCGCCCCTCCTCGCTCCAATCCTCCTGCGAAGGAGAACAAGGAAAGCAAGCCTGCGAAGGAAGACAAGAAGGACGAAAAGCCGAAGCGTTAAGAACCTGCGCCTCATAGCAAAAGCCCACGCCAGCCAGCGTGGGCTTTTTTCTTGCGAATTTGCGTCTCAGGCCGTCTGCAACTCTTCCGATAAGGGTTCCGGCAGGGGATCCAGGATCCACCGCGAAGACCGCGCACTCAGGCGGTACTCCGCCGGCTTCTCGCAGAAGCCAAGCCTCACCGGGTTCGAGTGAATATGCTGCACTGCCTCGTCATATTCCTGCGCGCTGTGCATCGTGCGCTGCTCAAAATCTGTCTCCCAGATGTTGCCGTTATAGCCGAACTCTGCCGCCAACCGGTCGGTGAGCGCATTTTGCAAGCCGCGCATCATGCTCGCCACATCCGTATTGCCCCGGATCGTCACCAGCAGGTGCACGTGATCGGGCATGATGACGTAATCGTGCAACAAGAGGTCGTATTGCTTGCGGCAGCGCATCAGGATCTCCGTCAGCGCCTCGCCAAACCGCTCGTTCTGGAAAAGCCGTTTGTGGTGAAAAGTGGGAGCAGTGATGAAAAACGTGGCAGGCATCGTGAACTTGTCCTCGGCCTCAAGCGAGGCGAAAACAAGAATGACCTTGCCGGCTGGAGCAGGGAAGTCCCCGTTGGTGGGAGATTTACGAAACCTTCAGAGCGGCCGTCTCGATTTTCGGCGCAGGGCTTTCCTCGCCCACACACGGTAACTCGAGTTCCACCAGCAGACCATGGGGCGTGCCGTTGCGCGCTATCACCGAACCGCCATGCAGCCGCACTGCCCGCTCCGCGATCGAGAGTCCCAGTCCCACGCCGCCGGTGTTGCGGTCGCGGGTCGCGTCCACCCGGTAAAACGGCAGGAACAACTTCGGCAACGACTCTTCCGGAACCCCCGGCCCTGGTCCTGCACCCGGATCATCGCCCGCGTGCCGTCGGTGTCGAGCGTGACATCGACCGTCGTCTGCTCGTCCGTATAGCGCGCCGCGTTGCGCACCACGTTTTCAATCGCACTGCGCAGCAGCGTAATGTTGCCTTCCACCGTGCACTGGGTGCTGGCGCCGAGTTGTACGCGCCGTCCGAATGCCTGGGCCTCGAAATCCGCGTCGGCCACTACGTCCGCCACCAGCGGCGCCAACTCGACCTCGGTGCGCATTTCTACCGGCTCGCCGCTCTCCAGCCGCGACAGGGTAAGCAGGTTCTGCAGCATGTCGTTCAGCCGGTCGGCTTCAATCTCAATTCGTTCCAGGGCCGCTTGCCGCTCCGGGTCTGCCTGCCGGCGCGCTAGCCCGACCGCCACGTTCAGCCGTGCCAGGGGCGAACGCAACTCGTGGGAAATATCGCTCAACAGCCGTCGCTGCGTGGTGATGAGGTTTTCGATGCGGTCCGCCATGCGGTCGAAGTCATGCACCAGGCTCCCGATTTCATCCCGACGGTGAATGCCCGAGGAACCGGCACGTGCCGAAAGATCTCCCGCTGCCAGCTTTCCACTCGCCTCGCGCAGCCTGGCAATCGGCGTGGTCACATACCGCGCCAGCGAGAAGCAGATCACCCCGGTCGCTAACAGACCCACCAGGATTCCGATCAGCCGCGTCGGCGCCGTCAAGAACCATAAATGCGCGCGCGACGGGGGCAACAGCATCAGCGTGTAATGGTGGCCGTTGCTCGCCAGGATCGTATGCGTAGGAAAGTGCTGCTTCGAGAGTTCGTCGAAATTCGGCGGCGGGGGCATCGGCCCGCGTGGCGGCGGTGGTGCGAATTTGCCATCGGGTCCCAGGAAACGCGGCGCCGGTCGGCCGCTCAACTCGTGGCCTTCATCGTCGAATAAAATGGCACGGAAAAGTTGATCGCGTTCTATCTGGTGAAAGTATGTGAAGAGCGCTACCGATCCGCCGCCTTGATAAGCCTGCACTGCCGTGCGGGTCATCGTTTCCATCGCCGAATCCGACGTCTGGAAGCGGACAATGAGAATCGTCGTGATCGCTGCCAGCGTCACGAAAACTGCCATCGCTCCCCAGAAGGCGAGGAATATCTTGAGAAAGAGGCTCCTCATTGGCCCCCGGCCCGGTCCGTAGCAAAAACCGGTCGTGCGTAAATATAGCCTGTGCCCCGTACCGTCTTGATCAGCTCGTCGCTTTCATCCAGCAGCTTCCGCCGAATTTTGCTGATGTGCATGTCTATGCTGCGATCGAAGGGCGAAAACCTTCGCCCCAGCACCCGTTCCGCTAGTTCCTCGCGCGGCACCACGTTGCCCGCGTTTTCCAGCAGGTAGCGCAACAGGTCGAACTCGACCGATGTGAAATCCAGTTTCTGTCCTGAACGCTGCACCGTGCGCGCCCCCGGGTCGAGGGTTACGTCGCCCACCACGACCACTGAGCCCGGCGCCTGCCCTCCCTGCACCCTGCGCAGGATCGCCTGGATCCGCGCCAGCAGTTCACGGGTGTTGAACGGCTTCGGAACGTAGTCATCCGCGCCCAGTTCCAGGCCTACAATGCGATCCACATCTTCCCCCCGCGCCGTCAACAACAGCACCGGGATCCGCGATTGCGGACGCAAACGCCGCAGCACATCCAGGCCTGAGATGCCCGGCAGCATCACGTCGAGCACCACGATGCTGTAGTTCCCGCTGAGGGCCCTTTGTAAACCCGACTCCCCGTTATGGACCGCCTCTACTTCGAAACCCTCCGCCTTCAGGTAATCGGTCAGCAGGGAGCAAAGTTCAATGTCATCGTCGATGAGCAGGATCTGTTTCATGCTTCTTTAAAGGGTAGCGCAGCGGTCCAACCGGAAGGGGTAAAAAATCGTAAGATGCCCCGCCGATCAACATCCTGAGTACCGCAAACAAGAAAATTTACGCAATTTCGACCACTTTTGACCGTCAAAACCTCGCGGCAGTGGTCTTATAGGAAGACAGCTCATCCCTGCCAGAGCAGGGCTTGGGGGAGGATTAGGAATGAAATACTGGAAGCATGTGCTCGGCGTTACTGCCCTGCTGGCTGCAACCATGGTCGGAACCGCATCGGCGCAAGCCCCGGCGAAGCACGATCACGGTCTCTCATTCATGGCCACGGCGCTGGACCTTACCGACGCGCAGGTAGCGCAGATTCAGCAGATCCGCGGCGACCAGCGCGCCAAGATGCAGGCCAACCGTGCGCAAATGAAGAGCATTCATCAACAGCTGCAGGCCTTGATTACCGCCGACAACTTCGACGAAGGCAAAGTGCAGGCGGTCATCGCCCAGCAGCAACAGATGCAGGCGACCGAAATGCTCGAGCATGCCCGCGAAATGAACGCCGTCTACAAGGTGCTCAACCCGCAGCAGAAGGTCAAGGCCGTCAAAATGTTTGGCGCCATGGGTTTCGGCGGAGGAATGCATCGTGGCCCGGGTGGCCCCGAAGGCGCTGGCGCCCCACCGCCCGCACCTGAACAAAACTAGTTCTCAGGTTCTCCCTCCAGGAGAAACGGCGGGCCGCTCTCCCGCGACACAGGGCGGTTCGCCGGCTTATTTTTTTTCTTCAGTTCTTCCTCCCGCCCATTCCCATCGCTCCGCTCTCTGTTGCCTTCCATGCCAATAGTTTCAACCGGGCGGTTACTTTCGATTGTTGCTCTTCCGTGTGGAAAATGGAATTATTCCCGACGCGGGTTAGCTCGCTCGACCTAGCCTTTTCGACAACTTGGGACCTATGGAAATCGGCGCGGGTTCGACCCTCGGACGCTATCAACTGTTAACGGAGATCGGGCGCGGAGCCATGGGCATTGTGTATCAGGCCATGGATCCTGAAATCGATCGCATCGTCGCGATCAAGACTTTTTCCCTGCTCGACGCAGGCTCCTACGAAGGCCAGGCCTTCCGTGAACGGTTTGCTCAGGAAGCGCGTGCCGCCGGACGCCTCACCCACCCCGGCATCGTCGCCATCTACGACCGCGGGGAAGAGCCCACCACCCAAACGCCTTACATCGTGATGGAGTACGTCGCCGGGCAGCCACTCAGTGCACTCCTCGTTGCCGCCGCCGGGCGTCTCGAAGAAGGCTTCGCCCTCAAGGTTGCTAAGGAAGTCGCGGAAGCTCTCGCCTATGCCCACGAAAAAGGCGTCATTCATCGCGACGTCAAGCCCGCGAACATCTTGATCACAGAAGACGGCAACGCCAAGGTCGCCGACTTCGGCGTCGCTCGCCTCGATCTTTCCAACCTCACCATCAATGGTGAAGTCTTCGGCACCCCGGCCTACATGGCTCCCGAGCAGATTACCGGCGGCACCGTCGATCGCCGCTCCGATATCTTTTCCCTCGGCGTCATTCTCTACACCATGCTCATCGGCTTCCGGCCGTTCCAGGGAAACAGCCTCAATACAGTTGGTTTTAAAGTCGTGAACCAGGAGCCGGTGCCGATTACCAGCTTCCATCTCGATCTTTCCAAGCACAGCGAATACGTCGTCGCCCGCGCCATGGCGAAGAACCCTGCCAACCGCTATCAGACCGGTACGGAGTTGGCCCAGGATATTGGCGACATTCTCGACGGCCACGCGCCGCGCAGTCGTCAAGATGTCACCGTGCGCGTCAGCCCCGAAGTCTTTCATGTCTCCCAGGGTTACCGCCCCTTCGCCGCCATGATGGCGAAGCTGGACGCCCATCCGAAACATATCTCCACTTTTTCCGATCCTGCCGTCGACAAGACCCCGGTGAACACCGCCCTTGCCACGCCAACGCCACTCCCAACCCCAACGCCGGTTCCCATGACGGCCGCTGCCCCAGGCCCGGTCGCCGTTCCCGCCCCCGCGCCCGTGGCCGCTCCGGCTCCAGTGGCTAGTTCCGCGCCCGCGCCACAACCGTTTATCGTGCCCGAGGCTACGCCGGTTGCGCCCGTTCCGCCCGTCGCCGCCGCCGCGCTCAAGCCGCCGGCCGCTGTCGTCCCTCGACCCGCTTTTGTGTTTCCCCGGGGAACCAGCGCCACCGCCGCTTTGCTTGCCATCGCGTGTGTCGGTGCCTTCGCCGGAATTTCGATCAATCGCGCGCAGGGTAGCGCATTACGCAGTGCCGACGCCCATCTCGGCATGCCTCCAGTTTTGTCGGAGACGTTGCCGCCCCCGCCGGCCCTTACGGTCATCGAGCCCGAACCAGAGGTCGAAGTCCGCGTCATCAAGTCAAAACCCGCTCCCGCAAGGGCGTCGCAACCCAAGCCGGCAGCTGACGCTAATCTCGATTACACCGTCATCCGGAAGAACAAGCCGCAGCCTGTCGCTCCCGTGATGGTGGCGGCCACCTCCGAACCTGCACCTGCACCCAAACCGACCATTCCTGTTGCGCCCCCGGCTACCGTCGAACTGGCCCTGCAACACCATTTCGCCGACGCCGATTTCTCCGTCTGGGTCGACAACAAACTCGTCTTCTCCGACTCTGTCCACGGCGAAGAGAAAAAGCGCTTGCTCCTACTCCATGGCGTAGAAGGCAAAGAGACCCACGAGATCCATCTTCCCAGCGGTCAGCATGACGTCAAAGTGCGGGTCGTTTCTGCCGCCGCCGATTTCGACCACACCGAAAGTATCCACGGCAGCTTCAAAGAATCCGGCAAGACCGTCCTGAGCGTTCACTGCACCAAGCGAGGAATCGAGCTCAAGATGAACAGTGGCTCCTGATTCACCTCCTGTCGTCTGCATTACCAAAGCAGTTACCCCTACGGCACAACGTTGGCCAACATCTACGTTCACTGTCGTGCCGATTTGTAATAACTTTGCAACATACTTTCAGTCCGTTCTTTCTCTCCCCCCGGACGCCGGAGTGTCAGCGTGACTAAACGCTCGAAAATCTGGCTGGCTGTGGCCCTTGCGATCATTGCGCTGCAGGGGGTGATGGCCTACGCCATTCCTCGCGGCGCGAACTTCCATCTTTTCCACTTCGTCGTCTCCGGCGCCTACCTGCAAACTGCCTTCGGAGATCTCGCGCAATTCTCTCTCGTAACTTTTGCCGCCGTTGTCATGGCCGGCAACGCTCTTCGCTCCAAGGGCCCCGCACGCGTCTTCTGGACGCTCATGACCGTCGGCCTGGGCTTCTGGATCGCCGACCTCGGGCTCTGGGCCTATTACGAAGTCCTCGCCAACGAAGCCGTCCCGCACCTCACCATCGGCGACACATTCCTCTTCCTCCACCTCGTGCCCATGGTGGTGGCCCTCGGCGCCAATCCTGAACAGACCACCAAGCCCCTTGGACGCCCGCGTACCTGGATCGATTTCACCGTTCTCCTCACCTACTGGCTTTACATCTACGCGCTGCTCGTCATGCCCTTCCAGTACGTGAGCCCCGACCTCCCAACCTACAATTACAACTTCGATCTCGTGGATAAAGGCGGCCATTGGGTCCTCGTCATCGGACTCTTCTTTACCCTCATCCGCTCCCGTGGTCCGTGGCGCCGCATTTATCTCCTCTTCACTCTCACCTCGCTTTCTTACGCCCTCTTTTCCGACATCGCGAACCTGGCCATCGATCTGAACAAGTACTACACCGGCTCTCCCTACGACATCCTTCTCATCGCCGTGATGTGTTTCTTCGGCTACACCGCGCTCGAAGGCCGCTGGATGCCGGCCGATCCCGTGCCCGATCCGTCGGACGCCACCGATCCCGACATGTCCGCGCGAAAAGTGCAGTGGCCCGCCGTCATGGGCATGGCTGCCACTCTATCCACTCCCGCCATCGGCCTCTATCTGGTTCTGCTCCCGGGCAGCTGGAATCCCGAAGTCCGCGATTTCCGCCTCGTCATCACCTTGATCGCCATGATCCTGCTGATCTTCCTCGTCTTCCTCAAGCAGTCGCTTCTGCGCGGGGACGTCCTGGAGTCCCTCACCAGCGTCTCGGAAGCGTTCAGCGACCTGAAGCGGGTCAAGGATCAGCTCATCCAGACCGAAAAGCTGGCTGCCATGGGACGCCTCCTGGCCGGAGCAGCGCACGAAATCAATAACCCGCTCACCGCCATCCTCGGCTACTCCGACCTCATCAAGTCCGATGAACACGTCGACGCGCAAGCCCGCAGCATGGCCGACAAAATCGGCCATCAGGCCCGGCGTACCAAGATGTTGGTGGAAGATTTACTCAAGTTCTCGCAGGAAACTCCAACCCTCACTTCGCGCAGCGACGTGCAGGTCCTGCTTCATAACGCCATCAAGCTCGCCGCGGTGGATGAAAGCACCATCCAGGTGGAGTTCAGCGCCGTGCAAAACCTGCCCGCTGTCCTCGTTGACACCGGACAGATCCTGCAAGTCTTCGTGCACCTCATTCGCAATGCCGCCGAAGCCATGCGCGAATCCAAGGTCCGTGTTCTCAAAATCGCCACCCGCACCGGAAACTCCCGGGTGCATATCGAATTCGCCGACTCCGGAGCCGGCCTCAAGCAACCCGACCTCGTCTTCGATCCTTTCTACACCACCAAGTCTCCCGGCAAGGGAACCGGTCTCGGCCTCAGCGCCTGCTACGGTATCGTGCAGAAGCACGGCGGAGAAATCACCTGCCAGAACCGCCCCCAGGGAGGCGCAGTCTTCATCGTCACCTTGCCTGCCGCGCCTCAACCGGAACTACAGCCCGCCTAACTACATCGGCATCGGCTTCGACTTGTTCAGCATCCAGTTGGTCCCGAACCGGTCCTTAAATCCGACGAATCGGTGCGCCCAAAATGTTTCGCCCAGCGGCATCAGGACCTTGCCGCCTTCTCCCAGTGCTTTGAAGAGCTTCTCGACTTCCTCCACCGTCTCGCACTCGATGTGCAGGTTGAAGTTGTCCCCTTTCGGCAAGGGCATCCCCGGCGGTACATCCGAGGCCATCAGCAGCAGGTCGCCTTTCTTCACGGCGGCGTGAATCACTCGATCGTCCGACCCGGGCGGAAGGTTCTTCTTGGTATCCGGCGGCGCTTCACCGAACTTCATCACGAACAATTCACCGCCCAGACACTTGTTGTAAAACTCCATCGCCTCGGCACAGTTTCCATCGAACATCAAATATGGATCGATCTTCTTCATCGTCTTCTCCTTCTTCCAAATCCCCGCTGCTTATTTCACCGCCCCCGGTTTGCCCACCACTCTTCGCAGAACGCCCGTCTGCCCCGCGTGATACGCCTGGTGGAACAGCACCGTGCTCATCACCGAGCGAATCGTTTCCTCTGGATTATTCGAGGGCGAGAAAGGTGACTTCTGATCAAGCGTTTCGCTGGTGAAACCGCTAAGCCCGGCGTCCAGCCGATCCACCGCCTTGTCCATCGCCACCAGCAAAACTCCAAGATCCATCGCCTCGCTCGGACTTTGAATGGGAGCGGCGCCTCGCTCGTAGTGGCTCAACTCCTCCGTGTCCATCACCGGCGTCTGTCCGGCCAGCGGCAGCACGCGGTTGTAAACGCACAACAGGTGCCCAACGACCCAGTTCATGCAATTGCCCGCCGGTTGCGGCGCCACCAGGCTCTCCGCGTGGCTCACTCCGTCTGTATTCATCCGCACCACGCTGTGCGTCATCCGGTTCTGGTTTCTCAGGATTTCAATCTCATGTACTTGCGTCGTTGCCGTTGCCATGGCTGCCCTCCACTCTGTATGTCGAACGAGCGCCCCCGAAATCGACATCCGACCGCCCTCTTTCCAGCTACTCCGGCAGCCCTCCGACTTCCACCACCGGCCGGATCTCCACCGTTCCCTTGCGTGCCGCTGGAATCCGCTCTGCAATCGCAATCGCTTCGTCCAGGTTCTTCGCATTCACCATGAAGTAGCCGCCCAGCTGCTCGCGCGTTTCCGCGAACGGCCCGTCCGTCACCACTCGTCTGCCCTCGCGCAGGCTCACCGTCGTCGCATTCTCTACCGATTGCAGCGGAGCCGTGGAAACGAACTTCCCATTCTTCGCCAGGTCTTGCGCCAGTTGGGCGGACTCCTGGTAGCAAGCCTGCCGCGTTTCGTCTGTCCAACTGTTTTCTGCCGAATAAATCAGCAGCATGTATCGCATGGTTCCATCCTCCTGTGAGTCAATCGAATGCCGGCCGCCCGAATCGACACTTCGCCGAAGAAAATCTAGAATTTACGGATGTCTTTCAACGCCGCCGCCGCTGTCGAAGAAGTGTACCGCTCCGAGTGGAGCCGCATCGTCGCGACCCTCATCGGCATGCTCGGCGGAGACTTCGACCTGGCGGAAGAGTGCGCCCAGGAAGCCTTTGCTGCCGCCCTGCGTCAGTGGGAGGAAAGCGGCGTTCCCGAGTACCCCCGTGCCTGGATTATCTCCACCGCCCGCCATAAGGCCATCGACCGCATCCGCCGCAAAAGCCGCTTCGAAGAAGAACTCGACCCGCAGCTTGCCGAAGGCCGTCTCGACGTTGCTACCGAGCCCGAAGTCTATAACGGCGAAATTCCCGACGACCGGCTTCGTCTCATTTTCACCTGCTGCCACCCCGCGCTCGCCTCCGATGCGCAGATCGCTCTCACCCTCCGCGCTCTCTGCGGCCTTGAGACCGATGAGATCGCCCGCGCCTTCCTCGTGCCGCCCACTACCATGGCGCAGCGCCTCGTTCGCGCGAAAAACAAAATTCGCGATGCTCGCATCCCCTACGTCGTCCCGGAAACCAGCGAGATGGCCGCCCGCCTCGACGCTGTTCTGCACGTCATCTATCTCGTCTTCAACGAAGGCTACTCGGCCTCGTCAGGCGTGTCGCTCACCCGCGCCGATCTCTCTTCGGAAGCTGTGCGCCTCGGACGCCTGCTCGTCGAGTTACTCCCCGACCCCGAAGCCGTGGGATTGCTGGCGCTCATGCTGCTCCATGAATCGCGCCGCGCCGCGCGCACTTCGCCCGAGGGCGATCTCGTGCTGCTCGATGACCAGGACCGCCGCCTCTGGAACCGTGAACTGATCGCCCAGGGAAGCGCGCTCGTCGAACGCGCCCTCAGCGCCCGCCGTCCCGGCCCTTACGCCTTGCAGGCCGCCATCGCCGCCGTCCACGCCGGATCATCGACGGCCGCTGCCACCGACTGGCGTCAGATTGTTGCCCTCTACGATCTGCTTACGCAAATCACGCCCTCGCCGATCGTGGAACTCAACCGCGCCGTGGCCGTCGCCATGCGCGATGGCGCCGCCGCCGGCCTTGCTCTGGTCGACGCCATCCTCGCCCGCGGCGATCTCGACGGCTACCACCTCGCCCACTCTGCCCGCGCCGAACTCTGCCGCCGCCTGGGCAGAAAGCCGGAAGCCCGCAGATCCTACGAGCGCGCCCTCACCCTCACCCGCCAAGACCCCGAGCGCCGCTTCCTCCAAAAACGCCTGAGTGAATTAGGATCCTAAGCCTGTGGGTGCCCCACCCTTGGCCGCAGGACAGGGTTGCGCGCGGCCAGCCCACATCATCGCGCCCCTCTCGTGAACTTTCCCTTGTCATCCCGAGGAGCGCAGCGACGTGGGGACCTGCTGCTGGTCGCGCGTTCCGCCCACATCACCGCGCCCTTCTCGTGAACTCTCACTTGTCATCCCGAGGAGCGCAGCGACGTGGGGACCTGCTGTTGTCGCGCGGCCAGCCCACATCACCGCGCCCTTCTCCTGAACTCTCCCTTGTCATCCCGAGGAGCGCAGCGATGTGGGGACCTGCTGTTGGTCGCGCGGGCAGCCCACATCACCGCGCCCCTCTCGTGAACTCTCATTTGTCATCCCGAGGAGCGCAGCGACGTGGGGACCTGCTGTTGGTCGCGCGTTCCGCCCACATCATCGCGCCCTTCTCGTGACTCTCCCTTGTCATCCCGAGGAGCGGAGCAACGTGGGGACCTGCTGTGCTTCACTTCGCCCCATGATGATCAATGCTCAACACCCGCGTCACTTTCCACACCCCGTCCTTGTTCTGCCAAACATGCACGAACTTCGCCTCACCCACATCGCCTGCATCCGCGGGATGATGGAACCGGTGTACCCCAATCTCCACCGCGCCGTAATCTTTAATCGGATAAACCTCCAATGATCCCGCCACCAACTCGCGCGTCACTTTGCCGCAAATGTTCTGCTTGACCGCCGCGGTCACGGCGTCGCCGCCCACCATCAATCCCGTCACGTCGTGATAAAACTCGAGGTCGTCCGCCAGCAGGGCGCGGAATTTTTTCAGGTCGCAGTGGTTGTACGCATCGAAAAGCTGGGTGTCGAGTGACGACACCGTCTGAAACAGTGAATCCGGCGCTTGCTGCCCTTGCAACAGCGTGGCCAGAAACATGGTCGTCAAAATCAACCCCCAACTCGCTCCATTTTTCACGCGAAATGGCTCCTTTTTAGTCGCGAAACACTCCTTTTTGTACGCGTAGAAACGCCAAATGTTCCCCGCCCCACGTCACACCCACCCCGGTCACCGCGCACAGACATCGCGACAAGCCTCAATTATTGTGCCCATGTGGGGCATTCCCCTCGCTGTAAAGCTCTTTGAAAACTCAACCGGCGCCTTTTGTGGGCCTTCCCCGTGGCGAAGTTCCGTTTGTATCAGGGCACGACTTCCGTCGTGCACTCGCGACAGAGCAATCGGGCTATAGTCCTTGTGGGATAAGTCGTTTGAATTGAATATTTTACCCGTAACTCATTTGGATAGAATATTTTGCAGGGTGAACACTAGCTAAAATATTGAAAACAAACAAGCGCTACGGGGTAGGCGGGGATTGCGACCAAGTCTTTCCGCCATCCTGCGTCGTCCACGATTCGCCGGAAGACGTTTGTAGAACGCCATTGACTGAACTCGTGAAGGCGACCTGCACGATCTCCCCGGAGACCTCGGATGGAAGCGCAAGTCGCTCCCACTGCGCGCCACCATCGCCCGAATGGTACAGGGCGAGTCCCTTGGCCGCCGCCCAAACCTCGTTGCCGACGCTGCTTACGGCCACGAATTTGCCCGGCAAGGCAGACAACGGTGGTTGCCATATTCCGCCCACCGACCTCTCCAGCGTGCCATTGGGAGTCACGCGCCACAGCGCCGCCGCTCGCTCTTTCTTGGCTTGGAGGCGCGGCTGGACCATCGCTCCCGCCAGGGTGGTCCGGTTTCTACCAAACTCACCTCCGCCCGTCCCAGCGGCCAAGGAAGGTTTGCCCGCCATGGTCTTGTCCAACGCATCGGCCTCGGTTGCTTCCGGGGCCGCCGGCGCAACCGCAACTTGTGGGCTCGGCGCAGCTTTTGTTTCCGCGGGCATCGTCCCTTTTGCCGCCGAAGAAATCGTAACTTGGCCGGATTCCTGGTTCCGGGCAAAATCCCGCCGTGGCTCCGCAGCTTGTTTCGATCGGGCTTTGGCACGAGCTGGTTTTTCCGGAGCCGAAGCCTGGGGCGTGACAACCGGCTCGTTCGTAGCCTTCTCCGAGGACCGAGGCGCCGCGGCCATTTGCATTTTTGCCATTCTCCTGCCATGCATCGTTAAGAAATTTGGGGGAAGCACCACCGCCGATGCGATCAGCAGCGCTGCCGCCACCGGCACCGCCCACTTCCACCAGCGCGTCCGCCGCACCGGCACGAGTACGGGCGCGGTCTCTTCCTCCGCGGCGCTGGCGAGATACACGATCTCGCGGCACGCGGCGCACACCGCGAGATGCTGCAATACGGCCTGTGCCTCGGCCGCGGGCAGCACCCGCTCGGCGTAGCTGTTCAGCACATCCGCCGAGGGATGCTCCCCCGGGGTGGGCGCCTGCATCGCGTTGCGCACTCGTTCTGAAAAATTCCCGTTCATGCGGACTACGGCTCGCTTCCTTTATAGAACGTCGGTCCCTTGGATTCTTGCCGCAAAGTTTTTTCCACCGGGAGTCGCAGGTCGCGCACATCCATCTCCTGCATGCACTCGTCGGCCTGGCGCGCGGACATGCCGCTTTCGATCAGGCGCTTGCGGATCCGCTTGCGCAACCATGCGGTCGCGCGTTCCAGCTTGCGGCTGATGGTCGACTCGTGAACCTGCAACAGGCGCGCGATCTCTGCGAGTTTACGGCCGTCCAGGTAATACGACGCCAGCAGGAAGCGGTCTTGGGCAGCGAGCGCCGCCATCTCGGCAGCGATCGCCTGCTCGATGCGCGCATCCGTCGGCGCGTCGTTGGTCTTTGGCGGCGAGGCAAACTGTTGTCCCTGTTCGACCGCCTCATCAAGGCTGGTTTCACGACGCGTTCGCCGGTGGCGATTTACGTATTGCTGCGCTACCACTGTCCGCAGCCAGCCCTCCAGCGATCCACGCCCGGAGTAGTAGAGCAGTTTCGACGTCCGCGCGCTACCGGCTTCCGAGACGCCATACAACTCCGCATAGAGCGAATCGGCGAGTTCGCGGGCGGTTGCGTCGTCATGCGCGCTCTTGTAAGCGGCGCTATATAAGGTAGGGCGATAGCGGCTGAGGAACTGCTCCCACGCGGCGTTGTGTCCGGCTGCGCAGGCCCGTGTCAGGACGAGTTCTTGCAGATGGAGTCCATCGAGGAACTGCTTCAACGCAGCACTGCTCGGGGCAATATTCCACCGCTCCACCACGGCGGCGACGATGGCGGTGAGTTCCTCTTGAGCGAGAGCGAAGTCGGCCGCGTGGCTGGCGACAAGGTTCTCCGCACAGTAGGCGGCGATGGCGCGTGCAGCCTCGGACCCGATGCCAGGCGCGGAACTCATGTGAGCGCATCCTACAACGGGACGCGGCCCGGTTCCACTCTGCGTCCCATCTCGGCAACAGCCCTTTCATCCGCAGCTCTCAAGTCCCGCTTCCCGCTGCCGATGGCACAGGCATGCGATGCGTTGCTCCAAGGCCTTTCCGACCGCCTGCCTGCTGCGTGGTATGGCTATTCGTCCTCTTGTTCTGCATCCCGGAGCTGAGGGCACAAACCCCTTCGACCGACCAGGACCTCACCGCGATCAGCTTGGAAGACCTGGCGCGGGTGAAAGTATTCACGGCGTCCCGGCACCTGGAATATTCCGAGGATGCTCCGTCGTCGGTGACCGTGATTACGGCCGACGACATTGCCCGGTATGGCTGGCGCACGCTGGCAGATGTGCTGCGCAGCGTGCGCGGTTTTTATACCGCCTACGACCGGGATTACGTTTACCTCGGGGTTCGTGGGTTTCTCCGCTCCGGCGACTACAACTCCCGCATTCTCCTGATGATCAACGGTCATCGCCTGAACGACAAGCTTTACGACAGTGCGGAGGTGGGCACCGAGTTCCCGCTCGATCTTGACCTGATCGACCACATCGAGATCGTGCGTGGCCCGAGTTCATCCATGTTCGGCACCAACGCCTTCTTCGGGGTGATCAACGTAATCACCCGCCGCCAGAGTGCGCGCAGGACCTTGCAGGTGTCCGGCGATTCCTCTTCGTTCCTCGGCCGGAGCGGGGAGGTGACGGCCGGAGCGCAGGGGGATGGGCGATCGTTGCTGATCTCCGGCAGTATGTTCCGCAGCAACGGGCAGCCGGAACTGTACTACCCGGAGTTCTCCGCTATTCATGGAGGCTACGCAGAGGATGCTGATGGTGACCGCTACGAGCATGCATTCGCCGACTTGGAACTCGGAAACTTCCGGGTGGAAGGCTTGTTTTCGAATCGCACTAAGCTGATTCCGACGGCGCCCTACGGGTCCAACTTCAACGATCCCGCGAGTTCACGGGATGAGCGCTGGTATCTCGACGCTGGTTACCAGAAGAGCTTGTCGTCGAAGACCGATCTCGATCTGCGGACCTACTACGACTCCGCCTACTCAGTCGGAACCGGGGTTTACGGTGGACAGGATCCCGCGGACCAGGTCCTCGCTTACACCCGCGGCCGGGCCGACTGGATTGGCGCAGAAGCCAACCTCGGACATCAATTGGGGCGGCACAGAATCACGGCCGGGACGGAATATAACTACTGCCTGCGAGTCGACCAGGAGAACTACTACAGCAGCGGCGTACCGGTAATGGCCAACCACCAGACCCCATGGCAAGCCGCCGCCTATGCGGAAGCCGAGTTGCAGCTACTGCGCAAGCTCACCGTGGATGCCGGGGGACGGTTCGATTGGTTCGATACCTTCGGCGGCGCCTTCAGCCCGCGCGTGGCTGCGATTTACAAGGTGAACTCGCAGACATCGCTCAAGTACATCTTCGGCCGCGCCTTCCGCGCTCCCAATGCGTACGAGAGTTACTACGTGGATTACGTAGTGATCGGCGAGCAGAATCCGCACCTGCATCCGGAGAACATCCAGACGCAAGAGGTTGTGCTTGAGCGCAGGTGGCTACCCTGGCTGCAGATGACCGCGGACGGCTTCTATAACGGGCTGAAGGACCTGATCGATGTAGCGCCGGATCCCGCGAACGGGTTGACGCACTTCGTGAACATTGGCCGCGACACGGGACGAGGCCTGGAGGTTGAGCTCGAAGCCAAGCGCGCCTCTGGATTGAGCGCACGCGCCAGCTACACCCTGGAAGACGCGCGCGACACGCTTCAATCGTCGCGCCTGGCTTCTTCTCCGCTGCACCTCGCGAAGCTGAACGCGACGGTGCCGTTCTCGCGGAACATGTTTGGAGCGGTGGAAGTTTTGTACACGAGTTCCCAACAAAGCTTTCAGCAGACCCCGGTGGCAGCGGCAGTGCTGACAAACGTGACGCTCTCGACAAAGCCGATGTGGGGAGGCTGGCAGTTCTCGGCGAGTTGTTATAACGCGCTGAACCAGGCGTGGTATTCCCCTGCGGGCGAGGAGTTACGCGAGTCGGAGATCCGGCAGGATGGCCGCACGTTTCTGATCAAGATCGGCTACCTCCTTCCACAGCGCGAAGGCCGGAGCCGACCGTGAATTCTCTTCTACGCGAGAAACGCAGTACGCCTGGCGGCCATCCGGGAGGTAATCGCGGGTGGCGAACACTTTTGATTGTTTTCATAGTTTCGAGCTCCGTGGCCTTCGCACAATCGCAAAATGAATACATGCTCCGGGCAGCGTATGTCTTCAACTTGGCGAAGTACGTGGAGTGGCCGGAACAGAATGGCGAGTTAACGGTGGGTGTTGTTGGGGACGGTCCGATGGGCGAAACGTTGCAGAGGACGCTCTCGGGCAAGATGCTCGGGTCGCGACCGATCCGGGTGTGGCTGTCTCCCCCGGACGGAGGGCTGGAACATTGTGACGTTGTGTATGTCGTGCAGTCTTCCTCGAAGGAGCGCCGCGCTCTGCTGGAGCGCCTGAAGAGCCGGAGCATTCTGACCATCGGAGAAACCGACTCCTTCGTGCGCGAGGAAGGGGTTGTGAGCCTGATCCGGGCGGGCGATCAGATGCGGATCGAGATCAACATGCAAGCGGCGCGCGCGGCGCAACTGAAGTTCAGCTCACGGCTGCTGAACCTGTCGAGCGTGGTCGTGCTGCAGGGAAAGAACTGAAATGCCAGGCATGCGTTTTAACCACTTCGGACAGAAGATTACGTTCATCGTGCTGCTTGCCAGCGCGACCGCCCTGGTCACGATCACGATTGCGTTCTTGGCGGTTGACCGGATGAGCGCGCGTTCGCAGCTGCAGAATCGGCTGGCAACCCTGGCAGACGTGGTGGGGCAGAATTCGAACGCGGCCCTCACGTTCAACGATGCAAAGGCCGGCAATGAAGTTTTAGCTGCGTTACAGGCCGAGCCTCCGATTGTTGCCGGGTGCCTCTACGATCTGTCTGCCCGACTATTTGCGAGTTACCAACGAGACCCCGGAGTTCAGACTTGTGCATCGAACCTTGGCGCCCGGGTGATGCTTTCTGAAGATTACTCGAGCGTGTTGCGCCCGGTGACGCGGGGCAGCGAAATAGTGGGAACGCTGCTTTTGACCTCTGATTTGCGGGACCTGAAAAGGCGCTCCCATCGATTGTTGTCAATTGCCGGCGCTCTGTTGCTGATCGCCCTGCTGGTTGGGGTGGTTGCGGGATCACTGATGCAACGCAAGATTCTGAAACCGGTTGCAGAGCTGGCGCGGGCGATGGTGTCCGTGACCAAGGACCAGGATTACAGCGCGAGGGTTCCGGTTGCGGGACACGACGAGATCGGGCAATTGGGGGAGGGTTTCAATGCCATGCTCGCGGAATTGCAGGTTCGCGAGATGCAGCAAAGAAGCGCCGAATCCAAGCTCCAGTACCAGGCATTCAATGACGAGCTGACCGGATTGCCGAACCGGCGCCTGTTCGCAGACCGGCTGGGACAGACGCTGGCAACCGCCTCGCGTGAGAACCAGTTGGTGGCATTGCTCTACATCGATCTGGATGGATTCAAACTCGTCAACGACAGCTTCGGGCATCTTGTAGGGGATGTATTGCTGCGCGAGGTTGCCGCTCGCTTTCGTTCGCGGGTGCGGAAGTCGGATACGCTGGCGCGGATCGGAGGAGATGAATTCACGGTCGCGCTTTCGCACATTGGAAGTCAGCACGACGCTTTGCTGGTTGCCAACCAGTTGCTGGAATCGTTGCGGGACTCATTCCTGATCGAGGACCACAAGATCTCGATCGGGGCGAGCATTGGGGTCAGCCTGTTTCCGGAGAATGCGCAGGATTTCAATGTTCTGTTTCAGCAGGCGGACAGTGCGATGTATGCGGCGAAGCATGTGGGCAAGAATGGAGTGATGTTCTACACGCCGGAGATGGGAATTTCGGTGTGTGAGCGGGTCAACCTCGAGAGCCAATTGCGCGAGGCGATTCTCCGCGGCGAGATCCACCTGCAGTATCAGCCGGAATTCGATATCACGACCGGCGTGCAGCGATTGACGCGGTTCGAGGCCCTGGCGCGCTGGACCCATCCCACCCTCGGGAACATACCTCCTTCCAAGTTCATTCCTATCGCGGAAGAGAGTGGAGTGATCTTCACTTTGGCAGCGTTTCTCATGGATATGGCCTGCCGCGACGCGGTGAGCTGGCAACGGGTGAGTGCCAACCCGATCCAGGTGGCGGTGAATGTGTCCAGCATTCAATTCGCTCGTCCCAGCTTTGTTGAGGATGTGTGCGAGACGCTGAAGAGAACAGGCTTGCCTCCGGGGCTGTTGCAACTTGAGTTGACCGAATCAATCATGCTTGCGGACGCAGAGCGCTCCATTGCGACGATGAAGCGTCTTGCCGGGCTTGGTGTGACCCTGGCGATTGACGATTTCGGCACAGGCTACTCCTCTTTAAGCTACCTGCAACGGCTACCATTCCAGGTCCTGAAGATCGATCGGTCGTTTGTGCAGGGACTGGACGCAAAGCCGGAGATGCGCGCAATGGTCGATTCGCTGATTACGCTGGCACATAATTTAAAGATGAGCGTTGTCGCGGAGGGGGTAGAGAAACCCGAAGAGATGGAATTGCTCAAAGGCTTTGGTGGAGATGTCATCCAGGGATTTCTGTTAGGAAAGCCGACGTCGGACCCGATCGAGAAGATACTGGAAACGACCAGCAAAAATTGTCAGGAGACGATTCCTGAGCCGGCCATGGAAAGTCTATGAGCGTGCGTGGCGCGGGGTTGCGAAGCGTGCACGGGAGAAGGCTGTCGTACAATTAGGGGCAACCGCACGCGGAGCGTGGAAAACGGGCGGTCCTGAAATCCCGGTTTTTCCGCGTTGACTTAAGAATGTGGTTGTCGCTCAGAAACGCTTGTCGTTGGGCATGATCGCAGGGAACGGAGAGGTGGCCGAGCGGTTGATGGCTCCGGTCTTGAAAACCGGCATACCTGAAAGGGTATCGGGGGTTCGAATCCCTCCCTCTCCGCCAGCAAGCGGTGAAGGATTCCGATCTCGACTAAACTCTGCGGAGCACGCCAACGCTCCGTGCGCCGACTTGGCGCTTAAGTTCATGGACGGTATCGAGTGTCATAAATTCCTGGTGCTCAAAACTCCCATCATGGTCGCGGGGGCCGGCGCGCTGGAGGTGCGGTTGCCCGCTCCCTAACCCCGGGGAAAGCATGCGCCGGAAATTCGCGATCGGCCATGGGCCTGACGGGTCGTCTCGCGCGCAAGTCTCCGATCTGCGCAGGTTCGAGCGGACGTCCTGGGTGTTTGATCATTGCCTGGCGCATATCGACAAAAGGAACGGGTGGCGGCGGCGGTTGCTTCTTGGTGATCAATCTTGAGGGCGCCGGTGGACGCGCTGCATTTCTCTGGACGGGCATTTCACGAACTCCGGGGGTCGGCGTTGCGCCAGGATGGGGACGGGCGGATGGTCCAGCCTTGGCCGCTGCAACTTCGGGATGAGGTCGGACCGGCGGCGCTTTCACGGGCTTTCCGGGCGAGGCGGCGCGGGCGGTTGGATTGACCGATGGATGCGGAATGACCTGCGCCTTCGCCAATTGTTCGGGGCGGAGTTTTACCGCATTGTGCGCCACCGGTTGTGCGCTTCTGAAAGCCTGGGCCGGGACGGCTGTCGTGGCTACGGTTCGATATTTGTACTGCACATTTTCAATGTTCGTAATGTTGGTGATATTGCGGATATTCGTCACATTTCGAATATTCGTGAAGTTGACCGCGCGCAGATAGTCAGGACCATAGTGATACCACGGGAGGAATGGTTCTCCTGGCCCGAGCGGGAACCAACCCACCAGGCTTGCACTGATACCAATTGAAAATCCTGGTTCCTCCTAGAAATGCGACCATTGCCGGAGCGTACACGGGGGCAGCCACGAGCGGTCCCGGGAGCCATCCCCAACTCGATCCGATCAGGACCCATCGGCCGAAGTGGAATTGACAAAACCCCCAGGGTTCGTCTTCGATCCACGACCATCCCCACGGATCTATCCACGCCCAGTGTCCGAAGCGGTAGGGCAGCCAACCCACCGCCACAGGGGGATACCACACGGGGCCGTAATCGGCGACGACATCCCAACGACCATAGTCGTCCAGATCGTCATAACCCGGCGTCGCGGGGCTCACGTATTGCGCGGAAGTCGATGCCTCGCGGCGACGATCACGTTCATCGGCCCATACATCGAAGGCGTCTGGCGATGGGAGTGTAAGCCGCTTCACTTGCGGAGGATCTTGGCCGGCAAATTCGAAGGCCTGACCTTCTTCAATACCCTGAGCAAATCCACTTCCCGAAACTTGAACGCTTCCGTGATTTACAACGATGCTCGTGCGGTTTCGATCCGAATCGGCATCGATGCGGTAACTTCCCGGACGTTGTGCGGTGATGTTTAGGTTCGTCGTATCTACCTCGACGGAATTGCCCGAAGGGAGATCGTAGACACTCAGCCTCACTGTGCCTTGATCCAAACCCAGCTGCAAGGTCTGGTCGTCCAGATTGGTGACCGTCAGATCGGTTTCGGACCCG
Source organism: uncultured Acidobacteriaceae bacterium (assembly GCA_963703075.1). GTDB lineage: Bacteria > Acidobacteriota > Terriglobia > Terriglobales > Acidobacteriaceae > Korobacter. The sequence continues at coordinate 4,510,680 of OY969786.1, forward strand.
ATTCGCACCGTGAAGGGGCCTGCCTGAACTTCAGCCCAAGACCCTTTGTCGGCATACAAGCGATCTCCCGTTGTGACAGGAAAGTTTTGGGTTGCCTCACTCCATTCGTCAAGGCCGGCGCGCAAGAATGAAACGTTGCCTTTCACAAAACTAACGCGCCCCACCCGTGCAGGGGGATTGTCGGTGGAAGATGTGTCCTGGCCAGCCGCTCGGATCGATGTCGGCAGCACAAACAGCCAAAAGAATATCTGAACCCACCGTCGTTTCATGCGAGCCTCCGAGGCTGTGTAGATTGAGGCTATCGCCGGACAGGAATGCTAACAATTGAGCGGCGGCACCAGCGGGAAGTGTTCAGATCAGGAGAGAGCGGGGTGATACATTCGCGAACCTTTGCTTTGCGACCCGTGGCGGACGCGATGATCATCCACTGTGCCTACTACGTTCGAAGCACCCTATCAGCTGGACAAAGTCGGGCTGCGCTTCTACTGAAAATCTCCAGCGGGTGGCTACGAATCTTAGGGGATTGTTGTGGATGGGGAGTCCAAATAGCATTTGTCACAGGAGAAGGCTGATGACAACTGCAGTGCTCGCGAAGACAGACGAGGAAATCCAGAGGGACGTTCAAGCGGAGTTGAAGTGGGACGCAAGACTCCAGCCAAATGAGATCGGCGTGATCGTGAAGGACGGGGTGGTGACACTCACTGGCTGGGTGGATTCGTTTCTCAAGAAATGGGACGCCGAAGAAGCAGCGGAAAGAGTTGCCGGAGTGAAGGCCGTTGCCAACGATATTGAGGTACGTCTCTCCACCGAGCGCACCGATGCAGATATTGCAGCCACCGCGGCAAAGGCCCTGCAATGGAATTCTTTTGTTCCCGAAGACAAGATCCAAGTTGTTGTTTCAAAGGGTTGGGTCACCCTCCGAGGCGAAGTGGAGTGGCAGTATCAGAAGGAAGAAGCCGCGCGCGCTGTGCGGAACATTGCAGGGGTGAAGGGCGTCAGCAACCTCATCACGGTCAGTCCGCGTGCTACGCCGTCTGAGCTCAAGAAAAAGATCGAAGATGCTCTGGTGAGAAGCGCGACCCTGGATGCGAACAGAATCACTGTCCAAGTTGAAGGAAGTAAGGTGGTTCTAAAAGGCACGGTTCGTTCCTGGGCGGAGCGCGCTGAGGCAGAGAGAACCGCGTGGTCCGCACCGGGAATCATTTCTGTTGATAACCGGATCGTTGTCGATCCAGCCGCGTAAATCACAGTCTAGAGAGCCAAATGATAATGAGGAAGACGATAGCTCTGCTCGCGACCATCCTTTTTTTAACCACGTTGTGCTGGAGCGCCACCGAGAAGGAGAAAGCGATAGCCCGTCTGCACGATGCTGTCGACGTTCTGCAAAGCCTCGTCTCTGCTCCGGACAAAGGGATCCCACGAGAGGTTCTTGAGAAAGCAAAGTGTATCGCCGTTGTTCCACGCCAACTGAAGGTTGGATTCGTAGTTGGCGCGGAGCATGGACGTGGGGTGGCTACCTGCCGAACGTCACACGGCTGGAGTGCCCCGGCATTTTTCACCGTTACTGGCGGAAGTTGGGGAGCGCAGATTGGACTGGAAGGAATCGATAATGTACTCGTGTTCATGAATCAGAAGGGCATGGACAAGCTGTTGGCGGCCAAGTTTAAGATTGGCGCGGATGCATCCGCCGCTGCGGGGCCGGTCGGTCGACACGCCAGCGCAGGCACCGACTGGAAGATGGAATCCGAAATTCTCAGCTACTCACGCGCGAAAGGTATCTTTGCAGGAGCAACGTTGGACGGCGCCGTCGTGAAACCCGATGACGATGCGATGAACGCGATTTATGGGCCGGATGTGACGTTTCAACGGGTGCTGACGGGAAGAGTCCCGGCGCCTCCCGCGGCTCGAGAGTTTCTTGAAGCCGTCGAGAATTCTGTCGTGAAAGCAAACGCGAAATCTTAGAGTGGCGTCACAGTCCATATCAATTGAGCACAGTGAAGCCGAAGAACGGCTGAATCCCCTAAGGTAGCGGAATGGCACGGTCGATATCCTCGCACAGAACGTACGACTTGCCAGCCACGATGAAGGCTGCCGCTATCGATGGATTCGGAGGGCCGGACGTGATCACCCTCCACACCCTGCCTGTGCCTGAGGTGGGACCAAAAGAGGTGCTGATCGAGATTGGGTCGGCAGGCGTGGGTGTGTGGGATGCCGACGTGAGAAACGGTTCATGGCGTCCTTACGGGCGTCCGAAGTTCCCGTTGGTGCTGGGGACGGACGGAGCGGGGGTGGTCCGAGCGAAAGGCGGCCAAGTGAGAAACTTTCAGATTGGCGATCGAGTTTGGGCCTGCCATTACGCCAATCCGAAAGGGGGATTCTATGCCGAGTACATTGCCGTGGACGCGGATCATGTCGGCTCCGTTCCGAGAGGGCTCGACCCAAAGGAGGCTGGAGCAGGAGCGACAACCGGTCTCACAGCGCAACAAGGAATTGACGACCACCTGAAGTTGCGTGCGGGAGAGACGGTGCTCATCTTCGGCGCAACCGGCGCGGTCGGTACCTTGGCGATTCAGTTTGCGAAGCGCCGAGGAGCGCACGTCATTGCCACGGCATCCAGCCGAACGGCAGCGAAGCTCGTAAAAGAACTAGGCGCTGCCGAGGCAATCGATGCCCGCAAGCCTGACGCCCCGGAGCGTTTAGAAGATCTTGCTCCAGAAGGTCTCGACGCAGTATTAGCACTCGCGGGCGGCGAGGACCTCGATCGATTACTCGACTTGGTCCGCAGCGGCGGACGAGTGGCACATCCCAATGGCATAGAGCCGAAGCCGAAGCGCCGACGGAAATACCAAGTCATCGCCTACGACGCAGAAGTAGGACGACGGGAGTTCTCACGGCTGAATCGTGCGGCGGAAGAAGCTCATCTGCGCGTTCCCATTGCCGCTCTCTACCGCCTCTCACAAGCCGCAAGAGCACACGAGCGCCTGGAGAAGGGACATGTTCTCGGGAGAATCGCACTTCTCATACGAGACTCAGTTCGAGGCAAATCTTCGCCAAACAAATAGCCCGCATTCCCAGCAGGAGAGAGTCATGGCATCGCAATTGGACACACTAGCAATTACTCACGAAACCGAGCATTTCGCCCCAACTCGGTTCGCAGGTTTTGCCAATCAATACATCGGCGGCACGTGGCGGAAGGGAACGGGACCCACTCTGGCTGACGTAGACCCGTTCGAGGGAAACACGATCGTCGATATTCCAATGGCGAACGCCAGGGATGTTGACGAAGCCTATCAGTCCGCGGCACGGGCTCAGAAGTCATGGATGGCGAAATTACCTGTCGAACGCGAGGCAGTCATGTTGCGTTCGGCCGCCATTATGCAAGAACGGCGGGAAGAGATCCTCGATTGGCTGATACGCGAATCCGGCAGTACGCGAATCAAGGCGCAAGTCGAATTGGAGATGACGATTGCGATCACTTTGGAAGCTGCATCCTTCCCGCACCGTGTGGGGGGCAAGCTTTTGCCAAGCGATGAGCCCGGCCAGGAGAGCCGGTCGTACCGCCAGCCTATCGGGGTGATCGGAGTGATAAGTCCGTGGAACTTTCCGATGTACCTGTCACATCGATCGATCGGTCCGGCTCTTGCGCTCGGCAATGGCGTAGTGGTGAAGCCTGCATCTGACACTCCGGTCACAGGCGGATTGTTAATTGCCAAGATCTACGAAGAAGCTGGCCTTCCCCCCGGGCTCTTGAATGTTGTGGTCGGGGCCAGCAAGGAAATCGGCGCTCCTTTCGTGGATCACATGATTCCCGGGCTGATTTCGTTTACCGGCTCAACCGCGGTTGGGCAGCGTATCGCCAGCTTGGCAATGAGCGGCAAACGCGTCAAACGAGTGGCTCTTGAACTCGGGGGAAACTCACCTTTTGTAGTACTCGACGATGCAGACCTGGATCAAGCAGTGCCCATCGCGGTGTTCAGCCGGTTCCTACACCAGGGACAAATCTGTATGAGTACCAACCGGCTGATTGTGGATGCGGCAATCTACGACGAATTTACCGAGCGATTTACCGAACACGTCAAGAAACTGAGGTCTGGAGACCCAAAAGATCCGCAAACAGTAATTGGGCCGATTATCAATCACAGCCAACTCCGAAACATGATGGATCTCATGGAGAAGAGCGTGGCTGCAGGTGCGCGAAAGCTCCTGGGCGGCGATCCGGCAGGCCTCGTACTTCCGCCCCACGTGTTCGCGGATGTAACTAACAATATGCCGATGGCGGAGCGAGAAACTTTCGGTCCGATCGCCCCGATCATCAAGGTGCATGGCGAGACCGAGGCTCTCGCCGTGGCGAATGACACCATGTTTGGTCTGTCGAGCGCAGTTTGCACGCGAGACGAAGCACGCGGCTTGCGATTTGCGGCTGGCGTGGAAGCTGGCATGACGCACATCAACGGCAGCAGCGTGGATGACACGCGCACCGGGCCGTTCGGCGGCGAGAAGAATAGTGGAATCGGCCGTTTCGGTGGGGAGTGGGCAATCCAGGAATTTACGACCGACCATTGGATTACGGTTCAGCATCAGGCCAGGCAATATCCGTTCTAAGCGCGAGGAAAAAGATGGCGACCCAATGTAAACATCTGAACACAATTAGAGTGACCGATACCGGCATACATGTTTGCGAAGATTGCGTGAAGATCGGCGACGATTGGGTCCACCTGCGCATGTGCCTGGAGTGCGGCCACGTGGGATGCTGCGATTCGTCGAAGAACAAGCACGCCCGTAAGCATTTTCTTCGTACGGGAGACCCGCTGGTGCGATCGATCGAACCTGGCGAACATTGGATATGGTGTTACGCAGATGAGATGGAAGTCGGCGAGCTAGCGGCATAACGCAGCGGCTTGCAGGGGAATGTGCTTGGCCACAACGAAGACAATCCGCACGACAAAACTTCCTTCCGGCAAAGCCGTGCCTGTGCTTGGCCAGGGAACATGGCACATGGGCGAGGGAAAGCACAGTCGGGAACAGGAGATTCGTGCGTTGCAAACGGGGCTGGATCTCGGCATGGATTTAATCGACACGGCGGAGATGTATGCCGATGGCGGTGCCGAGGAACTCGTCGGTGAAGCGATCGCGGAAAGGCGGGAGCAAGTTTTCCTCGTCTCGAAGGTGTTGCCGGATCATGCCAGCGCGGAGGGAACCGTGCGCGCTTGTGAGCAGAGCCTGGCCCGCCTCAACACCGAATGGATTGACATGTATCTGCTCCATTGGCCTGGGAGCATACCGCTCTCGGAAACTGTTACCGGTTTTGAGAGATTGATCAAAGCCGGGAAAATTCGCTACTGGGGTGTCAGCAATTTCGATGTTGATGACTTGAAGAAGCTTTCCGGTGTTGCAGGTGGTTCACAATTCTCGACGGACCAGGTGCTCTATAACCTGACGCGCCGAGGTATCGAATTCGACCTGCTGCCGTGGTGCCATCGCTATCGGGTCCCGATCATGGCCTACTCGCCCATCGAGCAAGGAAGGCTACTGGAAAATGCCGAACTACGGGCAGTCGCTAAGCACCATGGCGCGACGCCGGCACAAGTTGCGTTGGCTTGGACGCTACGACACGACGGGGTGATTGCCATTCCGCAAGCAGGCGTTGCCGAACACGTGCGAGAAAACCGTCGTGCCCTCGAGATTCACCTGACAAAAGCAGATCTCGCACAGCTGGATTCGGCATTTCCGCCGCCCAAACAACCGGAACCATTGGAGATGCTCTGATGTCGGCACGCCCGGAGGTCTTCGCTGATAATTCTCTTCCCTCCGTCGGTTGGCGATGCAAGGGCTGCGGAGGATTCATTCGTCGAATTGAAGATGGACGGGTCGAGTGGCTGGCGTGGGAAGACGAGAACGGCCAAGCCGTGAATCGCGGTATTCAATTGGTCCATCGCCGAGCGGCAGGTTCGATCAACGGTGGTTGTCAATATGATGCCGACCTGGAATTCCGGCGAGATAAGAGCGTTGTTGAGGGTCTGTCTCTCGAGCGATTCATGGGGCCGGACGGGCTGATGCTCTTGATGTCATTGATTGCATCTGGCGAAACGGCCGCGGGGGACGTGATAGAACTCGCAAAAAGAGTCCAGATCCCCGGTTACGAACAAGCGCGCGATTCGTTTCAACTGGCCATCGATTGCGGGCTACTGTCACCTGCAATTGGCAACGGCTTTTACCTGCAGTCGGAAATACGCGCTGTGCTTCGGTGGATCCCGGGCGTCGGGCGCACCTAGCGCCTCGCCTACGCGCAAATATCGCGATGGGCCTGACTCCCGGCGCGGCTTACCTCAAAAGTTCTATGGCGGACTCCGAACTCCCCCCAGGCCGGCCTTTCGCCTCCCGTCCAGACAGGGCGTTGCGCTCTCGACGAATTGTTGTCCGTGAAGGCTCTATCTAGTATCGCGAAGAGTTATCTCGGAGGGTCCCTGTGGCGAAAATAATCGGCATTGATCTTGGCACGACCAATTCTGTGGTGGCAGTCGTTGAAGGCGGTGAACCCAACGTGATACCCAACGAAGAAGGCGGACGAACTACACCGTCGGTCGTGGCCTTCACGAAGTCTGGAGAGATTCTGGTCGGGCAGGTAGCCAAGCGACAGGCGATTACAAACCCGGAGAACACGATTTTCTCGATTAAGCGGTTCATGGGCCGTCGCTATGACGAGATCAAGGAAGAACTCAAAATCGTTCCGTACAAAGTAGAGCCGGAAGGGGATCACCTGGTGATCGTGGCGCAAGGCAAACGCTATACGCCACAGCAGATCTCGGCGATGATCCTGCAGAAGCTGAAGAAAGCTGCAGAAGATAACCTTGGTGAAAAAATCACCGACGCCGTCATCACCGTCCCAGCTTATTTCAATGATGCGCAACGCCAGGCGACAAAAGATGCGGGGAGCATCGCCGGCCTCGAGGTGAAGCGCATCATTAATGAACCCACCGCTGCAGCTCTGGCCTATGGTCTCGATAAAAAGAAAGACGAGACCATTGCTGTTTACGATTTCGGGGGTGGAACGTTCGACATTTCCATCCTTGAAGTGGGAGACGGCCTGATCGAAGTCAAGGCCACGAATGGCGACACCCATCTTGGCGGTGACAATATCGACCAGCGCATTGTCGATTGGCTGATCGACGAATTCAGGAAAGAGGAAGGCCTCGATCTCCGCGCAAAAGGCAACGAGATGGCGCTTCAGCGTTTGCGTGATGCAGCGGAGCGCGCCAAGATCGAGCTCTCTACCACGATGGAGACGGAGATCAACCTTCCATTTATTACGGCGGATGCCAGCGGACCAAAGCACCTGGTAAAAAAACTCACACGTGCGAAGCTGGAGTCCATGGTGGAGGACCTGATCCAGCGCTCGATCACTCCTTGCAAACAATGCATGGAAGATGCGGGGATAAATGCCGGCAAAATCAATGAAGTCGTGCTGGTTGGCGGACAAACGCGGATGCCGCGTATTCAGGCGCTGGTAAAGGAATTGTTCGGGAAAGAGCCGCACAAGGGCGTGAACCCCGACGAGGTAGTCGCGGTTGGGGCGGCGATTCAAGGCGGAGTCTTGCAGGGCGAAATCAAAGACGTGCTGCTGCTGGACGTGACGCCTTTGACGCTTTCAATTGAAACGCAAGGTGGTGTAGCGACACCGATGATCCCGCGCAATACGACAATTCCTACTCGCCGGTCCGAAACGTTTTCTACCGCTTCTGACGACCAGACTTCAGTCGAGGTCCACGTTTTGCAGGGCGAGCGGCCGATGGCAAGCCAGAACCGCACTTTGGGCAAATTCCATTTGACGGGTATCCCACCCGCGCCGCGCGGTGTGCCGCAGATTGGCGTCACCTTCGACATCGATGCGAACGGCATTCTGAACGTTAACGCAAAGGACCATGCAACCGGAAAAGACCAGAGTATCCAAATCACATCGTCTTCCGGGCTCAACAAGGAGGATGTTGAACGCATGGCCAAGGAAGCGGAACAGCACTCAGAGGAAGACAAGGCCCGGCGTGAGGAGATTGAAGCGAAGAACCAACTCGATGGATTGGTTTACAACATAGAAAAAACCCTGCGTGAGAACGGCGACAAGATCTCTGGCGCCGAGCGGGGCAGCGTCGAAAACGAGATCGCCGATGCGAAAAAGGCGTTGGCCGCGAACGACAAGCAGCAAATGGATCGGGCACGCGAGCGGCTGACTCAGGCCTCGCATAAATTGGCCGAACACATGTACCAGGCGGCGCAACCGCAACCCGGCGCAGCTGAGGCCGGTACCGCACAAGGTTCCGGTCCAACTGGCGGCAGTGGTTCACAGTCAGGCGATAGCGGCGTGGTGGACGCAGAGTATGTGGATGTAGATAACAGGAAAGCCTCATGACTGCGACCGAAGCAGTCTTCCATTACGGAACGCAGCCGGGAGAAGTCGAGATGCGCGCGATACATGAGGTGAAAGAGGTGTACGGCATTCGGCGAATTGTCGTCAATTCCGATGCACAGTTCTTTCGAATCGAATACGACGCTTCGCGCCTTGCGGCAGACGATATCGCCGCCCTGCTGCGTGATGCAGGAATCGACCTGCGCGACCCGCTGATCGCGCTCTTGTGATTGCGGAGCTTAGACCACGAAGAGCGAGGGAAGCGGCGTCGTATCACAGAATAGAGTCGGGAAGCGAAAAGTGGAGAAGGCGCAAGAAGGTTTTTTTGGCAGACTCAACAACGCAGACGATCTCCTGACCTATGTGTTCGTAATGTAACGATGGACGAATGTTACCGCCATCGCTCCCTCACCGACGGCTGAGGCGCATCGCTTCACGGAATTGTGCCGCACATCTCCGGCGGCGAATACCCCCGGCATATTGGTTTCCAAGTAATACGGATCACGATCGAGGGGCCAGTTCGGAGGCCGATGTCCATTGGTTTGGAGATCAGGGCCCGTGACCAGGTATCCGGCTTCATCGCGAACAATCCCCACCTCGATCGCCCAATCGGTATGTGGAGTTCCTCCCAGACAAAGGAACAGCCAGTTTGTTGTGATCTGTCGTTCCTGACCGGTGTCCTTGTCACGCAGCGTCACGGACTCGAGCATGGTGTCGCCGTGAAGGGCAACGACTTCAGTGCAGGTGAGCACTTCAACGTTTGGCGTGGCGCGAACGCGATCGATTAAGTACTGCGAGACAGTCTTCTTCAGCGACTGATCGCGGACGACCAGCGATACGTTGGACGCGTAGCGAGAGAAATGAACTGCGGCTTGCGCGCCTGAATTGCCGCCTCCGACGACCACCACGTGTTGATGCCAGCACAGCGAAGCCTCGCTCGAGCCGGCTCCATAGTAGACCCCGGCACCACGCAGCCGGTCTTCATCCGGAAGGTTCAGTTTCCTGTATTCCATCCCAGTGGCGCAGATAGAGGCACGGGAAACAATCGTACTGCCATCCTCGAGATACACCTTGCCGCGTCCTGGAGTGAATTCGCCGCGCACGCCTGCTCTCAGCAGAAGGATCTCTGCGCCAAACTGGATCGCCTGTTCGCGCGCGCGTTCCGCCAAGTCCGCGCCGCTGATCCCACTTGGAAATCCAAGATAGTTCTCGATCCTGGGACTCGTGCCCGCTTGGCCCCCGAGGGCAAAACGCTCTACCAGTACCGTTTTCAACCCTTCCGATGCGCCATAGACGGCCGCACTCAAGCCGGCAGGCCCGGCGCCGTAGATACTCAGGTCATACTCAGATCGCGATGGATTTCGGAACCAACCAAGTCTCTCGGTGATCTCGCGCAGCGTAGGTCTCTCCACCCGGGTTCCATCAGGAAACACACAAACCGGCAGACGCGGATCGTTCAGGCCCTCCACATGGGCTTCCTTGCGCGCCTGCTCGTCCGTCTTAAGTTCGATGTAATCAAGCGAAATGTCACTGCGGTGCATGAAATCACGAAGAGCGTAGGCCGAGGCAGATCCTCGCGTTCCAAATAGTTTGATTTTTGGTTGTGTTTCGCTCATGACCGGCCAGGTAACCGGCTCCTACGCTAACAGAGGCCGGGGAGTAAAGATGTACTGCTGACTTCGCATACGTGGATTCAACCTTTAGACGAGTAGGTTTGAGACGGTTGCAGGCGAACAGCTTATACACAAAGCCAATGTGCATCATAGGTCGCCTTTTACAGGGAGTTCCTGACCTCACTGGGAATTGTGCCGCGACTTCGCGCTGACTAACCTCCAAACAACGGCATCCAGCCGAAGGGTCAAAATAAATGAAACTCAGCCTGCTGTGTATCCTCTGCGCGTTCTGCATGTTTGCTGTCGCCCACGCGCAAGATCAAGATGACATCAAGAGCCGGTTCACGTTCCAGGGTGGCGCAGGCTTCTCCCCTTTGGTGGGCGACATTAGCTCCCGGCTCGACAACGGTTGGCATGTCACGGCTGGTGGCGGATACCGGTTCACATCGTGGTTCTCAACGACGATCGACTATATGTACAACGGTTTTGGTGTCAGCAGGAGCGTTTTGAATGAGGCCCAAGTGCCAGATGGCAACGCCCATTTGTGGTCGGTCACCGCGAATCCAATGTTGCGATGGAAGTCCGGCCGAGGCGTGCACCCTTACGTCGTTGGTGGAGTTGGATATTATCGGCGGGTGGTTCAATTCACCCAGCCGTCGCTTGTTCCGGTGCTATTTGTTGATCCGTTTTTTGGATTTGCCTTCAACACCTTGATCCCGGCGAACGAAGCACTTGGCACTATTCGAAAGGGCGGAATCGGAGGGAGCCTGGGCGCCGGATTCGATTTCGACCTGGGATCAACAGGCGCCAAAGTATACGGCGAAGCACGCTATCACTACGCGGACACCGGCGATATCCCGACGCGCATGGTTCCGGTTACGATCGGCCTGCGATGGTGAAGAAGTAAATGACCTTCTAGACCCGCACACAACCTCACACCTTGGACACCAAACTCCGCTTCACGATCGATCTCGATGCGTACACCGTATTTCGCCTTCCGTGATGTGTCCAAAACATTCGGTCCGAGCCAGGTATTGAATAAGGTCAGCTTCGCGGCGATGCCTGGCGAGACGGTTTGCATCCTGGGCCGCAGCGGCACGGGGAAGACGGTGTGTCTTCGTCTCCTCATGGGCTTCCTGAAGCCGGATGAAGGGCAAGTCACCACCGCGGGAGTAAATATCACTAAGTCCTCCGAAGATGAGTTAGAAGGCATTCACCGAAAAGTGACCATGGTGTTTCAAGAAGGAGCACTGTTCGATTCTCTTACGGTGGCTGAAAACATCGCGTTCCCCCTGCGTGAGCGAGAGCGATCAAGTGAGGATGAGATCGAGCCCGTCGTGACCACATTGTTGCGCCTGGTGAATGCAGAGGGCCTGGCAAATCGTTATCCAAGCGAAATATCGACCGGATCGAAGAGGATCGTTGCGATTGCCAGAGCGCTGGCGTCAAAACCGGAGGGGATTCTTTACGACGAGCCCACGACCAACGCGGATCCGCTGATGGCGCGCAGGATCACCCGGTTGCTGAACCGGCTGAAGGAGCAGCGGCAACTCACCAGCATGGTGGTTACTCACGACATGCGATTGGTTGAAGAGATTGCGGACCGCATTCTCTTCCTTGATCGCGCCAGAATGATTTTTGACGGAACGAAAGATCAAATGGAGCGGTCGCAAGTGCCGCTTGTGCAGGAATTCCTGCGGCTGGACTTAGTCACTTTTCGCTCACTGGCGCGAAAGGCACAGCCAGCGCTGCGGATTCCCGAATGAATTGACCTCAGAAGATCCTGATCATCCAGTCTGATGCGGCCGGCTGGGAGGAAAAAACCGTGCCTCGAGACCAGGATGACCAGGGCTTCTTGAGGGTCACGCCGCTTTCTCTGAACTCGTGGTGCTTGAATTCGAAGCACTTTGTCCAGAAGGCTGCGTGGAACCAGCGTGAGGGGTTGATGATTGGGTTGAAGCGCTAGAGGTCACTGGGACCTGACGAACACCCGTTTTCGCCTCAGAAACCGGGATCGTGATCTGCAGAACACCATTTCGAAGTTCTGCTTTAGCTTGATCGGGGTTTGCTCCGTCCGGGAGAGGGATCGCGCGGTAGAACTCTCCATATCGAAGCTCCGTGCGTCGAAGGCCGCCGGAATCTTCTTCTGTCTCATACTGGCGTTCGCCTCGAAGAACTACAGCGTCGTCCGTGATCGTCACCTGGATGTCCTCGTCGTCTACGCCGGGTAGTTCCGCGGAGACGATGAAGTTTCCATCGCGATAGGCAAGTTCGATAGGGGGTATCCAAACGGCGGTTGTAGGGTCTTCGGTATTTCTGCGCGAGCTGCTATCAGAGAATGCACGATTCACTTCCTGCTGCATTCGCCGCAGAAGCGAAAACGGATTCACAAATGCTTCCAGCGGATCCGCAAGCAGAGACGGCACTCCGGAAGTGGCCTGCCTTCGGCTCAAGCCGGTTCTTCCGGACTGTTGGTTTGTACTTGTTGCACTGGGCGGTTGCGATGACATCAATTACCTCCACAGGTTCAGTGGGAATGCGGTAGAGAATGCGGACTATTTCGCCTGAGCTGTTTTCTCATTTTGCGAAGGTCCATGCTGCTGCTGGGATTGACGATTGAGGAACTCAGACAGGCGTTCTTTCAACTTCGCGTAGGTCGAATTTGTGTCACCACCAAGCTGCTTCTTCAGGCTCGATATCTGCTGGTTCAGAGCCGTGTATTCCTGGTCCTTGCCGGCGTAACCCAGTTCGCGCCCTCGCTGCAGCTCGAGTTGCGCCACGTCCAAGAGTTGCTTGGCTGTGTTGGTGTCCTGCTGTTTGCGTGCTTGCGCCTGGTTAACGGCCTCTCGCGCCACGACCAGAGGAATTGGAGTGACTTTATCGACTGCGACAAGCGTCGCGAGAGCGGTCTGCAGAACGCCGCTGGCGTCCCCGGTTTTTTTCTGGTCGAGCAAGCGCGCCGCATCCTGCAGTGCCGCCGGATAAGTGGCGAGTGGCAGATGGTAGGTGCGAACCCGGATTTCACTCATGAGTTGATCGAGCAGAACCCGCGCGGCCGGAAAATTCTTTTCGTCCACCGCCCACGAGGCACTGGCCGCGGTCTCGCGGATCTGCCCGATATCGGACGGAGCGGTGTCGATCACGCGAACTTCAGCGCTCACTGGAATCAGCGCGGTCGATGGATTGCGGGCAAGGAGAACGTTGATTTTACCGGTGGCCTGCTCTATGTGCTTGAGCGCTTCGTCGGTACGGTTTGCGTTGATCGCATCAATGGCGCGCTGGGTCTCCTGGATCGCCTCCACGGCTTCCTGATCGAGCGTGCCCTGCGTCTGTTTTTCGGCGTTCTGCTTCTCTTTGTCGATGTCCTGCTTCGCCATTTGCTCTGCAGACTGGTTCCCAGCTCGGGGTTGATTGGAGGTCTTTTGACCCTCGGAGCCTTCGCTCGACGAAGCGATGACCGAGAGAGCTGCATTACATGCAACAAATAAGATCAGAATGATCTCCGCTGAGAACCTCATAACGATCCTTTCCTTCCTGTGCTGGAGTCGACAGTCTTTCCACAGTCGCGATGCTAGAAGCGCGAATGACTTAGAACAATTCGTCGTCGGCAGGAATTGGCCGCTCATCAATCCAATTACGGGACAGCTCACCGGATGCAAAAGGAATGGCTATCCGCTTCGAGGTATGCCAGATGATGCCACCCCTTCAAATTTCCGGTAAGGACGTGGACGCTATTCTGCCGCCTTCGGGCCTCTTCATGGCCGCTTAGTGGATCCGAGTCTTGCAAGTGGCGGCGAATATCGCTTGCTTTAATTTCTGTATGTGATAGGAACGTTAAAAGGGCCCCAGTCGTGGAGGCGGTCCGATCCTCGATCGGATCCTATGGTGCGCAGTGGCTCACGATTATTCACCGCAGTAACAGTGATTCCATCATCGATATTATTAACGCGTCATTCTGGCAAGAGGCAGGAGCGCGATGGGTCAGTATCGAGATTCCGGATCGAGAGCTTCGATCGGAGAGAAAAGATTCCGATGTCCGGTCGATCCATGCGCCGGAGGAATCGCAACTCCTTTCCTACGAGGAGAGCCTCGCGCACGAGCGACAGTTAAGAAATTCGGCTGAAGAAGAGCTACAAGCAGAGATGCAATCCATTGCTCGTCTGCATCAACTCATCACGCGTCTTCTGACGAATATGGAACTCACTTCGCTTTTAGAGGAAGTGTTGGAAGCCACGATTTCGATCCAGAGCTCAGACTTTGGATGCCTGCAGATTTACGATCCGGGTACCAGGTCGTTACAGATCGTTGCGCAACGCGGGCTCGACTCGGATTTCCTGAAAACTTTCGAACACTGCCACGACGAAACCACGATATGCGGCTACGCTCTCCTGCATCGAGAGCGGGTGGTGGTGCCGGACGTTTTATTGGATTCCACTTTTTTGTCTGATCGGGAAGCCGCGGCATCCGCGGGCTATCGCGCTGTTCAATCCACGCCGCTTATTTCTCACAAGTCTGAGCCGCTGGGCGTCATTACGACCCACTTTCGAGAGCCCCATCGTCCATCGGAACGGGAACTGCGATTCACCGATCTTTTCGCTCATTTCGCCGCCGAATTGATCGAACGGCAACGCCTGGAGGATGTTCTTCGGCGGAATGAAGAGCGGCTCACGCAGTCGGAAAAGCTGAGCCATACCGGTACATGGACGTTGAACATGGCGACTGGGAATCTTTGGTGGTCCGAGGAACACTACAGGATCCTGGGGCTTGATCCGCAGACGATGATCCCCACCTACCCAACGGCGGCACAAGCGGTTCACCCGCTGGACGCGGCGCTCGTTCAAGCTGCCCTCGAGAAGTCGATTCGCGAATGCAGCCGGTTCGACGTCGAATGCCGAATCGTTCAGCCATCCGGAGCGGTGCGCAACATCCGGAGCATTGCCGACCCGGTCTTCGATCACGCCGGGATACTCGCGGAATACGCCGGCACAATTATCGACCGCACGGACTCCCTCCAGGCGGAAGAGGCCCAGCGTAGGCTTGCCGCCCTGGTGGAGAACAGCTTGGACTTCATCGGGTTTGCGGATCTGAACGGCCAGCCGTTGTTCGTAAATTCCGCCGGGCTCAAATTGGCTGGACTGGATAACGTGGAAGACGTCAGGTCAACGTCGATAGCCGATTACGTGATGGAGGAGGATCGGGAACTACTGGCAGGGGGCGCGAAGACTGCCTCCGAAACCGGCAATTGGAAGGGAGAAATACGCTTTCGGAACCTGAAGACGAAAGCGGTGATCCCCATGTTTCAACACATTTTCGTGGTGCGGGATCCGGAAACGGGGCGGAGAATCGGCTTGGCGACCATAAGCCGCGACAACAGCGAGCACAAACAAGCCGAGGAAAAATTACGGGACAGTGAAAATCGGTTTCGGCGGCTTGCCGATTCCATTCCGCATCATGTTTGGACGGTGAGCCGCAATGGCACGGCCGGATTTTGTAATCGAAGATTACTTGATTACACCGGGTTGTCAGTGGAGGAATTGCAGCGCGGCGGCTGGTCCGCCGTGCATCCGGACGATGTTGAGCACGTGAACGCTGCGTGGCAGGCGGTTTGGGAGCACGGTGCAGACTTCGATGTGGAAGAGCGCATTCGAAGACGCGACGGAACGTATCGGTGTTTTATTTCTCGCGGTGTAGCCATTCAGGATGAGCAGGGTCAAACCGTCGAATGCTTCGGCACGAATACGGACGTAGAAGAAAGCCGGCAGGCGCAGGCAGCGTTGTACAGATTGCAATCGGATCTCGCACAGGCTTCGCGTGCAAGTTCGATGGGAGAGCTCGCCGTCTCCATCGCCCATGAGGTCAATCAGCCATTGGCGGCGATCGTGGCGAACACCGACGCATGCCGGAGATTGTTGGACCGGCAAGACCCGCCAATTGGAGAGATTCGACAAGCGGTGCGAGAGATTGCGGATTCAGGCAGAAGGGCCGCCGAGGTTGTTTCCCGCATTCGCGCCGCGGTGACGGAATCTCGATCGGGACATTTATCGCTCGATATGAATGACCTGATCCACGAGGTCCTCGAATTCATGAAAGTGGACCTGGCGAATCACCAGATCTCATTGCACACCGCCTTGCAGGAGGGGTTGCCTGCGGTTACTGGACATCGCGTGGAGCTGCAGCAAGTATTAATCAACCTACTCTCGAACGGCATAGAATCCATGGTGAACGTGCGGGATTGGCCACGCAACATCTGGGTTCACTCATCTTATTCAGGAGAGGGGGTGTTGGTTTCCATTCGGGATAGTGGTATGGGGCTCGACCTGAGCAAGATCGCGAGAGTCTTCGAACCCTTCTATACCACCAAAACGACCGGAATGGGGATGGGGTTGGCGATCAGTCGATTCATTATCGAAGCCCATGGTGGTCGAATATGGGCGAGCGGGGCAGAACCCTGTGGCGCGATCTTCCAGTTTGTGCTGCCCTGTGCAACCGAAGGGGTACACCATGCCTGAGAAAAGTCCAACCGTCTATATCATCGACGACGATGCTGCGGTTCGTTCCGCCCTGAGTCGCCTATTACAATCGCTGGGACTGGACGCGCAACCATTCGCTTCTCCCCAGGAATTTCTGCATGTACTACGCCCGGATGCTCCCAGTTGCCTCGTGCTCGACATCCGGCTTCAGAGTGAAAGCGGCCTCGATCTCCAGCAGCAACTCGCTAGAAGACGCGACAACATTCCCGATCATTTTCATCACCGGCCACGCCGACATAGCGATGAGCGTACGCGCTATGAAGGCGGGCGCGGTCGAGTTCCTTACCAAGCCGTTCCGGGAACAGGACCTGATCGATGCGATTCGTGGTGCCCTCGAACGCGACCGAGCCTTCCGGTTGCACCACCGGGAAATGACCGCGGTGCGGCAGTGCTACGAATGTCTAACTCCCCGCGAAAGGGATGTTCTTCCCTTGCTGGTGCGCGGATTGCTGAACAAGCAAATTGCCGCCGCACTCGGCGCCAGCGAAAAAACGATCAAGTTTCATCGCGCGCAATTGCTTCGCAAAATGAAAGCCGGATCACTGGCCGATCTTGTGAGGATGGCCGATCGGCTCGGGATCGGTGACGAAGGTCTTAGGTACGGGACTTAAGGTCCAATCGACAGCGTATTTCTCACGCTCTATTCTCATGCATGTCGTTCCGATCCCGAATCATTCGTCGTTTATTCGTATTTTCAACTCACTCACGAGCATGAGCGAAAAGAGGATTCCATGGCTACAGACAAGGCACCTATCGGGGAAAGAAGCCGCAGCGGAAGGCACTTTTCCGGACAGCCGGAGAAAAGGATTCGTGCTGCCGGCCCACTGATTCGCGAGATTTTGCAAGGGACAGTTCCTATCGGAAAAGGCAACCGACTGGAGAGCCCGCGCAGTTTACCCTCGCTTGTTTCTGCTCAACCTCAAGAAATCCGCGAGCCGGCCAAGGATATTTCAGTGCTGCTCGTGGATGACCATCCGATCGTGCGCGAAGGACTGGCGATGGTAATCAACCGTCAACCGGAAATGCAAGTCGTCGAGCAGGCATCGAACGGACGTGAGGCGCTCGAGAAGTTTATTGCGCTTCGCCCGGATGTGGTTCTGATCGATCTCCGCATGCCCGGCATGGACGGCATTCAAGCGGTCGCCGCAATATGCGCCCAGGAGCCTTCAGCCCGGGTGGTGATATTGACCACGTACGAGGATGAGGAAGATATTTATCGAGTGCTGCAGGCCGGCGCCCGAGGGTACATGCTCAAGAGCGCACCCATCGCGGAACTCATCGGTTGTATCAAAGCGGTAAGCAACGGACAGACATGGGTGCCGCAGCAAATTGGAGCCATGCTCGCACGCAGGGTCTGTGCTCCGGAATTGACTCGGCGTGAAGGAGAAGTCCTGCAATCCATCGCTGCCGGAAAGAGCAACAAAGAGATCGGTGTTGCGCTGGATATCAGCGAAGGTACGGTCAAGGTGCACGTAACCAACATCCTGCAAAAACTGAAAGCTGCGGGACGTACGGAAGCTGTCGGCACCGCCATCAAGCGAGGCTTGATCAGAATCGACCTCGCCGCCGCGTGAGTTACTGCCCCGCAGCTCCTATAAAGAAAGTCACCCACAGCCTTCTCACATAGTTGTGCGGAGACGCACACACGCAGAGCTGACCTACCGTCTGGAAGCAGCCATGAATTCTCGTTTGTTCGATCGACCGCCCCTCCCATCACATCGTGGTGAAAACGGCATTGCCAGGAACGGGTCCCACCCGGTGGTGTCTTCGTTGGCGCTGAGGAAGGGCGCACCACCGAGTGCGTCAAGCAAGCTGGCCGAAATGGCCCTCTCGCAAGCCCCCGTTGCTCTGGTCGTGTGCGATCTAAATTACAAGATCAAGCTGGCGAACAACATGGCGCGACACGCTGTTCCAGCGGACCTTTGCGGGCAATCGATGAAATCGGCATCGAAGATCTGGGGCGAAGTCGTCGATGCTTACGGTTGTCCCGTGCCGGAGGGGGAATGGCCCTGGGTAAAGGCCATACATGGCACACCGACCCAATGCCAGGAGATCGAATTCGTTGCTCGCAACGGTAAGTCATGGCTTGCGGAGATCAGTTCCACTCCGTTGCTCTTGGGAAAACGAATTGTTGGGGCCGCGACAGTCTTCGTCGACATTTCCGCAAGAAGCCGCCAGGAATTTATCCGCAAGGACCAAATGTTGACCAGCGAGAGGACACGCATCGCGAGAAATATTCACGACAATGTGTCCCAGGACCTGAATGCGTCCATCCTGCATCTTCGCGCGGCGCGCAAGGAAATGGCAGACTACATTCGGGCCACAAGAACTCACCTTGGCAAGGCGATCGAAAGGTCAATGTGCAGCCTCGCGGAAGCGCAGCGCGCCACCGCAATGAATTCCTACGATCTCGGCCTGACCGATGATCCCGCGACAAAGCTGCGGACGCTTGCAAAGCAACTCTTCCTGGAATCGTCCGTGGAACTCGATCTCTCACTTCAGAGTCCAATGAACGGCCTTTCATCCGCTTCCCGTCTAGAACTGATTCGAATTGGCAAGGAAGCTCTGAACAACATAGTGAAGCATGCGCGCGCTTCCAGGGTCGCGATCCGTCTCAGGTACGGGAAACGTCATGCCGTACTCAATGTTTCCGACAATGGCTGCGGATTCAGCCTCGCACCTTCAGAAGCGAAAGAAGGCTTCGGTCTTGTGAGCATGCGGTCGCGGGCGAAAGAAGCTGGCGGCAATGTTCGGATCCAATCGATGCCGGGCAGAGGCACAAGCGTAGTCGCCCTCCTGCCGATTTGAAGGTCGTCGGATCGAAACTGTAAATCGCGAGGGACTCTGCGCCACGACGCGGTAGTTGCTTGCAAGGAATTGCAAAAACTCATCTCGACTCTTAATTGTCAGCAGGGACTGGTTTGCTCACATGGTCATCGGCTTGATCGCTACTCCTTTTATCGCAGTTTCTCCTACAGTGCACTCGCGTACGCAATTGTTTGTCGCGCAATTGGCAGAGAGCCTCAGCCGTCGCGGGCACGAAGTGGTTGTGTATGCGAACGCGGCATCCAGGGTTTCGGGTGAAGTCTGCTGGATCTATGATGGCGGAAAAGACAAAATCGAGGATCCGTTGGAGAGGAGATTCCTCGAGGTCAAGCACGCTGCGTGGGCCACGCAAGATGCCGCGAAGTCGTGCGACATCATTCACATCAACAGCGCCCTCGGATTGCCGCATTCTGCCATCACCGCCACGCCCATCGTCTTTACAGTGCCTGGTGCGTACAGCCCGGAAGCGAGTGAGCTCTATGCGTGTTATTCGAACGTGCACTATGTATTCGACAGTCGTTTCCGATCTGGACAGGAGAGAGTGGCGCGGTACTCTGTCATTTCCCAGGGAGTGGATCCCACTCTGTATGAGCTGCGGGAACACAAGCAGGGATATCTCTGTTCCTTTGGCCTCATCACGCCTCGGAGGGGAACTCACACCGCCATCGCGGTTGCAAAGATGGCGGGTATGCCCCTGAAGATCGCTGGGCGTATCGATCCAGCCAGTGGCGCTTACTTCGGGGCACAGATCGCGCCTTGCCTCGATGGCGACTTTGTCGACTATTTGGGCGAAGTCGACCAGCAATTGAAAGCAGAGCTGCTCGGAAATGCTGCCGCGCTGCTCTTCCCGGCGGAAGGAGGCCCGGCATGCTGTTTCGTGATGAAAGAAGCGATGGCCTGCGGTACGGCCGTGCTTGCGTTCCGTGGAGGAGCGGTGGAGGAGACGGTAAAAGACGGCGTCACGGGAGAAATCTGTTCTTCCGAAGAGGACATGGCGGCGCGCGCGCGGGACGTAACCAAGAGATTGTCTGCGGGTCAGATTCGCAGATTCGTCGAGCAAAATTTCTCGACGGCAAAGATGGCGGAAGATTATGAGAAGGTCTACTTCGAAGTCTATCGCCAAGCCGGGGCGCGCGGCATGAAGTCCCGGGCTGTAGTGGCCGCCTTAGTTCCCTCGAGGCAGCAAAATTTGGAAAAGCACTTTGGACTGTTGCGATCCGCTCGCAAGAAGATCCTCTGCATCGACGACCGAATCGAACACCTGGTCCTGGAGCAGGCTATTTTGCAATTGCAGGGCTACGACGTAGTTACCGCAACCAATGGCGCAGCCGGGCTCGCGCTATTGAAGCAGGAGTTGGTCGATCTAGTTTTGCTGGACTATAGTATGCCGGAGATGACGGGGCAAGACGTAGCCTTGGAAATCCGGCGCATGCACCTGGCTGTGCCGATTATTATGCTCTCAGGAAACGACGCGGGCAGCCTGCCCGAGCGAGTGTTCGTTCTTACGAACGGTTTCGTTTCCAAGGGAGCACCGCAGGAAGTGCTGCTCTCCCTCATCAGACAGGTCACAAGCATGGCCCGCGCGGCGTGAGGCGGCATATCAAGCAACTGGCTTTGAATGGGAGAAGCCCGCGGAGTCTGCGATCGTCTCCGGCGAACCGCTGATCGAATGCTCAGCGGGCATGGGTCCTACGGCACCAGCACAACCGGCTATGCCACCTGGCGAATCGGTGTCGCGATGGGCGGCAGGCTATGAATGGCCACCGCAAACATAATGTAAGACCAACCGCGCAGAATCAACGACACTCCTACGGCTAATCCGAGAAACCACAGCGCAGAGACCGGCCATGAAATCCACAACAGGATCCCGAGTCCGAGAGTAACAATCCCGTCAAACACGGACCAACCCCAATTCAGAAACTTGAGCCGGACCGCCGCTATGATTCGGAATAGTCCAATCACGGTCATGAACGACGCAAATAACAGTGTCCATCCCAACGCACCCAGCAATGGGTGGGTTACGACCATGAATCCGACCAAGACGCCGAGTATCCCCGCAATCAAATGCAAAAATATACCCGCCCAGTCCCGGACCCGAAAGGCATGAATTCCTTCGAAGACTCCGCTGATGACCAGCAGCCATCCAAGCACCAGGACGGTGCCGATGGTCGCAGCAGGCATGATGAATAGCGCAATTGTCCCTAGGATCACCATCACGATTCCCAGTGCGAGCAACCATCCCCATTTGTGGCGCAAAGTGTCGAAATCGACCAGCAACGCCCTCGTTACCATATTGCTCCTCGTGCTTCAGAGAATTCACTGCGGATGCTATAGAGAGGTGCGGCGTCCATTCAATTCCACAGGAGTCAGAGCGGGGATCGTGCAGCGTTAGATAATTCCACTCTTCACAAACGTTCTACGGTGGTATCGGAGGATGGCCGTAGCCATGTCCAGGGTCGCGAACTCGCAAAGAGTCCGAAACGGATTCTATTGCCGGGGCATCCAACGACTGTCAAAGAGGGACAGCGACCATGGCTGCAATCAGAACCTGCAAAGTGTGTGGACGTAAGAACCGAATTCCCGCAGCACACCTGGCGGATACCGGAAAATGCGGCGCCTGCAAGTCACCGCTGCCGCCGATCAACGAACCGCTGGAAGTAGACGCCGACCTCTTCGACGAAGTTATCCAGCAAGCCCGCGTGCCGGTGCTCGTGGATTTCTGGGCAGCCTGGTGCGGCCCCTGTCGAATGGCAGCGCCGGAGGTCGCGCGCACCGCGCAAGACATGGCCGGACAAGCGGTGGTGGCGAAAGTGGATACCGAAAAGTATCCCGCGTTAGCGGCACGCTTCAACGTACGGGGCATTCCAAATTTCGCGGTTTTCTTCAAAGGACAACTTGTAAGGCAACAGGCAGGCCTTGCGGACCACGAGAAGATGGAAGAGTGGCTGCGATCGAGTGCTCCGTCGGCAGCCTGAACTGCTGCTTTTCGCGCCGGAAGCCGGTCTTTTGAGGATAGAGCAGAAGTCGTAACCGACCTCCCTACGCACGACGAATTGTTCTCCAACCGGGCCGCCCGTAGGCTTGTAAATGCGCCACTGAGTCAGTCCGATCCCCAGGAGAAAGTTCTATGAAGCAGTTGTTCACAGCGTGTTTAGCTCTCGCCTTTTCGTCGGTCTTGTTGGCACAGACCGGAACCAAGCCGAGCAGCGACCAGTCAAGCCAGGCCGGCTCCAGTAGTAGTAGTTCGCCGGCCAGCGCGAACTCCGGCCAAGGTCAGACAATGTCCGGGAGAGTCTCTGGTGATGCGAATAACTTCACCGACGACAAGACCAGCAAAAGTCATGCGGTGACGAATCCGGATTCATTAAAGAACTACGAAAATCAGCATGTGGTCGTGCTCGTGCACGAGGATCCTGATACCGGCGCAGTAACCATTACCGCTGTCCAGCCGCCACAATAATGTGGCAGACCTTCTTGGTGTGCCTCCGGAGCGGCATCCCTCGATGCCGCTCATTTTTTCGTTTCCGCCTGTTTGGAGAACGCAATAATGAAAGCGATCGATCTGAATACCGCGCGCGTCGGGATACTCACTCAGCTTCCTGGAATCTCCAAAAACATTGCATACCGGATTGTGAATCACCGAAAGCGGCACGGCTGGTTTACTGCGTGGGAAGAATTGCTGGAAGTGAAGGAGTTCCCGGCTGAGCGTTTGGTAGAAATCAAGTCGCGCGCGACGCTGAGCTGTCCCGACGAGACCGGATCGTGCGCGCCTCCCCGCCACCTGGAAAAGCATCTGATAGAAGTGAAGAAGAAGCCCGAAGGATACACCCGGTCGATTCGAAATACCCGCAGACCAGAGAAAATGAGAAACGTCAGCGAACCACGGCACGTATGAACCGTCTTCGCTCTCATGCCGACCCGCCACGGGCGACACCTGTGAGCCGCAGCTCAAACCTTGCGTTCTGTTCCTGGTGATTGCACGTTTCCGTCATGCACATTAAACGCACCATGCTCTGTTCGGGAAGAGTGCGATCCGCTCACGACCGACAAGCCGGATGGGGGAAAAGAACGCAGAGCGCGGGTCGAAAGCCACTCGTCCAATTCGGAGGGAACAGCAATGACCGCGCCGCGTATATGTCCACCGGGCCTGCGAGCGGGAAGGCCATGAATCTCCCACCGTTCGGACCGTCCGCACACCTCGGCCTACGTAATTTGCAATCTCTTTCCAGCCGTTTAGAAGCATTTTCTTCTCCCGGATCCACAAACATTCATGTTGTTAGTCCTGCTCATTGCGCGGATGCCTTGGCAGGTATATAGCTGTCCCCAATGCTCAACTTTGCGCGAATCACTCTGCCCTTCGAGTCGACAATCTTTAAGGGTCCACCCGTTCTTGGATCGACAAGATCGACACGAAGCGTGCGGGGAGAACTGATTTCGGCGTTGTTCGACGACCGATAGCGAATCACGTAGCGTATTTTCAGGTTCTCGATCAGATCGTCGTAGATAGAAGACACGTTCAACGAGCTGGTTGGCGAATAGAATCGCCCCCCGGACGCCTGGGCTAGTGTCTGGAGCACCTTTTCCGGTTGGTTCCAATCGAAGTGGGCGAACGAAGGAGGGCCTGTTTCAATGTCCACCAACTCACGGATCGTCGGAATCATACTGATGACATAGATGGGTGCGTCAGAGTGTCCGGCGGCGTCAACGGCGTCGTTGTCAGTGGCCTTGCTGAAAGTATCCACCCCGGATGAGATCAGCAGGATTGCCTTTCGTCCCCGAACTCCCACCATTTGGGGCACCATGTAACTCACGGCGTCGTACAGGTTGGTTTCAGAAAGCGCTGGCGGTCCCGTGAGAAAGAGCAGCGTATTAAGGGCATCTCCTTTGGTGGTGAAGTTCGTAAGTTTCTCAACTTTATCGCTGTATCTCCAAATTCCTACCTTGTCCTGATTTGTCAGAACCTCTAGAAACTGACGGCCGGCGCGCGTGATCTCCGGGGCGGCAAGGCGACCTAACCCCGGAGTACGGCCACCATATTCCAGTAACTCCGCGACAGTTGCGGGCGCGTGCTCGACTTCCACGTGATCCAGCCTTTGCCGGATGCCATTTTCGTAAACCACAAAACTGTTCGGACGAATGCTTGGAATGAAATACCCGTTCGGATCCTGGACCTGAAATTTTAGAGTGACCATGTTCGTGATGGGATCGAAATAGATTTCAGACTTCTGTTTGCCTTGCGTTCCCTCGAACAGCGAATCCGACGGCCGAGCTGGGATCCTTGTTGTTGAGCCAGACGTCTGCTGAGCGCCCTGAGCTCCAGTCGACTGCTGCCCGATCGCGAATGCAGAGCACAAGAAGCCAATGGTCAGCAAGGGTGCAAGTCGCCTGTGGCTCTCCCGTTCCATCCATTCGGTCATGTCAGAGGGCCTTTTCCAGGAATGCCGACGCGACCCGCCGAGCGCAGTCATCGGTGGAATTCAACGCGCGAAAAAGCGCGCATCCTGTCTCTTGGCCTGCATTTCTCTTCCATTCGACAGCGCATGCGAACAAAAACAGAGGATCGAACTTACGCCTGGAAACGTCAGCCAGCCTTTCGGTGTCCCCGCTTGCGAGAAAATCTCGGCGACGAGCATTGACGGCGATTTGCGCACGCATCGGCATTGGCAATGTCCCTTTTTCGTGCAAGCAGTCGTTGATAGGAGGCAAGAGCCTAGATTTACCTAGAGGCAGGCGGAAAATGTTCAAACATTTTGTCTACTGCTTTTTGAAGCTTCTTCGTGTCCTTCTCAGGCTTGTCCGAGAGGACGTCACTGGAAGAACCGCGCCAGACCAACTTCTTCGTGTTGGTGTCGAACATGTCAATCACCAGCGTACCTACCGTGTACTGGTCGACCGTAGTTGTGGCCTCGCCGAAGCCTCCCCACATCCAACCATCGAAGCCGTCGTAAAAAGTGCGCAGCGTCGGCCTGTTCTTGGTGATGCCAATGGCGACGATGCTTATGTCTGCGCCGGAGGGAACCTGCGTCCAGCCGTGTTTTGCCAAAACCGCGTCCACCGCTTCTTTTACGCGATCGTTCCATAGCGGATCGGGAGTCTCTACTTTGGCCCAGGTATAGGTTTTGTAGTGGGCGAAGTCGACGTGATGGTCGTAATCGGTCTTGATGTCGAGCGCGAACGCCGTGATGCAGAGCACACTCACGATGGTAAGGATGGTCGGAACACGAATGTAAGGCTTCATTGAAATCCTCGCTTGCGGCCGCGCCGGTATCGCCAGCGGCGTCCGAGAGCGATCCTAATCGCTGCGCCTCGTAAAACAATTGTGCTTGGGCAGGAATCCAGCATATGCAAGGATGCATATTCTTAGTTTGAATTGAGGGGGAAGATAAAGATCAGACACTTGCGCTAGCGTGAGGCTCCCAATCGTCAAACCATATTTCAGGATCGAACCATAACCGCTTATTTCGTTTGCGATCCGGACTCCAGCTGCGATTGCAACTGATCGTAGAGTACCGATTCGTGCGCGGCAGCGGCGGGGCGAGCGCATTTCTCGTACGCAACACGCAATTGATAATGAACATAGGGCGCCTGAGGATTGAGTTGTTCGGCAGCTTCGAGATGAGGGACGGCTTCGTCCACTTCGTCGCGGTCCAGGAAGAGTTTGCCCGTCTCATAGCGCTCGGTCGCATAATCGGCATCGAGGGCGAGTACCTTCTGAAAGAGAACGGCAGCCTCACGCTTCTTGCCTTGCTGGAAGTAGACAAACCCGAGGCCGAAGGTCGCGTCGGGATCCGACGACGACAGAGCGAGTTCGGCCTCGAACTCTGCGGCCGCCTCGGACCAATGATGCCATCTTGAGTAAGCCAATCCGGCAGAGGAGTGGACCTTCAGCAGCGATGGATTAGATAGCAGGGCCCGGTGAAGGGCTTCCACCGCGCGAGGATAATCACCGATCCGCGTCCAGAGCTGGCCGATGAGAAGAAGCCTGTCAGGCGCAGGATTTGCCTGTTCGAATTGCTGCAATACCTCGGAGGCTTTCTTTTGATTACCTATATGCGCGAGAGAGGCGGCCCAAGCGTATCCGACGCTTGGGTCCTGCATGCCGCGGACGTCGAGCGGTTGAAAGGTCTCAGCCGTCTCGGCAAAGTTCTCGTTCGCAAAGTATGCCATGCCAAGCATGGCGCGCACGGGTGCATCCTCTGGGTTTTCACCCAACGCGCGAGAAAGTCCATCGATGGCCGCGGGAAAATTATTTTGCCGGAAAGCGCAGAGGCCGAGATTCTTGGCGAGGCCCGACATATTCGGATTCCAATGTTGTGCGTTTTCGAAATCAGTGTAGGCAATCCAGTACTGCCCTCGTAGTGCCTCGGAAGTTGCGAGGTCATTGAAGCTCTCGGCAAGGATCAACTGTAAACGCTGCTCTTGCGTTTCCACGGCGTTGCGCTCTTCCGGACTCAGCGGCGCGGGAAGTACCTCGGGTTCTTTTAGCGACTCGTAGGGGCGTTCGTCGGCCGGGTTGACCGGAATCACTTCGTCTTCTGCCTCCGAGTCGATGGGGACGATGGTGGCATCGTCCGCTGAAAGCGGGGCAGCACGCGTGAGACGCTGGCGGCCGGCCGTCGCGTTGGAGATCGGCAAGTTGCGCGCCTTGGCGAGAAAAGTCTCGGCCTCTTCCTTGCGCGAGGTGGCAACAATCTGCGCAAGGTCTACGTACGCGCGCCGGATCTGGCAATTGGACCTGGCCTCGTCATTGCCGGTAAGCTCGACTGCTTTACGAAGAGCCTGCTCGGCACGCTGCTTGTCGCCGCGGGCGTACGCGTTCAATCCAATGTAGAGCCAAGGTTCGGGTACTGCAGGACTGGCCTCTGCCGCGGCGGAAAGATATCTGTCTGCGGCCTCGAACTGATGCTGTTCTGAGGCGATCACGCCGAGCAGGTAGTTAGCCAGGAAGTCCGCCGGGTGGTTCTCAATTTCCTTTAGAAGCTCGGACTTCACATCAGGATTCGGTTTCCATTGATTCATTTCAAGACGGGCCAGGGCTAGAAATGCATAGGCATGAGGTGTCTTGGAATCGAGCTGAACGGCGCGCTGTAATTCAGGAATTGCAGCCTGGAAGTCCTGGACGTCGGTGTAGAGACGGCCGAAGAGCAGATGGATGGAAGCGCTATCGCCGCCGGTCGCAATCATTCGTCTGAACAGCGCGGACGTCCGTTCGTGGTCAACAGGATCATCGCTCGCGAGAAGGCATTCGGCGAGAAAGTACATGGATTCGATGTCCGGCTTGCTCTTCACCGCCTGCGAGAGGGCTTCGGTCGCGCGGCGATATTGTCGTTCGCGCATGAGCGCCAATCCAAGGACCGAGTTGGCACGGAAGTCTTCGGGTGCGATCGCAAGAAACTGCTTAGATTCGGCGATGGCGCGGTCGAGCTGATTGGAATCAAGATCCGAGATCGCGAGATCCACCCGCGTATCAGCGACATTGTCAAGATCCAGTGAGTTTCGATAGAGCTCGATGGATTGGGGATAGGAAAATTCCGCGAGTTTGAGCTCCCCCAATTCGCGCAGGGCCAGAGCCGCAAGGTGACGACTGGCTTCACCGATCGCTTCGGGGTTACCGATACTTCGCGCCGCGCTCGCGTCTTCTATACGGCGTGCGAGTTCCGACTCCGCAGGAGGTTCATAGCTCGGGTTCGCGGCGTCGGTCACGGGAGGCGCGCTTTGGGCGCGCATGTACACCGCATAGTGCACGAGGAACAAACCTGCTAACAACAAGGTTATGACGAGGCTGCGCGCTTCGACGAATAGCGAAGATCGGAGGAGAATTCGCAAGCGGCGCACAGCGACGCCAGCATACCGAGCGCACGGTTACGGATTCAACAATTGGTACTACAAATTACGAGACTTTACCCAACCTCACAATACGACGTCATTCTCCATGCCATACTGCGGCCAAGTCGCAGTGTCCCTTACGCCGCCTTTAATACATGCCGCTCTGGTCGTGTTGATTGGGTTTACACGCAGTGACATCAGGACGCGGCGACGAACGAGTTTTTGATCGCTTAAGACATCCACCTCCACAGGGAGCTCGCGAATTGGATTCACTCATCTCGGTGGAGATCCGCCGCGACAGTACGAGTTCTCTCTCACGCGGGGCAGCTGATGTGGTTTCCTGAGTGGGTTTCGCAGTTAGATCGACAGACGTGTGGGCCATGGCGGCGGGTGGCTTTTCTCCTCGTGATAATCGGCTGCCCGGCATTTGCCCAGATGTCCACGTCGGATCATCTGCAAAGCGAAGTATTCTGGCCAACCAAAAACGATACCTCACAAGGCGACGTCTCGAGTTCCCGGGTGTGCGCTTCCTGCCATGCGGACAAAGTCGCGTCGCAGGAAACCACGGCGATGGCGCATACAGCGGTGCGCGCCCCAGATTCGGAGATTCTTGGGGAACATGCAAAGTTCGACTTTTCGATCGGCAAATACCTCTACGTGATCGCAAGCGAAGGCAACGAACGTACGTATCGCGTTTCGGATGGAACGCGAACCCTTTCCGCGAAGCTCACGTGGGCATTCGGGACCGGCCGCGTCGGCCAGTCTTATCTCTTCAAGAAGGAAGACGGCAATTTCTACGAAGCACGTGTCACGTACTTCGGCGCCCTAAAAAATCTTCATTTCACTCCTTCGCGCGCGCTGACGTCGCCTGAAGATCTGGAGCTAGCCATGGACCGGCCGGTCGAGCTGTCTGAAGTCAAGCATTGCTTCGCGTGTCATACGACGGGATCGACGTTCGGCGGCGAATTCCAAGAACAGACACTCACGCCAGGCATTCACTGTGAGGCTTGTCACGGGACGGGCGCAAAGCATGTGGCAGCGGCGAACGTGGCGAGCATAGCGGGCATTCCAGAAGAGGCACAGGGGACGATTTTTAATGCTGCGCGACTTAGCCCAGTAAGCTCCGTCGATTTCTGCGGAGCCTGTCACGGGGCCTTTTGGGATGTGAAACTCACGGGCGCGAAGGGAGTGTCGACCGCAAAGTCGCAACCGTTTAGGTTAGAAGAGAGCAAATGCTGGGGAAAAGCAGGAGACGCCCGACTTACGTGCATCAGTTGCCACGATCCGCACAAACCGCTACAAACCGAATTGAAGGAATACGACCAAGCTTGTTTCAAGTGCCATGTTAACGCCGGCGAGAAACCCAGAGCAACGCTGCCGGGCCATGCATGCCCGGTAGGAACATCCGGCTGCGCTTCATGCCATATGCCAAAAGTGGAAATCCCCGAAATGCACTATGCGTTCACGGACCATCGTATCCGTATCGTGCCTCCGGGATCATCGTACCCGGATTAATATCCGCTTCATTTTGCGAAAGGTAGCGACCTACGCCGCGAGTTGGAGAGAGGGGTAGTCGTCGGTAAAAGGCGGCCGGCGGAGATGGTTTCTCTCTGGTTAGGTGGGTCGAGGGCGATGGCTTTTCCTGCTAAGCGTTCGGTTTATGCCTTCTGATAAACCCCGTGAAGACGCGCCGGCCGCCCCTCAGAAATTCGCCGAACGCGAAAAGAAGAGGAACTTCCGTTCCGTCCTTGTGGAGACCCGGCAGGGCGATGTTGTTCCAATCAAGATGTTTTTTGCCGGTTAAAAGGTACTGGCTCGTACCTTTGCGATGAAGTTCGTGAAACCTCTCTGGCATGATCATCGTGAGGCTCTGTCCGATGAGTTCCTCGGGTTGGTATCCCAGCAAATCATCCATCGCCGTATTCGCGAATAGAATCTTGCTATGCTCATCGATCGTAACAACCGCATCTCTGGAGGCATCTGCAATTAGCTGGAACTGCCCCTCGGCGCCCGCCAGGCTGGCCGTCATATTGAAGTGGTCCAGGAATAAACCGATCTGCGCCCCGAGTGCTCGGAAGAACTCCATCAGCCCATGATCGGGCTCATGTTCTTCCTCAGAAAAGACCTCAATTACCGCGAGCATGGCCTTCGCCTGGAGAGCCGGAAATCCGATGCCCGTCTTGAGGCCGACAGCTTTTGCCACGGACGCGCGCGGGAAGTTTGCTGCAGTCTGGACGTTCGGAATCCAAACGACGTCGCGGGTCTCCCAAACTTTACCCGGTATGCCTTCCCCAATCCCAAACATCCGCGATTTGGAAATAGCCGCAAACCCTTTAGCCAATTCTGAGTCCGGCCATGTTCCTGCGCAACGAATCGCAGGCTCCAAACTATCCAGCACCCAGAAGTCTGAGTACGCTGCTTCGAGGCGTGTACCCAGCAAGTGCAGAATCCTCGCCGCGGCCTGGTGTGCGTCTCGGGACTCAGAAAGTATTTTGGTGGTGATGTAACTGATCTCCCAACGTTCGAGAGGGGTAAGGTTCGTGCGCACTGTGGCATTCTACCGATAAACGAACATCGGCGCGCTGCGAGGTTCGATTCGAATCCCACGTTAGCGAAATCCGGTATTAGGCATTTTTTAAACGCCAAAGCCTCGCGCGGCGGGACTGGACGTTTGCGGACGTCGTTCGGGACTGCCTCACACCCACGAATCAAACTCGGCATCGAATCGTAACTGTGAAAGACGAGGATGTTCTCTCAGAAATGAGAATTTTTTCTCGGTTACTGTCGAAATCGACTTTCGCCATTCGTACATAGAGTGACGGCCCAGTAAAAACGCGCGGCCACGAAAGAGGTGAACGATGTGTCCATTTTGTTGGGCAACCATGGGACTCGTCGTTGCCGGAGCGGTCTCTACCGGGGCACTGGCGACGTTGGCTGTGAAAGTGTCTCGCAAGAAGGATGCAGCAGAAACAATTCCAGGCCGAAATGAACGCAGCCCTGTGAGCGCGCCCCATCGATCCCGAGAAGGTTGGTTAGCGGATTTGAGAAAGCGAGCCTGAGGAATCTGACGGTGTGTATTCAGAGACGAAGGAGGAAAGATGGCGACTAGTAAAGAAAGAAACAAAGAAGACGGAAGAACAGAAGTCGAGATGAAAATGCCCTCGATCGTGTCGCGGCAGGAATGGGAGACTGCGCAACAGAAGATGCTGGTGAAAGAAAAGGCCTTCACGCACTCCCGCGACGCACTGGCCGCAGAACGTCGACGGATGCCTTGGATGGCGGTAGAGAAGAAGTACGAGTTCGAAGGACCCAAGGGCAAGGTAAGTCTGCTGGATTTGTTCGAGGGCCGCCCGCAGTTGATTCTCTATCGCGCCTTCTTCGAGCCCGGTGTGTTTGGTTGGCCCGAGCACGCCTGCCGCGGCTGCTCCTTCGGCGCGGATCAGGTCTCCCACCTTGCGCATCTGAACGCACGAGACACGACTCTCGCGTATGCCTCGCGTGCACCGCAGGCGGACATCGCGCGCCTGAAAGCGCGGATGGAGTGGGAGATGCCGTGGTACACCATCACCGACAGCTTCGATGTGGATTTCGGTGTCGATCAGTGGCACGGCCATAACGTGTTTTTCCGCGATGGCGACAAGGTGTACCGCACTTACTTCATAAACGGCCGCGGCGACGAGGCTATGGGCACGACCTGGAGCTACCTCGACATCACGCCGCTCGGCCGCCAGGAGACTTGGGAGGATTCGCCAGACGGCTACCCTCAGTCCGAGCCTTACAAGTGGTGGAATTGGCACGACAACTACGGTGCCGAGGCTTCTCCCAACCCAAAGTGGGTCGACATCATTACCGATCCTGCGGCGGCCGAACGCAAGCGCAACGCAGAGGAGAAAGCCAGCTGAGAAAGCGCGATCACTTCGTTGCCTTGGGGTGGGCGACGCTCAAAACCGACGATGGACGCTGGTTTCAGCTCAAGCTGCTTCTCAGGTTCTGTGACAAAATGTGACGGTGTTGCGACGACTCACCAATCGTAAGGAATGGATCTTCTTCGCTGTCCTCCCGAAGGCGGACCCTGGCTTGGCCGCGGCCTGGTGGGCGTGTCTGCTCTTGCGAGGAATCCTTCCGGCAGGTTTTGCGATTGCGATGGGCGTGCTTGTCGGCGCGGTGCAACGCCGGGATCCTCTGGCTGGCCCCCTTGCTCTGGCGGGAACGATCTTCGTGTTGCTGCAGGTGCTCAGCCCGATTCACCAAGCGGTGAGCGCCAATCTCGGCGACCGCACGGCCGCATGGCTCTACGACCGGCTCACTGAAGCCTGCGTGCGTCCGCCGGGTATGCTTCACCTGGAAGATCCGGCGCTTACCAGCGATCTCACGACCGCGCGCGACTTCGATCTCGGAATGACGGGTCCGCCACTTTCGATCTCCATGGATTTCATTGCGACCGGCATGGTCGAGATGATTGGTGGCGTCGCTTCCGCGGTGATCCTCGCCCGGTACGCATGGTGGGCGCCGATCGTACTCGGGGGCGCCTGGCTGGCAACGCATTGGCTTCTGCGCGACAGCGCAATCTGGTGGGACCGCAATACCGAAGAGGTACGGGCCGCGCAGCGCGACGCCGACTATGCTTTCCGCCTGGCGGTCGATCCGCCCGCGAGCAAGGAACTGCGCCTGTTCGGCCTCGCCGGATGGACGATCGACCGTTTTATTCGCAAACGCACGCGTCTGCACGAGCTTCAATATGCAGCGACACGTTTGCGCGAGCGTCCCGTCATCTGGAGCATGCTCCTCGTCTTGTCGGCAAACGTGGTTGTGTTCTGGTTCCTCGCAAGTGCCGCCGCCGCTGGCCGCATCACTCTCGGGGAGGCGGTCGTTTATGTGCAGAGCGCGATCGGAGTTTCAATGATCGCCTTCGGCGGATTCAGCTGGGCGCTGGATGGATCGGCTGCCCCGGTTGCTGCGGTGTTGCGACTCGAACCAGCCATGCGTCCTGCGGGCGCTCTGCGCTTCGGCGATCGGTCTGCGGCGGGCACTCCTGCGCGGGAGATTCGCTTCCGCGATGTCACGTTTGCCTATCCGGCGGGGTCAGAAGGAGGTGCACCCGTCCTGCAGCACTTCGATCTCACGATTCCAGCTGGTTCGTCGCTGGCCATTGTCGGACAGAACGGCGCCGGCAAGACAACGATCGCGAAGCTGCTATGTCGGTTGTACGATCCGCAATCGGGTGCGATCGAGATCGATGGGATGGACGTTCGTGAGTTCGATCTTGCATCCTGGCGCTCGCGGATCACAGCCGTGTTCCAGGACTTCATCCGCCTTGAACTGTCGTTGCGCGACAACGTGGCGCCGGCGGGCGCGCCCGACGAGGTGGTGCGAGCCGCGTTGGCGTCTGCAGGAGCGTCGAACCTCGCTTCGCTGGACACGGTACTTGCCCGAGGGTACGAAGGCGGGACGGATTTATCGGGTGGCCAATGGCAGCGGATTGCGCTCGCCCGTGCGCTCGCCGCAGTGAAGCTGGGAGCGGGCGTCGTGCTCCTCGACGAGCCGACAGCGCAGCTCGACGTGCGCGGGGAAGAGGAAATCTTCAGTCGTCTGCTGGCTGCTACCCGGCATTGCACCACGATCCTGATTTCCCATCGCTTTTCCACCGTCCGCCAAGCCGATCGCATTTGCGTGTTGGAGCACGGACGGGTCATCGAGTTCGGCACTCACGATGAACTGATGGCTCTGAGTGGGCGTTACCGGACGATGTTCGATCTCCAGGCGCAACGCTTCAACATTCCCGACGAGGAGGGTACGACCTATGACGTTCTCTCCTGATCGAGAGAGCACGATCGAGCCGCTGCCTCCCGCGCTGTCATCGATGTGGCGCCTGTGCAAACTCGGACATCGTTACGAGCCGCGATTGATGATCTCGTCCTTTGTGCTATCGCAGCTCGCCGCGCTGCCCGATGCCCTGCTTGCCTTGTGGCTAATGCTGTTAGGCAAAGGCGTCATAGAGCACCGGCCGGGGATGGTGGAAGGGGCGGCGATTGGGCTCGGGGTGTCGACCGCGGCGACGTGGCTGCTTCGCACTGCCAGCACCCGCCTGTCGCGCCGCTTCCGCGACCGGGTAACGATCGCGCTCGAGTCCCACATCGCGCGACTGCAAGCGTCGGTGGCAACGATTGCGCATCAGGAGCGTCCGGAGTATCTCGATCGCTTATCGATGCTGCGGAACCAGGTGTTCGTTCTCGACCACATGTACATGTCGTTGTTTTCCACCCTCGGCTGGATTTTGAGGCTGGGCGTGACGATGGCACTGCTGGCGTCGATCCACCCTGCACTCATGCTGCTCGCGGTGTTCGCGATCCCGACTGTACTGACATCCACGTGGCGGCCTGATGTCGAGAGGTCCGCGCAGGAGCGTGGAGCACAAACCAATCGCCTAGCCCGGCACCTGTTCACTATCGCCACCACCGCCGCGCCCGGCAAGGAAGTTCGGGTCACCGGCATTGGAGAGCGCCTCGTGACGGAGCGTCGGAGCGCGTGGGAGCGTTGGTACAAGCCGGTGGCAAGCGCGCGCTGGGGATCGGCGTTATGGCATGCGCTGGCGTGGGCGATATTCGGCTTTGCCTACGTGGGCGCGGTTGCGTTTGTTGCGTACGTCCGTGTCTCTCCCGCCAGTTCGGTATTGCTCGTGCTCGCCGCGGGGGCACGACTGTCGGCTTACATTGGAGCCACAGTCGGAGAGATCGGATTTTTGCGCGGGTTCTGGATGGATGGATCGCGAAGGCTGGCATGGCTCGAGGACTACGCCGCGTCGGTAGCGGCAGCAGGCACTCTTCCGGTTCCGTCCATATTGCAGCGTGGCATTCGCTTCGAGCATGTATCGTTCGCATATCCCGGCACGTCTCGGGTTGTGCTCGACGATGTATCCCTGACGCTGCCGGCAGGCGCGGTCGTGGCGGTGGTCGGCGAGAATGGCGCAGGCAAGACTACGCTGGTCAAGCTGCTGGCGAAAATGTACGAGCCGTCGGCTGGCTCGATTTTATTGGATGCCACGCCACTGGCGCAGGTTGATGCCGGCGAATGGCGGTCGCGTCTCGCGGGGGCATTCCAGGATTTTTTCCGTTTCGAGTTCCTTGCGCGGCACACGGTCGGTTTAGGCGACGTCCCGCGACTGGACGACGAACCCGCTGTGCTCGCGGCTATTGATCGCGCCGGGGCAGGGGACGTGCTGGAGCGTCTGGCGTTGGGCCTCGACACGCAACTCGGTCCGACGTGGCCGTCCGGGGCGGAGTTGTCGTTCGGCCAATGGCAAAAGCTGGCCTTGGCGCGTGGCTTCATGCGTCCACAGCCGCTGCTGCTGGTCCTCGATGAACCGACCGCGGCGCTCGACGCGGAGACGGAGCACGCATTGTTCGAGCGCTACGCAACCGCGGTACGCGCGGCCGCCGAGGGCGACAGCGGGCGCATCACGATCCTTGTATCGCATCGCTTCTCTACGGTCCGCATGGCCGATCTCATCGTGGTGCTCGATGGAGCGCGGCTGGTGGAGGTCGGCTCTCACGAAGAACTGATGGCGAAGGGCGGCCAGTACTCTGAGCTCTACGCAATCCAGGCCTCCGCCTATCGATGAGCTGTCCTGCGTAGCTTCCGCTACACCGGTGGGTTATCATCCTCCGGAAATAAAGGAGCTCCGTTGCGCCTTCTGCTGACTCTTCTTCTGCTCGCTACCGCCTACGCGCAAAACGATGGCGCCACCCAGGTAAAGGAAAACGATCCGCCCGCTGATGTTCCGGCGAGCGCCCGGCGCAGCACGTTTCTCATGATGGGGAACCGGGCAGGACAGCAAGCGGTCTGGCGCACCGACGACGGCGTCACCCACGTGCTCTTCGAATTTAACGATCGCGGCCGCGGTCCGCGTACTGTCACCGATTATCACGTCGACGCACAAGGCAACATCGTTGCGGTCCACACGATCGGCCACGACTATCTGAAATCGTCTTCTGACGAGACCTTCAATCGTGCGGCGGACGGCACCGCAACCTGGAAGAATCGCTCCGAGGGCGCTACGCAGAAATCGTCCGACGTTGTGTTCTACCCGGGCATGTTCAGTCCGCCGGAAGAGAGTGCGATGCTGGTGAAGCTGGCCAACGCCCATGGCGGAACAGTTAAGTTGCTTCCCACCGGCGAAGCGCGGGTGACCAAAGTCGCGGAACGCACTCTCGAAGGGAACACTAAGGACGCACGGGTCACGGAATACGCAGTGACCGGCCTGGATTTCACGCCGAGTTATCTATGGGTCGATGAGGCTGGCGACTTTTTCGCCGGCGGCGACACGTGGGCGATAGTGATCCGCGAAGGCTTCGAGAAGGCCGCTCAAACGCTCATCGATAGTCAGCAGCAAGCGCAACTGGAACGCAGCAGGGCGCTCGCGAAGCAACTCATGCATACTCCGAAAACCGACTTGCTCGTGCACAACGTCAGCGTTTTCGATTCCTTCAGCGGGAAGCTGGTCGCTGGTCAGGACGTATTGATTTCCGGGAACCGCATCAAGTCCGTGGGTGCTGCTGTGAGTCAATCACCGGCGGGCGCACAAGTGATCGATGGGACAGGCAAGGTACTGATCCCCGGCCTGTGGGACATGCATGCGCATGTCGGGCCGAACGATGGTCTCCTCAACCTGGCCGCCGGAGTCACGACGGTGCGCGACATGGGTAACGATATCGACGAGCTAACCGGCCGCCGCCATCGCATTGAAGCTGGCGACGAAATCGGAACGCGCATTATTCCGTGCGGCTTGATTGATGGCCCCGGTCCCTACCAGGGCCCGACCAAGATCCTCGCCTCCAACGAAGCCGAGGCGCGGGCGTACGTCGATAAGTTTGCTTCTCTGGGCTATCCACAAATCAAAATCTATAGCTCCATGAAACCCGAACTTGTTCCTGCGATCGTCGATGAAGCGCACAAGCATCACCAGCGTGTCAGTGGGCACATTCCCGCAGGCATGACGGCGACTGACGCGGTGAAAGACGGATACAACGAGATCCAGCACGCCAATTTCCTGATGTTGAACTTCATGCCCGACGTGAAGAACACGGAAACGACGGCGCGCTTCACCGAGGTTGCGAAACGCGGCGCTGATATCGACCTCAACAGCCAGGAGATGCGCGACTTTATCGCCCTGCTCAAAGAAAAACAGGTTTCGCTCGATGTCACGCTGAGCGTTTTCGAGGAAATGTTTACGGCTCGCAATGGCACTCCCTCGCCGACGTTTGCTCCGGTTGCCGATCGTCTGCCGCCGCAGGTTCTTCGCAACTCGCTCAGTGCCGGCATGCCTGTACCAGATGGCATGGATCAACGCTTCCGCGATTCGTACGCCAACATGGAGCGCATGGTCAAAGTTTTTTACGACGCCGGTCTCCCGATTGAATCCGGAACCGACGCCATTGCCGGATTTGCTCTCGATCGCGAACTCGAACTCCACCAGCGCGTCGGCATCCCTGCAGCCCGCGTACTGCAAGACGCGACCCTGGGAGCCGCTCGCATCATGAGCAAAGACGCAGAACTCGGCTCGATCACGCCCGGCAAACTGGCGGATGCTGCCCTCATTGAAGGAGATCCGACCCAAAACATCAGCGCGGTGCGAAACACAAAGCTGGTGATCAAGGATGGTGTGGTTTATTACCCGGCCGAAATCGACCGTGAGTTAGGCATCCGCCCATAGTGAATTGCGGGGCGCGAGCGTACAGATTACAGTCCTGCGGGGCCGGCTTCCGCGCGTGCCTTGTGGAGATCGGCGATGTCTCCCATGACGATGATTACCGTGCCCGCTGAAACAATCGTCTCGTCCCCGGGATTGAACTGAACTGACTTCGTTCCTTGGTCGGCGTCCTTGAGGGCGAGAACCACGAGATGGAAACGCTCGCGTAGTTGAAGCTTTGCAATGGCAGATCCCGCCCAACGTGAACGTTCGCCGACCTCAATCTCATCCACGCGTAAGGTGCGGGATTTCTCCTGCAGCATGAGATCGAGAAAGCCCACGACCTGGGGTCGCAGAACTTCGCTCGCCAGCCGCATGCCGCCGATTTGGTTGGGGGAAACGGTAGCATTGGCGCCGGCTTTGACCATGCGTTCGGCGAAGCCCACCTCTTTATAGCGCGAAACGATACGGATCGCTGGATTCTGTTGCCGCACCAGAAAGGTGGTCACCAGGTTGTCCTTGTCACTCGCCACGCACGCAATCAAGCCACGCGCATGTTCCAATCCTGCGGCGTTAAGGACCGACTCCTCGGTGCTGTCTCCGATGATGTACAGCATGTCGGAATAGACTCCGCCTTGCTCCCGTAAGCGGCTTACGACCGGTTCGGAGATCTCGATGGCCACGAAGTCCGTTCCTGTTTTCATCATTTCTTCTGCCGCGTAGCGACCCGTTTCCCCCATACCGCAAAGGATGAAGTGGTCCCGAAGTTCAGTGACTTTCTTGTGCATTCTGCTTCTCCGGAAGATTGCATGGAGTTCGCCTTCGACAAGGAAGGCCGTCATCAAAGAGAAGACATACACGGCGGTCGCCACGCCCACCACCATGATGAACATAT
Source organism: uncultured Acidobacteriaceae bacterium (assembly GCA_963703075.1). Taxonomy (GTDB): domain Bacteria; phylum Acidobacteriota; class Terriglobia; order Terriglobales; family Acidobacteriaceae; genus Korobacter. The sequence continues at coordinate 4,549,453 of OY969786.1, forward strand.
TGAAGATGCGGAGCGGCGGGTTTGCGCTGGTGTCGACAACTTCGGTGTAGCCCACGCCTGTCAGGGTCACCACCGCCATGTAGATGGCTTGCAGGAGCGTAACCGAAGGTCCGCCTAACAGACGATAGCCAATCACCGCCGCGGTAGCGTCGGCCAGCAGAACGAGAAGGGGAATTGCCATGCGTCGCCGGATCATGGCAGTTCTTCAGGACCAGCTTTCATCGCGGGGCGCAACTCCAGGCGGAAGTCGAGAGCAACTCACGGGCCTGCACAAAATATCACGAGCGACGCTCGTTCTTACAGGATCACCGGCGCGCGAACGCAGGAATTTCAGGTGCTTTGTCTCCGGTTTTCGGGGTAATCTTGCGTCCTGTTTGCCCATGTCGACCCATCCAGCACACAACTCGAGAGCACGACGGTTGTATAGGCGGGGCGCCGCACTCGCCGCGATACTATCGGCGCTGCTGTTCATCGTCCTCGAAAATACACCACCGCTGCGCTGGCTGGAGACGGGGACCTACGACGCGCGCATGCGCTGGAGCCTCGACGCGGCGAAGGCCGACAAAAGCATCGTTATCGTGGACGTCGACAACCCCAGCTTCGAGATCCTGAAGGACAACTTTGGCCGCTGGCCCTGGAGCCGGATGGTATGGGCGGGCGCAATCGACTACCTCGCCGACCAGCACCCGAAGGTCATCGCCTTCGATTTTAAATTCAGCGGCAGTGAAGACCCGAAAGTTGACCAGTCCTTTGCATCTTCCATCACCAGTGCACGCAACGTGCTGCTCGCCTATTCGTTTGACTCGGCAAAGGTGAACGACGACCAGCAACTGCGCAACCGCCAATTGGCGCTGCTCTCACAGGAAACCCAGCCTTCCAATGATCTGCTCGGAGAGACGTTCGATCCCGCCGAAGAGAGCGTGAATGTTCCGCTCGACATTCTGGCCAGGGCCGCAGCCGGGTTGGGATGTATCGACGCAGTCTTCGACAGCGACGGCGCCGTGCGGCGCATGCCGCTCGGTTGCAATTTCGGAAACCAGGCATTCCGCTCGCTCGACACGCGCATTGTCGACTTTGCGCATGGCCGCGACGAGAGTCGTTTTCGCCGGGCGGGACGATACGCCGTGAGCGATTCCGCAAAGCTGCCGGTCGACGAAGCCGGGCGGCTGCTGCTTTGGTTTTCCGGCGATCCCCGCGAGGCCTACACCCGCGTGCCTTTCTGGAAGCTGGTTTGTTCTGCCGAGCCAAGCGGATGTAAACAGTTCAAAGATCCCATTTCGCCGGGCTATTTCAAAGACAAGATCGTGCTGGTCGGCGTGAGTGCGTCGGGTAGCTTCGATCTTCATCCCACGCCGGTGGGCAATGCGCCGGGGGTTTTCGATCACGCCGTGGCCATTGACAACCTGCTGCACGGCGACGGCGTGCGCGTCGCGCCGCGTTGGATCGACGTGGCACTCATCGGCCTGCTCGCATTCGTGGGCTGGTTCGTGCTCAAGCAACTGAGTACCGGGCTGAAGGGAACGCTGACCATCCTGGTTTGCCTGGGCCTATATATCGCGATGACGACCCTTGTCTTCCGTCTCGAGCATCTCTGGCTGCCGATGGTGGCGCCGCTGGCTACCGGCGTCTTATCGTATGTGGCCGCGGGCGCGGTTCGCTACGCGACGACCGGCAGGGAATTGCGGCGTACGCGGGACGCGCTCGACCGCTATATGTCGAAGCAACTTGTTCAGTTCGTTCTCGACCGCCACGATGAAATCGATTTTGCCGGGCAGCGCAGGGAACTCACCATTTTCTTCTCCGACATCCGAAGTTTCACTACCCTGACCGAGGGGCTGCGCGATCGCCCCGAGCAACTACTGAGCTTGCTCAACGAATACCTGGCTGCCATGACGGAAATCATCTTCAAATACGAGGGCGTGGTGGATAAATTTATCGGAGACGGCATCCTGGCCCATTGGGGAGCGTTTACCGAAGGGAACCATGCGCTGCTCGCCGCGAAGGCGTCGCTGGAGATGCTGGATCGTTTGCAAACTTTGAACGACAAGTGGGAAGGCGAGGGGCGACAAAAAATCGCCATTGGCATCGGCTTGAATAGCGGAGAAGTGACCTTTGGAAATGTGGGTGCGGGCAAAAAGATTGAGTTCACGATCATCGGCGATCCGGTAAACTTGGCCGCGCGTTTGGAGTCGCTCAATAAGGACCACGGCACCTCGATCATCATAAGTGAGTACACCGCGGCGCACCTCGAAGGGCTGGCGGCGGTGAAGCCGCTGGGCAGTGTGAAGGTGAAAGGCAAGACCATCGAAACGCAGATTTTCGAGTTGCAGGCTCTCACCGCGCAACCCGCATTTGCCGGCGAAACCCATGTTACGGGCGCTGGAAAGAAGGCACACGAAGCATGAGACGAAATTCCATGTGGTGTTTCCTCATCCTGCTGGTTACTTGCATCGGCGTCTCTCAGCAGCAGGATACTTCGCAGCAGGGTATCGGCAACACACAACAGCCCGCGCCCGATGCGCAGCAGCCCCAGCAACCAGCGCAAGGCCAGCCATCGCAGGGACAGCAGCAGCAACCAGCCCCCGATGATCAGCAGAAGAAATCGAAGTTCGGTGGGTTGTTCAAGAAGCCGGTGACTGCCAGTAATTCGGCGCAACCCAAGGACACTGCCAGTCTCGGTCCCAACGGGCTCGATCCCGACGGGATGCCGAGCAAGGCGCTGCTGAACGAATCTCCCACGGGCGCGGACGAAGCCAAGGCGCAGGCCATGAGCACGCAGACCACCGACAAGACGCAGGTCGATCAGTTCATTCAACAGGGCAATTTGAAACTCGGCAAGAGCTAGGAGGCGATGATGCGCAAAGTCCTATTCACAACCATCGTGCTTCTGATCGCGTCCTCCTTCCTGTCTGCCCAGTTCGGCAAGGTCATGGATCGGGTGAAAAAGGCGACCGACACCTTCAGTCCCTGGTCGCCCGATCAGGAAAACGCCATTGGCATGGCCTCGGCCGCGAAGATGATTCACGTGATGGGCGTAGTCGACGATGCGGCGCTGACCAAGTATGTGAGCTACGTAGGGAACACGGTGGCGCGCCAGGCACCGCGTCCGGTGACCTATCACTTCGCGATTCTCGCCGCGAAAACGCCCGATGGCCGTTCGACGGTCAGTGCCTTCGCATTGCCCGGCGGCTACGTCTTCGTGACCAAGGGAGCGCTCGACGCCATGGTCGACGAAGCGCAACTGGCGGGCGTGCTGGCCCACGAAATCGCGCATGTCGACGGACGGCATCTGGAGAAGGAAGTTCAGAAAAGCAAGTCGAAGCGCTGGGCCATGGACGAGGGAACAGCCAAGATTCCGGGTCCTGCAGAGCTCAAGAACATCGCGAACGACATTGTCTCGCAAGCGTTATTGAGCCAGGTGAGCCCGAAGGATGAGGACGAAGCGGACAAGAAGGGAACCCAGTTCGCCGCGGCCGCGGGCTACGACGCGAGCGGACTTAGGCGTTTCCTCGAGGTGCTGCAACAACAGCTGCAGAACGGGAGCATTCCTGCGAAAGAGACTGCACTGTGGGGGAAAACGCATCCACCCATTAGCGATCGCATCGCTAAACTTTCCACCCAGCCGGCTCCGACCGGTGGACAAGTTTTGCGGGACCGTTTCAAGGCGGCAATTTCCGGCAAGCCTGTGTTGGCAAGCGCCGCGAACCCACATCCGTAAAAACAGCGAAGCCAAGGAACAGGGCACTGTGACCACGCGTCCATCCACTCCGTTCGCCAAGACCGCTGTCCAGATGTTTGCGGTCAACGATGGCATGAACCAGCATCTGATCGAACACCTTGATCCTGCTGCCTGGCAAGCGAAACCGCCCGGCAAGGTGCGCCCGATTGCCGCGATATTCACTCATATGCACAACGTCCGCACCAAGTGGATCCGGCTTACGGCTCCGCACTTGAAGGTTCCAGCTCAGCTCAACCGGGCGCGCTGCACGCCGAAACAGGCCCGTTCCGCATTGGCGGAAAGCGCTGCGCGCTGCGGAGAGATGCTCGCGGAAGCGCTGGGCGGAGTTGGAAGCCGCATTCAAGTGTTTTGCCGCGACGGCTGGGCTCCGTCCTGGCCGATCGGCCCGGAGATGCTGTTCTACATGCTCGCCCACGAAGCTCACCATCGCGGGCAGGTGTGTATGCTCGCGCATCAACTCGGATTCCCATATGCACACGAGGTGGCAGATGGGATCTGGAATTGGGAGAAGCTGTGGAGAGAATGCGGGGCGCCGCGCGGTCCGGGATACGATTCTTAAGTCGAGAAACGCGACATCAGCCCGTCACCTCGTCGCTGACCACGTGAAAGCTAAGTAGCTTGGCGCTGCCGAAAGACGTTGTAATGGCGCAATCGGTAGCGTCACGGCCGGTCGCCATCAACACTCGCCCGATCCGGCGGATATTGTGCCGGGCGTCGAACGTCCACCATCGGTCTCCGAGATAAACCTCGAACCACGCGCTGAAGTCCATCGGACTGGGCGCGACGACCACTCCGATATCGCCCAGGTATCCGGTGGCGTAGCGGGCCGGGATATTCAAGGCGCGGCAGAAGCTGATCGCGAGATGCTGGAAATCGCGGCATACCCCGACCCGTTCGGTATATACGCCGAGGGCGGTCCGCACGGGGTTGGAGAATTCGTAGCCGAACGTAACCTTGTTGTGTACCCAGGTACAAACGGCTTTCACCCGTCCCCAACCGCGTGGTGCATTCCAGAAAAGTTCCGAGGCGGTATTGGTCAGCAGGTCCACTTCACAATAGCGGCTGTTCATCAGGTAAGGGAGGACATCCAGGGGAAGCTCGTCGACCGGCACTTCCTGGGCGTTTACATCCTCCGCATCCGGCGTTCCCGGATCCTGGATGAGCGTGGAGTTATGGAGCCTGATTCGTCCTGGAGGCGCTAAGAAGCGGCAACCATGGTTGCCGAAGGAATCCACGTAATTCTCGATCTTGACCGGCGGGTCGGTGCGAAGTTCGTCCGGCTCCAGCAAATCCTTCTTTCGTGAAGGATGCACGTTGAGGAGAGTTAGGATGGGCACCTCGGCGACGGTCTCGAAGTGAATGTCATAACCAAGACGAATTTTCATGGGGACGGAGGTTCCTTCAGGGAACGCAAAACGCTCAAAGTATCATGACCTGTCTTCGCCGAGTTATGCGTTTTCTGGTTTACAACGATTCGGAAAGCGGCCAGTTGACCAGTGTATGATGCTCTAAATTCAGCGCAGGGGTTGATGTGACTTATTGTTTAGGGATTACGACGCGGGAAGGGCTGGTGCTGGCCTCCGATTCACGGACCAATGCCGGTTACGATCAAGTGAACGTTTGCCGCAAGATGTACCGGTTCGTCGAGCCGGGTGAGCGGGTATTCGTCATTCTAACCAGCGGAAGTCTCTCCATCAGCCAGTCGGTGATCACCTTATTAGGAGACGACTTCAATACCGGGCGCGGATTGGCGCAAGCCACTTCGTTGTACGACGCGGCAAGGATCGTCGGTGACTGCGTACGGCGGATTTCCGACGTCGACCGCGCTTCCCTGGAGCGAGATTCCTTCAACTTTAATGTGCATTTGCTCCTGGGTGGGCAGGTGCGCGGGCAGGATCCCAACCTGTACCTGATCTATCCCCAAGGCAATCCGTTGGCGGCCACGGAAGATTCCTTGTATCTGCAATTGGGAGAGGTGAAGTACGGCCGGCCGATCCTGGATCGCGGCATTCAAGCCACCACCTCGCTCGAAGTCGCCGCCAAGTATGCCCTGCTTTCGATGGATGCGACGATGCGCTCCAATGTGACCGTCGGCCCTCCAATCGACCTGTTGCTCTACAAGAAAGACAGCTTTGAAGTCACGCGCTATCGCCGGCTCCAGGCCGGGGACGAAGATCTGAACCTGATTCACTCCAGTTGGGAACAATCGTTGCGGCGAGCGGTGGAGCAACTCCCGGATATTGAATTCCGAGCTCCCGCCGGAGCCGAAGTAAGAGACATCAAAGAAGAAGTAGTGCGTTCGAGAGGGTAAGAAAGCAAGGACGGTCGGGAACTTTTCAATCGCGGGAATCGTTATTTCCGATCATGCCAGTGATTCGGAATCAGCTATCCTTGCGAGGATTCGAGCATCGGCCATCATGACGACAGGAACGGAATCGCCGGACCGCGGCGGTGCGGACGCACTCAGCGGCTACGAGCTCAATGGCGCTTACGACGAGATGTTCCGTTCCGTGGACCATCCTCGAAGACACTATCGGCCCCTCCACAACCTGCTTCTCAAGCTTGGTCCCGATGAGTTGCGCCGCAGCAAAAGCGAAGCAGACCAATCGTTCTTCAATCAGGGAATTACATTCACCGTCTACGGCGGCGATAAGGGTACGGAACGCATTTTTCCCAACGATCTTCTGCCCAGGATCCTGACCGGGAGTGAGTGGGAGACGATCGAACGTGGGCTGACGCAGCGGATCACGGCGCTCAACCTCTTTCTGAACGACGTTTATCACGAAGCCAAGATCATCGAAGACGGAGTTGTGCCCGGCTACATCGTCTACACCTGCAAGCACTATCGCCGGGAAATGCGCGGCATAAAAGTCCCGCACGACATCTATATCTCGGTCGTAGGCACGGACCTGATCCGCACTCCCGAAGGGAAGTTCGTGGTCCTGGAGGACAATCTGCGCGTCCCCAGCGGGGTTTCGTACATGCTGACCAGCCGCCGGGTCATGAAGCAGATTTTTCCCAGCCTCTTCCAGAAAGCCAGGGTGCGGCCCATTGAGCAGTACAGCCAGGTGCTGCTCTCGACCTTGCGCCACCTCGCCCCGGAGAGCCGCTCGAACCCGACTGTCGTTCTCCTCACGCCCGGACCGTACAACTCAGCGTACTTCGAACATACCTACCTGGCGCGGCAGATGGGAATTGAACTGGTTGAAGGCCGGGACCTGGTGGTGCACGACAACGTCGTCTACATGCGTACCACGTTTGGGCTGAAGCGTGTTGATGTCATCTATCGCCGCATTGACGACGATTACCTGGACCCGATGGTTTTTCAGACGGGTTCATCCCTGGGTGCGGTCGGCTTATTCAATGCATATCGCGCGGGCAATGTGGCTTTCGCCAACGCACTGGGAACGGGAGTGGCGGACGACAAAGCCATCTATGCATTTGTCCCCAGCATGATCCGCTACTACCTCAATCAAGATCCGATTCTCGACAACGTCGAAACCTTTTTGATGTCCGATCCTGCGCAACGCGACCATGTATGCCAAAGGCTGGATCAATACGTCGTAAAGGCGGTAGGTGAATCCGGTGGGTACGGCATGCTGATCGGGCCGCATAGCTCAGAAGAACAGCGGTCGGAATTTCGGAGACGGATCGAAGCCGAACCGCGCAACTATATCGCGCAGCCGACGATCAACCTTTCCACCGCGCCCTGTTTCGTCGACGGGGCGATCGAGCCTCGGCACGTGGATCTGCGGCCGTATGTTCTCTATGGCGAGAAAATCAGCATCATTCCCGGCGGCCTTACCCGGGTGGCTTTAAGGAAGGGTTCATTGGTCGTCAATTCTTCGCAAGGCGGCGGTTCGAAAGACACGTGGGTCTTACAGGACTGAGAATCGGGGGCGCTCGTGCTTTCACGTGTAGCTGACAGCCTTTACTGGATGAGCCGCTATTTCGAGCGCGCGGACAACGCCTCGCGCGTGCTCAGGGCGACCTATGGATTGATCCTGAATCCAGCGAAATTCTCTACCGACGAACGTTGGTTTCGCGCGGTGTCTTCGCTGGCGCCGGGACTGGCAACGAGCGAGGTCGATCCACAACGCGTGTTATTCCAGTTGATAGCGGATCCGGAGGGTACTTTTTCGATCGTCAATTGCATTACTGGAGCAAGAGAGAATGCCCGCCAGGTGCGGGAAGAGATCAGCACGGAAATGTGGGAACAGTTGAATCGGCTCTTTCACGACGTTACCGGCTTCGACTTGCAACCCGACGATGACGCAGCCGCCATGCGGGTCGTGACGGCCGTGCGTGAAGGCTCGTACAGGTTCAACGGAGTCACGGCGACTACCATGAATCACGACGAAGCGTGGCACTTCATTCAGCTCGGGAAGTACATTGAGAGGACCTGCAATTTGTGTCTCTTGCTCGATGCCTATTTTCTGAACGAAAAAGGAGCAGATGATCTGGACTGGGTCGGCCTGCTCAACAGCTGTGCTGCCTTCGAAGCCTATTGCAAAGCCTGCACCGCGGAGCTGAAGCCGGAGCGCATTGCGGATTTCCTGCTGCTGAAACCAGAATTTCCGTATTCAGTGCGTTTTTCGCTCGACCGCATGCACCAGGCTTTAACCGCAATCAGTAATCTCTCCCTGAGCCGTAGAACGGAGCGCATCGAGAGGCTTATCGGAAGGTTGCGCTCCATGGTGGTGTACGTTCAGGTTGGAGATGTGATCCAGGGACTGCACACTTACCTCACCGGAATCATCGAACGGTGCCGCGAGCTGCATGCCGCCGTCCAGGAAGTCTATATCGAGTACCCGATTGAGGCGGCTTTCGAAATCTAATGTTCTACGCCATCCGCCACTTTACGCGTTACAGCTACAGCCGCTTCATCTGGCAGAGCATGATGGAAGTGCGCATGCACCCGCGCAGCGAGGGCAACCAGCGCTGCTTTGTCTTCCAACTCTCGGTCAATCCAAAAGCCCGCATCTTCGGCTACACCGATTCCTACGGCAACATGGTGCACCATTTCGATTTGCCGGCCCGCCATGGGCACCTCACCATCATTTCCGATGCCCTGGTGAACATTGACGCGCAACCCTCGCTCCCGGAGTCAATGGATTACGCAAGCTGGATGGAACTCGAAACTCTCGTCGAGAAGCGAGATTACTGGGATATGTTGCTGCCGAGTCATTTCGCGCGATCGTCGCCCGAATTGCTTGAACTGGCCAGCGAACTTGGCGTCGCCGAGCGAGACGGCCGCAGTCCGCTCGCTTTTCTTCATGACATTTCAACGGGCGTCCATCGGAGTTTCAGTTACGTGAAGAAGAGCACCTCGGCAAATTCTCCGATTGAGCATGCGCTGCGGTCACGGCAGGGAGTCTGCCAGGATTTTTCCCACATCATGATCGCGCTTGCCAGAAACGCCAGCATCCCTTGCCGCTACGTCAGCGGATATCTTTACCACGGAGGCGACGATCCGCATCCGGCAAGCGACGGCGCAACCCATGCGTGGGTTGAGGCGCTTCTTCCCGGAATCGGATGGGTTGGCTTCGATCCCACCTTGGACAGCCTGGCAGACGAACGTCATATTCGCACGGCGATCGGCCGCGACTACGCCGACGTGCCGCCGACCATGGGCATGATGAAAGGGAAAGCGGATACGCAGTTGCAGGTTCGCGTCCGGGTCACTCGATCGCAGGCAGTTCTTCCCCCGGATGAAGAGTTCGCGGCGGATGAGGAGTGGTCGCAGTTCCTGGAAGAAAATCAGCCGGCCTCGCTGATGGACGTTCAGCAACAGCAGCAACAATAAGACAGGCGGTTGGGCGAGGCCTATACGCGGTCGACAACGATCGCGACGCCTTGGCCAACGCCCGCACACATGGTTGCCAGTGCTCGTTTCGCGCCGGATTTCTGCAATTGGTGCACAGCGGTCATCACCAGGCGCGCTCCGCTCATGCCAAGGGGATGCCCCAGGGCGATCGCTCCTCCGTTCGGATTTACGAAATCAGCGTCGTCCGCGAGCCCCAGTTGCCGCAGGCAGGCAAGTGATTGGCTGGCAAAAGCTTCATTGAGTTCAATCACGTCGATGTCCGCCAGGGAAAGCTGCAGACGGTGAAGCAGCTTCTTGACTGCCGTGACCGGTCCAATGCCCATCACGCGCGGAGGCACGCCGGTTGCCGCCATGCCAAGAATGCGCGCCCTTGGCGCAAGCCCGTGCTCGCGGATCGCATCTTCAGAGGCCACGATCATCGCCGCTGCGCCGTCATTAATGCCGGATGCATTGCCCGCCGTCACCGTGCCATTCGCGCGTACCACCGGCTTCAGTCTTGTCAGTGCTTCAAGCGTAGTCTCCGGACGGGGATGCTCATCTTCAGCGACCACCGAAGACTCCGCGTTCCTGCTGGTTACGGTCACGGGCACAATCTCTTCCGCGAAAAATCCCGCCGCCTTGGCTTTCACCGCCCGCTGCTGGCTGCGGAAGGCAAATCCGTCCTGGTCTTGGCGTGAGACGCCCGATTCAACAGCAACGTTCTCGCCGGTCTCGGGCATGGAATCCACGCCATACAGTTCTTTCATCATGGGATTGACGAAGCGCCAGCCAATCGTCGTGTCGTAGATCTCCGCATTGCGCTGAAAGGCTGCTTCCGCCTTGGCCATGACGAAAGGAGCGCGCGACATCGACTCGACGCCACCGGCAATTGCGATTTCGATCTCTCCCGCCGCAATCGCGCGGGCTGCCGATCCGACGGCGTCCATGCCCGATGCGCAAAGGCGATTGATGGTAGTGGCAGGAACCGTGACCGGAAGTTCTGCCAGGAGCGTCGCCATCCGGGCGATATTCCGGTTATCTTCGCCCGCCTGATTGGCGCATCCGAGGTAGACCTCGTCGAGTTTCTCCCAATCGATCCCCGGATTGCGTGCGACCAACGCACGAATCGTGGCCGCCGCCAGATCATCCGGACGAACCGCTGCGAGCTTTCCACCAAACTTGCCAATCGGAGTACGAACGGCATCGCAAATGTAAGCAGCCTTCATGCCGTACAAGAATATCCGAGTCGCCGCCGCACTGCGCGAAGTGTCGGGTATATGCGAGATTCCGATTGTCTTTATTCTGTTCGCAAGGCCTTCAACGGATCGGTGCTCGCCGCGCGGCGCGCCGGCAGAATGCTAGCCGTGGTTGCGCACAGTGCGAGAGCTACGATCGCGGTCAGCAGGATCTTCGGGTCCCAACTGCGCACCTGGAATAATTGAGCGGACATGAGTTTCCCGGCGCCGATGGCGAGCGGAATTCCAATCGCCAGCCCCACTCCGGTTTGCATAAGGGCCTGGCGAAGTACCAAGCGCACAATGCTCATGCGGTTCGCCCCGACTGCCATGCGCACCCCGATCTCGCTGGTGCGCTGCGCGACGCTGTACGCCGTGAGTCCATAAAGCCCGATGGCCGCCAGCAGCAGCGCAACCACACCGAAAGTGCCCGTCAGTTGCGCTACCATCCGCTGCTGATCGAAGTTCGTAGCCACCTGTTCTTCCATGGGTTGCACGGAAATGATGGTCAGGGTCGGATCGATGTCAGCCAGGGCCGCGCGTAGCTGCGGTTCCAGGTTCTGGGTTCCCCCGTGCACGAGCAATTGAATGCTTTGCATGAAATGCGAGTTGTCGATCATTTCCTGCATCAGTCCGTCACCCAGGTGCTCCCGCTGTTCCATCGGAACAAAAAACATGGCCCGTGCGGGACTGGCGGGGTCGATGTACTTGGCATCGCGAACTACCCCGACGACTTCAAAACTGCCGCTGTATTTCGCGGCGTCCATGCCAAAATGTTTTCCCAGCGGATCTTCGTTGGGGAAATATTGCTTGGCGAAGGCTTCGTTGATGATCGCTACCGGATGCGATCCCTCGTCCGTTTCCGCAAAATCGCGGCCTCGCAGGATCGTTTGCCCCATGGTCGAAAGATAATTTCGGCTCACTCGATCCCACGAGGCGGCGCTCTTTACATCCGATGATGGTTCGCCTTTTCCGGAGACCGCGATCATCTCACCCCAATTGTTTCCGCCCATCGGACTATAAAGTGCCAGGCTTACCTTCTCCACATTCGGGAGCTGTCCCAGCCGGTCTTGAATCGCGCGATCAAGAGCCTGCAAATGGTCCTGGGTATAACTCGGTGCGGGCCGATTCATCGCGACAACGACGCGATTCTGGGCGGCAAATCCCAAGTCCTGATGCTCCAAATGCCGGAGGCTCGTGGTCAGCAGCCCCGCGCACGCCAGCAGAACTAGCGACAGCGCTGCCTGCCCGATGACCAGCAGTTTCTGCGGAAGCGATGCCCGGCCCTGGGTCGTGCGGCTGGCGCCGCGCAGCGCTTCGGTGGGATCGGAGTGGGAAGCAAACCAGGCGGGCGCAACTCCGAACACGATCCCTGTCACCAGCGAAAGCGCAAATGCAAATCCAAGCACCGGCAGCGAGAGATCGGGCTGGATCGGCATATGCGTTGCATTGGGAAATGCCATGACGAGCATGAGCCTTGCCCCGAAGTAGGCCACCAGCAGACCCAGCACGCCGCCGAAAAGTGAGAGCAGCACGGCCTCGGTCAATTGTTGGCCGATCAGGCGCCGTCTGGTAGCACCCAAAGCCAGGCGTAGTGCGGTGTTCGCTCGACGTCCGGTTCCGCGTGCCAGCAGCAGGTTCGCAATGTTGGCGCACGCGATCAACAGCACCGCGCCGCAAACCATCAGCAGGATGCGCAGATTCGCCCCGTAATCTTCCTTCATGGTGGCAATGCCGCCACCGGCATGCGAAAGTCGGATAAATTTCTGTGGAATCGACGGCATCATCTGCGGTTTAAACTCGGGCGGCATCTCGTCTTCATTGCGCAGCCACTGTTGCAGTACTACCGTCAGTCGTGCTGCCACCCCATCCAGTTTGGCGCCTGGCTTCAAACGGCCGATGGTGTACAGCCAATGTTGCTGGTTGGTTCTCATGCGGCCGTCGGGTCCATCCAGCAGCAACTCTTGCTGGATCGGAACCCAGAAATCGGGCGGCGTGGAGCGGAGGGTATCGCCGTAAAATCCGGGCGGCGCGATCCCAATCAGCGTTACCGGATGGCCTTCGATGACAAATGTCGAACCGACCAGCGATGGGTCGGATCCATACGACTGGACCCACGTCCGATAGCTCATCACCACGGTCGGCGCAGCGGATCGCTGATCGTCCGACGGCTGCAAAACGCGTCCTGTGAAGGCACCAATGCCGAAGAGATGAAAATAGTTTCCGGTTACGTATTCCGTGTGCATCGGCCGCGCTTCGCGGTCGTGTATCTCGCTGCGGATCCCATACATCGCCGGCGAAGCCTGGAATGCGGCTGTCTCTTCGAACTCCGGCGTCGCCGCTGTCAGGCGCTGGTAAAGCTGGTAGGAAAACAAGCTCCAGTCGTCGTCTTCCCAGCCTTCATTGCAGCACTCCTGGGTGTCGCCAATCCGATACAGTTGCTCCGGGCTCGCCACCGGAAGCGACTTCAGCATGATCGCGTTCACCAGCGTGAAGATGGCTGTCGTGGCGCCAATCCCGACCGCCAGGGTGAGGATGGTGGTGAGAGTGAATCCCGGTGCGAGACGCATCTGTCGCAGCGCGTATCGAATGTCCTGGAAGACGTTTCCCATAGTTTGCCTCAAGACTTCATACGTAACCGCAGCATCCGAAGTGCCAAGAACATTCAATGACTCTGGTTTCCGCCTGCTTTTCTCCTACGCAACAAGTGGAATCTAAAAGGCTTTTCGTCGCGTGATGGGAGCAACCGCCCGAGGCTTGGCTTCCAGCTATATGCGCCTGTCCGGTATCGAACATCCTGTCCGGTGGCGTACAGGGAAACTCCGCTCCGCCCCGGACGTAATCCGAATCTCCCCTCGTCTCCTGCGGGATTGCCTGACTCGGGCCGCCCAGCCCTGGATCGGCGCAATGCCCGACCGGCGTCCTTTCCCAGGCACCGACGAATAAATAAATGCTGGATTCTTGAGGGGTCACACCTTTTGGCCTTGCAGAAGCAGCTGCACTGGTTATAGAGTCCGTGGGCTTCGCTGGCTGTCCGATTTTTCTCCCCCAAGATCCCCTGTCCCAATCCAAAAAATCAACGTACGGAGAGTACCGTGAAAACCACAGTCCTGACTCTAGGGGTGATCTCTGCCCTGTTCTTGTGCGGCTCAGCCAGCGCGCAGGACACTCCCTATGCACACCCTGTTTCGATTCCTGGGATTTCTTCCCAGGTCACCGTGTTCACCGGAGCTCCGCAGGGATTCGATCCTCTGACCGCTTCGGACGAAGAACTGCAAACTTACGGCTATCCGCGCCGTCCCGACCCGAACGAAGCCAAACCCTACTCGATGTGGAAGAGAGCCGTGTCGGCCGAGCGCATCACGCCTGAGCTGGGTTCGAACCCTGGGAAATTCCACCGTCCGAACCAGAAAGTCGGCACCCTTGGGACGATCGGAAACACCGCCAACGCGAGCTCGGGAAACTGGAGCGGATACTCACTGGTCGGGGGCAGCCCGAAATTCGATGAAGTCGTCGGTGTTTGGATTGTTCCGAACGTAGCCACAGAGGCCTCCGGCACAAACGGATACAGCTCGATGTGGGTCGGGATCGACGGCAACTGCAAGTGCAACGACCTGATCCAGGACGGGACGGAACAGCAGTTTACCGGCGGAAGCGCCAAGTATTACGCCTGGATTGAGTTCATTCCCCAGAACGAGATTCCCATCAACAACTTTGCGGTTCAGCCCGGAGACGTGATCTACGCCTATTCCGCGGTGATCAGCAAAAGCGGGAAGATCTACGGTTCCTATTACATGGTGAACTACAACACCAACAAAGCGGTCTCCGCCACCATCGCCATGCCGAGCGGCGATGTGTACAGCGGTGCTTCCGCGGAGTGGATTGTGGAACGCACTGAGGTCAATGGATCCTTCCAGAATCCGCTGCCGCACTATGCCTATGCCTACATGGACGACGCGTGGGCCTATCGTTCCGGTTCGTCGCATGCGATTACCTACCTGAGTGAATCGAACCAGAACATCACCATGGTGAATTCCAGCGGCAAGCACCTGTCGAGAGTCTACGAGGAAGACGGCGAATCGATGTGGTTCCAGTGGCTCGCCTATAAATAACGCGCCTGGGTTCCGCCGCTGCGTCGCAGTTTGAGGATTAACACCACGAGCCGGAGCGCACCCTGTGCGTCGCCGGCTCATTTTTTATTCGCATTTTGGATGCGAAGTCATTTGCGGAAGTGCTGGATGATCCAGGAAAGCAGCGACAACACTACGCTGATCACGATGCAGGTCATCAGGGGGAAGTAGAAGGTAGTGTTCTTGCCACGATAGGTGATATCCCCCGGCAGGCGGCCAATCGGCAGTCCTGCGCGACCAAGGAGCAGAACCACTCCACCAACAATGACCAGAACAATTCCAAGGAAGATGAGCGCGCGACCCAGTTCCGACATAGCGACGCCTATACCTTGTCTCGATCAGATGCGTGCGGGGCTGAGCGCGGTTTACGGGATTTTCGGCAGGTCGCGGTTGAGGTCCCTCTGAATGCGTCGTTGATGCAGCAGACGCAGAGGCTTGGAATACGTGATGATGCCGAAGGCCGTGATCGCCGCCAGCAGCAGGCCGCTGCTGATCGTAAGAAACACCACCGAAGCTTTCGTCTGGGCGATCTGCGCGATGACCTCTGCATTCGCCGGGGTGATCATTAACGCGAACGCGAGAGTCAGCATGCCGAGCCCGGCCAGCAGCCCGGTAATATTCTTCGCCCACTTCCCGGTGGCGTGATATTCAGCGAAGAAATGGAAGCCGGAGATCGCGAGGCCGGCAATCAGCGCGAAGTTTCCGATGATCGAAATGGCATATTTCAGGTCCATGAAACAACCTCAAATGGATTGGACGCGCAACCGGAGCTGCAGGTTGGTATGCATCCCTTTGCCTTACCGGTGCCCTGTGTAATACAAATGCTGCAACTCGCGAAGGCTCATCGCGACATAACGTGGGGTTTGATGAAACAAAAGCTCGGCCTGATTCTTCTCCTATTCTTCACGATTTCGGCGTTTGCGCAGAGTAATCAACCGTATTCGCGGATCCAGGGATTGAAGCGCCACGACGGGTTCATCCCCTTCTACTGGGACGAAGCCAAGGGCAGCTTGCTCTTCGAGCTCTCGCCGGCGGCCATGAACCGTGAATTCCTCTATTTTGCCGCTATGGGTAGCGGGGTCGGTACCACCGATCTATTTGCCGATCGCAGCTCGCTGGCGGAACGCTCGCAGCTTTGCCGCTTTCGCCGCATCGGGCCGAAAGTGTTGATGATCGTAGAAAACACCAGCTTCCGTGCGCCCAACGGAAGTCCCGATCTGCAACGCTCGGTGGAAGCGAGTTTCCCCACCTCCGTGCTGGCCGCCATGCCGATCGAGGGTGAGCAAGGCGGCACCCTGACCGTCAATGCCAATGCACTCGTGGTTCGCGATGCCTTCGATCTGCTGGGGCAGATTGCCCGTCCGCTGAAGGCGACCAACGGCGTGATTGCTCCCTCGGCAGCCGGCCCGGATGATCCCAGGTGGAAGCTCGACCCGGACCGCAGCGTGGTCGAGATGGAACACACACGTTCTTTCCCGCTCAACACCGAAGCCGAAGCGCTGCTGACCTTCGTCGCCGATAAACAGGGCGCAAAGTTCAACCAGCCGGAGCCGCAGACGATGACCGTGCGCGAGCACCATTCGTTCGTGCAACTCCCCGAAGCAGGCTATGAACCGCGCGAATCTGATCCGCGCGTCGGTTTCTTTGGCAATTCGTTTAAGGATTTTTCACGGCCCTACAACCAGCCGCTCGACCGGCTGCTCGTCAACCGCTGGCGTTTAGAAAAGAAGAATCCCGGCGCGGCCGTGAGCGAACCCGTGAAGCCGATTGTCATGTACCTCGACCGTGCTATTCCAGAGCCGGTGCGCAGTGCGGCGCGCCAGGGGGCTTTGTGGTGGAACCAGGCGTTCGAACAGGCCGGATTCAAGAACGCGCTTGTGATTGAGGACCTGCCGGAAGGAGCCGACCCGCTCGACATTCGTTATCCCACGATCCAGTGGGCGAACCGCTCCGGCCGCGGCTGGTCCGTCGGAATGGTGCAGGTCGATCCGCGTACCGGCGAGATCCTGCATGGCATCGTGCAACTCGATTCGCACCGCATGCGCACCGTCCACAACTACTGGAACGTGCTCCAGCCGCCCAGCGGAAACGCGGAGCCCGATCCAAGCGTCTTTGCCGAGCTTGATCGCGCTGATCCCAAGCTGACCGAGGAGGAGGCGATGACCAAGCGCCTCGCGCTCCTCGCCTGCCACGAAATGGGACACGTGCTCGGGCTCGAACATAATTTCGTCGCCAGCACTTTTGATCGTGGCAGCGTGATGGACTACTACGCCCCGCGGGTCAAGATCCGCGCCGATGGCACTGCCGATATGAGCGACGCCTACATGCAGGGCGTGGGCAGCTATGACAAGTTGGCCATCGAGTGGGGCTACAGCACCCTCGGTAAAGAAGATCCCGCGGCAGAGCGAAAACGGCTCGACAGTATCGTAGAACGATGGAACAAGCAGGGCGTCTTCTGGGGCAATTATGACGACCCCCGTTGGAACTCCTATGATGACGGCCCAGATCCTGTCAGCTGGTTGCGTACTGTCGGCCCCGTGCGCGATGCATTGCTGAAGCTCTATACGCCGGCCATGATGCGCAAAGGCGAACCTTGGTCCGATTACGCCTCGCGTTATGCGCTGGTCTACCTCTTTCATCGTTATGGACTGGCGGCGGCGGTGAATGTTGTGGGAAGCGCCAAAGTTCCTCCGTCTTTGGTGGGGGATGGCAATCGGCCCTTCGAGGTGTGGCCGGTGGAGCAGCAGCGTGAAGCGCTCAATCTGTTGATCAACGCACTCGATCCGAAAGAACTTCGCATCGCGCCTGAGGTGTGGTCAGCGCTGGTGCCTTTGGAGAATCGCGAGTGGGGAGATCCGGAGCGCTTCAAGTCGCCGTCTGGCTATGTCTTCAGCCCGCAGGATGGCGCGCGTGCGGTCAGCGATGTGGTTGTCGGCGGATTGCTTGCGCCCCGCCGCGTGGAGCGCATGATCGCCATCCATACCGAGGATCCGAAATCGCTCAGCGCGGACGAAGTGATTGAAGCATTGGTGACCCACGCATTCGCGTCTACGCAGACCAACGACCCGCTCGGCAACGTGGTGCAGGCAGAAGTCGCGGAGAGGCTGATGGCGCTGGCGGCGGATGAAAATGCTACCC